>OZ241376.1:0-4444042 GCA_965200705.1 Bryobacterales bacterium | reverse complement strand
GACACGATAATCACGGATGGGGCGTCAGGCGGGCCGAACCGGGCGATGATGTTGCGCATCGACAGCGCCCCCACTGGCGTCGCCGCGACAAACCGGTCCTCCTCGACCCGGCATGGCAGTTCCTTGAGGGCATTGGAGATCATGTCGCCCTGTTCCTCGAGCGCAGGCGAACCCGCGGGACGCGGCCCGAGGGCCACGAACCGCCTTGTCCATTCCAGAGCGCGATTCCCTGCGGTCATGTAGTCCTCAGGTGGTTCAGCTGAGACGGCAGCGGGGCCGCAGCCCAACTGGACGAGCAGCACGAGTCCAGCCAGGCGCCACATCGGTCTAGGTTTGGCGATTGCCTTCATCAATCGGTTTTGGGGCCCCGTCACGCTGTGCTTCCAGCAGCAACGTGGCTCCTGCGCCGCTCGCGGCCTCGAGCGACACGAGTGGCGTCGCCAGCACAATCAGCAGCCCATACAGTACGTTTCGCAGCACTCGCCCCAATCTTTCTTCTTCGGTTCCGCGGGCTCGTCGCAGCGACGGGTCCAGTCCTGGGAACAAACTCGCCACCAGTCCAGTCGCTTGGTCACGCAATGCAAAGTGCCGAATCCGGTTGATCCTGTAGCCGGATTCACGCAGCAAGGATTCAAGGTCTCGGAGACACCAGGCCGAGGCGTGACGGCAGGGGTCGAAGCCGTTCCAGCATTCGGGAACGGCAAGCGCTTGCCAGGACTCTGCATTCGGCACCTGTAGCACCAAGGCGGCATCGTCCTTCAGAAGTGGACGGACAGCGACAAGCCATGCCTTCGGATCCGACTCGTGTTCCAGCGCGTGGAGAGCCACGACCCCACCGAGCGTGTCATCCAGAAAGCATGGAGCGCCAAAGTGCAGGCAAACCCCGACACCATCTCGTTTTGATTCATCGCCAGTTAAGCCAGTCGGAGTCGGTGATGCGGCGATGGCCCGCACTCCATGCCGTCTGAGTCCCTCGGTTATGTCGGTCGTTCGACTGAGGTCCAGAACCGGCCCTGAGTCGCTGCAACTGCTTGCCGCAAAGCGAATCTGTCCACGCATGGCGATGCGGCGCACGAGGTAGGCAAAGTAGCCGTGAAGGCTTCCCTGCCCCTCCCACCAGGGTGACTCGCGCGCTACCGATTGTTCGCTCGGAACAGGACGCTTGGGCCTAATGTGCAGGTGGCCGCATTGACGGCACTCCACCACTCGGCGCACCTCTCCACCGCGTTGCAGAAAGCGGTCCGCTGCGCGGAAGAGCACAACCACCTCCGAGCCGCCACAATGTTGGCATGGCTGTTCCGAAGGCATTGGACCGTAACTGCGTAGAGACCTCTAAGTTATTTTAAAACAATAGATTAGAGGTCTTCGGTAAAGCAGTTTCGAAGCATGCGGACCCGGGTCATCACGATGTCGAATCGACGTTGCCATGCCGCCCCATACGCAGAATCCGCCTTGGAACGGCATGGGCCAGCGTTGCTTGTCTATGCTGAGATGGGAAGGGACCCAACCCATTGAACACTGCAGGTGAGCTGCTGCGCACGGCGCGCATCACGAAGTCGCTTCAGATAGACCAGGTTTCGGAAGCCACAAAGATTCGACCGAGCTTGCTGAAGAGCTTGGAGGACGACGACTACGCAGCGCTTCCGAGCGAGTTCTGTGTTCGAAGCTTCACACGTCAGTACGCCACCTATCTTGGGCTCGACGCGGACGAAGTCGCCAAGGCCGTTCCGGTTGAGAAGCCACGTTCAGACCTCGATCCACCTGTAGAACCAGATGATGGCCTCAAGATCCCTACTGGATTCTTCGTCGCCAAAGCACTTCGAAAACTAAGCGCCGCCGCTGAGCGGTCCGCGACCCCGCTCGGGACTGGTCTCGTAGCCGTCATTCTGATCGTTGGTGGGGCGTACTGGTGGTGGATCCAAGCTCCCGTGGAAGGAGAGCCGACGCCTGCTCCGCCCGCCGAGCAAACAATGGATTCGTTCGCTGATCCCCCTGAGCAGACACCCGTATCGGAGGCAAGTGCTCCTTCAGAGAGCCCGAGCCCGCCCGAACCCGTGTCCGGCCTTGCAGAACCAACCGTCTCCGAACCCAGCACCGGGCCAGCCGACCCTCAGCAGCTTGTTGCCGGCAAGCTGAACGTTTCGGTCGAGGCCACCAGCCAAGTCTGGGTCCGCTGGCTCGCAGATGGAACCAACGCGCGCTCGGGATTGCTTGACGCCGGCCAGCGAAGGACGATCGTCGCTCAACGTCTCGTTCAAATGACGCTCGGTAACGCAGGGTCGGCACGGATATCCATCAACGGCGAGCCGCGGGGCGCCGCAGGTGAGGCCGGCCAAGTGCGGCATCTAGAAATCACGAGCGACGGTTGGAAGTTTCTTCCGGCAGACTCCTTCTAGGCGTCCCTACTGATCGTCGACGAGGCGCTGCACCTCCCCTTCGGCGAGGCATGCGTCGCGTTCGCACCTGTACAATCGCTCCATAGGCGTACGACTCTGAGCGGGTCCACCGCCGCAAGCTCATGCCAGGCAGGCGTCAGTTCACACAACTTATGGCCGGAGGTGGCCTCGCCCTAGCGACCGGCATTGCAGGGGAGGCATCGACGGACAGAAAGGGCTGGCGTATCAGCAAGATCGAAGTGCTTCCCGTCGGCATACCATTCCGGTCGGCGTTCAAGATCGGAGTCGGCACTGTGGGCGACAAAGGGACGCCCGGCAACTACGTCATGGTGCGCGCCGAGACGGAGGACGGCCACGTTGGCTGGGGCTGCACCACGGCGATTCCGGCTTGGTCCTACGAAACGGTTCACGCGATAGTCGGAACCCTGCGACACACGCTTGCGGACCTCGCCATCGGCCGGACGCCGTTCGAATGGAACGCACTCAAGAAGCAGATGGACGCGACTGTGCGTCCGGCCGTCAGCAATGGAGCCCCCTTTGCGAAGAGCGCTCTCGAGATTGCCTTCCTGGACCTTGCCGGCCAGGTCGTTGGCGTTCCCGTTCACAGAATGCTCGGCGGCAAGCTGCGCGATTCCGTGGAGCTCTGCTACGCCGTCAGCATCGATACACCGGAGGCGATGGCCGAGGAGGTCAAGCGCTGGCCTGCGTGCCGCTGCTTCAAGGTCAAGGTTGCGGGCGATGCGGTGGAGGACAACAAGAGGTTGGAGGCGATATCCGCAGCTCGCCCTGACATCGACATTTGGCTCGACGCCAATCAGTCTTACCAGCCAGTGCAGCTTGAACGGTTCCTCAACATCATCAAGGACTACGAGAACATCCGCTGCTTCGAGCAGCCCGTGCGAAGCGAAGACTGGCTCGGACTGCGTCGTGCTGCGACGAAGAGCACCTATCCGCTGGCCATCGACGAGGGGTGCTTCTCATCCTTTGATGTCGCCCGGGCGGCTGAGCTGCGTGTGGCCGACCTGGTTGTGCTGAAGGTCGCCAAGAGCGGCGGTGTCACGAATTGCGCCAAGAGTGCAGTCGTCGCCGAAGCCCACGGACTCGGCTTGCTCGGAAGCGGGCTCACCGACGCGGGTATCAGCCTGATGGCATCAATCCATCTGTACTCAACACTCGACCTTCTGCTGCCGCCCGAGTTGAATGGGCCGCAGTTCCTAGCCGACCTCATGGCGGACGGCATCGAGATGGATGGCGTAAACGTCAAGGTTCCCGAGACGCCTGGACTCGGCATCACCATCCCCGAGAATCGGCTGCGCGAGAACCTTCTCCCGGTCGGCTGAAGGCCAAGCCTCTCAGAGCTTTCGAATCAGGGTCAGCCCGTCCCCGACGTGGAGCATGACGCTTTCGACCCTTGCGTCGCGTCGGACGTATGCGTTGAACTCCCGGATTCCGACCGTCTCCCCAGCTTGGTTCGAGGCATCCAGCGACCAGTTGTGCCAGAGGACGTTGTCAAAGGCGAGCAGGCCGTTGCGGCGGGTTCTAGGTAGGATTTCCTCGAAGTAGTCGATGTAGCGATCCTTGTCTGCGTCCACGAACGCGAAGTCGATTGCTGGATCGCCCGGAAGGGCCCTCAAAGTGTCCAGCGCAGGACCGATGCGTAGTTCGATCCGGTCCTCGACCCCGCACTCCGGCCAGTGCTTCCTTCCGATGCTGGTCCACTCCTCGCTCACGTCGCAGCACAACAGCCTGCCGTCTACCGGCATTCCTTGGGCGATGCAGGCAGCGCTGTAGCCAGTGAACGTGCCCACCTCAACTGCAAACCTTGGACAGAGCACGCCCGCCAGCAGCCGGAGCAGGACTCCCTGCTCTTCGGAGATCATCATGCCCGAGACGGGTCCTAGCTTGTGTGCCGTCTCGCGGCGCAGCGCTGCCAACGGAGCGGACTCCTCGGTGCGGTGCCGCAGCATGTACCGGCAGAGCGTTGGCGTCAGGCAGGTGATTTTCGCCATCGCTTGAATGTATCCCACGTCCGTTCAGTCGCACAGGGGTGGGCCCGGTCTGGTGTAGAGTGGCCTCAAGAAAGGATCGACGACGAAGTTCCGGGCCGAAAATGGACACTCCAAAGGCTGCTCGGTAAACTGAAGGGCATCGAGCGATGCTCGTTCCTCCTCCGTTCATCACGCACCTCTCCAAAGAGGTAGCAAAGCGCCTCGCTAAGGAATCCTGCATCTTCCGGGAGCAGGATCGTGTCGCTCGTGAATTCGAGGACCTTGTGCTCGACGAGCTGAGCCTTGAGGACGAGGTTAACGCCGAGGCTAGGGCCCTGCTGGGTCAGTACGGCGAGTACATGCGGCACCAGAACATCTCCTATCACGAGATGTTCAGCACAGTGAAGCGCAAGTTGCTGGCCGAGCGCAGGATCTTGTCCGCATCACCCGACGGCCGCGGTCCGCGGACCATGAAGCTGTCGCACGACAAGGTCCGCGAGATGTCTCACAAGCTTGCCTCAAAGCTGCCGCGCATTCCGGGTACGCGCCTGAACAAGACCTGGAACGACACACGGCTGGAAATCGAGCGTCACCTGAAGGACATCTTCACGATGGAGATGCGATGTGACCGAGTGGCGAAGGAGAAGATCGCCACGCAGAAGCGCGACATTCCCGAAGGCAGCGAGGAGTGGCAGGCTCTCCACCGGAACTACTACGAAGACGAGCTGAAGAAGCACGGCGTCTTCCTCCGACGCGAGTACGCGGCGCCCCGCGAGTAGTTCTCCGCGCGCCGCTCCTTTCTGCGCCTTCAGAGGTCGACTCGGACCTAGTCGATTGCCACTAGACCGAGCGCACTGAACGTTTCCATGAGCAAGCCTCTCCTCGTCATGAAGTTTGGCGGCACCAGCGTCGGGTCGCCGTCAGCCATCGCGCGCGCGGTGTCGCGTGTCAGGGAGCAGTCGCAGAAGTGGCAGGTCGTCGTCGTCGTGTCCGCCATGGGAGGCGTGACGGATCTCCTGCTGAACACGCTTGCCGCCGGCGAGAACGGCGAGCGCAAGAAGCTGGCGGACAATCTGGATCACCTTCTCCGACAGCACCTTGAAGCATGCGACAAGCTCCTTGTCGACGCGGAAGACAGCAGACGCGAAGGGGCAACGAAGCGGATTCGCAAGCTGGTGCGGCGATTCAAGCGGATCGCGGTTGGGATGTTCGCCCTTCGCGAAAGCCCGCCCAAGGCCATCGACGCGGCCGTGCCGACGGGCGAATTGCTCTCGGCATTGCTGTTCAGCGAGAGGCTTGAAGCAACAGGCCAGCCGTCGAGGGCGGTGTCGGGCGCCGATGTGATCGTGACCGATGCCTCGCACGGCGAGGCGCACCCTGACCTGCAGGCCACCGCGAGCCAGGTCGAAGCGGTGCTGCGACCGCTGTGCGAGGCCGGATCGGTGCCGGTGGTGACGGGGTTCAATGGCTCGACTGAGGATGGAGTGATGACGACGCTGGGTCGCGGCGGCTCGGACTACTCCGCCGCAGTGATCGGCGCGGCGCTGGACGCCGAAGAGGTCTGGATCTGGACAGACGTTGACGGGATTCTGACCTGCGATCCAACGATTGAGAGCAGTGCCCGTCTCCTGCGTGCTGTGACCTACAACGAAGCTGCGGAACTTGCCTACAACGGTGCAAAGGTGCTGCACCCAAAAACATTGGCTCCGGTGACCGAGAGGGCGATACCCGTTTACATCAAGAACAGCTTCAATCCGTCTGCCACGGGCACTCGGATTTCCTCCGACCCACCGACCGAATCGGGCGTGCGCGCTGTCACTTCCCTTTCCAACGTTGTCCTGATCTCGATCGAGGCAGCCGACCTGTCTGCCGCAGGGGCGCATCTGATGGCTAAGGCATTGCAGGCAGCGGCCCGCACCAAAGTCGAGGTGCTGCTGCTCAGCCGGTCCAGTTTTCAGCAAAACTTCTGCATGCTCGTCCATGGCCGAGACAAGGAGACACTCCTCGCCGGACTCCGTGAGGAACTGGCACTCGAACTCAAGCTGGGCTACGTCCGCGCCATCGACGCCAACGAGAGCGTGGGATTGCTGGCCGCCGTGGGCGAGGGGATGCGAGGCACCCCCGGCTTGGCGGGACGATTGTTCATGGCGATCTCCAATGCCAACGTTAACATTGTTGCGATCGCTCAGGGATCAAGCGAATTGACGATTGCTATCGTTGTCAGCCAACAGGACTTGGCGCTTGCCGTCTCGTCAATTCACGAGCAGTGTATCGAGAGGGGCGGGGCACAGACTTCACGCTGATCTGCTCCGAGAAGCCCGCTTCCCCGCCCCTACAATGGGCTCTGGGGTCACCCTGTTGCCATTCGAGCTGTACGTCGCCCTCCGCTACCTGCGGGCCAAGCGCAAGGAGCGGCTGTTCTCGGTCGTATCGGCCCTCTCCGTAGCGGGCGTCACGGCTGGTGTGGCTGCGCTCATCATCGCAATGGCCATCAACAATGGGGTTCAGGGCCAGATCCGAGACCACCTCATTGGCGCCAGCGCCCACATCAACCTGATCGAAGAGTCTAACGGCTTCGGGATCGATGACTACCGCGCCCTTATGGAGGCGATGGGTGATCTGGAGCACGTCGAGGCAATCGCTCCCGCCTTGTACGGCGAACTGATGATCTCAACGCCCGTCCTGGCGAAGGGGTGCGTGATCAAGGGAATCGACCTCCAGGCCGAGGAGCGGGTCTCGGGCGTCCTCTCGAGTCTCGTGGATGGGTCGGTCGATGCCCTGCACACAGAAGAAGGTGACTTTCCCGGCATTCTGCTGGGCAGAGTCCTGGCCGACGCCATTGGCGCACGCGTGTCCACCGTGGTCACGGTGCTCAATCCGCAGAGCGAGATGACGCCGTTCGGGAGGATCCCGTCGTTCAAGCGTTTTCAGGTCGCCGGCATCTTCGAGACGGGGTTCTACAGCCTGGACAGCCAGTGGAGCATCTGCACGCTCCGTGACGCGCAGCGGGCGATGTCGCTGGGCGATGTCGTGAACTCGCTGGAGTTCCGGCTGGACGACGTGGAGGCTTCCGACGCGACGGCGCAGGCCATTCAGGCCACTGCCGGAGAGGGGTTTGCAACGAGCACTTGGAAGGAGCGCAACCGCGTCCTGTTCAACGCTATGGAAACGGAGAAGCTCGTCACGGCGATGATCATCGGCATCATCATGGTCGTGGCGGCCCTCAACATTCTGATCTCACTCGTGATGATGGTCATGGAGAAGACCCGGGACATCGCGATCCTCAAGTCCATGGGCACCCGCCGCGACCAAGTCCGGAGAATCTTCGTCTGGCAGGGCACGATCATCGGCGCCCTGGGTACGGTCGGCGGCCTTGCGCTTGGCCACCTTGCGTGCTGGGCCGGGGACCGCTACGGACTGATTCCGCTGGACGCGGAGGTCTATGGACTGGACCAGCTGCCGTTCGATCCGGAGCCACTCGATGCGGTGCTGGTCGCAGCGGCCGCCATTGTCATCAGCTACCTGATCACGCTCTATCCGTCCGGGAACGCCGCACGTGTGGCGCCGGCCGAAGTCCTGCGCTACGAATAGAAGACCAGCGTTCGCCTAGGCCGCGATAGCGAGCCCAGGCGAAGCTTCGCGGAACCCTACTCCGACGCAACAGGATCGGTCGGAGGCAGCCTAGCCAGCGGATCCTGAGAGATCTCGAAGCCGTATTCGCCGAGACTGCCTTCGAACATCGCCGTCGGATCCTCGGAGAACTGAGGAAGTCCAGCAATGTACTCGAGTTCGGGACCCATCTCTTCTGGAGTGTCCTCGTTGGCAATGCGGAATCGCCGATAGGCGTTCAGGCCTGTTCCCGCCGGGATGAGGCGGCCGACGATCACGTTCTCCTTCAAGCCGCGCAGGTCGTCCACTCGTCCTGCAACCGACGCCTCGGTTAGAACACGTGTTGTCAGCTGGAATGACGCCGCCGAGACGAAGGACTCCGTCGCCAGCGACGCCTTGGTGATGCCCAGCAGCAGCGGCTGACCCATAGCGGGACTGCCACCCTTCGCCTCGATCTCCACGTTGGTGTCGCGGAACTTGAACGCATCGACCGTCGCATCCATGAGGAAGTCGGTGTCGCCGACGTCCTTCACCTTCACCCAGCGCATCATCTGGCGAACGATCACCTCCAGGTGCTTGTCGTTGATGCCGACGCCCTGGACGCGGTACACCGCCTGGATCTCATTCACCAGGTACTTCTGGAGCTTGTCCGGCCCTAGCACCTTGAGGATCAGGTGCGGATCGGGAGGGCCGTCCATCAGAGCCTCGCCCGCCTTGACGCGCCCACCTTCCTGAATGTTGATGTGCACGCCGCGTGGGATGGCGTACTCGCGCCTCGAGCCTTTGTCTGGAACGACGTAGACCGTGCGCTTGTTCTTCTTGAGCGGACCGTACTCCACACGGCCATCGATTTCGGAGATGACCGCAGGCTCGCTTGGGCTGCGCGCCTCGAACAGCTCGACCACCCGTGGCAGGCCGCCCGTAATGTCCTTGGTCTTGGTGGTCTCGCGCGGTATCTTGGCCAGAACGTCGCCGGCTCCCACCGGGTCGCCGTCCCGAACCATCAGGTGCGCGTTGCGCGGGATGAGATAGCGATGGAGAACGGCGTCCGTCTCAGGGTTGCAGACCTCGATCGAGGGCTCGCGCTTCTTCTCGGGATCGTCCTGGACCACCCACTGGGACAGGCCTGAAATCTCGTCCACCTCTTCCTGCAGGGTGAGACCCTCTTGGAGGTCGGAGAACCGGCAGCGACCAGTGGACTCCGTCAGGATCGAGAACGTGAACGGATCCCACTCGAGCAGTGGCTGGTCCGACTCGACGGCTTCACCGTCTCGAACGAGCAGCTTCGCGCCGTACATCACCGAGTAGCGCACGCGCTCTCGGTCCTTGTCGTCGACCACCGTGATGAAGCCGTTGCGGTTCATCGCCACCAGTCCGCCGGACTGGTCCTCGACCGCATTGACGTTCTGGTAGCTGACTTTGCCCTCCAGCTTCGCGGTCTGACGGAACTGCGTGCCGACTCGCGTCGCCGTGCCGCCAACGTGGAAGGTACGCATCGTCAGCTGCGTGCCGGGCTCGCCGATGGACTGGGCGGCGACGATGCCGACGGCCTCGCCCCGCTCCACAAGGCGTCCGGTCGCCAGATTGCGCCCATAGCAGAGCTGGCACACGCCGCGGACCGTGTCGCATGTGAGCACGGAGCGGATCTTGATCTGCTCGATGCCCGCCGCCTCGATCGCCTCGGCCAGGTCCTCGGTGATTTCCTGGCTGCCGGCCACGACAACCTCGCCTTCGTGATCGCGCACGTCCTCGGCCGCGACACGCCCGACGATGCGGTCGCGCAGGGACTCGCGGATCTCACCGGACTCGACCAGGGCCTCCACGAAGATGCCGTTGGTGTTGCCGCAGTCGGACTCCGTAATGATCACGTCCTGCGCCACGTCCACCAGCCTGCGAGTGAGATAGCCAGAGTCCGCCGTCTTGAGGGCCGTGTCCGCCAGGCCCTTGCGCGCGCCGTGCGTCGAGATGAAGTACTGCAGCACGTTCAGGCCTTCTCGGAAGTTGGCCGTGATCGGCGTCTCGATGATTTCGCCGCTCGGCTTGGCCATCAGTCCGCGCATGCCCGAGAGCTGGCGAATCTGCTGCTCGGATCCACGCGCGCCGGAGTCGGCCATGACGTAGATCGGATTCAGCCGGCCGCCGCCGGGGTCCTGCATGTTGGTGAACATCTCGTCGGAGACGTTCTCCGTCAGCTGCGACCAGATCTCGATGATCTTGTTGTATCGCTCGCCATGCGTGATCGCCCCATCCATGTACTGCTCCTGGACCCGCATCACGCTCTCCTGCGCCTTCGAGACGAGCTGGTCCTTCTGCTCAGGCACAACCATGTCGTCGATGCCGATGGACATGCCGGACCGCGTCGCGTACAGGAACCCGAGCTCCTTGATGTCGTCCAGCATCTCCACGGTCTTGGCGCGGCCCAGCTTCAGGTAGCAGTAGGACACCATCTGGCCCAGCCCACGCTTCTTGAGGAGACCGTTGATGAACGGCATCTCGTCCGGAAGGCGGTCGTTGAGGATCACTCTGCCCACGGTGGTGTCGAGGCGTTGCTTCTGGTAGCGCACCGGATGCGTGCCTCGGATGTCTTGGCCATTGAATGCCTTCGTCAGGTCGATCACGGGCCCCGTGTAGTTCAGGTGAATCGGACTGCGCGTCTCCACCATGCCCATGTCGTAGGCCAGCAGCACCTCGCGCGTGCTCGAGAACTGCTTCCCCGCCCCCAGGCCGCCCGTCCGGCTGTGCGTCAGGTAGTAGATGCCCAGCACCATGTCCTGGGAGGGTGTCGCGATTGGCAAGCCGTTCGCCGGGGAGAGGATGTTGTTCGAGCTCAGCATCAGCACCTGGGCCTCGACCTGGGCCTCGGGTGAGAGCGGAATGTGGACGGCCATCTGGTCGCCGTCGAAGTCCGCGTTGAACGCCGTGCACACCAGTGGATGCACCTTGATCGCTTTGCCCTCAACCAGCACGGGCTCGAACGCCTGGATGCCGAGGCGGTGCAGCGTCGGCGCCCGGTTGAGCAGCACCGGATGGTCCTGGATGACGTCCTCGAGGATGTCCCAGACGATCGTCTCCTGCTGCTCGACGAGCTCCTTGGCCTGCTTGATCGTGGTGCAGAAGCCCCGCTGCTCGAGGCGTTGGTAGATGAACGGCTTGAACAGCTCCAGCGCCATCTTCTTGGGCAGGCCGCACTGGTGCAGCTTCAGGTCGGGGCCGACCACGATCACCGAGCGTCCCGAGTAGTCGACCCGCTTGCCGAGGAGGTTCATGCGGAACCGGCCGGTCTTGCCCTTGAGCGTGTCCGCCAAGGACTTGAGGGGCCGATTGTTCGCGCCGCGCAGCTGGTGGCCCCGGCGGCCGTTGTCGAACAGCGCGTCCACGGCCTCCTGGAGCATGCGCTTCTCATTGCGGACGATGACGTCCGGGGCGCGCAGGTCGATCAGCTTGCGCAGGCGGTTGTTGCGGTTGATCACCCGCCGGTAGAGGTCGTTGAGGTCGGATGTCGCGAAGCGGCCACCGTCGAGAGGCACTAGCGGACGCAGCTCCGGCGGGATGATCGGCACGACATCGAGGACCATCCACTCGGGCTGGTTGCCGGACTTGCGGAACGACTCCACGACCTTGAGGCGGCGAGCGTTCTTCTGCCGCTTCTGCACCGAGCTCTCGGTCTTCATTCCATTGCGCAGCTTCGCCGAGAGCGCGGGGACATCGATGCCCTTCAGGCGCTCCTTGACGCCCTCGGCGCCCATGATGGCCGTGAACTCGAAGTCATCGTCGTCGTACTGCCGCTTCTGCTCTTCCGAAAGCACGGCGCCCTCGGGAAGCTGGTCCGGATCCTCCGTCTCCACGACGATGTAGGCCTCGTAGTAGAGAACCCGCTCGAGATCCCGCATGGAGACGTCGAGCAGCTGCCCGATGTGGCTAGGCAGGACCTTGAAGTACCAGACGTGCGAGCACGGCGCGGCCAGCTCGATATGGCCCATGCGCTCGCGCCGGACGCGGCTCAGCGTCACCTCCGTGCCGCACTTCTCGCAGATCACGCCGCGGTGCTTCATGCGCTTGTACTTGCCGCACAGGCATTCCCAGTCGGTGACCGGTCCAAACGTCGCCGTGCAGAACAGGCCGTCCCGCTCCGGCTTGAACGTCCGGTAGTTGATCGTTTCCGGCTTCCGGACCTCGCCGCAGGACCAGCTCCGGATCTTCTCGGGCGACGCGAGCCCGATCTTGATCTGGTCGAAGTCGGCAGTCGACGGCATGCGACTGTCCTGATAGGCGTTGGATTCGTACAAAATTGCCTCCCTTGGTCCCCTGCCACCCGCCGCGCCCCGAAAGGCACCGCCGTGCGGCGAATTCCGCTCCGCCCGAGGGCGGAGCGCCGTCAGTCAGCCGCCAAGGCTGTCTCGATCACGTCCTGCTGCGGCTGGACGAGTTCAACGTCCAGGCACAGCGACTGCAGTTCGCGAATCAGCACGTTGAAGGACTCCGGCACGCCCGGCTTCATCGCGGACTCGCCCTTCACGATGGATTCGTAGATCTTGGACCGTCCGTTCACATCGTCCGACTTCGACGTCAGCAGCTCCTGCAGGATGTGTGCCGCGCCGTAGGCCTCCAGCGCCCAGACCTCCATCTCGCCGAAGCGCTGTCCGCCGAACTGCGCCTTGCCGCCCAGCGGCTGCTGGGTGATGAGCGAGTACGGTCCGATCGAGCGCGCGTGAATCTTGTCGTCCACCAAGTGGCTCAACTTGAGCATGTAGATCACGCCCACGGTCACTGGCTGCTCGAAGCGCTCGCCAGTGAGCCCGTCGTACAGGTCCGTCTTGCCCGAAGAGGGCAGGCCCGCATCTTCCAGGTACGACTTGATGGTCATCTCGCCGGGGCCCTCGAACACCGGTGCGGCGAACTTGACGCCCAGCGCCCGGCCCGCCCAGCCGAGGTGGGTCTCCAGAATCTGGCCCACGTTCATGCGGGACGGAACGCCGAGCGGGTTGAGCACAATCTCGACCGGAGTGCCGTCTGGCAGGAACGGCATGTCCTCCTCCGGCAGAACCCTGGCGATCACGCCCTTGTTGCCGTGGCGGCCGGCCATCTTGTCACCCGCCGACAGCTTGCGTTTCATGGCGATGAACACCTTGACCGTCTTGATAACGCCCGGCGGCAGCTCGTCGCCTCTCTGCAGCTTCGCGATGCGCTCCTCGGTCTCCTTCTCCAGCGCGCTGATCTGGCGCTGCGTCATGGTGTCGATCTCGTCCAGTCGCCTGTCCAGGTCCTCGATCTCCAAGGCCAGATGGAGCTGCTTGAGCTCGCGTGCGCGCAGCATGTAGAAGTGGTCCGACACCAGGCTCTCGCCGGCCCGCACGATGCATTCGTCGGTCTTCTCGTCGTTGTAGTCGGCCACGACCTCGACTCCGCCGAGCAGGCTCTCCAGCCGGTCGGCGCGCTGGTCGTAGAGGATGCGCTTCTCGTCCTCCAGGTTGCGACGGAGACGCGCGGTCTCCTCTTCCTCGATGGCCTGGGCGCGCTCGTCCTTTTCGATGCCCTTGCGCGAGAACACTCTCGCGCCCACCACGGTGCCGCTGATCCCCGGCGGGCAGCGCAGCGAGGCGTCCTTGACGTCCCCGGCCTTGTCGCCAAAGATAGCCCGCAGCAGTTTCTCCTCCGGCGTCAGCTGAACATCGCCCTTGGGTGCGACCTTGCCGACCAGAATGTCGTCCGGACCGACGCTGGCGCCGATGCGGACGACGCCGCTCTCGTCCAGGTTGCGCAGGAAGCTCTCCGAGATGTTCGGGATGTCGCGCGTGATCTCCTCTGGGCCCAGCTTCGTCTCGCGCGCGTCGACCTCGAACTCCTCAACGTGCAGCGACGTGTAGTAGTCCTCCTTGACCAGCTTCTCGCTGACGAGGATCGCGTCCTCGAAGTTGTAGCCCCGCCACGGCATGAAGGCCACCAGGACGTTCCGGCCGAGCGCCAGCTCGCCGTCGTCGGTGCAGGGACCGTCCGCCAGGACCTGCCCCGCCTCGACCCACTGCCCCTGACGCACGATGGGTCGCTGGTTGATGCAGGTGTTCTGATTCGACCGGCGGAACTTGACCAGCTGGTAGATGTCGGCACCGACCTCGCGGGACAGCTGCTCCTCGTGGCCCGCGTCCTCGACCCGGACGATGATGCGCCCCGAGTCCACCGAGTCCACCCAGCCTCTACGCCTGCAGAGCACCACGGCGCCGGAGTCGCGCGCGGTGATGCGTTCCATGCCCGTGCCGACGATCGGGGCGTGCGCCCGCAGCAGCGGCACCGCCTGGCGCTGCATGTTCGATCCCATCAGGGCGCGGTTGGCGTCGTCGTTCTCGAGGAACGGGATCAGGCTCGCCGCCACCGAGACCAGCTGCTTCGGGCTCACGTCCAGGTACTGGATCTCCGCACGGCGCTTCAGCTTGAAGTCCCCGCCCTCGCGGCAGTTCGCGAACTCCCTGCCTATCTGGCCATCCGGCAGGACCGGGATGTTGGCCTGGGCGATGGCGTACCGGTCCTCCTCCCATGCGGACAGGTAGCTGCAGTGCGTCTCCCACGTCGCCGTGTCGGCGCCGTTCCGCAGGGCAGCGTTCGCCGCCTCGGCGTCCTCGCGACGCACGATCTGACCGCGAACCAGATCCGTGCCGCCCGCATATGTGATTCGGACCTCGTCGACGACTCGGCCGTTCTCGACCCTACGGTACGGACTCTCGATGAATCCGAACTGGTTGATGCGCGCAAAGCACGACAGCGAGCTGATCAGGCCGATGTTGGGGCCCTCGGGAGTCTCGATCGGACAGATCCGGCCATAGTGCGTCGTGTGCACGTCGCGCACCTGGAAGCCAGCCCTCTCCCGTGACAGCCCACCCGGTCCGAGCGCCGAAAGGCGCCGCTTGTGGGTGATCTCCGAGAGCGGGTTGATCTGGTCCATGAACTGCGACAGCTGCGAGGAGCCGAAGAACTCGCGCACGGCGGCCATCACCGGCTTGGCGTTGATCAGGTCATGGGGCATGGCGCTTGCCATGTCCTGATGCACCGTCATGCGCTCCTTCATGGCCCGCTCCATGCGGATCAGGCCGATGCGGAACTGGTTCTCCAGCAGTTCGCCCACGGCGCGCACGCGGCGGTTCCCAAGGTGGTCGATGTCGTCGGGGCTGCCCTTGTTGCCGCGCAGCCGGAACAGGTAGTTGAAGATCGCGAAGAAGTCATCCGCGCTGAGAACCCGCCTGTCCAGCGGGTGTGCCTGCTCGTCCCCGAACAGCTTGATGTTGAACTTCATCCGCCCCACGCGCGACAGGTCGTACTTGTGGGAGTCGAAGAACATGCCATGAAACAGGTCCCAGGCAGTCTCCCGCGTCGGCGGATCGCCGGGCCGAAGCTTGCGGTAGATCTCGAGCAGCGCGTCGTCCTGCGTCTTGACGTTGTCCTTCTTGAGCGTCTCCGACAGCATCGGCCCGCAGGGATCGCTGTCCGGGAAGACCACTTTGAACTCCGTGGCGCCCCGCGCCAGGGCTTCGCAAAGCGCCTTGACGGTGACCGGGGAGTTGGCGTCGCAGCCACCTAGAACTTCGCCCGTCTCCGCGTCGAAGACATCGTCGGCGAATCGGCCGGAGAACCACTCCGGCACACCATCCATCTTGCTGGCGTCGTCGAGCGCGCCCTGCATCACGTCGTCCGCAGCGGGATCGTCGGGCGAGCCCAGCTGCTTCGCCACCTTGTCCGGCAGGCACTGGACGTACTCCAGGCCCGCCTTGCGCAGGTTCTGCACCAGGCGTGCGGTCACCTTGCGACCCTTGCGGGCGATCACCGCTCCGTCTTGACGGATCTCCGCCGGGAGCTTGAGGCCGATCATCGTCTCGGAGATGCGCCTCTCGAGACCGCGCTCCCCATGGCGGAGCGTGTCGACGCTGTAGAACTTTCCAAGAATCTCCGCGTCGGTCTTGAGACCGAGGGCCCGCAGGAACACGGTGCCCAAGAACTTGCGCTTGCGGTCGATGCGCACATGGAGCAGGTTCTTCTGGTCGTACTCGAACTCAACCCAGCTGCCCCGGTACGGAATGATCTTGCCGAGGAAGTGGCTGTGGTTGGCGGAGACATCGAAGAACACCCCGGGCGAGCGGTGCAGCTGCGAGACGATCACGCGCTCAGTGCCGCTGATGATGAACGTGCCGTCGTCGGTCATCAGGGGGATCTCCCCGAAGAAGACCTCCTGCTCCTTGATGTCCCGGACCGCCTTTCGCGCGCTGGAGCCGTCCTTCTCGAAGACCGTCAGCCGCAAAGTGACCTTCAGCGGCGCGGAGTAGTTCATTCCGCGCTCCTGGCATTCGTCGACGTCGTAGCGCAGCTTTAGGCCGACAGGGTCGCCGCAGCGGTCGCAGAACGTGACAGTGTTGGATGCGCGCTGCCCGCAGTGGCCGCACAGGATCTGGGCGCCGCTCTTCGGGTCGGTCTGGATCGTCTGGTGGCAATGATCGCAGCGCGTGCGAAGATGGTGCAGACCTGTCTGCGCGCCGCAGCGACACTCCCAGTCACCGATCGAGTACTTCACGAAGTCGATCCTGCTCATCTCGCGGAAGTCCGCGATCGGGAAGACCGACCGGAAGACCGCCTCGAGGCCCACTTCGTCGCGCTCCTTCGGCATCAGCTCCATCTGCAGGAACCGCTGATAGGAGTCGCGCTGGATGTCGATCAGGTTCGGAATCGGGATCGCCGTGTGCATCCCGGAAAAGTCAACGCGGCCATTCGCCGCCGCAGAACCGTTAACTTCCGACACCGCCTCTTCGTTCACTGCTGCCTCCCTATGGATGCCCTGTGGGGCGACTGTCCGCGCCCCGACACGCCGCTGGCTGCGCTGGCGTGTCGCTCTAGAGTGCGCCTACCGCGAGACACACAAATGCCGCCCCAAGGCACACGTTGCCTCAAGGCAGCATCCCACTGCGCTCGAGCCAGGATCGAAACGATTCCGGCTCGCTCGGCCAATGCTGTTGTCGCTTGGATCGCGAATCCCCGGCGACAGTGGTCCGCTTGGACCTCCAGCGCTTAACCCAACATAAGTCAATGCCAGACCTGTGTCAACACGGGCCCCAGCCGTGGTCGCCCGCACAAGCGACGACCGACCTATTTGACCTCAACTTCCGCGCCGACGTCCGCCAGCTTGGCCCGGACCTGCTCGGCCTCCTCCTTGCTGACGTTCTCCTTGACCGCCTTCGGCGCCGAGTCCACCACGTCCTTCGCCTCCTTGAGGCCAAGTCCCGTGATTTCGCGCACGGCCTTGATCACCTTGATCTTCTGGCGGCCATGTCCCGTCAATATCACCGTGAACTCAGTCTGCTCCTCGGCAGCCTCCTCCTGGCCGC
This sequence comes from Bryobacterales bacterium, assembly GCA_965200705.1. Classification (GTDB taxonomy): domain Bacteria; phylum Acidobacteriota; class Terriglobia; order Bryobacterales; family UBA6623; genus VXMF01. The sequence continues at coordinate 4,426,690 of OZ241376.1, read as the reverse complement.
CCGCAGCGGCGACAGGAGCGGCTGCGACGGCCGCCGCCGCCGAGACTCCCAGTTCCTCTTCGAGCTTCTTGACGAGGTCGGCAGCCTCCATCAGAGTCAGGCTCTTGATGGATTCCGCAATTGCCCCTATGTCTGCCATGTTGTTTGCTCCTTGACGTGTCTTCGGTGAAACCAAGAGCCCCGGCGATGTCCGGGGCGGGCCCCTGAGGGGCCTATTCGTGAAACTTTTCCTTCTCGACGCCCTGCTGCAGAACCGCAGCGATGTCGCGCCCAGGAGCGTTGAGCACTCCGAGCAGGCGCTGGGCCGACGAGTTGATCATGTAAAGCAGCTGCGCCTGCAAGCCCGCCTTGCCGGGCATCTTCGAGAGTGCGCTCACCTGCTTCTCGTCCAGGTCGCGGCCCTCGACCACGCCTCCCGTGAACGTGAAGGCCTCGCTTTTCTTCGCGAAGTCCACAATCGCCTTGAGGGTGCCGACGAGATCCTCGCCGGGGATCGCCAGCGACGTCATGCCGCGCTGGTCGGCGAGGCTCGACTCGTACGGCGTCCCCGTCGAGGCGAGCCGTGCAAGCCGGTTCGAGATGACTCGGTAGGTGGCGCCGCTCTCCCGCAGTGTGCTGCGCAGCGCCTGGTCCTCGCCGACCGTCATGCCCTCGAACTTGCAGACGACGATGGCCTCCGACGCGGTCAGCGTCGCCTTGAGCTCGGAGAGGACTTCCTCTCTCTGCGTCTTGGTCTTCATCGCTTCGCCGCCCTCAGTTCGCGTCGCTGACGTCCAGGGTCAGCGACGGGCTCATCGTCGAGCAGATCGACGCCTTCTTCAGGTATCGACCCTTGGCAGAATGCGGACGCGCCTTCAGCACCGCGTCGATGAGCGTCTCTGCGTTCTTGATCAGGTTGCCGGAGTCGAACGCCAGCTTGCCGACGGGCACATGGATCAGCGCTCCCTTGTCGACCTTGAACTCGACCTTGCCGGCCTTGACCTCCTGCACCGCGCTCGCGACGTTCATGGTCACGGTGCCGGTCTTCGGGTTCGGCATCAGGCCGCGCGGGCCGAGGATTCGGCCGAGCCTTCCAACGAAGCGCATCATGTCCGGCGTGGCCACGACGGCGTCGAAGCCGAGCCATCCCTCCTTGGAGATCTTGTCCACGTACTCCTGTCCGCCGACGTACTCCGCGCCAGCGTCCTTGGCTTCCTGGACCTTGTTGCCGGAAGCGAACACGAGCACCCGCTTCTTGATGCCCAGGCCGTGCGGGAGCACCACCGTGCCGCGCACCATCTGGTCCGCGTGGCGTGGATCCACGCCTAGGTTGAGGTGCACCTCGACGGTTTCGTCAAAGCGCGAGACCCTGTTCTGCTGCAGGAACGGAACTGCCTCGCTCAGGCGATACGGGCGATTCTCGATGCGCTCCGCTACGGCGCGGTACTTCTTTCCTGCCATATGCCACCTTGGTGCCAGCGATCCGCCGGACGAGCCTGGTCGGATCTCCCATGGGGACCCTAGACTTCTACGGTACCACCTTCACGCCCATGCTGCGGGCCGTGCCCTCGACGCTCTTGATCGCCGACTCGATGGTGTAGCAGTTCATGTCCACCATCTTGCGGCGCGCGATCTCCTCCGCCTGCGCTGCGGTGATCGAACCCACCTTGTTGCGGTTGGGCTCTCCGGAACCCTTGGCGAGATTCGCGCTGCGCTTGATCAGCACCGGCACGGGCGGGGTCTTCGTGATGAAGTCGTGAGTGCGGTTCTGGTAGACGCTGATCACCACCGGCACGACGAGTCCCTCGAGCTCGGGATCGGACGTGCGGGCGTTGAACTCCTTGCAGAACTGCATGATGTTCAGCCCAGCCTGACCCAGCGCCGGGCCGACCGGCGGTGCGGGCGTGGCACGCCCCGCCATGATCTGTAGCTTGATCTGGTGTTCGACCTTCTTCTTCCTTGGGGCTGCCATTGAATTGCCTCTTCCGTCTGCGAGTGCCTTGCGGACGCGCCTGACTCGCTCTTAGCCGGCCTTCGTGACCTGGAAGTGCTCCAGCTCCACGGGCGTGTCGCGCCCGAAGATCGTCACCATGACCTTGAGCGTACTGCGCTCCGCGTTGACCTCTACGACGCTGCCGTTGAACCCGTTGAACGGGCCATCCACGATCTTGACCTTGTCGTTCCGCGCAAAGTCCATGCGCGGCCGCGGATCCTTCTCCGAAGACCTCTGCCGGTGCAGGATCTGGTTCACGTCGTCGGCGGTCAGCGGTGTCGGAGTCTGACCTCCGCCGACGAATCCCGTCACTTTCGGCGTGTTCTTGACCACGTGCCAGAGGTAGTCGTCGAGGTCGAGCTGCATCAGGACGTATCCCGGATAGAGGAGCCGGCGCACGGTCGTCTTCTTGCCGTTGCGCATCTCCACCGTGTCCTCGGTGGGAATCAGGATCTGGCCCACCTGACGGCCGAGACCGAGCGCCTCGACACGCGAGCGGAGGCTCTCCTCAACCTTCTTCTCAAAGCGCGAGTACGTGTGGACGATGTACCACTGCAAGTTCTCGGACGCCACTCCCGCGTCCGCGGACCCCTCGCCACCTCGGCCGGTTGTGGGCGCGGCTGTCTTGTCCATCGTGCGCTCTCCTCAGCCCGCCTGCGTGAAGGTCTCGTACAGCAGGCGCTGGCCCCACGCCAGGGCATAGTCGACGACGCCGAAGAAGAAGGCGAACGCGAACACCGTCACCAGCACGACCAGCGTCGTCGCCCGCACCTGGTCACGGCCAGGCCACTTCACCAGGCGCAGCTCCCGCATCACGCCGTCCAGGAAACGGCGCGTCCGTGGCACCAGGCCCGTAGGCTCCGGCTGGCCCCTATGGAGTGACTTGGCCATGTTGGATCGCTGAAGCCGCGATATGCTGGGCCACCGCCCTGCCCCGCCAAAGCTGGCAGGGGCGGAGGGAATCGAACCCCCATTGGCGGTTTTGGAGACCGCTGGTTTACCGTTAACCGACGCCCCTAGATGCGGTTTGCCTAGCTACAGTCTACTTCATCTCCCTGTGCAGAGTGTGCTTGCGCAGCCGCGGCGAGTACTTCATCAGCTCTAGCCGCTGCGGCTTCTTGCGCTTGTTCTTCGTGGTCGTGTAGTTGCGGTCCTTGGTGACCGTGCACTGCAGCGTGATGATCTCTCGAGCCATTTCGACCCTCCAATCCTACTCGACGATGGCGGAGACGGTGCCGGAGCCGATGGTCCGGCCGCCCTCGCGGATGGCGAAGCGCAGGCCCTGCTCCATGGCGATCGGCACGATCAGCTCCACCGACAGCTCCACGTTGTCCCCCGGCATCACCATCTCCGTCCCCTCCGGCAGCCGCGCCACTCCCGTCACGTCCGTCGTCCGGAAGTAGAACTGCGGCCGGTAGCCGTCGAAGAACGGCGTGTGCCGCCCGCCCTCGTCCTTCTTCAGCACGTACACCTGCCCCCGGAAGCGCGTGTGCGGCGTGATGCTCCCCGGCCGCGCCACCACCTGGCCGCGCTCCACCGCGTCCTTGTCCAGACCCCGCACCAGCAGCCCGACGTTGTCCCCCGCCTCACCCCGGTCCAGCAGCTTCTTGAACATCTCCACGCCCGTGATCACCTTGCGGTGCGTCTCCCGGATGCCCAGGAACTCCATCTCGTCCCCCACCAGCACCGTCCCCCGCTCCACACGGCCCGTCACCACCGTCCCCCGCCCCGAGATCGAGAAGATGTCCTCGATCGGCATCAGGAACGGCCGGTCCACGTCCCGCTCCGGCGTCGGAATGTACGCGTCCACCGCCGCCATCAGCTCCTCCACCCCCGGCTCCGCCGCCGCGTCCCCGTCCAGCGCCCGCAGCGCCGACACCCGCACCACCGGCACGTCGTCCCCCGGAAACTCGTACTCGTCCAGCAGCTCGCGCACCTCCATCTCCACCAGCTCCAGCAGCTCCTCGTCGTCCACCGCGTCCACCTTGTTCAGCGCCACCACGATGTACGGCACGCCCACCTGCCGCGCCAGCAGGATGTGCTCCCGCGTCTGCGGCATCGGACCGTCCGTCGCCGACACCACCAGGATCGCCCCGTCCATCTGCGCCGCCCCCGTGATCATGTTCTTGATGTAGTCCGCGTGCCCCGGACAGTCCACGTGCGCGTAGTGCCGCTCCGCCGTCTGGTACTCCACGTGCGCCGTCGCGATCGTGATGCCACGCTCGCGCTCCTCCGGCGCGTTGTCGATCGAGTCGAACGAGCGCACCTCGTTGCTCTGGTCGTGCTTCGACAGCACCCGCGTGATCGCCGCCGTCAAAGTCGTCTTGCCGTGGTCGATGTGCCCGATCGTCCCCACGTTCACGTGCGGCTTCGACCGGTCGAACCTCTCCTTCGCCATTCCCTCGTCTCCCTTGTCTGCGTCTGCTATCCCCGCCGTGGGGGTATCGATGTCCTGCGGCGCCCGAGGAGGTCAGTCGAATGCTGGTGGACGGGGAAGGATTCGAACCTTCGTAGGGCGTAGCCCGACAGATTTACAGTCTGTTGCCTTTGACCGCTCGGCCACCCGTCCGGTAAACGATGCCTCTTCGCGCTCCTCTCGGAGTCGTATAGGAACCGGGCCAGCCGAGCAGGGCTGAGCATCCGGCGCTGCGCCGAAACGCCCCGCACAGAAGGCGGCGGCAACTGCATTCAGAATAGCCGATCGCTCGCCGGGCTGCAATCCGATCGGACCGGCAGTCAACGACCGACTCAGCCGTCCGAGACGGCGCCCGAACGCAGCGTGTCTAGGATCTCCAGAAGGATGTCGTCCTCTGTTCTTCCGTCGGCGTGGGCGTCGAAGTTCAGGATGATCCGGTGGCGCAACGCCGGCAACGCCAATGCGCGGATGTCGTCGGTGCTGACATGCAGGCGCCCCTCCATCAGGGCGCGCACCCGGCCGCAGAGCACCAGTCCCTGTGCGCCCCGAGGAGAGCTTCCGTAGCGGATGTACTTGCGGGCGAGCGCGTTGACCGCTCCGGACGTCGGCTGCGTCGCGAGCACGACGCTGATGGCGTAGTCGCGAACATGCGAGGCGACGAGCACCTCTGCCGCCACGGCGCGCAGCTCGAGAATCTGGTCGCGGTTGAGGGCCGCGTGCACCTCGGCCTGCTCCGTTGACGCGGTGCGGTCCACGATCGCCGCAAGCTCGTCGCGACGGGGGTACTCCACAAGGAGCTTGAGCAGGAAACGGTCTAGCTGCGCCTCGGGGAGCGGGTACGTGCCCTCCATCTCCAGGGGGTTCTGGGTGGCCATGACCAGGAAGGGCTCGTCCAAGCGGTGCGTCACCGTGCCACTCGTCACCGTCTTCTCCTGCATGGCCTCGAGGAGTGCCGACTGTGTCCGCGGCGTGGCGCGGTTGATCTCGTCGGCCAGGAGCAGGTGCGCGAACACCGGTCCACGTTCGAACCGCAGAGTCTTCGCGCCGGTCTCGTCTGTGTCGAGGACCATGCTGCCGAGGATGTCGGCCGGCATCAGGTCCGGGGTGAACTGAATCCGCGAGTAGTCCAGGTGCAGCGCTTCGCCAAGCGTGCGTAGCAGGGTTGTCTTGCCCAGTCCCGGAACGCCTTCCAGCAGGACGTGGCCGCCCGCGAGCAGCGCGATCAGGACACCGTCCACGACAGACTCGTGGCCGACGATCACCTTGCGTATCTCCGTGCGGACCTGGTCCACCTGCACGGTGGCGGCCTGCATCATCGTGTCCGTGGCGATCATCTACTCCGCATCCCTTCTCAGTGTGTCGAAATAGTTCTGTATATAGGTGCGGAACTCCGCCGGTATCTCGTCGCGGCTCGATATGCCACCGGCGTCTGAACGTACAGTGGAACGCTGATTGTACGGCACGCTGGCTGTCTGCTCGGCCCTGCGGGTCTCGACGGTGACGTCACCCTTCATGTTCTCGGCCCGCTCCATGTAGAGCTCCTCGAGCGCTCCGAACACCGACATCTCCGCAGCCTCCGCAAGCTCCTTGTCGCCGTCGCTCGAGCCAGCGGCCGAAGCCTGCTCGCCGCTGCTCTGGTCGCCGCTGCTGTCCTCGCCGCTGGCGTTGCCGGCGGACGTGGTTTCGCCGGCCGTCTCTCCGGGTTCGCCGCCTTCCATGCTCGCACCGGCGTCCTCGGACATTTGCTCCTCGTCACCGGTTGGCTCCGCCGGTTCGCCCGAGGCCGAGGCCTCCTCCGTCGTTCCAGCGCCGTCCTCGCTGACGGCTTCTGACTTGGCCTGTTCGACTGAGGCCATGTCAAGGGTTTCCAGCATGTTGGAGAATGCCTGCTTGAGCTTCTCCAGAAGGCTCTGGGCCTCCTCGTCCCATTCGTCCTCCTGGGCCTCCGCGACATCAGACAGGTCGGTGTCGCCAGCCGACATCTCGTCGCTCATGCCCTCGAGCGTCGCCTCGTCCCGCATCTCGGCTTGGGCTGGCACTTCGTCGAGAGGCACGGTGATCAGTCCCTCGACTTCCGGCATGCTGTTGTCGTCGAAGTCCTCGTCGTAACGCTCTTCCGGAAGGTCGTCGCCCGGCGAGCCGCTGACTTCAATATCGGCTGAGTCTTCCTCGGCGGTCACGCTGGCCGGCGGAACCGTCGGTGGAGTCGCAATGGCGCCAACCGGGTCACTGTCGGCAGGCACCGTGTGGCCGAAGATCGACCCCAGCAGGAGCGTTGCCAAGGGAGGCTCGAACGTGAACGGCGTTGGTACGACGGCCCTTAGGGCCAGGAGCAGAACTGCGATCGCCACCAGTCGCGCCGCTGCTCGCTGCTCGCTGGAGGTCCGGCGAGGATACACGGCCTCAGGCTCCACGTCGCGAGCGGCTGACGATGCGCGACGGTACTGCGACTCGATCAGTCCAGGCGAGCGCTTGGGACGTTCCGGCGCACTGAAGTAATATGCCGTAGCAACGTGATCGTCGAGGCCAGCCTGCTCATCGATCTGCTGCGCGACCGCGTAGGGGTCGGGTATGGCTCGTCTCCATATCGCCATGGCTGCCCAGACCCCAAGCGCGCAGGCTGGAACCAGTGCCACGACGGGTACGTAGCGCGTGCCGAGCACCAGGAGGCCACACACGCTGGTGAGGCTGGCGGCTACGGCGAAGAACGCCGCCCTCTGTCGGCTCTGGCGCTTGATTCGCGCGAGACAGGAGGCAACTAGAGTCTCGACGATGCCGGATGAAGGCTCAGGCTCGGGCACCGGAATCGCCCACGATTATAGAAACTCCGAGCGAGGACACCGCCTGCTCCGCTGCGGACCGCATTCGCTGTCACATAGATTCGTCCTCTTGGTTGTCTCAATCGCTGTCGGTTGTGCGGCGCCGTCGACGGCTCAGAACACCCTTGCGGACGCGGCCAGTGCACTGCGCAACGGCCGTCCCGCCGAGGCGCGCGACCTCGCGTCCGAGTGGCTGGGGACTAGCGACGAGTCACGTGCGACAGCCTTCTGGGTTCGTGCACAGTCGCACGAGGCGCTCGGCAACTACGAGGAGGCGGCTAGGGATACGGAGGAGCTGGCAGCCCTGGAACCCCGAGATCCACGGGTACAGATAGCCCTTGGTTCAGCTCGGCTGAAGGCCCTTGCCATTGACGACGCCATCAAAGCCTTTGACACGGCGGTAGCACTCGAACCCGCCGTGGCGCCCGAGCTCTGGCAGCGAGGGATCGCCCACTATTTCGCCGGACGGTTTGAGGACGGTGCCCGCCAGTTCGAGATCCACCAGACCGTGAACTCGCAGGACGTGGAGAATTCGGTCTGGCACTTCCTCTGCGTCGCGGCGTCGCATGGAACCGACGAGGCAAGGAGTCGGATGATTCCGATCGCCCGGGACGGCCGCGTGCCGATGATGGAGGTTCTGGCGCTGTTTCGCGGAGAGGCAACGACGGACGATGTCCTGGAGGCTGCGCGTCGCTCCAGCGGCGACCAGAGCCGTTCCTCGGCCAACCTCTACGCACACCTGTATCTGGGGCTCTACTTCGAGGCGCTGAAGGACCGAGAACGCTCGGCGGATCACATCGCAAAGGCCGTCGACCTCGACCTTCGGGGCCACTACATGTGGCAAGTCGCGCGCGTCCACCAAGCCTTGCGTGCCGCGGAACAGTAGAGGCGCAGGGGCGATTCCTGGCCCATGCCAGTGATGCCACTGTGACGACGCTGCGCTGCGCGGACCATTCGTCGCCAGAATACCGCCCAGTCCGAACCGAATCCATGCTTGAATGAGTACGCACGGGGATCGGACATAGCATGAGGATCGCTTACCTACTCTTACTCGGGGTTATTGCGGCGGCTGTGGCCTCGCCACAGCAGGCCCCGCCGGAACCTCCGCCCGCGGTTGAGGATCCGGGGCTCATCATTACCGCCGAGACGAACCTCGTACTTCTCTCGCTGCACGTCTACCAGGGCAAGAAGTCTGTAGCGAATCTGGGCCCCGAGTCCTTCGAGGTGCTGGAGGATGGAGTTCCGCAGCAGATCGCATTCGTGGAGGGGCCCACTTCCGACGAGCAGACCACGCGTTCCGTACCCACTGAGATCATCTTCCTGATCGACTTCAGCTACAGCGTCATGTCGCCAGGCCTGCTGGACTTCACAACGATCAACGAGACGATGCTGTCCGGTCTAAGGGACGATGTCTCCATTTCCGTCTACGGGTTCGCACACAACCTCAAGAAGTTCACGGGTCCCACCCGCGACCTAGGCAAGCTGCAGAGGGCGCTCGACAACGCCCACAAGTCTGAGGACCTTGGCAGCAAGGTCTACGAGGCGATCATGCAGACAGCAAGGGACGCTACCAGCAAGGGCGGGAACATGACGCGAATGATGATTGTTTTCTCGGACGGTCTCAGCACCACCAGCTTGGATCCGGAGCTTGTCGTGCGGTCAGCCAACGGGCTCGGCGTCACCGTGTATCCCGTGGTGCTCGGGCACGACCGCATGGCGCAGCGCACCGTCGATCAGGTCGGGGGACGCGGAATCCAGGGTCTGTTCCGGGAAACGGACGCCGCCCTGCAGCAGAACCGGAGAGCAACTCCGAACCAAGGCATCCGTCAGGCGAATGCTCGCGAGAACCTCCGGCTGATGAGAGTCTTCGCCGACATGGGCCCAAGAACCGGAGGCCGGAGCTATGACCTCTCCGTTCTGAACAACAAGGTGATTCGAACGATTCTTGGATCGCTTGCCGAGGTCGCCGAGACGGAGTACGTGGTCGGGTACTACTCGCAGAGCCCAGACGACGAGCCGAGCGGACATCTGGCGGAAGCACGCCTCAAGCCCGAGGTCAAGGGCGAGCTCTTCGGCGGCCGGCGCATCGTCGTGCACTAGCCGAGCGTGTGTGCCGCATGATGGCTGGCGGTTGGACTGCCAGATCCAGCATGTACGCTAGTTGCTGACTGGCCGGAGGACCGGTAGCCCAACACCTGCCATGGACACGCATGTGCCTTCCGCGCACAACGCGCGGGAGACTGTGTTTGAGGCGCAGCAAGTCTCGAAGGTGTACACCATGGGCGAGGTCCAGGTGCACGCCCTCCGCGGCATCGACTTCACGCTCCTTTCGTCCGAGTTCCTGGTGCTTCTGGGAGCCTCCGGGAGCGGCAAGTCCACACTCCTCAACATCCTCGGGGGCCTCGACGTGCCGACGGCGGGCAAGGTCCTCTACCGCGGCAGGGATCTGAGCGGAGCAGATGATTCGATGCGCACGGACTACCGGCGTCGCCACGTCGGATTCGTGTTCCAGTTTTACAACCTGATCCCGAGCCTCACGGCGGTCGAGAACGTGGCGCTGGTCACGGAGATCTCCGACGATCCGCTGCCTCCGAAGGAGGCTCTCGGCATCGTAGGTCTCGGCGATCGCATCAACCACTTCCCTGCCCAGCTGTCCGGCGGCGAGCAGCAGCGTGTCGCCATTGCAAGGGCGATCGCCAAACGGCCGGACGTGCTGCTCTGCGACGAGCCGACCGGAGCGCTCGACGTGGCCACAGGCGTTCTTGTGCTGGAGGCCATCGAGCGGATCAACCGCGAACTCGGCACCGCCACGGCCGTGATCACCCACAACGCGGAAGTCGCGCGCATTGCGGACCGTGTGGTCCATCTGTCGGACGGCCGCATCGCTAGAGAGGACCGCAACACCAACAAGCTGCCCGTCGCTGAGCTGCGCTGGTAGACGATGCAGGCCCTGAACCACAAGCTGCTGCGCGACCTCTGGCGCATCAAGGGCCAGGCGTTCGCCATCAGCATGGTGATCGGTGTTGGCATCACCACGCTGAATGCCTACCTCGGGGCATTTGCGGCGATGAACGACGCTCGCGACAAGTACTACGAGCACCAGCGGTTCGCGCATGTGTTCGCTTCCCTGAAGCGAGCGCCGCTGTCACTAGCCGGCCGGATTGCGGACATCCCCGGCGTTGCGGAGGCTCAGACGCGGGTCGTTGTCGACGTGACGCTAGACGTAGAGGACATGGAGGAGCCGGCGACCGGCCGACTCGTCTCGATCCCAAACCGCCCTCGCAGAACTCTCAACGACGTCACCATCATTGAGGGACGGTACATCGACGCCTCGCGACCCGACGAGGTGATCATCAGCGAGAGCTTCGCGAGCGGCCACGACATGCACCCGGGAGCAACGGTGCGTGCGATTCTCAACGGCCGTAGTCGTGTGCTCGAGGTCGTGGGCGTCGCACGTTCGCCCGAGTACATCTACACGATTCGTCCGGGTGAACTCATACCGGACGACAAGCGATTCGGGGTCCTCTGGATGGAGCGTCGAGCGCTGGCCGCTGCGTTCAACATGGAGGGCGGATTCAACGATGTCGCCCTGCTGCTCATGCCCGGGGCGAACACGGACGAGGTGATCCAGGACCTTGACAGTCTGCTGGAGCCGTATGGCGGCTGGGGTGCCATCCCTCGGGACCTGCAGTTGTCCCATTGGTCCATCGACAACGAGCTCAAGGGGCTCGAAGGGTTCGGCAAGGCCGTGCCCACGATCTTCATGGCGGTCGCCGTGTTCCTTCTGAACGTCGTACTGCGCAGAACCGTGGTCGTTCAGCGGGAGCAGATCGCGACCCTCAAGGCTCTGGGGTACTCGAACTGGAAGATCGGACTGCACTACGTGCAGTGGGCGGCCGTCATCGGCGTCATAGGCACCGCCATCGGCATCTTCTTCGGCAGCCTGTTCGGGGGCTTGATGATGGACATGTACAACCAGTTCTTCCGTCTTCCCGGGCTCGAATTCCGTCTGCGGCCGGATGTGGCGACGGGGGCGGTCCTTGCAGCGCTCGCCGCGGCTGTGCTCGGCGCCCGATCCGCTGTCATGCAGGCGATCCGGCTTCAGCCTGCCGCGGCCATGCGACCGGCGCCTCCCGCAAGCTACCGGCAGAGCCTGGTGGAGCGCATCGGACTGAAGCGGTTCTTCTCCCAGCCCGCACGGATCGTCTTCCGCAACATCGAGCGCCAGCCAGGCCGATCGATCGTGACCATCGGTGGCGTCGCCGCCTCCCTCGCAATCCTCATCGTCGGCCTGTTCCCCATCGATTCGGTGGATCTCCTCATGCGGACGCAGTTCTGGTTCGTGCAGCGTCAGGACGTGACGATCACCTTTGTGGAGCCAGTGTCGGCGGGAGGCATCCACGAGATGCGTCGGCTTCCAGGCGTGATTGCTGCGGAGCCGGTGCGGGATGTCCCGGTACGGGTGTACTCACGCCACCGCTCACGGCAGCTGTCCCTGAAGGGCGTGCCGGCAGAACCCGCCCTGATGAGAGTGGTCGACGTGGAGTCACTGGCGCCGGTGACATTGCCACCGGATGGCCTGGTGATTTCAACGAAGCTCGCGGAGGTGCTCGACGTTGGCCCCGGCGACACGCTAAGGGTGGAGACCCTGATTGGAAGGAGGACAGTCAAGGACATCGAAGTGATGCGGACGGTGAACGAGTACATGGGCATGTCCGCCTACATGGAGATCAACGCGGTTCGGCGCCTGGTTGGCGAGGGCGGCACATTCTCGAGCGGTCATCTGCTTGTGGATTCGGACGCCTTCCCTGACCTCTTCCGTGCAGTCAAGGAGACTCCAGTCATTGCGGGCAGCACGCTCAAGCTCGCCGCTTGGGAGTCGTTTCAGAAGACATTTGCGGAGAACATCAACATCTCGATCTTCTTCAACACACTGTTCGCCTCAGTCATCGCGTTTGGAGTCGTGTACAACGCTGCGAGGGTCTCGCTGGCGGAGCGTAGCCGCGAACTTGCCAGCCTGCGTGTGATGGGATTCACACGCGTCGAAATCTCCCGGATCCTACTCGGCGAACTGGGCCTGCTGACGTTGCTTGCGATACCTTTGGGGGTAGCCGGAGGCTACATCCTCTCAATGGTGGTAGTGCAGTTGTTCTCAACGGAGCTGTACGTGCTTCCCTTTGCCGCAGGGCCGGAAGTCTATGTGGCTTCAATCCTGGCGATCGTCTTCGCAAGCGTCGTTTCTGGCCTGATCGTCAGGCAGAAGCTGGACCACCTGGACCTGCTGGAAGTTCTCAAGGCGAAGGAATAGGCCATGAAGATCCGACCGATGCGCATCGTCCTCTGGCTTGGCCTGGCCCTCGCCGCGTTCGGAGTGTATGTCGCCTTCCAGCCGAAGCCAGTTGAAGCTGACTTCGCCACCACTGTGCGTGGTCCCCTGGTCGTGACTCTCGACGACGAGGGCGAGACCCGGGTGCGCGACCGGTACGTCACTTCGGCGCCGGTGGCCGGCCAAGTCCTGCGAATCGAACTTGAGCCGGGAGACGAGGTCCGGGCAGGCCAGACGGTGCTAGCCAGGTTCCGGCCAGCGGCACCAACCTTCCTCGACAGCAGGACGATCGCCGAGGCAAGAGCACAGGTGGAGACCGCAGTCGCGAGCAAGGAGAACGCAAGGGTCAGCCTGGACAAGGCCGTCGTGGAGCACAGCCACGCGAAGTCGGAGCTGGCCCGCTATGAACGGCTATTCGCCGACGGTCTTGTTGCCGAGAGACGCATCGAGTCCGCGCGGCTGAACGAGCAGTCGGCCGCCGAGGCCATCCGCGCGGCCGAAGCAGAGATCGAGGTTGCCGGGTCGGAGATCGAACGGGCTCAGACGTTGCTGATACAGACCACCTCGGTCATGCCCTCTGACAGTACGGTGATTCCGCTTACCTCACCCATCAGCGGCGTGGTGCTGCAGCGCCTGCGCGAGAGCGCAGCAGTCGTGCCGGCAGGTGACCCACTGCTGGAGATCGCGGACCCCTCGAAGCTGGAAATCGTCTCGGACATGCTGTCCAGCGACGCCGTGCGGATCAAGCCGGGCTATCGGGTGCTCATCGAGCAATGGGGTGGCGACGTTGTGCTCGAAGGCACGGTGCGCCTCGTGGAGCCTTACGGGTTCACCAAGATCTCCGCTCTCGGCGTCGAGGAGCAGCGCGTCAACGTCATCGTGGACTTCAAGGATGTCAGGGAGGCCTGGGAGGCATTGGGCGATGGATATCGCGTCGAAGTCCGCGTTGTGATCTGGGAAGAGGAGAGCGTCGTCAAGGTGCCTTCGGGCAGCCTCTTCCGCAATGGCGACGGGTGGGCAGTCTATGTGGTGGACGAGCTCTCTTTCGCCCGGCTCAGAGCGGTTGAGGTCGGGCAGCGCAATGCCGAGGAGGCTCAGATTCTGAGCGGACTGGCCGTTGGGGAAAGCGTCGTAGCGTTCCCAAGCGACGAAGTGTCCGATGGCACCGAACTGGCCCGCAGACAGCTCTAGAGCGAACCTCCTGCGCTAGAATGCAGTCTGAATCCAGCAAGCGGTCCGAGGTGAGTTCCCCGCGCTTGCCGGCCTTTCAGCAACTGGTTGGTAAGGTCACGCCGCGCAAGTGCGTCGCGTGACGGGATTCGACGGCAGCCGGGTGCGGATTTCCACATCTTCCTAAGCCTCGGCCTCAACGATATCTTCCATGTACGTCCGCAAGAGCCGCCTGCTCACGCCGGGCCCGACGCCACTGCTGCCTTCGGCGGTCCGTGCGATGGCCGCGGCTGACCTGCATCACCGCACCAAGGACTTTCGCGCCGTCTACAGCGGGGTGATCGAGGATCTGCACTACTTCATGGGCACGACGAACGGCATCGCCCTGTTCGCCTCATCGGGCACCGGGGCAATGGAGGCGTCTGTGTCCAACCTCTTTTCGCCGGGTGAGACCGCGATCGTGTGCGCGGCCGGGAAGTTTGGTGAACGGTGGGCTCAGATCACCAGGGCGTATGGACTGAATTCGGTCGTCCTCGCGAAGCCCTACGGCGAGTCAGTCTCGCCGGACGAAGTTCGTGAAGCCTTGGCCCAGCATCCTGGCGCACGGGGCGTGTTCGTCCAGGCCACCGAGTCGTCAACGGGGATCTCCCATGACATCGAGGGGATGGCTCGCCTCACTGCATCCACTGATGCGCTGCTCGTGGTGGATGCGATCACGGGTTTGGGCACAAGCCACATTGACATCGATGGATGGGGCTTGGACGTGGTCATCGGCGGTTCGCAGAAGTCGTTGATGATTCCGCCGGGACTTGCCTACTGCTGCCTGAGCAAGAAGGCATTTGAGCGGGCCGAGAGCGCGGCCTCTCCGTACTTTTACTTCGACATCCGCAAGCACATCAATGCGGGATCCGCCGGTGACTCGCCGTGGACACCCGCTTCCTCCCTGATCCTGGGCATGGCCGAATCCCTGCGCTACATCCGGGAGGTCGGACGCGAAAGGCTCATCGAGAATGCACAGTTGCTCGCACGGGCAGCTCGCGAGGCTGTGACGACCCTCGGACTCGAACTCTTCGCACGCAACTCGATTCCGGCTGGCGCTGTCACCGCCATCCGCGCACCCGATGGCTTGGATTCCGGGGACATCGTGCGTGGCTTCAAGGAGCGCTTCGACGCCATCATCGCCAACGGCCAGGGATCGATGAAGGGCCAGATCTTTCGGTTCGCGCACCTGGGGTACTTCGACTTTCACGACCTCTTCGCAACCATCGCCGAATTGGAGTTGATCCTTGCGACGCTCGGCCGCGAGGTCGAGTTCGGAGCTGGCGTCCGAGCAGTGCAAAGCATGTATAGCCAAGCAGTTCAAGACGCAAGTTGAGTGCGGTTATGAAGGTTCTGATCGCCGATTCCGTTGCATCTGGAGCAATCGACCTGCTGCGGGCGGAGTCGGACCTTGAGGTGATCGTCTCGAACCCGCAGGAGTACCGGGAGCACCTCCCCGAGGCTCAGGCGCTCATTGTCCGTAGCAGTGTCAAGGTGACGAAGGAGATTCTCGAAGAGGCCGGTTACTTGAAGGTGATCGGGCGGGCTGGCGTGGGAGTCGACAACATCGACTGCGACGCGGCGACGGCACGGGGCGTCGTGGTGATGAACACCCCCGGTGGCAATGCCACCTCGGTGGCCGAGCATACGCTGGCGCTGATCCTTTCGATGGCACGCACGGTGCCAGCGGCCGATGCGTCCACCCGCAAGGGCCGGTGGGAGCGCAAGAGATTCCAAGGCAACGAGGTGTTCGGCAAGACGCTGGGGATCGTTGGGCTGGGCAACATCGGACGGCAGGTTGCGCAGCGCGCGAAGCCCTTCGGCATGGAGGTCGTAGCGTACGATCCCTTCGTTTCCAGCGACGCGGCGCACGATTCCGGAGTGGAACTGCTCGACCTCGATCCCCTTCTGGCCCGCGCGGACTACGTGAGCCTGCATCTGTCTCTGACTCCGGAGACCGTTGGGTTCATCAACAAGGGGACGATCGCGAAAATGAAGGATGGGGTTCGCATCGTGAACTGCGCCCGCGGCCCACTCATCGACAGCGCAGCGCTTGCCGAGGCGATAGCGAGTGGGAAGGTTGCTGGCGCTGGCCTGGACGTGTACGAGTCGGAGCCACCGGGCGACAACCCGCTTCTCTCGCTCGACAGCGTCGTCGCCACACCTCACATCGGCGGTTCGACGGAGGAGGCACAGGAGAAGGTCGGCATCAACATTGCGATTCAGGTGCGCGACTTCCTGCTGTCTGGGGTTGTAGTCAACGCCGTCAACACTCCATCCGTCACAGCCGAGCAGTACGGCCGACTGGCTCCCTTTCTGCAGCTCGCCGACCGACTAGGATCGTTCGTTGCGCAGACTGCCGTGGGGCGGCCCGTGCGCATCAAGCTGACCTATTCGGGCGACTACAGCGAGTCGGACGAGGCGATGATCCGCAACGCCGCCCTCAGCGGGATCCTGAACTGCTTCCTGGACCGCAGGGCGAACCTGGTCAACGCATCCCAAGTCGCTAAAGAGCGCGCCATCGGTGTCAGCGAAGTCCGGCGCGGGAGAACGCACTTCAGCGATTCCCTGAAGGTGGCTCTGAAGACAGAGGAGATGGAGCGCACCGTAGAGGGGACCGTCTTCCCCGACGGATCTCCGCGGCTCATCAGCGCCGACGGCATTTACGTCGAGGCGCTGCTGAGCGGTTCGATGCTCTATGTCACAAACCGCGACGTGCCCGGGGTGATCGGACGCATTGGCACAATCCTCGGCAACAACGGCATCAACATCGCCGACTTCGCGCTGGGTCGGGAGGCAACAACAGCGGACGACGAACCCGCAAAGGCCGTGGCTGTGATTTGCACGGACGAGCTGCTGCCCGCCTCGGTGTTGGACCGCCTGTACAAGATGCAGGCCGTCATCTTCGCCAAGGAGGCCGACTTGTAGCCGCAGCTACGCCACCTCAGCTCCGAGGGGACCGGTTCTGGAGGGCCATTGCTGCCCTAACGGCCAAGCCGCCTAGAACTTCACGCCGCGACTCTCAAGATCCTGCAGCACGCGGTCCACACCGCGCTTGTTCATGATCTTGATGCCCTTGGCACTGACGCGGAGCTTGACCCACCGCTTGCGGACGGGCGACCAGAACCGCTTGTCCTGCAGGTTCGGATAGAAGCGCCGCCTAGTCTTGTTGTGCGCGTGCGAAACGTTGTTGCCCGACATCGGGCGCTTTCCAGTGACTACACAAACGCGAGACATGCGCTACTCCCAGGGCGGCGCTGAAACCCTGCCTGAATCGGCGACCAGCGGAACCGCGTCGACCAGCTCCAGTGTCGAGCCGGGTCTAAGTCGAATATATCACGAACTCCCGTACCTCCGACCGGCGGCATGCGACTACTCTCGCAGTGCCGCATCGGACCATCGTCGCTTGGCGATGCAACGGCTTCGAATCGTCCTCCTGCACGGCAGCCTCCGGCCGAGGCCCAACTAGGCGGATGCCTCTTGAGCCTTTGTCTTGAGGCACAACGCAATCGGCAGTCCGAGCATTGGCAGAAGAGTGAAGCCCCAGAGCACCTTGTCCAGACCGACTATGTCCGCAAGCCAACCGAGGGCCGGAACGAAGACGATGCCCGCAGTGCCCCACCCGAATCCCATCATCAGTGCGCTGAGAGTGCCAGCCTGTGAAGGGCACAGCGACTGAGCCATCACGACGTTCACCGGGACGGTGCACAGCAGGACGATCCCTCCGACGAACACGGCCGCCACCGAAATCCATCCCTCGGTAGCCATGAAGACGGCGAGCAAAGGCCCTGCCCCAAGCGCTGAGGCGATGATCACCGCCTTGCCACCGAAGCGGTCCGCCGCGGCGCCACCGAGGAAGGAGCCGGCCGAGGTGCTCAGGAAATAGGCCGACAAGAAGACTCCGGCGGTCCGGAGGTCCAGCTCACGCACCTGCACTAGGTACAAGGACAGGTACTGCGCAAGTCCGACCTGTGTGATCGACCGCAGAACGACCAGCGCGTAGTGCGCACTCAAGGGTCCCCGCTGCGCTCGCAGTGCAGGCCAGTCCACGCCCGCTGTCTTCGGACGGCGGTCAGCTACTGGATGCGGCAAGCGAACGAGCACGACGGGCATAACGGCCAGCACTGGAAGCACTGACACCCAGAGCCGATCAAACCCGAACTGCTCGATGATCCAGGTCAAGTACAGCGGGCCGATTCCCAAGCCCGCCGTGCCGGCCGTGATGAAGATTGCGGTGGCGAATCCAGGTCGCCTGCCAAGGGTCCGGCCTGCCTGGCTCGTGCTGTAGGGGTGGTATGCTGCCACGCCCATTCCACCGATGAGAAGCAGCGCTGTCAGGCTCGTCAGACCCGTGGCCAAGCCCATCGCGCCGAGAAAGACCGCTGCGACCAAGGGGCTGGCAATGGAGAAGTGCCGACTCTGCAGTCTGTCGCTCACCAGTCCAAAGGGCAGTTGCATCACGGACGACGAGAACATCCAAACGCCGCCAAGGATGCCTGCGCCGGCCAGAGTCAGGCTGAACCTCTCCACGAGGATGGGCTGGACCGTCGCGATCGTGGACGAGAAGCAGTCCACGATGAAGTGCGTTACAAGCAGGAGCCCAAACGCCTCGCCCATGCGGGATCGCGACGCCTCGGCTGGAGGGCCCGAGACAACTGGCGTCAGCCCGCCACGGTCTGCGAGCGACTCTTGCTGCGAGCTGGCCATTGCGGTAGCTGCTTCCGCCTCAAAGGGCGGCTTAGGTCTGCGAGCGGCCGAGGCCACTCTCGATACGGCTCGCGCTACTGCTCGAGACCGTCCCACAACCCGGTACGGATCTCCTCGAGCCTGTGGACGGCGGCGTCGCGGATGTATTGGTACCGGTCGTGCTCGGCCACGTGCTCGAGTGCCGCGACATCGGTCATGACCTTCACGACCTTTCGGCGCACCTCTTCGTCGTCGGACTCGATCATCAAGCGCTTGTAGTGCGACTGGTCTGGTTTGAGGTCTCGAAGGGCGGCTACAGCCTCGTGGCGGACGAACCACTCGCTGTCACGCAGGATGACCTGGACGAGCAATTCCGGGTCCTCCATCTGTGCAATCGCCTCGCGACGCACGTCGGAGTCGGAGTGACGCCACTTCGGCCGAAACAGGCTCAGCAATCCCATGAGAGGTACGGTGCCTAGGCTGATTGCGAGGGGCTACTCGCCGTAGCTCACGCGCCAGATCTTGCGGCCGCCGTCGTCGCTGACGAGCATCGATCCGTCCCGCAGCAGCATGATGCCGACTGGGCGTCCCCACACTTCCTCCTTGTCCGGCCCGAGCATCCAGCCCGTCAGGAAGTCCTGCGGGCCCGACTGAGGACGGCCGTCCTTAAAAGGAATGAACGTGACGCTGTAGCCGACGCGCGTGGCGCGGTTCCAAGAACCGTGGAATGCCATGAACAAGCCGTTCCGATACTTCTCGGGGAACTGCGTGCCTGTGTAGAAGCGCATGTCAAGCACGGCAACGTGGGAGCCCAGAAGGACATCCGGATAGAGCGTGCCGCTCACCTTGTCCGGGGCCACGTCCTTATGCGCCGGATCCTCGTGCGGCCCGTTGTAGGCATACGGCCAGCCGTAGAACTGCCCTTCCTCAACATGCGCGAGGAAGTCGTTCACCAGGTCGTCACCGAGGTTGTCCCGCTCCTGCACTGCGGCCCAAATGTCATTCGATCCCGGATACCACTGCAGTCCGATGATGTTGCGGAGTCCGGTTGCGAATGTTTCGTGACCTGAGCCGTCCGGGTTGAACCGGTGCAAGGCGGCGCGCATCGCAGGCTCGTTCAGATCGTTATTGGACTCCGACCCGACCGTCACATAGAGCTTGACGTGGTCCTTGTCGAAAAGTAGCGACCGCGTCCAGTGACCCCGGCCCATGCCTCCAAAGGAGACGATTTCCTCTCCGGGGCCTGCGGTCATGGCTGCGGCATCGTAGACGTAGCGCTTCACCGAGGTGGGCTCCGCGACGTAGATCCACTTGTCGTGAAAGGCGATGCCGAAGGGCCGGTCGAGGTTCTCGATCAGCTTCTTGAGCTTCTCGTCGTGGTAGACGTACACGACGCCGTTCGCCTCGTTCCTCGCACCGGAGTCCGAGAACACCAGCTCGTCGCTGGGCCCGAGCACCATGTAGCGCGGCCGAACGAAGTCCCCCGTTAGGTACTCCTCGACCTTGAAACCTTCCGGAACCGAGAGCTTCGCTCCGGAGGGCGCTGGAATGACGTTCGGGCGATTGCGTGCAGCCGGCGTCGCAAACGGGGCGGGCAGGTCCTCCCAGTTGACGGGCTTGGGATTCGAAGCAGCGGGTTCCGCAGCCGCGACGAAGGTGAGCGCGAATAGGCCGACTGTGGCCTTGAGCCAAGTACGCATGCCCTTAGGTTACCGAATCAGGCCTACCACGGCTCGCCCGCCAGCCAACATCGATGAGCGTACGGATGCCTTGAACCAGGTACTCCGGCGGTGTCAACGGCCGTGTCCGGCGCCTCCGAACGGAGGTGCCCGAAATCACTCCGTTATCCGCGAATCGCGGTAGATCCCCATGGAGCACGATGCGATGGGATGAGTGTCGCTCGCGACGAGTTGCACCCCGGTGCCGTCGTGTAGGCACGTGTGAAGATCGTCGACCTCCGCGCCAGTCGCGACCGATGCGGCGTCTTGGTCTGCGGATGACGGCCAAGGGCCTCATTCCAGTCGTTCAAGTGGTCGACGACAAGGCTAAATTCGTAAAATATGTGTGTATTGATTGTTATATGATCTAATTAATTTAATTTTGAATGAGGGACTTGGAGCCCATGACCAACGAGGAGTTCCAGCGCTGGATGGCCGGGGTGGAGCAGCTGACGACGGCCCAGCGGGAGCGGCTGCAGCAGGTCGCCCAGGAGCAGGGGGACGAAGCGGCCGCCCTGGCCGCGATCGAGCTGCGCATCGACGAGAGACGGCGCTGCCCGCTCTGCGCCGCTACGCCTGCAAGGCCTGCTGGCGGACGGTCAACGCGCTGACCGGGACGCCGCTGGCGGGCCTACGGGCGGGCGCTGGTGGTCTGCGAGGCGGCCGGCCGCTGCGGGACGCAGGCGGGAGAGCCGGGCGGGCCGCTGGCCGGACTGGTGGAGGCCGACGAGACGTGCTTCCGGCACAGCCGCAAGGGGGAGCGGAACCTGGACCGCACGCCGCGCCGGCACTGGTGGCCAAGGCCCGCGGGGGCGGGACGGCGGGCGCGGTGCTGGAGACGGCCAGCCAGGCGAACCTGCAGGCGGTGCTGGAGCCGCTGCTGGCGTCCGACGCCGTGCTGGTGACGGACGGCGGGACAGGCTGCCCGGGCTGCGCGCGCAGCCCGGGCAGCCTGTCCCGCCGTCTCCCGAATCCCAGCTCCCCTGCGGCCCCTCCGGTGAAGTGTGCGGGCCAGTCCACACCCATCCGGCTGACCAGGTCCAGTCCACACCCGAGGTGACTCGACTACCTGAACCGGTGCGAGAACTCGTCCCAGGCAGCCCGATACTCCTCCTCCCGGTCGCACCGGACGAAGGGCGCGCGGTACGCGATCGTGCGCTCCCTCCGCCCCTGCGGCAGCGTGTCGTCCTCGACGGTCCGGAAGACGGTTCCGTCCGTGAGCCCCTGGACGTCCTCCCAGCCGAGCGCGAGTCCGGTCTCGCTCCGGCCCGGCTGCACCAGTGCATAGTTGGAATCCCCTCTCCTCGCCCTCCGGGGAAGGCCCGTGCCGGAGAGTCCCTGCGAGGTGGTGAAGACGATCCGGCCATCCTGGTCGTACCACGTGTCCGCCTCGTACTCGCGCAGGACCGGGAACTGCACTCTGTAGAGGACCAGCAGCTCGTCGAGGGTGAGCCCGAGCGCCATCGCCACCAGCACGTCCACCTCCACCAGCGCCTGGCGTCGCTCGAAGTCCGTCCGCAGCGCGGAGTCGCGGCTCCACGCTCTCTCCAGCCCGCCCCAGCGACCCGCGTTCAGGCGTGCATCGGAACGGGTCCAGCCGTCGGCGGCGTGCGCGTCGTCCCAGCAGCTCTCCCAGAGCGTCCGGTAGTGGCTCGTGAGGCAGTGCAGGCCGAGCACGCGCGCCTGCAGGGACCGTCGAGGACGGGGTCCAAGCCTGCAGAGGGGCAGCTGCCGCAGCCGGACCGGAGTTATGTCGGTTGCCCCGGTCATCTTGACGAAGCCATCCATCGGCAGCGCCTGGCAGATGCCCTGGAAGTCGAGCAGATCCCGCAGATCCCGCTGGCTCGTGCCGACAACCGTGTGGATGTAGGCAGCCCCCGTGGGCACGATCGCCGCAATCAGCGTTCGCTCGCTCGCCGGACCCACCATTGCCCTGTTCACCATGCTGTAGTGGCCCGTCACCCTCCGGCTTGGGCCGTCGGGAGCGTCCGCGGCCCACGGCACCGACGGAATCCGCCGCGCGTACTCGTCGCGGCCGCACGCCGGGACGTAGTTCGTGCGCGGCAGGTAGTCGTCCGGGATCGCCGTCAGGTCGATGCAGTCGTAGTCGCTGTTGGACCGACAGGCGCGGCGGGGGGTCTTGCCGAGCGGGTTGCCGACGAAGAGGTGCGGGCCCGACAGGATCCACTCGCGGGGCTCGCGCGGGAAGCGCGTCTCCCGGCGGATCGTGCCGTCCCGCTGGGCGTTGGTCTCGTGCCAGATGGCTCCGCATGCGAACTGGCCCGCCAGGTCGCGCAGGCGCCGCGGCTGGCCGGCGAACTTCCGCAGCACAGACATCAGCTCCGTCGAGTGCACCGCCGGCAGCCTGGCCCGCCCGGCGGGCGTCCCCGCGGGGTCCAGCGCCGCGGCGAACGTCTCCAGCTCCCGCGGGCCGACCCGCACCATCCGCCCTGCGTGGCCGTCCGTCTCCCAGCCCCCGCCGACGCGCTTGATGCCCGGCACCGGACCGGTGCCCGGGTGCTCCAACGACGCCTCGATGGTCTCCGCGGCGAAGAGGTTGGCCATGTGCACGAATCCCGGACGCCCGCGCTCGGGCCCGTAGACGTTCACGCTGAACCGGGTGCGGTGATGGACGTCCGCAAAGAGCTTGCGCGCGTTCTGGAACTGGAAGTGGGCCCGCAGGCGGGCGTAGACCGCGGCGCGCAGCGCCCCGCCCCTGGGGTCGTCGAACAGGCCCTCGGGATGCAGCAGGCCGGCCACGCCGCCCTCGCCGAGGACGCTCCAGGCCTGCGGCAGGAAGCACTTGTACGAGTTCGCCTGCATGCCTTGGAGCAGAGTGTAGTTCTGGGGCGCCCCCAGGTAGGCCTTGGTCGCCTCCGTCGCGGCGTACTCGTCCAGGTAGGCCGCCCGCAGGCCGGGGCTGCGGGCGAGCAGCCCCGGCCGCTCCCGGCGCAGCGCCGCGGCCCTGCGCCGGCGCACGACCACGGTCGGCTCGAAGTCCCCGATCACGCCGGCCTCGTCCCAGGAGAGCTTGATCCAGGGCGGGTTGCCCAGCACCAGGTCGAAGCCCGTGGAGGGCTCCCCGTCCGGCCCCGTTCCGTAGAAGACGTCCGCGAACGCCAGGTCCCAGTGCAGGAACCGCATGCGCTCCGCCAGCGCGTCCACGAACCCCAGCCGGGGGAATAGCTCGCACAGCCGCTCCAGGTCCAGCAGCCCCGTCTCGTCGAGGATGCGCCGCGCCATGCCCGCCGCGTGCGCCGCGTACTCCTCCCCGAACTGCAGCGCCGCCTGCCCCGGCCCGTCGGCCGCGTCCCGCACGTCGCCCGTCAGGACGATGCTCGCCTCGGTCAGGAACTCCTCCCGGCTCGGCGGACCGACCTTCGCCTCGATCGGCCAGAACCACAGCGCGCACCAGTAGTCCAGGACCAGCTTGAGCCGCCGGTAGGGGCTCGCCGTCCGCGCCCGCGTGCCGAACACGCCCTGGCCGCGGATCGTCTCCTTCCACCCGTTGGCCGTCCGTCGCTCCGCATGCGCGGCCCCCCAGACCGCGGTCGCGTCCTCGGTCGCCGCGCGGTCCTGCGCCAGCTGCTCGGCGTGCAGCCCCCACAGCCTGTCGGCCGCCTGCGAGAGGCGCTCCAGCTCGTCCGCGTCGGCCGCCCCGAACGGCCGGCAGAACGCCTTCCGCCATGCCCGCAGCGCCGCCATCGGCTGCGGCGCGAGCTGCCGCACGAAGCGGTCGCCGTAGCGGCTCATGCCCGGGTCCGGCAGCAGGAAGTGGTAGACCGCCCCCGCCGGACAGGCCGCCGCCGGCCCCCGGCCGACCGCGTCGGGCTCCCGCCCGAACCAGCGCGCGCCCCCTCGCCGCCCGGCGGCGATCTCCGCCCGCGGGTACGTCCGCCGCCGCGCGCCCACCAGCGAGTTGCCGGCGAAGAGCTGGTACCCGAACCACGGCACGTGCCCGTCCTGCACGAGGCAGTTCAGCCACAGCGACACCTCGGCCAGCTCCACCGCCACCGGGTTCAGGTCGACCCCGAACACGTTCCGGTCGGCGATGTGGTGCCGCGCGCGCTGCAGCTCCTCGGCGCGCTCCCGGGGCGGAATGCGCCGCCCCAGCTCCCGCTGGCGACGCTCCAGGTAGCGCTCCGCCAGCTGGTTGACGGCCTCGTTCAGGAACGCCGCCGACCCCATCGCCGGCTCGCACACCCGCAGCTGCAGGATCCGCGCGGCCGGCATGCCCGCGTCGATGCGCTCCTCCAGGGCCTGCCGCACCACCGCCCGCGTCAGCGGCTCCGGCGTGTAGAAGCTCGCCGTCCGCTCGCGCTCGCGCCCCGTCCTCCGGAACAGGAACCGGCCCTGCGGGTGGCGCAGCAGCCGCCTGCGCCCCCGCTCGTCCCGGACGTGGACCCGCTCCTCCTCCGTGTACTGCGCGAGGGCCTCCGCCGTCACGAACCAGGCCGGCTCCAGCTCGTCCCGCACGCTCCCGGGGACCTGCACCTCGTACAGGTCCTCCCGGGCGATGGAGCCCCGGAACGACAGCAGGGCCTCGTACACCCCGCCGAGGTGGCCGATGCCCAGCTGACCGTACGAGATGCGCCCCCGCCGGCGCCGTCCCTGCGCCGGCCGGGTCAGCGAGAGCAGGCGCAGGACCCGCTGCATGACCTCGTCGCGCAGCCGGGCGCGCTCCAGCAGCGGCGTCCTGGCGGGGTCGAACAGCCGGCTGTCGAGCGGCTCCATGCGGAACGTGCCGTGCAGCGTCCGCTCCTCGAACGTCAGCCGCCGCTGCCCCCCCGGCGCCGGCTCGAAGCCCTCCCGCACGAGCTGGAAGAGGCGGTCCAGGCTGCGCCGGATGTGCTGGCCGTCCCGGTCCCGGGCCGTCTCCAGACGCGCCATCTCCAGGTCCCGCAGCCGCTCGAGGCCGTACCCTCTGCGGTAGGCCTCCGCGTCCACCGGCGCGTAGCCCAGCTCCGGCCGCGCCTCGCTGCAGAACAGGAACAGCAGCCGGTACAGGTAGCGCAGGCACTCCGTCCCCAGCCGCTCCGCCAGGTCGCCGCCCCCGGCCTCCGCCCCCGGCGCCTCGCTCCGCAGCGAGCGCAGCGCCTCGTCGCCCAGCAGCTCGACGGCCTCGCGCAGCGCGTGCCGGAGCTCGCCCGAGACCCCGAACGCGTGCCGGTGGCTGCGCTCGTCGAGCGCGTCCAGCAGGGCCGCCCCCGACCCCGGCAGCGCCGACTCGCGGTGCAGCAGGGCCGCCGCGGCCCGCAGCGTGGGCCCCTCGCGACGGTCCAGGATGCGCCTCCAGTCGAAGCGCAGCAGGCGCCGCTGGGCCCACTTGCCGCGCTCCAGCAGCAGCGTCTGGTCGATCGACAGCAGCAGCGCCCAGCGCGGCGGGCGCTCGGCGCCGAACACCCGCCGCGTGAGGATCGTGTCCCAGGTCTCGCCCAGGACATCCGGCGACGGCGGCGCCTCCCCGGCGAACTGCGCCGCGTGGGGCCGCAGCTCGAGCGGATCGTCGCCGTCGGCGTCGGGCGCGTACGCGCCCAGCGCCAGCAGGCGTCCGCCCACCCCCTCCGCCTCGCCCAGCACCGGAATCTCCTCCCCGGTCTCGAGCGGGTGCGCGGCCGGCGCCCAGCGGTGGCCCAGCGCCTCCAGCTGCAGGCGGAACCAGCGCCGCTGGATCCGCACCGCCTCCCCGTCGTCGCCCGCCCGCCGGAACGCCTCCCGGATGCGCCGGTGCTCCCCGGCCAGGGCACCCAGCCGGACGTCCGGCGCGTCCGACCGCTCCTCGCCCGCCGCGGCCGCGGCGCGCCACCGCGCCACCACCGGCCGCAGGTCGCTCCCCAGCAGCTCCGCCAGGTAGTGGTCGCTGTAGAACTCCCGCTCGTTGTGCAGCCCGACGTGCCCGGCCGCAGCGTTCAGACTCTCTGGCACGGACCTCCCCCGCACTCGCCTCTGTTCCGGATCCGTTCCCGCAAGCGGATCGGTCCGCTGGACTCGCCATCCTAGCAGTCTGATGAGGTGGAGTGGAAATACAAGACAGGATGGGACGTTCGGGGAGGGAAGTCGGCGGACTGGCGGCGGGGCTGCGTCTCAGGCCGGGAGTTCCAAGCACAGCTGGGACACCGCGTGGCTCGCGGCCAGCGCTGAAGAGGGGAGCGGCTCCGGCTGGAACTGTCATTGTCAACCTAGAAGGCTCAATTCGCGAAACGTGTGCATTAGGGTGCCAAGGAGGCGAGCAGGCAGGCCCACGGGGAGGGCTGGGTCTACGCGTCCGCTTGTGCTCGTCCCGGAACCGATAGCGACAGTCCGGCAACGACGGTCACGATGCATCCGAGCGGATTGAGCCACAGGAACGCCAGTTCGGGAAAGACAATCTTGCTGCCCCAAACCGTGAGCAGTCCTAGGGCGGTTCCCCAGAAAGCTCCAGTACCGTTCGCACGGCGGACGAGAAACGCCAGCACGAACACGCCAAGCATGGGGCCGTAGAACAGCGAGCCGACGAAGTTCACCGCCTCAATCAGCGAGCCAAGCCTGTTGCCGTAGCTGGCGAACAGGGCAGCATAGACTGCCCACCCGAGCGTCGCCCCTCGAAGCGCCTTGCGGGTGGATGACTCGCTGGCGTCCGGGCGTATATAGCGCGTGTAGTGGTCCACGACCGTGGCGGTGGCAAGCGAGTTGAGCTCGGAGGACACAGAGGACATCGCGGCCGCAAACACACCCGCCATGATCAGGCCAATCAACCCGATCGGCATATGGTTGAGCACGAACCCAAGGAAGATGTAGTTGGTGTCGCTGTACGAGCCGACTTCCCCGCCCTTCTCGGCGAGACGGATCGCCTCTCCGCGCACCGAGTTCAGGCGCTCGTTCGCGCTCGCAAAGGCGGCCTCCTCGACCGAACCCTTGGAAGCGAGATATCGATCCGCTGCCACGCGTCGCTCTTCAAAGGCCTGGGAGTAGCGGCTCTCGATCTCCGCGACCTCAGCTGGCTCCTGGCGCTCGAGGATCTGCCGAGCGCTGGGATCGAACAGCATCGGCGGGGGCTGGTATACGAAGTACGCGAACACCATCACACCCGTCAGCAGGATGAAGAACTGAAGCGGAACCTTCACCATGCCGTTGAAGAGCAGGCTGACGCGGCTGTGCATCAGTGACTTGGCGGTGAGGTATCGCTGAACCTGCGACTGGTCCGTGCCGAAATAGGACAGCGCAAGGAACGTACCACCGATCAAGCCGGACCAAAGCGTGTAGCGGCTGTTCCAGTCGAAGCCGGTCTCCACGGCGTTGAGCTTGCCTGCAGCACCCGCGAGATCTATCGCCCCGCGAATCGAGAGCCGATCGGGCAAGCCGAAGACGGCGCACAGGAAGGCAGCCAGGATGCCCACCAACATGATGGACATCTGCAGTGCGTCGGCCCGCATCACCGCTCGAATGCCGCCGAGCAGCGTGTAGGCACCGACGAACGCAACGCTTCCCAGAATCGTCGCCCACTCCGGAACTCCCAGAATCACTGACAGCGCAACCGCTGGGGCGTAGAGCGCCAGGCCGACTCCTAGGCCGCGCTGAATCAGAAAGACCCAGCTCGCGAAAATGCGCGTCTTGGCGTCAAAGCGCTTCTCGAGGTACTCGTAGGCGGTTCGGACTCCTGTGCGGTGGAATGCGGGGGCCGCAAAGGCCGCGATCAGCACCATGGCTATCGGCAGGCCGAAGTAGAACTGCACGAAGCGCAGGCCATCGGCGTATCCCTGACTGGTGGTCCCGATGAAGGTGATGGCGCTGGCCTGCGTGGCCATGATCGAGAGGCCGATCACCCACCAGCGCATCTGTCGGCCGGCGATGACGTACTCGTTGACGGTTTGACTCTTCCCAGTGCGTCTCAGGCCATAGGCGATGATCCCTAAGAAGGACAGCGCCAGAACCAGCCAGTCGACCCAACTCATGCGCTACGCCCGAACGTCCGCGTCAGCACCCAGAGAGCCGCGATCCAGATCGCGAGATGAGTGAGGACGGCCGCATAGACCCACTTCCATCCCCATCCCCTGAAGCTGTCGGGGCTCGCCGAGCCGTCAGAGTGCCTAGGCACAGCGCACCTCGCCGCGCGGAGATGCTGGAGGGCCCGACGAAACGCTCATTGGGTGCTAAGGAGCTTCCAAACCCCTGAGGAATCTTGGGGATTGGGTTTACGCCTGCCGCCAGTACATAACACCGAATTGCTGCCCGTCACGGTGTCAACGTCCACCGACGCTGGAAGCTGGCACTAGGGTGTCGGTGCTGCAGGCCTGGCCTGCGCGATGGTCTCGGGGAACGCGATGCGCTGGAACGGTGGGTATTCGTGGAGGCTGGCGAACGCGCTGTCGTTGGCGATCCTCCGGCGGCTGCCGTAGCCTTCCTCAAGCGCCTTGCGGATGTACAACACGGCGCGGTCGGGCTGCTCCACCGCGGCGTAGGCCTTGGCCATGAAGTAGTAGTACTTGCCGCGGTCCCCGACCGAACGCTCCTGCAGGAGTGTGCCCACGGAGCCGCGTGACTCGAAAACCTCGGGATCGAGCTCCAGGGCCCGCAGGTATGCCTTGGTGGCATCCTTGTAGCGCCGCCTTGCGAAGAGAGAGGTGCCGAGATTGCTGTATACGGATGCGGAGTAGGGTGTGATCTGCAGTGCCCTCTTGTACGTTCGGCTGGCGCGCTTGTAGTTGCCTTGGGCGTGGTGCACCGTGCCAAGGTTGTTCAGCGCTTGGCCGTAGGTCTTGTCGAGCTTCCACGCTCGCTCGTACTCTCGTCGCGCGTTGCCGAGCAGCATCAGCTGGTGGTACGAGATGCCGAGCTTGTTAAAGAGCTTTGCTGACCCCGGATCGGCTTGGATCGCCTGCTTGTAGACTTCGCCCGCCTCCCGGTACATCTTGCGGGCCATGAGAATGTCGCCCCGCCTCTCGAGGCTCAGCTGCAGGTTGGCGGAATCCGGCAGTGCCCGGTCCTTGGTGCGATCGACAAGCTGTCCAGAGGCGCCCGCAGACACCACGACCGCGAACAGCGCCATACGTCCAACTAGAGCGACCATGCCTATGCGCTTGCTCCGTGGACTCATTGAAGCACAAGATCGCCCTTTGGCAATCCCCAAATGGGGCTCAGCGCCCAGAGTTCAGCCTTCGATGCATCGAGGCGACCGCGTCAATGTCGAGCTGCTGCGCCCTGAGGCTTCCGGCCGGATCGTCTGACAGTGCGCTGCGTGGATATATGTGCGCCAGATTGTTCCGCAGCGTCTTGCGCGGAGACCGGTAGCACGCCTCGAGGAATGCCTCCAGTCCCTCTTCCGGCGGCTCCGGATTGAGTGCGATCTGCACCAGTGCCGACTGGACCCGCGGCGCCGGGTGGAACGCGGCCGGAGGCACGGTGAATAGCCTCCGTGGCCTGCCGTAGAGCTGGCAAAGGCAGCTCAGGAATCCGTAGTCCCGCTCGCCCTTCCGAGCTGCGATTCTTGCTGCGACTTCGGCTTGGACCAAAACTGTCACGGACCGGAAGAATCGATGTGCTGCGAACACGGAGCGCAGGATCGGAGAAGTAATGTAATACGGTAGATTG
Organism: Bryobacterales bacterium; assembly: GCA_965200705.1. Lineage (GTDB taxonomy): Bacteria > Acidobacteriota > Terriglobia > Bryobacterales > UBA6623 > VXMF01. The sequence goes on along the minus strand of OZ241376.1, from coordinate 4,396,977 downwards.
CCAGTGACAAACCACTGCATAGAAGCATGTTGTGAAGGTATCAATGGGAGCTCGAACTGCAGTACGTCTTCTTCGAGGACATCGAGGTGATCCGGGTTTCCGCACCTTTCCGCGAGCTCTGCGGCCAAAGCACTGTCGATCTCGACGGCCGACACGCGGGCGGCCCGGTCGAGCAGATGCCGCGTCAGCGCCCCCTTGCCCGGGCCGATCTCGACCACGCCTTCACCTGGCTCCACGGCGGCTTCGGCAATGCGATGCAGGATCGCCTCGTCGTGCAGGAAGTGCTGGCCCAGTCTGGGGCGCTTGGGCATTCCCACGAGTGTACGTGGGGGACATGGATTGGGGATGAACGGCTGCGCTAGACTGGGATTTCGGGTCTCCCATAGCCGGCCTTCACAGGCTTTGAAGAGGTTGTCACTTGGACACGAGTGATGAGTGCGTACGCTCGCAGACGATCACTATCCCCTGGGATGTCATCGAGCAGTACCGGCGGGGATACGTAGAGAAGTACCTGACTGGCATCAAGGTGCCGGGCTTCCGAGGCGGAACCGCGCCTTACTTCGTGATCTGCAAGACGTTCACCCTGGAGATCCAGCAGATGCTCCAGGAGCAGATCGCTCCGATCCTGGCTCACGACTATTTGCGGGAGCGGGACCTGAGGATCGCTGGTCCGCCGAGGGTCGATCGGGTTCGGTTTGAGGAAGGCGAACCGTACGAGATTGACGTCTCGTTCGAGGTGTTTGGGGACTTCGAGCTCGGCGAGTACCGCGGCCTCGAGATCGAGCTGCCGGCGAAGGTCGACATCGACGAAGCCGCGGATCGCATGATCGAGGAGCTGCGCGAGTCGCACGCATCCTACCGAAACCTTGACCCGAGGCCTGTAGCGGACGGAGACCACGTGCTCCTCAAGTTCGTGGAGGCCGAGGGCCGGTCCCAAGAGGTCCAGATGCGCGTCGGAGACGAGTCCTATCCTCCCGAACTCTCGGAGGCCCTTAGGGGCCGTCAGCCAGGCGATCGCTTCGATTTCATGGCCTCCGAAGCCCGTCCGAACCCTGGGGTCGAGCTTCTGGCCGTTCAAGAGCGCGAACTGCCGGAGCTTGACGACGAGTTCGCGAGGGATGCAGGCGAACAGTTCGACAGTCTCGACCAGCTACGTCACGAAATTCGGCAGATCGCCGCGCGGCGCATTCAGGAGGGGTGGACCAATGCGGCGCACCTCGCTCTGCAGCGCCGGTTGGCGGAGACTCACGAAATGGTTCTGCCGAAGGCCTACATGGAGCGCGAGCTACAGCAGGAGCTCGCGAACAATCCTCCTGTCGGTCCGAACGGAGAGGAGTACCTGCAGGCGCTGCGTACTTCGTTGGAGGCCCAAATCCGCGCAATGCAGGTGGTTGACAGAATTGCCTTGGTCGAGTCCATCGTCGTTTCGGAGGACGAGATTTCCGCCTTTGCGCAGCGGTTCATCCAACTGGCCTCCGGTAACGAAGGGCGCTCCGAGGTCCTCGAACTGAGCCGCGAGAATGTCGATCTTGCCGTCAACAGCTTCGTCATTCGGAGAACTCGCGAGCAGGCACTGGACTACGTGTTGAGCGAAGCTGAGGTGTCGACGCTGGCAGAATCCGAGTCGGAGATTGGCGCCAGCGACGAGGCTCCCAGCCCTTCGGCGGAGTAAGCGCGCAACCGTCGTGCAAGAAGGCGCCATGGAGTACACAGTCCAACCACAAGCCAACCTCGTGCCCATGGTGGTCGAGCAGTCCAGTCGTGGTGAACGCGCTTACGACATCTTCTCCCGGCTTTTGAAGGACAACATCATCTTCATGGGATTTCCCATCGACGATGCCGTGGCAAACCTCGTCACCGCACAGCTGCTGTTCCTCGAGGCGGAGAACCCCGAGCGAGACATTTGGCTCTACATCAACTCTCCGGGCGGTTCAATCACAGCTGGCATGGCGATCTACGACACCATGCAGTTCGTCAAGCCCGACATCACGACTGTCTGCATCGGCCAGGCAGCGTCAATGGCCGCAGTGCTGATGTCGGCGGGGGCCCCAGGCAAGCGCTATGGCCTGCCTAACTCGCGTTTCCTTCTGCACCAGCCCCATATTTCGGGCCTCGGTGGCCAGGCAACGGACATCGACATCCACGCCCGAGAAATCCTACGCATCCGCCGCAACCTGAATCAGCTGCTCTCTAACCACACCGGACAGGATGTCGAGAAGATCGAGCGAGATGTCGAACGCGACTTCATCCTCGAGTCTTACCAAGCCAAGGAATACGGCCTGATCGACGAGATCATATCCAGCAAGTAGGGATGCAGGGGGCGCCAAAAGCCCTTTGCTACGCTAGCCCGAATGAAGATCTGGCAGGTCACGCACTACGGCGAGCCGGAGGAGATGGAGTGGAACGAGGTCGACGAACCGTCGCCCGGACCAGGTCAGCTGCTGATCCGTAACCGTGCGTGCGGACTGAACTTTTTTGACCTGCTCCAGTGCCAGGGCAAGTATCAGTCGCGACCCCAGTTCCCGTTCACGATCGGCGCAGAGGTCTCCGGAACCGTAGCGGCCGTCGGTGAGGGCGTTAGCGAGGACCGGGTCGGCCAACGAGTGCTTTCCCTGCCCCGCGGCGGCGGATTCGCCGAAGCGAGCTTGGTCCCTGCGGACCGGGCTTATCCGATCCCGGACAGCATGTCGTTCGAGCAGGCGGCGGCGATGCCGGTGGTGTACCAGACGTCGCTGTTCGCGCTCGGCCACAGAGGCAGGCTGCAGGAGGGCGAATGGCTGCTAGTGCATGCCGGCGCGAGCGGCGTCGGCACCGCCGCCATCCAGCTCGGCAAGGCCATGGGCGCCAGGATCATCGCAACGGCAGGCAGCCCCGAGAAGCTCGGGTTCTGCAAGCAGAATGGTGCTGACCATGCGTTCAGCTACCGTGACGCGTCCTGGGTGGACGCGGTCAAGGAGATCTGCGGGAGGTTCGGCGCGGACGTGATCTACGACCCGGTCGGCGGAGACGTGTTCGACCTCTCAAGCAAGGTCATCGCCCCGGAAGGGCGCCTGCTCGTCATCGGGTTTGCGAGCGGCCGGATCCCGTCGCTTGCGGCGAACAGGGCCCTCCTGAAGAACATGTCCCTCGTCGGCGTCTTCTGGGGAAGGCACTGCGACGAGAACCCGGGCTACATGGAGTCGCTGCACCAGCAGCTGGTCGCCCTATACGAGGCCGGGAAGATCGATCCGCCCGTAGGAGCACGATACTCCTTGGCCGAGGCGCCACGCGGGATCCGCGATCTCGCGAACCGCAAGGTCCTGGGCAAGGCCGTGCTCGCGGTCTAGCGATCCAGCTACGTCGGTGTCGGCCGGCGAAACCTGCTCTCCAGCGGGCTCCAAGCTCAGCGGCGTTGGCGTAAAGCAGACTACGAACACGCCGAGCATTAGCCACGCTAGCCATCGCCTTGTCCGCCCGAGCGGAATGGTGTCGTTGGCCGTCGGCTGGTGGCGCAGCCGCATTAGAAGCAGCAGCAGAATCAGGAACAGCGCGTACCCGACGCTGTAGAGCAGGCAGAGGATGGCGAGGGCACCAAACACGGTCCAGCCAATCCAGTGGCTCCATCTGCCAAAGACGGCGTAGGAGATGTGGCCCCCGTCCAGCTGGCCGATCGGGAACAGGTTGAGAGCCGTGACGAGCAGTCCGAACCACCCCGCCAGCCCAACCGGATGAAGCAGGAGCATCACGTCGTCGCCGCTAGAGCCGTAGATCAGGTACTGGAAGAACTGGAAGAGCAGCGGATCCCCAAGGATCAGGTACGAACCCGCTTCCGTGAGCGGCATCTGCTCGGAGAGCATCAGCCCAACAAAGCTGATGGGCACAGCAAGGACCACGCCCGCCAGCGGACCAGCTGCGGCTATGTCGAACAGGGCTCTCCTGTTCGGTACGTAGCCTGACATGCGGATGACCGCACCCATCGTTCCCGCAAGGGTTGGTGCGGGTATGAAGTACGGCAACGATGCCGGGACTCGGTAGTACCGAGCCGCGAGGTAGTGGCCGAATTCGTGCGCCGTCAGGATCGCCATCAGGCATAGCGAGTACGACCACGACTGAACGAGTGTCGTCGTGACGACGGTCGCTAGGAACAGCCCTACATGCAGCCACAGCCGGGGCTTGCGTGGCCGCACTACTACGTGCCCCACAGGTACAGCGCCGGGAAGATTCGTAGGATTCTCGGGTCCGACTAGCCCGTCCGGTGGAGCCGGAATCGGGTAGTGGCGCCGAGGGGCGCCGAGATCCGAGACGGGCGCGGATGGCGACCACTCGGACGGATCCTTCGGCAAGCCGATGTCCCGAACCCGCTAGACCGCAGCCGTGCTCCGGACATCGAGCTGGCTCAGCCAGCCAAACCGGTCCACAGCGGTACCGTCGGTGATCGACAGGAATTCCGACTGGATGTGTCCCGTGATCGGACCCCTGCCACCGGAACCAACGCTGATCCTGTCCACGGACCGAATCGGTGTGACCTCGGCTGCGGTACCAGTGAAGAACAGTTCGTCCGCAATGTAGAGCCACTCGCGCGGAATCACCTGCTCACGCAACTCGTAGCCGAGTCCGGTCGCCAGCTGAATCACGGAGTCCCTGGTGATGCCCGGAAGCACAGAAGTGCCAAGAGGTGGAGTGTAGATGACCTCGTCGCGGATCAGGAAAATGTTCTCCCCGCTTCCTTCGGACACGTAGCCTGCCGAGTCCAAGGCAATGCCCTCGGTGTAACCGTGCAGGTTCGCCTCCATGAGGATGAGCTGGGAGTTCATGTAGTTCGCCGCCACCTTGGCGATCGCCGGCAGCGTGTTTGGCGCGATGCGGGTCCACGATGACACGCCTACGTCCACGCCCTGCTCGAGAGCCTCCGACCCCAGGTACCGACCCCACTCCCAGCATGCGATGTAGCACTCAATCGGGTTGTCGAGGGAGCGGACACCCACGTCGCCGTATCCACGGAGGACGACGGGCCGGATGTAGCAGGAAGACAGGCCGTTGACGGTGACGGTTTCCTTGCAGGCCTCGATGAACTCCCCCTGCGTAAACCCAAGATTCTCCATGCGGTAGATCTTCGCGGAGTCGAACATCCGCCGCACGTGCTCGGGCAGGCGGAACGCTGCTGGACCGTGTGTGGTCTCGTAGCAACGAATTCCTTCGAATACGCTTGTGCCGTAGTGGAGGGCGTGGGTAAGGACGTGGACCTTGGCGTCGTTCCAGTCCACAAACCGACCGTTGTGCCAGATTTTTTCCGTCGGTGTGATCACGTGGCCCACCCAGACTTAGTTCTTAGTATTGCATTGACGTTGGGCGGGGGCGCCCCGCTCTTCTGCTGGTCGCCTGGTGGTTCGTCCGCCCACATCTGCCGAGCGCTCGGCTCGCCAGGGTCTGTGGTCTGAACCGCTCCGGAGCCTTCAGGCTGATCGCCCTGGGCTACTCTGAAATGCCCGTTTCCCGCGCAGAGGCTCGAGAGCCACACAAGCTCGGTTGGTGCGCCTACGCGGCGACGTACATGCTCCGCCAACGCATATGACATCCCCGCGCCGCAAGCTACTGCTGCTGGATACGTTCGCTCTGATATTCCGGGCGTTCTACGGCCGGGCCCGCAGCGGCCAGAGCATGCAGACGAGCGACGGACAGCCGACCGAGGCTGTCTACATCTTCAACAACATGCTGAAGAGACTGCTGGACGAACACAGTCCGGACTACGTGGCCGCCGTTTGGGAGGGCGAGGGCCCGACGTTTCGCGACACTCTCTATCCCAGGTACAAGGCGAACCGAGCTGAGACGCCCGAGGATCTGGAGACGCAGTTCCCGATAATCCTGGACCTGCTCAAGGCATGGAACATTCAGGTGCTTGACGAAGACGGGTTCGAAGCCGACGACACGATAGCCCTTCTCACCGAACTCCTCTCGGCGGACGGCAATCAGGATGTCTGGATCGTGTCTAGCGACAAGGACCTCATGCAGACAGTCAGGCCCGGGGTGTTCCTGTTCAACCCCACCAAGGCGAAGCTCTACGACTCCGATGGGGTGCGAGAGTTCCTGGGCGTTGCCCCAGAGCGTGTGGCCGACTTTCTTGCTCTTCGCGGTGACCCAGTCGACAACATACCAGGAGCTCCGGGCATTGGCGAGAAGGGGGCCAAGGGCCTCATCGCGCAGTACGGCGACATCGAGGAGATCATCCGCCACGCGGACGATGTGAAGCGCAAGACCTACCGGGAGAGCCTGCAGAACAACGCGGACCAAATCCGCCTGAGCAAATCGCTGGCCACGCTCAGCACCTCGGGTACGCTGCGTCCCACCTTGGAATCGCTGCGATGGTCCAGCGCCGACCACAAAGCCCTGATCGAGATATACCGGAAGCTCGAGTTCAAGTCGCTGGCGGCAAGGTTGGAGCGGGACACCATCGACACCCCCGCTGCCGTCGAGGTCCGATCTTTCGAGACGGACGAACAGGTCGGGGACTGGGTGCGCGAATCCACCGCTCCCATTGCCATTGCCCTGCTCGATCGTGGCAATGGCGAAGGAGCCGCTCGTGTAGGGCTCTGCGCCGAAGATGGCGTTGCTTGGGAGCTGCCTCCGGCTCTCGAGGAATCGACCCGACACGTCTTCGAGCAGACTGAACGGCCTTTGTGGGTCCACGACTGGAAGGCTGCGATCCACCACTTCCAGCCTCTGGGACTTGATGTCCGGCCTCCCGCGGACGACACCATGCTGATGTCCTTCCTTACAGACTCGAGTCGGACGACCTACACGCTGGAGAAGACCGTGGAACGCCGTCTGGCCTCTGCCTGGCGACCGAACGCCGGCCAGGCGGCCGTTCAGGTTCGGCGGCTTCGCGACGAACTCCACAGCCAGATGGACAGTCAAGGCGTTCGAGACCTGTACCGAGAGGTCGATCTGCCGCTCATCCCAATTCTTGCGCGCATGGAGAATGCAGGGGTTCGACTCGATGCGCAAGTCCTCGTCGATCTCTCCTCCGACCTAGCCACGCGAATCGACGCGCTCCGAGACGAGATCTACGAACACGCCGGAGGCGAATTCAAGATCGGCTCCCCAAAGCAGCTTGGCCAGGTGCTGTTCGAGCGCTTGGGACTGCGACCGCCTGCAAGACGCGGTAAGTCCAAGAATTTTTCCACGGCGTCCAACGTGCTGGAGGGCCTGGCGGCGGATCATCCAATCGTGGAGAAGGTGCTCGCCTGGCGAAAGCACACGAAGATCAAGAGCACCTACACGGACACCCTCCCCAAGCAAGTGGATGCCGACGGTCGGCTCCGCACGACGTTCAACCCCACGGGCTCTGCGACGGGTCGGCTATCGTCCTCCGACCCGAATCTGCAGAACATTCCGTCGCGGACGGAGATCGGCCAGAAAATCAGAGGCGCGTTTCAGGCGGATCCTGGGTGCGTCCTGCTAGCCGCGGACTACTCGCAGATCGAGCTGCGCGTACTCGCCCACCTGTGCGGCGACGAGCGACTCCAAGAGGCCTTTCGGACCGGCGCGGACGTGCATACGATGACCGCGGCCGAGGTGCTCGGGGTGCCGGCAGCGTTGGTTGATGCCGAGATGCGCAAGCAAGCAAAAGCGGTCAACTTCGGCATCATCTACGGACAGAGCGCATTCGGGCTCGCCAAGGAGCTGGGCATTACGCGAGGTGCTGCACAGAAGTTCATCAACTCGTACTTCGAGCGATACAGCACTGTGCGCGAGTTCATCAAGCAAACGATCGAGACCACCAAGAAGAACGGCTTCAGCGAGACGATATTTGGCCGAAGGCGGCCTGTGCCAGGCCTAGGAAGCAGGAACCCCGCCGCCCGTGGATTCGCACAGCGAATCGCGGTGAATTCGCCGATACAGGGGTCTGCCGCGGATCTCATCAAGAAGGCCATGATCGCGACGGACGCGGCCCTCCGAAACGGCAACCTAGGGGCGCGTATGCTGTTGCAGCTCCATGACGAGCTCATTCTTGAGGTGCCGGAAGCAGAGGTGGATCAGGTCCGTGACCTTGTGACGCGCGAAATGGAGATCGCCGCCAGCCTCTGCGTCCCACTGGTCGTAGACGTGAGGATGGGTCCCAACTGGCGCGACCTGAAAGCGGTAGCGTAGCCGCCGACCGACTGGGAGAGATGACCAGCTAGCGATAAGCGCGCGTCACCCATTCGGCGACCACGCAGGGCTTCTCCGATCCCTCCAGCTCGACAAAGATCTGCCAGATCGTCTGCACGCCCCATTCGTGCTCGTCGACGGAGTGCGGAATCACGTGCCCACGGATGCGAGCGCCTGCCGGCACGGGATTCGGGAAGCGCACCCGGTTCAGGCCGTAGTTGATGCCGTGAGAGAAGTCCCCGGAGACCTTCACGGTGTCCATCATCATGGCCGAGAGCATCGAAAGGCTCAGAAAGCCATGGCCGATGGTGGTTCCGAACGGCGAGTCCTTCTTGGCGCGCTCTTGGTCGATGTGGATCCACTGGTGATCCTCGGTCGTGTCCGCGAAGCCGTCGATCCGATCCTGTGTGATCTCGATCCACCGGCTGACCGCGATCTCGTTTCCGATGTTGGCCTTGAGCTCTTCGACAGGTATTGGTCTCGCCATGGGCAAGAGTTTAGCGAATCACGGGTTCCCGCCATTCGATCCGCAGGGTGGGTCGGATTCCTTGCTGGAGCTCTGGGCCCCATCCACCAAGACGACTGTCCCTAGAGTCGGTTGACTGCGTTTCCGGTCAGTGCGTACCATGCCGCGACAAGCGCAAGCACGGCACCATTGACGCTCATTACCCGGTTTGCGCCAAATCGCTCTGCCAGATATCCACAGCTCAAGTTGCTCACCGGCATGACGCCGCGAAACGCGGTGTTGTGGACGCTCATGATTCGTCCGCGCATGCCTTCCTGAACGTTGAGCTGCACCAGAGCCGTGACCATGGTGAAGACTGCCAGAATCGCTCCGCCGCTGAAGAACAGCAGAGTGCTTCCGACCCACAGGTTTGTGGAGACACCAAAACCAATGATTGCGAGACCGAGCAGTCCTTGCATCAGGAGGGCGTTGCCGCCCTTGTTCGGCGCGTTGCCCAACCAGGCGACGTACAGCGCTCCGATCACCGCCCCTGCCCCGAATACCGACCCCATCCCACCGAAGCCCTCTGCCTGAAGTCCGTAGATGTCTCTGGCAAACACCGGCAGCAGTAGGCCGATCGGCACGCCGCAGAAGGCAGCGACCACGGCCAGGAGCATCAGCGACCGCAGTGCCTTGCTTCCGGTGACGGCCCGCAGGCCCTCCTGCAGGCTGCGGAACATGTTCTTGCCGCTGGGCTTCGGCACGAATTCGATGCGGAGCCTCAGCAGCGCGACGATGACGGCCACGAAGCTGGCCGCGTTCACAAAGAAGCAACGCGCCGGCCCGAAGAGTCCGAACGTCAGACCGCCGATCGGTCGCCCCAGGGTGCCAGCCAGGTTGAACTGGATCGAGATCAGCGCGATCGCGTTGGGGAGATGCCGCCTAGGCACGAGGGACGGAATCAGCGCCTGATAGGCGGGCCCGCCGAATGCCTGTCCGAGGCCCGCCACGAACGCGGCTACGAGGATGTGCCATACCTCGATGACATCCAGGGAGAAAAGGATCCCCAGCGCAAGGGCGGCCATCATCTGCATCACCTGCGAGCCGATGAGCAGGTATCGGCGATCCATCCGGTCCGCCAGCACTCCTCCTACCACTGAGAACAAGAGGATCGGGAGACCGTTGAGGAACTGCGTGAGACCCAATAGCAGGGCGGAGTCCGTCCTCTGGTAGACGTACCAGCTCTCGGCGACTTGGGCGACGAAGAAGCCCGTCGTGGATGTGAACGCCCCGAACCAGAGCCAACGGAAGTTCCGGTACCGAAAGGATCGGAACGTGCGCACAAGCGCGCCGATCTTGCGCTTGGAGCGGGGTTGATCCATCAGCCGCGCCAACCGCTACGCGGCCTGAGGGGTACTCCCCCCTGACGCTGGGAACCTATCTTCCCATAGGGGCAAGAAGCAATCCGGTCGCCCACTGGGATAATGCAGCTTCCGTCGCGTCGCCTCCGCAACAACTGAGGCAGGCCCGGAGAGGCAGTTTCGAGATCGCCTATGGCTACAGCATTGGACCAGACCAAACACCCTAAGGGGCTATACGTGCTCTTCGCCACGGAGGCGTGGGAACGCTTCAGCTTCTATTCGATGCTGGCACTGTTCACGCTCTACCTGCGCGACGGCGTCGAGGGCTTCGGCTGGACTGAAGCTGAGGCCACGAGCCTGTACTCCTGGTACTTGACGTTCGTGTACGCAAGTCCGTTCTTCGGTGGACTGCTTGCCGACCGCAAGCTCGGGTACCTTCGCACGACCCTGATCGGTGCGGTCTTCTTTGTCGCAGGGCACTTTCTGCTCTCCTTCCACTCGATCACCGTGGTCTACGCCGCACTGACCTGCCTCGTGATCGGCAACGGGCTCTTCAAGCCCAACGTGTCGACGATGGTCGGCAACCTGTATCCCCAAGCAAGCCCGCTCAAGGATCGGGCATTCATCATCTTCTACCTAGGCATCAACGTCGGTGCCTTTATCGGCCCGATCGTGATGGAATTCGTTAAGAAATCCCACGGCTATCACCCTGCGTTCGCTGTGGCGGGGGTCGGGATGGTCGTGTCGTTCGCCACGCTCTACTTTCTTCGGGACCATGTGCAGGATCGCGATGCTCCCGGACTGGCGGCGACAGACGCGCCAGACAGCGGCTCGGCACTGAGCAAAGTGCCTGAATCCCGCAGGGTCGGTGCACTGCTGGTGATCTTTCTGATCGTGGTTGTGTTCTGGATGGCCTTTCATCAGAACGGCTCGACGCTCACGTTCTGGGCGGACGACAACACTGACTGGAATGTGTCCGGCACCATCTCGAACTCCATCAACCCAGGCTGGATCCTGATTCTTTCCTTCCCGCTGGTGTTCTTCTGGGGCAAGCTTGCCGCCATTGGCCGCGAGCCCTCGACCCCCACCAAGATGGCGCTGGGCATGCTCCTCACCGGCCTGTCGTTCTTCATCCTCTACCGGGCTGCGACGGTCGGCGAAGCCTCGGTGACCGGACCCGATCCCTACGACTATCAGGTGTCGCCACTTTGGCTGATCGCCTCGTACGGAGTGGTCACCCTCGGCGAACTCCTGCTGTCCCCGATGGGGCTCTCGCTGGTCTCGAAGGTTGCCCCGCCCCGCCTCCGCGGGGTGATGATGGGCGGCTGGTTCGTTGCCACTGCCGTAGGCAACAAACTGACGGCGATCGGAGTGTACTGGACCCGCTGGCCTCACTCGCGGTTCTTCGCCATGCTCGGAGTAATGTGTGTCGTGGTTGCGGGCCTGATGGCACTGGTCCTGAAGCCGCTCAAGAAGAGCATGCCCGGGGTGTAGCGCCCATTCGGGACGCTGACAGCTTCTTGCGCGGACGAGGTCCGCGGACTATTCGGTCGGTTCGGGTTTGGTCTTTGGCTGAGGCTTCGGGAGCGGTTTCCGCGGGAGCAACTCGTCGCGGTTCGCCGTGTGGTAGACGAACGACGCGACGATGATCGACGCTTGAATCAGATCCGCCGCTTGCGCTCGGTCGTAGCTGTCCATGTTCGAGTGATGTGTCCGGGCCCGGTACTCCACGCGGTCCTGAATAAACTGGAATCCCGGCAGCCCCACCGCATCGAACGAGAGGTGGTCCGTTCCACCGGTCGACCGAATGGACAGAGTCGTGGCGTCCATGTCCCTAAACGGCCCGAGCCACTGCTGGAAGATCGGACGTACGCGGTCGTTGCCCTGAAGGTAAACACCACGAATCCTGCCAGTTCCATTGTCGACATTGAAGTAAGCCGAGAACTTCTCGTGTCCGGCCTTCAGGTCCATCGTCCCCGGATCCCCGAAGTGGTTCTTCACGTACTCCTTCGAGCCCAGAAGTCCCTGCTCCTCGCCGCCCCATAGGACGATGCGGACAGTGCGCGCGAGTGGCAGGTCAAGTGCCTTGAGGATACGAACGGCCTCCATCATCACTGCACATCCCGCACCGTTGTCCGTAGCTCCCAGTGCCGCCGCGGTGGAGTCCAGGTGCCCGCCCAGCATCACTAGTTCGTCCGCCTTGGCACCTCCCGGGATCTCGGCCACCACATTGATCGAATCCAGGTTGTCCCTGTAGAAAGTGGTGCGGGTCTCCGCCTCGATCATTGCGTCGAAACCCCTGTCGACCAGTCGATAGACCCGGTTGTAGTGCTCGGGAGTCAGGGCGATGGAAGGCGGCGGCAAGTGGTCGTCAACGTGGCGGTTTCCCGATCGTGGCGGGAACACCGTGCCTCCATCCCCTCGCGACGCAGGGTGGATCACCAGCTTGACGCCCTCGCTCACGAGGAAAGCGTTGAGCTTGGACTGGATCCTGCGGCGCTCCTTGGACTGTTCCTCCCAGTACCAGCGGGGCGCTCGACGGAGGGCGATTTGCCGAGCCTCTTGGTGCTCGGGGAGTTCGAATTCGGGATCGTGGAAGTCCACCGGCGGCGACGCCGAAGGGGCCTTCGCCAGTTCCTGGAGTTCCGAGCTGGAGTAGCGGTGCAATGCCGGCTGGCTCTGCGGCTTCACGATCGTGGGTTCTCTGATCATGACCATCGCGCCCGATAGCTTCCCCTTCCACTTCTTGATGTAGGCGTCAACGACCAACTCGTCGCGGTCGGTCCGCCCTTCGCGCTCGATCGTCGCGATCACCGGCTGGCCTTGGAGCTTGCCTTCGGTCGATGGGCTCCAGCCCAGCGGCACCCCGATCAGTGCCTCGTACTGGGGCGACGTCAGATGCGCGGAAAAGTACTCGCGCGACCAGCCCTGCCCAAACGGCCCCCAAGGCTCGAGCGCCGCGTTCTCCAGACCCCATTCCTCGAGGGTCCTCGCAGCCCACTCGGCGGACTCCATGAAGCCCTTCGAGTTCGTGATGCGCGGCCCGTACACTTCGACCAGATGGAACAGGTGGTCCATGACCTGGCTGTTCTCGAGCGCTTCGTACTTGATCCTGCTGACGGCCTCCAAGTCGGGAGAGTCGTTCCCGTGAATCACACTCGTGGCAAGCAGTGCCAACGCCATTCCGCGACCCCACATGACCTAAAAAGGCTAACAGGCGATCGGGCGGCACAACGGCCTCCCCCCGATCCATGGCGAGGGGCTGTTCCCGGCGCGGAACGGGGCGACTGTGGATGCGGGCGCTCATGGTATCCTTACCTCTTGCGGGCATGCTCTGAGAGCAGCGCCTAGGCCTGCGGGGGCGTAGTTCAGTTGGTTAGAACGCCGGCCTGTCACGCCGGAGGTCGCGAGTTCGAGTCTCGTCGCTCCCGCCATCAGTCTGCTCCGATGCCGCCCGATTAAGGGACTTGCGATCCACGCGGGAGCCCAGCGGGAGGTTTCATGCAGCAAAACGCGATCAAGGCCACATTGCAGGCCGGAGGCTCCGTTCTCGGCACCTGCATCACAGACTGCTTCAACCCCGAAATCGTCATGGCCGTCAAGGCGGCTGGCCTCGACTTCTTCTTCGTCGACAGTGAGCATGCCCGGACCAGCTTCGATGACGTGCAGGGGTTCGTTCGGGTAGCCAAGTCCACGGGCGTGGTCCCGCTGGTGCGGGTGCCGCAGCCGGAGTATTTCTTCCTTGCGCGGATGCTCGACGTCGGAGCGATGGGCATCATCAACCCGCGGACCGAATCCGTCGAGGAGGTGCACGGAATCGTCTCGGCGATGAAGTTCCCTCCCATGGGGCGCCGCGGATACGGCCTACGCAGCATCGTCACCGATCTGGACTTCAAGGGTGCCGCTGCGGAAATGGAGTCCGCCAACAAGGAATCCATGGTCATCGTGCAGATGGAGACCCAGTCGTGCGTGGATGCCATTGAGGAGATCGTGGCTGTACCCGGCGTGGACGCGACGATGGTCGGACCGTTCGACCTTTCGGTGTCCCTAGGCATTCCGGGCGACTTCGAGCATCCCAAGTTCTGGTCGGCATTCGATCGGATGGTGGACGCATGCAACAAAGCAGGAGTAGCTCCCGGCGTTCACTTCGGCAACACGAAGATGCTGCAGCGAGCTCGGGAGCGAGGGGCGCGATTCATGGTGTGCGGCACGGACATGTCTGTGTTGCTGAACGGATTCCGCGCGATGCGCACCGAGATGGACGCCGCTGCCAGGCAAGAAGAGACGACCGCCAAGGCCGGCGGGTACATGTAGGCGGCGCCCAAGCTTGCAAGGCGTCCGGAGCCCGATTGGCGTGGGTCAGTGCGAGGTGTAGCCATGAAGCCGGTTCGATGGGGCGTTATCAGCACGGCCAAGATCGGCCTCAAGAAGGTCATCCCAGCGATGCAGCAGTCACCGGTTTGCGACATGGCCGCGATCGCCTCCCGCTCGCGTCCCGGAGCCCAGGCGGCGGCCAAGGCACTGGGGATCGCAACGGCATACGGTTCGTACGAAGAACTGCTCGCTGACCCCGAGATCGAGGCGATCTACAATCCCCTTCCCAACCACCTGCACGTGCCGTTCTCCATTGCCGCCGTTCAGGCTGGCAAGCACGTGCTTTGCGAGAAGCCGCTGTCACTGACGGCCGATGAGGCCAGAAAGCTGTTGGCGGCTCGCGACAAGGCTGGCGTCCAGGTTCAGGAGGCGTTCATGGTGCGGTACCACCCTCAGTGGCTCCGCGCACGCGAGATCGTCCGCTCCGGCCGTATCGGTGACCTGCGTGCCGTCCAAGGTTTCTTCAGCTACAACAACCGGGATCCAAAGAACATTCGCAACGTCGCGTCGTGGGGTGGCGGCGGCCTGTACGACATCGGCTGCTACCCGATCACTGGGGCCCGATACCTGTTCGAGGCCGAGCCGACTCGAGTCGTCGGACTCATCGAGCGCGATCCAGAGTGGGAGGTGGATCGCCTGGCGTCCGCGATCCTCGACTTCCCGGCGGGTCATGCAACGTTCACCTGCTCAACTCAGGTGACGCCCTATCAGCGCATGCAGATCGTGGGCACCGCTGGCAGGCTTGAGATCGAGATTCCGTTCAACGCGCCGCCTGACCAACCATGCCGTCTATTTCTGGACGACGGCAGCCAGCTTGGCAACGCTGGCATCGAGGTCGTGGAGCTGCCCGTGAGGGATCAGTACACCGCCCAAGGCGAGATCTTCTCTCATGCGGTCCGATCCGGCGAGCCGCTGGCGTTCCCACTGGAGAACGCCGTAACGGGCATGCAGATCATCGATGCGATCTTCGCGTCGGCTGAACGCGGCCAATGGATCGACATCTAGCCCTCCGGCGACGGTTCTAGCCCCAGTTCGCCAAGCGAGGAGCGATTCTGGCCGAATTCAGCGTGTTGTGCGCTGCAAGTCGTTGGGTTTGGCTCAATTCGCGAAACGTGTGCATTGGGGTGCCAAGGAGGCGGGCAGGCAGGCCCGCGGGGAGGGCTGGCTGGCCAGACCGATCTCCCGATGCCAGCGCAGGTAGTTGCCGAGGCACTTCGTCGCCACGCCGTGGAACGGCAGCAGGAACTGCTGCAGCTGCCGGTGGCGCTGGTTGACCGTCTGGATGGGGTGGCTGCCGGCCGCCCGGTTGACGGCCTCGTGCTGGACCCCCAGGCTGCGCGCGCAGCCTGGGCAGCCTGTCCCGGCGTCCGTCACCAGCACGGCGTCGGACGCCAGCAGCGGCTCCAGCGCCGCCTGCAGGTTCGCCTGGCTGGCCGTCTCCAGCACCGCGCCCGCCGTCCCGCCCCCCAGCGGTCCCTCGAGTTCGGGGCCTGCTGCCCCGCGGTCGAGGACGAGGCCCAGCGCAGCGCCGCCCAGCTGGTGCAGGCCGGCGTCTCCCCCGTGGGCCCGGAGGCCCCGGCCGCGGGTCGACATCGACTCCGTGGAGCTGGTCCGCCCGCGCTCGGTCGGCGTCGAGCACGTCGCCCTGCAGCGCGGGGGCTGGCCGGCGCTTGCGCCACCGCGACACGATCGAGACACGTCTCTTCCAGCGCGCCGCCGACCTGTTCGACCTGCAGCCCACCGTCACCCTGCACGACCGGACCAGCACGTGCTTCGAGGGACCGGCAGCCGCTGGCCCGCCGCGGCCATTCCAGGGAGAAGCGCCACGACTGTCCGCCGCTCACGCTGGGCCTGGTGCTGGACGCCAGCGGCTTCGCGCGCCGCTCCAGGGTCCTGGCCGGCAACGTCGCCGAGGGCGGCACGCTGCAGGCCATGCCGACGGACCTGGACGCGCCGCCCGAGGCGGCCGTCGTGCTCGACAGGGGCCGCAACGCGACGGCGGTGGCCTGGAAGCGGCAGCCGCTGGAGGGCAGCGGGGCGACCCATCCCGGGGTCCACGGCCTGCGCACCCACAGCGTCGGCTGGGACGCCGAGCGGCTGTGGCGCACCTGCGTGACGCGGACCGACCTGGAGGCCGTCCTCCGCTCCCTCGGGAGCGCACTGGGACCGCGTCCGATCCACCACCACAAGCCCGCGCGCATAGGGCGACGCAGGCCGAGTCCTGGCAGCGGGCGATCCACGAGCGGCTGGGCGTGGACGCCTCGCCGGGCGGGGTCCGCAAGCTGGTCGTCCAGCCCAGACGACGCAGGGAACATGCACGCAATGCAGTGCCACACGCCTGATTCCGCGGCCGCAATGTGCTCATTGCAAACGACTCATGCAATGGGGTGGCAAACAGGGGCTGGGGGGCTCGACTGCGGCTGTGAGATCGCGGGGAAGCAGTGCCTTGAGTCCTTGGCCTGAGGCCGTGGCTGGGGGCGACCGTGGCACAGCCAGGGCCGCGAAGGAGAGCGCGGGACGGCTGTCCAGGCGCCGCCCGCGTGAGGGGCTCGAAGCGAAGCTCCGGGCCTTGGAAGCCAATGTCGGAGAGGAGCCCGGAGGCTGCGCAGCAGGACACGGACTGGCTCGCCGCACACGGGCGCCGCATGCAGCGGCGCCGCCCGCGTGCGACTGGCGCCGTTCCCCGTCCGCTGGCAGCATGGCGCCGCGACGGGGCGTTGGCGCGCCATGGCCGGGTGGCCGACGGCGATGGCGGCGGTTGCGCGCCGGTCCGGGCAGGCCCGGGTATACAATGCGAGCGTGCCGGAGCGGGGAGGCGACGGTGCGCGCGGGCTTGTCGACCAGCAAGTGGTGGTGCCCGTGGCGCAGCCGCGGCGGGTGGCGTGGCGGCCTCCGCAGACGGTCCCGGAGGCTGTCGAATACCCTAGTTCGGACGGGCGTCCCGTGGCGGAGAACCAGAGGCAGCGGCGGGCGCTGGACGCGATCCTGCCTGCCTTGGAGCACCATTTCGCGTGGCGCGAGGACGTGCTGGTGGGCGGCGACCTGCTGCTCTACTACGAGAAGGGCAATCCGGACGTCAGAGTGGCGCCGGACGTCTTCGTGGCGCTCGGCGTGCGGCGGGAGCCGCCGCGGGACTCGTACCTGGTGTGGAAGGAGGGGAGAGTGCCGCAGTTCGTGCTGGAGGTGGCGTCGCGGTCCACCGCGGACAACGACCGGACGCACAAGCGGGAGCTGTACCAGTGGCTGCAGGTCGAGGAGTACTGGCTGTACGACCCGAGCGGGGGACTGCACGAGGTGCGGCTGCAGGGGCTGCGGCTGCAGGGGGAGCGCTACGAGGAGATTGCGGCGGAGAGCGGAGGTGGCGGGGGAAGTGCGCCTGCGCAGCGCCGTTCTCGGGCTGGAGATGGTGTTCGACGGGGAGAGGCTGCGGCTGTGGGATCCCGGGGCGAAGCAGTACCTTGAGTCCCTGCCTGAGGCCGTGGCCAGGGGTGACCGTGCCACAGCCAGGGCCGAGGAGGAGAGGGCGAGGGCCGAGGAGGAGAGGGCGAGGGCCGATGAGGCGGACGCCAGGGCGGAGGAGGCGGACGTCAGGGCCGAGGAGGAGAGGGCGAGGGCCGAGGAGGCGGACGCTAGGGCCGAGGAGGAGAGGGCGAGGGCCGAGGAGGCAGACGCTAGGGCGGAGAAGGAGAGAGCGGGGCGGCTGGCCGAGCGCCGCCTGCGCGAGGGGCTCGAAGCGAAGCTCCGGGCCTTGGAAGCTAGGCCGGAGAGGAGGCCGGAGGCCTCGAACCTCGAGACATAGACCTGCCTGCCCTGCCACGGCGTGCGGAGAACGGGTCGGGGAGGGGGCGTTCAGGCGACCTTCCCGATGAGCGCTGGCATGTCCTGCCGGGCGTCGAAGAGTTCCACCACGGCTTCCTAGCCCAAGTTCGCCAAGCGAGGAGCGATTCTGGCCGAATTCGGCGTGTTTTGCGCTGCAAGTCGTTGGTTTTGGCTCAATTCGCGAAACGTGTGCATTGGGGTGCCAAGGAGGCGAGCAGGCAGGCCCGCGGGGAGGGCTGGCTGGCCAGACCGATCTCCCGATGCCAGCGCAGGTAGTTGCCGAGGCACTTCGTCGGCCACGCCGTGGAACGGCAGCAGGAACTGCTGCAGCTGGCGGTGGCGCTGGTTGACCGTCTGGATGGGGTGGCTGCCGCGGACGCGCTGTCCGGCCGCCCGGTTGACGGCCTCGTGCAGGCCCCCCAGGCTGCGCGCGCAGCCTGGGGGGCCTGTCCCGTCGTCCGTCACCAGCACGGCGTCGGACGCCAGCAGCGGTTCCAGCGCCGCCTGCAGGTTCGCCTGGCTGGCCGTCTCCAGCACCGCGCCCGCCGTCCCGCCCCCGCGGGCCGTGGCCACCCGCACCGGCACCGGCTCCCGCGACAGGCCGCGCCGCCTGGCCGGCCCCCCGCGCCGGCGCGGCTTGCGGTTCAGGTTCCGCTCCCCCTTGCGGCTGTGCCGGAAGCACGTCTCGTCGGCCTCCACCAGTCCGGCCAGCGGAACGCCCGGCTCTCCCGCCTGCGCCACGCAGCGGTGCCGCCAGCGGAACGCCGTCGACGGCGCCACCCCGCAGCGCTCGGCGGCCTTGCGAACCGACTCGCGGGCCACCAGCGCCCGCCCGCAGGCCAGCCAGCGCACCCTGCGCAGCCTCGGCCGCCACGTCGCCCTGCCGCGCGGGGACGGGCCGGCGCTGTGCGCCCGCGTCGAGCGCATCCTCGCCCCCAGCGCTCCCCCGAGTTCGGGGCCTGCTGCCCCGCGGTCGAGGACGAGGCCCAGCGCAGCGCCGCCCAGCTGGTGCAGGCCGGCGTCTCCCCCCGTGGGCCCGGCGGCCCCGGCCGACGGCGCCGACGACCCGTCGGCCGCCCTGCCGCGGGTCGACGTCGACTCCCTGGAGCTGGTCCGCCCGCGCTCGGTCGGCGTCGAGCACGTCGCCCTGTGGGCCATGCGGCAGCTCCGTCCGCCGTCCCTGCTCGAGCAGCTGGGCCTGTCCGGTGCGCAGCGCGCCGCCGTCCTCGGCAGCCTCGTCGGCCGCATGGCCGCGCCGGCCTCCGAGCGCACCGCGTGGCACTGGCTGCGCCAGCGCAGCACCCTGGGCGAGCTGCTCGACTGCGACTGCGAGACCATGGGCCGGAACCGCCCTGCAGCCCACTGTCACCCTGCACGACCTCACCAGCACCTGCTGCGAGGGCGCGGCGGACCGGCAGCCGCTGGCCCGCCGCGGCCATTCCAGGGAGAAGCGCCACGACTGTCCGCCGCTCACGCTGGGCCTGGTGCTGGACGCCAGCGGCTTCGTGCGCCGCTCCAGGGTCCTGGCCGGCAACGTCGCCGAGGGCGGCACGCTGCAGGCCATGCCGACGGCCCTGGACGCGCCGCCCGAGGCGGTCGTCGTGCTCGACAGGGGTCTCGCCACGGAGGGGAACGTCGCCTGGCTGCGCGAGCGGCGGCGCGTCTTCGACGCGAGCCGGGCGGTGGCCATCGGCACCGCCGGCGGGCAGCGCGTGCTGGCCTACGCCGAGACGGACGGGAACGGCGAGACGCGCCTGCGCTGCGCGTCCGCGCAGCGGGCGGAGCAGGAGCGGGCGATGGCGGGGCGGGCCGGCGCGCGCCTCGAGACGGCTCTGCGGACGCTGCACGAGGGCCTGTCGCGCCAGGGCACGACCAGGCGCGTGGAGAAGGTCTGGCAGCGCATCTCACGGCTGCAGGCCCGCCATCCGTCCGCCGCCCCGCACTGCGCGATCGACGTGCAGGCCGACGACAGGGGCCGCAACGCGACGGCGGTGGCCTGGAAGCGGCAGCCGCTGGAGGGCAGCGGGGCAACCCATCCCGGGGTCCACGGCCTGCGCACCAGCAGCGTCGGCTGGGACGCCGAGCGGCTGTGGCGCACCTGGGTGACGCGGACCGACCTGGAGGCCGTCCTCCGCTCCCTCGGGAGCGCACTGGGACTGCGCCCGATCCACCACCGCAGGCCCGCGCGCAGCGAGGGCCACCTGTGCCTGTCGGTGCTCGCCTGCCAGCTGGTCCCGGTGGTCCGGCAGCGCCTGCGGGCGGGCGGGGAGACGGCCAGCTGGACGACGCTGCGCCGTCGCCTGGCGGGCCAGCGGCGGGTGACCGCGGTCTTCCGCCAGGCGGACGGACGCATGCTGCACGCGCGCAAGGCGACGCAGGCCGAGTCCTGGCAGCGGGCGATCCACGAGCGGCTGGGCGTGGACGCCTCGCCGGGCGGGGTCCGCAAGCTGGTCGTCCAGCCCAGACGACGAAGGGAACATGCACGCAATGCAGTGCCACACGCCTGATTCCGCGGCCGCAATGTGCTCATTGCAAACGACTCATGCAATGGGGTGGCAAACAGGGGCTAGCGAATCAGCACGATCTCGGCCAAGTCCCGGTCAAGGTGGACGCAGAACTGGCCATCCTTGGGGTGTAGCCAGAGGCCCTGCTCGGGGCCAACGTCAGGAAATTCCGCGGTAGTTGCGTAGAGGGTTCCTCCGCTGTCCTCCACTTCGGGACTCAACGGTCCGATGTGGATGTGCGCATGACACTGCGTGCGGAAGAAGTGGCTGTTCTGCGCCAAGCCCCAGCGCCCCGGAAACAGTTCCTCTCCTCGTTCGGAGGCCCGCTGCCAGAGCCTTGCGCGCTCAGCCGGAGCGAGGTCGGCGGTGGACTGGAATCCGCTGCCGTGCGCTCTGGGAAGTGCCAAGTAGCGATTCGGCTTGTGAGGGTTGATGTCCTTCAAAAAGTAGATATCCTCGTCCGCATTCTCGGCCGTGCCGCAGAGGGAGCAGACGCGGGACTGCATGCTCGACGGCTGCGCATGGTCGCACGGGCAGTCCACGATCGGCATCGGAAGGCTAGGCCCGAAGGCAAGGCACAGCATCACCGCTAGCAGTAGCCAGTGCCCGAAGCGCAGCCTAAGCCAAAGTCGCGTGCTCACTCTTGAGGACCGTCCCCTCGACCAAGTCCTTGTGCGCTCGCAGGAGGAAGCTGTCCGTCATGCCTGCAATGTAATCCCCTACAACTTGGTGCAACGGCTGGTCGTTGACCAGATCCCTTGTGCTGACGGGCAAAGCCTCTGGACGGTCGATGAAGTACCAGAAAAGCTCCTTCAGTCGAGCCACGTAACCCAAGCTGTGTAGCCTTTGCGTCACGTCGCTGTAGTAGGTCTCCGTCAGCATCGTGCGCAACTCGGCCATTGTGCTTTCTGCGGCCTCGTCTGGATAGGCGAGACGGCAGGTGAACTCGCGGACATCGATCCAGTCCTTCACGCCCGACGCCCGTATCCGGTCGACGATGCCGTTAACGAAACCGATCACCAGCTGTCCGACCAGACGACTCTGCGTTTCGCTGAGAAGCAGTCGGTCGTTCACCCCCGGGGTGGTACTCCGCACGCTGTCGAGCAACGTCCTGAACGCCGGAACCCTCTCGCTGGCCTCCACCAGAGTCAGATGGCCTCCTCCGATTGCGTCCTCAAGGTCGGAAGTGAGATAGGCGATCGCATCCGCTCCGTCGATGACCTGCGCTTCCAAAGTGGGCTGGAGGTGCGGACCGTACTCGATGAACCGGTCGTCTTCTGGGTCGAGGTCTCGGGAGTGCTTGATGATTCCCTCGCGAACCTCGTGCACGAGGTTCAGTCCCCGGTGCCGCGCATAGCGCCGTTCAAACTGCTCGACGATCCGCAGTCCATGCACGTGGTGGGAGAACGATGCACCGAACTGCTTCAGCTCTTCGTCCAGTGCCTTCTCCCCGATGTGTCCCAAAGGAGGATGGCCTAGGTCGTGGGCCAGCGCTAGGGCCTCCACAAGATCCTCGGTGAGGTCCAGGGCCCTCGCGATCGTGCGTGCCACTTGAGACACCTCGATCGTGTGGGTGAGCCTGGTGTGACAGTGGTTGGAGTTCGGGAGGGTCGCGACCTGGGTCTTGTCGGCGAGACGCCGGAAGGCTCGCGAATGGACTATTCGATCGCGATCCCGCTGGAAGGGATTGCGAATGGGGTCGGAGGGCTCATCGTAACGACGCCCCAGCGACTGTTCGGTCGGAAAGGCAAGTGGGCTGGGCAATCGGGGCCCTCCACCTACTCGCTCTCCGCGACCTTCTCCAGCAGCGCTGCCGTCAAGGTACTGGCCATCGCACTCTGCTCGTTGATGGCCTCGAGAATCTCCTTGGCCTTCTGGGGATCCGATACGAGGAACGTGCGCGCTACCTCCAGTGAGGCGATTTCGCTGGGGGCCGTACGCGTAGGGTTGTCAACGACTTGCTGAAACTGGTCACGCGCGGCCTCGGCGTTCCCCTCGGCCATGAGCAAGCCGCCAAGGGCGAGATGGGCGAGCGCGGCGTACTCATCGCCGCTGCCGCGAATGGCCTGTTCGAAGTGTGCCTTAGCTTCGGTCAGGTTGCCCTCTTCGCGATCCAGGAGACCGGCGTAGTATGCCGCTCCTGTGGCCGCGGCCGTGCCGCCGTACTCGAGCACCACGGCATCGAGTTCGCGCGAGACCGTTTCGAACCGCTCCTCTTTCGAGTCAAATATCTTGACTCCGGGAATGGATTCGGCGCTCACCACACCGTGATAGGACTCGAGCGCCTTCAGAAGCTCCGATCGAGCATCTTGGCTGCGGCTGCGGCTGTAGGCGAAGTACCCGCTGATCGCAGCGATCAGGACGAGGCCCGCGACGCCACCGCCAATGATCTGCTTGCGGTATGCGGAAAAGAATTCGACCTGATGCGAGACCTCTTCGACGAACCGGTCACGCTTGAGGTCCTTGCGACGGAACCTTGCCAAAGAAACTCCTGATGTGCCTCGCGTAGGAGCCTGGCTCGCGACGACGAAGCACTTTCAGTCTAACCCGACGAGCGGTCGTCAATCGGCGGAATGCGTGGCGGTCAATAGCCGCCTCGAGGTCACTACGCGATCAGGTCGCGAACCACGTGCCCGTGTACGTCGGTCAACCGGAAGTCCCTTCCAGCGTACCGGAAGGTGAATCGTTCGTGGTCGAATCCGAGCAGCGATAGAAGCGTGGCGTGCAGGTCGTGCACATGCACCTTGTCCTGTTCCGCACGGAACCCGAACTCGTCCGTTGCGCCGTGCACGTATCCGGGCTTGACGCCACCGCCAGCTAGCCACATCGAGAATCCGTAGGAGTTGTGGTCGCGTCCGTTCTTGCCCGTGTTTGACCCAAATGCCGCGAGCTCGACGACGGGCGTGCGGCCGAACTCCCCGCCCCAGATCACCAAGGTGTCTTCGAGCATGCCGCGCTGCTTCAGATCGGTCAGCAGTGCTCCGATTGGCTGATCGCACTGCCCAGCAAGTCTGCGGTGGTTTGCCTCCACCTCGCTGTGGGAGTCCCAAGGCTGGCCGGCACCGTGCCATACCTGCACGAACCGGACACCCTTCTCAAGGAGTCGCCGAGCAATCAGCATCTGGCGTCCATGCAGTGTGTCTCCGTACAGATCGCGGATCGACTGCGGCTCGTCGCCAATGTCGAACACGTCCGCCGCCTCCATCTGCATGCGGAACGCAAGTTCGAACGACTGCGTGCGCGCTTCGAGCAGCGAGCTGGCATCGCGCTCGGCTGCGTGCGACTCGTTGAGCTTCATCAGGAGGTCGAGCTGCTGGCGCTGCGCATCCTGACTGGCGAATGAGCTCCGCACGTTGGCGATCAACTTGTCGGGCTCGGTGTAGCGAGTGTCGATGTGCG
Organism: Bryobacterales bacterium; assembly: GCA_965200705.1. Lineage (GTDB taxonomy): Bacteria > Acidobacteriota > Terriglobia > Bryobacterales > UBA6623 > VXMF01. The sequence continues at coordinate 4,372,948 of OZ241376.1, read as the reverse complement.
TACCTTGGTAAGCCCCCGGCAGGAACGCTGCGCGCCAGTTCTTGGCTCCCCAGATGGGATAGCCGCCTGGACAAAGCACGATGAATCCGGGCAGGTTCCGGTTCTCGCTGCCGAGACCGTAGGTCAGCCACGATCCAAAGCTGGGCCGTGACTGCTGCGTGGTGCCAGTGTTCATCATCATCAGAGACGGGCCGTGATTCGGCACGTTCGTGTGCATGGACCGGACCACGCAAAGGTCGTCCGCGTGCTTGGCGACCTCGGGGAATATCTCGCTGACCTCGATGCCGCTCTGACCGTGCTTCTTGAACTCGAACGGCGATGGGAATGCGGATCCGGTCCGGCGTTCGGTGCGCAGGTGAATGGGCAGTGACTTGCCGGCGTACTTGGATAGCGCTGGTTTCGGGTCAAACGTGTCGACCTGCGACGGGCCACCGTTCATGAATATGTGGATGACACGCTTCGCCTTTGGCAGTGAGGGGGGTGCCTTGGGAGCGAGTGGCTCAGCCGGGTTGTAGCTCGCGGCCGGCGCGTTCTCGGACGCAAGTAGCGCACCGAGTGCACATGTGCCCATGCCCATCGTGGCGTCACGCAGCACTTCTCTACGTGTAGGGGCCTGATGCGACGACTTCATCCGATTTGAACCTACCTCGTGGACTGGAATCGACGACCGACAATCAGTCCATTCCGTTCCGGACCTATCTTACCGACCATCGACCTAGGTCGAGCGCTCGCTGCTAGTAGATCTGCTGTGTGACGGCCTTGACTTCGGCAGGAGGAACGACGCCGTTCGCGAGCATGACCCGCTCCACCGCTTCGATCGTTACGGTCGACGGCTTGAAGTTGCCGAACCGATAGCCGTGCGCAATGGTAAGCGGCGTCCATCCGAACGTGTTCATCTTGTTCCACACTGCGATATCCGCGCCTTGCTCAGCCAAGTATTCGACGACTCCAGGAAGGTTCTTGTACGCGGCGCCATGCATGACCGTCTCGCCGTTCTGGTCGACCGCATTGATGTCCGCACCCAGTTCAAGCAGCGTCGACAAGGCCTCCAAGACCTCGGGCTGTGTGCCTGCGTCCTCCCCCGGGGACCGCGTTCCGAGTCCAGCCGCTGCCATCAGTGGAGTGCTTCCTTCAGCGTTCGTAATCTTCGTATCGGCACCGAGCTCGGCCAGTTTGCGGATCAGCGCCGCATCGGCGCTCTGGGCGGCTAGGAAGAACGGAGTCGCCCCTAGCTTCTTGAGCCTCGTGTTCCCGAGGTTCACGTGCTTTGGCATGCGCGCATTCAAGTCTGCACCGTGGTCCAGCAGAGTCTCCACAAACTCAAGGCTCGACATTTCTCCTGATCCCGCGGGAGCCGGATCGTTGTCACCATGGCCGGGCTTGCGCACCCGTGCGAGTGCGTGCAGCACTGTGTAGCCGGTCCGGTCCTCATTGGGATCCGCCCCGGCCTCCAGAAGTGTGGCGGCCAGATCGTAGTGAGCGTTCTCGACGGCGAGCAGCAGAGCGCTGGCGCCGTATGGCGGCGCACCCCTATACCTACGAGGCTGGCTCAGCTCGCCCTCCGGTGGCCGAATCCAGTCGTTCGGATCGGCACCTGCGTCCAAGAGTGCTTGGACGGCTTCGATGCGGCCGTCTCGGGACGCGAAGAGCAATGCGGTGAATCCCGTGGCCAATCGAACCTGGATGTCTGCACCGAACTCGACCAGCATTCGGATGGTTTCGGCATGGCCTTCCGCTGCGGCCCACATCAACGCACTCTGGCCGCGGACTCGCTCGCGGGCGTTCACATCGGCTCCATGGCTGAGAAGCTGCCGCACGGCTTCGTGGCTACCCGCACGTGACGCCGTCATCAGTGGAGTCTCTCCGCCACGGAGTTCAGCATTCGGGTCGGCTCCCGCCTCGAGGACAAGCCGTACCAGCGTGGCGTGCCCTTCCATACACGCGAGTGAGAGCGGCGTGACACCGTAGCGACTCGCTGTCAAAGGGTCGGCTCCGGCTTCCAGCAGGTTGCGCACTGCCTTCGGATCGCCGCGGCGCACCGCCCAGTGCAGTGCCGTCATGCCGTCGGCCTGAGTCTGATTCAGGTCTGCCCCTTCGGCGATTTCCGAATGGAGGCGATCCCACTCACCGTGCTCTGCAAGATCCGGCACCGAAACGAGCTCGGCACCGGAAGAAATCGCGGCCGCCAGCGCACCGGCTCCTAGGACCAATGTGGTCCGCCTGATCACGCAGTCCAAGCCGCGGTGCACAACGCTGTTGGCGAGCAGAAGTCGAGGCACGTCAGATGCTGAGCGGCTCGAGCAACTCTTCCACTGTTCCCCGGCTGTCAGCGAACTCATCCACGTGGACACCGACACGGTCGAGCAGCGTCAGGTGCAGGTTGGCGAGCGGCGTGGGCTCGGCATAGCTGATGTGTCGGCCGCCTCCCGCTCCGCCTGCCACGAGGATCGGGAGGTTCGTGTGGTCATGGACGTTCGGATTGCCCATCCCGCTGCCGTAGAGATAGGTCGTGTGGTCCAGCAAAGTGCCGGGACCATCCGCAGTCTCCCGGAGGCGCTGCAAGAAGTAGGAGAACAGCGAGACGTGAAAGGCGTTGATCTTGGCCACCTTGGCAATCTTCTCTGGGTTGTTGCCGTGGTGCGTCAAAGGATGATGCGGCTCCTTCACACCCGCTTCGAGATAGGTGCGGGTGCTGGTTTCGCGGGCTAGCTGAAATGTGATAACCCTTGTAATGTCGGCCTGCAAGGCAAGCACCTGAAGGTCAAACATCAACTTGGCGTGCTCTGCGTACGAGGCAGGTACGCCGACCGGCCGATCCAGATCGGGCAGCTCCCGTTCCGTTGCCTCCGTCTCGGCCCTCTGGATCCTGCGCTCCACCTCGCGGATTGAATCCAGGTATTGCCCCACCCTCAGCCGGTCCTCGGCACCGAGCTCTGCCTGCAGGCGCGCAGTATCCTCGGCCACCCAGTCCAGCAGGCTCGCTTTGCGTGCTAGGGCCCGCTTGCGGTCGGCGGGGGTACCGCCCTCGCCGAAGAGGCGCTCGAACACCACCCTAGGATGCGCTTCCGACGGAAGAGGAGTGGTGGGGGATGACCAGGACAGGTTGTTCTGGTATACGCACGCAAATCCGTTGTCGCACTGGCCCACCATGGAGATCAGGTCCATCGAGAGTTCGAGGGACGGCAGCCGAGTCTCCTGCCCGATCCTCTGCGCTGCGACCTGATCGACAGTCGTGCCGAGGTGATAGTCGGTGCTCTCAGTCCACTTCGCCTTTGCTGCGCTGAGGAACCCAGCGTTGGAGGTGGCATGTGTGCCCGGATACGAGTTCTTGAGCTCGAGGTTCGTGACCACGGTCGTTTGATCTACGACCGGCGCTAGGGGGGACAGGGTCGGCGAGAGCTCCTCCAGGGCCTCCGATGCCGGCGGTGTCCAACGGGATATGTCGGATCCCATCGGCATGTAGACGAAGCCCAGCCGCTTCGCTGGCGTTGCCGTCGTGCTGGCGAGCGCCGTCAAAGGCGGCGCCATCGCATCGAGCAGTGGGAGTCCGAGGGTCGCGCCAGCCCCCCGCAGAAACGTTCGGCGTGGAAGTGCCTTCTTGGTGATGATCATCGAGCAGTCCTCATCCGGAACGGAGTGCTTTCCACTATCGCAAGAATAATTGACGAAAAGCGATAGTTTTCCTCCTCAGCGCGACGCACGATCTGGCGGACAGTTGGCGCGTCGTAGTGCTCGACCCCTCGTCCTAGAGCGAAGGTCAGCAGCTTCTCTGTCAAGGTCGAGACAAAGAGATCTGGCCGAGCGAGGATGGCATCTTCGAGGTCAGCGGGCCCAGCCACAGGTGTGCCGTCCACAAGGGTGCCGGAAGGGTCGATCGGTTCTCCTTGGTCAACCGTCCGCCATCTACCTACGGCGTCATAGTTCTCGAGCGCGAATCCAAGCGGGTCCATCGGGTTGTGGCAGCTCGCGCAGGCCGGATTCTCGCGATGTTCGGCGAGCCGCTCCCGAACGGAGAGATTGCCGGACAGGGTCTTCTCGCTCAGCTCCGGTACGTCGGCGGGTGGCGGTGGTGGCGGCATCCCCAGAAGATTCTCGAGGATCCATTTCCCGCGCAGTACCGGCGAGGTTCTCGTGGCGTACGAGGTCACAGTCAGGACACTGCCATGCCGCAACAGCCCACCTCGAACGCTGTCGTCAGTCAGCGAAACCTTGCGAAAGCGGCTGCCATAGATGTTGGGGACTCCGTAGTGCTTGGCGAGCCGCTCGTTGAGATGGCTGAAGCGCGGACGCAGCAGGTCCAGGACGCTGCGGTCCTCGCGGATGACGGTCGCAAGCAGCAGCTCTGTTTCACGCCGGAAGGCCTGCCGGAGGTTGTCGTCGAAATCCGGGAACAGCCGCATGTTCGGCCGTATCGCGGTCAAGTTGCGCAGATGGAGCCACTGCGCAGCGAAGTTCAGGACCAGTGAATTGGAGCGTGAGTCCGCGAGCATGCGTCGGACTTGCCGCTCTCTTCCCTCATCAGTGTCCAGTTCCCCGCTCTCCGCGGAATCTCGCAGCTCATCGTCCGGAATGCTGCTCCACAGGAAGAAAGACAGTCTGGAGGCGAGCTCTAAGTTGCTGATCTCATAGGCCGAACCCTCAGTCGCGTCGGGAGGCTCGCGTTCGATCCGAAAAAGGAACTGTGGGCTGACCAGAACCGCCGCAACAGCCCGCTCTACAGCGGCATCGAATCCGCTGTCACCGCTGTCAGCGGTACGAGCTTGGTGGTAGAAGCGCAGCGGACCCTCCAAGTCCAGTTCGCCAACCGGTCTCCGATACGCTCGCTCCGCAAGCGTGCGCACAATCTCCTCGGCACAGGTGTCCTCGTTATCAGGACCGTCAGGCTCGCAGACGAAGATGCGATTCCTACTCGGCGTGTCGGTGGCACCCTTGGACACAAAGGGGCCGAGAATCGTCACAGAGTAGACGGCAGGCTGGGTGCGGGGATGACGGTAGTAGTTGAACCGTGCCTGATACGGCTGGCGCTGCGTCTCGATCAGGACCGACGGATCCTTGAGGAACGCAACGCCGATCTCGTGCGAACCGGCCGTCAAGTCAAGGCGGGAGCGCAGGTGCCTGTCGCCGCTCCTTTGCTCTACACGTCTTCGTGGACGAGCAACGTCAAACAGCGCAACCCGCTCACGGTCCACGAGAAACTCGAGCTGATGCAATCTGTCGTCGTCGAGGCCCTCGATGTCTTCGTTCCTGTCACGTGCCAGCCGAACTTGGATCTCATACTCACCGTCCAGGGGAAACGTGTGGCGCACCACTGCGCCGCCGCGCGTCCCCACAGGCAAGCCGGTGATGTGACCCTCCTGCGTTAGGTCGGGTGGAATTCGAATCTCCCGCGCTTCCGGTAGTCGGCCCGGAATGCCAACGGCCACGCGACTGATCTTCTCTGCGGTGCTGACGTACCGCTCCAGAAGCATTGGAGGGAGGTCTCCGACGGTGATGTTATCGAACCCGTGGCTTGCCTCGTCACTTGGCAGCATCGCCTCCACATCGATCTCCAGGGCCAGAAGGTCGCGGATCGCGTTGGCGTACTCAGTGCGATTCAACCTTCGGAACGTCGATGTCCGGCCCGGCTGAGGGTCCTGGCTGGCGCGGCTGTCCAGAACTTCGACTAGCTCTGCTATGGCGTCTCGATAGCCCTGTTCGTCCGGCCGGGGGAGCCCTGTCGGCGGCATTTGACGTCCGCGCAGCTTAAGGACGACAGCCTCCCAGATGTCCGAATGATCCTCGCCGATTCCAGTGGAGGCGAGCGCCTCGAGGTCTAGGTCTGCGGTCCTGACGGCTACGCTATGGCATGCCAAGCAGTACTGGGAGGCGAAGGCTTTGAATCCGCCCTGCTCAGCGGGAGCCCCCACGGCTTCGCACGCGCCCGCAAGAGCCAGCGACATTGCCATAGCCCAGAAGCGATTCGCTCTGCGCTCCATGCGATGATCCCGACCATCGTATCAGCGGATGGTCGACTAAGCGCATCAACAACTAGGTTGTTGAAGTGACGAGATGCCCGTCACGGACGCTCCGCGGAGGAGCGCTCACGCTGACTTCACGGGTTGACTCGAAGCTCCCATCAAGGGAGAGACGTACCGGCTTTCGGCACACCACTCAACAGTGCTCGCGTCCGTGCGCTGGTACGGTAAGCACCGACGAGCTAGCGAACCCGGACGTAGTTGATAGCGCCCGGGCAATCGATTCGGGCCGAACAGTGTGGAGCCTCCGCACGGCCCATCCAGTCGCTGCAATGAGGCAGAGGTGTCAATGGCTGACGGCAGCGAGGACCACAACGGCCAGCCGTCTTCGAGCCGCTCTACATCGCTCTCGGGACTCAAGTCGAGGTGCTTGGACCCGACCTTTGAGCGACTTGGCCCCAGCGCCGGGGCAATTTCGGGTTCCTACTTATCGTCGCTATAGGGACCCTGCTCTCTTCGGCGTTCATGACCGAGCGCAACGTCCTCAACGTCCTCCGTCAGACATCGATGCTGGGCGTCGTGACGATCGGCATGACGTTCGTGATCCTGAACGCCGGCATTGACCTCTCGGTCGGCATGACGCTCAGTCTCTACAGCGTCGTCGGCGCCATGCTATTGGCGAACTGTGCAGGCTACCCGCTGGCGGTCGTGGTGCTCGCAACCTTGGCCTTGGGAGCCGCCGTTGGTGCATTCAACGCCGGGATCATCATCTGGCGCGGAGTCGCCCCCTTCGTCGTGACGCTCGCCACGATGGCCATCGCAAGCGAGGCGGCCCTTACGATTTCGGGCGGCAAGCCGATCGGGGGCATCCAGGGATCGTATGCCTGGCTTGGGGCCGGTTCCATCGGACCGGTACCAGTGACGGTGCTGATCATGCTCGCGACGTTCGCGGTCGGCGACTTCGTTCTGCGGTTCACTCCCTACGGCCGACAGGTCTACGCAGTGGGTGGGAACGAGGAGGCAGCGCGACTTTCCGGCATTCCGGTGAAGCGCGTGAAGCTAGTCACCCACATGATCAGCAACGCGTGCGCCGCGCTCGGAGGCATCATCTTCAGCGCACGGGTCACAGTGGGCGATCCCTGGGCCGGCCGCGGACTCGAACTGGATGCAATCGCCTCGGTTGTGCTGGGCGGAACCAGCCTTTTCGGCGGAGTGGGCTCGATGTGGGGCACCCTGCTGGGGGCGCTGATCATTTCCATGATCAACAACCTGCTGAACTTGCTGAATGTTTCCCCGTACGCGCAGGGAGTCGCAAAGGGCTTCGTAATCCTGGTTGCCGTCGCCCTCTACAAGAAGCGGGAAGCCTAGTCCGCAGGTAGGATGGGCCGTACCTGCGAGTACTCTTGTCCAGTGCGCACAGGGTCGATGACGCGAATCCGGTTCTAACAGAATCGGTCATGAGACTGGAGCACCGATGCAATCGACGTCAGGGGAGTTTCTGGCTAGCAGGGCTGGTCTGCGCTGCGATCCTCTGCAGCTGCTCACAGGACGAGATGCCGACAGAACACGGCACGCTGGTGGCATTCGAGGACCGGAACTGGACGATCGGGTTCAGCAACGCGTCGGAGGCCAACACCTGGCGCACCGCCCTGCGCGAATCCATCGAGGAAGAGGTCGCCCAGTACGAGAACGTCGAGCTCCTGATCACCGACGCTAACGACTCACCGGCCAAGCAGGTCGCGGACATGGAGGATCTGCTGACCAAAGGGGCGGACGGGCTGATCATCGGTGCAGCGAACCTGTACGTCGCGAACCCGATCCTGGACGAGTGCGAGAGGGAGAGTGTGCCGGTCGTGATAGTAGACCGCAAGGTCTCGAGCGAGAAGTACGACACCTTCGTCTCGACGGACCACATGTACGGGGCAGTCTGCGGTCTGACCAGGGCTCATGGAGTTGATCGGCGGCGAAGGCAAGATCGCCATCATTGAAGGGCTACCCGGAGCAGGTCCGACGGTCAAGAGGAACGCCAGATACGACCAGGTGCTCGAAGGCCATCCCAATGTGGAGGCTGTGAGGCAGGCCGGCGACTGGTCGAGGGCCAGCGGCCAGCGGGTCGTGGAGAACATCATCACGGCCAATCCGGATCTGGACGGGATTCACTTCGACAACGGCGAGATGGCTGTCGGAGGCATTCAGGCGTTGCGCGCGGCCGGCATCACCGACGAGATGATGAAGGCCAATCAGCCCTGTCTCACTTGGCTAGACGGTTACAACGGCGGCTTGAAGATGATCAAGGCCGGCGTGGGGAAGTACACGATCCTCCATCCGCCGCGTCTGCATGGCTCGCTAAGCGTCAGCTCGATGATCCAGATATTCAAGGGCGAGGGAGTTCCACGTCGCCAGCCGATCGAACTGGACGAAATCACGATCGAGAACGTTGACGAATTCGTCGCGATAGACAAGCCGGACGACCACTGGACCAGATAGCTAGTTCCTTTGAATAAACCAATAGACTCAATTCGCGAAACGTGTGCATTGGGGTGCCAGGGAGGCGAGCAGGCAGGCCCGCGGGGAGGGCTGGCTGGCCAGACCGATCTCCCGATGCCAGCGCAGATGGTTGCCGAGGCACTTCGTCGCCACGCCGTGGAACGGCAGCAGGAACTGCTGCAGCTGGCGGTGGCGCTGGTTGACCGTCTGGATGGGGTGGCTGCCGCGCAGGCGCTGTCCGGCCGCCCGGTTGACGGCCTCGTGCTGGACCCCCAGGCTGCGCGCGCAGCCTGGGCAGCCTGTCCCGTCGTCCGTCACCAGCACGGCGTCGGACGCCCGCAGCGGCTTCCGCGCCGCCTGCAGGTTCGCCTGGCTGGCCGTCTCCAGCACCGCGCCCGCCGTCCCGCCCCCGCGGGCCGTGGCCACCCGCACCGGCACCGGATCCCGCGACAGGCCGCGCCGCCTGGCCGGCCCCCCGCGCCGGCGCGGCTTGCGGTCCAGGTTCCGCCCCCCCCCCTTGCGGCTGTGCCGGAAGCACGTCTCGTCGGCCTCCACCAGTCCGGCCAGCGGCCCGCCCGGCTCTCCCGCCTGCGCCCCGCAGCGGTGTCCCGGTCAGCGCGTGGAACGTCCGCCGGCAGGCCTTGCAGGCGTAGCGGCGCAGCCGCCGACCACCAGCTGCATGTCCGGCAGGGCCTTCCGCAAACGTTTGGCGGCCTCCGCCACCCGGCTTGAGTGGCCGTGAGCCGTGTCAACTACGATGAGGTCCGCCCGCTTCGAGGCGAGCGCTTGGGCCCTCTCCAGGTAGTCCCCCTTAGCCCCGACAGCGGCTCCCACCAGGAGCCTGCCCTGCAGGTCCTTCGCGGAATTCGGGTACTCGCGTTTTTCTGGATGTCCTTGACCGCGTGATCAAGCCCTTCAAGTAGCGATCGGAGTCGACGACGAGCAGCTTCTCGATCCAATGCTCGTGGAGTAGGTTCTCGGCGTCCTCCAACGTCGCTCCGACCGGCACTGTGACGAGAATCCGACTATCGCAAGTTCGTGCGTTCAAGGCGGCCGGAGATCGTGTGGGCGTTCGTGGAGAACAACCGGCACCTGGAGATCGTCGAGTTCCTTGCCCCCTTGGGATACACGTGATCTTCGAGAAGCCGCTGGCGGGCAGCTACTCGGACGCGGTCCGGATCCGAGAGCTCGCTGGACGGCACGGCATCACGGCACGGCATCCAGGTGATGACCAATTACCGGATGGCGTGGTGGCCTGCGAACCACGAGCTGAGGCGCCAAGCGATGGCTGGAAATGTCGGGAAGGTCTGGGGCGGCTTCACGGGGTCGTGGGCAACGGCGGGCCCTCTCCTCGGGATCTCAGGCGCAAGGTGTTCTTCGATTGGTTGACGGACCCGGAAACGAACGGGGCTGGATCACTGGTCGATTTCGGCATCTACAGCGCGATCTGGGCCGTGTGGCACCTCGGGTTGCCGGACCGTGTGTTCGCTGCGACCCACAGCTTGCAGCCCAAACGGTTCCCTAAGGTGGAGGACAACGCAGTCATGGTGCTCGCCTACCCGCAGGCAGTGGGACTCTTCGAGGGCAGCTGGAACCTCCCGAGAGGATTTCAGCAGCTGGAAATATTCGGGCGCGAGGGCAGCCTTTCGATGAGCAGGGACTCGCTCTTGTCAAGGGCCGGACGGAAGCCTGAGGTGGAAATCAAGCCGGCGCCCCTTGCACCGGCCGCCAGCCACCCTGTTCGCTACATGATCGATCGCGTGACGACCGGCAAGCCGCTGGAGTACATCGTCGCTCTCGACCTCAACGTCGACGCAGTTCAGATTCTCGAGGCTGCCAAGCTCTGGGCTGCCGAGCACAAGGCCGTGCCGCTTCCGATCCGTCTGACATCCGGCCCGGGTGCGGGTTCCGCCGGGCAGTAGGAGGAGCGTCCGGGCATGGCGCGATATTGCGAGCTGTTCTGGGATCCATGCAGTAAGAGGGTCGGGCGGCAATCGACAGGAGAATCGCTCTCGAAGCCCGAGGCGCCCCCGTCCATTGGCGGCATGGGTTCCGGCCATATGCTGCATTCAGAGGAGTTGCGCGGGCTGGGGCTGGTCCGGTCGCAGCCGTCCGGTCAGTCCCCGGATGTGCGGCCTACCTCGTCTCCGACGAGCCTGGCAGGAACTGGCTGAGCCCCCACCTTGAAGGGCGATCCGCTGCGTCACGGGGCAGCCTGCACGGATTGGGCGCTCGGCCCACGGCTTCGGCGACTCGGTTCGTCAGTCCGTTGCACTTGCTGCGGATCCCAGCCCGTACCTCAAGCCAACCGTCGCGCTGCCTGATCCGTCGCGTTCGCTCACGCCCGGTTCGTGCTGCCTATCGGGCAGGCTCGACGGACAGGCTGTTGCGTTGTGAGTGCCTGGGAATGACTGGCGCCGCCAGCGAGGTGCCGTACCCTCCCTTGCTGTCGGATGGCCTCGGTGCGTAACCGTCCGCATTGGAGCCGAGCAGCGCTAGAAAATTGGGAGTAACGCTTGGAATTGCATTGACAGCCTGCCCCGCATCTGTGAGAATCAGGCCGCTCCCGCGCCGTCGGGCCCTATCCGATGGGGCTTGGGCACAAAGGAGTGATGTATGAATGAACGATTCGTTCTAGTGGCGCTGGTCGTCGCGGGACTCCTCTGCGTGTCGCCGATTCACGGTCAGACAACGCAGGGGCAGATCAACGGGCGCGTCACCGACACGACCGGCGCGATGATACCTGGAGCGAAAATCGAGGTCGCGAGTCCCTCCACGGGAGTCACCCAGAACGTCTCCTCGAACGAAGTCGGTCAGTACGTGATCTACCTGCCGTTCGGCAAGTACGACGTCAGCGTGTCGTCGCCGGGATTCGGGACGAGAGTTACCACCGGGGTCTTGGTTACAACGGCTTCCGAGACCACGCTGGATGTCGAGCTGGATGTCGAAGCGGTGGCCGAGCAGGTGAGCGTAACCGCGAACCTGGCCCAGCTCGAGACGAGTGACACCACGGTCGGGGCCGCCATCGAGGAAAACCTCATGCGTCACGCCCCGATTCCCGTGCAGGGGCAGAAGCGACGTCCGTACCAGTACATCGCGCTGTCGCCAGGCGTCAACAACACCAACGGGCGGGGCAACATTGCCGGCTCGCGGACCAACAACACCGTCATCATGCTCGACGGCCTCTCGACGGAGACCACGAACAACGGGGTCGGGGAGCCGGCCACCACGACCGAGCCGAGCGTCGAGGCGATCGGTGAGTACAAGATGCTGCTAAGCAACACATCGGCAGAATACGGGCGGAGCAGTGGCGGACTGATCACCTACGCGACGAAGTCGGGGACGAACGATTTCCACGGATCGGCCTGGAACTACCACAACAACTCCTTCCTCAACGCCCGCCCGTGGCAGGCCGTCGAGCGCGCCAACAGCCGCAACAACGAATTCGGGATTGCCGGGGGCGGCCCGGTCATCATCCCGAAGCTCTACAACGGACGCAACCGGACCTTCTTCTGGTCTACGCTCGCCTACTACCGGCAGAGCGCCACGGGCAGCGCGACCAACTTCCTGACCCTGCCGACATCGGCGATGCGCCAGGGCGACTTCTCCCACCCTGACCTGAACCAGCTCTACGACAGGAAGGACCAATACAGTGACGCCGACCAGCAGGTTCGTTTCCGCCCGTTCGTCAACAACCAGATCCCACTGAGCAGGATGAGCCGGGTCAGCGCCAACGTGATGCAGCTCCTCCCGCTTCCGAACGCTCGGGAAACGCCGGAACTCAATCACCTGGGCAGCGTATCGAGCACCTTCGAGCCGTGGGATCTGACCGCCAAGGTAGACCATCAGTTCAATGACCACCACCGTGTTTCGGCCTTCTACATGTACGGAACGGCGCCCCGGCTCGAGAGCGACCCAGGCGGCATCCTGGACAACAGCTTCGGACGGACCAACTTCAACAGCTTCCAGCGGATCAGGGCGGACTACACCTGGGTGCAGAGGCCCACGGTCGTGCATCAGGTCCTGTTCGGCTTCAACTATCAGACCAACGGGAGAGAGCAGAACAATTTCGGCCAGGGCCTGGCAACCCAGATCGGCCTTACCGGCATGCCGAGCAGCGAGTGCCCTTGGATCCAGCTGGCGAGGGCTTCTAGCTTCGGCGTTTCGATTTGCGCGAATCCCCCTTCGTCCGCGGAGGCCAAGCTGATTCCGAACTGGGCATACAGCACTCTTTGGAACAAGGGACGGCACACGATCAAGTTCGGCTACCAAGGACAGTACTGGCGGGTCAACCGGCACGATCAGGGAGGCGCCGCGGGCGGCCTGAGCGTCGGCGCGGCCGGAACCTACCTGTTCGGGGTATCGGAGGGCAATCTCGGGAGCGAGACCAAGGACACGAACGGAAGCGGCGGATTCCATCTGGCTGACTTCTTCCTGGGCCTGCCGAACTTTGTCGGCACCGCTGCCGGCCTGGCCCTTGAGGAGCGCGAGGCGTACCAAGCCCTGTACCTCCAGGACGACTGGAAGGTGCATCCCCGGCTGACCCTGAACATGGGGCTGCGCTGGGATGTCCAGATGCCGTTCACGGAAAAAAAGGGTCAGTTCTCGGGATTCGACGAGACGCTGGTGAATCCGGGAATCAGCGGCAACTACCGCGGGGCGATCGAGTTCTACGGCACGGCGCAAGGGGCGAACGGCAAGGTCCGCGTCGGGGATCCCACTTGGGGCAACTTCGGCCCGCGGCTCGGGCTGGCGTACCAGATCAGCGACAAGCTAGTCTTCCGCGCCGGTGCCGGCATCCAGTACATGGCGATCCAGAACACGAACGTCCGGTTCGTCAACCGCGCCGGCCACGAGGCCCGGGGGAACCCTCCGCCCAGGGACGGTCCGTTCGATACTTACTTCGAGTGGGACAACGGCTTTCCTGCGTCGCAGCTGGGCACCCCTCCCTTCATCGACCCGGCCTTTCTGAACAACCAGTCGTTCACCAACTGGATGAACCCCGCCACGATCGGGACGCCTCCCGTGCTGTACATGATCACCGGCGGCTTCCAGCGCCAGTTCGGCGACTGGGTGATGGAGACGACGTTCTACTCGAACATGGGACGAAACAACGCCGACCACGAACGGATCAACGACTTGCACCCGGACTACTGGCACCTGGGCCCGCTCCTCAACTTGGAGATCAGCGATCCCGCCGTGGCTGCTGCCGGGTTCGGGAAGCCGTATCCGGAGTTCCCCGACAACCTGCCGCTGCATCGCGCCTTGCGGCGATTCCCGCAGTTCAACAACATCTCGAACGACGCGGGGATCAATACCGGAATGAACTACAACGCTTTCATGCTGAAGGCGACCAGGCGCTACTCCAACGGGCTCTCGTTCCTCGGCCACTGGACGGTGGCCAAGCAGCTGGGTGACGTTGACTGGGCGCCTGGCGCGTTCGGAAGCAACACGCGGAACTCGTACAACCGCAAGCTGGACAAGCGGATCAACCGCTACGACACGACCCACCGGGCGGTCTTCAACTACTCGTACGACCTGCCTTTCGGACCCGGCCAGCGCTGGGGCGGCAGCAGCCCGTTCAGCAAGTACGTCCTGGGCGGGTGGACGGTCTCGGGCGTGCAGGAGTATGTCAACGGCTTTCCGATCTCGACAGGCGGCAACCTGTCCGTCGGAGTCCCGGGCGGCATCAGCAACCTGGCGGATCGCGCGCCCGACGTGCCATGGAGAAGCAACATCGCGTGCGGCGACATGGTCTTCGGGGATCCGGACAGGAACTACATCCTGAACGCGGGCAACCCGTCGCAGGCCACTCCGAACAGGCCGCAGGCGTGGCTGCCTCCAGGAGACTTCGTCCAGGGCAACGCCCCGGAAGTCGATCAGGAGACCCGCCAGTGCCCGAACCTGAACGAGGACTTCTCGATCGTCAAGCGCTTCCCCGTGTTCGAGGGGGTCAGGCTGCAGATCGGTGCCGACTGCTTCAATTGCCTGAACCGCCACCGGTGGATCGCGGGACGCTTCGGCAACAACATCAACAGCTCGTCCTTCGGCCGGATCGTTCCCGAGCAGCCCAAGGGGCCGCGAACCGTCCAGCTCCGCATGCGGATCGAGTGGTAGCGGGCTCCCTCCGGAATTGGGGCTAGCCTTCTGCCGGGCCGTGCGATGCCGCCAGCCGCACGGCCCGTTTTCTTCTTTCCGCCGCCCGGGTCGCTAGGCCGTCCCCGTCCCGCCGGGGCCTGCCTGGGCCTCGAACCGCTGCGTGCGTACCACGCCGCTTCCTTCCTGCACGTAGACGACTTGGTCTGCCTCCACGTCGCGGATGTCCTCGGTTTCGCCGGCGGGCCAGACGATCCGCAGCAGGTCGGCGCGAGCCGACGGACCGAGACCGAAGTGCAATCGCAGGTCGCTGACCGACAGGTAGCTGTCCTGGCTGTGGACTTCCCGGACCTGCAGTAGCCGGCCCGCCCGCACGTAGACTCTCGCTCCGATCGCCGTCCGGTTGGATCGCACGCCAAGCAGCTTTACTTTGAGCCAGTGATGGCCCGACGCGCAGTCGGCCCGGATCAGGGACGGGGGCTCGTTCATGTTCATCACAAGGATGTCCATGTCGCCGTCGTTGTCGAAATCGCCGAAGGCGCAGCCCCGGCTGGAGTGCCTCTGCGTCAGCCCCGGGCCACAAGCCTCGCTGACGTTCGCGAACCTGCCGTTCCCGAGGTTGCGGAACAGGAATCTCGGTCCCCGGTACGGATAGTCCGGATTGACTGCCTCCACCTCCGGATACACGCTGCCCGTGACGACCAGCAGGTCCGCGAGACCGTCGCTGTCGAAGTCCACGAACCCGACCCCCCATTCGAGGTGCCGCGTGCTGGCCTGCAGTCCGGCCGGCACGGCCTCGTCGGTGAAGTAGTCCTGACCGTCGTTCCGGTAGAGGCCGGGGATGTCGTCGGCGAAATGCGTCTTCGCGAAGTCGAGCTTCCCGTCCGTCGTGTAGTCCCCGATCGCTAGGCCCATTCCCGCCTGCGCCGCTCCGTCGGGGCTGTAGGCGAGTCCGCGCTGGACAGCCGTGTCGCTGAAGGTGCCGTCATGGTTGTTCCGGTACAGGATGCTCGCGCTCGAGTCGCACGCGACGTAGATGTCCGGCCAGCCGTCTCCGTTGAAGTCGGTCGCCATCGCGGTCAAGCCGTAGCCCTTCGCGTCCCGAATCTGCGACTGCTCGGAAATCTCGGTGAAGGTGCCGTCCCCGTTGTTGCGGTACAGGATGTGGTGCGCCTCCGCTAGGCCCTGGGGGCCGTAGGCGACCGGCACGCCCTTCCACTTGGTGCGCCCCTTGGGAGGCAGGCGCGCCAGGCTCTCGATGCCGATGTAGTTCGCGACGAACAGGTCCAGGTGACCGTTGCGGTTGATGTCGACGAAGGTGCATCCCGTGCTCCACAGACGCGGATCCCCGGCCACGCCGGCCTCGGCCGTCACGTCGCTGAACGTGCCGTCCCCGTTGTTGCGGTACAGGACGTTGGCGCCGCGATATGTGATGAAAAGGTCGTCGTGCCCGTCGTTGTCGAAGTCGCCGATACACACGCCGTTGGCCCAGCCCGTGCGGACGAGACCGGCCTCCTTGGTCACGTCCTCGAACGTCCCGTCCCGATTGTTCCGGTAGAGGCGGTTGGTGGGAAGCTCTCCCTCGGGAATCCCGCTGCGCCGCAGGCCGTTCAGCACCAGGATGTCGAGCCAGCCGTCGCGGTCGTAGTCGTAGAAGGCCACCCCGCAGCCGTTGGCCTCCGAGATGTAGTCCGAGGTCCCGACTTCCCCGTAATAGACTGTGTGCGTCAGGCCTGCCTGCTTGCCTACATCGACAAACCGCACCGGGTAGCTCTCCGGAGCAGGGGAGCCCGGACGCTCCTCAGCGCGCCCGTCGGTGGTTTGCGCGCCTGCCCCGATCCAAGGGAGGCCGCCGGCAGCCTGGAGAAGGCGCAATAGCTTCCGGCGTGTCACTTCCTGTGCCAAGCCCGCCGCCGCTTGCGCGGGCCCGTTTCCCCGGGCGAGAATCTTGGCATATCGTAGCGGAAGGCCTCGCCCCCTCTCGGCTCGCATGCGCATCTGGGTCGCAGTTGCTGTTCTCGCTCTCGGCGGGCAGCTCCCGTCGATGCTGTCGCAGGTCCGGCCTGTCGACGCCGCCCTGATGGCCGTCGCGGAATCGGGGGATCCGGGCCGGATCGCGCCACTTCTCGAGCGCGGGGCGGACATTGACGCACGCGACGACCGGGGCGTGACCCCCCTCATGGTCGCTGCGTTCGCCGGCCACGCCAACTTTGTCAGGGCATACCTCGCGCAGGGCCCGAGGGTCGACGCGCCGGATGACCGGGGGCTCACCGCCCTGATGGCCGCCGCATCGAAGGGCAGGGCGGACATCGTCCGCCTGCTTCTCGCCGCCGGGGCCGACGCCGATGCCCAGGATCAAGAGGGCCGCACCGCGCTCATGCTGGCTATCGCCGAGCTCCGTCCCGAGTCGGTCTCCGCGCTGCTGGAAGCTGCGGATGCCGACCTGCGGGACGACAGCGGCCAGACGGCCCTGCTGCTGGCCGCCGCCAGCGGGCACCAGCCCATCACGAGGGCTCTGCTCGCCGGAGGCGCCGACCCGAATCTCGCCGACGACTCGGGCCAGACGCCGCTGCTGGCCGCCGCCTTCCGAGGCCACCGGTCCGTGGTGCATCTCCTGCTGGATAGCGGAGCGGAGGTCGAAGCCGCCGGTATCGGAGGTGCCAGGATCGAGTCGGACTCCTTCGAGGTCCCGCTCGGGGGCGTCACGGCTTTGATGCTCGCCGCGGCCCGGGGCGCCGCGCCCACGGCCCGCACCCTGCTGGCAGCGGGTGCCGATCCAGGATCCCGATCGATCGACGGCCGCACGCCGCTCATGTTCGCGGCAGCGAACGGGCACCTCGAGATCTTGGATCTCCTGGTGTCCCGCGGGGCTGACATCGACGCGACCGATTCACTCGGAGAGTCGGCCCTGGCGCAGGCGGCGCTGATGGGCCGGGAAGCGGCCGTCGGGAGGTTGATCGATCTGGGAGCCGCGGCCCGGCCCAACGAACTGCTCCTGTTTGCGTCGCGGGTGGGGAGGGCCGCTCAGGCTGCCCGCGTCTTGGAGGAGGGAGCCGATCCCGACGCGCGCGACAGCCGCGGGCTGACTGCCTTGATGATGGCGTGCCTCCACGGGTACGCCGATGTCGCCCGCGTCCTCATCGAGAGCGGAGCCGACGTGAATCGGAGCAGCAAGGAGGGCGTCCCGATCGCCGTGCAAAGCGGGACGGTCGAAGGAGGCGGAGTCACCGCCTTGATGCTGGCTTCCACCGAAGGCCACGTCTCGATCGTCGAGGCGCTGCTCGGGGCCGGAGCGGACCCCGGCCGGCCCAGCAAGGCCGGCTGGACCCCGTTGCTGATGGCTGCCTGGGAGGGCCAGACCGCCGCTGTCGAGGCCCTCCTGCAAGCGGGGGCCGATCCCAATGTCCGGGGCGAGGGAGGGAGAGCCGCGCTCGCGCTGGCCGTGTCCAAGGGCCTCCCGGCCATGGCGGGGCTGCTGCTGGATTCCGGAGCGGATGTCGATGCCGGAACCGACACGGGCGAGACGCCTCTGATGATCGCGGTATCGCGCGGGGACCACGCGATGATGCGGTCGCTGCTCGGCAGGGGCGCCACCGTCTCCAATGCCGCGCCCGACGGGCGAACCGCCCTGATGGTGGCAGCCGGGCGGGGCGACCTGGCGGCTGTTGGCGCCCTCATCGCTGCGGGCGCCGAGGCGGGCGCGGCCACTTCGCAGGGTCGCACGGCACTCATGATCGCTGCCGCCGAGGGCAATACCGAGACGATCAGGAGGCTGCTGGAACACGGCGCGGATGCGGGCAGGCGGGACGCGGCGGGCCGCACGGCCCTGGTTCACGCTTCGCTCGGCGGACACGACGAAGCGGCCCTGATCCTGGAGCGAGCGGGGTCGGTCGAGGGATTGGATCAGCTGCTGCGGATCGTGGCCTCCACGGGTCGCACGCACCGCATCGCGGCGCTGATCGGCGACGGCGCTTCCGTCGACAGTGCCGACTCCGACGGCAACACGCCCCTGATGCTGGCCGCCGCGGAGGGACATGCCGCCACGGTCGGGGAGCTGCTCGCCAAGGGGGCTGCGGTCGATGCGACGGCGTCCGCCGGCGGCACGGCGCTGATGCTGGCCGCTGGCGGGAATCACCGGGCCACGGTCGAGGTGATTCTGGAAGCGGGAGCCGCTCCGGACCGCAGGACGAGCGAAGGCCGCACCGCCCTGATGATGGCCGCGTTCCAAGGCTTCTCGACTATCTTGGGAGCGCTGCTGTCGGCAGGGGCCGATCCGAACTCCGTCGATGCCGAGGGCAGCTCGGCCCTGATGTTCGCCGCGGCCGAAGGCAAGGCCGGCTCGATCGATGCGCTTCTGCGAGGAGGGGCAGAGCCCAACCTGGCCCGGCCTGACGGCGTGACTCCTCTGATGCTGGCCTCGGCGGCGGGCACGCTAGCCGGCGTGCAGCGGCTGCTGCAGGAAGGGGCCGCGATCGAGGCGGAGGACGCCCGGGGCTACACCGCGATGATCGTCGCGGCCGCCCGCGGGCAGTCGCACATCGTCAGGCACCTGCTCGGGCGGGGAGCCAACCCCGCGGCAACGACCGCCGACGGGCGCACGGCCTCGGCGATTGCCCGGGCGCGCGGCTACCGGCGGCTTGCCGATCTCCTTACCGGCCACTCGGACACCAACTGAACCGGCCCCGGTGCCCGGGCTGCATCAGCCCAAGTTCGCCACCCCATTTCACAAGTCGTTTGCAATGATCACATTGTGGTCGTGGAATCAGGCGTGTGGCACTGCATTCCGTGCATTTTTCCTTCGTCGTCTGGGCTGGACGACCAGCTTGCGGACCCCGCCCGGCGAGGCGTCCACGCCCAGCCGCTCGTGGATCGCCCGCTGCCAGGACTCGGCCTGCGTCGCCTTGCGGACGGAGCTGCCGCATGGCCCACAGGGCGACGTGCTCGACGCCGACCGAGCGCGGGCGGACCAGCTCCAGGGAGTCGACGTCGACTCGCGGCAGGGTGGCCGACGGGTCGTCGGCGCCGTCGGCCGGGGCCGCCGGGCCCACGGGGGAGACGCCGGCCTGCACCAGCTGGGCGGCGCTGCGCTGGGCCTCGTCCTCGACCGCGGGGGAGCAGGCCCCGAACTCGAGGGACCGCTGGGGGCGAGGATGCGCTCGACGCGGGCGCACAGCGCCGGCCCGTCCCCGCGCGGCAGGGGGACGTGGCGGCCGAGGTTGCGCAGGGTGCGCTGGCGCACCCTGGAGCCGCAGCGGACGAGGCGGTGGGTGAAGTGGGGGTCCGGCGGACGAACAGGCTCCGATGGGAGCAGGCCCTGGGGCGGGAGTCAAGAAATTTTTTTATTAGGGCATTGCATTTGGGGTTTCCGGAGGCCGGCCATTGAAAACCAACGACTTGCAGCGCAAAACACGCCGAATTCGGCCAAAATCGCTCCTCGCTTGGCAAACTTGGGTCAGGCGTGGCCGAACTCCTGCTCGCGCACGATCCCCTTGCCCTCCTCGATGAAGATCAGGCGGTCGCCGAGCACCCGCCGGTGCGTCTCGCCCTTGCCGGTGGGCCAGCGAACCGTGACTGCATCGGCATGCGTGCGGTCCCCGAGGCCGAAGTGCAGGCGCAAGTCGTTCACGGAGTAGTAGCTGGACTGGCTCTGGACCACTTGGCTCTGGCGCACGGATCCGGCGGCGACATCGACACGGGCGCCGATTGCCGTGCGGTTCGACTCCGTGCCCGCGAGCTTGACCTTGATCCAGTGGTTCCCCGTCGACACGTCGGCTCGGATCAGCGACGGCGGCTCGTTCATGTTCATCACCAGGATGTCCATGTCCCCGTCGTTGTCGAAGTCCCCGAATGCGCAGCCGCGGCTCGAGTGGGTAGCCGTGAGGCCAGGGCCGCACTCGGCAGTGATGTTGCGGAAGGTGCCGTCGCGGAGGTTGCGGAACAGGAAGCGGGGGCCGCGGTAAGGGTAGCGGGGGTTGTATCGCTCCACGCGCGGGAACAGGTTCCCGACGGAGTAGAACAGGTCCGGCCAGCCGTCGTTGTCGAAATCGACCAGCCCCGTCCCCCACTGGATGTGCTGCGTGACCTCGTGCAGCCCGGCCGCCACCGACATGTCCGCGAACGTGCCGTTCCCGGCGTTGCGGTACAGGGCCGGCATTTCGTCGGCGAACAGGGTCTTGACGATATCGAGCCTCCCGTCGCTGTTGTAGTCGGCCGTGGCCAGCCCCATCCCCGCCTGTTCGCGCCCGTCCTCGCTGTACGCGACACCGGACTCCACCGCGATGTCGGAGAAGGTGCCGTCGCGATTGTTCCGGTAGAGGATGCTCGGCGTCGAGTCGCAGGCGACGTAGATGTCCGGCCAGCCGTCCTCGTCCACGTCGGTCACGATCGAGGTCATGCCGTAGTAGCCGCTGGGCCGGTGGATGCCCGCCTCGCGGCTCACGTCGGAGAAGGTGCCGTCGCGATTGTTCCGGTACAGGTAGTTCCTCGTGCCTTGCATCCCGCGCGGGCCGCAGAACACCGGCACCCCCTTCCACTCGCAGTTGTTGCCCTTGCCGGGAAGCGGGAGCTTGGCGAGGTCGACTTCCACGTAGTTCGACACGAACAGATCCAGGTAGCCGTCCCTGTCGTAGTCGATGAACGTCGCCCCGGCGTTCCAGCGGTCGGGAAAGCCGCCCAGCCCCGCATCCGCGGTCACGTCGGAGAACGTGCCGTCCCCGTTGTTGCGGTACAGGACGTTCTGTCCCCAGTAGGTGACGAACAGGTCGTCGTAGCCGTCGTTGTCGAAGTCGCCGATGCAGACGCTGTTAGCCCAGCCCGACCGCTTCAGGCCGGCCTGCTCCGTCACGTCGGAGAAGGTGCCGTCGCGATTGTTCCGGTAGAGGCGGTTGGTCGGCGGCTCGCGACCGGGAAATCCGTCCAGGCGCGATCCGTTCAGGACGAAGGCGTCGAGCCAGCCGTCGTTGTCGAAGTCGCAGAATGCCACCCCGCACCCGTTGGCCTCGACGATGTACTTCACCTGCTCGCTGCTCCCGTAGAAGACCTCGTGCGTCAGGCCCGCTTCCCGCGCGACATCGCGGAACTGCACGTTGTACGGCGCATCGGCGCCGGCCAGGCCCTGGAACGACTTGCCGGCGAGCCGCGCCATGCACCCCGTGGCGGCCGCTCTCGCGCCGCGTCGCAGGAACTCCCGGCGGGGGATCGACAGGCTCATCTTCGTGGCTCGCCGGCCGGCCGGCGAGCGGTGATTCCCTCGCCTTCTGTGATCTCTAGGAATTGGTCCGGACGCACTCCCGTGAGGATATCCCGTGCCGATGGATGGGGCCAGTCCACGACAACCCGCTCCACGCTCTCGGTCGCTCCCAGCCCGAAGTGGAGTCTCAAGTCGCTGCTCGACTGGAAGCTCGATCCGGACCGCACTTCCTGCACCAGCCTGCGCTCTCCGGCGAGGACGGTCACCCGTGCTCCGATGCCCGACCGGTTCGACTTGGTGCCGATCAGCCGCACCGAGAGGAAGCGACCGGCGGCCAGCGAGTCGTTGCGGAGCAGGCTCGGCCTCTCGTTCATGTTGTTGACGAAAACGTCCACGTCGCCGTCATTGTCGTAGTCGCCCGTAGCAAGGCCCCGACCCGAGTGGCGGGCTGCGAGGGCGCTTCCTTGCGGGGCCGGGACCGGCTCCAGCTCGCGCCCCCCGATATTGCGGTACAGCAGGCGCGGCTGGCGGTAGGGACTGTTGGCCACCAGCCCCTCGAGTTCCGGGTAGGTGTGACCGTTCGCCACGACCACATCGGGCCACGAATCGCTGTCGAAGTCCAGGGCTGCCACTCCCCAGCCCATGTAGTTCGCGCTGATGCCGGCGCCCATTGCGTGGACTTGGTCGCGAAACGCGCCGGCGGCGGAGTTCATGTAGACGTTCGACGTCTCCTCGATGAAATTGGTCTTGAGCAGGTCCAGCGTTCCGTCCCCGTCCAGGTCGGCGGCGGCCGACCCCATGCCGGCCTGGATGTCGCCGTGCTCGTCCAGGGCGGCTCCGGCGAAGACGCCGACATCCGTGAAGGTCCCGTCGCCGTTGTTCTCGAAGAGGATGCTGGCCTGGGAGTCGACGGCGACGTAGATGTCCGGCCACAGGTCGCCGTTGTAGTCGAAGGGCGTCACCGACAGCGAGTATCTCCCGGCCGCCTTCGTGACTCCGGACTCGTGCGACACCTCGCGGAAGCGCGCTCCGTCCAGGTTCCGGAACAGCTGGTTGGTCTCCCCCGGCAGGCCGCGCGGACCGCAGGCGACTGCATGGCCCTTCCAGCGGCAGGTGGGCCCGCCTCCGCGCCGCGGGATTCGGTCCCGGTCGAAGACCAGGTAGTTGGCGACGAAGAGGTCGGCCCAGCCGTCCCGGTCGTAGTCCACGAACGCGCAGCTGGTCGACCATCGCTGCTCGCTGGGCAGGCCCGCCGGTTCCGTCACGTCGGAAAACGATGCGCGCCCCGTGTTGCGGAACAGGCGGTTGGGGCCGAGGTAGGTCACGAAGAGGTCCTCGAAGCCATCGTTGTCGAAGTCGCCGACGCATGCTCCGTGCCCCCAGCCCTCGCTGCGCAGCCCTGCCTCGTCGGTTGCGTTGGAGAACGTGCCGTCCCCTTCGTTGCGGTAGAGGTGGCTACTCGGATGCTGGCCG
This sequence comes from Bryobacterales bacterium, assembly GCA_965200705.1. Lineage (GTDB taxonomy): Bacteria > Acidobacteriota > Terriglobia > Bryobacterales > UBA6623 > VXMF01. The sequence goes on along the minus strand of OZ241376.1, from coordinate 4,349,749 downwards.
GGCGGAAAGCCGTCCAGCGCGCTGCCGGAGACGAAGAATGCGTCCAGGTGGCCGTCGCGATCGTAGTCCAGCAGGGCGACTCCGCCGCCCAGCGCTTCGATGATGTAGTCCTTCCGGTCGTCTCTTCCGCAACGGAACACGTCGGTCAGGCCGGCCTCTTCTGCTATGTCCCGGAACGAGGCGTGCTGCGGGGCAGCGGGAACACCGGCCGCGACCGCGGTAACCCCCGCCACCAGCACGCCGACCGAGAAGGCAGCTGGCGCGATGCCGCGGCCGGGTCGCGGATCGGGAGGCATTCACCGCCCTGCCGGAGATGCAGGGGCATCCATCTTGCGAAGCCGCTGAATGCGGACAGTGCGGGACTGGCGCGCCTCGTCCTCGTTCCGCTTGAAGCGCTCGAACTGTTCCCGGGCCATGTCCATCCGGCCGAGCTGGCGGTAGATGCGGGCCAGCACGTAGTGCACCCGGTTGAGCCCGGGGTCGAGGTCCAGGGCGAGCTCGTACTCCGCCAGCGCGTCGTCCCAGCGCTCGAGCAGCTCGTAGGCCCGGCCGAGGTCGCTGCGCACGTCCGCGTCCGCCGGGTCGGTTTCCACGGCGGTTCGCAGGTAAGGCAGGCTCTCCTCGGCCTCGCGGAGCTGCACGTGGATGCGGCCCAGTCTCTTCATGGCGGCACTGGAATGCGGATGGATCTCGAGTTCGTCCAGGCAGGCCTGCCGCGCTTCCCGGTACTGGGAATTCCAGAGGTAGTAGTCCGCGAGCTCGATCCGGATTTCCGTGTCGAACGGGCAGAGCTCGATTGCCGCTAGGAACTCCCCTTCGGCGCCCGCCTTCTCCTGGGCTGCCAGGTTCATGGCTCTGACTAGGCGGGCGCGGCACGATCCCGGATGCTCCCTTACCAGCCGGTCGAAGTACTCGATGGCAACTTGGCGGAACACCTCGGCCCGCAGCGTCTGGACCGCCTGCAGAGCGTGGCCGGCAAGCTCGGGGCTCGCGGCGGCGACAGCCGCCGACTCGTAGTCGTCGAGCCACACATGGGCGCTGACCGCGAGGTAGTCGCGGAGCCATCCGTCCTCGCCGCCGCCGACGGCTGCCAGGCCGTCAAGCGTCTCGCGGAATCGCCCGGATGCCGCCGCCTCGACCGCACGCCGCCATGCGGGGGCGTGCGCGCCGCGGAGTCGCGCTGCGAGCTCCTCGTTGATCTCGTCCGGGAGGATCGGAACCGGCGGCAGGCGCTTCGGATCCACGGGCGGCAAGGACCGCAGGATTCCCTCGAAGTCGACCTTCGTGCCAATCTCCGCGACCTGCTCCCTCGGCAGCAGGCTGCTGTCGATCGGCAACGGCGGAACGGACGGCAGGAGGCTCCGGTAGCGCTGGAGCGCGAGGTCCGACGGGACATCCAATCCTAGGATCGCCAGCATCCTGGCGAGCGGGAAGAAAATCGAGGCGTTCATCGGATCCAGTTCGGATGCCTCGAGATACTTGATCGCGGCCACCTGGTACACCTGCTGGCTCTCGAGGACCCTGGCCGCGGCGAGGTGCGTCTCCTTGGACTCGGGGTGCGCGGTGGCTTGCTCGTTGATGATGCTCTCCGCGAGTTTCAAGTAGACCTGGCCGATCGCGTGAAGCAGGTCCGGCGCGCGTGCGCCGGCCGATGGCAGGGCAGTGCGCAGGACGCTCGCCGACTCCAAGAAACGGAGATTCGCCGCGTACGCCTGGCCGAGATGCAGGGCGCTCTCGAGCGTCGGCTGCTGCCGGTGCGCGATCTCCAAGTGCGCCAGCGCCTCTTCCGGACGCTCGATGTTCAGGTAGGAGATCCCGAGGAACAGGCGGCTTGCCACCATGGTCCCGTCGAGATCGATTCCGCGCTCCAGCGCCTCGATCGCAGCTCCGTACTTGCGCTGAAAGAAGCGAACGAGGCCAAGGTTGTGGTGAACGCGCGGCACCGCGGACGGGTACTCCTCGAGAACGCCCCGGTAAATTGCCTCGGCGGCTTCGAACTGCTCGGCGGCCTCGAACCGCTTGGCCTGCTGGAACTGCGCGTTGATGGCAGCGAAATCGGCGGGTCCCAGGCCCGGCGCCTGCGCCGCGAGCGGCCTCTCGACGCCAAGCGGTAGCGCGAGCCACAGGAGCACCAGCAGCGGCCCCGGAGTTCCGCGGAGAAGGCCCCTTCGGATCTCAGTCTGCACGGTTCACCTCGGAATTATAGCCCCGCCCCGCGCGGATGGGGACCGTTGCCGAACCACTCAGCAGCCCATCCGTCGCGGCTCGCATAACGGCCCTCCCCGCGCACAGCCTCCGTCCGGGATATCCGTCCTGCAGTCGGGATCGGGCCCTGCGAATGCCGGCCGTCCCGCTGGCTTCGATTCGCTCTCAGTGCCTCAGGCCAGGGCGGTGGACTGCCGAGTCCCACAGCAGCCTGCAGGCGCCTGAGAAGGTCTCGCGCCGGGCCCCCCGGCCGGCCCTGGTTCTTCCCAGGGCCCGCATGCGGGAACGACTCGGCAACGGAGCTCGACGAATCGCTCAGTGCTTCCGGACGCCCCGGATCCAGTGGTCGCTGAAGAGCGAGTGTCTCATGACCCGCTCCTGCGGCATATGGCACGAGGAGCAGTCTGCCGTCGCAACAGGGCAGACGGCCCCCGATGCCCGGGCCCTGCGATCGTGGCACGAGAGGCACGCCTGTTCCAGCCGTTGCCTCTCCTCGGACACGTTGCCGTGCGGGTCGTGGCAGTCCGTGCACGCCAGGTCCCCGAAGGTCTCGTTGAAGCACCTGCTCAGCACAAGGCGCTGACTCGGGAACCGGACGCTGTGCGGCGTCTCCTCGAGCAGCCGTAGCGCATCGAAATCGTTGTATTGCGGCGGCTCGCCGTGGCAGGCCCCGCACATCTGCGCCTGGGCGAATCCCCCGAGGCGGCCGGGATTGAAGATCGCGCCTTGCGACAGCCCTCCCAGGGAGGCCAGCTTGACGTGCTCCCGCCCGGGGCCGTGGCACCGCTCGCAGTGGATCCCCATCTCCCCTCGGGCCGGCTCCGCCCGTTCAGTGTCGTACCCGGTTGTGTGGCAGCCGAAGCACTCGGCTACCTGCTGCTGGGAGAGCGCACGCCCGAGAGCCGCCCTGGGATCGGATGGGTCGTGCTTCGACGCCCCGGTCGTGAACGCGAATCCCTGGAGGCTCTCGTACCAGGTGAGCCGGCCCTCGAACCACCCGCCCGCAGCCAGCCGTCCCACCGGAGTGATGCCCTTGACGCCGCTTCCGAAGCCCCACTCCAGCGTCGCGGTCTCCGTCCGGGCGTCCATCCTCGCACGCAGGAGGACGGCTCCCTGCGGCCCGCGAAGCAGGGTTAGTTCCGAGCCGGACGGGCGGTCGCCCCGACTGATTGGCAGGCCCTCGGCAAACTGCGGAATCTCGCGAATCGGACGCAGGCTCTTGGCGTGGTTGCTTGCGGACTGCGATTCGAAAATCGCGGCATGGCACGACACGCAGGCACTCGCGCCGGCATAGCTCGACTCGTGCTCCCAGAATTTCGACGCATCGGCGAGAAACGACTGGCCCACCGTCAGTGGAGCGAAGCACATCGCGAGCGTGATCCGCGATGCGACGGTCCAGTGCAACAGCATCAAGTATAGGGCCCGGATGGCGCGGGCGAGCGATCGCGCGACGGGATTGGCACCTGGCCTTGCGAGGCGAGATAACCCTGGGCGGGAGGAGCCCCTCGCGGGAAGCCGAGACCACGGGCCCTCGGTGCTTGCCAAAGCCGGCGCGGTCCGGATCGAGATCGCAGAAGGCTCAATTCGCGAAACGTGTGCATTGGGGTGCCAAGGAGGCGAGCAGGCAGGCCCGCGGGGAGGGCTGGCTGGCCGTCTCCAGCACCGCGCCCGCCGTCCCGCCCCCGCGGGCCGTGGCCACCCGCACCGGCACCGGCTCCCGCGACAGGCCGCGCCGCCTGGCCGGCCCCCCGCGCCGGCGCGGCTTGCGGTTCAGGTTCCGCTCCCCCTTGCGGCTGTGCCGGAAGCACGTCTCGTCGGCCTCCACCAGTCCGGCCAGCGGCCCGGCCAGCGGTGTCCCGGTCAGCGCGTGGAACGTCCGCCGGCAGGCCTTGCAGGCGTAGCGGCGCAGCCGGTGCGCGCAGCCCCGCCGGACAGCCCCGCCGGCTCCGCAGCGCGGGCAGCGCCGTCTCTCGTCGACGCGCAGCTCGATCGCGGCCAGGGAGGCCGCCTCGTCCCCCTGCTCCTGGGCGACCTGCTGCAGCCGCTCGCGCTGGGCCACCGTCAGTTGCTCCACTCCAGCCAGCCAGCGCTGGAACTCTTCGTTGGTCATGGGCTCCAAGTCCTTCCTTCCAAAACACTTGTAGCATGTATCGATCAAAATACACACGTTTCACGAATTGAACCAGCCAATAAGCTATGGGCGCTTGGCTACGGCGGGGGCGGGAGGCTCCTGTATTGGGAGTTAAGTCCGTCCCAGCGGCTTAGGCCCGTCAGCCGGAATCTGGGCAGGGCCCCCCGGCCTCGGGGCCAGGGTGTTTAGTGCGGTGATAGACTTCCGAGCCAGGCCGAGGCTTCGGCGAAAGCACAAGGGAGATGGCAGTGAGAGTTGCCGCGCTGGCGCTGGCGACCTTCTTGACGTAGTGCACTGGGGAGACACCGCGCTGACGATTGCCGTGCGCCACGAAAATGCGGATGCGTACGACATGGTGCGCGCGCTGCTGGAGCGTGGCGCGAACGCCAACCACTCCGATGCCTACGGCCTTGGCCCCCTCTACTACGCAGCGCGAGCGGGCAATCTGCCGGTGGTCGAGTTGCTGGTTGAACAGTACGGCGCTGCCGTCAACGTGCAACCGGAGGAGCGCGAGGATCCATCTGAGACGGCGGAGCGGCAGCCACTGTACGCAGCCTACGAAAACAGCAGGCCGCGGGTTGCCAGTTTCCTTGAGCCTCGCGGTGGGTCGCTGCGTGGCTCCGACATCGAAGCCCTCAAGAGATCGGCAGCTGCCGACGAAGTCTATGACAGCCTCATGAAGGAGGATGTAACCGTCGAAGAAATACGAGGAGATGTGGCGTGAGGCATTGACGGAATCGATGGCGGTGGACCTAGGCCGGGACCTCAGTCCGGCTGAGCTGAGCTCCTATATGCAGGCAGCCGATCTAACGGCGAGGGTGGAGATTGAGTTCCCTGCGGTCGAGGATGTCGATGAGGCGGCAATCAGGCAGCGGGCCGGAGGCTCGGGAATGAGGGAAATGGCCAAGAAGTACATGGAACTGTCCCAGTCGAAGTGATGGTGCGCATGTCTGAATCTCGTTTGATCGGCCTGACGGCCTTGCACATGTGCTGAGCAGCCCTTATTGACTCCTGACCACTTATGCCCACACGCGGGGACTTCGCTGTGGATCGGCGAATCTAGGTGCCCTTCGGAAGCGCCGGCATTGACGCGGCTGTGTACGCAGTGTCTGCGAAGCAGCGCGGAGGGCCGTCCGGAAGAGGGGAGTGCGATGGGGTGGGACTCTACGGGGTCTGCGCACCGTTAGTCGAGCGGACCGAATCCGACTTGCTGGCGCTGGAGGCCGGCCAGCAGCGCATTTAAGACATCCTGGGCGCCAGTGCGGCGCCGGGAGGGCGGCGCACGCTTCTCGCCGAACCGTCTCACTCGCGGCCACGGCGGCGCGGAAACCAAGAACGTAGTGCTCCACAGTCTCGCAATCCGTTCACAACTATATTTTTTCAATCACTTACAAACTTTGGTGGTGAACTCGGGCTAGGAGACACAGTACGACCTGTACGAGCCGCATACTCGCTGGAAGGCGAAAGTCCAAGACGGGCTGAAGGCGGAACTTGGCATGCCGCTGGCCATCGTCTAGGACCGGCACCAGTTCGTGCTGCGTGGGGACACGAATTTGGGCCCCCTGCCGGTAACCGTGATGCGGGAGCGCTTCCGGGCTCTGGCGTTGTGCAACTGCAGGCCCGCCGCCACCGAGGGGACGCTCTCAGGCCTTCTGCCTCTTGGAGGGCACCCAATAGTTGGTGTGGAGCTGCTCGCAGTCCGGATTGCAGAAGACGAACCGCTCAGTTCCCTGCTCCACTACCCAGAAGTTCTTCGGGATTATCCGACCGCAGAGATCGCAGTATGTCATCGCCTGCTCGAACCACATCGCGGTGTTCTCTTCCCAGCGACCCATCCGTTACCGCTCCTCAGCGACTCCCCTGTCCAATCTGCTGGTCGATCCGGGCGCGATCCGTCGACCGGGCTGCCGGTAGCGATCCCCAGTTCCAGCTAGGATTCATGGCCGTACAACTCCTTGGCAGCCTCTACGGAGACGCTACCTTGGCGAACGTCCCGTTCGATGGCCTCGGGTGACCGACGCTCCGCTGGGCCGTAGCCCCCGCCTCCTGGCGAGTGAATCATCACTTCGTCGCCCTCCCTGAGGAGAACGCGCGTGAACTTCGAGTCGGAGACGGTTCCGAACGCCTCCGAAAACGTTCGAAACTCCGAATCCCCTTTTTTCTTGACAAAGATCCCGCCACGGCCACCCTTGCCGCCGCCGAATAGGCCCCACGCATGGGTCTTGGTGCGGTCCATCAGAGCACTCACGGTGATCTCCGGCGCCAGAACCCGGAGGGTGCGGGAACTCCCGAGGCCCCCACGGTACTCGCCAGGACCGCCGGAGTCGGGCCGAAGTCGGTATTCGAGAGTTCGCCACGGAAACTTGTTCTCCAGCACCTCCACAGGCGTGTTGCGACAGTTTCCGTTCTCGGGGCACATGACCGAGTTCCCGTCATGGAACGCGGTGGCGCCCCAGCCGCTTCCATCGATGTGATAGTTCGTGTAGTACTCCCCTGTGTCGGGGTGCACACCTGCGAACAGGAAGTTGCACCCACTGGCCCCTTCGGCGGCAGCCGCCCTTTCGGGAATCGCTTGGCTCAGAGCTGCGACGACGACGTTCTGGATGTGTGGATGGGTCTCCGTGTTGCCACCGACCGACGGGCCAGGATGGCGCACGTTCACGACTGTGCCGGGCTTCGTAACGACCCGGATCGGCCGATAGCACCCGGAGTTGCGAGGAATGTCGTTGCTGGTGAGGTGCAGGAGTCCGCTATATGAGGCAGCGGCGGTGACCACGAACGTGGCGTTGACTGGCCCCCTCGCCTGCCTGTCTGATCCAGTCCAATCCGCGATGACCTCGTCGTCCCTGACCACAAGCTTCAGCCGAATCCAGACAGGCTGGTCGGTGACCCCGTCGTCCTCCATGCAGTCGCTCGCGTGGTACTCGCCGTTCGGGATCTCTCGGATCTCCTCTCTCATCCACCGCTCGGAGTAGTCGAGCAGTCTGTCGCTCGCCACGGCGAGGAAAGGCCCGCCATACCTCTCCAGCAGCCCCTGCAGTCGCGATTCCGCGATGCTGAGCGAACCGATCATGGCGTGGAGATCTCCCCAGCTCGTCTTTGGCGTGCGGTGATTGCTCAGGATGATCTTCCACACGTCCTTGACGTATTCGCCACGGCTGATCAACTTGACGGGTGGTAGTCGCAGTCCTTCTTGGTAGACCTCGGTTGCGTCGGCTGCGAACGAGCCCGGTGCCATGCCGCCGATCTCACCGATGTGCGCGATATTGGCCACGAAGCCCCATATCTCCCCTTCGAAGAAGACAGGCTTGAGAACCATGTGCTCCGGCATGTGGCACTGGCCCCGGTAGGGATCGTTGTGTACGACGACATCGCCGGGCTCGAAGGATTCCAAGCCGAGTTCCTCGATCGTCCAGTTCACGGCGTACTGGGCAGAACCCAGCATGGTTGGGCAGAACTCCGCCTGCCCGATCATGTCGCCGCGTCGATTGAAGATCACGCACGAAAAGTCGAGGCCCTCGTTGAATATCGGGGAATAGCTGGTCCGCATCATCGCCGTGCCCATTTCACGGCAGATGTTGATCAGAGCGTTGTTGATGACGCTCAGCGTTACGGTGTCGATAGTCTCCATGCGTAATCGCTCCTCATCTCCGCATGCGGATCACTCCCTGGCTGTGCACATGGAGCGTGTGGCTAGGGTGAACCAGGATCGTGGAGTCGACGTCCTCGATTACCGCTGGTCCCTCGACGGTGGAGTCTCGTGGCAGGTCATCCCGTCGATACACCGGGCAGGACCCGAATCCGCCATGGTCGAAGCAGACCTGGCGGAACTCTCGAGGCTTGGGCCCACCGCTGCTCTTCGGCGACCTGAGTCGAGGCTTTCGGGTGCGTCCGATCGCGGTGACGTTGACGCGGATCAGTTCGATGACTTCTCTGCTAATCGAATATCCGTAGAGCTTCTCGTGTAGCTGGTGGAAGTCGCCGAACGCCCGCTGAAGGGCGTCCGAGTCTGCAGCCCCGCCCAGTAAGGGCACGTCATGCTCGTAGTTCTGACCGGCATACCGCATGCTGATCGAGCGTCGCACCTCCGGCTCGGCAAGGAATCCTTCATCGCGCAGCTCGTCTCGCGCGACGCTCTCCAGTGCCTGGAACTGGTCGACGACCAGGTTCCCATCCAAGCTGTCGGATCGGTAGTTGGTGCTCCATACCTTGTCTACTTGGAAGTCAGACAGCGCCGCACCGAAAGCCGAGCAGAGACCGGGATACAGGGGAATCACGACCCGATCCATACCCATCTTTTCGAGCAGGCCGCCGGCGTGCAGCGGTCCGGCACCACCGAACGCGACGAGACTGAAGTCGCGCGGGTCGAGACCACGCTCAATCGAGACAAGTCGAATGGCGTTTGCCATGTTCTCGTTGGACATGTCGATGACTGCTCGGGCGGCCTCGACATCGCTCAGGCCCAACTTTCTACCCAGTGCAGCAAGACCTTGGCGAGCCCTCTCGAAGTCCAGCCGCATCTTGCCGCCGAGGAAGAAGTCTGGATTCAGGCGGCCTAGGGTCAGGTTGGCGTCCGTGACCGTCACCTCGGTTCCACCGTGGCCGTAGCAAATCGGTCCGGGCACGGCCCCTGCGCTCTGTGGGCCGACTCGAAGAAAACCACCCTTGTCGATCCACGCGACGCTGCCCCCACCTGCCCCGATCGCGGTCAGGTCGACGAACGGGGCGCTGACGGGTAATCCCCATTCGATCTCGTAGTTCGTGATGTAGGACAGCTGTCCGGAACGAACCACGCCGACATCGCAGCTCGTGCCGCCCATGTCGACCGTGATCAGGTCTCGCTCCTTGGCAAGTTCCCCGAAGTACTGACCTCCGATGATGCCGCCGCTCTGGCCTGACAGGATGAGGTTGACTGGCTGGCCCTCAGCGGCTCTCGCAGTCGCGTGGCCGCCGTTGGACTTCATGATGGACCACGGACAGCGCAGACCTAGGCTATCTAGGCTTTCCCGAACGGAGTCCACGTAGCGCTGCAGCAGCGGCTTGACGAACGCGTCGGCCACGACAGTGCTGCCACGCTCGTACTCCCTCCAAATGGGTGCGACCTCGTGAGAGACCGACACCGCAACTCCGGGGAACCGATCTCGGAGGAACTTCTTAAGACGGAGTTCGTGGTCCGGATTCAGGTACGAGAACAGTAGGCACACCGCAATGGCCGAGTCCTCTGGGGGATGCCCCTCTAGTCTTGTCTCGATGTCGGAGGCAACCCGGTCAAGTGCCCCCTCCCTCAATGGTTCGACCACTTCGCCCTTTGCCCCAACACGCTCCCGGACCCCCAGACAGTCGTGCATGTCCACGAACGGAAGTGGCTTGGTCCACTCGTAGGAGTAGTGATAGCGGCGGTTCATCCGCTGGATGCAGAGAACGTCCTCGAAACCTTCGGTAGTGAGGTAGATGACGTGAGCGCCCTTGCGCTGGATCAGCGCATTCGTGGCTACAGTAGTTCCCAGAATCAGGAAGGCGATGCTTTCCGGCGTTAGTCCCGACTCCTTCACGACATTCACGATCGCGTCGACTGGGCTGTCGTGAGAGGACGGCCACTTGGAGATGACCAGCTCTCCGGAGACCTCGTCCACAGCAACAAAGTCCGTGAAGGTTCCCCCGGTGTCGATCCCGCACCGGTATCCCTTGCTCGCATTCATCGCTGGCGAATCATCGTATCCAAGAGTGACCGGACTCGACTGACGGCCCCCAGGGGTGGCGCTGCACGACTGTCACGTCCCAGCGCTCGTACCAACCCATTGCTAGATGGCGAAACGCAGGACCTCCTCTTCTGTTCTTCTGTGGCCTCCTTGGAGGCCAGCTCGCCAGTGATGCGTCCCTTGCTCATAGCAAGGATGCGGCTGCAAAGCGAGAGCAGTTCCGGGAGTTCCGAGGAGAACAGCAGGACCGCTGCGCCGCTACGTGCCAGTTCGGCGACGGAGTGGTGGATATCGGACTTTGCTGCGATGTCGATGCCGGAGGTCGGTTCGTCGAGCAGGAAGACCCGCGCCTCAGTGCCGAGTAGCTTTGCGAGCGCAACCTTCTGCTGGTTCCCACCGCTCAGGTCAGCCGCCAGCTGGGTGCGACCGGTGGTGCGCACGTTCATCCTGTCAATCATTGCGTTGACGAAGCGGATCTCCGGGCCGAATTGCAGGATGCCTCTTGATGTGAATCGTCGGAGGATCGGCAGCGTGATGTTTCTGCGATTGCTTGCGAAAGGATCAGGCCTTCGTTCTGGCGGTCCTTCGGGAGGTAGGTGACGCCAAGCGCCATCGCATCCTTAGGAGACTCGAGCCGAGCAAGTGTTCCGTTGACATAGATCCTTCCGTAATCGATTGGTAAGGCGCCAGAGATGGCCTTGCAGAGGTCTGTACGGCCTGATCCGACTAGGCCCGGCTAGGCCGAGGATCTCGTCAGCATGCAGCTCGAAGCTCAGATCGTAGAATGCTCCGTTTCGACCTAGCCGCTCGATGCGCAGCCGTACATTCCCTCTCGTGTCCGATACGTTCGGCGACCGCTCGACCCATCCTTGGCCAACCATCCTGCGAATGAGAAACGCGGAGTCCACATCGCCGTCGGGAGTGTACGTGCCAACCGCTTGGCCATCCTTGAGCACCGTTATGCGATCGGCGATCTCAAAGATTTCCTCGAGGCGATGGGAGACGTAAACGACCGACGCGCCCGCGGCCCTCAGCTTGCGAATAGTCCGGAACAACCGCACTAGTTCGCCGGACCCCAGAACCGAGGAGGGTTCGTCCAGGATCAGGATCCGCGCCAAAACGGAGAGGGTGCAGGCGATCTCGACGATCTGCTGGCCGGCGGCGTCCAAGACCTCTGCCCGTTGGTGAACATCGAGATCGAAATCAAGGCTCCTTAGGATTTCGACAGCGTCGCGGTAGAGCCGCTTCCAGTCGACCAATCCAAGCTTCGTCTTGGGCATGCGGCCCAAGACGATGTTCTCCGCAACCGTCAGACTCGGGGCGAGGCCGGACTGCTGGTGAACGATGGAGACGCCTTGTCGCAGGGCTTGTTACGGACTGTCGAATGCGACGGGACTGCCGTTCAGTAGAACGGTGCCCGAATCCGGTTTGAGTGCACCGGAGACGATCTTCGTCAGAGTCGACTTGCCCGCCCCGTTCTCGCCGATGAGAGCATGCACTTCGCCCTTGCGGACAGTGAAGCTGACCCTGTCTAGCGCCTTGGTGCCACCGAAACTCTTGGTGACTTCCCGCGTCTCCAGCGCTCGTCTCGACATTCGGCTGCCCCATCCTAGGCCGAGCCGGGAACGGCTCGGTCCAAGTGGCGAACTGCAATCACCTTAATGATTCGCTATAGGCGCTTGGCTGCGACGGGGGAGGGAGTGCTCATTTAGGGAGTCAAGTCCACCCCAGCGGCTTAGGCCCCGTCAGCCGGAATCTGAACAGGGGTCCCCCGGCCTCGGGCTAGCCCAAGTTCGCCAAGCGAGGAGCGATTCTGGCCGAATTCGGCGTGTTTTGCGCCGCAAGTCGTTGGTTTTCCATGGCCAGCCTCCTGAAACCCCAAATGCAGTGCCATAGTAACTTACAATTCCTTGACTCCCGTCCCAGGGCCTGCTCCCATCGGAGCCTGTTCGTCCGCCGGACCCCCACTCGCCCCCGCGCCAGGGGCCAGGAGCCCCACTTCACCCAGCGCCTCGTCCGCTCCATCCGCTGCGGCTCCAGGGTGCGCCAGCGCACCCTGCGCAACCTCGGCCGCCACGTCGCCCTGCCGCGCGGGGACTGGCCGGCGCTGTGCGCCCGCGTCGAGCGCATCCTCGTCCCCCAGCGGTCCCTCGAGCTGGGGGCCTGCTCCCCCGCGGTCGAGGACGAGGCCCAGCGCAGCGCCGCCCAGCTGGTGCAGGCCGGCGTCTCCCCCGTGGACCCGTCGGCCGCCCTGCCGCGGGTCGACGTCGACTCCCTGGAGCTGGTCCGCCCGCGCTCGGTCGGCGTCGAGCACGTCGCCCTGTGGGCCATGCGGCAGCTCCGTCCGCCGTCCCTGCTCGAGCAGCTGGGCCTGTCCGGTGCGCAGCGCGCCGCCGTCCTCGGCAGCCTCGTCGGCCGCATGGCCGCGCCGGCCTCCGAGCGCGCCGCGTGGCACTGGCTGCGCCAGCGCAGCGCCCTGGGCGAGCTGCTCGGCTGCGACTGCGAGACCATGGGCCGGAACGCCCTGCAGCGCGCCAGCGACCGCCTGCTGCGCCACCGCGACACGATCGAGACACGTCTCCTCCAGCGCGCCGCCGACCTGTTCGACCTGCAGCCCACCGTCACCCTGCACGACCGGACCAGCACGTGCTTCGAGGGCGCGGCGGACCGGCTGGCCGCTGGGCCATGCCGCGGCCCTGGACGCGCGCCCGAGGCGGCCGTCGTGCTCGACAGAGGGCTCGCCACGGAGGGGAACGGCAGACGCGCCTCGCTGCGCGTCCGCGCAGCGGGCCAGGAGCGGCGATCGGGGCAGGTCGGCGCGCGCCTCGAGCGGCTCCGCGGCGCTGGACGAGGGCCTGTCGCCCAGGGCGGGCGCGTGGAGAAGGTCTGGCGCGCATCGGAGGCTGGGCCCGCCATCGTCCGCCGCCCCGCACGACGCGATCGACGTGCAGGCCAACGACAGGGGCCGCAACGCGACGGCGGTGGCCTGGAAGCGGCAGCCGCTGGAGGGCAGCGGGGCGACCCATCCCGGGGTCCACGGCCTGCGCACCAGCAGCGTCGGCTGGGACGCCGAGCGGCTGTGGCGCACCTGCGTGACGCGGACCGACCTGGAGGCCGTCCTCCGCTCCCTCAAGAGCGCACTGGGACCGCGCCGATCCACCACCGCAGGCCCGCGTGCAGCGCGGGCCGCCTGTGCCTGTCGGTGCTCGCCTGCCAGCTGGTCCAGGTGGTCCGGCAGCGCCTGCGGGCGGGGAGACGGCCCGCTGGACGACGCTGCGCCATCGCCTGGCGGGCCAGCGGCGGGTGACCGCGGTCTTCCGCCAGGCGGACGGACGCATGCTGTACGTGCGCAAGGCGACGCGGGCCGAGTCCTGGCAGCGGGCGATCCACGAGCGGCTGGGCGTGGACGCCTCGCCGGGCGGAGTCCGCAAGCTCGTCGTCCAGCCCAGACGACGAAGGGAAAATGCACGGAATGCAGTGCCACACGCCTGATTTCACGACCGCAATGTGTTCATTGCAAACGACTTATGCAATGGGGTGGCAAACAGGGGCTGGGGGCTCGACTGCGGCTGTGAGATCGCGGGGAAGAAGTGCCTTGAGTCCTTGCCTGAGGCCGTGGCTGGGGGCGACCGTGGCACAGCCAGGCCAAGCCGCGGCTGTCCAGGCGCCGCCCGCGTGAGGGGCTCGAAGCGAAGCTCCGGGCGGAAGCCGTCGCCCGGAGGCTGCGCAGCAGGACACGGACTGGCTCGCCGCACACGGCGCCGCCCGCGTGCGACTGGCGCCGTTCCCCGTCCGCTGGCAGCATGGCGCCGCGACGGGGCGGTTGGCGCGCAATGGCTGGGTGGCCGACGGCGATGGCGGCGGTTGCGCGCCGGTCCGGGCATGCCCGGGTATACAATGCGAGCGTGCCGGAGCGGGGAGGCGACGGTGCGCGCGGGCTTGTCGACCAGCAAGTGGTGGTGCCCGTGGCGCAGCCGCGGCGGGTGGCGTGGCGGCCTCCGCAGACGGTCCCGGAGGCTGTCGAATACCCTAGTTCGGACGGGCGTCCCGTGGCGGAGAACCAGAGGCAGCGGCGGGCGCTGGACGCGATCCTGCCTGCCTTGGAGCACCATTTCGCGTGGCGCGAGGACGTGCTGGTGGGCGGCGACCTGCTGCTCTACTACGAGAAGGGCAATCCGGACGTCAGAGTGGCGCCGGACGTCTTCGTGGCGCTCGGCGTGCGGCGGGAGCCGCCGCGGGACTCGTACCTGGTGTGGAAGGAGGGGAGAGTGCCGCAGTTCGTGCTGGAGGTGGCGTCGCGGTCCACCGCGGACAACGACCGGACGCACAAGCGGGAGCTGTACCAGTGGCTGCAGGTCGAGGAGTACTGGCTGTACGACCCGAGCGGGGGGCTGCACGAGGTGCGGCTGCAGGGGCTGCGGCTGCAGGGGGAGCGCTACGAGGAGATTGCGGCGGAGAGCGGAGGTGCCGGGGAAGTGCGCCTGCGCAGCGCCGTTCTCGGGCTGGAGATGGTGTTCGACGGGGAGAGGCTGCGGCTGTGGGATCCCGGGGCGAAGCAGTACCTTGAGTCCCTGCCTGAGGCCGTGGCCAGGGGTGACCGTGCCACAGCCAGGGCCGAGGAGGCGGACGCCAGGGCGGAGAAGGAGAGGGCGAGGGCCGAGGAGGCGGACGCCAGGGCGAGGAGGAGAGGGCCAGGGCCGAGGAGGCGAGCCAGGGCCGAGGAGGCGGACGCTAGGGCCGAGAGGAGAGGGCGGGGCGGACTGGCCGAGCGCCGCCTGCGCGAGGGGCTCGAAGCGAAGCTCCGGGCCTTGGAAGCTAGGCCGGAGAGGAGGCCGGAGGCCTCGAACCTCGAGACATAGACCTGCCTGCCCTGCCACGGCGTGCGGAGAACGGGTCGGGGAGGGGGCGTTCAGGCGACCTTCCCGATGAGCGCTGGCATGTCCTGCCGGGCGTCGAAGAGTTCGACCACGGCTTCCTAGCCCAAGTTCGCCAAGCGAGGAGCGATTCTGGCCGAATTCGGCGTGTTTTGCGCCGCAAGTCGTTGGTTTGCAATGGCCAGCCTCGTGAAACCTCCAAATGCAGTGCCATAGCAACTTGCAATTCCTTGACTCCCGCCCCAGGGCCTGCTTCCCATCGGAGCCTTTTCGTCCGCCGGACCCCCACCCGCCCCCGCGCCAAGGGCCAGGAGCCCCACTTCACCCAGCGCAGCGCCGCCCAGCTGGTGCAGGCCGGCGTCTCCCCCGTGGGCCCGGCGGCCCCGGCCGACTGCCGCGGGTCGACGTCGACTCCCTGGAGCTGGTCCGCCCGCGCTCGGTCGGCGTCGAGCACGTCGCCCTGTGGGCCATGCGGCAGCTCCGTCCGCCGTCCCTGCTCGAGGAGCTGGGCCTGTCCGGTGCGCAGCGCGCCGCCGTCCTCGGCAGCCTCGTCGGCCGCATGGCCGCGCCGGCCTCCGAGCGCGCCGCGTGGCACTGGCTGCGCCAGCGCAGCGCCCTGGGCGAGCTGCTCGGCTGCGACTGCGCCATGGGCCGGAACGCCCTGCAGCGCGCCAGCGACCGCCTGCTGCGCCACCGCGACACGATCGAGACGCGCCTCTTCCAGCGCGCCGCCCCCATCTTTCGAGATTTGGGCCTGCTCGGGTGACCGCAGCGACCTAGATTCGGTCGATTCTGGCCACTGAAGCGCCGATTGACCCTGTTTTGCTTCCTCGACCTCTCCTGAACGGGGGCGATTTCGGTCGTTTTCGTCCACTTTGCCTGTGCGGCTCGAATGTGCTGACCACATATGACCACATAGTCACACGAGCATCGGACTGAGGTGCCATGAGCTCGTGTTCGTGCGCCGTGTCCTGACTCGCTCGAAGGGTGCCGGCCAAGGCGTCTCCTACCGCCTCGTCCATGCCGTCCGCATCGGGCCCGGCAAGGTGCGCCAGGTCGTGCTGGCCTACTTCCGCGCCGGCTTGGAGCAGCGCGTCCCCAAGCCCCACTGGAAGCGCCTCGCCGCCGCCATCCGCGACCGTCTCGCCGGCCAGCCCCGCTTGCAGGGCCAGGCCGCCCCGCCACCCGCCGACCAGGCGCTCGCCGAGCGCATCGACGCCGAGGCCGAGGCTGTCGCCCCCTTGGTGCGCCGCCGCCTGCGCGATGCCGACTTCGATCTCGGCTTCCACGTGACCGACGACGCCCGTCCAGCCGGCCCCCGCGAGACGCCGCTCTCCGTCCTGCCCTCCACCCTGCGCCACACCGACGTGCGCGAGGTCGGCGCGGCGCGCCTGCTGCGGGCTGCGCCCGCCTGGGACTGGTCCAGATCCTCGCTCGCGCCCTGCATCCCGCCTCCGAGCGGGAGACCCTGCGCTGGCTGCGGCAGGACTCGGCCCTGGACCAGCTGCTCCGCCTGCCGCCGGGCGAGCTGGCCAAGGACGCGCTCTACGCGGCCGCCGACGCGCTCTGGGAGCGCCGGGAGGCCATCGAGAGCGCGCTGTTCGCCCGCGAGCGGCAGCTGTTCTGCCTCGCTTCGCGCATCGTCTTCTACGACTTGACGAACACCTGCCACACCGGTCGCCCGCGGCACCCGCTGGCGGCCCGCGGGCGCAGCAGGCAGAAGCGGCACGAGGCGCCGCTGGTGACGCTGGGCCTGCTGCTGGACGGGGAGGGCTTCCCGCGGCGCTCGGAGGTGCTGGCCGGCAACGTGGGGGAGGCGACCACGCTGCAGGCCGCGATCGAGCGCCTCGACCTGGGCGGGGAGGAGCGGCCGACGGTGGTGTTCGACAGCGGCATCGTGAGCGCCGAGAACCTGCAATGGCTGCGCGAGCAGGGCCTGCACTGGGTGACGGTGGCCCGCGAGCGGGAGGCGAGTCCCGACCGGGCCCCGGACACGCTGTGGACGAGCGCGACCGGTCGCGAGCTGAAGACCTGGCGCCTGGGGCCGGAGCCGGAGGCGGGCAAGGACGCGGGGAAAGGAGGGCAGCAGTCGGACGCAGGCCGGCGCGGGGAGGAAGCGGAGGTGCGGCTGTGCGTTTGGAGCCCATCGCGGGACCGCGACGAGCGGGCGCCGCTAGCGAGGCAGCGGAAGCGCTTCGAGGCGCAGCTGCAGTCCTTGCACGCGGGGCTGACGACGCCGCGGCGGCTGAAGAGCTACGACAAGGTGCTGCTCAAGGTGGGACGCCTGCAGCGGCAGTACAAGCAGGTTGCCAGCCATTTCCAGGTGACGCTGGAGCCAGGCGAGAAGGGCCGTGCGCGGGCGGTGAGATGGAAGCCGAGCAAGCGCTGTCGCAAGCGGGAGCGGGTGCGCGGGACGAGCCTGCTTCGCACGAGCCGGATGGACTGGGGGGACGGGCGGATCGTGCGGGAGTACTGCCGGCTGGCCGAGATCGAGTCCACGTTCCGTGCCATGCAGGAGGAGCTGGGCTTGCGCCCCCTGTATCACCGTCTGGAGAAGAGGGTGTGCGGGCACCTGTTCGTGACCGTGCTGGCATACCACGTGGTGCATGCGCTGCGGCGGAGGCTGAAGAACCGCGGGATCCATCTCAGCTGGTGGTCGATCCGGGAGCGGATGCGGACCTGGGTGCGGCTGACGACGACGATGCCGACGGCGGACGGGAAGGTGTGGAGCCAGAGGCAGGACGTCGACCCGAACAACGAGCAGGCTCGGATCGCGACGGCGGCCGGGGTGCGGTTCCGCCGGCACCGGCGCTCGCTGCCCTTGGAGCCGACCACGCTGGCCACGGACACTGCCAAGGAGGATGAAGAGTGACAAAGTGTAGTGACTGCAAATCCAATTGACAAACAGAGTGCTACTATATGTAGTGTAGTCGATCAATTGGAACCGCCATATATTATTGTCGGCTTCCGCCGACCCTCGAAACTTGGGGGCCGACCTGCACGACCTGACCAGCACGTGCTTCGAGGGCGCGGCGGACCGGCAGCCGCTGGAGGGCGGCGGGGCGACCCATCCCGGGGTCCACGGCCTGCGCACCAGCAGCGTCGGCTGGGACGCCGAGCGGCTGTGGCGCACCTGCGTGACGCGGACCGACCTGGAGGCCGTCCTCCGCTCCCTCGGGAGCGCACTGGGACCGCGCCCGATCCACCACCGCAGGCCCGCGCGCAGCGCGGGCCGCCTGTGCCTGTCGGTGCTCGCCTGCCAGCTGGTCCCGGTGGTCCGGCAGCGCCTGCGGGCGGGCGAGGAGACGGCCAGCTGGACGACGCTGCGCCGTCGCCTGGCGGGCCAGCGGCGGGTGACCGCGGTCTTCCGCCAGGCGGACGGACGCATGCTGCACGTGCGCAAGGCGACGCGGGCCGAGTCCTGGCAGCGGGCGATCCACGAGCGGCTGGGCGTGGACGCCTCGCCGGGCGGGGTCCGCAAGCTGGTCGTCCAGCCCAGACGACGAAGGGGAACATGCACGGAATGCAGTGCCACACGCCTGATTCCACGACCGCAATGTGCTCATTGCAAATGACTTGTGAAATGGGGGGGGGGGGGGGCAAACATGGGCTGGCAGTGCTGATGCTTGGAGCATTCAGTCCGGCACTGCAAGCGAACGGAGCGAACGCGGAGGCTGGGCGAAGAGGCCCTCCAACGGGTCCCTGTAGGCTGCCGGGACGCGTCTTACCGGCAAACTCGACGCAAAAAGAAAACTTCGCCCCGGTCATCGACCGGACCAAGGTGCCCTGACTAGCCCAGACGACCGCGTCGCACTCAGTCGCGGAATGCGAACTCGTTTGTCATGAGGAGAACTTGCGCCAGTCTTTCGCGGGCGCTCAAAGGTTCCGCGGACTCCGCCGGGAATCCCTCCGGAACCGTCCACTTGCGGGCCTCCGACCCTGCGGCCTTCGCGTCTCCAGACAGGACCTCCTCGATCACTGGCGACCACTGGAAGTTGTCAGACTCGTAGTCGTCCATGGCATCCACAACGAATGCGAGGCGTTCTCCTTGCCCCACAGGTAGATCGCTGAGGGTCGTGTCTGCCGAAAAGCCACGCACCTTCCATCTGGCTACGGCTCCAGTCTCGCTTGAGATGATCCAGCCGCGCACACCGTTGGAATGGTTGAAACGCGTGCCTAGGTCGCCAAGGAAGTGTCTCAGCGTCCCGCTTATTGACACCTTCATCGCATTCGGCGCAGTCCAGCGGAACACAACGGACTTATCCAGGTCGTCGCCCGGATGGCCGCCAGTCAGAGTGATGCTGGCTCGTCCTGCCTGACGCGATGGGAACTCAGGCGCAGTCTGCAACCGGTCGCCAACGCGATGCCGCATTGGCTCGAATCCGCTCAGCGTTCCCGAGTCCGGGTCTAGACGGCTCGTGCCGAACTCCCACGGCGACGATTCGTCCGCCGACTCGCTTGCGGCGCTGAGTCGGTCTTCCCCTCCCTGCAGGAACGCTATGGCCGTTTCTCGTTCGGATGCACTCGGATTGCGGCCGAGCACACCTTTGTATAGGTTGTTCACGCAGGTCTCGCCTGCACCGCAGTCGGCTGCCAACGCCCGGGACACTTCGCCTAGGAATGCGCTGTTCATCAAGAACAGGGCCTGCTGTGGAACCGTCGTGAGCTGCCTCTTCGGCGTGTGCTCCTCGGGGTTCGAGAAGTCGAACGCCCGCATGACGGCGGACGGCTCCTCTCGCGAGACATACGCGTAAAGTGTGCGTCGCTTTGACGCCGGCGTGGCCTGCAGCTCAAACGGCGCTCCGCCGATGTCGGGCTCGAGCATCCCGGCGACCGCCAGCATCGAGTCGCGCAGGACCTCGAAGTCGAGTCGCACCCGGTTCTGACGCCACAGCAGCTGGTTCTGAGGATCCTCCTTGACGCCATCGCCCACTGCCACACTGGCCTGACGATAGGCCTTCGATTGGACCAGCTCTCGGATCAGTCCCTTGACGGACCACCCGTTGTGGACGAAGTCATTGGCGAGGTAGTCCAGCAGCTCCGGATGGGACGGCCTGTCCCCGCGTAGACCAAAGTCGCTGGGAGTCCGCACGATCCCTTCGCCGAACAGACGCCCCCAGACCCGGTTCACTGCGACCCTCGCAGTCAGCGGGTTGTCGGGACTAGCGATTGCCTCGGCCAGCTCAAGCCGACCGCTTCCGGACTGAAACTCCTCGGGACCAGGCAGGCACGAGAGAAACCGCGGATCAACTGGGTCGCCCTTGTCGTGCTGGTTGCCGCGCCGGAACAGGTGCGCTGGCTGCAACTCGTGTGCGTCCTGCACGGTCGAGGCGTGTGCTGGTCCACCTCGGTGACTCCACTCCCTCATGACGGCGTTGTACTGCCACTTGAGGGTCTTCACTACGTTGCTGTCGCCTTCGTTTTGCACCCACCAGAAGTCCTCTATTGGGACATCCGTGGGGGAGCCATTGCCACGCAGCGCCAAACGAAGCGACTCCTTGGTGGGATCCGGCCACCGATAGTCGCTGTCGGCTTCAAGCATCGCCTTGGCGATCCGCTCTGCACCGCCGGCCTGGTCGAGATCCGCGAATGCATCCACCGAGGGCCCGACAAGACCGTTCAGATACTCCCGCCAACGTTTCAGGACATAGAGGTTTAGATCTTTTTCCTTGGAGAGTGATTCGGCGTCGTTGTTCGACTGCTCGCGCAACGCCCATGCGAACTCCAAGTACCGTGCAAGCTCCTTCTCCTCACGGAAGCTCGCGATGTGCTCGACGAGTCTTTCCTCGCGGTACCGGTCCAGCCATGCTCTTCGCTCAGCAAGCCTGCCGCTAAAGAACGTGCCCATCGCATCTGCAGGAACCTGTTCCATCGGCACCGGCTCCAAGCGGTCCGGGGAGTTCAGGAACACGCCGTACAAGGCGTAGTAGTCCTCTTGGGGAATCGGATCGAACTTGTGGTCGTGGCACCTCGCGCATGCCACCGATAGACCCAGAAAGCCCCTCGTGACGACATCTATGCGGTCGTCGATGTTCTCAGGTACATCCGTAGGACGCGGTAGGTTGATGCCAAGCGTCAGTAGGCCCAAGGCCGCTTGGTCGTCAATGTCCGCATCGACTAGGTCAGCGGCTAACTGCAGCCGAACGAACTGGTCGAAGGGCATGTCCTCGTTGAACGCATTGACGGTCCAGTCCCTGTATGTCCACGCAATCGGAAACGGTCGCGCTTGGAAGCCCTCGTCCGAGTAGCGGACGATATCGAGCCAGTGCCTGGCCCACCGCTCGCCGAACCGTTCCGAGCGCAACAGGTCTTCAACGATCTGGGTGTACCGGCTCTCGGAAGGATCCTTCACGAAATCCTCGACAACCCGAGGCGAGGGTGGAAGACCCGTGAGGTCGTGGTAGAGCCGACGCACCAGAGTGCGGGGGTTGGCCTCCGCGGATGGCTGTAGCCCGGCTTCGGTGAGGCGGGCTTCGATGAACTGGTCCACTGGCGAACTGGCCCAGCCGGTCACGGATGCAGGCGGCTCCGGCCTTCCTGGCGGAATCAGGGACCAGTGCTTTGACGCCTCGCCGGAAATCTCCTGGTCATCCGCCGTCGGGGCGCCCATGCGCACCCACGCCGCGATGCGCTCGATCTGCTCGTTCTCCAACTTGCGGGCCGGTGGCATCTGCAGGTCACCGACGTGGCGGAGAGCGCGGACCAGCGAACTGTTCTCGGCGTCACCGGGAGTGATGGCGGGGCCTCTGGCGCCGCCCTTGAGCATCGCCTCCCTCGTATCGACCCGCAGTCCGCCCTGCACCTGCGGAGCGGCGTTGCTGTGGCACACGTAGCACTCCTGTGCCAGCACCGGCCGGACATAGCGTTCGAAGAAGTCCGCCCCCGCTGGATCGGCTCCCAAGGCTGCGGATGGAATCGCGAGAGCTGCCAGCCTGAGGGCTGCCAGCGCTCCAGAGTTCTTGTGCACGTGTCTGTCCGGCCCCTAAATTGTATGCTCAGCAGTCAGTTCAGATGCTCGCCAAAGAACTCCAGCGACCTCCTCCACGCCAGATCTGCCGCCTCCTTGTCAAATCGCGGCGTGGTGTCGTTGTGGAACCCGTGGTTCGCACCCTGGTACATGTGCATCGCGTAGGACTTGCCGTTCGCCTTGAGCGCGGCCTCGAAGTCGGGCCAGCCCTGGTTGATGCGTCGATCCAATTCGCCGTAGTGCAGCAGCAGCGGGGCCTTGATACGCGCCACAGCCCCTGCAGATGGCTGGCGACCGTAGAACGAGACCCCGGCCGACAGGTCGGGGATCTGCACGGCCAAGGCGTTGACGACGAACCCACCGAAGCAGAACCCGACCACACCGACTTTCCCAGTGCAGTCCGCATGCCCCTGCAGATGGCGCACCGCGGCGGCGAAGTCCTGCACTAGCTTGTCTCGGTCCAGCTCCGCCTGCAGCCTCCGGCCTTCATCGTCGGTGCCTGGATAGCCACCTTTTGGCGTGAGGCCGTCTGGAGCTAGTGCCAGGTAGCCCGCCTTGCCCAGCCGACGAGCTACATCTTCGATGTAAGGGTTGAGTCCACGGTTTTCGTGCACCACAACCACGCCCGGCAGCTTTTCCGCGCCATCCGCCGGCCGAGCCAAGTAGCCCTTGATGGTGCCGTGCCCGTCTGTGGACTCGTACTCCTCACGTGAAACTCGAATACTCGCGTCATCTTCAGGAACCTGCTGAGCCAGCGCATAGTTCGGGCGGAGACTTGCCAGCACCGCCGCACCGCCCGCACCCGCCGTGAACGGACCGGCCTTGTCAATGAAGGCCCTGCGACTGAGGCCACCGTGCACGTAGGCATCGAAGAGACGAAGCACTTCGGGATGGAACTCCGCAGCAGTCATTCGTTCCATGGTCTGTTCTCTCCCCTGATCGGCTGTGGTGCTCCCAGCTACGCGGGCGAACGGCTCGGCATCCGATCCTCGATCGCATTGAAGTGCCCCTTGGTCAACTCCGTCCCCTCGGCCAAGTAGGCGTCGATCCTTGCTCCAAGATCCGCGACGACCTCAGGGTGCTGGTCGGCCACGTTGGTCAGTTCGTCGGGATCGTCAGCGCGATTGTAGAGCTGCGGATCGTAGTCGTATCCCAGCTTCTCGCGGTCGACCACCTTTGAGAACTGCCACTCCGCCGTGCGAATGGCGCCGATCCATCCGTAGCCCTGCACTAGCCCGTCATGTGGGCTGGCCTCGCCGTTGGCAAGGCCCCAGAGGTTCTTGCCGGTTGCCCGTGGCGGCGGGTCGAGCTCGAGGAGGCTGAACAGTGTCGGCAGCACATCCGGGTGGTGGATGAATCCGGAGGCACGCGTGCCCGCCTTCTCCCCGCCCGGCAGCCGCACGAGGAACGGATTGTGCGTGACCTGGCGTCGAATGCGAGTCGGACCCTTCAGGAACACGCCCTGCTCCCCAAGTAGGGATCCATGGTCGGAGAAGAACACCACCACAGAGTTGTCGAACAAGCCGAGTTCCTCGACCGTCGCCAGGATCTCGCCGATCCAGTAGTCAACGCACATCGACTCCCCAGCGTAGTTCGCCCGCAGCCGGTCGATGCCGGACTGGGGAACCTCGATGTCGGCGTAAGGTGGCTCCCACCACTTCGGTCCGGTGGCATTGGGCATGTACTCGTCCAAGAACCGCTTTGGGGGATCCCATGGCTCGTGCGGGTCGAACGCCTCCAGATGGAGGAAGAAGGGGGTCTTGTCGTGGTTGCGACGAAGCCAGTTGATGACGTTCTTCGCCGTGAGCTCGATCACGGCTTCGCACTCCTGCTCATAGCGTTCGCGGTTCGCCAGGAACTGCCGCATGAAGTCAGGCCGGCCCGGGTTCATCTCAATCCAGCGATCCCAGAATTCCTGGGGGTAGTGCTCAGGGACGATGTCCTGGACATCAGCAGGTGCCTGCTCGTAGTAGTCGACCTCGTGGCCCCGGGACCATTCGTAGTAGTGGTAGCCGCGATGGAAGTTCTTGCCTGGACGCTGCAGGTGGGGGATGTCGGCGATCAGTGCCGTGTGATAGCCCGCCTCGAGAAGCGTCTCGGACATCGTCTGGTCCTCGTAGAAGAGCTGGTGCCAGCCGGGCGTCTGAACGGGTTCGTGCTGATGGAAGTAGTGGTACGGCAGGATTCGCCGGCCCGTCGTAAGCACGCGCCTAATCGGGATCGTGGGCATGCCCTCGGGATAGCAGTCCTCAAACACCACGCAATCCTCGGCGAACTTGTCGAGACGTGGACACTTGACGAGGCCGTTCCCCCCGTATGCCTGCAGGTTGTCCGCCCGGAATGTATCCGTGTTGAGGAAGATCAGGTTCCGCCGATTGCCCTTGCCGCGCTGGTTCGGAGGACGTTCCCAGACGCCGCCAGACAGTGTCTGCCCATCCGATGTGGAGGGCGTTGCGCATGCGCCGAGGCCGGCGGCTGCTCCGCCTGCCGCCGCGGTCGAAGAGCGCGCTAGGAACCCTCGCCTCGAAAGGCGGTCCCTGTCATTCTTGGCCATATTCAGGGCAAGCCTATCACAAGGCCGCCCTGTGCACTAAGCGGGAAGGAGCGTGAAGCAGAGAGCCCCCAGCCCGACCCAGTAAACCACCCAGACGTAGTTGTATCCGATGTATGTACGAAAATCCATCCGGGCGATTCCAGCGGCGATGACCGCCCAGAAGGGCGACACGAGGTTGCCCACGTGGTCCCCGACGCTAAGGGCGAGGAGTCCGCGCTGAGCGGTGACCCCTACCTGAACCGACGCTTGCGTCGTGATGAACCCCTGGATCACCCACTGCCCGCCGCTAGACGGCACGAAGACCGAGACCACCGCCGCCGCAAGCAGCGTCAGCAGCGGGAACGTGTGCTCGGTTGAGATCGAGGCGAAATAGGTGGCTATGTCGTCTCCGAGAGAGGTGTGCTGCAGCAGTCCGGCGACTCCCGCGTAAAGGTGGTAGAGCACGATGACTGGCCACGCCGTCACGACGGCGCTGGGCAGAGCCTTGGTGAAGTTGAGGACGCTGCCGTGCAGCAAGAGCCCAAGCGTCAGCAGAATCGTGATCAGCGAGTTGAGCTGCAGGCCGCCGCCCTTGACGACGACGTGGTAGGCGAGCCATCCCAGCATCGCGGTCGTCAGGATCGCGCAGGGCCAGCGCGACGCTTCGAGACGCTCCGCGAACCGCTCGGAGCGCACGGGCTTCACCGGAGGCGCGGCCGCGGCATCGAGTGTCTCGTCACCGAGCTTGGCCGACTCCGGGAACAGCGAGATGGGCCGGGGGTTCTTCGGCATCAGGAGTCGCGCCGTAAGAAACACGCATGTCAGATAGACCGCGAGGAAGATCAGGGTGGCCGGTGCCCAGATCGTGGTCGTCAGCGGCATCAGTCCCGTTTCGGCTTCGAGAAAGTGCCCCGGTGTGTTCATCATCAGTGGGGCGCTCGCCGAGAGGCCGAACTGCCAGATCGCACCCGCAGCCGCATTCGCCGACAGCAGGAACGGGAAGTCGACCGGGAATCCCTTGCGCTCGGACTGCCTCGCATAGCTGACCGCCACCAGAGGTGCGAGTGCCAGGCTGAGGCCCCAGAAGCAGTAGGCGAGACAGCATGTCGTCAGCATCGACAGGGCCAGCGTCTGCCCCTGACTGCGCGGCAGATGCGACAGCGTGAGCACCAGCCTTCGAAAGAACCGCGTTGACGCCAGAGTTGAACCCAGAACGAGGATCAGCGTCATCTGCATCGTGAACGGCAGCAGCATCCAGAGGCCGACGTAATACGCATCCGCCACCTCGAGGATGGTGTTGCCGATGGCAAGCGCAGAGAGCGACAACACCACCATCAGCAAGATGGCTGTCGTCATCGCGTCTGGGATGTAGGCGCCGATGACCTGCGCGATTCTGTAGAGGCGATCCGGCGGCGGAGCCTCCGCTACTGCATTGGCAGAGTCGTTCTCAGATGGCATATTGCAACGCTAAAGCCAGACACCAATCGAATAGGCGAGAGTATACAGCAGCCCTTCGCTGCATCCGTCAGGTCTCGGCGAGGGTGTTTCCGATTCGGATGGAAGGCAAGTCTCAGGATTCGATTCGGAGCCTAGCCCTCGCGGTCGTGGTGCTCATCGGTTTCGTCGCCTGCGCGACCGATGGACCGAGCCCGCCCAACTTCGTGGTGATTCTGATTGACGACCTAGGCTATGCCGACATCGGCGCCTACGGCAGCGAACGAAATCGGACGCCGCATCTTGACCGCATGGCGGCTGAGGGACTTCGGTTCACCGACTTCCACTCCAACGGACCGATGTGCACGCCGACACGGGCGGCACTGCTGACAGGCCTCTATCCGCATCGCTTTGGTCCGATGTTCGAGAGCGCCCTCAGCGGTCTCGACGAATACGACCAGGGGCTTCCGCTGGACGCGGTCACGGTCGCGGAGGAGCTCGGAGAAGTTGGGTACAGCACAGCCATGTACGGAAAGTGGCATCTTGGCTACCACCCACCCTTCATGCCCACACGCCAGGGGTTCGAGGAGTTTCGTGGCCTGACAAGCGGAGATGGCGACCACCACTCCCATATCGACCGCTCCGGGCGCCGAGACTGGTGGCACAACGAGGCCCGCTACGACGAGGAGGGCTATGGCGTTGATCTCATTACCAAGCACAGCGTGGACTTCATTCGGTCCCAAGAGGACAAGCCGTTCTTCCTGTACGTCGCGCACCTAGCCATCCACTTCCCCTGGCAGGGCCCCGACGACGTTGGATACCGCGAGGAGGGAGGCAACTACCACAACCTGACGAAGCTTGGCAGCCTTACCAGCCTCGACATCTCCGGGCAGGTGAACAAGATGGTGGAGGCCATAGATGGGAGTGTCGGCGCGATCTTGGACACCCTGGGGGACGAGGGTCTGGCGGGAACGACGTTCGTACTGTTCTGTTCCGACAACGGTGGGTACCGGACCCATCAGGGAGGTCACTTCAACATCTCCGAGAACGGACCCCTACGAGGCCAGAAGGGGGATGTCTATGAGGGCGGGCATCGCGTCCCGGCCATTGCATGGTGGCCGGGACGCATAGCGCCCGGCGAGTCCGAAGCAGTCACAGCAACGTTCGACGTGTTCCCCACCCTCCTGGAGTTCGCCGGCGTTGACGCTGGCGGAAGGGCCTTGGATGGCAGAAGCCTTGCTCCGTTGCTCATCGACCGCAGAGACCCGTCCGAGCGCACGCTGTTCTGGCGGATTCGATCCGAAGCCGCGGCGCGCAAGGGACGCTGGAAGCTCGTCCGAAATGCGGAGGAAGCCGCGGAACTCTACGATCTCTCGGCGGACATCGGCGAGTCGGAGAATCTATCGGCTCAGCACCCCCAGGTAGTAGCGGAACTGGAAGCGGATCTCCAGCGGTGGGAAGAATCCGTGGGTAACGACCACCCTCGCTAGCTTGCAACGCCCACTCTCAGCCGAGGAATAGCGACTCGCAGGTGCAATACTGTTGCTTCTGCTGGCCGAGCCGCGCTCGCTGCGGCACCGGTCGGGCACGTGGATGCCTGCGAACGGATCCCAGCCCGACGAATCTCCTTGCGGATTGGAGGCTCGGAGCGAAGGAGTCGGAGGGCAGCCGGAGTTTCTGATCGAGCTCGATCAGTACCAAGGCCCGCTCGACGCCCTGCTGGACCTAGTCAAGAGCCAGGAGGTTGACATCCTCGACATCCCGATCGCATGGGTAACGGAACAGTACCTTGAGGCTCTGCGCCGCACTGAACTCTTGAACATCGAGCTCAGCGCCGACTTCGTGCTGATGGCGTCCACCCTGATCCACATCAAGTCCAGGACGCTGCTGCCAACCGCCCCGAGTCTTACTCCCGAGGACGATGCCGAGGATCCACGCGAGGACCTGGTTCAGCAGCTCCTGGAACGGGAGAAGTTCGTGCAGGCGGCGCAGATGCTGAAGGAAAGGCGCCTTGTCGAGGAGCACGTCTGGACAGCCAAGGCCGAAGAGTCTCTTGGGGAAGTGGACGACGAGCCGGGCAAGCTGCAGGTGAACCTGTTCGATCTCATCAACACATTCGGCGATGTCCTGGAGCGACTACGAAACGAACCGGCCGTGGAGGTGAGCCCCGAGGAAGTCAGTGTGCAGAGCCGCATCCGCTACCTGCGTAACCTGTTGCTGAGCACCGGCGAACCGGTTGGGATGCGTGATCTTCTGGCGACTATGCGCACCTCATTGGAGGTGATCAGCACGTTCCTTGCCCTTCTGGAAATGGTCCGCGCACGTGCCGTGGTGCTGCGGCAGGAGAAGCTGTTCGGGGAGATCACGATTACGATGCACCAGGACTTTGACGACGCGTTCGTCGACGGTAGCCTCGCGACTCCGTCTGGGCACGACTTGGAGTACTCGTGATGAGCGACTCTGTCGTTGACTTCCCGGACCTACCCGAAGACCCCGAGCAACTGCCTCTCGAAAGTCCGACTGGTCCGCCACCCTCTCGACTTGCCGCTCTGGAGGCGATCATCTTCGCTGCGGAACAGCCCCCGACTGTCAAGCATCTTTCCGACGCCTTGGGACTCCCTCCGGAAACTGTGGCGGCTGATCTCGAAATGCTGTGCAGGACATATCAGAACGAGGCCCGCGGCGTGGAGATCCGTCGGGTCGCCGGTACGTTTCGCATGACGACGAAGCCGCAGTACCACGACGAGGTTCGGACCTTTGCCGCATCGCTGACACCTCGCCTGAAGCTTTCCAAGGCGGCGCTGGAGACCCTGGCAGTAGTCGCATACCAGCAGCCAGTCACGCTTCCCGAAATACAGGCGATCCGAGGCGTGGCGAACGCTTCGAGCGTGATCCACACTCTATTGCGACTAAACCTTGTCGCCGCTGGCGGTCGAAAGAAGGTCATCGGGCGACCGATGACCTACAAGACGACCCCCGAGTTCCTTGAGCACTTCGGCCTTGACGACTTGTCAGCGTTGCCCACCATCAAGGAAGCGGAGGAGCTCGCCCTTGCCGCCCTGAGTGACGATTCCGGAATCGTCGAGGGAACCCATGCTGCGGATGGCTCTCCCGCATCCACAGAGGACGGAAGGGAACGCCCGTTGGCGACTCACGACTGATCGCCTCGTTCCTCGGACCGAGCTCACCGCGCTAGCCCAATACTGAATTCCAACCATGGCCGACCGTCTGCAAAAGCTGATTGCCCGAGCCGGCATCACCTCACGCCGTAAGGCGGAGATTCTCATCACAGCGGGGCGCGTCAGCGTGAACGGCAAGATCGTTCAGGAGCTGGGTGCCCAAGCGGACCTCGCCACCGACGCCGTGAGGGTGGACGGCAGGCTGCTGCAGAACCCTGAGGCCCGACGCTACCTCGCGATCAACAAGCCCAAGGGCTGCATCACCACCACGAGTGATCCGGAGGGGCGCACGACAGTCATGGATCTGCTCGGCAGCCATGCGCGACAGGGGCTGTTCCCCGTAGGGCGCCTTGACTACCACTCCGAGGGCCTGCTCGTGCTCACGGACGATGGCGACTTCGCCAATCGCATTATGTCGGCTAGGCAGAAGGTGCCGAAGGTCTACGAAGTCAAGGTCAGCGGTCGACCGACTGTCGAGGCGATTCAAAAGCTCCGGACAGGGATACGGCTCGACGGGCGGTTGTGCAAGCCCGAACGCATTGCCCTGCTCCGCGACGCCGACAATCCGTGGTACGAGGTGACCATTGTCGAGGGCCGCAACCGACAGCTCCATCGGATGTTCGAGCGGATCGGCTTCCTGGTCGAGAAGATCCGTAGGGTTCGCATTGGAAGCCTCACCCTTCGCGGCCTTGAGCCCCGGCAGGTTCGGGAGCTGACGCCGAAGGAAGTCAAGCAGCTTCTCGATCCGAAGTCCTACTCGCTGCCTCCAACAGTCCCCCTCAGCCCGCGCGGGAGGCCCGTCAGCAGACCCTCGGCAAAGCCGTCGGGCGGGCGCCGCGGTGCGGCTGGTCGGGGGCGAACTAGACGTGATGGAAAGTCCCCGACCACGCGCAGGCCAAGAACCGCTGGGGGAAGGAGCGACGGTCCTTCGCGTCCACCCCGCCGCAGGAAATCGGACGAGGCCGGTAAGGATCTCAGGCGATCATCCAGACCCCGGCAGCAACGAGGCCAGCGCCAATCCAGCGCCGCCAGTGGATCCGCTCGCGCAGGAGCCACCGGGCGAGGACAGTCTCCAAGGCGTAGGCGAGCGCCGTCGCGGGAACGGCAAAGCTCACGTCCCGGATCGAAAGCAAGGCCATAAAGGCGAAGAACGAGACCGCATAGGCCGAAATCGCCAGCAGCATCCAACGGTTGGCCACAGCGGCTGCATAGTGCGTCACGGCAGCTCGACCCAACTCTGAGGGCGGACCGAGACTGCGCATCGCGAAGGCCTTTAGGAGGTCGCCACAGACGGTGCCGCCAACCACGAGACCCAAGAGGATGGCCGTCACCTTGCCTGCGTGGCCTCCACATCAGTGGACTCTGGCGTGGAGCCAGCAAAGGCCACGCCGGCCGAGATCAGGACGATTCCAGCCCATCGGTACGGGCTGACCACTTCGCCCAGCACGATCGCCCCCAATGCCGCCGTAAAGACGTAACCGATCGCGCTGACAAGCAGGACATAGCTGAGGTCCGCCCAGCTCAGAACTATTGCGTGGGCAACGAAGAATACGATCAGCAGCAGGACGCCGAGGAGCACCCAGGGATTCGTGACGGCGGCTTGCGCGGCCTGGATCAAGCTAGAGGGCGCGAATTCGTCGATTGCCCCGATGCCCTTCATGCCATGGCTTAGGGCGACGTTGCCAAACGTGTTTGCGATCACTACGACCGCGAGAAGCAGGCATGTCCGACGCCGCAATCGAAGAGTCTATCAGCGCGTATTGAGAACGCTCTCCACTTCGGCCCGCTCGTGCTGAGGGTCCCTTTCGGTCGCCGTTGACGCACTGAATCGGCGATGCGGGCTGGTGGCCGTTTATGCTTACGGGTTCAGAACAGAGCCTCAGTTTGCGCTGACCCTGCCCGCGTTGGTTCGGAGCTGGTTGAACCGGTTCGGTCACCCACGAGGGCCATCCAATGGGTGAGGTGCCTTCCAACTCTCCTATCGGCTCGGTCAAGCGAACGACCCGTACATGGCACGCAAGCTGCAGTCCACATCCATAGCTGGTCCGGCCGGCCCTCTGGAGGGGCTCCTTGAGGAGCCGGAAGGTTTCTCCAAGATCGAGCGGGCCACAGTGGTCTGCCACCCACATCCGCTGTACGGCGGCACGATGCACAACAAAGTTGTCTTCCGGATGGCGCGCTCGGCGCGGACCGAGGGATCCGCAGTGCTCCGATTCAACTTTCGTGGCGTCGGCAAGAGCGCAGGTGTATACGACGAGGGGCGCGGCGAGCAGGACGATCTCCGCGCCGCGATCCGCTACATGCGAGACCGCTATCCAGGCAAGCCGCTGGCGATCGGAGGATTCTCCTTTGGTTCGCGCGTCTCGCTCCGCGTCGGCTGCACCGAGTCCGCTGTAGCACGAGTCGTGGCTGTCGGTGCTCCTGTCAACCATGGCAACTGGGACTACCTGAGCCGCTGTGTCTGCCCCAAGCACTTCGTGCAGAGCACAAACGACCAATACGGATCGCCGCAGGCCATGGAGAGGGTCTTTGCGCTGGCGGCGGAACCCAAGCACCTCTCGTGGGTCGAGGCTCGGGACCACTTCTTTGTCGATGCGCTCGACGAGCTAGAGGCAACATTGCGCGGACACTGGCGGTGACCTCGATCAACACATGAGGTTCGCGATTTACGGGACGGGCGCTGTGGGGGCGGTTCTGGGAGTCCGCCTCCTGGAGGTCGGGCACGAAGTGCACTTCATCGCCCGCGGTGCGCACCTAGCGCGGATTCAGGAACACGGGCTCCGGGTGCGGAGTAAGGTCTTCGGGGACAAGCTCTACGAGGTCAACGCCTGCTCGGATCCCAGCGACATCGGTCCCGTCGACTACGTGATCCTCGGTGTCAAGGCCTCGTCCCTGTCCGCCATCGCCCCATCAACGGAAGCTCTCAAGTCGCCGCGGACGACATTCGTCTCGACCCAGAACGGCCTCCCATGGTGGTATTTCCACGGCATCCCCGGCAATGACGCTCCCATCCGTTCCGTGGATCCGGATGGCCTCATCTCCCGGCACATTCCCCCGTCCTCGGTGGTCGGGGCAATCGTGTACTTCTCCTCCTCGATTGAATCTCCCGGCGTCATTGGTCACTCAGCGGGCATTCGGCTGCCCATCGGCGAGCCCGCTGGCGGGCGCAGCGAACGGGTGCTCGCACTGGCGGAAGCGATGCGCAAAGGCGGTATCAAGGCGCCGGTCAGGGGCGATATCCGTCATGAACTATGGGTGAAGCTGCTGGGGAACGGCGCACTGAATCCGCTCAGCGCTGTTACACGGCTCCCGCTAGGACGGCTCATTGACGCGCCGCTGGGTCGGTCGCTGGCGCTGTCGATGATGGAGGAGATACGGCAGGTCGCCGAAGCCATGGGAGCTAGAGTGCCGCTCTCCAACGAACGGCGACTCGAGGGCGCCAGGGGCGCTGGATACCATGAGACATCGATGTTGCAGGATTTGAAGCGTGGCAGGGAGCCTGAACTCGACGCCCTGCTCGGTTCGGTGATTGAGCTTGCGGAGGCCAATCACGTCGCCGTGCCAACGCTCAGAGCGATCAGTGCTGCAACTCGGCTCTGCTTTGAATCGGCTCGCTTGGGCCGCACCTGACGACATGTCGACGAGACCGATGTGTCGGCAAAGCGAATAGCGATGACTTGGGACGACCCTCGCATCGCAGATCTGATTCGCCGCGCCTTAGACGAGGACGTCGGCACGGGCGACGTCACGACAAACAGCTGCGTGCCGGAAGACACCCGCGCCAAGGGATTCTTCCTGACCCGCCAGAAGTTGGTCCTTGCAGGGACTCCTCTCTTGCCACTTGTCTACCGCGACTGTTCGTGCGAGATCCTCGCGGCCGATGGTGATGTCCTCGAGTCGGACGTGGTGATCGCGCGCATCTCTGGTTCGGCCCGCCAGCTGCTCACTCTGGAGCGAACTGCCCTGAACCTCGTGCAGCGCACGTGCGGGATCGCGACTGTGACTCGCAGGTACGTAGATGCCGTGCAAGGGACAGGTTGCGCTGTGCTGGATACGCGCAAGACGGCGCCGGGAATGCGCCTACTCGACAAGCTGTCGGTCCGAGTGGGTGGCGGCACCAACCACCGCATGGGTCTCCATGACGCGGTGCTCATCAAGAACAACCACATCGACGCAGCCGGTGGCCTGCGTCAGGCCGTGGAGGCATCGCGGACTTCGGGACTGTCGATCGAGGTGGAGGTCCGGAATCTTGCGGAGCTTGACGAAGCTCTAGCGTACGGTGTCTCACACGTACTACTGGACAACTTCGACCCCGCGCAGGTCGCGTTCGCCGTCGACCGCATCGGTGGACGGGCCAAGACGGAGGTGTCTGGCGGCGTGACTCTGAACCGAATCAGGGAGTATGCGGAGGCGGGGGCCGACTGCATTTCGGTTGGGGCGCTCACGCATTCAGTCCCTGCGGCCGACATCAGCTTCCGGATCGGTTAGCGATCGGCCCGGCAGCGGGCGAGGCGACCCTTCTCCGGAAAGGTGCCGTCGTACAATTTGGGTGCGAAAAGGGCCACCCGCGGATCGGGCCCTTGACCCGTTGCGAGTTAGCATTCAGCATCGACTCGACGCTCCCTCGCCGAGATTCCTAGCACGTCTGAGGTTCGCGTTGCTGTCGGCCGCGGTGGTCAGTGCTCTGCATGCGCAGCCGGCACCCGACTTCCCTTCTGGCCTCTATCCGAGGCTCGAAGCGCACAATTGCCGGGCCTGCCACAACACCTCGGGTGTCGCCTCAGGTACGCGTCTGCACTTCCCTGAAACTGATGCGTCTAGAGAGACGTTAGTCCAGTTCGGGATGAGCCTTGTCGCTCTCGTGAATCGTGACGCTCCCATGGAGTCGCAGCTTCTCCGGAAGCCGACCAACCGAGTTCCGCACACCGGCGGCGAACTGATTCAGGTCGGCACCGAGGACGAGCAGTTGCTCGTCAGTTGGATCCGACACCTCGCCGCCATCGAGCCAGTCCAGGCAGGCCCAGCGCCAGAGGCCACCGAGCGGTCCTTCGAGGTCGTTCGCAGGTTGACGCATGTGCAGTACGACAACACCGTGCATGCCCTGCTCGGCGATCGGTCTAGGCCATCACGGTCCTTTCCGTCGGAGGACTACGTCAACGGGTACACCAACCAGACCTCGGCCCAGACCATAACGCCGACGCTGGCCGAGGCCTACGGCAAGTCGGCCGAGCGACTGGCGCGCACAGCGTTTCGCTATGGCGACGAAAACGGTCTCATTCCCTGCGAACCCACCGGTCCGTCGGACCGCGCCTGCGCGGAGAGCTTCGTGCGTGTGTTCGGCTCAAGGGCATACCGGCGGTCCTTGGAGCCCGCGGAGATCGACTCCCTGACGGCCCTGCTGCTTGCGTGGGCTCGGCCGAGCGAGAACTTTCTGAAGGGTGCCGAAATCGTGGTGGAGACACTGCTGCAGTCGCCGCACTTCCTCTACATTGCGCCCAATCGGTCCGCAAGCCACTCAGCCCACAACACCGCGGCGAGGCTGTCCTATGCGCTACAGAACGCGCCGCCGGACAAACCCCTAGTCGAGGCCGCAAGGAGCGGGAGATTGGAAGGCTTCGAGGACGTCGTTGCCGAAGGTCGTCGCCTGCTGGCAAGTACTCCAGCCAGAGCCACCTTCGACGAGTTCTTCGAGCAATGGATGCGCTTTGACCGGCTCCGGAACGCCGTCAAGATCCGTGGCCGGTATCCGGATTTCGCCCAAACCGTCTCCGAGAGCATGGCGCAGGAATCGCTGCTTCTGTTCCGGCACGTGGCGTGGCACGATCGCGACTTCCGGGAGTTCTTCCACGCGGACTACACCTTCGTTGACGACTTTCTCACGACCCTCTACGGCATGGCGGAGCCTGAGAAGCCATTTGTGCGCACGGCGTTCCCGACGGGCTCCCCGCGAGGGGGCATCCTGGGACATGGAACGTTCCTAGCGCAGACAGGCAAGCCCGACAGTACATCGCCTACCGAGCGCGGCCTCTTCATCCGAGAGCACTTCCTCTGTCAGACGATCCCCCCACCGCCGCCAGGCGTTAACGCTTCCCTACCCCCGTTGGTTCTTGGCGCCGAGCCGATGACGATTCGGGAATCGATGGAAAAGCTTCACGCCTCGGAGAGATCGTGCGCCTCGTGCCACAAGCTTGTCGATCCGATCGGATATGGGTTTGAGCACTTCAACACAGTCGGCGCCTACCGCGACACCGAAGAAGTCCGCATCGAACCGACGCCCCAGCAGAAGCGCGATGGCCGGAAGACTGAGACTCACGAGCTCCCCATTGACTCGACTGGCTACATCGCGGGCATCTCCGATTCCAGGTTTGAGACTCCACGGGAAGCAGGCCGCATCCTAGCTGAATCACGGGTCTGCCAGCGGTGCGTGGTCAAGCAGCTGTTTCGGTTCATTTACGGAAGACATGAGAACAGAGCTGATGAAGAGCTGATCGATCGCGCCTATAATCGATTTCAACAGTCAGAGTTCCGTTTTCGGGAATTGATCTTGGCGCTAGTCGTCACGGAGGAGTTCTTGGGAACGTCCTGGAGGTAGCGAGATTGCCAAGCACCGCCCTTTCCCGGCGAACGTTCCTGCAAGGAATGGGTGTCGCTGGTGGGGCGATCCGCATCGCCCTGCCGCCACTGGCGTGCATGTTCAACGCGAACGGCACAGCCTACGCAGCACGCACTGGATCGCTGCAGGCGCCCGACACGCGGTTCGTTTTCTGGTTCAACGGCAACGGCATCCCTGAGCGCTACTGGATTCCTCGCGATCAGGGCTTCGACTACACGCTGACTCCGTGCCTGTCGCCGCTGGCACGCCTGCGTGACGACGTGCAGGTCCTTTCCGGCCTGGACAATCCGAACGGTGAGACCAGCGGTGTCGGAAACGGCCACCAGCGCACGATGAGTGCGCTCGTGTCGGGCGAGAAGTACACGGGATCTGGTGCTGGCGGGCCCTCAATCGATCAAGTCGTCGCCCGCAGGATCGGCTCTCGGACGCGCTTCCCGTCGCTGCAGATCGGCGTCTGCCAGGAATCGTTCGGCAGCAGCATGCAGCGGAACATGAGCTGGGGCGGCAAGAACTTGGCACTACCCCCTGAACTCGTTCCACAAAAGCTCTTCGATCGCCTTTTCGGCAAGCTGGACGAGGGATGGAAGGACCGCAGACGCAGCGTGCTGGACACCGTGCGTCAGCAGACTCAGGACCTCCAGGCAAAGCTGGGCCGCGACGACTCGCGTCGCATGGACGAGTACCTGACTTCGATCCACGACGTCGAGAGAGCGATCGCCGAGTTTCCAGTGGAGTACGCGACGGGCGTCGAAGAACCCGAAGCGGGCGGTGATCCGCGCGACTATCCCCGCATTGCCAAGCTGCAGAGCGACCTGCTGGTTCATGCCTTCGCGTCTGGCCAGACCCGCGTCGCGTCGTACATGCTCACGAAGTGTCAGAGCCTATCCCGATTCCCCTGGCTGGGCCTCTCCTTTGGCCGGCATCACGAGTACTCGCACCTCGGCGGGCCCCACAGGCAACGCCAGCAGGAGGTGATGCGGGACATCTGTCGCTGGCACGTAGAGGAGTTCGCCTATCTCGTCGCCAAGCTCAAGGCAACTCCCGAAGGTGATGGAAGCCTGCTCGACAGCTGTGCACTGCTATTTGTGCACGAGCACGCAGAAGCGAACAATCACAAGAACAGTGGCGGCGCCGTGATCCTGGCTGGCAAGGCCGGCCGTTTGAACCCTGGCCGCCACTCGCGCGTGACTGGTACGTTCGGCGACCTCTACCGCACGGTCGCCCGGGAGGTCGGAGCGCCGATCGACCACTTCCCCACGTCCTACGGGACGATTCCGGAAGCTACCGCCTGACACGGCACCAGTAGAACTGGATTGGCTCAATTCGCGACACGTGTGCATTGTGATCGACATATGCTGCAAGTGTTTGGAAGGAGGGACTTGGAGCCCATGACCAACGAAGAGTTCCAGCGCTGGCTGGGGTGGAGCGACTGACGGCGCCGCGCTCCTCTTCCAGCTCGTCAACGCACGGCACGAACGAGCGTCCACGGCGCTCACTGCCAACCAGGGCTGCGAGGAACGGGGCGCCGCGCTCGGCGACGAGATCATGGTCGCAGCCCTCATCGACCGCCTCCTGCACCACGCCCACATCGTCAGCATCCGCGGCAACAGCTTCCGCCTGCGCGAGCATCGGCCATGGCTCCGCTCCCAGTCCGATCAACAGCCAGAGGGTTCTGCCAAATGGCCAGGAGTTCGCAATTTGCGCGGCCCCTGGTGGGCAGCGCTCCGGTCGCTTCGCTCCCTCCCTCCTGCCCACCAGGGGCCCTGCCTGCGAGATACCCCAAAGTGGGGCATTCTAGGTTGACAAGGACACAACGACTTGTAGGCCAGCCGTTTCGCTTCCAAGTCGCGGCGGGTCGCGGCGACCTGATCGATGGTGTCTCACGGCAAATTCTTGCCAATAACGATTCAGATGCTCGGGGCTGACTTTGTGGTAAGTGCCTTTGTGCGCCCGACTAGCCCCTTGCGCCGACTCGTCTGCACGTTGCCACGCTTGCCGCCCACGCAGATCTCGTCAACCTCCACAGGGGCTGCGAACATTGGGCCGCCTTGCGACAGCGCATCGCGCAGTCTGCGGGCAAGAAACCATGCGGTTTTCTGCGTGACCCCCAAATCCCTGTGC
This sequence comes from Bryobacterales bacterium, assembly GCA_965200705.1. GTDB lineage: Bacteria > Acidobacteriota > Terriglobia > Bryobacterales > UBA6623 > VXMF01. Next base: position 4,311,993 of record OZ241376.1, on the reverse strand, counting down.
AGCTTCATGCTCGAGACGCTCTTGAGGTTCGTTGTCACCACGAACATGGCAGCCAGCCAGACCTGATACCCGAGCTTCGAACCCTCCATGACGGAACGGGATTTGGTGCTGAAGCGTCGTCGCCCGCAGGCCTTCTCTCTGCATCGGTACGGCATCGCGTGGCTGCAGCCGGTCTGCACGTTCACGGAACCGCAGAACGGACAGCAGATCCCATGCGGCCAGCGCGCTGGACGAACCATGCCTCGGCCTCCGCGTCAGTCCGATACCGCTGCATGAATTCCATGAGTGAAGCGCCCTTGCGATAATCCCTCCCTAGTGCCTTGGCCATGCCGTAACTCCCTGATTCATCAATATTTTACCGCACATTACCCAATCTTGTCGGGCGCGGATGTGGGTGCACATGATCCCCTAACGCCGCTCCTGCGATTCCAGTCACCTCGACCCGGGGGACGCCTGTATTTGTTCCGCCGACTGACTGGTCTCGAGCGCCCTGTGCAGCGCTCCGGCTCTGTGTTCCAGTGCTTTCCACGTTGGACGACGCTTCACTCCGCCGTTTGGGGCCGGGCTGCGCCATCCGAAGCCCCGTCTCGAGCCTCCTCTTGTCTAAGCACCGTGGACAACTGGGTTGCTGGGCTGACACTGGCTAGTGTCAGCCCCTAGATCCCACTAGGAGCCCACCGACCTGAGCCAGACCATCTGAGACTCCACGCGGGGTTCCGCACCGGCGTGTTCAGCGATCCACCGAAGTTCACCAGTGGCAGATGTCGGAGGGCGAGTTCCGATGCAATGCCCTAGGCCAAGATCTCCTTGACAACGTTTCCGTGCACGTCCGTTAAGCGGAAGTCCCTTCCGGCGTAACGGTACGTCAACTTCGTGTGGTCGAGTCCGAGCTGGTTCAGGATTGTTGCATGCAGGTCGTGTAGGTGGACACGACCCTCCGTCGCGACGCCATGCTCGTCCGAATACCCGTGGCGGACGCCACCCTTGATGCCGCCTCCGGCCATCCACATCGTGTACCCGCGGTTGTTGTGCCGCCGACCATCTGCCTGGTCGTTCTGTTCGTAAGTCGAACGACCGAACTCGCCGCCCCAGACGATCAGCGTTTCGTCCAGCATGCCGCGCTGCCTGAGGTCGGCGATCAGTGCGGCGATGGGCTTGTCGATGGCGGTGGCGCTGGTCTTTAGCCGCTTACGCAGGTTGTTGTGGTGGTCCCAGCCACGATGACCCAGCTCGATGAAGCGCACGCCCTTCTCCGCCATGCGTCGCGCCAAGAGGCACTGCGTACCGAACTCGGCCGTCTCCTTGACATCAAGACCATAGGCCTCCCGCACGCTCTCGGGTTCCGCCGACACGTCCATGGCCTCCGGCACTGCCGACTGCATGCGAAACGCGAGTTCGTAGGACTGAATGACGCCCTCGATCTGGCCGTTGAGTTCATGGCGCTCGGCGAGGCCCCGGTTCAGCTCCTGGACATAGTTAAGCTGCTCGCGCTGAGCATCCAGCGCCATCCGCTGATTGCGGATGTCCTCCACCGGATCCTGGCCTCGAGCGATGTTGAGCCTTGCTCCCTGGTAAGTGGCAGGCAGAAAAGCAGATCCGTACAGCGACGCCCCTCCCACGGGCGGCGGATTCAAGGTGACGAACCCCGGCAGATCCTGGTTTTCGGTTCCCAAGCCGTACACTACCCACGAACCGATCGACGGGCGGACGAACGTGACGCTGCCCGTGTGCGTGAAGATCGATGCCTGCGGGTGCGCTGGCGAGTCCGTGTGCATCGCATTGAGCAGGCACATGTCGTCGGCGTGCTGTCGCAGGTGCGGGAAGACCTCTGAGATCGGGAGTCCGCTCTTCCCACTCGGCAGGAACTCGAAGACTGGGGCCAGCAGCTTGCCGCCCTGGGTCCCTATAGCGAGATCCATCTCTGAGTGCTGACCAGCGTGCTTGACGAGCTCCGCGTTGTAGTCGAATGTGTCGTGCTGCGTCGGACCACCCTGCATGAAGAGGAAGATCACCCGTTTTGCCTTCGCCTCGAAGTGGGGAGCTTTGGGTAGCAGCGGGTTGACGGATCCCTTCGCCCGGAGAGCATCCATCGACGCCAGGCCGGCAAAGGCGGTATACCCGAAACCTGCCGCGGCACGCCGCAGAAACTCCCGTCGGTCGCTGAACATGGCCTTCATGAGGCTTCCACTATATCGGAGTCAGAGTCCTAGAGTCGAGGTTCACGGTGCGCCAGTTGAATTGCGATCTCGCACTGCGGTAACGCCGATCCCGAGCGGAGCCTTGGAACTTGGTCCAGAATCGCCGGTGCAGTCTGGGCACGCTGTGCATGTCAGTACAGCAGGACCTGCGAATGGATACGCAGGCACGACCCTGCGCGACCGCTCACCCAATGGTGCCCCCCCCCTGGACCCATCACCGCTCGGATAGACGACCCCATCGCAAGTCGGCACCGTACGACGATTGCAGGCAGCGCGAATCAGCCGGGAAGCAGGGCTTGGAGGCGGCGGGATCGAAACTTGCCCAACGCGGCCATGGTGGAGAACAGCACCAAGCCCGTTCCGAACGTCCCTGCGGCAAGCAGGTACAAGGGACTGCTGGGCGGGAGGATGATCATCGCTCCGGCGAACTGAACGAAGATGGTGCAGCACAGAAGCGCGACAACGAAGAAGCTGCTGCGATCCGCGATGAATCGGACTCCCAACGCGGCTCCAACGACCACTACCGGAACTGAGACCCACCAGTACAACCATGCTTCGCTCGAGATCGGATCCTGGCTGAAGAAGTTTCGCCAAGCGAATCCGATCAAGGCGTTCCCTGCCATGAGAACGACTGATGTCGGCGTGGCAACCTTCTCGTCGACTTCGAAAGCTAGGACGAGCAGCGAGAACATGACGATGTCAAGGCCAGTGCCAGTGACGCCACTCACCGTTCCCCCGATGAACCCGCATGCCAGCATTGCGACTCGGTCTAGGGCACGCAGACCCTGAACACGGCGAACCACCAGCCGGTCCCGGCCACGGTTCATCCAGAACAGCATCGTGCCGAAGCTGAGCCAGAGGGATACGAAGAACATCTATTCCAACCGACTGGATCATGAAGCTGAAGTCCCGCGCCACGATCGGTTCAATGCCGAAAATCAGCGTCATCGCCGGAAACGCGACAGCCCCGCCGCCCTCACTCGTCGAGCCGGGGATGAACGACCCGAAGGCCATCGTGATCGACATGACCCAGCCTTCGACGAATAGGTGCCACCGGTGGCCCCATGCCATGAGGGCAAGCCAGAATGCCCAGACGATCAAGGGCAAAGGAACGGCAGGGCCGAATGCGAATCGAAAGGCTTTAGCGAGGATGTTCTGCAACGCTACGCCTGCTCAGGAATCCAGTAGCGGCTTGAGGATGTTCCAGCCAAACACGGGCGCAGGTGCCCAGAACGACAGACGTCCGGGTGGGCAGCCCGACCCCAATGCAGTTCAACCACTACCAAGAGCACCTCGCCGGTTGGCGATCTTACTGTAATAGCGAGCAGGCAGTCTCCGTTGTCTCCGTTCGAGGCCGCTTTCAGCGAAGGTCCACGGAGCCGGACAACACACCCGCCATCATCCGGGACAGGGTCGAACCGGAAGGGTTCCTGTGGTCGCACCACTCTTGGATCTCGAGAGTGCCGCGCTAGACCGGGCTAGGATTCAACGCGTTTAGCCAGACACGAAGCGTCAGTGGCATCACGGCCTCACGTGGAGGCGTCGGATTTGGTTTCCGTTGATTTCGCCCAACTCCAGGTTTCAGTTCCGGTAGCGAAACTCCGCACTCTTGAACAGAGCGTGATAGAACCTTGTCCACCCTTCATGCTCGAATCGAGCCGGCGTGAGCTTCGCTGTCTCAGTGTCTTCCGCCTGTGCCATCAGATGCCTAAGGCCCTGCTTGGCCCTACTCATTTCCTTGGGCTCCAACTCACGCTCCAGCACCTGCTGCACGAGTTCGAAACCCTCCGCGTTGCTCAGGCGCCGGTTGTCCCCCGTGAGGAACGCCGACGCTCCATCAGCCGAGTGAGCTGCTTCGGGCCGCCGCGCCTCCATATAGTCCATCGCCGCAGACATCTCGTCATCACTAGGCTCACGGTCCAGGACATGGGCTAGAACTTCGCCGACGACCTCCCGAGCAGCCTCAATGCCACCCTCGGCTGGGCCCTCCTCGCCAAGGCCAGCGATTGTTTCGCGAACGCGCAGCAAGGCACGATCCGCTTCGCTGTCCGTGGGGTCCCTAGAAAGAGTCTGGCGGAACGCCCGCCGCACGCGGGCACGATCGTCTGAGTGCGCGGCCATGAGCCGCTCCGCTGCGATGCCTGCTTGCTCGCGCACGAAGTCGTTGTTCATCAGGAAAAGCGCCTGGCTCGGTCCGGTGGTGATGTCACGCACACCTTTGGTCTCGCTCGGCTCGGGAAAGTCGAACGCCTCGAACATCGGTCTCGCCTGGTTGCGGATCACGGGTACGTACAGGCTCCGGTAGGTGTTCTCCAGATCCCACGGACGCAGATTCCTGTTGTTGGGGTTGATTAGCTGATTGCGGTCGAAGGCAAGCATCGGCGCTAGCTTCGGCGGTCCCGCGCTCAGTTCGCCGCTGACGACCAGGACTGAGTCCCGCACAGATTCCGCTTCGAGTCGGCGGAGATTTGCGCGCCAAACGTGATCGTTGTCCGGATCGATCTCGAAGTTATGTGGGTCGAATCGGGTCGACATACGGTATGTCCGGCTAGTCACGATTTCTCGGATCAGGCTCTTGACGGACCAGTCCTCATCCATGAAGCGCACAGCAAGGTGGTCCAGCAGCGCTTGGTTGGTGGGCTGCCGTCCGCTGGCTCCAAAGTTGTCGACCGTTGATACGAGTCCCTTGCCGAAGAGGTGGTGCCACACCCTGTTGGCCATCACGCGGGCCGTCAGCGGGTTGTCCTTGCTCGCGAGCCACTCGGCCAACTGCAGACGACCACTCGCGTTCTTTGGAATCCTTGGCGCTTCGGCATCGGACGGATACACGACCTGTACGAAACCGGCCTCCACGGGATCCCCCAGGGTGTGCGGATCGCCGCCGACGTTCACGCGCATCTTTACGGGATTGCCCGCCTCAACGACACCCATCGCGATGTTCTGCGGCATCGGCAGGGCGCTCAGCTGCTTGGACACGGCACGTGACTGAGTGCGGTCCCTTGCCTCTTCTGCGGCGTTCATCTCCTTCTCGAGCCTGGCCCGCTCCGCCTCCACCCCGGCGCCGTCAACGCCTGGGTAAGCCTGCAGGCCGTCGAGCTCCACCGTCATCGCGACCCTGAAGTACCGCGCGTTGAACCTAGGACGCCTCCGCAGACCGGTCCGCAGTTCAGAGCTGCGGAAGATGGCGGCGAGAGAGTAGTAGTCCTCGGTAGGAATCGGGTCGAACTTGTGATCGTGGCACCGGGCGCAGCCCACGCTCAGCGCAAGGAAGGATCGCGTCGAAACGTTGATCATCTCGTCAGCGATATCCGCCTCGAACTGCTTGGCGTCGGGCTCGTTCAGATCATTGGCTCCGATCGCCAGGAATCCCGTCGCAACCTGGTTCCGAACACGCTCCTCGGTCGTGTCGTACGGCAAGAGGTCTCCAGCGACCTGCTGCCGGATGAACTCGTCGTACGGGAGGCCCTCGTTAAACGCATCGATGACGTAGTCGCGATAGCGCCAAGCCAAAGGGAACGGTAGGTTGCGGGTGCGTCCAATCGAGTCGGCGTAGCGAGCCACATCTAGCCAATGCCGCCCCCAGCGCTCGCCGAAGTTCTCAGACTTCAGCAGACGGTCGACAACGCGCTCGTAAGCGCCGGAATCCCTGTCCTCCAAGAAGGCCTCGACCTCGGCCGCCGTTGGAGGCAGCCCGGTCAGGTCGATCGACACACGCCTCAGAAGAGCGCTCCGGGTGGCGTCCGGTGCCGGCCGCAAGCCCTTGTCCTCGAGGCCTGCAAGTACTAGCCGGTCGATTGCTCCGTCCGCCCACTCGCGCCGGGTCACCTTGGGCGCGGCCTGCCTGCTCGGCGCTTGGAACGCCCAGTACTTGCGACCCTCCGAGAGGTCGATCTTACGTTCGGACTGGACAACCTCGGCCTCACGCGGGTCGGGTGCCCCCATGGCGATCCAGCGCTCGAAGTCGCTGACCACCCCGTCGGAAAGCTTGCCGGTGGGGGGCATCTTGAGGGAGCCCTCGTAGCGCAGAGCGCCCAAGATCAGGCTGGACTCCAAGTCGCCCGGTACCACGGCGTGGCCGCGCATGCCACCCTCGCGAATCCCATCACGGGTGTCGAGACTGAGGCCACCCATGCGGGTCTTCGCCTCTGCGGAATGGCAGCCGTAGCACTGCTGCGCCAGGACTGGTCGGATCTTGGTCTCGAAGAACTCCAGATCCTCAGCCAAAAGTGGCTTCGTCGCAGGGACTACATACAATACGGCTACTACGAGCCAGATGGCACGTCTCATGGCACCAGTCTATTACAAACAAACACTCTTCTTGAACTTTCAGTGACCCCCGGACACAGGTTTTGCGTTGTGCGCGATCGCTATATTGGGTCGAAATGATGAACCGCAAACCGTCTCGCTGGCTTGCCGTCTCAGTCGCCGTGTGGGCGGTGCTGGGTTTGGCGACCTGTACATCCGTCGAGCCGCCGGAGCGGCCGCCGAACATCATTTTTCTTCTGACGGATGATCAGCGCGCCGACGCGCTCGGAATTGCGGGCCACCCAGTGCTCGAGACGCCGCACATCGATCAGCTGGCGCGGGATGGTGTGCGGTTCACCGAAACGCACGTAGTCGCCCCGGTCTGCCAGCCCAGCCGCACGAGCTTCATGAACGGCCAGTACGAGCGTGTCCACCAGATTGGGTTCTCGTCACCGAACGTGCTCTCGGATGCTCAGTGGAACGGCACCTACAACGCCATCCTTCGCGAGGCCGGCTACTACACCGGCTTCGTGGGCAAGATCGGCCTGCAGCAGTACGAGTTCCGGAGCCGCCCCCTGGAGAAATTCGACTACTGGCGGGGACACGACGACTGGGCGCGGTTCTGGCCCAAGGAGTTCGAACACCTTGCCATCTATCACGACGCGCCAGAGGAAATCGTCACGCCGATCATGAGCGACAGCATCGAGCGTTTCCTTGACTCGACGCCGGACGACCGGCCATTCATGCTTTCGGTCAGCTTCTCGGCACCGCATGGCTCGATCTCAGGCTCGATGCTTCATTCCGTCGAGGAGGGCGCAACCCGCATGACGAACCCGGCCGACTCGCATCCGCGCCTCGCCGATCACCCGGTCTATGGCCAGCGCTACCGCACACAGGACCTGGCCCTGCCCAGCACGTATGGAGACGACACGGCAACGCACATCCCGCTCGACGTGCATCCTCGCGAGGGACGGATGCAGACCTATTCGTACAGCTATGCCGGACCAGAGGTGATCCGTGAGCACATGGTGCGCTACTACCAGTTGATCCACGGCATCGACATCGCCGTCGGCAAGCTGCGGGAAAGCCTCGAGCGACGGGGGCTTGCCGACGACACCGTCATCGTGTTCTCAAGCGACCATGGTCTTCTGATGGGCGAGTATTCGATGGGCGGCAAGTCCCTGCTATATGACCTGACGACCCGCGTGCCCCTGATCGTGTTCGATCCACGCGCACCCGCCGAGCAGCGGGGCACGACGATTGACGAACTTACGCTCAGCATCGACGTGCCGGCGACGCTGGTGTCCTACGGCGAGGCGCCCGTTCCCGAGAGCATGCAGGGCCGCGACCTGCGGCCCTTGATGGCCAATCCGGAGATGTCCTGGCGCAACGAGATCTTTGTGGAGAGCCTTTTCCTGATGCGCACTGGTCCGTTCATGGAGTCGGTGCGCACGAAGGACTGGAAATACGTGCGGTTCTTCAAGAGCGACATCGCGACGTATACGGAGGGGGACGTCGACTTCTCCGGCAGGGAACCCGACTTTGAGCAGCTCTTCGACCTGCGCAACGACCCGGGCGAGACCGTCAACCTATCTGCGGAGCCCGACCAGTCGGAACGGATGGCAGACTTTCGGGACCGATGCAGGCAGTACTCCGAGAGCCTGGTCCGCGATCGCTCGGACACTACGCGGTTCCCGCGCTAAGCACCCAACCCTCTGAGCCAAGCAGCCGATCGACCGCGATGGTAAGCCGCTGACCATCCGCTTGCCGGGCCTGAAAGGGCTTCCGTATAATCAGAACTGCGGGGTGCAGCCGCACCTGCCGCGGGGATTGGATTCTGATGTACGCAATCATCGAGACTGGCGGCAAGCAGTACACCGTCTCTGCCGGCGCAGAGATTAAGATCGAGAAGCTAGACGGCGAAGTGGGCGATGTCGTGTCGTTCGACAGGGTGATCGCAGTCTCGGGCGACGACGGCGTCTTGAACACAGGTCCGGGCGAGTCGGCATCAGTCTCGGGCACGATCTCAGGACATGGCCGCGGCCGCAAGATCGATGTCTTGAAGTTCAAGCGTCGCAAGATGTATCGGCGCAGAATCGGTCATAGGCAAGCATTTACGCACATCAAGATCGATTCGATCAACGTCTAGGTTCCGGGAGGCGGCATGGCACACAAGAAGGGTCAAGGCACATCAAGGAACGGTCGCGACTCACACTCCAAGCGACTTGGCGTGAAACGCTTCGCTGGCCAGACCGTCACGAGCGGCTCAATCCTGGTGCGTCAGCGCGGCACGCGCTTCCGCCCGGGAGTCCATGTAGGTCGTGGCAAGGACGACACTCTGTTCGCGAAGATCGACGGTGTGGTGGAGTTCCGCAACCGCGGCCGGCTTGGCCGCGTGATCAGCGTGCATCCGGTCGAGACCGCCCCCTAGGTCCGCTTCCCTACCCCGGTGCTACGCAAGGCGTGGAGCCACCCGGCGGATCGCAGCTGCGATCCGCCGATCCACGCCAGCCAAAGCAGTACGGGTGCGTACTCCATCCTCACGACGAAGGGGTCGTACCTCCACACCCCGACAGCTTCGTAAGCCGGCACAACGTGGTACGCAAGCACGGCCAGGACGCTCCATAGCATGAGTGGCCGTATCGGGTGAAGTGCCAGCAGCGGCAGCATCCAAGCTAGGTACCAGGGGAAGCAGTTCGGCGCCAGCAGCAAGGCGGCGCTGACAGTACCGACGGCCAAGTGCGTAACTGGCCTCCTTGTCAGCAGGGATCCAACGATCCATGCCAGAAGGATGGCTCCGGCCAGTCGAGCGGCCAGATCCACATCGTCACCGGTCCAGTTGAGCAGGAGCGCAAAGAGGCTGTCGTTGTTGCGCCAGCCTCCGGCGAAACCGTCCACCACCGACTGGGCCGACCAAAGGGTGTGCCAGTAAGGCACGGAAAGGGCGGCCGCCAGTGGAATCGAGGCCAGCAGCCCGCGCCACGTCAAATTCCAGGAGCCGTTGTCTCTGCGCTCAAGCACGAGGAACGGCAGAACGACCACCGGCCAGAGCTTGCAGAACACAGCCGCAACGCAAACCGGAACCGCCCAATCGCGATTGCCGCGAACGGCCAGCGCAAGAGCCCCGATCACAAGCGCCGAGGCAATCGCGTCATGGTGCCCTTCGATCCAGAACTCCACGACAGGCAGAGGGGACCAGAGATAGATCAGCGCCCAGGACCGAGGTCGCCCAGCCGCCGCCAGAAGCCCCATGACCGATAAGCCGAGTCCGATCTCGGCAATCGCGAAGAACAGCTTGAAGAGCCAAACCTGCCGCCAAGGATCACTGGTTACCGCTTGCGTGGCACGGAACACCCAGAGGTTGCACTGCTCCAGGATGGGTCCGTAGATCGATGCCTTGTCCTTGCCCGTGACTCGCGGCCAAGTGGCGTCCCGCAGACCGATCCATTGCTGATCCTGTGGAAGCGTTACGTACGGGTCGCCGCCAGCATCCTGCATCACCCCCTGCCAGCGGTATCGGGCCGTGTCCTCCGACAAGCTAGGGTCGAGTGGAAGGACGGTCAGGCGAAACAGAAGAGCTGCAGCCCAGATTCCGCCAGTGAGTGCCCGGTTAAATGGGCGGCCTCGCCAGTTGACGACGATCCAGCAGGCTACGACCCAACCAATAGAGGCCAGTAGATAATGAAACGTGAACTCGGGCACGAAGCTGGCTGGCCGACCGAGCAGTAGGACCACGACCAGTCCGAATTCGATGACGACGGCACAGGCTGCCAGACCAGCCGCCTCTTTGATCGGGCTGGAGGCTATGCGAGGCGCATCCTCTGCGCCTTGAACCGCCAGACGCAACTTAGGAGCCAAGAGTACCCCAGATGGGCACGACCGAATTCCTAGTGCTGGGCACCTACTTCGGCCTGATGGCAGTGCTTAGTCTCTTTGGCCTGCACCGCTATACCCTGCTCTGGCTGTACAACCGCCATCGTGCAAAGCGTCAGGGTCCCCCGGCGGCACGCTACGTGACGCTGCCTCGGATCACGGTCCAACTCCCCATATACAACGAACGGTTCGTTGTGGAGGACCTGCTCGATGCCGTGTGCTCCTTGCGATATCCGTGCGAACTGCTGCAGATCCAAGTTCTCGACGATTCCGACGACGAGACACGCACGGTTCTGGAGCGAGCTATCCGAGCCAAGCAGGCCAAAGGGTTCCATGTGGAGCACGTTCGACGGCCGAGTCGCGTGGGCTACAAGGCCGGCGCCCTCGAGGAGGGCCTGCGCACGGCTACGGGCGAGCTGATCGCAGTGTTCGATGCCGACTTCACGCCGCAACCGGACTTCCTCGAACAGACCGTTCACTACTTCACGGATCCCAATGTGGGCATGGTGCAGGCGCGCTGGACGTTCCGAAACCGGTCCGACTCAGCCCTGACGCGAGTGCAGGAGATGCTGCTGGACGGGCACTTCGTGTTCGAGCACGGCGCACGCGCACGGTCCGGCCGGTTCTTCAACTTCAACGGAACCGCAGGCCTGCTGCGCAAGACGACGATCGAGGACGCCGGGGGCTGGGAGCACGACACGCTCACAGAGGACAGCGACCTGAGCTACCGAGCACAGCTCAAGGGCTGGCGTTTCCTCTACGCTCCGCACGTCGAGGCGCCGTCGGAACTGCCTACCGACATGGCGTCCTTCCAGACTCAGCAGTACCGGTGGGCCAAGGGTCTCCTGCAGACGGGCCGCAAGATCCTGCCCCGGCTGCTCCGCTCGGACCAACCCCTAGCAGTGAAAACTGAGGGGTGCTTTCACCTGACAGCGAACGTTGCCTACCCGCTCATGCTGCTCATGGCAGCGCTCATCCTCCCATCGATGCTGCTTCGACATGTGCACTTGGAGGGACGCCTGCTCTGGCTGGACCTCCCAGCGTTTCTCCTGACGTTCTGGTCGCTGACGAGCTACTACACGCTGGCTCAAAGCGAACTCGGCAGGGGGAGCATGCTCCGGCACCTGCACAAGATCCCATTGCTCGTGGCCACCGGCATTGGCTTGTCGATCAGCAACACCCACGCCGCACTCAGCGCCCTTGGCAACGTTCAGTCCGCGTTCGAACGCACCGCCAAGTACAGCACCAACCCAAGCGCCGTCGCCTCGGCCCGGCGAGCCTACGGCAGAGCCGGAGGGTGGCGTTGCACCGCCAACTTTGTCGCAGTGGCGTACTTCACCGCCAGTCTTGGCATCGCCGTCCACATTCGCCACTGGCTGGGGCTCCCTGTGATCGGCCTTTTCCTTGCGGGGTTCGGATTTGCCGCCTTCGCGATGCTGAGGCAGCGTGTAAGTCAGGATCCGCGCAGCGTCTATGCGCTGGACGAGCCCGCGCACTGAATGAAGTCCGCGAAGTCTTGACGCCGATGCGGCCGCATGGCTGCGATAAGATGCGACTCAGCTGCTACAGCACCCGCGGCGGATCGCCCGCAGCCCTCCCGGACCGACGGATGCCGCGATACCGCATTCACCGCATCACGGCAGACCATGGTGCGAAGTTCCGCGCCGGAGCGCCCAGCAAGCCTCCGTATGTCCTGAGAAGGTCGCACTACGAGGACGGCCCCGAGGTGGAGGGGAGCAACGCCTACGAACTCTGGTCCAGCCTACGGGACGTGGACGCCGCGTCAGCCGCGGGCATGGACAGGTGCCTCGAAGTTGGCGACGCCATCGACTCGAGCGAGGGTCTCAAGATCTGCAACTACTGGGGATTCGATGCTGCCTCTTGGCATGGAGACGACAGTTAAGAGTCGGGCACTGAGGACGCGAGCGGAGGCTTCGCGCTCACGTCTGACATCAGTGGCTCGAAGGCGTGACCCTCTGACCTCGATCGCCACGCTTCTGCGCACGTGATCACAATGCGCGATCGAGCTGCCAATTCAACGATGAGCGCTGCATCCCGACCGGCACCTGCCGTCGATTTCCATTCGACGAGCTGGAGGGCAGATCTCTGATGGACTCGTCCGAAGTTGGCAGGAACCGGCGCGAGGCGCTGGAGCGCGAAGTCGCCCGGCTTGGTGCCAAGCACAAGAAGCTCGGCACCCTGCGGCTCGCGGCTGTCGGCGTCAGTTTGCCGCTGCTCTGGTTGGTCGAATCGTCATCGCCGGAGTTCACGGTGCCCGCGATCGCGCTCGTGGCCATTGCGTTCGTTGGCAGCTCAGTCTGGTTCCAGCGACTTGAAGCCGAACGAGAGCGATCCCGGTGCGCCTCGCTGCTTTATCCCACCGCTGACGGTAAACGCGAGAAGGGCTCACTGCCTCACCAGAAGGTCTCCGACACAGTCTGGCCAGAAGACCACCCCTACGCACTCGACGTGGACCTCCCTGGGGAGGATGGCCTGCTGGACCTCATGTCGATCGCCACAACGCGGCTCGGCATGGCTGAGCTCGTTCTCTCGCTGTCGAAACCTGTGGATGATGCAGACGAGGTGCTGGCGCGCCAAGCCGCAGTCCGTGAACTGGCACCGAAGCGAACGCTCCGAGAGGACCTGTTTGTAGAGGGCTCGCTTCGCACGAGCTACGTCCGCACCGACCTCATGACGGAGTGGTTCGGTCTAGAGGCCGTAGCGATTCCCCGTGGGCTCCAAGCTGCGTGCGGGATCCTGAGCTGCCTAGTGATTCCCTTGGGGCTCGTCGCCTTCGTGACCCCGTCGCCGGTCATCTGGTTCCTAAGCGGGGTTCTCCTAGCCCAGTTCTCGCTGTGGCGCTGGAAAGTGAACCGGGTTGGAATCTTCGTCCCGGAAGCGGAGTCGTTGCACAGAGACTTCGAGGCCCTGCGCGGCATGGTGGCGATTCTGGAGCGACGAGAGTTCCAGTCCCAGCGGCTGCAGGACCTCGTCGCCGACCTTCGAACGGACGAAGAGGCCGCCAGCCTGCGCATCAAGCGGTTCTGCCAGTTGATGCGCCTGCTCGAAGCCCGCCGAAATCAATTCGTCGCGATTCTGGGACCGCTGGTGATGTACGAGTCACAGACGGCCTTGGCGGTCGAGCGCTGGCGCCAGGAGAACGCCGCGGAATTCGACAAATGGATACGCGTGGTGGGGCGGTTCGAGGCGTACTCCTCCCTCGCGAACTTCGCCTTCGAGCACAGCGACTACTGCTTTCCGAAGATGGAGACCGAGCGGCTAGTGATGAGAGCCGAGGCGCTTGGCCACCCCTTGATCGCCAAGGGTGCGGTGGTCAACGACATCGCTCTTGATGAAGACAACCCAGTCCTAATCGTGAGCGGCGCCAACATGGCGGGCAAGAGTACGCTGCTGCGCTCGGTCGGCGTGAACATGGCGTTGATGTATGCCGGTGCACCGGTTCGAGCGAAGTCCATGGTCGTCTCGCCGATCCAGTTCATGGCGTCCATTCGGACGAACGACTCGCTGCAGCACGGTGAGTCCCGGTTCTCCACCGAACTGAAGCGCATCCGGATCATGCTGGACTACGTACGCTCGGGTGGCCAGTTACTCGTCCTGATCGACGAGCTGTTCGGTGGCACCAACTCCTATGACCGCTTTGCGGGAGCCAAGGCCCTCACAGAGTTTCTGCTGGACTGCAAACTGGCCCTTGCCATCCTCTCAACGCATGACCGGCAGATCACACACTGGGCGGACGAGCGCAGCTTCGGCGTCCGCAATGCGCACTTCCTGGACGTCTTCGAAGACGGCTCGATGACGTTTGACTACCGACTCCGGGAGGGACCGGCGCAGAGAGGCAATGCCACCCGATTGATGTTGGAGGCCGGCATTCCGATCCCCGGGGCGGCTACTAGGACACCTGCTTAGCACTCTCGACGACGGCAACGCGCCCGTCAGCTGGGTGCGTTCAATCCCGGCTGGTCGTTCCTGACACTGTTGACAGCGCTACTCACCCGCCATCGCTCGAACGGCCCTTCGTAGGGCGTCCGCACTAGGTCGAGCAACGCACCCAGATTCATGGTCGGATCCAGCCAGGTCCGATACATGTCGCGAGGCACCACGGCTGGCTGACGGTGGTGGATGTCCCTAATCTCTTCCGAGGCCGGACATGTGAGGACCGTGAACGTCGTCAAGGGATCACCACCGCGGTTCCAGTACTCCCAGAGACCGGCGAAGGAAAACGGCCCACCCTCGGCCGCAATCCACCATGGCTGCTTGCCCCTGGAGGTTCGCTGCCATTCAAACCAGCCATTGGCGGGCACAAGGCACCGGCGCCGGCGAAATGCGCTGCGGAACGACGGCTTGGAATCGACGGTCTCGGACCGTGCGTTGATCATGCGGGACCCGATCTTCGGATCGCGCGCCCATGGGGGGACGAGGCCCCACCGATGCAGCGCCAACTCGCGCTGCCCTGACGGGTGCAGACGGCAGAGGGCAAACGTCTGCGTCGGGGCACCGTTCCAACGTCGCCCAGCCTCGATGCCTGCTCCGTCCTCCTCCAAACCGTAGAGGTCGACTAGAACTTCGTCGTCGAGATCCTGCGTGAATCGTCCGCACATACCCGCCTCCCCCACATAGGCTATCCCGATCCGCGCGGGGGCCAGTGGTCATTGGCACGGAACGGATTCCACGGTGATCTGTCGTTAGGAGACCGTTGACGGGCACCGGACCGGGCAACCTGTGTGGGGCTGCCAGGGATTCAACTTGAGATCGAGATGAGAGGCTCGAGCAGCCAGTCGAGCTCGACGGCATCGCACTCCGGATGATCGTTCGCGCAGCGTTCGACCCGTGCCTGACTCACGTCGATCAAGGCCGCACGGAGCACGTCTTCGGGAAGCTGCTGGATCAGGAGGACGGTCCGATGGAGTGAGCCCGGAGGCGTCTGGGTGGTCAGGGAAGCCGGACAGTGCCGCAGCTTGACCCAGGTCATGCGTGGTCGGAAATTTGCCGACCTTAGCTGCGACTGCAATGATGAGGAAGTCAGGTTCGGCCCCGCACCCCATACAGTCGGCTTGATCTGTCCCGACCAGTCTGGCCAGTAACGAAGCGTCACGCTCTCGGGATGCAGTGGGGTTAACGGAGGGAAGGGGTGCGGCGTCTAATCGAGGAAGGACCCTCCGGGCGGCTGCGCCGGCGAGGGCTTGTCATTTGAGCACACGACTCAGGGCCTACCTGTTCCTACTGGCGGTCATCTTGGTCGCTGGCGCTGGCGTGGTGGCCAGCCAATGGCGCGCCGAGGCTGATGGCGATTCCAACGTCCAGGCCAACAACACCGCTGTGCCCGTCTCGGTGCAGACTGCAGTGCGGGGCGAAATCTCGCATTCCCTAGCCTCGACAGCGAACCTTCGCGCCCGTCGCGAGGTCGAGGTTGCGGCGCGAACGGGCGGAATCGTCGTTGCCGTCAGCGCCGAGGAGGGCGACTACGTCCTGTCAGGCCAGACCCTTTGTTCCCTTGACGACAGCGAACTGCGAATCAGCCTCGAGCTGGCGGAGCAGCGCCTCGCCCAAACGAAGATCCAGCTCGAGTCTGCCCGTATCCGCAGGGAGCAGAGGGACACGCAGATACGCAACCGACAGGCGGAACTGGACCGCAACGAGCAGGCTCTCAAGGAGGGCCTCCTGGCCGAATCGGAAGTGGCGGTCGAGCGTCACAACGTCGAAGACCTCCACCACGAGGTTCGCGTGGTTGAATCCACCGTTCGCGAGAACCTTGCCAGGATCGAAGAACTGGAGTCGGAGATCCGCAGGGTCAGGCTGCAGATCGCACAGACGCAGATCGTGGCACCGTTCGCTGGCCGCGTCACCGAGCGATCCGTGGAGCTCGGACAGTCGATCCGCACGGCCGAGAAACTCTTCAGGCTGGGCACCTTCTCCCCGCTCTACGCAGACGTGCACCTCGCGGAGGACGACTCCCACCTGACCCGTCGCGGCCAGCCGGTCCGCATCTCCCTAGCGTCCGGCGGTGAACCGGCCGTCGGGGAGGTCGATCGGATCAGTCCCGTAGTGGACACGGAGACTGGAACAGTGAAAGTCACGGCGCGGTTCAACGAAGTATCCGGGCGGTTCCGGCCCGGGTCGTTCGTGCGGGTAGACATCGAAACCGACACCCGCGAAGGGGTCGTGTTGATTCCCAAGCAGGCGGTGGTGGAAGAAGAAGGCGAATCGTACGTCGTCCTGATCGACGAGGACTCCGTAGCCAGACGTTCCGCAGTGGTGCTGGGGTACCAGAACGGTACAGCGATCGAGGCCAAGTCAGGCGTCCTGCCTGGCGATTCCGTCGTGATCGCGGGCCAGGGACGACTCAAGAACGGCGACAAGACGAGGGTGGTTTCGAACACAGGCGGCAGGTCGTGACGCCAACGTCTGGCTCACTCCGAGCGCGAGGGTGCCCGTGCGCATCACTCGTGTAGCCATCCACCGTCCCGTCACAGTCTTCATGACGGTGACGGCGGTCCTGCTGTTCGGCGCCGTTTCGCTGGATCGGCTGGCGCTCAACCTCCTGCCTGAGATCAGCTATCCGTCCCTAACCGTCCAGACCGACTACGAGGACGCCGCTCCAGAGGAGATCGAGGCCCTCGTCACCCGGCCGGTGGAGGAGGCGGTCGGCACTGTCTCCGGCCTCAACCGAATCAGCTCGGCCTCCCGCGCTGGCCAGTCTGAAGTCGTGCTGGAGTTCCGGTGGAACACCGACATGGACTTCGCCGGCATCGATGTCCGTGAAAAGCTGGACCTCGTCAAGTTCCCCCGGGAAGTCCAGCGGCCGGTCATCCTGCGATTCGATCCAGCGAACGACCCGATCCTGCGAATCCAGCTGCACGGGGGCTTCACCCTCGCGCAGCTGCGCGACATCGCCGAACGGGAGATCAAGCAACGCGTTGAGGCGGTCCCCGGTGTAGCCGCCGTCAAGATTGCTGGCGGGCGCGAGGAGCAGATCCGCATCGAGATCGACGAGCGCAAGGTTGCCTCCCTAGGCATTCCGATCACGGAGGTCACCAGCATCCTGCGCCAGGAAAACCTCAACCAAGCCAGTGGCAGCCTCTACGACTACGACCGCAACTACCTCGTCCGGATGGTCAACGAATTCCGGACGGTGGAGGAGGTCCGCGACATCGTGGTCGCAGACCGCGATGGCCGTCAGGTGGTCCTACGCGACATCGCCGAGGTGTGGCGCGGTTCCAAGGAACGCGACATCATCGCCCGCTTCAACGGCGAGGAGAGTGTCGAGATGGCGGTCTTCAAGGAGGGGGATTCCAACACGGTCAGCGTCTCCGAGGCTGTGGCGGACCTGCTCGAGAGGCTCAAGAGAGAAGCGACCTACGCAGCGGGCCTTGAATCCGCCATCGTCTTCGATCAGGCGCAGTTCATCCGCCAGAGCATCCAGAACGTTTTGCTCTCCGCACTGGTGGGCGGCCTACTCGCCACGTTCGTGCTGTTCGTGTTCCTGAAGGACGGCAGAAGCACCGTGATCGTCGCCGTCTCCATCCCCATCTCGGTGATGGCGACGTTCGCAGCGATGTACCAGTCCGGCATCACGCTCAACATCATGTCGCTTGGCGGCGTGGCTCTCGGTGTCGGGATGCTGGTCGACAACTCCATCGTGGTGCTGGAGGCAGTGCAGCGCTACCGCAAGCCCGGCGTGCCACTGGCGGAGGCCGTCTACACCGGCACCAGCGAAGTGGCCATGCCCGTCGTTGCCTCGACGCTGACGACGGTGGCTGTCTTCCTGCCGACGGTCTTTGTCGAGGGTGTAGCTGGGCAGTTGTTCAGGGACCAAGCCCTGACCATCACCTTCTCCCTGCTTGCATCCCTTGCGGTCGCGATAACTGTCATCCCTATGCTGCTCGCGGTCCGGCTTCAGCCTCCGGAGGAAGGTCTTGGTCACGTCGGTGCCGCGATGACCGCGGCGCCCCGCCATGCAGCACTGCGGTTCGCGCGCAGCGTCATTCGATTCGTTTCGGTGGAAGCACCAAGAGTCCTGGTTATGGACACGAAGCAGGCTCTCGGTGTGTTCCGCACCGGCTTCCGGCGAATCACCCGGCCAGCGCTGGCGGCCTTCGACACGTCCTTCGCCGCCTTGTCTGGACACTACACGGCACTGCTGAAGCGGTCACTGGACCACAAGGGCACGGTCATGTTTGTCGTCGCGGCGTCGGTGGTTGTTGCGGGCGGCCTCGCCCTAAACCTCGGCGCCGACTTGATCCCGCCGCTCTCCCAAGGAGAGTTCTCATTCATCCTGACCCTCCCACAGGGGAGTCCGATCGAGGCGACCGACGCCGCCATGAAGCGCATCGAGGAGAGGGCCCGCGAGATTTCCGGCACCGCGATGGTGTTCTCCAACGTGGGAGGAAGCCAGGACCAGCAGTTTTCGACGGCCGACCTGGAGGAACACGTTGGGACCCTGCACGTCGTCATGGCCAACCCAGATGACACCGCGGCCGAAGCGTTGGCGATCGAGCGCATTCGGGAGGTCATCGCTGACACTCCAGGCGCCGAGCAGCAGTTCGAGCGGCCTGCACTGTTCAGCTTCAAGACTCCAGTCGAGGTCGAGGTGTTCGCCTTCAGTCTGGAAGACCAGAGGCTCGCCGTCGACCTGATCGCCGCAAGGATGGCGCGGATCGAGGGCGTCAAGGACATCGAGACCACGACTAGGCCAGGTGGTCCGGAGGTCCAGATACGGTTCGACAGGCATCGGCTCGCAAGCCTGGGCCTGCAAGAGAACCAGGTCGCAACCGTGCTCCGCAACAAGATTCGCGGGGACGTCGCCTCGCGGTATCGCGACGGCGACAGACAGATCGACATCCTGGTGCGTGTTGACGAGATGGATCGCAACGCCGTCGTGGACATCGAGAACATGGTGATCAACAGCGCGTCTCGGCGCCGCGGGGACTCGGATTCGAACGGAAGCAGTGGAAGAACGCAGCGGCAGCGCACCGGTGACAGTCAGGAAAATGAAGCCTCCACACCAGCGGAGACCGGGACCGTCGCGGAGAGGCGATTCGTGCCCGTGCGCCTCGGACAGGTGGCATCGGTTGAGATGGTGCGTGGCCCCGCCGAGATCCGTCGGATCCGGTCACAGCGGGCCGCCATCGTGACGGCCAACCTCAGCGGACGCGACCTGGCCAGCGTCTCGGACGAGATTCGTGCGGCGCTGGTCGAGCTCTCAGCCGAGCTGCCTGTGGAGGCCACCGCGGCAGTAGGCGGGCAACAGGAGGAGCTGGAGACCTCCTACCGCAGTCTTGGGTTCGCGCTGGCCCTCGCCGTCTTCCTGGTTTACCTCGTGATGGCTTCTCAGTTCGAGTCCCTGCTGCATCCGTTCGTGATCCTGCTGACGGTTCCCCTCAGCCTAGTGGGGGTGGTGTTCGCGCTGCTTGTCACAGGCACCGAGATCAGCGTAGTCGTGCTACTGGGGGCCATCGTCCTTGCGGGCATCGCAGTGAACAACTCGATCGTGCTGATCGACTTCACGAACCGGCTCCGTGCCGATGGGCGGTCAAAGCGCCAGGCCCTAATCGAGGCCGGCGCCATCCGTCTGAGGCCGATCCTGATGACGTCCCTCACCACTCTGCTCGGCCTCGTGCCAATGGCCTTCGGTTGGGGCGAGGGGGACGAAGTGCGCTCGCCGATGGCGGTGGCGGTGATCGGGGGCCTGCTGGCGTCCACGCCGCTGACGCTAATCATCATCCCCGTTGTCTACGATCTGCTGGACCGCAGGCGGGCCGTCGCGAGTGCAACTGTTTCACCAGCAATTCTGAGCGAGCGGGTGGATCCCATTGGGTAGCAGCGACTTGCAGGAAAGCACCGGTTCCCAGGCCGACGGTGCGGCCGAAATGGGCGGACGGGTCGCGCGGCTCGCCATCCGCAGTCCGGTCGCAATCTGCATGGTGTTTGTGTCGATCGTCCTGATGGGCCTGATCGCGGTCGGTCGAGTGCCGCTCATGCTGATGCCGAAGCTCGACGCGCCGGTGCTGTTCATCTTCGTCGACTACTACAACGCCACGCCGGACCAGGTGCTGGAGTCGATCACCAAGCCGCTCGAGGAGGCGTTGGCCACGGTGCCAGGCATCCGGCGGATGAGCTCGCATTCGGGCTCGAATGGTGCGCGGGTTCAGGTGTTCTGCGGCATGGACGCGGACGTCCCCATGTTGCGGGTCAAGATCCGCGAAAAGGTCGACCAGATTCGGGACCAGCTGCCGGAAGACCTCGAGCCGATCAACATCCTGTCGTTCTCCACCGACGACATTCCAATCCTGCAGGCCACGCTCACGGCAAACCACGATCTGCGCAAGGACTTCGACTTCCTGGACGCGCGCGTCAAGAGGCCCTTGGAGCGCTTGCCCGGTGTCGGCGAGGTCGAGCTCTGGGGCGCCGACCGGCAGCAGATCGAAATCTACCTGCGGCTGGACGACATCAAGCGCTACCGCGTCGACGTCGGTGCCCTCTACCAGTCCGTCGACGGCGCAAACCTAAACCTCACGCTCGGCCGCATCGACGAGGGAGACCGTCGCTTTAGCGCCTCGGCTCGCGGCGCACTGCGCTCGGTCGACGAACTGGCCTCATTCCCCATTGGACGTCGGGGCCTCGTGCTCAGTGATGTCGCTGACGTGGTGCTCGACAAGAGGCAGCGCAACCAGGGCCGTCACCACAACGGGGATTACGTGGTCGGGATCGCCATTCGGAAGACCGCGGAAGCCAACACCGTGGAGGTCGTGGATGCGGTCCGAACGACCTTTGAGAAATGGGCCAAAGACCCCTCCATGAACGGTCTGACGGTGACGTGGTGGCACGACTCCGGAAAGGAGATCTGGAACGGGATCGGCGAACTGGGCAAGGCCGGCGGATTCGGCACTGTCCTCGCCGTCGTTGTGCTGTTCCTCTTTCTGCGCAGGCTGGACACCAGCCTTGCCGTGGCGTTCTCGATTCCCTGCTCCGTTCTGGCCGCAATCGGGTTCCTGTACTTCAACGGAAACTCGCTCAACACGCTCACGATGATGGGCCTGATGCTGGCGGCCGGCATGCTCGTGGACAACGCAGTGGTTGTCCTGGAGGCCATCCTCCGCAAGAAGGAGGAGGGCGCCTCTCCCCGTACGGCGGCGACTTTGGGAGCCGGCGAAGTGACACTCGCAGTGGTGGCGGCGACCTCCACCACGATGATCATCTTCGTGCCGCTGATGTTCGACTCCGAGTCGCAGGTCTCGATCATGCTGGGACATGTTGGGATCTCCATCATCTTTTCCCTGCTCTGTTCGCTCTTCATCTCGCTCACGCTGATCCCTCTGATCGCCTCGAAGCTTCTGGGGCGCGTCGGTTCGGAACCGACCGGAATAGGCGATCGGTGGCCGAGTCGACAGGGCCGGTTGGTGCGGGCAGTATCGACCAGACTGCTCGGCAAGCGTGCGCAAGGCCTTCTCGGCGGAGAGCACAGGATTCGCGACGCGTACCTCCAAGCTGTGCGCTGGAACCTCGCCCGACGCTACCGGATCGGCCTGGTTGCGGTCCCAGCCCTGCTCGGCGGCTCCATTTGGGCGCTCACTGCGGTGGTGCCGGACAACTCGCCCGAGGCGTCGGCAAAGTCTTCCGTACGCATCGGGTACGAGTTCAGCGAGAACTACCACTACGCCAAGATCGAGCGGGACTTTGTGCAACCTGTGGAGCATTTCCTGCACCGGAACAGAGACTCACTCAAGATCGAGTCGACGATGAGCGAGTACAACAACGGTTCCGCATGGACCCGCGTGTACCTGGACTTCGAAAAGATCCAGCCGCACGAGGTCCCAGAGATCCGGAAGGCCATCTCAGACGGTCTCCCCCTGATTCCCGGTGCAGTGATCGAACTCGCGCAGGAGGGCGGCCAGGACAGCAACTGGATAACCGCAAGCCTCTACGGAGAAGACACCGAGGAACTCAAGAATCTCGCCCGCAGGGTGCGCACGGAGCTGTTGGACACGGAAGGGTTCGATGAGGTGTACACGGACCTGTCCGGCGCCCGCGACGAACTGCGCGTGCATCTCCGCCGGGACCTGGCCCGCAAGTACGGCATCTCGCCGCAGAGCGTCTCGCAGATCCTCTCAATGACCGTGCGCACGCAGCAGATGCGCAGCTACAAGACTTCAGAGGGCGAGATCGAGCTCTGGCTCGGCATCGATCCCGAGGACATGCAGAACGTCAACGACTTGAAGGCGATCGTCGTGGGTGCCGGTCGAGACGGCGAACCGGTCCTGCTCGGGAACGTGGCCGACCTCAGGCTGGGGCGGGTGCCTGGTCGAATCGGCCGCGAGAACAAACGGACATTCACGGAGATCGCCGCCGTGTACGCGGGCGGTCGTCTCGAGGTCGGCAGGGAGGCGATGGAGAAGATCCTCAACGACCTCCCATTCAAACAGGGCTACGGATGGAGTTACGGCTACTGGACGGACGTGCAAGAGGAGGACGCCGCGATGTTCCTCTTCAACATCTTTCTCTCCATCGTGATGGTGTACTTCGTGATGGCCGCGCTCTTCGAGTCCGTCTTGCATCCCTTCGCAATCCTGCTTGCGCTGCCGTTCTCTGTCGTCGGCATCGTCCTGTTCCTACTGATCACGGGAACGCCGTTCAACGCCATGGCGCAGATCGGGACCATCATCCTGGTCGGGATCGTCGTCAACAACGGCATCGTCCTGATCAATCACATCAACAACCTGCGACGCGGAGGGCTGTCGCGCGACGAAGCGATGATGCGGGGCTGCAGCGAGCGCCTGCGGCCGATCTGCATGACCGCCATGACCACCATCGTCGGACTCGTGCCGCTCGCCTGGGGTGACGGCGGCCTGATGGGCATGAGCTACTTCCCACTGGCCCGCACGGTGATGGGAGGCCTCATGGCGTCGACCGTGTTGACGCTGGTGGTGCTGCCGGTCTACTACGAGATCCTGGATGACTTCGGAATGTGGCTCCGGCGGACTCTTCTGGCGACAGCTCCGCAGCCGCAGCCTGTGTCGGGCGACTGACCCCGCGCACCGGACCGGTCAGGGGTCGCCGAGCACGGTGCGCAGGCGTTCTTCGAACGCCGGGTCCAGCACGGGCGCCCTGATGTCAACTCCGCGTGACAGGGCCTGTACGACGGTCTCTATGACAGCCAGCCTTGCGTACTTCTTGTCGTTGCCAGGAATCACTATCCACGGGTTCTGGACCGTCGAAGTCTTGGCGAACATCTCGTCGGTGGCCACGAGGTAGTCGGACCAGCGGTCGCGGTTGCGGATGTCCTCCTCGGACAGCTTCCAGCGCCGCAGCGGGTCCGAGAGCCGCGCCCTGAACCGCTGCAACTGCACCTCCTTCGAGATGTGCAGGTACAGCTTGACCAGCCTGATGCCGTCATCGGTCAGCATGCGCTCGAACTCGTTGATCTCTTCGTATGCCCGACTCCATTCCACCTCGGTGGCGAACTGCTCCACACGCTCCACCAAGACCCGTCCGTACCAAGAGCGGTCGAAGATCACCATCTGACCCGCCCGGGGAAGCCGTTTCCAGAACCGGTACAGATAATGCTGGCTCTTCTCCTCCACAGACGGCGCGGAGATGGGCCACACCTTAAGCCCGCGAGGGTCGAGCGGCCAGCTGATGCGGCGAATCGCGCCGCCCTTTCCCGAGGCATCGCAGCCCTCGAACACGACTAGCGCACGGCGCCCCTGGGAATGGTAGGCGAGAGCGACTTCCTTCAGATGATTCTGGAGGTTGCTGAGATCAGACCGGTAGGTCGACCTGTCCGCCCGCACCGCCAACTCAAGGGCGTCTAGCGTTGGCGGGTTCGTCTGCAGCAGGATCCCGCTCCGCCGGACGACATCCCGGCCGTTGGCGGAGCGCGAGGGCATCTGGGAAGCAGACTCCCGGCCGACCTAGCATGGGTCCAGCGGGATGGTGGGTATGATAGCGCCGATGCCCACAGCGAACCATCCGGGCCCCCTCCGACAGGCACGTTTGTCAATACGAGGCACCGTCGTGCGACTGGTCGCCGACGTTGTGTTGATCGCCCTGATACCCGTCGTGGGATGGGGACAGGCGGAATTCTTTCCGCCGGAGCGGGAGATCAGCATGGCGGACTTCCCGAACATCGTGCTGATCACGGGGGACCATCTGCGCTGGGATCACGTCGCAGCCAACGGAAACGACGCCATCATCACGCCGCACTTGGACGGCCTGATCCGCGCGGGCTCGACGTTTCTGAATCACTTCACCGTCGGCGTCGCCTGCTCGCCCAACCGCGCCTCTCTGATGACGGGCCGCTATCCGAATTCCCATGGGGTGATCAGTAACGGTGTCAAGCTGCCAATGGACGAGATCACACTGACCCATGTGCTGCGTGACGCCGGCTACTACACGGGCCAGATGGGAAAGCTGCACTTCTGGCCGCACAAGGACCGCAACCATCGCGAGCCGCATCCACCGTACGGGTTCCACCAGCTGAGGCTCTCCGACGAGCCGGGATGCTATGACGACGCCTATGGCCGCTGGCTGTGGGCACAGGGTGAGACAGTTCGCGAGCACGGTCGCGTGACCATGCCAGGCGACCGGCCTCGCTTCGAGCACTATGTGTTCGAGGGCGAAGACCGCACCACCCACGCCTCTTGGGTCGCCACCGAAACGGTCACGTTCATCAAGAACACACTCGAGCGTCAGCCCGACCGTCCGTTCTTCGTCCACTCAGGCTTCTATGCCCCGCACCCGCCCCTGAATCCGCCCGCGTCGTCCCTAGCTCTCTACGAGGGACGGGCACTGCCTCCTCGGCACTACTCCGACGACGAGATCGAGCGGCTGCCGCCGACGCTGGCGCGTTCCATGATGACGTATCTGGGGACCCCGGAAGACACCTGGAACTCGTATCGACGCTACTTCTACGCGATGGTCACGCACTTGGACGAGAACATCGGTCGCATTGTGGCCGCGATCGACGCGGCGGGCATCCGGGACCGGACTCTGTTCGTCATCACGAGCGACCACGGGGACTACCTTGGCGACCACAATCTGGTTAGCAAGAGCCCACGGCCGTATGATGGCGCCCTGCGCATCCCACTGATCTTTCAAGGCCCTGGCGTGCCGGTTCAGGCCACGGAGGAACTTGCCGAGATCGTGGACGTCATGCCGACCGTGCTGGAGATGATTGGGCTTGAGGCGCCGAAGGGCAATCAGGGCACGTCCCTGACTTCAGTGATGCAAGGCGAGGCCGGCCGTGACCTGATCTACATGCAGGCCACGAACAACCGCATGGTCCGCACCAAGTCGGCGAAGTACTGGGTGGACGAGAACGGCGAGGAGGTGCTGTTCGAATACGCGAGCGATCCGCACGAACTGCGCAACGTGGCTGGCGAGTCCTCCCACCGTGCTCTGCTGGACGAGATGCGGATGGCCCTGCTGAAGAAGATCATCGCAGCCCGAGACCCGCTTCCGGAGCGAATCCGACCCTACTAGACCCACCGGCATTGTTGAATCCTGAACCCATGCGGCCTTGCAGCGCCCTTGGCACTGTCGCTGTCGCCGGGTGTCCGGCCGGGCTCTGGCGATCGCCGTGCGCCCGCTGGATAGCCCTGTTGGCGGCGACAGCCTTCCTAGCCCCCATCCTGAGCGGACAGGAGCCGGAGCTGGATGTGCCCAAGATCCGCGCCGCCCGCATCGACACACCACCGACCATGGACGGGCTGGTCGACGAAGCTCTCTGGTATGCGATCGAACCCGCGACGGGTTTCGTGCAGCAGAATCCCGACGAAGGGGCGCCCTCCACGGAGAACACCGAGGTGCGGGTGGCCTTCGACGACGCCAACCTCTACTTCGGCATCATCTGCTTCGACCGCGAACCCGAGAGCATCGTAGTCACGCAAAACCGTCGTGACGGCAACCTCGACGACACGGACTCGGTGCAGATCCTGATCGACGCCTATAACGACGGCCAGAACGCGTTCATCTTCGGTACCAGCCCGACGGGCATCGAATTCGATGCCCAGGTTACGAAGGCCGGTCAGACCAGGGGGTCAGGAGGCGGACCAGCCCGCGTCTCGGGTGCTAGCGGGGGCGGAGCGCAGCGTGGCGGCGCTGCGGCGTTCAATCTGAACTGGGATGCCGTCTGGAGCGTGCGGTCACAGATCACGCAGCGTGGCTGGGAGAGCGAAGTGGCAATCCCGTTCCGCACGATCCGATATCGGCCCGGTCCGGACCAGACGTGGGGGCTGAACATCTCCCGCAACATCCGACGTCGCAACGAACTGTCGTTCTGGTCGCCAGTGTCCCGTGCGTTTCAGTTCACGCAGATCGAGCTGTCGGGTCACCTGCAGGGCCTCGAGGCACGCAGTCACCGCAACTTGAAGCTCCTTCCGTATGTCGTAGGCGGCGCTTCGGTCGACTACCGGAAAGCGGAAGACAGAATCGGCCGAACTATCGACGGTGGTCTCGACGTCAAGTACAGCCTGACGCCGGGACTCACACTGGACGGCACGGTCAACACGGACTTCGCACAGGTTGAGGTCGACGACGTCCAAGTCAACCTTACGCGGTTCGACCTGTTCTTCCCCGAGAAGCGCCCGTTCTTCCTGGAGAACTCGGGATTCTTCGAGTTCGGCTCCCCACGGGAGGTGGAGATCTTTTTCTCGCGCCGCATCGGTCTGGACGAGAACCGCCAGGAAGTTCCCATCGACGTCGGTGCGCGGATCAGCGGCAAGGTAGGCAAGTACCAGGTCGGCTTCCTGAACATGCAGTCCCGACACGTCGAAGACCGGACGCCGGCGAACAACTACACGGTCGCAAGGGTGAGCCGTGAGCTGCCCAACAGGAGTTCGATCGGCGTGATCGGCGTCAACCGCCAGACGGTTGGGGCCGCTGAGGGCCGCGGCGCGTTCAACCGCACGTTCGGCGCCGACGCCAACATCGGCATCGGAAAGTTCGGCAACTGGTTCAACTATGTCGCCGCGACCGACACCCCTGGACTCGAAGGCGCCGACCGCGCTTACTCTTCGCGCTTCGACTATGACGACGCCACACACCGCGTCAGCGTTGGATATCTAAGGGTCGGCGAGAACTTCAATCCCGAAGTAGGCTTTGTTCGGCGAGTGAGGTTTCAGAAGCCAAGTGCTTCATATCGATATACTTACTATCCAAAGACAGGCGCTTGGCGAACGATCGAGCCACATGCGTTCTTCCAGAACTGGTACACCATCGGGTCGAACGAGAAGGAGTCGGGCTTCGAGCACTACCACTTTGACTCCCGGCTCCAGAACGGGGGCCGTCTCGGACTCGCGTACAACCGCAACTACGAGCTGATCCGCAAGCCGTTCGGCGTGTTCCCGGGCGTTGAAATCGAGCCCGGGGCGTACCAGTTCGCAGAGACGATCGCCAACTTCCAGAGCGATCCGAGCGCACCGCTGTTCGGCGGCGGCACCCTCGCAGTTGGCGACTTCTATTCCGGCGACATTTTTGCCTACTCGTTCATTGGCGGTGTACGCAAGGGCCAGAACCTCACTTGGACCCTGAGCTGGGCACGCAACCTCATCGACCTGCCCGTGGGTGAGTTCCACACGGATCTGGCGAGCCTGCGGTTCAACTGGTCGATCACACCGAAGAGCTACTTCCAGACGCTCAGCCAGTACAGCAACCGCACCAACCAGGTGTCCCACAACCTCAGACTGGGCCTGCTCTCGACATCGAGCACGGGCCTCTTCGTGGTCTACAACACCGGGATGCTCCTGCGGGACTATTTCGATCCCCACGAAGTGGAGCGCCGCGTGGAGAGCCACGCGTTCTTCATCAAGTTCAACTACCTGCTCGACTACTGAGGCGTACTGGACTGATCAGGCAGTCTTTAAGGTGGCCATGACCCTTTGGTGACCCAGCCACTCGACCATGAACCGATCGCCCACTTGGACCGGATAGAGAGGCAGCGGCGAGCCAGTGAGCAGGCACTGCCCTGCCCGTGCCGTGATCCCACGCCCGCACAGGAGGGATGCCATTTGGGCCAGGGTCGCGTACGGGTCGACGTTGGCGCGACCAACCTCGCGGCCTCCGATGACCACGCGCAGGTTTAGGAGCATACCCATCGGCACGGTCGTGCGCACGTGCGGCACGACGATGCCAGCCTGCAGTGCATTGTTGGCAATCAACTCCATCGCCGCGGAATCCGGTCGACGGAACACGCAGTGGTGCAGTTCCATAACGGGAAACACGTAGCGCACGAACTTGGCCGGATTGGCTGCCACTTCCTTGGGATCGTCTAGGTTCCGCGCCAGCGTCACGGCTAGCTCCCCTTCGACCCCAAGGCTGCAATATCGATCCTCGGCAAGCGAGGCCGGACTCAATCGGACTTCACTGGCAAACACGTGCCCCGTTACGGGCCGGTCGACGCCAAGCTGCTGTTGCACCGACGGCGTCACGCAACCGATCTTGAACCCGGCAACGTGCTCACCCCTCTTGGAGCGCAATGCGGCGACCGCGGCCTGCAGGCGGTAGGCCTCGTCCACCGACGCCATCGGATCGCAGCCGTCAAAGACCAGCCCTGGTTCGCGTGCGTCGTAGTCGCGCAGGTGGCGCACTGCGAGGGCCTGTAGGTCTGGGTCTGACAGTGGGCGATTTGGCATCGGCATTGTAGGTTGTCAGGTGCCCGCCTTCATTGAAACGGATTCGTGGACCGACCCGCCCCAGCTATGGGTCGGAGACTGACAATCCCACACCGACCTAGCCAGCCTCAGGCCGATGTCATTGTCAACCTAGAATGTCCCACTTTGGGGTATCTCGCAAGGAGGGCCCCTGGTGGGCAGGGCGGAGGGAGCGAAGCGACCGGAGCGCTGCCCACCAGGGGGCGCGCAAATTGCGAACTCTTAGTCATTTGGCAGAACCCTCTGGCTGTTGATCGGACTGGGAGCGGAGCCATGGCCGATGCTCGCGCAAGCGGAAGCTGTTGCCGCGGATGCTGACGATGTGGCCGTGGTGCAGGAGGCCGTCGATGAGGGCCGCGGCCATGATCTCGTCGCCGAGCACGGCGCCGTCCTAGCTGACGGGGAGGTGGTCGATCTCGTCGACCACCAGCGGCGCGGGGTGGGTCGGCAGGCGGATCCGCCGCGAGAGGTTTCCGGATGCGCGGGCTTCCAGGAGCGATTCGATCAAGCCGGCTAGGGTCCCGCAGTGGACGCGCCGGCCTCCGGACGGGGCCGGACCTCCCGCGCGCAGTCGCGCACCCGGCCGCAGCCGCCCGGGCAGCCCGTTGCCCGCACCTCCTCGCACAGCCGCTGCGCCGACAGCCTGGGACGCCTCTCCAGGCTCTCCTGGATGAACTCGGCCCGGGGATCCAGCGTGCGCTCCACGGGGTCCCGCCGCGAAGAGCTCGCCCCAGCTGCCAGAGCCCCGTCCAGCCTGCCCGTCTCGATCCACCTGCGCAGCGTCCGCCGGTCCACCCCCAGCCGCCTCGCCAGCTCCGTCCTCCTCACGCCCCTTTCCAGGCCCTTCTGCAGCAGGATCCTCGTCTCCAACCCCATGCATCCGCGCCCCGCCTCCTCCGCTGTCCAACTCCTCAGCAGCCAGCAGCCTGAGCTGCCCCATCGCAACCCCCAATGCGGCCCTTCTCCGCCTCTCAAAAGTGGGGCATTCTAGGTTGACAATGACAGCCGAAGAAGCCTGCGCTACGATGCTTGCCGATGAATGGCGCTGAAAAGGCTTGAACTGCAATCGATGACGATGACACTCCGCAGCGACCAATCGCCCGACAGGCCTATCCAAGCCAATGCGCGATGGCTTGCAGCGGCAGGGCTTGCACTACTAGTCGGCCTAGCGGCGTGTTCGGGAGAAGACCCGCCTACCCAGCCGAACATTGTGATCATTGTGGCGGACGACTTGGGCTGGCGGGACGTGGGGTTCCACGGCGCGGAGATCGCCACGCCCCACATCGACCGCATCGCAGGCGAGGGGGTCGAACTCGCACGCTTTTATGCCGCCCCGGTCTGCTCCCCCACGAGAGTCGCTCTGCTGACCGGTCGCTATCCGATCCGGTACGGCCTTCAGCGGGTGACGATCAAGCCCTGGACGCCGGAGCTTGGCCTCCCAACCGAGCTCGACGTGGTCCCCGAGATGCTCGGATCAGCGGGATACGAGTGGCGCGGGATCTTCGGCAAGTGGCACCTTGGCGAGGGCAAGGCCCACCACCCGCTTGTCCAAGGATTCACGCACTTTGTGGGCCACTACGGGGGTGCCATTGGGTACTTCAACCACTTGCGACGTGGCGTTCTGGACTGGCATCACGGATACGACCTGACCGAGGAGGAAGGCTACGCCACGGACCTGATTGGCGACTACGCAGTGCGGTTCCTCGAGGAGTCTCCACCCGACGTTCCGTACTTTCTCTACGTCCCGTTCAATGCAGTGCATTCGCCGAACGACGTCACGCCAGAGCATCTTGAACGCAACGCCAGCCTCGAGCCCGAGGCTCGTCGGATCAAGGCGGCAATGGTCACGTCCATGGATGACCAGATCGGGAGAATCCTGCAAACCATCGACAATCGAGGCGACCAAGACAACACGTTCGTGCTTTTCTTCAGTGACAACGGTGGGGTGCCTCAAGGCGGATCGGACAACAGCCCGCTTCGAGGCCGCAAGCACTCCACCTACGAAGGCGGCATACGCGTCGCCGCGGCCGCAAGGTGGCCGATTGGCGGTATCGCAGGAGGCCGGTCGGTCGAAGATCCAATCACGGTTCTCGACGTGTATCCGACCCTGATGGAACTAGCAGGGGTCGAGAACGGAGCTACCCACGCGCTGGATGGCGTCAGCGTTCTGGATCTGATGAACGGTTCAATGCAAGGACGCGACGACTTCGAATACCACAGCTACTTCAACGGGCAGAACATCGAGGGCAACATCCAGCGGGCCGATAGTGATCGCATCGAACGCAACGCGATTCTGTCAGGACCGTGGAAGCTGTTCCGGGAAGGCCCCAATCTGGACCACACCGACGATCCACACGAAGACGCTGTTGTCCAGCTGTTTCGGATCATCGAGGATCCGAACGAGCAGAACGACCTGGCGTCCGACCATCCGGACATCGTCGAAGAGCTCGTGGCCCGCATGCTAGAGCACCGTGCCTTGAAGCCAGACGACGCGATACCAATGGCCCTCGCTGCTCCAGAGGACTGGGTCGATCCACCGGACTGGCGCATCGACCCGTAGGCCCGAAAGTGAGTTCCTGATGGACAGGACTGATCGATCAATTCTGGCGGCTCTGGCCGCGCTGGCAGTGCTGGCCTCATGTGCAGGCCCTCCGACCGTCGAGCGGCCAAACGTCCTGTTTGTGAGCGTCGACGACATGAACGACTGGGTCGGGGCGCTAGGGTATGAACCCGCCAAGACGCCGAACATCGACGCACTGGCAGCGAAGGGAACGCTGTTCACCAACGCGCACGCGCCCTCGCCCAAGTGCAATCCCTCGCGGACCGCGATACTCACCGGCCTGCTGCCCTCAACGACAGGTGTATACAACAATAGCCATTGGTGGAAGCCGAACCTGCCAGACGCCCGGGTGCTGCCCCGATACTTCCGCGACAACGGCTACTACGCAGCAGGCGGAGGCAAGGTGTTCCATCACACGCTAGGATTCAACCCGCCCGATTCCTGGGACGAGTACTTCGACCTCGTGACGGACCTGAAGACCGAGGACTTTCTTGTTCCATACCGGGAAAAGCGGCACATCACCAGCTTTGACTGGGGCCCGCTGGACCAGGGCTGGATGGAGATGGGGGACGGTGGGACTGTGCGCTGGGCGGAGGAGTTCCTAGCCCGAGAGCATGACCAGCCGTTCTTTCTGGCGGTCGGGCTGTTCCAGCCGCATCTGCCGTTCTACGCCCCACGTGAGATCCACGAGATGGTCGGCGCGGACGAAGCGCCCGTTCCAGTCGAGAAGGCGAACGACCTCGACGACGTGCCCGAGCCCGGCCACGTCATGGCCGAGTTCCGACGCAACGACCTAGAGCTGATCGAGAAGCATGGCGATCTGGACGCCATCGTGCGGGCATACACCGCCTGCATACGGCATGCAGATGCCCTGACCGGACGCGTGCTCGACGCGCTGGCGTCGAGCCGATACGCCGACAACACGATCATCGTCTTCTGGTCGGATCACGGATACCACTTTGGCGAGAAGCGGCACTTCGCCAAGAACACCCTTTGGGAGCGGTCTTCGAGGGTTCCTCTCGTGGTCACGGCGCCCGGAGTCACCAAGGCGGGGTCCGTGAGCAGCCGGCCGGTCAGCTTGCTCGACCTGTACCCCACCCTCCTCGACCTCTGTGATCTGCCATCCCGTCCGGAACTCGACGGTACGAGCCTTAGGCCACTGCTCGAGAACCCCAGTCAATCTTGGGACAGGCCGGCGGTGATGACGTTCGGCCGCGGCAACCACGCGGTCCGTTCGGAACGGTATCGATACATCCGCTATGCCAACGGCGAGGAAGAGTTCTACGACCACTCAACCGATCCGCATGAGTGGACCAACCTTGCGGGCCAAGAGGAATGGCGGAAGGAAATAGACCAGCACGCTGCGTGGATCCCTGCTACCAACGCTGAGGCGCTTCCTGGCAAGGCGGCGTTCCATTTCGATCCGACAAGCTACAGCTGGAAGCGGAAGAACCAATCCCAATGATGCAGCGACGCAGCTTCCTTGGTGCGGCACTTGGCGCGGCCGGCACCTGGCGGCTCGGTGCGCAGGAATCTTCGACCCCGCTGAATGTTCTATTCATCGCGGTGGATGATCTCCGTCCAGAGTTGGGCTGCTACGGCAACGACACGATCCTGACTCCCAACATAGACGGCCTAGCCCGGCGCAGCCTCCGGTTCGAGAATGCGTATTGCCAGTCCGCGGTGTGTGGTCCGTCGCGTGCATCGCTGATCACCGGTCTGCGTCCTGACACGACCAAGATCTGGGGCAACAAGACGCACTTTCGGGCGACGATTCCCGATCTGGTCACGCTGCCTCAAAGCTTTCTGCAGGCCGGCTACTACACGCAGTCGATCGGGAAGGTGCTTCACGGCAACACGGCCGACAGGCCTTCCTGGAGCGTCCCAGCATGGCCGGCCGGCGGTCGGCAGGCCGGCATGCAGTACGTGGACGAGGAGCAGTTCCGGACGATGAAGGCGGCCCATCCCAGCCGCGTCTGGGATGGGCCTGAGATACCCACGCTCGAGTGGACAAAGCTCCACTCGTGGCAGGCTCCAGACGCGCCCGACAACGCCTTGCAGGACGGCCAGGTTGCGGATCGGTCGATTCAGAGCCTGCATCAGCACCGCGACGAACCCTTCTTTCTAGGGGTCGGCTTCCAGAAACCGCACCTTCCCTTCACCGCACCAGGCAAATACTTCGATCTCTACGATCCAGCGGAACTGCCTATGCCCAAGGACGCGCAGCGGCCCGTCGGAGCCCCGCCTCTAGCGTTCACGCGATGGCAAGAGCTCAGGGGCTACACCGACATACCGCGCGAAGGGCCGCTTCCTCCCGGCAAGACCCAAGAGCTGATCCACGGCTACTACGCGGCCACGAGCTACATGGACGCCCAGGCCGGACGTGTGCTGGATGCGCTTGAGGATCTCGGGCTCGCGGAACGCACCGTCGTCATGTTCTTCGGAGACCACGGCTGGCATCTAGGCGAGCACGATCTCTGGGCAAAGACAATGAACCTCGAGATCGACGCGAGGTCGCCGCTGATGCTGCACGTCCCCGGCATGCGAACCGGCGGCCAGTCCTGCGACCGCCTCGTGGAACTCATCGACATGTACCCTACCCTTTGCGAGGCATGCCAAGTCAAGGCAAGCGGCAGCTTGGAGGGGCTGAGCATGATGCCGCTGCTCGAGAATCCGCAGCAGCCTTGGAAGAGTGCGGCGTTTACGCAAATTCCGCGGCCCTACCTCGCAAACGAGGACTGGGAGCACATGGGCTACAGCATCCGCACGGACAGGCACCGCTACACCGAATGGGTGACCCAAGACGGGACGCTGGCCGAGCGAGAGCTCTACGACCTCGCCAACTCCCGCCTGGAGTCAGTCAACCTAGCCGGACAGCCCGAAAGCCGCCCTCTAGTTGCCGAGCTCAGCGCACAACTCAAGGCCGGTTGGCGCGCTGCCCTGCCTCCTACTTCGAACTAGCGCTACCAAGTGTCCACGTAGGGCCGCTTCTTGCCCCGGCGCGGTTCGGGGGGCGGCACGGACTCCAAGGTGCGGAGAACGCACTTTCGCGTGTCGGCGGGATCGATGACGTCGTCGAAGGCGAACGAAACACCCGCATTGAGCGCCCTGCCCCTCTCGTACGCTGCGGCGACGAGTTCGTCATACCGGGCCGCCCGGGCCACAGGGTCATCGATCGCCGCCAGCTCATTGCGGAACCCGAGCTTCATCTGCCCCTCGAGCCCCATCCCGCCATGCTCGGCAGTCGGCCAGGCCACGGTCAGGTTGGGACGCTTGGTGTGGCCCCCTGCCATCGCTTGCGCTCCCAGGCCGTACGCCTTGCGCAGAACGACGGTGACGAGAGGTACCGTGAGGTTGGCGCCGGTGACGAACAGCCGGCTGCAGTGACGCACCAAGGCGGTGCGCTCGATCTCCGGACCAACCATCATCCCCGGCGTGTCGCACAGGACGACGACGGGAATGTCGAAGCCGTCGCAGAGCTGTAGGAACCTAGCGGCCTTGTCGGAAGCGTCGCTGTCGATGGCACCCGACAGGAACTGAGGGTTGTTCGCCACGATGCCGACCGGACGCCCCTCGATGCGTGCGAGGGCAGTCACCATGCCAAGGCCAAACTTCGGCCGCAGCTCCAGGACGCTGCCGGTGTCGGCCATGACCTCGATGACCTTGCGGATGTCGTAGACCCGGAGGCGGTTCTCCGGAACGCACTGACGCATGAGCCGCTGGTCCGCGCTTATCCAGTCCGAAACCGTTCCTTGGAAGTAGCCGAGATAGCGCTTGGCCATGTCCACGGCCTCGGCTTCGTCCTTCACGGCGATATCCACCACGCCGTTCGGCACCTGGATCTCCATGGGGCCGACTTCCTCTGGCCGGAACACACCAAGACCCCCACCCTCGATCAGGGCGGGTCCGCCCATTCCGATGCTCGAGTCCTCGGTGGCGACGATCACGTCGCAGCAGCCTAGCAACGAAGCGTTGCCGGCAAAGCAGTACCGCGAAGTGATTCCCACAAGCGGCACCAGACCGCTCAAGCTCGCCATGGTCCCAAAGGACGGTGTGTCGAGCGGTCGGTACATGTCGTCGGTGCGACCTTGGCCGGCCGCTGTGGTCGACTGGCCGCCCTTCCGCCTGCCGCCAGTACCAGCCCGGCCACCACCACCCTCCGCGAAGAGCACGACCGGACGCCGCCACTTGACGGCGAGCTCGAGCATGCGATCGGTCTTGACGTGGTTGAGGATGCCCTGAGTGCCTGCAAGAACGGTGTAGTCGT
Source organism: Bryobacterales bacterium (assembly GCA_965200705.1). Taxonomy (GTDB): domain Bacteria; phylum Acidobacteriota; class Terriglobia; order Bryobacterales; family UBA6623; genus VXMF01. The sequence continues at coordinate 4,276,185 of OZ241376.1, read as the reverse complement.
AGGCCAGCACGACGCATCGGGAGCGCTCGTCGGGGAAGGCCTCGCCGTTGACACTTCCGATTCCGGTGATCATGCCGTCCGTCGGAAACTTGCGGACGACCACGTCGCGCGGAAGGCCACTGCCCGGCGTCAGGGCGAGCTGACCGTACTCCACGAACGAACCCGGGTCGCACAGGTCGTCTACGTTCTCCCGCGCCGTGCGCTGTCCTGTCCGGCGCCGCTTCGCGACGGCGTCCGGACGGGCGGCGTCCAATGTGACGGCATGCCGCTCCAAAACCTCAGCTAGATCCGGCCGGACTTCGTCGAGGTCCACCTCGTCCATCCCGCCGGCCGACGAGGTTTCGACTTCGCCTTCCTCGATGTATGCGAGGGGATGTCCCTCGTAAACCGCGTCGCCGACCTTGCAATTGACGGATCGGACGACGCCAGCAACGCCAGATCGGATCTCGTGCTCCATCTTCATGGCCTCCATGACGAAGGCCACCTCCTCGGGCACGATCTCGGAGCCCACCTCCGCCTCGACGCTCACGATCGTGCCCTGCATGGAGGCGCGGAGCGCGGTCACGCCATCGGGATCCGGGGAGGCACTGACGGCTTGCGGCCCAGAATCGGCACTCCCAGACTTGCCGTACTGCAGAACCGCCAGCGGATCGATGGAATCGACCGAAGCCCCTGCCAGTCCAGCCGTCCCGTCCGATGGCGCCGGATCGTGGAACCGGTTCTCGACCGCGCTGGAATGGGCCAGCGCCTGGCTCTCCTCGTCGACGAACTCGGTGTGAACGTTCCATGCGCGGACATCCTCATGGCCGAGCAGTCCGTGCAGGAATCCCAGGTTCGTGTCGAGTCCGTCGATGCGGAAGTCCGTCAGAGCCCGGCGGGTCTTGCTAAGCGCTGGTTCGACGCCACCTTGCTGGACATGGCAGATTACCTTGGCAACCAAGGAATCAAACCGAGGGCTCGGGCGCAGGCCGGTGTATCCGCAGGTGTCGACGCGTACGCCTGGGCCAGAAGGCACGTCGAATGTGCGCAATACGCCTGTGGACGGCATGGCACTGCCATCTGGCTGCATAGTCTCCATGTTCACGCGCGCCTGGACCGCCATCCCCCGAGCAACGATGGCACTGCCGGCCACCAAGCCAATCTCCTCGAGAGACTCGCCCTTCGCCAGACGCAGTTGCAACTGGACCAAGTCGATGCCCGTGACGACCTCTGTCACGGTGTGTTCGACCTGCAGCCTCGCGTTGGCCTCAATGAAGAAGAACTCCGAGCCCGACACCAGAAACTCGAACGTTCCAAGGTTCCGATAGCTCGCGGCACGGGCGACAGCGATCGCGGAGTCGGCGATGCGTCTTCGCATGGCTGCGTCGAGTCGGGGAGCAGGAGCGACCTCGACGATCTTCTGGTGACGGCGTTGCAGCGAGCAGTCCCGGTCTCCAAGTGCGAGCACGGTCCCGTACTGGTCAGCGGCGATCTGGATCTCCACATGTCGGGCGCTCTCCACCTTGCGCTCTGCGAACACGTCACCGTTCCCGAACGCGACCGCAGCCTCGGATCGTGCTCGCTTGTACGCGGCCTCTACATCGCCCTGGTCCTCCACGACGCGGATGCCCCGCCCCCCGCCACCGGCGACAGCCTTGATCAGCATTCGGGCACCATCAGGCAAGGCGGCGAAAAACTGCACCGCTTCCTGAAGGCTGGCCGGCCCGCCCGTGCCGGGCACTACCGGTACGCCAGCGACAGCAGCCAGCTTTCGGGACTGCACCTTGTCCCCGAGCAGTGAAAGGGCGGCGGCGCTCGGGCCGATGAACCCAATGCCCCTCTGCTCGCAGAGCCGCCCAAAGTCTCCACTTTCGCTCAGGAACCCGTATCCCGGATGGACCGCATCGCAGTTCCGTTCCTCGGCCACGTCCAGCAGAGCTGCCCCATCCAAGTACGGCGCAGCGCCGGAACCCGCCAGCGACGCGGCTTCGTCGGCGCGGAGCACATGGAGGGCCAACGAGTCGTCCTCCGAGTGCACGGCAACGGACTCAAGGTCCAGCTCCGCCGCAGCCGAGGCGATGCGGATCGCGATCTCGCCACGGTTGGCAATCAGGATCCGTCTCACCGCTTGCCCTCCGGCAGCCGTGGCTTCGTGCCGATCACACCCGCCCGCTCCAGATCGGCCAGGTCGTCGTCACTCAGCCCGAGGATGCCGCCCAGTATTTCTCGATTGTGCTGCCCCAGGGTTGGAGAAGGTGACGCGATCCCCAGTGGCTCTGCTCCAAGCCGATAAGGCGCCACGACATGCGGCAGGGATCCGACGTATGCCCGTTCGAGCACTCGCCACACGTTCCGCTCGCAGTTGTGCGGGTCGCTGTGCATGTCCTTGGAGTCCCTGACGGCGGCCGCGGCGACGCCTTCTGCCTGCAGTGCGAGCATGGCCTCGTCCGCGCTGTAGCGCCTTGTCCATGCAGTTACCGCTACATCCAGCGAGGCATTCCTCTCCAATCGGTCTTCGAGGTCTCCAAATTCACGGAGCGATGCGCCGACGGCTCGGCACATCCCGTCCCACTGGTGCTCGTCCTGCACCTGAATGACGATCCACTCGCCATCCCTGCAGGCATATGCGCCGTGCGGTGCCATGAAGCGGGACTTGTTGCCGAGCCTAGGCGGCGAGGTTCCCAGTAGCGCCTGCTCGACCATGCCGTGCACACCGAATGGGAAAAGGCACTCGGAGTGCGAAAGGTCGAGAAACTGCCCCTGGCCCGTGCGCTTGAGGTGACGGACCGCCGTGAGGACAGCGGCACAGCCGTTGAGGCCTGCCACCGCGTCCCCGAGTGCGATGTGGACCATAGCCGGAGGCCATTCCGGACGGCCTGACAGATGCGGGAGTCCCGCCGCCTGCTCCGTCGTTGATCCGTAGGCCCGGTAAGACTTCCACGGTCCAGTGCTACCGAATCCCGGCATGGAGATCATGACGATGTTGTCCTTGACTGCGCGAAACTGCTCGTAGCCCAGCCCTAGCTTTGGCAGAACGCTTCCTGCAAAGTTCTCGACTACCGCATCCGAGACAGCAACCAGTTGCAGCAGCAGGTCGCGGCCACGGTCGTTAGCCAGGTCAAGCGTCACAGCGCGCTTGTTCCGATTCATGGCAAGAAACGGCGGATGCTTCTCGGCCTCGTTGTTGTCGATCCAAGCCTGGCTCGACTCCCAGCCTCGAAACCAGTCGAAGCGAACGCAGGACTCAACCTTGATCACGTCGGCACCAAGGTCCGCCAAGTGTCGCGTCGCCAGCGGCCCTGCCCATCCCATCGAGAGGTCGACGATGCGAATGCCCCGGAGGAAGTCTGGACGCGACATCACACAGCCTGGAGCTCGGCGAGGACGCTTTCCGTGTCGGCGCCGAGACGGGCCACCGAGCCGCCGGCCCGGGCAGGCGAGCCATACAGCCGGAACGGCGTGACCGGAGCCTGCATGACTCCCAGATCGGGATGCGTGACATCGCCGAACGCCCTGCGCGCCACGTACTGGTCAACCTCGAACAGCTGCTCCATGGTTGGCACGATCGCGAGGGGGACCCGCAGTCTTTGTCCGGCAGAAGCCAGCTCCGCAGCGGACCTGTCGCGAACCTTGGCAGCGATGATCGGATCAAGCGCGTCTGCGTCGCGCAGGCGATTCAGGCTCTCGTTGTATTCCTCGCGGCTGGCCAGTTCCCCGAGATCGAGCAGGCGGCAGAAGCCGTGCCACTGGCTTGGAGTGAGCACCGTCACACCCAGCCACCCATCGGCACAGGCATACACTCCGAGAGGATAGGTCTGACGAAATCGGTTGACGCCAGCTCGCTTCCGGGTCGACATGCCTACGTAGGCACGAATGCCTTCGATTTCCGTGAAGCACAGGTTGGCTTCGTAGATGGAGACGTCCATGTGATCCGTTCCGCTGGCGTTTCCGAGCTCGCGCGCTAGCACCTGACTCATGGCCCCGATGTACGCGGTGGCGCCTGCGGTCATCTGTGCTTGGTATCCACCGGGGATCATCGGCTCCTCGCCCGGGTTGCCGAGCCAGTCGACTTGGGTCGTCAGTGCTTGGCACACCCCGTCGGAACCACTGAAGTCGCAATACGGTCCGGCTTGTCCGAACCAAGTGATCGAGACGAGCAGTGCGTCCGGCGCAACAGCGGTGAGATCCTCCAGCGGCAAAGGACGGTTGGAACCGACCGCGGCGTCGATCACAACAGAGGCGCCACACGCCACCTGCCGCAGATTTTCCAGCCCCTCGCAGACGACGCTGCGCTTGTTGGTGCTCAGGTAGGCGTGCATGCCGCTTGCCTCCGGCAAGGGAACGCCCTTGGCAAGCGGCGGCAGACGACGTGTCGGAAACCCGTCGGGCGGCTCCACAAGAACCACGTCGGCACCGTGGTCGGCGAACAGCTTGCCGCAGTAACCGGCGGCAATGGTCCCTGCAAGATCCAGCACCCTGAGGCCAGACAGGGCCTCCGCCTGGGAGTCGCTAGCCAATGCCAGTTGGAAGTCCGTCGGCTCGGCCGACCGGACGTTCTCCTATGATAGATTCCCGTCGCGGAGCATCCGGTAGCCGCAAGGCCCGTCCCACATGCCCGCCAGCGCTCTGGCACATCCCTCCGCAGCCACCTCGAACGGCACGAGATTCCGCACCCCCTGGGGACTGCTGATTGTCCTCTTGGCGTGCACGACCACCAGCTACATCGACCGCATAGCGATTTCCGTGCTCGCCCCCACGCTGCGCGACGAGTTCGGCATGAGCAACAGCGAGTACGCGTTCGCCGTGAACTGCTTCATGGTGACGTACATGATCATGTACAGCGTCGGCGGTCGTCTGGCCGACATCCTGGGCTTCCGGCGGGCCATGACGCTGTACATCTGCTGGTGGTCGGTCAGCGGCGCACTGCACGGTCTGTCCTCCGGGTTCAGGACGGTTGCGTTCAACCGGTTTCTGCTGGCAGTCGGTCAAGGAGGTGTCTGGCCCGCTGGGATGAAGACCGTGGCGCACCGCGTTCTCGGTCCAATGCGCTCGTTCGGTGTGGGCATGGTTAATTTCGGCAGCAGCCTCGGTTCGGCCTTCGCAGTGCCGATCGTAGGCTGGCTGGCGGTAGTCTACGGCTGGAGAACGGCGTTCTTCGTGACCGGGCTGATGGGATTCCTGCTGTTGCCCTTCTGGTGGGGGGTGGCCAAGGATCCCGGCACTGCACAGCAAGAGGAACCGCAGCATCCTTCAATGCCATGGCTTGCGGTCATCCGCTTTCGGCAAGCTTGGGCGCCGTTCATCGGCAGGCTCATCAGCGCCGGAGCATGGGGGTTCTACGCGTTCTGGATACCGGAGTACCTGGCGCGTGAGCGCAACCTGGATCTCGCTGCCATCGGCCTGACAGCCTGGATCCCTTTCGTGGCATCTGGCATCGGCGACCTCAGCGGATCAGGCGTCACGTCGTGGCTCATCGCAAAGGGCTGGACCGTGAACCGTGCCCGCAAGACAGTGCTCTGCGTGGCTGGAGTGCTGGCGATGACCGGGATCGGCGCAGCCTACGCGCCCAGCGCGGCCACGGCTCTCTTCTGCATAAGCACAGGGGCGTTGGGCTTCAAGATCGTGTCGGTGAACTTGCTCAGCCTGCCAACGGACTACTTCCCTGCTCCCTACGTCGGCACGGCATTCGGATTCTCCGGCACCGGGGGAAGCGCCGGTATCGTCATCACGAACGCGTTGATTGGTTGGGTGCTGGATGCAACCGGCAGCTACTGGCTCGTGCTGGTGGGAGTCAGCCTTCTCACACCTCTCTCGGTGGTCGCCACACTCTTGGTGGGCGGCCGGATCGAGCAGGTCCCTGAGCTGGCCCGGGAATAGCGATCGAGGCCCCCACTCCTTCATGGGGCCAGTCGCACCCGATTGCTAGGATTCAAGTTCACCGCGCAGAGTCGGCGCAGCGAGGAGACATGGACAGTACGAGACGGACATTTGTAGCCAACGCAGCGGTTGGCGGTGGGCTCGCCATCGCGGCGCGGCCTTCGGTCGTTGCAGCCCAGGCCAACGACACCCTGACTATCGGCGTGGTCGGCATTCGCGGTCGGGGCCGGAATCACATCAGGGAGTTCGGGTCCATGCCGGGGGTGCGTGTGGGCTACATCTGCGATGTCGACGAGCGCCTGTTCCCTGAAACGCTAGCGAACATCGAGGAGGAGTTCGGCTATAGGCCCGAGACGGAGACCGACATCCGCAAGCTGCTCGAGCGAGACGATCTCGACGCCATCTCGATCGCCACCCCCGACCACTGGCACGCGCTCATGACGATCTGGGGATGCCAGGCCGGCAAGGATGTTTACTGCGAGAAACCCTGCTCGTACACCCTCCTAGAGGGCCGCAAGATGGTCGAAGCCGCCCGCAAGTACGATCGGATCGTCCAAATCGGCCTCCAGCGCCGCAGCAGCCGCCGGGTCAAGTCGGTGACTCAGTACGTCCGGGATGCGAAGTTCGGCAGGGCCTACCGTGCAAAGGCAGTCGTCTACCGGGGCAGGATCAGCATCGGCAAGGTGGACGAAGCATCGATACCGGACGGCGTCAACTGGGACCTGTATCTGGGACCGGCACCGTACCGAGCGTTCGACCTCAACCGCTTCCACTACGGCTGGCACTTCTTCTGGGACACGTCAACGTCAGAGGTCGGAAACAACGGCGTACACCATCTAGACGTACTGCGCTGTGGCCTCGACAAGCAGGAGCATCCCATCCGAATCCACTGCACGGGCGGTCAGTTCGTGGAGGATTCTGACTCGCAGGTCCCAAATGTCCAGGTGGGCACATTCGAGTATGCCGACGGCACGCTGCTGGAGATCGAAGCCACCACGCTATACAGTCCGTCGTTCGGCGGCGTACGCATAGGTGGAGTGTTCTTCACCGAGCAGGGCTACATCGGGTCCAATGATGACTGGACAGCGGTTCGAGGCCAGTTCACCCCGCGCGACCAGCCAGATTCGGCGACTGGAGTCTCCTACCGCACGAACAACCTCAGCTTCCCCAGAATCAGCTACGAAGCCGGACCAGAGATCCCGAATCTGGACGAGCCAGAGGTCAGCCACTTCCAGAACTTCATCGACTGCGTGCGCTCGCGGAAACGCGAGGACCTGACCTGTGAGGTCGAGCAGGGGCACCTTTCGACATCGCTGTGCCATCTCGCGAACATTTCGTTCCGCGTGGGGCGGAAGCTGGAGTTCGATCCGGACACGGAGACGATCAAGGACGACGCCGACGCGAGCCGACTCCTCACACGCGAATACCGAGAGCCCTACGTATTGCCCGGTACCGTCTGACCGAGCTGAGCACAACGGGGCCGAATCGATGCTCCCTCCCCATCGAACCTGATCAGGTCGCGGCTGCGGCGAGCTCGTACATCTTGCCGGCGTAGTCGGACAACACCTCCTTGAGCATCGGATACGGTTTGCCGTATCCGTCAATGAGCCCTGAGTGCTGACGATTCTGCTTTCCGCTGACAAGTTGGGACGCGTCGATCAGGCCACAGTAGTGCCAGCCTACGAATTCCGGTCGTGCAAACGCGCTCCGGAGGAACTCGGCCGTCCATTCCGCGCGCTCCTCGATGCTGTCTGCGACCGGTCCGTACGGCCGGGGCATGGTGTCCGTGATCATCGTGAACGCCGAGTCGCCATTGATCACTGCCTTGCCTGAACGCGCAAACCAGCGGTCCAACCCGGGCTTCTGCACTTCGTATCGTCCGTACATCTGGTAGACGACGATGTCCGTGAACTGGCTGGTGACGGGCAGCACAGTCTCCAGCGAATCGGTGTTGGCGTTGATCTTGTCGCCAAGGAACATGTGGTTCGGATCATGCCTTTGGATCGCATCGCGGGCCGTCCTGTAGTACTTGGCCACTACGCGCTTGAGGAACTCCACGTTGTCTCGAGTCTCGTTGGCGTTTGAAAGGTCCGTCTGCGGACGCCAACCTTCGGCGGACGCAAGCGAGTCGAACGAGTCGAAGGTCGTGCCGTAGGTGGCGTTGAAGGCCTTGATCTCTCCTCGGTACAGATCCTGCATCGTCTCGACGTAGGCCCTCTTGCCTGGGCTCTCCGAACCCATGTTCCGGAGGCGACGTGGCCATCCGACGCGCGATTCGCGCCGGGCTCCGCCGATGACATCAGGCCGCTCGCGACAGTCTTCCTCCGTAAACAGCGGACAGTCCGTCATGGAATAGCCAAGGAGGTACGGGTCGTCCCGCGCAGGGGCCGCAACTTCCCGCGCCAGTCGCTCGCAGCGGCTCGCGAAGCTCTCTGCAAAGACATCCAGGAAGTTCTCGTCGGGAACGTCCGTCCGCCAATGTGGAATCTCCACAAATTCGATCTTCGGTACGTACGGCATCGTGGGACGAGGGGTATTGACGATGTCCAAGGACGAGTGGACGCCGACCGTATTGAATCCGAACTCGCGGCAAGTCTCGAGAAACCACTCCCGGAGCGCTGGTCGGAATTCGCGGCTCCTGAAATTCTCAAGACCGAGGTGTGTCTTCCAAGCCTCGCTGTTGTACGGCTGGTTCCAGAAGTTGGGATGCAAATGGTTGATGCCCAAGCTCAGAAAGGCGTTGCCATCTGGGGAGACCAGCCACCACCTGCTGTCCTTCTCGGCCCGAAAGAACCCAGTCGGTTCAAACGTCTTGCCCGTCCATGCACCGTATCGATCCAGGTCGCCCGCCTCGACCGCGGCGGGCACCCCAGACCTCGCCATGGCAGCACCGACCGCAAGTGCGGATGTCGCCTTGTGGAGAAATGTCCGTCGTCTCATGGGATGCCTTCCATCAGCGCAAGAGATTGGATGGGGACGCGTGTCGAATCAACAGCCGCCTCGGGACCACGGTCGGAAGCACGAGACGCCGCCACGAGATCATGGCCTGTGCAGTGCCTGCACCGCGTGTTGACGGATTGTGCGCACCATCGAGTGAAGCCCGTTCCCTCGGGTGGGGCTGAGATGCTTGGTCAGGCCGATTTCGTCGATGAACGAATGTCCTGCCCTCAGGATGGTCTCCGGCTCGTAGCCAGAGTACGCACGGATCAGTAGAGCCACCAGCCCATTGACGATCGCAGCATCGCTGGTGGCCTGAAAATGGAGCCTACCGCCCCGGAGCTGCGCGTCCAACCAGACCTGCGCCTGGCAGCCCTTGACCCTGCGGTCGGCTGTGAGCAGGTCGGCCGGGTACTTCGGCAGCTTGCGGCCCAGGTCGATGATGTGCTGGTAGCGGTCCATCCAGTCGTCGAGGAACTCGAATTCCTCGACGATCTCCTGATGGACCTGCTTGATCGACTCCGAGTCCAACGACTTGCCCCAGTTCCGGATTCTATCGCCATCGCACGTTCCTGGCGTGTTGCACCCCGTCGCGTTGACTGGCACAGTTGAATCCTTGCGTTTCCTATGTGTAGTGATCGCTTGCGGCGTGTGCCTGCAAGCCGAGGAGACTGACTACAAGAGGCTCCGCTACAACCATCCCGGCCTTGTGACGGACCTCGGGGTCGGGCTCTGGGCGTGGCCATTGCCGATGGACTATGACGGCGACGGGGACCTCGATCTCGTCGTTTCCAGTGGCGGAGTACCTTATGAAGGCACCTACTGGTTCGAGAACCCTGCCGAGCCGGGCAGCAAGGACCCACTGCCCGTTTTCCGTCCAGGCGTTCGCATCGGGGACTACAGAACAAGCGTCCAGATCTCGCACAACGACGGCCATGAGCCCGCGGTGACGACTCCGAGCGCCGTCCATCCCCGATTCCGGAGTGCGGCGTTTTCCGAGCCAGTCGATCTTGGAGTGCCCACTGCCGATGTCTATGCGTCCAGTGGCCGTGTCCGCGCCAAGCAGTGGAAGCTGGCTGACTGGGAAGGAGACGGTGACCTAGACCTGTTGATCGGAATAGGCGACTGGGGCGACTACGGCTGGGACGACGCCTACAACTCTGAGGGCGAGTGGACCAACGGCCCCCTGCATGGCTGGGTGTACCTCGCACTGCGCGAATCTGACGGCAGTTTCTCCGCCCCTCGCAAGCTGTGGGCAGGTGGTGCGCCCGTCGACGTGTACGGCATGCCCAGTCCGAGCCTCGCCGACTTTGATGGTGACGGCGATCTGGATCTGCTCTGCGGGGAGTTCCTCGACGGCTTCACGTACTTCGAGAACGTGGGTGATCGGACTCAGCCAGACCTTGCGAGAGGGCGCCGACTCACCGCCAATGGCCGCGCAGTCGCGATGGATCTGCAGATGATCACGCCAACGGCGATCGATTGGGACCACGATGGCGACCAGGACCTGATCGTGGGCGACGAAGACGGCCGAGTTGCCTTCGTGGAGAACCTAGGCATCGTGACGGACAGCCTGCCGCAGTTCGCTCAGCCGGTCTACTTCCAGCAGGAAGCGGAATACGTAAAGTTTGGCGCTCTGGCGACCCCACACGCCGTGGACTGGGACGGAGACGGGGACGAAGACATCATCAGCGGCAACACCGCGGGCAGGATCGCATTCATCGAGAATCTCGGCGGCAACCCGCGTCGGTTCGCCGCCCCCAAGCTTCTCAGGGCCAAGGGGGAGGAGATCCGCATACAGGCTGGCTCGAATGGATCCATCCAAGGACCTTGCGAGGCCAAGTGGGGCTACACGACTGTAGGCGTTGTCGACTGGGACGGAGACGGCCTTCTGGACGTTCTTGCAAACTCCATCTGGGGTCGCATCGTCTGGTTCCGCAATGGCAGCGGCGCAGGAACGCTGGATCTCGAGCCCATGCGGCCGGTCCAGATCGCATCCTCGTCTGGACACCGTGGTCCAGCATGGAACTGGTGGAGGCCGGAGGCCGGCGAACTGGCAACCCAGTGGCGGACCCGTCCAGTGCCCGTGGACTGGGACCACGACGGGCTGGTCGATTTGGTCCTGCTCGACAACGAGGGCTATCTCGCATGGTTTCGACGAGTGCGGACCGACGAGGGACTTGTCCTCCAGGAGGGCCGCCGAGTGTTCTGGGGTACCCGCCATTCCGAGTACGACAACAAGCACCGTCCCCTAGACAGTCGCGAAGGCCCGCTGCGGCTCAATGCAGAAAGGGCCGGCAAGAGCGGACGGCGCAAGATCGACATCACGGACTGGGACTCGGACGGCTTGCCGGACCTGCTGGTGAACAGTACAAGCGTCCATTGGCTCCGCAATCTCGGCACACAGGATGGTCGGACTTACATGGAGGACGAGGGAGCCATTGGCACTGGCGTCCTGGCCGGTCACACGACGAGTCCTACGACGGTGGCGTGGGACGGCGCCGCCGAGCGAGACCTCTTGGTGGGAGCTGAGGACGGATTCTTCTACATACTGCATCGCTCCGGCCGTTGACCGCCTATCTCAACGGTTGGGGATCATGCGGTGCTAAGGGATTGGGAAAGCATCACCGCAACGGTATTCCACTTGTAGAGTTCATTCAGCGGTATCCGACAAACGCGAAGGGTGAATCATGGTTCGTCCACCGGCGCTGGCCGCATAGGCTTTGCTGTCCGTTCTGTGGTTCCCTGAACGTCCAGACCGGCTGCTAGCACGCGATACCGTAGCGATGCAGTGGAAGGCCTGCAAGCGACGACGCTTCAGCACTGAGACCCGATCCGTCATGGAGGGGTCACAGCTCGGCAATCAGGTCTGGCTAGTTGCAATTTTCCTAGTGACCACGAACCTCAAGAGCGTCTCGAACATGAAATTGCTCAGGAAGTTGGGTGTCTCGTAGAACACGGAGTGGTTTCTTGCGCACATGTTGCGCGATGCGCCTTCAGGAAGCGGCACGATCTTCGTAGGCACTTGGGCAAGGTCGCTGCGTCGATCCCTCCGCAGGCGATAGCGTGATTTCCGGTGGCAGCCCACGTCAGCGCCAAGTTCTCGACACTGATATCTCCGACGCAGTTCAAGCGCGGGTGCCGAGCCATTCACACGTGTATGGCCTCCGAGCAGTTGGCTGCCGAGGGAGCGTGGGACTAGGACAGATTGAGCTGCCAGCTGACTCCGTACCGATCCTGGACCCATCCGAACCGCTTGCTGAAGTCATAGGAGTCCAGCGGCAGCAGGGGCATCCCCCCGTCGGCCAAGGCCCCGTAGACCGCGTCAATCTCCGCTTTGGACTCGCAGTCCACGAACATGGATATCGAAGGTGTGAAGTTGAATTTGTGGTCAATCGCGCTGTCGATCGCCATGAATTCGATGCCATTCAGGGTAAACCGCGCTGTCTTGACCGTTCCCTCCGGCCCAATCTCTCCATGACCGTAGCGATCGATTTCCAGAACCTCGGAGTTATCGAACAGCGAAGCATAGAAGGCGATGGCTTCGGCGGCCTTGCCGTGATGGTCGCCGGAGAACATGAGGAATGGCCTGATTTGCTTCATGATTCCAAATTGGTGTCCGTACGGGGAACTTGTTGCCAACCAATAATGAATTGATTGTAAGCATTGGCCCAAGACGACGATCGGCGGGCGCTCATTGAACCTCGGTCGAGCCGACGCTCAGCCCCATCTAGATGGCTGATCCCAGCCGTGTAGGGAAGAATTCCGTGGACACGGGGTGGATCCCTTTGTGTGGTCACGCCACCGTGGCGGCTAGGAGCCCATCAAGGATCGCGGGGGCCTGCAGGAATCGCTCCGGGATACGGGGCTGCACCTCGCGACCCGCCTCCTCCGATCTGGGGGCGCGAGACAAAGACGTGACCGGATTCCTGAATGATCTGACTGGCTCCCATCTCGCGCACTCCCGACCGGCGTGAGACCCAGCCGCGCACGGTGATGATCTGGCCGGGTCGCAAGGCGTCCTGCCGCATGCCTCGGCGCTCTGCGCGCCGGACTGAGAGCGCCTCGACCGTCCAGCGAACCGGCTTTCGATCCTGATCGAGCCGTGGTTGGCCCGAATCGTCGATTTCGTCAATTATGATCATGATGTGCGGGTTTCGGTAATGGAATTCGGCCACCCGACCTCGCACCGTGATCAGCTCGTCTGGGTCGTACAGCAGGGTGAAGCTGTGGTGCGCTTGCAAGGCCCCGCACATGGACACGACGACAGCCAGAAGGAGTCCGAGGCCTGATCGCCAATCTCTTGTCAAGCTCTCAGGCGAACGTGCCAAAGCGTGTGTGACTGCGTGCGGCGTACGTACTGCCATAAAGCGCTTCATAGCCCGAAACGGGATGATTAAGAGACGGGCCTCGCTTGATGGAGGTCACGATTCCGATGTGAATCTCTTGCAAACGGTGACTTGGTGGCAAGCACCGCATGTCGGCCTCGACTCGCGAACTGGAACCGGGAGACTTCTAGAGCAGCAAGTGGTCTGGGACTGGCATTGCAGTGGTGCGAGTTGCTGGGCCGATGACTGCACGGGTCAAGGGCGGAGCTCCTCAACCTTTCAGGTGCACAGGTCGGGGCGGATGGCCCGTCGAAGGCGAACCGCCCGCATGGGAACCGGTATAGCCCGCAGTGAGCTCTGGTAGGGGACATCGCGACGCTAGGTGCCCGAGCCGGGGCGCCGTTCGGAGCCCTGGCTGTAGGGTGCGCAGACCAATGTATCGGCAGTCGAATGAAGGCGTTCCAGAATGGGAACAGCGCGACCAAGTCGCCGATGTCCAATGCTCTTCCTAGACCGCTTGCATCAGCACACGGCCGCGACTCCCTCCAAGATCGCCATCGACTGGCGGACGGGCGAGACGGCCTCTCAGTTGTCCTACGCGGATCTGCTGCGGACCATCAGTCGAGCGGCAGGATGGCTGGCGGACCACGGCGTGCACGCTGGCGACCGGGTCGCGATCTGCCTGCCGAAGGGTGTTGCGTTCATTCCCCTACACCTAGCGGCGTGCAGCCTTGGAGCGGTCTCGTTGCCCATCAACCCAGGCTATTCCCTGCCGGAGCTGGAGTATCTGCTCTCGGACTCAGAGGCGAAGCTACTCGTCCTCGGTCAGGACACTCCGCAATCAGCCCAGGACCGGGACCTTGGAAGCTTCGCGTCGTCGACGGTGGTCGCCATCGATCCGTTCAGCGTGCAGGACTGGCTGGATCCAGTTGACGACCGATTCGACCTGACCACGCCCACGGCGGACCAGACCGCGCTGATGCTCTATACCAGCGGGACAACTGGTCGGCCCAAGGGAGCCTGCATGTCGCACGCATGCTTGACAGCAAACATGGACATGCTTGGCGAGGCGTGGGGCTGGCGCGCCGACGACACTCTGCTGCACGTTCTGCCACTGTTCCATGTGCACGGACTGCTGGTCGCACTGCATGGCGCACTGCACGCCGGAGCAACCTGCAGGGTGCACGGGAAGTTCGATGCCCAACGTGTTCTAGGCGAACTCAGCGACGGCGATTGCACTGTATTCATGGGAGTCCCCACGATCTACCGTCGCCTCCTCGATGCGGTGGGCGATGGTGAGACGGATCTACGGCACATGCGCCTCATGACATCGGGTTCAGATCGTTTGCCTACCGAATCGTTCCTTTCCATCGAGAGCAAGTTCGGGGTCCGTGTGGTCGAACGGTACGGCATGACGGAGACCGGGATCATGACGAGCAACCCGCTCGAAGGGGACCGCATTGCCGGACAGGTTGGATATCCGCTGCCCGGCGTGGAACTCCGCATCACCGACCGGCACACCGGAACTCTCTTGGCCACCGGCGGGGAGGGCGAGCTACAGACTCGTGGGCCCCACGTGTTTTCCGGCTACTGGCGCGACGCGGAGAAGACGGCGGCCAGCCTTACCGAGGACGGTTGGTTCCGGACCGGGGACATTGGCGTCCGCCACCAAGATGGACGTTACGAGCTCAAGGGCCGGGCGACGGACCTCATCATCAGCGGAGGCCTCAACGTCTACCCAAGCGAGGTCGAGCACGTCATCCTCGCCCATGCCGACGTGGCGCAGTGCGCCGTTGTTGGGATGCCGGACAGCGACTGGGGCGAGGCCGTCACTGCGTACGTGGTGTCGAGCGGTCCGCCCATCGACGAGAAAGCCATCGTCGCCTACTGCCGACGGTTCTTGGCATCCTACAAGACCCCCAAGCGGGTCATTAGCGTGGGCGAACTTCCCAGGAACGCCATGGGCAAGGTCGTGAAGGACAGGCTCCGAGAACCGGAATGATACGCTGGGCAACTGCGCTCTGCGCAGTGGTCGCTCGCGACCAGGACCACGAACCATGTCCCGAGTTGTGACGTTTGGTGAGATCATGCTGCGTCTCGCCCCTCCGAACCTTGAACGCCCCTTTCAGTCACCGTCGTTTGTCGCCACGTTCGGCGGAGGCGAGGCCAATGTCGCCGTTTCGACGGCAAACTATGGCATTCCGAGTTCCTTCGTCACAGCCCTGCCCGACAGCAACTTCATTACGGACGGCTGCATCGGTCAGCTGCGCGGGCTAGGAGTCGACTGCTCAGGAATCGTGCGCAGGCCCGGCCGCTTCGGTGTCTACTTCCTGGAGACTGGCGCGAACCAGCGGCCATCCAAGGTGCTGTACGACCGTGCGGACAGTTCGATCGCGACTGCCAATCCCGGCGACTTCGACTGGGACGCGATTTTCGCAGACGCCACCTGGTTCCACATAACCGGCATCACCCCAGCAATCAGCCAAGGCTGTGCCAACCTGTCCATTGAGGCTGTTCGCGCCGCCCAATCGAAGGGCATCACTGTGTCCTGTGACTACAACTTCCGCAAGAAGCTATGGAACTACGGCAAGACCGCGCCCGAAGTCATGCGGGAGCTAGTCCAGCACGTTGACGTCGGCATCGCCAACGAGGAGGACTGCCAGAAGTCCCTCGGCATCTCCGTCGAGGACATCGATGTCGAATCCGGCTCCCTCAACGTCGCCCGGTACGAGCAGCTGGCGAGGAAGATGCTGGCGGAGTTCCCAAACCTCAAGATGCAGGCGATCACCCTCCGCGAGTCGATCTCCGCGTCGCACAACCGCTGGTCCGCGTGCGTCTACGACGGAACCACCTTCCACCTCAGCCGGAAGCACGACATCACGCACATCATTGATCGAGTTGGTGGCGGAGACTCGTTCTCCGGAGGCTTGATCGGCGGCCTACACCGCTATCCAGACGACCTCGGGGATGCCCTCGAGTTCGCCGTCGCCGCATCGTGCCTGAAGCACTCGGTGCCAGGCGACTTCAATCGGTTCTCGGCAGACGAAGTGATGGCGCTGATGCGCGGCGGCGGCTCAGGCCGGGTCGAGCGCTGAGGCTGGCCCGTCCTACCGGTAGACGTACTCCAGCACTGCCTTCAGGTCGTTGAAGGCCTCGCGCTTCTTGTCGGGGTGGACTCCGCGCAACAAGTACGACGGGTGATACGTCGGCATGACGGGGAAGTCCTCCCACTTCTGCCAATTCCCCCGGAGCTTGGTGATCCCGACGCTGGGCTTGAGTAGCGCCTTGGCAGCCGCTCCTCCCAGCACGCAAATCGCCTTCGGCCTGATCGCCTTGATCTGACGCACGAGGAACTGCCCGCAGATATCAGCTTCGTCCTGGGCCGGAGTACGGTTCCTCGGTGGCCTGCACTTGACGACGTTGCAGATGTAGATGTCCGGGCGCCGGATCGGCAGGTCGATGCGTTCGGCCGTGCCGTCGATCATGCGGGTGAGCAGTTGGCCAGCCCGGCCGACGAAAGGCACGCCCTGGGCATCCTCGTCGGCGCCCGGCCCCTCGCCCACGAACACGAGTCTGGCCTGTGGGTTGCCGCTCCCGAAGACGATCTTGTTTCGCCCTTCATGCAGCCTGCAGCGCCTGCAGTTTCCGATGTCATCCTGTATCACCCGCAGCTCCGCCGCAGCCGAAGGGTTGGCTCCGGCATCCTCGGACCGCCGTGAATCGACGAAGACCTCTTCGACACCTAGGTCGCGGAAGAACTCCAAGTGCCTCCGAACGGCATCGTTGATGGGTGGCGAGTGCTTCACACGTCCCCTGGCGGCAGGAGCCGGGCAACGGCATCAAGAATGTGGCCCGCCATCTCGCTCTTGGCCATCGGCGCCAGGGCCTCACGCGTGCCGTCTGCCGCAAGCAAGATCCCCTGATTGCGATCCGTATCGAAGCCCGTTTCGCCGCCAACCGGATTGGCGACGAGGAGATCGCATCCCTTGGCTGCCAGCTTGCGGCGGGCGTTAGCTTCCAAGTCGCTGGTCTCCGCGGCAAAACCGACTAGGACTCGTCTGCCACTATCGTTTCTCGCCGACTTCAGGATGTCGGGTGTTTCGACTAGATCGAAACTGGGGGCGCCGTTACCGCGCTTGATCTTCTGCCCAGCGGGGCTAGCGGGTCGATAGTCCGCGACCGCTGCAGCCATCACTGCGACCGTGGCCTCGTCGAGATGTCTCTGAACTGCCTTGTGCATGTCATCTGCGCTCTCGACGTTGACACGCTCGCACCCTGGAGGGGTTGGCAGCGAGACGGGACCGGAGACGATGATCACGCGGGCACCCCGGCTGGCCGCCTCGGCTGCAATCGCATATCCCATGCGTCCGCTGGATCGATTCGACAGGTAACGGACCGGATCGATCGGTTCCCGGGTGGGACCAGCCGTGACCAGCACACATTCGCTGGCCATGGAACCGGTTGCACCAAGGACGGCACGAACGGCGTTCATGACGGGTTCGAGGTCTGCGAGTCGGCCAGGCCCGGTAGTGCCGCACGCAAGCTCGCCAACGCCGGGCTCAACGACCGTTACACCACGGTCGAGCAATCGGGCCAGATTCTCCTGGGTCGCAGGATGCTCCCACATGGCCGTGTTCATGGCCGGAGCGAGGACAATCGGCCCCTTGTATGCCAAATGAGCTGTGGAGAGGAAGTCGTCGGCGATCCCGTTCGCAAACTTGGCCAGCACGTCCGCGGTCGCCGGTGCAACCAGCAGCAGATCAGCCTCCTGGGCGACATCGATGTGGGCGATGGCACTGTGCAACGTGTCCTCGGCGGAGTTAGCCGAGAACAGATCCGTAATGACCTTCTGACCCGTCAGCGACGCCAGCGTCAGAGGTCCGATGAACTGCGTCGCAGCCTTGGTCATTACCGCCTGCACGCGGTGACCCTCGGCTCGCAGTGCACGCACGATCTCGGCGGACTTGTAGGCGGCGATGCCGCCCGACACTCCCAGTAGGACTGATTTGCCCTGGCTCATGGATGTGGTACCAGCGCTTTCAGTATATGGAGGAGGCCCAATCGAGGAATTGTCGACCACCCTCGGCCCTACACTGGAGCTGCATTGAGGGGCGTGCGTGTGCAGGGAGACGGCAGCCTGAACGGACAGGGCTCATTCCCCGCACCGCTGGTGGCAAGCTCGCGGGCGGGTTCGGTGCCGCCAACGCTGCTGGCGAAGGTGCGGGGCTGGTTCGAGACCCACGGCCGGCCGGCGGGGGCGCTGGCGGTGGTGCTGTACGGATCCCGGGCCAAGGGACTGGCGAGGCCCGACAGCGATTGGGACCTGGCGGTCGTCCACGAGGACGGTGCGCGAATGCCGCTGCACGAGGCCCCTGCGGAGCACGAGGGGGCGCTGGTGGAGTGGCAGCCGCTGGGTCTCGCCAGGCTGCGGGAGTCGGCGCGCTGGGGAGCGTCGCTGGGGCGGGCCGTGGCCACGCAGGGCCTCGGTGTGTGCGGGCGGGTCTCGGTCGGCATCAAGGAGCCGCTCATGGATGCCACGAACACATGCCGGATGCTTGCGAACAGCCTGAACGCCTGCCGGAATGGTGTGTCGAGCTGGGTGTGGCTCAGCGGCTGGGCGTCGTCTTCGACGGGAGCGTCGCCAAGGACAGTTCCAACGCGGCCGAGTACCTGGCCAAGGCGGTCTGCCACTTGTATCGCGTGACGCCGCGGGCTGTGCACAGTGTAGAGGCCGTCTGCAACGACTTGGAGAGGGAGCGGCCGGAGCTGCGTGGGGATTCCCTCGTTACATCTCTGCGCGACTTGAATGGCGCGACACAGAAGGGCAACATTGGGGTCTACGAGGACGACCTCGAGCTGCTGCAGGGAACTCTGGACCTGCTCCCCGAAGCGTTCTAGCGCGCGGAGAGGGCTTTGGCGGCATCCTCGGCGCAGGTCGGGGAGGCACCCTTGTGGCGGGAGCGGATTCGGAAGGAGCTTGCAAGGAAGACGATCTGGCTGGCAACTCTGGGTGATCTCGACGCTGACACTCGTGATCGTTTCGTGGCTAGGTACTGGCGTGCCCGAGACATCTGCGGAACGGAAGCCGGACCGCAAACGACGCAGTTGCGGGACCGAGGCCCGTCCCGCTAGCCGGCGGCGCGAGGGACGAGCTTCGAATCCGTGCTTCTTCCTGAGTGGATCGGCGGCGATTCACAGCCGGACTAGGCCGTGCCCCTCGGTCCCGGTGAGCCAGGAGCGCCGAGGCGGCTGCTGCGCGGGGCTTCATGACGCACCCAGAGCCTTCCGTGCGCGCTCGAAGGCCTGGGAGTCGGCCTCGCCCTGTCCCTGCAGGTAGTATGTGGCCGCTGCCAGCAAGTGGGGTCGCCAGGACGGGCTGACCAGCGCTAGGTCCTCGAATGTGGCCGCAGCGAACTTGAAGCGATGCGATTCCTCGGCCTTGCGAAATAGCACGCTCCGTGCCATCCGGAAGAACGGAGTCAGATTCCGGCGATCCGTCGCGTAGTTCAACGCCTTCCGAGCGGCTTCGTCGGCTTCGTCTCCAACCAGTGCGAGGATTTCGGCGGCTCCCGCAGCCTCGTCTTGCGACACGTCGGCGCGCTCGAGCTCGCTGAGATCCAAGTCCCTGATCGCCTGGTCGCGGGCCATGAATGTCGCGAACTGGCTCATCCACCCGACACCTTGGAGCAGGAGGTATAGCCGTGTCTCAGCATCGCCCGACATCCGGAAGGCATAGTGGAGCGCGTTCGCGGATGTCACGCAGTGCACGCCGAGGATGCCGGGCAGCCTAAGCATGAGATCGGCGGCGGCAAGATGGATGCCGTCCCAAGCGTCGCGAGCGTTCCCCTGGCCATCGGCCAGCATTGTCGCCACCTCGGCGACCGCCGCGACCGGCCCTGCGGTTCGCACTGCCGACTGGACGCTCCGGGCGCGCGACGAATCGCCCGTTCGATCCGAGATCCAGCCGGGCGGCATCTCTGGAAGCGCTCGCCTCGCCGTCTCGGTGCTGGCACGGTGGGTCTGGCCCTCGAAGTCATAGCCGTTCATGCGCCGCTCCGTCCCGAAATCCAGCAGGCCCATGACCAATGACCTCAGTGCCGGCTCAGCGTGTCGCCAGCCAATCGATTGCAGGGTGCGCCAGGTGTTGGCCGTGAATATCGCCTTGTGCCCGATATTGCGGTAGTCGCGGGCCCCGTAGCGCCACAGTCCCTCGATCACCTCGTGGCTGCCCTTGGTGCGCGCTAGGACCGTGATGGCTGCGTCCGCCCGTTCCTGGTCCCAGGTCTCCATGGCCGTGCGGAACTCTTGCCAGGCCTTGTCCGGCCTCGGCAGCGGCCCGCTTGGCTCTCGCAGTTGGAAATCCCCCTCTTCCGCATCGCGCTGCTGCGACTCCTTGAAGTAGTCCAGCGCCCACAGCAGCGGCAGCGGCCGCTCGCTATAAGGCGCGTCGAGGCTGAGCTGATTCGCCGAGTGGAGGACGAATACGCAGTGAAGCTTGAACCCGGGCGGCTGTGGGCTGACGTTCCGGATGCCGGCCAGGAACAGCGCCGACAGCAGCTCGCGGTGCGACAGACCGGCCCGCAGCCGCTTGGCGAGCACTTCGATGCAGTCCCCGCGCGGCGTGCCCTCGATCAACCGCACCAGCGGCTCGATATCCTCCCCGAAGCGGACGATATCCGCCCTCGCTGCTTGGTCGGCTGCCTTGAGCATTCCCGGGGCGCCCAGGCAGCCCGACGCGATTGCTCCGGCTCCAGCGATGCTCCTAATTGCGTCCCTGCGCCTCATCGGTGCCTGCCTTCCTGCCATTGCCGGTTCCATGGAAGCACAGACCGACTTCTGTGCCAGCGGGCTCTCGATAGAAACGGCCGATATTCGGCAGGGCCGGGCCCCATCGGGAACAATTCAGGCGCAAGGCCAGTTGGATCGCCATGGCCCGTGGCGCTGCGGGAAGAACGCAACGGATCGGCGAGACGCCCCGAACGCGGCGCACCCTCGAATCAGCGTCTGCCCCGCTCCCCTTCCTCGCGCGGCCGTAGCGGATTGCCCGGAGCATAAACGCCGATCCAATGGTTGGTGAACCGCAGCTCCTCCTGCGGCAGCACGGGTGGCATGTGGCAGGTCACGCAATCCCGGCTGGCGGCCTGTCGGCAGGGCTCGGCCGGAGGAGTGCTTTCGGCGTGGCAGGCAAGGCAGTTCCTCTCGTCGCGAGCGGCCTCGGCCGAGAGCGGCTCGTGCGGGTCATGGCACAGCATGCAAGCCAGAGCCTGGCCACCGGGCTGGACGCAGGCGCTCCTCGACAGGTAGACGGGCTGGTGCCGGACGTTCCAGGGATCGCTCCAGTCGACCACTACGCCCGACGAGGCCGGCGGGCGGTGGCAGTCACCGCAGAATGCGAGCAGATCGTCGCCCGGCAGCCTGCCCGGATTTCCGATGGACGCGCGCACCTCGGCCAGCTCGCCGGTCGCTGCATCCTTGACATGCTTATCGCCCGGCCCGTGGCAGGCCTCGCAGCGAATCCCAAGCTCATGCGGGCGCAGCGATAGCCCGGCTCCCAGGGCGAGGGGTCCGGTCGAGTGGCACTGGAAGCAGCGCATGATGCTGGGCTGGGGGCCGAACGTGTCGTAGTACACCCCCAAGGCCTCCTCGGCTCCGTGCACCGGCGCGTCGCGATGCCCCGGCGTCGTTCCAAGAGCCCCGGTAGCCGCGTAGTAGCTGTAGTGGTGCTCGAGATAGAGATCCTCGTCGACCTGGCCGACGAAGGTCACCGCCTGCTCGCCCGCGCCGAACGCCCATTCGAGCCGCGCCTGGCTTCGCTCCTCGCCGGCTGACACTGCCACGCGCAGTCCGTCCGGAACGCTTCGGTACGAGTACTCTGTGCCGCCTGTCCGCACTTGGGGCGCCTCTGGAGCGAAGAACTTCGCGAGCGGATGATCGGCTGCCGGGCGCAGTGACCGGGCGTGGCCGCTTTCCGACTGGCTTGCGAACTGCTGGGGATGGCATGCCGCGCAGGCGCGCGCCCCTAAGTACTCCTCGGAGTCGTGGTCGAAGACATCCAGCGGCTGCGCGAAAAGCGGCAGGGTCGCTGCCACCATCCACGCCGGCAGCCGCTTCGTCCGTGAGATTGTCAGCATCTGCACGCAGGCGACGTATCGTAAAGGCTATGGTACTGCCCGCCAGCCAGCGCCAGCGGTCTGTGCCGGGGGCCGGAGCGACTATCGCCCTGTGCCTGCTGGCTCTGGCTGGTTCCGCAGGCGCCGCCGCCGAGGAATCGGGAGCATGGGCCCGGGAGGTCTGGGCAGACGAGCAGACCAATGCCTTGGGAGCCCCCTCGCCCGACGGCCGCTACCTGTCGTACGTGGATGCCGACGGCAATTTGGCGATCCGGGATCTGGAGACCGGCATTGGTCGCGCTCTGACCCGCGACGCAGGAGGAGCTTTGCCCGGGCAGTTCGCCTATTTCTCCGTCTTCTCCCGGGACAGCCGCCAGGTCGCCTACGCGTGGTTCAACGACGACAGCTTCTACGAGCTGAGGATCGTGGGGCTCGACGGCGGCGAGCCGCGCACGCTGTATCGCAATCCCGAGGCAGGGTTCGTTCAACCCGCCGCTTTCTCCCCGGAAGGCGATCTGATCCTCACCCTGCTGTTCCGGCGGGACAACGTCAGCCAGATCGCCCTGGTCCCGACCAAAGAGGGCCCGATTCATGTCCTGCGGTCCCTCGACTGGTTCTATCCAAAGAAGGTCGACCTCTCGCCCGATGGGCGCTTCGTCGTGTACGACTCAATTCCCGCTGGTGATTCGACTGCTCGCGACATCCACCTGCTCTCGGTGGACGGGTCCCGCTACGGGGCCCTCACCGACAGCCCCGCTAACGACCTGTTCCCGCTGTGGACTCCCGACGGGAGCGCCGTGGTGTTCGGCAGCGATCGGGGCGGCTCGATGGATGCTTGGATGCTGCGAGTGGAGGGAGCCGGGCCGGTCGGCGAGCCGCGGCTCGTCAAGCGCGGACTCGGGCGCGCGCTGCCGATGGCATTCACCAGCGACGGAAGGCTGTTCTTCGGGCGCCGCGCTGGCCGAACCGACGTTCACGTGGGCCGCTTTGATTCCGCTACCGGAGCGCTGGCCAGTGGCGGAACGGTTCTCGCCAGTAACTTCCCAGGGGGGAATCGCAATCCCGAGTGGTCGCCGGACGGCCGTTTCCTGGCCTACCTGTCGCGAGTCGGCACCGAGAACTACGGTCAGGAGCATCGCGCGGTGACGGTGCGCGAGCTGGCCACCGGCCGCGAAGCCGTGCACGCGCCTCGGCTGGCGTTCATCCAGCGGCTCAGGTGGTCGCCCGATAGCGGGTCGCTGCTGTTGAGCGGGGGGGACGCCCAGGGACGTTCGGGGCTGTTCGTGATGGACTTGGAGACGGGCGAGACGGTTCGCGCGGTGGTCGAGCGGTCGGGGGACTTTCGCGGCCTCGATGGCGAGTGGTCCAGCGACGGGAGCCGCATCTTCTTCGCGCAGCGCACTGGCCCGGACCGCTTTCTAATCCGTTCGCACAACCTGGAGTCGGGCCGCCGTGAGGATGTCTACCGCCCTCCGCCCGGTCACGCGGCCATCCGCTTTCTGCGACGAGCGCCAGCGGCGGCGGAAAGGCTGGCATTCGTGCTGGCTGCCGGCGCGGACCTGCGCATGCAGTCGGTACATGTGCTCGACATGAGTGCGGGCCGGTCCGCCCCCGTGCTGCACTCCCGGCACGGGGAGATTTCCGCCGTCGAATGGGTCCCGGGCGGCGAGCAGCTGCTGGTGAGCGCCGAGGCGGCCTCCGGCTCAAGCCTGTGGATAGTCGAGACAAGCGAGGCGGAGCCTAGGCGCCTTGACGCCCCGTGGAAGCGGCCCGGGCCTGTGAGCGTCAGCCCGGACGGCGATTCTCTGGCCTTCTCGCACGAGGAGACTAGGGCCGAGATCTGGGCGCTCGAAAACCTCCCGCTGCCGTCCAGGTAGGCCGCCATTGGACGGATTCCTCCCTCGGGAATGAGGCCCGATGGCCTCGGAGCACCGGATGCGACCTGGTTAGCGTCCTCGAGCAGCGGCGGATCCGACCGCGCTCGGCGCCGTCATTCGCGCTTGCCGGGGTGCAGTCTTTCGGACTCGATGCAGATCTCCTAGGGAATCAGGGCTCTCCCGGGGAATCAGGGCGAAGAACGGGCAGGGCCCGAGGGCCCCGCCCTGAAGGTTTCCTTGTCTCGGCCAGCCGTTACCAGATGAAGCGCCCGCTGTACTGCCACTCCCTGCCGAAGTGCGTGCGCAGCTTGCTCGCGACGCGTCCGAAATTGCCGCTGTTCACGTTCGTTGTCGGGTTCGCTCCCATGAAGCTGTTTGTCAGGTTGTACGACTCCATGCGGAACTCGAACTCGAGTTTCTCCGAGATGCGTGTCCGCTTGGCGAACACCATGTCCAGGTTCGAGAAGCGCGGCCCGTGCACGCCGCTGTAGGACCACGGGTTCGAGCGTCGCGTGAAGGGGGCCAGGTTCGAGAAGACGTCAGTGTTGAACATTCTCTCCCGCGTCGGGTTGCCGAGAGCCGGATCTCCGCTGACCTGCAAGCCGCCGAACCGCAGCAGCTCGCCCCCGACGTAGGTGTACAGCCCGCTCAACTGCCAGCCGCTGACGATCTTGTCCAGAACGCCGGTGACGTTGGCTCCGAGCGGCTTGTTGCGCCCGATCGGCAGCTCGTAGATGCCCGCCAGCGTGAACTTGTGGCGGCCCCGGACATCGTCCTGGAAGGTGAACACCCGGTCGACCTCGTCCACTTCATCGTAGAAGTCCTCGTTGCGGGCCCGGTGGTAGTTGTAGCCCATGATGAAGTTGAATCCGTCCGCGAACGGCTTCTGCAGCTGCAGCTGCAGCGAGCTGTAGCGCTCGCGCCGGCCGGGGAAGACGTGCTCGGTGATGCCGTTGCTGAGGAAGTGCGGGTACGGTGTCAGCAGGTCCTGGACTCGGATTTGCCGCCGGCTGGCCAGCGGCCCGGGCATGATCTCCTGGGGCAGCCCGTAGAACGGGTTCGGCGTGCTACGGTTGATCGCGCTGCCGTGCTGGAAGCCGATGCGCGGGTCCAGCAGGTTGTGGCGGCGGTCGAAGGGCTGGTTGCTGCCGAAGTTCATGAAGTAGGTCGCGTCGAGCACGATGCGGCTGATGATCTCCCTCTGCAGCGAGATGTTGAAGCGGTCGTTGATGCCCGCGTGCCAGTCCTGGTGGAAGAATCGCGCCTCGTTGGAACCTAGGGTCGCGAAGCGTCCGAAGCGCTGCCCGAACGGCTCCGGCAGCGGGTTGGGGTGCGGGCCTCCGCTGGGGAAGGGGTCCCCGAAGTACGCTCTGGGCGTGCCGTTGATTGACGAGAGGGGACTTCCCTCGATCTCGTAGCCCGGATAAGGCGTGCTGCCTAGGATGTCGAGGCCTCTGTCGGAGGCGCCTCCTCCCTTCTCTTGGATCGGCGGCGTGGCGTAGCGCGAGTAGCCGACCCGCAGCGCCGTCC
Organism: Bryobacterales bacterium; assembly: GCA_965200705.1. Classification (GTDB taxonomy): domain Bacteria; phylum Acidobacteriota; class Terriglobia; order Bryobacterales; family UBA6623; genus VXMF01. The sequence goes on along the minus strand of OZ241376.1, from coordinate 4,250,547 downwards.
GGGAATTCAGCCGGATCGCCAGGCCTGCCCGGGGGAGGTAGAGGTTGGTCTGCCCGCTCCATGCGTAAGGGTTGCTCGAGTCGGTGAACACCCAGGCGCCCCGGAGCTGGAACGGAGTGGTCCGCATCGCCAGGATGCTCTGCGGGACATCACTCATCGCCGAGGCGACTTCGGGAAGGGGCTGGTTGAAGTCGAGGTAGCGCGACAGCCGGTACTCGGGGTCGCGCATCGGGGTCTCGTACTCGTAGCGCAGGCCCAGGTTAAGCGTGACCCGCGAGTTCAGCTTGAAGTCGTCCTGGATGAAGAATCCGAACACGTCGATGCGGGGGCGGTTGACCGCCACCGTCCGTGCCCGGCTCCAGCTGCCGTCCTGCATGACGCCCAGCAGCATCGAGGCCCACGCGTGGCCCAGCTCGCCGGTGTTGGGGCGGTTGGCCGTGTCCGCCGTGGGATTCGCGTTGAAGCGGAACCGCATGCCGCGCGGGCGGGCGGCCAGCACGAGCTGCTTGCGGTACTGCCCGCCGATCTTGACGTAGTGGCGGCCAATCTGCTTCGAGACCTTGGCCTCCAGATTCCACGTCGAGGGCTCCTGGAACCAGAATCCCGAGCGCCCAAACGATGTCGTCGCGTCCGCGTCGACGCGGATCTCGGGGAAGTGCACGGCGGGAATGTCCCTCACATGCGATGCGTACCAAGGGTTGCTCGGCCAGAGCTCGGCCAGACCTGCCTCCCCGATCTGGGCCTGGGGCGTGTAGAACGAATCCGTGATCTTGGAATACGAGCCCCGCATGTTGAAGACGGTAGTCGGGGAGACGGTCCAGACGACATCTCCCGACGTCTGCACGCTGTTGCGGGCGCTGCCCTGGCGGCGCTGCGCCACCGATCCGGAGTAGTCCGGCTCGCTCTGCGTGGTGTGGAAGCGACTGATGCGCCCGAAGACCTTCACCGATTCGCTGACGTTGTAGTCCGTGCGGTTCGTGATGTTCCAGTAGTCGAACGTGATCGGGAACACGTGGCGGAAGTTGTTCGCTCCCGAGGCGTTGTCGCCGGGGTTGTTCGGATCCCAGGTCTTGTCCAGCACTCGCAGCGAGGTCGCGTCGAACCGGCTGGCCGGAATCATGTTGTTCGCGAACCGCTCGCGGTTGTTGCCGTCCGGATCCGTGGTCAGCGGGTCGAAGATCCTGCGCAAGTCGCCGTTGCGGTTGAGACTGTTCGAGAAGTCACCGCCCCGCTCCGCCGCGCGAGGCAGGGTCAGGCTCACGGTGCTGGGGGATCGCACGTCCTGCGCTTCGTACGCGAAGTAGTTGAAGACCTTGTTCTTGACGATGGGATTCCCGGAACTCACGCCCCAGACGCTGCGACGCACGACGCTTCCCTGCCGACTCAGCGCGTTGGGACGCGCGTTGAACACCGGGTTGCGCCCGAAGTAGTACGCGGTTCCGTGCCAGTCGTTGGTCCCGCTCTTCATCTGCACCGACACAATGCCCCCGGCGCTGTGGCCGTACTCGGCGTCGGTGGCGTTCTGCTGGACGTTCACCTCGGACACCGCGTCCATGGGCGGCGTGTAAACGCCCTTGGCCCCGACGAGCTGGGGAACCCCGTCCATCAGCACGTTATTCCGCGTGGCCGTGTTGCCGCCGACATCCAGCTGGCTCATCGCCCAGTGGTGGTACGGGGCATTCTCGGCGCCGCCGCGGTAGTTCACGGCGGGATCGAGCGCGGCGAGCATGTAGGGATTGCGGTTCAGCAGCGGCAGTTCCTGCGACAGCTTGGTATCCAGTGTCGTCTCCATCGTGGTCGTGGTGAACTGCACCGCCACCGGCGCCTCCTCGACCGTCACCGTCTCGGTAACCGCGCCGAGCTCCATCGAAGCGTCGACCGTGATGTCGGCCCTGGTCTGGACCAGGATGTTCTGCTGTTGGAACGACCGGAATCCTTCGGACTCCACCGTGAGCGTGTACGTGCCGGGCAGGACGAAGTCGAACAGGTACTGGCCGGCCGCGCTGGTCTGCGTCTTCGACGAGACATTGGTGTTGTCGTTGGAGAGCGTAACGCTGGCACCGGGAATCACCGCCCCCGATGCATCCGCCACGGTGCCTCCGATCTTGCCACGCAGATCCTGCGCGGGTGCAAGCTGAACTCCGACTGCGAGTGCCACAGCCAGAGCCGCGGCAAATAGAGGATGCAATCTCATAAGACCTCCTGAATGCACAACTTCACGGTGGCGGCATGCCAGCGTGGACCCTTACCGCGTGTATTCTAGCCCATGTTTGCCACTTCATTTCATAAGTCGTTTGCAATGAGCACATTGCAGCCGCGGAATCAGGCGTGTGGCACTGCATTCCGTGCATGTTTCCTTCGCCGTCTGGGCTGGACGACCAGCTTGCGGACCCCGCCCGGCGAGGCGTCCAGCCCAGCCGCTCGTAGATCGCCCGCTGCCAGGACTCGGCCCGCGTCGCCTTGCGTGCGGGCAGCACGCGTCCGTCCGCCTGGCGGAAGACCGCGGTCACCCGCTGCTGGCCCGCCAGGCGATGGCGCAGCGTCGTCCAGCTGGCCGTCTCCCCACCCGCCCGCAGGCGCTGCCGGACCACCTGGACCAGCTGGCAGGCGAGCACCGACAGGCACAGGTGGCCCGCGCTGCGCGCGGGCCTGCGGTGGTGGATCGGGCGCAGTCCCAGTGCGCTCCCGAGGGAGCGGAAGACGGCCTCCAGGTCGGTCCGCGTCACGCAGGTGCGCCACAGCCGCTCGGCGTCCCAGCCGACGCTGTTGGTGCGCAGGCCGTGGACCCCGGGATGGGTCGCCCCGCTGGCGTCCAGCGGCTGCCGGTCCGCCGCGCCCTCGAAGCACGTGCTGGTCAGGTCGTGCAGGGTGACGGTGGGCTGCAGGGCGTTCCGGCCCATGGTCTCGCAGTCGCAGCCGAGCAGCTCGCCCAGGGCGCTGCGCTGCGGACCGGACAGGCCCAGCTCCTCGAGCAGGGACGGCAGACGGAGCTGCCGCATGGCCCACAGGGCGACGTGCTCGACGCCGACCGAGCGCGGGCGGACCGGACGAGGCGGTCGGTGAAGTGGGGCTCCTGGCCCTTGGCGCGGGGGCGGGTGGGGGTCTGGCGGACGAACAGGCTCCGATGGAAGCAGGCCCTGGAACGGGAGTCAAGGAATTGTAAATTGTTGTGGCACTGCATTTGGGGTTTCAAGGAGGCTGGCCATTGAAAACCAACGACTTGCAGCGCAAAGCACGCCGAATTCGGCCAAAATCGCTCCTCGCTTGGCGAACTTGGGCTAGCAGCAGCCCCTTGGAAAAGTGGGATCTGGCCGCGCGAATCCTCCGCCCGCCGGCATCGAACTGTGGGCACCGAGCGGCCCGCCTCAGTCGGGGCCGGGGCTTGCGGCACCGTCGCGGGGGAGTGCCCGCAGCGCCGTCCGGATCTCGGTCACGAACGGGTCATCGGGCCCGTAGGCTGCAGACAGAATCTCCGCGGCCCGGGCGAACGCGCCCCGGGCCCCCGCGATGTCGCCCGCTGCATGCCTCAGATGGGCGAGGTTATAGAGCGTTTCGCCCACCTCAGGGTGGGCTTGCCCCAGCTGCCTCTCCTGGATTCCGAGCGCGGTGCGATACAGGGGGCCGGCCTGCTCTAGGTCCCCGCGCAGGTGCAGGACGCCTGCCAGGCCGACCAGAGAGAGGGCTACGTCGGGGTGCGAATCGCCCAGTTCCCGCGTGCGGATCGCCAGAGCCCTCCGGAGAACCGGCTCGGCCGCGTCCAAACGTCCCGAGGCTCGCAATACCGATCCGTAGGAGTCGAGCGCCTCGGCGAGGTCAGCCGCCAGCTGGTCCTCGGCGGGCTCGAGCACTCGGACCGCCTGGGCCAGCGTGGTCGCGGCGCTTGCGACATCCCCGCGGACACCTGCAAGGCGGCCGAGATCGGCCAAGACCAGTCCGCGCTCTGGGTATGGCTCGTCCCACGCGGCCAAGGCCGCGCGATACTGCGCCTCGGCCGCGTCCAAGCGTCCCAGCACTTCGAGAATCTCGCCCAGCCGGTTTTGGAGTCTCGCCGTGTCGTGGTGGCGGGGACCGTAAGCAGCTCGCAGCACGGCCACGGAGCGTTCCAGCAGCGTGGCCGCGACGGCGGCGTTCCCTCGCATGGCAAGCGCGCCGGCTAGGTTGGCGCGGACAGCGGCCGTCGCGGGATGCCCGTCCCCGTAAGCTGCCTCGTGGGCGGCGGTGGCGCGCCCGAAAGCGGCCTCCGCGCTTCCCAGATCGCCTTCCGCTTCCAGCAGCAGGCCCAAGCTGTTGAGGGCTGTCGCCTGGGCCCGGCGCTCGTCGGCTGTTAGGGGCGCACCCTTCTCGAATTGCTCCAGTGCTTGGAGGAACGCTTGCCGAGCGCCCCCCGGATCTCCGTCGGCTTGTCGGAGCGCGGCGATGCTCAGCAGCGTCCGCGCGCTCCGCGCGCCAGCCTCTGTGTCCGCCAGCGAGCGTCGGAAGAAGCTCTCCGCTTCGGCGGCGCACCCAAGGGCGGCCAGCGTCTCGGCCATTTCCAGCGCGGCCAGACCGTTTGCCCCCTCGGCTCCGGCCTTGTCGCCGAGTGCCCTGCGAAGCAGTGGCTCGGCATCTGCCGCGCGGTCATGGACGCGCAGGAGCGCAGCCAGCCGCACGAGGCTCTCGATCGTATCCGGATGCCCGGGCCCCAGCTGGCGGAGCCGCTGTTCGTAGGCCTCGCGGTACAAGGGCTCGAACGGCGCGCCCCCCGCTGGCGCCTGCTCTGTCGCTGGGGCGAACCCGAGGAAACAGGAGAACAGTGCGATCAGCTGGAATCCCGATCCTGCCCGCTTCACCACTGAATCCCGGCTGCATACTACGGTAACTAATGGAGACAGCGGCTGACCTGTGATTTCTCGCAACTTCATCCTGCCTTGGTGCGGGGCACTGGCATGCGCCATTCCGGGCCTCGCCGCGGCCGAGTTGCGCTTTCAGATCGCTGACGCTGCGTCCGGTATCGAATTCCGTCACCACGCCAATCCGACGCCGGAAAAGCACCTCGTGGAGACCATGGGCGGCGGGGTTGCCGTGCTGGATGTCGACAACGACGGTTTCCTCGACATCTTCTTCGTGAACGGCGGCGCCCTGCTGCAGAGCGGGGCCGGGCTCGTTGTGGACCGATCGCGGCCCGACCTCTACGACCGGCTGTACCGGGGCCAGGACGGCACGTCGTTCGAGGACGTCACCGAGCGATACGGCCTCGGCGCCTCGGGCAAGTCCCTCTACGGCATGGGAGCTACAACTGGAGACTACGACAATGACGGCTTCGTCGATCTCTTCGTGACCGGCTACGGGGGGACGGTCCTCTACCGAAACCTCGGGGGGCGCTCCTTCGAGGACCGCACCGAAGCGTCCGGAGCAGGCGTTTCCGGCTGGTCTGCCAGTGCCGGTTTCTTTGATGCGGACCTCGACGGGGATCTAGACCTCTTCGTAACGCGCTACCTCGACTGGAACTTGGAAACTAGCCGGCGCTGCGGGGAGAGCGTCCCGGTCTACTGCTCCCCGAGGGTGTACCCGGGCGTCGCGAACGTCTTGCTCCGGAACGAGGGCGACGGCACCTTCTCTGACGTGTCGGATGCATGGGGCGTGGCCCAGGCGAAGGGGAAGGCGCTCGGCGTGGCCTTCAACGATGCCAACGGAGACGGTCTCCCGGATGTCTTCGTCGCGAATGACTCCACGGCGCAGCAGTTGTTCCTGAACCGGCGCTCGGGAGGGTTCGCGGACAGGGCACTGTCTGCCGGAGTCGCCTATAACGAGGACGGAGGCTCCTTCGCCGGAATGGGAGTGGATTTCGAGGACTACGACAACGACGGGCTGCCCGACGTGGTGGTGACGGCTCTGGCGAAGGAGCTCTATCCCTTGTTCCGGAACGAGGGTGGCGGAGGTTTCGGGTACGTGACACGGCAAACCGGGATCGCCGAGATCACCGCCCGGCTGTCCGGGTGGAGCGTCAGGTTTGTCGATCTGGACCTCGACGGCTGGAAGGACCTGTTTGCCGCGCAGAGCCACGTGCTGGACAACGTGGACCTGATGGAGCCGGGCCTCGCGTATCGGCAGCCACCCTTGCTCGCAATCAACAACGATGGCCGGTTCGTGGATGCCGGAGCATCCGCAGGGCCGGTGTTCCGGACCGATATCGCCGGCCGGGGCGCGGCATTCGGCGATCTCGACAACGATGGCGATATCGACGTAGTTGTGGGTGTTCTGAACGCCGCGCCAAGAGTGCTGTACTCGAACGCGTCGGAAGGCCAGAACCACTGGCTGCTGGTGCGCTTGGTGGGCCGCAAGAGCGTGCGCGACGGACAGGGGGCACGGGTGCGCATTCGCACCGCCTCCGGCGGGGAGCAGGTGCGCTACGCCACTACGGCTGGCGGGTACCTGTCAGCCAGCGACCCCCGGTTGCATTTCGGCCTGGGACGCGACTTGACGGTCGAGCGCATCGAGGTTCTTTGGCCGAGCAGGGCAAGGCAGGTCGTCAAGGGCATCGACGCCGACCAAGTGATCACGATCCGGGAGCCCGAATCATGAGGGCCGGCATAGCTGCCTTGTTCATGCTCGTCGCGGTTCTGGCGGCGCAGGTGCCTGAGGTGGTCGCCACGCATGTCCGTCGCGGAGTGGAGGCTAGGGAGGCTGGCCGCCTGCAGGAAGCGCACCGGGAATTGGAAGCCGCGGTACGCGCCGCGCCAGAACTGGCCGAGGCCCACATGTATCTCGGCTTGGTGCTACACGAGAGCCGCGACTACGCCGCGGCGGCGGAAGCCCTTGAACGGGCGCTATCGCTGAAGACTGGGCTGCGAGGGGCAAGGGAACTACTGGGCTACGACCTGCTGGTCGCGGGCAGGGCGGCGGAGGCCGTCCCGCACCTCGAGGCCGCCCGGATCGAGAGCCCCGGGAACTGGCGAGTGAGCAAATGGCTTGGACGGGCCCGCCTGGAGGCCGGGAATCCCGGAGATGCGCTCGCCGACTTGCTGGATGCGCAGAGCGGTGCGCCAGCTGATCCGGAGCTGCTCTACCTGGTGGGCAAGGCATACTCGCAGCTCGCGCTGCGAGCGCAAGCGAAACTGCTGTCCGGCGCCCCGGAATCTCCGTACGCCCATCTCGCGACCGCCGAGGATCATGACTTCAATGGCCGAGCAGACGAGGCGATCGCCGCGTATCGGAAGGCAGTTGCCGGCAACGGAAGCCTTGCCGGTGCCTGGCAAGCCTTGGGGGACCTGGAGCAGAGTCGCGGCGAGCACCGCGCCGCCTTGGAAGCCTATCGGCAAGTGCTGGAAACGCAAGCCGGCAACGGGACCTTGCATTTGCGCTGCGGAGAGGCGCTGCTTGCATTGGGCCGAGCGGAAGAGGCGCTCCCGCACCTAGAGCTCGCGGCAGGGCCAGAGTCCGCTCCGCCCGCTGCGCTGGCAGCGTTTGGCAAGGCGCTGCTGGACCTCGGTCGGTTCGCGGAGGCTAGGACGATCTTGCGTCGAGCCCTGGCAGGCGGCGACGGCGAAGAGGACCGCATGAGGCTTCACTACCAGCTGGCCCGGACCAGCCGCAAGCTCGGCGATGTAGAGGCGGAGGGTGCGCACTTGAAGGAATTCCGCACGCTGCGCGCTAGGTTGACCTCAGGTGACAGGTAATGGGGAGGGCGGCGTCAGCCCTGCGACACGAGGATGCGGGGCCCGCGCGTCAGGGCCGTGGTCCTTCGCTCACCGTTCCGGTAAGTGCCCGCAGGAAGGCCTCCAGCGCAACCTTCTCTGCGTCTGTCAGGCCCAGCTTCCTGATCTCCGGGTCTAGGTGGGGGTTAGCGGTGCCGCCGCCGTCGTAGTCTTCGATCACGTCTTCCAGGGTTGCGATGCTGCCGTCGTGCATATAGGGCGCAGTCTGGTCTGCGTTGCGCAGCGTCGGTGTCTTGAACGCGCCTCGGTCCCGCTCGAGCCCCGTGACACCGAACCGGCCGCCGTCGTCGAAACGCCCGTCACGGTATCCGACACCCGTGTTATGAAACCGCTCGTCCGTCAGGTTCGGGCCGAGATGGCAGGTCACGCAGTTGCCCTTGCCTCGGAATATCTCCAGCCCCTCTCGCTCCAGCTCGCTGAGGGCCTCCGGGTCCCCGGCGACGTACCGGTCATAGCGGGATCCGCCCGACAGGATCGTGCGGACATACGACGCCAGCGCTCTGCCTAGGTCGCGGCGATTGGGTTGCCGTTCGAAGGCTTGCCGGAAGCCTTGGACGTAGTCCGGGGCCTCGTCGAGGCGCCGGACGGCCTCGTCGAGGCTGAGGTCCATCTCCAGGGAGTTGATGACTGGCTGGAGCACCTGCTCCTCGAGAGTCGGGATTCGGCCGTCCCAAAAAAAGCTCCGGCCATACCCTCGGTTGAGCAGCTTCGGGACCCTGCGCGTTCCGACCCGGCCGTACACGCCGACTGCCTTGGGCCGGTCGTCCGTGAATGACCTCTCGGGGTCATGGCAGCTTGCGCAGGAGATCGAACGGTCGGCGGAGAGGACAGGATCGAGGAAGAGCTTGCGCCCCAAGACTACCTTCGCCCATGTCAGCGGGTTGTCCGGCGGGACCGGCATAAAGGAGTCCAAGCCGAGCGGGGGGCGGAGAGGGACTGCTGCCCGCATGGAGAGAGCAACTCCGAGCAGCAAGAAGACCGCGGTGGCCTGCAGGCGGGCAGCCATGGCTAGTGGTGATGATAGACCCGTCGTCGGCGACCACCTCGCGTGCCGGTTCCGACCGAACGGGGTCAGTGATGCGGCCGTCGAGGCCGAAAAGCCCCATCAGGCGGTCTAATCCCAAGCTCGCTCCCAAGTCGATAGACACGTCATCTACGAGATCATCGAAGAGCTCCCTCTTTGTTGCAGGGTTTCGTCGATGCGCTCTTCGATCGTACCCTTGCACACGTACCGGATGATGGTGACGTTACGCAGTCTGGCCGAATCGATGGCTCCGATCCTCCGCCTGAGTCTCAACCGCGGGATTCTACTGGCCGCTCTCGGCGCTTCTCGCCGCGCATCCGGTCACCTACCCAGCTTCCCAAGTGATTACGTAAGCCTCAATTCGCGAAACGTGTGCATTGGGGTGCCAGGGAGGCGAGCAGGCAGGCCCGCGGGGAGGGCTGGCTGGCCAGACCGATCTCCTGATGCCAGCGCAGGTAGTTGCCGAGGCACTTCGTCGCCACGCCGTGGAACGGCAGCAGGAACTGCTGCAGCTGGCGGTGGCGCTGGTTGACCGTCTGGATGGGGTGGCTGCCGCGCAGGCGCTGTCCGGCCGCCCGGTTGACGGCCTCGTGCTGGACCCCCAGGCTGCGCGCGCAGCCTGGGCAGCCTGTCCCGTCGTCCGTCACCAGCACGGCGTCGGACGCCCGCAGCGGCTTCCGCGCCGCCTGCAGGTTCGCCTGGCTGGCCGTCTCCAGCACCGCGCCCGCCGTCCCGCCCCCGCGGGCCGTGGCCACCCGCACCGGCACCGGATCCCGCGACAGGCCGCGCCGCCTGGCCGGCCCCCCGCGCCGGCGCGGCTTGCGGTTCAGGTTCCGCTTCCCCTTGCGGCTGTGCCGGAAGTACGTCTCGTCGGCCTCCACCAGCCCGGCCAGCGCTGGAACTCCTCGTTGGTCATGGACTCCAAGCCTCTCATTCAAAATCAATTCGATTACATAACGATCAAACAACAAATTTTTAGCGAATTTATCCTTCCTAAATCATTGACTCACTCCCGAATCCCAGCTCCCCGGCGGTCCCTCCGGTGAAGTGTGCGGGCCAGTCCACACCCATCCGGCTGACCAGGTCCAGTCCACACCCGAGGGGACTCGACTACCTGAACCGGTGCGAGAACTCGTCCCAGGCAGCCCGATACTCCTCCTCCCGGTCGCACCGGACGAAGGGCGCGCGGTACGCGATCGTGCGCTCCCTCCGCCCCTGCGGCAGCGTGTCGTCCTCGACGGTCCGGAAGACGGTTCCGTCCGTGAGCCCCTGGACATCCTCCCAGCCGAGCGCGAGTCCGGTCTCGCTCCGGCCCGGCTGCACCAGTGCATAGTTGGAATCCCCTCTCCTCGCCCTCCTGGGAAGGCCCGTGCCGGAGAGTCCCTGCGAGGTGGTGAAGACGATCCGGCCATCCTGGTCGTACCACGTGTCCGCCTCGTACTCGCGCAGGACCGGGAACTGCACTCTGTAGAGGACCAGCAGCTCGTCGAGGGTGAGCCCGAGCGCCATCGCCACCAGCACGTCCACCTCCACCAGCGCCTGGCGTCGCTCGAAGTCCGTCCGCAGCGCGGAGTCGCGGCTCCACGCTCTCTCCAGCCCGCCCCAGCGACCCGCGTTCAGGCGTGCATCGGAACGGGTCCAGCCGTCGGCGGCGTGCGCGTCGTCCCAGCAGCTCTCCCAGAGCGTCCGGTAGTGGCTCGTGAGGCAGTGCAGGCCGAGCACGCGCGCCTGCAGGGACCGTCGAGGACGGGGTCCAAGCCTGCAGAGGGGCAGCTGCCGCAGCCGGCCCGGAGATATTTCGATTGCCCCGGTCATCTTGACGAAGCCATCCATCGGCAGCGCCTGGCAGATGCCCTGGAAGTCGAGCAGATCCCGCAGATCCCGATGGCTCGTGCCGACAACCGTGTGGATGTAGGCAGCCTCCGTGGGCACGATCGCCGCAATCAGCGTTCGCTCGTTCGCCGGAACCACCATCCTTCTGTTCACCATGCTGTAGTGGCCCGTCACCCTCCGGCTTGGGCCGTCGGGAGCGTCCGCGGCCCACGGCACCGACGGAATCCGCCGCGCGTACTCGTCGCGGCCGCACGCCGGGACGTAGTTCGTGCGCGGCAGGTAGTCGTCCGGGATCGCCGTCAGGTCGATGCAGTCGTAGTCGCTGTTCAGCCGACAGGCGCGGCGGGGGGTCTTGCCGAGCGGGTTGCCGACGAAGAAGTGGGGGCCCGACAGGATCCACTCGCGGGGCTCGCGCGGGAAGCGCGTCTCCCGGCGGATCGTGCCGTCCCGCTGGGCGTTGGTCTCGTGCCAGATGGCTCCGCATGCGAACTGGCCCGCCAGGTCGCGCAGGCGCCGCGGCTGGCCGGCGAACTTCCGCAGCAGAGACATCAGCTCCGTCGAGTGCACCGCCGGCAGCCTGGCCCGCCCGGCGGGCGTCCCCGCGGGGTCCAGCGCCGCGGCGAACGTCTCCAGCTCCCGCGGGCCGACCCGCACCATCCGCCCTGCGTGGCCGTCCGTCTCCCAGCCCCCGCCGACGCGCTTGATCCCCGGCACCGGACCGGTGCCCGGGTGCTCCAACGACGCCTCGATGGTCTCCGCGGCGAAGAGGTTGGCCATGTGCACGAATCCCGGACGCCCGCGCGCCGGCCCGTAGACGTTCACGCTGAACCGGGTGCTGTCGTGGACGTCCGCAAAGAGCTTGCGCGCGTTGCTGGAACTGGAAGTGGGCCCGCAGGCGGGCGTAGATCGCGGCGCGCAGCGCCCCGCCCCTGGGGTCGTCGAACACGCCCTCGGGATGCAGCAGGCCGGCCACGCCGCCCTCGCCGAGGACGCTCCAGGCCTGCGGCAGGAAGCACTTGTACGAGTTCGCCTGCATGCCTTGGAGCAGAGTGTAGTTCTGGGGCGCCCCCAGGTAGGCCTTGGTCGCCTCCGTCGCGGCGTACTCGTCCAGGTAGGCCGCCCGCAGGCCGGGGCTGCGCGCGAGCAGCCCCGGCCGCTCCCGGCGCAGCGCCGCGGCCCTGCGCCGGCGCACGACCACGGTCGGCTCGAAGTCCCCGATCACGCCGGCCTCGTCCCAGGAGAGCTTGATCCAGGGCGGATTGCCCAGCACCAGGTCGAAGCCCGTGGAGGGCTCCCCGTCCGGCCCCGTTCCGTAGAAGATGTCCGCGAACGCCAGGTCCCAGTGCAGGAACCGCATGCGCTCCGCCAGCGCGTCCACGAACCCCAGCCGGGGGAATAGCTCGCACAGCCGCTCCAGGTCCAGCAGCCCCGTCTCGTCGAGGATGCGCCGCGCCATGCCCGCCGCGTGCGCCGCGTACTCCTCCCCGAACTGCAGCGCCGCCTGCCCCGGCCCGTCGGCCGCGTCCCGCACGTCGCCCGTCAGGACGATGCTCGCCTCGGTCAGGAACTCCTCCCGGGTCGGCGGACCGACCTTCGCCTCGATCGGCCAGAACCACAGCGCGCACCAGTAGTCCAGGACCAGCTTGAGCCGCCGGTAGGGGCGGGTCGTCGCCGTCGGCGTCGGGCGCGTAGGCGCCCAGCGCCAGCAGGCGTCCGCCCACCCCCTCCGCCTCGCCCAGCACCGGAATCTCCTCCCCGGTCTCGAGCGGGTACGCGGCCGGCGCCCAGCGGTGGCCCAGCGCCTCCAGCTGCAGGCGGAACCAGCGCCGCTGGATCCGCACCGCCTGCCCGTCGTCGCCCGCCCGCCGGAACGCCTCCCGGATGCGCCGGTGCTCCCCGGCCAGGGCACCCAGCCGGACGTCCGGCGCGTCCGACCGCTCCTCGCCCGCCGCGGCCGCGGCGCGCCACCGCGCCACCACCGGCCGCAGGTCGCTCCCCAGCAGCTCCGCCAGGTAGTGGTCGCTGTAGAACTCCCGCTCGTTGTGCAGCCCGACGTGCCCGGCCGCAGCGTTCAGACTCTCTGGCATGGACCTCCGCCGCACTCGCCATCCCGGGGGCGTGGGACTGCCCGATCCACGAGCACCATTTATAGCCAATCCCGGAGTCGGCGCAACGCACTGCGCGAGCTGGCAACCTGTCGCCGTGCATGCAGCACGTGGTCCTGTCCGACGGCAATGCCCATCGCGACACCGGTCCAGCGTGGAACGACGAAGGCTTGCCACGCCAGATTGGGATTCTTCTGGCGTGATCGTGCCCGGCAGCAGTCCCCTGCCACACCGAATTCAGCAGGCATGCATTGACATGTGGATGATGATTGCCACTCTTGGAGCGACGACCGAGCCCTGATCCCCGGCCCCAGCGCTCATGGCACGCATCGCATTCGGACTCAGCCTCCCCATTGGCGGCGTGGCTTGTGCTCGACGAGCCGAGCTGTCTGGCAGGGCGGTCCTGCCCGATGTGCGCATCGTCCACCGCGAGCCAGGCGACCACGCTGCGGATCCGCTCCGGCATGTGGCCGTCGAAGTCACCACGCCCGACTATCGCAGTGCCGCGGTCGCGGCCAAGACCAATGCAGGATTCCGGATGTACCGCATGGATGTCAGCGGCGGTCTGACGGGTCCCTGACCACGGCCCGATCCCGTCCATGAGCGCGGTGGACCCCGGCGGGCCAGAGCCCCACGTCGTTCCGAGGCTTCGTCGATCCATTGCGATCGGGCACCGCGCCGAGGCCCTCCGGCGGTTCGGCCACAGCGCCCACGACGCCGAGCTCCTGACCTTCGCCGCCCTGCTCGGCGGGTGCTTCGAACGCCGTCACTGCCGCGCGGGAGGTGGACGCAGGCCTGGATCGGCGGAGATGCGCATGATCCGTCGTGGCCTCGAGAACCGCCACCTCGTGAGCTTCGCCGACAACCGCCTCTGGCACATCCGCGGCAGGGCGCTTCACGCCGCCGTCGGGTCCGACGCCGCGGCCGGCAGGTTGACTCGAGCGCGCCGCGGAGTGCAGCAGCGGCTCTTCATGGTCGACCACTTGCTGGCCACGCCGGACGGACCGTGCTGGCTGCTGACCGCAGACGCGAAGAGGCGGCACTGCCAATCGTTGGGAGTGCCTGCGGCATGCCTCCCGGCGGGGCCGCGGACGCGCCGTGCAGAAGCGGGCGTGGGACAGCATCAGCGCCGGTCAGATCGAACCTGCGTGCAGCTGGCGTCCCTGATGGAGCCCGAGGGGCTCGAGCGGCGGCACCAGGAGTGGCTGGACGCGGATGCACCCGCACCGAGCCCGGTGCGGACTTTGCGTCTGCGAGTCGCTGCAGGGAAGTGCTCCTCGACCAGGACTGCTCCACGGCCGACTGGGCGTCCTGCATCCCGCGCCGCCATCCCGAAGCGTGCCCGCCGCGAGCCCGCTCCCGTGGCGAAAGGCCAGGGCAATGGGTTCGCCCGGACCACAGCCGTTGGCTTGAGACTCCGGCGTGACGCCAGGAGTGGTCCCGGACATCTCCCGCCGTCGGCCAGTCCGGCATGGGGCTCGCCCCTGGGCTCTCGAACGGGCCGTTCCAGCCCTGGACGGCAGGGTCCAGGCGGCAGTCGCAATGCGGGCCGAAGACGAGGTGCCGCCCGAATCGCCGGGCGGTGCACTCTGCATTCCTGTCCTGCGTCCTGGCGCATGGAGCGGCCCCACCCCTCTCGGCCATCGCGACCATGTTCCCGAGCGACGCCGTGGGGCGCCATGTTGGGTCCGCTGCCGAACCAGACCCCGCCCCACTGACCGGGACACCGCTGGCCGGGCTGGTGGAAGCCGACGAGACGTGCTTCCGGCACAGCCGCAAGGGGAAGCGGGGCCTGGACCGCCCCCGCGCCGGCGCGGGGGGCCGGCCAGGCGGCGCGGCCTGTCGCGGGAGCCGGTGCCGGTGCGGGTGGCCACGGCCCGCGGGGGAGAAACGGCGGGCGCGGTGCTGGAGACGGCCAGCCAGGCGAACCTGCAGGCGGCGCGGAAGCCGCTGCTGGCGTCCGACGCCGTGCTGGTGACGGACGACGGGACAGGCTGCCCGGGCTGCGCGCGCAGCCTGGGGGTCCAGCACGAGGCCGTCAACCGCCCGGCCGGGCAGCGCCTGCGCGGCAGCCACCCCATCCAGACGGTCAACCAGCGCCACCGGCAGCTGCAGCAGTTCCTGCTGCCGTTCCACGGCGTGGCGACCAAGTGCCTGGGAAACCATCTGCGCTGGCATCAGGAGATCGGTCTGGCCAGCCAGCCCTCTCCGCGGGCTTGCCTGCCCGCCTCCCTGGCACCCCCAATGCACACGTTTCGCGAATTGAGCCATTCACAAAGTCCACGGTGCGATTGATCACGCCCTTTTCCACGGTTGCACCGCACCCTGAGACACGCGAAGTTAATGGTCCCCGAATTCGCTCTTCTTCGACCGTGTTGTAGTCCTTGTCACAACCAGGGAACGCCACCGCTGTCACACCAGCCTGCTTCAGACGGCAGTTCGGGTTTGTGCCGAACCGCAGAATCCCGGAAACGATTGCGCCAACATCGTCTCCAGCAGCAACCAAGAGGTCTGAGTCAAGTAGGAGTCTCCTCCATCCATCGAGATCTGCCCGTGTCGGCACTCAACGGTTCAAGACATCTCGGTAGTAGTTCTCAACGCGGTCCATGTTTAAATCTTCCGGCCCAGTGTCCGGCACAGCCTTGATCTCGTGTCGAACCAGCTTGGCCGCTTGGTAGAGCCGATCCTCTCTCCTCACGCGTCGCTTCCCGGGAAGTGCTGCCGACTCGAACGAACGTCACCCATGCGTTCCTTGTTCTTGCCTTGTATGGCTTCCCAGGACTGTCCGCAGGAATCTCAATGACACCCACCCCCTTGCCGCAGTCCATCACCACACAGCTCCAGCTAAGAACGATGGCCGGATGGACATCCTGTCGTGCGATGTTCGTCACACACTCTTCCGCATCACGACATCTTCTCGTCAAATCTGAACTCCGTCCGTCATCGTCTACTCCGAGAACAATGATTCCACCTGCCAAATTCAGCAGCGCGGACATCTCGGTCGCGAGTTCATCTGGCTGACAGTCATCACGCTTGAACGCAACGCGCGCATTCTCGCCATTGACGATGCAGTCAAACAATTCCGCTCTGCTCATCACTCAAGAACCATACTGTTCTAAACCCCTAGTTCCCTCAAGCTTCGCGTTCCGGAGGCATTCTTGATTTCCGCGGTCGCAGCTCCGCAACCCAAGGCGTTGCGCGGAACCCGAGCGGGCGGTCCAGCAGGCCGTGAATCTGACCTCGCCTGTCGGACGAGATCGACACGTCTGATGCACTGACGCTTCAGGTGGCGGCTCTGGGCTCGGCGCTGAATGGGCTCTCGTTCTTGAGGGCGAGGATTCGATCGCGGAGCTCAGCGGCCTTCTCGAACTCGAACTTCTGCGCTGCGCCGCGCATGCTGGCCTCGAGTCGTGAAACGAGTTCCGCGAGCTCTTCGGGAGAGTCGGGTACGGCCTCTTCGACTTCGTCCTCTGCCGTAACGTCCACATAGTCCGCATCCACGATCCGGGCCAACGCCATCTCCACCGGCTTCACGATCGATTCCGGCGTGATGCCGTGCATGTCGTTGTACCGCTCCTGGAGGGTACGGCGCCGATTCGTTTCCTCGATTGCGGTTCGCATGCTGTCCGTCATTCTGTCGGCGTAGAGAATCGCCGTGCCGTTGACGTGGCGGGCGGCCCTGCCCATAGTCTGGATCAGCGAGCCGGCGGATCGAAGGAATCCCTCCTTGTCGGCGTCTAGGATCGCGACCAGTGACACCTCGGGAAGATCCAGTCCCTCGCGCAGTAGATTGATCCCGACGAGGACATCGCACGCACCCCGTCTCAAGTCGCGCAGGATCTTGATCCGATCCAAGGTGTCCACCTCTGCGTGCATATACCGACACCGAACGCCTGCTTCGGAGTAGTACTCCGCAAGGTCCTGCGCCATCCGCTTGGTGAGGGTCGTGACAAGCACGCGCTCACCCGCCTCGGTCCGGGCTCGAATCTCCCGCAACAGATCGTCGACTTGGCCCTTGACCGGGCGCTTAACGACGACGGGGTCCAAGAGGCCCGTCGGCCGAATGACCTGCTCGGCGACCACACCGGCAGACTTCGTCAGTTCGTACGGTCCCGGTGTTGCGGACACGTAGACGGCCTGCATCGTCCGATCCTCGAACTCCTGAAACGTTAGCGGTCGGTTGTCGAGAGCACTTGGGAGCCGAAAGCCAAACTCGATCAGGCTCTCCTTGCGCGAGCGGTCGCCGGCATGCATAGCGCGAATCTGCGGCACGGTCTGGTGGCTCTCGTCAATGAAGAGCACTGTGTCCCGCGGCAAGTAGTCAAGCAGCGTCGGAGGCGGTTCGCCAGGGAGGCGTTTCGTGAAGTGTCGCGAGTAGTTCTCGATGCCGTGGCAGTAGCCGATCTCGCGCATCATCTCCATATCGAACTGTGTCCGCTGACTGACCCGCTGCGCCTCCAGCAGCTTGCCGTGAGCGCGCAGATGTCCCGTCCACTCGTCGAGTTCCTCCGTGATGGTCTCGATGGCGCTGTGAACCGCCTGCTCGGGCATCACGTAGTGGCTGGTGGGATAGATCGGAACGCGCTCGTAGGTGTGGCGCACCGTTCCCATCAAGCGGTCAATCTGCGCCAGCGACTCGATCTCGTCTCCCCACATCTCGATGCGGATCGGATGGTCGTCGTAGGGCGGGAAGACCTCCACGATGTCCCCGCGCACGCGAAACGTACCCGGATCGAGGCTCTCAGTGCGGTTGTACTGGATGCGAACGAGCTGCCTTGCGATTTCAGCTCGGGGAATCAACTGCCCTCTTTCGAGCATTAGCAGCATGTTGTAGTAGGCATCGGGAGAGCCAAGGCCGTAGATACAGCTCACGCTGGAGACGATCACGCAGTCCCGACGTTCGAGCAGTGCGATCGTCGCGGACAGACGGAGCTTTGCGATGTTGTCGTTGATCGTCGCTTCCTTTTCGATGTACGTGTCGCTCGCGGGCATATATGCCTCGGGCTGGTAGTAGTCGTAGTAGCTGACGAAGTACCCAACCGCGTTGTCGGGGAAAAACGTGCAGAACTCGTGGTAGAGCTGTGCCGCCAGCGTCTTGTTGTGTGCGAGTACGAGGGTCGGACGCTGCAGCCGTTCTATGACCTTCGCGACGGTGTAGGTCTTGCCCGATCCCGTTACACCCAGAAGGACCTGGTGCGCGTCCCCGTTCAGCACTCCGTGGCAGAGCTGATCAATGGCTGTCTGCTGGTCGCCGCGTGGGCTGTACTCGGAGGCTAGGCGGAACTCCATTGCGAAGTCCTATTGTGGGTCGTTCGAAGTGACGCGACTGGTCGGCAGGAGAGTCCTAGCACCTGTGAACCGATCGCTTCGCGGTCCGCCGAGCACCGATGTTGTGACAGAGTCGTCACAATTCTGCGACGAAAGTGGTTGCCTCCGCCGCACATGTCGAGACAATGATCGGAAGGTCGCGAAGCCGACCACAATGCTCTTGGGAATGGTCATAGAAATCCGAGGGAGTTTCCGTCGAGCCATCGACCGCCATCGATGGTGCGGTGCAGCTCTCGCCACTTTGCTGGCCGTGCCATCCGGACTGTCGCAGAGCGATGCCACGAGCTTCCAGCGCGATGTCCGCCCGATCCTAGCCAAGCACTGTACAGCTTGCCACCAAGGCCAATCTGCGCAGCGCGGCCTCCGCGTCAGCGGTGTGAGCAGCTTGCTGCAGGGCGGCCAATCGGGCCCCGCAGTCGTACCTGGCGATCCAGGCAGCAGTCTCCTGATCACCATGACCAGCGGCTCCGACCCCGCCATGCCGCCCACAAACGCGAAGCTCTCGCCGACAGAACTTCACACCCTTCGCTCATGGATCGTCGAAGGAGCAAACGATGACGCTCCCACTGGGCAGACAGAAGCGGAGCAGACTTGGTGGTCTCTGCGCCCCCTGCGACAACCCCCCGTCCCGGACGTTGACAGGACCTGGGTGCGCAACCCCATCGACCGCTTCGTGCTCGCGGCGTTACAAGGCAAGGGCCTGTTCCCATCGGCCGACGCGGACAAGAGGACGCTCATTCGGAGGCTCAGCTATGACCTCCGCGGCCTGCCGCCCTCGACGGCGGCCATCGATGCGTTCACACAAGATTCAAGGCCCAACGCGTACGAGGCCCTCGTAGACCAAATGCTGGCGTCGCCAGCTCACGGCGAGCGATGGGGGCGCCATTGGCTGGACGTGGCACGCTTCGGGGAGAGCAACGGCTACGAACAGAACCACCTACGGAACAGCGCTTGGCCCTATCGGGATTGGGTCATCGACGCATTCAACGCCGACATGCCGTTCAACCGGATGATGCTCGAACAGCTGGCTGGCGATCAGGTCGCGCCAGGAAATCCGCAGGTTGAGGCGGCGACCGGATTCCTCGTGGCCGGGCCCCACGACACGGTGAAGATCCGGAATCTAGAGGGCGAGGCCCAGAAGAGGGCCAACCACCTCGACGACATGATCATGGCAACCTCCTCGGCGTTCCTTGGTCTGACGGTGCACTGTGCGCGCTGCCACGACCACAAGTTCGATCCGATCCGCACTGTTGACTACTACCGGATGCAGGCGGCCTTCGCCGGAGTCTGGCACGGCGAGCGGCACTGGGACTCGACGCAGCGCATCGCGGAGTCGCGTGCGATCCGCGAACCCCTCGAGAAGGAGATCGCTGCCCAGACGAAGCAGCTGGACGCTCTCAAATCAGGGGCCGCCCAGCGAGTGGAGCGGCGAAGGGCGGAGATTCTCGAAGCGCACCGGCCCCCGGTCGATCCAACTGGCACGGAGGAGTCTTTCGAAACCGTGCAGGCGAAGTACGTGCGGCTGACAGTTGAACGCGCCACGGCAGGACGGACTCGCGTCGATCTCGCCGAACTCTCGGTCTGGACCGCAGATCCGAATGCCCGCAATGTCGCCCTAGGCGCTCGAGCCACCGCCAGCGGCACGCGAGTGGACGCGGCACGGTCGCGGACCTACGCACCGGACAACCTTGTCGATGGCAAGTTCAACCGTCGCTGGATCTCTGAGGGCAAGCTCCCTGTCTGGGTCCAGGTCGCCCTTCCCCGCCCCGAAACGATCGCACGCGTCACTTGGTCGACCGACCGACTTGGCGGATTCGGAGGCCGCTTCGGTCCACCCATGCCGGAACAGTACAGAGTTGAGGTGTCGACGGACGGCGAGCTCTGGCAGGAAGTGGCATCGTCCGAGGGCAGGCTTCCCTACACCGAAGCAGAGCAGGACCAACTGGTACTCGACACTGTGCTTGAACCCTCCGAGCGGAAGGAGTGGTCCGAGACTCAGACACGCCTCAAGCGGGCGGAGGCCAATCTGCGAAGGGCACCTCGCCCTCGCCAGGCGTTCCTAGGGCAGTTCGAGGAGCCGGACGAGCCGTCGTTCGTCATGGTGCGTGGCGATCCCATGAACCGCGGCGAAGTGGTTTCGACCGCAAGCCTCAGCACGCTCGATGGCCTGCTTGGGGCGTTTGCGCTCGAAAGCGATGCGCCGGAGGGCGAGCGTCGCCTAGCATTGGCGCGATGGCTCGCCTCCGACCGCAATGCGCTCGCTGCACGGGTGATCGTGAATCGCGTCTGGATGCATCACTTCGGCAGTCCTCTGGCGCGCAATCCGAGCGATCTCGGTATCAACGGTGGCGAACCGACGCACCCCCACCTGCTGGAGTGGCTGGCTCACCGTCTCGTGCACAGGCACGGATGGCGTCTCAAGCCCCTGCACCGGGACATCTTGCTCTCATCGGCCTATCGGCAGTCGAGCGCATACCGGGCGGATGCGGCTTCGGTCGACCGGGACGGCGCCTATCTCTGGCGGTTCCCTCCGCGCCGACTGACTGCCGAGGAGCTGCGCGACTCGATCCTGTTCGCAAGCGGCAACTTGGACCGGACCATGGGAGGGCCCGGCTTTCAGCTCTATCTCTACACCGTGGACAACGTGGCCACGTACTATCCGCTGAAGGAGTTTGGCCGTGAGACGATGCGACGCGCCGTCTACCACCAGCACGCACGGTCGGTGAAGCCAGAGCTTCTGGGCGAGTTCGACTGCCCCGACACATCACTGCCTGCTCCCACCCGCATCGCCACTACGTCCCCGCTACAAGCATTGAGCCTGCTAAACAACGAGTTCACCCTGAACGAGGCCCGCGCTTTCTCCCGACGCGTCGCAACGCTGGCGGACGATGGCTCCGAGCACAGGGTGACCGTCGCATGGAGGCTAGCGTTCGGCCGCGAACCACTTCCGCAAGAGGTTGAGCGGAGCGCCGATCTCATCAAGCAGCACGGACTGGAGTCGCTCGCCCGGGCACTCTTCAACGCCAACGAGTTCCTGTATGTCTTCTGACCTCCGGCCACAAAGGATGGCTTGGGGAGGGGTGAGCCTGCCCTCCACCCGTCGGGATCTGCTTGGAAACTTCACAACTGGTCTTGGAGGTGTGGCTCTCGCGACGATGCTGCCGCAGGCCCGGGCCTCCGAGCGACAACCGCACCACACCCCGAAGGCGAAGCGCGTCCTTCAGATCTTCTGTCCGGGGGCTGCCTCACACATAGACCTCTGGGATTACAAGCCCGAACTGGCGAACCGTTCCGGCGAGCCGGCACCGAGCTCCATGGACGCGGTCACGTTTCAGGGGAAGAACGGAGCACTGATGGGCTCGCCATGGGCCTTCAGACCGCGAGGCCAGAGCGGCAAGCACATCACCGAGCTTCTGCCGGAAGTCGGATCGCATGTGGACGAGATCGCATTCGTTCACTCGATGGTGTCGAAGACCAACACGCACGGCCCCGCCTGCGTCTATGCGAACACGGGGTTCATCCTTGAGGGATTTCCGGCAGCCGGCTCGTGGGTGAGCTATGCCCTTGGGTCCGACAACGAGGATCTGCCCACGTATGTGGCTATACCGGACATCCGAGGCATCCCGCCCGCTGGACCGTCCAACTGGGGGGCCGGGTTCCTTCCCGCGGAGCACCAAGCCATCGTGTTCAACGCCCAGGAACCGATTCGAAACCTCCAGCGGCCCGCCGCTGTAAGCGAGTCAACCGACCGCGCCACACGAGAGTTCCTGGAGTTCCTAAACCATGGTCACGCCGCCCGGCACGCCGGTGACGCGGAGCTTGAGGCGCGCATCGCTTCCTACAGCCTCGCGGCGCGGATGCAGCTCTCCGCGCCGGAGGTGATGGATCTCTCCCGGGAGAGCGCCGCGACGCGGGCGCTCTATGGAGCAGACGACAACAACTCCCTCAAGGCGGCCTATGCGCGCAACTGCCTGCTGGCGCGACGCCTTCTGGAGCGTGGAGTGCGGTTCGTCAGCCTCTACTGCGCTTCACGCGCTTCGGGAGTGGACGGGCTGCTGAATTGGGACGCTCACAAGACTCTGAAGGCGGACTACGAGCGGCACTGTCCGATCTTCGACCAGCCCACAGCGGCCCTCTTGCGGGACATGCGCAGCCGAGGCCTCCTGGACGACACGCTAGTGACCTGGGTCACGGAGTTCGGCCGCATGCCAACGCACCAGGAGGGCACGGTCGGACGCGACCACAATCCGAAGGCCTTCACCGTCTGGTTCGCCGGGGCCGGAATAAAGGGTGGAACGAGCTACGGGGCAACAGATGCGTTCGGATTCGCCTCGGTCGAGAACATTTCGACCGTCCACGACTTCCACGCCACGATGCTCCACCTCCTTGGCCTCGACCATAAGCGCCTCACTTGGTACCACAACGGGATCGACCGACGACTCACTGACGTGCACGGACACGTCATCCAACCAATCCTCGCGTAGGGTAGATGCCGCTTCCGGCCCGGGAGCCGCGGAGGATGACCGCGGACCCTACTCGCTACTCTGGTATTCGCACCATGCTAGAAGGCATCCGAGTCCTGGATCTGTCGCAGAACATCGCCGGTCCGCAGGCCACGCAGGTTCTGGGCGATCTCGGAGCCGACGTCATCAAGGTCGAACCCCCAGGCGGCGATCCGGCACGTAAGTGGGGACCTCCGTTCTGGGACGGGGACGCGCCGATCTTCCTAGCCTTCAACCGCAACAAGCGCAGCATCGTCGTGGACCTGAAGTCCGAAGAGGGCAAGGATGTCGTCGATCGCCTGTTGAAGACCTCGGATGTCCTCGTCCACGCACTGCGAACGGGCGCGGCGGAGCGCCTAGGATTCGGCTACGAGCAGGTCCAGTCCAAGTACCCAAGGATGATTTACGCGTCTCTGACGGGTTATGGATCGAAGGGTCCCAATGCCAACGCGCCCGGATACGACCCGCTCCTGCAGGCATACAGCGGGATCATGTCGATCACCGGCGAGAGTGACGGTCCACCGGCGCGTGTCGGCGGCTCGGTGGTGGATATCGGATCGGGCTACTTGATCGCCCTAGGCGTGCTGGCCGCCTTGCGGAAACGGGACAGAGACGGCGTCGGATCCCACATTGAGTGCTCCCTCCTCGACACCTCCCTGGGCTGGATCGGGTACCACATGATGACCTACCTAGCAAGCGGTGAAATGCCGTGGCGCATGGGCACTGGCCTCAAGATGGTGGCACCGTACGAGGCCTACCCGACTTCGGACGGAGAGCTGATGATCTGTGGCGGTACGGATCCAATCTTTCATCGGCTGTGTGAGGCGCTCGACATTCCGGAGACCGCACGGGACCCTCGCTTCACGGACAATCCGGCGCGAGTCCACCACAGCGGCGAACTCCGCCGGATCTTGTCCGACCGAACCCGGACACTCACCACACAGGGCCTCTACGAGCTGCTCAAGCGGCACCACGTGCCCTGCTCACCAATCCAGGACATCTCCCAAGTCGTCAAGGATCCGCAGGTACGCGCGAACAGGATATTCGAGCCAATGCCACACCCGCGGGTCCCCGGCTACCATCACCTGAAGCTGCCCATCCAGTTCGACGGAGACCGGCCAGCAACCCGTGACCTGCCGCCTAAGGCCGGCGAGCACACCGACGAAATCCTTGCTGAGATTGGGCTCGGTGCGGCGGAGACCGCACCATCCCACTCGGCGGACTAACCGTGAACCCGCACGAAGAGGACCGAAAGTGACACAGAAAGTGTGTCACAAAGTCCACCCTGCATGCCTGTAGGGCTACAATAACCGCGGCTTGCCTCCGACCCGCACAGCGTTCAAGGCGACGGCGTACGGCGCCTCCGTGGTGGCGCTACTAGCGGTCTGCTTCTGGTTGACGTCGCTGAGCTTCGGCGAGTTCCGTCCTTCAACCGTGGCGGTGACGTACGTCCTTTGGGCGGTGTCCATCGTCGCCGCTCTCGGCACGGTCGCGCTGGGCTTCCTTCTGTTTCGACACCTGCTCAAGCTCGATCTGGAGCGCCGTCAAGGAAAGCCAGGATCGCGCATTCAAACGAAGCTGGTGCTGGGTGTTCTGGCGCTTGGCATCGTTCCAGTAGCGATTCATGTATTCTTTGCTATCACACTGTTGAATAGAAACTTCGACAAGTGGTTTTCCCAGCCGACGGTAGCGGTCCTGCAGAGCGCGGAGCGCTTCATGGAAGCGTCCAGCGAGGAACTGTTGGCTGGCCTGCAGGCGTCGGCCGAACGAGTGGCCAAGACCAGCCAGGCCTCGGGGTCCCTGCGCCAGGGCGAGGCGTCCGACGAACTGCGGGCAGCTTGGCAAGAGACCGGCAGCCCGTATCTGGCGCTCGCAAGTCCCCAAGGCGAAATCCTGACGGAACTCGTAGATCCGCAAAGTGGTCCCGCGTCCGCCATCCGCGGCGCCATCCGCGAACTGACCGAAGCGCCCGTGTCCGGCATTGCCGACGACTGGCTCTACGCTGCTGTCCCGATCACAACGGACTCTGGAGTGCCAGGGTTGCTGGTCGTTGGCCGTGTCTTGCCCGAGCCGCTGCGGGTGGAGCGCAGCTACATGCAGGATCAGGTCAGCGCGTGGTCACAGCTCGAGGCCGAACGCCCAGCCACATGGCGTGCCTACGTCTTCATTCTGGCCCTCTTGACGCTCTTCATTCTGTTCTTCGCCGTCTGGCTGGCCCTGTTCGTCGCAAAGCAGATCACGCGTCCAATCGAGGCTCTTGTCACCGCCACTGGCGAGCTGGCCGGCGGCCACCTCGACTATCGAGTCGACACTCCTGCGGCCGATGAACTGGGCAGCCTAGTGGCGTCGTTCAACCGAATGGGCCAGTCACTCGAGACGAAGACCGGAGAACTTGAGCGCAGCAACCGGGAGCTGGCGCAGGCGAATCGTGAGCTTGACGACCGCCGAAGGCTGATCGACGCGATTCTGGAGAGCATCACGCCCGCGGTTATCTCGGTCAGCGAGGACGGCGAGATTCTGCGGTTCAACGGTGCCGCCACGCGGCTGGCCGGCGCGATGCCCGTGGGTTCGCTGCGGTCTGTTGGTGAACTCGTGGATCCCGTGGACCGTGGTGCCTTTGAGCACATGTTCAGCACTGCGCGACGTACGGGCGATGCCAGGCGGGCGTTCGAAGTCGAGCGGTCCGGCCGCTCCCTGCAGCTGAGCGTCACGGTATCGTCCCTAGACTCGCGGAACGGGCGCCATGGATTCGTGGTCGTGCTGGAGGACGCCACCGACCTAGAGCGCGCTCAGAAGTCCGCAGCCTGGGAGGAGGTCGCCCGCCAAGTCGCGCACGAGATCAAGAACCCCCTGACCCCCATCGCTCTGGCCGCCGGACGCATTGACCGCCTGCTCGAACGCTATGCGACGACTCGCACCGAGGCCGAGAAGAAGGATCTATCCAGCCGGCTCGCGCAGTCGACGCGTACGATCGACCGCGAGGTGCAGTCTCTGCGGGCACTGGTGGACAGTTTTTCGGAGGTCGCCCGATTTCCAAGGATCTCGCCCGAGGACACAGACCTGAACGAGGTGGTGCAAGACGCCGTCAGCGTCTTCGACGGACGCCTCGAGGATGTCGTGCTGCGATTCGAGCCCGCTGCTGGTGGGGCGCCTGCGGTGATTGACCGTGGACCCGTCAAGCGTGCGGTAGTCAACTTGATCGACAACGCCGCCGAGGTGCTGGCGGATAGCTGGGTGAAGGAAATCGTCGTCATCACGCGCCGAAGGCCGGCAGTGGGGGCGGTCGAGCTGATTGTGGCGGACTCGGGGCCCGGCATCTCACCGGAGCACAAGGAACAGCTCTTTCGGCCCTACTTCTCCACCAAGATGCGAGGCTCTGGCCTTGGCCTGTCGATCGTCGGCAGTGTGGTGCACGACCACCGGGGCTCGATTCGAGTGGAGGACAACCAACCAACTGGCACGAGGTTCATCATCGAACTGCCAGCAGCACCAGTAACCGTCCCGGCGCTTCAGGAGGCTCCAGCATGAGCGCACTCGACACCGCACGGATTCTGGTAGTCGACGATGAGCCGAGCATCCGGGAGACCCTCACGGGAGTCCTCGAGGACGAAGGGTGCTATGAAGTTGCCGCCGTTTCCAGCGGTGAGGAGTGCCTCGACCGGATAGCGACCGTGCCCACCGCCGTGGTCCTGCTCGATGTCTGGCTCTCAGGCATCGATGGTCTCAAGACGCTGGAGCAAATCCAGCATGTTCCCGAGACACGGCGACCGGTGGTTGTGATGATCTCGGGTCACGGAAACATCGAGACGGCTGTCCGGGCCACGAAGCTGGGTGCCCATGACTTCCTGGAGAAGCCTCTTTCGGTCGACCGCGTAACCCTCGCAGTACGCAACGCCGCGGACCACAGCCGCCTGTTGGCTCAGAACGCAACACTGCGGTCCCAAGTCGAGCGCGAGCATCCGATCCTCGGAGGCAGCGTCCCCATGAAGTCGCTTCGCCAACAGATCGAACTCATGGCGCCGACCAATGCGCGCGCTCTGATCTACGGAGAAAGCGGCAGCGGCAAGGAACTCGTTGCCCACGCCATCCATGCGATGAGCCCCCGCGCGAACGGCAGGTTTGTCGAGGTGAACTGCGCCGCGATTCCAGAAGATCGCATTGAGAGCGAACTGTTCGGACACGTGCGCGGAAGCCTGGCGGGCGCCGACCAGGACTCGGTGGGCAAGTTCGAACTCGCCCATGGCGGCACCCTTTTCCTCGACGAAGTCGGCGACATGAGCCTCAAGACGCAATCCAAGGTCCTGCGCGCAATCGAGGAGCAGCGTTTCGAGCCCGTGGGTTCAGGAAGGCAGATACAGGTCGATGCGAGAGTGATCGCCTCCACCAACAAGCGCATCGACGACGAGATCGTCAATGGAAACTTCCGCGAGGATCTGTTCTACCGCCTCAACGTCGTTCCCCTGCACATACCTCCCCTGCGCCAGCACGCTGAGGACATTCCAGTTCTTGCGCACCACTTCCTGGACCGCTTTGCCAAGGCCTATGGTCGGAAGCCGAAGCGCCTACGACCATCGGCCATCGACAGCTTGCGCGCGAGGCGCTGGCCAGGCAACGTACGGGAGCTGCGCAACCTGATGGAGCGGATGGCGATCCTCCACGGCGGTGAGGCAGTCGGCGCCGAGCACCTACCGATCGACGGTCGCACCCCACAGGCCAGCGCGGCCAGCCAGCCAGCGTTCGCGAGCCTCAAGGAGGCGCGCAACCACTACGAACGGGAGTACGTCACCCGAACCCTTGGCGCGATGGGAGGCAACGTGACCCGTGCGGCAAGGGCCCTCGGGATGGACCGCAGCAACCTGCACCGCAAAATGCGGGCCCTCGGCATCCAAGCCGAAGCGACCTCGCACTAACCGCACAGCGCCGAGTCCCTGACGATTCCAGGCGTCGGACACTGTGCAAGAATCAGGATTCCCGGCCCAGCCAGCCTGACCAGTTCGGGAGCCCCCATGGAGCAGGACGGCGTGGACCGGGGCGGCTATTCCGCCAGACGCGATCCGTCGGCGTCACTCTGGTACGCGGCGTGGGACGCGATCCGGGGGTCGCGCGAGGACTACACCAAGGGCCCGCTATCCCGCGCCATCGTACTGCTCGCGCTCCCGATGATGCTCGAGCTGGTGATGGAATCCACGTTCGGCGTGGTCGACATTTACTTTGTCGGACGGCTCGGTCCGGCAGCCGTCGCCACCGTCGGCCTGACGGCCTCTCTCATCATCCTGGTATTCGCCATCGTGATGGGCCTGTCAATGGGCACAACGGCGATGGTCTCCCGTCGCATTGGCGAGGGCCGAGTGGAGGAGGCCAGCATCACGGCATGGCAGTCGATCCTCGCCGGGGTCTTCGGCGCAGTGCCGGTCAGTCTGTGCGGAGTCCTGTTGGCGCCGTCGCTCCTGCGGTGGATGGGTGGCACGCCGGCGATCGTTGACGGGTACGCCTACACGGCGATCTTGTTCGCTGGCTCGGTCACGATCTTCCTGCTGTTCCTCAACAACGCGATCTTCCGGGGAGCCGGAGACGCGACCGTGGCCATGCGTGCCCTCTGGTTCGCCAACCTGATCAACATCGCCCTGGATCCTCTGCTGATCTTCGGCTTGGGACCCTTTCCGGAACTTGGACTTGCCGGCGCAGCGGTTGCCACAACGATCGGCCGCGGGACCGGCGTCGTCTACCAGCTGACCGTCCTGTGGCGCGGCACAGGACGGCTCAAGCTGGACAGGAATGCGATGCGCCTGAACGTCAACGTGCTCCGCCGACTACTGAGCGTGTCCATGACGGGCATGCTGCAGTTCTTCGTCGCCACAGCCGCGTGGATGGGCGTTACGCGCATCATTGCGCTGTTTGGACAGAAGACTCTAGCGGGCTACACCATTACCCTTCGGTTGATTCACTTCGCGATTCTGCCGTCGTGGGGCGTCAGCAACGCGGCGGCCACGTTGGTCGGCCAGAGCCTCGGAGCCAACAAGCCGAAGCGCGCCGAGCGTGCAGTGGTGGCGACCAGCTTGGTGAACTTCGGACTGCTCAGCGTCATCTCGCTCGTGTTCTGGACCTTCGCCGAGTCCCTTATTTCGGTATTCAATACCGACTCCGAGGTCATCGCGCGCGGCACCGAAAGCCTCAAGATCCTCAGCACCGGATACATCTTCGCCGGATTCTCGATGGTCTTCGGCCAAGCGTTTAACGGTGCCGGGGACACCGCGACGCCAGCTTGGATCAACTTCTTCTGCTACTGGTTCTTGCAGCTTCCGCTGGGCTACTACCTGGCGCGGCCAGCAGGGTTCGGCGTGCTCGGCACGTACTCTTCCGTCGTCATCGCCGGTGCGACCTGGGCACTGGTCGGCTACTGGCTGTTCAGGCGAGGCCGCTGGAAGACCCACGCTGTCTGAGGACCCTAGCCGGCGCTACTTCCGCAGTCCAAACACGAAAACCGTGTTCCCGGACATGAGGGCGATGCGTTGCTCCCCGCCTGCCGTGAATGTGATCGGCGACGCCGCAATGATGCCGCCGAGATTCTTGGACGCGAGATCCCTGCCCGTGAACGAGTCCAGGATCAGCATCTGACCGTCACGGTTGCCCGTGATCAGGATGTCGCCGGCAGTTGACAGGATTCCGCTCTCGCCGATGCCGGTCATGCGGAACTCCCACTCCATGTTCCCGGTAGTCGGGGAGAGTGCTCGAATCGCGCCATGGCCTTGCTGCTCCGCGTCATCCTTCATCGTGTTCGGCCAAACGCCACGCGGTAGGCTGCCCACGTAGCGGTTGCCGCGCGTGTAGAGCGGATCACCCTTGTGAAAGACGCTCGAATACTCCCAGGACGAGACATAGAAGAGCCCGGTCTTCTCGCTATAGGAGGGGTTGTACCAGTTCGTTGCGCCCTGCACAGATGGCCACACCCGCGTACCTTCCCGCTTGGGTGAAGCCTCGGGGATCTTGATGGGGCGGCCATTCTCGTCGAGGCCCTTGGCCCACGTGACCTTGACGAAGTTCTTGCCGTGCAGGAACTCGCCGGTTGCCCGGTCGAGCACGTAGAAGAATCCGTTGCGATTCGCCCAGAGCATGAGCTTGCGTTGCTTGCCCTCCCATTCGCGGTCCACAAGAACCGGAATCTGCACCGAGTCCCAATCCCACTCGTCGTGCGGCGTGAACTGGAAGTACCACTTGAGCTCTCCAGTGTCGGGATCGAGCGCCACGACCGAGTCGCTGTACAGGTTGTCGCCCAGCCGGACATCGCCGTTCCAGTCGGGCGCTGGGTTGCCCACACCCCAGTACGTCAGGTTGAGTTCTGGATCGTACGATCCAGTCAGCCAGATCGATCCCCCGCCCCGCTTCCAGGAGTCGCCGGACCAGGTTTCGTGCCCGGGCTCGCCAGGACCGGGGATGGTGTTGAATCGCCACAGCTCCTCACCGTTGGAGGGATCCAGAGCCGCGATGAAACCGCGGATCCCGTACTCGCCACCGGCGGAGCCCAAGATCAGCTTGTCCTTGACCACAAGCGGGGCATGCGTTAGCGAGTACCCGCCGGTCGGGTCGACGATCTGCTTTGTGAACTGAACCGCGCCAGTCTTGGCGTCAAGGGCTACCAGCTTGCCGTCGATGGTGCCCATGTAGATCGAGTCACCGAATATCGCCAGACCACGATTGATCCTTCCGCAGCAGACGTTGACCGTGCCATCCAGGATGTGTCTGTACTCCCAGTACCTTCTGCCCGTCTTGGCGTCCAGGGCCATGACGTCGTTCGGCATCTGCACGATGTACATGACGTCGTCCACTACGAGCGGTGTCATCTCGAACTTCTCCAGCGACCGCGTCTGGTAGGCCCACTTCAGTTCCAGGTCCGCGGCGTTCTCCCGGTTGATCTCATCAAGGGAGGAGTGGTGCTGGCTGTCGTAGGTCCGGTTGTAGGTCAGCCAGTTTCCAGGCTCCTTGTCCGCATTGAGGATGCGCTCGTACGTGACCTGCGCTCCCAAGGAGCCGGCTAGAAGGACGCAGCCGACGGCCGCTAGGCAGAGTGTTCTATTCCGTGGCACTGGAGCCTCCTCGAATGTCTAGGCTGGCGAGGTAGGCAATCAGGTTGTCGAAGTCCGCGCCCGCGATCTGGTCGGCGTACGACGGCATCGTGGACGACCGATCCACCTCGAACTCGGAGAAGTCCGCCTTGGAGTACGAAGCAAGGCGACCGGTGCCGTCAATGATCTGCACCGAGAAGGTGTCCTCGTTCAGACGCATCCCAGTCACCGTGGCGCCTGAGTTGGTCTTGGCCTTGACCATCCAGTGTTGGGGCAGCACTTCGGCGTTCGGATCGCGCACAGCCTCCTGCAAGTGCCCGAGCGACCGCATGGCGCCAATGTTGCTCAAGTCGGGCCCCATCCTGCCGCCGTCTCCGCGCACGCGGTGGCAGACCGCACAGCCGTGCGCCTTGTAGACGGCCATGCCGGCCTCTGAGTCACCCTGGGCCTGCTCCGACGCGCGGCCCGCGCTCAGAGAGCGGACAAAAGCCACGATCTGCCATAGCTGACGGCCGTTGAAGAATGTGCCCGGCATCTCGGTGCCCGGGATACCGACCGAGATAGTGCCAAACAGGTCTCGGTCCGAGGATCCATGCCGAAAAAGGCCTGTGTCGAGAGCCACCCCACGGCCACCCTCACCTTCCATGCCATGGCAGACGGCGCAATGTGAGCGATAGGTCCGCCCACCAGCAGCCACGTCGTCTTCGGATGTGTACGGATTCCTCTCGGTGTCGTCGGCGTGTTGGGCCAGCGCTGGAACGCACACCAACACCGCGAAGAGAAGCGCGGCGATCTTGCCAGATTTCAATTCAGTTCCCCCTGTTGGCTCTCTACCAACGGCGATATTCTAGCCCACCTCCGCAATCCTCAACCGATACGAACCGGCGCCGTCCCCACTTCGCGACGGCAAAAGGGCTAGGCAGCGACCCCTAGGCACCTTGGTCCTCGACGGGGCGGGAGCCTGACGAAGCGGAGCTGCGATTGTAGGCTCGCGAACCTCGGCGTTGCATGGACCTGTTGGAAGCAGGCCCGGCGCAGTCAGCAAGGGCTGACATGGCCAATCGAACAAGGCTTTGCTTGATGGGGCCCGGTCTACTCATCCCACAGACGAAGGCAGACCAGCGTGTCCGTGTCGCGCGCGAACACCCGTCCAGCGGAAATGGCCAGAAACGCTCGGGTCTCCGATGCGAGCACCTGGGCCTGGGCCGTCCGCTCGAATTTGTCTGCAGTGGCCTTGGCCAGAACCAGCTCACCCGACTCCAGCAGCAGGACCAAGCGATCACCGACCAGCGTCACGGATCCTGCCTTCATTCCGTCCTCCGACCAGAGGACCTCGCCCGATGCCAAGTCGATCGCACGAAGGCTCTGACCATACTCCTGCCGACCGTGGAACCCATAGACCGTGCCGCCTGCAAGCACGGAACTCGAGTAGTGGTTGTTGAGGCTGCTCTCGCCGGACCACAACTCCTCAATCACCCGATTGCACAGACGCATCGCGATTGCGCCAGTCCCGTAAGACGCCGACAGAAAGACCACGTCCTCCCGTACGAGAGGCGTGGATGCATTCACGGAAGCCCTGCTCCGGGACTGCCAGCGCCGCTCATAGGAAATGGCGCCGTCAGCGGGATCCACCACGACCAGCCCTTGGCGCGTGAAG
Organism: Bryobacterales bacterium; assembly: GCA_965200705.1. GTDB lineage: Bacteria > Acidobacteriota > Terriglobia > Bryobacterales > UBA6623 > VXMF01. The sequence continues at coordinate 4,218,344 of OZ241376.1, read as the reverse complement.
AACACCGCCTGCACCTTGCCGTCCAGGCGCGCAGCAACAGGCGACGCATAGCTGGCCTCGTGATCGGTGGCGCTCCAAAGCATTTCGCCCGTTGCCGCCTCCAGAGCGACGATGCCCGATCCGAGTGTTCCGCCCACGTTCGCGAGGACCTTGCCGTCCAGCACGAGCGGCGTCGATGCCGCGCCGAAGAACCCCTTGCGAACTCCGAAGGCGCTGTGAGTGTCCCGGCTCCATAGCTTCTCGCCGGTTTCAAGATCGAGGCAACTGAGGAACCCTTGCGCCCCGAAGGTGTAGACCCTGCCGTCAGCGATGACGGGCGTGGCCCTAGGTCCGTTGTCGAACCCGAAGTCGTCCCGATAGCGAGTCTCGGACGACGACTCCCAGAGCGTCTTGCCGTTGGCGACATCCAACGCCTCGACAACCTCCAGATTGCCGCGCCTGTGGAACAGGATCACCCGCTCCCCGGACACTGCCGGCGCACTGAATCCCCTACCGACGGCACGTTCCCAAAGCACTTCCGGTCCGGTTGCCGCGAACGGCGGAACCGTCTCCACGCCGCGATACACCCCGTCACGCTGCGGCCCACGGAACTGGGGCCAGTCCTCGGCGACCGCGTAGGTGGGAAGGGCCAGCCAGATCGCTGCGAACCCTGCCGAACGTCTGACTGCCAGTCGCATCCTAGATTCCGGTCCAGCGCTTGATGCGCTTGTCGGCGACACCAAGCTGGTCCATGATCCGCCCAACCTGCTGGTCCACGACATCTTCAATGGACTTCGGATGGGTGTAGAACACCGGCATTGGCGGCGCGATCAGCGCTCCCATTTCGGCTAGAGACACCATCCTCCGCAAATGTCCCAGATGAAGAGGCGATTCGCGCACCACGAGCACCAGGCGTCGCCGCTCCTTGAGCGCCACGTCAGCGGCTCGGGTGAGAAGGTTCGATGCGAGGCCGCCCGCGATCGCCGACATGGTGTTCACGGAGCACGGGACGATCACCATCGCGTCGAAGCGGAAAGAACCGCTCGCGATTGAGGCGCCAATACGCTCGACCGCGTGCACTTCCTCCACAAGCGGCTCGAGATCCGCGCGGGTCTTGCCGGTCTCGTGATGCAGCGTCTTCTCGCCCGGTCGCGTCAGGACGAGGTGGGTCTCCACCCCCTTTGCTTCCGACAGCCGCTCCAGAAGCCGAAGGCCATAGATGGCGCCGCTGGCGCCGCTGATTCCAACTACGATCCGCGCCAACTTCGCTTCCTCCCTACATCCTGACAGAGCGGAGCGCCACTCCCTGGTCGTGCGCAGATCGGAGAACCTAGGCCCGCCGCACCGGAACAACCCAGTGATAGGCTGCAATCAGGCGTAATGCCGAGCCCCAGCTCCTCTATGAGAAAGCGGAAGACGCTCTATCTCGCGAATCCTTACGGATTCTCCGAACAAACCAAATCAGGGCCACTGCCCGAGCTTGTGGCGGCGCTCGAGAGCATCGGCGCTGAGGTCTGGGAGCCGTTCGCCCGCAACAACCAGTGCGGACCGGATGTGGACGACCGCGCCTACCGAATTGGGGTCGCTGACGCGGCGGATGTCCGTGAGGCGGACGGGATCTTCGCCGTCGTAAACGGCTGCCCTCCTGACGAGGGCGTAATGGTCGAAGTGGGCATGGCCATTGCGTGGAACAAGCCGACGTTCCTCTTCCGGGACGACATTCGCAGGTGGTCGGACTCGGCCGGAACCTATCCGCTAAACCTGATGATGTTCATGGGTCTGCCGAAGGACGGCTGGCAGCGCTACTGGTACACGAGCCTCGACCAGATCGCCGACCCCTCGATGGCATTGCATCCGTGGCTGAACGGCAGCACCTGATCGCTTACGACGGCACATGCCCGCTCTGCTGTCGAGCCGTGGCATTCGTTCGGTCACAGGACTCGTGCGAAGCGTTCGAATTCGTTCCGTTCGAGAGCGACTCGGCAGAGGCGCTGCTGACGGGACTGCCCCCTGATGCAACAGCATGCGACTCGATGCTTGTTTGGCCAGGAACAACGTCGGATCAGGCCGTCCCGCTGTCCAAGTCGGCGGCAGTACTCTTCATTTGCAGCAGGATGGGCTGGCCTTGGAGGGCGCTGGCCCTGTTCCGCCATCTACCGAGCTACATGCTGGACTGGGCCTACGAGCAAGTGGCGAAGAACCGTCAGGCCCTTGGCGGGTCCAGAGGCACCTGCCGGGTGCGACAGTCGTAGGCCGCGCACCCAAGGACGCGAATCAGCGGAGAAAGCGCGGAGGTTCCCTCCGGGCGTGCGGCTCGTGTAACTTGAATCAACAGTGGCGCGATGAGCCACAGGAACATGTTCAAAACAAGAATCACAGAAATGTTCGGGATTGAGTATCCCATCATCCAAGGCGGGCTGATGTGGCTGGCGCGGGCGGAACTGGCCGCAGCCGTGGCGGAAGCAGGCGGTATTGGATTCATGACCGCACTTACACACGACACGCCGGAGAAGCTGCGTGACGAGATTCGCAAGGTCCGGCGCCTGACCTCGAAGCCGTTCGGCATCAACCTGACGTTCCTGCCTTCGCTGCGACCACCGGACTTCCCAGCCTACGTGCAGGTCTGCATCGACGAGGACGTGAAGTTCATCGAGACCGCGGGTCGCAACCCCGAGGCGTTCATGCCGATGCTGACCGAAGCCGGAATCAAGGTGATTCACAAGTGCACGTCGGTGCGGCACGCCATCAAGGCCCAGAAGATCGGTTGTGCAGCAGTGAGCATCGATGGCTTCGAGTGCGCCGGACATCCGGGCGAGGACGATGTCACGTCGCTGATCCTAATTCCGCTCGCATCCGACGCCCTCGACATCCCCGTCGTGTCGTCAGGCGGATTCGGTGACGGTCGCGGCCTCGTCGCGTCGCTAGCGCTGGGCGCGGAGGGCATGAACATGGGCACGCGTTTCGTTGCGGTGGCAGAGTGCCCGATCCATGACCGGGTGAAGCAGGCTCTTGTCGGCGCGTCGGAGCGCGACACCCGGCTGCTGATGCGGTCGCTGCGCAACACAGCGCGCTATCTTGCCAACGACAACGCCAACAAGGTACTGGAGATCGAGGCTCGCGGTGACGCCACCATCCAAGACATCAAGCAGTTCATGTCTGGCCTAGAGGGCCGCAAGATGATCGAGACGGGCGACATGAGCCAAGGCGTCTTCTCGAGCGGCCAAGTGATTGGCCTTATTCGTGACGTGCCGACCGTTCAGGAGCTGTTCGACCGGATCGTGGGCGAGGCCACCGATCTGATGACCAAGTCGCTTCCGGGTGTCGTCCGGAACGGACATTACGTCCACTAGCGTCGACGCATGGACAGTGCGAGTCTCGGCAACGATCATCGCTCTGGACGAAGAAGCCAAGATCGCACGTGCCATCCGTTCGGTGGCGTTCTGCGACGAAGTCCTGCTGATCGACTCCGGCTCGACGGACCGCACCGTGGAGATCGCAGAAGAACTGGGTGCCAGAGTGATCCGGCGGGCATGGCCAGGGTACGCAGCCCAGAAGAATTTCGCGGCCTCGGCGGCGGCGAACGACTGGATCCTCTCGATCGATGGCGACGAGGAGGTGGGGGCTGACCTAGCGGCAAGCATCCAGCGCCTAGGCGATGGAGAATCCGCATGCGCGGGCTACTCGTTCCCGCGCATGGCGCACTATTGCGGCCGCTGGATCCGCCACTCAGGCTGGTATCCCGACCGCAAGGTGCGTCTCTACCGGCGCGACCGGGCCAAGTGGATGGGAGACTACGTTCACGAATCGGTCACGACATCGGGGCCAGTGGAGGAGCTGGACGGCGACCTCCTGCACCACACCTGTGACACGCTCATCGAGCACCGGGAACGCGTGGATCGCTACACGGACCTCGCCGCGGAAGAGATCCGGGCGCTCGGACGGAGCGCACCCCTTTGGCGGGTTCTGTTGACGCCACCGTTCACGTTCTTCAAGGCCTACGCGCTGCAGCTGGGATTCCTCGACGGTGCGCAGGGTCTCGCCATCGCCTGGATGGCATCGCGGTACGGATACTTGAAGTACTCAAAGGCCCGCAAGCTGGCCAAGGCATAGCCGATGCGCATCCTGCACCTCGATACAGGCCGGGAGATGCGGGGCGGCCAGTATCAGGCTCAGATGCTCTACGACGCCCTCGCGAACCTGGGCTGCGATCAGACGCTCCTAGGCGGCCCGGCCCTCCGAGGGTCGCGCACCAGTCACGAAGCGTCAGCGCTGGGGGTTCGCCGTCACGCCCGGACATGTGACCTGATCCATGCGCATGACGCACGGGCACACACATTGGCACTGCTCCACGGCAGAAGGAAACCAGTGGTGGTCTCGAGGCGGGTGGCGTTCCCGCCCCGATCGAGCTTCCCCTCCCGTTGGAAGTACAGCCAGCCAGCCCACTTCATCGCCGTGTCCCAACACGTGGCGTCTGTGCTGGTGGACGCCGACGTGTCTCGCGAACGGATCTCGGTCATCCCCGATGCCGCACCGCCACTTCCTGCGGACGCATCTGCGCGACCTCGCGTCGCGGACAGCGGAGTGTTCCGCGCCATGGCTCCAAACCTCAGCGATCCGCTCAAGGGTCGGGATCTGGCAGTCTCGGCGTGCAAGCTGGCTGGGGTCGATCTAGCCTTTTCAGCCCAACTCCAGCACGACCTTCGGTCGGCGGATGTCTTTCTCTATCTGTCCAGATCGGAGGGGTTTGGCTCCGCGATCCTGCTGGCGATGACCTTCGGGCTGGCGACGGTCGCAAGCAGGGTTGGGGGGATTCCTGAGGCAGTGGACGAGGGCAAGACTGGTCTGCTGGTTGACAATGATCCCGAGGCAATCGCAGACGCCCTAGTCCGTCTGCGAGACGACCCGTTGCTGCGATCCCGGATGGGCGAAGCGGCCCGAAAGAGGGCTTCCATGGAGTTTGGAATCGACAGCGTCGCCAAGCGGACATTGATGCTGTACGAGCATGTGCTCGCCGGACGGGAGCCGTCGGGAACGAGGTAAGGGCAGTGGTCACAGCGGCCTACGCGTTCGGACTGCTTGTTGGGAGCTTTCTCAACGTCTGCATTCACCGCTGGCCGACGGGTGAGTCCGTGGTCGCCCCCCGTTCCCGCTGCACGCACTGCGATACGAAGATCGCCTGGTACGACAACATTCCCCTGCTGAGCTTCGCGCTCCTGCGTGGCAGATGCAGGACCTGCGGCACCCCAATCTCGCTGCGGTACCCGTTCGTCGAACTCCTAACGGGAGTCACGTTCGCAACTCTTGTTGCCAGTGGCGGGCTGAACGCCGCGACCTACAAGAACGCAATCTTCGCGTCGATGCTGATCGTGCTCTTCTTCACCGACCTGGAGCACTTCCTGCTGCCGGATCAGGTCACCATCGGTGGGCTGGCCATAGGCATCGGGTTCAGTGTGCTCGTGCCTCTGCAACCAGGACTTGCCACGGTTCTGTACTTCTTAGCCGGCATCCATCCCGAGCAGTGGGTCGTCTCGCTGACTGAATCCATCCTCGGTGCCGTGCTCTTCGGGGGCACCTTGCTGACGATCAGCGAAGCGTTCTTCCGACTGCGCGGCATCGAAGGCCTTGGATTCGGCGACGTCAAGCTGGCTGCGATGATCGCCGCGTTCCTAGGCACAGCCGAGAGTGTTCTCGTTGTCCTGATTGGATGCCTGCTAGCGATGGTGGGTGGCGTCGCAGGAGTCATGCTGCGGGGCAAGAGCTGGCGCAGTCCCCTGCCCCTCGGCAGCTATCTGTCGGTCGCCGCCTACGGATCGCTGCTGGCAGGCAACGCTATTCTTGTCCGTTACTGGGACTTGTTCGTCGCATGACTCTCGGCGAAATCGCATCCGCCCTCGGCTGCAAGCTGAGCGGCGATCCAAGCATTGAGATCAGCGGTGTCAGAGGCCTGGAGGACGCTGGTCCAAACCACCTGACGTTCCTCTCGAATCCCCGCTACGAACGCCTGGTGCACGAGACGCACGCTGCAGCCCTGCTTGCCGAGAGACGGCCAGCAGGTGCCGAGATCGCCGTGCTCGTGTCATCCAACCCCTACCTGGATTTCGCCCGTGCGCTCGAGATGTTCCACCCCAGAAAGCGTCCTGCGACGGGCATCCATGCGACTGCGGTGATCAGTGACTCGGCGCAGATCGGCGCGGACGCGTCGATAGGACCGTATGTAGTCGTTGAGGACGGCGTCGTGGTTGGCGACCGCGCCGAACTGCATCCGCAAGTGGTCGTCGAGCGCGACAGCCAGATCGGCGACGACTTCGTCGCACACACCGGCGTGACGGTCTGCCACGACACACAGATCGGCGACCGCGTCGTCCTTCATCAGCGCGTGACGGTCGGCTCGGACGGGTTTGGTTTCGCACGGCGAAACGACGGCTCGCACAAGAAGATCGTTCAGGCCGGGCGGGTCGTGATCGAAGACGATGTCGAGATTCAAGCGGGATCCTGCATCGACCGAGCGGCGGTCGGCGAGACTCGGATCTGCCACGGCACAATCATCGACAACCTCGTGCAGATCGGTCATGCGGTCAAGATCGGATCGAACTCAATCCTTTGCGCCCAAGTCGGGATCGCCGGTAGTACGAGCCTTGGATCGGAGTGCATCCTGGCTGGCCAGGTCGGCATCATCAACCACCTGCACATCGGCAATCAGGTGGTGGTGACCGCCCAGTCCGGCGTGGGCGGCGATGTCCCGGACGGATCAAGGATGTCGGGCTCGCCAGCCTTCGACAACCGTACCTGGCTGAGGTCGACGGCAGTCTTCAATCGACTGCCCGGCCTGGACCGTGCCGTCCGCAAGCTGAAGAAGCGAGTCGACCTCTTGGAAGAGGAGTCCTGATCCGGGTGGAACGAAGCAGAGGCTGGAGGGCGAAGACTGTGAGCCAACTTTCGATCGATCGCGTGCGACAGCGAGCGGGAGGCCACTGGCATCGATTTCGATCCGCGCTGGTGGTCGCGGCCGTGCTGGCTTCCTACGGCCACGCCCAAGAGCCGGACTTCCCGATCAATCTGCGACAGGGAATCATGGCGGGCGAGGTCGGGGAGACTTCGGTCATCCTGCAGTCCCGGCTCGCCTCCTCCAGTCCCCATCAAGATCCCCGCTGGGAGGGGGTGCGCGGTGCGGATGGCTGGGCCCGCTTCGAAATCGCCGACAACGAGGAATTCTCGAACTCGCGCCTAAGCGGGTGGCTCGAGGCGTCACCGTACGGGGACTTCATCGTCAAACAGAAGCTCGTCGGGCTGCAGCGGGCGACCCGATACCACTACCGCCTCCATTTCGGGCCTCGCAAGGATCGCCAGCGCACCTCAGACCCTGCCACGTTCCGCACGCTCGCTGGCGAGGACATGGCGGGAGCGTATAGCTTCGCGGTCGTGACCGGGATGAACTATTCGTTCTTCCACTACACGGGCAGGCCCGGCGGAGTCCCGTACGACGGTCCCGACAAGCACCTCGGCTATCCGGCACTGGCGCAGATCGCCAAGCAGAAGGCGGACTTTTTCGTAGGTACCGGTGACAACGTGTACTACGACCATCCGGGCCATCGTGGCCGTGCGCAGACGCGCCACGAGATGCGCAAGAAGCACCACGAGCAGTACTCCCAGCCACGATTCCTCGACCTCTTCCGTGCCACTGCGACGTACTGGATGAAGGACGACCACGACCACAGGTTCGACGACTCTGACGCAGTGAACGCCGTGCGAATCCGTGCTCCCAAACAGCTTGCGTACTATCCGCGCACCAACATCCACGAGGGCGAATCCGGGTCCGGCTTCCTGCCCTCGCACGAGCTGGGCATCGCAGTGTTCCAGGAGCAACTGCCGGTCGTGGATCCGGACGAGCGCGACCCTGTGACCTACCGAACGCACCGTGTCAGCAGGGATCTGCAGGTCTGGTTCGTGGAGGGTCGCGACTACCGCAGCCCACTGGACCAGCCCGACGGCCCAGACAAGACGATTTGGGGTGCGGAACAGAAGGAGTGGCTAAAGACAACCCTGAAGGCCAGCGACGCCACGTTCAAGCTGCTCATTTCTTCAACGCCGATGATCGGCCCTGACAGCGGCTCGAAGCGCGACAACCACACGAACTTGAACGGTTACCGCCACGAGGGCGACGAGTTCTTCGCGTGGCTGGCTGCGAACGACATCGGAAGTGACGAGTTCTTCATCGCCTGCGGGGACCGCCACTGGCAGTACCGCTCGATTCGTCCCGACGGCTATGAGGAGTTTTCGTCGGGAGCCCTCGTGGACGCCAACTCGATCATCGGCAGCTTTCCCGGAGATGCGAACACTACGGACCCCGAAGGCAAGATCCGGCAGCCGTTTCACTCGCCAGAGGCGAGTGGCGGGTTCCTTCTGATCTCTGTGGTGCCGAGTGGCGATAGGGCACGCCTCGAGTTCCGATTCTTCAACGAGCAGGGAGAGCTGCTGTACGAGCATGCCAAGGAGGCCCCAGGGCGTTAGCCAGAGCGGTTCAGAGCCGCCTTAAGGTTCACACTAGGGGGAACAGGGTGGCCCCCAAGTACGAGGCGGCGATGCCAGCACCGCCGAGGGCGAACAGCGAAACCGTCTTGGTCTTGAGAGCCTCGACTTCGGTCAGGCCCGTCATGGTCTTGAAGACCCAGAACCCTGAGTCGTTCATCCACCCTCCAACGATCGAACCGGATCCAATCGCTGTCAGGATGTACACCGCGTGATAGCCAGGAGGACTCGCGAGAATAATCGGCGCGAGGATCTCGGAGGTCGTGATCATGGCCGTCGTCGCTGAGCCTTGCGCGATGCGGAACAGCATCGACACGCCGAACCCAAGCAGCAGAAGCGACATCCCGACGTCCTGGGCGAAACCGCCGATCACGGTGCCCACGTCGGCCTTTACCAGCATCCGGCCGAATGCTCCACCAGCCGCGGTGATCAGGATGATCAGTCCACCGCTCTTGATGGCTTCCTCGACCGGCTTCGCGAGCTGGACCAGCGTCAGACCCTTGTGCGAGGCCAGCAGCCAGAGAGCTGCGCAGGCCGAGAGGATCAGGGCGAAGTTGGCATTGCCCAGGAATGCCGTGACATCGCTGAGCATCGTGCCCGGGAAGAACGTGTTCGACACCGTATTGGCCGTGATCAGGAGCACCGGCAGAGCAATGGGAAGCAGAGAGGGAATGAACGCCGGCAACTCCGACTCGGGGCGATGCGCGACTTCCTCGAGTTCCTTGAGGGTCAGCCCGGGTGCTTCCCGAATGCTGATATTCAGCTTCTTGTCGATCCAGTAGGCGTACGCCCAGCAGGCGAGGGCTGATGGCACCGCAACGATGAGGCCGACGATGATCACGATGCCAAGGTCGATGCCCAGCGTCTCCGCCATCGCAAGTGGACCGGGCGTAGGAGGGACGAAGATGTGAGTCGTTACGCCGCCGGCCCCGATGGCCAGGGTGTAGAGCAAGTAGTTCCGTCCTCCGACACGCATGCTCATCGAGCGCGCCAGCGGCACCAGCAGATAGAAGACGGTGTCGTGGAAGACCGGAATCGAAAGGATGTAGCCACTGATGACCATGGAGAACGACGAGTACCTCTCGCCCAGCCAAGCCACAAAGCGCCTGGTGATCTTCTCCGCCGCGCCGCTCTCCATCAGACACTGACCAATCACAGCGGCCATCGCGATCGCCACGCCGATGCGACCTACAAGGCCCCCGAAGGAGTCCGTGACGGCGCCCATGATCTCGTCGACCGCAACATTGGGGGAAAGCAGACCAATCAGGATGGCCGACAAGATGAGCGCGACGAATGCGTTGATCTTCCACCGGATGATCAGGAGAAAGACCACCGCCATCGAGATCAGCAGAATCAAGATGGGATGCATGGATTCCACAGACTATACCCGACTCGCGGCTTGAGCCAAGATTCGTGGAAACCCTGGAAGTGGTGGATGGCAAGCCGCTTGGCGGCATCCGGAGCTGCCGTAGCCCTGAACTTTCGGACGGCAGCCAGTGAGCCGGCCAAGCGGCGGCAGTGGCCGTCAGACCCCTTGCTATGCTGACCCCACCATGACCACGGACACCCTGCAGGTGCGGCGGACGGACGGCATCGCTCGGCTTGTGCTGACGAATCCGAAGCGACGCAACACGCTGTCGCTAAGGGCGATGAAGGAGATCACAGCTGCCATCCAGGCCATAGGCGAGGACTCGAGCGTTGATGCCGTAATCATTTCCGCCCAGGGACCCGTGTTCTCGTCCGGTCACGATCTCCGGGAGATGACGGGAGGCGATCTCCGGTCCTACCGGCGTGTCTTCGACCAGTGCACGGAGATGATGGGTGCGATCCAAGCGATCCCTCAGCCAGTCATTGCTCAGGTCGACGGCCTGGCCACGGCGGCCGGATGCCAGCTCGTTGCCACGTGCGACTTGGTGTTGGCCTCCGAGCGGTCTCAGTTCGCCACTCCTGGTGTCAAGATCGGTCTCTTCTGCAGCACTCCGATGGTCGCGGTGACACGGTCCATTGGGCGCAAGCGTGCATTGGAGATGCTGCTTACCGGGAAGCGCATCGATGCCGCAACCGCCGCAGATTGGGGCCTCGTCAATCGGGTCGTGCCGCACGACGAGATCGAGGCTGCCACAAACGCCCTAGCCAAGGACATAGCTCAAGCGAGCAGCCTGACTGTCGCGTTGGGCAAGCAAGCCTTCTACGCCCAGATTGATCTGGACCAGCCCAAGGCCTATGACTACACGAAGGAAGTCATGACCATGAACGCGCTCGCCTCTGACGCCCAAGAGGGCATTTGCGCCTTCCTGGAAAAGCGGGAACCCGTCTGGTCCGGGAACTAGAACCAAGACCCTTCCGCCGTGCCCTCGTTCGTTGGGCGTGGCGCAGACTTAGCCGATCCAGAGATCCATCAAGGGCTTGCCCTTGACCAGATCCCGAGGTTGGCTCAGATGGTTCAGGATCTCCTGGTTCGGGTCGATCCCGAGCGCATAGTAGATCGTCGCCAGAAGGTCATTCGGGTGCACTGGCTTCTCCTTCGGAGAGGAAGCCGTCGCGTCCGACTCACCATACAGGCGTCCACCGGGGATGCCGGCGCCGGCGACCATCGCCGTGTAGCAGTACGGCCAGTGGTCACGCCCGTCCGGTGAGTTTGTGTTTCCGGAGGTCGAAACGCCCAAGCGGGGCGAGCGACCGAACTCGCCAACCGCGACCACGAGCGTGTCGTCGAGGAGCTCCTTCTGCTGCATGTCGGTGAGTAGCGTTGACAGGGTTCGGTCGAGCTTCGGACAGTGCAGTTCGCGGAGCGGACCGAAGTTCGCTGCGTGCGTGTCCCACGCTGTGGTCTCGGGATCGCCGTTTGCCACGGACGGCCAGTTGAGCTGAACCATCCGCGTACCTGCCTGCACCAGGCGCCTGGCCATGAGGGCGCCCTGACCGAATGTGAACCGTCCATAGCGATCCCGCATGTCGTCGGACTCCATGGACAGATCGAAGGCGTTGCGAGCCTTGCCGGAAAGCACGAGGTCGAATGCGTTCTGGTAGTACCGATCGAGCGCATAGCTGTCAACGGCCTTTTCCAGGGCGGGCATGGAGTCGTTGATGCCGCGCAGCAGCTCGAATCGGCTCTTGAGACGATCCGCAGGCACTTCCTTGCGCAGTTCCAGATCATCGAGCTGAATGGACTGGTTCGGGTCCTGGTAGAGCCGGTAGGGATCAAACGCCTTGCCGATGAAGCCAGCGGCACCGCCCTTGCCAATGACGCTTGACTCCTGCAGGGGTCGGGGCAGTTCGACGAACGGCAGCACGGGCTCGTTCGGCGGACGGAACTTCGTGATCCAGGATCCCGCCGTGGGGTAGTCGTTCGGCGATGGCGGCTCGAGCTGACCAGAGGGCGAAACCTCGGTGGGTTCGTAGCCGGTGAGCATCTGGTAGATCGCAGCGGTGTGGTTGAACAAACCGGCGGGCGTGTAGCTCATGGAGCGGATCAGCGTGCACTTGTCGACCGCGTCGGCGAGCATTGGCATCGTCTCGCTGAGGTGAATGCCGGGCACCTTGGACTTGATGGACTTGAACTCGCCGCGCACGTTCGAGGGCGCATCCGGCTTCGGGTCCCAGATGTCGATGTGGGACGGTCCTCCCTGCAGGAAGAGCACGATCACCGACTTGGCGGAGCCGTAACCCGTGGATCCGGCGTATCTGCTCGGCCCCTCGGCAGCCTTCGCCTGGTCCTGCATGCGCAGAACGTCCTGTAGCGTCAGCCCAAAGAGACCCAGTGAGCCGACCTTCATGAACTCCCTACGGGAGGAGCCATCGCAGAATCGAGCGAGATGACGGTTCGGAATGGTTAGCATCGATAAACCCAGTACGGATTATAGTTCAGGCACTCCGACCCACGTAACTCGTGATCCATCGCTTTCTCCGGGTTCACAAGGGAATCGATGGCGGACCAACGAAGCTAGGTGTGCCGGCAACGGGCAGGCGCCCTGCGCTCAGTTCGCCGGCGGCGTCCGCAGTACGCGGATGTCTGGCAGGTGCCGGAAGTCGCCTGCCCAGTCCATGCCGTACCCGATCACGAACTCGTCCGGAATGTCGAACCCGATGTAGTCGATTGGGACTTCGACGACCCGCCGGGCTGGCTTGTTCAGCAGTGCGGCGACGCGAATCGATGCGGCGCCTGACGCGCGGCAGTGGTCCAGCAAGGTGCGAATGGTGCGGCCCGTATCCACGAGTTCTTCGACAAGGACGATGTGCGCACCTTCCAGGTCCAGTTCGGCGGGCGCCACGATGCGCACGTGACCGGAACTCTCGGTGCCGTCGCCGTAGCTCGAGGCGTGAACGAAATCGACGCGAACCTCGGTGCGGATCGCTCGCACCAGGTCCGCAGCGAACACCCAGGCCCCCTTCAAGGTCACTAGGAAGCGCACACCGCCACGTCGGTGGTCACGATCAATGGCTGCCGCAAGTTCGCCGACGCGCTTCTGAATCTCCGCAGCGTGGATCAGGATCTTGCCATACCCACCGACGCCGGTCGAATCGGGCTTCAACTCCGATGCTCCTCTCGTATGCCAACCACCGCCAGCATGCGGCCAGCTTGACCGTGCTCGCCGCGATGCGAATAGAACTTGTCCGTATCGCATTGCGTGCAGGCGCCGAAATCCGTAAGCGTCCTGATACCGACTGCATGAATCTCGGCCCGGAGGACGCTCGCCAAGTCGACGTGAGGGCGCTTTCGAGACCGATCCACATGTCGTTCGTCGAACTGCTCAGCCACTTCCTCGCCGACTTCGAAGCAACATGCTCGAATGGCCGGTCCGATCGCCGCATCGATGCTGCCGCCAGCACATCCGTATTCCGTCTCCATGGCTCGGACCGCGGCAGTCAGGACACCTGATGCGGCACCCCGCCACCCGGCATGCACGGCGGCAACAGCCCGCCGGTCCGCGTCCACGAGAAGGATGGGCACGCAGTCGGCCGTGCGGACACCTACCAGAACGCCAGAACGGTCAGTGACCGAGGCATCCGCCTCGGGCCTGGCGTCTCCCCATGCATGGTCCGCGCTCACGACTGACTGGGAGTGAATCTGCCGAAGACCGGCAAGCCCAAAGCCCGTGGTGCCGAAGGATCGCCCGATCTGATCGTCGCTTGGCCAATTGACGAAGTCCCCGGTCCGACGCGTCGAGAACCCGTGCACCAGCCACGGGATTGACTCCCAGCGCGCGACTCGGAGCACACCCCGGCTGTCCGTGGTGAACATCCGCACTCAAAGACCAAGCAGCGTCGCGGGGTTTTGCTTGGCCATTCGGTCGACTTCGTCCTTCGTGAAGCCCGCAGCGACAAGTCGACCAAGGAAAATCGCCATACCGTCGGTGTGGATTGGGTTCATGGACTGCCCAAGATCGCTCGAGATCACGACATGCTCCGGTCCCACGGCGCGGATAGCCTCGACGTATGCCTCTAGCTTCTCGTCTTCGGGGAGGTCCCAGCTCGGGTTCGACTCCAGCGCCGTGCCGACTGGGTACTCGAGCATGGCACCCATCGTGGCCGCCTGCTTCTGCAGCTCGACTGACATGCCGACCGGAGGCGGCAGCGGGTGCGTGACGATGATGCGGTTGACACCTCGCTCACGGGCCGCCTTGATGAGGAGCAAGGACTCACTAGGAGAGGAATGACCAGTCGCCAAGACGAGGTCGTGCTCGGCGATCTTGTCCAGCACTTCCAACACTGAGGACAACAGCGCTCCATCCTTGGACACGGAAACGTGGTTCGGATTTGGCGCGAAGACGCGGTGGTAGTGCTCCGAGTCGAACGTTGGCATCCAGACAACCCGACCGTGCCCTCCGGTGGTCCGGGCCATGTGGTCCACTGCGATCGGGTTGATGCCGAAGCTCGAATTGAGCGTGATGCCACCCACGATCTCGATGCCAGGCACGGCCCGCTCCACGGCATAGGCCAGACCAGATGTGGTCACGAAGTGGTTCTTGAGAAGCAGTGCCCGTACACCGCGGTCACGTGCGATGCGCGCTATCTCAAGAGCGTCGATGGAACGCAACCCGCTGTCCGGGGCGCTGTGGACATGAACGTCAACGACGCCGGTCAGGTCAAACGGCTCGACGACATCGTCTGGATCACACCAAGGGCATGCTCCCTGCGCGGCCGCGGCCGGGACGATCGCGAGGGCGAAGGCTGTCAGAACCACGTGAATCATCCAACTCGGTCTCGCGAGGTTGAACGGGGTGCCGGTGGATGCTTGAGTCCTTGCCATCGTCCGATTCTCTTGCCAACCAATTATCCGCTCATGGAGCGGGCATTCAGAATCCCATTGTCCACGCGCAGGCAAACACTCCTGGCGCGGAGTTCGCGGCATATACACTGGTCAGTTCTGGCGGGCGGCACACGTGAAACTGCAAGGCAAAGTGGCGATCGTGACGGGCGGCGGGACCGGCATGGGTCGCGGAATTTGTCAGGCTCTGGCGGCCGAGGGCGCCAAAGTGCATGTCAACTACCGCGCCTCTGCCGAAGCTGCCGAAGAAGTCGCCGCGGACATCAGGAACGCAGGTGGCGAGGCGATCGCGGAGGCGGCGGACGTGCAGAACAGTGCCTCCGTGCAGGCAATGGTCAACAGCGTCGAGGAACGGTGGGGCCGTCTGGACGTTCTCATCAACAACGCCGGCTGGAGCAAGGTGACGCCCCACTGGAAGCTCGACGATCTAACCGACGAGATCTGGGATCGCACGCTCAACACGAACCTGCGAGGCGCCTTCTACTGCATACGCGCCGCAGTGCCGCTCATGCGTCGCAACGGCGGCGGGTCCATCGTCAACAACGCTTCGGCCTCCGCCTACTCGGCGGCTGGGAGTTCGATCGTCTACTCGGCCTCCAAGGCCGCCATGGTGAACATGACGAAGTCCCTCGCCCGGGCCCTTGCCCCCGACATTCGTGTCAACGCGATCGCGCCAGGCCTCGTGCGGACGCGCTTCGCGGGATGGCCTCAAGAGGCGTTTGACACAGGGGAAGTGGTCTCGCCGCTGAAGCGGATCGCCTCCATCGAAGAGGTTGCATCGACGGTGCTCTTCTTGGCCGCGGACGCCACGGCCATCACGGCTGAAACGATCCTCATCGATTGCGGGGCCACGGCGCTGGCCCTCTTGAGGCCCCAACGGCGAGGCTGATGGAGTCCGCGGCAACGGCCAAGAAGAAGTGCGAGAGTCCAAGCGCCGTCGATGCGGTGCGGATCATCGCATGGGCGTTTGACGCTTGTTGGGATCGCCTCGACCCGCGTGGATCCTCATGATCGTCGTAGCAAGGGTGGCAACTGCCATCGCGTTCATCGGCGCGTTCGGGTTGCTGCTCGCTTCCTTGCCCATTGACGGCTTGATGGAGGCGCTTCGAGCCTGGATT
This sequence comes from Bryobacterales bacterium, assembly GCA_965200705.1. GTDB lineage: Bacteria > Acidobacteriota > Terriglobia > Bryobacterales > UBA6623 > VXMF01. Next base: position 4,202,453 of record OZ241376.1, on the reverse strand, counting down.
GCGGGGCTGGGATTCTGGGCGCCACTTGTATACGCCTTGGTCTATGGCCTCGCTGCGACGCTGTTTATCCCGGGTTCAGCCCTGTCGCTGGCGGCGGGCCTGCTATTCGGTGTGTGGCTAGGAACCGCAACGGTCTGGCTCGGAGCGGTCATCGCCATTGCCCTCTCGTTTCTGATCGCCCGGTACGCTGCACGTGCCAAGGTCGAGGCGATGGCGACTACGCGACCGCGGTTCGCGGCCATTGATCGTGCCATCGGCGACCAGGGTTGGAAGATCGTTGCGCTGATGCGCCTCTCACCTGTCTTCCCGTTCAATCTGCAGAACTATCTATTCGGCGTCACTGCAATCGGATTCCTGCCGTGCTGGCTCGCCAGTGCTGTCTTCATCGTGCCTGGAACGTTCCTGTACGTGTACCTCGGGTACGCGGGCGGCGAAGCCGCTGCCGTTGTCGGCGGCGCAAATACGGACGTGCTGAAGCTCGCCCTGAATGGCATCGGGCTACTTGCTACGGCTGTTGTCACGATCGTGATCGCCCGAATCGCCGCAAACGCGATCTCCAAGCACGCACCCGACGAGAACCTCGACACGGAGAAGCAGGACGAATCGCCACCAGCGCAGCCTAAACCCGCACGGGCATTTGCGCTGCTGGCCATAGGGCTGGCTTGCCTAGGCGCGGGCCTCTACGCGTATGCGCGGAGTGACGCTGTTCGAGACGCATTGCTGCCGACCGAGTCGAGCCTGTACGACAACGACTCCTCTCGCCGGGCCGTTTTGGGCTCGACCGGCGGGATGCACAGCCTTCCGCCCCGACCCGAAGCGAACCTGAGGTAGACCTCGTGCCGATCCCCATCGAGTCCATTCCGCAGGCCCAGCCAGCCGACGAGCACAATCGACTTCTCGTCAGCAACGTTCACCCATCGAACTGGGTGAACCCGGAGCCCAGAGGCCGCTACCACATGGTCGTGATCGGAGCTGGCACCGCCGGGCTGGTCACCGCCATCGGTGCCGCGGGACTGGGTGCCCGCGTGGCACTCATCGAGCGCAATCTGATGGGCGGCGACTGCCTCAACTCCGGCTGCGTTCCTTCCAAAGCCCTCATCCGTGCCGCCCATGCAGCTGCAGAGGTCCGATCTGCAGGTCAGTTCGGCGTACGCGTTGCTGGCGGCGCGACAAGCGTCGACTTCCCGCGGGTCATGGAGCGAATGCGTCGGCTGCGGGCTGGTATCAGCGCCCACGACTCGGCTCAGCGCTTTTGTGATCTTGGGGTCGACGTCTACCTTGGGCAGGCCTCGTTCAGCGGACCGAGGACTGTGCGGGTTGGCGAGGCGACGTTGGAGTTCAGCAAGGCTTGCATTGCTACCGGAACCCACGCATTCATCCCTCCGGTGCCCGGCCTGCGCGAGGCCAGTCCCTTGACCAACGAGACTGTGTTCTCCCTCACGGAGCTACCGAGAAGGCTTGCGGTGATCGGAGGGGGCCCCATCGGCGTCGAGATGGCGCAGGCCTTTGCGCGGTTCGGCTCGGAGGTCGTCCTTCTGGAAGCCACACCAAGCATCCTGATCCGAGAGGACCGGGACGGAGCGGACGTCGTCTCCGAGAGCCTGAAGCGGGACGGCGTAGCGATCCACGGAGGCACGCTCGCTAGCGAAGTCCGAACCGAGGACGACGAGACCGTGATTGGACTCCAGTCGACAGGCGATGGGTGGGAGTCCGAGATACGCGTGGATCAGATCCTAGTCGCTGCGGGCAGAGTGCCCAACACCAGCAACCTAGGCCTTGAGGCCGCAGGCGTAGAGTTCGGGCGGACAGGGATTTCGGTGAACGAGCGGCTACGGACCACGAACCGCCACATCTATGCCGCGGGCGACGTGGGCTCCGAGTACAAGTTCACCCACATGGCGGACGCGATGGCGCGGATCGTGATCGGCAACGCGCTGTTCTTCAGGCGGTCCAAGGTCACGTCACTCAACGTGCCGTGGTGCACGTACTCGGATCCCGAGCTTGCGCATGTCGGACTCTCCGAGGGGGCCGCAGAACGGCGCAACATCGCGATCGACACGTACCGTACCGAGATGTCCCATGTGGACCGTGCGGTGCTCGACGGCGAGACGGAGGGGTTCGTCAAGATCCATTGCAAGCGCGGGACCGACACGATTCTCGGTGCGACCGTCGTTGCGCGGCATGCCGGCGAGATGATCTCGGAAATCACCACCGCCATGAATGCGGGTGTAGGACTGCGCCTGCTCGCCAACACGATTCACCCGTATCCCACACAGGCCGAGGCGATCAAGAAGACCGGCGACGCATACCAGCGGACACGTCTAACACCCGCAGTCAAGCGTCAGCTCCGCACGATCCTGCGGTTCCGGTAGTCGGGCGCCATGGTCGATTCGATATCGGTCATCCTGCCCGCCCTCAACGAGGGAGGAACCATCGGCGGCACGCTCCAGAACCTAGAAGGCTCGGACATCGAGGAGGTGATCGTCGTCGACGGCGGAAGCGCAGATGACACGGTGGCCGCAGCAACGGCGCTGAACGCAACCGTGCTGAGCACGGAGGCCAGTCGGGGCCGTCAGCAGAATCTGGGAGCCCGACACGCGAAGGGTTCGATTCTGCTGTTCCTGCACTGCGACACCGCTCTACCTGAAGGATTCGAAGGACTCATCCGTCGAACGCTCCAGTTGCCTGGCGTGTCAGCAGGCGCGTTCCGGTTCAAGCTGGACTCCGAGGGATGGACCATGCGCCTCGTCGAATGGATGGTTGACGTCCGGTGCCGTCTCCTGTCGCTACCCTATGGTGACCAGGCGATCTTCGTGTCACGTGAAGTGTTCGATGCAGTGGGTGGATTCTCAGATCTTGCGGTGATGGAGGATTTCGACCTGATCCGACGGCTGCGTAAGCTGGGGGGAATAGCCATCGCGGATGGCGATGCCGTGACTTCCAGCCGTCGTTGGCGTCAGCAGGGCGTCTGGAGCCTCACGCTTAGGCACCAGCTTTGCGTTGCGGGTTACTTCCTAGGCGTTCCGCCTGCCCGTCTGGAACGGTGGCGCGGCGCCCGTGGCCACGGCGCTGGTCCACGCTTTTCCGAACGGCTGTCGCGGCGAGAGTCAGGCGAAGAAGCCTAGCGCAATGAACGAGCCACCACGGCAAGTATTGGCCGACCTGAAGCCCGGGATGTCGGCTTCGATCGCGTCGCTCGACATGGACGAGGGCGATGCCGTGCGCCTGATGGAACTGGGCTTCGTTCCTAGCGCACAGGTGTCGTGCCAGGGATCCGTACCGCTCGGCGACCTGAGTGTCTACCAAGTCGACAACGACCAAGTGGCGATCCGTAGCGGAACGGCCACCAGGATCCGCGTCAGTGTCATGGACGGAAAGGAAGGCGACGATGTCATCGGTTCCTGAAGCGGTGGCCGCGGCATCGGTCGACGACAAGCGGACCAGACGCATAGTCGCCATCTGCGGACCGCCCAACGTCGGCAAGTCAACATTCTTCAACCGGCTGACGGGCCTGCGCCAGAAGGTCGCGAACTACCCCGGCATCACAGTCGAGAAGCGGGTCGGCACGCTGGCTCTGGCCAACGGCAGCTCGATCGACCTCATCGACCTGCCCGGCATAGTAGGTGTCCATCCTCGATCGGAGGACGAGCGGATCAGCCTCGAAGTGCTGCGGGGCGGGAGCGACTCCATGCCGAGTCCATGGGCATCAATCCTGCTTCTGGACTCCACGAATCTGCAGGCGCAGCTCCGACTTGCGCCGAAAATCCTAGCCTTCGGGGTTCCGACCCTAGTGGTGCTCAACATGAGCGACGATCTGGAGGCCCGCGGCGGCAGTGTCGACGTCGAAGCGATCTCCGCCCGAGTGGGCGCACCGGTCGTCGCGGTCAGTGCCCGGCTTGGCACCGGTTTCGACGAGGTCCTCAAGTTCCTAGAGGGCACGGCCCCACCCCCCCGACCGGTGGAACTTCCGGTCCTCAACAACATCCCGGCCGAGCGGAAGTGGGCTACCGGTGTTGCACAGGCCGCAAACTACATCCCTCCGGAGCCGTCCCTCTGGAGCCGTCGACTAGACCGTGTATTCCTGCATCCGATCGCCGGACCGCTGGTGTTTCTGGCCGTGGTTGTCGCGGTCTTCCAGAGCATCTTCACGCTTGCGGTGCCCCTGATGGACACCGTCGATGCTGCTGTCGTGGCGAGCGGCGGGTGGCTGGCGTCGGTGCTCCCCGACACGACGCTCCGAGGTCTGCTGGTTGACGGCGTCTGGGCTGGCGTCGGCTCGGTCGTCATATTCCTCCCCCAGATCCTGATCCTGTTCCTGTTCATCGGCGTGCTGGAGGACTCGGGCTACCTGGCGCGAGCGGCCGCGATCGCAGATCGCTCGATGCGGGCGGTGGGTCTGGAGGGACGGTCGTTCATCCCGCTGCTGTCGTCCTACGCATGCGCGGTTCCAGCCATCATGGCCGCCCGAACCATCGAGAATCAGCGGGACCGCCTCGCGACGATCTTCATCGCACCCCTTGCGACGTGCTCTGCCCGTTTGCCAGTCTACGCCCTTCTGATCGCTGCCTTCATACCCGAGCAGCCTCTGCTCGGACCGTTCCTCGGAACTCGGGCGGCAGTACTGCTCGGCCTCTACGCGGTTGGATTCCTCGTGGCTTGCCTCACCGCGTACGTGCTCAAGTCGTCGGTGCTGAAGAGTACGCCCGTGCCGTTCATGCTGCCGCTGCCGACCTACCGGCTGCCGTCGTGGAGGTCGCTGTCACTACGTCTCTATGACAGGGCGAAGGTGTTCTTGCGCCGTGCGGGGACGGTGATCATGGCCACCACGATCGTGCTCTGGTTTCTGGCCAGCGTACCGATGGTCGACGGACAGCCTCCTGCGATCGAGGACAGCCTAGCCGGATCGTTCGGAAAGCTCATCGAACCCGTCGTCGAGCCGCTTGGGCTGAACTGGAAGGTCGGCATTGGACTGATCACATCCATGGCCGCCCGAGAGGTGATCGTCGGCACCTTGGGCACGATCTACGGAATGGAGGGTGCGGAGGACTCCGCGGATCTGCAGGCCGCCCTGCGGTCGGACCTTTCCTTTGCGAGTGCGATAGCACTGCTGATGTACTTCGTGTTCGCCCTCCAGTGCATGTCCACGGTGGCCATCGTGCGGCGCGAGACGGGCGGCTGGACGTGGCCCGTGATCCAGTTCACCTACATGCTGGTGCTGGGCTATGTCAGCGCGTTCGTCACCTATCAGGTACTCGGCTGACGCTCCGACGGAGCCCGGACCCTATAGGAGCCGGAGCTTGACCCAGAGCACGAGAACAAACGCCCCGCACGCCAGAGCGGCCATGTACTCGCGGTTCTTGAGATAGAGACCTGGATCGAATCGCGTGGAAGACCGGTAGCGGGGCTTCAGCGCTGGAAGGAACCGCGGCACTCGAGACTCGTACTCGCGAAACTTTGGCAGGATGGTGCGCAGGTGGCTCTCCTCCTCACTGATGACTGGCAGGAACCACAGCAGGAACACCAGCAGGACCAATCCCAGCACGGCGATGTGCTCTGTGCCGATCGCCAGTCCCACCGCGGCGAGCAGGCTACCGAAGTAAAGGGGTTGCGTACATGCGCAAAGGGTCCCGAGACTGCCAAGGACTGGTTCTTGCGGAGATGCCCAGCGGCCCACGCCCGGATCGCAAGGCCGACCAGCGACACAGGGACTCCAATCTGCAGGCTGAGATGGTTCGGCTGAGCCAGCACGCACGCGACGACCGCAAGGAGCGCACAGACAGGAACGCGGGACCTGGCCACGAGTTTGCGCCAAGTTCGGCGCGAACCGTTAGCGGTTTCGCTGGTTGCCATCTTGCCGTGATCCAAACCCAGCGTCGCAGTGGATCGGCTGCCGATGCAACTCGCAGTGGAGCGAACTGGACGGCCAGCGCAGGCCTGGATGATCAGTCAATTGGGGCACCGTGTTCGTGACGGTGCAGGATGCCCTGCTGCAGGCCCGAGAGACCCTTCGGGCGAGCGCCGTCGACGCGCCAGGGCTCACGGCCCGAGTGCTCTTGGCCGATGCGCTCAACTGCAGCCAGACTTGGCTGGTTGCGCACGACGACAGGGCCATCGAGCAGCGCGCCATCGAAGCATTCAGCTTGATGATCCGCTCTCGCTGCGATGGCGTGCCAATGCAGTACATCCGCGGAGTCCAGGAGTTCTACGAACTGGAGCTGCGAGTTACGCCAGAGGTCCTGATTCCCCGCCCCGAGACGGAGCACCTGGTCGAAGCAGCATTAGAGCGCCTCGGCGAACGAGACCGAGTCCTCGATGTCGGTACGGGCTCGGGGGCCATCGCGATCGCACTGGCCCGTCATGCGCCACGTGCAGGTGTCGTCGCCAGCGACAAGTCCGGTGGCGCTATCGCGGTGGCGCGAGGGAACGCTGCGAGGCTCGGCGAGGACGTGGCCTGCATTCAAGCGAACCTGGTCTCCGCTTTCCGGTCGAATTCCTTCGACATGGTCGTTTCGAATCCACCCTATGTGGCCACCCGCGATGCGGCCGGCCTGCAGCGCGAACTGCAACAAGAGCCCCCGATGGCGCTCTTTGCGGGGTCCGACGGGCTACAGGTCATCCGGGAGCTTGCACTTGAGGTCCCGCGTGTCCTCAAGCCAGATGGATGGCTGCTCTTCGAAATCGGAGCGGGATTCCGCCAGGGCGTTGAGGCGCTACTTGCACGCCCGGCATGGAAGCAACCGTCGTTCGTACGAGATCTCTCTGGAAAGGACAGAGTGGTCGTCGTGCAGCGGTCGCCAGTGCCCGCCTAGTTCGTCGAGTGGAGATTCTCCGGCCCTTCCGGCTGCCCACGCGGCCGGAGGCTAAGGCACCGTCGCCCACTGCTCCAGCCAGGGTTGTGCGTTGCGGTGAACCCGGACGACCTCGACGTCATTGGAGAGCGGAGCACCTGGGGTGCTGCGGCCGCGGGCGATCACCTCGTCCAGCCGACGACTCAGCCAGCCTGCTACGTCGGAGCGTTCAACCGCCACGTTCCGATCCTCCACTGCGTCCTCGTGCATGTCGAAGACCTGCACAAACGGAGCCCTACGCAGATCGCGTCCCGTGGGTGGGCCACCAAACCCGTTGAGAGCATTGCCCCACGCCTCTTCGGGATCGGGCCTCGTCCCCCATACGCCCCGCGATCCGCTGCCAGGTGTCAGCGCCAGCTTCCAGCGGCCGGCGCGGACCGCAAAGGCCAGCGGAGACTGCATGACGAGGGTCCGGTCCGGGCCCTCTGAGGATGGATCCCTGAGAAGCGGGAGGATGGAGAACGAGTCCGGTGCCTCCGCGATGTCCAGCTGGGTCCCGGTGATCTCAGCAAAGGTCGCTGCCATGTCGTTCAGACCAACGAGACGGTCGCATCGGGATCCAGGCTCCACGGTGCCAGGCCAGCGCACAACGAAGGGAACGCGCAGGCCGCCTTCGTACACGGTGAACTTGTATCCGCGATAGATGCCGCTCGAGTAGTGGCCGAGCTTCTCCAGTTCTCGATTCAGGTTGGGCGTAGCCTTGCGAACGTTCCCGGCGTAGAGCGCCGCTCCGTGGTCGGACGTCGCGATCACAAGGGTGTTCTCTCGGAGGCCGTGCCGGTCGAGGGCAGCCAACACTCGGCCCATCGTGGCGTCGGTCTCCTCGACGAAGTCCCCGTAGAGGCCGAGTTCGCTCTTGCCCTGGAACGCCGGACTAGGGCTCGTCGGGGTGTGTGGCGACGTCAGGGCGAAGTACAGGAAGAAGGGTTTGCCGCTCTTGGCGGACTCGGCGTTGCGTTCCAGGTACGCTTCCGCCTCGTTGGCGAATCTGTCGAGGACCAAGTAGTCCTCGAAGTCCTCAGCGGCGGGACCGACCCGGTTGAATGCGCTCCATCCTTTCTGGGCCGTGACGCTGCCCTGGAACTCCCCGTTCCGCACAAACACATACGGATACATGTCCAGTGAGCCCGGCAAGATGAACGAGTGGTCGAAGCCGTAGTCATTCGGGCCCACCACGAGCGGCTTGGAGTAGTCGACGTTCTCAAGCCCTTGGACCTTACCGTCGGTGGTAGGCATCAGGGTCCCTAGATGCCACTTGCCAACATACGCCGTGCGATAGCCAGCTTCCTGCAGCATCGAACCCAACGTGAACGTTTGAGACGGCAGTTGCGGGGTGATGAACCCCCATGGCCCCCTCTCCTTCGGCGGCGCAAACCGCCATGCATAGCGTCCGGTCATGATCGCGATCCTGGAGGGCACGCAAACGGACGCGACGGAGTGCGCGTCCTCGAAGAGCATGCCGTCGCGCGCCAGCGAGTCCATCGCGGGAGTGTTCGTGCGGCAGCGGTCACCGCCATAGCACTTCACGTCACCGATTCCAAGGTCGTCCGCCATCATGTAGACGATGTTGGGCATTGCTGCGAACGCCTGAGCGCCAGCAAGTCCCAGTGCAACGAGCAGAGATCGGGCGAGGTTCGCGGACATCATGGCGGCAAGACCGGTCATGCCTATCAGTTTGGCAGCGAGGCTACCGGCATCAAGGGGGGGGGGGGATCTTTTCTATAATCGCGATCTGCCGCCAGCTCCGTGTCCGCCGCATCGCTCCGTCTCCTGCTGCTTGGCATCGCGGCAGCTTCCTTTTGCATAGCTGCATCGCAGGATGGCGAGCAGCTGTTCGCTGGCCACTGCGTGCTATGCCACGGCGGTGACGGACAGGGGACCAACCGAGCGCAGGGCATCCTCGAGTACGGCGGGTCGCACTCAGCCGACGAGATCGCTGCGTTCCTGCGTACGGGTGCGCCGGCGAGAGGCATGCCCGCCTTCGATCTGCCAGAGGACATTCTTGCGAGTCTGGCCGAGCACGTTCGGACTCTCGCGGCAGACTGGAGCGAAGAACAAGCGGAGCGGGTCGTCGAGCTGCGGGTCGTCGACGGCGACGTGGTTCGTGGAACGGTCCTGAACGAGAGCGGGTTCGACACCCAGCTGCGGGACGAGGACGGTCGCATTCACCTGCTTCGGCACAAGAACGGGGGCACAACCCGAGCCGACGACGGGGCAAGCGCGGACTGGCCGACCTATCACGGCAACGACGCAGGCAACCGCCACAGCCAGCTCGACCAGATCCATCGCGGCAACGTGTCCGCTCTGGCTCCGGCATGGTTCTTCCCCGTCCCGGACCACCGGATGATCGAGGGCACTCCCGTCGTCGTGGACGGGATCATGTACGTCACTGGCGTCAACCAGGTCTTTGCCCTAGATGCCGCTACTGGACGCCAGATCTGGTCCTACGGGCGTCCACGCAGCGAGGGGCTCGTCGGCGATGCGGCCATCGGACTCAACCGCGGGGTTGCGATCCGAGGTGACCTGCTGTTCAGCGTCACCGACAACGCCCACGCCTTCGCGCTCAATCGCTGGACCGGCGACCTCGTTTGGGACATCGAGATGGCCGACAGTCGAGACCACTACGGCGCGATTGCAGCGCCGCTGGTTGTCGATGACCTGGTGATCGTGGGCATCTCCGGCGGGGACACCGGCCTGCGGGGGTTTCTCGACGCCTATTACGCAGAGACGGGGAAGCTCGCGTGGCGCTTCTGGACGATACCGGCACCAGGCGAACCGGGTTCCGAGACGTGGGGCGATCCGGAGGTGCTGGAGAAGGGATGCGGCGCCACCTGGCTGACCGGAAGCTACGACCCTGACATCGACACCCTGTACTGGGCGGCCGGAAACCCATGCCCGGACCTCAACGGCGACCGGCGACCTGGGGACAATCTGTACACGAATTCGGTGTTGGCACTGGAACCTAGTACCGGAAACCTAAAGTGGTACTTTCAGTTCACACCGCACGACACGCATGACTGGGATGCCCAAGAGCCGCTGCTGCTCATTGATGAGGAGTTCCGGGGTGTGCCCCGCAAGCTGCTTGTGCAGGCCAACCGCAACGGGTTCTTTTATGTCCTCGACCGCGTGACCGGCGAGTTTCTTCTAGGCGAGCCGTTTGTTAAGCAGACCTGGGCCGAGGGCCTGGATTCGAACGGGCGTCCCATGCTCCTGCCGGGCAGCGACCCCACCGAGGAAGGGAGCGCCGTCTGCCCGGCGATCCGCGGAGCGACGAACTGGTGGGCGTCCTCGTACAGCGACCGGACGAAGCTGTTCTACCTGATGGTGCACGAGGCGTGCATGGTCTACTCGAAGAACGACGATCCTTGGAGGCGCGGACAGTCGTGGCTTGGCGGAACGGCTCGCCACACGGACGACTCACCGAACCGCCGGCACATTCGTGCACTCGACATCCAGACTGGCAAGACCGTGTGGGACCATCCCCAGACAGGTGGCTCCACGACGTACTCGGGAGTACTGTCTACGGCTGGCGACCTAGTGTTCTACGGCGATGACAGCGGTGCGTTCGCCGCGCTGGACGCCACCAATGGCGAACCCCTGTGGCATTTCCAAGCGAACCAGACTTGGAAAGCATCGCCGATGACGTACATGATGGGCGGTCGGCAATACGTCGCGATTGGCTCTGGAATGGGATTTTGGGCTTTCGCGCTGGCTACTTCGGCTTCGACGGGCTCCCCTGTCCCATCGAATCGACAGCCTTAATGTGCTGCCTTCATTGCAGCCTTTAAGCCCTTGACTGCTAAGGCACGTTCCGGCGTGCGGTCTAGGGCGGCGCGATAGGCGGTAACCGACTCCTCCGCGCGGCCCAGCTCGAGAAGCGCGTCGGCGAGGAGTTCGTGAGCGGGCTTGACCGGAAACGGCGGACCGTAACCGAATGGCGTGCTCTTCTCCATTTCGACTGCCTCGCGGAGCTTGGCAAGGGCGTCTTCGGACTTGCCGTCCTGCATGAGCACGAGGGCTTCCAGTTCCAGAGCTGCGACCGGGATCGAACTGTGGCTGTCCTTTTCGCTGGAGGCACGCTTGTTGAGCTTCTCGGACCACTGGCGCGCACCAGCGACATCGTCGTTCTTCAGTGCTCGCATGCCTTCAGCCAGAGCATTGGCACCCCATGCGCGTGCAGTCAGTCCCTCGTCGTCCACAAGTCTCAGGTCATCCTTCCAGCGCTCCCCGTCCACCAGGATGTGAGAGCGCAGGTACGCGTAGTGATCGCGGGCGAGCTTAGTCTTCGACCTGGAGGCATCCGCTTCGATGACAGCTAGGTTCTTCCTCGCAGCCTCGAGGTTTCCCTGCTGCAGGTAGGCATACTGCATCCACCACAGCGCGTGGTAGCCGCGGTCGTCGGTGCCTAGGCCCAGACGCTTCACGCGCGCCTCTGACGAGTTCCACGAGTCGGTGTTGGACGAAACGACGTCGTCCCACATCCCAAGCGCCAAGAAGATGTGCGACGGCATGTGCTGGGCGTGCGGCGCCGCTGGAGCGATGTCCGCATACACCTGTGCATAGGGCAGTCCGAGAGGAGCGTGGATCGGATCGTCGAACGCGTGGATCAGATAGTGCACTGCTCCTGGATGCTTCGGGTTCTTCCGGAACACATCTGCGGCAATGGCCGCGATGCGCATATACGTTGGGTGGTCGCGCTGCCGAGGGGTCGTGCCAAACAGTGAGACAGCATGCAGGCTCGCGGCCTCTAGATCGTCTGGATACCGCTCGGCCATACTCTCCATTGCAGCGGTGTAGCGCATCCAGCGCTCCTCGCGCTCACCCTTCCCGAAGAGGATCCCGACGGCATCAAGGTATGCCTGCTCGCGATCGGTGCCTGCCTTCGCGGAGGCACCCTTCTTCAGGGCGGCACGCCCTTCCTTGAGCCGCTCGTATCCCCAGACGGGACGGTAGCTTGTCATGGCTTCGCCCCAATACGCCAGAGCGAACTTTGGATCGGCCTTCTGGGCCTCGAGAAACGCACTCGCAGCATCGTCGTACTCGAAGCTGTGGAGCTGCAGCACACCCCGCAGAAACGCCTCCTGCGCTGCCGACGATCCGCTGTTCTTGAACTCGCTGACACCGAGCTGCTGTCCGATCGCCATGGCGGCGCAGAGAAAGAAGGTGCAGGCTGTACGGGTTCTCACGGGCTCACCATAGCAGTCGGATTGCAGCCGTGGACCCGCAAAGTCCCAACATGAACTGCATGGTGTGTTGCGAGCCGCCTTGTACCCGCAAGACGAGTTAGTGCTGATCATCAGACCCTAGTGCCTCCGAGCTATGCGGCCTGACAGTCGGCAAGGCTGAACCACGTGTCGTCAAGCACGCATGGAAAGATCGTCGAGCCAGGTCCAAGCAGCGATGTCGCAGCTCACTCTTAGGGGGATCAGCACCTATGGAATGAACCGAGACTCGGTCTGAAACCCTAATCCGTCCACTTATGAAAGTATCTCTAAACATTGAATGCAATGTATTTATTGTTCAATTGAAGGATCGGGACCTGAACCCCAGATCGGCAAGAGTGGCGATTGGCAGCTAACGAGAGCTGTGCCCCGACGCCTACAGCCCCGAGCTTGAACCAGGCGGGACCTTAGGCGGGCACCACTGACTGCCCGCTCGCCATCCAGCCTGCCCACCAAGTCCGCCAGAGCTCCCACGAAGCGTGGTCGTCCAGGTTCGAGCATGGTCGAGATGGAGTAAACGGCCTTGCCTTAGCTCAATGCTGGCCACCGTTCCTTGGGGCGTCTGGAGCACCCGGATAGTCTTCACCCTGCCTCGCTCTCCCGATGTCAAGTCCATGCCAACCCTAGCCGGATGGAGACCCGCCGAGGCCAATCTGCGTGGTAGCTTGGATGAGCCATGAAGAGTGCTCGTACCCGCATCTTGCTACTCGCCAGCTGCGCAGCGGTTCTTGGGACGTGGTTCGTAGTCGAAGAAGGCCAGTCTCAGAGACGCCGAGAGAGGCGGTTCGCCGAGGTAGAGAGTCGGGCGATCAGCGAGCCCTTCCGGGGAATCATCGCGGGAGGCGCGGTAGAGCCAGGCCTGTTTCCGGTCCGGGCAAGCGGCGTCTCGACGGCACCCGTCAGAGAGGCGGCGCAGTCGTTCCTGGCAGCTCTGAACAGCGAGCAGAGAAAGCTTTCGACGTTCCCCGTCGACGACATTGAGTGGAGGCGCTGGGCGAACCAGCACATGCTCGTCCGCCAGGGCGTCCAGTTGAAGGACATGGACGACTTTCAGCGAGAAGCGGCCTTCGGGCTGATGAAGGCCGGCCTCAGCGACAAGGGATACAAACTCAGCCGGGACATCATGAAGCTGAACCACTCGCTGGCCGAACTGACAGACAACTTCGTCGAATACGACGAGGAGTTCTACTACTTCACGTTCATGGGTGAACCATCCGCTGAGCAGCCCTGGGGCTGGCAGCTAGATGGCCATCATCTGAACGTGAACTACTTTGTGCTGGGCGACCAAGTGGTCATGGCTCCGACCTTCATGGGGTCGGAGCCTGTGTTCGCCGAAGCAGGCAAGCACAAGGGCGTGTCTGTGCTGCAAGGCGAACTGCGCCGAGGCTTGGACCTGATGCAGGCGCTGACGCCGGACCAGAGGTCGGCGGCGCTCCTTGCCGAGGTCAAGGACCGCAACAACATCATGGCGGAGGCGTTCAGCGACAACGTCGACCTCGACTACGCCGGACTTCTTTGCGACGCGCTGTCCGAGGATCAGACAGACCTGCTGATGAAGCTGGTGGGAGAGTTCGTCGGCAACATGGCGGACGGTCACGCGAAGGTGAAGATGGACGAAGTCCGCCAGCATCTAGACAGGACCTACTTCGGCTGGGTGGGCGGACACGGCGATGACGATGTCTTCTACTACCGAGTCCACAGCCCTGTCGTCCTGATCGAGTTCGATCACCAGCGCCCTATTGCCATGCGTCTTCCTCCGGTCCCCAATCCGCAGCACATCCATACCGTGATACGGACCCCCAATGGCAACGACTACGGGAAGGACCTCCTGAGACAGCACTACGAGAAGAGCCACAGGGCAGCCCTCGAGAGAGCGGGCTGGACGCCAGACCTTTAGGCCCGAGCGCCGCTCGGGTCAGCACTGTCGACGGACGACTCCACCGCGGGAGCCGGCCGCTCGAAGGTGATGCTCTTCACGAGCGCATAGACTTCTTGGCCCTGTGCTAGCCGCAGGTCCTCGACGGCATCCCGGGTGACGCGGGCACGCAGTCTGGCACCGCCGATGTCAACGAGCACGTCGGCAAACGCCGTCCCGGCCGCCTCGACAACACGTTCGACGCTGCCGGCGAGGATATTGCGCACGCTGATTTCCTTTGGCCTTGCCGTGGCAAGCGCGACATCATCTGCCCGGATGCGCAGGCGAACCTCGTCCCCAACGCCCAGGTCCGCCGCTGGGATCACGATCTCCTGGCCGTGATGGTCCAGTCGCGTCATGCGGAGACGTTTGTCGTGACCCGACACTCGTGACCGCAGCACCACCCCAGCCTCGTGAGGGTCGCCCGCGAATTCTAGGTCCAACCGTTCGAGACCCGCATCCATGCGGCCGCAGTAGGCAATCCGGCCGTTCGCCATGACGACCAATGTGTCGGCAAGACGGGCCACCTCACGCATGTCGTGGCTGACGTAGACGATAGGGACTTCGAGAGTCGAATGCAGGGCCTCTAGGTACGGCAGAATCTCGCCCTTTGCTTGCTGGTCAAGACCCGCCAAGGGCTCGTCCATCAGAAGGATCTTCGGGCGAGACAGAAGCGCACGTCCAACTGCCACCCTCTGTCTCTCGCCGCCCGACAGAACATTCGGCGGTCGATCCAAGAGCCCTCGGATTCCGAGCAGGTCGATGGCCCGCTCGAACCCCGGGCCATCGATGTCCCGTGCTTGTCGTCTGCGCCGCAAACCGTATAGAAGGTTCTCGCGAACCGACATATGGGGAAACAGGCTGGCTTCCTGGAAGACATACCCGAGGGATCTCTGGTGAGGCTTCAGGAAGACGTCACGGCCATCGTCCTGCCACGTCTCGTCACCGACCGAGACGTGGCCCTCGAAGCGTCGCAGCCCGGCGAGGCACCGCAACAGAGTCGTCTTGCCGCACCCTGACGGTCCCACGATCGCGGAGATCCCACGCATCGGCACCACGAACTCGACATCAAGAGTGAACCCGCCGAGAGTGCCAGAGAGCCGGACGCCGACACTGTCGCTTTGTGCGCTCAATCGACCTCCTGCGCAGGCCGTCGCTGCAAGAGCATGGTTGCAAGGATCACTGCGAACGAGAACACAAGCATGCCGGCGGCGAGGATGTGTGCCTGCGTCCACTGCAGGGTCTCGACGTACTCGTACATGGCGATCGAGAGCACCTTGGTTTCGCCTGGGATGTTCCCGCCAATCATCAGGACCACTCCGAACTCTCCGATCGTGTGCGCAAAGCCCAAGACCGCTCCGGAGATAATCGCTGGCCTAGCAAGCGGCACCGCAACGGTCCAGAAGGCATCCCAGGGTGTGGCTCCCAGAGTGGCCGCGACTTCAAGAACACGGTTGCCGACGGACTCGAACCCGCTGCGGATCGGCTGTACCACGAACGGAAGCGAATAGAGCACAGAGCCAATCACGATGCCCTGGAAGGAGAACGCCAGCGTGCGTGCACCAGCGGTACCTGCAACCCATCCACCTGGTCCACCCGGACCGAGAGCCAACAGGACGTAGAACCCGAGCACGGTCGGTGGAAGCACGAGTGGCAGAGCCACCACAGCGGCCAACGCCTCTTTCCAAGGCTTGTTGGAGCGCGCCAGCCACCAAGCCAGAGGGGTTCCCAGAAGGAGCAGGAATAGAGTCGAGCAGGCCGCCAGCTGAAGTGTCAGGCTGACGGTCGGCCAGAGTTCCGAGAGTCCGGCCACCTCCGCTTCACCATCCCGGGCCGTAGCCATACTCGGCAATGATCCGGCCCGCGCGAGGGCCGCCGAGGAAGTCCAGGAACGCGCGTGCAACCACGTTGCTTGCGCCAGTCTCGAGGAGGACGGCATCTTGGGCGATCGGACTGTGCAAGTTCTCAGGCACAACCCACATGGACCCCTCCGATCGCTTCACGACCTGCGACAAAGCTACAAACCCCAGCTCTGCGCTGCCGCTGTATACGAACTGAAACGCCTGTGCGACGTTCAGACCTCGCACCAGCCTTTCGTTGAGCCTGTCGAGAACACCCAGGCGTCGCATCGTCTCAATTGCTGCGGACCCATATGGCGCACTAGCCGGCTGCGCGATTGCGAGCTTCGCGAATCGTGTCGTCGAGAGCGTCCTCGGCCCGGTGACAAGAGTTCCATCCGAGCTATACAGGGCCAAGCGCCCGATCGCGTAGGTGAACCGGCTTCCCTGCACCGCAAGACCTGAATCGACCGCCTTCCTGGCCCGGTCCTGGTCCGCGGAAAGCAACACGTCGAAAGGAGCGCCCTGCGAGATCTGGGCGTAGAGGTTTCCGGTCGAGCCAAAGCTGAACACGACCCGCTCAGCCGTCTCCGCGGCGAAGGCGCGGGCTATCTCCTCTGCGGGTCCGCGAAAGTTCGCTGCGACCGCGACGCGAGTCTGCCCCGCGTGGAGCGAAGCGCCCGAAGGCCAGGCAAGCAGCGCTAGGGTCAGAATCCTGGCTGCTATGGCCCGAAGCCATCCCGTGTGGGCTGCCATCCGTTGAAATCGCCCAGTTTTCGACAGCCTCGGTTGGGCCAAGCGCCATTCAGGGGAGTCTCGTAGACTCACAGTTTGCGGTTGCTGCGCCCAAGCCGGTTGAGTGCAGTCCTCGTCGCCACTGTACTACCCTCTCTTGCCCCGGCAGCTCAGGGGCAGCTCGACATCACGTTCGCCGAAGTAGCCAGCCAAGCAGGTGTCACGTTCCGGCATTTCGCATCCAAGACGCCAATGAAGTACCTGCCCGAGACGATGGGAGCGGGCGTGGCGATGCTGGACTTCGACTCAGACGGCCGACTGGATATTTTCTTCGTGAATGGGTGCCGCCTTGACGGCAACGGAAGCGAGAGTATCGAGGCGAAGGCAGAACCACGCTACTGGAACCGCCTGTACCGGAACCAAGGCAGCATGGAGTTCGAAGACGTCACGTCTGCTGCCGGTCTGCAGGGGCGTGGCTACGGCATGGGCGTGGCGGTGGGTGACTACGACGCGGACGGTGACACCGACATGTTCGTCTCCAACGTCGGTCGTGACATCCTCTATCGCAACGAAGGGGACGGGACCTTCAGCGATGTCACGGCGCAAGCTGGGATCGAAGGCTCGGGCTGGTCAAGTGGCGCGGCGTTCTTCGATTTCGACGGCGACGGTCGGCTCGACCTGTTCGTGGCCAGCTACCTCAACTGGTCATTGAGCGAAACCCGAGCCTGCGGCCCCTTCGCGCCAGAGCGACGCTCCTACTGCCATCCCAGGGTGTTCGGCGAAGCCCGACACACCCTCTACCGCAATCTGGGTGACGGAGGATTCGAGGACATCTCACAGGACGTCGGACTGGATGACCACCACGGCAAGGGGCTGGGTGTGGCACTGGGAGACTACGACGATGACGGTTGGGTCGACGTAGTCGTGGCCAACGACAGTTACCCGCAACAGGTCTTCCGAAACGTCCGAGGAAGCCGGTTCGAAGAAATCGGCGTGCGGTCTGGGGCAGCGCACGACGCTGAGGGCCAGGACTACGCCGGCATGGGCGTGGTCTGGGCGGACTACGATCGCGACGGCGCCTCCGACCTGCTTGTCAACGCCCTTGGCAGGCAGGGCTACTGGCTGTACCGACGCGTGGAAGACCGCTTCGAACCCTCGTCTGCGCGCAGTGGCATCGCCGCCCTCTCAGCGATCCGCTCTGGCTGGGGGATGGGGCTGGTCGACTTCGATGGAGACGGATGGCGCGACCTGTTCGTTGGCCAAGGACACGTGATGGACGACATTCAGGATTCCGACGACGCCTTGCACCATGAAGAACCACTTCTCTTGGCACGCAACCTGCACGGAATGTTTTTCGACGTTGGGAGGGGCGCTGGTCCCGCTTTCGAGGAGCGGTTCGCCGCCCGCGGTGTCGCGTTCGGGGACCTAGACGAAGACGGTCGGGTGGATGTCGTGGTCAGTCTGAACGACGGTCCTGCCCTCCTGCTCCACAACACGACCAAGGGCGGGCGGGCCATTCGAGTTCGACTGGTCGGGCACGGCAACAACCGCGACGCCGTTGGAGCAACGGTCACACTGACAGCGGGAGGTCTCGTTCAGCAGGCGTTCGCCGGGAGCCAGGGCAGCTATTTGTCCGCCAGCGCGAAGGACCTGCATTTCGGGGTCGGAGACCATCTGGGTGAAATCACAGTCGAGGTCCGTTGGCCCGACGGCTCAACGCAGACGGTCACCGCTCGCTCCGGACCGACCGTGGTCATCCGCCAGCCCGAGGAGCGATCTTCTGAGGCACGGTGATTCCAGCTGGGGACTGGCAGGGTCTCGCTCCTCAGCACACTTCCAGAGGAGATCAAATTGAGGACAGTACACGAACCTCCGGCCACATTCTTCGGCTCCCTGAAGAGAATCGGGCCCTCGCTGATCGTCACCGCAAACATCGTTGGCTCCGGAGAACTGATCATGACGACCGCCCTAGGCGCGTCGGCAGGGTTCGTCGCCCTGTGGGTCATCCTGGTCAGCTGCGCCGTCAAGGTCGTCGTCCAGCTGGAGTTCGGCAAGCACGCGATCGCATCGGGCGAAACGACGCTCCTCGCGTTCAACAAGCTGCCAAGCCCTCGATGGGGCAAGGCCTCCGGGATCGTGATTGTCTGGCTCGGGGTCAAGCTGATCCAGCTGATCCAGTACGGCGGCATGGTCGGCGGCGTGGCGCTCGCCCTGAACATCGCCTTCCCATGGGCCTCTGCGTCGATCTGGGCGTGTGCCTGCGGCCTCGCGGCGTCCTTGATGGTCTGGCGCGGTGGCTACCGGTTCATCGAACGGACAGCGATCGGCCTCACCGCCACGTTCTCGCTCGTCACATTGGCGTGCGCCGCACTGCTGCAGTGGACGCCATACCGAATCGACGGCTCGATGATCGCGGAAGGACTGGCGTTCGACCTGCCGGTGTCGGCCGTCGGTGTGGCGCTAGCAGCGTTCGGACTGACTGGGGTCAGCGCGGACGAGATCATCACCTACCCCTATTGGTGTATCGAAAAGGGCTACGCCTCATTCACAGGCAAGCGGACCGAATCGGCAGAGTGGGCCAGACGCGCCCGAGGCTGGATCCGTGTGATGTACCTGGACGCCTTTGTGTCGATGCTGATCTACACCACGACGACAGCCGCGTTCTACTTGCTAGGCGCGTCGATCCTGCATCAGCGAGGCAGTGTGCTGGAGGGGCCGGAGATCATCGCGACCCTCTCGAGCATCTACACGGAGACGCTCGGTCCCGGAGCGAAGGGGCTGTTCCTGACCGGCGCGGTGTCGACTCTGTTCTCCAGCCTGTTCATCGCCTGCGCATCGAGCACGAGGATGTTCACGGATGCATTCGCACAGCTCGGATTCCTGTCCTATAGCGACGACCAAGCAAGGAAGCGCTGGTTCGCAGCGCTCGCTTGGATCCTGCCTGCCCTGTGGACGATCCTGTACCTCTATGTGCAGGCGCCCGTGATCATGGTCACGATCGGCGGTGTGATGATCGCGGCCCTCATGCTTCTTGTTGCCTACGCAGCACAGCAGTTCCGCTACCGCCGGCTTCCGGTCGAGCTGAAGCCTTCGAAGGCATACGACATCCTGCTATGGACGAGCATCCTAGCTATCGTCGGCGTCGGTGCCCGGGCCATCCTGACTCTGTAAGGGTCGTCCGAGCCCACCCACCTTGAAGAGTCGCAAAAGGTTGAGGTCGCTTCGCTATTGACGTCGACGGCGTCAGATGGCCAGGCTAGTCGATGACAGGATCGAGGTCCTTCTCGGTCAGCCCGATCAGCCAGAGATTCTGACCTCGATCAGAAGGCCCTTCCTCTTTTTGAACTACCAGACGACTCTGGCGTTGAACCCGCTGTGCGACCGTTCGGGCGATGGAGACGGCAGCGGCAAAGTTTGGAGGATCGGGCGGTTGACCGCCGTAGTCCCTACTCCGGCACGCTCCACCACTCCTGCAGCGATGCGTGTAGATCCTGCACCACGTCTGGGTTGTCCGCCGCCACATTCTGCTTCTCGAACGGATCCTCGACCAAGTTGTAGAGTTCCGGATCGAGCTGCATCCAAGGCGCGATGTTCCCCCTGTTGGTGTAGATGACGGCCTCGTTGGGCCTATACGGCAGAATCAGCTTCCACCCATCACTGCGCACTAGCGACCGGTACTTCAGATTGGCGACGGGCTCTTCGAGATCCACGCTCGTATGGGCAAACGACTCGCCGAAGATCCGATCCCTCGACGCAAGCGCTTGATGGTCAAGCAAGTCCAGACCGGGCAAGGTCGCAGGTATGTCGACACCGGCCGCACGGAGGATCGTAGGAACGAAGTCGATGCTTCCGACCAGCGTCTCGTCGTCCCTGCCAGAAGTTACGTGGCCTGGCCAGTGCACCATGACCGGAGACCGAATCCCCATGTCGTAGGGCGACATCTTTCCCGGCGTCACGGGCTGGTCGTCGGAATTCGTCGCCTGGATCCAGCCGTTGTCGGCGACGTACAGGATCATGGTGTTTTCGGCCAAGCCCCTGTCCGTCAGAAAGTCGCGCAGCTCGCCAACCGTCTCGTCGAGCCACTCCACCATCGCGTAGTAGTTCGCAATTCGCTCTGGATGTCCCTGCTCCAGATACGGTTTCGCCAACCGCTCCGGTGGAGTGTGCGGCGTGTGCGGTATGAACGGCGCATACCAGATGAAGAACGGTTTGGAAGGCGCCTCCTCAGTGCCCTGCGCAGCATCGATGAAGCCAAATATCGGGTCCATGCCCTCCCTTCCGATCACGAGACCTTCGTCGCCATGTCGTCCCCGCCGCGTTACATCGCCATGCGTCATGGCACCCGCAAAACCGTGGTCGAGAGGGTTGCCCTCCCACCACTTGCCAGACTGATGGCTCACGTACCCGACATCGCCCAGCATCCTCATGACGTTCTCGTTGCGTGCGAACACCGCCTCCATCGCAGCCCGTTTGGCGAGGTTGCGCAGCTCTTGGCGGGTCGCGCCAGGCGGATCGTTGCCGGTGATGCCGTGCTGATGCGGATAGAGGCCGGTCGCAAGTGTGGCCAGGCTCGGTCGGCAAAGCGCGGTAGGAACGTAGCCGCGGGTGAACACCATGGACTGTGACGCCAGTTCGTCAAGCCGGGGAGTCCGCACATGCGGATGCCCCATGAAGCCGTAATCGGTCCAGCCGTGGTCGTCGGAGATGATCAGGACGATGTTCGGGAGAGAGGACGCGCTCTGCACCCCATCCCCAGCCGTGCATGACAGCGCAGCCACGAGCATGGCCGCCCCCAGAAAAGCGGCGGCCAACAGTGCAGCGGCCCTGAAGGGGCCCACTGGGCGGTGCACGCTAGTATCCCTTCGACTTGTCCACGACGTTGTTTAGCGGCATGCCGTCCGCGAAGCGCTGGATGTTGCTCTTGACGATGCCCAGCATGCGCCCACGGTCCATGTCGGATCTGCCCGCAATGTGGGGTGTGATGATCACGTTGTCCATCTTCCAGAGCGGATGCCCCTTTGGCAGCGGCTCTGGATCGGTCACGTCGACGCCCGCTCCCGCCAGCCTCTTGGAATCCAGGGCCTTCACAAGGGATCCAAGGTCATACGTGCCCCCGCGGCTCACGGCGATGAAGTAGGAGTCTTGCTTCATGGAGTCGAACTGGCTAGGGCCCATCATCCTGTGGCTCTTGGGAGTGTGCGGTGCGGCCATGAAGATGACGTCTGCCTCCCCAATGACTTCGTCCAGCATGTCGGGCTTGACGATCTTCTCCACATACGGGAGGTACGCGATGTCCTCGGGGTCAACACCAACGACCGTCATGCCGTGCGCCCAGGCGCGAATGGCGATCTGCAGGCCGATGCCGCCCATGCCGATCACCACGGCGCGCTTTCCGTTCAGCTCCAGCAGTGTGTAGGGACGTCCCTGCCAGTTCTCTTCTGCCTGTCGCTGCATGTAGGTCGGCAGGAATCGTGTGAGCGTCAGCAATAGCGCCATGGCGTGGTCCGCAATCTCGGGCCCTTGGACAATCTGGTTGTTCGTAAGGACGATGTCGCTGTTCGCAAGCGCATCCGAGCCGGTCTTGTGGAGCACCTGCTCGACACCGGCGCTGAGGGTCTGCACCCAGCGAAGCTTCTTGCCCGCCTGGACTAGCTCGGGGGTGATGTTGCCAATGTACGCATCCGCGTCGGCGATCTCGCCCTTGACAGTGTCGGAAGTGACACGGACGAGCTTGACCTTGTCGGAGGCCGACTGCCAGTCAGCGACCGTTTCGTCGTTCTGGCCAGCGACCAGGATCTTGAGTGTCTGTGCTCCGCAAAGCGAGACGGAAAGGGTGGCGAGTAATAGAAATCGGGTCATCTGGAACTCTCCTGCGGTAGCGATTGTAGACGAAGTGAGCCTTCCTAGGACCACTTGGCGGGCGTAGCGTGCAAGGCAGTGATCCGGCTGCTTTCGAGAAAACGGGCTAGGCAAGTGCCGACCCTCGGTAGGATTAGTATCGAATGGTGCGATTGGCCTGCTGACTTCGCGAAAGCGGACACCGTCGCGGAATGATGACTACTGTTGCGATAGGCGGCAACAGCCGAAGCGTGGGCAAGACGAGCCTCGCCGTGTCCATCATTTCGGCGTTGCCGGAGATGGAATGGACGGCCGTCAAGGTCACTCAGTTCGGACACGGCATCTGTTCCCACAACGGGGAGCCCTGCGCCTGCGCCATCACCTCTCCGAACTGCCCTTTTCAGATCAGCCTCGAGGACGGATCGCGGCCAGGCAGTGACACCGCACGGATGCTCGAAGCGGGAGCCGCGGAGGCCCTATGGGTGCGTGTGGCGATGGGCCAGCTGGGCGTGGCCCTGCCTGCGCTTCGGGAGCGCCTCGCTGGTCGGCGCGGAGTCGTGTTCGAGTCGAATAGCATCGTCCAGCACTGGAAGCCTGATCTCTACCTAGCCGTGTTGCAGTACGACGAGGACGATTGCAAGACCAGCACCAAGCTCCTTGCCCCCAAGGCCAACGCATTCGTCCTGCCGCCGTCCAGCCGTCGCCTCCCAGCGTGGCAGGGGTTCGATACGGATCAGCTGAAGCTCAAGCCCGTGTTCCGTGTGAGTCCTCCCAGCTACTTCAGCGCCGAAGTCTTCGACTTCATCAGATCCCGGGCCCCAGTTTCCTAGCCCATGTTTGCCACCCCATTTCATAAGTCGTTTGCAATGAGCACATTGCGGTCGCGGAATCAGGCGTGTGGCACTGCATTCCGTGCATTTTTCCTGCGGCGTCTGGGCTGGACGACCAGCTTGCGGACCCCGCCCGACGAGGCGTCCACGCCCAGCCGCTCGTGGATCGGGCGCAGTCACAGTGCGCTCCCGAGGGAGCGGAGGACGGCCTCCAGATCGGTCCGCGTCACGCAGGTGCTCCACAGCCGCTCGGCGTCCCAGCCGACGCTGTTGGCGCGCGTTGCCAGGAATTCCGTCAGCCGGGCGCACGGGACATCGAGTCCGGCCTCCTACCACCCCTGTTGCAAGAAACCACGACCACGACCGAGCAGCAGCGCCGTCATCGCTGAAGGAGGACGACCTAACCACCGGTGCGGGACACCGGCGCGCGTTGGCTTTCTGTCCGGAGGGAGGTGCTCATTCGCTGCAGGCCCTCGCAGGTCCGGGAACACATCAGGGCTCGAAGCGGCCAGCCACGTCGGTTTGGACGACATGGTTGGGGCACGGGGCCGGGCAGTCAGCAAGAAGTGCGGTCTGCTCCCGCCTCTGTCCACAAGCACGATAGCCGCGTAGCTGCCAGCCGCAGGACGCTTCGTCAGGGAGCCGTTTCGTGACTACGTGGCAAGCGTTGCTCGATTACGAGTGCTTGGGACGGGACTGCTCGTCTACTGCTTCCACAGGGCCCTGCGATGGGTAGCTGTCCAAGCCACTACCGACTCCAGGAGTCGATGCGCCTTCACCGGCTCTTGCGCCGCTAGGTCGTGCTCCTCGCCGACGTCCTCCTGAATCGCATACAGCCTTGCGGCACTGTTGTTTTGCGGGGTTATAAGCCTGGTGGCTTCCTTGTACAGTTTCCGATCGAGAGTCCGTATAGCAACGCGACGATTGGGACCGTGGGACCAGAGCAGCTGGGCGTGTGGCGCCGAGGACTTCTCTCCGGTCAGGTACGGCATCAGGTCGACCCCATCCACGTTCTGCGGTTCGGCGAGACCAGCGACCGCGAGCGCCGTCGGAAGGATGTCAATCGACGAAACGGGGTAGTCGTACGTCTTCCCCGCCTCGAGCCGCCCCGGCCACGAGACGACGAACGGAACCCGGATGCCGCCCTCCGCAAGGCTGCCCTTGCCCCTGGACAGCGGCCGGTTCACGGCGGAGCGAGCGGAATCGACCCTCTCTGATCCCCCCGCGTGGGAGCCGCCGTTGTCGCTCAGGAAGAACACCAGTGTGTGGTCGGTCAGCCCCAGCGACGCAGGACGCCGCATCACCTCGCCCACACCCCGGTCTAGGACAGTGACCATCGCAGCGTAGGTCCGGCGGCTGGGATCTTCAATCGAAGTGACCCGCTCCAGAGCGCTGGCCGGTGCCTGGAGCGGACTGTGCGGCGCGTTGTAGGCGAGATACAGAAAGAACGGCCGGTCGCGATGGCGCTCGATGAAGTCGACCGCTGCATCGGTGAACTGGTCCGTCAGGTAGCCCTTCACAGGAACACGCCTGTAGCCGTCGTAGAGCTCCGTCTGGAGGTAATAGCCGGTGTTCGGGAAGGACGTGAAATAGTCGTGCCCTCCACCCGTGAAGCCCAGGAACTCGTCGAATCCTTTCCGAAGGGGGTGGCGGGCAAGCGAGTCGCCCAGATGCCACTTGCCCACGATCTTCGTGCCGTATCCTCCCTTTGCCAACAGCGCCGGCAACAGTGGCAGATACCCCGGTATGCCTTGGTTGAAACCGGCCCGGGGATTGAACATGTAGCCGAACACTTGCTGGTAGCGACCGGTCATCAATCCAGCGCGCGATGGACTGCAGATCGGCGACGTGACATATCCGGCGGAGAAGCGAATGCCAGATTCGGCCAAGTCGTCCAGGTTCGGAGTCTCGAACTCCGTCAAGCCATGGAAGCCGACGTCCGCATACCCAAGATCGTCGGCAACGATCAGCACGATGTTCGGGGGGCTCTCTTCGCGGTCCCGGTCCGCTCGGGGCATTGCCCTCTTCGTAACCCACCTGCGGGGCGAGAGGATTCCGTGGCCACTGTCGAAGTTCGTGTCGACGGAGACGATGTACCGCACACCGTTGGTGAGTCCCGTGATTGTGAAGCGCCCCCCGGAAACAACAGACCTCTGAACGGTCGACATGTCCGCGCCCTGGACGCGCCAGCGCACCAAGTAGCCGTACGGAGCCGATGTGGCGGGGCTCCAGTCGAGCTCGATCGCTCCGTCCCCCGGAGTCAGCCTTAGACCTGAGATCGCCGTGGGCTCCTCGGGCTCCGGCGAAGGCGGAGGCTCGGGCTTCGCCGGACCTGCTGGTGTGGCCACGGCAGCGGTCACCCTCCGGGGGAAAGAATCCCGCCGTCGCTACCGAAGTTGGTGTCGACGGCAACAAGGTAGCCCGTTCCGTTGGTCAGTCCCCTGATCGTGTGGCTAGTCCTGATACAACTGACCTCCCGAGGATCGAACCCGACCCCCGCTTGCGCCAGCGCACCAGATACCCATACGGTGCGGAACTGGCCGGATTCCATATCGTCGAAATCGATCCGTTCCCCGGAGTCAGGCGCAGATTCTGCGCAGCCGTAACGTCCACGTTCTGGGCACTTGCCTGGAAGCATGCCATCGCGACGGGGACGAGGAACCAAGAGTAGCTACGCATTTGCGACAAGATCGTACAACACGGTGATATCCGGGCAGGACCATTTAATTTTCGGCGCTGACTGCCAGAATCAGTGTTTGGGCGGTCCTAGGCATGCCGGTGCGTCCGAGGCGACAAGCCTGCGCCCGCCGCTGCTTTGCATGCCGTAGAGCTGGACATTCGATTCTGGTTTCGTCGTAGCGAGAGGGTGGAGCCGTCGAGGACGACCGCCCGCGTTCGTTC
Organism: Bryobacterales bacterium; assembly: GCA_965200705.1. GTDB lineage: Bacteria > Acidobacteriota > Terriglobia > Bryobacterales > UBA6623 > VXMF01. Next base: position 4,176,326 of record OZ241376.1, on the reverse strand, counting down.
CCTTCGCGCCGTGAGCGTGCGCCTCGCTCACGGGGCCGCTCAACCCGCGGTTGCGATTCCGATTCCGATCCCAACGCACCGATCTCCCAAGGAGTTTGAAACCGTAAGTCGCGGTCTCAAGTTGACCAAGGCCGCACCTGTGCTCCGCCCCCTGGCTTGCCGCGCTTGGCCCGTGCTTTCACTCGGTCGCGAGGGACGGGAACGAACTCCCGGCCCTCGCGACCTCGGAACTGATAGCGCCGCGACCTGAGAAGCAGGCTGCGGTCCGTCTACCAAATCAGTTTCGCGCCAAACTGCAGCTGTCGGTTGTCCGCTATCGTTCGGCGGATTTGCGGTCCCGGACCGCGAGTGAGCATCGGCCGACCGGCTGCAACGATTGAGCCTCCGCCGGGCTGGTCGAATTGCGGTGTGTTCATTGCATTGAAGAACTCGGTCCTAAATTGCAGCCGCAACCTCTCGGTCACGGTGAACGTCCTCGTAATGCCCAAATCGAAATTGACGGTCCCGGGCCCGTCGAGGATCAATCTGCCTGCGTTTCCATGGCTGAATTGGGTAGGCACTGCGAACGCGGACGTGTCAAACCAGCGATCGATGCTACGCTCCCCCGAACCGAGGACGCCGCTGCCTAAACGATCCGGGCGGGCATTGTGTGGTGCGTTGCCTACGTTGGAAGAATCGAAGCCCAGGCCGACGCTGAATGGCAGGCCGGTCTGCAGCGTGTTCACACCGGTAAGCTGCCACCCCCCGAAGATGAGCGCACCGGCCCCGGAATTCGCCCATGCCCGATCCGTCCCGAACGGCAGGTCCCAAGTGAAGGAGTAAACGAAGCGATGGCGTGCATCGTTGGCCGTCCTAGCTCGCTCCCCGGAAAGGTCCAAGTTGTTCTGGATCCTGGGGAGAGGGCCTGATGCCTGCTGGGGAAGCAACTCGATCCCGTGACCCCATGTGTAGGACGTCAGAAATTGAAGGCCGCGCGTGTAGCGCTTCTCGAATTTCACCTGGAGCGAGTTGTAGTTGCCGCGCCCCATGACTTCATAGGTTTGGAGGAAACCGATATCCGCAAATCTCCGGCGGCTCCTAGGAGATCCCGGACCAGGTACCGGCTGGTTGGAATTGCGGTTCGAAGCCAGCTTGACCGAAGTGTTTCCGACGTATCCGATCTCGAACAGCATGTCCAAAGGTAGCTGGCGCTGGATGTTGAAATTCCACTGCTGCGTGTATCCTGCCGGGAAGTTCTGGGAGAAGGACACTGTGCGTGGGTTCGGAGGCTGCACCTCTGGGTTCAGGACACCGATTGGAAAGCCGTCCGAGACCACGAGATTGGGATTGACCTGATCGGTCGGGAAGCCCACGTTGATATGGAACGGGAAGGCAGACACCATGCGGTTGACCACTCCCCACAGTTCGTTGTGCGTGTAGAACACCCCATAGGCGGTGCGGATGACTGTACTGTCGTCAACTTGGTACGCGATGCCGATCCGAGGCGCGAAGTTGTTGGTATCCGGACTGATCACGCCACGCCCTTCCCAACCGTCTCCGCGCGTTCCGGCGGCAAGCAGCGTGCCGAACGCCGCGTCATCGGGGTTGAGGATGAAGTTGCCCTGGCGGTTCTCCCTCTCCATGAAGGGGCTGATCAGCTCGTATCGGATACCGATGTTTAGCGTCAGCCTTGTCGTCGCCTTCCAGTCGTCTTGGAAATAGAACTGGTACGCGCTGTGCTCGAGGGTGCCTGTGATCTCGTTGCTGAGGATCCCGTTGTTCGCAAACCCGAGGACGAAGTCCGCCATGCTGCTGCCCGTTCCACCTCTGCTCAGAGGATTCTGAGTGAAGACTCCGTTGAAGTTGAACTGGCCCCGCTCCCTCTGGTAGGTGTTGAAGAAGCTGTCAGGGTACCGGATGTCCAGTCCCGTCTTCATAGTGTGCTTGCCGCGGATGATCGAAAGCGCGTTGATCACCTGGTGGGTCTGGGAGCCTTGGAAGTTCGGCAGAAACGATGAGTCTCCCAAGGCCGCGAAGCCTGCGGGGCGGAAATTCGACAGACCGCTGACAGGCTCCTTCGTCGAGACGCCTAGAATTCCGAACTCGTCGCTGCGTCGGGTCGTGTCGAAGGGTCGCAGGTTGGCTTGGACGCGATTGTAGCCGTACCGGAACTCATTGATGACTGTCGGGCTGAACGCGTGCGTTTCCACGAGCGCCAGCTGATGCGAGAGGAACTGCTGGTTGCTGAGCCGGTCGCTCGTCGACCCGATCGCTGGAAACGGCAGCGAGCCGGGAGCTATGAACTTGCGGTTCGTGTAGCTGTAGCGACCGTAGATCTGGTCCTTCTCCGAAAGACGGTAATCGACTCGGTTGTCGAACTGGTGACGGTCCTCCTGCTGGTTCGGGTTGAAGAGGAAGTTCGAGTTCAACCCCGGAAGGTTGGGGGCCGGGTAGAGAGCGAGAACCTTCGTCGAGACCGGGTCGAACTGGCTCGAGGGGATGGTGTTATTGGCGTACTGTTCCCGGATCACTCCCGACCCGTCGGCACCCTCTTGCTGCATCTTCGGATCGAACACGTTTCGCGATCCGAAATTCCCTGCCAGCATGTCCGGGATGGGAACCGTCGTGATGCTGGTCAGGCCCTTGCGGACGATCGTCGCCTCGTAGCTGCTGAAGAAGAACACCTTGTCTTTGACGATGGGCCCTCCGATCGTGGCCCCGAACTGGTTCTGCTTGAACGGCGGGATGGGGTCCGTGGCGGATGCGAAGAAGTTCTTTGCGTCGAGCGCGGAATTGCGCACGAACTCGAAGGCCGTGCCATGGAACTCGTTGGTGCCGCCCTTGACCGCCACGTTGACTACGGCACCCGCGCTGCGGCCGAACTCGGCGGAGAAGTTCGATGTCTGGATCTTGAACTCTTGGATCGCATCGACAGAGGGCCTCATGATTTCCGCCCCTCCAGACTGCAAGTTCGTGATCTGGGAGTTGTTATCCAAGCCGTCGAGGAGGTAGTTGTTCATCGTGTAGCGCAGGCCATTGGCCAAGAACGCCGACCCGTGGTCGTTGAACATGCCCTTCTTGGTGGGCATCATGCCGACCGCCAAGGTGCCTAGCTGTAAGTAGTTCCGTCCGTTCAGCGGGAGCTCGACGATCGAGCGGTTGTTGACGACCTGGCCAAGCGATGTCTCCTCGGTGGTCAGCAGTGGGGCTGCTGATTCGACGGTAACGACTTCCGTGAGTTCACCGACCTCCAGAGAGAAATCGATCTTGGCTCTCTGCTGCACCTGTAGCGTGATGTTCTCAGCCACGCCGGTCTTGAAGCCGGGCACCTCCACGGTGATGGTGTAGGTGCCGATCGGCAGCGGAGTGATGACATAGTATCCAGCCTCGCTTGTTTGGACGGGATGTACGGCATTCGTGGCGACATTCGTCGCGATGATGTCCGCGGCGGGGACGACACCGCCGCTGGCATCAGTCACGAATCCATTGATCGCCGCCGTTTCAGTTTGTGAGAACGCCACCGGCAAGGCAAGTACCATCCAGACTGCCGCCGTGGGCGCAAGTGAAGAAATTCTCATACCAATCCTCCGTTTCTCTAATTGCTGCGCGATCTGTCGCAGCAGCCGCACAATGCGCTTCGCAGTATAGCCCTGATCCGTTCGTTCCAAAGAGATGGATCGCGACGAATGCCCGACCGCATGACATGCCACTTCCTCGCAACAGTAGGAGGGAATACACTCGGCCACCCGGACCGCAAGCTTCCTTGCGACCGTCCAAGGCCCAACCCTTGGCCCGGCTCTGCTATAAGAGCTGCCCAAGGACTCTCAGTCCCTGTACTTTTCCGCTTCGATCGGGTGCTCCTCAGAATGGACATGCGACGGGAAGCCGCGGTTGAGCGACAAGAGGACGACGTGTGCGGCCGAGTCGTTCAGGGTGCAACACACTTCGTCAACCGGGGCGCGACTCTCGTGGGCGGCTAGCGCGGGAATGGTCCGGAGGACACCGCAGCCCCATCTGCTCACCTGAACAGCCGGTGAATCGACGCCACTCAAGTTCAAGAGCTGCGTATGCACTTTTGACACAATGCATCCCGGCGAGTGGCAGGGAAGCGGACTGTGACTGAATGGCGGGAAATCGATCGTCGACTTAGGCAAGATCTCACACCGCAAGAACATGAAGACGACCGCGATCTGAGCAGAAGGAAGACCGGCCACAACGACACCGTTCCTGGTCCAATTCGCTAGAGGCTCACATTCACCGATGTGGCGTCCAAGCGTGACATGTCGGAATGAGAGTCGAAAGCAGTGCTGCCGATCGATCAGCCCCTCAGGCTTTGCGTCGCCTCCAGTACTCCGGCGGGTTGATTCCCCGCGATTGTGCCAAATGAAGCTTTCTGCGAAACAGCCTGCCCAATGGACACACCAAGCCACTCCGACAGTGGTTCGGAGCCCCAGCTTCCGCGCTAATCCACGAGGGCTTGATAGACCAAAGCGCGCAGCTTGCCGTGGTCATCGAGGCCGCCAGCAGGGATCAGTTGAGTCATGTAGACCACTAGCAGAGAGGCGTACAGGACGGGAGCACGTGCGGAGGACTGCCCTGTCACGCAGCCCGCCCCATGTCAACGCGATCCACGACACGCACTCCGGGCCTGGGCACTTCCGCAGCAACGCCGATCTCGCCCAGCAGTCCGTCCCACTCGATTGTTTCGCGGCGCAGTTCCAGCACCACCTCCGCCGCGCTGCCCGCCAGGTGCCTCTCCGCAAGCAGGAACAGAGCCGTCTGGGTGTCCTTTGCGGCATGCTTGAGCCGTGTCCATGTCCGCCGCTGCCAGTCGGCCAGCTGGCGCATCGAAAGCCCTCCCAGATCCACTGCGACCACACCGAAAACACCTGACGAGACGATCAGGTTCGCTGTCTGCCACGCCTCCTCCATGGGTGGAAGCCTCCGCTCCCCCGGGCTCGCCGGGGCGTCTGCCCCGTGCAGCCGCGGATCCACAGCAGCCGATCGAGAAGCACTCCGGCCTGCTCGGCCGAGCGCGGATCCAGGCAGTCCGTGACGTCAACGTACGCAGCGATGCCGCCCGCCTGCGTCAACTGGGCAAGCATGGACATCAACAGGCCTGTGCGCCCCGACGAGCACGGTCCAGTGACCTCGCTGATGGCGCCTCGGGGGAGCCCGCCACCCAAGCGGCCGAATCCACGCTCACGAACCAGCGCTTCGAGCGCACGGATGTTCTTGGAGTATGCCGAGTTTCGAGTCATTTATTTTGTTTTTATTCGTAATAATACAGCATTTTCACCTGCATTGGAAGCAAGCAGGCCTATGTGCCTGGCCAGGATGGACAGCGATGGGCGAAGCGGCTCAATGCGCGGTCTGCACTGGAAGGGACTTTGCCGCAGGCGTTGACAAGGGCCGCGGGCTTCCGACACACTGCCAGCACGTGCGACGACGCTCCTTCCTAAGTCACGGTGGGCTGGCGGCCGCAGCAGCAGCCGCGCCCTTCCAGGCCCCTGCGCAGGTGGGCAACCAGCCCGCGATGAAGATCACCGAGATCCAGACCTTCCTAGTGGGCAGCACCCGCGGCGAGCAGACAGGCACCAGCGACATCGGAGGACGCAACTGGGTCTACGTGAAGATCCTGACCGACCAAGGCATCCACGGGATCGGCGAGGCCTATTCCTGTGGCCCCGACGAGGCGACGGTCAAGGTCATCGAAGACTACGCCAAGTGGCTGGTGGGACAGGATCCGCGCAACATCCAGCACCTGTGGGACTACATGTACAACACGACCCGCTTCCCCGGCGGGTCCATCGTGAACTCCGCGATCAGCGGCATTGAGCACGCCCTCTGGGACATTGCTGGCAAGGCGGCGGGCCTGCCGGTCTGGGCACTGCTAGGAGGGCGTGTGCGCAACAAGGTGCGCCTCTACCAGTCGATCGGGGGCCCCAGCCCCGAGGAGGCCGCAGACAACGCCGTCGAGCTCCGCGAGCGCTTCGGCTACAACGCCTGCAAGATGTCCCCGCACAATCCCGGCGACAACGAGATGCCCTACAACGAGGTGACGCGCATAGCGGGGGAACGGGTCCGGGCGGTGCGCGAGGCCGTTGGGCCCGACCACGACATCGCCGTCGACATCCACGCGCGCTACTTCGAGGTGCAGCGCGCGATACGCGTCGCCAGGGAAATCGAGCCCTACTACCCGTTCTGGCTCGAGGAGCCGATTCGTCCGGAGAACCCGGACGCGATGAAGAAGCTGGCGGACCACGTGAACATCCCGCTTGCATCCGGCGAATGCAACTACACGCGGTTCGAGTTCCGGGACCTGATCAACATCCAAGCGCTCGACGTGGTTCAGCCCGACATCTGCGTGTGCGGCGGCATCATGGAGATGAAGAAGATCGCGGCCATGGCGGAGGCCCAGTACATGATGGTCGCGCCCCACAATCCAATGAGTCCGCTGGCCACGATGGTCAACATCCATTTCGCCGCGTCCACATCCAACTTCCTGATCCTCGAGTACAGGGCTCCAGTCGACGAGGCCAGGCGCGATGTGCTCACGGAACCGCCGCTGGTGAAGGACGGATACGCCGACATCCCCAACAAGCCCGGATGGGGAGTCGAACTCAACGAGGAGGCGTTCCAGCACTATCCGCCGAGGCCGTGGAAGCGCACTACGGGCTTCCGGGCGGACGGCTCGGTCGCGTTCATCTAGGAGGAACGCTCCGGGCGCAGCCGCCCCTAGACGCGGCGTTCTCGACGTTCCGGAAGTGCTGACTGAGCGCAAAGCGCAGGTTCATGGCGATTTCTGCAGCCAAGTCCGACAGATTCCCAGCTTGTTGCCTACGCAACACGGTGGACAGCATTTCCGCCAAGAGCGGCAAAGACGTTGTCCACGGCCATGAGTAGACCCGCCTCCAGCGCCTCGGCGGTCACACCGCCTGAGTGCGGGGTGAGCACCACATTCGGCAGTGCGCAGAGCGCATGGCCCTCGGGCAGGGGCTCTTCCGAGAACACGTCGAGTGCCGCACCCCGTATGCCGCCGCTCTGCAGGGCTTGGATCAAGGCCACCTCGTCCACCACGTCACCCCGGGCGGTGTTCACCAGGATCGCGGACTCCTTCATCAGCTCCAGTTGACGTGCGCCGACCATGTGAGTGGTTTCGGGAGTGAGCCGCACATGCAGACTCACGACATCGCTGCGGCGGTAAAGATCGTCCGGGTCGACCATCTCAATCCCGAGCTCCGCTATGGACTTGCCAGCTGGAGTCCGTGTCCAGGCAATCACGTGCATGCCGATCCCTTTCGCAATGCGGGCGGTCTGCATGCCGATCGCACCCAGGCCAACGATGCCCAGCGTCTTGCCGTGCATCTGCGTGACGAAACCGCGCGGCCAAGCCCCGCGCTTGGTCTTGGTATCGATGCGCGGGATGTCGCGGGCCACGGCAAGCATCAATGCCAAGCAGTGCTCGGCCATCGCATTCGCCGAGACGCCTGGTGTGTTCGTCACTATGACGCCGTGCCTTCGCGCCGCCGCAAGGTCCACATGGTCCGTGCCGGTGCCCCAGAGCGAAAGCGCGCGGAGATTGGGACAGGCCGCGAACACGTCATCCCCGAAGTCGACCGACGACCGGATGTTGACCACGGCGACGGCGTCGCCAATCCGCTCCACCAGGACTGCCGCCGAAGCAGGAAGACTGTCGTGATAGTGAACCGTGGCCTGTTCGCGCAGTCGGCCCATCGCCGTGCTGGGACCAAGGACAGGCGGGAAGTCGTCGGGAACAACGATGAGCTGATCAGTCATCGAGGAATCGGTCCTCCTAGCGGAATGCCCAATACAGGACAGTAATCGTTACGCAGAGCGCAAGTGCCATCTTGCGCGGATCGACGCCGTCCCCGGTCCAGGGCCTGACCAGCGCCGACAGCGGAGTCTGCCAGGTGAGTCCCTCCACTTGCTTCGGTGAGGGCGGAGGAGTCAGAAGGCTGACCGCGACGAACACCACGCTGCAGATCACGGTCATCCAGAACGCCTGGAGCATGAACGGCACACCCCAGCCGTCCGTGATGAGCTTGAAGCCACTCGCGTCCTTGAAGTCGAGCACAAACGCGGTTGCCCCCATCAGAAAGCCGAACACGAGGGTCGTGACAGCGGCCTGGCCAGTCCCGCGGCGCCAAAACACGCCCCAGACGAAGACGGCTGTGATGGCGGGGGCGAGCGCCGATCCGATCTCCTGGACGGCTTCGAAGATGCTGGTGAACTTGTCGCCCTGCGTCGACCAGAGCATGGCGAGCAGCATGATGATGACAGCGGCCCAGCGACCGATGCGCACCTGCGCTGCATCGGTCGTGCCCGGGCGGATCCGGCCCACGATGTCCACCGCAACGAGCGTCGCGCAGCTGTTCAGGGCAGCTGCGATCGTGCTCATCAGCGCCGCAAGCAAACCGGCCGAAATCAACCCCCTCAGGCCAGTTGGCACAAGCTCCTGAATCAGGACCGGCAGCACTTGATTGGCGTTGTCGCCGATCTCATCGCCGTAGAGGACGTATCCGATGACACCCGGCAGCACGAGGATGAAGACCGGCAGGATCTTGATGAAGCCGGCGAAGAGGGGCCCGATCTGCGCGTCGTGCTCCGACTTGGCCGCGAGCACACGCTGCACGATCGTCTGGTCCGTGCACCAGTACCAAATGCCCAGAACCGGATAGCCCAGCAGGACCGAGTACCAAGCCAAACCCACGGAATTGTCGGACCAGACCATGCTCAGCTGACGAGGCCGCAGCTTCTCCGTGAACTGCGACATCGTCTCGACACCCGCCTCGGGCAGGGCGGTGATCGCCAGGACAGTGACGAGGATCGAACCGCCGATCAGCAGGACGGTCTGGACGGTCTCCGTCACCACGACCGCCTTCAGGCCTCCCAGCACCGTGTACAGGCCCGTAACGACAGAGATGATCAGGATCGACGCGATCACGTCGATGCCGAAGAACTGCTCGAAGACCGTTGCACCCGCGTACAGGCTCATCCCGATGTGAATGAACAGCGCACCCAGGATCGCCATGAACGCTAGGAACGATCGCGCCGCCGGGTTGAACCTGCGCTCGAGGTACTCGGGCAGTGTCTCGATCCTGTTCCGAAAGTAGAACGGCGCGAAGAACAGCGACAGGATGACCAGCGTGAACGCGGCCATCCACTCGAAGTTGCCCCAGACGATGCCCTCGTTGTAGCCGGACGCGGCGAGCCCAACGAGGTGAATGGTGGAGATGTTGGAGGCGAACAGCGCCGCCCCAATCATGATCCAGCCCAAGGACCTGCCGGCGAGGAAGTATGCCTCCCCGGTCATCTTCTGGCGCCGGACCGAGAGCACCCCGACCGCTAGGATGCCGGCCAGATAAATGACGATGATCGCGAAGTCAACGAACGGGATGCGCAGTCCGAACGTGTCCATGGGCTTTCTCCGAGTGTATCCAAGCGCCTCTTGGGCAATGCCCGCCGCCACAGGACCGGTCAGTTCCGGTAATCTTGCCTACTTTGAGGGCCGGGACGGATCCGCCCAATGCCCGCGAGAATCGCTGCCGCTCACGACCACGCCCTTCGCGTTCCAGTCCAGGTAGGCCGACACTTCGGCCGCACAGTACCGCAGAGTCAGCCCGCACCGCCTGCGATCCGACTCGTTGGCTTCAGAGCCATGCAGCAACAGGTCCGCATGCAATGAGATCTCCCCAGCCTGCAACTCGTTGTCGAATGGCTCGCCGAGATCCGTCGCGGCGCGCACTGACTGGTTCAGCACGTTGCCGCCACCCTCTTCGACCTCGAATGCGAGCGGTCCATGCACATGTGAACCGGGAATGAACCGCATGCAGGCATTGCCTGTGTCGGCATCGTCGATGGCGAGCCATGCAGTCACGGTCTTGGAAGGTGTCAGGGGCCAGTAGGTCGCGTCCTGGTGCCAGGCCACATGGCGGCCGTCGCCCGGCATCTTGCAGAAGTAGTGACAGCCCCACCCGACAACGTCCTCCCCGAGGAGGTCCTTGACGTAGGCCACGATCCGGGGGTCGGTGAGGATGTCATAGGCGTCGCCGTAGTGGAGGTGGGCAGAACTGATCGAGTAGCTGTCGCCCCCCTCGGCGAGCACCCGCCGGAGCAGGACGTCGAAGCGGTCGCGAATGGTGCGGATCTCCCCCGCCGAGAACAAAGGTAGTCCGGTGACGAAGCCCCGCCGATTGAAGATCTCAACCTGCTCGGCGGTCAGCGTCCGCAGCCGTCGCGACTGACTCGGGTAGAAGGCCAGATCCCGCTCGACCTGGCCGAGGTCGCCACTGTTCGGAGCGATCGCGAATTTCGGTGTCGCCCGCATCGTCTGGGCCGATCATAGCTCGGGCTGCGGAACCCTATCGCGGCGTTCCCCCTCGGCAACGAAAGCAGCCACGGCTCCAACCAGAATCGCGGTAACTTGTTTGTTACATTTATCGAAAGCGGGGTTGCACCCCTCATTTCTCCGCCCTCCCCCACTTCTTCCTCGTGCACTCGCGGACTCATGTGGCTGTGCTGTGCCTCGCTGCGAGTGCGGGATGCGGCGTGCTCTCCACGACCACCGTCCTGCCCCCGCCGGCGGCGATGCAGACGGCGTCCCGTCAGGACCTGATCAACACCGTGCAGGAGATAGCTTCAGTGCAGTCCCTGCGGGCGACCGTCGACATCACACTCACTGTGGAGGATGTCGACCGGACCAAGGAAACGCGCTACCGAAACGTCCGGGGAGCGCTCGTCACGCGGCGGCCAGGATGGATCCGCACAAGCGGCGAGACGCCCGGCGGCATCGCCCTGATCTACGACATGGTCTCGGACGGCCAGGAGTTCCAGGTCTATCTGCCGTGGCGTAGCCGGGTGTACGAGGGCCGGAACACCATTTCGCACTATTCGGAGAATCGCTACGAGAACCTGCGGCCGCAGCACATCCTCGACGCCGTTATGCTTCACCCAATCACCGACCCGAACTCGATCCTGCTAGACGTCGAGACCTACGGCACTTCCGGATACCAAGTGCTGCTGCAGGTCGAGCGGACGGCCGATGGCATACCGCAGATCCGCCGCAAGTACTGGTTCAGCCGCGCGGACCTGAGTCTCGCAAGGATGATGATCCTGAACGAGGAGACCGAGGTCGAGACGGACGCCTGGTACCGGGACTGGTCGATGGACAGGGGGCTGCCGTATCCCCAGTACATGCGCGTCGGACGGCCTATGGAGGGCTACAGCCTCGAGATCGAGATCCTCAAGCCAGGGGTGAACGAGGAAATCCCTGACGCATCATTCGAGCTCGCTCTGCCCGACGACATAGTCAGGGAGAGAGTGGGCGCCGAGACCGTCACCCCGTCCTGAGATCCACGATGATCCTCCGCCTAGTCCTGCGCAACTTGATTCACAGGCCCGTGCGCACGGGCCTCACGATCCTGGCCATCGCTGTTGAAGTGATGATGATCGTCATGATGGTCGGGGTGTCCGAGGGGCTCCTGCAGGAGACCCTCCGACGCACTCGCGGGGTCGGCGCCGACATCCTCATCCGGCCACAGATCAGCGGGGCCACGATCACCACAGCCGACATCCCCGCCAAGCTCCCGGAGCTGCTTGAGGAGCGCTTTCCGGAGATTCGCCAGACGCTGGGCGCGACGGTCTTCACGCCCGGCAACCTCCAGACCATCACGGGGGTGGACTGGGAGCAGTTCGACCGCATGAGCGGCGGCATCGTGATCTTCGAGGGACGTTCCTACGAGACCCCTTACGAGGCAATGGTCGACGAGGTGTACGCACGCCAGGAGGATGTTGGCGTCGGCGACCACATCGAGCTGATGGGACATCAGTTCGATGTGGTTGGCATCGTCGAAACCGGCAAGATGTCGCGGGTCTTCATCCCCCTCGCGACGATGGGGGACCTCCAGGGCTGGCAGGACCAGTACAGCCAGGTCTACATCAAGCTGCACGACCCGTCGAAGGCGCGGGAGGTGATTGGGAGGCTGCAGGAGCTGTTGCCAAACAGGTCGGTGGTCTCCGTCGAGGACTTCCTCGCTCTGTTCGCGGCCAACGTGCGGCAGATGTCCTCGCAGTTCGTCAACGTGATCATCGCCATCGCCGTTGTGATCGGGTTCATTGTCGTGATGCTGGCCATGTACACGGCGATCCTGGAGCGCACCAAGGAGATCGGGATCCTCAAGGCCATGGGAGCGTCCAAGGCCTACATCACCGGCATCGTGATCCGCGAGACCCTTGTCATCGCGGTCATCGGCATCGTGCTCGGCTACGGCCTGAGCGTGCTTGGGCAGCAAGCGGTCGCGGTTCGCTATCCCCTGATTCCGGTGCTGCTGCTGCCGGGCTGGATCGCGGCGTCGGCGGTGCTCACGGTGATCGGTTCGGCAGCGGGGGCACTCTATCCGGCGTGGAAGGCAGCCAAGGCAGACCCCTGCGAGGCGCTGGCGTACGAGTAGGCCGGCCAGACGCAACCATGTCCGTGGAACCGATCATCGAAGTCAAGAACCTGCGCAAGGTCTATCGACTGGGCAGCGTCGACGTGGCTGCGCTGCGCGGCGTGTCGCTGCGTGTCGAGCCCGGCGAATTCGTGGCTGTGCTGGGCCCATCGGGGTCGGGCAAGTCGACGCTGTTCCACGTGATCGGTGGCCTCATGGCCCCCACGAGCGGCAGGGTGCTCCTCGACGGCAACGAGCTGCTGGACATGAGCGACTCCGGGCGCACACGCCTGCGCAAGGAGACGGTGGGGTTCGTGTTTCAGAAGTTCAATCTGCTGACGACGCTGAACGCCGAGGAGAACATCCGCCTCGCACAGCACATCGCGGGCCAGGAGCGCGACCAGGAGCACCTCGACAGCGTGATCCGGATCCTTGGAATCGCCCATAGGCTGCGCCACAAGCCGCACGCGCTCTCGGGCGGCGAGCAGCAGCGTGTAGCAATCGCCAGAGCGCTGATCAACAAGCCCAAGGTCGTGCTGGCGGACGAGCCGACAGGCAACCTGGACTCGGAGAACTCCCAGGTCGTGCTCGACACACTGAGATCGCTCAACCGGGATCTCGGCCAGACGGTCCTGATGATCACGCACAACCCCGACGCGGCAGCCTACTGCACGGATCGCGTCGTACAGATGAAGGACGGCCGGATCGTCGAATGACGACCTGACGGCTCTCGTCAGCGCTCGTACAGCAGTGCGTAAATAGCGCGGTTGCGCAGGATCGCCTTGACGTAGCCCCGTGTCTCGCTGAATGGGATCGACTCGGTGAACTCCTCGTCGTCGGCGAACGGACCTAGAGCCATCCACTTCGGGATCCTGCTCTCGCCAGCGTTGTAGGCCGCAAGCGCCTTCGGCAGGTTTCCGTCGAGCCTCGCCAAGGCCTCCTTCAAGTAGAAGGTCCCGAGCCGGAGACTCGTGTCCGGAACAGTGAGCTTTCGGCTCGAGAACGACGGGATGCCGAGCCGCCGGAACAGCGTGCGACCAGTCGCTGGCATGACCTGCATCAAGCCAAGCGCTCCCGCTGACGAACGGGCCGAGGGATTGAATTCCGACTCCTGTCGAATCAGGCTGGCAACGAGGTACGGGTCGAGACCATGCCGCTCCGACCGCGCGCGCAGACTGTCCTCCCACCCCATCGGGTACAGGTGTCGCCATGCCTCGAGCGGCATCGCATCGATAGGAAACCGCAGGTACCCATAGGCATAGCGCTTCAGCGCTCTCACCGCTCGGTGTGGGCTCCCGTTCTCGCTGTGGATCCGGGCCAGTTCAAGGCCCGCGTGATGTGCGTCGGACGAGGTGTAGTCCACTCGGCTGAGCTCTTCCGCGGCAAGGCTATCGAGTCCGAGAGCGCTGAGGGTCCGCGCCACGTCCAGGACCGCCCGGGTAGAGGCGTCGGGCTCAGGGTCCAGCGTTCGGTGCCTCGGTACGACTTCCAGCAGGGACGCCGGCGGCTGGGACGATGTCGGCTCGATGCGCGCCTTCGCCTGGAATCCGTAGTAGTGGAGCGGGAATCCGATCGTGACGGCGCGATAGAATCCCTGCGCCTCCGCGTCCTTGCCTTCCCTTTCGCTCAGACGGCCCAGCCAGTAGAGGGCAGCGCCCGACGTTTCGTCCGCTGGGAAGCGCCGGACATGGTCCGTGAGCAGATCTCTGCGCTTGGCATCGCCGTCCAGCCATGCGCGCCAGCAGACCTTCCAATTGGCGTACGGCGCGTGACGGCTGTGCGGGTTGGCCTTGACCAACCGGCGGAACATTTCGGAATACTGGTCCCTGTCGTCGCGAAGGTAGTAGTAGTTCCCCACCGCGAGCAGTGCCTCCTCGTACCAAGGCGATCCAGCGTGACTTCTAGCGAGCTTCTCGAGGCTCGAATGCATCGGCTTGGTGATCCCCATGCGGCGCTCCAGAGCACACAAGAGGTAGAGACGTTCGGCATCGAGCTCGGGATCCTTGGGCCGAGCCTTGGCGAGCGCCGCGTATGCCGTCTGGTTGCGGCTTGCACGATAGTCCGCCGCCCCACGACCGATGATCGCGAGATCCCGGTCAGCGCCGTTCAGGCCGGCGGACAGGGCTCGGCCGTATTCGGCAGATGCCTGTGAGTACTTCCTGCGCTCGAAAAGACCTTCGGCGCGGTTCAGCCGCCATAGAGCGGGAGCCTTGGGGTAAGCGCTGCCCATCCTGGAACGGAGGCCGTTGAGATGCGTCTCGGCCGCCCGGGCCTCGTCGCTCATGGGGTAGTCGTAGTAGACCTGCCGATACAGACTGACAGCCGCAAGCCGATCATTGGCAAGATGCTTGATCCGCCCAGCCAGGTAGAGGCGCGTCGGTTCATCGAGCTTGCTGGCGTTCGGTTCGGTCAGAGCGAGTGCTTCATCCAGCCGCTTCAGTCGCATCAAACTCTCGATGCGCATGCGGTCGACGGACGCCCGGAAGCGACTCTCGGCATGGCTCCGGCCAAACGCCTCAAGAGAGGCCAGCGCCTCGTCGAAGTCCTCGTTCAGAACCAGCGATCGGACGTGGTAGTACGCCGCATAGTGTCCGAGAGAGCCAAGGTCCGCGTGCAGTCCCTCCAGAATCCGCGCTGCCTCCCCATAGGCCCTGGCACGATGATGGGCGATACCCATCGCAAGTCGCGCTCGAGAGGCATCCGCCGACGAGGCGCGCTCCGCATACTCGGAAAGGGCGCGGAAGTTCGCGGCCGACCGCGACCTCACAAGCGCATGACTCAGGCTCGAGAGCTCGTCAGGAACCTCCGATGCGGCACTTGCCAGCGCTGTTGCGACCAGGAACGTGACACCCGCGCCACCCCACCACAAGAGCTGACGCAGCGATGCGCATAAGGCCCTCGGATGAGGCGCTGGTGATGGACGATCACTCATGCTCGACGGTTGACTCATTGGAGCGTGAACCCAGGGCCTCGACCCAGGCCTCGGTGGTCAGAACTAGCACTTCTATGGCGCTCGTCTGTGAATCGTCCGCCTCCACCAGCAGGACAGCCAGCACGGTGGACCGCAGCATCACGGGAATCACGCGAATTGGCGCCTGATCCTTGAATGGGAAGGCGCTCGCCAGACGCCTGGAAAGGTTGTGCGGCGTTGCCGTCGTCACAACGGTGTCGCCACTCTCGACTGCATGGGCTACGGGCGGCGCCGCAGCGATCGCGACCGAAAGCCGGCGCAGTTCATCGGTCCCCGGCCAATCACCTGCTCCGGCGGCGCGAAACCCCACGATCGACTTGTACGAACGTAACAGCAGTACGGCACTACGGGACAGCGGCGCCATCGCATCCACCAGCTCTACCAGCACCGCTGCTGGCTCTTTGGCGCCACGAATCATGCGCACGGAAGTCGCAACGCCATCGATCTGCTGGCGGAGCTCACGTGCAAGACGTTCCGCTGCGTCGGTGCGTGCGTTCGCGCTAGCAAGCTCCCGGTCTGCTTCGGCGCGCAGCCGAGCGGCGTGAGCCTCTGCCACGCGGACGGCATCCTCGCCTGTTTCCGCTGCGCGCTTGGCGCAAATCTCTAGGAGTTGTGTGCGCAAGGAACCGGCCGAGGCCTCCGGTTGAGTGGCGCTGCCGTGGAAGGTCTCCACGAAGTACGATTGTATCGAACACCTTGGTCGCAAAAGCATTTTCGACGATTCAGGGCGCAGCTTTATGACCGATCTGAACGGCAGTCGTGCCATCGTCACCGGCGGCAGCAGGGGCATCGGAGCGGCGATCGCTGAAGCGCTCGTCCGCGAAGGCGCCCGGGTTGCGATTACCGGCCGGAACAGGGATCGCGCCGAAGCCAAGGCGGCCGATCTCGGGCCCACGGGCCAAGTGCGGGCCTACGCGTTCGACGTCCGCGACCTAGGTGCTGTCGAAGACTTCTTCGGAGCATTCGACCGAGAATTCAACGGACTCGACATCCTGGTCAACAATGCGGGCGTCGGGCACTTCGGCAGGGTGGACAAGCTGACGTCCGAGGAATGGAACGCCGTAATCGAGACCAACCTGAACGCGCCGTTCCACTTCACCCGCCTAGCCGTGCCCCGGATGAGCGCAGGGGGCGGCGGGTTCATCCTCAACATCGGCAGTCTGGCCGGGAAATACCCATTTGCCGGAGGTGCGGCCTACAACGCATCGAAGTTCGCGCTGGCAGGCTTCACCGAGTCCTGCATGCTGGATCTGCGGCATTTGAACATCCGGGTCAGCACGATCATGCCCGGCAGTGTCGAGACCGGGTTCCGCGGAGCGTTCGAACCCGCCGCATGGAAGCTGGACCCTGCGTCGATTGCGGATATGGCGGTACACCTGTTCAAGACGCCGATCCGGAATCTGGCGAGCAGGATCGAAATGCGGCCCAGCAAGCCGCCTCGAAAGTGATCTCGGACTATCGGCGCCGGGGCCCTTTCGCCGACGCCTGCTCGACGAGCTGGTAGACGCTGTTCAGGGCCGCGTCCAATCGATCTGGATTCTTGCCGCCAGCCTCCGCCATGTGGGGTTGTCCACCGCCCGAGCCGCCTACCTGGCGTGCCACTTCCCGGATGAGCTGACCTGCGTGGACGCGCTTGCCGGCGATATCAGGCGTGGTAGCGGCGACCAAGGCCACCCTTCCGTTGTCCACGGCACCTAGGACCACGACCGCCGAGCCCAGCTTGGCGCGCAGTGAGTCGGCCAGCGACCGGAGCTGGCGGCGATCGACGCCCTTCATGCCCGCCGCAAGAACCCGCATCCCGCCGATGTCCCGCGCCTTTGACGCTAGGTCGGCCGCTGCGGAGCGTGCCAGCTTGGACTTGAGTGTCTCGATCTCCCTGCCCTGCCGGCGTTGCTCGGCGATGAGGGACTGCACTGCGTCGACCAGCTTCAGGTCTCGCACCTTCAGGAGCGCTGCCATGCGGGCGATGTCCGCGGATGCACGCCTGTAGCGATTCAGAGCGCCCATCCCAGTCAGCGCCTCGATCCGCCTGACGCCTGCCGAACTGCCCGACTCCGAGACCAGCTTGAACACACCGATCTCGCCTGTTCGGCCAACATGGGTGCCTCCACACAGCTCGACGCTGAAGTCCCCGACGCTCACCACCCGGACGCGTCCAGCGTACTTCTCGCCGAACAGCGCCATGGCCCCGCCCCGAACAGCCTCCTCAAGGTCCTTGATATCGGTCCTCACTTCGGAGTCCTGCAAGACGTGCTCGTTCACCAAGTCCTCGACTTCCAGCAGCTCGGTAGGTTCCATCGCTGCGTAGTGCGTCACGTCGAATCGAAGGCGGTCGGGAGCAACGACGCTTCCAGCCTGCTTCACGTGGGTGCCAAGCACCGTCCGGAGAGCGGCATGCAGAAGGTGGGTCGCCGTGTGGTTGCGGCGCGTGGCATCCCGCCGAGTGTCGTCCACGCGACCGTCAAGCACATCTCCGACGCGGACTTCGGACCGCAGCTCGGCATGGTGCACCGAGGTGCCGCGCACTGGTGCCTGAACATCCGTCACTGCAGCAACCGGCTGATCGCCCCGCAGCAGTTCGCCGCGGTCGCCGACCTGCCCACCGGCCTCTGCGTAGAAAGGAGTGCGGTCAAGGACGATCTCCACCTCCGTGCCCGATGCGGCGGCGTTCAATTGCTTGCCATCCCGAAACAGGGCGAGCACCTTGAGATCTGAGGCGAGCACGCTGTCGTATCCCAGGAACTCCGTCCCAGCGGCGTCGCTGATCTCGGCTAGGAGAGGTGCTAGCCCCTCGTCAGATTTGGCGCCTCCCCTCCAACTCAAACGAGCGCGCTCGCGCTGCTGCGCCATCGCCGACCGGAAGCCGTCCATGTCGATCTCGAGGTTGCGCTCACGGGCCATCTCCGTTTGCTCGTCCAGCGAAAGTCCAAACGTGTCGTATAGGCGGAACGCCGCCCCGCCGGGGATCGTGCCGTTGCTCATGGTGGCGACAACCGTGTCGAATTCCCGTTCCGCCACGGCGAAGTTCTGCTGGTAGCGCGTCTCCTCGTCGCGAACGATCTTGGCAACACGCACCTGGGACTCGACGAGCTCGGGATAGCCAGTCCGCATGTGTTCGGCGACGAATCTTGTGACCTCGTGCAGGAACGCTCCCTCAAACCCGGCGAGCCGTGCGTGGCGTAGTGCACGTCGAATGATCTTGCGGAGGACATAGCCTCGACCCTCGTTGGCAGGGACGACGTCGTCGTGAATCAGGAACGCCGCTGCACGTCCGTGGTCGGCGACGATGCGAAGCGTCGTGTCGGTCTCCGCCGACGCTCCGTACTCGAGGCCTAGCAGCTCGGCGGACCTCCGAATGATGGGCTGGAACAGGTCGGTGTCGAAGTTCGAGAGTTTCCCCTGCAGAACGGCAGCCGTCCTCTCGAGCCCCATGCCAGTGTCGATTGACGGTCGAGGGAGGCGGTGCAGCGCACCGTTCTCGTCTCGGTCGTACTGCATGAACACGAGGTTCCAGATCTCGACGTAGCGCGACACGTCGGCGGGAAACGGATCGTCTGGCTCACCGGCCTCGAGCCCTCCGGGGCCGTAGTCGTAGAAGATCTCCGAGCACGGTCCGCAGGGCCCCGTGTCGCCCATCTGCCAGAAGTTGTCCTTCTCTCCGCATCGCTTGATCCGGTCCAGCGGCACGCCGGCAACCTTGCGCCACAGCTTCTCCGCCTCGTCGTCATCGCGAAACACCGTCACGTACAGCCGGTCGGGAGCCAGTCCGTAGACCTTCGTCACGAGATCCCAGGCGAAGCGGATCGCATCTTCCTTGAAGTAGTCGCCGAACGAGAAGTTGCCCAGCATCTCGAAGAACGTGTGGTGCCGCCTGGTGCGTCCCACGTTCTCGAGGTCGTTGTGCTTGCCTCCAGCTCGTACGCACTTCTGCGAGGTCGTTGCGCGCGAGTAGTCACGCGCCTCCTCGCCGAGGAACACGTCCTTGAACTGATTCATCCCCGCGTTGGCGAAGAGCAGTGTTGGATCGCGGGCCGGGACTAGGGAAGAACTCGAGACACGCTGGTGGCCGCGTTCCTCGAAGAAGCGCAGGAACGCTTCGCGGATCTCATTTCCGGACATATGAGGGACGCTACAACGGCCTAGAACGACCGCAGAATTCCCATTTTACTTCCTGCCTTCGCAGCGTCAGCAGGGCGGCGAAGCCGCTCCAACGTCTGCAAGGCAGCCCACTCCGTGACGTTTGACGGGCCGATGCCGGAGATTACGGAGATGCCATCCGCACCCGCTCGGAGTACGTTAGGCGCGGTCCCGAGCGATATGCCGCCAATCGCGACAAGCGGCTTCCCCGTCAGTCGCCGAGCCTCGCCGACACCTTGCTCGCCAACGGTCGGGTCCGGGTTGAGCTTGCTCGTCGTGCCATAGACCGGTCCAATCGCCAAGTAGTCGGCCGTCTCGCATTCGGCATCGGCGAGCTGAGCGGCGCTGTGGGTTGAATACCCGAGCAGCAGGTCTCGACCGATGATGGACCGGACCACGCTGGGCGGCAGGTCCTCCTGTCCGACATGGACGCCGTCAGCGCCAACGGCCATAGCGATGTCCGCGCGGTCGTTCAAGACGAAGCAGACACCGGCCCGCCTCAGGATTGTGCAAACCGCCTGGGCCTGTGCAAAGACCTTGCGAGTGAAGTCGCCCTTGTGTCGGAACTGCGCGATTCGGAATCGGCCTTCGTCGGCTAGCACCCGCGCCAGATCCTCGACATCCCACCCGGTGGACGAACAGTGGCCCGTGTCAAGAATCGGATAGACGCACGGGAACCTAGCCAAGACCGACCGAACGCGAGCGGAGCGGCCCGCTGCCAGGCGCTCAGCCATCAATCAAGACGAGGCGTTTGCAGGCTACCGCGCCCGGACTCAGCCAATTTCGAGAATCTCTTTTTCCTTGACCTGGCCGGCGGCGTTGAGGTCGCTGATGTGTGCGTCCGTGAGTTTCTGGAGCTGGTCGTGGCCACGGCGGCTCTCGTCCTCCGAAATCTCCTTGTCCTTCTCCAGATTCTTCACCGCCAAGTTGGCGTCGCGACGGATGTTCCGCACCGCTACCCGATGCTGCTCGACCTCCTTGTGCAGCCTACGCACCAGCGCCTTGCGGCGCTCGGCCGTGAGGGGAGGCACGTTGAGGCGGATCAGTTTGCCATCGTTCGACGGATGGATCCCGAGGTCCGATGCGATGATCGCCTTTTCGATAGCCGCGATCTGCGTGATGTCCCACGGTTGCACAGCAAGGCTGGTGGGGGTCGGAGTGGAGAGCGTCGCCATTTGGCTGAGCGGGGTCAGCGTGCCGTAGTAGTCGACTTTGATGGGATCAAGAAGCGCGATCGACGCTCTACCTGTACGGATTGTGGCCATTGCACGGCTGAGATCCTTCAGAGTCTTTGACATGCGGCCGTCAGCCTCGGCCTTGATCTCCGCCACGGTCTCGCCGTGAATGTGGGTCATTGCTGGTCAGAACCTCCAGGAAAACTAGCCTACGACATCAGGGTGCCGAGGCCTTCGCCCGCAGCCACCGCCGCCAAACTGTCGGGTGAAGTCAGCCGAAAGACAAGCACCGGAAGGGCGTTCTCGCGACACAACGCCACGGCCGTAGCATCCATCACACCGAGGCGGTCCGCCAGCACCTGGTCGTAGTCCAACCGCTCGTAGATCCGTGCGTCCTGGTGCAGAACAGGATCCTTGTCGTAGATCCCGTCAACCTTGGTGCCCTTCGCCAACAAGTCGGCACCGATCTCAACCGCCCGCAGCGCAGCGGCCGTGTCGGTCGTGAAGTAGGGATTCCCCGTGCCAGCGCCGAAGAGCACCACTTCACCGCGCCCCAAGGCCGCCACGGCAACATCCCGCCGGTAGTTCTCCACAGCGGGCAGCATGGGAATCGCGCTCATGGCCCGCGCTGGCACGCCTCGGGCCACGAGTAGGTCCCGTAAGGCCATGGCGTTCATGACAGTGCCGAGCATGCCAATGTAGTCGGCCGTAGTGCGCTCGATGCCGGAATCCGCCAAGTCTCTGCCGCGGACAAAGTTGCCGGCACCCACGACGATGGCGATCTCTGGCCCGGACGCACGGGCAGCACGGATCTGGTCCGCCAGCCACGAGAGCCGCTGGGTGTCCAAGCCGACTCCATCTCGGGCCAACGCCTCGCCGGAGACCTTGAAAAGGATGCGTCTGGCTCCGGTCATGGGATCGCTAGCCATGATAGAGGCACCTCCGTCCGCGGCGATCCCCAACCGCGTCGCCCCGTTGGCCGAAGCAGATTGGTCTTGTGTGATTCGCCCGAACAGAGTGGCGTCACGCCACGGCTGTCCGCCGGCACTGGCGGAGCTAGGCTTCCTCGCCGACCTTGAACCGCTCGAAGCGACGGACCGCGATGTTCTCGCCCAGCTTGAGGACGGCCTCTTGGATCAGAGCTCCCACGGTTGTCGAAGGCTGCTTGACGAACGGCTGATCAACGAGCACGACCTCTTCGTAGAACTTGCCCATGCGGCCGTCCACGATCCTGTCAATGACGCGCTGCGGCTTGCCTTCGTTCAGCGCGCGGTCACGCTGGATCTGGCGTTCCTTCGCGACTTCGTCCCCGGGAACCTGCTCGCGCGTTATGTAGCGAGGGTCGGCTGCCGCGATGTGCATCGCGATGTCCTTGACCAGGATCTGGAAGTTCTCGGTGCGCGCGACAAAGTCGGACTCGCAATTCACCTCGACCATCACGCCCAGCTTCGAGCCCGCGTGAATGTAGCTTCCGATCACACCCTCGTTGGCTGCCCTTCCACTCTTCTTCTGGGCGATCGCGACGCCCCTCTTGCGCAGGACTACCTCCGCCTCGGCCAAGTCTCCGTTGGCCTGAACCAAGGCGCGCTTGCAGTCCATTAGACCCGCGCCACTCTTGTCGCGAAGCGCCTTGACGAGCTTGGCGCTGATGTCCGGCATCACTCTCCTCCCGTTCTACGGAACCCGGAAATATGGACCGCGGTGCTGGCCCTACGCCGTGGCGTCCGTACCCGCCCCCGCGAACTCTCCGTCTTCCTCGGACCCTTCCTCTTCCGGCGGCGGTATCATTGCGCGGCCTTCGATCACCGCATCGGCGATCTTCCTCGGGTACAGCAGCATCGACCGCAGTGCATCGTCGTTACCCGGAATCACGTAGTCCACCTCGCTTGGATCGCTGTTCGTGTCAACGACCGCAATGACGGTGATGTTCAGTTTGTGCGCCTCGTGGACCGCGATCTCCTCCCTGCGGGTGTCGATGATGAAGACCATGTCCGGCACGCCCGGCATGTCCTTGATCCCTGAAATGTTCGCGTGGAGCGCCTTGCGCTCCCGCTCAAGGCGAGAGACCTCTTTCTTGCTACGGCCCTCGTAGCCCTCCTCGTCAGCCAAGCGCTGGAGCTCCTTGTAGCGATCGAGCGACTTCTGGACGGTGGCCCAGTTCGTCAGCAAGCCGCCGAGCCAGCGGTGGTTGACGTAGTACATGCCACACCGTGTCGCCTCCTCAGCGATCGCCTCCTGGGCCTGGCGCTTCGTGCCTACGAAGAGAATCGTCTTGCCCATGCTGGCCTGCTCGGTCACATACTGCAGGGCTTCCTTGAAGTGCTTGAGGGTCTTCTGAAGGTCGATGATGTGGATCCGGTTGCGTTCGCCGAAGATGAACTCCTTCATCTTCGGATTCCAATGCCTGGTCTGATGGCCGAAGTGGACGCCGGCCTCGAACAGTTCCTTCTGCGTGATTTCCGTCACTGTGTCTCCGTTACTCGCTCCGCCTTGGCAGCCCCACGCTCGGCTCCGTCGCCAAGCCCTCCAGGGCCGGATCGATCATGTCACGATCGCAGCACAGTCGAACCGCCAAGAGCGCCGTCTAGCGCTTCGAGTACTGGAATCGCTTGCGCGCTCCCGGCTTGCCGTACTTCTTGCGCTCGTGCTTGCGCGGATCGCGAGTCAGGTAGCCGCCCTTCTTGAGCAGCGGCCGCAGCTCGTAGTTGTAGTTCTGCAGAGCCCGCGCGATGCCGAGACGAACCGCGTCCGCCTGTCCGGCCTTGCCTCCGCCATGCACCAGAATCAGCGCATCGAACTTGCCGTCGGTCTCGCTGGCGAGCAGAGGCTGCCTCACCTTGGCCTTGAGCGACTCCGTCGGGAAGTAGTCATTCGGCGATTGGTTGTTGATGCTGATCCGCCCGGACCCAGGACGGAGAAATACGCGTGCCACCGACGCCTTGCGGCGGCCCGTCCCCAGATACTGCACTTGATTCGCCAAGACGTTTCCCTTCCCGATCGTCGACTAGACGGGCCACGCCTTCGGCTGCTGCGCGGCGTGCGGATGGTCCGACCCGGCGTACACCTTCAGACGCGTACGCAACTGCCGGCCCAGCTTGTTCTTCGGCAGCATTCCCGCCACGGCCCGCTCCACCAGTCTCTCTGGATGCTTCTCGCGCACCTGGCGCGCGGTCTCCTTTCGCAAGCCGCCGGGATGCCCGGTGTGCCGGTAGTAGACCTTGTCGGTCTCCTTCTTGCCGGTCAGGCAAACCTTCTCAGCGTTGACCACGATGACGAAGTCACCCGTCTTGAGAAATGGCGTGAAGTCCGGCTTGTGCTTGCCGCGGAGCAATGTCGCGGCCACAGTCGCTAGCCGACCCAGCGTCTTGCCCTCCGCGTCCATGACGTACCAAGCGTGGCTGACTTCAGATGCCTTGGGTACGTATGTAGACGCAGACATAACCGGATCCCCGGTGCCGCTCGCACCGACCCTCGAAACTCATCCTAGCGGGTTAGCTACGGATGGGTCAACGCGCGCGACAGGCCTCTCATAGAATGGCCGAGTGCGTGCCAGCCTGCCACCGGCCGCCCTAGCCTGCCTGTTGGCGGCGTGCTCGACGCTCCCTGTCGATCCGGGCCCACCACCGGCCGTGGATACAGCAACGTTGGGCCCGGACCTGCGTGCGCGGCTCGAACCCGTACTCGCGGGGCTGGAGGCAGCGGGGCCAGATGCGGCTCTGCTCGGCAAGGCAGGCATGCTGCTGCACGCCTACGGTCAGCACGAGACCGCGGTTGCGTTCTACGTTCAAGCCAGCGCGATAGCACCGGCGTCTCCCCGCTGGCTCTACTACCGCGGTTCGGCCCAGTTGGAGCTAGGGCTGCACGAGGAGGCACGAGCCGCGTTCCAGGAGTGTCTCGCCGTCGCCCCAGAGATGACGGCGGCTGGCCGCGGTATAGCCGACGCGGCGTTTGCCTCTGGCGCCGTTCCTGAGAGCCTCTCGCTGTACCGCCAAGTCACCGACGTGGCACCAGGCGATGCGAGAGCACATTTCGGGCTCGGACGGGCTGCACGAGCGGTCGAAGACCTGGAAGTAGCAAGGCGGCACCTGAACCGGGCTGTCGAGCTCGCTCCGCAGTACGGAGCCGCGCATTACGAGCTCGCGATGCTCGCTAGGGACGAGGGCGACGATCGGAGCGCACAATCGCACCTACAGCGATACGAGCAGCACCAATACGGACTGCCCTCCGACACCGATCCACTAACGAAGGAACTGCGATCGCTTCGGGTCAGCACGGCGGATCTCCTGCAGCGCGCGGTAGAGGCCAAGGATGCCGGGCGACACGAGGAGGCGGTGCGCCTGCACGTGCGAGCGCTGGAAGAGGATCCGTCACTGGTGCAGGCGCGGGTGAATCTGATCATTCTGCATGGGAGCGTTGGGCAAGACGCCGAGGCGAAGCAACAGTACGAACTGGCGCTCGCCAAAGGCGCTGAGACGGCGGAGCTGCATTACAACTACGGCGTGGTCGCCTATCAGCAAGGCGATCGGCCGGCAGCTAAGGAGGCGTTCGGCAAGGCGCTGGAGCACAATCCAGCCCACGCCCTGGCCAACCACAACATGGGCCAGATGCTGGAGGAGGAGGGTCGGTTCGACGAGGCAATGGACCGATACCTACGAGCGCTGGCCAGCAGGCCAGACCATGGCCTGTCCCACTACAAGGTCGGGATGTTGCACATGCGCAAGCGTCAAGCGCGAGCGGCGATCCAGTCCTTCCGGAAGGCAATCAAGGAGCCGTCGGACCGCCGGCCCACCTATCTGTTCTCTCTGGCGGCCGCAGAGTTGGCTGCAGGCAATGACAGTCAGGCCACTGAGCGGTTCCGTGAGGCACGCCAAGCGGCCGTGCAGATTGGACAGAGCGACCTTGTGCGACGCATCGACGACGCGCTGCGTCGAATGCAGCGCTAGCCCGGCCGGGACTCGAATTCGGACTCACCATCGGGAGCCTTGGATCAGGCTCAGGCATTTCCAGATCGTTAGACGATCGAGGTCAGTAGCTTCTTTCGCCGTCAGGCACGCTCCGGAGAGCCCCCAAAAAAATTGCAACGTCGGTCGTCCGCTATCCGAAACCGTCGGGACTATCCGACTGGTTGATTCAGTTGTGAATCCGGCATCGAGCACCGGAGCTGGTGCACGCCGAATTCGAGATCTCAGACTCCGCTGAACACGTATCGCCCCCCCCCCCCCCGAATCAGGCATGGACAGTTAGGACGAGTGGCCCCTGTTAGGCTGTGGGCGCCGATGAGGTCGGTGAGCCGTAGAGAGTTCCTGCAGTCCGCGGGGGTCGCGGCTCCGCTCCTGTCGATTTCAGCGTGCGCTGCACCACCGGATGCAGAAGCCAAGCTGCCGAACATCATCGTTCTCGTAACCGACGACCAGCGCTGGGACATGCTGGGGGCGACCGGCAACTCCATCATCCAGACGCCCAATATGGATCGCCTTGCGCGTGAGGGCGTGTTGTTCGAGAACCATTATCGTCACCACGTCCCTTTGCGCCCCGTCGAGAACGTCGATCTTTACGGGGCTCTACGCGACGTGCCACGGAACCCATGGCTTCGCCACCGCGATGTCGGACGAACTGCACCAGCGGAGCTACGCAGTCCGCCTGCACGAAGCGGGGCACCGGACGGGATTCGTCGGCAAGTACGGAATCGGTCGAACTCTGCCCGAAGATCGATTCGGCTACTTCGAGGGCTTTTCGGGGCAAGGCCAGTACTTGCACGAGTTGGACGGGGAGGATCGGCGACCAAGCGCTCGAGTTTCTCAGAACCTGCAGTGCGGACCAGCCATTCTGCATGTCCGTCAGTTTCAAGGCACCGCATGTCCAAGACCGCGTGCCACCTTTCTTCATCAACGATCCCCAGTACGACGACCTGTACACGGACGTAGAGATTCCACCGTTCCAGAAGCTCGACCCGCGCTACTTCAAGGAGCTGCCCGAATTCCTCAAGGAGGAGTACGAGGGGCGCATTCGCCAGCAGCGACGCTTCCCGACTCCCGAGACGTGGCAGGAGGCGATGAAGCGCTACTACCGTCTCATCACGGGTGTGGACGACCAAGTCGGCCGTATTCTGGCGACAACTGAAGAGAGCGGCCTCGCGGACAACACGATAGTCGTCTTCACCTCCTACAACGGATTCTTCCTAGGAGAGCGCGGGTGGGCCGGCAAGTACTTCATCCACGAGGAGTCGGTTCGCCCCCCCCCTGATCATTCGAGACCCCAGGAACCCGTCGAGCGCAGGCAAAGATCGACGGCCATGACGCTCAATCTCGACATCGCCCCGACCATCCTCGAACTTGCTGGCCTTGAGGTGCTGACCGCCCCGCAAACACTGTAACATATTCACATACAACGACTTACCATAGACACTACGGTCGTGAATCCCTTGTTGCATCCCTAATTCGAAACCGGAATCTACAGGACGACCCGAAGTATCCGCGGACGTAAGCGTTCGGTTGCGCCGGTATCCGGCGTTGCGGCAGTCGGGCAAGCATCGTCGAACAGCGAGCAGATCCGGGTCCAGGCGCCCTCCCTGTGCAGGGACATCGACCGGTTCTGGCCGTCGACAACGCCAGCGTCCGGTTGGCCCAGCCCCATGTCCATACCGGCTCGACCGAACGGTTACCCGCGGACCGGCGGACCATTTCCCTCTCTTCGTTCCGAGCGATTCTCCTCAATCGGAGGCGCCAGACTCAAGAATAGGTCCCCAGGGGTCGATGGCCCGGCCGGATTCCCGGTCCGTAGCCCACGCCGAGAATCCAACGGCGGAGTGCCCCCGGCGCACCGGGGTTTGGCGAGGTGGGGTTCACAGACGTGCAAAGAACTCCGGGTTGGGCGTCACAACCTCCAACGTCTCGGTGCCCACGCCCAGTCTGTGGTCCTTCAGTAGGTCGCAGAGGTCTCGGCCGTCAATCAGGTCGATGGCGGGCGCTCCGTCCCGGACGGCCTCTTGTTGAGCGTCCTTGGTGAATCCGCCTGTGGTCAAGAACAACCCCTTGTCCGCACGCCCAACCAGCGCTCCTCTGAAGTCCCGGATCTCACGCGTGCCGACCGCCCCGGCGTATCGCTTGCATTGAAAGCGAACGTGAAACGAGAGCAGATTGACGCGTAGTACGCCCGCGCCGTCTATGCCGCCGTCGCCCGTCTGGCCGGTCACTTCCACCTTGACGAAGCCCGACTCCCTGAGCACGCGTTGACACAAACGCTCGAACGCATCGGGCGGGATCCGACGAAGAATCGAGAGCAGAGAGTCCTTCCAGTCACGCGCGTCCAACGGATCGGGATCTTCATGATCTCGGTTCCGTCGTCGCTCTTGGTATCGCTTCGCACGTTCCTGTCGCACTCTGTCGCGTACTTCGCCTTCCTGGATGCGCCGTCCAGCCTCCGTAATCGTCCACACCCCCCGCGATGTGTTCTGGACCACACCGATCTGCTTCAAGTGCGTACGCGCCCATGCTGCCCGATAGTCGACTTCCGAGCGGGGGCCATCGCCATGCTGCACGTTGACGAGTTCGTCGGTTAGCGCCAATTCTCGGGCTACGTCCTCGGAGAGTTCCTGAATCGTGGCGGAACCGCCCCGCCCTCTCAGGACTCGAAGGGTCGGCCACAGCAGGTCCTCGTACGTAGGGAGCTTCTGTTCCATCACGTGGTACCCGGCGATAGCGGGCCGCGGCGGTCTGTACGACCGCGACCACGGCGACGGAGGTGGTCAACGGCGCATGCGCCCGTAAACACCGCACCCCCCGCGTCAGTTTCCATCGCCGTAAGCGTGAAAGCATATCATGCCCGGATGCACGGGACGCCACCTACGACCCATGATGGGCCGGGCAACATAGGTGACGGCTGGAGCGTCTCGCCTTCCTGTAGGGCGCCTTTCACGGGCGCGACCGTACGATGGCTCCAAACGGATACGCCGGCACGCGCGCGGCGTGGTCACAGACCGCATCGTCGGCCCACACAGCATCCGCGCGTGCTCCCGGTGTCAAGGCGCTCGCTGACGCTCGCCCCGCCACGGGCGGGCTTCGGCCTGGACACCGGCTCCGCGCGCTACAGACCGGCAATTGTCCAACGATGCCAGACCTTGACCCCCGCCAGATGTGAACCGCACCAACCTGCGGCCATCGTCGATGCTCTCCCGGCTGCACCGGATCAGCGCCGCGTCGGGTACTCCACACGCCCCGTGCGCCGTGCCGGACCGTGACTGGAGCCAAGGTCTCGAATCACGACCGGAATCACACCTGGCCGCAGGGTGCGTCGCCTCGGAGGACACCAGCCTTGCTGGACCGACCCGTGCTCGCCGGCAAGAACAGCCAGACGGTATTGCGCCGCCCGTGCTGCCGGGAGCGACCCATCGAAAACCCTCGGTTTTCTGGCCCAACAGGTGTTCCTCCGTCACACCTGCCGGGCTGGGTCGCTCCGGGCTGGTGCTTCCCCTGCCGGGAAGGGCTTCCGTGCCGCCGCACCGGCGATTCCGGACGCAACGATGGGCGCGGGGGCGCCGTCGACCCGTCGATGCCGGTCTCGTTCACGAGACGGACGCCTGTGTCCGTCAACAACCAGCCCCCGTCCGCGACGGTGGCCGGTGAGTCACCCAACGGGCCGAAGCGGAGCGGAGGAGGCGCGAAGCGACTTGACTCGCCGGACGCCGTCGTGGCACCCGCTTCCGCCGCGCCTGGTGACGACAGCCGGCCGGTGGCATCGCTCGCCGAGCGGGCCGATGCCGCGAGGCGCGCCGACCCGGCGACGGGTCGCATCGACAGCCGGCCAAACCGTCGCGGGCGACGCGCCGCACGTCCGTCCGGGGGTCGAGGGGGCCGTGCCCCCGCCAGCCCGATGTAGCACATCGGGCAAGCTGACTCCTTACTACCAACGGCAGAAGCCTCGTGCCTCTCATCGATGGTGAATCGCCTGGATGGCGTCAGGACTGGTTCTACGAATTCCTCTGGCAGCGCGAGGGCATCCCGATTCCGCGAACCGAGGGCGTTCGGTCGGAAAGGTGGAAGTACAACCTCTATCTCGACGGGCAGCCCGGCTACGAGGAGCTCTACGACCTCGACTCAGATCCCGAAGAGGTGCTCAACCTTGCCGTAAGTCCCGAGCACAACGAGCGGCTGGTGGATATGCGATCACGTTATGCGCAGTGGAAGCAAGCGCTCAACGACTGGAGTCCAGACGACGTGTGGACTGATCCGGCCTAGTCTGGACTGGGATCTGAGCAGGCCTGATCCCACGCAACCGCCGTAGCCAGCCGAAATCCGTTCAGGTGCCGAAATCGTGATTCAGAAGGCGTCGACCCGTCGCTCCAACGCCGGATGCCCTGGCAGCGATGGATCGAATGCATCCCTGCATTCACAGTGCTTCGGCAATGATCCCAATCATGGGAGGCGTACAGAGAAACGTTCCGGGATCGCGTGCGCGGTCGCGCCAATCATCGCGGAACCGAACCAGATCGGCCTCGGAAATAAGGCCCAGGCGGACAAGTTCCGGCAGACGCCCGAAGAGAAACTCCTGGAGCCAGGACCAGTGCGCCGAACCGGCGCGCGCGTAGTGCACGATCGGGACCAACTCCACAATCCGCAAGCCAGCGTTAACCAGCAGGCCCGGCAGGACTCCCCCAATGTCGAGGCTGCCTCCAGGACGACGCATGTATTCCTGCATGGCCGCCGCCGCGCGATCAAAGGGTTTGCTGCGGGGCTGCAGCGACATACCGGCGTAGTTCACGTAGTCCCAGATCAGCGCACGTCCTCCTGGCCTGAGCGCCGCAGCGACCGAATCGATGACCGGTTCCGGGTCGGGTAGGAAGCAGAACAGCCACCGGGCAAACGCACCTTCCAGCGAATTCGGTTCAAGATCCAGAGACTCGACACGTTCGACGCGGGCCTTCAGCTGATTCAGCCCTACCTTGCGAGCGCGAATTGTCAGCCGCTCAATCATTTCGGCCGACTCGTCAACGGCGGTGACGGTACCCGCCTCTCCAACGCGTCGTGCTAGATCAATCGCAGCGAAGCCCGGACCGCATCCCAAGTCGATCAGATGATCCCCGTCTGAGAACCCGGCACGGTCCCACAGGGCGCAAGCCGTCCCTGACCAAATGCGGTGCTGGGCCTCGAGCCGTCGAACCTCGCCGGCGTCCGTACCGAGGAGGTAGCCCTTAGTTGAATGAGCTTGGGCTCGGATCTCCGGATCTGCCATGCCTGGGAAGTCGTCTGTCGGCTACGCCCAACCGTAGTGTATGTATCGGTCAGCGGTGACCCACGTCAGCCCCTGGCATCGACCAGTCTTTGCGTTCGATCTGCCGCCACACGGGGAGACAAAAGGAGGCCTGCAGCACTACAATGGCGTATAGTGGCGATGAGTGTAGGTGTGATCCGTCGGTGGAAGTGGCTACTGCCTGCCGTCACGCTCTGTGCCCCTCTCTCGGTCGCTCCGACTAGCGCGGGGAACGCGCCAGACAAACCTTTCACTGAACTAGAACGCAGCTTCTGGGCGTTCCAGCCCGTGTCACGACCCGAGCCGCCCTCGGACATCGTGGACCAGTGGGTGCGGAGCCCCATTGACGCTTTCGTCCTCCGGGCCCTTCAGGCCAAGGATCTCGAGCCCTCCGGTTCCGCTGACAAGGTGACATTGATCCGGCGGGTGTCGCTCGGCCTGCTGGGACTTCCGCCAAGTCCAGCCCAAGTGCAGCGTTTCGTCAGGGATACGTCGCCCGGGAGCTACGAGCGGCTCGTAGACCGCCTCCTTGCATCGCCGCACTACGGAGAGAAATGGGGCAGGCACTGGCTGGATCTCGCTCGGTTTGCAGAGAGCGACGGCTTTGAGAGGGACGAATCTCGCCCGAATGCCTGGAGATACCGGGACTATGTCGTTGACGCCCTCAACGCTGACAGGCCCTACGACCGATTCGTCAAGGAGCAGATCGCGGGCGACGAACTCTGGCCCGAAAGCTTCGATGCGAGAATCGCAACCGCGTTCAACCGCAACTACGCCGAGGAGGGCAACCAGAAGGACCTCCTGCTTGCGCGGCAGGAGACCCTCGACGACATCACAACTGTGGTGGGATCGACGTTCCTGGGGCTAACGGTCGGGTGCGCAAAGTGCCACGACCATAAGTTCGACCCGATCCCACAAAGGGACTACTATCGGCTCCAAGCGGTGTTCGCCAACGTTAACCACGACGACCGGTTCCCGATCGTCCAAGCCGAAACTCTCCTCGAGTACGAGCGGAGTCTGGCGGCTTGGGAAGAGAAGACGTCTGCCATCTGGAAGGAGATGGCCAGTCTCCTAGGGCCGCACGCGGCCTTCACGCCAGAGCAGCTACTGCATCGGTACCCCGACTACGTGATCCAAGCGATCAAATCGCCGCCGGAGGAGAGAACCGCGATCGAAGCTTGGATGGCTAGCTTGCTCGCCTCGAAAGACTGCGGAACCTGCCCCATCCGGCCGAAGCCCTTTCTGGACCCGTTGTTCCGCAGGAACATCCGGAAGCTGAAGGGCGACGACAAGGCGCGATTCGAGGAGTTGGAGACCCAACTGAAGGCGCTGGACCACCTGAAGCCCGCAGACGTTGCCCGCGGCACTGGCATCGTGGACGTCAGCGCCGACGCCCCACCCACCCACGTCCTAGGCAGAGGCCAACTGTCGAACCCTCTGGAAGAGGTCGGGCCGGGATTCCCATCAATCCTCGATGCAGGACCCGTTCTAGTCACCCCGGCCCTCGATGGCCGGTCCACCGGACGTCGGTCGGCGCTGGCGAAGTGGCTGGTCGATCCCTCCAACCCGCTTACGGCGCGTGTCATGGTGAACCGGATCTGGCAGCACCATTTCGGTCGGGGCATTGTGAGGACGCCGGGGGACTTCGGGGCCATGGGCGACCGACCGACGCATCCAGATCTGCTCGACTGGCTCGCCGACGAATTCATGGCAAGCGGCTGGAGCATCAAGCGCCTCCAGCGGCAAATCCTCCTGTCCAACACCTACCGCCAGAGCGCAGCGCCCGAGACCACAGACTCGCCCGTGAGTCGAGCTGGCGCCCAACAGGTCTCGGGTTCGGAGGTCGACCCATCGAACCGGCTGCTGTGGCGGTATCCGCGGCAGCGACACGACGCGGAGGTCCTTCGGGACTCCGCCCTGTCCGTTGCGGGCCTCCTGAACCCACGGATCGGCGGACCGAGCGTGTTCCCGCCACTCCCGACGGGAATGCCCAAGCCTCCGGGCGGGTGGACGGAGAGCGACCCGGCTACCAACCACCGTCGACGCAGCCTGTACATCTTCGTGCGCAGGAACAGTCCGTATCCCATGCTCGACTCGTTCGACTTCCCGGACACCCACGAGTCGTGCGCGATGCGCAGCTCGACAACGACTGCGCCACAGGCACTTGCCCTGCTCAACGGAGATGAATCTGCGGAGTGGGCCCGTGCGTTCGCCAGACGCATTCTTGACGAGGGCGGAACCAGTCTGGCCCACCAGGTGGAGACCGCTTACCTTCTGGTGTACTCCCGCGCACCCCTACCAGAGGAGAAGAACGTGGCGTTCGGCTTTCTCGACCGGCAGGCGACGCTGTTGGAGCCCCTACTCGCTGGCGACGCGCCAGCCCCGCTCCCCGCCGCCGTCCCAGAGGGCGTTCCCGAGGCGCACGCCGCAGCACTGGTGGACTACTCTCTGATGCTGCTGAATTCGAACGAGTTTGCCTATCGGTTCTGAGACGCCATGCGACATACCACCGCACCGAATGTACGTGCCATGAGCCGCAGGGAACTCCTTTCCCGCACGGGCAGCGGTCTTGGAAGCCTGGCCCTGCTGGACCTGCTCTCTCGCGGCGGTGCCCTGCCCTCGGCCTCGGCCACCAGCTCCGGTCCCCTGAGACAACGGGAACCGCACCACAAGCCGAGGGCGAAGTCGGTGATCTGGCTGTTCATGGAGGGTGGTCCTAGCCATATCGACCTCTTCGACCCGAAACCGGAGCTGGACAGGCTTGCAGGTCAGGTCACACCGCCGTCGTTCAATCTGCCGGAAACGAGCGCCACTGGCTCGCACCGCATGCCGCTCGTCGCGTCCCAGAGAACGTGGCAACAGCATGGCCAGTCCGGGCTATGGGTCTCCGACTGGTATCCGCACATTGCCGAGCATGTCGACGAACTGGCTGTGGTCCGGTCCTGCTGGTCGGAGGGCGTCAACCACGTCGGCGCCAACCGCCAGATGAACACCGGTTCGATACTGGCGGGTCGCCCCTCCCTCGGGTCCTGGACGACCTACGGCCTGGGATCCGCCAACGACGAGCTTCCGGCGTTCGTGGTCTTGACGGATGCCAAGACCGTGCGGGGTGGACCGACGAACTGGGGATCTGGATTCCTCCCAGCGACCTACCAGGGCACACGATTCCGAAACAACGGACCTCCGATCCTGGATCTGGTTCCGCCTGCCCACGTGACTGAGCGGCAGCAGCGAAGCCGTCTTGATCTCCTCAACACCCTGAACACCATGCACAGGGATCGCTGGCCGTCGGACGATGAGCTCGACGCCAGGATCGAATCGTACGAACTCGCATACCGAATGCAGCGGGCCGCGCCCGATGCCGTCGACCTGACCAAGGAGTCCGAGCAGACCCGTCGGCTGTACGGGATGGACGAGGACGAGACAGCTCGCTTTGGAGGGAACTGCCTGCTGGCGCGCCGACTCGTCGAGCGGGGCGTACGATTCGTGGAAGTCTACTGCGGAAGCGGGAGCGGCTGGGACGCCCACACGAAGATCGAAGAGAACCACACCAAGTGGTGCCACATTTCCGACAGGCCGATCGCCGGACTGCTGACCGACCTCGCTTCACGAGGCATGCTCGACGACACGCTGGTCGTATGGGGCGGCGAGTTCGGGCGCACACCATTCACGGACAGCAACTTCCACGCGGACGCACCGCAGGACTTCGGTCGGGATCACAACCCGTGGGGCTTCACGATCTGGATGGCGGGCGCCGGAGTCCGAGCCGGCCAAACGATTGGATCAACTGACGAGATCGGCTTCCGGGCCACGGAGCATCCATGGCACGTTCATGACATCCACGCGACCATCCTTCATCTGCTCGGTCTGAACCACCTTCATCTGACATACATGCACAACGGCCGGGCGGAGCGGCCGACCATCAACGGGGGCAACCTCATTGAGCAGGTGCTCGCGTAGCCGATCGCCGGCCGCGCAGCCTTAGCGACGCTTCAGTGGCGCCGCAAGCCGACATCCCCGTCATTGCAACCGCACCCCGCGTGGCACGGCACCGGGTCTATAATGGCCTGAACCTGCCATGTTATAGTGACGCTAGTTGTTATTTGGGGCATCTGTGGCCCAGTATCGGGTCTCAGATGGGTATTGAAAGAACTTAAGGAGGGGATTCTGTGACTAGCAGACTCATCGAGAGGAGGTGCGCCTTGAGCGTTGCCTCGGCTCTTCTGGTGCTGGGAGCGATCATCGCTCCCACAGCCAGCGCACAGCTGATTCAAGGCGGCATCGTCGGAAGCGTCACGGACACGACCGAAGCGGCCATTGTCGGCGCCGAGGTCTCGATCATGAACGAGGCTACCGGACAGTCCCGCGAAACCACCACCGGTGCAACGGGCAACTACAGCTTTCCAACGGTCAATACGGGTTCGTACAGCGTGACCGTCATGTCGGAGGGCTTCCAGGCCTCCACGACCACCGGCGTCGTGGTGAGCCAGAACAACACGACCCGCGTGAACGCCACACTCGAGGTGGGACAGGTCACCGAGGTCGTGACCGTGGAGGCCGCGGCAGCGACGCTTCAGACGGACCGCGCGGAAGTGCGGCAGGAGGTCACCGAAACCACGCTGCGGAACGTTCCCGTCCCGCTGGGCCGCAACTACCAGATGCTGTTCGTGACCCTTCCTGGGTTCTCCCCGCCACAGAACGCACACTCGGTGCCGACGAACCCGAGCCGTGCGGTGCGCTTCTCCGTGAACGGCACGAGCCGGTCGAACAACAACACCCGCATCGATGGCGCGTCGTCGACCAACATCTGGGTGCCCCACATGACGGGTTACAACCCAGCGCTGGAGTCGATTGAGACTGTCAACGTCGTGACCAGCTCGTTCGACGCCGAGCAGGGCCTAGCTGGGGGCGCCGCCATCAATCTTCAGATCAAGTCCGGCGGCAACGAGATCCACGGCTCCCTGTTCCACT
Source organism: Bryobacterales bacterium (assembly GCA_965200705.1). Classification (GTDB taxonomy): domain Bacteria; phylum Acidobacteriota; class Terriglobia; order Bryobacterales; family UBA6623; genus VXMF01. The sequence goes on along the minus strand of OZ241376.1, from coordinate 4,140,396 downwards.
ACCACATGGATCAGCAGCTCAAGGCGTACCCGTACTTCAGCAACCGCAACTCGGCGAAGCCGAAGTACATCAGCAACCAGTTCGGCGGCACCGTCGGCGGGCCGATCAAGAAGAACAAATGGTTCTACTTCCTCAGCTATGAGGGCACGTACGAGTCGCAGTTCGCCCAGCGCTTCATCGACATGCCGACCGAGGCGATGCGCTTCGGCGACCTCAGCGGCTCTCCGGATCCGATCTATGACCCGCGGACTGGCCTGCAGGACCAGTTCGCCAGCGACTATGCGCTCGACCGTATGCCGATCCCGAACAACCGCATTCCAATGAGCAACATCGATGCCGGCGTCCGGAGCATGATCCACGACTCGGCGTTCCCGAACCCGAACCGTCCTGGTGGTGGAGCGCTGGGACTCACGCAGAACTACATCGCCGATGGCTCGACATCGTTCTTCCGCGACACGATCGACTCGAAGACGAACTTCAACCTGAACGACTCTACGACCGGCTTCATCCGTTTCAGCATGCTCGACTACCGCATGTCGAACGCCCAGACGCTCGGACCGTTCGGCGGCAACCGCCTGCATCCCACAAACTCCAATCCGGGCACCGGATTCGGCAACACCTATTCGGGCACGATCTCCCTGACGCACGTCGTGTCGCCGAACTTCCTGATCGACGGCTACTACGGCTACACGCTCGTTGACACGAACGTCGAGCAGCAGCGGCTGAACGAGAACCTCGGATGGTCCGTGCTGCAGATTCCAGGGCTGCAGTCCGACCGCTTCATCGACGGCGGATGGCCACGTCTGCGCATCGACGGCTTCGAGAGGCTGGGGATTTCCAACAGCTTCCATGCCCTACTACCGCTCCGATCCGCAGAACCAGTTCGTGTTCAACGGCGACTACACGAAGGGCAGCCACAACATCCGCTTCGGCACCGACCTCTACTTCCAGGACCTAGATCACAACCAGCCTGAGTTCTCCGGGGGCACCGGGGCCGCTTCGGGCGAGTTTCGCTTTCGGCAGAACACGACCGAGCTTCGCGGTGGACCGAGCGGAAACGACTACAACGCACACGCCGCCTGGCTGCTGGGCCTGCCACAGGCCGCGGGCAAGATCTGGCAGTTTGACGAGAACGGCTACTTCACGCGCACGAGGCTGTTGAGCTTCTACGTCCGCGACCGCTGGAACGTAACGCCCAAGCTGACACTGACCTACGGCCTCAGATACGAGGTCTTCCCGTTCCCGACCCGTGCGGTGCGAGGACTGGAGCGTTTCGACTTCGACAACAACAAGATCTGGGCCTGCGGCGTCGGCAACGTGCCGACCGACTGCGGCATCGACATCGGCAAGCACAACGTTGTGCCTCGCTTGGGCGTGGCCTATCGCGTGACCGACGACACGGTGGTGCGCGTGGGCTACGGCATCACGGTGGATCCGTTCAACTGGGCACGCCCGCTTCGCACCAACTTCCCGATCATGGCCAAGGACGGTCCGCTGCTGCCAGACAGCTACGGATATGCCACGACCCTTCGCCAGGGTCTCGACGTGGTCACGGAGCCTGACCTCGGCGAAGGAGTCCTAGATCTCCCGCTGAACACGGTGGTCCGTACCATGGACACGGACAACCTCGTCCGCGGCTACATCCAGTCCTGGAACTTCACAGTCGAGCACCGCATCGGCGACTGGATCGCGACGGCCGGCTACGTCGCCACGCGGTCGGTAAACCAACTCGCGAGCCTAGAGCAGAACTGGGGCGACATCGGGCTGGGCGGCGGAGGCCGCAGGCTCTTCCAGCGCTACGGCAGAACCGCCGGCACCACCCTCTTCGGCAGCCTCGGCACGGCGAAGTACGACTCGCTGCAGACCAAGCTCCAGCGCCGCGTCGCTGACGGGCTGAACGTCAACATGGCCTACACCTGGGCCCACGGCCGTGGCTACACCAACGAGGACTCCGGCGCCAGCGTCGGCTTCTTCCGCATCCCGCGCTTCTACCACCGCGCCTATGCGGATCTGAACCAGGACATCCGCCAGAACTTCCAGATGACGGCCATCTACGACCTGCCGTTCGGCAGGGGCAAGCGGTTCTTGAGCGACAGCTCCCTCGGCAAGGTCCTAGGAGGCTGGCAGATCAACGGTCTCATGAGCGCCTACACCGGCACGCCGTTCGTCATCCAAGCGAACTCCGGCGACCTCAATGCCGCGGGTTCGGCCCAGATTGCGGACTGCGTTGCCGAGCCGGTCTACCTGAAGCGCGGCGGCAACGACCTCTGGATCGATCCGAGCGCGTTCGCCCAGCCGACAGGCGCCCGCTTCGGCACCTGTGGCCCGAACAACGTGCGTGGCCCCGGCCTCTTCAACATGGACCTGAGCGTCTTCCGCAAGTTCCAGATCACCGAGAAGATGAACCTCCAGGTGCGCATGGAAGGCTTCAACATGACCAACACGCCGCACTTCGAGCGCCCGAACTCGAGGAACGTAAACAGCGGGGCGTTCATGATCCTGAACCGTATCCGGAACACCGGTCGCGAGGGCATCGACGAGCGGTTCTTCCGCGTCGGCCTGCGTCTCGGCTGGTAAGCGCCAGAGAGAGCTTGCAAACTCTTCAGGGGCCGCGCTTCGGCGCGGCCCCTTTCTCTTGTCCGCTCCGCTTGGAGACCTGATGCGCCTCAGGGGCTCGGTGCTGCGTCGACTGGCCCGGCTGCTCAAGGGCGAGGCGTTTCGGCTGCAGAGCCAGATGGACATCCATCCGCGCTCGCTCTGGCACAATCCGCACTTCCTGCGCGAGACGGGCGGGTTCTATCCTCGGCAGAGTGGAGTGGAGCGCGCGATCAAGGAGTGCTGGCCCGAGGACACTGTCCGCAGGGACATGCTGGTCCTACTGATGCGGGACCTAGTGATGCGAGATGTTCAGGGCGCGATCGGCGAGCTGGGCGTCTACAAGGGCGAATCCGCGCGCCTGATCCACCACTACCTTCCCGACCGCACCCTGCACCTGTTCGATACGTTCGAAGGATTCACAAGCGAGGACGCCGAGGCGGAGTCACTCACAACGCAGGCCTACGTGCGGAGCGGGCAGTTCGGCGACACGTCCGTGGAATCCGTGCGGCAGCGTATCGCGCCCTGCAGGGATACCGTGATCTTCCACCCCGGCCCGTTCCCCGAGACCTGCGACGAAGCGGTGCGCCAAGAGCGATTCGCCCTAGTGCACCTCGATGCGGACCTCTATCGACCCATCCTAGCGGGCCTGCGGTTCTTCTACCCTCGTGTGGTCCCTGGCGGCTATGTCGCAATCCACGACTACAATGCCTGGCAGGGTGCCCGCAGGGCAACCAACGAGTTCTTTGCTGACAAGCCGGAGATTCCCGTACCGATGCCCGACAAGAGCGGGACGGCAGTGGTGACCCGGGCCGGGACTGACTGAGTCAGCGGGTCGAGAGCCCAGTTGGAGCTCCACTCGGCAATCCGGATTCATCCAGTCGCCTCAACCGAATCCGTCTTGCCCCACACGTTCAATCCAAATGCCGGCTCACGGCAGCTGGTCGTGTGATAGCCCCCCGCAGCAGGTCCGTCTCGGTGTGCACGCCGGATGGAAGGCTGTAGGGCTCGACACGGTGGCTGCGGCGGTTGTGGGCTCCGACCGAGGTCTGGAACGTTCCCACCATCGAGGGCAAGCGAGAAGTCTTCCGCAAATAACCAGCGGATGATCTGCGGCGTCGCACGATTCGTGCGGGAGGCCTCCGCCAGGGGGATCTGGTTGACCCGACGCTGCGGCATGGCCGGTATTCCACCGCTCCCACATCCACCCTTGGAGGACGCTCTGTGGTCTTGCTTCCGCTACCGGATCGGGGAGAACGGCAGGCCCTGCAGATGGATGTTCGAGACTGTCGAGACGATGTCCGCGTTGCTCCAGCCGGGCCTGTTCTTGATACGCTGCCAGCCCTCGCTGCGCCCAAACGTGGACCAGGCCTTGCCGCGCTCGTCCATGCTCGGGTAGTGCGACATGTAGATCAGGCTCGGCATGTGCGAGCCGACAATCGTCTCACCGAAGAAGACGGGGTTGATGCCGCAGTCCCGGAAAATCTGGATCTCCTCCTCGTTGAACATGCGTATCTTCTCCTGCGTGTCGCGGAACGTCTCCTGCTCGTAGATCCGCAGGTCGTACGCTCGCGGCGCTTCGGGAATGTCAGGCACCTCGATCTTCTTGATCCCATCGAACGCCCGCAGGAGCCAGCTCTCAACCCGGTCGTATGGAGCTTCGTCGTGCTGACCGAAGATCTCGGCGGCCTTGGCCCAGGCCTTGTCCGTGCGCTTGGCCTCCATCTTGGCGCCCATGTCGGCCAAGGAGTCGTAGGCCGCCAGCGTGTAGACGCGGGGCGTGAACTCGCCCAAGGTCACGCGGAAATACCCCTGCGTGACACCCACGCGCTTCGCCATGGGAAGGTGCTCGGCCTCCAGGAAGGATGTCAGCCGACCGAACTGGTCGGACTTCGAGTGGCGCAGCTTGTAGCAGCGCAGCTCGAAGATCTGATTCGGCTCTGACTCCCCGGCAACCGCCGCCCCCGCTGCCAGTCCCGCCATGGATGATGCCGCCACGAACTTCCGCCGGTCCATTGGACCGTTATACCACCGCGCCAGCGGCGCCGCCGGCGCGGTGGAACCGCACTCTAACGGAAGATCGACCAGCGGAATCCGCGCTTTTCGCTAACGGTATCGTCGGTGCTGGGGACGCGAGGCGCCGGCACGGGCATCACACCGTTCAGACTCTTGTCCTCTGCGGTGTCCGGTGTTGGAATCGCAACGGGGACTCCCTCCGGCAAGGGCCCGGCCTGCCCACCGGCCTGGGGCGCAGGGACAGCCTCAACCAAGTCGACAGCCTCTTCGGAGAACCATGGCTCGTTCTCGTGCGACATGACCGGCATAGACGGGACGACGCCGGGAGCCTCCTCCTCGGTAACGTCGTTGGGGTTCGCCATCAAGTCCGGGGCTATGGCCACACCATCGAACCCCTCACTCACTGGGATTGGCGAAGCGGCGACTTCCTCTTCCTCATCCAACTCCTCGGACACCTTCTGCTCGCTGAAACCGGAGGCGATGACGATAACGCGAACCTTGTCGTCCATCGTCTCGTCGAAAACCGTGCCGAGGATCAGTTCGGCGTCATCCGCCACCTTCTCGTTCATCCGATCCAAGGCATCGGAAGCGTCGTGCATGCCGAACTGGCCGGAGCCCGTGATGTTGACAAGCACCTTCGACGACTTGAGCATTTCGCTGGGGTCTATGAGGCATCCGTCCAAGGCGGCCTGGACGGCCTTCTTCGCCGCGTTGCGCCCCCTGCAGACGGCGCTTCCCACCACGGCACGACCTGCGCCTCGCAGCACGGATCGGACATCGGCGAGGTCGGCGTTCATGAATCCGCAGTTGAAGATCGTGTCCGTGATGCACCGGAGCGTCTCCGTGGCGCGTTCGTTTGCCAAAACAAAGCCATCAAAGAAACCAATTCCCTCCTCGCTAGAGTTCAGCACCGCCTGGTTCGGGATCTCGACAACGGTATCCGAGGTTTCGATCAAGGCTTCGATCGCCTCATCGGCTGCCCGCATGCGCCGCTTGCCCTCGAAATCGAACGGCCGGATTGCCGCTGCGACAGTGAGCGCACCCGCCTGCTGCGCCAAGCTCGCCAGCACGGGCGCCGCTCCTGCGCCTGTGCCGCCGCCCATGCCCACCGCAAGGAAGACAATGTCTGCGTCGCACACCAGTTCCGACAGCTCCCCGGTGTTCTCGAGCGCGGCCTTGTGGCCGATCTCCGGATCGCCGCCCGTGCCATGTCCCTGCGTGACACGCGTCCCGAGGATCTGCTTGGTCGACGCCCTGCTCCTCTGCAGTGCCTGATCGTCCGTGTTGACGCAAACGAACTCGACGTTGGTAACGCCGTTGTCGATCATGTGGTCGACGATGTTGCTGCCGCAGCCGCCGATCCCGATGACCTTGATCGTGATGCCTCTTCGAGGCACCTCCTCCAAGGCGAACTTGACTCCGGAGAGCGTCGACTCCCCGTCCGTGTTTGGAATGTAGGCTCCGTCTTTCATGCTGCTTTCTCCTGTGGATGTGTCGTTGTGGTATGGAATCTCTCCTCGTGGTCGCTTGTGACAGATCCCCCGAGTCGATGGGCGTGGAGAGCGAGGCCTGCCGCACAGGCCCAGCCCGGTTTCTGCAGCGCCGGAGGCAGTCCAATCGGCTGATCCGGCACTCCAATCGATGTGCGCAACCCGACGATGGATTGCGCCAGTTCCTTGATTCCCGAGAGCTCGGCGAGGTCCCCAGAGAGCCTCAGGCAGTGCAGTTGACCCTGGAGGAGACCCTTGGTGTGCAGTTCGATCCGGGCGAACTGGAATATGTCATCGAGTCGACGGGTGATGGCCCTTGCCAGAATCAGCATCGGCCATGGACGGCCAACGTCGCTTGAGTCATCCCCTCGGCCACCGGGCACCACGACGAAACCATTCCCGACGTGCTCGGTGTCCACCCGGCCGTACTGCCGAATTAGGGACTCGGCCACGTTACGCTCCGTCTGGAGTGAACTCGCGACGTCTGCCGCTATGTCGTCGCTTCCGGCGGCCAAACCGACTGCCAATCGGAGCTGCCCCTGCACGTAGGCCGTCATCGTGCTTGCACTCTTTCCAAGTTCGATGTGGGCGACGCCGTATTCGGCATCGGCATCCGTGAACGAGGCATGCGCAGCGGCATAGCCGCTAAGCACCGTGTCCAATACCTGGATGCTCGAGTCCTGCACCGCCTTCTTTGCGGCCTCATGTTCGTCGAGCGGAACCGAAACCACACGCACGTAGGCCTCGAGGCGGCGTGCGGTCTGACCCAGCGGGTTCCTGATGAGTGAACCACCGTCCAATGAGAAACCAAGGGGCAAGAGTTGCAGAACCGACTGCCTCTCACCGCGGATGCCGGCCTCGGCCTGCCTGACAGCCAGGCGGACCTCGGGCTCGCCTACCTTGCCGGGATTCCCCGGTACGGGAACGGCCGTGTGCACCAGCCTGTTTCCGACGTTCCGTCCGCCGATGCCGACAACCGCGGCATGGATCGTGAGGCCGGCCCTCTCCTCAGCACTGCGGACAGCTTGGCGAATCGCCTCCACGCTCATCTGCGTGGTGCATCGCTTGGTGTCCGTCCACCTGTTCGGCGGCGGCGCACCGCTTGCGAGATACCGCAGATCAGAACCGTTTCGCAGCCCGACGAGGCAGCGCGCACGGGGCCCGGAGAGGTCAATCCCAACGTAAGTTCCGCTCTTGTCCGTCATCAACTCTTCTCCTTGGATGGCAGGACCGCGACCTGACGCTCGAAACGGAGATCCACCGATTCGACGTTGCCGAACTCCTGTTGCCACCCCTCGATGTGGCTGAGAAACACATCGAGGCGGTGCTCGAGATGCCGGTCTCCCATTAGGAGCCGGATCATTTGGTCGTCGTGCTGTGCCAGAACGATCGCGTTGTCCGTTTCGCTAAGGTCCACCTCTGAGATGGCACGCATGGCCCCTCGGCCAACCTTGCTGAATGCCGCCACGACTTCTCTGTAGAGGTCGACACGCGCCCTCCGCTCCGAGATCGACATCGACTCCTCGATCCCGGTGATCACCGGCATCGATCCCTCGGCGCCGAGCCGCGGATCCAAGATCACGCCTTCGGCGTCGATCATGCGCACGCCGTCGGCCCCAGGGGAACGGAGGAACGCAATCGGCCTGCGTTCCTGGATCGAGACGTGGATCTGGTTCGGCCAGACCCTGGAGACACGCGCAGACTCGACCCACGAGATCGAAGTCACGTCATGAATCCGCTGCCAAGGGTCTAGATCCGCCAGACTCCGCCCGACATCCTCCCCGAACACGGCCGCGACCTCGTGCTCGCGAACCACACCTAGGCCCTCAATGTGCCAGCCTCCGTCCTCTGGATCGACCACGAACATCGGAGTGCGCTGCAGCGAGAGCAGGGCCACCCATGGGATGCCAAGGATCAGGACAGCCTTCAGCACGGATTTCACCAACGTGCGCATAATCCGCAGCCTCGGCCTGGGGTTGAGACCTGCCGCAGTGGGCTCGGAGCCACCCAGATGGGTCGAGGAATCGGCGTGCAGCATCTCTGCGGTCCTGTTGACAGCCATCTATCCGTTCTCCTTGCTCTCGGCCTCGCCGACCAACAGAGGCAAGCCGGGCGGCGGCTTTCGCTGTACCCGAGACCGCATCGCCGTCAGGAACTCCTCACCGGCCTGCCAGACGTTGCCCGCACCGAACGTCGTCAGCAGGTCGCCGGGGCAGAGCTCATTCAGCGCCGACTGGACCGCGTCCTGCATCGACCCGCTGTACTCGACGCGCGGGTGGCCTGCGGCCACGATGCGCTCGACGAGACGCGGGCTGCACACGCCCGCCAGCGGCTCCTCCCCCGCTGAGTAGATGTCGACGACCCAGAGCCGGTCGCACGCATCGAAGCACTTGGCGAAGTCCTCCTCCAGATCGCGTGTGCGGGTGTAGCGATGTGGCTGGAAGATGACGTTCACGCTGTTGTAGCCACACGACGCCGCTGCGGCGAGCGTGGCCTTGATCTCGGTCGGGTGGTGTCCGTAGTCGTCGATTACCGTCACGCCACCGGCCTCGCCCCGTTTCTGGAACCTCCGGTCGACGCCCGCGAATTGCGCCAAGCCCTGCCGTATGGCCTCAACTGGGAGCCCGAGCTCAAGGCCGACCAGGACGGCGGCCATGGCGTTCCGCACTGTGTGAAGGCCCACGCCCTGCACATGGAACGTGCCCAAGTCTGTTCCCTGGTGCCGCAGCCGGAACTGCACGCCTCCACGCCCCAGCTCGATGGAGTCCGCACCTAGGTCTGCTTCCGGCGAGATCCCGCGCACGCCGTACGTGCGGCAGCGTCGTCTGATGCCGCCCACCAAACGCTTGGCACCCGGGTCGTCCAGGCAGAGGATGGCCGCGCCGTAAAACGGCACGTTGTTGGCGAAGTCCTGGAACGACTGGAACAGGTTCTCCTCGGTGCCGTAGTGGTCGATGTGCTCCCGGTCGATGTTGGTGATGACGCCGATGATCGGATCCAGCGCCAGGAAGGAGCCGTCGGACTCGTCCGCCTCCACAAGGAGGTAGTCACCCTTGCCCAGCCGCGCGTTCGATCCCATGGCGGCCACGCGTCCACCAATTACGACCGTGGGATCGGTGTCTCCGGCGCTCATCACAGCTGCACAGAGCGATGCCGTGGAGGTCTTCCCGTGGCTGCCTGCGACAGCCACGCCGTACTTCACCCGCATCAGCTCGGCGAGCAGCTCCCCACGGGAGATCACAGGAAGCTTGCGTCTACGCGCCTCGACCAGCTCCGGGTTGGAGTCGGGGATGGCCGAACTCGTGACCACGGCCTCGGGGTCACCGAGGTTCCCGACGGAATGCCCAACAGACACCCCCGCACCCAGCCCGGCCAGCCTCTCGGTCGCAGGCGAACCGCGAAGGTCGGAACCGGTCACGGTGTACCCGAGGTTGAGCAGTATCTCGGCAATGCCGCTCATCCCCACGCCTCCAATGCCGATGAAGTGAAGCCGCCGCTTCCGAAACGCGTCACAGCTGAAAAGCATGTCTACTGAATTCCTCCTGCCATCTCTGCCGCTCTCACCACGGCGTCCGCAGCGTCCTCGGCCGCGCGGTCATGGGCCAGCGGTCCGAGGCTCCGCGCCATCGCCTCCAGCCTGCTGCCATCCTCTGCAAGGGAAGACACCACCTGCACCATGCGTCCGCCAGTCCACTCGGCGTCGTCCACGACAACTGCGCCACCCGCCGACGCGAGCACGACTGCATTGGCCCGCTGGTGGTCGTCTGCTGCATAGGGAAACGGCACTAGGACGCTGGGCTTTCGCGCCGCGCACAGCTCCGCAATGACGGAGGCTCCGGCACGACAAACGACGAGGTCGGCTTGGGCGAACCGCGTCGGCATGTCCTCGAAGAACGCAGCTGTCTCGGCTTCGCAGCCGATGGCGGCATAGGCCGCCGAGACCGCGTCTAGTTCCCGCGGCCCGGTCTGGTGAATCAGTCTCGGCGCTTCCACGCCGGCCTCGTACCACGCTCTCGCCGCATCGACGGCAGCACTGTTGAGGCGAGCCGCTCCCTGACTTCCACCGAGGATAAGGATGGTGAACGGCTGGTCGGGATTCGGACGGCGGGCCTGGAAGAACTGCCCTCGTACAGGCAAACCCGTCACCGCACTGGTTCCGTGAAGGAAGAACCCGGCGGCGTCCGGGTGACCGAGGAGCGCTCGCCGAGCCGTCGGCGCAGCCAGGCGGTTCGCCAGGCCAGGCGTGGCGTTGGGCTCCATCACCACAAGCGGGATGTCCAGCAGAGCGCACGCGGCGACGAGCGGTCCAGACGCGTAGCCGCCTAGGCTGAGCGCCGCAGCGGGCCGCCGGTTTGAGGCAAGCGACAGCATGGCCGCCATGGCGCGGGGTGCAGTCGCAAGCGTGTGGAGCTTGCGACTCAATGAGACACGGTTCAGGGACCCGATCGGCACGTGATGCAGAGAGAACCCGGCCGGAGGCACGAGCCGGTTCTCGAATCCGCACTCCGTGCCGACGAAGACGCATTCCCAGCCACGACTGCGCAGCGCGGTAGCGACTTCGATCGCGGGGATCACGTGACCCCCGGTACCGCCGGCCGCAATCAACACGCACTTCTCGGGCATCGTTGTCATGCGTACTTTCCGAACCTGCTGATGTTCAGCAGCACTCCGCAGGAAGTGAAAACAGTCATCAGGGACGTGCCGCCGTAGCTGATGAACGGAAGCGGCATGCCCTTGGTTGGCAGGAGGCCCAGGACGACGCCCATGTTGAGCATCGCCTGGCTGACGATCATCGCCGTAATGCCACCGGCAAGGTAGGTGCCGAAGATGTCGGGCGCCTGCAGGGCGGCATTCATGCCGCGCCACAGGAACAGAGTGAAGGCGGCAACGATCAGCAACGCTCCGATCAGACCCAGCTCCTCGCCGATCAGGGCGAAAATGAAGTCCGTGTGAGCCTCCGGCAGGAAGTGCATCTTCTGCTTGCCGGCCATCCAGCCCTGTCCGAACCACCCTCCTGAGCCGACCGCGATCTGGGACTGCAGGATCTGGAACCCACTGCCCAGCGGATCTGCTTCGGGGTCGAGGAAAGCGAAGATCCTCTGCCTGCGGTATTCCACGGCCCACACAACGAAGTACAGGGCCGGTATGGCGGGGACGGCGGCGACGGCGAGGTACGTCAGTGGAACTTCGGCCATGAAGAGCATCGACCCAGCGAGGATCGCTAGGCTGGCCGTGGTGCCGAAGTCCTTGCCCAGCAAGATCAGCGCAGCAAGGCCCCCGATGACCAGGCCGGGAACCAAGAGCGTCCGCAGCCGCTGGATCCGATCGCGATGCTTGGACAGGTAGTAGGCCAGGAACAGGATGGCGGCCGGCTTGGCCAGCTCCGACGGCTGGAGGGACATCACGCCGAGTCGCAGGAACCGGCGGGTATTTGCACCTGTTCCTAGCACGGCGGCGGTGAGGAGCAGCAGAACGGAGGCGGCCAGCACACCGTAGACGACCTTCGGGTTGGCAAGATCCCTGTAGTCGAAGAACATCAGGCGATACATGCCGCAAAGGCCCAACGCCGTCGCGATCAGCTGCTTGACGACCAGCAGGGAGGTCCCCTGGCCGTGCGCCGCCGTGGCGCTGCAGACCATCAGCAGGCCTAGGACAGCGAGGGACAGGATGATCCACACAAGGACCATGTCGCTACGGAGCACGATCGGCACGTCAGCCCTCCAATCCCTCGACCAACCGCTGAAACGACCGGCCTCGCTCCATGTAGTTCTCGAACTGGTCGAAGCTCGCGCAAGCAGGCGCTAAGAGAACGGTGTCGCCAGGCTGCGATCGCTCAGAGGCAAGCGCCACGGCGGCGGCGATGGTGCCGACCTCGATCGCTGGGACGCCGCCGTTCAGCTGGCCGCGGATGAGCGGCGCTGCTTCGCCAACAAGCAGCGCCGCTCTGGTTCGACCGCGCAGGGCCGCGTTCAGTGGGGTGTAGTCCGCATCCTTGTCACGGCCTCCGAGTATGGCCCACAGGCCCGACCTGAACGAGGTCAGCGCCTTCGCTGCGGCAGCGACATTCGTGGCCTTGGAGTCGTTGTAGTAGTCGACGCCTCGGACCTGACGCACGAACTCGAGGCGGTGCGGCACGGGCTGGAACGTGCGAATGGCGTCGTTGATGTCGTACAGCGGGGCGCCGGCGAGGGCGCACGCCGACACGGCAGCGAGCGCGTTTTCGAGATTGTGGGCGCCCTTGATCGCAAGGTCGGCCGAGCCGACATCCTCGCCCCGGTAGATGATCCGCCCGTCATCGATGCAAGCATCCACGCCGGGTCCCGGAGAGATGCCGAACCGCGAGACTCGGCCAACTGCCAGATGCCCCAGCGCGAGGCACTCGGGATCTGCGACGTTCAGCACCGCCGAATCGGTGACCCTCTGGTTGCGCAAGATGCGCCCTTTCGCCGCGACGTACGACGGGAAGTCGCCGTGCCGGTCGAGATGGTCGGGAGTGATGTTCAGGACTGTCGCGATCTCGCATCGGAACGAGCGACTAGCCTCGAGCTGGAAGCTGGATAGCTCCAGAACGTTCCAGTCCTCGGGGCGCGACTCGTCGACCACCTCGAGGATCGGGGTGCCTATGTTCCCTGCCAATGTGCAGGGAAGGCCGGCCAAGCGCAGGACGTACGCCATGAGCGATGCCGTGGTCGTCTTGCCGTTGGTGCCTGTGACGCCGATGGTGTGTCCACGCAGTTCACCGGCCGCGACCTCCAGCTCTCCCACCACGCACGCACCGTGGGAGCGCGCCACCTCCAGTCCCGGTAGGTTCCAGGGCACCCCCGGCGACGGCATGACCACGTCGCAGCTGGTCCACAGACGGTCGTCGTGCTCGCCGAAATGCAGGTCGACGGGCAGGCCCGCGAGAGCGGCGGTCGCCTCCGCCATCTCGTCGGCACCGCGGCGGTCGGCCGCGACGACAATCGCTCCGCGGTCGAGCAGGAACCGCACGGCAGCCAGTCCGGTCTTCCCGAGACCGAGGACCAGAGTCCGCCTTCCCTTCCAGGTCATCGCAGCTTCAACGTGCTGAGCGCGAACAGCGCCCACACGAAGCCTCCGATCCAGAAGCGCACGATGACCTTGGACTCGTGCCATCCGAGCCGTTCGAAGTGGTGGTGGAGCGGGGCCATGCGGAACACCCGCTTGCCCGTCAGCTTGAAGCTCGCCACCTGCAAGATCACCGAGAGCGTCTCGAGTACGAACACGCCGCCAATGAAGAGCAGCACAACCTCCTGCTTGGCAAGCACCGCCACCGTGGCGACGGCTCCGCCCAGGCTGAGCGACCCGATGTCGCCCATGAACATCTGGGCGGGATGGGCGTTGTACCAGAGGAACGCCAAGCTGGCGCCCATCAACGCCCCGCAGAAGATCGCCAGCTCGCCCGCCAGAGGAACGTTCGGGACATCCAGATAGGTCGAGATCTCGCTGTGACCAGCGATGTACACCAGCACGGTCAGTGCCCCGACACAGATGATCGTTAGGCCGATCGCAAGGCCGTCCAAGCCGTCTGTGAGATTGACTGCGTTGCTCGATCCCACGATCACCAGGAACAGGAACCCGAAGAACCCCACATATGCCAAGGGCAAGGTCAGCGGGCTCGCGGTCAACGCGTGGATGACCGGATCCGGCTGTATGTCCTTGAAGAACGGAAGTGTGATCTCTGTCGCGTAGTCTCCCTGGTGACTGAGCACGACCAGGATCACGCAGATCAGGAGGGTCATTCCTCCCTGAAGCAGGAGCTTGGGCACCGTTCGGAGGCCAAGGCTCTGCTTGAGCGCGACCTTGCGATAGTCGTCCATGAAGCCGATCAGCCCGAATCCGCCCATTGCGAGCAACGCGGTCCAGACATACGGGTTGCTGAGGTCGGCCCAAGCTAGGGTGGCCACGAAGGTACCGAAGCAGATCAGCAAGCCGCCCATCGTGGGCGTTCCGGCCTTGTGATGATGCGACTCGGGTCCATCCTCCCGGATGAACTGGCCGATCTGGAGCCGCTGGAGCCTGCGCACGAGCCAGGTCCCCATCAGCAGGCCTATCGCCAGCGATGTCGTGGCCGCAAGCACGGTCCGGGTCGTAAGGTATCCGACGACCCGCAGGGGGCTGAACATCGGATGGAGGTACTCGACTAGGAGTTCGTACAGCATGACTTCAGGCCGCCGTCCTTTCTTCGTCGAGCGTTTCCAACTCTTCGATCAGGCGGTCGCGTACGTACTCGAGACCCACACCGCGGGACGCCTTCAGCAAGACGACATCCCCTGGCTCCACGGCGGTGACAACGGCCCTTGCGGCGGCGTCAAGCCCCTCGTGGAACTCCGCAACCGTGCCAGCTCCCGCCGCCATCGCCTCGGCGTCACCCGTCACCGCGAACAGGCGGTCAACGCCAGCGTCCAAGGCGGACCTACCGATCCTCTGGTGGACATCTCGCGAATCGGGGCCAAGTTCCCGCATCTCTCCAAGCACTGCGACGCGTCGCCGAGCGTTGGTGCGCGCCAGAACGGCAAGCATGGCCTTCACGGCGGGCGGGTTGGCGTTGTAGCAGTCGTCGATGACTGTGACGCCGGCGATGCGGTGCACGCTGCCGCGCATCTTGGACGGTCGCAGCTGACGCACCGGCTCCCGCAGCGGGCCTGGAGCGATGCCCAGCACTGAGCACACGGCGATGCCCGCCAAGATGTTGTGGACGCTGTGGCGTCCGGCCAGCTGCGTCTCGAAGCGCTCACCCTCCAATGTGAAGCCCATCCCATGGACGCCACGGTCATCGAGATCGGTGGCTCGGAAGTCGGCCGGGCAGTCGATGCCGTACATGACGCACGGGCCTAGATGTTGGTCGGCGAAGTGGCGCACGACGGGATCATCCGCGTTCAGGACTGCCGTCCCAGAGGGCGACAGGGCGCGGACCAGTTCGCGCTTCTCCGCGATGATCTCCTCGATGGACGCAAAGTTTCCGAGATGGGCTGGACCGACATTGGTGACTACGGACACGTCGGGGGCGGCGGCGTCCGCTAGCGGTCGCATTTCGCCGACGTGACTGATGCCGATCTCGGTGACCGCAACGCTCGCCGATTCGGGGATACGCAGCAGCGTCAATGGCAAACCGAACTCGTTGTTCAAGTTGCCCTGTGTTTTGTCGACAGACAGCGCTGTCCCCGCAAGTGCGGCAAGGGTGTCCTTGGTTGTGGTCTTGCCTGCGCTGCCCGTGACACCGACAACCGTGCGGCCCCAGACCCGCCGCGCTCGAGCTCCAACCTCCAGCAGCGCCTGCTGTGTGTCTGCGACGCGGAGCAAGGCGTCGTCGCCGGCCTCGCCGGCGTAGTCGCCATTCACGACCGCGCCGACTGCACCCTTGCACAGAGCATCGGCTACGAAGGCATGCCCGTCGCGGTTCGGGCCCCGAATTGCGAAGAAGATGTCGCCCGAAGTCACCGTGCGGGAGTCGATGGAGTAACCCCGGCACTCGACTGCGGGATCGCCCCCGGGTAGCCCGAGCCACTCTCGGATCTGGGATCGCCGAAGAGTCATCCAGCGAATCCCATCTCTGCCAGTACGGACCGAGTGACCGCCCGGTCGTCGAACGGAACCGAACCTGTCGCAAGGACCTGCTGGGTCTCGTGTCCCTTGCCGGCCACGAGGGCGATGTCGCCCGGTTGGGCCTCGCGCATGAGTGCTGAAATCGCCTCCGCTCGGTCGGTACTCGCGAGCCAGTCCGAGGAGACCCGCCGCAGGCCGTCCTCGACGTCACGCATGATCGCCAGCGGGTCTTCGCTGCGCGGATTGTCCGAGGTCAGAACAGTGACATCCGCAAGGCGCCCTGCGATCCGTCCCATCGGAGCCCGCTTGGTACGGTCTCGGTCCCCGCCGCAACCGAAGAGTGTCAGCACGCGGCCCGGCGGATCACTGCGCTGCGCCACGACCCGTGCGGCCTCGATGAGGCGACGGAGTGCGTCGGGCGTGTGGGCGTAGTCGACCACCGCCAGAAACGGCTGGCCGCAGTCGACGATCTCGAACCGACCCGGAACGGACCCTACTTGGCGGAGGCTGCTCTCGATCTGGTCGTTTGACAGGCCGTGGCATTGGGCCACGGCAATCGCCGCGAGCACGTTTTCAACGTTGAAGTCGCCGACAAGCCTTGGCTCCGCCCTAACGGTGCCAGACGGGGTCTCCACGTCCATGGACAGGCCCCGGGCATCGGACTGCACCCGACGGGCTCGAACGTTCGCGGACTCTGCAACCCCATAGGACACGGTCGATGACCTGCCGAGTGCGAGGATTTCGCGGCCCGCCTCGTCGTCCGCATTGGCCACAGCGTAGGACGGAGGCGCCGCACCGGCACCCTCGAACAAGCGACGCTTCGCCGCCATGTAGTTGGCCATGTTGCCGTGGAAGTCGAGGTGCTCGGGCGTGAGGTTGGTGAAGACCGCTGTGTGGAACTCGAATCCATGGATTCGGCCGATCTCAAGCGCATGCGACGAGGCCTCCATCGTGGCGTGGGTGCCGCCCATGTCCCGCAGGCGCGCCAGGTATCGCGTGATGTCAAGCGATTCCGGCGTCGTGTTGATGGACGGCTCCACCGTGTCGCCGACGCGGTGCTCGACGGTGCCCAGCATGGCCGTGACTTTGCCTGCAGACCGAAGGATCGAGTCAATCAGGTGGACGGTCGTCGTCTTGCCGTTGGTTCCCGTGACGGCCGTGACCTGCACATCGCGGTCGGGACGATCGTAGAACCGCTGTGCGGCCCGCGCCAGGGCCTTGCGCCCGTGCCGCACTTGGGCCCAGCGGGAACGCACACCCACCGGGGCCTCGCGCTCGCTGACGATGGCCGCGGCTCCAGCCTCGAGCGCCTTCGGCACAAAGACGTGCCCGTCCACGCGCTCGCCGGAAAACGCGAAGAACGCATCGCCTGGACTCAGCTTCCTGGAGTCGTACTGCAGCCCGGAGACATCGATGCCGGGCGCCTCGCCAGACACGCATCCTTGCAGCATGGTGTCCAGCCTCATCCTCCGTCTCCAACGCGCCGCATCGCCACCGTCGCCGTGCGTGGAGCGCCGAGTCCTAGGTCAACGTGAATTGCCTGTCCTGGAGCGAGCTCGGCGTTCGGCTCTGGCACCTGGTGCAGCACGACCCCACTCCCGCTGGTCGTGATGGCGATCTCCAGACTCGTGGCGAGCGTAAACGCCTCGCGCATGGTCAGCCCTTGCAGGTCCGGCACGACAATCGGGCGATGGACCCTCGGCTTGAGACCCTTGACACTTGCTGCGTCGTTGTCACCAACCTCATCTTGGGGCGGTGTCGACGCCGCAGTGCTTGCTGACATCGGCGAGCGCAGCCTCCGGTTCGCTGGCACGTTCTTCGAGCCTGTCTGGGGCAGCGGCTCAGGTGGGTTGGCCGCGGCATTCAGCAACTCTTCCGCTACGGGTCCCTCTCGGTCTCCATGCACAAAGTCGGCCAGCATCGCGTCCGAAGCCCTCGCCGGGGCCGGCTTGGATACCCGAAGAATGTGGTTTGGCGGCACGTCGAGGCTCCGCAAGGCCTTCTTGACCACTGCAGAGAACAGAGGCGCCGCAATGACACCGCCGTAGTAATGGCGACCTCGCGGATCGTAGAGCATGACAACGCCGACGAGCTTGGGGTCGCTGACGGGCGCGTAGCCGCAGAAGCTGGCCATGTATGCGCCGTTGGCATAGGATCGGGTGACGGGATTGATCATCTGGGCCGTCCCGGTCTTGCCCGCGACCCGGAATCCGGGGATCTGCGCTCGGCGGCCCGTGCCAGACTCCACCACGTTCTCGAGGATGGACTGCATCGTTGCGGCCGTCTCAGCCGTGAGGACTCGTTTGGTTGGAGCTTCGACGATCTCGACGGCCTCGGAAGTGCCCCTGCGTACGGAGCGCACGATGTGGGGCTCGACCAGCATCCCGCCGTTTGCCACGGCGGAGAAGAGCCGTGCCATCTGAAGGGTGGTCACGCCGATCTCCTGGCCCATGGCCAGGGACGCCCACGAGGACTTGCTCCATCTCTCGACGGGCCGGAGGAGGCCAGCGGCTTCGCCAGGCAGGGAGACACCCGTTGGCGACCCGAACCCGAAGCGGACGATGTACTCGCGCAACGTGTCGGCGCTCAGGCGGCTTGCGACCTTGATGATCCCGACGTTACTCGACCGCATCAGGATCTCCTGGACCGAGAGCGTGGCGAAGGGCTTGTGGTCCCGGATCCTGCGCCTGCCGATCCAGATTTGGCCGTTCTCGCAATAGAACGTCTCCTCTGGGGTGACGACGCCCTCCTCCAAGGCGGCTGCCGCAGTTAGGACCTTGAACGTCGAGCCGGGTTCGACGAGGTAGCTGACGGCAAAGTTGCGGAGCCTCTCCAGATCCTCGGCTCGACGCTCCAGATTGTTTGGATCGAAGCGCGGCCAGTTCGCCATCGCCACGACCGCGCCCGAGTCGGGCCGCATGAGGACGATTGCTCCGGCCTGTGACTTTGTCTCCTTGATTGCACGCTCGAGCTCCATGTGCGCCAGGGACTGGACGTTTAGGTCCAGAGTCAGCTCGATGTCGTCGCCCGCAGTCGCCGGCCGCATCACATACCGTCCGTAGCGACGCTGACGCGCGTCGTACTGCAGGACGAGCAGCCCAGGCTCGCCCCGCAGCCGGGATTCGAACTTGAGCTCGATCCCCGCCTGACCGTGATGGTCGATGCCCACCGTGCCCAGAACGTGCGCCGCCACGGGTCCATAAGGGTAGTAGCGCTTGGGCTCCGGCTCGAAGTGCAGGGCAGCCAGACCGAGAGCCCGTGCACGCTGGGTCTCGGCAAGCGTAGCCAAGCGCTTGACCCACTGGAATCCGCCTTTTCCGAGACGCTGGCGAATGACGGCTTCGGGCGTGTCGACCACCTCGGCCAGCTGTGACGCCATTGCCCTGTGGTCCTCGACGGAGTCACTGAATACGCCGATTGACTCGGCCGGCGTGCTGAGGGCGAGCTCGTTGCCGTTTGTGTCGAAGATCGCCCCGCGACGCGGAGGAATGTCTAGCGTCGATTGCTGCTGCCTAGCAGCCTTCTCCGTCAGGCGGGAACCCTGCACCAACTGGAGATCCGCCAGCCGCAGCGCAACGAATAGGAGCCAGACTGTACAAACAATGCCGAACCAGAAGTATCGGGCGGTCCCGTGACGCCCGATGTCAGCCCTCGGGATCGAGACGGCAAACGGGGGCTTAGAAGGGCCCTTCGGACTGCCCTCCTTGGCCTGGCCGTTCCTGCCCATCCGAATCACTCCCACATCCGCTGACTGGAGGTCTCCTTCTCTATCCCCTTGGTGCTCTAATCTCCGTGAAACGAACCGGACGCCAAGCCCTAATTGCTGCCCTCGGCGAAGAGCTGTGCGACCGTTCGACGGTCATCGGCAGTCGCCGGCGCGGACCACACGTAACGCTCCTCTGTGGTCTCGACTAGGCCAGCGATCTCGGCCAGTGCTGCTACCCTCCGAAGATCTCGGAGCGAACCCCTGCGGATCTTGAGCTGATCTCGCACCTGCACCAGCTGCTCGACGTTCTCAGCCAGTCGCACCTGTCGGTAGCCCGCATGGCGCAGCCATAGCCGCGGCCCGAACACGGTGACGAGAACGAAGAGCATGAAAAACCCAACGCTGGCAATCATGCGCAGCCTTTTGGGATCGCCAGGGTCGCTACGATACCGGACCCGGCTGTTGTCTATCGTCTTCTGAAATATGACGGCGGTGTCGAGGATGGCGTCGGTCCCTTCGGAATCCGATCTCGCACTTGGGCCGCTGCCGATGACTGGGGATTGCGCATAGATAGGTGTGGTCCTGGGATTCCAGCCATTCTGTGCCAGTCCCGGCAGCGGCTTCCTCGGTGTCATTTTCTCCTTGTGTACCGATCCTTTACTGCGTGGATTGCTCGACCGAAGAGCGGCACAAAGCGCGCATCCGCGCACTTCGGCTCGGTGGGTTGCTCTCCACTTCTTCTGCCGACGGCCGTACCACGCGACGGGTCAGCAGGTGGTGCCTTCCAGCAGCGGCTAGCCGCCGGAAGGCGACCTTGACCATGCGGTCCTCCCCGCTGTGGAAGCTGACAACGACGAAGCGCCCGCCCGGCGAGAGCAGCTCGGGAGTCTCCGAGAGCAGCACTCGCAGCTCGCCAAGTTCGTCGTTGACTGCGATGCGCAGGGCCTGGAAGGTCCTGGTCGCAGGATGAATTCGCTGGCCGCGACGACGCGGCACGGACCAGGCTACGGTGTCCGCAAGATGCAGCGTGCTCCGGATGGGCCGTGCACGCACGATCGCTCGGGCTATGCGCCGGCTGCGGCGTTCGTCCGCGAGCTGGTAGAGCAGGTTTGCGAGCTCGGACTCGCCGCCGCGGTTCACGATGTCCTCGGCGCACCGATCCTGAGTGCGGTCGAAGCGCATGTCAAGGGGGCCCTCCAGCCGAAGGCTGAAGCCGCGCTTGCCGTCGTCCAGCTGGGTGCGTGAGAGACCCAGATCCGCGACGACACCCGCCAAGGGCAGGCAGTCTTGCACTGCCTCGCCGATCCGAGAGAATCCGCCGTGGAAGTACCTGGTGCGCTCGCTGTACTTGGCGAGCCGGCTGCGACAGTCGTCCAGAGCGGACTTGTCACGGTCAACAACGACCAGCCGGCGCTTCGGAACCCGGTCGAGGATTCTCCGGGCGTACCCTCCTGCGCCCGCCGTGCAGTCGCAGTAGGAGCCTTCCGGCTGTGGACCGTCGGCACGGAACAGCAGACGCTCCATCTGCTCGGGCATGACCGGAACGTGGGTGGCTTCGACCGCCATCAGAACCCCAGTCCCTCCGCCAACTGGAGATCGTCGGCAGTGAGCCGCTTCGATTCGGCCTGCTCGCTGTAGAGCGCTTCGCTCATCACGATCATGTGGTTCGACTGCCACTGGATCTTCACCGGACCCCGCATGGCGGCCGTCGTGCGCAGAATGGCCGGCACCAGCAGCCGTCCGTGGCCGTCCACGGATTCCTCGGCTCCGTAGCGGTTCGCCTGGAACAGAATCTTGTTCTTGAGCATGCCTTGCTCGGCCTTGTCGGAGAGCGCCTCTTCGACCGCCTCCCATTCCTGGATCGGGTAGACCTTGACAGTCTTGCTGTCGAGACTCGTAATGAAGATGTCGTTGCGCTTGTAGGCAGCAAGCAGCCTGCGCTTCACAGCCGTCGGAAGCTTGAGACGACCCTTGTCGTCCACGCTGCCTGTCTGCACGCCGCGAAACATCGTTTTGATTCCGGGATTCCAGTTGGTCCGTGGAGCGTTGCGCCCCTCCGTCGGCCGTTGTGAACCACTTTAGGACACTTTCGGCCAGAATTGACCACAACATTTTGCCAAGGACGCGGGGTAGCCTGTCAATAGGCGAAGTGCTGGAAAACAAAGAAAGCCCAAGAAGCACAACATCTTGTGCTTCTTGGTCAACCTGCATCCATTGCTAGGGGAGTCCACGATGCCAGCCGACACTTCCCGACCCGGATTCGACCTTGGGAAAGGCGTATTGGCGCAAGATGCCCTGTCGCGTTCTGGACTTAGGGCGCTTCTGGCACAATGAATTCGCGTCGATCGGGCCTGTCCCGGTGGACGGATGTGGACGGACGACGATGCGACTGGGACTGGTCACCTACAACGTTGCGAAGGACTGGGACATAGAGACGATCATCGAAAAGCTCGAGGCTGCTCGCTTCGAGGCGGTCGAGCTCCGCAGCACGCATGCCCATGGTGTGGAGCCGGGCATCCCCCGGGCCGAGGTCGACCGCGTGCGCGTGCGGTTCGAGAACAGCCGCGTGCGCCTGCTGAGCCTGGGATCCGCGTGCGAGTTTCACTCACCCGACGCAGACGAGCGCCAAGCGAACGTGGATGAGACCGGCCGGTTCGTGGAACTGGCCCACGACCTAGGATGCTGGGGCGTCAAGGTGCGCCCGAATGGCATGCCCGAGGGAGTTCCCCAGGACGTGACCGTGCGGAGGATCGGCGAGGCGCTACGTGTCTGCGGCGAGCACGCGGCCAGATACGGCATCGAGGTCTGGGTCGAGGTCCATGGCAGGACCACCCAGCAACCGACGGTGATGCGTTCGATCATGGACGCCTGCGGGCATCCGTCCGTCGGCATCTGCTGGAACTCGAACCAGACAGACATCGAGGGCGGCTCGATACGCGAGTCGTTCGGCCTGCTGAGGGACTTCATCCGAAACGTGCACATCCGGGACCTTCCGGACTACCCGCATCGGGAGCTTTTCCAGCTGCTGGCCTCCATCAACTACGACCGCTACACGCTGGCTGAGACCGCCCAGAGCTGCGAGCCGGAGCGCTATCTGAAGTTCTACCGGGCCTTGTGGTCGGAGCTGACGCCAGGCGCTTGAGGCCCGCGATCAGTTCGGCGCGAAGTTGACCTTGTCTGGATTGCGCTCGATCCACAGTGGATCCGCGTTCTGGCCATTGATCGTGTAGCGCACGATCACTCCGTTGACCTGCGTGTAGCTGCGACCGATGTCGTACTCCCGCAGCTCGCCGAACGGCGCTTCGGGCCCCCAGTCCTCCAAGAACTCGTCATAGGGGTAGTACCGACAGGGTTCCTCCTCGGTGCAGCCCCAGAGCACGTAGGCAGCGCGATAGTCCCTGGCCTGGATCAGCCGCAGAAACCGCACGGCGATCCGCTCCTCCTGCCAGTTGCGAAAGAACACGTAGTAGCCCGGCGCAAGGATCGCGGCGGACAGGGCCACGATCAATGCGGCCTTCACGATCCGCTCGGCAACTACGCCCCTCCTGGCGTAACTGCCCAGATAGTCCATCGGGCGAGGCGAGGCAGCCTAGTTCGCAGGGTGCTTGGCGTCGTAGGCCTGCGTGGCCTGCGTGGTGAGGTCGACGACCGCCCCTGCCGAAAGCACACCAGTCGCATCAACGATCAGGTCGAGGCCCTGCTCGATCCGCATCTCGTTGATTACGGTCCGCATCCGAAGGCCCGCGGCGTTGAGGATGTTCTGGCGATCGAATTCGACGTCAGACTGCAGATCCTCGTTCAGCCGTTGGGCAGTGCGCTGCTTTCGCTGGCCCTCGAGGCTGAGGCTCTGTGCCTCTTGGCCAGCCGCCGACTGCAGCTTGGTCTGGATCTCTTGGAGCTCTTGGCCCAAGACTTCGAGCTCGTCCTGGCGGTCCTTGTACTTGGCCTCCAGTTCGGCTGACTCCTTCTTCATGTCGGCAGTCTGCAGGAGGGCCTCCTGGAAGTTGATGACGGCCACCTTCGTCTGTGCAATCACCTGAGCGGGCCAAAGCAATGCGGCCGCACCAGCCGCAAGCAGGAACGAAGTGGTTCGAACGGAGATTTGGGAACGCTGCATGGCAGATTCGATTGGATACCTTATCTTGGCACGGAGGGCAGATCCGAATCCAGAACGAGGCCAAAGCGAGTGCCTCGTGTGGGACGGACGCGTGGAGTTCCGCTCCAGGGCCTCCGCCGGGAAGGTGCAGGTTCGCCCGACTGTCCAGTCACTGACGTGGCGGGCTATACTGCCGCCAGCTATGGGAAGGTCGCTGCATCGACGACTCGTCTTGGCGGCCTGGCTGACGCTGGTCGCGGTATCGCCGGCATTCGGACAGACTCCGCGCTCCGAGAGTCCCCTGCCCGCGGGAATCGTCAAGCACAGCAACGTGGTCTACGCCACGATCGGAGACCGCGCCCTCAGGCTCGACGTGTACGCACGGGCACGGATACCGGACAAGCCTGGCCCCGTGATCGTATGGGTGCACGGCGGAGGCTGGAGAAACGGCAGCAAGGACCGCATCAATAGGTCCCTGCC
Source organism: Bryobacterales bacterium (assembly GCA_965200705.1). GTDB lineage: Bacteria > Acidobacteriota > Terriglobia > Bryobacterales > UBA6623 > VXMF01. The sequence goes on along the minus strand of OZ241376.1, from coordinate 4,116,449 downwards.
CCTGCTGGAGCGGGGCTACGGTCTCGTGTCCGTGGGCTACCGGCTGAGCGGCGAAGCGATCTTTCCCGCGGCCATCGCTGATGTGAAAGCGGCGATACGGTGGGTGCGGGCCAATGCTGGCGAATACGGGTTCGACCCGAAGCGAATCGGCGCGTGGGGATCCTCCGCGGGCGGCCATCTCGTTGCTCTGCTTGGAACGGCCCATGAGGTGGAGGAGTGGGATCGCATCCATGAGGAGAACGCCGACCAGTCATCCCGTCCCGACGCGGTCTGCAACTGGTTCGGCCCCTCGGACTTCCTGCGCATGAACGACTTCCCTGGCCGCATCGATCACGACGCGCCGGATTCGCCTGAGTCTCTGTTCATCGGTGGACCAATCCAGGAGCGGCGGGATGAGACGCAGCGAGCGAACCCGATTTCCTACATCACGGCGGACGACCCACCGATGCTGCACATGCACGGCGAGAACGACCAGTCCGTTCCGTACAACCAGAGCGAACTGCTGCACGCCGCACTCTCCGAGGCGGGCATCGAGACAGAGCTCTACAGGGTTCGCGGCGCGGACCACGGCTTTCGTGGGATGCAGGGCGACACGCCGGAAAGCCTAGCCGACCGTGTGGCCGCGTTCTTTGACAAGACCATCGGGGCGCCCTGATTCACACGAGCCCCAAAGGGTAGCGCCCCTGCGCCCGCGCTGGATTCGAGCAAGCCGTGCGACGCTGATCGCGGCTGCGATTGCAACTCATTCAGGGTGTGCAACACGTGGTGTCAACGCCTACAGAGTCGTCGACCAGGTCAACTCTGCGGTGCTCGCGCCGCCCGGGCCAACGAGCCCCGTACAGAAGAGTCGCAAGCTCGAAATACCGCCCGTCGGCGTATCTTGCAAGATTGACGAGGACGGCTGGAGCGTCGAGCGTCGGGGCAATCACCTGCGTATCACGATCCAAGAGGGCACCTTCGTTCCGCCTCACCGGGATGGATCTCGACCTGGGCAGCAAGTCTGAGCGGCCAAGGCTGCATGTCCTATGCGAGCCGTTGGGCGTTCGTGCGTCAGGTGCTGGAGTCCTATCCGCTGGACATCAGAAGGATTGCGTCTGTGGCGTATGGCAGGACGTTTCGGTCGGAGTACGTTGACCTCCGGCCAGGACACCAACTCCAAGTGGTTGGACCGGTCTTCCGGGTGGGCACAAGCACCGGAGCCTCGGCCGTGGCCTCAGCGAGCAGCGCTAGCCCATGTTCGCCACCCCATTTCATAAGTCATTTGCAATGATCACATTACGGTCGCGGAATCAGGCGTGTGGCACTGCATTCCGTGCATTTTCCTTTCGTCGTCTGGGCTGGACGACCAACTTGCGGACCCCGCCCGGCGAGGCGCCGTCCGTCTCGGCGCAGGCCAGCACGCGCTGCCCGCTGGCGGTGCCGATGGCCACCGCCCGGCTCGCGTCGAAGACGCGCCGCCGCTCGCGCAGCCAGGCGACGTTCCCCTCCGTGGCGAGACCCCTGTCGAGCACGACGGCCGCCTCGGGCGGCGCGTCCAGGGCCGTCGGCATGGCCTGCAGCGTGCCGCCCTCGGCGACGTTGCCGGCCAGGACCCTGGAGCGGCGCACGAAGCCGCTGGCGTCCAGCGTGAGCGGCGGACAGTCGTGGCGCTTCTCCCTGGAATGGCCGCGGCGGGCCAACGGCTGCCGGTCCGCCGCGCCCTCGAAGCACGTGCTGGTCCGGTCGTGCAGGGTGACGGTGGGCTGCAGGTCGAACAGGTCGGCGGCGCGCTGCGGACCGGACAGGCCCAGCTGCTCGAGCAGGGACGGCGGACGGAGCTGCCGCATGGCCCACAGGGCGACGCGCTAGACGCCGACCGAGCGCGGGCGGACCAGCTCCAGGGAGTCGACGTCGACTCGCGGCAGGGCGCTGCGCTGGGCCTCGTCCTCGACCGCGGGGGAGCATGCCCCGAGCTCGACGAGCGATTCCAAGCGGTTGCGGCGGATCCTCCGTTGGAGAGCTGGTCCGTGGGCGTCCAGGGGGAGGCGGGGCGACGGTCCCCGCCAACCTGCAGGTGCTTCGCCCGTTCGGCGCCCGATTGGCAAAGGTGCAGTTCGATCCAGCGAGCGGATCCATCCTTGCGCTGCCGCTGTTGGACGGAGAGCGGATCGACGCATCGTTCCAGCATCGAACCTCGGATTCGCGACGTTGACGCGGCGAGCGACGGCGCTCAGGGTCCGAAGAACTGGCGCATGACGTCGTTGTACATGACCACGCCGAACAGCAGCAGGACCAATACGATGCCGGCCTGCGTGATGCGCGCGCGGACCGCCACACTAACGTCGCGTCGCAGGAGAGACTCCACCAGCAAGAGCAGGATCTGCCCTCCATCCAAGACCGGTATGGGCGCCAGGTTGAGGATGCCTAGGTTCATGCTGATCAGGGCCATCAGCAGGATGACGCTGCCGAACCCAATCGCCGCGGCCTCCTGCGTGTGGCGATAGAGGCCAACCGGTCCCTCGAGGGTCTTGACCGAGAACTGCCCGACAGCCAGCCCACGCAGCGTTCGCACGATCATCCCCGCAAACCCGTAGTTGTCCTTGACCGACTGCCGAAAAGCCTCCTGGAAGGAAAGCGGCTCGCTGATCTGATCGTGTTCCGTCCGCAACCCTACGCCGAGCCGCCACGCGCCCGCGTCCTCCTGGAATCGCGGCGCCACCTGGAAGTCCCGTCGTGTGCCTTCTCGGTCGACCGTAACGGCCAGCGCTCGGCCCTCAGCGCTGCCAACTGTCACCACTACCTGTTGAGTCGTGACGATGGGCTCACCGTCAATGGACAGCAGAATGTCTCCAGGCTCGATGCCCGCTTCAGCCGCAGGGGACCCCACGACGATGTCGGTCAGCAGCACCCTGCCCTCGGGGGCCCAGCCTATGTCGGGCATCTCACTCATGAGGTCGTCGCCGGGCACGGCCAAGATCAGATGGCGCAGCACGCCGTCGCGTTCGACCTCGACGGGAACGCTGCGCTGAGCCGCCACCGTCGAGACCATGTAGAGGCTCTGCCAGTGCTCGACCGGCACACTGTCGATCGACCGGACGACGTCGCCGGTCGCGATACCCGCCGCGGCAGCCGGCGATGCGGGACGGACATAGCCGATCCTCGCCTCTTCGGCCAGGAATTCCGGGCGTTGGAACTGGTGCATGTAGAGACCAGTCAGCAGGGCCAGGGCGAGCACGAAGTTGAAGACCGGCCCCGCCATGATGATGATCAGCCTCTGCCAGCGCGGCTTGGTGGACAGGTCTCCGGGCTCGATCGGCGCAATCCCGTCGCCGAAACCGCCGGCCATCTTGACGTAGCCCCCCAGTGGGAGCAGGCAGATCATGAAGTCCGTTCCGTTCCGCTTGAAGCCGATCAGCCGGGGGCCGAAGCCGATGGAGAAGGACTCCACCCGCACATCGAACAGGCGCGCGGCGAGATAGTGCCCCAGTTCATGGAACAGGACGAGGATGCTGAGAACGATGATGAAGGTGACCATCGGGGTTCGCCTGCCTCAAACAGCGTTGGCGCGGTCCGTCAGTGTGCGGGCGATGGCCCGTCCCTCTGCGTCGCACGCCAGAACGTCCGGCACCGAGTCGAGCGGTCCGGACGGGCCGCGGGACAGCGTCGCCTCCACGATCTTCGCAATACCCGGGAAGCTGATCCGGCCCTGGAGGAACGCCCCTACGGCCACCTCGTCGGCGGCGTTCAGCAAACAGCCCGCCGCACCGCCCATTTCAAGAGCTTTGTAGGCGAGACCCACCAGCGGAAACCTCGACAGGTCAGGTGGCTCGAATTCGAGCGTCGTCGCCTGGCTCCAGTCCATGCGCTCGCGCGGGGTCTGCTCGCGCTCCGGATGTGCCAGTGCGTAGCGAATCGGAAGCTTCATGTCCGGCGGACTCATCTGCGCGATGACCGACCCGTCCCGGTACTCGACCATGGCATGAACGATGGACTGCGGATGTACCACAACGTCGACCTTCTGCGGGGGTAGATCGAACAGATGGCAGGCCTCGATGACCTCGAAGCCCTTGTTCATCATCGTCGCTGAGTCGATGGTGATCCGCGGCCCCATCTTCCAAGTGGGGTGACGGAGGGCTCGATCAACCGTAATGGCCTCCATCGCAAGCCTCGAAGTGCGGCGAAACGGTCCACCAGAGGCGGTCAAGATGATGCGCTCCACCTCGTCGCATCGACCTGCCCGCAGGCACTGGTGCACGGCGTTGTGCTCGCTGTCTATCGGCAGCACCTCGGCTCCCGACCGACGGGCAGCCCCCATGAAGAGATTTCCAGCGGCGACCAGGACCTCCTTGTTCGCCAAGCCGATGCGCTTCCCGGCGAGGGTCGCGGCGTGGGTTGCCTCCAGGCCGGCGACCCCCACGATCGCCGAGACGAGCACGTCGTACTCGACATCCGTTGCGGCCGCCAGCGTGCCCTCCGGTCCGCTGACACATCGCGGTGAGTACCCCGGGACGCCAGCAAGGGCAGACCGCAGCTTGGCCAAGCCTTGCTCGTCGGCAACAGCCAGGAGTTCCGGCCGGAATTCGAGCGCCTGCTGCACGAGGCAGTCGACATCCCACCCTGCCGCCAGCGCGACAACGGTGACGGGCGTCTCGATCTCCCGGACCACCTGCAGGGTGTTTCGCCCGATCGAACCTGTGGAACCTAGCAGCGAAAGGCGCATGGCTATCGCTCGCGTGCCGCTTCGGGCACGGTGCTAGCCCGGATCATGGCACAGGTCGCAGTCATTGGGGGCGCTGTACCGAGCGTGACATTCCATACAGGCTGCCATCGTGGTCGGCTTCTCCTGGTACAGAACCTCCCGCTCGGCCACCTGGCCGTGGCAAATCTCGCACTCGACGGAGGCATCCAGTGCATGCGACGCATGCGAGAACCACACGAAGTCCGGAACGCGGTACACACGCTTCCACGGCACGGCCTCGCCGTCCGCGCTGTACTTGGCAAGTTGCTGGATGTGAGGGCTGTCCGTCTTGATGGCGACATGGCACTGCATGCACTTGGTCTCGGCCGGATAGCCCGCGAGGAACCCTGGTTCTTCGATGGTGTGGCAGTCACGGCACTTCAGGCCCAGCGCCACGTGTGTCTTGTGGCTGTACGGAAGCGGCTGCTCCACCGGCACCGGAGCCGGCGCCTCGGTCCCTGCTGTCTCCGCGGCCTCCGAAAGAATGTTCGGCGCTAGGACTGCCAAAGCCGCGAGCGCGAATGGACGCGTGATTCTGACCGATCTCAGCATCTATGGGTCCATGGCACAGCGGAAGCCGAGGTTTGTCGTCGCGCTGTCAGGCGTGTTCGAGGTCCGAGCCGCAACGCGGTAGCGGTTGCAGTACGAAGCGTGGCAGAGGAACGAACCACCACGCATCACGCGGGCCCGGCCGCGTGGCGGGCCCACAGGGTTCGTTCTGGTCGCCGTGACGTGATAGGTTGCGTCGAACCAGTCGTGGCACCACTCCCACACGTTGCCGGTGATGGAGTATAGGCCGAACCCGTTCGGTGGGAATGCATCGACTGGGCACGTGCCGCGATACCCGTCCGCACCGGTGTCCACCGTTGGGAATCGACCTTGCCAGATGTTGCACAGGTGGCGGCCGTCCGGCTCGAGGTCATCGCCCCAAGGATAGGTGTTCTGGGGCCTGCCTCCGCGCGCAGCGAACTCCCACTCGGCCTCCGTCGGAAGGCGCTTGCCAGCCCATTGGCAGTATTGCAGCGCATCAGTGTAGGAGACCTGCGTGACCGGATGGTCGGGGCGCTGTCCTACGTCGAAGTCTGGGCCCTCGGGGTGACACCAGTCGGCACCGTAGACCTTGCACCACCACTCGTGCCCCGCCACCGTGTCGTCAACGATCCGTTCGTACTCGTCGTCCGGAACCTGCTTGCGAAACACGAACGACCAGCCGAATCGCTCGGCCTCAGTCCTGTAGCCAGTGTCGCGTACGAACTCGCCGAACTGCTCAACCGTCACCGGACAGCTGTCCAGCAGGAATGGATCGAGCAGCACTTCGCGCACCGGCCCCTCGCCGTCTGCCTGGAAGCCTTCGGCGCTCTCCGTACCCATCAGGAACCGACCGCCCTCCAGCCTGAGCATGTCCGCCCGTGAGCCGCCTCTGGCGACTGGCCTGCGCTCGGAATGATGCCTGGATTCAGCTTGCCTCTGCGCTCGCTCCACGCTGGGAACACAACACGGATGCGGGGTGCCAGGCTGGATGACGAAGCTATTTGCCGTCGGCAAAGAGATGCAGGCGCGGCCGCTCTCCCGCTGTTTCGACACCAACTTGGGCGATTCTATCACGGACGTTCCTCAACTCAGTACCACCAGCCACCCAGCCAAGTGGCTCTACCGATCCTCGATTTGTGCCGACTCTCTCAGCCGGTCGACATAGTCCTCCAGCAGCTTGGTGCGGCGCTCGTTCAGGAGTTCCTGCCGCAGTTCCTGCCTCACCTCGCTGAACGAACGATATCCCTCGGGACGACGGTCCAATACCTTGGCGATGTGATAGCCGAAGTCGGTGCGGAATACCCCGCTAGTGCCGCCGACCGGTAGACCGAACACTACGTCCTCGAACTCCTGGACCATCTTGCCTCGCGCAAAGTAGCCGAGATCCCCGCCGTTGCCGGGGCAGTCCGACTCTCCATCCGCGAGCTCGCTGAACGCCGTGCCCGACTCGAGCTTCTTGTAGATGGCTTCCGCTGCCTCGCGGGCCTCACGCGGAGTGACACCGTTCTCGACGTGCTTCACGATGTGCGCCGCCTGGATCATCTCCGAAGTCCGGAAGCGCTGCTTCTGGCGGCGGTAGGCCTCTGCGAGCTCCTTCGGCTTTGGCTGGCGGGCCTTGGCTGTGACGGATTCGATCAGTCGGTCCACCTTTAGCCGGACCTCCACATCTCGGCGAATGCTCGCTTCGTTGAGGCCCGCCTCCTTGAGCTTGTCCGGCCCTCCTTGTCGAGCCACGATCTGCTGCACCTTGCCTTCCAAGGCGTCGGCATCGAGCGCTCTGGTATCCGTGAGGGCCTTTTGACGCAGAAGAGTCTGTTCGATCACGTTCTCGCGCGCCCACTCGATGGCGGTGCGCTGCAGGTTCTCCGCGTCCGTTGCGATTTGGCTGCGCTGCTCCTCCGAAAGCCGCTCGAAGCGCTGGCGCAATCCTTCCGCCTCCCGGCTGAGAGTCGCGGTGTCGATCACTTCGCCGTTTACAACGAGCGCCATTGCGGTCATTCTAACGTCGAGGCAGGCATCCCCTCACAGTCCCAAAGTCGTCACTGGGCACGTGCGACCGACTCGTAGGCCAGGGCCGCTGCGAACCGGTTCTCGCCGAGGTCGACCACCTTCCAGAGCCGGTCTGGTAGATGAGGAAATCGGAACTCGCCCCCCTGGGCACCGTCGAGGATGGTCCCGGGAACCTCGAACGTCGAGAAACCCAAGCTCAGTCCAGCTCCCAAGGCCTTGCTCAGGGACTCCTTCATCGTCCAGAGCCTGAAGAACATATGGTTCTTCTCGCCACATTGCAGGCGACTGATGCGCTCGCACTCTGAAGGACCAAACACCTTCTTCCCGATGCGGTCCAAGTCCCGGCGCCCAGAGCGTACTTCGACATCCACGCCGAGGCGGCCTTTGGCAGCGAGAGCGATCAGTCCATGGTGCCCGCTGTGGCTGACGTTGAAGGCGACATCCGCCGCTTTGCCGTCAACCACGGCGTAGGGCTTGCCATGCTCGCCCAAACCGAACCTCAGGCTTCGGTTGTTGCAGCCGATCTCTTCGCAGAGGTTGATGCGGAGCGAGGCGCGGCACAGTACAAACTGACGACGCGCCCGGTCCGCCATGTATGTCCGCATCCGAGCGGCCTCGCAACTGTCCAGCCAACCAGACGCAATCGCCTCGCGATTCGGATCGGTCGACAGGTCGACATGCACGACGCGAACCCCCTCAAGCTCGGCGAAGGGAGTCCACCAAGGTTGATCGAGCGGACGTTCCGTTGCCACGCGTGGCCTCACAAACGGCACTCGGGCGAGTGGCTCGGCAACTCGCCTCCGGCCGTGCTTGGAGTGAGGGCGTCCGCTAGCGCGACCTCGCGCAGGTGACCTTCCATGCCTTGCCGACGACGACGCTGCCACTGTGCGGGGTAGCCGAAGGAAACCTCCTGAAACGGCACGCCGTCGATCCACCTCGTGCCGGGTATGTGCAGGTGGCCTGAGACCACCGCGCATGCGTTGAAGCGTCGGTGCCATCCCTTGGTCAACCGTGTACCGCACCACGGTGTGAACCTTGGCACCCTGGGCAAGACTGCTAGTTCCTCCTCCATCGGGAAGTGGTTCACAAGAATCTTCGGGAGATCGACCGGGCACGCCTCGAGCCTTGCCAACGCCCTCTCGCATAGCACCCTGCACCATGCTTGCCTGGAAGGGTGGGGATCCGGATGAAGGTAGTATTCGTCCGCGCAGGAGTTGTTCTTCTCCCGAGCCCACTGCACGACGGATGCCAGAGGCACGTCGCTGGGTCGAAAGCTGTAGTCATACAGGAGAAACAGCGGCACGATCAGCAAATCGCCTGTGGGATGTGGGAAGACCGGGAACGAGTCCTCTGGCGTGAGGACGCCGCTGCTTCTGGCAAGGTCCACGAGCCGTTGGTAGAGTTCCTCACCTCGAGGCTCCCGATCGCCCGGGCGGGTCCAAAGGTCGTGGTTGCCAGGAACCCAGACGACTTGGCGAAACCTGGCTGCGAGCCCCTCAAAGAACTGACCGGCCTCACGGTAACCGTCGGCAAGGTCTCCGGCCATGATCAGCCAGTCGTCCAAATGGGCAGGCATTGCCTCGAACGCCCGCCGGTTCGTGGGGTTGGACAGGTGCAGATCCGACACCGCCAACAGTCTCACGGCAACGAATCCTTGCGATCAGGACAGCGAGTTCTGGCCTGCACCAGATCCAAGAACGCTCGCATGACAGCGCACGAATAGAGGGGCTCTACGGCCGCCGGCATCCGACGAATCGCATTCATCGATGCGCATGCACTTCTACCTCTGTCGACTCGCACCGCGCTTTCGGACCGTTGAGCAGCCCATCCGCATGCAGAGCTCAGTCCGCTCTTTGAGAAGCATAGCGATTGGGTTCAGTGACGAGTCTGGGCCGCGGCTCGGGATAATGGTCCAGCGCCGCTCACCACAGGGCGCGACTGTAAATGGCGATCAAAGTCCGAGAGATCAACTATACCGACGGCACTACGACCCTACGCGGTCAGCTGGCGTGGGACACGGACGCCTCTGGACCTCAACCTGGGGTCCTCGTTGCGCATACCTGGGCCGGCTGTGGTCCGTTCGAACAGGGTCGCGCCACCGCCTTGGCTGAACTCGGTTACGTGGCTCTGGCCGTGGACATGTACGGTGACGGCATCATCGGGTCCGGTCCTGTGGAGAACCTCGCCTTGATGACGCCTCTGATGGCAGATCGGACACTCATCGCAGCGCGGATGAATGCGGCGCTGCAGCAAATCAAGTCATTGGAAGAAGTGGATGCGTCTCGCACCGCGGCAATCGGATACTGCTTCGGCGGGCTGTGTGTACTGGATCTCGCCCGAAGCGGTGCGGCCCTGCAGGGGGTCGTGAGCTTTCACGGCCTACTCAAGCCAGCAGAAGGCATCGAGACACAGAACATCCAATCGAGCGTGCTCGTGCTGCACGGCTGGGGCGATCCGATGGCGAAGCCCAACGAAGTGGTGGACCTAGCGGCGGAGCTGACGAGCGGTGGAGCGGACTGGCAAATCCTCGGGTACGGCAATACGGTGCACGCCTTCACGAACCCTGCCGCCGCCAATGCCGAGGCGGGAACTGTCTACAGTCCCCTCGCAGACGAGCGCTCCTGGCGCGCCATGCGTGACTTTCTCGCCGAGCGTCTGAGTGACTGAATCGAGTTCCGATCAACGTCACCGCGGTCCGTAGGGGCTGGACAAAGTCGCGAGCCAGGCAGGGACGCCGGCTTGGAATCCAGACTGTAGTGCCCGAGGATTCTGCATGGTCCTGACTGCCGCCCGCAGTCTGCTCAGCCTCGGCGCCCGCTTCGCCCTCGAGAAGCGGCACGGGCCTCTGCTGTGCGCACGCGTCCGCGAGATCCTCGACACCGGGCCGCGCATGCTCCCCGTCAATCCATCCCGTACAAGGCCGCAGCCGGGCGGAAACCACATGAGCAGTGCCCTCCGGGGCCCCTGTTCGCCTCCAAGTATCTTGTTTTTCAATCACTTACGAATCGGGTTAGTGAACCCTGGCCAGAACAATGCCATTCGGACCGGAGGACTTGGCTATCATGTTCGGGAAATCAGCCCGCCATGCCAAGTCGCATAGTAATCTCCAGCCTGCTAGCCATTGCGCTCTGCGCTTGTGGAAGCGAACCTTCGGAATCGACCGAGGGCGCAAGCGCCCCTGAGTCTGTCGGGACGGTCCTGCGGATGGACGCGTCGGTTGACGCCATCGTCCCCGCCGACGCGGTCATTGAGAAGCTCGCAGGCGGCCAAGGCTTCACCGAGGGGCCCGTCTGGATCTCGAGCGGACCGCATCTGCTTTTCAGCGACATTCCGGCCAACAACATTTATCGGTGGGCCGAAGGCGACACCGAGGCCAGCGTCTTCTACGAGTCCATGTACACGGGCGAGCCACGGGAGGCCTCGCTCGGCTCGAACGGTCTGATCCTCGACGCAGAGGGGAACCTGATCGCCTGCGAGCACGGCAACCGGCGGGTTTCGCGCTATGTCGACGGCGCCTGGGAGTCCCTGGCGGACAGCTACGATGGCAAACGCCTCAACAGCCCGAACGACGCCGCTTGGCACGCAAACGGCTGGCTCTACTTCACCGATCCTCCGTACGGCCTGCCGAACCGCGAGGATGACCCGCTACGTGAGCTCGACTTCAACGGCATTTACCGCCTGAACTACGAGTCGGGCGATCTTGAGCTGCTTGTGCAGGACCAGTCGCGACCGAACGGCATCGGGTTCTCCCCGGACGGAAAGGTCGCCTACGTCGCCAACTCCGACGAGGCCAAGAAGGTGTGGATGGCCTACGACGTCAACGACGAGGGCAAGTTCGAGAACGGACGCGTGTTCTACGACGCCAACGCGGAGCAAGCACCGGGCATGCCCGACGGATTGAAGCTCGACGAGGCTGGAAACGTGTACGCCACGGGACCGGGCGGCGTCTGGATCTTCGCTCCAGACGGCACGCACCTAGGAAGCATCCAGCCCCCGGAAATCCCAGCCAACGTTGCCTGGGGAGACGACGGCAGCACGCTCTACATGACGGCCAGGACGGGCCTCTATCGCATCAGGCTGCTCTCGAAGGGCAAGCTCGGGGGCGCAATCTAGGTCCATCGTTCTCTCCCGAGCTCCGAATCGCACATAATCGGAGCTGCCATGTCTAGGTGGAGCCTGTTCTGTGCACTGTTGGCGACCGCAGCTGTGGTCCTTGGAGGCTGCTCGGCTTCGAGTTCGTTCAGTAGCGACTTCGATGACGTCCAGCGGCCCTGGATCGGGGCAGACTACTGGTCCAACCCTCTGCAGGACTGGCAGCTGAGCGGTGGCCAGCTCGAGAACATCAGTTCCGGCGGCGACCGCAACGTATTCCTGCTTACGCGCGAAGTTGGCGGCCAGGACGGGGATTTCAGGACCAGCGTCAGTCTGGGCGCCCTTGAATCCGGAGGCGAGCCGCTCGGCGAGGGCTGGGCGGGATTCCGGGTAGGCATCCGGGGCTCGTTCCACGATTACCGCGACAGTGCGGTGCGCGGCGTGGGACTGAACTGCGGCATCACCTCAGACGGCAAGCTCTTCATCGGCTCCCTCTCGGACGATGCGCCGACACTCGCCGACGCCCTTCTGACGGGCGCAACACTGACTTTGTACGCGTCCCCAGCGCACGATGGCTATGACTTGACTCTCACCGCAGCGACCGAGGGTAGCGAGCAGAGCCTCGGACGCCGGGTCGATGCCGGATGGCTGGTCGGGGGTGTCGCGCTCGTCTCGAGCGCAGGTTCCGTGGGCAGTTCCCCTCCAGACGATCAGGAGATTCGCGAGACCGGCTGGGCCCTGAAGCAGGGCACTCGCCGCGGCGGCAACATGCGCGTCTGGTTCGACGACTGGACAGTGTCCGGGTCCAAGGTCACGGCACACCCGGACCGCGCCTACGGTCCGATCATGTTCGCGATGCACACCCTAAGCAGGAACGTGCTGAAGCTCAACGCCATCATCGCCCCCGTCGACGAGCCGGAGTCGGAGGCCCACCTGGAGGTTCGCCGCAGCGGCTGGGAGCGTATTGCTACGGCGTCGCTGGACCCCGAGGCTCGCACCGCGACGTTCCGCGTGCCTGACTGGGACAGCACGGTCGACACGGACTACCGGGTCGTTTTCGGAGACGCTACTTGGGAAGGGACAGTCCGCAAGGATCCCGTGGACAAGCAAGAGATCGTGGCCGCCGTGTTCACCGGCAACAACGATCTTGGGTTCCCACACGCGGACATCGTGAACAACATGCTTCACCACAAGCCGGATCTGATGGCGTTCACAGGGGACAACGTCTACGAGCGCGTCGGCGAGTACGGCATCGTTCGCGAGCCAACCGACGTGGCGATCCTCGACTATCTGCGCAAGTGGTACATCTTTGGCTGGGAGTACGGGGACCTGCTACGTCACACCCCGACGATCGCCCTCCCCGACGACCACGATGTCTATCAGGGCAACATTTGGGGCGCCGGCGGCCGCAAGGCAAACGGCTACGGCAAGCCGGGACAGGACCAAGGTGGATATGTAATGGATGTCCGCTTTGTACATGTCGTGCAGACCACGCAGACGGCCAACATGCCGGATCCGTACGATCCGACACCGGTGGAGCAAGGCATCGCCGTGTACTACACGGACTGGCTCTATGGCGGTGTCAGCTTCGCAATCCTCGAGGACCGCAAGTGGAAGGACTCCGCCACTGCGCTGATGCCCAACTCCGGGATCGTGAACGGCTGGGCCGACGATCCTCGCTACGACGCGCGAAGTGGCTCGGACGATCCCAGCTATCCTCTGCTCGGCGAGCGCCAAGAGACATTCCTAGAGGCATGGGCCAAGGACTGGCAGGGCGCGTGGCTCAAGGCGGCGATATCCCAGACGATCTTCGCCAACGTCGCCACTCTGCCAAAAGGAACGACCACGGATGCAGTCACCGGCAGGCTGCGAGTGAACGCCCCGGGAGAGTACGCCCCAGGCGAGGAACCCGTGCAGGATCACGACTCCAACGGTTGGCCCCAGTCGGGCCGCAACCGGGCGGTCCGGCTGCTCCGCAAGGCCATGGCAGTGCATCTGGCGGGAGACCAGCACCTTGGGAGCACGATCCAGTACGGCGTCGATTCCTGGAATGACAGCAGCTACGCCATCTGCGTGCCGTCCGTGGCAAACATCTTTCCCAGGCGATGGTTCCCGACACAGGAGGGCGCCAATCGCAAGCCCGGGGCGCCACGCAACACCGGCGAGTTCCGTGATGGCTTCGGCAACCGCATCACCATCCATGCGGTCTCCAACCCACAGGCGAATGGCATCGAGCCTACCGCGCTGCACCAGAGGGCACCGGGCTACGGCATTGTCAGGTTCCGTCGGGCCGACCGCAGCATCGAGCTGACGAACTGGCCGCGCTGGGTCGATGCCTCGGAGGCAGGTGCGGAGCCCTATCCAGGCTGGCCGATCCGAATCAATCAAATGGACAACGGCCTTCCGAGCGCCTTCCGGCTACCAGCGATCGACGCGCACGGCATCGAGGACCCTGTTGTCCAGGTCGAGGACGAGACCAGCGGCGAGATCGTCTACACCGTACGGATCCAAGGCTCTGAGTTCACGCCCACGGTACGGAAGGCCGGCACCTACATTGTGCGGATCATGGACACGGACTCTGGCGAAATGCACGAGACCACTGGCCAGGAGGCCAGTATGACAGCCAATCCGGCCTAGCCCGCATCTCGGAACGCCCGCCTTCAGGCGGTGTCTCAGCAGCATCCGCATCTCCCACCCATCGATCCGTCCGGCGCTCCCTAACCAGTGCCGAACCACAGACCTCGACCTGTGCCGTTTTCGGTTGCCCATTCAGATCTGCATGCATAGATCCAGCTGCGAGGCTGCGAACACCGCGGTCCGCACACCGCCGTCGGCCCCGCGTCCTCCAGCTTCACCGCGGCCCAGCGGTGCACCGTCCCCTCGCCGATGCCCAGCCCCTACTTCGGGTGGTGCCGCAGCGGCACTGGCGTCGCTTTCGATGCCGGTGTCTCTGCCGCCCTGCATGCCTGCAAACAGGCTGTGTCCTTTCGATTTCGTAGTAGTCGAACGTCGTACGGGCCCGAGAGGCCGCGGTGTACCGATGCAGTGAGCTATCAACACGACTTCTAGGGCGCGGCCTCGGCAGCTGGCAAGCCGGACACCTTGCGACCGACCCCGCCACGAGCCAGCCAGGAACGCCGTTCCCCCCACCGCCGGTCGGCCCTGAAGGCCCGGGACGGGACGGCAGGCGGCGGCTATACTGCAGGAGTGCCGGACCGGAGAGACGGGAGCGGTCGCTTGACGCTTGCCGCGGGGACGGGCGGAGGGATGGTCGAATCGCCGTCGGCATGGCGGCGCGGACTGGGGTTCCAGCCGTCGCCGGTCGTGTCGGCCGAGGAGCGGCCGCAGGTCGAGTACCCGAGTGGAGACGGCGAGCCGGTGGCGGAGAACGAGCGGCAGCGCGACGCGATCTACCTAGTGCTGGGGAACTTGAGGCAGCATTTCGTGTCGCGGGAGGACGTTCACGTGGGCGGCGACCTGCTGTGGTACTACCGCGAAGGAGACAACTCGGCGAGCGTGGCGCCGGACGTGTTCGTGGCGCTGGGGGTGCCGCGGGATCCGCCGCGGGACTCCTACAAGGTGTGGGAGGAAGGCAAGACGCCGGACTTCGTGCTGGAGGTGGCTTCGCCGTCAACGGCGAAGCTGGACCGCGAGGGGAAGCGCGAGCTGTATCAGCGGCTGGGAGTGCGGGAGTACTGGATGTACGACCCGACCGGGGGGCTGCACAGGACGCGGCTGCAGGCGCTGCGCCTGGTGGGCGGAACCTACCGCGCCGTGAGGGCGGAGCGGGATGCCAGCGGTCATATCCGGGCTCGGAGCAAGGTGCTGGGCCTGGACCTGCTGTTCGACGGGGACCGGCTTCGGATTTGGGATCCGGTGGCGCGCCGGTTCCTGCCTACCCTTGCGGAGTCCGAGGCCAGGGCAGAGGCGGCGCAGCAGATGCAACGCGAAGCCCAGGCGCAAGCAGTCGACGCGAAGAGACAGCGACGCGAGGCCCAGGCGCAAGCGGAGGTCGAGAAGAGACAGCGACGCGAGGCCCAGGCGCAAGCGGAGGTCGAGAAGAGACAGCGACGCGAGGCCCAGGCGCAAGCGGAGGTCGAGAAGAGACAGCGACGCGAGGCCCAGGCGCAAGCGGAGGTCGAGAAGAGGCACCGACGCGACGCCGAGGCAAGGGCGGAAAGAGAACGGCTAGCGAGGGAAGAGTCCGAAGCCTTGTTCCGAGCGGATGAAGCCTCATACCGAGCGCAGATAGCAGAGCTCAAGAAGCGACTCAGCAACTAGCCCGCATCGCCCACGAAAGGGCTGCGGAGGAGCCTAAAGATTGATCTAAGCCACTGGTTGCAGCGCACCTCTTCTTGGTTGCGGGGGAACTCGTGGGCTGATGGACTGCGCGGCCAGTCCGATCGTGCTCCTCCCGTTCGACGGACGGAAGGTGGTGGGCGACTTCGAGGGTGGACGCCCGAGCTCCAACGGCGGAGCCGTGTTGCTGCGCGACGCTGCCGACCGCATCCGGACCATCGTGCGCCTAGCGGGCTGCTGCACGGACCACGGCAGCCCAATGCGGATCGAGCACTCGGTCGCGCAGCCGCCGAGACAGCGAGTGACGGCAATGGCGCTGGGCTGCGAGGACCTCAACGACCGCCAGACCCGCTCCCGCGGGGTCGGGGAACCGTTCCGCTGGGAATCCGGAACGGCAACCAGATCTCCCGCTGCCCACCTAGGGGACTGGTCCCGCCACATTCCGACTGCCGGATGCACAACACGTCTCACCGCCGCGTGCCCCGATACACACTCACATCCATCCTCAGAGCCGCCAGTTCCCCGAATATCCGCTTGGTTCCCGGAGTCCACCTTCGGATCGTCAGATGGACGGGCTAGGCTCGGGCGACGCGTGACCTGATCGCCCGCAGCCGACTGCCAAGTTCCTTGCGTGCGACGGAGAACCCCTCCGGCGTGGTGTTCCCCGCCCTGCAGTAGTCGAGAACGACCGCCTCCGCATCGCAGTACTCCTGACACACGTCCGCAACTTCGGACGCGATGTCGATCGGAATGCTTGTCACCCCGTTCTGGTCGCCGTGCAGGAGGTCGCCCGGCTCAACAGCAAGGCCGCCGACCTCCACGGGCACGTGGATATCCAGCAATTGAGGGTAGCCGTGCGAGCAGATGACGCCGTCGGAGAAGCAGGAAAGCCCGACGGCCCGGACCTGGTCGAGATCGCGCGCCCCGCCACTCGTGATCAGTCCGACCACGCCGAAACTCACGTAGGTCGCAGCCATGACCTCACCGAACGTCGCCGCCTTGACTGGCTGGTCGATGTCCTGGATCACAACAAATGCGGGCCCTTGCAGGTCGCCGAACCGCGCGACCTGCTCGTCCAGCGTCCCGTATGACCTAGTTCCGGACGGCTTCTCCGCAGCCTGGAATGTGGCGGTCGACGCAAATCCGCACACTGGACCCATTTCGGGGAAGCAGGCTCGGATTCGACCATCCATGAATCCGTCCGTCTGTGGACGAACGGCGAAGAGCTCGATGACGTTGCAGATGGTCGGGGTGTCGAACTGGGAGAGCTGGTCCAGGACTCCCTGGCTGACTACAGGAGCGGACATGCTGCCCATCGTAGAGCATCGCGTCCTGGGCCCTGCTCAGAAGTGCACCGGCTGTGTGAATGCACCGTTCCCGGCCGAGTCCCAAGCAGCGAACCGCACCCACTTCTTGCCAGCGGCATCGAACTCCATCCGGAACGTCCTGCGACCGAAGACCTCTGGATCGGGTGCTGGGAGGACCATTCGCCCAGTGGTGGTCCCATCGCCCCATACGAGCTCCACAAACTCCAGCGGGAACGTCCAGTCCACTTCCGCGACCACGGCCTTGGCATCTTCGTAGCCTTCTATTGCGAACGAAGGGATCAGCACCTCGCCCGTCGTCACAAAGTATTCCCCACGCCGCATAGCCTCGGTGATCGGTGCCCAGCTGTCGTCAAAGGCGGGCAAGCTCTCCAGACGGATGTAGTTGACCGCGAGATGCGGATAGATCTCGTCTTCCGGGTACTTGGTGTAGGTGTCCCCTTCGGCGATTAGGTACTTGGGTCCCGCCCAGTTGTTCATGTCGTCAAGCGTGCCGAAGCAGCGCTCCTCGCAGATGCGCGCCTTGGACAGATCAGCGGGCAGGCCCTGGTACGCGCCCCCCAGATAGCGGCCACTTAGGAAGTGCGGCTCGTCCCTCACGACGTCTGGGTAGAACGTGGACCCCTTGGTGCGGGGATGGGCCTGCCAGACGAGGCCTTGTTCAGCCTCGAGCATCGCCAGCATGTCCTTCGCAGAGCCTATGCGGTAGACGTCGCCATACCGCGAGTCGCTGTCCTGAACCGGCAGTCCGTCAGCCCGGACCATCGACCAATACACGGGCTTGGGAAATACGAGCGTATAGTGACCACCTAGGTACGCGTTCGGCTCCTCCCCCGGCATCAGCAGGAAGTCAGTGTCGGAGTGCCGGCGGCAGGCCTCGAAATACTCGGCCTGCTCGCGGAAGCGGATCTCGCCTGGGTCGTTGGGATGGCCGTCCCCGTGGAAGTCTGACATCATCGCGATGTTGATCCCGAGTCCTCGCATCGCCGGAATCCACGGTGGCCTGGTATCCAGTGAGCCGCTATCCACTAGCTGCTGGGAGAAGTGCGTGTGAAAGTGACTGACCGCGACTTGATACCCGTCGAGGGGCTCGTACTTGTCTCCCCGCGTGTAGGCGAGCACGTCCTCAAGAGTGCCCTCAACCGATCCCGGACCAATGTGGTAGTAAACAGCCATCCGCTGCTGGCTTCCCGGGGGCGCATTGAATAGAGCGAAGTTGCCCTGAGCGAACCGACGGGACTGGTTGACGCGCTGGTCCCACACGGGATCCGAGACTCCCCACGGCCGGTACATCTCCTCGCGCTCGGCTTGCCGCACTCCGACGTCGAACCGATCGCCCTCGACCTGGCGGTACCAGACGTATCCGAGATTACGCTCGATCTCACGGGCGAAGAAGAACTTGTGTGACGGCGGAAATACCGCCAGAGCCCCGCGGTTCTGCTCAAGGAGGAGCACTCGGTTCCTCGCCTGTAGCGGCACCGGCCCGTCATTGGTGCCACCGCCAAACCTGTAGTGCTGCCAGTCCCTAGAGACATCCCTCCAGCGAAGGCGATCGTAGTCCGCCGTCCGTAGGCCGGACAATCCCGCGCGGTAAACGTAGGCGACCGACGGGTTGACGGTGGCAGCGATGGCCTCCTGCCGGACGAGATTGGCACCTCTGTAGATCGTGAACTGGAGCTTCCCTTCGAACGAGCCGAGCGTGAGCCCGTCGAAAGAGATTTGCAGGCGCCCCAGGTCTAGGCGCACCTCGCAGGACCGTACCTTGTACGACACGTCGCTTCGGGTCACTTCCGAGGCATCCCGCGGCAAGTCAGGGTTGGCGCCATCCAAGCCAGGCACGTTCAGCGGGGCGTCCCAGAAGACCTTCCATTTCTCGGCCTCCTCGACCTCCGGAGTTAGTTCCCGCCCAAGAGCCTCCATGGGCCGGATCTGCTGGTACGAGATCCTGCGTCTTCCCTCGACGACATGGAACGCAGGCCGGGCGTTGGAGGCGAGGGGAGCCCAGTGACCAGCACGTGCCAGTGCGGCCAGGCTTCGAATCACGGGCTGGTCGCCACTGACGCCGAACACCGCGCGGAGGCGGGCATCACCGGCTCCCTGCCATTCCACCGAGACATCGCCATCGATGGACTCCGCCCGAATGCCTTCGGTCGCTCGGTAGTCGCCGAAGTCACACTCCAGCGCCAGCGAACTGGAGGTGAATGCGACGAAGAAGACGAGGTATCGGAGCGACCGGCTCATGAGAAGCACGACCCATCAATCGTGCTGCGCCCAGTTTAGTCGTGCGGTGGCGTCGAACGGGCCGGCAGGTCCAACCTGCGACCCGATCACTCGGTTGCGTCCTGTGCGTTCTTGAACCGGTCTCCCCCAGTGCCGTACGGAACCACCGTGTAGGAGTCATCGGTCTGCCGGATCTGCCGAAGAGCCTCGAGGCGCCGGCTCAGCCGGCTGTGATCGTCCGGGTACTCCGATGAATCCACTAGCGAGTCCATGCTGTACCGCGAGGCGTCGGAGGAGGTCGGGACATCATACATGCGGCCGTCCTCATGAAGCCTGAAGCGCCGGTCGCGAACGAAGAACAAGTCACCCTCGAAGGCCATCGGGAAGTACTCCCTGTCGGTGCCGGGTCGCCCGAAGAGGGCATGGGACTGATCCATCCCGTCGACCGCGGTGTCCAGTTCGACCCCCGCGATTGAGCAGAACGTGGGCATCACGTCCATCAGAGAGAGGAACTCGATCCGCGTCCCCGGTGGGATCGTTCCGAGCCATCGGGCGATGAACGGAACGCGTGTCCCCGCTTCGTTCATCGTTCTCTTGCCGCCCTCAATGCGAAGCTCGCCTAGACGGGCCTCCAGATTGCCCGCCGTGCCGTTGTCGCCAGTGAAAGCGATCAGGGTTCTGTCGGCGAGGCCTAGCTCGTCGATCTTGTCGAGGAACCGTCCGACGATCGCATCCATGTACGTGACCATGTGTCCAGCGATGCGCTCGTTGCCTCCCAGATCCTCCGGATACTTCGTCGTGGCAAGCCCCTCGAGGTCGGGTGGCGGCACCAGCGGTCCGTGAATCAGGTTCATCGGGTAGTAGGCAAAGAACGGCTGGTCCTGGTTGCGCTCGATGAAGTCGAGCAGGAAGTCGGCGTAGTAGTCGGGGCCATAGATGTCTTCACCGTGCACTACGTACTCCCCTCCTTCCCAGTTGTGCGGCGCGAAGTAGCGGCTGCGGCGTTGCTCATCCCAGTACTGGACCCATAGGCAGTGCTCGTCGAACCCATGCGAGGTCGGCTGGTCCGGGTAGACCTGGAAGTTGCCCAGATGCCACTTGCCGGCTATTGCGGTCGCGTAGCCAGCACTCCGCAGCGCCTGAGCGATGGTCGTGAGATGCACGGGCAGACGATTCCTGTCCTCCGGGTCCAAGGGACTGTCCAGCCGCTCCAGGAACCCGGTCCGGTTTGGCAGAAAGCCGGTCAGGATCATCGCCCGGGTCGGCGTGCAGACCGGCGTTGCGAAGGCGTTCTCGAATCGTGCGCCTTGTTCTGCCATCTCGTCGAGACGAGGGGTCGTGAAGACCGTGCTGCCGTAGACGCCGAGCATTTCGGCGCCGAGATCATCCGCCATGATCAGGACGAAGTTGGGCTCACCGGCGGGGCTGCCGGTTCCATCTGGATCGTCGGCACCGCAGGCGAACAGGCCGAAGATCAGGACAAGTGCCGCGTGTCCGCTGATAGGCATGGAGGTTCGTCCGTCCCCGCCACAGTGCTTGCGCCTAGGAGGACCCCATCGTGTTCTCGTACCAGACGAGGTTGCGGGAGTTCTGGCCAGCGACGAGCACGTCGAGATCGCCGTCGCCGTCCATGTCGAACAGCCGAATGTCATACGCAGCCTGGTCGTCGTGGATCACATGCTTGGCGAAGCCGCCACGCCCGTCGTTGGCGTACCAAGCCACGACGCGGCTGTCCTTGCCGCATGTGACGCCATCGATGTCGCCGTCGCCGTCAATGTCCCCGATCGCAAGATCGTGCGGACCGACGAGGTCCGGATCAATCTCATGAAGGTCGAACTCCGGCCCCTCGAACCAAAGCACGCCCTTGCCGTGCCCCCTTGTCGCGAAGATGTCCATGACGCCGTCGCCGTTCAGGTCCGCCGGCAGGGCATTGGTCGCGCCGATCTCGTTGACGGCGATTGTGCGCTTCAGCCAAGGAGTGGATCCGTCCTGCGGCTGCTTCCACCACGCGAACCAGTTCCCTCCCCCCGTAACCGCGTCCTTGCCCGCCGAAACGACATCCGCGACGCCGTCGGAATCGAGATCTCCGATGCCCAAGTAGTGGCTGAGACCGGGTGCGTCCTGGTCAGCGAAGACGTGCCGCGTCCACTCCTCCGCTGAACGAGGCCTCTCGGGCACGCGCCACCAGACCAGCGAGTTGGGATAGCTGTCCTTCTGCTGCGCACTGTTGCCGGCGAGATCGAGACGACCGTCGCCGTCAATGTCACCTGTAATCAGCCCGTGCGTGCCGTTGACGTCCGCATCGACGATGCGCATCAGCCAACGATCGCGGATCGGATCTTTCGGGCGCTCAAGCCAGAAGACAGGGCCGGGCGAGTAGACTGCTCCGATGTAGTCCGGGTCGCCGTCGCCGTCTACGTCCATCACTTCGCTGTGGATCGTGTCCCGCTCGCCTGGCCGAAACGGCCACTTTCCGTCGATTACCACCTTCGTCCAGTCCGGTGCGACGTACAGGTGGGTCTCCCCTTGGGCATCTGCGATCACGTCAGGCATGCCATCCCCAGTAAAGTCCGCCGCCACGGCCGTCTGGCACGCGAAGCCCTCTGCAATGACATGCCGCTTCCAGCCGACATCCGAGGCTTCGGCGGCGACCGACGTGAACAGAAGTGCGGCTAGGCAGCATACGGATCGTTGCATTGCGATGCGCAGTCGTCTCCAGCAACTGCGCCTACAGTGTGACACCGCCCATCGGCGGCGCAGGTGCGCAGGCGGTACAGAGCGTCAGCCTAAGGATCCAGTACAGGCTGAATCACGGGCCTCTGCGCCACTGCGAGAACGGCGTCCTCATCGATAGAGAGCCCAAGCCCGGGTCCCTCAGGTAGAACGTACTGATTGCCCTCAACGGTCATCGGCTCGCGTAGGTAGCAGTTCGCCACGTCGAACACGGCCGGGTTGTACTCAGCGATCTCGACACGCAGACAGGCCGCAGCGAAGTGGAGCGCCGCGGCAATCTGCGGGCCCATCGCGATGCTGATGTGCGGAGCCAGCCGTACACCCGGATCCGCTTCGGCCGCCAGCGCTGCGGTCTCCGTGACACCCCAGCGACCTAGATCCGGCTGGAGCCACTGCACGCATCCGCAGGCGAGGAACGGAGCCATTTCATGCCGGGACCGATAGCTTTCGCCGAGCGCAATCGGCGTGCAGATCTGCTCGCATAGGTCCCTGTGCTGTTCTGCGGACTCCGGTGGAAACGGGCATTCGAGCCAGAGCGCTTCACGCTCATCGAGCGCCCGCGCGACGCCCAAGGCCGTGGACTCGTCGAGTCTCCACATTGCGTCCACCGCAATCCGCAGTCCGTCTCCGAGGGCTTCGCGCATGCGGTCCATGAGGTCGAGGAGTTCCTCCCACGTGCGGTCGTAGAACAGCTTGAATGTGCGGAATCCCCTTCTCCATGCCGCCTGAGCTCTGGCGACCCGGTCGGCGTTGACCACACCAGGAAGTCCCGAGAGATAGCAGGG
This sequence comes from Bryobacterales bacterium, assembly GCA_965200705.1. Lineage (GTDB taxonomy): Bacteria > Acidobacteriota > Terriglobia > Bryobacterales > UBA6623 > VXMF01. Next base: position 4,093,737 of record OZ241376.1, on the reverse strand, counting down.
GATGCGATCGCGGACGGAACCGCCGGCGGCCAGCAGACTGGCAACGCTGCGGCCCTGCATCTGGCCAGCAACGTCCCAGAGCGCGATGTCCACCCCGGCCATGGCGTCCAACATGAACCCTCCGCTCTGGCCGCGCACGCGCATCGTGGCGTACATGCGCTGCCGGAGAGCGGCGATCGCATGGGGGGTGCCATCGAACGTTGCGCCCTCCAGCGCAGGACGCAGTAGCTGCTCGATGATCAGGCAAGCAACATCCGGCGCAAGCGGTGCCTGCGTCTCGCCCCAGCCAACCCGACCGGACTCTAGGTTGAGCTTTACCAAAACGGCTTCGAAGTTGACGGAGTACAGCGCACCGTTCGTTGAAGACCACCGATAGTCCGACGAACTGTCCTCGAGGGCGGTCGGTGAACCCGCCGTGCCCTGAACCGCGCCAGCGTCTCGAGGCAGGCGGATCGAGTAAGCTTCGAGCGACGCGATACGGTCCGTCGAAGGGAACGTCACGCGTCCGCGACCAGAGAGCGCAGCGTCTCAAGCTCAGCCCGTCCCGCCGCATCGAGCGATCTCGTGGGCTCCCGCACCTTCGAGGAGCGAAGCACGCCTGCATGCACCAAGTTGTGCTTGACCGCTGAGACTCCCAGCCCCGGCTGCAGCTCGAATCGGATCAGCGGCAACGCGCGACGGAACACTCGCCAAGCCGTAGCCTTGTCGCCGGCTTCCAGTGCGTCCCAGATCCGCACGAACAGCGAGGTGATGTCGCTCGCCGGCATGGTGCCGCGGGCTCCGCGCTGGTGCTCCTCGATCAGAAACTGCCCGTTCAGTCCTCCGAAGACCGTCAGAGCGCGTCCGGCTGCTGCGAGCGTGCTCGTGACCTTCGGCCCTGTTGGAGGCGCCTCAACCTTGGCGTACTCGACGCGGTCGATCTCCCGCGCCATCCTTGCCAGCAACACGGCTGGCATCTGTACTTGGGACATCATGGGGGCGTCCTGAACCATGATCGGAATGGCCACCGCATCACCGACCGCGGAGAAGAAGCTCACCAAGCCAGCCGCATCGGGCCGCAGGTAGTACGGAGGCAGAAGCATGAGGGCTGACGCGCCTTGGCCCTCCGCTTGACGACAGGCTTCCACGGCTGCCGCCGTGCCCGTAGCCCCAACTCCCACCACCAGCGGAACGCGTCCGTCGACGTGCCGCACGACAGTGTCCAGCAGCTCACGCTTCTCGGATTCGAGCAGCGTGTACCCTTCGCCCGCGTTCCCGAAAAGCCCCAAGCCGTGGGCTCCCTGATCCAGTAGGTGGTCCACGACCCGTCGCTGACCGTCGGTGTCGATGCGTCCAGCGTCGTCAAAAGCCGTTACCAGAATCGGTTGGACGCCCTCCAGCATGTTCCGCTTGTCCATGGACCTAGGCCGTGTTGCCTCCGTTTCGAAACGACTTCTTGGCGGCACGCACATCGCCGATCAGGGCAACTTTGGCGCGTTCGACGTGCACCGCCAGCACTCTGGTCAGATCGTCGTGCGAACGCCCGCGCAGAGCCTGGACCATTTCCCGGTGCTCCTGCTGTGCGCGAGGAACTCTGGTTTGCCAGTCCCGACTCGAGACATGAACGCTGGCGATCTTGAGGTGCGCGTTGAGCTGCTTGTACATCTCGTACAGCTTCTCGTTGCCGGAGAGTCCGACGATCTGCAGATGAAACTCCCAATTGAGCCGATCGTGATGGCCCATGCCGTCGACACCGAAGTCCGCAGCGGCCTGCATCTGCTCAACCAGCTTTTCCAAGCGCTCCATGTCGTCGTCGCGTACGTGCAGGACGGCCGTTTCGGCTGCCAGCCGATCCAGCGCACGCCGAATGTCGAAGGTCTCAGCGACATCGCGTTCGTCGGCCTCCGTGACGAAGGTGCCCTTTCTGGGCCGGATCTCGACCAGTCCCTCCTCAGCCAGACGATCGATGGCCTGTCGCACGGGCATCTGGCTGATATCCCATTGCCGCGCTAGGTCGGGGATCGAAAGGCGGGCGCCTGGAAGGAACCTGTGCTCGAGTATGCCGTGCAGGATCTCGTCGTACGCGTAGTCGGATATCCGTCGACGATCAACCGGCAGGGCCCCAACTCGCGGGAAACTCATGGTCGAATCGGGCATTGCCAATGCGGAACGTGGACTAGTCTACGGATCTGCGCTCTCTTTGGCTTCTGGTAAGCCAGTCGAGAACCGCGAACGCAGCGGGATGAAGGAACCCCATGACGAGAAAGATGGCCGCGTAGGAGTACTTCTCCACTACGAAGCCGGTGATCCCAGTAAAGATCACCCCGCCAAGCGAGCTTCCCAATCCCACTATACCTGCGGCCGACCCGACCACTGGGGTGTCATACAGGTCGTTCGTCAGGGTCATCAGGTTCGTCTTCCACGCCATGTGCGCGAAGGTCACGGCGCAGATAGCGGAGACCGCGATCACGGACGAGTCGCTTTGCGGCACCAAGAGACTGAACGGCATCACTGCCGCTGCACGGAGCATCACCCACTTGCGTGCCGCGAGCGGGAGATCCCCTTGCGCTATCCGTCTGCCGGACAGCCACCCACCAAAGATGGCGCCGAGGTCGGCCGTGAGGAACGGCACCCAGGTCGTCAGACCGACCGCCACGATGCTGAATCCGCGTTCATCGCTCAAGTACTTGGGCAGCCAGAACAAATAGAACCACCACACGGGATCAGCCAGCACACGGGCGAGGAACAGAGCCCATGTCTGTCGCATGTCGAACAACTCGAGCCAGCGGACCTGTCGGCGCTGGGCCGATCCAGGTGCGGCCTCCACCAAGCTGCGCTCTTGCAGAGTGACTCGGGGATGCTTGGACGGCACCCAGTAGTGCCGCAGCCAGAACGCCAGCCAGACGAAGCCGAAGGCACCCGTGACAACGAATGCGATACGCCAACCCCACAGGGTGTAGATCAGGACGATCAGCGGTGGAGCCAGGATTGCGCCGGTGGAGGCGGCGGCGTTGACTAGACCGTTCGCCAAGCCGCGCTCGCCTGGCGGGAACCACTCCGAAATCGCTTTCTCGGCCGCTAGGAAGTTGCCAGACTCGCCAAGCCCGAGGAGAGCCCGAAACGCGCCCAAGCCGAGGGCGCCGCGTGTCAGCGCGTGTCCAGCGTTCGCCAGGGACCACCACACCATGGACACGGCCAAGGCAACACGCGTGCCCCAGCGGTCGATGATACGGCCCCAGACCATGTACATGGCCGCGTAACAGATGAGAAATGCCTGAACGACCTGCGAATACTGGATGTCCGAGAGACCAAGGTCCGCGGTGATCTGGGAGGCCAGAACCGAGAGCGTCTGACGGTCGACGTAGTTGATTACCGTGGCTGCGAACAGGAGCGCCACGATGCGCCATCGGACGTTCGGGGTCTGGCCAGCCGCCATCGTCATGCCATCCCCTATCGCCTTGGCTGGGCCTTGCGATACGCCGCTCCGAGTCTGGTCTGGCACTTAACGGCGCAAAGCGCTCCCGAAGGCGTTAAGCACCGCCAGGACGCGACTTGCAGTTCCGATGCCGCCGGCAGATCAGGTCTCGCTTTCTAGGTCATGGCCTGGCGCGGACGCAGCGGAACCCCAAGTTCGGAGTCTTCTGGTTTGGGCGCAGCCAGTTACGAAAGAACACAGTGATCCGGTTTGGGCCGTCGGACCACGCTCCGCCCCGGACGATCCGATACGCGCCCTCCGCGGGCCCCCTAGGATCCTCGTCAGGGCCGTCCGCGTAGTACGTCCGCGAAAACCAGTCTTGGCACCACTCCGTGATGTTTCCCGCCATGTCGTGCAGACCGAAGTCGTTGGCCAGGAACGATCCGACAGGTCCGGGGCCGAATTGCGTGCTGTATCGCGCCATCTCAGGGGTCGGCTTCTCGCTGCCCCACGGATAGGGCTCGCCCTCCAGCGCACCGCGTGCGGCGCGCTCCCACTCGGCCTCAGTCGGCAGCCGCTTGCCGATCCAGCTGCAGTAGCTCGTCGCGTCGTCCCAGTCCACGTTGTAGATCGGATGGCTGGCCAGGTCGGCGGGCATCCTGCCATCCAGCCAGTGATACGGGGGCACTCGACTAGTAGCCGTCACGAAGGCGGCGTAATCCTCGTGCGTGACCTCCTTTGCGTCCATCCAGAACGCGGAGACATGCACCTCGCGCGCCGGTCGGTCATCCCGCAGGATCAGCGGTCGCATGCCCGAACTGTCATCGGATGTCTCGAACGTCCGGCCCATCGTGAACGAACCCCCAGGAATCGCGACCATACCGCTTGGGTCGCCTTCGGAAGCCTCCGAAGGGCCCGTGTCGCCGAGGGTCGGAACCGTGCTGGCGATCAGGAAGCAGAGTGTGCCGATGACTTGCCGGCTTGAATCCATCAGGCAAAGAGCTCTTCGATCTCGTCGGCGATGCAGGGCTCCGTCGCCCCGAGCGGATCGATGAACCGGTAGACGCGCTTGGATGGCGTGTTGGTCACTTCCTTCATCCAGTCGATCCCGAGGGCGGAGTACACGGAGGCGACGATGTTCTCGGTCTTCGGCTGCATCCCGTACTTCCAACCGGTGTCGACGGCCTTCTCGCCGGCGGCATCGGTCTCGCCGATGATGCGTCCGCCCTGGACACCGCCCCCCGCGAACAAACCGATGTAGACCTGGTTGTAGTGGTGGCGCCCCTCGACGAGGTTCAGCGCACCCGGCACCCGGCCGAACTCCGTCGGCACTACGACGATCGTCTCGTCGAGCAGTGTCCGCGAAGCATCGCGTGCAGACGGCGTGGATTCCAAGTCTCGGAGCAGGTTGGCCAGCGCCCGGTCGAGGTCGTTGCAGTGCTTGTAGTGATTCGAACGGGCATCGTGGTCCCAGATCCGCTTGTGGTGGTCCCACCCTCCATGCTTGACGTGCACATAGCGCGTCCCCGCGTCCGCCGTGATCAGGTTGCGGGCCAGAAGGCAGCCTCGCCCCACGGAATTGTCGCCGTAGCGCTCCTTTTCGGCGTCCTCCAAGGCAAGCGCCTTGGGCCAGCGCGAATCGCCCAGCACATGGAAGGCCTCTTCCTGGAAGGAGCGGAACGCGCTCATCTCGGGACCTCGTCCGCCCAGCTCGCGACGCACTGCCGCATCAAGGTCGGCCAGCAGCCGGAACCGCTCCTCCAACAGTTCCAGTGCTTCGCCACTGGCGGAGACGCTGCCCGCGCCACCGCCGGCGTCGATATCCAGTCCGGAGAAGCGCGGATGGTAGAACCCGCTCGGCAGGGCTACGTTGGCTAGGTTGCAGGAGACGAACGTGGGGAACGTGTCGCTCTCCCGTCGCTGCGAGTCGAGCTCGGCGGCCACGACGGTGCCGACAGGCGGGATCTCCGACACCTGCGCCGGGTTGAGGGGCCGCCCCGCGCGGGTGTAGTACTCACCGCGGAAGTGCACTACCTCATGGCTCTTGAACGTGCGCACGATCGTGACCCGGTCCATGCGGTCGGAAAGCTGCGGAAACAGCCGCCGTGGAATGTAAAGGCCCTTGCGCACCTCGCGGACATCGAAGTCGGCCTGCGTCCCCGCATCCTCCTTGAAGTCGAATGTGTCAACGTGGCTGATGGCTCCCGCAGCCTCGACGACAATGGCGAATCGCGCCGTGCCGCGCGGGCTCGAGCGGCCGTTGGCACGAAGGCGTGCCGGCCAGAGGCCGTCGCCTACGATGCCGCCCAGAAGGCTTCCCGCCCCGAGCCGCAACGTGTCCCGACGGGTTGGCGCCAGATCCCTTACCGTTCGCATTTGTCGACTCCCCTTCTAAGTCCTCAATAGTTGAAGACGAACTCAGCCTTGTTCAGCAGGGCCCACTGGAGGTTCTCCGCCCCTTGGGCCACGTCTCCGTCCAGTGCGGTGAGCGCCACGTCCAGCTCCGCCGCCACCGGCCGGCGGGTCAGTGTAGACAGGTAGAGCTTCTCCACGACCCCACGACGCACCGCCACCTCGAGGCGCTCGGCGTTCGGCGCCTCCCCGGTCGCCGACCGCCAGGCCGCGGCCGCCACCACGCGGTCGGAGTCCATGCCCTCCAGGATCTCGGCGACCCGGCCCTTGCCGTCTGACTGGACCCTGTCCAAGACGGTCTTCGAATTCATCATCAGCATGGCCTGCAGCGACGACGAAACGGGCTCAGACGGAAACAGGTCCCGGCTCTGCTGCCCGAACGCACGCAGGAACTCGGACACCTCACCCTTCGCGTAGGAGGGATCCAACAGCTGCCGCGCCATGCCGACCTTGGTGTCGCCGCTCGTGTAGGTGCCCGGTACGGCGGTGGCCGTGACAAGGGCGTCGTGCAGCTGGATCGGACTCAGCATGCGCACGTTGCGGCGCACGAAGTAGCGGCTGTACTCGGGCTTCCATTCGTGCTCGAACCGCGACGAGAGCTGGTACGCGGACGACTGGACGATCGTCCGGATGAGGTGCCTCATGCTGAAGCCGCTGCGCTGGAAGTCCCGCGCCAGATCGTCCAGCAGGTACGGATGGCTGGGCTGCACGGTCCAGCCGTCTGGCAGGTCGGAGTCCGGGTAGTAGCGGACGAGGTCGAACCCGTCCAGCGGCTCCACGATGCCCACTCCCATCAGCTCCGCCCAGATCCTGTTGGCCGTCGCGCGGGCGAACTGGATGTGGCCGGTCAACAGCCGCCCCAGCGCATCCCTGGGCAGCTCCCCGGGCAGCGGCTTGGCGTCGTCGAGGATGAACTTGGGCTCGTTCGGCCCGCCCGTGCGCGGCACGCGCACGATGCTCTTGCTCGTCGTCGGATAGCCGGGCTCGACATCGTCCACCGTGTACTCGGTGTTGGCCTGGAACCCGTTCTCCCAGTTCATGATCATCCGCGTACGGCCAAAGAAAGCGGCCTGCCGGAAGAAGTCGCTGCGGGTCTGGCCCGTCAGAAACAAATTGACCTGCTCGAGGTGGTTCGCGCCGTCGTGGCAGGAAATGCACCCCAGGTTGATGCCGAGCAGCACCTTGCCGTAGGTGACCGTGAACTCGTCGACCGAGTCGACGCGGTTCACGAGGTCGTGCGCGTCCACCGTGTCCGGATCGTCCTTTGCCTTCACGAAGTCCCGCGCGAAGTATTGCGCCCCAGGCGAGGAATGGCTGCTCTTACCGCCCTGCGTCAGCAGGTCGAACACCACGTCGGCGTAGGAGCGGTCCAGCGTCAGCCACTCGCGGGTCCAGAACCGGAAAAGGTTCTTGCCGTGGCCCATGCGCTGACCAGCCCGGAACAGGTCCTCGAAGTAATAGGACCAGCGCTCGATGAATTCCTGGCTGCCCATCAGACGGTCGATCAAGCCGTCACGCTTGTCGTCGGCACCTGCCGCCTCGAAGGCGATGATCTCCTCCAGCGTCGGTATCCGTCCGATTAGGTCCAGGTATACCCGTCGCTGGAACTCGCGGTCGCTGGCCAAGCCCGCGTGCGGCACGCCGTCGCGCTCCATCCTGGTGAAGATCGCCTCGTCGATGAAGTTGCGGCGCAGGACCGGACCTGCCTGCTCGCCGGCAGGTCGCAGTGCAACCGCCTCCGCGGTGATGGCCTCGGCCACCTTCGACGCCGACGGCCCGCTGTCCTCTGCAGCACGGTGCGCCCGCTCCGCGCGGGCCGCTGCCTCGGGCGAGAGCCCGGTCGTGTCACCGGGAGCCGCGCTCAGTGGCAGAGACATGGTGGCGGTGAGCGCAAGGCCGCCTGCCACGCACAGGATGCTACTTAGCGTTCTCAACGAGGCCGCCATACCGCTCATGCCCACAGGTTATCCCTTTCCCCACTAGAAGATCACCTTCAGTCCGAACTGAACGACTCGGGCATCGCGGGCACTGTTGATCGTGCCGAATGTGGCCGAGATGTTGGTGCCATCCGCGCCCGGCCGGAATGCCGTGTTCGGCGCATTGCTGCGGCCGCCGAGGTTCACGTGGTTGAGGAAGTTGAAGGCCTCGGCACGGAACTGGACGTTCAGCCGCTCGCCGATGTAGGTGTTCTTGATCAGGGACAGGTCGAAGTTCGCCGTTCCCGGACCCCTGACATCGGGCAGCGCCCTGCCGACATCACCGTAGGTGAAGTCCGGCGGGTTCACGAAGGCCGATGTGTCGAACCACCGGTCCGCGGTAGGGTTGTCGAGCTTGGCGCTCTGGCCAGTGGAGTTGGGCCGGTTCGCCTGGAAGTTGTCCGCCCCGCGCACGATCAGCGGGAGGCCGGTCTGCATGACCCCGACGGAGTTGATCTGCCAGCCGCCGATGAGCTTGTTGAGCGCCGAGGCGGCGCCCTTGCCGAACGGGAGCTCATAGAGCACGCTGATGGCCACCCGCCTCGACACGTCCGTCGGGTCGATCGAACGTTGGACGTAGCGGCTGTAAAGGCCGTCTTGGAAGCTGTTCTCGTTGGTCTGCTCCACAGGTCCGAAGTTCACCGGCACCTGCGTCGAGTCGCTGATCTTCTTCCCGCCCGTGAAGGCGACATGCAGCAGCAGCCCGTCGGTCAGAGGACGCTTCACGTTGACTTGCAGCTGGTGGGACATGTAGTTCCCCAGGCGCGGGTTCCGGACGGTGACCGACTGGAAGTGGGGGAACGCACGCAGGAGCTGCTGGTACTCGATCGTCCCGCCGCCGAGGCCTCCAGGCACCAGGCCGCGGTTGGGGTTCGGAACGCGATCGAACAGCGTCTGGCCAAGCTGCAGCCGCCATTCGGGGTGGAGCTGGTTGAGGTTGTAGCCGTTGGCCGTGAAGTGGTTGCCCTTGTTGCCCGCGTACGAGACGTCGAAGAACCAGTTTCCGGTCTGGTGCTGGATCGAGGCGTTCCACTGCTGCGTAATGGGCGTGGTCGCATCCGATTCCCGCAGGGTCACGGACTGGCCGAGCCGTGCGCCCGGACCGGCGGAGGCTCCCGGAGTCTCGTCGAACGGACGGGGGAATCCATGCGAGAACTGGAAGGCGGCCTGGTCGCGTGTCGTTGGCCGATACGACGTGCGAGTGCGGGAGAAGAGGTTGATGTCGCCCGTGAAGCTGCGGAAGAAGATGGACGGGTAGTACACGCCGAACCCGGCTCGGAACACAGTCTGTCCCTTCCCCGTCAGGTCATATGCGAAGCCGACGCGCGGCCCGAAGTCGTTGTAGTCCTCCTCCATGAAGGTGCGGGGCTGACCGTCGACGCCCGCGAAGACCGTGCATCCCCGCAGCCCGGTCGACGGTTCGGTGCAGTCCGGATCGAAGTTGATCTGGCCGTTGTGGCGCTCGTACGGCTTCTGCTGGAAATCCCAGCGCAGGCCCAGGTTGACCGTTAGGCGTGACGTCACCTTCCAGTCGTCCTGCACGAACCAGCTCCAATTGAATCCCTGCCACGAGTTGCCGAGGATCCTGTCGATGCCGGCAAAGGAAACGTCTCCGGTCAGGAACTGGGCCAAATCGGCGCCGGTACCCGCCGAGCGCTGCGGGTTCGTGGTGAGTCCGCGGAACTGGTAGAAGCCGGACAGCGCCCCGCCCTGGCGGTTGCCGCCGTACAGGTCGCGCGCGTTGAGCCCGAACTTGAGCGCATGGTTTCCGGCGATCTTCGTCACCATGTTCTGTATGTCCCAGTTCAGCGAGCTGCGCTTGCCGAGCGCTCCGCCGCCGATCCTGGGATAGGGCCTGACGTTGATGTCGGGCACCTGGTCGCCGGGCACGCTGTCCGGCAGGCCGATCTTCTGGGCGTAGTTCTGGTAGTTCCCGACTGTCTCGAAGAAGAACAGCTGGCGGCTCGTCCCCACGCGGAGCGTGTTGATCAGCGTGGGCGTGAACGTGTGTGTGTCCTGAATGACGAAGTTGCGGTTGGTCTGGTCGTCGAACCGGTTCCGCCCCACGTTTGGGTCGGTGAACACGCTGTTGCTGGAAGGCTGGTGACGTGCCGACGTGTAGCGCCCGAACATCGAGTTCTTGTCGCTGAACCGGTGGTCGATCTTCAGGTTCCACTGCGACCAGTTCACTCTGCGCACCGCCGAGTCCTCGAAGTTCTGGCTGAACGTGTACTGGTTGGAGGGCGTTCTGTTCGGAGCGGGATACCACGGAATCACCTGTTGCGCAGACGGGTCGAACTTCGCAGTGGGAACCCGGTTATCGGGGTAGAGGTCGCGCACCTGCCCGCCGCCGTCGGGGTTGGGGCGAGTCGAATCGGGATCGTAGATGGGGATCAGGTCTCCTTCGGACGTGGCTAGGCGTCCAAAGTCCCCCTGCAGGAACTCGGGGATTGGGACGTTCTGGATCCGCGGGCTGCTTCGGGCCAGCCGGTACTCCTCCCAGTTGAAGAAGCCGAATGTGCGGTTCTTGATCAGCGGCCCCCCCACGGACGCGCCGTACTGGTTGTAGCGAAGGGGCAGCCTAGTCCGTGCAAAGGCGTTCCGGGCGTCGAGCTTGTCGTTGCGCAAAAATTCGTACGCCGTGCCATGGATTTCGTTCGTGCCCGAGCGGGTCACGAGGTTGATCGCGCCGCCGGCCGTAAAGCCGAACTCGGAGGACATGGTGCCGCTCTGGACCTTGAACTCCTGCACCGAGTCGACGGCGATTGGCACACCGACCTCGCCAACGTAGCTCAGGATGTTGTTGTTGCCATCAAGCATTTGGGCGTTCATGGAGTTCGGGCTGCCGTTGATCGAAATCGACGACAGCTGGATGCCGCGGTCCCCGAATCCAGAGTTCGTGGGGCCCGCGTTCGATATGACGCCCGCCGTGAGCATGGTCAGGGCCAAAGCACCACGGCCATTGATCGGCAGGTCAGAGACGCGCTTGCGCTCGATGACCTCGCCAAGAGTTGCGCCGCCCGTGTCCACAAGAGGTGCCTGCCCGACGACCTCAACGACCTCGGTCACCTGACCGATCTCCAAGGTCACGTTCACCTCGGCGTTCTGGTTGACCTGGAGCGTGACGCCGGAACGGATGCTTCGGCGAAACCCCTCAGACTCCACGGAGATCTCGTAGTCACCGACCGGCAGCCCGGGAGCGATGTAGAGGCCGCTCTCGCTGGTCGACGTGGCAAACACGGCGTTAGTGCCTGTGTTGCGCACCGCGACCTCAGCCCCGGGGATCACCGCACCCTGCGGGTCGGATACCGTACCGCTGATCGAGCCTCCTCCCTGCTGGGCGAACGCCACGGACGCAATCAAAAACAGGGCTACGCAGAGTCTGAGACCAATGTGCTTTGGCATAAATCCTCCTGCGATCTATTATAGCAGATCGATTCTAGTCTGGCAGCGGGATTGTCGATAACTCGGTCAAACCCCTCCAAATCAACAGGAAACGTAGCACCAGCGCGACTCCCGACTGCGCGTTTGGGCTAGTGCTACAACGTGTTGCCAGTCCGCAGGGAGCCATTGCGCCGGGACAGGCTGGCAAACCCCAGCGGTCGCATTCCACATACGATAGTTACTCTTTAATTCTAGATTGCATTGCTTGTAGACTTTCTTACTTGCGTTCAGCGTTGCGACGTGGCCTTGGCGCTGTGGCAGACTGACAGCCGATGCCCGAGCGACGCGAGCCGACCTCGGGGCCGGCTTTCTATACTGGGCAATGTCCTCGAGCACGGCCATCGAGCACCGCGACGTGATCGTCGTCGGGGCGGGTCCCACCGGCCTAGCGTGTGCGATCGAGGTCCAGAAGGCTGGACACTCCGTCGCTACCATCGACAAGGGGTGTATCGTCAACTCCCTCTATCGGTATCCGACGAACCTGACCTTCTTCACCACGCCGGAACTGCTGGAAATCGGCGACATTCCCATGACGGCGGTGAGGGAGAAGCCGACCCGCGGCGAAGCGCTGAAGTACTACCGGAGAGTCGCCAGCCACTATCGGCTCGACATCCGGCAGTACGAGCACGTCACTGACGTTCTGGGCAGCGACGGGGCGTTCACCGTCGAATCCATTCGGCGCACGGGCGAGGAGCGGCGCTACCAGGCACGCAAGGTTATCCTCGCCACCGGCTTCTACGACGTGCCGGTACCGATGGACGTGCCTGGGGAGGATCTGGAGAAGGTCCACCACTACTATCAGGAGCCGCATCCCTTCTATGACACGGACCTAGCCGTGGTGGGAGGCCAGAACTCCGCGGCGATCTGCGCACTGGACTGCTACCGCGCCGGGGCCCGTGTCACCTTGATCCACCGCCACCCGGAACTTAGCCCGAAGATCAAGTACTGGATCCTGCCGGACATCTCCAACCGCATCAAGCACGGCGAGATCAAGGCGTACCTAGGCACCCGTGTGGTCCGGATCGAGGAGGATGCGCTGCACCTGCAGACGCCCGACGGACCCGAGGTCATCCACAACGACTTCGTGCTGGCAATGACGGGCTACCAGCCCGACACGCAGTTCCTAGGCAGGGTCGGAATCGTTCTTGAACCGAGCACCGGCAAGCCGCGCACGGACCCGGAGACTCTTGAGAGCGACCGGCCCGGAGTCTACCTGGCTGGTGTCATCGTTGCCGGCATGCACACCAACGAGATATTCATCGAGAACGGCCGCTTCCATGGAGGCCAGATCGCCAAGGCCGTTTCCGACGCGCTCGGTAGCGGCGCTTAGGCCCGAATCGCACAGGTCTAGGCCTTCTTGGCGGGTACCGGTGAGTGCTGAATCCCCGTTGCGGGAGTCGCTACAAACCTCTGCAAACCTATAATGGTCAGGCTCGGTCTGACGCTGGAGCCACGGCTTCACTCCGTGCCGGTAGAGCCCCGGCCGGAGTGGAAACGGGAGCATTCGCTGCGCACTCCCATTACCCGTGCAGACAACGCACAACCGCGCAGACGCAAGTTCACCATGACCCTCCGGATGACGATGCCCGCACTGCGAACCGCGACAACGCTGGCCCTGGTCGGCGCCCTGCTGACGGCCCTCCCCGCACTGGCCGAAACCGTCGACTTCGACGGCGAATGGACCAAGTCGTGGGATCTGTCGAGCGAGGAGACCGTGCAGGTGCAGGTGGGTATCGCAGTTCCGTCAGCACTGCCTCCCAACGCACGCATCAAGGTGGCGTGGAGCGGTCCGCCTCCAAAGAAGGCAGGTTTCCAGGGCGACCGCGGCGACCTAGTGACCGGACCGGAGAATGGCTGGTCGAAGGTCCTGCACGCCTTGGACCCGGACCTCTACGTGGCCTACAAGGCACCCCGTGCCGGCCGCTACGCGTTGCACATCAAGTCCGTCGTCGAGTCCCCTGCCCAGACATCGAGCTATCACCGCGACCGTGGCCTAGCTCGACTGGCGGCACTGCACCCCTCAGCCACGCCTGCTGTGGAGAACGCCGAGCTGCGGGTGGACGTCGACACCGTGTCCGAGAACCATGCGGCGGACCTGGTCCTGGAGACCGAGCCCAACAACGCGCCAGAACAGGCCATCGAACTCCCATTCGAGGACGGCGATGCGGATCAGGTCCTGCGTGTCATCGGCGGCGCGGACGATCTCGAGTACTACGACAACGCCGCCTCCGGCAGCTCGCCGGACGACTGGTACCGGTTCACCTACCGAGGCAGCCGTCCCAAGCTGGTCACCGTCAACCTGCAGATGGTGGATCCAGTGGTAAGCGCCCGCATCCGTGTCTACCAGCCTGGCGTGCCCACAGCCGAAGAACTCAAGCCGCGAGAGGCGGCCAAGCGCGAGGACTTCGGGAACAACGTGGCGGTCCCGTACATCCATCCGGACACAGAGGTAATCCCGGGCCTCGAACCCGTCTACAGCTACTACGAAGGCAGGGATGTCAACGAGCGGCTGCACCAGCAGGATGACAACTTCCGCTCGTTCGTCACCCGCAGGCTGGAGCCGGGCAAGACCTACTTCCTGCGCGTGGAAGCCAACCAGCCGGGATACGAGATGGAAGTGCGCCTCGTCGATCCGGCGCCGTACGACACACCACAGAGGGCCCTGTGGCAGTCGATCTACTACCACCTAGCCGAAATCGATGCGTGGCTGATCCACCGCCCCCGCAACATCGCCGTGCATCGTCGCGTGCGCGACGGTTCGAGCCTGTTCGGCGAGAACTGCATGAGCTGCCACACACAGAGCGGCGTCTGGGGCGTCGCAGACGCGATGCGCCACGGGTATCGGCCGGACGGCACAGTCCAGAATCACCGCCGGCTGGTCAACACCATGTACGAAAGCCTCAGGCCGACCAACGAACTGGTCGACGCGGCGGTGAACACCTCGCTGGCCCCGAACGATCTCGGTGACGCGCCTGCGGGCAGTCGGGTGGCCGGACGCAACGTCGTCCAGCACGAACGCACCTACAAGCCAAAGCGCCTGCACTCCTACCAGCAGCGCCGCACCGCGAACTACGTGCTGCAGACCGCCGACCCCAGCGGCATCAACGCTGCTGGGAGGGGCTCGAACTTCGGACCGAACGTCGTGTTCAAGTTCGCCGCCGAGATCCTAGAGCGGTCCTGGCGCGACACCGGAGACGAGAAGTATCTGGAAGGCATCGTGGACAAGGCGGAGCGGATCTTGGGGACGGGCGACAACCAGATCAAGGTCGCTGACGACCTTGGCCACCGGATTGAGTTCTTCTACGACCTCCTCCCGCGCAAGGAGCTGGCCGCCCTGCCGGAGGGCTCCGCACTTGCGGAGCGCGCCGCAGCACTGCTCCCGGCCCTCGGGAAGCAGGTCGAGCGCGACCTCCAGCGGCTGCTCGCGTTGCAGCAGGAGGACGGCTCCTGGGGGTTTGACCTTGGCGTCCACGATGCGGAGACCGACACCTGGTCACGGATCGACGACCTCGGGGATGCCGCGCCGACGGCGGTGTCGCTGATCGCTCTGCGTGCGGCTGGGCACGGCCCCGACAGCCCTCCCGTCAAGCGAGCCGTCCAATGGCTTCTCTCCACCCAGTTCGAGTACGGCCTCTGGAACCGATCTGCGCAGACGGGGTTCGTCACAAACGCATATGTCATCCGAGCGCTGAGCCGGCTGTATCCGGGCGATGCCAAGCCGTTTGAGCGCTCCGACTTCGAGCCTCGCGACGGCGAGTCGCCCCTTGAGCGGCTCTCCCGTGTGAGGGCCCTGCAGACCACTGGGGAGTCGGACTTTGCCGACCTGATGATCGCCGCCACCGAGGACGAGATGCCCCAGGCCCGCTACTACGGATACCTAGGTATTGGAGGATCGCTCGCGGCCCAGGGCATACCGGCATTGGTGCAGGGTCTCTCGGATCCGATCAAGGCCTGCCGGGAGTCTGCGTTCTGGTCCCTTCGCCAGCTGCTGCTCGACGATCAGGGCTGGCCGGCTCTGATGGCCGCCTTCCGAGCCGGCGACGACCGCACGCGCCAGTCCATCATGCAGGCCCTGGTGATGCGCGTTGACCTGACCGGACCAAGGTCCAAGGTGGACCGCAACGAGCTGGCCAGCCTCCTGGCGTCGGCGATGGTAGATCCGTTCCCCGGCGTCCGGGCCTATGCGTACAAGGCGGCTTGGCACTGGTGGGTCTGGAACCCACCCCTCCGTCAGCGGATCAACCGCGCCTGGTCCAAGGCTCTTCTCCAGCCAGAGGCGAACGCGCACGTCGAGAACGCGATGCGCTACTCGACGACCTCGCTGCTCATCACGAACGGCCAGATCGCCAACCAGACCGGAGTGGACAACCGTCCGCAGCAGTACCGCGAACTGGAAGACCTCTACGAGATGCTCTCGTCTCTGCGCAGCCGCGGGGGCGACGGACAGGACCTGCTCGAACAGCGACTCGCGTCGGTGGCAGCGACGCACTTCGAGGAGCGTGGCGGCGACGGCGGACCCGGGCAGCTCGGCTACTCGACCCCGGGCGCCACAACGCTGATCGGCGACATCCTCCTGGACGTGTACCGCTCGCGGAGCGACTCGGACGAAGCGCCATGGCGATCAATCGCCTTGCAAGGCGCTGCCAACGTCAACCACGCCCCCCTGCAGGAGCACATGCTGGCACTCCTGCAGAGCGACGACCTCGAGCAAGTGGGGGCAGCCGCACGCGCCCTGTCCAACCCGAGTGCCCTGCGCCTGCAGGGCCAGCCGGAGGTCATCGAGCCGCTGCTGGCGAAGCTCGAAGCGTTCCTGGACGCTGGCCGCAGCGATGACGCCGCCGCGCTGGCCCGATTCCTCTCGCGCGTGCGGTGGGTGTTCCCCGAGGACGGCGAGGAGGAAGAGGACCAGTTCTTCGACCTCCTGGTGCCTGACATGGACCAACCGGCGGCATCTCCGTCCGCTTCGCTGCCTTCTCACCTCTTGGGGCGACCAGAGCCATCGTCGACTGCAACGGACCGCGACCCGGAGCAGCACGCCAGACTGCTCGGAAGCATACTCGGCAGCAACCCGACACTGCAGCGTCGGGCAGCCTTCGACCAGATCGGCGGCGATCCGCTGTTCTGGCTGCCGTCGACCGAATGGATGCTTCGGTTCCAGGACGGAGCGCCCACGATGGAGGACGCCATCGAAGGGGCAACCGAGGCAGAGGATCTGGCGCTGCTGGATCTGACGGGTGGCCGCACCACCAAGCAACTCGTGCCGGACGGCCTGACGAGCCGCAACACGATCCTCTGGTGGCGCGAGGGACTGCCGGGCGACCAGCTTACGTTTGGCGTCGAGCCTCCCGAGGCGGGGGCGTACGAGATCGTCGCGGCGTTCCTGCACGACCGCGAGATGGGCATGGTGCAGCCGCTCCTCAACGACGAACCAATCGGCGACCCGATGGACTTCTACCAGGCGGACCTGACTGCTCCAGGTCCTGTTTCCCTCGGTGTGCACACCTTCGAGGCCGGACAGAACCGTCTGGCGTTCCGGATGACCGGCGCCAATCCCGATGCGGAGAAGAACTATATCTTCGGTCTCGACTACCTCAAGCTCGAGCCCGGCGAGACTGCGGGCTCGCTGTTTACGAAGGACGATCTGGGGATCGACGTGATCGATCCGATTGTCGGGGCCAAGGACCGCCTCGTCGCGATGTACACATCCTGGTTCTCGGAGGGCACTCCGGAGGAGATCCGCAAGCAGGCGATCGCATTGGCGAACAAGACAGCGCTGCGCAGGCACCCCGAGGTGCTCAAAGCCCTCGCGGCATGGGTCGAGCACGAACCGAGCCCGCTGTACAGACAGCGCATCCAGAACATCCTCAACAGCGACGACAAGATCTACGGCAAGCGCCTGCGCGAGCTCATCAGCACCGCGAAAGAGGGAAGGCAGGGCAGCGACATCCGCCCGCTGGCGGAATCGGACGAGTGGATCGCTGACATCATCCACTTCCGCGACTACGTCTTCACTGAACTGACCCGCATCGACACGACGGACAACCGTGCGTGCATCTCATGCCATGGCGTGCCGGGCCGCGTGCCGACGCTGTATCTTGAGCCGCCGGACGCGGCAGGCTACATCCCGCCGGAGGCGCTGCTCGGCAACTATCGCCGCATGCAGGAGCGCGTGGACCTGCACGACGTCGAGCGAAGCAAGTTCCTGCGCAAGCCCCTAAACATCCAATCCGGCGAGGAAGACGGCCACCAGGGTGGCGTGCGCTACAAGGCCGAGGATCCCGGATACCAGCAGATCCGCGACTGGGTGCTGAAGCAGGCCTATCTGCAGACCAACAGCGGAGGCTGACCGCTCTGCGCCCTATCCCTCAAGGTCTCGTAGCTCGACCTCACGGGCGCGCATGATGAACTTCTGGACCTTGCCCGTCACTGTCATCGGAAACTCGTCCACGAAGCGCATGTACTCAGGGATCTTGAAGTGCGCGATCTGGCCCTGACAGAACTGTCGAACGTCGTCCTCGGCCAGTTCCGTGCCCGTGCGCGGCTTGATCCAGCAGGCGACGCGCTCGCCCAATCTGGCATCCGGGACCCCCATCACGTAGACATCCGCGATGTCGGGATGGCCGTGCAGGAACTCCTCGATTTCGCGCGGGAACACGTTCTCCCCGCCCCGGATGATCATCTCCTTGGCGCGACCAGTAATGCGGATGTTGCCATCGGGCCTCATCGTGGCGAGGTCGCCCGTGTGGAGCCAGCCATCCTCGTCGACCGCGCGGGCAGTGGCGTCTGGATCCCTGTCGTAGCCCTTCATCACTAGGTAGCCGCGCGTTAGCAGCTCGCCCTGCGTTCCCACGTCGACAGTGGCACCGTCAGCCGGGTCGACGATCTTTGCCTCCGTGCAGGGGAGGACTCGCCCAACGGTCGTGGTGCGAACCTCCACGGAGTCGTCGGACAGGGTCTGGGTTATGACGGGCGAGCTCTCCGTCTGCCCGTACGCGATGGTCATCTGCGAACAGTGCATGTCTTCGATCACCCTGTTCATGACTTCCACCGGACAGGGCGCCCCCGCCATGATCCCCGTCCGTAGCGAAGTTGTGTCGCAGCCAGAGAAGTCCGGGTGGTCCAGCTCCGCAATGAACATCGTCGGCACGCCGTAGATCGTGGTGCATCGGTACCTCTCGACCGCTCGCAGCACCGCGCCCGCATCGAACTGGCGCGAGGGCAGTACGAGCATCGCCCCGAAGACGATCGACTGGAGCGAACCAAGGACGCATCCGAAGCAGTGGTACAGGGGCACAGGCAGGCATAGGCGCTCGCTGGCGTCCCAGCCAAGACCAATGCCCGCGAGATAGGCGTTGTTGACGAGGTTGTGGTGCGTCAGCAGGACCCCCTTGGGGCTGCCTGTCGTACCGGACGTGTACTGCAGGCTCACAACGTCGTGGACATCCACCGCAACGTCGCCTGGGTCTTCGCCCTGCCGGCACATGGCGTCCCACTCGTCGGTGTCGAGCAGGATCGAGTGGCGCAGGCAGTGCTCGGTGCCAGAGAGGGCCTCCGCAAGAAGGTCCGCGTAGTTCACCCGCGCGTCCTGCTCGTGCAGGAAGATCGCCTTCATCTCCGACCGGACGAGGATGTCCCGCAGATCTCGCACCCGATAGGCAGGGTTGACGTTGACTAGGACCGCCCCGATACGGGCAGTGGCGAGCTGCAGAAGCACCCACTCGATGCAGTTCCCCGCCCACATGCCAACACGATCGCCAGGGCGCAGACCAAGGCCCCACAGGCCAGCCGCCGTTTGGTCGGCCTCCTGCTTGAGCCGGCCGTAAGTCAGGGACTCCTCGCACTGGTGCGGCACAGCCACTGCGAGGGCGTCCGGAGCCCGTGCCACGACCGCGTCAAACACCTCCGCGATGGTCTGTTCGCGCAGGGATTCGTCCGGCCCCGAGGCGTAGCTCAGCATCGATTGCAAGCGGTGATTGTACAACCTGGACAGGGTTTCGCCCCTCCCTCGTGAGCCCGGAACTGACAGCCAAGAGGGACGAGCACTCAGAGAATCCAACCACGGCGCTGGTTCCGATCCACCCCGCCCGACCTTGACAGGCGGCGAAGAGTCCAACGGCCGGACCCCGGATATCGCAGTCCTGCCAGACCGGGCAGCGTACGGTCTCGCGGACCATCAGCGAATGGCTCGCTAGAGTGGCGGTCCGGACGCACCTGCGGGTCGGAGGTGTTAGCCGGACCCCAGAGGATGCAACACCCCATCCGACAACGACTTATGCGAGAGGCCCAAGACCCCCAAGCCAATCCGGGGATCGGGTCCTCTCCGAGCCGCCAGGGGTCGCGGATGCCTCTGGTATTGTGTTGATTCTGTGCATGTCGTCTCCGAGGACCATGCGATCAACCGCGACCGGCGGGAGCGCATCAAATACGTAGGATTCACCGCCTTCGTGGGGGTCTTCCTCCTCCTCAACGCCCTCGGGATCCTCGACTCCATACTTGGGATCGACACGGCGATCCTGCTCGCCCTCCTCGCCGGGTACAAGACCTTCTACCGTGCGATATCGGAGCTGTTTGACAAGAAGATCTCAGCCGATCTCGCAATCGTCATCGCCGCTGCAGCGGCGCTAGCGATTGGCGAGAACCTCGCCGCGGCCGAGGCGATGTTCATCATGCTTCTGGGCGAGGGCCTGGAGGCCTGGGCCGCAGGCCGGACAGAGCAAGCAATCCATCGCTTCGTTGACCAGCTGCCCCACCACGCCCGCGTCCTGCGGGATGGCGAAGAGCGCGAGGTCCACATCGAGGAGCTCATCCCCGACGACATCATCGTGGTACGCGCCGGGGAACGGATCGCGGCCGACGGCGTCGTCAGCCTTGGCGAGTCCGCCGTCGACGAGAGTCCGATCACGGGCGAATCCGTACCCCGAGACAAGGCTCCCGGTGACGAGGTGTTCTCGGGAACTGTCAACGGGCACGGGCGGCTGCACATCCGCGTCACGTTCGCCGGCGAGGAGTCCACCCTCGCTCGCCTGGTCAACCTGGTCGAAGAGGCGAAGGACCACCGAACGGCCCCCGTGGTTCGGGTCGCCGACCGGTACGCACGGTACTTCCTGCCTGCGATCCTCCTTGCGGCCGGTGCCGTCTACTTCCTGTCTGACAGCGTCGAGACGGCAGAGCGGGTGCGAAGAGCCGTCACCGTCCTCATCGTCGGCTGTCCCTGCGCCCTGATCCTAGCCACGCCGGCCGCCATGGTGGCGGCGATTGGGGGCCTTGCACGCCGCGGCCTGCTGGCACGTGGCGGCCAAGTCGTGCAGAAGGCAGCGGAGATTGACACCGTCGTCTTCGACAAGACCGGAACGCTGACGACAGGAGAGTTCCAGATCGTCAAGATCCTGGCCGCCGCTGGGCATGACGAAGCGGAGGTTCTGCGCCTCGGAGCAACGGCAGAGGCCGGCTCCGGCCATCCCCTCGCGAAGGTCATCGTCAAGGCGGCTCAGGACCGCGAGCTCACGCTGCCCGAGGTCGAAGACGCCGAGATCGTTCCTGGACGTGGGGCGCAGTGCGTCTTCAACGGTCAGACCATCCGCGCCGGGAACGAGGCGTTCCTTGCGGACAACGGCGTCAAGGGGCTTCAGGACTACCTGAACGCTGCCGACCGAGAGGGCGCAACGGCGGTGCTGGTGGCGAACGGCAGCGAGCTGGTCGGCACCATTCTGTTGCGCGACACTCCACGGGTCGGCGCGCACGACGCCGTTCACGAGATCGAGGATCTGGGCATCTCGAACGTGATTCTCCTCACCGGCGACCGACGCAAAGCTGCGGACGCAATGGCCAAGGTGATCGGGATCAGTCACGTGGAGGCCGAGCTGCTACCCGAGCAGAAGCTGGACCGCATCAAGCAGCTACAGGTGCAAGGGCGCAAGGTGGCCATGATCGGCGACGGCGTCAACGACGCTCCGGCTCTCGCGGCGGCCGACATCGGCATTGCGGTGTCGGGATCAGGCGCGGACATCGCCGCCGAAGCGGCCGACGTCGTCGACCTCAACTCCAGGATCGGAAGGCTCCCCAAGCTCTTCGGAGTCTCGAAGCAGGCCGTTACGACCGTCTGGCAGAACATCATCCTATTCGCGGGCGTGGTCAACGTGGTCGCGGTGTACGTGGCCGGAAAGGGCTGGATGGGCCCGGCGGTTGCGGCAGGCGTGCACCAGATCTCGTCGATCTTCGTGATGCTCAACTCCGTCCGGCTGCTGCGCGTCGAGCGCCCGGCCGGCGTTGTCTCCGGATGGCGCCGTCTATGGGACGACACGGGCATCGAGGGCCTTTGGGCATGGATCATCAGCGGACTGCGCCGCATCGATCCGGGGGCGGGCTTCGCCTGGCTCGTGGAGAACCGCACCCAGCTGGTCAAGCCAGCGCTCGGCCTGGTTGCGCTGATGTGGATCTCGACAACCGCATTCACGATCCGCACGGACGAGGTGGGTGTGGTTGAGCGCTTTGGTCGCAAGGTCCTGCCATACCGCGATCCCGGCATCCACCTGAAGCTTCCGTGGCCGATCGACAGCGTGACGCGAGTGCGGGCCAGGCAGGTGCAGACGATCGAGATCGGGTTCCGCACAAGCGAGGACTCGGCGTACAGCGAGCCACCCGCATACGAGTGGAACCTGCAGCACCGGGATGGACGGATCCAGCTTCGAGAAGAGGAAGGCCTGATGCTGACGGGCGATCAGAACATGATCGAGATGACCGCAGCAGTCCATTTCGACATCGCCCAGCCTGACAACTACCTGTTTCAGCAGATTGACGCCGAGGAGGTAATCCGCGCGGCATCGGAGGCGGCCCTACGGACGGTGGTCAACAGCACGCCGCTGGAGGACCTGCTTACGGCTGGCCGACGGGAAGCCGAACGTAGGGTTGCAGAGGAACTGTCCAAGCGCCTGGAGGCGTACCAGACTGGCGCGCGTGTGCTGCACGTGCGGTTCCAGGACATCCACCCGTCCGTAGAGGTCGTGGACGCGTTCCGGGAAGTTGCCGGAGCAGCTGAGGAGAAGAACCGGGTGATCAACGAGGCCGAAGGCTACGCCAACGAGCAGGTCGCGCTGGCACGGGGCGAGGGCGCGGCAGCTATCCTGTCGGCCAAGGGTTACCTGGTCAGCCGAGCGGAGCGCGCGACCGGCGACGCGTCGCGGTTCCGCCAGCTCGAGCGCTCCTACAGGAACGCCCCGGAAGCCACGTCAACCCGTCTCTATCTGGAGGCGATGGAAGACATACTTCCAGGGCGCAAGAAGCTGGTCATCGACTCGAACGGCGGCCGGCGAACACTCTGGGACGTCCAGGAGGGCGCCCTCATCGCGCCTCCTGGTGCACAGATGCAACAGCCTCCGCCATTCGACCTGCCGGAGCCGGTGGAGTAGCGCATGCACGACGAACACCACACTCATAGCCACAAGCACGATGGCGATGGTCATTCGCACGCCCACGAGCACCACCACCATCACGACCACTCGCATCGAGAGCCGATCCAATGGAACGTGCTGTGGGACCGGTACCGTCGGTGGCTGGTCGCGCTCCTCGTCCTGCTGCTCGCCTGGTCAGCGATCTTCACGGTCCGTGAGACCGAGTTCGCCCTCGTCACGCGTTTCGGCAAGCCTGTGCGCACGATCACCGACGCCGGCCTGAAGATCAAGGTTCCACTGCTCCACCAGGTCACCTTGCTGGACAAGCGCCTGCGTGTCTACAACCCGCCCCGGTCCGAGTTTCTGACCGGCGACAAGAAGAACCTCAGCATCGACAGCTATGCCCTCTGGCAGATCTCGGATCCGGAGGCCTTCATCCAGAAGCTGGGAAGCGACCAGGGCGCGGAGATGCGGCTGCACGACCTGGTTTGGTCCGGACTCGCGGCGGCGATCGCCGAGCTGGAACTTGAGGAGATCGTATCCGCCACCGAGGGCAACGCGCACTCCGGCGTGCTCGACGACTTGGCCACACAAAGCGGCACGTCCGCGTTGGAGGAATACGGCATCCGGGTCGCCGACGTGCGCGTCAAGCGCCTCAACCTCCCCGAGCAGAACAAGCAGAGCGTCTACGCACGGATGCGGGCCGAGCGCGAGCGCATCGCCCGGCAGTACCGTGCGGAGGGCGAGGAGCAGGCACTCCGCATCCGTGCCGAGGCGGATCGCCAGACGGAAGAGATTCTGGCGAAGGCCTACAAGGAGGCGGAGACCACGAAGGGCGAGGGTGACGCCGAGGCTGCCCGCATCTATGGCGACGCCTATTCGAGGAACCAGTCGCTGTACAAGCTCACTCGGACGCTGGAGACCTATCGCAAGGCGCTGGACGAGGACACCACCGTCATCCTGAGTGCGGACTCGGAACTGCTCCGCCTGCTGACCACAGGTCGGTAACCGCAGGCATGCACGTCCAAATCGACCGTCCGACAAGAGATGCCACGCGGATCTGGGCTAGCCCCGCGAGCACGCTGCGGAGCGTTCCGCGGCACAAGCTCATCGGGACCCTCGTGATCCTCTGGCTGCTGTTCGGCGTGTACGTGGTACCGACCGAAGAGCAGGCCGTGCTGACCACGTTCGGCGCCATGACGAACGACCGCGTGCTGGCCGGCGTGGGCTGGCACTGGCCGTGGCCGGTCGGCTCCGTGCACAAGCTCAAGGTGCGCGAGGTCAAGCGGGCGTTTGTGGGGGGCGAGGTCGCCGACGAGGCCAACGCACTGCCAGCCGACCCAATCCTCTCGCAGTTCCTGACGGGCGATCAAAACATCCTCAGCATCCGCGCCGTCGTGCAGTACAGCATCGCGGATCCGGGCGCCTACCTGTTCCTGTCCGAGGATCCCGATCTAGCGGTGCAGAGCGCGGTCGAGGCTGCTCTGGAACGCCAAGTCGCCACACGGGGCGTGGACGATGTCCTCACCACAGAGAAGATCGCCATCCAGGAGGCCGTCCGACAGGACGCCCAAGAGGTGCTGGACCGGTATGGTCTCGGCCTTCTCCTGGCGACGGTCAACATCCGTTCCGTCCAGCCTCCTCCGGAAGCCGCGGACTCGTTCCGTGACGTCGCATCCGCCCGGGCGGACGCTGCCCGCATTGTCAACGAGGCCGAGGGATACGCCAACGACATCCTTCCCAGGGCGCGCGGTGAGGCGCAGCAGATGCTGTCAGCATCGCGTGGCCATCGAGAGCGCGTGGTCCAGGAGGC
Organism: Bryobacterales bacterium; assembly: GCA_965200705.1. Classification (GTDB taxonomy): domain Bacteria; phylum Acidobacteriota; class Terriglobia; order Bryobacterales; family UBA6623; genus VXMF01. The sequence continues at coordinate 4,069,311 of OZ241376.1, read as the reverse complement.
AATCGGGGACGCAGCTCGTTTCGACAAGCTTGCCACCGAGTACCGACGCAACCCCGAGGTCACTCGCAGCCGGCTGTTCCTGGAAACGATGGAGGACGTGCTGCCGCGCCTGCGCAAGACGATCGTGGACGAGGGCGGCAACCTGGACCTGACGATCATACGGCGGTCCGATGAGCGCCGTTCCACGGCTCCATGACCAAGGACGCCAAGGCTCAGGCGGCAACGCTTACGCTGATCGGCATCGGCCTGCTCGTGATCGCCTGGAACCAGGGCGCCTTCGAGGGGCTGGGCAGCGGTTCTTCGTACGGCGGAGGGTTCCTGGGCTACACGCCGTCCAAGGAGGAGACCCCGCGCGACGTGATCTACGCGATGCTCGACGCAGCCCGCGACGGTGAGGTTGACGACTACCTGGAGTGCTACACCGACCAGCTAGAACGCACCCTCCGTCAGAGCCATGCCGAGATGGGTCAGGACCGGTTCTCCGAGTTCCTGCGCGACCGCAACCGCGACATCAAGGGCATCGCGATGAACGCACCGGAAGAGGCGGGCGACGAGACCGAGGTGCGCGTCGAGTACGTGTACGCCGACCGCAACGAGGTCCAGCTGTTCTACCTCGTCACCCTGAACGACAGCTGGAAGATCCGCCGGGTCAGCGATATCCGTCGCGTGGAGACTCCGGTGCCGTACGGCACCCCGGTCTACTGACCCGGCCTACGCCCTAGTGGGTCCGCACCGGGTCCGCAGGCCGGACCGGCGCCTGGGGAGGATTCTCCCGAATCTGCCGCAGCACTTCCTCGATGCCCCGTTCGAGTTGGGGGTCTCGACCGGCCAGAACCGATTCGGCGTCGTTCTCCACGACGATGTCGGGGTCGACGCCGTGCCCCTCGATGATCCAGCTTCCGTCGAGGTCGTTGGTGGCGAACTCGGGAACCCGCACATCACCCCCGTCCATCAGCGGTCCGTGCGATGTGATGCCGACGACGCCTCCCCACGAGCGCTTCCCGATGAGCGGGCCGAGCCCGGCCTGCCTGAACCGCGCAGCGAAGATGTCGCCGTCCGACGCTGAGTTCTCGCTCACGAGGCAGACGAGCCTGCCGAGAAACACTTCGTTCGGATAGGTGCGGAAGTCGTCGCTGGTGCGTGAGAAGCGCGTTCCGAGGAGCTTTCGGCTGAGTCGCTCGATCAGCATCTGCGAGACGTTGCCGCCTCCGTTGCCACGAACGTCCACGACCAGCCCCTGCTTGCGGATCTGCGGGTAGTACCACTTGATGAACTCGCTGATGCCGGCCGAACTCATGTCCGGCAAGTGCAGGTAACCCACTCTTCCTTCGGTGGCATCGCTGACCGACTTGCGGTTGCCCTCGACCCATGCCAAGTAGCGCAGATTCGACTCGTCCCTGAGGGGATTGAACTCGACCTCGCGAGCCCCATCCTCCTCGGGCCGGTCGTTGAGCAGCAGTGTGACCGGTCCCGACGCCTTGTGCTGCAGCATCCGATAGGGGTTGTCAGTGCCGCTGAGTTCCTCGCCGTCAATCGCCAGCACATAGTCGCCCTCGCTAGCATCCACACCGATTTCGGTGAGGGGCGAGCGGTATTCGTTCTCCTCGTTGTGCCCCTTGAAGACTCTCTTCAAGCGGTAGCGGCCCGAGTCGGCGTCGAGTTCGAGGTCGGCCCCCATGAGTGCCACGGCCGGTCGTTCTGGCACCTCGTAGTCGCCCCCAGCGATGTACGCATGGCCAACGTTGAGCTCAGCGATCATCTCGCCGATCACGTAGTTGAGGTCGGACCGGTGCGACACATGCTCGAGCCACGGACGGTAGCGCTCGCGGATGGCCTCCCAGTCGTAGCCGTGCATGTTCTGGACATAGAAGAAGTCGCGGTAGCGACGCCAGACCTCATCGAAGATCGTCTCCCACTCTTGCGCTGGCACCAGATCCACACGCATGCCCGACAGGGATAGAGTCTTCGGATCTTTGGCATCGGCCTTGACGTCGTAGAGTCGGTAGGCGGACCCCTGACGCACGAGCATCTTCTTGCCGTCGCTCGAGAGCGCATACGCTCCTGCCTCGGTGACTGTCTTGAACGACCGGTCCTCGACGCTGAAGATCCGCACCCGGTCCTTTGCGTCCGAGCTCCTTCCGTAGTAGAACGCGGGCTCCTGAACCACCAGCAGGGATTCCCCCACCGCGGCCAGGCGGCTGTAGTTGTCGGCGGCGACTGGCAGGCGCGCGACGCGATCGCCTAGGCCGTCGAAGTCGATCTCGGTCGACTTGCCACCATCGACCTCCTCTCCAGCCTCCTCTTCGGCGTGCTCTTCAGACTCCTCGTCATCGTCCTCCCCCTCATCACCGTCCTCGAGCTGGCCCTCGGGTGCCTCCTCCTCGGACACTTCGACTTCGTCACTTTCCGGCGGGAAGGGATGCTCCGCATCCTTGGCGAGCGCCAGCGCGTAGATGCCCGTCTGTCGATTCGTCGCGAAGTTCCACTCGGTGGTCGAGATCATCGGTGAGAACTCCCGCTCGCTGAGGAAGTAGAGGTACTTGCCATTGGGGTCCCACGCGGGGCTGTGCTCGTTGAAGAGCTCACCGCCTACTTGGTGCAGGGCCTTCTCCTGTCCGTCCCAGATAAAGATGGAGTTCACCCGAGAAGCGACGCTGACGGTGAACGCCAGATAGCCCCCACAGGGGGACCAAACGTAGTCCGTGATCCGGCCGCGCGTCTCGTCCGCCATCTCCTGCACGTCCTTGGATGCGACGTTGAGGACGAAGGCGCGGCCATTCTTGTCCCCGAACGCGATGTGCTTCGAGTCCGGCGACCAGGCGATGCGATAGAGCCGACCGCGGACTTCGTTCGTCAACTGGTCGAACTCCCCACCGCCTTGGGGCACGACGTAGACCTGCTCCTCACCGCTGCGGTCGGAGACGAACGCGATGCTGCGCCCATCCGGCGACCAAGCCGGCAGGCGGTCGTGCGCGTCAGACGATCGGGTCAGGTTGCGGGTAGGCCCCTTCTCGGCAGGGACCGTAAAGATGTCGCCGCGGGCGCTGAACACGGCCCTGCGCCCCGTCGGGCTGACGTCGTAGGCCTCGACGTTCCCGCTCGCCGACACCCTGCGCGGACGACGCGTGACCCCATCGCTCGGGACGGTGATGCTGAGGTCTTTGGAGCCGCCGCTCGCCACGCTGTAGACACTTAGTTCGCCGTTGCGCTCGTACACGATGCGACCAGCCCCGTCGGATGCTGGCCATCGCACGTCCCATGTCTCCTCCCTGGTAATCTGGTCCGTGCTCGCATTCGCAGGGTCGTAGCGATAGAGATTCAGGGTGCCGTCGCGGTCCGATGCGAAGTACACCTGGTCGCCGACCCACATTGGGTCCCGCTCCGTCCTGATGTGATCTGTGATCCGCTGCGCCGTGCCAGCGTCACGGTCGAAGATGAAGAGGTCCTGCGCCCATCCGCCTTGATAGCGCTTCCAGGTGCGAAAGTCCCGGAACAGCGGCGAGTAGGCAACGCGCTTGCCATCGGGCGAGATGTCCCCAGCGCCGGATAGGGGGATCTTGAGCGGCGTCGGCAGTCCACCGTCCAAACTCACCGTGTAGAGCCTTCCCGAGCCCGCCTTCCAATACTCCCTAGTCGACCTGAACAGCACACGCTTGCTGTCTGGCGTCCAGCCGTAGACGTGGTGGTCGTAGCCCCACCGGGGCGCCAGCGGACCCCGGGCGGGGTAGTAGGTCAGTTGGCGCGGCTCGCCGCCAGTGACCGGGACGACGTACACCTGCTCATCGCCGTCGTACTGGCCTGTGAAGGCCAGCCATCTCCCGTCCGGAGAGAACTTCGGGAACAGCTCCAGACCCGGATGCGCTGTGAGGCGGGTCGCGGTGCCGCCAGAATCCGGGGCCGTCCAGATATCTCCGCCGTAAACGAACGCGACGCGCTCGCCGTGGATGTCTGGGTACCGCAGGAGTTTGGTCTGGGCAGCGGACAGAACCGCTACGAGACAGCCAAGGGCAGCAAGGCGCACCACCATGAGTTGAATTTAGCATCGAGGCTGACTGGAACCATGCGGGGTGAAGCAGCCTGATGCGTAGCGCCCAGAAGGGCTAAGTCACGGCTATGCTTACGTTGTGACCGTTCAAGATCGCTGCTCCAGACCGTCCCGGGCCCTCACGCTCCACCAGCCCGTCACCAGACTGCTCGTGGTCGCGATCCTGCTTGCGGTCGGGGCCTGTTCGGGTGGCGCGGGGGGTTCCGCCGAGCCCACGGCAGTCGTCGAACCGCCCTGGCACGTCAAGGTCTACTACGAGCCGGGCATGTTCGGCGGATGGCCCGCGAACCACGGCGTGTGGAACTGGGGTGACGAAATCCTCGTTGGGTTCGGCATGGGCCACTACATGGATCTGGGCGAGAGCCACCACATCGATCGTGACAAGCCCGAGATCGCGATGCTCGCTCGCAGCATGGACGGCGGCGAGACATGGGCTACCGAGGATCCAGGGGCCAGCGGGTACCTGCTCACCGAGGGTGGCTACTTGCACGGCGTGCCAAGGCCCGGCTTGGAGATCCCACCGCTGATGGATAGCGTGGGAGGCATCGATTTCACGCACCCGGACTTCGCACTGACTGTCCGAACGAACAGCATCCATGCCGGCATCGGCCGGATATTCCACTCGACCGACCGTGGGCGCACCTGGGAAGGCCCCTATCGGATTCCTTCGTTCGACTCCCCGGGCATCGCTCCGCGAACCGACTACCTGATCGACGGCCCCGACACATGCACGCTTTTCATCACAGCAGCCAAGTCGGACGGCAGGGAGGGTCGGCCCCTCTGCGTGCGGACAGCCGATGGCGGCAAGACCTGGGAGTTCGTGTCGTGGATTGGTCCCGAGCCGAGAGGGTTCTCGATCATGCCCGCGTCCGTGCGTCTGTCCGACACCGAGATCCTCGTGACAGTGCGCATGCGCGAGGAGGCGCAGCGTTGGATTGGCTCGTACCGTTCCACCAACAACGGCGCCACCTGGGAGTACCTGGGCAAGGCGATCCCTGACACCGGCCGTGGCAACCCGCCGGCAATGATCCAGCTCGAGGACGGCAGGATCTGCCTGCTGTACGGGTTCAGGGGCGAGCCATTCAGCATCCGCGCCCGGCTCAGCGACGACGGAGGGCGTACGTGGAGCGACGACCACGTGCTCAGGAAAGACGGGCAGAGCCACGACATCGGCTACCCTCGCGCGGTCCAACGATCCGACGGCAAGGTCGTCGTCATCTACTACTTCACGGACGCCATCACTGGTCCGGAGCGGTACATCGGGGCCACGATCTGGACGCCGCCGCCGGCCTGAGGAGTGTATCCGCTAGGAACGCGGCCCCATCAGGAATTGACGTCGAAGTAAATACAGTCCGGGTGGTGGAACACCATTGCGCTCACGCTGGCTTCGGGGTCCATCATGGCTCCGTCCGTAAGCCAGACACCGATGTCCTCTGGCCGCAACAACTCGAACAGCCCGTACTGCTCGTCCAGATTTGGGCAGGCAGCGTACCCGAAGCTGTAGCGCCTCCCCTGGTACTTGGAGCGGTGACGCTCGGCCATTGTCAGGTCCTCCGGATCGCCGATGCCCCAGTCCTCCCGGATCCGCCTGTGCAGCCATTCGGCGCAAGCTTCGGCGGTCTCAATGGCCAATGCCTGAATGGCGTGCGACCGCAAGTACTCGCCGCGGTCCTTGTAGTCGCTCGATCGCTCGCGAACCCCCTCTCCTGCGGTGACGCACATCAGGCCGACTGAATCGCGATGCCCGTCAGGCGGCACAACGAAGTCAGCGAGACTCAGGCCGTCCTTCCGGCGCTGGCGCGGGAACTCGAAGTCGCGTAGCCGCCGGCCCCCTTGCGGATCGAACAGCCGCAAGGTGTTGCCCTGCCCCTCGGCCTCGACAAAGCGCCAGACCGCCCTGACCTTCATGAACCCCTCAGCTTCCGACTTCACATCGTCGACAGCGTTCCGCAGCGCAATCGCCTTGGGATCGTGATCGGCCAAGGCCCTCTCGAAGTTTCCTCCGAAACCCAAGTGACGGGAGTAGAGCATCACCGGGTTGACGTAACGCCAGAGCTCCCGCAGCTGCGGCACTTCCGCCCGCTGGCGGCGGTCGTATGGACACCTCCTAGGCGGAACATCCGATCGGGCTCGCGAGCTCCTGCGAGAGGACGGCTCCCGGACCTTGGACGACGGCGCCGAGACCCCGTCCTCTGTCGGCGCATGCTCTGCCTCTAGTGCAGTGCGTGCGTTTGGATCGCGTGCTTGGTCGAGGAGTGCCAAGCCCCTCATCGCGTCATGGGCGTAGCACGTCAGCGCGCCATAGGCAGGTGCGATGCGCTTGCGGGTGAAGTTCTGGCTGAGCGCTGCGCCACCAACCAGCAACGGGACCTGGACATCGGCGACGCGCAGATCCCTTGCCGTGACCACCATTTGCTGCGCACTCTTGACCAGCAGGCCTGAGAGGCCGATGGCGTCCGGATTGTGCTCACGGACTGCCTGGATCAGGTCCTCCGGAGGCACCTTGATCCCGAGGTTTCGAACGGTGTACCCGTTGTTGGTGAGGATGATGTCGACCAGGTTCTTGCCGATGTCGTGCACATCCCCCTTTACGGTCGCGAGTATGACCGTGCCTTTGTTGGAGCCCTCGGCCTTCTCCATGTGCGGCTCGAGATGATCCACCGCGGCCTTCATCGACTCGGCCGACTGCAGCACCTCCGCGACGATCAGCTCATTGTTGTTGAAGAGCCTCCCGACCTCCTTCATGCCATCCATCAGAGGTCCGTTCACGATGTCCAAGGCGGCGACGCCACTGCCCAGCTTCTCGTCCAAGCCTGGCAGCAGGCCCTCCTTTGTGCCCTCGACAATGCAGTTGGCTAGACGCTCATCCACCGGCAAGTCTTCCGCGATGACGGTTCGACGTGCGGTGGAGCCGCGGAAGAACTCCGTGACCCTAGCGATGTGGGCCTGGTTCAGCGCCCCCCTCGTCCCCGCATCCTGCTCGCGCCAGTCGCGAGGCGCGTCGATGCCGTCCACCGGCAGGTTGAAGAGCAGCCCTTCAGCCAGATCTCGTTCCTCGGCGGACAGCGATGCGTATCGCCGCAAAGCCTGCGTGTTGACAATCGCGAGATCAAGTCCTGCCACAGTCGCGTGGTACAGGAACACCGCGTTGACGGCCTCCCGAGCGCTGGGAGGCAGCCCGAAGCTGACGTTGCTCACTCCCAGCAGGGTCTTGCAGCGCGGCAGATCCCGCTTGATCAGCCTGATCGCCTCGATCGTCTCGACCGCGCTGCCGATGTAGTTCACATCGCCCGTGCCGCAGGGGAACACAAGCGGATCGAACACCAAATCCTCCTCCGCGACCCCCCACTTGCCCGTGAGCAATTCCCGCCCACGAATCGAGATGGCGAGCTTGCGCTCCCTTGTGATTGCCTGCGCCTGCTCTGGATCCTCGTCGATGGCACCAACGATCACAGCGGCACCGTACTTCCGCAGTAGCGGTCCTACGCGGTCGATGCGCTCCTCGCCGTCCTCGAAGTTGATCGAGTTCAAGATCGCCTTGCCCTGGCAGTAGGTCAGCGCTCGCTCAACGGCCTCGGGATCCGTCGAGTCGATCATGAACGGCACCTTCACCTTGTGGATCAGAAGGCTGTAGAAGGCATCGATGTCCGCGATTTCGTCGCGGTCTGGGTTCTCGAGGTTCACATCGATGATCTGGGCACCGCTCTTCACCTGCGCCCTGGCGATCTCCGTGGCCTTCTCGAACTGCTCTCCGGCGATCAACCGCTTGAACCGGCGCGAGCCGACCACGTTCGTGCGCTCGCCAACGAGCAGCGGCCGATTCGAGTCGCTGGCCTCAACCGCCTCGATGCCCGTGTAGCGCGTGACGCGTGACGGCCGGTGACGGCGTGGCTCATACCCTTGCACCATCGACGCTAGGACCTTGATGTGAGCCGGCGTCGTCCCGCAGCATCCACCGACGATGTTCAGCCAGCCATTGGCTGCGAAACGCTCCAGCACCCGTGCGAGCCTCTCGGGTGACTCGGAGTAGTAGCCGTCCTCGTCCGGCAGGCCCGCGTTCGGATAACACGACACCATCGAGCTGGTGGTCTCGTGAATCGTCCGAATGTGATCGGTCATGTATTCGGGACCAGTTGCGCAGTTGAGGCCGATCCCGAGAAGCTCCGCGTACTCGAGCGACGCCGCCAACGCCTCGGCCATCTGCCCAGCGAGCATCGTTCCGGTCGGCTCGATGGTTCCCGAAACGATCACTGGCAGCCGGTAACCGTATTGCCGCAGTGCCTCGCCGATGCCGATCAGAGCGGCCTTGACGTTGCGAGTGTCCTGGCACGTCTCGAGCAGCAGCATGTCGCAGTGTTCGGCCAGCGCGAACGCTTGGTCACGGTAGGAGGATCGAAGTTCGTCGAACGTGATGCCGCCAGTTACGGTGATGGACTTCGTGGACGGTCCCATCGCCCCGGCCACGAACCGCGGGCGATCCGTGGTCGAGTACGCATCAGCGGCCTCTCGGGCAATACGCGCTGCGTCGACGTTGATCCGGGCGACCTGGTCCTGCAGGCCGTACTCGGCCAGAACGATGTCGGTCGCGCCAAAGGTGTTGGTCTCAACGATGTCCGCTCCAGCGTCCAGATAGTCCTCGTGTATGCGGCGGACGACGTCGGGACGCGTGATGACCAGGTTCTCGTTGCACCCTTCCAGGGCAGGGCCACCGAAGTCCTCGGCGGTCAGTTCGGCGTTCTGAATCTGGGTGCCGACTGCACCGTCAAGCACGGCGATCCGTTCGGCGAGCAGGTCGCGCAGAGCGCGGTCAGCTTCAACGTGACGCTGCAATGCCCGCCTCAGATTGGGCCGCCCTGACCGGAAGGGCCCAAGTCCCATTATGTCCGCCAAAGGAAAGGCGGAGGGCAATTGGGGACCTCAAAGAGAGATGATCACGGGGGACTCGTCTAGGAGCTGCCAGAGGAGGACGTTCAGACAGCGAACCGAGAAGCGAGCGTAGGAGGACTGTCCACAGGGGACGGGTCTCACACCGCGCGATCAACGCCCAGGCCACATGCAAGGTGGCGTCGCATCTCTTGAGGGGTCTCCCGGCCCTTCGGAAGGGCATCCGGAGGTTCTGCACCGCTCGATCAGCACCTCGGGCACGCTGTCCATTACGGTTCCCGAGGCCTTCGGACCTCTGCGATACTAGCCTGCCATGACCTGCAGTCGGCGCACGTTCACCAAGACAGCCCTGCTCTCGGTGGCCGCTCCGGCGTTCCATGTCGGGCGTGCCGCGGACACTCCGCCCAACGTCGTCTTCATCACCGCGGACCAGATGCGTGGCGACTGCATGGGCACCGCGGGCCATCCCAACGTGCGCACGCCGCACCTAGACCGCATGGCCCGCGAGGGCGTGCTCTTCAGGAACGGCTTCGCCAGCGGCCCGGTCTGCGTCCCGACGCGCAAGTCCTGCTTCTCGGGCCAGCACCCACACAATCACGGCTCGCTGACCAACAACCACGGCGACAAGCTCGCCTGGCGTGGATCCATGCTCGAGCACTTCGCCAACCGGGGTTATCAGACCGCGTGGGTGGGCAAGAACCACACGTATGACAACGATGCGATCGACCGGTTGGACTACGCTGACATCCGCAGCCGAGAGGCGTTCCGCACCTACAACGGCTACGTGCCGCCGCACTGGTACTCGACGGTGTACTGGCCGGAGGAGGACTGCTTTCCCCACATCAACACCGAGTCCGCTATCGGCTTCATGGATCGGGCCAAGGACGATCCGTTCTTCCTGCATGTCAGCTACTTCGATCCGCACCCGCCGTACATGGCTCCGGCGAAGTACAGCGCTCGCTACGACCCCAGCGATATGGTGCTGACAACGAGTCCCAAGCCCGGTGCGCTGAGCGCGCGTCTGGACCGGTTCTCTGAGGCGATGGGGTTCCCGGAGCTGGATCGGGCCGATCTGGTTGAGACGATGCGGTACTACTACGCCCAGATCGAGTGGGGCGTTGACCAGTCTGTTGGACGGCTGCTTCAGGCGCTCGAGTCGCGCGGCCTAGGAGAGAACACCGTCGTCGTGCTGACCGCCGACCACGGCGATTTCATGGGTGACTACGGCATGGTCCGCAAGGGCATGTTTCTGTACGACGCCCTGTTGCACGTGCCATTGATTTGGTGGGCACCCGGAAGGGTCGCAGAGGGGCTTCGCACCGATGCCCTCGCACAGTCCAGCGACCTGTTCCCAACCTTGGTCGACCTGACTGGCGGGGCGAGTCCGCCTGAGGTTGATGGCGTGTCCCTCAAGAGGGCGCTGATGAATGAGCCATCTGAGCTGACACGGGATGAAATCTACACCTCGGCTGGCTACAGCGACGTGGCCGCATCGACGTTGCCACCGGACCTGTCGCCGGACGACGTTGCCGACAAGCCCCGACACACGAAGGTGCTGAGCCCGACCATGGATGTCAGCTATCGGACCAAGATGATTCGCTCCAAGGAGTGGAAGCTGATCCTCAGCGAGTCCGAGCCGCCCGAGTTGTACCGCATCGCCGAAAGCAGGCCATGGGAAAGGGCGAACCTAGCCGACTCCAAGCAACACGCGGGCGTGAGGCGGGAGATGGAGCAACGGCTCGCGCAGTGGTGGAGCTGGTAGACGCTGCAGCGTACGGGCGCTGCGACCCAGGGCCGGAGCCCTGTCGCTAGCGCCTTCGGCTGCCGCCGGTGAGGGACTGCAATCCGCGCTTGCCGCAAAGCGCCACGCCGGTCTCCTTGAGAGCGTGGAGCAGGTTGTAGAGCAGCGCATAGACAACCTGCTCCGACAGGCCGCGCTTGCCCGGCAGACGGAACTCCGCGGGCAGCTCGGTCGACATCGAGATGCCGAGGCGATCGCGAACCAGGCGGTCGCCCTCGAAGCAGTTCGACATCACAAGCGGAGTTTGCAGAACGCCACCAGACACCGAGTCGACGTAGAACTGACAGCGCGAGAACCATCCAAGGTTCGAGGGATCGCTGGCATCAAACAGCAGCAGCGGTCCCGAGAAGTCCACCGCCCGAACCACCAGCTTGACCCTGCGACGCTCCTGTTGAATCTCGCAGGTGAATCCAGCCTGCTGGACCAGCTGCCGAAGCGTGTCGTGGTCCGGATCAAGCGCAACCAGCTTCTGCTCGCCTGCTTGGATGAACCGCATCTGTTCCCTAATAGTACTGTGAGCCGAAATGATGCAACGAGCGTTTATGCGCCACAACTCGAGAGCTGACGATGGCGGACCAACTCATGTTGACACGTCGGCGGAGCCCTTCTTGGCATGGGCACAAAGCGCAGCGACGAGTCCCTTTGCCGTGTAGCTCGTCGCTTCAGCCGTCACTTCGAGCCCTAGGTTCCGAGCAGTCGCCGATGTGATCGGACCAATGGACGCCAGCCTAGTTCCCGCCAACCCCGCCGTCCCTACAAGCGCAGCCAGATTGCGCACGGTCGAGGAACTGGTCACGGTCACCCAGTCTGGCCGCTCCGCGACTTTCCATGCTCGGCCTGCGAGCTCTCTTGAAGAATCTGGAAGGACGGTCCGGTACACGGGCGCAACGACGACTCTGGCGCCAAGGTCTTCGAGTTCCCGAGGTAGCACCGGTCGCGCCTCTTCGGCGCGAGGCAGCAGGACCGAGGCACCACGCATCTGGCGCCGCTGAAACGCACGGACAAGCGCCTCCGCCACGAACTCGTCAGGCTGCAGGTCTACGCGAAGGTGCAGGGACCGAACGCGTTCCGCCGTGGCGGGTCCAATTGCTCCGATACGACCCGGGAGATCCCGGAGATCCCGGCCGCTCGCGAGAAGGCGCGCCACAAATCTGTCCACTCCGTTCACACTCGTAAAAATCGCCCAGTCGAATTCGCGCAACTTTCGGATCGCCTCGTCGGCAGGGCCCCAGTCGGTGGGCGGCTCGAACGCGATAGTCGGCACGCTGATCACCCGCGCTCCGAGACGACGCAGGCGACGACATAGCCCGAGAGCCTGACTCTCGGCACGCGTGACGACAATCGACTGCCCTCGCAGCGGCAGCTCGCCGAACCAATCGATCTCTGGCCTGAGGCTTACGATTTCTCCGATGATTACCAGGGCAGGAGGCCTCATCCCGGTGCTCTGGATCCGTTCCGCGAGGTCACAGACCGTCCCGGAAACCGTCGACTGATCGCCCCTCGTGACCCATCGCAGCGCGGCGGCGGGCGTGCTGGGATCCATTCCGGCATCTATCAGTCGCCGCGCGATCTCAGCGAACGACAGAAGACCCATGAAGACGACAAGGGTCTGCCCCGATGCCATGGCCGGCCAGTCGATCCGCTCGACATCGTGGCCTGTCAGCATCGTCACCGCCTGGGTGCACTGGCGGTGAGTCAACGGCATCCCACCGTAGGCTGCGGCGCCTAGCGCCGACGTGATGCCCGGCACAACCTCAAACGGTATGTGTGCGCGAAACAGGGACTGCGCCTCTTCCCCGCCCCGTCCGAACACGAACGGGTCTCCACCTTTGAGTCGAACGACCGCCTGCCCCGCACGTGCCGCACGTACGAGCATTCCGTTGATCTCCGCCTGACTGTGGATGTGTTCGGCACGCTTCTTGCCGACGTAGACCCGCTCGGCGGCCGGATTGATGCAGCCGAGCACCTCTTCGGAAGTCAGGTTGTCAAAGAAAACGATGTCCGCGGTCCTCAGGATCTCGAACGTCCTCAGCGTGAGAAGGTCAGGGTCGCCGGGACCCGCTCCCACGAGGTACACCGTTCCGGACTCGGCGCCGTTCAGATCGTCCAAATCGACCAAGCACCCACTATACGGGCAGATTTCTGATGGTCACATGCACCTCTCGGCTAGGGTGGTCGAGTTCACCCCCAGCGTGACGCTGCGGAGGTTCGTCGAGGAGCAAGTGGGTCTGGACGCGCCTGCCTGCGCCGACGATGCCGGCGGCCCAGGCAGGCCGCAACCTGACTCGCAGGCGGTCCGCGACCCGATCACTCATGGTGAGACTGCAGGAACTGTAGGGCACACGCAGGTTTCGAACGTGACCGGATATGGAAACCAATTCGAAGGCGGTGAACCTGTCTTCGGGGGTCATGCAGATGGCCGCGACTTGTGCGCGACAATGCAACGCCTCGGTTATCCGCCCCTTTGCCTTCAGACATCTTGGCGGCAATCCGAGGCGAATATACGTCGCGGAAACTGCCTGTTGCATACTTGGCAGAGTCGTGGGGCCAAGACTCTCGGTTGTCATGCCGGTCTACAACGAACTCCCGACGATGCCGGAAGTCTTGAATCGGGTGCTGGATGTGCCCATCGAGAAGGAGGTGCTGATCGTTGACGACGGATCCACGGACGGATCGGCGGAACGCGGTCAGGACATTGCGCGGAACGAGAAGGCGATCCGCTGGCTGAGCAATGAGCGCCATGGAGGCAAGGGCCTCGCACTTCGGACGGGATTCGCCTCCGCAACGGGCGAATACGTGGTCGTGCAGGATGCCGACCTGGAATACGATCCCTCCGAGATCCCGAAGCTGCTGGATCCTCTGATCGCTGGCCACGCAGATGCAGTCTATGGATCCCGATTTCTCGTCGGCGACGCCAGAAAGGCGCTCTCGGTTCAGCAGTACTTGGCCAATCGGCTCCTGACCGGTCTATGCAACCGGTTGACTGGACTTCGACTGACCGACATGGAGACCTGCTACAAGGCGATACGAAGGGACCTGCTGCAGTCGATTCCGCTTCAGGAGGACGGCTTCGGCTGCGAACCCGAGATCACATGCAAGCTGGCTCAAGTCGGAGCCCGTGTCGTTGAGGTGAGCGTTTCCTACGCCGGTCGCGGCTACCGTGAGGGCAAGAAGATACGTGCGTGGGACGGACTGCGAGCAGTCTTCTGCATCGTCAAGTACTCCAGGAATCTCCGGCTGCGCAGAGGCCAAGGCCGTCGTTAAGCGACTGACCGCAACGGGATGGAAGCCAGTCTTGCCCAGGCTGCGGACCATCTGGCTGGTGTCTTGTTTGGCGGCGGCTTCACGGTCCTGTCCGCTTGCCTGCTGGGACGGATTGCGCTTGGCCAATCGTTAGCAATCCAGGCTAGGCTCACGGTTGCGGAGGGCTGGCTCCTTGCGTTCGGCGTTGGGTCGGCAGCACTCTCCACGATCGTCTTGGCGCTCTGCGCCCTACAGCTCCTCAACGACGCCAGCATCCTGCTGACAGGCGCAGCGGTCGCTGCGTGCTGGGCCCGCTGGGGACGCTGGTCGCAGGTCCCCCTGCAGATGGCTCCGTGCTTCGACAAGCGCATCCAGCGGATCCTCTTGCTACTGCCGGTGGCGGTCTACGGCTGCCTCTACCTGGTGCACACGCTGGCGCCGGAGACCCGAGCGGACGCCATGGGCTACCACCTTGGCCTAGTCCAGAGGTACTACCGGCATGGCGGGTTCGTTGCCATTACTACGAACGTGTACGCCCAGCTTTCCCAAGGCGCGGAGATGCTGTATCTGTTCGCCTACGGACTTGGTCGCGAGTCGGGCGCGAAGCTGGTCCATTTCTCGTTTCTTTGCGCGACAGTCGGTGGCCTGCTGTGCTTAGCCCGGAGGCTGAAGGCGCCGGCTGCTGGGATCTTCGCCGCCGTGGCCTACTTCACCTGCCCAGTCGTCATACCCGCCGCGACGTCCGCCTACAATGACTGCGCCCTTGCGTTCTATCTGCTCGCAACGTTCTGCGTGCTCACGCTGTGGTGGAAGCACGACGACACCGGCTGGCTCTGGGTCCTTGGTGCGCTGATCGGATTCTGCGTAGCCATCAAGTACACGGGCGTGGTCGCCGTTCTGGCGGCCGCCGCATGCAGCGTGCGCAGCTGGCGACTGAACGGAGGCCTGCGGCCCATCCAGGCGCTGTTGATAGTCGGCGGCGCGGCGGCGGCATTCGGCATGCCGTGGCTCGTGAAGAACGCGGTGATCACGGGGAACCCGCTCGCGCCGTTCTTCAATGCGTGGTTCCCGAACCCGTACGTCAGCGTGGAGTGGGAGAACGCCTACAGGTTCGCGATGCGTGCGTACCAGGAGGGCCCCTTCGACCGCTGGACGCAACTGCTCGCAGCGCCGTTCGAGCTTGTGCACGGTCAGCGCTACGCAGGGTCCATTGGCTGGATATCCCTACTGGTGCCGGTGGCTCTGATCGCATGGCGAAGACCCGCCACAAAGTACCTGCTCGCCGCAGCCGTGGTGTGTGCCTTGCCATGGCTTTCGAACGCGGGCGCTCGGTTCCTCATGGCGACGTTGATGTTCCTGTTCCTCGCTGTTGGTCTGGCGTTGGAGGCGGCACCAGCGAAAGTGCGCTACGGACTGCTATCGATCCTGCTGCTACTGCAGAGCTTCTCATCGTGGCCCGCCTTGAAGTCGTATTGGTACTACCCCGGACTTTGGTCGGTCGAGGGATTTCCGTGGGAGGCGGCGTTAGGGGTCGAACCGCAGAAGTGGCATCTGGCGCGCAACGTGAAACACTTCCTCATCACGGACCAGTTGGATCGGATCACGACTGCCAAGTCGAGGGTGCTAAGCCTCGGGAACCTTCCCGAAGCCTATCTCGGTGCGGAGCTGCTGGTGTCCCATCAGGGCCTGGAGAACCAGGACCTCACGGACGTGCTGCTGGACTCGATTGATCCGCTGGAGCGACCCGGCGGAACCTTGCGCGTCGAGTGGCCCTCGCTTCAGCTCCGTGGTCTGCGGGTGGTTCGGGATGCCCCTGCTCCGGGTGGGCCGTGGAGGGTCTCGGAACTCCTGGTACTGCGGAGTGGGGAGAGCGTCAATCCCACATCCCTCTGGAGAGCCTCCGCAGAGCCGATGCCGTGGCATGCGGACCGACTCATTGACGGCAACCGCTTCATGCCCTGGAACGCTCGCGAATCTCCCAGCGCGGGCATGCTACTCCAGGTGAACTTCGGTGAGGTCATCAATGTGGAAGGCGTGGAGGTCATTCACCCCGTTGCCACCGTGCGCCAGCAGGAAGGCCTAGCCTTCGAGGGTCTGCTTGCCAGCGGTCAATGGACACGCATCACGACCCAGTCGCGGACGCATACCACCCGAAGAATCGAACCGTCAGTGGCCCGAAGTGCAGCGGCCGCCAAGCTGCGTAGCCACCGCATCGACTATGTGGTTCTCTTCCTCGACGCCCAAGGCGCCAATTATCCGCAAGCGCGGATCATCGCGAGCAACCCGCGGAGCTGGGGGCTCGAAAAGGTCTTCGTCGACCGCGGCGCGACACTCTACAGCGTGCTGCCAGCTCCGCCATGAGCCGGCTATCGGCCGCGTAGGTCGTAGCAGAGAAGGCGCGGCATCGTGGGTGCATCAAACCCACGAGTGTTCTGGTTCACGAACAGGAGCCCCCGACTGAGCACTGGCGGGCTCCAACTCTCACGAGCCAGGAACAGCCGCCAGCGCCCCAGAACCTCGGGGCCTGACGGCGACAAGTCCAGCCAAAGGAGATGGCCATGTTCGCCTAGTGCGAGGAACCTGCCGTCCACCTTGAGAAGGTTCCCGCGGAAGGGGCTGGCGGAGATCGTGCGCTCCTGGCCCTGCACGGTGACGGTTTCCTCCCACTCGAGCACCCGTGTCCAAACGGTCTCCCCAGTCTCAGCCCGCACGCAGACGAGCTTCGCATCGGGCTCGTTGCGACCAGCGAATGCGTAGTAGTGACCCTGGTGGTGAACCGCGGTTGTCCAGTGCAGGTCGAAGTCGTGGTTCTCCCACTCCTTGGTGTAGCCGCCATCGGGCCTCAGCAGCAGCTGCGCGGCGCCCGTGCGGTACGACGCCGAAACCATCACGCGGCTGCCGACGACGACCGGGTTCGATGCATTGACCGACTCGTAGCTACGGCTGCGCCATGGGAACCGCAGCTGCAGCGCTCCGTCGTCAGGATCCACTACCAGCAGCCCTCCCGCAGGTGGTCTGCTCTCGCCGCCTGCCAGCACAAACACTCGTTCCATGCCGTGGACAGATGCCACCACCGGCGTCGCGTAGCTGGCGCCCCACTGATCGCCCGCACCCCAGACCATGCGCCCCGAAGTGCGTTCGAACGCCGCCACCGCGGGGCCTCCCGGCGCCCCGACGTTGATCACCAGCAACTCGCCGACCACCAGCGGCGTCGCCGCGGTGCCGAAGAAGTCCTGAGGAACGTTGAACTCGGCAGCGATGTCGCGGCTCCAAAGCCTCTGCCCAGTCTGGAGCCGCAGGGAGTGCAGCATACCCTTCGCTCCGTACGTGTAGACCCGTTCGCCGTCGATGACGGGACTGGCGCGCGGGCCGTTGTTGTATCCGTATCGATCCCGAAAGTCCGTCTCGTACCGGTACTGCCAGTACTGCTTCCCTGATTCGGGATGCAGGCACTCGACAATCTCCTCGTCGCCCTGCCTGTGCATGTAGACCAAGTAGTCGCCCTCCGTCGCCGGCGAACTGTAACCGGTTCCCTTGGCGAGCTCCCACAGGAGATCAGGGCCTTCTGCCCCGAACTGCTTGCGTATCGGCGTTTCTCGGGAGATGGGTTCGCCGCGGACACCTAGGAACCCGGGCCATGCTTCGACGGTGGCGCCATCGGCCAGCGGCCTTGGAGCGCCGTGAACGGTCACGGCCGGATGGTCGCTCAGCCGAGCGGCGGGACGATCTTCAGGTGGACTCGTCTTCGGTGGCTTTGGATCGCTGAACTCTGACGCGCCGTACAGGCCTGTAGCGGCGAGCAAGAGCGCAAGGTGCCTGCGTCGCAAGCGGCGATTGTCGCACAGGGGCCTCGGCCACAAGAGATGTGTCCGCTGGCCGTCGATCTCGGGATTCGGGGAGTCTCCCGTCAGCCTCGTCCGACGAACGGCATGTCGGTCGCCATAACGGTCATGGTCAGAACGTTGGCCTCCGGAGGTAGCTCCGCCATGTAGAGAACCGCGCGAGCGACATGGTCCACGTCCATCGTGGGTTCCGGCGCGGTGGACATGTCAGCCTGCAGGACGCCCCGGGCCATGCGTGCGGTCATCGGCGTCGCGGCGTTGCCGATGTCGATCTGCCCACAGGCGACGTTGCAGAGTCGACCATCCAGAGCGATCGACTTCGTCAGTCCTGTTACAGCGTGCTTCGTCGCGGTGTACGGCGCCGAATGAGGCCTCGGCGTCGAGGCGGAGATCGAGCCGTTGTTGATGATCCTTCCACCCTGCGGAGTCTGACGCTTCATCACCCGGATCGCTTCGCGCGCGCAAAGGAACATGCCGGTGAGGTTCACGTCCACGACCTTCTGCCAGTCGGACAGCGCAAGGTTCTCGAGCGGGATCGCTGCAACGTTGCCGCCAGCATTGTTGAAGAGCACATCGAGTCGTCGGAAGCGACGCTCCGTCTCCGCGAACGCCGCGGCCACGGCATCCTCGTCGGTGACATCGGTCGGGAGCACGGCCACTTCACTGCCCTCGCCCGCGAGGGCCGCAGTCTCTTCCAAGGCCGCCTTGCGTCGTCCCAGGAGCGCGACACAGAATCCCGCTCCAGACAGTGCCAAGGCGGCCCCCTGGCCAACCCCGCTTCCGGCTCCCGTCACCAGCGCTACTCGCTTCGCCGCCGTATCCATCGCCGTCTGCATCCATCCGAGGATACAGCGGCCGCCTGGCTCAGGTCCCTGTCCGTTGGCGTGTCCTTCGAATAGAATGCGAGCATGAGCCAGATCACGCGACGCGCCCTCGCCACACGAACGGCCTTCGCAGCCGCCGCGGCATCGTACAACCGCATCAGGGGCGCCAACGACGTTCTCGGCATCGGTGTCATTGGCCTAGGCAACATCTCGCGCGGCCACCTGAACGAGTTCAGCAGCCGCCCGGAGTCCCAGGTCACGGCTGTCTGCGACATCTACGCCCCTAGGCTGGACGCCGGGGTCACGCAGACCGGTGCGAAGGGCTACAAGAACTACGAGGATCTGCTGGCAGATCCCAATGTCGACGCAGTGATCATCTGCACGCCGGACCACTGGCACGCACCGATGGCGATCGCCGCCATGCGGGCGGGCAAGGACGTGGACGTCGAGAAGCCAATGGCACTCACGATCGACGAGGCCCGGGAGATGGCGCGGGTTGCACGCGAGACGAAGCGGATCCTCGCCATCGACAGCGAGCACATGGCCCACGGAATCTGGGAACCCGTGAAGCAGGTTGTCGATGCTGGTCTGCTCGGGAAGGTCCTCTGGACGCAGACGAGCCGCAGCCGCAACACGACCGAACCGCCGTTTCAATACGCCATCGACGAAGACGCGAGTCCCGAGAACCTGGACTGGGAGGCTTTCTTGGGCAGCGCCCCGAAGCGACCGTTCTCGAAGGAGAGGTTCTTCCGCTGGAGGAGATACCGGGACTACTCAGGCGGTATCGCCACCGACCTCTACTACCACCACGTGACGCCAATGATTCACCTGCTCGGACGGGAGTTCCCGATCCGTGCAGTGTCCGCTGGGGGCAACTACCTAGTCCCGAAGGACGTGATGGAAATACCTGATGTGCTCGTCATCGCCCTGGACTTTCCAAGCAAGCACACGGTCGTGGTGGCCGGGTCGCTCCAGAACGGCACGGAACTGCCGATCGTGGTGCGCGGCAACCAGGCCAACCTGCACTTCGAAGGCGACCAGAGACGTCCTCGCATCTGCCGGGTCATACCCGAGGAACCACATGTCGGTGAATTCAGGGAGCGCGTGGAGGCGGCGGGACTGGACTCCCTGGGCACGTGGATCGAGGAGTCCCGCAACATTAGGGTCGTGCGGTTCTCCAGCCTGCCGGCCAGGCGCAAGAGGGAGGCTATATCGGCGCTGCTTGCGGAGCCCCACTGGAGGGAGCGCTACGCCAACGACACGGACGAGAACCCAGAGCTGGCCACGCCCGGCGCCGCACAGGACCAGTACATCCAGAGCCTCCTTGACGAGCGGGCCCGCAGAAGTGCGGTGAAGTACTCCCTGCAGATCGAGGCACAGCCGACCCCGACGTTCCGACAGCGGTTCCTAGAATCGATCCGAACCCGCAAGCCGGCTCCTCTGGACGGGGAACTGGGCTATCGCTCCCAGGTCGCCGTCAGCCTGGGCGTCGAGGCCTATAGACGCAACAAGGCCATGGCGTTCGATCTGCACACCGAGCAGGTGCGAGAGCTTTGAGAGTCACGGCCATCATCCTAGTCGTCGTCGCGGTTGGTCTCGCAGCCGAACCCGGGTTCGAACCCCTGTTCGACGGGAAGTCGCTCCAAGGCTGGGCCCTGGATCCACGGCCCCAACCGAGTGGCCTCTGGCTGGTGCACGATGGCGAGCTGACCGTCGAGGGCAAGCCCGGCAACCTTGTCTCCGATCGGACCTTCGCCGATTTCGACCTGCGGTTGGAATGGAAGGTTGGGCCACAGGGCAACAGCGGTGTCTTCTACCGAGTGCCGCTGGAGGGGCGGCGAGAGGGGTCGAGGCTGGCGATCGAGTACCAGCTTGCCGACAACGCCCGTAGTGCGTCACAGCAGAACCCGGACCGCAGGGCGGGATCGCCGTACGGGCTCTATGCGCCCTCCGCCAAAGCGGACCGTCCGCCCGGCCAGTGGAACACGCTGCGGATCGTGGCGAAGTGCACGCAAGTCCAACACTGGCTCAACGGTGTCCTAGTCGCTGAGTTCGAGGTGGGAAGCGAGGACTACCGACGCAGGGCGCAGGCGAAGTTTCCGCAGCAGAAGGACTTCGGGGAGGCGCCCGAGGGCCGGATAGTCTTGCAGGACCACGGCAGCGCTGTCTGGTTCAGGAACCTGAGGATCCGCGACCTAAGTGGCGAGACGGTACCCTGAGGACATGCGCACCACACGTCGCGACATCCTGTGGATGCTCGCCGCACCCCTCGGCGTGGCCGCGCCGGTGCTGCTTGCCGACGACGAGATCAAGTTCCGCAACGTCGAGCAGCAGTCCCGCCAATTCATGGGCTGGTACGAGCGAATCAAGCTAACCGATGCGCAGGAGGCCGTCAAGAAACAGGCACTGGAGCCCATTCCGGCGCCGTGCTGTTCGGACAACAGCGCCTACACCTGCTGCTGCCCATGCAACATCTCGCGGACGATCTGGGGACTGAGCCAGTACATGATCGCCAAGCAGGGCGCCACGGCCAGCCAGGTGCGCGCCAAGGTCGAGGAGTGGATCGGATTCATCGGCCCCAACGGGTTCAGCGGTTCAGCCTGCTACAACGGCGGTTGCGCGAGGCCATTCCGGGAGGGCGGATGCGGTGGCATGAACCCCTCGAACTTGATCCTCTGAAGCGCACCCGCCTCGAGTGCCGGAAGGGCCCGGGCTAGGGGCTACTGAAAGACCAGCAGATGTCGCTTGGCCTCTAGCTTCGCGATGTCGAGGCCTTCCACCGCACGAAGGTCGTCGAACGACCTGAAGTCGCCGTGCTCCTTGCGGTGGCGCAGGATTGCGGACGCTTGGGACCGCAGCAACGAGAGTCGGCTCTCAAGCTGAATGGCGCGAGCCGCGTTGATGTTGACGGGCGGCAGTTCCTCGGCCGGAAAGTGCTTGGCCAGGTAGTCCAGCATCGCTTCAAGCTCGGGATCGCTGGCCTTCACACCCAAGCCAACCATCTTGAGGAGGCTCGCGCTCCAGCCCGCGCGATCCTGACGGACCGAAACCGACTGGGCGATGTCGTGGCAGGTTTGGCAGTGGGCCTCGATCTGTGCCCTCCCCGGCCCGTCGGGCAGGCTCGTGGAGGCGAAGGCCAGCACCGCACCGCAAAGGGGCACTGCAAATCCCAAGAGTCGACGCATGGTCAATGCTCCATCGGCAGGCCGTACCCATAGATCGCCCCGTCCGCGGCCGTCAGGTAGACGTGACCCGGACCCGACGCAAGCGTATGGCCACGCACAGGTCCCTGGATGCTGTCCCCGCTGTCCCAAATCGGACGGCCGGTGGCTCCTTCGAGGGCGTAAAGCCTAGCACTGGAGGATGCGTCGCCACCATCCAGGGAGAACACCACCCCGTTCACAATGATCGGCGGGAGGGCGGTCTTCATCAACGGGGACTCCCAGCCCTTCTCAAGGGCCAGCGAACCATCGCTGGCAGACAGCTTCCAAGCTGTAAGCCCACTGGCCGAGGGCTCCAGGATCCAGCGGGTGCCCTCGCGGTCCCTCCAGGACGCCAGTGCCGTGTCGACGGTACGAATTGAGCCCGCGAGTGTGGTAGCGACGGCGTTCTCCAGTGCCGACACGTCGTACACCTGCAGCGAACCGTTGCGGGCAAGAGCAACGACGTGGTCCTTGCCGTCTATGTCAATGACAACCGGCGATGACGCGAACCCACCTCCCTCGGCCTGGCTCTGCAAGTCAAGCGTTCTGGCAGACAGCTTGACGAGCGGGCCGTCGCTTGTCGCCGCATAGACGTTCCCCTCCGGATCCAGCGCGACGCCCGCTAGGCCAGCGATGGAACCGCCACTGGACTTCCACGACGTCACTGAGCGCGCTTCGAGATCGAGGGCCCACACACCGTCCTCGACACCACCGCACCCGTTGCGGGTCGCAACGTACGCCGTCCCATCCGCGACGATCAGCCCATGGGCCTCGGCACCGCCGGCCAAGAACGGGATCGGGGGCACGTGGTCACGACCGTTGGAAACGTAGAGGGTGTGGAAGTTCCCTGCCGCGGAGATCGCGTGCACGAGCGTCACCCCGCGCAGGGCGCGCTGCGCCGGCGGCCTCGTTCTCGCTGTACCCGTGGGCCGTGGGGTCGAGGGTGTGGCGGGCGCCTCCCGAACGAGCGTCACCGCTCCCTCGCCCGGTGCCCCTACGCCGCTCTTGGCGGGGGTGCGCCGGCCTCGCGCGGCGAAACCTATGGACGACGGCATGGCCGTCGCCGTTGGGCGACTCAGGTTGGCGGCCAGCCCACCGGGGCAGTCCCCGGAACCCGCCTTGACCGGGGCTCCGAGCCGCCGCACCCATTCCATGCGCGCCAGATCGGTGTCCATTGCGAACACGCCGCCGGAACGGCTGCTCGCGAACGCAAGTGAACGAAATCCGCGGTGGCTGATCAGGAAGTCCAGCAGGACCGGACCGGTGAGGGACTCGACCTCGTCAGCCGCCGACGGCATCTCACGCCGCCACAGGTGCTGGAACTCCCCAGAGCGGACACTGGCGTCCGAGATCTTGATGTCACTGCGGACCCAAGAGGACCGCTGCGCATCCAGACCTACAGTCGTCCAGTCATCGGCCTGTAGCCCGACTGCGCTGAGGGCCACCAGAACCAAGCCAACCACGGAATCTACGCGACAACGCTGCATGGAAGAAGCCGCGGCCGTGAGCATCCTAGGCCAGCGGACGATCAATCATATCGCTAGACCTTAGAATGGTCCAAACCCATGCTCGGCAAAGCGCATCTCACCCGCATGGCTTTCGCGGCGACCCTAGCCTGCAGTGTTACGCAGGCCGCGGACTGGCTAACGGACGGCGGCAATCCCGAGCGAACTGCTTGGCAGAAGGACGAGGCGATCTTCACGTTGGAGAACGTCGGCGAGACCAAGCTGCTCTGGAAGATCAAGCTCGACAACGAGCCGCGCCAGATGCATGCCTTGCTCCCGGCGCTGATCGCGGAGAACGTCCGCACCTCGCAGGGCAGTCGCGAAGTCGTGCTCGTCTCGGGCGTTTCGGACAACCTCTACGCCATCGACGCCTCCAATGGAAGCCTGATTTGGTCCAAGCAGTTCGACAACAACTGGACGCCTCGCGAAGGGGAGCGCCCGCACTACCTCCTCTGCCCCGGCGGCATGACCGCGACACCAGTCATCGGCCCACGTGGCAACGACGGCGACTACACAATCTACGCCGCATCCTGGGACGGAAGGCTGCGTCGGATCAACCTCGCCGACGGCGAGGTTCTCGCGCCGCCCGCGAAGTTCATGCCGCCGAACGGCAAGCCCTACGCGCTCAACCTAGTCGACAACGTCATCTACACGCACAGCGCACAGCGCTGCGGCGGCAACCCCAACATGGGCTACGTCTACGACCTGTCGAACAACAGGGTTGGCAGCTGGGGCCCGGCCGGAGGCGGCATGTGGGGCCGCACGGGTCCGGCCATAAGTTCCGAAAAGGTCATGTACACCGGTACGGGCGACGGTGTCTGGGACCCCGAGAACGGCGTCTTCGGCAACGGCATCATCGGCCTCCAGATGGACCCCGACACCGGCACGCTGGAGCTGTTCGACTACTATGGTCCATCCAACGCCGAGTGGCTCTTCAAGCGGGACCTCGACATGCAGGTCACGCCCGCGATCTTCAACTACAAGGGCCGGGAGCTCATGGTAGACGCAGGCAAGGAGTGCGTCATCTACCTCATGGACCTTGAGTCGATCGGCGGAGACGACCACCGAACGCCTCTCTACCGGTCGCCGCTCGTGTGCAACGAAGAGGTCAACTTCGCATCGGCGGGCGTCTGGGGCGCAATGGCAAGCTGGGAGGACTCAGACGGCACCGTCTGGGTGCTGTCACCCATTTGGGGCCCGAAGCACTCGCAGTTCCATGCCCCGATCGAGCACGGCGAGGTCAACGAGGGCGCCATCGTGGCGTTCAAGGTCGAGGAAACCGACGACGGTGGCCTGTGGCTCGCTCCAGCCTGGGTCTCAGAGGACATGAACCGAGCCGAGCCGCCGGTGGTTGCGAACGGAATCGTCTTCGCGTTCGGGAACGGCGAGGACACGCACCAAGCGATGCCGGATGTCGGCCTGACGAACACCGCCGAGGAGCGCATCGCCGGCTCCACCAACGCGGTTCTGTACGCCCTCGACGCCCGGACCGGCAAGACGCTCTGGTCCAGCGGCGACCAGATCGCCAGCTGGAATCACTGGGGCGGGATATCCGTGGCGAACGGACGCGTCTACATCGGGACGTTCGACGGCTACTTCTACGCGTTCGGCATCGAGCGCTAGACCGCCAGCCCCCTCACTCGTTGGCTGAAGCTGCGATCGATGCGTGGTGGCGCTGTATCGCCGCCTGAATGCTTCCGACAATCTCAGGCTGTTGCTTTGCAACGTTCCAACGTTCGCCGACGTCCGTGGTCAGGTCGAAGAGTAGCGGCGGATCGTGCTTCTGATGGTTGGCGTAGCCGCGCCAGCCGATCTGCTTTTCCGTGCCGAGGGATTCCCAGCTCTCGAATACGAGCTTGTGCGGTCCGACCCGGGCCGCCCAGAGATTACCGGGCTGGCCATAGTAGAACCACTCCTTTCGCGGGCTTGGGCTTTCGTCAAGCAGAGCAGGAGACAGATCGTACGAATCGAACTTCCTGCCCGCGGGCAGGCTCGCTCCCGTCACCTTGGCAACGGTTGCCATCAGGTCGCTGTTGACGCCGATACCGTCCACGATGCCGGGATGGATCGTCCCCGGCCACCAGAAGATCCCCGGCACCCGGACGCCTCCCTCCCAGCTCGTTATCTTGCCGTCGCGCAAGGCGCCGGGCGAACCGCCCAAGTCGAAGTACGTACGCCAAGGTCCGTTGTCGCTGCTGAACCAGAAGAGCGTGTTCTCGGCGACGCCGGCATCCTCCAGAGCCCGTCGCATCTCGCCAACCGACCAGTCGATCTCCTCGATCACGTCGCCGTACAGACCCGCGCTGCTGCGCCCCTCGAAGGCAGGGGACCGGAAGATCGGCACGTGCGGCATGCTGTGGCCAAGGAACAGGAAGAACGGCCCGCCGCTGTGCTCGCCGATCCAGCGCACCGCCTCCTCCGTGTAGCGCTTGGTCAGGGTGGGCTGGTAGACCGGCGTCTCGATCGCTTCTTGCTGCCGGTACAGGGAGATCGGGTAGTCCTCGCTCGTGGAGTTCTTGACGTTCTCGTAGGTGCGCTCGAAGCCCTCACGCAACGGTGCGTCGTTGCTGCCGACCATGCCGTAAAAGTCGTCGAATCCCTGGTGATTGGGATGGGAGCCCTGGTAGTTGAATCGCCCACTGAGGCCCCACTTGCCGATGTATCCGGTCGCGTATCCCCTCCCCTTGAGCATCTCGGCCATGGTGACCTCGGCGTCGGGGAAGTCCGCCCACTGGTTCTTGCCGCTCTGGTGGATGCGAATCGGCAGCCGGCCAGTGAGCAGAGCCACGCGGCTTGGGTTGCAAAGAGGAGCTGAGGCGTAGAAGGATGTCCACCTCTGCCCTTCCCTAGCCATGCGGTCGATGTTCGGCGTCCGGATCAGGGGATGCCCCTGGATCGAAAGATCGCCGTAACCCAGGTCGTCGGCCAAGACAATAACGATGTTCGGCGGATTCGGTGCAGCGGGGCCGCAACTCGACGGAACGATCGCAGCGGCGACCACCGCCAGCGCCGCCGCACAGCGCAAACCGGAGACGATCGAGCCACGCACTGGGCCACTAGGGCCGCGCCGAGGGAAGAGAGGCGAGGGGAAAACTTGCAAAGCGAATCAGAGGCCCGAATGGTCCCATACAAGGTACCCCTTCAACTGGCTGCGGCCGAGGCCATGCCGATGCTCGGGCTGAACGGTCTAGAAGTGGTCCAGCAGTTCGTAAGCCACTAGACGATCAAATCCTCCGTGCTAGCTTGAATGGTTATAGCTGGACCGCGGGCCGCCGGCTCAGGCTCCACGAATGCCGCGGCAAATGGTCAGCAAAGGATTCGCGTTTCCAACCAACGTTCCAACGTCTCGGATCGTGGTTGCTCTGCCAGCGGCCCTCTTTCTCTGGTTCTGCAGCTTCGTGCCCGCCGTATCGGAGGGCGAGACGTTCGTCTGGCAGACTCCCTGGATTCCTCAGCTGGGGGTCTCCCTGAGCCTCGCCGTAGACGGCCTGTCGCTGCTCTTCGCGCTCTTGATCACAGGGCTGGGCACATTCATCTTCCTGTACGCAAGCGAGTACATGCGCGGCTTCCCGCAGCGCGGGCGGTTCACGCTGTTCCTGGTCGCATTCATGCTGTCGATGCTGGGCATCGTGCTGGCCGACGACCTGGTGCTCCTGTTCGTGTTCTGGGAGGGGACCACGCTCACGTCGTTCCTGCTGATCGGGTACTTCCACGAGAATCGGTCCGCCCGACGCTGCGCGCTCCAGGGGCTGCTCGTGACCGGAGTGGGCGGGTTGGCGATGCTGGCCGGATTCGTTTTGCTGGGGTCTGCCGGAGGCTCGTACAGCATCCGAGAGCTGCTTGCACTGTCAACCGACTTCACGGCCAGCCCCGTCTACGTCGCGATCGCAGTCCTGGTACTTGCGGGGGCGTTCACGAAGTCCGCGCAGTTCCCGTTCCATTTCTGGCTGCCCAATGCAATGGCCGCCCCGACACCTGTTTCGGCCTATCTGCACTCCGCCACGATGGTCAAGGCCGGCGTCTACCTGATGGCGCGCCTAACGCCGCTCCTCGGCGGCACGGCATTCTGGATGGACACTTTGACTGCTGTGGGGGCCGTGACAGCGGTCTACTCCTCGGTGATCGCATTGACGCGCCGCGACCTGAAGCAGGTGCTCGCCTATACGACCATCATGGCCCTCGGCACCTGCACGATGTTCCTCGGACTCGCGGGAGTGTCTGAGGCCGGTGAGACCTCCTACGGCCCCCTGGCAGCGGTCACGTTCATCCTGGTCCACGCCCTGTACAAGGCACCGCTGTTCATGGCGGCGGGAGCCATCGACAAGGCCACAGGTACCAGGGACCTGGCGAAGCTGGGCGGACTGCGGAGGGTAATGCCCCGCACGTTTCTCGGAGTGGTCCTGGCTGCGCTGGCGATGGCTGGCGCACCGCCATTCCTAGGGTTCCTCGCCAAGGATCTGCTCTATACCTCGGCCATGCTGCCCGGGTCGCAGCCCTTCGCCATTGCGGCGATATTCGTGGCGGCAGCACTCGTCGCGCTGACCGCCCTCATTCTGGCGATCAAGCCGTTCTTCGGCCATCGGCCGCCCATGATTCGGGAGCCCAAGGAGCGAAACTGGGCCATCTGGTCGGGGCCCGTTGTGGTGGGCACCGTCGGCCTGATCTTCGGACTGCTGCCAGAAATCCCGTTCGGACGACTCCTGGTGCCGGCAGCGGCGGCTGCGATGGGCTCGTGGCCCGAGTTCCACAGCGATCCGTGGCATGGGACATCAACGGCGCTGGCGCTCTCCGGGGCGACCCTCGGCCTGGCGCTGCTCCTGTACTGGAAGGGATCCCGCTTCAACGCGTGGTGCACAGCCGCGGTGGCGAGGTTGCCCATGACGGGCGACCGAGCCTATGACGCCTGCATGACCGGGATCGCCCGCCTTGCTTCGTGGCAGACCGGCCATCTGCAGTCCGGCAGCCAAAGGCGCTATCTGTCGACCGTGTTCCTCACTCTGGCTGCGGTCCTAAGCTTCTCGCTCGTGGCGAAGGATGCCATCCGGCTACCCTCGGAGATGCCGGCCATCTCGTCGCTTGACCTGATTCTTTTCGCTGCGATCGCCATCGCGGCGCTGGTGACCACCCAAGCCACGTACCGTCTGCTTGCCATCTGTTCCCTAGGGGTCGTCGGCACGGGCACAGCGCTGCTGTACCTGCAGTACGGAGCTCCAGACGTGGCCATGACCCAGCTGATCGTCGAGACGCTCATCATTGTGATCATGGCGATCGTGCTCCTCAAGCTGCCCGGTGGACGTCTGCAGACGCTGCGCATAGGGATGGGGCACTGGCGAGACATCGGCACGGCCGCCGCGGTGGGACTCACCATCACCCTGCTCCTGCTCGGCGTGACAGCAGAACCGCCCGACCGGTTCATCACCGAGTACTTCGAGCAGACGACTGTTCCCGAGGGCTTTGGGCGAAACATTGTCAACGTCATCCTGGTCGACTTCCGTGCCTTCGACACCCTCGGAGAAATCACTGTGCTCACGATCGCGGGCGTAGCCGCGGTCGCCCTGCTTCTGCCGCGCCGGAGGCTCGGCTACTGGGCCAGGTCCAGATCCACGGTCGCGCGAAAAAAGGACGGTGCTGCGTGACGAGCCTCATCCTCCGCGAGACCACGCGTCGGCTGATGCCGCTGATCCTTGTGTTCTCGGTATTCATCCTCATCCGCGGCCACAACCACCCCGGGGGCGGCTTCAGCGGTGGACTGATCGCCTCGATCGCGTTCTGCCTGCTCGCGTTCACGTCAGGTGCTCGTTCTGCACGGCGGTCGCTCCGTGCGGATCCGCGCATCATCGGGGCCTGCGGGCTCGTGATCGCGATTCTGTCTGGCACGTTGGGCGCTCTGATGGGATCGCCCTTCCTGACCAGCCAGTGGATACACGTCGCCGGCATCCACATCGGCACACCGGTGCTGTTCGACGTTGGGGTCTACCTCGTCGTCATCGGGACCGTGATGACGCTCGTGCTGGGCATCAAGGAGCAGTAGGAAGGCCGCCAGGCCAGCGACGACTGGGAGCGAAGACCAAACGATGGAACCGATGCTGGCAGTGCTGGTTGGCGTCCTAATGGCGTCCAGCGTGTACCTAATGCTCAGCCGAAACTTCGTGCAGTTCATCTTCGGCCTCACGCTGCTGTCCCATGCAGCCAACATGCTCATCTTTGCCAGCGGAGGCCTGACGCGGGGCGCCACACCCCTGATCGAACCCGATCTGTCGGCGCCAGCCGGTGCCTTGGCCAATGCTCTGCCGCAGGCCATGGTCCTGACGGCGATCGTGATCTCGTTCAGCGTCCTCGCGTTCGCACTGGTCCTTGCGTTCCGGACGTACCAGCGCCTAGCCACTGTCGACGTCGACGCGATGCGGGTAGCGGAGCCCCGACAGGAGGCGATCGAGGAGGGCGACCTAGGGTGAAGGGCATGCTCCTTGTTGGACCGATCATTCTGCCGCTGGCAGCGGCGGTGATTGGCTTCCTCGCACCAGGTAGCGTGAGGGTGCGGCGCACCACCAGCGTGCTTGCTTCGGTTGGTCTGCTGGTCCTAGCCGTCGGTCTGTTGCGCACGGTCTGGCTGGACGGGATCGCCGCGATCCAGCTGGGTGGCTGGCCGGCGCCGTTCGGCATCACGCTGGTAGCGGACCACCTCTCGGCAGCAATGATCACGGTCACCGCAGTGATCGGCCTCGCGTCAGTGATCTACACGCTGGGGGATATCCGTCCGGGACCGGTGTCGTCGATGCTGCATCCGCTCTTACACGCGCTCGTGGGAGGCGTTTGCGGCGCGTTTCTAGCAGGCGACATCTTCAACCTCTACGTCTGGTTCGAGGTCATGCTGATCTCGTCATTCGCGCTGATGGTGCTCGGCGGCAAGCGCGCACAGCTGGACGCCGCCTTGCGCTACGCGGCGCTGAGCCTGCTGGCAACGACGCTGCTACTCACTGGTATCGGGCTACTCTACGGCCTCACCGGAACCCTGAACATGGCCGACCTCCACGGACGGGTTCAGTCCGTCGAGGACCAGGGGATGCTAACCGCCGTCGCCGTCGTGTTCATCGTCGCCTTCGGCCTAAAGTCGGCCGTGTTCCCGCTGTTCTTCTGGCTTCCGGCCAGCTACCACACGCCCAAGACAGCGGTCTCGGCAATCTTCTCCGGGCTTCTCACGAAGGTCGGGGTCTACGCCCTCCTGCGCATGTTCACCCTAGTGTTCACGCACGATGTCGGTTACACGCACACGCTACTGCTCTGGACCGCGGGCCTAACCATGGTGACCGGCGTGCTCGGCGCCGCATCGCAAACCGAGCTGCGGCGGATCCTGTCGTTCCACATCATCAGCCAGATCGGCTACATGATCCTAGGCTTGGCGCTCTACACACCGCTGGCCATCCTCGGTTCGATCTTCTACGTGATCCATCACATCATCGTGAAGGCCAATCTGTTCTTCATCGCGGGCACGGTCAAGCTCCTCGGCGGTTCGACCGACCTTCGATCGCTAGGCGGGCTCTACAAGAGCACGCCGCTACTCGCGCTGCTGTTCTTCATTCCAGCGTTCTCGCTAGCGGGATTCCCGCCCCTCTCGGGGTTCTGGGCGAAGCTGCTTCTGCTGCAGGCCTCACTCAACGCGGAGGAGTACATCATCGCGGCCGTGGCACTCGTCGTCGGCCTTCTGACGACGTACTCGATGACCAAGATCTGGCTGAATGCTTTCTGGCGAACCAAGCCCGAGAACGCCCAGAACGTCGCAGAAGTCCGGCTGTCTCCGACGCAGAAGTCACTCCTACTCGCCCCAGTGGGAGTGCTGGCAGCGATCACCCTAGCGATCGGCCTCTACGTGTACCCGCTGTACGACATCGCACGCCGGGCAGCTGAGGAGCTGTTGAATCCCCAATCCTATGTCGAGGCCGTGCTCAACCCCACCCAACTGGCCGTGAAGCACCAAGTCCAACCGCCCGAAGGCGAATCTCAGCGATGACCAACCTATTTCAGCTCAACCTGGTCCTGGCTGCGGGCTGGTGCGCCCTGTTCGCGACCTTCAACCTCTCCACCTTCATTGCGGGCTTCGTGATCTCGTTCGCCGCGCTGACCGTGACCAGCCCGCTATACGCCGATACGACCTATTTCCGGCAAAGCAGGTACTTGGTCCAGCTGATCGCATACTTCCTCGGTCAGCTGACGATCTCAACGCTGAAGGTTTCCTGGGATGTCCTCACTCCAACGCAGAAATCGCGGCCCGCGATCGTGGCGATACCGCTCGACATCACGGAGCCGATGCACATCACCATCCTGGCAAACATGATTTCACTCACACCGGGCTCCCTGAGCCTCGACGTCAACCCGTCCCGCGACACGCTCTACGTGCACTGCATGTTCGTGGACGATCCCGACGCCATCCGTGCCAATATCAAGTCAGGCTTTGAGCGAATGATCCGGGAGGCGCTGCAATGATGGACGCCGCGCAGCACTCGTGGGTGCTCACGGGCGCTATCAGTACAGCCAGCGCACTGATCGCCCTGGCGTTGGCCTGCTCGCTCGCCCGGCTGATACTGGGCCCGAGCCTGCCCGACCGGGTCGTGTCGGCGGACCTGATTACCATTCTGGCCGTCTCGATCGTGGGGCTGCTGTCTCTGGCAACCGAGAGAGGGGACTTCTTGGACGTTGCGATCGCGGTATCGCTCGTGGCCTTCCTTGCGACGATCGCCTTCGCTTGGTACGCGGATCGGCAGACGAAGCAGCGCAACCAACAAACCAGCAATGAGGATGTCCTGTGAGCGTGTCGGGGGTACCTCTGCTGGACTGGATCGTGGCCGGTCTCCTCGTTGTCGGTGCGTTCTTCCTTTTCGTGGCGGGACTGGGCATCCTGCGCCTTCCTGACGTGCTCATCCGCATGCACGCCATGACCAAGTCCGGCACGGTTGGCTCCGGTCTGGTCTTTCTTGCAGTGGCACTGCACCTCGGCGACACGACCAGCATTTCGCTCTCGGTGCTGACGATCGTCTTCCTGGTGGCGACCATGCCGGTTGGAGCACACGCGATCGCACGCGCCGCCTACCGCATGGACGTGCGCCTTTCGGACCGCACGCACCTCGACGAGTGGAGTGGGCGTTACCCGAAAAGGCCGCACAAGGGAGAACAGGACAGGTAGCGACGCTACCGGGACGGTTGGCGCCTGCGTTCGACTATCTCGGCCAGCGCACGGACCTTCGCGCGCAGGCTCGCCTCGTCGACGCTCTCTGGATCGAAGAAGTCCTCCGCAAGCCCTGTGGATTCGGCCATCGCATGCCTGCCGTCGAAGCCCATGGAGCGCAGGAACCGCCGGTATCCCCAATGCCCCCCGCAATCCTCGGGCGGACACTGTCGCCTAGCATCGAGGAGTCGAGGATACAGCTCGCCCTGAGTGGCCTCACCGACTCCCATCAGCTTGATGCGATGGACCCAGGAGTCGTCAAAGTCGTACACGTAGCGAAACACCAGTCCACGGTCCATGCTGCGGAACAGATCGGCCACGGACGACTGAGAGACAGGTCGCACGACACCTTCCTGCACCGTCCGACCTGGAACCCCGTAGTGGATGTCCGGTGTCGCCTCGAACCGATACGGATGGATGTTCTCCCACCCCATGGCATGCTGGACGGTCAGATGCAGGTCGGCAAGCGACATCGACAGCCGCACCTCGACCTCTCGCAACACTGGTCTCGGCATCTGGGTCAGGGCAATCCTTAGGCGAACGATTTCGTACACGGGAACTATCCCCAGTGGCCGATGCTAGCCGGGAGTCTTGGCCCGCTCTCTGGATGGCCGCATCTCGATGGCAGGTCGCCGCCTAGAGTGATCTTCGTCGGAAACGCGAGCGACTGGAGCCTCGATCCAGAGGCAGCTGGCCTGGTTTCCGCAAACTGGACAGGCGATCGGCAACACCGGATTCAGCCATTCCTGTAGATGTAGCTGTAGCCATTGATCGCCGCCACGCCACCTAGGTGGGCGAAGAGGATCCTGGATCCCGCAGGGAAGTGGCCCTTACGCACCAGGTCGACAAGTCCCTGCATCGACTTCCCCTCGTAGACCGGATCCGTCATCATGCCCTCGGTTCGAGCGACGAGGCGAATGACTTCGTTCGTCTCTGGCGACGGCACGCCGTAGACAGGATAGGCGTAGTCCTCCACCAGTACGACGTCCTCCGCGGTGATTTCCCGACCCAGCCCAACCAGATCTGCCGTGTCCTTCGCGATCCGAAGCACTTGGGCCGCGGCCTGCCGCGGAGTCGCGGAGGCGTCTATGCCGATCACACGGCGCTCCCGTCCGTCGACTGCAAACCCGACCACCATGCCCGCATGCGTCGATCCCGTCACGGTGCAGACAACGATGTAGTCAAACTTCCAGCCAAGCGCCGCTTCCTGGCCCCTCACTTCCTCGGCGAAACCAACGTAGCCAAGTCCACCCAGTCGGTGCTCGGAGGCCCCCGCTGGGATTGGATAGGGCTTCCCTCCCCTTTCCCGCACATCCTCGATCGCGCGTCTCCAGCTCTCGCGGATACCGATGTCGAACTGGTCGTCCACGAGCTCTACCTCCGCGCCCATCACACGGCTCATGAGGATGTTGCCGACACGATCGTAGACGGCGTCTTGGAACGGCACCCACGCCTCCTGCACCAGACGGCACTTGAGGCCCAGCTTCGCTGCCACCGCGGCGACTTGGCGTGTGTGGTTGGACTGGACGCCTCCGATCGTGACAAGCGTGTCGGCCCCCGAAGCCAGCACGTCCGGAACGATGTACTCCAGCTTTCGGATCTTGTTCCCACCGAACGCCAAGCCTGAGTTGCAGTCTTCCCGCTTCGCGTAGATCTCGACAGCACCCCCGAGATGAGCCGAGAGCCTGGGCAGCGGCTCGATCGGTGAAGGCCCGAACGTCAGTGGCCAGCGTTCGAACTGCTCAAGCACCCTGACTTCCAGGCGCCTCGGTCGCTCGCCCGCGCTTCCCTAATAGTCGAGGTCGGCCGAGCCGGGTTCGGGCAGCCACCAGCTGACGATGAAGCCGATCACGCACACAGCGGTACCCACTATCCCGGCCGCATACGCCAGCTGGTCGTAATGCGTCGCGCCAGGGGTGATGTTGGCCAAGCTCGTGGTGACCCACGCGCAGAACGTTCCCAGCATCCGACCGCCAATGTTGGCGGCAAAGCCTTCGCCTGTGCCACGCAATCGCGTCGGATAGACCCGAGGCAGGTAGTTGCCCCAGAAGCTGAACTGCGCAACGGTGCAGAGGCCAGCGGCAAACACGCCAACCGCCAGGAGCGTGACGTCGTTGGTGGCGGCGTAGAAGAACGCCAGCGGCATGATGACCATGCCGCAAACCTGGAATCCCTGCAGCAGCCGGCGTCGGGCGAGGAAGCGCACTACCAGAATCGCGAGCAGGATGCGTCCCAGAACGCTGCCGACCTCCTGAATCTCGGTCAGCAGAGGGATCACGAGCTCCTGCGTCTGCGTGTCGAGATTCGGCACCAATCCCGGGATGATGCGCTGGATGTGCTGAAGTGCTCCGAACGCAGCGCCGTAGCTGCATGCGACGAGAATGGTCGTGACGATCGTTGTCCGCGCAAGACCGCCCTGGAACAGCTCCAAGATGCTCGGCCGTTGCAGCGTGCCTTCCTCCTTCTTGCGCTTCCACAGCGGGGACTCAGGCAGGAAAGGCCGGATGATCATGAGCGGGATCGCCGGTAGCAGCCCAGACATCAGCGTGTAGCGCCATGGCGAGTGAGTGCCCTGGATCTCGGGCAGCGAGTCCCCGAAAGCAACGAAGGCCGCATACGCCCCAGGCACCAGCAGGCCTCCGACGGAACTGAACGCTTGCGTCCAGCCAATCACTGCCTCCCTGCGCTTTGGATTGGGGAACAGCTCGGCGAGCCAAGCTATTGCCGCAACGAATTCCACTGAAACGCCTACGAAGGTCGTGCAGCGGAAGAACAGCAGCATCTCGGGAGTCGTCGCGAACGAGGCCGCACCCGCAGAGAACCCGTAGAGCAGAATGCTCCAAACCAGAACGGCCCTACGCCCGAACTGATCGGTGAGCCAGCCGCCTAGGAGGCCGAAGACACCACCGCAAACGGCGGGCAGGTAGAACAGCATCCCGACCCAAGTGTTGAACTCGGGCGTGCCTGGAGGGAGGTTCGCCAGCTCCATCAGCGCCGGCCGCACGATGAGCGGCAGCATCAGGAGTTCGTAGATGTCGAAGGCGAATCCCAGCGCTGCGACGACGCAGATCAGCCACTCGGTTCTAGTCAGCTTTACAGGAGCTTCGACGTTGTCTTTCGACATGGGTGATCTAGGGGAGGCGCCTAGGCACCGAAAGCGCCAGCCAAGCTGGAATCACGATACCACCTGGGCTGGTCTTTCCGATGGTTCCGCGCCACTTACTCCAAGAAACTGAGTTCCGTGCCGGCCAGCACGCTGTGGGCGTACTCCTCCCACGGCTCCCTGCCCAGCTTCTCGCGCCGACGTTCGAGATAATCGATCGCCAGAGTCCTCTCCTCTGCACTGGGGTCCCTGCCCAACACCTGCCGATACAGCGCGGCCACGCGCTCCTGGCTTGGCTCGATCGATGCGACCGACTCAGCCAGATGACGGCCACGAGCCTGCATCCAACCGCTGTTGAGAACGAACAGTTGCTGCAGCGGCGAAGTGGTCACCTGACGCTGCGGGATGTGCTGTGTCGGCACCGGGAAGTCGTAGAGCTGCAGCACAGGATGAAGGCGCCCGCGGCTGATGCGGGCATAGACCGAGCGTCGGAGCAGATCCGGGGAGTCGACCTCGGCGGACGGACCACCCATGGCCAAGTTGAGCTCTCCGGACGCGTGGAGCACGGAGTCCCGCCACGCCTCGATGTCCAGCCGCCTCGGGTTCATGCGCCAGATCCAGCGGTTCGTCGGGTCATTCGCGTTCGGCTCCGCCCGCTGGCGGCTGGCCTGACGATAGGTTGCGGACAGCATGATCTCGCGGTGCAACCACTTCAGGGACCATCCGTTGGCGACGAACCGCGCCGCAAGGTCCTCCAGAAGGTCTGGATGCGTGGGCTTCTGCCCCTGCGTGCCGAAATCGGAAGGCGTGCGCACAAGGTGCCGCCCGAAGTGCCATCCCCACACTCGGTTGACCCAAACCCGGGCCGCGAGCGGACCGGCGTCGCTGACGATCTTCTCCGCCAGCTCCAACCGACCGGAACCCTGTACGAACGGCTCTGGTTCCGCAGGCCCGAACACACTCAGGAACCTGCGAGGCACGATCTCGCCGGGGCTGGTCACGTTTCCTCGCACGAACACGGGAAGGTTCCGCGGCTGCCCAGGCCGCAGGTCCATGCGGGTGACGGTTGGTGTGGATCCGTCGATCCACACACCGCAGTCGACGACTGCCGGCGTCATGGGCACCTCGTGCCGCGACAGCTCGAGCTCCAGCGCCTCGTAGGTCGGCTTCATGGCCATGATCTCGTCGTGGAGATCCTCAGCCACCGTGTCGAGATCCTGGAGGTTGCCGAATACGCCCTTGATTCTGTAAAGCTTCTCGTGCTGCCAGGTGAGGTGGTCGGCCTCCGCCGCGTCCATGGCGACCATGGGCCGGTTGACCTGCCACATGCTGGCGAACACACCGGCCAAGGCGTAGTAGTCCTTCGCCGTGATGGGATCGAACTTGTGGTCGTGACAGCGCGCACAGGCGACTGTCAGTCCGAGCAGGCCACGGGATACAGCGTCAACCCGCTCATCCCAGTCGTCGCTTGCGATGGTCTCGATGACATCGCGGGACAGGCGTCGGTCCTTGTGGTACACGGGCGCGTTGCCGATGAACCCCAGTGCCCGCATGTCGGAGGGCTGGAAGTCAGGCAGCAGGTCCGCCGCAAATTGCATTCGGATGAAGTGGTCGTAGGGTATGTCCTTGTTGACGGCCTCGATCACCCAGTCCCTGAAGCGCCAGGCGTGGGCGAACGGACGGTTTGTGGCTTCGCTGGTCGGATGGTCCTCGGCCCACCGCGCGACATCGAGCCAGTACCGTCCCCAGCGCTCGCCGTAACGCGGCGACCTCAGCAAACGCTCGACAAGGTTCCCGTAGGCTTCGGGGGAGTCGTCGTTGACGAACGCCTCGGTCTCCTCGTATGTGGGAGGGAGGCCGGTCAGGTCCAAGTACGCCCTGCGGATGAGCACACGCCGTTCGGCCTCGACCGATGGAGTGATCCCTGCGCGGTCCAAAGCCGCCAAGACGAACGCGTCCACCTTGCGACGAGTCCATTCCGGATCGGAAACCGGAGGCGTGACCTGTTCGCGCAATGGCTGGAACGACCACCAGCTGCGACCTTCTTCGATCGGCGTGCCCGGGCCATCCTGCTCCTTGGGCTTCTCGACGGCCACCTGCGTCGAGCCATCCGTCCTTGGGTCCACGGCACCGCCTGCGATCCAAGTCTCGAAGTCGCTAATCGTACGGTCCCGGAGCTTCCCAGTCGGCGGCATCTTCAACACAGGGTCCAGGTAGTGCAGGGCCTTGATCAGGAGACTCGACCCAGGCTGTCCAGGAACCAATGCGGGCCCCGAGGCCCCGCCTGCCAGCAGACCATCCCGAGAGTCAACCCGCAGGCCACCCATGGGCTCGGCGAGACGGCTCGAATGACAAGTCTCGCACTGCTCGATCAGCACCGGGCGAATCCGTCGCTCGAAGAACTCGATCTCCGGGCTCTGAGCCATGGCGACCGCAGCAGCGGCCAGTGTCAGAAGAACCGGCTTCATACCAGCAGGTCGTGCAGGACGTTGCCGTGAACGTCCGTCAGCCGGAAGTCCCTTCCCGCATAGCGGTAGGTCAGGCGTTCGTGGTCGAGGCCGAGCTGATTCAGGATCGTGGCGTGCAGGTCGTGGATGCTCACGCGGTCCTCGACAGCCTGGAACCCGAAGTCGTCAGTCGCTCCGTGTGCGACGCCGCCGCGCATGCCGCCACCCGCCATCCACATCGTGAATCCGTACGGGTTGTGGTCGCGACCATCGCCAGCCTCCGAGACTGGTGTCCGCCCGAACTCCCCTCCCCAGACGATGAGCGTCTCGTCCAAGAGTCCACGCTCCTTCAAGTCGACGATCAGCGCGGCCGCACCCCGGTCCATGTCGGGGCATCGCTGTCGCAGGTTCTTGTTGATCTCCTTGTGGTCGTCCCATGGCTGACCCGGGCCGTAGTAGAGATGCACGAACCGAACGCCCTGCTCGACAAGGCGCCTGGCAAGCAGGCAGCCATTGGCAAACGGCGTGTCGCCATAGCGTTCGCGTACGTTCTTGGGTTCCTTCCGCACGTCGAACACGTCGAGAGCCTCGAACTGCATGCGGTATGCAGTCTCCATCGAGCGAATTCTGGCGTCGAGGTAAGCATCTTCCCCAAACCGGTCGCGGTGGCTGCGATTGAGGGCCTGCATCAGATCCAGCTGCTGGCGCTGGTCGTCGGGCTGCAGCGTGTCGTTCCGCAGATAGCGGATCATGCGCTCGGGGTCTGTCTCGGCATGGTTGAAGTGGGTGCCCTGATGCTCGGCTGGCAAGAAACCGGATCGCCACAGATCGCCGCCGCGGGCACCTGGACTAAGAACGACGAAGCCTGGCAGGTTGCTGTTCTCGGTGCCGAGACCGTAGGACACCCATGCACCGAGGGAAGGCCTCGTAGCTGCGATGTTGCCCGAGTGGATCAGATTCCTGGCTGGCGTGTGGGTCGGGTTGAACGTGTACATCGAGCGGATGACACAGATCTCGTCTATGACGTCCGCGGTTCTAGGCAGCAGCTCGCTAACCTCGATGCCGCTCTGGCCGTGCTTGCGAAACTCGAACGGAGACGGTAGGAGCCCACCTGTCATTCGCTCGGTCCTCAGATCCGCCGAGGACGGGCGTTGACCTTGGTATTGGAGCAGCGCGGGCTTTGGATCGAACAGATCCATGTGCGACGGCCCGCCCGTCATGAACAGGAAGATGACGTGCTTGGCGTGGGGGGCGAAATGCGGTCCTATCGCGCCCTCGCTCGGAGCCGCGCCGAGAGACTCCTGCAGCATGCCGGCCAAGCCAACCGATCCAAGGCCGCCGCAGATGGATTCAACGAACCGCCTACGGCTCCAAGGCAGGCCGGAGGTCGATCTCATTGCCACCAAATTATATCCAACGGCCTTCTGGCCCAACCGTGGACGATCCGCTCGCAATAGCTAAAGCGAATCTGTGGCCTGCGAAGCGCTGCCTAGGCGAGTGCACGTTCAAACAGCGCGAGCAGACGTCCCCAAGCCCGCTCCGCCTGCTCCTCGTGGTACACCTGCGTGTCCGGCGGGCACCAGCCGTGCATGGCACCCTCGTACACTTCGATCTCCGCCGGCAGGCCCGCCTTTGCGAATGCTTCGCGCAAGACATCTTTTGCCTCGGGCTGCCGGTCGTCGTCATTCTGGGCGATCGCGAACAGGTAGTGCGCCTTGATCTTCGGGACGAGAAGGTGCGGACTGTCCGGACTGTCGGTCACTAGGCCGCCGCCGTGGAACGAGGCTCCCGCGCCGATCCGGTCGGGCACAGCCGCTGCGGTCCGCATCGTGATCGGGCCACCCATGCAATAGCCCATCGTCCCCATCTTTCGATTGCCATCCACCGAGGCCTGGCCATCGAGAAAGCTGACAAACGCCTTCGCGTCCGTGGCGTGGGTAGTCGGGTTCAGTGAGGCCATGAGCGGCCTGACCTTGGCACGCACTTCGGCGAAGTCTGTGCTCTCCACGATAGGCGCCCGCTGCTTTCGGTAGTACTGGTTGACGACCAGCACCGAATAGCGAGATTCGGCGAGGCGCTTCGCCATCGCCCTCTTTGCTGGTCGCAGTCCGAACGCATCTGGCCAAATCAGAACGCCCGGGTGGCTTCCGCTCGCCGGGTGTGCGAAGTAGCAGTCCGCTACGCCGTCGGGAGTCTTGACCTCGACCTCCGATTCCACAACGGCTTGGGCGCCCGCCGTACGCGGCAAAAGGGCCGCCAAGCCTACTCCAGCCGACGCAGCTCCGAACTGTCGTCTCGTGACGCCTTTGGCCTTCAGATACCGTTCGCTGTCGAAAGCGGTCAATTCATCGCACATGCCAGCCTCCTTGCCGTGATTCCAATCCAAGAGGAAAGAATCCTGCGGTTTGCTCGTACGATTCTATGCGAATGGCGATGCTTTGACTGCCTGCAGGAACCTTTATGCGACTTTATGCGACGCAAGTGCGGATACGGGTGATCTACCTATCTCCAAGCTTTGAGCGCATGTCGA
Source organism: Bryobacterales bacterium (assembly GCA_965200705.1). GTDB lineage: Bacteria > Acidobacteriota > Terriglobia > Bryobacterales > UBA6623 > VXMF01. The sequence continues at coordinate 4,028,664 of OZ241376.1, read as the reverse complement.
GCGAGGGGCCTCTGCAGCTTTGAGCTATTGGATCGACCTTCGTGACGTAGCTTGGCATTGACTTGCCCAGCCACCTTAGACCGGCAAACGCAAGGCCTGTCAGTAACCGTCCCTCGATAGGATCGCAAGTGACCGCGCCAAGCGCCCTGTGTTGCATCGGCTCCAAGGTCAATGGCTAGCAGCCTGTCGGACTTAGGCAACGGAAGGACTGATGGGATCCGTCTCCTGATACATGAGCGTCGCAAAGCCGGTGCACTAGGCCCGATCGGGAATTACGGTAACCGGACATTGGTGAGCGCTGGTGGCCCGTCAATGCCGCTCCAAGGACTCGTGGGAAGAATCGCAGGCCAACCCCGCGGGCAACAGGCACGGTTCGGCGGAGGCGTGCCTTCCAGTGTTCACGTAGCGTTGCTGAACAGTCTGGTCTGCTCCGCAGGCGCGGCCCGCGCCAGCCGCACGATCTCCGACCAGCTCTGAACGAGCATGTTGTATCGCAGCGCTTCAGCAGCGCGCTTCTTGCGGTCGCACAGTGTATAAAGCCGGTAGCAGAGGTCACGCGCCGTCTCGGTCTTTCCGCCAAGGTCAGCAACAATTTCGGCCGCACCGGTTTCGCCGCGCTTCTCAAGAACTCGAATCAGATGGTGGACCGTCTCCCACACAGTGAGCCGTACGTCATTGGACGGAACCCAGTCGTCAGACAACTCCTCTGGCGGCAGCAGACGCACCGTGCCGCCCTTCGAATCGAGAATGCCGGCCTCGACCATGCCGTCGACGGCCGTGTTCTTCGCCTTGGAGAGAATCTCGGCGATGCCGTAGTCACCCTCGTCGAAACCGTGTAACTCGAACCAGGCGAGCGCCCAGCGGCTGTCCGCATCGAAGTCGCCCTCCTGCTCGACGAGAACCTCGTCGAGAATCTCGTTGATGAGCGCCAGTGCTTCTCGAACTGGCATCGACTTGCCGGCTGCGTCGAGTACCCTCCCGTAGCGCGTGTATACCGCCATGCCGGAACCGATCGCCGCTTGGGCCAGGTCGACCGGGGCGATGTTGCCGGACTGGAGGAGGCGGAGGGCGGCGGGAAGTTCGGCGCGGAGGGCGGTCAGGAACTCGCGGCGGGTGGCGGTAGGGGCGTCGGGAGGGCGGCGGCGGCAGACGAGAATGATGCTGGACGCGAGGGCGTTGGTGCCCATGCCAACGAGGCGTGTCCTGTTCTCGGTTCGCATGGGCCACGTTCCCGTGATCGCGAAGCCGGATCGGATCACGGCATCGAGGAACGTCTCCCAGCCGGTGCTGGCCGTCCCACCGTCCCCCTTCGTTTCCGCCTGCTTGAAGGCATAGAAGATGGTCGCTGGGAATCCCGGATGCGCCTGCGTCGAGAGTTGGTGCAGCGCCTCGGTCATGCCGGCGAGGAAGAAGGCTTCGGCGGCATCCTTGCTGCCGTGTCGGTACGGCGTGGCGACAAGTTCCTTGGCCTTCGGCACGGCGAGCGTCGCGAAAATGTCCGGGAACACTGCTTCATGGACCGTCGGAGCCAGACGTAGAAGAAGTCGGACAGGTCCGCGTAACCGATGTTGTCGTAGTAGGGAGGATCCGTCGACACAACACGGTGGGACGACAGGTTCTGAACCGCCGCGTCTGCTTGCCAGGAACGCCCCGATGCGCTCGTCCGGACAGACTCGAAGGTCTTGGAGAAAGCCCTGACGATGCCGTCAACCACCACGGTCCATCCGCCTGACGCATCGCTCAAAGGGTTTCCCTCAGCGAAATCCCAGATCATGGGAATGGCTTGGCGACCGAAGAGTGCGCGGACACTGAGCACGCCGGCTCCCACCGGCACAGAGGGTTGCCGAGATCGGCCTGTTTGCTCAACGCGAACGCCAGATACAGGGACACCGCCTCGGCATACGCGGTCGCACCGGCGGCCGCCCTCGCGCAGCGGCCGGCCGTCGTTCGGCAGTTTCCAGCCCCGGCGTCGTGCTCGGGCGCGCTCCGCCGCCTCCCGAACCAAGTCGGAGAACGTCGTCAGGGCGGAGAGCTGGCGCGATCGTGAAGAGGTCAGCGAACGTGGCGGAGCATCCCGTAGTTGGGCACGTTTTGAAGCCAAGCGCCCGATTGCGGCAGGGGCATGTTCGGGACTCCGGTCGTCGACAGCCGCCGGCGATCACCTTCGTGCTCTGGGTCGGGGCCAGGTAGACGCGACTTCGGTCGCCTTCGGCGACGATCGCCAGTAGCCGCGAGCCCATACGCCGGGCCTTTTACCCTCGGCCCGGATGTAGTCGAACGGCATCGGCGATCCAGACATCAGGCAGAGGAACGGGCTACCGCTCCCTCCGGCTTTCGTGCCCCGCTTGGCTCTGTCCCGATCCGCGGGCTCACCGGCCTTGACCGCGAACCGGTATCCCCGGCCCTCGATCACAGGTTCGACGTACGCCTCCTTGCCTTTCTTCGACGACAGCATGAACGTCGACGCGAGCGGCACCTCCACATCGGCGAACGCCGGGTTCGGGCTCTTCACGGTCCGCGCCCACAGCCACGCGATCACCGTCAGCTTCCGGCCCTGGTAGCGCTTCAGGTCCGGCCGCTCCCGCACCATCGCCGGCGTGACCTCAACCTTCGGATATAGGTGCCCGATGCGCTGCGCCGCCTCGTCCCGCATCCACCGCCCGTAGTGGCGCACGTCCTCGGCCAGCCCCTGCGCCCCATTCCACTGCTTCGCCACCAGCGTTGGCTCCGACCGCGCCGCCGGGTTCACCGGCGCCCGGCCGGCGAACTTCGGCGGGATCTCGATCATCGCCTTGTTGATCAGCACCGCCACCGGGTTGAGGTCGCTCGCGTGGGCTTCGAGCCCCAGCCGTTGCGCTTCGAGTGGTAGCGCCCCACCGCCGGCGAACGGGTCGTGGAACGCGGGCAGCCTCTCGCGGTCGAACAGCTCGTCGGAGTGGGGGTGGTCGGCGTTCTCGGCGCACGCCCGGCGCCAGCTCTGCCAAATCTCGGTTCGAGCCCGTTCGAGCACCGTCTCGTTGGTCGTGTTCTCCCACCGAACCAGCTCCTTGAGGATGCTGAACAGGCGCTCTCGCTCCTGTTCCGCCGCTATGTCGGCGAGCGTCTGCCGGTCGGACACTACGTTCGGCTCGGTCGACGCGTCGCCCAAGCGCCGCCTCTTGAGCGCCTGCTGCGCGGCTCGTTTCTTCGAACGGTCCGACAGAAGCACGTCGACGTACTCCGACGGATCGTCAACCATCTGCGCGAAGATCACGGCTCGCGCCGCGGCCAGCGGCCGGCGCGCCCACCACAGATGCAGCGTCGACGGATGCCCGTGGCGGATTGATTTTTCTCGTGCCGACGCGACGTTGATGGCGTCAAGCGGTAACGCGACCTCAATCAGCTTCCGGCGGTGCAGGTTCACGGATTGAACTCCACCAGGGCTCTACGACCCGAGTACCTGGACGAGGCTGGGCCTGCCGATGCGGCGCGCGGCGCGGACATCGGCGGTGAGCCACACTCCCTCTGACAGTGCGGCGAGGGCCACGTACACGGCGTCGTAGCCCGACAACTTCCACTGCCCGGCGAAGTCGGCTGCGAGCGCGAGCAGCTCATGCCCGTTTCCGATGCGAGCAATGCCAAGTGCCTCGACGAGCGACAGGGCATCGTGGACCATTGACGAACGACTGTCGGGCAAGCGGCAAAGCACTGCCAGCAACTCGTTCATGAACAGATCGGGAACGGCATACGGCGACGGGTTACGCCCGATTTCGGCGAGTACTTGCTCGGCCTCCTCAACGAGTGGCTCGTCCGTCACGAACCACTTGATTGCAACGGAGGCATCGAGGACTATCACGACCGCAAGTCGCGCAGCACGTCGAGCGTCGTTCCCGAGGCTGGCGACTTGAATTTGAGTCGCTTCAATCGGGCGACGACCTCACGTCGCTGATCGTCGGCTGCTCGGTCCACGAACCGCTCGCGGTAGTCCTTGAGACTCACCAGGGCCGCGGCTGGGGTTTGCCGACGGCACACCAGGATGGGCCGGCCGCCGCGTTCGAGCTGGTCGAGAACCTTGCCGAGGGACTGACGGAGTTCCAGAGCGTTCACAGTCTCCATGTCTCCCGACATCATTCCACCTGCACAGATGGGTGTCAAGAACGACCGATGCACCGCTGGTACCGCTGTCTCAACGGTCGGCTCCGCCGCGCCGCGGACCACGGAATGGCTGTTCGGATTCCGGGACGTTTCGCTGTCGACCTGCGCGGGCGCCGATTCGGACAGCAGCACGGCGATGGCGCACCCGATCCGCTCGGCCGCCGCCTCGGTCTCCCGGTCGCTGACGTGGGCGTAGCGGAGCGTCATCCGGACCTGCGAATGACCGAGCAGGCGCGAGACCACCGGCAGCGGCACGGACTGCATCACGGCGTGGCTGGCAAAGGTGTGCCGGAGATCATGCAGGCGCACGTCTTCGATCCCGGCCTCGTGGCGTACTTTGCGCCACAGCGACAGCTCGTCCGAGCGGCTCCGCGACGGATCGGTTGACCAGGGGAAGACGTACGCGCTGCCCGTTCGGGGTTGGCGGGCGAGAACGGCCCGCGCCTGCGCGTTCAGGACGACGGTCCGCGGTCCCGTCTTGCTGTCCGTCAGGTGCAGGGACGCCTCGCCGACCTCCGACCAGCGCAGACGCACGATCTCGCCCTTCCGGCACCCGGTCAGCAGAAGCAGGCGGATGATCTCGGCCTGTTGCTCGCCCGAGCCGCGTCCGCGATGGGCGTCCAGCGCCGCGTGCAGGCGGTCGACTTCGGCCCGCGACAGGAAGCGGGTGAGCTTCGGACGCCGGTTGCGGCGCACGCCGCGGGTCGGATTGGTCGCGACGTGCCCGCACGCGACGGCGTGGTTGAAGATCTGCCGCAGCACGTCCAGCGTCCGGTTGGCGCCGGCGGGGGCGGTTCGGCTGTAGCGGTCGAACCACGAGTGAACCGTCTCGCGGGGGATGCGGTCGAGCCGCCGCGCTCCGAAGGTCGGCAGCAGTTGGGTGCGCAAGGCACTGTCCATGCGCTGACGCGTCGATGGCTTGCAGCGGTCGTAGCAGGTCGTTTTCCACGTTCCCTCCACGAATCGACGGAAGGTCGGCGGGGTCATCGCTCGGCATCCAGAGCCGCCCCGACGGCCTCCACAGCGCTGCGAACCAGTGGATCGCCGACATGGGCGTATCTCAGGGAGGTGACGGGGTCGCGGTGCCCCAGCAGGCGCCCGATGGTCAACACCGTCTCGCCCCGCCGCAGCGCGAGGCTCGCGTAGCTGTGGCGCAGGTCGTGGAGCCGCACGTCGGGCAGGCCAGCCGCCGTGCGGACGCATCGCCAGCAGCGGTAGAGGGTCTCTGTCGGCATGGGCCCCCCGCCGGTGGGTGCGGGGAAGGTCCACTCGCCCGAGCGGGGAAGTCGGTCGAGCACGGAACGGGCGGCCGACGAGAGCCACACAGTCCGTGGCCCAGTCTTGCTGTCGCGGAGGAACAGGTGGCCCTCGCGATAGTCCGGCCAGCGCAGCGTACGGACCTCGCTCTGCCGGCAGCCGGTCAGCACCAGGAGGCGCACCACCGACGCAGCCAGTGGCGCGATGACCTCATGCGCCGCCAGCGCTGCTCCGAGTTGCTGGAACTCGGCATCGGTCAGGAACCGCTCCCGCCCGCGCTCCCGGTAGCGTCGCAGGCCGGCGCACGGGTTGCTGCCATCCGGCCGGTAGCCATAGACCTCCGCCTGATGCAGGATCACCGACAGGATCGGGAGCGAGCGATTCGCCGCGGCGGGTGTCGTGTGGAGGGTGGCGAACCAGCGTTGCACCTCAGTCCGTGTGATGTCGCCGATCGGCCGGCCGCGGAACCGGGGCAGGATCTGATTGCGGAGGTACGCCCGGTTGACCTTGGCGGTCCGCGGCTTCCAGGCACGGCCGTAGCGGCGGAAGACCTCCTCGGCAACTTCCTCGAAGGCGACAGGGGCGGCTGTCGTTGGTGACGTGATATGGTTCGCCATGTGAAGATGACGTTCGACATCGACGATTCCGTCATGCGGAGGAGGCGGAGCGGCGACGGACCACGATTTCGGCCTTGGTCGAGGAGGGGATCTGCCGTGTGCTCTCCTCGCCGGCCGCTCCGCGGCAACAGCCGGACGTGCTGCCCTCACTGCCGACGTGGAACGGCGGAGGATTCCTGGTCGATATCGCGGACCGTGATGCGCTCTACCGGGCCATGGAAGAACCATCGAGCCAAGTCGACGCATGGGGGGGGGGACGGAGAGCAGGACGCGGCGCGAGGGTAACCGATGCACGCCTTGATCGAGTCCCGCCGCGCCGAGGTTCGCGCCGTGGCCGAGCGCCACGGCTTTACGGATGTCCGCGTGTTCGGTTCGATGGCCCGTGACGACGCGGATGAAAGCAGCGATCTCGATCTGCTTGTGACCCTGCCCGCCGGCAAGACCGGGTTGGCACTCGGCGCCCTGCTGATGGACGTTCAGGAGGTACTCGGTCGACGGGTTCATGTCCTGACGGAACGTTCGCTGCACCCCGCCTTCCGTGATCGTGTGCTGAGGGACGCCCAGGTTCTGTGAGGCTCAATCCGCAGACTGACTTGGTGCTGTTGGAGCACATCCAGGAGCGCATCAGTCGGATTGCGGAGTACACGAATCGCGAACGCACCGCCTTCTACGATTCGCACCTGATGCAGGACGCCGTCCTGCGCAATCTGCAGACCATCGCGGAATCCACCCAGCGGCTGAGCAACGGTCTACGAGCAACGGAGCCGGAGGTGCCTTGGCGAGCGATAGCGGGTTTCCGCAACGTGCTCGCTCACGACTACCTGGAGATCGACCTGGAAGCGGTCTGGAGTGTCGTCGAGCAGGATCTGCCGAAGCTGGCTGCCGCCGTTGACCGGATGGTGCACGTCGCGAGCATTCGTCGATCCAAAACGTGACTGGCACGATTCAGGGAGGGGAGCCCCACAGGGGCTTCGCGCCCCTTCACCGGCAACGGACGTGCATTCCTCTTGATGGAACAGGGACGCCGACATGACCAGGAAGCTCATTGAAGTGGCGCTGCCGCTGGACGAAATCAACGCGGCGGGAGCGAGAGAAAAGTCCGTCCGACACGGTCACCCGTCAACGCTGCATCTCTGGTGGTCGCGGAAGCCGCTGGCCGTGGCGCGGGCGGTGATCTTCGCGCAGATGGTCGACGACCCGTCCGAGTACGTCGACGTGCTTCTGTCCGATCCGGTGACGAAGCGCGCTGCGCAACGGGCGCTCAGGCAACGCCGAGGAGCCGGCGGGCAGGAGGAGGCAGCCGCAGCGGGTGACCGACACGCGTTACGGGAGATCGCCGCCGAACAGGAGCGAGAGCGCCTGTTCAGCATCCTCAAGGAGCTGGTTCGGTGGGAGAACACGACCAACGAGACGGTGCTCGAACGGGCTCGAACCGAGATTTGGCAGAGCTGGCGCCGGGCGTGCGCCGAGAACGCCGACCACCCCCACTCCGACGAGCTGTTCGACCGCGAGAGGCTGCCCGCGTTCCACGACCCGTTCGCCGGCGGTGGGGCGCTACCACTCGAAGCGCAACGGCTGGGGCTCGAAGCCCACGCGAGCGACCTCAACCCGGTGGCGGTGCTGATCAACAAGGCGATGATCGAGATCCCGCCGAAGTTCGCCGGCCGGGCGCCGGTGAACCCGGCGGCGCGGTCGGAGCCAACGCTGGTGGCGAAGCAGTGGAATGGGGCGCAGGGGCTGGCCGAGGACGTGCGCCACTACGGGCGGTGGATGCGGGACGAGGCGGCGCAGCGCATCGGGCACCTATATCCGAAGGTTGAGGTCACGCCGGCGATGGTGCGGGAGCGGCCGGACCTGAAGCGCTACCAGGGCCGGAAGCTGACGGTGATCGCGTGGCTGTGGGCGCGGACCGTGAAGAGCCCGAACCCGGCGTTCGCCGATGTGGAGGTGCCGCTCGCGTCGACGTTCATGCTGTCGTCGAAGAAAGGCAAGGAGGCGTACGTCGAACCTGTGATCGAGGGCCGGGGATACCGGTTCGCGGTCAAGGCCGGTGAGCCCGCGGATCGGGACAGAGCCAAGCGGGGCACGAAAGCCGGAGGGAGCGGTAGCCTGTTCCTCTGCCTGATGTCTGGATCGCCGATGCCGTTCGACTACATCCGCGCCGAGGGCAAGGCCCGGCGTATGGGCTCGCGGCTGACTGGCGATCGTCGCGAAGGCGAAATCGAGGTCGCGTCTACCTGGCTCCCGACCTCGGAGCACGAAACCGGTGATCGCTGGCGAAGCGTCGACGGCTTGGAGTCCCGACATGCCCCTGCCGCACAATCCGGCGCTTGGCTCAACACCCCCAACTACGGTCTCGCCACGTTCGCTGACCTGTTCACTTCGCGCCAGCTCTCCGCCCTGACGACGTTCTCCGACTTGGCGGTTGAGGCAACGGCTCGCGTCCAGCACGACGCCGCGGCTGCGAAACTGCCGAACGACGGCCGGCCGCTGCGCGAGGGCGGCGCCGGTGCGACCGCGTATGCCGAGGCGGTGTCCCTGTATCTGGCGTTCGCGTTGAGCAAACAGGCCGATCTCGGCAACAGTCTGTGCCGGTGGGAACCGGGTGCTCAGTGTCCGCGCAACCTCTTCGGTCGCCAAGCCATTCCCATGATCTGGGATTTCGCTGAGGGAAACCCTTTGAGCGATGCGTCAGGCGGATGGACCGTGGTGGTTGACGGTATCGTCAGGGCTTTCTCCAAGACCTTCGAGTCTGTCCGGACGAGCGCATCGGGGCGTTCCTGGCAAGCAGACGCGGCGGTTCAGGACCTGTCGTCCCACCGTGTTGTGTCGACGGATCCTCCCTACTACGACAACATCGGTTACGCGGACCTGTCCGACTTCTTCTACGTCTGGCTCCGACGGTCCATGAAGCCGTTGTTCCCGGACATTTTCGCGACGCTCGCCGTGCCGAAGGCCAAGGAACTTGTCGCCACGCCGTACCGACACGGCAGCAAGGATGCCGCCGAAGCCTTCTTCCTCGCCGGCATGACCGAGGCGCTGCACCAACTCTCGACGCAGGCGCATCCGGGATTCCCAGCGACCATCTTCTATGCCTTCAAGCAGGCGGAAACGAAGGGGGACGGTGGGACGGCCAGCACCGGCTGGGAGACGTTCCTCGATGCCGTGATCCGATCCGGCTTCGCGATCACGGGAACGTGGCCCATGCGAACCGAGAACAGGACACGCCTCGTTGGCATGGGCACCAACGCCCTCGCGTCCAGCATCATTCTCGTCTGCCGCCGCCGCCCTCCCGACGCCCCTACCGCCACCCGCCGCGAGTTCCTGACCGCCCTCCGCGCCGAACTTCCCGCCGCCCTTCGCCTCCTCCAGTCCGGCAACATCGCCCCGGTCGACCTGGCCCAAGCGGCGATCGGTTCCGGCATGGCGGTATACACGCGCTACGGGCGGTCGGAGTCGCCTCGCCGGCGCTCGCCAACTCGCCTGCCTCAGAGGCACATGCGGCAGTCGGCGGGTTTTCGTGGTCCGTGGATGGACTGTCGCTTGATCACCGAACAACTACTGTCGAACGTCTGAAGCTGGCAATCCGAGGAACGCCACCAAGTCGGACACGACGTGGCGCAAAGTACCGATCCGCGCGGGGCGATGAAGGGTCACCGTCACGCTGTGCTCAGCGATCGTTGTCGTCAGCGTAACCGTCTAGTGACTGCAGCGACTCCGCCACGGGCTGTAGCCGTACGTGCGGGCGAGCTGTTCACCCGACAGATTCCGCGGCAGCTTCATCCGGTAATGGCCTCGTCTCGGACGAGGTGCAGCCGGATCACCTTGGGTGCATCGCGCTCGCCGAAGTGGCACAAGACGGCATCCCGCGCAGCGCCCTTAAGATCACTCCAGTCCTCCCTCTGCGTGACGATGCTGTACCCCAGCGCACGGGCATCGTTCCCGCCTTCGTCAGATTCGGTGAGCTCGAACATGGCCTCAACCAGCTTCACCAGTACTCCCCGTGGGATTCGTACGAGCGCAGCTACTCCCGCTCGAATCCATGGCTGCTGAAATTGAGCGTGCGGCTATTTTCGGTCACGGTTCGCACAACTTGATCAGGTGCACCGTTAGGGATGTCGGCATCGATCTCCAGCCTGACCGTCACGTTGGCGTCCACCAAGGCGGCAAGATGCGTGATCACCTCGTTGGCGATACGACTTGCGTCGCGGCCCGCGCGGGTGGCGTCGAGCGTGACCGTCCCATGAAACCGTCTCAGCGTGGCGAGTGGCGGGGGTGGCGCGCCGTGCTCCTCGCACGGGTCTGAGCCAGCCTGCCGGGCGGGTCTGCCGTATTCCACACGGGGCGCATCCATCTGTCGAAGAGCGACATCGGACTTGACGAGCAGTCCGACTCGATCCACCTCGCTGGGACTGAGCGGCTGACCGGCACGTAACCCGCGATACCGGCCCTTCGATCCGTCGAAGCTGTCGGCATAGGCAAAGCTGTCGTCGGTCCAGGTGAGCAGTTCCACGCCATCGGCCACGGCGTTCTTTAGTACGTCAGGATCCTGCAAGCGCGGCAAGTACAAGTAGCGCGCGAAGTGCTCGACGAGTTGGCCGACCGACACGCTTTCTCCACGCCACAACGGCACCTTATCCAGTTCCATCCGGAGGCGCGTGCCGGCGAACCTAGTAGCGAGAAGGTCTTCGTTCTTCAGGCGGCGGGCCACGCGCACGGCCAACTCGGCCTGTCCCGTCAACCGCTTTGCCTCCCAAGCGACAGCATCGGCTGGCTTCGACTGCACGGGCGTTAGCAGCCACTGGTAGGTCTCCGGGAGCCGGGCCGTGACCGCCTCGGCCGCGACATGCTGTTGCGTCTCCGCCTGGCGGACCTGATGACTAGATAGGTCGAGCGACTCGCGCTCCTCCAGAATCGATTCCCAGGCCAGGTGGCGCCGGACGGCCTCGTCGAGGTCCTGTAGGCGTGACTGGTCGGGGGCGAGGAAGACCAGCGTATTGAGGTAGAGCCGCGGTGCGGCGCCGCGGGACTCTAGGATCGCGCGGGCGGCCGTTTTCGCGGGAGAGTCGGGATCCCGATGGTGGAAGTGGTCGGGACCGAGGACGACCAGACGGGTCTCCAGCTCGTCCGGCACGTCGTCTCCGGTGCGCGGCGCGGTATGGATCCGTCTGAATCCACCGGTTTCCCGTAGCGCCTCGCGCAACCTCTGACCAATGGTCTGCGCTACCCGGGCCGGATCACGGCATAACTGCTCGGCGCGGTCGTCGGCGAGCTTCGTCACCGTCGGGCGCGTGTCGTACCAGTAGCGGGGACCGGCCCGGTAAAGGTAGGTGGCCCGGTCGGCCAGCCGGCGCAGGGCGTCTCCGAAGACGGCGGGCGACTCGCCGGGCAGCACGCAGCCGAGATTGATGCGGCGATCCTCAATGCCGCGCTGCGGTGCCCCAGCCGCGGGGGCCGATCCGAGGTAGACCGTGCGCGCAACGCGGCGACAGGCCGAGAACCGGCCGAGGGCGGTAATCTCCTCGTCGACGCGGCGAGGCAGGGCGCTCTGCCCGTCCACGTCCTTTTCAATCACCGGCGCCCAGTTTTCGGGAAGGTACCGGGTCAGCTCCGAGAAGACCTGCTGATCGTCGATCGAGAGGTTGGCGGGCAGGATGAGCGGATTACGGTCCCCCTCCCGCCAGAGGCTGTGGATGACGGCCGCCATCAACCGCAGCACCCCGCGGGTCCGCTGGAAGGTCACCAGAGTGGACCAGTCCGTGTAGAGACGGTCGAAAATCTCGGGGTGGATCGGGTACGCGGCCTTCAGGCGCTTCTCGTAATCCGCATCCCGACACTCTGGCGGAAACTCCTGGTGCCGGGTGCGGTAGAGATCCGCGAACGAGCGGGCGACCACGTCACGGTCCTTGAACTTCGCCGGGTCTGTGAACGGCTCGAACAGGCGCCGGCGTACGATCTCGAAGCCCTCCTCGGCGCTGGCCGGCCGCCAAGACGACTCGATGCGGCCGACAACGTTGCGGAGACGGTTGAGCGCCTCCCGACCGCGCCGCCCGCCCACTTCCACGTCCTCGGTACGCGTGTGTGGCGAGGCGGCAGTGTCCGACGCCGGTAGGCTGATGACGAGCAGGCAGTTGTCGACCGCCTTCGCCGACTCGGTGAGCAGTTGGGCGAAGGTGAACTGCGTCTCGAAGCTACCCGCCGGCAGGTCGCTCTGGTCATGGAGCTGGCGCGCGTAGGCGACCCACTCGTCAATCAGGATCAGGCATGGCCCGTGCTCGGCTAGGAGCTGGCGCAGTGTGTCGCCGGGACTGGTGGCATTTTCGTCGTCCGCGGCGATACGCGCATACGCGTCGGCACCTCCCAATTGCCAAGCCAACTCGCCCCACAGCGTTCGCACGAGCGTCCCGTCCGGCTTGGTCACGGGATTGCCCGGAGAGATCTTGTTGCCGACAAGGACGACGCGCCTTGCCGACGGCAGTTGCGTGGCGCCGGCCTTCCTCAGCACGGTGTCGATGTCCACCAGATCGCTCGGCGGTGTGCCCGAGAACAAGTGGTAGAGAGCGAGCATCGAGTGGGTCTTGCCGCCGCCGAAGTTCGTCTGCAACTGCACGACCGGATCGCCACCCTGGCCGCCCATCCGCTGTACCGCGCCGACCAGCATTCCCTCGAGGCTCTCGGTCAGGTAAGTGCGTCGGAAGAACTCGGCCGGATCCCGATACTCTGCCGTTCCTTCGCCGAGGTGCACCTGCCAGAGGTCGGCCGCGAACTCGGCCTGCTGGTGGCGGCCGCTCGACACATCCGGGTGCGGTTTCGCAACCTCGCGCCACGGCTTCAGCGTTCCGGTGGCGTCGCTGCGGATGGCGAGGCCCGCCTGCTTTCTCCGTTCGCCGCGTGCCTGCTCGTCGTAGCGGACGCGCAGCAGCTTGATCTTGAGTTTCTCTACCTCGGCAGCCTGTGGGGCCGAAATGGAGGCGAGCAGCCGGCTCGCCGTGTCGAGCACACGGTATGCGTCGTCGCCGGAAAACGCTTCCTGGTGCGCCCAGCGGTTCCGGTGGCCGCGCAACTCGCTCACGTAGCTGCGCTCGGTCGGGCCGAGGATCGAGTAGAACGCCTCGTTCCAGGTCTGCCACATCAGCTTGAGGAGCGCGGCCACGTCCCACTCCGTGATCGGCCGCTCACCGATCGCCGGGTTGTCGGCGATGGAGCGCAAGGCAGCCTCTCTGACTCGCTTCGCCTTGATCGCCCGCTGTACTTCGCGTTCGACGAATGGTCCCAGCCCCGCCTTCAGCGACGCAAGCGCCTTGCCGACGCGTTCGTGATTGCTGATCGCCATGCGGCCTAAGAGTCTACCCGGTTTGCCGCATCCACTTCTACCGAGGGGCTTCACCCCTAGCCAGCAGGCTTGGGAGGGAGTAGTTGACGCTCGCCGCCTCGAAGTCCGGTTCTCGCTGGAATGGTCGCCGGACGTACAGGAGACGGTGGGAGCCACCGTCTCCAAACACCACGATGGCGAGGATGAACTCGTCCGGCTTGTTGAGCGAGTAGAGGATCTCATTACGGGTGACCGTTATGGTTTGGGCGTCGCTGCTGCGCCCTTTGACTTCGATGAACCGGAGCTTGCCGGTGGCAGGATCACGGCTCTCGATGTCGTAGCCCAGCTTCTCCTGCTCGCGGTCGATCGGGCGGAACCCGAGGCGGCACTCGGTCTCCATCACGATCGCGCGCGCCCGCGCCGCCGCTGCCTGAGTGTCCACCGTGGACGTAGGATTGGGTACGGGGCGTCCGGCCATCCTGTCGATCAGGCCGCGGGGCACCACCAGCAGTCCGCCGATCACGACTGGCGGTCGCGGTGAGATCAGAGCGTCCCGCTTCAGGTCTTCCAGCCGCTTCTGAAGCCGATGTTGCAAGGCGTCCGCACGTCGACGTGCCTCGCCCGAATTCAGCCGCGCCCCTTTCTTTCCGGCGGCCTCGTCCAGCTTAAGCTGCTCGGCACGGAGATCCCAGTACGAGATCTCCTTCGTCAGCCGGTCCTTGACGGCTGATTCTGTCTTCCTGACCAGCTTAAGTCGCGCGTCGCGAATCTCGGCAAGGTGTTTCGGGACGACTTGGGCGACGGCGTACGCCTGCCCGGTCCGTTCGAGATCGTGGCCGATCCACACGCACTCCTCTCGCGCGAGGATCGCTTCCACGGCAGGCTCGCCGTCGGCCAAGGGCCGGTAGTCGAGGTAGGGTGCGTAGTGCAAGTGGCGCGAGACCCCTGCAGCGTCCATCTCGACGTAGAGGATCTGCTTCGATATCAGGCGCCGCTCGCCCGAACGGGTGATGCTGCCGTCTTGCAGGGCGTGCTCGATGGAGAGGAGCACGCGAGGGACCGTGCCGTCGTCGCGCTCATCGACAAGCACCGCGCCGCGCCGGAGCAGCTCCCGGTGGCGCTTGAGAGTGAGGTCAATGACGGCGTCCAGCAGCGGATGGCCGGGGCAGATGAAGGCTGCCCGGGCCTGCCCAAGAGGTTCGACCAGCAGCTTCTCGAACGCGATCCGCTCGTAGCGGGGGAGCACCGGCTCTCCAACGCCGATGGTCCGATCGCGGTTCCGGATCAGCGCCGGCACGTGCGTCACTTCATAGCGACGCGGTTCGCGCTGCCGAGCGGCTCCGCCCAAACGCCGGAACCCCTCCTTGAAGAACGACTCGATGTAGTGGGGCTGCAGCCGGCGCGCTTCGGCCCGCTCCAGGTTCTCGCGGACACGCCGCACGCGCGTGGCGTCCATCGCGTCGTGGACGAGCTGGTGCTCCTCCAACAGATCCCGAATGGCGGTGCGGTCGAGCGCCTGATCGACGGCGGTATCGAGACGTGCCCGCACCTCCGGCTTCTCGCCGTACCGAATGGCTTCAAGCAGCAGGTCCCGCAACGGGCGCCCCTCGAACTCCAGCTTCCCGAGTACGTCGAAGACCTGACCGCCGAGCGCTTCCCTAGCGCGGTCCAGCTTATCCAGCAGGCGTCGATAAACATCGCCCTCGCGAGTATCGACCGCGACGAGGCTCCATTGGTGGCATACCTCGGTCTGGCCGATCCGGTGAATGCGACCGAACCGCTGCTCCAGCCGGTTCGGGTTCCAAGGCAGGTCGTAGTTGACCATCAGGTGTGCGCGCTGGAGGTTGATGCCCTCGCCCGCCGCGTCGGTAGCCAACAGCACCTGAACCTCTGGGTCGTGCCGGAACGCCTCCTGCACCGCCAGTCGCTTCTGGCGGCCGATGCCCCCGTGGATGACCACAACCCCGCCCTCGCGGCCGTGCCGGGTCGCGATCCGCTCCCGCAAGTAGCGCAGCGTGTCGCGATGCTCGGTGAAGAGGACCAGCTTCTGATGCGGGGAGGACGACGGACGCGACGCGTCGACGCCGCGTTCGGCAGGCTCGTTCGCAGAGAAGATCTTGCCGAGCAGGTTCGCCAGCTCGCGCCACTTGGTGTCCTGGCCGGAGCGGCGCACGTGCAGTGCCAGCCCTTCGAGCCACTTCAGGGTTTTGATCTCCGCCTTCAATTCCGCGATTGACCGCGCGGCGGTAGCCTGATCCAGGATGCGGGCCTCGGTTTCTTCCACCTCCTGTTCCGGCGCGTCGTCGAGGTCCTCGACCTCGTCGGTGTCCAGCTCCGGAGAAGTGATCTCAGCGGGCGAAAGCTTGCCGTCCCGTTGCAACACCTCCAGCTCACGCAGCCGACTCTCCAGCCTTTCGCGCCGTCGCCGCAGCGACTGGTAGATCGCTTCAGGGGACGACGCGAGCCGCCGCTGGAGGAGCGTCAGCGCGAACCCGACCGCGCCGGCCCGCTTGGCGTTCAAGTGCCTGTCCGCCCGGCTGAACTCCGCGCGCACGTACTCCGTCACGGCTTCGTAAAGACGGGCTTCGTCGTCAGAGAGCCTGTACGGAACGGTGCGGGCCCTCCGCTCCGGGAACAACGGCTTGCCGTCGAACTTCAGCAGGCGTTCCTTGACCATGCGGCGCATCAGGTCCGAGATGTCGGCTGCATGGACACCGTCACGGAAGCGGCCCTCGAAGCGGTCACCATCAAGCAGTGCGAGAAAGAGCTGAAAGTCCTCTTCCTTGCCGTTGTGCGGCGTTGCCGTCATCAACAGGAGGTGGCGGGTCAGGCCGGATAGAAGCTGGCCCAGCCGGTACCGCTTCGTGTACTTGATTTCGCCTCCGAAGAACGTCGCCGACAGCTTGTGCGCCTCGTCGCACACCACCAGGTCCCAGTCTGTGTTCGGTGCCTGGAGCTTGCGCTGGACGTCCTCGTCGCGCGACAGCTTGTCTAGCCGAGCGATGACGAGATTGGTCTCCAGGAACCAGTTGCGACCGTGCGCGGCTTCGAGCCCATCGTTGGTCAGGATCTCGAAACGGAGCTGGAACCGGCGGTACAGCTCGTCCTGCCACTGTTCTGCGAGGCTGCCCGGGCAGACGACCAAGCAGCGCTCCAGATCGCCGCGGGCGATCAGCTCCTTGATCAGCAGGCCCGCCATGATGGTCTTGCCTGCGCCCGGGTCGTCCGCAAGCAGGAAGCGCAACGGCTGGCGTGGCAGCATCGACTCGTAGACGGCGGTGATCTGGTGCGGCAGGGGCTCGACCGCGGACGTGTGGACGGCCAGCAGTGGGTCGAACAAGTGCGCGAGACGGATCCGCTGGGCCTCGGATACGAGCCGGAATAACGCGCCGTCGCCGTCGAAGCTCCAAGGGCGACCTTGTGCGACGACCTCCAGGCGGGCCTCGTCGTGGCGGTAGAGCAGCTCGTTCTCGACGGCTCCCGTCTGTGTCTTGTACGTAAGCTCTACCGCCTCCGAGCCGAACCACTGCACGCTGACCACAGTGACCAGCGCGTCGGGAACGACGCCCCGGACCGTGCAACGCGGCTGAAGGTCCTCGAGCCGCATCGCCAAAACGCATCTACTTTATCAGCCTCGGGACAGCAGGCGCGGCCAGGGACTCACCGAAGCGACGTGCGAGGGGTCGGGTCACGCCTGTCTGGCGCTGGTCGGCGGCGAGGCACCTCGCATCTTCCGGAAAGAAGGACTCGACGGGAAGCGACAGACTGCGACTGATCGGGGTGAAAGCGCAAGCGCTACGCCGATGCCGCAGAACCGGCCGAATGGCCGGGGGCGCACCCAGTTAGCACGCTCTGATCCGTAGCGGCCATCAAGAGAGCGGCTTGACGAATGCATGTCTCTGCGACCAAAGAACTTGCCGGGTGACCGTCACGGTAAGCGAGGTGGCGGCAAGAGAGTATTGAGGCGGCCGAAGTGCGCGGCCCACTCCGCGATGTAGTGCAGGCGGTCCGCGATGCTTACGAGTTCGTGGCCGATCTGCCGGAGGTGCCGAGACGCATCGCCGGCCAGCGTGTGCCGGTCTCCCAAAGGGACCGTCCGCATGCCGGTGCGCAGCTCGTTCCTGCGCGACCTGGCGGCGGACCGGCGCTTCGGACGCCGCGACCTAGAGTCGGCCTACGCTCACAAACCGCTGCCCTCCAGCATCCGCGCCGGTCCAAGCGCAAGATCAGTAGAAGCGGAGCGTGTATGAGAAGCGCACGCCGCGTCCAATTTCCGGTGCCAGATCCTTGATGAACGAAGAGTGGTTGCGATAAAGCCGGTCACCGACGTTGAACACGTTGACCGAGAACTGGTGCGCCGCATGGGTCCGGGCGAGGGTGTAGGACGCCTTTAGGTTCATCACCGCGTAGCCATCGGTGGGGGTCTCACCCGTGAACGTGTCGTTCTGCGCACCCGCAAGGATGAGTTCCGGCCGCACCTCGATCCCACCTAGGGAAAGATCCAGTCCCACCTTGGCTCTGAGCGGCGGAATCCTGGGCAAAGGAGTGTCTGTGGCTGTGGAGCGTGCATCGACCACGTCCAGACCGAGATTCAGCGCGAGTGGCTCGGCCAAGTCGATGCTCATGACCGCTTCGGCGCCGGTGTATCGGGCGTCGAGCTGCGTGAACTCGATTACCTGCAGGCTGTCCTCGACCTCGCCTGGCGCGAAGGGAAAGATGAAGTCCGAGAAATCGTAGATGAAGAAGTTCGCCTCGCCGCGGACACGACCCTGGCGATGCCGGAGCGAGAAGTCGGCGCCGGTGCCCGACTCCGCGAGCAGTGACGGATCCCCAATCTCGAAGGCTAGGTTGCCGGCGTGCGGGCCATAGTTGTAGAGCTCCTCCAGCGCAGGCGGGCGGTAGCTGCGTGTGAAGTTGGCGACGAAGGCTCCCCCGCGCCAGAGGTCGGCGTGCATTCCTACCGCTGCAGAAAAGCCAGTGAACACTCGCTGGACGGCGTCTGGGATCTCCTCGTGATGCTCGTCCTCGTGATGCTCGTCTTCGTGATCCTCACCTTCCTCCTCCTTGTGATCCTCACCTTCCATCCCCTCGTCGTCGTGGTCGTCATGCTCCTCGTGGCTGCGCTCCGCGTATGCAGGCGTGTAGCGCTGCCTCTCGAGTCGCGCACCGAACTGGAACTTGACCCGTTCGAAGTCGAACTCCTCCAGCATGAACAAGGCAAATCCGTTCTGATCCACCGGAGGCGAAAGCGCCTCTTCGCCAGCTGCTTCGTAGCCTCGGTCGATCCCCCAGATGCCAAAACGTCCGCCCCAGACTCCCTTCCTGCCTTGTTCGACCACCGCGCGGTACACGAACTGGTCGTTCCGGAACCGTGTCCCAATCACCTGATCTCCGTCTTCGAAGTGCTCGATCTCGTCGTGCTTCCATTGGGCGAGGCCTAGCTTGACCCCAACCGACTCGATGGCCGTCCCCAGATTCTTCAGACCCCAGTTGAGGCGGTAGGTGTGGCGGGTGCTCTCGAGGGTGACGCGGTCCAGTTCTTCCTCGTGCTCGTCCTCGTGCTCGTCATCATCCTCCCCTTCGTCTCCCTCTTTGTGCATTTCCATTTCTTCGTGATCGTGTTCCTCCTCATGGCCGTGGGCGTGGAACTCCTCAGCGAAGGGCACACCGTAGTCCCCTTCATCGACCCTCAAACTCACACTCAAGTAGGTCTTGTCACCGAACCAACCGAGACCTCCCGACCCATTGCGGAAACCAGCCCCAGAGTTCGGGACAGGGCCCTGTGGGGTATTGAAGTCTCCAGATCGGGTCGACCCGGCCGACCCCCACATCATCCAATTCTTGATGCCGTACTCGAATCCACCACTGGCAGCGCGGAACGCGTTGGTGGAGCCTCCAGAGCCGGACACGAACCCACGCAGACCGTCGTGCCGATGCTGGTGGTCCTCGTGGTGTCGACTGATCGCATTCAGCGTGCCGCCGACGGCGCTGCCGCTATAAAGGAGCGTCGCTGGTCCCTTCACGATCTCGAGCCGCTCCAGCTGCCCGACGTTCAACACCTCTCCATGGTCTCCGGACTGAGACGCGAGCGTACCGCTTCGAATGCCATCCTCCATGACGAGGACACGGTCGCCGTCGAATCCGCGGATGATGGGCCTTGCGGCCCCCGGACCGAAGCTGCGTTTCGCGACACCTGTACCGACGGCCTGGCCAAGCGCCTCTCCGACGGAGACATCCTGCAGCATGGCCAAGTCGTGCCCTGAGTAAGAGTCCACACTGCTGAAGGCCTCGAATACGTCTTCATGCGCATCCGACGCAGTCACCGTGATTTGGTGGCCCTGATGGGTGATCGAGAGCATGAAGTCCGCCGTGACCGCGGCCCCTGACTCCACCGTGACGTCGTAGGCCGATTCGCTGAACAAGCTCTCGAAGTGCGCCACCACGTGGTAGTTCCCAGGTGGAACACGGTCGAACTCGTATGTGCCGTCGTCCTCGGTGATGGTCGTACGCGCCAGTTCCAAGAGCTCCACGCTCACGCCATGCATCGGCGAACCAGTCTGCTCCAGCGACACCGTACCCTCGATCGAGCCGCTTGACTGTGCCCAAAGCGGGGCCAACGAGAAAGAGATAGAGATTAGGGCCCCCGCGGCAAGGCGGGTCAAGCATCGACAGCTGCAGATCGGCGAGCTCGCACCCGTTTCGAGTGCCGTGTCAGCTCGACATGCCACTCTGGACGAGCCTAGTTTGCGGGCGGCATGGAAGACGGTCAGCATGGTTGAATCCTAAATTTCCGACGGGGCAGCACAAGGCGGGGGATCTACACGATCAACTAGGTTGGCGCAGCCCCCAGCGAGTCCCCAAGGCAACGGGGGTCGAAGCTATAGATCAACCCCTACAGCTAGCTATGTCAAACATGGGCGGGGCGATTTCGGTGCGCGGGCAGTAAAGTGCAATGAACGGGCCAAAATCGGCAATGAACGGACGGCCAGAACTGCCGTCTCGGATGCCCTAGGCCGCGATGAACCACCCACTACGCGAGTGCCCGGATCAATGATCGGTTTACAGGTCGTTGCCCTGCCTCGGTCAGGGCGGCACGACGCGGGCCTATTGGAGAAGCGTCTTGACTAGTGCGGAGTTGCGCTTGCTGGCTACGCAGTGGAAACCATTGGAAAGTGTCAATCGCCAGCGACGGCTGCTCAGGGCCTTGACCTTGACGATCTTGTCGCAGTTGACGAGGACGCTGCGGTGCACGCGCAGAATCGGTGTTCCCGACAGCTTGTCGGTGAGTCCGCTCAGCGTCTGGGTAGCCTGGTACCGCTTGTCCGCGGTGATGATCCAGACGGTCTCGCCGGAAGCGTAGATCGCGTAGACCTGGTCAATGTCCAGCAGGAGGAACTCGGAGCCGAAGCAGGCAACGACCTTTGTCTTGCGGCGACCAGACTCTGCATCCGCATTGAGGGTGTCCGCAATGCGCTCCGCGCTCTCGCGAGGCCGGAGCCATGTCTCTCGGGCACGTGCGATCGACTGCTCCAAGCGGTCGACACTGAAGGGCTTGAGGAGGTAGTCGACCGCACCAACCTCAAATGCCTGCAGCGCATGCTCGCTGTAGGCGGTGACGAAGACAATCGAAGGCAGCGGCCCGCGAATGCCGCGTACGACATCGAAACCATCCTTGACGGGCATCTGGATGTCAAGCAGGACAAGATCAGGAGAGAGAGCCTCTATGCGACGCTGCGCCACGCCGCCGTTCTCGGCCTCGCCTACGATCTCAATTCCGTCGAGCGAAGCTAGGTCCCGGTGAAGGACGTACCGGGCGACCTCCTCGTCGTCCACGATGAGCGTTCGCAGTGGCTGGTCCTGCTGGATGTCCATTTATCAATTGTCTTAGCATGGCACGTGCGCCGTTCAGGCGCGATTCGGCTGGGCGGTACTGTATTTGGACTTAGGTCCTGGAGCTGAGCATGGAGGTCGAGGTTCACTTTCCAATCCTTCTTAACCTGCTCGGTCACATCCTCGGGATGGTCGCTTTCAGCTCCTTTCTGGTGCTGCTGTTGCGGGGTGCGAGAACCGCAGTCCTTGCTCCGGCGATTGCCGCGGGGCTGGCCGTGTGCTGGAACCTTGGCTCGCTTGTCGTGCTGCTCGCCGAACCGCGGAGCCACTTGCAGGAGGTCGTAGGTGCCCTGAGCTTTGCCGTACTCAGTCTCCTTCCCAGCACGCTCCTGCATCTAGCACTTCGTGGCGAACACCGCTGGCTCGGCTGGACCGGCTACGTGGTGGGTGGCGGAGCCTCGCTTGTCTACATCTCGAACGGGCTTGGGATGGGCATCGCCCCGCTGGAGGCAGGTGGCGCCGCGATCAACTACGGATTCATTGCACTGTCGGTAATCGCGGCCGTCCTGCTGGGTCGCGGCGAACAAGGACACCGCTACGCGAGCCTGCGCACCCTCGCTGCGATGGCGCTGTTCCTGCTGGCGGCCTCGTTCGTCCACTTCGTGCGCGAACACGATCAAGACGCATGGCTGCACGAGTTGCTCTTTCACCACGCTGGGATCCCGCTGGCTCTGTTTGTGCTGCTGCTGGACTACCGGTTCCTGCTCCTGGACGTGTTCGTACGCTTGGCCGGCGCAGGCGTTCTGGCGGGAGGCTTCGCAGCCGGGCTTCTCTGGCTCACCGACGCTCTCGGATTGCTGCAGTCCGTAGCGGTCAACGCCTTGGCACTGGCGGCATTCCTTGTGACCGCAAGCCTGGCTATCCTTGCCTACCCTCGCGTCCTCGGATGGGTCGGCACCTGGGTTGAAAATGCACTCTTCCGCCGTCAGGACCTACAGAAGGCCGCACACCGCATCAGCACACTTGATGCCCAGGACGAGACGACGTTCCTGGGCCGCGCTTCCGCGTTGATCGCCGATTTCGTATCGGCCGGGCGGTGGGAGTTGCTTGAGCCAAGCTCGGCACCCGACATCGCAAGGATCGAGGTCCATCCCGCTCCGTACTTCGATGTCATGGCAGAATCAGACCGGCGGTGGGTCGAGGTGGCGGTACCCCTGCGAGACGTAACCGGCAGTTCGCGGGTATTGCTACTGGGTGCGCGACGGGGCGGCCGACGCTTCCTCAGCGGCGACATCGCCGACCTCGAGCGGCTCGCCTCGGAGGTCGCGATCCGGGCAGAGGGACTGCGACGCGAGGAGCAGGACCATCTTCTGCGGGAGGCAGAGATGGCAACTCTACGCGCCCAGATCAATCCCCATTTTCTGTTCAATGCATTGAACGCACTGAATGGGATCATCCCGGAATCGGCTTCGGACGCCAGGAAAACCGTGCTCAACCTCGCCGACATCTTTCGGTACGGGCTGGGCTCCAAGCGGCAGTTCGTGTTGTTGGAGGACGAGCTGCGGATCGTGGAGGCCTACCTCCAGATCGAGCGGCTGCGGATGGGGGACCGGCTGAGAACGCACATCAATGTCGACCACCGTGCGCGACGGTGCAAGATTCCAGCGCTCTCGATCCAGCCCCTGGTCGAGAACGCTGTCAAGCACGGCGTCAGCCGCAGGCCCGAAGGGGGCGCAGTGCGCGTGGTGGCGAGCCAAAAGGATGGGAGGCTGCATATCGAAGTGAGCGATGACGGCGTCGGTTTCGACCCGAAGCGCCAATTTTCCAACGGCCACGGCCTTCGCAGCGTCGAGCGCCGCTTGCACCTGGGTTATGGAGAGCTGGTTGAGTTTCGTGTCGACAGCGACGCTTCAGGATCGACAGTCGAGTACAGGGTGCCTGTCGACGGGTCCGGTACCGCTCCGCCGACCGAGCTGCGCGAGACAACTGTCGCAAGGAACCGATAGATGGCGCACCACTTCCCGGGGCCTGCCACACGTCCGTGCGCGGGCCGCTAGTAGCCGATTTCGAAGACCGCGCGGATCTTGCGCTTCACACCGCGGTAGAAGACCCCGTAGTGGATGCTGTCCAGGTTCTGCTGGACATCCTGCGGATTGAAGTGGTTCAGCAGGTTGAACAGGCGGATCCCGGCCCTGAAGCGGTGAGTCTTGCCGCGCCAAGGGATGTCCACGTTCTTGGTGATCTGGAGGTCGACCGAGTTGAACATCGGGAACCGACCCGCTCGGTTGCGTGCGCCTACGGCCTCGCGCAACTCGTTCAGGGACGAGTGCGGGAATCCGGTGCGCACGTCCCAAACCGGTATCGTCTTCAGTCCGAACGGAAGGTTGAACTCAGCCCAGGTGAGCATGCGGTGCGGAACGTCGAAGCGCAGCGGAGCTCTCTCGTTCGGAATGATCAGCTGCGCGGGCGTCACGCCGTAGATCGAACCGAGGTCGTTGAGGTCGCCGTAGGAGTTGGAGCGCACGTACGAGGAGGTGATGTGCCCCGTACCCTTGAGCCGATACCGCAGGGACACCTGAAACTCGCGGTAGTAGTCGTGCCCGCGATTGCTCATCACCAACGTGTCGGGGCTGTCCTGCGCATTGGCCGAGTACACGGGATCGATCAGGAAGTTGCGGTGAGTTCGCCGGTACTGGAAGCCCGTTCGGAGAAACAGGTTGCGAACCATCTCGCGGTCCAGCTGAATGTTCCAGCCAAGGCTTCTGGCGTTCTGGAGGGGACCGTCGAACCGTGCATGGAGTGGGCGTGACCGCAGCACGCCGCCCGTAGGGCTGAACAGGGACTCGATCCTCGTCGGCAGCTGATCGAACGTCGGCACGAGCAGGCTGATGCGATCCACGAAGAGTCCCGAGCCCCCTCGCAGGACGGTGCGCGATCCGCCGCCGAGCGCATAGGCGAACCCAAACCGGTAGGACGGGTTCCACTGACCGGAGAGCGAGTCCCGCTCGATCCGCCCGCCCATGTCGATGGTCAGTGCGTCGTTCACCTGCCACTTGTCCTGGAAGAACGCCGACATGTCGACCTTGCGGGCACGGACATCGGTCGGATCGGTGTACTCCAGCATCCGGATCGGTCGGTCTCCTACGCCGGTCCACAGCACAGGGCCGAAGATTTGGTGCCCTTGGTAAGACTCCCAGCCCATCTCGAAGCCCGTCTTGAGCTGGTGGTCGCCGCGCGGTCCGAAGTGGAACAGCTCGCTGAGCTTCCGGCGGCTCGTGAACCGCTCCTGGCGATTGAAGAAGCCGCCCGAGATGCGGTCGATTCCGAACGTCATCAGCCCGTCGGAGCGGGGCATCACGTCATTGAAGAGCCTCTGGATAGAGAAGCTCGACAGCAGTACTCCGCCCGAACCGAATTCGTGCGAGTCCTTGACCGTGTAGAGGAAGCCGCGGCGACGCAGGTCCGTGGTCGCAGACTGGGGCCGAAACGCATCCAAGCCGAAGTAGCTGAACTTCTCCGGATAGACCAGCGCCGTCAGGGAGGCGCGGTTGCGCTCAGACACCGAGACGTCGAACTGGTTGAAGATCGTGAGCATCTCGCTCTCAACGTCCCGTTCCAGCAGCGGGAGATTCGCGTCTTCCTGGTCCGCGCGCACGAACTGGTACTCAGTCGAGTGCAGCCAAGCCACGCGGTTGTTAATAAGCGGCAGGTTCATCGTCAGCCTAGGGGTGCTCGACTCGATGCCCACCACCCTGCCGGCACGCCGCCGTATGCGCGGCGTGAAGTTCTGCAGGTCGAAGCGGAATTCCGAGACATCTGCCGACCTGGTCTCGATCGTCGACATGGCACCGGCGAAACCGCCGTACTGCGCGTCGTATGGGCTAGACAGGATCTCCACACTCGAGACCACGCTCAGGGGCAACGACATCTCCGAGGTACGTGCGACTGGATCCGTAACGTCGATGCTGTTTAGCTGGGAACCGCTCTGCGTAGCGCGCAGGCCGTTCATGTTGATCTCCCCAGCGCGCCCCCTGAGCACACCCGGTATCAGCGGCATCACGTCCTCGACGCTGCGGTTGGCCTTGGGTGCGTTGTCGATGGTGGAAACGCCCACGGATCCCGAGGAGGTAGTCTCGGTCGGGTCGATCTCGATCACCGAGGCAGAGACTTCGACTGTCTCCACGACAGTCTCGACCTCCATCGCGATGTCGACCCGCAGCGGATCCTCCTCGCCCGGTACACATACGATGTCCGTCTGACCGGACAGGCCCTCAGAGGTGCCCGCAAGCACATAGCACCCAGCCGCGACGCCGTCGAAGCGGAACAGGCCGAGTTCGTCGGACTCAGAGACCGGTGAGGCGGCGACCGTATCCGTCAGTTCGATCGACTGCAGCTCCACAGTCGCTCCGGGAACGCCGAAGTGCTCGCCCTCCTGACCCAGCACATAGATCTGCCCGACGAACGTGCTGGAGAGCTCCTGAGCCAGTCCCAGCTGCCCGCCAGCCAGGGCTGCAACGACCAGCAAGACCCAAGGACGGAGCGCGGGCGAAGAGGGAATGCGACTGGGCCGCGATTGCATTGATGCTCCGCTCATTCGGATTGGTCGACTCCGCAGGGTCCGGCCCGATGGCAAGCGCACCGAGCCGGATTGCGAAATCCCGGAGTCACGTTGAATTGGACGGATGATTGAGCCCGTTGGGTACAAACCCAGAATCCGACCGGTGCGATTCAGTGGCTAGGCGACCAGCTCCTTGATCAGTTCCCCGCCCGTCTGACTCAGCTGCTTCTCTCGACCCTGCGCAAAGTACGTCAGTCGCGCGTCGTCCAAGCCCAGCAGGTGCAGCAGTGTCACGTGCATGTTCTTGATGGGATGGACTACCTCGACCGCCTCGCCGCCAGTCTCGTCCGTCGCTCCCACGATCTCGCCCCGCGGCGCCCCGCCTCCAGCCATCCAGAAGCCCATCGCCGGAGCATTGTGGTCGCGACCCCAGGCCGTGCCGCCTCCGCGGATGCCGTTGTCAGGGGAACGCCCGAACTCGCCGGCCCAGACGACCAGAGTCTCATCCAGCAGCCCAGTCCGCTTGAGGTCCTTGAGGAGCGCCGCCATGGGCTGGTCGAGCGAATCGAGCCGAGTGCCGTGCGCCTTTTCTATGTAGTCGTGCGAGTCCCACCCGGACACGATGACTTGGACGAACCGCACGCCCCTCTCGACGAGACGTCGGGCAAGCAGAAAACGGCGCGCCAGAGAGTCGACCTCGGGGCTGTCGGAGCCGACCCCGTAGAGCGACCGGGTTCCCTCAGGCTCGCTGTCAATATCGATCGCCTCCGGCATCTCAGCCTGCATGCGGAAAGCCAGCTCGTAGCTCTCGATGCGGGACTCCAGCTCGCCGTGGTGGGGATGCCGGGCGGCATGCGCGCGATTGAGATCGCCCAAGAAGTCGAGCGTCCTGCGCTGGCCGTACTCGGTGACGTACTCGGGCGGCCGCATGTCCAGAACGGGGGCGCCCTGCGAGCGCAGAGGCGTGCCCTGGTAGTGCGCCGGCAGGAATCCGTTGGACCAGTTCCCCGCACCGCCCTGCGGATAGGCCAGATCGGGCAACACGACGAACCCCGGCAGGTTCTCGTTCCCCGTGCCAAGGCCATAGGTGACCCACGATCCGATCGCGGGATCGCCTCCGAAGCGGTTGCCGGTGTTGAGGTGGTACAAGGCAGTCGGGTGGTTGACCGAAGTTGCCTGGAGGCCGCGGTAGAAGCAGACATCGTCAACGCAGTCGGCGAAACGGCGCAGCTTGGCGTTGATCTCGATCCCCATCTTGCCGACGCGCTGGAACTCAAACGGGCTGCGCACGTAGTAGCGCTTGCCCGTGTTCATGGAGGCCTCGAACTTGTTGCGCTCCTTGACGAACTCCGTCATGTGGAGGTCAACGAGCTTCGCCTTCGGGTCGAACGTGTCGATGTGACTTGGGCCACCCTCCATCAACAGAAAGATGCAGTTCTTCGCCTTCGCGTCGTGATGCCCCGGCTTCGACGCTAGGACGCCGGCGCGGGCCTGGTCGCGCTGCAGCAGCGCGCCTAGGGCGATCGAACCGAGTCCCATGCCCGAGTGGTAGAGCAGCTCGCGCCGCGAAAGGCTTGCAGTGAATAGTGGGCGTCTCATCTTCGTCCCTTCGTCAGTAGACGTACACAAACTCGTTGGCGTTGAACAGCGCCAGGGTTAGATCGGCGAATGCGCGGACCTCCGCCGAAACCTCGCTGGGATGGGGATTGTGCTCGTACTCGCCCGTGTAGCCGGGTTGCACGAACTCAAAGCGCTCGCCAGTGAGCTCGCTGGTGATGTGGTGCACCACGTCCGACGGCCCGCGTCGAGGGCTGGCGGGATTCTCGCGGTGGTGGGCGCTCATCTGAGACAGGAATGCCGCACTCCGTTCCGACTCTCCCGCGGTCGGTGGTCGTCCGAAGGCGCGACGGAACGCGGTGTCCACGCGCTTCTCACGTGGCTCCTCGTCCAAGTTCAGGGCCATGATCAGCGCCAGCTCCCTTGACTGCTCTGCGTTCAGCAGCGCGAACGCCTGGGTCGGCACGGTCGAGGACTCGCGCATCTCGCAGGTCAGGTCTGGGTTGGCCCCATTGAAGACCTCAACCATAGGATCGATCAGGCTGCGCTGCTGGAAGCTGTAGACGGAGCGCCTGTTGCGCCGTTCACGCGTCGGCTCCGCCTCGTACACGGGTCTCAGCGTACCCATGGCGTGCCGTGGCTGCTGGGCGACATCCGCGTTGATCTGAGGATACGTGCCGGGACCGCCGGTCTTGTCGCTCAGCTCGCCGGACACGGCCAGCATGCTGTCGCGCAATTCCTCGGCCTCGAGCCTCCGTGGCGAGAACCTCGCCAAGTAGAGGTTCTCGGGATCCGCCCGGTCCAGCGCGTCGCGGTCAGGGTGGGTGCTGGCCCGCTGATAGGCCTCCGAGTAGAGGATCACCCGGTGGACTGCCTTGACGCTCCAACCCTGGTCGATGAAGAATCCGGCCAGCCAGTCGAGCAGCTCGGGATGGGTCGGCTTCTTGCCCATCTTGCCGAGGTTGTTCGCGTTTCCAGCCAGCCCGCGCCCGAAGTGATACTGCCATACGCGGTTCACCAGGACCCGCGGGGTCAGCGGATTGCGTGGATCGGCGATCCAGCGAGCCAGTGCCGATCGCCGTCCCCCCAAGGTGTCTGGTATCTCCGCGTCAGGCAGGTCGGAGTAGCGCCCCACTGCAGAAAGCACTCCCGGGGCCACCTCCTCGGAAGGGGCCTGGATGTCGCCGCCCACAAGGATGTGGGTCTTGGCATCGAGATACTCCTCCTTCTTCATGTAGCTGTTGCGGGACGCGACGGTGTCCCACTTGGGCACCAGACCGTTGCTGACGCTCATCGCGAGGGGCTCGAAGCGCAGCTTCGAGAGCTTGTGCATCGTGACCCGCTTGCGCAGCAGCTTGAGCAGCTCCGCCTGCTCCTTGGACATGTTGCGCTGCAGAATCGAACTGGCCGCCTCCGCGGCGACCTCTGCACCCTCTTTTTTGGCGAGCCTCTCACGAGCCGCCTCGTGAAGGTCGTGCATGCGCCGCTCGAGCTCGCCCAGGCGGGCATCAAACGGCTGCCTGCCATCCTCGAACCCATCGGTCGATTCGGTGTCCAGGAACCCCAGCGTGCGCCGCGCAAACGCGGTCTTGGAGAACACGGCCTGAACTCGGTAGTAGTCCTTTGTGGGGATCGGGTCGAACTTGTGGTCGTGGCAGCGTGCGCAGCCAAGGGTCAGTCCTAGGAACGACTGCGCGACGTGGTGCGTAACGTCGTCGAGGAACAGCTGCCGCGTCACCGCCGCGACTGCCATCCCTGTGTGCTCCCAGGGACCGGTGCGCAGGAACCCCGTCGCGATGATGGCATCAGGGTCGTTAGGGTAGAGCTCGTCGCCGGCGATCTGCTCGAGGATGAACTGGTCGAATGGCTTGTCGCGATTGAAGCTCCGGATCACGTAGTCGCGATAGCGCCACGCATTCGGCACTTCGAAGTCGTTGGAGTAGCCTGCTGTGTCGGCGTAGCGCGTGACATCAAGCCAGTGCCGGCCCCAGCGCTCGCCGTAGCGTGGCGAGTCCAGCAGGCGCTCGACGAGGCGGCGATACGCCTGGTCGGAGTCGTCTGCCAAGAACTTCTCGACTTCGTCAGGCGTTGGCGGAAGACCCGTCAAGTCAAAGGTGAGCCGTCGGATCAGGGTGCGCCTGTCGGCCCGCGGCGCAGGCTCGATGTCTTTCTCGGACAGCTTCGCCAGGACGAAGCTGTCGACCGGCGTCCGCACGCCGGCCGGATCGAACGTGCCACGCGGAGCTGCAACCTTCCTCAAGGGACGGAGCGCCCAGAGATCCTCCTCGGCGAAGTCCCAGTTCGCCTCTGCCTGCACATCCTCGTAGGGCGCACCCTGGGCAATCCAGTGCCGGAACGCCGTGCGGATGTCCTCGGAAAGCTGCTTCTCGGCACCCCCCGGCGGCATGGCGAGCTCGCCCACATGGTCAATGGCCGCCATCAGTGGACTGGCATCGGGATCGCCACTAACGATGGAGGCGCCACGCAGCCCTCCTTTGAGAGCAGCATCGCGTGTGCGGAGATCAAGCTGGGAGAACGTGTTGCCCTGACCGTGGCAGCCAAGGCAGTTCTGTTGGAGTGCTGGCTGAACCGTGTCGCGGTAGAGGCTTTCGCCGGAGGGAGCGGCCAGCATGGGTGCAGCGACCAGAAGCGCTACCAACCCACGCCCAAGCCAGACTGCGTCAATACGCTCACTCGTCATCTGCAATCCTGCCTTGGTTGAATCCCCCGCCGCCCGATCGCCCTGCTAGGGGTCCGAGGCATCGGCAGATCCGCAATCCGGACACACAAGCGGCGACGTTGATGTGTGGAGATCAACCTGAACGTACGGCTCCATGTTACTTTGCATTGCAGACCTACGCCAGAGCCCATGTGGCGCAGCGCGACGGCTTGTGGACCATGCGGACTGGATGAAACGGCGGAGGAGACCCGCTCCTAGGGCCCCGCGCCGCGCATTCGGTCGATCCGTGCGACTCCGCGCTATCGTGGGCACCTGACCCGTGTCGGGCGCCGAAAGTGCCCGCACCAGGTTCCATGAAGATCACCAAGGTCGAAGGACTGCTGATGTCCTGTCCGTTCGAGGAGCCGATCGAACTACCGTTCTTCGGCGGACTGCGCACGATCCTCAAGCGAGACGCGATGCTCATCCGCGTCTCGACAGACTCCGACATCGTCGGCAACGCCCCAGGACCGGCACACATCCGCGCAGCCCGGGAGATCGACGACACGATCGGCCCGTTCCTTGAGGGCCGCGACCCTGCCCTGTGGCGCTCGTTTGGGTTCCAGGCTCCGCTAGAAACCCAGAAGACCTACCACGCTGTCGAGGTCGCTGTCATCGACGCCGCGGCAAAGGCCGAGGGCGTGCCGATGTCGGAGCTGCTAGGAGGCCGCAAGCGTGATCGCATCAAGTGCTACGGCTCCGCTGGCATGTATATGCCTCCTGAGGGCTATGCCGCTGAGGCAGCGGCAGTCCGTGCGCTGGGGTTCCCCGCGTACAAGCTGCGTCCCGCGGCCGGACCTGACGGCGACTTCCGCATCACCGAGGCCATTCGCGATGCGACGAGTGCGGACTTCGGCATCATGCTCGACTGCCACGGCTGGTGGCGGATGGGAGATCGAAGCTACTCACCTGCCACGATCGCACAGCTCTGCCGCGACCTGGAGCCCTTGGGTCCCTACTGGGTAGAGGAACCTCTCCCTCCGGACGACCACCCTGCCTACAAGGCGCTCAACGACGAAACGAACCTGGCGATCGCCTCGGGCGAGCACGAACCCGACGAGTCCTCGTTCCTAGACCTGATTCAAGGCGGGGGCGTCGAGTTCGTGCAGATGGACGTCTGCTGCCAGGGTGGATTCGCAATGGGCGAGCGGGTGTTTGCCGCCACGGAGGCGCAGGGGATCCGGTTCGCGTTCCACAGCTGGGGAACTCTACTGGAGGTCATGGCTGCCGCCCAGCTCGGTACCTGCTGGGACGAGAGTGTCGTTGAGTGGCTCGAGTATCCCCTGCACTCCAACGAAGGCAAGCCAGGCATGTACCCGTTCCCAGTCGCCGACGAGATCCTGCGCGAACCGTTGGAGATGCGGGACGGCTACCTAGTCATGCCAGACGGTCCGGGCATCGGCGTGGAGATCGACGAGTCGGTCGTCGACCGCTATCCGTTCCTGCCCGGACCCTGGTCGCTCTTTCGAATCGACTCTCCACTCCACACACTAGCGGTCGATGGAGACCACAGCGTGCCGTGGGTGGACGTTGACGGTGAGTCGACTTCAGGCTAAGGTGCCCTAGTCGCGCGGCGCGCGCGACCGTTTGCGTAGACGCTTGCGCGCCAACGCCTGCTTGAGCCGCCGCTTCTCGCCGGGCTTCAAGTAGTAGGCGTGCCGCTTGACATCCTTGATGATGTCCTCCTGCTGGACCTTGCGCTTGAACTTGCGCAGTGCGACGTCCAGGGGCTCACCCTCTACGATGTGAACTTCTGCCATGGTCGGAGTCACCACCTTCCCGGGATGGCTTCACCAAGAATCGCAGCCGACAGCGCAGCCGCGTTCTGTAATTCATCGTACACCCTCGCCAGCAGCTAGCTGCCCCGCCGTGGCCCCGGATCTGAGACCGTCAACACCGCCGGAACTCACCAACATCACGAGGCTGACGGTCAGTGAACAGGACCGCCAATGTAATCTCGTCGGCCAACGGTCTCTGGCGCGTTCCATCGAGCTCACCTGAGACCCCGGCCGACATGGCCCGGAACCCCAAACTTGACCAAGCACCTGCGGACTGATTCCGGGCTCGTGAACTGGCAATGGATGCCAGTCTCCGTTGAACCGCAAACTGCCTTCCCAGGCACCCTGACCCCGGCGAATCCCCACCACGGCGCACGGCCGTCGTGGCCACCGCACTCGGCGGCAGAATAGGAGACACCATGATCCATGTCACCGAAGAGCAAGTTCTGGCGGCCCTCGATATGCCGACTGCCATGGACCTTGTAGAGCAGGCCGTCAGCCGGATGGCCGACGGCATCTCCGACAACCACCCGAGACGCCGCGTGCAGATGCGGAACAGGACACTCCTGCACTACATGGCGGCAGGGGACAACCAGATCCATCGGGTTGGCCTCAAGGCCTACGCATCCAATCCCGCCGTGGGAGCTCCCAACTTCGTCGTGCTGCTGTTCAACTCAGAGACGGCCGGACTCCTGGCCACGATCGACGCCAACCACTTGGGCCAGATCCGCACGGGCGCCGCCAGTGGCGTGGCCACCCGCTGGATGGCACGCAAGGACGCCACTAGGCTCGCCGTCTTCGGAAGCGGGTTTCAAGCCGCCACCCAGCTCGAAGCGGTCGCTTGCGCGAGAGATCTGGAGCGCGTTCATGTGTACAGCCGCAGCCAACAGCGCCGCGAAGCGTTCGCCGCTCGCATGTCCGACCGGCTCGACCTAGACGTGCGCGCAACTGAGTCTCCGGAGGAAGCTCTGGAAGGCGCGGACATCGTGATCACTGTCACGAACGCCCGTGAACCAGTGTTCGACGGCAATTCCCTACCCCAGGGCGCACACATCAACGCAGCCGGCAGCAACCACGCCAAGCGGCGGGAAATCGACTCCCTGACTGTAGAGCGGTCGGCGGTGGTGGCCGTCGATTCCTTGGCGCAGGCCAAGATGGAGGCCGGCGACCTGATCCAGGCCGTCGACGACGGTAAGTTCGACTGGGCCTCGGCCTGCGAGCTGCACGAGATCCTCAACGGCGTCCACCCCGGACGCAAGTCGGAGGATCATGTGACGTTGTTCGAGTCCCAAGGCCTTGCGATCGAGGACATCGCCGTTGCGGAGCACTTGTACCAGCACTACAAGTGATCCACGGGGCTTAGGATGTTGCGCATGCGCACGCTAACTGTCACGGCTTTCGCCGCACTGCTACTCGCCCCCGCGCTCGTGGCGCAGGTCACATGGGAGGCGCCGGAGGGAATCGACTGGCGCACGGCGACAATCCATAGCGAAGGCACGCGCCTCGCAGCGGAAGTGTTCGCAGCCTCGGAAAACGACGGCAAGAAGCTTCCCTGCATCCTCATGGCCCACGGCTGGGGAGGCACTGTCCGCGGGCTGCGGCGGGACGCAGTGGAGTTTGCGAAGGTCGGCTACCTCGCCGTCGCGTTCGACTACCGTGGCTGGGGCAACAGCGACCCGCGGGTCATCCTCGCGGCTCCGGCGCCTGAAGGGGCGGCCGGGCGGTTCGAGGCCGAAGTCATCGCGGTCCGTGAGGTTGTCGATCCCGTCGAGCAGTCCAGGGACTGGCTCAACGCGCTCCACTGGCTACAGGCCGAGCCCATGTGTGACACGGATCGCGTCGGCGTCTGGGGCAGCAGCTACTCGGGTGGACACGTACTGTACGCCGCCGCTCACGACAAGCGCGTCAAGGCGGTCTTCAGCCAAGTGGGTGGGATGGACTCGCGGTTCGTCTTACGAGGCGAGGACCAGACCAACCGGACGATGGATGAAGCGACGCGCAGGGCCCGTGGTGAATTGCCGTATCCCGAGCCAGGGGCCGTGGCCGTCGGATCGCTCCGAGGCGCTCCGATCCGCGACAAGCTCATGCACTACGCACCCGTGGAACTGGCGCGCCAGGCATCGCACGCCGCGCTGATGTTCGTGATTGCCGAGAACGAGGAGCTGTTCGACAACCGCGACCACGCCATCAAGGCCCACGCAGCGGCAACTGGGCCGAAGAAGCTCGTGGTCATCCCTGGCATCAAGCATTACGGCATCTACCGCGAAGCAAGAGGCAAGGCACAGAGAATGGCAATCGACTGGTTCGACGCCCACCTGTAGGCCAATCCCCCTTCTCAGGCTCTGCAATCACGATTGCCCTCGCGAACGGCCCGGCCCGCGTGCCGGCGCTAGCGGGAGACACTCGGATCGCTGGAGACCTGGCGTTCGAGTTCGCAGCCCGGGATACAATGACCACAGGTGCCAGAGCCGCGCGTCGCGATCTATCCGGGCTCGTTTGACCCAATCACCAACGGCCATCTTGACCTGATACGCCGCGCAGCGCGGCAGTTTGATTCCTTGGTTGTGGCGCTGCTGCGGCACGACACCAAGAAGGGGGAATTCTCCGTCGAGGACCGGCTGGGAATGATCTCGGAGGCGGTCCGGGACCTGCCGAACGTGCGCGTGGCGAGTTTCGACGGACTGTTGGTCGACTGCGCTCGCAAGGAGAAGGCAAGCCTGATCGTGCGCGGGATCCGCGCCGTCTCGGACTACGAATACGAACTCCAGATGGCACTCATGAACCGCAAGCTGGCACCCGAGATCGAGACCGTCTTCATGCTGCCCTCCGAGGCCTACAGCTACCTCAGTTCACGGCTGGTCAAGGAAGTGTGCCGACACGGCGGCCAGATTGAGGAATTCGTGCCACCGCACGTCGCCGCACGGCTGCACAGGCTCTACGGGCGGGCGGCGACGGCTCCAACAGTCGAGCAGGTGTAGGACATGACATTTTCGAATCGCATCGGCAGGATCAGCGAATCCGCCACGATGGCCGTCACGGCAGAGGCCAATCGCCTGAAGCGCGAGGGCGTGGACCTCGTTGCGCTCGGCGCAGGCGAACCTGACTTCCCGACACCAGACAACATCAAGCAGGCCGGAATCCGTGCGATTCAGGACAACTTCACCCGCTACACGGCCGCAGGTGGCACTCCGGAACTGCGCGAGGCGATCGTCGCGTGGCACGACCGGGAGTTCGGCACCGGCTACGCCCCCCACGAGTGCATCGCCACGGTGGGCGGCAAGCACGCGATCTTCAACATGATGGCGGCGATGGTCGACGAAGGCGACGAGGTCGTGCTGCCGGTGCCGTACTGGGTGACGTTCTACGACGTCATCAGCTACCACGGCGGCACGCCTGTCACAGTCCGCACGAAACAGTCCAACGGCTTCGCGCTGACCGCCGCGGACATCGAAGCAGTGCTGACCGACCGCACGAAGATCGTCATCGTCAACACTCCGAACAACCCCTCGGGAGCGGTCGTGATGCGGGACGAGTACGAGCGCATCCTCGAACTTACGTCCCAACGCGGGATCTTTCTGCTCAGTGACGAATGCTATAGCCACTTCGTGTATGCATCGGAGCCGTTCTCCATCGCGGCGGCGGACGGAGCAAAGGGCAACGTGGCCGTTGCAGGCTCCCTCTCGAAGACCTTCGCCATGACCGGATGGCGCCTGGGGTACCTCCTTGGCCCGGCCGATCTGATCTCCAACGTCAACAAGCTCCAGAGTCACGCCACATCCAACCCCACCTCGATCGTCCAGAAGGCTGCCCTCGAGGCCCTCAACGGACCAATGGACGAGGTCTACACTATGCTGGACATCTATCGCGAACGGCGCGCCTATGTCGTCGACGCCCTGAACGCGATCCCCAGCGTGGAGTGCCCTCAGCCCAACGGGGCCTTCTACGCCTATCCGGACATCAGCTCCGCCTTTGATGACGGCAGGTTCTCGTCGTCAATGGAGTTCGCCCGCAAGCTGCTCACGGAAGCACACGTCGCCGTAGTCCCCGGCGAGGCGTTCGGGACGAGCGAGCACATCCGGCTGTCATACGCCGCGTCGATGGAGGAACTTGAGGAGGGCATCCGACGCATCGGGGCGTTCATGGCCGGGCGGACGTAATGCGACTCGGGCCCCTCAAGTTCAAGGCCGACCTACGCGAGCGCATCTGGGGCACCCTGGATCTGCGCCCCGTCTTCACGGATCTGCCCAAACGCCGGATTGGCGAGGCATGGTGCCTTCACGACGGCAGCCGCGTGGCGGACGGTCCGCTGCAGGGATGCTCCGCATGCGAACTGGTCGAGCGGTTCGGCGAGCGCATCCTGGGACGGCCGCGGACTGGGGCAGCCGCCGACGGCGACTCTGATCGACCGTCCACGGAACTCCCAGTGGTGGGCAAGATCCTCTTCATCGAGGATCGACTGTCGATCCAAGTCCATCCAGACGACCAGCGAGCCAGTGCTCTGCCGACAGGACGGGGCAAGACCGAGCTCTGGTACGTCATCGAGGCGAGCTCAGAGGCACGTCTTGGCCTAGGGCTTGACCGGGATCTGTCCGCGGACGCCCTGCGATCTGCATCCGCGGGCGGCGACATCGTATCCAGCCTTCGCTGGCTGCCGGCCCGCCCAGGCGACTGCATCCTTCTTCCGGCAGGCACCGTGCACTCGGCCCGGGGCCGCCTGCTCCTGTGCGAGATCCAGCAAAACTCCGACATCACCTACCGCCTGCACGACTACGGTCGGCCCGGGCTGGATGGTCGGCCGCGGGCACTGCAGGTGAGCCGCGCTGTGGAGGCGTCGAACGTTGGCTCGCGGCCCGAGGTCGCGCGTCCGAAGCCGAGCGACCCACCGCTCTCCTTCGCCGAGATGGGCACGTGCCGGATCGGACGGCTCGGCCAGTGTCCGCACTTCACCGCCGAGGTCCTGACTTGGAACGCACCGTTCCTGTACACGCCGAATCCAAGGCACTGCGATGTCCTGATCTGCATCGCGGGCCACGGCTCCATGGACCTGACGCCGTTCGGGCCGGGGGACGCGTTCCTTGTTCCCGCAGAGGCGGGCCGGTTCCCGGTGATCGGGGAGGATGCGGTCCTGATCCGCGCCTATGTGCCGACGCCGGGCTGGGAGCTATTGCGACGGAATCGCCGCAGGGACAGAACCCACACGGTAGCCGGGCCGAACAGGGCGCAGCCCAACCAGAGCGCGGCCATCCGGCCTGGAACGCCGCGGTCCAGTATCTGGCCCATACAGTAGGTCGAGAGCGAGGCCGTTCCCATGAACAGGCCCATGTCGGCAGCGAACACACGGCCGAGGTAGCGGTGCTCAGTGTTCAGGTGGAGCATGGTCGTCGAGCAGACCCACACCAGGGCGGCTCCGCCGTGTGCCACCACTAGGCACAGGCCGGCGAGAGGCACGTTAAGCACGACGCTGAAAAGCATGTAGCCGCTGCCGGCGGCAATGTACCCACCTAGCACCGCCATCCGCATCGTCGACTGGCTCCGACTGAGGCGCTTCCCGAGGATCAGCGGACCCATCACCGAGCCAGCACCCTGGAAGCAGAGCAGCATCGCCATGCCCAGGGCCGCGTCCCCATCGACGGCGAACTCTCGGCTGCCCAGAATGGTGACGAGGACGACGCGGGCTCCCATGATGCCCAGACCGAATTTCAAGGTCAGTAGTGTTGCCAGCCGCCAGTTCCGAACCATGTACGCGAAGCCCTCGTACACCGGTCGGAAGCTGAGGGCTTCCAGCCACGGCCGTTCGCGCAGCCCTGCTAGGTGGCGCTCGAACGCCCGGGTGCGGAACACCAGCCACGCTGAGAAGAGGAACGAGAGGCTGTTGATGATGAAGACCGTCGGACGCCCGAAGTAGGAGACCACCACGCCGCCCAGCGCTGAACCGAGCGTTACTGTCAGGGACCAGGTTGTGGAACCCAAGGCGTTGGCGACGGGCAGTTCCTCACGCTTGATCAGGCTGGGCAGTATCGCGTTCCGGCCGGCTTCGAAGAACGCCGCCGTGCCGATCTCCAAGCCGAGCAGCACGTACAGCAGCGGAATGTGCTCCGGCCTGCTGATGAAGAGCATGCAGGGGGCGATCAACGCGCGCACCACGTCGCTGGCCAGCATCACCTTGCGGCGACTGAGACGGTCGTTCACGGCTCCGGCCGTTGGACCGAGCAACATCATCGGCAGGATCTGCAGGATGGCGGCCCACGCCACCGACTCCGCCGTACCGGTCAGGTCGAGAAGCAGCGTGTAGATCGCGACCGAGTAGAACCAGTCGCACGAGCCGCTGACGAGCTGGGCGAGCCAGATCCGCCGGAAATGCGGGTAACGGCTGAGAACCTCAACGTATCCGCGCGGCGAGACGGAAGCTGCCACCGCGATGCACTCAGCGCGAGTAGAGCCCGGTACGTTCCTTGGCGAGACGGACCGTTCCCTCGGCGATAGGCCGCACGCGGTCCGCACCGTCGCGCAGGATGTCGCGCAGATGGTCCCGGTTCGCCATGAGGTCCTCGTACCGCTCCTGGATCGGCGCGAGGCTGTCGGACACCATGGCGGCCACCTCCTTCTTGAGGTTCCCGTAACGCATGCCGGCGAAATGACTCTCCATCTGGCCGTCCGACCAGTCGCTGAAGGCCTGGAAGATCGTTAGCAGGTTCGCCACGCCCGCTCCAGGCTCTTCCCAGTTCACGGCAGGCTGGGAGTCCGTGAGGGCGCGCCCGAAGATCTTCCGGACACGGTTCGGGGGGTCTAGGAGACTGACCATATGGTTCGGCCCGGAACCCGATTTGCTCATCTTCCTAGTCGGATCGTCGAGTCCCATGATGCGCGCCCCGACAGCGGGAAGCCCCTGGTCGGGCACCACGAAGGTCCTGCCGTAGAGGCCGTTGAAGCGCTGCGCAACGTTGCGGGTCAACTCCATGTGCTGCGATTGGTCGTCACCCACCGGAACAAGGCTGGCCTGGTAGAGCAGGATGTCCGCCGCCATTAGGACCGGGTAGACGAACAGCCCCGTGCCAACCCCCTCCTGGCTGCTCTCGGCCTGCTGGGACTTGGCCTTGAACTGGGTCATGCGACCCAGCCAGCCGAACGGAACGGCACACGTGAAGATCCACGCGAGCTCCACGTGGGCGGGGATCTGGGACTGGACGTAGACCGAGCAGTGCTTCGGGTCAATGCCCGCCGCTATGTACAGCGCCGCGACCTGCTCGCAGCGCTCCGGAAGCCGCTTCGGATCTTGGCGGACTGTAATGGCGTGCTGGTCGACGATGCAGAAGATCGGCTCGTAGTCGTACTGGATGCGTGCCCAGTTGCGCAGTGCGCCTAGGTAATTGCCGATGTGCAAGGCACCCGTCGGCTGCATGCCCGAGAAGATCCGCGGCTTCATCGCAGGTCAAGAACTGCCCATTCTATCGCCCGTGCCCGGATGGCCGGACAAGCCTCCGGACTCCTGGCCCTGTTGTACGATGAGCAGGAGATGTACGGGTTGTGATGGTGGGTGCCCCGCCTCAACCGTACATAGGCTGTCTGGCGAAAGCGCGTGGATTTCGACCAGCTACATACGTTCCTTGAGATCGTTCGCCTAAACAGCTTCTCCAAGGCAGCAAAGACCTGCTACCGGACGCAGCCTGCGATCAGCGCCCAGATCAGGCAGGTGGAGCAGGAGCTGGGCACCCAGCTCTTCGACCGATTCGGCAGCCGCATCACGCTGACCACGGCGGGCAAGATCTTCGCTGATTTCTCCCGCCGGATCCTCGACCTCAGGCGCGAGGCGTTCGACGCGGTGCACGAGCTCGAGAACGTACCGAAGGGCGAGATGAGCATCGCCGCCAACGAGGCGACCTGCGTTCATGTCCTGCCCGCCGTGTTCTCGCGCTATCGCGAGAAGTTTCCGAAGGTCCAGATGCAGGTGGTGCGCTCGTACGGCAGCCAGACCATCGAGTCCGTGCTCGACAACTCCGTCGACTTCGGCATTACCCAGCTACCACTGCAGGAGAAGCGGCTGGAGGTGGTGCAGTTCTACTCTGATGAGATCTGCCTGGTGATCAACCCCTCGCACCGCTTGGCGAAGCGCGAGAAAGTGTCCGCGGAGGACATCGTGCAGGAGCCGCTGCTCCTGCCGAAGACGGGGCGCACACGGGCGCGGGTCAGCGAGTTTCTCAATGATTACGAGGACGATATCAACGTCTCGATGGAGCTGGAGTCGAGCGAGATGCAGAAACGCTTCGCTGAGGCGGGCCTGGGCGTCACTTTCATGGCGGTCACCAGTGCCCGCGAGGAGATCGCCGCAGGCCGGCTGAAGGCCCTGCGACTGACGCCTCTGCCGATGATCCGAACCATCGGCCTCATCTACCGATCCGACAAGGCTCTCTCGCGGACGGCCCTCGGGTTCATCCAGCTGATCGGCGAGTTCGCCGCACAGGGCGACAACAGGGCCACACCCCGTCGGAGGACGCGATGAAGTGGGTTCTGCGGACCTCCAGCGTGATCGTTTCCAACGAGCAGGGGCAGTCCACCTACCGATCGCTTGACGACTGCCCGCAGTCTATTCGCGACGAGCTCGAGCAAACGATCCCCGGCGCCGATTCGTGCTCGATCATGGTGTCGAACCGCGAGGCACTCCAAGCCCTCCGGGGACGCAAGGTCGCCCTTCCCCCCAAGAGCATTCTGCGCACCGAGACACCGAAGTCCAACCCTGCTCCGACACGGCTTCGCAACTTCCAGCTGAACTGCCCACGCTGGCTGTTGCACGCTTTCGCGGCGCTCACAGGACTGGCGGCCGTTACGGCCCTGATGTCCTGGGCCATGCACATTGGCTGAGACTCGATCGGCCAGCATCGCCCACCAACGTAGGATGGGAACTTATGCGATTCGTTACGTTTAGCTCCGGTTCCGGAGAGCTCCAGGCGGGCTTGGTCCGTGATGGGAACGTGCATGGCCTTGCGGCCATCGGGTACCCGGACATGCTTTCGTTGCTGGAGGGCGGTGAGGCCGCCCTGGCCGCCGCCGCGCTCTGTGCTCAGCCCGGCGGTGGCACTCCCCTTGCAGATGTCCGACTCCACGCACCAGTGCCGCGGCCGGGCAAGTTCATCTGCATCGGACTTAACTACCGGGACCATGCCATCGAGTCCGGCATGGAGATCCCGAAGATCCCTACGGTGTTCACCAAGTACGACAACGCCGTGTGCGGCCCCGGAGACGACATCGTGCTGCCGGCAGTCTCAAGCCAGGTCGACTACGAGGCGGAGCTGGGGTTCGTGATCGGTAAGAGGTCCAAGAATGTCAAGGCTGCGGACTGGCGCGACCACGTGTTCGGCTACACGTGCGTCCATGACGTGAGCGCTCGGGACTACCAGCTGGCGACCTCACAGTGGACGATCGGGAAGACGTTCGACACGTTCGGCCCGATCGGTCCGGAACTGGTTTCGGCGGAAGAGGTCGCAGATCCTCACAATCTCCGAATCAGCTTTGAGCTCAACGGCAAGACTCTGCAGGACTCGAGAACCAACCAACTGGTGTTCGACGTCCCTGCCCTGTTGGAGTACCTCTCCACCGTCATGACACTCGAACCCGGTGACCTCGTTTCAACCGGGACGCCGCCGGGTGTCGGCATGGCGCGCAAGCCCCCCGTCTACCTGCAGCCAGGTGACGTATGCAAGGTGAAGATCGAGGGCGTCGGAGCGCTCGTCAATGCTTGCGTAGCCGAGAATGCGGCCTAGTGCGGTCTGGAGTCGACTCGCTCGTGTAATTGGGATTCGAATCGATTGCAAGGGCTCCAGTTGAACAGTGGCAACGATCGGTCTCCGGGAACGCGTGCGGTAGGCATCCCTCCCAGCTCCGCAATCCAAGATGGAGACGCGGCATGATCTGGATTGGCTTGAAGTGAAACCAGACGTAATCTAGCCCTCGCCCGACTGGTTCATCGGCTTGATTTTTCTCAAGGCGCGTAGTTCGTCGGTATCAAGCGCCTGATTGACTAGACCGCTCCAAGCAGACAACGATGCACGGAGCTTGAGAAGCTGTCACAGCACCAGAAGGCAGCGCCGTCAGGCACGATCCCAAGAGCGCCGACCCCAGGCTCAATGGCGAAGCGGACCTTCCGCTAGTCGCCGCGGACGCGCCTATTGAACGTCCACGGCGCCTTGAAATCCGGCTTGGTGGGTCTGGCATCCGCTCCAGGACTGGCGAATCCCTGGCATGTTGGGCCCCTTGATGCGAACGGCGGCCCCGTGGATGTCGCTCAGATTCCGAGTTCCAGTTACATCAGAGAGGAAGGTTCGGAACACATGGGTCAGCGTTCCTGTTGATCCGTTCCCCTCCAAGGTGACAACTCCGAAGCCGGGACAGCTTCCGACGGCTGCGTGCTTCACCGTAACGGGATGCGGCCCCCGAAAGGCCACGACGATCCTCCGGCCGTCGGGAGAAATGTCCACCAAGTCCGGTGCAGGGTCGTCCGCCTGCAGGTAGCCTTCGCCGTCCTGGTTGACGAACGGAGCCGGTCAGATCAAGTGTTCCAACTCGAGCCGATGACGGATCTAAGGGCATCGAATCGGCACTGATGGCAACCTTACTCAGGTCGAAGACTTCCGCATTGTTCTGGATTCGATCGAACCTGGTACAGGTAGTCGCCTTCGGACAGCTCCCGGACGTACCTCGCCGCCGGATTGGGGATCGTTTGCGTGGGGTCGCGCCGGATCCTGCCGCCCTTCCCGCGCAGCTGCTTGCCGTCCGGTCCGAGCAC
Organism: Bryobacterales bacterium; assembly: GCA_965200705.1. GTDB lineage: Bacteria > Acidobacteriota > Terriglobia > Bryobacterales > UBA6623 > VXMF01. The sequence goes on along the minus strand of OZ241376.1, from coordinate 3,986,125 downwards.
GGGGGCCGCGATCCTCTCCGTGATGGGCTGCCCATTCCGGGCCGAACGCCCCATGAACGCCACCGCCCCGAGATATGCGCGGTAGAGCGTGGCGGACCGCTGCCCGTAGTGGCAGAGCTGCGGCCAGTCCAGCCGGTCGCCGTGCGCGGCCTCGACCGGGAGCCGCAGCACGAACTCGACCAGGCAGTCGCTCGTCGAGGTCGGGTAGACCGGCACGGACATGATGTGGACAGCGCCCACTCCCGGCACCGGGATGCGGCCCATGTGTCGGTGGATGTAGTCCAGCGCCTCCAGCAGCCGGCGCCAGTCGCGACGGCGGTTGCTCCAGCCGTCCGGGTGCAGTCAGGACTCGACCGACGGCAGGTCGTAGCCGTAGCGGGCCTCGAAGGCGTTGCGCTGGTGCTCCCAAGCCGGAGACCTCAGGCAGTGCGCGTGGCCGTTACGCTGCTTCACACCAAGATACAGGAGAGCCCCTACCCCAAGTTTGCCACCCCATTTCACAAGTCGTTTGCAATGAGCATATTGCGGTCTTGGAATCAGGCGTGTGGCACTGCATTCCGTGCATGTTTCCTTCGTCGTCTGGGCTGGACGACCAGCTTGCGGACCCCGCCCGGCGAGGCGTCCACGCCCAGCCGCTCGTGGATCTCCCGCCGCCAGGACTCGGCCCGCGCCGCCTTGCGCACGTGCAGCATGCGTCCGTCCGCCTGGCGGGCCGTCTCCCCGCCCGCCCGCAGGCGCTGCCGGACCACCGGGACCAGCTGGCAGGCGAGCACCGACAGGCACAGGTGGCCCGCGCTGCGCGCGGGCCTGCGGTGGTGGATCGGGCGCAGTCCCAGTGCGCTCCCGAGGGAGCGGAGGACGGCCTCCAGGTCGGTCCGCGTCACGCAGGTGCGCCACAGCCGCCCGGCGTCCCAGCCGACGCTGCTGGTGCGCAGGCCGTGGACCCCGGGATGGGTCGCCCCGTTGCCCTCCAGCGGCTGCCGCTTCCAGGCCACCGCCGTCGCGTTGCGGCCCCTGTCGTCCGCCTGCACGTCGATCGCGTGGTGCGGGGCGGCGGACGGATGGCGGGCCTGCAGCCGTGAGATGCGCTGCCAGACCTTCTCCACGCGCCTGGTCGCGCCCTGGCGCGACAGACCCTCGTGCAGCGTCCGCAGAGCCGTCTCGAGGCGCGCGCCGGCCTGCCCCGCCATCGCCCGCTCCTGCTCCGCCCGCTGCGCGGACGCGCAGCGCAGGCGCGTCTCGCCGTTCCCCTCCGTGGCGAGCCCTCTGTCGAGCACGACGGCCGCCTCGGGCGGCGCGTCCAGGGCCGTCGGCATGGCCTGCAGCGTGCCGCCCTCGGCGACGTTGCCGACCAGGACCCTGGAGCGGCGCGCGAAGCCGCTGGCGTCCAGCACCAGGCCCAGCGTGAGCGGCGGACAGTCGTGGCGCTTCTCCCTGGAATGGCCGCGGCGGGCCAGCGGCTGCCGGTCCCTCGAAGCACGTGCTGGTCCGGTCGTGCAGGGTGACGCTGGGCTGCAGGTCGAACAGGTCGGCGGCGCGCTGGAGGAGACGCGTCTCGATCGTGTCGCGGTGGCGCAGCAGGCGGTCGCTGGCGCGCTGCAGGGCGTTCCGGCCCATGGTCTCGCAGTCGCAGCCGAGCAGCTCGCCCAGGGCGCTGCGCTGGCGCGGCCAGTGCCACGCGGCGCGCTCGGAGGCCGGCGCGGCCATGCGGCCGACGAGGCTGCCGAGGACGGCGGCGCGCTGCGCACCGGACAGGCCCAGCTCCTCGAGCAGGGGCGGCGTACGGAGCTGCCGCATGGCCCACAGGGCGACGTGCTCGACGCCGACCGAGCGCGGGCGGACCAGATCCAGGGAGTCGACATCGACCCGCGGCAGATCGGCCGCCGGGCCCACGGGGGAGACGCCGGCCTGCACCAGCTGGGCGGCGCTGCGCTGGGCCTCGTCCTCGACCGCGGGGCAGCAGGCCCCCAGCTCGAGGGACCGCTGGGGGGGGGGGGCGAGGATGCGCTCGACGCGGGCGCACAGCGCCGGCCAGCCCCCGCGCGGCAGGGCGACGTGGCGGCCGAGGTTGCGCAGGGTGCGCTGGCGCACCCTGGAGCCGCAGCGGACGGAGCGGACGAGGCGCTGGGTGAAGTGGGGCTCCTGGCCCTTGGCGCGGGGGCGGGTGGGGGTCCGGCGGACGAACAGGCTCCGATGGGAGCAGGCCCTGGGGCGGGAGTCAAGGAATTGCAAGTTGCTGTGGCGCTACATTTGGGGTTTCCGGAGGCTGGCCATTGCAAACCAACGACTTGCGGCGCAAAACACGCCGAATTCGGCCAGAATCGCTCCTCGCTTGGCGAACTTGGGCTATGACAACGACGAACGCGGATCTGTTGCCGTGTCAACGTCGTGTCGTCCAGCGACGAAGGGTAGTTCGTCCAAAGACTGAACACGAGGGGCACCGGGTTCGTTAATTGACTGCCTACCGCTGCGGAGAAGGAAGCATGCCGGACGGGGTTACCAGCAAGTAGGACCGCTCAGGTGACCTGGGTGCTATCGGCCGGATCGTGGACAACGCCGAGAAGGGTTCCAACCTGGTGGTCCAAGAGATGCCCAACACCTGACGGCTCTGCGACGTTCTCGACGGCATCCTTGAATGGACCAGAGAATGGTAGCGGCGGCATCTGGGTGGTTCGATGACAGACCCGACAGTCCCCGCAAGCCCGGCAGGTCGTGTCACGCGGGGTAGTGGGGCTGACTACCTCAGGGTTCAGACCATCGCGTGTCGAACAGACACATATACAGTCCCGCGGCGACAGCTGCCCCACGTGGGCACCGGACGGCACCGGAGTCCGGGGCGCAACTAGGACACCAACCACCCAACCCGGTCCAGCACTGGACCTAGTGGAAGCGCGACCCTGACGGTCTACGTCAGCCACGGAGGGTGGAGGCGGCACCCCATTGGGGGGGGGGGGGCTTACGCTTCGCCCGACGCGGCCAGCCGGGCCTGTGCTCGGCGGGTGGCGCGTTGGGCACGATCGACCTCGATGTTCGGAGCCGGAGTCGCAAGCCGCTTCTGTGCGCGATCCAGCGCGTCGGACGCGCGCTGGCGGTCAATCTCCTCGCCGAGCTCCGCCTTGTCCGCAAGGATGCGGATGCGGTCGCCGAGGATCTCGGCGGCACCGCCGTCGAGCGCCACGCGCCGACTGCGGCCGGCCTCGTCGTCGTAGCTGAGGACACCGGTGCCGAGTTCGGCGAGCATCGGCGCGTGACCCGGCAATGCACCCAGATAGCCCGTCGCGAGCGGTATCTGGACCGCAGTCGCGCTCGCGTCCAGCACCAGTCGGTCCGGCACGGCGATCTCGATGCGAATGCTTGGGGTGGCCATGGAAGCGATGACTGGATTCCCTAGGTTCGGGCGGTCGTCAGGCGGCCAATCTGCTAGCCCGCTCGTGGACCTCGTCGAGCGTTCCGACCATGTAAAACGCCTGCTCCGGAATGTCGTCCAGGTTTCCGTCCACGATCTCGCGGAATCCCTGAATCGTGTCGGCAAGCTTCACGTAGCGGCCCGGCGTGCCCGTGAACTGCTCAGCTACGAAAAATGGCTGCGACAGGAACCTCTGAATCTTGCGCGCACGCGCCACGATCAGCTTGTCCTCCTCGGACAGCTCCTCTACGCCCAGGATCGCGATGATGTCCTGCAGCTCCTTGTTACGCTGCAGCACCCGCTTCACCGACTGCGCGACTTGGTAGTGGTCATCGCCGACAACGTTGGGGTCCAAGATCCTCGAAGTCGACGTGAGCGGATCCACGGCGGGATAGATCCCGAGCGACGCGATTTCACGCGAGAGGTTCGTCGTCGCGTCGAGGTGGGCGAACGTCGTCGCGGGGGCGGGATCCGTGTAATCGTCCGCCGGCACGTAGATTGCCTGGACCGAAGTGATCGACCCCTTATGCGTCGATGTGATGCGCTCCTCCAGCATGCCCATCTCGGAAGCCAGGTTCGGCTGGTATCCGACCGCGGACGGCATCCGGCCCAGCAGAGCCGACACCTCGGAGCCGGCCTGGGTGAACCGAAAGATGTTGTCGATGAAGAGCAGGGTGTCCTGGCCCTCGACGTCCCGGAAGTACTCCGCGACCGTCAGTCCCGTCAGTCCCACGCGGAGCCGTGCTCCCGGAGGTTCAGTCATCTGCCCGTAAATCAGGGCGACCTTTGACTGTTCGTAGTCGTCGGGGTCGACAACCCCCGACTCCTGCATCTCGAGCCAGAGGTCGTTCCCCTCCCTAGTGCGCTCGCCAACGCCGGCGAACACCGACACACCGCCGTGCTGGAGGGCGATGTTGTTGATCAGCTCCATGATGATCACGGTCTTGCCAACCCCAGCACCTCCGAAGAGACCGATCTTGCCGCCCTTCAGATAGGGTTCGATCAGGTCAATCACCTTGATGCCCGTCTCGAGCATCTCTGACGTTGTGGACTGGTCGGCGAGGGCCGGCGCATCGTTGTGGATCGGCGACCGCTTCCCCGTCTCGACCGGACCCCGCTCGTCCACGGGTTCGCCCAGCACGTTCAGGACGCGACCCAGCACCTGCGGCCCCACGGGAACGCTAATCGCCTCGCCCGTGTCCTCGGCCGGCATCCCGCGCACCATTCCGTCGGTGGGCTGCATGGCGACGGTCCGCACACGCCCCTCACCCAGGTACTGCTGCACCTCGCAGGTCACATTGATGGGCTCCGGCACCTTGAAGCCTTCGCTCGTCACCCTGACAGCGTTGAATATCTTGGGCAGCTTGCCGGCGTCGAACTGCATGTCGACGGCGGGGCCCGCCACTTGGATCACTTTCCCGACGATTTGCTCGCTAGGCATGTTTCGATTCCCTCGAACCCTTTCGCGCGACCCTACTCGAGGGCTGCGGCTCCCGAGACGATCTCGATGATCTCTGTTGTGATGCTGGCCTGCCGTACACGGTTCAGATGGAGGCGCAGCTTCTCAAGCACCTCACCCGCGTTGCGCGTCGCAGCATCCATCGCCGTCATGCGCGCCGCGTGCTCGGCAGCCGCCGAGTCAAGCATGGCCAGATGCACCTGCGTGACGACGCGTTTCGGCAGTAGCCCCCCGAGCAGCTCCTCGCGGGGCTGCTCGAACTCATACGAGGATCTGGAGCCCTCGCCCCCCTCCGTCGCAGCGATCGGCAGTAGCTGCGTCAGGACCGTGTCCTGACTGAGCACCGAACGGAACGAGTTGTGCAGCAGCCAGACCTCGTCGACCTTGCCACTCCCGAACGCCTGCATGGCCTCACCGGCCACCTCCTCGGCCACCCCGTACTCGACCTTGGCGAGCACACGTTCACGACTGCCGACAACCGTCACTCTCCTACGGCTGAAGTGGTCGATGGCCTTGCGTCCCAGGAGATCCAACTCGACAGGCCGGCCTTCGCGGTCCTTGGCGAACTGCGCGGCAGCCTTGAAGATGTTGCCATTGAACGACCCGCAGAGTCCCTTCTCGCCAGCCAGCACAAGCAGCCGCACGCGGCGGCACTCGCGCTGCTCGAGCAGAGGGTGGCTCAGCGAAGCCAGATCCTCCTCGCCAGCACCGACCACGCTGCCGATCATGTCGTCCAGCAGTCGCGCGTACGGACGTGCACCGACCACGGCGAGCTGTGCCCGACGCAACTTGGCCGCCGAAACCATTTTCATGGCCTTCGTGATCTGCTCCGTGTTCTGCACGGAGCGGATCCGCCGCCGAAGGTCGATCAGCGAGGGCATCGCCTAGCTCGCCTTGGCCACCGCGTGGAGCGCCGTGAATTGCTCCTTGAACGAGCCGATGGCCGACTCGAGCGCCCCGGAGACATCGCTGTCCAACTTGCCTCGCTCGCGGATCAGCGCGAGTGCGCCGCCCTCGCCCTCGCGATCCAGATGCTCGTATAGGCCTCTCTCGAAGTCCGCGATCTGGGACAGTTCCAGATCGTCCAGATGGCCCTTCGTGCCCGCGTAGATTATCGCGATCTGCTTTTCGACAGGCAGTGGGCTGTACTGCTTCTGCCTGAGGATTTCGACCAGTCGATCGCCCCGGTGCAGCTGCTGCTGGGACGCCTTGTCGAGATCCGATCCGAACTGAGCGAACGCCGAGAGAGCGCGGTACTGGGCCAGGTCGAGACGCAGCGTGCCAGCAACTGATTTCATGGCCTTGATCTGGGCGTTGCCGCCCACGCGGCTGACCGAGATACCCACGTCCACCGCGGGACGAACGTTTGCGTTGAACAGGTCGGCCTGGAGGTAGATCTGGCCGTCCGTGATGGAGATCACGTTGGTCGGGATGTAGGCCGAGACGTCGCCAGCCTGGGTCTCGATGAACGGTAGGGCCGTAAGAGATCCGCCACCATGCTGGCTGTTCAGCTTCGCCGCCCGCTCCAACAAGCGCGAATGCAGGTAGAACACGTCGCCGGGATACGCTTCGCGTCCCGGAGGACGACGCAGCAGGAGCGAAATTTCGCGGTAGGCAGCCGCATGCTTGGACAGATCGTCGTAGATGCACAGGGCGTGCCTTCGCGTGTCGCGGAAGTACTCACCGATTGCGGCGCCCGCGAACGGTGCCAGGTACTGCATTGGCGCGGGGTCGGACGCAGAGGCAACGACCACGATCGAGTACTCGAGCGCTCCGCTCTGCTCCAGGGTCCTTACTACCTGCGCAACGGTGGAGCGTTTCTGGCCGACAGCGACGTAGATGCAGGTGACGTCGCCACCCTTCTGGTTGATGATCGTGTCCAACGCGATGGCAGTCTTGCCGGTCTGCCGGTCGCCGATGATCAGCTCACGCTGGCCCCGGCCGATGGGAATCATCGAGTCGATCGCCTTGAGGCCCGTCTGCATCGGCTCAGTGACGGGCTCACGGTCGATCACGCCCGGGGCGATGCGCTCAACCGGGTTGTATTGGACGGTCTCGATCGGGCCCTTGCCGTCCACCGGCCGGCCGAGCGCGTCGACGACACGACCGAGCATGGCGTCGCCGACCGGGATCGAGATGATGCGACCCGTCCGGCGCACCTGGTCACCCTCCTTGAGCTCCGTGTAGTCGCCGAGCAGGACAGCACCGACCTGGTCCTCCTCGAGGTTCATCGCGATGCCAGCGATGCCGCGCGGGAACTCCACCAGCTCCCCCGCCATGACGCGTTCCAGTCCGTGCAGTCGGGCGATGCCGTCCCCTAGCGAGATCACTGACCCGACTTCGGAGACCTCCAAGGCGGATTCGTAGTCCTTGATCCGGTTGCGGATCAGCGTTGAAATCTCAGAAGCGTTCATCTGAGCCATGGGTACGGGTTCCTTTCCGAGAGTGCGATCAGCGGTCCCGGGACTCCATTGCCTGCCCGAGCGAGTCGAGTGCCGACCGCAGGGAGCCGTCGTACAGAGTCGAGCCGACCAGCACCTGGCTGCCACCGAGCAGGCTTGGCACATCAACCACCTGAGTCCGCACTTCCTTGCCGATCAGTGCGCGGAACCGCTCCTCCAGAGCCGCTCTCTGCTCTGCATCGAGCGGTCGTGCCGTGCGGATTTCGACGGCGACCCGCCCATTCTGCTCGTCGAGCCAGTCACGGAAGGCGCGGACGATCATGTCGAAGTGGGCCACCCGACGCTGGTCGATGACAACACCCAGAAAATTCTGGACATAGGGCGACCACCCCGCTCGCTGGGCGATCTCGCCGACTAGGCCTCGCTTTTCGCCAGGCCCGATGGCCGGTGTCCTCAGGATGCTGTCGAGCTCCGGGGATTCGCGCAGCATCGCCGCAAAGCCCTCAAGCTGATCGAGCGTCGACTCGGGCGTCAGGCCGGAATCCGGCTCTTGCACTACCTCAGCTAGCGCAGTCGCGTAGCGGTTGGCAACTGCTCGGGTCATGTCCCCGGGGGTGTGAACTACGGGCCGATGGATTCTCCACGGAGAGCCCTACGGCCAGTAGTGGGAGAGGCTGCCACCGGAAGCCGCCGCGGCGCCCCAAGAACCCTAAATTAGCATAGAAAGGGGTTGGAGTCCGAACTGAGTGGTCTAGCGGCCCCTCTGCGATGCAGCGCACTCAGGTGACTCCGACCCGCAGTTAGAGTCCTGCGGGGTGGCGTCACTGCGCAGCGAAACGAGGAGCTCCTCCATGTCCCTAGTTCTGGAAGGCACGATCGGGTTCCCGGTCACGCCGTGGAACAACGATCTCGAGCTTGACGAGTCCGCCCTGGTTTCCCAAGCCGATCGACTGGCCCGTAGCGGCCTCGAATCGCTGACGTTCTGTGGCAGCAACGGCGAGCTGCACGCCCTCACGCTTGAGGAGTACCAGCGCATCGTGGATCTCGCGACAGATACTGTGGGCGATCGGAGTTGCGTGATCTTCGGCGTAGGACAGAGCTGGGTCGCGGCCCGCCGTCAGGCCCAGATGGCTGGGCGTTCCGGAGCTCAGGCCGTGCTCTGCGTTGCACCGTACTCGGGCGACAGCAACGATCCCGGACTGGCGGACTACTATCGTGCCGTCGCGGACGCCACCGAGATAGAGGTCATCCTCTATCAGACGAAGTGGAGCGGAGTCCTGCCTCTCAAGCTGCTCGAGCGCCTCGCGGAAGTCGAGAACATCCGCATGGTCAAGGACGAGAACGGCAATATTCCGCATTACCTCAACGTGCGTCGGCACTTCGGGGAACGGTTCGAGTGGATCAACGGCATGGCCGAGCCCTACGTGCCCGTGTATTGGAACCTTGGCGTCGAGACGTTCACATCCGGTCTGGCGTGCTTCATGCCGCACGTGCCCCTGGAGATCCGCAGGCTGGCTCGGGCCGGAGACTTCGTGGCCGTCAATCGCATCCTCGACAGGCTAGTCCTACCCATGTACGAGCTACGCAACCGACGCCCCGGCTACAAAGTGTCGATGATCAAGGCTGGGATGGAGTTGGCGGGCATGCCGGCGGGCGGCGTGCGCCCGCCGCTGATTCCGATGGCGCAGGATGACCATGAGGACTTGCGAGCCCTGATGGCCCGCCACGACCTACTGGCCGAACAACGCTAGCGTCGAGTTGAACAGCGCTACCTATTCGCCCTCGATGAGACGGTGGTGATGGAGCGCCCTCTTGACGGTTCCGGCGATCTCTGGGTCGAACTGGTACTCCGGATCAAATCGGCCCAGATCCGTGTTGCCGCTGCAAGCACCGGCTCGACATTCCACCAGATTGGGAGTTTGTCCGCTGGCAGCCTGCTGGAACACGGGTCGGCGGTACTGGCTGCGCGTTGCCGCCAGCGAGTCCTCCATCGGGTTCGACGTCAGTGCTAGGCTTCCGATGGAGAATTCGTACGAATGGCGCTCGGCGCTTCGTCCACGGTCTACGTGACAAACACGATCGCCAGATCGCTGTCCTCGACCGTGGAATTCGAGTGCTCGGCGGAGAGCAACGAGTCTGGGGCGCTCACACCGAACGAACTGTTCAGCAAGTCGGCGGCCCTCGCGGCGCTGGCCCAGCCGCGGACATCCAACACTAGAAGGGGGACGCGGGATTACAAGGCCATGTCCAACGCGGTACGGTTCATCGGGATCGACCTCAGCGCTCGGTCCGGGCCCGTCTCCGTCAATTCTAAGGTGCTCTCGGGAACGACGCCCGACGACAGCAGCCGGACGCAGTGAGCACAAGGTGTCCCAAAGGTGCATCCATGCCGCTGCGCTGAGCGCACTGGCAGCCAGCGCTAGCCTGAATTCCCAACTTCATTTTGGATGTGACACTTCTGCGTGTCGAGGTCTCCGAATGGCAGGGCGTTGCGGGCCAGGGCTTTGGCCCGCGGTCGCTGAACCCGACGGGCGGAGAGTGGGAGGTGTGTACTTCCTTGCACGCCACGTGGGCGAGTGTCCGGCCCGAGTCGCGGCGTGGACGGGCAGCGCATTGCCGGATTCGCCCCAAGTCGTGTCCCCAGCGGGAATCCCAGGGCCGAGGTAGGGCTTCGCCACGCTGGCGGCACCATTCCGAACGGCCTGGACGCCCTTTTGCCCTGTGCCGACGGGCCGCGACGGGCGAAGGCAAGGCTCCGAGACCGCCCATCCGCCGACTCTTCACGCGTGCCGACCGGAATCGCCCCGGCAGCGGAAGCCGAGCCGGCCAAGGCGATTGGCGTGCAGTCGGAACAGGCACCGCCCGAGCTTGGCCCGGCCGGTGCCCGACGGCCCAAACATCACCGCAAGAGTTAAGTTGCGGGATACTGGGACAACGGTTAAATTAAGTCCGACCCGGGCCGGTTCCGGGAGGCCTCCCGCGATTTCAGACCCGGATCCACGGTCCGGTCCGGCCCTGTCTCTCCGTGACTCGGCCCCGATCCAGTCGATTTGGCCGATCAGGCCCGTTGTCCGGCCCGGCAACGGCCCGGAATCGCCACCGGCACGTCATTCCCCACTGTCGCGGCCGGATGGGAGGGTAAATCATGGTGATCTGATTCTGGCATCCTCACTTGTTAACTATGAAGGTTACGGATCAGGCCCAGCGGTTCCTCCAGCCCCGCCCAGCGCCGCTACGAAGCCCTGCGCGCCCGCTTTGTCGAGAATCTTCCCTATGCCGACATCGCCAGGCGTTTCGGCTACTCCGTCGGCTCGCTCCGCAATCTCTGCTCCGACTTCCGCCGCCATCCCGACCGCCCGGCCTTCCCCCTGCCCCTTCCCTCTCCCAGGAGCGCTCCGCCTTGCGCGAGCGCATCTTCGTCCTGCGCGCCCGCTCCCTCTCCGCCCCCGATATCTCCAGGCAGCTGCATCGCGACGGCACCCCCGCCAGCGTTCCGACCGTGGCCAAAATCCTCAAGCAGGCCGGCCTGCCCCGCCTCCGGCGCCGCAGTGCCTCCGAAATGCTCGCCGCCCGCATCATCCCCGCCCCCAGGCCAGCCTTCAGGCCCTCGACCTCTCTCCCCGCTCCTTCCGCACCGCCTTCGGCGGCCTCTTCCTTTTCCTCCCCTTCCTCGCCCAAATCGGCCTCCCCTCCCTCGTCCGACAGTGGGGCCTTCCCGGCAGCGACCGCATCCCGCCCCTCTCCGCCTGCCTCGCCTGCCTGGCCCTCAAGCTGTGGGGTATCGGCCGCCCCTCGCGCATCATGCCCGACGCCCTGGACGAGGGCATCGGACTCTTCGCCGGCCTCAACGCCATCCCCAAGCGCTCCACCCTGACCGAGTACTCCTGCCGCATCGCACCCGACTGCGTCCCCCGCTGGACCTCCTCCTGGCTCGACGCCGCCGAGGCCCTCTCCCTCGACCGCGGCTCCTACTTCGACCTCGACTTCCACACCATCCCCTTCCACGGTCACCGGGCCCTCACCGAAAAGCACTACGTCTCCAAGCGCAGCCGCCGCCAGAACGGCATCCTCGCCTTCCTCGCCCGCGACGCCGGCACCGGCGTCCTCTGCTTCGCCGACGCCACCGTCCGCAAGGAAAACCAGAACCAAGCCGTGCTGCGCTTCATTGAGGCCGTCCGCGACCGCACCGGCTCCCTCCCCGCAGAACTCGTCTTCGACTCCCGCCTCACCACCCACGCCGTCCTCGGCAAGATCGACGGCCTCGGCATCCGCTTCATCACCCTTCGCCGCCGCTCCGCCAAGATGATCCGCAACCTCCTGGAGCGGCCGCCCGGGGACTGGCGGCGCGTCCGCCTCCACAATGTCGGCCGCAGCTACCGCACCCCCCGCGTGATCGAGTCCCAGGTCCGCCTCCAGGGCTGCCCGCAGCCCCTGCGCCAAATCGCGGTCGCCGACCTCGGCCACGACAAGCCCACCCCCCCCCCCCCGCAAGGGCAACTCCGCCGCCCGCCTCATCGACCGCTATGCCCGCCGCATGGTGATTGAGAACTGCATTGCCGACATGGTCGACTTCTTCCACTTCGACGCCCTCTCCGCCGCCGTGCCGATGAAGATCAACGCCGACCTCCAGTTCACCCTGATGGCCTCCACCCTGTACCGCATGCTTGCTCTCCGCATCGGGCACGGGCACGAGCGCACCACCGCCCGACAGCTCTTTGAGCGTTTCGTGCGGTCCGCCGCCACCGTCCGCATCCAGCAGGACCGCGTTGACGTCCGCCTCGGCAGGAGAGCCCACAACCCCCTCCTGATTCACGCCGGATTCGGCAACCCGCCGATCGTGATCCCCTGGCTCGATGGCCGCGGCCTACGAATCCTGATTGGCTACGACAAGCACTCCACCGGGTCCACGAAGTCCTGACGGCGCTCTCTCCCAGCCACCGAGGCACCTCAAAACGTCATATCGAAATTTAAGTTGGGAATTCAGGCTAGTCCGCGGTTCGGTCGCCCCCTCCGGGCAGGCGCTCGAAGCGGAACACCTCCGACTGCGGGGCGCCGACAAGGTCCGCCCGCACCGCGAACACCCCCCGCACGATTCTCGGGGACAGGGCCTCAAGCGGAGGGCCCGTCTCCCGGATTGCGCCGCCGTGGAGCACGTAGACGAAGTCCGTGGACCGGATCACGCTGTTCAGGTCGTGCAGCGCCATCAGGACGGCCCGGCCGGCCGACGCCATCCTCCGGACGAGGTCCAGTATCGCCAGCGAGTGCTCGATGTCGAGGCTGGCGGTGGGCTCGTCAAGCAGCAGGTACGGCGCCGCCGTCGCTAGGCTCCGGCCAGGAGCACCCACTGCCGCTCCCCTCCGGACAGCTCGTTCAGGTGGCGCTCCGACAGGTGGACGCAGTCCATGACCTCCAACGCCTCCCGGACGGCGCGGCGGTCCGAGGCTGTTTCGGCCTGGAACCGTCCCCGGTGGCAGTAGCGTCCCATGGCCACGCATTCCCGGACCGTGAACGACGATCCGGGCGGCGGTGTCTGGGGCACGTAGGTCACGGTTCGCGCGAGTTCGGACCGTGCGACCGATGCGATGGCTCGGCCCTCCACCCGGACCAGCCCTTTCGTCGGTGGGATCAGGCCGGCCAAGAGCCTCAGTGCGGTCGTCTTTCCCGCTCCGTTCGGGCCAACGACGGCCGCCACCTGCCCGGGCCTCAGTTCGATGTCCAGGCCGCAGTCATGCTGCCGCTGCCGTCGATGGCAAACCCCGCCCCGATCGACGCCAGCATTCCTAAAGGGTCTCGACACTTCTTCGTCGCACGTGCAGCAGCCACGCAAAGAACGGCGCGCCGAACGCGGCGGTGACGACTCCCAGCCGCAGCTCCGTGGGAGCGAAGGCTGTTCTCGCGATAACATCGCACGCCACCAGGAAGGCCGCTCCGACGATGGCCGAGCCCGTCAGGAGGTGCCTGTGGGCCGGGCCCACGACCAGCCGGACGATGTGGGGACCACCAGGCCGACGAAGGCGAGCACTCCGCTCACCGCCACCGAGGAGGCGATCAGGAGCGAGGCGCCGACGAGCACCCACCTCTTCGTCGACTCGAGGTCCGCCCCCAGGGACTGCGCCGATTCCTCGCCCATCTGCAGCAGGTCCAGGCTGCGGGAGCAGACCAGGATCGTCGCCATTCCCGCGACGCCGAAGGGTAGCGCGATCCACACGTGGGTCCACGCCCGGCTGTCCACGCCGCCCATCAGCCAGTACAGGACCTGCGAGGCCACCTGCCAGTCGGCGAAGCGCAGGGTGATCAGCAGGGACACCATCGCGTTGAAGAAGGCCCCGCAGGCGATTCCCGCGAGGATCAGGGCAGTGACCGGCGTCCGTCCTCCCCGGGTGGCCACGGCGTAGACCAGGATTACGGCGCTGAAGGCCCCGGCGAACCCGGCGAGCGGCAGCCAGAGCGCCGAGCGGATGGCCAGTCCGGAAACCAGCGCGAGGGCGGCCCCGCAGGCCGCTCCCGAACTCGCCCCGATGATTCCCGGACCTGCCAGCGGGTTGCGGAAGAGCCCCTGGAGCGAGGCGCCGGAGAGCATTCCCACGAGTAGCCGGGCATTCGCACGGACCAGACGATAAACTCGTCCGTCACCGAGAAGCCGCCGTCGAATGGCCAGATCCGGGAGGCCAGCACGGCGGCAACCACGCTGGGGTCGACGATTGTGGACCCCGTCGAGATTCCCGCAACCGCAGCCGCCAGGAGCAGGAACGCGCTCGCCCACAGAAAGCGCCCGGGCCTGATCCGGGCCTTCAATCGCGGCCTCCAGGGGCGGCGCTGACGTGGGAGTCTTCCGGATGGAGCGCGTCGGCGATCGCGCTCATCGCCTCGAGAATGTGATGGGACATGGCTAGGAGGTAGCGGTCGTCGATCGCAAGTAGCTGGCCCGACCGGCCCGCGGCCGTGAGCCGCACGGCTTGGTCGCCCGCCACGGATTCCAGCGCTTCGCGTTCGGTGCGGCCGCCGGTGCCAACCACGATCCAGTCGGGATTCCAGCCGGCGATCTGTTCGGGATCCACCCTCTCGGAGGGACCCAGGCCATGCTCCGAACAGACGTTCGTGGCACCCAGCACCCTTACGATGTCATCGAAAAGCGACTCGCGTCCGAAACAGTGATAGTTACGACGAGAGTCCCAGCACACGGGACCGGGCCGCCCCGTCCGGAACCCTCCCGACCAGCGCCTGCCAAGCGGCGTTGAATCGGCCAATGGCCGCCGAGGCCCTGGATTCCTGCCCGCCGAGGTCGCCGATCAGCGCCATTGCGCTCTCGATGTCCTGCCGGTCGGTGAGGAGGGTTCGCATCGAGAACACTGGCACGGTGGTGGATCGGGCCATTCGCAGGAAGTCCGGTGACGAAATTTCTGAGGCCAGCAGCAGCGACGGGTTGATTGCCAGCAGTGCCTCGACGTTTAACACGATCGGGACTCCCAGGCTGCGCACCTGACTGTGCACGTTGCTGTACGCCCGCATGTGGGCGTACTCGCTAACTCCCGCGATCTGCGATTCGGGAAGGACCTCGAAGAGAAGGTGGTCAACGGCAAGCACCCTCGAGGCAACCGACTCCGGAGCCGATTCGAGCACAAGCGGATACCCGTGCTGGTCGGTCCATCGCCGCGGATAGCCCTTGCGGTTCGCGCCGTCTGCCCGACTGGGCCCCCGGTCCGCGAGCACCGGATTGTCCCGCAGCAAGAAGGCTCCGCCGCCGTCGCCGATCCACGCGACGAATCCCCCCAGTGCTACGAACGCAACGACCACTTGGCCGAGCCAGAGTCCGCGCGTCATGGGATCAAGTCGCTGCCCGCTCCGTGAACGCGCCGTCCGGGAAGCGGGGCCGAGTCCCTGTCGCGGTCGGCCGCGAGCCGTCCGATGGACCCGCTCCGGCTTGGGGCGGGCCCGGTCAGGAATCGGCGGCATCGGCTGGGAAGGGCCGCCGTGCCCTGAGGAGGTCCCCAGCGTCCACCCGGCCGCCTTCGGGCGGTGTGTGGAACTCGCGATCGAGGCCGAAGTGGCGCCGAATCGGGACGCCGCGCGGAGAAAGTGCCGGTGCTCGAAGGGGTGATCTCAGGCCTCCGTTCTTGCATCTGGATTCCCGCCCGCGCATCTCGGGGCATCCGCGTACGCCTTCCCTTGGGGGCGCCAGTCCGCGGCGGATTCCAAGCGCCCTCTCGCCGGGCCCCTAAGGCGCTAGCGGCGGCGGCCTGCACGCAAGGCACGCACGGGCGCTCGCGGCGTTGGGCCGTCTCCGCATCAGCGGTACAGGCCTTCCACTGCCTCCCTGAAGTTCGTCTCCAAGTTGCCGAACCACAGCTGCTCCGAACCCTGGTGCTCCTCACGGATCACGCCGTCCTTGTCGAGGAACAGCAGGTACAGGTAGTAGATGCGGGTCATGATCGACACGCCCGAAACCCTCGAGAATTCCTGGCGGGACGACAGGGCCAACGGAAAACTGGCCTGAAACCGCTCGGCGAACTCGCGCAAGCCCCGATTGTCGGTCGGATTCAGCGACAGCCCAACGATTTCGAATCCGCGCTGCCTGAGGGAACGGTACAGCGGATCGATTGTGAGTGCCGTTCGCTAGCAGTGGGGGCAGTCCGTGGAGAAGAACATGAGCACGGCGGGACTGCCCTTGAGCGCATCCAACGAGACTCTCCGTCCGTCGTAGGAGCCCGCTTCAAAGGGCTTCGCCGGCCGCGGCGCGGCCCCGGCCAAGGGCCCGACGGCCAGCGCGAATGCCGCGGCTGCGGCGATGAGTGTGCGCGACATCGTCATCAGTTTCCATTCTCCCCGGGTGGCAGCCCTTCGACGCTCCGCACGGAGGACCCCACCAGCTCGACCACAACGCGCCCGGCCGGGCCTGTGCCCTCGCATCGGCCCGGACCGGAGTCGACGAGCTCCAACCCGCTCCATTTTCGCTCGCAGACCTGGCGGTACAGGTGGTAGAACTCGCTTGCCGCCTGGGCGTCCGCCCAGCGGACGGCGTCCCTGAGCGCCGCGGAACCCGTTCTCCGGTTCTCGAAGACCTCGAACCGACCGCCCGCCCACTTGTCGAGCAGTTCGTTCCGGTCGTCCTCGCCCAAGTGCTCCTCAAGCAGGATGCGGTGATCGAGCTGCCCGAAGGTTCCCTCGTAGACCCGTCTGAACCCCTTGGGCAGGGTGATCGGTGGCAGCTCGGGATCGGCCGGAACGGTACCCCGAAGGTACAGGGCCGGCTGGAGCACCTGCTGGGTGGTCTCGGGCGGCTGGCGAAAGACGCGCTTCAGGCCGTCGGAGCCGAAGCGGTCGATCATGGCGTGCTGAAAAATGAGGCCGTCGGTGTACGGAAAGATCAGGATCTCCCGGAAATACAGCGGCGTCCGCTCGTACACCGGAAACTGCCTCGCCTCGAATCTGGTGGCGCTCGCAGTCGCAATCGCCAGGAGCCGGTTTCCCTCCAGCGAACGTCCGGAACGACGCATGACCCACTCCGTCATGACCCACGACGCCTGTCCCTCGACGACGGCCAGTCGGGCGATCTGCTGTTCCGACCGCTTGGCGCCCTCGACGTACTTCCGGAGATTGAAGTTCTGGTCGTCTATGGCATGCACCAGTTCGTGGACCATCGCCAGTTCCCGGGCGTCGGGAGGGGCCCATTCCGCGAGTAGAGGGTCCGCTGCTTGAAGTCGTACAGCGCCCAGGCCTGCTCGCTCATCAGATCCAGGACAGTCTTCTGGTAGTTGAAGTCTTCCGGAACGAGGCCGAACAGCTTGAGGAACAGTTCCTCTCCGTGCACTTCCCGCTCGTTCTGCTGCTCCCGCATTCGCCTTTCGTAGAGGGCGAGGAACTGGGCCTTCGATATCGTCTTGGCGCGCACGGGCCGCCGCGGCCCGATGCGCATGATTTCGCGCAGGTCGTCGAGGTATTCGCTGATCTGCTGGAACGGCTCTGGGCTGGGAACGTCCTCCCGCGCGTTCGCGGCTTCGGCGGCGAGGGCGGCGCCGCACCCAAGGCAGACCGACACCAGGGCAAGCCGCCGCAGCCGGCCCCAATGGTGCGGCTGTCCATTGGGGCCTCGCGCCCATCCGGCGGTGAGGCGTTTGCTCCAGGCAGGCATCGGCGAATTCACCCGTGACGCGCGGCGGGCCTTGCCCGCCGGTGCCGACCGGGACGGGAGAGGCTTGGCGCTCAGGGCCGGTTGCCCCGGTTGCCCTCCTCCTGCTGATCGTCTTCCACGACGTCCCCGCCCGCGATGTGTCCGGAGGAAATCCGGGCCTTCCATGCCCCTGCACAAGCCCTGTCGGACCGCCGGCTCCCGCGGAGGCCACGGGTGAGCGCGTTCGGAGCCGGACCCGACCCCGAACGCCGCCAGATTCGGATGTCGGGAAGGCCGGTGGGTACCGATCGCCGAACCGCGGGGCGACCGCCGCATGCGGTGCAGTCCGACGCTCGACACCACCATTCGGTGGCGATCCGAGGGCCTTGGGGCCTGCGCCCGCTCAGCGGCAGCTGCCGACGTCCACGCGGAGCCGGCCGAGCTGGCGCGAAGGAACCACATTCAGGCCGAACACCTTCGCGCGGGCATCCCAGGCCGGCCGAGTTCCGGGCAGGTGAAATGCCTGGGAGTCTAGGATTCCCTCGTGCCAAAGGGTCTCGTCGGCCCAGATCGCGAATGACACCCTTTCGGGGCAGTCTCCGTGTTCTGCGATATGGTCCGCCAGCATCTCCCCGGCCAAATCGACGCCAAGCCTCCAGGCAGCCGGATTCGGCACCTTCACTGGATCGATGCCGCAGATGTTCCTGCCTGGAGGACACGAGTCCGGATTGCGGATTGGTACCCCGCAGACGCCCACCGGACGTAACCGCCGCCGAGCCCGAGTACCACGAGATCAAGTTCCCTAGGTCCGGACTCAACGATGCGCCGGATCTGATCGGCATACGCCTCGCTCGTCGCGTTGCGTCACGCCAAGACCTGGACCCGCCGCTGCGGCGCCCACGCCGACAACGTCGAACGAGCGGGCCCTTTCGTGTTCGGGTCACCCGGAGCGCTTCGCTTCCGCCGAGGCGCAACTCCGTCGCGCCGTTGAGTCCGACCGCTGACCCGACCGCACCGTGCAGTCGCCTGCCCGGAATGGCGTATGTCATCTCCCGGCCCCTTAGAAGAAGCGCATCGTGTAGCTGAAGCGGACACCGCGCCCGATCTCCGGGGCGAGGTCCTTGATGAATGACGAGTGGTTGCGATAGAGCTGGTCGCCGATGTTGAACACGTTGGCCGAGAGCTGGTGAATGGCGCCGCGAGTCGGGATGGTGTACGACGCTCGCAGGTCAACGACCGTGTACCCGTCCGTCGGCGTCTCTAGGTCGAATGTCTGACTCTGCCGGCTCGCCAGCACGAGTTCGGGCCGGATGCTGAGGCCGCCGCGCCTGAACTCGAACCCGGCGCGGCCCCGCAGCGGCGGGATGCGCGGCAGCGGTGTACGGGTGAGCGTCGCCTGCGCGTCCACGAAGTCCATTCCGAGATTGAGCCGAAAGTCCTGGAGCAAGCCGATGCCGAACCGGGCCTCACCTCCGGTGAAGCGGCTGTCGCGCTGCACGAAGTGGACCACTGGCAGCCCGTCCTCCTCCTCGCCTGTAGCGAACGGGAACACGAAGTTGCGGAAATCGTAGTAGAAGAGGTTGACCTCGCCATCGACTCGTCCGGATTGTTGCCTCAGGGACAGGTCTATGCCGTTGCCGCGCTCGGCGCGGAGGCCGGGATTGCCCACCTCGAAGATCAACGTGCCGACGTGCGGTCCGAGGTTGTATAGCTCCTCCAGCGCCGGGGCGCGGTAGGAGTGGGAATAGTTGGCGATGAAGGCCCCGCCCCGCCACAGGTCGGCGTGGACGCCCGCAGCCGCCGAAGCGCCCGTGAAGCGGCGGCGAATCGCGTCCGGGAGCTCTTCCTCGTGCCCGTGATCGTCGGCCCCATTCTCCCCGACGTGCTCTTCCTCGCCGTGTTCTTCGTGATCGTCATGGCCGTGGGCCCGCTCGGGGAACGCCGGATCGTAGCGCGTAGTCTCCAGGCGGCCGCCGAACTGAAGCTTGACCCGTTCGAAATCGAACTCTTCGAGCGCGAACAGGGCAAGGGCCTGCTGATCGATGGGCGGCGAAAGAGCCTCTTCGCCCGCCGCTGAGTAGTCGCGCTCCATGCCCCAAAAACCGAATCGCCCGGTCAACGGTCCGCGCTGCTCCTGTTCGAAGACGCCTCGATAGACGAACTGATCGTTGTCGAAGCGAGTGCCAATGCGGCGTTGGTCGCCCTCGAATTCGATCTCTTCGTGTCGATAGGTCGCGTAGTTCAGCTTCATCACGAAGCTCTCGAGCGACGGTCCTAGATTCCGTAGCCCCCAGTTGACCTGATAGGCCTGTTGGCGCATGGCGAGATCGATGCGAACCTCCTCGTGCTCCCCTTCCTCCTCGTCGTGGTGTTCCTCGCCTTCCTCCTGGGCGTGGTGCTCTTCGCCTTCCCCTTCGTGATGGTCATGGCTGTGGAACTCGCCGGCGAAGGGAACCCCGTAAGCGGCGTCGTTGGCGCGAACGCCGACGCTGACGAAGCCTCGCTCGCCAAACCAGCCAGCACCGCCGTAGCCGTTCGTGGACTGGGTGCGGGAGTTCTCGACTTCTCCCATGGGCGTGGCGTAGTCTCCGCTGCGAAGCCCATTTCCCCCGCCCCACGCCCGCCAGGGGCCGCGTGCGTAATCGAAGCCGGCCGACCCTCCCGCCAGGGCGTTCCCCGTGCCGGCGGAGCCTTGGATGTAGCCCTGCAAGCCGTCCGGATGCGAGGTGAAGCCGGCATGTCCGCTGACGGCGTTCACAACCCCACCCATGGCGTTACTGCCGTAGAGCAGGGTTGAGGGGCCCTTCACCACCTCGAGTCTGTCGAACGCCAGCGGATTGAACGTCTCGGCGTGGTCGCCGGAATTCGACGAGATGGAGCCCGTGCGCAGCCCGTCGGCCATGATCAGAACACGGTCGCCGTCGAAGCCGCGAATGAGTGGGCGTGACGAGCCCGGCCCGAAACCCCGTTGGGCAACGCCCGTGCCCACTTGATTGCCGAGAACCTCTCCCAAGCCAGCGGCGATGTTCTCCGCGCGAGCCAGCTCGAGCGAAGTCAGCGAGTGCGTCGATTGGAAGGCGTCGAACGCGGACTCGCGCCGCCCCGCCGCACTGACAGTCACTTGGGTGTTCTGCGTAGGCAACGACAGCAGCAATTGAACCCGGGCGGTACCGTCCGCGGCGACCTCAATCGTTTCGGAGACGCCCTGCAGGGAGTTTTGGATGTGAGCGTGCAGATGGTAGCGCCCCTGCTGCAGCGCCCTGAACTGGAACTCCCCTTGTCGGTCGGCGATTGCCGAAGCCCCCGTTTCGAGGAGAACGACGGTCGCCCCGGAGACGGGCTCACCCGTCTGCGCGAGCAACACTTTGCCCTCAATCGCGGCGGTTTCCCCGCCTTGGATTGCGGATACCGCGAGCAGTGCCGTCACCACGGCGCAAAAAACTAACTTCATTGGAAATCTCCCCCCATCACTCGACAACAAACCCATTCCGCGGCTCGCGCAATGGCGGAGCCGCTTGAAACAACTGGACGAGATTCAGCGGGGAGGGGCGCGACCGCGTTTGTGCCTTAAGCGCGGCCGGGCGGCCGCGCCCTGCCTCGGCGCCATGGAGGCGCGCGGAGTTGCCGGCGGCGCGCACAAGACGGCGGAGGCCGAGACCAATGGCGAGACATCGGCGAGGTGGCACAGATCGCACGCGCCTTCCTTGCAATCCGGCGGCTCGAAGGCGCAATGTAACTGGGTGTAGGCTAGCTGCCACAGCCCCAGAGCGAGCAGGAGGGGCAGCAATTGACGCGTCATGCGGCAGGCTCCTCGGTCTCGCAAATCGCACACTGCTGGCAGAGACGAAGGTTGACGATGTGCGCCGCGGCGATCAGAGCAGATCCAGAGACGACCGCAGCCGGCTCCAATGCCTCAACTACGGGCCCAAGCTTGGCTAGGGCAACAAAGGTGACTCCAGCGGCGAACAGGCCGAGACAGCGCTTCCGGCGGTGCAGTCGCCAGTAGCTGGGTCCGAGGCTCACAGCGGCAGTCCCTATCGCGGCAGTCAGCAGCAGCGCTTCCGTCGACTCCTCAAGCAGCCAGCCGAAGGGCAAGCCCACCACCACCCCAAGCAGCAGCAGAGGGGTGACGCCGCAGTGTAGCGCGCAGGAGAGCGACAGCACCACTCCGGCGCGGTCGATCGCTGCACCCATTCCGTCGCGCCGCCGGTCGGCCGTAGTGGCCCCCTTTGCGCCGTGAAGTCACGA
Organism: Bryobacterales bacterium; assembly: GCA_965200705.1. Classification (GTDB taxonomy): domain Bacteria; phylum Acidobacteriota; class Terriglobia; order Bryobacterales; family UBA6623; genus VXMF01. The sequence continues at coordinate 3,964,502 of OZ241376.1, read as the reverse complement.
TACCGCATGAGACTCACCCTGCGGACAGATGTTCCGCCGGCGGGTGCAATCATCCGGTGAGTGGTCACTATGCGGAATGGGCGGGCGAGGTGACGGAGGAACGCGGGCCCGCCAACGGCACCGGAGCGACCGCGACCGGTGGCGGCCCCGCGGGTGCCACGCGACTCCAGCCTAAGGACACCTCCGGCGGCGACGGGCCGTGGTGATCTCCAAAGGGCGACGTCCAACTTTCGGCGAATTGGACACGTCAATTCCGTACGGAGGGGTCTGTCCGTACCGGCGGCTGTGGGCGAAGGGCTCAGTGACGATCCGACCCACCCAGCCAGCCGATGCACAATGTGGTGGAGTTTCCCCGTCCGAGGCGGGACCGGCAGCCTCATGGGGAGTTCGCCGGCAGGCGGGCGGGTTGACGGCGATGGCCCCATGCGCGCGAGGCCGCCGGCAAGTGAGCGCCCCCGCATTCGCGGCCCGACCGCAGGGGAATTCCAATGCCGAGCCGCCGCGGAGACCTGGCAGTGAGGTTGACGAGAGTGTCCAAGAGTGGGAAGAAGGACTCGAAACAGGCGTCCGCCCCAGATCGCGTCGCGAAGCCGAGACTCCTCTCGGGAGGCAACCCCCAAATCCCGAAGGCGGATGGTGACGCTCCGGTGCAGGCCTACATCGAGGCCATGCCGGGCTGGAAGCGCGAGGTTGGGCGATTCCTCGATTCACTTGTCGTTCGCACGGTGCCGAATGTGCAAAAGGCTGTCCGCTGGAACTCGCCCTTCTACGGAATCGCCGGCGAAGGTTGGTTCCTCAGCTTCCACTGCTTCACCAGATACGTCAAGGTGACATTCCTGAACGGAGCGTCACTGCGCCCGGTCCCGCCGGTCGCGTCCAAGCATCAGACCGTGCGCTACCTGAACATTCACGAGAGCGATGAAAGCGACGAGGGACTGCTGACGTCTTGGATCAGGCAGGCCGCAGGGTTGCCCGGGGAGAGGCTGTTCTGACTCCGGCCGCGGCCTGTCACCGCGCCTCCGGTTCATGTGGGCCGGCGGACAAGACGCCGCTGTAGCGTCCTCAGGCGCTCGAATGTCGGCACTCCCGCGAGATCGCCACAACGCGTGACCTTCTGTACCCGCCACGGAGGCGGACATTCCCGTCGCGGCCCAAGGCCGCGTCTTCGGGAAGCACTCCGATGGCGTGGCGAAGGACTTGCCTGCCGACCCCCGCAACCGGACGACTTGGCCTTCCGCGCCGAATTCCGTGACCCGTTCCTGGCCGCGGCGCAACACATAGGACATGCCCGCGGTGGCCGTCCGCAACCCCCTGCACTTCGCCGAAACACGAGGCCAACGTCCGGGCCGGCCGCGTTGATTTCTCCGCTCAGGTCGATGGGCGCATTCCAGATTCGGGGGCTCCCTACAGCAGGGCGCTGAAGGTCGTGCAGGCCGCAGCTGCGCCGAGTCTGGGAAACCCGCCAGGCCAGGTGGACGGAGCCGGAAGTTGTGGGCGGAGGCACCCGGCTGCTGTGGGCCCTTCGTTACGATGGTGCTCATGCTGAGTCGCATTCTCCCCGTCGCGCTTGGGCTCTGTTGCCTCGCTGGCGCCGCTGTCACTGCCGTGCCGGACACCGTTGTTCCGACAAAGTTGGAGGATGCGCAGCCGCGCAACGTGGTGTTCATTCTCGCGGACGATCACCGATACGACGCCATGTCGTTCCTGAACCACCAGTTCGCCAGGACGCCGCACATGGACGCGATGGCCAGGAACGGCGTGCACATCAAGAACGCCTTCGTCGGCACGTCCCTCTGCTCGCCCAGCCGGGCATCGATTCTTACCGGCCTGTACACGTTTCGCCACCGCGTGATCGACAACAACCGGATGGTGCCGGAGGGCACCATGTTCTTCCCCAGTACCTCCAGGAGGCCGGCTACAGCACGGCCTTCATCGGCAAGTGGCACATGGGGGCGGCCGAGGACTCCCCGCGGCCCGGGTTCGACCACTGGGTGAGCTTTCGGGGCCAGGGCCATTACCTTCCGCCCAACCCGAACTACACGCTGAACGTGAACGGCGAGCGGGTGAAGCAGAAGGGCTACATCACGGACGAACTTACGGACTACGCGGTCGAGTGGCTTGAGGGCCAGGACCCCGCCCGGCGGCCGTTCTTCCTGTACCTCTCCCACAAGGCCATTCACGCCAACTTCACCCCGGCCGAGCGGCACGAGGGAACGTTGGCCGACGCGCCGTTCGAGCGCCCGGCCAGCGAGGCCGACACCTTCGAGAACTACAGGGGCAAGCCCAGGTGGATGCGGGACCAGCGCAACAGCTGGCACGGCGCGACTTTCCGTACCACAGCGCGCTTGACGTTGAACGCTACTACAAGCGGTACAACGAGGCCCTGATGGCCGTTGACGACAGCCTGGGCCGGGTGATGGGCCAGCTGGGCAAGATGGGGGTCGCCGACGAGACACTGGTGATCTACATGGGCGACAACGGCTTCATGTTCAGGGAGCACGGACTGATCGACAAGCGCGTGTGTCCTACGAGACCTCGATTCGGGTGCCGATGCTGATGCAGTGCCCCGACCTGTTCGAGGGCGGGACGGTCGTCGAGCAGGTTGTGGCGAACATTGATGTCGCGCCGACCGTGATGGAGGCGATGGGCCTCGAGAAGCCGCCCCACATGGACGGGCAGAGCTTCCTGCCGCTCGGAATGGGCCGGGACGTCCCGTGCGCGACTACTTCCTGTACGTCTACTGGGAGGAAGAACTTCCCCCACACGCCGACCCAGTTCGCCCTTCGCGGGGACCGCTTCAAGTACATCACCTACTACGGCCTGTGGGACACCGACGAGCTCTACGACCTCCAGGCCGATCCCGGCGAGACGCGGAACCTTCTCCACGATCCCGAGCACTCCGGGACCGCCAGGTTCTCGACCAGCCCGTGCACCGAAATGCGCAGTAGCTGCGGGCCCCCCAGGGCCTGGGCTAGCATTGCCAGTCGCTGATGGTCGCCAATACCCCCATGATCCGTATGCGCTCCGGCCGGAGCACGTGTCGGATCCCCCGAGGGTGCTGGGCGGGATCGTCCGCCTGATCGGTCCGGGCCTGATCCTTGCCAGTTCGATCGTAGGCTCCGGTGAGCTGATCGCAACCACGGTCCTGGGGGCCGAGAACGGCTACATCCTCCTGTGGCTCATCGTCATGAGCTGCCTGGTCAAGACCGTGGTCCAGAACGAGCTTGGCCGCTATGCCATCGGCACGGCCAAGACGACGCTCGAGGCGTTCAACGACGTTCCCGGCCCGAGGGTCAAGGTCTCGTGGCTGGTTGAGCCACGTCTACGCCGACTGGCTCACGCGTCCCGAACGAATCCAGGAGGAGCAGCCGGATCGACTCGTCAAGACGCTCCGCATCCCGGTCGGCGGAACGATCGTGGATCTAGGCGCCGGAGTGGGCTACTTTTCGTGGAGACTCGCCAAGGCGGTTGGTCCCGAAGGGCGCGTGATCGCCACCGACATCCAGTCCGAGATGCTGGAGATGCTGGAGTTGAACATGCGGCGTCGCGGACTCTCCAATGTGGAGACCGTCCTCGCTACGCATACGGATCCAAGACTGCCGCCCAATGCCGTTGATCTCGTGCTCCTCGTGGACGTCTATCACGAGTTGTCTCAGCCCCTGATCACGATGCGGAAAGTTCGGGAGTCCCTCAATCCCGACGGGCGGGTGGTCCTGGTCGAATACCGGAAGGAAGATCCTTGGATCCCCATCCAGCCACTCCACAAGATGTCCGAGACCGAGGTGCGCCGCGAGATCGGCGCGGCCGGTTTCGAGTTCATCGAGACTCTTGACTTCCTGCCTTGGCAGCATGTCGTGATCTTTGGGCGCGGATCCGACTGACCTGGGATCCGACTGACCTGGACGATCTACCGAAGCTCGCTCAGCGCCTCGAGACCAGCTTGAGGAAGCGATCTTGCTGGGCCAGCGCCCGTAGGTCGGCGTCATTCAGAGCATGAATCCGCAGGGCGGAATCCAGTTGGATCGCCCGCTTCAAGGGTGCGTACGCACCCTGAAGGTCACCCGACAGGACCTTGGCGACCGCCTTCAGATAGTGGAGATGCGCAGCCTGATTGTCCAAGGAGATCGCCCTCTTCAGCACGCGCAGCGCGTCTTCGGCCTTGCCGTCGTTAACCAGTCCAACTGCATAGTTGTAGCGATCGTCAAGCGTCCTGAGCAAGGGACGCTTGCTCTGGCGCTTCTTCTCACAAATGCGGTGATAGTCCCCAGCCCTCTGGGCCAACGCCACCACTGGGCCGTTCATGACGGTGCGCAGAATCCGCTTGGCCTTGCCGTACTCACCCTGTTGGAAGAGGTCGATGCCCTTTGTGAAACGATCGATCTGCTTCTGTTCTGCCGCCCTTGCACGGTCGATCTGCCTGCGTGCGGCCCTCCTTGCGGCCGAAACAGACGACTTGCGCACTCGTCGACGCTTTGGGCGCGATGCAGGTGCGCCAGATGATTTCGCCGCGGTCTGGCCATCCCTAGCGTTACCTTCCGGCATGCCAGAATCTGCCGGAGTGCATGGCTCGACCAGCTCGGTACGGGATGCGGGGGAGTTTGCCTCCGACGTGCGAGAGTTTATAGCAGAAGTCCCAAGGCTCTGCAATACCCGGGTCCGAACGGGCGCGTGAATCAGCGAGCGCCGACTGCTTGCCGGCCCTCCCGACCACACCTCAGAGGCTCGGTAGCGACAGCGATGACTGATCGAATCGGTCAGATCCACAGCCTCAGCCAAGAGGTGGTGTCCTGCACGCGGTGCCCGCGACTCGTCGAGCACCGCGAGCACGTCGCTGTCGTGAAGCGCCGTGCCTATCGCGAGTGGACCTACTGGGGCAGGCCGGTGCCATCGTTTGGCGATCCGGACGCCCGACTTCTGCTGATCAGCTTGGCACCGGGCGCCCACGGCGCCAACCGCACGGGCCGCGTATTCACTGGCGACAGTTCCGGCGACTTCCTGTTCGAGGCTCTGCATGCAACGGGCCTCGCCTCGCAGCCGACGTCGGTCTCGGCAGAGGACGGACTGGTGCTGCGGGACTGCTACGTCGCCTGCGCCGTGCGATGCGTTCCCCCGCAGAACCGGCCCAAGCCGACCGAGATAGCGGCTTGCCGTGGATTCCTGGTCCGCGAGACGAACCTTCTGGGGAACGTGCGCCTAGTCATAACATTGGGCTCAGTTCGCGAAGTGTGTGCGAAGGCCGTTGAGAGAGGCGGTCAGGCAGCCACCAGGAGAAGGGGGCTGTGGGGCAATGCGACGAGGATGAACCGGCGGAGATAGCCGTCGAGGTGCTTGGTGGCAACGCCCTGAAACGGATTCAGGAAGTGCTTCCACCGGGAGTGACGGCTACTGACTGTTTGAATGTGGAAGCAGTCGCGAGGGCGGACGCCAGTAGAGATGTTGAAGGGTTCATGACGCACCCCCAGATTGCGGGCACAGGGCGGATAGGAGTGGCCGCCGTCGGTGATCGGCACGGCATCAGGTGCGAGCAGTGTTCGCAACGCGTTGCCGAGACTCTCTGCGGTCACGGCCGACAACACTTCGCCACTAGTCCCTCCACCGTGCGCAGCGGCAATCAACAGCGGAACCCGCTACTGCCCAGAAGCCGTGAGGGGCCGCCTTGCCGCCGCGCTTGCGCGGGCGGCGGTCGAGATTGCGCTCCCTTTTCCCACTGTGCATCTGGTAGGTTTCGTCCGCTTCGACGATGCCTCTCAGCATTCTCGGCTCCTGCACTGCGCCCCGCAGGAAGCGGTGCCGCCATCGAAATGCTGTGCTCACTGCCACGCCGCAGCGATCTGCCGACTTGCGAAGCGATTCCTCACGGGCCAGCGACTTGCTGAATGCGAGCCACCTCTGGTTGTGGTAAAGCCCAGCAATGGCGTTCCCGTGAGCGCATTTTAGGTCCTCCCACAGGGCCTGCACGGGTAGCGCCTCAGCCCTCGTGCGTGGCACCGGGAACAGCGACGATCCTAGCCCACCCGAAGCTCCAGCAGTGCCAAGACCGCTGCCTCGTCAGATCCATTCTCCACCGCCTCGCGCACCTGTTCCCACTGCTCTTCCGTGACCCGGTCCAAACCCGCAAGCATCTCCTGAAATTCCTTGCCCTGCATTCCTGCCAGCCTCCTAATACGTATATGGCTTGGCACAAATGCACACAAAGAGCCGAAATCGCCAAATCAAAACGATTGTTGATCACAGCCTAGAATGTCCCACTTTTGAGAGGCGGAGAAGGGCCGCATTGGGGGTTGCGATGGGGCAGCTCAGGCTGCTGGCTGCTGAGGAGTTGGACAGCGGAGGAGGCGGGGCGCGGATGCATGGGGTTGGAGACGAGGATCCTGCTGCAGAAGGGCCTGGAAAGGGGCGTGAGGAGGACGGATCTGGCGAGGCGGCTGGGGGTGGACCGGCGGATGCTGCGCAGGTGGATCGAGACGGGCAGGCTGGACAGGGCTCTGGCAGCTGGGGCGAGCTCTTCGCGGCGGGACCCCGTGGAGCGCACGCTGGATCCCCGGGCCGAGTTCATCCAGGAGAGCCTGGAGAGGCGTCCCAGGCTGTCGGCGCAGCGGCTGTGCGAGGAGGTGCGGGCAACGGGCTGCCAGGGCGGCTGGGGCCGGATGCGCGACTGCGCGCGGGAGGTCCGGCCCCGTCCGGAGGCGCAGCCGGTGATCCGGTTCGAGACGGAGCCGGGGGCATCGGGGCCAGGTGGACTTCGCGACGTTACGCCTGCCTTGGGGGAGACGGCGCGCCCTGGTGGTGGTGCTGGGCCGCTCGCGTCCGCGTTGGCCGCGCTCTTGCGGGCGGCAGAGGATGGCGGTGCTCGCCGAGGGTCCGGAGGGCGCGTTCGAGCGTTTCGGAGGGGTGCCCGGGGAGCTGCCGTTCGACCAGATGCGGGCGTTGGTGGTCTCCGACGACCGACTCGCGGGCGGCGGCACGGCACGACCAGGGAGCGTCCGCAGGAGCGCTTCGAGCGGGACGGGCGGGCGGCCCCGGGGCCCGTGGCAGGCGCTCCGCACCGGCGCTTGGGAGCGCGTCAAGCGCAAGCGCAGCATTGACTGGCGCCAAGGGCCAGGGGTGCAGGGGGAACGCCGCTCCCTGCAGATGCACGCGGAGGTGCCGCAATGCAGCCCGAGGCCGGCGCGACCGGTTGCGGGCGATGCGGGCGGACCTGAAGCTGTCCGGCGCCCTGGAGGCGGTCGACGGGATCCTCTCCCAGGCGGACAGCGGCGCGGTGACGGCCAGCGAAGCCAGCGAACGTCTGCTGGGCGCGCGGATCAGGCTGCGCGGCAACCGGCGGCTGGAGACGGCCATGCGCTCCGCGCGGCTGCCGGCGGCGAGGACCCGGGCCGATTTCGACTGCGCCTTCCAGCCGAGCGTCCGGCGTGCGCGGAGCGAGAGCCTGCACGAGCTGGGATGCGTCGAAAGGGCCGAAAACGCAATCCCGCGCGGCCCGCCCGGCGTGGGCAGGACCCATTGGGCCATCAGCCTGGCGATCCGCGCCGCTGGTGGTCGACGAGATCGGCCACCTCCCCGTCAGCCAGGACGGCGCCGTGCTCCTCTTTCAGCTCGTCGACGCGCGGCACGAACGAGCGTCCACGGCGCTCACTTCCAACAAGGGCTGCGAGGAATGGGGCGCCGCGCTCGGCGACGAGATCATGGCCGCAGCCCTCATCGACGGCCTCCTGCACCACGGCCACATCGTCAGCATCCGCGGCAACAGCTGCCGCTTGCGCGAGCATCGGCCATGGCTCCGCTCCCAGTCCGATCAACAGCCAGAGGGTTCTGCCAAATGACCAAGAGTTCGCAATTTGCGCGGCCCCTGGTGGGGAGGGCTGGCTGGCCAAACCGATCTCCTGATGCCAGCGGAGATAGTTGTCCAGACACTTCGTCGCCACGCCGTGGAACGGCAGCAGGAACTGCTTCAGCTGCCGGTGGCGCTGGTTGACCGTCTGGATGGGGTGGCTGCCGCGCCCGCCGTTTCGCCCTCGCGGGCCGTAGCCACCAGCACCGGCACCTGCTCCCGCGACAGGCCGCGCCGGCTCCGCAGGCGGGCAGCGCCGTCTCTCGTCGACGCGCAGCTCGATCGCGGCCAAAGAGGCCACCTCGTCCCCCAGCTCCTGAACGACCTGCTGCAGCCGTTCGCGCTGAGCCGCCGTCAGTCGCTCCACCTCAGCCAGCCAGCGCTGGAACTCTTCGTTGGTCATGGGCTCCAAGGCCCTCCTTCGAAGCACTTATGGCATATATCGATCAAAATACACACGTTTCACGAATTGAGCCTACCCCAAAGTGGGACATTCTAGGTTGACAATGACACGATGTCGTGCAACCTCTTTCTGCTGTTGAATTTTCCTACAGTCTTGGAGATGATGGTGTCGCGTTTTCCACAGTGATCGAACCCCGCCTGTTGATCAAGGTCAAGCGGTTGACGACTAGGACTGATGGTGCGCCAAGCAGGCGATTGATGTTGCTTGCACCCAGCAACGTAATGGGCTCCATGAATCCTCGAATCAAGGGCGCTGGCCAGTCTCAACTGCGGAACGCGTCAAGTTGTTCCAGAAAGCGCCAGCCTGAAATCGCGGCATTACGGAACGTCCCCCGCCTAGGGCCACTGAATTCGGCTTCGATTGCGGCAGTAGCGCTTTCGATCCTGGCGCTTGCAGCTCAGCCTTTGCTTGGCCAGCCGGTCCTCCTTCGGATCGAGCCCGAGGCTACCGACCACCAATCGGAACAGCAGACCGAGCCTGCCGAACTGCTCAATCCCGGCCCCGCTGGAGAAGCGGAATCTGATCCGCCGCTTGCTTTGGTGGCGCCGCGGGAATTCAACGTGGAGACATTCGCCGGCCGACAGTCGGTGAGGGGCTATGCGGCCGATGCCGTTGAGTCTATTTACGCGCTGATTCTGTCCGATTCATTGATCGGCGAGGATTGGAACCGGGTCGAAGCCGAACTTGCGGTCATCTGGCGGGAGTTGGGCCAGCGCCGTCTCCGGCTGGCCGTGGCTAGAGAGAGCCGTCTTCGGCTCAGCGGACCGTTTTCGACCGAGAGCCGATTGCGTGCAGCAGTTCGTTCCGCCAAGCCAGCAGATTCAAGTTCTCCCTTCCTCCCGAACGATTCTGCAATATCTACGGAATCAGTGGAGGGTGTTGCCCCCCAAGGCGACGAGGCCCCAACTGGCGACGACGATCAGGCCGAAAGCACCTCAGCACTGCTGGCGACGGTCGAAACCGTGCTGGTGCCGGCCATCGAGACTCGTCCGCGCCTCTACGAGCAGATCGGGGAGGCCGCTTCGGTGCTTGGCTGCGAATGGCGCAGTTCCGTGCTCCTAATAGGTCGGCTGCCTTCTGTCGATTTGTCCTTGATGGAACATGCCGGAGCCTACCTCAGCGGTCGCCTGCGGGCGGAGAAGGTGCGGTTCAGCTTTCTGCCGGTTGACGGATTCGTTCCGGCGGCCGCCGATTGGGCCGCCAGGCTTACCGGAGGATCCTTGGCCGCGACTGGCTCTGAGTTTGTCGCGCATCTTGATCTCGACGATGCCTTCGTGGAACTCGAATGGTCCGTGCCACGGCCCGCAGCCGGCTTTCACGTCTACGGAGCAGCGATTCGAGACTCGGATTCAGGAGCCGAATGGTCCGCGCCTTCTTCGTCGTCATCCCCGGGCTGGCAGTTGCCTCCTCCAAGCGACTTGGACGATCTGTTCGCACTCACTGCGGAGTTGTCGCTTGCAGTACATGGTCCCAATCCCTCTGCGCCGGAAGAAACTCGATCAATACTGGCCAGACTTCGCGAACTTAACCCCGGCGATGAGGGCCTACTTCAAGCGAGTGCGGTCTTTCATGAACGCGCTCGCGAATGGGACCTGCTAGCAAAGGACCTGAACGCGCTCTCGGCGATTCGTCCGCTGGACCCTTCAGCATTCGCCAACCTGGGTGACGCTCATGTACGCCTTGAGAATTGGCCCGAAGCCGAACAAGCGTTCTTGCGCTTCAAGGAGCTCCAGCCCGCGAGCGCCCAGGCGAGCGAGGCGCTTGGACGAGTATATGTGCGTCAGGGTCGTTTCGACCAGGCCTTGGAGGAGTTCAGGGAGAGCCTTGAACTTGAACCGTCAAATCGGGATCTGTGGTTTCGCCTTGCCGATACGGCACTGGAGGCCGATCGGCCCGACATCCGTCTGTCGGCCTTGAGGTCCGGTCTCGCAGTTCCTCCCGCCGTTCCCGCACGCAGGGCCGAATTGATCCGGATGCTGCTCGATTCGGATCAACCCGGAGAAGCAGTCAAAGAGCTCGAGACTGCGTCCAATCGTCTTCCCGACCAGCCTGATCTCGCTGCGAAGTTTGCACAGTTCTGGGAAGAGCTTCAGAATTCGGCCCGCGCTCTTGAAGTCTGGGATCAGATTTCGCAGTCCGCTCCAGCCTTCGAGCCCGCACCGGTCGCCATGGCACGCATACATCTGGAACAGGGCAGGACCGACGCATCAAGCGAGGTGGCGAGGACCGCGCTACAGCGGCTTCCAGAGTCGGTTTCGCTCCATAAGGCCCTTGCCAGCGCCTTCAAGGCCGCCGACCGGCAATACGATCTCCGCACGGCCTTGCGGGAAGCTGTACAGCGCGTGCCGACGGATGCCGGATTGCTGGAGTGGAGAGCTCGGGTCGAGGATCGATTCGGACGTGATGCTCCGCTGGCCTATCGCTCCCTGGCCGAGCGACTGTCTGAGAATCCAAGTGATTCACGCCTGAACTCGGTCATTGAGAGGGGCTTCGTCGTGTCCCTGAGGGAGGATGACCTGGCACAGGCTCGCTGGTTCTCGGAGCGCTCGACTGCGTCAGTCAGCGAAGCGGAAAATCTCAAACTGCTCGAAGTGTCGGCCGAGGAAAGAAAAGCGACTGTGGTGGTTCCCGGTGGATTGGCCGCGCTTGGATCGATGTCAAATGCCAATTCCTCGGTATCCCCGGCGCAGTTTTTCCAGGAGTACTGCCGGCCCGTTGTCTACGCTTCGACGGGACTCAAGGAACGCCAGCAGTTGCTGTCGAGGCGGATGGGCCTGTACTTCGAGACAGTTCGCGACATCGTGGCGATGCGGGACTCCCCGGGAGAAGGGGATGCGTTCGTGACGCTGTCGGCAAAGGATTCAAGATCCCTGCGATCGTCCCGCAAGGTTCTCGGCATGCTCGGATGGCGAGTCGTCGGCAGCGCAAGAAAGGGCTTTTCCCTTCGCCCGGTCGAGAGCCAGTCTGGGGCCGAACGCCAGGAGGTGGCTTTGGCCCTCGGTGTCGACGAGATCGGAATCCAGGATGCCCTGGCTGCCGGGGAGGAATACAAGCTCCGGATAAAGATGGAGTCCGCTCCAGTGGCGTTCGGAGAGGAGACTTGGGCCTCCGCGCTCTACGCCGGCGAGGCCTTGGTGGGCGGATTTGCCGAGGCCGTAGTCAGGCGACCCGAGATTGGTGCCGTGTACATTGGCCTGACCCAAATGCACCCGGAGGCTGCAAGGGCGCTGATCAACGGCATCGGACTCAAGCGGCTAGTCTCCCGATTCTCGATGGATCTGCTCATGCACGGGTCGTCCATGTCGATCGAGAACGGCTCGGTGGCGGTGCCTGGCGGACCGGACGCCGAACCCCATTGGTTGAATCTCGTTGGGGCGAGACCCTCGGATACGGATGGATTCCTCCTGAAACTCCTGCAGAAAGACGAAGGCCACCTGTTGGGGTACTTCGCCGCCCTCGGCCAGGTCGACCTCCCGAGACAGAGTTTCTTCACCCAAAGCGGCGGCCGGATTCGCAGGTTCTACGAACTTTACAAGTCGGCACCGGAATTCCGCCAAAGTGGACGGTCCAAAGTGCGCGAGAGCCCGTTCACGGAATTGCTCCGGCAACTCCCGCTCGCCGAAGACGGTCACGTCAAGTTTCCCGGCGGTGCCGAAATCTGGATGGTGGCAAAGGGAGCGGCTGACCCCACTAGGCTGGCGAGGAGGGCAAGCAGGCGAATCGCACCTCAAGTGGAGGATGAACTCCTGGCCCGGATCGCGAGGACCAAGTTTGACACCGTCGCGGGCCGCAAGTCGCAGGTCACGAAGTTTCTTGCCACGTCGAGAATCGATCAGCAGAGGGAGCGACCACTTGACGCGCTCTTGGCTCTGTATATCGCCCAGTCGTACGGCACGTTTGAGCCCATCTTCCCGTACTTTCTGACGTTGACGGGCTTGGACGCAAACCATTTCAAGGGCTTTCTGGCCTTTGCGAACACCGTGGAACGGATCGACAGCCTCGTCAGGCGCAGCCATCTTCTGGGGCTGTTCCACGCATTTGCCGAGATCCTGTGCATCGCCCAGACCGAAGGTGTCCTGTCGGAGAGCCAAGCTGCGGAACTGTTCGGCTCGATGTGTCTGGGGCTGGCGAAGGCAGACCGGCCGGCCAACGCAGCCGAAGCGGCCGTTGACGTGGTCCAGTCGATCTTGGAAGCGACAGCTTCGGCGACCTCGACGGATGATGTCGACCGCGAGATGCGGCGAGCTCTCGGATTGAATTCTTGGAAGGCGCGCGAATCAGACTTCTTGGAGGTGCTGGAACTGCAGGATGTTCCCAGTCTTTCCAGCCTGCTGGACGCTTGGAATGCAACCGCTGATATTTCCGGGGGAGAAGCGGACCTTCAGTCTTCGCTGGCCGAACTTGACGTGGCCATTAAGGAAATCCCGGCGTTCGCGCTGGCCAAGGACATGGGCTTCCAGGAGGAGAAGAAGCGGCTAGTGTCGAGTTTCGAAACGCTGAAGCTCGCGCAGGCGAAACGGAATCTCGACCGTGCGGCTGCGCGACGCAAGGTGCGCCTCCCAGAACTGCAGCGCATTTGCTACGCCATTCGAGACGAGTTGGTGCCCCAGATGGCGGTTGCGGTAGCCGGAATAGTCTATGCCTACTATCTCCGCGCCTCTGATTTGCCGGTCGCTGAGGATCCGCTGTTCCTGCGCAAACACGAGTACTACAACATCAAGTCCAAGATGCGGACGAGATTTTTCCCTCCAAGCGATCTCAAGGGAATTGGAGAGCCGACTGGAGCGTACACGGTCGGAGGGTTCGCTGACTTCCCGATCTTTGCGGGCAATGTCGCGAAATTCGGCTTGCGTGTCGTGGATCCTGATGCCGAAGCTCTGGCAGTGGCGCAACTCGCTTCTCTTCGGTCGACGCGCTGGCACGCTTTGCGTGAGGCGGACGTCCGCAGATTCGCGATGACTGTCCTGCTCGGCCGAGAAATGGTTGTGAGATCGGCCGTTGACAAGGACATTCGTTCGGCGCTTCGAGATGCGATCGCCGGTCGGCTTTCAGTCAGCCGCACCCAGATATTGTTCAGGTCGCTCGAATCGAGGCGGTGGGGGGCAGTCTGGGAGTCGCTGTCCCTGTCGGATCTGTCTGGAATCGGTCAGGCCTGCCTAGAGTCGGATGACTGCCAGTCGATGGATTCCCCTGTCCTGCAGGAGCTGGTTTCGCGGTCGGATCACGGAGAGAGATCGAATTCTCAACACTCGCTGGGTTCAGTCCGGATTCATGCGTACAACCACTCGCGCCCGCAGCTTTGGCTGGACGCTCCCTACGAGCACTTCGAGGGTTATTTTTCGGCAGTGCTCATTGCTGAGCGGACGGCGGAGCTAAAGCTCTATCTGGCGCAGGCATCCGACTTTCTGGGAGTGTCGCCCGAAAGGCTTGCCCCGGCTGCGGAGTCAATTGCAAAGCGCGTACTCGCAACAGTGCAGATGGGAGACATCTGGGACTGGCGATCAGTGGTCAGGAGCTTTGCATCGGCAAGCCACAAAGTCGTGGCGGAGGAGATATCACAATGACGGGCCCGGTTCACGCGCGCTGCCTTGCCAGCTTCATACTCGCGCTTGTCGGATTTTCCTCCACTACCGCTGGCCAAGTGGGGGATTCACCCTCCGATGCACTCACCGACGCACCGGTAGCGTTGTTCACGTCAGTCGTCCAGCTGGTCGAGGTCCATGTGACAGTGGAGGACGGCAGGCGCGGATTCGTCCGAGGCCTAACCAAGGACAGGTTCGAGGTCTTCGATACGGGGATTCCTCAGGAAATCTCTGTGTTCGAACCGGACGAGTCAGGCTTCTCGTGCGCTCTGCTGCTCGACACGACCGGCAGCATGAAGAGGGAGCTGCCGACCCTGAAGCGGGCGATCCTGGAGTTCATCGACGAACTTCGTCCGAACGACTCGGTCGCTGTGTACGCGTTCAGTACTCAACTGGTGGAACAGCAACCGTTCACTACGGACAAGGACGAGGCGAAGCGAGCGGTCTTGAAGACTAGGGCCGAGGGAACGACAGCCCTGTTTGACTCCGTCTACCGGGTGATCGAGGACCTGTCCGATGTCGAGGGCAAGAAGGGTCTGCTGGTGTTCACCGACGGCGACGACAATTCGAGCGTACTAAACGCAAGAGCCACCATCAGAAAGGCCAAGGAGATTGGCGTGCCGATATTTGCAGCGGCCCAGGGACAGGCATTGGAGGACAAGGCCCTGCTGGGCCAGATCAACGAATTGTGTGAGTCAACGGGGGGACTTGCGTTCGAGGTGAGGGCAAGCAAGAAGGCGCGACTCGTGTTCGCCGAGATTTCCAGGTCGCTGAAGCACGCCTATCTTTTGGGCTTTCAGCCCAAACCGTCAATGAAAAGGGAGTGGCGGACCATCGGGATCAATGTCACTGGTCTCAAGCGGCCCAAGGTAAGGGCAAAGAGCGGATATATCGCACAACCGTAGCTGAATCGCTCATCGGGCCACCCGATTGTCACGAGCAGCGATACTGTCGTCTTTCCACAAGTTCCGCCCCAATCCCTGTATTCCAGCTCCAGCCGGCCATCTCCATCGGCGCACTCCAGATTGTGGGCGCCTGTCGCGACGCAACTGGCCACCGCTGAGACGGCATCCGACCATTCCTGCAAGCAAGACCACTGTTCCTGCCGGACATCCTATTGGCCCCTCAAGTTCTTGATTCCCTCACCAAGCGAAGTGTCGAGGCTGGAATCTCAGCCGACGGCCAAGACTTCGGGAATACAGGCGGACCGATCCGCCCAAAGTCGTGTTCGAGGGTACCCTCAGCGGCACCCGTCCGGACATCGGCTGGACGCTTTTCGACGCCGAGCGAATCGACCGAGTCTGACCGTAGCGCAAGTTCGCCAAGCGAGGAGCGATTTTGGCCGAATTCGGCATGTTTTGCGCTGCAAGTCGTTGGTTTTCAACGGCCAGCCCCCTGAAACCCCAAATGCAGTGCCCCAACAACTTGCAATTCCCTGACTCCCGTCCCAGGGCCTGCTCCCATCGGAGCCTGTTCGTCCGCCAGACCCCCACTCGCCCCCGCGCCAAGGGCCAGGAGCCCCACTTCACCCACCGCCTCGTCCGCTCCGTCCGCTGCGGCTCCAGGGTGCGCCAGCGCACCCTGCGCAACCTCGGCCGCCACTTCGCCCTGCCGCGCGGGGACTGGCCGGCGCTGTGCGCCCGCGTCGAGCGCATCCTCGCCCCCCAGCGGTCCCTCGAGCTGGGGGCCTGCTGCCCCGCGGTCGAGGACGAGGCCCAGCGCAGCGCCGCCCAGCTGGTGCAGGCCGGCGTCTCCCCCGTGGGCCCGGCGGCCGCCCTGCCGCGGGTCGACATCGACTCCCTGGAGCTGGTCCGCCCGCGCTCGGTCGGCGTCTAGCGCGTCGCCCTGTGGGCCATGCGGCAGCTCCGTCCGCCGTCCCTGCTCGAGGAGCTGGGCCTGTCCGGTCCGCAGCGCGCCGCTCCAGGGTCCTGGCCGACAACGTCGCCGAGGGCGGCGCGCTGCAGGCCATGCCGACGGCCCTGGACGCGCCGCCCCAGGCGGCCGTCGTGCTCGACAGGGGTCTCGCCACGGAGGGGAACGCGCCTGGCTGCGCGAGCGGGGCCACCAGTGCCTGGTGGCCAGCAGCGGGCGGCGGCGCGTCTTCGACGCGAGCCCGGCGGTGGCCATCGGCACCGCCGGCGGGCAGCGCGTGCTGACCTGCGCCGAGACGGACGGGAACGGCGAGACGCGCCTGCGCTGCGCGTCCGCGCAGCGGGCGGAGCAGGAGCGGGCGATGGTGGGGCAGGCCGGCGCGCGCCTCGAGACGGCTCTGCGGACGCTGCACGAGGGCCTGTCGCGCCAGGGCGCGACCAGGCGCGTGGAGAAGGTCCGGCAGCGCATCGGACGGCTGCAGGCCCGCACTGCGCGATCGACGTGCAGGCCGACGACAGGGGCCGCAACGCGACGGCGGTGGCCTGGAAGCGGCAGCCGCTGGAGGGCGGCGGGGCGACCCATCCCGGGGTCCACGGCCTGCGCACCCACAGCGTCGGCTGGGGCGCACCTGCGTGACGCCGACCGACCTGGAGGCCGTCTTCCGCTCCCTCGGGAGCGCACTGGGACCGCGCCCGATCCACCACCGCAGGCCCGCGCGCAGCGCGGGCCGCCTGTTCCTGTCGGTGCTCGCCTGCCAGCTGGTCCAGGTGGTCCGGCAGCGCCTGCGGGCGGCCGGGGAGACGGCCAGCTGGACGACGCTGCGCCGTCGCCTGGCGGGCCAGCGGCGGGTGACCGCGGTCTTCCGCCAGGCGGACGGACGCATGCTGCACGCGCGCAAGGCGACGCGGGCCGAGTCCTGGCAGCGGGCGATCCACGAGCGGCTGGGCGTGGACGCCTCGCCGGGCGGGGTCCGCAAGCTGGTCGTCCAGCCCAGACGACGAAAGGAAAATGCACGGAATGCAGTGCCACACGCCTGATTTCACGACCGCAATGTGCTCATTGCAAATGACTTATGAAATAGGGTGGCAAACTTGGGCTGGGCTTCAGCTTCACAGCCGGACCGACGCCCCAGCGGGTCGTCTCGCCAAAGGCGCTGGCCCGGTTCAAGGCGCGGGTTCGGGAACTGACGCGCCGCACGACGAGCGTCAGATTCACCCGTCTCGTGGAGGAGCTGTCACGCTACCTCGTCGGGTGGCGGGGCTACTTCGGCTTCTGCGAGGTCCCCTACGTCCTGCTCTGCCTCGACCAGTGGACCCGTCAGCGGCTCCGCGCCGTCGCCTGGACGTACTGGAAGCGTGCGTGCACTCGCTTCGCGGCGCTGCGCCGTCGCGGCATCAGCAAGAGGCTGGCGGATCAGCCGCAGACCGACACTCAGCATCGCGCTGTCCAACGCCTTCTTCGCCCGGATTGGCCTCGCATCCGTCGCCGCAGGCCATGCCGCTTAACGCCGTCGAACCGCCGTGTACGGACCCGTACGCACGGTGGTGTGGGAAGGGCGGAGCCGCGAGGCTCCCCCCCCCCCCCCCCCCTATCCCGATGTGCGCTACGGCCCTGCCGGGTGCCCCCCGTCTGACGGCGTGGTCTGGGGCAGCTATGGCCGAACGACGCAGTCGTCCAGCCCCTTGAACGGCCCGGACCGCCTACTGAAGCCGAGCCCGCGCTTCGCGGCCACGAGGAGATCAGCCACGGCACAGGGAACGCCGACTACGAACCGGCACTCACGAGCACGACCGATGAGACCCGACCACGGGGCTGGTCGGAACGACAACGGACCGGGCGCGATGACCATGGCCGGAGTGCCCGCGTGGACGGCACAGGCGGGAAACCGAGATCGCCGGGAGAGGACATGGTGACGGCCGGCGAGCAAGGCGAGGTCAGGTGCGGAAGAGGTTCGAGGTTGCCGGAGGGAGCCCGAGAGCCCGACACGCTTTCGAGAGGAGATCGGGCCGCTGATTACAGGAGTGGTGCCGCGCGAGAGGTGTAACTGTTGCCGCGTGATCGAATCACAGCCCCAGTCACATTTCCAGTTACCTCCCGATCACTCTCCCTCCGCTCCGAACCGTTGATTCTATTGACCCAAGCGCCCAGCCATGAGCCATACGCGGGTCAGGGAAAGGGCCGGGGGTAAAGCCTGGAGCGACCCGCCCGGCTGAACTCTTCCTGCGGAAGGCCATTCCGCGATGTCGCCGCGGACGTGATCACCGTCACCGCCCATCCTTACGGATCTGTTCGCGTAGCGGCCGTCGCCGGTCATCGGCTACCCTGAACGCGCCCGTGACGCCGTACGAGTTCATCGACAAGTGGCGCGCCGCGGAGTTGAAGGAACGCTCGGCCTCGCAGGAGCACTTCATCGACCTGTGCCGGCTGCTCGGCGAGCCGACGCCGGCCGACGCCGACCCGACCGGCGAGACGTACTGCTTCGAGCGGGGCGCCCGGAAGGACACCGGCGGCGACGGCTGGGCCGATGTCTGGAAGCGCCACCACTTCGCCTGGGAGTACAAGGGCAAGCGGGCGGACCTGGACGCGGCGTTCGGTCAACTCCGCCTGTACGCGCTGGCGCTGGAGAACCCACCGCTGCTGATCGTCTCCGACATGGCGCGGTTCCGCATCCGCACCAACTGGACCAACAGCGTCAGCAAGACCTGGGAGTTCGGCCTCGACGACCTAGCTGACGCGGCGACGCGCGACCGGCTCAAGTGGGCCTTCTCCGACCCCGAGCGGCTGCGGCCGGGCGAGACCCGGCAGTCGCTCACCGAGCGTGCGGCGGCGTCTTTCGCGGCGGTCGCGCAGGCGCTCCGCGAGCGCGGCCATGAGCCGCACGCGGTGGCCCACTTCGTCAACCGGCTGGTCTTCTGCATGTTCGCCGACGACGTGGGCCTGCTGCCCGGCCACATGTTCACGCGCATGCTGGAACAGGCGCGTCGCCGCCCAGACCGATTCACGGACCACGCCAGCACGCTGTTTCGCGGAATGGCCAACGGGGGTCTGGTCGGGTTCGAGACGGTGGACTGGTTCAACGGCGGACTGTTCGATGACGACACGGCGCTGCCGCTGGAGAAGTCCGATATCGACGCGGTGCTGGCTGCGTCACGGCTCGACTGGTCGGAGATCGACCCGTCCATCCTGGGCACGCTGTTCGAGCGCGGACTCGACCCTGGCAAGCGCGCCCAGCTCGGGGCGCACTACACGGACCGGGACAAGATCATGCTGCTGGTCGAGCCGGTCGTGATCCGTCCGTGGCTCGCGGAGTGGAACTCAGAGAAGGCGAAGATCGCTAGCGAATTGGAGCGGGCGGAGAAGGCGAAGTCGCCGGCCACCCGAACGAAGCGACGGAACGAGGCCGAGCGGCGGTACCGGACGTTCCTGAACCGGCTGAGAGCGTTCACGGTGCTCGACCCGGCGTGCGGCTCGGGCAACTTCCTGTATCTGGCCTTGCAGGCGCTCAAGGACCTGGAGCATCGGATGCAGTTCGAGGCGGAGGCGCTCGGTTTCCAGCGTGCGTTCCCGGAGGTCGGCCCGGCGAACGTCAAGGGCATCGAGATCAATTCCTACGCGGCTGAGCTGGCCCGCGTGTCGGTCTGGATCGGCGAGATCCAGTGGATGCGGCGCAACGGCTTCTCAGAGGCGCGCGACCCGATCCTGAAGCCGCTCGACACCATCGAGTGCCGCGACGCGATTCTGACCCCAGACGGCAGAGAGCCACACTGGCCAAAAGCCGACGTAGTAATCGGAAACCCGCCGTTCCTCGGCAACCGCAAGACCCGCCGAGCGCTGGGGTCGATGTACGTTGACAATCTCGAGCGAACCTATCGGAAACACATTCGCGGCAGGCCGGATCTCGTTTGCTACTGGTTCGCAAAGGCCGGACGCCTTGTCGCAAACAACGAGATTCGCCGAGCCGGACTCGTGGCAACAAACTCGATCCGAGGCGGTACGAACCGGATGGTGCTCGACCGAATCCTGCAGAAATCAACGATCTTCGACGCTTGGTCTGACGAACCTTGGGTGGTCGATGGCGCAGCTGTACGCGTGTCGTTGATCTGCTTCTGCCCCCCCCCCCCCCCACCACCCCACCCACCCTTCAGGGTTGCCAACCGCGCTCAACGGTGCGCATGCCGTCAACATCAACGCAGACCTGACCACCAGCCAATCGGACCTGACTACCGCACGTGCGCTGACCTGCAACGCCAGCGTGGCGTTCATGGGCGACATCAAGCGTGGGCCGTTCAATATCCCAGGTCACGTGGCTCGCGACTGGCTTCAAGCGCCAGCCAATCCGAATGGCTGTTCGAACGCCAATGTACTCAAGCCTTGGGCAAACGGAATGGATCTGACGAGACGTCCGTCAGGCAAGTGGATTGTGGACTTTGGCTACACAATGAGCGAGCGGGAAGCCGCGCTCTACGAGACCCCATTCGGCTACATCAGTGAGCATGTGAAGCCCGTCCGCCAAAGAAACAGAGAACCAAAGAGTCGAGAGTTCTGGTTCCGGCACTGGAACCCTCGTCCTAAAATGTGGCGGGCGCTCCGCGGCCTGTCGCGCTACATCGCGACCCCTCGTGTGGCCAAGTACCGCCTGTTCGTCTGGCTCGATGCTCGGGTCTGCCCCGACTCAGCAACGATCGTCATCGCCCGCGACGACGACACGACGTTCGGAATCCTGCACAGCCGCTTCCACGAGGTCTGGTCGCTACGGCTGTGCACGTGGCTCGGCAAGGGCAACGACCCACGCTACACGCCGAGCACCACCTTTGCGACCTTCCCGTTCCCCGACGGTCTGTCCCCGAACGTGCCCGCCAGCGACTACGCCGAGGACCCGCGCGCCGCCGCCATCGCCGAGGCCGCCCGCCGGCTCGTCGCGTTGCGCGACCGCTGGCTGAATCCGCCGGAATGGGTCGAGTGGGTCGACGAGCCGGTTCCTGGATACCCGAAGCGGCCCGTTCCCCGGGACGAGGACGCGGCGAAGGCGCTCAGGAAGCGCACGCTGACGAACCTCTACAACGCCCGCCCGCAGTGGCTCGCTGATGCGCACGAGGCTCTTGACGCGGCCGTGGCCGCCGCGTACGGTTGGTCCGCGGACATCTCCGACGAAGGGGTTCTGCGCGAGTTGCTGGCACTCAACGCCGGTGGGCAGCGTCCGTGAGTCCGAGCCGCGGGAACGCTGAGGTGCCAGAAGCGCCCGCGCTGGCTACCACGCCTTCTGTGCTGTATTCGATCAGGAGCCTGAGCGTCTTGAAGAACTGAGAGCGTTCTGGATCCTTATGCTGTGCGAGCAGATTGGATGCTTCGGTAAACGTTTTCGGAGTGACGCGGATGGCGCCGGCTGCCGTGGGCTCAGTTCCGGAGCCAAGCGATATGTTGCGAGCAATGCCCTAGACGAGACGTTCGTAGTCGCTGTCCGAGAAACTCCTTAGCCCAAGTTTGCCACCCAATTTCATAAGTCGTTTGCAATGAGCACATTGCGGTCGTGGAATCAGGCGTGTGGCACTGCATTCCGTGCATTTTCCTTTCGTCGTCTAGCCCAGACGACGAAAGGAAAGGCTAAATTCGTTAAATGTTTGTATTTTGATTTCAATATGATATAATATTTTTCAAATCAAGGACTTGGAGCCCATGACCAACGAAGAGTTCCAGCGCTGGCTGGCTGGAGTGGAGCAACTGACGGCGGCCCAGCGCGAGCGGCTGCAGCAGGTCGCCCAGGAGCAGGGGGACGAGGCGGCCTCCCGGGCCGCGATCGAGCTGCGCTTCGACGCGAGACGGCGCTGCCCGCGCTGCGGAGCCGGCGGGGCTGTCCGGCGCGGCTGCGCGCACCGGCTGCGCCGCTACGCCTGCCGGCGGACGTTCCACGCGCTGACCGGGACACCGCTGGCCGGGCTGCGCCACCGCGGGCGCTGGCGGGCCTGCGGGCGAGCGCTGGTGGCCCGCGAGTCGGTTCGCAAGGCCGCCGAGCGCTGCGGGGTGGCGCCGTCGACGGCGTGCCGCTGGCGGCACCGCTGCGTGGCGCAGGCGGGGGAGCCGGGCGGGCCGCTGGCCGGACTGGTGGAGGCCGACGAGACGTGCTTCCGGCACAGCCGCAAGGGGGAGTGGAGCCTGGACCGCAAGCCGCGCCAGCGCGGGGGGCCGGCGCGGCTTGCGGCCTGTCGCGGGAGCAGGTGCCGGTGCTGGTGGCCACGGCCCGCGGGGGCGGGACGGCGGGCGTGGTGCTGGAGACGGCCAGCCAGACGAACCTGCAGGCGGCGCTGGAGCCGCTGCGGGCGTCCGACGCCGTGCTGGTGACGGACGGCGGGACAGGCCGCCCGGGCAGCGCCTGCGCGGCAGCCACCCCATCCAGACGGTCAACCAGCGCCACCGGCAGCTGAAGCAGTTCCTGCTGCCGTTCCACGGCGTGGCGACCAAGTGCCTGGGCGACCATCTGCGCTGGCATCAGGAGATCGTCTGGCCAGCCAGCCCTCCCCGCGGGCCTGCCTGTTCGCCTCCCTGGCACCCCAATGCACACGTTTTGCAAATTAAATCTATCATAGAAATAAGCAAAAAGCAAATACAGCCTAACCTTGGGTCGACTCGCCATGGACGCGCACCTAGCCGTCCGCCGGATCAAGGAGCTTCGTTTCTTCGCAGGGACCTGCCGTTCGCGCACGGTGCGCTGTACACGCTTGCCGACGGGGTCCGCCAATCCTTTGCTGCTATCATCCTAGTCGCCAGAACACCCAGACCGGACGCCTCACGCGGGACATGCTCATGGGCGTCCTAAGGAGGGCGTCTGAGATCGTCTCGGGCGCCTAATGGGCATTCCTACACGAAATACGGCCATTTCGAAAAAAAGTCTTTAAAAAACTGCAACCACTCCCCAGTGGTTTCCGTCTATGCTGTAACGGTTGGGTTGAACGAACCACAGAATGTGCCGACCCGTTGAGGAGGTCGGCGATTGTCAGCAAGACCACACGGGCATAGGCCCCTCGGAGAAAACAGAGATGACGATTACAGAGAGCAAGGACTCGGTGCGCCAGCAGCTGCTGGCGAAGCTTGACGACCTCACACGCCGCGACAACAGGGACGAGCTAGTCCGCGAGCGCTGCAATGATCCGATGGATCAGGTGCAGAACCGGTTTGAGCTCGATCTCACGATCAGTGTGATCAACAACGACTGGGAAACGCGCAAAGCGGTAGAGACTGCGCTGAAGCTGCTCGATGTTGACGAGTACGGTATCTGTCAGGAGTGCGGGCGGGACATCAACCCGAATCGGCTCGCGGCGATTCCGTGGACCACGCTGTGCGTGCACTGCCAGGACGAGATTGACTGCTCTGGCGTCGCATTCGACCGCAATAGGTACCCACGCGCGGCGTAGGCCCAGCTCACCGCATACACGCCCATTCGGACTCGGGCTCGTAGGCCCACCCGCAGTGCCCTCGGGCGCTGCAGTGGAGGGAGTGTGTCCGCTGGCTTCGGACGAGCGACTAGCCGAAATAGCCCGGCTCGTTGTCTGGCGCCCACTTGATGTTGCAGCCGGCGCTCGGCAGCTGATCCGAGGTCATGTCGCCACCGGCCAGAGCGGTGTCGATCGCCGCGCGCAGATCCCGGCCGTCGACTGGGACGCCATTGCCTGGTCGGCTTCCGTCGAGGCGTCCGCGGTAGGCGAGGCTCGCAGAGCCGTCGAAGAGAAAGAAGTCCGGCGTGCAGGCCGCGGTGTAGGCCTTGGCGACTTCCTGCGACTCGTCGTAGAGATAGGGGAACGAGAACCCGAGGCGCTGCGCCTGCGCCTTCAGCTTGTCCGGTGCGTCCTGCGGGTGGCTGACCACGCTGTTGGAGGAGATCGCGACGATTCCCAAGCCGTTCGAGGCGTAGTCCAAGCCGATCCTCGCGAGTTCCTCCTCGACGTGGATCACGAACGGACAGTGCGCACAGATGAACATCACAAGCGTCGCGGAGCGCCCCTCCGAGACATCCGCCAGGGAAACGGCGGAGTTTGAGACCGCGTCGGTCAGGGAAAAGTCCGGTGCGGCCGTGCCGAGCGGCAACATCGTGGATTCGGTGAGGGACACAACGCGATTGTAGCCGAGCCGGTTGACCGGGCCGGCCAATCCCAGTGCCGCTAGCGAACGATGAGCTCCACCTGCCTCTGCGTCTGCGCCTTGCCGACGTTGTCGCGCAGGTCGAGCACCAGCGTGTACTGTCCCGACGGGATCGTCGGGTCGAGTTCCAGCGTCAAGCGCGCCGGCAGCCAGAGGCGCGGGTAATCCAGTTCGTCCGACAGGGCACGCAGCTGCATTGCTGGAAGCGCGTCCTTGAGGACAGCCACACCCAGCCCTTGCACATCACGACTTCCTGAGCCGAACGGCGATGCGGCGTCGACCCGGCGGCGACTGTGGTAGACGGGCACAAGGTCGTCGTGGCGCACGGATTCTGCCTCGATCGAGAACATGCGCTCGCCATCTCCGTCGAGTACCCATGCGGACGACTCGACATCGTAGTCGCTTCCACCATCAAAGGCGTATCCGGTGATCATGAACGCCGCCCGGATGCTCTCGCCCGGCATGAAGACGGCCCTATCGAGCGGTTCGGTATCGGCTCCGCGGAAGATCTGCAGATTGCGGATCAGGAACTCTCCGTTGGATTCGACACGCTGCGCGTCAACGTTGATCGGCAGCTTGGCCCGCACCGTCGTGTTGGCGAGCAAGTCGTTGACCTCAATGTGGACGGCATACTCGCCACCGACGGCATGCGTCGGCAACCGGGGCGTGTAGTGGACGGACGGTCTCCAATTCTCGTCCTGCGGAGCGAGTTCCACGGCGAACTCCCCACCCTCGCTGGGGTGGAACCGGCGTCCGTCCGGATCGAAAGCCTCAATCTGGTAGCGCAGATGAATGCGGTAGTCGAGTCCGACCTTGTAGTTCTGAATCTGAAAGAACGTGTTGACGGTTTCGCCCGGGAGGAACTCGCTCTCGCGGGGAATCGCGTACCCGCCCCGGCTATCCAGCAGATCCAAGTTCACCAGCTCGAGGGCGGCCTCCTTGTCCGCGGCTGCATCAGTCTGCTGACCGCTCAGGGCCTGGCCTCCAACCAGGCAGCCCACTAGCGCGATCATGACGATCCGATGCTTTCCGGCAGAGGTCGTCAGCGACACTGCCTTCATACTACGGCTCGCAGGTGCATTCCGTTACGTGCGCTTTGCGAGCAACGCAAGAGACGGAAATCACTGGTTTTCCGGGCCATGCGTGACAATGCCAATAGGAGTCCACAGACCGATGCCAGACCAATCCACGCAACGTGGTGCCCGGCCCTCTCGCAGAGGGTTTCTACAGAGCAGTGCAGCAACGGCTGCGGCCGGTGCCGGCATCCTGCGGGGAGCGCAGGCAAGTCAGGAGATCAAGGTGGGCCTCGTCGGCTGTGGCGGACGCGGCACGGGCGCGGCTGCTCAAGCCCTGCAGGCAGACGACTACACCGTACTGACAGCGGTCGCGGATGTCGACCAAGAGCGGGTGGACAGGTCCCTTGAGGCCGTCCGCGAACAGCATCCGGCCGCCAACAAGGTGCAAGTGCCGAAGAAGCGGCAGTTCCTAGGCCTCGATGCGTATCAGGAGCTGATTGACAGCGGCGTCGACGTGGTGCTGCTGGCGACACCTCCAGGGTTCCGGCCCACTCACATCAAGGCCGCCATCGACGCCGGCAAGCACGTGTTCTGCGAGAAACCGATGGCCATCGACGCACCGGGCTTGCGCTCGGTCATGGAGACCGCGAAGCTGGCTCAGACCAAGAATCTCTCGCTGGTCTCGGGGTTTTGCTGGCGCTACAACAGCATGGTCCGGGCGGCAATGGAGCAGGTCCACTCCGGCGGCATCGGCGACGTCGTTGCCTACTACGCCACCTTCTACACCAGTCCCGTTAAGCCGATGCCGCCGTCCTACGAGCGGCCGCTCGGCATGAGCGACGTGGAGTGGCAGATCCGCAACTGGTACAACTTCGTGTGGCTCTGCGGGGACGGCCTTGTCGAGCAGGCCGTGCACAGCGCCGACAAGATCGCCTGGGCGATGGGCGACAAGCCCCCGGAGAGCTGCGTCGCCGTGGGGGGCCGCCAGATTCCGGCCCACGACGGCAATATCTTCGACCACTTCGAAGTCAACTACTTCTATCCGAAGGGAGTGCGTGCGTTTCTGGGCTGCCGCCAGATCGCCGGCGCGTACCGCGAGAACGCAGACTACATCCTCGGCACCAAGGGCAAACTGACGATAGGCCGCGGCATCATGCCGCGCATCGAAGGCGAGACCCCGTGGGTCTACACCGGCCCGACGAACAACATGTATCAGGAGGAGCATGACGTGCTCTTCCGCGCCATCCGTCGCGACGAGCCCGTCAATGACGGCGACTGGATGTCGGCGAGCACCATGCTGGCCATGATGGGCAGGATGGCCGCCTATACCGGCCAGCAGATCACCTGGGACCAGGCGATGCAATCCAAGGAGAAGCGCTTCCCGGACAACCTCCGCTGGAACATGGCGCTGGACGTTCCACCGCTGGCGCGCCCCGGCAAAACAGAATTCGTCTAGCCATGCGCCCGGCCGGCGTCGCCTTCCTGATCCTCACTGTGTCGGCTGGCGGGCAGGACTTCGACGAAGTGATCCGACCACTGCTGGAGGAGCAGTGCCTGTCGTGCCACAGCGACGCCAACCCGCTCGGCGGACTCAGCATCGAGACTGCCGAGGCAGCGAGCCGCGGAGGCGCAGGGGGGCCGGCGATCGTCGCGGAAGACCCTGACGGAAGTCCGCTGCTGGCACGCATGGCGCTCGCAGAGGGGGAGCCGGGAGCGATGCCTCCAGCAGGCCCCCGCGTCTCGGCCGATCTCATGGCCGCAGTCAGGACGTGGATCGAGCAAGGGGCGCCGTGGACCGGTTCGCTGATGCCACCGGACCCCGTCACAACCGAAATCACGAATGCCGAGGAACTGGAGCTGGTCCGCACAATCAGAGCTCGCATAGCGTCCCGGGGTGCGGACAGCGTCGAGCCGGGCTCGGCCTACGACGAAGCCGTGCCAACCACCAACGTAGCCCTGCAAATGATGCCCATTCCCGAAGGGGAGTTCCTGATGGGCACCCCACCCGACGAAGAAGGGCGCAACGCGGACGAGGGACCACAGCGCCGCGTCCAGCTCGAAGCGTTCTGGATGAGCGCTCACGAGGTCGGCTGGGATGCGTTCCGACCGTTCATGCTGCGCGAGGCCGACACCTACATCGATCCCGACGGGACCGCAGCGGCGGTGTCCAGTCCAACGCCCCCCTATGTCGAGATGAGCTTTGGCATGGGAATCAGCGGGTACCCCGCGATCAGCATGACGCAGCACGCAGCCAGCAAGTACGCCCAGTGGCTGAGCGCCAAGACGGGGCGGTTCTATCGACTGCCCACCGAGGCCGAATGGGAGTACGCGTGCAGGGCGGGCACCGAGACGGCGTACTCGTTCGGGAATGATCCGTCCGCTCTCGCACAGCATGGGTGGTTCGGCGGCAACAGCGGCTACCAGTACAAGGAACTGGGAGCTATGGCACCCAATGACTGGGGCCTCCACGACATGCACGGGAACGTCTGGGAGTGGACCCTCGACCGCTACGACGAGACCTATCCATCAGCAGAGGCGGTGCTGATCTCACCCTGGGCTCGTGCAGAGCGTCTCTACCCGCGAGTGGTGCGCGGAGGTTCCTGGTTGGATACTCCCGCGTCGCTCCGGTGTGGCGCTCGACGGGCATCAACCGACGACTGGAAGGTTCAGGATCCGCAGCTCCCCAAAAGCATCTGGTACCACACGGATGCACCGTGGCTGGGATTCCGGCTGGTACGCTCCGTTCGACTCCCGTCCGCCGAGGAGATGTATGCCTACTGGAACTCGGCGACTGGCCGCAAGTAGCTCGGCGGCGGTCTCAGCGTTCCTCGCCGTCGCTGTCCTAGGCGCCAACACACACCCCAACGTCGAGAGGTTGCGGCACCTTACGGCGGAGGAGCCGCATGTCGGCACGGTCGTACGGATCGAAGCGTACGTTCCGCAAGATGTGGATCCCGCGGCCCTGTTCCGCGATGTGTTCGACCGCGTTGCGGCGCTAGAGCAATCGTTCTCGAGCTACCGCGCGAAGTCGGAGATCAGAAGGGTTGAGGTCGAGGCACGCCGAGGGTTGGTCCCGGTATCGAAGGATCTATTCAGCGTCCTGTCTCAATCGCTCCAGATCGCAGCCGAGACCAACGGCGAGTTTAACCCAACCTTGGGGCAATGGACTCTTCCCACGCTGGAGGGCGAGCCTCCGGCAGTGCGCGCCGAGGCAGCGCGGCACAGACCAAGCGACGTATTGAAGATCGATGCCGCAACTCGCGGCGTTCAGATCACCCGCCAAGACGTACGACTGGATCTCGGCGGCATCGCGAAGGGGTATATCGCGGATGCGGCTCTGCGCATTCTTCGCGAGCAAGGCGTGACGCACGCTGTCGTTGCAGTTGCAGGTGACATCGCCGTTGGGGACCCTCCTCCCAGCAAGCATGCGTGGACCGTCGCTCTTGATGGAACGGGCGTCCGTGGATCGATCGAAGGAACGCTAGGTGTGCGAAACCGTGGCGTCTCGACTTCAGGCGGACGCGAACGGGCGTACGACGACGGAGGCAGGCGATGCTCGCACATACTCGCGACCGGCCCAGATGCCTGCGCGGACCCGACAACTGCGGTCACTGTCGTCGCGGACTGCGCGACACGAGCCGATGCGGTGGCGACAGCCCTCGTGGCGATGGGGCGGACTCGAGCGGAGGCTTGGATCGCAGATAGGCCTGATCTGGAGGTCTACTGGGCGCCCACAGGGACGAGCTCGGCCTCACCGACTACGGGGCAACCTCCCGCAGGACCTCTGGAGAATCCGCCTGAGGGACGCTCGCGACCTTTTCCAAGGCTCTGAAAAAGATGGCGTTAAGAGGGGTCCGTGGCGCTGTGCGAAACCCGCACGTCCCACGTGAACTGGGTCCCGGGATCGAGATAGATCAAACCCTGCCGCTGCACCAGCGAGTTCTGTAGGCCGACCCACGGTTCCGGGCTGAAGAATCCGGCGCGAACATCGCCCCACACGTTGAAAAGGATTACCGGCGGATCGGGGATCTGGCTGGCGCGGTGCGAGATACGCATGGTCAGCCCCGCCGGGTCGATGTACTCGATCCAAGGATCCTGGTCAGGCGGGTAGCCGGTCAGCGAAGTGGCCGTGAGCGGAGGGTACTCACCCAGTGCGAATCCATCGGCATACGAGAGTGAACGCGATTCGCCCGTAGGAATGCCGTACGACGTCTTGAGCAACTCCATGCTCGATGGACTGCGGAGCACCATTGCATCCGGATCGCTGCCCTCTATTAGAGGGGTCAAAAACGTGATGTGGTTGCCGATTGAGAAGAACATCGGCTCTGCGTTGTCGTCGGCCGCACGCACGATGTGCAGCATCTCCAGAGCTCCGCCCCGCACGACGTACTCCACGGCGAAGACGAACCCGAAGGGGTACAGTGCCCGGGTCTCAGGGCTGTCCGAAAGACTCAGCGAAACGCTTGCCTCGTCTTCTTCGGCGCGGATCTCGCCGACGGTCCACGGCATGTCGCGCGCGAATCCGTGAATCGGCATGTTGCGACGCACCCCACCATACTCGTAGGCGCCGGCATTGAACACATCGCCGGCCTCCTGGCGCTCCACCAAGTCCGCCGGGAAGTTGCGTCCCGTCGCTGGCCAGAGGATTGGCCCCTTGCCTGCGAAGCCCTCTCGAGGCGAGTAGTCGCGAGCCAGTTGGAGGGTCTCGATCCACTCGCCGCCATGGCGAACGCGCAGGCCGCTCAGTTCCCCACCCTTCGACGGCGCAATGGCAGCTTCGAAGCCACCGATTTCGTCCCTAAGGATGACTAGTTTGGTCGCCGTTCCGTCGGCAGTTTCGGCCGACTCGACCGTGTAGCGCGCCTCGGGAGGCGCTGCGGCGCAGCCGACCAGAACAGCAACCAGGGCCCAGAGGTGCTTCACGGCCGCAAGAATACCGCACCGAGCGCCCCAGCCCGGGTGGGCCTAGATCGCTTGATCGCGATGAATCAGGTGGAGAATGTTGCCTTCGGGATCCAGGAAGAACGCGAGGCGGTTGCCGCCGTGCTCCACGAACTGGATGATCGCAATGCCCTTCGACTCGATGTCCTTGACCCCTTCGTCAAAGTCGTCGACCTTGATGGCCAAGTGGCGGATGCCGGGCGTTCGCATCTCGCAGTGAACTGTGTCCCCTTCGGAGGGGATTAGTTCAAGCATCGAGCCGTCGTTGGCACGGACGAATACATTGCCTGCATAGCGGTGCACGATGGGCATCTCTAGGTTGCGCTCGTACCAGCTGGCCAGCGCCTCCGGATCCTTCGTTGCGATTGCGGTGTGCTCGATTCCGTTGTACATCAGCATTCCCCTGACTCTCTGCCCTTGCGGCGGCAGACCCCGCGCTTCGAAGAGCGGATGAAGTCAACCATGTGCCGCACGTGGGGCCCTTCCAGTTCCTGTTCGACCTTCGCCAGTGCCTTCTCAAGCGTCAGTGACGATCGAAACAACACTCTATAGGCCTGGCGGATCTGGTCGATCTCGTCTGCGTCGAGACCAGCCCGCTTCAGTCCAACAAGATTCAATCCGTGCACCGCCATCGTCGGTCCAGCGTGCATCAGATACGGTGTCACGTCCTGGTTGACTCGGGTCATGCCTCCGACCATGGCCAGTTCGCCGATCCGCACGTACTGGTGCACGGCGTTGTTCCCCGAAACGAATGCCCGATCCTCGACCGAGACGTACCCCGCGACCAACACACCGCTGGCGATGACGGTCTCATTGCCGATTCGACAGTTGTGAGCTATGTGGCCCGCGGTCATAATGAAATTCCCGTCTCCGACCACCGTCTCCGACTCTGGCTCCGTGCCGCGCGAGATGGTGAAGTGCTCTCGGATCCTGTTGCCGTCGCCGATATGCAGGTACGAGCGGGCGCCGCCGAACGACTTGTCCAGTGGGTCCGTGCCGAGCGCTACCCCAAACGAGAGTTCGTTGTCCTTCCCCAATGTCGTCCAGCGCCCTACGAGGACGTGTGGGCCGACACGGGTGCCTGCGCCGATTTCGACATCGTCCTCGATGATCGAGTACTCCCCAATCGACACGCCTGGGCCCAGAACCGCGGACGGTGCCACCCTGGCCGTCGGCGCGACGGACACCGATACATCGCCGTTCGCCATGGGTTGTGGCTGGCCCTCCCGGGACTGGGTGCGCGGACGAAGGTGCGCTGGAGTGGCACGCCGATCTTCCCACGGTCGCACGACCAGTGTCGAATTACAGGATCTTCGAAGGGTGCAAGCGGGGCCGATGGCGCAGCACATCGAACACATCTAGGGAGTTACAGGAACTGATGGCATACGACGAGGCCGGGAACCGATCCCGGCTCGAGGCACTCCGCAGGCGGGGGGTCGACGCTTGGGGTCCCGAGCGCGTGTATGTCGAGGAGGATGTCGACCTAGATGCCATCGAAGCGGGAGCCGTCATTCGCCACGCAACGCTGTCGGGACCAGCTACACGCGTTGCCAGGGGCGCAATCCTTGGCACGTCCGGCCACGCAGAGATAAAGGACTGCCAGATCGGCGAGAACGTCGAACTGGGTTCAGGGCTCTACCAGGGAGCAACGTTCCTGGAAGGCGCCAAGGTCCGCGGATTCGCGGAGATCCGTCCAGGGACGCTCCTCGAAGAGCAGGCCGAAGTGGCCCATACCGTGGCCCTCAAGAACACGTTCCTTGGTTCCTGCTGCGTCGGCGGCTCGCTCCTCAACTTCTGCGACCTCTACATGAACGGCGGCACATCGCGACGTGACCACTCGGAGATCGGGTCGGCGGCCGTCCACTTCAATTTCGACCCTCGGGGCGACAAGTGGGGAAGCCTCTTCGGCGGGATTCGCGGCGTGCTGATGCGTTCCAAGCCCGTGTTTGTAGGGGGGCACTGCTCCCTCGTGGGACCCCTCAGCATTGGGTTCGGTAGCGTCCTCGCGGCAGCGTCGGTCATCCGTCGCGATGTTGGTGGCAACATGCTCGTGTCTTCGCCCCCACCCAAAGTCTCGAGAGCGGTCTCCGATCCCAGAATCTATTCCCGCCTTGTTCCGCGCTTCACTGTGACCGCGAAGCTCATCGGCACGCTGCATGCAACCGACGCCTGGTACGAACAGGTACGGCTACCGCATGCGACAGACCGAGAGCGAGCGTTCTACGAGGCGGCCAGGAGGCAGATCAGGGCACACATCCAGGAGCGAATCAAGCGTCTCGATCGGATCGTTGGAAGACTTCCCGAATCGTTGAGGCTCTTGAAGCAGGCGGGCCGCCCAGACGACAACCCCTCAGTCCGCGATCACCGCCGCATCTCGGCGCGATGGGATCTGGTCAAGGCGACGCTCGACTCTGGGCCCCGTGCCGCATCGCCGCCGGCACCATTTGTCGAGACGTATGCCGAATTTAGGCGGGATGGATGTGGCCACTTGGAGGCCCTTGCTGGCACCGATGTCGGAGTGGAAGCCACGGATCTGTGGCTACAAGGGATCGTTGAAGGCGTCACGTCACGTGTGGCCACTCAGCTCGTGGCTTAGGCTGCCACGGTCGGTGTTGGATGGATCTCGGGCCGCCGTCCCCGTCCCCCGAGTGGGAAAGGACTCGCGGATCGTAGCCAAAGCGAGTGTTCGCCGCCCGTCGTGGAACGCACACTGAACAGACTCGCTATCGCGTTCCCTGTGCTAGCCTTCTCGGCATGTCGATCCAGCGGAAGGGAAGCTCGAGGATCGTTCTGGCGCTTGCGTCGCTGACGCTCCTCCTCGCCGCTGGCTGCGGCCCTACGGAGTCCGGGAGCCAGCCAACCGCAGCCGAGCCCGAGAAGGGCCCCAGGACGCAGCCGGGTACGGGAATGGGCCTGTACTCGCCTGACCAGCACGATCTCTACGACGGCAAGTTCGTAATCTCAGGGGGCCGGATCTACCAGGCCGGAACTCTGAACGACGACAGTCCTTGGGACCACATGGGCAACGACGGCGCGAATCTCCGACCTGTCGGAGGCACGGCCGAGATCGACGTTGACGAAATCGAGAACACGGGTACGTTCCGGGCCGAGCTCGAACTGCCCGAAGGCCCGTACGTCATCCAACTGGAGGAAATCAAGGAGTTCTCGCCCTGCCAGGACGGCGGTATTGCCGCCTATCTCTTCGAGCATGGCGACTCCGGCTGCGGTGACGCGAACTGGCCCAAGAGTCTGCTCTATGTGGCGGGCTGGGGGATGGGGTCAGCCACCTTGAACGGCGAGTCGCTGTACGAGAACTACGAAATTCACTTCATGGTGACCCAGGGCATGCGCAGTCGCGACCTCGTCGCCAATTACCCGCTGGATGGCAAGAGAACGGCGGCCGGAGCCGTCAATCCCGCCTTGCAGCAGCTCGACTTCTATATCCGGAGCCCCGAGACGAACGACGCGAATCATCCGAACCGCGAAGTGTTCGACCACTTCTTTGCGATGGAAGTGACGTGGAAGTAGAGACTGGATCGCCCGTGGGCTCCGCCACCGTCATCGAAGCTGGTTGGTCCAGGGCGCGTTGCGCCCTCGTTACGCATTTCGGCCCCTGCCCATGGGCGATGGGCCTGGGCGTCACTCACGCACGTTCACGCGGCGCCCGACCGCGATGTCGGTGTCGCAGGACCCCGCAGAATCCTGTTGACTGCTTGGTTGCAGTTCAGTAGAGTTGTGGTTCTATGGACTAGGCATTACAAAGATTTTGCAAACTTGCCCCCCCCCCCCCAATGGGTTTGCCTCCGATGCCGCGAGCCATAGATCAGAAAGGACCGTATTGATAGTCAACAGCAAGCACAAGTGGCTGGTTGGGTGGATGATCGTCTGCCTGGCCTTGGCGTCAGCCGCGCCTCTGGCAGCACAGAGAGCGGATCGAGCCATCATCACGGGCGTCGTGATGGATCCAACCGGAGCACTGATTCCAGGTGCATCCGTCTCACTGCTCGACGAAAGCACGGGCGTCGCGACCGACCTCGAGTCCAACTCGGCCGGAGCGTACAACTCCCCGCCCTTGGTTCTCGGAGTCTATACAGTCCGCGTCGAGAGCGAGGGCTTCAAGACCTTCCAGCGCAGTGGGATCCTGCTGACCGGCGGACAAGTCTTCCGCCAGGACGCCATCATGGAGCTCGGCGACGTCGCCGAGACCGTGGAGGTGATCGCTGCCTCGGAGATGCTGAGCACTCAGCAGGGCGACCTCACGCACACCGTCGACGAGAAGTACTACGAGGACCTTCCAGTCGTGATGGGGGCCGACATCCGCCTCGCGGAGTCGCTCCTGCTGTTGCAGCCCGGCTATACGCCGATGGCTCCGAACGGCGATCCCATGTTCAAGGGGAGCCAGTTCAACTCCCGCATCAACGGTGGCCAGACCATGGCGACGGAGAACTTCTTCGACGGCGCCGCCTTTGGATTCGCGGAGGGCCACCAGCAGACGCACGAGAGCGCAGTCCCCATCGAAGGCATTCGGGAGATGAAGGTGATCAACACCACCTACTCCGCACAGTATGGCCACACCAGCGGGGGATTCATCGAGTACACCAGCAAATCCGGCACCAACCAGCTGCACGGCTCGTTGTACGAGTACTTCTCGAACGAGGCGCTGAACGCCAGCGGATTCTTCGGAACCTTTCGTCCAAAGGACCGGAAGAACAACTACGGCGGTTCGATTGGCGGTCCGGTTTACGTCCCGAAG
The DNA here is from genome assembly GCA_965200705.1 of Bryobacterales bacterium. Lineage (GTDB taxonomy): Bacteria > Acidobacteriota > Terriglobia > Bryobacterales > UBA6623 > VXMF01. The sequence goes on along the minus strand of OZ241376.1, from coordinate 3,929,914 downwards.
GTCTACGACGGTCGCAACCGCACATTCTTCTTCCTCAATTGGGACATCTACGACTTCCGCTCCGGAACCCTGCCCAGCTTCGCCAACACAACCCCCATCGACGCGTTCAAGCGAGGGGACTTCAGCCAGCTGCTGACCGGAGAGCAGGTGGCGACAGACGCGCTGGGTCGGTCGATCATGGGCGGTGCGATCTTCGATCCCAACTCCACCCGCAGCGAGAACGGTGTACCGACGCGCGACCCCTTCCAGGGGAATATCATCCCGGCCGCGCATCCGCTCCGGAGTTCAGCCGCACAGCAGATCACGGATGCGATGGTTTCGCCGGACCGCGATGGCCTTGCCTTCAACGTTCATGGTGGATCCGGCGACCAGACCTGGGCGTTCGACATCCAGACTGTCCTCTTCCGCGTCGACCATGCGTTCACGGACAACTTCCGTTCGACCACCAGCTACTTCGAGAACGACCGTCCCGCGATCCGTCGCTGTGGCGGCGTCGGTGGATGTACGGCCAACTCCTGGTCGGACTTCTCGCAGAACTCGAACTACATCGGACAGGGATTCCAGCAGACGATCGCGACCCACCATCTGCACCAGCAGTTCGACTACATCATTTCGAACAATCTGATCAACCACACGACCCTGGCGTATGACCGGTGGTACATGGGTGGCTACTCGCTTTCGGCCAACACCCAGTGGCCTGAGAGGCTTTGGGGGCCCAACCGCGGAGGTCTTACGCAGGGAGGCACCGGCGTGCCTTCGATCAGCTTCTCCGGCAACACCCCCTATTCCGGCCTGGGCAACCCCTGGGGTGGCCGACAGGGCGGACCCGGATTCAACACCAACAACCGCTACCAGTTCTCGAACGATCTGACTTGGATCAAGGGGCGGAACACGATCAAGATTGGCATCGAGTTCCGACACCATCAGTATCCGTTCCGGCAATGGGGCGCCTCGCCCGGCGGGAACTTCAACTTCAACCGGCTCCAGACCGGTGGATACGACTCCATGGGCAACAACCTGCCTACGACAGGCGATCCGTACGCCTCCTTCATGCTGGGCCAGGTCCACAACGGCACGTTCCACATTCCGGCCGAGCCCACGTTCTACGAGCGGTATATCGCGCCTTGGGTCAACATCGACAGCAAGGTCACCAACAACCTGACCCTGACCTTCGGCCTCCGCTGGGACTATCAGACGTCCAGGATCGAGGCCAGAGACATGTACTCGACGTTCGACCTCAATACGCCGAACCCGGGGGCCGGGGGTCTCCTCGGCGCCCAGCTGTTCGCAGGCACCGGGCCGGGACGGACCGGTTCCCGGAAGTTCCAGAACCCACCGAGGGACGCATGGGGCCCGCGATTCGGATTCGCGTACCGGATGGGGGACAAGACAGTCATTCGCGGCGGATACGGCATCTACTATTCCGGCGTCGCGCACAGCCAGTTCACGGGACTGCCGATCCTGGGGTTCGAGAACTTCCCAGCAGCCAACAACACGAACGGTGGCCTGACGGCCACGTACCACTGGGACGACGGCATTCCGTCGGACCTCATCATCCTCCCTCCCTTCGTCGATCCGACCGTTTCGCTGAATCAGGCGCCCATCGCGGTCGCTGAAGACGACTTGACGCTGCCGCGGTTCCAGAACTGGTCCACCACGTACCAGCGCCAGCTCAGCGACAACATGGTGCTCGATGTGTCCTACATCGGCAATCGCGGGACTCGGCTGACGAACCATCCAACGTCGATGGGCCTGCTGAACAACATGAACCACCCGGACATCCTTCAGTACGGGGCGGCAGTTCTGAATTCGGACATCAACTCCCAGACAGCACGCGCGGCGGGCATCGGGGCTCCGTTTCCTGGTTTCGCTGGAAACGTCGCTCAGGCGCTGCGTCCCTACCCGCACATCCAGTCCATCCGCTGGCGAAGCGTGCCGACGGGTAGCAGCATCTACCATTCGATGCAGCTAAAGCTGGACAAGCGATTCGGCAACGGACTGCAGTTCCGTGCTTCGTACACGTACTCCCGCTTGCAGGGCACAGGAGCTGAGAGTGGTCAGGGCAGCGATGGGAGGAACGCGAGGCGCCAGAGTCCGATCGACCAGCACGTCAAGACGTACAGCTCGGACGACATCCCGAACAGCATGTTCGTCGCATGGACGTACCAGCTTCCGTTCATGCGGGACAAGAAGGCGGGAGTGGCGCGTCTGATCGGTGGCTGGAGCTTCTCGGGGATCTTCCGCTATGACCAGGGGAGACCGATCAACGTCTTCATGGCGAACGATATGGGCGGCATTCTGTTCAATCCACAGAAGCGACCGGATCGCGCCGGTTCCGGCGGACGCACAAGCCTCAGTGGGAGGTTTGATCCGAACGCGGACCGATACCTTGCCAGCTCGGGCTGGACGGACCCCGGCGCTCTCCAGTTCGGGAATTCACCCATCAACGATCCCACGGTCCGCGGTTTCCCCAACATCACGGAGGATCTCAGCATCTTCAAGGACATCTGGCTGAGTGAGCAGTGGAAGCTGCGCTGGGAGACGAACTTCGGAAACATCTTCAACCGGACGATCTTCTGCGCACCGAACAGCAACTGGAGCGCTTCAGTGTTCGGTCAGGTGTTCCAGCAGTGCAACATTCCGCGCTCTATCCAATTCGGGCTGCGCGTGGACTTCTAGCAAGACAGGAATCCGAATTCACCAGCGGGCTCTCGGAGCGATCGGCTCCGAGAGCCCGCTTTCCTTGTTTCGCATCGTGTCACCCGCGGACCTGCGTGAGCGCGACCTCCATGAATGGGCCCCTTCTGACGCTAGCCCAAGTTCACTAGGCGAGTAGCGATTTGGCCGAATTGGGCGTGTTTTGCGCCGCAAGTCGTTGGCTTGCAATGGCCGGCCTCCCTGAAGCCCCCAATGCAGTGCCAGGGCAGCTTGCAATTTCCTGACTTCCGTCCCAGGGCCTGCTCCCATCGGAGCCTGTTCGTCCGCCAGACCCCCACTCGCCCCCGCGCCAAGGGCCAGAAGCCCCACTTCACCCAGCGCCTCGTCCGCTCCGTCCGCTGCGGCTCCAGGGTGCGCCAGCGCACCCTGCGCAACCTCGGCCGCCACTTCGCCCTGCCGCGCGGGGACGGGCCGGCGCTGTGCGCCCGCGTCGAGCGCATCCTCGCTCCCCCCCCCCCCCCCAGCGGTCCCTCGAGCTCGAGGCCTGCTCCCCGGCGGTCGAGGACGAAGCCCAGCGCAGCGCCGCCCAGCTGGTGCAGGCCGGCGTCGAGCACGTCGCTGTGTGGGCCATGCGGCAGCTCCGTCTGCCGCCCCTGCTCGAGCAGCTGGGCCTGTCCGGTCCGCAGCGCGCCATCGGCCTGTTCGACCTGCAGCCCACCGTCACTCTCCACGACCGGACCAGCACCTGCTGCGAGGGCGCGGTGGACCGGCAGCCGCGGGCCCGCCGCGGCCATTCCAGGGAGAAGCGCCACGACTGTCCGCCGCTCACGCTGGGCCTGACGCTGGACGCCAGCGGCTTCGTGCGCCGCTCCAGGGTCCTGGCCGGCAACGTCGCCGAGGGCGGCGCGTCTTCGACGCGAGCCAGGCGGCGGCCATCGGCACCGCCGGCGGGCAGCGCGTGCTGGCCTGCGCCGAGAAGGAGCGGGCGAGCGTCTCGATGAGGGCAGCGGGGCGGCCCATCCCGGCGTCCACGGCCTGCGCGCCCACAGCGTCGGCTGGGACGCCGAGCGGCTGTGGCGCACCTGCGTGACGCGGACCGACCTGGAGGCCGTCCTCCGCTCCCTCGGGAGCGCACTGGGACCGCGCCCGATCCACCACCGCAAGCCCGGGCGCAGCGAGGACCACCTGTTCCTGTCGGTGGTCCGGCAGCGCCTGCGGGCGGGCGGGGAGACGGCCCGCTGGACGACGCTGCGCCGTCGCCTGGAGGGTCGGCAGCGGGTGACCGCGGTCTTCCGCCAGGCGGACGGACGCATGCTGCCCGCGCGCAAGGCGACGCGGGCCGAGGCCTGGCAGCGGGCGATCCACGAGCGGCTGGGCGTGGACGTCTCGCCCGGTGGGGTCCGCAAGCTGGTCGTCCAGCCCAGACGCCACAGGAAAATGCACGGAATGCAGTGCCACACGCCTGATTCCGCGGCCGCAATGTGCTCATTGCAAACGACTTATGAAATGGGGTGGCAAACATGGGCTAGAGTTGGCGAAGGTGACGTAGGTTCCGATGACCACCACCACGTAGTCGAGGGTTCGCTGACGTGGAGACAGGTCAAGCCCCGTCCATACCACGCGACTCGCCGGCCACGTTCCAGACAAATCCGTGAACGGAATTCCTGATAGTTCGATTCGGGATCACTCGGTGCACCCGAGCCAAGGGGGGCTTGCCTTCGCTACTTCGGCGCTGCGGCGGTGGCGGCGCGCCGCTTAGCCTCTAGGTCGGCCGCCTCGCTCTCCAGCCTCTCGAACGCCTCGAAGGCCCTGCGGCTCCTGTCCGCTTCACCCAGTCGCCGATAGACAAGACCTAAGACATAGTGATAGCGAGACACCCGGGCATTGATCGAGATCGCGCGCTCAAGGTGCTCTAACGCCTGGCTCCATTCGTTCTGCGCCCGGAAGGCCTTTGCGGCTTGGAACAGCGCGAGGTCCGACTGCGGATCGATCGAGATGGCTTTTCTGGCGTATTCGAGAGCTCGGGATGGCTCGTTCAGCCGGAGGAAGTAGGCCGCCAGGTTTACGTAGGGCGCCACGAATCCGGCCTGACGCTCCTCGTTCAGCGCAACTGACCTTGCGTAGGCCGCCTGGGCCTCCGCATCGAGCTGCATCGACTCCAAGGCGAATCCCAGGGCGTTGTGTGCCTCCATGTAGGAACCGTCCATGCCAAGGGCTCGGTCGAACTCGCGCCGAGCTGCCGGAAAGTTGTCCTGCGCGGAAAATACCTTTCCGAGGTTGTAGCGGATCTCAGCGGAGTCGGGCTTGAGGCGCGCCGCCTGCTCGAATTCAACGCGGGCGTGGTCGTAGCGCCCGATGATCATCAGTGCCCGGCCCAGAATCTTGTGTGCTTCTGCGTTGTTGATGTTGAGTCGCAGCGACTTCGCGAGCGCACCGATCGCTTCGCCGATCTTCTGTTGACCGAGCAGGACATAGCCCAGAGCGTAGTAGCCCCACCACGAGTCCTGACGGTCGGCGACGTACCGCTGAAGCTGAGTCTCGGCCTGTGAGAACTGCCCGAGCCGAATGTCCGATTCGACGGCACGGATGGTCGCGGGATCGTCTCGCTCCGACGGTCGAATCGAGATTGAACCAAGTGACGGCTGCTTCCGCTCGATGAGCGTGGTCAGCATGTCCGCCTGCCGGCGCCTACGCTGGTCGCTCGCAATACGATCCATCTCGCCCCTCGACCAAGAGTCGTCCGGATCGAGACGCGCAACGGCGCGAAGGCTCTCCAGTGCATCCTCGCCATTTCCCGCGCCTAGGAGCGCTCTCGCCAGCGCACGGTGCACGTCCGCCGACGAGGGACGAAGTCGAGCCGCGTCCCGATAGGCGGAAACGGCCTCCTGACGCAGTCCTTCCTTCTGCAGAGCCTGTCCCAAGCCCATGAAGGCAGCCGCCGTGTCCGGCTTGACCTCAAGGGCTCTTCGAAAGACCGTGATGGCATCCCTGCCATCACCGCGGCGAACCAGCGCATCGCCAAGCGTGAGCAGTCCGTCGATGAATGTGGGTGCCAAGTCCACGACCTGTCGCAGCTTGTCGATGGCTCGATCGACTTCGCCAGACTCCAGTTCGCCTTGGGCCTCTCGCATCAGAACTGTCGCCGTCTCACCCTGCTGCTGGCTCGAAATCAGGGGACGACTGGCTTCGAGTTCTCGTTGCCCTTCCTCCCGCCGACCCGCTCGAACCAGAGCGAGGCCGAGCTGGTAGCGGGCCTCGCCGAGGCTCGGATCCAGCTCGATGGCCTTTTCCAAGTGCATGACGGCCTCGTCAACCCGTCGGTCCGCCACAAGGGCCTTGCCAAGCGCGACGTGCGCCTTCGCGAACCCGGGAGAGATCGAGACGGCATCGTTCAAGTGCCGAATCTCATTCGCACGATCGGACTTTTGGTTGTACGCCCGAGCCAGGTTGTAGTGAGCGTTGACCAGTCCAGGATCAAGTTCGAGGGCCTTGCCGAGCTCCTGAATGGCTTCGTCGACATCGACTATGACCAGCACTCCTCCCAGGTTGGCTCGGGCCTCTGCATATTCGGGGCGGTGGTTGATCGCCCTGCGGTAGGCGCTAATTGCCTCCTGAGTCTGGTCCGTCTGGGTTAGGACGAGCCCAAGGCTGTTCAGGGCTTCCGCGTCGTTGGGACGGATTCGAATCGCCTCTCGGAATGCATCCGCGACCCGCTGGGGTTCGGCTCCGGACTCCCCGAGCAGCCGCCCAAGGACGATCTGCGCGTCAGCATCCTCCGGGTCGCGTCGTAGTGCGTCATGGAGTGCGGAGATCGCGACATCGAGGTCCGGAATCAGTCCCGCCGAGTCCGGAAGGTTCAGCGCTGCCTCGAATTGCCCCAGCGCCCAGCTCGTGCGGCCGTCCTGTAGGAAGACGATCCCGAGATCGACGTACGGCGCCGGGAAGTTGCGGTTCAGTGCGATCGCTCGTTGGAGGAAGCGTCGAGCATGGTCGGTCCGCCCCTGGATCCTGTAAGCCATGCCTAGGAATGCGCAAGCCTCCGCCATGGCGGGGTCGAGACGCAACGCTGCCTCCAGGGTCTCCGTCGCCTGTGTTCTCTCCCCCCGATACCATCGCGCAAGGCCCATGTAGTAGTGCGACTGGGCAGACGACGGGTCCAGGTCGATGGCCTTCTGAAGGTGAATCATCGATCCGTCGAGATCACCTCGCTGACCAACGAGATAGCCCAGCAGAGCATGCGCTGGCGCAAAGCTGGGATCACTCGCAATCGTCGATTCGAGGTCGCTCAGCGCCGCCTCGAGGTCGCCACTCGTCAAGGCGCTTCTGGCCCGAGAAACAGCTGCCGCCGCCTGGTCGGACTCCGTCACCTCAGTGCCGCGTCCCAGCTTGGAACGCGCTGCGAGCCTCTTCAGAGCCTGGCCCAATCCGTAGAACGACTCCAGCTTCTCGGGACTCAGAGCCAATGCCTCTTCGTAAGCAAGGACTGCCTCATCTGGATTTCGACCGCGCAGGGTCTGCCCAATTTGGTGGTGGGTTTCGGCAAGTGCCGCTGGGCCCAGTCGTCGCGCTGCGGGGAGCATTCCGTTCCGCTCGAGAACCTCCCGGAACTGCCTCACCGCCTCATCTCCCTCGCCCACCGTCCGGAGCGCCACACCTAGGTTCATGCGAATCTCAGGGTTCTCGGGCTGCAACGCCAGCGCGGACCGAAACGCCGCGACGGCGGCTTCCATTTCGCCAGTCTCCGCGAGGATCGTCGCAAGGCTGTTGTGGGCGCGGACCATGTCAGGTTGCAATTGGACGGCAAGGCGGAACTGTTCGACGGCCCTCCCAAACCGCTTCTGCTGCTGCAATGCCACGCCGAGCCAGTTGCGGGCAAAGGCGGACTCCGGGTTTCGCTCCAGGAACTCCTCCAGAACCTCAATGGATCGATCCCAACGTCCATGGGCCTGAAGCAGCATGGCCAGTTCAAGACTGGCCTGTTCGAAGTCCGCGTCCAAGCGGACCGCTTCCTCAAGTTCGCCGATCGCATCCTCGGTGCGACCCACGTTCCGCAACGCCAGTCCGAAGTTGAGTCGCGCCCTGACGCCGTCGGGGCGAAGCTGCCTCGCCTTCCGAAAGGCCTCGAGGGCGAGTTCGCGCTCGTCCTTGTTGCTGAGGGCGATGCCAATCGCAATGTGAGTCTCGACCTGGTCGGGAGTCAGCTCGAGCACTCTCTCGAAACTAGCGATCGCTTCGTCCCACCGCCCCTCTTCGAGATGCTGCACCCCACTTTCGTAGTGGGCTCTGGCGTCGTCCTGCGCGGACATTGACCATGCCATGAGAACCAAGGCAATCCAGATTCGGGCAGCCCAGGACAATGCCCGTCTGAACCAGGGAAGCCTGCCAGATGGAAGCGGAAGATTGGGAGTGCGGGCCCGCATGCCGACTGAGTGTCGCTTCGCAGTCATTGGCTAGTGCGGGTTCAGCAGAGTGAGCACGACCTGCGCCTTCTCCTCTTCCTCGCGCAGGCCGCTGGCGATCTCGAGCCGTCGCTTGCCCTCGTCCCGCAGACCCATCCTCACGAGCAGCTGTCCCAACTGGTAACTGGCCTGGGCCGATGTGGGGTCCAGTTGGATTGCCCTCTCGAAGCTTTGCTTCGCTTCCTCGTACTGCCGGTCCCTGAACAGGGACAGCCCAAGGCCTGCGTGGGAGAGCGCGTGGTCGGGAAATCTTTGCAGGATGTCCCTGAACCTGCGGATGGACTCCTCGTTCTCGCCCTGCTTCTGGGCGACCATCGCTAGGTAGTAAGGGGAGAGCAGCTGGTTCGGGTCCAAGCGTCTGCTCTCCTTCAGATGGCGTATGGCGTCATCAAAGGCCAGCTTCAGGTAGAACACTGAACCAACGGCGTAGTGAAGCTGCGCGTCTTCGGGATGCTCCGCGAGCAGGCCCTGATAGAGAAACAGTGCCTCGTCGTACCGTCCGGCAGCACCACTAGCGGTGGCGAGCCAGTACCGAGTGGAGCGGTGGCCAGGCCTCAGCTCCAAAGATCTTTCCAATGCCTTGGCGGCGTCCTCGACCAGCTCGAGGCGAAGAGCAACTGTCCCGAAAGAGAACAGAACCTCGGGATTGTCGGGTGCCTCGAGCTTCGCTCGTATCAGGTACGAAAGAGCCTTCTCGAACTCACCTCTCTGTACCGCAATCCTGGCCACCTGGCGCAACGCTGGAACGGATTGGTCATTGAACTTGACGGCAAGCTCGTAGTTCTCCGTAGCCTTGTCCAGTTCGCCCTCCATCAGATAGAAGCCTGCAAGGTTAAAGGCGACCTCGTAGGTACCCAAGCCATCGGACTTGAGCGCTTCCAGGATGGGAATCGCCTCTTCCGTCTGACCGCCTTGGGAGATCGCCAGTGCGAATCGCATCGTCCAGTCCCTGTTGGCTCGCCCAATTCGCTTCCAGTCCTGCGTTAGGCTCCGCACAGCCACGGTGTCTCCCAGTCCTGCATAGGCGGATGCGAGCAGGACAAGACCATCCGGGGAGCCGCGTAGCTGATCCTCCATCGGTTGTACGAGGTCGATGGCCGTTCGATGATTCCCCTCCCGGACTTCCATGCGGGCCAGTTCCGCTCGCGCAACCAAATTGTCGGGTGCGAGTCGGTGGACAGAACGGAACATCGCCTCCGCACGGGTGTCATCACCCTTTAGGACGTAGGCCTGCCCCAAGTTCAGGCGTGCTCCCACCAAATTTGGATTCGCCGCAATTGCGCTCTCTAGCAGCCTTGCGCCTTCATCGGGCCTGCCCTGCTGGAGTCGAATCGAACCCATCAGGGCTTGGGCGACCGGCTTGGTTGCGGGGTCGCCGAGTGCACGCGAAGCTTCCGCCTCGGCAGCATCCAGCTTGCCCTCCTGCATCAGACGCACGGAAAGCCGAAGGTGCTCGCTGGGGTCCGAAGCGGCCCATGCCACTGGTGCAGCTAGAGCCAAGACCAAGGTCAACAAGACGAGCAGCAGTCTCGCTTGACTCGGATCCCCGGTGGTTCCAGCCTGGCTGTGGAATGCCGCGATCCGGACCAAAGACATCGGACCTTCAGCCACGGGGCTTGGCATCAGGCTCCAGTTCCCCACACGAATGCGAGATTCGATTCCAGCCCGCCACACCTAGCGAGACTTTCCGAGCATTGGGGATCCCCGCTTCGCATGCCAGCGGACCCTGCTAGCCGCATCCAGAGGGCATGCAAGGGAATTATAGGTGCTCCTGTGCGACCACACCACCGTCAAGCAACGTGAGTGCTTCGCGCCGTCTGGCCCACGACGATTCGGCAGGGGCATCCCTAGTTCCACTTGCATCCGCAGGGGTGTGGAGGACTGCATCGCGGTCAGATCGCAAGGAGGCGCTTGACGTCCGGTGCGTGGCTGGACAGCGACAACCGCCGCCGGATGGCTCCACCACAGCGGCGATCCAAGAGCGCTAGTAGTCGCTCTCGTCAGAGAACCGGGAAGAAAGCCGGCGCCATGCCGTTCATCGGCCGAGATCTAGCTCCACATCCAACCGCCAAGCCTGGATGCCTGAGACTCACCGGCTGAATCCCCTACTCTTTGGGTGATGCATTCTCGACGTGCGGCGCAGCGCACTGGCGGTTCTCAAGGCAATCGCCGCGCCTTTCTGCGCCAACTTGGTGGGTGCGGTGTCGGTGCATCGCATGCGCGAAGGGTTGCGCTCCACAGTCAGCATCGGGCCTCTCGCGTGTTGGAAGCGCTGTTCGGCGCGGCGATTCCTGCATCGGCGGCCGCCCAAGACCGCGAGACGGTGCAGTTCACCGACATCGCGCGAGAGGCCGGACTAGGGTCCGCACGGAACATCTTTGGGAGCGCTGAAGAGAAGAACTTCCTGCTGGAGGAGATGGGCAGCGGAGTCGCCTTCTTCGACTACGACAACGATGGATGGCTCGACATCTTCCTGGTCAACGGAACTTCCTTCGACGCCTCGCCAGAGGTCCAGAGGCCGACGAGTTATCTATTCCGCAACAACCGGGACGGCACATTCACCGACGTCACTCGGGAGGCCGGCTTGCTCCAGTCGGGATGGGGGCAGGGTTGCTGTGTTGGGGACTACGACAACGACGGATTCGACGACCTGTTCGTGACCTATTGGGGCCGGAACGTCCTGTACAGGAACAATGGCGACGGCACTTTTCGCGACGTGTCGGTGGAAGCGGGAGTTGCTGGTAGCGAACTGCGCTGGGGAGCGGCTTGTTGCTTCCTCGACTTCGACCGCGACGGTCTGATCGACCTCTTCGTTGCGAACTACGTGAGGTTCGATCCCGGGGCGTCCCCTTCGCCCGGCGGGGCGGGTTCGTGCTGGTACCAGGAGATCCCGGTCGCATGCGGTCCGCAGGGCTTCGCGGGCGGTACGAACCTCCTCTACCGCAACCGAGGTGACGGAACGTTCGAAGACGTCTCTGACCGTGCGCGAATCTCGACGCCGCGCGGTCCCGCGAATGCGTCGTTCAGGGACACGAACTGGCGACCCGTCGGATCGTACGGCATGGGTGCTGTGGCCGCGGATTTCAACAACGATGGCTGGCCGGACATTTACGTGGCGTGTGACACAGCCCCTAGCCTTCTGTATCGAAACAATCGGGACGGCACATTCAGCGAAATTGGTGTGGCTGCGGGATGTGCGTTCAACGAGGACGGCGCAGCGATGGCAGGGATGGGGGTTGGCGTGGCCGACTTCAACGGGGACGGCTGGTTCGACATCGTCAGGACCAACTTCTCCGACCAGGTCACGACTCTCTACCAAAACAACGGCGACGGCACGTTCATGGACGCAAGTCTCCAGGCGGGTCTCGGGATCAACACGAAGTTTCTGGGATTCGGTGCCGGGTTTCTAGACTTCGACAACAACGGTAGAAAGGACATCTTCCTTGCGAACGGACATGTGTACCCTGCAATCACAGGTCACCAGCTCCACGTCACATACGAGCAGCGAAAGATCCTCTACCGAAACCGGGGCGACGGTCGGTTTCAGGACATCTCCGAGCAGGCTGGACCAGGGGTCACGACGCCCAGAGTGAGTCGCGGCTGTGCGTTCGGCGACTTCGACAACGACGGTCGCATCGACATCGTGGTCAACAACCTGGATGACGTTCCCTCATTGCTGCGCAACGATTGCCGGAACGACAACCATTGGTTGATGGTCAAGTGCATCGGGACCAAATCCAACAAGTCCGCCATCGGGGCCCGTGTCGAGGTGACGGTTGGGTCATTGGTTCAGATCGACGAGGTGATGAGCGGATCAAGCTATTACTCCCAGAACGACTTCCGTCTCCATTTCGGGCTAGGCTCGGCGGCCAGCGCCGACCGCATTCGTGTGCGCTGGCCATCCGGCGACTCGGAGACCTTCGAGGACGTGGCTGGCGACCGGGTGGTGCGAATCAAGGAGGGACTTGGCATTCTGCAGTGACGTGCATCGCTAGCTCGAGCTGGCGAGATCTTGACCTCGTCAATGGGGTCCGTCCAGGGGAGGCCGGAACACTTCGAGCAGGCGCAGACCGGTAGCTGGATGCTGCCCGCGCACGCTTGCAGATGGCCCTTGGAACCGTCAGGCCCCGTCGAGCCGTACACCGCCATTTCCAACCAAAGACCGCGGCGTCCCTCACTACGGTCCGACCGATGTTTCCTGCCGCCCACAGGAGAGTCACGTCACTCTGGCTCAATGGTGTTTCGCTACTCGGCGCCCCTTGTCCACGATTGCTCCGAGGACACGCGGACACCATCGCAATGCTCCTCCCTTCAGGGCGGCGGACTTGCGCCGCCGCAGATCAGAATCGTCCTCGCCGCAGAACGGGTGTCGGGGCCGCCCGGTGCTGCAGGAGCCGAGACTAATGCCGACTCACCGTATGGTCGTGACCGGCTGCCATCAGATGGTCTCCGCCGGACCGTCAGTGGCAAGCGATTCCTTTGGTAGCCGGTGTTGCTTGCGCTCCCGGAAGTGACGAGGGGGAGGGGTCTCGGACCGTGATTAGTGTATCGCAGGCGCGGTGACGGAAGGTGTACTAAACGCCGCAATGGTAGCGTCAGCCCAAGTTTGCCACCCCATTTCACAGGTCATTTGCAATGAGCACATTGCGGTCGTGGAATCAGGCGTGTGGCACTGCATTCCGTGCATGTTCCCTTCGTCGTCTGGGCTGGACGACCAGCTTGCGGACCCCGCCCGGCGAGGCGTCCACGCCCAGCCGCTCGTGGATCGCCCGCTGCCAGGACTCGGCCCGCGTCGCCTTGCGCGCGTGCAGCATGCGTCCGTCCGCCTGGCGGAAGACCGCGGTCACCCGCTGCTGGCCCGCCAGGCGACGGCGCAGCGTCGTCCAGCTGGCCGTCTCCCCGTCCGCCCGCAGGCGCTGCCGGACCACCGGGACCAGCTGGCAGGCGAGCCCCGACAGGAACAGGTGGCCCGCGCTGCGCGCGGGCTTGTGGTGGTGGATCGGGCGCGGTCCCAGTTCGCTCCCGAGGGAGTGGAAGACGGCCTCCAGGTCGGTCCGCATCACGCAGGTGCGCCACAGCCGCTCGGCGTCCCAGCCGACGCTGCTGGTGCGCAGGCCGTGGACCCCGGGATGGGTCACCCCGCTACCCTCCAGCGGCTGCCGGTCCGCCGCGCCCTCGAAGCACGTGCTGGTCCGGTCGTGCAGGGTGACGGTGGGCTGCAGGTCGAACAGGTCGGCGGCGCGCTGGAGGAGACGCGTCTCGATCGTGTCGCGGTGGCGCAGCAGGCGGTCGCTGGCGCGGTGCGGGGCGTTCCGGGCCATGGTCTCGCAGTCGCAGCCGAGCAGCTCGCCCAGGGCGCTGCGCTGGCGCAGCCAGTGCCACGCGGCGCGCTCGGAGGCCGGCGGCGCGCTGCGCACCGGACAGGCCCAGCTGCTCGAGCAGGGACGGCGGACGGAGCTGCCGCATGGCCCACAGGGCGACGTGCTCGACGCCGACCGAGCGCGGGCGGACCAGCTCCAGGGAGTCGACGTCGACCCGCGGCAGAGCGGCCGCCGGGCCCACGGGGGAGACGCCGGCCTGCACCAGCTGGGCGGCGCTGCGCTGGGCCTCGTCCTCGACCGCGGGGGAGCAGGTCCCGAGCTCGAGGGAGCGCTGGGGGGCGAGGATGCGCTCGACGCGGGCGCACAGCGCCGGCCAGTCCTCGCGCGGCAGGGCGAAGTGACGGCCGAGGTTGCGCAGGGTGCGCTGGCGCACCCTGGAGCCGCAGCGGACGGAGCGGACGAGGCGCTGGGTGCAGTGGGGCTCCTGGCCCCTGGCGCGGGGGCGAGTGGGGGTCCGGCGGACGAACAGGCTCCGATGGGAGCAGGCCCTGGGACGCGAGTCAAGGAATTGCAATTTATTAGGGCACTACATTTGGGACTTCAGGAGGCTGGCCATGGAAAACCAACGACTTGCAGCGCAAAACACGCCAAAACGCTCCTCGCTTGGCGAACTTGGGTCAGCGCTGCTCGCGATCTCGACGCTGGTGGTGAGCCTCTGGATGAGCCGGGGAGTTTCACGAAAGGTGGAGTTCGAGGTCCTCTTGATGCAGTTTGACAGGAAGGCAGCCGAGCGCGATGAGGTGACACGGAGGATCCTCGAGCGGGTTTACCGGAAGGCAGCCGACCGCGAGAAACTGGCCGAGGCGGAGCGAGACACTCGCGAGGTGTTGATCCGAGAGCTGTGTGACCGAAACGACAAGAAGTTTGAGGCCCTGCTGGCGCGGAACAGCGAGTTGGTAAAGCGATTGGCAGAACTCTCCGAACGGGTGAAGCGTAGCGAGGTTGTCCACTAGGGGGCGTTCCGGGACGGACCGAGTTGAGACGGGCTCAATCCCTTATGCGGCCGTGAGCAAAGCCGTAGCAGCGCAGGCAGTGCGCAGCGTCCGGCCTCTCGGGGAGTAGCTCGCGGATCCGAGCCGTCGGACGAGATTGGAATGACGGTGGCGAGCATCTGGCGCATCGTGCGCCCGGGGCAGCCGAAACGGGATCTGAACCTTCGAACGTTCCGTCCAGGACTACCGCAACCGCAGCGACGCTGACACCGGATGTCCGATGTCGCGGTGTGGGCGGTAGTCGGCTGGCGACGAGTCGGACCTAGACAACCAGCTCTACCCTCGCTCAGCGAACGAGATCAGCACGGCTGGACCTACCCGCACCAGCAAGCGGCGAGAACATGCGACCACAGCGTTGGGGAGCCCTCACATCTTGCGTGAGAGTTCCGCTCCTCGGGCGGCAGACGTTTCCGGACGCACATGCGACGGCCACGCTTGGGTGCCCAACGGATCCCATGACGTCAGACAGGACGAAGGTTGGATCGGCGTCCGTGACGTTCTCGACACACCAATCGTCTGCGATAGTGTTTAGCGTCAAGTTTTATTTGCTCGGTCAGCCTTGATCCCCGCCCGTGGGCACTGGGTCGACGACCGGCTCGGCATCCGGCCGCAGTTCAAGCGAATGAGCTGCGCCAATCAGCGTGGACGGTGAACAACGTGAATCGACGTAGCTTCCTGCAATCGCTAGCTGGCACAACACCTGCCCTGGCATCCGCTACTCTTTTGCGCACCTTGGGCTACGCCCAGACTAGCGGCGGGCCGACCAAGGTCTATCTCAACGCTCACCGAAAGCTTGCCTCGATGGATCCGCGGCTGATGGGTGCGTTCCTCGAACATCTAGGCCGAGCGATCTACGGTGGGGTCTATGAACCGGGCTCGGCTCTCTCGGACAGCGATGGGTACCGGTCCGACATCTTGCGCGAGATGCAGGAGCTCAAGTGCCCGATCATGCGCTATCCCGGAGGCAATTTCGTTTCGGGATATGACTGGCTTCATGGTGTCGGTCCAAAGGAGGACCGACCCACGGTCCTAGAGCGCGCTTGGAATTCGGTCGAGTCGAATCAGTTTGGAACCAACGAATTCATCGAGTGGTGCAAGCTGATCGGCACGGAGCCATTGCTGGCGACCAATCTGGGAACAGGGACACCCGAGACGTCCGCCGCGTTGCTCGAGTACTGCAACGTCGAAAAGGGTACGCAATGGAGTGACCTGCGCCGAGAGCACGGATTCCAGACTCCTCATCGCGTGAAGACATGGTGCCTCGGCAACGAGATGGACGGCTGGTGGCAGATCGGGCACATGCCGGCGCGCGAGTACGGCAGAAAGGCCCGTGACGCAGCTCGCCAGATGCGCTCGATCGACCCGACCATCGAACTGATCGCCTGCGGTTCCTCGGCACCGTTCATGCCGACGTACCTGATTTGGGATCGCGAAGTTCTCGAGGAGTGCTATGCCGAGGTGGACGGCCTGTCGCTTCACCGCTACTACGGAAACACGCCTGACGAGACCGGAGAGGACTCCTCGCGGTTCGTGGCCCTTAACCTCGACATGGACTTGCAGATCCTGGAGACGATCGCCGTGTGCGACTACGTGCGAGGCCTGTTGAAGTCTCCCAAGCGGTTGTGGCTCTCGTTTGACGAATGGAACGTCTGGTACCGGGCACGCTCGGGCGCTGCCACGGACGGGCGCGGTACGTTCGCCCCACCGTTGCTTGAAGAAGTGTACAACCTCGAGGATGCGCTGCTTGTCGGGGGTATGGTCAACACGCTGATTCGGCAGGCTGAGCGGGTTCGGATCGGATGCCTAGCCCAGATCATCAACGTCATCGCAGCGTTGGTCACGAGTCCGGACGGCGTTCTCCGCCAGTCAATCTACTACCCCTACTCGTGGGGCATCCGGTACGCCAAGGGCGATGTTCTCGACCTGCTGGTCGAGTCGGAGACGTATCCAATTGACCGAAACTACAGTGCCGAGTACGTGAACACTCCCCTCGCCGTTCCCGAGCAGGCCCCCTACTTGGACGTCTCGGCAACCCTCGACCCCAGCGATGGCACCTGCGGAATCCTAGTACTGAACCGGGACCTGGAAAGCGACCGCGAAATCGAACTCCGATTCGAGGGGTTCTCTCCGACCGAGATCCTGGAGGCCCAAACGATCTCAGGACCGGACCTCAAGGCGGTGAACACGTTCAGCAGTCCCAACAACGTTGCGCCACAGCGGATCGAGCTGCCAATGCCGTCGACAGAGTTGACCTTTAAGGTTCCTGCCAGATCGTACACGGCCATCCAGTTGGCGACCGGGTAGCAAGAACGGCCGGCTGTCACGAGTCGGCACGCGGTGAGCCGAAGCTGGTTCCGCTACGTTCGGCCACCACGGCGCGGCACCAGCCCCGAGGGCACCGTGGCAAATCGTCGGACAGTCCTTGTCAACGGCAAGCGGCGGCTTGGCGTGCACCTCAAGCGCCTGGTCCAGGTCGCATCCAGAAAGGCATGCCACTGGACATGGTTGGTTTACGCAGAACTCAGCGTAAGGGTCGGTCTAGTCACCCGGCGGCTCGGTCACAACGAGGATCTGCCTAGATTGAACGTCCTCCAATCTCTGCACCACTCCGCTGGGCCAAGTGACTTCCACCACTACGGCCGGATCGTCTGAAGTCCAACCGAAATGAACACGGCTGTCCGACGAGGACAGGTAGCTTCCCGCCGACGAGGCGAGTCCATGCTGCACAGGCCCCTCGGCCGTCTCCACGCGAACGAGAGCGCCGATGCCGTCCCGGTTGCTCCGAGTTCCGGTCAGGTCGACGATCAACCAATGGTTGTCGTTGCCTTCGTTGCGGAGCAGGAGCGCCGGTTGGTCCTTGCAATTCACCGCAATGTCCAGGAACCCGTTGTTGTCCAGGTCAGCAATGGCCGCTCCACGGGATGCCCTTGGGACTTGGAACGCAGGGCCGCTAGTTGACGACACATCGATGAACCCTGTTCCCGTGTTGTGCATCAGTACCATCGGCTCCTGGTACCTCAGGTCAGGCTGCGTCAACTCGATGTTGTCCATCACGTGGCCCTGGGCCACGAAAATGTCGCGCCGCCCGTCGTTGTCAGCGTCAAAGAGCTTCGCGCCCCATCCGGAGTGTGACGACGATATGGCACTGACACCAGCCGGACCGGAGACATATTCGAAGATCTGGCCGTCGTTCCTGAACAGTGCGTATCGCTGGTGAGCAAGGGCGTTGATGAACACATCGGGCTTGCCATCGTTGTTGTAGTCGGAGAAGTCTACTCCCATGCCGGCGAAGGTCCGCCCGTTGTCGTCGTACGCCAACCCAGAGAGGAGGGCCGTTTCCTCAAAGGACTTGCCTTCTAGATTCCGGAACAGCTGCTGTGGGAAGGAATCGTTGGCGACCAGGACGTCCGGCCAGCCGTCGCCATCGTAGTCGTGAAAGGCGATGCCCAGTCCCTTTCCCTGGGCAGATCCGAATCCGACCTTGTCTGTCACATTCTCAAAGGTGCCGTCACCCAGATTGCGATAGACCAGGTGACTGACGGGCGCGAAGTGCTTCGGATGGCAATAGGACCGGTACCCCGGTTGGCGCTCGCCGCACCAAGGGTTCTTGTCGAACGACCATGTGACGTATCGGGAAACGAACAGGTCGAGGAACCCGTCGCGGTCGTAGTCCAGGAACCCTGCGGCCGCAGACCACCCGCCTCCCGCAACTCCGGCAGCTTCTGTGAAGTCGTCGAATCCGCCGTCCCCCCGATTTCGGTACAGGACGTTGCTTCCGTAGTTGGCCAGGAACAGATCAACTAGACCGTCGTTGTCGTAGTCGCCCGCGGCAACACCCTGTCCGAAGTGTGCGCCCTGCACTCCCGACTCCTCAGTGACGTCGGAAAACTGCCAATCGCCATCGTTTCGGTAGAGTCGGTTCCAGAATCGCGGCCCGGTCTTGTCCGGCATCGCTCCCGCTGGCATGGGATCCTCGAGCGCCGCACCGTTCACGAAGTAAAGGTCAAGAAGGCCGTCGTTGTTGTAGTCGAACGCCGCGACGCCGCCCACCGTGGACTCGAGCAGGTATTTCTGCGTCGTCATTGAGGATTCGCTGCGGAAGCGCAGGCCGGACTCTTCCGTGACGTCCGTGAAGACTGTGCCGCTCGATGCCGACGGCTGGACTGCAAGAGCCGCCGCCACCACAAACCAAAGCAAGGGACGGACCGGCCGCCGAATCGCCGGGCTAAAGCCGATCAGAGCTCCGCGGCAGTGGCCGATCTTCGTCACGTAGCAATCCGACGGCCAGCCGCCAAGTGAACGACGTGGTGCGATTCGTCTCGGCGCAACAGACTGCCGGGATCTTCCGAGACACGGCAGTCCAGTCAACTGACTAATCAACGAAACGCAGTCTCGGCGATGACACCGTCGCCTTGGCGAATGCTGACCAGCCCGCCGGTGTCGACATCCTCGAAGGTCGATCTGGAGCCGTCCGGCCAGCGGATCGAGACGACCGCGGACTTCGCTTGCCCAACGCCGAAGTGCACGCGAAAGTCCCCTTGCGAGATATGGTAGCCGCCGCTCCGCACTTCATCGGCCATGAACCTCGAACCCGCTGTGACTTCGATCCGCGCACCAACTGCCGCCCCGTCTGTCGCCAGCCGGGCATCCACCATTAGGGAACGTCCCAGAGCCGCAAACTGCTTCAGGAGCGAGGGGTGCTCGTGCATGTTTGAGGTGACGATCTCCAGCGAGCCGTCGTTGTCGAGGTCGGCAACTGCGATGCCTCGCGAAGAGTGGCGTTCAAGAATTGCCTCGCCCGCACTCGCACTCATGTCGTGGAATTGGCCCTGCCCGTAGTTCCAGTAGACGAGCCTCTGCTGGTGAAACGTCTCTCCCACACCCGCCTGATCCACTTCGGGATAGACGTGACCGTTCGCGACAAAGAGATCCTTCCAGCCATCGTGGTCGATGTCGAGGAACGCGGTCCCCCATCCCAGATGGTCCGTGTTCACGGCCAGCCCCGTCGCCACGGTCTCGTCCAGGAACATCGTCTGCCCTTCATTCAGGTACAGGGAATGGGTGTCGTTTGAGAAGTTCGTCTTGAAGATGTCCAGATCGCCGTCGCCGTCGAAGTCACCCGCAGTTGCGCCCATGCCCGCCTGCTCTCGGCCGTCCATGTTGTACGCCGTCCCGGAGATCAGTCCAATCTCCTCGAATGTGCCGTCTCCCTGGTTGTGGAACAAGAGACTCGCCGTGGAGTCGCACGTGACATAGACGTCGGTCCAGCCGTCGTTGTCGAAGTCGGCCGTCAGCGGCGTAAAACCGTAGTAGCGGGGTGGCGTCGAGACACCAGCGCTCTCCGACACGTCCCGGAAGTTGCCCGAGCCGTCGTTCTGGTAGAGCGCCATGGACTCCCCTGGCAACCCACGCGGACCGCAGAGAACCGGCATGCCCTGCCAGCGACACTCTGAACTCTCGCCCGGCTTGGGCGTGGACTCTGGGTCGAAGGCTAGATAGTTCGCGATGAACAGATCCTGGTCGCCGTCACGGTCATAGTCGAGAAAGGCGCAGCCCGTGCCCCAGCGATCCTTCGCTTCCTTCAGTCCACGCTGAACCGCCACTTCGTCGAACGACCCATCGCCCCGATTCCGGTAGAGTCGGTTCTGGCCCCAGTGCGGCACCGCGAAGTCGACCCGGCCGTCGCCGTCGATGTCGCCAGCGCACACTCCCTGCGCCCACCCAGTGTGCTGTATGCCGGAGAGCTCCGTGACGTCAGTGAACCGGAGGCCTCCCTCGTTGCGATAGAGATAGTGACGCGGCGTGGGACCTTGATCGTCGAACCGACCAGCGCTGATCAGCAGGATGTCCAGTAGACCGTCGTCGTCGTAATCGAGGGTCGCCACTCCGTTTCCCGTGGATTCCACGATGTAGCTCTTGGACGTCGCGGAACCGGAAACGGCGATTCCTCGGAGTCCCGCCTCCTGCGCGATATCGCGGTACTCGATCGTCGGCTCCGAAACGCCCTCGGGAAGCGGCTGCTTCGGTTGAGCGGACTGGCCGCCGATCGCCACTCCCTGCCCGTTCAAGCACGGTGCGGCGATGGTTATGGCGACGACTACCGAGGCCAGACTTCGGCGGACAGGGGAGGCCCACGCCAAGTTCAGATTATGACCGCTGGATTCCACTCGGCCGAATCTCACTGCCTACCCGCTAGGGCGCGCCAAGTGCGAGAGCTTGTTTACCGCCCTCCAAGACTGCCCGCCAGCCGCCAGGATTTCTCCGTGAGCGAGTCGACGTGAACGCCAAGGATGCATTGGACGGCATGTCGAGTACTTGAGGCCACACCCTCGAATCTGCTTGAGCCTTGATCGAACGAGAGACTAGCCAACCAAGACGCTATGGGAATCAACCACGGCGGGGTACCGGCAGCGATATAGATGCGTCCGTCAGACACCGAGTCCAACAGATTGGTCTTTGACGGAAACGATACGTGCAACTGGAACAACGAGACTCCGCCGGACACTACAATGCTGGAAGTCGCTGTTGCAGGACGAGGCAAACGGAGCGTCCAAGTGGACACCCGTCCCGTGACATCTCGAACCGTCGGCGAGGTCACGGATTCAGCGCAGTTCCTGCTGTTCACGGCGTGGACGGGAATCCAGATCTATGAGTATCCAACCATCAGTTCGGATTGGGCACAGGCCTGCCGGCGCAGCGTTTCGCCAAGGACGCCGACACGACCCAGCCGGTAGGCGTCACGCCCAATCAGGTTCTGCGAACGCTCCGCGAGGAACCTCCGGAGGGGATGGTTCGTCCGTCATCGTACGCCTCTGCACCGCCATGGCGTCGGTGGTGCTGATCGCCCTTTGCGTGGCCTGTGGTGGCGGAGCGGAGGCTCCCGACGACCGGCCGAACATCATCGTGATCATTACCGATGACCAGGGCTGGGCCCAGGTCGGGTGGCACGGAGACGAGGTCCTCCAGACACCGCACCTCGATGCCCTCGCCGCAGACAGCCTCGAAATGCGCAGATTCTACGTCTCGCCGGTCTGCGCACCGACGCGCGCGGCTCTCATGACGGGCCGCTACAACTACCGCACCGGCGTGGTCGACACATACCTAGGGCGGGCCATGATGGATCCCGCCGAAGTGACGGTCGCCGAGATGCTGGGCAGCGCTGGATACCGCACCGGCATCTTCGGGAAATGGCATCTCGGGGACAACTACCCGCAACGCACGGTGGACCAGGGATTCCAGGAGTCCGTGGTCCACAAGGGCGGCGGCATCGGGCAGCCTTCGGACCCGCCAGGGTCGGACTACTTCGACCCCATCCTCTTCCACAACGGGACACAGAAGCAGTACGAGGGCTACTGCACGGACGTCTACTTCGACGAATTGATCAACTGGATCGGCCAGGGCAATGGAGCGCCTTTCTTCGCGTATGTCCCGACGAACGCGCCGCACTCGCCATACCTAGTGCCCGACTCATACCGCGAACCGTACGTCGAGCAAGGCCTCGACGACAAGGACGCGCGGATCTACGGCATGATCACCAACATCGACGACAACGTCGGCAAGCTGGTGGACCATTTGCGTACGGTCGGGATCCTCGACGCAACGCTGCTCATATTCATGACCGATAACGGACCGACGACCCGGCGCTACCACGCTGGGCTACGGGCACAGAAGACCAGTGTCTACGACGGCGGCATACGCGTGCCCTTCATCGCGCACTGGCCGGAGCGGCTGTCGGCGCGCCAGATTGAGGATCTCGGCGCTCACATCGACGTCACACCCACCCTGCTATCGGTCAGCGGAACGGAACCTCCGGAGGGCGTGCAGTTTGACGGCATTGACCTGCTACCGCTTTGGGATGGGACGGTCTCCGAGCTCCCAGAGCGAACCTACTTCGTGCAAGCGCATCGCGGCAATGAACCGGAGCTCTACCGTGCGTTTGCGGCAGTGGAGCAGCGCTACAAGCTCGTGCAGCCGATCAGCTTTCGCGATCCGGCCCCCGACGACGCGGCGCTCGAACTGTATGACCTGATTGATGATCCAGGCGAGGAAACGGACCTGGCTGGCGAGAAGCCCGAGGAAGTGGCGCGGCTCAAGGCCGCTTACGAGGCATGGTTCCAGGACGTGTCGGAATCCCGCGGCTACGAAGCCGTGCCATTCGCGATCGGCAGCGATGCGCAGCCCCACGTCACGCTAACCAGGCAGGACTGGCGGCCGCAGACGCCAGACGGCTGGGGACGCGGCGACAGGGTGCGTGGGCACTGGGTGTTGGAGAGCCATTCCGAAGGGCCCTACGACGTGGCTGTGACGCTGGCGGAGCCAGCCACTTCGGCCGCCAGCGTCCGGATCGCATTCCGCGACATGGAGCGGCAAGCGGATGTCGCAACAGGCATGTCCGAGGTCCGGTTCGGGGAGGTGACCCTCGAACAGGGCCCTGGGACGTTCGAAGCGGACGTGACGCTAGATGGCGAGCGGCGTGGCGTATGGCACGTTGACGTCACCAGGCGCTAACCCAGCCGCCTACAAGTTGCTGGAGCGCTGGGTCTTGCACTCGGGCGGCCACGATCCGGTCCCAGAAGCACGCCCTGCGGCTAATCGCCTCCTACCAACGGCCGGAAGGCGACCTCAGCTCCATAGGCACCCCAGCCAGCCGACCAAGACCCCTGAGGTCACTGCGGAACGCCGGCCCGAACCTGCCGCTCGAACGCCGCGATCGCCTTGGCGAGGTCCATTGGCGAGTTCAGCCGGTACTCCTTGCCCTGCATGGAGCGCACGAACGATCCAATCGCCCCACGGAACACGACTCTCGAGCAGTCCATGAAGGCGAACACCGCACCGAGGTTGCGCAGGCCCGCGAGCGATGACTCGAAGCCCTGTTTGCCAAACATCATCTCCTGACCGATAAACACGACGGCATCGGGCGCTTCCTTGCCGTAGAGTTCCTCCCGCACGAGGCGGCGGAAGAACAGGAGTTCGCTCCCGCGTCCCAACTGGTTTACGTCCACAGTCTCGGGACTGATGTCGTCGAGCACCGAGCGCAAGGCAGGAAATTCCACCGATTGGTCGTAGTCCTGCCGCCACAGAGTCTTCTGGTCCTCGAAGCTAAAGACGACCACGGAGAACTGGTTGAAGTCCTTGCTGCGAGAGAGGTGCCGCAAGGTGGAGAAGTGCGGCAGCAGGTGCAGCAGACGCGGCCGCGTGCGGCCACGGCGGCCCAGGATGTCGACGCTGATGAAGACCTTCAGTCGATGCTCACCCCGCAGGTGCGGACGCTCGACATACGGCTCGTCTCGGAATGCATAGATGGTCGTCTCGACGATCTGGCCAGGCCGCAGCGCTGTCCGGACCCGCGCGTCGCCACGCGGCAGGGACACCTTGAACTCCCTCTGCCCGCGGCATTTTCGGCCACGATCGTCCATCAGCTGCCAGGTCATGCGGTAGCGACCCACACCGAGCGAGAAAGACGCTGCGAAGTACACGCTCCCCTTGGTGCCCTCTGGCACTGTCTGGTCGTTGGCAAACCGATCCCGCAGCCGCGCTGGCTTGCCAACCGTTCCGTCGATCGGCTCGACCAAGGCCGTCAGATTCAGTGAGATCCGCTCACCCCAGAACTGCTTTACCGGGACGTAGAACCAGTTGCCTGCTACGAATCGGAACTCGAAGTCTAGGAACGGATCAACCTTCTGCGTATCGCACTTGAGCGCCGCCAGCGGAAGTTGGCTCGCTTGCGCCACACCTGCACCCAGCATCCACAGGACCGCGAGGAGCTTGGGAAGGGAGCGCATCTGGCACCGATGCGAATCCAAGCGTAGCAACAGGATCGTCTCCTTTCGGCAGCGGTATGTGAAAGGAACGGCAAGTAAGCGCGGCGCCGCCGCATGGCGGTCGCCACGGTCGGGCGGACATCTCGCTCGGCGCTCGGTAGAATCAAGGTTCCGTGCAGCAGGCGCGGATCCCGCCCGTGCCTTCCGCCAGTCCGAGCCCGAAGATCTGGCCCGCCGGCGAGGGGGCATGGCAGATCCGTCTTCCCCTTCCTTGGGCCCTGACGAGCGTCAACGTCTTCGTGTTCCGGCGCGGTGACGACGACATTCTCCTTGACACTGGCATCCGCACGGACGCCTCGCTGGGCTCACTCGAAGCGGCGCTGGCAACGATCGATTCGGGGTGGCATCGCATTGGCGAGGTGCTCGTAAGCCACCTTCACCCGGACCACATGGGCGGCGCGGCGGAGATCCGAAGGCGGACTGGAGCCCCGGTCCGCATGCCAGCTCGGGAAGCCGAGCTGGTCAAGCCGCAAGGAAGGAACCGCAAGTTCTTCGCCGAGGCTGCGGAGTTCCTCGAACAGCATGGGATGCCCTCGCATCAGGTCGCAACGGTGCGGGAACAGACAGCGAAGGACAGAGGCACCTACGAGCGACTGGAGGTAGACGGAATCCTGGCGCCCGGTGAGCAGGTGCCATTCGATGGGGGAACGCTTGAGGCCATCTCGGCACCGGGCCACTCCCCCGCACTGCTCTGCTTCTACTGCCCGGAGCAGAAGATCCTGTTCTCCACGGACGCCATCCTTCCGCACGTGACGCCCAACATTGGTCTGCACTGGTTCTACCAAGACGACCCGCTGGAGGACTACTTCGCGACGCTGGACAACCTAGCGACGATCGAAGCCGAAGAGATTGTCCCGTCTCACGGGAGGCCGTTTGTCGGGCACCGAGAGTGGATCGCCACTACCCGAGCGCATCACTTCACCCGCTGCGATTCGATTCTGGAGGTGCTCGACGGTCAGCGGCTGAACGCCTTTCAGATCGCCGGGAGGATATGGGGCGAGGATCGTAGTCTGCTGGACCGCCGGTTTGGCATGGCGGAGGCGCTCGCCCACCTGCAGTACATGGGCAAGCAGAGCCACGTGATGCGGACGGAGACTGACAAGATCGTTCATTGGAGCAGGACGTAGTCTGCCTCGACAGACGATGCCGACCGCGAACCGCCCAAGACACCCTGGTTCCCATAGGGCTGGTCGTACCGGCAACCCGGACTACAATGGCGCTTCACCGTGCCCAAGTACTCCGTGATTACCGATGGCCCGCTTGACGACACCATTCTGGAGTTCGCCGGGGCTGCAGTGGAATTTCTCCCTTGGGACCTGGCAATCGCTGGCAGCGCGGAGCCGGTCGACGCCATTTACACCTACGGTCATCCGCACCTAGATGGTCCGATGCTGGACCGTCTCACTGGTGTGCGGGTGATCAGCAACTATGGCGTCGGCGTGGACCATATCAACATCCCGGACGCCGCCGCCCGCGGCATACCGGTCGGGAACACTCCCAACATCCTCGACGGCGCGACGGCAGACAGCGCGTTTGCGCTGATTCTGGCCGCAGCCCGGCGAGTGGTCGAGGGTGACAGGTACGCGCGCTCCCCGGAATTCCTGCGCTACGACCCGGGATTCATGCTAGGACGGGAGGTGCATTCGAGCGTCCTAGGCATCATCGGTCTCGGCAACATCGGCCGGCAGGTAGCGCGCCGGGCCAAGGGTTTCGACATGCGCGTCCTGTACCGCAACCGCCGCCGGAATTCGGCAGCGGAGCAGGAACTGGGCGTGACCTACGTTTCCGTGGACCAGCTCCTCGCCGAGTCGGATTTCGTGGTCCTCACGTGCCCCCTGACTGAAGAGACCCATCACCTGATCGACGCGGCCGCCCTGCGGAGGATGAAGTCAACCGCAACACTGATCAACGTTGCCCGTGGTCCGGTTGTGGACACCGAAGCCCTATGCGAAGCGCTTCAGGAAGGCTGGATCGGGAGTGCGGGGCTGGACGTGACGGACCCCGAGCCGCTGCCACGAGATCACCCGCTGCTGCGGCTTGACAACGTCACGATACTGCCACATTTAGGCAGTGCGACGGAGCAGACCCGGGACCGCATGGCCGAGGTCTCGGTCCAGAACCTGATGGCCGGACTCGAGGGCAGGCCCCTCTTGCACGTCGTTGCGCCCTGACTCCAGGTCAGGACCTCGCGTTAGAGCAGAGCTTCGATCTGCCTCTCCAGTTCGGCTTCGCTCATCTCGCCCGGATGGTAGAGGCGGACGGTGCCTCCGCGATCAACCAGCACAAGGGTAGGCGTGGTGCTCACACCGAAATCTACGAAGTTCTTGCCGCTCAATGGAACCGGCACTGTCCGAAGCAGCGCATCAGCCTGCAGGTGGGACTTCTCGATGTACCGCAGCTCGACATTCGGCCCGACATCCGTGCCTCTCTTCACGTAGCCGTACAGCCGCGTCGGTGCGACGACGCGGAATCCACTGGCCGCGTAGCGTTTGGCCAGTTCGCCCAGGACGGGCTTCTGGGCTCTGCAATCGCTGCACCAGTGAGCCCAGAAGAAGAACAGCGTCACGTTGCCCCGCAAAGCTTCGGCATCCAGAGGCACCGCTCCGACAGTCTTCGCGCTCTCGAGAGCAGGCATCGGCTTGCCGGCCAGATCGAGCAGGAGGAGGTTCTTGTTCAGGCGGGTCGCAATCGACGTGTCACCGTAGTTGCGGAGCTGGTCACGAAGGTACAGCACCGCTCTTCCCCGGTCACCCTGCGCGTCGTAGAACTTGGCGAGCGTCTCGATGGACGCACCCAGTGCAATCGCCAAGGGACCGTTCGGGTCTGCCTCCAAGTCGCGGCTCCTCAAGAGCGTTTGGCAACCCTCGTAGGTCGTTTCGGCGAACTCGGCGGCAAGGCTCCAATCCTCGCCGATGACGCCTGCGCGTCCGACCCAAGACATCGCTTCGAGCCATTCCGGCCCCAGCGGCCGCTCGTCCGGCACGGTCGACTCGAACAGTGCCCTTGCCTGCGCGGGCCGCTTGCCGAAGGCCAGGTCCTTGAGCTCCTTCGAGGGAGGCACCGCTCCGAGTAGTGAGCCAGCACACGCCAGCAGCACCGCAGAAAGAACAGTTCTTGCAGCCATGAAGACCTCGTAGCAGACCTCACTTGCAGCACCACGGCATCAATTGGCGTTCGAAGGGACCGGTGCAAGCGCTCTCAGCCGATCCACGATGCCCGGCAGCACATCCAGGAGCGCGTCGATCTGGCTCTTGTCGGTCCGCCGGCCCAGCGAAAACCGTAGCGTCGACCTAGCTTGCTCCTTGCTGAGGCCGATCGCAGTCAGAACATGGGACGGCTTTGCAGAACCGCTGGAGCAAGCGGCCCCACTCGAAACTGCGAACCCGTGCAGGTCCAACGAGATCAGCATGGGCTCCGCGTCCGCTCCGTCCAGGCGGAGGCTCGTTGTCGTCGGCAGGCGCTCCGCATCCGCACAGTGGACATGCGCGCTGGAGATACGTGCCTGCACTTCGCGCTCCAGTCGGTCGCGAAGCTCGCCGACGCGCTGGGCCTCCTCCTGGCGAGTCTTGCCAGCGAGCTCCGCAGCGGCGCCGAGCCCAACGATGCCGGCGACATTCTCCGTGCCGGCCCGTCTGTCGCGTTCATGGCTGCCACCGTGCTGGACCTTCTCAAGCTGTACGCCCCGCCGGACGTACAGCGCTCCTGCACCTTTTGGGCCGTAGATCTTGTGAGCACTCAGGCTATAGAGGTCCACATGCATGTCCGCAACCGACGACTGCAGCTTGCCGAACGCCTGCACTCCGTCCACGTGGAACAGCGCACCGGCCTCGTGGGCGATCTGGCCGATCTCAGCGATAGGCTGAACAGACCCGGTCTCGTTGCTGGCATGCATGACCGAGATGAGCACCGTGTCGGGCCGCAACGCGCCGCGGATGTCCTCGGGCGCGATGACTCCGTCCGAACCGACCCCCACGTAGGTCACTTCCACGCCCTCGCTCACGAGATGCTGGCACGCCTGCAGCACCGCAGGATGCTCGATGGTCGTGGTCACCACATGGCGTCTCCCGGAGCCCCGTCCCACTCCAAAGACGGCTAGGTTGTCAGCCTCCGTCCCACCGCTGGTGAAGACGATGTCCCGGGAATCGCAGTCCAGCTGCGCGGCCACCTGACGGCGAGCCAGTTCGACGCCCTGGCGTGCTCGCTGGCCAAAGGCGTGCAGGCTCGAGGCGTTGCCGTAGGCATCCCGGTAGTAGGGCAGCATCGCGTCGAGAACGCGTTCATCCAGCGGCGTCGTCGCGTTGTGATCGAAGTAGCGACGCTGCATCGCGATCGTACCCGCATCCAGTATAGGCAAGCCACTCGCTACTCCGACCCCGTTGCTTTCGACATGCGAACGGTCCGGTTGCACAGTTCCAGAGTTCTCGTGAGAATAGGCTACAGGTATGGGTCTTCGACACGTTGCCCTAGTCGTGGCGCTTCCGGCCGTGGTCGCCGCGGCGGATCTGGCGGAGGAAGCCAACGCCATCCTCAAGCAGAACTGCCAGATGTGCCATGGCGCCGCGATCCAGCAGTCGGGGCTCGACCTGCGATCCCGAGACAAGATTCTATTGGGCGGCGAGCGCGGTGCCGCCGTGACAGGAGCCAGCCTGCAGGGCAGCTGGCTGTGGCGTCTCGTCACGCACGAGATCAAGCCGTTCATGCCTCCAGGCAGCAAGCTGGCCGAAGAACAGATCGAGGTGCTGCGTAAGTGGATCCTCGCCGGTGCGCCGATGCCGGTCTCGGCGGCGTCCGACGAAGAGGCGGAACGACTCAAAGCCCTTCAGGCCTTGGAGGAACGCCCCATCACCGAAGAGGAACGCGCTTGGTGGGCGTTCGTGAGCCCGAAGCGACCTGCAGTCCCTTCAGCCAGCGGTAACCCCATCGATGCGTTCCTCAACGCCGAGATCGAGAAGCGGGGCCTGACCAAGAGCCCACCTGTCGACCGAAGGACGCTTGTCCGTCGCGCCTACCTTGATCTCACGGGTCTCCCGCCAAGCCCTGCGGAAGTAGACGAGTTCGTATCCGACAGCAGTCCGGACGCTTGGAAGAACCTAGTCGAACGCCTTCTGGAGTCCCCGCACTACGCCGAACGCTGGGGCCGCCACTGGCTGGACCTCGTGCACTACGCCGACTCCGGCGGATACGAGCGGGACTTTGACTGGCCGACGATGTGGCGCTACCGCGACTACGTCATCAACGCGTTCCGCAGCGACTTGCCGTACGACCAGTTCGTCAGGGAGCAGATCGCGGGGGACGAGATCGCGCCCGAGTCCAGGGAGGCAAACATTGCCACGGGCTACTTGCGCATGGTGCTCGACAACAACATCAAGGACGAGCGCACAAGGATGGATGAGCTGGACGACAACATCGCGACGACCGCGCAGACGTTCCTAGCGATGACCGCCCACTGCGCGCGCTGCCACAACCACAAGTTCGATCCGATCGCCCAGAAGGACTACTACCAGATGCAGGCGGTGTTCTTCTCGACCAAGGAGGTCGATTACCCACTGGTAAGCGACGAGGTGGTCGCCCGGTACAAGCAAGCCGAAGAGGCGGTCAAGGACGCCCAGAAGCCACTTCGGGGGCGACTCAAGGAGCTGGAGAAGCCGCACCGTGAAGTCCTGTTCCAGGCCCGGCTAGACACCCTACCCGCCTACTACCGCACGGCGTGGGAGACACCAGCCGAGAAGCGCACTACCGCGCAGCGGCTGAACGCACGCCAGGTCGAAGCACTCTACAACCAGATCTTGCCTACGGACATGGTGGCCCGGATGTCGGAGGACGAGCTCGGCGAGTACCGTTCGACCGAGGAAGCGATCAAGGACCTAGAAGCCACTCGGCCCGAAATGTACCCGACCGCGAGAGCCATATCGGAGGACGGACGGGATCCGCTGCCGTCCTACTTCCTGCACCGCGGCGATCCTGGCACCAAGGGTTCGCAGATGGCGCCGGGTGTGCTTCAAGTGGCCGCTAGGCAGCAGCCGGAGTTCTCGGCGGCGCCCGAGTCCGCGACCTCCAGTTGGCGTCGGAGGCACTTCGCCGAATGGATCGCATCCCCGGACAACCCGCTGACCGCGCGGGTCATGGTCAACCGCATCTGGCAGCACCACTTTGGGGAGGGCATCGTGCGCACCCCAAGCAACTTCGGCAAGACGGGAGAGCAGCCGTCGCATCCGGAACTGCTGGACTGGCTGGCGACGGAGTTCGTCGACTCAGGCTGGTCCGTCAAGCACATGCACAGGCTGATGCTCGCTTCGGAGACCTACCAGATGTCCAGCCTCGACATTGCGGAGAACCTAGCGAAGGATGGCGGCAACCGGTACTTCTGGCGTCAGAGCCGAAACCGTCACGAGGCCGAGGTGATCCGGGACCAGATCATGGCGGTGGCGGGCACGTTGAACCGAGACGTAGGCGGACCCGCAGTCCGACCCTTCATCGATCCGAGACTGTTCCAAGAAAGCACCGACCGCACCTGGCCTGGTCTGGTCGTCGGCGACCCGGGTAGCTGGAGACGCAGCGTGTACGTGTTCTCGAAGCGGTCAATCCGCTACCCAATGTTCGAGGCCTTCGACCAGCCGGACATGGTTTCCTCGTGCAGTAAGCGGACGCGATCGACGGTGGCGCCGCAGGCCCTGTTGCTGATGAACAACGCCGAAGTGCTACTGCAGGCCAAGTACTTCGCGCAGCGGGTGACCGTCGAAGCGGGCGCCGATATAGGGGCACAGGTGGACTGGGCATTCATGCTGGCTCTGTCAAGGTCGCCCCTGCCGGAGGAGCGCGAGCGTGCCATTGCGTTCCTAGAATCGACGCCGACGGGCCTAGTGGACTTCTGCCAGACGCTGTTCAACCTGAACGAGTTCCTTTATCGCCAGTAGCGCGGATCCGAAACCAGGACAACAGAATCGGGGCCACATGTCCCTGCCCTAGTGCAACGTTTCCAACGGCGGCCTTTCGCCACTGATTGGACCCGGTCGTGATCTGGCGCTCATCGTTGGCCGCAGATCATGATCCGCGTACTATTCTGGAACTGCCAAGCGCGAAGAGGCTCGGCGCTGGCTTGGCCACCTCCCGCCGGTGATCAGTAACTCGTCGCTACGGGTGGCTGCGCTCGGAGACATTCGGAAACGGTCCTAGCCCGCTTGGACCACCGAGTGCGCACCGTGGTGGCGCGTTCGGCTCGGCTGGAACCCTTGGGCCCCGAACGGGGCCGGGGCCGACTAAGGCAGGATCTGCTGGAGATCCTGCCTACGTGCGGGTGCTGTCTAGCCCAAGTTCGCCAAGCGAGGAGCGACTTTGGCCGAATTCGGTGCGTTTTGCGCTGCAAGTCGTTGGTTTTCAATGGCCAGCCCTCTGAAACCCCAAATGCAGTGCCCTAATAACTTAGAATTCCTTGACTCCCGTCCCAGGGCCTGCTCCCATCGGAGCCTGTTCGTCCGCTGGAGCCCCCGCGCCAAGGGCCAGGAGCCCCACTTCACCGACCGCCTCGTCCGCTCCGTCCGCTGCGGCTCCAGGGTGCGCCAGCGCACCCGCCGTTCACGCTGGGCCTGGTGCTGGACGCCAGCGGCTTCGTGCGCCGCTCCAGGGTCCTGGCCGGCAACGTCGCCGAGGGCGGCACGCTGCAGGCCATGCTGACGGCCCTGGACGCGCCGCCCGAGGCGGCCGTCATGCTCGACAGGGGTCTCGCCACGGAGGGGAACGGCGAGACGCGCCTGCGCTGCGCGTCCGCGCAGCGGGCGGAGCAGGAGCGGGCGATGGCGGGGCAGGCCGGCGCGCGCCTCGAGACGGCTCTGCAGACGCTGCACGAGGGCCTGTCGCGCAAGGGCACGACCAGGCGCGTGGAGAAGGTCTGGCAGCGCATCGGACGGCTGCAGGCCCGCCATCCGTCCGCCGCCCCGCACTGCGCGATCGACGTGCAGACCAACGACAGGGGCCGCAACGCGACGGCGGTGGCCTGGAAGCGGCAGCCGCTGGAGGGCGGCAGGGCGACCCATCCCGGGGTCCACGGCCTGCGCACCAACAGCGTCGGCTGGGACGCCGAGCGGCTGTGGCGCACCTGCGTGACGCGGACCGACCTGGAGGCCGTCCTCCGCTCCCTCGGGAGCGCACTGGGACCGCGCCCGATCCACCACCGCAAGCCCGCGCGCAGCGCGGGCCACCTGTGCCTGTCGGGGCTCGCCTGCCAGCTGGTCCCGGTGGTCCGGCAGCGCCTGCGGGCGGGCGGGGAGACGGCCCGCTGGACGACGCTGCGCGGTCGCCTGGCGGGCCAGCGGCGGGTGACCGCGGTCTTCCGCCAGGCGGACGGACGCATGCTGCACGCGCGCAAGGCGACGCGGGCCGAGTCCTGGCAGCGGGCGATCCACGAGCGGCTGGACGTGGACGCCTCGCCGGGCGGGGTCCGCAAGCTGGTCGTCCAGCCCAGACGACGAAGGAAAAATGCACGGAATGCAGTGCCACACGCCTGATTCCGTGACCGCAATGTGATCATTGCAAACGACTTGTGAAATGGGGTGGCAAACTTGGGTTAGGCTCGGAATTGGGCCTTGTAAAGCAGCGGTGCCAATTCAGCCCATATATTGTATAATAGGCTTCGTTCATGACGATTTCGAAAGTAGCACATACTTACTGTAGCTGTGTAATCTGTCTGGTGAGTATGCGAGTGAGCACAGTATGAAGACGTTATTCGCAGCAGCGACCCTTGCAGCAACCCTGTGCCTAGGTCTTGCTTCCGCCCAAGAGCCGACAGCGCCGACGAGCCTGCGCCTGACCGCGGGCGACAGCAGACTGACCGCCACATGGACAGCCGCTACGAGCGCGCCCGACGGCTACCTGGCCCGCATCCGACTTCGGGGAAGCAACAGGATCATGAATTCGCAGGTCGTTAGGGGGACCCAGGCGACGTTCTCCGGGCTCCAGAATGAGGTGGACCACATCGTTGTCGTTGACACCAACTTCGGACCGGGCAACGCATTGAAGTCGCCGCGCAAGTTCGTGTCCCGCATCGGGAGACCGATGCGTTCTGAGACCGTCGATCCGCCCACGCCGCCGTCGGAGCCGACAGCGCCGACGAGCCTGCGCCTGACCGCGGGCGACAGCAGACTGACCGCCACATGGACAGCCGCTACGAGCGCGCCCAACGGCTACCTGGCCCGCATCCGACTTCGGGGAAGCAACAGGATCATGAATTCGCAGGTCGTTAGGGGGACCCAGGCGACGTTCTCCGGGCTCCAGAATGAGGTGGACCACATCGTTGTCGTTGACACCAACTTCGGACCGGGCAACGCATTGAAGTCGCCGCGCAAGTTCGTGTCCCGCATCGGGAGACCGATGCGTTCTGAGACCGTCGATCCGCCCACGCCGCCGTCGGAGCCGACAGCGCCGACGAGCCTGCGCCTGACCGCGGGCGACAGCAGACTGACCGCCACATGGACAGCCGCTACGAGCGCGCCCAACGGCTACCTGGCCCGCATCCGACTTCGGGGAAGCAACAGGATCATGAATTCGCAGGTCGTTAGGGGGACCCAGGCGACGTTCTCCGGACTGCAGAACGGCGTGGACTACATCGTTCTGGTCGACACCAACTTCGGGCCAGGCAACGTCATAAAGTCGCCGCGCAGGTACATCACCAATGTCGGGAGACTTGGAACGGCGTCGGTAGACGACGGACTCCCGAACATCGTGGTCGTCCTTGCTGACGACCTGGGCTACGCCGATGTCGGCTTCCAAGGCAGTGAGTGGGCGACCCCGCACATCGATGCGCTGAGGGAGTCCGGACTCCGATTTTCCAACGGTTACGTCAGCCACTCTGGCTGCGGCCCGTCCCGAGCGGGCCTCTTGAGCGGGCGCTACCAGCAGAGCTTTGGCTTTCAGGGCAACCCATCATGGACCCAGAACCATGGAATACCGACGGACGTGGTCCTACTGCCCTCCATGCTGAACCAGGCCGGCTATGTCTCGGCCATCGTGGGGAAGTGGCACTTAGGCAGACCAACTTTCGCCCACCCATTCAACAAGGGATTCGACCGGTTTTACGGATTCCTAGGAGGGGGACACGACTACTGGAAGACCGATCAGCGTGATAACTCTGAGTCTGGATCGAAGCTCCACGACGACAACGATAGGGTTCACCTCACCAAGTACTTGACGACCCAGCTGACCGACGCCGCCGTCGAATTCATCGACGACAACTCCACTCGGCCCTTTTTCCTATACCTTGCCTACAATGCTCCGCACAGCCCGGCGCAAGCGCCTGCCGAAGCAATCCAGCGCGTGTCCTCGATCGAGGATGAGACCGAGCGTATTTATGCGGCGATGATCACCGTCATGGACGACGAGATCGGGCGGGTTCGCACGAAACTTGAGACTTTGGAGCTGACCGAGAACACGATTTTTATCTTCCTCAGCGACCACGGCGCCGCCCGAGACTCCGGTGGCAGAAATTTGCCTCTGCGAGGTTACAAGGGCACCCTGTACGATGGGGCCCTGAAGGTGCCTTTCGTGATGTCCTGGCCCGACAAGATCGAGGCCGACACGACCTACGACCTTCCGGTCTCGTCTCTCGACATCGTCCCGACGGTGCTGAAGGCGGCGGGCCTATCTCCTCCCAGCAATCTGGACGGTGTTGACCTCATGCCCTACTTGGATGGAACGTTCACCACACGACCACACAAGCGCCTCTACTTCAGCCGCCCGAATGGCGTCCATTTCGCAATGCGACAGAACGATTTCAAGCTGGTACGCACCAAAGCAAGCTCGGCGTCAGCGGCTCTGTTCAACCTCGCAGAGGATGTCGGAGAACGGCACAACATCGCGAGGGACAACCCCATCGAGAAGGCGGATATGATCGACCGCGTGGTTGCGTGGTATGCGTCGCACCCCGCCAAGCTCTGGTAATCGTAGTGTCCAGAGTCGGAATGTGGTGAAGCAGCCAAGCAAGATGGTCCGGCCCGAACAGGGATCCTGACAAACGAGGTTTCAGCCGAGCTCCAATGGTCGGTGGATCCCGGCTGGGCAAGGAGCTGTACCCTCAGCTAGCGCCACCGGTAGTCGATCAGATGTCACCCTGACCTGTGGCAAGGCACGGCACGCGGCGAAGCAGTCGTAGGTGCCATGGATTCGGCATTCCCGAGATTGGGGCGCAGGGAGTGTCGATTGCGTGGATGGACCCCCGTGACTGCGATGGGCGCGAAACTAGGACGAGTGCGATCTGTCGCCGCTATACCGTTGTCAACTATGCCTAGATGGTGAGCGTAGTCCAGTTGCCCATGGCTTCCGACTCATTGGTGGTCAATGTGCCGGGACGGCCATACAGCATTCGGAAGCTGCGGACTGGCAGTCCGATGTTCTTAGGCGAGGGGGCGTCCAAGCAGGGCCGACCTGCCGATGCGGAACCTGCCACCCCTGGTGCAAGAGCGGCTCGCACCTAGATTACGGTACAAGCTGGGTGCCTCGACGTCGGCGCTTTCGCGCAAACCTGCGACAGGTTGAGAAAGTCTTTTCAGGAGCCGCCCGCTACCGCTGGGCTCGCCGAGGCCCCCGCTCGGTGGCTTCGAGGAATGCCAGCAGATCCGCCAGTTCGGTGCGTGTCAGCTGATCGGCAAGGCCGGACGGCATGACGGACACCGTGCCCGGCCGAATCTCCTCGATGTCGGAGCGCGCGAGGCGCATTTGGCTGTCGGCGTCGAGGGCCAGCAGCAGGTGCGTCGCGGTCTCCTCCAAGGGCACCCCACTGTGGCTCCCCTCCGCCGTCACCGCGACGACTGGCTCGTAGCTGCGGACGAAGCTGGCGCTCGGGTAGATCAGGGCCTCGAGCAGGTCGCGATGCCCCCGGATCTGCCCGATGCTGGTCAGATCGGGGCCGATCCGGCCCCTCTGGTACCCAATGGCGTGGCAGGCCGTCTCGCTGCTGTTGAACACCGCCTGCCCGCGTACGATGTCGCCCGCGGGCAGCGCAACCAGCAGCGCCGTCAGCGCCCCGGCCGCCTGCGCGTCCCGGTGCAGCGCAGCCGAAAGCGCAGCCGTCTGTCGCACGCTCGCCGACCCGTCCGCCAAGGCCGCCGCACCGCCGGGCGCACGTCGTCCAGGAGCCCCACCAGCGCCCCCGGTCCCGCCGCACCCCAGTCCAGGCCCCGCCCGCGAGGGTCCCGCACCCGCTCCGCACCCGTCCGCCGCACCCGGTAGATGGCCCCCAGCACGTCCGGCTTCGTCAGCTGCGCCGTCGGGCAGCACAGCTTGTACCACGCCCCCGTGTCCACCACCAGCAGGCTCCCGTCCGCGTCCTCCAGCACGTCCGTCGGATGGAAGTCCCGGCTCCCCGCCACCAGGAAGTCCTCGTCCTCCGTCACGAACGTCGCCCCGCTCGGCACCAGCCGGTGCGCCGTCACCCGGCCCTGGTTGAACGACGTCACGAACAGCCGCCCCACGTGCTCCCGGCCGAACGCCCCCGACTCGTACCGCGCCAGCCCGACCGGCGCCGCCCCGCCCATGTGGGTCATCACGGAGAGGTAGCCCCCCGTCATCGGATGCCCGTCGGTCACGCCGTGGACCTTTCCGTAGACGCCGCCGTAGACCGCGTGCACCATCCCGTCGCGTTGGCCGACCTGGGGATGGACCAGAAAGGTCGCCGTGAGCAGCCTCTCGCCCTCGGGCGTGAACGCGACCTCCACGGGGTTGTCCATGCCGCCCGTCAGGACCGGCTCGACGAGACCACCCCCGGCCCGTCGGCGGAAGACATGCGCCGCCCGCGTCACGAACGGCCTGCCGCCCGGCCGTTCGTGCGTCTGCTCCGCGAACGCGCCCTTCGTCCAGTAGATCCAGCCGTCCGGACCGAGATACGGGCCGTGCAGGTCGTTGGCGCAGTTCGTCAGGGTCTGCCCCTCGAACCACTCCTCCCGCTCGTCCGCCACCCCGTCCCCGTCCGTGTCGGTCAGCTTCCAGATGCTCGGCGGCGCCGCCACGTAGACCGACCCGTCGTGCCACAGCACGCCCTCCGGCAGCATCATCCGGTCCGCGAACACCGTCCGCCGGTCGTACCGCCCGTCCCCGTCCGTGTCCTCCAGCCGCAGGATGCTGTGCGGTCGCTCGGCCAGCTGCCGCTGCACCGCGTCGTTCGACCCGGACGACTCGGCCACGTACAGATGGCCCTCCTCGTCCGCCGCGATGACCATCGGCCGCTCCACCAGCGGCGGGCCCGCCGCGACCTCGATCGCGAACCCGTCGGGCACCGTGATCCCCCCGGCGGGGTCCGTGCCGAGGCAACCACAGCCGAGCAGCAGGGCGCACAGCGCAGGCGGGAGGGCGACGGCGAGTCTCATGGACGGACCTCTGACCGGACGGCGGAGCGCATCGCGGATGGCCGCGCCGCGCCGGGCCCCGGAACGTACGCTACATCAACAGCCCGTGGCCCCGCCAGTCAAGCGCGTTCCCGGGCCTGTCCGCGGCCAGGCCAAAGTGGCAGGCCCGGTGCGCGGGACGGGCGTCAGGCGCCCGTCGAGCCGAACCCGCCCTGTCCGCGGGCACTGCCCTCCAGCGTCTCCTCCAGCTGCCACTCCACCGCGGCGTAGCCGGCGACCACGAGCTGCGCGACGCGGTCGCCCGCACGGACGGCGTAGGGCTGCTTGCCGAGGTTCACGAGCAGCACCCGGACCTCCCCGCGATAGCCAGGGTCGATCGTGCCCGGACTGTTGAGCAGCGTCACGCCGTGCCGAACCGCCAAACCGCTGCGCGGCCGCACCTGCCCCTCCAGGCCGGGCGGCAGCTCGACGCAGATGCCCGTCCGCACCGCGCACCACTCGCCCGGCCGAATCACAGCCGCCTCCCCCGCGAACAGGTCCATGCCCGCGTCCTCGCGAGGACCATGGGCGTAGCGCGGCACCACGGCCCCGTCGAGGACCTTGCGATACCGGACGACCTGGCTTGCCCACATCGGAGACCGGCCAAGTTACCACGGCCCAGGATGACCAACTCGACTGCCTAGGAGGCCCAGGCATCGTCGCTTCATCCGTGCTGACCGTTCATCCGCGCAAAGCGCTGGCTCCAGCTTCCGTGCAGCTGTGTATCTCAACACGGACTAAGGCAAACGCCTGAGTAGACTGGTTCGGGTCATCGGATGATTCTTCCCTCCGCATTCAAGATGCGCAGCCTCGGCGTAACGATCTGCCTACTCGTGGGCGCTGTGACAGCCGAAGGTGCATCCAGCCGACCTCACTTTCTGCTGATCTACACGGACGATCAAGGCTATGGCGACGTGAGCGCATTGAACCCGGAGTCCAGATTCCAGACTCGGAACTTAGACCGGCTAGTGCGTGGGGGCATGGCCTTCACGGATGCACACGCGCCCGACACCGTGTGTACTCCGTCGCGGTACGGTCTCCTGACTGGCCGCTACGCTTGGCGAACCAGACTCAAGCGAGGCGTGATGGGTGCAGAAGGCGTCGGCCTGATCGCGAACGGCAGGACCACCTTGGCATCGCTCCTAAACGATGCCGGGTACCGTACGGCCATGGTGGGCAAGTGGCATTTGGGCATGCAGTATGGCGGAGAGAAAGGGGATCGTGACTGGTCCCGGCCCGTCCGCGACGGCCCCGTCGACAGGGGGTTTTCGTACTTCTACGGCATCCCCGCCTCGATGAACTACGGCGTCCTCACCTACATCGAGAACCGAACGATTCTGACGGATCCGATCCTGTGGACGCAGAAGAAGACCAACACGATCGCGATCGCGGACTACCGCATCACGCCACCATACGATCCCAGCCGGTCGGGGGGCGAGCTCGAGGTGGCCCCGGACTTTGACGATGTGGAGGTTCTGACCAAGTTCACCGACCGGGCGGTGGAATGGATTGATGAATTCACCGAGACGGCGGCCGAACAAGAGCGGTTTTTCCTCTACGTCGCCTACACCTCGCCGCACAAGCCCGTGATCCCGATGCCGGAGTTCCGTGGAAAGTCCAAAGCGGGTGCCTACGGCGACTTCATGATGGAGACCGACGCCCATATCGGGTCTCTGCTTGACGCATTGGTACGCAACGGTCTGGATAGCGAGACGCTGGTCCTAGTCACCAGCGACAACGGACCCGAATCCACCTATCACGAGAGACTGTCACGGTTTGGACACGACAGCGCCAGCGGGTTGAAGGGAGGCAAGCGCGACCTCTACGAAGGAGGCCACCGTGTACCGTTCATAGTGCGCTGGCCGTCGATGGTGAAGGGCGGCACAAGGTCCTCCGCGCTTGTGTGCCAGACCGACATCCTTGCTACGTTCGCAGATCTCCTCGAACGGCCTCTTGACCCGGACGAGGGCGAGGACAGTGTGAGCTTTCTTCCAATCCTTCGCGGCGACGAGCGTCCTCCCCGCCCACCGTTGATCCATCACTCCTCCGCAGGCTACTTCGCCGTCCGGCATGGTCGCTGGAAACTGAACATGATCCGTGGTTCGGGCGGCAGCCTCCAACCACGTTTAGTCGAGCCCAAGCCCAACGAGCCGACCGTCGAGCTCTACGACCTCGACACCGACATCGGTGAGATGCGGGACCTGGCGGCTGACAGGCCGGACATCGTCGAGCGCCTACGAGACCAAATCGACCGCATCGTGTCCAAGGGGCGAAGCACACCAGGGCCTGTGGTCACCAACGACGGCCCCGCCCACTGGCGAGGTCTGACCTGGATGAAAGGGCAACAGCCCTAACTACAGACCGGGCTCAGGGGCTCTCCCGTCTATGCGTCTTAATCAAAGTTCGACACTGCTGTCCGTAAGTCGCTGATTCTTAAGGGTTGGGTATCGGCGTTTGTAACGTCAATCGGCCGAGGTCGAACCGCCACCGTAGCTCGGAGCCAGTCTCGGTCAGGATAGATACAGTTTGGGAACGTTGCGCATCGAGAAGCCCGGGCCCGTTGAAGGCAAACTTCAATACCAGCTAGGCATTCGAGTCCGGTAAGTCCTGTCGAACATGCTTTGCCCGAGGCAACCTCACCGGGGCTATTTGCGGGCGTAGCGCAGCACACCACGCGACCCGCCAACCTGTGCACCGAACACGGCCTCACCTGACAGCGCCACACCCTCCGCGCCGCTCGTCACCCTACTGAGGTCGGGGCGAGGGTCGGGAATGAAGGCCCTGACCTCGCCAGTGTGGGCATCGCCGATGTAAATTCCTCTTGGATATCCGGGATTGCGAGGATCGCCGTCCCCCTCGGGGTCGAAGCCGGAATCTGAGTCGGCGACATAGAGCGTGTCCTCGTCGTCGATGAACATGCCGCTTGGCGAGCCGAACTGACGCCAAGTGGCGATATGCTCGCCGGAGAAGCTCATGATCTGAATCCGGGAGTTAGCGCGGTCACCCACGAAGAGCCGGCCGCGACGATCGATCGCCAGCGCGTGGATCCCCAAGAACTGGCCATCTTCTGAGCCCGGCTCGCCCCATGTTTCCACGAATCGGCCCTCGGCATCGAAACGTACCATGCGGTTGCTACCTCCGTGCCCGTGATTGTGTCCGTCTGCGACAAAGATGTCGCCGGAATCCGCAACAACAACGTCCGACGGACACGAGAACGCATCCGTACCCCCGCCGCGATGGCCGGCCGTGCCAAGGCTCATCAACAGTCGACCGTCCTGGCTGAACTTGTGCACTTGGTGGCCGATGTGTGCAGTAACTTCGGAGTCGCAGTTCGTGTGTACAGCGTCAGTCACCCACACCGATCCCTCTCGGTCAACGTGTATGCCGTGCGGCCAAATGAACATCCTCGACCCGAAGCTCCGCACAAGTGTGCCGTCGGCCTCGAACAGCAGGATTGGGTCGAGGGTGTTGTTGCGACAGTGCGAACCCGCGCAGCGCTCGGCGACCCAAATTCTGCCTGTCCACCCTTGGTCAATGTTTCGATCTGGAAAGATCGCACTGGATGAGCCCCACGTTCGCCCTTCAGGCATGGAGCCCCAAGGTTCGCCAGCGACGAAGGGGTTGGGAGGGTTCTGCTGAGCGAACACGGTTGAGGCCACCGTCAGCACCAGCAGGTGAGTCCAGAACCGAGTAGCCAACATCAACGCCACCCTACAAAGACTACGGCAACTCATGCCACCGGAGTCAATAATCACCACCGGTCATGGTGCCTTCGACGGTTCGCTGCGAAGTCCTCGTTCCTGCGATCTCGGATGCCGCCCGATCTGGCTATGTGGAGAGAGCGTTCTTCGTGACGAAGGGACTCGCCGCCCGGTCGTAGAACTGAGACGCCTACTCTCGAATCCGCGGCGACTTTGAACAGCCCTCCATCCACGAGGGGGTGCTGTAAAAGCTCCCTTCCCTCGCAATCGGAGGGTCGGGGTTCAGCGGCCGCATCAGGGTGACGAGACCAACCTCTACCGCCCTAGCTCGACTGTCGAGTAGCCGTGGCGCGATGTGGCGATCTGCAGCCGAGCTTGGTCGTCCAAACGTTAGAGGAAGATAAGCGCTGCAGTGTGCAGCCGCCAATGTGGTCACGGTCAACGCTGGCAGGCACTGCAACAGACCGTGCGAGCGCGGAACTCCCACGGTCGGCGAGAAGTTCGAAGGAAGGCGTCCGTCCAGCACCTACGGTGAGGAGCAAGGGATGCCCTGGACCGTATTCTGCGACGGACTCCCGCTGGGAACAGCACCGGAGATTGGCGGAGGAAGAGGGATTCGAACCCCCGGAGCCCTTGCAGGCTCAACGGTTTTCAAGACCGCCGCTTTCGACCGCTCAGCCATTCCTCCGATGAAACTCAGCGTAACAGTGACAGTCCAGCTTGGCCGCCTAGTGTCGGGTTCAGGCTACTTGGAATGGCGGGCAGGCTGAACGGTCGGGTCGCATTGGTGGCTAGTCCAGGCGGGCATCGGCAAAGCCGTTGTTGTAGGGCCTTCACCGACGTTGAAGGCATCATCGCTTATGACCTGTCGGACGGCGCTACCGAGGCGACCGCGGCCAGCGGTAGGCCGGTGCGAGGCAAGACTCGTACTGACTTCTTGCGGTCGTCGCAGTGACGTCCCGCCGCCAAGGACATGACCCCATTCAGGACCGCACCTTCGTTGTGCACTCTGATCCGTACAACGCCAAACCAGACGATCGCGTACGTCTCGAGTGCGGACCGCCACTGCCATATATCTCACGTCCGTCGCAAGCGCGTCGGACACCCTTCGATGTCGGCTTCCACGACATTACCGCGCCGTTCGGCCCATCACATCTAGTTGCAAATTCCCCGCTCGACGGTCCTTCGGGCGAACAGGGAGACCATCTATTCGTCCAAGCCCCGGAGACGAAGCGCGACTCGATGCGCGGCTGTAGCCGTCGCAGTGGTTGCCGCCGCAGCCGCCCGGCACCCTGAAAGGGCCTTCATTCAGGGCTACGAGCGACTGCTGGCCACCTTCGCCGCCGATACCACCTTGTCATGCCCGTACCGCCAACGCTCGCTAACGCACCACCGTGACGTAAGACCAGCCAAGTCAGCGCCCCAGTCGCGCAGCCGCCATTCCTTCGTTGTGACGCAGCATGTGCGGCCCGATCCACGCTACACGGCTCATATGCTGACGGCGTCATGCTTGGTGATCGTGGACTACCGACGGATTCTTGCTCTATCGGCTATTGTCAGCAGGCACGACCACCATCTCCCGTACGGAAGCTTGTCCGCAGGGCTCTCTTAATCGGATTGCTCTCGGTCATCGCAGAACTTCAAGAAGCACCTAGCAAACCGTAGACGGACACCTTTTAGGCAAGGCTCAATTCGCGAAACGTGTGCATTGGGGTGCCGGGGAGGCGAGCAGGCAGGCCCGCGGGGAGGGCTGGCTGGCCAGACCGATCTCCTGATGCCAGCGCAGATGGTCGCCGAGGCACTTCGTCGCCACGCCGTGGAACGGCAGCAGGAACTGCTGCAGCTGCCGGTGGCGCTGGTTGACCGTCTGGATGGGGTGGCTGCCGCGCAGGCGCTGTCCGGCCGCCCGGTGGACGGCCTCGTGCTGGACCCCCAGGCTGCGCGGGCAGCCCGGGCAGCCTGTCCCGCCGTCCGTCACCAGCACGGCGTCGGACGCCCGCAGCGGCTCTCGCGCCGCCTGCAGGTTCGCCTGGCTGGCCGTCTCCAGCACCGCGCCCGCCGTCCCGCCCCCGCGGGCCGTGGCCACCCGCACCGGCACCGGCTCCCGCGACAGGCCGCGCCGGCGCGGCGTGCGGTCCAAGCCCCGCTCCCCCTTGCGGCTGTGCCGGCAACACGTCTCGTCGGTCTCCACCAGCCCGGCCAGCGGAACGCCGTCGACGGCGCCACCCCGCAGCGCTCGGCGGCCTTGCGGACCGACTCGCGGGCCACCAGCGCCCGCCCGTAGGCCCGCCAGCGGCGTCCCGGTCAGCGCGTTGACCGTCCGCCGGCAGGCCTTGCAGGCGTAGCGGCGCAGAGCGGGCAGCGCCGTCTCTCGTCGATGCGCAGCTCGATCGCGGCCAGGGCGGCCGCTTCGTCCCCCTGCTCCTGGGCGACCTGCTGCAGCCGCTCCCGCTGGGCCGTCGTCAGCTGCTCCACCCCGGCCAGCCAGCGCTGGAACTCCTCGTTGGTCATGCGCTCCAAGCCTCTTTTTCGAAATAGTTTATATCACATACATATATAAAAACAAACATTTCACGAATTTATCCTTTAGACAATGTACTGGACACTTCAGGCGCCTCGATCCCTGGGGCGGCCGTTAAGGCAGAGCAGACCACTACTGGCGTCGCTTGGGAACAGGAGACCGACGCCCTTGGCGCGTATCGGTTCAACAACCTTTCAGTCGGCGAGTACACGCTCTCGGTCGAGCCCGACGGCT
The DNA here is from genome assembly GCA_965200705.1 of Bryobacterales bacterium. GTDB lineage: Bacteria > Acidobacteriota > Terriglobia > Bryobacterales > UBA6623 > VXMF01. Next base: position 3,885,780 of record OZ241376.1, on the reverse strand, counting down.
TCGCTTCAGCGACCTTCGCGAATATCGTGGTGGCGCTCAACCGAACCACGACTGCCAACGTGACACTGGAGCTCGGGGAAGTCGAGACAGTGGTCGAAATTGTCGCAGCCTCGGCACTGATCGACACGACGATTTCGACGGTAGGCGGTAGCTTCGATGTGCGCCAATCGCTTTACAACCCGGCGACGGATCTCGCCTTGGGGGTCCTGAGCCTCTCGCTGCAGGGCGCGGGAGTGGCTTCGAGCGGCGGCACGGGACTCGGCGAGGGCTTATCCGTGGGTGGCCAGCGCCTCCGCAACAACAACTTCATGATCGATGGGGTCGACAACAACAAGGGGGTCACTGGACGGGTCGTCGACATCCCCAACGAGGCCGTCGCCGAGTTCTCCATGCTCCAGAACCAGTTCGGCGCGGAGTTCGGACGGTCGACTGGCGGACAGTTCAATACGGTCATCAAGAGCGGAGGGAACGAAATCCACGGCTCGCTATACGAGTACTTCGGGAACCGCCACCTCAACGCGGTCGACGAGTCCAACAAGCGCCGGGGCATCATGGAGAACCCGCGGCTGGACGACAACCGCTTCGGTGGAACGGTGGGCGGCCCGATCGCGCCCAACCAGCTGTTCTACTTTGGCACCTACGAGTTGAATCCCATAGGCTCAGCCACCTCGCCTGGGCGTCCCTTTTCGGCGCCTACCGCCGAGGGGTTCCAAGCGCTCGATCGCATCCAAGGGCTGTCGACCACGAACCTAGCTTCGTGCCCCCAACGCCTGCCGCAAAGGGCAGCAGACGGTTCAGGGCACGGAGATTCCGATCGGCGTCCTCCCCGTCAACGTGCCCTCCTACCAGAACAACAGCACCTGGCTGACCAGCGTGGACTACACGCGGAAAGGCGAAGACCAGCTGCGATTCCGATCGATATACAACGGCTACAACGCGATCGATCCGGGAACGGCACCAGACCTGCCTATGTTCATGAGCAAGCGGGATGCTATGAGCTATCTCGGATCGATCTCATACTTCAGGACGCTCTCGCCGCGCTGGTTCAGCGAAAGCCGATGGGCTACAGCAGGTCGCGCGACATGATTCCTGCAGGCGATTTTGAGTTCCCCGGGTTCGACTCGTTCCCGAACATCACAATCGAGCAGGATTTGGACATCCAGATTGGACCTTACGACACGGCGCCTCAGAGCGGCGTTTCGAACACCTACCAAGCCATCACCAACGCCACGTACATCAGCGGTCGCCACACGTTAAAGTTCGGCATCGACGCTAACCCAAGTTTGCCAAGCGAGGAGCGATTTTGGCCGAATTCGGCGTGTTTTGCGCTGCAAGTCGTTGGTTTTCAACGGCCAGCCTCCCTGAAACCCCCAATGCAGTGCCATGGCAGCTTGCAATTTCCTGACTTCCGTCCCAGGGCCTGCTCCCATCGGAGCCTGTTCGTCCGCCGGACCCCCACCCGCCCCCGCGCCAAGGGCCAGGAGCCCCACTTCACCCAGCGCCTCGTCCGCTCCGTCCGCTGCGGCTCCAAGGTGCGCCAGCGCACCCTGCGCAACCTCGGCCGCCACTTCGCCCTGCCGCGCGGGGACGGGCCGGCGCTGTGCGCCCGCGTCGAGCGCATCCTCGCCCCCCAGCGGTCCCTCGAGTTCGGGGCCTGCTCCCCCGCGGTCGAGGACGAGGCCCAGCGCAGCGCCGCCCAGCTGGTGCAGGCCGGCGTCTCCCCCGTGGGCCCGGCGGCCCCGGCCGACGGCGCCGACGACCCGTCGGCCGCCCTGCCGCGGGTCGGCGTCAAGCGCGTCGCCCTGTGGGCCATGCGGCAGCTCCGTCCGCCGTCCCTGCTCGAGCAGCTGGGCCTGTCCGGTGCGCAGCGCGCCGCCGTCCTCGGCAGCCTCGTCGGCCGCATGGCCGCGCCAGTCTCCGAGCGCGCCGCGTGGCACTGGCTGCGCCAGCGCAGCGCCCTGGGCGAGCCGCTCGGCTGCGACTTCGAGACCATGGGCCGGAACGCCCTGCAGCGCGCCAGCGACCGCCTGCTGCGAGGGCGCGGCGGACCGGCAGCCGCTGGCCCGCCGCGGCCATTCCAGGGAGAAGCGCCACGACTGTCCGCCGCTCACGCTGGGCCTGGCGCTGGACGCCAGCGGCTTCGCGCGCCGCTCCAGGGTCCTGGTCGGCAACGTCGCCGAGGGCGGCACGCTGCAGGCCATGCCGACGGCCCTGGACGCGCCGCCCGAGGCGGTCGTCGTGCTCGACAGGGGTCTCGCCACGGAGGGGAACGTCGCCTGGCTGCGCGAACGGGGCCACCAGTGCCTGGTGGCCAGCCGCGAGCGGCGGTGCGTCTTCGACGAGAGCCGGGCGGTGGCCATCGGCACCGCCGGCGGGCAGCGCGTGCTGGCCTGCGCCGAGACGGACGGGAACGGCGAGACGCGCCTGCGCTGCGCGTCCACGCAGCGGGCGGAGCAGGAGCGGGCGATGGCGGGGCAGGCCGGCGAGCGCCTCGAGACGGCTGCAGGCCCGCCATCCGTCCGCCGCCCCGCACGACGCGATCGACGTGCAGGCCGACGACAGGGGCCGCAACGCGACGGCGGTGGCCTGGAAGCGGCAGCCGCTGGAGGGCGGCGGGGCGACCCATCCCGGGGTCCACGGCCTGCGCACTCACAGCGTCGGCTGGGACGCCGGGCGGCTGTGGCGCACCTGCGTGACGCGGACCGACCTGGAGGCCGTCCTCCGCTCCCTCGGGAGCGCACTGGGACCGCGCCCGATCCACCACCGCAGGCCCGCGCGCAGCGCGGGCCGCCTGTGCCTGTCGGTGCTCGCCTGCCAGCTGGTCCCGGTGCTCCGGCAGCGCCTGCGGGCGGGCGGGGAGACGGCCAGCTGGACGACGCTGCGCCGTCGCCTGGCGGGCCAGCAGCGGGTGACCGCGGTCTTCCGCCAGGCGGACGGACGCATGCTGCACGCGCGCAAGGCGACGCGGGCCGAGTCCTGGCAGCGGGCGATCCACGAGCGGCTGGGCGTGGACGCCTCGCCGGGCGGGGTCCGCAAGCTCGTCGTCCAGCCCAGACGACGAAGGGAACATGCACGGAATGCAGTGCCACACGCCTGATTCCACAACCGCAATGCGCTCATTGCAAACGACTTATGAAATGGGGTGGCAAGCTTGGGCTAAGCGTAACATCTCGTCGGACCTGTTCGTCCAGCGGCAGCGCGGCGACTACAACTACTCGACCTTGGAGCGATTCCTACTGGATCTGAGCCCGGACATCCAAGCGGAGCGGAACACAGGTGGCGCCATCTACCACGGCAACAACTCTGAGCTCTACTGGTTCGTCAGCAGCGAGACCAAGGTCAGGCGCAACCTGACTTTGACCCTGGGGTTGCGACACGAGTACAAGGGCGTGCCGTAAAGCGACAAGCTGCAGGAGTTGAACAGCCTCTCGAGCGTTCCCGGATTTCTGAAGTTTGGAGAGCCGAAGGCCCAGCTGCGCAACTTCGCGCCTCGGGCCGGCCTAGCGTACTCGCCGGGCTCATCCGGGAAGACCGTCATTCGGGCGGGCTTCGGCATCGCATACGATTCGTGGTTTCGTGACTCAACCAGCTGGTTTGCGAAGAACGTTGTGGGCAACTGGGTGCTGTCTGGAATCTATACGCTCGAATCGCCCCAGTACGCGACTGTCCAAAGCGGACTGGACTCCAACCGCAACCTCGACGGTGCCACGGACCGCGCCTACGTGAATCCCAGCGGGACCGATCTCACCGGAAGCGACGTCACTGCGCTGACGAACAGCGACGGAGGCGTGGTCGGGTACCTGGCAGACAATCCGAATGCGCGATATATAAAAGCGGGCGCAGGCGTCCACCCGAACGGTGGTCGCAACACACTCCCACTCCGTGGCATCAACAACTTCGACGTCAGCGTCACCAAACGCATCCCGATCACGGAGACCAAGAACGTTGAGTTCCGGGTGGCGTTCTACAACGCGCTGAACAATCCCCAGTTCGCACCAAGGTCCCTCTGCACAGTTCGCGCTGTGAGTTCGAACGACACCAGGAACCACCTGATACCGGGCAACCCCGTCTTCAATCGGTCAGACCTCATCTACGACAGCCATGCCCGACAGATCCGCCTGGTTCTGCGGTTCACGTTCTGATCAGCCGCACCAGTTAGCCGACGCTACGACCAAGCTGGGCTTCGCGTCCGGACTCGATAGCGGTCGCTCAAACCCGTTCGACCTAGATGGAGTCGTTCGGCTCCATCCCGACTCGACATTTGGCGGGGAACCGGGACGAACGTTCTCCCTGCACGAGGCCGATTTGTGCGAAGGCCCAGCTCTCTTTGTCCGATAGCCGGTCGCCGCTACCGTGATGCTTCGCGGCCGTTGGGTCTGGAGCGGGAGACGGGGATCGAACCCGCGACATTCAGCTTGGGAAGCTGACGTTCTACCACTGAACTACTCCCGCGTGGCCCGTAGTCTAGCACTGCCGAGCGGCTCTGAACGCTAGACCGAGGGCTACAATCCTGACCGTGCTCTCTGTGTTCTCTTCTCCGTCGCGCTACACCCAAGGTCCCGGCGCCACCGAGTCTCTCGGCGCCGAAATGGCCAAGATCGGGTTGACCGGACCGGCGACCGTCCTTGCTGGGCACAGCGCAGGGACGGCGCTGGCGGAGGTATGGAAGCGTTCGTTCGGCGACGCGGGCATTTCGTACTGCGTACGCCCGTTCGGTGGTGAATGCAGCTACCAGGAAATCGACGACGTAGTGGCCGCAGCCAAGGAGTTCGGCGCAAGCGTTGTGGTCGGTGCGGGTGGCGGAAAGGTACTAGACACGGCTAGGGCGGCAGCAGCCGAACTCGGCGTGCCGGTCGTGAACTGTCCCACCGTCGCCTCGAGCGACGCTCCGTGCTCCGCCCTCTCGGTGATCTACAACGACAAGGGGCAGGTCGTCGATTACCGTGTGTACCCGCGGAACCCAGACCTCGTGTTGGTGGACAGCCGCGTCATCGCCAGTGCGCCTCCGCGACTGCTGGTGGCGGGCATGGGCGATGCTCTAGCCACGGTGTTCGAGGCGCGGACTTGCGTCCAGGGACACGTCAAGAACATGCGAGGCGGTGCGTCCACCACCAGTGCCTTGGCGTTAGCCGAGCTCTGCTACAAGACACTGCTGCAGGACGGCGCAGACGCGCTGGCCGCAACACGCGGCCAAGCTGCAACGCCAGCGCTCGAGCGACTGATCGAAGCGAACACCCTGTTGTCAGGGCTGGGGTTCGAATCCTCGGGCCTTGCCGCGGCACACTCCGTGCACAACGGCCTGACCATCGTCGAGGGAACGCACGACTACTACCACGGCGAAAAGGTCGCCTTCGGAACGTTGGTGCAGCTGGTCCTCGAGGGTCAGCCGAGCAGCCTCATCGACGAGGTGATCACATTCGTGGACACCGTCGGACTCCCAGCGACGCTGCAAGAGGTCGGGTTCGATGCAGACGACGCCGAAGCGGTAAAGGCCGTCGCGAAGCGGTCCACCGCTCGTGGTGAGACAATCCACAACGAACCGTTCGACGTGCATCCGGCGATGGTCGCCGATGCCATCCTCGCAGCTGACCAGATCGGGCGAGCCTGGCAGGCCCGCAAACGCCACAGCGGCTGACGCCGAAGCCCCCTAGGCCGGGCTACCGCTCGATCTGAGGGTATTCCTTCACCTGGCCGCCGATGGCCGCCACCATCGTCTTGACCTCGATGACCTCACCACCAAGGAACGTCACGAACATCAGTTCGCCCGGCGGCTCCCCGAAGATCCAATCCTCTGTCTCGATGCCGTCCTCGAACCCTCGCACCTTCTTGCGGGGCTTCCCCTTGGCAAGAAGAGCCATCTCCTTGTCCATGCCCTCGATGATCTCTTCACGCTCGATCGCCTCACGGAAGCGCGGTTCGATCGTGTCGAGATAGAGCTCGGTCGCCGTCCGCAATTCGAAATCGAGGACGGGCTTCAGCATCTCCTTGAACTCCTCAGCCGTCTTGACCGGGACTGTTTCGTGAAACACCAGCGCTAGCTTCGTGCCTCCCGGTGCGTGGGTGTTCTGGGTCTGGCCGAGCGTCGTGCCGCGGGTCGCCCCCGCCACCTGAATGCGGTGCCACCACTTGCGGCCGCCACCGATGCCGTAGTTGATCGTGAACACGACACGCTTTGATTCGAACGTGATCGCGGTGATCTGGACCAGATCCCCTACTCGGGCCGCGGGACCGAACTTCATCATGGCCTCCGACCATTGGAAGCGGTCGAACTGCCCGCTCGCACGCACCATCAGAGGCTTCTTGGACCGTGGCAGCAGCACCTTTGCCGTGCCGTACTCCGCGGCCAATTCCCGCGTGAGCTCCTGACGCTGGTGCTGTGTGAGCCGTTCGGTCCTGCCCTGCGCCTGTCCGACTGTGATCGCGATCAGCACCGTCGCCAAGCACACCGATTTCAGCACCGCGGTCATTAGGTGCGAACCGTATCTCCCATGACGTCCAGCTCGATAGCATCGGTGGAGGACGGACCGCAATCGTGCGCCCCAGCGGTATTCAAGCGACCATGCCGAACAATCCGCCTTCCACTCCATAGGTGCCGCCGGTCAGCCAAGCCGAACTGCCTAGCTTGAGGCTCAAGTTAGTGAGCCTCATTGTAATGCCAGACATGTCCCAGTCGTGCGCCAGTTGCGTGATCGTGCAAGATTCTTGCCGGGCGCCCACGTCCACCACCTCCTCCGCCACGTGGTCCCCGCCGATGGCGTCGAAGTCCCGGACCGGATCGCGTCCTCCTGCGCGACGGCCTAGGTGTAGGCGTCCGCTTCGCAAAGTTCCTTGGGCGGGATCCTGGCCACCGCCACCAACTCGTCGGCAACGACGGGGGAATCTTGCTCCGCTTCGGCCATGCGTGGATTGAAGCCCACTCCACTTCGGACACCGGCGTCAACGGGTGTCCAGACTCAGCAACCATCACACGACAAGTGTCCGGACGCTTACCACGCTGCACTCTGTGGCCAGTTTCTACGGGAGCAGCTGACGCCAGTGTGATTTGCCCCGTTCAGTTCGCCCCTGTGCTCGCCCCGCTGTGGTCGGGTCAGCGCCGTCGCCAAGCAGTCCGCCTGCGGTGCCCGTCTCAGTTGCTCCAGCCGGAATCTCCCATAGGGTGCGGCCCGATTGCGTGGACACGGGACGGGACGCGATCCAGCCTACCAGCAGCATGCCAGCAACCGTGCCAAGCAGTCCGCCTTCTAGCCCATAGCTACCCCCAGTCAGCCAAACCGGGCCGCCTAGCTCAAGGCTCAGGTCAGTGAGCCTCATCGCGATGCCGGACACGTTCGAACCAAGAGCCACTTGCGTGACGTTCCATCCGAAATGCAAGCCCATCGCGAGCCATAGGGACCCGTGCCTGATGACCGCCAGTCCAAAGACCGCGCCGAAAATCGCCGTGTTCACCTGAGCGAGAACAGTGACGTCGGCGTTCGCACTGTGAAGCAGTGCGAACGCGACGGAAGTGGCTAGGACAGCTGGCAAAGGACCCACGGCCCGACAGACGAGCTGCAGTACGACACCGCGCAGGAAAATCTCCTCCGCGACGCTGCCAATCAGAAGCAGTCCGAGGCCCGGCAGCCACCAGTCGCGCCAGTCAAGCCGCAGCGCGTCCGGGTCGATCGGCACCCATGAGGCCAGATCCGTGACAACCATCGCCAGGACCAGCAGCCCGCAGCAGAGGCTCCCTGACACCGTGCCCGTGGCCAAGCCGAGCGACCGAGCCCGTGCAAGACCAATCGACGCCCACGTTGCTGCCGTTGTATAGCGAATCACCAATAGCGTGGAACCAAGCGACGCGACCATCAGCGGAATGACATTCTGCGCAAGAAGGTTGTCGGTCACAAGGCCAAAGAAGCCACCCGAGACGATCCAGACTACGAACGTGCCGACGAACACCAAGTTTGCCAGCAGGAGGTCTCGCACCTGCGCTCTGCGTCGATCCGACCACCACGGCATTGCAGCCTATGTTCGCCTACAGAGACATTCGCTTATCGATGCCCATCCACGTCGTGTGGGTGGGGACCGGATGAGGGGATGTAGAAGAAACGAGCCACAATCCCCAGACTCGACAGGACTGCTACGCGCGGATCACGGGTCGTCGTACAATCGCCGCTGCGACCGCACGGAGCGTAATGGATGTTGACGGTGACTCTTCTCGACGGCGGCATGGGCCGGGAACTCGCCGCTCGCGGCGTGTCCACCCGCTCCAAGCTCTGGTCGGCGCAGGCGCTCCTCGACGCACCGGAGACGGTCGTGGAGGTGCATCGCGAATTCGCTGCTGCGGGGGCGCGGATCCTCACGACCAACAGTTACTCGTGCGTCCCAAGCTACCTTGGCAAGGCTGGTCACGAGGACCGGTTCGCCGAGCTCGCCGCACTGTCCGGCCGATTGGCACGTGAGGCCGCCGACAGATCACCAGCCGAAGTGCTGGTCGCTGGTAGCCTGCCGCCGCTAGACGAGAGCTACCGCTGGGACTTGGTGCCGCCCGACGACATCGCGCAGCCGATCTACGCCAAGCTCGCTGAAGCGTTGGAGCCATACTGCGACCTGTTCCTCTGCGAAACCATGTCGAGCATTCGAGAGTCGTGCAACGCGGTGCGTGCGGCGAAGGCAGCGGCAGCCAAGCGGGACCTGCCAGTGTTCGTGGCTTGGAGTCTCAAGGAGACCTCGGGCAGCGGCCTGCGCAGCGGCGAGACGATCGCTGATGCCGTCGGCGAAACCGCACCTTTGCAGGTCGACGCGTACCTGTTCAACTGCACCCATCCAGACGCGATTGAGGCGGCCATCGCGGAGATCGCACAGCTAACCGACAAGCCATTTGGTGGCTACGCAAACCACTTCGACATCCCGGAGGGATTCACGCTCGACGGGAACCTGCGCGTGCGGGAGCGCGACTGGTTCACGACTTCAGCGTTCGTGAAGTCATCGATGCGATGCGTGGGACTGGGCGCCACCATTGTCGGCGGCTGCTGCGGCATCGGTCCGCGGCAGATCGCGGCCCTATCGGAGAGGCTGTCGGCAAGAGACTTGGCCAAGCGAGTTGGAGTCTCGGAACCGGACTAGAACCCGAAGGCGAACCAAGCGGCTGTGAGCCGTTTTGACACCCTTGGACCACGTGGCTATATTGGAGTCAACGGCTCATGGCTAACCACAAGTCGGCAATCAAGCGGATCCGCCAGACGGCGCGGCGCTACGAACGCAACAGGTCCAACCGTACGCGTCTGCGCACTAAGTTGAAGGGGTTTCACACTGCTGCGGCGCAGGGAGAGGATCTGTCCGCGCTACTGAATCCGACAGTGAGCCTAGTCGACAAGGCCGTCCAGAAAGGTGCCCTGCACCGGAATAAGGCCAACCGGATCAAGTCCGCTCTGGCCACACAGGCAAATAGGGCCAAGGCTGCGGGCTGAGCCGGCACCTATCCGGTCAGCTTCATCGCGAGCAGTTCGACCGGGATCCTGTCATCAGGGATCGTACTCCTGAAGGTGCGGTCCGCTTCGTGGGCAGCAACGAGCGCGTTGCGCAGTTCCTGCACACTGAACCGCCCAACGATGCCCTCGATCTGACGCGCTCGATCGCGCCAGACGCGGAAGCCGAGCGGCCGGAGCTGGGCGCCTATCTCGTCGGCCCTGGTCAGGCCCAACTCTTTGGCGGCTAGCGCCTGTCGGAAGATGCCGGCTATCAGATTGAGCTGCAGCGGCCAGTACATGCCGGCGCGATCCATCCTGATGAGGATGCGCATCGCCCTCCCTCGGTCCCTGTCCGCTAGCGCCTCCGAGAACTCAAAAATACCGGTCTGCCTTGCCTCCGGCACCAAGCTCTCGATGTCCTCCCACGTCAACTCTCTGCCAGACCCGGCGAAGGTCGAGAGCTTGTTGAGCTCGTTCTCGACGCGGAAGGCATCGGTTCCGAGCATATCGACCAGGCCTTCCAGCAACGCTGGGGCGATCTGGATGTCCATCTGTCGCGCCAGATGTCGCCCTACGTTCTGCGCTTCACCGGGAGTCAGGGGCTTCAGGTCGACCGGTACGACTTCCTTGCCGTAGAACCGCCGAATCCGATCGAGCTTCTTTCTCTCGCCGCTGTCCCGAGGATCGTGCCGCGTCGCCTCGATCAGCACCACAGTGCCTTCCGACGGCGAATTGAAGTACTCGGCCACCATCCGTTTGGCATTGCTGGCAGCCTTGCCGGTCGTTCGAGGCACACCGTCCTCGGCGTTCTTGACGATCACCAGCCGATCGGCGGCAAAGAGTGAACATGTCCGTGCCTCTGAGACGAACTCTTCAAGCGACTGCTCGCTCAGGTCAACTTCGCTAACGGCCGTCTCGTCGGGATCCCTGCCCACCGTCGCATTGCGAAGGGCGGTACGACACCTGTTTCGATAGAATGGCTCGGCTCCGAGGAACAGGTAGCCGGGCTTGGGCTGGTCGCCTCTGCGGAGTCCTCTGATGAGGTCCAAGGGGCGCAAGGGCCCACCGTAACACCTCCATCTACATCCGAATCGAGACGAACCACCATGCACCGCTTCGCTCTGTCACTAGTTCTGTCTGCGATGGCATCGCCGCTGTTTGCCGGTGAGGCTGCGGACTTCGCCGCATGGCTCTCACGGGCCTACCGTGTGAGCCCGAACATCACCTACAAGACCGCCAGCAACGCGGAGCAGAGGGTCGACGTGTACGCCAACCGCGACACTTCGGTCGCACGTCCAACGATCATCTACATCCACGGAGGTGGCTGGGTCGGCGGATCCAAGGAGGGCAGTGTGCTCAACATCGCTCCCTATCTCGAAATGGGCTTCAACGTCGTCAACGTCTCCTACAGACTTGGGCGCATCGCTCGGGCTCCGGCTGCGGTAGAGGACTGTCGATGTGCGCTGCGCTGGGTTGCCCGGAATGCGGAACGGTACGGATTCGACACTGACCGGATCGTAGTGACAGGCCATTCGGCCGGCGGTCATTTGTCGCTTTCCACCGGAATGCTGACGACAGATGCAGGCTTCGACGCCGAGTGCATCGCGGGTGCCGAACCCAAGGTGGCCGCGATCGTGAACTTCTATGGGATCACGGACGTGGCTGATCTGATGTACGGCAAACCGAACCAGAAGGGATACACGGTGTCCTGGCTCGGCAGCCAGATGAACCGCGACCAGATCGCGAAGGCTGTCTCACCCATCCACTTCGTACGAGCCGATCAGCCCGCGGTCCTGACGATCCACGGCGACGCGGACCGGGTCGTCCCGTACGCCCATGCGGTCGAACTGCACAAGCGCCTCGAAGCGGCGGGCGTTGCGAACCAGCTCCACACCGTAGCGGGTGGGGGACACGGCGGGTTTACGCAGGAGCAGACCGCCGCGATCGACTCTGCGATCCGGGAGTTCCTCGGCAAGCACGGCCTGATGCCGCACTAGCAGTCGGTTTCCGAAGACCCCCTGTCTTCTGGGGCGCTCCGACCGGGGACTGTCCAACGTCCTGATTGGCTGGCTGAGCATCGGCCACGCCGGATGGATCAGGCTCTGCCACCTGGGCAGGCCGGAGGCGGCCTGCCAAGCTACGGCCGGATGCCAACCTCAAACGTGCAGCAGGTGTGCGGTCAGGCGACGTTGGCAGCGGCGGTTGTACTCCCCCGGGGCTGACCGCATCTCTCGATGGCCTCCCCACCGAGCCGCATCTGGTCTTCAACCACAACGCGCATCTCTCTTAGCCCAAGTTCGCCAAGCGAGGAGCGATTTTGGCCGAATTCGGCGTGTTTTGCGCTGCAAGTCGTTGGTTTTCAATGGCTAGCCTCCTGAAACCCCCAATGCAGTGCCCTAATAACTTACAGTTCCCTGACTCCCGTCCCAGGGCCTGCTCCCATCGGAGCCGGTTCGTCCGCCGGACCCCCACTCGCCCCCGCGCCAAGGGCCAGGAGCCCCACTTCACCGACCGCCTCGTCCACTCCGTCCGCTGCGGCTCCAGGGTGCGCCAGCGCACCCTGCGCAACCTAGGCCGCCACTTCGCCCTGCCGCGCGGGGACGGGCCGGCGCTGTGCGCCCGCGTCGAGCGCATCCTCGCCCCCAGCGGTCCCGCGAGCTCGGGGCCTGCTCCCCCGCGGTCGAGGACGAGGCCCAGCGCAGCGCCCTGGGCGAGCTGCTCGGCTGCGACTGCGAGACCATGGGCCGGAACGCCCTGCACCGCGCCAGCGACCGCCTGCTGCGCCACCGCGACACGATCGAGACGCGTCTCTTCCAGCGCGCCGCCGACCTGTTCGACCTGCAGCCCACCGTCACCCTGCACGACCGGACCAGCACGTGCTTCGAAGGCGCGGCGGACCGGCAGCCGCTGGCCCGCCGCGGCCATTCCAGGAAGAAGCGCCACGGAGGGGAACGTCGCCTGGCTGCGCGAGCGGCGGCGCGTCTTCGATGCGAGCCGGGCGGTGGTCATCGGCACCGCCGGCGGGCAGCGTGTGCTGGCCTGCGCCGAGACGGACGGGAACGGCGAGACGCGCCTGCGCTGCGCGTCCGCGCAGCGGGCGGAGCAGGAGCGGGCGATGGCGGGGCAGGCCGGCGCGCGCCTCGAGACGGCTCTGCGGACGCTGCACGAGGGTCTGTCGCGCCAGGGCGCGACCAGGCGCGTGGAGAAGGTCCGGCAGCGCATCGGACGGCTGCAGGCCCGCCATCCGTCCGCCGCCCCGCACTGCGCGATCGACGTGCAGGCGGACGACAGGGGCCGCAACGCGACGGCGGTGGCCTGGAAGCGGCAGCCGCTGGAGGGCGGCGGGGCGACCCATCCCGGGGTCCACGGCCTGCGCGCCAGCAGCGTCGGCTGGGACGCCGAGCGGCTGTGGCGCACCTGCGTGACGCGGACCGACCTGGAGGCCGTCCTCCGCTCCCTCGGGAGCGCACTGGGACCGCGCCCGATCCACCACCGCAGGCCCGCGCACAGCGCGGGCCACCTGTGCCTGTCGGTGCTCGCCTGCCAGCTGGTCCAGGTGGTCCGGCAGCGCCTGCGGGCGGGCGGGGAGACGGCCCGCTGGACGACGCTGCGCCATCGCCGGGCGGGGTCCGCAAGCTGGTCGTCCAGCCCAGACGACGAAGGAAAATGCACGGAATGCAGTGCCACACGCCTGATTCCGCGGCCGCAATGTGCTCATTGCAAACGACTCATGCAATGGGGTGGCAAACAGGGGCTGGGGGGCTCGACTGCGGCTGTGAGATCGCGGGGAAGAAGTGCCTTGAGTCCTTGGCCTGAGGCCGTGGCTGGGGGCGACCGTGGCACAGCCAAGGCCAAGCAGGAGAGAGCGGGACGGCTGTCCAGGCGCCGCCCGCGTGAGGGGCTCGAAGCGAAGCTCCGGGCCTTGGAAGCCCATGTCGGAGAGGAGCCCGGAGGCTTCGCGCAGCAGGACACGGACTGGCTCGCCGCACACTCGGCGCCGCATGCAGCGGCGCCGCCCGCGTGCGACTGGCGCCGTTCCCCGTCCGCTGGCAGCATGGCGCCGCGACGGGGCGTTGGCGCGCCATGGCCGGGTGGCCGACGGCGATGGCGGCGGTTGCGCGCCGGTGCGGGCATGCCCGGGTATACAATGCGAGCGTGCCGGAGCGGGGAGGCGACGGTGCGCGCGGGCTTGTCGACCAGCAAGTGGTGGTGCCCGTGGCGCAGCCGCGGCGGGTGGCGTGGCGGCCTCCGCAGACGGTCCCGGAGGCTGTTGAATACCCTAGTTCGGACGGGCGTCCCGTGGCGGAGAACCAGAGGCAGCGGCGGGCGCTGGACGCGATCCTGCCTGCCTTGGAGCACCATTTCGCGTGGCGCGAGGACGTGCTGGTGGGCGGCGACCTGCTGATCTACTACGAGAAGGGCAATCCGGACGTCAGAGTGGCGCCGGATGTCTTCGTGGCACTTGGCGTGCGGCGGGAGCCGCCGCGGGACTCGTACCTGGTGTGGAAGGAGGGGAGAGTGCCGCAGTTCGTGCTGGAGGTGGCGTCGCGGTCGACCGCGGACAACGACCGGACGCACAAGCGGGAGCTGTACCAGTGGCTGCAGGTCGAGGAGTACTGGCTGTACGACCCGAGCGGGGGGCTGCACGAGGTGCGGCTGCAGGGGCTGCGGCTGCAGGGGGAGCGCTACGAGGAGATTGCGGCGGAGAGCGGAGGTGGCGGGGAAGTGCGCCTGCGCAGCGCCGTTCTCGGGCTGGAGATGGTGTTCGACGGGGAGAGGCTGCGGCTGTGGGATCCCGGGGCGAAGCAGTACCTGGAGTCCCTGCCTGAGGCCGTGGCCAGGGGTGACCGTGCCACAGCCAGGGCCGAGGAGGAGAGGGCGAGGGCGGAGAAGGAGAGAGCGAGGGCGGAGAAGGAGAGAGCGGGGCGACTGGCCGAGCGCCGCCTGCGCGAGGGGCTCGAAGCGAAGCTCCGGGCCTTGGAAGCTAGGCCGGAGAGGAGACCGGAGGCCTCGAACCTCGAGACATAGACCTGCCTGCCCTGCCACGGCGTGCGGAGAACGGGTCGGGGAGGGGGCGTTCAGGCGACCTTCCCGATGAGCGCTGGCATGTCCTGCCGGGCGTCGAAGAGTTCCACCACGGCTTCCTAGCCCAAGTTCGCCAAGCGAGGAGCGATTCTGGCCGAATTCGGCGTGTTTTGCGCTGCAAGTCGTTGGTTTGCAATGGCCAGCCTCGTGAAACCCCAAATGTAGTGCCACAACAACTTGCAATTCCCTGACTCCCGCCCCAGGGCCTGCTCCCATCGGAGCCTGTTCGTCCGCCGGACCCCCACCCGCCCCCGCGCCAGGGGCCAGGAGCCCCACTTCACCCACCACCTCGTCCGCTCCGTCCGCTGCGGCTCCAGGGTGCGCCAGCGCACCCTGCGCAACCTCGGCCGCCACGTCCCCCCTGCCGCGCGGGGACGGGCCGGCGCTGTGCGCCCGCGTCGAGCGCATCCTCGCCCCCCAGCGGTCCCTCGAGCTCGGGGCCTGCTGCCCCGCGGTCGAGAACGAGGCCCAGCGCAGCGCCGCCCAGCTGGTGCAGGCGGGCGTCTCCCCTGTGGACCCGTCGGCCGCCCTGCCGCGGGTCGACGTCGACTCCCTGGAGCTGGTCCGCCCGCGCTCGGTCGGCGTTGAGCACGTCGCCCTGTGGGCCATGCGGCAGCTCCGTCCGCCGTCCCTGCTCGAGGAGCTGGGCCTGTCCGGTCCGCAGCGCCGCCGTCCTCGACAGCCTCGTAAGCCGCATGGCCGCGCCGGACTCCGAGCGCGCCGCGTGGCACTGGCTGCGCCAGCGCAGCGCCCTGGGCGAGCTGCTCGGCTGCGACTGCGAGACCATGGGCCGGAACGCCCTGCAGCGCGCCAGCGACCGCCTGCTGCGCCACCGCGACACGATCGAGACGCGTCTTTTCAGCGCGCCGCCGACCTGTTCGACCTGCAGCCCACCGTCACCCTGCACGACCGGACCAGCACGTGCTGCGAGGGCGCGGCGGACCGGCGGCCGCTGGCCCGCCGCGGCCATTCCAGGGAGAAGCGCCACGACTGTCCGCCGCTCACGCTGGGCCTGGCGCTGGACGCCAGCGGCTTCGTGCGCCGCTCCAGTGTCCTGGCCGGTAACGTCGCCGAGGGCGGCGCGCTGCAGGCCATGCCGACGGCACTGGACGCGCCGCCCGAGGCGGCCGTCGTGCTCGACAGGGGTCTCGCCACGGAGGGGAACGGCGAGACGCGCCTGCGCTGCGCGATCGACGTGCAGGCCGACGACAGGGGCCGCAACGCGACGGCGGTGGCCTGGAAGCGGCAGCCGCTGGAGGGCAGCGGGGCGACCCATCCCGGGGTCCACGGCCTGCGCACCAGCAGCGTCGGCTGGGACGCCGAGCGGCTGTGGCGCACCTGCGTGACGCGGACCGACCTGGAGGCCGTCCTCCGCTCCCTCGGGAGCGCACTGGGACTGCGCCCGATCCACCACCGCAGGCCCGCGCGCAGCGCGGGCCGCCTGTGCCTGTCGGTGCTCGCCTGCCAGCTGGTCCCGGTGGTCCGGCAGCGCCTGCGGGCGGACGGGGAGACGGCCAGCTGGACGACGCTGCGCCGTCGCCTGGCGGGCCAGCGGCGGGTGACCGCGGTCTTCCGCCAGGCGGACGGACGCATGCTGTACGTGCGCAAGGCGACGCGGGCCGAGTCCTGGCAGCGGGCGATCCACGAGCGGCTGGGCGTGGACGCCTCGCCGGGCGGGGTCCGCAAGCTCGTCGTCCAGCCCAGACGACGAAGGGAAAATGCACGGAATGCAGTGCCACACGCCTGATTCCACGACCGCAATGTGTTCATTGCAAACGACTTATGGAATGGCAAACATGGGTTAGTTCCACCGAAGATCCCCGCGGATTCGCCGATTCGTGGACGCCAGAACACCTCTGAGTCGTCATAGACCACGACCAAGAAGCTGCGTGTCGGTACTTGCTAGGCGACTTGGCGACGCAGCGCACCTTGCAGGTACGCACCGATGTAGTCGCGTAGCTGGGACCTCAGCCGTGCCATCACCGGCCACGACGTGACAGGCAGGCGCCTGTCTCCAACGGAGACCACCGGTACGAGCTCGCGCGTCGACGATGTGATGAAGACCTCTTCGGCACGGTAGATGTCGTCCGGAAGAAGCACGGTCTCCTGGACCGGCTCAGAGAGTTCCTCCATCATCACCTTCCGAGTGATACCCGGCAGCAGCCCGCTCTCGATCGGCGGAGTGTGTGTGACGCCGTTCAGCACTGCGAACACGTTGGCCGAGGTGCACTCGGAGACCTCGCCGCGCTCATTGAGGAGCAAGGCGTCGTCGTAGCCAGCCTGGTGCGCACTCTCGAACATCGTCAGGTTGTGCGCCCACGACAGGCACTTGGCTCCGGCGAACGGCGAGGCGGCGTGCCTGCCAGCCACACGGAGATCCAAGGTCACCGTGTCCTTCGCCGATGAGAGGTCGGTGGTGAACGCCACGATGTCCGTGACTCGTCCGGAGCCAGGTCCCTCGAACAATCCTCCCTGGCTGCGCATGATGTTCAGTCGCAGCTTGCTATCGGGGCGTTCGTTGCGCTCGACGAGCGTGGTCAACCTTTCGTACAGAGCGTCCTTGTCGTCCGGCATTGCCACGTGCAGCAGTCGCGCATCGCGCGACAGCCGCTCCCAGTGATAGTCCCAAGCGAACAGGACCCCTTGGTACGACCTCATGGTCGTGAAGACGCCCCATCCCGTGAACAACGCCACCTGGCCAGGACGCAGGAAGGCCTCGTCGCGAGAAAGAATCTGTTCGTTGTACAAGACGTGCTGGTGGAGCACGCTCTCATTATGCGCCCGACGTGATCACACCCTAGCTACTGCATGTAGTACAGGCTCAGCCGCTCTAGGCCGAGCTGGTCCAGACTCTTGCGCCGCAGGTAGCGTTCCTCGAGCATGTAGACCTGCGCGGCGCCCATCTTGCGCCGGTAGGGTCGGAGTTCAGCGTCGATCTCACGGCGCGTCGCCAGCAGCTGCTCCTCACTGAGGAAGCTTGCGGACACGCCCATGATCAGGTCCTCAAGAGCGGAGAGCCGCCGCTCAAGGTCTTCCAGATCGTCCAGTTCCCCAGCACCCGCCTGTGCAGCCAGGTCAGCCAGTCTAGTCGCCACGTCTGAGGCCACCTGGCTCCCCGGGCCGCCCCGCGACGCCAGCCCCCGCACATCGGCGGCACGGTTGGCGAGAAACGCTTGGACCCGGACCGACTCGAGCCCCGGTTTCGCGGCCTGCCGCGGCAACCGGACGGGCGTCGTGATCTCCTTGGCCGCTTCCAGCACCCTCTGCGTGCAAAAGGAGACGGAGTTCACCGTAGAGTGACGGCGCGGCCTCGAGTGGTACGACTCGAACGTCTTGTCGATCCCCTTGATCACCGCCTCGAGCGGGATGCCCGCATCCTTCCAGGACTCCACAAGCACCCAGTCCAAGGGCGACATCATGAACATGCCCGAATTGCGCGCTTGCTGGAACCGCTCCTCGACCTCGGTGAAGTAGTTGAAGTAGTTCAAGGCTGCGGCGATCTGGTGGCCCCAAGGAACAGGCCGTTGAAGAACAGCTTCATCGTCGCGACCGACTGGCCACGGTACTGGGGCCGGATGCCGAACAGCACGGCCTGCCCCTCCCCGACAGAGACTCGTACAACGGAGGCGCGGTTGGCCACATAGGCCTCGCCGAGCAACCAGCCAGACGCAAGGATGTCGGACTCGGGATAGGTCACCGCGGCCGTGGCGTTTGCCGCCGCGGTGATCCGGAACACGGGACCGGACTCGAACCAAGCCGCTTCCTCGGTACGCATCCCGTAGCAGAGCGGGTCGGAAACATCCGGTCGAACATTCACCAGCGTGCCCGGCGCATAGAACCGTTTCCGATCCACTCGCTCCACCGCGTTCTCGACGGGCAAGCCGAGATTCTTGATGGCATACTCCGAGGCTCTGTTGAGCGCGATGATGGTCCCCCCGCTGCTGGCGAACTCGAGCAACGCAGCGGCTCCCTCGGTGCCGATGCCCTCGCGGTACTCGGGAGGAACGATCGACTCACCCTCGCCATAACGGTTCGCGTAGCCGCGCTCAAGCACGGCTGGATTGGCATCCGCCAAGATCAGAACGTCGTAGCGATCCGCCAAGTTGTCCAGCAGACCCTCGTTGCCCACGCTGTCGAACTGAAACTCGTATCTGCGGAGCAACCAGCGGGTCCAGCCCTCATCCATGATCGGCACGTGGCCGGCATAGACAGCGATCCGGGGTCTGCGCAGAACGGGATGGTACTGAGACAGGGACCCGCTCGCCCGGAAGTCGACGCCGAGTTCGGAGGCTAGCCTCCCTAGGCGGTCCCGGAGCGAGGGGTCCGCCTTGATCAGGAACGCCCCGTCCGAGGCCCTGCGATGAACTGGCACACCCTCCTTCAGCAGGCGGTTGACGGCGATCCAAACCGAGTCGTACCCCGCCGGCATCATCAGTTCGCTGGCCTCGTCAACCCGTCCTAGCGAAAAGTGGACCTGGTCCTGAATCTCGGTCGCCAAGTCGTCGACAGGGCTGTACTCGTGGGCCCTCACCCCCATCAGCAGAGGCAGCGAGTGCGCGGTGACGTCGTATGGCTGCAATGGTGGTCCGCCGGGGTACTGCCGGAGGTTTGGATAGTTCTGGACGTCCAGCAACGTTTCGGCGAACGAGCCGAACGGCTGTGCCAGTCGAATCAATGCGTCCCCCTCCCGGATGGAGTCCGACTCGGGATCCGGGGTCTCCAGGACACGCTCAATCTCGACGTTGCCGAATTGCAGGGTCTGCAGCAGGCGAACGGCCGCATTGGGATCGTGCTGGTCGGCCGGCACGACATAAGCCCGATCCTGTCCTCGAGCAATGATCCGCTCGCCAATGGTGTAGAAGTTGCGCAGCAGGTCCTCCCGGCGCAATGCGGCGGTGTAGAGGACGGACTCGAAGGTGATCAACTGGTTGTCGACGATGTCCTGCAGTCGCCACGTTCCACCTTCCCACGGCTCGAGGAAGTTCCAGCTGCTCTCGCGGGCGTTGTAGTTGCGATTGCGCTCCTTTAGCGAGCTGGGCTCCACGTCAATGGGTGTTGCGTAGCGGACACTGGCCGACTCGCTCAGCAGGCGCAAGGCTCCGTGGTAGCTCTGGTAGTGCCTAGCGGGCGTGTAGTAGTCGTATATGCCGTTGACCAAGACGCCCCGCTTGCCGCGCGCGGTCAGGTCCACGGCCATGGCCATGCCGAACGCGTTCACCTGCTGCACGATGAGCGGGTCGATGTTCGGGTCCACAGGGTCCACCCACGGGGGAATGAAGATGCGGGCCCCGTCAGTGCCCATCTGGTGCACGTCGTAAACGATCTGGGGCCTCCAGTGGTTGTGCAGCTTCTCCGCCGCCAGCCGCGTCTCGCGCTGGCTGAAGAAGTACCAGTCCCGATTGAGGTCGTGACCGGTGTACTTGTGGTAGAGCTCGACCATAGGGGCCCCTTCGTAGGGTCCGCCGAGCCACTCGTCGTACCAGCGCCGGACCTTGTCAACGCCATCCGGGTTAAGGGACGGCACGAGCAGCAGGATGGCGTTCTCGAGGATCGCCCGGTGACGCGGCGTGTCCTGCGTCAGCAGGTCGTGCGCGAACTGCGCCGCCGTCATCGTGGAGGCCACCTCTGACGAGTGAACGGAGCACGTGATCATGACGATCGGCTTGCCCTCCGCGACGAGCGTCTCGGCATCCTCGGGCGGCAGCGATCGCGGATCGGCGAGGCGCGCGACAATCTCCCGGTACTTCTCGGCGTCGGCCAACGTCTCGGGGGCGGCGATGATCGCGGCGACCATCGGACGGCCCTCAGTGGAGAACCCGAGGCGCTCCAGGCGCAGGGCTTCGCTGTTCGCGTCCAAGCTCTGGAAATACCGGACGACGTCCGACCAGCGAACCAGTTTGCGGTCCGCGCCCATGGCATGGCCGAAATGGGCTTCGGGCGTGGGGATCGCCGCGAACGCAGGTAGCGCGCTAAGGATTGCGACAGCCCACCGCATTGCGCACCTTATGGTTACGGGTGCGCCCAAAGGGCGCGACCAGAGCCGACTAGGTGTCAACTGCCCTCGCCGAGTCCAAGCTGTGAGCTTCATGCTGAATCAGCGCCCGCTTCACGTCCAGTCCGCCGGCGTAGCCCGTCAGGCTGCCGTCGCTTCCCGCGACCCGATGGCAGGGCAGAATGATGGACACGGGATTCTGCCCGACCGCAGCACCCACCGCTCGGGCGGCATTAGGACGGCCGACCTCGCGCGCGATTTGACCGTAGCTAGCGGTTTGACCCGGACGCAGTTCCTTCAGCACCGCCCAAACCTCGCGCTGGAACTGCGTTCCAAGCAGATCCAGCGGCATTTCGGCGCTGTAGCCTAGGTCGCCGTCGAAGTAGCAGGCCAGCCACGCTTCGGCCCGCAGCAGGAACAAGTTCCCGAAGCCGTGCTTGGTCCCGTTCGGAGCCAGGCGTGCCTCGATCCGCTCACGCTGCCGGTCGAAGTAGACGGCCGCCAACCCCCGGTCGGTGGCCAGCATATGGACGGTCCCGACCGGACTGGAAAACCTCGAGCGTTGCAACGCCGCGTGCTCCGGAACTCACTCTAGCACCGCTCTCTGGGCGACGTGGACCACCTAGGCTGCTGATAGACTGAGCCTTCGGTGACGTGGCCCGGACTGGGCCTCGAACGGAATGAGCCTAGTCTCCCCCTCGATCCTCTCCGCCGACTTTGCGAGGCTCGGCGAACAGGTGGAGACCGTCCAGGCAGCGGGCGCCCAAATGCTGCACGTCGACGTGATGGACGGGCACTTCGTGCCCAACATCTCCATCGGCGTACCGGTGGTCGAGTCGCTGAAACGGTGCACCGACCTAACGCTGGACTGCCACCTGATGATCGCGGATCCGGACCGCTACATTGAGACGTTCGCAAGCGCGGGTGCCGCCATGATCAGCGTGCACCAGGAAACCTGTCTGCACCTTGGCCGGACGGTCCGCGCAATCCGCAGCATGGGGGTTAAGGCGGGCGTCGCCCTGAACCCAGCCACACCCCTCTCCACGTTGGACGAAATCCTTCCAGACGTGGACCTAGTCCTCGTGATGACGGTGCACCCGGGGTTTGGGGGCCAGAAGTTCCTGCCGGGCAGCCTCGACAAGATCGCACGGCTGCATGCCACACGGATCGACCGGGATCTCACGTTCCTGATCCAGGTCGACGGCGGGATCAACCTGGACAACGCCCCCCGGGTGGCGACCGCCGGCTGTGACATCCTCGTGGCCGGATCGAGCGTGTTCTCGACCGACGACCCGGGCGCGGCCTACCGAGCCATGGCGGCACAGGCAAACCTCGGAACCCCCATGGTTGCGTAGTCACGTCACGAGCCGGTTTGCGAGAATAGAGGAGTTGGTGCGACATACCATGAGATCGATGCGTTGCGAGCGTCTTGTTCTGATCTTGGGCCTCGGTGCCTTGCTTGCTGGCACGGTGGGATGCGGACGGAGTCCGTACGACAACCCGATCGCCAACAACTCCCAGCAGCCGGACAAGATCCTGTTCGACAAAGCGGTCGAGAACATCGAGCGGCACCGTTACGAGCTGGCGCGAATCACCCTCCAGACGCTGCTCAACACCTATCCCGACAGCGAGTACATCGCCAAGGCCAAGCTCGCCATTGCAGACAGCTGGTACCGCGAGGGCACTTCGTCGGGGCTCGCGCAGGCCGAGGCGGAGTACAAGGACTTCATTACGTTCTTCCCAAACATGGAGGAGGCGGCGGAGTCCCAGCTCAAGATCTGCGAGATCCACTACAACCAGCTGCAGAAGGCGGACCGGGACAACGTGCACGCCGTGCGAGCCGACCAGGAGTGCCGGCAGCTGCTGCTGCGCTATCCCAACACGGTGTTCCGCGACCAGACGGAGCAGATCCTGCGCAACGTCCAGGAAGTGATCGCAGAGGGCGAGTACCGCGTGGGCCTCTTCTATGCGAAGAAGGGCAGCTTCCGCGCCGGCGCCAATCGGCTCAGGAACGTCACAGACCACTACCCACTGTTCAGCAAGGCCGACCAAGCTCTCTGGCTGCTGGGCGAGAACTACTCCAAGCTCGGGGACAACTACGAGGATCAGGAAGTCGCGGCCTACCGAAAGATCGTTTCGGACTATCCACACAGCCCGCTGGTCGAGGAAGCCAAGCGCAGGCTCGGCGAGATGGAGCGCGACCTGCCGGAGACCGATCCCGAAAGGTTTGAACTGCATCGGTACAACATCGACAACCGCACCACTTCAGACACGCTCGGGAAGTTCTGGGGCGTCTTCAGCGGCTCGCCGAACTTAGGCCAAGCCGCCAAGGCCGGCGATCCAGCGATGACCACGCTGATGCCCAGGACCCCGCCGGGCCTGCAGGCCGCCGCCGCTGCGGCCACCGTGACGCCAAGTGCCGACGTCACGGTGGAGACGGTGTCCGGGCCGAGCGCTTTGGACACCGAGCCTGACGCGCGGCGCAATCCCCCCAGCGAGGGCGAGAGCGAATCCGAGGAGCCGGAATAGGGCGCAGTGGCAAGCATCTTCGTCGCTGACGACAACGCGCACGTACGGCGCATGGCCGAAGAGGCCCTCGCCAGCGAAGGACACACCGTGTCCGGCTGCGACAGCGGCGAGAACCTGATGGAGCAGGTGATAGCGGACGGCGTAGACCTGTTGCTGCTGGACCGGAGCCTGCCCGAGACCGATCCATACGGGATCTGTCGGCAAATACTCGAGCACCCGGGCCTGTCGGCCACGAAGGTGGTGATCCTTGCCGGACCTCTTGACGTAGTGGACGGTGCCAAGGCCGAGATGGCGGGAGCGTACACCGTCCTGACCAAGCCCCTGTTCGCCCGCGACCTAACAGGTCTGGTCGGGAAGCTAGGCCTCTCCGTCGCGGCGAAGGAGCCGGACCTGCCGACGCGCGAGTCCCTCGTGGACTCCCTGGTGCACGGCGCCTTGAGTCAGGAGTCGATCGGTCCGTCCTATAGCAAGATTCGAGAGAGTGTCGAGACCGTCGTGATGGCGTCCGTGCCCATGCTCGTCGACCGAATCACGGACCAGCTGGCCAATAGGCTGAAGAATCGGGACAGCGCCTGCAGCTGAGCGGGCACGACTGCCCTACTGCACTCTGATTGCGCAGTGGGCGAGACCTGTGCTGGTCGTACACTGTCTGCGATCCGCTGTACGGCGGTGAAGCGTAGGAGAGCAACCATGGCGCGTCTGCTTTGCAACTTCGTTCTGAGCCTCGCGGCGATGGCCACAGCGGCTGCGCAGCCGCACATCGTGGTTCTGCTGACCGACGATCTCGGTGTCCTCGACACCACGCCCTACGGCTCGAAGTACGTTCGCACGCCCAATCTGGAGCGCATTGCGGCCATGGGCATGACGTTTGACCGGGCGTTCATCGCATCCCCCGCGTGCGCACCCAGCCGCGCGGCGCTGATGACAGGCCTGATGCCGGCGCGCAATGGTGCGGAGGCGAACCACACCTACCCGCATCCCGGCACGACATACCTGACCAGCTCTCTGCACGAACTCGGCTACGAGATCGCCGCGTTCGGCAAGATCGTCCACGGAAACAACCAGCCCGAGTACGCCTTCGACTACTACTCGCACCCCAGGGTCGACTTCGCCGAGAACGTCGAGGAATACCTCGACCGGCGCGAGTCCGACAAGCCCCTGTGCCTTCTGGTCGGCGACCGGCGCCCTCACGTGCCGTGGACCGAAGACAACATCTATGATCCCGCCGAAGTCGACATCCCGCCGTACTTCATCGACACGCCAGAGACCCGCGAGCACCGGGCGCGCTACTACTCCGACATCACTGGGATGGACGAGGAGATGGGCCGGGTGGTGGACATGGCCAACGCCGCGCTGGGCGACGAGGTCATCTGGTTGTTCAGCAGCGACCATGGCGGCCAGTGGCCGTTCGGCAAGTGGAATCTCTACGACCACGGCACGCGGGTGCCGCTGATCGTCGCGTGGAACGGCCGCATCGAAGCGGGCACGCGGACCGATGCGATGGTGAGCTGGGTCGACCTGCTGCCAACGCTGATCGACCTGGCGGGCGGAGACGTGCCGGACGGCCTCGACGGCCGGTCGTTCGCGCCGGTTCTGCGGGGCGACGCCACAGAGCACCGCTCCGAGATTTACACGACGCACAGCGCGGACACGGTGTTCAACATCTACCCGATCCGCAGCATCCGGACCCCTCGGTACAAGTACATCCTCAACCTCCTGCCGGACCACCTTCACACCAATCACTCCGACATCCTCCGCAAGGATGGCGCTGGAGCATATTGGCATTCGTGGGACAGGGCGGCCGAGACGGAGGACGGTGCAGCCGCCATCGTCAAGCGCTACTTCGAGCGTCCCGCGGAGGAGCTCTTCGACCTGCACGAGGATCCACTGGAGCAGCACAACCTCGCCACGGATCCGGCCCGCGCCGAGCTGATCAGCGACCTCAAGGGCCGCCTAGAGCGCTGGATGGACGAACAGGACGACAAGAGAACCGTGTTCAACGACCCCTATCCCGCATCGGGTCCGAGGCCCGACGCCAAGACGGTAGGCCGCTAGCAAGCGACCTGCCGATCATGTACGAAAACCGGATGCAACGGTGTCCGGAGTGACGGTCGCTGTGGTTCAATAGCCGGCGACTCATGAGACACACGCTGGCCCTATCCCTCGCGCTGGTGGTTGCAGTCTCCTGCCTTGTGGGCTGTGGAGGCACCAGCGAAGGCGGCCCCTCCACGGTGGCCTCGACGCCAACCACCGCCACAACGCCGGACGGTTCGTACATCAGCTGGCGGGAGCACATCATCGACGACGTGGCAATTGGGGGCGTTGCCATCGCAGGCAGCGACGGCCTCGAGATGGCCGACCTTGACCTCGATGGGCACGAGGACATCGTTTCGGTCCACGAGTCCGACACGGTGTACGGCGTGGTGGCCGGCCACATACGGCTGGCCTTCGGATCCGATGATCCGGACGGGTGGACGCTCGCCACGCTCGCCGAGGGCGAGGATGCGGGTGCGGCCGAGGACGTGTCCATCGCCGATGTGAACGGCGACGGCTATCCCGACATCGTCGCGGCCTGCGAGTTCGAGCACCTGATCTATTTCCAGAACCCCGGCAAGGATGCACGGACGGAGCGCTGGGAGCGCATCATCCCGAGTTCAGCCAGCAACAGGGGATCGTA
The DNA here is from genome assembly GCA_965200705.1 of Bryobacterales bacterium. Lineage (GTDB taxonomy): Bacteria > Acidobacteriota > Terriglobia > Bryobacterales > UBA6623 > VXMF01. The sequence goes on along the minus strand of OZ241376.1, from coordinate 3,860,048 downwards.
CATCCGGGTCTTCTTTGCAGACTTCAATGGAGACGACAGGCCCGAGGTCGTGGCACCCAACAAGGGGACCCAGTCGGGGGACCGCAACGAGACCGAATTGCGGGCGATCAGTTGGTACGAGATCACCGGCGATCCGCTCGACGACGCATCGTGGGTCGAGCACGAGCTCATCAGGGTTGCGGTGCCGATCAACTCCCGTCCCGTGGACCTCGACCAGGACGGGGACATGGACGTGCTGGCGTCATCCCGGGCCGAGTCCCGCCTGATCTTCTTCGAGAACCTTGGGGGCGACACGATCGCGTTCGCGGAGCATCCGATCCAAGTCGCCCTGCCGCCCGACTACGGCGAATCGCGCATGACGGGGTTCATGTTCGGTTTCCACGACTTCAACGGGGACGGACGGCTGGACGTGCTGCTCTCCGAGGGCCGGTCGAACGTAGTCTGGCTGGAGCATCCGGAGAGCGTTGACGATCCCTGGGCACTGCACCGCATCGGCAGCATGGCGCCCGACTCCTCGACGGGCCTGACACTCGCCGACATCGATGGCGACGGCGACCTGGACATCTTCAGCGGCAGCTACAGCCGCGGACCCCGGGACCACGACGGTGAGGAGGTCACCGTCTCGAGTCCGCTTGGACGCTTGGCCTGGTTTTCAAATCCGGGCACCCCGGATGGCGACTGGGCACGGCATGACATCACCCGGCGCAAGCGTGGCATGTTCGACATGACCGTGGCGAGGGACCTGGACGACGACGGGGACCTCGACTTCGTCGGAACCCGTGGCAACAGCGTGCCCTATGACGGCGTGTACTGGCTCGAGCAGGTCCGCACCGGCGACCCGCAGCCGTCGTTCGCCCGTGCGCGCGAGCAGGACAGCATGGAGATGCCGCTGCCGTAGAACTCCCGCGTTGCGGGCCGGAATCCGCGTCCCGCACTATGGATACTCATGGCGCGGTACATCCTCTCCTGCGACGAAGGCACTAGCAGTGCCCGGGCGGTTGCGTTCGATCAGGAGGCGCAGCCCGTCTCGACGTCGCAGCGGGAGGTGGAGAGCAAATTTCCCGCCAGCGGCTGGGTCGAGCAGGACGCGGAGGAGATCTGGCGGACCCAGTTAGACATCGCCACTGATGTCGTGCAGAAGTGTGGCGGCTGGAATGCGATCCACGCCATTGGCATCACCAACCAGCGCGAAACCACGATCGTCTGGGACCGCAGCACAGGCGAAGCGATCGCACCGGCGATCATCTGGCAGTGCCGTCGCACCGCGGGGATCTGCGACAGATTGAAGGCTGAAGGCCATGCCGATTCCGTAACCGAGCGGACCGGCCTCTTGCTCGACCCGTACTTCTCCGGCACGAAGGTGGCGTGGATCCTGGACCACACGGAGGGGGCGAGGGAGAAGGCCGAGGCGGGAGAGCTTGCATTCGGGACGGTCGACAGCTGGCTGACGTATCGACTGAGCGGCGGTCGTGCGCATGTCATCGACCGCACCAACGCATCGCGGACGCTGCTGATGAATCTCGCCACCGGCGAGTGGGACCCCGCAATGCTTTCGACGCTGGGCGTACCGGCGTCCATGCTGCCGCGCATCGTGCCGTCCAGCGGCGAGATCGCGGTCACGGACGGCGATGTTGTCGGCGCCGAAGTACCGATCGCGGGGATTGCGGGCGACCAGCAGGCCGCTCTGTTCGGCCAAGCCTGCTTCCGATCCGGGCTGGTGAAGAACACATACGGCACAGGCTGCTTCGCGCTGATGCACACCGGCGAGGTCGCGCCTGCGTCGAAGCATCGGCTGCTCGCAACGACGGCGGCGTCCGTGCCCGGTCGGGAGGAGTTCGCGCTTGAGGGCGCGGTGTTCGTCGCTGGTGCTGTGGTGCAGTGGCTGCGCGACGAGCTTGGCCTCATCGGCACAGCAGCCGAGTCCGCCGACGCGGCGAGCACCGTCGGCAGCACTGCGGGGGTGTACGTGGTGCCTGCGTTCACCGGGCTCGGCGCTCCGTATTGGAACGCCGACGCACGAGGCACAATCACTGGCCTCACTCGCGGCGCAAGACGCGAGCACATCGTCCGCGCAGCACTCGAGGCGATCGCCTACCAGACGCGGGATCTCGCCGAGGCGATGGAGTCCGACTGCGGGTCCCAGCTGGTGGAGCTGCGAGTCGACGGCGGTGCGACCGCCAACGACTTCCTGATGCAGTTCCAGGCCGACATTCTGGGTGTCCCGGTGGTCCGTCCGTCGTATGCGGAAACGACCGTGCTCGGGGCCGCGTTCCTGGCCGGGCTGGCCTCCGGGTTCTGGTCGGACACAGCTGAACTCGAAGCCTTCTGGCGGATCGACCGGAGATTCGAGCCGAATATGGCCGAGACACAGCGACAGGCACTCTACGACGGCTGGAAGGCGGCTGTCGCCCGTGCCCTCTGACCGGTTCAACCTACATAGAGCTGTCGACGAGGTAGCGGTCGAACGACTCCCGGCGCACCTCGACACCGAGCCCAGGAGTCTCCGGCAGGTACCACCGGCCGCCTTCCAGACGTAGCGGAGTCTCCACGATCTCCGTGCGGAAGGGATTCTCCGTGTGGTCGCACTCGATCAGCTTGTCCTCCTCCGTCGTAGTGTGCGGATTGCGGGGCCGGGCCGCGTAGAAGTGCAGGGCGGCGGCCTGGCCAATCGCCGAGCCCCAAGCGTGCGGCGTGACGTGAATGCCCGTGAGGGAAGCAAGCGTGGCGATCTTCATCCCCTCCGTGATGCCGCCGCACGCGCAGAGGTCCGGCTGCGCATAGTCGAGCGCTCGCTTGCGAAACCACCGCTCGAAGCCGAACCGCGTGGCCTCGCACTCGCCTCCTGCGAGCGGGACTGACGTGGCGGACTTGACCTCCAAGTAGCCGTCGGGATCCTGCGGCGAGACAGGCTCCTCGAACCAGTGAAGCCTCTGGGACTCCACGGCACGGACGAGCTGGATTGCCTCCCTCGGAGTGTAGGCGTGGTTTGCGTCCATCGCCAGCCGACAGCCGGGTCCAGTGAACTTCCGGACAGCAGCCACAAGTTCAGCGTCGCGCTGGACGCCCAAGCCCACCTTGATCTTCACCGCGCTGAAACCCTTCGAAAGGCACACCTCCGCTTCGCGCTGCCAGCGCTCTTCAAGCGGCTCGGAACCGCCGAAGTAGAAGCCAGTCCAATAGCACGGGATGGACTCCACCGGCTCGCTGCCGAGCGCACGATAGAGAGGCAGGCCAGCGTCCCTCGCCTTGATGTCCCAGAACGCGATGTCGAGGGCAGAGATCGCCGCCAGCATTACGCCCTTCTGGCCGTAGTCGATCGACCGCGCGTAGAGAAGTTCCCATAGGTCCTCGACCGCCCGCGGGTCGCGGCCAATCACGAGCGGAGCCAGATACTCCCGGACAATGGTTGCCGTTACGACAGCCGGTCCATAAGCCTCTCCCCAGCCCGCGAGTCCGTCATCAGTCCCCACGCGGATCAGCATCGCGTCGCGGTGCGAGTAGGAGAACTGCGAGAACGAGAACTCGTGCTTGAGCGGAGCCCGGAGGTGGTAGACCTCGACACTGTGGATCCGCATCGAGTTGCTATATTACGCACAATGAAGGCGATACGCATTCATGAGACCGGTGGGCCGGAAGTCCTGAGCTACGAGGACATACCCGATCCCCAGCCCGGTTCGGGCCAGGTGCTGGTCAAGGTAGCGGCCTCGGGCGTCAACTTCATCGACATCTACTTCCGAACGGGGCTCTACCCGGCCGCGCTGCCGATCACGAACGGCCAGGAGGGCGCCGGCGAGGTCGTCGCCGTTGGCAACGGAGTCGACGGCGTGGAAGTCGGATCGCAGGCAGCGTTCCTCCAGCCCCACTCCTCCTATGCCGAGTACGTGGTAGTGGACGCCAGCCGTCTAGTGCCGGTACCGGAGTCGATGGACCCGAAGCTCGCCGCTGCATCGCTACTGCAGGGATCGACCGCGCACTACCTCGTGCGGTCGACGTTCCCGGTCGAACCGGAGCACACGATCCTGGTGCACGCATGCGCGGGGGGCACCGGCCAGATGATCGTGCAGCTCGCCAAGAGGCGCGGTGCGCGCGTTATCGGCACCTGCTCCACCGAGGAGAAGGCGGAGCAGGCACGCGCTGTCGGGGCCGACGAGGTGATCCTGTACACCGAGACCGACTTCGAGACCGAGTGCCGCCGTCTCACGGACGGCGAGGGCGTGGACGTGGTGTACGACTCCGTCGGCAAGGCCACTTGGACCGGCAGCCTCAACTGTCTGAAGCCCCGCGGCATGATGGCCTCGTTCGGCAACGCCAGCGGCGCTGTAGACCCGTTCGCTCCGCTCGAACTCACCAAGCGCGGGTCCCTCTACGTGACGCGCCCGTCCCTGATGGACTACATCGCGACGGCCGAGGAATTCACGTGGCGGACGGGCGAGATCTTCGAGCTGGTCTCCTCCGGCGAGCTGCGCGTGACCATCGGCGGGGAATTCAGCCTGGAGGACGCCGGCGTTGCGCAGACTACGCTGGCAAGCCGAGCATCAACGGGCAAGCTGATCATCGTACCCTGAGCCAACCGCCGACGCCCGCAGCCGCAATACGGCCGCAGTCCGATTGATGGGACCAGTGTGGGCGCGAGACGGAGGTTGCCGCGCCGGTCCGCCAAAGCGGTGGCGTGGTAAATTTATCCGCTAATGGCATTCAGGATCGCTCGGTTCGTGGCACTGGCAGTGCTCCTCGGCGCTGGTGCCGCCCAGGCCCGACCGAACATCGTCTTTGCGATCGCGGACGACTGGGGGTGGCCCCACGCTGGAGCTTACGGCGACAGCGTGAAGACGCCGACGTTCGACCGCTTGGCGGAGGAGGGCGTACTAGTCGAGCACGCGTTCATCTCGTCCCCGTCGTGCACGCCAAGTCGAGGGGCGATCATCACGGGCCAGCACTTCTGGCGGCTTGGCGGTGCGGGCAACCTATGGAGTGTCTGGCCTTCCGTGCACGCCGAATATCCAAAGATCCTGGCGGGCCAAGGCTACTTCGTGGGGAGTTACCGCAAGGGCTGGGGGCCAGGGACATACCCCGACAGCGCCGTTAGCCCAGCCGGCAAGATCTACCAGTCCGTCGATGCGTTCTTCGCGGCCCGCCCGGACGAGATGCCGTTCTGCCTCTGGTTCGGGGCGAGCGACCCGCACCGCCCCTACACGGCGGGCACCGGCGTCGAGAGCGGCATCGACCTATCCGAGGTGCACCTATTTGACCACTACCCAGACGCCGAGGAGATCCGCAGCGACGTCGCCGACTACTACTTCGAGGTGCACAGGTTTGACAGCGACGTCGGCGAGCTCGTGGCACTTCTCGAAGAGATGGGCGAACTGGACAACACCCTGATCGTGATGACGGGCGACCACGGGATGCCCTTCCCTCGAGCCAAGGGCAATCTCTACGACTCGGGCGCACGCGTGCCAATGGCAATCCGCTGGGGCGACGAAGCACCTGGTGGCCGCATCGTCACGGACTTCATCTCGACGACCGACATCGCCCCCACCTTCCTAGAGGCGGCGGGGGTCAACATGCCGGAGGAAATGACCGGCCGGTCCCTGGTGGCGCTGCTGACTTCGGGCAAGGAGGGCCGCGTCGAGAAGGACCGCGACCATGTGCTGATTGGCCGCGAACGACATGTGGTCGCTCAGGCCGCCCCCGACCTAGGCGGGTATCCGTCCCGAGGCATACGTACCGACGACTACCTTTACATCCGCAACTACCGGCCGGACCGCTGGCCCGCCGGCACGCCGGACTACGGCAACGCGGCCTCCCCCAACGCCTGGTTGGCCGACTGCGACAACGGACCGACCAAGTGGTTCCTGTGGCAACACCGGGACGACCCCGCGCTGCGCAGGTACTACGAACTGTCGTTCGCCAAGCGCCCAGCGGAGGAGCTCTACGACCTGAAGAAGGATCCGGGACAGGTGACCAACGTGGCAGAGGTCGCGGAATTCGTCAGCATCCGCAAACGGCTAGCGGTGCAGATGACACGTGGCCTAGTCGCGGCGAAGGATCCGCGGATGGCGGGCCGCGGCGACCTGTTTGACTCCCAACCCTATCTGGGTGGATCACCGAGGTTCCCGCACCCATAGCCCCCATTCGATGGGTGGCTGGACCCTAGCAAGTTAACGTGGCAACCCCAACCAAGCAGCCCCACCTCACGACCTCCGGGTCGACGCGTGCGACCCTGCGCGCGAATCCCGGCTCGCTGGTCCGCCTGCCGGCGCGCGAGCGAGTTGCATGGATCCTCGGCATCTGGGTGCCGTGCCTCATCTACGCGATCGTCCGCTACAACGTCTTCAAGGGCGTCGAGTGGACACACCTGCCGCTTTACATCGTCAACAAGTCCGCAGCGATCGCGGGGGTGATCCTCATAGCGCTGGCCTACGTCATCGGCAAGCTCTTCGGAGGCACGGTCGGCTCGGAACCAGTCCGGGCGAAGGCGAAGTTTCTCGGCCTGAGCGGGTTCGCGATGATCACCGTCCACGTCCTGATGGCAATGGTCCTGCTGTCGCCGGCCAACTACGACAAGTTCTTCGCGGCCTCGGGAAAGCTCAGCCTGACGGGTGAACTGACGTTCCTGTTCGGCGTCCTCGCCTACGGCTGCCTGCTGTTCCCGGCGATCACGACCCTGCCATACATGTACGACGCCCTGGGCATGCGCCGCTGGCTGCAGGCCCAGCACATGGGCTACGCCACGCTGGCGCTGGCCTGCGGCCACACATTCTGTATGGGCTACAAGGGCTGGATCGATCTGTCGACCTGGCCTGGGTCGATGCCGCCAATCACGCTGCTGGGTTTCCTCGCGGCCTTGGTGCCGCTCGTCGTCAAGGTTGTCCGGATCCTGTCGGCGCGCTAGAGACGGTGGACCAGCGTCGCGATTAGCGCGGCCCTGTCGGCGATGCGGTCCACAAGTATGCTCTCGTGGCTGGCGTGGGCGCCTTCGCCCACTGCCCCCAGACCGTCGAGCGTGGGGACACCGAGGGCGGCCGTCGTGTTGCCGTCCGATCCCCCACCGACCGAGGCTTCGCCGAGTTCGACGCCCATCTCGGCGGATATCGACCTCGCCAGACGGTAGAGGCGCACCACCTCGGCGGAACGCTCCAGGGGCAGTTTGCGAATCCCGCCCGTGACCTGCAGTGTGCACCTGCTGTTGACAGGCTCGAGCGAGCGAAAGAGCTTCTCGACACGACGACCGTCCTCGGCCGTGCTGAACCGAACGTCGACATCGCACTCCGCGTACGCAGGCACCACGTTCGTTGCGGTGCCGCCGCGAATCTGACCAGCATTCAGAGTGCGCCCCTGGGCTCCCCCAGTCCAAGCGGCGATCCTGCGGATCTGCTCGGCAAGCTCCACGATGGCGTTGGCTCCGCCGTGGAAGTCCAGACCTGCGTGGGACGCGACACCATTCGACACGACGCGAAACTCCGCTCCGCCCTTGCGGGCGGTCTTCAGGCTTCCGTTCAGTCCGGCGCTGGGCTCCGCCACCAGCACGGCGTCACTCCTGCGGGCTTCCTCCTCGATCAAGGCTGTCGACGAGGGACTTCCGATCTCTTCGTCAGAGTTGAGCCGCACAACGAATCGGCGCCGACAGGGCAGCCCAAGGTCCCGTAGCGCCCGGGCGGCGAAGAGCAGATAGACCAGTCCCGCCTTCATGTCGAAGACCCCTGGACCGTGCAATCGCGATCCGTCCTCCCGCCACGGCATCTGCTCCAACGTGCCCAACGGATACACGGTGTCCATGTGCCCGAGTCCGAGGATCTGCCCCTCGCCTCGCGTTGGAATGGCCATCTCCAAGCGAAGGTGATCGCCAAACTCTGACTGTGGCGCTCGCGTGACGCGGGCGATATCGTCGGCCGTTTCACAGACGACCTCGGCGACACGGTCGACCGCATCCTTGACACGCGTCGGCGACTCGATTTCGACGAGCCTCCGGATCAGGGCAACCATGCACGGTCGCCGCTCGCGCATGTAGCTGAGAATGGATTCGGCCGCCACGGTCTCCGACAGTTAGGGAAGGCCTCAGTCCGCTTCCACAACGGCGCGCCCGCTGAACAGCGCGATGGCTCGAACGCCCTCCGACAACTTGGCATCCTCTCCCAGCAGGTAGGGGCGCAGTTCCTTGGGCGCGTACGACTCGAGGAGCCACGTGAGCATCACAGGCGGAACCTCCACTCCGTCGATCGTGACCGCCACCAGCTCCGAAGAAGCGTAGCCATCGCTCGCCGAAAACTCGACATCCAGCACGACCTCGCGTGTGCCCCGCAGCAGTAGTCGCATCAGCGCCGGCAGTTCGCCGGCCGAAGCACCCGCCTTCTCCAAATCGATCCGCGCGTGGATCAGCGCACCACCATCGCGGAACTCGAGCTTCGGATCGTGGATGCCTTCGGGCAATGCAGTCGCGCCATAGATTCGAACGAACGCCGTCATCTCCGCGTCGGTGAACTCCACCGAGCGACCGCCCGCGACCGAGCCATCGGAGAGCTTCTGGATCTTGCGCAGTGCCGAGAGGGCCTCCTCCTCGTCGCCTGCGGCATATCCGCCTTGGAGGGTTAGAACGGCCATGGCAACGCCCACCGCGACCGGCCCGACCAGCAATCGGCGCGGGGCGCTACGTGCGCTAAGCATGCGAAACAGCCCCCTTGCCCTCCGCAATGGCGATTTTGTGCAGCAGCCTCTTGGCAGCTAGGTCGCGTGCGCTATGCAGGCCAATAGCCTCGGCCTTCGCAGTGAAATCACCACACTTGACCCGTACGACCTTCTTGTCCACGCTGACCATCTGAGTCTCGTACTGAGGCGGTAGGACCTTGTGGGAGAGAGCCCACCTATGCAGCATCTCTCGGTTCGAGATGCGCTCGGTCTCAGGTCGGTCGGGCCCGTCCTGGGTCGCTGGATGCGGTTCCGTCGCCAAGTCCTTGAGCAGACCGTCCAGCAGAAAGCGGCGTGCGATGCCGGTGGAGGCAGTGATGCCCGCGTCGAGATACGCGGCCCCTAGGACGGCTTCGAATGCGTCCGCGATGTGCTTCTCGCCCTTTCGAACACCCCGCCTCTCGTGCCAGCGCCCCACCCTCAATCGAGCACTGAGGTCAGTCTCGGCCGACTTCGAGGCAAGGTTGTCGTTCTTGACAACCTCGGAGGCGACTCGCGGAAGGTCCGTCGCTGCGACGTTGGGGAGTTCGCGGAACAGCGCTGCCGCGACGACAACGTCAAGCACAGCGTCACCAAGAAACTCCAGGCTCTCGTTGCAGTCTGCCGGTCTCGGATCGTAGGTCCGGTGAGTGAGAGCTCGCCGGAGCAGTGCGGGGTCCCGGAATCGGTGACCAAGGCACTTCGTGCGTCCAATCCACGGACCCTTAAGCAAACGACGCAAAGCCCTCGTCCAACTCCCCTCCTCCGGACCTCTTCGCTCGGCTTGGACGACCTGCTGCAGAAGCAGGCCAGCGGCTACGTCATCTGCTCCAACACGGCTGGTACCGCACCCGGTGGCTGTGAAACCCCCGCAATACATCACAACCGCCATTGCCTTGCTGGCCGACCGAGCCGGTGAAGGCTTCAGACGGAACGACTGCGGCGTTGCGGCCCTAGTGGCCTTGGCCCAATCAGTCAGCACCCGATGACTGCCCAGCCAAATGTCCTCGTCCGCCAGAACCGGTCGGCCGATGAAACCGAGCAGCGTCGGTCGTGCGATCTTGACGCAAGCCTCCAATCCACCGTCAAGGAACGCAGCGCCAAAGACCGCCCGGTACGCCGCGATGACGATCTTCGAAACGCCTTGTTGCGCGTCGATCCGCACCGACTCCCCAGCGAGAAGTCGCTCCCGAACGCCCGCGCGAATCGCCGCCTGATGGAGGTTCTTGGGGTCTCGGACTCGGTTCCTCTCGACTGTCAGCCACCCGGCGGGTGCATCGGGGTATTTCTGGAACAGTTGCTCTGAGATCACAAAGTCCAGTACGGCGCGGCCCACCACGGCGAGCCGGTGGTTGGCCTCCGAATGGTGCCTGGCGATCGAGCCGTGCGTCAGAGCCTGGTTCAGCAGGGAGACGTCCTTGAAGGAGTAGCCACAGAAGCTGTCGCGGCGCCTGCCCGGCGTGGACCGACGAGTGGGACGGTTCCCAGCCATCACACGACTACCGACATGTCCTGAACAGGAGGCCCAGCGACATGAACATCACGCACCATGCCGGAGGTCCTTCTCCCGCCGTGCTGTCGCAGCCGCATCCGACTGCCTGATCCTCGCAAGCAATTCCCGGGCCGCCATTTCCTCGGCTATCTTCTTACGGGTTCCTTCCCCACATCCCCGGAGCGCCCCGCGCCGCACCTCGATGCGGTACGTGCGACTGTGCGACGGCCCTTCCTCGGCCACAACGGCGAAGGCTGGCAGTCTCTCCCCACGTGCCTGAAGCCACTCCTGCAGCTGCGTCTTGCCGTGCGGCGATGAGGTCGCAGCGAGGTCCTCCTCCGTGCCGTCCAGCAAAAGCCCGTCGACCGCAATGGACAGCGCCGACATGCCGCCGTCCAGGTAGACGGCGGCGAACACAGCCTCCAAGGCGTTGGCCAGAATGCGGGTGCGGTCGCGCCCGCCATTGCGATCCTCTCCCCGGCCCAGACGGAGACAGTCGCCGACACCGCAGAGACGCGCGACCCTAGCGAGGTTCACATCGCTGACAATGCCTGACTTCTTCTGCGTGAGCTTCCCTTCCGCCTCGCCTGGAAAGCGCCGATAGAGCGCCTCGCTCACTGCGGCGCCCAGTACAGCGTCGCCCAGGAACTCGAGCCGTTCGTTGGTGACGGCTGGATCGGGACTCGCCGAGCCATGGGTCAGCGCGAGCTCCAGCAGCGACTCGTCCTTGAACCTGTGTCCGAGCCTAACGACCAAGCCCTGCAATGCTTCCTGCATGCACCGTTGCCGCCGCCAGCCCATCGGCCAGTCAGCGGACTTGAGGAAGGCTCAAAGGAGAGCCTGACAGAGATCCGACCCTCCAGCCGGCATCCCACCCGCGGCCAAGCACTGCTGGGCCATCTCCTTGGCTTCCTCTTCCTTGTTCTGCTCCTTCAGCACCTTCGCCAAGCTGAAATAGGTGAAGGCCGCGGGCTGCGGGGCCATCTCCAGCGCCTTGCGCAGCGACCCCTCCGCCTGCGCATGGTTGCCGCGCTTCGCCTCGGTGTTTCCTAACGCCTCGTGGCATTGGGACATGAACTCCATCTTCGTCGCCAGCCAATCGTCGTCGGTCATGTTCGGATCCAGCTTCGGGAGGGTCGGGATCAGGGCCATGGCGCGCTTCGCATAGTCCTCGGCCCGCGTGAGCTTCTCCTCCTTGTCAAGATCGAACTCGCGCGTGCGATTGGGTATCGCCCCCGCGAGCGAGATCAGCGTTCCAGCCAGCATGCCCGGCGGCGGCTCAGACTCCAGGACCATGTCACCGTAGAGCAGCATGTTCTCGAAGTCGTCCATCTGCTGGTAGGCCAGCATCGTCATGTAGCTGGCCAGAGAGGCGGCCTCGCTGTTGGAGTACTCCGCTAGGAAGGCCTGGCCAGCGGCGGCCTGAGAGGGCACGTCCGCGGCCTGCTGAATCATGAGGAATGCATCCAACTCCTCCTGCGACTTGAAGTTCGGCGCCTGGGCAAACAGCACACTGGTCAGAAACAGCAGTGCGCAGGCAAGCGTGGAGAGTCTTTTCATATGGGATTCCTTCCGAGGCATCGGCTGCCGAAGGCCAACCACCCCGTTCACAGTGTAGCCGTTTGGCGCCTCCGACCACCGCTTACGCGTGGACAGCTACGACCCCAGAGCGACTCAGCGGATAGCGAGGGGGATTCGGGAGCGGCTCCTATAATCGGAGCAGCAAGTGCGCTGCCGTCGCGGCGCCCCCGCTCTCCCCGGACGCGTCCCCGTGGCAGAGGCCTTTCTCGACATCCAGGGTGCCCGGGTTCACAACCTCCGAAACGTCAGCCTGCGACTACCGCACCACCGGCTGAACGTCGTCACAGGCGTGTCCGGCTCGGGCAAGTCCTCGTTGGTGTTCGACCTGATTCACGCCGAGGGCCGTCGCCGCTACGTGGAATCGCTCTCCTCGTATGCCCGCCAGTTCCTCGAGCGCCTCGACAAGCCAGATGTCGACGAGATCGAGGGCGTGGCACCGACCGTCGCCATCCGGCAGAGGAACTCTACGCGCAGCACGGTCTCCACGGTCGCAACCGCAACGGAGATCCACGACTTCCTGCGAGTGCTTATGGCGCGGATTGGTCGCACCTTCTGCGAGTTCTGCGAAGCGGAAGTCCGCGTCGACACGGTCGACGCGGTGGTGGCAACGATCCTGAGGCTAGAGGCCAGCACGCGCTGGTACGCCCTCTTCCCCGTGTCCGAGTTCGACCGCAGCGCCCTGGCGGCGGACAAGCGATACGCCGCGTACAAGGAGCCCCTCTTCGCGCGTCTGGCGTCCCTACGCGACCGCGGATTCAACCGCCTCTACCAAGACGGGAGGGAGTTCGAGTTCTCGTCGCCAGAGACCCTCATAGACATCGACCCCACGGAGGAGATCTACGTTGTGGCCGACCGCCTGACCGTCGCGCCCTCCGCCAACGAGCGGATCGCCGATGCGGTCGAGACCGCGTTCGTGGACTGCGGAGAGGTCATCTTTCGGCGTGGCGACGGCACAGGGGCGACCCTGCGGTTCACATCACGGTTCGAGTGCAACGATTGCGGTACGACGTACGACAAGCCGCAGCCGCAGATGTTTGTTCCCGGAAGCGCCTACGGCACCTGCGATGGATGCTCTGGACGTGGATCGATCCGTTGCGCCGACCCAGAACTCCTAGTCGACCGTCCAGAGCGGTCGCTCTCGGACGGGGCGATCTCGGCGTGGCAGGGCCAGCACGGACGCAAGGTTTGGAAGCCACTGCGGAAAGAGGCCGCCAAACAACGCATCCCCTTGGACGTGCCGTACATCAGGCTGACTCCCCAGCAGAAGGAGTGGGTGCTGCAAGGTTCGGGTAAGTTTCCCGGTGTCGACGGATTCCTGGAACGGTGCCACGAGGAGCACTGGGGGTGGGGTTCAAGCAAGTACATCGACCAATGCTGGACCTCCAGTCGCTGTCCTGATTGCGACGGTACTCGGCTGTCCAAGGATGTGTTGTGCGTGCGCCTCGCCAAAGAGTCGATGGCGGGGCTTCTGAAGCTCACACTGGAGGAGTCACTGCGATTCTTCGAGTCGCTCGAACTGACCGCTGCGGAGGCCAGGATCGGCGAGGCTCCGCTGGCGCAGATCCTGAGCCGGCTGCGGTTCCTGAACGAGGTGGGGCTGGGCTACCTTGCCCTGGATCGACCGGCAGCGTCGCTGTCCGGCGGGGAGATGCAACGCATCCAACTGGCCACAGCGCTCGGTTCCAGCCTCGCGGGTGTCTGCTACGTGCTCGACGAGCCTTCGATCGGACTGCATCCGCGAGACACCGGCCGCCTGATAGGGATCCTGAAGCGATTGCGCGACATGGGCAACACGATCCTCGTCGTCGAGCACGATCTCGACATGATGCGGGCCGCCGACTTCCTACTCGACCTTGGGCCAGCTGGGGGCCACCACGGCGGGATGGTCACATTCATCGGTACGCCGGATGCGCTCCACGCCAGGAACGGATCCCTGACAGCTCGGTATCTCACAGGCGCTGCAAACATTCCGGTTCCTGCCGCAAGGCGCCCGTTTCAGCCTGCTCGGGTGGTCCGGTTCGAGTCGGCGTGGGAGAACAACCTGAAGGGCATCGCCGTCGAGGTCCCCCTGAACGTCATGACGGCGATCACCGGCGTGTCCGGGTCGGGCAAGTCGACTCTGATGCACCGCATAATCCACCCCGTACTCGAGCGAGAGGCGACGCTTCGCGGGGTAAGCCTCGGGCGGACCTCGGTTGATTCGTCAAGCTACCGCGCAGCAATCGGCCGCCGGGTCAAGGTGGGCCAAACCGCTGGTCTCGAACATGTGCATAATGTCGTGCTCATCGGTCAGGACGCCATCGAGCGGTCGTCGCGCTCGATTCCGGCCACCTACATCGGCGTCTTCGATCGAATTCGGAAGCTGTTCGTCCGAGAGGCGTCCCGCAACGGACAAAGCTGGTCGATAGGGGACTTCTCCTTCAACTCGTCCGGAGCATGCAACAGCTGTGGCGGCACAGGCACGGAGACCGTGGACATGCAGTTTCTGGCGGACGTGCAGCTGCCTTGCGAGGAGTGCAAGGGCAAGCGGTACGAGGCGCGGGTGCTGGACGTGCGGCTCGGCGACAAGAATATATGGGATGTGCTGCAGCTCGCCGTGGACGAGGCACGTACGTTCTTCGCCTACGATGCCCACATCAGACGGTCCATGGATGCCCTCTCGTCGCTGGGGCTCGGATACTTGAGCATCGGGCAGCCGACCTCCGCACTTTCGGGTGGCGAGGCCCAGAGGCTCAAGTTGGCACACCACCTAGCCGTAGGCACGGTGGCAGACACGATGTTCCTGTTCGACGAACCGACCACGGGCCTCCACTTCGAGGACATTCGCAAGCTGCTCGCCGCATTCGACAAGCTGCTGGAACGCAGAGCGACCGTCGTTGTAATCGAGCACAACCTCGACATCATCAAGTCCGCGGACTGGATCATCGACCTGGGCCCGGAAGGAGGCGAGGCAGGCGGCCGTCTGATTGCCGCGGGCACACCCGAGGATGTCGCTCAGAACACGGACTCTCACACGGCGAAGTACCTGAGGGAGGCGCTGCAGTGAGGTTTTGGTTGCTTCTACTCGCCGCCGCCACGCCCTGTGCGGCGCAGGAATGGGCCTTCCCGCACAGGCCTCATCTTGAGCGCGGGCTGGTGTGCGAGACGTGTCACGCCGCCAGGACGAGCGAGTCCGCGACGGACGATCTGGTGCCCAAGGCCCAGCTCTGCAGCGTGTGTCACGACGGTACGAGGGCACCCACGATCGACACGACTCCGCTTGAGGAACGGGAGCTGGCAGAGCGGACATATCGGTTCGACCACGCCTTCCATCTGGAACAGGGCGAGATCGCTCCGCTGATTGCCGAGGCAATCGACAGTGGGGACTACTACGGCAAGCCCGGGGACATCCGGCGATTCCTAGATTCGGCGACCGGATGCACCGCCTGCCATCGAGGCCTCGAGGAGAGCGTAAGAGTGGAGCCCGGCTTGCACTTGCCTCGCATGGGGGATTGCATCGTGTGCCACACGCGGGTCGACAACCCGTTCAGCTGCCGCGAATGTCACATTGAAGGCGTGAACCTGGTTCCGGCCGACCACACACGGGAGTTCGCAGAGCTCCACTCGACCGGCAGGATGGAACTCGACAAACAGACCTGCCTTCCTTGCCACGGACGCGGCTTCGGCTGCATGGGATGCCACTGAGCGTCCCACCTCGATCAAGTCCTGCGTCCCGAGATGGGATGTGTGTCTCGCTGCGCAACCGTCGCTGAAGCAGGATGGCGGGAACCATCCGCGACACCAGCGCGATCCGCGCTCAGACCTTGTCTGGCAGCGGGACTTCGAAGCCCTTGCGGTAGCTCTTGGAGAGCATCGCGTTGGCCTTTTCGTCGTTGCTGAACCGATTGGCGTCGCGGTCGAACTGCAGAATCCTCTGCCGCTCGAACGCGATGTTGCCTAGGTGTGCCAGCGCTGCGGACGTGTGCGCCGACTCCACCGGACCATTCTGGTCCTGCGTGTTGCGACTGCGGACCGCGTCAATGAAGTTCTCGTAGTGCTTCGTGGGCGCCTCGCCGCTCTCGACGAGCTCGGGCTTGCGCCCACGGTAGAGATCCCAGCGGGTGTACCCGGAAATGACCATGTGGCCTTCCGAGCCGTAGAAGATGTTGCCGTTCGCGGAGCGGGTCTCGTGGTTCGAATGCCAGAACCGGACGGCGACCTCGGCCATGCGCCGCTCCTTCTTGAACTGCATCAGAGTGGTCAGCATCTCGGGCGTCTCGCGGTGGTCGTCCCACAGGTACCGTCCGCCCGAGGAGACGATTTCGTCGGGCAGCTGCACGTCGAGTCCCCACTGCAGCATGTCTAGCTCATGGATACCCTGGTTGCCGATCTCACCGTTGCCGAAGTCCCAAGTCCAGTGCCAGTTGTAATGGACATGCTTCTTCGAGTACGGGCGCCACTTTCCGGGGCCTACCCACAGGTCGTAGTCGAGAGTGGCCGGAGGCTCTTGGTCAGGGGCCTCCTCCAGAGGAGGCCGCCACTTGAAGATCGTGGCCCGGCCCATGTAGACATCGCCGATGGCACCGTCGCGCATCTTCTGCACGGCCTCTCGAATGGCCTCCGAACTGCGGAGCTGGACACCGTGCTGGACGATCCTCTTGTACTTGTGGGCCGCTGCGATCAGGCTCAAACCCTCGTTGAAGGTGTGCGTAGCCGGCTTTTCGATATAGACGTCCTTGCCCGCCTGGCAGGCCCAGATGGAGGCCAGCGTGTGCCAGTGGTTCGGCGTCGCAATGGTAATGACATCGATGTTGTCGTCCTCCAGGACTCTGCGCATGTCCTGCACGACATTCGGACGATGGCCATGCTTCTTCTCGAATTCGCCAGCGCGCTTGCGCGCGATCTCCAAGTCGGGATCAACGAATGTCGTGACCTCGACGTTCTTGAGGGGCTGCAGGCCGTGCATGTGGCTCTGGCCACGGCCATTCACGCCGAGGACGGCCGCTCGAATGCGGTCGTTAGCGCCCAGCACGTTGCTACTTGCGGCAAACGCCGTAGCCGGCGCGACCGCAGCTGCGGCCTTGACGAAGGTCCTTCGCTTGATTGAGTTCTTGGCGTCCATGGCTGGGGGAATCCCAAGTTCATGCTATCGCATTGGATCTGCTGCCGCAACGAGCGGGGTTGCGGAACGGCAGCTCAGGCAAGAACCATGAACAGTGTCAAGCCATGAGCTTGCAGTGACTTGAGGCGAGCCTACGGAGCGGCGCAGAAGTGCCCCGCCCCAAGACGTTTCTCGGCCGCCTCGAGCCCCGCAGTCGCCGTCCAGAACGCCTTGCGACGCGGGACCTCGTCTCCTCGCCTTTGGCGCTGGTGATTCCCAGGTTGTCTCCAGGTTCGCGACACAGCATGCAGTCGCAAGCAACACAAGGCTTTGAAGGTTGGCCGCGACAGCGATTCGGAAACCGTTTGAGAATCGCCGAGGCATCCGGACCCATCACGTCGAACCACTTGCAGCGGATGTTTAGCCCAAGTTTGCCACCCCATTTCATAAGTCGTTTGTAATCGTCCGCCTGGCGGAAGACCGCGGTCACCCGCCGCTGGCCCGCCAGGCGACGGCGCAGCGTCGTCCAGCTGGCCGTCTCCCCGCCCGCCCGCAGGCGCTGCCGGACCACCGGGACCAGCTGGCAGGCGAGCACCGACAGGCACAGGTGGCCCGCGCTGCGCGCGGGCCTGCGGTGGTGGATCGGGCGCAGTCCCAGTGCGCTCCCGAGGGAGCGGAGGACGGCCTCCAGGTCGGTCCGCGTCACGCAGGTGCGCCACAGCCGCTCGGCGTCCCAGCCGACGCTGCTGGTGCGCAGGCCGTGGACCCCGGGATGGGTCGCCCCGCTGCCCTCCAGCGGCTGCCGCTTCCAGGCCACCGCCGTCGCGTTGCGGCCCCTGTCGTCCGCCTGCACGTCGATCGCGCAGTGCGGGGCGGCGGACGGATGGCGGGCCTGCAGCCGTCCGATGTGCTGCCAGACCTTCTCCACGCGCCTGGTCGTGCCCTGGCGCGACAGGCCCTCGTGCAGCGTCCGCAGAGCCGTCTCGAGGCGCGCGCCGCCCTCGGCGACGTTGCCGGCCAGGACCCTGGAGCGGCGCACGAAGCCGCTGGCGTCCAGCGCCAGGCCCAGCGTGAGCGGCGGACAGTCGTGGCGCTTCTCCCTGGAATGGCCGCGGCGGGCCAGCGGCCGCCGGTCCGCCGCGCCCTCGCAGCACGTGCTGGTCCGGTCGTGCAGGGTGACGGTGGGCTGCAGGTCGAACAGGTCGGCGGCGCGCTGGAGGAGACGCGTCTCGATCGTGTCGCGGTGGCGCAGCAGGCGGTCGCTGGCGCGGTGCGGGGCGTCCGGCCCATGGTCTCGCAGTCGCAGCCGAGCGGCTCGCCCAGGGCGCTGCGCTGGCGCGGCCAGTGCCACGCGGCGCGCTCGGAGGCCGGCGCGGCCATGCGGCCGACGAGGCTGCCGAGGACGGCGGCGCGCTGCGCACCGGACAGGCCCAGCTGCTCGAGCAGGGACGGCGGACGGAGCTGCCGCATGGCCCACAGGGCGACGTGCTCGACGCCGACCGAGCGCGGGCGGACCAGCTCCAGGGAGTCGACGTCGACCCGCGGCAGGGCGGCCGCCGGGCCCACGGGGGAGACGCCGGCCTGCACCAGCTGGGCGGCGCTGCGCTGGGCCTCGTCCTCGACCGCGGGGCAGCAGGCCCCGAGCTCGAGGGACCGCTGGGGGGGGGGGGGCGAGGATGCGCTCGACGCGGGCGCACAGCGCCGGCCAGTCCCCGCGCGGCAGGGCGACGTGGCGGCCGAGGTTGCGCAGGGTGCGCTGGCGCACCCTGGAGCCGCAGCGGACGGAGCGGACGAGGCGCTGGGTGAAGTGGGGCTCCTGGCCCCTGGCGCGGGGGCGAGTGGGGGTCCGGCGGACGAACAGGCTCCGATGGGAGCAGGCCCTGGGACGGGAGTCAGGGAATTGTAAGCTGCTGTGGCACTGCATTGGGGGTTTCAAGGAGGCTGGCCATTGAAAACCAGCTAGTCGAGCGTCTCCGCCTTGGCGCCCGTTCAGGGGCTCCTTCAGCAGGCTGGCGCCGCTCCTGCCATCTAGCAAGGTGCCGAATGGCGGCTCAGATGCGAGCCACGAACAGGATCACTGTAGGAGCCTGCAAGGACCTGAGACGAGTCTGCAGAGAGGTATACCGCAGCCTAGGGGCCAGCGCTGCCAGGCCGGCTCGGCCAGCCGCGTCAATCTCGGCGACAAACACATCGGCCCGATGCGAGTAGGAGTGGCGCACGCACCGCGGTTTCTGGGCTGCGACGATCTCAACAGCCTCCGTCCAGAACGCCTTGCGACGCAGTAGCCTAGTCTCCTTCCCGACGGCCCTGGTAATCTCCAGCTCGCCACCAGCGTCCCGGAAGAGCATCCGGTCGCAGCGCGAGGCCTCGAAAAGCAGGTCGGGATCGTGATCCGGAAACCGGTCAAGAAGCGTCGCCACATCCGCCTCCGACGCCTCGAACCGATCCCAGCGAATCCGGACTTCCCCGCTCACGAGGCTCCCGCCCGCTAGGATCGCCCGCACGCGGTTGGGGTTCTTGCCGCAGACGCCGAGGATCCTTGCGGCAAGGTCCTCCATGTGCATCTCCACAGCCGATACCCGCTCCAGTGACAGGTAGCCGGCGGATTCAGAGCTCAGCCTGCAGAGGATCTGGGCGGGAAGGGCCAAATCGCAATCATAAAGGGACGAACACCGACGATCCGCCAGGCGGAGGCTTCATCAGTGTTGTTCGCCGCGCGATCCAAAGATGTCCGCGCCATTCTGGCGCCAGTCGTACGCTCTGGCAACGGCCCGTGAACGCCAGCGAAATCCGGCGCATCGTCACTCGGATCCCCGCCTCGATCTTCTGCGGCTTCATCTGGACCGTTCCGCTTCTGTGAGCTATTGGCCCCCTTGCACAGCTAAGCCGGAGTGCCGTGACAGACCCGATTCCCCATGTAGACCTATCTTCGCTCCTGGGTTGTCCGCCGCAGAAGCCCTTGCCAGCCAGTCAGCGGATGAAGCCCTTGTCTCGAAAGGTAGCGCTCAAGGCGGGCTCGTCCCAGAAAACCAGTTCTCCTACGATGCTGCCGTCGTCCAGAAGGACACCGAACGGCACGTCCTGGAACTCGAACGTCTCCCTGAGCCGGTCCGTGTCCGGAGACAACCGGACTCCGGGGAACTTTGCATCCTCAAGGAATCCGGGGCCCCAGTCGGGATCCTGCGTGGGAAGACCAATGACGTCGGCGGTCCACTCGTATCCGGACAACGTCTCGGCTGCGTGCAGGCAGTGCATGCAGCTCGGGTTGAAGAAGAAAAGGAACACCTTGCCCTCGCCGACCTCGTAGGGGGCGCCTTCGACTGTGATTGATGCGCTGAACTCACCCGACGGCTGCGACCCGATGCGGTCGACGCCGAACATTACACCCGCCAACAGCACCACGGCCAGGACGGGGATCCCGATCCGGCGCTGGTCGCTGGGCGGATCCGAAAAGCGGACCGCCAGCAGGGACACCGCGAGCATCGCGCCGTCGCTCCAGAAAAACGCGGGGCCCACGGCGCGTTCAAGCCACGGAAAGCACGAGCAATCCTCCCCGCGCAGCGTCTCGTAATTGAAGCCCACGTACGCCATGAAACCCAGGAGCAGCACAGTCGACAGCAGCCCTCCCCAGCGTCGCCAGGCCGGCCGTAGCAGCAGGATGCCGGCACCGACCTCGGACATCGACACCACGAGAGTGCCGACGAGACTCAGTGACGCGGGCACCAGCAGCTGAGTGAGCTTGAGCTGCCAGCCCGAGATGTCGGAAAGCTTCCAGAGGCCAGCGACCAACCAGAGCACCGCCATCGTCCAAGCAGCTGCCGTGCCAACCCAACCGTAACGCCTCGAGACCCCTGCAGACATACTCCTGAGAGCCCGACGCGTCTAGGCCGTCGAGCCACTTCCGAGTATAGGTAGCAGCACCGATGCCAGCCTCGCCGCCAACGGTTCCTCGGTGCCTCCAACCATCGGGACCGAGGTCTCTGGGAGTCTGCCACAATCGGACGCGATGCAGAAGTCCGACGGCATGCACTATGCCCCCGAGGGGCGTGCCCGTCCTGTTGTAGAGGCTGGCACCTTCTCGATCGCGGCCATCGCCTTGGATCACGGACACATCTACGGCATGTGCAACGGACTGCGGGAGGCGGGTGCACATCTGAAGTGGGTTCATGACCCTGACCCGTCCAACGTGGAGGCGTTCTTGGGCGCTTTCCCAGACGCGAAGGTCGCTCGGAACCGCGACGAGGTTCTGCAAGATCCCGAAGTGCAGCTCGTTGCGGCCGCCGCCGTGCCGAATCTGCGTTGCCCGCTCGGATGCGAGGTCATGGCGCATGGCAAGCACTACTTCACCGACAAGGCACCGATGACCACGCTTGCGCAACTCGAGGAGGCACGTTCGCAGGTGGCGGAGACCGGCCGCAAGTACGCTGTCTACTACAGCGAGCGGCTGCACACGGAGTGCTCGATCTATGCGGGCAACTTGATCGACGAGGGAGCGATCGGCCGTGTGCTGCACGTCACAGGCATGGGACCCCATCGCCTGAACGCCCCGTCACGACCCAGCTGGTTCTTCGACTTCGATCAGTACGGCGGCATCCTGTGCGACATCGGGAGTCACCAGATCGAGCAGTTCCTGCACTTCAGCGGCGCCCAGGATGCCACCGTGACCTCCAGTCGCGTCGCGAACTACGCGAACCCCGACCATCCACAACTGGAGGACTTCGGTGACGCTGCCCTTGTCGCCGACAACGGCGCGACCAACTACTTCCGCGTGGACTGGTTCACGCCCGACGGGCTGGGAGCCTGGGGGGACGGACGCACCTTCATCATCGGCACGAAGGGGTACATCGAACTGCGCAAGTACCTCGATGTCGGGCGCGACGATGAATCCGACCAGCTTTACCTCGTGGACGACAAGGGGGAACGCCATATTCGCACAAAGGACACGGTTGGGTTTCCTTACTTCGGGCAGCTAATTCTCGACTGCCTCGAGGGCAGCGAGAACGCGATGACGCAGGAGCACACCTTCAAGGCTGCAGAGCTCTGCCTGGTCGCTCAGCGCGACGCATTGCGCATACCGTGATCCGGCGTGGAGCCGCAGTTCACGCTAGCCGCTCTGCTGATCGTTTGCTGCGGATACGCCGTCGCGACTCTGGAGGCAGTTCGTGCGCTGCGTGCGGATCTCCGCAAGCCGGTCAAGGCGACTGAACAGCCGAGCGTCAGCGTTCTAAAGCCCGCCATCGGCGTCGGCAAGGAATTTGCGGATCGGCTGGAGACGTGGACCTCACAGGACCATCCAAGCTTCGAGATCCTCGTAGGAGTCGCGGCAGGCGATCTGGAAACGCGCAGGATCGTCCAAGCCGCCCAGGACCGAACGCACCACATCCCGATCAAGTCGATCGAATGCCCTGACCCGCCCAAGGGATGCAACGGGAAGGTCGTTGCACTGGAGGCTCTGGCCAACCACGCGAGTCATCCGGTGTGGGTCGTTGGTGACGCCGACGTGCGGATTCCCGACAGAGCGCTGCGAACGCTGGCGGCCGAAGCCTCCGCGCCAGATGCGGGGTTCGTGACGTGTCTCTACCGAGGTGTCCCTGGCCGGAATTGGGCGTCACGGGTGGAGGCGCATTGGATCAACACACAGTTCTCTGCGCAGGCCATCACGGCTCGAAGAATTCAGGGGATGCGGTTTACGCTCGGCGCGACGACGGCGTTCCGGGCCGAACGCCTGGAGCGCATTGGCGGCTTGGAAGCGCTGCGACAGTTCATCGGCGATGACTACCATCTCGGCCGCTTGGCGCACCGTAACGGCCTTCCCGTCAAAGTCTCGAGGGTCACGGTTGCAACCGTGGCGGCCAGCCAAGACTCCGTAAGGGCAGTTTGGCAGCGTCAGCTGCGCTGGGCTCGGACGATCCGCATGCAGCGTCCCCTCGGGCATGCTGGCCTCCCGATCACGTTCGGCATGCTGGCGTCCTGCCTTGCCATTGCGATCGACCCAACAGGGCTCTGGCCCTTGGCCCTGGTCACCGCAGGGATCAAGGCATGGGCAGCGCGGGTGGCGAGTTCCACGGTGCAGGCCCTGATCCGACCTACCGAAGCAGTCCTTTGGCCGCTCTGCGAAGCGCTAGGCCTAGCGACGTGGGCTTTCAGCTATTGCGGGCGGACCGTCCGCTGGGGCGGCAGGATCCTAAGGCTCGGCGCACAGGGGCGAATCGAGAGCTAGCCCGACGGTCCGCCAAACCCGGAGACCAGCGTTTTCTGTCGGGCCTCTAGTGATACCACCAGGACGGCTCGTGGCCCGGCTCAGGCAGGATCTTGCCAGCCTCCATGGTCCACGAGGCCGGCGCCTCTGAGATCTGCCCGCTCACCTCGGCCGCCGGCACGTCGGCGATCTCGGAGAATCTGTCGAGGATCCCCGCCAGTATCTGCTCCTTCATTTCCGGGGTGCGGCCGGCACGGTTGCCACCTGCAACGAAGTGCGGAGTCTCGTACGTCATCGTGCCGGAGCCGTGGGTGTCCGGCACCTCCTGCTTGTCGTCGGTCTCGAGAAAGGCCACTTGGACGAAGTTCCGGGGCGCGGCCGAGATCGTGCAGTGGACATCGGTGATCGCCACGGCGATCTGCTCGCGCTGGTCGTACGTCAGCGAGTCCTTCGGGATCAGGCAGCGGTAGAACGGCATGACGGACACTCCTTCGGGCGGGCCTCGGGCCTACCCCTTCCAACTCCAGTCTCGCAACGAGACCACAACTTCCTCTTCCGTGGCGCCCACGATCCTGCACCACGAGTCGCCGATGGTCCTGAGCAAAACGCGCGCTGCGGCGGTTCGCAGCCGTCTGGGATGCGGCCCCGGACCAGCGAGGTGGTCGAGGGCTTGCCGCCCCGGAAACCGTAGCCTGCCGCCACCTCGGTCCAACTGATCTCGAAGTCTTCAACGGCAGGTCCAAATGTTTCCCGGCAGGCCGCCTCAAGCATCCGTGCCACCTCTGGGCGGACATGCTCGGGCACACAGCCCTCCTGCACGAATAGGTCGAAAGCGACTGCTGCCATTTCCCAGCCGACCTCCAGAAGCGTCGCGACGCGCCGACCAGGTGCTATCGTAGCGAGTCTCGGGTGCGACAGCGAAGCGTGCCGCTGAAAGCGTGCGGCGCGGCGCCAACCCGGAGCGATACCTGCCGGATACAGTAGGAAGCGGTATACATGAACCTTTCGGCATCGCGGCACTCGCAGTCCCAGCCCGCCACCACTCGCAAACTCGGAGTAACCGAAGTGCCCGTCGCGGTCACGCAGATGCACGACGCTCCAGCCGAGGCTGAGGAAAAGACCGTTCTGCTCGTTGCGCCGAGAGGGTTCTGCGCCGGCGTCGTGCGTGCGATCGATATCGTGGAGCGTGCGATCGAAATCTACGGCGCACCGATCTACGTCCGCAAGGAGATCGTCCACAACCGCTACGTAGTGGGGCAGCTCGCGAAGCGCGGCGCGATCTTCGTGGACGAAATCGACGAGGTGCCGCCCGGCGCCCGGCTTGTCTTCAGTGCGCATGGGGTCGCACCTGAGGTTCGCGACGCAGCCGACGAGCGCTATCTGCGTGTCATCGACGCAACCTGCCCTCTGGTCACCAAGGTCCACCTCGAAGCCGTCAGTTTCGCGAAGCGCGGAAGCACGATTCTACTGATCGGCCACGAGGACCACGACGAGATGATCGGCACGCTGGGCGAGGCGCCAGACCGGACCATCGTGGTCTCCTCCCCCGAACAGGCTGAAACGGTTGAGGTCCCGGAGGGCGACCTAGCATACCTAACGCAGACAACGCTTAGCCTGGACGAGGCGGGGGTGATCATCGGAGTCCTTAAACGAAGGTTCCCGCACATCAAGGAGCCTCCCGCCAAGGACATCTGCTACGCGACCGAGAACCGGCAGCAAGCGGTCAAGGGCGCGGCCGACTCGGCGGACTACCTGCTCGTGGTCGGATCGGACAGCAGTTCGAACTCCAAGCGCCTCGTCGAGGTCGGCACACTTGCTGGGATGCCGGGGCAGTTGATCGAAGGGCCAGAAAGCATCGAACCTGAATGGCTTGAGGGCATCCGCACGGTGGCGGTCTCAGCCGGGGCGTCCGCTCCCGACGTACTTGTAGAGGCCGTGGTGGACCGGCTGCGGGAGCTCGGATTCGACAATCTACGCGAATTCGATTTCCTTAAGGAAGACGTGTACTTCCCGTTGCCCCGCGAACTGCGCAGCGCATCGCAGCTTGTACAGCTCGGGACTCCTTAATGAGTCCTCCGGCGGGAGCTGGCGTTGCCGTTGCACGTCGCACCGAAGCTCCGCTCCTACAGGAGGTGGAACGGGCGGCGGACACTGCCAGCGACTTCCTGTTGAACCGCCAGCAGTCTCAGGGCTGCTGGGCCGGAGCACTGGAGGGCGACTGCAGCCTCGAGGCGGACTACATTCTCCTGCAGCTGTGGCTGTACGGCCCCAACGAGGATGGGACGTGGACACCGCCAACCCGTCGACAAGTCGATGGCGCCTGCACGCGGATACTGCGACACCAGCTGCCAAGTGGCGGATGGAGCATCTTCGAAGGTGGTCCACCGAACGTCAGCGCCTCCGTTAAGGCGTACGCGGCGCTCAAGCTCGCAGGTCTGCCGGCGGACGACGAACGGCTGCGCCGTGCTGCGGCCTGCATCCTGTCCCTCGGTGGGGTGGAGGCGAGCAACAGCTACGCAAAGCTGTACCTCAGCTACTTCGATCTATACGACCGGTCCAAGGTCCCGTCGATACCGCCGGAGATCTTCCTTCTACCCGAGCACAGCCGCTGGAGCGTCTACAGGATGTCGTCCTGGAGCCGCGCCATGCTGGCGCCGCTCTCGATCCTGAACGCGACCAATGCCCGACGGCCGGTACCCACTGGCGTCGATCTGCACGAGATTCACACCGGCACCGAGCCGGAGGTGCCCGAAAGGCTCAGCTGGAAGGGGTTTTTCCTGCTGCTGGACCGGAGCATCAAGTTCCTAGAGTCCACCGACCTCGCTCGCAACCGAACGAGGGGCATCGAGGCAGCGGAGTCGTGGATGGTGGCGCGGCTCGATGGGTCTGAGGGCCTGGGAGCGATCTTTCCCGCCATGGCGAACGCGATCATGGCGCTCACGCAGTTGGGCTACGACCAGCACTCTGGCCTGCTGCGGCGGCAGATTCAGCATTTCGGCGACCTGATCGCTGACCAGTCCGAAGAGTTTCGAATTCAGCCGTGCCACTCGCCGGTCTGGGACACCGCCATGACGGCTTACTCCATCGGCCGCGCCCAACGGGAGCTGTCGGAGCCGGCCCGCTGGGCACTGAGCCGGTCAGCCGACTGGCTGCTGTCCAAGCAAGCGCTACGACGCGGCGACTGGTCCGTGACCAACCCGAATGCCGACCCTGGCGGCTGGTACTTCGAATACAAGAACGAGCACTACCCCGACACGGACGACACAGCCAAGGTGCTGCTCGCCCTCGAATGGGCCCATAGCGGCGACCGCGAGCGACAGGCCCAGGCCGAGGACAGAGCGATCGAGTGGCTTGTGGCCATGCAGTCATCGGATGGTGGATGGGCGGCCTTCGATGTCGACAGCACCGCCAACATCCTCACTCAGGTGCCGTTCGCCGACCACAATGCGATGCTCGACCCGACCTGCGCCGACATCACCGGGCGAGTTCTCGAGGCGCTCTGCCGGCGGGCACCGGGACGGTACGAGTCCGTCAAGCGCCGTGGGATCGAGTTTCTGCGCAGATCCCAGGAGTTCGACGGCTGCTGGTACGGCCGGTGGGGTGTGAACTACCTCTATGGCACCTGCTTCGCTCTGCGAGGGCTACGTGCGGCCGGGGTGGCGGCAAACGACGCGGCGATCCTGCAGGCGGGAGAGTGGGTCCGCTCTGTCCAGCGGCCAGATGGCGGGTGGGGTGAGTCGGCCGCCAGCTACGACGATCCCTCTCTCCGTGGCGGCGGTCCATCCACGCCGTCCCAGACGGCCTGGGCACTACTAGCGCTGTTTGCGGCGGGCGACTTCGAGAGCGGTTCCGTGCGTGAAGGCCTGCGCTACCTGCTCGAGAAGCAGAACGACCAGGGCTCTTGGAGCGAGAGGGAGTTTACAGGAACGGGGTTCCCGCGCGTGTTCTACCTCCGGTATCACATGTATGCACAGTACTTTCCTCTGATCGCGCTTGGCGAATACCTCCACGGCGCCACGGGTGATCGGCCGTGAGACTTCCGCTCACCAGTACGGTGCGCATGGGCGCTTACATGGCCCGCCACTCTCTGTTCCCACGCCCGGAGTGGCAGGGGGATCCGAGCCCGCCGTCGGGGCCCTTCCCCATCCTCCGCAGCGGGCACGCCAGTACTGGCGGGTCCACACACCCGATGCTGCGCAAACGGTTCCCGTTGGTGCTGATGCTCGAGCCCCTGCATGCCTGCAACCTGACGTGCACCGGATGCGGACGCATCCGAGAGTACGAAGAGACCATCACGAAGAGACTGTCACTCGAGACCTGCCTCGCGGCGGTCGACGAATGCGGCGCCCCGGTGGTGTCCATCTGCGGTGGCGAGCCGCTCATGTACAAGCCCATCGCGCAGCTAGTGGAGGGCGCACTGGACCGCAAGCGGCACATCTACCTGTGCACGAACGGCATGTTTCTGCCGCACCGGCTGCATGAGTTCCGGCCGGACAAGCAGTTCTTCTTCAACGTTCACCTCGACGGGCTCCGGGAGACCCATGACTTGGCGGTGGAGCGCGAGGGAGTGTTCGACGAGGCTGTGGAAGGCATCCGGGTCGCCAAGGCCGCGGGCCACATGGTCTGCACCAACACGACTGTGTACCGCGAGACGGACATGCAGGAGGTGGCTGCGCTATTCGAGTACCTGCAACAGTTCGATGTCGACGGCCACATGCTTTCACCGGCCTATGGGTATTCGGCCGTGGACAGCCGGGAGATCTTTCTCACACGCGAAGAGATCCATGAGAAGTTCCGAGGCGTGGACGACATGTTCCGGCGGTTCCGCATGAATACGACTCCGGTCTACGCCGAGTTCCTGAAGGGGAACCGCGACCTGCCCTGCACGGCTTGGGGCAACCCGACATACAACACCGAAGGCTGGAAGGGGCCCTGCTACCTGATCACGGACGCGCACTGGGAGAAGTTCGAGGATCTGATGAACGAGACCCCATGGGATCAGTACGGTCGCGGCAAGGACGAGCGCTGCGAGCACTGCATGGTCCACTGCGGCTACGAGCCTTCGGCCGCCCTAGGTGTCAACGGACGCCTTGGGGACAGCCTGCGGATGCTTCGCTGGGCACTAAGCTGATCGGACCCACGGCATCGCGAGACCCCGCCATCGCCACTGGGGCGTTGGCCCCCTGAACCTAGCCCAAGTTTGCCACCCCATTTCATCAGTTGTTTGCAATGAGCACATTGCGGTCGTGGAATCAGGCGTGTGGCACTGCAGTCCGTGCATTTTCCTTTCGTCGTCTGGGCTGGACGACGAGCTTGCGGACCCCGCCCGGCGAGGCGTCCACGCCCAGCCGCTCGTGGATCTCCCGCTGCCAGGACTCGGCCTGCGTCGCCTTGCGCACGTGCAGCATGCGTCCGTCCGCCTGGCGGAAGACCGCGGTCACCCGCCGCTGGCCCGCCAGGCGACGGCGCAGCGTCGTCCAGCGGGCCGTCTCCCCGCCCGCCCGCAGGCGCTGCCGGACCACCGGGACCAGCTGGCAGGCGAGCACCGACAGGCACAGGTGGCCCGCGCTGCGCGCGGGCTTGCGGTGGTGGATCGGGCGCAGTCCCAGTGCGCTCCCGAGGGAGCGGAGGACGGCCTCCAGGTCGGTCCGCGTCACGCAGGTGCGCCACAGCCGCTCGGCGTCCCAGCCGACGCTGCTGGTGCGCAGGCCGTGGACCCCGGGATGGGTCGCCCCGCCGCCCTCCAGCGGCTGCCGCTTCCAGGCCACCGCCGTCGCGTTGCGGCCTCTGTCGTCGGCCTGCACGTCGATCGCGCAGTGCGGGGCGGCGGACGGATGGCGGGCCTGCAGCCGTCCGATGCGCTGCCAGACCTTCTCCACGCGCCTGGTCGTGCCCTGGAGCGACAGGCCCTCGTGCAGCGTCCGCAGAGCCGTCTCGAGGCGCGCGCCGGCCTGCCCCGCCACCGCCCGGCTCTCGTCGAGGACGCGCCGCCGCTCGCGGCTGGCCAACAGGCACCGGTGGCCCCGCTCGCGCAGCCAGGCGGCGTTCCCCTCCGTGGCGAGACCCCTGTCGAGCACGACGGCCGCCTCGGGCGGCGCGTCCAGCGCCAGGCCCAGCGTGAGCGGCGGACAGTCGTGGCGCTTCTCCCTGGAATGGCCGCGGCGGGCCAGCGGCTGCCGGTCCGCCGCGCCCTCGCAGCACGTGTTGGTCCGGTCGTGCAGGGTGACGGTGGGCTGCAGGTCGAACAGGTCGGCGGCGCGCTGGAAGAGACGTGTCTCGATCGTGTCGCGGTGGCGCAGCAGGCGGTCGCTGGCGCGCTGCAGGGCGTTCCGGCCCATGGTCTCGCAGTCGCAGCCGAGCAGCTCGCCCAGGGCGCTGCGCTGGCGCAGCCAGTGCCACGCGGCGCGCTCGGAGGCCGGCGCGGCCATGCGGCCGACGAGGCTGCCGAGGTTGAGCAAAGTGCGCTGGCGCACCTTGGAGCCGCAACGGACGGAGCGGACGAGGCGGTGGGTGAAGTGGGGCTCCTGGCCCCTGGCGCGGGGACGGGTGGGGGTCTGGCGGACGAACGGGCTCCGATGGGAGCAGGCCCTGGGACTGGAGTCAAGGAATTGCAAGTTGTTGTGGCACTGCATTTGGGGTTTCCGGAGGCTGGCCATTGAAAACCAACGACTTGCAGCGCAAAACACGCCGAATTCGGCCAAAATCGCTCCTCGCTTGGCGAACTTGGGCTAGTGTCTGCAGCCAAGCGGGTGCAACGGACGCAACCGGGCGCCGGGATCCGCATGAGTTCGCTCGGTCCGCTCCGCTCGCTCGACAGCCGCCTATACTGCGGTTCGGAACAAACCCGGACACCACTCCAATGAAGGCACTGCAGCTCCGCCAGTACAAGCAACTCAGTATCGAGGACGTCCCCGCCCCAGAACCGGCGCACGACGAGGTATTGATCAGCGTCCAGTCGTGCGGGATATGCGGCAGCGATGTCCACGGCTACGACGGAAGTTCCGGGCGACGCATCCCGCCCGTGATCATGGGCCACGAGGCGTCCGGCGTAGTGGCCGAGACCGGACCAGGCGCTGGAGAGTTCGCTGCGGGCGACCGAGTGACCTTCGACTCGATGATTTGCTGTCAGAACTGCCTGTTCTGCACCGCCGGCAGACCGAATCTCTGCGAGAACCGCCGTGTACTGGGGGTGTCGTGTGAGGACTACCGGCGCAACGGTGCGTTTGCCGAGTTCGTGACCGTTCCCCGCCACATCGTCTATCGCATCCCCGAAGGCGTCGAGTTCGACGAAGCGGCGATGGTGGAGCCGGTCTCCGTGGCCGTCCACGCTGTGAACCGTGCCGACCCAAGCCTGGGTGACACAGCGCTGGTGGTCGGGGCCGGAATGATCGGTCTGCTGACCGTACAGGCCCTACGCACTGCCGGATGCGGACGCATCCTCGTGGCGGATCTCGCTGCAGACAGGCTGGCGCTTGCCGTGCAGCTTGGTGCGGACCAGTCCATCCAGGTGGGCGGCGAGGTCGACCTGCCAGCCATGGCCAGGGAAATGACCGGTGGGATCGGCGCGGATCTTGTGATGGAGGCCGTCGGAGCCGACACAACCGTCACGGCGTCGATCGACAGCGTGCGCAAGGGCGGCAGGGTCGTGCTGATTGGGAACATCGCGCCTCGGGTCCAGTTCGGGCTCCAGAGCGTCGTGACGCGAGAGATCGACGTGCTCGGATCCTGCGCGTCCTCGAACGACTACCTTGCATGTCTCGAACTGATGCAGCGCGGCAGCATCCAAGTTCGACCGATCATCAGCGCGTCCGTCCCCCTCGAGCAGGGCCCCGAGATGTTCGCCAGGCTCTACGACCGCGAACCTGGCCTCACGAAGGTCATCTTGCACCCATGAGCGAGGCTCCGGCCAGCCGAGTCCGGCTTGGCCTGGTCCAGATGTCGTGCTCCGAGGACGTGAACGCAAACCTCAACCGCGCACTGTTCCTGATCGCAGAGGCAGCGCGGCAGGGGGCGCAGATCGTTTGCCTGCCCGAGCTGTTCCGTTGGCAGTACTTCTGCCAAGAGGCGGACGAGAATCTATTCGATCTTGCCGAGCCCATTCCTGGGCCCACTAGCAATGCGTTGGCCGATGCAGCCAAGGAGTCCGGCATCGTCGTAGTCGGATCGGTCTTCGAACGACGCGCAGCCGGGATCTACCACAACACCGCGATCGTCATGGATGCCGACGGCACACTTTTGGGGATGTACCGCAAGATGCACGTCCCCGAGGATCCCCTCTACTACGAAAAGTTCTACTTCACGCCCGGCGACCTAGGCGTGGGAGTGTTCGAGACGCGCTTCGGCAAGGTGGCGCCGCTGATCTGCTGGGACCAGTGGTTCCCCGAGGCGGCGCGGCTCGCCGCTCTCGCCGGTGCAGAGATCGTTGTCTACCCGACCGCCATCGGATGGCACCCGGACGAGTTGGACGCACTGGGCGCCGAACAGCTGGACGCATGGCGCACCATCCAGCGGTCGCACGCAATCGCCAACGGTCTGTTTGTGGGCGTAGTGAACCGTACTGGCCTCGAGCGCCCGCTCGACGACTCGCCGAACAGGCCAGCCGGATACCGGGGCATCGAGTTCTGGGGTGGATCGTTTGTCGCGGGACCTTCCGGGGCCGTGATCACCGACGCCGGGCGCGGAGAACAAGTGGTGATCGCAGATTGCGACCGCTCCGTAATCGAGAGCATCCGCCGTGCGTGGCCGTTCCTGCGCGATCGGCGAATCGACGCCTACGACGGCCTGCTGCGTCGAACGCAAAACCGATGATCGAGGATCCGCCGCGGACGAGATGGCCCGCGGAGTGGGATCGGCACGCTGCCACATGGCTTGCGTATCCCCACTGCGCATCCGACTGGCCCGGCAAGCTCGAGGCGGTGCAGGACACGGTTCTCAAGATCGCCAGAACTCTGCAGGAGTTCGAGCCCGTACGCATGCTGGCGCGCACCAACGCCGAAGCCCTCGCGGTCGAAGCCCGGCTTCGAGACTTGGGAGCAAGCAATGCCGAGGTGCTCGTATGCCAAACCGACCGGTCGTGGCTGCGGGACAGCGGACCCACGTTCGTCTGCCGGGACGGCCAGCCAGTCGCTGTGGCCTGGCACTTTGACGGTTGGGGCCGCTACGACGAGTGGCGGAAGGACGCCAAGGTCGCCACCTTCATCGCCGAGGCTGCAGATGCGCACGTATCGATGCCCTCTGTAAGGGGCCGGAGGCTCTGCATGGAGGGTGGCGCGATTGACGGCAATGGTGCCGGCACCCTCCTGACGACCGAGGCATGTCTGCTAGACCGTTCCCGCCACGGTGCGGCATCAGATCTCACCCGCGAGGACTACACCAAGACGTTCCAAGCGAGCTTGGGTTGCGAGAGCATGGTGTGGCTCGGCGACGGCATCGCGGGCGACGACACCAGCGGCCACATCGACACGATCGCGCGCTTCGTCGGTCCAACCACGATCGCCGTCGGCGTGGAAACCAAGCAGCGCGACGAGAACTACGCCCGGCTTCGCGACAACTTCCAACGACTTCGCCAAGCGAGAGATCGCCACAACCGGCCATTCGAGATCGTGGATCTGCCCATGCCTCGCCCCATTCGGTGGGATGGTGACCGCCTACCTGCCACCTATCTGAACTTGTACATCGCAAACGGGTGCGTCCTAGTGCCCACCTTCAACGAGCCGAACGATGCCGTCGCCCTGCGCACGCTGGCCACTTGCTTCCCAGGCCGCGCAGTGATTGGCATCGATTCCGTTGACCTCGTGCTCGGGCAGGGAACATTGCACTGCCTCTCCCAGCAGCAGCCCAAATGTGATCCGGTGCACGATGTCTGAGAAAGCGCGACGGGGTCTGATCGTCCATCTCGAAACCTGAGACTCAAGCGATCGGAGATAATGGAACCCGCACGCTGACAGAACGTTCCGCTTTGCTTGCGCGTCTAACTCCCCATGAAAGATTCCACTGATCGAACCCGAAACAAGGCGCTGGTTCCACTGGCGTTAGTGTTCGCGACGCTGGTTGCCGGCATCCTGATCGGCACTGTCATCTCCGGTCCGGTCGACGCCGCACGAGACGGCGCGGAGCCCATCACCGACGCCACTCCCCTGACAGTTCCAGACCCTGTTCCCGTTGACAACCAGTTCTCGGAGCTGGCCCGTAGGGTGCGCCCGTCGGTGGTGCACATCTCGATTCCCGCCAGTGAGCCGGACGAGAGCAGCTCCCAGGGATTCGGCAACAGCCCCGAGGACATGTTCCGGCGATTCTTCGGCATGCCCAACAGTCCCGAGGACATGCCGCGACGGCGCGGCCCAGGACAGGGATCCGGAGTCATCGTGGACCCCAAGGGCTACGTCATCACGA
The DNA here is from genome assembly GCA_965200705.1 of Bryobacterales bacterium. Lineage (GTDB taxonomy): Bacteria > Acidobacteriota > Terriglobia > Bryobacterales > UBA6623 > VXMF01. Next base: position 3,826,643 of record OZ241376.1, on the reverse strand, counting down.
ACCACCACGTCGTGGAGGGAGCCGACCGCATCCGCGTGCAGTTCGACGACGACGAGGAGCGCTTCGACGCCAAGCTAATTGGCGTCGATCCAGAGACGGACCTCGCGGTAATCCATGTGGAAGGCAAGCAGGGGCTGCCGGCTGCCAAACTGGGCAACTCGGACGCCGCGAACGTCGGCGACTGGGCGGTCGCCATCGGCTCGCCGTTCGGCTATCGAGAGACCGTGACTGTCGGGATCATCAGCGCAAAGGCGCGTGAGATGGAGGGCGGGATGCGCAACCGGCCGTTCCAGAAGTTCCTGCAGACGGACGCCGCCATCAACCCCGGCAACAGCGGTGGTCCGCTGCTCAACATCCGTGGCGAGGTGATCGGCATCAACACTGCGATCATCTCCCGAACCGGAGGCTACGACGGCATCGGCTTTGCGCTGGCGTCCAACATAGCGGTCGAGATCTACAACCAGATCATCCGCTACGGACGAGTGTCGCGGGGATCGATCGGAGTGGAATTCAGCAGCGGCCAGAGCCCTTCGCTGGTGCGATCCTACGGAGCCGAACACGGCGTGTTCGTGCGGCGCACCGTTGATGACGGCCCGGCGGACGACGCGGGCATGAAGGCCGAGGACATCATCACAAGCGTGAACGGCGTCGCGATCAAGACCGGCGAGAAGCTGATCGAGGTCGTGGCCGCGATAAGCGTCGGCAAGACTGTGCCGATTGAGGTCGTTCGGGACGGCAAGGAACTCACCCTGAACGTGACCGTAGCCGACCGACTAGAGCTCTACCCGGAGAATCAGGAAGTCTCGATGCAGAGCGATGAGAAGACCGAGGAGTCAGTGCGGTTCGGCATCACGGTACAGCCGATCTCTCCGTCGGTGCGGTCCGAGATGCGCCTCGAGTCCGACGACGGAGTGCTGATCACGAAAGTGGAGCCGCATTCGTTTGCCTCCGACATCGGTCTCATGCCGCGCGACGTGATCGTCGCCGTGAATCGGATGGGCGTCGCGTCGATAAAGGACCTTCGCGACATCCAAGGAGGCATCAAGCCAGGACAGGACGTCTCGTTCAAGCTGTTGCGCTCCACAGGCCGCGAGTGGGCGACTCTCTATCTGGCAGGCGTGGTGCCTGAATAGGCCACTCGGATTCTGAGCCCGGGGGAGGTCTACCCTCCGGGCTCGAGCGGCTCCGCCGGTGTTCGCTGGAGAGGGTGGAATGACCGCAGCCGAAGCACCAGCGATCGGTGTTCCGCCACTTGAGGCGTCCTCACTCTAGAGCGGTGCTTTGCCTTTGAAGGTGTAGGGCGGGTTCCTCGGACGCACGACGCGTCCGTTCCTCGTCACCATGCCATACGCCAGTAAGCCTCAACCGTCCGAAGGAATGCTCTCAGGGGCATCACATCGTTCACCGTTCCGTAGCTCAGGTGACCGTTGATCCGCACCGTGCCTGCCCATTGCGCAGACACAGTGGCCGGCGGGGGTCGGCGGCCAACCTCTCGACGATTCGTCGACCGGCAGGATCAATGCGCCTCGTCGTAGCTTTGGGCCTTGAGGACTATGCCAGTTGTTGATCCCATTGCGGACACAGCCTGAAGCACCGCGGGGACACGGTACGAGGTCCGGATCCCACGGGGATCGGTGGGGCAATGCAGGCGACGTTCTCGAAGTCACCGGCGCTGCCCATCCGTTCCGGCGTGAGCTGCCGAACCTCCCCGCGTACGTCGCGTCCAGCAGGCGAATCCCGAACGCCCGCCTAGCCGTGACCTACGGGCCAGGAACCGAGAACCGCAAATCGAAGAGACGGATAGCCAAGGCTACGCAGTTCGCGGTCAACAAGCCAAAGGCGATTACTGTCACCCACATCATCATTCTCATCGGTGCGCGATCGGCCTCAAAACCGGACTGTTGTCGGGGGTATTGGACGTCGAACCTAGCGTCGACAGCTGTGCGGAAGGCGGCGAGCTCTGCGCGAGAGGCGGCGAACTGGGACCCGACTTCTGCGCGAAGGGCGTCGAGCTCGAACTCGAAGCGAGTGTTTGTAATGGCGGATGCCATGGAGCGGATAGCCGCAGTTGCAATGTATGCCTCCTCGGTCGTCAGGGGTCGCTCACTGGCAAGAGCGCGCATGACGACAAGGGATTCCACGTCCAGCGGGGATCTCGTTGTACTCATTGGTATTCTCCTCCTAGTTGTGACAGATCAGATTGAAGCGAGCATCACGAGTGTCGGGTGTGGTGACAGTACGGCATTCGTGGGGCTGCAGCACGGAGTCGCTGACATCCCACCAACGTGGTTCGACAGTCTGTTCCCCGATGCTTGTTCATTATATTACATAAAAGAATAATTACTGTATGATTAACTTTAAATATAATGTAGTTGTCTAGATGACGCGATACGTCACGCAATGTGTATCCCTGCCTTGTGTCCGAGCCCTTCTCCACCCGACATACGATGGCCAAGATGCCGCAGGGCCCCGGAAAGCGCCGGCCGGATTGGCCATGCCACGCGCTCCCTGGAATAGCGGCTGAACAGCCTCCTACATCTACACATAGTCAGGACCAAGGGAAGCGGTTCTGCGGATTACAACGCCAAACATGCTGGCTCTGCTGTTTCTTTGTTCGATGTCCTCGAAGGCTATGAGGGCTATCTGCGCAGGGTGTCTTGACAACTGCCGCGAATGGGCGCTTTCGGAAACGGGTGAACAGGCGCGACCGTATGGTTTCGGGCCAGCTCCACGCAAGCAGTGCACCGGTGACAAGGCGGCCCGCCAACGCTGCGCGAGCAAGTCGTTCGACCGCTGCGTGACATCGCGCTGCCGGTCTCGCGGCTCAACGATGGACCCGCTCGACTACCCTCCGGTCGTGAGGAGAGTCAAGCAACACCTGAACAAGGAAGACAAGGGCGCACGGTTGTATCGAGTGCAGTTGCTTGGGGGGCATCCAAGCGGGAACGTGGTGGAGCGTACGGCCCCGCACGCTCCACCGGCCGCTTGGAGCTTGGGGCCCCTGCCTAGCACTCAGCCTCCGGGGAGTGGAACCGTTGCGGGGGGGGGCTCCCTAAGAAAGCTTCGGTCGTGGGGCGAAAGGGATCGGGGCGATCCCATCGTACGGACATCAGCTGCCGAACCTCCCCGACTCCGTCGCGTTGAGCGGGCGAATCCCGAACGCCAGATTGGCCGTGACCTACGAAGAAGGAACCTAGGACCGCAACTCCAGGATAAGAGTGACCACGGCCGCGCCTGCGACCACGAAGCCAATGCCGGCTCCTATCATCCACATCACCATTCTCAGCTGCGCGCCAACGGCGTCGTGGTTGGACTCGACTACTGTCCGAAGGGCGTCGTGGTTGGACTCGACTACTGTCCGAAGGGCATCGAGCTTGGACTCGAATCGGGCGATTATGTTTTCGGACGCCATAGAGCGGATAGCCGCAGTTGCATTGTACGCATCCTCGGTCGTCACGGGTAGCTCACTGGTCAGGGCGTGGATGACGGCAAGGGATTCCTTGTCCACCGGCGGTGTCGTTGTACTCATCAGACTTCTCCTCCTAGCTGTGATGATTCAGTTTGAAGTGACCTTCACGAGTGTCAGGCGTGGTTACGGCACGGCATTCGTGGGGCTGCAACATGGGGTCGCTGACATCCCACCAGCGTGGTTCGACTGTCCGCTCCCCGATGTTTGTTCATTATATCACATATAGGAATAGTTACTGTATTGTTATGACTAACTTCAATATAGTTGTCTAGATGACGCGAGACATCACGCAACGTGTATCCCTGCCGTGTGTCCGAGCCCTTCTCCACGCGACATACGATGGCCACGATGCCGCTGTGCCCCGGAATGCGCCGGCCGGATGGTCGTGTCACGCGCTCCCTGCGGCACACCTCAGACGGGACCGGCCCCGTAATCGTCAGGATTGTGTCGCACGGCCCAAGGTGGGCAGCGGAACTTCGCGGGCCGCCCGGTAGCGACCGCTTGCGAGTTCGCAATCACCGTGTCCTCAAGGACCAGAGGCAACGCGGTGATCGAGAACAAGACGCGGCCCGGCTGCAGCCCTCGGAGCGGGGGATGGGCATGGCCACGGAGGCGCGGAAGCTGGGTTTCGGCAAACAGACGGAACACCGAGAGGCGGATGAGGAGCCGGCAGCGACAGACGGACTAGGCATCCGCAGCCTCGGCAGATAGATCCGCACATGGAGATCGTCGGCTTGCGTCTGGCCGCGTGCCCGGAGCTCCGCACGGTGCGGTTGATCCAAGGGGGCGGGACGCGGGCTGCTGCGACCACACGGGACGTTCCGTACGGGAAGTTCGGCCACGGCCCCGGAGAAGCCAGCGCGACGGTTCGGTACGGCCGCGACTAAATCACCGGCAGTCGATGATTGCGCCACCTGAGGCGTCCCAGCTCCAAGGTGAGCTGTGCGCTGCGCCACCGCGGCGTGGCGAGTTCAGGCAAGACTCTATCCGCCTATAATGGCGGCAAGTTGGGCAATGCGCTGGTTGATACTGACACTGCCACTGATAGCGCCGCTTTCGGTCGCTGCGGCCGATTTCGTGACCGATATCGAGCCGATCCTCAAGACTAACTGCTACGCCTGCCACGGCGAGGATCAGCAGCTTGGCCAGCTACGGCTCGACTCCCGTTCCGTCTCGATGAAGCCGGGCCCGAGCGGCCCCCGAATCGTGCCCGGCGACGCCGAGGCCAGCAGCCTTTATCAGCGCATTTCAGGAATTGGCGAAGGTGTCCAGATGCCGATGGGCGGCCAGCTCCAGGACGAGGAAATCGCGGCGATCCGGGAGTGGATCGAGCAGGGCGCGAGTTGGCCGACAGACGGCGGCACGGATTCTAGCCTCGACATCCACTGGGCCTTCGAGCCGCCGGAACGACCCACGGTCCCCGAAACCGACGCGGACTGGAGCGAGAGCCCGATCGATTGGTTCGTGCAAGCACGCATGGCGGACGCGGGTTTGGAGCCGTCGGCGCGCGCATCCCGCGAGACTCAGTTGCGGCGCCTGAGCTTGGACCTGACCGGCCTGCCCCCAACAGTCGAGGAACTGGCAGAGTATTTGGCCGACACCCGGCCTGGCGCCTACCAGCGCCAAGCAAACCGCCTTCTTGCGTCGCCACACCACGGCGAGCGGTGGGGGCGCATGTGGCTTGATGCGGCGCGATACGCGGATTCCGACGGCTTCGAAAAGGACAAGCCCCGCCGGGTCTGGTTTTACCGCGATTGGGTCGTCAACGCGCTGAACGCGGACATGCCGTACGACGAGTTCGTGGTGCGTCAGATCGCCGGCGACCTGCTGCCGGACGCCTCGCAGGATGAGCGCGTGGCTACCGGGTTCTTGCGCAACTCGATGATCAATGAGGAGGGCGGCGCCAACCCCGAGCAGTTCCGCATGGAGGCCATGTTCGACCGCATGGACGCGATCGGCAAGGCGGTTCTCGGACTGACGGTGCAGTGCGCTCAGTGCCACGACCACAAGTACGACCCGTTCACGCAGCGCGACTACTACCGAATGTTCGCGTTCATCAACAACTCCCACGAGTCCACCCAAGCGGTCTACACACCGGAGGAACAGCGCACGCTGACCGAGATCCATGCGTCTGTCGCTGAGATCGAGTCCGGCCTTCGCGAGAGGGCACCCAACTGGCTCGAGCGGATGACGGCGTGGGAGCGCGAAGTCTCGGCGAATCAGCCCTCGTGGACGGTGCTAGACACCGGGATCGAACTAGGCAGCGGAGAGAAGTACAGGGTTCACCCAGACAAGTCGATCCTGGCCCAGGGGTACGCGCCGACCCGTAGCGTCGTGACGCCCGAGGGGCGGCTCGAGAGCGGCACTGTCCGCGCGTTCCGGCTGGAACTGCTCAACGACCCCACACTCCCCATGCGCGGGCCTGGCCGGTCCTTCCGCGGCACTGCGGCCCTTACGGAGTTCGAAGTCAAGGTCGCATCCGAGAGCGACCCGAAGGAATGGAAGAAGCTCGCCTTCAAGGCGGCGACCGCGGACATCAACCCGCCCATCTCGTGGCTCGATCCGTTCCTCTTCCCGGACAAGGACGACAAGCGGCGCGTTCTCGGCGACGTGCGGTTCGCCATTGACGGGTTCGAAATGAGCGCTTGGAACATTGACGGCGGACCCGGTCGGCGCAACGTGCCGCGCAAGGCCGTCTTCCAGCTCGCCGAGCCACTCGAGGTCGAGGAACCGACGCTCGTCCAGTTCAATCTCGTCATGAAGCACGGCGGCTGGAACTCGGACGACAACCAGTCCCTGAACCTAGGCCGCTTCCGGTTGTCCTCGACCGACTTCGAGGACGCTGTTGCAGACACCCTGCCGGCGGCAGTCCGCAGGGTTGTCAACGAAGTGCCTGTCGACGAGCGCACGCCCGACCAGGTCGCGCAGGTCTTCCAGCACTGGCGCACGACCGTGCCCGAGTGGTCGAGCGCCAACGCCGAGATCGAGGCTCTGCTCGCCAAGCATCCCGAAGGGTCGAGCCAGCTCATGATGCACGAGCGGGACGCCAAGCGCGAGACGCACATGCTGCAGCGGGGCGACTTCCTGCGCCCCATGGAGGCGGTCGGCGCAGGGGTGCCGGGATTCCTCCACTCCATGCCGGAGACAGAGGATGAGCCCCGCTTAGCGTTTGCGAAGTGGCTCGTCGACCAGAAGTCGCCAACGACCGCGCGATCGATCGTCAACCGGATCTGGCAAGGTTACTTCGGGACGGGCATCGTCGAGACCTCGGAGGACCTTGGCCGCCAAGCGGCCGAACCGTCGCATCCCGCGCTCCTAGACTGGCTCGCCACGGAGTTGATGGACTCCGGCTGGAGCCTGAAGCACATCCACCGCACCATCGTCACCTCAGAGACATACCGCCAGTCGTCGCAGATCACTCCGGAAGCGTTCGAGAAGGATCCGCGCAACAGGCTGCTGTCGCGTGGCTCGCGCTTCCGTGTCGACGGCGAGATCGTGCGGGACATTGCCCTCGCCGCGAGCGGCCTCCTCACGCCTGCGATCGGTGGTCCGCCCGTGTACCCGCCAGCGCCGGACTTTCTGTTCCTGCCGCCCACGAGCTACGGTCCGAAGCGCTGGTACGAGAACGAGGACGCCAGCCGATACCGGCGCTCTCTGTACGCGTTCCGATACCGCTCCTTGCCCTACCCTGTCCTGTCGACGTTCGATACGCCGACGGGCAACTTCGCCTGCGTGAAGAGGGACCGCTCCAACACGCCCCTGCAGGCGCTGGTGACACTGAACGAAACAACCTTCATGGAAGCGGCCCGGGAGCTTGGCAGGCGGACGCTCGACGACGGCGGCAGGAACGACGGCGAACGCCTAGACTATGCGTTCCGCAGGGTGCTGTCCCGGTCAGCCGACTCGACGGAGCGCGACGAGCTCCTTTCGATGCTGGCCAGGCAGCGGGAGCGCGTGGAATCCGGCGACCTCGACGGCAAGGAGCTGGCGCTGGTGGACGGGGCCGAACCGCTCGAGGACGATCGAGTGGGAGATCTGGCGGCGTGGACCGCCGTGTCGCGGGTGTTGCTGAACCTCGACGAGACCATTACAAGGGAGTGACTATGCTGAGCCCAGACCGCGGAGCGTCGAAGCATGCCAGGCGCTGGTTTCTGCAGCGGTGCGGAGTCGGGCTGGGCACGGTCGCACTTCACGACTTGCTACGGGCTTCGGATCCGCTAGCGCCCAAGACGCCGCACCACACCCCGAAGGCGAAGAGCGTCATCTTCCTCTTCATGGGCGGCGGACCGAGTCATCTGGAGCTGTTCGACAACAAGCCGGAGCTCGGCAAGCACGAGGGAACGCTCCCACCAGCGGATCTGCTGGACGGCTACCGTGCGGCCTTCATCGACCCAAACTCCACGCTGCTGGGACCCAAGTTCAAGTTCTCCAAGCACGGCGAGAGCGGTGCTGAGCTCTCCGAGATCATCCCGCACACCGCGTCCATCGCGGACGACATCGCCATCGTCAAGTCGGTGGTGACGGACGCGTTCAACCACGCGCCGGCGCAGGTGATGATGAGCACCGGCATGCAGCAGTTCGGGCGGCCCTCGATCGGTGCCTGGACGCTGTACGGACTGGGCAGCGAGTCGCGTGATCTACCTGGGTTCGTGGTCTTCAGCTCCGGACAGAAGGGTCCGAGCGGCGGCAACACCAACTGGGGCAGCGGGTTCCTTCCGTCCATGTACCAAGGCGTTCAGTTCCGGACGAGCGGTGACCCGGTGCTGTACCTGTCAAACCCGCGCGGCGTCGACAGCAAACTCCAGCGCGATTCGCTCGAATCGATCGGCCGGCTCAACAGCATGCGCCTGCAGAAGGTCGGCGACCCCGAAATCGAGACGCGGATCAATGCGTTCGAAATGGCGTACCGGATGCAGACCAGCACCCCGGAACTGATGGACCTGTCGCAGGAGCCTCAGCACGTGCTCGACATGTACGGCGCGGAGCCCGGCAAGCCGTCGTTTGCGAACAACTGCCTGCTCGCCCGGCGCCTGGTGGAGCGCGGCGTTCGATTTGTGGAGCTGTTCCACGAGTCGTGGGACCAGCACGGGGCCCTAGTGTCGGGACTCACCAAGAACTGCAAGGACACCGACCAGGCCAGCGCGGCCTTGGTCAAAGATCTCAAGCAGCGCGGTCTGCTGGAGGACACGCTAGTGCTCTGGGGCGGAGAGTTTGGACGCACTCCCATGGTCCAGGGCGGCACAGACGACGGCCGTGACCATCACCCGAACGCGTTCACGATGTGGATGGCGGGCGGAGGCATCAAGCCCGGCGTATCGATTGGCCAGACCGACGAGCTTGGGTTCAACGTGACCGAGGACCGAGTGCACGTGCACGACCTGCACGCGACGATCCTGCACCTGCTCGGATTCGACCACACCAGACTCACGTACCGGTTCCAGGGCCGTGACTTCCGCCTGACGGACGTGGCGGGCGAAGTGGCCCACAAGATCGTGGCCTGACAGGCGCGCCCGAGCGCACCACGCCGCAACAGGAAAGCGGCGCAAGAATCCGCTACTGCCGGCTGAGGCGACCCTTCACACGTCGGACGATCTTGATGATCTCCTCCGCCTTGCGGACGCTGCGCACGTCGACGGTGTGGAACTCGTTCCGCTCGATCTCAGCCTGCAGTTCCTCGGCAAGCTCGATGACCTTCGCCATGTCCGACGTGGACTTCTCCACGTCGCTCTTGAGGATCATCAGCGTGCGGCTCCGGCCGTCCGGCATGCGCGGCTCCTCACGATCACGCTCGCCGAGGGTTCGTCCGCCGGGCGTCTGACCCACCATCGGTGCACAGATCGAAAGCGCGACAAAGGCGATGCCCAAGCGTGTCATCCAAAGTTCCCCCCCCCCCCCAGAACAGCTTACGACCAATTCCCTAGCCAAATACGGGTGGCTCCGCGTCGGCAGACGGAAGGCATCGGGAAGCGAGCGGAAAACGCCGCTGGCCAGCCCCTGTTGGGGATTAGTCACCTACCTTGGTGACGGTCTCGATCGATGCTGGGCTGTGCTAAGATCGACCTCTGAGGCCTCCGGCTGAACGGTGCGTTTCGCATGCGTCGGGGGCCGTGGTCAATAGCTGAGTCACCAACTACAACAGGTCAATTTCGGGGAGATTAGAGAACCAATCATGGCTTACATCATCGCGGAACCATGTATCGGCACGAAGGACACCGCATGCGTGGACGCTTGCCCGGTGGATTGCATCCACCCGAAGTCGGACGAGGACGATTTCGACACGGAAGAGATGCTCTACATCGATCCCGAAGAGTGCATTGACTGCGGGGCCTGCGTTCCTGTGTGCCCGGTGTCGGCGATCTTCGCGGAAGAGGATCTCCCTGAGGAGTGGGACGACTTCATCGATCGCAACGCCGCCTACTACGAATAGGCAACCCATCTAGTCAGCGGGCCGGGTCAGAGCAACGCCCGGCTCGGGAGATGCTCTGACGGGTGGCTCCAATCCCCGTCGCGGCAGCAGGTTGCTTGGTCAGCGCTGGCGCCACATTGCAGTTCCTCGACCAGTCGGCTTGACTGTCGGCTAATCAAGGGTCGCCTGCACGAGGATCGAATCCAAGGGTGCACAGTCTCTGCTCGCGCTTCATGTGCGCAGCGTGATCAGCGAGGGCCGTCGGACGAACGACCGCCCTCGCTGGTAGTCCCTGAAACGGCCCTTGCGGCCAGTCCCCAGACCCTCGCTGCTCTAGCCCAAGTTTGCCACCCCATTTCACAAGTCATTTGCAATGAGAGCATTGCGGTCACCGAATCAGGTGTGTGGCACTGCATTCCGTGCATTTTCCTGCGGCGTCTGGGCTGGACGATCAGCTTGCGGACCCCACCGGGCGAGGCGTCCACACCCAGCCGCTCGTGGATCGCCCGCTGCCGGACCTTCGCCACGCGCCTGGTCGTGCCCTGGCGCGACGGACCTTCGTGCAGCGCCTGCAGGGCCGCCTCGAGACACTCGCCGGACCGCTCGACGCGGGCGCACAGCGCGGGCCCGTCCCCGCGCGGCAGGGCGAAGTGGCGGCCGAGGCTGCGCGGGGTGCGCTGGCGCACCCTGGAGCCGCAGCGGACGAGGCGGTGGAGGAAGTGGAGCTCCTGGCCTCTAGCGCGGGGACGGGGGGGGGGGGGCTGGCGGACGAACAGGCTCCGATGCGAGCAGGCCCTGGGGTGGAGTCGAGAAACTGCAAGCTGCCATGGCACTGCATTGGGGGCTTCAGGGAGGCCGGCCATTGCAAGCCAACGACTTGCGGCGCAAAACACGCCGAATTCGGCCAAAATCATTAGCAGCCCACGAACAAGGAGCTCCGCGGAGTGCGGATGCTGCGGGGCTCCCGGACTTTACGACGATCCGTTCAGGTGTGCCGGACGAACGGCTCGCGAGCGCCTCGCTAAATGGGTTCGAGGCACTGGCACGACCTCGGCCGACTCGAGGAAGCCGGGGTGGCCGCCCGCGCCCGGACAGACGGCGACCTAGGTCTGTCGGTCGCCCGCCACAAGGCGACGTTCTTCCATTCGAGCGACCCCAACGACCAGCGAATCGACTACGACGACCCGTTAGACACACTCACACAGCGATGTGCCCTGACGGAAGTAACTTCGGACACTACCGCCTTGGGCAAGGCCCTTCTCCGACTCGAAGCGTGCGCGGGTTGCTCTACTTCTTGTCCTTCTTGTGGACATCGTGGCAAGTCTTGCAGCCGGCGCCCATGGCCTTGAGTCCACTGCCGTACCCGCCGGCGTCCATGCGGTACGCCCCCATCATCGCGTCTCGGCTGCCGGCGATCACCTTCTTGGCACCCTCGTTCCAGACATCGTCCTTGGGACGCCCGTCCATCATGATCAGCTGCGTGGCCTCGTTGATCATTGCAATCGCCGAGAACGCCTCCTGCCACTCCTCCTTTGCGGAGGGTCCGCCGGCCTCGCGAAACTCCTTGATCAGTCCGTTGGCCGGCTTGACCATGTACGCCATGATGGCCTGCACCGAGGCAGCCTTCTTGTAGGAGAACTCCTGATCGTCGGCCAAGGCCGCCCCACCGAACAGGCACCCTAGTGTCGCAGCAACAGCAATTACTCGCATCCTTTGTTTAGACCTCCGGTCGCCAGGAACCCCTCATGCGAAGCAGATCCTGAAGTCGGGTATTGTAGCCAACCACGGCCCTATGGTGCGGAGGGCCGGCGTCCCCACGAGATCTCGCGCGCTGCGAGGAACTCGTCGCCGTCCTGCCAAGTCGGCAGATTCGGCTGCGCCGCGACGATGCGGCCCAGTTCGAAACCGAACTGGGCCGCATCTGCGATGCCGGTGAAGTCCCAGTCGGGACGGTACTCGTCGGACGGTTGATGGTAGTGCTTGGACCGGTACTGGCCGACCTGCTCCTCCCCCCACCCTTCGGGTCGGTCGACGAAATTCGAACCGGTCCGAATCGAGAACGCCGGAACCCCATGCTTGGCGAAGCTGAACTGGTCCGATCGGTAGTAGTAACCCTGCTCCGGGTGCGCGTCCGGAGTCAAGGACACACCAAACTCGGCAGCCAGCGCCTCAACAGTCCCCTTGAGGGTGGTGCGCTCGTGCCCAGGCAGCGAGAAGTCCGTCGTGGCCCCCAAGGGATACAGCCCGTCGTAATTGAGATTGACTGCCGTCGATCCCATCGGCACGACGGGGCTTGACGCGTAGTAGGCGGATCCGAGCAGTCCGCTCTCCTCTGCTCCGACGAAGGCGAAAAACGCCGATCGGGGCGTCATCTCGTCCAGTTGCCCGTAGGCGCGAGCGATCTCCAACAGCACAGCCGTGCCTGTTGCGTTGTCCACCGCACCGTTGTAGATCCGGTCGCCGCCCCCTTCCGCAACGGGCATGCCCAAGTGATCCCAGTGAGCGGAGTACAACACGGCCTCGTAGTCGCGGCCGGGATCGCTGCCAGTGAACTTCGCCAGTACATTGCGGGTCTCGATCGGCACGATCGAGGTCCGTAGATCCGCCTTCACGCTGATTCCCAGCGGTATCGGACGAAATTCCCTGGTGTTGGCCTGGTCCAGCAGCTGGTCCAGCGACTGGCCTGCGACAGCCCGTGACGCGGCGAGCAGTTGCCCAGCGGCTGCGGACGTCACCCATCCCGCCATGGCAAGGCGCCGGTCGCCGGACTGGATTTCGACGTACGGCTGCGGACCGCTCCACGAGTTCCGCACCACGCCCCAGGGGTAGCCAGCCGTCTCGTCCGTGTGGACGATCAATGCACCGACCGCACCTTGCCGGACGGCTTCCTCGTACTTGAACGTCCAACGACCGTAGTAGGTCAGGCCCTTGCCGCCAAAGAACAAAGGGTCGTCGGACGGAGGCTCGTTGGTGAAGAGCAACACGACCTTGCCGCTGACATCAACATCCTTGTAGTCGTCCCAGCCGAATTCTGGTGCCACGATGCCGTGGCCGACGTATACCAGCTCGGCGTCGATGACCTCCCGTCCGGTCTGGCGCTCGTTGTTGCCAACGTACTCGTCCAGGTGCCTGAGATCCCTGCCCGCCACGGCGACCCTCGAACTGGGCTGGGCCTTGATCTCGACCAAGGGTACGCGCTGGAAGTAGGTACCGTCCACCGCACCGGGCTCCGCTCCAGCCAAGGCGAGCTGCGCGGCCAGGTACTCGGTCGTCAGCCCTTCTGCCCGACCCCCCACTCCCCGCCCCTCAAGCAGGTCGTGCGACAGAAACCTGACATGAGCCGCAATGCGTTCCGGGTCGATCTGCGGGGAGACGGGCTCACCCGTCCCTCCGCAGGCAGAGATCAGCAGCGCGAGGCCTAGAAGGAGCCGGGTCATGCGGAAATGCTATCAACCCGCACGCGCCACGGACCGGCCGTGCGGAAGCCGACTACCAGACGACGGTCCGGTGGTGGCGCGATGGTGGCCTGACCTCGAGGCACCCCTTCCCGGTCGGCAGGATCTTGCCGGGGTTGAGGCTTCCATTCGGGTTGAACAGGCGCATGAGACGCTCCATCGTGTCCAAGCTGTCCTGAGCGAACAGCAGCGGCATCAGCTCGTTCTTTTCCATGCCGACGCCGTGCTCACCGGTGATGGCTCCGCCGACTTCGATGCAGTATTTGAGGATCTCCTCGCCAGCGGCTCGCGTACGCTGGGTCTCATCCTCGCTTCGAGGGTCGAACAGGATGATCGGGTGCATGTTGCCGTCGCCGGCGTGAAAGATGTTGCTGATGGTGAGGTCGTACTTCTCAGAGACGCGGTAGATGTGGTGCAGGGTGTCCGCGATGCGAGTGCGTGGCACAACGCCGTCCTGCACGTAGTAGGTCGGGCTGACACGGCCCACGGCCCCGAAGGCGTTCTTGCGGCCCTTCCAGAGCAGTGCGCGCTCCTCAGCTGACTTCGCCACCCGCACTTCCCGAGCGTTGCAGCTCAGACAGACTTCGTTCACGTGCTCCAGCTGTTCGCTGACTGCCTCGCGGATGCCCTCGAGCTCGATCAGCAGAACCGCTTCGGCGTCCATGGGGAAGCCAGCGTGAGTAGCCTCCTCGACCATCCGCAGCATGACTCCGTCGAGCATCTCCACAGCGGCTGGCGTGATCGCCCTGGCAGTGAGTTCGCCCACTGTGGAGGCGGCGTCGCGCGCCGAGTCGTAGACAGCCAGCAACGTCTCGACCGCTTCGGGCGCACGCATCAAGCGCACGATGACCTTCGTCACCAGGGCCATCGTTCCCTCTGACCCCGTCAGCAGACCGGTCAAGTCGTATCCGACCTGGTCCTGCTCCTTGCCGCCCACCTCAAGCACCGTGCCGTCCGGCAGTACGGCCTCGATCCCAAGGACATGATTGGTCGTCACGCCGTAGATCAGCGTGTGAGGGCCGCCGGCGTTCTCGGCCACGTTGCCGCCGATCGTGCATGCCTTCTGGGAAGACGGATCTGGCGCGTAGTAGTAGCCGTGCCCTTGCACCGCCCTAGTGATGTCCAGGTTCACCACGCCGGGCTGCACGACCGCGCATTCGTTGTCGCAGTCGATCTCGAGGATGCGGTTCATCCTCGAAAACCCGATCATGATTCCGCCCCTCGTGGGGATGACGCCACCACTGAGACCCGTGCCCGCACCTCGCCCAACGATCGGCAAGTCGTAGTCCGTGGCGATCTTGACGATCTCGACCACGTCTTCGGTCGATCGTGGAAAGACCACGCACTCGGGGCGGCCCTTGTCGATGCTGCCGTCGTACTCGTACAGCAGCAGATCCTGGTCGCGATGCAGGACCGCACGCACTCCAAGTACGGCTTGGAGTCCCTTGAGAGCGCCTTCCGGAATCACGGACCTATGGTAGTGGAGCCTCGCTCAGGCGCCAACGGTTGAGGTGGCACTTGACTGCATCGTGGCCGCAGCGAAGCTCAGCAGGTCGCGCCGCTCGCGAGACACGTCCGCAAGCCTCTCGTAGTCACCGGCCATCTGGCACAGTTGCAGGGCCGTCGGACAGGTCAGATATTGCGGATCCGCGTTGCGGAGACGCTCGATGGCCACGTCCGCCGCCTCGCCCGCTCGCTTGATCCGGACGAGCAGGTTGACTAGGACCTGCGCGGGCATCGTGCCTGCGATGTCGCGGTCGCAGGTCTCGATCTTGTTTCGAAAGTGGGCGAGGCCAACTTCGGTGTCGCGGCCCAGGAGGGTGCGGATGTAGACCGCGTGGTCTTCGAACACGTTCTCGAAGGGCGGGTTGCCCGGGAACTGATACATCTCGCTTAGCCGCCGCCCGTACTCGGCGAGGCCAAGCAGCAGCTCCAGTGTCTCGGGACGTTCAAGGGACGGCGCCATCTGCACCAAGGACGACACATGCGAGGTGTCCAGGTAATAGGCGTTGCCCTCGAACAGCCAGTCGCGACCGTCCACGATCTCGGCCAAGTCGGTGCTGGAGGGCTCCCCACCCTCCTTCTGGTTGATCGCATACCGGAGGTTGCCCAGGAGCTCCTGGTGCACCTGCGTAGCGAGCATGTGGGCGCAGTCGGCGCGCCCCACCTCGACCGGGTACTGCGAGAAGTTCGTGATCGCCCGACACGTGCCGTAGTGCTTGAGAATCAGCTCAAATCCCTTTCGGGGGTTCACCTGCTCGTGATAGGCGACCTCGATGATTCCGTCGAGCTTGTCGCCCGCGTTGTCGTCGTCGCAGGCCTCGATAACGGCGTGGACCGGAGCCTTGTCTCCAATTGCACGGAAGTAGGGCCAGGCGCGACCCACCTCGCCCTGCTCCAGGAAGAGTCCGCCCACCTCCCGGGCCGCATCAACGGTGGCCCGCTCGTAGGCTGACTGGACCTCTGGAGCCAGTCCGTTCCACGGCTCCGTCTGGATCAAGGGCATGCCCAGCTCGAAGCGCTTCTGCATCAGCCGCGCCTCGAAGATGAGCGGGTACGAGCCCTCCTTCCGGAAACGGTCGATCGCCACGTCGAATGCGGGTCCGACCTCGCCCGCCTGCAGTGCCTCGCGCACTTCGTCGAATATGTCCATGTCAGCGATCCTTCGTCCCATTATCGGCCAAGCGCACCTGTGCCGAGGCCGACCTCGGCACAGGTGCAAACCCGCCAGAAACTACAGCGTGGGGGCCGTGCGCGGGCGACGGAGCACGACAACGAGGGATCTAGTAGTCGCCCACAGACTCCGTACGGAACCGCACCCAGCTGCTCGCACTGAGCACCAGCGCCGCGAGCACCAGCAAAATGTGCTTTTGGAAGTCATCCAGGCCATCAAAGCGGTAGCTGCCGCGGAAAACCGCAGCGGCAAGCAGAACGAACACGCACAGCCACCAGATCAGCAGAAGGAGCCTCGCCAGCTTGCCGTCTCGTAGCGCAAGGAGCCCAGCCAGAATCCCACTCGCACCTAATACGGCCAAAGCCCCAGCGGCACTCTCCGGCGCAACAGGCACCACCGGCAGCGTCATTTCGCCGCCTTCCAGAAAGCCCAGCAGCGCCAGACCAACAAAGAAAAGCCCGCTCAACAGTGCGATCGGTACACTAGTGAAACCAAATATCGATCGCATCCTAATGGAGGCTGACATCCCAATGACAAATCCTGCCAGCTTGAACAGTGGAATTATAGCAGTGCGAACCTGCTGTGGTTCGGACGTGCGGCGCTTCCAGCATGTCGGTTGGACAAGGTCCGATCCAGACCCTCCAATTTCGTGACAGTCGTCGGCAATCATCCGAAAACAGGTCGCGCGGTCGCCATCGAAGCCAGCGACGGCGTGATCACGGCGTTGTCGCCGACGGACTCGCCGGCGGACCGATACGTGTCTCCCGGATGGGTCGACCTGCAGGTGAACGGCTTCGCTGGCGTCGACTACAACGATCCATCCTCACCGCCTGACGAGATAGCACGGTCGATTGACGTGCAGCGCTCCACGGGCGTAGCACGGTTCTGCCCAACAGTGATCACGGGCTCGCACACGGACATGTCGGGCTCGCTGCGCAATCTAACCCATGCAAAGCGCAGCCTGCGCAACGGCCGCGCGATGATCGGCTTCCACGTGGAAGGGCCGTGGATCTCGCCGCTCGACGGTCCCAGAGGGGCACACCCAAAGGCGCATGTCCGACCTCCGTCCATCGAGGAGTTTCAGCGCCTGCAGGACGCGGCCGAGGGCGAGATCGCGCTCGTGACCCTGAGCCCCGAGCACGAGGAGGCCCCGGGTGTGATCCAGCACATGGTCGAGTCTGGCGTGATCGTCGCCATCGGCCACACGGCCGCGACCGTCGAGCAAATCGACGCCGCCGTGGCGGCCGGCGCCACGATGAGCACCCATCTCGGCAATGGCGCCCACTCGACCGTGCCGCGGCACGACAACTACATCGTTCACCAGATGGCGGACGACCGCCTTTACGCGGGCCTGATCCTAGACGGCATCCATCTGCCGCCGCCCTTCGCGCGCATTGCGCTCTGCGCGAAGGGGCCTGACCTCTCGGTTCTGGTGACTGATGCCGTGATGCCAGCGCACTGCGAGCCCGGCATCTACCGACTCGGGGAGCAGCAGGTGGAGCTCATGGCGAGCCGACGCGTTGAGCTGCTCGACGGCCGGCGGCTAGCAGGATCGGCCCTCAGCATGGACATCGGGATCGGCAAAGCGATGCAGTTTGGCTCGCTCTCGATCTACCAGGCCACGCGACTGGCATCGAGCAATCCCGGCACTGCACTGGGCCTCGTCGATCGAAGCGGCTATCTGGATCCGGGGCAGGCCGCGGACTTCACGCTGTTCCGGCTGGACGACGCGGGCACTCCGGTCGACATTCGGACCGTGCTCTCGCACGACACGCCTCGGACGGACTGACCGCCTATACTTGCGAGTTGGCTGGGCGAGGCCTGTTCGTCACGCTCGAGGGCGTGGATGGCTGTGGCAAGAGCACGCAGTTGGCCATGCTGGTCGACACCTTGCGATCCAAGGGCGTCAAGCTGACAATCGCCCAAGAACCGGGTGGCACGCGGATCGGCAAGGCCATTCGGGAGCTGCTGCTGCACTCCGACAACACCAAACTGGACGCTCGTGCGGAGCTGCTGCTCTACTTTGCATCGCGCGTCCAGAACCTAGCCGAGGTGATTCGACCGGCGCTCGAAGTCGGCCGCGTGGTTGTTTGCGACCGGTTCACGGACGCCACGGAGGCGTATCAGGGATACGGGCGCGGCCTAGGATCTGAGCTCATCCGGAAGCTGGACCGCATGGCCTGCAACAATGCGTGTCCCGACCTGACGCTGTGGCTCGATCTCGATTCAGGCACGGCCGTGCGGCGGGCGCAGGCCAGGAACGACTTTCAGGCTGTGGACGAGGGCCGGTTCGAGTCTCAGGGCCTTGAGTTCTTCAGTCGTGTGCACGAGGGATACAAGGCCATCCATGCACGCGAGCCGGAGCGGTTTGTGCGCATCGACGCCAGCGGCGCTCCCGACGAGGTTGCGGCAAGGATCCTGCCTCCCGTGCTTGAGGCTCTGAAGAGCCGCGGCGCACTGCGGGCATAGGCACGATGCCAGCCCCTCCCATCCGCGGCGCCTTCCACCGCCGCATACTCGATTCAATCTGGCGGATGGTCGCGGAATCGCGGCTGCCCCAGACGATGCTCTTCGGCGGGCCGGAGGGCGTGGGCAAAGCGACCGTGGCGCGGCACATGGCGGCAGGCCTGCACTGCGAGCACGGGCCGGGCCCGCCGTGCGGCGACTGCCAGAATTGCCAGAGCATCCTCGGCGTGGATCTGTCCACGGATCACTACCGCAAGATGCTGGCCGATCGGCGGAAGATGCCGAAGCAGAAGCGGGACGCCGCGCCGCTGATCATCGCCGCCCACCCCGACGTGCTCACGTTCGTCCCGGACGGACCGCTCCAGACGATTGGCATCGAACAGGCACTGAAGCTGCGCGAGCAGTCGCGGTTTCCGCCGTCCAGCGGCCCGCGCCGGGTCTTCATCCTAGACCAGAGCGACCACGCCAACTTGGAGGCGGCCAACGCCCTTCTCAAGACCTTGGAGGAGCCAGCGCCGTCACTCACGATCGTGCTGACCGCATCCAACCCATTCCTGCTGCCGGCTACGATCCGCTCCAGAGCCGTCCCGTTCCACTTCCCCTCCCTGACACGCTCCGAGATGTCCGAATTCCTGGCCCGTCGAAACGATGTGCCGGCGGCCCAGCAGGAGCAGCTCGCCCGCTGGTCGATGGGTAGCCCTGGCGTAGCGCTAACGCTAGATGTCGACGAGTACCTAGCACGCCGGCAGGCCATGGTGGCCCTGCTGCGGACGGCGCTCGAGCCGGGTCACTTCGGCCCGTTTGTCGCGCAACTCGGCAGGATCGCGAGCAAGCGTTCGGAGGGCATACCACAGCTCGCGACGATGCTTGCCTCACTTCTGCGCGATCTGCTGAGGCTGCATCTCGGGGTCGAGGAAGGCATCGTCCACTGCGATATCCGCAGTGAGCTTGCACCGATGTCCAAGGCCAGCAACGTGCCCTGGATCAACCGGGCAATCGACGCGCTGGACGATTTGGAGCTAATGGGTCGCAGGAACCTGCAGAAGCAGATGGCCTTGGAGGGCATGGCGCTCTCGCTGCAGCCCTGAATCGACTTCCTCGCAGTCAAACCTGCGCTTCCGCAGGTGATGGTTACACTCAGTTCGGGAGAGTGCCCGATGGCCACGATCGCAGAACCAACCCTGACAGTCCAGACCGGAGGCAGCTTCCTGATCGAGAGTGTCCCGGCTGAGGATGTGTTCACACCCGAGGACTTCGACGAGAGCCACATCCAGGTCCGTCGGACGACCAAGCGGTTCATGGATGAGGAGGTCATGCCACGGGCCGATGCGATGGAGAGCAAGGAGCCCGGGATTGGTCGGGATCTTCTGGTCACCGCGGGCGAGCTGGGCCTGCTCGGCGTACTGGTCCCGGAGCGATACGACGGCCTCGAGATGGACCTCGTCACGAAGTCGATCGTCAGCGAGTGCATTTCGCACTACGCGTCGTTCTCGACGACGTACGGTGCACACGCGGCCATCGGCACACTGCCCCTGGTGTTCTTCGGAACGGAGGACCAGAAGCGCCGCTACCTGCCGCGACTGGTGACCGCTGAGATTGTCGGGGCCTACTGCCTGAGCGAACCGCAGGCGGGCAGCGACGCGCTCAACTCCCTGACGAGGGCGGAACTCACTGAGGACGGTCGCCACTACGTGCTGAACGGCCAGAAGATGTGGATCTCCAACGGCGGCTGGGCGGACCTATACACGGTGTTCGCCAAGGTGGACGGCAAGCACTTCACCGCGTTCCTGGTGGAACGGGGCATGGAGGGCGTCTCGCCAGGACCCGAGGAGCGCAAGATGGGGCTGCTGGGCAGCTCCACGACGCCGCTGTTCCTTGACAACGTGAAGGTGCCCGTCGAGAACCTGCTCGGCGAAATCGGACGCGGACACATCATCGCCTTCAACATCCTCAACATTGGCCGGCTCGAACTTGCAGCGTCGTGCGTTGGTGGAGCCAAGAAGCTGATCGAGGAGTCCGCCGTATACGCCCAGGAGCGCAAGGCGTTCGGCAAGCCGATTTCGGAGTTTGGACTCATTCGCCAGAAGCTCGCGGACATGACAGCGCGGACCTACTGCGGCGAGTCCCTTCTCTACCGCACAGCAGGGATGATCGGCGAACGGCTCACGGACGCCTCATGGGACACGGCCGACGGAGCCCAGGCGGCGCTGAAGGCCGTCGAGGAGTACGCGGCCGAGTGTTCGATCGCGAAGGTGCTCATGTCGGAGGAGCACGACTATGTCGCCGACGAGGCCGTCCAGATTCACGGCGGCTATGGCTACCACCGGGACTATGCCGTGGAACGGGCGTACAGAGACTCCCGCATCAACCGGATCTACGAAGGCACGAACGAGATCAATCGCCTGCTGACGACAGGCATGCTGCTCAAGCGGGCTGCGCAGGGACGCCTCGACCTGCTGGGTGCGGTACAGAGGGCGGGCCGCACGGGCGACGCCGACACTGGCGACTCGCCCGTAGGTCCACAGCGGGCTCTCGTGGACCGGGCAAGACGGGCGACACTGACGACCCTCGGCGTTGCGTGGCGACGGTTCGGCAAAAAGTTGGAGCGGCATCAGGAGGTCGTCGCCGCACTCGCAGACATGGCAGCCGCCCTCTACGCGGCGGACTCCGCGCTGCTCCGTACCGAGAAGCTGCATGGTTCCGGACGACCGGGTGGATCAGCAGACCTGCTCACATTGGTTGTGCACGAGATGCTGGGCCGGCTGCGTGAAAGCGGCGCGATTGTATACGGTGCATGCGCTGACCCGAGTGGTCTGGAGGCCCCGTTCCATGCGTTCGAGCGATCGCTCAGGACGATGCCGCCCAATCTCCCCGCAACACGGGATCGCGTCGCAGCGCGCGTCCTCGAATCCCGCTCCTACACGATCTGACTTGCCGCCCAGAGGTCACTGCTCCCTCCGGGGACGGTTGCTAGCCTAATTGCAGGGATGCGGAAGCTGCTTGTTGCGAACCGTGGCGAGATCGCGATCCGCATCATGCGGGCCGCGACCGAGCTCGGTCTACGCACGGCAACGATCTACTCGCACGAGGATCGCCTAAGCCTGCACCGGTTCAAGGCTGATGAAGCCTATGAGATCGGTGGGTCGAAGGGCCCGGTCGCCGCCTACCTCGACATCGACGGGATCATCGGACTCGCCAAGGAGCGCGAGGTCGACGCGATCCATCCCGGGTACGGGTTCCTGTCCGAGAACAGCGCTCTGGCCCGGGCCTGCAACGAGGCGGACATAGCCTTTGTGGGTCCACCGGCCGAGGTTCTGGACGCCTTGGGCGACAAGACCAGCGCCCGGCAGATCGCCCAGGCTGCGGGCGTGCCGATCGTTCCGGGCACGGGCGTGGTGACGGAGGATCCTGAGGCGATCCAAGCGCTTGCGGACGGGATCGGCTACCCGTTGATCATCAAGGCCTCGTTTGGCGGCGGCGGCAGGGGCATGAGGGTTGTGAGCGACCCTGCCGACCTGCTGGGCCAGGTGGAGGACGCGCGCACGGAAGCGCTGCGCACCTTCGCCAACGGAGCGGTCTTCCTGGAGCGCTTCATCGCCCGGGCGCGCCACATCGAGGTTCAGATCCTCGCCGACGGACACGGTTCCGTGGTGCACCTTTGGGAGCGCGACTGCTCGGTACAGCGGCGGCACCAGAAGGTCGTCGAGCTGGCTCCCGCGGCGAACCTCTCTGACGCGACGCTGAAGGCCATGTGCCGAGACGCCGTGGCCGTGGCCCGCGCCACCGGCTACCGAAACGCCGGCACGGTGGAGTTCCTTGTGGACGCCGACACGGGCGAGAGGTTCTTCATCGAGGTCAACCCCCGCATCCAGGTCGAGCACACGGTGACGGAGCTGATCTCCGGCGTCGACATCGTCCGCAGCCAGATCCTCGTGGCCCAGGGTTGCAAGCTCCACGAGGCGCCCATTTCGATACCGCCCCAGGACGCCATCCAACGGCGTGGCTACGCGATCCAATGCAGGATTACGACAGAGGATCCGACGGACGGATTCTCGCCGGACTACGGACGGCTGCAGGCCTATCGCACGGCTGCAGGACTCGGCATCCGCCTCGACGGTGCGGCGTACTCCGGCGCGGTGCTGAGCCCGTTCTACGACTCGCTCCTGACCAAGCTCACAGCCTGGGACGAGACACTGGCCGGTGCCAGCGCCCGCGCCGACCGCGCGCTGCGGGAGTTCCGCATCCGGGGCGTGAAGACCAACATCCAGTTCCTGCAGAACGTGGTCAAGCACCCGACGTTCCAAGCGGGCGAAGTCACTACACGGTTCCTTGACGAGACGCCCTCTCTGTTCCGATTCCGCCCAGCACGCGACCGCGCCAACCGGCTGCTGAGCTACATCGGCGACACCATCGTCAATGGCAATCCCACTGTTCACGGCAAAGACCAACCAGAGCACTTCGAGCCACCGCCCGTAGTCGAGTACGACCAAGGGGCGAAACCACCGGCCGGCACGCGGCAGAGGCTGCTCGAACTCGGGCCGGAAATGTTCTGCGAGTGGGTCCGTGACCAAGAGCCGCTCCTGATCACGGACACGACCTTCCGGGACGCGCACCAGTCCCTGCTGGCGACCCGCGTCCGTACGCATGACCTGCTGCGGACTGCGCCTGTTGTCGCGCGCGAGCTTTCGCAGCTGTTCAGCCTCGAGATGTGGGGCGGGGCCACATTCGACTCGTGCCTCCGGTTCCTCTACGAGGATCCGTGGGAGCGTCTGAGCCTGCTCCGGCGTGCCGTGCCGAACATCTGCTTCCAGATGCTGCTGCGGGCCTCCAACGCGGTCGGGTACACAAGCTATCCAGACAACGTGGTTCGCGAGTTCACGATCGAGTCCGCGCGTCAGGGCATCGACGTGTTCCGGATCTTCGACTCCCTGAACGACCTCGGGAACATGGGCGTGGCGATGGACGCCGTGCAGGGTACGGGCGCGATCTGCGAGCCGGCGATCTGCTACACGGGCGACATACTGGACAGCAGCCGTCCGAAGTACAACCTCAACTATTACTTGGATCTAGCCAAGCGGCTCGACGAGATGGGCGCGCACATGCTTGGCATCAAGGACATGGCGGGGCTCTGCCGCCCGTACGCAGCGTTCGAGCTTGTGCGCGTGCTTCGGCAGGAGCTCGGCATTCCGATTCACTTCCACACGCACGACTCCAGCGGACTGAACGCCGCCACGCTCCTCAAGGCCTCAGAGGCCGGCGTCGACGTGGTGGACGGTGCGATCGCCGCGCTGTCGGGCTCTACCAGCCAGCCCAACCTCAATACGCTCGTGGGCACGCTCAACGGCACTGAGCGGGACACGCAGCTGGACGACGACTGCCTCGGCCGCCTCTCTCTGCACTGGGAGACTGTCCGGACGTACTACCTGCCCTTCGACAACGCTCCGAAGGCGGGAAGCGCACGGCTCTACACCCATGAGATCCCCGGGGGACAGTTCACGAACCTGCAGCAGCAGGCCGCTGCGATGGGCCTCGCCCAGCGCTGGCGGGAGGTGGAGCAGATGTACGCCGAGGTCAACCAGATGCTGGGCGACATCGTCAAGGTCACCCCGTCGAGCAAGGTCGTCGGCGACCTGGCGCTCTTCCTGCTGTCCAAGGGCATGACCTGCGCCGAGGTGCGGAACCTCGAACCCCACCACAACGTCGGGTTCCCCGACTCCGTCGTCGACATGATGCGGGGATCCCTGGGGGAGCCACCCGGCGGCTGGCCACCGGAGATCCGCGAGATTCTTCTCTGCCGGAAGAGCCCTATCGAGGGGAGGGCCGCTGCCAAGCTTCCGCCGGCGGACATTGAGGAGGCACAGAAGAAGGCCGGCAGCCTGCTCCGGCGCAAGGCCAAGCGCAGGGACGCACTGAGCTATCTCCTGTATCCGGAAGTGTTCCGGAAGTTCGCCGAGACGAGGCGGAAGTACGCCGACATCGGCGTGCTGCCCACGCCAGTGTTCTTCTACGGACTAGCCGAGGGCGAGGAGTGCGTCTTCGACATCGAGCCCGGCAAGCGGCTCATCGTGAAGTTCCTGACCTGCGGCGAGCCGCATGCGGACGGCACGCGAACCGTGTTCTACGAGCTGAACGGCCAGCCGCGTGAGGTGCGGACCCGTGACCGGTCGCTGCAGGCGGACACCGTTCGCGCCCGCAAGGCCACCACCGGCAACCCGAACCATATCGGCGCACCGACTCCCGGACTGGTGACCAGCGTGTTCGTGACGCTCGGGGACAGCGTTGAGGCCAACGACAAGCTGCTGACCTTGGAGGCGATGAAGATGCAGAGCACGATCTACGCCCCCCACGCTGGCAAGGTCAAGGAGATCCTCGTGGATGTCGGCAGCCAAGTGCAGTCGAAGGACCTGCTGGTGGTCGTGGAATCCTAAGTGCCCTCGGGATCCCGACGCTTCCGCGCGGCGGCCTGGATCTTCTGCGGCTACCTAATCGCCGTCATCCTCTTCGGTGCCTGGGTACGCATCACCCACTCCGGGGACGGCTGCGGAAGCAACTGGCCCACCTGCCACGGCGAGTTGGTGCCGACGGATGCGTCGACGTCCACGCTGATCGAGTACGTGCACCGTGTGACGAGCGGGCTGTGCGGACTATTCGCGATCGTACTTCTGGCATGGTCGTGGATCCGGTTCGGTCGCGGCCCGACAACTGTGTGGACAGCGCTGGCGCTGCTACTTGTGATCTTCGAGGGCGCAATCGGTGCAGGCTTGGTCCTGGGCGAGCTGGTGGCCGACGACGACTCGATGGCGCGGGCGATTGTAGTCGCGCTGCACTTGACGAACACGCTGGCGCTGACCGCCAGCGCCGCGCTCGCGGCGTGGCACGCCGACGGGGGCCGGCATCGTCGATCCGATCCTCCCCGCTACGGCACTGCCTTCAAGATCGGCCTCGGGCTCGTAGTCGCCGTGGCGATGAGCGGCGCTGTCACAGCCCTGGGCGACACGCTCTTCCCACGCGAGAGCGTGCTGGAGACGGGGATTCTTGCGGAGATCTCGGACGAGATGTCCGCCGGCAACCATTTCCTCGTGCGCCTTCGGGTCGTGCACCCCGCGCTGGCGCTGGTCGCGGCGCTGTACCTGCTGTGGCTGCTCTCCGGAGTCGTAGCGACGAACCGCTGGGCGGTGGGAGCAGTCTACCTGACCGTTGCGCAGGTCGGCATCGGGTTCCTGGACATCCTTCTGGCGGCTCCGGGATGGCTCCAGATCCTTCACCTGCTGGTCGCGCAGCTGCTGTGGATCGCACTTGTGCTCGCGCATGTCACCAACGGAACGGTTCCGGACCGCAGGCCTGCGTCACCAGCCCTCAAGGCCGCATAGTCGTCTCGCGTCAGCGGATCTGCCCGCGGAGTGCCTGCACCTCGCCCGGCACACGGCGGACACAGCGGCGATCACGCCACGCAGAAGGGCCCTCCCGCCCGAAACTGAATCCAGCGGGAGGGCCCCGAGAGTGTCAGACTTTGTTCCCTAGAACGTGATGCGCAGGCCGAACTCCATCACTCGACGGCCACCATAGACACCACCGACGATGCCGAAGCTGCCACTGCCCACGGAGCTGTTGGGCAGAGCAAAGTGCGGAGTGTTCGTCATGCTAAAGGCTTCAACACGGAACTGGGCGCGCCAGTTCTCTCCCCAATAGAAGTTCTTCGCCAGCATGGCATCGAGATCGAACATCCAAGGACCACGAATCCCGGGCAGGTTGCGCGCCGCGTCGCCGAGGGTGAACCTGTCGGGAATCTCAAAGGCGTCGGGGTTCAGCCAGTAGAGCCCAACCTGTCCGTCCGCGGGTGTGCTCTGCTCGGTGTGCTCGAACGGCGCACCTGTGAGGTTCGGCCGCAGCGTGTGGCCGAAGGTAAGGTCGCCCTTGATGTTGCCGCCTCCATTGACCGTAGTGCCGATGTAGCCGCCGCTCTGCATCGTGCCGATCGTGGAGGCCTGCCAGCCTCCGGCGATCCAGTTGAGGACCTTGGGCCAACTCTTTCCCCACCTGCGGTTGCGGCCGAACGGAAGATCGTACATCGGCGCCCACACCAGCCGGTGCGGCAACCGGCTGCCTGAACTGGCCCGCTCGTTCCGCAGATCGTACACAGTCTGCGGATAGTGGTTGTTGCCGAACGTATCGGCGTTGCCGATGAAGCGGATGTTGTCGATCCATTGTGTGTGCGTGTAGGCGACCGTCCATCCCAATCCGTTCTGCAGCCGCTTCTCGGACTTGAACGTGCCAGCCCAGTAGTTCGAGATGCCCCAGTTCGGAGACATCAGCTGAATCTGGTCGGTGAACCCTGCCCAGGCGGTCCACGGCAGGAACTGTTCCTTCTGGCGCGCGTTTACGCCAGGAGCGTTCGCAGCGGCGAGGTCGTCCGGGTGGATCTGGTTGATGTTGATGTTGTTGTAGGCCTGGTGGCGCGCAAGCGAGCCCATCACGCCGAACTCCCAGAGCACTCCCTTCCAGCGGGTCTGCAGCGTCAGATTGAAGTTCTGTGAGTAGGGCAGCACCCGCGCCTCGTTCCAGTACTGGATGTTCGCCGTCGGGAACCTCGTGCCGATGGCGCCGAAGCCGCCGTTCAGCTCGGAGTCCGGAATCGGATCCAGCGCACCGGCGGGCAGACCGTCGCGCAGGTACCGGTCCAGGCCGTTGCGTCGTGCATAGATCTGGTCGAATCCGGCGCGACCTGGCTGGATGGAGTTGCGGTCGTACGGATTGCCGTAGAAAATGCCGAAGCCTCCACGCAGCACCATCGAGGCGTCATCCTTGAGCCGGTACGCGAACCCGAATCGTGGCGCGATATTGTTCTTGTCCCAGTTCCAGAGGTACTTGCCGGAACCGTCGCGGTTCGGAAACAGCACTCGCCCAATCGCCCCTTCGGCGATCCCGTTCTGGCCCGCCAGCGGATGGGGGCAGAACTCGCAGAACCCGTTCATGCGCCCGCCCACCTCGTAGATCGGAGTCTCAGTCTCGTAGCGGACGCCGATGTTCAGCGTCAGGCGTGGCGTGACCCGCCAGTCGTCCTGGAAGTAGCCAGACCAGTATTTGATGCGCTTGCCGATCGGTGTGGCGACGCGGGCGGTCAGATTCCAGACGTTGCCCATAAGGAAGTCGGCCACCGGAACGCCGGTGTTGACGTTGCCGCCTCCATTGCGGGGCCAGGCGCGGGTGAACCCGCCGTTGGAGGCCCAGTTGCCGGATGGCGTCGGCCTCGCCAGCTCGTTGCCTTGGTACGAGGTGAACTTGCCGCCGTACTTGAGGGTGTGGTTGCCTGCGATGCGCGTGAAGTTGGCCTCGTAGTCAAAGTTCGTGAAGGCCGCGACCCGATGCGCGTAGCCGCCGCCAATCGGGTTCATCGGGACGCGTCCGTTGAATGCGAACCGGGGGAACGCCTCACCGCCCAACTCGAATCCGGGCATGCCGAGCTGCTGGGCGTAGTTGGTCTCGCAGCAGTCGCCCTGATGGTTGTTGATGTGCACGCGGTTGAATCCGATCAGCACCGCGACAAACGATGTCGGGCTGAACATGTAGGTGTTGTTCAGGCCCCAGTTCTGCCTACGTTGCTCCGAGGTGCTGCCGTTCTGGTCCGCTACGCCGTATCCCTGCGAGTAGGCGTTCTCCACATCCGTGTCACTGATGATCGCCCGGAGCCAGGCATTCCACTTTTCAGTGAACTGGTGGTCAAGCCGCATCGTGGAATAGTTCCGGTTCGTACTCAAGCGCACGAGCTCGTGCCAGTTGCCCTGGAGGTTGTTCAGGTTGTTCGGAGTGCGATTGGGGTTCGGCAGGTATGACAGCGCCTTGATCGACACGGGGTCGAACCGATCCGCCGGGATCATGTTGTTGGGGAACCTGTCCGAAAGCCTAGGCCGGATGAACGAGCCCGCCTTGCGTGTCAGAGGGTCATGGATCGGCACCAAGATCGCTGAGCCGCGCCGGTTCTGGAACGCCTGGGAGAAGTCGCCAGTCCTGTACTCGGGACGACCGACGCTACGGATGCGGTTGACGCTCCTTGGGTTGAAGAACAGGTCCAAACCGCCGAAGAAGAACGTCTTGTTCTTGATGACCGGACCCCCGATCGAGAACCCGCCGCGATTCTGCCGCAGCGTGGGCTTGGTGTCCTGGTTCCAACCGATGGCGTCAAGGACATCGTTGCGGATGTAGTCGTAGACGCTGCCATGGTATTCGTTCGTGCCGCTTCTCGTCACGGCCTGCACGACACCGGCGGAGCTCCGTCCGTACTCGGCGCCCATCGAGTTGACCTCCACCTTGAACTCGCGGAACGAGTCCATGGGCGGCGTCATTTCGATGTTTTGCACGCCGAGTCCGCCGCGCGTGTTGTTGATGCCGTCGATGAACGAGCCGGCGGACCGTGTCCGACCGCCGCCGATCGAGATATGGCCGCTTCGGGATCGGTAAGCGCCCGGCACGAGATTGACGAGGTTGAAGATGTTCCTGCCCTGCAGCGGCAGTTCCATCATCTGCTCGATCTGCACCGTGGAACCCACGGAGCCCGAGGTGGTCTGGACCTGCACCTGCGCGGCGTTCACCTCAACGACCTCCGTGACCTCGCCGATCTCTAGCGAGAACGACTGCTGGATCTCGGACGCGATGTTGAGGCGCAAGCCGAACACCTCCGCACGTTTGAAGCCTTCGGATGAGGCGGCAATGTTGTATTCGCCGATCGCCATGTTCGGCAGGTAGTAGACGCCGTTGGCGCCCGTTTCCGTGACGGCCTGTACACCCGTCTCGGCGTGCACGACCTCCACAATCGCTCCGGGGATCACGGCCCCAGTCGTGTCAGTAACAGTACCGTTGATCGTTCCGCCGGCACCCTGCCCCAATAGGACAGACGGAACTACGAAAGCCATTGCACAGATGCCAAGGCCGCCGAGTTTGAATCGAATCGCGAGACGCATACAGCAATCCCCCCCCCCTACTTAATGGTCTGGCAGCAGAGACAATGCCACCAGCATCTGCTAGTAGCAGACAGAATCGACTCAATCCATGTCAAGTGCCTTTGATCAGAAATCCACCTGGATCGGCTGCAATCCTAGCCAGATCGAGACCAATCAGGACCCTTGGCTGCACGACAGACCAAGACCCCAACAGCGCGGAGGATCATGCGGAGCGACCGGCTGATCAGATCCGATGGCCCCCGGAAGCCGCCGGATACAATCGGACGAACCATGCGACGTGCGTCTGTGGCCGCTGTCTTGTTGCTGTGCGGGTGCCAGTTGGCCGAGCCCGTGCTGGAGGGCATCTACAAGGTTCCGGCGGGATTCGTGGTCGAGCCGGCGGCAGACGTCGAGCTCGTCGGATCGCTGATCCAAGTCACGTTCGATGCCCAGGGGCAGCCAGTTGTGGCGAAGGAACGCGGCCACCCCACTCGGCTGCTGGACCGCGACGGCGACGGCTTCTACGAGAACGAACAGGTGATCAGCGACCAAGTCGAGAACTGCCAGGGCATCTGGTTCGACGGATCCACGCTGTACGCGAACTGCACGCACCCGGATGACCGAGCGGCGTACCTGTTCCGACTGCCAGACGAGAACGGTGACGGCGTCGCGGATGCGCACGAAGCGATCGTCCAATACACAGGTCGGATCGGAGAACATGGCCCGCACGACATCCGGCGGGCACCGGATGGCTCCACGACGATCCTAGTCGGCAACCACACTTTCTTCCCCGCGGACCGGATCGATCCGGAGTCCCCGCTGCACAGGTACAAGGAGTCGCAGATCCTGAACCGGTACATGGACGCTCGGGGCCATGCCGCTGGACGCATGGCACCGGGTGGCGCACTGTTTCGCATGAAAGGTGCGGGCGAGGCGTTCACCCTGCTCTTCGGCGGCTTCCGCAACCCCTACAACCACGCCTACAACTACGAGGGCGAAACGTTCACGTTCGACTCCGACATGGAGTGGGACATCAACCTGCCGTGGTATCGCGAGGTGCGGTCGGTACATGGCGTCCAGTCCGCGGACTACGGCTGGCGCACGGGCTCGGGCAAGTTCCCGCCGTACTACATCGACTCGCTGCCACCGCTGCTCGACCTTGGACGCGGCTCGCCGGTGGGCGTCGACTTCTATCACAGCTATGCGTATCCGGCCGAGTACTTCGATGCGTTCCTGCAGGGCGACTGGTCCCGCGGACGGGTCGTGCTGTCGCGGTTCCGGCGGAGCGGTGCGACGTACGAGGTCGCCGAGCCCGCCACCGACTTCATCTACGGCGAGCCCCTCAACGTGACCGACCTCGAGGTGGGTCCCGATGGTCTCGTGTACTTCACCACGGGCGGCCGGATGACGCAGGGCGGTTTCTACCGCGTGGCCTACAAGGGCCGCCGTCCAAACCTCGGTCACAGGCCCGAGTCCGGCGTGCTCGCCATCACCCGCCAGCCACAGCCCCTGTCGGCATTCAGCGACAGGTACTTCCGCACAACCAAGGAGCAGATGGGCGAGTCCTGGGGCGCAGACCTCAAGGCGCTCGTCCTTGACGAGTCGGCTGCGGAGCTAGACCGCGTTCAGGCGATCCACCTGCTGCAACGCTATGGCCCGAAGCCGGACGCTCCGCTGATCCGTGCGGCGTTCGAGAGCCCGGCTGTGGCCGTACGCGCGGCGGCGGTGTACGTGGTCGGTCAACACGGCAGCGACCGCGCCAAGCGGATCGCCGCCGATGCACTGCGGGACGCGGATCCGTTCGTGCAGCGCCGTGCCGCAGAAGCGCTTCTACGGATGGCCGATCCCGGGTTTGCGAAGACAGCGGACCTTTACGCGCTGCTGGGAAGCGAAGACAGGTTCGTGCGCTGGGCCGGGCGGGTCGCAATGGAGGCGACGCCACGTGACGGATGGGAGGACACCGTGGTCAACGAGCCCTCCGTGACGGCGGCGGCGAACGGCATGCTGGCCCTTGTACGCACAGCGTCCGAGCCGATCAAGCTCGAGGCGGTGTTCGAGAAGAGCTTGTCGATGCTCCGCAGCGACAGCTTGTCGGCAGACGAGGAGCTGGCGCTGCTGCGGGTGTTCCAGCTCGGCTGCCTAGAGATCGAGAACGGGTGCCGGCAGAGCCTGCGTGACCAGCTGTACGAGGTCGTGGCACCTAGGTTTCCGGCGGAAGACGAAGGCCTCAGCCGCGAATACGCGCGCACGATGGCCTATGCGAACCGGCCCGAAGCCATCGCCGCGATCCTTGCGGAGCTGCCAGACGGCGACGAGAACCAGCAGCTGCAGATCCACTACGTCTACTGCCTTCGGGAGATCAAGTCCGGCTGGACCCACGAGCAGAAGAACAAGCTGGTGACCTGGTTCATGAAGGCCCAGGAGTGGCGCGGCGGCGCCAGCTTCCCTGGCTTCATCAACCGCCTGTTCGAGTCCTCGCTCGCGTTCTTCGACGACGAGGAGCGAAACGCCGCCTACGCAGCGGTGCCGGCTTTCGCTCCAGTCGATGACGAGAGGATCCTGGCGCGGCTTCGCCGGGGCACGGGCCACGTCCAGCCCAACGTGTACGCCCGCAAGTCGGGCACCAGCATTTACAGCGAGGAGGAGATCTTCGAGTACATGCTGTATGACCCAATGACAACCGTCGCCAGCCTGGACGATGGACGCAAGATTTTCGAAGAGACGTGCGCCAAGTGTCACCGCTTCGGCGACAGCGGCAAGGACTATGGACCGGACCTGACGACGATCGCGAACCGGTTCACGAGAAGCGACCTGCTCGAAGCGACGCTGTGGCCCTCACGCACGATTTCGGACCAGTACACGTCCTGGCGGATCGAGACCAAGGACGACGTCTACTCCGCGCTGATCCTGGAAGAGGACCAGGAGAGCGTCACCGTGCTCATCCCAGACCTCGAGCGCCCCGTTGCGATCTCGAGGGAGAACATCGTCGACATACGGGAGTCCGAGATCTCGATCATGCCCGAGGGGCTGCTAGACGAGTATCCGATGCGCACCACGGCGGGTCTGTTTCGGCTGCTGGAGCAGGCTCCAGTGGATGACAGCGGGGATTGACGGCCGCTGGAGTTGCGTTCGCCCGCGGTCGGGACTTCTCGACGATCGGCCCCACCGTAGCCTCGAGCGGCTAGAGCGGTCGTCAGATCTGACGGGCGAGCAAGATCCCCATCCAACATCCGGCGAGGCAAAGGCCAACGTTCAGGAACACGCTGACCACGGCCTGCGAGTGATCTCCGTTGCGGAGCAGAAGCAGTGTCTCGAGGGAAAACGTCGAGAACGTCGTGAATGCGCCAAGGCATCCCGCCGCGACGGCGCTGTGCCATACGTCAGGCAGGTCCATGTCCTGGCGCTCAAAAAAGAGCACGTACACGCCGCCCATCACCAAGGATCCGAGGACATTGACGCTCAGGGTCCCGAACGGAAAGCCACGGCCCGCGAGTGTGTGGATGCCGTGGGAGGCCCAGTAGCGCAGCAGCGCTCCGAATGCGCCGCCAGTGGCGACCGCCAGCGTCGTGTGCAGCATCGGGCCGCCCGGAGGGCTTGAGGAACCAGTGTATCGGAGGGTGTCGCCGCGACCTCGGCCAAGGCGAAGAAAAGGCAGGAGTCGGACTGAGTGTCTCGCCGAGTCGATCTCCAGCTTCTGCTCCTGAACTTGGGCCGGTGCTAGCCGAAACGGGCTCCATTGCATCGGTTCGTGCTTCGATCAACCGCAATACAATGGCCCTAACCGTGGCCGTTCGCGTTGCAGCATGTCTTGCGCTGGCACCGCTACACCTACTGGCGGGATCGTTCGAGGACACAGTCCGGCCGTTCCTCGACACGCACTGCATCGCCTGTCACAGCGAGAGCGTGCGGATGGCCGATCTGAGGCTTGACGACATCCGCAGCGAGGCTGAGGCACTTCGCCACCCCGATATCTGGCGCGATGTTCTTCGCATGACGACCGAGGCCAAGATGCCTCCTCCTGGCAGCGCTAGGCCACCAGCGGAAGAGCTTTCGGCCATGGAGGATTGGATCTTAAGCCGCAGAGATCGAATGGCGTCCGATGCACCGCTGGCGCCGCGCCGTGTCACAGCGAGAAGACTCAATCGCGCCGAATACAACAACACCGTCCGGGACCTGCTGCACGTCGACATCTCCCCGGCGAACTCCTTCCCGGTGGACGATTCCGGATACGGTTTCGACAACATTGGAGACGTGCTGTCGGTGTCACCGCTGCTGATGGAGAAGTATCTGTCCGCCGCTGGGAAGCTGGCGCGCACTGCGATTTGGGAGCGGCCGAGACACGCCGAACCGACCCGGTTTCGGATCCAGGCGGTTCGGGACGAAAGCAACGCCGCTGCGATCGGCCGGGTGTCCCCGTTCACGGCCGACGGCTCGATGCGCCTCTCGTTCAAGTTTCCCGCAGACGGCACGTACTCACTCGCATTCGGCGCCGTCGATCGGCGCAAGCGGTCGGAAGACAACGGGAGGTACTTGGACGGGCCGGATCCTCCGCCTCGTCTGATGACGCTGCTGCTGGAAGGTCGCCGCATGGCCACCAAGGCCGTCGAGGCGGCGCAGTACTTCGACCGGAGCGAGCGCGTCCGACACCAGATCCAACATGGAGAGCGCGATCTCTGGCTTGGCTTCGTCGACATGGACGGCATGCCCATGGACCCGAACGCGGACTTCTCCCAGCGCAAGGTGTGGGTCGATTACCTCGAGGTCAATGGCCCATTCGACGCCAAACCGGTCCCCCTTCCACTGAGTCATCGCCGACTGCTGACCTGCGTGCCGGAAGGCGAGGAGCCGTGGCAACCGTGCGCGGAAGCGATCATTCACCGCCTCGCCAGTCGGGCCTACCGTCGACCACCCACGTCT
The DNA here is from genome assembly GCA_965200705.1 of Bryobacterales bacterium. Classification (GTDB taxonomy): domain Bacteria; phylum Acidobacteriota; class Terriglobia; order Bryobacterales; family UBA6623; genus VXMF01. The sequence goes on along the minus strand of OZ241376.1, from coordinate 3,792,322 downwards.
GGAGAGTTCAAGGATCTGATGCGGCTCGCCGAGCGGGCCATGCTCGACGGCAACAGCTTCGAGTCGGCGTTGCAGTCCGTTGTACAGGCGGTGCTCGTGGCGCCGCAGTTCCTGTTTCGGGTCGAGAGTCCGGCCGAGGGCCAAGCCTCAACGCGGATCGAGCCCTACGAGCTTGCATCGAGGCTCTCGTACTTCCTGTGGAGCAGCATGCCGGACGACGACCTGTTCGCCGCGGCGGGATCGGGAGCGCTCGACGACTTGGATGGGATCCGCGCGCAGGCGCGTCGCATGCTCGCTGACCCCAAGGCGTCCGCACTGACCGAGCACTTCGCAGGTCAGTGGCTTGAGTTGCGCAACTTGGCGCACACCGAGCCCGACTCCGAAGTGTTCCCATCATTCGACGAGAGCCTGCGGCAGGCGATGCAGCGGGAGACGGAGCTGTTCTTCGGAGCAGTCGTGGAAGAGGACCGCAGCGTACTGGAGTTCCTGGACAGCGACTTCACGTTCGTGAACGAGCGCTTGGCCGAGCACTACGGCATTCAGGGCGTTGCAGGCGCCGACTTCGAGCGAGTCACGGTGGAGGGCGACCAGCGGGGCGGACTGCTCGGCCAAGCAAGCATCCTGACCATTTCGTCGTATCCAACCAGGACATCCCCGGTGCTGCGAGGCCTCTGGGTGATGCAGAACGTGCTGGGCCAGAGCCCGCCGCCCCCGCCTCCGGACGTGCCCGAGCTGGAGGTTCGGGAAGGCGAACTGACCGGCACCCTGCGGGAGCAGCTTGAGGAGCACCGGTCCAACGAAGGGTGCATGTCGTGCCATCTCGTGATGGACGCTCTGGGCTTCGGTCTGGAGAACTACGACGCGATCGGTCGGTGGCGCACCAAGGACGGCGACCATGACCTTGACACGTCGGGCGTACTGCCGGGGAACCACGCATTCGACTCGCCCGCCGGCCTACGGCGCATTCTGATCGAGACCGAGGCGCGTGCGTTCGCGCGGACACTGACCAAGAAACTGCTGACGTACGCCCTTGGCCGCGGCGTGGACCGCAGGGACAATCCTGTCATCGACGGTATCCAGCACGACCTCGAGGCGGCGGACTACCGGTTCTCTGCACTGATCGAAGGTATTGTCACGAGCGAGCCGTTCATCCAGCGGCAACCGGACCGCGTGACCGAAGACGCGGCGACGCTCGCCCAGCGGTGAATCCGCTACGACGCGGGCATCTGGGTGATCTTGCCCAGCACCACTGGCTGCGACGCGCCCGTGGCCGACGGCAGGTTGCTAGGCCTGCAGTGGAATGTGGCGTGGGCGAGCATCGCGAAAGCAATCGCTTCCTTGGCGCCGTGTGGCACTCCAAAGTCGTCGCTTCTGCAGACGTTCGTGCGGGGGAGTCCTTCCCGCAGCCCCCGCATCAGCACGCGATTCCGGCATCCTCCGCCCGACACAATCAGGTCGTCAATCCGCATGCGCGGGCGGACCAGCCGCTCGATGCCCAGCAGGATCGACCGGACCGTCAGACCGGTAGCAGTGGCGATCAAGTCGGGACCGCCCGATCCCGTGGCGCTGGCCAAGGCGTCCGCATAGGGCGGACCGAAGAGTTCTCTGCCCGTGCTCTTGGGCGCTGGCTGTGAGAAGTACGGATGATCCAAGAAGGCTGACACGGCATCCTGGTTGATCTCTCCCCTATCGGCCATGTCGCCGTCTTGGTCAAACGTCTGGGCACCGTTCGTGACGCGAGCCACCAAGGCATCGATGACCATGTTCCCTGGGCCCGTGTCGAAGGCCAAGACTTCGGAGGCGTCCTGAGCGGCCGGGATGGCGGTGACATTGGCAATACCGCCGATGTTCAGCGCGACACGGCCGCGTTGGTCGTGGCGGAACAGAAGATAGTCGGCGTACGGAACGAGAGGGGCACCCTGCCCTCCAGCGCAGATGTCCGCGGAGCGAAAGTCGGACACCACCGGACAGCCGGAGACTCGGGCGATGCAGGAAGCCTCACCGATCTGCAGCGTGTTTGGAACGACACTGCGCTCGCCAGACCGGACCGGCACTTCGTGGTGGATCGTCTGGCCGTGCGAACCCACAAGGTCCAGTGCGGAAAGTCCAATGCCGCAGGCACGCGAGGCATGCTCCAGCGCCTCGGCGAACACCTCGCCCAAGCGGAAGTGCAGCCTGCTGACGTCAGCCGCGGTCACGGCGCTGTCGGACGCTGCACGAATCTCGGCAGGAACACCAGGAGGGAACGAGTGCTCGTGAAATCCGACCAGCTTGACGTCCAGATCGATGCCGTCCCCGCGGATCTCCACGAACGCGACGTCGATCGCGTCCACAGAGGTTCCACTCATGATGCCCGCAACGAGCATCTCGGCTACCTATGCCCGCCACAGCGGAGGCCATCGGGATCAGTCATCCAACCCGCCGGCGATGGCTGCGTCAGCCAGTGCCTCCAAGCGCTCGCTGCCGCCCGCAACGGACCCGATCGCTTCGGCCACCACCTCTGCGGCGAATCCGGCTCGGATGAGCGCACGAAACACACGGGCGAGCTCCTTGGGGTCTTCGCCCTTCCAAGTCTCGAACCGTCCACCGAGCTTGCGTCGAAGATGCTCGATCGCAAGTTCGGTTTCGCTGGAATCCTCGAATATCTCCTTGACGGCGTCCCTGGCAGTGGCGGCGCTGACGCCGCGCCGCTTCAGCTCGCCCAGAACTCGCTTGCGACCGACCATGGCAAGCTCCTTCCGGACGAATGCATGAGACTCTGCAACAAGGCCGTCGTCGATGTAGCCGAACTCCCGCAACCGGTCCAGAACGGCAGCCACATCCTCTTCGTCGGCACAGCGAGCGAGCAGCCGCCGCTCCAGTTCGGACTCAGTCAGCGCACGCCGGCCAAGCGCCCTGAGTGCCAGGCGAAATAGAGGGCCGAAAGCCAACCTGGCCGGATGTCGGACGACACTCTCCATTGCGCTCATCTTAGGTCAGCGGCGCAGAGCACAGGTGACAGCAAGGAACGGGTGGCGGCCGGATACGATATCTCGGAGAGAGCGTTGCGGCACACTTGAGTGAAGTAGGGTGGTCTTGGTTCACCTCACACAAGCGTCTCTCGCGGGCATGTCAGCTGGTCTGAAGCAGCTTCTGGGGCTGTCCAGCGTCACGGTCTGCATAGTCATGCTCCTCCTGTCGGCAGGTGTCCGGCTGAGTGCACAGGACATTGACCGGGTCTTGTACGCGGGCGAGCGCCCGCCACCGACCCTCTTGGACCAGATCGAGGATCCGGAAGAGCGCGAGCTCGTCCGCGCAATGGTGGACGAAACCGATTCTGCAGCAAAGGCCCGCATCGGTGCTCAGTTCCTCGAACGCTATCCGGCGTCCTCGTTTCTGGTGCAGGGACATACCCTCATGGCGCTGGCGTCCATCGACATCGGCGACCTGGACGCTGCGCTCGAACACGGACGCATGTCTCTGAGGCTCCGGCCTGAAAACGGCGCTCTGCTGGCGTCCATGGCCAACGTCCAGGTGCAGAAGGGCCTGCTGGACGATGCAGTTCACAGCGCAGAGCAGGCATTGCGGTTCCTCGGAGACTTCCATGGGCCGGCCCGATACACGGACAGTGAGTGGCAAGTGATGCGCACCCAGCTTGAAGCCCGGTCGCACTTCGTGCTGGGACGAGTGGCGGCCACGCGAGGCCTCGGAGACAAGGGATCCAGAAGGACCGATGCCCTTGTCGAGGCACGGCGTCATCTGACCGACTCGCTGCGGCTCGACGACCAGGACGGCATAGCCTGGCACCTGCTCGGCATCGTCGAAGACGGGCTGGGCCATGGCCAGCGTGCGGTCGAAGCTCATGCTGCCTCAGCACGCTTGGTCGGTCCCGTCCAGCGCCGGGCGCTGGACGCTGTGCGTCGGCACTGGAGCGCCACCGGCGAGCCGACAAGGGATGGCTTTGACGAGTTCCTGGCCGGCGTCCCCACCCGGTCGATCGAACCGGAAGCATCTGGGGGTCGCTCCGACGCCGAGTCCGAACCCCCCGCATACGCCGGCTCTGCAGTCTGCCGCGAGTGCCACGAAGAAGCGTTCAGCGCTTGGCAGCAAACAGGCATGGCCAACATGGTGCGGCCATACTCGCCCGACATCGTGATGGGAGACTTCACGGACAACAACGAATACCGGGAGGGAAACGGACCGGTCCTGGCGCGGATGCGCCTTTCCAACGGCCAGCACTACATCGAACTCGAGTCCGGGGGCACATTCAAGGAGTTCCCGGTCGACTACGTGATCGGCTCGAAGTGGCAGCAGGCCTACGCGACGAGGCTGGACGACGGCCGCATTCACGTCGTGCCGATCCAATACAACCAGCTGCACGACCAGTGGGTGAACTTCTGGGAGATCCTCGACGACGGCAAGTCCGAACGGACCATCGTCCAGGACTTCCATCAGTTCAAGAACGTGACGAACTACCAGGTCAACTGCGCCTCCTGCCACACGAGCCAGGCCCACGCGGAGGGCGGCGTTCTGGCCGCAGAACGGATCACGTTCCGCGAGACTGGCATCAACTGCGAAATGTGCCACGGCCCGTCACTGGCGCACACGGTCAACTACAGATCGGAAACGCCCCTGCCAAGGACCGATCCCCACGAGACGCCTCTCCGGTTCTCAGAGATCGACAGCCGGAGCTACGTGGCCGTGTGTGCCCAGTGCCACATGCAGTCGGGGATTCTAGAGATCGGGAAGCAAGGCGAGCTGAACTTCACCGGAGAACAGACCGCGTTCTACCAGTTCCGCAAGAAGCGGCCGTACGACGAGTTCTCCCTCAAGGCGTTCTACAAGGACGGCCGGTTCCGAGAGACGACCTTCATCGTGGAATCGTTTGAGCGATCGAAGTGCTTCCTGGACGGACAGGCGCACTGCGGCGACTGCCACGATCCGCACCCTGCAGACGCGAGCGAGAACACCAAGTCGCTCAAGTTCCGGAGCAACGAGAATCGCATGTGCCTGCAGTGCCACGTCGGAATCGAGGCGGACCTGACTGCGCACACGCGCCACGATCCCGGCACGCCGGCCAGCGAATGCGCCAGCTGCCACATGCCCAAGATCATGAACAGCATGATGTTCATGGCCAGGACGCACCGCATCGACGACATCCCTGCTGCGGCGATGACCGCCCGGTTCGGCCGGCAGGAGAGCCCCAACGCCTGTCTGGTGTGCCATGCAGAGGAGTCCGACGACTGGCTGGCCGAAGAACTGGCGAGGTGGACGAGTCCAGTAGCCCTGGTGAACGCTAAGGACGAGCCCGCCATCGCATCGACGGGCGTGCGCTGGGTTCGCCGGACTGGCCCACGGAGCGTCCGACCGACGCAGATCGAGGCTCGGCGCTCTGGTCAAAGCCCCCAGCCGCCCAGACCACGCCTGTAACATAAGGCGATGTTCAGCGGCACCAAGGCGCGTCTGGGCGGCATGATGTTCCTCCAGTTCTTCATCTGGGGGGCGTGGTTTGTCGGAGCTCCGCTCTATCTGGTCAAGATCGGGTTCGGTGGCAGTGACCTCGGTTGGACCTATGCCGTAGGTCCGCTGGCCTGCATCGTGTCGCCGTTCTTCGTCGGCATGGTCGCGGACCGTTTCTTTGCGACCGAACGCATCCTGTGCGTGCTCCATCTGGCGGCCGCTGGATTCATGCTGCTCGCAGCCTCTCAGATGGACGCCGCGAGTCCGGCCGCGCCCGCGACGATCAACCTAATCATCCTGGCCCACACCCTGTGCTACTTCCCCACCTTGGCGCTCACAAACTCGTTGGCCCTGCATCACGTCTCGGATTCCCAGAACGAGTTCCCATTGATCCGCGTCTTCGGCACGATCGGCTGGATCGCGGCGGGGTTCTCCCTCGCATGGATCGGCTGGGGAGACCGCTTGGAGATGTTCCACCTGACGGGTGTAAGCGGCATCCTGATGGGCCTCTACTGCCTCACTCTGCCGCACACGCCGCCGCCCTCGAAGGGCAAGCAGATGTCGTGGCGGGGGCTCGTCGGAGCCGACGCCTTCGAGCTGTTCCGCAATCCGTCCTTCACGGTCTTCATGCTGAGCACGTTCCTGATCTGCATCCCCCTAGCGTTCTACTTCCAGCTTGCGGCCAAGGCTGTGAGCCTCGCGGGCATCACCGACGTGACCCAAGCGATGAGCTACGGACAGGTCTCGGAGATTGTGTTCATGCTGCTGATGCCGCTGTTCTTCCGACGGCTTGGCGTCAAGTGGATGCTGGCAATCGGCATGCTGGCGTGGGTCACGCGGTACGCGTTGTTCGCCATCGGCACACCGAGCGCGGTGATCTGGATGATGTACGGCGGCATCGTCCTGCACGGCATCTGCTACGACTTCCTGTTCGTGACGGGCCAGATCTACACGGACAAGGTGGCCCGCAAGGAAATCCGCGCCCAGGCTCAGGGCATGCTCGTGCTATTCACCCTCGGCCTCGGAATGCTGATCGGCGCACGGGTGGCAGGCGAATGGGAGGAGCGAAACACGCCGGCGATTTCGCGGCAGCTAAGCGCGGAGGTTCAAGCGATCGGAACCGAGATCGCGCAAATGGAGCAGGCGGGGAACGTCGGCGCAGCCCTCGAGGCGCTGCGCGAGGAGCAGGCCGCCAAGCTCCACGAGTCGCAGAGCCAGATCAACTGGCGCTGGATCTGGGCGCTTCCCACCGCCCTGTCGGCGTTGGTGCTGGTGCTGTTCCTCGCGATCTTTAGGGACCGGAGAACGGCAACCGCGTAGTGGCCCAGGTACGGACCTAACGGCCACCAGTGTTCCGCTGGACTGCGGCGGCCAGGGCCTTGGCCGCGTCGCCAGCTAGACGGGCGGCGTGCTTCGATGTGGATGGCAGCCCGTCAAGGGCTGCTTCGACCGCTGCGCCATCGACCGATCCAAGTCTCGCGACGGACATGCCCAGGAGCATCTCCGCCAAGGCGGAGCCCGCCGCGATGGAAGCGGTACAGCCTCGCGCCCGGAACCGGACATCCGCCAGAACACCACCTTCCACAAGGGCCGAGAGAGCGAGGATGTCGCCGCAGACCGGGTTCTCGACCTGGACTGTCACCGCCGGGGGATCGAGACGACCGACCCTCCGGTCATTCCGGAAGTGACCCAGGAGCGTCTCGCTGAACACGGTCCAGACTATTCCGTATCGAGTCGCAGCTCCGTCTTGCGGTGCTTGACGTCCATCGTGTGCAAGACGATCTCCTGGCGCAGGTCCAGCTCGTGCTTGGGGATCTCGAAGCGGGCGGCGACGAGTCCGCGGAACGACTCGCCCGCCTCCACGAAGCGATTGTCCGTCAGCGGCTCGTCGCGCATTCCACCGAGGGCCGGAAAGTACTTGAACAGCTGCTGGACATCGAACACGCTGAGCACACGGCCCTCATGGTCGATCCCGTTCCCGTCAACGATCGTCATCTGCCGCTTCTGGATCGAGACCTCTCGATTCGAGACGTTCTCGGCCTGGAAGTTGACAATCGCCACGGAACTCGCGTCATCCATCCCGAGGGTCCTCACCTCGGTGATCGTCCCCGAGAAGCGCGGAGTGGCACCACGGTTGTAGAGCACGATCAACCCGGCGACAACGATTGCTCCCAGGATCCCGCCGATGATGGTTATCCGACTCCACTGCACGCCTTCACCTCCTGCCGAAAAGCCCCAGTATGGCCCGCTCGCGCGGATGGTGGAATCCCTTTCGCCAACCATGCATCGATGGGGCCCTGCACCACGCACCCAAGGCCCAAGCTAGCCCGCATCGTCGAGGTCATGGAACAGCGCGGTCCGCCAGCCGCTGTGCATCTTGAATCCGGCGCGTTCGAAGAAGGCGGTGTTGCTGGTGACAGCGAGCAGCTGGCGCACGCGACGCTCGCGTGCTCGATCACGGCAAGCTTCCACAAGGCGCGAAGCGATGCGCTGCCCTCGAAAGTCGACACGAACGGCCAAGCTGCGCACCTCGCCGAGACGCCGCGAGTATATCTGCAGTGCGCAGCAACCCACGATCTGACCGCCGACCTCTGCCACAAAGAAAGACGCGATGCGCGGCAGGTCGTCTTGCTGGAGCAGGTCCGGGTACGTTCCGATGAGTTCACGGATGCGGGGCATCTCCCCCGTATGGGCGGCACGGATGGTCACATCGTCCGCAGACACGGTGGGGCCGGGGTCGTTGGAACTGCCAGTAAGCATCGCAGGATCAAGCTACCTCATGGTCACGGGGCTTGAGTCGGCAAAGAGCTCGTCAGGATTCGTAGCTGGAAGCTGGCACTCGTAGTCGTGGCACACATAGGCCGTCGGCTTGCCGTCGATCATGCCGCGACGGACAAGCAGGGGCAGTCGCTCGTTGGGGTCCGGCTCTGGTCCGTCGGCACAGGCAACCACCTTGTCCGGGCGGAACGAGCCGTGGATCCGCGCCAGCAGGGCCCGCGTCCGGGGATCATCGGCGGGCCCCAGAAGGCCGATCTCGTCCCACCGGGCGTGCCAGGCGTCGAGTGCGCAAAGCAGCAACTCCTGCTGGAACACGAGCCGACCCGATCGATCGAGATGGCTGCGGAGGATCTGCGCGGCACGCTCGCGGAAGTCCGTGCGGCCGAGAAGGATGGCCAGGCGCTGCAGCGTGAGAGCGAACGAAGAGTTGGCCGAGGGTGTCGCACCATCCTGGACAGTGTTGGCTCGGACCAGCAGCTCCTCGTGGTCGGAAGCCGTCAGGTAGAACGCACCCTTGTCAGCGTCCCAGTAGTGCTCCAAGGCGGTTTCGACCAGCCGCTCGGCCGCCAGGACGTGTCGACGCTCGCCGCTCCACTCGTAGAGAGCGACTAGGCCCTCGGCGAGGAAGGCGTAGTCCGTGCTGTACGCGGCCAAGCGGCCCGTGCCATTCGCGCAGGTGGCGTGGAGACGGCCGTCGCGGAACACCGTGTCGAGCAGGTAGTCAGCGGCCGACACGCCAGCTTCGCCGAAGCGCCGTTCGTCCAGAACCGCAGCCGCCCTAGCAAGTGCCGCGATCATCAGGCCATTCCAACCAGTCAGAACCTTGTTGTCCAAGGCCGGACGCGTTCGTTCGTTGCGGGCCGTCAGGAGCCGTTCCATTGCATTGGAGAGTCGCTCCTGGATGACGTCCGGGGTCGTGCCCTCGTCGTTGGCCAAGGATTCCACCGACCGGGCCACGTGCAGCACGTTCTTCGGCCCCGCAGGCACATGGGCGTCGCCCGGATGCATCCAGTTCCCTGCGTGGGAGACGCCGAAGTGGGACGCAGCCAGCCTTGCTCCGTCGGGATCCAGCACCGCGTCGAACTCCTCCCTGGTCCAGATGTAGAACTTGCCCTCCATGCCTTCGCTGTCCGCATCCTCGCTGGAGTAAAAGGCACCTTCCGGGCTCGCTAGATCCCGCAGTACGTAGTCGGCAATGCCGCGAACACGGCTCTCGAACAGCCTCCGCTTCGCCTCGCTGCCAGTCGCCTGCATCCCCTGGAGCAGAGCCGTCACGACCAAGGCCTGGTCGTAGAGCATCTTTTCGAAGTGCGGCACCAGCCAGTCGGTGTCGGTGGAGTAGCGGTGCAGGCCGCCACCGAGGTGGTCGTAGATGCCGCCGTTGCAGATCTCCTCGAGCGTGAGCTCGACATCCGACAAGTAGCGGCTGTCTCCCGTCAGGCGATGGCCGCGCAGGAGAAGCTCCAGAGACAGGCTCTGGGGGAACTTGTTGGTGCCGCTTGGGATGCCGCCTCTGGCCTGGTCGAACGCCCTGTGCAGGGCCGCCGCAGCCGAGGACACGAGTTCTCGACCAGGCAGGGCGCCCTCGCCACTCGGACGCTGCAGGCGGCGCACGGCTTCGACGACCTTGTCAGCGTTCTGCACCAGCGGCAACCGGTCGGTCCGCCACCTCTGGTCGAGGAACTGCAGCAGCGAGCGGAACCCCGGCCTGCCGTAGGAGTCGTATTTCGGGAAGTAGGTCCCCGCGTAGATCGGCCGAAGATCGGGAGCCAAGAAGACGCTCATCGGCCATCCACCGTGGCCGCCCGAGAACAGCATGGTGGCGGCCATGTAGATCTCGTCGAGATCCGGGCGCTCCTCGCGATCGACCTTCACGGACACGAAGCTGCGGTTCAGATGCTCCGCGACGCCCGGGTCTTCGAAGGACTCGTGCTCCATCACATGGCACCAATGGCACGCGGCGTAGCCGATGCTCAGGAAGATGAGCTTGTCCTCGCGACGGGCCCGATCGAGGGCCTCCTGTCCCCACGGGTACCAGTCAACCGGGTTGTTGGCGTGCTGAAGGAGATACGGGCTGGTTTCGCCCGCGAGCCGGTTCGGCATCAGCGGCGACCCAGACCCTGCCCTAGAAGGACAGGCCGACCACGATCTCGACGTGGTTGCGGAGCGCGTTGGCCAGACCCATCTCGAAGGTCTTCTGCTGCCACCGCATATAGCGACCCTCGACGCTCAGCTTGAGGTTGACGTCATCCCTTAGCTCGAAACCAATCCCGCCCACGAGCCCCATCGTCCTGTCCGTTGCGACCTCAGGCATGGTCTCCGCGAACGTGCTTTCGCCGCCGTCGACGTCTCCGATCTCGAGGGTGGCCTTGGCATTGCGCACGAGGCGCATTCCGACACCGCCGGAGATGAACGGCCGGGCGCGCTGACGCGGACCGTTGAGGTAGTAGCGCACCGTGGCAGGTATGTCCCAATGGTTCGCCTCGGTGGTCACGAAGGTGTTCGAGAGCAGCTGAGCGCTGCGGGTAGCCGTACGCTGCCGCTCGATGCGCGTGCCGGTCTTGAACCGGATGCTGTGTGAGATCAGATCGACGGTCACGCCCCAGCGCGGCTTGAGGTTGACCTGCACGCCACCACCGATGCCCCAAGTGTCCTGCTGGGGCTCCGACGTGGCCTTGAACAGGGTAGGCGGGTTCGTGGACGTGCTGGTCTGATCGTCGGTGCCCTCGGTGATCTGAGCTGTGACCTGGTATCCCAAGCGGATCCCGACGGCGAAGCGTTCGAACTCCACCCGCGGACGACGCCGCCTGGGAGCCGAATCGTCCTCCTGCCCGAACAGGCCGATGGGCAACAGGCCCACGATCGCCAGGCCCAAGAGAGCCCGAAAGCAATGGGTTCTTCGCATCATGCGAGTGTTACGACCCCTTTCAACCAGATTGGCACACTTCTGTGCCCTCAGTGCAGATCGGCGATCACGGGCGCGTGATCGGACGCCGTGAGCCCCTCGATCTTCTTGCGGTACGGGCGGTCGACGCGCACGCTGTCCAAGCGGTCGACGACCGGCGCGGAACCGAGCAGGAAGTCAATGCGGAGCCCTCGATTAAAGCGGAACGAGGCCGCACGGTAGTCCCACCAGGAGAACATCTTCTCGGAGGGGTGTGCGTGGCGAAACAAGTCACGGAGCCCCCACTCCCTTAGGTACGCAATGCGCTTTCGTTCGGGTTCCGTGTGGAAGATCGTGCCGACCAGCTTTTCCTCGTTCCAACTGTCCAACGCCTCTGGAACGACGTTGAAATCTCCGCACAGCACAGCTGGCTCGGCCGGGCTGTGGCTGGCGGCGAAGTACTCCCTGAGCGCGTCCAGCCAAGCTAGCTTGCGCGGAAAGTCGTCGTGGTCGAGCGACTTGCCGTTGGGCACGTACACGGTGGTGAATCTGATCCCGCCCACGTCGGCGGAGAGCAGCCTCGATCCGAAGCTCTCCTGTCCGGGCAGGCCCACCTGGCGCGGCTCGGCCAGCTCCCTGCTCAGCACGGCCACCCCGTTCCAAGCCTTCTGTCCATGCACCAATGCGTGGTACCCGGCTTCCTGGAACGTCGCCACGGGAAACTGCTCGTCCCGCATCTTCAGTTCCTGCAATCCGACGATGTCGGGCTGGCGCTCGCGAAGCCAGTGAAGGACGTATTGGAGTCGCGCACGGAGCCCGTTCACGTTCCAGGTCGCGACCCGCAACTACCTATTACAGCACGGCACCCGAGCGGCCGCCCTGGATGACACCGTCTAGCCGACGGTCTCCCAGCGGCGGCTTTCGGAGGCGCGTGAGGCAGCGTCCAAAACGAGCTGATTGCGCAGCCCGTCGTGGAATGTCGGGTGGGTCTCCTCGCCAGCGTCAACGGCCTGCAGCCAGTCGTAGATGGTGTGTGTGAAGCTGTGCTCGTAGCCCAGCAGATGCCCATCGAACCACCAGTTGTCGGCGTAGGGGTGCTTGCCAAGCGAGCAGGAGATGATCTTGTGGAACCCCTGAGCGTCGCCGGCATCGTCCACGGAGTAGTAGTGGAGGTTGTTCAGATCCTCGAGGTCGAACACGATCGAGCCCTTGCTTCCATTGATCTCGAAGGTGTTGTGGTTCTTGCGTCCGGGAGCGAACCGCGACGCCTCGATGGTCCCGATGGCGCCATTCTCGAAGCGCACGCACAGGGCGGCGGCATCGTCCACGGTGACGTCGGCCATCTTGCTGGACCCTTCGTCGGCGGGACGCCGCTTGATGAAGGTCTCGCTCGTGGCGGCGAGCTCGGCGATCTCCCCGCAAAGGTAGCGGCCCAAGTCAATGACGTGAGCGCCCAAGTCGCCCAGCGCCCCTGAGCCAGCCTGCTTGGCATCAAACCGCCAGACCAAGTGCAGGTCGGGCGAGAGCGCCCAATCCTGCAGGTAGCGGGCCCTGAAGTGATAGATGTCGCCGACCCTGCCGTCCTGCACCATGCGGGCAGCCAGCGCCACCGCCGGCACGCGGCGGTAGTTGTGCATCAGCAGGTGACGCACACCCGCACTCTCGACCGCGGCGACCATGCGCTTGGCGTCCTCGACGGTGTTGGCCAGGGGCTTTTCGCAGACGACGTGCTTGCCGGCGGCCGCAGCGGCCACCACCATGTCGCAATGCATGTGTCCGGGGGTGACGACATCGACGACGTCGATGTCGTCGCGCGTCACGACCGACTCCCAGTCGGTGGAGGACTCCTGGAATCCGAAGGCCTCGCGCGCCTGCTCGGTCTCGTCGGGATTGCGACCGCAGATGACGACCCGCTCAACGCGGGGAGCGTCGCTGAAGTACATGGTGACGTTGCGGTACGCCTGGCTGTGGGCCTTGCCCATAAACTTCGTGCCGATCAGGGCGACACGGTAGGTGCTCCTCTGGGTCGATGCCTGTTCCTTGGGCTTCAATTTCGTGTCCTCCGAGTGCGGGCCTCTTGCTTCCGCCCGCGGGGCGATCTCAGATGAACATGTCCTCGTCGGTCGAGATCCGGTCCGGTGAGGTGGGGCCAGGGCCAGCGAGACGGCGCACTGCGGCTCCGATCCCTGCGGCCAACGCCTGGAGCTTCTTCGCTGGGGCTTGCACGGCCTTTTCCACGACGTCTGTGGCGGCACTCGTGCGTTCGACGATGTGGCGCACCGCGGCGTCGATCTCCTCGACGTTACGCGTGGTGGACTGGGACAGCGTGGAGACCATGCCCTCCAGCTGCACCGACTGCTTGTGCAGCGAAGCCGTCAGATGATTTGCCCTAGACAGCAGTTCGCTTGACTGCTCGGAAAACTCGTTGATCGACTTCTCCGCCGTGTCGGCGACGGGTTGCCACCGATCCATGAACTCAGTGGCCTGCCGCGAGAGTCGGTTGACTGAAATCAGCGTCGACACCAAGCAAACGGCCCCCGCCACGATTGCAACCGTGACGAGCCCAGCGAAGACCATCAGGATCTTGAAGAGACTGGCAAGCTGGGGATCCTCCAAGATGGTCTCACCTCCCGACAACTATTCTGCTACGGCAGCCCTAGCGGCAGCCGCGCAATGCACCATGCGGACTGACTCTCAGTCCTGGCTCGCCACGCGGTAGGCCTTCACCCCGGCGTCCAATGCGTCTTGCAGGAGATCCCGCTTGTTCGACGCGATGCGCCTGCCGGAGGTGACGGCGTCCGAGACGGCCTCCCGGACGCCATCTGTCTTGTCGGCAGCGATCGCCCGACCTTCCCGCGCGGCAGCCTCGATCTCTGCCCGCGTCTCGGCACCGCGCTTAGGCGCGATCAGCAACCCGATCGCCGCGCCGATGCCGACTCCCGCGATGAACATCGGCAGTCTGTTGTCCGCCATTCCCGAGTGCCCGTCCGAGCGTTGCCGATCGTAACACACCTCCTAAACGCCCATGGCCGCAGCGGCTTGCGGTAGGCGGCGGACGCAGTTGGCGACCCGCTCGGGTCGATTCATACGAGTGGCTGGCCGATTGGCTGCACTGGTGCGGCACGTGCCAGCTACAATTATCCGGGGATAAGTGCGCCGCATGAGAGTCGTCAGCCTGTGCCTTGGATGGGTGGTCGTGACCGCCGTAGGCGCAGCCGAGACTGCCAGCTACTACGACGATGTGCGCCCACTCCTCCAAGTCCACTGCTCCGGCTGCCACCAGCCCGCAAACATGCTCAGCGGTCTGGACATCACGTCCTATGCGGGCATCCTCAAGGGCGGCTCGAAGCACGGTTCGTCCATCGTCAAGGGCGCGCCCGAGAACAGCGTCCTCGTGAAGCTCATCAAGGGCGCCATGGAGCCACGTATGCCCATGGGCGCCGCGGCGCTCCCACCGAACGTGACGACGGTGCTCTCGGAGTGGATCCGCGGGGGCGCCCAAGACGACACCCCAGCGGAGGCCCGGGCACCCCAGGTGCCTGAGGAACCGCCGTCCTACGCCCAAGCGCCCACGATCACGGGCATGGCGTACTCGCCGGATGGCAATCTGCTCGCCGTCGGCGGGTTCAAGGAAGTCCTGCTGCACCGAACCGACGGATCCGGCATCGAATCCCGGCTGCTGGGCCGTTCCGACAAGATCCACTCCATCAACTTCTCCGCCGACGGATCGAGGCTCGTCGCGATCGGCGGCACACCAGCCCAGTTCGGTGAAGTCCAGTTCTGGGACGTCGGCGCCGCCAAGCAGATCCATTCGGTGACCTCTACCTCCGACACGCTTTTCGCCGGGGACCTTTCGCCCGACGGCAAGCGCGCCATCTACGGCGCGGCGGACAAGACGATTCGGATGACGGACTTGGAGAAAGGCGAGGAGGTCTACAAGGCCGGCCACCACGAGGACTGGGTCCTTCAAGCTGTGTTCGGCATCGACGGGAAGCGAATCGTCTCGATCGGCCGGGATCGGGCGGCCAAGCTGGCGGACGCTGCCACCGGAGCGTTCCAGGAGAACGTCAACTTCCTGCGGGACAAGCTCTACGCGATCGCACGTCACCCGCGCCGCGACTATGTCCTGATCGGTGGGGAGGACCGTGTTCCATACCTGTACACGATGGACCGTCCGAGGGCGCTGAAGATCGCGGACGATTCGACGCTGATTCGCAAGTACGAGGAGCAGCAGGGCAAGATCTTCGCCCTTGCGTTCAGCCCTGACGGCACGCGGCTGGCGGTTGGCGGGGTGTCGGACGAGGTGCCTGTGTACGACACGGAGACCGGGAAGCGAGTGGCGACCTGCAAGGGTCATCAGGGCGGGGTGTTCGTGATCGCCTTCCACCCGGACGGATCGAAGTTTGCAACGGGTGGTTTCGACGGCACGGTTCGCGTCTATGACGCGGCGTCCGGAGAGCAGGTCGAGGAGTTCGTGCCGGTGCCGGTCGAGCAGGCCGAGAAGGAAGGCCAGCCCGCCGAGGCTGGGTGATCGAATGGACGCTGCCCGAAACCTCCGGCGCTGCGCCGCCATCGGAGTGCTTGCCGCGTCCACAGGGCTGTCGACACCGACCCTCACGAGCGTCAGCCCGCCTGGAGCGCAGCGCGGCACGGCGGTGCGCCTAGTCCTCGATGGAGCCGGACTGGGCGGGAAGCTGCAGCTGCACTCCGAGATACCGGGTTCACTCGCCGAGCTAAGCGTCGGAGGCAAGTCCCGGCAGTATCTGCTGGAAGTGAACGCCGACGCCGCCCCGGGGGCCTACTCGCTGGCCGTTGAGACCGACACTGGACTCTCCAACACCTGGCTTTTCAGCGTCTCGGCATTCCCGGAAACGACCGAGTCCGAGTCCCAGGCCATGCGCGGCCAGCGCAACGACACAGTGGGCCGCGCCCAAGCGATCGAGACACCAGTGGTGGTGAACGGCACGCTCGGCAAGGCAGACCGCGATGTCTACCGCGTGCACCTCGAGTCTGGGCAGAGGATCGTCTTCGAGGTGGAGGCCCGGCGATTGGGCTCGGCCATCGACCCGGTGGTGACTGTCCGCGGGCCGAACGGAACGGTGATCGAACGCAGCAACGACGCACCGGGCATCGGACAGGACGCTCGTGTTGATCTCACCGCCAAGGGGGCCGGCGCCTACAGCGTGGAGGTCTACGACGCAAGGTTCAGCGACCAGCGCAACAACTTCTACCGGCTCCTGGCAGGCCCTATCGAATACGCCGAAGCGATCTACCCGCTCGGGTGGAGCGCGGGCGCGGCGGTCGACGTGGAACTGTCCGGCGGAACCCTTGCGCGGCCACGCACTGTGAAGGTCGCCGGTGACAAAGTGGCGATCCCGGGCGAGCACAGCGGCCTGCCGGTTCCATTCCTCCGTGGCAGCGGCCGGGAGACGCTGGAACCAAAGTCCCGCAAGCGCCGAGTCCTGTCGGACGGCGTGGTCGTCAACGGACGCATCGGAGCGGCCGGCGAGGTGGATAGCTACCGACTGGCCGTGAAGGAGGGCGAGGAATGGATGGTGGAGACCGAGGCGGCCATCCTCGGAACTTCGAAGCTATACACGCTGCTAGTGATGCGCGACCAAGACGGCCGGAAGCTCGCCTCGGCAGGCGACCAGCCTCCCGCAGAACTGCTGTCGAGCACCAACACCCGCGCTGAAACGTTCGGCGATCCGTCGATTGGCGTGCGGGTGCCGGAAGGCGTCTCAACCCTCGAGTTGAGCATCGAGGATCTCCTGGGCCGAGGCGGACCGGGCTACGCCTACCGGCTGGTGGCCCGCAGGCAGCCACCGGACTTCATTCTGCGTCTGAACGACACGCACGTGAACGTTCCCAGGGACGGCAGCACTAGCGTCAGTTTCACGCTCGACCGTCGAGGTTTCGCTGGGCCACTGCGCATCGTTGCAGAGGGCGTTCCTGAGGACGTGGTGGTCGAGGGCGGCCACGTGCCGGCAGAGTTTGGCGGCATGACCACCCAGCGCGAGTCACTGCGCGGCAGCTTGGTCTTCACGGCTCCCGCGGGTGTGGAGCCAGGCCGCTACGCCGTTTCCTTCTTCGGCGAGGGTCTCACCGAGGACGGCAGGGTGGTTCGCCGGCCGGCCCGAATCTCGCGGGTCGTGACACCCGTGGCGGGCGAGGGTCAACGACCTGTGCGCGTGCCCAAGCCCTCCGGATCCGTCGACACGGTGATCACCGCCCCGGCGCCCGCTGCGCTGGCCGTTGACGGCGAGCGTTCGCTGCGACTCATCCAAGGATTGGAGCACGATGTCGCCTGGACCTACACCGCACGGTCCAGTGGGGTAAGGGTGCTCGCGCCGGTTCGCCTCGTGAATGCACCGGCCGTGGCAAACCTGCGTATCTTGGGCGGTGCCAAAGTAAAGCCGGGCGACAAGACCGGGGTGTTCGAGATGAACACGACCATGGGCACCCCCGCCATGCGGTTCGACCTGTTCCTGACGACAAACGTCCGCTATGAAGGCGCAACATACACCGTGAGCTCCAAGGCGATCACCGTGGACATCGTGCAAGGCTACTCCGTTGGCGCTCCCCAGGAACGCGTCGTCGTCGCGCCCGGCTCCGAGTTCACAATGCAGGGCGCATTCTCCAGAGAGCCAGAGTTCGACTCGACGGTAGTCGTTTCGGCGGACAACCTGCCCGTCGGCGTGACATGCGACCAGCAGACCATCGACGACAGCCCACCCACCTACTCGCTGGCGTGCCGCGCCGCGGCCGACGTCGAACCCGGCGAGTACGCTTGGGAGGTCGCACCGCGCTCGGTGCTGGCCGGCCGCGGCACCGAAGCGGTGCCCTACAACATCACGCCCGTCGAAGCGATCCTGGAGATCGGCGCCGGGCATCCTACGGAAGCGGCAAACCGGCCGCCAGGGAGCCAAGCCCCATGAAACAGACCCTCTTCATACCGTTAGCCATGGCCCTGGCCATCGGTGTCGCAGCGCCATCGCTCGCCGCCACCGCGGACGAGAGTCGCGTGACGTTCCTGCGGGACGTGATGCCCATCCTGAACAACAAAGGCTGCACGGCCGGAGCGTGCCACGGGTCTGCCAAGGGCAAGAACGGGTTCAAGCTTTCCCTGCGCGGCTACGACGCGGAGTTCGACTACCGGGCCCTGCTGTTCGAGGTGTCCGGTCGACGGTTCAACCGCGCCGTGCCCGAGGCCAGCCTGATGCTGACCAAGCCGACCATGGCGGTGCCTCACGAGGGTGGACTGCAGCTCGAGAAGGACTCGGACGCCTACCACACGATCGTCGACTGGATCGCCCAAGGAGCGCTTTACGGCGACCCGGCGGCGGACGGTGTCGAGGAGCTGATGGTCGAGCCCAAGGAGATCTTCCTCTCCGAGCCTGGCAAGAGCCAGAGCCTCAAAGTGACCGCGCGCTACGGCGACGGGTCGACCCGGGACGTGACCGACATGGCGGTGCTGGAGAGCAACTCCACGAGCACCGCAGAAATTGCGGAGGACGGCGCCGTGCTCGGGGAGCGGATCGGCGAGGCGGCAATCATGGTCCGCTACGAGGGCAAGTTCACAACGGTGCCGCTGACCGTGCTGAACCCCGCACCGGGATTCGATTGGCAGGAGCTTCCGCAGAACAACTTCATCGACGAGCACATCGACGCCAAGCTCAAGCGCCTCAAGATCCAACCCTCGGCCGCAGCCGACGACTCGGTATTCCTACGTCGGATCTACCTGGACCTGACTGGCATCCCGCCGACTCCGAAGCAGATCCGGGCATTCCTCGACAACTCCGACTCCTCGCGTGTCAAGCGCGAGCAGGTAATCGACAGCTTGATCGGCAGCCCGGAGTTCGTGGACTACTGGTCCCTCAAGTGGGGCGACCTCCTCCAGTCCAACCGCAAGCACCTCGGCGAGAAGGGCATGTGGGCATTCCGGCAGTGGATCCGCGACGCGATCGCCTCGAACCAGCCCTACGACGAGTTTGTTCGGGAGATCCTGACCTCGGTCGGCAGCACGTTCCAGTCGCCAGCGGCCAACTACTACCGCGTCAACGACGACCCCAAGCTCGCGATGGAGACCACCACGCAGCTGTTCCTGGGCGTGCGCATGGTCTGTGCGCAGTGCCACGACCATCCGTTCGAGCGCTGGACGCAGAACCAGTACTTCCAGCTGTCGGCGTTCTTCGCCGCCGTGGGCATGAAGCCAGGCTTCGACAGCGACGAGCAGATCGTCTACCTGAAGCGCGACGACAAGGACTTCATGCACCCCAAGACGAGCAAGGCGGTTGAGCCGGATTACCTGCTGGCGTCCGCCGGGATGCCTCCGGTCGGGTCGTTCAGCGACACGCGCGAGGCGCTGGCCGGATGGCTCACCTCGCCGAAGAACCCCTACTTCGCCAAGGCCATCGCCAACCGCGTGTGGAGCTATTTCTTCGGCAGGGGCATCATCGAGCCAGTGGACGACATCCGCGGGTCCAACCCGCCCATCAACCCCATGCTGCTGGACGCTCTGGAAGCAGACCTAGTGCAGAGCGGGTTCGACCTGCGGCATCTGATCCGCACGATCGTGAGCTCGCGCACCTACCAGTCCTCAATGGAGACCAACGAATGGAATGCGGGGGACGAGATCAACTTCTCGCACTTCATGCCGCGGCGCCTCAAGGCGGAGTCCCTGCTGGACGCAATGACCATCGCCACCGGATCGCGGCCGGACTTTCCGGAGGTGCCGCAGGACTTCAGCGCACAGCAGCTGCCGGATCCGCACGTCGACACGGGCGGCTTCCTGAACATGTTCGGACGCCCAGAGCGCGAGTCGGCTTGCGAGTGCGAGCGCCGGAACGACCTGAGCCTTCCGCTGGCGATGAGCCTCGTGAACGGACCGACCCTCGCAGATGCGATCGCGCATCCTGAGGGGCGGGTTGCCAAGGGGATTCTGGCGGGTCTCAGCGACCGCGAGTTGGTCGAAGAACTCTACCTCGCCTCACTGGGGCGCATGCCAACGCCCGCAGAGATGGACAACGCACGCACCTACCTGAACAGTTCGCCAGGCCGCGCCGGCAAGGCGCAGGACCTGCTCTGGGCCCTGATCAACTCAAACTCGTTCCTGTTCAATCGGTAGATTCGCCAGCGGGCGCTGCAGGCAACCGCTCCGCGACCAACTCGGCGATGTCGGCGACCCTGGGCGCCTTGCCGTCCGCCTCTCCGGCGGCATCGCGGAGCATGATTGCGCAGTAGGGACACGCGACCGCGACGGTGCTCGCACCCGAGTCCTGCACCTCGGCGAACCGCTTGTGGTTCACACGGCCGCCTGGGAGCTCGACGGTGTCGTCGGCGATGTACAGCTGGCCGCCACCCGCACCGCAGCAGAACGTCCTTGCTCCGTGGTGCTGCATCTCGACGAGGTCGCCGCCAATCGACCGCAGCACGTCGCGGGGCTGCTCCGTGACGCCGCGACCACGCGCCAGGTAGCAGGGGTCGTGCAGGGTGACAGTCTCGCTGGTGGATTCGAGCGGCAGGTCGGAGGTCAGCCGTGCCAGCAGCTCCGTGTGGTGCAGGACCTCGATTCCGAGCTCGACGAAGCCGTCCTGCTGGCGATAGTCCACGTCGAACATCCGGGCGCAGTGCGGATCGCAGGTCACGATCTTCTTGACCCCCTTGCTGCGCAGCGATCCGATCACCTTCTCCGACAGCTCGAAGTAGAGGTACTCATTGCCGGTGCGGCGCGCCGGATCGCCGCAGCAGGTCTCCGAGGCGAGCACGCCCCAGGAGACGCCAGCGGCGTCGAGGATCCGCTGCATGGACCGAGCGACGTCGTGCCCGTTCGCGTCGTAGTTACAGCCGCACCCTAGCCACAGGAGCCATTCGGTCCCACGTTCGCAGAGCGGCAGGCCCTCGGTCTCGATCAGCTTGCGCCGGACCTGCTGCGAAACTCCCCACGCGTTGTGGGGCGACCGCTCCATGGTGGTGAAGACCTCGGCGAGCTTCTCGCTGCCAGTGCGGCCCTCGCTGACGAGGCCGCGTCGCAGGTCGAGGATCTTGAGCCCGACATGCTCGATTCCAACCGGGCAGGCCTCCTCGCACGCTCCGCAGGAGAGGCACTGGAACAGATCCTGCTCGCTGACCCAGGCTTCGCCTCTGGCGACAACCGACTCGTCGCCCGCGATCGTGGTTCCACCGGCCAGCAGGCCGTGCTGCATCTGCAGCACGATTTTCTTTGGGTCCAACGTGCCTCCGACCACGTTGGCCGGGCAGTTGTCGGTGCAGCGGCCGCACTCGACGCAGGAATTTACGTCGAGGATGTCCTTCTGGGACAGGTCGCTGAATGCGATCAGTCCGAAGTCGTCGTCATCCTCGTCGTCCAGCGGACGCATGGTGCTCGTGACATCCCCTCGGAACAGGATCGCGACCGGTGAGAGCACCAAGTGCAGGTGCTTGGAGTTCGGGATCAGCCAGAGCATCCCCAGGAGCGCCCCGGTGTGGGCCCACCAGTTCGCCTTCCACAGGAGCTCGGATGCGATCAGGTCGCGCCAGGTCGCGACGTAGGTCAGCATGAGGACCACAATCAGGATCGCGACCAGCGCGGACGTCCCCGACAGCTTGTCGCCCAGGGCCTTGGGACGGACAACGAACCGGCGGTACGAGAGTCCACCGATCCCCAGCAGCACTGCGATTGCCCAGAGGCCGGCGAAGGTGGCGTACCAAGAGTGGCCGCCGTCCATCGTCTTGAACCCGGTCAGGCCTAGCGCGAAGTGCTCCAAGCTGACCCAAGCGAAGGCAAGGAAACCCCACATCACCAAACCATGCAGGATGCCGGCGACAGGACGCTCTCGGATGACCCGCCTTTGCAGCACGACCTCTGCGAACACCGTCCAGAGGCGGTGCCCAAGGCCGTTGAGCCGCAGATCGCGATGCTTGGCCTTGCGAATTGAAGCCAGCCGTCGGTATACCGCCGCGAGGAAATACCCCAAGCTCGCGACTACGGCTGCAGCGAGTACGATCTGCTCGATCACGACCATGGATGATACCCCTTTACGCGCGAATCACCCTCGTTCCGCTTGTTGTCCGACATTCGTACCAGGAGTGCCGTGCTCTGCGGTCCGACCCGCCAGGCTCCCTGCTAGACTCGGTGGCCGATGACCCGTCTGAGGATGGGACTGCTGCTGCTCCTAGGCATGTCGGCGGTGGCCCAGGAGCGTCCGCCGAACATCGTCATCGTGTTCGCCGACGACATGGGCTACGGCGACCCGCGGGTCTACAACCCGCTTTCGAAAGCCCCCACGCCGCACATCGATGCGTTGGCCGCGAAGGGCATGCGGTTCACCGACGCCCATAGCGCCTCGTCAGTCTGCACGCCTTCCAGATACGGCCTGCTGACGGGCCGCTATCCGTGGCGGTCGCGACTGCCCGTGGGGATCGTCAACAGCTGGGGCGGACCGGTCATCGACCCCGACCGCCGCACTCTTGGCAAGGCACTTCAGGAGAAGGGCTACCGGACCGCGTGCATCGGCAAGTGGCACCTCGGCTGGGACTGGCCCTTGCTGGAGGGCGGATATCTGTCGGACGAGCTGGAAGAAGTGAACGTCGGTCCAGACTACGAGTCGTACGGACAACGCGTCGACTTCCGGCGCCCCGTGCGGGAGGGACCGATCACTCGCGGGTTTGACTACTACTTCGGCGATGACGTGCCGAACTTTCCGCCGTACGCGTTCATAGAGAACGACAAGGTTCTGGGCGACCCGACCGACCGCATGCCCCTGCACAAGGGCCTGCGCGTCGGACCAATGATCCCGGCATGGGACATCTGGGCAGCACAGCCCACGATCACCGCCCGGGCCGTGGAGTGGCTGGAAGACCAGGTCGATGCCGACGAGGCGCCGTTCTTCCTGTACATGCCGCTGCTAGGGCCGCACACGCCGATCGTGCCCAATGCGGCGAGCCGCGGCAAGAGCCAGGCAGGGCCCTACGGGGACTGGGTCTATCAGATGGACGCGATTCTTGGTGCGGTCATCGAGGTGCTCGAGCGGGCCGGTGCCATCAGCAACACCGTCGTGCTTTTCAGCTCGGACAACGGTTCGCCAGCGCGCAGCGGGATCGGCACGTCCAGTGCGATCGGCACGGTTACGGAGTTGTACTCGCACGTGCCAAACGCGCCGTGGAGGGGCCTCAAGGCTGATGCCTGGGAGGCAGGTCACCGTGTGCCGTTCGTGGTGCGCTGGGACGGACACGTGCCAGCCAGTGCGGTCAGCGACCGCACGGTCTGCCTGACGGACATCTACGCCACGATCGCGGACATCGTTGGGTTCGAGATGGATGACGACGAAGGGGAGGACAGCTTCAGTCTGGCTCCGCTGCTCTTTGGCGATGGCGACTACGAGAGGCAGCAGATCGTGCATCACAGCCACCGTGGGCTGTTCGCGATCCGTGTCGGTACGTGGAAGCTGATTCTGGGTGATGGCAGCGGCGGCTTCTCTTCACCTCGTGGCAAGATCTTGCGGCCAGGCGAAGAAGGTCCGGTGCAGCTGTACCAGCTTCGCGAGGATCCCAGCGAGCGGCGCAACCTGGCAGGTGCGAGGGGTGACCGCAGCTCAGCACTGATGACCGAGCTGGAGCGGCTGATCGCAGCCGGCCGGTCGCGTTAGCGCCCCCAGTCCGCCCGGCTGGAACACGAGGGTCGCCCAAACCGTGGGCTAAACTTGACCTTCCCGATGGACCCGGAGATCCTGGCCCTGGGAGGTCTCTGGTATGTGGTCTTCCTGCTGTCTCTGACATGCCACGAGGCGGCGCACGCCCTCGTCGCTCAGTGGGGCGGAGACGACACAGCAGCGATCGGTGGCCAAGTCTCGCTGAGCCCCATTCCGCACATCCGCCGCGAACCATTCGGATCGGTCGGAGTGCCACTGCTGAGCTTTGCGATCAGCAATTGGATGATCGGATGGGCCTCCGCTCCATATAGCCTCATCTGGGAGCGTCGCTTCCCGCGACGGGCTGCCGCGATGGCACTGGCCGGCCCGGCGGCGAACCTCGGCCTAGCCCTGCTCTCTGCGGTCCTGATCAACGTCGGCATTTACATGGACGTGCTCGTCGTGCCTACGTCGGTGACGTTCTTTCAGGTCGTGGAGGCGGTGGACGCCGACTACGCCGGTTTCGCGCAGATACTGAGCATCCTCTTCACGCAGAACGTCCTTCTGATGACGTTCAACCTGCTCCCGGTACCTCCGCTCGACGGCAACACCGCCATCGGGCTGATACTGCCGGAACGCATCACGAGACGCTGGCTCGACATCACCCGCGAACAGCCGTACACGATGTTGGGACTCGTAATGGCCTGGTACTTGTTCGGCAAGATCTTCTGGGTCGTGATGCGCGTCGCGGTCAAGGCTCTGTACTGGGTCTAGACGGGTTCCCGCATCGCCGGCAATGCGGCCGTCCACAGCGGTGCGTACCGTACAGTTAGACCTGACTACGGGTCTGTGACCTAAAGGACTCTCCGCAGGCGGCTTATGGACAAGCTTAGGATGAGACAACTCGCGACGCTGGTACTTGCAATCGCAACCACTGCCCTGCCCGGCGTGGCGCTGGATCTGGAGAGCCTCACTTTCGTTGAGGTGTTCCGCGGCATCTCCAACACCACTTCGATCACGCACGCCCGGGACGGAACAGGGCGCCTCTTCGTCACGGAACAGACCGGCCGGATCCTGATCTTTGACGGGCAGGACCTGCTGGACAGGCCATTCCTGGACATCCGGGACCGCGTCCGTGCCGGCGGCGAGAGGGGTCTGCTGAGCGTCGCGTTTCACCCGCAATACACGACGAACGGGTACTTCTTCGTGTACTACACGGACCTCACCAGCGACACCGTCGTGTCGCGCTTTCAGGTGACCGAGGATGCCGGTTTGGCCAACCCGGATTCGGAGACGGTCTTCCTGGAAGTGGACCAGCCGCGCAACAACCACAACGGAGGCCAGATGCACTTCGGTCCGGATGGCTATCTGTACGTGGCTCTGGGAGATGGAGGAGGTGCGAGGGATCCTCTCGACGCAGGCCAGGACCTGAACAGCCTGCTGGGCAAGATGCTCCGTCTCGATGTCGAGAACGGCATCTCGAACCTGGTGCCGGAATCAAATCCATTCGTCGGCATGGAAGGCGTCCGGCCTGAGATCTGGTCTTACGGGCTTAGGAACCCGTGGCGGTTCAGCTTCGACCGGCTAACCGGCGACATGTTCATCGCGGACGTGGGCCAGAACGCCGTCGAGGAGGTCTCATTCCAGCCGGCCAGCAGCACCGGAGGCGAGAACTACGGCTGGCGCCTGATGGAAGGTTCGGCGTGCTTCAACCCCAGCTTCAACTGCAATGACGGATCCCTCGTGCTGCCGATTGCCGAGTACGCGAACTTGGGCGGCAACTGCGGCGGTTCGATCACTGGGGGCTACCGGTATCGCGGCGCTAGGTTTCCTCAGCTGAACGGCGTCTATTTCTTCGCCGACTACTGCACGGGGGACTTCTACGGAGCCGTGGAAGAGGGCGGCTCCTGGATGAAGATTGGACCTCGCGAAACCCCGCTCAACATCCGCACGTTCGGCGAGGACGAACTCGGTGAGGTCTACCTAGCCGATGCGAGCGTCGTCTATCGGATCGAGGCACCCCAGCCCGCGCCGCAGATCTCCCTAGGGGGAGTCGTGAACGCGGCGTCGCTGCAGGTCGGCACAGGGCTGGCGCCAGGGAGCCTCGCCAGCGTGTTCGGCACGGCTCTTGCGGCCAATACAGAGATCTACACGGGGTATCCGCTGCCAGGGATGCTGGGAGGAGGATCGATGCTGTTCAACAACAGCATTCCCGTGCCCCAGGTGTTTGCGTCAGCGGGTCAGCGCAATATCCAGATCCCTTGGGAACTCGCAGGCCTGCCCAACGCCAAGCTCACTGTCACGGTCGAGGACCGGGTCAGTGCAGAGCGCTCCGTGCCGCTGGCGATAGCGAGTCCGGGAGTCTTCACGCTGAACGCCTACGGGCAGGCCGCCGCAATGATCGGGCCCGAAGGCGCAATCGTGGCCGCGCCGGCAAGTTTCCTGCTGGGTGCCAGACCCGTGAGACATGGCGAGACGCTACAAGTCTTTACCACGGGTCTCGGTCCGGTCACGAACCAGCCCGCAACCGGTGCGGCAGCGCCGGTGGATCCGCCTTCAGTCACGACCATCCCCGTCGAAGTGCGGATCGGAGGCCAGCCCATGAAGGTGCTGTTCTCAGGCCTAGCACCGCCGTACGCAGGCATTTATCGAGTGGACGTGGAGGTCAATGACACGGCACCCGCTGGCTCAGTGGTGCCGTTGGTTGTTCGCGCGGCGGGCAGCGACTCGAACACGACGTACGTGGCAATCGAAGCTCCAGAGCCGCAACATCCGGTCGGCGAGTAGCGGTGCCACTACTTGCCACCTAGGCGCTGGAGTCAACCTGTCGGGCGGGCTGCACAGTCCGTGTGATCGTCATCCCAGTCAACAACGCGCTAGGCGATCTTGCAGCTCTTGCTGTCCTGCATCTGCCTTGCGGCGGTGAGCTGAACCGGACACACGATGCTCCACAACCGGGATTCGATGGTTGCTGGGACGTGCCTGGCCGCGATCAGTAATCTGGCCCGACGTCCGGAGGCTTGGGGAACGACCTCGTCGACGAGTACCGGATGTACTGGTCCCAGATTTCTCCGCCGCCAACGACACGTGCATCGCCCGTCTCGCGCAGATAGGCATCGAGCTCGTCCCTCAGCTCAGCCAGCAAGTCGGCGTGCTCGGCACTGTCGGCGAGGTTGTTGACGCAGCCGGGATCCTGATCCAGGTCGAACAGCTCCTCGCCAGGACGCTTGGCCACGGCAAGCTGGAGGAACTTACCGAGCTCCTCGTCGTCGCGGTTGTCGATCAGGAAGGAGAGCGTGGGTGACGCATCGATGTCGTGGTAGCCACCATGCATCGGTCCTAGACGGTTGGGAGCGTCGTACTTCTGCGGCGCACCTGCCGGCCAGCGGGACGGCTTGAGATTGCGGATGTAGAGGTGAGTCGGCGTGCGCATTGCGCGCTGCGGATAGGTCAGGTTGCTCCAACGGGAAGACGAGTGCCGCTCCCTGCCTGAATAGGCGCGTTCCCGGCTGGGGTCGACCCACCCGTCCGCGTCGGCCTCGAGCACGTTCCGGATGCTCCGTCCCGCCAAAGCCGTGTCCCCGCCGGGATGCGCCACTCCCGCCAGATCGAGGATCGTCGCCGTCAGATCCACGAACTGCACAAGATCCTCGACGACGCGGCCAGCGCGGCCGACCGTGGACCAGCGTACGGCCAGCGGCATGTGGATGCCGTAATCGTAGAGGTTGGCCTTGGCGCGCGGGAACGCCATGCCGTTGTCGGCCGTGAAGATTACGAGGGTGTTGTCCAGTTCGCCCTTGGATTCGAGGTACTCGAGGATTCGTCCGATGTGCGAATCAAACCACTCGATCTCCACGGCGTAGTCCAGAAGGTCTCCCCGAATCTCCGCTGTGTCCGGCAGGAAGGACGGAACCTCGGCATCGTCGAGGCTCTTGCCAGCCGACTCCCAGGAGCCCCGCTCGAAGCGCCGATGGGCCTCGCTGCCACCGACCCAGAAGCTGAAGGGCTGGCCTTCCTCCTTCTGCTCGAAGAACGCTTCGAAGTTGCCCGCGTAGTCCCAGTTCCGCATGCCAGAGTAAGGCGGCTCGCTGGAACGCTCGAGAAACGGCGGTCCGGCAGGATTCCGTGTCCGGCCGGACTTCTCCCAGCGGCCGGGCCCCCACGGCTTGCCCGTGTAGCCGACGGCGTAGCCCGCTTGTTCCAGCAGGTCCTGGTACGAGACGTACGTTGACGGGAACGAGCTGGCATGGGTTCCGGCCTGCTCGATCATCCAGATGTGACGTCCAGTTAGGAAGGCGGCCCGGGTCGGACTGCATCCAGGCGCCGGCGCATAAGCGTTGCGGAACAGCACGCCCTCAGCGGCAATCCGATCGAACGCGGGCGTCGAGACCATTCCCGAACCGGAAGCCGACACGTGCGGATAGGAGACATCGTCCCAGATCGCGAACAGAATGTTGGGCGAGTCGGTCGCAGGAGCGCCGCCGCAGGCCTGCAGCACGACGAAGACAGCAATCAGGGCGAGGGAACCTATCCGCATCGCACGCAGTATATGGGAAAGGCAGCGATTGCCTTGTCTATAGTGATCTTGGTGGTTCGATTGCGGGTCACAGTCGCTTTGGTGACGTTGGCTGCGGCGTCGATGCCGTTGTACGGCCAGCCTCAGGAGCCGACAACCGACGAACTTGTTCGGCAGGGCCTGATGGCACTGCAACAACGCAACCTGCCAATTGCGCAGCGGTTCCTTGAGCAGGCGATCGAACTGGATTCCGCCGAGCCCCGCGCCTGGATGGGACTGGCGCAGATCTACCGCGGGCTCAACCTGCACAGCCAGGCGCTTCGACACGCCGAGGAGGCTGCGCGGATCGGTGAAGACGATCCTGTCATCCAGCACGCCCTGGCGATGTTTCACTCCGACGTGGGCAACTGGGGCGAGGCGGCGAAATGGGAGGAGCAGTTCGCTCTGGGTCCGGGCGGCGCCGAAGCGTACTCGCGTGCCGCGAACCTATACCTGATGGCGAAGATGCCGTTGCGGGCGGCGTCGGTGGGCGAGGCTGGCCTCAGGGTCAGCAAGCAAGGTGACCTGTACAGCGTCGTCGGCAAGGCCTATGCGATGGCGGGCCGTGAAGTCGACGGACTGCGCCATCTGGAGCTGGCGGTCAAGGCCTCGCCGTACGTCGAGGGCACCCACTACGATCTCGGCTTGTTCCACCTGCAGCGCATGCAGTTCGAGGAGGCGAAGAAGGCCTTCGAGGGAGGACGCGAGTACTTCGACAAGAGCGCGCCGATCAAGCTCGGCCTAGGCATCGCCGCCTATGGCCTGAGGGACTTCGAGGAGTCGGTGGACCAGTTCCTGCGGGCATCGGAGCTAGCGCCCGCCCTAGAGCAGCCCCATGCGTTCCTGGGGCGACTCCTGCAGCACGCCACGGACCGGATGGAAGAGGTCGAAGCACGCATGAAGACGTTCTTCGAGACCAACAAGGAGACCCATCTCGGACCGTTTCTTTATGGCCAGGTCCAGCTTGCCCGCCTTGGCCTCCAAAGCGATCCGGACGAGCTCGCCAAGATCGAGTCCCTGCTGCGTCAGGCGATCGAGCGCAACGACAGATTCTGGGAGTCGCACTACGAGCTCGGCGTGCTGCTCGAGAAGAAACGCGATCTTGAGGAGGCTGAGGTGCACTTGGAACGGGCCGTGGAACTGAACCCCAATGCCTCCAAGCCGCACTACCGTCTCGCGCGGGTGTACCAGCGGCTTGGCAAGTCCAAGGACGCCAAGCGCGAGCGGGACCTGCACAAGCGGATCGCAGAGGCGGAGCGGCAGGCCATGCGCAAGTCGCCGCTGCCACCTGAGTTCGGTCTGTCGGCGCCTTGATCCGCACCGGAACCGTCCCGCCGGCTACGGCCAGCATGGACTAGCGCACAACCGCCACCGGACGGATCGGGACGCGCTCCACGATCTCGATTCCGAAGCCATCGAGACCTACAACCGGGCGCGGTCGGTTGGTCAGGAGCCGGATTGTCTCCAGACCGAGGTCCTTCAGAATCTGTGCTCCCAATCCCACCCGGTGCAGGGACACTCTCGAAGCATCCGAACCCACAGCACGATTCTTTACCTGGGGATGCGGTGCGAGGGCACCGACACCTATGGGCGATGCATTCAGTGAGAATCCCAGCGACCGGTGGTGCAGATAGACGAGCACGCCACGGCCTTCTTCGGCAATCATCGCCAAGGAGTCGTGCACCTCGCGGTAGCTTGGTCTGTCTCGCGAAGCAAACACGTCACCGAACAGGTCGTGCGAATGCATCCGCACGAGCACCCGTTCCTCTCGGCTGACCTCTCCGTGCACGAGGGCCAGATGCACTTCGTCGTCGAGATCTGACTGGTAGGCGACTACGCGGAAGTCACCGAACTCCGTGTCGACGGCGCCTACAGCGATCCGTCGCACGAACGTCTCGTGCTCGAGCCGGTAGCGGATCAGGCTGGCGACCGTGAGGAGCTTCAGGTCGTGGCGTGCACAAAAGTCCAGCAAGTCCGGCACGCGCGCCATCGTGCCGTCGTCGTTCATGATTTCGCAGATCACGCCGGCCGATGTGAGGCCCGCCAAACGGGCGAGATCCACCGAGGCCTCAGTCTGGCCTGCCCTTACCAGCACGCCGCCACGGCGCGCCCGAAGGGTCTGCACATGGCCCGGACGGGCCAGGTCCGTCGCCGTCGAGACAGGATCGATGGCCACCCGGATCGTTTGGGCGCGATCCGCCGCCGAGATCCCCGTCGTGACACCCTGCACGGCATCGATCGGCTCGCTGAACGCCGTCCCGAAGTGGGAGGTGTTGCGCTGAGAGACGAGCGGAATCGCCAGATGGTCGAGGCGCTGCTCAGTCATGGCCAAGCAGATCAGTCCCCGGCCATGCATGGCCATGAAGTTGATGACTTCTGGGGTCGCGTGCTCCGCGGCAACCGTCAGGTCGCCTTCGTTCTCGCGGTCGCTGTCGTCTGCGACGACGATCATGCGCCCGCGACGAAGCTCTTCGAGTGCCTCCTCAACGGTTGCGAAGGACACGGCTCGATTCTATCAGCGGCCCTCGCGTCGGCGTTTGGCTAACGGTCGGTGAGCGGAGGACTTGGATGCGAGCGTGCTAGTCTGAATCGTAGGGACGCACGGGCCTACCCACCAATCTAGGTCCAAGATCCGGTCCGGTTCCCCACCCTCGACTCCTCGCTCCGAGGACTCCCAATGTCTGCGATTACTGATCTGCGAGCGCTTGAGGTCCTGGATTCCAGAGGGAATCCTACGCTGCAGGTTCAAGCGTCCCTCGCTTCCGGTGCGAAGGGCTCCGCCAGAGTGCCCTCGGGTGCGTCTACAGGCATCAACGAGGCGATCGAGCTCCGCGACGGCGACAAGAGCCGCTACCTCGGCAAGGGGGTTCTCAAGGCCGTCTCCAACGTCAACACGGAGATCCTAGCCGCGATGCAGGGCTTCGACGCGAGTGACCAGCGGACGATCGACGAGACCCTGATCAACTTAGACGGCACGGACAACAAGGGCCGCTTGGGAGCCAATGCGCTGCTAGGGGTGTCGTTGTCCGTGGCGCACGCCATGGCTGCCGAGCAGGATGCTCCGCTATACCGGCGTCTGGCCAATCGAGAGCGCTACGTGCTGCCAGTGCCGATGTTCAACATCATGAACGGCGGCCAGCACGCGGACAACAATGTAGACATCCAGGAGTTCATGATCCTTCCGATCGGCCTGCCTACGTTTTCGAGCGGACTGCGGGCGGCGGCAGAGACATTCCACGGCCTGAAGGCCCTGCTCAAGGAAAAGGGCTACGGCACCGCGGTGGGCGACGAGGGTGGATTCGCCCCCGAGCTCAAGTCCAACGAAGAGCCGATGGAGCTGCTCGTGGACGCAGTCGAGAAGGCTGGCTACAAGCCGGGCGAGGAAATGTTCATCGGCATCGACGCAGCGGCCAGCGAGTTCTGCCAAGACGGCAACTACGTGTTCGATCAGTCTGACGGCAGCGTGCGTTCCGCCGACGGCATGGCGACGATGTGGAAGGACTGGGCAGGCCGGTATCCGCTGATCTCCCTGGAGGACGGATTCTCGGAGGTCGACAACGACGGCTGGAAGGCCGGCACGCAGACCCTCGGCGACACGATGCAACTCGTGGGTGACGATCTGTTCGTGACGAACCCAAGAATCTTCGAGGCCGGCATCGCGAACGGCATCGCCAACTCCATCCTGATCAAACTAAACCAGATCGGCACCCTCACGGAGACGCTCGACTGCATTCAGATGGCAAGGGACAAGGACTACACGTACATCATTTCCCACCGCTCCGGTGAGACCGCCGACACGACCATCGCGGATCTGTCCGTGGCCTGTGGCGGCGGCCAGATCAAGACCGGTTCCACCTGCCGCAGCGACCGTGTCGCCAAGTACAACCGGCTGCTCGAAATCGAAGCGGAACTGGGATCCCACGCCGAGTACGCAGGACGGTCCGCCTTCCGTCAGTGGCTGTAAGGGGATTCGTCGAAATCCCTTCAATGGCCCGATCTGGGCCGTGACCGGGCGTGTGGAACAATAGGACAGATTCGACACTGGAGAAGCGAGTGAGTTCGGAAGTCCCATACCTGCCGGGTCCGGCGGGAGCGGGCCGTGTGGAAGATGGACGCGCACCGGCCGAGAGCGGTGCGAGCGCCAACACGGTGGAAGCGTCAACGGAGGTGGCCTCAGCACCGGCCAATCCGTCTCGCACACCATCCGGGCCCACGACAGCACCTCTAGCGACAGCGGCTGGAATGTCCGCGCCGCCAGCACCCGGCCTGCCCGGGATGCCAGTCGAGGGTACCGACGACAGCGACGAGGCCGACTTCGAGATCCCAGAACCGGTCAGCTACGCCGAGATGCCCAAGGGCGAGACGCCACGTGGGTCCGCAACTGACCCTTCGGGCGGGATGATCGAAGGCCGTATCGTCAGCAAGCGCCACGACGGCGTGTTTGTCGACATTGGACAAAAGTCCGAGGCCTTCCTGCCGTTCCAGCCAAACAACACACCGACGGAGCCACTCGAGGTCGGTCACGTGATCGAGGTCATCGTCACTGGCCAGTCCCGTGACGGGTATCCGCTCTTGAGCAACCTGCGCATGCAGAGACCTCAGGGATGGCACGAGATCGAGGCAGCGTACCGGACCAACACCCCCGTGCTAGGCAGGGTGGTCGACTCGGTGAGGGCCGGACTGATCGTGGATGTCGGCGTGCGGGCGTTCATGCCGGCCTCCCGGTCCGGCGAGTACAACGACGAAGACATGCGGAAACTCGTCGGCGAGCAGATCCGGGCACGGATCCTCAAGTTCGACGAAGCGGACAACAATGTCCTGCTCGACCGCAGGGCCGTGCTGGACGAAGAGCGCCGGGACAGGCTCGAGAGCCTCAAGGTCGGCGACCGCGTCAAGGGCAAGGTCCGCTCGATCAAGGCGTTCGGGATCTTCGTGGACCTCGGAGGGATCGACGCGCTCCTGCATGTGAGCGACATCTCGTGGCAGAGAGTGCACGACATCTCAAGCACGTTCCAGCGCGGCCAGGAGCTCGAGGTTCAGGTGCTGAAGGTCGACCGCAAGTCGAAGCGCATCGGGGTTGGCCTGAAGCAGCTTCAGCCGGAGCCGTGGTCGCTAGTCGGCGAGAAGATCAAGGTCAACGACCGAATCCGCGGCAAGGTCGTCAAGCTGACGGAATACGGCGCGTTCGTGGAAGTAATCCCGGGCGTCGAGGGGCTGGTGCATATCTCGGACATGTCCTACGCCCGACGTATCGACCATCCGAAGGAGATCGTGAGCGTCGGCGACATGGTGGAGGTCATGGTTCTGGCTCTCAAGCTGCGGGACCATCGCATCTCGCTTGGGCTGAAGCAGGCCATGGGCAATCCGTGGGACAAGGTCGCGAACCTGCATCCTGTCGGTTCGGCCGTCACGGGGAAGATCCGCAGGATTGCGCACTTCGGCGCGTTCGTGGAGATCCTCGAGGGTGTAGAAGCGCTACTTCACATTTCAGACATCACGTCCGAACGGCGCCTGAACTCCCCCGCCGAGGTTCTCAAGGAGGGTCAGCGGATCCGCGTCAAGGTCTTGGAACTGGATCCGAAGAAGCGGCGCCTGAAGGTTGGCATGAAGCAGCTAGAGCCGACCGAAATCGAGACGTTCGTAAGCCAGGTCGAAGTCGGCGAGATAGTGACAGGCCGGGTGGTCAAGACGGACGGCAGGAGGGCGGTCGTTGAGCTGGGCACCGGCATCAGCGGAGTCTGCCCTGTGAAGAGAGGCAGAGCGTCTCGCAAGGCCGGGAAGCTCGGACAAACCTCGGACCTTGTTTCGCTGAAGTCGATGTTGGAGTCGGCCTGGAAGGGCAAGCCCGGCGAAAGTGCCGCATCCGACGGTGCGCCCGCTGCGAGCCAAGCCTCGGCCGCGCCGCTGACGGCTGGCTCGATACATTCGTTCCGGATCACCAAGCTGGATGCCGCAAAGGGCCTGATCGAGCTCGCCCAGATCTAACGCCCCTTGGTACGAGGGTTCACCCCCGGAGTCGAGGGACTGGTGCATGTATCGGGCATGTCCCATTCCCGACGCGTCATGCATCCCAACGAGGTTGTGTGCGCCGGCCACATGGTGGTGGTCCGGGTATTCGATCTGAAGCCGCGGGACCATCGTGTCTCGCTCGGGCTCACGCAGGCCACTGACGACCTTTAGCCCAAGTTTGCCAAGCGAGGAGCGATTTTGGCCGAATTCGGCGTGTTTTGCGCTGCAAGTCGACAGCCCCGCCGGCTCCGCAGCGCGGGCAGCACCGTCTCGCGTCGACGCGCAGCTCGATCGCGGCCAGGGAGGCCGCCTCGTCCCCCTGCTCCTGGGCGACCTGCTGCAGCCGCTCGCGCTGGGCCACCGTCAGCTGCTCCACCCCAGCCAGCCAGCGCTGGAACTCTTCGTTGGTCATGGGCTCCAAATCTTTTCTTCCAAAAAACTTGTAGCATGTATCAATCAAAATACAAATATTTATCGAATTTAGATTTTATGAAATAGGGTGGCAAACATGGGCTGGGTTTGATCGGCCGGGATCAGAACCAGACCTTCGGCGGCGAATGGCTGACTGACGTGCATTTCGGAGTGCAGATGCTCGATGGGCTCCAGCTTACGGTCGGCGCACAGAACCTCTTCAACGTCTATCCGGACCGGAACGTATTCAATGACCTGTTCGGCACGCTCCTCTCGGACCTCTCACAAGCACCGTTCAGCAACATCACGGACCGGAATGGCAGCATCATTCCCGGCACGGAGTCCCACGAGATCTTCCCCTACGCCCGGACATCTCCGTTCGGCATCAACGGGGGCTACTACTACAAAAGGCTCAGCTATCGCTTCTAGGCCGCACGCTTTTGGGTTGGTCCACCGGGAACTGGTCCGAAGGGGATCGGACGGGGCACGAAGCCTCGGCTGGCAGCAGCTGCCGAAATTCCCGTGCCAGCGGGCGCAATCAGCGTCTGGAAGGACTACAATGCTGCCGGTCAAGGTGCAATGCCGTCAACACGGTCGGTAAAGCGGTCTAGGCTCGCTGCGCTCGCAGCCGGATCGCAGGTGGCTGAGAGCAGTCAACCAGCGGTTGCAATCGCTGGACTGGACGCTTGGGCTATTCGCTCCAAGCCTTCGGCGATCCCGCGCCTTGTGATTGCGATTCGCACGAGGTCGGGAGTGACGGGATACGGAGAGACCGGCTGCGGACCTGATCCCGACTCGTCCGTCGCCGAGGCAATGACTTACTCGCAAGCCCTTGCGGGCCAAGACGCTATGGCGAGCGTAGCCGTAGAAGCCCAGCTGGTGCAGGCCCCTCCTAGTATCCGAAGCGCGGTCGATATCGCGCTCAACGACATCAGCGGCAAGGTCGCGGATGCGCCCGTCTAC
Source organism: Bryobacterales bacterium (assembly GCA_965200705.1). Lineage (GTDB taxonomy): Bacteria > Acidobacteriota > Terriglobia > Bryobacterales > UBA6623 > VXMF01. The sequence goes on along the minus strand of OZ241376.1, from coordinate 3,756,654 downwards.
GATGTCGTTGCTGGTCGAACCAGAGACAAGATTCGAGCGATGGCCGCTTTGTCTGGCGTGAACGAGGCGGAACTGATGGAACAGTTGGCGGCCGCCCGCGAAGCAGGCTTTCGGGCGTTCTCCGTCCCCGTCCTGATGCCAGAGGACACTCCGATGCGAGGGCGGAACTTCTTCGCGGACATCGAAGCCATGCTCACGCGAATGCGTAACGCCGGCGCTGACGACTTGGTTCTCGACTGCGGGAAGCAGTTGACAGTGGGCGAGGGTGCAAGCCTAGCTGCATGTCTGGAGAACTTCCACCTGATGTGGATGGACGAGCCCACAGGCCCAGTCAATGACCAGGCACTTCGCAAGATCTCCCATGAGACCGTTACGCCTATCGCCTGGGGGCGGGACATCACATCGGGCAGTCGATTCCAGGACCTGCTGCGGATGCAGGTGGTCGATGCAGTCCGTCCTAACGTCTGCCTCGTCGGCATCGGTGGTTGCAGGCGGGCCGCCGCACTGGCCGAGGCTTACTACACAGCCATAGCGCCGTTCCACCGCGGTGGACCCATCGGAACGGCGGCGGCGCTGCAGGTGGCAGCATCTGTGCCGAACTCGGTTGCCTTAGAGGTGGAGTTTTCGACCGATCAAACAGAGACGCGGATGCATGAATCCATCACTGGCGGACCCGTTCCTAAGGTGGTGGATGGTTTCTTCGAGCTGCCGACTGGGCCAGGCCTCAGCGTCGAGGTCAGCGAGGACGCGCTGCAGGAGTACGCGATATGAATCGGCGAGAATTCTTCGGCGGGGCAGTAGTGGCGGGTGCGACGGCTGGCGCTGCCCTAGGGGCGAAGCGCGGTTCGGTGATTTCGGGATGTGGATGCTCACCGGCAGTAGCGGCGTCCATAGCGGACGGTACTGGAAAGATCCGCGTGACTGGGTTCAAGACGTATGGAGTCACATGGGAGGACGACTCCGACCGGCCTTACGTGTTCGTCAAGATCGAGACGGATCAGGGCATCGTCGGTTGGGGAGAAGCGACCCTTGAGGGCAAGGCGGGGGCTGTTCTACAGACCATCGACGACCTCAAGGAGTTCTTCGTCGGCCAGGATCCGATGCGGGTCGAACACATTTGGCAGAGCATGTACATTCATGCCTTCTACCGGGCGGGTCCAATCCTGGGTTCGGCCATTTCCGGCATAGACCAAGCGCTGTGGGACATTCGAGGGAAGGTTCTCGGCCAACCCGTCTATCGACTACTGGGCGGGCCGGTCGACTCGCGGGGTGTGCGTGGCTACTACCACGCAAGGGCCAACACACCCGAGGAGTTGGCGGCGCTCCGAGTATCCGCGGACGACCTCGGAATCACGGCCTTCAAGAGTGGCATTCCGGGTTACTACGAGTGGATCGCAACGCATGCCAGTATCGACACCGCCGTAAAGCGAATCCAGCTGCTTCGGGAGGGCTTGGGCGACGGAATCGACATCGGCATCGACTTCCACGCCAAGACCAGCCCTACAGTGGCGTCGATCATCTGCAAAGAGGTGGAACCTCTGCATCTGATGTTCGTCGAGGAGCCCTGCCCGCCGGAGAACTACAAGGCGATGGCCCGAATCACTCAACGCACAACGACCCCTATCGCGACGGGCGAGCGTCTGGTAGCGCACTACTCGACGCAGCAGTTGCTCGAGGACGGCACAGTCGACATCCTTCAATGCGACATCAATCACGTTGGCGGCATCACGGCCCTGTGGAAGGTCGGGGCGATGGCGCAGGCCTCCGGATGCTATATGGCTCCGCATGCTTGCGAGGGACCCATAGGAGGCATCGCTACGCTGCACGTTGACGCGGCGATGTCGAACTTCATCGTTCAGGAAATCTGCTCGGGAGTGGAGCCCACCTCCAAGGAACGGCTCTGGGAGGACTGGCTCGGCTTCCCTGCCATGCGCATGGTCAACGGCTACTTCCCGCTGCCGGACAAGCCGGGCCTGGGCTTCGAGGTCGATGAGGAGGCCTTGGCAAAGCACCCATTCCAGGGGACCAATCCAATGGCTCGGAGCTGGCATCCGGACGGGAGTGTCGCGGCGTGGTGATCGGCGCCTCTTCTGTCAGCGCAGTCCGATGAGCAGTTCCGTGGCTGCATCGACGATGATTTCCGCCGTGCCGGGGTTGTAGGGGGATCTTTCGACCTCGTAGCCCCCTTGAGCGTACTCGTCATCGGTCGGCACGTAGTCGCCACCAACCCCGTCTGAGTAGGCACAGAACATCGTGAACTCGAACGGGGAGCGCGACTTAACGGCGGCACCAATCTCCGCGAAAGGCTCCCCCGGCATTGCGACGATGGCGAGTTCACCGATCCGAAGGGCCTGAATTTCGATCTGAGCCGGCGAGCTGTCGGCCGGAGCGGTCCATTGCTCCAGCAGGTCGGAGAAACGGCGCACCCTCGCTCCCACTTGATGCCGCTCCCACATGCCCGCCGAGGGTGCGAGCGCGGTGACCTGGGCTCGCGCCCGTGCGAGGCGGGACTGCATGACCTCGATCTCCCGTTCGCTATAGGAACGACGCGGAACATCCACGATTTTCGACGCGAAGCGAAGCGTCGAGTCCCTTGGTCCCTTCACGCGCCAGTGCTGCTTGGCCTGGTATGCAGTGGACTCGACGAAGCCCTCGAACGTTGGTTCGCGTACAACGGTCTCAATTTGGTGCGCAATGGCCGCGACCTGATGGCCGAGCGTTCGTCCCAAGCGGTGGGCGATTCCCAAATCGCCGGTAAAGCCCTCGATTGGCCCCTGATTGCCCGCAGCCCCTTGGAAAAAGAGACACAGGGCACCATCCATCGAAGTTTCGACAGTTTTCCTCAGCATTCCGGGCCAGTCCGGGGAAATCGCCTTGTTCGCATAGGCGAGGGACGTCCCGTGACAGGCGTAATTCGCAACGATCGCCATGGCGCGCCCATGAGCGTCGTCGATACGGAACACGATCAGATCCCGGTCGACAAAGCCATCGGGGTTGCGTCCCACGGCCGGAGGATTCTCGCCATCGCCCCGGACTCGCCGGTTGATGTTGATGGTGCCGAGCCCCTTGCCGCCATACAGGTGGGCGGGTGCGAGACGGGAGTCCGCCTCGACGATTGCGCCGACGATCTTGTCGACGACCTGTAAGCGGTAGCGCTCAACAAGTGCCGCATGTTCCGAGAGGTCCACACCCCGAGGCCCCTTGGCGGCGCTGACAACCGCACCGGCATGCGTATGTGACGCGGCCAGCCGGATGTGTGCCGCGGGAATGCCTGTTCGGATGGATGACGCTTCTATCGCATCCTCGAGACCGGTAACGGACAGACGGTCGACGTCAACCATCGCGAACCTGCTGGTGCCGTCCGAGAGAACCAGCGCAGTGACCAGCATTCCCGCTGGGTCGATCGAGGTTGCCTCGATATGAGTTTGGGATCCCCAATTCATCTGGGCGATCCCAACCGGAGGTGTAATGTCCGCCCGCGCAGCACCAGCTAGCAAGCCTGACGGCGAGGCGTCCGCGGGGCCGTGCTCAGTGAGCTGTCCGAACGCCGCGGTCACGGCTAGGAATGGCGCCATGATGCGTATCCAATTCACTGCATTCGACTCCTTGGGTTGAATCGAACCATATCGTCTCTAACTGATCGACCTACTTGGGCCCGGATCCGGGCCAGACGAGCCTGATGACTGGATCGTGGACGGAGAACTGACTCCATTAGCGTCAGCTGCCGTGCCGTTTCCCATCGATCTAAGAAGCACAGCTTCTTGCTCCGTCCCGCGTACCCCATGCCGCTCTTGGCGACGATTGCCAAGTCAACGCACTCTGAATCCGCAGCTGTGGCGCGAATCCTCTCAGACCTACGAGAGCCGCCAGCTGTCTTGAACGATGTCTGCAGCTATGGTCGCCAACGATTCTGTTGGCATGATCGAGCCGTCGCTGACCGAGGGCGTCCTTGGCCAAGTTCCGGTCACCGCGACAGCTGGCAAGCTTACCTACTAGGTCGCCAAGCGACCTGGACCTCATGACCCACGGCCCTCGAAGTGCTGCTAGCCGTTCGATGCCTGATGGATTTGGGAGTCGCGATAGGTGTGCACCGTCACACAGCTCAAGCTGTGTGACGGATCCAAACCAGTCCGGACTCGCTGAGAAGTTCCGCTTAGAGGGCTAGCTGGCCCTCATAGACCATGTCCTTGAGCTTGAACTTCTTGCGGATGTCCTTGCCAAACAGAGCCATCGCAGCGCCGCCGCGGCCGCCCTGGCCAGCCCCACGCTGTCCGCCCTGCGCTCCCGGACGCTGGCCTCCTTGACCTTGGCCTCCACCGGCCTGGCTGCGCTGGCCCTGGCCCTGACGCCTGCCAGCTTGCCCCTGGCCCCGCTGGCCCATCTGCGGACGTTCGAACTTCATGGCGAACTCGACTTCCTTGTCGTCCAAGGTGATCTCCTCGTCGCGCGAGAAGTAGTAGTACAGCGTCGTACCACTCTCGGCCCTGACGTCGACCTTCTGGGGCCACATGTCGTCCTTGCCCTTCCTGCGCAGCCTGGCAGTTCGCGCGAGGGCCTCGGGTGGCATGTCAGCCAAGCGGTTCATGGCCTGCGGCAGCTGCGCAACGGCTACGACGTAGTACGGCTCCTTGTTGCCAAGGAACTGCTCCATCTCCGGCGACACGTCCGAGGTCTCGGTCTGGCTGAGATGGTGCGCAATGATGGCACGCTTCACGGGAAGCGTGTCATGAAACCGAACGATGAGTGCAAGCGGGGGTTGGCTCGTCTGCATACCAGCACCACCGCCGCCACCTCGGGCTCCACCGCCGCCTCGGCCACCGCCGCCACCACCAGGGGGGCCGGCGGCGCCGCCGCGACGGCCACCACCGCCACCGCCGCCGCTAAAGGCCTGCATGGGCTGGCCGACGGGAATGAGGACCTTTTTGGACCAAGGCGAGTTCTCCAGCATCCGCTGCACTTCCTTGGCGGTCCACTGCTTGAAGTCCTTCTTGTCCCAGAACCCTGCGCCCCAAGCGGCGCTGGCTAGGACAAGGCAGCTCAGCGCAGCAATCACTGCGCTCCTGAATATGGAAGTCTTGGTCGGGAACACGTTATCCACCCTTCGGCGAAAAGGCGTATCACGGTTGCAGGCGGTTACAGCGATTCCAGCTAGGAACGGACCTGTCCAAGGGGCCTTGCTCCCTGCTCTCGTTCGGCCCTAGGAAGGCGTTTGGGACGTGATATTGTTGGGCTCAGGCCCATGAGCGCGAAGCCTAGGCTCTCCCGCGGCCTGCGGGACTTTCTGCCGGCCGCCATGATGGCTAGGCAACGGCTGATCGACCGCGTTCGGACGGTCTACGAGAGTTATGGATTCGCGCCGCTAGAGACCCCGGCGATCGAGTACCTAGACGTGCTCTCGGGCTCCGCTGGACTGGAGGCGCAGCAGTCTATTTTTCGCGTTGAAGGCCCCGAGGAAGAGCCGCTCGGCCTGCGCTTCGACCTGACGGTTCCGCTCTCTAGGGTCATCAGCCAGTACCCCAACATCCCGCTGCCGTTCCGCCGGTACCAGGTCTCTTCCGTTTGGCGGGCAGACAAGCCCGATCCGGGCCGTTTCCGACAGTTCACGCAGTTCGACCTCGACGCAGTGGGCGCTCCGTGCGGCCGTGCCGACATCGAGATCCTTGCGGCCATCTGCGACGCCCTGACCGCCGCAGAGGCGGGCCCGTTCCGCGTTCGGTTCTCAAGTCGGCAGATCCTCAACCTGCTGCTGCGCCGCGCCTCCGTCGAGGACCACCGGGCTGCCGATGTCTTCCGTGTCCTCGACAAGCTGGACAAGATCGGACTGGAGAGGGTAAAGCTCGAGCTGACAACCGGATACACGGACGACTCGGGAGACCCAATACCCGGCCTAGGCCTGAACTCCGAGCAGGTCGCGACCATTGAGGAGTTCCTGCGGATCGAGGCCCCGACTCGCACCGAGGTGCTGGAAGAGCTGGCAGACCTGTTCAGGGGTGTCGAGGGTAGCGAGGAGCAGCTCGCTGTCGTTGCGGGCATTTCCGAGGGTCTTGAGGCATTGGGCCACTCGAGTGACGTTGTAGCGCTCGACGTGAGCATCGCCCGCGGACTCGCCTACTACACGGGACCGGTATTCGAGGCAGTGCTGCTCGATGCGCCCCAATTCGGCTCCGTATTCGGTGGGGGCCGCTACGACGACCTAGTCGCAAGGTTCGGGAAGAAGTCATTGCCCGCCGTGGGTGCATCCCTCGGTGTCGACCGGCTGCTTGCCGCGAAGGAGCATCTCGAGACCGTGGCCACCGCCAGCACAACATCGCAGGTCCTCGTCACCGTGATGGACGACGGCCTCTCGCGCGAATGCATGAATCTGACCCAGGACCTGCGCCGGGCTGGCATCCGCACCGAGATCGACGTGAGTGCTGGACGTCTCGGCAAGCAACTCAAGCGTGCAGACAGGCTGGGCATACCGTTCGCCATCTTGCTGGGCAGCAACGAAGCCGAACGAGGAGTGGTGACGGTCAAGCAGATGGGCGTGGCACGCGAGCGGGGCGGCGACACCAAGGACCACGAGGCCTGGAAGAAGGCACGCTTTGGCCAGCGCGAGGTCCCACGGGACGAGGTCGCGACGGTACTTGCAGGGTTCCTTGGATCCTGACGCTCTTGTCCCGTTCAGCGAAATCCGGCGATCACACTACACCGTCGCTGCGCAACTGGCGAATGCGGTCCTGGCTGTAGCCCATCTCCGTGAGTATTGCCTCCGTGTGCTCCCCGAGCTGGGGAGCACGGGACCGGATAGTCCCGGGAGTATCCACTAGGTGGACCGGCGTCTCAATCAGCGGTGCTGGTGACGGCGATCCGGGGTAGTCGGTCGGACGAAAGAACCCCGCCTCCCTGACGTGGGCATCGTCGAGCGCTTCCTGGGGCGTGTAGACCGGACCCGCAGGAACCCGCGCTTCGTCCAGTTGGCGCAGGGCATCTTCCGTCGAGCGTTCGGCACACCAAGTCGCCATCCTCTCGCTGAACAGATCTCCATGCTCTCCACGGTCGTCATCCGTCTGAAAGCGTGGATCCGTCAGCCATCTTTGCTCGCCGATTAGATTGACCCACCGCGCATACATGGGCTTGCCCGTGACGAGCACCATGATGTGCCCGTCCTTCGTAGCGAAGACATCGGCGGGGGCGTTCAACTGGCCACGGTTGCCCGTGGCAACTCGGTTTGGCGCCTTGACGAACTGCTCGATCAGTGCGGGACTTGATGTGGTCAGCGCGGTCCCCAGCAAGGCGCCCTGCACTTCCTGGCCCTGCCCGGTCTGCTGGCGAGCCAAGAGGGCGACGACAGCCCCGAAAGCACAAAGTGCCGCCGTGCCAAAGTCCACCCACGGTGCGAACGACTTCGTCGGCTGATTGGGCTCTCCTGTCAGGTGCATGTTGCCGCACATCGCCTGTGCGAGGCCATCGAACCCGAGTCTGCTGCTGTAAGGCCCTACCGCGCCGAAACAGGTGTTGGAAACGAGGATGATGTCTGGCCGAATCGCCTTCAGGGACTCGTAGTCGAGTCCCGTCTTCCGGAGGGCCCTACCGGGCATGTTGGCGACGACGACATCGGCTGACGCGATCAGCTCGCGCTGGATGTCGCGCCCTTCCGGAGTCGTCGGATTGAGCGTGAGGCAGCGCTTGTTGCGATTGACCTGCATGTACATCGCGCCGCTGCCGTCATCGCTGATCTGGCAGATGAACCGATCCTCGCCGCCCCCTACCTTCTCCACGCGAATGACGTCGGCACCAAAGTCGGCAAGCAGTCCGGCGCACCACGGACCCGCGATGTAGCGCCCGAAGTCCAGGACACGAACTCCCTCAAGCACTCCGACCACGGTTCCCCCTCAACGCACCTGTTGGCATGGCACCAAACAGGTTAGCGATCGGCCAACTTCCGAGGGCGGACCAAGGGGGGGGGGGGCAATCCCGACTGGGTGCCCAGCATCAAATCGCAAAGACGTGGGATTTGCGTCCCTTGGATGCCGATGCCGTCACCTTCAGCGGCCGACTGAAATTGATGTGGTAGCCGCCGTGCATGGGGTTGTGCCGCACGGGCTGGATCTCACCCGACAGCGAGACTACACGCGAAAGCAGAACATAGTCCCCGTCCTTTGGCACCCTCCATTCGAAATGCCAGCGCGTCCAGCAGTACTTGCGCCGTGGCCCGACGACCTCGCAGCTCTGCCACGACTGCCCGCCATCGATGCTGAGCTCCACTCCGGCCACGGCCTCGGGTCCAGCCCATGCGAGACCCTCAACCAACTGGACCTTGGAGTCGAGGGCATCTCCGGGGCGCGGGTGGATGATCTCCGATTTGGGGAGCATAATGCCGACGACTTCGTCCTTTACGCCACGGGCGCTGTTGCGCTTGACGGTGTACTTGGTGGTCTGGAAGAAGCCCTGAAACGGCTCGTCCACCACGCGGATGGACTGAAGCCACTTGACCGAAGCGACGCCGTACCAACCCGGCACGACCAAACGGGCCGGAAATCCGTGCTCGGGTGTCAGCAATTCCCCGTTCATGCGGAGGGCAATCAGCGTTTCAGGGTGCAGGGCGAGGTCGAGTGGCAAACTGCGGGCGAATCGGACATCACCATCGGCCTCAGGCTCCGTGCCGCGATCCGCTCCCTCGAAGACTACTTCCAGTGCATCGGCGGTTGGACCGGCACGCTCGAGCAGCGTCGATACACGAATGCCCGACCATTCCGCGTTACCAACGGCACCAACACCCCACTGGACGCCCGGCACGTTGCCGGGCAGGAAGGAGCGTCCATTCCCCGCACACTCCATCGTTGCGACAACCACCTCCGATGGCATCGCGCAGAGGTCATCCCACGAGAACCCCAGGTTCCGCTCCAAGCAGCCGGAGACCGTCAGTGCCCAGGACTCGGCATTGACCGTTGGTGTGTCGAAGTGGTTGCGAACGTAGAAGCTTGGGTTGGGGGTGATCCAGCTACGGAAGGCGTTGAATGGGGTCTCGCTGTTCTCGGGATCTGAGGTGATGGTCTTCCTATCCTCCGCAGCCATGCATGCAGTCTAACGGACGGCAACGAATACGCCTCCGCTCGCATCTCCGGCCCAACGCCACGCAGCGCGTGAGGGCTGACGTGACGGGAATGATGACCGGCCGCTGCATCGGAGATCTAGCCGCATCCAGATGATCCAGCGCTTCGGCTGATTCCACTAGGCCCGCGTGTGGAAACTTGGAGCCATCGTAGGCGCTTTGTCTGGTGGGACTTCACCGTCCGAGCACGATCCGGTCACTCTGGAACAGCCATGCCGTAATTGACAGGAACACAGCGCTCCCCAAGATCGCCACGACAGCTGGGACCGTGAGCGAGCCGACCGAGAGTAACTGACCCTTTACGACATCAAGGATCAAGACCGATTGAGCGAGCACCAGCACAAGTGCCTTCCACGCCGCCTGCTCGGCGGCCGGATCGGTCACGGTGATCAACGGAATCATCGGCACCATGATCAGGAACGAGGCATAGGACTGGGCTTCCTTGTAGGACCGGGCATCGTCGAGACCATCCTCTGCAGAGCTGAAACAAGCGGCACCAAGGGCAACACGGCCGCCACGATCATCGCACCCCGAATTCGAGCCGAACGCGCAGACGCTCCAACGGGGCGATCTCCACAGCCACTAGCAGCAGTGCGCAGGTGAGCAAGAGGCTGGCCGCGGAGAATGTGGCCGATGCCAGCCACTTCCCCTCCACGACGGCCAGGCGCGGCACCGGCTTCGCCAGCAGACCCTCCAGCGTCTTCCGCTCTCGTTCGCCAGCCGTGGAGTCGATCGCGATCGGCAGTCCACCGATGAACACGGTCATGATCAGCAGCAGCGGCGTGAACATTAGAAACCTAGCCATGCGCTCCTGGTCCTTGGAGACGTCTACCGTCCTCACCTGCAATGGCTGAATGACTTCTGGACTCACACCTCGCAAGATCAGCCGCTGCGAGACAGTCATTCGGCCATAGTCCCGGATGAGCTGTCCGGCCCGTCGCGCCGTGCGTTCGGCACTCGATTCCCGGCCGTCGAAGACGATCTCGACCCGCACAGTCTTGGACCGATCGAACCGCTCTGCAAGATTCTCCGGAATGACAACGACGAAGCCTCGGCCGCCGTCCCGCACTGCGCGACGCTCCTCCTCAGGTACCGGCTCGACCTGGACACCGGGCAGTTGCTCAAGCCAGTCCACCAGTGGCTGAGGCCTGCTAGCCCAAGTTCACCAGGCGAGTAGCGATTTTGGCCGAATTCGGCGTGTTTTGCGCCGCAAGTCGTTGGTTTTCAATGGCCGGCCTCCCTGAAACCCCCAATGCAATGCCATGGCAGCTTGCAATTTCCTGACTCCCGCCCCAGGGCCTGCTCCCATCGGAGCCTGTTCGTCCGCCAGACCCCCACCCGTCCCCGTGCCAGGGGCCAGGATCCCCACTTCACCCAGCGCCTCGTCCGCTCCGTCCGCTGCGGCTCCAGGGTGCGCCAGCGCACCCTGCGCAACCTCGGCCGCCACTTCGCCCTGCCGTGCGGGGACGGGCCGGCGCTGTGCGCCCGTGTCGAGCAGATCCTCGCTCCCCAGCGGTGCCTCGATCTCGAGGCCTGCTCCCTAGCGGTCGAGGACGAGGCCCAGCGCAGCGCCGCCCAGCTGGTGCAGGTCGGCGTCTCCCCCGTGGGCCCGGCGGCCGCCCTGCCGCGGGTCGACGTCGGCTGCCTGGACCTGGTCCGCCCCTGCTCGAGCCGCTGGGCCTGTCCGGTCCGCAGGGCGCGGCGGACCGGCAGCCGCTGGCCCGCCGCGGCCATTCCAAGGAGAAGCACCACGACTGTCCGCCGCTCACGCTGGGCCTGGTGCTGGCTGACCGACCTGGAGGCCGTCTTCCGCTCCCTCGGGAGCGAACTGGGACTGCGCCCCATCCACCACCACAAGCCCGGGCGCAGCGAGGGCCACCCGTGCCTGTCGGTGCTCGCCTGCCAGCTGGTGCAGGTGGTCCGGCAGCGCCTGCGGGCAGGCGGGGAGACGGCCAGCTGGACGACGCTGCGCCGTCGCCTGGAGGGTCGGCAGCGGGTGGCAGCGGGCGATCCACGAGCGGCTGGGCGTGGACGCCTCGCCTAGTGGCGTCCGCAAGCTGGTCGTCCAGCCCAGGCGACGAAGGAAAATGCACGGAATGCAGTGCCACACGCCTGATTCCGCGATCGCAATGTGCTCATTGCAAAGGACTTGTTAAATGGGGTGGCAAACATGGGCTAGGGCCCTGTCTGGGCTGGCAGTCGTCAAGCAGGCTTCGCGGCTGGTCCGATTCAGTCCCGGTGTCCGCTGGAAAGGCGGCCGCCGCCACGACCAGGACTACCAAGACCACTCGGAAGCAGATCCTGCGGAACCGACCGTTACCAGCCGATTCCGTATCCTGCCCAGTTAATGCCGCGGAATCGGACTCCTGCGGAGAACTCATTGGATGCAGACCAGTTCTAGAAGGCTAGACCAAGCGTGAGGTAGGCGGATCCTTAACCTACCCGCCGCTCCGGAAAACAATGGGAAGTGGCTGGCGTAGCGATTACGGGCTGAGTATAAGGCACGGGCCCGCGACTCCAAAGCCAGTCCGGGAGGCCCACCGTCTCACCTTGGGACGCGGAGATCGGGAGGGCTGACGTGGCCATACGCTGCGTGCAAGCATCAGCCGTCGTCGATCCATCAAGTCTCTTCGGTGTTTCGATTCAGTCGTCGCGGGGCGTATGATCTCAACGCAGTCCAGTCCAATCAGACCGTCATGAACTCCCACCTGCACCGAACCACCTTGCCCTTCCTCGGTATAGCGCTGCTATGGCTGGCGGCTGTGCCGCCAGCGGCTCCCCAAGCCCAGCAGCGGCCAGTGTTTGCGCCGATCACAGACGATCCGAGCCTCCCACGAGTGCTCGTCATCGGCGATTCCATTTCGATCGGCTACACGCTTCCACTACGGGCAGCCCTAAAGGGAGTTGCAAACGTCCATCGCCCGCCCACGAACTGCACCCACACATGGAAGGGCCTAGAGCAGATCGACCAGTGGCTGGGCGACGGCAGGTGGGACCTAATCCACTTCAACTGGGGTCTACACGACCTCAAGTACGTCGACGACAAGGGCAAGCTGGCTCTGTCGCCAATCGGCAAGCAGGTCAGCACCCTCGAAGACTACGAGGCCAATCTAGACAAGCTCGTGACCCGCCTCAAGGAAACTGGCGCCCACTTGATGTGGCGACCTACGACTCCAGTTCCGCAGGGGGCCGGGGGCCGCATCCCGGCTGACTTGCCCAAGTACAACCAAGCAGCGTCACGAGTGATGCAGCGCCACGACATCGAGGTCGACGACATGAACGCGTTCATCGCCAGCGCCGGCATCCCCCACGTTCGGCCGGACAACGTCCACTTCTCCCCGGAGTCGTCCGCCAAGCTGGCAGCGAACTCCGCCAAGGCCATCCGCAAAGCCTTGCAGGGCGACTAGGTCCGGTCCGCAACCGGATCCAGGGTTAGGGTCGACGAATCCTCGAGATTGCACCCGTGGCTGCGTTCGAAACAGCGGCATCGTCGCTACGGCGGAGTGTGGCCAGCGCACCCAGCGCCTCCGGGTCGCGTCTCCAGGCCACCGAGTTGATGACACCAACCAACAGATCGCCCTCGAGGGTGTCGAGTGCCTCCCGCAGGACGTCATCAGCTGCCTTCCCCGGCATGGGTTCCAAGGCAGTTCGCGCATAGTGCGCCAGCGTCGACTCGGAGAGCAGCGCCGCAATCGCTGGCACGGCACCCTCGTTGCCCACGACCGCCAGCCGCTGGCACGCCTTGGCCTTGACGAAATCACTTGCATCGGGATCCTTCAGGAGCCTGGCGAGCTCGTCGGAACCCATCTTCATGATCTTTGCCGACTTGTGGGGAGTAGTAGCCAGCTGTTCGTCGGTCATTCGCTGGAGCTCGCCACGCGACTGGCCGCGCAGGCGGCGTCCCACCGCCAGAGCCAGGACTCCGATCGTTACGAGCGTTCGTCTCAGCATGGTGTCCTCCCCTCTCACGTGAGCCGCCAAGGCTCGCGCATGGCCCGCGAGCGCATCCGGTTCGCCTCGTCGTTGCCGATGAAGGTGTCCGTTGCCGGATCGAATTCCAACTCCTCGCCGACCTGGTAGGCGATGTAGGCCGCGTGGCACGCGACGTGCGTCTGGCACGCCGCCAGCGCGTTGGCGCGCGTGTCCTTGCGCGACTTCACGCAGTTCAAGAAGTCGCGCACATGCCGTGTCGTGGCCTCACGCGCATCCTCGAACTTCTTGCGGTACTGGCTCAGGCTGTCCGAGGCTTCCACGATTCCCGCGTCACCGGTCTGCACCCAGCCGTCGTCGCCTTCGAACCGCACCGCGCACGAGCCCAGTCCATCCCAACCCGTGTCGCGCAGCACGAGCTCGATGCCATTCGCATACTTGCATTCCACTCCATACGGGGTCGGACCTTCCGGTCGCACGGGCCTGTAGTGCGTGGGAGCCGTCTCGTCGAGACCCGCCGCGGCATGGCAGAGGTCGAGCGTGTGCGAGCCCCACTCGAGGATGCCGCCACCATGGAAATCGAAGAATCCCCGCCAGCGGCTCTTTACGTAGAGCGAGTTGTATGGCCGCCACGGCGCTGGCCCAAGCCAGCGATCCCAGTCGACGACGCTTTTGGGTGGCTGCGGCTCAGCCGGCAGCCAATCGTGGGTGGTCAGCGGTGTGTAGCGGTCTCCGGGGGCCGCATTGGCATGCAGGGCGCGGATCTCGCCGAGCAACCCGTCCCGGGCAAGATTGATGCAGTACTCAAAGTTGGTCCCATTGCGTCGCTGCGTGCCAGCTTGATAGACCCTGCCGAGCCGGTGGTACGTGTCGGCAAGCATGCGGCTTTCCGCGATCGTCATTGAGCACGGCTTCTCGCAGTAGACGTCCTTGCCAGACTTGGCCGTGAGAATCGACAGAAGGGTGTGCCACCGGTCGCCGGTAGCGATCAGGACAGCGTCGATGTCGTCCCGCGCCCAGAGGTCGTACATGTCGTCGTACATCGTGCAGTCGGAGTTGCCGTGATGCTTGTCGACCTTGGACTTGATCTCCTCGCGCCGCTCGTTCCGCGCGTCGCAGATGGCACGGAACTGCACGTCGTCGTGGGCCAGGAAGGATTCGAGGTCACGCTCGCCGCGACCACCTATTCCCAGGCCCGCCACGTTGATGCGGTCGCTGGGGGGGACTGCCCCGGCAAGCCCTAAGGCAGTAGCCGGAATGAACAGCGGAGCCGACACGACCAAGTGCCGGCGCGTCAGTTGCCCTGTGGATCTGGCGGTCCCTAGGCCCGGCGTTTGAACTGCGGTCTGGACTTGGTCTTGTGTCGATGTCATGCCTACAGCTGCGGTCGCATCCTCCGAATAGCACGCACAGGATACATCAACGAGGAGCGGTGGTGGACCATCTCGTCTACCCGGAGATTGCGTCGGGATAATGAGTCAGATTCCATGTTTCGCTGAGCTCATGCCATTCGTGTCACTACGAACCATGTGGCAATCCTAGGGGTCAAGGGGTCAGGTGTGCCTGCTCCGCTGCAGTCCACATACAGCTGATCAGGGTCTGGTCAAGATCGATCTAGGGCGGCTTCATGCAGGCGATCCGGATCGCCGTTCCTGATGCATCCAGCGGCGGAGAAAACGCTCAAGCGCACCGTCACCGATTCAGTCCCGTCGCCCCAAGAAGGCCGGTCCTGCACCTTCGGCGTCGACCCAACGGAGGTTCAGGACGACCAGCTCCTGCACACAGCCGTCAACGAGTATCCAGTGCGCCTGCCGCGGCAGGTGCGGCGGGCCGCGACTCTGTGCCGGCAGACGGCATCGACTGTGTTGCACAGATCCTCAGGACGTTCGGCATGGCCACTTGCGGCACCCTCTACACGGTTCCGCCCTTTGACTGCTTCGCCGGAAACCAGCCTCAGCAGACCTTGGGCATCGCCGACTCGAAGGCATCCGCCTCCGAACCGGACGTTGGCCGGGAGACTATCATGAGCTAACGGGGAACCAAACAGTGCCTTCGTTTGAGCGCGAACACCTCAATCAACCAGCTATTGCTGCAAAACGCTCGATGACCGAACGCCTCCGTGCCATCTGGAAGTGGCTGACCGCGTTCGTGATCCTGGCGGCAGCCTCAATCCTCCTGCTGATGGCCCAGCCGCCGGACGTGCCGATCCTGGTGGTGGTCTCGCGTTTCCTTACGGAGCTGCTCTGGACGCGGCAGTTCGTCGCGGGCCAGAGCTACGGAGCGATCCTGCAGCTGGCCTTCCAAGGAACCATCCTGGCACTCCTTCTGTGGTTCGCGACACGGCTTGTAAGCAGGATGATCCGGGCTCGGCTCCTCGATCGGACCCAGCTCGACGAAGGTGTCAAGTTCGCCCTGCAGCGCATGCTCGCCTATGTGCTGTTCGTTTTTCTAGCCCTGACCAGCCTTCATGCGCTGGGTGTGGACCTGGGCAGCTTCGCGGTCTTCGGAGGGGCTCTCGGAATCGGCCTGGGACTTGGGTTCCAGACCATCGCCAAGAACTTTGTCTCCGGCTTGATCATCCTGCTCGAGCAGACTGTCAAGGTTGGCGACCGGGTGGAAGTAGGCAACCTTCAAGGGGACATCCTCACGATCCGATCCAGTGCAACGCGAATCCGAACGAATGACAACGTGATCATGATCGTCCCGAACTCGGAGTTCATCGAGCAGCGCGTGACCAACATAACGCTGAACGACCGCAGGGTTCGTATCCACGTACCGTTCGGCGTTGCCTACGGGAGCGATCCTGAGCGCGTCCGAGCGCTCGTGCACGATATCGGTCAGTCCCATCCCGACGTTCTCGAAGATCCAACGAACGACGTGATCTTTACAGGCTTCGGGGACAGTTCACTTGACTTCGAGCTGCGTGTTTGGACCGTGAAACAGGTGACCACTCCGCGGATTATCGCCAGCCAGCTGTACTTCAGTCTCTTCGAGGCTTTCAAGCGCGAGGGCATCGAGATTCCCTTCCCACAGCAAGACTTGCACCTGAAGTCCGTCACAGACTCCTTGGTGGGTGGCAGGCTGGTAACGGGCGTTCCCGAATCTGACTCTGGGGCGAACGAGAAGACGGTGCCACGAGACCGTCTCCCGAGAGGTGCTGAATAGGCTGGTCCACAACCCGCACCAAACGCCAGCGGGCGGCTCGTACCGCCCTCCGCGATACGGCGGGCCGCACATCACACGAAAGGCAACGCAGAGCTGCCTTGTAGCCCGCCAAGTCCCTGTTACTCCGCGGACCCGAACCACTCCTGGTCGTGCCTGCCAGACTCCCGGCGCTTCAGGAGTGCCCGGTTTACGGACTCCCGTAACTTGCTATCGGAAGGGAACACGATCCCGTAGACCTGCGGCTCGATCGGTGGGCCCACGACCGTCACCGTGCGGTTGCCGTCCATAGCCGCGTATCGCATCAGGGGCGCGGCGTCGAACAGAACCGCATCAACCTCTCTGGCCTTGAGCAGGAGGTAGGCGTCTTCGATCTGGTCGACCTCCGCTAGGCTGGCGCCGTATCGCCTCGCCACCTCCCCGCTGGTGATTCCTCTGACAGTCGCGACCAGGCGCCTGTCGAGATCTTCCGGGCCGGAAATGTCGCTGTTGAGTTCCTCCATCAGGATTCCTGCCGACAGTTGCGCGATCGCCACGCCGAAAAGAGAGATCCCGATGAGCATGACGATCAGGGCGACAAACCGTCCGAACCAGCGACGTGGCGTCACGTCACCGTAGCCAACGGTCGTAATCGTCGCCAGGACGCACCAGCCCGCCTCCAGAATGCCCGGGAGGTACAGAGGGGAGCAAAATTCTTTTCCAAAAGATCCCGGCAGATCGCGGAATAGTCGCTTGTATATTTTTCTATAACTGTCCCATGGATTGTTTCCCTTGAAAGAACTTTAGGTCCGCATCAAAGGCCGAGAACTGCGAGACTCGAAAGATCGCCATTGTCCTGTATCATGTTCTGCATTCCATCCCTGTTGCTGCCTCCATTTGCAACGGCAGCACTCGCACTGTCAGGTCTTGGACTCTGCGGTGCGATCAAGGCGGATTCGGAGCTCTTGAAGACCGCCCTCGCAGCGGTCGAGCGCCCAAGCTCTGCCCCGAGATCCTCGCATGGATTCTCTGTGCCGTCACGGACCCCAATCCCAGCCAGTTGCGCTTCCAACTCGCCTGTTGGACCGCGGTCCGCGTGCGTCAGGCCGTTCTCGAGCGCTTCGGTGTCAGTGTCAGCGTGTGGACAGTCCGCCGAGCCATGAGGCGATGGGGCCTGACCCCCAGAAGCCCAGGTTCCGCTCCCACTGCCGCAACGAAAGGCACGTAGCGCATTGGATTGGCAGGACTTTCCCGGAATTGAAGAAGATGGCGGAGGCGGAATTGAAGAAGATGGCGGAGGCGCATGGAGAGACCATTCTGTTCGCCGACGAAGCCGGCATGGCTGCCGACTGCCACGGGGGCCGCACCTGGGGCCGCTGGGGCGAGACTGCCGTGTTGCAGGACACCGGCAAGAAGTTCCGAGTGAACATGCTGGGTGCCATCGACACGTCAGGAAACCTGATCTGCGGGACGCATGTCGGTGGCACGACCGCCGAGGTGTTCGTGACCTTCCTGCAGCAATGGCTCGAGGAGAGCAGCGGGAAGATCCACTTGGTGGTGGACAATCCGAGCATGCACAAGGCGGGAAGAGTGCAGCAATTGCTGGGCAGTGATGGGGCGAGAGATCGAATGGACATGCATTGCCTGCCCACATGCTCTCCTGATCTGAACGCGATCGAGAAGATTTGGGGGCACGTGAAGCGGGAAGTGGGACAGAAGACATTCAAGAACATGGAAGCGATGCACAAACTGCCGCTCGGTGCATTTGAGGCATTGAAGTCGACGCCTTCCCTCATCCAATCGTTCTTCCACTGCAAGGAATGCTACTATACTATCGTCTGATCGGCGGAAAATACTTTTGCACCCTTCTGTAGCGATCGCTGATGCGCGAACTCCCGCGCTCTGCGAAAAACAGGACGTGTGGGCAGAAAAAGACAAAGGCTACGAGGTACGCGAGCGCCCCGACCTCGCCATTCTTCACCGCCTCCAAGAGGTCGCCGAATGGCATCACCCGGAAAGTCGAATCGACCCCGATATCACGGGAAACTTCGTTCCATATGTCGATGTCAAAGCCTTGGAGTCCGTATGCGCCTGAGCGAAGATCCAAATGGTTCCCAGTTTTATTGGTAAAATGGATGCCTCAACGGGTCCGAACTGGCCAGAAAACAGCTAGTAGAGCCCGGAAGCCGCGGCGTCGCGGCGCCGCCATCCGCTCCTCGATATGGGTGACCACCTGCTCGGCCGTCGCCCGCCCGAAGCGCGCCAGCATCAGGTCGGCGTTCTCGATGGTTCCGGTCGCTTCGGCGTCCGAGATCCGGCCGCCCGAGGCGCTTGACAGGGTCAGCGTCAGCGTCTCCTCGCCCTCGTCGTGGCTGTCATCGAGCACCGCCACGTCGACCGTCACGGACGGCTCGCCCGCCTCGAGCGTCAGCGTGCCGCTCGCCGCCGTGTAGTCCGCGCCGTTCTCTTGAGGATTCGTGATTTCCCCAATGAATCCGGGCCGTTTTGCGAATCCGCCCCGCTCGGATTCACAAAATCAGACACAACCGTGCTAGCACGAACGTCCGCGGACGGTTCGGGCGCCGATTCACTCGCCCCACGGCGGATCGAGCTTGGCGCCTTGCGAGTGTTCGACAGCCCGCGTCAGCCGTTCCAGGGACAACGCCCAATCCGGATCGGGTACCCCCGTCCGCGATCATCATCAGGTCCCGCTAGATTCGCTTGAGGCTCGCCGCGATACTCTCAAGCGCGGCCGTGTTCCGCTCGCCTAGCTGTGCGTCGATCCGCTCCTGTCGCGTGATCGGCGCCAGCCCGCTCATTCCCTCTCCGCCAGCATTACGGGGCCGTGCAGTCCGGAGGCGTTGACGTGTGCGATAACGGTCTCACTCGTCGTCTGCAACGTGCCTTGAACAACGGCAATCTCCCGCGTCAGGTCCATCCGCACGGCGCCGATCTCCCGCGTCAGGTCCTTCCGCACGGCGCCGATCTCACCGGCGTTCGTCCATGACTGGTAGGCGGCGAACAGTGCTGCGAGTGCGGCGACCGTCATCATGATGTCGCGTAGCGTTTCTCGCATCCGGTCACCGCCTCCCGAACTCGGCGGTCTGTAGAGACTCCGCGACCACGGACGGCAGTCCGCCGGGCCAGTCCCGGACGACACCGCCGATCCGGTTCAGCTCGTCCCGTAGCACCCCGAGTGAATCGAGCGCGGGCCGGCACACGTCAACGGCCGCGGCCGTGTCGTCCCGCCGCGCGAGCCCCGGTCCCGGCGCCACGGGCGCAAGGGCGCGTTCCGTCGCCGTCTTGCGTGATTCCGTCTTCGCCATGTTCGCCTCCCTCCACCAGGGCCACCGATTGTAGTGTACACCAAGGTCGTCAAGCGCCACCAGCGTCGCGTCGCTGTGATACCCCTTGTCGGCCACCACTTCTTCGACGCCCTCACCGTCAGGCTGCACCGCCTCCACCTGCTCCGCCGCCTTCGTCAGCGTCTCCGGCAGCGTCGTCGTATCACCTTCCGACGCGTCCTGAACCGTCACCGACAGGATCGCGCCCGTCTCCAGCTCGACCCCGTTTTCCGCCTTGTGGGCCAGATGGGTCCGACCGTCCTTCATCTTCGCGATCTTCGCGTCCGGGTCCTGCGGAGACGTCCACTCCGCATTCGATGTCTTCCGGCCCTTCCGCGAACGGTCGAATCGCGCCAACTCCGCCCGCGTCGGCGTCGCAACGCCAGATGCCTCCGCCAACCCGCGAACGAACGCGTCGTACGATTCACCCGTATCCCGACGCTTGATGCTCCGCATCGCCGCGTTCGCTTCCAGCGTCGTCGCATCCACGCCGATCGTCTTCCCCGTCACCAGACCCGCTTCCGACAACCGCTCCAGCACCCACGTGAACACCGCCGCGTGCGTCTCCACGTCGATGAAGTGGTTCGGCGTCTCCTCCGTCACGTCCAGATCCAGAAAAGCCCGCAGGCTCAGCAAATCCGCGACCCGCCACGCAATCGCGCGCTCCGATGACAGACCCTCGAAATACCCGATGAACAGAAGCCGGAAATACCGTCCGGGCGCAGACTCGGACGACCCATCCGCTCCGTGTAGAAGACCGCACACAACCCCTCCACGAAAGCGTCGAACCCGGATTTCCCCAGGATCCGATTCAGCCGTTCGAAGAAGGGGTGCCCCGCGCTCTTCGGAAGGTCCGCTGCCGTCACCCACATCGGCGGCGGCGGTCGAGCCGCCGGCTTCTTGCCCATTGCCATGCCGTGAAGTCTACGACATTCCATCACTCAGATCGAACCGAATCTGTCGACTGGGTGCACGTCAGGAATGTGATCTGAGTCATGCGGCTTTCTTGGCTCGTCGCTCCCAGAAGTCCTCGTATCACCCGCTGAGCACACAGCAGTGGAGAGGGATGATGGCGTTGGCGCCGTCCACGGTCCAGCGCATGCCGGCGCGCTTGAGGCGGGCGCCGAGCTGTTTGCATCCGGCCTCGACGACCCCCGAGGAGACACACAGGCCTTGGGCGCGGAACTGAGGATAGCGCATCCGGTGGCGGTTCCTGACCACGTAGCGGAGGCAGCCCAGGGCCTCGGCATCGAGCGTGCGGCGCGCAGGGCACGGACGAGGGCCCGGAGCCGCCCGGTGTCCAACTCGTCCTCCCGGGCCTTGGCCACGTCGTGCAGGTGCTGCTTGGCGTGGTAGATGTCGACGATCTCGACGGCGCCGGGGAATTGTTCGGCGGCCAGATTCCAGATCCAGTGGGCCCCGTCGCCGATGACGACGGGGCGGGCTGCGCTGGTGAAGCCTCGCCGCTGCGCCTCACGATACACGCGCTGCGCGAAGGCGGAGGGCTCCGAGTCGGTGTCCGGACTCGCCACGCTCTCGACCGCGGCGTTGTCGCTCACCGACCCGGGGTCGCGCACCGGCCGGCCCACCGGGTCGCGCCCTTCGGCCGGCCACACGGTGGCGAGCTTGCCCTCCCGGGTCTTGGCCGTACCATCGGGCTGCTTGCCGCCCCGCCCGATGACCTCCGACGAGCGCATCGGAAAGCCGGTGCCGTCCATCCCGACGTACATCGTCGGCGCGGGAGGCGGCGTCGCCGGATCGAGCACCGCCCGTTCGTCGTCGGCAATCTGCCGCCCCAGGGCTTTGGCGGTGCACTCGACCTGCTTGGTCTCGACCCGCACACCGGACAAGGCCGACAACAGCTCGCTCGACCGCTCGAAGCCGAAGCGCTGGCGCTGCAGGAGCCAGTCCATGGCCGCGTGGGGATCCTCGGCCACGGTGCCGCGGACATCGAAGTGGTCGGGCAGGGTGGTGGCGTGCCACCAGCGGGCGGTGGCGAGCCTGGAGTGGGGCTGGAGGATGCGGGCCGCGACGAGGGCGCGCTGCGGAGAGGGGCGGGAGCCGACGAGCTGGGCGAGGCCGAGGCGGCGGCAGGCCTCGAGCACGGCCCGGACGGAGCCGTGGGAGCGCGAGCGGACGAGGGCGAAGGCTGCGGCGGGGTCGACCAGGGGGCAGCCGGCGAGATGGGCGCGGAGCAGGTCGATCGCTGTGTCGGGGAGGTGGGAGAGGTTGGCGAGGGTGCGTTTCTGGACACGGCCCTGATCGTCCCGGAAGGAGGAGCGCAGGAGCTTGGAGTGGTGGACGCGGCCGTTCTGGACGGACTTGATGACGGCGATGTGCATGGCAGGGACCGACAGTGCCTGCAAGAACTAGTCCTTCAGAGAACAAATTGGGACGCAAGTGTTTGTTGAAAGGATAGTTTCGCCGAGCGGGTCGGGACTCGAGGAAAGCATTCTAGTGCCTGCAATATGTAAAGCGAAAATCCCTCTCTGTGGTATCCAACTGCAATGGAATCAATATTCTACAGATCGCTGAGCAGGAAAAACAGGTCAGAACTTCAGGCTAAACGGACCTGAACGCGGCAGAACACGGCTGGTAGAACCTGAAACGGCTGGCAGAGAGATTCAGTCCGCGGTCGGCGATTCAACCGACATAGGACCACCCTAGCACCAACCGCTGGGCCGCAGTGCTTGGCGCAGACTATCTCGCCCACGACTTGCTCCTGTCCGCTGGTGGACACAGACCTCCGGTTGGTCGCCGAAGAGGCACGCCAAAGCACGGACCTCATTCAGCGGCCGACGGTGTTGACGAAGGACGCTGCGGTTGGGATGGAACCAGTCTATTCACAGTCCCGGCGGATCCCGCCGGTATGCCAGATCCGCTGACGCGCGTGACCCACCCTTGGCTGTCCGACCGCCTACAACAGTGGGCCGACTGCCTTCCAGCCCTCGTCGGTCAAGCGGAACTCCGGTGTTGGATCTGATTGCTGTTCGTGGAATTCCACAAGGCCCTTCTGTCCCAGCACCCAGAGAGTATGGGTTAGCTTGCCGCCCTTGAGTTGCGAGAGGCTTTACGGATTGCATCAAGACCGCACGATTGATTCGGGTATTGTACGGAAAAGGCGATTGCCTTCAGAATGTCCTTCTGATCATCGGACAGGCCGGTTTGGTTGGGCACGTCATTCACGTTCGTGTTCTCACAGGCGCGGCGTTTTCCGCCGGGTGCGTCGCCCAGGAAGAACTCCAGTGTTGACGACGCAGGCCTTCTGTCTGACGCGAGGGAGAAATCGGTGTCATCTGTCTTCCGGTAGAGCGGTAGCGGGAGCAGGCTTGCTCCAGTCGGGCAAGTTGCGCGCCGCATCCATCATGAGCAACTCAAGATCCGGTTGCCGATTGCGGACCGGGAATGTTGTGGCGACATACGGCGCGTCATCGCTATGGCAAATGTCGTCCTGGTCGACGACAGCGTAGGCATCTTCGATGCTGGTATAGTACGTTGCCTGCCAGTCGCCTCTATCTTCCCGCACGATGGCCGACGGTCCCCAGAGACTGACACCTTCTAGGGCCGCGCGCCGAAAACTCACTTCACAAATCGTTTCCTTATCGTAGGCATTCAGAGGGGCGACATTGTTCGCCAACGCAGTGGGTGTGAGAATCAGTTGAAGGGTCAATGACAGGCGTCTGAAGAGGCCGATGGACCCTATGTCTTCAACAGCGACCACGGCGGTCGGTTCAACCACGGCGGTCGGTTCGGCGGGCGCCTCCTCGACGGATGGTTGAGCATCGGCGGGCGCTTCCGCGGCATGTCGTTGTTGTTGGGCATGAACTCCGGCTGTCAATGTCAGCAGGAGAATTCCCGCCACGGGTAACCGCGTCGTTGTCCTGCTCATCCGCCTAGCCCCAAGAGCGCCGCCACCCCGGTTGGCAGCAGTATACCATCGAAGAACAGCCTGATGGGTCCAGATTTGCGCGGGCGCCAAGCTACCAGCACTCCTGTGCCCACGAGCAAAACTGCATTGAGGAGGTAGTAGAAATCCAGCAAAGCTGGCCGTGATGATGTTGGCCAACGTCTGTATCGACTGCTGCGTGAGCAGGTCGGACGTCGCCAACGGCGTGGCGTGGTACAGTGCAAATACGGCGGCACCAGATGCGGCGAAGCCGAACCGGCGCCTTGGGGCAAGCGGGTGACGAAGTTCGCCGAGCCAACTCACTCGGATCTGCTTGAGCCACTCGGCGATCTCGGTGCCGATCGCACTAGCCAAAAGCGAACCTCGTCCTAGCTGGATCGTAGCGCGTTTCGCGGGTTGACGCAAGGCCAACGCACGTTTGGGGATCGACGGTTGGACCGGCCGGCTGCGCGGGGCGGCGGTGGCTCATCGGTGCTGGTCTCCCGTCGCGGATGCGGGCCGAGCTAGGTCGGTGCCGAGTCATGACGACCTTGGCTTCATCGTGACTGCGACGCGGGCACGTGTGAGAGGGGCGAAGGTCGCCGACGGAGGGAGCATCCCTGGCGCCGACCGGCCTCGCGGCGTGACCCGCCGTGCCCGGAGTTCGCCCTACCGCCACCGGAGGGCGCTGGCTCAGGCGGCCTCGGCGTCGCCCCGCTTGAGGTGAAGGATGGCGGCTGGCGCGGCCGGCGGCGTCGCCAAACTGGTGGCGGAGCTTGGGGCGCTACGCCTTCCCCGCATCGGCACCCGGCCCGCCTCGGAGGTCGCAGCTCGGCCGACGTGCTGGAGATCCTCACGCCGATCTCGCACGGCAAGGCGGCGACGGCCAGCGAGATCCAGAGCGCATGCGGTCGGCGATTGCCCTTGACATACGGAACGGCAACGCGGACGCCGTGTGCTCCCGTTGTCCGGTCCGCAGAATCACGTCGTGCCGCACACGGCGGGCGCTGCTGCACAAGGACTTGGCGCCGCCATTGAGACGGTACCGCGTCGGGGTCGGGGCCGCGGCACCTCGACTCAGTTTCGCGGGACGGCATCACATGGCACACAGTTGCGCCGATGGGGGCCGCCGCCGATGTGATCATACGCCGGAATGAACACGTTGCAGTAGTGGCGCGCCGCCTGGCCCTCAGGATCGTCGTTAATGTACGCGCACGCTGTTTGACACGTGAAGATAATCTGCTCGGCTCCCGCCGTCGGCCCGCGCCACAATTCGGATCGATTCCCGCAGTTGTACGGTGTTCGTGCCCCGCCACCCCACCGCCTGGCGGCACTTCGTACCGTTGCCGCGGCCGGATCTCCCCTTCGCTGTGCAGCCGTCTCGTATCCGTCGCATCCTTCCTTGTCGTACCGGCCGTCTCGCCAGTAGTGGTGGTAATCCTCATTCGCCGCGGACGTTGGGATGAAACGGCTGTCGTCGGACTCGCCGTCTCTCGCGTAGCGACCAGAATCGTCCCCGTAGTCGCCATCGAAAAGCCCATCGGCACGGGCCACGCTGCTTGGAGACGTAGGCGAGTCGCCGCTGAAGCCCCAATCGTCTTTGTTTACCGGGTCGATCGAGAAAATTCGTGAAGTGGTGTGCAGGTCGGCGTCGCAGGTGCCGATACGTAGAGTATGCCCGGCGAGAGCGGTCGGAAGGCGCCCCGGCAAGAACGCGATTCGCGGGACAAGCGCATCAAGGAGCTTCAGCGAGACAACACCAAGCTGACCGACGACCTCGACCGTATCACCCAAGAGCGAGACCAGTGGAAGCGGCGCAGCGAAGACCTCGAGAAGCAACTCACTGAGGCCCGGCGAGCCGGCAAACGGCAGGCGGCGCCCTTCGCCAAGGACA
Organism: Bryobacterales bacterium; assembly: GCA_965200705.1. Lineage (GTDB taxonomy): Bacteria > Acidobacteriota > Terriglobia > Bryobacterales > UBA6623 > VXMF01. The sequence goes on along the minus strand of OZ241376.1, from coordinate 3,731,365 downwards.
GGCCCCAGGGGTCCGGCAAGCCGCCCGGCCGACGCCCCGGGGTGCGATACAGCCCCCAAGGCTCCCGATCCCTGCCCGCCGAAGGTCGACGAGGTCCACGCCGCACCGGTCCCGAAGGCGTGTCCACACTGCGGCGGCGCCGTCGAAGTGAGCCGCATCGACGCGCAGTATCAGGAAGACCTCCCCAAGGTGCAGCCCCTCGTGCGACGCTTCGACATCGAGGTCAGCCACTGCGCCCACTGTCACCGACGCCTGCAGGGACGCCACCACCTCCAGACCTCCGACGCCCTCGGCGCCGCCCAGGTACAACTCGGCCCCAATGTCGTCACCGCCGCCGTCGAGTGGCACACCGAACTCGGTGTCCCGTTCAAGAAGGTCGCTCGCGTGTTGCGGCACTCCTTCGGCATGTCGGTCACCGCCGGCGGCCTCGTCCAGATGCTGCATCGCACCGCCCGCGCCGGCGTGCCGGTCTATCACGAACTCTGCCAACAGGTCCGCACCGCTCCGGTCGTCATCCCGGACGAAACCGGCTGGCGCGTCGACACCATACCCAACTGGCTGTGGGCCTTCACCACCCCAGAGACCACCGTCTACGCCATCTGTCCCGGCCGCGGGTTCGACGACGGGGCCACCGTGCTCGGGGCCGACTACGCCGGCGTGCTCGTCCGCGACGGGTGGGTCGTGTATCGCCGCTACCCGGGCCCCGCCCAGACCTGCATCAATCACCTCCTGCAACGCTGCAAGACGCTGCAGCAGGTCCACCCCGAGAGTCCCTGGGGCCAGCAGGTCAAGGCGGTGCTGAAGGCCGGCCTCGCCGCCCGAGACCGATGCAACGCCGGCCAGTTGAGCCAACACGGGCTCGCCTCCATCCGCGGCCGACTCCAAGCCCGACTCGGCCGCCTGATCGACGACGCGCCGCCGGTCCCCGATACCGAGCGCTTCGCCAATCATCTCGCAGCCGAATTCCCCGCCGTGCTCCTGTTCCTGTACGACCCGTCGATCGACGCCACCAACTGGCGGGCCAACAGGCCATCCGACCCGCGGTGGTCATCCGCAAGGTGTGCGGGGGCAACCGCACCCGACGGGTGGAGACCGCTACGCGACGCCTCGACATTCAGCTCGGTTCGGATGGCCCGACGCGTCCCGGGAAGCCGAACAAGGAATGGCCCCATTCGGCCAACGTCAGTGCATCCGACCCGGTCACAGAATCGCAAGCGTGGAGGCAACCATGCGCCCAGACGTCAGTCGAACCAACTTCCGTGCAGCCACGAGATCGCCGCTTTTTCAAGCAGTTGGCAGGCCCTCTACACCTCGTACCCAGTTACAGAGGGGTGCAAAAGTCTTTTCCGCCGATCAGGCGATAGTGTAGCAGCATTCCTTGCAGTGGAAGAACGATTGGATGAGGGCAGGCGTCGACTTCAATGCCTCAAATGCGCCGAGCGGCAGTTTGTGCATCTCTTCCATGTTCTTGAATGTCTTCTGTCCCACTTCCCGCTTCACGTGCCCCCAAATCTTCTCGATCGGGTTCAGATCAGGAGAGCATGTGGGCAGGCAATGTATGTCCATTCGATCTCTCGCCCCATCACTGCCTGGGAATTGCTGCACCCTTCCCGCCTTGTGCATGCTCGGATTGTCCACCACCAAGTGGATCTTCCCGCTGCTCTCCTCGAGCCATTGCTGCAGGAAGGTCACGAACACCTCGGCGGTCGTGCTGCCGACATGCGTCCTGCAGATCAGGTTTCCTGACGTGTCGATGGCACCCAGCATGTGCACTCGGAACTTCCTGCCGGTGTCCTGCAGCACGGGAGTCTCGCCCCGGCGGGCCCTAGTGCGGCCCCCGTGGCAGTCGGCAGCCATGCCGGCTTCGTCGGCGAACAGAATGGTCTCTCCATGCGCCTCCGCCATCTTCTTCAATTCCGGGAAAGTCCTGCCAATCCAATGCGCTACGTGCCTTTCGTTGCGGCAGTGGGAGCGGAACCTGGGCTTCTGGGGGTCAGGCCCCATCGCCTCATAGCTCGGCGGACTGTCCACACACTGACGCTGACACCGAAGCGCTCGAGAACGGCCTGACGCACGCGGACCGCGGTCCAACAGGCGAATTGGAAGCGCAACTGGCTGGGATTGGGGTCCGTGACGGCACGGAGAATCCATGCGAGGATCTCGGGGCCGAGCTTGGGCGGTCGACCGCTGCGAGGGCGGTCTTCAAGAGCTCCGAATCCGCCTTGACCGCACCGCAGAGTCCAAGACCTGACAGTACGAGTTCTGACGTTACAAATGGACGCAGAAACAGGGATAGAATGCAGAACATGATACAGGACAATGACGATCTTTCGAGTCTCATAGTTCTCAGATTTTGATGCGGATATGAAGTTCTTTCAGTGGAAACAATCCATGGGACAGTTATAGAAAAATATACAAGCGACTATTCCGCGATCTTCCGGGATCTGTTGGAAAAGACTTTTGCTCCCCTCTGTAACTTGGGAAGCCACGATTGCCCAAGGTGGCTGCATCGCCTGGACAACGCTGGTCGTGACGCCACCTGGCAACGACTGGGTCGCCGGGCCATCAGCCATGAACTCTGCTGGTACTCTTTTCGCAGGGTCCCACCGTTTTCCCGGCGAGTGCCGGGCCTTGCATCGGGTGGGTGACCCGACGTCAGACGAGTACGAGCAACGTAAGGTGGTAGCAGCCTCGGCTTCCTAGGCGGAAGCGGTTGGGCACTGCCCTGCGAGTTCGTGGCTGTCCTTGCCATATCAGGGGCAGGCCTTGAATGCAATCTGGCTACGTCGTCGTCGCGACGGCGTGTAGACCAGACACCTGCGCCAATCTGTCGACCGTTCAGGACGCCTCTGCCGTGAGTTCCGCCGTCTCCGCGCGTTACCGCATCCTGGTGTTCCAATCACCACTGGAATCACACCCGGCCGGAGACATCGGCGCACAGGAACCGCCTGCCGTTGCTGGCTCGATGGCGCCCTCGGCACGCGACCAGACGGACGATGCGCCGGGCGTAGCCCAAGTTTGCCACCCCATTTCATAAGTCGTTTGCAATGAGCACATTGCGGTCGTGGAATCAGGCGTGTGGCACTGCATTCCGTGCATGTTTCCTTCGTCGTCTGGGCTGGACGACCAGCTTGCGGACCCCGCCCGGCGAGGCGTCCACGCCCAGCCGCTCGTGGATCACCCGCTGCCAGGACTCGGCCCGCGTCGCCTTGCGCGCGTGCAGCATGCGTCCGTCCGCCTGGCGGAAGACCGCGGTGACCCGCTGCTGGCCCGCCAGGCGACGGCGCAGCGTCGTCCAGCGGGCCGTCTCCCCGCCCGCCCGCAGGCGCTGCCGGACCACCGGGACCAGCTGGCAGGCGAGCACCGACAGGCACAGGTGGCCCGCGCCGCGCGCGGGCCTGCGGTGGTGGATCGGGCGCGGTCCCAGTGCGCTCCCGAGGGAGCGGAGGACGGCCTCCAGGTCGGTCCGCGTCACATAGGTGCGCCACAGCCGCTCGGCGTCCCAGCCGACGCTGCTGGTGCGCGGGCCGTGGACCCCGGGATGGGTCGCCCCGCCGCCCTCCAGCGGCTGCCGCTTCCAGGCCACCGCCGTCGCGTTGCGGCCCCTGTCGTCCGCTTGCACGTCGATCGCGTCGTGCGGGGCGGCGGACGGATGGCGGGCCTGCAGCCGTCCGATGCGCTGCCAGACCTTCTCCACGCGCCTGGTCGTGCCCTTGCGCGACAGGCCCTCGTGCAGCGTCTGCAGAGCCGTCTCGAGGCGCGCCGGCCTGCCCCGCCATCGCCCGCTCCTGCGCCGCCCGCTGCGCGGACGCGCAGCGCAGGCGCGTCTCGCCGTTCCCGTCCGTCGCGGCGCAGGCCAGCATGCGCTGCCCGCCGGCGGTGCCGATGGCCACCGCCCGGCTCGCGTCGAAGACGCGCCGCCGCTCGCGCAGCCAGGCGACGTTCCCTCCGTGGCGAGACCCCTGTCGAGCACGACGACCGCCTCGGGCGGCGCGTCCAGGGCCGTCGGCATGGCCTGCAGCGTGCCGCCCTCGGCGACGTTGCCGGCCAGGACCCTGGAGCGGCGCACGAAGCCGCTGGCGTCCAGCACCAGGCCCAGCGTGAGCGGCGGACAGTCGTGGCGCTTCTCCCTGGAATGGCCGCGGCGGGCCAGCGGCTGCCGGTCCGCCGCGCCCTCGCAGCACGTGCTGGTCCGGTCGTGCAGGGTGACGGTGGGCTGCAGGTCGAACAGGTCGGCGGCGCGCTGGAGGAGACGCGTCTCGATCGTGTCGCGCTGGCGCAGCAGGCGGTCGCTGGCGCAGCCAGTGCCACGCGGCGCGCTCGGAGGCCGGCGCGGCCATGCGGCCGACGAGGCTGCCGAGGACGGCGGCGCGCTGCGCACCGAACAGGCCCAGCTCCTCGAGCAGGGGCGGCGGACGGAGCGGACGAGGCGGTGGGTGAAGTCGGGCTCCTGGCCCTTGGCGCGGGGGCGGGTGGGGGTCCGGCGGACGAACATGCTCCGATGGGAGCAGGCTCTGGGACGGGAGTCAGGGGATTGTAAGTTATTAGGGCACTACATTTGGGGTTTCAGGGGGCTGGCCATTGAAAACCAACGACTTGCAGCGCACAACACGCCGAATTCGGCCAAAATCGCTCCTCGCTTGGCAAACTTGGGGTAGTGCTGGGAGCGACTCCGGCAAAACCTGCGGTTTTGCGGCGCAAAGGGTGTTTCTGCGTCACGCCCTTGCGCCGGGGTCGCTCCCGGCGAAATCATCCCTCCGGGAAGGGTGCTCAGCGTTGCGATTGCTACCGAAGCGGCCACAGCGCGCCGCACTTGCCTACCGGGCGGGTCCTTGCGCCGGCGGATCGCGGGGCGGGTCGAAGCGGTCGATCCGGAGCCGCGCCATCAGCTTCGACAACCCCTGCCGCGTAATGCCCAGCTCGCCGGCGGCCCGAGCGACGCTTGTGCGTCGGCCGAGCGCATCGCGCACCATCGCGCGCTCCAGATCGTCCCGCACCTCGGCCAGCGTCGGCCGCCGGTCCGTCGAGACCTTGCGCCGGCTCGCGGAGGAAAGAGCGTCCGGTCCGATGGCCCCGAATCGCGGCCCGGTGACGGCGAGGTTCGCCAGCACGTTCTGGAGTTCGCGGACGTTGCCCGGCCAAGGCCGGGCCTGGAGCGCAGCCAGGGTTGCGGGCGCGAGGGTCGCCCGGCTGCCGGCGGCGGCGAATTCGCGCCAGCAGTGGTCGGCGAGCCGCCCGATATGCGTCCCCCGGTCGCGCAAGGGCGGCGCGGCGACGGGAACGACATTGAGTCGGTACAACAGGTCCTTGCGGAACCGGCCGGCATCGGCCTCGGCTTCGAGCGGCCGGTTGGTGGCCGCGACGATGCGCAGGTCGAGCTGTTGCGTGTGGTTCTCGCCGAGCCGCCGGATCCCGCCGTCCTGGAGCCCTCGCAGCAGCTTGGCCTGGGCACAGGGCGTCAGTTCGGCGACTTCGTCCAGGAAGACCGTGCCGCGCGACGACAGCGCCAGCAGCCCCGACCGTTCCTGCACGGCGCCGGTGAACGCGCCCTTGGCGTGCCCGAACAATTCGGACTCGAACAAGTCGTCGCCGAGCACGGCGCAGTTGACCGGCACGAAAGCGGCGCGGCTGCGGGGGCTTTCCTCGTGGATGGCGCGTGCGATCAGTTCCTTCCCCGTGCCGGACTCGCCCTCGATGACAACCGGGAACGGCGAGGCCGCCACCCGCGGAATCCGCTCCTTGAGCGCGCGCATCGGCTCGCTCTCGCCGACGAGCCGCGCCACTCCGAGCGGGCCGCGGCCGGCCCGGCCCGACGACTCGTGGGAAGCGTCACGCCACATCACCGGCCCCGGCCCCGGCGCCCGCGTAGGGCGCGTCGGCCGCGACGGCGACCACGCGACGGTCGGAGAACTCGCGCCGCTGGTAATCCTTCACGCACCGCCTGGCTTCCTGCACGGTCCGGTGCCGATGCCCGCAACATCCGCATTCGTGGCCGAGTGTCGTGTACACGTCCGGTCGTCTCGTCATGGTGATCGCCTCCTGACCGTGTGGTTGAGCAAGCATCGTGCCAGCCGACGCCTCCTCCGATCGCGGCACCGGCGCGACCGCGTCACGTCCAGCAGCGCGACGACATGGCCGGCCAGCAGGCCACCACGAACCAGACGCAGGCGGTGTTCACGTCGTCCATCGCCCTTCCCGGCCAGGGCGGCGATCAACGGCTCAGCCCGACATCCCGCTGGCGTTCCGCCTCGTCCCCCTGCTCCTGGGCGACCTGCTGCAGCCGCTCGCGCTGGGCCACCGTCAGCTGCTCCACCCCAGCCAGCCAGCGCTGAAACTCTTCGTTGGTCATGGGCTCCAAGTCCTTTCTTCCAAAAAACTTGTATCATATATCGATCAAAATACACACGTTTCACGAATTGATCCAATCCAATACCATACGGTCATGAGCGTTTTTCGTCACTTGGCGGTCTTGCTCTTCGCCGCCTTCCTCGCACTTGGCCCCGTGCAGCCCACGAGGGGACAGGAGGCGTGCCTGAAGATCGTTGTGCTCGACCCGTCCGGGGCTGTCGTGCCGAACGCCGCTGTGTCAATCGGACCACAAGAGCAGCGGACGTACCGCACTGGGGCGACTTCGTTCTGCGGTCTTGGCGCAGGTCCCCATTCCGTCGTCGTTCTCGCGCCCGGCCTCGCGCCTGCCGAGCGGACAGTCGACTCGTCGCAGGGAACGGTGACGATCACAACCGAGATCGAGGCTTTTTCGGACCAGCTCGTTGTAGTCGGCACGCGCGCCGAGGGCCGAACAGTCTTGGAAGCGACAGTTCCAGTCGATCTTGTCAGGGGCGAGGAGTTCATCGAGCAAGGCACGTCGGATCTGGCCGACCAACTCCGGAACTCGGTTCCCTCCTTCAACGTGAACGTGCAGCCGATCAGCGATTCGTCCACCGTGGTGCGGCCGGCCGGGCTGAGGAATCTGGCCCCTGACCACACTTTGGTTCTCGTCAACGGCAAGCGCCGCCACAGGGCTGCTGTGATCCACTGGTTCTCCAGCGGTGTCTTCGACGGGTCTCAAGGCCCTGACCTGTCTACCATTCCGTCCATCGCCGTCCATCATGCGGAGGTCCTCCGGGACGGTGCGTCGGCCCAGTACGGCTCCGACGCCATCGCGGGAGTCCTGAACTTCGCGCTCAAGGATGCAGACAGCGGAGGGGCTCTGCAGCTCCGCACAGGGGCCTTCGGGGTGGGCGACGGCGAGAGTGTCACCTTCGCGGGCAACGTCGGGCTTCCTTTGGGGGACGGAGGATTCGCCAACCTCAGCGTCGAATACGGAAACACAGGCCCGACCAGCCGTAGCGTGCAGCGCCACGATGCCCAGCAGCTGATCGCCCATGGAAACACGGCGGTCCGGAGCCCCGCCGTCCAAATCTGGGGAATCCCCGAGGTCCAAGATGACATCAAATTGTGGGGCAATTTCGGGAAGTTCCTCCGGGGCACGCTCCAAGCGTACGGGCACGCCAACTACGCAAGCAGACGCGTCGAGGGAGGGTTCTACTACCGCCACCCTCTTACGCGCGGGGGCGTGTTCACGGGGGACGGCGGCAAGACGCTGCTGGTCGGCGATGTCCTTGATGCGGCGGACGGCATTCCGGACGGTTCCGCCAACTGCCCGACCGTGCGCTTGGACGGCCCTAGGATTGCTGACCAGACTGCGTACGACGCCGTACTGAGCGATCCGAACTGCTTCACGTTTCACGAACCATTCGCCGGCAAGGCTTCCGGCTTCCCCGGAGGCTTCACGCCTCAGTTTGGCGGGCAGGTCCACGACTGGTCACTTGTCGGAGGGCTGCGCGGAGCGTTGGCAGGGGGCTGGTTCTGGGATGCCAGCATCGGATTCGGTATCAACGAGATGGAGCCATTCATCTACGACACGGTCAATGCCTCGCTCGGACCCGAATCGCCGACCCGGTTCAATCCGGGAAAGACTATGCAGGAGGAGACGAACTTCAACGTCGATTTCTCCCGTGCGTTCCGGGACAACCTGCACTTTGCGGGAGGCGTTGAGATCCGCAACGAACAATTCGCGATATTCGGAGGCGACCGCCCGTCATGGGAGGCCGGGCCCTATGCCCCCCAAGGCTTCGTCAGTGCCTCGAACGGTTTCAACGGCTTCAGCCCAATTACCGTCGGCAGTTGGGACCGCAGAAACTACGCCGTTTACGGCGACTTGGAACTCGGCGGTTCCGACAGTCGGTACACGCTCGGTGGCGCGCTGCGCGGGGAGCGGTTCGACGATTTCGGCTCAACCATCAACTACAAGCTTGCCGGACGCTTTGAGCTAGGTGGCGGGATCTCCGTGCGCGGCGGCGCTAGCAGCGGGTTCCGTGCTCCTACCCCAGGACAGCAGAATGCGTACAACGTGACCGCGGGCATCTTCGTTCCGGACACCGGTGAGTACATCAGCACGGGATCCATCGCCCCAACGTCGGAGGTCGCAGCTGCCGTGGGCGGCGAGCCCCTTAAGCCCGAGACCTCGCGCAACTATACAGCTGGACTCGTCGCCGACAAAGGACCGTTCAGCCTGTCCGTAGACTACTTTCGTATCAATCTCCAAGACCGGATCTGGTTCTCTGGCGATTATCAGCTCACGCAGACCCAGATATCCCAGCTTGTGAACGAGGGCATCACAGGCGCCGCTGGCCTCGGAACGTTCCGGTTCTTCACCAACGACTTCGACACTGCCTCGAATGGCGTCGATGTGGTCGCGACGTGGACGACGGAAGCGCTGGGTGACAGCACTGTGGTCAGCTTTCTGCTCAATCGCACAACGACCAGTGTCGAGAGGTACAACACAGAGACTGCGGGCCCCGACCGCATTCACCTGCTCGAGAACGCGCTGCCGGAACTGCGGACGAACCTAACCGTGCGGCACCGGACTGGTCGGTTCCGGCTGCTGGCGCGCCTCTCGTACTGGGACGACTTCTTCGACAGGCTGGACCTTCGCAACTACTCTGGCAAGCATCTGGTCGATCTGGAGGTTACCTACGAGCTGACCCAGCAGTTCTCGGTGTCTCTGGGTGGCCAGAACGTCCTCAATGCGTTTCCGGACATGAACCCGGACGCGCACCGGTTTCTTGGCAATAAATATCCCGAATCCACGCCGTTCGGGTTCAACGGCGGGTACTACTACATGCGTTTGACCTACAACTGGGGCCGATCGTACTGAGCCGAGCGCCATTCCCTGGGCGATGCGCCAAGACGGGACGTGGTTACGTTCGTGACCACAGCCGCGACCCTCTTGTGGCGCGTGACAAAGCTCTCGCGCCAGATGCTGGCGAACGGCGGGGTCCAGAAGTTCCGTTCTCACGTCAGCATCCGCGGCTAGCTTGGGCGTCAACCGTGCGTTGGTGCGCACTCGTGTCGAAACGATACGTGTGGAACTGTGGTGCGAGATTGCTGGATGATCTGCACAGCTGGAATTCTCGGTCTCCGTGATACTGAACACTCCTCGCTTGGGCTTCCTGGATGAGCAGCCTGCCCCTCCTGCCCTGAGTCCGGAGTCCTGCTACTGAGGCAAGTGGAGGTTCCTGAGGGAATCCGTCCGGAAGAGTCCTCGTTTGGATATCGGTCCACGCCGGGACCGCGACCTTCCCACGCTTGGAGCGAACAGTTGCAAGTCACTTTTCATCAACGACTTGGTTCGAATCGGAGCAACTGGTGCAGGTCCTGCGGTCGCCTCTGACACCGTGGTTCCGGAATGCGTTCGATAAGATGGGCGGGCCGTTCGACCGCAGCCTAGGTTGCGGTTGTCGATCGGCTTCACGCGAATGGAAATCGAAAAGTACACCTTCGGCGTCGGCGACCGATTCGCCCATCAGGCAAAGCCTCAGCTGCGTGCCTGCATGCAGGCACGCGACGCGGGCGTGGAGGTTGCGCCCACGTGGAACAAGTCCCACCGCGAGCACACGACGGTCGGAACCGAACCCGGCACGGTTCGGGACGCCGCCGACGAGGCCGTGCGCAGTCTGGGATGGGAGAAGCCGTACTACGTGGACGCCGACCACATCAACCTCGACACCGTGGACGGCTATCTGGAGAGCAGCGACTTCTTCACGCTGGACGTCGCCTACGCCATCGGCACGGCACCAGAGCAGTCTGCGGTCGACCGTCTGGTGAGTGGCCATCCGGAGCTGCTTGGGTCAATTGAGATCGACGGAATTGACGAACCGTTTCAAGCCACCCGCGAATCAGTGGAGCAGTGCGCGGGCCAGTTCCTCTTCGCCGTGCAGGAAGCTGGGCGGATCTACCGCCACATTGCGGCTGCCAAGGGCGAGGGCAACTTCATTACGGAAGTCTCGATGGACGAGACGGACTCTCCGCAGACGCCCGCGGAACTCCTCGTGATCCTCGCGGCGGTCGCCGACGAGGGTATTCCAGTGCAGACCATTGCGCCGAAGTTCACCGGACGCTTCAACAAAGGCGTCGACTACGTAGGCGACCCCAAGCAGTTTGCGAAGGAGTTCACGGACGACATCGCCGTGATCCGCCATGCCGTGGAGGCCTACGGTCTGCCAGAGGGCCTAAAGCTGAGCGTCCACTCTGGGTCGGACAAGTTCTCGATCTATGGTGCGATCCGCGATGGCATCCACGCGACGGGCGCTGGTGTCCACGTCAAGACCGCCGGCACAAACTGGCTGGAGGAGCTGATCGGGCTAGCCGAGGCCGGCGGCGACGGCCTAGCCCTCGCCAAGGAGGTCTATTCCCGCGCCTATGACGCCCAGGACGAACTCTGTGCACCGTACCTCGCCGTCATCGACATCAATGGCGACAAGCTTCCGACGCCCAGCTATGTGAACGGCTGGACCGCGGACGACTACACGGCCGCCCTAAGACACGACCAGAGCTGTGCGGGCTACAACCCGCACTTCCGTCAACTGCTGCACGTGGGATACAAGATCGCGGCGAAGTTGGGCGACCGCTACCTCAACATGCTGGGCGAGTGCGAGGAGAGCATCTCCCGCAACGTTACCGAGAACCTCTACGACCGGCATCTAAAGCCACTTTTCCTGACGGCCTGATCGAGGCTCCGGCAAGCCCCGAACCAAGCGGGTCGGTGGTCTGGCCGCTTGGGCAGTCGTCAGCGCAGCGCGAGCTGGGCGAGCACCCGCGTGGCGTCCGGATGGCCGGGCTTGCGGTCGAGCAGGCTCTGCATGACCTGCCGGGCTCTCGGGACATCGCCTCGCTCGACATGGATGCGAGCTAGGTTCATGTAGAACGTGTCGAAGTCAGGAACCTGTTCGATCCCGTACCTGAGCGCAGCCATCGCGTCACCCACCTGTCTGGACTGCAGGTAGAGCACAGCTAGGTTGTTGATCGCCTCGGCATAGTCGCGCCGGTGCTCGATCGCGCGCTCGAACAGGCCCCTAGCCTCCTCAAGCTGGCCCTGCTTCGCCAGAACCAGGCCCAGCTTGTTCGCTGCCTCCGGGTCATCCGGTTCGAGTTCCAGCGCTCGACGCAGCAGTCTCTCCGCATCCGCAGCCTGACCCAGTGCGGTGTGAGTCTGGGCGGCATTGATCAAGGCGTAGGGCAGGTCCGGATTGAGTTCGAGCGCACGCCCGAAGTGTTGCAGTGCAGTCCGGTGGTCCTCCCTCGCCATCGCCAGGCCACCGAGATTGTTCCAGAGTTCCGGCGAGTCGGGCCTCAAGGCCTGGGCTCTCTCGAGATGGGTCGCCGCTGCCTCGAGGTCGCCGGCCTCCATCTGAATCTGGCCGATGGCGAGTGAGGCGCGGAAGTTGCCGCCCTGCCGCCCCTCAGCGGCCCGCAGGAACGGCAGGCCCATCTTTGGCAACCCGGCGTGCACGAACGCTGCCCCCATCCGGAAGTGGTTGCGAGACGGCCTGCTCAGGTACTGCCCCGCAAAAGGCAGTCCGGAAGGACGCCGACCTGACTGCCTGAGCAACGAGAGATCCGCCTTCAGGTCTGCTTCGGTGGGTATCGATGGGTAGATCTTGTGGACACGGCTTCGACCATCAACGAGCAGAGTCAAGGGCAGTTCGAGATCCGCCCTGTGGTCGAAGAGGTATCGCCGAAAGATCGTGAACGCGGGCAACTGGTCGGTCGGCGCTTGGCGCAGGTCAACGACCTTGTACGGCACTGCAGGAGCACGACCGACCATGGGTCCGTCTGTAAGGATCAGGAAGCCTTCCGCAGCCTTGACAGGCAGTGGAACTGGCTCCACGAACCACGTGGGAGCGAGCACCTGACTGTTGTCCCCCTCGATGGGTGTCGCCCGCTGCTGGCTCTCAGTCCGCGCCAGATGGGGGACGGTTTCGTAGCGATCGTCTCCCTCGCGAATCCGGTATCGGAAACCCGCACGCAAGTGCTGGAACCGCTGCTCGGCACCCGATGGCCAACGGATGCTGAGGCTGAGCGCCTCGGCGTGGTTTCCCAGTCCAAAGTGCAACCGCTTCGAGTGCTGGGACATGTAGCCCGAACCAGCCGACAGCACCTGTGCGGCCACACCGTCCTCAGTCTCCAAGCGCACGATCGCCCCTACGGCGTCTCGGTTCGACGCAACCCCCTCGAGGTCGACGCTGATGCCGTGCCGCTCACCCGTCGAATCGTTTCGGAACGCCGCCACCTGTGGTCCTAATCGACTCTTCAGAAGCAGGTCCGGACGGCCATCGCCATCGAAGTCTGTGACTGCAAACGCCCGGCTATCGGCAGCCAAGTCGAGGCCGGACACGCCCGAGTAGTCGCGGTAGCGACCTCCCCGCCGGGCGTAGAACAGGTTTGGCTCACTCCCGTTCCAGCTGTACTCCTCCCGGACGAGCTGGTTCAGGCAGTTCCAGCCCTCCTCGTAGGCTGGCGCAGGTCTCTGCGTGGCGGGGGAGTGGGCCACAACCTGCCGCCAGAAGAAGCTGCACAGATCCTGCTCCGGCGAATGCGTCATCATCCCCGCGGTGACGAGGATCTCGGGCTGACCGTCCAGATCGAAGTCGAATCCGTCCCCAGACCACGCCCACCGCCCCACCTCGACGCCCTCGCTGTCCCCGGCATAGTCAAAGGCGCCGTCGCCGCGGTTGCGATAGAGCGAGTTGCCCTTGGTGTGACCGTGGAAGGCTCTCTTGGAGGCCCCGTCTGCGACGGGTCCGAATCCCTTCTCAGCGCTAACGCGCTGCCCGGAAGGCGTCCACATGTTCGTGACGAAGAGGTCGAGGCGTCCGTCCCGGTTGTAGTCGAACCACGCAGCGCTCATGCCCGGGCCAATGTCCTCGACGCCTGCCTGCGAAGCGACATCGCGAAACTCTCCGTCCTCGTACTTGTAGAGGTTGTTGCGTCCGAAGTCGTTCGCCACATAGAGCTCCGGCCAGCCGTCCTCGTCGTAGTCGCACCATGCGGCTGCAAAGCTGTACCGGTCATTGTTGTGACCCATTCCGGAGGCTTCCGTGACGTCCTCGAAGCAACCACTTCCGTCGCGCCCCAGCGCATTGCGAAAGAGAAAGTTCGGCGGGCCGTTGTGCGCGTCGTGGTACGGCACGGGATACCGGTACTGGTCCTCGCTCTGGAAGTAAACGTACGAGCAGAGATAGATGTCGATCGCCCCATCGCGGTCATAGTCCGCAGCCGCCATGCCCGCGAATGTCCCATGGGCACCACTCGCGAATCGAAACGCATCAGGGCGCAACGTGAACCTGCCATCGCCGTCGTTCAGAAACAGCAGCGGTCCTCCAGATGTCAGGACCACCAAGTCCTGCAATCCGCTGTTGCGGAGATCCAGGAACAGCGCCTGCGCGGTGTTGTCGAGCACGCTGATGCCAGCTTCGTCGGTCGTGTCCAACCATTGACCGTCAGGCTTGCGGCTGTAGAGCCGGTTGGGCAGTCCGCCAGGCTGGCAAACGTAGATCTCGTCCCATCCGTCCCCGTCGATGTCACCGACGGCGATGCCTTGGTTGCCGTAGACATCGATCCCGGTGGCTGGGTCGAGGCGCGACCGCCAGTAGGGAATCCCCTTCGCCAGCTGGTGCTCCAAGCTCGGTATCGACGAGAACAGCTCGCCCGTAACGTCAGCAAATAGCGGTGCTTTGGACTGGACCAGCGTTTCGTCGAGGGGTTCGAACCCATGCAGCGCATCGTCCTGCCACTCCATGCGCCAATGGCCAACACGATGCTCCAGCCCGGACCGGCCGGAGGACGAGACCTCGAAGCGGACGATGTCGTGCGGGAGGGCGTGGAACGAAGCGCGTTGAACCTCTCCGAGCGCCCTCACCCAGTCCCTGAAGCCGTCAACGACGCTCACTGCCTCGGCGCCGTACCGGCCGATCATGGCGTCGCCCGATGGCTCGTGCATGGCGGCCATGGGCGACGGCGCACTGAGCCCAGGGGCAACAGGCAGCCGGCCCTCGAGGAGGGTGGAGGCAAGCATCTTCTCGACGCGCCTGCCGTGAGCCTCCGCTGGGTACTCGTCGTTCTCGGGATCTACCAAGGGAACGAGATCCGCGCAGGGCCCCGGGAGCAGGATCGAGGCGGGCACCTCGACGGAGGGCCAAAGTGGTGCAGGCCGAAACGCCGCACCCGTGCCGGCTAGGGCCAGGAACGCACGGCGATGCATCCTAGCCATGAAGCATTCCGTGAATCGTACCGGACCGGACGCCGCGCACTCCTCAACCTTACTGGCAGTCCGGCGGTTCACAGGGTTCCACAATCCGGTGGATCTTCCCTGCGGCGAGACCGTCCAGCCGCTGCTCCGTGCCGCTCGGCCAGCGCACCGTCACATCCGCGGTCCTGTCGTTCGCGAGACCGAAATGCAGGCGCAGGTCGCTCTGCGACAGATAGCTGCCACCGCCGCGGACTTCGCCGTGCTGCGTGCCGTGTGCGCTGTGCACTTTGACGGTCGCCCCGATCGCACTGCGATTGGACAAGGTGCCAACCAGATCCAGCGTCATCCAGCTGTGTGCTGAATCTCCGGTCATCCGCAGCAGAGCGGGCCGTTCGTTCTGGCTGTTGATCAGAAACTCGATTCGGCCGTCGTTGTCGATGTCCGCCGCAGCCAGCCCGCGGGCGGCGCGGCCAACCGCAACCGCCTCCCCCGCCTCGTGCGATATGTCCTGGAAGCGCCCTTCGCCCAAGTTGCGATAGACAACGGCTGGCTGCCGGAAGGTCAGATCGGTCGCAGCAAGCTGCTCCACCTCCGGAAACACGTGGCCGTTGACGAGGATCACGTCCCGCCAGCCGTCCAGATCCAAGTCCGCGAACACGCAGCCCCATCCGACGTAGCGTGTGTTCACCCCGACGCCGAGCGGCACCGTCGCGTCGTCGAAGTCCCCGTCGCCGCGGTTGCGGTACAGGGTGGACCGCTCATCCGAGAAGTTGGTCCGAAAGATGTCGAACGACCCGTCGCGGTCCATGTCGTCGGCGGCTGCACCCATGCCGGAGAGTGCCCTGCCGTGCTCGTCCAAGGCCGCGCCGCGCAGCATAGCCTCGTCGCGGAACACCCCATCGCCCTGGTTCATGTACAGGATTGAAGGGCATCTGTCGCAGGCAACGTACAGGTCGGTGTTCCCGTCCCGATTGAAGTCTCCGGTAACGACTCCCAGGGAATAGTGCCTATTGGGAGCGGCAATGCCGCTCTCGTCGGATACGTCCGTGAAGGTCCCATCGCCCTCGTTGCGAAGCAGCTCGTTCCGGGCGAACGGCAGTCCCCGCGGACCGCACGACACAGGCATGTTGCGATAGAAGCAGTACGGATGCTGGCCCGGACTCGGTGTGCTGTCGAATCCGAAGCGCAGGTAGTTGGAAATGTAGAGGTCCAGGTCCCCGTCCAGATCCGCATCCAGAAACGCGCATCCCGTGCTGTAGCTGTCCGTGTCAGGGACCTCGGCAGCCTCGAACCGCCGGCCTTCCCGGTTGCGGTAGAGCCGGTTCTGGCCCCAGTAGGTGACGAACAGGTCGATGAAGCCGTCGTTGTCGATGTCGCCCGCGCAACTCCCCTGCCCCCATCCTTCGCTGCTCAGGCCGACATCCTCGGTGACATCCTCGAACCGCTGTCCATCGACATTGCGGTAAAGCCTGTTGGTGCCACCGTCGCCGGAAACCAAGAAGGCGTCCTGCAGCCCATCGTTGTCGTAGTCTAGGAAAGCGGCTCCGCTGCCTGTGGTCTCTAGGATCCACTTCTTTACGACATCGCCGCCGTTGGGAAACACCGCATTCAGGCCTGCCTCAGACGCAACGTCCGCGAACTCGAGGTCGTGCGCGGGCGCAGTTCCAATACCCGCGAGCAGAACCAGCACACTCGATCGAAGAGGCTTCACTGGGTCTCACCGATCCGCCTCAGGAAGTCGCTGAACTCGTCACCCTCCGGGGCCTGCAGACGCTCCAGGGCCCGCTGGATCCGGGCAGCCTCGTCCCGCCTGCCTGAATTGCGGTAGGCCAGCATCAGGTTGTAGTGAGCGGGCTCGCTGTCGGGGTGCAGCGCCAATGCCCGCTCCAGCAGCTCGATGGCCTCGTCGTAGCGTTCCGCTCGCACGCGCTGCCTGGCGAGGGCCACAAGCGCTTCCGGAAACTCCGGATCCAGGTGCACGGCTCGCTCGAAGTGCTCGGTCGCGTCGGACTTGTTTCCTGTGACCTGCAGAATCTGTGCCACCTGAAACTCCGCTGCGGCGTCATTCGGGTTCAGTGCGAGCTCTGCGCGAAACTCCACCAGCGCCTCCTCCAGCGCACCTGGGTCGTGCGAGCGCATCAGTAGCGCCCGTGCAAGGCGGTAGTGCAGGTTGAGGGTGCCGGGTGACTTTGCGATGGCCTTGCGGTATTCGCCGACAGCCTCCTCATAGCGGCCCTGGATCTCGAAGATCTCAGCGGACAGCTGGTTGACGCGGAACGACCCCGGAGCAGACCGAAACATGTCGGCCACGGCCTCGTTCCAGCCCTTCAGGTGCAACCGTGCCGTCTCGTAGAGCACGTCGGGATCCCCGCCGAGTTCGCTCGGCAGGGACGCTAGGGTCTCCATGGCGGCGTCGAAGTCCTGCTCGGCGATGCTGCACCGAGCAGCGGCTATGCCCGCGAGCTTCGCCGTGGCGGGATCGCTCCCAGTCGCTGCCGCCTCAAGCGTCGGAAGTGCCGCACCACACTTGCCCAGCGACGCAGCCACGACGGCAGACAGCGTAGGTGCTCGAGCATCTTCCGATGCACGGAAGCTCTCGTCCGCCTCAACGTACTGGCCCCGATCGAGCCGACGCAGACCTTCCTCGAAGTGCTGATCTGCGCGCGCTGACGCCGAGACGGCGAGCACAGCGAGAGCGGCGACGGCGATGCGCATCGACCTGCGGTCAGTGGCCGGCATCATCCATCATCAGGTCCAGCTCCCCGAAACGGTGGCGCCGCCGGTCCTCGAGGTATCGGAACGCCAGCAGTGGTGGATCTCCTGGCACCAGCAGACCCATCGGCTGAAGCCGGTCGGACGAACTCACACCTACCGCGTCGAGACGGCCAGACGCCGAGATCCGCTCCAGCAGATGCCTCCCGTCGGCTGTGCTGCCACTCTGCGCCGGCAGCATGCACGCCAGAACGGCGGCACCCAGACCAAGCCGGAGCTTCGCAGAACAGATCGCTCCGCGCATGGGACCAGAGTAGTACGGGACGCTCGGAAGCGACCCCTTGCCGCAGGCTACGCGACCGCGTCCGGATCGATGCCCAGCCAGTCAGCGCATCCCTGAAACACGTCCTCCAGCTGCCATGGCCCGTCAGAGGCCAGCAACGGAAAGTCCGGCGGTCCGATCGCAAACAGAGCGTCCATCCCAACACCGACGAACAGGTACGCGGTGTTGCGGCGGTACTCGGCATACTTGGTGCACTCCTGCCAGATGTACTGGTAGAAGACCTCGAGGTCCACGTACGAGCCCAGCATGTCGGACTGGGTCGGAATCGGACTCGTCTCCTCTTGGTCCGAGTAGATCAGCAGGCTGCTGAACGGCTTTACCTTGTTGCGGATGCCAAAGGAGCAAAGCAACACGCCGGGTCGCGCCCGGCGGATCGCCTGCAGGGACGTCCACTCGACGAACGTGTTGTTGATCAGAAGGGTGCCATTGCCGTTGAGCAGCACGGAGTGCAGAAAGTCCTGCATCACCGAGTTCCGCCCGGCGGCGCGGCGCAGCGCATCCGGGTTCATCTTCTGCAAACGCTCCCCGAGCTGGCGCGGACCGGGGATCTTGTCGCTGGTCACCATGTCGTTGACCTCACGCATCAGAACGCGACGCAATTCCTCCAGCCGCTCGTAGCTGAGCCCAACCCAGCCCTCGAAGCTCTGCGCGAGGCGCAGGATCGGGTCGTCGGCCTCCACAATCCACGTCTGGGTGAAGTGCTGGGCCCTCTGCTGAGCGTACAGATCGGCTACGCTCGGTCGCTGGCTAGCCCGCGGTGCACCAGTCAGGAGTCGAGGAAGGTAGTCACCGAGTGACTCGTCCTCCCCGAGGCCGAGCGGAATCAGGCGGCCCCTGTCGCGCACGCGCATCCACATCCGGTCCGGCCCCATGGGGAGCTCGGAGGGCGAGACGACCACGACCAGGCGGGGCGTGCCCGAACGCTCCACCTCGAT
The DNA here is from genome assembly GCA_965200705.1 of Bryobacterales bacterium. Classification (GTDB taxonomy): domain Bacteria; phylum Acidobacteriota; class Terriglobia; order Bryobacterales; family UBA6623; genus VXMF01. Next base: position 3,712,782 of record OZ241376.1, on the reverse strand, counting down.
GTCCAGCAGTGGGTCCACCCGTGCAAACACGCCGGCGACAGCGTCGCGCCATTCCTTCAGGTGCCGGTTGCGCTGCAGGAAGTCCACGTGCTCGAGCGTGAACTTCTGGCCCCGCCACATCCGGCCGCCGACGCCCATCTTGGCCTCGACGGCACGTAGGGGGGAGAACACCTCGTCAACGGATTCTTCCGTTGAGCGCGCCAGCAGGCCGAACAGTCTCTCGAAGTACCCCTGCTCGGCCGGAAACAGGCGGTCCCAATCCTTGATGCGATCCAGGGAGTAGACCGAAAAGGTCGCCGGCAGCCGCTCGAAGAGCCCATCATCAATCAGGCTCTGGATGGCGGGACTGTACTTCGGCATCGCGCTCTGGGCGGCGAACCGGTTCGCCGCCCCACGCCCGCTCGTATCCTAGCAATCGCTCTGCGCTGGAGAGGCCCGGTCAGCGGCCCGCGAAGCCGGGCTCAGCCCTTGCGTCCGAGGATCCTGTCGAGCGCGTCGGAGGTCTGGTAGATGAGCGCCTCGGGATAGTGGTCGAACGGGTGAAAGTACTCAAACGTCAGGTACCCGTTGTATTCGATGCGCTGCAGCTCGCTGATCACGGCGGGCCAGTTGGTGGTGCCGTCGAGCAGGGTGCGGAAGGTATGCAGATTGAACTCGTGGGTCCGCTTGTCCCACTCCTTCAGGTGGACGTTCTTGATGCGCCTGCCAAGGACGGGGATCCAGTGCTCGGGGAACTGGTACTGCATGATGTTCCCCGTGTCGAAGTGCACCTTGACGGTGTCGCTCTCGAACCCATCCACGAACGCTGCCATCTCCTGCGGGCTGAAGAGGAACCCATTGGCAAAGATGTTCTCGATGTTGATCGTCACGCCCAGCCGTTCGGCCCTAGGTATTAGCTCGCGCACCGCCTCCGTTGCCAAGCGTTCGCAGACATCGTTCGGAACCGGTACTGGATCCTCCAGCCACGGCGCGTAGACAGCACCGGGGACAACGAGCAGGTTGTCTGTGCCGAGCAACGCGGCCGCCTCGGCCATCCTGCCAGCGAGTTCCAACCCGCGTGCCCGCCGGTCCTGATCAGGATGCGTCATGGAGTAGGGCCAGAAGAGGAACGAGCAGACGCCACTGATCTCGATGCCGATCTCGTCCGCCAGTGCACGGATAGCGCGGATCTCGTCGTCGGACGACTCGGCCGAGAACTCGCCCTCGAGGTCGAAGTTAGGCTCCACGGCGTCGAACCCCGCATCCTTGGCGATCTGGAGACACTCTCGCAAGGTCCACTTGTCCGGGTACGGGAACGCCCAAAAGTTGATGGACTTCTTCATGCCCACCACCGGCTCCACGGCCGCGGCCATCTGGGGTGCGACCGCGGGCCGCGCCGCGAGCCCCTGCCGTGCCAGGAAAGCAGGCCCGAAGGCAGCCGACCATGCGAGCAGCTCCCGTCGACCGGTCTCGCCCCTAAGTTGATCGTCTCGACGCCGCATCTGTCCTCCCTCCACCTCGCTGCAAGGTGCAACGTGGCGTAGTACAGCACAGAGGCCGCGCAAGCGGGCCTAGGGCAGGCCTCTCGCCAAGCACGGTATTGCGACCAGGCTCGGGAGACCTCAGCAACTGTATCGTCTAGTGCATTACGGGGGCCGAGACACTGCGAGTCGGCCCCGGCGCGGCACTCCACGATTGCATCCTCATAACAGATTGCTGACTGTGCCAATGTAATTTCAGATTCTGCTATCCAGCAACCGGTACACTGAAGCAAGATTTTGGGATTGAACGTTCCCTTGGAAGCTATTGGACCCGTCGTTCTCGCATCCCTATTGTTTGCACTCTCTTGCCTCGCTATCGCCTTCATGGCGTGGTCGGGGGTACGCAGAGCAGAGCAGCGTGCCGACCACGCCGAACAGCGACTAGCGAGCGCACAGCGAGCCAGACGGGAGTCTGAGAAGGAAACAGCCGCCGTCCGCGCGACTCTCCTGGCCGAGCAGAGGAACCATGCGGATCGGCTTGACGAGATTGACAAGAGGTTTGTGGCAGCCGCCACGAGGGTCCTGAACCAGAGCAACGATGCGCTGCTCAAGCGGGCCAACGCGCAACTGGATGCCAAGAGCGAACTGGCGGTTGGACAGTTCAAGTCGCTGTCGGATCCAATCGCAACGAGCCTCAAGGCCTTCAGGACGAGCGTCGGGAGGCTGGAGAGCAAGCAACGCGAGGCCTACGGTGCCCTGACGCAACAGGTGCAGGGCCTGCAGATACAGAACGAGGCTCTTCGCAAGGAGACGGAGACCCTCGGAACTGCGCTGCGGCGACCCGAGACCAGGGGCCGATGGGGCGAGTATCAGCTGCAACGAGTACTGGAAATCGCAGGCATGACGGAGAAGGTCGACTTCGTGCCGCAGGAATCCAGCCGGACCAGCGGAGGATTGCTCAGGCCCGACGTCATCGTTCATCTCCCGAGCGACAAGTCCGTCGTTATCGACTCCAAGACGCCGCTCGATGCCTATCTGGAGGTCACAGCGGCCAAAGACGAGTCCGCAAGGCGAGAGGCTCTGGAAAGGCACGCGCGGCAATTCAGCAAGCACATCCGCGACCTCTCCGCCAAGGCCTACTGGAAGCAGTTCGAGAGCGCACCAGACTTTGTGGTGATGTTCGTGCCCAGTGAAGCCCTCTACGACGCAGCTGCCCGTGTCAAACCCGAACTGTTCGAGGACGCCCTCCGGAAGAACGTCCTCATCACGACCCCGACTACGCTCATAGCCTTGCTGAAGTCAGTCCTGTACGGCCGACGACAGGAACGCCTAGCGGAAAACGCCAAGCAGATGGCCAAGGTGGGCACCGAGCTATACGAGCGGTTCGCGATGCTCGGAGACCACGTCGGCAAATTGGGTAAGAACCTCGGGGCAACCGTGAAGCGTTACAACGAAACGGTTGGGTCGCTCGAATCCATGTTCGTGCCGAAGGTTCGTGCCTTGAAGGATCTTGGAGCGGCCGCACACGACAAGAAGATGCCCGACCTCTCACAAGTGGATGGCGGTCCTAGGACCTTGACTAGGACCGAGCTCATCGGCGCGGAGACACGGCCGCCGCAGATCGCCGATGATTCGGACGGGGCAAGCGTTCAGGCAACACGCCGCGCAGCAACTGCTTCCTGAGCGGCAGCGCCACGATCGATCGACGCCCAACCGCCAGAGCGTCATCGGTGGGATACGGACGCACTGCCGACGCACAAGCCTCCGGGCAGGCCCCAAATGCTTGCGTCGACCGGACGAACCGTTACTATACGGTGGTACACAGGGCGAGAGGCAGTAGCGACTCAGCCTTTTTAGACGAACTGAAACGGGCCATACGCCCAAAGGGGGAACACATTGCTTACTAAGAAGACGGGGGTATCCCTGGGGCTGGCGGTCCTGCTGGCCATCACCTGCACCAGCGTGGCATTTGCCCAGCGAGACATGGGCACCATCCTTGGCGTCGTCACGGATCCGTCCGGCGCCGCCATTCCGGGCGCCACGATCTCGATCACCGAGGAATCGACCGGCGTCGAGGACATCGTCGAGTCGGATGCAGCGGGCAACTTCATCCGGCCGCTCATCAAGCCAGGGATCTACACGATCGCCTGCGAGTCGGCCGGCTTCAAGCGGTCGGTCCAGACCGGCGTGATCCTGCAGTCGTCAGGTCGCGTCCAGACGAACTTCATCCTGGAGATCGGTGAGGTCACCGAGACTATCGAGGTTTCGGCAGCACCGCCCGCACTGCAGACCGAGACCACCCAGATGGGTGGCACGCTCGAGAACCGCCAGACCAGCGAACTCCCGCTCGGCGGCCAGCGGCGCTTCGCGTTCCTGGCCCGCACGGTCCCGGCGGTCGTGCCGGCCGAGCCGGGTGCGCGTGACGCGGCCGGCGGTGGATTCTCGGCCAACGGCGTGCGCTCGAACGGGCAGAACAACTTCCTGCTCAACGGCGTCGACAACAACGTCAACGTGATCGACTTCATCAACCAGACCGCGTACGTGGTCGGCCCGTCGGTCGAGGCGATCGGCGAGATGCAGATCCTCACGAACGGATACAACGCCGAGTACGGGCGCGCGGCGGGCGGCGTGGTCAACGTCACCATCAAGTCCGGCACGAACGACATCCACGGCACGCTGTTCGAGTTCCTGCAGAACACGAAGCTCAACGCCAACCCTTGGGAGCTGAACCGCAACCGCAAACCTCGGCAGCCGTACAAGCAGAACCAGTTCGGCGCGGCGGTGGGCGGTCCGATCGCCCGCAACCGGACCTTCTGGTTCGCGGACTACCAAGGCACGCTGATTCGCGACGGCAGCCTGGCGAGTACGCTCACCGTGCCCGCGCCCGGCATGGCCGGCGGCGACTTCTCGCGAATCCTGAATGCTGGCGACATCGTCGGGACCGACGCAACCGGGATGGCCATCCAGCGCGGCCAACTCTTCGACCGGACGACGCAGCGCGAGGTCGGCGACAACATCTTCGTGCGCGATCCCTTCCCGAACAACCGGATTCCGATGAGCAGTTTCGACCCCATCGCCTCCTCGCTCATCAGCCAGTACCCGGACGAGAACCAGAACCTGACGGCTGCCGGAACCCGTCCCGGAGGGAACTTCTTCACGACGCGCTCCGCGACGCGCGACGTGCACCAGTGGGACGTACGGGTCGACCACCGCATCTCAGACAACGACAGCCTGTTCGGCAGCCTGAGCTGGATCGACGAGAGCAAGTTCCAGTCGCCGCCCCTGCCAGGGCACCTCGACGCGGGCGGATTCCTCGGCGAGACGGAGGAGAACCTCAGCCGCGCGGCCATGATGAGCTACACGAAGATCTGGTCGCCGTCCCTGATCACCGAGTCCCGCATCGCCTACACGCGCTTGGTCACCACGCGCGTGCAGAGCAACGCCGACAGCGACTCCTTCAGCGAGCTTGGATTCGGCGGCCTCAACCCGTTCACCACCAACAACGGCGGCCTGATGCGCCTAGAACCGAGCGGCTACAGCACGGTCGGGGGCTCGGAGTGGCTGCCGACGCAGGAGTACAGCAACGTCTGGGACTTCATCCAGAACGTCTCCTGGAACAAGGGCTCGCACGCGATCAAGTTCGGTGCAGAGTACCGGCCAATCGGGTTCCCGTTCTTCCAGGTCCCCTCTCCGCGCGGCAGGATGCGGTTCTGGACCGAGGAGAACAGCCAGATCGGCATCCCGGACACCGGCGACGGCATGGCCGCGTGGCTGCTCGGGGACGTCACCCGGGCGCGGATCACGACCGCGAACTTCATCTCCTCGTTCAAGGACGCCTACTCCTTCTTCATCCAGGACGACTGGAAGGTCAGCTCGAAGCTCACCGTCAACATCGGCCTGCGGTATGAGGTCACGACGCCGATCGGCGAGAAGTTCGGTCGCCAAGCGCACCTCGATGTCTTCGGCACCGACCACAGCACGCCGACGCTCGTTATCCCGAAGGGCAAGGATCAGGAAGCTCCCCTGCCGCCGAACTTCGCGACGGACTACCCGTCGATCGCGATCGAGCGAGGCGTTGCCTCCACCTACCTGACCGAGTGGGACCGCACCAACCTGGCCCCCCGCATCGGCTTCGCCTACGAGGTCATGCCCGGAACGGTGATCCGTGCCGGATACGGCATCTTCTACGGCGCCGAGGAGAACGAGGGAGGCAACCCGAACCGCGGCGAGAACGTGCCCTTCAACCAAGAGACGCGCTTCCTCAAGGTCAGGGAGTCGGACCGGAACCCGTACGTGAACAGGTTCTCGGACGGATTCCCGGTCAACGCCTTCACGCTTCCCGCTCCGATCTCGTTCCGCTCTGTGTACACGCAGCGCCGCTGGCCGCTGGTCAACAAGTGGAACTTCAACATCCAGCGGGACCTCGGATGGAACTCCGTGCTCGAAGTCGCCTATATCGGCTCCAAGGGCAACCGGCTGACCGACAACTACAACGGCAATGCGCTGGTGAACGATCCACGCCCGAATCAGCCCACCCTGCCGCGCCGTCCGTTTAAGTTTGTCGACTCCGGCATCTCGTTCACGAACAGCAACGGCCGGTCGACGTACAACGCGCTCACGGCCAAGCTCGACAAGCGCTTCTCAGACGGAATCGGATTCCTTGCGGCATACACGTGGGGCCACGCGCTGGCCGACACGGGAACAACGCTATCGGGCGGCCCCGGCAACCGCACGCCGCATCAGTCCCTGGAGTACGCGCACGCGAGCTTCGACGTGCGGCATCGGTTCGTGCTCAGTGGCACTTGGCACCTGCCGTCGCCATTCACGTCCGGTGGCGCCAATGTCGTTCTTGGCGGCTGGCAGCTCAACGGCATCCTGACCCTGCAGACGGGCAACTACTTCAACGTCGGCACCAACCGCGCCATCTGCTCCTGCAGCGGCACGCGCCGCCCGGATCCAGTCTCCGGGAGGGACCCGAACGGCGCGCCCTCGGGCGGACGCACTCCGGAGGAGTGGTTCGACACCTCGGCCTTCCAGGATCCGGCGCCGGGCACGTTCGGTACGCTCGGCAACTACAGCAACATCGGACCGCCGACCAACACGCTGGACCTGTCCCTCTTCAAGGACTTCCCGATCACGGAGAGCGCCAAGGTGCAGTTCCGCATCGAGTCGTTCAATCTGACCAACACACCGCAGTTCAACCGGCCGAACGCCAACCACGGAAGCGGCGGCTTTGGCCAGATCAACGGCACACGCGGCGGGCTGAACCGCAACTTCCAGTTCGCGCTGCGGTTCATGTTCTAGGCGGTTCTTCCGCGACATCTCCAGCCCTCGCCCTTCGGGGCGAGGGCTTTCTTATTGGTGTCCGACCGACGCCTCGCCTAGAGCCTCTCGCAAGATTTCGCGGGTACGACCCGTATTCGCCCGACGTGGCGGTGGAGCCGCAGCCGCTTGTCATAAACTGAGCTTCCATTCCGCTGTTGTGCCTGTCGCAATGAAGGCTGCTCAATGACCGTGGGGCCGGGATGTCCCGGGGTTCGAGCTATACGCAATCCTTGCCGCACGACGTGGCGAGTACTCATCCGCTTGTTCGTCGTGGCCGCCCCAGCCCTTTCGGCTGTGGCGTCAGCGCAGCCTCCTCCGCCCTCCGCGAGTGTCGAGAGCCTCATCGACGCAGGGAATCTGATGGAGGCCCAAGCAGCGCTTCGGAGCCAGATCGAAGCCGATGGCGAAACATCGCGCAACCTGCTGCTCCGCGGTCTGATCCTCTACCGGGAGGAGCGGTACGATCAGGCGCTGGTCGACCTGCAGCGCAGCTTCAGGCTTGATGAGCGGAACCCCAATACCAGCAAGGCCCTGGGTCTGTGCTTGGTGAGGATGGGCCGCGAGGAACTGGCCGAGACGTTCTTCGAAATCTCGGTCGGACTGGCGCCCAAGGACCCGATGGCCCACTACTACCTAGGCCTGAACGCATATACCACGAAGCGGTTTGAACGGGCCGCCACCCTGTTCGAAAGGTCGGTCTCACTGGATCCCCACTCCGTGGACGGCCAGAGCTTCCTCGGCCGCAGCTATGAAGCTCTGGGGCGGGTCGAACTGGCCGCGGTCCATTACGCGGAAGCCAACGATCTCAATCGCAAGAACGAGCAGGTGTCCGCCACTCCACCCCTGCTGCTCGGCACGTTGCTGTACCGACAGTCCAAGCTGGACCAAGCCGAGCAGCACCTGCGAGAGGCCCTGAGCTATGACGAGACATCCTCTCGGGCGCACTACTGGCTCGGCCTCATTCTGGAGAGACGTTCCTCGAACGAGGCCGCGATCCGCGAACTGACGAGGGCTGCCGCGCTGGCCCCGGAGGACCACCGTCCGCACTACGCGCTGGCACGCATCCATCGCAAGACGGGCAACCATCTGTTGGCCGCCGAAGCGGTGCGAAGGTTTCGTGAACTAAGGGCCCGCTCCGAAGTCGAGACCTTCTGACCCCCGCTGTGTGCCAGCCCAAGAGGGCGGCCGGTGGTCCGCAGCGCTCCGCTTCGACCTACGGCGACGCCTCGGGTTGGCTAGCCCCTAGCTCCTGGGGGGACCCGAGCAGAATCCGTTGGTCGAGTTCCCGGCGTTCCGACTGCAGGCGTCTGTACTCGGCCAGCTCCCGCTGCTGTGCTTCCCTGTCGCCGGCCAAGCGGTAGGCACGCGCCAACTGATAACGGATGCTTGCATCCGTGGGATTTCCCTCGGCCGCGGCCTCAAGGTGGCTTGTCGCCTCCGTGACCCGGTCGAGCTCCAGCAGCGCCTTGCCCAGCGCCATTCTTGCCCCGGCAAAGTCCGGGCGCATGCGCACGGCGCTCTCGTAGTACTCCAGCGATGCCTCTGGACCCGAACGTGCTTCGCGGATCTGACCGATCCGCAGCGCCGCGGTTGCGTGGCTTGGATTGGCGGCCAGCTCCAACTGAAACTGCTCCAGCGCCTCCGAAGCCTCTCCCGGGTCGGGCTCCTTGGCCAACATGGCTTCGCCAAGCCGGAAGCGAAGGCCAGGGCGGTCCGGCTCCTTCTCCAAAGCCTTGCGGTACTCCATAATCGCCAAGTCGTAGTACTGGCGGCTCTCGTAGGCCTCTCCCATGGCCTGGTGGCCCCACACGGAGTCGGGTGCGACCCGCGCGATTTCGAACGCGGCCTGGACGGCGACTTCGCGGTATGTACGGTTCGCGTGGAACAGGATCTCGGGGTCGTCCGGATGAGCGATCTGGAGCTCGGCGGTGACCTTGACGGCCTCGGCGTGACGCTGCAGGCCCAAGTAGCTCCGCACAAGCTCCAGTCCAGCCAGACGCTTGACGCCCTCGTAGTTGGGCGGATTGGCGTAGCCCTCTTCGAGTCCAGGCAACGCCTCGGCGTAACGGCCAAGTTCGGACAGGCAGATCGCTAGCAGCACCCGAGCCGCCTTCAAGTCCGGCCGCAGCGCCAAGGCACGCTGAAACGCCGGAGCGGACCGGCCGCACTTACGGCCGAGGAAGTAGCTCAGGCCCAGCTTGGCATGGACCTCCGCTGCGTTCGGCAGCGACGTGGCGAGCTCCGCATATCCAGCCGCGGCGTCGTCGTAGCGCGCACTGGCGAACGCCGCTTCGGCGGCACGAAAGACGCGGGACTGCGGCTCGTTAAGCGTGTCCTGGCCGACGGCCGCGACGGAGACGGACAGCAACAGAAAGCCCCGGGCTCCCAGAAGGAACCCGGGGCAGCGAGGCTTCTCGAATGATCCGCTGGCCTCGCTCAAAATTCGAACCGCAACGAGGCCTGCATAATACGCGGTCCCCGAGCGGATGTCACGCGTCCGAAGTTGCCGTTGATCTGCGCACCGGACGCATCGAAGCGGGCGTTACCGTCCACGCTGTCGAACTGCGTGTGGTTGAACATGTTGTAGGCTTCCATCGCGAACCGGAACCTGGCGCTTTCGGTGATCGGGAAGTACTTGTACACCGTGATGTCCCAGCTGCTGAGGCCCGGGCTGCGGAAGACGTCCCTGGGAGCGTTCCCGAAGTCCCCGACGCCAGGTCCAGCGACGGATTCCGTGTTGAACCATCGGTCGAACGTCTTGTTCGAAATGATGGGGTTCGCCACCATGTTGACTCTCGGGCTGTCGCCTCCGCCCCAGCGGTCGACACCGTCCGTGTAGTTGAGGCCGATACCTCGGGGGAATCCGCTCGCCATGGTGATGATCCCAGCGATCTCCCAGTGGTGGAAGACGGCCTTCGCGGCGGGGTTCGTCGCGAAGACCCTGGCATTGGGGATGCTCCAGAGGTAGTTGGCCACGAACATGTGCGTCTGGTCGAACTCCAGCTTGCCGTAGAGATACTCCCGTGCTCCGCGGAACTGCGGCAGGGCATCTCGGTCGTGGTCGCCCAGGCCCATCGCCTTGGACCAGGTGTAGGCGATTCCGTATTGGAAGTTGCTGGTGTACCTACGGTTCAGGCTTAGCTGCAACGCGTTGTAGTTCGAGTAGCTCGTGTTCTCCTGATAGTTGATGCTCTGGTACCCGCGATAGGGCCGCAGGAACGCGATGGGCAGGACGCCGCCCGTCGTCGAGTCCTGGCTGGAGTCAAGGAACCGTGTTCCCGGAGGAAGCTGATTGAGTTCGCGCACGGCGTAGAGCCTTCTGCCGCTGTTGCCGACGTAGCTCACGTCCAGCACCGTACCGGCACCGATGTCCTGCTGCACACCGAAGCTGTACTGGTAGATGGCAGGCGGGTTGAACTCCGGCTGGAACGACTTCACACCGGGCGGGAACAGGGCCTGTCCTGCGTTCAGGAAAGTGTTCATGCTGCCGAAGTAGATGTTCGGGGACTCCAGGATGGGAGGCGACGTCGTGACGGTCCACATCGACCCCTGGGCACCCATAATTGCCTGCGACTGCACGGCGAACGAGCCACGGATCGCGGTCTTGCCCTTGCCGAACGGATCGTAGGCGAAGCCGAGGCGCGGCTGCGGCTGGATGGCCGGCCGCTCCCGGTAGCCGTGCAGGTAGTCCGCGGACCCGTCGCCGACTATGAGCCCGTTCAGGCGTTCCCCCTGTCCAGGGATCGTCGCTCCGATATATGGCGTCGGGAAGATCGTGCCCGTGAAGGGGTCGATGGCGACGCGCTTGCCACTCGAGTCCAAGTAGGGCTGGTACAGGTGTGGCGCGGTGCTCGAATCGTAGCGACTTACCGCAAAGGCCGAACCCTCGTTCTCGCGCAGTCTCCAAGGGGTGAAGGTCGAGAACCGCACGCCCACGTCCAGCGTCAGCTTGGGCGTGATCTTCCACGTGTCCTGGACAAACCACTCGACCGTGTACGAGGCCGCAAGGCCCTCGGTCTGGCCGCTGGACTCGGAGTACGAGTAGAAGTCGCCCAACAGCGCAGTTGCGAACGGGTGGTTCGAGTCGAAGGGGTTCAGGTTGCTGCGCCGAAATTCGAATGTGCCCATGTGGCCAGGGTTGCTCGACCGAGGGCCTTCGCTAGCGTGGTTCAGCTCCCAGTAGAAGCCGGCCTTGATCGTATGGTCACCCTTGAACCAACTCAGGTTGTTTGAAAGAACGATGCGCTCGTCATGGGCGGCGATCGGGGTGCGCCGATCGTAGTCGACCCTCGGTCCGTTCGGGACGCCGTCGAAGGTCATGCGAGGGACGAGATTCAACGGATTCGCCGACGGGAACAGCTGGCCCAGCTCCGACAGGCCCGGATAGTTGTCCTTGCGCAGGTTCTCCAACATGAAGTCGTCGTTGAGAGCTCCCGACTCGCGACTCAGGCCAAGACCCAGACGGAACTCGTTCACGAGGGTCGGAGACAGGGTCTTGTTGTAGATGCCCTGCAGGTTCTTGTTGATGTACTCGTAGTGGTGGGCCTGCTTGAAGATGCTGTCGTTGAAAGCGTTGAACGCGACGGACTCGCGCTGGGCCTGGATGTCGGCATTCCAGAACCGCGGCCGGAAGGTGATCCGGTCGTTCGGGGTCGGCACGTAGTCGACCTTGAACTGCCACTGGCCCTTCGGGTGCGCCGAAGGGGACAGCTCTGTGTAGTTGATGCCCTGGTCGGCGAAGAGTCCCTGGTCGGTGGGGTTCGGCATGAAGTTCAGGATTCCCTGGCCAGCCGGGTGGATCCTGTGCGAGGGGACCATGTTGTTCGGGAACTGCATCCCGGTCATGTGGTCCATGATGGGGATCAGAGTGCCGTCCTGCTCGACGGAGCTCGAGAAGTCACCGTGGCGCGGTGGCGACGGCTCGGCTTCTGGATCCTCCAGTCCTCGCGGCTCACGAAGAAGAACGTCTTGTCCTTCTGAATCGGGCCGCCGAGCACTCCTCCGAACGTGTCGAACCGGTACGGAGGCTTGTCGGAGCCAAACCGGTTGTTGTCGAACGAGTTCGCGTTGAGCACCTCGTTGCGCTTGAACCAGTACCCGGACCCGTGGAATTCGTTGGTGCCAGACTTCGAGATGATGTTGACCTGCGCACCCGGCACGCGCCCGTACTCGGCCTGGTAGGCCGTCGACTTAACGCTCACCTCCTGGATGGCGTCCATGCTGACGGACACGTGGAACGTGGTGGTGTCGTCGATGTCGTTGCCGGGCATGCCGTCGAGCATGAAGTTGTTCCAGCCGTTCCTCGCGCCCGAGAAGTATCGGCGTGCGTGAGCCCCAGTTGCCTCCCAGGGCATCGCTGTTCGCGACCTGAGCAACTCCGGGCAGAACGGTGAGCAACGCTACGATGTCGCGCCCGCGCTGCATCAGGCCATCCATCTGGTTGCTCGTGAGCAATGCGTTGACCCCCGCCGAGTCGGTCTCGACGGCTGCGCCCTCGGCTTGGACCGTGACCGTCTCGGTCACTGCGCCGATCGAGAGCGGGATGTTGCCGAGCGCGAGAGCCTGGTCGGCGCTGATGATGATGCCCGTCTGCTCGTACGACTGGAATCCCTCCGCCTGTACCGATATCGAATACACCGACGGCGGCAGCGCTGCCACCACGAAGTTGCCAGCCTCATTGGACTGGACACTGCGTTCCTCCGAGGTGCCAGTGTTGGTGACGGTGACGTCAGCGGCGAGAATCACCTGGCCGGTTGGATCTGTGACGGTGCCCGACATTCGGCCGGACACCTGGGCTAGGGCCGCGCTCGCGCTCAAGAACACGCAAAGCGAGACCAGCAAGGCCTTGCGAAGAATCATGGTTCCTCCCTATGAACTTCCGTTCCGTGACGAAATCCAGACTTCGTCCGCCTGCCCAGCCCTGGGCAGATCCGGACGAACCATGCGGGTGAGATGAAGTCCTATGAAGTTGGAGAGCAACCGCTCAAGCGCTTGAATCCTCGCCCGTCGCCTTAGCCCTGAGGTCGACTCCCGAGCGAGAGTCGCCCAAGGCTAACGAGACGGTACACGTACCCAATCCCTGAGGTCAAGGGCCTATTTCCTTCGATTGGAGGTGCGGCGGTGAGCCCGACGGGCCGACATTCGCCGGGTTAGGCCCCGTTCTTCGCCAACTTGGCCGTTCTGGCGGACCAAGACACCTTTCGCGCCCGGTCGAACCTCTCAGCTGTCGAGGCGATGTCCCGTGTCCCACTCCTCACGGGCCACGATGCCTTTGCCTTCCTCGATTCGGACCAGAGCGTTCGCGCCCACCGCCTTGTACGTTTCGGACTGGCCTGAGGGCCATCGCACCTCCAGTTCCGCACTGGTCTCGCCGCCGAGACCGAAGTGGAGACGGAAATCGCTAGCCGAATGGAAGCTCGACTGGCTGAGCACTACGCGGGCCTGCGTGCGGTCGCCGTAGGTGGCAATCACAGTGGCACCGATGGCGCTGCGGTTGGACGTCGTCCCCACGAGCTTCACCTTCAGCCAATTGCCGCCGCCCGATACGTCGTTCCTGAGCAGCGACGGGAGCTCGTTGAGGTTGACCACGAGGATGTCAACGTCGCCGTCGTTGTCGAAGTCGCCGAACGCGCATCCCCTGCTGCTCTTCGCTTCGGCAATCGCTGGACCGGCCTCGGTGAACAGCTGCTCGAACTTCCCTCCTCCCAAGTTCCGGAAGACCACTCGCGGGGTCGCAGCGGGATAGCGCTCCAGCTCCCGCTCTACCTGCGGGTATACGCTGCCGGTCACAAAGAAGATATCTGGCAGCCCGTCGTTGTCGAGGTCCGTGATCCCCGCGCCCCAGCCCACGTACCGCGTCTCGACGCCGATCCCGGAGCGGAGAGTCATGTCATCGAAGTACCCTTCGCCATCGTTCCGGTAGAGGATGTTCGTGTCATCGGCGAAGTGCGTCTTGAAGAGGTCGAGCTGGCCGTCAAGGTCGTAGTCGCCGATCCCGAGTCCCATGCCAGCCTGCTCGGCGCCGTCCTCACTAACGGCGCAGCCACGCTCCAGCGCTTCCTCCGCAAACGTCCCGTCGTGGTTGTTGCGGAAGAACAGGCTCGGACTGGAGTCGCATGCCACGAAGATGTCCTGCCAGCCGTCCCCGTCGAAGTCGGCAGCCACGGCGGTCAACGCGTAGCTGTCCTTAGCCGACGCAATGCCCGACTCCTCGCTCGCGTCCGTGAACGTCCCGTCGCCGTTGTTCCGGTAGAACCTGTTCGTGCCGCGACGGAGCCCCCTTGGTCCGCAGACCACCGCCACCCCCTGCCAAATGCAAACCGAGGACTCGCCCGGAAGCGGGACACCATCGAAGTCGAAGTCGAGATAGTTCGCAACGAACAGGTCCAGGTTGCCGTCCCTGGTGCTATCGATGAACGTGCAGCCGGATCCCCACTGCTTCTCGTCCCGGGGCAAGCCGACTTCGTCGGTCACGTCCGTGAACGTCCCGTCGCCGTTGTTCCTGTAGAGGACGTTCCGTCCCCAGTAGGTGATGAACAGGTCGTCGAACCCGCTGTTGCTGTAGTCGCCCACGCACACGGCGCTGGCCCAGCCGCTGCGGGTCAGCCCAGCGTCGTCGGTCACGTCCGTGAACGTCCCGTCACGGTTGTTGCGGTACAGCCGGTTCGTGGCGCCGTCCGGGACACCATCGAGCGTCCGTCCGTTCAGGATGAAGATGTCGAGCCAGCCGTCGTTGTCGTAGTCGAGGAAAGCGGCTCCGCAGCCGATCACTTCGAGGATGTACTTCGGATCATCGGGAGAGCCATATACGGTCGGCTTGGTCAGACCGGCCGTCTGCGCCACGTCCGTAAGGTGCGCATGGAACGGCAGGCCCGACGACCGCGGCCGAGCCTGAGGACGCACGCCCCGCGAAGCAACCCCTTGGCCGTGCAACCTAGCGGAACCGGCAGCCGCCAGAGCCAGGATCTGCCGGCGGGTGAGCCTGCGGTCCATGCCGTCATTCTAGGAGCGACTGTGAAGCGCCCATGCATGGACATCAGGCCAACGACGCCACGGTCGCCCGTTCGTCCACGGACTCCCAATCAACGCGTTAGAGTAGGTGCGACCGGAGGCCGTAGCCAACGGCGGATGTGCCGCGCCACCGTGGCGCAAGTGGTCGGTGAGCCAAGGCTCCGCTGGTTGCCAGTGCCCCGAAGTACCGTCGCGCTTGCCTACGTGCTTGCCCTGGCGTGGCTTCCGGCCGTGGCATCGGCCCAGACTGCGGACGCCGCGCTGGCTCGCGGGGCTCAGCTCCAGCAGGCCGGAGACATCGCGGGCGCAGTCACGGCATTCAAGGAGGCCGTGAGGCTCGCGCCGGACCGGGTCGATGCAGTTTCGACTCTGGCGCTCGCGGTCCTGCGGCAGGGCCGTCCGTTGGAAGCGATTCCAGGGCTTCAGAAGGCTCGCAGGCTCGCGCCGCAGCATCCCGGTGTTGCGTACTACCTCGGCCTGGCATACTTCCAGGCCGGCCGGTTCCCGGAGGCTCGCACTGAGCTCGAATGGGTCTGCCAGCAGCAATCGTCCAACCACCAAGCGCTTCACCTGCTCGGCCTCTGCCTGCTGAAGCTCAACAAGCTGCCGCTGGGCATCGATGCGCTCGAGAAGGTCCTTCGGTCCGCTCCCCCGAACCGGCAGGCCGCGTACACCCTGGGATCCGCCTACATCAACAACGGCCAGATCACCGAAGCCCAGACCCTGGTTGATCGACACCTTGCGGTTGATGAAGGGCCCGAAGCCCTGCTGATCAAGGGGTCCCTGCGTCTCGCAAGGAAGGACTACAAGGGAGCCCTATCCGCTCTGGAGAGGGCGAGATCCTCAGGCCAACGGCTTCCGATGCTTCACTCCCAGACCGGAGTCGCCCTTCTGTACGAGGGCAGACGCGAGCGAGCGGCAGCGGAGTTTCGCGCCGAACTGGAGATCAACCCCGGCGACTTCAACGCCAATGCGTTCCTCGGATGGATTGTTCAACAGGATGGCGACCTGGACTATGCCCTGCGCCTGCTGGAAACTGCCTACGCCCTGAACCAAGGCGACAGCGGCGTCCAGTACCTCCTGGCCCAGGCCCACACCTCGCACGGCAGTTGGGCCGAGGCGGTGACGCTGCTCAAACGGGTTGTGGAGACACATCCCTCCTTCGCTCCAGCCCACGTGATGCTGGCCCGCGCCTACGCCAAGCAGAAGCGTCCGGACCTATTCCGCAAGCAGCAGGAAATCATTGCGACACTCAACGCCGAACAGCAGGAGCGGGATCTGCAGGGCGTGGACCACCTCTACGATGGCCGGGCCCTTTCGATGCCCGAGCAATGACATCGCAGCCACGCCACTCGAATCTCCACCAATGAGGTCACGCAATCCAGCACTTCGGTCGCTTACGGTCGGTGCGGCACTGGTGTGCCTGGGTCTCGTACCACACCTGTCCTTGGCTCAGGCCTCTGACTCAGGAATCCGGTTCCACCGGGTCGCCCCCGAGTCCAGCGGCATCCACTGGACGCACACCAACGCCATGTCTGCGGAGCGGCACCTGCCCGAAACGGTTTCGCCCGGCTGCGCGTTCCTCGACTTCGACGGCGATGGATGGATGGACATCTACTTGGTCAACAGCGGCCCGTCCGACTTCTACGAACCCGAGCAGCCTCTTTCCAACGCGCTGTACCGCAACAACCGTGACGGAACGTTCACCGATGTCACGGAGGCGGCTGGAGTCCAAGGCGGCACATTCGGGATGGGTGCATTCGCGGCCGACTACGACCACGACGGCGACACGGACCTCTTCGTCACCGCCTACGGACGCAACATCCTGTACAGGAACAAGGGCGACGGCACCTTCGCGGACATCACGGAGGAGGCCGGCCTCGAATCGAGGGGCTGGTACACGAACGCGGTCTGGTTCGACTACGACAACGACTCGCACCTGGACCTGTTCGTAGCCGGCTTCGTGTCGTACAGCCGTGAGGAGTCCAAGTACTGCGGCGACAACGAAGCGGGCAGGCGTCACTACTGCATCCCACGTTCGTTCCGACCCACCAAGTGCCTGCTGTTCCGCAACAACGGGGACGGAACATTCCGCGACACCAGCGACGAGTCCGAGATCTCCAGCGTCGGCAGCAAGTCCTTCGGCGCCGTCGCGACGGACATCAATCAAGACGGGTCCCTGGATCTCTTCGTGGCGAACGACACGATCCAGAACTTCTTGTTCGTAAACCAAGGCAACGGGATGTTCTCGGAGGAGGGGCTGCTGATGGGCGTCGCCTACAGCGACGCCGGACTGGCGAGGTCCGGCATGGGGGTCGACGCGGCGGACTACGACGCTGACGGCTGGCAGGACCTCTTCGTGTCGAACATCGACCAGGAGATGTTCAGCCTCTACAGGAACCTGGAGGGCCAGGACTTCCACGACGCCTCAGTAGAGGTGCGCAAGGAGACCAGATTGTTCAGCGGCTGGGGCCTCAAGTTCTTCGACTTCGACAGCGACGGCGACCCGGACCTGATCCTCGCGAACGGCCACCCCGACGACATGATCGGCCTCTTCAAGCCGCTCGTGACGCACCGGATGCGACTGCTGCTGTTTGAGAACACAGGCGGGGACTACCGCAAGATCAGCGGCAGCGCCGGCGATGTCTTCAATGAGCCCCATTCGTCGCGCGGCCTGGCGGTCGGCGACTACGACAACGACGGCGATGGCGACGTGCTGGTCTCGAACAACGGGGAACCGCCGATGCTACTGCGAAACGACACGGAGGCCGGTCACGGCTGGATAGGCCTGCGCTTGGTGCCAACAAAGAGCGGTCCGTTCGCCGCCGGGGCCATCCTCACCTGGAGGGCGGACAGCGCCGAGCGCAGCCGCTTCCGTACCAGCGGTGGCAGCTACCTCTCGTCCCACGATCCAAGGGAGCTTATCGGCTTGGGCCCCGCACAGCAGGCTGAATGGATCGAGATCCGCTGGCCCTCTGGCACGGTCGATCGCCTAGAGGATGTGACCGCTGGAGACTACATCGAGGTCGTCGAAGGTGCTGGCATCAGGCCCTAAGCGCTTCCACACGAGCAACTTAAGGCCGGATCGCGACCCGCACCATGGACGGACTCTGGGCCGGTTGTCGGTCGAGGGCCAGCAAGTGACTTACGCCGGAGCTGGCGCATGGGCTCGGTAGCCGCGAGTGGAGCAACCCGTCTCCCACGTTGGACGTTGCGGCCTTCCCGTTCCGAAGATCCCCGGATCCGGTCACTGACACAGGGCCATGTCATCGTGCCGTAGCTGCCCATGAGCCGTCGGCCATTCAATCGCGCGTCCAATTCGCCCAGCCTGTGTCCACGCAGGAACCTGCCTTCGAGCGCGGACTTCCTCAACATGCGGCTTTCCAGCCTTCGGGACGGGCTCTGCCGGCTCGATTAGACTCGAGGTTCGCCGCCTCCGATCCACAACTGGCGGTCACCTGCCGCCCAGCGCTGACGCACAAGTTCCGGGTTGGAGTCCCGCGCTTCGAACGCGGCCCTGTCGCGGTCGACCTCATCCAATGGTCGGGTGACGACGCGTGTCAGGTGCGCGGGGCACCTAGCGTCCACCGCACCCAACGAGCCTTTTCCAAGAGACTGGGGCGCACCGCATGCTCACGGACTCACGCGCACCGATCTCGTCCTGCTCTTGGAACAGGATTAGCGCCGAGGCAATCATCCTGCTAATGTTGAATTGGATTTCAGTCGTCAGGGCATGTCCACGCCGACTGTGGGAATTTTTTTTGGGTTGAGGATCCCGCCACAAGCCGGACTGCAGGACCTTCGTGATTCGTGCGAAGGGACTGCCGGCCCACAGAACGGGGTCCATTTGGTGAGGTGTAACTTGTGTTGAGTATGCGAAATCTGATTCCGATCGCCGTGGCGATCTTGCTATTCGCTCCCGGGAGTGCCTCCGCGCAGTCCCAAGCGACGTTGGTCGGCACTGTGACCGATCCGACAGGCGCGGCCGTGCCCGCAGCCGAGATCACGGTGACCAACCTGAGTACTGGTGCGGAACGTCTGGTCCAAACCAACGAGATTGGCGACTACCGTGTCTTTCCTCTCAATCCCGGCGACCACAGTGTCATGGCCGCCGCTTCTGGCTTCAAGACCCAGATCCGCGACGGCGTGACGCTGCAGGTGTCCGATGTCCTAGAGGTCAACTTCGTCATGGACCTCGGTGAGGTCACCGAGACGATCGAAGTGACGGGGGCAGCGCCGATCATGCAGACGCAGGAAGCGTCGGTCGGGAACGTGGTCAACACCGAGGCGCTACAGCGCCTCCCTGTGAACCAGCGAAACTTCACCCGTCTGATCCTGCTCATGCCCGGAACGAGTTCCAGGAGACGCAGTCAGTCCCGAGGGACGGGCGAGTCCGGAACCGGCCTCTACTCCGTGAACGGCGGCCGACCACAGGACAACAACTACGTGCTCGACAACATCGACTCGAACATGCAGATGATGAACTCCCCTGGCATCTCACCGCCGATGGATGCAATCCAGGAGTTCAAGATCGCGACCAACACTGGATCCGACTTCGCTCGCTCGGCGGGAGCGAACGTGAACATGGTCATCAAGTCGGGCACGACGGAACTCCACGGCGTCCTGTACGAGTACTTCCGCAACGCCCAGCTCGACGCCAACGAGTTCTTCTTCAACCGGACTCGGATCGCCTCGTCGCCGGAACGGGTGCCGTTCAACCTGAACCAGTTCGGCGCTTCGGTGGGCGGCCCAATTCCGGGCCTCAACAACAAGATGTTCTGGCACGCCACGTGGGAGGCATTCCGACGTCGTCGCGGCAGCACGCAGACGTTCTCCACTCCTCCCGCCGACTTCAGGCAGGGCGACTTCTCGCGAATCGCCTCGGGAATCGCTGCGTCCGCCACTCGGCCGATGGCCGGGCAGCTGATCGATCCGGTCTCCGGGACGGCGTTCCCGAACGCGACCATTCCCATGTCTCGCCAGAACCAGACGATTCCGACGGCAATCGCGATCACACATCCGTCCGGACCGAACCGCGGAGGCGACACGAACAACTTCATCGGCAACCGAAGCCAGGCGAACGACCGTGACCAGCTCCACTGGCGCTGGGACTACAACATCGACAACAACGACACGGTGTACTTCCGGTTCAGCAACCAGAACGCTGACCGGCTCCAGCCCAACAGCAACCCCAACTTCTCCGCGAACAGGGAGTTCGACGTGTTCAACTATGGCGGCACATGGAACCACATCTTCAATCCAACGACCGTCATGCAGCTCACGTTCGGGACGAACCAGCCAAACAACCCCGGCATCGGGGCGCACCTGGGCGGGCTCACACGCGGCCAGTTCATCGACCAGACCGGACTGCAGATGTACCAGCGTGACGTCTTTGGCGAACCGCTGGTCAGCATGGGCTTCGGAGCCTACAACGCCGGCGGCGGTGCAGGCGGCACCGTGACTGGAGACGAGATCTGGCAGTGGAGCGGCAACCTATCGCTGGTGGCCGGCAGGCACAACCTCAAGATCGGCGGCCAGTACCACTACCGGCGGTTCTACACCAACACTTCGAACCCCATGAATGGGAACGCCTCGTTCAACGGTCAGCTGAGCGGCTTCCCGATGGCCGACGCACTGCTCGGATATCCGACCGAGATTCGCCGCGGCCAGGGCAACACGCTCACCAACGGGATCGGACACTTCCTCATCGGCTTCGTCCAGGACGACTGGCGCGTGAACCAGAAGCTGACGCTGAACCTCGGTCTGATGTACCAGTTCGGCAGCCGTCCGTACGACACGACCGACCGCCTGGGCAACCTCTGGGTGCGTCGCGAGCCCACCACCGGCGAGTATTTCGGCACTTTGCTGTGGGCGGCTGAGAATCCGCAGCCCGCTCCTGCCGACGGACGAATCCCCAGTGATGCCGAGCGCGTCGTCGGGCTAAGCCCGAACCTTGGCGGCTGGGGACGCGCCCTGATCGGATCGGACAGGAACGATGTCGCCCCGCGGCTGGGCGCTGCCTATCAGTACAACGACAAGACGGTGATTCGCGCCGGCTTCGGCATCTTCTACAACTCCACATTCGTGCAGGAGCTGCAGGATCTCCGCAAGTTCTGGCCCTTCACCGTGCAGCAGGTGTTCAGCCCCAACCGCGGAGGGATCGACCTGAACATCACCGATGGGGGACCGCCGTTCTCCTCGACGGCTGCCATCGGCGGCTGGCCGCAGCAGCCGACAAACCGCTCGCCGTACTCGATGCAGTGGAACTTCTTCATCCAGAGACAGGTGCTGGACGACATGACGCTGGACATCGGATACGTGGGATCGGGTACGCGGAAGCAGATCGGCTACTCGCCGTTCAACAACGCTCTGACGCCGGGACCCGGATCTGTCCAGCCTAGGCGGCTGCTGCCTTCGTTCGCTGACTTGGACGGTGGCTCCAACCAGTACAACGGTTCCTACAACGCCCTCCAGGTGAAGTTGCAGAAGCGCTTCTCGGACGGCCTGCAGTTCAACATGAATTACACATGGCAGAAGGCCCTCGACGGTCAGTCCTCGCTCGCCGAGGTCAAGGTCCAGAACCCGTTCGACCGGAGGCTGGACTACTCCCGCTCCAGCTGGGATACGCGTCAGGTCTTCAACTTCTCCTACGTGTATGAACTGCCCTTCGGACGGGGCAAGCCTCTGGGCGCCAACATCAGTCCGGGGCTCAACGCAGTGCTCGGAGGCTGGTCGCTCGAGGGCATCACGCGGCTTGAGACCGGACCGCCGCTCAACATCCAGCTTGGCCAGGACATCGCAAACACAGGCCGGTCGCGGCAGCGTCCAAACCTTGTGGGCAATCCGAACTCCGGACCGAAGGACCCGGACGCCTGGTTCAACGCCGGCGCGTTCGCCGTCCCGGCGGACTACACCTTCGGTACGGCCGGCGCCTACATCACCGACGCCGATGGAATCGTCTCCTT
Source organism: Bryobacterales bacterium (assembly GCA_965200705.1). Lineage (GTDB taxonomy): Bacteria > Acidobacteriota > Terriglobia > Bryobacterales > UBA6623 > VXMF01. The sequence goes on along the minus strand of OZ241376.1, from coordinate 3,691,022 downwards.
CGACGTGACACTGGCAAAGATGATTCGCTTCGGCGAGAGCCAGGGTGTCGAGTTCAGGGTGGAGTTCTACAACCTGCCAAACCACGTGAACTTCGGACTACCCCAGGAGCGGATGAACCGCGGCAACTTCAACCGGATCACTTCGCAGAGCACCAACCCGCGGCAGGTTCAGCTGTCGCTGCGCTACAACTTCTGATCCGGATCTAGATCAGACCCTCACGGCTCCGCCGGTCACGGCGGGGCCGTTTTACTTTGTGCGTTGCCCAGACCAGTGATGCCTAGGCGGTTCCGTGCACAACGAATCCCACGCTAGGGCGTGCTGGGTTCAACGTCAGACTGTCACGACAGAGTGCGGCACGAGTCGCAACAGGCGACGCCACTGATGAACGCGGGAATCAGCGTCCAGCCCCAAGTGCAGCGCAACGGCTGGAGCCCGATTGTCGGGCGGCATCCAGGACTAGCCTTCTTTTCCAGGCAAACACGATGGCCTATGCTTGGCGCGAAGAGATCGAGCCATGATGCGCAATAGCCGCACGGCGGCCCTCGCCCGACTCGCCTTGGTGGCCTCTGTGGTCGCCATCCTGCCCGCTGCCGAGAAAACCAACTTCGTTTTGGTCCTGGCGGACGACCTAGGCTGGCGGGACCTAGGAAGCTACGGGAGCACCTACTACGAGACGCCCAACATCGACAGCCTGGCTGTCCGAGGTGCGCGCTTCACGGACGCCTATGCAGCGGGCAACTCATGCTCTCCGACACGTGCCAGCATCCTCACTGGCAAGTACCCCGCCTCAACACACGTCACTGACTGGATACCGGGCAGAACCCCGCCGGGCGCGAAACTCGGGATTCCGAAGTGGACCAACTACCTCCGTCATGCGGAGACGACGATCGCCGAGACGCTGTCCGCAGCCGGGTATGCAACTGCCGCGATCGGGAAGTGGCATCTTGGGCAGAAGGGATGGTGGCCGGAAGACCACGGCTTCGACTTCAGCATCGGCGGAAGCCATTCGGGGTCGCACTCGAGCATGTTCCCGCCGTACTGGCCCGTGGAGAAGATCGAGCGGCTCGGCTGGCGCCCGTTCCCGAACGTGCAGCCTGGCGAATACCTCACGGATCGACTCACGCGCGAGGCCACGGCCTTCCTCGATCGCCACGCCGACCAGCCGTTCTTTCTGTACCTCTCGCACTATGCGGTCCACACGCGGATTGAAGGCAAGCCAAAAGTCGTCGAGAAGTACCGCGGGAAGCGACCGAGCGACTCACAGAAGAACCCCGAATATGCGGCCATGGTCGAAGGGCTGGACCAGAGCGTCGGCGCCGTGGTGGCGAAGCTGGAGCGACTGGGTATAGCGGAACGAACCGCCATCATCTTCTTCTCCGACAACGGCGGGCTCTCGAAGAATGGCCGTATCACATCCAACCTTCCGCTCCGAGGAGAGAAGAGCACGGCCTGGGAAGGTGGGGTCCGCGTCCCGTTGGTCGTGATGTGGCCCGGACAGCCCGAGGGACTGGTTCTACAGGAGCCCGTCAGCAGCGTCGATCTGTTCCCGACGATCCTCGACATCGCGGGGCTGGCCGCAGCGGAGGAAGTCGATGGCAGGAGCCTGACACCGCTGCTCAAGGGAGACAGAGAGTTTCGCCGGGGACCCATTTATTGGCACTACCCGCACTACAACGCACATACGCCAATCATCACGTGCACACCCTACGGCGCCGTCAGAGAGGGGCCGTTCAAACTGATCGAGTTCTACGAGGACGGCCACACCGAACTCTACGACCTGCGCGAGGACATCGGGGAGCGCAACGACATCGCCGCAGCGATGCCGGACGAGGCTCGAGAGTTGCTTGCCAAGCTGCAGTCGTGGCGGACATCCGTGAACGCACAGATGCCGAGCGTCAATCCGGATGCCGACCCGGATCGCTATCGGGAGTACAAGGACAAGCGGCTGTGGAAGGCGGTCGACATCTACGAGCAACAAACAGCGTTTCCCACGCCATGACATGCATCCCCGGCACTTAGGCCACTGACGTGGTCTTGCGCAACGGCGGCGTTGACCTCGCGAATCGCGATCCGCACTAGCACCTTGTCCTGCTCTATGCGAGCGTAGGCGTCGGCGGCGTTCTGCCGAGCCTCGGGAAGACGGCGCCTGCAACCGCTCGTCCGAACCGCCCGCGATGTCCGCGTCAATTACATCCGTTCCGTCACCACCGCAAACCGACAGAGTTTGCGAATTAAGATCAGATGCCCGACCTTAGCCCAAGTTCGCCAAGCGAGGAGCGATTTTGGCCGAATTCGGCGTGTTTTGCGCTGCAAGTCATTGGTTTTCAATGGCCAGCCTCCTGAAACCCCAAATGCAGTGCCACAACAACTTGCAATTCCCTGACTCCCGTCCCAGGGCCTGCTCCCATCGGAGCCTGTTCGTCCGCCGGACCCCCACTCGCCCCCGCGCCAGGGGCCAGGAGCCCCACTTCACCCACCGCCTCGTCCGCTCCGTCCGCTGCGGCTCCAGGGTGCGCCAGCGCACCCTGCGCAACCTCGGCCGTCACTTCGCCCTGCCGCGCGAGGACTGGCCGGCGCTGTGCGCCCGCGTCGAGCGCATCCTCGCCCCCCCCCCCCCCGCATCCTCGCCCCCCCAGCGCTCCCTCGAGCTCGGGACCTGCTCCCCCGCGGTCGAGGACGAGGCCCAGCGCAGCGCCGCCCAGCTGGTGCAGGCCGGCGTCTCCCCCGTGGGCCCGGCGGCCCCGCCGACGGCGCCGACGACCCACCCGGGCATTCGGTGGAACACTTCACCACGACCAAGCGCCAATGTGTTCCAGTGGCGATCGATCGCCAGAGGGTTCTCGCCGACTAGCGTGGGCGTGACGACCTCTTCGAGATAGGCGCTGACGACAGCTTCCCTCCCTGGAATGATCCGATTGGGGCCAGGAGCTTCAGCCCAGCCTTCGACGCTGGCATCGGTCTGGATGCGCAGCAGTTTCTTGCCCATCCTGAGAGGAGCGAGTGTGATGTCAGTGATCTTCACGGCTGGTTGCGATTGCCAATGCCCTGGCCCCGCGTCCTCATTGCGCCAGACTATGCCTCTGTAGAGAGCCACGTTCGCAAGGCGTCAACGTATCATGCACCACGGGTCGTGCCGGAGGCGGGATACCGGTGGTCGCGGACTGCCGGTGGCGCTGCGCCGCTGACAGCGGTCAAGACAGCGTGCGGTCGCTCCACGGTTGCGAGCGACAGACGGTGGCATCGGCCAACGACCCGCCGACCCGCTTCATTTAGCGGGAACCGTCTTCATACCCGCGACAAACGCCGACACCGCTCCTTCCAACGAGGCGCGGCTGCGGAACGCAACGCAACTGTGCTCCGGCCAGTCATGGATCCCCTCGGATGTCATGGGGACGGCGGCGGCGCATTCCCTTGTTGAGTTGATTGCCTCCGCACATCCACGCTGGTGCTTCAACCGGTTTTCCTGTGTGACGAGGTGCGATTCGCGATAACAATCCAGTTGCTTACGCTAGAGGCATCCGTGGTTCGCCCGCCCTTGGGCTTCACGGCCTCAGCAATGGCCTGCGCACTCCAAGCATCGAGGCCACCCACTTGCAGTTCGTTTGGTCTGATTCTGCTTCTAACCGGTTGCGTGACCGTTCTCGCGGGTGAGAATCCGGTCCACGCAAGCGAGACGACTCCTTTCTACGAAGATGTAGCCGTCTCAGCAGGCATGCTCGGAACGGTTGTCTACGGCGAGACCGACAGCAGCGACTACATATTCGAGACCACGGGTACGGGTGTCGCAATCTTCGACTTCGACAACGACGGCGACAACGACGTGTTCCTTGTAAACGGCACGCGGGTGGACCTCGAGAAGGCGGGCGGGAGCCCCCTCTCCTTGATGTATGTCAACGACGGACAAGGGCGATTCACGGAGGCCGCGGCCTCCGTGGGGCTCACCGCCAAGGGATGGGGCCAGGGCGCATGCGTTGGTGACATCGACAACGATGGCTGGGACGATCTGTTCGTCACGTATTTCGGCTCCGATGTGCTCTACAGCAACCACAAGGGACGGTTCGTAGATGCGAGCACCGGCTTGGACCGGCCGCGGGGTCAGAGGCGGTGGGGCTCCGGATGCGCGTTCCTTGACTACGACTCAGATGGACTGCTGGACCTGTTCGTGGCCAACTACGTCGACTTCGACCCAGAGAACACCCCGAAACCGGGTTCAAGCGGCGCCTGCGAATGGAAGGGCCTCCCGGTGATGTGCGGGCCGAGAGGGCTGCCGCGACCCTTCAATGTGCTCTATCGCAACCTCGGCGAGGGCAAGTTCGAGGATGTCTCCGAAGCCGCCGGCATCCATGCGCCCGGGGGCCGCTACGGCTTGGGCGTAGCCGCCGCGGACTTCGACAACGACGGACTCGTCGACATCTATGTCGCCTGCGACATGACGCCCAGCCTGCTGTTCCGCAACAACGGGGATGGCACGTTCGATGAGATCGCCTCGGAGGCCGGCGTGGCCTACAACGTGGACGGACAACTGCAGGCAGGCATGGGTGTCGCCGTCGCCGACTACAACGCCTCCGGGTTCCTAGACATCGCGAAGACCAACTTCTCAGGCGACCTGCCGTCGCTCTACTACAACGAGGACGGCGTGTTCTTCGAGGATGTCTCGTTCGAGGCCGGCCTGGGCACACGCCAGCTTCTCGGATGGGGAGCGCTCTTTGTCGATGCCGACGAGGACGGTCTGGTCGATCTCCTGCTGGCGAATGGGCACGTCTATCCGGAAGTGGACGCCGCGCCGATCGGCGAAACGTATCGCCAAGTCACGCTCTACTACCGGAACAAAGGGGACGGTACGTTTGCCGATCTCACGGACAGTGCCGGGCCTGGGCTAGCCGAGCCTAGGCCCGCCCGCGGCATGGCCGCAGGTGATTTGGACGGCGACGGACATCCGGAAATCGTGATCGCCAACGTGAACGCGGGACCAACCCTGCTGAAGACGCGGCGCCCCGCGACCAACGCTGTCGTGCTCGAGCTGCGTGGAAAGTCCTCCAACCGGAACGCCATCGGTGCCCGCGTCGAGCTGACAGCAGGATCAATGAGCGCGACGGCGGCCATCGTGGGAGGGGGCAGCTACTATTCGCAAAGCGACTTCGCGCTGCACTTCGGTCTGGACCAGGCCAGCAGTGTGGACAGAGTCTCAGTCACCTGGCCCAAGGGGCATCGACAGGAATGGTCGGACCTGAAGGCCAACCACCGCTACGTGCTCACCGAGGGCAAGGCCAGCCCGGAATCCAGGGCCTTGGACCGCTAACCGGCGTCAGCGCTGACTACGGCGAATCCTTGGCTTGAGGTCGGCCTGCCACTGCTGGTACGTGGCGAGCAGTTCCTGCACCCGGTCCGGCTCAGCCGTGGCCAAGTCCCTGGACTCCGACAAGTCGGCCTGCAGGTCGTAGAGCTCGGGCTCGCCCTTGTTTGCCACCAGCTTCCAGCGCCCCTTGCGAACAGCCCACCCCACGTCCGAATCCTTGTCCATCCAGTTCCAGAAAAGCGCCTCGTGCAATGGCCCTTCGACACCGCTGTCTAGAGCGGACAGGATGTCGCGACTGTCTACGGCCCGGGGCGGTTCGATGCCAGCCGCGCTCAGCACGGTGCTGAACACGTCGATCGAGATCACTGGTTCGTGCGAGACACTGCCCGCCTCGATCCGGCCCGGCCAGCGCAGCAGGAAGGGCACGCGAACACCACCTTCGTAGACGCTGTGCTTGTAGTCGCGTAGCGCACCATTCACCGCGGAGGTGCCGCGAGCACCACCGTTGTCCGACAGAAAGATGACCAGAGTGCGCTCCGACAGATCCAGCTCGTCGAGCACATCAAGGATGTCTCCGACGCCCTCGTCCAGAATCGCCAGCATGGCAAGGTACGTGCTCCGCTTGGGGTCCTGGCTTGGATAACGGCGGATGTAGTTGTCCGGGGCCTGCAATGGGTTGTGGACCGCGTTGTACGGCACGTATGCAAAGAACGGACGTTCTCGGTTGGCCTTGATGAACGCCACGGCCTCGCGGGTGATGTTGCGCGTGAGGTACCCCTCGTCGCTGATGGGCTTCGCGTCGCGATAGATCGAGCGGACATCATCGGCCAGCGAGAGGTCGAAGTAGTCGTGCCCCCCGTGGCCGAGAAAGCCATAGAACGTGTCGAATCCTCGCCGGAGCGGCCGAAACTGGGGCGCATAGCCGAGATGCCACTTGCCGAACACGCCCGTCGCGTATCCGGACTGCTGCAGAATGTCGGCGAGGGTGGTCTCTGACCGCGGCAGGCCCGCCCGCGAGTCCGCGGCCGTGTAGAACCCGAAGCGCTGCTGGTATCGGCCGGTTAGCAGCCCAGCGCGGGTCGGTGCGCATACGGGACAGCTCGCATAGCCGTTCGTGAGGCGCACGCCGTCGTCAGCAATCCGGTCCAAGTTGGGTGTCGAGACATCGTCGGCGTGCGGATAGCAGCTGATGTCCGCATAGCCCTGGTCGTCCGATACGATCACGACCACGTTTGCGTGGTCGCTCGCCGAGGTCACCGTCACCGCCGTGCCCAAGCACAGCGCGGTGACCAGGACCGTCGACACCCTCAAGAACCCCGGCACCCGCATCAAACCAGTATCTCTGGGATCGGCGTCCCTTGGATCTCGCCAGCCCGAATCCCGAGCACCGCCGCGGCCGTGGCCGCGACATCCACATGTGCCACCGGGCGGGCCGTCGCACCCTTCTCGAGGCCCGCGCCCAACGCCAGCATCCATACGTTGCGGCATGAAGGGTCCCCACTGCGATGGTTGAGGAACCCATTCGCGGTGTCCTCGTCGCCGTCGCGTCCGAGTTCGGGCAGGATCAGCAGGGTGGTCCTGTCCTTGTAGGCGGGGTTTTGCTGGATCTCGTCCCAGAGCATGCCGCACAACCGGTCGGTCTTGGTGATCGCTTGGAGATAGAGCGAATACGCTCCCCAGTGAGCAACATCCATGTCCCAGAAGTTCAGCAGCAGCAGGCGCGGCGCAAACTCCCGCATGACCTCCCGACCAACGAAGAACGTCAGCTCGTCGCCCGAGTTCGGTGCCTCGGGCCCGTAGATGTACTCCACTAGAGCGCGTTTGAGAGTGTCCTTGACCTCCCGGTCGAGTTGCCGCCCTCCCCGAAAGATCGTCCAGCCAATGCCTTCGTACCCGGCGTTGAGGATGCCCTCGAGCTGATTGAGAACGTTCTCGCGGTCCGCCACGCCTTGGTCAAGGTCTCGCTTGATGACCTCGTCGACGGCCTCCAGAAGCAGCTGCTTCGGCAGGACCACGTTGGCACCAAGGTCCTCGCCGTACCCTCGCACCCGCGTCGCACCCATGGTGGCGAAGCTTTTGTTGGTGCAGATGGCCCATGCGTCGGTGGACGGTGCGCCCGTGGCCTTGCGGTAGTACTCGAACACTGTGGGGCTCTTGGCTCGGTCGAACCCGAAGTCGTCGACCCGCTGCCAGTTGCCCGTGACGATGCTGGACGTGGAGTTGTAGTGCGACAGTACCCCGTCGTTCACACAATCGGCAAAGAACCGCCCCTCGTCACGCAGTGACGCCAAGCGCGGGATGTTGCGCAGGCCCTGCTCGGAGAACGTCTCCTGATAGCGGCATCCGCCGCCGAACGTGACGATGATCAGCTTGCGGTCGGACGGGATGGGCTCCGCAGCGCGGGCGAGCATCCAAGGCGGCAGAAGCCGCTCCGCGATCGCCAGCCCAGCGAGCTTTAGGAAGTCTCGCTTTCCGAGGCCGGGCATCAGTACCCGACGATTTCGCCGCCAGTGATCTTGCGTCGCTTGCCCGAACCTAGATCCAGCGGATGGTCGTAGCCGGGCAGGATCTCTCCGCTGGGCGAGTAGTACGGGCCGATGTCACAGGCCATCGAGCCCTCGCCCTTCTCGACGAACGTGATCTTGGTAATCAGCTTGGCGGACTTGTATCCATACTTGGACGGCGCCAGCAGGCGCAGCGGAGCTCCGTGCTGGTCGGTGAGGGGCTTGCCCGCCATTTCGAGGCACAGCATCACGCCCGGGTCGTTCATCTCGTCCAAGGACATGTACTCGTACCACTTGTCAGCGCTGTCGATCCGCACCGCCGTGGCACCTGCGAGCGGCTTGACCTGCTCGGCAAGCTCAGGAAACCGAAACCCACCCCAGGTCGTGCGAGCCGACCAGCACTGTACGCACTTCAGGCGCGAGGACTGCTCCTCCTGCGGGAACTGCTGCAAATGCTCGACGGTGAGCTCCTGGGGACGCTCGACCATGCCGCCGATCTCCAGCTTGTAGGTGGCCTTGTCGATTGGGGCGACCGGGTTGTACCACATCACCCGGAAGCCGAGTTCGTCGGGCGTGTCGGTCGGCAGGAGCATCCGACTGCGGTCCGCACCACGCACTCCAGCCCCTGAAGCAGCGGCCACCCCCGTCAGCAGAAACTTACGCCTCCGCATACCTGTCCTGAGTCTAACAGCCCCCCTCCCCCCCGGACCTCCGGCGTGAATCAGTCGCAACACGCTTCGGACCGTTTCGTCAGGGCAGAGTCTGGACAGGACTTCGGTGTCGGGACATCTTGGAAACTGGTCTCGCTGACCGTGTAAACAGAGGCCGAAACCGCTCTTCATCGAGCCGGGCGGCAGGCGCGCACGGTGGGATAGTTGGGAGTAGTGGAAGCGTTGCAGCAAGCTACGACCTCGATGCTGCGGCCGAACGAACCTGCGCCGGCCCGCGTCTTCAACCCGGACGGCAGGACGCCGCTGGTGTTCAGCTGCGACCACGCGTCGCACCGCGTGCCGCGGTGCCTCGGCGAACTCGGCCTCGCCAAGGAGGATCTGCAGGACCACATCGGCTGGGACCCTGGCGCCGCCGAGCTGACGGAGACACTGGCACGCCGATTCGATGCGCCGGCCGCTCTGTCCAACTACTCCAGGCTGGTCATCGACTGCAACCGCGCACCGGGCCGCCCAGACTCGATCCCGGAGGTCAGCGACGGCGTCCATGTGCCGGGCAACTTCAACCTCCCCGCCGACGAGGCCTTGGAGCGGAAGCTCACGTTCTTCTGGCCCTACCACGAGACCATTGCCACTCTCATGGACGACGTGCGCGCACGCGGCGACGAGCCTTGCTTTGTCGCCATCCACACGTTCACGCCGAAGCTCAGGTCTGGCTTTGCGCGAGCCTGGCACTATGGCGTGCTCTGGGATCGGGACGAACGGATCGGTCCGCGCCTGATTGCCGCCCTGCGGCGCCACGCTGGGCTGGTCGTGGGTGACAACGAGCCGTACTCGGCGCGGGACAACTTCGACTTCTCCCAAGGGCATCACGCTACGTCCAAGGGCCTCGCCAGTGCGTTGATCGAGGTCCGCGCCGACCTGGTCCGTGAACCCGAGGGTCTGCGGAGACACGCGCGCATCCTTGGCGATGCGCTTGAACAGGTGTTCGACCTAGTCAACATCCGACACGGAGGCCAGTGATGCCGTTAACAACGCCCAGCTTCTCGATCGGCGTCGAGGAGGAGTACCTGCTCGTCGACAAGGAAACGAGGGACCTAGTCATCGAGCCGCCAGTGGCCCTGCTGGACACGTTCGAGGAGCGGCTCGCCGGGCACTACAGCCCGGAGTTCCTCCGCACACAGGTCGAGGTCGGCACGGCAGCCTGCAATTCGATCGGTGAAGTCCGGCAGGCGATCAAAGAGCTGCGCCGCACCGTCGCGGAGATTGCGGGCGGATATGGGTTCGCACCGATTGCAGCGTCCACGCACCCGTTCGCACGGTGGCGCGTGCAGAAGCCAACGGAGAAGCTCCGCTACCAGATCCTCCACGAGGACATGCAGGTTGTGGCGCAGCGCCTCTTGATCTGTGGAATGCACGTCCACATCGGCATCGAGGACGAGGACCTACGCATTGACATCCTCAACCAAGTGGCATACTTCCTGCCTCACATTCTGGCGATGAGCACGTCCTCGCCGTTCTGGGAGGGCATCGACACAGGCCTCAAGTCGTATCGGCTGTGCGTCTTTGACGAGCTGCCCCGGACGGGGCTGCCAGAGCGTTTCGAGAGCTACGGGGAATACCGCAGGACCGTCGATCTGATGACGGGCGCCGGCCTAATCGAGGACGCGACCAAGCTCTGGTGGGACGCGCGGCCAAGCGCCCGGTTCCCCACACTCGAGATGCGAATCACGGACGTGTGCACGCGACTCGACGACGCCATCTGCTGCGCAGCGTTCTTCCTGTGCGTCTGCAGGATGCTATATCGCCTACGCCGCGAGAATCAGCGCTGGAGGCTGTACGCCCGGATGCTGGTCCGCGAGAACCGCTGGAGAGCCCAGCGCTACGGGCTGGACCGGGGCATGGTCGATTTCGGCCGTGGCGAGATCGTTGCGTTTCCGGACCTCACCGAGGAGCTGCTGGTCCTGCTACGAGAGGACGCCGAGCACTTCGACTGCGTCGCTGAGGTAGAGCATGTGCGATCGATCATCGAGCGTGGAACGAGCTCGCATGCGCAGGTAGTAAGGTTCCGCGAGGCATGCGATGCCGGCGCTAGCCAAGAAGAGGCGCTTCGGGAGGTCGTGGACATGCTGGTCGAGACGACCGTGGAGGGCACGCAGGAGGACAGTTAACCCGAGCCGGCTCAAAAGCGTTAAGGGAGTCACAGAGAGGGAACCTAATGGCCACAGAAATCATCGTCCCGCTGGGAATGTTCGCAATGGTCGCCTTCATCGTGTGGATCTCGAGCGTGACCTCGCGAAGGGCCCACGACCGACGCGCGGAGCTGCTCAAGCAGGTCATTGACAAGTTCTCGTCAGGGGAAGCATTCGCGGAGACCCTGAGGACGCCGGAGGGACGCCAACTAGTCGAAGCGCTCTCCATCGGCAAGAAAGAGCAGAGCGACAGCGTCGGCCTGTTCACGGGCGGCGCAATCCTGACCTGCCTCGGGATTGGGTTTCAAGTGTTGACGATGTCGGACCTCACGTACTTCCGCATCCCGGCGGTAGTCGTGCTCGCCGTCGGGGTCGGACTGCTTGTTTCAGCCGAAGTGGCACGGCGCGCGGAGCGCAAACGGGAGCAGGAACTCAAACGTGCGATCGGATCCCGGTCGTCAGGCGACGGCAACGGGCCGGATCTGAACAAGACCATCGGGTAGGTGTCGAGCCCCGCCTCGGCTCCATGCGCATGGCCGTGGATTCGGACGAGTTCAGACGGTTCTACGAGGCCACGGCGGCTTCGATACGAGGGTTCATCGTGAGACATGGCGGCGACCCAGGGGCCACGGACGACATTCTGCAGACGACCTACATCAAGTTCCTGGGCAGCCACATGGCCACCAAGACCGAGTCACCCGCAGCCCGCGCGTACTTGTACCGGATTGCGTCGAACGCCATCAAGGACAACGCACGGTCCAGCGGGAGGCGAATGAGACTCACCGAAGCAGTGGCGAGGGGCACGCCAACTTCCATCGACGAACGCGACCGATACACTGGCGACCCCATTCTGCAGGATGCCTTGCGGTTGCTCTCGCCCCGTGAGCAGAAGATGCTCTGGCTGCTGTACGGTGAGGAGTTTACACACGCCGAGGTGGCTAGGATCATGAACCTCAGTCGGGCCAGCATCCGGGTGCTGGCGCACCGTGCGCGGGCGAAGCTGGCCAAACGGCTGATGGAAAAGGGGCACGGGAAATGACACCGCGATCCAAGCTGACCACGGATGCGCTGGCCCGCATGATGCGCAACGAGGTCCAAGCGGAGACCGCTGCCCAGCAGGATCGCGCTCCCGAGATCCGGTCCATCCTGCTAGCCGCCGAGCTCGAGAGCGGAATGCGTGCCGCGCCCTCCTTCGGACCACTTCGTCGGCTGGGCGTAGCCTGCGCTGTCACGACAATCACATGGGCGGTGGCTCTGTGCTGGGCGGACGTGACCCGCGAGCTCGCAGCTATCCAGCCGGCGATTGCCACGGAACCGCTTATTGACGGCATCGTGGGTTTGGGCGGAGGACTCGGTGGCGGAGCCCTAGTTTGGCTCCGGTCACTGGTTGGCGGAGTCTAGCGACGCGCCTGTAGCCACCGCTAATCACGGCTAGCCGAGGACCCTGAGAAGGCGGTCCGCCAGCCGTTTCACACGCCCGGCTGGCCACCCCACAACCAACCGGAGTTGATGACGAGTGCTTGTGGAACCACATAGCCAGTGCCAATTGCGACCGTCCACAGGTCCGTTGTCAGGTGTCCGCGAACTGTCTCAAGCTGACCACGAAGGGCTTCGAACTTGGATTCGAAGCAAGCAATCGTGGTTGCAGTCATCGAGCCAAATCTCACGGCCGATCGCCTAGCTGCATCCAAGCACATCACCCGACACGTAGAGACGGACTGATCCTCAGCACCCTCCGGTAACATGATGGGAGGTTTGGAGTGACCGAGTGCCCTTCATCCGTGAAGACTTTCTCCTAAGCAACGACATCGCCAAACGGCTCTACTTCGAATACGCCAAGGACCAGCCGATCCTCGACTACCACTGCCACCTGCCGCCAGAGGACATCGCCGGCAATCGACAGTTCCGAGACCTCTTCGAAATCTGGCTGGAGGGGGACCACTACAAGTGGCGGGCCATGCGGGCCAATGGCGTCGGCGAAGCGCTGTGCACGGGTGATGCAGAACCGCACGACAAGTTCATGGCTTGGGCGCGGACCGTTCCCAGCACGCTGCGGAACCCGCTCTACCATTGGAGCCACCTCGAACTGAAGCGCTACCTTGGCTTCGACAGGCTGCTCGATGAGAGCACGGCGGAGGAGGTCTGGCAACTCGGCCAAGAGCGACTCGCGACTCCGGACCTCAGCGTCTCGGGCATCCTACGGCGCTTCGACGTAAGGGCCCTATGCACCACGGACGACCCGACGGACGACCTGGCGCACCACAGAGCGATCGCAGACTCCGACATCCCGACCAAGGTCTACCCAGCGTTCCGGCCCGACAAGGCCCTCGGCATCGACAAACCAAGCCTGTTCAACGCGTGGGTGGCCAAGCTGGAGACTGCCGCGGACACCGAAGTCACGTCCCTGCGGGACTTCCTAGACGCTCTGGCGTCGCGCCACGAGTACTTCCACTCCGTCGGCTGCAGGCTCTCCGACCATGGCCTGGACTTCGCCTACAGCGACCTGCCAAGCGACTCGGAGGCAGCGTCTCTGTTCGACGCCGCACGACGCGGTTCCGGGTGCGAGCCCACCGAGCACCAGAGGTTCGCGGCCTACATGATGCTGCACTTCGGCAGGCTGGACGCCGAGAGGGGCTGGACCAAGCAACTGCACCTCGGCGCACGCCGGAACAACAGCACGCGCGGGTTTAAGGCCGCCGGTCCCGACACCGGTTTCGACTCGATCGGGGACTGGCCGCAGACCGCTTCGCTGGGCCGGTTCCTCGACGCCCTTGACCGGGAGGAGTCCCTGCCCCGCATGGTGCTCTACAACAACAACCCGGTCGACAACTACGCGATCGCAACCATGGTGGGGAACTTTCAGGACGGGACCATCCCCGGCAAGATGCAGTTCGGGTCTGGGTGGTGGTACCTCGACCAGAAGGAAGCCATGGAATGGCAGATCAACTGCTTGTCCAACGTGGGCCTTCTCTCCAGGTTCATCGGCATGCTGACCGACTCTCGCTCGTTCATGTCGTATCCGCGCCACGAGTACTTCCGGCGAGTGCTGTGCAACCTGCTCGGACAGGATATGGCGAAAGGTGAGATCCCCAATGACATGGACCTGGTCGGAGACTTGGTCCGGCGGCTCTCCTTCAGCAACGCCCGGGAATACCTGCGCCTGCCAGCGGTGTAGCGGCGGCCAGGATGAGTGCCTCTCGCTCCCGCCCTCGCGGCGTCACTAGGCGTCGGTTCGCCAGCGGTCTAGCCACCGGAGCGGTGGGCCTGAGCCTGGGATGCGGCGCGAAGCCGATTCCCACAGGCAATGGACGCCGCGTCGTGGTGCTTGGACTGGACGGGCTCGACCCCAAGATCATCCAAGCACTCATGGACGAAGGCAGGGCTCCGAACTTCGAGCGGCTGGCAGAGACGGGCTCCTTCCGCAAGCTGGCCACGACGATGCCAGCCCTGAGCCCCGTGGCCTGGAGCACGTTCATCACGGGCAAGGATCCGGGAAGCCACACCATCGCGGACTTCATCGTGCGCGACCCGCGCACGTACCAGCCCTACTTCTCGATCTGGGAGTCGACGCCGTCCGCGAGGACGTTCAGCCTCGGCGAGTACGAACTCGCCATGGGCGGTCCCGGCGTCCGCAACAAACGGGTCGGCGTGCCGTTCTGGACCTACCTTACCGACGCCGGCATTCCGTCAACGGTGGTCAAGATGCCCACCAACTTCCCAGCGGACCACACGGCGACACGGGCCATTAGCGGCATGGGGACGCCGGACCTAACGGATTCCTTCGGGCGGTTCAATTACTACACGAGCGACCCGGATGAGCAGTATGCAGGACTAACCGGCGGCGTCGTACACCACGTCTCTCTGGAAGGCGGCCGCGTCGAGGCGATGCTGGCCGGGCCCGGCAACCCCCTGCGCAAGGATCGAGACGAGCTCCAAGAGCCGTTCGTGGTCAACGTGGACGCGACGAATCCGGCAGCGCTCTTCGAGGTCCAGGGCCAACGCTTCCTGCTGCAGGAAGGCGAGTACAGCGAATGGGTGTCCGTGCGATTCGACATGGTCTCGATGCTGGCCGGACTGTCCGGCATCTGCCGGTTCTACCTCAAGCAGGTCCGGCCCAATCTGCAGATCTACGTGACCCCGATCAACATCGATCCTGCGGCCCAAGCCATGCCGATTAGCCATCCGGCGGAGGTCGGCGGGGAAATCGCCGATGCGATCGGACCGTTTTGGACCAAGGGTCTGCCGAGCGACACCAAGGCGCTCGACTACCGCGTCATAGACGACGAGGCCTACGTGAAGCAGGCCGAGCTGATCCTCGCGGATCGCATGCGCCTCTTTGACTACGAATGGGAGCGATTCCGCTCGGGTCTGTTCTTCTTCTACGTCTCAAGCACCGACCAGGACACTCACATGCTCTGGCGCAACATGGACACCAGCCACCCGATGCATGGAGCCAGCGATGTGCGGTTCTCCGGGTACATCCACCACCTCTACGAGGAGATGGACAGGCTGCTGGGCCGCATTCTGCCGGCGATTGATGACGACACCCTCCTAGTGGTCTGCTCGGACCACGGGTTTGCGCCATTCGGCCGGCAGTTCCACCTCAACTCATGGCTCCGGAGCCAAGGCTATCTGCACGTCAAGGACGAGGCGAGGAGCAAGGAATCCGCCTCGGTGCTGGACATCGATTGGTCCAAGACCGCGGCCTACGGAATCGGGTTCAACGGTCTCTACCTGAACCGAGTGGGGCGCGAAGGCCAGGGCATCCTCGGCGACGGCGAGGCCGACAAATTGGCACAGCGCATCGCCCGTGAACTGGAGGCGGTGCTGGACGATGAGACTGGACGGCCACCAGTCCATCGTGTGTACCGCCGCTCCGAGGTCTACAGCGGGCAGTTCACATCAGACATGCCCGAACTGCTAGTCGGCTATACGCCTGGCTACCGCTCCTCGTCAGAGTCCGTGATGGGAGAGAGCGGTCGCACCATCCTCGACCTCAACCCTTGGGCCTGGGCCGGTGACCACTCGATGGCGCACGAACTGGTGCCAGGGTGCCTGTTCACCAGTCACCCCGTCGGCCTGGAGGATCCCCACATCGCTGACCTGCCGGTCACGATCCTGGAGTTCTTCGGCATACCGAAGCCGTTCGATATGCAGGGACGTTCGCTGGTGTAGCAGTACTTACTTCGCCCGGGCGATCTCGGCGGACCGCTCCGAGGCGGCCTCCACTGCGGACATCAGGGCTCCTCGAACGCCGTGCTCCTCGAGCTCGTACAGGCCTGCGATCGTTGTGCCTCCGGGGGTCGTGACCTGGTCGCGGAGGACGCTGGGATGGATGCCGCTCTCCTGAAGTAGCTTGGCGGTGCCGTAGAGAAGCTGGCATGTCATGGCACGGGCCAGATCCACGGGCAGGCCCATCTTCACGGCTCCACCCGCAAGGCCCTCCACGACGAGACTGACATACGCAGGACCGCTGCCTGTCAGCGCGGTCACGACGTGCATCTGATCCTCATTGACGCGTACGACGAGGCCAACCGCCTGGAACACCTCCTCAACCAACGCCATCTCGGCATCCGCGACTAGGTCGTTGCAGCACAACGCCGTAGCGCTCGCTTGGGCGACCATCGCAAGGTTAGGCATTGCGCGGACCACTTTGGTCTCATCTGGGAGGAACGACTCGATCGTCGAGATCTTGGTGCCTGCGGCGACGGAAACGACCACGTGGCGGTCAGTCAAGAATTCCGCAACAACCCCGAGGGCCTCGTTCAGCAGGTAGGGCTTGACGGCCACGACCACGATGTCGGCTTCGATGACGTCTGTCGGGGCCTTGCCGACGCGAAATCCAGCGCCTAGGGACGCGGATAGCTCGGAAAGCCTCGGCTGGGATACATCCCAGGCGGTCACCGTCTGTACCGCACCTGTCGCGAGTGCGCCCTCTGCGAGGGCTCCGCCCAGGTTGCCGACGCCAAGAATGCCTATGTGTAGGCCCTCAGGCATAGATTCAATCTTACGACGCTGCTCGTGATGAGCTTGCGCCCTGCAAGCCCTGCCGATTCAGACCGGTCTGTGCATGCGCTCGATGACCCAAGCAGGTCCTTCCGCCGTGCCAACGGTGGGCACAAGCAAGGCTGTGAGACTACTCTATCGCCCTGCCATTCCAGCTTCAGTGCCAACCCAATCCTGCGAATCCGCAGTGCGACATGGACGGACAGAAGCGCCTGCTTCAAGCTGGCCAGCGCCGGTACGCCCGGCCGCCTGCCCGGCCGGCCTAATCGAGATACTCGAACTCCCAGCCGGCGTGATCGACTTGGCTGCGGATTCTCCACGTCAGCAGCGAATTGAGAAGCTCTTGCTTCTTGGGCTGGCGTGCCGGATCGTCCCATAGGTTGTGAACCTCATCCGGGTCGGCGTTCAGGTCGAACAGCTGCCCGTCGTCATCGTCCAAGAAGTGCACCAACTTCCAGTCACGGGTCCGCACCATGGTCTGGTAATCGTTCGTCGTGAAGTTCACGTCACGGGCGGACTCGCAATAGACCTTCTCCCGCCCTTCCCAGGACTCACCCTTCAGGGCGGGCAACAGCGAGTCGGCCTCCATCTTCGAAGGTGGCTCAACGCGGGCCATTTCCAGGATCGTCGGACCGATGTCCAGCAGCGAGCAGAGCCCGTCTAGCTGTCGACCACCTGCGAACCGCTTCGGAGACCACACGATCAGCGGCATTCGCGTCACGGTGTCGTACATGGTCCACTTCTGGCTGTGGCCATGGTCGGTCAAGCAGTCGCCGTGGTCCGATGTGAAGATTACGACGGAGTTTTCAAGGTAGCCACTCGACTCGAGCGTGGACATGATCCTGCCAATCTGCTCGTCGATCAGGGTGACGTTGCCGCAGTAGTAGGCGCGCTGTCGGTGACGGGCCTCGCGCGAGGGTCGCCACTGATGCACGACGGAGTCGTGGTCGACCTCGCAGTTGTGCTGGATCATGCCGCGATAAGGTGCTGGCTGATTCTCCAACTCCTCCTCCGTGACCGGCAGCAAGGGAAGATCCTTCTCCATGTAGGGATCGGAGTATCGCGTCGGCGGGTCGTACGGCGGATGCGGTCCGGGGAATCCGATTTCAAGGAACAGCGGCTCAGTCTTCGGATACTTCTCCAGCCACCACGTGGCGAGACCGCCCACAAACGTGTCCGGATGCATGTCCTCGTCGATCGGCCACTCGAACGCACCAAGCCGCTCCCGATAGTCGGACAGGCTGCGATAGGTGAGGCGGCCCGGCTTGTTGAGCTCTCGGGCGCGAAGCGCCTTGTCCCATTCGTCGAAGAAGTAGCGCCCCTCAAGGTGCCGGTCCTTGTTCTCAACCGTGTAGCGCTGCCTGAATCCGAACAGCTCGTTGTAGGGGAAGGTGTGCATCTTGCCGATATTTATCGTGTTGTAGCCGGACCGCTTGAGCTTCTCGACCCAGCTATGGCGCCACCTGTCACCGTTCCGCAGCACACCGTGCGAATGTGGGTACTGGCCGGTGAACAGGCTTGCCCGACATGGCGCACAGGATGCCGCCGGGATGAAGCAGTTGGTGAACGTCACGCCCTCCCGCACCAGCCGGTCGAGATGCGGCGTGTCCATGTGCGGGTACCCCAACCCCTGAATCGTGTCGAAACGTTGCTGGTCCGTGATGATGAAGATAATGTTCGGCCGCTCGTCGGGCATAAGCCTGCATTCTAGCCAGCGCCCTCGAGCGGACCAGAGAATGGACTGACCGGGAGACGATTCCGATTCCGGGGCGCTCGCCGACACGGGTGCGGCAGGAAAATCCAAGGCGATCGACGGCCCATCTATCGCCACCGCCTCCGGGCGGATTTCCCAAACCTTGACACCTCAGATTCAGCCGTCCCGGCCGTGCGCGACGGCACTACGACCTCTTCGAACGCTCCGCCCTATAGGGGTTTCCGCAAGCGTTTCTTAGCCCAAGTTCGCCAAGCGAGGAGCGATTTTGGCCGAATTCGGCGTGCTTTGCGCTGCAAGTCGTTGGTTTTCCATGGCCAGCCTCCCTGAAGCCCCCAATGCAGTGCCATGGCAGCTTGCAATTTCCGGACTTCCGTCCCAGGGCCTGCTCCCATCGGAGCCTGTTCGTCCGCCGGACCCCCACCCGTCCCCGCGCCAAGGGCCAGGAGCCCCACTTCACCCACCGCCTCGTCCGCTCCGGCTTCAGGGTGCGCCAGCGCACCCTGCGCAACCTCGGCCGTCACTTCGCCCTGCCGCGCGGGGGCTGGCCGGCGCTGTGCGCCCGCGTCGAGCGCATCCTCGCCCCCCAGCGGTCCCTCGAGCTCGGAGCCTGCTGCCCCGCGGTCGAGAACGAGGCCCAGCGCAGCACCGCCCAGCTGGTGCAGGCCGGCGTCTCCCCCGTGGGCCCGGCGGCCGCCCTGCCGCGAGTCGAAGTCGACTCCCTGGAGCTGGTCCGCCCGCGCTCGGTCGGCGTCGAGCGCGTCGCCCTGTGGGCCATGCGGCAGCTCCGTCCGCCGCCCCTGCTCGAGGAGCTGGGCCTGTCCGGTGCACAGCGCGCCGCCGTTTTCGGCAACCTCGTCGGCCGCATGGCCGCGCCGGCCTCCGAACGCGCCGCGTGGCACTGGCTGCGCCAGCGCAGCGCCCTGGGTGAGCTGCTCGGCTGCGACTGCGAGACCATGGGCCGGAACGCCCCGCACCGCGCCAGCGACCGCCTGCTGCGCCACCGCGACACGATCGAGACGCGTCTCTTCCAGCCCACCGTCACCCTGCACGATCTGACCAACACGTGCTTCGAGGGTGCGGCGGAGGGGAACGTCGCCTGGCTGCGCGAGCGGCGGCGCGTCTTCGACGCGAGCCGGGCGGTGGCCATCGGCACCGCCGGCGGGCAGCGTGTGCTGGCCTGCGCCGAGACGGACGGGAACGGCGAGACGCGCCTGCGCTGCGCGTCCGCGCAGCGGGCGGAGCAGGAGCGGGCGATGCCGGGGCAGGCCGGCGCGCCTCGAGACGGCTCTGCAGACGCTGCACGAGGGCCTGTCGCGCAAGGGCACGACCAGGCGCGTGGAGAAGGTCTGGCAGCGCATCGGACGGCTGCAGGCCCGCCATCCGTCCGCCGCCCCGCACGACGCGATCGACGTGCAAGCGGACGACAGGGGCCGCAACGCGACGGCGGTGGCCTGGAAGCGGCAGCCGCTGGAGGGCGGCGGGGCGACCCATCCCGGGGTCCACGGCCTGCGCACCAGCAGCGTCGGCTGGGACGCCGAGCGGCTGTGGCGCACCTGCGTGACGCGGACCGACCTGGAGGCCGTCCTCCGCTCCCTCGGGAGCGCACTGGGACTGCGCCCGATCCACCACCGCAGGCCCGCGCGCAGCGCGGGCCGCCTGTGCCTGTCGGCGCTCGCCTGCCAGCTGGTCCCGGTGGTCCGGCAGCGCCTGCGGGCGGGCCAGGCGACGGCCCGCTGGACGACGCTGCG
The DNA here is from genome assembly GCA_965200705.1 of Bryobacterales bacterium. GTDB lineage: Bacteria > Acidobacteriota > Terriglobia > Bryobacterales > UBA6623 > VXMF01. The sequence continues at coordinate 3,670,893 of OZ241376.1, read as the reverse complement.
CCGTCGCCTGGCGGGCCAGCGGCGGGTGACCGCGGTCTTCCGCCAGGCGGACGGACGCATGCTGCACGCGCGCAAGGCGACGCAGGCCGAGTCCTGGCAGCGGGCGATCCACGAGCGGCTGGGCGTGGACGCCTCGCCGGGCGGGGTCCGCAAGCTGGTCGTCCAGCCCAGACGACGAAGGAGAAATGCACGGAATGCAGTGCCACACGCCTGATTCCGTGACCGCAATGTGCTCATTGCAAAAGACTTGTGAAATGGGGTGGCAAACTTGGGCTAGAGTTTTGGCCCCAGGTTCCTTCTTCGTAGGTCACGGCTAGGCTGACCTTCGGGGGTTGCGCGTTGAGCGGGATCCAAGGAGATCCGCCAGCTGCCGCGGGCACGGACGGGCACCACCGGTCTTGTCGAGAACGTCGCCCGCATCTCCCCTCCCAGCCCCGCGAGATCTGGACCTCGTACGAAGCCGACTGCTGTGGTGCAGGTTGCATCCACGACGGGATTCATCCCTCGCCTGATCCTTGTGACTTGAGGCAAAGGGTTGATCTTGCAGTCCATCCAAGAAACTGGTTAAAGTTCGGAACTATAGGTCCAGTAACTGTTTGTATCTGTGATACCATCAATGAGCATCGGGGATCGGACAGTCGCACCACGCTGGTGGGATGTCAGTGACCCGTGCTGGAGCCCCACGCATGCCGTGCCGTCACCACGCCCGACGCTCGTGACGCTCACTTCAAACTGATCCATCACAACCAGGAGGAGAATTCAAATGAGTACAGCGACACCGCCGACACCCCCGGTGGACGGGGAATCCCTCGCCGTCATCCACGCCCTGACCACTGAGCGACCATTGGCGCTCGAGGAGGCGTACAATGCACTTGCGGCTATCCGCTCCATGGCGTCCGCCAACACAATCGCCCGCTTCGAGTCCAAGCTCGATGCCCACCGGGAAGTCGTCGAGTCCAAGCTCGATGCCCACCGGAAAGGCTTCGAGTCCAAGCTCGATGCCCATCGGAAAGAAGTCGAGTCCAAGCTCGACGCGTTTCGGACAGTCGTCGAGTCCAAGTTCGACGCCCAGGGCGCACAGCTGAGAATGCTGATGTGGATGATGGGAATCGGCATTGGCTTCGTGGTCGCAGGAGTGACCATGCTCACGTTTCTCCTGGAGTTGCGGCCATAGGTTCCTTCTTCGTAAGTCACGGCTAGGCTGGCGATCGGGACTAGCCCAAGTTCGCCAAGCGAGGAGCAATTTTGGCCGAATTCGGCGTGTTTTGCGCTGCAAGTCGTTGGTTTTCAATGGCCAGTCTCCCTGAAACCCCAAATGTAGTGCCACAACAACTTACAGTTCCCTGACTCCCGTCCCAGGGCCTGCTCCCATCGGAGCCTGTTCGTCCGCCGGACCCCCACCCGCCCCCGCGCCAGGGGCCAGGAGCCCCACTTCACCCAGCGCCTCGTCCGCTCCGTCCGCTGCGGCTCCAGGGTGCGCCAGCGCACCCTGCGCAACCTCGGCCGTCACTTCGCCCTGCCGCGCGGGGACGGGCCGGCGCTGTGCGCCCGCGTCGAGCGCATCCTCGCCCCCCAGCGGTCCCTCGAGTTCGGGGCCTGCTGCCCCGCGGTCGAGGACGAGGCCCAGCGCAGCGCCGCCCAGCTGGTGCAGGCCGGTGTCTCCCCCGTGGGCCCGGCGGCCGACCTGCCGCGGGTCGACGTCGACTCCCTGGAGCTGGTCCGCCCGCGCTCGGTCGGCGTCGAGCACGTCGCCCTGTGGGCCATGCGGCAGCTCCATCCGCCGTCCCTGCTCGAGGATCTGGGCCTGTCCGGTGCGCAGCGCGCCGCCGTCCTCGGCAGCCTCGTCGGCCGCATGGCCGCGCCGGCCTCCGAGCGCGCCAGCGACCGCCTGCTGCGCCACCGCGACACGATCGAGACGCGTCTCCTCCAGCGCGCCGCCGACCTGTTCGACCTGCAGCCCACCGTCACCCTGCACGACCGGACCAGCACGTGCTGCGAGGGCGCGGCGGACCGGCAGCCGCTGGCCCGCCGCGGCCATTCCAGGGAGAAGCGCCACGACTGTCCGCCGCTCACACTGGGCCTGGTGCTGGACGCCAGCGGCTTCGTGCGCCGCTCCAGGGTCCTGGCCGGCAACGTCGCCGAGGGCGGCACGCTGCAGGCCATGCCGACGGCCCTGGACGCGCCGCCCGAGGCGGTCGTCGTGTTCGACAGGGGTCTCGCCACGGAGGGGAACGTCGCCTGGCTGCGCGAGCGGGGCCACCAGTGCCTGGTGGCCTGCCGCGAGCGGCGGCGCGTCTTCGACGCGAGCCGGGCGGTGGCCAGCGGCACCGTCGGCGGGCAGCGCGCGCTGGCCTGCGCCGCGACGGACGGGAACGGCGAGACGCGTCTGCGCTGCGCGTCCGCGCAGCGGGCGGAGAAGGAGCGGGCGATGCCGGGGCAGGCCGGCGTGCGCCTCGAGACGGCTCCGCGGACGCTGCACGAGGGCCTGTCGCGCCAGGGCACGACCAGGCGCGTGGAGAAGGTCCAGCAGCGCATCGGACGGCTGCAGGCCCGCCATCCGTCCGCCGCCCCGCACGACGCGATCGACGTGCGGGCCGACGACAGGGGCCGCAACGCGACGGCGGTGGCCTGGAAGCGGCAGCCGCTGGAGGGCGGCGGGGCGACCCATCCCGGGGTCCACGGCCTGCGCACCAGCAGCGTCGGCTGGGACGCCGGGCGGCTGTGGCGCACCTGCGTGACGCGGACCGACCTGGAGGCCGTCCTCCGCTCCCTCGGGAGCGCACTGGGACCGCGCCCGATCCACCACCGCAGGCCCGCGCGCAGCGCGGGCCACCTGTGCCTGTCGGTGCTCGCCTGCCAGCTGGTCCCGGTGGTCCGGCAGCGCCTGCGGGCGGGCCAGCGGCGGGTGACCGCGGTCTTCCGCCAGGCGGACGGACGCATGCTGCACGTGCGCAAGGCGACGCGGGCCGAGTCCTGGCAGCGGGCGATCCACGAGCGGCTGGGCGTGGACGCCTCGCCAGGCGGGGTCCGCAAGCTGGTCGTCCAGCCCAGACGACGAAGGAAACATGCACGGAATGCAGTGCCACACGCCTGATTCCATGACCGCAATGTTCTCATTGCAAACAACTGATGAAATGGGGTGGCAAACTTGGGCTAGGCGCACTCCTCAGGTCCCTGTTGATTCGCTCCGTCTCCGCCGGCTGTCGCATGGATCGGCAGATAGTCTCGCGACTCTCCATTGGCTCACGTCGGTCGAACTCCGGCCCGTGCCGCAGCCGGCGAGTACAGTTCGAGCGAATGCTCCAATCGCGGTTGCGATCCGAAGCAATGCAGTAGGCAACCGACAACGTCAACGTCGCTGCCACACCAACTCAGCGCCCCGCGTTCCGATCGTCAACTCGTCTGTGGATCGCCCTCTGAGCCCCAGACGTAGGATTGCCTTCGCACGGAAATCAACTCGCCGCATCGGTCCCGATCCGATCGAAGTCGAGTGGCCATGCTGTGCGGCTGCCAACCCGCTCTACCCATGTCAGCCCGCCACTGCACGTCGAGATCATGCGGGCGCTTGCCCGTTTTGCGATGCGACTGCGCACGACAGCGATCACAGCCGCCAACACCGTCGTCAAAAAGGGTCCTGGCGAATCGCCAGGACCCTTGAAGGCCTTGCTTCCGCGGACCCGCTAGAAGGTGATCCGTAGCCCCAGCTGCATGATGCGACGGCTGTTCACAAGCGTGTTCTGGACGATCCCGAAGGTGCCGCTTCCTAGCGAGGTGTTCGGGATGTTGAACGCCGGTGTGTTGGTAAAATCGTACGCTTCCCAGCTGAAGCGCGCCCGCCAGTTCTCACCCCACCGGAAGTTCTTGGCCAGCATGACGTCGAAGTTGACGCGCGACGGCCCGCGGATCCCTGGCAGGGTGCGGCCTGCGTTGCCCAGAGTGAACCGCTCCGGTTCTTCGAATGCGGCATCGTTCAGCCAGTTGAAGCCGATCACGCCTTCCGCCGGTTCGCTCTGCGACGACGACTTGAAGGCTGCGCCCGTGACATTGGGCCGCAAGGAGATGCCCGCAGAGAGGTCACCCCGAAGGGCGCCGCCACCGTCGACCGTGACGCCCATGTAGCCGCCGCTCCGCAGCGTACCGACAGTCGAGACCTGCCAACCGCCAGCGATTGCATCCAGCACCTTGGACCAGTTCTGACCCCAACGACGGTTCCTGCCAAAAGGCAGTTCCACGATCGGCGCCATGACCAGGCGGTGCGGCAGGCGGTTCACAGAGCTGGAGCGCTCGGGCCCGAGGTCGTAGATGTTCTGCGGGTTGTCGTTGTCGCCAAACGTATCCGCGTCACCGATGAAGCGGATGTTGTCGATCCACTGCATGTGGGTGTAGGCGATGGTCCAGCCGAGTCCGTTCTGGTAGCGCTTCTCGGACTTGAACGTTCCGGCGAAGTAGTTCGAGATGCCCCAGTTCGGGGACATCAACTGGATCTGGTCCTGGGTGCCGTCCCAGGCGACCCAAGGGCGGAAGCTTTCGATGCTCGCGCCGGGTGCGTTTGCGGCTGCCAAGTCATTGGGATGGATGTGGTTGATGTTGAGGTTGTTGATCGCCTGGTGACGCGCCAGCGCACCGATGCCGCCGAACTCCCAGATGATGCCCTTCCAGCGGGTCGCCAAGGTCACATTGAAGTTCTGCGAGTACGGCAGAACGCGCGCCTGGTCCCAGAACTGGATCGTCGACGTCGCGAACGCCGTTCCGACCGCTCCGAAGCCACCGTGCAGTTCGGACTCGGGAATGTCGTCCAGCGCCCCCGCGGGCACGCCGTCGCGCAGATAGGTGCTCAGGCCGCCTCTGCGACGGAAGATGTTGTCGAAGCCAGCGCGACCAGGCTGGATCGAGTTGCGGTCGTAAGGGTTGCCGAAGAATATGCCGAATCCGCCTCGGAGGACTATCGAGCTGTCCTCCCTCAGGCGATACGCGAACCCGAATCGCGGAGCGATGTTGTTCCAGTCCCATTGCCACAGGTACTTGCCTGTGCCGTCGCGGTTCGGGAACAGCACTCGCCCGATCGCGTTTTCCGGGATGCCGTTCTGTCCGGCAAGCGGATGCGAACAGAACTGGCAGAATCCATTCATCCGGCCACCTACTTCGTAGATCGGCGTCTCGGTCTCGTAGCGGACGCCAAAGTTCAGCGTGAGCCTGGACGTGGCTCTCCAGTCGTCCTGAAAGTAGCCCGAGTAGTACTTGATGCGTTTGCCGATGCCCGGCGCGACGCGGGTGTCCAAGTTCCAGATGTGCCCCAGCATGAAGTCGGCCAGCGTGACGCCGGTGTTGTTGTTTCTGCCGCCCGACTCTCCCCATCTGCCCGTGAAGTTGCCCGTGGGCCTCCAGGCACCCGAAGGCTGAGGACGGCTCACCTCGTTGCCTTGGTAGGCGGTGTACTTGCCACCGAACTTGAACGTGTGGTTGCCCATGATCCGAGTGAAGTTCGCCTCGTAGTCGAAGTTCGTGAACACCGCGATGCGATTGGCGTTGCCCGCGGCACCGAATTGTGTCATTGGGGCGCCGCGTCCGCCTTGGATGTTCATGCGCGGGAAGACCTCTCCACCCCGTTCCAAGCCGGGAATGCCCAGCACGTCCGCGTAGTTGGTCTCGCAGCAGTCCCCCGACTTGCGGTCCACGGAGACCCTGTTGAATCCGATGACGGACGTCATGAAGAAATTGGGGCTGAACGTGTACGTGTTGTTCAAGCCCCAGTTCTGCCGCCGGTTGAGAATGGCAAGGCCATTCGGATCAGCAACGCCGTAGCCAGCCGCGTAGCCGGTCAGCGTGTCGTCCGGTTCGGTGAGGATCAACCGCAGGAAAGTGCGCCATTTCTCCGAATAGTTGTGGTCCAAGCGAACCGTGTGATAGTCGCGGTTCCTGTCTCTGTCGGCCGATTCGCGCCAGTTGCCGGCCTGATTGAGGATGTTGTTGGGCGTGCGGTTCGGCATGGGCAGGTAGCTGATCGCCTTGACCGAGACCGGATCGAGCCTGTCCGTCGGAATGATGTTGTTCGCGAACGGCACGGAGCCCCGCGGCCGGGTGAACGATCCGCTTTGACGGGTCAGGGGATCGTAGATCACCACGGGGACGGCATTGCCCCCGGCCGCCCTGGTGGCACGCGAGAAGTCCCCTGTGCGAGCCTCGGGCAGCCCTACGTTACGGGTGCGAACGATGCCTAGCTTCTCGCGGTAGAAATCGACGTTGTAGAAAATGAACGTCTGATTCTTGGCGATCGGGCCGCCGATCGAGACGCCGCCGTTGTTGCGTCGCAGCTTGGGCTTGAAATCCTGGTTCCAGCCCGCGGCGTCGAACGCGTCGTTCCGCACGAAGTGGTAGATGCTTCCGTTCCAGTTGTTCGTGCCGCTTCGCGTCAGGGCCTGCACGACGCCGGCCGAACTCCGACCGTACTCGGCGCCCATCGAGTTGACCTCGACCTTGAACTCCTGCATGGAGTCCACAGGGGGCGCCATCTCTACGTTCTGCACGCCCAGGCCGCCGCGCGTGTTGTTCACGCCGTCGATGAACGATCCGGCTGACCGCGTGCGGCCGCCTCCGATCGAGATGTTGCCGTTGGACTCGGACCGGAACGCGCCCGGCACGAGGTTGACCAAGTTGAAGATGTCGCGGTTGGGGAGCGGCAGCTCCTGGATCTGCTCCGTGCTGACCGTCCCTCCCACCGAGCCCGATGTCGTCTGGATCTGGAGCTGCTGCGCACTAACCTCGACGGTCTCCGTGACGGCGCCGATCTCCAGTGCGAAAGCCTGCGTGATTTCGGACGCCACGTTGAGCCGCAGTCCTGACACCTCAACCGTCTTGAATCCATCGGCCGAGGCCGTGATGTTGTATTCGCCCGGCGGCATGTTCGGCACCGTGTAGACACCGTTGATGCCGGTCTCGGTCTCCGTCACGACGCCAGTCTCGGCGTTCATGATGGCTATCAGTGCACCGGGAATGACCGCCCCAGTGGCGTCCGACACTGTTCCATTGACAGTGCCGCCTGCGCCTTGCCCCCATGCAATAGTTGGCAGCAGCAGCGCCATGACCAGAATCGACCCCGGGTAGGCGCGGTGTGTAAGAGGACCTCTCATAGCTTGTCTCAGTTCCTTTCGTCAGTCTGTTAGACTCCGCCCCAAGCGAACGCCGGACCCTTGCGGCGGCATCCGCCGCGCCCGGCCCCCCCGCTAGAGGCTCACCCCTGATTTTCTCTGCAGATGCTAGTGACCCGCCCTCCGGTCTGTCAAGGCTCAATTCGCGAAACGTGTGCATTGAGGAGGCGAGGAGGCAGGCCCGCGGGGACGGCTGGCTGGCCAGACCGATCTCCTGACACCAGCGGAGATAGTTGTCCAGGCACTTCGTCGCCACACCGTGGAACGGCAGCAGGAACTCCTTCAGCTGTCTGTGACGCTGGTTGACTGTCTGGATGTGGTAGCTCCCGCGCACGCGCTGCCCGGCCGTCAGCCTGACGGCCTGACCCCCGGGCTGCGCGCGCAGCCCGGGCAGCCTGTCCCGCCGTCCGTCACCAGCACGGCGTCGGGAGCCCACAGCGGCTTCCGCGCCGCCTGCAGGTTCGCCTGGCCGGCCGTCTCCAGCACCGCGCCCGCCGTTTCTCCCCCGCGGGCCGTGGCCACCCGCACCGGCACCTGCTCCCGCGACAGGCCGCGCCGCCTAGCCCATGTTTGCCACCCCATTTCACAAATCGTTTGCAATGAGCACATTGCGGCCGCGGAATCAGGCGTGTGGCACTGCATTCCGTGCATGTTCCCTTCGTCGTCTGGGCTGGACGACCAGCTTGCGGACCCCGCCCGGCGAGGCGTCCACGCCCAGCCGCTCGTGGATCGCCCGCTGCCAGGATTCGGCCTGCGTCGCCCTATTGCGCGCGTGCAGCATGCGTCCGTCCGCCTGGCGGAAGACCGCGGTCACCCGCTGCCGGCCCTCCAGGCGACGGCGCAGCGTTGTCCAGCGGGCCGTCTCCCCGCCCGCCCGCAGGCGCTGCCGGACCACCGGGACCAGCTGGCAGGCGAGCACCGACAGGAACAGGTGGCCCGCGCTGCGCGCGGGCTTGCGGTGGTGGATCGGGCGCGGTCCCAGTGCGCTCCCGAGGGAGCGGAGGACGGCCTCCAGGTCGGTCCGCGTCACGCAGGTGCGCCACAGCCGCTCGGCGTCCCAGCCGACGCTGCTGGTGCGCAGGCCGTGGACCCCGGGATGGGTCGCCCCGCCGCCCTCCAGCGGCTGCCGCTTCCAGGCCGCCGCCGTCGCGTTGCGGCCCCTGTCGTTCGCCTGCACGTCGATCGCGCAGTGCGGGGCGGCGGACGGATGGCGGGCCTGCAGCCGTCCGATGCGCTGCCAGACCTTCTCCACGGCCTGGTCGTGCCCTGGCGCGACAGGCCCGCGTGCAGCGTCCGCAGGGCCGTCTCGAGGCGCGCGCCGGCCTGCCCCGCCATCGCCCGCTCCTGCTCCGCCCGCTGCGCGGACGCGCAGCGCAGGCGCGTCTCGCCGTTCCCCTCCGTGGCGAGACCCCTGTCGAGCACGACGGCCGCCTCGGGCGGCGCGTCCAGGGCCGTCGGCATGGTCTGCAGCGTGCCGCCCTCGGCGACGTTGCCGGCCAGGACCCTGGAGCGGCGCACGAAGCCGCTGGCGTCCAGCACCAGGCCCAGCGTGAGCGGCGGACAGTCGTGGCGCTTCTCCCTGGAATGGCCGCGGCGGGCCAGCGGCCGCCGGTCCGCCGCGCCCTCGAAGCACGTGCTGGTCCGGTCGTACAGGGTGACGGTGGGCTGCAGGTCGAACAGGTCGGCAGCGCCCTGGAAGAGACGCGTCTCGATCGTGTCGCGGTGGCGCAGCAGGCGGTCGCTGGCGCGGTGCAGGGCGTTCCGGCCCATGGTCTCGCAGTCGCAGCCGAGCGGCTCGCCCAGGGCGCTGCGCTGGCGCAGCCAGTGCCACGCGGCGCGCTCGGAGGCCGGCGCGGCCATGCGGCCGACGAGGCTGCCGAGGACGGCGGCGCGCTGCGCACCGGACAGGCCCAGATCCTCGAGCAGGGACGGCGGATGGAGCTGCCGCATGGCCCACAGGGCGACGTGCTCGACGCCGACCGAGCGCGGGCGGACCAGCTCCAGGGAGTCGACGTCGGCCTGCACCAGCTGGGCGGCGCTGCGCTGGGCCTCGTCCTCGACCGCGGGGGGAGCAGGCCCCGAGCTCGAGGGACCGCTGGGGGGGGGGGGGGCTGGCCATTGAAAGCCAACGACTTGCAGCGCAAAACGCACCGAATTGGATCAAAGAGGGTGTCGTCATGGCGAGCATCACCATTCGCAACCTGTCTATGGAATCGAAGGAACGCCTTCAACGCTGTGCCGAACAGCGCGGGTGCAGCCTCGAAGCCCTTGTGCGCTCGATCCTCGACCACGCCGCCGAGCAGGCGCTGCCTGCAAGCCGGTTCCCGCACAACCTGATCGCGCTGGGTCGAGTCTGGCGAGGACATCGAGCCGTTCATGCGCGAGCACCGGCAGCATCAGGAACCGGTCGAGCTGCCGTGATCTTTGTCAACACGAACGTCCTGCCTGAAGTTCGACTTCACGCTCTCGAACCCACCGTACGGCAAGAGCTACGAGATCTGCTTTACGCGGTACTCCTACAAGCCGAAGCCGATGCGCATGCTGGCCGAAGTCCCGGCGGACATCCTAGCGTTGGAGCAGGAGGCCGAGGGTCTGCTGGAGGAGGTTCTGGGCCATGGTGAACCGGCATAGAGGGACACCGGAGGCATGCAATGAGAGATCAACTATCGGTAGAGTCGCGGGCGCGGCCAGCGGAGATTAATCTCAGAGGCCACGGAAGCGCTCGAATGCGGGTACCACGCCAAGGCCTTCGGATACAGCATCCACACGCAGGGAGAGAACTGGGACGATCTCAAGGAGATGGTGCGAGACGCCGTGCTATGCCACTTCGATAGGGGCACGGCGCCTCGCGTGATCCGGATGGATCTCGACCGGGAGGAGGCCATCGCGGTATGAAGCTGCCGCACGATCTTTCAGGAACCAAGGCCGCCGGGCCGGTTTGTTCGTCACTGCGGTCCACCGCGTGACTCGCGGCCGAGGCAGACATGATCGTGACGCCGACGATGAGACCACGATATTCACCAGGCGACCGCGCCGCGGCATCAAGACGTGCGCGTCGAGGCGCTCGATGTTGTCATCACGGACGTTGCGGCGTTCCTTGGCCTAGCCATGGGCGGGGTGCGCGAGTCGCTCTTTAGATGACCCCATGATCGCCGACTTGAAGCCCTATCCTGAGAGGAGGGACTCGTGTGTGGAGTGGCTGAGGAGGTCCCATCGCATTGGGAGGTACGCGCAGCAAAGTGGTACTTTCGGGAAGCGGATGACCGTTCAGAGACGGGCCCGGAGGAATTGCGGTCCGTGTCGCACATCAGCAGGGTGACGTTGCTCAGCGCAAGGAGCGTCACAATGTTCAGGGCGTAGTCGACCATTGGATACAAGTTGTGCATACCGGGCGATATCGTGGTGAATACGATGTGGACTTGGATGGGGGCTTTGGGAATCGCAAACCGGACAGGGATCGTAAGTCCGTCGTATGCCATCTACCGCCCCCACCGGTCTTCGAGACTTGTTGGAGAGTTTGCCGAACTATTACTACGTACGACGCTTTACAAGTACGAGTACGTTCGCCGGTCTACCTGTATTCGTTCGTCACGATTGAGGTTATATCCGGAGGAGATTCTTCGCATCACGCTCCTATGCCTACCGCCTGAGGAGCAGGACAGCATCGTTGAGTTCGTCGATAGGAAGTCGGAGGTCACGTGTCGATGCACCAGCCGCACGTGCGATCAGCTCACTCACGTCAACGAATACCTCATCCGTCTGATCGCTGACGTGGTCACCGGCAAGCTCGTCGTGCGTGAGGTGGCGACACGGCTGCCGGAGTTCGACCCTCTCGCCACCGACGACACGCTGGAGGGGGGCCACGCGAGGGGGCGGTATCGGATTCCGGAGGAGAAGACTCCGCGACACAGACGGTGTGGGACGGTTCGATCCGCCTCGAGGGCGTTGAATCGGAAGGTTGGGAGACGCCAGCGTGACTGAACGGTTGCGTCTGACGGATTCCGAGTTCGAAGCCATCCTGCAGGATGGGACGAAGCGCATCGTGGATCCCATTACCTGGAAGGAGGACGAAGATCACTCCCCAGCGTGGGAATTCCGGATCGACATCAAGTCGGAGAGCGGCTGGCCGCTCTTTGTGGTGGGGCGCTACAACGCGGAGGCGGGGACGTTGACCTACGCCCTGATCCTCAAGACGGAGGGTCGGATCTACGGCCTCGACCTCGGCAGGGACCACCACAATCCACAATGCGACCGCGTCGGAGAGAAACACAAACACCGGTGGTCACAGCAGGACAGAGACAAGACCGCGTATGTTCCGGATGACGTGACTGCGCCGGTCTCGGATCCAGTGTCGGTCTGGACGGAGTTCTGCGCCGAAGCCAGAATTTGCCATGAGGGCCTGATGCAGCCGCCGCCACAGAAACAAGGAGAGTTGTGGTGATGGATGCACGCCATTTGTGCCAGCACCTGCAGCGGAATTTTGGAACCCTGTTCACGTGCTCAGAACACGGTGAATACCAGCGCATCCGTACGCCGTATATGTATCCGGACGGCGACATCATCGACCTGTTCTGTAAGGTGGACGGCGACACGGTGACGGTCAGCGATCTGGGCGAGACCACGGGCTGGCTTCGCATGCAGTCGGCGGTGTTGCGGCGGTCGCCGAGGCAGAAGTTGCTCATCAAGGACGTGTGCCTGACGCACGGTGTGGAGTTCTATCGGGGGATGCTCCAGTCGAGGTGTCGTCCCGGTAACGACTTGGCGGAAGTCGTCAACCGGGTCGCGCAGGGGGCGTTGCGGGTATCGGATTTGTGGTTCACCTTCCGAACGCGGGCGGTCCAGTCCGTTACGGACGAAGTGGCCGACTATCTGACGGAGAAGGAACTGGGATTCGACCGCAACAAGACGCTGGACGGCCGGTCGGGACGTGACTGGACGGTCGATTTCCAAGTGAGGACCGACCTGCACAACACTCTGGTTCTGGTGTTGAGCACAGGGACCCGCGCTGCGGCACACGGAATTGCAGAGCACGCACTGGCAGTTTGGTACGACTTGAATCACCTAGTCGCGGGACCGGAGGCCTTGAGCTTCGTCTCGCTGTTCGACGATACGGCCGATGTCTGGCAGGAGGAGGATTTCCGGCTGGTCGAACCGTTGTCCAAGGTGTTGTGGTGGTCGCGGCCCGACGAGCTCGCCGCGGTCCTGAGCAAGGCTCCGTGATGGTCACCGAGGAGGGTAGCGCCGGCGATTTCCGAGCTTGGCGAATGGATGATTGACTGGGAAGGTTGTCCGGCGGTGGAGCGCAACCCCGGCAAGCTCAGCAGGGCGTGGGTCTTCAAGGGAACCGGCGTGCTGGTAAACGCCCTCTTCGAGAACGCCCTCGGTGGGGCCACGATCGACGAGTTCGTCGAGTGAGTCGCCGGCGTCGACAAGGGACAGCTGTGTACGCATGCTAAAGCTTACGGCCAAGGTCTTGAGGAAGGCGACAAGATTCGGCGAAGAGGGCGATGGCTGAAGCTATGGACACCACGGAACGCGGCCTCGAATACCAGAGCTGCTCGATGCTGACCGGCCATTCCTGCGATCCACCGCAGGTCGGCAAGGTTGAGGAGGCTTAGCCCGCCTATGGCGGCGTCGACTGGGGCGCCGGCAGTCCGTGCGACTACGACCGCGAGTTCTGCGTCAACCAGCTCCAGCTCGCCGCGTTCCTCCACGTTACGTAGCCGGTGGCCGCCGTCGCGCTGGCGCTCGACGAGGACGGCCGACGCAGCGCAAGTTTGTACCCCGGCTGCAGGGCGAGATCTCGAAGCGTGGCACCATCGACGTGCTGCGCTAGGGCATCCGGCACCATCAGCACGACCTGGACCTCTTCTCCGGCGACCGCGTGACTCGCAGCCGGAGCAGGCTTATGACAGTGACACTTACGATGCGAGAAGGCGACCATCATCAGGGATGCCGTACCCGCCTAGTCGCCGATGTAGTCAGCGGCAAGCTCGACGTGCGCGAGGCGACGGCTTGCCATTCCGAGGTGGATCCTCTCGTCGGCGTCAATGGGCCAAGCGATGAAGAACAAGCGACAGGCGCGTTGCCGGTCGAAGGAGAAGTAAGGGCGCCGGGGACCGAGGACCGGAGTCTGGTTCGGGGCGGCTCGGAGGGTCAGGAGGCGCAGCCGTGAGCGGACGCTCCAGCCAGCTGTGCTGCGCTGGGCCCGGGAGCGGGTCGGACTCGGAATCGAGACGCTCGCCGCCAAGGTGGGGGTTCGACGAGATCGTGTCGTGGAATGCGAACGGTCCGGAAGAATCAGCTTCTCGCAGGCGGACCGTCTACTTGCATGAACCTCCCAAGGACGACCTGTCGATAGTGGATTTCCGCGCACCGGAAACGCGGCCCCAGCGTCCGAGTCCGGATCTTCTCGAAACTGTGCATCTCATGGCACGGCGCCAGACGTGGATGCGCGAAGAGCTGATGGAGGACGGCGCCGAACGGTTGCCGTTCGTCGGTTGCTGCGTTCCGGGCTCGTCGCCGGCGGATGCCGCCTCGGCGATGCGGGAGCATCTGGATCTGGGGCTTGGCTGGACTGCAAGGCAGAGCTCGTGGACGGACGCGCTCCGGCACCTGTGCCAGTGTGCGGAGGCGTGCGGCCTGCTCGTGGTGTTCAACGGTGTCGTGGGCAACAACACGCACCGCAGACTCGACCGCAACGAGTTCCAAGGCTTTGCGCTCGTCGACGATTACGCGCCCTTGGTTTTCGTCAACGGCGCCGACTCTAGGGAGGCGCAGATGTTCACGCTGGCGCACGAGCTTGCGCACGTGTTCTCGGGCGCCGAAGGCGTGTCGAACCTAGAGGTTACGGAGCGGTTCTGCCATCGAGCAGCGGCTAAGTTCCTGGTACAGGCAGGGGATCTGCAGGCAGGCTGGAGGCGAGATGGTACGGCCACCAACTCGCTTCAGAACGCGGCGCGGCGGTTCAAGGTGAGTGTGTTGGTAGCGGCTCGACGGGCGCTGGACCTGCATCTGATCGACCAAGACGAGTTCCGCGGCTTTCATGACACGTATCTGCAACAGGCGGCGCAGCGGCGGGACGAAACGAGCGGCAGCAACTTCTGGAACAGCCACCATGTGCGTATTGGCCGCCGGTTCGGGCCGCGGTTCGACGTGCCGTGATGGAGGAACGGTTGACCTACCGTGAGGCGTATGCCCTCACGGTATTGCGCGATGACTCTTTCGAGACCTACGCGCAGTCGCTGAAACCGGCCCCGTGAAGGGCGTGTTCGCGCTCGATGCCAACATCTTCATCGAGCCGCACTGGCGCTAATACAGACTGGATGTGAGCCCGGGGTTCTGGGCGTGTTTGCAATACCAGGGTAGGCGGCGGCCACTGGTCAGCATCGACAAAGGCCGTACCGAGTTGCTGGCGGACCGCGATGCGCAGTCGAATTGGCTGTAGGAGGAGCCGGACGAGTTGTTCGTGTCCACCGCTGCGGCGGACATGGGCGACGCCTTTGCCAGATATCATGGCCGAGTTTCAGGGGAGCGGGCAGTTACGGCCGGAAGCCAAAACAGTGTTCACGGGGGCAGCCGATGGCTGGCTGGCCGCGTACGCGAAGGCTGGCGGAGCTGTCGTGGTCACACACGAACGATACAGTCCGAGCGTGTGGCGGCGCATGCCGCTCGGCAATTTCTGTCACGCGTCTGACGTGACCGTGAAGAATGCATTCCGGATGCTGCGAGAACTCGACGCCCGATTCGACCGGAGTAGATGACCGTCGCGGTGTCTGACAGTCGGTACGGAAGCGACATAGACGAGGAGCACACGATGACCAGTCCCGCTGATCGGCCAAGCTCCGGGCCCGTTTCTGAGGCCCGACGCATCGACGCGATCGACATCCTCCGGGGATTCGCCCTGCTCGGCATCTTGATCATGAACGTCCAGACGTTCGCGATGCCCCAGGCGGCGTACTTCAACCCAACCGCCTACGGCGACCTCGAAGGCGTGAATCTCTACGTCTGGCTAGCTGGTCGGATGTTCGCCGACCAGAAGTTCATGACGATCTTCTCGATGCTGTTTGGCGCGGGCATCGTCCTCATGGCGGGGCGAGCCGAGGCTCGCGGCGGCGCTACCCCGAAGCACTACCGAAGGATGGGGTGGCTGGCGGTTATCGGACTGCTCCACGCCCACCTGCTCTGGCACGGCGACATTCTCTTCACTTACGCGATCTGCGGAATGCTGGTCTACCCGTTGCGCCACCGATCGACGAGGTGGCTCTTGGGAATTGGAACAGTCGTACTTGCCGTCGGCTCGACTCTCTCTCCAGACAAGCCTAATGCTTCCGGACTGGTCTGAGGAAGTACGAGCCTCCCTCGAGGCCGACATGTGGCAGCCGTCACCGGAAGCGATAGAGGCCGAACTTGCGGCCTTTCGCGGCGGATGGCTCGATCAGCAGCCGGTCCGATTCGCCGAAGCGCTCGGGTTCCAAACGATCCTTCTCATCACTTGGGGAGTCTGGCGCGCGGGCGGGCTCATGTTGATCGGAATGGCGCTGTTCAAACACAACTTGTTCAGTGCCCAGCGTTCGGCGGGCTTCTACTGGACTTTGATTGCCGTGGCGGTTGCGGTGGGCCTTCCGCTACAGGCCTATGGCCTCTCGCTCGACTTCGAGCATGGGTGGCAGATTTGGTCATTCTTCGTCGGCATGCAGTTCAATTACTGGCCGAGCATCCTCGTCAGCCTCGGCTACGTCGGGGTCGTGATGCCCGCCTGCCGTTCGGCGGCGCTGCGTCGCTTCACTCGTCCTCTCGCGGCCGTCGGTCGGACCGCCCTTACGAACTACCTGCTGCAGACGGTGCTGTGCACGACAGTCTTCTACGGCCACGGGCTGGGCTGGTTTGGATCAGTCGACCGATTGGGTCAGCTCGGCGTGGTGGCTCTCGTCTGGGCGGTAAGTCTCGTCTGTTCGCCGCTCTGGCTACGCCGCTTCCGCTTCGGTCCAGTCGAATGGATCTGGCGATCCCTTACGTACGGCACAATCCCGTCAATGCGGCGACTCCGCCAACCGAGCTGATGCGGTCGGCCCTGAAGCCATCAGCGCTCCGGCCTCGTATTCGCTAGTGTCCGTTTTGGTAGTCAAGCTCTCCGGCCTCGATTCGGACTGGTAGCCGGTTCTCGGGCGGTGGCAGGGGACAGGTCGTGAACGGGTTGAATGCGCAGGGCGGGTTGTAGGCGCGATTGAAGTCGAGGATCGTCCAGCCGTCCGGATCGGGATTGTCGGCGTAGAGGAATCGGGCGGCTGGATAGGTCTCAGTTCCGCTTGTCAGATCGCTGAAGACGAACCAAAGTCGGTCGTCGTAGTCGATCGCGGTCATGCGGAGTTCCTCGCCGTCCACCGTCAGGGAAACCGCGCCACTGGTCTGGAGCGTCAGGACATCACCGAGGGTGTTGGGGAGTTCCAACGTGTGCGGTTCGTTGTGTAGCAGATAGCGTGCGCGAATCCGAAACGACTCATTCACCGAGTACCAACGCAGCTTTGTGAAGTCGCGCCGGATCTGACTCTCTTTGTCTCTCATACGAATCGCCACGCGGTCGCCGCTTGCATGGCAGAACAAAGCGAGGGGACCTAGAGTGATGGTCGGCAGATCAGGCCCATGGTGGGGCCACAGGCGGGCCTCACCGACCTCGTGCCCATCTACCCTGAAGGTTCCCTCTTCCGGTGCATGCGCGGTGACTGTCCCGTCCCGCAGAGTGAAGACCCCTGCGTGATCCGAACCAGTCCGCAGCACGATGTCGTTGTCCGACGATGCGCCGAAGCTGTTCTCGCCTTCGTGGAGAAAGAAGAGGCCGGTGAGCGTTAGCCAACCGTCATCTGCTTTGAGCCGCTCCTCGCGATCGAGACGCCATGTTTCGATTTCCGCTGCATAGTCGTTCGGGGCCGATGTTTCGCACGCGAGCAACATAGCGAGCGACAAGAGTGCAACTCCATGGAGCCTGCTCGTCATGTGCGTCGGCCACCCTTCCTGGCGCACCGCAACACCTCCATTCCAACTGAGGCAAACGCCAGTCCGACGAAGAGCAAACCACTCAATCGTATTGCAATAGCTGGTGGGCCGAGGATGAGTGCAGCGCATCTCGAGCACCTAGTGTGTCCCCATCTGCCAAAGGACTTACGAATCGACTGGACGAACGACCCCTGGGGCGGCAACATCACGTGCAACTCGCTGCACCGAGGCCTCCACCACCCGGTTGCGATCCTGGCCTCGGCGAGCCAGCACGTCCTATGTTGGTGGCGGTCGGACAAGCTGCTGGAGGGCTTCCGCACAGACGCACTCGACAAGGCCATCTGACTCTCCGTGGTGGTCGCCAGCAGCCCGCTAGCTAGAGCGGGATCAAGGTCCCCGCCCTCCAGAATGAAGGGCAAGCCTAGGCACCAAACCGCGAGGCCAAAGCGGACATTCTAGTTTGGATAAATTCGTGGAAAGTACGTATTTTGATTAATATAATCTAAGATTATTTTCGAAAAAATGACTTAGAACCATGATTAACGAAGAGTTTCAGTGCTGTCTGGGGTGGAGCAACTGACGGCGGCCCAGCGCGAGCGGCTGCAGCAGGCCGCCCAGGAGCAGGGGGACGAGGCGGCCTCCCTGGCCGCGATCGAGCTGCGCGTCGACGAGAGACGGCACTGCCCGCGCTGCCGGGCCAGCGGCGCGGTCTGGCGAGGGAGCAAATGCCGGTGCGGGTGGCCACGGCCCGCGGGGGAGAAACGGCGGGCGCGGTGCTGGAGGCGGCCAGCCAGGCGAACCTGCAGGCGGCGCTGGAGCCGCTGCTGGCTCCCGACGCCGTGCTGGTGACGGACGACGGGACAGGCTGCCCAGGCTGCGCGCGCAGCCTGGGGGTCCAGCACGAGGCCGTCAACCGGGCGGCCGGACAGTGCCTGCGCGGCAGCCACCCCATCCAGACGGTCAACCAGCGCCACCGCCAGCTGCAGCAGTTCCTGCTGCCGTTCCACGGCGTGGCGACCAAGTGCCTCGGCAACCATCTGCGCTGGCATCAGGAGATCGGTCTGGCCAGCCAGCCCTCCGCGGGCTTGCCTGCTCGCTTCCCTAGCACCCCAATGCACAAGTTTTGCGAATTGAGCCTCTAGTTTTCGTCGGCCAATCGAAAGCATCCTGATGGCGGTCCTGCGATTTCCGGCCCGGTCGGTGATCGAATCCGCGTTCGTAGCAATCCTCTCCCATACTGGATTCTGGCTTCGGATAGGCTAAGGTCTTTGTTCTTGAACCTCGTAGTGAACGATCCTAGATGGCCTTAGAGCGGATCGCGAGCATCAGCGGTCGTAAGCTGGTAAGTCGATGCGGCGGCGGAGCGATGGATGATGCCTGAGCTAGAGAGCGTCATACAGACAATTCGGAGTCGTCTCTCTCGAGGCGCTTATGTCAACGAGACGATGGTCCGTACGCAGATCGTGCAGCCCATCCTTCAAGGATTGGGATGGGATGTCTACGATCCAGACAAGGTGTGCGACGAGTACTCGCTCAGGCTGAAGACGACAACCCGTCGAATCGACTTGGCGCTGTGTGTGTCGAACCGCAATCCGCGCTGCATCGTCGAGCTCAAGTCAACCAAGTATGCCCTGAAGCAGGCCGGCGAATCGGCCGCCGACCAGCAGCTGTTTGAGTACGCGTTTTATGCCGGTGCGCCATTGGCCGTACTGACGAACGGCATCAACTGGCGCTTGTACTCCACACAGAGCGCTGGAACGTATCAGGAACGTCTTGTGAACGCGTTCGACTTGTCGCGTGATCCACCCGACAACGCTGTCGCACAGCTGCAACGGTATCTCTCCTTCGAGAACACAAAGTCTGGTGCAGCCGCTGACTTTGCCCGCAGTGATCTGGATCGACACAAAGCGCGGGAATCGATTCCGCAAGGATGGGCGCAACTTGTAGAAGGTGGTATAGACCGACATCTCGTGGACCTGTTAACCGAGTCCACGTCCCGCATCTCAGAAGCTAGCCCCACTCAACGAGATGTTGCCGACTTCCTGCGCAGTCTGAGAATCGATGCTGCCGAACAACGGCGGAGAGCAGTACCGGTTCGAAGAGTAGGGAAACAATCCGTATCTGGATCGGCTGAGTCCTCGCCAGGGCGAGAGGCGGCGCAAGCGAGAGCGACGAAGGAGCCCGAACGTCCAATTGACGACGGCTCACCGCCTGCGGCTCTAAGTGCGGCGAAGACGAAGGTCGAGGATCCCAAAGCTCTCACCGAAGCGGGCGCGTCCGCCAGCGCTGAGCCAACGTCTGGACGTGGCCGCAAAGGCAGGCCCGAAGTGACGTATTGGCTGCTGGGCAAGGAGCTGCATGCAAGGAGCGCCAAAGAGGCGTACGTCGCCGTGTTTGATCGCCTGTCGGAACGCGACCCTACCTTCTTGACACGAGTTGAACCGAAGTTGCGAGGTCGCAAGAATCGCGGACTGGTGCGGACGAGCCAAGAGCTGCACTTAATGCCCAATGCACGTGCTCAGTTGTCGAACGGGTGGTGGTTGGACACCAACCTCTCAAACCAGGACAAGATTCGGCGACTGAGGATAGCTTGCGATGTTGCCGAAATCGCTTTTGGCAATCGGGATGGACTTGACATCGATCTTCCGACCATACGGCGTTCGAGAGTCGATCGGAGAGTAGGGAAACAATCCGTATCTGGATCGGCTGAGTCCTCGCCAGGGCGAGAGGCGGCGCAAGCGAGAGCGACGAAGGAGCCCGAACGTCCAATTGACGACGGCTCACCGCCTGCGGTTCTAAGTGCGGCGAAGACGAAGGTCGAGGACCCCAAAGCCCTCACCGAAGAGGGCGCGTCCGCCAGCGCTGAGCCAACGTCTGGACGTGGCCGCAAAGGCAGGCCCGAAGTGACGTATTGGCTGCTGGGCAAGGAGCTGCATGCAAGGAGCGCCATTGAGGCGTACGTCACCGTGTTTACTCGCCTGTCGGAACGTGACCCTACCTTCTTGACACGAGTTGAACCGAAGTTGCGAGGTCGCAAGAATCGCGGACTGGTGCGGACGAGCCAAGAGCTGCACTTAATGCCCAATTCACGTGCTCAGTTGTCGAACGGGTGGTGGTTGGACACCCACCTCTCAAACAAGGCCAAGATTCGGCGACTGAGGATAGCTTGCGATGTTGCCGGAATCGCTCTTGGCGATCGAGATGGACTTGACATCGATCTTCCGGGCACGTAGGTGAAGCGGCCATACGACGCGAAGCGGTAAGACTCGTACAACGAGGGGGAGGATCGAGGTCGCGCCGCCAATCGATGCGATCAGTGCAGCCTTGCCTCGGGAGAAGGCGATTCGCCATTGTCCCTAAGGTGCGTGTGCCGACCACTTCCCACGACCCGCGCTGTGTTGTTCGCTTTGGTGCTCAGTGATCCATCGGTAGTGACGGCGTTCGAAGTACCCGCCGGGCAGAGCGGCGACTGTCAGAAACGCGGCGCAGGCGCTGCAGCCGAACCGCTGGGGGCTCGGCGCGGTTCCCGATCGCTATGGATCGACGATGCTTCGGAACGACGTGGGACTCTGACCTGCTGCGGTCCACTGCGCTCATGGACGGGATCAAACCGTGGTCAGGGACCCGTCAGACCGCCACTGACATCCATGCGGTAGATGCGGAATCCTGCATCGGTCTTGGCCGCAACCGCGGCACTGCGACAGTCGGGCGTGATGACTTCGACGTCCACATGCCTGAGCGGATCCGAAGCGTGGTTGTCTGACTCGCGGTAGACGACGCGCACACCGGGTAGGGCCGCCAGACTCTTGCTCGCACCGGCAGACCACATTCGAGATGACTCTGATCCATCAACTTACGGCGGTTGGGTGTAGCTTGTGAGAGCAGCCCCACACCGCGCCGGAGACGCTAGGCCGCAGCAAAGAGAATCATGCCCCTTCGAATCGCCACTGTGCCCCGGCAAACCTTGGTCGTTCCAGTCTTGGTCTGCGTCGCGATGGGCATTGCCGTCGGGCAGACTTCGACCGTGCTCGACCGAGTTCTCACTCTGAACGAGGAACGGACTGGTCCACACTCGCTCTCGGTGGATCGCGGCGCACCCGGCCTTTGGCAGCGTCTCCTTCGGTTGCAGACAACGGCCAGCGTGCTGTACACGGCGGCCCACCCGGACGACGAGCAGGGCGGCACGCTGACTTACCTGAGCCGTGGTCAGGGCGTACGCACTGCGATGCTCACGCTCAACCGCGGCGAAGGCGGTGCCAACGCTATCGGTCCAGAGCTCTTCGACGGCCTCGGGATGATCCGCACGGAGGAGCTG
This sequence comes from Bryobacterales bacterium, assembly GCA_965200705.1. GTDB lineage: Bacteria > Acidobacteriota > Terriglobia > Bryobacterales > UBA6623 > VXMF01. The sequence goes on along the minus strand of OZ241376.1, from coordinate 3,649,440 downwards.
CTCGTCTCGGACCGCCACTACGGCCTGGACGACCAGTACTTCACCACGCTGGCCGACTACGGCTACTCGAAGGACCTCGATGAGTCGGTGCGGCAGTGGGGCAAGCAGAACGTACTGCGCGACATCGTCAGAGTGATTCGCATCAACCGACCGATGATCCTGGTGTCCCGCTTCTACGGAGGCTCCCGGGACGGACACGGCAACCACCAGCTGTCCGGCGTCGCGACCCTGGAGGCATTCGAGCTGGCAGGCGATCCCACCGAGTTCCCCGAACAGATTGAGGAGGAGGGCCTCCGTCCCTGGCAGCCGCTGAAGCTTTATCGCAGCAACCTTCGGTCCGGTCGCATGTTCAGTGGCAGCGCCAAGCCCCCGGTGGATCGGTGGAACGTCGGCATCAACGCCGGCTCGTTCAGCCCGTGGCTGGGCGAAACCTATCAGGAGTTTGCCTCGCTGGGCCTGAGTTACCAGCGGTCCCAGCTCAGTGGCCGGAGGCGGGAGTCCGCCGGTGCATACCACCAGTTCTACGAGCGCATGGCGAGCCACGTGGAGTCAGCCGAGCGCGAGTCCGGGTTCCTCGACGGTATTGACACGACCATAGGCGGCATCTTCGCGACGCTGGACGCAGTTCCTCCCGAAGGCATCGTGCCTGTCCTTCAGGCCATCGAAGACTCTGTCAAGGACGCCCTCGCGGCCTACAGCGTCAGCAATCCCACTGGGCCAGTGCCGTTCCTCGTGGACGGACTGGCTCGGACGCGTGACGCGGTGCGACTCGCAGCGGACCATCCCGACGCCCACTTCCTGCTGTCAATCAAGGAACGGCAGTTCGAGGACGCCATCAGAACCGCCCTTGGTTTGCAGCTGCGCGCCGTGGCGGTACCTGTAGGAACCGAAGCAGGTTCCTACACCGCAACGATGGGAGAGGCCGTTCCGGGTGAGGAGTTTCGCGTCGACATAACGCTTGTGAACTCCAGCACCATCCGGATTGACACAGCCCGCGTTGCCTTGCAAGGGAGTGAAGCTTGGGTGGTCAACGGTGACGACAGTGAGAGGACTGCACTGCGCGATGGAGCCGCGCTCGTTGCCTCATTCATGGTCAGGACACCCGATGATGCGACCCTATCGCGACCTTACTTCCACCGGTCGTCGATTCGCGAGAGCCGATACCAGGCAACCGATCCTGACAGCCTGCACCTACCGGCCCGAGCGCCTGTGCTCTCGGCAGTTGTGGACTACACGGTTCTTGGCGAACCGGTCCGGGCAACCACCCCCGTGTACCGCAGGGAGGCCAACCTGCCATACGGCTACGAATACCGCGAGCTGAAGGTGGCACCAGCGATCGCAGTGTCCGTGAATCCGGCAAACCTGGTCGTGCCCACCAGTCCGCAGCAGGTCGGGTTCGGGGTCGACGTCGAGGTCCTCAACAACCAGCGTGATGGCAGCGAAGGTGAGCTGACCCTGCAGCTGCCAGACGGTTGGCAAGCCCACCCTCCCAGTCACAGCTTCCGATTTGCCGGGGCCAACGAGAGCCGCAACTTCCGGTTCGATGTGTCTGCGTCCCAGGTTCTGGAAGAGGATTACGAGATTGCCGCTGTGGCGAGATCTGGAGGACGGGAGTTTCAGGAGGGCTATCAGAAGATCCGCCATCGGGACTACGACCTCAAGTACCTATACCGGGATGCCGTAGCAGGGGTCCGAGGTGTAGATGTGCGTCTGGCTGGGGGCATGAAGGTCGGTTATGTCATGGGCGTTGGGGATGAGGTGCCCGGTGCGATCGAGCAAATGGGCGCTGAAGTGCAACTGCTCGGTCCAGATCAACTCGCCTCAGCCGATCTGAGTGGATATGGCGCGATCGTGGTTGGGACGAGAGCCTACGCGGTTCGCCAAGATCTGATCAACCACAACCAGCGCCTCCTCGACTATGCGCGCAAGGGTGGCAACCTGGTCGTCCTCTACCAGACGCAGGAGTTTGTGCCGGACAAGTGGGCAGCGTTCCCGGCCGAACTGCCAAGGCGATCGGAGGAGGTTTCCGAGGAGGATTCGCCGGTCCGCATCCTAGTTCCGGAACACGCCGTGTTCAATGTGCCCAACAAGATCAGTCCCGCCGACTTCGATGGCTGGGTCGAGCAGCGCGGATCGAAGTTCTTCGCGACCTGGGACGAGGCCTACACGCCGATGATCGAGACGCAGGACACCGGCCAGGAACCACAGAGAGGCGGCTGGGTCACGGCACCCTTCGGGGCTGGGCACTACACGTACTTCGCCTACGCCGTCCACCGGCAATTGCCATACAGCGTTCAGGGGGCCTACCGGATCTTTGCCAACGTTCTTTCCTTAGGATCCAGCCGGTGAGGCACAAGATCGACCTAGAAGCGCTGTAGACAGATCAATGGGCCGGAAATCCGTCCAACCCTCCGACGGGCACGGCAGACGACTAGGCACGGGCGCACAGGATCACACAGGTGGTCGAGACGGTTATCATAGGCCAAGGAGGGATGCTGTATCCCGGGACTGCGCGTCCGGAGCTGATCCGTTGTCGAAACGCGGTCCGAAGCGTGGGCGGTCGCGAACTTGAGGCCGGCCAGCAAGACCCCCCCCCCGACCCATCTAAATAGCTCAATTGCAATGGCTTAAGCTGCCCTTCCGCTGACTTTGGGCGGCTAGCGCGACTCAGTGCTTCGTATATAATCCGCTTGCAGATTTCGGAGTTGTTGGCAGCGGGCGGCTAAGTCGTCCGGGTCGCTAGCAGTTCCATCGACTGGCATGACCCACCGGACGCCACTGAATCAAGTCCACCGCGACCACGGCGCCAGGATGGTGGGGTTTGGCGGCTGGGACATGCCCGTTCAATACGCCGGCATCGTGGCCGAGCACAATGCCGTGCGCCGTTCCGTCGGGCTGTTCGACGTGAGCCACATGGGCGAGATCGAGATTCGCGGGCCTCAAGCCGTGGACCTGATCGACGCAATCTGCTGCAACAAGGCAGCCAACCTCAGGGACGGTCAGGCGCAGTACTCGGGCCTGATGAACGACGAGGGCGGGTTCGTGGACGACCTGCTGGTGCACCGCATGGGTCCGGAGCACTACTTTCTCTGCGTGAATGCTGGCACACAGGATTCGGACTTCGAGTGCTTTCAGGAAGCCAACACGCACGACGCCGAAGTCATCAATGCAGGGCGCTCATACGCACAGCTGGCGATCCAGGGGCCCAAGGCAGTAGCCGTGGCGGATCAGCTGACCGAATCAGAGGTCAGCGCAATGAGGTACTACTGGTTCACTGTGGGTCACTTCGCCGGCGTGGAGGCGATCATCGCCCGTACGGGCTACACCGGCGAGGACGGCTTCGAGGTCTACGTTAGCCCGGACGCGGCCGTGGACGTCTGGCGGTCGATCCTCAATGCTGGTGAGCCATACGGCATTCAGCCATGCGGTCTGGGCGCTCGCAACACCCTCCGACTTGAGGCGGCGATGTCCCTTTACGGCCACGAGATCGATGAGAAGACCACTCCGTACGAAGCGGGCCTGGGCTGGATCGTCAAGCTCTCCAAACCTGAGTTTCGGGGGCGCGGGGCGCTTGCCCGACAGAAGAGGGAGGGTGTCAGCCGGAAGATCGCAGGGTTCGAGATGCGCGGTCGAGGAATCGCCCGGGACGGGTACGATGTGGTAACCGATGGCGAACGGGTCGGTCATGTGACCAGCGCATCGCCAGCACCAACCTTGGGCGAGAACATAGGTCTCTGCCTCCTGCCCGTCGAACGGTGCAAAGTGGGCCAGACGATAGAGATCCAGATTCGCTCCCGTCTCGTGCCCGCAGAGATTGTGCCGACACCCTTCTACAAGCGCAAACGCTAAGACACTTATGGACTATCCGGCCACATACCGCTACACCCGCGAGCACGAGTGGGTCATGGTTGACGGGGACACCGCCACCGTCGGCATCACGCACCACGCCCAAGAGCAGCTGGGCGACGTGGTCTTTGTGGAGCTACCGAGCGTCGGGGCGAAGCTGCAGATGGAGGGGACGTTTGGCGCGGTCGAGTCCGTCAAGGCCGTGTCAGACATCTACGCACCGATCAGCGGCGACGTTATCGAAGTGAACGAAGCGCTGGCCGATGCGCCGGAGCGCATCAACGATGATCCGCACGGAGAGGGCTGGCTGGTCAAGCTGCGGATCTTCTCCAGTGCAGAGATCGACAAGCTGATGACTGCCCAGCAGTACGCTGAGCACGTCGCGGCGGAAACCGAGGCATAAACGGAGCCGGACTGATTGCGCTACCTTCCGAAATCACCGGCTGAGCGGAAGGCCATGCTGGCCACGCTTGGCCTGAATTCCGCGGAAAGCCTGTTCGCGAGCATACCTGCGGAGCTGCGGCAAAAGGAGCCGCTGAACATACCGGACGGACAGTCCGAATACGAGATCCGTGACTACTTCACCGGCCGTGCCCAAGAGAGCGCAATAGGCTACGCCAGCTTCCTTGGGGCAGGCGCCTACCACCACTACCGACCTGTCGTCATTGACGCGCTGGCCACCCGCGGCGAGTTCCTGACGGCGTACACCCCGTACCAAGCAGAAATTTCCCAAGGGGTGCTGACGTCAATCTTCGAGTTCCAGACGATGGTGGCCCAGCTTACGGGCATGGATGTCGCCAACGCGTCCATGTACGACGGCTCCACGGCGGTGCCGGAGGCCGGGATGATGGCCGTTCGGATCACTCGTCGCGAACGGCTCCTCACCGCCTCGACCGTGCATCCCGAATACCGCGAGGTGCTGGACACCTACTACCGACACCAGCGGCTCCCGGTCGGAACCGTGGCCTATGACACCGAGACCGGCCAGCTCGATCTGGAGGACCTCGAGTCAAAGCTGAGCGACGAGATTGCCGCGGTGATCATCCAGTCACCAAACTTCTTCGGTATCGCCGAGCAGGTCGAAGCGATCGCAGAGATCGTGCACCGCTACGGGGCCCTTCTTGTCGTGACCGTCGCCGAGGCGGTGTCGCTCGGGCTGCTGGCCGCTCCATCGCAAGCGGACATCGTGGCTGGCGAGCTGCAGTCCTTCGCCCACCCACCCAGCTACGGCGGACCCTATGTGGGAATCCTCGCCACCAAGTCCCGATACATACGTCAGATGCCGGGCCGGCTTGTAGGGGAGACTGTCGACGCAGAGGGTCGGAGAGCATTCTGCCTCACGCTTTCGACCCGAGAACAGCACATTCGACGGGCTCGAGCGACATCAAACATCTGCACCAACCAGGCGCTGGTGGCGCTCATGGCGACGATCTACATGGCCTTGCTGGGAAAGAGCGGGCTGCGCGAGGTGGCCTCGCAGAACCTCGCGAAGGCGCACTACCTTGCCGATGTCCTGCAGGCCGCCGGCGCCGACAGGGTGTTCTCCGGGGCGTTCTTCAACGAACTGGTCGTGCGGCCTGGACCGCTGACCGCGAGTGCAGTCAATGATCGCGCACTCAAGGCCGGGATCATCGGTGGACTGGACGTTGGACGGTTCTACCCGGAGTTGGGAAACACCCTGCTGGTCTGCGCAACCGAGACGGTGTCCCGCAAATCGATCGATCAATACGCGGAGTGCTTCGGCGGATAGTCATGGCCAGAACGCGGCAGCATCCGACGCAGAACGAACCGCTCCTCTTTGAGCGGTCTTCGGCCGGCAAGGTCGGCCACCAGTTGCCCGCCCTCGACGTGCCGTCGGTGGACCCTTCCACCGCACTTGGTCCGGAGTACATCCGGGACACCATCGAGGGCTTTCCGGAGGTCAGCGAAGTGGAGGTCGTAAGGCACTTCACGAGACTGTCCACGTGGAACTACGCCATAGACCTCGGCCTGTATCCGCTCGGCTCCTGCACGATGAAGTACAACCCTCGGCTCAACGAGGCGGTTGCACGCATCGAGGGCATCGTTGATGCCCATCCCTACCAGCCGCAGTCCCTGGCGCAGGGACTGCTGCGTATCCAGGTGGTTCTGGAGTCATACCTGGCGAACATCTGCGGCATGGACGCTGTCACGCTGCAGCCAGCCGCGGGAGCGCACGGCGAACTCACCGGGATGCTCATCACCCGCGCGTACCTGGCGGACCAAGGCAGCAACAGGTCCGTGGTCCTAATCCCGGACTCGGCGCACGGTACGAATCCCGCAACGGCCGCGATCGCCGGGTTCGAGGCACGAGAGATCAAGTCCAACGCGCAGGGCATGGTGGACCTCGACTCCCTGCGAAACGCGCTGGACGACTCCGTCGCGGCTCTGATGATCACCAACCCGAACACCGTTGGGATCTTTGAGCAGGACATCGCGACCGTCGCCAGCCTGCTGCACGAGCGCGGCGCCCAGCTCTACGTGGACGGGGCCAACATGAACGCTCTTGTGGGCATCGCCCGGCCAGGGGACTTTGGCACGGACGTGATGCACCTCAACCTCCACAAGACGTTCTCGACGCCACACGGCGGCGGCGGTCCGGGTGCGGGTCCAGTGGCCGTGAAGACGCACCTAGAGCCGTTTCTGCCGATTCCGCGGATCAAGGAGACCCAGAATGGTCTGCGCTACGACTGGGACCGGCCTCGATCCATCGGCAGGGTCCGAGCATTCTATGGCAACTTCGGCGTCCTTGTCAGGGCGCTCGCGTACATCCTTGCGCATGGCGGTCCTGGACTGCGCAACGCGACAGTCGACGCGGTGCTGAACGCCAGTTACATCCGGCGAGGGCTCGAGGAGCACTACGAACTGCCGTACAGCGCGGCCTCGATGCACGAGTGTGTGTTCAGCGACGCGCGTCAGGCGAAGAACGGCGTGCGCACGGGCGACATCGCCAAGCGGCTCATCGACTACGGGTTCCACCCGTACACCGTGAGCTTCCCGCTGATCGTTCGCGGCGCACTGATGATCGAGCCCACCGAGACGGAGAGCCGGCACGAGCTCGATGAGTTCATCGAGGCGATGTGCGCGATCGCGCAGGAGGTGGAGGACGATCCGCAGCTCGTCCGGGACGCTCCCAGCACGACCCGGGTCCGACGAGTGGACGAGACGCGGGCTGCCCGCAAGCCCAAGGTCGTGTGGCGGGACGGCGGGTAGGTGCGATCCTCCGGAAAGACGTCTCCCCGGTCCGCGGTCGCCGATGCAAGGCCATTGCGCTTCCAGCCGTCGCCGGGGCTGTTCGTCACCCAAAGGCTACGATGGACCTGACCTATGAGGCTCTGCACATTCGAGCACGCGAATGCAGTTGAGGCGGGCATCCTGCGGGGTGACGCGATCCTTCCCGTCCGCACTGTTAGCGCCAAGCGGGGTGCGGACTTCCCCGTTGACCTGCTCAGCCTCATCGAGTCCGACTCAGGCCCCGCCCTAGCCGCGCTCTCGCAGGGCCTATCTGCTGACATCCCTCTTTCGGAGGTGGGGCTGCGTCTTCCCTACCCCAAGCCCGGCAAGGTGTGGTGCATCGGCCTGAACTACCGCTCCCACGCCGAGGACCTCAGCGAGGTTCAGCCGGAGGAGCCCGGGAGCTTCATGAAGCCCTCGTCCTCGTTCTTCGAGCCCGGTGGCAACATCGAGCTCCCAACCGAGGACCTCTCCCAAGATGTCGATGCGGAGGGCGAGCTGGCCCTCGTGTTCGGCAAGCGCTGCCGGGACGTGCCACTGGAAGAGGTCCCAAACGTGATCTTCGGCTACACCACAACGCTGGACATGACTGCACTGGACGTGCTTGCGAGGAACACCAGGTACCTCCAGCGGTCCAAGAGCTTCGACACGTTCTTCTCCTTCGGCCCGGTAATCGTGACGAGGGACGAGGTCGACGATGTGGACGCTCTCGAAGTGATAACTCTCCACAACTCCGAGGTCTTCTCGCGAGACTTTGTCTCCAACATGAAGCACCGCCCGATGCAACTGGCAGCGTTTCACTCACGCGTCATGACGTTTGAGCCCGGCGACATCCTGTCGACCGGATGCCCGAAGGGCGCCCGCATCCAACCCGGCGACACCGTGGAGGCACGGATTCCGGGCCTAGGCGAACTCCACGCCGGAGTGACCCGTCGGCCCTCACCCGACGAGTAGCAGGGCTTTGTCGGCTAGTCCGCCAGCGAGCGGACGCTGACCTCGCGGAACCGTACGATCGACTTCGCGTCGTGGTTCTGGAGCCCGATGTAACCCGCGTCCGGGCGAGGTCCCCGCTGGGGCTCGAACCACCTCTTGCGCTCGGGAACCTCCTGACTGCCCTGGAACTCGTTCACGACGGTGCCGTTGACTTCCACGCGGGTCGTCTGGCCCGCAAGGAAGATCTCCATGGTGTTCCAGCCGTCCTCGCTCGCCGCGAACTCGCCCGACGGAGCCAGGGAATAGATCGAGCCCGTGCGATGGAATTCGTCTCCTGTGTCCTGGATCTGCACCTCATAGCCCTTGTGCACGGCGTACCAAGGATCGTGCGGAGGTTCAGGGACGCGGATGAACACCCCAGCGTTCGACTCCGGAGAATCTGGCTTGTAGACCACTCGAACCACCGAGTTGCCGATCTGCTTGCCGTCGTATACGAGCAGGCCCATCCCACCAGCAGTCGTGAGCGCCCCATCCTCAACCGAGAAGGAACCCTTGCCGACATGCCGCCAGCCCTCCATGTCGACACCGTTGAACAGCTGTTCCGGAGGCGAACCGGACGCCCCACAGGCGGCGAATGCAAGCAAGGCGATCGCGGGAGCGGTCGATCTCATGAGTCCCTACAGAATACATGCCGGCCCTGACGGGAAGGACCCTGGCGCGATGCCGATCGGAGGCGATTGGATCGCACAGAGTCCCCGATTCGGTGACTGCTAGCTTGGATTCGTGAGGGACATCCCCGACATGACGGCGACCAGCATGGTCGCCAAGGTGAGGAGTGGTGAACTCAGGCCTAGCCAACTCGTCGAAGCCTGCCTATCTCGCATCGAGGATCAGAACCCCAAGCTCAACTGCATCACCGACCTGCAGGCAAACCGGGCTCGGGAGCAAGCCGCTGCGGCCGACGAGGCACAGGCGAACGGCCGACTCTCCGGTGCCATGCCTGGGCTACCCATCACGATCAAGAGCTCGATCGGTGTTGAGGGGTTCAAGTACGAGTGCGGCTCTCCACTGCGTAGGGGAGTGCGCGCCGAGAGTGACGCCACGCTCGTGGCCAACCTCAGGAGCGAGGGCGCGATCGTGCTCGGAACGACGAACGTGCCCGAGTTCTTGATGGCGTATGAGACCGACAACTCTCTCTACGGCCGTACCAACTCCCCGTTCGATCTGGGATGTACGCCCGGTGGATCGAGCGGCGGCTGTTCCGCAGCTGTCGCTTCCGGATGCTCAGCAGGCAGTGTTGGCAGCGATGGCGGTGGGTCCGTACGGGTCCCTGCACACTTCTGCGGGCTGTATGGACTCAAGAGCACGCCAGGCGTTCTCTCCCGGTTCGGGCACTGGCCGGGTGTGGCCGGTCCTTCGACGGTGCTGGCGAGCGTAGGTCCGCTCTGCAGGAGCGCCGACGATCTCAGCCTTTTCTATGAGGTCGCTGCTGGCGTTCATCCAGACGCGAACGACATCTCCGCGCCATTCGTGCGACCCGCAACTCGCCTGCCAGTCAAGGAGATTCGCAAGACAACGATCGGCTGGTTCGACCACGCTTGGCGCACCCCAGTCACGGCAGAGACCCGCACTGCGGTTCACGATGCAGTGCGTGCGCTCGAGGACCGGGGATTCGCGACCGAACAGATCGACATGGGTGACTTCGCCCAGGTTCCGGAGTCCTGGCGCGTGCAGTTCTGCGTGGCGCTGCGGACACTGATCGAGAGTTCCGTCCCAAACGGATACCGTCTTCACCCGCTGGCGTACGAGGCAATGGCTACGAAGATGGAGGTAGAGGGGTTCGCGTACAAGGACTTCCTGCTCGCCTGGGCCGTTCAGGACATGGCTCGTGCCAAATTTGCGGCACTGATTCAGCGATACCCATACCTCATCTGCCCTGTCTCCGCCATACCGGCGTATCCGCACGGACAGCGCGAATGGTCGATCGAAGGTGAGACGGTCCGCTATCCAGATGTTTTCGTCTACAGCCAGGTGTTCAACCTGCTCGGAGCGCCGGCGGCATCGGTTCCAGTCGGAACCTCGGCGGATGACCTGCCGATCGGCGTGCAGGTGGTCGCGCGGCCCTACGACGACGGAAACCTGCTCACAGTCGTGAAGGAACTCGAGACCGGTCTAGGAGGGCCGTGCCAAGCCGGCACCCGGTTGGCGTAGCAGTGCGCCGCACCACCGTTGACCCATCCGACGGAAGCCGAACGGGCCGCACCTACTGCTGAGGATCAGGCCCGACTCAGGTAGCTGCCGTCAGCAGTGTTGACACGTATCGACTCGCCTTCCTTGATGAACTGCGGCACTTGCACGACCAATCCCGTCTCTGTCTTCGCTGGCTTTGTGACGCTCGTCACTGTCGCGCTCTTGATGCCCGGTTCGGTCTGCACAACTTCTAGCTCGACCGCGGATGGCAGGTCCAGATTGAACGGCACCCCATCCAGCAGCTGAACTCTGACGACGGTGTCGGCGATGAGGTAGTTCACTTGGTCGCCCAGCTGCTCCCTCGTGAGCTCGATCTGCTCGTAGGTGTCAGTGTCCATGAAGTAGAACGCGTGCCCGTCGACGTACAGGTACTGCATCTCCTGCGTCTCGAGCTGCACCTTGGGAACGAAGTCCTCCGAGGAGAACCGCTGGTCGATCATGGCCCCGGAACGATGGTTGCGCATGCGAGCTTGGACGAACCCTCGCTTGTTGCCGGGCGTGCGGTGCTCTGCCCTGTGGACGGTGCACACGTCGCCCTTGTGGCGGATCACCATGCCGGGTCGTAAATGGGTGGCTTGTACGTTCACGAGTGCGCCTCTTGTTACCACCGACCCAGGCACCGGCGGCCAGAATGGCGATTATATCGGGAGGTGAGCACCCGCCTTCTGGACTGCATATCTGCTAGCCGGCCCCCCCTGCCACGGTCCAAGACTGCCCTCAAGGCGAACGCGTCTCTGTATCGCCGATGCGACGGTTGCGCTGAGGGACCTCACCAGCCCGCGGATGGTGCCGCAATGGCTTTGTTTCGCAGCCCTGACGCTGACCCGCGTGGCGTTGCGACCAGTCAGCTCAAGGAACTCCAGCCGAACCGTCTGGATGGACTTCGTCAAGAACTTGCGCGTGGCGTTGCTATGACTTAGTTCCCGTGCATGACTCGGGTCTCGGCGACGAGTCATGCGGACGATGTGAACGGCTGGGTGCTGAAGCCTTAGAATCTGAACCAGTGGCCGATCCTGACCCCCGCTTTAAGACTGCAGACGTCACCGCGGCGGTGCGAGCGTGGCACTCCTACGCGAAGAAGCCGATCTTCAACGATAGGCATGCCCAATTGCTCTGCGGAAGTTTCTACGGTTCGTTCATGCGAACTCGACCAACCCGGTGGTTGTTCATCAACATGTATCCGAAGTCGCTGAGGCCATCAGCCATGGATGTGCTGATCCGGGCTCGCGAGGCCGAGGAGTCCTTGGTCGATGCCGTGCAAAGCGGCATGGACCAGTACGTGATCATTGGCGCGGGCATGGATTCGTTTGCGTTCCGACGCACCGACCTGACTGGGCGCGTAACGTCGTTCGAGGTCGATCATCCGGTAACGCAAGAGCGAAAGCTGGAACGCATGCAGGAGGCTGGTCTGACGGCTCCAGCCAGCCACCACTTCGTCGCCGCCGACCTGTTGGAGACGCCTGTCGTGGACGCGTTGCCGGACGATTTGTATGACAAGGACAAGCTGGGCTTCTTCGCGCTGCTGGGGTTGATCTTCTACCTGACGCCCGAAGTTCTCTCCTCGACGATGGACTCAATCGCCAAGTGCCTTGCGCTTGGGACGCAGGTTGTATTCGACTACTTGCTCGATGACTCCTCCTGCAGACCCGAGCACATTCCCATGAAGAAGAGCCTGGAGGACTTCGTCGAGAAGAAGGGCGAACCGATCCGGTCGACCTACTCCCTCGACTCCATCGCCTCGCTCATGGCGGACTCCGGTTTTCGGCCCGTCAAGAACGTTGCACTCAAGGACCTGGAAGAGGACTACAGAAGGATGTTCGACCTGCCGTTCGAGATTCCGGGGATTTTCGGGTTGGGCACGTTCGAACTGGCCAACCGCTGAAACCGCACGGGGCCCTCGCAGTGCGAACCGGCTAGGCCCTCCCGCCGCAAGCTGCGTGGCCAGTCTTCGACATGCGACGCACGGATAGCGCTTTGCGGTGGCAGATCCGAACAGTCCGCTACCTGCGGACCCACTTCTGCAGCAGTGGTGGACTCGCCCGCGGCGCACGTGTCAAACCAGCGAACACGTTGCCCTCTTCGTCGGCTCCAAGGCCCTCTGGATCCGTGCCGTGGATGAACTCCAGCAGTGATCCATCCTTGGCGCTGCCGATCCGGACGCCGTTGCGCCATCCTGGGTTTCGAATCTCGCCCGCGATCCTCTTGCTGGACTCCGAGTCCGAGACGTACAACCTGTCCCCCACGGTGATCGCGATCCCGCTCGGCCGGCCGAAGTGCCGCCATTCATCCACAAACTGCATGTCCTTGTCGAAGATCTGCACGCGGTTGTTCGACCGATCCGCGACGAACAGCCTCCCTTGGGAGTCGATCGCCAGCGCATGCGGTCCGTCAAACTCGCCCGGTCCGGTGCCCTTGCGACCCCACTCCGCCACGAACTTGCCATCCGCTGTAAAGCGCATGATCCGGTCGCCGTCCTGCTGGCTTGTGGACGGACGGGGAAAGTGCCCATCGGCGATGAAGATGTCGCCGTTCTCCGCCACGGCGCACGCAGTCGGTGCGATGAACGTGTCGCGTCCAGCCTTCGAGACTCCGGCCTTGCCCAACGTCAACAGCAGGTTGCCGTCCGTGTCGAACTTGTGGAACTGATAGCCGCGCCCCGCCTTCGACGGATCGTCACCGAACGGACCGCTGTCGCCGGCCCAGAGGTTGCCGTCCTTGTCCATGCAGAAGCCGTGGGCCTGAACGAACATTCCCTCGCCAAACGCCTTAATGGTCTTGCCGGACGCATCCAGTCGAACGATCGGTGGATCAGATCGATGGTGTATCCAGACGCCGCCCTCCCCGTCTGGGAGGATGCCGATCGTGGCACCCCAGAGAGCCCCAGACGGCAGCTCTCCCCAACCCTCCACCATCTCGTAAGGGTTGTGCATGGCGTTGCCGAGATGCTGCCCGGCGAGGGGAGCTGCTAGTGCGGCAGCCAACAGGCCACAACTCAGCAGGAAGTGGGTTCGAGACTTCGTTGCCACAGTGCACCTCGATCCGCTTGAGCCACGCCTCGCGAGTCCGCCTAGGCAGTGTCCGGATTGGTAGCAGTGTACATGGCGACGCACGTCCGAAGGCCGCACTGCCTCTGGACACGACCCTGGAGCAGGACATTGAGCGGACAATCTTGTGCGCCATGTCGATTGGGGTGCGGCAGGGCAGCGCGCACCAGTCGAGCGGGAACAAGGAGGCCCCAGACGTTTGGGACGAAGCAGCAGCGCTTGTACCCGAATGCGACGAGCAACTCGTCGACGCCGTGGGTTGCGGCCGGTGATGCCGCGGGCTGGCTCCCAAGCTCGACACCTTGAAGGCGTAGGTCGTTGAATCCGGTATTGCGGGAGTTGTCGTCGGTCCGACCGATCTACCGGACGTACTTCTCGCCCAGCCACTCCGGCACCCGCTGGTTCTGCTGCAGTCTCGCTCTCTGGACGAGCACGGCTTCGAAGATCGTGTCGAGGTTCGGTGGGCTCTGCTGCATGCCGGGCAGGCTGGACTCGGCCTCAAGAGCGAATCTCTCGCGTATACCGGAGCCTGAGGCGCTGTATGCGGCATCCCACCAAGTCATGATTCTGTCCTGGCATGTGCGCATCAACTTGGCGCTCGGCAGCTGCGCACGCTTCTCGCGTCGATTGATCGTCCGCCGTGCCGGCATCAAGTTCCAGAGATCGCTGCAAGGCCAAGCCGACCAAGGCAGGCAGTGGTCCAAGTCCAAGTTCCCTTCCGACAGTGACTTGCCGCTCCAGACGCAGTACAGGTTGCCTTCATTGAGGATGCGCCCCGCCTGCAGTCTCGAGAGGGACGTGACACGGTCCGGGTCGGACCAAATCATCGCGGGAGCAATCCGCTCCCGGTCGACGCTGCGACCCTGGCGTTCTGCATAGTTCCGCATCAGACGGACCCACTCTTCAACGACTGCCGGCTCAATCCAGATCGAATAGCGCTGCAGTGCCTGCCAGATTCGCCAAGGGACCGACATCTCGCCGAAGCTCCACAGGTACTTTGCATCGATCAGGAGAGGACCCGACATCCGCCTTGCGGACCTCCGGCGAACCCGAAAGACCGGCTCGCCGTCCTGAAACGTCAGGTAATGTGCCGGCATCCGCTGAATCGTGGTCACGGCGTCCCGCAGCATTTGGTGAACATGCATGGCCCGCTCGGCGCTGAAGCGCATACCCATCCGCAGATCCATTGCGGAGACCGACCGCAGCTGCGCGAAGGCACGCTTGGCGAACCCGAGCCTGTTTGTGTACTTGTCGTTGAGAGGGCTCTGGGGGCAGTCCAGCTCGACCAGCGGCTTGTACAGCCGGACCCAAGTGAGAGCGACGATCCCAAGCGGTAGGCGCACCGTCTCTTCGTCGAGTCGCTGCGCTAGTCCTGCCGTTCCGTCCGCTATGCGGCAGAGCGAGCGCAGGAGCCCAAGCTTGTAAGTCGAGCTCTTGTCATCGTTCAGAATCATGTGGCGCAGCAGCGGTAGGGCGCCGGTGCTGTCGTCTGGAAGGCGGACGGCGGACTGCATCCAACGCACTTCCCCACGCCCCAGCTGATCGCTCTCGCGGACGATCCGCTCGACGTAGGCGCCATGACCACGCGCCAGCGACTCCAGCTCCTGATCGTCCACCGGATGCATACGACGCTTCGGATCGCTCGGACGAACACGCACGCTGAAGGCGATCAGGCCGCCCGGGTTCAGCAGGTTGACGAGCTTGCGGAACGCACGCGGACGGTCACTGGGATGCAGGTGCATCCAGACGGCGCTGGCTAGGATCAGGTCGAAGGAGAGTCCGGCTCGAATCGTCCGATCCAGACCAGGCAGACTGTCGGCAATCCATCGAATCCCCAAATCCGGATGGAGCCTGGCAGCGATCCGTCGCATCTCCAGGGACGGCTCCACCGCAAGGACTTCGAAGCCCTTCGCAGCGAGCCAGCCCGCGTCGCGTCCACTTCCCGCGCCGACATCAAGGACGTTGGCTGGCGGCCGGGGAAGCAAGTCGGCCATCCAGGCATGCAGCGCCTCAGGCTCTAGCGACTCGTACTTCGCAGCCAGCGCCTCCGCGTTGGCGTTGTACCAATCGACCGCGCTACCCACGTCCTTCCCCTATCCAGATCCTTGTCTTGGTTCTGGATCTACCGTGGCCCCAGACCGCGGCGCAGAGCGAGTTCACCTCGTCGTCGAAGCGCCACCAGCAGTACCGCGCCGCAGGAGCGGCGCCTGCTGACCTCGCTGGCGGTGCGTGGCGAGACCGACCGGCGGTCCGCGCCGTGAGAACGCTGGGCGGACACCTCGGCTACCGCAGACGACAGTATGTCGATCCCGGCCACGCCGTCTTCCAAGAGGGCCCCACCCAGCTGGCGACCATCGCCGAACTCGTGGAGCGCACCCCGTAACTCAACCAGAACAGCAAGCTCCTTCAGAAGATGCGCACTCCGCGAACGTGTGCACCGACTGTAGGCCGCGGATTGAGACGTGGCAGCCAAGACGTAATCTGACTGCACACGGGTCCCGCTTCGGCGGGGGCACCCATTGCAAGGGCGCACTAGTCAACAGTGATCTGGTAGGGCGACATGAACAGCGGTCCGTTCCCGTCCGCAGCCATCCACCGAAACAGACCGGTCAGGCTCGAACGCAGGGGCTCCATCAGCGGCACGTCGCGGATCGCATCCATCATCGAGACGCTGCCCATTTTCATGAACTGGTCGAACGGGCTTGAGGGAGGCGGATACGGAACGATCCGCACAGCCTCGTCCTCGCCGATCTCCGTAAGCTCCCGGATCCGATCCAAGGCCGCACCGTAACCACCCAGACCATCGATGAGGCCGTTCTCGTGAGCCTGGGTTCCAATCCAAACGCGACCCTGCGCAAGAGACTCGACGGATTCCACGTCCTTGCCGCGGCCGTTGGACACGTGGCCCAAGAACGTGTCGTACAGTGCGTCGACGTAGGACCGCAGCTTGTCGCGCTCAGATTCGCTTAACGGTCCGTAGTCTGAGTCGATCCCTGCATGCTTGCCGCGCTGGAGGACCTCCTTGGTGACGCCCAGCTTGTCGTACAGGTCCTTGAGGTTGAGCATGATCGTGAACACGCCGATGGAACCGGTGTACGTGCCGGGGTAGGCAATGATCGGCACATCAGGAACGGCGGCGATGTAGTAGCCGCCCGACGCCGCCATGGTCCCCATTGAGACTACGACTGGCTTCTCCGCGGCGAGACGCTTCACGGCCCTGAGGATCTGCTCGGAAGCGATCGCATCCCCTCCTGGGGAATCGATACGCAAGATCACGCCCTCCACGCCTTCGTCCTCGCGAAGCTCGTCCACCTGATCGACAAAGGTCTCCGCACTGATGACCCGCGACCCGAAGGAATCCATCCATCCCGTGCCACTTTGGATCGCGCCCTGGGCGTGCAACAACGCGATCTGCTTCCCTCCCCGCATTCCAGGCCGCGTCCGATCCGAGTAATCAAGCATGCTCACCCGCTCCGGATCGTCAATCTCAATCAACTTGGCCAGCTCCTCATAGAACACATCCTCGTACTCGACTTCGTCGACCAGTCCGTGCTGCTTCGCCTCGGCCGACTGGAACGGACCCTGGTCCATCACGGCCTGCCAGTGTTCGCCGTCCTGGCCCCGCCCCTCGGCGATCCCTGCGACCAGCTGATCCTGAAACTCGTCCAGCGTTGCCTCCAGCACCGCACGCCACTCGGGCGACGCGTCCTTGCGGATGAACGGCTCTCCCGCGCTCTTGTACTTGCCAGTGCGAATCAGATCCGCCTCGATCCCAAGCTTCTCCAGCGACCCCTTGAAGAACATCACCTCCATGCGCAGGCCCTTGACGTCCAAGTAGCTCTCGGGCTGCACCGCCACACGGTCCGCTAGGGAGGCAACGTAGTAGCCCTCTCGGCTGGCCACCTTGAGGAAGGCCCAGAGAGGCTTGTCTGAGTCCTTGAAGTCCTGCAGCGCCCAGCGCAGTTCCTGAGACTTGGCCCATCCGCTGAACGAGCTGCCGACGATTAGCACCATCGCCTTGACGCGGTCGTCGTCCTTTGCCCGACGGATCGCGTCAGTCAAATCCATCAGGCCCAGCGCGTCCTGCTCCTCGCCAAACGGCATCAGGTCGGTCCACTCCGCGTCGGAGCGCTCAGGAATCGCGCCCTGGAGGTTCAGCACCACCACCGACTCTTCGGGTACGGCGGGCTTCGACTGCGTCCCGATCCAGATCATGAAGATGAAGAACGGAAGCAGTACGAACACAGCAGCCAAGGCTGCCGCGGCTCCTAGCAGGAAGTTGCGCATGGCTCTGAACCTTACGTCATTATAGAAACGCGCCGCTTTGTCCAAGGCGGCTGGCGCCGGTGCCGCTGACACTCGCGATGCGAGGTCCGCACTAGAGGGGACCGAGATCTCGATCGGTCACCAACGGGGCCCAGCATGGCAATGGGAACGATCAGTCTCGTTGCGACACCCCTTGGCAACCTGGAGGACATCACGCTCCGTGCCATCCGCGTGCTGCGCGCATGCGATGTCGTGGCCTGCGAGGACACGCGGCGTACAGGGCAGCTGCTCAAGCATCTCGGCATAAAGAAGACCCTCGTCAGCTGCCACGATCACAACGAGCGGGACCAAGCCGAAAAGATCGTTGAACGCGCCGTGGCTGGCGAGTCGGTCGCCGTCGTCTCGGACGCGGGCACCCCCGCCATCGCCGATCCCGGCTATCGCGTCGTAAAGGCCGCGCTGGCTCGCAGCGTCAGGGTGATCCCGATACCGGGTCCGAGCGCCGTGATCACGGCGCTGTGCGCGTCGGGCCTTCCCACAGACGCGTTCGTGTTCCAAGGTTTCCTACCCATCAAGAAGTCAAGGCGTGGCAAGACCATGGAGAGACTCGTCCGATCAACCTGGACTACTGTCCTGTTCGAGGCACCGCATCGGATCCTTGGAACGTTGGCGGAACTGCACGAACTGCTCGGCGACCGGGAGCTCGTGGTCGCCCGCGAGATGTCCAAGCTGCACGAGGAGTTCTTGCGTGGACCCGCTGCAGGCATTCTTGAGCAGCTCGAGGCGAGACCCGCAGTGCGAGGTGAGTTTGTGGTGCTCGTCGGGCCCGACACCGCCGACCGAGCCCCTGCGCTTTCGTCGCTGCCGGCTAGGGTCGAACAGCTCATGGAGGAAGGCGTTGAGCGAATGGACGCCATAAAGCGGGCTGCAAAGGAGAGCGGAGTCAGCAAGCGCAGCGCGTACGCGAGTCTGCACGGTCAGGAACGCAAGCAGAAGTAGTGTCACGACACGGGACTTAGCCCAAGTTCGCCAAGCGAGGAGCGATTTTGGCCGAATTCGGTGCGTTTTGCGCTGCAAGTCGTTGGTTTTCAATGGCCAGCCTCCTGAAACCCCAAATGCAGTGCCACAACAACTTGCAATTCCTTGACTCCCGTCCCAGGGCCTGCTCCCATCGGAGCCCGTTCGTCCGCCGGACCCCCACTCGCCCCCGCGCCAGGGGCCAGGAGCCCCACTTCACCCAGCGCCTCGTCCGCTCCGTCCGCTGCGGCTCCAGGGTGCGCCAGCGCACCCTGCGCAACCTAGGCCGCCACTTCGCCCTGCCGCGCGGGGACGGGCCGGCGCTGTGCGCCCGCGTCGAGCGCATCCTCGCCCCCCCCCCCCAGCGGTCCCTCGAGCGCGGGGCCTGCTCCCCCCCGGTCGAGGACGAGGCCCAGCGCAGCGCCGCCCAGCTGGTGCAGGCCGGCGTCTCCCCCGTGGGCCCGGCGGCCCCGGCCGACGGCGCCGACGACCCGGCGGCCGCCCTGCCGCGGGTCGGCGTCGACTCCCTGGAGCTGGTCCGCCCGCGCTCGGTCGGCGTCGAGCGCGTCGCCCTGTGGGCCATGCGGCAGCTCCGTCCGCCGTCCCTGCTCGAGGAGCTGGGCCTGTCCGGTCCGCAGCGCCGCCGTCGTCCTCGGCAACCTCGTCGGCCACATGGCCGCGCCGGCCTCCGAGCGTGCCGCGTGGCACTGGCTGCGCCAGCGCAGCGCCCTGGGCGAGCTGCTCGGCTGCGACTGCGAGACCATGGCCCGGAACGCCCTGCAGCGCGCCAGCGACCGCCTGCTGCGCCACCGCGACACGATCGAGACGCGTCTCCTCAAGCGCGCCGCGGACCTGTTCGACCTGCAGCCCACCGTCACCCTGCACGACCTCACCAACACGTGCTTCGAGGGCGGCGCGGACCGGCAGCCGCTGGCCCGCCGCGGCCATTCCAGGGAGAAGCGCCACGACTGTCCGCCGCTCACGCTGGGCCTGGCGCTGGACGCCAGCGGCTTCGCGCGCCGCTCCAGGGTCCTGGCCGGCAACGTCGCCGAGGGCGGCACGCTGCAGGCCATGCCGACGTCCCTGGACGCGCCGCCCGGAGCGGTCGTCGTGCTCGACAGGGGTCTCGCCACGCAGGGGAACGTCGCCTGGCTGCGCGAGCGGGGCCACCGGTGCCTGGTGGCCAGCCGCGAGCGGCGGCGCGTCTTCGACGAGAGCCGGGCGGTGGCCATCGGCACCGCCGGCGGGCAGCGCGTGCTGGCCTGCGCCGAGACGGACGGGAATGGCGGAGCAGGCCGGCGCGCGCCTCGAGACGGCTCCGCGGACGCTGCACGAGGGCCTGTCGCGCCAGGGCACGACCAGGCGCGTGGAGAAGGTCTGGCAGCGCATCGGACGGCTGCAGGCCCGCCATCCGTCCGCCGCCCCGCACTGCGCGATCGACGTGCAGGCCGACGACAGGGGCCGCAACGCGACGGCGGTGGCCTGGAAGCGGCAGCCGCTGGAGGGCAGCGGGGCGACCCATCCCGGGGTCCACGGCCTGCGCACCAGCAGCGTCGGCTGGGACGCCGGGCGGCTGTGGCGCACCTGCGTGACGCGGACCGACCTGGAGGCCGTCCTCCGCTCCCTCGGGAGCGCACTGGGACCGCGCCGATCCACCACCGCAGACCCGCGCGCAGCGCGGGCCACCTGTGCCTGTCGGTGCTCGCCTGCCAGCTGGTCCCGGTGGTCCGGCAGCGCCTGCGGGCGGGCGGGGAGACGGCCCGCTGGACGACGCGGGCCGAGTCCGGCAGCGGGCGATCCACGCGGCTGGGCGTGGACGCCTCGCCGGGCGGGGTCCGCAAGCTGGTCGTCCAGCCCAGACGACGAAGGGAAAATGCACGGAATGCAGTGCCACACGCCTGATTCCGCAACCGCAATGTGCTCGTTGCAAACGACTGATGAAATGGGGTGGCAAACTTGGGCTAGGGTTATTCGTGCGAAAGGCCTGATTTCGTGTCAAGGTCAGGTGGATCCCGACAAGGGAGCACAGGCCAGGCGGGAGTAGGATGAAAGTGGTCCGCGGCGCGCGGGCCGCATGAGCGGCAGGATGGATCACGACGGCGCGTTCAAGAACGTCTTCTCGGAGCCCCGGATGATGGCCGACTTCATCCGGGGCTTCGTCGGGAAGAGCTGGGTCGAGCGGGCCAACTTCTCGACGCTGGAGCCGGTGGGGACGGAGCACGTGAGCGATCGGCTCGACCGGCGCCGCGGCGACCTGGCGTGGCGGCTGGAGCTGGACGACGGCAGTTCCGCAGTACGTGGTCGTCATGCTGGAGCTGCAGTCGACGGTGGAATGGGCGATGCCCCTGCGCATGGCGGTCTATGTCGGGCTGACGCTGCAGGCGGAGGTCAGGCAGGGGCGGGTGCGGCCCGGCCAGCTCCCGCCGGTGGAGGCGGTGGTGCTGTACACGGGCCGCGAGCCGTGGGACTGGAGCCTGCGGCTGAGCGACCTGTACATGCCCTGCCCGGAGGACGTGGCGGCGCGTCAGCTGGGGATCGAGTGCACGCTGGTGCAGGCCTGCCACGAGCAGGACCTGGACCTGGAGCCGCTGAACCTGAGCGACGCGGTGTTCCGGCTCCTGCGGGGGTCGCGGGCGGAGGTGGCGGACGTGGCGAGCCGGCTGCAGCGGCGGCTGGCGGGGCCGGAACACAGTTCGCTGCGGAAAGCGATCACGCGACTGATGCAAGAGGTCGTGCTGCCGACGCGGGCCCCGGAGCTGGAGGAGTCGGAGTGGGCAAGGCTAACGAATCTGGAGGACTTGACAGCAATGCTGGACAACAACGCAATCACGTTCAAGGAGGCCGAGCGGGCCAAGCTCCTCGCCCAAGGCAAGGCGGAGGGCCAGGCGGAGGGCCAGAAGGGCCTTCTTGTGACCTTGGCCGGGCGGAAATGGGGTGTCAAGGTGGCCGCTGACCTGGAGGGGATTCTCGCTCCCATCGCATCGGCCGAGGCACTCGAGCAGGTCGGATCATCAATCCTGCTCGCTGCCACCGCAGAGCAGTTCCTGTCGGGAGTGCGCAAGATCTGATCGGAGCTTCGCAGCCATCCGGCAGGAACGCACGTGGAGGCGGGGCTCACCCTCTGCATGGCGGTCTGCGCCGGGCTGACGCTGCAGGCGGAGGTCCAGCAGGGGCGGGTGCGGCCCGGCCAGCTCCCGCCGGTGGAGGCGATGGTCCTGTACACGGACGGCAGGCCGTGGAGCGGGAGCCTGCGGCTGGGCAACCTGTGCATGCCCTGCCCGGGGGCTTGGCGGTGCGCCAGCTGGGGATCGAGTGCACGCTGGTGCAGGCCTGCCACGAGCGGGACCTGCGTCTGGAGCGGCTGAACCTGAGCGACGCGGTGTTCCGGCTCCTGCAGGGGGCTGCGGCGGAGGTGGCGGACATGGGGAGCCGACTACAGCGGTTGCTGGCGAGGAGACGGCCAGCTGGACGACGCTGCACAGTCGCCTGGCGGGCCAGCGGCGGGTGACCGCGGTCTTCCGCCAGGCGGACGGACGCGTGCTGCACGCGCGCAAGGCGACGCGGGCCGAGTCCTGGCAGCGGGCGATCCACGAGCGGCTGGGCGTGGACGCCTCGCCGGGCGGGGTCCGCAAGCTGGTCGTCCAGCCCAGACGACGAAGGAAACATGCACGGAATGCAGTGCCACACGCCTGATTCCACAACCGCAATGTGCTCATTGCAAACGACTTGTGAAATGGGGTGGCAAACATGGGTTAGGCGCCCAGCTATCGGCCGCGCACTTACGCATCGGGGGTAGTGAACTTGGTCTAGCCGACGCGGGTCGAGACGATCCTCGGCATGCGGCCGGCCAAAGGCCTCGAACAGCCACGTTCGCCGTTGTCGTCAGCGCTCCCCTGAAGGTCAGTGGGTGAGAGCCACGAAGTCACCACTCCTTGTAGGGCATCCCTGCCAGCGATGTGTCGTCCGAGCCGCTGCGCACGTCGAACAGCCCCGACTCGCCCGTGGGACCCGTCTCGATCACAAGCTCCCACGTGTCGCGGGAGTTGGTGATCGGATCGATCGGCACCTCCCGCAGGTAGCCTTCCGACACTAGGTCATCCAACGCCTGCGGCGGCGTCTCCTGATCGTAGGTGTACTGGTCGATGACCGAGCGGATGGTCATCAGGTTCGAGCGCAGCACGCTCTCCCGGGCCCGGACTAGCGCGGTGGAGTAGAAGGGCACCGCGATCGAGACGATCGTCACGATGATCGTCATCACGACCATCATCTCGAGCAGCGTGAACCCTCGCCGGGCTCGCCCGAACCGGATCGGAGGGAGGCCTACCAATCGCTGTACCTCGTTCCGTCGAGAGCAAGATCGTTGCTCAGCGAGTAGACGTCAAAGACGTTCCGACCGCTCCAGCGACGCGATTCCGGATCGTCGGAGTTCGACAGCATTCCCCACCTACGCTCGCCGGTGATCGGATCAACGGGTATGGCCCGCAGAAAGCGGATCGCCTCAGGCTTCTCCCTTTCCCCACGCAGTGGATCCTCGAACCGGCCCGATTCCCGCTCTGAACGCGAGTCGCCCAGTCCGCTGATCGACCTTGAACCGCCGCCGAATCCTCGTTGGGACATCGATCCGAACGCGCCGCCCCTCTCGGACCCAAACCCTTCGTCGACGCCAAGGCCGTCCTGCATGGATTGGCCGAGTCCCAGGCCCTGAGCCAGTGGATTGTCCTCCCCCAGACCGATGCCGTCTACAAGCGCCTCCAGACTCGGCGGATAGCCGTAGTTGTCGGGGTCCAGGCCTTCGAGCCTTCCCTGGTCCGCCATGTCCTTGTGCCGGTCGATTGCCACGCGCATCTCCTGCAGGGCATGGCGTAAACGCTGCTCCTTCTCGCGTTGCACACGGACCCGTGCCACTGGAATCGCCATCAGAGACAGGATCAGCATCAGGCTGAAAGCTACGATCAGCTCGATGAGAGTCAGCCCGGCCTGACCGGTCCGTGGTGCCAGCCTTTTCGCGAGCAAGCGCGTGCCGCGGACCTGCCTCGACGGCATGGCTTCCTACTGCACCTCGACCTGCACTTCGATCGGCTCGACCTTCAGCTGCGTGTTGTCGACATCGACCGGTCCCGTCGCAGTCACACGGACGGTAGCGTCCCCAGCCGCGACTCCCTCGAACACGAGCGTGGCCAGGTGACCCTCTCCGTCCGCCCCGCCCGCGCCCGGGAACCGGGACAGGTTCACGGCCGCCAGCCCGTTCGCGTGACGGATGCTGCGGGAGAAGATGATGTCACTGGCATCTGCACCTTCGAGGAACGGTCCCTTCTGGACATCCGTCAGGCGCAGTTTCTCGCGATCGTACTGGATGCGAACCGGCAGGCGAACGACCTGCACGGCATCACCGACCATAAGCCGGACCTGGATCTGCTGGCCCACCACCACGACGAGCGCCGAGGGGTCTGCGAACAGCCTAGGGCTTGGGGCCGACTCGGGCTCGGTGGCCTGGGCTGGCTGCTGGGCTTCCGGGGCTTGACCAACCTCAGGGACGGGTTCGGCAGCCACAGAATCCTCTGGGAAGGGGACTGGCGAGGGCGCAGTTGCGACCGGGGCGGGTTCCGCCGGCTGGACAGCGTCCTGTCCCGCGCCGATCGGCGCCAGCGCCGGTCGGCCGTTCCCAGTCTCGACGTACCGCAGCGTGTATTTCTGCTCTGTGCCCGAATGAATCGTCCGGAGATTCGTCTCGTCGATGCCGGGCATCCGGACGATGTGGGGCACCAGCACCAGCAGAATCTCGCTGTCGGTCCGCCGGACCTCCTCCTCGCTGAAGAGCTTTCCGATCACTGGCAGCTCGCCCAAGAACGGAACTCCCTTCCGAGTGGTGTACATCTGCTGCTGATTCAGGCCACCGATGACGCTCGCCTCGCCCTCGAGCACGCGTACGTCGTGCTCGATCGTGCGCTGGCCAATGACGGGCTGGGATATGCCGCCAAGATCGACGAACTCCCGGACGTTGGAGACCTCGATCTTCACGATCATCGAGACTTCGCGGTTCGCGTGCACCTGCGGCGTCAGGGACACGTTCACGCCCACGTCGGTGTAGCTGAACTGCGTGTTCACGAGTGGGTTGATGCCCACGCCGCCGACGCCGGGCTGAAAGCTGCCCGTCGCGATCGGGATGCGGTCGCCGATGCGCACATCCGCCTGTGCACCGTGCGAGGCCCTGACACGAGGGGACTGCAGGACGTTCGTGTCGGACTTCTGGAACAGCGCGGTGACCAAGAAGTCCGGAAGCGCCGCCGACCAGCTTCCGACCCCGCCGATCTGGCCGACCGTCACGGCGGCCCCCTCGGCGAGCCCCCCTCCGGGCCTGAAGGGCAGAGTCGTCGAGACACCCTTCGTGCCTCCCATCCGCGGACTGATCCCGAGTGTGCGCATGGTGGATACGCTGGTCTCGAGCACGAGCACATCCACGATCACCTCCGGACGAGGCTTGTCCATGTCATGAATGATCTTCTCGGCGATGGCGACCTTTGCTGGACTGCCGCGGAGGATGATCGCGGCCATCGAGTTCACAGTGAACATCCGCCGCAGATCAGTCAGGCCGCGGATCGCGGTCGAGACCTCCGAAAGATCCTGCACGGACAAGAGGTTTGTCAGGTAGAGGGTCTTGACGATCTCGTCCTCGAGCTCGCGGCGCTTGTTCGGGTTGTCAGCGGCGACCATGACCGTGTTGTGGCTGATCGTCTTCCAGAACGCGCCGGACAGCAGGCTGACGTAGTCCAGCGCCTCCATCAGCGTCGCGTTGGTCAGTTCGATCTCGATGTCGGTCTCCGGGAAGTCCCGATCGAACAGCACGTTGATGCCAGCTAGCTTGCCGATCGTCTCGAACACGACCTTCGATTCGGCCTGCAGCATCAGACTGATCGGGTCGTCCGAGACGGCTTCCAAGGTCGGCACGTCTCGAATTCTGGAAAGACGCTCGGCCCGAGCCGCGCGATCCGCTTCCAAGGCACTTTCGAGGGTCCCTCCTGAGGCGTCATCGCCTGTGGAGTCGCGCTTCTGAATGAGTTCCAGGGTCCGCCTCAGCTCCTGCACGGCCACCGCGGAGGCTGGATCGATGGCAATCGCCTGCTCGAACTCCAACGCCGCCTGTTCCAACAGCCCTTCCTTGCGGTACCGCAACCCGGCGTCGACATGCGCCTGACCCGCGACGAACCGCATGCGTCGCTCTGCGAGACCATATCGATTGTTCGCGGGCGCTTCGGCCTGCGCGGCTGCGTAGTGATCCAGGGCAGTGTCGAAGTCGCCTGCGAGCTCCGCCCTGCGGCCCTGCTCGTAGAGGTTGCGCGCCTTGCGGCCTCCAGCCGACACTGGGCCGGCGGTCAGCAGCGCCAGACAGACCGTGACGAGGAGACACCAGCGCGTCGACCGCGAGACTGGCATGCTGAGTGAATCGGCGTGCGGCGGCATTGATGAGGCGACCTGTTAGACAGGACGCCCGGATGGCACGGATCGTGGAGACCCATGGCAGTCAGGAAAGACAGCAACCTGCTCGCGGACAACCGCAGGGCGAGGCGCCAGTACGAGCTGACTGACCGCTACGAGGCCGGCATGGTGCTGACCGGCGCCGAAGTCAAGTCCTGCCGCGCCGGCAAGATCCAGCTCACGGACTCCTATGCGACGATTCGGAACGGCGAGGTGTGGTTGCACAACGCCCACATCAGCGCCTACACACACGCCACCATTGGCAACGCCGAGCCGGTGCGTTCACGAAAGCTCCTGCTGCACCGCAAGGAGATCAACAAGCTCGAAGCCCGCACGAGACAGAAGGGCCTGACCCTGATCCCGACGCACGTGTACTCGAAGAACGGCCACATCAAGTGCGGGATTGCCCTTGCGAAGAGCAAGCGCGTCTACGACAAGCGCGACACCAAACGCAAGGCTGTCGAGTTGGCGGAGGCCCGTGAGGCGGTAGCAGAGCGACGGAGTCGCAAGCGTGCCTAGTTCGGGGCCGGCTCGGCGAACACGTAGAAGCGGAACCTGGGGGTCGGCGAACCCACGCCCCACCGGGCCACCCTGTAGCCGACCTTGACGTAGCGGACGCCCTCCACGGCATCGCTGTCCCAAAGAATCTGCCAGACCCCGCAGTAGAACTTCTGCGGGAACACCCGTAGCGGCTTCGCCAGCCACTCCTCGCCGTCGGTCGAACCGAGGATCTCTACGTCGAGGCTCTGCTGCTCCTCTATTTCCGTGATGCCAAGGGCAAGCAGGACCATGCCGCCGCCATTGGACAACTCGATGGCCTCCCCGGAGCCGCTCTTGCTCACGGTTGATTCAGGAAACAGAAAGCCGGGATTCATGACGGCTCGAGAACTCGAAACGACATTTTAGCAACGGACTGAATCGCGGCTCGGCTCCACTGAAACAGAGCGAACAGAGGAGTCGGCCAAGGTGTTGCTGGCTACCGCAACGCGACCTCGCGGGAGTTCGTGATTGATCGCGCGGAACCGGACGCCACGGTCTGCGCGGACGTGTCTGGAACCGATGGGCCGGAACCGAGACGCCAATGGCTAACGTCGCCAAGCTCCCGCCGTCCTCCGCCAGTTCCAGATCTCAGGCGCCTCGCCTAACCGCTCCGCACCTCGACGATCGTGGCCCCAGCACCGCCCTCGTGCTGCTCGGCCTGATAGTACTTGCCCACCTGCGCGTGGCGGGCCAGCATGTGCCAGAGTTCACGTCTCAGGACATTCTTGCCCAGTCCGTGCACGACGCGCAGACGACTACGGTTCGCGAGGACGGCGCGATCCAGGAACCGATCCACCTCCATCCTAGCCTCGTCCGCGGTCATCCCGATCACGTTGATCTCGGACGGCATCCTGGTCGGCTCCTCGACCATCTGCAGTCGCACTCCATGCGGCAACCGCATTGGGCGCTCCTCTTCGCCAGCCTCCGCGACGATGTCCGCCATGTCCGCCTGAAAGCGCATCGACCCGGCCTGGACTTCCCACCGACCGTCCTCCAGATGCCTTACGATCTCGCCCTTCACGCCCATCGACAGCAGGCGCACCTGTTCGCCCGCCTTGAACGTCGGCTCGGTGTCCACAATCCCGGTCCCGCCGCCCAGCGCCGCATCCACCTCGCCGCCCACGACGCGGCGATAGCCTCCCAAAGACCTCGATGCGTGCCGCTCCGCCGCACGCCCCCGCTTGGATGACGTGGCTCGGACCTTGCGGACTGCCGCATCCAGCGCGTCCCTGAACCTGCGCTCCAGCTTCCGTACGAGCCGTTCGACACGCTCCTCGGTCTCCTTGCGCAGGGTCTCCTTGCGTTCCTGTACCTCGCGCTCGAGTTCCTTCCGGCGGGCTTCCAGCTCGCGCTGGCGGCTACGAGCCTCTCGTACTAGGCGCTCCTGCTCGCCGACAGCCTTGCGCACGCTGGCCAAGTACTCGGCCGCCTCATCCTCGGCGTGCCCCTTGAGGGCGCGTGCGCGCTGGATGACATCACTCGGCAGCCCATTCCGCTCCGCCATTGCAAGGCCTGCCGACTGTCCGGGAACCCCGCAATGCAGGCGGTAGGTCACAGTCAATGTCTCGTCATCCAGACCCATCGCCGCGCTGACCACGCCTTCGGTGCGCGCTCCGTGCATCTTCAGCTCCGGCAGGTGCGTGGAAACCAGCGAGAACCCCCCTGACTGCTGTAGCCGTTCAACCACTGCCACCGCCAGCGCACCCCCGTCCTCGGGATCCGTCGCCGTGCCGAGCTCGTCCATGATCGCTAGGCTGTCTGGCCCCGCACTCCGCAGCAGCGCGGCCACGTTCTCGACATGGGCCGAGAACGTACTCAGGTGCTCGCTGATCGACTGGTCGTCGCCAATCACGGCAAGCACATCGAGGAACCACGGAAACTCAGCCTCCTCAGCGGGCACGGGGATCCCCGCCTGGGCCATTGCCGCCAAGATCCCGACGCACTTGAGCACCACCGTCTTGCCCCCGGCGTTCGGACCGCTGATGATCATCGTGCGGTCACCATCGCCGAGCCGCAGGGAAAGCGGCACGATCGTCCCGCCGTCCTGCGCAATCACGTCTTCCAGCACCGGATGGCGGGCATCCTCCAGCAGGATGCGAGCCTGTGGGCCCGTTCCGAACCGGGGTGCGCAACAGCGGAACTCCCACCAGAATCGTGCCCTTGCAAGTACGTACTCCAGCTGCCCGACATCATGCGCGGCTTGCACGATGTCCTCACGCTCCTGACGCATCCGGTCGGTCATCGCACGCAGGATTCGCAGCACCTCTGCCTGCTCGTCCTCGCGCAGACGCACCAGCCGATTGTTCTGAACGATGGTGTCCAGGGGCTCTACGAAGACTGTCTGGCCGCTGGTGCTCGCGCCGTGGACGATTCCATCCACGCGACCCTTGGACGAAGCCTTGACCGGAACGACCGTCCGCCCGTTGCGCATGGTCACGTAGCGATCGCGCAGTGCTCCCGAATGGGCGTGCTTGCGCACGAACCGGTCCAAGGACTCCTCGACGACCACCCGCTGCAACTCGATCCGGCGCCGCACCTTGGAGAGGGCCGTGCTGGCCAAGCTCGAGATCTCCCCGTCCGGCTGGATCTTGCCCGCGAGCTCGCCCAGAAGGGGTCCGAAATCGGGGAGCCCCTCCCCAAGCTCGTGCAGCCGAGGTCGCTCCGACCGCTGCTTCCGCAGCTTCTCGTGCAGCTGGTCCGCGACATCCAGCAAGGTCATCAGTGCGCGGATCTCGGACGGATCCAGGACAACGCCCCTGAGCTTCAGGCGGGCAAGCGGCTCACGCACGTCCTCGATGTGGGCGAATCGTGGCACTGCGGGCACGGATCCGCGCTCCGATTCCTCGGCCGCCTGCAGCCAGGTCACGGCCTCACCGACCAAGGCAAACTCCGATTCCGCCGCCTCGACCGAGGCCAACCGCGGCTGCGCCAGCAAGCTGTCCAGCCTAGCCCTGCCCAACGGGCTCGCAACGAACCGCCGCAGTAGGTCCACAAGCTTCTCGAACTCGAGCGTCGAGTAGGGGTCCGATAGCATCAGTGCCCTTCGCGCCCCGCCATTTCCCAGCCCTTGGCGATCACCGCAGCAGCTCCCAAGGTCAGATTCAGGCCCGTCAGCTCGTCCATCTGGAACCAGCCAGCGTCCGCAGCGTCGTCTCCAACCGCAAGACGACCGCCGACCGACCGGCAGAGGTAGTCCAGCACCACGTAGTGAGGGTCGTCATCTCCAGCATTGGGATCGGGCCGACGTTCGTACACGGCCACGAGGTCACCTGCCCGCACCTCCAGCCCGGTCTCCTCCTTGAGCTCCCTCTCGACGGCAGCTGCAAGTGACTCGCCACGTATGACCTTGCCACCCGGTATCGACCAGAGGCCCTGCGCAGGCTGCGCACCACGCTTGATCAGCAGCACCCGGCCCCCGTCGAACACCAGCCCTCCGACCCCAAGGACCGGAGGGGCACCAGATCCGCTCATGTACCGCGAGCCCGGCCGGACCCGGGCGTCGACCCACTAGCGTACGTAGACGAACTCCTTAAGGTTGAACAGCGCATGGGCGAGGTCCGCCCAGCGGTCCGCGTCGGGGGCATCCCCCACGTAGCCGAGGCTCTGGTCAAGTTCAGACGGGCTGGGCAGCCGACCGAACGCCTTCAGGAACATCTCCTGGACGGTGTCGCCCACCGGATCGTCGCGGGCGGCCAACGCCTTCCCCCAGTGCTCCGCCTGAGCCACGACGAACGGACTGTTCAGCATCGTCAGCGATTGCGCAGGCACGTTGGTAACGTCCCGCTGACCGCGCGTCGACGAGGGCTTGGGCTGGTCGAACACCTCGAGGAACGGGTTGTGCGCATTCCTGCGAATCTCCTGGTAGACACTGCGTCGTCCCGCGCCATCCAAGGGGCCCTTTACGCGGTCGCCCTTTGTCTTTCCCTTGGCGAACGCGTAGTAGACGTTCACCGACGGGCCGTGCATGGTCGGGTCGAACCGGCCCGAGACGGCCAGCAACGTGTCGCGTATCGCTTCGCCCTCAAGCCGCCGAAGCCCCATGTGCTGTAGCAGCGCATTGCCGGGATCCTGCTCCAGCGACGCTGCGGACGGCTCGCTGTCCATCTGGAACGCGGCCGAAAGCGCGATCCGCCGGATCATCCTCTTGATCGACCAACCATCGCCAACGAACTGGTCCGCCAGATAGTCCAGCAGCTGCGGATGGCTGGGTGCGCTGCCGACCTTGCCGAAGTTGTCCACCGTGGACACCAGACCGCGCCCGAACATGTAGCGCCAGATGCGGTTCACCATGACCCGGGCTGTCAGCGGATTGCGGGGACTAGCCACCTCCTCCGCGAGGCGCAGGCGAACGGTCGAAGGGTCGTCATAGGGCTGGCTCTCCAGCGCCGCGAGGTAGCGACGCGGTACCGGTTCCCCGCGATTGTTGTGGTCTCCTCGCACTAGCAGAGCTGCATCGGGGCCAGCTTCTTCGTAGACCCCGGGAGCGCGGCGCGGTATGGGCACGCCTTCCTCCAGCTGCCGATACTTGGAAACGAGCTGGTCCAACGCATCCGACACACCCAGCGAGGAGGGCAGCAGACCCCTCCGCACGGCCCAGTCCAAGTAGGCCGCCTGAGGTGCCGTCATGGCACCGGTCCGCCAAGCGACGACCGCTTCGCGTAGCCGGCTCGCGTACAGCGCCGCCAGATCCTCGGAGCTCGACGGTGTCACGCCCTCCATCAGATACGAGGTCGCCGTCTCGGTTTCGAGCGGGAGGTGGTCCTCGTTGTGGAATGCCACGCCCATGGTGCCGAAGTGCGAGCGCCCATCCTCTGGGATGGTGGGCCTCGGCTTCAGCCGCGCATGGAACGAATCCAGGACAAAGTTTGTCGAGTCGTTAACGGTTGCGAACTCGACGTAGGCGCTGAAACCCTTCCAGTACTTTGTGTCCCAGCTGGTCCAGACGGGCTCGTCGGACACAGGGGAGTACCGGAGGTAGTAGATGCCTCCACGCGGCACAGCGTAGTTCTCGATGATCAGCCTGACGACGCTGAGCCCGGACCCCTGGACGCGGAAGCTGATGCGGTCCGTGTCGATGACGAACCGCGGCGTGTGCAACACTCCGTCGTGGCGGCGCGACAGCAGGCCGCTGTGCACGCCCGGCTCGTAGATGCCCTCGACGATCCGGTCTCCCGCGGGCAGTACGGAAAACTCGCCTGGCTCGCTGACCCCCTCACCGACGCCGGTGCCGAACCGCTGCCAGCCAGATCCGTCCTGGCCGAGCCGCAGGATCCCCTCGAAGTGCTCCTGGTTGTAGGACTCGCGCCGCGAGATCTCGCGGCTCCAGTCGCTCACCAGCTTGCGCCATCCCTCTGCTAGGTCCATGGAGGACTCCTGCGTCAGATCGACCCACGGATACAAGGGATCGTTAGGCTCGCAGGCTGCGTCCGCAATGAGCCGCGCCATGTCTGCGTCCGACGCCAGCAATCGTTCCGCAAGCCCGTCGGCCGCTTCGAGCCAAATCGAGGCGAGCGCCTCGCGGATGCCGGCCTTGGTGGAGCGCAGCGCATCTTCGTTGCGGTGCAGCAGCGCCGGGGCATCCACTGCACGCTGCACGGGCTTGGCGTTTGCGAACACCCCGAACAGCGCGTAGTAGTCCTTCTGGCTAATGGCGTCGAACTTGTGGTCGTGGCACCGTGCGCAGGAGACCGTGAGGCCCTGGAACGCCTTCGAGAACACGTCGATCTGGTTGTCCGTCCACTTCACCCGGTCCTCCCATGGATCCACTGGCTGAAACCCGTGCTCGATCATCCGGTAGTGTGCCGTGGCGAGGAGCGACTCGTTCAGTCCGCCGTCCGGACTGAGCCGGGGCTCGTCCAGCAGGTCACCGGCGATGTGCTCGCGGATCAGAGTGTCGTACGGCACGTCGCTGTTCAGGGCGCGGATGACGTAGTCCCGGTAGCGCCACGCCTCGCGCACGTCGGGGTCGCCTTCGCTGCCATGCGACTCGGTGTAGCGAAACAGGTCCATCCAGTGGCGGGCCCACCGTTCGCCGTAGTGCGGCGAGGCGATCAGCCGCTCCACCACCGTCTCCACAGCCTCTGGGGAGTCGTCCGCGAGAAACTCACGGATCTCAGACGGC
This sequence comes from Bryobacterales bacterium, assembly GCA_965200705.1. Taxonomy (GTDB): domain Bacteria; phylum Acidobacteriota; class Terriglobia; order Bryobacterales; family UBA6623; genus VXMF01. The sequence goes on along the minus strand of OZ241376.1, from coordinate 3,616,698 downwards.
ATGGGCGGCAGACCTGTCAGCACATACGACAGCCGCCGCAGAAGTGTGGCGCGATCCGCAGCCTTGGCGGGCTCGAGATCATGCTCCTCGAGCTTCGCGAGGATGTAGCGGTCCAAGTCGTCGCGCACCCAGCTCTCGTCACCGACCTGTGGCGCTGCCTCGGTGCGAACTGGCAGCCACGCCCAGTGTTCGGCGCGGCGCTTCTCCAAGTCAAACTCCTCACTCGGGTCAGACAGTCCGGACGCAGCCTCGTCGGGCCAGGGAGAACCGGCATCCACCCAAATGGCCAGATCCCGGATCTGCTCGTCTCCAAGCCGGCCGGTTGGAGGCATCGGGGTCTTGCCGTCTCCACGCACCGCCTGCAAGAGCGGGCTCGCCCGGGAGTCGCCCGGCACGACCGCAGGACCCGAGTCACCGCCCACCAGTAGGCCTTGACGGCTATCCAGGCGGAGACCTGCGAAAACGCTGGGCGCGTCCGCGCTGTGGCAAGCGTGGCAGTGCTCGACCAGCAGCGGCCGCACGCGCTTCTCGAAATGCTCTAGGTCCGCTTCGGTGCCACTCGCAACGGCCGCGGCCAGCATGGCGACTAGCGTCACTCTGGCGCCACGTACACGTAGGGTCGACACTCGCACCCGATTCATCGCACTATCGCTCGATTGTACTGCCAAGACGCCATCGACAACGAGATCCGCGTCGCCCTTCAATCCTTCCCACGAGACTTTGCAAAGCGCGCCAGACCGATCCAAACGAAGGCCGGTCCCGCTATCTGACTGATAGACTCGTAGCTTCGAATGGACGCGCCCATCGCGCAATTCTTTGCGAACGTCCACTGGTCTTTACTCCTCGCCAGCATCGCTGTCCTGCTCGCCATTCTTGGCAAATCCGCGGACGTGCTCGTCGACCAAGCGGTAGACCTGTCAGAGACGCTGCGCATCCCGACCATGATCGTCGGGGCAACCGTCGTCAGCCTAGGCACGACTGCTCCTGAGGCGGCGGTCTCCGTCTTCGCGGCCATGCAAGGATCGCCAGGGCTCGCACTGGGCAACGCCGTGGGCTCGGTCATCGCCGACACTGGACTCATCCTTGGCCTTGCATGTCTAATCTCCCCGCTCAAGCTGGATCCAACAGTCGTCAACCGTCAGGGCTGGATCCAGCTCGGAGCGGGGGTTCTGCTCGTGCTGCTGTGCATTCCGTGGGGCGATCCGGGCGCGGCCTTCACGGTTGGCGGACGCCTCTCCCAGATCAGTGGTTTCCTGTTCATCGCACTGCTAGTGGCCTACTTGACGGTGTCGGTCCGCTGGGCGGGTCAGCAACGCTCCGCCGAGGAGCACACTGACGACTTCTCCCTTGGGCACTTGGCGACCGTTGCCGTCAAGCTCTTCGTGGCGGTCGCCCTCGTGCTAGCGGCCGCGCACCTCGTGATTCCGGCTGTCACGGAAGCCGCCATGCGGATGTCCGTCCCGGACAGCGTCATCGCGGCAACGCTCGTGGCATTCGGCACCTCCCTGCCTGAGCTGGTCACAGCCGTCGCCGCCGCGCGCAAGGGCCGGGGCGAGCTGGCCGTGGGCAACGTGATCGGCGCCGACATCCTGAACGTGCTGTTCGTGGCAGGCACGGCCGCTGCAGTCACCCCGGCTGGACTTCAGGCGGGCGGGAACTTCTTCGTCGTGCTGTTCCCGGCCATGCTGGTGATCCTGCTGGTTTTCCGGATCGGTATCTTCACTTCCAGGACGATGCTCCGCCGTCCGTTCGGCTACCTGCTCCTAGCGCTGTACGGGATCTACCTAGCCACTGGCTACATCCTGTTGCCCGGCGGGGCGCCCGGCTAATCGGCCTAGGGCTAATGGACAGGTGGTGCCCGTCTCTGGGCGGATGGCGGCTACAGCCGCACCAGCCCCTCGTCCAGCAGGTAGTTCCATACCAGGTCGGCTGACTCGTCGGGCGTCTGCGTGCCAGAGTCCGTTCGCACCTCTGCATGCAGCGGCGCCTCGTAGGGGTCCGAAACGCCGGTGAAGTTCTTGATCTTTCCTGCTAGGGCCTTCTTGTAGAGACCCTTGACGTCGCGCTTGACAAGGGTGTCGAGATCGCAGTCGGCGAAGACCTCCACAAAGTTCGTTGCGTCTGCACGCACCTCACTGCGCAGCGAGGCGTACGGCGAAATGGCGGCGGCAATGGCGATCACGCCGTTTCGAGACAGGAGGTTGCAGACGAATCCGATGCGACGGATGTTGGTGTCGCGATCCTCCTTGCCGTAGCCGAGGCCCTTGGAGAGGTTGGTTCGAATGACGTCACCGTCCAGCACCTCCACCTTGGCCCCTACCCGGCGCAGGCGCCTGGCGAGCAGGTTGGCGATGGTCGACTTACCGGCACCCGAGAGTCCCGTCATCCAGATGGTGATGCCCTTGTGTTCCAATTCTTCCTCCAACGGCAGATCCAGCCAGCCGCCGCGGCCAGCCGCCCTGCCGATTACTTCACGATGTACGGACGACGCGTCGGCAGGACATCGTCCAGCAGAAGGTCAAACTCCCGCCGCAGCTGACCGGTCGACGAGAAATGCATGCCGCACTCCTTATCGGCCCGGCCTTCCCACCACCATCGGCCGGCCCGTGACGCTTCGCCGGCCGTGACGGCACGGGTGCAAGGACCGCAGCCGATGCTCCTGTAGCCTTTTCCGTACAGAGGATGCAGCGGTAGGTCTCGTGCCTTAGCGTAGGCAAACACGTCGTCTTCCGTCCAATCCGCCAGCGGTGCGAGCTTCACTATTCCGCCGTGCTCCTCGTCCAGAGTGACCCGCTCCACATCCGTTCGTCGGTCGCCGTGGAGGCGGCGCAGGCCGGTCACCCAAGCGTCGAGCGTCGAGAGCCGACGCTTCAGGGGACGCACCTTGCGCACCTCGCAGCACAGCTTGCGCTTCGCCACGCTGTCGTAGAACAGGTTGGGGCCGAACATCGTCAACATGGAGCCCAACTCGGATGCATCCGGCGCGACCTGCTCGACGACGATGCCATAGCGGCGTCGGATCTCGGCGATGAGCGCGTAGGTCTCCTCGTGAAGCCGGCCTGTGTCGATCGTGAACACAGTCACGTCGGTGCCCATGATGTCGACCGCCATGTCCAAGATGACCGAGCCGGCCGCCTGAAAGCTGGTGCAGAGCGCCATGCCCTCCCCAAACTCCTCGTAGCCCCAGCGCAGGATCTCCACGGGCGAGGCGTCCCGTCGCGGCCACGTGAACCGCTGCTGCGGCTGAGTCATGGCTCGTTGCGCACGGCGGCGATCAGGATCTCGGCGACCTCCGGCCGCGTGAACTCGGCTGGCGGAACCTTCCCATTACGGAGCATTCTTCGCACTTCCCGTCCTGCGAGGTGCACGTGGTGCTTGGGTGCATGCGGGCAGGTCTTCTTGGAGGCCATGCCGCCGCAGATCCGGCAGAAGTGCACGAAGTCGAAAAAGACCGGCTCGATGCCGAGTTCGCCGGGCAGGAACTCGCTGAAGATCTCCTGCGCGTCGAAGGGACCGTAGTAGTCGCCGACACCGGCGTGGTCGCGCCCGACAATGAAGTGCGTGATGCCGTAGTTGCGGCGGACCTGTGCGTGAAAGATCGCCTCCCGTGGACCGGCGTAGCGCATCCACGCCGGGAAGCCCGCCAGCATCGAGTGCGCGGTGGGATAGTACTTGTCGAGCAGCACCCGGTAGCAGGCCAAGCGCACGTCGGCGGGCGTGTCGTCCGCCTTGGTCTCGCCCAAGAGCGGGTGGATGACGAGGCCATCGGCCGTCTCGAGTGCGATCTTGGTGCAGAACTCGTGGGCTCTGTGGATGGGGTTGCGGGTCTGGAACCCAACCACTGTGTCCCATCCCTTCTCTACCACCAGTGCGGTGGTGTCGCGCGGCGAGATCGGCAGGCCGCCCGGAATGTCTGGCGCCCAGCCCTGAAAGGTCTCGACTGTACCGGCGACAGAGTGCTCCCCCGCCCCGTTCAGCCATTCGACGCCTGGATGAGCGGTGTCGTCGGTTCGAAAGATGCTGCGGGCGTAGAGATCCTTGGGAAGCGCAAAGATCTGGTCGATCTGCAGGACCCCAGCCGGGGTGTCGCCGTCGAGCAGCAGCAGGCGGTCGCTCGTGCCGATGCGGTCCTTGGTCGCCTCGTCAATGGGAAAGATGATCGGAATGCTCCAAGGCTCGCCCGTGGTGAGGTGCATCGAGGAGCAGACGCACGCCGTGTCGATACTGTTCAGGAAGCCACCCACTGGGTCGTACCCGCCCTCGGACAGCAGGTACAGGTCGCTCAGCTGGCGGAACGTCGCCTGATGCTCTGGGACACCTTCGGCACGTAGGGCGCCGGCGAGCTCCAGATAAGCAGCCACAGGATCAATTGTAACGACACCACAATCCCTGTAGGAATAGTAGAGATTACGTCGCGCCGAGATCTGCAAAACCGCGGGGGGGGGGGGCTTCTTCGTGCCTGAAGACTCGCTGCAGACAGAGCTATGCCCGGTCGCGCTCTTGCAAGTAGAGGCGGATTGCGTCGTCGAGTGCTGGCATGGCTCGGACCCCAGCCGATTCGGCCTTGGCGTTCGACAGTGCCGCGTAGACGGGTCGCTGCGCTCGCTCTGTGAGATCCCTGTACGACACCGCTTCGACCTCACGATTGCATCTGGCCAGACGCACGATGCGTCGAGCGAAGTCGCACCAAGTGACCGCTTCGCCACCACCCAAGTGGTAGGTCCCGTAGTCGACCCGCTGTTCGAGCATGTCCAGCGATCGCTCCGCCACGGCGGGCGCGAACGTTGGCGTCGCGTGTCTGTCGTGCACGATCCGCAGCGGCAGACCCAGTGCGCAGCGGCGTAGGACGAATTCGAGAAAGTTGCCGCGTTTCGTGCGCCGGCCACCTGGACCGAACACCCCCGCTAGCCGGAGCACGTAATGTCGGGAAGCGGCTTCCCGCGCAACCGACTCTCCCAGCAGCTTCGACTTGCCGTACGCGGAAAGCGGATTTGCGGGGTCGGACTCCACGTACGGCGATGTCTTGTCACCTCCGAACACGTAGTCCGTCGAGTAGTGCACCAGTGCTGCGTCAACCGTCGCACTGGCATCCGCGAGATTGCCGACTGCTGCAGCGTTCACCCGCATCGCCGCCTCAGGCTCGGCCTCAGCCTGATCGACGCTGTTGTAGGCGGCCGCGTTCAAGACCCAGGCAGGGCGCACTTCGGCAATCCGGCGAAAGACAGACTCCCGGTCCGCGATATCCAGCTCGCGGTGACCGAGCGCCGTAAGGTCGTGTCCGCGCTGTACGCATTCGCGCGACAGGTCAAGGCCGAGCTGGCCCTGCGCCCCCAGCACTAGCGCCCGCAAGGCGGCAGTCTATCAGTCCGATCCGGCCAGGGACTTGAGTGCCTTCTGTAGTTCCAGGCGGGCCGCGTCGGCATCGTCAGAACCGGCACCAACCGAGACTGTGTGCTCGTCCTCGCGTGTGCTCGCCATGTCGAACAAGCGACCGTCGTCGTAGAGCTTCCAGCGCTGAGTCCGCACCCAGTGCGTCCGCTCGGTCGAGGCAAACGCCCACCGCCGGGGTCCTGGACCCTCATCCCGCAGTCGGCCGGCAAGACTCACTCCGTCGATGCCAGCGGGCGGATCGCCGCCAGCCAGATCAACGAACGTAGGCAGCCAGTCGCTGAAGTCGACCAAGTCGTCGACGACCTGGCCGCCAGCGATGGTTCCCTGCCAGTTTGCGATCAACGGCACTCGGGTTCCGGCATCGGTCAGGTCACCCTTGCCGCCGCTCACCTCCTCGCCGTTCCAAACCATGGTGATTGGCTCCTTGCGCATCTTGCCGGCATGCGCCGTGTAGTAGTACGACTTCGGGGTTCCGTTGTCGCCAGTGAAGAGCAGCAGCGTCTTCTCGCGGATGCCCATTTCGTCCAAGGCATCGACGAGCCGCCCAACGCACTTGTCCATGTTCTCGACCATTACCTTGTAGCTGTCATAGTGCCCCTGCGGCCCGAGCGGAGGCGGTGCATCGAGATCGTCCGTGACGTCGTGCGCCAGCGCCATGGGGTAGAAGGCGAAGAACGGCCCGTCGCGGTGCTTGCGCATGAACGCGATTAGCGTGTCCACGTACACGTCGGGCCCGTAGCGGTGGCTCACGTCCGTGCGGACATCGCCGTCCTCCCAGATCATCGGCTGGTAGTACCGTGGGCCCTCGTGCCAGCCGAACAGCGACCACCGGCCGAATCCCAGCCGCCGAGGCTGGTGTGGATCGGCGCCCAGCAAGGTCAACTGCCACTTGCCGGCGACCGCCGTGGCGTACCCGAGACCCGCAAGGTACTGGGCAACTGTCTTTGCCTCGTGCTCCTTGGGAAACGTGCCCCAGTCGGGGTCACCGAGCCGGAATGGATACCGACCGGTCAGGAGGGTCGTGCGAGTCGGATGGCACTTCGGCATGGCATAGCAGTGCCGGAACCTCATGCCCGACCTAGCCAGCTCGTCCACTCGAGTCGTGTCAAACGAACTACCGCCGTAGCAGCCGATGGCCTGATCTCCGACATCGTCCGCAAGAATGAACAGGATGTTGGGCTGTTCTGCATGTACCTGGACCGTAGCGGTCGTCAGTAGAACAGCTAGGAGGGCGCAACTGGTCCAGCGCATCGTTGCGACGATGATACGCCACCGAAATCAACAGACACTCAGCACCGGACATCAATGCCGCACATTGCACCAGTGGGGCTGCAGCGGCCAAGAGTTTGGCTCAAGACACTGATTGCACATTGGCTATGTCTGTCTGAGGAAGAGTTTCTGTGGCGACAGACTGTACTTCCAAGCCAATCGAGTCCAGCATCTCGGCAGACGGTGGAGGCGAGGAGAGGCGAGCTGCGCCCGCTGGACGACGCAGCTGGCGCACATGCCCTGGGGCCCGCCGCGCACGAGCCAGGGGGAGGATGGATAGACACCTGAGTTCGACGACACGGTGCTCGACCGGCTGCTGGCTCGCATTGATGCCAAGGATCCTGAATCGGTGCAAAATGCAATCGGGGAGATTCGACGGATGGCAGGGCCCCACATCGAAGCGCAGCTCAACGCGATGGAAGCCGGCCTGACCGCTCGGATTGCTGCGATGGAAGCCACACAGGCCAAGCAGATCGACACTCTGCGCTGTCTCGTTGGGGCCGGCTTCGCCCTGCTCGGCGTTCTTCTCACGACGCTGCAGCTGCTCGACTGATTAGGGCGGGCCAAGACAGCCCCGGAAACGCCCGCGCGGCGGACGTGCAGCTGGCAGCAACCAGAGATCGAGGCCGCTCGAGGAAGCCCGCTCCGGCTGGACTCGTCCGCAGGCGAGGCGCTGAAATCCACGAGAATCGGGCGGCTGCCGGAACCGGGGCTGCCCAGCAGTTTCGCTGCGCTCACAGCCAGATCAGGGAATGAGCTAGTGGACGGGCCCGAGCGTCCTCTTCGAAGCCTGCCGCCCGCGACTCACCGGCCGGGGCGCCTGAGCGTGCGGATTACCGGTCGCCGCAGTCGAACCACCCCCGTAGGGCACCTCTCGGCGCACTGGCATCGAAGTCCAAGATACGCAGTGGTTTGGCGAATGAGTCGCCGTTGACGTGCCGTAAGGGGGCTAGGATCTAGGGCATGCCCAAGGCTCTGGTGACTGGTGCGACTGGCTTTGTAGGACAGGAGCTGTGCAAACTCTTGGACGGACCGAACGTTCTCACCCGGTCACCCGAACTTGCACCGGATTCGCTCTCACACGCGGCGCTGTTCCGATGGGATCCAGCGCAGGGCCCTCCGCCTTCCGAAGCGCTGGACGGCTGTGGCGTTGTGTACCACCTTGCGGGTGAGTCCGTGGCACGGGGACGGTGGACGGAAGCCAAGAAGGCGAGGATCCGTGACAGCCGGGTTGACGGCACCCGTCATCTGGTGCAGGGCATCAGGTCGATGGAGACTCCCCCTTCTGTACTGGTGAGCGCTTCAGCTGTCGGGTTCTACGGCAGCCGTGGCGAGGACAAGCTTGCCGAGAGCGCCGATGGAACGGCCGACTTTCTGGGGGAAGTCTGTGAAGCATGGGAGGCGGAAGCAGCCGCCGCGTCCAAGCTCGGCGTCCGTGTCGTGATGATTCGCATCGGCCTCGTGCTGGGTAGCGCCGGTGGAGCCCTGAAGCAGATGCTGCCGCTGTTTCGTCTCGGCGGCGGAGGGCCGCTCGGCAACGGTCGCCAATGGATGCCGTGGGTGGACGTGCGGGACCTAGCACGTCTGTTCGTGTTTGCCGCCGAGAACGAAGTGCTCAGAGGGCCCGTCAACGGAGTCGCCCCCCAGTCGGTGCGCAACCGTGAGTTCACCAAGACCTTGGCCAGAGCGGTTCGTCGGCCAGCGTTCTTTCCTGCCCCGGCCTTCGCGCTGCGGCTAGCCCTAGGAGAGTTCGCCGAGGTCCTGCTGGCCTCCCAGCGGGTCATGCCTCGTGCGGCGCAGGAAGCCGGATTCCAGTTTCAGTGGCCCGACCTGGCATCTTGCCTAAAGGGCATCTAGCGTGGTGTCTATGGATCTGACGGGCAAGGCAGCTTTGGTCACCGGCTCCAGCAAGGGCATCGGTCGGGGCATCGCGATCCGTCTGGCGTCTCTTGGATGCGATGTCGCGGTGAACTACCACTCCGATCGCAAAGGCGCGGAGGCAACGGCCGAGGATGTCCGAGCCGCAGGCCGCAAGGCGATCACTGTCCAGGCGCAGGTCGGTGACTCCAGCCAGACCGGTGCCATGTTCGAGACGGTGCTGTCCTCCTTCAACCGCTTGGACATCCTGGTCAACAACGCGGGCACACAGGTCTGGGCACCACTCCTGGAACTCGAGGAGAAGGACTGGGACCGTGTCATCAACACGAACCTCAAGGGCTGCTTCCTCTGCACGCAGATCGCCGGCCGCCACATGCGGGACATGGGCGGCGGTCGGATCATCAACATCGGATCGGGCTGCAACAGGGTCGCGTTCCCCAATCTGGTGAGCTACACGGCCAGCAAGGGTGGGATCGAGCAGTTCACGAAGGTCAGCGCCCTGGAACTCGGCCCCTACGGCATCACCGTGAACTGCGTCGCGCCTGGCGCTGTACTCATCGAGCGGACGGCACTCGAGGCGGACGACTATGCAGGCCAGTGGGGAGCACTCACGCCAACGGGTCGGGTCGGTCAGCCGCGGGACGTTGCCGAGGCGGTGGCGTTCCTCTGCACGGATGCCGCCGAGTTCGTGACGGGCCAGACCCTGTTTGTTGACGGTGGCCTGTTTACGCGCGGTCCTTGGATCTGATCAGTCGGGCCGGACATCCAAGTCGCCCCGCTGCCAAAGACGTTAGGAGTAGTCGGCGCCTGTCAAGCTCTCGAGAACGGACTGCTGCCATGCCCTCAGGTGCTCGTCCAGCCGCTCCACGACATCCGGATGATCGGACGCGCGGTCAGTCGTCTCACCGTCATCATTTCGGATGTCAAACAGCTCCCGCACTGGCGAAGCACCTTTTTCGCCGCCACCCTCGCCGTCCACTATGAGCTTGTGCTGCGTGTCGAGCACGGCTCTTGGCCCAGCGAAGTCGTCCGGGTTGACGGCGTCGAACCGGTAGTTCACGAAGTTCCGCGTGAACAGGCCACGCATCATCTTCGCGAGCCGAGTCGTGCCCTCCTGGAGGGATGGCTCAATGTATGCCTCGCCGGTGCCGGTGCTGTTTCCGCCGAAGCTCCAGAAGCAGATCGGTGTCGGCCTAGCCGTCATGTCGCCGTCCATGGCTGAAACCAGACTGATGCCGTCGAGTGGCCGGTCCGGCACGGCCTGCGCAGTGAGATCGCACAGGGTGGGAAGGATGTCGCTGGTCACTCCGTGGACGCTCGTCTGCATCGGCTCGGGATAGCGGCTGGGCCACTCGACAACGGACGGAACACGGATTCCACCCTCGTAGACCGCCCCTTTATGGGCCCGCATGGGCGATCCCAGTTGAGCCTCATCCGGGGCGCCGTTGTCGCTGGTGTACCAGAGGAGTGTGTCGTCGCAAACGCCTTCGACGCCGAGGTGGTCGCGTAGCATGCCGATGGCGCGGTCCATGGCGGTGATCTCGGCATAGCGGGCCCGCAGCACTTGCTTCAAGGGATGGGGAGCTGGCTGCCCCGTCTCCATGGACGTGATTCGGACTGTTTCGCCGTCCAGTGAATCGGGCAGATCGTCGTAGTGGGCGAGGTCGGTCTCGATCCCGCTGTAGGGCTCATGGGGAGAGCCAAACCAGACCACGACAAAGAAGGGGCGCCCAGCGGCATTGCAGCGCGAGATGAACTCGTTCGCGGCCTCGACGACGATGGCCGAACTCTCGCCTTCGATCACCTCCGGAGGTTCGCCATTGCGGGACAGATGGGGATCCATCTCAAAGAAGTTGTCGTGCGAGAGCCACTCCTCAAACCCCAGTGCCCCGGGATTCGTGGGTGAACCCGCCTTGACTGGACCAAGGTGCCACTTGCCGAAGTGGCCGCACGCATAGCCGGCGTCGCGCAGGATCTGGGCGATCGTGATCTCCTCCGGCCGGATCGAGCAGTTCGGAGAGAACGTGCCGTAGCGATTCGGGTGCCGACCGGTCATGACACTGCCGCGCGTCGGGGAGCAGTTGGGCGCGGCCGAGAAGAACCGGTCCATTCGGATCCCCCTGGCCGCCATCTCGTCGAGCACTGGAGTGAGCACGTGTGGGTGGCCGTTGTAGCCGGTCTCGTGCCAGCCATGGTCATCTCCCATGCAGAGAACGATGTTGGGCAGTTGCGCCCCGTCTTCGTTCGGCGGAGCACAGGCGCTTGCCGCCAATGTCGCCGTGCTGGCTAGAAACGCCCTTCGACTCATCTCTTCAGACATGGCGCCTCATCGTCTCACAGGGCACAGCCCTTGGCGTGACCTCAGACCCGCTGTGCAACGGTGTCGGCTAAGATGGCCCCTTCGGATGGGAAGCGACCAGAACACAGAGAGGCTCGGTGTACTCCGGCTGATCGCACCGGGGCTGATGATGGCCGCCACAGGCGTCGGTGCCGGCGACCTGATGACCGGCACGCTGGCTGGCACGGAGCTTGGCACGACCGTCCTCTGGGCAGCGCTGGTCGGCTGCTTCCTCAAGTTCGTGCTCAGCGAGGGCATCGCCCGCTGGCAGCTGGCCACGGGAACGACCTTGCTGGCCGGGTGGCACGAAAGGCTTGGCGGCTGGGTCCGCTGGCTGTTCCTTGCCTACCTCACGCTGTTCACCGTCATCGTCGGACGGGCTCTCGCCAACGCCTGCGGCGTGGCGGGCTCCGCCCTGTTTCCACTCGGCGACTCGGACACCTCCGTGTGGGTCTGGGCGGCCGTGCACTCGCTCGTTGGATTCGTGCTGGTGCTGCGTGGCGGATTCCGTGTCTTCGAAACGACGATGTCGGCCCTGATCGGGCTGATGTTCATCACGGTCGTGGGCACCACCGTTCTGATCGCGCCACCTTTGCCCGAGATCGCAGCCGGCCTGGTGCCGTCCCTGCCGGACAACGGCGCCAAGTGGATCCTAGCCGTACTCGGAGGTGTCGGTGGGACGGTCACCCTCCTGTCGTACGGCTACTGGATCCAAGAGCAAAAGCGGACGGGCATCCAGATGCTGCGGACCTGCCGGATCGATCTGGCGGTGAGCAACTCGCTGACGGCGATCTTTGGGATTTGCGTGATCATCATCGGCTCGCAGATTGACGTCGAGGGCAGCGGAGCGGACCTGGCCACTCAAATGGCTGACCGACTGGCAAGCGTGGTCGGTCCTACGGGCCGGTGGGTGTTCCTGGTCGGTTTCTGGGGTGCTGTGTTCTCGAGCCTGCTCGGTGTGTGGCAGAGCATCCCGTACATGTTCGCGGACTTCGTCCGCATGGGATCCGGTGCGGAGGGCAACCTTGCAGATTCGAAGCCGTACCGCATTTACCTTGCCCTGATCACATTCGTGCCCCTGTTCCTGCTGCGTGCGCCCGTGAGCCAGATCCAGGTGACCTACGGGGTGATGGGGGCCATGTTCCTGCCACTGCTTGCACTGACCCTGGTCCTACTCAACAACCGTCGCGGATGGATTGGCGACGCCGCACGGAATCCGATGTGGATCAACGTTGCTCTGGCCACGTGCCTGGTCTTCTTCGCGGCGCTCCCGTTCCTCGGTAACTAGCGGATCCAGATCGGCTGCACGTCTAGGGTCGGCGCCTTACGGTAACCGGATCTCCGTAGCGGGGGTCTTTTCTGATGGGCGACGAAGCGATGTCAAATTCACTCGGTCGAAGGCAATTTCTTGGATTAGCGGGCTCGGCTCTGGTGGCACCCGCCGCAACGCTCGGCCCTGAACCCAAGGCCGAGACGCTGGTCAAGCAATTGCACACGAGCCTTTCGCCTCAGCAGCGGGAGGTGGTCGTCCAGCCCTTCAACAGTCCGCTGCGCTCCAGGGTTGAGAACAACTGGCACATCACTCGAGCGCGCGTCGGCCGATTCTTCTCGGCCGACCAGCAAGCCCTGATCGAGGAGATCTTCATGGGCCTGCACTCGCCCGAGTTCGCCGAGCCACTGATGAAGCACATCAAGGACGACTTCGGCAGCGTGCGCAACCTGTCGGTCGCCCTCTTCGGTGAGCCCGACAGCGGCAAGTTCGAGTTCGTGATCACCGGCCGGCACTGCACCGCGCGGTGCGACGGTGACTCGGTTGCCGGCGCTGCGTTCGGAGGGCCGATCTTCTATGGCCACGAGGGCGAGGACTTCTACGAGGAGCCCACCCATCCCGGCAACGTGTACTGGTTCCAAGCTCTGCGTGCCAACGAGGTCTTCAATGCTTTGGACGGGAAGCAACGGGAGCTGGCACTTCAGCGCAGGGCGCCGCGCGAGCGGAGCACATACACGGCGCAGCCGTCTGCGACACCGGACGGACTTCCGGTCTCGGAGATGTCCCGCGACCAGCGGGAGCTCGTGAGCCAGACCCTCGGCGACCTGCTCTCACCGTTCCGCCAGAGCGACCGCGACGAAGCGATGCGACTCATTGAAGGGGCGGGAGGGATCGAGAAGCTGTCGATGGCCTTCTACCAGAACATGGACATAGGGGACGACGGGGTCTGGGACGTTTGGAAGCTGGAGAGCCCGTCAATGGTTTGGTACTTCCGTGGCTCGCCCCATGTTCATGTCTGGGTCAACGTCCAGGAGAACCGCGGCTGGACGGTGCCCGAGACCGCATCCCGGGCCGCTGGCCGCGGGGGTCGGCGCCGGCGCGCGAGGGGAACGGCCTGATTTCTCGACTGCAAGTAGCCTGAGCCGAGCCCACTAGCCCATTACACGGGCGGAAGCCGCTGCGCACTCCGGTGTGCGAGGCCTGCTGTCGACCACACGACGCTAGTCGAGGCTGTGCACTGCCTATACTCGTGTCACCGGACCGCGGCTGGCATCCATCCTTGCCCAACCAGCCCTAGAGTAATCCTGGGAAAGCCCCGGCGTGGACCCAACATTGAGAAGTGGCTTGCTCGCAGGGAGCATGGAACTGCTAGCCCATGTTTGCCACCCCATTTCATAAGTCGTTTTCAATGAGAACATTGCGGTCGCCGAATCAGGCGTGTGGCACTACATTCCGTGCATTTTTCTTGGCTCAATTCGCGAAACGTGTGCATTGGGGTGCCAGGGAGGCGGGCAGGCAAGCCCGCGGAGGGCTGGCTGGCCGCCAAGCTGGCGTGGCGCGACTTGAGCGCCGCACGCGTCAAGCTGCTCTTCGGCGTGCTCGCTATCAGCGTGGGCGTGGCCGCTCTCAGCGGAGTGCGCGGGTATTGCGCCGCGTTCCAGGAAATCTCCTCGCTGGCGACTCGATTCCTAAGGACGGTGGAAATGATCAATTCCATTGCGGCTGCGTCCCTACGCAACGCAGTCCGCACTCCGGGACGTCAAGGTGTCTGGAGCACAGTACATTTGAGCATCACAGCTATCCCACCCTCCGGGTAAAGTTACCTCGCCGGTGCTGCTAGGATCGCGCGTTCTAGCGTTTCCAGTCGCTGATCGACCTTCCCAAGTGTCACTTCGATGGCGCGAAGGTGATCATCCATGTTCCGGACGGCGGTTTCGAGCAGCTCGATGCGGGTGACTGAGCAGTCAAGCCTAAGGGTTCAATCCGGCGATGATGGGCACGGCCGGAAGAATGCTCCCAATGATCGAAGAATGGCCCCAATGATCCACTTCGATTCCCTGCTCATGGCGAAACGGGACCAAGTCCCAATGTCGAAGTGTAAGGTCCCAGTGGCGCAGGGTACAGGGACCGGTCCGCGGGAGGTGGCCTGCGGACTGATGTCGGTGTCGCTGGAGCGAGGCAGCCCGCAGGGAGTCGCGGGCACTGGGCGGTGGAGCACTTAACTGGTCCATGGCGAGGACACCTGTCTGGCGCGCACAGGGCTTGGGCCGGTCGACCAGGCCTCGTGCAACTCGCTCGCCGCCGACGCTGCAGCGGTCGCGCCCTGCGGAAGACGCGGCCGCAGTCCATGGGGCACTTCCCGTTCCACCCGGAGGGGGCGCCCGGAAGACTGAGCATTCGCACACGGTCGCCCCTGTGTCCATGATCTAGGTTGACTATATGCATTTCAATTGCATAATCTCCATCAATGGCTTGGGATTCGCCCTCACCCTACATCACACGCTCTCTGGAACCGGTGCTTCAGAGAGCCGCATGCGAGTTCCCTGCCGTTGTACTGACTGGACCCCGCCAGTCTGGCAAGACCACTCTGCTCCAGCACCTCTTCGGCAGGCGTTACCGGTACGTGTCACTGGACCTGCCGGACGTTCGCGCGGCCGTCGCGAATGACCCGCGCGGATTCCTCCAGCAATTTCCGGCCCCTGCGATCTTCGACGAAGTGCAGCATGCCCCGGACCTGTTGCCTTACATCAGAGAGAGGATCGACTCGCAAAACCTGTTGCTCGCGGAGAGAACCACTGAATCGCTGGCAGGACGCGTTGCCATGCTTCGCCTGCTGCCACTTTCGAGGCGGGAAGCGGCGGGACAGCCGAAGCTCGACCTCCCGTGGGAGGGTGAGGACGCTTCACCTCTGGATTCGGCCGACGCCCTTGGCGCGCTGTGGAGGGGCTTCCTGCGGGGCGGCTACCCCGAAGTAGCGACGCAGCCCGACCGCGACACGGCCCTCTGGCACGCCAGCTATCTCCAGACCTACCTGGAGCGGGATGTGCGTTCGATTCGACAGGTCGGAGACTTGACTCAGTACCAAGGATTCCTCCGAATCCTCGCAGCTAGAAGCGCCCAACTCCTGAACCTGACGGACATCGCCCGCGATCTGGGGGTTGCAGTGAATACCGTCAAGGCCTGGCTCTCGGTACTTGAGGCAACATTCCAGGTGATCGTGCTCCGACCGTACTTTGCCAACGTCGGGAAGCGGCTCGTCAAGACTCCCAAGATCTATTTCACGGATGTCGGCATGCTCTGCCACCTAGTGGGCCTCAAGGCTCCCGAACACGCCGCCAAGGGGCCGATGGGCGGGGCAATCCTGGAAACGGCTGTGCTGTCCGAGATCGTCAAGACGCTTACTCATAGGGGCGTGGTTCCGCAGATCTATTTCTGGCGAACCATGGCAGGGACCGAGGTGGACTTCGTCATCGAACACGCCCGACAGCTCATACCCATCGAGGTCAAGCTGTCAGCGACCCCGCGACCGGCCATGGCCGCATCGATCAAGACGTTTCAACGCGACCTTGGGAGCTCCGCGATGCAAGGCTACGTGATTCATCCAGGGGACACCCGCCTTCCCCTTGGACCAAGGGTCACCGCGCTGCCATTCGCCCAACTATGAGAGCTCCGGAGCTGCAACGTTAGACTGCCCGTCAGGCATCACGATGTCGTTGGCACCTTGATCCTGGCGCATACTGGCATGTCGGATGCCCTGCCGGCCTCCGCGCACCCGAATCCGAGGCTGCCTACTTTGCGGGTGCTGCCAGGCTCGAACCGAGTTCTCTGACAGAGGCGGCCGGTTCGAAGACAACTGTTGCAAGCGGAGGAAGTGTGAGCTGGATCGAGTATGGACTCCCGTGAAACGGCACCTCCTCCGCGACCAACCGTCCCCTGTTGCCGACATTTGAGCCGCCGTAGTAGGTCGAGTCCGTATTGATGAGCTCCTTCCACGCACCGAGACTCGGCACACCGATGCGGTATCCCTCGCGGGTGACGGGGGTGAAGTGGCAAACGATGAGCAGTCCCCAGTGCGGGCTGGCCCCCTTCCTCAAGAAGCTGACGATGCTGGCGTCCCTGTCCGCGCAGTCAATCCAAGCGAAACCCCGGTCCTTCGAATCGGCTCCATGCAGCGGTTCCTTCCAGCGATAGAGCTGGTTCAGATCGGCGACAAGACGCTGCATGCCGCGGTGCGGGCCCGAGGAGAGCAGGTGCCAGTCGAGACTGCCATCGTGGTCCCATTCAGCGCGCTGAGCAATTTCGCTCCCCATGAATAAGAGCTTCTTGCCGGGGTGGCAGTACATATAGCCGTAGAGGACCCTGAGGTTCGCGAACTTCTGCCAGTCGTCCCCGGGCATCTTCTCCAGCAGCGACCGCTTCATGTGGACCACTTCGTCATGCGAGAACGGAAGCACGTAGTTCTCGCTGAACGCGTATAGAAGGCTGAACGTGAGCTGGTCATGGCGATGCTTGCGGTACAGGGGATCCGCGCTCATGTACTGGAGCGTGTCGTGCATCCAGCCCATGTTCCACTTGAAGTCGAATCCGAGTCCCCCGACCGATGCCGGGCGAGACACCAGCGGCCAGGCAGTCGATTCCTCCGCAATCGTCATCACGCCGGGGAACTCGGAATGGATCTGCTCGTTGAGGTGGCGCAAAAACCCGATCGCTTCGATGTTCTCCCTGCCGCCGTACTCGTTCGGCACCCACTCCTCGTCCCTGCGACCGTAGTCCAGGTAGAGCATGGAACTGACAGCGTCCACTCGGATGCCGTCGACGTGGAACTTGTCGAACCAGAACAGCGCACTCGATCGAAGAAAATTCCCGACCTCGTACCGGCCGAGGTTAAACACACAGGTGGCCCAGTGCGGATGCCGGCCGAGCCTGGGGTCCATGTGCTCGTACAAGGGCGTGCCGTCGAAGCAAGCCAGCCCGTGCGGGTCGTCCGGGAAATGCGCGGGGGCCCAGTCGAGAATCACGCCGATCCCGCGCTGGTGCAGCGAGTCCACGAACGCCATGAATTCGTGCGGCTCGCCGTAGCGGCTCGTAGGGCAGAAGTAGCCCGTCGTCTGGTAGCCCCACGAACCGCCAAACGGATGCTCGGTGACCGGCATCAGCTCGACGTGGGTGAAGCCCATCATTTCGACGTACTCGGAGAGGCGCTCGGCCAGCTCGGCGTAGGTCAGCCACCGATTGCCCTCTTGGGGGCGACGCATCCAAGACCCCAAGTGCACCTCGTAGATGGCGATGGGTGCGGATCGGGCGTTCCCTTCCGCCCGGCGGTCCATCCACTCGTCATCACCCCATTCGTAGCGATCCAGATCGCAAATCCTGGAAGCCGTGGTGGGCGGGGCCTCCGCCCAGAACGCATAGGGATCCGCCTTGTCTGCCCGCCCGCCGGGCTGTCTCGAGACAACCCCGTACTTGTAGGTGTCGCCGTAGCCGGCACCCTCGACGAACACTTCCCAAACTCCCGAGCGGCCGCGGTGCTGCATGGAATGGCGATCCCAGTCCCAGCCGTTGAAATCGCTGATCACAGAGACCCGTTCCGCGTTGGGCGCCCAGACCGCAAACCGGGTTCCTGCACTGCCATCCGCAACGGCAGGATGGGCTCCGAGGCTCTCGTAGCTGCGCGGGTGAGTCCCGTGCTGGATGCGTTCCAAATCCCAGTCGCTCAGGAAAACGTGTCCGCCCTCACCCGCCATCGGCTGCTCCGCTAGGGCCGGACCGGCAACGGTTCACTTCGCGCAGGACAGCCAGAACGGTCGGATCGGACCGGATGCTCTCTAGGCCCAGCCGTCCCCTGCGCGTCCAGTTGGGTCGCTCCACGCTCGTGCCGGGGGTGTTTCTGCGGCTGCGTCTCGCCCCAAAGGTCCTCTAAGGTCACCATGACACAGGCCGCCTCCGATCCGGACAGGGTGGCCAGGCAGGACCGTAGGACGCCCAAGGAGTCTCCGGCCGTCTCATCTTCCAGCATGCCAGAGCGCTGGGAGGCCAGCAGCGCGGCTCGCAGCTCGCCGCGCCGTTCCCGAGCCTCGATCGCATGGGGCTCGTCGAGGAGGCCCAGCTCCACCTGGTCATCGATGTCCTCGCCTTTCCAGAAGGCTCAATTCGCGAAACGTGTGCATTGGGGGGGGGGGGGGCCAAGGAGGCGAGCAGGCAGGCCCGCGGGGAGGGCTGGCTGGCCAGACCGATCTCCCGATGCCAGCGCAGGTAGTTGCCGAGGCACTTCGTCGGCCACGCCGTGGAACGGCAGCAGGAACTGCTGCAGCTGGCGGTGGCGCTGGTTGACCGTCTGGATGGGGTGGCTGCCGCGCACGCGCTGCCCGGCCGCCCGGTTGACGGCCTCGTGCTGGACCCCCAGGCTGCGCGCGCAGCCTGGGCAGCCTGCCCCACCGTCCGTCACCAGCACGGCGTCGGGAGCCAGCAGCGGCTCCAGCGCCGCCTGCAGGTTCGCCTGGCTGGCCGTCTCCCCGCCCGCCCGCAGGCGCTGCCGGACCACCCGGACCAGCTGGCAGGCGAGCACCGACAGGCACAGGTGGCCCGCGCTGCGCGCGGGCCTGCGGTGGTGGATCGGGCGCGGTCCCAGTCCGCTCCCGAGGGAGCGGAGGACGGCCTCCAGGTCGGTCCGCGTCACGCAGGTGCGCCACAGCCGCTCGGCGTCCCAGCCGACGCTGTGGGTGCGCAGGCCGTGGACCCCGGGATGGGTCGCCCCGCTGCCCTCCAGCGGCTGCCGGTCCGCCGCGCCCTCGAAGCACGTGCTGGTCCGGTCGTGCAGGGTGACGGTGGGCTGCAGGTCGAACAGGCCGATGGTGCGCTGGAGGAGACGCGTCCCGATCGTCTCGCGGTGGCGCAGGAGGCGGTCGCTGGCGCGCTGCAGGGCGTTCCGGCCCATCGTCTCGAAGTCGCAGCCGAACGGCTCGCCCAGGGCGCTGCGCTGGGCCTCGTCCTCGACCGCGGGGGAGCAGGCCCCGAACTCGAGGGACCGCTGGGAGGGGGGGGGGGGGGCGAGGATGCGCTCGACGCGGGCGCACAGCGCCGGCCCGTCCCCGCGCGGCAGGGCGACGTGGCGGCCGAGGTTGCGCAGGGTGCGCTGGCGCACCCTGGAGCCGCAGCGGACGGAGCGGACGAGGCGCTGGGTGAAGTGGGGCTTCTGGCCCTTGGCGCGGGGGCGGGTGGGGATCCGGCGGACGAACAGGCTCCGATGGGAGCAGGCCCTGGGGCGGGAGTCAATGGATTGCAATATATTGGGGCACTACATTTGGGGTTTCAGGAGGCCGACCATTGAAAGCCAACGGCTTGCGGCGCAAAACACGCCGAATTCGGCCAAAATCGCTACTCGCCTGGTGAACTTGGGCTAGCGGCAGACAGAACTCTCGCACCATGCACATCGAATGAGAGGATGGCGGTCCTTGGTCGCGCACGGAACGCAGCGCGAGCACCGTACGTTAAAGGTCGCCCCAGCCCATGCGGTCCTGCAGGACCGAGAAGAAGCGCAGGCTTTTGACCTGCACGATCTCCACGCAGTGACCGGCCCGCCGAACGCGGATCCGGTCGTTGGGCAGCAAGCCTGTGCCGACCTGTCCGTCGATGCTGAGGTAGTTGCCCTCCTCCCCCTCCACAACCAGCACCTCAATCAGTGACGTCGCCGGCAGGACGACCGAGCGATTCGATAGCGAGTGGGGACAGATGGGGGTTAGCGTGAGTGCTCCGACGGAGGGCGCCATGACGGGCCCCCCGGCGGACAGGGAGTACGCCGTCGAACCGGTCGGCGTAGAGATGATCAGCCCGTCCGAGCGGTAGCCGCAGACGTACTCGCCGTCAACGAAGGCCTCGAGGTGCACTAGCCGGGCAACCGACCCGTTGCCGATGACCACGTCGTTGAGCGCAAAGTGCCGCTGGATCGTCGAACCATCGCGCTCAAGGTGAGACTCCAGCACCATGCGGGAATCGAGCTCGAACTCTGACCGAGCCACGCTGCTCAGCGCCGCCCCCAGCTCGTCCGGACCGGTGGTCATCATGAACCCTAGGCGACCCAAATTTACGGCAAGGAGCGGGATTTGCCGGTCGCCCACAGCCCGGGCAGCCGACAGCAGCGTGCCGTCCCCGCCGAACACGACAACGAGATCGCAGTCCTCGACCAGGTCGCATCTGGCCATCCCGATACGCCCGAGATACTCCGCGCTGTTCTGATCCAGACCGACATCAACCCCCTGGTCTGCACACCAGTCGAGCGTCGAACCGATCAGGCCCGGGATCTCGCTCCGGCCCGACTTGGAAACGATGCCGAGGCGGCCAAGGTTCATGCGGCCGGCTCCGTCCGGACGGACCAGTTTCTACCGTGCACAAGGAACTCGCGGTTGCCGCTGGCCCCGCGAATCGGGCTCTCGCACCAGTCGACGTCAGCGAACCCTGCCTCCAGCATTGCCGCACTGACCATCTCGACGACAGCCCTGTGCTGCTCTGGATCGCGCACGACACCACCTTTGCCGACCTGCCCCTTCCCCACCTCGAACTGCGGCTTCGCCAAGATCACACCCTCGGCGCCGGGCACCAGCACGCGCTGGAAGCACGGAAGGATCTTCGTCACTGAGATGAAGCTCACGTCGCAGGTGACCAGCCCGACTCTCTCGCCGAGATGGGACTCGTCAAGATACCGAGCATTGAGCCTTTCGTGTGTCGCGACGCGGTCGTCCTGGCGGAGCTTCCAGTGCAGCTGCCCGGTACCCACGTCCACGGCATGCACACGCCGGGCACCGCGCTGCAGCAGGCAGTCCGTGAACCCGCCTGTCGAAGATCCGATGTCGAGGCACACGATGTCCTGAACGTCTGTCGAATAGCGGTCTAGTGCCGCGGCCAGCTTGACGCCACCACGGCTCACATACGGAGGAGGCTGCCTGATGAGCCGTATCTCCGCATCCGTCTCGACACGCTGTCCGGGCTTGCTCGCCTTCTGCTCGGCAACTAGGACTTCGCCTGCCATGATCATGGCCCGGGCCTTGTGCCGCGACTCGACGACGCCCCGCTCGACAAGCAACTGATCCACACGCGTGAGCGCCAAGGCGGTTCCTCGCCATTGTGGCACGCCACCATGCGGCCACATTGGCCCAAGAGTCAGGCGAGCCGCATGCGCGTGACCGCAATACTGCCACCAAAGCACGTCGCGATGTCATGCCCTGGGTGCGACGATCGCTGGTGGTACACGCCGGAGTACAGGTAATCCGAGCCCTGAACGGAGTAGCGCAGGGGCATCGGCTTGATGTCGAGCGGACAGTGGACGACTCGAGGGTCGGCCGGACCGGGAGCGAGGCTCGGCAAGTTCACGTTCCAGTGCTCTCCCGCGGCAAGCGGTTCGGCGAGCAGGTCTGGTAGAAGCCGCCGGACCCACCTGGTCGCGCGCCGCCAGTCCGCTTTGTCCAGGACGCGGTCGCGATAGTGCGAGACGGCGACCCCGGGCAATCCGTAGAACGCCGCCTCCCGGATCGCTGCCATCGTGCCCGAGTAGTACACGTCAACCCCGAGGTTGGCGCCGTTGTTGATGCCCGCCAGGACCCAGTCGTATCCGTCGCGTGCATCGTGCAGTGCCACGCGTACACAGTCCGCGGGCTCTGCGTCAACCGCGTACCGTCCCTGCCCGGATCGCTCGACGCGCAGTTCCCTCGTGGTCGTCACTTTATGGCTGCAGCCAGACCGCTCGACCATGGGGGCCACGACGGTGTGGGTGCTGCCGGCAGGAAGGGCCGCCGCCAAGGCGGCCAGACCAGGAGCCTCCAAGCCGTCGTCGTTGGTCAGCAGAAACCGCAGGGACGGCCGGTTGGGCATGGAAAACCATTCTGTCAAACGCCCAGGTGATTGCCTCCGGAGCCCCATGAACCGGGCGCACCGGATTCTCAGGACGAGATCTGAACGTCTTCGGGATCGAGTCGAAACGCATTCAGAGTGCGCTGGATGCCCTCTTCCAAGGACACCTGTGGCCGCCATCCGAGCACGCGAGACGCCTTCCTGATGTCGGGCCAACGTCGCTTCGGATCATCCTGCGGCAAGGGCTCGTAGCGGATGCCGCAGTTCCTTCCCGCCACCTTCTGCACCAAACACGCCAGCTCCATGACGGTCAGCTCCTCTGGGCTTCCGATGTTGACAGGACTGGTCTCGCGGCTGTGCGCAAGGCGGATGATGCCGTCCACGGCATCGCTCACGTAGCAGAAGCAGCGGGTCTGCGTTCCCTCCCCGAATACGGTGAGTGGCTCGCCACGCAGGAGTTGATCCAGAAACGCTGGCAGAACACGACCGTCGCTGCGCTTCATGCGCGGTCCGTAGACGTTGAACAGACGCGTCAGACGCGTTCGAACCCCGTGCTTGCGGTGATATGCCATGGTCAGCGCCTCGGCGAATCGCTTCGATTCGTCGTAGACGGCACGCGGCCCGACGGGGTTGACGTTGCCCCAGTAGGACTCGGGCTGGGGGTGCACCTGCGGGTCGCCGTATGCCTCCGATGTAGAGGCATGCACGAACACCGCCCCGTCGCGCAGCGCCAGGTCCAGCATGTTTCGGGTCCCCGCCGCCCCCGCCATCAAGGTCTCAACGGGAGCTGCGAGGTAGTCCCTCGGGCTGGCCGGCGACGCTAGGTTGAACACCAGATCGAACCGCTCAGGACACTCCAGTGGCTCGCAGATGTCGTGCTCGATCAGGCGGAACGAGCCGCTCCCCGACAGATGTGCGAGGTTGCTCGAGCGCCCTGTACTGAGGTTGTCGACGACGACGACCTCGCCGCCATCCTCGAGGAGGCGGTCGCAGAGATGGGACCCGAGGAACCCGGCACCGCCCGATACCAGTGAACGCACTTCTGCACGGCCTCCGAGCTTCCATCGTAGGGGTAGGTGCGCGACTCCGTGACTGGGTGTCGTGCCAACCGGCAGTTCCGTTCCCGACCCGCCACTTGAAGGCTCCAGCGGGAACGGCAAGACGCATCCAGGCGGGGAGCTCCCGTTGTAGACGCGCCGGAACGGCATGCATGGTCCATGAAGCGGGAGCGTCCGGCAGGTCAGCCGAACATGACTCGTCGAATGCGGTACGTCTACGATTGCGCGAGGATTGTTCCTGCCATGCCGATAGGCCGTCGCAGCTTCTTCGGATCGTTGTCAGCCGCGGCCGCGGCGCAGACCGAAGTGGAGCCCGCGGCGTTGACCGACCTAGCGGCGGCGATCGAGAGCACTCCTCTCGTCAACACCCACGAGCACATCATTCCGGAGGGGGAACGCACGTCCTCGCGAGTGGACTTCTTCACCCTCGTCGGCCATTACGCGATCAACGACGCAGCCGCAGCCGGACTCTCCGGTGACGATCTCGCGCTCGTCAGGAGCCCCGAAGCCCCGGCTTCGCAGCGCTGGCGAGCCTTCGAACCCTACTGGAACGCCGTCCGCCTGACGGGTTACGGCCAGACGCTCCGCATCGCGATCGCGGACATCTACGGCGTTGACCAAATCTCGGCCACGACGCTGCCCCGCATCAACCAGGCAATCCAGGACTTGAACCGACCTGGACTCTACGAGGACGTGCTGGTTCGCCGCGCGAACATCGCCTACTCGATACTCGACGACTACTGGAACGCCGCACCGGTCAAGCCCGACCCGAAGTTCTTCGTCCCGGCTCGCAAGTTCGACCGATTCGTCGCTCCGCAGTCCCCCAGCGACATCCGCGCCCTGGAGGCACTGACTGACACGTCCATCACCGGCCTGTCTGGCCTCAAACGCGCCATGGAGGCCAGCTTCGAGCAGAGCCTCGGCATCGGCATGGTGACCGTCAAGTCGACGCTGGCGTACAACCGCGAGATCCACTACGAGGAGGTTGCGGCGAGCGATGCCGACGCCGCCCTGCAGGCACTGCTGCGGTCGCAGAGCACCCCTCCGAGCGGATTCCGGGCTCGCGTCGACAGACCGTTCCGGCCTTTGGAGGACCACATGTTCCACCATCTGATCCGCCTAGCGGAGGCGCACGGGATCCCGGTGCAGATTCACACCGGACTGCATGCGGGCAACGGCAACTTCATCGAGAACTCCAAGCCGACACACCTGACGAACCTGTTCTTCCTGTTCCCGCAGGTGCAGTTCGACCTGTTCCACATGAGCTACCCGTACCAAGGCGAGGCGGCCGCCATTGCGAAGGTATTCCCGAACGTCCATGTCGACCTGTGCTGGGCACACATCATCTCGCCCAGCGCAGCTCGACGGACGCTGCACGAGCTCCTGGACACCGTGCCGAGCAACAAGATCTTCGGGTTCGGCGGTGACTACCGCTATCCAGAACTCAGCTACGCGCACGCGAAGATCGCACGCCGAAACATCGCGCAGGTGCTTTCCGAAAAGGTCGGCGCGGGAACTTGCTCCGAGGACGAGGCCTTGGCCCTGGCCCGGAGGCTCCTGCACGACAACGCCGACGGAATGTTCGGAAGCAAGCGCGCGTAGCGTCTACACTGCACCGACAGATATGAGATTCCACGTGGCACCTGAGACCGTGGCGGAAACGCCTCCACCTGCATCCAAGTCGACGGTGCTAGGGACCCGCGTGAGAGCTGCTCTCGCCTTGATCTCCCTTGCAGGGTTGCTGGCTGGTCCAGCAGTGACCGCTGAGGCCGGGAAGCCCAATTTCATCGTGATCTTCGCCGACGACCTCGGCTACGGGGACCTCGGGGTCTACGGATCAGAGAAGATCCGCACGCCACACCTTGACGGCATGGCCGCCGATGGCATGCAGTTCAAGGACTTCTATACAGCGGCCCCTTTCTGCAGTCCCTCTAGAGCGTCGATCCTGACCGGTCGCTACCCGCTTCGTGCGGGGGTGCCGTATGTGCTGTTTCCCACAGAGACGACCGGCTTGCCGCAGGAGGAAATCACCATCGCCGAGATGCTCTCGGAGCAGGGCTATGCCACGGCGGCGATCGGCAAGTGGCATCTCGGCTGGCCCAAGCCGTTCCGTGCCCAGCGGCACGGGTTCGATTTCTTCTTCGGCCTGCCCTACTCCAACGACATGTACGCCTGGGAGCCCCCCGAAGTTCGCCGGCCCCAGCATGCGTTCTGGAAGCTGCCCCTGCTGGACAACGACGAGATTGTCGAGGCTCCGGTCAATCAGCACACGCTCACTCAGCGCTACACCGAGCGCGCTGTCGACTTCATCAAGGACAACCGCAACCGTCCGTTCTTTCTGTACTTTCCGCACACGTTCCCCCACAACCCTCAGTACGCGTCAGAGAAGTTTGAGGGCCGCTCACCCCACGGGTTCTACGCGGACACCGTAGAGGAGATGGACTGGAGCGTAGGGGAAGTCCTGAAGGCCCTCGACGAGCACGGGCTGGACGAGCGCACTTTGGTGGTGTTCACGTCAGACAACGGACCTGCCCCCGCGGGACCGGGACGCTGGCAGGAGCGCGGCGCCGACGGGAGTACAGGCGGCCTGCGCGGCAGAAAGGGCAACACCTTCGAGGGGGGCATGCGGGTGCCGGGAATCTTTCGCTGGACGGGCAGGATTGCCACAGGCGCCGAGACCGACCAGCCAGCCTCGATCGTCGACCTGCTGCCGACCATTGCGACGCTGGCGGGAACAGAGCCACCCGACGACAGGGTGATCGATGGCCGGTCGATCGCCGATCTGCTGCTGGGGCGTACGGACACCCTCGCCGAAGAGCCGTTCTTCTACTACTTCGGCACGCTGCTGCAGGCGGTTCGTCTGGGCAAGTGGAAGCTGTTCCCGCAACAGACCGGAGAGCCCGAGCAGTCCGGATCGCTGTGGTACCTCCAGAACCCGACCCTCTTCAACCGCCACCACCGACTGCGCGAAGCGCCGGAGCTCTACGATCTCGAGTCCGACGTGGCGGAGACCCGCAACGTCGCCTCCGAGCACACCGAGGTCGTCGCGCGACTGGACGGGATCGCGCGCCGGTTCGACGAAGCGATGCAGCGCGACAAACGCCGACCTGTGTACCTAGACGGGCAGTAGCAGAGTCCGGGACGAACAGCCGGAAGACCTAGTCCTGGGCGACCGCCTGCTCACGCGACCCGGACGCGATCAGGCTGGCGCCCTCGTCCAGGAGGCGCTGCGCCTGGGGAAGCGATTCGATCGCACGCTGCACGTCGGGGTCCAGCTCGAAGTAGACCCGCTGACCCACTTCGATGTCGAACGCCGAGTTGTAGACCTCGCGCTTGATCAGTCGACGCATGTGCTCGAGGTTGTCGTCGAAGTCGGACGCCTCGAACTCGATCTCCTCGTCCGTGAGAAACGTCCGGAACTGCTCCAGCACCTCGTCCGAGACCTGCCAGCCATCCCCTGGGTCGGGGTGGAGGCGGGTGTAGTCCTGTCCAAAGGTCTCGACCGCGAAGCGACGCCGCAGCAGCCACTGGAAGTCGTTGGGCCGCTGCTCCTCCAGCTCGATGTCCGGCTCGATACCGCCGCCGGCGAACACTTGGCGGCCCTTGTCGGTGAGCTTCACGCCATCGCGAACCGGTCGGTACCCCTCGCTGCAGGGGTTGCTGTAGTACTCCAGCATCGAGACGCCGTCGTAGCGGCGCTGGATGAGTCTGCCGCTGGGCGTGTAGTAGCGCGCGGTGGTGAGCGCCAGTCCCGCGTTCTCGGAGAGCGTGAAGACGGTCTGCACCAGCCCCTTGCCGAACGTGCTGTGACCGACGATCAGCGCCCGGTCATGGTCCTGCAGTGCGCCGGCGACGATTTCCGAGGCCGAGGCCGAGTTGCAGTTGACCATGATGACCATCGGGTAGCGGTTGCCCGAGTTGCCGCGCTGGACCCGGTAGAGCCGCTGCTGGGACGAGCGGCCGTGGTGCGAAACGATCGTCTGACCCTTCTGCAGGAATCGATCGGAGACACGCACCCCCTCGCTGAGCAGTCCGCCGCGATTGTCACGGAGATCCAGGATGAGGCCCTTGAGGCGCTTTGTGTCGAGCTCGTGCAGCTTCGCGTCGAGCTCCGAGCCAGTGTTCTCGTTGAACGAGTCGATGCGGATGAAGCCAATGCCCGGCTTGATCTCGAATGCTGTCGGGATGCTAGGGCGAGGGATGCGGGCTCGCGTCACCGTGAACTCAATGAGCTCCTCGACGCCGCGACGCTCGACGCCGATCCGCACCTTGGTGTTGACCTTGCCTCGCAGACGATTGGCCACTGCCTTGACGTCCAGGTCCGAGACGCTCTCACCGTCGACCTCGGAGATCACGTCCCCTGGCCGCAGCCCGGCGCGGTAGGCGGGCGTGCGGGGGAACGGGGCCATCACGATGGTCTCGCCGGCCCGGTCGCCGATCTGCATGCCTACGCCGGCATAG
This sequence comes from Bryobacterales bacterium, assembly GCA_965200705.1. GTDB lineage: Bacteria > Acidobacteriota > Terriglobia > Bryobacterales > UBA6623 > VXMF01. The sequence continues at coordinate 3,589,193 of OZ241376.1, read as the reverse complement.
TGGCCTTTTTGGTCGTCACGGAGCTGCTTGAACGCCTCCGGCGAAAAGAAGGAGGAGTGCGGATCGAGCATCCGCAGCATGTACGGAATCGCGCCGCTGAACAGGGCGTCGTCGGTGTCCAGTTCGTCGGCGTGGTGCTCCTGCACCTTCGCCAAAATCGAGGAGAAGCTGCGGATGCTCTCCTGGATCTCGGTGTCCGAGGGCCCGGAGGCGGCATGCACCCACGGACTGAGCCAGAGCAGACCTCCGGCCAAGACGGCAAAGGCAGCCGCAGCGACCCTCGGCCAAACTATCCTGCGCTGCATCGAAGCCGTGGCAGACTACTACGTCCGCTCGCCTAGCGAATTATATCAGTCCAAGGCTGCAATCCCCCCGCGCCAACGGTTCCCACGCAGCAACGGGGCACGGCTCGAATGCGAAGGAACCGAGACCAAGGCGTCGGCGTCCGAGACGGCAGGGACTATACTGTGAGTCGATGGCGGCTGTGAAGAAGCAAGCGAAATTCCTCGCCATTATCGCCGCGATTGCCGTCACGCTCGCCTGGATGGCGGTCAGCGGCGTGCAGGAGAGCGCCACCTACTACGTGACGCTCGAAGAGCTAGCGAACCTCGAGAGTCCCGCCTCGAAGCGCATCCGGGTAGGCGGCGACGTTGCGCACGGATCGATCGTCCGCACGGGCGACCAGGTGGCCTTCACGCTGCATCAGCAGGACGAGTCGCTCAACGTCGACCAAGTGCTGGACGTGGTCTACACGGGCCAGGATCCCCTGCCCGACACGTTCCGGGACAGGGCGCAGGCCCTCTGCGACGGATTCCTGCGGGCAGACGGGAAGTTCGAGGCCAAGAAGATCCAAGCGAAGTGCGCGTCGAAGTACGAGGCAGAGCCTGGCAGCGATGCGGCTCCGGTCTACGCGGCTGAGCCGACAGACTAGAGAAGGGCCCTTCGCAGCGGCGCCGGGTCGGCGTCGCAGAGGCAAGCACCAGCCATAAGCGATGGAGAATCTAGGCTATCTCGCGGTTCTCCTCGCCTTCCTGCTCTCGGCCTTCGCGACTGTGGCCGCGATCACCGGAAGGCTGCGCAGCAACGCCTTCCTCGAGCTGAGCTCACAGCGCGCCGTGCTGGGCGCATGGCTGATGACCAGCACGGCGACCGCCATCCTGCTGCACGCCATCCTCACGGACAACTTCAGCTTCAACTACGTCGCCTCGCGATCGAACGCCAGCCTCGACTTGCTCTACAAGGTGGCCGCGCTGTGGGGCGGGCAGGAGGGGTCGCTGCTGTTCTGGAGCTGGATCGCCGCCACCTATACGTTCGTGGCCGTCTACACCGGCCGCAAGCGGCACCGCAACATGATCGCCTACGTGGTCGCGATCATGGGTGCCACACAGGCGTTCTTCCTAGCGCTGGTGGCCTTCGAGGCCAATCCGTTCCAAGTGATCATGTCGGGCCCACAGATCACTGCTGTCCCGGACGGTCAGGGGCTCAACCCGCTTCTGCAGCATCCGATGATGGCCATCCATCCACCGATGCTCTATCTGGGCTACGTCGGGTTCACGGTGCCGTTCGCGTTCGCCATGGCGTCGCTGATCACGCGCCAGCCCGGCGAGCGCTGGATCCACACCACACGCATGTGGACGATGATCACCTGGCTGTTCCAGTCGATTGGCATCCTGCTCGGCGCGCGCTGGGCATACGTCGTCCTTGGATGGGGAGGCTACTGGGGCTGGGACCCGGTCGAGAACGCCTCGCTGCTGCCGTGGATCACGGGCACGGCCTTCCTGCACTCGGTGATGATGCAGGAGAAGAAAGGCATGATGAAGGTGTGGAACATCGTGCTGATCGCCGGCACGTTCTTCCTCTGCATCTTCGGCACGATGATGACCAGGGGCGGGCTGGTCAGCTCGGTCCACGCCTTCGCCCAGTCTGAGATCGGGGTCTACTTCGTCTGGTACCTGCTCGCCGGCATCGCCATCACCGCGTACCTGATCGTTTCGCGGCTGGACTACCTGCGCAGCGAGGCTGAGCTGGAGTCGGTCGTGTCGCGCGAGTCGAGCTTCCTGTTCAACAACGTGATCCTGCTGGCGAGCTGCTTCGCCGTGCTCTGGGGCACGCTGTTCCCTGTGCTCAGCGAGTACTTCACCGGCAACAAGATCACTGTCGGCGCACCGTTCTTCAACAAGGTCAACGTGCCGATCGGTCTTTTCCTGCTGTTCCTGACCGGGGTCGGACCACTGTTCGCGTGGCGCCGTACGTCGACCGAGTCCCTGCGTCGGAACTTCCGCTGGCCGGCGGTGGCCGCCCTTGCGAGCGCCGTGATCCTGGCTGTCCTTGGGGTTCGGCACTTCTACGCTCTGGTCTGCTTCAGCCTGTGCGCCTTCGTTGCGCTGACCGTGCTCATGGAGTTCTACCGGGGCGGCCGCGTGATCTCGCGCAAGTCCGGGATGAGTTTGGCCAGCGCCATGGTCGAGCTCACCCGACGCAACACGCGACGCTACGGCGGCTACATCGTGCACATGGCGATCGTGCTGATGTTCATCGGCTTCGCCGGGGCAGCGTTCAACGTCGTACACCAGGAGGAGATGACCGTCGGGGACAGCATCGAGGTCGGACGGTACGCGTTCAAGCTTCAAAACGTCTCGGAGATGGACAACCCGAACTACTTCCGTTCCGTCGCGTCCGTGGACGTGAGCCGGGACGGCGAGTTCCTAGAGACGATGGTGCCCGAGCGGCGGTTCTACCACGCGTCGCAGCAGCCCACGAGCCGCGTCGACGTGCGCAATCGGCTGCGCGAGGACGTCTATGTCGTCTTCGCCGGAGTGTCGAGCGACGGGGCCAGCCCGATCCTGCAGGTCTACATCAACCCGCTGGTCAACTGGATCTGGATCGGGTCATTCCTGCTGGTCTTCGGCACGCTGGTCGCCCTGATGCCCAGCAAGTCGATGCGTCGCGCCCTGCCCGTAGTCCGGCCGTTCAAGGAGCAGCCCGTTGCGGCATCTGGCGATTAGCCTGGCGTTCGTCGCCCTGGCGTCGGCCGCAGTGCCCTACTCCCAGCTGCGGCAGGTTGGCGACCGCGTCTCCTGCCAGTGCGGGTGCTCCTACACAGTCGGCAGCTGCAACATGCTGAACTGCCACTTCCGCGACCCGATTCTGCAGGAGATCGGTGCCGGCCTCGAGGCGGGCAAGCCGGAGGATGAAGTTCTCGAAGGCGTCTACGAGAAGTACGGCAGCGAGACGCGGGTCGAACCACGCAACGAGGGTTTCGGTCGCATTGGCTGGATCGCGCCGTTCGCGTCGCTTCTGGTCGGCCTGGCGCTGATCCCCATGGTTCTGCGCCGGTGGCGCCGCACGACCTCGGCGCGGTCGCGTGCCAGCGACGTGCCCGAGTCGATCGTCGAGAAGTACCAGGACTTGATCGAGGTAGACCTCGACGAGCAGGACTGATGCTGCTCGCAGCCGCCGTCGCGATGATCCTCGTGGCGTTCGCACTCCCGTTGGTCGTGCGTGCGAGCCACATTCCTGCGCCGGAGGGCGAATCCCCCACGCAGCACCTGGAGGACCGCAAGGCCGCGATCTACGAGAATCTGCGCGACCTGCACGGCGAGTTCCAAATGGGCAAGGTGTCGGGAGAGGACTACGCCGCGGGCAAGCGAGAGCTGCAGACGGAGCTCGCCGGCGTGCTTGACACGATTGACAGGATGAACAGCCATGCCGGCAGCTAGCCGGTTGCCGCTCCTGGGTCGCGCGGCGACGCTGTGTGCGCTGGCGGTCGCTTCCGGCGCCGTCGACAAGGCGGCCGGTGCGGTCAGCGGAACGATCGTTAACGCGACCACCGGCGATCCCGCAGTGGGCGTGAGCCTGACCCTGTCGACGTTTCAGGGGGGCATGCGACCCATTGAGGAGACCATCTCCGCTGCTGGCGGCGCGTTCACGTTCACCAAGGAGCTTCCTCCCACGGGCGGCCAGCCATTCGCCGGATCCATCCGCGCCGAACTCGATGGCGTCGGATACACGCAGGTCCTGCAGTCCGACTCCTCGCACAACGACGTGAACATCGTCGTCTACTCGGCCAGCGCAGACGACCTCCCCGACCCGAACGTGCGGCTGCTGATTCTCGAGCCGAGCGGCGACAGGACACGCGTGCGAGAGTCGTACCAATTCATCAACCTCTCCGAGCCTCCCGTGACCTACAGCAGCGAGGACGGCACACTGCGCTTCCGTCTGCCGCCGGGAGCGGCCGACAGCATCCAGGTCTCCGGCATGGGGCCGGCAGGCATGGCCTTGCAGAGCACCGCACTGCCAACCGGCGAAGCGGGACTGTACAAGGTGGACTTTCCCCTTAAACCAGGCACCAACACGCTGACGCTGACCTACTTCGCACCGCGCACCGACGACGGAGGATTCACGCTGCAATCCATCTACACAGGGGTCCGGACGAGCGTGGCCGTGCCGAGCGGCGTGAGCTTAGCGGGCGAGGACATCGCGCTGGAGACCGAGCATCCCGAGTCGGGTGCACTGATCTATTCGGTTCCGGACCAGCCCGAGACCCTGCTCACTCTGGTTGGCGAAGGGGCGCTGTCAGGGGGTTCGTCCAGTTCGTCCTCAACGGCGCAGATCAGCATCGAGCCCGCGCCGATCGCGAGCGAACTGCCATGGATCATCGGCCTGACGTTACTGATCCTGGGAGTTACATTCGCCCACTTCCTGACGGCGGGCAATGCTGGTGGTTCCACTGTGGGCGCGCGCGAGGAGGACACGCGCGCCAGCTGATGAGCAAGCCCGCGATCGTCGTCCGGGGACTCTCAAAGTACTTCGGTGACTTCCCCGCCCTGCGCGGCGTAGACCTCGAGATCGAGGCAGGCAGCGTCGCCGCGCTGCTTGGCCGAAACGGCGCCGGCAAGACGACGCTCCTCAGAATCCTTGCCGGCCTCTCGCCGCCCTCCGAGGGTACGGTCACGTTCCCTGCCGAGGACGAGCAGGATGGCGTGCCGCGCCGCGATGTGGGCGTGGTCGGACACGGCTCCTGGATCTACGACGAGCTGACGGCGGAGGAGAACCTTCGCTTCTTCGGGCGCATCTACGGTGTCCCCCATCTGGAGCAATCCATTTCGGCCTGGCTCGAGCGCGTGGGCCTTAGCCGCTTCCGCCGGTCTCGCGCCGTCAACTACTCGCGGGGGATGCGCCAGCGGCTTACGATTGCGCGGGCGTTCCTGCACGATCCGGGGATCCTGCTCCTGGACGAGCCCTGGACGGCGCTGGACGACCGTGCCTCGCAACTGCTGTCGTCCCTGATCGTCGACAACCGCGACCGCGGTCGTACGACGGTGATCTGCTCCCACCAGCTGGCGGAGGCGATGGCCGTGGCCGACGCCGTCGCACTGCTGCATCGCGGCCGAAAGGTTTTTCAGGGACCAGTGGACGACGCACTGCGAGCAGCGCCCCAGTCCCTGTACGGGCGGTTGGCATGATGCGTCTGCTGGCGGACATCGCGATCGTTGCAGGCAAGGACCTGCGCTGCGAGGCACGCGACCGCCAAGTGCTGAACGCTGCGATCTCGTTCTCACTGGTCGTGCTGCTGATGTTCAGCTTCACGTTCGACCCAAACACGAGCATCGAGGTGCGCAGCCTGTCCGGTGGGTTGCTCTGGGTCGTCTATCTCTTCGCTGGCGTCCTGGTCCTCAACCGCAGCTTTGCCCGAGAGACCAGCAACGACTGCCTGGGCGCACTCGTCGCGTCACCCATGGCGGGCGACGCGCTCTTCCTTGGCAAGACGGTCGCCAACTGCGCCCTGATCTTTGTCGTCGAGCTGATCTCCCTGCCGGTGTTCGGCATCTTCTTCGACGTGCACTGGCTTCCACACGCCCAGCAGCTGCTGCCCGTGTTCCTGCTTGGAAGCTGGTCGTTCGCGGCCGTCGGCACGACCTTTGGAGCCGTCACGGCGAACAACCGCCTCCGGGAGCTGATGCTGCCTCTGCTGCTGTTCCCGGTCTGCCTTCCAGCGCTGGTGGCGTGCATGAGCCTCACCTGGGGCATCTTCGATCCCTCGGCTGTCTCGGAAACCGGTCCGTGGCTGCGCCTTCTGGTGGGATTCGACATCATCTACACTCTGCTCGGCGTTCTGGTCATGGACGCAATCCTCACCGCTGGCTGAGCGCTCTCCGGCGAATCACACTCGAAAGGAAGACGATGGCAGAGAGACTGCGCTGGGGCCTGGTCGGTGGAGGCGAAGGGAGCCAAATCGGCAACGTCCACCGCATCGGTTCGGTCATGGACGGCGAGTTTGCGTTCGTAGCCGGCGCACTGGACATCGATCCCGACCGGGCCCGGGAGTACGCGATGCGGCTCGGCGTAGCACGGGACCGCGCCTATGGAGACTGGCGCACGATGCTGGAACGAGAGCGGACGCTGCCACCGGGCGAGCGCCTCGACCTAGTCACGGTTGCGACACCGAACGCATCCCATTTCGAAATCTCGAAGACGTTCCTGGAAGCCGGGTTCCACGTCCTCTGCGAGAAACCGCTGACTACCGACTTGGACGACGCGGCCAATCTGGTGGCCACAGCTTCGAGAGCGGGCCGCGTCCTTGCCGTGAACTATGGCTACTCGGGGTATCCGATGGTGCGTCAGGCAAGGGCGATGGTGCAGACCGGTTCGCTCGGGCGCATCCGGGTGGTGGTGGCGGAGTTCGCCCACGGATCGCACGCCGACGCCAGCGACGCCGACAACCCAAGGGTCCGGTGGCGGTACGACCCGAAGCAAGCCGGTGCGAGTTCGGTCCTTGCCGACACGGGACTCCACGCGCTGCACATGGCGTGCTACGTGCTGGACGAGCCCGTGACGGAGGTGTCGGCCGACTTCTTGTCCACGGTGGAGGGACGCGAGCTGGAGGACGACGCGCTCGTGGCGCTGCGGTTTCGCGGTGGCACGGCCGGCAGGCTGTGGGCGAGCGCCGTTGCGCTCGGACAGCAGCACGGACTGACTCTGCGGGTATTCGGTGAGCAAGGCGGCCTGCGCTGGTCTCAAGAGCAGCCGAATCAGCTCTTCTGGACTCCCTTGGGCAAGCCCACCCAGACTCTGGAGCGCGGCGCGACGTCGTTGGCGCCAGAGGCGATTCGTGCGTCAAGGATCACCGTCGGCCACCCCGAAGGGATGCTCGGGGCGTTCGCCAACATCTACAGCGACCTAGCCCAAGCGATCCGCTGCGACTCCCCTCGCGAAGTCTTCTACCCCACCGGTGCCGAGGGCCTTCACACGCTGCAGGTGGTGCTTGCCGCAGTGCAGTCGGCGCGGGTACGGGGACGCTGGTTGCCGGTGACCTCCACGCTTCGCGGGGAATAGCCCATCGGGCGCATCCCCAGAAGCACGGGCCCGTCGATTAGCGGTCAGTCGAGCGCAGATTCAGCGCGCCAACCACGAAGCCCAGCAGCAACTTGACCGAATCGAGCCCCGTGTACAGATGGTGCAGGTTCCAGAACTTGCTGCGGACATCCGGGATGGCGTCCGGTGCCGCGAAGTCCATCATGCGGCCCAGGCGCACCGTCTCGGGCACGACATAGACCGTGAGTAGGATGCTGATCGCCGCCATTACGCCAAGCATCACCATGGTCGACCGCGGACTGCGAATCGACGCGGCCAGAAACAGCACCACCCCCGCCAGCGGGATCTGGATCCACCCCCAGCGCCAGAAGAACAGCCGGTTCACCTCGGAGGCCATGTGCCGCACGGTGGCGCGAAGGCCGTCGGGCGACAGGCCCTCGGTCGCCGTCTGCAGGCCCTCGACTGGAGAGGCCGAGATCTCCTCGGCGACGGCAAAGTTCTGCGTCGCGACCTGCCACATGAACAGCGTGCCGGCGCACCAAGCGCCCAGCAGAAACAGAATCGCTGCCGATTTACGCTTCACGATTTCGGCGCCACGTACTCGGGCGGCGGCTTGGCTCCCTCGCCGAAGAAGTACGCCTCCATCTGCCTGATGATCAGGTCCTGCGCCTGCGGTGTCGCCGGGTTGAGGCGGTACTCGTTGATGATCATCTTCAGGTGCTCAGCCCACTGAGCCCACGCGATCCTGGACACGCCTTCGAAGATCCGCTGCCCGAGGTCGGAGTCGAAGGGCACCTCGTCCAGCCCCGGCAAGTTCTTCTTCAGCTTTACGCAGTGGACCATCCGCTCGGACATGACTTCCTTCATTGTAGGCGTGGCCTTGACCCGCTCCAATCGGATCGCAGGGCACTTTGGCGACAGCGCCCGAGACGCCTCGCTCGGCCCTTAAGCACGTGTTGACAGTGGTTTGAAGGCAAACTAATCTAATCTTTAGGTATGCCTAAATATGGGTAGCGAGGTCATCGACGACTACCTGAAGGCCATCTACCAGGCCACGGCGGACCACGGAAGGGCCTCTACCGCCGAACTGGCTGCCGCCCTGTCGGTCGCCCCGCCCTCGGTGACGGGCATGCTGCGCAAGCTGTCTGAGGCCAAACCGCCATGGATCGATTACCAGAAGCACCACGGCGCATCCCTCACCGAGCGTGGCCGCCTCCGTGCGCTCGAGGTGATTCGCCACCACCGGCTGATTGAGCTGTTCCTGCACACAACGCTGGGCTACCGCTGGGACGAGGTGCACGCAGAGGCCGAGAAGCTGGAGCACGCGATCTCAGAGACCCTCGAGGACCGCATGGCGGCGGCACTTGGCGATCCGGAGTTTGACCCCCACGGGCATCCCATCCCGCGCAAAGACGGCACCATCCCGAACCGGAGGGACTACGGCCTAGTGCACATGGAGCCGGGCGCGACCGCGGTGGTGTCGCGCGTCTCCGACCACGATCCGGCGATGCTGCAGTACCTCTCGACGCTCAGCATCCGCCCAGGAGTCCTGATCCGGCTGCAGGACCGCGGTCCGTTCGACGGCCCCCTGCTCATCTGCATCGGAGACTCCACGGAGGTGCAGGCCATCGGGCGCAGGCTGGCGGGAACGATCCGGGTGAGCCGGCCGGAAGGCGACGCGGCATGAGCATCTACGCGGTACTTGCCCTGGCGGCACTCCTCGCGGTCGGGCTGTGGTGGCCCCGGCAGGGCTTGCTCGGCATCGGACGGCGCCTGCTCGCAAACCGCCGTCGCGTGCGCGCCGAGGACGCTCTGAAGCATGTCTTGGCATGGCAGCAGCACGAGAAGGCCGCCAGCCTCGAGTCGCTTGCCGGTGGGCTGCAGGTGTCGCCAGGGATCGCCCTCGAAACCGCCGCAGACCTCGAGCGGTCTGGCTGCATCGAGAGCGACGCGGACGGCATCCGACTGACACCGCGGGGCGAACGGCGCGCACTGCGCGTGGTGCGGGCGCACCGTCTGTGGGAGCGGTACCTCTACGACGACGCCAACATGCCATTGAATCGGCTGCACCATGCGGCCGAACAGGCGGAGCACAACCTCACCCCGGACCAGGTGTCGAGGCTGGACGCCCATCTGGGTCATCCGCAGCACGACCCCCACGGGGATCCGATCCCGGGCGAGGACGCCAGCGTGCCGCGGATGGAGGGCGTGAGCCTTGCATCGTGGCCGGTCGGCCAATTAGCCAGGATCGCGCATGTCGAGGACGAGCCCGATGCGGTGTTCCGCCGGATCATGGATGCTGGCGTGCGGCCTGGGCAGACGGTCGAGGTGCTGCAGTCCGGAGCGGACCACCTGACACTGATGCTCGAAGGCGAGCGACAGGATCTCGGTCGAACCGTAGCGGCAAGCGTGCAGGTGGTGCCGGTCCAAGCGGGCGAGCCACTGCCCGAGCGCAGCCTCCGGCTCTCCGATCTCGCGGTCGGGGAACACGCCGAGGTGGTTGAGCTCGGCAGCGAGTGCCACGGGTTCTCGCGCCGTCGCCTGCTGGACCTTGGCCTGACGCCGGGCACCGGCATCGAGGTGGCGCTCGATCCGGCGTTCGGCGATCCGAGGGCGTTTCGAGTACGAGGGACGACGGTTGCGCTACGCATGCAGCAGACCCGGCAGGTCTGGATCCGACGCACCACCAACGGAACGGAAGCGGGGATCTGAACATGCACGACTGCGCCGCGTGTCCCGACCACGCCCAGCTGGCCGCGATGGGCATCGAGATCGGCTCCTGCGACCACGTCGTCGCACTCGCCGGCAATCCGAACACGGGCAAGTCCTCTGTGTTCAACGCGCTCACAGGCCTGCGCCAGCACGTCGGCAACTGGACCGGCAAGACCGTCACGCGAGCCGAGGGCGCTTTCGCCTTCGGAGGCAAGCGATACAAGCTGGTCGACCTGCCAGGGACCTACTCGCTGTTGTCCGCGTCGCAGGACGAGGAGATCTGCCGCAGCTTCCTCCTGTTCGGCCAGCCCGACTGCACCGTCGTGGTCACCGACGCCACCGCCTTGGAACGCAACCTGAACCTCGTCCTCCAAGTGCTCGAGATCACTGACCGCGCCGTCGTCTGCGTCAATCTGATGGACGAGGCGGAGCGCAAGGGGATCAAGGTCGACATCCGCACCTTGTCGCGGGACCTCGGAGTTCCGGCGGTCGCCACCGTCGCTCGGTCCAAGCAGGGCATGGCGGACCTCGTTTCGACCGTGGCGGCAGTCATCAAGGGCGAGATCCGCACCGCCCCGATGCGCGTTGACCCTCCCGCATCGGTGCGTGCAGCCCTCGACGACCTTGTGCCCATGATCCTCGACGTGGCTCCGGGGCTGCCGAACGCCCGCTGGGTCGCCCTGCGCCTACTTGAAGGCGACCACAGGGTGCGCGAGGCACTGCGGTCGGGAGAACTCGCCGAAACCGCAACCCGTCAGGCGACCGCAGCGCCAGCCACACAGAGTGCCGTGCAGGCAGTGCACGGCGCACTCTAGCCCCAATGCCCGCCATCGCACAGGCCGTGCTGGATCGCAGCGACGCCCTGCGCCGCGAGATCGGGCTGGACTTTCGGGACCGCATGGTGACGTCGCTGTACGACCAGGCGCAGTCCGTCGTGTCCCGCGCCGTTCAGACGGACGGTGCGGCAGGCTGGGACTTCGACCAGCGGATCGACCGATTGGTGACATCGCGGTGGCTTGGCCTACCGCTGATGGCAGTCCTCCTGGGAGCTGTGTTCTGGCTCACCATCCTCGGCGCCAACGTGCCGTCGCAAATGCTCGCCAATGCGTTCTTCGCGCTGGAGCGCACGGCTGCCGCATGGTTCGAGAGCCTCGGCTCGCCGTCCTGGCTGACCGGGTTCGTCTGGCATGGCGTGTTCCGCGGCCTCGCGTGGGTCGTCTCGGTAATGCTCCCGCCGATGGCAGTGTTCTTCCCGGTCTTCACGATGCTGGAGGACCTCGGATATCTGCCTAGGGTCGCCTTCAACCTGGACTGGCTGTTCCGCAGAGCCGGTGCGCATGGCAAGCAGGCCCTGACCATGGCGATGGGGTTCGGCTGCAATGCGGCCGGAGTGACCTCGACCCGCATCATCGACTCCCCGCGTGAGCGGCTCCTGGCGATCCTGACGAACAACTTCGTACCGTGCAACGGTCGCTTCCCGACCCTGATCATGCTAGCGGTGATCTTCGTGGCCGCGGCCGTGCCCGCGGGCATCGCCTCGGCGGTCGCTGCGGCGTCGGTGGTCGGTGTGGTGCTACTAGGCGTGGCATTCACGCTGCTCGTCACATGGGTTCTGTCGCGCACTGCGCTCTCCGGAGAGGCATCCGCGTTCACCTTGGAGCTGCCGCCCTACCGCCGCCCAAGCGTGATGCGCATCCTGTACACATCCCTCATCGACCGCACGATCTTCGTGCTTGGACGGGCGATGCTGACGGCCGCACCCGCTGGAGGCGTCATCTGGATCCTCGCCAACATCGATGCCGGCGGGACAAGTCTGGCCACGCACGCCGCCAATGCGCTGGGCCCCGTAGGGCATGCGATCGGCCTCGACGGAGTGATCCTGCTGGCCTACGTGATCGCAATACCGGCCAACGAGATCGTCGTGCCAACCATGCTCATGTGCTACCTCGGGGCCGGTATGATGATGGATGTAACCTCATACGACCAGATCAGAGCGATTCTCGTCGATCAGCACGGCTGGACGATGCTCACAGCCTGCAACTTGATGTTGTTCTCCCTGCTCCATAACCCGTGTGCCACGACTGTGCTGACCATATGGAAGGAGACGCGCAGCTTCAAGTGGACGGCTCTGGGCGGATGCATGCCCTTGGCCATAGCGTTCGCCGTATGCTTTGCCACGGCACAGGTGTACCGACTGCTGAGTTGATGCGCAACGTCGTCGCCAGCCACCCGGCCGGACTGGCCGGACTTGACCGATTCGAGCAGCTGCCGCGGCTCGAGGCGATGCTAGCCGAGGTGCTGGCCAAGAATGCATTCTGGCGCGAGCGTCTCGCGGGGCACGAGATACCGCGGTCGGCCGAGGAGTTCCGCCGGCTTCCACTGACGTCGAACCGGGACCTTTCCGCCGACGTCGTCGACCATCCGCCGTTCGGCACCAATCTCACTTACTCGACCGAGTCGTACTGCCGGTACCACCAGACTTCGGGAACGATCGGCAAACCACTGCCAATCCTGGACACGGAGGCGAGCTGGTCGTGGTGGTGCGACTGCTGGGACGCGGTTCTCGACGCCAGTGCCGTGAGCCCCGGCGACCGGGCGCTCTTCGCGTTCTCATTCGCACCGTTCATCGGGTTCTGGTCCGCATACTCGGCCGTCGCGAGGCGCGGGATCTTCAGCGTGCCCGCTGGGGGCGCATCCACGCTGCGACGGCTGCACCTAATCCGGAGCCTTGGCTGCACCGTCCTTTTCTGCACACCCACGTACGCTCTCCGTCTGGTCGAGAGGGCCGAGCGCTCCGGCATTGACACGGCGAGTTCCACGATTCGCACACTGATCCTCGCCGGTGAGCCCGGCGCCAGCATCCCGGCGACGCGTAGTCGGCTGGAGACCGCCTGGGGCGCAGAGGTCTTCGACCATGCAGGCTCCAGCGAGGTTGGCGCCTACGGCATCCCGTATGGCAAGGGACTAGGGATCTTGGTGAACGAGCGGGAGTTCATCGCCGAGGTCCTGGAAGTCGGTGGCACCACGCCGGTCGAGGACGGAGAGACCGGCGAGCTCGTGCTGACCAACCTAGGACGATGGGGCAGCCCGGTCATCCGCTACCGGACAGGCGACCTAGTACGCCCGGCACGCATCGAGGAAGGCCTGCTGCTCGAAGGGGGAGGACTCGGCCGGATCGACCACATGATGCTCGTGCGCGGTGTCAACGTGCATCCGGTAGTCATCGAGGAAGCTGTCCGTCGATGGGCGGGCACGGCCGAGTTCCGGATCACCGTCCGCCGCTCCGGGGCAATGGACGAAGTAGATGTCGAGGTAGAGGCCGACCCAACGACCTGCAGGTCGATCGCCGACGACGTTCGCAGCGCTTTCGGGGTGCGCATTGCGTTCGCGAGCGTTCCAAGAGAGAGCCTGCCTCGCTGGGAAGCCAAGTCTCGCCGCGTTCGCGACCTGCGCGCTTAGCGCGTCGGGCAGGGCGCCAGCCCGAGATGCCTTCGACGACCGCGCACTTGCTGCACCGCTCCCGCGTGCTGCTGGCACTCGTCGTCCTGGCTGGTCTGTGTGCCCTCGAGGCGAAGCCGCCCAACTTTGTGGTCATCGTGGCGGACGATCTCGGATACGGCGATCTCGGAGCGTATGGCGGCCAGCACATTCGCACGCCGGCGTTGGACCGCATGGCAGCAGAGGGTGTGCGGCTGACCCAGTTCTACACTCCCGCGCCGACCTGCTCGCCTGCACGGTCGGCCCTGCTTACCGGACGCCACCCGTTGCGCACGGGCGTGACCAGGGTGCTGGTCCCGAAAGAGGTGCAAGGGCTCCCGCAATCGGAGATCACCATTGCTGAGATCCTCAAGGACGCCGGGTACGACACCGCCTGTGTGGGCAAGTGGCACCTCGGCGGGCGCAGACACCTCCGGCCCGACCGCCAGGGGTTCGACGAGTTCTTCGGCGTGCTCTACAGCAACAACATGGTGCGTCTGAAGCGACTGCAATGGCCCCGCTTCGAGCTGTTCGACGGGCCGCGACCCATCGAGTCGCCCGCCGACAATGCCCTCCTGACGCGACGCTACACGCAGCGGGCCGTGGACTTCCTGCGACGTGACAGGGAGGCACCGTTCTTCCTGTACCTAGCGTTCACGATGCCGCACGTGCCGCTAGCGGCCTCCGAGGCGTTTCGAGGGCGATCGCCGCACGGGCTCTATGGCGATGTTGTCGAGGAGCTGGATGCCAGCGTCGGCTACGTGCTGGCCACCCTGAAAGAAGCAGACTTGGCGTCCGAGACGTACGTGCTGTTCACCAGCGACAACGGTCCGTGGACTGGCGACGCCGCGACGCCGGGCGGCTCGACGGGCGGGTTGCGCGGGTTCAAGGGCATGATCTGGGAGGGAGGCGTGCGCATCCCGCTGATCGCCTGGGCTCCGGGTCGGCTGCCAGCAGGCGAGAGCCGCAAGGGGGTGGCAACACTGCTGGACGTGTTTCCCACGCTGGCGGGCCTCGCTGGGGTCTCGCTGCCGACCGACCGCACGTTTGATGGCGCGGACATGGTTCCAATGCTGGGCGGCGAATCGACGATGCCCGAACGGCCGCTGTTCTTCAGCAACGGACGGGAAGTCTACGCCGTCCGCTCGGGCGACTGGAAGCTGCACCTGCGGGAGCGCGCTCTGGACCGCCGAGGGGAGCGGGCGCGGCACCCGCGCATCCTCGACGAGCCGGAGCTCTACCAGCTTGATCGGGATCCTGGCGAAGCGAGGAACGTCGCAGCCGAACATCCCGAGATCGTGGATCGGCTGCGACGTAGCGCGGCGGCCTTTCAGGCGGGGATCCAGCCCGCCATGCGCCTGCGACCACGTGGCCGAGCCGTCGCGCGCGGTCTGTTCAGTCCTCCGTTCTAGACCGCAAGATCTCGATTCGACGGCTTTCGAGTCTACGAGAGACGTGAGCCGATTAGACTTGACGCCGCCCCTGCGAGGCACAGCCACGTCTGGGCTGGGGGTAGCCATTCCAGTTGTTGCTGACCACCCGGCGGGTGCTGGCCGCAGACCACGTACAGGGGCCTCGCCAATGGTGTCGTTCGCAGAATCGAGGGATGCGCAAACCGCTCTGGACCCGCTTGGGTCGCTGGGCTGAACCTTCCCGCACGGTCCCGACATTGAGCTTGAGACGCTACGGGGCATTGCCCGCGAACTGGTCAAGACGCTGTATAGCGATGTGACCATCAACTGGACAACGCAATAGAATCACCAAGCCTATCTGCGCGGGCTCGTGAATCGCTTCCCGCGAAAGCGCGTTAACTCTCTAGATCCACAGAAGTCGGCGACCGGCTCCGTGCCGAACCGGACCGAGGCGCTGTTGGCTGTCTGGGCAGTGGTTGCTTGATGATCGCCACGGCGGCAAGACTGCGGGCACAGTAAGGACAACCGAGGTGGCCGAGAGTCATGGGCCGGCCCAACACACTCAGCACCGGAACAACCAAGTATCTGCAGCTAATCGGTAACAGCACGACGTATCGCGTGCCGCCATACCAGCGGGATTACGCTTGGACGCAGCAGGAGTGGGAGGGCCTCTGGAACGATATCGCCGACATGCTCGACGATTCCGATGGCCCGCACATACATGGGCCTGGACCCGCACTACGTCCTTTCCACGGATCAGGCGATCGTGTGGCAGCATTGCTTGCCGTGAAAGAACGACTGCATGCAGTCCGGCGTCGACTGCAACGCCTCCAGTGCGCGCAGGAGAAGGTTGTGCATCCCCTCCACATTCTTGAGCATCCCCTGTCCTGCTTCCCGCTCCACGGGCCCCCAGATCCTCTCCATCGGGTTCCATTCCGGAGAGGAGGCGGGAAGGAAATGCACTGCAGGGCGATCCCTCACCCCGTCACTGCCTGGAAATGCCTTCCCCCTGGCGACCTTGTGGAGGCTCAGGTGGTCCACAATCAAACGGCCTGTCGGACGCGAGCGGCGGTCCAGCAGGCGCATTCGAAGCGCAGCTGGGAGGGAGCGGAGTCCGTGACAGTGCGCAGCATCCATGCCCGGATCTCCGGACTGAGCTGGGGCGGTCGCCCGTTGCGGGGACGGTCCAGAAAGAGCACTGAATCCGCCTTGGCCGAACCGGACAATCCAGCTTCTGACCGGAGGGCGACCTCCGCTGCCACGTGCATTCCCGCCGGATGGCTTCGAACCCCCGATCAGATCCTGCGCACGGTCGACGGGAACTGCTCAGCGGTGGCAGCATGCACGAATGATGTTCCGACCTGCTCGAGCACCTCGGCCGATGCGATGAGAGCGAGCATCGCCTCCAGGTCAGCGGCCACTTCGACACCCCATTTCTGCTCGGGTGAGAGTCACAAGCATGCCCTTCTGGCCCCGCGCATAGCCCTAAGCGATGAGGTTGGCCCGCTCGACCTCCCTGAACGTGATTGCGTTGTAGTCCAGCATGGCTGTCAAGTCCTACAGATTCGTTCGCTGTGCCCGCACCAACGGCGGCAGTTCCGAACCCGCGTGGGCAGCACGACCTCTCCTGCCAGTCGCGTGATAGCTTTCCGCAGCGACCTGCCTTCCTGCCCGCCAGCAACCGCTGCAGCTGGCTCGCCATGTCCGCCACCTCCGCCCGCGACCCCCGCAGGAGCCGGAACACCGCGTCGCTCAGGTTCAGCCGCTCCAGACGCAGGTCCCGCTCGTGGCAGGCCTGCACCAGCGTGCACTCGATCCCCAGCTGGCGCGCCGCCACGTCCTCCGGGCAGGGCATGTACAGGTTGCCCAGCCGCAGGCTCCCGCTCCACGGCCTGCCGTCCGTGTACAGGACCATCGCCTCCACCGGCGGGAGCTGGCCGCGCCGGACTCTCCCCTGCCTGACCGCCGCCTGCAGCGTCAGCCCCGCGTAGACCGCCAGGCTGTGGGCGCCCCCAGCCCCACCGCCACGTGCGTTCCCGCCGGATGGCTCCGAAGCCCCGATCAGATCTTGCGCACTCTCGACAAAAACTGCTCAGCGGTCGCAGCAAGCAGGATTGATGTTCCGACCTGCGCAATTGCCTCGGTCGATGCGATGGGAGCGAGCATCTCCTCCAGGTCAGCGGCCACTTCGACGCCCCATTTCTGCTCGGCTTGGGTCACAAGAAGGCCCTTCTGGCCCTTCCGCCTTGCCTTCCGCCTTGCCCTGGGCGATGAGTTTGGCCCGCTCGGCCTCCTCGAACGTGATTGCGTAGTTGTCCAGCATGGGTGTCAAGTCCTCCAGATTCGTTAGTTTCGCCCGCTCCGACTCCGGCAGCATTCGGGCCCGCGTCGGCAGCACGACCTCCTGCACCAGTCGCGTGATCGCTCCTAGCAGCGACCTGTCCTCCGGCCCCGCCAGCCGCCGCTGCAGCCGGCTCGCCACGTCCGCCACCTCCGCCCGCGACCCCCGCAGGAGCCGGAACACCGCGTCGCTCAGGTTCAGCGGCTCCAGGTCCAGGTCCTGCTCGTGGCAGGCCTGCACCAGCGTGCACTCGATCCCCAGCTGACGCGCCGCCACGTCCTCCGGGCAGGGCATGTACAGGTCGCTCAGCCGCAGGCTCCAGTCCCACGGCTCGCGGCCCGTGTACAGCACCACCGCCTCCACCGGCGGGAGCTGGCCGGGCTCCACCCGCCCCTGCTTGACCTCCGCCTGCAGCGTCAGCCCGACATAGACCGCCATGCGCAGGGGCATCGCCCATTCCACCGTCGACTGCAGCTCCAGCATGACGACCACGTACTGCGGGCTGCCGTCGTCCAGCTCCAGCCGCCACGCCAGGTCGCCGCGGCGCCGGTCGAGCCGGTCGCTCACGTGCTCCGTCCCCACCGGCTCCAGCGTCGAGAAGTTGGCCCGCTCGACCCAGCTCTTCCCGACGAAGCCCCGGATGAAGTCGGCCATCATCCGGGGCTCCGAGAAGACGTTCTTGAACGCGCCGTCGTGATCCATCCTGCCGCTCATGCGGCCCGCGCGCCGCGGACCACTTTCATCCTACTCCCGCCTGGCCTGTGCTCCCTTGTCGGAATCCACCTGACCTTGACACGAAATCAGGCCTTTCGCACGAATACAGAGGGGTGCAAAAGTCTTTTCCGCCGATCAGGCGATAGTATAGTAGCATTCCTTGCAGTGGAAGAACGATTGGATGAGGGCAGGCGTCGACTTCAATGCCTCAAATGCGCCGAGCGGCAGTTTGTGCATCTCTTCCATGTTCTTGAATGTCTTCTGTCCCACTTCCCGCTTCACGTGCCCCCAAACCTTCTCGATCGGGTTCAGATCAGGAGAGCATGTGGGCAGGCAATGCATGTCCATTCGATCTCTCGCCCCATCACTGCCCAGGAATTGCTGCACCCTTCCCGCCTTGTGCATGCTCGGATTGTCCACCACCAAGTGGATCTTCCCGCTGCTCTCCTCGAGCCATTGCTGCAGGAAGGTCACGAACACCTCGGCGGTCGTGCTGCCGACATGCGTCCTTTAGATCAGGTTTCCTGACGTGTCGATGGCACCCAGCATGTGCACTCGGAACTTCCTGCCGGTGTCCTGCAGCACGGCAGTCTCGCCCCGGCGGCCCCAGGTGCGGCCCCCGTGGCAGTCGGCAGCCATGCCGGCTTCGTCGGCGAACAGAATGGTCTCTCCATGCGCCTCCGCCATCTTCTTCAATTCCGGGAAAGTCCTGCCAATCCACTGCGCTACGTGCCTTTCGTTGCGGCAGTGGGAGCGGAACCTGGGCTTCTGGGGGGTCAGGCCCCATCGCCTCATGGCTCGGCGGACTGTCCACACACTGACGCTGACACCGAAGCGCTCGAGAACGGCCTGACGCACGCGGACCGCGGTCCAACAGGCGAGTTGGAAGCGCAACTGGCTGGGATTGGAGTCCGTGACGGCACGGAGAATCCATGCGCGGATCTCGGGGCCGAGCTTGGGCGGTCGACCGCTGCGAGGGCGGTCTTCAAGAGCTCCGAATCCGCCTTGACCGCACCGCAGAGTCCAAGACCTGACAGTGCGAGTGCTGACGTTGCAAATGGAGGCAGCAACAGGGATGGAATGCAGAACATGATACAGGACAATGGCGATCTTTCGAGTCTCGCAGTTCTCGGCTTTTGATGCGGACCTGAAGTTCTTTCAAGGGAAACAGTCCATGGGACAAGTGCAGCAAAGGATACAAGCGACTATTCCGTGATCTGCCGGGATCTGTTGGAAAAGACTTTTGCTCCCCTCTGTATTGATCATCGACAGACAGCAGCGGCTGGCGACCATCGGAAAGCTGCGGCGCATGGCGAACCAAGGCGCGGACGAGAAGCAGAATCGAGACCACGCGACCAGACTTCGCAACCGCTACATTTGCGAGAAAGATCCGGCGACTCTCATTAAGAGCAGCTGGCTACATCTGAAGGAAATCGACGGCCCATTCTACCAAGACTACTTGGTGCAGCTCTGGGAGCCGCTAAACCCGCGTGGCCTGCCGAGATCAAACGCGCTGCCGTGGGAATGTTTCCGGCACTACTCGGAGCAGATTGATGAGTTCGAATCAGCGAGGGCCGCCGAGGGCGAGACGATCGCGAAAATCCTGTCGGAGACCGTCGCCCGCCGGCTACTCTTCATTGTCATCACTGTCGACGACGAGTTGAACGCTTACACGCTGTTTGAAACGCTAAACGCCCGCGGCGTGGAGCTCACGACAACCGATCTGCTGAAGAACTGCTTCTTCTCCAAGGTGCGGGTGATAACCGATATCGACGCCCTGAAGCGACGCTGGCAGAGGCTGATCGCCACGGTTACCCAGAAGCGCTTCCCGAAATTTCTCCGCTACCACCTGCCCTGCGAGGAACCGAGAATCCCACGGCAGAGGCTATTCAAGTTGGTGCGTCAACGTGTCCGGACACCGGAGGAGACGTTTGAGTTCCTCTCAGCGTTGGAGGCTCGCGCGAAGCTGTTCGCGGCGCTGACTGATGTCGATCACGGCTACTGGGTTGACCTGCCTGCGGCAAAGCCGTTCATCCGTGGGCTGAACCTGTTTCAGGTCGGAGAATTGACGCCGGTCTTCTTTGCTGCGTGGAAGCGGTTTTTGGATGACGCCTTCGTCCGGCTGTTGAAGCTCGCCACCGTCCTAGTCTTCCGCTACTTGGTGGTTGGTGCCCAAAATCCCAACGCGCTCGAGCGCGTCTCCCATGCCACGGCCAGGGCAGTGCTCGACGAACAGGCGAAGCGTCCCGGCGCACTGTTTACGCAGCTTCAGCCCATTTACGGCGAGGACCAACGCTTCGAGACCGACTTGGCACGATGGTCGGTCAGCCCCAAGGGCCAACGGGGCCGGATCGCCCGGCATGTGCTCGCCCGACTGGAGACGGAGGTTGGGGAACACGAGATCGATCCAGACACGAATCCCTTCACGGTGGAGCACGTGCTGCCCGAGAACCCGACCGGCGAGTGGGCCGAGGGCTTCCCGCCGGAGCGGTGGGAGACGACGGTCAACAGGCTCGGGAACCTGACTTTACTCGAGCGGCCACTGAACAGGCGCATCGGAAACGGTCCGTACGCGTCGAAACGGTCCGCCTACGAATCGAGCAAGTATGCGCTGACGCGAGCAATCGTCGAGCTGGCGCCGGAGGAATGGACACCTTCGTTGCTGGAGGAGCGCCAGCGGCGGCTCGCTGCGCGCGCTTTGCGTTTGTGGCGGGCGGATTTTGCGTAGCGGCCGGTACGCCTCCGCGCTCCACCCGCTCCACATCTTCAGGTGGGGTACCCGAGCATGTTCGGAGGGAGTCGGCCGCTCTGTAACCGCGCCACTTCCAGATGTCGCTGAATCGCGACCCCTCATCACGCACCCGAGTCCGAGGGCGGGTTCGCGACCGCGTTAGTCTGCGCATCCGTAGCCTCTATCGCGGAGTCCGGCTCGGTCGGTGAGTCAGTTGGAACGAACGGGGCCTCCTCGTCCGAAGCAACCCTGACGACGTAGGTCCGTGCGATCTTGTCGTGCCACGCTTGGCCACGTGCGTCCCAGAGGCTCCAGAGCCATCCCAGCCCAAGCGGAACCACAGAAAACACCGCGGAGAGCGCTCGGGCGACAGCATCCTTGGCGTCCAGCGATGCGCCGCCCGGCTTGACGACACGGACCTGACAGATCAATCCGCCCACCGTCGTCGATCGCCATGCCCACATTCCGGCGTGATAGACGATGAACATGATGACGGCCCAGCGGAACGTCGCGTCGGTCAGCGCCACGATGATCAAGAAGAGCACTAGGTCCAAGGCAACGGCGCCAAACCGGCTCAGGACGCCAGCGGCCTCGAAGGGGCCAACCGAGACCACCGCCTTGGTTGCGCGTCCGCGCGAGGAGCCTTCGGAAGAGAAGCTCTGGGCCGTCACGGCGGTCACAGCTCCGATGCCTAGGACGCCCAAGACGGCGCAAACGGTCATCCCAACTAGCGGAACCATGTAAGCCAGGGCCACCAAGCCCAGGCCGATCCCAAGCGCCCGGGCCGCCGCCATTGCTCTTGGACCGTCGGTGTCGGGTTCGGCAACGACCCTGCCGCCCAGCCAGCGCGCAGTGGCGACCCTGCCAAACACGCCCGCCACGGCAATCCCAGTCCAGAGAAACGGAATCAAGGGTATCCCGACCACGGTCATGGTGAGCATAACGGTGGCCGGAACGGCCAAGACCGCCACGAGCATGCCGACCAGGACCGCCATCAGCGGCTTCTCAGCCAGGAAGTCGGCGCAGCGGCGCACAGGTCTCTCGAACAGGAAATTGAGCGCGAAGTAGAGCAGCCAGACCCACGCGACCACGATCCAGACCCAGGGCAGGTCTGGCACGATCAGGCGGCCCATCAACGGCCCGCGTGTGAACCAACTGATGGCGGTCTGCGCGGCGACACTTCCGCCCGGCGTTCCAATGGTCACGAGGTCTCCAGTCGGCTGGAAGCTGGCAGGCGCGTCAGCCTCACCCAAGACGACCACGTCGCCGTCTACGACGGCACCCTCTTGAACCTCGAGCCGTCCGGCGACCACGACGAGGTCACCGTCCACCTCGGCCTGCGGGCCAAGATGGAACGCTCCCCCGAAGTTGACTGTGTCGCCATCCACCATTCCGAGGACGGTCGCGTCGCCTCCGAAGAGGACCAGGCCACCGACCGTCTCGCCCTCTTCAATCGTCACGTCGTCCATAAAGCGCACCACCTCGGTGGGCGGCCGCCTCCTGTCTCTGTTGGGTCGACCGGACGACGGGGCTTCCTCGCCGGCCTCGGAAGCCTCGGCAGGTGGATCAGGTGCAGGCTCTTGGGCAAGCGCCGACGGCAGAGAGAGTGCCAGCACAGCAGCCAGCAGGAGTTGCAGCGTCAAGGGAATGGGTCGTTGCATCAGTCGGGCCTCCAGTCCCGTAGGAGAAGCATCATCGCGGTGAAGTACAGGGTGCTGCAGGCACCCAGAGCGGCGGCTACCGCGGCGAACATGTAGCCATTCGGTTCGATGACCAGCCGCCAGAGAACGACGACCGCAGAGAAGATCGACCGCCCTTGCAGGACGAGAGTCTCGTCAAGCAGGGCCCCCGCTGCGATCAGGGGAAGCGCGACCGCGGCGACGAGCAGAACCTGCACCGTCCGCCGTAGTCCGCTGAAAGCGGGCCGAACGACCACTTCTGGTTCGTAGGCCGCTGCCATTACGCGCGGCAGCAGAGTCGCAGGGGCCTTCGGCGTCGACCACACCCGCAAGCGGCGCAGCGTGACGGCCTCCAGCTCCTCAAACGACACCGTCGGCCTCCAAGACGGCCCGCAGGGCGCGGCGGGCTCGGTAGATGTCGCTCCTGACCTTCGTCAAGGAGATGCCCAGAAGAGCCGCAATCTGCTGATAGCTGCGGTCCTCGAAATGAAACAGGACAAGCGGTAAGCGTTGGTGCCGCGGAAGATCTCGGATTGCCCGCTCGAGGCGGTCGTGCTCCTGGGATCGCTGCACTGCAGCGTCCGGCGCGTCCGGCGCCACCAGCATCTCCTCAAGAGGTCGGTCCTGCCCAGGCGACCTGCCCCATCTGCGCCCGAACGCCCGCCAGCGCGACCGGAAGCGGTTCAAATGGTTGAGGCACTGGTTTGTGGCGACCTTGCGCAACCATCCGGCAGCCGCAGGGTTCGAGCGCAGTGACCCAAAGTGCTGGTAGGACTTAAGGAACACGGTCTGCGACACGTCTTCGGCCTCGCTGCGATCGGCCAGCATCCTTACTGCCACGCCGTACACCATGTCCTGATGCCTCCGCACAAACGCCTCGAACTCGTCTGGCTCAGCCATGACGGCCAGTCCCGTCGAGAGTCACTGTTACGTAAACACCGTACTGCCAGGAAAGTTGCAGGTGACGAGCTTCGTTCACTTGCAGGCGAAGGAGCCGGAAGGCCTTTGACTTGCACCAACCACTTGCGTGCGGATCGCGTACTCGCGATGTCCAAACCGCACGAAGCAGGCCCGATTTGGCACTTGTTCCGTTATTCTTGAGATGTGGAATCCATCGGGATTCCACGGGATTTCATGCGTCTGAACCGCCTGCTACTGCCCTTGGTGATAGCTGCGTCCGTCCTGCCGGTCTGGTCGGCAACGCAGAACGAAGCGGGGCTAGAGTACTTCGAGAAACACGTCCGGCCTCTGCTGGCGGCACGGTGTCAAGCCTGCCACAGCACCCAGCTGAAGAGCGGCAACATCGACCTGTCGAGTGTCGAGGGGTTCGTCAACGCCCGCGACGAGGCGGCTTTGGTCTCGGTGGACGATCCGACCACCAGCCGCCTGCTGGCGATCGTGGGCTACGAAGGACGCGTCAAGATGCCGCCCAGCGGCAAGCTGTCGGACGCCGAACTGGCGATACTGCGCCGATGGGTGCAGCAAGGCGCACCCTGGCCGGGCGCCGAACAACGAGAGGCGATGATCCCAGAGGGACAGTCCGACGGCTTCACTGTCGAGCAGCGGAACTACTGGGCCTTCCAGCCGATCGCAGACCCCGAGCTGCCCGAAGTCAGTGACGCAGCCTGGACATCGAACCCTGTCGACCGGTTTGTCTACGCCAAGCTTGCAGCGGAAGGGCTGGAGCCCGTCGAACCTGCTGACAAGCTGACGCTGCTACGACGTGCGACCTTCGACCTGACGGGGCTGCCCCCAACACCCGAGGAAGCCGCTGCGTTCCTCGCCGACGATTCGCCCGGAGCGTTCGAAGCCGTCATCGAGCGGCTGTTGGCGTCGCCAGTCTATGGCGAGCGATGGGGCCGGCACTGGCTAGATGTCGTGCGCTACGCGGACTCCACTGGCAACGACGAGGATCACCGCTACCCGCACGCGTGGAAGTACCGGGACTACGTCATCGACGCCTTCAACGACGACATGCCCTACAACCAGTTCGTCCGGGAGCAGGTGGCAGGCGACCTTGTGCCTTCGCCTGATGGTGCCGAAATCAACGTCCGGGGCACCATCGCCACAGGATTCCTGGCGCTGGGACCCAAGGCGATCGCGCAGCAGGACAAGACGCGCATGCTGTACGACGTCTACGACGAGCAAATCGACGTGATGTCCAAGGCCTTGCTCGGCCTCACCGTGGCCTGCGCTCGCTGCCACGACCACAAGTTCGATCCGATCCTCACCAAGGACTACTACTCGCTCGCGGGCATCTTCGCCTCAACGCGCAACTACCGGAGCCCCAGAACGCATGTGTCGACCATGCTCCTGAAGCCGCTCGTCGCTAATGAGGTGTACGAGCGCTACAGGGCCGAGCAGGATCTCATCAAGAACAAGCAGATCGAACTCGACAACCTGGCCGACGAGGAGATCGAACACTACATCGATTCGATCGCGGATCGTGTCAGCGACTACATGCTGGCGGCGGTATCGATATACGAGGGCGGCGCCGATGCCGCCGATCTCGCGGCGGAGCAGGGTCTGGACGAGCGAGAGCTTGCACGATGGGCGGACTATCTCAAGCCCACTGAGATCCCGCGGGCCCAGCTTGCCGAGTGGCGCGAAGCCATGCCCTCGCAGCGGGAGGAGGTTGCGGCCGACTACGAGCGGCGCTTCGGCGAGACGCTGAAGGAGTGGCACCACACGATCCGCCGCTGGCGCGCCGCGGCGATCGAAACGATCCGGGAGGCGGCGATGCCCCCACCGCCCAAGCCGCGGTTCCTACCGGGTCGCGACCGGTTCTTCTACGACATCTACCACGCCAAGAAGGGCCCCCTGCAATTCAGCGGAGATCGACAGAACCAAGTCCTCAAGCCCGAGACGGTGGCCAAGATCGAGGGCCTGAAGGCCGAGTTGAAGGAGCTGAAAGAGGACGGCATGCCCGAGCCTCCCATGGCGAACGCAGTGGAGGACGGCGAATCCGTCGAGCAGAGGGTCTTCGTCCGGGGCGACTACAACTCCGAAGGCGAGCCTGCCCCCAAGGTCTTCCCGGCGATCATCGCCGGCGCCGACCAGCAGCCGGTGCAGGAAGGCAGCGGTCGGCTTGAGCTGGCCAACTGGCTCGTGTCGCCGGACAACCCGCTGACGGCCCGCGTGATGGTGAACCGGATCTGGCAGAAGCACTTCGGTGAGGGCATCGTGGGCTCGCCCAGCAACTTTGGCAAGCTCGGCGAGCGACCGACGCACCCGGAGCTGCTCGACTGGCTGGCGAAGCGGTTCGTCGACGACGGCTGGTCGGTGAAGCAGATGCACCGTCGTCTGATGCTTTCGCGCACGTACCAGCTCGACAGCCGACCGACCGCGGGGCTCGTGGCTGCAGATCCCTCAAACCTGTGGTTGGGCCGCTTCAATCGGCGGCGCCTGGACGTGGAAGAGCTGCGCGACGGCATGCTGGCAATCGACCGCTCGCTGGACCTGGCGATGGGCGGAACGATGCAGTCGGGAACCGGCACGGACCGTGAGAACTCGAACGCCCGACTCAGCATCGACCCCACAACCTCGACCAGACGCATGGTCTACCTGCCCCTCAGACGCGCCAACCTGCCGACCCTGCTCAACCTGTTCGACTTCGGCGACGCGGTCACGTCGATCGGCAAGCGCGCGGTTACGAACGTCGCGCCCCAGGCGCTGTTCATGATGAACAGCGAATTCGTCACCTCACGGGCAGAGAACCTGGCCAATCAACTGCTGGACGAGGACCGCTGGAGCGACGCCGAGCGCGTGCGCCACGCGTACATGCGGGTGCTCACCCGCGAGCCGGACAGCGCGGAGATCGACAATGCCCTGTCGTACCTAGGCACCTTCTCGACGCGGTTCGAGGACGACTCGTCGGAGCGAGCTTGGCAGAGCTACTGCCGGATCCTGCTCGCGTCGAATGACTTCATCTTCGTGGACTAGAGGGCTATCAGAGGACCATGGACTACTCTTCGATGATTCGTCACATGAACGCGGTTCAGCCCGTGAGCCGACGCGGCGTGCTGCGTGACGGAGCCTGCGGGTTCGGCCTGCTTGCCCTTGGCGGACTGTTCCAACGGAATCTCGCCGCAGCTCAGGACGTTCCGTTCGATCCGGCAAATCCGCTGGCGCCACGGAACCCTCACTACGAGCCCAAGGCCAAGCGCGTCATCTTCCTGTTCATGCATGGCGGTCCGTCGTCCGTGGACACCTTCGAGTACAAGCCGTACCTGGTCGAGAATGACGGCAAACCGCTTCCGATCAAGCGTCCGCTGGCGTTCGACGACAAGGAGCCCGGACCGTTGATGAAGCCGCAGTGGGACTTCAAGCCCGGTGGCGAGAGCGGCATCCTCGTAAGCGACCTTTTCCCGCACGTGCGGGAGTGCGTCGATGACATGTGCTTCGTGCACTCGATGGTGGGCGAGGGCGTGGACCATGGGGCAGCGCTCCTGCAGACGTTCACCGGCACGAGCACATTCACACGTCCGAGCCTCGGGTCCTGGGTGGTCTACGGTCTCGGTACCGAGAACGAGAACCTGCCAGGCTACGTCACGATCAAACCCGCCCTTTCGCACGGCGGTGCAAAGAACTGGTCGTCAGCCTTCCTGCCGGGATCATTCCAGGGGACGCCTATCGGCCATGCCGGCCTGAAGGTGGACGACGTGCAGGGCGAACCCATCGAGTACCTGACCAACAGTGGCCTGTCGCAGGAGGAGCAGCGCTACGAACTCGACATGCTGCGCAACGTCAACCGGCGCCACGCCGACATGCGGCAGTTCGATTCGCAGCTCGAGGCCCGCATCCAGTCGTTCGAGCTGGCGTTCCGGATGCAGGTGCAGGCGCCCGAGGCGTTCGAGGTCGAGAAGGAGACCGAGGCCACGCGCAAGCTATACGGACTCGACGACTCCGTCACCGCCGACTTCGGCTGGCAGTGCCTGCTGGGACGCAGACTGAGCGAGCGAGGCGTGCGTTTCGTGCAGTGCACCCACTCCTACAAGTGGGACCAGCACAGCGATCTCTATAACAGGCACAACGCCAACGCCGCCGAGGTCGACAAGCCCATCGCCGGCCTGCTGAAGGACCTCAAGGCACGCGGCATGCTGGACGACACGCTTGTGATCTGGGCCGGCGAGTTCGGTCGCACTCCAGTCAGCCAAGGCGGAGACGGGCGTGACCACAACCCATACGGCTACACGATCTGGATGGCCGGCGCTGGCGTGAAGAAGGCCCACCAGTACGGCGCGACGGACGAGATCGGATACCATGCCGCCGTCGACCGGATGCACATCCACGACTTCCACGCCACGGTCCTGCACCTACTGGGCATGGACCACGAGAAGCTGACGTACCACTACTCGGGCCGTGACTTCCGGCTCACTGATGTTGCGGGCCGCGTGCACCAAGACATTCTGCTGTAGCCCCAGGACAGTCACCCTCACAAGTCTGTCGCGCTACCTACTCAATTTCCAGCATCGTTGGAACAACCGAGACAAGTGCGCACTGACGTTCACGGAGCGCACGATCCTCGCCATGATCGGGCGCAGAATGGCCCACCGAACGCCTGTTGAAGGGGATCCGGCATGAGCAGGGAAGCGACACGGATCCTCCGACCGATACCGGCCAGCTCGTGAGCGGCGATGTCGAACGCCATAGGGCCGTCTCGCTCTTCAGTGGATGCGGAGGCATGGAACTGGGCTTTGTCGGTGGCTTCCGGTTCGGCGGACAGTTCTGTGGGCGAACGACATAGACGGACTGGCGTGCGACACCTACGCGGCCAATCTCGGCGACGACCACCCGCATCGCGGAAGCATCATCGACGTTCTCGACACATTGCCGGACACGGCGGACGTAGTGATTGGCGGCTTCCCGTGCCAGGACGTATCCATCAACGGTCAGCGCAGAGTTGCCACTGGCGAGCGCACGATTCTCTACCAGGACATGGTTGACGTGATCCAGCGCACGAGTCCCACGGTATTCGTGGCCGAGAACGTCAAGGGATTGCTCATGTCCCATGGCAAGCCCTTTTTCGATCAGATGCTCGCGGACTTCGCGATGCCCGGGATACACGGTCACGCACAAGCTCTATCTCGCCGCGGACCACGGCATACCGCAGATGCGCGAGCGCATCTTCATCGTTGGCGTCAAGTGCAGCGAGCCGTTCGCCCATCCGGAACCGCTGGACGGACGCAGGACGGCGCAGGAAGCCTTGGAGGACCTGGAAAGCGCCGAATCTCACTCCGCAAAGCGGCGCGGCTCCAGTCCTTCCCGGACGACTTCGACTTTGTGTGCGCCATGCGCGCTACCGAGCGGCAGATCGGCAACGCGGTGCCAGCGGTGCTGGCGTGGCACATTGCCAAGGCCGTGAGAAAGCACTTTGACTGCGGCCGAGTTTGAGGCGCTCCTAGCCCGTGCGGCGCAGCGGCTCGATGATGCGTTGTTCGTAGAGTGTTGGGCTGTCGGGGCTTGATCCAACGCCCGCCCTCGACCAGCAATACGGTAGTCAAAGGACCGCCATCGGTTCGGGGGCCCAAAGGGCTTCCTGATTACACATTAAACGCATCCAAGCCGGGGCCGCGGCACCTAGGTTGAGCTGTCCAGCACTGCGTCGCATGGCGTCGGATGTTCCGCTGCGCATGCGACGCGCGGCTGGCATCGAGGCAAGCTGCTGTTGCTGTATGTTCCTGTTTCTAGTTGTATTTCATTGTATGATCTGCGAAAGAGAAACCTCTGGAGGGGGGGGGGGGCGCTCCAGCCGCCCGCAACGTGCAGCGGAACAAGGTCCAGTTCCAGGCCGGGGGTCAGCCTGCCGGACTTCCTGCGCGCCTACGGCTCCGAGGAGCAGTGCAAGCAGGCCCTGCTTGCGGGCCGCAGGGCCCGGCCTGCCCCGCCTGCGGCGGGACGCGGTTCTGCCGCCTCCGGCAGCGGCGCGCGACCTTGCAGTGCAACCGCTGCAAGCGGCAGGTCCGGCTGCTGGCCGGCACCCTGTTCGAGGCGACCAAGCTGCCCCTGACGGTCTGGTGCCTGGCCCTGTACCTGCGGACGCAGCGCAGGCAGGGGTCTCCTTGCTGGAGCTGAGCTGGCTGCTGGGGGTCCACCACAACACCGCCTGGCTGGTGAAGCAGAAGCTGATGCAGGCCATGCTCGAACGCGACGCCGGACGCCGGCTGCGGGGCACGGTGCAGCTTGACGACGCCTGCCTGGGCGGCGCGCACCCGGGCGGGAAGCGCGGCCGGGGCTCGGAGAACAAGGTCCCCCTGGTGGCGGCGCTGCAGGTCGGCGCGGACGGCCACCCGGCGCTGCTGCACCTGACCGTGGTGCCGGGGTTCCGCCGGGCGGCGCTCGCGACCTGGGCCCGGGCGCACCTCAAGCCGGGCACAAAGGTCCACAGCGACGGTCTGGCCTGCTTCGGCGGGGTGGTGGAGGCCGGCTGCGCCCACGAGGTCCACGTCACCGGGGGCGGCAGGGCGGGCTGCGAGACGCCCGCGCTGAGCTGGGTGAACACGGTCCTGGGCCATGTCAAGCGCTCGCTGGACGCCACGTAGCACAGCTTCCGGGCGCACCACGCCCCGCGCTGCCTGGCCGAGTTCCAGTACCGCTTCAACCGCCGCCACGATCTGGCGGCCCTGCCCGCCCGGCTGCTGGCGGCGGCCGTGGGGACGCCGCCGCTGCCGCGCTGCATGGCGGAGGTCGGGCGCCTCCGGCCCGCCTAGGCGCGGGCGCGCAGCCGCGCGGGCCGACTCCGCGCCCAGCTGGGCCGGACCTCGCAGGCGCGGACGCCGCCCCGCCCCGTGGTGGCGCCAGAGCGGCGCGCGACACCGCTGGTCCACCCACGGAGCGTGGCCCCGCCCTTGGCGCAGCGTCGGGGGAGGCTGCGCGGGCCGCGCGTCGACCCAGTTCTCAGAGCTGGGCCGGAGCGCACACGATCATGGCGAGAATCGCATCTCGGAACACCACCTTGGATGTCGTTTATGTGTAATCAGGTACATCAGTGGAGGTAGAAATGACTCTCAAGTGATGATGGACGATCTCTTTTCTAGCTTAGCAACTGCGATCAGAACTTGTGAGTTCGAATACGAATACGTGAACAGTAATGGGCAACTCTGCCCCTCTTGTGCTACGCATAACTACACGCCATTCTCCGTTCTCATTAGAAGCGGTCTCGTGAAGAAACAGCGAATGATCACGCAGAGAGATAGGGATGGATGTGAGTACTCGGCCGAAAGTCTTGTTTTTCTTGTTGAATACCAAGAGCGCTGCTTTGCTATCGCGCCATGTCAGGTAATCAAGTAGCTGACTCAAAGCTGCCTTAAGGTTCGCCGGACCTGACCAGACCTTGCATTCGCAAACGAACGCCGACCGGTCTTCATACTGCTAGTTCCGGGGACTCGACTACCTTCCTAAGTACCAGACATCTTGATCTCTTCTGAAATCTGAGATCAAGATGCGGCCGGTCGGGCGCGGGTTCGGCGGGGCCGAAGTGGAGGCGGGCGACCGGTTCGGGCGCGGCGCGGTAGGCGAGCGTGCACAGGGTGTCGAGGAACAGGCGCGGGCCGCGCGGCAGGGTCTCGGGGCGCAGGTCGGGTGACCGTTCCCCGGCGGGGCGTGCGGGCCGGCGCCGCCCGCTGGGCCCGGGACTCACGAAAGCTCGCAAGTGACTGATACCGGAAGAGATACGCTCCGTAGCGCTAGGTCTCGCTGTCTTTATTCGCACTGTTCGGTGGAGGCGCAGCGCCACGGCCTCCAAAGTAAAACCCTATAACCGAGCCAGCCAGCGCCCCGAGCGCCGATACAACCACTTCAAACTGCTTCCCCAACACCGGAGCACCCAGTACGAGGACGTTGACGAACGATCCAACGACAAGAAGGGCAAGAATGCCTCTGATTGAACCGCGCGGCAAGTTGAGCCCTCTCGGGTCGGGGGACTTGTCCTTACCCGCCCAACGTGAGTAGATGGGCGAACCGATGCCGACTAGCACCAACCATGTGCATTGGATCCAGATTAATGGCGACTTCCAAGTCACTCTGGGCTGCTTCTCAGTACTGCTGTTTTCTACTCTCTCCTCATTTCCACTTGGGCCACTTGGCACCCCCGACGATGCCTGAGGCATCTGTCGGTGTTTTCTACTCTCTCCTCATTTTCACTTGGCTCACTGGCCGGTGACTGGTTCTGAGCTAGAGCCGGTCCAAGTGACCCTGCAATCGCTCCTAGCAACAAAAGGTAACAGGGCATCGCTTTCAGCGCGAACCACCTCCTAGTGCGGCTCGACGGCCCGATTGAGGGAACTGGTCCAGACACAATGACGATCCTACTCTACAAGGTCCAGAAACCGCAACACCCTCGTCCCCGCGTGACTTGGAAGTCGGGGGATAGGTGGTGACCCTGTTACGGTCCCTTTTGCGACCAAGCGCGGGTGCTGGGCGACGGCGGCGTGGTCGCTCCAGATGCGGTAGGCGTCCTCAAGCTGGCGGAGGCCTTCCCAGAGCTTGGCGTGACCGGGGAGCGGCTGGCGCTGGGAGGGCGTGAAGCCCAAGAGCATGCCGATTTACTGGGCGAGTGTGCGGGCGATGCGGGCCCGTTCCTGGCTGCGCAGTCGGCGGGGGAGTGCCGTCGCGGCGCGGTAGGTTGCTCAGGTGTTGGGCAACACGGAGAACTGACCCCCGTTGGCCGACATGCAAAACCGCCCCCCCCCCCCCCATGGCGACACGAGACCTGACCCACCGGGGGTGCCGGGAGGGGGTATCCGGGGGTACGGGAGCGCTGCCGGGGGACGACCATCGACCCAAGCCCCTGGGGCCGGAGGATGTCGACATGGTCGGACGCGACGAGGCGGCGCTGATGTTGCGGTTGAAGGAGAACCGCTGGGGGGTGCGGCGGATCGCGGCGGAGCTCGCACACGGTCTGGGCTCACCTGCGGGCGGGGGATGGCGGGGCTGGAGGACTGGCTGCGGGAGCGTCCGGCGCGGCACGCGGGCAACGCGGACGTGGTGCGCCAAGAGCTGGCCAGCGAGCACGGGATTGCAGTGAGCCTGGGGACGGTGGAGCGTGCGGTGCGCCCGTACCGCCCGGAGCTCGTGGCGCGGCAGGTGGCGACGGTGCGCTACGAGACGCCGCCGGGGCAGCAGCTGCAGATCAACTTTGGCGAGCGCCGGGTGGAGCTGGGCGGGCGCACCTGTTGGGGGCGACTCTGGGCTACTCGCGACGGCTGCACGCGCAGGCGTGCGGGAGCCTAGAGCCTAGGGGTAGGCGCAGTGGTTCGCCGGCCTGGAGGGTGCTTTCATGCCCTTCGGGGCGTGCCGGTGGAGGCGCTAGTGCAGAGGCACGACCGGGCGACGCGGGAGGTGGAGTTCAACCCGCCCTTCCCGACGTTCACGGCGCACTAGGGGTTCCGCCCGCGCGCCTGCTCACCGCACCGGGCGCGGACTAAGAGCAAGGACCAGAGCGGGGTGAAGTACGGCAGGCGGAACGCAGTGGCGGGGCGCCTGGTGGGCGACAGGTGTGGGTGATTGAGGGCGCGGGGCGCATCCGGATCCACCACGGCAGCGAGCTGGTGGCCGACCATGCGCGGCACGGTGAATCTCGATCATTTTGAAGGACCTGACTGTGTTCCAAGCCTGTCGGAGGGGACGCCGGCGGCGCCCGAGACGTCGAGCCTACAGCGCGGGCTGGACGGGTACGTGGCGACTGTGGAGGGGAGGGACGGAACGATGGCGGTGGACCACGAACTGCTGCTGGAGCGGCTGACGTGCCTGCGGGACCAGCTGGACAGCCTGCTGGACGCAATGGCGCGGCCCCAGCTTGGATGCACTTGATGTGCAATCAGGAAGGGCTTTGTCCATCGAATCCTTTGCAGCCGGCGAGGCCGCGTCCTCTGCAAGCGCGATTTAGGGGCCAGAACCCGGGCATGGATGGCTGGGGCAACTGTGCTAGTGTGACCGAGCCAGAAACATTGCGAGTCTGGATCAAGGATCACCGGTGCGAGGTGGCCTGACGCCCGGTCCTCGACCAAATCCAAGGCCGCGCGGGTACTGACGGTACCCGCCATCGACCGCACGGAAAGGAGTCGTGGCAAAACTGGCCGGTGACCGAATCCGGTCCGCGGAATCAATCCCGTGATTGACGACTTCACATCGACCGAAAGCCTTCATTCCTACGCTGGTTCGGGACAAAGAGTTGGTACGTGGGGCAATCCACTGTTGACGTCATGTACGAGCTTTTCTTCTTGACCGGCACTCCGGTCGTAGTCTCGTTGGTCCAGCGTTTCCTGATGTACCGTCAGTTCCCGATACACAGTGCAGCCGCAGACATCGAGGCCGCCGCGATGATCAAGGTGCTTTTCCCATGACAGGACTCGATGCACCGCAGGAAGCCGACCTCCGCAAGTGCGTTCACTGCGGCCTCTGCCTGAATGCCTGCCCCACCTACCGGGAGCTCGGGGTCGAGATGGATTCGCCGCGAGGGCGAATCTACCAAATGGTTGAGGTGTCAGAGGGGCGCATGGACATCTCCGACGACTACGTCGAGCACATCGAGTTGTGCCTAGCGTGCAGGGCCTGCGAGACGGCATGCCCTTCAGGCGTCCAGTATGGGCGGCTGATCGAAGGTGCGCTTGCGCAGATCGAGAACTCGACGAAGCGGTCTTGGACGCAGCGGTTCGTGCGTTGGCTCGGCTACCGCCACGTGCTGCGGAAACCGCTTCTGCTGAAGGCAGCGGGCTTGGGCCTCCTGCTCTATCAGCGCAGCGGCCTGGAGGCGCTGCTACGCGAGTCTCCAGTCCTGGACGATCTCGGGCGCCTTGGCGACATCGCACGCCTCGCGCCCGAGGCGCAGGCACCATTCTTCTTCTCGAAGATCGGCAAGGTGTACCCGGCGGAGGGCGAGACGAAGCATCGCGTCGCCCTGATGGCCGGATGCATGCAGAACGTGTTCTTCAGCCGGCTCAACGAGGCAACCGTGCGCGTCCTGCGAAAGAACGGCTGTGAAGTCACCATTCCCGGGGCGCAGGAGTGCTGCGGCGCCCTGCACGTCCACGCTGGCCTGCGGGACCTTGGCCGCGAACAGGCCAAGAAGAACATCGCCGCTCTGGAGAACGGCGGCTATGGCGCCATCATCACGAACACCGCGGGCTGCGGCTCGGTCCTGAAGGAATACCCCGACCTGTTCGAGCACGACAAAGCCTGGCACGAAAAGGCCATTGGATTTGCGTCCCGGATGCGGGACGTGACCGAGTTCCTTGCCTCGATCGAGCTCAACACCGACTTCGGCCAGGTGAATCGCACCGTGACCTACCAGGACTCCTGCCACCTGCTGCACGGGCAGAAGGTCCAGTCGCCACCACGGCAAGTGATGCAAGCGATTCCGGGAGTCAAGCTGCAGGAGCTCCCCTTCAGCGAGATCTGCTGCGGCTCGGCGGGCGTGTACAACCTCGAGCACACCGACGTATCGATGTCACTCCTCGAGGACAAAATGCGCATGGTGGCCTCCACGCACGCGGACACGATTGTGACCGCCAACCCCGGCTGCATGCTCCAGCTGCAGGCTGGCGCACGCCGGTTTCTGAAGCCAATGCCCGTCCTGCACGTGGTTGAGCTTCTAGACGAAGCCTACGCAGCCGCGTAAGCGCGGCACGGATTCGGGCGGGTCAGCCGCCTGAGCCTACCCGGCCTGGCCGTCGAGCACACCGCGCATGTAGGAGAACGACTTGGCCATCCCTGTCATCGGATTGTTGGCGTTGGCTTGCACCTCGTACTCTAGACCGACAACACCCTGGTAGTTGCGCTCCTTGAGCATCTTGAAGATCGCCCCGACCGGCATCTTGCCGTCGCCCACGTCAACCCGGCTCTCCTTGTTGCTGAAGTCCGACAGGTCCTTGATGTGGAAGTCGTAGACGCGGTCCCAAGCGTTGTCGATCTCCTCCAGGATGTCCGCGCCCGTGCGCACAGTGTGGCCCACGTCGATGCAGAGACCCATGCGGGGGTCCATGTCCTTGATGCGCTTCATCGCGTCGCTCGGCGCTGGGTAGAACCTGTCCTCGGGCCCGTGGTTGTGGATCGCCATCTTGCGGTCGTACTTGATCGCGAGCTTCTCGATCTGGGCGAGGTTCGTGTGCGTCGGGGCGCACACCATGATCGGGATCCCCGCCGCCACGGCGTACTTGAAGTAGGGCTCGAGCTCGGCGGAATCGTCGCTCTTGAGCGAAATGTTTCCACCAGCCACGACCTGCAGGCCGGCCTTCTCAAACTCTTTGCGCGCAGCGCCGAGATCCTTCTCGTTCAGGTAGTACGGCATGTGGAACGACTTGACATTCACATAGCTGACGCCGAGTCTGCGAACGATGTCGATCGCGGCAGCCCGGCTGAACTTCCGCAGCGAGTAGGTCGCGACGGCGAGCTTCACATCACCCCAGTGGTGCGGATTCGAGTTCGACGCACCCTTGGCGGAGGAAGCGGCGGCTGGCAGAGCTGCAGCGGCGCCGAGAAACGTGCGACGAGTAGGCGTTGGCATGGCTGGGAGTGTCCCCTCTCAAAGAGTTGGACAGTGCGATTCTAGCAGAGCGCCCACGGGCAGGAGACGCTCCCCGTTGGCCCTTGGGCCTTGCAGGACTGGGGTTTCGAGCTCGCTGCTAGAGTTAGGGGCATGCGGGGAAACGCAGGCATCATCGACCACCTCAATGTCGTGCTGAGGGGCGAGTTCACGGCGATACATCAATACATCGTCCACGCGGAGATGTGCGACAACTGGGGCTATACCAAGCTCGGGGCGTTCATCAAGCAGCAGGCGATTGGCGAGATGGGCCACGCGGAGATGCTGATCGAGCGCATCCTCTTCCTCGAGGGCGTGCCCGGCATGGGCGAGCTGAGCCCGCTGCACGTCGGCCAGAACGTTAGGGAGCAGCTGGCGAACGACCTAGCACTGGAATACGACGCCGTGAAGATCCTCAACAAGGCGATTCCCGACGCAGTCGCAGCCGGCGACAACGGCTCGCGGGAGCTCTTCGAGGTCATCCTCAAGGATGAAGAGGAGCACGTGGACTGGCTGGAGTCGCAACTTCAGATGATCGAGGACATGGGCCTCGGCATCTACCTCTCGCAGCAGCTCGCAGACGCGCCCGCAGCGGCCGCGGGCTAGTCGACGACGCGGGCTAGTCGACGACGACTTCGAGGAGCTGACTCAGCAGCGGGTAGTACTGGACCCGCACCTTCGTGCCCGCGTCGAGCTCGTCCAGACGGAGCCGGCTCGTGCCCAGCCGGCGGGCGGCCTTCTTGCCCGCCTTGATCTGCTCGCGCCCCATGGGCTGGGAGAACGACAGCTCCATCGGCCCTCCATTGCTCAGGCTGAGGACCAGCGTGCGCTTCTCAAGATCAACGCTGGTGACAGTGCCGCGAGACTTGATTATCCGCAGCACCTTCTCGGGTCGCGTGCCCTCAAGCGCGCCGTCCGCGTTGTCGTTGACACCCGGCCGCGTCGAGGAACTGACGGTCTTCTGCTGAGCGGGCACGACGATGGCGACCACCGCAATCGCAATGAGGAGTCGCCACGCCATCAGGTTCGCCCGTCCTCCAAGGATCCTCGTTGTCACACTACAGCACGGACCGCAGGTAGTTCGAGACTTCCGGACGGTTCCAGTCCTCCGGTCCGACGTACTTGCGCAGGACGCGACCGTCCCGCGATATCAGGAACGTCTCCGGGTACTTCATCGTGCCATAGCGCGTGCTGACCGTCCGCTCCGGGTCGCGAACAGTGGGGAACGTGACGCCACGCTCGCTCAGGAACCGTCGGTACTCCTCTTCCTCCTCGTCAACGCTGATGCCGAGGACCACGAGCCCGTCCTGGCGGAAGCGCTCATAGGTCGCGTTGAGAGACGGCAACTCCTGCACGCAGGGCGGGCACCAAGTGGCCCAGAAGTTCAGCAGCACGATCTTGCCGCTGTAGTCCGCCAGACTTACGCCGGCTCCCTGATCACCGACGAGACTGAATCCGGGCGCCCGGTCGTCGGGCTGCACGTCGTAGACGCGGAGATAGCCCTGGACTCGGTAGACCATGACCGCGGCCAGTGCCGCCGCCACGGCGTATACGGTTAGCTCCCGCCTGCCCCATGCCATAATTGAATAGGTTTTTCTACCTTACTCGTCCCGCCGAGGTCTCGCCAGAATCCCAGCGATGCTTGTCACTCGCAAGGCCGAATTCTCGGCGTCACACGTGTGCGCGCACCCCAGCCTCTCGGCGGCGGAGAACGAGCGACTGTATGGCAAGGAGAGCCGGCCGCATGGCCATGGCCACAACTACGTGCTGGAAGTCACGGTGCGCGGCGAAGTCGACCCTCTCCACGGCATGGTCCTCGACCTGAAGGCCCTGAAGGACATCATCAACCGTGAGGTCATTGACGTCTACGACCACCGGTTCATTAACCG
The DNA here is from genome assembly GCA_965200705.1 of Bryobacterales bacterium. Taxonomy (GTDB): domain Bacteria; phylum Acidobacteriota; class Terriglobia; order Bryobacterales; family UBA6623; genus VXMF01. The sequence goes on along the minus strand of OZ241376.1, from coordinate 3,551,405 downwards.
CGAGGTCGATTCCTTCGCCACCATCGTTCCCACTGCGGAAAACATCGCAAGCGACATCTGGCGGCGGCTGCGCGGCCCCATTGCGGAGCTCGGCCAGTCCCTGTTTTCGATCCGGCTGCACGAGAGCGACGAGCTCTTCGTGGACTACAGCGAGGCCGCACAGGCATGACGACCCTGACCCGGCGATTCCGGTTCTCGGCCTCACACCGGCTCGCGTCGCCGGCGCTGGACGACGACCGGAACCGCGAGATCTTCGGCAAGTGCGCCAACGAGCACGGTCACGGGCACAACTATGTGCTGGAAGTCAGCGTGAGCGGGAAACCCGACAAGCGCACGGGTCTCATCCTGTCGCGCCAAGCCTTGGACCGTTGCGTGGCGGAGGCAGTGATCGACCCCATCGACCACACCCATCTGAACAGTGACTTCCCGGAGTTCACCGTCCAAGTGCCAACTTCCGAGAACGTTTTGCTGGTCGTCGAGCAATGGCTGCGCAGCGCGTGGCCGCGCCACTTCGAGGGCCAGCCCGTGCGACTGGAGCGGCTGCGCCTCGAGGAGACTCCACGCAACAGCTTCCGCACAACGAGTGACGACGCACCTCGCAGCGCATGACGCCAATCGCACCAGCGGACCTTCTGGAGGATATGGAAACCGAACATTTCCAGGAGAATGATCCGATTCGCCCACTTGTGCGGGAGATGCTCGAGCAGCTTGGCGAGGATTCGACTCGGAACGGGCTGATGGGCACGCCGATGCGCGTGGCCAAAGCAATGCGCGAACTGACCCGCGGATACAGCCAAGATCCATCTGAGGTGCTCAAGTCGGCGATGTTCGATGTCAGCTATGACGAGATGGTCATCGTCAAGGACATCGAGGTCTTCTCTCTCTGCGAGCACCACCTGCTGCCGTTCTACGGGTCGATGCACATTGCCTACATCCCGCGCGACAAGGTCATCGGCCTGAGCAAGACGGCTCGGCTGGTGGACATCTTCGCCCGCCGCCTGCAGATCCAGGAACGTCTGACCCAGCAGGTCGCCGAGACGATCCAAGCGGCGATCGAGCCCAGGGGCGTCGGTGTGATCTGCCAGGCCCAGCACCTCTGCATGATGATGCGGGGTGTCGAGAAGCAGCATTCATCGACCATCACGAGCACGATGCTGGGCGAGTTCCGCGACAACGCCCAGACCAGGGAGGAGTTCCTCTCGCTGGCACGCTCACGCGATCGCGCCTAAGTCGCGTAGGCTCGCGTGTTTCTCGGCCGAGCCCCGGGGCATCCGCACTACGTAACGGCGACGGCCCGAATATCGGTCGCTGTGACTATGTCAGCAGCGGTCCCACGACACCGGTACTGTCGGCGAACCGCTCCATCTCCGCACCCATAGCCCGTGCCTGGGTGAGCCAGAGGTTTGCGAGAGGCGTCCCCTCCGGGCAGTGCAGATGCTGGCCGACCTTGATCTGGCCTGCGGCGGAGCCCGCCACCACGATGGGCAAACCGCTGTACTGGTGGGTCGCACCGTCACCGAGGCCGGAACCGTAGGTGAACATCGTGTTGTCGAGCAGCGTCGAGCCGTCCTCCTCCTGAATGCTGTCCATCTTCCGGAGCAGGTATACGAACTGCTCCATGTGGAATCGGTCGACCTTCAGCAGCTCCTCCGAGAACTCCGTCTGGCTGTGCGACATCAGGTGGTGGCTCATGGGCTTGTCGAAGAGGCCCTCGAACATGAACGGCGTGTTCCACCGCTCGGGTCCGACCATGAGCGAGGCGACACGGGTCAGACCCGTCTGCAGTGCTACGACCATTAGGTCGCCCATGAGACGGATGTAGGCGCCGCGCGGAAGGTACGCGTCCGGCGGCTCCTCCACCTGCACGGTCGCCAAGTCGTCCTTGAGGGCCTCGAGCTTGTCCATCTGCTGCTCAATGGTCCGCACCGAGTCGAAATACTCCTCGAACTTGTCACGGTCGGCGTATCCGAGCTCCCGGCGCAGGGAGCGCGCGTCCTCGAGTACGAGGTCCGTGATGTTGCGGATCTCCTGGACCTCCTGCGTGCCGAACAGGCGGCGGTACGCCTTGCGCGGACTGCGGATCGACGGTGCCACGTGTCCGGTGCCGTACCAGGAGATGTTGTCGAAGTAAATCGACTCCTTGTTGTCTCGGTGGCTGTTGCAGCTCAGCTCCAGTGTCCGGAAGGGCGTGTCAAGCCCAACCTGGTCAGCCACAACGTGGTCCAGTGTGCGGTCCAGCGGCCACGCGGAGGCCTTGATGGTGAACGGGGCGGCACTGCTCAAGAAGCACGACGCGCACTGCGCGTGCACGTCCGTGCCGATCTGGAAAGTGCGGTCCAGCCCCGAAACGAGGGCGACCTTGTGCTTGATCGGCTCGAGTGGTTGGAGTGTCGGCGACAGATCGAGGTCATGCGATCCGACAGTCGTCTTAGTCTCCTGGATCGCGGACGTGTCGCCGTTGAACGCCGGCAATCCGGCGTGGAGCTCGCCCGGGAAGAACCCCCGGCGCACGACGCCGATCGGCACGTAGTAGAAGGCCAGACGCTTGGGCGGCCTGACCCCGGAGTCCGCTGGAGTGCGCGCAGCCGCGCCACACTCTCGAGCCAAGGCAGCGAGAGCACAGCTCCGCCGGCGCCGCGCAGGAATGTACGTCGGGAAGAAATGCGCATCAAGCCGCTCCCGGTGGTTGCCTCTTTATCCGCTACTGCTCGGATTGTACTTGCGTCGGAATGGCTCCGATAGTGTGATCTGCTTGATCATCTCGCGGATGCGGTAGCCCTTCTGCGAACTCTCACGCACGATGCGGTCCAGCGACGGCTCGTCCGAGGCGTCGATCTCCCGGCCCAGCGCGAACTCGAGCAGGTGCTCGGCGAAGGCGCGCGCGAAGAGATCCTTCTCGGCCAGTAGCGCGTCCTTGAACTCGACGATGTCGGTGAACTCGTGACGCCCGAACAGCACGCCGCTCGCATCCACCTCCTCGCCGTGCGGGTAGGTGTCGCGCCACACCCCGGTCGGTCCGTAGTTCTCCAAGGCGAATCCCAGGGGATCGATCTTGACGTGGCAGCTGACGCACTCCGGCAGGGTGCGGTGCGCCGCGAAGCGCTCGCGGAACGAAGCACCGTGGCCGTCGGCGGCGAGGTCCTTCTTTGGCAGCTCCGGCACGTTCGCGGGTGGCGGATCAGGTGGGTCGTTGAAGATCACACTGGCGATCCAAGCGCCCCGCGTGATCGGCTTCGTCTCCCGCGGACCCGAGGTCATCGTCATCACGGCGGCGTTTGTGATCACACCGCCCTGGCGGCGGTCGTGCACCGCTACCCGGCGAAACGGCACGGCCACGGGCGGCACCTTCTGCGGCCTGGTGCCGTCCCGGTACCAGGACTCGAGCAGTTCGCTGCGGTAGCTGAACCCCGGATCGACCAAGTCGAGAATCGAGCGGTCTTCCACCAGCACCGTCTCGAAGAGAAGCAGGGGCTCCATCATCATGTGCATGCTTGCCCGGAACCGAGCGAAGTAGAAGTCCGGGAAGAGATCCTCGTCCGGGAGAGACGACACGATCCGCTCAAGCTGCAGCCACTGCGTCGGGAAGCTGTCGCAGAAGCGCTTGACGCGGGTGTCTGCCAACATGCGGTCCACCTGAGCGGCCAGCACGTCGGATTCGTGCAGCCGCCCCTCAGCGGCTAGGTCGAACAGGGTGCGGTCGGGAACGCTCCCCCACAGGAAGAAGGACAGCCGACTTGCCAGATCGAAGTCGTCGACGGCCTCGACCCTGTCCGTACCGCTGGCACGGTCGTAGAGGTACAGGAACCGGGGCGATGCCAGCACCGCCGAGGCTCCAGCCTTCATGCCCTCCGTGTAGGAGCCGGTCGCCTCGATGCGCGCCAGCGCATACTCGACGTAGCGATCCAGAAGTGCTTCCTCGACCGGTCCGCGGAATGCCTGCTCCAAGAACGCCTTGAGCGTGACCCGGACGTTGGATTCGATGTCCTTGGCGTCGAGCGGGGCCTCGAACAGCCCGAACCAAGCCTCGCTGGTCGAGGCGTTGAAGTCCGCGCTCCCGAGGATGGACTGGCTGAGGTTGAAGAACGACTCCAGCAGCATCGGCGAGAGCGTGAGGTGGTCACCGCGGTTGTCGAAGCCGTGTTCAGCACGGAGATCCTGCGGGTAAGGCGCCACGCCGGCCAGACGCTTGCCGATCAGCTGCGACTTTCCCAGAGGCCGGCTACCGGCCTTGAGTTCAACCGGCATCTCGCCGGAGCCGGGCTGGAAGTATTCGTCGTACTCGCGAAGCATCCGCTCCGGCAGCGCAAACACATCCACCTGCAGTTCGAACAGGTCCTGGACAGCGTTGTTGTACTGGAAGCGAGTCATCCGCCGGATCGGCGCCTGCGGAACGGTCGCTTGATCCCGGACCGCCTCTGCCAGCAGCAAACGCAACTGAGCGACCAAGACCCTCCGGGTGTCCTCGTCCAGAGAGGCCGTTCCCTGCGGAGGCATGAACCCCGAGTCGAGCGCCCTAGCGAGCTTCTTCAGCAGCTCCGGATCGTGCGCGAGATCCTTGGCACTCGCCAAGCGGGTGAGATCCACGTTGCCGCTGGGCGCACCGTGCTGGCCATGGCAGCCAACGCAGGTGTTGCGGAGAACCTCCGTCAGGCGAGCCTCGCTAGCGGGCAACATCTGCGCCGAGAGGCAGACCGCGATGGCCAGCGTTGGGGCCACTCGGTGGCGCGCTACCGGGAATCGACGCATGAACAGAACTCGACGCGCACGTCAAAACCCGCCCAATCAGGGGCCAGGTGCGGTGCAATCAACCTACAGACCCGGTTGAATTGTACCGCAGCGCCGATCGTTCCCGTGGCCCAATGTCCTCTGGGAAACCACTCGATTCGACGGGCGTCAGTGCACGATCATGCGCCTGCCGCCGAACAGTTTGCCGGTCTTCTTGGAGGCCAGTTGAACCTCCACAGCGGCCGTCGATCCCTCCTCGCCGCCGCTCGGGTAATACCCTACGACGTACTCGGTGCTCGCAAGGGTGCCCAGCGACTTGAGGATGCTCTGAACGGCCTTGGAGCTTGGGTTCCTGAGGTCGATGCTCTGCCCTCCAGTCGCCCTCCCGATGTCCGCGAACCGCTGCTGCCGTTTCTCCTGTTCGGTAGTCCTGCCGCCACCGCGTCCTCGGTTCGGCATCCTGATCTGGCCACGGCGCGTGACGGGCACGTTGGCCCTAGCCCGTCTGGCGTTGTTCTGCTCGTGCCCCAGAACAACCGGATAGATCGGGATGTTGAATGCGTTCGCCATCCGGACCGTCCACTCCGGGTCGAAGTCGGTCGTGTTGGCTCCATCCGAGAAGACAACCAGCATCCTGGTGGAATTCCCCTCCCTGCCCCCCAGGTCCCGAGCCGTCTGCGTGATCGATTCGTAGACCTTGGATGCGCCGTGTTCGGCTGCGTAGGCCCGTTCGAGCGCGAGCTCGAGTCTCGCGGGGTCGCGGGTCGGCTTCGCAAAGCGATACAGCTTCCCTGCGAAGCCGTAGAGCGACACAGTCACATTCGGCTTCAGCTCGTCCAGCAAGCCCACCTTGAGCGTGTTGATGTCGATGAGGCGACGCCGCAGCACGCTGTGGCTGATATCCAGCAGGACCGCGATCTCGACGGGCACGCTCCGTCCCTCGGACGGAGCTGCGCCATCCCGTGCGGGTCCCTCGACAAAGGCGATCTCCTTCTCGACGCCGTCCTCGAAAAGCTTGAACGCATCCTTGTTGAGTCCGTTGACGGACTTGCCGCCCTTATGCACATGAAGCGGCACAATCACCAGACTCGCTTCGGCCGTGATGATCAGTCCCGGATCGTCAAGTGCCCCGGTAGTCTCGATCTGCGTCTGCCCAGCTAAGCAGCCCGCCCCAATTACGAGCACGACCACCAAACGCACCAACATCGTAGGAGTCAGTCTAACCCCCTAGTGCGCTGCGATTCGGATTCCCGACGATCGAAGACGTCAGTCTCGCCTCACGCCGTGCGGTCGAACCGCCACCATGCAGGAGCAGCCGACCCAGAGCGCTTCGTGGCGGGCGGCGATCGACACAGGACGAGTATTGCTATCGGACCCAAGGTCACCCATGATTGGATCCCAGTGAAGCGCATCACGCGTCGGTCGTTCTCCAGCGGCATGGGTCTGGCCTTCGCCGCCAGTGCGGCGCGGTCCGCCCAAGGCCCGTTCCCCACGCAGGAATGGCCATCGTGGGGCCGCGACGAGGGAGGGACTCGATACAGTCCGTTGCGGCAGATTCATCAGACCAACGTGGGCGATCTCGTCCCCGCGTGGACCCACCGCAGCGGAGAGATCAGCGACGGCACGACGAACCGAACGCGGACTGCCTACGAATGCACGCCGCTCATGGCGCAGGGCAGCCTGTTCGTGACCACACCGTACAACCGGGTACTGTCGCTCGATCCCGAGACAGGCGAGGAACGCTGGGCGTTCGAGCCACGCCTCGATCTGTCGAAGCGCTACAACCTCTGGGCCAATCGCGGAGTGGGACTCTGGCGTCGCGGATCCAGGATGCGCATCTTGCACGGCACTCTGGACGGGCGGCTGATCGCCCTAGATCCGCAGACAGGAAAGCCGTGCGCCGACTTCGGCGAGGACGGTGTGGTGCAGGTGGGAGCCAGGCTCACTTCTCCGCCGGCGATCTACGAGGACTTGGCGATCATCGGCGGCAACACGCCGACCCTGCGGGCGTTCGACGTTCGAACGGGAGCTCTCGCGTGGACGCGCCACAAGGTGCCGGCGGACGACGATCACGCCAAGGCGACGTGGAGCAGGGACTCGTGGAAGGGCCGTCGCGGAGGGGTGGCATGGCCCCCGCTGAGCGTGGACTCCGAACGTGGCCTGCTGTTTGTGCCGACGGACTCGCCGACCTACGACTACTTCGGGGGCGACCGGGTCGGCGACAACCTGTACGCAAACTGCGTACTTGCCCTGGACGCCTCGACCGGTGACCTGCGCTGGCATTTTCAGGCAACGCACCACGACATCTGGGACTACGACCTGTGTGCCCAGCCGATGCTCTGCGAGATCCAACAGCGGTCAGCGGCGTACCCGCCCACAACAAGGCCTTCACCCTCGTCCTCGGAGTCAATCGTGGACGCTCAGACCGCACGTGCGCTCGCGGACAGGATCCCTGCGGTGGTGCAGACCAGCAAACAAGGGTTCATCTACGTGCTGCACCGCGAAACCGGCGAGCCGGTGTTCGAAGTCAACGAGCGTCCTGTGCCACAAACCTGCGTCCCAGGCGAGGTGCCAGCCCTGACCCAGCCCGTGCCGAGCAAGCCGGCGCCATTCGTACGGCAGTCCATGCGCAAGGACGAGCTGTCCAAAGTGACTCCGGAGCACCATGCGTGGGCCAAGGCTGTCGCAGGGCGCTACGCTCTCGGCGATCTGTTCCATCCCGGCACCGAGGAGGGTGTGATCATCTTCCCCAGCAACCAAGGCGGCGGTGAGTGGGGAGGCTGCTGCTACGACCCGAGCGGTCGGCTGTTCGTGAACGGGAGCAACCTAGCGGACATCCTCGTTCTGGAGCCACGCGAAAGGCCGCAGCGCGGCGAAGCAAGCGGCCGGGATCTGATCACGCGAGAAGGCGAGCAGGTAACCACGATGTATCGTCGCAGGGCGATCGACGTACGCCAGAACAAGTTCTGGCATCCCGAGACGCTGTGGCCATGCCAAAAGCCTCCGTGGGGCACGCTGAGCTCGATCGATCTGTGGACGGGCGAGTACGACTGGCAAGTACCTCTGGGCGAGGTCCCGGAGCTCACCTCTCGCGGCGTTCCCCCGACCGGGACGATCAACATGGGCGGTCCCATCGCGACAGCTGGGGGCCTGGTGTTCATCGCTGCCAGCAATGACAGGCGCTTCCGGGCATTCGACAGCAGGACCGGCAAGATTCTCTGGGAAGCCGAACTGGAAGGCAGCGGCCACGCCAACCCGATGACCTATCAGGGACCGGAATCAGGCCGTCAGTTCGTGGTGATTGCGGCGGGAGGCGGCAACAAGCTCAGCCACAAGTTCACGGATGCTTTGCAGGCGTTCGCCCTCCCGGAATGAGTGCCTGACCCGATTCCCGGGTCAGGAGCTATGGCCGGAGCCCTTGGCCTTGGAGCCAGATCCGTTCTTCGATGCCTTGCCAGCACCGTTGGAGGACTTGGCGCCATTGCCGGACTTTGCGCTTGCGGCGTTCTTCGCACCCTCACTGGATTCGCGGGAGCGCTTCGGGTCCTTCTGACCACCCTTGCCGTAGTCGGTCACATACCAGCCCGAACCCTTGAACTGAATCGCCGGCGCGGAGAGCAGCTTGCGAACCCTCCCGTCGCAGCCCGACGCGTCTCCGTCGCCGTGAACCTCCACGGGATCATCCGAGAACTTCTGGATGATCTCGAACCTGCCGCCGCACTTTGCGCACTCGTACTCGTAGAGAGGCATACGACAATGTGCGGGGCAACCCGCGCGAGGCTACGACACCTCCGGCAGCGTACATTCTACGCTGCCGCTGGAGTCCATCGTACCAGCGGCATCCTCCTGAAGAGCAGGGACGTACAGATGGTGCCGGACCCGCTGGACTTGAAACCGATACCCCATGACAATCGTTTCAATAGACAGAACAAACCCATCTCGACACCTGCGATTCAGGATCAATCAGAGGCAACCCATGAAGCGCGCAATCGTTCTCGCTCTATCCTTCGTAGCCGCTGTGGCCATGGCCTTTGCGGCGGACGCCGCGGAGCCTGCCGTCGAAGCGGAAACCCCTGAGGCAGCCATTGAAACGATCGTGGTACCTGCAGGGACCAGCGTGCCGCTCGTCATGGTGAACAGCGTCAGCACCAGGAACTCGCGGGCGGGCGACCCCGTGTACCTGCAGAGCATCTATCCCGTGCTGATCGGCACCGATACGGTGATTCCCACGGGCTCCCACGTGTCCGGCAAGGTCATTCACTCCAAGCGGCCTGGGCGCGTGAAGGGTCGTGGCCAGCTTGGCGTCCGGTTCGAGCAGCTGATCCTGCCCAATGGCGTTGTGCGCAGCCTGATTGGAACACCGTCGGCCATCGACGGTCTCGCCAGTGAAAGCCTCGACCGCGAGACCGGAACGGTCAAGTCAGAAGGCTCCAAGGGCGAGGACGCTGTGGATGTCGCCTCGGCGACCGTACAGGGTGTGATCGTGGGAGGGATGATCGGGCGCAGCGCCAAGGGCGCCGGAATCGGAGCATTGGGCGGCGCCGCCGCGGGTGCCAACAGCGTCCTGCTCACCCGTGGACCGGACGCCACGCTCGCACGTGGCAGCAACGTCGAGATGAGGCTGGAAATTGATCTCGAATTCGCCCCGAGCGAACTGGAGTTCGACGCGAGGGCACGGACCGCCCCGGTGCGTGTTGGAGGCGGCCCGCAGACGGAGCGGAACCGGCGTGAGCGCGAAGACATGCGCATACCACGGGGCCGCGTGCCCGGCGTCGGGGGTCGCTTGCCACGTATAGGGCGAGTACCGCTCTAACCCCCAGTCCAGCCGTCACCGGCGCCGGCAGTCCTCATCGGGCTCTGTCTGCGAGGGCGCGTCAGTCGTCTGCGTCCATGAACCGATAGCAAACCATGTGGCAGATGAAGAAGTGCGCGTCCTCAATGCGCCCCATGTGCCCGTCGTCCACGTGGAGGCTCAGGTCGACCGCCGGACGCAGCCTTCCGCCCGACATCCCGCTGAGGCCCACCGTGTGGCAGCCAATCGAGTTGGCGTAGTCGATCGCCTGGATCACGTTCTCGGAGTTGCCACTGCCGCTGATCGCCATCGCGACGTCGCCTGGTCGGGCGAAGTTCTTCAGGGGCTCGACGAAGACACTTCCGTACCCCACGTCGTTCGAGTAGGCGGTGAGCGTGGGTATCTGCTCGCTCAGGGCCATGATCCGAAAGCGCTTCGCCCTGCCGTAGCTTGCGCCCTTCCCGATGTCGCACGCGAAGTGGTTGGCCGTGGCCGCACTGCCACCGTTTCCGAAGACGAAGATCTGCCGTTCTTCGTCGCGCGCTTTCCGAAAGACCTCGATCAGGTCATCGACCCGATCCAGATCGACAGTCTCCAGTGCGGTGAGCAACCGCTGCTTGTAGTCAGTGGTGAATGCCATGAGCTATCTTGCCTGGACTTGCGCACTGGCCAGAGCCAGCACCTGAGGGGGTGTCGCCGCGCCGGTTCCCTCCTGGCCGACCGTCACAGCGGCCACGATTATCCCAAAGCGCACGGCGTCCTCGAGGCCGGCTCCGGCAGTCAGCGCCAGCGCCAGACCCGCCGAGAAGGCATCGCCCGCTCCGCAGGTGTCGACCACCGCTGGAACCTTTGCGGATGGAAGCCGGCGCTCGCAACCGCCGGCATCAACCAGCCGGGCACCGTCGGCGCCCTCCGTCACGACAAGCGCCGGCGCCTCCATCTGGCGGGCCAGACGCCGGTAGTCGACGGTGCCGAACGCGTTCATGCTGGCCCTCTGGGCCTCCACCTCATTCGGTGTCGCGATGATATGGCGGAACTGAGCGATGCGCCGCCGAGAGTCCGCCACGAAAGCAACTCCTTCACGTCGCGCGGCCTCTTCGCAGAGAGCCTCCCGGAAGCGAGGCGTAACGCTTCCGCCGACGTCAGTTTCGGCCTGATCCGCAACGACCACCGCATCGACATCGGCCACCAAGGCCCGAAGGCGATCGATCAGTGCGTCCTGAAGCTCAGGCTCTGGGTCGCGCACGTTGACAAAATCGAGGCGTGGGAGATCCTCGACACCCGTGAGGGCATTGATGAGCTTTGTGTAGGTGTAAGTCTGCGCGGAACTGTCTGCGATCAGACCCTCTGCCGCGATGCCCCGAGCCTCGAGGGCGGTACGCAGTTCATGGCCGAATCCGTCAGCGCCAACGAATCCGAGCACCCCGATGCGCCCAGCACCCAAGGATGCGAGGTTCTGGGCGACCGTGCCGCCACCGCCCGGCGTAACTGTCGTCGCGACCACCGCGCAGCGCGGAAGCGCTGTCTCCACAGACGCCTCCGCCAAGTCTGGATCGTACCGGCACCACCGGTCCAGGCAAATGTCCCCGACAACGAGGATCCGTGCGTCGGACGCACGGGCGAGGATGTCCCGGCAGGTCATTAGCCCGACTGGGCTTGATGGTTCAGGAACGCCTTTCTCAGCGTCGGCACGGTGATGCGGTGGTCGCCACAGATATAGAGACTGCGGCCTCCGTCGGCGACGGTGCGAACCAGGATCGTCTTGTGCGGCCGGAAATAGTATCCGGGATCACTCTTGGGCAGTTCGCGGTGCACGTCGCCCTGGATCGGCACGAGATCGAACACCGCCGTCAGGAAGTCGGCGATGCGCCTACCCTCCTGGCGCGCGATGTTCCGGGCCATGGAGAGTGCCTTTAGATAGACCTCGGGGCCCATGATGGCGGAGCCAAGGCTCACCATGACGCCGTTCTCGAGGCTCTCCACAGCCTTGGTGTAGATCAGGAAGTCCGTGTAGCTCGCCGCGCCGTATGCACCGCCGTCGCAGTTCGGGTGCTCATGTGTGATGTCGTAGCCGATCCCGACGTGCAGAGTGACCGGTATCCCCAACTCATAGGCGTTCGCCAGGATGCTGATATCGCGGTGCGGGAACTGCTCCTCCAGGATCCGACGCCCGAAGTGCTCGCCAAGGCCGTGACCGGCGGCTGCCGCCTCCACGGCCCAGTCGTTGAGGATGCCGGTGTCGTCCCATAGCCCGAACTCCCCCGTGCGGATGTAGCGCGCCACGCTCTCGGTGGTCGCACCGATGCGGGCCAGCTCGAAGTCGTGGATGCCGCCGGCCCCGTTCATCGCTACATGGGTGAAGGCACCCCGCTTCAGTAGGTCGATCACCTGCCGCGAGACGCCGGACTTGATGACGTGTGCTCCCATCATCAGAATCCGCGCACTGGCGCTTCCCGGATCCAACCGCGCCGCGACTTCCTCCATCTGCCGCCGCGCCAAGGCCTCCGCGTCTCCGGCCTGCTCGTCAACCTGCAGCAGGTAGCCGAGGTCCATGTCGTGATCGCGGGTCTCGAGCGGTAGCACTCGCAGGCGCGAGCGGTCGAACGTCTCGTACTTCGATGCCATTGGAGAAGCGCCTCCCTCGCCCATTCGGCTCAACAGCCCGGAAACATGGCCGCCATCAGCTCCTGGTGCGCGGCAAAGTTCGGCACGATCCAGTCCGCGCCAACATCCACCAGCCGCTTTCGCTTGACCGGGTCGACCTCGACGCAGTCCGGTTCGTCGGACGCGATGCCGACTGCGTGACCGGCGACAGTCTTCACCGCCTCGATCTCGACGAAGCCGTCGCCGAATCCCAGGAACTCGTCGCCACGGTGGTCGCTCTCCGCGATGATCCGCTCGACGAGTATCTTCTTGGAGAAGTTTTCGTAGTCATCGAGCGCGCCGAACATGCCGCCGTTGAAGAAGTGGTCGACGCCGAGCAGTCGGGCCTCCTCGCGCATGAAGGGCTGGTCGGTTCCGCTCGCCAGATAGAGGATCAGACCACGGCCAGCGAGTTCCTCGAGCAGGCGGCGAGCTCCGGGCACCATCAGCTCGTCAGGATCGGCGGCGCCCGAGCGCAGAGCCTCACGGCGGTGACTGATCTTCTCCATGAGCAGGTCGAGATAGCGGTGCTTGTACACGAGCGGCTCTTCCGGTTCGCCTCCCCGCTTCCGGATCTGGTCGGCGAACTCGATCATCTGGTAGATGGTCTGCCGCCCAGTGAGGCGACCGACATACTCCTCAACGATGGCGGTGAGGTCGTCCTCCGACTCGCCGCTGCCGAGGTCGGCAAGGATCTCGACCATCATCGGGACCATCACGTCGAACCAGCCGGCGCGGATGAGCGAGACCGTGCCGTCGAAGTCGAGCAGGGCGACGCGGGCACCGCAAGCTGTGGCGGAGGCGTTGCGGATCTCAAGCGGTCGGCCGAGCAAGTCTCAGTTTGGCAGAAACCCGCAATGAGGCCCTGCCGAAGGGCTTGCACACTTGACGACCAGGATCGGGCGTGGCTAGCCTACTCTAGTTCGAGGGATCACCTAGACATGTCCAAACCACTGCGCATCGGCATGATTGGCTACGGCTTTATGGGCCGTGCCCACTCGAACGCCTACAAGCGACTCAACGACTTCTTCCCTGTCGAGCACCGGCCGGTGCTGCAGGCCGTCGCGGCGCGCGACAAGGCCAAGGCGCAGAGCTTCGCCGACAACTGGGGCTATGAACGAGTGGATACCGACTGGCGCGCTGTCGCGACGGCGGACGACATCGACCTGGTCGATGTCTGCGCACCGAACCACATGCACCTAGACATCGTCCTGGCCGCCGCAGAAGCCGGCAAGATGATCTGCTGCGAGAAGCCGCTGGCCATGAACGTCGGCGAGGCTGAGCGGATGGTCGAGGCCGTGGAGAAGGCCGGCGTGCCCAACATGGTCTGGTACAACTACCGCCGCGTTCCCGCGATCGCGCTGGCCAAGCAGATCTCAGACGAAGGCCGCATTGGTCGTGCGTTCCACTACCGAGCGACCTATCTGCAGGACTGGACGATCTCGGCCGATGTCCCGCAGGGCGGACCCGGTACCTGGCGCTTAGACATTGACGTCGCTGGTTCGGGCGTGACCGGCGACCTGCTGGCGCACTCGATCGATACGGCCATGTGGTTGAACGGACCGATCGAGCGGGTTGTGGCCAGTACACGCACGTTTGTCGCCGAGCGTGTCCACGCCGTCACCGGCGAGGTGCAGCCGGTTGGCATCGACGACGCGTGCATGTTCCTGGCCGAGTTCGCCAATGGTTCCATGGGCACCTTCGAGTCGAGCCGTTACGCCCGCGGCCGCAAGAACTACAACACCTTCGAGCTGAACGGTGCGGACGGATCGGTGTTCTTCGATCTGGAGGACCCGGAGTACCTGCACTTCTTCGAGTACACCCAGAAGCAGTCCGGCAGGAAGGTTGAGGACCACCTGACGGGCTGGCGTACGATCCACGTCACCAACTCCGAGCACCCGTACATGGACAAGTACTGGGTGCCCGGCACGACCATCGGCTACGAGCACACATTCCTGAACGCCTTGGCCGACTTCGTGGAGGGCGTGGAGTCCGGCAATCCGACGCAGCCTGACTTTGCGTGCGCCTTGCAGACTCAGAGGGTCTGCGACGCGGCCATCGAGTCCGCAAGGACCGCCGCTTGGGTGACGACCGGCGCCAAGTAGTCAGATCCTGACGAGCTCGGCCTGCACGGCCCCGGTAGCCTGCGCTCCGTCCGTGTCGACGTAGCAGTCGATCTCGGTGCGCACGCCGAAGTCCCCGGGCAGGTAGATGCCGGGCTCGATCGAGAAGCAGGTCTGGGGGATCACGGGACGCTCGTCCCGCATCTCAAGGTTGTCCATGTTTGCGCCGTTCCCATGGACCTCCTCGCCGATGGAGTGCCCCGTGCGGTGCACGAACTGCTCGCCGAATCCGGCGGACGAGATGTGCCCCCGCGCGACATCGTCCACCTCCCATCCGTGGATGGTGCGACCCTCGCGCTGCGCTGCGTCGACAGCCTGTAGCGTGGCGTCGCGCGCTCCCCGCGCAACCTCGAAGGCCTGCTGGATCCGCTCGGGCGGCGATTCGCCGCAGAAGCCGGTCCAGGTGATGTCGTAGTACACCGAGCTCGGCTGGTCGAGCTTCGCCCAGAGATCGATCAACACGAGGTCACCATTCCTGATGGGCAACGAATGAACCTCTGTCGCTCCGTAGTGCGGATCGCCCGCGTTGGCGTTCACCGCCACGATCGGGCCATCTTCGGCGACCATGCCCTCCTCACGGATGCGGGCCGCAATGAAGTTGGTGATGGCCAGCTCCGAGCTCGCCCCTGCTCCATCAATGTCCGTTCGGATGCGGCGGAAGCCCTCTTGCAGGATCGCGTCGATTCGCCGACCAGCCTCGAGGTGGGTCTCGCGCTGGCGCTCCGTCCAGCGTGCCTCGAAGTACTGCACCAGACCGCCGGAGGACACGACCTCGGCGCCCATCGACCGCACCAAGTCGACCGTGCCTGCGTCGACGAGCGAGACCGAGGGAATCATGCACAGGGGCGAGAACTGCATCGCGACCTTAGGCCGGTCCTCCAGCATTCTCCGGAGGGCCTGGTGCTGCGCCTGCCAGCTCGAATACACCGCCTTCGTGCCGGGCAGCGAGTCAAGGCGGGCGCCTTCAATCGCGTGGACTAGTTTGGCGGGCTCCCCCCGGGCAGGTATCCAGTAGTACCAGCGCCGCGAGACGTGGCCACTCGCGTCGAGGCCCAGTACGCGATAGGCGATCGGATCCCGAACGTGGTGGTCGAATAGCAGCCAGCCATCTAGGTGGTGCGCCTGCAGCTGCTCCTGTACGACAGCGATGTCCATGTCGGACCGATTCTATCGACAAGGCCCCAGGGACAGGACAGGCGCAGCTCGGCCCTCGTAGGTCGCCGGATGCAGATGCCCCCCGAGGCGCAGTTCGGAGACCCCACGGGCCGCACTGGGCGTGGTGCAGCACTCGGACTGGGCAACAAATGCACCGAGCCACTCAGCGTTTATCGCTACGAGGTAGCTTGCGCCGGCACTAGATGGTCGCGATGGACCCCTGCGACGACAATGCGATGGCTGTCCGCCCGGTCCCAATGCTGGGGTGTCACACCAGATTGCGTCAGGGCTAGTGGCCGTGGGTAACGACTCGGCGCGATTCGATACCTTATCGTCTGGAGTTCTTCATGCCCAGACTGCAATCGCTGGCCACGGCAGGCGTACTGATCGCCGCAAGCGCCTCGGCACAGAGTCCCGCGACCGAGCGCCTGCTTGAGCGCAACAAGATGTTCGAGCCAAGGATCATCCAGGTCGCCGAGAACGTGTACACGGCGATCGGCTACCAGGTCACCGCAAACTCGATGATCGTAGGCGACGACGGCATCATCATCGTCGACCCCGGCCAAGCTCCTCCGTTCGCGGAGAAGGTGCGGGCCGAGTTCGCCAAGATCACGGACAAGCCCCTCCTGGGCGTGGTCCTCACTCACGGGCACGGCGACCACACGGGAGGAACCCCCGCTTTCGTGAAGCCGGGACAGGACATTCAGATCTGGGCCCGGTCGAACTATGGGTCGGAGGCGGCACTGAACCGCAGAAACGGCCTCACCGGAGGCGTGCGCCCGTCCAATACCCAGGGGTTCGATCTGCTGCCTGAACAGAAGATTGGGATCGGGATCGCCATCCCTCCCGCACGCCGGCCCGCAGGCAACATGATGGTCGATGGAAGCCGCCGGCCGGGTGGCGCTCCATCCGGGGGGCCACCGCCCGGTGCTCGCGCACAGGTCAAGCCGACTCACACGTTCTCCGAGGATCGCAAGACGCTCGAATTGGGGGGCATCCGGCTGGAGCTCGTGAAGGCGCCCGGCGAAACGGACGACCAGCTCTATGTCTGGTATCCCGACAAGCGCATCGTGTTCGCCGGGGACAACTTCTACCAGTCGTGGCCGAACGTGTATCCGCTGCGTGGCACCGCCCGCCGATCGGTGCGCGACTGGGTAGCTAGCCTCTCCAAGATGATCGACGAGGACCCCCTGCATGTGGTGGGCGGCCACACGACCCCGATCCTCAACGATGCCAAGGAGGTCCTGACGAACTACCGCGACGCGGTGAAGTGGGTGGTGGACCGAACGGTGGAGGGCATGCAGCGGTACATGACCCCGGACGAACTGGTCGAACACGCCGCGTTGCCCGAGCGGTTTGCGGACCTTGACTACCTTGGCGACTACTACGGCTCCGTGGAAGGAACGGTGCGGGATATGTATGCCCAGGATCTCGGCTGGTTCAACGGGGATCCGCTGGAACTGCACCGGGAAAGCCCGACCAAGCAGTCGCAGCGCATGGCCGACCTAGTGGGCGGCGTGGATGCTCTGAAGGCGAGAGCCAAGCAGGCGATGGAGAGTAACGACCCGCTGGGGGCCGCGCAGTTGGTGCGGCACGTCATCCGCCTGAGCCCCGACGATAAGGAAGCGAAGCTGATCATGGCGGACGCACTCGCGATCGTGGGCGAGCGCACATTCAACGGCCCGGCGCGGAACTACACCATCTCTTCCTCGAACCGATACCGCCGCCAAGCCGAAGGTCAATAGACCTAGGAGCCATCCAGCGCTGACCGGTCAGCGAGTTAGGCGTCGTCGCCAGATGTACGGTGTTACGGCGCAGCAGGGCTCGTAGTGAATGATCGGCGCAAGGTACTAGACAAAACATTGCGTAGGAGATAGAATAAAACTTCTAGAAAGGCGGAACAGTGTACCTTACCAAGCGACAGAAGGAGGTGCTGGACTTCCTCGCGGAGTTCATCGCCGAGAACCACTACAGTCCAAGCTTCGAGGAGATCGCGAACGGCATGGGCATCGCGTCCGTCGCGACTGTGCACCGTTACATGAAGGTCCTCGAGGAGAAGGGATACCTCACTCGGGAATTCAACCGGAGCAGGGCTGTCAAGGTCACCCAGAAGTACTACGACGAAATCCGGACCAACCGGCGCAAGCTGGTGTCGTTCCACAAGCCACAGGACTTGGCGACCCCACTCATCGGAAGAATCGCCGCGGGCTCGCCCGTCGAGACCTTTGAGGACCGCGAGCATCTCTCGTTCGCACCGATTCTTAGCTCGGACAGGGTGTTTGCGCTCCAGATCAGCGGACAGTCGATGGTGGACGACCACATCCTCGACGGCGACTACGTGCTGCTCGAGAGGACCAACCACGCCCAGAACGGCGAGATCGTCGCCGCTCTTGTCAACCGGTCAGAGACCACCCTGAAGCGGATCTACCGGGAGGGCCAGTTTGTGCGCCTACAGCCCGCCAACCCTACGATGGACCCCATCATCGTTCCGGCGGACCAGGTCGAGATCCAAGGTCGGCTCCTTGCCGTCCATCGCCGCTACATCTAGGCCCGCTGACTCAGTCGAGCTCGCACATACGCCTCATGGGAGAACGCCGTGGGGCTGTGGATTCGTGCGTTTCGGCCGGGGCCGAGGGGTGCGACCCCAGCGATCGCTTGGGTGCTAGGGCGCTCCTCTCCCTGCCGGAGTCGGACGCTGCCAACCTGATCGGCTTGGTCTTTGTATCCTACTTTCTGTGCGTTGGTTTGGATTGTTGCTAACTGCGTCGGTCGGATTGGCTCCGATCGCGGCGCAGACGCCGATCGTCATATCGGAACCCGTGCCGATTCCCGAGCCGTTGGTTGCCACGGTGACGGTCACCAACATGGCCAAGGGCCAGATCCTGACCCCGATGGCGATCTACACGCACGACGAAACCACCCCGCCGCTGTACCAGCCTGGACAGCCGTCAACCCCTGAACTCGCACGGCTCGCCGAACAGGGCGTCACGTCGGGTCTCCTCAACAGGGCACGTGCAGGGTCCAGCGTGTTTCGCACTACAAGGCATTCGGCGTTCATCCGCCCCGGCCAGACCTCTAGCGCGAGCATAGAGTTCGATGCCGACCACCGGCGGATCTCGCTGGCGTCGATGATCGAGATGACGAATGACGGATTCATCGCCTTGGCTGGCGTGGAGATACCGTGCTCGGGATCCAAGACGATCGACGTGGTGGGCTGGGACGCTGGGTCCGAAGCCAACACGGAACTTTGCTCGCAGATTCCGGCGCCCTGCCCGTCACCACCGCGCAGCGGCATCTGCTCGGTCGGTTCCACGGGCGAGGGATTCGTGCATGTGCATGGTGGCGTGCACGGATGCGGCGGCTTCCCGCCCGAGATCTTCGATTGGCGTCACCCGATCGCCCGAATCACCATCTCCGTCGACATCGAAGACGCTGCGCACTGCGAGTCCCCTCCGATCGAGGAGATGGACAGCGACGACGGTGATGCAGGAATGGAAGGCCAGGGCAGTGGTGGCGACGAAACAGGGATGGAAGGGCAAGACAGTGGCGAAGACGCGACGGACGCCCAGAACAACGATGGGAGCTGAGCTAGTCCGTCAGGGAACTACCCCGCAACCTCGTTCAGGGCCTGAGTGAGAAGAAGCGCACGCAGCTGAGGAATATCGCCAGTAGCGCCCCGGTGTAGAGGAACACAGTCAGAAACTTCCGGTCGATTAGGACGGAGATTAGAGACAACCCCTCGTTCCAGCGACGCACGCCGAACCACAGGACGAACCAGACCGATGCGACGATCGGGAGCCAGACGAGCAGTACCTCAGTGACGGGGTGCATGTCGCAGTCTATTTCTCGGATGCGACAGAGCCATCGCCGTCCCACGCACCGTCCGCCATGGTCCTTATCTGATCCATGTCGATGAGCTCGACTCCGAGCTTGATGGCCTTGGCCCGCTTGGACCCAGCTCTCTCGCCGGCGAGTAGATAGTCCGTCTTCTTGCTCACTGAGCCAGTCACCTTGCCCCCCAGTGCCCGTATGCGCGCCTTGGCCTCGTCCCGTGACAAGTCTGGCAACGATCCCGTGATCACGAACGTCTTGTCGGCGAATGGCAGGCTCGTGGGGGCGTCGGGCCAGCTCTCCTCGCAGCGCAGGCCGACGGCCTTGAGCCGTCCAATCAGTTCCCTGTTCCGAGAATCCTCGAAGAACTCGCAGACGGATGCAGCGATCTGGGGCCCGACGCCCTCGATCTCCTCCAATTCGTCAAGCGACGCGTCCGCGATGCGATCCAAACTTCGGGAGTAGGCGGCCAGTAACGAAGCCGTGCCGTCCCCGACGTACCGGATTCCCAGACCGAAGAGAAGCGAAGCCAGCGATGCCTCCTTGGATCGGGCGACGCTATCCAGAATCGACTGCGCGGACTTCTTCCCGAGCCTGGTCGCGCCTCGCCCAACCAGATCCTGCGACGCAAGCTGAAACAGATCCTGCGGACCCGTCACGGCACCAGCCTCCACGAGATCGTCGATTAGCTTGTCGCCCAGACCGGCTACTCCTGCGCTACGCATCACCCTCGCGATTCGCCGGAGCAGGAGTTCGGCAGCTGGACCCTGCTCTTTGGCCTCCGCTGTGGATGTCGATTCGGGGACGTTCGCAGCCGCCGCAACCCCGACCTGGTCGAGACTCACCAGCAACCGACGACCGGCGTCGCTTGTGACAAATGAGCGAGCCGACGAGAGGGTGCGCGACCCCGCCCCCTTGAGGTTCGGCACTTCGCTCTCGGGCGTCGCAGCCAGTTCTCCAAGGTCCGAGAACCTCCTCGTCATGGCCGCAGCACTCTTGGGGCCAACACCCTCGACCAACGCCGTCAGGATCTGACCAAAGTCGGCCGACTGCTTCCATCGCTCAATGTCCCGAAGCAAATCCGCTGCGCTCTCCTCCGTCATAACCGAGTCCTTGCGCAAGCTTGCGAGGTCCTCCAGCGACAGCGCATAGATGTCGGCCAGATCGCGCACCAGCCCTCCATCGACAAGCTGGCTCACCAGGCGTCCTCCCAGACCCTCGATGTTCATGGCAGTGCGGTGCGCGAAGTGCTGGATGGACTGCTTGAGACGTGCTTCGCAGCTGACGTTGACGCAGCGCACCACCACCTCGCCGTCCGGGCGCACTGTGTCCGAACCGCAGGCCGGGCACTGTTCGGGCATCTGGAACGCTCGGCGGCCCTTCCCTTCCCGGATCACCCGAACCACCTTCGGGATGACGTCGCCGCTGCGCGCCAGCAGCACCTCGTCGCCAATCATGAGTCCGAGCCGCTCGATTTCGTCGGCGTTGTGGAGTGTGGCACGGGCAACTGTCACACCGCCCACAGGCACCGGTCGCAACCGCGCTCTCGGGGTGATCGCTCCGGTGCGGCCGACCTGCACGTCGATGTCCTCCACGACAGTCACAACCTGCTCGGCCTCTGGCTTGGAAGCGATCGCCCAGCGTGGGGCCTTGCCCGTGGAGCCAAGTCGGCGACGCAAAGCTGCCTGATCGACCTTGAACACCAGCCCGTCGATCGCAAACGGAATCGAGTCGCGCTGCGCCAAGCGCCGGTCGCGAAACTCCATCAAGGCATCGACACCCTGGAGCCGGGACCTCCTTCGATCCACCTTGAACCCAAGCATCTCGAGCGCTGCCAGAGCGTTCCAATGTGACTCGAACACCTCCTCGCCACCGGCAAGCAGGCCGTATGCGAGAAAGTCCAAGCGGCGCTGCGCCGTGACGCGGGCATCGAGCATGCGCAGCGTCCCTGCGGCGACGTTGCGCGGATTCGCGAGAGGGGGCTTCTCCGCGACCTTCCGCTTGCCAGCCGCGGCGTTGGCCGCCCGCGCTTCTGCGTTGCTTCGGGCGATCTCGGCGTTCAGGGAGTCGAACGACGCCGTCGGCATGACGACTTCACCCCGGACCTCAAAGTCCGGCGGCACACCGGCCGCGCGGAGGCTCTCCGCGGGGAGCGACAGCGGCAGCGATCGGATCGTCCGTGCGTTCGGCGTGACCACCTCGCCGACCTGTCCGTCGCCCCGCGTCAGCGCCAGGTCCTGCTGTCCGTTCGCATACCGGACCGCCAGCGACACCCCGTCGAACTTGAACTCCCCAACGTAGTCGATCGCTTCGACCCCGAGTAGCTCCCTGGCCCTGCGATCGAACTCACGCAGTTCATCGTCGTTGAAGGCGTTGTCGAGGCTGAGGAGCGCCGACGAATGGGCTGCCTTCTCGGCCCCCTCCCTTGGCGTACCGCCCACCCGCTGCGTGGGCGAGTCCGGAACAACCAAGTCGGGATGCGCGGCTTCGAGAGCCTGGAGCTCGCGCATGAGGAGATCGAACTCGGCGTCGTCGATCTCCGGGCTGTCTTCGACGTAGTAGAGCCGCTCGTGGCGGCGAATCTCAGTACGCAGTCGCTCCGTGCGCTGGCGGGCTGTCTCGAGCGTCTGAGACGGCGCGCCGACCGGCCCCATCGGCCCTATTATAGGGGTGATGGGGCGCTTGCACCGGACAGTGCTCATCTACAATCCAGCCTCCGGAGGCGGCATCGAGCCGTCTCGGGTCGAGGCGGTTAGAGATGCCCTTCTGAGGAGTTCGGACACGGTCACCGTGCGGCGCACCGAGGCCGAGGGCCACGCCTCGGAGCTCGCTGGCGAGGCGGCTCGGGAGGGCTGCGAGCTGGTGGCCTTGTACGGAGGGGACGGCACCGTCAACGAGTGCGTCCAGGGCCTTGCGGGTTCGCACGCAACAGCTCTGCTGGTCCTGCCAGGCGGGACCGCAAACGTCTTGGTCAACGAACTTGACCTACCCGCCGATCCCGTGTCAGTGGCCACAATGGCACAGGATCTCGCGGTGGAGTCTGTGCGCCTCGGTGCGGCGCGGTTCTCCGGTGGTGATACCCGCTATTTCCTGTTGATGTGCGGTGCAGGGCTCGACGCCGCGATCGCGTCGCGCGTAGCGGCGCCGGTCAAGCGCCGTCTAGGGGTGTTCGCATACTGGATGGAGGGAGCGGCGCAGGTGTTTCAACGGCTTCCAAGCCTGCGGGTGGACGGATGCTCCAACGAGGCGGCATCGAGCGCGGAGAGCGCTCTTGTGGTTGTGTCGAAATCCCGGCGATACGGTGGAGGTCTCGTACTGACTCCCGGTGCCAGCCTGCTGGCGCCGCAGTTCGAGGTTGCCCAGTTTCCCGGTGCAAGCGCAACCAGGTTCGGTGGCTACCTGCTTGCCGTTGCCGCATCGCCAACGCTGCGCTGGCCGGGCATTCGGCGGTTCCAATGCGACAAGATCGAGGTGGTGGCGGCGAACGGCCAAGACGTGCCGGTCCAGCTGGACGGCGAGGTAGCAGGCCACCTGCCTGTGACCGTGACGCTCAGCGCGATGACGGTACCCTTGCTTCTGCCACCGTCATACGTTGCAGCGCAGATCCCACTGCCAACGCGCTCCACAGCCTATGCCGGAGGTGTCGCGGCGTGAGCCTCTCGAAATCCATTCGTACCGGGCGTGGTGCCGCGCCCGTGGCCTTGGCGATGCTGGCACTGGCGATGCTGAGTGCCTGCACCAGTGAGACTTCCATGTCAGAACCCTCTTCCGAATCCGGCATGCTGATGTACGTCGGCACCTACACCAAGGACACCAGCGCGGGAATCTATGGATTCCGCTTCGACCCGGCCACAGGCCACAGCCAACCGCTGGACCTCGCCGCGGACGTGCGTGAGCCGTCGTTTCTGGCCCTACATCCTAGTGAGCCGAATCTATACGCCGTCTCGGAGACGGATGACTTCGACGACGCGGGCAGTGGGTCGGTGTCGGCGTTTCGCATCGATGTGGAGTCGGGAGATCTGGAGCGGCTGAACGAGGTCTCTTCCAAGGGGGGCTGGCCGTGCCATCTGAACGTCGATCAGAGCGGCAGCATGGTGATCGCAGCGAACTACAAGAGCGGCACGGTCGCGTCGTTCCCAATTGAAGAGGACGGACGACTCGGCGGAGCGCGGTCTGTGTACCAGCACGAAGGGTCCGGCAGCCACGACCGACAGGCGGGGCCGCACGCCCATTCGGCGAACTTCTCCGCGGACGCGCGCTTCGCGTTCTTCTGCGACCTCGGCATCGACAAGGTCATGGTCTACAGCGTGGATCCCCCCACGGCGTCGCTCGCGCCCAACGATCCGGCATCGGCCAGCGTTCCGCCAGGCGCCGGGCCAAGGCACCTCGCGTTCCACCCGAACGGGAACTTCGCCTACGTGATCAACGAACTCGCATCCACCGTGACGCGATTCACCTACGACGCCGCAACGGGCGCGCTCGAGCCGCATGAGACGGTCTCAACCCTGCCGGAGGGCTACGACGGCGAGAGCTACACCGCGGAAATCATGATCGACGAATCTGGCCGCTGGCTGTACGGCTCAAACCGCGGACACAACTCGATCACGGTATTCTCGATCGATTCCGAGAGCGGCGCACTCGAGGAAGTCGCGCATGTGCCGACCGGTGGTGACTGGCCCCGGTTCTTCACCCTCGACCCGAGCGGAAAGTTTCTGCTGGTTGCGAATCAGAACTCTGACGATATCAACGTGTTCCGCATCGACCCCGACTCCGGCGTCCCCGCCGCTCTACAGTCCACCATCTCGATCGACGCCCCGGTCTGCATCGTCTTCCGCCCTGCATAGCCCTCCGGCGGCCGCACGGCCAGCCGCACGTTCTCAATCGCTGCGGAGACCGTGGTTCGACCCCTTGACCGGTCGATTGAAGGGATTTCGGCGGCTGTGATACGGTGAGCGTCTCAGGCCACTTAGGGCCTGACTCCATGCAAGCACTCGGCATGATCGAGACCAAGGGCCTGATCGCGTCCATCGAGGCGGCGGACGCCATGGTCAAGGCGGCCAGCGTCACTTTGGAAGGGCGGCGCCTGATCGGCGCGGGCTACGTGACAGTAACGTGTCGCGGCGATATCGGAGCGGTCAAAGCCGCGACCGACGCGGGCGCGGCGGCCGCACGGCGCCTGGGCGAACTGCTCAGCGTGCACGTGATCCCCGCGCCATACGAAGATGTCGAGCCGACCCTCCCCGACGGCGCTGACGGCTAGCGGCCCGCAATGATCGAAGACCAGGACCTGCGATCCATCCAGGAGGTTCGCACCAAGGTCCAAGCCGCCTATGAAGCCTCGCAGACGTTTGCGAGCTACAGCCAGGAACAGGTAGACAGCATCGTCGCGGCAATGGCGACGACGGCGAGAGCCCACTCGGTGGATCTCGCCAAGATGGCGGTCGAGGAGACGGGCTACGGCAATGTCAAAGACAAGATCGCCAAGAACCTCCTGAACTCGGACCTTCTGTACCAGAAGATCGCGCCGCTGAAGACCGTCGGCGTCATTGCCGAGAGGCCGGACGACGGTATCACTGAGATCGCCGTGCCGGTTGGAGTCGTGGCGGCGGTGCTGCCCACGACGAACCCTACCTCCACGGCGTTCTTCAAGTGCCTGATTGCGGTCAAGGCCGGCAACGGGATTGTCTGCAGCCCGCATCCGCGAGCTCGTCGCTGCACCTGCGAGTCGGTACGGCTCCTTGCCGAGGCCGCGGAACGGGCAGGAGCACCCGCAGGCCTGATCCAGTGCGTCAACGAAGCGACCATGGCTGGCACGAACGAGATGATGCGCCATCGACGGACTGGCATCATCCTCTCCACCGGCGGTGCCGGCATCGTTAGGGCCGCGTACTCGAGCGGCAAGCCGGCGCTCGGCGTCGGAGCGGGCAATGTCCCGGTGCTGCTGGACGACACAGCAGACATCGAGAAGGCCGTAGCCATGGTCGTCGACGGCAAGTCGTTCGACTTCGGCACCGTATGCTCAAGCGAGCAGACGCTGGTCGTCAACCGCCGCCATCGCGACCGCGTGTGGGCAGCGCTGAAGGCCAACGGTGCGCATGTCTGCAGCGAGTCGGACGGCAGGAAGCTGGCTGCGAAGCTCTTCACGCCGACCTTCCGCATCCAAGCCGACTGCGTCGGTCAGTCGCCTCAGAGACTCGGGCAACTGAGCGGATTCGACGTTCCTGACTCTGCCCGCATCCTGGCCCTCGAGATTGATGGAGTCGGTCGGGAGCACCCGATGTCGGCGGAGAAGCTGTCGCCTGTTCTCTCCGTGCACTTCGTGGACAGCTTCGAAGAGGCGGTCGATGCCTGCGTCTCCGTCCTCAACTTCGGTGGTCGCGGCCACACGTGCGTGATCTATTCGGAGGACGACGCCAAGATCCGGGAGTACGGTCGGCGCGCACCCGCGTTCCGCGTACTCGTCAACACCTCGGCCCCGCAGGGGTCCACGGGCATAACGACGGGCATTTTCCCCTCCATGACCCTCGGATGCGGGGCTATCGCCGGCAATTCGACTGGGGACAACGTCGGCCCAATGCATCTGGTGCACGTCAAGCGCATCGCACGCTGGCTCCGACCCGCCGAGGAGGCCTTCACGAGCGAGGAGGCCAAGAGATACTTTGCATCCGCATCGAGTGGCGGCGACTTCACAACACCAGCGAACACTAGCGGGCACGGACCCGAGTCGGTGGCCGCACGCGTGGACAGGTACTTAGCTCAGCGTGGGGCACTGTCCCAAGCGAGCGCCCGCCCGACATCCTCGGGTTCTTCGACGGCTGCTGTGGTCGATCGATTCCTGGCGGGTAGAAGCGCACCGACGCCCGCCAGGCCACAACCGACAAAGGCACCGGCCATGCCCGACCCAGCGCCACCAGCTCCGGTCATCCGTCCGGTGCGGTTCGTCTGCGAGAACGACGTACGGAAGGCGATCCACGGTGGCGCGAAAATCTACGTCGCGAAGCACACGATTATCACGCCAGCGGCGCGCGACCTGGACGTGGGCGGCGACGTGCTGGTGCACACCGAAGGCTGAGCCACTCGATTGCGGTCGTAGACATCCGGGCCGGCGAATGCCAGTACTCGGAGCGGGTCGTGCTTGCCGAACCTGCGCTTCAACTACCGTTGACTGCCGGCAGATGCGCGACGAAGGCGGAGGCCTATCTCCGAACGGTGCCCTGTGCTCCGTATAGGGCGGTGGGCATCAGCCTGAAGCTCTACATCGATTCGAGCGAAGTCGTCCGCGAATGGAACAGCGACCTGCTGGTCTGCCGGGCGCTCGCGGAGAAGTTTTCGCTACAAGCCTTCCACAACCTGCCATGACTACGCTGACGCCGGTCGAACCTCCAGTGCCTAATGATCTGCACTTCGCGCTATGCGACCTCGACGACGTGGTCACAGAAGCCTAGGAGGAGGGCTTCCCTCGACCGTCCCACGTCGCGGTGCGAAACGCTAGCCCAAGTTCACCAGGCGAGTAGCGATTCTGGCCGAATTCAGCGTGTTTTGCGCCGCAAGTCGTTGGCTTGCAATGGCCGGCCTCCCTGAAGCCCCCAATGCAGTGCCATGGCAGCTTGCAATTTCCCGACTTCCGCCCCAGGGCCTGCTCCCATCGGAGCCTGTTCGTCCGCCAGACCCCCACCCGTCCCTGCGCCAGGGGCCAGGAGCCCCACTTCACCCAGCGCCTCGTCCGCTCCGTCCGCTGCGGCTCCAGGGTGCGCCAGCGCGCCCTGCGCAACCTCGGCCGCCACTTCGCCCTGCCGCGCGGGGACGGGCCGCCGGAGGCGGCCGTCGTGCTCGACAGGGGTCTCGCCACGGAGGAGAACGTCGCCTGACTGCGCGAGCGGCGGCGCGTCTTCGACGAGACCGACGGAAACGGCGAGACACGCCTGCACTGTGCGTCGGAGCAGTGCGCCGAGAAGGAGCGGGCGAGCGTCTCGAGGAGGGCAGCGGGGCAACCCATCCCGGAGTCCACGGCCTGCGCACCAACAGCGTCGGCTGGGACGCCGAGCGGCTGTGGCGCAGCTGCGTGACGCGGACCGACCTGGAGGCCGCCCTCCGCTCCCTCGGGAGCGCACTGGGACCGCGCCCGATCCACCACCGCAAGCCCGCGCGGCGCGGGCCACCTGTGCCTGTCGGTGCTCGCCTGCCAGCTGGTCCCGGTGGTCCGGCAGCGCCTGCGGGCGGGCGGGGAGACGGCCCGCTGGACAACGCTGCGCCGTCGCCTGGCGGGCCAGCGGCGGGTGACCGCGGTCTTCCGCCAGGCGGACGGACGCATGCTGCACGCGCGCAATAGGGCGACGCAGGCCGAGTCCTGGCAGCGGGCGATCCACGAGCGGCTGGGCGTGGACGCCTCGCCGGGCGGGGTCCGCAAGCTGGTCGTCCAGCCCAGACGACGAAGGGAAAATGCACGGAATGCAGTGCCACACGCCTGATTCGGCGACCGCAATGCTCTCATTGCAAACGACTTGTGAAATGGGGTGGCAAACATGGGCTAGCTGGCGGTCGACTTCCTCGTCCACCTGGTGGATGCCAGAGATCACCCGCTGCTTCCTGTCGCAGCCTGCGTAGGTCCACTCGCAGATCCCTGTCCTCGTCCCGCCTCCGGCTGCCGACCACCGCCAGCTCGGCGATCTCCGCCGGCGAGAGCTGTTGCGGGCAACCGAAGATGCCGCACCTTCAGCAGCCGAATGAGCGTCGGACTACAGTCCGGCCTGCAAGTAGGCGATCAGGTCGGCCATGTCTTGGAGGCCGATTGCCTCTTCCAACCCCTCAGGCATGAGGGACACGGTCGAGGGGCGCAGTTCCGAGACGTCCTCCTTGAGTACGACGATGTTCTCCTGCTCACCGCGCAGCGTCACGCTGGCACCCGTCTCGGCGACGAGAATACCGTCCACGAACCTCCCGTCCTTGGTCGAGAGCAGCCAGTTCCTATAACGGTCCTCGATTGCGTAGCTTGGATCGAGGATGCTCGTGAGGAGATCCTCCCGTCCGCGGTTGCTGACCCCGGAAAGGTCTGGACCGATACGGCCACGCGACGCGTTAGCTCGGTGACAACGGGAGCATTCCCGGTCGAAGACTGCCTCTCCTCGCTTCGGTTTGGCATCCAGATCGAGTGCACTGAAATAGCGTGCGACGACGTGGTCCCGCTCGCCGACATTTACGGGAACGCTTCGTGCAGCAGCCCGCACCGAGCCATTCGGATGCTGGCTGAGCCGAATCCGACTGACGGGCTCGACAGTGCTCGCATCGATGCGGCCCGAGCCAAGGGCGTCCACAAAGGCCTTGGCGAACAGGTCCCTCCGGATCAGTGCGTCCGCAACCAGCGAACCGACAGCGGGAGTGTAGGAAGGCCACGCAGCGACAAGGGCGTCAGCGGCCTCTGGACGCTCGAAGCTCGCAAGCGAGCGGACGGCTGCGGTCTGCACCTCAGCGTTGGACGAGTCGGCGACAAGGGATCGCAGGGCGGGCTCGACATCGTGGTAGTTGCAGGCAGCCAGCATACGGATCGAGCTCAATCTGGACACGAGGGTCGACCGGCTATCCAAAGCGGTGCGAGTCAGTTTCGATGCACGAGCCTCAAGGTCGAAGTACCGCGCCACAGCCGCCGACGCACTTTGGACGGCGGGCGACGGATCGCCAAGCAGCCGGTCCAGAGGCAGCAATGACAAGGAAGAGGGCAGCCGACGGTCAGGCTGCAATCCGAGTCCTACTTCGAGACCCTCCAGCGCAGCTATGCGTCCCTGAGCCTTGCCCAAAAGTTCAGGGCTTGAAACGAGTCTCAGGAGTTCGATGACCTGACTCGGAACCCGCACCGCACCCACGATCCGCGCTGCTCGACGCAAGTACGTAAGCCGTGACCCGGACAAGTCCTCGAAGAACCTCGGACTCGTCCGAGCAAGGGTGCGCAGTACTGGCAGAGCCAACGATGCGGGTGCGCACAGCACGGCCTCATGGAACCAGGAGTCGTCCGGAAACTGGTCCAGGATAGCGGCCAGCGACGAAACGACCCCTGCATCCACATCAAGGCTGCCTGCCATCAGGGTTGCCTGGAATGCAACCCGCGGAGCGGGGTCTTGCAGTGCCGCCAGAATCTCTCCAGAGAACGTGTCGATGTCCGACTCCGCAAGCCGCAAAGCGCTCTCCCGGACCGCGTGGTGCTCGTCCTTGAGGGCAGCTCGAATGGTGTCGTAGTCAATCTCGCCAATGCCTTCAAGCGTCCAGAGCGCGTGAAGCCGTGCCTCTGCGTGCGCTCCGCTGACGGCAGTTTCGCGCACGGCGTCCGCCACGTCCACGGCCCGGCGTTCAACAAGTAGGCGCTGAGCCGTGCGACGGTACCAGCCGTTCGGATGTCCCAGCATCTTCACAAGTTCCGGTGGCGAGGCATCCCCTGGAAGATCGGACGGTTCGGAGTGTGAAGAGACGGCA
Source organism: Bryobacterales bacterium (assembly GCA_965200705.1). Lineage (GTDB taxonomy): Bacteria > Acidobacteriota > Terriglobia > Bryobacterales > UBA6623 > VXMF01. The sequence continues at coordinate 3,521,675 of OZ241376.1, read as the reverse complement.
GGTGAGACCCGGTAGATCCGGCCCATCGTGTCACCCGCCCTAAAGTCCATGCCTAGGCGCCGTTTGATCGACTCCGGGATGAAGTCGGGATGTTCAAGGTACTGCCTGTAGTAGTCAACGACGTAGAGGTTGCCGTCGGGACCGTTCGCGAAGTTGATGGGCCGGAACCAGTTGTCCGTCGATGCCAGAAACTCGCCATTTTCTGGCCAGCGGCTCGCCACATACGTAGCGCCTTCTGGCCGCAGCACGTCAACGTGCACGAGATTGCCGTTGCCGTCGCCAACGAATGCGGCCCCATAGAGCGGGTGGGGGAATGTGTCTCCCAGATATACGGTCGTGCCCGCAGCAGCGGTGAAGTAGCCCTCCAGCCGTTCCACGCGTCCAGGCTGCGTCTGCTCGTAGCGACGCGTGCGAGCGTCTGTGCGCTCCACTCTCCACCGCTCGGGCTGGCTCAACGGGTAGACCCTCGCGGCTGGCCGGCCATGGTCCGATATGTCCTGTGCCACGCTCTCGAGTCCGAGCATTGGGTTGCGATCCTGGTAGCGCGGCGGGAACACAGTGTGGCGCAGGTGCACGGTGTTGTGCGCACCAAACCAGTGGCCCCATTGGTTTGCCGACTGTCCGAACTGGGTTCGGCCCGGAGCTGTTTCCGCGAGGCCGCGCATCGGATGGAAGCGAAATTCGCGATTACGCACGTTCAGGCGCCGCGAACCAGGTTGGTCCGGAGCGAAGACCTCACCGGGCTGCCGGAAGTTGACGACGTAGAACCAGTTGTCGAGGCCAAGTCTCGGGTTGCTGATCCGAGCCTCCACGTGCGCAGGCCCGAACCCCGTGTAGAGCACCTCACGTCTGTCGGCTCTGCGGTCGCCGTCATCGTCTTTCAGGTACAGGATGTCCGGTGCGGCGGTGACGACGATCCCGCCCTGCCAGGGAGCGAGACCTTCGACTCCCAGAAGTCTGTCCGCAAACAACGTCGATCGATCCGCAGTGCCGTCTCCGTCCGTGTCCTCCAAGTACTTGATGCGACTCCGGGGTGGATCACCGGGTCGGGGGTCGTCGGGATTGTCCAGTAGTTCGGCGACATAGAGACCCCCAAACTCATCGAACGCGACCTCGACGGGATCCACGACATCAGGCTCGGCGGCGAAGAGATCGACGCGGAACCCATCTGCGACGCGCAGGGTTGAGAGAGCGGCCAGAGGGTCCAACGGACCTGTGTCGGAGGGGCCGCAGCCAGGGGCAACAGCAAGAGTGACGCTCGCAGCTGCCAGGCCGAGAGTGCGCTTGAAGGTCACTTCATCGAGACGTGGGGAGCGCCGTCGGACGTCACGTGGGACTGGGGTCAATGGCGGAAGTGCCGCACGCCGGTCATCACCATGGCTAGGCCCAACCGATTCGCCGCTTCGATCGCCTCGGAGTCTCGCCTGGAGCCACCCGGCTGGATGACCGCCGTCGCGCCGTGACTTGCAATCTCCTCGATGCCGTCGGAGAACGGGAAGAAGGCGTCCGATCCGACCACCGTGCCCTCCAAGGACAGAACGGCCTTGGTGGCTCCGAGCCGAGCGGCATCGACCCGGCTCATCTGCCCTGCCCCGACGCCCACAGTCTGGCCGGCACGCGCGTAAAGGATGGCGTTGGACTTGACGTGCTTGACCACCTTCCAGGCGAACCGCAGGGCCTCGGCCTCCGTCACGGTCGGAGCACGATCTGTCACAACTTCGAACCCGTCTGGGCTTGTTTCGGCCCGGTCCTCGGCCTGTATGAGGAACCCGCCCGTGATGCTCCGGACTACGACCGACGCCGGCATGGGTCCCAGTTCAACGAGCCGTATGTTGCGCTTCCGCGACAGGCGCTCCACGGCAGCGGGTTCGAAACCGGGTGCGGCCACAGCCTCGATGAAAAGGGACGACATCGCCGCGGCTGTCTTGAGGTCGATGACGCTGCTCGTGGCGATCACGGAACCGAACGCCGAGATGGGATCGCACTCCAAGGCCTTGTCGTAGGCTTCGGCGAGGGTGTCCGCTTCCGCGCAGCCGCATGGGTTGGTGTGCTTGATGATGGCCACGGCCGGCCGATCAAACTCCGAGGCGAGCTGGCAGGCGGCGTCCATGTCAACGAGGTTGTTGTACGACAGCGCCTTGCCATGCAGCTGTCGGGCGCCGGCAATGCCATTGGTGCCGTCCGCATAGAGTGCGGCTTGTTGGTGGGGATTCTCGCCATAGCGAAGGGCTTGCTTCAGGGGTACCCTGAGATCCAGCACGTCGGGCAGACCAGTCGATGCGGGATCACCTGGTGCCTGGCCCTCCGCGAGCGGGCGGAGGGTGCCTGCGATCGCCCGGTCGTAAGCGGCCGTCGCTTCGAAGGCCTTGCGGGCTAGTCTCCACCTGGTCTCCATGGACACCGATCCGCCAGTGGTCAGTTCGGCACCGATGGCGGCGTAGTCGGACGGGCTGGTGACCACGACGACGTCTCGAAAGTTCTTGGCGGCCGCACGGATGAGGGTCGGACCGCCGATGTCGATGTTCTCGATCAGTTCGTCAAACGTCGCGCCTTCGCGCGCCGCTGTGGCCTCAAACGCGTAGAGATTGACGACCACCATGTCGATCCAGGGAATCCCATGGCTCTCCACGGCGTCGACGTGCTGGTGTTTCGAACGGATCGCAAGGATGCCGCCAGCTATCCGGGGATGCAGGCTCTTCACCCTGCCATCCAGCATCTCCGGAAAGCCCGTCAGGTCAGCAACGTCCTGAACGGCAAGGCCTGCCTCGCGCAGCACGCGAGCTGTGCCTCCGGTGGACACCAGTTCGATGCCGCACGCACTCAGCTGGCGGGCGAAGGCGACTACGCCTTCCTTGTTCGTGACGCTTAGGAGAGCCCGCCGGATCGTCGGCATAGGAAACCATTGTAGGTTTGGCTTCCAGCCTGCCCCACCGGCCGTCGAGGCCGGCGTCAGATGCGGTCGTAGGGTGGGTGGACTCCCACGATGGGCGTGCCTAAAGGACCGTGGCGGGCGCTACTGGCGATGCTCAGCAGCATCTGCATCCGCGCCGGACTAGACCTTCCGGGCAGGTGTGTCATTGGCGCACAGCAGCCTTGCAGGCCCCACCCTAAAGCCGAGTCCTGATCGCGAAGACGATGCACAGCTGGCTGTCGTTCCAGTCTCAGCTAGTGTGATTGCGAGTCGTCGCTCGGGCCCATGAAAACTGGCGCTTTGTGAACCGGTCCGAAAGCGTCGTACAGATCCTGCAGGGCGCACACGCCAGCGGCATCCTCACGTCGGGCGGCGATGCCATTTACCGCGGCCTTCGCCGCGTTCAACGTCGTCAGGCTCGGGATGCCGTGCAGGATTGCGGCCGCTCGGATTCTCTTCTCGTCATCGAAGGCGTACGGTCCGGCAGGCGTGTTGATGATCAAGTCAATGCTACGGTTCGCGATCAGGTCCAAGGCGTTGGGCCGCCCCTCGTTGACCTTCATGACGGTCTGGCATTGAAGACCCATCGAGCGCAGCGTGGAGGCGGTGCCTCGCGTCGCGTAGATCCGAAAGCCGAGGTCGGCGCACTTCTGGGCCATTTCGAGGCCCTCGCCGATCTGGCGGGAGTTGACGCTGATGAACACGGCTCCGCTGTCGGGCAGGCTCTGCCCAGCGCTCAGCTGCGCCTTCGCAAACGCCTCGCCGAACGTCGCTCCAATGCCCATCACCTCGCCCGTGGACCGCATTTCGGGGCCCAGGAGCGGGTCGACACCAGTGAATTTGTTGAATGGGAACACCGGCGACTTCACACAGACTTCGTGCGTCTGCAGCACGCCCGAGCTGAGGTCGAAGTCCGAGAGCCTGCGGCCCATCATCAGGTGCACGGCGATCTTGGCGAGTGGCACGCCGGTCGCTTTGCTAACGAATGGGACTGTGCGTGACGCGCGTGGATTGACCTCGATGACGTAGACCTTGCCCCGGTGGATGGCGTACTGAACGTTCACCAGTCCGATAACGTTCAGTGCCTTGGCTAGGCGAGTGGTGTACCTGGCGATGACCTCGAGCGTGTCCTCCGGTATCGTCTGGGACGGCAGCACGCAGGAGCTGTCGCCAGAGTGAACACCTGCTTCCTCGATGTGCTCCATGATGCCGCCGATCAAGACATCACGGCCATCGCAGAGGGCGTCTACGTCGACCTCAATCGCGTTCTCGAGGAACTTGTCGATCAGGATCGGACGATCCTGCGAGTACACGACAGCATCCCGCATATAGCTCTCAACCGTGGCGGCATCGTAGGCGATCACCATCGCCCTTCCCCCGAGCACGTAGCTGGGTCGCACTAAGACGGGGTACCCGATCTGCGCTGCCGCCTCGATTGCGCCATCCGGCGTAGTCGCGGTGCGGCCCGCTGGCTGCGGAATGTCTAGCTCGTTGAGTAGTCTGCCGAAGCGATCCCGATCCTCCGCCAGGTCGATGGACTCCGGATCGGTGCCGACGATCGGCACGTCATGAGCCTTGAGCGGCAGCGAAAGCGTCAGCGGCGTCTGCCCTCCGAACTGCACGATGACGCCGTCGGGCTTCTCGACGTCGCAGATGTTGAGGACGTTCTCGAGCGTCAGCGGCTCAAAATACAGGCGGTCGCTGGTGTCGTAGTCGGTCGACACGGTTTCGGGGTTGCAGTTCACCATGATGGCCTCGTAGCCGAAGTCCTGCAGGGCAAACGATGCGTGGCAGCAGCAGTAGTCGAACTCAATGCCCTGGCCGATCCGGTTCGGACCCGAGCCGAGGATCATGACCTTGGGAACCGCCACGGGATCCGCCTCGCACTCGTCCTCGTAGACCGAGTACATGTAGGGCGTGAAGCTCTCGAACTCGGCGGCGCAGGTGTCGACGCGTTTGAAGGCCGCCCGGATGCCCCACTCCTTGCGGTGGTTGCGGACGGCGGTCTCGGTCTCGTTCCAGAGGCGCGCGATGCGGTTGTCCGAGAGACCGTAGCGCTTGGCCTGGCGGAGCATGTCGGGACTGACATCTTCAAGGCTGGTCGTGGCGAGATCCTCTTGCAGGTCGGTAACCGTCTTGACCTGAGCGAGGAACCACGGGTCGATGTCGGTCATTTCCTGCACTTCGTCAACCGAGAACCCCTGCTTCAGGGCGTAGCGAATGTAGTTGAGCCGATCCGGATTGGGGGTGATCAGGCGCTTCGGGATCAGATCGGCGTTGTAGACGTCGGTGCCCGACTTTCTGCCGGTCTCGAGCGAGCGGATGGCCTTCCACAAGGCGTGCTTGAACGTGGAGCCGATCGCCATCACCTCGCCGATCGACTTCATCTGGACGCCGAGGACCGGTTCGCTGCCCGGGAACTTCTCGAACTGCCACTTGGGCACCTTGACGACGACGTAGTCGATACTCGGCTCGAAGCTCGCCGGCGTCTTGCGGGTGATGTCGTTGGGAATCTCGTCCAAGCGCATCCCCACGGCCAGCTTGGCCGCAATCTTGGCGATCGGGAATCCGGTCGCCTTCGACGCGAGAGCCGAGCTGCGCGAGACGCGCGGGTTCATCTCGATGATCAGCATCCGGCCCGTCTCAGGATGGACCGAGAACTGCACGTTCGATCCGCCCGTGTCAACGCCAATCTTTCGCAGGCACGCGAGCGACGCGTCGCGCATGCGCTGGTACTCGCGGTCTGTGAGGGTCTGGGCGGGCGCCACTGTGATCGAGTCGCCCGTGTGGACGCCCATCATGTCGAAGTTCTCGATGGAGCAGATGATGATCGCGTTGTCGGCCAGGTCCCGCACGACCTCCATCTCGAACTCCTTCCAACCGAGCACACTCTCCTCGACCAGCACCTCGTGGACCGGCGACAGTTCGAGGCCGCGGCGCAACAGCGTGTGCATCTCGTCGGCGTTGTAGGCGAGGCCGCCTCCCGTGCCGCCCAAGGTGAAGCTCGGCCGCAACACCACCGGGTAGCCAACGGACGCAGCGAACTCCAGACCGGCTGCCACGGCGGAGACAAGCAGTGACCGCGGCACCTCCAAGCCGATCTCGGTCATCGCCGCCTTGAACTCCTGCCGGTCCTCGGCTCTCTTGATCGCTTCGAGGTTGGCGCCGATCAGCTCGACGTCGAACTCCTCGAGCACACCGGCTTCGGCCAGGGCGACGGAGGCGTTGAGTCCGGTTTGACCGCCGACGGTCGACAGCAGCGCTTGCGGGCGCTCACACTCGATGATCGAGCGGAGGTAGTCCGTCGTCAGCGGCTCGATGTACGTGCGACCCGCCAGCTCCGGGTCGGTCATGATCGTGGCCGGGTTGGAGTTTACGAGGATGGTCTCGTAGCCCTCGGCTCGCAGGGCCTTGCACGCCTGAGTGCCTGAATAGTCGAATTCGCAGGCCTGCCCAATCACGATGGGACCGGAGCCCACGATCATGATCTTCTCGATGTCGGTGCGTTTCGGCATCGTGCGGAACGTGCCCCGGTCAGGGCTTGCGCCAGACCTCCATCAGCTGGCGGAACTCCTCGAAGAGGTAGTGGGAGTCATGCGGCCCAGGCGCGGCCTCGGGGTGGTACTGGACACAGAACAACGGATCCCTGCGGCTCCGAATGCCCTCTACGGTGCCGTCGTTCAGGTTCACGTGCGTCAGGTCGATCGACGAGGCGTCCAGAGAGTCCGGATCCAGCGCGAATCCGTGGTTCTGCGAGGTGATCTCGACCTTGCTGGAGAGACGGTTCAGCACGGGGTGGTTGCAGCCGTGGTGGCCGAACTTGAGCTTGTAGGTCCTGCCGCCAAGCGCCTGTCCGAGCACCTGCAGTCCCAGGCAGATGCCGAAGATCGGCACGCGCCCTGCCAGACCACGGAGCTCGGCCGCCGCCGCGTCCAAAGGCTCTGGATCGCCGGGTCCGTTGGACACGAAGATGCCGTCCGGATTGCAGGCAAGGACCTCGGCGGCGGCGGTGCCGCACGGAACGACCGTGATCGTGGCACCGATGCCGGCGAGCTGACGGAGGATGTTGCGCTTGATGCCGAAGTCGTACGCGACCACGTGGAACCGCCGCTCCGGCAGTTCCACCGGGTCCGCGGACTGCAGCCAGTCTGGCGTGCCCTCTGTCCATGTGTAGGGTGACTTAGTCGAGACTCCGGTAGCCAGGTCGCGCCCTTCCATGCACGGTGCCGACCGGGCCTTGTCAACGAGCTCGTCGACGCTGGCGTCGAGCGACGACAGGACTCCGCGCAGCGCCCCTTGCTCGCGCAGGTGCCGAACAAGCGCCCGTGTGTCGATGTCCTCGAGTATCGGGATCCCCCGCGAGGCGAGGAAGTCGTCCGCCTCCTCGGAGGAACGCCAGTTGCTCGACGCGGGAGAGAACTCGCGCACCACAAGCCCCTCGATGTGCGGCCGGGGCGATTCGCTGTCGTGGTTGTTTGTGCCGTAGTTGCCGATGTGCGGAGAGGTCAGGACCACGATCTGACCGCTGTAGGAGGGATCCGTGAAGATCTCCTGGTAGCCGGTCATCCCCGTGTTGAACACCACCTCGCCCACGCACTCGCCGGGCGTTCCCACGCCACGGCCGTGAAAGCAGCGCCCGTCCTCGAGCGCGAGCGTGGCGGGGAAACTCATGTGAACGGTGGGCCGGCCTACTCGACCACCCCGATCCTCTCGGGTGGCCAGTAAGCGAAGACGGCCTTTCCGGTGACCAGCGTTTCCGGAACCGCACCCCAGGCGCGGCTGTCGTTGGAGGTGGACCTGTGGTCGCCAAGAACAAAGTACTCGCCCGGCGGGACGTTCATCGGTGCCGTGGTTGTGCGATCACGGTAGCGTGCCGGCACGTAGGGTTCGGCCAGTTCCTCTCCGTCAATGACGACGCTGCCACTACGAACCTCGACGGTCTCGCCGGGCAGGCCCACGACGCGCTTGATGTACGACCGGGACGGTTGCTCGGACAGCCGGAACACTATGACGTCGCCACGCTCGATGCTGTCGATCCGGTACAGGAACTTGTTCACAAACACGCGCTGCTTGTCGACCAGCTCCGGCATCATGCTCGTGCCCTCGACCTTGACGGGCTGCACTAGGAAGACCACGACGACCGCTGCAATGGTCAGCGACAGCAAGATGTCACGCAGCCAGACCTTGAGCACGAGGCGAGACGGATTGGCGACCGTGGGCTCGGTCGCCGGCGGGCTGAACTCTGGCTCCATATCCGTTGAGACGGCGCGAAGGCGAGGGCGTTCCGGCCTGTCTCTAATTCTACCGGCAGCAAGGAGTGCCACCACCGCTCTGCAGATTGCCGCCCGAGCCTGACCCGGCGTGCCAACCGCTGGGGTCCAAGGGATCTGGGATAAACTGTTGTCGAAACTGGTCATGGCTCGTATCACTCGCAGAGAACTTGGCAAGACAGCGGCGGTCGCAGGGGCTCTCGCGGCCACCGTCGAAGGGCAGATGGGGCCCATCGAAAAGCGGCTGCTCGGAAAGACCGGCCTCAAGGTCGGTGTGCTTGGCATTGGCGCTTCGCCTCTTGGGCGCGAGCACGTCTCCCAGGAACAGGTCAACAGTGTCCTTTCAGCCGCCCTCGACCACGGCGTCAACTACCTGGACACCGCCCCGATCTACGCGCAGTCGGAACGGCGCCTCGGGCCAGCGCTGCTTGGGCGACGCGACAAGTTCGTCCTCGTGACGAAGGTCGAGGCAACGTCGCGCCAGGATGCCACCTGGCAGGTGCAGGAGAGCCTGCAGAAGACGCAGGCCGACTACTTCGACCTCGTGCACATACACAACGTGGGACGGACGGACAGGTTTCCGAGCCTCGACATCCTGCTGGGCGACGACGGAGCCCTCGCCGGTCTCGAGCGGCTCAAGGAGCGAGGCTTGGTGCGTCACATCGGAATGACCTGCCACCTTCGTCCGAAGCGGGCGCTACCGATCATGCGGACCGGCCGTGTCGAAGCCGTGATGGCCGCGGCCAATCCGATCGACCGTCACATCTACAACTTCGAGGAGACGGTGTTCGCCGAGGCCGCCAAGCGCGACATGGGCATCGTCGCCATGAAGATTCTGGGCGGTGTGCGGAGCGACGGCAAGGGCGCCCTCCTCTCCGACGAGCCGCACTACGAGCGGGCCGTCCGATATGCGCTGGGCATCCCGCACCTGTCGGTCGCCATCATGGGCATCGAGTCCGTCAGCGAACTGAGGAAGGCGGTCGCAACCGTGCGTGCCTATGAACCGCTGCGAGGCCTCGAGCTGACCAAGACTATGGACGAAGGCAAGAAGCGGGCCGCGGTGCTCGGCGAGCACCGCGGGCCCTTGGTCTGACCGGCAGACGGTCCGAAGCCTACTACATCTTGTACTGGCCGAGATCCTCTTCGCCGAGGTTCTCGAGCCACTGACGCAGCTCCTCGCTGTTCGTCTTCTCCACCAGGGTCGGCGACAGCCGCGAACTGTCGATCACCTGCTGCTTGACGTAGATCGGGCAGTCCATCCGCAGGGCTAGGGCCAGGGCGTCGCTGGGCCGGGCGTCGAATCCCGTCAACTCGCCGTTCTGCGAGACCCACACCACCGCGAAGAAGGTGTCGTCCTTGAGTTCGCTCACCACCACCCTCTCGACCCACGCGCCGTTGGAGTGGAGGACGTTGCGCAGCAGGTCGTGGGTCATCGGCCGCGGTGTGGAGACCTTCTCGATCTCGAGCGCGATCGCGTTCGCCTCGTAGACGCCGATCCAGATCGGAAGCACCGTGCTGCTGGACAGATCCTTGAGGATCACGATCGGCATGTTGGTGATCGGGTCCATCATCAGACCGCAGATCCTCATTTCGACCATGGCCGTCTGCCCTCCTTCACTGCAGCACGCGCAGTCCGCGGAACGCGGGCTCCGGGCTAGCGGCAGCCAGCTCCCCGACCAGCGAGTTTGGGCCCGAGGCCGAGACCTTCACCGAGCAGTAGCTGCCGCGCAGGTCCATTCCGGCGGCGAACTCCTCGGGATCGGTGAAGTTGAGAACACGGTTCTGGGTGGTGCGGCCCACCCACTGGCCGAACCTCTCGTTGCGCCGCTCGACCAGTGCGTCCTCGACACGGCCGATCAAGGCGGCGTTGCGGCGCAGCTGGATCCGCCGCTGGCGCTCCTGCAGCTCTCGCAAGCGTCGGCCCTTCTCCTCCTCCGGGACCTGAGGCAGATCCGCCGCAGGGGTGCCGCGCCGTGGGGAGTACTTGAACGAGAACACGGAAGCGTACTCGACGTCTTCCAAGAGGTCCAGCGTCCGCTTGAAGTCGGCCTCGGTCTCGCCGGGGAATCCAACGATGATGTCGGTGCTGACCTCGATTGAGCGCTGGGCCCCCTTGAGCATGTCGATGCAGCGCATGTACTCATCCCTGGTGTAGGTGCGACGCATGCCCTCCAGGACGCGGCCCGATCCGGACTGCACCGGCAGGTGCACCCAGTTGCAGAGTGATTCGTTGCGGTCGATCGCCTCCGTGATGTCGGGGGTGAAGTCGGCGGGATGCGACGTGGTGAAGCGGACCCTTCGAATCGTCGGGATCGACCCAATCTGGTCGAGTAGACGGGCGAAGGTCCAGCCGGCCGCCGACGGGTCGCGATAGCTGTTCACCGTCTGGCCCAGTAGGGTGATCTCGGTGTAGCCCTGGGCCGCCAAGTCACGCGCCTCGCGCATGATCGACTCGCTCTCCCGGCTACGCTCGGGTCCCCGGGTGAACGGAACGACACAGTAGGTGCAGGCCTTGTCGCAGCCCTCGATGATGGTGATGAAGGCGCTGTAGGGCCGGTCCCGCTCGATGTGCGGAGTGTCGAAGGTCTCGTTGGTGTCGAGTTCCAGACCTACGACCCTCTCCTGGCCGGCCTCGACCCTGTCGAGGATCGCCGGCAGGGCGTTGTAGCTGGCAGAGCCGCAGACGAAATCGACATGTGGAGCGATGTCGAAGATCTCCTCGCCGTTGTGCTGGGCGACGCAGCCCAGCACTCCCACGGTCTTGCCAGCGCCGTTACGCTTGATGCCGGCGAGGCGGGAGAAGACCTTCTGCTCGGCCTTGTCGCGAATGCTGCAGGTGTTGTAGAGCAGCATCGCTGCGTCCGCAGGCGACTTCACCTCGGTGAAGCCCCTGTGCCCAAGCAGACCGCGGACCTTCTCGCTGTCGTGGACGTTCATCTGACAGCCGAACGTCTCGATGTAGAAGGTCTTGCTCACCGGTCCCGGCCAATCGCACCCGACGAACGATCCCCCCGGTTCGACGGATCCCCGATTGGACGCTTGCGAGTTCAAGCGCAGTATACCAGTGGGCTTCGCCGGCCCCTCGCCTCGGACGAAGCCGCTACCCACCAGTCCAGTCGGGGGTTGCGGTCCGTGCGGAGGCCACGAATCCGGGCTCTGCGGCGCGACCGCAGCAGCCACCAGGCGGATGCTGCCACGCACGAGCGGGGGACCGCTTCCGCGACGGGTCTCAGTCGCCGATGGCGTATAGCCGGCTGCGGCCGCGCAGGAGTATCCCCCCGTCCACTACAACAGGCGACGCGACGAAGAACTCGTCCTTGATCGTGTTCACCGCAAGCACCTCGTACTCGGTGCCCATTGCGACGACCGCTACGTCTCCCTGCTCTGTCGCAATGTACAGCCGGCCGGCCGCGGCGAGGGGAGACGCCTTGAGCGAATACGGGTTCGGCAACCTCTGCTGCTGGTAGTGGGGTTCGCCTGTGGCGGCGTCCAGCGCGCTGATCATGCCGCGGTCGGTCACGAAGTAGAGTATGCCGTCTGAGATGACGGGCGAAGCCGAGTAGGAGTTGCCGCGCTGATTCGTCCAGAGCACATGGTCTGTGCCTGTGATGTCACCCGAACCGCCGAGCTTGATCGCCAGGAGGTTGGGTTCGCGATGGCCACTCATCGCGTAGATGACATCGCCGTCACGCACAACAGCCGGGATCACGTTGGACCCGAGGCCAGCGCACTCCCAGACGACCTCGCCAGAGGCAAGGTCGTAGCTACGGATCTTCGACGAAGCCGCGACGATCGCCTGCGCCCTGCCGTTGTGCTCGACGATGAGCGGCTGAGCCCAAGCACTGCGCTCGCCCCTGTCGCGGCGCCAGAGCTCCTTGCCAGTGCGCTTGTCGAGTGCCGTGATGAACGAGTCGCCCTCGTGGTCAAACACCAACAGCAGCGTGCCGCCGTGCAGCGCCGGCGAGCTTCCCTCTCCGAACGCGTTCGTCATCCGCATGTTGACGCCAAAGTCCCTTGTCCAGGCAATCTCGCCGTCCATGTCGTAGGCGTACAGCCCACGCGACCCAAAGAATGCGTAGAGCATCTCGCCGTCCGTCACCGGCGAGCTGGATGCGAAGCTTCCGTACCGACGGTGGTGGCCCTCGTGCGGCGTCGCGACAGTCGCCTTGCGCTCCCATACCTTCTCGCCAGTGGTCCGGTCGAGGGCTATCACGAGAAACGTGTGCTCGACGATCTGCGGCGCGGTTGCGGCTCCGGCTCGTCCCGCCCCACCTCGGCCCTGTCCGGCCTGCCCCCGCCGGACCTGGCGCATGATCTGCTGCCGCTCTTCGCGCGACAGGTCGGAGAGTTCGCGGCCACCGGAGAGTTCGCGGATGCGTTCCCGCATCTCAGGGGTCATGGCCGGCTGCCGGCGACCCTGATTCTGCTGCCGCCGCTGCGCCTGGCCAGGCTCCGCCGGGGCCTCAGCCGAAACCGCAGTCGTGAGGAACACGCGGTCGCCCCACACGATCGGCGTCGAGTGGGCGAGGCCCGGAACCTCAGCGACCCACTTGACGTTCTCCGAGTCGCTCCAGGTGACCGGCGCCTCACCAGCGGCCACGCCGCTGTTGTCCGGACCTCGCCAGCGATCCCAGTTCGATGCCTGGAGCGCGAATGACGTGGCGAGCAGGGGTATGCATACAGCGAGTCGCAGTAGACGCAAGGTGAACCTCCGAACCGTAGCCGGTCCCACGACTACGTCGCCTCTCCCACCAGGTGGAGGCGTGACGTGGCGAGTCTGGACGACCGACTGGCAATCCAACCATAGCGTCGGAGCGCAATGCAGAAAGGGGTTGGGCGTGTCCTTGCAGGGATTTTGCGATTGCCCTGCTGTCGCCCTAGCTGGGGAGGAGCTCAGCCCCCCTGTCGAAAGTTCGACAACGGATCTGCACTTCCCCGCCGGCGGCGCCGCCACCCGATCAGGAAGGCGACGCCAAGGGCGAGCACCGCACCGACGACTACACTGCGGTGGACGGACGGGAGCCCCGAAGGTGCCTCGCGGTCTCGGCTCACCAAGCGCCGCCCCTCGACCTGCTCGCCAGCGCCGTCCCGCAGATGGTCTCGCACCACGGACGCAAGACGAGGGTTGTCCGACGCGGCTATGCGAACCTCCAGGAATTCCTCCAGCGGTCGGTTTCCAGTCGTCCTTGGCGATCCGGAAGCGCCATGCCTTGCAAGGGACGACCCGTAGGCGACTGCCAAGGACGCGAGTGCCTCTGCGTCTGGGCTCCAGAACTCCTTGCGGGCCGCCTCCAGCAGGATCGCCATGAGTTCCTGATGGCCGAACGGGTTCGAATCGTCGAACCATGCCGGCAGGTCCAGGCCAAGCGCATCCTCGACGTAGACCTCGTGAACCCGATCCCAGTCCTCGGGGCCAACCGCATCCGCCTTCGTGACCTGCCAGCCAAAGAGGTTTGTCGCGGTCTGGGCGATTTCGACGGCGCCCGAGAACCCCTCCTCCTGCAGGGCTCGGATCCATTTCGGGTTCCAGAACTTGCCACGCATGTCGCGGACCAGGGCATCGCGGACCGTCTCCATGCGGGTTGCCGCGGGATTGCGGACATCCGCCACGTAGGTCTCGGGAGCCGTGCCCGTGGTGTCCTTCACGGCCATGGTCATGCCCCCGAGGTATTCGAAGTAGTGGTCCAGGGTCAGAGCTCCTACAACGTTCGTTGACCGGCTGAGCGTAACGGCGTCGGTCTCTCCAAGCTGCGCGCGGTACGCCTCGGGAGCGCTGGCACCCCACTCGTAGCCCTCGGTGTAGACGGCGCCTGTCCGAGCAAGGTAAGCCTCCGTCAAGCCCTCCGTGGAGGCATAGCCACCGCTCCGCTCGATGCCTGCGACCAGGCCGGTACCGTATCCGCCGGCGGCATTGCTGAATATCCTGGCAGCCGCGAGGATCCGTGCGTCTGCCGCCGCTAGGCCAGCCTCCTTGAGCTCGCGCTCCGCGACCTCGGCATGCTCGGCCAAGTAGTTGTCGCCGTCTGCGGCGGCAGACGCAAGGCGGGCGGCCTTGTCGAGGAGCTTCATGCGGTCCGGGAACGTATCGCGGAACAGCGAGGCGGCCTGGATCACGACATCGATTCGTGGGCGTCCCAGCTCGGCGGCCGGTATCAGCTCGACATCCTCGACCACGGACTGGTGGTCCCAGACGGGCCGCACTCCCATCAGGTGCATCGCGTGGGCGAGGTCCGTGCCGTGCTGCCTGATCAGCTCAGTGTTCCAAAGCGTGAACCCGATCCTGCGGGGCCAGCGGCCCAGCCGCTCCCGCTCGGCCTCCAGCTGCTCCTGAGCCAAGCGGACCCCCAGCTCCCAGGCCGCCTTGGTGGGCACCTCGGCGGGGTTGATGCCGTGAAGGTTTCGGCCTGTCGGTAGCGCCTGGGGATTGCGTAGCGGATCTCCCCCGCCACCCGGCGGGACATAGCGGCCCTCGAGCGCGTCCAACGTGTGGCGGACTTCGTCGGGAGTCCGCTCGAAGGCCTCGCGCAGACGCTCGAATGCATCCATGTGGGGGCTTAGAAGACCACTTGGGGCGCTGCCCGCTAACGCATTGCGCACAGCTGCTGCCGCCTTGGCTCGTGCTTCGTCATCGCACAAGAGCCCCTCGGCGGTCTCGCGGCAACCAGCGCTGACGAGGTAGCCCGGGCCCAGCATGGCGGCGATCATCGGCGCTGTTTCGTCCGCGGATGGGGTTCGGCCATGCATATGCAGACCCACCGGGATGCGGTCCTCGTCAATCAGATGGATGTGCCGGCCCAGCGAATCGATCCCGGCGTCGGTCGGATCGCTCTCGCTCCAATCGACACCGATGTCATGGTCGAACCTCTGCTCCGCCGCCTGCGACCGAATGCGGCCACGCAGCTCCTCCTTGAGGGCGCCGTCCTGGGCCGACTGAAACTGCTCGATGGAGCGAAAGAGTTCCGCGACCTTCGGCTCCTGGGCGGAGAGCTCCGAAGCATCCACGGGCGGGATCTGATGGCTCACCGTGACGGCACCACCACGGCGCTTGGCAATGAGAGCCTCGCCGACGTTGTCCACCACGTAGACGTACAGGCTGGGCAGGGACCCGAGCGTGATGTCGGACCAGTCGTCCGACAACTGTCCGAGCGGTCTGCCTGGCAGGAACTCGTGCGTCCCGTGCGTGCCGAAGTTCACGATCGCGTCGGCCCGCCACACCTCCCGCAGCCACCAGTAGACGGCCAGGTACTGATGGGGTGGGGGAACGCGGTCGTTGTGCTGCAGTGCGGCATCCATGTTTGCGCCGCGGACGGGCTGCGGCAGCACCATCACTTCACCAAAGTCCAGCTTGGGAACCACGAAGTGCTGACGTCCGTCCCGCTCGAGAGTCATCAGGTCGCCCGGGGGAGGCCCGAAGGTGTCGACCACCTCGTTCCGGAGGACTTCGGGCAGCGACCCGAACCACTCCTTGTAAGGGCTGGTGGGAAGCAAGAGTACGCCGTCGCGGTCGGCCAGCGCCTGCAGATCGCTAGGGCGTCCCGCGCTTACGTTTCTGCCCTTGTCAAGCATCTCCGCAAGGAGGGCTTCCTCGTTGGTGGGCAAATCGGTGACGGCGTAGCCCTCATCACGCATCGTTTCCAGGAACCGGATCAGACTGCCCGGAACGTTCAGTCCCGCGGCGGTGATGCGGCCCTTGCCAACGCCGGACACATAGAGGACCGCGATCCTCTTCTGCGCATTGGGCAGGCGCCGGAGCCGCACCCAGCGGCGCGCGCGCTCCAGCAGCCGTTGAATGCGCTCGTCCTGATAGGCCTCGAAGCGCCGACCGTACCAAGCCGAATCGAGGCCCTCGATCAGGGTTGGCTGAATAGCGCCGTCCAGCTCCGGCACGACGGCGCCCATGACGAGGCCCGCGTCGCGGATGCCCGCTCGGGTGCGGCTGTAGTCGCTGAACGACTCGCCCGTAAAGAGCAGCGAGAGCCCTCTCAGGACGGGGACGTCGAGATCGCTCTCCAGCAGCTCGACCCCGGGCTCACCGAGCCACCAGCGGCCGTGCTTGCGGGAAACCAAGATGTCGGGTCCGTACTCGCGGGCGAACGGACCGGTCTGGGCCGTGCCAAAGTACGCGGCGGCGTTGAAGCCGCCGGTCTCGAACGCCCGGATTACCGCGTCGGTGCCCTGGTTCATGCCGAGGCGCCAGCCATCGGCGAAGTCGATCATCACCTTCGGGGCATCCGCCTGGTGCAGTCCGCTCGAGGCGTACCAAGCCTCGTAGTCCGAAGGCGACGCGAACAGCGCTGGCGAATCCGGATGGTAGAACCCGTCGTCTGGCGTGGGCTCCGGTGGGAGCTCCTGATGGTCCTCGCCTAGGAAGCGGGCTTCCGAGGCCGTCAGGAGACGCGCCATGTTGGTGACGCCGCCATAGCGCCAGTAGTCGTCGATCCATCGCTCGCTGCCCTCGAAGTCGGCGTTGCCGACGCCGAGCCTGCGCGTGTCGTGTGCGGGAAGCACGATCACCCGTGCACCTCGGCTCCCCGCCTCGTCCAAGGCAGCCCGCACGGGACGGGGCAACGGGTCGGAGCGCCGGCCGCTGACGTAGATCGCTGCATATCGGGCCAGGTCTGGCTGGCCGAGCGCCGGATCGTCCACGGTCTCAGGGGTCCAGAAGTCGTAGCGCACGCCGCTGACTTGCGAGCTCTCCGCAAGAAGAAACCGGTACATGCTCGGAAAGCCGAGGAACAGAATGTCCGGCCGGGTGGCGCGGTAGACGGCGACACTCGCCCCGGCCACCAGGACCAACGCCAGCGCCGTGAAGGCGCGCCGCGATCGCGGGTTGGGGAGGTCCATGGAACGCGCTTCGTTCTAGCGCCAGTGGTAACGACTGGCGATGTCCGCGACAGGGCCGTCCGCCACGATCTGGCCGTCTTCGAAGAACACGGCTCGATCCGCCAGCGCCGCGGCGAGTTCAACCTCGTGCGTCACGAGGATCTTTGCCTGCGGCAGTTCCCGCAGCGTACGCACCAGGGCTCTCCGGCCGGGCGGATCCAGAAACGTGGCCGGCTCGTCAAGGAGCAGGACGTAAGGTTCCACGGCCAGGGCACCCGCCAGCGCGACCCGTCGACGCTGGCCGGCACTCAGCAGGTGCGGCGGCCTGTCGCGGAGGTGGTCCAAGCCAACCTGCGCCAGGCAGCGGTCCGTGCGCTCCTGCACGACTCTGGCGTCCAAGCCCAGGTTGAGCGGTCCGAACGCCACGTCCTCCTCGATGGTAGGCATGAGGATCTGGTCGTCCGAGTCCTGAAACAGCATGCAGACGCGCCGGCGCACCTCGGCAAGGTTGCGGCCGTTCACCGGCAGGCCGCAGATTGTGATCGACCCTTCTCCGTGCAGCAGTCCAACGAGATGGCTGAGGAAGGTAGTCTTGCCCGATCCGTTGGCACCGAAGACTGCGACAGTCTCACCGCTGCGAAGTACGAAGTCGATCCCGTGCAGGGCCTGGGCGCCATTGGGATAGCGGAAGCTGAGGTTCCGCACGTCGATCAGCGCTTCGGGCACATCCGCCATTGTATTGGCTAGTTCGGACACCCTTGCGGCCCGCAAAGGCGGGTCGGCGTGCGATGTCAGGACGGTGCCGCGGCCGAGGGTGCCGTGGCCCACGGGGAGCGCCGGGGCAAGGCCAGGGCCCTGACCGAAATCGCCTAGAATCGATGCATTATGCATCGTATCGTCGCACTTGCCGTCCTGCTCGCCGCCTCGCTACCGCTCGCGGCCGTGCAGCCGAACATCGTCTTCATCTTTACGGACGACCATGCCTACCAGGCGATCAGCGCCTACGGCTCAATGATCAACCACACGCCAAACTTGGACCGCATCGCGCGCGAAGGAATGCGGTTCGACCGGGCTCTCGTCACGAACTCGATCTGCGCCCCGAGTCGGGCCGTCATCCTGAGCGGCAAGTACAGCCACCTCAACGGCGTGTTGAACAACCGGCTCCCGTTCGACGGTGCGCAGGAAACGTTTCCGAAGCTGCTGCAGGCGGCCGGATATCAGACGGCGATGTTCGGCAAGTGGCACCTCAAGACCGCGCCGACGGGGTTCGACTCGTGGGAGGTGCTGCCAGGCCAGGGCGCCTACTACAACCCCGACATGCGCGTGGGGCCGGACGACACGCGGCGCAGGCACGAAGGCTATACGACGGACATCATCACCGACCTGTCCCTGGATTGGCTGCGGGAGGGGCGCGACCCAGACAAGCCGTTCATGCTGATGAGCCAGCACAAGGCGCCACATCGCAATTGGATGCCCGCTCCCGAGCACCTGTCGCTCTACGACGGACAGCACATCTGGGAGCCTCCGACGCTCTTCGACGACTATTCGGGGCGGTCCTCGGCGGCAAGGAACAACCGCATGGAGATCGGGCGACACATGGTCTCGGCGCACGACCTGAAGATCAACCCACCGCCGGACACGCCAGGGGACGACCGCGTGCTGCGCCAGTGGATGAACAGCTACGGACGGCTCACTCCATCCCAGAAGGCGATGTGGGACGCCGTCTATGGCCCAAAGAACGAGGCGTTTCTGGCGGCCGACCTGCAGGGCAAGGACCTGATCCGCTGGAAGTACCAGCGCTACATCAAGGACTACCTGCGCTGCATCGCATCGGTCGACGACAACGTGGGGCGCATCCTGCGACACCTCGACGAAACGGGCCTGGCCGACGACACCGTGGTGATCTACAGCTCGGACCAAGGATTCTACCTTGGCGAGCATGGCTGGTTCGACAAGCGCTGGATGTACCGCGAGTCGCTGCGCACGCCGTTGCTGGTGCGCTGGCCAGGCGTGGTGGCGAAGGCCTCCACGAACCGCAACCTGGTGTCGAACCTCGACTACGCTGAGACGTTTCTGGAGATTGCCGGCGTCGAGGTCCCGGGCGAGATGCAGGGGCGCAGCCTAGTCCCGATCCTCAAGGGAGACGTGCCAGACGACTGGCGGCAGTCGTTCTACTACCACTATTACGAGAGCATGGTCGCCCACGGGGTTCCGGCCCATGAGGGCGTCCGCACGAACCGGTACAAGCTGATCCGCTTCTACGAGAGCGACGAGTGGGAGCTCTACGACCTAGACAGCAACCCCGAGGAGACGCTGAGCGTCTACGGACGGCCCGAGATGGAGGCAGTCACCGCCGAATTGAAGGCGGAATTGGCCCGCCTGCGGAGCCACTACGGCGTGACTGAGCCCCCTCTGTAGGGGTGGACCTCACCTTTGGGGCGGCGGTCCCCTGCGGGGGCCGCCAGGTCTCCCGCGTGGGCCGTCGCGCTCACCGCCCGGGCCGCGACCACGCCGTGGTCGGGACCGCATCGGCGCCGGGACGCCCAGCGCTTCATTCAACTCTGCGTGATCGATTCCCAGAGTCCGGGCAGATGCCGCGTAGTTCATCGGCACAACGCGGCCTTCGGTCAGCCGGAGCGCTTCGGCTAGTTTCGCGGCGTCGATGCCCAGTTTTTCGGCTGCCGCCTGGACGGTCTCGGCGCTGGGGCGCGGATCCTCGGGCGGAACCCCGCGCGGACCTCCAGGCCCGTCCCGCGTCATCTGTCGGTCCTCGGCCCGGCCGGCATCCGTCGACGGAGTCCCGGAAAAGCAGCCCATGATGTAGGGGAACGTGGGCGTGGCGTGATAGTGGTAGGCACCGCCATGATCGTCACCGGCGTGGCCGTTGCAACGATCCAGATACTCGACTCCGTCCTTGGGGCGGAACTGGTACGAGTCCCAAGCGTCAATGCGTGGCTCCCGGACCTCCTCCCAGCTGCTCCTGTACTCGATCACCTTCGAGCACGCCTCGTCCGCGCATCCGAAGGGGCCGTACACAGGAAACCCGTCTGCGGCGAACGCCAGGATCGGCGAGGGATCCCCGGACTTCTGACCCGCCACGAGGCAGGACTGCACGAGGGCGTGGTAGTGATACTGACGAGCGGTGTGCCCCATGCAGGAGTCCATGATCTGGTTGAACACCGGGTCGCCGTAACCCGGAGGCGGCACCGGACCCTCGTTCGGTCCGAAGAGCGGTATCCCGTTGATCGCAACGCCGGACGGACCTAGAAGAGGTAGCGGGCCTGGCTGCTCGGCGAGGACCGGACGAAGTGGAAACCGATAGTCGCGGGGGAGTGCAACGAGCGGATTCGGCGTCATCGGCACGAACTCGTAGTGCGGTATCGCGTTGCTGCTAATCACGAGGGACTCGTCCGTGCAGCGAGCCTCGACGTACGGTGCCGGGTAGCCCGGCCCCGCTCCCGGAGACGAGCTGAGATCCGCGAACGCATCGGTCGGGCAAGGGGCTCCCAGCATGGAAGCCGGCGCAACGAACAGGCACAGGCCAAGCCACAGGCATCTTCCAGTCATGGTGAATCCTCCTCAGAAGTACTTGGGCGCACGACGGAGCTGGCAGTCCGTCACTCGCCTTTGGCCTGCTCAATCCAAGGCGGCCTGCTCTCGACACTCTCGTCGGGAGCCTGCGGTCCGCCGCGCTGGGCACGCCCACCCTGACCGCGGCCTGGACCGTCGCCGCGCTGGCCGCCGGGCCGTCGCCGGCGTGGCGGACCATCGAACTCCATGGAGGCCAGATCGGGATGGCGTGGCATGGCGCGAAGACGGGCCAGCATGTCCTCAGCGACCTCAGGCTCCGCCTCGCGGAGGTCGCGCTCCTCCCTTGGGTCGTCCTCGATGCGGAAGAGGAATACTCCGCCTGGTTCCTGGCGACGCGCATTCGCTTCAACCAGCTTCCAGCCCTCGTGGTAGAGCGCGTATCCGCTCGTGGACCCGATCATGATGGGCTCCCGCTCAACGGCTTCGCCAGACTGCAGTGCGGGCCACATGTCGGCGCCGTCGAATGGCTGCGGGTTCTTGGGCTCGAACCCAGCCGCACTGGACAGCGTCGGAAACCAGTCCATTGCCGTGATCATCCCGTTGAACACCCGACCGGGCTCAATCTGGCCGGGCCATCGAATGGTTGCCGGCACGCGAACGCCGCCCTCGAATGGGCCACCCTTGCCGCCCCGGAGCGGCGCGTTGCTCGAACCCCAGACTGTTGCCCCGCCGTTGTCGCTGGCCCAGACCAGGATAGTGTTTCGCTCGATGCCTGCCGCGTCGATAGCGTCCAGGATCCTGCCGGTGGCGGCATCCATGGCCGACACCATGGCCGCGATGACCCTGCGGTTCTCGTCGGCGATCGCCGTGGCATAGCGCTCAATCCATTCGTCGGGAGCCTGCAGCGGGGTGTGGGGCGCGTTGAAGGCAACGTAGAGGAACATCGGCTTCTCCGTGTCGCGCTCCTCGATCATTCGCACCGCCTCGTCGGCGATCAGATCAGTCGAATAGCCTTCCTCCCGCAGCACCTCTCCGTCGCGATGCCAGTCGTAGCCGTTCATCCAGACGTGCGTGAAGTAGTCGATGGAAGGCCCCAGGTGTCCGTAGGTGCGATCGAATCCGCGCCGGTACGGATGCGCCGCCAGCTGGTCCAGTCCCAGATGCCACTTGCCGGTCAGGAAAGTCTGATAACCCGCGTCGCGCATTGTCTGCGGCAGGAGATGCTCATCCAGTGGCAGGTGGCCTCTCGGACCGTAGGGCCCATTGGTGCCGACCCGCTGTGGGGAGCGGCCGGTCAGAAACGCCGCCCGCGTCGGACTGCAGAGCGGAAACGCGTAGTACCGATCCAGCTCGACACCCTCCCTGACTAGCGCGTCGATCCGGGGTGTCTCGATCTCGCTTCCGTGGTAGCTGACGTCATTCCAACCAAGATCGTCCGCGAGGATGTAGACGATGTTGGGCATCGCCGCCGTGACCTGCACGGCAGACAGCCAGATTGCGGCTGCAAGGAACAGAGATGTCCGTCCCAGGACAAACGGCACGATGCAATTGCTGGGAAAACGCATGGTCAGGTACCCTCCACGACCGCCTGGGTGCCGCGGACCACGGAACGCAGGACTTGACTGCCGGCGGTGCTCCAGTCCGCTGCGGAGAAGTCCACTCCGTCGAACATTGCGCCCAGTGGCCGGCTCACGGTGACATCGATCCCGCCGACGATTGAACGACGCTCCAGGCTGGTCCCCGAAGTCGCCCTCAAGCCGACGAACTGCCCAAAAGCTCCAGCCGTCTCAATCTGAAACGGCGTTGGCGTGCTCGAGCCAGGGGCGCTCCATGTGCCGGAGACCTCGAGCGACAGGGCTCCGGGCCCGGAGCCATCCGGTCTGGCAAGCAGATAGTGGGCTTGGCAGTACTCGGGATCGGTAACGGTCCGGCTCTCGACCTCAACTCTGCGCGGGTTCGCCAGATCCTCCTGCACCGACTTGGTGATCCTCGACTCGCCCAGCGTCAAGCTGCTGTGACCTGCCTCGGCGACAAGCAGACCGAACCGGCGGGCGACTGGCCGCCCGGCGGGGACGGCATGGCACGGGAGGAGCTCGAGTCCGCGGGTCACAAGACGTCCCGAGGCCACACGCACCAGGAAGCCGCGGTCTGTGCGAACCTCCCAGCCGCCGGTCTCGACCGGCTTCGCCGCGCCCCAGCGCCAGTCCAGCGTGTACCGGACGATCTCGCGAACGATGGGGTCGCCGTCCATGTCACGGGTGTCGATCAGCACGTCCGCGCCGATCGGCCGACCTGCCGCAGACCAGATGGCGTGGTCGTTGGTGCTGAACTCGATCTCAAGGCGATTCAACCCGTCACGCAGGCTGGTGGACGGCAGGTGGTGCCAGGGAGCGTACATGCGGGCGATCTTCTCGCCGTTGACATAGAGATGGGCATGTCCGGTGTTGGCAATCGGATCGGTCCCGACGCCTTCCGGAGTGAACTCGAAGTCCCGCGTCTCGAGGAACAGATTGAAGCCGTCCATGCGGTCCGGGTAGAGCCGCACAATCATCGAAGGGATCGGGAGATCGTCGGGAACCTCCACCATCGGGTGCTGCGAGTGGTCCACCGGAGGAAGCCCGAGGTCCTGCGGCCATGCCGCAACCGCAACGACCACCAGCGTGGCCAGCAACCCGGGCCGGACTAGCCGCATTTGTTGCCGTCGCACGGCCGGTAGCAGCGGACTTCATGATCCGCCGTCAGCGTGCAGCCGACGGCGTCGTCATCGCTTTGGCCGCACCGGAAGAAGCACTCCGGTTCGCCGGGGGGCGCCTGGTTGACTCGTGGGCGGGGAGGCGGAGCATCCCAGCCCATGGCCTCCATAAGCCGATCGGACTCAAGGCCAAGGGCTCTTGCGGTGGCGGGGAGGTTGATCGGCTTTAGGCTGCCAGGCTCCACACGCAGCGCCACGGCGACGGCCTGCTCATCCATGCCAAGTTCACGCGCCGCGGAGGCGACGTGCTCGGGGCTCGGCCGGCCCGTGTCTCCTCGTCTGGGTGGCGGCGGACGGTTGGAAGTGACGGCCGGGGGCTGTGGACGGGCGCGGCGCCGTCTCGTCTGCCGCACCGGCGTGCCCGAGTAGCAGCCCATGATGTACGGCCAAGACTCGGTGACGTGGTAGTGGTAGTCGCCGTCGGGACCGGTGTGCCCGTTGCACTGGTCCAAGTATTCGGCGCCGTCCTTTTCGGCATACCGGTACGCGTCCCAGGAGTCCTGATGCGGCTCGCGCACCTGCTCCCAGCCGCTGTGGTAGCGAATGACCGAGCTGCATTCGGCATCGGCGCATCCCCAAGGTCCGCGAATGGGGATGCCGTCGAAGCCGAATCCCAGCACAGGCGAGGGGTCGCCAGCTTTGACTCCAGTCGACAGGCACGCCTGCACCATGGCGTGGTAGTGGTACGAGAGCGCGGTGTGCCCCATGCAAACGTCGAGGATGGCGTTGAACACGGGATCGCCGAACTGCTCCACCTCCGGTTCCGGCCCCTCATTCGGCCCGAAGATGGCGATGCCGTTCACGGCCACGCCGATGCTGCCGAGCAGCGGAATTGGTGTGGGGCTTTCCGCAAGCTGAGGGGCCGCGGGGAACCGAAACTCCTGGTTCCGCTCGAGGAGTGGGTTGGGCGTGATCTGGACAAACTCGTAGTGCGGAATGCCATTCGACCGGACCACGAGGTCGTCGCCCTCGCAGGTGGCCTCGACCCTCGGCCGCGGATAGTCAGGCCCCGCACCAGGCGAATCGGAGACATCCAGGAACGTACTCGCGGGACAGGGGGTGTCGGCGGCGATGCCCAGGGGCACACTCAGAAGCGCGGCCAGAGTCACGCAAGCAATCGACAAGACTGTTCTTCGCACGGAGGCATCATACCGACGCGATACCGACGCGCCCGCGCGCGAGCGAGTGATTTTGGTGCAAATCTGCCCGAGACTGTGCGCTGCTGGCGTGTTGATGGGCGCTGCCTGGCTAGGTGGCAGCGCACGAATCCAAGCCGCTGACCGCAGCACATGCGCAAGGTCCCAGCGTCCACCGAGGGCCTCGTAGGTTCCGGCGTGATCGAGCACAACGACCCTGTGCTATGATTCGACTCCCTGTCGAGACGACGAGACTTCGCTCGCACTGGAAGGGTATCTCAGCCCGGCGATTGCCGGGCTGATTGCTGTTAAGGCCCGTAGCTCAGATTGGTTAGAGCGCTACCTTGACACGGTAGAGGTCAGCGGTTCGAGTCCGCTCGGGCCTACCAGCGGCCCGGTCAGGGTCGATAGTCCACCCAGATCGGGCTTGACCAAGCCAGCGAACCATCGGCCTGCTCGGCCCGCAGATAGTAGTAGCTCTCGCCCCGCTGGGACGACGCGTCCCGGTACTCCAGATCGACCGATTGGGCGTCCGGCTCGACCGTGTGGACGATCTCGTTGTTGCGGATCAGGACGATTCGCTCGAGTGGCCCCGTGCCGATGACCCTTGCGGTCACGGTCGGCGGCTCAGAGGTCGTAAACGCTTCTCCCATGACGCGACCCTGGATGCGCACGTCCAGGATGATGTTGTCGGTTGCGGCATACGTCCGCCGCGCCTTCATGCCGTCGATCAGATCCTGTCGGGTCGGCTCCCCGTCTGCTGGCACTAGGACACAGGCGTACGAGTCGTGGGTGCCGACATGGTCCGAGCTGGCCTGGACCCCGATCTTGATGCCCTTGGCCCAGGCCTTCCAGACGAATCCCAATGGTCGCCAAGGCTCGCCGTGGTGGAAGTAGCGCTTGTCGCGCGTTTCGGCGCGGGGCGCCCCCGGGTATTCGTAGGAGGCATGCAGGCTCTGGTAGATCTCCACGACGGGCTCGACCTCGGGGTCGACGTCCCTCCAGTCCGTGCCCTGATCAGACCCTGACGTGTGCGGCGTCGAAATTCCGCCGTAGCGTCGCAGGTAGGGGAATAGCACGTCGCCGGTGTTCACCGAGCCGTTGCGCTCTCCCGCTTGGATCGGCATCCAGCGCACGCCCCGCCGAGCGAACACCGTGTTGCGGTGACCGTTGGGATAGGGCAGGCTGCGTTCGGTGCCGAACAGCGGCCAGAAGCGGCCCGATACGCGGAATATGTCCTCGGACTTCTCCGTGCGCCACCAGTTGTACTCCACGCCCGGGACGTTGTCGCCGCCGTACTGGTGGTCGGCAACGAGCATGAAGTCGTACTGGCCTGCCGTGATGGCGTAGCGATAGAAGTCGATCAAACCGCCTTCGCCGATGCCATCTGACGATATGTCGGTGTGCCGGTGCAGGTCGCCGCGAAGTATCCGGTACTCGCGGTCCCCCACCTGGTATCGATAGTCCCGGATGGCCGCAGTATCCTCTGTCTCGGTGGGGTGCACCGGCACCGCGGTGAGATCCGTTTCCCGGAACGCCGACAGTCTCGGGACGGCCACATCGCCCCATGCGCTGTGGGAGGGATCCACGACTGTGTAGGAGACCTGTGTGGACTGGGCCGCTGGCGATCCGCGGGTGGTTGCGCGGCTTGGCGAACCGAAGGGACGGGCATCGCGGGACCACGCGAACCAGATGCGGCCCTCGGCGTCGCGCGTGGCCGAGGCCCAGATGTCGTTGCGACCGTTTGTGCCGAACAGCTTGATCGCGGGCAGCCATGCGTCCCCGTCGAGCCTGGAAAGGTACATCTCCCAGATGCCCCCGGCGCCCCAGTTGTTGTTGACGCGGGTCGTGACGCTGGTCAAGGAACGCATCATGGCCCACACTTGGCCCGACGCGTCGGTGATGAGCCGCGCCTGCTGCACGTAGTCCTGCGATTCAGGTGGAATCGCTTCCATCAGGTCCGGGGCGATGCGAGCGCGGCCGCCCTCCAGCACGGCGACTTGCACGGAGCGGTGTCGGTACAGACCCGCCCCACCACCGGGATCGAACCGCTGGCTACTCCAGTCCTTGCCCCAGTTCGCCTCGCCTCGGTCCCAGGCGATCCACAGGCGGTCCTTCGAGTCGCACGTCAGCGACACATTGGCGTCGAACCCGGCGGAGCGTGTGACCTGCACTGGCCGGTCCCACCGGCCATCGGCCCGCAGACGGCGCACGTGAACGTCGAAGTTGCCCGCGCCGTAGGCATCCCAGCCGACCCACATGTTTCCGCGGGAGTCCGCCGCCACGGCCGGAGACCAGCTATCGGCATGCGACCTGTCGGAGACGACTTCTTCGCCCGACCAAGACTCACCATCCCAGCGAGCGTGGAGTATCCGGGACTGTTGGTTCCGGAAGCCTTGCCACGCGACGTGCACGTTGCCGTCGCGATCAGCCACGGCCTGGTGGTAGAGGTTCTCACCAGCTTTAGCGAGGCTGGACAGATCCGAGAGGACCCCGTCTCGGTAGGTTCGCGCATAGAGCCCCCATGTGCCGCCCGGTCCCCTGCCCGACCAGGCCACCACGACGGCACCATTGCCGTCGACCTGCATTGCGGTGCGGAAATTGTCGCCGTATTCGTCGGGCGTCACTCTCACGGGCGCGGCCCAACCCTCGCCATCGTGCCGGGACAGCCAGACCGCATCTCGTTCGTCGAGGTAGGAGATCCACGAGGCCCACACGCTGCCATCGGGGCTTGCCGCCAAGGCTGGGTAGTCGTTCTGGTTTGGTCCTTCCGTCAGATCGAGCGTCGTGGGAATGCGCTCCACCGACGCCCGGTCAGAGAGGAACGACAGCGGGCGGCCGTACTGCAGGTCCGCAAGCGGGAACCCGAAGTCGCCCTCCACCGTGGAGATGTCGATGCTGGCCGACTCGGTCGCATCGACAGTCGCTGCGACGCCGTTCGGGATCATCGCGTATCGACTCGTATGCACCGGATCGTATCCGCGCTGCGTCGTCGAGTCGGCGTAGCGTGTGACGCGATTGGTCAAGAGCCAGCGATTTCCGTCCTCCACCTTGTCGCGCCCCTCGAAGTGGACGCCCGCCATGCGGACCACGCGACCAGGCTGGACGCGAAGCTCGCCGTCCCAGCGCCGAGGCGTGAAACGGTCCATGCCGAACATTGCGCGCAGCGACACCATGTCCTCCACGTCGGGCGGTGACACAAGCCTGGGGGCCTGCGCAGACGCAACGCTCGCAACGACTAGGGCGACCGCCAGAGGCAGAAGAGCGAAACGAGACTGGAGGTGCATGAGCGGATTCGGGAGGATGCCCCGGTGGGATCTCAGGGGGTTGCTTCTCGCAGCCATTCTTCATGCGCCCGCTTGAGGCGGGCGACGACTTGCGGCTGGCTGGGAGCATGGTTCACGGACTCGGGAGGTTCGTCGGACAGATTGGCCAGGTAGAGCTCGCCCATGTCCTTGCGCGGAGCGTGCTTTGACCCCAGACCCGTGGTGTCGCGGCCGTTGCCGATCAGCTTCCAGTCCCCTTGGCGGACAGCCCACTGGTCCTGCCACATCCAGTGGAAGGCGTCATGCTGCGACGGCGCCTCGGCGGACTGCAGGACAGGCAGAAGGCTCTTGCCGTCGATGGGGTGGGACGGCATCGGGATGTCGCACAGTTCGAGCACCGTCGGGAAGAAGTCCATGTTGGAGATCGCCTGGTCGCGGGCCTCGCCCTCAGGAATCCGGCCTGGAAGGCTAAGGATGGACGGCACACGGATGCCGCCCTCGAACAGGCTGGCCTTGGCACCGCGCCACTGGCCTGTGTTGCCTCCGCCTCCGTTGGCTCCGTAGTTCTCGCCCCAGTTCGCGAACTGCTCCGTGGAGTGGCCGTTGTCGCTCATCACGAGCACGATTGTGTTGTCCCGGAGACCCCAGAGGTCTAGAGCCCGCAGCACCTGTCCGATGCGGTCGTCCGTGGTCGTGATCATCGAGGCGTACGAGCGCCTCGGCATCGGCATGCTGTCGTACATCTTGTCGAACTTCGGATCGGACTGCTCCGGATAGTGGGGCACGTTGAAGGCGCAGTACAAGAAGAACGGTCGGTCCTTGTTCTCGACGATGAAGCGCGTTGCCTCGCGAACGACGAGGTCCGGGAAGTACCGGCCTGTCTCGTCGACCTCCTCGCCGTTCCGGTAGAGGTCGTGGAATGGCGGGCGTTTCGAGTTGGAGTGCAGGAACTTGTGCGTGTAGTTGTCGATGAACCCGCCGAGGTGGCCGTAGGCCTCGTCGAAACCCTGGTCTAGGGGCTGGTGCCCGGGCTTCGCCCCGAGGTGCCACTTGCCGGAGAGGCCGGTGCGATAGCCGTTCTGGCGAAGCACCTCGGCGAGGGTCACCTCGTCGACGGCCATGTTGCGGCCGTTCTCATCTAGGGGGTTGTTCGACAGCCAGTTGATGACACCGGAGCGCTGAGGCACGCGGCCTGACAGGAGCTGCGAGCGCGATGGGCAGCAAACCGTGTGCGCATAGGCCTGCGTGAACCTCACGCCACGCTTGGCCAGAGCATCGATGTTGGGCGTGTGGATGTCGTCGGAACCGTAGCAGCCTGCATCCAGAGTGCCCTGGTCGTCCGTGTAGATGAAGACGACGTTCGGCTTGCGGGCTTGGGCGGCAGCGCGTGAGGCGAGGACCGTCGCAGCGCCGAGGAAACTGCGTCTCGTGAGGCTCGACATCGCCCTATGCTAACCGAGCAAGGCTCGGGCAATGACCGGATCGAGGCACTCGAAACGCTCGGACATCCGGCCTCGGGCGATGGCGGCCGGCCGACAGTGGAAGCGCGGCTAGTAGCCGACGCTCTTGTTCACGACGTTCGTGAGGGGCTCGCCTCGGGCGAACCGACCGACATTGCCAGCGACGACATCAAGTCGACGGACATCGGAGCCCTTGGCATGCGAGGCGACATGGGGCGTGATGACGATGTTGTCGAAGTCCCACAGCGGATCGTCCGAGGCCAGCGGTTCGGGATCGGTCACGTCCAGACCCGCGCCAGACAGCTTCTGGCTGTCGATGGCCTTGATGAGAGCGCTCTTGTCGTAGAGGCGACCGCGCGACACCGCGACGAACCAGGCCCCCTTCTTCATCCTGTTGAACTGCTCGGTCCCAATCATGTGCTCGCTCTCAGGAGTCAGCGGCGCCGAAATGAACACCACGTCCGCACGAGGCAGCACGTCGTTGAGCTGGTCGGGCTTCACGATCACCGGCACGAAGACGTTGACGGGGATGTCCTTGGGGTCGACGCCGATCACGTTCATGCCGAACGAGTGTGCCCGCTGGGCGATCTGCATGCCGATGCCGCCCACACCGACGACGACCGCCGTCATGCCTGGCAGCTCAGTCATGGTCTTGGGGGCGTCGCTGCGGGACTTCCACTCCTTGCGGTTGGCGATGTAGTAGTTCAGCCCACGCGTCATCGAGAGCAGCAGAGCGAAGGCGTGGTCGCCGATGGTCGGGCCCTGGACGACCTTGCAGTTTGTGAGCGCGACATCGCTCTCCATGAACTCCGGCCAGAATGCATAGTTCTCTACGCCGGCGCTGATGGACTGGACCCACTCGAGGTTCTTGGCCGTGGGGAACTGCTCCTTGCTGATGCCCCCGACGATGCCGTGGGCGTCTACGATTTCCTTCGCAAACTGCTCCGCCGTCCTCGCGGCGACGACATCGGCGTCCTTGCCTGCCTCAGCCTTGTATCGCTTCATCGCAGCGGCATCGGTCGCGAAGCCGCTCGACACCGCACGAATGACGATCTTCTTGTCGGCCGCAGCCGCGATGGTCGCGCACGCGAGAACAAGTACAAAGAGTCTCTTCATGGAATGGGATCCCTCCTGAACGCGGAGAGTCTAGCATGATGACCTCGACGATCGCTGTGCACTGAGACACCTCGATTCCCGGGATGGTCACGGGGGCTTGGCCATCCAAGTCATTGTCAAGTGGGGTGTAGCAGTCTGCCAAGTCTCCGGCACCACAGGGTCCAAAGCGCGACAGCTTGCTGCAGCCCAGCAATCTGCTGGCCTTGGCGATCGGCAAACCACCTGCGCGGCCGGCAGTCGCGCGAAATCGCACGGCTTGCGACGTGGCCTAGAAGTCCGGGAGTGTCCGTACTGCACCTGCAACGGAAATGTGAGGCCCGTACGCTTGATGCCGAGGCTCCGAGTTCGCACCTCTCCCGACCCTCGAAGGTGCTCGGCTTGCGGGCCGAGGCGAGTCGAAAATCGTGGCGCCGCCGACCGCCGGCGCCACGTACGGTTCCGCGCCCATGACTGCCAAACCATGCTTGGCTCGACGGATCATGGATCAAGTCTGGATCACATCAGTGACCGGCAGAGAGTCCATAGGAGCTTGTGCGTGGACGACCGGAGAGGACGATGTCAACAATGCCACGGCGATATCGACGAGCGGTGCGGCTCGTGACAAGTGCTGGTTCTCGACACCTCCATACACAGGGGGAGCCAGCGATCCGTCCGATGACCGACGCATCCTGCAACGGCATGGATCCATCGCTGCCTGCCGCAGAGGCAAACGTCGCGTGCCGATCCGAGATAGTCGCGGCGCGAGGCCGCAAGAACACTGCACATCAACGCATCACATATCCTATGATGTGATGCGTGCGTACCACCTTGACGTTGGACCCTGACGTGGCGGTCCTGGCCGAGCGGATGCAGCGCAGGAGTGGTCGGAGCTTCAAGGCGGTCGTGAACGAGGCGCTGCGGTGCGGTCTGCATGCCATGGCCGAGCCTGTCGGCCAGCCGGCAGCCTACAGGACGCCCGCTGTCGATCTGGGGCGTTGTCGGATTGGCAGCCTCGATGACGTCGCCGAAGCGCTTGCCGTGGCGGAGGGAGAGGGTTTCCGGTGATCCTCGTCGACGCCAACCTGCTCGTCTACGCGCACGTGGCTTCCTCCGCCCAGCACGAGCGGGCGCGTGCGTGGCTGGACGACCGCATCAACGCCGTCGCTCCCGTGGGGCTTCCGTGGCCCAGCCTGCTCGCCTTCGTGCGGGTCGTCAGCAATCCGCGCATCTTCGACCGGCCTGTGGCCGTGTCCGCCGCGTGGCGCCAGGTGGAGTCCTGGCTCTCGGCGCGGTCCGTCTGGGTGCCACTGCCGACCGAGCGCCATCAGGAGGTGCTCGGCCCGCTCATGGCGAGCGCGGAGGGCCGTGCGAATCTGGTCCCCGACGCCCACCTGGCGGCTCTGGCCATCGAGCACGGCCTCGTTCTGTGCTCGACGGACGGCGACTTCGCCCGCTTCGATGGCCTGCAATGGCGGAACCCGTTGCCATAGCGGCGCCCCCTCCGCCATTGCTGCAATTGAAGGCACTGACCTCCCAGTCGGGTGTCTTCGGCTGCGAAAGCACCCAGAAGGTCACCTGGCCGCCCCGGGGCCCCAAGGCTCGACCGGCGATCAGGGAGTTCAGTCGGGCATCACCCAGGACAGGGCGCGGTGCGAGGGTCAGGGTGGCAAGTGGGCATGTGGCGCAGTTGGCAGCGCACCTCCATGTCCTGAAGGAGGTCGAGGGTTCGAATCCCCAAGGGCCACCAGACTCCACTCCCCCTGGACACCCTCCAGTCCTCGCAGCGAGAAGCTTCGGAATCCGAGGACGGACTTGATGGTCCCAAGGACCAGTTCGACGGTCTGCCTTCTCAGTCCACACCTCTCCCAACCCTCGGAGGTGCTTGGCTTGCGGGACATCTGCACCAGCCAGTCCGCCCCGGGCTTGCTGGCCGAGGCGGGTCGAGAATCGAGTCGTCGCCGCGCCCATGGCCTCGGCCTGCTCCACTGCCTTTCCGCCCACGCATTCTGAGTACAAGGCCGGCCAGTCGGGCAGGCCAGCGCCCCGTCTCCGCGGCATCCCCTCCCCCTCCGTCTGTCCCCCGTTGTGGCGCTGCCGAGCGGTTGTCCCAGCCTTCATTGCCGTCTGAAGCGATGGGTTTCGTAGGAAATCAGGAACTTCTGAACGACTGACATTGCCTCCTGCCAGCGGCTGCAGATGCTGAAAAGCGGGTCGCTGCTGGAAGCGATCACGCGATTGGCGGGAGAGGTCGTGCTGCAGACGCGGCCCCGGCCCTGCCGCAGGCGGAGCTGGTACAGCGAACAAGTCTGAAGGACTTGAGTTCCCGTGGACTTCGCTGCGGACGTTGCGGAGCAGTGTTGGCAGCCGCGCCGTTCCGGCGCAGCCTGCCCGCACTGGCTTGACGCGAGGAGGCGATGGATTGCCGGACTGGTGCTGCAGCACCACAGAGGGGAGCAGGCGGGAGTAGGATGAAAGTGGTCCGCGGCGCGCGGGCCGCATGAGCGGCAGGATGGATCACGACGGCGCGTTCAAGAACGTCTTCTCGGAGCCCCGGATGATGGCCGACTTCATCCGGGGCTTCGTCGGGAAGAGCTGGGTCGAGCGGGCCAACTTCTCGACGCTGGCGCCGGTGGGGACGGAGCACGTGAGCGACCGGCTCGACCGGCGCCGCGGCGACCTGGCGTGGCGGCTGGAGCTGGACGACGGCAGCCCGCAGTACGTGGTCGTCATGCTGGAGCTGCAGTCGACGGTGGAATGGGCGATGCCCCTGCGCATGGCGGTCTATGTCGGGCTGACGCTGCAGGCGGAGGTCAGGCAGGGGCGGGTGGAGCCCGGCCAGCTCCCGCCGGTGGAGGCGGTGGTGCTGTACACGGGCCGCGAGCGGTGGGACTGGAGCCTGCGGCTGAGCGACCTGTACATGCCCTGCCCGGAGGACGTGGCGGCGCGTCAGCTGGGGATCGAGTGCACGCTGGTGCAGGCCTGCCACGAGCAGGACCTGGACCTGGAGCCGCTGAACCTGAGCGACGCGGTGTTCCGGCTCCTGCGGGGGTCGCGGGCGGAGGTGGCGGACGTGGCGAGCCGGCTGCAGCGGCGGCTGGCGGGGCCGGAGGACAGGTCGCTGCTAGGAGCGATCACGCGACTGGTGCAGGAGGTCGTGCTGCCGACGCGGGCCCGAATGCTGCCGGAGTCGGAGCGGGCGAAACTAACGAATCTGGAGGACTTGACACCCATGCTGGACAACTACGCAATCACGTTCGAGGAGGCCGAGCTGGCCAAACTCATCGCCCAGGGCAAGGCGGAGGGCAAGGCGGAGGGCAAGGCGGAGGGCAAGGCGGAGGGCAAGGCGGAGGGCAAGGCGGAGGGCAGGCAAGGCGGAAGGCAAGGCGGAGGGCCAGAAGGGCCTTCTTGTGACCCAAGCCGAGCAGAAATGGGGCGTCGAAGTGGCCGCTGACCTGGAGGAGATGCTCGCTCCCATCGCATCAGCCGAGGCACTATTGCAGGTCGGATCATCAATCCTGCACGCTGCCACCGCAGAGCAGTTCCTGTCGAGAGTGCGCAAGATCTGATCGGAGCTTCGCAGCCATCCGGCAGGAACGCACGTGGAGGCGGGGCTCACCCTCTGCATGGCGGTCTATGTCGGGCTGACGCTGCAGGCGGAGGTCAGGCAGGGGCGGGTGCGGCCCGGCCAGCTCCCGCCGGTGGAGGCGGTGGTGCTGTACACGGGCCGCGAGCGGTGGGACTGGAGCCTGCGGCTGAGCGACCTGTACATGCCCTGCCCGGAGGACGTGGCGGCGCGTCAGCTGGGGATCGAGTGCACGCTGGTGCAGGCCTGCCACGAGAAGGACCTGGACCTGGAGCCGCTGAACCTGAGCGACGCGGTGTTCCGGCTCCTGCGGGGGTCGCGGGCGGAGGTGGCGGACGTGGCGAGCCGGCTGCAGCGGCGGCTGGCGGGGCCGGAGGACAGGTCGCTGCTAGGAGCGATCACACGACTGGTGCAGGAGGTCGTGCTGCCGACGCGGGCCCGAATGCTGCCGGAGTCGGAGCGGGCGAAGCTAACGAATCTGGAGGACTTGACACCAATGCTGGACAACTACGCAATCACGTTCGAGGAGGCCGAGCGGGCCAAACTCATCGCCCAGGGCAAGGCGGAAGGCAAGGCGGAAGGCAAGGCGGAGGGCAAGGCAGAGGGCCAGAAGGGCCTTCTTGTGACCTTGGCTGGGCGGAAATGGGGTGGCAAAGTGGCCGCTGACCTGGAGGGGATTCTCGCTCCCATCGCATCGGCCGAGACACTCGAGCAGGTCGGAACATCAATCCTGCTCGCTGCCACCGCAGAGCAGTTCCTGTCGAGAGTGCGCAAGATCTGATCGGGGCTTCGCAGCCATCCTGCAGGAATGCACGTGGCAGTGGAGATCGACCTCAAATGGTCTTCCCGCGGTTGCGGCAACGGGGGCTACCGCCGCAGGCATTCAGAGTACTTGGGATGAGAGCTGACTATGCCCTGGCAGCCTGTCGGACTTCGGCAACGGAAGACGCTGGTGGGATCTGTGCACTGATGGACGGAAACCAGGACAGATTGGAGCACAAGCAGCTGAACTTGGTTTGAAGAACAAATCGAGTGGAAACGCAACCAAGGTGCCTCCCTGCGATCGCAGCCAGATGT
The DNA here is from genome assembly GCA_965200705.1 of Bryobacterales bacterium. Lineage (GTDB taxonomy): Bacteria > Acidobacteriota > Terriglobia > Bryobacterales > UBA6623 > VXMF01. The sequence goes on along the minus strand of OZ241376.1, from coordinate 3,486,771 downwards.
TTCCGTTTCCCCTTGAAGTGCGGGACTGGGTTCCCGAGGACAACATGGTGCCGTTCGTGGTGGAGGCGGTGGAGCATGTGGGAGTGCGCTTCGCAGCCGCGAAGCAGCATGCCGATCGCGCCCCGATCGCGAAGTGCCGTCGGGAGAGTTTCGACGCGGTGCCCGGGTGCTTCCTTCAGGTGCTGCTGCCGACGTAAGGAGACGGCGCTGGTGCGGCTGGGAATGGTCAGCATCGGTGAGCAGGCATCGCTCGGTGACTTTCCAGCGAGCCAGGGCATTGGCAGAGCAGATGGAGATCGATCCCTTGCTGGAGCAGACAGATCATAAGTGAGCGGCGGACGCGCAGAGGCTGCCCCAAGCAACCGCTAGGCGGAAGCTCCTGCAGGAGAAGCTGCAGGTGGCGTGAGAGCGCGTGGAGGCCAAGGCGAAGACGGAACGGGCGGCATGCGAGCGGAAACGGAGAGCCCGCAGGTCGGTGCACAAATCCCCGGATTTCCGGTGAACTGCTGGAGGAATGTTTTTGGCATCTGGGCCGGATTGCCGAGCCCTTTCGATAAAGATTGCGCGAGATGCAGGCGGCCTTGGACCATGTTTGCCACCCCATTTCACAAGTCGTTTGCAATGAGCACATTGCGGTCGTGGAATCAGGCGTGTGGCACTGCATTCCGTGCATGTTCCCTTCGTCGTCTGGGCTGGACGACCAGCTTGCGGACCCCGCCCGGCGAGGCGTCCACGCCCAGCCGCCCGTGGATCGCCCGCTGCCAGGACTCGGCCCGCGTCGCCTTGCGCGCGTGCAGCATGCGTCCGTCCGCCTGGCGGAAGATCGCGGTCGCCCGCCGCTGGCCCGCCAGGCGACCGCGCAGCGTCGTCCAGCGGGCCGTCTCCCCGCCCGCCCGCAGGCGCTGCCGGACCACCTGGACCAGCTGGCAGGCGAGCACCGACAGGCACAGGTGGCCCGCGCCGCGCGCGGGCCTGCGGTGGTGGATCGGGCGCGGTCCCAGTGCGCTCCCGAGGGAGCGGAGGACGGCCTCCAGGTCGGTCCGCGTCACGCAGGTGCGCCACAGCCGCTCGGCGTCCCAGCCGACGCTGCTGGTGCGCAGGCCGTGGACCCCGGGATGGGTCGCCCCGCCGCCCTCCAGCGGCTGCCGCTTCCAGGCCACCGCCGTCGCGTTGCGGCCCATGGTCTCGAAGTCGCAGCCGAACAGCTCGCCCAGGGCGCTGCGCTGGCGCAGCCAGTGCCACGCGGCGCGCTCGGAGGCCGGCGCGGCCATGCGGCCGACGAGGCTGCCGAGGACGGCGGCGCGCTGCGGACCGGACAGGCCCAGCTCCTCGAGCAGGGACGGCGGACGGAGCTGCCGCATGGCCCACAGGGCGACGCGCTCGACGCCGACCGAGCGCGGGCGGACCAGCTCCAGGGAGTCGACGTCGACCCGCGGCAGATCGGCCGACGGGTCGTCGGCGCCGTCGGCCGGGGCCGCCGGGCCCACGGGGGAGACGCCGGCCTGCACCAGCTGGGCGGCGCTGCGCTGGGCCTCGTCCTCGACCGCGGGGGAGCAGGCCCCGAGCTCGAGGGACCGCTGGGGGGCGAGGATGCGCTCGATGCGGGCGCACAGCGCCGGCCAGTCCCCGCGCGGCAGGGCGAAGTGGCGGCCGAGGTTGCGCAGGGTGCGCTGGCACACCCTGGAGCCGCAGCGGACGAGGCGGTGGGTGAAGTGGGGCTCCTGGCCCTTGGCGCGCGGGCGAGTGGGGGTCTGGCGGACGAACAGGCTCCGATAGGAGCAGGCCCTGGGACGGGAGTCAGGGAATTGTAAGTTGCTGTGGCACGGCATTGGGGGTCTCAGGGAGGCTGGCCATTGAAAACCAACGACTTGCAGCGCAAAACGCACCGAATTCGGCCAAAATCGCTCCTCGCTTGGCGAACTTGGGCTGGGAGCGAAATCCATCGCCGTGGCATGGTCGGACGTACGGATCCGATGGCATCTCCCGACCGACCAGACACCAGCTCTCGGATCGCTTGGCAGACCGAGCAAGATGCAGATTGTCCCCAGTTGTCCTTAACTTCCCTCAGCTAACCGCAGACTTGGGTGGCTCAGGTCCGCTCGCAATCTGAGCAGGCATCCGTGCCTCCTTCGGTGTTACGCTGCACGGCGATGCCGTTTCGATGTGTAGTTCAGGGGTTCGCGCTCTATGGGCTCTGCTCATTCTGCGCTTGGACTCAGGTGATCGAAACGCCCCACTCGGTCATCAATCACCCGGATGCGAATCGGGTAGTAAAGCTCGAGTTCGGATTGCGCGCCGCGGAACCGCGCCAGTGGTCGGGCGAAGCGACCAGCTCGGCGGGATCGATCCTAGGAGCGTGGGGCTGGCACTTCAACCGACCGGACCGCGTCATCCGCAACTCGGCCTGGGAGTTCGGCGTGCGTTCGATAAGTCCACCGGGTAGCCGCTACGCCCTCCGCTATGACCTGCCAAGTGGACTTGCGAATCTGCCGAACGGCGTGTACCTGAGCCTGGCCGCTCCGCGGTCCGCTGACCTGACGATTCGCACCAACCACGGCGAGTTCCGCATGAACCTTGGCGCCCTCGAAGACCGAGGGCGAATCGCGTTCATGGACGGAGACGTTGCGGCCGTCCACGCCCCGCCCGTACGGTCCTTGACGCGCGGTGAGGCCACACAGCACGACTATCCGGCGGCCGTCTCCACGGATGATGGGCTGTTTGTCGCCTGGACTGCTTACCACGACGAGGCGAACAGGGTTTTCCTAGCGCATCACGACGATGAGCGATGGATGACGCACAAGGCAACCGACGAGATGGGGGACTATTTCGGCACAGCCATCGCCAGCGATCAGAGCGGCGTGATCCACGTGCTCTGGAGCGAGTACCGGGACGGACGATGGCTGGTGGTGGACCGCGCATTCGATCCGCGATCGGGGTCTTGGGGCGATCCCACCAAAGTGGATCCGTCTGGCGACCGCCAGTACTTCCCTGTGGCGAAGAGGGCTGCGGACGGATCGGTGTGGGCGACCTGGCAGGACTTTCGCGACGACAACCTTGACATCATGGCGGCACGCTACGCCGACGGACGTTGGTCGGACCCCAAGCGTGTCAGTCCTTCGACGGCCAACGACTGGGCTCCCGACATGGCGGTTGCCAAGGACGGATCCGTGTGGGTGGCATGGGACAGCTACGAGACCGGCACCTACGGGATCTACGTGCGGCGGCTCCAAGCGGACGGGATGGGGCCAGTCATCCTTCCGCCAACGGGCCGCAGTCGCGCGATCGAGCCTTCGGTGGCCGTAGACCAAGCGGGCCGTGTCTGGCTGGCCTGGGCCGAAAGCGGTGCGAACTGGGGCAAGGACTGGGGCGTGCTCGGCAGGCCTGGCAAGCAGCTGCGTGAGGACAGCAACATCCGCCTTGCGCGCTACGCCAACGGCAAGTGGATGGAGCCCGTGGAGCCCTTGCGCAACAGCGTCCCGCTATGGATGTCGGAACTGCACGAGTATCCGATGCTCGAGATAGGCTCCAACGGTGCTGTGACCGTCTTTTTTCGACGGATGATCCTGCGGCTCCCGGTCGACGAGCACGAGCTGGTCGTCCAGATCGGCGAGGACACACGACGCCTCCAGCCGTGGTACGACACGATCCGCGGGATGTCTGCCATCCGCTATGCGACCTTCGACGGCGCAGGGTGGCACGCGATGCAGGAGCTTCCGCTCAGCGACGGCGGAGCCTATGCCCAGCTCTCGACTGCGCCCCGCGCAGATGGCTCCATCGCTGCCGTCTGGCCGACGGACGGGCGAACCTACCTCGATCCACACGCCAGGACATCGCAGATCCGGTACGCAGACCTCACGCTGGACACCCGTTACGCCGAGGCCGAGCAGATGCGGGAGCTCGCAGCGCCCGACGCCGAGTTCACCGACGCCGCTCCGACCGAGGCGGTCGACCTCGCGAACGTTCGCGCAGCGCGCTGGTCCGCCGACGAGCCGCTGCGGCTCTATCGCGGGGATCTCCACCGTCACACCGACATCTCTGCTGACAGCCAGAGGGACGGCGACATCCTGCTGGGCTACCGCTACGCACTGGATGTCGCGTCGCTGGACTTTCTGGCGATCACCGACCACTCGGGCGCAGAGCGCCTACACTACTACCGCTACCAGTGGTGGAAGAACCGGCAGATCGCGACCATGTTCAACCGGCCGGGACGGTTCGCGACCTTCTTCGGGTACGAGCGCACGGTGACGTACCCGGGCGGCCACCGCAACGTGATCTCCAAGAGGCGCGAGATGCAGCCAGTCTCAATTTCGGACGAGGAGTTCACAGGGACGGAAAGCTGGGCCGAGCGACTCTACCCCGCCCTGCTGCGCAACGGTGACATCGCCATAGCCCACACCACGGCCGGCGGCGGCGGGACGGACTGGCGCGACAACGATCCACGGGCGGAACCCGTGGTGGAGGTCTTTCAGGCGCTGCGGGGCTCGTACGAAGAGGAGAATTCACCCGGCAAGGCCCGCACATCAGCGACCGACGGGCTCGTCTGGGCCGCATGGAAGCGCGGATGGAGGATCGGCCTGCTGGCAAACTCCGACCATGAGTCCACGCACCAGTCCTACGCCTGCGTCTGGGCGCCGGAGCTGACCAATGGAGCGATCCTCGACGCGATCAAGGCGCGGCTCTCCTATGCGGCCACCGACAACATCGTCCTGCGGTTCGAGAGCGGGAGGAATGACGGTACATCCGTGAAGATGGGTGACGAGTGGGCCCCGGGCAGTGCGGCTTCGTTTCGGCTGCAGGTCCTGGCGCCAGCTCCGATCAGCACGATGGAGATCATCCGCAGCGGCGAGGTGGTCTACAGCGCTGCTCCGCATCTGAAATCAATCGACATCTCGTACGAGGATCAGGAATCGCCAGGAACGGGATCGCAGTACTACCACGCGCGACTGGTACAGGCGGACGGCCAGATCGCTTGGTCTTCGCCCATCTGGGTCGACTAGCTCTGGCTCTGGAGGCCCGCGTCCCAGGCCTCCGGGCTGCTAAGGGACAATGGCTCTGCGTCGGGTGGCAGCCGGATCCACCGAGTCTGGACGGCGCATCGGAATGAAGCGGGCACGGTTGCCTAGCCGGCAACGGCAATAGGCCTGCGGACGGGAGCGTGGAGACATGAGAGTCCATGAAAAGGTCGTTGTCGTGACTGGAGCCGCACGCGGAATCGGCCGTGCCCTCGCCGAACGGTTCGTTCAGGAAGGTGCTCGTGCTGTGGTCGCGGCCGATGTCGATGCGGAGGCTGTCGCGGCGACTGCCGACGAGATAGGAGCCCACGCGGCCACAGCCGACGTGACGTCAGAGGAGGAAGTGAACGGCCTGATCGAAGACACCGAGTCGAGGTTTGGGGCGATCGACCTGTTCTGCTCGAACGCCGGGATCTCGCACCCGGGAGGTACGGAGGTGTCGAACGACGACTTCGAGCGAGTGTTCGACGTCAACTACCGCTCGCACATCTACGCGGCACGCAATCTGGTTCCCAAGATGACGGCCCGCGGGAACGGCTACCTGCTCAACACGGCATCGGCCGCTGGCGTCCTGTCGCAAATCGGCTCGCTTCCATACGCCGTCACGAAGCACGCCGCCGTAGCATTGGCGGAATGGCTTGCGATTGCGCACGGCGACCAGGGACTAGGGGTGTCCGTGCTGTGTCCACAGGGAGTTCTGACACGGCTGCTGCTCGGGGAGCACGGTGAGCGCGAGAACTTTCTCGCGCCTGGAGCGATCACACCGGAAGAGGTCGCGGACGCCGTGATCGAAGGACTTGCGAAGGAGCGGTTTCTCATCCTTCCTCATCCGGAGGTCGCGGAGTACATGCGACGCAAGACGGCCGACTACGATCGCTGGTTGCGTGGCATGCGGCGGCTGCAGTCACGGGTCCGCCAAGACCCCAAGACCGCAATGCGTCAATGATCAGCGGCCTGCTCGCAAGCAGGCGGCTCGCGGACTGGTGGCAGTTCTGCAGCCGCATCACCAGTCGTAGCGCGAACTTGGTCCGGTTCCCAAAGGGCGGGCCTCGGGTACGATCATCAGGACACGCTGAGACCCACATGACCGCACTGCACCGTCACACCCGAAGAATTGTTCTGCTGATGGCGTTGATGCCGGTCCTGCCGCTCTTGGCAGGCGAGCAGTACCGGGTGCTGTTTGGCGGTGCCGACAATGCTCCGAAGGACTGGAGCGGATCGCTTTCCACGTCGGGCGGCTCCGCAACCATCCTGACCGCATTTCACTTCGGCGCACAGGAGTCATTCGGCGCGACCTCGTGGCAGTGCGGCAGCCAGTGGGACGGCAAGCTCCAGATGGAGCCACGCGACGAGGCGTCATTCGCTCCCGCTCGGTGGAAGGGGCTGGTCGTGGAGGTGGAGGGTGGAGACGCGACCGTCGTCACGGTCGAGACCGCCCAGGGCACTGCGGAGTTTCGCGCGGGTGAGGTGCGGTATCACGCACCCGTGGAGCGCCTTGGAGGACGGATGCGCATCGAGAGAGTCCCTCCAATGCGACTCACATCGGAGAGCCTTGCGGACGATGACTACCCGGCGATCGCGATCGGACCCGACGGAAGGATCTGGGTGGCCTGGATCGCGTTCCAGGACGGCGCGGACACGATACAGCTCCGGTCTTCATCGGACGGCGCGTCATGGGACGACCCCGTCACGATCGGTCCCGCAGGCGACTACTACCAAGTTGCGCTGGTTTCGACAGAGCCTCGCGCTGTCATCGCCGTTGCTTCGGTGATCCGCGATGGTGTCGTGCACCTGCGCGAGATGCAGTACACGCTCGGCGGCTCGCCTACGGACATGGAGCTGACGAGCGGCCCGGGCCCGGACACGTTCCCGCGCATCGCAACGGCGCCCAATGGCGACGTGCACCTCGCCTACCAGTCGGGTAGTCCGGGCAACACGGACATCTCGCTGATGGTGCGCCGTGACGGCGAATGGTCCGAACCGGAGAAGGTGACGGAGCACCCCGCGAGCGACTGGGAGCCGTCGGTGGCTGTGAACTCCCGCGGCGAGGCGGCCATCGCCTGGGACAGCTACCGCCACGGAAACTACGACATCTTTCTCCGTCGGACCGTGGAGGGCCGACTTGGTCCAGTTGAGCGCATCACGGCCAACCCTAGCTTCCAGGCACATGTGAGCATCGTGTACGACCAGCGCGACAGGCTCTGGATGGCCTGGGACGACGGCGGCAGGAACTGGGGCGACGACCACTACGGCATCAAGGGCATCCACCGCGGCGAGAGCGGCCTGTACTTCCACCGGCAGGCCCAAGTGCGGGTCCTCGACCGAGGCCGGATCACACGGCCCGTCCCGCCCATCGACCATCGGTTTCCGCCGAGCCCGATCACGGGAAGCTGGATGGCACTCGGCCTGGACAGCGCGCGCGCGACATACACGGAGTTCCCGATGCTTAAGGTCGACGGCAAGGGGCGGGTGTGGGCGATCCTGCGCACGCGCACTCTGGGACGAGCCAACCCACCCACGGTCGCGGCGCGGTCGATCTTCCCCTACTGGGACACCAAGCTCACGATGTTCGACGGCCACGGCTGGACGAAGCCGATCTGGGTGCCGGGCTCCGACGGACGGAACGAGCAGCGCCCGGCGGCAGCCGTGGATGCGAACGGCGACCTCTGGCTCGTGTCGCAGACCGACGGCAAGAGCCATCCGTCGGCATCGGAGCGGTTCTGGCAGTACGACGTTCACGCGGGACGGCTCGACATGGACGCCGGCCCGTCCGCCGCGGTCGAGGACGAGTACTTCGTGCGCGACGACAGTGACCTTGCCGCTCCGGAGATCGTGGACGACTTGGTTCCAGCAAGGGAGTCCAAGCTCTGGAAGACCTACCAGATGGAGACGGCTGACGGCAGCTACCACCTGACGTGGGGCGACCTCCACCGGCACACCGACCTTTCGTTCGATGGCTACAGCGACGGAAGCCTCTACGACACCTATCGGTATGCCATCGATGCGGCGCAGATGGACTTTCTGGGACCGTCCGAGCACGTCCTGCCCGAGAAGACGGACACCCCATATCTATGGCGCATGGTTGACAAGGCCGTCGATGTCTACAAGGTCCCAGGCCGATTCCACCCCTTGCTGAACTACGAGCGTACGGTCGCCTATCCCGACGGCCACAGGAACATCGTGTGGCGCGGCCGGGGCTACGATCCGATCCGCATCAAGCCTGGGGACCGACCGATCGGCGTGGCGGAGGACGACACGCCGATGCTGTGGAAGCAAGTCCTCGACGGAGGAAGGCCCAAGGCGATCAGCATCCCGCACACTCCAGCGACGCAAATGGGTACGGACTGGCGCTACAACGAGGAACGCGTCGAGCGGCTGGTCGAGATCTTCCAAGGAAACCGCGACTCGTACGAGTATCTGGGAGCTCCGCGTGGTGCCACGGCGGAGCGAATCGTTGTGGGCGGCTACATCACGTCCGGAGACATGCGGCCCAAGGGGTTTGTTTGGAACGCGCTCGAGAAGGGCTACAAGATGGGCTTCATCGCGAGCTCCGACCACCGGTCGACGCACATGTCCTACGCCGCGGTGTACGCGCCGGACCGCTCCTACGGCGGGATCTGGGACTCGATGTACGCCCGGCGCACCTACGCGGCGACGGACAACATCATCGTCGACTTCCAGAGCGGAGGCCGCGCAATGGGCGAAGAGTTTGCGACGGACATCCCGCCGCGGTTCGACGTCCGCATCATCGGCACCGCGAGGATCGTCCAGGTCGACATCATCAAGGACAACTCCTTCGTCTATACGGCGCATCCCGGTGTCGAGGAGATCGCGTTCACCTACACGGACTCGGACGTGGTGTCCGGAGAGCACTACTACTACGTGAGGGTGATCCAGGAAGACGACAACATGGCTTGGGGCAGCCCCATCTGGATCGACTACACGGGCGAATAGCTCCCAAAGCCCGGGTGCTTGGGGCATGGACGCGTCGACGCGTCCATGCCCGAGGCGGCGGTACCGGCGTTATGCGGCCTTCTTGGAAGCGGCCGGAACCTTCACCGTGACGATGTCGGTGTTGTGGTACTGGCGGTGCTTGACCGACTTGGCATAGTGGCGCAGTAGGCGCAGCGAGACGTCGCGCTCCATGGTCGGCTCCGCCCAAGGACCTAGGACCGCGAGACGATCCTCGATGTTGCTGCCCTCCAGCGAGCCGACGAATTCCATCTCAATCTCGCGACGGTCACCGACAGCGCGCACATAGATGCCCCGCCGGTCGTCCTGCCCGGACTCCGCCTTCGACTCCTGGAGCAGCAGCAACGCCTCCTCGGCCGCCGCACAGAGACGGTTGGTCGACGTGGGATCCCACCCAAGATCCTTGGCGTAGGCCCGCAGGAACGCATCGATCTCGGGAATGGACTTCGCGTCGAGACTGCCCCTGAACTTCTTGCCTCTGGAACCGACACGCGTCAGCAGAGTCAGCACCACCGCCGCCAAGCCGCCGCTGGTCATGCCGTTCCCGAAGAGGCCCTGCATGGCTTCGGGAAGCAGGTCGGCAAAGAGCCGACCTGCCTGGGAGCCGGAACCCAGCCAGTACGCGACACCGATGATGATGCTGGAGCGGAAGTCCGTCCCGTCCTGGATCGCAATCCGCATGCCGAGCACGAAAAGCATCGACAGCAGCAGGATGAAGTATGCGCCGGCGACCGCGTCCGGCACCGACATGACGAGGGCGACGAGCTTCGGCACAAACGCCGCCACAAGGAAGATGATCCCGATCCAAACGCCGACCTGCGTTGAGGCTACGCCGGTCAGTTCGGTCAGCGAGACCGTGCTTGAGTAGGTCGTATTCGGCACGGTGCCCAGGAGGCCGGAGAGGAGGTTTCCGACTCCGTCCGCGTTGACCGCGCCCTGCACGGCCCGGAAGTCCGTCGCGCGGGGCTTCTTCCAGGAGACCTGCTGAATCGCGATCGAGTCGCCGATGGTCTCGATGGCCCCGACGATCGTCACGAACACGAACGCAGGCAAGAGGATCCAGAAGTCCGTGCCGAAGGTCAGGTCAAACCCCGGCCACGAGCCGGACGGCAGTCCAATCCACGCGGCATCCGCGACGCGCTGGAAGTCGTAGATTCCGTGGAACTGAGCGACGAAACAGCCCACCACGACGCCGGCCAAGGGAGCCCAGAGGCGCCAGATTCCCTTGCCGACGAGGGCGACGGTCACGCTGGTGACAAGAGTGATTGCACCACTGATGGCCCCGACGACCGGATCCGCGCCGTCCGGCAGAGTCTCCATCATGTCGAAGACGATCGGCATGATGGTCACCGCGATGAGCATGATCATGGTGCCCGCGACCTGCGGGGTGATCATGGCCCGCAGCATCGAGAGACGCGCCGCCAGCAGGAACTGCAGCAACGAGGAGACGATCACCAAGGTTGCGAGGAGACTCGGGCCGCCCCGCACGAGAGCCTCCACGGAAGCCGCGATAAAGGCGCCGGAGGTGCCCATCAGCAGTAGGTGCCCGGCACCGAAGCGGCCGATGCGCCTTGCCTGCAGGATTGTCGAGGCGCCACTGACACAGAGCGCCGCGAAAACGGCCCAGAGGATGTAGGCCTCCGACGCCCCAGCGGCGCGGGCCACAATCGCGGGCGTCAGCGCGATTCCGGCAATGGTGAGCGCGGCGTACTGGAACCCCAGTCCCGAAGACAGCGCCAGTGATGGTCGGTCCGGCGGCTCGTACCGCACGTCGTTCTTGGTTTGGGCGCCAGCCAGGGCGCCATCTTCTCACAAGGCCTTCGGCTCCCACGGTCCATGTGTGGTCGGCACCGGTGCGGCACTGACAGCCGGCAGGGTCGGGTGCGAGGATGAACCGCGGGATGCCCGCTCCCGATGGTCCTTCTGGTCGCCGCGTCGCCGATCGAGTTCGCGGGCATCCCGCGCGTGACGCGCCTCAACTCGGACGATGTGCGCTGGCTCGGCAGTGCCACGCTGGGAGGCGAGCGGACGCTGCTGGTCGCAAACGGTTGCGGACCGAGGGCTGCGGACGCCGCCGTCCGCAGCGTTGCCGCGAACCAGCAGTGCCGGGCGCTCGTCTCGAGTGGCTTTGCCGGCGCTCTGGTGCCAGACCTTGCGGTGGGAGATGTCCTCGTCGCGGACGCTGTGCGGACCGCGGGGGGTGGCGGGTACCAGAGCGCAGCGCTCTCGGCGCAGCCTGCGTCGGTGCGGCGAGGAACTCTAGTGTCGGTCGAAGAGGTCGTCCAGACGGCCGCCGCCAAGCGCGCCTTGGCGAATGGAGGCGCGGTCGCTGTCGACATGGAATCGGTAGCGATCGCAGCCGCCGCGGCTGAGATGGCGCTGCCGTTTCATTGCGTGCGGGCGATCAGCGACGGTGCCGACGAGGATCTGCCGGTGGACTTCAACCGCGCACTGCAGGCCAACGGCACGTTTTCGATGTGGTCGATCCTAGGGCAGACAGTGACTCGCCCAAGGTCCTGGAAGGGGTTGGCCCGCCTGCGTCGCCACGCTGCACTGGCGTCCCGTTCGCTGGCCCTGTGCCTCGACCAGTGCAGGTTCGGATACTATTAGTTGGCTTCGAGCACGATGAGGGCCGCCGTGTACCAAGGCGCCGGTCGGGTGGCGACGCAGGACGTGAGTTTGCCCGTGATCGGCCCGGGCGAACTGCTCGTCCGGGTGCACAGCTGCGGCATCTGCCACACCGACCTGAAGAAGATCGAATACGATCTGCTGCCGGCACCACGCATCTATGGACACGAGACCGCCGGCACGGTGGCGGCTGTCGGAGAGGGCGTGACCGACTACGCCCCTGGCGACCGCGTGTGCTTCTTCCATCACATCCCGTGCTTCGATTGCTACTACTGCCGGTTCCGTGACTACTCGCAGTGCGAGACGTACAAGCGAGTCGGTGTCACTGCAGGGTTTCAGCCGGCGGGAGGCGGGTTCGCCGAGTACGTCCGCGTGATGGACTGGATCGTCGGGCGCGGCGTCGTAAGGGTCCCGGACAGCGCGAGCTTTGAGCGAGCGACTTTCGTGGAGCCGGTCAACACGTGCCTCAAGGGCCTCGCCCGTGCCGCACCGCACCCTGAAGAGACGGTACTGGTGATGGGGCAGGGTCCGATAGGGCTGCTGTTTACCGCCCTGCTGCGTCGGAGAGGGGTCGAGCGGGTCGTGGTGACCGACCGGATACCGTTCAGACTCGATCGGGCAACGCAGGTGGGTGCCTCAATCGCATTGCAGGCTGGTGAGGAGGAAGGGCCACTGCGGCAGGTCACCAGCGGCCGCGGTGCGGACCTCGTGATCGTGTCGGCCTCCGCTCCGGGGATCGTGGAGCGCGCAGTGTCGCTGACTCGGCGAGGGGGCCGGGTGATGCTGTTCGCGCAAACCACAGCGGAAGATCGGTTCACGCTGGATGGCAAGAGCGTCTGTGCGGGGGATCGCTGGCTGCTGGGTTCGTACAGCGCCGATGCGGACCTGCAAGACGAGTCGGCAGCGACGGTCTGGGACCCGGCGTTTCCCGCTGAAGCGCTGGTGTCCCACAAGCTGACGCTCGACGAGTTCGAGCACGGGATGGAGCTTGCGCGCCACCCGCAACAGGGGTCGCTGAAGCTGCTGGTACAGCCAGGAGCGGCCGGGCCATGAACAGCACCATGCTGGCCGGCGTGCTCCACGGCAAGGAGGATCTGCGCGTCGAGCGGGTCCCTGTACCGGCCATCGGACCGTCGGAGATTCTGATGCGAGTCCGGACCGCGTTGACCTGCGGGACGGACCTGAAGGTCTACCGGCGAGGACATCACGCCAAAATGATTGCCCTGCCAGCGTTGTTCGGCCACGAGGCAGCCGGCGACATCGTTGCAGTTGGGGAAGCGGTACGGGCGTACGCGCCCGGCGATCGTGTCGTCGCCGCCAACTCCGCACCGTGCTTTCGATGCTTCCACTGCAGGCGCGACGAGAAGAATCTGTGCGAGGACCTGCTTTTCAACAACGGCGCCTATGCGCAGTACCTGCGAATCCCGGGCCGGATCGTGGAATCGAACACGCATCGGATCCCCGACCACGTGGACTACCGCGAGGCGGCGATCGCCGAGCCACTGGCTTGCGTTCTGAAGGGGATAGACGAGTCGCGCGTCAGGGCGGGTGACGTGGTCGCCGTCATCGGGCTCGGTGCCATTGGACTGCAGTTTGTCCGCACGGCGCGGATCACGGGTGCCCGCGTGATCGCGATCGGTCGCCATCAGTTCCAGCTCGACAGGGCGGAACAGCTCGGAGCGGAGGTGCTGATTGAATCGAAGCGCGGCGCCGACCCGACCGACCAGGCGCGGCGCGAGACGGAGGGGGGCCGCGGAGCGGACGTGGTGATCGAGGCGACGGGTTCGCCGCACGCTTGGCGCCAGGCGGTGTCGATGGTGCGCTCAGGCGGGACAGTCAACTTCTTCGGAGGGTGTCCGAAGGGCACGCAGGTGTGCTTCGACACCGGTCGGCTGCACTACTCCTCGCTGGTGCTGCGGGCGAGCTTCCACCACACGCCGAACCATTTTCGGGAAGCGTTCGACCTCGTGTGCCGAGGCGACCTCCACGCATCGGACTTCGTCGCAGAGGAGGCTCCGCTGGAGGATCTCGCGTCCGTGTTCCAGAAGATGGCCCGGCAGAGCGGCCGGCTGAAGACTGCGATCATCCCGCCGCGCAGCGACGGAGACTGAGGGCCTCTCTCGGCTGGATCCTATCCAAGTCGACCGAGGACCGTGCGTACGGCCGTGTGGGCGTCGGCGACACGGGCGGCAAGCTCATCGAACGACGCGCATCCGCAAGCCGAGATCGCGAGTGCCTGCGGACGCGGACCGAGATCCTTGCGGAACGGATGGACGCCCAGAAGTCTCGACAGAGTCGTCAACCTAGTCGCCCGCCGCCACGCCGCGAGGATGGAGTCACCGTCCTCGTCCGAGATCAGGCCGGATCGCTGGCCGACGGCGACTGCCTGCGGTATCGACCTTGGCAGCACGTCTGCCGCGCCGTGCCGCGCCGCCGCCACGCAGACCTGCCGCAGCTCGCTCTCCAGATCGTGGTCGCCGCGGGACTGGCCGGACGGTCCTGCGGACCGGATGACATCGACAATCCGTTGTTCGGCGCACTCTGCCAATGTGATGCTTCCGTCCACGACGTGAGGCAGCGCAGCCGCCGTTCGGCGATCCAGCGCATCCAGCGGAAGTGGCGGTCGCAGCGCCGCAAAATGGCTGGTTCCGTCCAGATCGACCTCCTCGTCCAGCAATGCCAAGACCGCGTCCTGCAGTCGTGCGGCCAGCTGGTGAGTCGTCGAACCCATAGCGTCCGCATGGCAGAGAGCGAGGGACCATCGCTGCGCTGAGCCCAGACGGGGCACTGCATCGACCAGCAACACGGCGACATCGGCCTCGGAGTCAGTCTCAATCGAGTCGCGGGCGATGCGCAGAGCTTGCTGCACCGCCTGCCGCGCAACGGCCAGGAGCCGGGAGGCGCCCTCCAAGGGATCGAGGCTGCGGAACAGAACCCTCACCGCGATCCGGAACCTGACCGTTGCAATCCAGGTGCGCAGCCTCCTGCCAGCGTCGCGAGCGTCGCCTGCCCTAGCGAGCGAAGCGGCGAGGTGGGACCGAAGCGTGTCCTCCGAAGGGAGCGCGGCATCCGTAGCGGGATCGAGGAGTTCGTCGAGCAGCTCCGGCCGTGAAGTCAGCATCGACGCGACAGCCGGGAACGACACCATCACATCGGTCACGATCTCCATCACGTGGAGGTTGGCTTGGAGCAGGGAGAAGGCACGCTGGCGGTCCTGCGTGCGGCGGATCATGCCGTCGAAGCGCCGCAGGGCGAGGTCGGGATCGGGCGTGCCGCAAGCCGCGATCGAGATCGAGGGCGCCAGCAATTGCAGAAGCTCGTGCGCGGCTTGATCGGCCGGGGCGGTGGGTTCCCCGGCACGCCAGTCCTCAAGGATTTTGAAGGCGGCCCCTGGGTCCTGGAACCCTAAACGGGCAAGGCGCTGTTTCGCCTCCTCAGAGGTGGCATCGGCGAGTCGCGAAGACGCCGCGGCCTCTGTCATCTCGAACGGGAGCTCGAAGTAGGACTCGTACTGCCGCTCGACCTTGTCCAGGTGTCCGACCAGTGTTCTGCGGAACTCAGCGCCATCGGCATAGCCCAGGAAGTGCGAGAGTGTCTCGAACTCCGCCGGATCGGTCGGCAGAGCATGGGTCTGCTTGTCGGCAACCATCTGGATGCGGTGCTCGGCCCTCCGGAGGTACTCGTAGGCCGAAATCAGGGATTCGGCGGCCTCGCCGGGCAGCCTTCCGGCCTTGGCAAGCCCCCGCAGGGTCGGGCATGTCGGGATGGTCCGGAACTGCGGGTCCGCACCTCCCCATGCAAGCTGGTGCGCTTGGGCGAAGAACTCAATCTCGCGGATGCCTCCCCGGCCCAGCTTGAGATCCTGTCCAAGCTCCCCTGCCCTCCCGCCGCGGTGCTGCTCGTCAATGCGCCGCTTGATTTCGTGGAGGCCCTGTACGGTGGCGAAGTCGAGGTGGCGACGCCAGATGAAGGGTCGGAGGTTGCGGAGGAATTCGTTGCCAGCGGCCACGTCCCCCGCGATCGGCCTAGCCTTGATCAGGGCGGCCCGCTCCCACGTCTGTCCCCGCTTGTCGTAGTAGGATAGCGCGGACTTCGTGGAGACCACGAGGGGCATCGAGACGGGATCGGGCCGCAGCCGCAGGTCGACGCGGAACGCGATCCCGTCGGCGGTCGGCTCGGAGAGGATGGCGATGAACTGATGGGCCAGCTGCATCAGCCGGCCCGGGAGTTCCCATCGACCCGTGGCAGGCATCCTGTCCGGGTCGTAGAGCAGAATCAGGTCGATGTCGGACGAGTAGTTCAGCTCGCGGCCGCCAAGCTTGCCCAAGCCCAAGGCGATGAGACCGCAACCTGTCTCCGGATCGGCTGGATCGGGAGACGAAACCAGCCCTCGCTTGGCCAGCTTGGCGATCAGGGGACGCAGAACGGCGGAGGTCGCGGACTCCGCAAGCGTGGTCAGGATCTCGGTCACGCGAGAGAGCTGCCAGCAACCGGCGATGTCGGCGAGCGCCACTGCGAGCGCGACGCGTCGTCGCGTGATGCGCAGGTGCCTGCGGAGCAGATGCTGGTCCAAGTCGACAGGTAGGCGACGAATCGATGCGATCTCCACTTCAACGCAGTGGTCGGGACCGCTCTCCCAGAGGCGGCGCACAAACGGCAGGTCGCGCACCGCGCAGGCAGTCAGGAAGGGACTCGCACCGAACAGGCAACGAAGCATGGCTCCGCCGGCCTCGCTGCCGGGCAGCGCGTCAGCGAACGCCCTGCCCTCGACATCCGGAAGCCGGCTCGCGGCGTCCTGCCACTGCCGGAAACCGATCGCGACGCGATCCTCATTGCCTGTCGCAGGCCAAGCTCTCGGATCGCGTAACGCTTCGGCACCCCGTTCGCGATCGGCCAAACGGCTGCTATCCCCGGTGGCAGTCACGCCAATGGCGTAGCCGTCGGGGACCCTTGAACGGCTGTTTGCGCGCTGATCTGGCAACGTGCCTGAACCGTTGTGCGAAACGATCGGTAGAATTTTAGCAGTCAGGCGGAGTCTGCGTGCGACACATGAGGGCAACGGGTTAGAGATGAGCGACACCAAACACCGAATACTGATCGTTGACGACGAACCGGATCTTGAGCGGCTTGTCCGCCAGCGGCTTCGGCGTGACGTGCGGGCGGGCCGATTCGAACTGGCCTTCGCGCACAACGGCGTGGAGGCACTGGAGATCCTGGCGCGGCCAGAGCCCTTCGACATGGTGCTTTCGGACATCAACATGCCGCGCATGGACGGACTCACGCTGCTCGACCAGATTCCCAAGGTCAGTTCGGACCTGCGTGCGGTGATGGTCTCCGCGTACGGGGACATGAAGAACATCCGCACCGCCATGAACCGCGGCGCGTTCGACTTCGTGACCAAACCGATCGACTTCAACGACCTGCGGGTGACGATCGACCGGACGCTCAAGAACCTTGAGGAGTGGCGCCTGGCGATGGAGTCCAGGAATCGGCTGGTGGCGCTGGAGAACGAGCTGGATGTGGCACGTAGGATGCAGCGCTCGATCCTGCCGGATGTGTTCCCGTCGGGCGAGGCGTTCAGAATGTACGCCAGCATGCGTCCGGCACGGGCAGTTGGCGGCGACTTCTACGACTTTGTGCAACTGGCGAGTGGCCGCATCGGGTTCGCCATCGCGGATGTGTCCGGCAAGGGGGTGCCGGCGGCGATGTTCATGATGCTGGCGAGGACGCTGCTGAAGGGGGCGGCCATCGGCAGCCACGACGCCGGCGAGGCGCTCGAAACCGTGAACCAGATCCTGCTCGAGGACAACACCTCGATGATGTTCGTGACGGTTCTCTACGGAATCTACGATCCGGCGAGCGGGTCGCTGACCTACGCCTCAGGCGGCCACGACGCGCCCGTGCTGGCCCGGGCGAACGGCCAGACGGAGGTGCTGCCGCGCACGGGTGGGATCGCCCTTGGGGTCATGGAGGGCGCGGAATACGCCTGCCACCGGATGACCTTGGCTCCGGGCGACACCTTCGTGCTGTACACGGACGGGGTGACGGAGGCGCAGAACTCGACTTCGGAGCAGTTCGGCCTGAAGCGTCTATGCGAGGTGTTTGAAGGAAACGCGCCGGCGGATCCACAGCAGGCCTGCGACATGATGTTCAAGGCCGTTAGCGAGTTCGCGGGCGACGCGCCGCAGTTCGACGACATCACGTGCGTGACGCTGCAACGGACGAGGGCGGCCTCATGAGCAAACCGAAGACACTACGGCTAACACTGCCGGCGGTGGTCGGCTCGCTGGTCACGCTGGACGAAGCGGTGGACGAGCTGGGATTGGAACGGGACTGGGGTCCAGGCGTCCTGTTTCAGGTGAAGCTCGCTCTGGAGGAGCTGGCGCTGAACATCATCCAGCACGGCTACGGGGAAAGCGGGCACGAGTTCGATGTGATGATCGACTCTGGCAGCAGGTCTCTGACCATCGAGCTGGTGGATGACGCGCCGGCCTTCAATCCGCTGGAGGATGCCCCCGCACCGGAAACGGATGCGTCGGTGGAGGATCGCAAGCTCGGGGGCCTAGGAGTGTACTTGGTACGCGAAATGATGGACGAAGTGCGGTATGCGCGATCGAATGGAAAGAACCGGCTGACGCTGGTGAAGCGTGGGCAGACATGAGCACCGGAGTGATCTGCCGACGAGTGGCGCTATCGAGCAGTCTGGGCGTGGCGCTGGCGGCGTTCGCCGCCAGCGCCCAAGAGATACCGCTCCCGCGGGACGCCCAACTGGACGGCGTCCACGAAGACCGCGTGGTGTTCGGGCAGTCGGCGGCCCTCACCGGGCCCGTTGGCAGCCTCGGCACGAACATGCGCCTGGGGATCCGGGCCGCATTCGAGGTGGCAAACCGCCAAGGCGGGGTGCACGGCCGGCGGCTCGAGCTGCGTTCGCTCGACGACCTCTATGAACCCGAGCAGGCGATCCGCAACACTCGGCATCTCATCGAGGATCCGGAAGAGCCGGTGTTTGCGCTGATCGGCGCGGTCGGGACGCCGAGCTCGAGGTCGTCCGCCCCGATCGCCAGCAACGCAGGCGTGCCGTACATCGCTCCGTTGACTGGTGCGGGCCTGCTGCGCGATCCGAAGCTCGCGTCCGTGGTGAACATACGCGCGTCATACGAGCAGGAAACCGAGGAGATTGTGGCGCGCCTGGTGCGCGACCTGGAGATTTTCAACATCGCGGTGCTCTACCAGGACGACTCCTACGGTCGTGCGGGCTACCGTGGCGTGGTGCAGGCGCTAGGACGGCGGCGCCTGAGTCTGGTGGGCGAAGCCACGTACGTGCGCAACACCTCGGCAGTGAAGATCGCCGTGCTCGACTTGCGCCAAGCCGCGCCGCAGGCTGTGGTGATTATCGGTGCGCCCGAACCCGTGGCCACCGCGATCTCCTGGTCGAGGCACATTGGGTTCACGCCCGTGTTCGTTACGATCTCGTCCTCGGGAGGGAACGAACTCGTGGACCGCCTCGGGAGATTTGCCCGCAACGTGTACGTCACGCAGGTGGTGCCCTTCCCGGAGTCGGATGAACCCGCGGCGAGGTCCTACCGTCGGGCGCTGCGGGCGCTCGACCGGAGCGCGGTACCAGGGTTCGTGTCGTTCGAGGGCTATCTCGGGGGGCGCCTGGTGATCAAGGGCCTCGAGCGCGCGGGTGCGGAGCTGACGCGGCGCCGCTTTCTCGATGCGCTGCTACAGGGCGACCCGTTCAGCATCGATGGGTTCCGTGTCGCGTTCGGGGAACGGGACAACCAAGGGTCGGACTCGGTGTTCCTGACCCTGATCCAGCAGGGGGGGGTGTACGTGCCCATATCTCGGTTCGCACTGGTCGGGACGCCATGAGCAGGATAGTCGAAGGCCTTCTACGCGCAAGGCTGCGCACGCAGCTGTACGTGCTGCTGGCGCTGGCGGTCATGCTGACCCTAGGCGCCTCCATCGTGGGCTGGGTGTCGTTCTCGCAGGTCGCTGAGGCCCAGCGTCTGGTCAACTTGGGCAGCGTACCCGGGATGGCAGGAGCCTTCGCGGTGGCGCAGCAGGCGGCCAACCTGGCAGCGGCGGCTCCGCGGCTGACCGTGACCGAGTCGGGCGAGGCATTGGCGGAGGTGGTTCAGGAGATCGCCCAGGAGCGGGCCCTGTTCCTCGACATGGTCGGGGCGCTGGTGGGATCCGGGGCGCAGGGCTTGGATGCGCAGCGGGTGCGCTCGCGGGGTCGGGAGATGATCACGAACCTCGAGCGGATCGAGGCCTCGAGCCGCGACCGGTTCGACGTGATCAGGCGCAGGGAGCCGCTGTTCGGGATGCTGGCCGATGCGGAGACGAAGCTGACCAGTCGGCTGGTGACGGCGATTGACGACCAGTACTTCTTCGTGATGACGGGCTACCGGAGCTTGGATGCGGGGCCTCTGTCGCTTGGTCAGCACTTCACACAGGAACAGCTCGAACACTACAGAAGGCTGGTCGAGCTGCGGGAGGCGGCGGCGGTGGGCGCGCAGGTCATGGCGACCGCGCTCAACGTGACCGACGAGGCGCAGCTCGAGCCGCTCCGTGAGCGGTTCGAGGCGACGGAGGGTCTCATACGACGGAACCTAGCGGGACTTGGCGCGGCACCGGTCGCAGACGAGGTCGCGCCTCTGTTCGACGACCTGCTGGCGCTGAGCGAGGGGGCGACGAGCATCTTCGACGTGCGCTTCGAGGAACTGGTCCTGGAGCAGTACCAGCGCGGCCTGCTGATCGGCAACCGCACCATCGCGACGTCTCTGGTCGGCGAGGTGGAGAACCTGATCATCAACGCGAACGTGGGCGTGATCGAAGCGGCCCAGGCATCGGACAACGCGATCGCGACAGGCCGCGGCCTGCTGCTGGCACTGAGTGTCATTTCCGTGGCCGGGGCGGTCCTCATGGCGTGGGGGTACGTGGGACGGATGCTGCTGCGTCGGCTGGAGAAGCTCTCGACACGGATGCGAAACATGGCCGCGGGCGACCTCGAGGGACAGGTCGAGATCGAGGGCAGCGACGAGGTCGCGGACATGGCGACATCGCTGGATGTGTTCCGAAAACATGCGCTAGAGGTGCAGAGGCTGAACCTAGTGGAGAAGCTGGCGGACGAGCTGCAGGGGAAGAACTTCGAGCTGGAGTCGGTGCTGGAGGAACTGAAGGCGGCGCAGGGCCAGATTGTGATGCGCGAGAAGCTGGCCGCGCTAGGCGAGCTCACGGCGGGAGTGGCGCACGAGATCAAGAACCCGCTCAATTTCGTGAAGAACTTCTCGGAAGTGTCCCAGGAGCTGCTGGAGGAACTCGACGAGGTGCTGCCGCAGAGCAACGAGACGGTCACAGCGGATGACCGCGAGGAGGTGGACGAGCTGATTGGGGACGTCGTCGAGAACCTGCGTCTGATCCAGCAGCACAGCGAGCGCGCCAACCGCATCGTGCACGACATGCTGCGCATGGGGCGGGACTCTGGGGACCGCTACGAGGTGGACATCAACCTGCTGGTGAAGGAGAACGCGACGCTGGCCTACCACAGCATGCGCGCGACGCGCGACGACTTCCAGGTCGAGATCAAGCATGAGTTCGACCCGGGCATGGGCGTGCTGGAGGTGATCCCGCAGGATCTGGGCCGGGTGGTGCTGAATCTGGTGAACAACGCCTGCCATGCCACCGACGACCGTCGCCGCAACGGAGGCGATCCACGCTACGAGCCGACCCTGACGCTGGCTACGTCACGCGCGAACGGGCGCGCCGAGATCCGCGTCAGGGACAACGGCAACGGCATGCCGTCCGAGGTGGTCGAGAAGATCTTCAACCCGTTCTTCACGACCAAGCCGACGAACGAGGGGACAGGTCTGGGGCTGTCGATCTCGAACGACATCGTCGTCGGGCACGGCGGCGAGATCCGCGTGCAGTCCCAGCCCGGCGTCGGAACGGAGATGGTGATCGACCTACCGACCGCTCCGCACGTGCTGGAGTAAGCGCAGGCTCCGCGGCCCCGCTTCGGACGGACGGGAACGCGCGACCGGCGCCGCGCGGGAACGTTGACCGACCGCTAGAGGGCTGCGAGCGCCTCCTGCTTGTCGTCGTAGATCGGGATGATCTTGTCGAAGCCGCTGATCTCGAACACTTCGCGGATCGGATTCTGCAGGGCGCATATGGCCAGCTTGGAGCTGCTTCTGCGCAGCATCTTGGCCGTCATGAGGATGGCCCGCAGGCCTGCACTGCTGATGTAGACCAGGTTGTGCATGGAGATCACCAGCCCCCTGTCCTCAGCCTTCAGCTCGCCGCTGAGGGCCTGCTCGAATGCCGAGGCGTTGGTGCCATCGATCCGATCCGTGGCCTGAACCACCAAGATCCCGTCTACGCGTTCAACTGCCAAATCCATCGACTTCTCCTCCGGATCGTGCCATCGGCCGCGTTGTCCGCCAAGCAAGCGCACGGCCACTCGTCAACTCAGAGTAAGTCTAGCAAGTTGCGTGACTGCACCGCACGGCCCGATTCAATGGGGCTCGACAAGCCGCGCTGGGACGGCAGCGACTGGCCACGCAGTCGGTGACACCGAGATCCCAAGTCGCGGTTGCAAGCACCGGACTGACGCGGAGCCAGCGAGCTCCCGCCGACAGCTGGCGGCTGGGGCGGGAGTGGTGCTGGAGGAGGGGCTCGAACCCTCATGCCCAGTAACGGGCGCTGGATTTTGAGTCCAGTGCGTCTGCCAATTCCGCCACTCCAGCATGCGTGCAGCGGTCGGCGGCGGGAGCGCCGTCGACCGCTTGTCGGGGCGGCTGACGATCCGGCAACCTGGGCCTGGCCGCGAGTTCATCTTAGCGGACGAAGCTGGCGGCAGTGGCGTGTGCAGCTGGAACCTCCAAGCCGCGGCAATCCGGCAGCGGTCGTCCCGGACGGTCGGAAGTGCAGCTGCGAAGGACTTCCGCACGAGGGACGCAACGCCAAGCGTCCCCTCGCCGTGCGCGTCATGCCTGCGTTGCGTCCAAGGCCGCGGCGGTGGGCTGGAAGATCTAGGAGGTCTTCTTGCCCGCCTTGCCGGAGGCGGTGGGCTTTGCATCCGGCACAGGCAAGTCGAGGGCCTGCCTCACCTCGCGCTCCAGCCGGTCTCGCAGTTTCGTGTTGGACTTGAGCAGGGCCTTGACGTTCTCGCGGCCCTGGCCGATCCGCTCGTTCCCGTAGGAGTACCACGAGCCGGCCTTCTGGACGATGCGCTTGGCGACGCCAATGTCCAGCAGGTCTCCCTCGAACGAGACGCCCTCGCCGTACATGATGTCGAACTCGGCCACCTTGAACGGCGGGGCGACCTTGTTCTTGACGATCTTGACCTTGGCGCGGTTGCCAGTGACCTGGTCGCCGTCCTTGATCGACGCGACACGACGAATGTCGATGCGCACAGACGAGTAGAACTTCAGTGCACGGCCACCAGTGGTGGTTTCCGGGTTGCCGAACATCACGCCGATCTTCTCCCGGATCTGGTTGATGAATACGATGCAGCAGTTGGACTTGGCAACGCTTCCAGTCAGCTTGCGCAAGGCCTGGGACATGAGGCGGGCGTGCAGGCCGACATGGCTGTCGCCCATCTCGCCGCGCAGTTCGGCGATGGGCACGAGTGCCGCCACCGAGTCGACGACGATGATATCGAGCGACCCGGACCGAACCAAGATGTCCACGATCTGGAGAGCCTGCTCGCCGCTGTCGGGCTGCGATACCAGCAGGTTGTCGATGTCGACGCCGAGCTTGTTGGCGTAGGCGGGGTCCATGGCGTGCTCGGCGTCCACGAACGCAGCCATTCCTCCTGTCCGCTGAGCCTGGGCGATCGCCTGCAGGGCAAGCGTGGTCTTGCCCGAGGACTCGGGACCGTATATCTCGATGACCCTGCCCTTGGGCAGGCCTCCTATGCCGAGTGCTGCGTCCAAGGATATGGAGCCTGTCGAGATGGCTGCGATGCCAGTGCCGGCATCGCGCTCCCCCATCCGCAGGATCGCACCCTTGCCATAGTCCTTCTCAATCTGGCGGATCGCGTCGTCAAGATGGCGCTGTTGGGTTCTGTTCATGATGATTCTCCTTTAGTAAGTCCACTCACTGGACGCATGATAGCACAAAGAAGAAAATACAGCGAAATTATCTCGCGATTCCCAGCATTTTCCAATTCCGCGGCTCGAAACGGGCGCTCCCGACGCGCACGGGCCGGCAGATGGCTAGTTGACCTCGCTCGGAAGGGGCGCGTAGTAGCCGCTGCGGACGCGAACCGTCGCACCGCGATGCCTGGTTCGCACCTCGACGTTGTGGAACGAGCCGTCGTTCACGAACTGGCTGGGCGAGTAGAGGATGAAGTACTGGTGGCGCAGTTCGTTGGCAATGTTGGCGAAGGACTGCTGAAGGTCTCGGGCCTGAAAGGGATGGAAGGCGATGCCACCGGTCTCGGTGGCGAACCGCCGCAGCGTTCGGCCCCCACCCTCGCGCTCTCCGGACCGGTTGGTCGAGATCGTGTAGACGACAGTCTCGGCCTTGTGGGCCATCTCGAGGGCATCCTCGCGGGTGACCGTACTGCGGTTGTCCTCGCCGTCACCGATGACGATCAGCGCTCTGCGGAACTGCTCCTTGGGCTGATCCTCGGGGAGCTTGTCGCGGCACGCGTAGTAGATCGCGTCGTAGAGTGCAGTGCCTCCACCAGCACGGAGGGAGCGCACACCGTCGGCAAGTTCTTCGATGCTGTTGGTGTAGTCGACGATCAACTCGGCGCGGGTGTCGAAGCTGACGAGGAACGCACGGTCGTGCGTCTCGGCAAGAACGCCCTGCAGGAACTCGATCGCGGCTTCCTGCTCGAATCTGAACCGTGCGCGGATCGAGTTGCTCGTGTCCAGGATCACGCCGATCCGCAAGGGCAGGTCGCTTTCGCGGTCGAACTCCCGGATCTCCTGGAGCCAGCCGTCGTCGTAGACCTCGAAGTCGTCGCGGCCCAGGTTGGTGACGAATCGGTTCTTCCGGTCAGTGACGGTGAACAGCAGCGGGACGCGAGCGACGTCCACGCGGATGACGTCGGATTCGTCGTCGGAGTAGACCGGCTCCAGCGGCGGCTTGCTCGCCTGCTGGGCGAACGCCACCCCACAGAGAACGGCCGCGAGGGCCACCGCAGCGACTCGCGCGACCCGCCCCATATCAACCGCATTATAGCCCCAGATCTTCTAGGCATTCCCTGAAGTCGGGCGGCAGTGAGGCCTCGAACTGCATGGTCTCGCCAGTAGTCGGGTGGGTGATTCCAAGCTGTTTGGCATGCAGCATGTAGCGCTTCACGGCCAAGATGTCGGGATTGCTCCGGCGAGCTCCGTAGAGCGTATCGCCGATGACGGGATGGCCCGCGCTGGCAACGTGCACGCGCACTTGGTGAGTGCGGCCAGTATGGATCTGGACTTCGAGCAGGGTGTGGCGGGCGGCCCTTCGCAGGCTGCGGATGTCGCTGATGGCGTTGCGGCCGTCGGCTCTTACGGCCATCTTGGTGCGGTTTCTGCGGTCTCGGCCGATCGGCGCGTCGATGCGTAGCCACGGTGTGCTGTCGCGGGTGACGATTCGCCCGTGGCGCAAGAGCCGGTGTCGAGGTCCGAGTACGGACGGCACGACGCCCTCGACGATTGCCCAGTAGCGCTTTTGGACCTCGCGCCGCTCGAACTGACGCTGCAAGTGGAGATGAGCCTGGTCGTTCTTGGCAACGACCACGAGCCCGCCGGTGTAGCGATCCAGGCGATGCACGATGCCAGGGCGAAGGACACCGCCGACGCCGGACAGGTTGCGCATGCGATGCAGCAACGCGTTGACCAGTGTTCCCTCAGCGACACCTGCACCGGCGTGCACAGTCATCCCGGCCGCCTTGTCTATTACCGCGAGGTCTGCGTCCTCGTACAGCACGGAGATTTCGATGGATTCCGGCCTCGCTTCGAGTGGTGGACGGAGCGCGGGGTTGACGAAGACGACTTCGGCTACGCGCAGCCTCCGTGAGGCCCGCTTTTCCGGGGTCGCATCAACAGACACCCTGCCGTCCCGGATCCACTCCTGGACAAGGGCGCGGCTGTACCGGGGCATGCTGGTTGCAACGAACCGATCGAGCCGCATCCCCTTCTCTGCCTGCCCGGCCACCAAGCGGGTGGGGCTGAGATCGTCCGCCTTGTGTGTCACCTTTCGTGCCCCGAGGCGGGCGGACGTCGTGTGGCTGGGTGTGGCCCAAGTCCTGCCGGCATCGCTGCCGTATCCGGAGGGGTCGGCAGTTCCTTGTACCACGCGGGCTCGTGTCGGGAGATGCAAGAACACTCATGTGCGCTTCCCGATGGCGTCGCTGATCCCGGTCACGACACGCTAGCCCGTTGAAGGAATCGCCTTGAAGGTGCTGCCATAGCCTTGGGCCATTGGCCTCGCGAGGTGCTCGGAACACGGACACCCGGCCAATGAACCTTTTCTGGGCAGTCGTCGCAGCTGGTGTCGATGTCCGCCTGCTGACGCTGGGGTTCCATCGGGACCCGGGCTCCGAGCGAGCCATCGCTGTGGACGCAGAGTCGATCTCGTTGGGGCGCTGTCGCAGGCCGCGACCTTTGCGACTGCACTCCGGACCAGGTCTCGCCGTGGCGAACACGCCAAGAGATCGCGCTTGGGGTCCAACAGAAGGGATTTCAGCATGTGCTGGAGGACGAGGGTCGCGGGACGGTGATGGCAGACAAGGGTGCCACAGAGCGGTGACATTGGGGAGAGGCCAACGGCCAGCGGCTGACCGGGCGTGGGGCGCGTGAGGTGGGGAGGCGCCGCCCCTTGATGTGACTCTCCTGCGATATACTTGGTCGGGTTTGATTTGGGAGGCTAGACCTCGCGTCATGCCCTGACTGCGGCGCTCGGGTCCCCTGCCCCTCTTTCAGGCTGCCTCCCTGCGGATTTGCGGCCTGCAGCGCCATGACTCAATCCCAGTCGAGCAACCTGTACGCGCGAGCCTTGCAGTCGATTCCCGGTGGGGTCAACTCGCCGGCGCGGGCGTTTCGCGCGGTCGGCCGCGAGCCAATATTCATCGCGCGCGGTGAAGGCGGCCGGCTGTGGGACGTCGACGGCAACGAGTACCTGGACTTCGTCGGTTCGTGGGGCCCGCTGCTGCTTGGGCATTGCCATCCAGAGGTAATTGGCGCACTCGGCGAGGCGATGCAGCGGGGCACGAGCTTCGGTGCACCCACCGAAGGAGAATTGGAGATCGCTGAACTGGTCGTTGATCTGGTGCCCTCGGTCGAGTCTGTGCGACTGGTGAACTCCGGCACCGAGGCGACCATGAGCGCCCTGCGGGTCGCTCGCGGCTATACAGGCCGCTCGCTGTGCGTGAAGTTTGCGGGGAACTACCACGGCCACGTCGATTCGCTGCTCGTCAAGGGAGGCTCGGGAATGGCGACACTCGGGATTTCGGACTCGGAAGGAGTTCCAGAGGCGTTCGCCCGTACGACCCTGGCCTTGCCCTACAACGATGTCGAAGCGCTGAGCGAGGCGTTCCGGAAGCATGGCGATGAGATCGCGGCAGTGATCCTAGAGCCTGTGGTCGGCAACATGGGCTGCGTCCCGCCAGCAGAGGGGTTTCTGCTGGCGGTGCGGGACGAATGCAGCCGGCATGGAGCCGTGTTGATCTTTGACGAGGTGATGACGGGGTTCCGCGTCGCGTTGGGCGGCGCACAGAGCCTGTACAGCGTGATGCCGGACATGACGACCCTTGGCAAGGTGATCGGCGGTGGGCTTCCGATCGGAGCCTTCGGCGGCAGAGGTGACATCATGCGCCAAGTGGCGCCTATCGGCGGGGTGTATCAGGCCGGAACCCTGTCAGGCAATCCACTCGCCGTTGCGGGCGGTCTCGCCACGCTGCGGCATCTGCGGGACAACCCGGATATCTACGAACATGTCGAGACCATGTCAGCCGTTCTGCAGGAGGGCATCTTGGACGCAGCCCGTGCTGCGGGAGTGTCCATGACATCGAACCGGGTCGGTTCGATGCTGACGTTCTTCTTTACGGACGTGGAGGTCACGAACTGGGACCAGGCCGCCTTGTGCGACACGCAGCGCTTCGGGCGGTACTTCCGCGCCATGCTGGACCTTGGCATCTACCTGCCGTGCTCGCAGTACGAAGCGCTGTTCGTCGCTGCCTGTCATAGCCGGTCGGATATTGACCAAGTGGTGTCGAGTGCGCGGCAGGCGCTGCGCCGAATCTGCCCACCCAAACGGGCTTAGGCGCCGACGTCAGCCGTTGGCTTCGCGTCGCGGATGACGAAGCGTCCCTCGCGACGATCTCGCCATGTGTCCAACTCGATCTGGCCGATCACAGCCGCGTGGTCTCCATATCCGCTGGTGGCTCCCTCCGGTAGGCCCATTCGTGCACGCCAGTCCTCGGGCGGCCGGAACCAGAACGACCTGAACCGCTGGCCATCCTTGTCCAGCATCATGCGCAGGTGCCCTCCGTTCATCGTCGAAAACGACCGCAGACAGCAGCCACGTATGCCGAACTGGGGCTTTCTGAGACCCTCGCCCCAAGGCTCGAAGGCCTCCAGCTGCATCGCGATGGTCTCCAGGCCCTCCGGCGACAACTCAATGCCACCAAGCTCCGCATCGACCTTGTAGGTCGGAACAGGGGTCTCGCCGTTGATGCTCATGGTCTCGGCGAACCTGGCATGCATGAACTGCCGGAATTCATCGAGACGCGAGGGGTCTACGTTTACGCCGCAGGCCTTGGCATGGCCTCCACCCTTAAGCGCCAGTCCTGCACGCACCGCCGCGCTCACAGCAGCGCCCAGGTCGAACCCCAGAGCGGACCTGCCGGAACCAGCGAAGACGCCGTCCCCGTTGAGCACGAACGCCACGGAAGGCCATCCGAATTGCCTGGTTGTGTCCCCAGCAACGAGGCCCACCGTGCCTAGCCTTGCATGCTGTGCCACGTAGACGTTGACGGGACCTCGCGCCAAGTCCAGGTGGTCTGGCGAATCCATTAGTTCGCGTACAGCGAGTGCACTGAGCTTGGTTCGTTCGCGGTTGCACAGGTCCAGTTCGTCGGCGAGTGAGCGAGCCTCTGCGGGGTTCGTGCTGCGCAAGCATCGGCTCGCCAACGCGGAGTTGCCCATGCGGGAACCCGCATTGATGCGCGGGCCGATGCGCCAACCCAGGTCGGCCACGGTGGCGTCGTTGCCGAGTCCCGCAGAGGCACTGATCGCGCGGATCGACGCGGGCACGAGTTCGTCGGTAGCCATCAGGCGGACACCAGCCTTGACGATTGCTCGATTGAAGGGTTTGTCCATCCGCATGACGTCGCAGACGGTGCCCAGCGCGGCGAACACCGTCGCATGACAGCGCACGATGCCAGTCTGGCCTCGCGTAAGTCCGGCCAGGCGCAGCAATCGCCGCGCCAGGAACCAGCACAGGACGGCCGTACAGATTGCGCCCTGCTCACCGGGGTCTGGACCCCGGCTCTGCCAAGGGTTGACCAGCACTCCAGACTGCGGTGGATCGTGGTGGCGGGCGGGATGATGGTCGATTACCACGGGCAGCATCCCGTGCTCCGCGTGGTACTGGTCCAGCAGGGGGCCCGAAGCCGTTCCGCAGTCCAGCACCGCCACGCAAGTCACTCCTGCGTTCACGAGCTCGTCCAGACAGCGCCCGTTTGGGCCGAACCCTTCGACCTGGCGGTCCGGCACGACTACTACGGGATCCTCCCACCCGGCCCCCATGACCGCCCGCAGGGCGATGACGAGGATCGACTGGGCTGTGGAGCCGTCAACGTCGTAGTCGCATAGTATGCCGATGCGACCGTTGCGGGCGGCGTTCAGCAGCGCCCTGGCAGCTTCGTCGCAGTAGTCGGGTTCGCCGATGTCATCTGTGCAGAACTGAAGCGTCCTCGCCACGAGCGACTCGGCCTGCCGGACGCCCATCCCGCGACCGGCCAGGACCCTCGCGATGACGCTCGGGATCCCGAGTCGCCGCTCGATCTCTGAGGCTCTCCGGACGACCTCTCCACTGAGCGTCGGCCACGCCCAACTTCGCCACGTCATCGGCTCGTACCCCTCTCCCTTGCAACGGATCCCGATGCCGGATACATCCTAGCCGCTCGAAGCGGCCGTGCCGGGCTACCGCCGGGGAGTCAACTTAGCTACGAACACACTCAGGTTTGGCAGAAACTTCATTCGCTTCAAACTGATCCATCGCGAGCAGGCGGAGAATTCCTATGGGTCGAGCAACAACCCTCCTGGGGCCGAGAAATCCCTCGCCGTCATGCACGTCCTGACCAGTGAGCGCCCCTGACGGCCGAGGACGCGTACAATGCCACTGCGGCTATCCGCTCCATGGCGTCCGCCAACGCAATGGCCCGCTTCGAGTCCAAGCTCGACGCCCTTGGCGCACAGCAGAGAATGCTGATGTGGATGATGGGAATCGGCATTGGCTTCGTGGTCGCAGGAGTGGCCATGATCACTTCTGACCTTCGGGATTTGCGCGTTGAGCGGGATCCGAGGAGATCCGCGAGCTGCCGCGGGCACGGACGGGCACCACCGGTCTTGTCGAGAACGTCGCCCGCGTCTCCCTCCTAGCCCAAGCTTGCCACCCCATTTCATCAGTCGTTTGCAATGAGCACATTGCGGTCGTGGAATCAGGCGTGTGGCACTGCATTCCGTGCATGTTCCCTTCGTCGTCTGGGCTGGACGACCAGCTTGCGGGCCCCGCCCGGCGAGGCGTCCACGCCCAGCCGCTCGTGGATCGCCCGCTGCCAGGACTCGGCCCGCGTCGCCTTGCGCGCGTGCAGCATGCGTCCGTCCGCCTGGCGGAAGACCGCGGTCACCCGCCGCTGGCCCGCCAGGCGACGGCGCAGCGTCGTCCAGCGGGCCGTCTCCCCGCCCGCCCGCAGGCGCTGCTGGACCACCGGGACCAGCTGGCAGGCGAGCACCGACAGGCACAGGTGGCCCGCGCTGCGCGCGGGCCTGCGGTGGTGGATCGGGTGCGGTCCCAGTGCGCTCCCGAGGGAGCGGAGGACGGCCTCCAGGTCGGTCCGCGTCACGCAGGTGCGCCACAGCCGACGCTGCTGGCGCGCAGGCCGTGGACCCCGGGATGGGTCGCCCCGCCGCCCTCCAGCGGCTGCCGCTTCCAGGCCACCGCCGTCGCGTTGCGGCCCCTGTCGTCGGCCTGCACGTCGATCGCGCAGTGCGGGGCGGCGGACGGATGGCGGGCCTGCAGCCGTCCGATGCGCTGCCAGACCTTCTCCACGCGCCTGGTCGTGCCCTTGCGCGACAGGCCCTCGTGCAGCGTCCGCAGAGCCGTCTCGGGGCGCGCGCCGACCTGCCCCGCCATCGCCCGCTCCTGCTCCGCCCGCTGCGCGGACGCGCAGCCAGGCGACGTTCCCCTGCGTGGCGAGACCCCTGTCGAGCACGACGGCCGCCTCGGGCGGCGCGTCCAGGGCCGTCGGCATGGCCTGCAGCGCGCCGCCCTCGGCGACGTTGCAGGCCAGGACCCTGGAGCGGCGCGCGAAGCCGCTGGCGTCCAGCGCCAGGCCCAGCGTGAGCAGCGGACAGTCGTGGCGCTTCTCCCTGGAATGGCCGCGGCGGGCCAGCGGCTGCCGGTCCGCCGCGCCCTCGAAGCACGTGCTGGTCCGGTCGTGCAGGGTGACGGTGGGCTGCAGGTCGAACAGGTCGGCGGCGCGCTGGAAGAGACGCGTCTCGATCGTGTCGCGCTGGCGCAGCAGGCGGTCGCTGGCGCGCTGCAGGGCGTTCCGGCCCATGGTCCCGCAGTCGCAGCCGAGCAGCTCGCCCAGGGCGCTGCGCTGGCGCAGCCAGTGCCACGCGGCGCGCTCGGAGGCCGGCGCGGCCATGCGGCCGACGAGGCTGCCGAGGACGGCGGCGCGCTGCGCACCGGACAGGCCCAGCTCCTCGAGCAGGGACGGCGGACGGAGCTGCCGCATGGCCCACAGGGCGACGCGCTCGACGCCGACCGAGCGCGGGCGGACCAGTTCCAGGGAGTCGCGTCGACCCACGGCAGGGCGGCCGCCGGGCCCACGGGGGAGACACCGGCCTGCACCAGCTGGGCGGCGATGCGCTGGGCCTCGTCCTCGACCGCGGGGGAGCAGGCCCCGAACTCGAGGGACCGCTGGGGGGCGAGGATGCGCTCGACGCGGGCGCACAGCGCCGGCCCGTCCCCGCGCGGCAGGGCGGCCGAGGTTGCGCAGGGTGCGCCGGCGCACCCTGGAGCCGCAGCGGACGGAGCGGACGAGGCGCTGGGTGAAGTGGGGCTCCTGGCCCCTGGCGCGGGGGCGAGTGGGGGTCCGGCGGACGAACAGGCTCCGATGGGAGCAGGCCTTGGGACGGGAGTCAAGAAATTTTAAGTTATTAGGTCACTGCATTTGGGGTTTCCGGAGGCTGGCCATTGAAAACCAACGACTTGCAGCGCAAAACACGCCGAATTCGGCCAAAATCGCTCCTCGCTTGGCGAACTTGGGCTAGCCCCGCGAGATCTGGACCTCGTACGAAGCCGACTGCTGTGGTGCAGGTTGCATCCACGACGGGATTCATCCCTCGCCTGATCCTTGTGACTTGAGGCAAAGGGTTGATCTTGCAGTCCATCCAAGAAACTGGTTAAAGTTCGGAACTATAGGTCCAGTAACTGTTTGTATCTGTGATACCATCAATGAGCATCGGGGATCGGACAGTCGCACCACGCTGGTGGGATGTCAGTGACCCGTGCTGGAGCCCCACGCATGCCGTGCCGTCACCACGCCCGACGCTCGTGACGCTCACTTCAAACTGATCCATCACAACCAGGAGGAGAATTCAAATGAGTACAGCGACACCGCCGACACCCCCGGTGGACGGGGAATCCCTCGCCGTCATCCACGCCCTGACCACTGAGCGACCATTGGCGCTCGAGGAGGCGTACAATGCACTTGCGGCTATCCGCTCCATGGCGTCCGCCAACACAATCGCCCGCTTCGAGTCCAAGCTCGATGCCCACCGGTCCAAGCTCGATGCCCACCGGAAAGGCTTCGAGTCCAAGCTCGATGCCCACCGGAAAGAAGTCGAGTCCAAGTTCGATGCCCACCGGAAAGAAGTCGAGTCCAAGTTCGATGCCCACCGGAAGGCAGTCGAGTCCAAGTTCGATGCCCATCGGAAGGCAGTCGAGTCCAAGTTCGATGCCCATCGGGAAGGCGTCGAGTCCAAGTTCGACGCGTTTCGCACAGAACTCAACGCGTTTCGGGCAGTAGTCGAGTCCAAGTTCGACGCCCAAGGCGCACAGCTGAGAATGCTGATGTGGATGATGGGAATCGGCATAGGCTGCGTGGTCGCAGGCGTGGCCTTGGTCACGTTTCTTCTGGAGTTGCGGCCTTAGGTTCCTTCCTTCGTAGGTCACGACTGGGCTGGCGTGCGGGATTGGTGCGCTGAGCGGTACCCAAGGAGATCCGCCAGCTGCCGCGGGCAAGGACGGGCACCACGGGGCTTGTGGAGAACGTCGCCTGCGTTGCCCCGCCATAACTCGGGAGATCTGGACAGCGCGTCAAGCCGGATGCTGTGGTACAGATTGCATCCACAATGGGACCAATCATTGGCATGGTCCTCATGGCTCTAGTCAAAGGCTAGGTGGTTCGATTCAGCCAATCAACACCGCGTGACGGTGGACGATGTGATGCTCCCGAACGCGTACCCTTAGCTGTTCCAGGGTTGCTGGCGGACGACGTAGCCACGAACAGCGGCCATATCGTGCTCTGTGTCAGAGGGCACCGGACCTAAACGATCGGGCGCTCCGTCCACGGCCGCCGAAGCCACAGCGTTGCAAGGAGCGGATGTCCGAGGGCACGACGACGGCGATAGGCGGACGACGTGCCTGAAACGGAGACAGAGTCCTCATCTCATCGAACGCGACTAGAACGCTTGGATGTGCCTGCACCAGAAAGCCGCGCAATCGGATAGCCACACCGCTGGGTGGAGTTTTGCCGTGGCGGTGTAACGTGACTGACGGGATAGCCCGAGTCATAGACGCCACCCGTGCCGCGCACCATCATCGGAGAGCCATCAAGCTGCCCGCGAAGCCACGCGGCAGGACAGTTCCATGCGACGGATCATGCTCGCACCTCGCGGCGGGCAGCGGCGCAACTCTCGCGTTCTCGACGTACGAGAACGGCGGTATGTTCTGCAGATCCACGCCGAAGGCGTTGACGAGAATGACGACGAAATTGGGCCGCCCGGTGGACTTGTCGACACCCGCGCATCCCGCCCACAGAGCCGCGGTGACAATTCGCAGCCAGTGCAGCGATACTGCCCCACCCATCAGTAGGGGGCCCTCCTCGGTACGTCGCGGAACGATGCGATCGTCAGCCAGTCAGGAGTCTGGTGGACCTGGAGGGATTCGAACCCTCGACCTCCTCCATGCCATGGAGGCGCGCTCCCAACTGCGCCACAGGCCCACTCGCCACCCTGATCTTAGCACCACGCCGTGTCCCGGGCGATGTCCGACTAATCGCCCTGATCGCCGGTCAAGCCTTGAAACCCCAGGAGGGCCAAGTCATCTTCGGGTTAGGGGACTCCCCCCTGTCCGCCTACGGCGGCCGAGCGTCAGTGCCGGCTTCGCCTGCTGTGCGTACCGTCCAGCCCGTCGTGGCCACGTTCCCGCTGCCAGTGCCACTTCGCGCGACTGATCGCATCGCGCTGCACCGTCAGCGACCCTTCTCTGGCACCGGACCACCCACAGCGGCTCGATCAGCTTCAACTTCTCCGAGACAAGGTGCCGCGGTGTGCGCAGCGCCTCCGCCGATAAGAGCAAGTCGCGCCGGTCGTCCTTCGCTCCCGCCGGAGCGTCCGCCATTCGCCTCGGGGCAGCGCTGGAGGCAGAACATACCGACCGGGTCGCTTCCTTACCCCGGGCCGCTGAAGGGCCGCCGCTTCGCTCGCATGCCCGGACACCACCGCCCGGGCCTAGGCGCCGCGTCCATGCCTACACCGAGGGCGCACCCTCGTTCGGCCCCGTCCGTTAAGGCCCGGGCCGCAACAGCAATTCCTCGACCCGCTTCAGCGATCCCTCAACGTGGGCAACGCGCAGGTCCACCTCCGCCAGACGCCGGTCAATCATAGTCCAGCCGGCCACCATCAATCCGCCAAGGCCGACGAACAGCGTCGCACCCACGCCAAGAATGCCGATGAGCTCCAGGCTCATGCTTACATTCTAGCCCCGAGAGGCCGAAGCTTCTTTCTTCCTTATCTGTTGGGAGTTAACTCCCCTCCGGGGGGTTTCACTTCCCGAGCCGGGAGGCGCGACTGGGATACCCGCTACGGCTACGGGAATGTCTTGCGCTCGGCGCCAATCAACTCCATCAAGGCCACGCCATCCCCACAGCCGAACCGCTCCTACTCGCAGGTTGGATGAGTCCTACATTGCAGGATTGTTTCATCAAGCTCCACGCCGCCCAAGCTCGCACCCTCAAGGTCCGCTCTGCGAAAGTCCGTGTAGCGCACTTTCGCCTAGCCTAGGTCTACGCCCTCAAGGAAAGCCCACTGAAGATCCGCCCCGCTGCGCCTAGGCAGCCAGCAAGGCCGATGAGCTGTGAAAGGAATGCCGCCGCTCCCCATCCTGCGGGTCCGTAGTCGCACTTCACGCACGCGAGGAGCCGTCCGTCTTGTAGCCCTCCTGACAGGCGCAGCACCGACCGTCCCGCATCATGCCAAGCGCCGGAGCGAGCGACCGCTCCAGCTCCGGGCGCTCCTCCAGCCGCAGCCTCATTGCTGGCCGGCTTCGTGTCGTGTCGTTTCCGTCACCTTGGCGTCCAGCACGGTGCTGCGGGCCACGGCTCCGCTCAAGTCTCGGTAGGCCATCGAAGATCGCGATGGCGATCTTCGATGGATGCGAGCTCTTCGTGATGATGCGCCGGCTGGGCAACTTTCGCGGACTTGAACCACCGGTCCGTCGCAGTCGTGTTGGATATCCAAATATCAATTGAAGATTAATTGATAGAAATTATTGAGTAAATCAATAATTAACATTAGAGAGTCACTACTGCCTGTAGCCGCAATGATCGCCTCGGCCTAGATCTGTTGGGCTCAACCACCCTGCCGGTCTTGCTAAGCCGGTTGGGGGTCAGCAACAAGGAGAAGCACCAGCATGCAAAGCAACAGCCCTAGGCAATTGGCCGGGATGCTCGCGCTCGGCCTGGCTGGGTGCGGTGGCGACGAGCCGGCCCCCGCGCCCGCGCCCGCGCCGCCGCCGTTCGAGCCACAGTCCGTCGAGGTCGCCCTCGGCAGCTCCGGCGAGAACGTCACCCTCATGACCACCGAGGGCGGCGGCTTCACCCTCAACGGCGAGACCGTCGCCTCCGGCGCCGAGGTGATGACCGAAGGCGGCGCCACCTACACACTCACCCTCGCCGACGGCGCCTGGAGCGCCGCCTTCATGCCCATGGCGATCGAGATCCCGCTGGGCATGAGCGGTGACTCCGTGACGGTAATGACCGCCGAGGGCGGCGGCGTCACGCTGGACGGGGAGCCCGTCACGGCGGGGACCCGCGTGATGGCCGACAACGGGGCCACGTACCAGGCCGGGGCCCTGCCCGACGGCACGCTGGGCGCCGTCTACGTGCCCGACACGGCCACGGTGGCCCTGGGCCTGCACGGCGGCTCGGTCACGCTGTCGCTGCAGGAGGACCGCGCCACCTGGACGGACGCCGGCGGCGCCGCCGTCGCGTCCGGCACGATGGTGATGGGCAACGGCCGCAGCTACACGCTGACCCTGGACGGCATGGAGTGGTCGGCCGCCTACGACGCCGTCACCGCGACGGTCGCGCTGGGCGCCTCCGGCGCCTCCGCCGTGCTGACCCAGGCCGAGGACGGCTCGTGGTGGCTCGGCGGCGGCGCCTTCGCGTCCGGCGGGACCACGACCGCGGGGGGCAACGCCTACGTGCTGACCCTCGCGGGCGGCGTCTGGTCGGCGGCCTACTCGCCCAGCTCGATGCCCATCGCGGGCACGGGCCTGACGGCGGTGATGAACGAGGACGGCTCCGGCTACGACGTCGCGGGCGCGACGCTCCCGGCCTCCGGCATGGGCGACGTCACCGTCGACGGCGGGATGTTCCACGTCTGGATGATGGACGGCGCGCTGATGGGCGCCCGCTACGACCTGCAGCGGCACAAGGACACCGACCTCGCCGTCGGCGACATCGACGCAGTGATGGCCCACCTGGCCGACGACGCCGACACCGACGCCAACGAGGCCCTCACCAAGCTCCGCCTCGAGGGCCACAGCGACCGCACCCTCGCGTTCCCCTTCGGCGAGCTGCTCGACGGGGGCTCGTCCAGCATGATGGACCACAACTTCGTGGCCGAGGCCCGCAAGAGAATCGCCGAGGCCCGCGACACCGTCGCCTCGCTGCTGGGCATCGAATCCCCGATCAGCGGGCTCAACACCGCCCTCACGAAGCTCTGGGGCGAAGTCGACGACGAACTTGCCAAGGCCTTCGGCATGGCAGGCGTCATTGGGTCGAAGCCCTTCGACAACGACAACATCCTCCCCATGCTCGACGAGGTCCTCGACGCGCTCGCCAGCGCCGACGCCCTGGCCGCCGCGGCCGAGGAGGACGGCGACGGCGTCCTCGAGATGCTCGAGCTCACCGCGGACGAGGCCGCCGACCAGTTCGCCGCGCACCGCAGCGAGGCCACCGCCTCCTTCGGCGTGGCCGGCGCCACCCGCTACGGGGCCCTCGCCGAGATGACCCGAACCGACGCCGGCGCCAAGGCGAAGGTGAGCTTGCCCATGCCCACCACCACGTACACGCACCAGCTGGTGGGGGTGGGGAGCACGAAAGACGTTGGAACGATGGCTGCGCTGACCGGATTCGGCCCTGATGGCAGGCCAAGCTCCGAAGTCACCACCAACGCGCCGACGTTCGCCGTGTACAGCGACGAGGCTGGGGCTGCCGAGCCGACGCCCGAAGAAATCGCAATGCAGCTCCAGACGATGATCCAGGAGACCATCCAAGAAGCCGGAACATACCCACGCGCTGTCGTCACGGTCGAACGCAGTGGAGGGCCATATCCGACTGTCACGAATGAGGAGAATGGCACGGTGAAATACCAGAGGTACGGCGTCAGGGTCTACTATTCAGGCGACGTCGACGACCCCAGGACTGCCAATGAGGTATACGCCCTCTGGCTGAGGCCAAAGCGCGTCGACTGAAGATCCGGGCCAGCGCCACGGCACCCTGGGCGCCTTCGGCTACTCGACCGTGGACAGAACGGCCCGCACGCGCTACGTCCAGACCCAGGGCAACGCCTACTACATGGGCGGCACCCGAGCCGCGGACAGCGACGGCGGCATGTACGCCGGCGACATCGAGATCCAGGTGCGCTTCCGCAGCGAGAGGGTCTCCGGCGTCGTCAGCAACCTCGTGTCCATGGAAGACGGCGAGGCCTGGACGTACCAGTTCGGCGAGGTCGACAGCATCGTCCTGCCCGACGCCAAACTCCACCCCGGAGCGCGATGGAGGACATCGGACGGCACCGCCCAAGTCATCTTCGCCACCCGCGCCGGCAGCCCGCTGGCGCAGCGGATCGAGGGCAGCACCTTCGAAGGCATCCTGAGCGGCACGGAGGACGACGCCGGCATGTACGCCAGCGGCACGTGGTCCACCGGCAGGCGAGGCGAGAGCGTCTACCTGGCCGGCGGCTTCGGCGCGGTCCGCACGGCCGACGAGGCCCCCGCTCGACCCGGCATTGACGACGGCGCCACAGTGGAGACGCTGGTCGAGGGAGGCTACGCCTCCGCCATGATCGACGACGAGACCGGCCTGCTTCACGTGACGCTGACCAACGTGAATGAATACAGCACGGCCGAAGTGGAGGACGACGAAACGAAGACCAGCATCAGCCTGAGTCTGGCGACCGTGCTGTCCAAGGGCGGCGACGAGCACACCCAGAACGGCACCAAGTACACCGACATGGCCCGGGCGGAGTTCGAGGAGATCCGCGATGACCTGGCCACCCTGCTGTCCCTTGGACCCGATTACGCAACCGAAGCGCGGGAAAGGTGGGACGAATTCGTGGGCATCGTCGGGGGCGAGGACAACTCGGATGACACGGCGACGCCACCGACAGCCGACACCGCTAAAGGCCTGCTGTTCACGGGACTGGGCAACGAGCTCGGACGCTACACGTACTCAGCCGCCGAGGGCGAGGACGCGCTGGAGCTGATCGACGAGGCGATCGCGGCCCTGGCCAGCGCGGACGCCTTCGCGGACGCCCTGGCCAAGGACGATCCCGACACGACCGTGGACGAAAGCGGCTTCTTCGACGGCGCGAAGGCCACCGGCACGCCCGTCGCCGCCACGTTCAACCGGCGCGACTTCCAGGTCAAGGCGCGCATGGGCTCCACCGACTACACCCGCTTCGGCGTGTGGTGGGCTCGGGGCGCCGCCGCGGCGGAGACCGGCTACAACCGGAAGGGATTCCCGAAAGGCTTGGGCTTGGACAGCGCAAAGGAGGCCTGGGCGGGGGACTTCGCCTACAGCCAGCTGGACCAGACGACGTACGGTTCCACAACAGCCACGATCCTCGACCCGAGCTACCCAGCAGGCGGGAACGCGACATACAGGGGCGAGACCATCGCGATGCAGCGCGGGACCAAGCCAGACGAGCCGTGCTGCGTGCCGGCAGGCGGCATGTCCTACTATTCCGCGGACGTCGAGGCGAACGTCAGCTGGAATCCAGCGGACATCGGCGGCACGATGAGCCTGGTCATCAGCAACTTTGAGAACATGGCCACCGGCGATCCTCTGACGGAACACGTAGACAGTCCCGAAGACGCCATTCGCGAGATCGCGATCTCGGGCCTCGGGGTGAGCGTGGACGACATGACCTCGAAGCTCTCGTTCGGGGTTGTCGAGACGACGGATGTGCCTACGCAACTCCGTTTCGGGTACGTGGATCGCAGTCGTGGGGAGACTTTGATCGGGGAGCTCTTCGATGATGCTGCGTCACCCATCCTGGTCGCCGAAGGCGTGTTCGTCGGTAAGGGCAACGACGGACCGATCGGCGTGATCGGCCGCTGGGGCGTCCACACGTCACTCATCGGCAGCGGCCAGCCGATCGTGGGCGCCTTCGGGGCCGAGATGGACCCCTAATGGACCCCTAAGGGGCCCGCGCGGGCGACAGCGCAGCGCCCCTGCGTGATCCGCGCAGATTCCGGGGGAGCGGCCGTAGGCCGCTCCCCCTTCTTCTTTCCAGAGCTTTCGGCCTCGGCGTGGACCGCCGCGCACGGACCGACCGCAGCTGGGTCCACAACCCACCCGTCGCGAGGCTTCGAATCCGGCTGAACGTGCTTTGGTGGGCCCCCACATGCCGGATGCTCCGCCACCATTCCGACACTGCCGCGCAGGGCAGCCCGCCCAAGCCAGTCCAGCGACGTGGGCGCCGTCACCGAAGCCGCGCCCGTGCCGGTGGCGGTTGGCAGCCACGCAACCCGCCGCAACCGCCGCAACTCTTGAATTCCGCGGCCGGTGCGCTTCCAGTGTGCCGCGAACTCCCGAGCGCTTGACCGCTGCCCCCCCCCCCCCCCCGCCGGGTTCCCGTCTTCCGCAAGCGCGCGGCACAGGGGCCGCAACGCCATTCGGGCCGCGGGAACGACACAGCCTGCAGCATCCTTGATGGAGCAACGTCCCATGCATCGAAGTCGACCTCCGACCTGCCGCGTTGTCGAAGTGCTCGATCAACCCCAGTCGAGACCGAGATCGGACGCACCGGTACGCATCCATCCTGAGAAGTCGTTCCACGCGTGTTCCATCCCGTTCGGACACCCGCGGATCCCGGTCGATCTGCGATCGCCGGTCAATGCGAGTCCCTCGCAAGGACTGTCGCTTCGGCTGGAAGCAAACCAAGCAGGTCATCGTGGCTGTGACATGGACGGCAGCACCTTGGTACATGGGCAGCTCAGCGACGATGCCGCGGAGGACTGGCAGCGCGGCAGGCCCTGTCGGTGGCCAGGAACGCTGGAGATCACGTCGTGTCCGCGGATCCGGATTGCGGTGCGGCGCCTCGACTGCGCGTTCGCGGATGGGCTGAACCCGGGCTGACGCGAGCCGAGGAGGCTGCGGCAACTGGCCGCGCATCGGAGACGCGCCGGCTGCAGAACCGCCGGCCGCCCACAGGCACGTCGCCCGCCGTCACCGGCAGGCATGGCCGCTCCGGTCTCGCCCGTCAGGGGCCCTCCCTGCGAGACATCCCCAAGTGGGACATGCCAGGTTGACAATGACACCGCAGCGCCAGCCACTGGGGCGACGCGGCGTTCAAGATTGGCATCGCTCGCCGCGCTCGTCCGACCGCCGCGTGCCACCTGCGCAGCGCTTTCGGGCGGTTGGCCCAGCCTTCATCGCCGTCTCCAGCGATGAATCTGGTGGGCGCTCAGGTCCTCGGCTGTCCAGAAAGTGGGACGTTCTCGGCAGTCCCCAACACTGGCTCGCGCCAAGACCCGTTTGCCATGCTGCGACGGCACCCGACGCGCCGCTCGGTGTCGTCGGCCGCGGTGGCGTTCGCACGGCGATGCCACTGCCGGGCGCCCTCGGCGCGGAGGTGGCTTCCCAGGGGCTCCGCCCTGTCCGCTTCCCCGCGCGGTTCCGGAAACGAAACCAGCGGAGGGCAGGCCACTTCCCCGGTCCGCAGCGCAGAACGCACCGAATTCGGCCAAAGTCGCTCCTCGCCTGGCGAACTGGGGTTCGGTGGGCCGGCCCACCGACCGGCCCGTCGAACCGTTCGCGTGTCTGGACCCGGATCGGCGCCGGCCCCACGGCCTCCTTGCTTCCGCTTGTCTGCCCAGCTCGTCCGACTTCCCGACCGTGGGCACGAATCGCGGCAGTCCTCCTGGTCTGGACAGCATCGCCTCGGCCCGCCTCGTGCCCATGTCGCGACTGGGCTGATCGTCCGCCATGACGGCCGGGGTCTCGAGCCGCCACTCGATTTCCGAGGCTTTCGGGACCACGTCCCCTGAGAGCGTCCGCCGCGTCCGCCATGCGCACTTCGTCGGCTCGCATCCCTCCGCAACAGATCGCAGGTCCATCCAAGCCCATCGGACCGACTGCAAAACGCAGTGGCTGGGCAGTCGATCCAGCTACGAGCCAGGCTGCCGCCTCGTCGCCCGCGCCGCTGCGCGCAGCCGGTCCGCCACGCCGATGGGACCTTCCGGGCGCAGCAGCGGGAACAGGATCACGTCGCGGATGGTCGGCGAGTTCGTGAGCAGCATGGTGAGGCGATCAATGCCGACGCCCTCGCCCGCTGTCGGCGGAAGGCCGTGGCAGAGCGCCCGCAGATAGTCCTCGTCGATCCCATGCGCCTCGTCATCGCCCGCGGCGCGCGCCGCGGCCTGCTCCTCGAACCGCTTCATCTGCTCCTCGGGGTCGTTCAGCTCCGAGTATCCGTTGGCGATCTCCATGCCGCCGCAGAAGATCTCGAACCGCTCGACCCAGGCGGGGTCGTCTGGCTTCCGCTTGGAGAGCGGCGAGGCCTCGACGGGATAGTCGTGCACTGCCGTTGGCTGGATGACCCGCCGCTCGCACGCCGCCTCGAACAGGTCCAGCAGGGCCTTGCCGACGGACGTGCCCTCCGGCCAGGAAAGCGCCCGCCCGCCGTGGGCCGCATGCACCGAGGCCAGCTCGCGGATCCTCCCAAGCTCCGCGAGACCCTCGATCCGCGGGCGGGTTGCGGCGTGTGGCCAATGCTCCGCCACGGCTTCCGGGAGAGTCATGCGGCGCAGCCGCCCGAAGTCGATGCCATGCTCGCCGAACCGCGCTCTGGTCGCTCCCTCCAGCGCAGCCTCGGCCGACGCCTTCAGCAGGGCCTCGCTGAAGTCCATCAGGTCGCGGTAGTCGCTGTACGCCTCGTAGAACTCCAGCATCGTGAACTCGGGATTGTGCTGCCTCGAGAGGCCCTCGTTGCGGAAGTTCCGATTGATCTCGAAGACTCTGTCCAGGCCGCCAACGGTCAGCCGCTTCAGGTACAGCTCCGGTGCGATGCGCAGGAAGAGATCCGTGTCCAGCGCGTTGTGGTGGGTCAGGAACGGCCGTGCGAGCGCGCCCCCGTGCACGGGCTGCATCATCGGCGTCTCGACCTCGATGTAGCCCCGCGCCTCGAACTCGCCGCGCAGGCGGCGGATGATCCGGCCACGGGTCACGAAGGTCCGTCGGACCGCGTCGTTCGTCATCAGGTCGACGGAGCGCTGCCTGTAGCGCGTCTCGACGTCCCGCAGACCGTGGAACTTCTCCGGCAGCGGCAGGATCGCCTTGGACAGAAACTCGAGCCCCTCCGCGCGCACCGTCAGCTCGCCGCTGCGCGTGCGGAACACCCTGCCCGCGACGCCGATCAGGTCGCCGGCGTCGATGAGCCTGTACAGCTCGAAGTCCCTCTCCGGCACCTCGTCGCGGCGCACGTGGATCTGGATCTGCGCACCACCCTGCTTGAGGTGGGCGAAGCCTGCCCCGCCCTGCCGGCGCTTGGTCATCAACCGGCCGCACACACGCGTGGCCGGCGCCGCAGCCTCCAGCGCGTCCCCGTCGCAGTCGTCAAACAGCTCCCGCACCTGCGTCACGGTGTGGGTGAACCGGTAGCGGTGCGGGTAGCGGCCGAATCCAAGGTCCGCGATGCGGTCGATCTTGGCGTACCGCCGCTGAAAGATACGCTCTTCCGGTGACAACTCAGCAGTCTCCGCCGCAGGCGGAGCCCAAGGGGATCATTGTAGGTCCCCCCAGCACCTCCGCCACCGGGGCCTCCGCCGTCGGCCCTCGGGAGTCCGGGCCCTCGACGTGGCCTCCGGACGCTGCCTAGGCCGGCTCGCTCGCCTCGCCCTTGCAGTGGATGCGATAGGCGTCCTGCAGGGCACTGGCGATCCTCTGCGGATCTCGACCCTCGATCTGGTGACGATGCATCATGTACACCGGCTCGCCGTCCCGGAACAGCGCGAACGACGGTGACGACGGCGGAAACATGGAGAGTCTGCCGCGGAGATGCGCCGTGGCGTGGACATCGGCGCCCGCAAAGACCGTCGCGACGGCATCGGGCCCGTTCCCGTCCTGCAGCGACAGGATCACGCCGGGACGGGCGCAGCCCGCCGCGCAGCCGCAGACGGAGTTGACGACCATCAGGACGTTGCCGCTTTCGGGGCCCAGAACCCTGTCCACGTCCTCCGGCGTCCGGGCCTCCTCGACGCCATGCCGCGTCAGCGCCTCGCGCATCGGATGGATGAGCACCTCTGGATAGGCCATCGTCGACGATTCCTGTTCCCTACAGTAGCGCAGCGGCCAGTGGCCGGAGAACCCGCTCGCGCCCCTCCCTCCCCTGGAGCCTCAGACTCCAACTTCCTGGACCACGGCCAGCTTGGCGTCACCAGCGCTTGGGCCACAGGACCCGAGGACAGCCCGGGCTGGCC
Source organism: Bryobacterales bacterium (assembly GCA_965200705.1). Lineage (GTDB taxonomy): Bacteria > Acidobacteriota > Terriglobia > Bryobacterales > UBA6623 > VXMF01. The sequence goes on along the minus strand of OZ241376.1, from coordinate 3,442,711 downwards.
TCCAGCGGCTGGTCTCCGTGGAACCGCAGCATCATGGGCCAGTGCATCGTGTGGAGCTTGCAGCTGATGGCCGTGGAGTGCCGGGCCACCCCGCGGAAGTCCATGCCGGACACGATCGTCCATGGCGGCGGGAACGCATTGGGGAGCAGCTCCATGGCTCTCCCGCCACTCTCGTTCATGACCCTGCGGAGCCCGCCCATCGTCGCCTCGACCAGAGCGGCCTCGAACCGCAGCCATGCCGAGACTCCGGGGTGGTCCGACATCAGGCGCAGCAGCCCGAACCGACCTCCGTCAGCGTCCCCGGCCCACGCCGCCAGGTCGGCGTCGGTCAGCCCGCCATGCAGCTTGTCGCACAACAGGCCGACGTCGCGCCGCCTGCGCTGGAAGGGGAAGCCCAGCCGCTCCGCCGCCCGCTCCGCGCTGCAGGAAAAGTCCAGAAACGCCGTGTCGAGGAGATGCGGCGGGCATTCCGGCCAGTCGATGCGCAGGCCGTCCGGACTGGGATGGCTGCGGATCAGGTCCCTCGGGAGAGTGACGGGTCGGGCGCGAAGCTGGGCCCCGTCCTGCCCCACACCTCCCTCCTGCCGAAGAGGGGACGGTCGAGCAGGCGGACGTTTCCGGTGTTCGCGTCTGCGGGCGGCTCCCGCTGCCCCGTCTCGCGATCGGCCTCCTCCATGAGGTGGGGAGAGGTCGCAACCGCGTTGGCCCCGACTCTCCGGAGGTTGTCGAGCAGGCCGTCGATGCCCTCGCTCTGGATGTGCTCAGGAAGAACAGCGACCCCGAGCAGGTTGCGGTCAGCCATCGCGGCGGCAGTGTGCCAGTCGTCCCACGCCGACAGACCACGACGGCTGTCCGCTTTCCTCAAGAGCAGCCCTGAAGCCTCTGGCGTCCCAGTCGTCGCTGGGTGGAGTGTTGACTGCTGGGATACGGGGTTGGCGTCCTGCACGCAGGCGCATCCGGAATTCCGTCGGGAACAGGCTATGCATGCGTTGTGCACTGGGACTGACCTGGGTGCATGCGCCTGCACGCTTGCTCCGCGGTCCATCAACCGCTTGGCCCCTCAGGATCCGGAATCCAAGGCGAGGCGAAGCCAGTGCTGCAGCCTGCCGCCTGATGGCGCAATCATCTGCTCGTCCCAGTCTGAGCAGGGGAACTTCCACGCAGACCGCCGTTCAAGGATTGGGAAGCGCATCGCATGCTGGTTCGACGGCGGAACCGTCCCCAGCGCGAGGGCCGACGCCCGGCCGTTCCGCCACCGGTTGCAGTCCGTCCGATCCACGGGGCCGTGGTGCGGTGCCACGCACTTCCCGAGACCAGCGGTCAACGGGCGAGCCGGACCCTTGGCGCGCATTGGGGCCTGCGCCCGGAGGTCCGCTGGTGGGATTCATGCATGATTCGCGTGGGATGCGCGGCACTGTGGCGGATCGGCGCGGTGTTCCCCGTCGGGGCGGAGATCGCCGGTCACTCCCATCGAGGCCGCGAAGCCGTTCTGCCGGACAACGGTGTCATCCAGCTGGTGGTGCTGGTGCAGGGGGGCTCGTTCCCTTCGATCACGTTGAATGCGGACAGCGGCCGCATGAACCCGATGTGGAATTCGTTGCGGGCTGATGAGGAGTCCGGCCGTCCGGGAACGCACTGCCGGCGCCATTGGGCACTTCGTCTGCTTGGACGGTTTCGGCCAGCCCCCGACAGAGGAGCGTGCGGCGGGCATGGCAGGCCACGGCGAGGCGCATCGCCTGCCTTGGAGGACCGCGAAGGCCTAGGATGCCGATGGAGCCCTCGAACTGGTCCAGTCGGTTTCACTGCCGCGCGTGCATGAGTCCCTGCGCCGCCGGATTCGTGTGCCGCCTGGCGAAAACGTCGTCTACGTGGAGAGCGCTCCTGAGAGTCTGCTCGACTTTGACCGGCCCGTGAACTGGGCCGAGACGCGACCATCGGCTCCCCGTTCCTCGAGCGCGGCGTCACTGTGGTTGCTCCACAGGTGCGCTCCCAGCCCGGTCGAGCATCCACGCGTCCTCTGTGCTGTTCTGGGTCCAGACGCCGGAAGGGTTCGAGCGGGTCAGCGCTGTGGATTGGCGCGATGGTGCGATTCGGATTGAAGATCACGCCGACAGGACGGTCACGCGCAAGGCAGAAGGAAGACGGTAGCTGCTCGCTGCGAAGGCCGACCGACTTCCGCGTGCGACATTGGGCCGGTGGACTCTCCGCACCCAGCCAGCATGCGACACCATTGCCGACGCAGGTTCGCCAATCATCACATCTGGGTTCGGGCAGTCGTCCGCTGTCCAGAGCGACTTGGCGCGGGGGAGCGAGCCAACTGACATGGTCCCCAACCTCGACTGGATTCCGACGGCCCTGTCGACGGCAGGACGAACGGACCTCCTGACATCGCGATCCAGGACAGGAACTTCCAGCCGTTATTCGCGGGACGGCCAGCTTCGTGGAGGCGAGGGTTCGACGGCACGTCTCTGCAACTGCACCAGGAGGAAGCGATCCAGAGCACGGGGCGAACCCCGGAATGGAAGCTGTCGCTTGCCAGCCGACCCGACATGTACGCGCTCCACTGCTCGGTCGATTGTCCAGCCGAGACAGGATCCCCAGTTACCACACGGGTGACGATGCAGCCAGGAACCTGTGACGACTGGATGGAGTCTGTGGCGAATCGATGATTCGGATCGAATCCACGCCTTTGCGGGCGGTTCGCGCGGCAGGGACGGCTGTACGTCGGGATGGAGGGACGTGTTCGGCTGTCCCGCACACTGGCTCGCCTGGGGCTCGTTCGACATGCGGCAACGGCGCCCGCCGCGCCTCTGGCCTGGCTGCGGCTGGTCCGGACGCGGCTTGGAATCTGTGGACCGCAGGCCCAAGAAAAGGGAGGGGGAGCGGCCCGCGGCCGCTCCCCCGATGGGTTGGGTTGTGCGGGCGCACAGTGGTGTGTGCACCCCCGTGCCGGCCTTAGGGCGCCGTCTCGGCGCCGAAGGCCCCCTGCAGCAGATGGCCGCTGCCGATGTCGTCGTGGTCAACACCCCACAGGCCGATCACACCGATCGGGCCGTCAACGGTCTTGCCCACGAACTCGCCCTTCGCCATGACACTCGCCATGTACGCACCCTCAGGATTCTCGCGCGCCACATACCCAACGCGAATGGCTGTGTCTGACGACGTGTTCAACGCAAACGAGAGAGTGTCGTGAACAGCGATGTCCGGGATCACGATCTCGCGGATGTCGCCGGCCATTCCCGTCAACGGGTCGCCGTTGGCCATGTTCTGGAGGTCGCTGAACACCAGGCTCATCGTGCCGCCCACCGTGTCTGCATTCCACGCGACGCTTGCCTCGACGCCGCCGGAGTAGTACTTGTCGCTCTGCAGCGCGATGGTCTCGCCGGTGAACGTCGCCCGGCCGCCGGCCGGGTAGCTCGGATCGCCAACGCCGCCGTACGACGTCTTGTCCAGCTGGCTGTAGGCGAACTCACCCGACCAGGCGGACGCATCCGCCAGGTCGTCCGGGGGAGGGGGAAGAAGACCATCCGTGCTGTAGCCCGTTTCGGCTGCCTTGGCGCTCCGGGCCCACCACACCCCGAAGCGGGTGTAGTCTGTGGAGCCCATGCGCGACTTGACCTGGAGGTCCCGACGGTTGAACACGTTGGCGGCGGACTGGGGGCCGTCCTGCGCTCCCTCGAAGACGCCGCCTTCGTCCAGCGCGGCTTCCAGGGCGTCCGCGCTCTCCAGGGCCGCGATCGACCTGTCGATCAGGCCCAGCGCCTCCTCGGCGTCGTAGTTCGCGTCGGTGTAGTCGACCGCCAGATCCTTGCCCAGGCTGGTGAAGAGCCAGCCCCGTTTGTCGCCTTTGACTTTGTCGCCCGCGACGATCTCCTTGAACCTATCCCATGCGGCTATCTCCGCTGCTCGGATCGTTTCGCTCGTCGTCACACCCTGCAGGGCGGCCAGGTTGCTGCGGATGCTCTCGAACTCCTTCCGGGCAAGGTCGGTGTACTTGGTGCCGTTCTGGGTGTGCTCGGCGCCGTCCTTGGCAAGCACCGTCGCCAGGTCCAGAGCGATGGTGACGTCCTCCACCTCCTGGTCCTCCCCGCGCAGGCGGATGCTCCGGGCGTCCTGGCGCGGCAACGCCACCTTGAGCATGCCTTGGTCGAACTTGGCGCCGCCCATGCTGATGCGCTTGGTCGTCAGCGTCGAGCCGTCGTCGAGGCCGGGCCGGGCGGGAGGCTCGTCGGACACCCGGACGGCGCCGAAGCCGCCGGCCAGGTAGGCGTCCTTCATGTCGACCCGGTCGCCGGTGGACCACGTGCCGCTGGCGTACATGCCGGCGTCGTCCCCCGTGCCGCTCAGGACGCCCTCGAACGTGCTGCCCGATACGTTGCTCGGCCGCGGGCTGCCCGCGCGGGTGGCGAAGGTGACTCGGGCGACATCCGAGAGGTCTTCCCACGTCGCATTTCTCCCGAGCTTGGCGTCGGGCAGGATGATGCTGTCGACCTCGCCGAACTGGTACGTCCAGGCCTCGCCGTCGTCCATGGACACGAGGTTGCTGACGACGCCGGAGACCCTCTCGCTGCGGAAGCGCACCTGGATCTCGATGTCGCCGGCGTACATGTCGCCATCTGCGTTGACAGCCTGCGTCCCGCCCATGTAGTAGGCGTTGCCCTGGGTCTGGATGTAGCGCGTGCGGAACGTGTCGTCCATCGTCGAGTAGCCGAAGGCACCCAGGGTGCCTTGGCGTTGTGTAGTCAAGGCGGATTCTGTCTTCAGCCAGAGGGCGTATGTTTGATCAGCAGGGTCGTCATCGTCGCCTGAATAGTAGACCCTGACACCGTACCTCTCGTATCCCATCCCGGGACCTGCCCCTTGATTGTGTTCGACTGTGACGACAGCGGCGTTTTCTCCGGCGTCTCGGATGGTCTTCTGGATCATCTCTCGGAGCTCCATTGCGATTTGATCGGTCGTCGGCGGCTTCGCGGTAGCCATGTCGCTGTACACGGCGAACATCGGCGCGTTGGTGTCGTCTGTGTAGCTTGGCCTGCCGCTATTCCTGCCGCTATTAGGGTCGAATCCGGTCACCGTCTTCCCTGTGTTTGGGTTACTGTCTGCGGAATCCACTCCGATCAGCTTGTGCGTGAATTCGGCTGGCTGGAGGTTGGCGCCGGCGCCGGCGTCGGTTCGGGTCATCTCGGCGAGGGTCCCGTAGCGGGTGGCGCCGGCCACGCCGAAGGAGGCGGTGGCCTGGCTGCGCTGCGCGGCGAACTGGTCGGCGGCCTGGTCCGCGGAGAGCTCGAGCATCTCGAGGACGCCGTCGCCGTCCTTCGCGGCCGCGGCGGCCAGGGCGTCGGCGCTGGCGAGTGCGTCGAGGACATCGTCGAGCATGGGGAGGATGTCGTCGTTGTCGCTGGGCTTCGACCCAATGACGCCTGCCATGCCGAAGGCCTCGGCAAGTTCGTCGTCGACTTCGCCCCAGAGCTTCGTGAGGGCGGCGTTGAGCCCGGTGATCGGGGATTCGATGCCCAGCAGGGCGGCGACGTCGGCGCGGGTCTCGGCGATGGAGTCGCGGGCCCCGGCCACGAAGTTGTGGCTCGTCATGCTGGACGAGCCCCCGTCGAGCAGCTCGCCGAAGGGGAACGCGAGGGTGCCGCTGTGGCCCTCGAGGCGGAGCTTGGTGAGGGCCTCGTTGGCGTCGGTGTCGGCGTCGTCGGTCAGAGTGGGCCATCACCGCGCCGAGGTCGCCGACGGCGCGGTCGGTGTCCGCGTTCCGCTGCAGGTCGTAGCGGGCGCCCATCAGCGCGCCGTCCATCATCCAGACGCGGAACATCCTGCCGTCGACGGTGACGTCGCCCATGCCGGAGGCCGGGAGCGTCGCGCCCGCGACGTCGTAGCCGGAGCCGTCCTCGTTCATCACCGCCGTCAGGCCCGTGCCCGCGATGGGCATCGAGCTGGGCGAGTAGGCCGCCGACCAGACGCCGCCCGCGAGGGTCAGCACGTAGGCGTTGCCCCCCGCGGTCGTGGTCCCGCCGGACGCGAAGGCGCCGCCGCCGAGCCACCACGAGCCGTCCTCGGCCTGGGTCAGCACGGCGGAGGCGCCGGAGGCGCCCAGCGCGACCGTCGCGGTGACGGCGTCGTAGGCGGCCGACCACTCCATGCCGTCCAGGGTCAGCGTGTAGCTGCGGCCGTTGCCCATCACCATCGTGCCGGACGCGACGGCGGCGCCGCCGGCGTCCGTCCAGGTGGCGCGGTCCTCCTGCAGCGACAGCGTGACCGAGCCGCCGTGCAGGCCCAGGGCCACCGTGGCCGTGTCGGGCACGTAGACGGCGCCCAGCGTGCCGTCCGGCAGGGCCCCGGCCTGGTACGTGGCCCCGTTGTCGGCCATCACGCGGGTCCCCGCCGTGACGGGCTCCCCGTCCAGCGTGACGCCGCCGCCCTCGGCAGTCATTACCGTCACGGAGTCACCGCTCATGCCCAGCGGGATCTCGATCGCCATGGGCATGAAGGCGGCGCTCCAGGCGCCGTCGGCGAGGGTGAGTGTGTAGGTGGCGCCGCCTTCGGTCATCACCTCGGCGCCGGAGGCGACGGTCTCGCCGTTGAGGGTGAAGCCGCCGCCCTCGGTGGTCATGAGGGTGACGTTCTCGCCGGAGCTGCCGAGGGCGACCTCGACGGACTGTGGCTCGAACGGCGGCGGCGCGGGCGCGGGCGCGGGGGCCGGCGCGGTGACGGGGGCCGGCTCGTCGCCACCGCACCCGGCCAGGCCGAGCGCGAGCAGAGCGGCGAGCGCGAGCATCCCGGCCAATTGCCTAGGGCTGTTGCTTTGCATGCTAGTGCTTCTCCTTGTTGTTGACTCTCAACCGATTCAGCAAGGCCGGCAGGGCGGTTGACCCCCCACAGACCCCAGCCCAGACGTACACGGATGTAGCCCGGGCGATGCTTTGGGTTTATGTTGGCAGTGGTGATTAGTCAATGTCAAGCGGGATCGCTGATCATCGGTGCGCATTGGAGGGATTGGCTCCTTTTCGAGATGGTTGGTACACGACTCGGTCTTATCCGTTCGTCCTAGCAAGCCATTTCGTACACTCCATCGCCACCATCCGGTGCTCTGACGTCTCTGTCAGGGAGCGTCCTAGTCTGCTGCGACTGGACAGGATCATTGTATTGGGTATCCGTCCTCAATCGTTGACAGCGGTTCCATTTCACGAGCGGATGGGCCGCTCGGAGCCGAGGGGGGGGGGGAGGGGTATCTTCGTGCCAAACCTCTGACACCGTTCACTGAATCCAACTTCTGCCAGCCGAACGACCGTACTTGCATGCTGATACGCTGCTGTGACACATTTCCGTACATTCCGTTGGATTCGTGGACGAATGCGGGTGACATGGCCAACGTGGTCAGCGGTATGAAGCCGATCCATCAGCCAGAGAGACCCTCCGGCGAAGCCTCGACCAAGTCGTTAACGGGCATGCCGTAGATCGCAGGCCTGCCCTCGCGGTCAGTCACGAAGTAGGTCCACGAGCCGTCCGATGCCAAGGCTGGGGCTGGCATCGCCGCCCTTGAGTCCATGCGGTCGGTGCCGGCGAACGGATAGGCCCTGAAGCTGCTGGCGTGCTCTGCCAGTGTGATCTCGCGTCTGAGGCCAGGAAACAGCAGATACAGGTTTGGACCGGAAGGCCGTCGACTGGCCCCGACGATCGCGGAGCCATCTGCGTTGGCTGCTAGCCAGCCGAATCCGGAGCACGGCGCCTCCACTGTCTCCTTCCGCGCTTCGGGCTCGATGCTGCAGATGTCCGCACGCCAGCGGTCGCTCTGCGGGAAGCGAACGTAGCGTAGACGCGCTCCGTCCGCCAGCCAGTGTGGGCAGCTCAAGCGCTCCCGACCGCGCACCGGACGCAGGGCCGTCCTGTCGCTCCCGTCGAGGTTCACCAGATGAAGGGGTCTGCGGAGGGGTTCCGTGGACGCCTCTCTGCTGTATAGGATCTGCGACCGCCACGGTCGAAACAGCGGGGTCGTGAGGCGCTGGCGTTCCTCGGCTGCGATCAACGCCCTCCCGCGGTTCTGGCTGGAGATCTCCACCACGCGCAATCGACAGAGCGGCTCCCTGTTGAACCGCCGCCGCACATTGGGTTCAACGGATTCATCCCTTGTCTCTATGAGCGCCGCGTAGCGTTCGCCCTGCGATATGTCCATGCTGCCCGTAAGAGTCCAGCCAGAGTCGCAGGAGTACAGGGTTCGGCGACGACCACCCGACATGTCCGCCTGCAGCAGATCGTTTCGCTGCAGGTAGTAGAATCCGCGGTCGTTGCGACGGAGGTGCGCAGCGTACGCATGCACGCCTGCACCCTCGGTGACCTGCACAAGCTGCTGACGCCGCAGGTCGAGACGGTAGAGCTGTCGCGTATCGCCGTGCTCAGCCGCAAGCAGCAGGAAGCCTCTGTTGCGCGCTATAAATCGATGGTGAGACGCAGGAAGGTGGTGCAGGACTGACGGATCCGTGAGACGAATGATCTCCCTCTCCGTCAGACCATCCTTGAACTCCCTGCGCGGAGCACGGATCCGCGTGCCGCGTCCAGCGGCTGCGAGCGATGCCGGCGCCGCCGTCGCGGCCAAGAACACACGACGGCTCCAGCGCCGCATCAGTCGCAATGGTACCAGCGCGCCTAGCGATCAGGATGCAGGCGTATGCCACTCGACCTCGTCAACGATCCCTATCACTGCGGCATCGATCGGCGCCCTGGAGCGCCGCACGGCGCTCATCGCTGCCCAGCCGTTCAAGGTAAGCAGCACTGTGTCCCCGACTCCGGAATCCAGTACATCCACGACAACGAACGGTGAGCCCCGGTCGCTGCCGTCCGGTCTGATTGGCTGGACAAGGAGGAGGTTGATGCCCTCGTGCTTGTCGTGCTTCTGGGTCGCGACAACGTCGCTCACCACTCGACTGAGGATCATGGCTTGATATCGCCCAAATCGTCAACGATACCGGTGACGCTGGCATCCGACGGCCTAAATGGGTCAAACGCGAGGCACGCCTCACGTCGTCCCGTCCAGTACACAAACTCGCCTGCCCCAGCGCCCACAGCGTCAATGGCCACGAACGGGCTGCCGGCCGGGCTGCGATGCGGAGTTACGGGCTGCAGAAGGAGCAGCTTGCTGCCTTCGAGCTGCGGATCCTTGATCGTGGCGCAAACCGTGCCAACCACCTTGGCGAGACGCATCACAAGTCGCCCTGTAGCAGGGTGATGTCGTCGACGATGCCGACAACGGCTGTATCGACCGGTGTCTCCTTGAGGCCAGACGCCATGCGGGCTGAACTCCCGGAGACGCAGATGACGGTCTCCTGGGCTCCGGCCCCGACAGTGTCAAGCGCGACGACAAAGCTGTCGCGCTTTGAGCCATCAGGGGAGACGTGCTGGAGAACAAGCAGCTTGCGGCCCTCGAGTCGCGGATCCTTGCGGGTCGCGACGACGTTGCCGACCACTTTGGCCAAGATCACGGCGCCGAAAGCTCCATGCGCGGACGGGTGTTCGCGCGGACGGAGCTACTCCTTGGGGGAGATCGAGAAGATCAGGTCCAGGTTTCCGTGGGGACGCGGGATGACGTGGACCGAGATCAGCTCGCCGACGCGGCGCGCGGCGGCGGCGCCGGCGTCGGTGGCGGCCTTGACAGCGGCGACATCGCCGCGCATGAGCACGGTGACATATCCAGAGCCGATCTTCTCCCAGCCGACCAGCGTGACGTTGGCTGCCTTGACGGCGGCGTCCGCGGACTCCACCAGCGAGACGAACCCGCGCGTTTCAATTAGACCGAGGGCCTCACCCATGAGTCACTCATCCTCCTCTAGCCCGGATTGCATCCTCAACCAGATGGATCAACTCGTCCCGGGTGACGAAAACACCATTGTCGCCGATTCCGCCGGGCGGAGGCAGGGGGGTGCCTTCCTCGGCGGAGACAGGGCAGCCTGGCTGCTGCGTGGCCTTCGAAGCGACACCGTAGCGTCCCCTCGACTCAAAGAGCTTGTCGACCTCAATGCGAGGCAGGGCGCGTGCGCCGCCTAGCAGCTCGGCAACGAGGTTGATGCGGGCGAAGTGCTCGACGGTCTCCATTCGGAAGAACGCCTGCATGACATCGTTGCCGTAACTGACTGCGCCGTGGTTGCCAAGCAGCAGCGCGTCGTAACGAGGGATCAGTGGGAGCATGGGCTCCGTGAGGGCGTCGGTGCCTGGCAGGCCGTAGTCGGCGAGAGGGACGCAGCCCAGACCGATGACGACCTCCGGCAGCAGGGCGGTGTCCAGGGCGCGCCCGGCGGCGGCGAAGCCGGTTGCGACGGGCGGGTGCGCGTGGACGACTGAACCGATGTCCTCGCGAAGCTCATACACCTTGAGGTGCATCTTGATCTCAGAGGTGCGCTCGAGACGGCCAGAGATCTTGTCGCCGTTGTAGTCGACGATGATGATATCGTCGACGCTCATCATACCCTTGGAGACCCCGGTGGGGGTGCACATGATGCGCTCGTCATCGAGGCGGATGGAGATGTTGCCGTCATTGGCGGCAACCCACCCCTTGTCGAAGACGAGCTTGCCGACGCGCACGATGTCGGCAGCGTGCTCTCGCTCGGTCTTGACCATGCGAGTCACTAGCGTAGCGAATCGCGCATTACGGCCATGCGTTCCTAGCCCAAGTTTGCCACCCCATTTCATAAGTCTTTTGCAATGAGCACATTGCGGTTGTGGAATCAGGCGTGTGGCACTGCATTCCATGCATGTTCCCTTCGCCGTCTGGGCTGGACGACCAGCTTGCGGACCCCGCCCGGCGAGGCGTCCACGCCCAGCCGTTCGTAGATCGCCCGCTGCCAGGACTCGGCCTGCGTCGCCTTGCGCGCGGGCCTGCGGTGGTGGATCGGGCGCAGTCCCAGTGCGCTCCCGAGGGAGCGGAGGACGGCCTCCAGGTCGGTCCGCGTCACGCAGGTGCGCCACAGCCGCCCGGCGTCCCAGTCGACGCTGCTGGGGCGCAGGCCGTGGACCCCGGGATGGGTCGCCCCGCTGCCCTCCAGCGGCTGCCGCTTCCAGGCCACCGCCGTCGCGTTGCGGCCCCTGTCGTCGGCCTGCACGTCGATCGCGCAGTGCGGGGCGGCGGACGGATGGCGGGCCTGCAGCCGTGCGATGCGCTGCCAGACCTTCTCCACGCGCCTGGTCGTGCCCTGGCGCGACAGGCCCTCGTGCAGCGTCTGCAGAGCCGTCTCGAGGCGCGCGCCGGCCAGGACCCTGGAGCGGCGCGCGAAGCCGCTGGCGTCCAGCACCAGGCCCAGCGTGAGCGGCGGACAGTGGTGGCGCTTCTCCCTGGAATGGCTGCGGCGGGCCAGCGGCTGCCGGTCCGCCGCGCCCTCGCAGCAGGTGCTGGTCAGGTCGTGCACGGTGACGGTGGGCTGCAGGTCGAACAGGTCGGCGGCGCGCTCGGAGGCCGGCGCGGCCATGCGGCCGACGAGGCTGCCGAGGACGGCGGCGCGCTGCGCACCGGACAGGCCCAGCTGCTCGAGCAGGGACGGCGGACGGAGCTGCCGCATGGCCCACAGGGCGACGCGCTCGACGCCGACCGAGCGCGGGCGGACCCGCTCCAGGGAGTCGACGTCGACTCGCGGCAGAGCGGCCGCCGGGTCGTCCGCGCCGTCGGCCGGGGCCGCCGGGCCCACGGGGGAGACGCTGGCCTGCACCAGCTGGGCGGCGCTGCGCTGGGCCTCGTCCTCGACCGCGGGGGAGCAGGCCCCGAACTCGAAGTGGCGGCCGAGGTTGCGCAGGGTGCGCCGGCGCACCCTGGAGCCGCAGCGGACGGAGCGGACGAGGCGCTGGGTGAAGTGGGGCTCCTGGCCCCTGGCGCGGGGGCGAGTGGGGGTCTGGCGGACGAACAGGCTCCGATGGGAGCAGGCCCTGGGACGGGAGTCAGGGAATTGTAAGTTTCTATGGCACTACATTTGGGGTTTCCGGAGGCTGGCCATTGCAAACCAACGACTTGCAGCGCAAAACACGCCGAATTCGACCAAAATCACTCCTCGCTTGGCAAACTTGGGCTAGAGGGGCTCCGACGGTAGGCATCCAGCCCGCACGTCAACTCTGACGCCAACGACACGGCGACCGGAGGACGTCCGGTCGCGACCCAGTGCTCGCGGGCTCCGCGGCGGTCCATCCCGATGTCCCGACAGTTCGGGCCGCTCCGGTTCTCGTAGGCTCTGGAACCGATGCAGTCCCTGCAAATCCGCACCGGATTCCCTCGATCAATTCGAGATTCGGTTCGACATCATGAACCAACTGGGGATGAAATATCTTTAAATAGAGTATACTATCTTTTTTAGGACTCTCCGTCGGTTGCCAATGTGCCGACAGACATCCACAGAGTGGCGTCTCCAATGACCAAAGCCCTGGCTCTCACCTTCGCCCTAGCAGGGAGCGCCATCTGGTTGTGGGTGCTTCCCTGGCCCACGACGAACGCGACGCTCGCACTCATCGAGGTTCGCTCATCAGCAACGTTCGAGCTGCTGCGGATCGGCTACCTGTTCTGCTGGGTCGTCACGCCCGCCTGCATCGTGCTCCTCATGCGGACGACCGTGGGCCTGCTGTTCGAGCACACGCGCACCAGGAAGGAGCGGGGAGCCCTGCCACCGTGGCCATCCAGCGGAGAGCCCGACATTGTCATCGGCGAAGTGCACCGGCGGACGCAGCCTGGCGAGGGGTCCCGGCCCGACTGGCTTCGAGTGCCTCGTCGTGGGCTGCATGCCGGCACTGCGGTGTTCGGAGCGGTGGGATCGGGCAAGACCTCGTGTTGCATGTACCCGTTCGCCAAGCAGGTGCTGGGGTGGCACGCAGACGATTCGAGCCTCCGACCCTCCGGCCTCGTGTTGGAGGTCAAGGGCGACTTCTGCCACCAAGTCCGACAGATTCTCGAGCGTGGCGGGCGAGCGGACGACTATCTGGAGCTCAGCCTCGATGGCGAGTGGTGCTACAACCCGCTCGAGTCCGATCTGGATCCGTACTCGCTGGCCTATCAGATCGCATCGCTCCTCAACCAGCTGTTCGGCAAGGGCAAGGAACCGTTCTGGCAACAGGCATACACCAATCTGGTCAAGTTCCTGATCCTTCTCCACCGCGTGGCCGACGGGTACGTGACGCTGCGGGACATCTACCAGGCGGCCATCGACGAAGACCGGCTCGAGGCCAGGATCAACGAGGCCCGTCAGAAGCTGGACTTCGTGCCCGAAGTCCGCATGGGCGTGCAGGAGTATGCGAAACATCGACTCGCGCTGCCGGAGAGGGACTGGGACTTCGACCGAACAGCAGGTGAGATGACCGTCCAAGCGGACGACGACCTGCTGGAGGCCCTCAAGGAGCGCGAGGCAACGTTCTCGCTGAAGGAGCCGATGGCAGTCACCGACGACCAGCGCCAGTTGCAGACCGTGATCACCTGGTTCCGCTTCGACTGGGGCAAGCTGGACACTCGACTGCGCAGCTCGATTGTCGAGGGCATCAGCGTGTTCCTGTCGCTCTTCGACCAGCCGGGGGTCGCGGATGTCTTCTGTCCGCCGCGCGAGACATGCCGCGAGGGCAGGCCAAGCAGGGGACGGTGGCCAATGCCACCCGTGGAAGAGGCTCTGGAGGACGGCAAGGTCATCGCCCTGAACCTCCCCGTCGGGGCCAACCCCGCGCTCGGCCGGGCCATCGGCGTCATGCTCAAGCAGGAGTTCCAGCGATGCGTCCTGGCCCGCATTCCTCGGATGGCGGCCGAGCCCGAACAGCCGTGGCGGGACATAGTGTTCATCTGCGACGAGTACCAGGGCTTTGCAACCGTCGGTGAGAGCGACCCCTCGGGAGACGAGAAGTTCTTCAGCCTTTCGCGGCAGGCGCGGCTTGTCTCCCTCGTGGCCACGCAGTCCATCAGCTCCCTGCGTTCCACGCTGCCTGGAGAATCGTGGCGGACGCTGCTCCAGACGTTCCGCACGCGGATCTTTCTCACCCTGACGGACGAAGCCTCCTGCAAGCAGGCGTCCGAAGCCTGCGGCCAAGTCGAGCGGTTGAAGGAGCAGTACTCGATCTCGGAGTCTTCGCAGTCCGGCGTTGGGCTGCTCAGCGGCCGCGCCGGCGGCGGCAAGGGCACGTTCGGCGTGACCAAGTCGTACGCGCCGAGACGCGAACCCGTCTTCCCACCGTCAGCGTTTGGGGAACTGGGCAACGCGCAGGCCATTGTTAGCGCCTACGACGGCCGCAACCCCTTGCCGCCAACCTACTGCTACCTGAAGCCGTGGTACCTGCCACGGACGCTGGGCTACTTTCGAGCTCTCGAGGAAGGTCGTCTGTAGGACCGTCCGTAGCGGGTCCGCATCGATTGGTCGCATCGACTCGGCTGAGCGACCCAGCACACCGCACTTCGGCCGCCACGAACCGTGGTCGGGCGTTGAAATGATTCATGAGTTGACAATATAATCTATTTATAGATACACTGCGCAGCATGTCGAGCCCAGCCCTCCCTCAGGTCGAGAGTGCGCAGCCCATTCCGCAAGAGCCACCTGGCGCCTCCAGGCCGCTGCACAACGCGCCCGCGTTCGCGCTGATCGCCCCGTTCCTCGGTCCGGTGATGGCACTGCTCAGCGACGAGAGCGTTACGGAGGTGATGATCAACCCCGACGCGATCTTCGTCGACCGTGCAGGGGGGTTGGAGCGAGTCCCCGGCATGCACTTGAGCGCCCTTCAGGTCCGACGCGCCGCCCAGGCCATCGCCAGAGGCCTCGGCGAAGACGTCAACGAGGAGAGTCCTCTGCTCGACGCGCGGCTGCCCGACGGATCCAGGGTCGCCGTGGCCCTGCCTCCCTGCAGCTTCGGCGGGCCGACTCTGACCATCCGGAAGTTTGCTCGGCGGCGCATGACGCTGGACGACCTATCGCGGAACGGGACCGTTCCCGGCATCTGCGCGCGGGCGGTGCGCAGTGCGATCCGGTGCAAGGCGAATGTGCTGATCAGCGGAGGAACCGGCACCGGAAAGACCACACTGCTCGCCGCGATCGCGGCGCTGATCCCGCAGGAGGACCGCATCATCGTGATCGAGGACACGGTCGAGCTTCCGCTGCAGCATCCAAACATGGTGCGGCTCGCTGCGCGACGGGGCGCAGGCTCCATGCCGGCCATCACGATCCGCGATCTGGTCAGGGCCACACTGCGCCACCGACCCGACCGCATCGTCGTCGGCGAGGTCCGGGGCGGCGAAGCCTGGGACCTCGTCCAGGCACTGAACACAGGTCACGACGGATCACTGTCGACGCTGCACGCCAGTTCGGCTGAGAACGCGCTGCAGCGATGCACGTCGTGCGTGCTGCAGGCTGGCGTGGGCCTGCCGGTCGAGGCGGTGCAGGACCTGGTCGGCGATGTCCTTGACCTGGTGCTGCACATGGAGCGCCTCGGCGGTCGGCGCATGGTGACGCAGGCGCTGCTTGTCGAAGGATTCGACTCGTCCGCACGGCGCTGGATGTGCCGTGCGCTCTTCGACAACCGCATCGCGAACGGATCGATTCTCGAGACGGAGGTGAACCGATGAAGAGCAGACCACGCAGCGTTCGCGGGTCTGGAGGGCGGCTTGCGCCCTTCCGCCACGCCGACACGATCGAAGAGCTTGACGACGCGCTCCAGCCAGGCGTGATCGTCGAAGTCGACGCCGAAACGGCCGAAGCCTGCGGCGCCTGGATCGAGACCGCCCTCGATGAGGACGAGGCTTTCGATGCCGCGTACGATCCGGCCTCACTCGAGGAGGCGTCCACCCAAAGTCCGCGCTGAGGAGTGCGGCCGTGGAGAAGTACCACCGGGAGGTCGCGGACTTCCTGCTCAAGGAGATCAAGGCCGGCACCGTGCCGTGGCGTCAAGCCTGGAAGCCCGGCGAGAAGGTCATGCCAAGGAACGTGGCCACAGGCCGTCCATACACGGGCGGCAACATGGTGACCCTGCTCAGCGCTGCCCGACGCCGGGGATTCGAGGACGACCGCTGGGGCACCTACAACCAGGTCCGGTCTCTCAAGGGCCAGGTGCGACGCGGCGAGAGGGGCACGCCCCTCATCTACTGGAAGTTTGAGGAGAAGCGGCTTGCGCGGGACAGCAGGGGCCGTCCCGTCCTTGACAAGGCAGGCGAGCCGGTCTTGGAGACGCGCCGCCTCGACCAGCCCCGCACGCACAGGTTCGCGGTGTTCAATGCCGAGCAGTGCGACGGCATACCGGCCCGCAAGGCCGCCACGCCGGCGTGGAACCCGCATGAAGAGGCCGAGCGCGTCCTGAGCCAGAGCGGCGCCCACATCGAGAACACGAAGGACGACCGGGCCAGCTACGACATCCACAGCGACCGCATCATCATGCCGCACCGGGAGCAGTTCCCCAGTGCGGCGACGTACTACCAGTCGGCGCTCCACGAACTGGCGCACTGGACGGGACATCCGGACCGGCTGAACCGGCCCACCCTGGTCGAGGGTGTCCAAGCGGGCTACGAGTCCAGCCAGTACGCCCGCGAGGAGCTGCGCGCGGAGATCAGCTCCATGATGATCTGCGATCGTCTGGCACTGGGCCACGACCCGAAGCGGAACGCTGCCTACGTCGGCCACTGGGTCAGGACACTGAACGAGACTCCGGCGGAGATCTTTGCGGCAAGCAGGGACGCGATGAGGATCAGCCAGCACCTGCTGGGTCCCGACCGCTCGCGGTTCGGGGAGCGAGAGGTCCAGGCCGACCACCGCGCACCCGAAGAGGCCAGAGAGCCCCCGTCGAACGGACGTCGAGTCCACGTGCCCTCGATTCCGCTGCCGACCAAACTGCAGCGCGATGTCAGCTTGGCGCCCCTGCGGCAGGAGAACAGCCGCGACCAGGAGCGTCTTCGCGTCCCGCAGCGCCAAGCCGCCATGAATCGACCAGAAATGCGTCCTGAACCCAAAAATTTCGTGATTTGTTCTATTTTATATTCATAGATGTGCTAATCTATGCATAGGACGGACGTGGCGCGCGTTTCCTCATTGGCGCAAGGCACCACACATTCCAGGATTCGGCTTGTCGCGACCTCGTGGAGCAGCTGCGCCGTGTCCGTCCGGATTCCAATGCGCACTGCGCTCGAGAGGAGAGACATCCATGTCCAGAAAAATTTCGGTCCGATCTGCGAGGCGGCTCGCCATCATCGTCGCGGCGGCGGTGGCACTGCCGAACGCCGCGTTCGCACAGATCGGCGTGAGCCCCTGGCTGCAGGCGATCACCGTGCTGCAGGGTGCGTTCACCGGTCCCATCGCACGCGGTCTGAGTCTGATCGCGATCGTCGTCGGCGGGCTGATGTTCGCGTTCGGGGAGGGTGGCAGCAAGCGCGCCCTTGCCGGCCTGATCTTCGGCGTCGGCATGGCCATTGGCGCCGTCAACTTCATGCAGTGGCTCTTCCCGTGAGCCACGCCGCTGAGCGACCCACGCAGCACCCCGCCTACCGCTCCCTGAGTCGGCCGCTCACCGTCCTTGGCTGCGAGCGGCGGCTCTTCCTGGGGGCGGCGTGCGTCGCCGCGGCGGCGTTCTCGTCGTTCAACGCGCCGCTGGCCGGAGTGCTGCTGTTCGTGTGCGGATACGGAGGCGGACTGCTGACGACTCGCTACGACCCGAGCCTGCCGGCAGTGCTGCTCCGGTCGGCCAGCAGCGCCCGGCGCTACGACCCGGCGCTACGGTCCAGGAGTCCAGCGCCGGTGGAACTCGTGGAAGGAGGCGACAGTGCAGAAGCGTGAGGCCCAGCCGCTCCACGCGCAACTGCCGTGGTTCGGACTGCTGGGCGACCGGACTGTGCTCCTGAAGAGCGGCGAGATGCTGGCCGGGGCCCGTCTGCGAGGCGCTCCCTTCGAGTGCCAGCCGCCCAGCGACCTCGACTACGTGTCGCACCGCTGGACCCAGGCGCTCAAGAGCCTCGCGCCGGGTTGGCGGATCCGGTGGCACGCCCGCAAGCGTCGACTGCACACCCTGCCGCAGCGGCCAGCGGACGACCACGCCCTGGCCGCAGCGCAGGCAGCTCGCAACAACGACCTGCTGGACAGGGGGCTGTACACCGTCGAGACCACCGTCTACTGGCTATGGGATCCGCATCTGTCCCCCGCCCCGGCCCAGCCTGCAGGCAGCTCCAAGGGCCAGTTCGTGCTGGAGAAGCTCAGTCTGTGGCTGTCCCCGGATCGCACCAGACGGCTGCTTTCGACGCAGGTGGACGCGGCGCGTGGACGGTTCGAGAACGCCCTGGAGTCGTTCTCGAGCCTGGTGCACGACGTGACACCGCTGGAGCCGCTCAGGGGAGCTGACCTGTTCCGCGACCTCGCGCTCTGCAGCAACTCCCGTTCGGCAGCGGACCGTGGCCACATGGCCGGCCCGCTCGGGCTGGACCGGCAGCTCGCGCTCAGCGATCTGGAGGCTCATCGCGATCACCTGCGTCTCGACGGCGAGCGCGTCGAGACGTACGCGCTGATTGATCCGCCCGCCTCGTCCAGGGCGCACCTGTTTGGGGCGATCCTCGACCTCGACAGCGAACTCGATCTGATGGCCGAGTGGCGCCGCGAGGATCCAGCGCAATCGAGTCGCAGGATCCGGTCCGCAAGGCGGCACTACCACCAGAAGCGCTACAGCATGATGGCGCACGCCTCGGGCGACGCGGCACCGCCGCAGGCCCGCGGCGCACTGGAAGACCGTGCCGCCGAAGCCGAGACCGCTGGGCTCGGCGAGGCGCTTCGCGAACTCGAGGTCGACGGTCTCCCGTTCGGGGAGCACAGCATGTCCGTGGCGCTGCGCGGCACGCGGGCAAGCGACTGCAACGCGGCCCGGCCTGCCCTGCTCCGCATCGCCGCCGCGGCAGACGCGAGGTTCCATCGCGAGACCTACAACGGCGTCAACGCGTGGCTGTCGATGGCTCCTGGCAACCATGCACGGCTCCTGCGGCGCAACTATCTGTCGGCCGCCGTCGCGGCCGACATCGCACCGCTGTGGAGCATCTCGGAGGGCCACCAGCGCGACCGCCACCTCGACGCCGAGCACTGGGCGATCTTTCAGACGCGGCGTCGCACCCCTTACTACCACTGCGCGCACGCCGGGGACATCTCCCATGCACTGGTCGTCGGGGCGACCGGCTCGGGGAAGAGCTTCCTGCTCAACTTTCTGCTGCTGCAGGCGAGGAAGTACCGGCCGCGCGTCTGCATCCTCGACCTTGGCGGCTCGTACCGAGCCCTGACGGAGCTGGTCGGTGGTGCGTACCTCGAGATCGGCAAGGCATCCAGCGATGCGCGGTGCCATCTGAATCCGTTCCGGGCCCTGGAGCCGACCGACGACAACCTCCGGTTCCTGGAGCTGTTCGTCCGGATGCTCCTGGACATCGAGGGCAAGACCTGCGACGCGAAGGAGCGGTCCGAGATCCGCGCCCAAATCAGTGCCCTGTACGAACTGGATCCGGACGCCCGACGGCTGTCCTCGCTCCGAGACCTCCTGCCGGCAAGCCTGCGGGAACCGTTGTCGGCCTGGACGGCCGATGGCACACGCGGCTCGGTGTTCGACAACGTCGAGGACACTCTGACGCTGGCTGAGTGGCAGGTGCTGGACCTGGCAGGCTCGGCGTCCAGCCCCGACCTGGCTCGCGCACTGCTGTTCTACCTGCTGCACCGGCTCGGCACCGTCGTTGCCTGCCCCGCGGAACTGTCGCGGTGGAAGCTGCTGGTCGTCGACGAGGCCTGGCGGTTCCTGTCGGATGAACGGCTCAGCGCGTACTTCGCGGAGGGCCTCCGGACCTGGCGCAAGTGCAATGCCGGCGTCGTGCTGGCGACTCAGTCGCCTGCGGACGCTTCCAGCAGCGAGGCCCTGCGGCGCACCGTCGTCGAGAGCTGCCTCACGAAAATCTTTCTCGCCAACCCCGAAGCCGACGCGTCCGAGTACGCCGAGGCATTCGGGCTGCGACCGGCCGAAGCCAGTGCGGTCCGGTCGCTCGTGCCGAAGCGTCAGCTGCTGATGCATCGGCCGGGCGAAGCTCAGGTGCTCGACCTCAACGTCGACCGTCGGAGCTACTGGCTCTACACCACCAATCCCCTCGAGGCCGTGCGTCGCAGCGAGGCAATCGCCGCGCACGGGTTCAAACGGGGGATTGAAGCACTGCTGGAGGACGCCAAGCCATGACTGTTGCGACACTCAGGAACGCTCTGCCCGCGATGCTCGCGGTCGCAGCCCTCTGCGTGCAGCCTCTACCGGCCCGCACGGTCGAAGCCGGACCAGACGACATCATCGAGGTCCGATCTCGTGTCCGGTTCGCCACGGCCGTCGTGCTGCCCGAGGGCGAGCGCATCCTTGACTGGATCTGCGGTGACGCGGACTACTGGAGCGTCCAGGACGCCGCCAACCTGGCGTTCGTCAAGCCCACTGCGGAGGGCGTCCAGACCAACGTGACTCTGGTGACGGACCAGGGACGCGTCTACACCCTGCTGTTCGTGGAGGACGGCCAGGGAGACCTGCCGGACCTGAAGCTGTTCCTGCGACCCAGGGAGGGCCCCGGCGAGACGCAGGGAAGGCTCGATCCCGTGCAGTTCGAACCCCGCGGTGCCGCGGCGGCGCTGGAACGGCAGGTGGACGAGGCTCGGCAGGAGGCCGACCAGGCCGTGAGACAGGCGCGAGAGTCCGCCGAGCGCGATGCCGAGGCGTTTCGAGCTGCCTATCCCGCAACGCTCCGTTTCGACTACGAGTTCGACGGCAGGCCGGGCGACATGCCGTTCGGGGTCCGAGCAATGTGGCGTGACGACCGATTCACGTACATCTCCGCGCACCCCGAGGAGGTGGCCGCTCTGTACGAGAGCCGGGACGGCAAGCCGTCCCTGGTGGCGTACGACTTCGCCGATGGGCTGTATGTCACCAAGCGTCCGATCGGCGATGGCTGGCTGCAGATCGGCAAGCGCAAGCTGCGGTTCCGACGCATCGACCGGAAGGACGGCAGCCGCGATGAAGCGGATACTCGACCGCATCCCGCGCCCTCCTGGCGCCCTGCCCACCCGCGCACACGCATGGCTCCTGCTCGGCCTGACCGTGCTGACGTTTCCCGGAGAGTCTCCTCGGCAGTCGAACGGAGCACTGGCAGATCCAGCCACTGCCGCAGTGCCGAGACCTGTCGAGATGCAGGCGGTCGAAAGTGCAGCCGACCGACTGGAGGAGAACGCGGTTCGGCAGGCGGAGCGACGGCTCCAGCGGGAGCTTGGGGTCGCGGAGCCCCGTCCCGACGGGCTACCGCATCCGCCGCCACAGATTCCAGCGCCGCTCGCGTCGCAGGCGCCCATGCACGCGAGTGCGCCGCAGGGGCCTTCCGCGGCGGACCAGATTGCCCACGAGGAGGCTCTGCGGCAGTACCGCTCGTTGCAGACTGCTGCGCTGGTGCAGACCTCGCGCACCGACTCGAGTCAGCAAGCCCCCTCCGACTCCGACGACGCCACCCCCAGCGAGGAGCCGAGGCCATCGCCGCAATCGATCGACGAATCCTCCGCGGAGGGGGCGGAGGCAGTGCCGACCGCCGAACCGGAAAGCGACCTCGACACAGGCGTGCTCTTCGAGGGGGAGTTTCTGGAGGCCGTGCTGACGAACCGCCTCAGCGGGGAGTTCACCGGACCAGTCAACGCGATGGTCTCGGCCGATGCCTACGACTGGACCCGGCAGCGGCTGCTGGTGCCGCGCGGCGCCAGGGTCCTGGGCACGGCCAGCCGTGTCCAGGACCGTGACCAGTCACGCCTGCTGGTGACGTTTCATCGACTGATTCTGCCCGGCGGACACGGGGCGCGCCTGCCGGATGCCCCGGGCCTCAACCAGATCGGCGAGACCGCACTGAAGGATCGCGTCAAGCGCCACCATCCCTCCACGATCGCAGTCGCCGGTGCCGTGGGGGCGCTAGCGGGCCTGTCGCGGATCGGCAGTCCGTACGAAGCCCTCGGGACGCGCGTTGGCGCGGCCCGGATCTCGGCGGGCAGCAGTCTGGCGGGATCCGCGGGGCGGATCCTCAATCGATTCCTCAACCGCACGCCCAAGCTGACGATCCGCGAAGGGCACCGGCTCCGGATTCACCTCACGAAGGACCTCCACCTGCCCGTATGGCGCAGGCAGCGGTCCTCCATCAGCACAACCACGCAGAAAGGACCACAACCATGACCCGTGCACTCCCCCTCGTCTTCGCCCTGATGCTGCTCGTCGCGGCTCCTGCAACGCCATTCTGGGGCGCGTTCTTCTCCAGTCTCGGCAACGCCGTGGGCAGCGCCCTCGGCCTCGGTAGCGGTGTACCGCTGACCAGCGGCCTGATGCCCGTTTCGGTGAACGCGGCCGAGCCAGTCGTCCTGGCCGCGCAGGAGCGACTGGCGGAACTCCAGCAGATCAACACCATGGCGCAACAGACGCTGGACCACTACTCGGGCGCGAGCGGCACGCTGCGCGACCTTGGGAACCTAGCGCGATTCGCCACCCGGACCACGGCCTGGCATCGCAGCGCCACTGCGAACACGTACGGCACGAGCGCTGCCTGGAGCAGCGTTGTCAACGGCGACGTCGCGCGCCTGGGGGCAGCCGCGGTCAATGCCTACGGTCAGGCGACCGCCCCAGTCCCCAACTGGCGCACAGCATGGAGATCCCTGCCCAGCCAGTGGCAGATCGACGTGCGTCGCGAACACGCGACGCTGGAGCTTGCCGATGCGGCATCGGTGCGGTCAATGGCCGTTCTTGGCACGCTGCGCCGGAACACGCTGGATCGCCAGCGCGTGGACGCGGACCTCCAGCGGGCAGCGCTCGACCCAGCCAACGGGTCACAGGCCGTGCCGGCACTGCTGGGCAAGGTCACGGTCGGACAGGTTCGGCAGATCCATGGATCGGAGCAGACCAACCAGCTGCTCGACGCTCTGCTCGAGACCGAGCTTGCCAGCCTCAAGCAGGAGCGCGACCGTCTGGCCCGGTCGATGCAGATGGCATCGACGTACCGAACGATGGCCGCCGCGCAGCCGCTGCCCCAGTGGCGGATGCCCTGATCCGGGAGACGCGCGATGCAGTTCCTGCCGACACCGCCGCCAGTTCCGCCCACGGACCCGACGGAGTTTCCGCTCACGTGGGCCTACGCCTCGATCGACCAGGCCATCAACAACCTCACGCCGCTGTTCGTCGACGAGGGCCTGCTGCTGTTCCGCGCCCTCGCGGCGCTCACCATCGCCTGGTTCGGCATCCAGACCGCGTTCTCGGCAGAGGGCGTGCCCTGGACGCGGCTCCTGCCGCTGATCCTGTCGATGTCGTTCAGCCTGTTCATCCTGCGCTTCTACACGACCGACGCGCCCGGGCTGGGCATGCCGGTCGCCACGCTGCCGATCCAAGCCGGGGACTTCTACTCGCGGCAGCTCGACGGGAACATCAACTGGGAATTCGCGCGCTCGTTCCACGCGGGCTGGCAGCAGCTCACGTCCTGGAGCCTATTCGACTTCTTTCAGGGGATGGGATCGCTCGTGTGGACGTTTCTGATCCTGCTCTGCAACACGGCGTGCACGGCGCTGCTGATCGCAACGGTCGCGGCGGGCCGCGTGGCGGCCGGAGCGTGCGCAGTGCTGGGGCCGCTGTTTGTGCCGTGGCTGTTCGTGCCGCGGATGGACTTCCTCTTCTGGGGATGGCTGCGGTCCTACCTGCAGTTCTCGTTCTCTACACGGCGGTGGGCTGGACGTTCCTGGCGCTGACGTCGAACATGCTCGACGGCATGTGGGAGGCGATTCCCGATGAACTGGCCGGTCAGGCGATGTGGTTCTTCTACTCAGCCGTCGTTCTCCTCGTGGCCGTGCTGGCGATGTGCAAGGTGCACGTGATGACGAGCGCCATCTTTCAGGAGAGCGGCAGCTTCGCGGTCGGTCCAGGACCCGCGGCGCCTGTAGCCCGCAGGCTCGGGATGTAGGAGCGGACAGCCATGAAGGCAACGCAAGCATACGCAGAGATCTGGTCCGAGGTGCTGGCCACCAACCGGTACCTCAAGGTGGCGCTGGGAGCGATGGCGGTGGTGAGCGTTGCGCTGGCCATGCTTTGCTGGCGGACGTTCGACAGGTTCGAGAACCTCTCGCCACTGGTGCTGAGGATCAACGAGGTCGGCAGGGCGGAAGCTGTCGCGTACGACACCGTGGCCTACCGGCCCGACGTCGCAAACCCGGAGGTCAAGTACTTCCTGCGGCGATTCCTGGTGCTGCACCGGGAACGGCGACGCGGGGCCGCTCTGGAAGGCTGGAAGCAGTCCCTGCTGTTTCTGGACGACGCTCTGGCGCGTCGCATGGTGGCCGACCAGGAGGCGAGCGGAGAACTCGCCGGATTCCTGGTCGGTGAGGGTTCGGAGATCGAGGTGGAGGTCGGCAGCGTGCAGGTGCAGCCATCCCGCGAAGAGCCCTACACGGCCCGCCTGGACTTCAGCGAGGTCCGTCGGGACGGCACTGGGCGCGCCCTGGAAAGGATGCGGTGGACATCGGAGTTTGAATTCCGGTTCCTGACGAAGCCGCCGCGGGAGCTGCTGCCAGTGAACCCGACAGGACTGTCGATCTCGTACTTCCGATGCGACCGCGTCGTGGAATGAGTGGACCCTGGGCGGGGTCTGGTTCCTCAGCGGACCCAACATGGCGCCCCACGGCGTCGCTCGGGAACATGGTCGCGATGGCCGGGGGGGCCGCTCCATGCGCCAGGACGCAGGACAGGAATGCAGAGTTCACCGCCCGGCGATTCGGGCGGCACCTCGTCTTCGGCCCGCGTTGCGATTGCCGCCTGGACCCTGCCGTCCAGGGCTGGAACGACCCGTTCGAGAGCCCAGCCCAAGTTCGCCAAGCGAGGAGCGATTTTGGCCGAATTCGGCGTGTTTTGCGCTGCAAGTCATTGGTTTTCAATGGCCAGCCTCCGGAAACCCCAAATGCAGTGCCATAGCAACTTGCAATTCCCTGACTCCCGCCCCAGGGCCTGCTCCCATCGGAGCCTGTTCGTCCGCCAGACCTCCACTCGCCCCCGCGCCAAGGGCTAGGAGCCCCACTTCACCCACCGCCTCGTCCGCTCCGGCTTCAGGGTGCGCCAGCGCACCCTGCGCAACCTCGGCCGTCACTTCGCCCTGCCGCGCGGGGACTGGCCGGCGCTGTGCGCCCGCGTCGAGCGCGTCGCCCTGTGGGCCATGCGGCAGCTCCGTCCGCCGTCCCTGCTCGAGGAGCTGGGCCTGTCCGGTGCGCAGCGCGCCGCCGTCCTCGGCAACCTCGTCGGCCGCATGGCCGCGCCGGCCTCCGAGCGCGCCGCGTGGCACTGGCTGCGCCAGCGCAGCGCCCTGGGCGAGCCGCTCGGCTGCGACTGCGAGACCATGGGCCGGAACGCCCTCCAGCGCGCCGCCGACCTGTTCGACCTGCAGCCCACCGTCACCCTGCACGACCGGACCAGCACGTGCTTCGAGGGCGGCGGCCGGCAGCCGCTGGCCCGCCGCGGCCATTCCAGGGAGAAGCGCCACGACTGTCCGCCGCTCACGCTGGGCCTGGTGCTGGACGCCAGCGGCTTCGTGCGCCGCTCCAGGGTTCTGGTCGGCAACGTCGCCGAGGGCGGCACGCTGCAGGCCATGCCGACGGCCCTGGACGCGCCGCCCGAGGCGGCCGTCGTGCTCGACAGGGGTCTCGCCACGGAGGGGAACGGCGAGACGCGCCCGCTGCGCGTCCGCGCAGCGGGCGGAGCAGGAGCGGGCGATGGCGGGGCAGGCCGGCGTGCGCCTCGAGACGGCTCTGCGGACGCTGCACGAGGGCCTGTCGCGCCAGGGCACGACCAGGCGCGTGGAGAAGGTCTGGCAGCGCATCTCACGGCTGCAGGCCCGCCATCCGTCCGCCGCCCCGCACTGCGCGATCGACGTGCAGGCCGACGACAGGGGCCGCAACGCGACGGCGGTGGCCTGGAAGCGGCAGCCGCTGGAGGGCGGCGGGGCGACCCATCCCGGGGTCCACGGCCTGCGCACCAGCAGCGTCGGCTGGGACGCCGAGCGGCTGTGGCGCACCTGCGTGACGTTGACCGACCTGGAGGCTGTCCTCCGCTCCCTCGGGAGCGCACTGGGACCGCGCCCGATCCACCACCGCAGGCCCGCGCACAGCGCGGGCCGCCTGTGCCTGTCGGCGCTCGCCTGCCAGCTGGTCCCGGTGGTCCGGCAGCGCCTGCGGGCGGGCGGGGAGACGGCCCGCTGGACGACGCTGCGCCATCGCCTGGCGGGCCAGCGGCGGGTGACCGCGGTCTTCCGCCAGGCGGACGGACGCATGCTGCCCGCGCGCAAGGCGACGCGGGCCGAGTCCTGGCAGCGGGCGATCCACGAGCGGCTGGGCGTGGACGCCTCGCCGGGCGGGGTCCGCAAGCTGGTCGTCCAGCCCAGACGACGAAGGAAAAATGCACGGACTGCAGTGCCACACGCCTGATTCCGCGACCGCAATGTACTCATTGCAAACGACTTGTGAAATGGGGTGGCAAACAGGGGCTGGGGGGGGGGGGGGGGGGCGGCTCGACTGCGGCTGTGAGATCGCGGGGAAGAAGTGCCTTGAGTCCTTGGTCTGAGGCCGTGGCTGGGGGCGGCCGTGGCACAGCCAAGGCCAAGCAGGAGAGAGCGGGACGGCTGTCCAAGCGCCGCCCGCGTGCGACTGGCGCCGTTCCCCGTCCGCTGGCCGCATGGCGCCGCGACGGGGCGTTGGCGCGCCATGGCCGGGTGGCCGACGGCGATGGCGGCGGTTGCGCGCCGGTGCGGGCATGCCCGGGTATACAATGCGAGCGTGCCGGAGCGGGGAGGCGACGGTGCGCGCGGGCTTGTCGACCAGCAAGTGGTGGTGCCCGTGGCGCAGCCGCGGCGGGTGGCGTGGCGGCCTCCGCAGACGGTCCCGGAGGCTGTTGAATACCCTAGTTCGGACGGGCGTCCCGTGGCGGAGAACCAGAGGCAGCGGCGGGCGCTGGACGCGATCCTGCCTGCCTTGGAGCACCATTTCGCGTGGCGCGAGGACGTGCTGGTGGGCGGCGACCTGCTGATCTACTACGAGAAGGGCAATCCGGACGTCAGAGTGGCGCCGGACGTCTTCGTGGCGCTCGGCGTGCGGCGGGAGCCGCCGCGGGACTCGTACCTGGTGTGGAAGGAGGGGAGAGTGCCGCAGTTCGTGCTGGAGGTGGCGTCGCGGTCGAACGCGGACAACGACCGGACGCACAAGCGGGAGCTGTACCAGTGGCTGCAGGTCGAGGAGTACTGGCTGTACGACCCGAGCGGGGGGCTGCACGAGGTGCGGCTGCAGGGGCTGCGGCTGCAGGGGGAGCGCTACGAGGAGATTGCGGCGGAGAGCGGAGGTGGCGGGGCAGTGCGCCTGCGCAGCGCCGTTCTCGGGCTGGAGATGGTGTTCGACGGGGAGAGGCTGCGGCTGTGGGATCCCGGGGCGAAGCAGTACCTTGAGTCCTTGCCTGAGGCCGTGGCCAGGGGTGACCGTGCCACAGCCAGGGCCGAGGAGAAGAGGGCCAGGGCGGAGAAGGAGAGGGCGAGGGCGGAGAAGGAGAGGGCCAGGGCCGAGGAGGCGGACGTCAGGGCGGAGGAGGCGGACGCCAGGGCGGAGGCCGAGCGCCGCCTGCGCGAGGGGCTCGAAGCGAAGCTCCGGGCCTTGGAAGCTAGGCCGGAGAGGAGGCCGGAGGCCTCGAACCTCGAGACATAGACCTGCCTGCCCTGCCACGGCGTGCGGAGAACGGGTCGGGGAGGGGGCGTTCAGGCGACCTTCCCGATGAGCGCTGGCATGTCCTGCCGGGCGTCGAAGAGTTCCACCACGGCTTCCTAGCCCAAGTTCGCCAAGCGAGGAGCGATTCTGGCCGAATTCGGCGTGTTTTGCGCTGCAAGTCGTTGGTTTGCAATGGCCAGCCTCGTGAAACCCCAAATGCAGTGCCATAGCAACTTGCAATTCCCTGACTCCCGCCCCAGGGGCTGCTCCCATCGGAGCCTGTTCGTCCGCCGGACCCGCACTCGCCCCCGCGCCAAGGGCCAGGAGCCCCACTTCACCCAGCGCCTCGTCCGCTCCGTCCGCTGCGGCTCCAGGGTGCGCCCGCGCACCCTGCGCAACCTCGGCCGCCACGTCGCCCTGCCGCGCGGGGGCTGGCCGGCGTCTCCCCCGTGGGCCCGGCGGCCGCCCTGCCGCGAGTCGAAGTCGACTCCCTGGAGCTGGTCCGCCCGCGCTCGGTCGGCGTCTAGCGCGTCGCCCTGTGGGCCATGCGGCAGCTCCGTCCGCCGTCCCTGCTCGAGGAGCTGGGCCTGTCCGGTGCGCAGCGCGCCGCCGTCCTCGGCAGCCTCGTAAGCCGCATGGCCGCGCCGGCCTCCGAGCGCGCCGCGTGGCACTGGCTGCGCCAGCGCAGCGCCCTGGGCGAGCTGCTCGGCTGCGACTGCGAGACCATGGGCCGGAACGCCCTGCAGCGCGCCAGCGACCGCCTGCTGCGCCACCGCGACACGATCGAGACGCGTCTCCTCCAGCGCGCCGCCGACCTGTTCGACCTGCAGCCCACCGTCACCCTGCACGACCGGACCAGCACGTGCTTCGAGGGCGGCGGCCGGCAGCCGCTGGCCCGCCGCGGCCATTCCAGGGAGAAGCGCCACGACTGTCCGCCGCTCACGCTGGGCCTGGTGCTGGACGCCAGCGGCTTCGTGCGCAGCTCCAGGGTCCTGGCCGGCAACGTCGCCGAGGGCGGCACGCTGCAGGCCATGCCGACGGCCCTGGACGCGCCGCCCGAGGCGGCCGTCGTGCTCGACAGAGGGCTCGCCACGGAGGGGAACGGCGCCTGGCTGCGCGTCCGCGCAGCGGGCGGAGCAGGAGCGGGCGATGGCGGGGCAGGCCGGCGAGCGCATCGGACGGCTGCAGGTCCGCCATCCGTCCGCCGCCCCGCACGACGCGATCGACGTGCAGGCGGACGACAGGGGCCGCAACGCGACGGCGGTGGCCTGGAAGCGGCAGCCGCTGGAGGGCAGCGGGGCGACCCATCCCGGGGTCCACGGCCTGCGCACCAGCAGCGTCGGCTGGGACGCCGAGCGGCTGTGGCGCACCTGCGTGACGCGGACCGACCTGGAGGCCGTCCTCCGCTCCCTCGGGAGCGCACTGGGACTGCGCCCGATCCACCACCGCAAGCCCGCGCGCAGCGCGGGCCACCTGTGCCTTTCGGCGCGCGCCTGCCAGCTGGTCCCGGTGGTCCGGCAGCGCCTGCGGGCGGGCGGGGAGACGGCCCGCTGGACGACGCTGCGCCGTCGCCTGGCGGGCCAGCGGCGGGCGACCGCGGTCTTCCGCCAGGCGGACGGACGCATGCTGCACGCGCGCAAGGCGACGCAGGCCGAGTCCTGGCAGCGGGAGATCCACGGGCGGCTGGGCGTGGACGCCTCGCCGGGCGGGGTCCGCAAGCTGGTCGTCCAGCCCAGACGACGCAGGGAAAATGCACGCAATGCAGTGCCACACGCCTGATTCCGCGACCGCAATGTGCTCATTGCAAACGACTCATGCAATGGGGTGGCAAACAGGGGCTGGGGGGCTCGACTGCGGCTGTGAGATCGCGGGGAAGAAGTGCCTTGAGTCCTTGGCCTGAGGCCGTGGCTGGGGGCGACCGTGGCACAGCCAAGGCCAAGCAGGAGAGAGCGGGACGGCTGTCCAGGCGCCGCCCGCGTGAGGGGCTCGAAGCGAAGCTCCGGGCCTTGGAAGCCAATGTCGGAGAGGAGCCCGGAGGCTGCGCGCAGCAGGACACGGACTGGCTCGCCGCACACTCGGCGCCGCATGCAGCGGCGCCGCCCGCGTGCGACTGGCGCCGTTCCCCGTCCGCTGGCCGCAGGGCGCCGCGACGGGGCGGTTGCGCGCAATGGCTGGGTGGCCGACGGCGCTGGCGGCGGTTGCGCGCCGGTCCGGGCATGCCCGGGTATACAATGCGAGCGTGCCGGAGCGGGGAGGCGACGGTGTGCGCGGGCTTGTCGACCAGCAAGTGGTGGTGCCCGTGGCGCAGCCGCGGCGGGTGGCGTGGCGGCCTCCGCAGACGGTCCCGGAGGCTGTCGAATACCCTAGTTCGGACGGGCGTCCCGTGGCGGAGAACCAGAGGCAGCGGCGGGCGCTGGACGCGATCCTGCCTGCCTTGGAGCACCATTTCGCGTGGCGCGAGGACGTGCTGGTGGGCGGCGACCTGTTGATCTACTACGAGAAGGGCAATCCGGACGTCAGAGTGGCGCCGGACGTCTTCGTGGCGCTCGGCGTGCGGCGGGAGCCGCCGCGGGACTCGTACCTGGTGTGGAAGGAGGGGAGAGTGCCGCAGTTCGTGCTGGAGGTGGCGTCGCGGTCGAACGCGGACAACGACCGGACGCACAAGCGGGAGCTGTACCAGTGGCTGCAGGTCGAGGAGTACTGGCTGTACGACCCGAGCGGGGGACTGCACGAGGTGCGGCTGCAGGGGCTGCGGCTGCAGGGGGAGCGCTACGAGGAGATTGCGGCGGAGAGCGGAGGTGGCGGGGCAGTGCGCCTGCGCAGCGCCGTTCTCGGGCTGGAGATGGTGTTCGACGGGGAGAGGCTGCGGCTGTGGGATCCCGGGGCGAAGCAGTACCTTGAGTCCCTGCCTGAGGCCGTGGCCAGGGGTGACCGTGCCACAGCCAGGGCCGAGGAGGAGAGGGCGAGGGCCGAGAAGGAGAGGGCGAGGGCCGAGAAGGAGAGGGCGAGGGCCGAGGAGGCGGACGCTAGGGCCGAGGAGGAGAGGGCGAGGGCCGAGGAGGCGGACGCCAGGGCGGAGAAGGAGAGGGCGAGGGCCGAGAAGGAGAGGGCCAGGGCCGAGGAGGCGGACGTCAGGGCGGAGGAGGCGGACGCCAGGGCGGAGGCCGAGCGCCGCCTGCGCGAGGGGCTCGAAGCGAAGCTCCGGGCCTTGGAAGCTAGGCCGGAGAGGAGACCGGAGGCCTCGAACCTCGAGACATAGACCTGCCTGCCCTGCCACGGTGTGCGGAGAACGGGTCGGGGAGGGGGCGTTCAGGCGACCTTCCCGATGAGCGCTGGCATGTCCTGCCGGGCGTCGAAGAGTTCCACCACGGCTTCCTAGCCCAAGTTCGCCAAGCGAGGAGCGATTCTGGCCGAATTCGGCGTGTTTTGCGCTGCAAGTCGTTGGTTTGCAGCGGCCAGCCTCTGGAAACCCCAAATGCAGTGCCATAGCAAATTGCAATTCCCTGACTCCCGTCCCAGGGCCTGCTCCCATCGGAGCCTGTTCGTCCGCCGGACCCCCACCCGACCCCGCGCTAGGGGCCAGGAGCCCCACTTCGCCCAGCGCCTCGTCCGCTCCGTCCGCTGCGGCTCCAGGGTGCGCCAGCGCACCCTGCGCAACCTCGGCCGTCACTTCGCCCTGCCGCGCGGGGACGGGCCGGCGCTGTGCGCCCGCGTCGAGCGCATCCTCGCCCCCCAGCGGTCCCTCGAGCTCGGGGCCTGCTGCCCCGCGGTCGAGGACGAGGCCCAGCGCAGCACCGCCCAGCTGGTGCAGGCCGGCGTCTCCCCCGTAGGCCCGGCGGCCGATCTGCCGCGGGTCGACGTCGACTCCCTGGAGCTGGTCCGACCGCGCTCGGTCGGCGTCGAGCACGTCGCCCTGTGGGCCATGCGGCAGCTCCGTCCGCCGTCCCTGCTCGAGGAGCTGGGCCTGTCCTGTCCTGTCCTGTCCGCAGCGCGCCGCCGTCCTCGGCAACCTCGTCGGCCGCATGGCCGCGCCGGCCTCCGAGCGCGCCGCGTGGCACTGGCTGCGCCAGCGCAGCGCCCTGGGCGAGCCGCTCGGCTGCGACTGCGAGACCATGGGCCGGAACGCCCTGCAGCGCGCCAGCGACCGCCTGCTGCGCCACCGCGACACGATCGAGACGCGTCTCCTCCAGCGCGCCGCCGACCTGTTCGACCTGCAGCCCACCGTCACCCTGCACGACCTCACCAGCACCTGCTGCGAGGGCGCGGCGGACCGGCAGCCGCTGGCCCGCCGCGGCCATTCCAGGGAGAAGCGCCACGACTGTCCGCCGCTCACGCTGGGCCTGGTGCTGGACGCCAGCGGCTTCGTGCGCCGCTCCAGGGTCCTGGCCGGCAACGTCGCCGAGGGCGGCACGCTGCGGGGCAGGCCGGCGCGCGCCTCGAGACGGCTCTGCAGACGCTGCACGAGGGTCTGTCGCGCCAGGGCACGACCAAGCGCGTGGAGAAGGTCCGGCAGCGCCTGCGGGCGGGCGGGCGGGGAGACGGCCAGCTGGACGACGCTGCGCCGTCGCCTGGCGGGCCAGCGGCGGGTGACCGCGGTCTTCCGCCAAGCGGACAAACGCATGCTGCACGTGCGCAAGACGACGCAGGCCGAGTCCTGGCAGCGGGCGATCCACGAGCGGCTGGGCGTGGACGCCTCGCCGGGCGGGCTCCGCAAGCTGGTCGTCCCGCCCAGACGACGAAAGGAAAATGCACGGAATGCAGTGCCACACGCCTGATTCCACGACCGCAATGTGCTCATTGCAAACGACTTATGAAATGGGGTGGCAAACTTGGCCCAGGGGCGAGCCCCATGCCGGACTGGCCGACGGCGGGAGATGTCCGGGACCACTCCTGGCGTCACGCCGGAGTCTCAAGCCAACGGCTGTGGTCCGGGCGAACCCATTGCCCTGGCCTTTCGCCACGGGACCGGGCCCGCGGCGGGCACGCTTCTGGATGGTGGCGCGGGATTCAGGACGCCCAGTCGGCCGTGGAGTAGTCCTGCTCGAGGAGCACTTCCCGGTAGCGACTCGCAGACGCAAAGTCCGCACCGGGCTGCGGTGCGGGTGCATCCGCGTCCAGCCACTCCTGGTACCGCCGCTCGAGCCCCTCCGACTCCACCAGGGACGCCAGCTGCACGTAGCGTTCGACCTGACCGGCGCTGATGCTGTCCCACGCCCGCTTCTGCATGGTGCGCCGCAACCCGAAGCACTCCCGTTCCTGGAAGGTGCGCTCGTGTTCCCCACGCCAGCGCCTCCAGGCCTGTCGAAGGCGTGGAAACTGCATCGAACCGTCTGCCAGGACGGTCCACTCGCAAGCGATCCCGCGGGCCCACAGGCTCGCGGCGAGGGCCGCATGTCGATCCAGGAACCGTCTCGCCCCCAAGGGGGTCGAGCCGGTGTGGGCGTAGAGGAGCTCGACGACGGGCGGGTCGGCGCAGGCCATCCTGATGGGGAATCGGTCGGGGAAGAGCGGACTGACGCCACGGCGCGTCCGCGGCCCCGCCGGGAGGCATGCCGCAGGCACTCCCAACGATTGGCAGTGCTGCCTCTTCGCGTCTGCGGTCAGCAGCCAGCACGGTCCGTCCGGCGTGGCCAGCAAGTGGTCGAGCATGAAGAGCCGCTGCTGCACTCCGCGGCGCGCTCGAGTCAACCTGCCGGCCGCGGCGTCGGACCCGACGGCGGCGTGAAGCGCCCTGCTGCGGATGTGCCAGAGGCGGTTGTCGGCGAAGCTCACGAGGTGGCGGTTCTCGAGGCCACGACGGATCATGCGCATCTCCGCCGATCCAGGCCTGCGTCCACCCCACGCGCGGTAGTGACGGCGTTCGAAGTACCCGCCGAGCAGGGCGGCGAAGGTCAGGAACTCGGCGTCGTGGGCGCTGTAGCCGAACCGCCGGAGGGCCTCGGCGCGGTGCCCGATCGCAATGGATCGACGAAGCCTCGGAACGACGTGGGGCTCTGGCCCGCCGGGGTCCACCGCGCTCATGGACGGGATCGGGCCGTGGTCAGGGACCCGTCAGACCGCCGCTGACATCCATGCGGTACATCCGGAATCCTGCATTGGTCTTGGCCGCGACCGCGGCACTGCGATAGTCGGGCGTGGTGACTTCGACGTCCACATGCCGGAGCGGATCCGCAGCGTGGTCGCCTAGCTCGCGGTGGACGATGCGCACATCGGGCAGGACCGCCCTGCCATCGCACTCGATCAGGTCCATTGCATCGAGGGCGGTCCTGCTTGCAGCCGCACGGTCGAGTCCGTCCCTGCGATGCCGCTCCACGCGTCCCGCGATCTCGGACCGCAGATCCGAGTCGGGCCGGATCCGGACCACCCGAGCTCCACGGGATGCGAGGGCGTCCATTTCCTGCCTTGCCGCTCGGTAGACCGATGCATCGTGCAGGACCTGGTGCCTGCCTGCCCGGCCGGACCGATACGTCTGCGCAGTCGTGTCACCCGGCTCGCGAGGATCGATGTGACGCTCCAGCAGTCCTCTGCCCCTCGCGGTCAACGAGACCGCCTCGACGCCGGTCGAACCCCGCTGCAGTCGGTCGACCGTCAGCAGCCCAAAGTTCGTCAGCTCCCGCACTGCGGCACCGGCGCGCCGGCGTGACCGAAACCTGGCGATGACATCCTCCCGGTGCATCACACGGAACATGCCAACCACCTGCAACGCATCGACAGAGTCCTCCGCGAGACGGTACCGGCCCCACACGGCGATGCCCCGACCTGGATGCTGCGGCGGGCATCGGGTGGGTTCGCAGAGCGTCTCCCGGCTCGATGCGGCCAGCTCGCGCGAGGCGGGCTGCGGAAATGGATCGAACCGCTCCCTCGGCCCGCGACCAGGAGCGCGAGCCGGCCGGTACGCGGGCAGGCGCTCGAAATGGTGCGACTCGGCAACCCGATCCCCTCGAACGGTGCGTTGCATCATGCTTCCCCTTGCCTCTGGAGCCGGAGTCGATCGGCGACCTCCGCGTTGGACGTCCTGCCCTTCTGCACCTCGCGTTCGAGACGGCGCAGCTTCCGGCCCGCATCGCCGAGGCCGAGTCGACGGCAGAGCGCATGGAGCGGCGCAAGGCAGTGGCATGCCAGCGCACCGCAGCATGCGACGATCACCAGACCGTGCTCCCGGACCAGGGCGTCGCGATATGGAGCGAGACAGCTCAGCTCGTCGAGCACAAGCCACGCCGCCACACCGCCGATGGAGAGGCTGAGTCCGAATGCGATGCGTGCCATGAGCGCTGGGGCCGGGGATCAGGGCTCGGTCGTCGCTCCAACAGTGGCAATCATCATCCACATGTCAATGCATGCCTGCTGAATTCGGTGTGGCAGGGGACTGCTGCCGGGCACGATCACGCCAGAAGAATCCCAATCTGGCGTGGCAAGCCTTCGTCGTTCCACGCTGGACCGGTTTCGCGATGGGCATTGCCGTCGGGCAGGACCACGTGGTGCATGCACGGCGACAGGTTCCCAGCTCGCGCAGTGCGTTGCGCCGACTCCGGGATTGGGCATGAATGGTGCTCGTGGATCGGGCAGTCCCACGCCCCCGGGATGGCGAGTCCAGCGGACCGATCCGCTTGCGGGGACGGCTCTGGAACAGAGGCGAGTGCGGGGGAGGTCCGTGCCAGAGAGTCTGAACGCCGCGGCCGGGCACGTCGGGCTGCACAACGAGCGGGAGTTCTACAGCGACCACTACCTGGCGGAGCTGCTGGGGAGCGACCTGCGGCCGGTGGTGGCGCGGTGGCGCGCCGCGGCCGCGGCGGGCGAGGAGCGGTCGGACGCGCCGGACGTCCAGCTGGGTGCCCTGGCCGGGGAGCACCGGCGCATCCGGGAGGCGTTCCGGCGGGCGGGCGACGACGGGCAGGCGGTGCGGATCCAGCGGCGCTGGTTCCGCCTGCAGCTGGAGACGCTGGGCCACCGCTGGGCGCCGGCCGCGCACCCGCTCGAGACCGGGGAGGAGATTCCGGTGCTGGGCGAGGCGGAGGGGGTGGGCGGACGCCTGCTGGCGCTGGGCGCGTACGCGCCCGACGCCGACGGCGACGATCCGCTCGAGCTGCGGCCCCACGAGGCGCAGTTCGCCGGGAAGGCGCCGCCGTCGCCGGACATCCTGGGCGAGACCTGGGACACGATCCTCACGCGGCGGGTGTTCGGCGCCGAGCGCCCGCCGCGCTGGGCGCTGCTGCTGGAGCGCGGCAAGTGGGCCCAGCGGCGCCTGCTGCGCTTCGACTGGAGGCGCATCCTGGACCGTCGCGAGGGGCCCACGCTGCGGGCCGCGGCGGCCCTGCTGCACCGCGAGTCGGCGCTGCCGGGGTCGGGGGCGCCCCTGCTGGACGCGCTCGACGAGCGCAGCCACCGGCACGCGTTCGGGGTCTCGGGCGAGCTCCGGCACGCGCTGCGCGAGGCCGTCGAGCTGCTGGGCGACGAGGCGCTGCGCTCGCTGCGGAGCGAGGCGCCGGGGGCGGAGGCCGGGGGCGGCGACCTGGCGGAGCGGCTGGGGACGGAGTGCCTGCGCTACCTGTACCGGCTGCTGTTCCTGTTCTGCAGCGAGGCGCGGCCGGAGCTGGGCTACGCGCCGGTGGACGCGGAGGCCTACCGCAGAGGGTACGGCCTCGAGCGGCTGCGGGACCTGGAGATGGCGCGTCTGGAGACGGCCCGGGACCGGGACGGCCAGCACATCCGGCGCAGGGACGGCGCCGGCGGGGGCGCATCTCGTACGGTCAGCTGGGCATCGGCCACCTCGGCGGGGTGTACGAGGCCCTGCTGTCGTTCCGGGGCTCCATCGCCCGGGAGGACCTGTACGAGGTGCAGGTCCCCGGGAGCGTGCGGGACGAGCTGGAGCCGGCCTGGTTCGTGACGGCGGAGGCCCTCGCGCAGTACACGGAGGAGGAGCGGGTCCACGTCCGGGACGAGCGGGGGCGCAGGCGGCTGCTGCGCCACCCGCAGGGCCGGTTCCTGTTCCGGAGGACGGGGCGCGAGCGCGAGCGGACGGCGAGCTTCTACACGCCCGAGCCGCTGACGCGGGCGGTGGTGCGGCAGGCCCTGGAGGAGCGCATCGACGCGGGCATGCCGGCCGCGCGGATCCTGCAGCTGCGGGTGTGCGAGCCGGCGATGGGGTCGGCGGCGTTCCTGAACGAGGCCGTCAACCAGCTGGCGGAGCGCTACCTGGAGCGTCGCCAGCGGGAGCTGGGGCGGCGCATTCCGCCCCGGGAGCGCGCCGAGGAGCTGCAGCGCGCGCGGCACCACATCGCCGACCGGAACGTGTTCGGGGTCGACCTGAACCCGGTGGCGGTGGAGCTGGCCGAGGTGTCGCTGTGGCTGAACTGCCTCGTGCAGGACGGGCACGTGCCGTGGTTCGGGTACCAGCTCTTCGCCGGCAACTCGCTGGTGGGCGCGCGGCGGCGGACGTACCCGCGGGCGGAGATCGCCGCCGGGCGGCGAGGGGACGCGCGCTGGTTCGGGCGGGAGCCCGACGCGGTCGGCCGGGGGCCGGCGGCGGCCTGTCCGGCGGGGGCGGTCTACCACTTCCTGCTGCCGGACCCGGGCATGAGCCGCTACGGCGACCGCTTCGTGCGGCAGCTCGCGCCGCAGCCGATGGCGGCGCTGCGGGCATGGCGGAAGGCGTTCTGCCGGCCGTTCGGGGCGGCCGACGTGGACGAGCTGGAGCGCCTCTCGCAGGCGGCGGACAGGCTGTGGGCGCTGCACGCCGAGCAGCTGGCGCAGGACCGCGCGGCGACCGAGGACGCGACCGCGGTCTGGGGGGCCGCGCATGCGGAGCGACGGACGGCCAACGGGTGGAAGGAGACGATCCGCGGCCAGGGCGTGTTCGGCACGCGGGCGCGGACGGCGAGCCCCTACCGGCGGCTCAAGCTGGTCCTGGACTACTGGTGCGCGCTGTGGTTCTGGCCGATCGAGGCGAAGGTCGGTCCGCCGACTCGGGAGGAGTTCCTGACCGAGGCGAGCATCGTCCTGACGGGCGACGTGCGGGACGCGGCCGACGGGCCGGGGCAGGCGGCGCTGCAGTTCGGGGAGGAGTACGCGGCGCACGCGGCGGGCATGGCGCGGCGCATCCTCGACGAGACGGGGCTGCTGGACCTGGAGCGGCTGTGCGAGCTATTCCCCCGGCTGGGGTTCGTGGACGCGCTGGCGGAGCGCATGCGGTTCCTGCACTGGGACCTGGCGTTCGCGGACGTCTTCTACGGAACGGGGCCGGACGGGGAGCCCTCCACGGGCTTCGACCTGGTGCTGGGCAACCCGCCCTGGATCAAGCTCTCCTGGGACGAGGCCGGCGTGATCGGGGACTTCGAGCCGACCGTGGTCGTGCGCCGGCGCAGGGCCGCGGCGCTGCGCCGGGAGCGGCCGGGGCTGCTCGCGCGCAGCCCCGGCCTGCGGGCGGCCTACCTGGACGAGTACGCCGCGACGGAGGCGACCAAGGCCTACCTGGGGGCGCCCCAGAACTACACTCTGCTCCAGGGCGTGCAGGCGAACTCGTACAAGTGCTTCCTGCCGCAGGCCTGGAGCGTCCTCGGCGAGCGCGGCGTGGCCGGCCTGCTGCATCCCGAGGGCGTGTTCGACGACCCCAGGGGCGGGGCGCTGCGCGCCGCGGTCTACGCCCGCCTGCGGGCCCACTTCCAGTTCCAGAACGAAACGAGGCTGTTCCCGGACGTGCATCACAGCACCCGGTTCAGCGTGAACGTCTACGGGCCCGAGCGCGGGCGTCCGGGATTCGTCCACATGGCCAACCTCTTCGCCGCGGAGACCATCGAGGCGTCGTTGGAGCACCCGGGCACCGGTCCGGTGCCGGGCATCAAGCGCGTCGGCGGGGGCTGGGAGACGGACGGCCACGCAGGGCGGATGGTGCGGGTCGGCCCGCGGGAGCTGGAGACGTTCGCCGCGGCGCTGGACCCCGCGGGGACGCCCGCCGGGCGGGCCAGGCTGCCGGCGGTGCACTCGACGGAGCTGATGTCTGTGCTGCGGAAGTTCGCCGGCCAGCCGCGGCGCCTGCGCGACCTGGCGGGCCAGTTCGCATGCGGGGTTATCTGGGACGAGACCAGGGCCCAGCGGGACGGCGCGATCCGCCGGGAGACGCGCTTCCCGCGCGAGCCCCGCGAGTGGATCCTGTCGGGCCCGCACCTCTTCGTCGGCAACCCGCTCGGCAAGACCCCCCGCCGCGCCTGTCGGCTGAAGAGCGACTACGACTGCATCGACCTGACGGCGATCCCGGACGACTACCTGCCGCGCACGAACTACGTCCCGGCGTGCGGCCGCGACGAGTACGCGCGGCGGATTCCGTCGGTGCCGTGGGCCGCGGACGCTCCCGACGGCCCAAGCCGGAGGGTGACGGGCCACTACAGCATGGTGAACAGAAGGATGGTGGATCCGACGACCGAGCGAACGCTGATTGCGGCGATCGTGCCCACGGGGGCTGCCTACATCAATGCGGTTGTCGGCACGAGCCATCGAGATCTGCGGGATCTGCTCGACTTCCAGGGCATCTGCCAGGCGCTGCCGATGGATGGCTTCGTCAAGATGACCGGGGCAACCAACATGCATCCGGTCCGGCTGCGGCAGCTGCCCCTCTGCAGGCCTGGACCCCGTCCTCGACGGTCCCTGCACGCGCGCGTGCTCGGCCTGCACTGCCTCACGAGCCACTACCGGACGCTCTGGGAGAGCTGCTGGGACGACGCGCACGCCGCCGACGGCTGGACCCGTTCCGATGCACGCCTGAACGCGGGTCGCTGGGGCGGGCTGGAGAGAGCGTGGAGCCGCGACTCCGCGCTGCGGACGGACTTCGAGCGACGCCAGGCGCTGGTGGAGGTCGACGTGCTGGTGGCGATGGCGCTCGGGCTCACCCTCGACGAGCTGCTGGTCCTTTACAGAGTGCAGTTCCCGGTCCTGCGCGAGTACGAGGCGGACACGTGGTACGACCAGGATGGCCGGATCGTCTTCACCACCTCGCAGGGACTCTCCGGCACGGGCCTTCCCCGGAGGGCGAGGAGAGGGGATTCCAACTATGCACTGGTGCAGCCGGGCCGGAGCGAGACCGGACTCGCGCTCGGCTGGGAGGATGTCCAGGGGCTCACGGACGGAACCGTCTTCCGGACCGTCGAGGACGACACGCTGCCGCAGGGGCGGAGAGAGCGCACGATCGCGTACCGCGCGCCCTTCGTCCGGTGCGACCGGGAGGAGGAGTATCGGGCTGCCTGGGACGAGTTCTCGCACCGGTTCAGGTAGTCGAGTCCCCTCGGGTGTGGACTGGACCTGGTCAGCCGGATGGGTGTGGACTGGCCCGCACACTTCACCGGAGGGGCCGCCGGGGAGCTGGGATTCGGGAGACGGCGGGACAGGCTGCCCAGGCTGCGCGCGCAGCCCGGGGGTCC
Source organism: Bryobacterales bacterium (assembly GCA_965200705.1). Lineage (GTDB taxonomy): Bacteria > Acidobacteriota > Terriglobia > Bryobacterales > UBA6623 > VXMF01. The sequence goes on along the minus strand of OZ241376.1, from coordinate 3,402,606 downwards.
AGCACGAGGCCGTCAACCGGGCGGCCGGGCAGCGCCTGCGCGGCAGCCACCCCATCCAGACGGTCAACCAGCGCCACCGGCAGCTGCAGCAGTTCCTGCTGCCGTTCCACGGCGTGGCGACCAAGTGCCTGGGAAACCATCTGCGCTGGCATCAGGAGATCGGTCTGGCCAGCCAGCCCTCTCCGCGGGCTTGCCTGCCCGCCTCCTTGGCACCCCAATGCACACGTTTCGCGAATTGAGCCTTCCTAGAATACGTAAGCGCATTTCCTTCAGGATGTCCCGAAATCGTTCGGGGTGTGCCTCGGACAAAAATTTGGCGGCCTGAGCCACGTTGTCACCTCGAATCGAGAGGTGTTCCGAGCACCTGTTGTCTGCGCTCATCCGGGCGTCGTGGACGCTGAAGTCCGACACGTGCCAGATCTCCAGCAGAGTGTTGATCTCGCCAGCCACTTTGAACTCACTGAACATAGCCAGACCTTTGATGGCTAGGGCTGTTGGATCCTTCAAGTCAACTTCTCGTATATCTGGTTCGGCGACCGATTGTCTTGATCGATCATATACCTCTGCGGAGCCCGTTCCGTTCGAGATAGCAAGGAGATCCCTGTTAACTTTGTTTGTCTGAGTTCCGTGGACAACACCCTCATGTTCCACGAAGGCGATGCTATGATCGCTGGAAATGCGAAGGATATATGATGTGAAGATGTTGTCGTTCTCAAAATTTATGGTGATGCAAATGGGGCCAGACTGGCCACGACTGAGTACCTCTTTGAATCCTCCCCACTGATCCAGTGCATACCGTATGTTCTGTTGCAGAGCGTCTTTCAGGAAAATCAATACATCGAAAAGTGTCGATTTCCCCGAACCATTGTCCCCAATAAGTGCCACTCGTTGGGGCAATGAAATGAAGTGTGTGTCTCGCGGTGGCGCCGGCTGGCCGTGCGGGGGCTCGGGCCGCCACAGCCGCTCCTCGCGGAGCAGGCGTTCAGCAGGTAGGCGAGCCCACGCATGACAGCGACGAGGACGACCTTCGGGGGCTTGCCGCGGACCAATAGGGGCTCGCCGAATGCTCTAGCGTCCGCGCTGCAGCATTCGGCGGCTGCGGCGTCCATCTCGGCACCGAGCCTGCGGCGGGCAACGAGGTGATCGGCCAGCAGGCCCCCCAACGGGAAAGCTACAGTTGCCGCCGACAGGGCCGAGTCCGGACGACCTTGTACACTACCACGAACTCATCGCCAACCGGCGGCCGTGGACGGCCCTGCCAACACCGCCACTTGTGTGCGGCCGCCCGCTTAGCTTCGCGCTGCCACCGGCGAACCATCCATGGAGAACAGCACCTGGATCTCCAGCTGACTGGACACCCAGCAGCCAATTCCCTTGATTCGCTGCTGGGCCGTCTAACGAACGGGGACACCTCAGCGGGGTCCCCGTTCGTTCTCTCGGACGATCCGGAAGGCCCCGTCACGACCGCTTAGCCGTGGGGCTCCCGATCCTATATGCAGGTGGCCTCGAACATCCATCGGACCCTTGCGTTCCCGGCGAGCAAGCATTCGCTGCCGCCTAGTCGGACTTGGCAAGAATCACCAGTCCGTTTGCCCACGACCCATCCCCCAGCGGCCACCGCTCTCGTCAGGCACCACATCTCTTGGCGCGACTCTGGCCACTAATTGGACTAGGTGCGTGACCGCGAAGCTACCCGACCTGCTGTCAGGACGCAAGGGTGCATTAGCTACAGCGCCGCTAGCAGCGCCATCAGCAAATCAAGGGTGCAGTGCGACTCCTGCGCACCAGCGACGGATCACGTGGCTACTGCCCGCGACGTTCCTTGTCGTAGGGTGCACCAGTCCCGGACGACCCAAGGAAGAACTTCCTTCCGTCTAAGAACGTCACATCCCGGCCATTTGCCCGGTTGGAGCGGTCCTTTGCCTGGTATCCGTCCACCACTACGACCTGTCCAATCTTGATCGTGTCTCGCTTCAGGCCACGCCGAAGCAAGCTGTTTGGCGTGCCGCCCTCGACCATCCAGATCTCCTTCGATCCGGAATCCGTGGTGACCTCCATGTGGATCCATGTGTGTGGGTTCACCCACTCCACACGTACCACCGGCCCCTCCAGTCGAAGCGGACGATTAGGATCAAACTCCGCACCAAACGCATGGTGCGCGTAAATCGGCCCCACCACGCCGACCACCGTCACCAGCCCAACGGCCAGCACGACCATCAACTTCCACATCGCACTCGTCTGCGTAATCTTTCGCATACTGCCGCTCCTGCGTCGCATCGATTCGACCTGACCGCCCATCATTAGACTACTACTCGCCCTTCAGCTCGGCCATGGCATCCTTCTCAAGGATCCGTGCTCCCCGCAGGATCCCTCCGAAGGAGTAGTTCGCTTCGTGGCACGCGTATTCGTACACCCTGCTCTCCGACATCGGCCATATGTACTCGCCGCTCCACGGCTCCGTCCACACTGTCGGATCCTCCACGGTGAACTGATACCGCAAGGTCCGCTCATCTAGAAACGAAAACCGCTCCACCACGTGCAGGTTCCTTGAGGCCCCTGACAGTGCTGGCCGGTCGGAAAAGTTCGTTGTGTCGATCACAAGGGTGTCCCCTTCCCATCGACCCACTGAATCTCCCAGCCAACCGCGCACATGCTCTGGCGCATGTTCTGCGTCCATGCGAACGATGCGGGCGTCGTGCACCATCTCAACCAGGATCATCACGTGATCCTTGGTCTGCACGATCCGCTTTAGGTTGTTGTAGAGCACCGGCAGCATTGGCGGACCGCCAGTTGACCCAAAGCCCAAGAGGCAGCGCTCCGCTAGGGGCCGCATCTCCGGGTCGTCGTACGGGCCGGGGTCGATGCCTTCCTTGATCCACCACGCCACGCCTTTGTTGGGCCGCGACATCTTCGCTCGAGCTTTCGCTCTATTGGCGGCCGCCTGCGTCAACGACGGACGCCGCCCATTCGGCGGATCCGTGATGATCGACGTGCGCCACTTTCCGTCAATCTTGAACGCACCCGTGCCGCGATCGATCCAGAACGAGTTGTACCCGCCGACGTTGCCAGCGGCCCCCGCCGACCCGTCACCGCCTTGCGGCGGCGCACCACGCTCGGGGTCAGTCGCGCTGTTGCGCTTGGCCATGTACTCGGCCTCCTTGCGTGCGATTTCAGCGGCCTCTTCGTCGGTGAGAGTCAGCTTGTCTCCGTACCTCTCTGGCCGCTGCAGCGGGGTCAACGTGGCGATGTCGTACGTCCCGCTGAAGTCGGGCTTCCCGTCGGGCGTGCGCGGGATTTCCGCCAGACCAACGAATGGCACCACCAACGTCAATGTCACAGCAGCGATCCAAATCCGAACCAACATCTCTACACTCCTTCCTGCTTGGGCTTCACTCACAGCAACCGCAATCGTCTACTACACCGGAGAGACACCACTGGGTAGATCGTTCATCGCTTCCCGCATCGCCGAGGCAGTGTCTAAGATGCCTACCGCTCCAGCGGGCGCCGCCGGTACTCGCCGAACAGCAGCTCCTCCACAAACTCCACGCACTTGAAGTCCATCAGGCGGGCACCCTTCTCCATCCGCTTGTACAGCGGCATGGAGATCTTCCACGGCCTCGTGAACACCTCAGGATCCTCAATCTCCGCTTCGTACTGGATGTGGTGCGGCGAAGTCAGGGTGTACCGCTCCACCACGCGAAGCTTGTTGCTGTGGTGCGTCCCCGACCGGTCGAACCATGTCTGGTCGTTGAATCCCGTGACCTCGACCACCAAGGTGTCACCTTCCCAACGGCCGACTGACTGACCCATCCAGCTGTCTGTTTCCGCCTGACCGACATCTCGGAAGTAAATCTCCCTTACCGCCCCCGCGTACTCATAGGCGATGAACGCCGAACCCTCGTTCAAAAAGATCTGGAACGGGAAAGGCATGTAGGTGGCCCGTGGCACGCCGGGCAGATAGCACTTGACCTCGGGATCCCGCTCGATCCAGTGCGCACGGTTCTCTTCGCGCTTCGAAGCGGCGTCAGGCTTGTAGGGGATCTGGCCGCCTTCGACCACCCCCATGCCGCCGGGTACGGCGCCGACCGCGCCCAGCGCCAACACAGGCACTGCCGGAAGCGGGCCATGAGGGCCATCGCGGAGCATCATGGAAGGCTTCGCGTTGTGGGTTTCGAGGTCGTAGTGCGCAGACCCGAGCGCCTGCCAGATGCCGTTCAGGTCCGGCTTTCCGTTTGCCAGTCGCGGCAGGTCCTCGCCGGACTGCGCGACCAGCGCCGGAACGAGCAACACCGCAACGATAGCTACAGCAATCCACTGTCTCACGACAGTGGATACGATACCACTTTCCGGCGCTTCTCACCGCTCTAGGACTAAAGGCACTGAGCCCACTGCCCCGCACGGCGTCTGACCGTACTGCCAGGAGGTTGGACTGCTGTATGACTCCCTTGGCGGATGCCCTCGCAGGGGTGGCGGTGTCAGTGGCATTCCTGCGGCCGACCGCTAGTTAGAGAAGGTTCCAGACCAGCGTTGCACTACATGGCGCGGGAACTGGGTCTGGGTCTATGTTCGCGATGTCGGTTCCGGGCTCATGCGCACGCCGCCCGTCACCCAAATGAATTGAGCGTCCGCACCTCGATGGAAGGGAAACGGGACAGGCTGGTGAAGATGGCCCGCAAGGCGAGTACCTCCACGAGTCGGTAGAAGTACGGACTGAGAAGACAGACCGTCGAACCGGTCCTTGGGATTGTCTAGTCCGTCCTCGGACTGCGAAGCTTCTCGCTGCGAGGACTGGAAGGCGTGCATCTCGGCGGACATCGAAAGGATTCATTCCGCTTGGACAGCGACGGACGATCGCGGCAAGCATCCGCTAGGCCCCCTAGTCAGAGCGTGGCAGAGATTCCAAGCTATCCCGGTAGATCCCGACCGCCGCGAGACAGGAATCCTGCCAGTGCAGGCGCAGGGAGTGCGACACACTGTTACGGCCTCTAGCGAATCCGAACAACGGAATGTCGGCATGCTGATCGGACCAGGCAGCGAGTTCGCGCCCGATCGGTCGCTCGGCTGGAGCTCGGCCGGGCAGGCCTACCTGCCCAGCATGGAACCGGAGCCGTCCGCGCTGGTGCCATCGCTACCGCTCGTGCTCTACGACGGCTTGGGGGAGCATCGCTTGCCAGGGGACAGGGCGCTCCGCTGGCGCTGCGGCTGTTCGTCGAAGTCGTGCTGGCCGTGCCGCTCGACCAGCGAGGCTGGCGAACGCGCCTAGCGATACCGCTGCCGGATCTGATTCGCTTTCTCTGGCCAAACGGCTGGCACTCGCTCAAGCGCGATGGCAGAAGCAGGTGGTGAACGCAGCGTCATTCACGAACTGCCTAGGACCGACTGAAACTTTGCGGGGACCTGCTTGGACATGGCCAGCAGGGTATCCAACATCCAACAAATGCAGATCAGAGCCTGCCGACAGAGTTATCCACTTCGAATCGATTTCGAGTAACTCCACAACCAGCGACACAGTATGGTATTTGCAGAAGTTACTGCAGGAATAGCAGCTAGTATCCAATATTCCACACCTAAGAATGGAATAACAAAGCCCCATAGAAACACTACTCCTCCAACTATATTAGCAATCAGCAATATGGTCAATTTACGCATAGCTACCACCCGCAACCCCCGTCATCTCCATCGTTTTCGCAGTCTTCCTCCGCTAGCGCCTCGCACTCTGCTTCCTGATCATCGCAGTTGTTGGCTAGTTCAAGCGCTACAACCGAGCCTACGAGTGTCCAAAGCCAAGCGCATACACCTCCAGCCGCAGGCGATGCTAAGCCAGCACCCGTGCACACCAAGGTACCAACCATACTACACACTGTTGTGTATACAACTGAGTCCCCAGCACACGAGGCCGCCTCCGCTGAACAGTGACTTGTGTCACAGTCTGCCATTGCAGGACGAACAAAAAGAATACAAAGGCACAGCACCAGCGCCATAAACGACTTCACGATCACTCCTTCTTCAAGGTTGGTTGGTTAAGAGCGCCATCCTGCTGATCAAGAACAAGGGCGGCTGCGTGATCGAGCGGACAGGGGGAAGGAAAGACCGCATGCCATGGCGGATCATGCCGCCAGACGCACCTGCCGACATCGAGATCGATCTGGGACCAGTTGACGCAGGAGACCACCTAAGTCCTTTGCTTGCAAGGGCAAAATCGTCATCCTTATAGCCCTATAGCTAGATGCCCGCCCCTGTCGCGCAACGCCCACAGAAACAGACGCTGCCTACCACCGGTCAAATCGAAGGGAATCATTCCGAAAGGATCAATTCGTGAAACGTGTGCATTTTGATCTATATGTGATACAAGTTTTTTGGAATGAAGGACTTGGAGCCCATGACTAACGAAGAGTCTCAGCGCTGGCTGGCTGGTGTGGAGTAGCTGACGGTGGCCCAGCGCGAGCGGCTGCAGCAGGTCGCCCAGGAGCAGGGGGACGAGGCGGCCTCCCTGGCCGCGATCGAGCTGCGCGTCGACGCGAGACGGCGCTGCGCGCACCGGCTACGCCGATACGCCTGCAAGGCTTGCCGGCGGACGTTCCACGCGCTGACCGGGACACCGCTGGCCGGGCTGCACCAGCGCGAGCGCTGGCTGGCCTGCGAGTCGGTCCGCAAGGCCGACGAGACGTGCTTCCGGCACAGCCGCAAGGGGGAGCGGAACCTGGACCGCAAGCCGCGCCGGCGCGGGGGGCCGGCCAGGCGGCGCGGCCTGTCGCGGGAGCCGGTGCCGGTGCGGGTGGCCACGGCCCGCGGGGGCGGGACGGCGGGCGCGGTGCTGGAGACGGCCAGCCAGGCGAACCTGCAGGAGGCGCGGAAGCCGCTGCGGGCTCCCGACGCCGTGCTGGTGACGGACGGCGGGACAGGCTGCGCGCGCAGCCTGGGGGTCCAGCACGAGGCCGTCAACCGGGCGGCCGGACAGCGCCTGCGCGGCAGCCACCCCATCCAGACGGTCAACCAGCGCCACCGCCAGCGGCAGCAGTTCCTGCTGCCGCTCCACGGCGTGGCGACGAAGTGCCTCGGCAACTACCTGCGCTGGCATCAGGAGATCGGTCTGGCCAGCCAGCCCTCCCCGCGGGCCTGCCTGCTCGCCTCCTTGGCACCCCAATGCACACGTTTCGCGAATTGAGCCTTCCGAAATGACGCAAGGGCACTGCACGGTTCGACGGGCTCCATGGATGTCCGAGATCGCATGCACGTGCACATGTCCAGAGTCGGGACCGTGTCACAGGGGCCGCGCGGATACGGCAGTTCATACAGAGGGAACCGAGGGAGCTGCCGACTGCGCTGCTGCTCCACATGAGCGAGGAAGCGCCTTATTACCGGAGCCACCCGCCCCGCTGGGGGCAGGGCCGGAACGAGCCGGAGCGCGGCCCGTTCCAATAGGGACCAGTGAGCCTCTTTCGCGACCCTCGTCTGAGGCGGCTGTTCGAAAGGGGCGATGTCCGTGACCTGCCTCCCCAGCGCGTCGCCAGGATTCGCCAGATCCTGTCCGTGCTGACCACGGTCAGCGGGCCCGGCCCGCTGCGGCGCTACCCGCAGTGGCGGCCCCATCCGCTGAAGGGCAGGCTCAAGGGCCACTGGGCGGTCGACGTGTCGGCCAAGGACCGCATCGTCTTCCGCTTCGAAGGGGATCGTGCATGGGACATCCGCCTAGTTGACTACCATTGAGACACGCGCATGGCAGGTGAGGTGATGTACGACCCGCCGCACCCCGGCGAGGTGATCCGCGACAGCTGCGTGGGGCCGGAGCCGGTAGCGTCGGCTGCGCGGCGCCTAGGGGTGGGTGCCGGGGAGCTGGAGCGCCTGCTGGGCGGGCGCGGCAGGATCTCGCCGGCCCTAGCTTGGAAGATGGAAGCTATAGGCTGGTCGGACGCCGTGAGCTGGATGCGGCTGCAGGCCGCCTACGACCTAGCCCAAGAGCGCCTGAAACAGGAACGCGCCGCCTAATCCCGCTGGCGATCTGGACGCGCTGCTGGCGCGGCTTTCTCCGGCGGTAGCCCAGGCCGTCAGAATCGCCGACTGCCGCTTAGGGGAGCGCCAGTCGCGCGACGTAGGCGGCGGAGCTGCACCCAGAGACTATGCACTCTCTCCGCTCTTGACCAGCTTCTCAATCGAGGTGCCGTGCTTTTGCAGCACCCGGTCCAGCCCTTCCATGAGGACCGAGTGCATGCTGCGCCTCGACTCGAAGGCGAACCGTCGCAGGTACTCGTGGACGGGGATCGGCAGGTAGACCGAGATCTGCCGCTTGCCGGGACGGGCCGGATGCTTTGGCGCTGGTGGTCGCTCGCTGGATTGCGGCTGCGGCACTCGCTGGTTCGCTGCCAGAGCCTTGGCAAGAGGATTTGATTTCATGAGACTCCCTTCAGTTGCTCGGCGGTCCACGAACCACGACCGCACTGTCGCTGAAGTCGCTGTCAGCGCAGTTGCCAGCCGGGCTGAAACCAGTGGAAGCCACAAACAGTCGTTTCCGCTTGATCCACGCTCGCGGAAGACCTCTGTTCGGAGTCGGGAGGGGAGATCACGCGAGCACTCGCCCTGCGCCATTGCTCGGCTGGAAGCCCTTCTGGGAGCACCACGTGCGCGAGTTCAATCCGGATCTCGTGATCATCGATCCTGCATTCTCGGCTTACATCGCCGACTCCAACGCAGTCTCTTTCGTCCGGGAATTCGTCGACGAACTGTACCTATCAGCAAAGGAATATCAGTGCGAAATCCTGCTTGTATTCCATTCCAACGGGAGCCGTATCGCCGAAAGCGTCCCTCTCGATCCATGTCAGTCTGTCGACTGTGCTGTCCGTGGGCGATGCCCCTGCTTGGACTCTCACGCCAAAGCAACTTGGCAGCAAGGTTGAATCGCTCCACGCACTGTGGCTGGATCGCCCCCCCCCCCCCCAACAAGCGCGGCAAGCATCCGCTAGGACCCCTTGTCGGAGCTTGGCTTAACCACGCATCGTCGAAGCCCATGCCCATGGAACCGTTCCACCCGAAGACTCGGGCGAACGTTCCGAAGCTGGAGGCGGAGAGTTCGAAAGATCGTTCCCTGAAGCGGCTCCCGGGCTTTGTCGGGGAACCCGGGAAGCCCCCGGTTCAATTGCAGTTGCCCAGAATCGGGGGAGTCGAGCCAGAGACCGTTTTCCCGAGTTGGATCCTACGACTCTACGACACCATGGGTGGTCCAGCCTTCACTCGCGGGAGGGGCCCCTACGAGCTTCGGCTGTTTGTCGGAGCCTTGCTGCATGTTCCGATCGAAGGTCGAAACGGGCACTGGCGAACCATGAGGTTTCCCTTGTCCGACATCGAGTGGCATCGGCTGCCCGAGGCGCTGGAGCGGCTTGCGAGCTTCCCCCTAGGCTGGGTGCCCGTGTCCGGTCTGGGCCTCGTGAGCATCATCATCCGACCCGCTGGTGGAGTTCGCGGTTCGGATTCCGAAGTCGGCGGCGCATGGCCATCGGATCGACTGGCCCCGGCTCTGCAAGTACGGCACACGGAACGCCGCGCTGTACCGAGCCTACTTGTCTGCGGTTGCCGTCATGGGTCGGTCTGCGCACAGAGGGCAGCCGATCACTCGCCGTATCGCGGCCCCCGTCCGAACTCGGGGCGGCACGCCCACTTGGCGGAAGGACGGGGTCCGGGCAAGGGATCGGCGCAAGCTGGTACGGAACCCCTCGAACCGGTTCGTGAGACGACTCTCGGCTCGCGATCTCGCCCTGCTTGTCGGGCTAAACCCCGGCAACAAGCACCACCGCTACAAGGCAGTGCGCGCCTTCGAGCGGCTGGCAGCCGACAAAGTGATCGAACTGGCGAAAGACAACCGGGGCTTCCGGCTGTTTGGACCGCAGCCAAGGGCTGGCAACTGACGTGGTTTCGGGATGACCGGAGGTCGCATTATGCGCGCACGACCCTGAACTCCCCTGAACCTCCCCAAGGTGAGAGGGGAGTTGGAGGGAGCCCTTCTGGCTGGGGGCGCCCTTGGTGGATGCCCCAGTTTCGGGCTCGTGGATTAGGCTGAAACCGATAGAGGCAGCGATCAATCCGGACTCGAGCACGGAACCCGCCCTGTGCTGCGTCCGTGCGGGTTGGCACTGCAATCCCCCGTCCTGGGGGTGCAAACGATCCCAGAGCCGGTTTCGCCCGTCATTCCGAATTCCCTGCTTCCCAGTGCTGGGAGGCTGGAATCCCAGCGTCCCGGTTTCGGCCGATTCCGGGATGCTAGGTTCGGCCGAACCCCCGAAAAAGGGTTAACCAGAAAAGCATTGCCCCCACCTTCTGCCGAATACCGGATGGCAGCCTTTTCTGTGCACTCTCCGGGCGACTTTGCCTTGATCACGCTTGGGCGCAGTGAGAAGCCGAGGGGCGTCCGATCTTCGTGCGGGGCGACAACGGTCAGCGCACCGCGCATCCTGCCTTGGCAGTGCTCAGGAAGCAGACCGTGTCGATGCGAGTCTTGGTGCAGCAAGGGAAGCCAAGCAGGCTAAGCAAGCTGCAGTCCAGTCTGGCAAGCAGTGACGACGAAGCAGCGGCTCGCGATAGGGCCATTGGTCCGGGGGGCGAATCGGCGAGAGGAGGTTAGGGCGGCGGGAGTGCTCCCCCTGGACAATGCGGCGCTGGATGGATTCGGAACGGTTTAGGATCGTGCTTGATGCAGAGACAGCCGAGTTGATCCGATCCCAGAGATTCGGAGTGAGGGCCCTGCTTGATCAAGCCCGGCGCGCCCTGGGAGAGGCGCTGGACGACTCGGGGTTTACGCTCTCGGGAAGGGGGGATGGGGCGGATCCGGGAACCCTGAAGGTTGACGTCAGCCCCCCCCCGGGGCACCGAACATTCAGGTTCATTTCGACGACGGCAAGGGCGAAGTCAGCCCCTAGTCGAATTCGTACCAGCCGTACATCCTCTCGATGATCCCGGCGAAAATTCCGTCTGCTTATTTGCGGTAATTTTAGTGCCAGTTCCCCGTGATTGATTCCATGATACAATCAACGATATAGGTTCCGTCTTGCCAGACAATCGTAATCATTTTAGTCCGTTTTATTGCTGTGATCCTGCATATATTTATCATTTTTCTTCTTTTATTCTGAACAATTTATATCGATTATCAGAATAAAATATCGAATAATCTGGAATATTTCAATCTGATTAAGCGTAATTAAATGATCCAATTTGGACCATTTGTATTCAGATATATCCATAAATAACGAAGGCTCAATTCGCGAAACGTGTGCATTGGGGTGCCAAGGAGGCGAGCAGGCAGGCCCGCGGGGAGGGCTGGCTGGCCAGACCGATCTCCTGATGCCAGCGCAGGTAGTTGCCGAGGCACTTCGTCGCCACGCCGTGGAACGGCAGCAGGAACTGCTGCAGCTGGCGGTGGCGCTGGTTGACCGTCTGGATGGGGTGGCTGCCGCGCAGGCGCTGTCCGGCCGCCCGGTGGACGGCCTCGTGCTGGACCGGGCTGCGCGCGCAGCCCGGGCAGCCTGTCCCGCCGTCCGTCACCAGCACGGCGTCGGACGCCCGCAGCGGCTCCAGCGCCGCCTGCAGGTTCGCCTGGCTGGCCGTCTCCAGCACCGCGCCCGCCGTCCCGCGCGCGCAGCCTGGCCGGCTCCGCAGCACGGGCAGCGCCGTCTCTCGTCGACGCGCAGCTCGATCGCGGCCCGGGAGGCCGCCTCGTCCCCCTGCTCCTAGGCGACCTGCTGCAGCCGCTCGCGCTGGGCCACCGTCAGTTGCTCCACTCCAGCCAGCCAGCGCTGGAACTCTTCGTTGGTCATGGGTTCCAAGTCCTTCCTTCCAAAACATTTGTAGCATATGTCGATTAAAATACACATATTTAGCGAATTTAACCTTCTAGAAATACGCGGGTTGCCGCACGCAACACACCTTCACGCGAGAACGTACCCAGAGTCCCCGCAAAGCCGTTCACCACTTTTGAGGGACGTTCCTTCGAGATTCTGGACTTCCGTGCGCTTCTCGAAGAGGAAACTCTACTTGTAGCGCCCGTCGCACGAGATGAGCGCGAACTGTAACGGTCGCGCTCCTCATAGGCAGCGGGTGTGCGGAAGCCACACAGGCGGTTGTGGCCGAGGAGAACGCGCTCTTCGTCGCCAACGCGCAGCAGTAGCGTGCACAGCCCCGCCCACCCGATACGCAGTCACAGCCGTACGGTGTCCGGTGTCGAGCGGCCCACAATCGCGGCAACCGTAAGGGGCTCTGGTTGAGCCCAAGACGGTCAGACTTGCACTCGAACGAGTCGGCAGTGTGAGAGGAGTTCGCCAGTCAGATCCATTGGCCTTCCCGCGTTACGAGTGTGGGGACTTGGTCGTCTTGCTGGCATCTCCGCAAGCATTCCGCAGGTGTGCGCTAGAGCGAACTCTGGCCATCCACGCAACCCCGCACCCGTGGAACGATCGCTTACTGGCCCTGACGATCCAAGGGCGGGTGACCAGGCGGCAACGGCGAGGTTTGCGGTGACACGGGCGGGTGTCCCGGAGGCAGGTCTTCACCGCTTCCCTGCCCAGGTTGCAGGGGCGCCGCCGGCTCGCCGCGGCTGTCAACGGGCACGACTTCCCAACCGCCCTCCGCCTGGCGCAGGGCATAGGTCATCTTCATCGCAGCCTCTGGATCGTCGACAGCAACGATCGACACCTCCGCCACCGCAGCGTCGTCGCCATAGCGGATCCGATCGGCACGCACTTCCAAGCGATCGAACTGCAGATCCGTACGCTCAGCGAGATACTCCTCCACAGCCGCTTCGATGTCCTTCGCGGACCGAGGCATGGATGCCTCCTCGCACCCCGCGCCTAACAGTAGTGCGACGCATGTGAACGCCGCTCGCAGTGCTCGCATCCCCACAGGGCGGACCCCCACGACGCTACCGAACCAGCTCCCAGGCCAAGTGCGACAGCTCCGGAGCCACCAGCTTTTCCCAAGCCAGCCGAACAGCCGCAGGGGAACCCGGAGTGGAGAACACGAGCGTCCCAGCGGACACGCCCGCTGTTGCGCGCGAGAGCATCGCCGCCGCGCCGACCTGCTCATAGCTGAGCATGCGGAAGAGTTCACCGAACCCGGGCAGTTCCTTGTCGAGTTCAGCACTGACCACGTCGTAGGTCCGATCCCTCCGAGAGATGCCCGTGCCGCCGTTGAACAGAATCGCCTGGACGCCCTTCTCGTACCGAAGCGTGTGCAGGGCCTCTCGGACGAGATCCGGCTCGTCCTTCACGATGCGGATCGAATGCAGTGTGTTGCCGGAATCCGCGATTGCGTCGCGTAAGTAGGCCGCATTGGCGTCTGTCCTGGGCGTCCGCGAGTCGCTGACGGTAACGACGGCGACCGTGACCGGTCCGCGCTCCTTCGCCTTGCGACGGTGCAGGTCGCTGCTCTTCGAGGACATGACCATCACCTTAGCCCGAGAGCAGGACCTGCGTCTCTACGGGCTGCTTGTAGTCCACGCCCTCCACCTCGAATCCAAACAGGTTGCTGAAGTCCCGGCGATACCCGTCAAAGTCCGCTAGCTGCTTCAGCGTGTCGCTGTCGACTTGCGGCCACACGGCGGCAACCGCCTCCTGCACATCCTCGCGCATCTCCAGGTCGTCCATCCGGATCAGCCGGTCGGCGTCCAGCACAGGTCCGTGGCCGCTGCCGAGATGCCCGACGAAGAGCCGGTCCATCTGTTCGATGCAGCCCTCGTGCAGCCCACGATCCTTCATCGCCTTGAAGAGGAGACTGACATAGAGCGACACCACCGGGATCGCTACCGACGCCTGCGTCACCACAGCCTTGTTCACAGCTAGCCATGCTGAGCCACCAATCGTCGACTGCAGCTGGCCGTGCAAACGGTCAGCTGTGGCCTTGAGGTCGGTCTTCGCCGCGCCGATAGTGCCATCACGGTAGATGGGCCACGTGAGCTCGGGGCCGTAGTACGTGTAGGCGACCGTACGCGCACCCGGCGCCAAGAGATTGTCCGCCGACAGGCGGTCGATCCACCACTGCCAGTCCTCTCCGCCCATCACCGCTACGGTCTCGGCAATCTCGTCAGGTGTGGCCGCCTCAATGCCAGCCTCTTCAACGGAGCCCGAGCCTAGACTGACGGTCTTGCCCGAGTAGGGGGCGCCCACCGACTTGATCGTTGAGGAGTGTTCCGTGCCAGCCCTTGGGTTGATCCTCTTCGGCGAGGCCAAGCTGTAGACCAACAGGTCAATCGGTCCCATCTCGTCCGCAACGAGGCGCGCCACTTGGTCCTTCACCTCGTCGGAGAACGCGTCCCCGTTGACGCTGCGCACCCACAACCCGTCTCGCTCGGCCGCTTCATGCAGGGCAACCGAGTTGTAGTACCCCGCCGTCGCGGTGCGACGGCCCGCCGGAGGCCTCTCCAGAAACACACCCAGCGTCCGGCATCCCAAACCCCAGCCAGCGACGATCCGCGACGCCAATCCGTATCCGGTCGAGCTCCCGATCACCAGCACGTTGCGGATCCCGTGGTCCGTCACCGGACGGTCGCCTCGACTGGCGAAGTCGATCTGGTTCTGGACGTTGCGAGCACAGCCCGCAGGGTGCGCAGTAACGCAGATGAATCCACGCGACCGCTGTCGGACGACCTGCTCAGGCATGCTGGATCAACCCCGGTTGGGCGGGAAGCAGGTCCATCCGCCGTCCACCGGAACCCTGTCGCAGTATATCGGAGGGCCTATGGTATGTTCGAATTAGCCTGCCTCAGAGTTCGAAGTTCTATTCCGCTGGCCGGGTGCAGATTCGCCCAGATATCAGGCCCTTTGGGGATCGCCATGATTCGCAGCTTCCGCGGCGAGAGTCCCCTTGTAGCCAACAGCGCCTACGTGGATGACAGTGCCGTCCTGATCGGGGAGGTGACCGTCGGCGAGCGCACCAGCATCTGGTGCAACGTCACCATCCGCGCGGACACCTCCAAGGTAGTGGTCGGTGACGAGACGAGCATCCAGGACAACAGCTGCCTGCATGAGGATGCGGATGCACCGCTGCACATCGGTGATCGCGTGGTCGTCGGCCACTCCTGCACCGTGCATGGCTGCAACGTGGGCGACGAATGCCTGATCGGGATGGGGGCCACCATCCTCAGCAAGGCCCGGATCGGCGCCGGCTCGATTGTTGCTGCCGGGGCCGTCGTACTCGGCGGCGCCGACATCCCTCCGCGCAGCCTCGTGGCGGGCGTGCCGGCCAAGGTCAAGCGCGGCGTGACTGACGAAGAGCTCGAGCGCACCCGCCTGAACGCCCAGCACTACGTGGAGCTCTGCGACGAGCACCGGAACGAGACCTAGATGGAGAGCCCGATGCTCCAGCCAACCGCCCTCACACCGCTGGGCGGCTTGCAGCGCACCCACTACTGCGGCGAGATCGGCGACGCGGACATCGACTCCGATGTCTGCCTGATGGGCTGGGTCCACCGTAAGCGCGACCTAGGCGGTTTACTTTTCCTCCATCTGCGCGACCGCAGCGGGATCTCCCAGATCGTCTTCAACGCAGAGCTCGATCCCGTGCCCCACGCCCAAGCGGAAAGTGTGCGCAGTGAATACGTCATAGCTGTGCAGGGCCCGGTCGTGCGCCGGTCGGAGGACACCTACAACCCGAACCTAAAGACCGGTACGGTCGAGGTCGCCGCACGGAGCCTTGCCGTGCTCAACACGTCGGAGACCCCGCCATTCCAGGTGGACGAGGGCGAGCGGGTCGGGGTTAATGAGGGCGTCCGTCTGAAGCACCGCTACATCGACCTCCGCCGGCCGCAGATGCAGCGCAACATCCAGCTACGGGACACAGTTAGCCGCGCCGTTCGCAGGTGCTTTCAGGACGAAGGGTTCCTAGAGATCGAAACTCCGTTCATGACGCGCTCGACGCCCGAGGGTGCGCGGGACTTCCTAGTACCGAGCCGCATCCATCCCGGCAAGATGTATGCGCTACCCCAGTCGCCGCAGCTATTCAAGCAGCTGCTGATGATCGGTGGCTTTGACCGCTACTTCCAGATCGTGCGCTGTTTCCGGGATGAGGACCTGCGCGCAGACCGCCAGCCCGAGTTCACGCAGATCGATGTCGAGATGTCCTTCGTGCAGCAAGAGGGAGTGCTGAGCGTGGTTGAGCGGCTCATGGCTCGCGTCTGCGAGGCCGCCGGCCGGCCAGCTCCGGCGCTGCCACTGCCTCGCCTGAGCCACTCCGAGGCCATGTCCCGGTACGGCACCGACAAGCCAGACCTGCGTCTGCCTCCGATGCGGGTCGTAACGGACTTGCTAGCCCCCGAGGATCTGCCGATGGCGGGACCGCTGATAGCCATTCGGACTCCCAACGACGGACGGCTGACTCGCCGCGAGCGCGAACAGTTCCGCGAGTACGCCAAGGATCAAGGTCTACGGATCTTTGACGACTTCCGCGGCCTGGCCAAGAAGATGCCGGAGAAAATGGCCAGAGTGCGCGAGCGGCTCGAGGCCAGTGAGAACGACTTCCTTGTGCTGGTGACCGGACTCCGGGAGCCCTTGGGTCCGCGCGCCGAGGACTCCGTACTGGCTGGAGCGGGAAGATTGCGAATGGAGATCGGCACCACGTTCGCCGGTGTCAACGACCTCCTGCGCAACGACGACTTCCAGTTCCTTTGGGTCACCGACTTCCCCATGTTTGAGTGGGACGAAACTGGCGGCGGCTGGACTCCAGCTCACCACCCGTTCACCTCGCCGCATGACGACGACGCGGAGATCCTGACCAGCGATCCGGAAGCTTGTCGCTCGAAGGCCTACGACCTAGTGCTGAACGGGGTGGAACTAGGGTCTGGATCCATCCGCATCCACCGCGAGGACATCCAGTCCAAAGTGTTCGAGGCCCTGGGATTCACGGACGACCAAGCCCGTCAACGCTTCGGGTTCTTCCTAGAAGCGCTGCGGTACGGTACACCACCCCACGGCGGCATCGCACTGGGCCTGGATAGGCTGATCATGCTGCTGGCCAACGAGAGCACCATCCGCGACGTGATCCCCTTCCCCAAGACGGCCAACGGCTTCGACCTGATGTGCATGGCACCCAATACGGTGCCGATCGAGAAGCTGCACGAACTCGAAATCGGGCTTAACGCCCCCCGAATACGCTGAGGGCGCCCGATTCGCCGGGGAGGAGGTCGTCGCGTGCGCCGGACGCTGGTCATTGGCGGAAACCTCTTCATAGGACACGCACTCGTCGAGCGCCTCCTTGACCGAGGCGACGAGGTCACGATCCTGCACCGCAGTCGGGCGAACCCGTTCGGCGACCGCGTAGCTGAGATCCAATGCGACCGCAACGACATCGAGACCGTCCGACAGATCGCTTGCGACACGACATTCGATGTGGTCTTTGACAACGTCTACGACTGGCAGCGCGGCACCACTGGCAAGCAGGTGCGGGCCGCCGCGGAGGCGTTGGGCCCGGGCCTGACGGCATACGTGTTCACATCGAGCTGCGCCGCTTACGGTGAAGGCCTGGACAGGGTCGAGTCCGATCCCCTGGCGGGCGCGGACCATCCCGACCTGTACTGCCGCAACAAGGCGGACTCGGAGCGCGCACTGGCGGCGCTTTACGCCGAGGCCAGCGTTCCTACAGTCCGCCTGAGACCACCGTACGTATACGGCCCGCGCAACCCGATGTACCGCGAGGCGTTCTTCTGGGACCGCCTGCTGAGGGGTCGCCCCATCGTCGTGCCCGGCGACGGCAGCAGGCTCATGCACCTCGTTGCGGTGACGGACCTAGCCCAAGCGGCACTGCTAGTGGCCGAATCGCCGGACGCCGCAGGACGGGCGTACAACGTTGCTCACTCTGATCCGATCCGACAGGACGACCTCGTCCACGCTCTAGCGTCTGCCGCAGGCGTGGAGGCAGATGTCCGGTACGTTCCCCGCCCGGTCATCGACCGTCTGGGCGGCCAGATCTTCGAGGAGCCGTTCTACTTCGGCCAGTACTTCGACATGCCGCCCATCACCCTGAACGTGCAGCAGGCCGAGAGGGAACTAGGGTTTGTCCCCACGCCCCTGGCTGAGGGCCTGCGCCTAACCTTCGAGGCGTATCAGAAAGGGGTGCGCAAGGACATCGACTTCTCGTTGGACGATCGACTACTCGAACAAGCCTCGAAGAAGCCTCAATAGCGGCCGCGGCCGCTCAGCGGGTCAGGTTCTCGAAGAGAAACACCCCGCCCTTGCCGCCAACGACTATATCCAGGTCCTGGTCCCCGTCAATGTCGACGACGGGGATCTGCATACCACCACCCACTCTGCCGCCGTAGTGGATCATGTGGCGCACCCAAGTCCACTCGCGACCGGTGTCGACGTACTCGTACCAATAGAGTCCAAGCGGCTCCCGTCCGCCGTCGTCCTTTCCGTTGTGGGCGTACAGCCGCTTGCCCGTCACCAGCTCCGGACGCCCGTCTCCGGTCAGGTCGGCAAGCGTCGAGGCGTGCGCCTGCGACCACGCCTCGTCGATCACGTGACGCTTCCAGGCCCTCTTTCCGTCGTTCCCCTTCATCTGCTCCAGCCAGTAGATGCCGTAGGAGTGCCCGTACGGCACGAACACATCGCTCAGCCCATCGCCGTTGATGTCCAGCACGTGCATGAATCCCGCATGCTGTTCGATCTTGAACTCCTCGTGCATCGTCCAAGGCGTCGAGCGCGGGTTGGCAGGAGCCTCTAGCCAGCCCTTCGGCGTCAGGATGTCGATCCGGCCGTCACCGTTTACGTCGCCCGCCCCGATGCCGTGCCCGTTGGCGGCATCCAGCACCCTGCGCTCAGCCCACTTGCCGTTCTTTCCAGCCTCGAACCAGGACGTCTTCGACGCGTTCCGGCCACCAAACTGTGGCAGCACCTCCCTCGCCTCCCCGTCGCCGTCCAAGTCAACAAGCAGCGCGAACTCCACGGAGTTGCCCTCGTGGATCAGCGACTCCTTCCATGGGTTGTTCGAGCGCCCTGGGTTGCGCCACCACGCGATACGGCGCTGCGCCCAGGCAACGCTGACAACATCCAGATGCCCGTCTCGGTCGACGTCAAAGATCAGGTCGCTGAAGTTGTCGATGTAGTTGTTCCAAGTCAGAATCGAGCGGAACTTCCGGCCCTTGAAGTCCGGCCCACGGAACCAGTTCTCACCCGAAACGATGTCCAGATGGCCATCACCGTCGATGTCCCCCACGGCGCAGGTCTCGCTGCGCCCGAGGTCGATGACGTGCTTTTCGAAGGGGATCTCCGGCGATGGTCCGCCGGCGAAGCCGGGCAAGGCCACAAAGCTCGTCAGCACGAACGCTGCCAAAGTGCGAGAAAGCATGGCGGCAACATGATGCCACAGGGCCGGCGGCTGCAAAAGCCCGCCGTGTGGCCAGTCGCCCCTCGCAACGGGCCTGGCCCGGCTCAGAGAGCGCTGCTGCCTGTGTGGGTCCTCACCAGCTCGTCGGTTAGGCCAGTGCCGAATCCAGGCTTGTCCGTCGCGAAATAGTGACCGTCCTCGTACGGGGACGACATCGCCAGCATCAGGTCGGTCGCGTCGTCTCCAGTGCCGAAGCTCTCAGCGAGCGGCGCGTTCGCGGTCAGCACAATCGGCATGCCGTAGAGGCTGCTACCGCGATGCGGAATGATCGGCAAACCGCGCTCCGCGCCCATGACCGCAATCTTTCGCACCGCGGTGACTCCGCCACACCAAGTAATGTCCGGCTGCAGGATCTCCGTTCCCCGGTGGTGGAGCAACATCCTATAGCCGTGCTGTGTGTACTCGTGTTCACCGCTCACGATGAGAGTGCTGTCCACCTCCTCCACCAGCCGCTGGTAGCCCAGGATGTTGTCCGGCGTAAGCGGTTCCTCGATGAAGTACAGCCCATGCGGCGCGAGCAGGCGGGCCATCTCCAGCGAGTAGCCAATGTCGTTCCACTTGCAGCCGCAGTCGATCATGAGGCTGCGCTCGTTCCCAATCGCCTCCCGCGCCGCTGCGATCGAGCGTTCGGTGCGTGCCATGCCCTCGCGCCCCTCTAGGACACCGTCCCGTACGGGAAGCTTGAAGTGCTCGAACCCAAGGTCCAGTCCCACCGTAGGGTCGCTGTTCGTAATGTAGCCAGGCACCTTGGCCTGGGTGGATCCGCCCAGCATCCGGTACACCGGCATCTCCGCGTACTTGCCCGCGACGTCCCAGAGGGCGTTGTCCACTCCGCTGAGCGCCATCACGAACACGCCGCGGCGACCGTAGTAGATGCCGGAGTTGTACATCTGCTCCCAAAGCAGTTCTGTGTTCAGAGGGTCAGCGCCCACCAGTAGATGGCGCAGGTGTCCCTCGATGATCTGCGCGGCCACCGCGCCACCTGCGCCCAGTCCGTATCCGGTGATGCCTTGGTCGGTCTTGACCGAGACAACGATCGCGCTGGCGAGCTGCGAGTAGGGGCCGCTGTAGCGCCAGCGCCTAGGGTCGTGAAGCCCCTCGAACTCCGGCAGGCGACCCTGGTTTGACCGCGACCAGAGACGGACCGGCGCTGCCTCTACCGAGACGATCCGCAGGGATCCGCTGTCCTGTGCAATCGCGGGCATAGCGGCCACCGAAACGCCTCCCAGAGCGGCGAGGAACGAACGTCGGTATAGCACGGCGGCAACAGTCTATCAGCAGACCGCCGGAACCTAGCAGTAGCGTCGACCAGCACCTCTCCACCGTGGCCTTCTTGCCCGCAGGGCTCTTCGGTTCAATCAGTCCGAGCGGAAGACGATTCACAAACAGCAGGACACTCGCCAGCCGCTTGTGGTCGCTTTGAACGACATTGAACTGGTTGACTGCCAGCCGGTCGTTTTCGGCGGGGTTCTCGTGGTCGAGGGCGGAGACTCGAGTTCCACGCAGGGCGCACCTAGTGGTCTCGTACTCGACAACTAAGTTGTCCGCCAGTATGCGGTGGAATGGTCGGTTTCGGGTTTCCACTCATCAGGTCGCTTCCCCTTGGGGAATGCGACCGCGATCTCCCTGCGGCCGACAGGACGGGGTTTAGGCAATCCAAGGCGTCACGCAGCTGCGGTTCTAGGCTGGCCTCGCCTTTGTGCGTTCGCTCCGCCGCTGCCGGGCAAGAAGCCAACGGCGGGACCATGGAGCACCTTCCGGCTGATGCGCCCTTGAGATCCTTTTCGGACCACACTAGGCCAAGTCCCGTGCAGGGCAGATTGCCTACTGAGTAAACAGCTTCCCCTTTGGCCACCGTCACGGCGCCAACCTTCGTCAGATTCAAGGATTCACGGCCGTGCATTTCGCCGGGGACGAGCTTCGTGAGAAGGGCATCGCTATAGATAATCTATCAATTAGTTATATTCATAACAGCGTAATTACAACGATTCTCTAGTATGGAATGGCCTCAGTCCGGATGTGGCCGCCGGAGAGCGAACACCTTTGCGAACTCCTCAGCCAGCTCCAACAGGTCAAGTTGTGGATCGATCCCGTATGGAATCAAGATCCTCCAATACGGCCGGCCGAGATGCTTCCCATCCGGTCACGATCACTGACCACGGTTAGAGAGATATGGTCGAAGACTCCATCAAGGAACCCGGAGAAGGAGTATAGAAGGTTCATGCTGAGCGTCTGATCCGAAGATCGAATGTGACGCTATGTCTCGTTGGCAAGGCTACTCGGCGCAGCGATCTGTTGAATTGAAAGGTGCGAAAGAGCGCGGAGATCGGCACAAGGATACTGGCCATCCACCTCGAGTCGAACGCCGTGCGGACGCCTGAGGACCTCCGGGAAATCGGGTCAACGCCAATGCCATGAGATCTCGAAAAGATAATGGAAAGGCTCTACGTTGAACACCGAGCAGTCCATTGATTACGAGTTGTTTGGCGGCAGGTTCTCTTACGCTCTTGCAACCTCTTGTCGCCAAGGCGCTTTGGCCCAACTGGTGTCCTCCGTGACCCGCTCCGGCCGCTACCAACCAGAGCGAAAGTCGTTGCCCAGGATACTGACGGCCTGCAAGACTCCGCCCTATCACGGCGTACGAGACTTGTGGGCTCGATGCGCCAGCAGCCGCAATCAGCACTACGGCGCAGCGCTAGTCCGCAAAGTACCCCGGTCGCGAACGCACATCTACGTCGCGCTTCGCGACCTTGACCCGCACACGTCTCCACGTGCCATCGAACTCCTGGTCCTTTGGGTAGTAGGCGATGCCGTAGACGCTCCGCAGTTCCTGGGCGAGCGAGGGTAGCACCGGCTCGACATCCTGGACCGACTCGGCGTCAAACAGGCGACCACCACTGGTGCGCGCGATCGCGTCCAGCCGGTTGCGGGCATTGCGCGACCACCCGCGGCCGAACCGCAGCCCAGACAGCAGAAAGATCGGATAGATCCGCACGTCCATCTCCTCGACGACCTGTGTGAGTCGCTTCGCTCGCAGCGTCGATGGCATGTTGTGGCCGCTGATGCGGTTGTCGATGCCATCGCTAATGACGATCAGGGCGTTGCGCTCGCCCTCATGCTCCGAGAGTTCGTCATCGTAGGCCAGCACGATCGTGTCCCACAGCGGTGATCCGCCACTTGGATACGGAAGACTGGCCAGCCGCTTCGACAACACCTCGCGGTCGGCCGTCAGCGCGGCAAGCCGGTGAAACATGCCTCCGGCCATGGCGTACAGAGCGACCCGGTCCGATGGACGCGCGATGTCAATCAGGCGCAGCGCCGCCTCCCGCATATCGTCGAGATCCTGGGACGTGCTGCCACTCAGGTCGAGCAGAATCGCCAGATTGAACGGCGACTCCTCTGGGTCGACGACGCGTATGTCCTGCAGGACGCCGTCCTCACGTACTTCGAAGTCACTCTTGCCCAAACCCGTCATCGGGCGACCCTGGTTGTCGCTCACGGCCACGCTCATGCTGACCATGCGGACGTCGGCCGAAAACACGGGCGTTGCATTGGCCACCACCGGCAGGTCCGGACCGGCAGGCGCACTTGCCAAGGGGTCCCGCGTCGGAGGGACCGAGCCATCTCGGCGCTCGGCGCGCCGAAGCAGTCTCTCTACGGCACGCTCGGACTCCATGTGAGGCTTGAGCGGCCATGACCTGGGCAGCGGCCAGTCACGCACAGTCAGGGAGCGGGGCGCCTGTAGCTCCGCGTTGACGATTCCATACGCCAAATCTCCGGACGGAGGAGCATGAGACAGCGCCCTGAGTGCGATCGAGCGGCCATAACGGGTCGTCCCTACGGGCATCCGACGGCCGGGTGGAGTCCTGACGGTTGCGGGGACCTTGAGCATCTCGAAGCTCAAGGCAGTGGTGTCAAGCGGTACCTCGACCGTTAGAGATCCGGTCTGGGAGTACAGTGTGGCCCGACGGACCATCCCTACGACCTCGATGCTCCCACTCACGGTGCGAACGGTAAATGGAACTCCGAGCGGGAGGGACACCTCGATGTTCGATGAACCGTCCTCCGCCTCCACAGCCTCCATTCGCACGCTCTGCTGGGACCGGGTGATGTTGACGAACTTGCCCGCGCCCGGCGCAGCCCCGGGCCTCGTTGCTCGGACCTGCCGATCCTCCGTCACGTGCACCGTGACGGCCCCGAACTCGTTGATGATCTCGACCCCCTGGGCTTGCAGGCCCAGCGCAGTGAGCGTAATCGCAAGCAGTAGCCGAGCCCCGAGCGTCAACCCACCCCTATTTTGAACCCACCGCACGACCTGAGAAGCCCCGATTCGGCTCCGCGCTACATTGAGGCGATCGAAGTCGATGGCGGGGCACACGAAGCATGTCACGGTCGGCACGAGCGGGCACATCGACCACGGCAAGACCTCCCTGGTCCGAGCGCTGACCGGCACGGAAACCGACCGCTGGGAGGAGGAGAAGCGCCGCGGCATCACGATCGACCTGGGCTTCGCGGAGCTGGAGGTCGAACCCGGCCTGTGCGTCAGCTTCGTGGACGTGCCCGGCCACGAGCGGTTCGTCAAGAACATGCTGGCCGGTGCGGGCGGCATCGACCTCGTGGTGCTGATCATCGCCGCCGACGAGTCGGTCATGCCGCAGACGCGAGAGCACTTCCAGATCTGCCGACTGCTGGGCGTGCGCCATGGGCTCATCGCACTGACCAAGTCCGACCTCGTGGACGAGGAGATCCTGGAGCTGGTTCAGCTGGAGGTCGACGAGTTCGTGGCGGGATCGTTCCTCGAAGACGCGCCCGTGGTCGCTGTCAGCAGCTCCACGGGCGCAGGGCTGAATGAACTGCGGGCGGCGTTAGCTGCAGTCGCCAAGACCTGCGAGACGCGGCGCACGGACGGATTCGCACGCCTGCCAGTCGATCGCGTGTTCACCATGCGAGGCTTCGGCACCGTGGTGACTGGCACGCTCGCATCGGGCCGGCTGCGGATCGGCGACCAGCTCGAGGCGCTGCCAGCGGGTATCCAGGCCCGCGTCCGCAACGTCGAGGTCCACGGCCGCCAGGCGAAGACCGCAGAGGCGGGCTGGCGCACCGCGATCAACCTTGGCGGGATCCCCAAGGAATCGTTGGAACGCGGGGCCAGCCTGGTCGAACCGGAGCGGTTCCGCGCAACGCGACAGATCGACGCCCGCATCGAACTCCTGCCGACAGCCAAGAAGCTGAAGCACGCCGCACCGGTCCATCTGCATCTCGGCACCGCCGAAACCGTCGGTCGCACGTTCATTCTTGGCGCCAGGAGCCGCAACGCGGCGGTGGAGCCGGGCACATCAGCGTTCGTGCAGCTGCGGCTCGACAACCCGGTGCTGGCGCTGACTCACGACCGCTTCATCCTGCGCCAGTTCTCTCCGCTGACCACCATCGCCGGCGGCACAGTGTTGCGTCCCGATGCCCCGCGACACCGCCGCTCTGAGGATTGGCAGCCGCTGCTGGAGGCTCTTCTCGCCGACGACCGTCCGCAGATCATGCAGCGGCTTGCCGGAGAGCGACCGTACGGAATCGTAGGTAGCGATCTCGCGGCAATGACCGGCGTGCCCGAGACGGAGTGGCTGGCCGCCGTGGCGTCGGAGCCAAACTTGCGTGTGCTGCGCAGAGCCCCGCTCTGGGTCTGCATGGAGAGTCAGCTTGAGGAAGCGGGTTCTCGCTATCTGGCTGCCCTCGAATCGTTCCACCAAGCCAATCCGCTTGTCGGGGGCGCCTCGATCGGCGCGATGCGCAACGGGACGCTGCCAGACGCGCCCGACTTGTTCGCCGATTTCGTGACGCGCCGATTGTTGAAGGCGGAGAGGATCGTCATCGAGGGCGACCGAGTGCGGCTCTCGACGCACACCATCCGGCTCGACCAGGACGAGCAGAACGCGCACGACCGTCTCGTGAGCGCGTTCGCAGACGCAGGCCTGCAGGTGCCAGCGGTGAGGGACTTCCTCGCGACTCTCCCGATCGACCGGCCACGAGCCCAGCGGATACTCGCAGCCCTGCTGCGTGACGGCGTTCTCGAGCGCATCAGCCGCGACCTTGTATTCCATGCCGAGGCAGTCCGCGCACTGCGCGACCAGTTGGCGCCGCTACGCGGTCAGCACATCACAGTGGGGGATTTCAAGGATCTGGCGAACGTCAGCCGCAAGTACGCCATCCCTCTGCTGGAGCACTTCGACCGGCAGAAGGTCACGATCCGCGACGGCGACAGACGGCGGGTGCTGTAGGCCTTCGCTGACGTCGATTAAACTGCACTTGGCGGCGCTCACTCCAAGCAGAGCAGTGCCAATTCTGTGTCACGCCTCATCTGCAGCCTTCCGCAGCCAGCCGAGACAACGGAATCCGACACAGGCTGGAAGGCGCTCTCCGCCGGGCCTCAGGAGAGGCTCCGGATTCTACAGCGCTACCGCAGAATCGCCATGGTCGGACTATCGGCCAATCACATGCGGCCGAGCCACTTCGCGGCAATCTTTCTGATCAACCGCGGCTACGACGTCGTGCCGGTGAACCCGGGAGCGGAGACCATCCTCGGTCGGCCCTGCTACCCGGACATCGCGTCCATCCCCGACCCCGTCGAGGTCGTGGACATCTTCCGGCCCTCCGCGTTCGTGCCGCCGATCGTGGAGCAGGCGATTGAGGCCCGTGCGCGGGTGGTCTGGATGCAGTTCGAAGTCATCCATGCGGCGGCAGCGCGGCGCGCCCTCGATGCGGGCCTCGAGGTCGTCATGGACCAGTGCATGAAGGTGGAGCACGCGCGATTCTTCGGCGGCATGTCGACCATCGGGCTGAACACCCAGGTGGTGTCGTCGCGGAGCTGGAAACCATCCGACGGCCTGCACGACCTGTAACATGGTTGCCTTGCCCTAGCAGGGTCCAAGCCAGTCATGCAATTCGGAGTCAACACATTGATCTGGTCCGGCTCGTTCGAGCCGGACAAGTACCCCATCGATGCCCTCAAGGAGGTCGGCGTCGACGGCCTTGAGATCCCCGTGTTCGATCCATCCACCCTGGACGCCGCGGCAGCGCGCCGGACTTGCGAGGCCCATGACTTCAACCTGCACTTCTGTTCGGTCAACCCGGACGGCATGAACCCGATCAGTGACGACGCCGGAGTGAGGGCTCGCACGCTGGAGCATTGGAAGACGGTCGTCGCCACCGCGGCCGAGGCCGGTGCGGACCAGATCGCCGGACCGACGCACGCCCCCGTCGGCCATCTGCCCGGCAGGCGCCGCAACGACGACGAGTGGAAGTGGGGCGTCGAGATGCACCAAGCCTTGGACGAGACCCTTGCGGACGCTGGAGTCACGATGGCCGTCGAGCCGCTGAACCGATTCGAGACCTACTTCCTGAACACCGCCGCCGACGCCGTCCGGTTCGTCCAAGAGATCGGCAGCCCACGCATTGGAATCCTTCTGGACACCTTCCACCAGAACATCGAGGACAAGGACGTTCCGGAGGCGTACACCACGTGCGGCGAGCACCTGCTGCATGTGCACACCTGCGAGAACGATCGCGGCACTCCGGGCAGCGGCCACGTGGACTGGACGGGCGTCCTTGCAGCCATCAAGGCGACCGGGTACGACCGCTGGCTCACCATCGAGTCGTTCAACTCCCACATCCCCGAGCTGTCGGCCGCGACGGCCATTTGGCGGGATTTGGCGGACTCGATGGACGACATCGCCATTGACGGCACACGCTTCCTGCGTGAGACCTGGGCGAGCGTCTGAGCACCTCCCAACCGGTCGACCGCGCTAGCCGCACGGGCGGGACAAGGTCCTCCCCTAGCGGCCCATCCGGGTTGCCCATAGGCATCCTGTCGGGCCTCACCTGCCTGTTCATCGTCATCGTCCGCGGCGGCAATCCAGTCGCGATCAAAGTGGTGCTGCAGGCGCTGAGCCCTATGCCCGGGGCCTTTGCTCGGGTCGCAATCGGATGCGCCGGGGTCGGCCTCTTCGCCGCCGTCCAGAGACGGGACCTCCGTCCTGCACGTGGGGAGATCGGCCCGCTGCTGCTGTTGGCGGCGATTTACGCAGTGCAGATCGCCGCCATCCAAACGGGCACGGACTTCACCTCGCCAGTCCTGGTGGCGATCCTGTTCAACACCTACCCGATCATCGCCAACCTGCTGGCGTCGTTCGTCGTGCCCGAGGATCGCCTGACCCCCAAGCGGACCGCCGGCCTGGCCATTGCATTTTCAGGAGTCACATGGATCCTCTTGTCGCGCACCGAGAGCGCACTGGCGCCGAACCCCATGCTCGGCAATGCCCTGATCCTCGCCGGCGCGTCGCTTCTGGCGGTGCGCATGGTGTACATCCGCCAGCTGGTCCTGCAGGTGGACTACGTCAAGGCCGTCTTCTGGACTCTGCTCGGTTCCCTGCCCTGCTATCTCATCGCAGGTGTTCTGATCCCCGACCCCATGGTCCGGACGCAGCTCGATCTATCGACCTGGGTGTCACTCCTGTACCAAGGCATCCTAGTCGGCGGCGTGGGTCAGCTCGCCTGGGTCTTTCTGATTCGAAGGCACACGCCAGGTGCAGTCACGGCGTTCTCGTTCGTCACGCCTGTCAGCGGCCTTGTTGTCAGCGCGGCCTACTTCTCCGAGCCCGTGTCATCGCAGCTCCTGACAGGGTTCGCCGCGGTGCTGCTGGGCATCGCCCTCGCAGTGCGGCGTGCTCCTCCGACGTCGAAGCCGGACTCCCTGGCGCCGCCCCGAGGCTTCGGCGGCACAGCCTGATCCCTGTGCGGACGCTTCAGGGGGTTGGCGCGGACTCGACCATCGGCACGAACCGAACGCCCAGGCTCCGCTTGCGGCGGACGTTCCCCTGGTCGTCCTTCGTCACGACGATCAGGCGCTGGCTCTCAGGGTTCGCGCCGACGGGCGCAACGAGCCGACCCGACGGTGCAAGCTGGTCAACTAGCGCTTCTGGCAGTGCTGGGGGCGCAGCCGTCAGGATGATGCGATCGAACGGCGCGTGCTCCAACCATCCTGCATAGCCGTCTCCAGAGCGGATCCAGACGTTGGTGTAGTCCAGCTCCCGCAGGATCACCGCCGCACTGTCCGCAAGCTCAGGCACGATCTCAACGCTGTACACCTCCCGCGTCAGCGAGGCGAGTACTGCGGCTTGGTACCCGGATCCGGTGCCAATCTCCAGCACCCTGTGATGCGGTTCGACCTCCAGGAGCTCGGTCATGAACG
The DNA here is from genome assembly GCA_965200705.1 of Bryobacterales bacterium. Taxonomy (GTDB): domain Bacteria; phylum Acidobacteriota; class Terriglobia; order Bryobacterales; family UBA6623; genus VXMF01. The sequence continues at coordinate 3,374,015 of OZ241376.1, read as the reverse complement.
CGACGATGTACGGCTGGGAGATCGTCTGGCCATAGCCGATGGGCAGCGGACGGTCCTCGCTCGCCCGACTGCGGTACGCGTCCGGCACGAACATGTGCCGCGGCACCGATCGCATGGCGTCGAGCACGCGTGGATCCTCCACACCGCGTCGAACGATCTGCTCGCGCACCATGCGCGCGACCCTGCTCTGCCACTGAGTCGAATCGTCCCCCGCCATGCGAGGCACCAAGGCCGCTAGCGTCGCGGCCGCTCCTATCGCCAGCGCCCTGAGCGCCATAGCCAGTAGACACGCAACTCCTGCCTGGTCGGCGGGCCCATCCTACCAACTGCGTCGGGGCATTGAGCGGCTCAGCTCATCGCATCCTTGACACGTTCCATAGCCATTTCGATGCGATCCAGCGCCGTCGCGTAGCTGAACCGCAGGTAGCCGTCACCGTAGTCGCCGAAGGAATTGCCCGCCAGGCAGGCCACGCCTGCGTCCTGCAGGAGACTCTCGGCCAGCTCTTTGGAGTCGCGGCCGGTGCCGGAGACGTTGGGAAATGCATAGAACGCGCCGCCAGGCTTGGCGCAGCGGAACCCAGGGACGGCGTTCAGTCGGTCAACGATCACATCGCGGCGGCGGCGAAACTCCTCGACCATGGCGGTGACGCTCTCCTGAGGCCCTGTGATGGCCTCGATGGCGGCGCGCTGCGTAAAGCTCGCAGTGTGCGAAGAGGCATTGACCTGCAGCATGCAGATGGCGTCGACAAGCCACTGTGGACAGACGCCGTATCCGATGCGCCACCCAGTCATCGAGTACGCCTTCGAAAATCCGTCCAGCACGATCGTCTTCTCTGTCATGCCATCGATGGACGCGATGGACGTCGGCGTCTCGTCGAAGGCGATCTGGTTGTATATCTCGTCCGACAGCACCAGCAGGTCGCGGTCGCGGACCATATCCGCAATCGCGTGCAAGTCCTCGGCGGGTATCGTGCCGCCGGTTGGATTCTGCGGGGTGTTCAGGATGATCAGCTTGGTGCGATCAGTCAGCAGCGCTTGGAAGCGGTCCAGGTCGATCGAGAATCCGCGCTCCTCCAACAGCGGAATCGGCACTGGCTTGGCGCCGGACGCGCCGATAACGGATTCGTACATCGGGAATCCCGGGTTCGGGTACAACGCCTCGTCGCCGGGCTCGAGTAGCGCGAGCATCGTGTAGAACAGGATCGGCTTCGCGCCGGGTGTGACGACGACTTGGGAGGCGCTGACCGGAATCCCGCGTGTACGGGCGATGTAATCGGCGACGACCTCGCGCAGTTCGGGATCGCCCTGCGTGGGACCGTACTTGGTGTGACCATCGGCCAACGCGCGCCGACCGGCCTCGACGATGTTGGGGGGCGTCGGGAAATCGGGCTCTCCGATCTCCATGTGGACGACATCGCGGCCCTGCGCCTCGAGAGCACGAGCCTTGACGAGCACCTCGAAGGCCCCCTCGCCGAGCATCCGACCGATTCGGGAAGCTATCTGCATGGGATTCTGCCAGTGTATCGGAAGGCGGCGGAATCCCAGGAGGCACGAACCTGGCCCGCAATCGGCTGCACGGATTCACCCTCTCCCTCGTCTTGGATGGCAGAAGGGCGAGAGCCACGGTGCAGGCAGAGGCAAGCGTGATTCCGGGAGTGGAGTCCATGGGCGCTGAGAGGCCGGAGCGCACCCGATTCGGCGCCCGCGCTGACGACACCGACCTGGGCCTTGACATCGAGAGCCATGTGCGCCGGATGTTCGGGCTCGTATACCGCATAGTCGGCAACGCGGCGGACGCCGAGGATCTGACGCAGGAGGCCGTACTCAAGGCCCTCCGTCGGCGCAGCCAGCTGAAGGACGGCCGGAAGGCCGTCAAGTGGCTCAACCGGATTGCGGTCAACACCGCGCTGGACTTCGTCCGACGGCGGGGCCGCATCGCGTTCGAGGAACTCGACGAGCCGCCCATGGACCGAAGCGAAAGCCCCGAGCAGCACGCAATGCGCAGTGAGATGCGCTCCTGGCTCGACGGAGGCATGGCGCGGTTGTCCGAGCGCGAACGCACGGCGTTGCTCCTCCGAGATGTCGAGGACATGCCCGCATCTGAAGTGGCGGCGGTGATGGGGTGCTCGCCTGCCACGGTTCGCTCGCACATCGCAAACGCAAGAGTTAAGTTCCGCAAGTACGAGGGTGAGAACGCACGATGACGGACCAGCGGCATCATCCGTCCGAGAAACGGCTCTCACTGCTGGCGAGCGGCGACCTGAGCCGCATAGCCAGGTACTTCGCCAACAGGCACATCGCGCGCTGCAAGAGGTGTCGGGCAGTGCTCGACGAGCACGTCGCCTTGCGATCAAAGCTGAAGGCGAGCATGTCAGTCCCCGAGGTCGACTTCAGCGCCCTCGCCCACCGGATCGACGTCGCCGCCGTCCAATCGCAGGAATGGCAACGACCCCAAGGACCGGGCTGGCGATGGGCGTTTGGGGTGGGTTTCGCGGTCGGCGCGATGGCCGTGTTCCTGCTGCTGCCACGTCCTGATGGAAGTGGCGCTCCTGACCCCACTGCCAACGTGGCGCTCGTCGCGCCACACTCCCTAGAAGCCGTCCGAGGATCGGCGGAAGCACAGGTCACGGCGGAGGGACACCTTGCGGTCCGTGCCTTCCATCCAACCTCCGGCAACCTTACGATCACGGAGTACTACGCGCCATGACGACCCACGGTTCGTTTCGATGCTGCGTTCTGGCGCTGCTTGCGGCCTGCAGCCTGCTTGCGCAGTACGACATCTCGGTCACGGTACCCGAGGGCGTGCCGCTCGAGCTGGTCGAGGCCAACTTCTCGAACAGCGAGTTCGAGTCCCGTGGCGGAGCACTGGTCATCGACCTCGATGGTTCGGTTCGGTTCCGCAACTTGGGGCCCGGCGAAGTTCGCGCGGTGACGCTCGCACTGCGCACGAACGATGCTCCGCTCGGAGGGCGTGCAGCCGTGGCGGTGCCGAGCCTACATGCCATCAGCGGAGAGGAGTTCAGCGTCGGGCTGCACGTTCGGATGCTTCGACCTCTGCCCGCACCGCCGGGCCCAGTCGTGTACGTCTCACCGGATGCCGTTCTGTTCGAGGACCTGGCGCACGCGGGACCCAACGAGCTTGGTTCCGTGCGCAAGATGACGCTTCGCGAGCTTGAGGCGCGACGCGATCGTGAGCACTTCCTGTCGCGCTGGCGCTCCGGTGGCCGGGGCGCTCTTGTCGCCGCAGTGCAAGCGAGCATCCTGAGGCAGGCGGAACGGCCTACGCTGGACGTGAGGCTGGCCAGTCACGGCCCGGCTTTAGCCGGCACAGGAGTCCGGCGGGTGCAGTTTGCGATAGTCCGGGACGAGGGTGCACCGCTGGTGCTGGAGAGCGGCACGGCACTCGTGAAGGGGACGATCTCGGATGCGCCCCGCATCACGCTCCGCAATCGGAGCGATGTCGCGGTCGAGGACTTCGAAGTCGGATGGCTCGTGCACGACGGCGACGGACAGGTCTACTCGGCGGGCGCCGCTCCGTCGACCGTGGCCGGACCGCTGAATCCAGGTGACGTTATTGAAACCGCGACGGATCGCCGTTACCTGCTTAGCCTGCCTGAGAGCGCTGAAACGCAGGAACTGACGGGCATGACGGCCTATGTCCGCAGTGTTCGGATGGCCGACGGCACGTTCTGGATCCCTTCTACAGATGCCTTGTCCGAGACGCGCGTGCTACATGCCGTTCCAGTGTCGGACGAGGAGCGACGGCTGACCGAGATCTACCGCCAACACGGTCCCGCCGCGCTGGCGGAGGAACTTGAGCGCCTCTCCCCTTAGCCCGAGTTCGCTTACTCTCGAGGCCGGCGAATAACCGCGATGGCGCTCGGCATCCGCCCAGCCCTTCCCCCAAACCGTCCGTATGACGGCCCCCAGTTCTTCCAATGTGGCGTCGATTCTCAGAGCCCACTCCAGCTCCTCTCGGCTCGGGCTGTAGCTCGGGTGGGTTCGGGCAACCTCTAGCAGTTTGGCCTTTGGACCGGGTTGGTTCATGACCGCTCTCCCTGCACCTTGCAGACAGGACAACCGACGCTCCTTCCGCGAAGTTCGATCCGCTCGGGTGGTTTGCTGGCTGCGTGCCACAACCTAGCAGCGGCTGGATGTGCGGAACCGCTGTTGGACGGTAGCTTGTTTTCGGCGAAGGCCCTACCAAGGGACGTACGACGCCGCTTTGGAAACGGCAGGCGAAGATCCGGCCAGGTGGACCCGGTCCTATTCGATTTCAGCAATCGCTGGGCGCGATGAGGGCCCAGTATCTCGGACAATCGTTCCTGGCATCGGCGCTCGCCGTGCCAAGAGTGCTCCACCGGGACTTATTCAGGACCGACCGCAACGGTGTCGAGAGAGGGTGCCCTACTGATCGATCTGAGGAATTGCCATGATCACCAACGAGAGACAGTGCCGGATTACGCGGAATAAGGCGCTCAAATTCGCTCGCGCGATCGAGGAATTCGGCCAGCTCGGATGAGCGCACCGATGTGCACCCGAGGCTGCTGCAGGCCGAGCGGGAGGCCATGGAGAGCATACTGGCAGATCTGCGGGAAGAGTTGGAGGACTGCAAGCAGAACTGTCTCTCGAACTGAGAAAGCATGTGTCGGCCCTCGTCCCCGCGGCCCTATTGCGCAACCGACATTGCACGCTGGCCTTTCGAGGGGCCAGCCGAAGCCGCATTTCCGGCTCGGCATAGGCCCTCTGAACGGCACGCGTCACAAGTCTGCTCGTGTCGGGAGAACACGGATCCCGCTCTACCCCGGCCTAACAGACTCCACCGGCACTCTCTAGTCTGCGAATCGCGTTTGACACGCGTCGGTCTGCCACGGGAAGGAGACGCTGTGGCCTGACCCCCTTCAACAGGTCGACCAAGATTTCTCCGTGGGCTTGCGTGAAGCGCGGCGGCACAGCTTCACCGATCATCTGCCTCACCAAATTCGACCGACTCCGTTCGAGCAGCGTGCCCCATGCGAAGCTCTCCGGGAGCGTTTGCAGCCTCTGACACTCGAGGGGGCTCAGGACGCGGTTCTCGAATGGGTGGATCGTCCGATCACTCCCGATTCGGTTGCTGCTGGTAGTAACAGTCGCCGCTGGGCGATCCGGCGAGAGTCTTCGGTAGCTTGAACGGCGGAACCCAGACACCAGCCGCGGCCGTCCGTCTACGACGACATGCGGACGCAGCAGTGGAGCGTTGCACGCGGAACAGCACGCAAGATCTCGCGCTAGTCCGGACCGTCCACACGCTGGGCAATCATCGTTTTCCCAAGCGCTCGCCCCGCTGCCCGCAGGTATCGCGGCCACCATGCTGTACTGGGCCGAGTTCCATACCGGTACGGAGTGCAGGTTACGATCGGACCGTGCGCCGGAGACGGAGCCCGCATCAAGCGGCGGGAGCGCGAACGACTCGAGCGCGTCACGCAACGTCGTGGGCTCTCCACCAAAGTCCGGCGCATGGGTCGGCGTCGGATAGGGAACTGCGTCATTCGTTTTGAGCAGCTGAAGACACGCATCACCCCGCCGCACAAAAGTGATGAACGACCGCACCCGATTCTGCGGAACACCATAGTCGGCTAGATCAGTCAGGAACGGGAAGGCTACATAGCACTTCTTCAACAGGGATATTAGAAGCGATGCTGCTGATACGGCCCTTCGTGTGCGGGGGTGACGGACCTTGCGCGTCAGAAAGGCGCGGACGTTTTCCACGACAATGATCCTTGGGCGGAGGGCGTTCGCTACCTCGGCGATAGGCAGGACCAGCAGGTTTCGCGCGTCACTCGAACCACAGTCCGCGTCCTCCTCCTTGCCCCTGCTCCCGTTAGCGCTTGAAAGGCCCTGACACGGTGGGCATGCCGCGACCAGTGCAGGAGAGTCCCGAACGACCTGAGTCCCGTAGGCGGTGACGACATCCCGCCAAGTCTGTCGCAGATCGCCCGCAACGCCGACAGGACTGGCCAAGTTCAGATGGGCGACGGCGAGTCGATGATGGTCGATTTCGGCTAGGACTTGGAACCGGAAACCCGCTCTGGAGAACCCAAGATCGCCTGCGCCACAGTTCGTGAAGAGGCTCACGGCGTCTAGAGCCATCGGGACGATTCCCCAGCTCTGGAGAGCGCAGCGGATTCGGTAGAATCGTTCATATGGATCCTCTGGTGGAATTCCGAGACATGCCGCTTCATTCGAAAGTCGCCTTCTCCCCGTTTCTCCAGGACGGATAGAAGGTCGCGCCAGCGAGCTCCTGCCGTTGCAAGGAGCGATTCCCAGTCCAACGCGTACATTTCATGTGGCCTTAAAATAGCGAGCTTTTGGATGACCAAGGGATTGTTGTCGAGTTTGTCCGCAATGAGGTACCCGTGACCCACTGGAATTGTCCCTTTGTAGAGGCTGAAATTCTCGACCTGATAGCCAAGACGTACTTCTCGAAGCGGCCCAAATGGTCCCAGTCGATCGATTTGCCAGGTCGCACAAGTTCCAGCAAGAGAAGATGCTGTCCGCTCGCCATCGCTAGGTCCACTCTCCCCCTGTAAATGTCCTCCGACAATTTTGCCTCAGCGGCCGCTTTCTGAAGTATCATCGTCAAACTAGTTTCTCTACGAAACGTCTCCCACTCTGGTGAGATGAGCCAAGGGTTCTCCGCGATGAAGTCGCGAATGGGATTTTCCAGATCCTTTTCCTTGATCCTTTTTCTCAACCCTTCAATCGCCTCTAGCTTGGTAAGAACCACCTCAAAGGTCTGGAGTGCCGTCAAAACTCGTGCCTCCATCAAAACGTCGAGGAGCGCCGACTCCGTCATATCATCGGACTCTGCAATCTCGCTGATTAGTTCGACAAGCCTTCCCTGCTCCCACGCACCCAGCACGGCCTGGCCTAGGTCGTCGAACTGCTTCTCGGAGAGGGTCGGTATCTGACCTAGCGAGGTCAAGGCTTTCTTCACGGTTCTCGCCTCATGCCTTCGTAGCCGGCCAAGACGCTCCGAGAATCCTAGGAGTCGTCGTTCAAGACGTCTCGTCTTCTCCGCTGCCCTGAGTTTCACCCACACCTTGAGCACATGCCGAAGCCGATCCCGGCCCCTCTCGAGAAGGGGACGGGTCTCTTCATTGTCCCAGTTGACCCGCTGTCTCTCGGTCGCGATCAGATCGATTGGGAGCCGGTCAATGAAGTCGGCTACGACCTGACCCGCGAGGTACTCGACTCCATGTTGCCCCGTCAACCCACCAGTCAGGTTGAACAAGAACGGTCTTTGTGCCAGCTTCCCTCCCGCGAAGACTGCCACTCCTCGCAGTTCCTCCTCGTTGACGGTCTCCTTTCGAAAGAGAAACCGCCATCGGATCTCATTGCCTTCAACGGTTTCCACGCCCCACCCGTCGTCGTCGATCTCTACGCCACTGATCGACTCGGGTAGGTCCTTCGGGAACTGATACTCGAAGCCCGCGACATCGTACGATTTCGGGAGAGGCTTTCCCTGAACAGACACCTTGAAGTCCGCTTGCTCGTGATGGATCAGGAATTTCCTTGCCATGCTGTCCCGGAACCGGTCTTCGGAAGGTGCACGGTGTATCGTGAGATCCGACAGGGTGATCGAAGTCCCGTGCCGGTCTCTTCTTGCCTCTGAGGGATCGTCATGTTCGAGGACTTCGATCTCATTGCGAGTCACGTTCACACTGTCGTCAGCAGTCAGAGTGCGAAGGTCTAGGCGAAACACCGTTCGCTCACCCGTTGCTCGGCTGATCGTCTCCACAGTCACGAGATTTGCGATCCCAAATCCCGCGAACTTACCGATACCCTTACGCCCGAGAACCGCTCTGCCCTTGTCCGTCAACTGTTCAGTCCCACTTCCTCTGCGGTTGCGTCCGACAGCCAAGTAGAGACGCTGGCATTCGTCGAAGTTCATCCCTATGCCGTCGTCGCGAATTGTGAAGGTTTGCTGCTCGATCGGTCATCGCATTCGGTAATTGGATACTCACCGAATTAGCGTCTGCATCCCACGCATTCGCCACGAGCTCGGCGATCGCGCTGACCGGGCTCTGGTACATCTGGATTCCGAGATGCTCGATGACGCGGCTTTGAAGTTCTAAGTAGAGTCGTTTGTTTTGAATTGCCACATCATCCTCGCTAGGGTTTGGGTTTACCGCATTACGACCCGTGTCCGACGGCATGCGGCCCGCTTCGAGTCTCTCGACAGCTCCATCAATCTAGCGCTGTCTGATGCAATCCAGCTTCTGTCACCGCACGACGATTGAAGGCAGTAGGAGGGCGAAGCCCAAGAGTCCTACAAGACCGTGGCCACCGCCCGCGCCAGAAGATGAATCTCTGCTGCCAAGCGGGAAATCGATCGCAATCCAAGATGCGTTCCGATTCTGAGCCGCCGAACCAGACCACTAAGTGGACATTATCGCACCTGAGGTCCTGCGGTGAGAATGGAGTCGAGTCGACAGAGTCACCTCGGTACCCGTACAGTACGCCAAGTGTGACCGCCTATAGTCATCGGCTCTTCCGACGTGGCCATCGTCATGGCGGCTGCCAACACGGCTCAGCGAGCCAAGGACTCATTCAATCTTTCCGAGCAAGCACATTACGTGAGCCATGGAAGTGCGGGTTCTTCCAGTGGGGCGTGCCCAGAGCCGCAGTGGCGGCGTCCGCTGACTGCGCTGCCGCCCGATAGGCCCTGCGCCATGACACCGTCAGATGCCGTAGGACCAGGCCGGCGTCGACGACAGGCGGCGCATCGCCGAAGGGGACACTGGCCAGCTTGCAGTGGACTGTCACCGGAATCCCTGTCACTTCCCTCAAACGCCCTGAATGCGCATCATCTCGAACTTCGCAGCCTAGTCGGTCCGTCGCTCCCGTTCCCGCGCACCCTGAACGGTTTATTGGGCATGGGCCCGAGCCACCAAGGAACAGGAACGCAGAAAAGACCGACGCCAAGCCTGCCGCAGTTGCCGGGACCCACATCGGCAAGCGCTTGCTCGACGCCCACGTCGGAACTGGCGGTCTCGACCCCCGCTGCACCAACGACCGCTGCGGCCGCCGGGCCCTCGGCAGCCGCCCGGGATGCCCGCTCCCCAGAATCGCCCCGAACCGCTCGGCGGTGGGTCAGGGGCGTCAGATTGTCTGCCGTGCGATTTTCGTAGCTCTCAGCGCCTCCCATGCGGGCGCATCCAGCCGGAGCGGACTTTCTCGAGCGAGCTCGATCCTTAGTTGCTGCCAGCTACACGTCCGCCGCGCGGGCGTTCCCGGAGCTGTCCTGGTCCGCCCTCTTCAGACGAACAGCCGCAGCAGCGCGAGGAAGACGCCGAGCAAGGCGGAGCAGCCGCCAACGAACCAGCGCAGGGTGTCGATCCTGGAGTTCTGCGCGTCCTGTCCAGCTTCGCCTTTGCAAGTCGAGCGTCCTGGCTGGTTTCCATCGCGTTGAGCTGCGCCTCGGTGTTGTGCCCTGCCATCCGTCGAATCTCCCCGATTGCATTACGCATCGATGAGGGCCAGCAGTCGGTAGAGCACCGTGTCGTCGAACTCTGGCATCCATACCTTCTCCCCCAGGCCCGTGCGCGGCTCTTGCCCGCTTGCTTGCCCCAAAATGGCGGGCTGGACCCATTCGAACGGGGCCGTGCCCGCCGTCAAGTCCGACACACTCCTAGCAGCCTGTCGGACTTGAGCACCGGAAAGAGGCATTGGAAGCACTGAGGGGATCCGTGTCCCATATGGAAGGACAATGGGACAAGTTGGAGCACAGGCCGCTGAAGATCGTTTCAAGAACAGATCGAGTGAAAGCGTGACCGAGTTTCGTCCCTTCGATCGCAGCCATAGCCCAAGTTTGCCACCCCATTGCAAACGACTTATGCAATGGGGTGGCAAACATGGGATAGGTTTCCGTTGCCGCTTGCCATGCGGGACTTGGCTCCCGAGGACGCCCTGGTGCATTTCGTCGTGGTGGCGATGAAGCATGTGGCCAGCGCCGGATTCCGGATGAACCAACGGCAAACGGGTTCGGCACGGTGCCGTCCGCGCAGAATGCTGGCGCCGCGGATCGACTGCTGGCAAACGGCATGTTCTCGTCTCGTCGCATCGAATCGGACGACCCGCCCGCATGTGTGAGTGCGCTTCGCCGCCGCCAACCAGCATCCCGACCAAGACACGTTCGCCAAGTCCCGTCGGGAGAGCTTCGGCACGGTGTCCGTGTGCTTCCCGCAGTTGCTGCTGGACAAGGAGACGGGGCTGCTGCGGCAGGGGACGGTCCGCATCGAAGGCACGAAGGTGACTGCATCGGCGAGCAAGCATCGCTCACTGAGATACCAGCGAGCCGCGGCATTGGCAGAGCGGCTGGAGATAGAGATCGATGGCTTGCCGGAGCCGGCGGATCACAAGGGAACAGCGGTCGCGCAGAAGCTGTCCCGGGAGACCGCAATGCGGAAGCTTCTGCAGGAGATGCTGCAGACAGCGCGGGAGCGCTTGGAGGCCAGGCGGAGGTCAGGTCTAATGCGGAACGGGCGGCATGCGAGCGGAACCGGGCGGCGCATCAGAGACAAGGCGGCACGGGTCGCACGCCCGATCCCCCGCACGGGAATGCGCAGCCGGAGGCGAAGCGGCTGAGCAATCTGACGGATCCCGACACCCGGCGGATGCGCAGGCACAGGACGGCCGAATTCCAGCAGGTCTACCACGCGCAGTCGAGCGTCGATGCGGAGGGCAGCCGGTTGATCGTGGGTCAGGCAGTCGCCCAGAGTGCGACTGCCAAGCGGCAACTGGTGGCGGGGCTGCAGCCGAACCCGACGGAGCTGGGGCAGGCGGATGCCGTGCTGTCCGACAACGGCTAGGCGAGCTGTGAGGCAGTTGAGCAGGCCGAGGCCATGGGCGTGCAACGGTGCGTGGCGACGAGAGCCTAGGGCCAGCGGCGGCGGCACGATCTTCGATCCGCATCGGCCAGCAGGGCTAGGGAGCCTAGGGCGAACTGGCTGGTGACGATGGCCCGCAAGCCGAGCACCTCCGAGGCCGGGAGAAATGCGGACTGAGAAGGCAGACCGTCGAATCGGTCCTCGGACTGCGAAGCTTCTCCCTGCGAGGACTGGAGGGCGTGCAGGGGGAGTGGAGTCAGGTCGCATTGGCCCGCAACTGCAAACGCCTGCACGAACTGCAATGCAGTTTGGGGAACTAGGGCCCTGCGTGCCCCTGCAGCTGCATTCTTTCACCCCGATCGGCTCCCCGAGCCTCGGCATTAAGCGTACGGGCCTCCCTATCCCGTTTCAGATGCATTTCGGACACTCCCGGATTTCCAGGCCATGCCGCAAAACGTGCGTTCTCACGCGACTGCCGGCCGCGCAGGCGATTCTCGGGCCACCCAGTCCGACAGGCGTTGGGGCGTCAGATTAGCTGCCGCGCGATTCTCGTAGCTCTCAGCACCTCCCGTGCGGGCGAATCCAGCCGGAGCGAGCTTCCTCGAAGGGCTCGAACTCTGGTTCTGCCAGCTGCACATCCGCCGTGCGGGCGTTTCCGCGGCGGTCTTGGCCCGCGCTCTTCAGTCGAGCAGATGCCGCAGCACGGCGAGGAAGCCGAACAGGGCGCAGCCGCCTACAACGAGCCTGCACAGGGATTCGATCTTGGCGTTCTGCTCGGCCAGGCTAGCTGCTATCTCTTCATACCCAGCGGCCACTCTGGCTGCCATTTCATCGAGCTGCGCTGCGCTGCTGTGCCCCGGCATCCGTCAGATCTCCCCGAGCGCATGATGCACCGATTCAGGATCCGTGGGACCAATGCGGCCCAGCAACCGGTGGAACACGGTGTCGTCGAACTCAGGCGACCATCCTCCCTTTCCGACGCCACAGCCTCTCCTTCCGCCCAGCCGTGTCAATCGCCGAGTCGAACGCATAGGAGGGGTTACGCGCTGGCTGCTACACTGTGGATTCCCACTAGCACGAAAGCGGCGTTAGCAGGTTTCGCGGCGTTCTGCGTTTTCCCTTAATTCACGCGAGGTCGAATCCTCTCATGGGTCTCCTGACGGCAATCGTCGTACTAGTCCTCACGGTGGCAATGGCCATCCCGTTCATCACGCAGACGTGGTGGATGCCAGAACCGATCACGGAGGTCGCTCGACAAATCGACGGGGCGTTCATGATCACCCTTGTCGCCACGGGGATCATCTTCCTGCTGGCGCAGGGCGCTCTCGCCTATGCGGTCTGGCGCTACGGGAGCGACCGCGACGAGCCGGCCGACAGTTCGCACGGAAACAACTTCCTGGAGTTGCTCTGGACAGTCGCAGCCGCCGTCCTGTTCATCATGCTGACCGTCTTCGGCTACGGCGTATGGGCGGAGACGCGTTTCATCGAGCAGAAGTCGATGGAACCTTCGGAGGATCGCTTGATCGTTGAGGTCACCGGCCAGCAGTTCGTGTGGAACATGCGCTACGCCGGCGCAGACGACCAGTTCGGGCCAACGAACATCGACTTGGTCGACGACGCGGGCGGCAACCCTGTTGGCGTGGACCGCAGCGCTCCCGGGGGCGCGGACGACATCATGACCTCGGAGATGATGGTGCCCGTCAACCGCGAAGTGGAGGTTGTGCTCAAGTCCAAGGACGTGCTCCACAACTTCTTCGTGCCGGAGATGCGCATCAAGCTCGACACCGTGCCCGGCTTGGTGGGCAAGCTCCGGTTCAAGGCAGACAAGGAAGGAAAGTACGAAGTGGTCTGCTCCGAGCTTTGCGGTCTCGGTCACTACAAGATGCGCACCTACCTTCACGTGGTCAGCGAAGAGGACTACAACGCCTGGATCGAGGAACAGGCATCCTACCTGTAGTGACAGCCCTTCCGAACACTTGAGGACGAACGTTCATGACTGAAGTGCAGGTTTCTCCGGAGGTCGGCGAATACACGGAGGTGCACCGCCACCCCGAGCCGAAGAGCTTCATCTCGAAGTACATCTTCTCGGTCGACCACAAGGTGATCGGGATCCAGTACTTGATGCTGGCAGTCGCAGCAGTGTTCGTAGGGATGTTCCTCAGCATCCTCGTACGCCTGCGTCTGATCATGCCGGAGACCTCGTTGCCGCTGCTCGGCACACTGTTCCCGATCGGTGCGCCGGACGGCGTGATGACGCCGGAGTTCTATCTGGCGATGCTCACCATGCACGGCACGATCATGGTCTTCATGGTGCTCACCACAGCCCCACAGGGAGGGTTCGGAAACTACTTCCTGCCCATCCAGATCGGCGCGGCCGACATGGCTTTCCCGAGGCTGAACATGCTGTCGTTCTGGACCACGTTCGTCTCGTTCCTGCTCCTGATGGCGGCGTTCTTTGTCGAGGGCGGAGCGCCGATGTCTGGCTGGACCGGCTACCCGCCACTCAGCGCAGTGCCGGAAGCGACGGTCCAGGGCATGGGACAGGACCTCTGGGTCGCGTCCATCGCGGTCTTCTGCATCGCCTCACTGCTCGGTGCGCTGAACTTCATCGTGACGACTCTGGACCTGCGGGCCAAGGGCCTCACCATGATGCGTCTGCCGCTCACCTGCTGGACCTGGTTCGTCACCGCCATCCTCGGTCTGCTGGCGTTCGGCGTCCTGCTGGCGGCGGGCGTCCTGCTTCTGCTGGACCGGAACGTGGGCACCAGCTTCTTCGTCCCCGCCGGCTTGCTCGTCAGCGACAAGCAGATCGACCACTCTGGCGGCTCGCCGATCCTCTGGCAGCACCTGTTCTGGTTCTTCGGCCATCCCGAGGTCTACATCGCCATTCTTCCGGGCATGGGCGTCACGTCGCATGTCCTGTCGACCTTCGCCCGCAAGACTGTCTTCGGCTACAAGGCGATGGTCTACGCGATCGCCGCGATCGGCGGGCTTGGATTCGTGGTCTGGGGCCACCACATGTTCGTCAGCGGCATGAGCCCCTACTCGGCGTTCGTTTTCTCGATCCTGACGATGTGCATCGGCGTGCCGTCGGCCATCAAGACATTCAACTGGATCGGCACGATGTGGGGCGGCAAGATCCGCTTCACCTCGCCGATGCTGTACGCCATCGGCTTCGTCTCGCTATTCGTTTCGGGCGGCCTCTCGGGGATCTTCCTTGGACAGCCGACGATCGACCTCTACTTCCACGACACCTACTTCGTCGTGGCGCACTTCCACATGATCATGGGCGTGGCCGCGATCTTCGGCATGTTCGCAGGACTGACGTTCTGGTTCCCGAAGATGTTCGGCCGTCTCATGGACGAGACCATGAGCAAGATCCACTTCTGGGTCACGTTCATCGGCGTATACGCGATCTTCGGGCCCATGCACTACCTGGGCATGCTGCCGCACCCGCGGCGCTACGCAGAGATCACAGGCGTGGACTATCTCGTCGACGCCGGCCACGCCGCGCAGCTGCACATGTTCATCACAGTGGCCGCCGTCGTAACGGTCCTGATCCAGTTCCTGTTCCTCTTCAACCTGATTCGCAGCCTCTACAAGGGCGAGGTGTGCACCGCGGAGAACCCGTGGGAGGCGACCACACTCGAGTGGGCCATCCCGACTCCCCCGCCGCACGACAACTTCGGCGGCAAGGTGCCGACGGTCTACCGCGGATCCTACGACTTCAGCTTGCCGGGCGCGAAACGCGACTTCGCGATGCAGTGCAACACGGACGAAGCCGTGTTCGGAGCCAAGCCAGCGCCAGCCAGCGGGGACTAGAGCCATGGCGGCGACTGTCACATCGGTCGAGACTCGACCGTCGCCCAAGGAGGGCGGCGGCGGATTCGTCACTCTTCCGCCCGCCGAGGAAGGCGGCTGGGGCGGCGGTCCGGACAGGCGCGTCGTCCAGCGCTACAAGCTGGCCGTCTGGATCGCCATGGGCGGCATCGGCATGTTCTTCGCCGCGCTGACCAGCGCGATGGTGGTGCGTCAGGGACTGTCCGGTGACTGGCAGCCTTTCTCGCTTCCGCCGGTGCTATACGCCAGCACTGCCGTCCTGCTTGCCTCAAGCCTGACGATGGAGCGGGCGCGTCGCGAGATGGTCGCGATCCGTGACGACGGTCTGCGCCGCTGGGTCAATGTCACGTCCGTGCTTGGCTTGGCGTTCCTGGCGTGCCAGGTTCTCGGCTGGCAGGCTCTTGTCGACCGCGGGATATTTCTGGCGTCGAATCCAGCGAGCTCCTTCTACTATCTGCTGACCGCAGGCCACGGCCTGCACCTGTTCGGCGGCATCGCGGTGCTCGGCTATATCTGGACGCGCGTGCGCAGCCGCCGTGCATGGCCGACGAGGGAGGCAGCCGTCGAAGGCGCGGCGCTGTACTGGCATTTTCTGGACGTCCTCTGGATTTACATCCTGGGACTGCTGCTGATCTGGAGGTAACTGGATGTCCGAAGGGCATGCGGCCGTGGCGGCCGAACCAACCTGGCAAGGCGGGGGGACGCCCCTTGCGGTGGGCCACAAGAAGCTGGGGATGTGGCTGTTCATCGTCTCGGACTCGCTGACGTTCTCCGCCCTCCTGGTGGCCTACAGCTACGCCCGCGCCGCCAACGACTGGCCGACGCCGTTCCACTTCTACCCCTCCATCGTCTTCTCGACGCTGATGACGCTCGTACTGCTCAGCAGCAGCCTGACAATGGTCTACGCCGTTTCCGCCGCCCACCACGGTGCGCGGCGCAGCACCGTGAAGTGGCTCATCGCCACGGCCGTGCTGGGCACGACGTTCGTCGTGCTGCACGGATACGAGTGGATCCACCTGATGCGCGACGAGGGCATGTACCCTTGGTCCAACGCCTACGGCACGCCGCTGTTCGGGGGAACATTCTTCGCCATAACAGGGCTGCACATGGTGCACGTCCTTTCGGGCGTCGCCTACCTGCTGGTCGTCGCGGCGCGCTACCCACGGGGGCGCTACACGGGCGAGGACGTCGAGGTGGCGGGCCTCTACTGGCACTTTGTCGATTTGGTCTGGATGTTCGTGTTCCCCATGATCTACCTGCTCTCCACGAGCGTCGACTGAGGGAGGTATCCAATGCTGCTGTCCTTGATCGGTTATCTCTTCTGCCTCGTGCTCGGCACATGGGGCGCCTACTACGCGGGCACGCTGGTGATGTCCCACCAGTTCGCGGCCACGCTCGACAACCTGTTCATGACGCTATTCGCGGGCCTGATGTCCGTGTCGGCGTTCGCGTATCTCGCATGGCGGTTCGTACCCGCGCTCGCCGCAGGGGGCGGCACCGCGGCCAGTGCGCGGGCGCCAGCCTATGTGCTGCCTCCGGACCCCACCTACGTTGACGAGCACATCCCGATGTTCAACAAGGTCTGGATCGGACTGCTCGTGCTGACCGCGGTCGAGGTGGTGCTCGCCTACGTCCAGCTCGCGAGCCTCGGAGTGATGCTGCTGATCCTCATCGTGCTCTCCGTCGTGAAGGCGGCAATGATCATGTCGCGCTTCATGCACCTGCACTTCGACCACGGCCACCTGAAGTGGATCGTTGCCGTGCCGACGGTGGGATGCATTCTGATCATGTGCGGCTACTTCTTCCCGGACAGCTTCCGGCTGGCGGACCTTCGGCCGTGACCTCTCCCCGGTGGCCACGCATCGGCGTAGCTGCACTGTGGCTGTTTGCAGCCGGACTGGTCTCCACGCCACAGATGGCGTATGGACAGGGCTGTTCCATGTGCCGTGAGACGGCAGGGTTTCAGAAGGGTCGCGCCATCGACTCTCTCAAGCGAGGCATCGTTACCTTGGCGATTCCGCCAGCGGGGATCGCGGTCGGTCTTGCATGGGTCACGTGGAAGCGTTCGAATCGCTTTTCGACCGACCAGCCCCGCTAGCGCGTGCGAGTCTCCGTCCGGAACCGGCTCTCAACGCATAGCGGCTTCAGCCCAGTTCCTTATCATGGACATCCGTGAGTGGCCCTGCTGAGCGCCTAGTGAAGCCTTGGCGTTGGCTAGCGCCAGTTGCCCTCGCGGGCCTGATGGCTGCAGCTGCGGTCGGCGATGACCGAGCCGACCCAGTGCAAACAGCGTCCGACCTTCTGGTCAGCGGCAACCCGAGCGCCGCACTGGAGATCCTCGGGAGCTTCCTCGAAGCCAACCCATCCCATGCGGACGCACACCGCATGAACGGGATCGCACATTCACTGCTAGGTCACCGATCCGCAGCACTGACCGCACTGAAGCGGGCCGTGGAGCTAGACAGTGGCAGCCCTGCCAATCACCTCGCACTGGGCCAAGCGTTGTCGCAGTTCGGTGAGGGTGCTGATGCGGAGGCTTCGTTTCAAGAGGCCCTGTGGCTGGATTCCCAGCTTGCTCCAGCACACGAGGGACTGGCGCTGGCGCTGGCTCTGTCCGGAAAAGTAGAGCAGGCAGAGGATCGATTCTCTTCGGCGCTTGCACTCGCGCTGGACCCCGGATCCCGGTTGCGGCTGCATGTCCTTCGCGGCAGGGCCCGCGAGCAGTTGCAAGAGACCGAAGCGGCAGCGCAGGACTACCGGGCCGCCACGGACATCAGTCCGAGCTACGGACCGGCCCAGCTTGGCCTGGGGCGCTGCCTCTACGCCCTTGAGAAGGGAGCGGAAGCGGAAGCCGCCCTCGCCAAGGCAGTTGCGCATCTGGAGGACAGCTTCGAGGCGCACTATCTTTATGGCCAGCAGCTGCTGCGCGGGGGCAACGCAGAGGCCGCAGTCGGGCCTCTCCGTCGCGCAACCCAGCTTGACCCTTCGAACCGCGAGGCCGGCTATGCGCTGGGAAGGGCGTTGCGGACAAGTGGCAGCGGTCAGGAAGCGCGGGATCTACTCGCGGGCATGGCCAGAGAGGCATCTGCTCAGGCGGGCGGCGAAGCCGAACTCAACGAAGCGGGCCAGATCAACAACGAGGGCATCGCGGCGGAGAAAGCCGGCGATTTCGGACTGGCACTGGAGCGCTACGAAAGAGCTTCCGAATTGGTTCCAGACAATCTGGACTTTCAGCGCAACGCGGCGCTGACGCTGGGTCGCCTGGGACGCTGGGCGGAGGCAAAGCAGCGACTGCGAGCAATTCTCGAAAAGGCTCCCGGCGATGTGGATGCCACCAAGGCGCTCTACATCGCCCTCGATTACGCCCCCGATCAACCATAGCGCTGCCAAAGCGGGCGGCCAGACCTCACGGCCCCCAGCCAGTGTTCGCTTGGCAACCCTTTGCGCATCGGCCGCGACTCTCGCAACGGTCACGGTCCGCCCGGCTCACTTCCCATTCACATCACCGCCGCTCATGGTCTAATGGCGCACGCAGAGCACGGGAATTGGAGCGTCCGCATGTCTAGTCAACGCACGAGGCGAGGATTCCAACAACCCAGTTCATCCGAAAAACCCCATAGACGCACTCCCAGCCTGAGCCGAGAAGCTCGCCAATGAACTCTTCGCCGACCGACATCGAAATCGCACGCGCCGCAAGCTTGCGACCCATACACGACGTCGCCGCACGGCTCGGCATTCCAGCCGAGGCTCTGCTGCCGTTCGGCAACGACAAGGCCAAGCTATCGGACAGCTTCATTGAGTCCATCGCGGACAGGCCCAGAGGCAAGCTGATCCTTGTCACCGGAGTGAGCCCCACGCCCGCCGGAGAAGGCAAGACCACCACGACCGTCGGGCTCGGGGACGCCATGAACCGGCTTGGCAAGCGAGCAGCCATCTGCCTGCGGGAACCATCCCTCGGCCCGTGCTTCGGCATGAAGGGCGGTGCGGCAGGCGGCGGCTACGCACAAGTGGTGCCCATGGAGGACATCAATCTTCACTTCACGGGGGATCTCCATGCCGTCGGCGCTGCCCACAACCTGCTGGCCGCGATGATCGACAACAGCGTCTACTGGGGCAGCAAGGACGGCATCGATGTGCGACGCGTCGTCTGGCGGCGTGTCATGGACATGAACGACCGCGCGCTTCGCCAGATCGCCTGCTCTCTTGGCGGCATCCCGAACGGGTTCCCTCGAGAAACCGGATTCGACATCACAGCAGCTTCCGAGATCATGGCCATCCTGTGCCTAGCGGAAGACTTGCGCGACCTCGAACGACGGCTCGGAAAGATTGTGGTTGCGTATCGACGGGACCGCTCGCCTGTGCACTGCCACGAACTCAACGCCAATGGCGCGATGACGGTGCTGCTGAAGCAGGCAATGCAGCCCAACCTAGTGCAGACGCTCGAGAACAACCCCGCCTTCGTGCACGGCGGACCGTTCGCGAACATCGCGCACGGATGCAATTCGGTGATCGCGACCAAGACGGCACTGAGGCTTGCCGACTACGTTGTAACCGAAGCTGGTTTCGGAGCGGATCTAGGCGCCGAGAAGTTCTTCGACATCAAGTGCCGCAAGGCCGGCCTCGACCCGCAGGCGGCAGTGATCGTCGCAACGGTGCGAGCCGTGAAGATGAACGGCGGCGCCACGAAGGACGAACTCGGCGCCACGGACGTCGCAGCGGTGGAGCGGGGCTGCGTCAACCTCGGACGCCACATTGAGAACGTGAAGCAGTTCGGTGTACCGCCTGTGGTCGCCATCAATCGCTTCAGCGCCGACAGCGACGAGGAGGTCGCAGCCATCCAATCCTATGCGCAGGCGATGGGAACGGAGGCCATTCCCTGCACGCACTGGGCCGATGGCTCGGCTGGAACGGAGGAGCTGGCGCATAGCGTGATCGAGACGGTCGAGTGTGGCGGGAACTTCCAGCCCCTCTATCCGGACGATTCCCCACTGATCGAGAAGATCGAATCGATCGCGCGCCGGATCTATCGGTCCAGCGGCATCACGGCCGCAGCAAGCGTTCGCCGACAGCTGCGCAAGTGGGAGGATGCCGGATATGGTTCCTTGCCAGTGTGCATGGCCAAGAACCCTTACAGCTTCACGAGCAACCCGAAGCTGCTCGGCGCACCCGTCGACCACAACCTACCGATCCGGGAGGTTCGTTTGTCCGCAGGCGCAGGGTTCGTGGTTGCCATCTGCGGCGCAATGATGACCATGCCCGGTCTGCCGCGCAAGCCCTCGGCAGAAACCATCGGCCTCGGTGACGACGGTCAGGTCGAGGGACTCTTCTAGACCACACCGCAGCGTCTGCCGCTGAGTTTCGGCCGCAGCTGTCCATCCTTGGACCCAAGGCAGCTATACAATCGCCGATGTGTCACGCATCGGGCGGCGACGATTCCTGCAGCAGACAGCCGTCGGCATCACCGCAGCGACCTCAGCGAAACCATCTCGGGCGGCAGGCGGCATCCCCGCTCACGACGAAGTCTCCGTTCCGGGAGTGCATGCATACGTGCAGCGAAGCCTGGCTGCAGGTGAATCCGCAAACTTCCGCGTGAGCAGCGACACCCCGTACGAACTCATCGTCTCTCGAACCGCCAGCGAGGAGAGGATCGCGACGCTGAGAGAGCGCCGTCCAGCCGTCCAGCCGATTCATCCCGGATCGTACGTGCACGTGGAGGGAGGGTTTGCAGGAGAGCGACTCGAGGCGCTGTCGATCGAGACGTGGGTCCGGCGGTGGGGATCCTCAGATCGCCAGGGCATCGTCACTGCGTGCGACGGGGACTCCGGTTTCGGCCTGTTCGTGTCCCGCGGGGGCTGGATCGAGTTCCTGTTGGGCAAGAGACGCGTGGCACACGTGGCACTTCATGAACGCAGGTGGCGGCACGTCGTTCTCTCCTGGAACGGCGCGATTGTCGAGCTGTTTGTGGACGGGGCCTTTCAAGGGAGCTGGAGGCAGGCGGGCAGCCTCGACCCCGGCAACATACCCATACGTTTGGGGGCCTGCGGTGCGGATGGCGCGGCAACGGCCTTCCTTGACGCGGACATCGCGATGCCTGCGATCTACGACAGGGCGATCACTGCCCGGGAGATAAGGGCTCGCCACGAGGCACGCGCCCTCGCTGCCCCATCCTCCGGGGTGGTTGCCTGCTGGCCGCTCGACGAGGAGAGCGGCTCACGTGTGCGGGACATCTCCGGCCAGCATCACGGAACCATCGTGAACCGGGCCACGTGGATGATCGGCGGCCCATCCTTTGATGCCGCCAGCGTCCCTCGGTACGGGGACTACGATCCGTCATCGGACCCGAAGCGAGGTCACGGACTGCGCCTTGCGTCGGACGACCTCTACGACTGCCGCTGGGAGGTAGTGCACTCGGTTGGGATTCCGGCAGATGCCAAGTCCGGCGTCTACACAGGCCGGTTCGCGTTTCGACGCGAGAGCAAGCGGCTCCACTACGACGTGACCTTCCTAGTCCGCCGACCGACCGACCGTCCCAAGGCTCCGATCCTGATGCTGTGCTCGACAAACACATGGCAGGCGTACAGCTCGACCCCGTTCGCCGTGAACTCCGTAGAGCCGTTCTGGGAGACCACGGGGCAGGACAACGCCCACCCCAGGGCGCCAGCCTACTGCTGCTACCGGAACCACACGCATGGCCAGCCGACCTATGCGATTGGCATGAAGCTACCGTGGCCAGTCGCAGGTCCAGAGGTGGTGTTCAGTCTGGACACAGACGACCTCAACTACAGCCATCTGATGCGGGGCGAACTGTTCGCACACCACTGGCTGGAGGACAACGGATACGACTACGACGTGGCCAGCGACCACGACCTGCATATTGATCCGGAGCTGCTCGACGGCCACAAGGTTGCGGTCATCAACGGACACAGCGAGTACTGGTCCGCTGAGTCCTACCAAGCTGTGGACAAATTCCTCCGCGACGGAGGAGCCGTGATCGTGATGAGTGGCAACACGATGTTCTGGCGGGTGTCTTACGACGACGACGGGACTGCCATGGAATGCCGCAAGCACGGCGTCGACATCGGCGGACGCGAGGGCGCGGACATCGGTGAGATCTTCCACAGCCATGACGGGCGCCGTGGCAGCCTGATGCGATTCTGCGGGATGCCGGCGTGGAAGCTCCTAGGCCTGGAGTGCATCGGATGGTGGCCGATCAACTCGCAGCACTTCGGGACCTACGAGGTGGTCAGTGCGGACCATTTCCTGTTCCGAGAGCCCGAGTCAGTGGACCTGAGCGAGGGCGACTCGTTCGGGTCGGGGCCGGACGGCGGACCGCCACTCGCTGGGGGGCATGAGTCCGACGTGCGCCCGAGCCTGATACGGGCCATCACCAAGCAGCACCAAGGGAACTTCAGTGTGCCCGGCGACCCTGCGGGCATTGTTCCTCTAGCCAAAGTCGTCGACCCGAAGCGCCGTGGCATCGACTACTTCGGGCGCTGGGAGCCACTGGATCACGGTGTCTTCGCCGAAATGACCTACTGGGAGCGGCCCCAAGGTGGCAAGGTGTTCCACGCGGGCTGCATCGCGGGCGGATGGGCTCTCTCAGCGGACCCAAAGATGCAGGCCTTGATGCGCAACGCCCTGCATCACTTCGGGGTTGCCCGCCGGACATGAGCACCGTCGACATGGCAACCGTGCCCGTCCCCCGTTCCTAGTTCGCAATCCTCCTGCGAAGGCGTCCGCTGCGGATGCCCGATCGCAGCTCAGTCTGCTTGACGGCCTCAGTGCATTGCTGCATTCTGATTAAGAAATTAACCAATGCTTAATGTATGGACGGTCCTGCTTGCCTTCTTGCTGCTGCCATCCATACTGCAAGGCCGCTGGACGGTATGTGTTCACGACACAGAGGAGATGCTCAACGCACCGCTGCGCGCCGCCATGCTGCGGGAGTTCCGTGCCGTGATGCACACGCAGGGCGCACGGATGGACTTCGGTGAGTGCCCTTCGAACGCAGGACGCGTGCAGCTCGAAATCCTCGAGGAGCCTCCGGAGGGGCTTGAGGGAGTTCTCGGTCTGGCCTACAGGCGGAACGAGCGGATTGAACCGCGCCTGAAGGTCTTCTACGGCCCGATCGTGCGGTTCGTCGGCAACCCCAATTCCGGCGAGGCAGTCGGGCGGGCGCTGGCGCGAGTTGCTGCGCACGAGGCGGCGCACTACATCCAGCAAAGACCGACGCATTGCAGGCACGGCCTGCTGCAGTCCTCGATATCAGCCCAGGAACTTCTGGCAACAAGCCGCACGCCGTTCCGGGCGAAGATCCCGTGCCGACCCGAAACTGGTGCCCCCTCGACCTCCACGGTCCTGCTGAGCACGAAACCGGAAACGTCGACCGGGGCGGTCCGCGGTGACCGCTGAATGCATCCCGGACTGCCTCCGTCAGCGCTTGCTCGTGCGATAGTCCCAGTGGTTGCCGGCGTTGCGCAGGAGCGCGGCCAGGTCCCGCTCGAGAATCAGACCATCCTGAATCATCGGCATGGCAGCCTCGGCAACCTTGCCGAGGTACTCGGCCTTGTTGGCATACCGCTCCTCCACGGATGGGCGGGGATCCCCCGAGGCCTTGCGCTCCTCTCTGGTCAAGGCGAACGGGATGTACGAGCCGACCATGGACGAGATCTCGTCCGTGGGTCCGGCCTTCTCGTTGAACAGGTTCCAGCCTGTGTAGGTCGCCAAGGGCACCTGCAGGTCCGGCATCCGCACGCCGGCGACTTCGTTGCCATCCTTGTCAACCGAAGGAATGAGGATCGGATAGGCCCCTGAAACCTCGGGCGGCTCCTTGGTCACGACGCCCTCGGACAGGAACTTCGGACCGTAGTCTGCACGGTAGGCGCGGTGCACGCGGGAGGATGTCTGCACACCCGGAATTGCCGGGAACTCCAGTTCCTCGGCGGAGATCAGCGTGCCGTCCTCGATGAGCGGGTACCGGCTATCCGGCGGGTCGCCCCGACCTGCCGTCCAGTCGTTCATGGCGGACAGAAGCGCCCGCATCGACCAGCGAAAGTCCAGCGGATTGGCCGGCTGCTGCCCGATCGAAACCGAGGGAGGAAACGACGCCGGACCGTGCTGGGCACCCGAGAACAGGAAGATGCGCACGTTGTCGAAGAGCTCGATGTCCTCCTTGCCAGCCACGTCAGTGTGGATCAGCGAGGCGGCCCGGCCCCAGTACTCGTACGAGGAGTTCGTGTAGAAGACCTTGGGCCAGTACTCCCGCGGAAGCCTGTGGGTCAGAATGCCGTCCTTGCGGCCCGTTCCAGGCTCGGCCTGCTCCCGGTCCGTGAAGGGAAAGATGTCCGTCGGATAGAGGAAGTTCAGAAAGGGATGCGCATCGCGGGACGGCTGCGCGAAGCGATGGTTGAAGCTGCCACGCCCGCCGCCGGCGACGTGCGACATGACGCCGTCGAAGGCGATCTTGCCGTCCTCGTTCTCGTTGAAGCCGTAGTAGAGAAACGTGCGCAGGAACCTCCCGCTCTGCGAGATGCCGAAGGCGATTGCGCGGTCAATCGTGTCGCCACCAATGCCAAGGTCGCTCGATCCCCGGTACTTGAGATGAGACACTGTGTCACGCACCGCGGTCGGACCCAGTCCGACCAGCGGGGGTCCCTCGGAAACGTAGACGACCTCGTAGATCTTCCCGGGCTCGAACCCGCCCTCCAGGTAGACAGACCCTTTGTCGGACACGGGCTTGCCACCCTCCATGCGGGCGAACTGCCACTTGCCACGCGGAATCATTCGACGCTCACCGTCCGCGCGGTCCCGGACCGTCATGACGGTTCCCTCGGCGTCAGGATCCGCTACGGGATACGGCACGTGGCTCCGGTCCGCTAGGGAGTTCGAGTAGACCCGGTCCCGCACCACGAAGTCGCTGCGCACCAGCCCACGGATCGGCTTGCCGTTGTTCGTCGCCTTTGGTGTCGTGAGGCGCAGCAGTCCGGGATTCAGTGGCGGATCAAATTGCCAACCGAGCCACAACAGCGTGTAGCCCTCCTCCATTAGGTAGCCGTCGCCGAAGTGGCGCTCCTCCTCGGGCTCGAGCGAGCCAGCGCCGAAGCTGAAGAACCCAAGCATGCCCTTGCGGCCGCGGTTCGAGACCTCGTACACAAGCGCACCGTTTCCACGCGCGGTGTCCACCGGCTTGAGCAGGAAAAATTCCGTCGAAAACTCCACCCTGCCGTCGGAATTGCGCGGAGCGTGGTCGATGTCCGTGATGATGCGATTCGCACGATTCGAGGGATCGACGGCGAATCGGATGGTGCCGCGGATGCCTTCGTAAGGGCCAACCACGCCAAAGGCCTTGCCTCCCGCCACCGTGGCCCGCGAGGACACTTCGACGCTCGTCACCGCGGCGTGGCCCGCCGAAACCCAGAGAAGGCCGCAAGTCAGAAGGATCAGTTTGCGCATCTGACCATTAGAAGGCGCCCCCTTCCAGAACGCAACGGCGGCAATGGCACTCCCGCCGCCCACGGTGGGCATCAGGGGAGTTGGGCCACCAGGTACGGCCGCACGAACTCCAGCGTCTCTTCCAGCGCCTTGCGGGCATGCTGGTCGAGAGGTCGCGCTCCGGCGGTACGGACTTTCCAGTTCGGGAACACCCCTCGCAGGTGGAGCACGTAGGAAAGCGCAGGCAGCCCATGCGCCGTAGCCCGCGTGATGAGCAGAAGGCACTTGGCGAACATGTCGATGGCTTCGTTGCGGTGGCCAGCCTGCCAGAGGTTCCACACGCGCACGTACAGGTCCACCCATGACGCAGCCGGCATCGTGCCAGCCGAGCCGCGAGACATCTCCTCAATGAACGTGCGTCCGTGGCCACCCGTGAATGACACGGGACGGCTCGCGCCAGGCAAGTTCTGCAGCTCGGTCAAGCGGGTCAGGGTATGCCCCGCCTCGTCCTTGACGAACCGTAGGTTCGGGACGCCCCTCACCATCCGCCCCACGAACTCCACGCTCATGTTGCCCATGGACTGCATGAACATCGGCAGGCCGCCCGCCTCGGCAACCGCAGCGTAGTAGTCCGCCACGGCGGCCAGGTCGAATTCTCTCTGGTCTTGCTTGCGCGGCGGCAGGGCGATGATCCCGTCGGATCCAATGGACCGGGCATGCTTGGCGTAGCGCACGGCCGTCTCGGTGTCGGAAGCCTGCACGCCGATCACGACCCTTGGCCGCAATCCCTTGGCCGCGGTGACGATCGCCTCAGCGCCCGCGATGCGCTCCTCAAACGTGAGCAGAGCGTACTCGCTTGCCAACTGCGGCCAGACCACCCCGTGGACACCGGCGCGGTCGAGGAAGCGAATCTCCTTCGCCAGCGTCTCAAGGTCGACGGCACCGGATTCGTCGTAGGGAGTTGCCACGATCGGGAAGACGCCGCGAAACCCGTCGCCCTCCGCACCCGCAAGATCGGGCACCAGCGCTCCCGCAGTCAGCGCAAGCATGGCGCGTCGCGAGAGGTGGTCTAGGCCGTTCAACCTGGAGGACAGCATCTGTGTCGGGGATCCTGCTAGCCGGTCCGATTATCCACGATTCGCACCGGTCTGGCCCGTCATGTCATAGACCAAGTACGCGTGCATGAACCGGTCGATGTCGCCGTCCAGGACCCGTTCGACGTTGCCCATCTCGACCTGGGTGCGCAGGTCCTTGACCAGCCGATACGGCGCCAGGACATAGTTGCGGATCTGGCTGCCGAAGTCGATGCCCATCTTGGAGGACTCGATCTCCTCTGTCTCCGACTTCTTCTTGCGCAGCTCAAGGTCGTAGAGGCGCGCCCGCAGCATCTTCATGGCAGTCGCCTTGTTCTTGTGCTGCGAACGCTCGTTCTGGCACTGCACCACGATGTTGGTCGGCAGGTGTGTGATGCGCACGGCCGAGTCGGTCATGTTGACGTGCTGACCGCCTGCCCCGCTCGCCCGGTAGGTGTCGATGCGCAGGTCGTCGGGACGGATGTCGATCTCGATCTCGTCCTCGATCTCCGGGTACACGAAGACCGAGGCAAAGGACGTGTGGCGCCTCGCATTCGAATCGAATGGCGAGATCCGGACCAGCCGGTGCACGCCGATCTCCGACCGCATCAGACCGTACGCGTTGTCGCCCCGCAGGATCATCGAGGCCGACTTGATGCCGGCCTCCTCCCCGTCCTGCATGTCCGAGATCTCGCTCTTGAACCCGTGTCGCTCGGCCCAGCGCAAATACATGCGCTGCAGCATCTTCGCCCAGTCCTGTGCCTCGGTACCGCCCGCGCCGGCGTTGAGCGTGACGATCGCGTTGGAATGGTCCTGCTCACCGCTCAGCAGAGACTCAGTCTCGATCCGTTCGAGGCGATCTGACAGCGACTTCAGTTCAGTGCTGCATTCCTCCTCGACGGGCTCGCCCTCCATGGCCAGCTCGAGGAAGGCCTCAAGATCCGAAACAGCGCCCGCGATGCCCTCGTCGGTCTCGACGATACGGGCAAGCCGCTTGCGGTCACGCAGCACCGCCTGGCTCTTGTAGGTGTCGTTCCAGAACGCTGGATCGGCGATCCGCTTTTCTAGTGCAGCTAGATGCCTGCGTGCCTCTGCAGCGTCAAAGATACCCCCGTACTACGTGTGCGCGCTCGCGCACTTCCTCAAACTCCCGCTGCAGTGCGTCAACGACCATGGCCGCCACATCCGACTTGATTATTGCAGAGGCCCTTTGGCCTGGACCCCGACGTCAACGAGGCCTTCGCCCGGCAGCCCCTCTAGCGCTTGCGCCGCAACTGGGCGCCCATCATTCCTAGGAATGCCGCGGAAACCACAACGGACAGCCACCAGAACCACTCCCCGAAACGCACGTAGCCGGTCCTGTCGTCTCGATACTCGAACGGCACGTCGACGTAGTCCTGCACGTACGAGGGCAAGGAGGCCACGACACGTCCCGACGGGCTGATTGCGGATGTGACGCCGTCGTTCGTCGCGCGGAGGAGCCAGCGGGCGTTCTCGACGGCCCGCATGCGGGCGATCAGGAGATGCTGCTCCCTGGCCGCGCTGCGGCCATACCAGCTGTCGTTCGAGATGTTCACCAATAGTTCGGCGCCGTCGGCCACGAAGCGACGGATCGAGCGGCCGAAGACTGACTCGTAGCAGATGAACGTCCCGATCCGGCCTTCGCCGATGTCCGCGACAACGATCTCGGAGCCCGGGCGAAACCGACCGGCCTGCATCGTCACCTTCTCCACGAAGTAGTGGAATGGCCACGGCACGAACTCGCCGAACGGCACCAGGTGCATCTTCGAGTAGAGCGACTTCACCGCGCCGGCGCCGTCAAGTGTGATGGAGGAGTTGCGGGGCCGCATGCGGTCTCCGTCCTCGAACGTGACCGTGTTGAATACGAACGCCGCGCCAGACTTCCTGGCGACACGCTCCAAGAAGGAGCGCATCGCGGCGTCTTCGTAGAAGTACGCAGCGACCGGGTACTCCGGCCATACGACCAGGGAGGGGCGTGGTCCGTCAGTGGGGTCAGATGTTGACATCGCCTGCATCCGTTCGAGATGCGCGGTGCCCTGCGTTCTGGGCCAGTCTGTGCGCAGCAGATCCGGATGGACGTTTGGCTGCACCAATCGCGCCTTCTGCGCGGCGGGGCGGTCGTCTGGCAGTGGAGGCAGCGCAACCAGAGCGACCAGCGTAACGAGAGCGACCAGCGGTCTGGGCGACCGCCGGATCAGAGCGGTCGCGATGGCCACGTTCACGAGTAGAAACACCAAGGACGAACCGTATATGCCCGTCCAGGGCGCGAGCCTGAGCAGATGGGACACGGGAAAGTCCAGCGACGCGTTCCCGATCTGCATCCACGTGAAGCCGGCGTACTGGTAGTTGCCCTCGATGGCCACCCACAGAAACGGCACCGCCAGAAATGCACGCCACCCGGTCAATTGCGGACCTGCGAGCGCTGCGAACGCGCCCATGTGGAGCGCCATGATCGCGAAGAACAGGATGAACAGGACTGCAGCGACTACAGGCGTGATCGACGCGTAGTCGCGCATGACGGGGTAGATCCAGTAGCAGGTACCGCCCCAGAAGATGGCTCCTGACACCCAGCCCAGCAGAAGCCGCTCCTTCCACGGCCTCCCTGGCAGCACGATCAGCAACGGAATCACGCAAACCGGAGCGAGCCAAGCCCAGTCGATGCGCGGGAACACCGCCACCTGGGCAAGACCCGATACGGCGGCGGACACCCACGGCACGGCAGCCCGCAAGTGGGCCAGATCGAACTTCATCGACCCAGCAGAACGTCGGTCTCGACAGACTCCGCCATGTAGGAGCTGCGCACAAACGGCCCGCTGAAAACGGACTTGAACCCGAGAGCGAGCCCGTAGTCGCGATACCGATCGAACACGGCGGGAGGCACGAACTCCTCGACGGGCAGGCGGTTGCGTCGCGACTGGAGGTACTGTCCGATGGTTGCGACATCGGTCGAGGCGTCGCGCAGATCCTGCAGCAACGTATGGACCTCGCTCTCTTCCTCGCCCAGACCCAGCATGAAACCGGACTTCGTGAGGATTCGTGGCATTGCGTCGGCAGCAAACCGCAGGACTTCGAGTGACCGTTCGTAGACTGCCTGCGGCCTGACTCTCCGATACAGCCGGCTGACGGTCTCCATGTTGTGGTTGAAGATGTCGCAGCCAGCGGCCAGAACGCGTGCAACCGCTGCAAAATCTCCGAGGAAGTCCGGCACCAAGACCTCAACATGAGCATCCGGAAGCGCTCTCTTGACGGCGCGGACGGTGTCAGCGAAGTGTCTGGAGCCTCCGTCTGGCAGGTCGTCGCGATTGACGCTCGTGATCACGACGTGCCTCAGTGCCATCTCGGCGGCCATCTCAGCGACCTGGTCCGGTTCGCGCGGATCGAGCGATCCCGGCTGCCCTTGCGGCACAGCGCAGAACCCGCAACTGCGAGTGCAGGTGTTGCCGAGAATCATGAACGTCGCGGTCCCGCGCGAGAAGCACTCGTGCATGTTTGGACAGCGCGCCGACTCGCAGACCGTGTGCAGTCCACGTCGACGCAGATCGACCTTCAGGTCGTGCACGGCACCGAAGTTTGTCGCGGGCTTGACGAGCCAGGGCGGCAGACGCTGGACAGTGCGGCGACGCGAGGCGGATTGGATGTTGACCAGTGCCATGCCTGCCGCCTATAAAGCTTAGGCCGTGGTCAGCCGACGCCGTTGAACAGGACGCTGCTCAGGTAGCGCTCTCCACCGTCGGGCAGGATCACGACGATGGTCCTGCCCTCGTACTCTGGCTCCTTGGCCAGCCTGCAGGCCGCCGCAACCGCCGCACCTGAGGAGATGCCGCTCAGCAGTCCCTCCTCACGTGCCAACCGCTGCGCATACCCGACTGCCTCGTCGTCCTCGACGCCCTCGACCCGGTCGACCATGCTCATGTCCAGCGTGTCCGGTATGAACCCGGCCCCGATGCCCTGGATCGCCGTGATGGCCGGCGACAGATCCTCGCCCGCCATGTGCTGGCGTATCACGGGGCTGCACTCTGGCTCCACGGCAACGCTGACGATGTCGTGCTTGCGCGACTCCTTGAAGTACCGGGAAACCCCGCTGATGGTGCCTCCCGTGCCGACCCCTGCAACCAGGACATCCACGTTGCCATCGGTGTCGTTCCAGATCTCTGGACCTGTCGTCTCGAAGTGAATCCGCGGGTTGGCGGGATTCTGGAACTGCTGGAGCAGCACGTAGCGGTTGGGATCCTCGCGTGCGAGGTCCTCAGCTCGCTCCACCGCCCCGTACATACCGTCCTCCTCCGGGGTGAGTTCGAGGGACGCACCCAGCAGCTTGAGCACGCGACGGCGCTCAAGGCTGTAGTTGGACGGCATTGCGATCAGGAGATCGTATCCTCGCGCCGCTGCGACGAACGCCATGGCGATGCCCGTGTTGCCGCTTGTGGCTTCGACGAGCGCCATTCCGGGCTTGAGCCGTCCCGTGTTCTCGGCGTCCCAAATCATGGAAGCGCCGATACGGCACTTCACGGAAAACGCCGGGTTGCGGGCCTCCACCTTGGCGAGCACTGTCGCCTTGGCCCCGTCCGTGATGCGCTTCAGGCGCACCAGAGGGGTGTTGCCGATGGCGAGGGAATTGTCGGAGAAGACGCGAGCCACTGCTAGATCTGCCAGTTCAATACGCGCTTGGCGCGCTTCTGGCGCCAGCGCTCCACGAGGTCGGCGAACGTGGTCCTGTCCACGACGGACGAGAGCGCCCGCTCGACCCGGCTCCAGAGCTCCGGGAACGGAGAATCGGCGAGCTCGTCCGCAAACGGCCGCCCCGTAGATCGCATCGAGCCGTCAACATGCCTCAGTATCTCCCCTACCGTGATTTGGTCGGGCGAGCGCGCAAGGTAGTATCCCCCATCCGCGCCGCGCCGCGAAGCCAAGTATCCGCCCTGCTTGAGCTGGGCGAGGATGGTTTCGAGGAACTTTTGGGGTATCCGCTGGGCCGAGGCTATGCGAGCGATCTTGATGGGCTCTGGATCGCCACTGCGCGCCAGCTCGAAGACTGCGCGCAGCGCGTACTTGCCCTTGATGGAGATCTCCACGGCTAATCCCTACTATACCGCTGGAGAATGGGGTAATTGCTTTGAGCCCTGCGCCGCCTGTGCCGCAGTCGACCTGAGCGTCCCAGACAAAGTGAGCCGTGGCCGGCCTGTGGGCGACCATATCGCGGCGCTGAAACAGAGTCGCCCGAAGAGAGCCAAGGACCACCACACCGCCGCCAGTCGACTATCCAATACTCGCATGCGCGGCGCCCTTTGGGACCGCCCGGCTAGAGACCTGCCCGTCAGGGCAGCGGATTGCTGCACTTGCGGCAATCCGACCGCCGCTTTGCGTTCAGGCTACGGCACTCCGGGCAGCGGTTGTAGGCGACCTGGCAATACAGGTTGGTAGCGAACACGCCGCTGATCAGGATCAGCGCCATGAAGCCCGCAAGAATCAGCAGGTCCTTCAAGGCTGCACCCCCGACACCAAGGCCTCACAGTCTGCGGTCTGCGCGATTCGACCTCAGAAGCTCCACCGCCAGAGCGACACCGCCGCTGTGAACCCCGCCCCCACGGCGGCCATCATCACGAGGTCGCCCTTCTTGAGCCGGCCATCCCGGATCGCATCGCGAGTCGCCAGCGGGATCGTTCCGCCCGTGGTGTTGCCGAACCGGTCGATGTTGATCACAGCCTTCTCCGGAGGCAGACCGAGCCGCTGATTGACGGCCGTGATGATCCGCTCGTTGGCTTGGTGGGGGATCATCAGATCCACGTCGTCCGCCGTCAGCCCATTGCGCTCCAGCAGGGTCCTGCACAGTTTGTAGAGCTTGCTGACCGCATAGCGATACACCTGCCTGCCCTCCTGATGCACATAGTGAAGCCGCCCGTCAACGGTCTCATGCGAGGCCGGACGCGCACTGCCTCCCGCCGGCATGCAGAGGTGGCTGCCGCCAGAGCCGTCCATTTCGTTGACGAAGTCGATCAACCCTTCGTCCGCGCCATTGGCCGGCTCAAGCAGGAACGCACCCGCACCGTCACCGAACAGCACACACGTGGCGCGGTCCTGATAGTCGACGATCCGCGACATGGTGTCTGCGCCGATGACCATGACCTTCTTGTGGCTGCCCGACGCCACGAGATGGGAACCCGTGCAGAGTCCGTACATGAGCCCCGAGCATGCGGCCACCAGGTCGAAGCCCCACGCACCACTCGCGCCGATCCTGTCCTGCACGAGGCAGGCGGTCGCCGGAAAGAACATGTCGGGGGTGACGGTGCAGACGAGAATCGCCTCGATTTCGCTGGCGGACGTGGCGGTCGCCTCGAGCAGCTCCTGCGCGGCTGCCGTGGCGAGATCCGACGTCGCCACGCCGTTGTCGGCGATGTGGCGTTCGCGAATCCCAGTCCGAGTCAGGATCCACTCGTCGGTCGTGTCAACGAGCCGCTCGAGGTCCTTGTTGTCTAGGACCTTGGGGGGAACGTAGCAGCCTACGCCAGTAATCCTGGCGCGTGCTTGAAGATGCGGCAATGCCAAGTCTCCGGCCGGGGACCTCGTCATGGCCGACCGCGGCTACCATGATACCGGCAAGCGGCGGAACGAATCCGGTGTGGGTACCCAAGTGGCATCGCGACCGATCTCGGGGGGTTGATTCCCCGATTCCTACACAGGTCGTCTCGAACGAGGAGATTTGGCCCAGGCCGCAGCATGACCTGCAGGCCCGATGGGAGCACCGCATTGGCGAGCTCGCCGCATCGAACGCCAAGCGCCTGGACATGGACCGGCGCGACTTCATGCGCTCGGGCATGGGCCTTGCGACGGCGTTCTGGGCGGCGAACGAGGCCTTCGGCCAGCGCTACTGGGATGTCGAGCGCGAGGAGATGTACGAGCCAGCGGCGCTGCAGGAGAGGTGGCCGCGCGGCGAGCACTTCATCTTCGACGTGCAGGCGCACTTCACGAACGGCTACCCGCTCGACTACCGCACCTCGTCGTTCATGCGGGGCATGGGACTCGACCTGTCTGGCGACGCCGAGGCGTACAGCTTCAACACGTTCTTCAAGGAGATCTATCTGGACTCCGAAACGGACATGGTCGTCATCTCCGGAGTGCCGGGACGTGAGAAGAGCCCGTCCGAGGAGCGGGCGGCCCTCCAGGAACTGGGCGACCAGTTGGTCGATCCAATGGCCGTTCGCGGAGGCGGCATTCTGCCGAGCTGGCTCATGGCCGACCGGCGCGACGCGATCAACCGCATCGCCCAGGGCACGCGGGCGCTGTCCCAGAGCAACTGCGCACCGAACCACTATTGGGATCCCGTGACGAGGAGGCAGGACCGGGTCGCCCTGCGCGAGCAGATGGAGCGCGAAGTCCGGGAGTACGGCAGCGCCTCATGGAAGCTGTACTGCCACTTCGATCCCGGCCGGTCCGGCCACGGGTTCCAGCTCGACGACGAAGACACGGCCTACTTCTACGAGGTGGCGCGGGAGCTGGGCCAGACCATCGTCAGCGTCCACAAGGGATATGCCTCGCAGTCTCGACGCTTCGGCCACCTCGCCAACCCTCAGGACATCGAGCAGGCAGCGCTGCAGAACAAGGACATCACGTTCGTGGTGTACCACTCCGCCATGAAGCACGGCCCGACGGAGCCGGCGTTCGACTCGCCCGAGTTCTTCGACCCGGCAACAGGCGATTTTGCGTGGCACGCGACCCTCATGGACATCAAGCGACGCAACCCTGGGATGCGCAACGTGTACTGCGAGATCGGCAGCGCGTTCGGCACGCTTGCGATCGCCCACCCGGAGATGTGCATGCACCTGATGGGGAGAAACCTCCAGCACTATGGGGCCGACCGCGTCCTTTGGGGCACCGACTGCCTCTGGTGGGGCTCACCGCAGTGGTGCATCGACGCGTTCAAGCGATTCCAGATCAGCGACGAGCTGTGCGAGCGATTCGGCTACCAGAAGCTGACCAGAGACGACAAGGCGCGCGTGTTCGGACTCAATGCCGCTGCGCTATACAGCGTCGATCCAGAGACGGCTCTGCCAGCCCTGCGCGGGGATGCCCTAGCGCGACTCAAGTCCGACTATCGGGACCGCGCACTGCAGCCAGACAACGCTGCCCACGGCTGGGTGCGGGCAGACGGCTGACGCCGGATCCGCACGCACGAACCTCGAGCGGGCATTGCCGGGGGCAGGCCGGCTCGGATGTCTATTCCGCCGCAGGCTTCTCGATGACGCCCAGCATCTGCCATTCCTTCAGCTTGCGAGAGGCGCTCTTCGCAGCCGGGCCCTGGGGCTCTCTGGTCACCGCGAGGAATTCACGATACTGCTCCGCCGCAGCCTCGAACTCGGCCCTCTGCTCGTGGACCATGGCCATGATCTGGAAGCTCTGCGGAAACTGCGCCGCGGCCCCGGACTCCTGCATGGTCCGCACCATCTCCTCGGCTTCGTCACTCTTGCCGGTGTTCAGCGACGCGACGGCCGCCAGGAAGCGCGCGTTGCCCGAGTTGGGATTGAGCTTGAGGTAGGCCCGGCAAAGCATCCCCGTGCTCTCCCAGTCCGCTTGGTTGACTGCCATACGTATCAGCGGCTCGTAGGGCTTCATGTACTCGGGGTCGGCCTGCACGGACTTGGAGAATGCCTCCCGTGCCCCGGAGTCGTCGTCCATGGCCATCCTGGCGTCGCCCATCGCAGCCCAAGCGGCGGCGAACTGCGGATAGGCGCTGACCGCCTTCTGGAACTGCGCCGCACCCTTCTTGTAGTTCGGCTTCTTCTTGCGCATTTCACGCAGGCCGTTGTAGTAGGCCTTCTGGGCGTTCTTCGGGGCCTGGAGAGTCAGGGCGCTGACCACATTGCCCACAACACCGTCGAGCCGATGCAGCACGATGGTGCCGACATCGTTGTTGTCCATGACGCTGTAGATCATCAGCTGCACTTGGTCCGAGCGGTAGCCCGACAACTCCGCCCTCAACACGCAGGCGCTCAGGTCGAAGCGGCCGATGCCGATCTCGCGAATGCCGTCGTTGGTGTACGTGCCGCCGGCCATCATCCCGCCGGCATTGATTCGTCCTCCGGCGACGCTGGCATCGGAGGTCAGCATGGACATGTCACCGCCCACCTGGAACGAGAAACGGCCCTTCGAGTCGGTGTATCCCTCGGGATAGGTGTTGCCGGTGCAGACACGCTGAATCACCACCGGCTCCATGGGCGGCTGTCCGTCGTCCATCAGGACGCTGCCATTGAGATAGAGCGGTCGCTGCTGCCGGTTCATCTGCCCCTGCATGGTGCCGAACGGGTCATTCTGACCGCCCTGGTTGCCGAACGGATCCTGCGACTGAGTCTGGGTCCCGCCCCCGCGTTGGCCGCCCGTGTTGCCGCCGGTCTGACCGCCGCTGGTACTGTCACCGCCTCGGTCGTTGCCCTGGCCAAGCAGGAGGGCCGCACCCAGCACGAGGCCGGCCACCAAACACCCCAATCGTCGTACGTTCATCCCGTTCACCACCCCTGCGCTCCTGACACCGTCAGGTTGCCCGCACACTATCACAGAGACGAGTCTCCGACAAGGGTGCCCGCGATCATCTCCCAAGGCCTGAATGTGCGCCCTTGGAGGATCCGGGCGGCACTCCGTGCGCTGGTGCCAGCCTTCTGGGGCCTCCATCCAGGTCGTCAGCGGCCAGCGTCGGTGCGGAGCAGGCCTGCGCACGGGGATGATTCCCGCTCTCCGTGGCGCCTCGTCCACGACGGTGCTGGCGTCAGTGGTGGATCATCGCGATGCAACCGCCCCACCCCTGTCGGACCGTCAGTGCGACTGTGCCCCTTGAGCGCCCATCCGTCTTGACCCCAAATGCGGGCATCGCGCAAGTCATGGGCAAACTCGACATTTTGCGGCTGCGGCAACGTCCACGGAATCGACGCCGCAGGCTCCATGCCCTCCACTGGCGGCGATAGCGGTCATTCGAGCCGTCGACAAGGCCCCGGACAGCCCATGAGTTCGGCGATAATGTGGCGCATGAAGCGCCTAGTCCCGATACTTGTGCTGCTCTCCGCAGCCGCGGCATGCGCAGAGCCCGCAGCCACCCCTAGGAACATTGTCTGGATCTTCTCGGAGGACCAGTCCGACGACTTCGGTCCATACGGCGAGACCCTCGCCAAGACGCCGAACATCGACCGCATGGCAGCGGAGGGCGCCAAGTTCACGCGCGCCTTCGTCACAGCCCCTGTCTGCTCCACGTCCCGGTCCGCGCTCGTGACCGGCATGTACCAGACGACCATCGGCGCGCACAACCACCGCAGCGGCCGCGGGGAACGAAAGATCCACTTGCCGAATCACGTGGAGCCAACGCCAGCAATCTTCCGTCGCGCTGGATATTTCGTCACGAACGGAAGGTTCGACGACGACGGATCCCTTTCGAAGGGCAAGACGGACTACAACTTCGAGTACGCAGAGGATCTCTACGACGGCAGCGACTGGGCCGGGCGCGCGGATGGACAGCCATTCTTCGCCCAGATTCAGCTACGTGGCGGGAAGCGCCGCAACCAGCAGACCCTCGCCCCGCTCAAGGGGGTCCAGACCGGCGGCATCGACCCGGCCAGGGTCAAGCTGCCGCCCTACTATCCCGATCACGAGGAGCTGCGCAAGGACTGGGCGCAGTACCTCGAGTCCGTGGAGCATGTGGACTGGGAGGTCGGCGAGATCCTCAAGCGATTGGAGAGCGAGGGCGTCGCGGACAACACCGTGGTGTTCTTCCTTACAGACCACGGCGTGAGCCATGCACGGGGCAAGCAGTTCCTGACCGAGGAGGGCATCAAGGTGCCGCTCGTCGTCCGCGCTCCCGGCGTCATCGAGCCTGGAACGGTGCGGGAGGACCTAGTGGCGCACATCGACGTGACGGCGGCGTCCCTGGCCTTGGCAGGCCTTGATGTCCCGGACTGGATGGAGGGGCGGCCACTGTTCGGAAGCGGTGCCGAACCGCGCCCGTTCGTTGTGTCAGCCAGAGACCGCTGCGACGAGACTGTCGACCGCATCCGCAGCGTGCGAACCGAGCGGTACAAGTACATCCGCAACTTCGTGCCGGAGCGCCCTCAACTGCAGGCAAACCGGTACAAGGACAACAAGGCCATCCTCAAGGCGATGCTGGCACTCCGTCAGGAGGGAAGCCTCAAGCCAGCCATCGAGAGCATGTTCTACGGCGCCCGTGCGGAGGAGGAGCTCTACGACCTGGCCGCCGATCCCTGGGAGATGAAGAACGTGGCGGACGACCCCCAGCACGCCGAGGCGCTTGCCGAACACCGCAAGATGCTCCACCAATGGATCGAGGAGACCGGTGACCAGGGCCAGGAGTTCGAGAGCGCCGAGGCTTACGCCTCGGACATGGCCGTCTATGAACGCGGGCGCCAGGACGAGCAGGGAGAGATCCTGCGCAGGAACATCGCCGATGTCGTGGCCTGGCGCGAAGCGCGGCTGGGCAACTGAACGGGAGCTCCGAGCACGTCTACAATGTCCGCATGGCCGAACTGATCCACACCTCCAAGATCCGCATCTTTCAGGACCAGCCGCCGGAGCGCCGAGCCTTTGTCGAGGGTTTCAGCGATCCGCTCGAGTTCGGCGTCCATGGCGGCATCAAGCACTTCTACAAGATGGAGCCGCGCCGGGATCTGCCGGCGACCTTGGATCACATGGTCGCCGCGGTGGGTGGTTGACTGACCGGCACTCTGTCAGGGGCCCTGGCAGTTCGCAGAATTCCGAGCCATCCGGACCGCGTTTCCAGCGATGTCGAAGGCGACATCGAGAACGTGGGCGGCGTGATGCGCATCACGACGATCCGCGTCCACTACAACATCAAGATCCCGGCCGGCACCCGCGACCGCGCACAGCGCGCGCTCGACACGCACCAGGCCAAGTGTCCTGCAGCGGTCAGCGTGCAGGACTCGATCGACATCAAGATCAGCGCCGACATCGAGGAGGTCTGACGACGTCCCCGGCTCAGACCTCCTTGTCGATGTCGCGGTGCTGAACGCGGGTTTCGAGGCCTGATTCGCGCAGGCTCGCAGCCATCGACTCGGCGATGTAGACGGATCGATGCCGTCCGCCGGTGCAGCCCAGGTAGATCGAGAGATAGCTCTTGCCCTCCTCGGCGTACCGCGGCAGCACGAAGTCCAGCAGGCCCATCGCACGGTCCAGAAACTGCCGCGTCTCGTCGTAGGACTCCAAGAATGCGATGACCGGTTCATGCCGGCCGGTCAGGTGCCGACAGTTGGGCTCGTAGTTCGGGTTGGGCAGAAAGCGCACGTCAAGCATGACATCGGCGTCCGACGGCGGCCCGTACTTGAAGCCGAAGCTCCCGACGGTCACGCGGAGCGGCGCCTTCTCGGCAGGCTCCTGGAACACGCTCAGCACCTTGCGGCGCAGATCGTGGATGTTGAACCGGCTCGTGTCGAGTTCGAGATCGGCCAGCTCACGCACCTTGCGAAGGAGGGCCCGCTCGACGGCGATGCTCTGCGCGACCGAGGGCTGCCCCGCCGGGTGCGGTCGCCGCGTCTCGCTGAACCTGCGCTGCAAGACGCCATCCGAGGCCTCCAGGTAGACGAGCGCCGTCGGAATCCTCGCCTTCATGTCTCGCACGATCCGCGGCAGCCGAGTCAGGAGCTCGCCCTCGCGAATGTCCACCACAAGCGCCGCGCGCCGGGATGCCTTGGACAGAAGCCTGGACCTGACGAATTGGCGGATCAGGTCCACCGGCAGGTTGTCAACGGTGTAGAAGCCGGCATCCTCCAGCGCACGCAGCACCGTGCCCTTCCCGGAGCCGCTCAGTCCCGTGACGATCAGGAGGCGCACCTCCCGGAAGCCCGCCGTCTCGCTGTATGACTGACCCACGATAGAGCCTCGGTCGACTGAGCGATCCGCCGCCGCACTGGGCAGGTGGTGGATGCCGCGCCCCATCCTACTGGCCCGAGGGCTGCCGGACCGGCCCCGACTCGCCGCGGATTCGGGAAATGCGCCCTAGGACCTGGCTCCGAAGGGCCTAGTCGCCCTCCACCAGAACGACCGTGCCGCCACCCTGCCGTATCAGCACATTCACCGCATCCGTGTCCGCGTCCCGGTAAGCGATGTAGTCCCGGGGGCTGTCTTCGAGTGCAAGCAGGGCCCCGGCCGCAGACATCGGCTTGACCTCGAACCTCGCTGGTCCGACGATTCGGAGGCCGCTGTGCCTCTCCTCCTCGGCAGGCTCCAGG
The DNA here is from genome assembly GCA_965200705.1 of Bryobacterales bacterium. Lineage (GTDB taxonomy): Bacteria > Acidobacteriota > Terriglobia > Bryobacterales > UBA6623 > VXMF01. The sequence goes on along the minus strand of OZ241376.1, from coordinate 3,334,544 downwards.
GCCGAGTCGGCGATGGACGCCGCCACAGGCAGAACCGGCTCGTCGCGCTGGCGTCCCGGCCTGTGCATGTCGATGATCTTGCGCTTGTTCCGGAGGACCTGCTTTTCGAGCTTGTCGAGGGCACTGTGGGCCGCCACGAATGTGGCCGGGCCATGACCAGCCACGACGAGCGTGTGCCGAAGCGCCCTCAGGGTGACCTCGACATTGACGATGCGGCGCTGCCTCGACACTGTCGCGTGCATCTGGAGGTCTCCACGTCGCGCCAGTATGCGGTGAATCTTGTCCAGCCGGCGCTGCAGCTTGCCGCGCTCCCCCGTCGTCAGCCGTTCGCCGGGCAGCAGCCTATCCACGTCCATTTCGTTCTCGCACTACTGCCAGAATATAGCAGCGACTTAACTTGCTGATAATCAAGGACTTGCAATGCCGTCGTGACGGCTTGAGGAACCTCAGGTGCTACGATGCACTACCTGCTGGATGTGGCGATCCATCCTCATCGCGTATCCCGTTACGGTGGCAGTCATCGCGACAGCGGTACCGCTGCTGGCGCCGCACAACTGGATTACGGGCAACATCCAGCCCATGTACCGGGCAGCCCGGCTTGGCTGCCGGCTACTCCTCGCCCTAAGCGGTGTGAATGTACGGTTCCTCCACCTTGAGCGTGCGTTCGCGCACCCGTGCTGCGTCTTCGTTGGCAACCACCGGAGCGGCGTTGAGGCACCAGCGCTCTTCATGGTCCTTCCGCGGATCGTCGTCATCCTGAAAAAGTCACTCGGGTACGTCCCTCTACTCGGCCACGCCATGGCCCGCGGAGGATTTATCACGGTGGACCGAGACGTCAAGGGATCCCGCAGGAACGCCCTAGAGCGTGCCACTGAGGCACTCAAGTCGGGGCTCTCTCTCCTCGTGTTTCCAGAGGGGACCCGTGGCACTTCGGACACGCTCCTGCCGTTCCGGCCTGGACCCTTTCAGATGGCCATCGCGGCGGGCGTCCCCGTGGTGCCGATCACCATCTACGGCGCGGCAGACCGACTGCCGAAGGGGACGATGCTGATACGACCTGGCCCGTTGACGATCGAGTTCCATCCGCCCGTGCAGACCAAGAACCTAGAGCCAAGCGACCGTCTGGACCTGATGGACAAGGTTCGCTCCATCATGCAGGAGGCCATTGACCGCAACGCTGCGTGACGGCTACGCGGCACACCTGGCCTTCCACTGTGACTGGACCGACTTCGTCATCCAAACCACGACCCCGATTCCTGCCAAGTCCTTCGCTCGGCACCGGTCTGCACGGACCCCTAAAGTGTTCGTTCGTGCGGGAAACAAACCTGATACTGTGAGGGGAGGCCTAGAGGCGCGAGGTTCCGCGCTGTCGGGTGCTGTCCGAGCCAGTTCCGCAGCCGTCCTCGGGATTCGCGCTGCTTCGAGGGTGGACTGGAGCCATGGCACGATACTTCACGCTGCGCGAAGCCGAAGGCATGATCCCGGCACTCCGCGAGTACCTGGAGACCGCTGTCGTCGCGAAGGAGCAGATCGGCCGGATCGACGGCGAGATGCGGGAGCTCTCGGCGCGCATCTCCATGACTGGCGGAATGGAGGTCAACCCGGACGACATCGCCCGCCAGAAGCTCGAGCGAGTGTCGCTGGCCCGGTCGGTCGCGGCGGCCGTTGAAGAAATCCAGAGCAGCGGTTGCCTGGTCAAGGACCTGGACATCGGACTGCTCGACTTCCCCGCCCTGGTCGACGGTGTCGAGGTGTACCTCTGCTGGAGGCTGGGCGAGACCAAGATCGAGTGGTGGCACTCGACCCAGGAAGGCTACTCCGGTCGCCGCAGGATCATGGACGAGTTCGACGAGGGCGAATCCGACCTGCGTCCGAACTAGACCCCGGCCGTCAACGGGCAGTGCAGCCCGGTCAGTTGCCGTAGATCCACTCGGTTCCGGAAGGCGTGTCCCGAAGCGTCACGCCGCGGGCGGCTAGATCGGTCCGGATAGCGTCAGCGCGGCCGTAGTCCCGATTCCTGCGCGCTGTATTTCGGTCGGCGATCAGCGCCTCGATCTCGCTCTCGGGCACGCGTCCGTCCGCAGCTGGCCGCAGGACATCGAACACTGCATCCATCGTGGCCAGCAGTTCCCGGCCCTCGGCAGCGTTGGCGGAACCGAACGTGCCCGCGTCGAGCGCCGCGTGCGCCGTGCGGACGTACTCGAACACAGCCCCGAGCGCGACGGCCGTGTTCAGGTCGTCGTCCATCCCCTCCTCGAACCGGGCACGCGCCCGAGCGCAGGCCTCGCTGTGCTCCGCGGAGTCCGAACCCCCCTCCATCACTCCGTCCAGCCGTCGCTGGAAGTTGCGGAGCCGTTCGATCGCCGCCACGGCCGCCCGCAGACCATCGAAGGTAAAGTTCAGCTGCTTGCGATAGGGCGTCGAGACGAGCAGATAGCGCACGGCGTCCGACCCATGGCCTCGCTCCAGCAGGTCCTGCAGCGTGAAGAAGTTGCCGGCCGACTTGGCCATCTTCTGACCCTCGACGAGCAGATGCTCGGCATGCACCCAGAACCGTGCAAATGGCTTGCCGGTGGCGCTCTCCGACTGGGCGATTTCGTTCTCGTGGTGAGGAAACTGCAAGTCCACGCCGCCCGTGTGCATGTCCAGCGTCTCGCCCAGGTAATGCATGGCCATCGCCGAGCACTCCAAGTGCCAGCCCGGCCTGCCGTCCCCGAACGGACTCGACCAGCTGGGCTCGCCCGGCCGCGCCGCCTTCCACAGGACGAAGTCCCGCGCGTCGTCCTTGGCGTACTCATCCGCGTCGACCCGTGCTCCCGCCAGGATGCCATCCGCTTCCAGTCGGGACAGTTTGCCGTAGTCCGGGCAGGTCGAGATCCGAAAGTAGGTCGACCCGTCGTTCGCGTACGTGTGGCCCACATCCGCGAGCCGCTGCACCAGGCCGACCATCTCCCCGATGTGTGCAGTGGCTGCCGGCACGATCTCCGGTCTCTCGAACCGCAGCGTGTCGCAGTCGTCCTGGAACGCCTTGACGTATGGGCGTGTGTAGTCTCCGATCGGCACGCCGGCATCCGCGGCGCGCGCGATGATCTTGTCCTCCACGTCGGTGATGTTCATCACGTGGAGCAGCCTCCAGCCGCGCCGCCGCAGATGGCGCCGGAGGATGTCCTGGAACGCGAACGTCCGCAGGTTGCCGATGTGGACGTTGTTGTAGACCGTGGGCCCGCAGGAGTACATGCGGACGCACTGACCGTCCGCGGGCTCGAACGCCTCGACACGGCGGCTCAGGCTGTTGTAGATGCGGAAGGCCACCGGACGCGCCCTGCTTCCCAGTCTATCGAGTGGTCCCGGAGGGGTCCTCTGACGCTTATGTCGCCGACAGGCTACATCTCGGCGGTCGGCTGTAGCCGGTAGACCTCCACAGCCGTGCCGCCCAGAACTCGCTCTCGCTCGGCGTCCGAGAGCCGCCCGCAGTAGTCTTCAACGAACGCAAACCAGCGACGGTAGGTGGTGGCCACTAGGCAGACCGGCCAGTCCGAGCCAAACATCAGCCGCTGCGGACCGAACGCAGCGAAGACTGCGTCCACGTAAGGCAGCAGCTGGTCCTCAGTCCATGCGTCCCACGCGGCTTCCGTGACCATGCCAGAGATCTTGCAGCGCACGTTCGGCCGCCGCGCAAGCTCGCGGATACCGGCGTGCCAGGCATCGAACGACCCATCGCGGATGAGCGGCTTGCCGATGTGGTCGAGCACAAACACCTGGTCCGGGTGCCGGTCCACGAGCTGCAGGGTCTGTGGCAGATGCCGCTCGAAGATCAGAATGTCGTAGACGAGCTTGGCTGCGGTCACTGCGCGGATGCCGTCGTTGAACGCAGGCGCCAGCATGTAGTCGTCATCGGGCTCGTCCTGCAGCACGTGCCGGCAGCCCTTGAGCCAAGGGTCGCCCGCCAGTTCCTCCAGCGTGGCGCCCACCGATGGGTCGCGCAGCGGCACCCACCCGACAACGCCGAGGATGAACGAATGGCGACGCGCCATCGAGAGCAGGTCGCACGTCTCCGTGAGCGTCTGACGGGCCTGGACCGACACGACGCCGTCAACGTCGGTGCTGGCAGTCTCCCGACCCAGGTCCTGCGGCAGAAAATCCCGGCGGAGGATCTGCATGTCCTCGGAAATCCATCCATACTCGGACTGGTCGTAGCGCCAGAAATGATGGTGGGAGTCGACCTTCAAGACGCGCGGGCCGCTACTGCGGGTCCTGGTTTTCGGGAAGTCCGGACGGCCAGATCTGGTTCCGCACTGGATCGACGATCGCGTCGATCTCGTCCTTGAGGCCGTCTGGCCACTCGAAGTCGAACGCCTTGAGATTGGTCGCAACGTGGCGACTCTTGGACATGCCGACCAGGACGCTGGCCGTGTATGGATATTCGAAGCAGAACTGCAGGGCGGCCTCGGAGACATCCACACCGCGGTCGCGGCACGCCTGCGCGATGCGCATGCCAGCCTGCTTGATCCCGTCCGACGCAAGGTGCCAGTCCGGTGCGCCGCGCTCAGTGAGGATGCGCAGATGCAGGGGCGACGCGTTGATCAGGCCGATCCCTTCGGCCTCACAGAACGGCCTCAGTTCCGTGTCCAGATCGTCAACCATCAGGTTGTATCGCGCGTAGGACAGGATCGTATCCACGTCCGAGCGCTCGGCGACGTCACGCAGGATGCCCAGAGGCAGGCCTGTGATGCCCACAAAGCGGCACTTGCCCGCCTTCTGCAGCTCGCGGGCCACCGGCAACGCCTCGTCAATGACCTGCTCCCGGTCCACGAACTCGATGTCGTGCATCTGGTAGATGTCGATGTAGTCGGTGCGCAGCCGCCGCAAGGACTCGTTGATGCTGTTGCGGACACGATCCGCCGAGAAGTCGAACTTGTCGATGTCGTAGCGGCCGCACTTGGTCGCCAGGATGATGTCCTTGCGCTTGTGGCCGAGGGCCGACCCGAGACGCTCTTCGGAGAGGGTTCGCCCGTAGTAGGGGGATGTGTCGAAGAAGTTCACCCCATGGTCGATCGCCATGTGCACGGCGCGATCCCCCTCGCGGACGTCAATCTCCTCAAACTCGTTTCCCAGGGGGGACGCCCCGTAGCCAAGCACCGAAACGCTGAGGCCAGTCTTGCCGAGTGGTCGATACTGCATTCGAAAATCTGCGAGCCCCAACTCCTAGGAACGCCAGATTAGCAGTTCGGGCTCGCCCTGGATGCCGACCGCCAGCCCGGATCCCAGCACGAACCTCGGAGCCACTCGGGAGGAGCCCGACCACAGCGCGAAAGCTCCAGACTCCTAGGCATCAGGAGCCATCGAGACAGCGCGTCTCCGCTAGGCTCGAAGGATCTCCTAGTAGTGTGTCCGCCTCCCTGCCCGCAACCGAGGACCGCAACCCGAGCAGCGCCAGCATCGACCGCGCTAGCACGGAGGAGGTCCTCTCGATCATCAACGCCGAGGACCGCAAGGTCGCCGAGGCGGTCGGTGCCGAGATCCCGCGGATTGCCAAGGCGCTGGACTCGATCGAGGAGCGCTGGAACCGCGGGGGACGACTTTTTTACATCGGAGCCGGAACCAGCGGCCGCCTCGGCGTGCTCGACGCCGCCGAATGCCCGCCAACGTTCTGCACGCCGCCGGAGCGCGTCCAAGCCCTAATCGCGGGGGGCCCATCCGCCCTTCTGCAAGCTGTCGAGGGTGCCGAGGACAGTCCCGAGCGCGGCCGGCGAGACCTGGAGGCTAGGGAGTTCGGCCCGAACGACGCTGTGGTCGGCATCGCCGCGAGCGGGCGGACGCCCTACGTCCTGGGCGCGGTTCGATACGCAGCGGACATCGGCGCCGTCACCGTAGGAGTGAGCTGCTCGCCGGACTCGCCGCTCGCCCAAGCCGTTCGCTATCCGATCACGCCGATTGTGGGCCCCGAGGTGGTGACCGGCTCGACGCGAATGAAGAGCGGGACAGCACAGAAGCTCGTGCTGAACATGCTCTCGACGGGCCTGATGATCCGCACGGGCTGCGTGCTGGGCAACCTCATGGTCAATGTGCAGGCCAAGAACGCCAAGCTGGTCGACCGCGCCGAGCGAATTGTGGCTGCGGTGGCGCAGTGCGAGCCGTCGAAGGCCCGCAGAGCACTGGACGATTCCGGCCGAGACACGCGCCTAGCGATCCTGATGCTGGTCGGCCGGCTGGATCGCGGCGCGGCGGAGACCCTGCAGCGGCGACACGGCGGCAACCTGCGCAGGGCCCTGGAGGAATGCAGCCCTTCGTCAAGCTCCCCAGGGGATAACCTGTAGGCCCTAAATCACGTCATTTCTCTCATTAGGCGGTCGGCTGGGCGCCGCCTGATCGGTCCGGATGAGAATCCCTTTCGCAACACTCCCCTGGGTGCGCTCCCTCGCCATCATGCTGGCGACCGCAGCAGTCACAGCAACGTCGCTCATGCTCCTCGGCCCAGCGCCGCCCGAGCCGACGACGGCGCTTGTCGAGCGTCGCGACTTCCTGCGCACCGTCAGCAGCCGAGGCGAGCTCAAGAGCGCCAGCTCCGTCCAGATCACCGCCCCGCAGACGCCGGATCTCCAGATCGTGCAGCTCGCCGAGAACGGAAGGCCGATTACCGAGGGCGAAATCATCGTGCAGTTCGACGAGTCCTCGCAGGAGGATCTCCTGGTCCAGCGCCAGACGGAGGTCCGCCAAGCCGACAGCGAGATCAAGCAGGCCGAGGCGGAGCACGCCATTGAGGACGAGCGCAACGACATGCTGGTCATGCAGGCCACCTACAACGTCGAGCGCGCCGGGCTGGAGGCCAGCAAGCAGGAGATCCTCGCCGAGATCGAGGCCGAAAAGGCCAAGATCGATGTCGTCATCGCCGAGGGCGAGCTCCAGAAGTCCGAGACGAACACCGAGGCCGCCAACCTGTCGCACGAGGCGGACCTCGAGCGACTGCAAGAGAAGCGTGGCAAGGCAGTCCGCGACCTTGATCTTTCGCGGTCCTACCTAGGCAGCATGGTGCTGCGCGCCCCCGCATCGGGCATCGTGCACATCCTGCCGAACAACCGCGCACAGGGCTCGTTCGGCACGGCGCGGCCGCCGTTCCAGGAGGGCGACACCGTGTGGACCGGCGCGGCAATCGCGGAGATCCCGGACCTGTCGTCCCTGCGCGTCGAGTTTCGTGTGGACGAGGTCGACCGCGGTCGGGTCGAGGAGGGGCAGGAGACCCGGATCCGCATCGACGCCGTACCTGACACCACGCTGGACGGCGCCGTCTCGTTCCTGAGCCCAATCGCCACGCTAGTGTTCAACCGGCTTCCGCCAGAGAAGAACTTCCCCGCCTACTCCAGGATCAACAACATTGACGAGCGGCTCCGTCCCGGGATGAGCGCCACGGTGGAGATCGTGGTCCAGCGGATTGAGGACGTGCTCGTGATACCGAGCAAGGCGTCGACTCAGATCGACGGCAGGCCGACCGTCTTCGTCAGCAACGGCGTGGACTTTAGACCCGTCACCATCGAGGTGGCCGCGTCGAACGGCACGGAACTGGTCGTCTCGTCCGGGCTGGCCGAGGGAGACATCATTGCGCTCGAGAGGCTAGACGCGTCGGCCCAAACCTTGTAGCAAGAACGGAGGGCAGCTCATGACCAAGCTTTTGATTCGCATCGCCGTGGCCCTTGGGCTCGTGGTGGTCTCAGTCACCGGCTACCTGATCTACTCGAACATCCCCAGCACCGTCCAGGAGTTCGCCGCAGCCGAGGTGAAGCGCGGCGAACTGACTGTTCGAACGTTCCTGCGGGGCGAGCTGCGCGCCGTCCGGTCCCTGACCCTGACTGCGCCCAACATCGGCACGCTGACGCAGATCACGCAGCTGGCGCCGACGGGAGCGCTAGCCAACCGCGGCAACCTCATCTTTGAACTGGACGACTCCGAGCGCGTAGCCGCGCTTGAGGACAGCCTGCTCACGGTCGAGCAGATCCAGGAGAACCTCAAGAAGGCGGAGGCGGAGCTGGAGATCCGCAAGAGCCAGGACGAGGTCGAGATCGTCCAGGCGAACTTCCAGGTGCGTCGGGCCGAGCTGGAGGTCCAGCGCAACGAGTTGCTTTCCGCGATCGACGCCCGCAAGAACGAGCTCACGCTGGAGGAGGCGAGGCGTCGCAAGCAGAAGCTCGAGGCGGACATCAAGAATCGCCTTCAGCAGCGGGAGGCCGAACTGGCGGTCCTGCGCGAGCAGCTGAACAAGGCCATGCTGGACGTGGAGCGCGACCAGCGTCGCATCGAGCAGTCCCGCGTCCTAGCGCCCCTTACCGGGCTCGTCTCGATCCTCCAGAACCGTTCCGGCGGCCGCGGCGGCTTCGGCCAATCCCTGCCGGAGATCCGCGAGGGCGACCAGATCCCTGCCGGCATGTCCGTGGCGCAGCTACTGGACCTTTCGGAGATGGAGCTGCTCACCCGTGTCGAGGAGTCGGAGCGCGCGAACCTGCGCGAGGGACAGGAGGTCTTCATCCGGCTCGACGCGATGCCGGACAAAGAGATCACCGGATCCATCAAGCGCCTCGGCAGTACCGCATCGGCCAACATCTTCTCGGGCGAGGCGACCAAGAAGTTCGAATGCGTGATCGGCATCGACATGCGCCAGCTGTTGGAGGGCGTCGGAGCCGATTCCGACCGGATCGAGCGCATCATGGCGACCGCACGGCAGAACGCGGCGGTTGGCTACGGTGCACAGGCGTCACAGCAGCGGCGGCGGCAGCAGCAAGAGGACACCCAAGATGCCGCGGCGGGCGGCCAAGAACGCGCCGCCGCCGGAGGGCAGCGACAAGGCGGCGGCGACCGACAGCAGGCCGGCGCCGGCCAGCGCCAGGGGGGTGGCGGCCAGCAGCAGGCCGAGGGCCGCCAGCGTCAGGGCCGAGGGCAGCGACAGGGCGGCGGCAACCCGCAGCAGGCGAACGCCGGCCAAGAACAGGGCCAGGGACGTCAGCGGCAGCGTGGTGGCGGTCAGCAGCAAGCAGACGCAGGTCAGGGGCAGCGTGGTGGTGGCGGCCAGCAGCAGGGCCAAGGACGTCAGCGGCAGGGTGGCGGAGATCCGTCGCAGATGCTGGCGAGGCTTCCCGAGGACGTGCGGAAGAAGGCGGAGGCCCTCCTCAAGGGGCGGTCGCCGCGTGACCTGTCAGACGACGAGAGGAATCAGTTCCGCCAGATCATGACGAGCGCGTTCGGCGGTGGTGGCTTCGGCGGTGGTGGCTTCGGCGGAGGCGCTCCAGGCGGAGGCTTCGGCGGCGGCCAACCGCAGCAGGCACGAGGCGGACGTGGGGGCGGTGGTGGAGCACAGCCCACCGACCGTGGCTCGTCCGGGTCGGAATTCTCACAGGCCCAGCGCCAAGCCGCGATCCTGCCGTCGCCCCCCGAGAAGGGCTCGGACGTGGAGGTGCTGCTGCGACCCGGCCTGCTGGCGGATGCCGAAGTGATCGTCGAGCACATCGCCGACACCCTGTACATCCCGTACCAAGCCGTCTTTGAGGATGGAGCGGACACGGTCGTCTACGTGATCGACGGCTCCCGCATGCAGGCCCGCAATGTGCGTCTCGGCAGGCGCTCCGAGTCGCAGGTCCAAGTGATCGACGGCTTGGCCGAGGGCGAACTGGTCTCCCTGTACCGTCCGGAGGACGCACTGCCCGCGACCTCGGACAGTCCGGAGCCCTCCTCCGGCCCCTCCTTCCCAGGCGGCGGGAACGGATAGGCCGGAGCGCACGCACAACCGATGCAGACACCAAACGTCCTTCCCGAACTCCAGATGGGGATCGGGAGTCTACTCACCCACAAGCTCCGCACCCTGCTCACGATGCTGGGCATGATCTTCGGCGTGGGCGCCGTGGTCGCGATGCTCTCGATCACCGAGGGCGCGCGTCAGGAGATGATCCGCTACATCGACCTGCTCGGCGTGAACAACATCGTCGTGGAGGCCAACCAGGCGCCAGACCGGGACACGCTGATCGAGGTGCGCCAAGTGTCGCCCGGCCTGACATTTCGGGACGCCAGGGCGATCGCCGCCAACACGCCGAACATCGCCAGCCTGTCGGAGCGGAAGTCCTTCCAGCCGGCCACGATCCTACCGACCATGGCGGGCGACCTCCCGGTTCTCATCGGCGTGCGACCAAACTACACCGACATCTACAACATGTCCCTGATCACGGGCCGCTTCTTCACGGACGAGGAGCAGTCCCGTTCCGCGCCCGTGTGCGTGCTGGGTGAGCGCGCCAAGATCAGCATCTTTGGCTACGGCCGCGCCGTAGGCGAGCACGTCAAGGTCAACGAGGTCTGGCTCCATGTCATCGGCGTGATGGCACCGCAGGCGACCGCGGAAGCCGATGTCGAGGGGCTCGAGGCGGACGACCGCAGCAACGTCATCCTCGCTCCGCTGAACTCGGTCATGCGCCGGTTCGAGGACAACAACAGCTACCTGATGGACGAGATCGACGGCATCTACCTGCGGGTAGACCAAGGCGCCGATCCGATCGAGACATCCCAGATCGTACGGGCGATCCTCAACACCACCCACAACGGCGCCAGCGACTTCTCAGTGCTTGTCCCAGCCGACCTGCTTGCGCAGCGAGAGCAGCAGCAGCTGGTCTTCCAGATCGTCATGATCTGCATCGCCGGCATCTCGCTGCTGGTCGGTGGCATCGGCATCATGAACATCATGCTGGCCACGGTGCTGGAGCGGACCCGTGAGATCGGCATCCGGCGCGCAATCGGGGCGCGTCAGCGCGACATCGTGAGGCAGTTCCTTATCGAAGCCGTAATGATCTCGATACTGGGCGGATTGATTGGCATCGCCGCGGGATTCGGCGGCTCCAAGATCATCGCCGCCATCGCCGGGTGGGCCACCGTCGTGACGGTCATCTCGATCATCGTCTCGTTCGGCGTCTCCGTGTTCATCGGCCTGCTGTTCGGCATCTATCCCGCCATCCAGGCGGCCAAACTCGATCCCATTGAGGCCATCCGCTATGAATAGAGCTCCCCTGACGACCGCTGTCCGCGCCGCAGGCGTCCTGCCGGCCCTTGTGCTGCTCTTGGCGGCCTCGCCCGCTGCGGCGCAGTTCAACACGTTCCCTGCATACGACTACTTCCACGAGCTCTGGCAGGAAGCGCCCCACGGCGTCGAGATCGACTCGGTCTCGAACCTCCACGACATGGTCGTGGACGGCAAGCTTCAGCTGACGCTCCACGAATACCTGGAACTGGTGATGGCCAACCATCCGGACGTGCAGATTCAGGTTCTGACGGTGATGCAGCAGGAGAACCTCATTCAGAGTGCGCTCAGCCCGTTCGATCCGACCCTCGCACTGGACTTCAACGCCAACCGTGCGACAAACCCCTCTCAGGACGTCCTCCAAGGCGGGGCCGTGATCAGTTCGCTCCGGCAGACCGGCGGCTTCAACTACCGCCAGACACTGACGACCGGCACCAACTACCAGATCGGCTTCACTGGGCTCAAGAACGCCAGCAGCAGCTCGTTCCGCACATTCAACCCGTCGATCCAGGACACGCTGCAGTTCCGCATCGCCCAGCCACTTCTGCGCAACCGTGGCCGCGGCATCCAGCGCATCCCGATCATGATTGCGGAGTCGCGCCTCGACATCAGCGAGGCGCAGGCGCTCGCCCGCGTGATCAACCTCATCGCGGCGGCGGAGAACCTTTACTGGCTCGTCGTCTCAAACCGCGAGGCGCTCAACGTCCAGGAGAACAACCTCGAGCTCCGGCGGAAGTTCCTGGAGCGCTCCGAACGCGAGCTGGAACTCGGCGCTATCTCGGCTCTCGACATCTACCAGCCGCAGCAGAACTTCGCCAACGCGCAGGTCGGAGTGACGCGTGCGAGGTACCGCCTGCAGCAGGCCGAGGACCGCGTCCGGCGCCAGATCGGAGCGGACCTCGACCCTGAGGTCCGCAACCTGCCGCTCGTGCTGACCGAGTCGGCCGAGCCGCCCATCTACATGGCCAGCTACGAGCCTGAGGAGACCCTGCGGAAGGCGCTCCTGCTGCGGCCTGACGTGCAGCAGCGCCGCTCGAACATCGAGATCGACGACTACAACATCAAGCGCGACACGAACCAGATGCGCCCAGACCTGTCGCTCAGCGCCGCGTACAGCGCCACCGGTCTTGGCGGCAACCTCTACGAGAACTCCTTGGTCGGTGGTGCCTCGCGGCTGCTCACGCCGGGCGGATTCCCGGACGCGATGCACCAGCTGCTGCAGTTCGCCTACCCGACCTACAGCGTCGGCATCACGCTCGACCTGCCCCTGCGCAACAGGCGCGCGGCGGTCAACCTCGCCAACAACGTTCTGCAGAAGAAGCGCAACATGTACGAGCTGCGTGCACTGGAGCAGGAGATCCGCCTCGACGTACTCAACGCCATCACGGGCGTCGAGCTCAGCAAGGCCGCCATACAGCAAGCCGCGGTCGCCCTGGACTTCTCCCAGAAGCGCCTGGACGCCGAGCAGAAGAAGTACGACCTCGGCGTCAGCACCGCGTTCATCGTGCTGGACGCCCAGGACGACCTGGTGCAGAGCCAGTCGGACCTGCTGCAGGAGTCGATCGGCTATCGCCAAGCGATGGTCACGCTGCTGCAGGCCACGGGCGAGCTGCTGCAGGAGCGTGGCATCCGACTGGAGTACCGCTAGATCGGTACAGACCTACAATGAGAGCGTCCGTCGGGGCGTGGCGCAGTCTGGTAGCGCGCCTGCTTTGGGAGCAGGAAGTCGGGGGTTCAAATCCCTCCGCCCCGACCACCGCCAGCCGGGTCTCAGGCCTTGGGCGGCGGCTTCGGATCAAGGTTCTGCCCGATCTCGCTGTCGTTTACCGTTGAGGAGCCGACGCCGAGCTTTGGCATCTTCAGGCCCGCCAGCCAGCAGACGGCGTTCATGACCACCTTGCGGTACTGGTCGTTCTGCCAGTTGCGGTGAAAATGGCCCCCCGTGAACCCGAACCCGCGGCCCCCGTCCGTGCGCTCCACCGTCCACATCATGGCCTCCTCGCGCCCCTTCGCAGCCTGAATGTGCGTGTAGGGCCCCTTTGGGTGCACGTACGGTCCGTCGCGCACGTCGTCGCTCGGCTTGGCCACGAGGATCGGCGTGAACACTTCGCCACCGCTCTCCTTGGGTCCACTGGCATCGAATCCCTCCCGGAATCGCATGTTGAAGTACCACTCGTCCTCGACCGAGAAGGGTCGCACGCCGTTGCAAACGGGGTGGTCGGGAAAGCTCTCGAACGACGGTGTCCAGATTGGGTTGCAGGACCACTCGTGCTCGTAGTAGCCGCCCAACCAGTCGAGAAACTCGCTGCCAGCGTCCTTGGGCAGCACCTCGACGCCGTAGTGCATGCACCCTAGGCTCGCCCCACGGGCGATCTGCTTGGCCATCTCCGCCCGTCGGCCGGGATCCGCCAGGGGATGCTTCCGGTTGCCGTCGGAGTAGATGACGATCGCGTCCGCCGCATCCAGCACGGCCGTGTCCTCGACCCAGCCGTTGTCGAACCGCTGAACGCTCAGGGACGGTACCTGGGCCAAGCGCTTCTCGAGCAGCAGAGTGCCCGCGCGGAATTCGTGCATGCCCGGCGGGTGGCTCGGACTGCCGGCGATCAGGACGACGTTGCGGTCGCTCTCTGCTCCGGCGACACGCCTCGGCAAACCTGCGGCGGCTGCCGCTCCGGCGGCCGTCAGGCGAAGGAATTCGGATCGCGTCATAAGACGCATCGTAACCCCTCCTAGCGGGCGGTGGTCAACATGATCTAGCACCCCAGGCTGGATACGATGGGCCAGTGGCTGGAACAGCCGAACTCCGCATCCTGCCGTTGATTGCCAGCGCCACCGAGATCGTGTGCGCCCTCGGCCTGCGGGACTACATGATCGGCCGGTCGCACGAATGCGACTATCCACCAGACGTGCGGTCGCTGCCGCAGGTCACCACGCCCAAGTTTCCCTGCGATGGATCGAGCGCCGACATCGACAAGGCGGTCAAAGATGCGCTACGCGATGCGGAGACGCTCGACGCTCTGGGCGTCTACGAGGTCTCGGCGGATGCCTTGCGTGAGCTGCGGCCGACCCACATCGTGACGCAGGCGCACTGCGAAGTCTGCGCCGTCAGCCAGCGGGACGTGGAGGTGGCAGTGGGACGGGTCACGGGATGTGAACCGCGCATCGTATCTCTCCAGCCCAACGCACTCGCAGACGTGTGGAGTGGTTTCGAGGAGGTTTCGCGAGCCTTGGGTGTCGACCCCGCCGGCGTCGATCTAGCGAAGGCCGTGCGGCGACGGATCAAAGCGGTTGCGGAGCGGGCAGCGGACATTGGCACCAAGCCATCCGTGGCCGCCATCGAGTGGATCAGCCCTCTGATGTCGGTCGGCAACTGGGTGCCGGAGCTGATCGAAGGAGCCGGCGGCCGATGCCTGCACAGCCGTCCCGGTGAACACTCCCCCTACATGGCGTTCGAAGCGCTGCGCGACAGCGATCCAGACGTCATCGTGGTCTGCCCCTGTGGATTTCCAATCGCCCGCACGCTCGAGGAGCGATCAGTCTTGGAATCCTACGACGGCTGGGGTGACCTCCGTGCGGTGCGCACAGGCCGAGTGTACGTGGCCGACGGCAACCAGTACTTCAACAGGCCCGGTCCAAGGCTCGCCGAGTCCGTCGAAATCCTCGCCGAGATCATCCATCCGGACCACTTCGACCACGGGCACCGCGGCACTGGCTGGGCACCACTCGCCTAGGACGGCCGCGGGGCCCCGTCGGCCTCAGAGCTGCACGCCCAGCGACGACCCGCGCAGCGTCAGGACGATCTCCATGGGATCGCCGTCCCGTACGATCGACAGCGTGACAGTGTCGCCGGGGAGCTTGAGGCCCATGGACTCGCGCAGGGCGCTGCTGCTGCCGACGTCGGCGCCGTCCACGGCCGTGATGAAGTCCCCGCCCCACGGGATGCGGTAGTTGCCGACGCGCACGTCATGCGTGGCTCCGCGCAGCCCAGCCTCCTCGGCCGCGGAGCCGCCCTCGACTGACGTCACCAAGAATCCGGTCGACGGCAGCCTCAACGCCCGCGCCCAGCGGGACGAAACGAACAGCCCGTCCAAGCCGGGATCATCCGGAGGCTCTGCGCCTCCGCGGACGAATCGCAGCAGCGCCTTGGCACGGCTGATTGGCATCGCGAACCCAATGCCGATGTTGCCGCTCGGACCGTAGATCGCGGTGTTGACGCCGATGACATTGCCACTGGAGTCCAGCAGCGGACCTCCGCTGTTGCCCGGGTTGATGGCAGCGTCGGTCTGGATCAGATCCTTCAGGACACCGCTGCGGTCTTGGATCGAACGACCTGTCGAGCTGACTACACCCGTCGTGAGCGTGCCGTCGAGACCGAATGGGTTGCCGATTGCCAAGACCTTCTGTCCGACCCGCACGCTGTCCGAGTCGCCCAGTGTCAGGTGGGGAAGCGGACTGTCGGGGTCGATCTGGATCAGCGCAAGGTCGTTGGCAGGATCCGTCGCCAGCACCCGCGCACGGTACTGCGTCGCCTCTCCTTTGGGCGCGAGCGGCGTCACTTCAAGCTCCGCGCTGCCCTGGATGACGTGGTAGTTCGTCAGGATTCGCCCCTCGCCGTCGACGAGGAACCCAGACCCGGTCGACTCGCTCGGATAGACCTGCAGAAACCAGTTGCGCTGCAGCACCGTGCTGGTGATGTGCACGGTCGCCGGGCTGGCGCGCTCGTAGATCTCGATGTTCGTCAGCTCCTCGCCCGTGAGCGTGGAGTCCGCTTCGGTCCAGAACGGCTGGTCGAAGACCCTAGGTCGTGCGGGGCCGTCGTCGGGACGCAGCGTCCATCCGACGTACACAGCCAGCAGGGCGATAGCCAGGTAGACGGGCCGGGCGGTCATGGAATCCTCGTCGACGCTGCCTGGGAAGCCGCAGTTCGCAGTTTGCCGAACACCTCCCGGACCTGCCTTGTGGTGTCAGCCTCCGAGCCGTTCGTGTCGATCACGAAGTCCGCGTAGCGGCGCTTCTCGTCCAAGGGCATCTGACGTGCGATTCTCGCTTCGGCCTGGTCTCGACCGGTCCCCTCTCGCTCCATGTACCGGTGGATCTGCGTCTCTGTGGAGCAGGCCGCCAGCACGAGGCGGTCGTAGCGGACGTAGCTTCCCGACTCAATCATGATCGCCGCCTCGACGATCGCCACGGCGCCAGACCCCGCGTCCTCGATGGTCGCGAAGAACTGATCGATCCGTTCGAAGACGCGCGGATGGACGATGGCGTTGAGACGCTCAAGCCGCGCCTTGTCCTTGAACACGATCCCGGCGAGGGCCTGCCGGTCGATGGCACCGGACGGATTCGCCACCTGCGGCCCGAACGCCTCGATGATCAGCCGACGCGCCTCGGCGTCGTCGGCCAGCACCTCGTGCCCGACGCGGTCCGCCTGCAGGATGGCGCAGCCCAGTCGCTGGAACTCGTTGGCAGCAAAGGTCTTGCCGCTCGCCAAGCCGCCTGTCAACCCAACCTTGAGCATCCACGTGGAAGGCCCTAGCGCCGGGTGGTTGGCCGGGGAGGACTCGAACCTCCACAGCGGGCTCCAAAGGCCCGTGTCCTACCATTAGACGACCGGCCAGCTACACCTGCTACGTCGTAGCCTAGCACCCGACCCCACCGGAGCCGTTGTGTGCGTCACCGAGCGGCGGCCCCAGGCACCTCGCCCGCCGAACGACCCTTGCGGTCGACTGCTACTGGAGCGTCTCGAACGTCGTTGTGGCGGGGCTGACCAGAACCTCCTGACCGTCGGAGAGTCCCTGAGACAGCAGGGCATGGGTGTCGTTCATGTCCTGCACGATCACGTTTCGCTCGCGCACCGAACCATTGGTGATCACGTGAACGACGGAACGGCCTGCGGTGCCGTCTTTCCTGCGCACCGCCTCGCGCGGCACGATGATGCCCTCCTGGGCTCCGGAGAGCTGCACGTCCGCGCTGGCGGAGAGATCAGGCAGGATGCGCTCGTCGGACTCGTCCAGCAGGATGCGCACCGGAATGCCCCTCACATAGGCCCCGTTGCCTCCGCGGCCAAAGCCAACTGTCGAGCTACTGCTACTGGCCACGGCACCTAGGTCCACCACACGGCCTGGGAAGGTCACGCCCGGATACGCGTCCACGTGGACCGTCGCCTGGGCTCCGATCCTTATCGACTGCGCGTCAACCTGGTTGACGCTTGCATTGAGCACTGGCCTATTGACGTCCACGATGCGCATGAACAGCGAACCAGGATAGATCCTGTCTCCCTCCTTGCGCTGCGAGAACTGCTTGTTGTCAGTGAAGGCCGATTCGACCACGACCATGCCGTCGATCGGCGACTTGACCTGCAGTCGCTCGAAGTCGCGGACGTGACGCTCGAGGTGAAGACGATCTTCCTCCACCAGCAGCTCCTGGCCTCGCAGGTCTGCCGCATGTACGCGGTCCATTAGCTTGCCCTCGGCCTCAAGCTGCTCCCAAATGACTTTGTACTCCTCGGACAGGTTCTTCAAAACTTCGGCCTCGATCACGGAACGCACCTCCGCGGTTCTGAGGTCGAGGACGGCCTTGTCATACTCCGCCTTAGCCGAAACCCGTGCCTGACGCTCAGTCTCCTTGAGGATCCGGATCTGCGCGTCACGCTTCCGATGTCTCGCCCTGGCCTGGACCAGCACCGACTCGCGGTCCGTGATGTGATCCTCGAGCCAGCGCAGCTCGAACTCGGCGACAGTATCGCCGGCCTGCACGACCGTTCCCGCCGGCACCATCGAGGCGATAGTCAAGTAGGCACGGCCCGCGTCCCGCGGCCCTCGCATTCTGGGAGCACGAATCGCTGCGTAGTTGAGCGTTTCCATGGTGCCTCCGACGCGAAGTGACTTGATGAGTGTTCCGTGCTCGGCAACCGCCGGCCGCACCAGGTTCACCGGCGATCCCGTCGGCACGTTGATCGTGCCCCGGTTCGATGCCACCAGCATGACCACGGTGGTCGCCAATGCCGCCGCCAAGCACAGCAGCACCGTAAGTCGAACGCTGGGACCGGCCAGCTCCGTCCGCTTACGCCGGGGCTCAGGCGGAGCCACCGGCACCGGCGACGCGGGCTCGGGGTCGGGCGGCAACGGGAGTTGCGGCTGGGAAGCCATCGGGGAAGGGGGGGGGGGGGTAGAGCGTGCGCAGCTTGACGACGCCGACACGATTATAGCCCCTTCACCGCTGATGGGGTGCGGGAAATTGGTTTCTCAGCCGCACCCCGGGGTCACTGTCCAGTCCTTGGAACGACCTATGGCACTCCCATCACAGTCGCCGACTTCCACGTTGGCGCACGGTGGTCTGGAGTCAGGGCGGCGAGCTGCTAGGCCTTCTCGCGGTCGTCTCCAGGCATGGATCCCTGCAGCACCTCCGCTCGATTCACCAGCACGATCTGCTGGATCTGCGGATCCCTGTCTTCGTGCCCGTCCTCGAGACCGAGCCGCTTGAGTGTGTAGAACAACAGGGCTCGACGGACGCGAATCCTAACACGGGCGTCCGTCATGCCGTAGTCGGTGGCGACCACTCTCCTCTGCGCGTCGGTCAGACCAGGATGCGGCACGATCACCAACTCAGTGCGCGTGTGCCAGTCACGGTCGGCGGTGGGGTCGCAGGTCCGAGGGCGGGTTGACCTTGTCTCGATGACCCGTGCAAGCAGAAAGTCCTTGAACCCATCGCTCTCCTCGCAATGCGCCCGCAGATGCCAGCGGAATCCATCGAACCCGAGCGCGTGGGGCGTGATCCAGCGCCAGCGTGGCTCGGGCTTGGACAGCGACTGGTAGCGAATCTCCATCGCGTGGCGATCGCGGATAGCCTCCAGCACGATCTGCAGCGTCTCCGGCTGCACGAGGCGGGTCGGCGCAGGTGCGCAGTCCCAGTCGGGAAAGACCTTGATCAGGGAATCCACCCTGTCCAGGACGCCCTCGGTGATCAGTCGCAGCTGATTCAGGTAGCGATCAGCCCCGAGACGCAGGAACAGCGGCGTGAACACCGGGCTGCGCAGGTAGGCCCGTGCGCTGCGGTTGTAGATCATGTTCTCGGGCGCCAAGGCGAGATACCGGTTCAGGTCGGCCGACGCTTGGTTCACCGACACGCCGAACGTGTTCATCAGGTCGTGCCGGTTCATCCGGCCCTCCCAGAAGAGCCGGAACTCGATGAACTCGAGCCGCTGCTCCACTCCCCATCGCAAGGAGGGTTTCCGAAGTTCCTGCTCCGCGACCATGGATAGCCTTCCCAGTCGACGACGCCCTGACCGCTCCGTGGCCGCAGTCACGCGATGATGCCAGACGCGATTCTCGTGCGCTCGAGAACTATCGGACTCAATGTATCACGCGATAAACCCACTTTCCCGCCGTTGAACCCCAACGCGTCGCCACGGCACCCGTTCCGAGTCGCTGGAGCGTTGCTAAAATGGCGGCGTGAGAGCCGGAGCGGCATGGCGTGCTGGGCTCCTAGTTCTCTCGCTAGGGCTCGCACCGAACGCAATCGCAGCTGAGCGCATCGACTTCGGCACGCAGGTCCGGCCGATACTGGCCGACCGCTGCTACAGCTGCCACGGCCCCGACGAAGGCCAGCGCCAAGCGGGGTTCCGTGTCGACCGGGAGGCCGACGCATTCGCACCGCTGTCCAGCAGCGAGAGAGCGATCGTCCGCGGGGACGCAGACAGCAGCGTGCTCCTGGAACGGGTTGGCACGTCCGACACCGCAAGGCGCATGCCGCCGGCGTACATGGGCCACGACCCCCTTTCGAGCGACGAGGTCGCTGTGCTGCGTCGCTGGATCGAGGAGGGTGCGGTTTGGGAGGGCCACTGGGCGTTCCGACATCCCACCCGACCGTCACTGCCAGCCACGAACGGCGTCTACCCGCCGCTGCATGCAGTTGACGCCTTCGTGCGGGAGCGACTGACAGCGGAGGGATTGGAACCCGCGCCGGCAGCTGACCGACGGTCGCTGGCGCGTCGCGCTGGATTGGACTTGACCGGCCTTCCGCCCGATCCGGCGGCAGTGGAAGCATTCGCAGCCGACCCGTCACCCGATGCCTTCGAATCCTTCCTCGAATCGCTGCTAGCGTCGCCCACCTACGGCGAGCACCAGGCCGCGCGCTGGCTGGACGCGGCCCGCTACGCCGACACGAACGGCTACCAGACCGACGGCGTGCGGTCTATGTGGCGCTGGCGCGACTGGGTCATCGACGCATTCAACCGCAACATGCCCTTCGACCAGTTCACGGTGGAGCAGCTGGCAGGCGACATGCTCCCCGAAGCGACCCGCAGCCAGATCATCGCCACGGGCTTCAACCGCAACCACCGCACGACCGCCGAAGGCGGATCGGTCAACGAGGAATTCCGCGTCGAATACGTCGCCGACCGCGCCGAGACCACAGCTACGGTGTGGCTGGGACTGACGCTGGCCTGCGCCCGCTGCCACGACCACAAGTTCGATCCGCTCTCGCAGAAGGAGTACTACCAGTTCTTCGCCTACTTCAACAACGTGCAAGAGAAGGGCATGGTCTGGAACTTCGGCAACGAGGACCCAAAGGTCCTGGCCCCGACTCCCGACCAGGAAGCTGAACTTGACAGGCTGCGCGCCGAGGCGGACGAGGCAGACCGTGCCTGGCAGAGACTGGCCCAGCGGGTGGACGGTGCGCAGGAGGAGTGGGAGCGGGCGGTCTCGGCAACTCCCAATCGAGAATGGCACCCGCAACGTGGGCTCGTTGCGCACATTGACTTCGACAGCGGCCTGCAAACGAAGTGGTTCACCGGCGGCTCGATCGATGGGGATGTCGACACGACCGCGGTCCCGCCCGCGACCACGGAGGGCCTGCAGGGCGTCGCCGGAGACTTCGACGGCACGCGCTACGCCGACCTTGGCGAGATCGGCAACTTCAACTACCTTGATCCCGTCAGCGTTTCGGCCTGGGTTCGGCCCCACACCGACGCGAACGGGGCGATCGTCGCCTCGATGGGAGAGAACCCAATCGGCAGCGGATGGGGCCTCTTCGTGCGCGGCGGAAAGCTCTGGTGGCACATGTCGCAGCGCTGGACCGACCTGAGCGTCCGATTGGAGACGCTTGAACCTCTCGCCGTCGGTACATGGCAGCATGTGCTGCTGACATACGACGGCAACCGCAAGGCCGCCGGCATTCGCATGTACATCAACGGCGAAGAGCAGGAGACCAACGTAATCTTCGACAACCTCGACTGGCCATCCAAGAGCAACGCGACCCTCAAGATCGGGGGCGGGGGCGGAGTCAACCACCGCTTCGACGGAGAGATCGACGAGGTTCGGCTGTATGGCAGGGCGCTCGAACCGTCAGAGGCTCGATCGCTCTCGGTCAGGGAGGAGCTGACTGCCTTGGCGTCGCTGCCGCGAGAGGAACGTACCGCGGCCCAGCGGGAGAAGCTCCGCGAGGCCTTTCTGGACTCCGGCTCGAACGCAGCGGTCGACCGGGCGCTTCGGGCTAAGCGCGAAGCGCATCGGCGCCTAGAGGCGTATCGCGCGACAGTCCCAACCGTGATGGTCATGCGAGAGGGGCCGACGCGCCAGGCATACGTACTGGACCGTGGCCGCTACGACGCGCATTCGAATCCCGTCGGTCCAGGGCTGCCCGAGGCTCTGACGGGCGCAAGCACGGAGCCGGAATTCGGCGATAGGCTCGCCTTGGCCCGCTGGATCTCCAGCCGCGACAACCCGCTGACCGCCCGGGTCATGGTGAACCGCGTCTGGCAGTCGCTATTCGGAGTCGGACTGGTCAAGACCGTGGACGACTTCGGAGTGCAGGGTGAGACACCATCCCATCCAGAGCTGCTGGACTGGCTGGCGGTGGAGTTCATGGACTCGGGATGGGATGTCAAGCGCCTATACCGGACGATCATGACCAGCGCCACCTACCGCCAGTCATCGCGTACCAATCCGACCGCATTGGAGCGCGATCCCGAGAACCGGCTGCTGGCGCGTGGGCCCCGCTTCCGCATTCCCGCGGCCACGATCCGCGACCAGGCGCTGCAGGCCGGAGGCCTGCTTGCCAACGCCATCGGGGGACCGTCCGTGAAGCCCTACCAGCCACCCGGGCTGTGGGAGGAGGTCTCGGGCACGGCCTACGTGCCCGACGGTGGGGAGGCGCGATTCCGGCGCAGCCTATACACGTATTGGAAGCGCACCGTGGCGCCGCCCTCGATGATCAACTTCGACGCGTCGGACCGCGAGACCTGCACCGTGCGTGTCAAGCGCACCAACACACCGTTGCAGGCGCTCAACCTGATGAACGACCCGTCCTACATGGACGCCGCCCGGCATCTGGCCAGGACTGTGCTCGCAAGCGCCGGTCCAACCGCCTCGGCACGGTTCAAGGACACCTATCAGCGTGTGCTTGCACGGCCACCGTCAGACCATGAGGCTGGGCTGCTCGCGGATTTGCTGGCGAGCTACCGCGAGCAGTTTGCGGGCGACCGTGATGCGGCGGAGGCGTACGCCGGTGAAGGGGCGGAGACTTGGCGCAGTGACGCAGAGATGGCGGAGCTGGCCGCCTACACTGGACTGGCGAGTCTGGTGCTCAACCTCGACGAGGCGGTGACCAAGCAATGAACACCGTGGATTCCATGGCCATGGCGTCGACGCGGCGCCACTTTTTCGGCAGCACTGCCGCCGGCCTCGGCTCCGTGGCCCTGACACACCTGCTGGGCAAGGATCTCGGCCACGCTGCAGAGACGCCTGCGCCTGGCAGCCTCCCGGGACTGCCACACTTCGCTCCGAAGGCAAAGCGGGTGATCTGGCTGTTCCAGTCCGGCGGCCCTTCTCAGCTAGAGACGTTCGATCCCAAGCCCGCCCTCGCGAACATGCGGGGCACCGAACTGCCGGAGTCGGTGCGGAAGGGCCAGCGGCTGACGACGATGACTGCGTCGCAGACGAGCTTCCCGCTCGTGGAGTCCGCGTTCGGGTTCGGTCAGCACGGCGAGTCCGGCACTTGGGTCAGCGAACTGCTGCCCCACACGGCAGGGATCGCCGACGAGATCAGCGTGCTGCGCTCGATGCACACAGACGCCATCAACCACGACCCGGCTGTCACGTTCCTGCAGACCGGCTCCCAGATCGCCGGCCGTCCCAGCGTCGGCGCCTGGCTGACGTACGGGCTGGGCAGCGAAAGCAGCGACCTGCCGTCCTTCGTGGTGATGATCACCCAGGGCACTGGCGGCCAGCCGCTCTACGACCGTCTCTGGGGATCAGGATTCCTGCCGACGCGCTTCCAAGGCGTCAAATTCCGTTCGGTAGGCGATCCGGTGCTGTACCTGTCCGATCCGGCGGGATTCAGCCGCGGGCAGCGACGTCAGTTCCTGGACACGCTCGGCGAACTGAACCAGGGCCAGTACCGGGAGTACGGCGATCCCGAGATCGCCACCCGCATCGCGCAGTACGAGATGGCGTTCAAGATGCAGCGGTCCGTGCCCGAGCTGACGGACCTCTCGGGAGAGCCGGAATCGATCTTCTCGCTGTACGGCGACGACGCCCGCAAGCCCGGCACGTACGCCTACCACTGCCTGCTGGCCCGAAGGCTGGCCGAGCGTGGCGTGCGCTTCATTCAGCTCTACCATCGCGGCTGGGACCAGCACGGGGGGCTCAAGAGGGGCATCCAACGTCAGACGAAGGCGACCGACCAGGCCTCGGCCGCTCTCATCCTTGACCTAAAGCAACGCGGGCTGCTCGAAGACACCCTCGTGGTCTGGGGCGGCGAGTTCGGCCGCACCGTCTACTGCCAGGGCACCCTGACCGAGGCCGAATACGGCCGCGACCACCATCCGCGGTGCTTCTCCATCTGGATGGCCGGAGGCGGCATTCGACGCGGCATGACGTACGGCGCGACGGACGAGTTCAGCTACAACATCACAGAGAACCCCGCCGACGTGCACGACCTGCACGCAACGATGCTCCACCTGCTCGGCGTGGACCACACGAAGCTGACCTACAGGTTTCAGGGCCGCCGGTTCCGCCTGACCGACGTGCACGGCAAAGTGCTCAAGGACCTGCTCGCCTAGCCGCACCCAAGGGGCCGACCGACCGCCCTGCAATCGTCCAGGGTTCGGCGCAGACCGTCCATGGCCGCCGCCGCCGTGTGCTCGAACTGCAACGGCGTGACCGACACCTTGCCGTCCCGGACAGCGGCATAGTCGCTGCCCTCCTCGGCCAACTCCAGATGCACATCCTCGTGCACCCAGTAGAACGGGCGCCCGTGCGGATCCCGCGTCTCGACCATGCGGTCTCGCGATATCTTCCGACACTGCGTTGTGGCCATCAGGCCCGACGGCTCTCCAGACGGTACGTTCACGTTCATGGCAACACCCGGCTCCATGCCGTGCTCCAGAAACCATTGCCCCAGATCGGCGGCGATGCGCGCCGAGGGTTCGAAGTCGATGTCGAAGCGCTGGTCGACGGACACCGCCATCGCGGGCAAACCAACCTTCGCGGCTTCCGCAGCCCCCGCCACCGTCCCCGAATAGAAGATGTTCTCACCGAGGTTCGGACCGCTATTGATGCCCGACACGACGAGGCGGGGCATTGTGTCGAGGAGCAGGTTCAGGGCCAGCATCACGCAGTCGGTGGGTGTGCCCTCGACGGCGAAGCGCCGCCTGCCGCGGCGCTGGTAGCGAATCGGCCGCCGCACCGTGATGCTGCGGCTCGACGCGCTCTGCTCGGCAACGGGAGCCACCGTCCAGACCTCGCCGAGCCGCGCCATGGCCGCCTCAAGCGCCCGCAGACCGGGGGCTTCAATGCCGTCGTCGTTGGTGACGAGGAGCACCGTTCGCGTCGCAGCGGCCATAGCCTAGGGTAGCCAAGCACCCGGTTGGGCTGGTGTAGCCTGAAGAACATGGGTTCCGCTGCCCAAGCCATCGCAGACCAACCCGTTGTCGTGCGGGACCAGCAGTTCGTGGTGCGCAATTACGGGCGCTACCCCCTGGTTGTCGACCGCGCGGAAGGCGTCTACCTGATTGCCCCTGACGGCAGGCGCTACCTGGACTTCATGTCCGGCATCGGCGTGATGGCGCTGGGACACGCGCATCCGCGCATCGTGGCGGCAGTCCACGACCAGATCCAGACGCTGGCGCACTGCTCGAACCTGTACTACCACCCTCTGCAGGGAGCGGTGGCCGAGCGCCTCTCCCAACTGAGCGGCCTGCAGCGGACGTTCTTCTGCAACAGCGGTTCGGAGTCCGTCGAGGCTGCCCTGAAGATCGTCAAGGGCCATGGACGCGCCATCGATCCGGAGAAGACTGAGATCGTCGCACTCGAGGGATCGTTCGGCGGACGCACGCTCGGCTCGATCTCGGTGACAGGGCAGCCGAAGTACAGCGAACCATTCTCTCCACTGATCCCCGGCATCCGGTTTGTGCCGCCAAACGACTGCGACGCGCTGGAGACCGCGGTCGGCGACCGCACCGCGGGCATCATCTTCGAGCCCATTCTCGGCGAGGGCGGCATCGTCTCGATCACCAAGGAGTTCGCGTGGAAGATCCGTGATCTGGCGAATGCGCACAACGCGCTGGTCATCTGCGACGAGATTCAGTCTGGTCTGGGACGCACCGGGGAGCACTTTGCGTTCAACCACTTCGGACCAGAGTTCAAGCCGGACATCATCACACTAGCCAAGCCGATGGCGTCAGGCCTGCCCATTGGCGCAACGGTCTGCACGGATGCTGCGGCAGAGGTGCTGGCACCCGGCATGCACGGGTCAACGTTCGGCGGTGGTGGGCTCGCCTGTCGGGCGGCGATGGAGTTCCTCGACATGCTGCCCGACCTGATGGTCAATGTACGGAAGGCGTCGGAGAACCTGCGTGCACGCCTCGGCGAGTTCGCCAACCAGTACGACTTTGTCACCGGATTGCGCGGCCGGGGTCTCATGGTCGGCATCGAGCTGTCGGTGCCGGGAGGTGAGTTAGTGCCGCGCGCCCAGGAGGCCGGGCTGCTCATCAACTGCACGGCGGGCAACGTCCTGCGCATGCTTCCACCGTTCATCATCGAGTCCACGCACGTGGACGAGGCAGTGGAGATCATGGCGGGGGTCCTGCGCGACGGACCATCGGGCAGTTCGGCGTAGAGACCACCCGCAAGGCGTGGTCGGATCGGCGGCCAAGGGTCGCTGATACGATGTACGCCCATGAGAATCGAGAGCGTCGAGACCCGACGTTGCGACGCTGGGTGGCGTGACTACCACTTCGTCAAGGTCACCACGTCGGACGGCGTGGTCGGATGGAGCGAGTTCGACGAAAACTTCGGCTCCCCTGGACTCGCGACAAGCATTGAGGCGCTAGGCGAGCGCGTCGTCGGCACCGACGGCATGCAGCACGAGCGCATCTACGCGGATCTGTTCTGTGCGACACGGCCTTCGGCGGGAGGCCTGATCGGGCAGGCCCTAGGCGCGATCGAGAACGCGCTGCTCGACGCCAAGGCCAAAACGCTCGGAGTGCCCTGCTACGCGCTGCTTGGCGGCAAGGTTCGTGACCGCATCAGACTCTACTGGTCCCACTGCGCGACGTGGCGCATCAATCATCCCGAGTTCTACAAGCCCGCGATCCACGACCTTGAAGGAGTCCGTAGCCTGGGGGCCGAAGTCCGCGGGAGCGGCTACACAGCGCTCAAGACCAACGTCTTCGAGTACTCCGACGGTCAGGCCAAGGGCTGGCGCCCTGGATTCGGGACGCCGTTCGAGCCCGGGCGGAATGTGGAGCGCTCGACGCTGCGGCAGCTCAGATCCCATCTCGAGGCGCTGCGGAGCGGCGCTGGTCCAGACATCGACATCCTGCTCGACCTCAACTTCAACTGCGCCACGGAGGGCTACCTCAAGATCCTGCGTTCGCTCGAGGACTTCGACCTGTTCTGGGTGGAGATCGACACGCGCAATCCGAGAGCCTTGGCGCACATCCGCCAGCAGACCCGCTTCCCGATCAGCTCCTGCGAAACCCTCATGGCCGTGCGGAGCTTCCTGCCCTACTTCGAGGAGGAGGCCGTGGATGTCGCCATCATCGATGCGGTCTGGAATGGCGTGTGGCAGAGCATCAAGATCGCAGCCAGCGCGGACGCGTGCGAGGTCAACGTCGCCCCGCATAACTTCTACGGTCACCTCGCGACGATGATGAACGCGCACTTCGCCGCCGCCGTGCCCAACCTCCGCATCATGGAGACCGATGTCGACCGCCTGCCCTGGGATGGCGAGATCTTCACCCATGAGCCGCCCGTCGAGGACGGCCACCTAGTGATCCCGGACACGCCAGGCTGGGGGACGGAGCCGGATGAGGCAGCGATGCAGGCCAGGCCATCGTCGCAGTGACCCTCCCGTTGCGACGGTGACGTCTATCCCGTGCTTAGGGCTGCCTCGATCGCCTCCGACGAGGACGGCAGGTCAACACTCATCACGCGGCAGCCTTGGTCGGTGATCTCTATCATGTCCTCGACGCGGATTCCACAGGCCTCTTCAGCCAGATAGACCCCCGGCTCGATAGCGAGCACCATGCCCGCCCTCAAGGCAGTGCCCCGTGGCGCCGGGTCGTGGACATCCAAGCCAACGTGGTGGCCAACCGCATGGGGAATGCGATGAGGCGCGCCATCCGGCAAGGTTCGGCGCAGAGTCCGCTCCGCAACGCTCTCCAAGCTGCGAGGAGAGGGGCCATCCAGCCTGACACCAGGACGGGCGGCTTCGATCACAGCTTGCTGAGCCGCGAGAACGGCGCGGTAGAGCACAGACTGACGCTCAGAGAATCGGCCGGCCACGGGCGCAGTGCGCGCGATGTCCGCCGCATAGCGGCCCCTCTCACCACCTGCGTCCACGAGCAGAAGCTCACCGGACTCCATCGTGGCTGCTCGGCCGGTGTAATGCAGGATCAATGCGTTCTTCCCGCAGGCAACGATGGGCGGGAACGATAGCCGGTCGCAGCCAGCCCTGAATGCCCCCGCTACGAACTCAGCGGCGGCGGCACGCTCTGTGGCTCCAGGCCGGACGGCGGACCAAGTGGCCTTGTGCGCGGCGACCGTTGCGTCCACGGCAGCCTGAATCTTGGCGATCTCCGCTGCGGACTTGACGCTGCGCATCGACGCAAGGTGCGCGGAGATGTCGCGGATGTCGGTTGTTCCGGCACCCTCCTCCAAGCGTGCTAGTCGCAACGAGGCAAAACTGTCCGCATTCGCTCGCAAGCCATGCGGCCTCAGCGAAGACAGCTGCCTACCGCGCTTCAGTGCAGACCGAAGACCGCTCCCCCAATCATCCGCGTCGCGGACATTGCCAAACCCAGCCGTACCGTCACCCAGAGGACCGCTCCAAACACGATCGTACGCATCCCGTCGAGGACGGTAGAGGGTCTCTCGATACGGTGCGCCCCCGCCGGCCGCCTCAATCAGGAGCGCCGCTCCCGGGATGTCGCAGCCGGTCAGGTAGTGGAAGTTGCTCTCCTGGCGGAATCCAGTGAACCCTGACTGCCCCTCGTCGTCGCTATGCCCGAGCAGAACGATGACTCCCCGGCCGACTCGCTCGGCCAGTTCACGGCGGCGGTCGGCGTGTTCGTCCCGGCCTCCAGCCTGTCCGGTGCGCGATCCTGCGAGCACAGCGCAACCGGCCAGGAACGTCCGACGTGAGGTGCGCAACGCCATGAGAATAGCGAACCCTCGGCGGCGTTGGCCTGGGCTACGATCGGACCTAGGAAGCGATGAGGTCAGTCCAGCTCATCACCGACGGGTCATGCCTCGGGAACCCAGGTCCGGGAGGCTGGGCCGCGATCCTGCGCCATGGCCAGCACAAGAGGGAGCTGTCGGGCTCCGAAGAGAGGACCACGAACAATCGCATGGAACTGCGCGCTGTCATCGAGGGCCTGCAGGCTCTGAATGAGCCGTGCCACGTCGCCGTGGAGATCGATTCCCAGTACGTCAGGAACGGCGTCACGCGGTGGATCCACAGGTGGAAGCGCAATGGCTGGAAGACCGCCAGCCGTCAACCCGTCAAGAACAAGGACCTCTGGAAACATTTGGATGCAGCGACGAACCGCCATGAAGTGTCCTGGACCTGGGTGAAGGGCCATAGCGGCCATGTGGACAACAGCCGATGCGACGCCTTGGCGCGAAAGGCAGCCGTCGAAGCGGCCCGGACGGTCGACAAGAGCTAGGCCGCCAGCCGGCCAGACGATGCCGAATCAACTGAATCCCCAGATGGTTAGCATAGAATTGGTGAGTTCGTGACCCCTAGGTCCGCAGCGTTGCTCGTGTCGCTCGCCAATGGGCTGAGCCTGACGCGCCTGTTGGCAACGCCCGTCGTCGTGTATCTGGTCTGGCGGGGCGCTGAGAGCGACGCACACCGCCTGGCTGCGTTCTGGCTGCTTATGGCTCTGCATCTGAGCGATGTCCTGGACGGCTACATGGGCCGAACGGGCAGCCGCGTGCTCGCCAAGCCGAACCATTTCGGCCAGATGGCCGATCCGCTTGCCGACAAGATGTACATCGGCGCTGCGTTCGTCACGCTTGCCCTGACCCAGCAATTGCCCGGATGGTTCGTGGCTCTCGCCATCTTCCGGGATCTGTCCATTGTGGGAGGCTGGACGTTTGTGTACCGCAGATTCGGCGTCCGCCTGTTGCCGAACACGGTTGGAAAGCTGACCGACGCCAGCGCCGCGGTCCTTCTGGGCGCGGCGCTGCTCGCCCCCGCAGCGGTGTGGACAGCGGTTCTGATGCAGATCACGTCGGCGCTCATGCTCTTCTCCGGCTACTCCTACGGCCGCATGGCCATGGATGCGGGATCGCGCGCAACGCTGCAGCGCCTGCGTGCCGCCCGAAGGGCTCGGCGCACCGACAAGGCGGCCAGCCGCCGGGGTGTGCGGCTAGCGTCCTGAAACGGGCCTGCGGCTGCCCTAGAACGACGCCGGGTCAGTGGCGACCGTCGCTGCGTTCCTGGTCCTGCCCGTCAAGTTCCAGCGTCTGCATCGGCAAGCCCTGCGGAGGCGCTAGGATCGATTCCGGCGCAAGCCGTCCCGCTGCACGCCTCGTGACCGCCACGAGGACCCCACCGATGACCATCATCATCACAAGGAAGCCGCATAGGATGAACGTGTCTAGGATGATGTTCCCGAGATTGTCGTACCGCTCCGGCGGCTCTACGTGGCGCGTGACCTCGGCTCGGTAGCGTACGCGCGCCAGCAGGCGCTGTGCCCCGTCCGGAGACGCTGGATCCATCACGACGGCGATCAAAGGGCCGTCGTGCTTGGCCACAGCGCCCTCGACGGTCCAGAACTCCTCCACCTGCCCCCGTGCGATCGGGTTCGAGGGATAGTCCCAGATGAGCATCTCGAACTCTCCGGCATCCGTCCGGTATCGCCCGAAGTGGCCCTCCGTCCCAAAGTGGAACCCCACCGTGGACGGCGGCAAGCCGGGCGCGAGACGCTCCAGAGCCAGTGGGCCGAGGATGTGCCGGTCGGTGCCCGGAACCAGGACTTCGGCTGGAACGTGCTGCAGCACAGGTGGGTCGGCGGTCGGCTTCGGGCGCGGCAGGTAGGCCAGACCGATCTCGATATCCTCCTCGTCCGGCCAGTCCCCCTTCACCATGAGCACGTAGTTGGCGAAGTGGATCAGGATCTCGTCGCCGCTCTCGACGGCGCGCTCGCCACGCTCGGCCTCGGCACCCAGTGGCGGGCGCAGCCACACGAACGCGGAGTAGGCCCCGGTGTCGTCGTAGAACTCCAGCGCGCGCAAGAGAGCCGACTGGCCGTCGGCGGTCCGGTACTCCGCTTCCTCGGCGAGCTCGAGGCCAAACTCCTTCAGCACCTCAGGATCGTCCGGCTCATAGGGCCGGACCTCGCCGCGCTCGAATGGACCCAGGGCGTCGTGCAGCAGCTGCGCAGGTGCCGCGACCCCGGTGACCACCAGAAGCACCGCTGCCACGAGCGGTGCCCGAGGGTCACGCAACCGCGCCATGGCACCTCTTGTACTTCTTTCCGCTACCGCAGTAGCACGGGGAGTTCCGCCCGATCTTCCGTGTCCGCACGACCTGCTTGACCGCGGTGGTGGTACCGTCGCCCGCCGAAGCCGCCCGGGCGTGCTGCACCTGACGGGTGTTCGCCCGGATGGCCGCCCGCACGTACTCCTCTGCGGCGAAGCTGGCCCGCTCAGGCGCACCGCCGTTCGTCGGCTTGGACCCGGCCTGCGCCGGGGTGCTCTCTGTGCCGATCCCCGTCTCAGCCTTGGAGGCGTCCGCAACCCGCAGCCTGAACAGAACCTTGAGCAGTTCCTCGTGGAACGTCTGCAGCATCTGCTCGAACATGTGGAAAGACTCGCGCTTGTACTCGACGAGCGGGTCCTTCTGACCGTATCCGCGCAGTCCAATCCCCTCCTTCAGCCGGTCCATGGACAGCAGGTGATCCTTCCACTGCTGGTCCAGTAGCTGCAGCATGATCATGCGCTCGGCATTGCGCAGCTGGTCCTCACCCATTTCCTTGGAGGTCGCGTCGTAGCGCTTGCAGAGCGCTTCCGTGAACTCGTCGGCGATCCCCTGTGGATCCAGCCCGACCGTGTCGACGCCGGCACACCGGTCTGCGAATTGCGCCTCCAGATCGTGCTGGAGACCCGCGATGTCATATGTGTCCGGGTGCGCGTTCGCGGGACAGCGCGCTTCCACGAAGCGGCCAACCACATCGCCAACCTGGTCGAGCAGGTAGGTCCGCTGGTCATCACCCTCCAGGACGCGGTGCCGCATGCCGTAGATGGCCTCGCGCTGCTTGTTCATCACGTCGTCGTACTCGAGGACGTGCTTGCGGGACTCGAAATGCTGCGCCTCCACGGCCTCCTGTGCCGCCTCGATCCGCTTCGTGATCAGGCGGGACTCGATCGGGACGTCCTCATCCATGCCCAGCCTGAGCATGAGCGACTGCATGCGCTCGCCGCCGAAGATGCGCATCAGGTCGTCCTGCAGCGACAGGTAGAACCGCGACGCCCCAGGGTCGCCCTGGCGGCCGGCGCGGCCCCGAAGCTGGTTGTCGATGCGCCGCGACTCGTGGCGTTCCGTGCCGAGGACGTAGAGACCGCCCAGCTCGACGACCTCTTGGCCTTCCGACTCGGTCTTTTCCCTGAACTCCTCCTGCGTCTTGTTCCATATCTCGACGTTGTCGGGATGGAGCGGATTGATGCCCTTCCGCAGCAGGGACTCCCGCGCCAGGAATTCGGGGTTGCCGCCGAGGAGGATGTCTGTTCCGCGGCCTGCCATGTTGGTGGACACCGTGACTGCCCCCTTGCGGCCGGCCTGCGCGATGATGCGGGCCTCGCGCTCGTGGTGCTTGGCGTTGAGCACCTCGTGGCGGACACCCAGGCGCTTGAGACGCCTCGACAGCGTCTCCGATTTCTCGATCGAGACGGTGCCAACCAGCACGGGCTGACCGCGCTTCTGGCACTCCTTGATGTCCTTGGCGGCGTTGCGCCACTTTTCTTCCTCGGTCCGGTAGACGATGTCCTCGTACTCCTGACGCTGCATGGGAACGTTCGTGGGGATGACCACCACATCGAGGCTGTAGATCTTGCCGAACTCCGGCGCCTCGGTGTCCGCCGTGCCGGTCATGCCGGCGAGCTTGCTGTACATCCGGAAGTAGTTCTGGAACGTGATCGTGGCGAGGGTCTGGTTCTCGCGCTCGATCTTGACGCCCTCCTTGGCTTCGACGGCCTGGTGCAGGCCGTCGGACCAGCGCCGTCCCGGCATCAGGCGGCCCGTGAACTCGTCCACGATGACGACCTTGCCCTCGTTGACGACGTAGTCCTTGTCCTTCTGGAACACGACGTGCGCCTTGAGCGCCTGCTCGACAGCGTGCTTCGAGGCGTAGTGCACCAGATCGTTGATGTTGTCGATCTTGAGCGCGGCCTCGACCTTGCGCTCGCCCTGCTCGGTCAGCCACGCGGAGCGATGCTTTTCCTCGAGGATGAAGTCGCCGGTGTAGGTCTTCTCTCCGGGCTCGTCGCCCTCGATCGTCTCGCCCTTCTCAAGCCGAGGAATGACCTTGTTGGCGCTGTAGTACTTGTCCGTGGAGATCTCGGACGGTCCGGAGATGATCAGCGGCGTACGGGCCTCGTCCACCAGGATCGAGTCGACCTCGTCGACGATCGCGAACGCGTGCCTGCGCTGCACGCCGTCCGACTTGCGGAACTTCATGTTGTCCCGCAGGTAGTCGAACCCGAACTCGTTGTTCGTCCCGTACGTGATGTCCGCTTCGTAAGCCTCCCGACGCTGTCGGTCGTCGAGGCCATGGACGATGACGCCGACCTTCAGACCCAGGGCACTGTAGATGCGGCCCATCCACTCGGCATCACGGTCGGCGAGGTAGTCGTTGACCGTGATCACGTGCACGCCCCTATCGGCGATGGCGTTGAGGTAGACGG
Organism: Bryobacterales bacterium; assembly: GCA_965200705.1. GTDB lineage: Bacteria > Acidobacteriota > Terriglobia > Bryobacterales > UBA6623 > VXMF01. The sequence continues at coordinate 3,301,091 of OZ241376.1, read as the reverse complement.
CGAGAGTGGCGGTGAGAGTCTTGCCCTCGCCCGTCTTCATCTCTGCTATCTGGCCGCGATGCAGCACGATGCCGCCGATCAGCTGCACGTCGAAGTGCCGCATGCCAGTGACGCGCCGGGACGCCTCGCGGCACACCGCAAACGCCTCCGGCAGCAGGTCGTCGAGCGACTCGCCGCCGCGGTGGCGTTCCTTGAACTCCTCCGTCTTCGAGAAGAGCTCGTCGTCCGGCAGGGCTCGGATGTCCGGCTCGAGGCCGTTGATCTCCGCCACTAAAGGCGTCAGCTTCTTGACTTCGCGCTCGTGCTTGGTGCCGAAGACCTTGGCGAGCAGGTTGTTGAGCATCGGTCTGGGGCGCTTGGAGCGCTAGTTCAATTGTAGGCCTAAGCCAGCCGCAGTCGATCCGCCCCAGAGGGGGTCGCGGGCGGCCCTAAGGCGCCTGGCCAGAGACGGCTCCGCCCTTCTTCAGATAGCCGTAGAAGGCCAGATCCTGGCCTGTCAGGTGCTTGGTGATCCAGATGATCTGGCCCACATGTCCGGCGTAGTGCGTCAGCACGTGAATCACCGCATGCAGGACCGTGACGTCGTAGACCTGGATGTGTCGCCTCTGTAGGAGGCCTTCGTCCGTCAGCGCTTCGAGCACGGTCTCCGCGTCGGCGACCGCCTCGGCAAGGTGGCGCTTCAGCTCGCCCGCCTCCAGCTGCTCGCGCGTCGCGAACTCCTGGTCGCGCTGGCGGAGATCCTCCTCGCCGCCGATGCCGCTCACGATCCACTGGCGCATGTTGCCCGACACGTGCAGCACCAGGTTTCCGACCGAGTTCTCGACGGCGTGGTCCCGGTGCCAGATCTGCTCCGTGGACAGGCGGTCCAGGCAGGAGCCCACCCGGTCGCACCCCTGCAGCAGCTCCTTGCGGGCGACCCGCACGAACTCGGGGGCAAACGTCATTGCCTAGGCGAAGCGAGGCTGTGGTGGCCCACTAGTGGATGGGCGAAAAGTCGGTGGCGGCCAGCCACTGGTTGCTGATCTCAGCCACCAGCCTGCCGTCCTTGCGCGACTCCGCCGCGACTTTCTTCCACTCTGGATCGCCAACGAACGCCTTCCAGGACGCCGTGGCGGCATCGCGGCTGTCGTGCGCCAGTATGTAGACCAGCGTGTTGCCCTTGCCATCGCCCTCGGTTGGTGTCCAGTAGCCGATCAGTTTCATGCCGTGCTTCACGAACAGGTGGTTGGTGTGGTTGCGGAACCGTGCCATCAGGTCGGACAGCTTCCCCTCGGCGGCCACGTAGGTGCGCAGTTCGAACACGCGCCCACCCTCTTGGTTGTCGGCCAGCGCCGTCATGGGCAGCAGAACCAGTAGCGGTAGAGCGGCCAGCAGCAATCTCTTCATGATATGTCTTGTCTCCTTGATCGGAACGGTAGTCAAGCGTCGGATATCTTGACGACCTGCTTCCCAATGTTAGCCCCGCCCAGCATTCCGATGAACGCTTCGGCTGCGTTCTCGAGACCCTCGGCCATCGTCTCGCGGTAGCGGATGCTACCCTCTTCGACCCAGTGCGCCATTTCGGCGAGAGACTCGTCGTCGTGCTCGCGGAAGTCGAACACCAAGAAGCCCTCCGCCCGGATGCGCTTGGTAATGAACAGCCACAGAAGGCGCGGTCCGACCGGCGCGTCGATGGCGTTGTACTGCGAGATCTGCCCGCAGATCGCCACTCTCGAACGCTCGTTGAGGCGCAGGAACACAGCGTCGGTCACCGGGCCGCCGACATTGTCGAAGTAGACGTCGATTCCGTCGGGGCAAGCGGCGTCGAGGGACTCCTCGAAGTTGTCGGACTTGTAGTCCACCGCGGCGTCGAAGCCAAGTTCGCCACTGACCCAGTCGCATTTCGTCGCTCCGCCCGCGATGCCCACAGCCCGGCAACCCTTGATGCGGGCGATCTGGCCTACGGCGGAACCGACAGCACCCGCCGCACCCGAGACGCAGACCGTGTCCCCCTCGTTGACGCCCGCAACATGAAGCAGTCCGTAGAACGCCGTGAGCCCCGGCATGCCCAGCACGCCAAGGTAGGCGGAGAGCGGCGCACGCTCGGGATCCACCTTGCGCAACGCTCTTGCGTCCGCGGTGGGAAACTCCTGCCACCCGAGGGCACCCGTGACGTAGTCCCCCACAGCGAACCGTGGCGACCGTGACTCGATGACCTTGCCCACAGCCGCACCGACCATGGTCTCCCCGATCTCGACAGACTTGGCGTAGGACTTGCGTCCACTGATGCGGCCCCGCATGTACGGATCCACCGAGAGGTGGCTCGTCTGGATCAGGCAGTCGCCCTCGCCGGGAGCTTGGGCCGGCCCCTCCTCGAGGCGAAAGTCGGAGGGCTTCGGCACACCGTGCGGACGGCTGGCCAGTACGATCCTCCGGTTCAGCGGCATCGCCAAAGTGTATCAGGCGAGCTCTGCTCAGAATCGCCGACCATCCAGTCGACGGATGTCGAACCGAGCGGTGTGGGCGACCGCCATGACGGCCATGACGCCGGCCTGTACTGGATCGGTGACAACGAGGTCGGCGGCCTCCGGAACCGATCCGGCCATGTTGAGCGAAATCACCAGAAGCCCCCTCGCCTGCACATCGCGAACGGCGCGTTCGATCTCGCCGCCCATCAGAGCTCCGGCCAGCACAACGGCCTCGACCCTTGGCAGTGTGGCGCAGGCCATGACGGCCTCCGCAATCGCACGCTCGCCGACCAGAGGGATCGTGTCGACGGAGATGCGCTCGCCGCGCAGGTTATGGCGATCCGCTTCGGAAACGGCGCCAAGCACCACCTGTCCGACCTGCGAGCCTCCTCCGATGATGATGATGCGCTTGCCAAAGACCTGTAGTAGGGCGTGCTTGCCTGCCACCGAGCGGACGTTGTCGAGCGACTCGAGCCGCTGCACGAGCCTGTCGGGGTCGGCTTGCGCAACCTCGACCACAATCGTCTCGACGGGCTTGCCGGCATCGACGATTGAGATCCATGTGATCCGGGCGCCCACCTCCGCTACGACGCGTGTGACGTCCTGCAGTGAGCGACCATCACCAGTCACCTCGATGGCCAGCGCCAAGCTGGCAGCTACGCCTTCCGCCGCCATGCGGACCTGACCTCAGAATGCCACACCGGTCGTCCGAACCGGACTCGAAGTCACGCTGCCCGTCGGGCGTGCCAACTGCCTGATATGGACTAGGCAGAACGGTGTGCACAGGCCGCGGACAGGCGCCGACCGGGCCGGCGAGGAGCTATGCCATCATGAGCGACGCCGATGGCGACACACCGCCATAAACGCGCCGAGAGCACCTTGCGGCGCGAGCTGAGCCGAATCGTGGCGACCGAGGTGCGGGATCCAGAGGCCTCGTCGCTGCACGTCAGCGCCGTTCAGCTTTCGCCCGACAAGCGCTCCGCTCGCGTGCTGGTGCTCCCGCCGGACACACGTCCCGGTGACACCCCCGATACGGCTCCATTGGAGTCGCTGCAGCGAGCAGTGCCGTTCATCCGCAAGGCTCTGGCGCGTCAGGTGCAGATGCGCGCCGTGCCTGAGCTGCAGATCGCCTACGACCTCTCCGACCAGCGCACCAAGCGAATCGAAACGCTGCTGAACCGCATCAAGAAGCGGTCTCGCAAACGCGGTCCGGCGATGCTGTTTTTTCTGGGCCTCGTCGGAAGCGGGCTCGGTCGCGCGGATGTGTCGCTGGAGCGACTGGAGGCGAGCGCGACGGTGATGGGCAGCGAGTTTCGGATCGCCTGCTACGCGCCGACGAGGAAGCTCGCGAGCGGAGCGATGACAGCCGCGTTCGACGAGGTCCGCAGAGTGGATCGTCTGCTGAGCCACTACCGGCCCGACAGCGAGCTCAGCCGTGTGAACGAACGTGCGGGTCAGGAGACGGTGGTCCTGTCGGACGAGCTAGCGACGTTGCTCGGCGAATGCGTTCGCTACGCCAAGGAATCGGAGGGAGCGTTCGACATCGCCGTTGGGGCCCTTACCAAAGCCTGGGGGTTCTACACCGGTGGCGGCACCTTGCCGGGAAGGCTGTCCCTATGGTGGGCCCGTCGCAACACGGGCTTCCGCCACCTGGACCTCAATCTGGAGGACAACACGATCCGTTTCCTCCGTTCGGGTCTCTCCCTCGATCCAGGCGGCATCGGCAAGGGGTATGCCGTTGACCGCGCGGTCGGAGTTCTGCGCGAATACGGCATCGAGCGCGCTCTGGTGAGCGCCGGAACGAGCAGCATCTACGCCCTCGGCAGCCCGCCCGACAACGTGGATGGCTGGAGCCTGGATCTACGGTCCCCGGTTCGTGCAGGGGAGTCCGACTCCGCGGTTTGCCTCCGGAACGAGGCGATCTCGACATCTGGATCGTATGAGAAGTACTTCGAGTCCAGGGGCAAGCGGTACGGTCACGTCCTGGATCCGCGCACCGGCAAGCCGGCCGAAGGGCTGGTGGCGGTCTCCGTCGTTGCACCCTTGACGATCGACACCGAGGCGTGGTCGACCGCGCTGTTCGTGAACGGCGAGGAATGGGCGAGTGCCAACCCGATCGAGAACACCCGCGTAAACCTGTGCGGCGTGCGTGGTGCCTGCAGCTGGCTGGTTGCCGACTGAACGACGGCCAAGGGCCATCAGTGCAGAGCGGAGGTCGCCGTCAGAGCCGCCTTGGAGGTGGCTGTCGGGTGGTGGTCGCGGAAGAAGTCGACCGCTGACGCCTTGTGGACGCACGACACTGTGCAACCCGGTGCACAGGCCTTGGGAGTGCGATACGCCTGGCGGACGTTGTCAACCGTATACTCCTCCAGCGGCGTTCCCGGCACGCCCCGCTGCTGCGAGCAGTAGTGCACTAGACCGAATTCGCAGATGTACACGTAACGTGCTCCTGCGCGGCAGGACCAGCGATTCACGCGACCTTCGACGAGGTTGTCCTGGAAGTAGTTGAGCCGACTGTATCCGCGTTTCGACAGCGCCTTGACCCTGTCGTAGATGCGACGTTCCTCCGGTCCGAGGGGCTTGAGCTGGCCGTTGTCGTCGTGAATCACGCCGATGGTGCTCGTGAACCCGAGATCACGCGCCCTCCTCGCAACCTGGTAGGCGTCGCCGGGATTCGGAATGCCGCCCCCGACGACGGAGTTGATGTTGATGTCGAAGTCGGCGTACTCGGCCAGCATGACGAGCTTCTGGTCCAGCACACGCAGGCTCTTCATCGAGGTTTCGTCGGGGTTGACGTTGTCGATGCTGATCTGGAGATACTCGAGGCCGGCCCTGTTAAGCTCCTCGATCCGGCGCGGGCCCAGCAGGTAGCCGTTCGTGATGAGGCCCGCGATGATGCCGCGGGCACGGATTCGGCGGATCAGGTCGTCCATCTGCGGATGCATGAGGGGCTCGCCGCCGCTGAGTGTGATGACACTGCATCCGAGGTCGGCAAGGGCATCCACGCGACGGTACAGATCGTCGATCGGCACGGGCGCGGAGTGGTGGTCGTACTCGTTGCAGTACGCGCAGGCGATGTTGCAGCGCCGCGTCGGAATCATGTGCGCAAGGACGATGTGGTCGGTGTCCACCAGCGCACGAACGATCATGCGGGCCTCGCGGGCCCGACGGTGCAGACCGAGAAGCTTGCGGCGCACGCCCCTGCGAAATCGTTCGGTAGCCATCGCCGCAGTTGTCGCTTCAGGAGGGCCTGGGCAAACAATGCCCAGGCCACTCGCACTGAATAGAGAGATTATCGCGCACACCGCCGGCACGTCGGACGCGGGGGGGGGGGGGGCGCGGCAGCATGCTATTCTGAGCGCGGATTGGTGAGAAATCCACCGCAGTGCCGGGGACTTGGTGCAATTGATGCGACAGGGGTTAGCTTTGCACCCAAGGGCAACCTGCTAGGGGCATGTCGCCTCCGGGCGTGGCGCGGTAGCCAAGTGGTAAGGCAGAGGTCTGCAAAACCTTTATTCGTGGGTTCGATTCCCACCCGCGCCTCCAACCCGTTCACGTCCGCCTAGTCCGCGGACATCACCGCTGCGATGCCTTGCGGGGGTCGATTTCGGGGACCACGACCGGCATCTGCGGATGCGTCGGGCCGGTCGGTGGTCGACAGGCTGACGCCGTTCGGTTCTGCTGCAAGCTCAGTCAGCGCGGCCTGCGTTCAGGTCGCCGCCCGGTGCACGCAGGCCGGCCCGAGCCTTGCGGATCTCGGCCAGTCGCCTGGCGATGCGCTCCTCGATACCCCTCGTCGTCGGTGCATAGTACTGCGTGCTTTCCATCCCCTCTGGCAGGCACGACATCCCCACGATCGCGTCTTCCTGGGCGTGTGCGTGCTCGTAGCCGGAGGCGTAGCCCAGTTCGCGCATCAGTCCAGTGGGGGCATTGCGAAGGTGCATCGGTACGACAGGCGCAGGGCCCGTCCGAACGTCTGAACGAGCGGCTCCAAGACCGGTATACACACTGTCCGACTTCGGGGCGACAGCAAGGTACACGGCAACCTGCGCCAGGAAGAGGTCGCCCTCGGGCTCCCCAACCAGACGGAACGCATTCACGGCGGCCACGGCCATCTCTACCGCCCTCGGATCCGCAAGGCCGATGTCTTCGGCGGCCATCCGCACGAGCCGGCGGCCAATGTACAGCCGGTCCTCCCCGCCCTCCAGCATGCAGGCCAGCCAGTACAGAGCTGCGTCTGGATCGCTCGACCGAACGGACTTGTGCAGGGCAGAGATCAGGTTGAAGTGCTGTTCGCCCGTCTTGTCGTACTGTGGCAGTCTGCGCTGCAGCACATCCTCCAGTAGCGTCTCTGTGGCAGGTTGCCCGTCGGAAGCCAGCACCAGTGCCTCCAACGCCAGAAGAGCGACTCGCGCGTCGCCTCCCGCGTGGAGCGCGATCCGCTCCATCAGTTCCGGCGGGATCTTGGCGCCGCTCCCAGCCAAGCCACGCTGCTGGTCTCCCAGGGCCGCCTCCTGCAGTCTCACCAGCTCTTGGGTCGTCAGCGGCTCCAGTGTGTAGACCTTCGACCTGGAGAGCAGGGCGGAGATGACCTCGAACGAAGGATTTTCAGTCGTCGCACCGATCAGGATGATGTCCCCCCGCTCCACGAACGGCAGGAACGCGTCCTGTTGCGCTTTGTTGAACCGGTGGATCTCGTCGACGAACAGGATCGTGCGCCTGCCAGCACGACGCAGGCGCTGGGCATCCGCCAGCACTGCCTTGACCTCCCGGATGCTGCTCATCACGCCGCTGAAGGCGACGAACTCGCAACGGGTAGTCCTCGCGATGACGCGCGCCAGAGAAGTCTTGCCCACGCCTGGCGGGCCCCAGAAGATCATCGAGCCGAGGTCGTCGGACTCGATCCGCCGTCGCAGCGCCTTGCCCGGACCGAGCAGGTGGCGCTGCCCGACCAGCTCCGCCAGAGTGCGCGGACGCATGCGGTCCGCCAAGGGCCGCGTCCGGTCGGACGGGTCCTCGGCGGACTGTGCGAACAGGCTCACCTGGCCGCGGACCTCCGGGCCGCTAGAGCCGACCCTTCAGGCCGGGATGGTCCTTCGGGCACTTGTAGACCCGGTACATGCGGCCGTTGCGTGGAAATCGATAGTCCTCGACCCGTTCGCCGTCGTCGGTGACCTCAATGATCCGCTTGTCAAACGAGCTGACGAAGATGACGTTGCCGTTCGGCAGGCGGCTCAGTCCGCTCATGAAGGGTGCGTAGTAGTCTTCACTGGCGTCGCCGTTCCAAGACCAGGCGACCCTCGGCTCCTTCGTCCAGTCGTAGCCACCGTGGGCCCGCCGGGGCAGTTCAAGCTCGAGCAGGTCGGTGTAGGCGGTCGCGAATCCGCCGCCAGGCTGGTGCATGAAGTAGGTTCCGTCCTTGCGTCGATGGTTGCCGTTGTTGTAGACCATGACGTTGCCGGCACCCTTGAGGCCCTTGTCCACCCAGTGCATGTCGTGCTGCCAGTACAGCGTCGCATCGTTCGGTTCACCGCTCTTGGTAGCCATCGGGTTCCCGAACCGGTAGAGGAAGTCTCCCTTCTCGGTGCCTGCCTCGGCCATCGTGATCGAGTGGTCAATGACCCAAAGCTACCCGAACGCCGGGGCGCTGAGGACGATCTGATCGAGTTCGGAGTTGTAGTCGACGGAGTTCAGGTGCAGCAGCTGGCCGGCATTGAAGTCGACGCCTGCCCTCATCCAATCGTTCTTCCACTGCACGGAATGCTACTACACTATCGCCTGATCGGCGGAAAAGACTTTTGCACCCCTCTGTATCGACACCGGGAGTCCACGACACCGCAACTGGGGTTGGCGGCGACGCCGTTCGAGCATCGCCCGCATAGTTGGCGGACGAACCGGATGAGTGTTCCTATTCGCCGCCGTCGCGCGAATGAGAGAACAGCCACCGGAGCATGTCGCTCTCGTCGTCGCACCGGTCACTGCTGCATTTGGTCGCGCCGTTGTCGCCGCCGGTGATCATCTTGGTCGCGACGCTGTGCCCGTCGTCCACCCACGTGGTCATCTTGAAGTTGGCGCCTACCTTCTTCATCTCATCGAAGAGCTTGACGGCCTTGTCGTACGGGGCCACGGTGTCCTTGTCTCCGTGGAACGCCCATATGGGTATGTCCTTGATCAGCGAGGGGTCGATGAAGGGCTCGGTCGTCGGCAGCCCCGAGCCAGCGGACGGCGCGGCCGCGGCGATGTAGGCGGGATCCAGCTGCAGCAGGACGAACGTGCCGTGCCCGCCCATCGAATGCCCGAGCATGTAGATCCTGCTCATGTCCACGCTCGGCAGCGCTGCGATCAGTGCCTTGATCGTCTTGAGGTCGTCGCCATCCCAGAGCTCCGTGGTCTGCGGGGCAAGTACGTAGGCCGGGTGGCGCTGGCGGACCGCCGGTGCAGCGAGCAGTCGGTTCCAGTTGCGCAGATTCCTGCGGTTGTCCGTACCACGGCCGCCACCCCCGTGGAGGGAGACGATGACCGGATAGGACTTGGCGGGGTCGAACCCATGCGGGCGCATCAGCCGATAAAGCAGGTCCGCGTCGGTGTGGGGCTCGTACAGCTTGAGCCACGCGTCCCCGCCGCCACCGGCAGCTGGCTGGGCCTGCGCAAGCGGCAAGGCCACAACAAGCAGGGCGACAATAGCGCCCCAGAACAGTAGGCGTGCTGCCACGAGCCTTGTAGGGAATCGTTCCATCGTCGAAACTCCTTGCATCCTGCCACCACCAATCATGCGACGGCGCCATTCTACTGCGGCCTGCACCGTAGGTGCCTAAAGGATCTAGCGGAAGACGATGAGTTTCTCCAGAGTGACATCAGGCCCTCCTCCGAGATCCGGCGCCTCCCCCCCCGGACCACGACACGCAGCGTGTGCTCCTCGTCAGCCAGTCCAAAGGCGTGCCACACAGCCTCGCTGTTGCGGCACCCCACGCCATCCGAGTAGACATCCACCGTGCGGTGAAGCTCGCCATCGAGGTACACGTCCGCCACGCCGCCCGTCATCATGAGAGGCCCGAAAAGAATGGCTCCGGTGCCGCTGAAGGACACCGTCGCCTCTGTTCCCTTGCGGGCGGACTTCTGCTCCACGTAGGCCCAAGCGCGCAACCGCCTTTCTACGGTTTCCCAGTCGCCGCTGAACGACCATCCATCATCCGCAACGAGGATCTCCTCCACCGGTGATCCGTAGTCGTCCCACGACTCCAGCTCCGCCGCCACTGGCTCCTGAGTCTGCACCAGTAGACGATCGCCGTCCAGCCGGCGGCGATTGCGCTCCATGAGCTCGATGGCGCGCCGCTCTGTGCTCTCCACGATGGAATCGAACGTGTAGTCGGTAAAGGCGAACTTCTTGTCCGCCAACCCGGGGATGCTCGACTCCCACTGGTCCGGGATGGCTTCGTATCCGTGCATCACGCCCAGGATCTCGGCAGCGCTCGCCGGGTTGCAGTCCAAGTCCTGGCCGGCGCGCATGGCGATGACCATCGTCTCGCCGAGGTCACCGCCGCCGTAGAGGAGGCCCAGCGCGATATAGGCGCCGTTGAGCTTGGCGTCGATGTTGAACGGCTCCACGGAGCCCTTTGGGCAGGCTTCGCGCTTGTTCCACTTCTGCTCGAGCATCTACCACACCGCCATCCAGTCCGCCGGATGCTCCCGGTGCCACGCGATGGTGTCGGCGATCACCTGGGCGTACGGACTCTCCGGCGGCAGTACGGCCAGACCGGCATCGACGATCGCCGCTGGGTCGGTCTCGAAGTAGGCGGCCGAGTACATCGCGGAGGTGAACATCCCGCCGTAGATGCCGTCCCCGTAGTTCATGACGCGTCCGACGCGCCAGCAGATCTCATTCGACGACTGCGGCAGGCCGGGAGCCATCAGCCCGATAAAGTCCGATTCGATCTGGAAATCGATGTCGTTGGCGTGGGCATTGTACTCTGGCGTGCCCGTGAGGGTGGCTGGCACGCCGCGTCGCAGGGCACGTCGGGCGGCCAGGTTGGCGTGCCAGAGGCGGTAGCCGCTCTCGCGGAACATCGCTCCGAAATCGTCCGTGGTCGCGTCCAGGCCCTTCTCGTCGAGCACGGCCGCAAACGTCATGTCGACATAAAGATCATCGTTGTCGAGGGCTGCCTCGACCATGTCCGGCGTCCATTCGGGCACCGACTCCTCGGGGATGATCTGGTTGTTGAAGCGGAACTCGGTGGGCAGCCCATAGGCGACGCCAATCATCTGCCCGGCCCAGCCGCCCTTGACGCGATCACGGAACTCGGCAAGGTCCATGGACTCCAGCCCCTCAGACCCCGTCGAGCAAGCCAGCCCCACGAGGCACACCAAGGCTGCCAGTCCATTGCGATGCCTGCGTAGTTTGCCCATGTCCGCGAATCTCCCGTTGGCCAAGCGGCCTCGACCGACATCCTAGATCAGAAAGTGACCGCCGAGCCGCGGGAGGAGCCGGTAAATCGGCGTCCCGAAACCATCCGCCCAAACTTATAATGGCGGCCGCCATGCCCCAGCAAAGCCGACGCTCGTTCCTTTCCACTCTTGCGGCCGCAGCGACTCCGGCCTGGCTCGCGGGCTACCGGAAGCTCAGCGCTGCCGACCACAACAAGGTCAAGATCACCGGCATTCGGACCATGCTCCTGCAGGGCCCACGCACCTACACGCTGGTCCGTGTGGACACCGACGCCGGCATCCACGGATGCGCCGAGGCCTATGGCTCTCCCGGGCTCGGCATCCGCGAAGCGATCCACGGGCTGAGCGAGACGTTCGTGGGGCAGGATCCCCTGCAGATCGACCGACTGTACTCGGTGTACCGCTACACGGACGGAAGCGCTCACGCACAGCAACGCGCCATGAGCGGCATCGAGATGGCGCTCTGGGACGTGGCCGGCAAGATCCTAGACGTGCCGACGTACAAGCTTCTGGGCGGAAAGTTCCGCGACAAGGTGCGCCTGTACGACCATTCTCGGCCGGACGACTTCTTCGACAAGGCCGCCCTCCGCGACTGGGCCCAACGGGTCAAGGAGAGCCCGTTCGGCATCAACATGCACAAGTTCGGGCCGCTGCGGAACAGCCCTGGGATCGACCCCGGCCGAGATCCGTCGAACCGGATGCTCTCCAGCGCGGAGCTGCGGCGGCTGCGGCAGGGCTTCGAGAACTGCCGCGAGGCGCTCGGCTTCGAGCACGACATTCTGATCGGATGCCACTGGGAGTTCGACCTGCGCAGCGCCATCGACATGGCGGTCGCCCTGCGTGACGTCAAGCCGCGATTCCTGGAGGATCCGCTTCCGGTGGCGTACTCGGAAAGCTGGAAGCGGCTGGCGGAGATGTCGCCAGTGCCGATCTGCACGGGCGAGAACTGGATGCGCCGTGCGGAGGCCCTGCCGTTCGTCGCCAATGCGGCGATCGACATCCTCCATCCGGACCTGCGCAACTCCGGAGGCTTCCTCGAGAACAAGCGCATGGCCGACCTCGCCGACCTGTACTTCCTGCCGATGGCGAATCACAACACCGGCAGCGTCGTCAACGGGATGGCGACGGTCCAGTGGGCCGCGTCGATCCGGGACTACTTCGCCTGCGAGACCGTGTTCTTCCACGGGGGCTGGATGGACGACGTGATCGTGCACGACGGCCCGCTAGCCAAAGAAGGCTTCGTCGAGGTGTCCGACAAGCCCGGTCTGGGCATTGAACTCGATCCAGACGTCGTCAAGGCCCATCTCGCACCCGGCGAGACGTGGTGGGGCTAGATGCACTGAGATCCGCAGCCCTGAAGCTCAAGAGGAGTCAACGAGTCGGGGCCGCCACAGCACAGCTACGGCCCATGGCCGCGCCCGTCGGGCCGCGGTCAGAGCCGGTAGGTGCGTGCGGCGGTGTCGTGGAACAGGTCCGCCCTCTCAGCTTCTGAGAGGTCCGCGGCGATCTTCTTGAAGGCGTTCCAGAGCACGTGGTAGGAGCAGCTCCGCTTGTCCACGGGAAAGTTGCTCTCGAACATGCAGCGGGACGGCCCGAACACCTCGATGGCGTGCCGGTGGTAGCGACCCGTGGCGGCCACGACTTCGTCCGACGTCGCCGGGCGGTCGCGCTTGTGGAACCCGAAGCCATTGATGGGCATGACCGCTCCGCCGATCTTGGCGACCACGTTCTGGCATTTCGCCAGCTCCGTCACCGCAGGCCGCCATCCTTCGAACACTTCGTCGGCCTTCCCCGCGTACGGACCGATGCCCAGCGGACCCCCGAAGTGGTTGAACACGATCGTCGTGTCTGGGAACGCGCGCGCCAGGTCCGTGAGCTCCGGGATCTGCGGATGGTACAGCCATCCCTCGAAGCTGAGGTTGCGCGGGGCCAGCTGGGCGAAGCCAGACCGGAACGCCGGGTCCAGGAAAAGGTGCTCCGGGGAGCCGCTGTGGGAGTTCCGGATGGCGTCGCTGGCGTCCCAGCTCGCGGAATGGCGGATGCCGCGAAACCGGGAGCTGGCCGCGCAGTGGGCGTCGAGCACCTCGCCGACCCGGTCACCCAGCATCAGGTTCGCGTGACCGACGATGCCGGCGCAGATGCGGTTCTCGCCGTAGCCTCCGCTCGCGGACATCGCCGCCACGCCGTTGACGAACTCCGTCTCGCCCACCGGCATCATGGCTGTCGGACCGCTGGCCCGATACATGCTGGCGCACTCGACAAACACGGTGCTGACGACGTTGTGCCCGCTGCCGATGTCCGCGAGCACTTCGTCCAGCAGGTAGCGGCTTCGTGGATGGTCCCAGAGGTGGTGGTGGGCATCGCAGATCCTTCGGTCCGGATCGAGGATGGGCTCCTGCACGCTGGCGAGCCAAGCGTCGCGATCCTGCATGCCATCCATTGCAGCACGCCGATCAGGCGGGGCGGTGCCTTGGCTCGGGTTTCCGCAAGCGACCGGGACGGTGGTGCGTCCACTCTCATTCCGCGACTTGGGAGCGGGGGCTGCGTTATCATGGGACTTCGAAAGCGGGAGTAACTCAGTTGGTAGAGTGCGACCTTGCCAAGGTCGATGTCGCGGGTTCGAGTCCCGTCTCCCGCTCCAGGATTCGTCACGTCGTTCCCATCGGCGTTGGCGTGATCCGGTGGCAGCCGGAGCGTCTCTAGTGCCCCGCCCCGTCCGTGGTGCGGCTGGGCTGCTAGCATTTGCCATATGAAGGCTGGGCGTGCCTTGGACGCGGTGCGACACGCGCTGCGATACACGTTCCCGCGGTTCGTCTCGCTGGCTCGCGAACTCGGCCTGGAGATCGTAGGCTTCGTCTACATCGTCTTCGCCCTGTTCTTTCTGTTCAGTCCGTTCGGGTTCGTCAACGCCTACCGCCAGCTTCCAGAGTCCGCCTCGCGCTTGTTTGTGATGGGCATGGTGGCGCTGGTGTTCCTGTGGTTCGGCTTGGATTCGTTCCGTCGGGCCAAGCGCCTCGCCCGCAAGCGTTAGAGGTGTCCCGACAGGGGTTCCTCGATGAAGCCCATCTACCCCGCCAGCGACGCAAGTCCGGAGCTCCCCGGCGAGTTCCCCTACACACGCGGCATCCATCCCGGGATGTATCGGGACCGCGTCTGGACGATGCGCCAGTACGCGGGCTTCGGCAACGCCAGGCAGTCGAACCAGCGCTATCGTGCGCTGATCGAGCGGGGCACGACGGGCCTGTCCGTGGCGTTCGACCTCGCGACGCAGATGGGCTACGACTCCGACCACCCGCTCGCTCTGGGCGAGGTTGGCCGCGCCGGGGTGGCGATATCCAGCTTGCAGGACATGGAGACGCTGTTCCAGGGCATCGATATGGACAAGGTCTCCACGTCGATGACCATCAACGCGACGGCGGCCATCCTGCTGGCAATGTACGTCTCCGTTGCCGAGCGCCGCGGCGCAAGCGCCGCCCGTCTCCGCGGCACCGTGCAGAACGACATCCTGAAGGAGTACATCGCTCGCGGGACGTTCATCTTTCCGCCAGGGGCGTCCATGCGGCTGGCCACGGACATCATCGCCTGGACCGCTGCGGAGGCCCCTAGGTGGAACGGCGTCTCAATCAGCGGATACCACATGCGGGAGGCGGGCGCGACCGCCGCCCAGGAGGTCGGGTTCACGCTGGCCAACGCCGTCTCCTACGTCGAGGCGGTGCTTGCGGCGGGCCTGCACGTCGACGAGTTCGCGCCGCGGCTGTCGTTCTTCTTCAGCGCGGACCGCGACTTCCTCGAGGAGATCGCCAAGTTCCGTGCCGCGAGGCGCCTGTACGCCACGCTCATGCAGGAGCGCTTCGGCGCCCGCAACCCGCGCTCGATGAAGATGCGCATCCACGCTCAGACTGCGGGCTCTAGCCTGACCTCCCAGCAGCCCAACGTGAACGTCGTCCGCACCGCCTTCGAAGCGCTGTCCGCGGTCCTGGGCGGCGTTCAGTCGCTGCACACGAACTCGCTCGACGAGGCGCTGGCCCTGCCCACCGAGCGCGCCGCGACCCTGGCGCTGCGCACACAGCAGGTCCTCTCCGAGGAGTCGGGCATCACGTCGACCGCCGATCCGCTCGGCGGCTCCCATTGCATCGAGAGACTGACCGACGAGCTCGAAGACGAGGCCATGGGCATTCTGAGCGCAGTGGACGAGCGTGGCGGGATGGTGGCAGCCATTGAGCAAGGCTACGTGCAGACCGAGATCCACAACGAGGCCTACGCACATCAGCTACGCGTGGAGAGTGGCGAGCAAACGGTCGTGGGCGTGAACCGATACCGCTCCGAAGACACCGACCCGGTACCGGTGTTCCGCATCGATCCGCGCGAGGAGGATGCCAGGATCCGCGAGCTGTCCGCCTTTCGGAGCCGCCGCGACGGCGCAGCCGCCGCTGCCTCTCTCGACCGCCTGCGCGAGAGCGCGCACGGCAGCGGCAACCTGATGCCGCCCATACGCGCGGCTGTCGAATCGCACGCCACGCTGGGCGAGATCAGCGACGCGCTGCGCGACGTGTTCGGAACCTCTGAACTCGCATAGGGCCGCTGCCCTGCGGCGTCAGATCCGGTGGAACGCCTTCAGAATGTCGCGTGTGCCGTACTGAAGAGCGATCGGACGGCCGTGCGGGCACGACATGGGACAGTCCGAGCGCGCCAGCTCGTCCAGCAGCCAGCGCATCTTGTCCATTGCCAGTGGCATGTTGACCTTGATGGCCGAGTGGCAGGCCATGGTGGCCGCCATTCGCTTGCGCAGCGCCGCAAGGCCCTGTCCATTGGTGCTCTCGATGGTGTCATCCAGCAGTTCCGTGACGAGCTCCTGAATCTGGACGCCACTCAGTTCGGCGGGAACCGCCTGCACCGCGATGGATCGCCCATCGTAGCGATCGATGTCGAACCCGCAGGCGCGGAACTCCTCGGCAAGCTCGTCAAAGGCCACGGCCTGGCCCGGGGTGAGGGTCAGCACGAGCGGCGTCAGCAGCATCTGACGCCGCGCCCGGCCGTGCAGCCGGTCGGCGAGCAGCTTCTCAAAAAGGATCCGCTCGTGGGCGACGTGCTGGTCGATCAGCCACAGGCCGTCCGCGCCCGCAGCCACGATGAAGCTGTCGTGGATCTGGCCCAGCAGGCGAAGCCCCCGGAGGTCGAGTAGGCTCGTCGGCTCCCGCTCGTCCAGCGGCGCCCTGGAGTGCCGTGCGTCCGCACCATTGGTCCGTCCCACCTCGTCACCCGCACCGAGCGCCACAGCGGTCGGAGGCGGGCCGGCGGGCCTCTCCGGTGGCGGGAAGTTCAGGCGGCCGGGCACGGGCGGCGGAGGGGCCTCCTGCGTGCCCGTCGGCACAGTGGCCCGCTGACCCTGCCAGCCAGCGCCCGGCGGGGCTGCCCACTGGCCTGCCGGTCCCGGCGCGGGCAGCGGAGCGGCGGGCTTGGCGGCGACTAGCTGCGAGCGGATCGAGCCGCGCAGGAACTCGAACACTGCGCCCGGCGCCCGGAATCGGACCTCGGTCTTGGCGGGATGGACGTTCACGTCGACAGCCTGCGGATCGATGCGGAGGAACAGCAGAACGAACGGGTAGACTCCCTTCGGCATGAGGTTCTCGTACGCTGCGGCAACTGCCCTGTTCACGAGGCTGTCGCGCACCAGCCGGCCATTGACGAAGACGTAGAAGGCGTTGCGCGTTGGACGGTGGGCCTGGGGCTCGGCGACGAACCCCTCGAGGCCAAGGTCCGGACCACCTCCGTCACTCTGCACCGGCGAGAGTTCGACAAGCCGGTCCAGCAGCTCGCCGCCGAACACCTGGTAGACGCGCTCGCGGCGTGACCCCACCGGACTGACGCTCAGCGGAACGCTCTGGCCCGCCCGCAGCTCGATGGACTTGTCCAGGTGGGCAAGGCTGTAGTGCGTGGCCGCACGCACGGCGTGCGACAGCTCCGTCCTCTCGGCCCGCAGGAACTTGCGCCGGGCCGGGACGTTGTAGAAGAGGTTGCGCACGGAAACCGTCGTGCCCTCGGCGAAGGCAATTGGGCTCACGTCCCGCATGCGGCCGCCGTGGATCTCGACACGAGTGCCCTCCTTCTCGTCGGCCAGGCGCGTGCGCAACTCGACGTGCGCCACGCTGGCAATCGAGGGCAGCGCCTCGCCGCGGAACCCGAGCGTTGCAATCGCCGCCAGATCCTGCACGCTCCTTAGCTTGCTTGTGGCGTGCCGCTCGAAGGCAAGCATGGCGTCGTCCCGGCTCATGCCGCAGCCGTTGTCGGAGACCTCGATCAGATTGCGCCCGCCACCCACGAGGTCGATGCGCAGGCGCTTCGCGCCAGCGTCGAGGGCGTTCTCGATCAGCTCCTTGCACACCGATGCGGGACGCTCTACGACCTCGCCGGCAGCGATCTGGTTCGCCACCCGATCCGTCAGTACGCGTATTTGGCCCATGCGCCTCCGGCGACCTGTGTCCTCAGCGTAACGCGCACCACCAGCGACCTCTATACTCGTTGCTGATGCGCCCCAGAGACGGTCTGTCGCTGACACGACGCGAGGTCGCTCTGGGCGCCCTTGCCGCACCGCTAGCCCAAGTTTGCCAAGCGAGGAGCGATTTTGGCCGAATTCGGCGTGTTGTGCGCTGCAAGTCGTTGGTTTTCAATGGCCAGCCTCCGGAAACCCCAAATGTAGTGCCATAGAAACTTACAATTCCCTGACTCTCGCCCCAGGGCCTGCTTCCATCGGAGCATGTTCGTCCGCCAGACCCCCACCCGTCCCCGCGCCAAGGGCCAGGAGCCCCACTTCACCCAGCGCCTCGTCCGCTCCGTCCGCTGCGGCTCCAGGGTGCGCCAGCGCACCCTGCGCAACCTCGGCCGCCATGTCGCCCTGCCGCGCGGGGACGGGCCGGCGCGTCGCCACCGGCCATCCGCAAGCGGGGCAGTGGGCCGGGGAGTGGCTGGAGCAGCAGGGCAGCGCTTTCCGGAAGATCCAGCAGCAGGAGCGGAACTCGTTGCCCGGGCCCGTCGCGAGCTGGAGGAAGTCGGCCAGCAGTGGTGGACTCCCGGGCACAGCAGCCGACACTGTACTTGCTAGATTCAACATCAAGCTGGGCTGCAGGTCTTGCTGCACAGCCGGGCCGTGTCGCTCGACAACAACATTGCCGAGCGCATGCTCAGGGTGCTGGTGATCGCGCGGCTGACCACTTTGGTGCGGGCAGCGACGAGCGGCCAAACTGGCTGGGACGAGGCACTTGCTGTAATGGATGCGGAACCTGCGGGAATCAATCCCTGGACGTGGACGCTGGAGTATTTGCAGGCCTGTGCCACCAGCGGCAGGCAGCCGCCTGCTGACCTGCGCCCTGTCTGCCTTGGATGATGGATGCGAGCCGCAAGGCTGCCCTCAGCCGGCCGCCGGCCTCACGCTCGCCATGCGGACATCGATGCAGTCGGACCACTCGCCCGGGCGGCCTAGCCGGTCACGCCCCGCATCACCCGGCACCCCGTCTCCGGGATCGAGGCAATCCTTTCCTCGCTTCCCCTTCCGACCATCGTTCTGTGCAAGCCGGTGGAAGCAGCTCGCCTACGACATGATCAGCTCTCAGCCCGGCAACTTTGAATGCCTACACTGTAAGTGCATCTTGGAATAGTGTCGTGACATGATCTGAGGAGAAGACTTTTGCACCGTTCCGTTACAATACAGCCGTGAGCCAAGAGACGAAAGCCATTCTGAGCACGGGTCTAGGGCTTGCGGGCTTGATCCTGACGGTGCTGTTGCCGATGAAGGGCGACATCGAGAAGGTAAGCCAAGACCTATTGAAGGTAAGCGATGAACTGGCGGATGTAAGGGAACGGCTGGCGCGAGTCGAGGAGCGAGTCGACTCGATCAACAACAGGCTGGACCGTGCATCGAAGCAGGCATCCACGT
Source organism: Bryobacterales bacterium (assembly GCA_965200705.1). Taxonomy (GTDB): domain Bacteria; phylum Acidobacteriota; class Terriglobia; order Bryobacterales; family UBA6623; genus VXMF01. The sequence continues at coordinate 3,282,272 of OZ241376.1, read as the reverse complement.
CTCAGCGGATCTTTCCTTGGGGCCGGGCAGACTTGGACGGGGTGAACCTATCCGGTCGGGACCTGTCCGATGTGGACCTGTCCGATGTGGACTTGGCGGGGGCGGACCTGACCGGGGCGGACCTGACCGGGGCGGACCTGACCGGGGCTATCTTGAACGGGGCGGATCTGACGGGTGCCACGGGTGCGGACCTGACACCAAGGCAACTGGATTCGCTGGCGGCGCGGCCCTAACTAATTGCCGACCTCGGACCGCAAGCTCTAAGCTCTGCTAACGTAGGACGCTTTGGCTGGACGGGTATTTGCCTTGATGCGCTGCCTGCAAACCTTCTGCCGCCATATTGAGCCGAGGCTACCCCGCCCCCAGATACAGTTGGGTATGCGGCCGTTCTCAAGGCGAGCGCAAGCCGCGGATGGGGGATTCCCAGCGCCTAGCAGCCTGACGGACGTAGTGGTCCGAAAACCGCCCGCGCGGCCGGCAGTCGCACGAAAGCGCACGGTTTGCGGCGTGGCTTGGAAATCCGGGAGTGTCCGAAGTGGACCTGCTACGGGATTGTGAGGTCCGTACGTTTGATTCTGAGGCTCTGGGTGCGCTATGGGAGCCAATCGGAGCGAAAAACGCAGCTGCAGTGGCCCGCAATGGCCTAGCCCAAGTTCGCCAAGCGAGGATCGATTTTGGCCGAATTCGGCGTGTTTTGCGCTGCAAGTCGTTGGTTTTCAATGGCCAGCCCCCTGAAACCCCAAATGTAGTGCCATAGTATCTTACAGTTCCTTGACTCTCGCCCCAGGGCCTGCTCCAATCGGAGCCTGTTCGTCCGCCGGACCCCCACTCGCCCCCGCGCCAAGGGCCAGGAGCCCCACTTCACCCACCGCCTCGTCCGCTCCGTCCGCTGCGGCTCCAGGGTGCGCCAGCGCACCCTGCTCAACCTCGGCCGCCACGTCGCCCTGCCGCGCGGGGACTGGCCGGCGCTGTGCGCCCGCGTCGAGCGCATCCTCGCCCCCCAGCGCTTCCTCGAGTTCGGGGCCTGCTCCCCCGCGGTCGAGGACGAGGCCCAGCGCAGCGCCGCCCAGCTGGTGCAGGCCAGCGTCTCCCCCGTGGGCCCGGCGGCCCCGGCCGACGGCGCGGACGACCCGGCGGCCGCTCTGCCGCGGGTCGACGTCGACTCCCTGGAGCTGGTCCGCCCGCGCTCGGTCGGCGTCTAGCGCGTCGCCCTGTGGGCCATGCGGCAGCTCCGTCCGCCGTCCCTGCTCGAGGAGCTGGGCCTGTCCGGTCCGCAGCGCGCCGCCGTCCTCGGCAACCTCGTCGGCCGCATGGCCGCGCCGGCCTCCGAGCGCGCCTCGTGGCACTGGCTGCGCCAGCGCAGCGCCCTGGGCGAGCTGCTCGGCTGCGACTGCGAGACCATGGGCCGGAACGCCCTGCAGCGCCACCGCGACACGATCGAGACGCGTCTCCTCCAGCGCGCCGCCGACCTGTACGACCGGACCAGCACGTGCTGCGAGGGCGCGGCGGACCGGCAGCCGCTGGCCCGCCGCGGCCATTCCAGGGAGAAGCGCCACGACTGTCCGCCGCTCACGCTGGGCCTGGCGCTGGACGCCAGCGGCTTCGTGCGCCGCTCCAGGGCGCTGGCCGGGAACGTTGCCGAGGGCGGCACGCTGCAGGCCATGCCGACGGCCCTGGACGCGCTGCACGAGGGCCTGTCGCGCAAGGGCACGACCAAGCGCGTGGAGAAGGTCTGGCAGCGCATCGGACGGCTGCAGGCCCGCCATCCGTCCGCCGCCCCGCACTACGCGATCGACGTGCAGGCCGACGACAGGGGCCGCAACGCGACGGCGGTGGCCTGGAAGCGGCAGCCGCTGGAGGGCAGCGGGGCGACCCATCCCGGGGTCCACGGCCTGCGCACCAGCAGCGTCGGCTGGGACGCCGAGCGGCTGTGGCGCACCTGCGTGACGCGGACCGACCTGGAGGCCGTCCTCCGCTCCCTCGAGGAGCGCACTGGGACCGCGCCCGATCCACCACCGCAGGCCCGCGCGCAGCGCGGGCCGCCTGTGCCTGTCGGTGCTCGCCTGCCAGCTGGTCCGGGTGGTCCGGCAGCGCCTGCGGGCGGGCGGGGAGACGGCCCGCTGGACGACGCTGCGCCGTCGCCTGACGGGCCAGCGGCGGGTGACCGCGGTCTTCCGCCAGGCGGACGGACGCATGCTGCACGCGCGCAAGGCGACGCAGGCCGACGCCTCGCCGGGCGGGGTCCGCAAGCTGGTCGTCCAGCCCAGACGACGAAAGGAAAAATGCACGGAATGTAGTGCCACACGCCTGATTTCACGACCGCAATGTGCTCATTGCAAATGACTTATGAAATGGGGTGGCAAACTTGGGCTAGTCGCGATGGAGGTTCCCGATGTGCAGGCCCTGACATTCGATGTCTTCGGTACGGTCGTGGACTGGCGGTCGTCCGTGATCCGCGACTGCGAGGAGCTGGCGCGCCGCCGCGGACTGAAAGCCGACTGGGCGGCCTTCGCGGACGCCTGGCGGGACGGCTACGGGCCCGCGATGCGCCGCGTCCGCGACGGCGAACTGCCCTGGACCAAGATCGACGGTCTGCACAGGATGATCCTCGACGAGATTCTGGAAAGGTTCGACATCCGGGACCTGACCGAGGACGACAAGGCCTGGCTCAACCTCGCCTGGCACCGTCTCGACCCCTGGCCGGACGCGGTTGATGGGCTGCAGCGGCTCCGGGGCAAGTTCATCGTCGCCTCGCTGTCGAACGGCAACGTGTCCCTGCTGGTTCGCATGGCCAAGCGCGCCAACCTGCCGTGGGACGCTGTGCTCTCGTCGGAGCTAGCGCAGCGCTACAAGCCGGACCTGGAGGTCTACCGCCACGCCGCCAGCCTGCTGAGTCTCCGGCCTTCACAGGTAATGATGGTGGCTGCGCACAAGGGGGATCTGCGGGCCGCGGCGCGCGCCGGGCTGCGAACGACGTTCGTGCCGCGTCCCAACGAGCGCCCGAACCGAGACATCGATCTGTCGTACGACGAAGCCTTCGACTACAACGCCGCGGACTTCCTGGATCTGGCCGACCAGCTTGGAGCATAGCCCTCGGAATGCAGGCGCCGGTTCCGCCAGCCTTCCGTCTGGCTAACCTGACCGGCGCGATTCACGTCCTGTTGTTGGGGCTCCGCCTTGTTCGAGCGCAGCGTACTGATCGACGCGCCAGCACGGCGTGGATGGACCATGGCGGTGTCCATGATCCTGCAGTCGGTGGCTCTGGCTGTGCTGCTGATCTACCCGCTGCTGAACTACTACGAACTCGACCTCGGCGCCTGGGCCTTCCAGACGGTCAGCTTGGCGCCACCACCACCGCCTGCGCCCAGGCCCGCCGCGCCGCCACCCGCTGCCCCTGCGCCGCCGCGAACGTTCGTGTCGGAGTTCCGCGCGCCAACGGCCATCCCCGACAAGGTCGCGCTCGTGATCGAGACAGGTACTCCTGTATTGACCCCGACTGCCGTCGCAGGCGACGGCGGGTCTGGGATCGGGGGAGGGGACGGCCTCTTCGGACTTGACGGCATCCCGGGCATGATCCCGACCGAGGCTCCCCTGCTGCCGCCGCCGATCCGCATTGGCGGCAACATCCAGAACGCAAGGATCACCAACAAGGTGGCGCCGGTCTATCCGGAGAAGGCGATCCTCGAGAACGTCAGCGGCGTCGTCAAGCTCGAGGCGATCATCGACATCCACGGTGCGATCCGGGACCTGACCCTAATGGAGGGTCATCCCATGCTCGTGCCGGCCGCGATCGAAGCGGTGTCGCAGTGGCGCTACCGTCCGACACGCCTCAACGGCTTGCGCGTTGAGGTCGTGACGCTGATCGATGTGCGGTTCAACCTCATGCCGACCGAGGAGGAAGGCCGCAAGGGCAGACGCCGGAAGCGCCGCTGACGGTGCACGCCGCGGTCTAGCCTAGGCGAAGACCTCGGTTATCAGGTTGCCGTGGACATCGGTCAGGCGCATGTCGCGCCCGTTGTGGTGGTACGTCAGCCGCTCGTGGTCCAGGCCCATCAAGTGCATGATTGTCGCGTGCAGGTCGTAAACGGACTTGCGGCTCTCGACGGCCTTGTAGCCGAAGTGGTCTGTGGCGCCCACGACCGTTCCGCCCCTGACGCCCCCACCGGCCAGCCAGACGGTGAAGCCATAGGGATTGTGGTCGCGTCCGTCGAGGCGCTGGCTGATCGGCATGCGTCCGAACTCGCCGTGCCAGACGATCAGTGTCGAGTCGAACAGGCCGCGCTGCTTCAGGTCCGTGATCAGGCCGGCGATCGGGCCGTCGGTCTCCCCCGCGTGCATCGTGTGGAAGTGCTTCAGGGACCAGTGCTGGTCCCATGTGGGCTCGTGGTTGCCGCCGCCCGAGTAGAGCTGCACCACGCGTACGCCGCGCTCCACGAGCCGGCGGGCCATCAGCGCCTGGCGCCCGAAGAAACGGGTGCGGTCCGAGTCCAAGCCGTATAGGGACCGCGTGCTGTCGGTCTCTTTCGAGATGTCGATCGCGTCCGTGGCATGCACCTGCATGTTGTAGGCCAGTTCGTACGACTGGATCCGCGCAGCCAGCTCGTCGTCCTCGGGGTTGCGCGCGAGGTGGCCCCGGTTGAGATCCTGCAGCAGGTCGAGCCACTTCCGCTGCCGCTCGCGGCTGACCTCCTTGGGCGGACGCAGGTCCACGATGGGGTCGCCGGTGGAGCGGAACTGCGTGCCCTGGTAGGCCGCCGGCATGTATCCGGCGCCCCAGTTCGGCTGTCCGTTGATGGGTCCACCGCGATGGTCCGTGAACACCACGTAGCCGGGCAGGTTCTGGTTCTCTGAGCCGAGACCGTAGGTCAACCAGCTGCCGACGCTGGGATGGCCGGCCAGCACCGTGCCGGTGTTCATCTGGTACAGCGCGGGACCGTGATCGTTCGAGGTCGTGTACATCGAGCGGATCACCGCCAGGTCGTCCACGTGCTCGCCGACCTGCGGGAACAGGTCCGAGACCTCGATGCCGCTCTGCCCGTACTTGCGGAACTTCCACGACGAAGGCATCAATCCGCCGGGGTTGCCCTGGGATACGACGACTTCGCCGACGCCCGACATCACCTCGCCGGCGTGTTTTTCCAGGGCGGGCTTCGGGTCAAACGTGTCGATGTGGCTTGGACCGCCGTAGCAGAAGATCGAGATGACGCTCTTCGCCTTGGGCGCAAAGTGCGGAGCGGACCCGCCGCCGCCCGTGGCACCGAGCGCCTGGTCGCCGGACAGAACCGACGCCAGCCCAACGCTGCCGAGCCCGCCTCCGAGCACCTGCAGCAGCTCCCTGCGATGCATTGCAACCTTCGGTCCCATATTGCGCCCAGCTTACCGCATCGGCTACGGGCCCAGGTACTCATGGGCCGCCAGCGACTGCGGGTGCATCTCGATGCTGTAGCCCGGCGTCTGCGGCGCTTGGTAGCGCCCGTCGCGCATCGAGACCGGGTGGACAAAGTGCTCGTGCAGGTGGTCAACGTACTCGAGCACGCGGCCCTCGAGACTGCCCGAGACGCAGACGTAGTCGATCATCGAGAGGTGCTGCACGTACTCGCATAAGCCCACGCCGCCAGCGTGCGGACAGACCGGCTTGCCGAATCGGGACGCCAGCAGCAGGACCGCAAGCACCTCGTTGACGCCGCCCAGCCGCGCCGCGTCGATCTGCACGTAGTCGATCGCGTCCGCCTGCAGGAACTGCTTGAAGAGCACCCGGTTCTGGCACATCTCCCCCGTGGCAACACCGATGCCCCAGGGCTGCAGCGCAGTGCGCACGGCCTTGTGGCCGAGCACGTCGTCCGGGCTGGTCGGCTCCTCGATCCAGAGCGGTCGGCAAAACGCCAGTTCCCGCATCCACTCGATGGCCTGCCCCACGTCCCAGACCTGGTTCGCGTCGGTCATCAGCACACCCTCGTCGCCGACCTCCTCGCGGATGATCGAGCAGCGACGCCGGTCGTCCTCAATGTCGCGGCCGACCTTGATCTTGAAGCGGTCCCACCCGTTCGCCATTCCGTCGCGGCACAGGGCGCGGATCTTGTCGTCCCGGTACCCCAGCCAGCCCGCCGACGTGGTGTAGGCGGGGTAGCCGTCGGCCTCCATCCGCGCCATGCGGTCGGCCTTGCCGTCCTGCATCCGCTCGAGGTGCGCAACCGCCTCATCCGGTGTCATCGCGTCGGTCATGTACCGGAAGTCGATCAGCCGAACGAACTCCTTCGGCGTCATGTCCGCCACGAGACGCCACACAGGCTTGCCCTCGCTCTTGGCCCAGAGGTCCCACAACGCGTTGACCACTGCGGCCAACGCCATGTGCACTGCGCCCTTCTCGGGACCGATCCAGCGCAGAGGGGAGTCCCCCGCGAGGCGGCGCCAGACGGCACCCATGTTCTCGGCGCAGTCCTCGACGCTGAGCCCGACCACCAGCGGCCGCAGGGCCTCCACGGCGGCGATGACGATCTCGGTGCCGCGGCCCAGCGTGAACGAGAGGCCGTGCCCACCCAGACCGCCGTCCGTCTCCAGAACGATGTAGGCTGCCGAATAGTCGGGCTCGGGGTTCATCGCGTCAGAGCCCGAAAGGTCCTCCGATGTCGGGAAGCGGACCTGGCGGTAGGAGATGGATGTGACCTTCATGGGCGGGCGGGTCCGTCGATCTCGAGCGGCTCGGACTCGGCATGGGTCTGGTCGAAGTCCGGCAGCCAGCTGTTGGAATGGTCGTAGCGGCCCCGCTTCACCGACAGCACCACGAAGGAGTACCAAGGGCAGGAGTGCTTCAGGTCGGTCTCCGAGAAGTAGGCGTCTGCATCGGGATGCGAGTGGTAGACGCCGATCATGTCGAGACCCATCTGGCGCGCCGCCTTGTCCGCAGCCAGCAGGCTGTCATTGGAGAGCTGATAGAACGCGGCCTGCGAACCCTCCGCGGAGTTCTCGAGGGGCATTGCCAGGAAGACGGTCTTGCCGTCCTCGCCGATCTTGCCCAGCATGGCGCCGACGCACTCGTTGGGATAGGCCGCCTCGGCGTGCGCCTTCATGATGGTGAAGGGGATCCTAGCCAGTCGCAGCATCGTCGTGTCACTCGTCCCAGAAGCGTTCGCTGAGGTACTTGTCAGCACCATCGCATAGGATCGTCACGATCAAGCCCTCATCCAGGGTCCGCGCGAGCCGTGCGGCCGCGAACACGTTTGCACCAGAGGACACGCCCACCAGCAGTCCCTCCTCGCGTGCCAGTCGTCGCACCATGTCGTGGGCATCCTCCGTGTCAACGAAGACCTCCTCGTCAGCCAGGGTCGGGTCGTAGATGTCCGGCTTGAGGGCCGTCTCCATGTGCTTTAGCCCCTCGAGCCCGTGGAATCCGCTGGAAGGCTGCATCGAGACGATGCGGATGTCGGGACTGCGTTCCCTGAGGTAGCGTCCCGCGCCCATCAATGTGCCGCTGGTACCGAGGCCCGCCAGCAGGTGCGTGACGCGGCCTTCCGTTTGCGCCCAGATCTCGGGCCCCGTGGTGCGGTAGTGGGCTTGCCAGTTGGCTGGGTTGCCGTATTGGTTCGGGTAGAAGTAGCGGTCGGGAAACGCCGCGACCTCCTCTTGGCAGGCCACGATCGCGCCGTCTGTCTGAAGGTCGGCGTCCGTCAGGACCAGCTCCGCCCCGTACGCCTGCAGGATCCGCTTGCGCTCGGGCGAAGCGCTGGAGGGCAGGTACAGCTTGACCGGATGGCCCCGTGCCGCGCCGATCATGGCATAGGCGATTCCGGTGTTGCCGCTCGTTGCATCGACGATGATGCGTCCGGACCGGAGGGCGCCCGAGAGCTCGCCCTCTCGGATCATGTTGGCCGCTGGCCGGTCCTTGACTGAGCCGCCGGGATTCAGATGCTCGGCCTTCCCGAACACGCGCACGCGCGGGTTGTCCGGTACCAGCCCGCGCAGACGCAGGGGAATGAGCGGAGTGTTCCCGATCAGCTCGTCGAGGGCGGCCGCGGGCCGCAACGGTTGGGCGCTGGAAGCCATCGCGGGGAGCCGAAGGCACTGGCCGAGCAGGCCGTGGACCGCGGCCCTCCATTCTAGCGACGAGCGGGCGCAGGCCCGTTGCCCTCGACCACCGCCGTCCTACGGCGCAGAGCTACTCGGATTCCTGTCTGTCCCTGAGGTATTGGGCCACTGTCGCAACGGTCTCGAACCAGATTCCGTTGCTTGGATCCTGCAGGTAGGGCACAAGTTCCTCGAGCATGGCGAGGCGCGTCGTTTGGCGGCCGGACTCGGCCATCTCGTGACCGGCGAGCACGAGCCACTGGCCGGCTTCGCGGGCGCCTTCGACGAGGGCCCTGACCTCTTCGAAGTCCATGCCGTCCATGGACATGCCGCTGACCTGTGCAGGATCGTGGAAGACGGGATCGCTCGGAGTTTCGTCGAGCCACCCGCGCCCCGCCAGAAACAGCTCGGAGACCAGGGGGACGTAGCTGCGCGTCGCTCCTCCGCGACCCACGAACGTCTGGCCGCAGGGGTAGGCGAAGGTCACCGGCTCGACGCCCAGCTGCTCCTTGAGGCGCTGGTTGGCCCCGACCAGCTCCGCCCGCATCGTGTCAACGGTGTACTCCTCGAGAGCGGCCTCGCGCGACCACGCGAAGTTGCCGGTGCAGGGGTGGCGCAGGGAGTGGTTGCCGATCTCGTGCCCGGACGCCACGAGCCGCCTCCAGCCCTCAAGCCGCTCCTCCACGCGGACCGGCACCACATAGAAGGTCGCCTTTGCACCAAGTCGGTCGAGCACGGCAAGACCGGTGTCGACCTGCGAGGAGCGGGCATCGTCGAACGTGAGCGAGACGGCCGCCTGACGCCCCTGTGGCCAGGCGAACCCTTCGGATTCCGACTGCGCCTCAGCCACGAAGGGCAGCGCCGTGCACAGATAGAGCAGAAGCAACCCGCGCAGCGGCTGCACACGACTTCTGACGCGGCGTGACATCGACATCGTCAATCATGGCGGCCAGTACCGACGCATCAACGTGCAGTACCGCCACGCAATAGAGTGGCACGACACAGCCAGACCGTCATCGCCGCATCCTGTGCCTATGTCATCATCGTCCAAGTTGGCAGCCGGCCCGTGCCGAATCGAGCCGGCTGGCGGGTCGGGCCCGGGTCCGTGTACGGGAGGTTCTCAGTCGGCGCGGTCATCCCCGCGCGGAACGAGGAGAGCAACATCGGCCCTGTCGTGGAGGGTCTGCTCTCCCTGACCAACGCCGAGGGCGGGCCAGTCATGGACGACATCGTCGTCTGCGACAACGGGTCCAGCGACGCGACAGGCAAGCGTGCGAGGTCCGCAGGCGCACGGGTGGTCGAGCAGGCCACTCCAGGCTACGGAATCGCCTGCCTCACGGCGCTGCGGGCTCTGCGGACGGTCGACTTCACCCTGTTCACCGACGGAGACCAATCGTTCAAGGCCTCTCAGGCGCTGCGCCTTCTGGACCGTCTGACGGAGGGCGCCGACCTCGCGATCGGCTCCAGGGTCCTCGGCACGATCGAGCCGGGGGCGCTGTCCATGCCGCAATGGCTGGGCAACCGGCTGGCCTCGACGCTTATGCGTCTGCTGTGGGGGGAGCGAGTGACGGACCTTGGGCCCTACCGCGCGATCCGCTCGGAGGCTCTGCGCCGGATCCGGATGCAGGACCTTGCCTATGGCTGGACCGTCGAGATGCAGGTCAAGGCCGTTCAGCATCGACTGCGGATCGCCGAGGTGCCTGTCGACACAGCACGTCGACGGTCGGGAAGCTCCAAGGTCGGAGGCTCTGTGCACGGCGTGATCGGCGCTGCGAACGGGATTCTCGGGACGATCGTGAAACTGCGACTGCAGCAGGCGCATGGGGCTTCAAAGCGGTCGTCCTCTGGGAGCGGCAAGCAGGGAGCGATGCGGCGATGAATGGCTCCGACCGCGCCTGGCGCACCGCATTGGCGCTGGCATGCCTGGCGATCCTCATTGCCAGCACGCAGAACTGTGCCCCCAAGGCCAGGCTGATCGCCGAATGGAACGCGAGCGACGAGTCCAGCACCACACGAATCGTCCACGGAGCATGGCAGGAGCTGCTCGACGGCTATCTCCAGACGGACGATCCCTCCGGCATCCACCGGTTTGACTACGGGGCGCTCAAGGCCAGCTCGGCCGACACCGGGAAACTGGCCAGCTACTTGGACGGCCTGGCGGCGATGGACCCACGGGAGTACCGCCGCGACGAACAGCTGGCTTACTGGCTGAACCTCTACAACGCCCTGACGGTCCAAGTCGTCCTGTCCGAGTATCCGGTCGTATCCATCCGGACGATCACAGAGAGTGCGGTACCCCTATTGGGCCCGTGGGACGACGTCCACGTGGAGGTCGCTGGCCTTGAACTAACGCTGAACGACATCGAGCACGGCATCCTTCGGCCCATCTGGAACGATCCGCGCATTCACTATGGAGCGAACTGCGCCAGCCTCGGCTGCCCCAACCTGCAGCCCAAGGCCTTCACGGCTGAGACCGTGGACGTCCAGCTGGACGCTGCCGCGAGGGCATTCGTCAACCACCCGCGCGGGATCGATGTCCGCGACGTGGAGACCGCCGTCGCCTCGAGCCTCTACAGCTGGTACATCGAGGACTTCGGCGATTCCGAACAGGGCATCCTCGAGCACATGAGTGGATACGCAGAGGGCGACTTGCAACAGCGGCTCGACTCGTTCGAAGGCAGTCTGGAGTTCGATTACGACTGGCGCCTCAACGCCCCGCAGGGTGTCCGGCCGCCGCAGACCCCGTGGTAAAGTGCGGTGGGTTCTCCAAGGGCCCTTACGGACCAATGGGTGCAGGAATGGAACGATCGAAGGACTTCTCTAGACGCGACGCAATCCGCTGGGCCAGCGGCGCTGCGATGGCAACGACGTTCCTTCCGCTTAGCGGGAAGTTCGGGGCGTGGTCCCATCCCGCCGAGAAGCCCCTGGCGACCCGGCTGCTCGGTCGCACTGGCCGCGAGGTGACCACGTTCGGACTTGCTGGCGGCAACAAGATCCAATGGGATCTGCCCGGCGACGAGGCGGTGGCGATCGTGGTCAAGGCCATCCGGGCCGGGATGACCTACATCGAGACGGCCAACAACTACTTCCTCAGCCAGGAAAAGATGGGTGCGGCGTTCGAGATCCTCAACCTCAAGCCCGGCCAGCCCGGCTACGACCACTCGCTGCGGGCGCGCCTGTTCATCGCCACCAAGACCGGGCTGCGCACGGCTCTGGTGCGTGGAGACGCCGAACCCGTGGGCCGCTCCGCAGGTGGCGGCAAGTTCGTGCTGGACGACATCAAGCGATCGCTGACACAGTTCTTCGGCGACGGCAAGGGCTACATCCCCGAAGGTGCCTATCTCGACCTGATGCAGGTGCATCACATCGACAACAACCCCGAGGTCGACGCGACATACGAGGGGCTGGAGAACCCCTCCGACAAGTCGCTGCCGCGCGTGGGTGCGCTGGCCTGCCTGCTTGACTACCGCGACGGCACGAACCGTACCGGCCTCAACCCCGACCACCGCAAGTGGATCCGTCACATCGGCATCACCGGCCACGAGAACCCCGCCGTGCACATGTACGCCATCCAGCGGGACACGATGAACATCCTCGACACGCTGCTCGTCGCCGTGAACCCCAACGATCCGCGCTACTTCTGCCACCAGACCAACTCCATCCCGGTGGCCCACGCCAAGGGCATGGGAATCATCGGCATGAAGGTGTTCGCCGACGGCGTCATGTACGGACTGGAGCAGGAGTACGCCCACCGTCCCGGACAGAGCGTGCCAACCGTCGGCCAGCCCGACAAGCTGCCGTACCAGGACTTCCTGCGCTACTCGCTCAACCCGCCGGGCATGTCGACCATCATCACCGGGATCGGGCTCACGGACGAGAACAACGACCCGGAACGCGACCAGCTCGTCGCGAACCTCGCGGCCTGCCAGGTGGCGCAGCCGCTGAGCGCCCGCGAGAAGCGCGACATCGAGCAGACCGTCGCGGACCTCCACGGCACACGCACGAACTTCTTCCAGCAGCCCTCGGCCGGGTTCCAACCGCCGCAGGAGTTTCGCGTGGACCGTAAGGACGATGGCAGCGTGCACCTGGCCTGGCATTCGGCCTACGCCGCCGGCGATCTCCTGGCGCGCTACGAGATCTACCGGCGCGAGGAGCGCATCGGCACCATGGCCTACCGCCCGCAGACCACTCGTGCGCCGTTCACGTTCCGGGACAAGAAGGCGCCCTCGGGCCACTCCGGCGGACTCTACTACAGGGTTCGCGCGATCGACGAGGCTGGCGACTACGTCGACAGCCTGACGATCAAGGCCTGACGGGGCTCCGGCCTCACACGCCCGGCGGCACCCAGCCCACGAGCGGATCGAGGCTCTGCGCCGCGAGCGCGTGGTATCCAGACCGGGCCACGCTGTAGATCTGGAGCGCCCTCACACGCCCCTCGGGCGTCTCGCAGAGCTGCTCGTACAGCGGGCGCAGGAACTTCCGACGGCCCACGGAGGTCAGGAAGCGTTCCAAGGCGATGTCCGCGGGCTTGTAGCGATTGCGAATCGTCAGGGTGAACCACTCCGTAAGGATCTCGGCGTTGCCGGACTCCGTCAGGCCGAAGGCGCCGTCCAGCTCCGCCAGCTGGCTCGCAGGCAGCTCATCCGGCATGGCGCGCAGGAACCGCTGCCAGTGCTGCGTCGTCCACGAGGTGACAGGCAGGTCCCCCACGGCGACGGTGCCGTCGGACCATGCCTGCGCGGCGTTCCCCACAGCCTCCAGCGCCGTCGAGCGCGGCTCGTCGCGCCCGTCCGGCAATCCGCTCTCGTCGAGCCACTGGCGTAGGTCGACCACCGCGGCCACATCCTCGCGCTGGGCCAGCAGCTCGTCCTCCAGGAACGCCTCGAACGTGTCCGTGGTGATGCTGCGGAAGGCGAACGCGTCGAAGTATGCGCGGATGAAGGGATCGAACGCATCGCGGCCGGCCGCCTTCTCGAGCGTGCGCAGGAACATGGCGCCCTTGGCATACGGCACGCCCGTGATGCCGTCGTCGGGATCCCTGCCCTCGAGGTCCGTCCGCAGCCTCTGGTCCTCGGCAGGCAGCACCGACAGCTCCTCGTGCAGGCTCTCGACCTCCAGCGACACCTCCATCGCCGACCGCTCCGGACCGAAGACTTCCTCCTGGATCCGCGACTCGATGTATGTCGTGAATCCCTCGTTCAGCCAGAAGTCGTTCCACGTGGCGTTGGTCACCAGGTTGCCCGACCAGGAATGCGCCAGCTCGTGGGCGATCAGTCCGACAAGGCTCTTGTCTCCGGCGATCACAGTCGGGGACACGAACGTGAGCCGGGGATTCTCCATCCCTCCGAAGGGAAACGCGGGCGGCAGCACGAGAATGTCGTAACGATCCCAGCGATAGGGGCCGTACAGGGCCTCGACCGCCTGCATCATCGCCTCGGTGTCCTCGAACTCTCGGGCGGCGTCCCCAATCAGGGGCGGCTCCGCATAGACGCCAGTCCGCGGGCCGGTCGCCTCGAACGCGAGATCGCCAATGGCAATGGCGATGAGGTAGGGCGGGATGGGAAGCGACATCTGGAAGACATGCTCGCCTTCGGCGCCCGGTTCGGAAGCACTCGCGGCGCTCATTACGGCCGTGAGCTCCGGGGACGTGCGGATGCGGGCCTCGTACGTCACGCGCACGCCTGGACTGTCCTGCAGAGGAATCCAAGTACGGGCCTGGATGGCCTGGGACTGGCTGTAGAGGAACGGGCTGGTCCTGCCAGCGGTCTGCGCTGGCTCCAGCCACTGCAGTCCCGCTGCCTCCGGCCTCGACGCGTACGTGACGCGGACGCGCGTGGCATCCTCCCGCGCCACTCGCAGTGGAGCGCCCAGAATCGGATCGGCCTCGCCGAGCTCGAACGTTGTCTCACGGAACGCACCGTCTCCGACCGCGACCTCGACCGATGCGATGTCGAGGTCGCGCGTATCCAGCACGAGGTCCCCCGCAGGGCCCTCGACATCGAGGACGCACGTGCCGCGCAGCTGCCGCGCCGCGAAGTCGGCTTCAAGATCCAGCGCGACGTGCGTCACGAGCGCCGCGCTGTGGGCTACGTAGGAGTGCTGATCCATGACAGTATCGGGTTCCCGGTCCAGTTCAGGACGACAGGCGCTTAGCAGCAGAAGCAGAGCGAGGCCAGTACAGCGGATCCCCATCGGCCGATTACTCGCGCGTGACGAACTCGTCCAAACTCAGAAGGGCCCGGCCGACCTCCCGCCACGCCTGCCGCTCGGCGTCGCCACCCCTCACGCCAAAGCGCTCCATCTGGGCCGCGTGAAACCGCTCGGCGGCCTGTGTCTCCTGGTCGACGGGCTCACGACCCAGACAGCGCAGCGCTAGGCGGCTGAAACGCGCGCCGAACTCAGCCCCGGAATCCTGCATGGCGAGGTCAGCGAGAGCAGTCGACGCCTCCTGAAAGGCGGGATCGTTGAGCAGGTTGAGCGCTTGGAGCGGTGTGTTGGAACGCTCCCGCCGAGAAACGCTGGTGAGGGTGTCGGGTGCGTCAAAGTTGACCAGCATCGGATACGGCGACGTGCGCCGCAGGAACACGTACAGACCCCGCCGGTGGCGATCCGCACCCTCGTCCTCGACCCAGTCCTTCTTGGAGTAGCTCAGCTCGGCAACGCCGCTCGGCTGAGGCGGAAACACGCTCTTCCCGCCGACGCGGCGATGGAGCAGGCCGCTCGCGGCCAGGGCATTGTCCCGAATCAGCTCGGCCGGCAGCCGCAAGCGGTTCTGCCGAACCAGCCAGGCATTGCCTGGATCGGACTCCTCTGCATCCGGGCGCGCGTCCGAGGACTGGCGGTAGGTCGCGGACATCACGATCCCCCGCACCATCGCCTTGCGGCTCCAGCCATGGTCCACGAACTCCGACGCCAGCCAGTCGAGCAGGCCGGGATGGGACGGCGGATCGCCCTGGGTGCCGAAGTTGTCCGGCGTGCTCACGAGGCCACGCCCGAAGAGCTCCTGCCAAATCCGGTTGACCTCCACGCGTGCGGTCAGAGGGTTGTCCGGCGAGACGAGCCATTCGGCGAACAGCCGCCGCGTCGGCTTCGCCTCAGCGGGCAGCGACGGCAGGACAGCGGGCAGGTGCGGAGCGACTTCGCTGCCGAGGGCACGGTAGTCCCCGCGCAGGGCCAGACGTGCGGGCACCGGTCGCCGCCGCTCGACCATCGTGTATGCCCTGGGCGTGTCCTCGGCCTGCTTGCGCAGCCCGTCGATCTCCTTGCGTGCGGCCTTCAGCCGGTCCATGACCGCCTCGTTCTTGGCGAAGTCCGGTCCACTGCGAGACAGGAACCAGTCGTCGACCTTCTGGCGCTCGATCACCGTCAATTCGTCCGCGGGGGATCGCATGAGCCAGTCCGCGCGATCGTTCGCGGCTCGCCACTCGGTCACGGAATGGTCCCAGTCGGTCCGGCGGCCGGGGTCGTCCATCGCCGCGACCATGTTCTGGCGCCACTCTGACTGGAGGCTGGGAAGACCGTGGGCTTCACGCACTTGCTGGGCGGCTGCGCGGAAAGTGTTCACGCTCTGCACTCCCGTGGGAGGATCGACGGACAGCGGTGCGTCCACGTCGCGCTCGACCGTGTTGTGGAAGAAGGCGAACATGCCGTAGAACTCCCGCTGGGACAAGGGATCGTACTTGTGGTCATGGCACTGCGCGCAACCAACCGTCAGGCCCAGCCATGTGTTCGCCACGGTGTTGACCCGGTCGATCGTCTCCTCGAAGCGCTTCTGTGCGTTCTTGGTGCCAGCCTCGCGGTTCTTGATGCCATTGCGCAGGAACCCGGTTGCTACGCGCTGCTCCACGCCCGCCCCAGGCAGAAGATCCCCCGCGACCTGCTCTCGTGTGAAGCGGTCGAACGGCATGTCCCGGTTGATGGCGTCGATCACCCAATGGCGCCACCGCCAGGCATGTGGACGCAGGGGATCCCGCTCGTAGCCATCGCTGTCCGCGTACCGGGCCAAGTCCAGCCAGGACAGCGACCAGCGCTCGCCGAAGTGCGGCGAGTTGATCAGTTCGTCCACGGCTGTCGCGTAGCCCCGCGATCCGAGGGCGAGGTACCTGCGCAGGTCCTCTGGCGACGGCGGCAGACCCACGAGGTCGAGGTGCAGCCTTCGGAGCAGCGTCGTAGCGCTAGCCTCGCCCGACGGCGCAAGGCCCTCCGACTCGAGCTTGGCAAGGACGAACGCATCGATCGGACTGCGGATCCACTCCCTCCCAGCGGTGGATGGCACCTTGGGACGGCGAATCGGCTGGAACGCCCAGTGGCGTTCCGCTACCTCCTCGCGGGCCGCGGCTGACTCCGCCGTCAGGGGTGCGGTGCCCTGCCACTCGGCACCTTCCGCAATCCAGGCGCGAAGCGCCGCAACCTCCTCGCCCGACAGAACGTCGTCGCCAGGGGGCATGCGGAATCCAGACCTGTCGCTGCTGACGCGTGCGATCAGTGCGCTCGCCGCGGGGTCGCCCGGGACGACCGCGGGGCCTGACAGGCCTCCCGCTAGCGCGGCGTCCCGGCTGTCGAGGCGCAGGCCCGACATCTGCTGCTGCGAACCGTGACAGAGATAGCAGCGCTGATGGAGGATCGGCTCGACATCGCGTGCGAAGTCAACGGCACACAGGATCGGTTGCGCCGCCAGCGACACAAGCGCGAGGGAGACGAAGCAGTGCGCCCGCGTCACGCCCGCCATTATAGTTGCGGCCCCGCTGGTCCGGCCCTCAGTCCAGGACGGCGAAGGTCGTCAGGACCTCGGCCACATGGCGGCCGTCGCAGTGGACTTGGGCCCTGGCCACGACCAGCTTCCGGCCCTTGCGCAGCACCCTTGCACGGGCGATCACTTCACCCGTGATCACAGGGCGCAGATAGTTGATCTTCACTTCGGCCGTCGTGCATCTGCCCCCGACAGCCCGCGCGATGCTGTACCCCAGCGCCGCGTCCGCCAGCGTCAGGAGCACGCCTCCGTGAACGACGCCGGCACCGTTCATGTGGTGTTCCCCCAGCTGTAGCCGAAGGGACACCCCGTCGTCGTGGTAGTCGCCGAAATCGATGCCGAGCAGCTTGTTGAACGGCGAAGTCATGTAGCTCTCGTGCAGCCTCTCCAGCTGCTCATCGGAAAGCGGCGTCGGCGAACTCACAGACCTCATCATAGAAACCGGTTCGCGAGCCCCGCGCCGTCAGTCGAGCAGGGCGAAGGTGGCCAGCACCTCCGCCACCTGCTTGGACCCTGCAAGCACCTCGGCTCTGGCGACCACGAGCTTCCTGCCGGCCTTCAGGATGCGCGACCGCGCCGTGAGCTCGCCTTCCGTAACGGGCCGCAGGTAGTTGATCTTCATCTCCGCCGTCGTGCAGGGGCGCCGGAGAGCCTTGTGGATCCCAATGCCGAGCGAGGAGTCGGCAAGAGTGAACGTGACGCCCCCGTGCACCACGCCGTCCACGTTGAGATGCTCGGGACGGACATCCAGGCGGACGGTCGCGCCGTCCTCGTGGAGCTCCACAATCTCCACGCCAACATGCTTGTGGAATGCGTTCGCGAGAGCCGCCAAGCTCCAGTGTCTCGCAGGCGCGAACCTGTCCCTACAATCGAAGTACCGGTCCGGTGCAGCCCCGCAACTACATTCTGGTGATCTTCGACAGCTGCCGGTACGACACGTTCGTCGAGGCAGCGCCCAAGACGATGCGCAAGCTGGGCGAGGTGGAGAGCCGCTGGTCCTACGCCAGCTGGACGGCGCCGTCCCACTACAACCTGCTGATGGGGCTGCTGCCGCACTCGAGCCCGCGGCACGTGTACGCCTCCGAGTACTACAAGAAGGAGTTCTTCCGCTTCAACGAGCGCCTCGGCGTGAAGGACGTCGGATTCAAGTCGCTCATACCGGAGCTGTACTTCCCGCTGTTCCTGCAGCGCCGGTTCCGCTACCGCACCCATGCCATGGTGTCGCTACCGGTCCTCAATCCGAAGACGATCCTGAACAAGGGGTTCGACACTTTCCGGCTGATGCCGACGCACAACGACATGCGGGCCATGCTGCGGGAGATGCGCTTCCCCGAGGACCGGCCGTCGTTCTACATCCTCAATGTGGGCGAAACGCACTACCCCTACGCGCTGCCGGACGAGCCCCCGGAGAACTGGCCCCGCATCAGCGGCGTGCACGGCGTCTTCAAGCACCTCGACGACCACATCGTAGGAGGGAAGCTCACCGAGCGTCAGGAGCAATTCTTCGACCAGGGCAAGCTGGACGAGCTTCGCGACCGGCAGGTCAAGGCCGTGCAGTACCTGGACCGCGTGGTTGAGGAGCTGCTCGACATCGTCCCCGCCAACACCTACGTCACGATCACCGCCGACCACGGCGAGCTGTTCGGAGAGGACGGATTCTTCGGCCACGGCCCAGTCCAGCACGAGAAGGTGCTGGAGGTGCCGTTCGTCGAAGGGCTGGTGCGCTAGTACGGCGCGGCGCATCGCCGCCGCACCTGTGCGCTAACGGCTGGGAGTTCGCCGGCTGCCTACAGCGGCAGGATCTCCTCGCGATCCGGGTCGAACTTCAGCCGACGCTTCTGCAGGTAGGCGATGTTGCCCAGGTGCGATGCCTGCGCCGACCGGTGGCCGATCCACACGTCGCCATTGGGCTTCTCCCGGCTCTTGACACAGTCCACGAAGTTGTCGACATGGTCCTGAGTCATGTTCCCGATGGCCTCCTGGACGACCGGTGGCTGCTTCGGGTCCTTGGTGTACCACTCGTAGCGGCCTCGCGTGATCCACAGCCGGCCCTCTGTGCCAATCACCTCGACGCCCGCACCGCGGAGGCCCGGGGCGAGAGTGCCCTCGAAGGTCGCGGTCCACTCGCCGGGATAGTCGAGCAGGCAAACGATCGTGTCTGGAGCTGTACGGCCGTCCTTGTAGTGGTAGACGCCGCCAGATGCGACGGCGGCCGTGGGGTTGTCCTGGTCCATGAACAGGTGCACCGCGTCGATCCAGTGCGTGAACAGGTCCGTGATCTGGCCGCCTCCGTACTCCAGGTAGGCGCGGAAGTTGAAGTACTGCTTGGGGTCGTAGGGCCGCCACTTGACCGGACCGAGGAAGCGGCCCCAGTCCAGGTTGGCGGGCTGTTCGGTGTACTGCTGGGGGAACGGGCGCAGGTGGGCGCCGTTGCCGTGCCACCAAGTGCGAGCGAGTGTGACCTTGCCGATGGCCCCCGAGTCAAAGTACCTCTCCTTCGCCATCAGGTAGTGCTTGGCCGAGCGCTGCTGCATGCCGACCTGGCACACGCGGTTGTTGAGCCGCACCGCCTTGACGATCTCCGGGCCCTCCTCGATGCGCAGCGTCAGGGGCTTCTCGCAGTAGATGTCCTTCCCGGCGTTCGCCGCGTCGATGCACGTGCCGGCATGCCAATGGTCCGGAGTCGCGATCAGGACCGCATCGACATCCTGCGCCTCGAGCAGCTGCTCGTGATACTTGTAGCCCTTCGCGTCGGGCGCGACCTGCGCGGCCTCGTCAATGCGCGCGCTGAACACGTCGCACAGCGCCGTCGCATTCACGTTCGGATTCTGGAGGAAGGTTCTCAGCACACCGCGGCCTCGGCCGCCGCACCCGATCAAGCCGAGGTTGATCTTCTCGTTTGCACCGAGAATTCGCGCATACGAAGCGGCCGTGAACGCCGCGGCCGAACGGAATACCGTGCGTCGATCCAGCTCTATGGACATGGGGGCCAGAGTAACACGGGCATTGCGCTATCGTGGTCGTTTGGAGCGTGTCCGCGGCACCGCGGACACGCAGGCCGAGAGGGGCTGGCCACCATCCAGGTGTGCTGACCAGCCCACCGACGCCCCGCGATTCACCATGGCTACCGCCCTCTTCCAGCCCCCGCACCGCGTCCTCATGGGGCCCGGCCCGAGCATGGTGGACCCTCGGGTCTACCAGGCCATGGCATCGCCTCTCGTCGGCCACACGGACCCGGCCTTCTTCGGAGTTCTGAGCGACACGGCCGAACTGCTGCGATACGTGTTCGGCACCCGGAACGAGTTCACGATCGCGGTGCCCGGCACGGGAACGGCGGGCATGGAGGCGGCGGTGGTCAACTTCGTCTCCGCCGGCACGAAGGTCGCCATCTTCGCGAACGGATACTTTTCCGACCGCTTCACAGACATGTGCGAGCGACAGGGGGCCGAGACGGTCCGGTTCGTGAAGCGGTGGGGCGAGGTCTACCAGGACGACGAGGCGCGGGAGTTCGTCTCGCGGGAGCAGCCTGAAGTCGTCATGTTCGTGCATGCCGAGACGTCCACGGGTGCCCATCAGCCAGCCGCCGCCATCTGCGAGGCCGCCCGCGAGTGCGGGGCCCTCGCCATCGCCGACTGCGTAACGTCGCTCGGGGGCATGCCGGTCGATGTGGACGCGAACGGAATTGACATCGCCTACAGCGGCACCCAGAAGTGCCTCAGCGCCCCTCCGGGCCTGGCGCCGCTGACGCTCTCCGGCCGGGCTCTAGCGGAGCTGCGCGCCCGACAGTCGAAGTGCGTGTCCTGGTACCTCGACCTGAAGCTCATCGACGAGTACTGGGGCAAGTCGCACCGCTACCACCACACGACGCCAATCACGATGTTCTATGCCCTGCGGGAGGCCCTGCGGCTGTGCCAGGCGGAGACGCTCGAGGCGCGGTTTGCCAGGCATCGGCTCAACCACAGGGCCTTCGTTGCCGGCATCGAGGCGCTCGGACTTTCGATGCACGTGGCGCCGGAGCACCGCCTTTGGACGCTGAACACGCCAGTCCTGCCCGAGGGCTGCGACGACGCCGCGCTGCGCGGGCGGCTGCTGAACGAGTTCGGCATCGAGGTGCTGGGCGGTTTCGGCCCGCTGGCAGGGAAGATCCTGCGTGTCGGCCTGATGGGAGCCTCGTCGCAGCGGCAGTATGTCCTGCTGCTCCTGTCGGCCCTCGAGACCTGCCTTGAAGGGAGCGGCGGCGTGCGTGCCGCCGAGGGCGTCTACGGAGCGGCATAGGTTCGGTTCGCCACTCGCCTAGCGCCGGCGCGCGTCTGCCACACTGAAGGCCGCGACGCCGGCAACGGAGCGCGCAAGGGCGGCTAGCTCAGCTGGTTAGAGCGCCTGCCTTACAAGCAGGAGGTCACTGGTTCGAATCCAGTGCCGCCCACCAACCACTGGCCCGTGCGTAGGCCGCTGATAGAATCGAAGCCCGATGGTTGGAATCGTCGGGCTCCCGAGAGCCGCTCTCCCCGCCCTGCTCGCGCTCGTGCTGGGCCTCTCGCTCTGGCACTGCGCCCCCGCGGACAGCGCCGCGAACGACGGTGCCCCGCCCAACTTCGTGCTCGTCATGGCCGATGACATGGGCTGGGGCCAGACCGGCTACTACAACCATCCGGTCCTGCAGACTCCGCACCTCGACGCAATGGCGGCCGCGGGGCTGCGGTTCGATCGCTTCTACGCGGGCGGACCGGTGTGCTCGCCGACGCGCGCAACGGTGCTGACAGGACGGACGCACGACCGCACTGGTGTCGAGAGCCACGGGTTCGCGTTGCGGCGCCAGGAACGCACCCTATCCCGGGCCCTCGACGAAGTCGGCTACGCCACCGGCCACTTCGGCAAGTGGCACCTGAACGGCCTACGCGGCCCCGGCGTTCCGATCCTTGCGGACGACGCCCACCACCCAGGCGTATTCGGTTTCGACACCTGGCTTTCGGTAACGAACTTCTACGAACGCGACCCGCTGATGAGCAGCAACGGACTCTTCGTGCAGCGCGAGGGGGACTCGTCGGAGACGGTGGTGGACGCCGCGCTGGAGTTCATTGGACGCCAGGCGGAACTCGGCCAGCCATTCCTGGCCGTGGTCTGGTACGGCACTCCGCACTCTCCCTGGATTGCTTCGGACGAGGACCGGGCGGCGTTCGCCGAATTGGACGAGCGCTCTCAGCACCACTACGGCGAACTTGTGGCCATGGACCGGAGCATTGGGACCCTGCGTCAGGGCCTGCGCGACCTAGGAGTCGCGGACAACACTGTGCTCTGGTTCACGAGCGACAACGGCGGCCTGCCGCGCATCGAGCCGGAGACGGTCGGCGGCCTGCGCGAGTTCAAGGGGAGCGTCTATGAGGGCGGCATCCGTGTCCCGGCGGTCGTGGAGTGGCCAGCCGAGATCACGGAGGCCCGCACGACTGCGTTCCCCGCAGCCACTATGGACATCTTCCCGACGGTGGCCTCCATTGCGGGCCTGCCAGAGACGGCGCTGCTGCAGCCTCAGGACGGCATCGACCTACGGCCCGTCATTGACGGAGAGGATGGCCCACGCACAAAGCCCATTGGGTTCCGATTCCTCGGGAGGCGTGCTTTGATCGACAACGACCTCAAGATCGTGGTGCCGGAGGCCGACGCGGCCTACGAGCTGTACGACCTTGCCGCTGACTTCGCGGAGACGACCGACCTCGCCGGCGAGCGTCCAGACGAGCTTGCCAGGCTGCGGGAAGCCCTGAAAGCGTGGGATGCCTCGGTGGCAGCGAGCCACAGTGGCGCGGACTACCCCTCCGATGACCTCGACCTGTCCGAGTCGGCACCACGCTGGTGGATGGACGAGGACGGCTATGCGCCGTATCTAGACGCCTGGCGCGAAATCCCCGAGTACGTGCGCTACATCGACCGCCAGACCCGCCCGTAGATCGCGGCCAAGGCGCATCCGGAGACAACAAGGTAGGACAGGGTTCGGTGGCTGACTTATCGATCGGAAACGCGCCCTGCTCGTGGGGCGTGGAGTTCGCCGACGCGCCGTCCAACCCTCCGTGGCGGGAGGTGCTGCGCGAGACGCGGGAGGCCGGTTACGACGGCATCGAGCTGGGACCCGTCGGATACATGCCAGAGGACCCACAGGTCGTGTGCGAGGCAGTCGGTGCGCTCGATCTCACGATCCCGGCCGGAGTGGTCTTCCGCCCGTTCCACGACCCTGATGAATGGGAAACGACGCGGCGCGATGTGCTGCGGACCTGCCAGATGCTACGCGCGGTGAGCGCCACGGTGCTCGTTCTGATCGACAGCCTTCATCCGCAGCGGTCGGCCGTCGCCGGCGATTCGGATGCCGCGGCGAGGCTGGAGCCTCTGGCCCGGAACGGATTGCACGATCGCCTGCGCGAAGCGGCTCGCATCGGCTGGGAAGAGTTTGGGCTGCGCACCTGCATGCACGCCCATGCTGGCGGGTTCGTCGAGTACCGGGACGAACTGGACGCGGTGCTGGACGCGATCGATCCGGACTTGCTGGGGATCTGCCTCGACTCCGGTCACAGCCTGTATGCGGGGTTCGACCCCGTGGAGCTGCTCCGGCAGCATGGGGAACGCGTCCACTACGTCCACCTGAAGGATCTCGACACGACAGTGTTGGCGCAAGCCGTCGTGGACCGCTGCGGGTTCTACGAAGCCTGCGATCGGGGAGTGTTCTGCAACTTCGGCCGCGGCGCGATGGACTTCGACGCCCTCGGCGATACGATGCGAGAGGTCGGATTCACGGGCTGGGCCACGGTAGAGCAGGACCGGGGACCGAGCGTGATGACGACTGCGCTTGAAGACGCCATAGCGAATCGCGCCTTCCTGCGGACCATCGACCTGTCCGTCAGACTTCCCGGCATTGCTTGAGGGTTGGGTAGCCAATGACGATTGGAAGACCGGTTGGCGACAGCCACGGTGTTCGCTACTGACTGACGGTCCGTGATGGCAAGGGGAGGACATTGGCCACAGTCCAACTAGCGAGGCTGCTGATCCACGAATAACGCAAGGAAGACGGTCATCCCGAGGCATCCGCTTGGGGCGCAGGGACAGCCAAGCCGCAAAAAAAGAGGTCGCGGACAGGCTACGACCACCGCGAGGGCTGAGCTGGTGACCTATTCGGAAACGGCCTTGGAACGTGCGGCGAATCTGCTGAAGGGTGATCCCCGCCACAAGAAAGAAGCCGATGTCGTGCTCGACATCGGGAAACTGGAAGGTGTCGAGGATGCGGACATCGTGTGGGAGCCTTCCTCGGGCGGGGGGCGCATTGACATCTTCCTCCCCTGTTTCGCACGATCATCGAGGTCAAGAAGGCGGGTTCCAAGCCCCTCTCCCAGCAGGCCCCCCTTCTGAAGAGAGCGCAGCCTCAATTGGAGCGCTAGATCGCTGCAGAGATCGAGGCCGAGCGGTCGCGGTTGGATTTCGAGGGCCGCCCGCTGGAGGACAAGCCTTGGACGGGCATCCTCGCCAATGGACGCCAATGGCTCGACTGGACCTACAGCTCGGCTTTCTCCGATCCGGCGGTCTCCCGTTGTGGGGGTTCAGGCTCGGCCCGGACTCGAAGCCGGAGGATCTGCTGGCCGCTCTTTCCGGGACGCTGGATCCCGACCCCGAGATCAAGACATGGATTCCGGCTGATCCGTGCCAGATATTCGAGATCTTCAAGGGCCGAGACAAGGAGCTGTTGGAACTGCTCGAATCCATGCCGGACCTGCCGGAAAGAGTTCAGACCGGCACCCGGACCAAGCTGGCCCTGTGGCACGACATGCTGCGTGCGTCTGGCCTCTTTCCGCTGGGACGGACGGGGGATACTTCCCAGTTCGCGCTGCATTCGTTCCTGATCGTGGTGGCGCGCATGGTCACGCACCTGCTGTCTTCAAGGGGAAGCAACTGGAAGTCATGCCTGAAAGACGGTTTCGCCTCGTGGGTGCTCGGGTGGCCAAGGGGGAGTGGGTGGAGTCGGTGCGGGACACCGTCCGGCGCTACGACTGGCGCAGCCGGCGGGGCGGCGTGCCCTGTACGAATCCTTCGTCTGCGCGAAAGACCGGCACGTGTTGGGCGAGCACTACACGCCCGACTGGCTGGCCGGAATGATGGTCGAGCAGTGCCTCGACGACCAGTGGCTGAAGCGGGCTATTCCAGATGCGGAAGTCGCGCTGCAGGAGAAGAAGCCTCTCAAGGGCATCGGAGTGCTTGATCCCGCCTGCGGATCCGGCACGTTCCTCTACCACGCCGCATTGCGGATGCTCAATGCAGACGCCATGCAGGATCTCTCCACCGTCCAGCAGGCTGACGTAACAGCGCTTCTAATCAACGGGATTGCCGTGCACCCCATCGCCGTCGAGGTAGCCAGGGCCACCGTGTTGCGGGCGCTGCCTGCCGAACCAAGCTCTGGAGCGTCTGCGATCCGCATTCGCCTCGGAGACTCCCTGCTGGCCGACGAGGATCGCACCTCGCTCTTCAGCCGTCGCGACCGTGCCATGCGACTGGAAACATCCAAAGGCAGGGAGTTCTTCGTGCCGCTGGAGTTCGTGCGCCAAGACGGACTCGCGGATCTGATGCGCCGCCTCGCGAGTGTCGCCGCAGAGTGCAAGCCGGCTCCATCCGTCCCGCTTCGGGGCGTCGGAGAAGGTGCCCGCCGTGATCTTGAGGAATGCCGCCACGCGCTCCAAGACGCGATCCAGCGCGAAGGCAACTCCGTCTGGACCTGGTTCGCCGTCAACCACGCCGCCCCTCACCTCCTCAGCGAGCGCAAGGTGGACCGCATCGTAGCCAATCCGCCGTGGGTCACGCTGCGCAACATTCAGGAAAGTGTGTGCAAGCGCACCATGGAGCGTATGGGCAAAAAGCTGGGTCTGCAGGCAGACGGCAAGCAGGCGGGAAATTACGTGTGCATTGGGGTGCCAAGGAGGCGAGGAGGCAAGCTATCCTCCCAGCCTCGGACGATCGGACTCACCCGAAAACTGATCCTGCACCCCAAGTCCGGCAACATCATGCGGGGCGCACGAACGCGGCCCGGAGAGGCCTTCGCAAACGACTCGCTGTATTGGAAGATCGCCAAGAGCGAAGAGGAAGCTGGGTACCTGGTGTCCCTGCTGAACGCATCCTGCCTGCGGCGGGCCTTTAGGAAGTCCAAACCGAGCGGCCGCCACTTCGACCAGAATCCATGGCGCAAGGCCCCCATCCCCCGCTTCGATCCGAAGAGCGAGAACCATGTGAAGCTGGCTGATCTGTGCACCGAGGCTGCCAATGTCCGCAGGCGATTCCCTGGATCGGGACAGGTCAAGGTCTCGAGGCACATCCGCGCCAGGCTTGCCGACTGCGGCATCATGGGTCGCATCGATGCGCTGGCACGGGAACTGCTCCCGGATCAGGCTGAAGCTTGATCCGGGAGGTCCAAGGAGGAGCCGTCCAAGCACCCACAACTCCAGCCTCTGTCTTTATCGCGCCGCTGCTCCCTCAGACTCAGCTCGCGCTCCCACCGCAGCTTCAGCCGAACTTCAAGCGGTTGACAATTCTCCGATCGTCCAGGGACAGAGTCTCGTGCGCCACGGCCAGCCGACTGTACTCATCGGCGAGCTCACTGTGCTCCGCGCAGAAGCCCTCGACTTTTTCCTGCAACTCTGTGAGGTGCCGCTGCAAGCCCTGCACCTGCCCGCCTGAGACTGCGGCCAGCCCGGCTCACTGCCTCTGCTCCGCTTCGCACAGCTGTGCCAATGTCTGCAAGGCGTCGTTCAGTCGCTTCTCCAACTCGGTCATCCGTCCTCCACACCGCCGCGGCGGCTCGAACCAACCAGCATCCTCGCTCCTCCAGACGCACGCCCCACACTTTCTCGTCCAGCCGCTGTCAAGTCCGGCCCGGTCCCTCGACATCGGCTTCCAGGCGTGCCTTCCTCTCTGCCATCCTCCCGATCTCCTCAGTCAGCCGACTGCAAGCAGCCAGCTCCCCGCGAAGATCCCCGCCGGCACATTGCCGGCGTCCCCAGCCGCAGTGCCTGAGGCTACTGCGCCAGCAGCAGGTAGCAGACGACGGTCAGCACGCAGATCAGGGCACCGACCGGACGGACGAACCGCCACTGAGTCATGTCGACCGGCGAGATGTCCGGCTCGTCATGGACCTGGCGGGCGGGACGGATGCGACTGACAAGCAGCATCATGCCGACAACGAGCACGAAGACCAGGCCCAGAAAGTGCAGGAAGTGGATCTCGCCCGAAGTCCGGAAGACGCTCTGCAGGAACGCCTGCACCGGCTCGTCGTAGACGAACACTAGCAGAACGAACGCCGCCGGTCCGACGGTGAGGCCGAGCTTGGCGGCCAGGGCCGAAACGTGAGGCGCCAGCATGCCGAGCAGAAGCACCGCCAGCATCGGGCCGAAGAACGTGGCGTTGACCCGTTGCAGGTAGTTGTAGAGGCTGCCGGAGGTGTCGAGCAGCGGTGCGATCGTCATCGCACCCACCGCCATGACGATGCTGCAGGCCCTGCCGGCTGTCACCAGCTGGCGCTGGGTGGCTCGGGTCCTCCAAGCCCCGAAGATGTCCCGGCAGAAGAGAGTGGCCGACGAGTTCAGAACGCTGTTGAATGTGCTCAGGACGGCGCCCACCATGACCGCCGCGAAGAGCCCCGTCAGCCAAGGCGGCAATACGGCCTTGACCAGCGTGGGATAGGCCAGCATGTAGTCCTCGGGACCCAGAGTGTCCTTGAACATGTGGTAGGCCAGCACCCCAGGCAAAACGATCACCAGCGGGCCTAGGAGCTTGAAGCCGGCCGCGATCAGCATGCCCTTCTGCCCCTCCTTCAGGTTCTTGGCGCCCAAGCCCCTCTGAATGATCTGCTGCCCAGCGCACCAGAAAAAGATCTGATTGACGATCATTCCGCTGAAGAGCACTCCCAGCGGCAGGAACGAGCCGGGCTCGTCGCCGGTGATGTCGAACTTTGGGCGCTCCGCGACGTAAACCAACTCCAGTCCGTGCCACAGGTCGCCGCCTCCGATCTTGAGCAAGGCCAGAAACGGCACGAGGAGACCGACGAAGAGGAAGCCGACGCCGTTGACCGTGTCCGAAATGGCGACGGCCTTGAGACCGCCGAAGATTGCGTAGGCGGAGCCGAGCAGGCCCACGCCCCAGACGACCAGCCAGGTGACCTGGGTCTCGCTCAGTGAGAACGCCTCTTGCAGGCCGAACAGACTGTCAAGGCCGGTGGCGCCGAACAGCAAGACCACGGGCAGGATCGCGAGCACGTAGGAGAACAGGAGGATCGACGCCGCGATCACCGCCGTGCCGCCGTCGTAGCGCTTGGCCAGATACTCGGGCAGCGTCGACAGGCCCATGCGCAGGAACTTCGGCAGAAAGTACAGCGCCGTCAGGACCATGGCGATTGCAGCCGTTGTCTCCCACGCCGTCACGGCGATCGTGTGCTTGAACGCGTCGCCGTTCAGACCGATCAGATGCTCAGTGGAGAGGTTCGTGAGCATCAGCGAACCCGCGATGACCCACGCCGTGAGGCTGCGGCCACCGAGGAAGTACGCGTCCCAAGTCGTCATGCGGTCGCGGCGCGTGTAGGCATACGCGATGGCCGCGACCAACAGGGTGAAGGCTAGGAACGTGGCGGTAGTTACAAACATGAACGGATCGACTGTATGGCTCTGAGGAAGGTACGGCTAGGCGAGCTAGACGTAGTCCCGTTCCTTGGCTCGGCCTACCTTCCAGGCTTCGCGCGCCGACTGGACCGCTGGAGTGTCGGACACTTCCGCGATCGGCACGTCCCACCAAGACTCATAGCCAGGCACACCCTGATAACGGTCCGTTTCGACGACCACAACGGTCGTGCGGTCGTGGTTCCGCATCTCCCTCAGGGCGCCCTCCAAGTCTGCCTTGGTGTGGGCGCGACATGCGATCGCTCCTAGGCTCCGTGCGTTCTCGACGAAGTCGACGGCCACTTTGCTCCCAGCCAGCGAGCCATCGGTCCGACAGCGGTATTCTGTGCCGAACCCCTCGCTGCCACAGGCCTCGCTGAGAGCGCCGATGCTGGCGAAGCCGTGGTTGTCCACGACCACGATATTGAGCTTCTTGCCCTCCTGCACCGACGTGGCGATTTCCTGCGCCATCATCAGATACGAACCGTCGCCGACCATCACGTAGACCTCGTGGTCCGGCCGCGCCATCTTGATCCCCAGCCCGGCGGCGATCTCGTACCCCATCGTCGAGTAGCCGTATTCCATGTGGTAGGAATTCGGGCTTTTCGTGCGCCAGAGCTTGTGCATGTCGCCAGGCATGCTGCCGGCCGCGCAGACTACGGCGTCGTGGTCACCCGCCATGCCGTTTACCGCGCCGATCACCTCCCCCTGGCTGATGGGCGGACCGTGGCCGAGTCCATAGAGACGATCGACCTCGCGATCCCACGCCAGCCGGTGCTGCTCCACGGCCTCGGCGTGCGACTGGGGCACGCGATAGCCCGACAGCAGGATGCCAAGCTCCTCCAAAGCGGCCCTTGCGTCGGCCACCACGGGCAGTGCCGCGTGCTTGTAGGCATCAAACTCCGCGACGTTGACGTTGACGAACCGGACATTCGGGTTCTGAAACGCTGTCTTGGATGCGCTGGTGAAGTCTGTGTAGCGGGTACCGATGCCGATGACCAAGTCGGTCCCACGCGCAATAAGATTGGCGCCGGGAGTGCCGCTGACGCCCATCGCTCCGAGTGCCTGCGGATGGTCGAAGCGCAATGCTCCCTTGCCGGACTGTGTCTCGGCCACCGGGATACCGGTCTGCTCGGCGAAGTCCGCGAGCGTCGCGCAGGCCTCGCTGTAGAGCACGCCGCCACCCGCAATGATGAGAGGGGCCGTGGCCTCGCGGATCCAAGCGGCCGCTTCCTCCAGGGCCTTGGCGTCGCCGCGCTGCCGCTGTATGGGCCAGACCCGTTCGCGGAACAGTGCCTCGGGATAGTCGTACGCCTCGGTCTGCACGTCCTGGGGCATGCCGAGCGTGACCGCGCCGGTCGCCGCGGGGGACGTGAGAACCCGCATGGCCTCGGGCAGGGCCGTGACGATCTGCTCCGGCCTCTGGATGCGATCCCAGTAGGAGGACACCGTCCGGAAGCAGTCATTGACCGACACGTCCTGCGTGTGCGACGCTTCGAGCTGCTGCAAGACCGGCGCCACGTTGCGTCTGGCGAAAATGTCGCCCGGCAGGATCAGCACCGGCAGGCGATTGATCGTGGCGGCCGCAGCCCCTGTGACCATGTTGGTCGCCCCAGGGCCGATGGACGAAGTGCAGACGAGGGTCTGCATCCGGTTCGTGACCTTGGCGTGGGCCGCGGCTGTGTGCACCATCGCCTGCTCGTTGCGGCACAGGTAGTACGGGAACGACTGATCTTCGTGCAAAGCCTGCCCGAGTCCGGCCACGTTTCCGTGGCCGAATATGCCGAAGCAGCCGGCGAAGAAACGGTGCCGTCGGCCGTCCCGCTCGACGTACTGGTTCTTCAGGAACTCGATCGTGGCCTGGGCCATCGTCAACCGTCGGGTCATTTCTGTCTCCCTTCGCAAGCTCCGCTGTGACTAAGGTGCGGGCGGCCTGCCAATCCCCCGCCGTCGGACATCATTCCGGCAAAGCCACTCACAATGGCTAGGGCAGGCGCTCCAGCAAAGCCACCCAGTCCTTGCTCGGCTCCGAAGGCGGCTCGAGCTGCACGGCACCATCGTCTCGCATCAGCATTTCGCCGGCCTTCACGGTTGCCTTGGACCCGACCTGTAGGTCGCCGCCGTTGCGCGGGTTGTACCACCGCAATCGGTACTCTCCCGGTGCCAGCGTCACGACGTTGCGACTCGCCTGGGACAGGTAGACCGCGTAGATTTCGCCCTCCTTGGCAAACACGTAGTTGCCGTTTCCGGACACGAGATCGTTGGCGGGCCACATCTCCCAGAACGGCAGATACCCCTGGAAGAACTCCAGCGCGTAGCGCGTCTGGTCCCACATGATGTCGCGCGAGCGCCAGTCCTCGCAGTTGAGGTCCATGTGCTCGTACTGGTACCCGAAGTACCACTCCACGCCCGAGCCACCACCCATGAGATTGCCCCAGAGCGCGTGCTTGCGCGGCCTGTCGTGGAGGGGATCGGCGGAGTCGGGCAGCACGCCCGCGGACGCCGGGCTCTGCTCGTCGTGGAAGATCGCCCACGGTGAGCCGGACGCCGCCGACCGCATGCGCAGCATGA
Source organism: Bryobacterales bacterium (assembly GCA_965200705.1). Lineage (GTDB taxonomy): Bacteria > Acidobacteriota > Terriglobia > Bryobacterales > UBA6623 > VXMF01. The sequence continues at coordinate 3,251,222 of OZ241376.1, read as the reverse complement.
CGGCTTCGTGGTTTGCCCCCTCCATGCGCCCTTGAATCGAGGTCGCCCGGAACAGGTCCGACCCGATCAGGCTGGTGTAGGTGCGCAAGCTGCGCGTGTTGTGGGTGTGCACGGTGATCGTGTGGCCGTTCGGATCCATCTGCCGTATGTGGCTGGCGATCGCTACGCGGTCGTCATGCGGGGTGTCGTTCTCCTCGCCGAGGTTCCAGACGATAGCCAGGTGGTGACCGAACCGCGCCGCCAGCTCGCGCAAGTAGAGCTTGCGGACTTCGTTCAGGCCCGGTCCACCCCCGAGGTTCTCGTCGTTCTCCGTCTCCTGCGTGATCACGTGCATGACGAGGCCGAGCCGCTCCATGTGTGCGAACACGATCTCCCACTGCGCCAGCTTCGAAACATCGAACCGATGGCGCTCTTCCGGACCGGTCCACGTCCAGACGTCCTTGCCGTCGCCCCCGTCCAGGTTGTAGGTGAGGAAGTAGACGCTGTTCATGCCCTCGGACGCCAGATAGTTCAGTGCGCCGACGATGTTCCTGCCCTTGCCGTCCTGCCAAGTGGGGTCGCCCTCGGTCCAGTCCTTGGCATGGGGCTCATAGCGGTGCAGGAACGATCCGCGGTCGGTTGAGACGCCGCCATGGGCCGCTGTGTCGGAGGTGCCGTCGAACTCGAAGTAGGCCAGGAAGTTTTCCGGCGAATCGGCACCGCCCTTGAGGAACCTGTCCCCATTCGAGAACCGCAGGTAGTGGTCGTCGGCCGGCGTGAGGAACCCCTTCGCCTGGAATCCTTGCGCGTCCGCTGGAACGGCCCCGACATCGAGGCTGCCCGACTCGCCGTCGAACGAGTCCGCCTCTCCAACCGCACCGCTCAGCGCGATCCCCGCGCCGGAACGAAACTCAGCCCGCCAGACCCATGTGCCCGCAAGCGGCGGCGTGAACCGCACCCGCCACTTGTTGCCGCCGGTCGCGGAGGTCTCGCCCGCGTTGCCGTCCGCTGCGAAGAACCCCTGGGCGGTACGGGACTCACCGGACTGCTGATGCGAGAACGAGACCGCCATGCGGTAGTCCAGGAATGGGTTCGGCGTGGCGTCCTCGTCCGACTCGGGACCGTCGAAGGTCAGCGTCACGGCCTGCCACTGCACGGGATTCCCCGGGGAGACCTGCACCGCACCAGCGAGCGGCATCGCCAGAAGGGCGGCCGCCGCCGCAAGGTGGCATGCAAGGTAACGGTAGTCCTGTCTCATCGCGAGTCCTCCTCGGCTTTTCGCCCGCGGACGACGCGGGCGTTCAGGCATTACGACAGTATCCCCGAACATTCACGGGCACGTCGAGGTCAATGGACCTCCGACGGCTCCTTCAGCGACTGGAGCTGGTGCAGCCTGGAGAAGATCCCGCCAAGAGCGATGAGTTCGTCGTGGTCGCCCGACTCGACGACTCGGCCACGGTGGAACACAAGGATGCGCTTCGCTTGGCGGATCGAGGAGAGGCGGTGGGCGATCACGATCGACGTTCGGCGGTGCAGCAGGTCTCTGAGGGCGTTTCGAATGTCCTGCTCGGTCTCCGGATCGACGCTTGAGGTGGCCTCGTCGAGGATCAGGTAGGGTCGGTCGCGAGCAAGCGCCCGCGCGAAGGCCACCAGCTGCTTCTGCCCGCTCGACAGCCGCCCGCCGCTGTCATGGATCGGCTCGTCGTAGCCCTTCTCAAGGGCCTTCACGTGGTGTGCGAGCCTAGCGGCCTCGGCCGCCTCGTGGATGCGCTGGATCGACACGTCCCGATCGTCGAAGCCGATGTTCTCGGCGACCGAGCGCGCCAGCAGGCAGGGTTCCTGCAAAGCTACGCTGAACTGGGACCGCAGCGCGCTCCGGTCCCAGTCGCGGATGTCCCGGCCACCGACCAGAATGCTGCCCCGCTGGATCTCGTAGTACCGCAGCAGCAAGTTGAGGAGCGTGCTCTTCCCCGCTCCGGTGTGGCCGACGACCGCCACCATCTCGGCGGGAGCGACAGTGAAACTTACGTCCCGCAGCACCCAGTCCTCGCCCAGGTAGGCGAACCAGACATTGCGGAACTCGATGCTGGGCGGTCCCGCGTCGTCGTCTCGACCTTCGAGTTCCTCGGCCTGCGGCTGCGTGTCCAACAGCTCGAAGATGCGCTCCGCACCGGCCATGGCAGCCTGCAGCACGTTGTACTTCTCGGCGAGATCCTGGACAGGCCGGAAGACGCGCGTGCCGTACTGCAGGAACGCGAGCAGGACGCCCAGCGTGACGCTGCCGTCAACGACCCACGCGCCGCCGAAGACGACCAGCAGCGCCAGGCCCAGGTAGTTGAGCCAGTCGATGATCGGGAAGAACAGCGAGTGTGCCCGCACGGCGCGGTAGTTCGCCTGGCGGTGCTCCTCGTTGATCACATCGAACTCCCGCGCTGCGCCACGTTCGTGGCGGAACAGCTGCACGGCCTCGATGCCCGAGAAGCACTCCTGCAGGAACGAGGCCAGCCTGGCCACCGCGCCACGAACCTCGCGGAAGCTCGCGCGCGCCTCGCGGCGGAAGACCACGCTCACAAGCAGGACCAGCGGTGCGACCGCGAGGTATGCCAGCGTCAGCGGCGGACTGAGCCAGAGCATCGCGCCGAAGAAGAAGACGAGAGTGAGCACATCCCCCGCAACGGCAACGAGACCCGACGTGAAGAGCTCGTTGAGCACGTCCACGTCCGTTGTCACGCGGGTCACGATGCGGCCGCTCGGCGTGCGGTCGTAGTAGCCGACGGGGAGGCGCTGCAGGTGCCCGAAAACCTCGCGGCGGATGTCCCGCATGACGCACTGGCCAGTGCGGTTCATCGTATGGATCTGGGCGGACCGGATGATGGACGACACGGCCAGAAGGCCCACGTAAAGAGCGCCGATCATCAGCAGGCCCTCAGTGCCGTCCTGCGGTAGGTACGGATCCAGGAACGAACCGCGGCTCGCGTCCGGCTTCAGGTATCGGTCGACGGCGATCTGCGTCAGGATGGGCCAGCAGGCCCCCATCGCGGACGTGAGCATCAGCAGCATCAGCGACACGCCGGCCATGAAGCGGTACGGCCGCAGGTACACCCAGAGGCGCTTGAGCAGTTCTCGGTCGTAGAAGGCGGCCGATCCGCGGATCTCGTCGCGCGTCGCGTTGCGACCGATCGAGTCTCCGATGCTCACAGCTCCGCGAGCTCCTGCTCAATGCGCTGGCGGCTCTGCATGCGGGTGTACAGACCGCCACCATCCACCAGTTCGCTGTGCGTCCCGTACTCAACCACTCGCCCGCGGTCGAGCACGGCAACGTGGTCGGCGAGCATGGCCGACGAAACCCGGTTCGTGATGATCAGGACACTTCGCGTGCGACGACCGTCGCGCAAGTGACGCCAGATGTCGGCCTCGGTGCTTGCATCCACGCTCGATGTCGCGTCGTCGAGGATCAGCAGGGCGGGGTCCACGAGGAGGGCCCTAGCGATTGCGGTGCGCTGCTTCTGGCCTCCCGAGAGAGTGATGCCCCGCTCGCCGATTACGGTCTGCAACCCATCGGGGAAGGCGTCCTCCTCGCGGTCCAGCGCCGCGGCGTCGGAGACCGCTCGCACAGCGGCATCGTCCGCGTCCGGCCTGCCGAGCCGGATGTTCGCGGCGATGGTGCGACTGAAGAGGAATGTCTCCTGCGGAACGAACCCGATGCGACCCCGTAGGTCCTCAAGCGACATCTCGCGGACATCGACGCCGTCGACGAGGACCGTTCCCTCGGTCGGATTGAGAAGCCTGGGCACGAGCCGTGCCAGAGTGGACTTGCCGCTGCCGACCGTGCCGATCAGGGCAAGCGAGCCGCCGGCCGGGAGCGTGAGGCTCACGTCGGTCAGCGCTGGGACGGAGGCGCCCGGATGCCTGACCGTCACACTGCGCCACTCGACCGCGCCGTGGGCAGGCTCGGTCCGTTCGGTCGTGCTGGATTTGCCCTCGATGTCGGGGTGGAAGCTGTGCAGCTCGTTCAGCCGGCCCAGAGCCGCGACGCCACGTTGAGTGATGTTGACGACGACTCCGAGGCCGATCATGGGCCAGGTGAGCATCGCCAGAAAGTACAGGAACATCGTGAACGTGCCGACCGTGAGGTCGCCCTGCAGAACCCGCCACCCCCCGAAGCCAAGCACTGCTACGCCCGCCGCACCGACTAGGAACTCCAAGGCCGGATAGAACGTCCGCCAGATGCGCACGAGACCCATGCTGGCGTCCATGTAGCCCTGGCTGGACTCTCCGAACCGCTCCTGCTCGTTGATCTCCTGGTTGTAGGCGCGCAGCATGCGGAGGACGGAGATGTGCTCCTGGACCTTGGCGCTCATTCCAGAGAACTCGGCCTGGACCTTCGCGAACTGGTCGTGCGTGCGTCGACCGAAGTACGAGACAGCCACCGATATGAACGGCATCGGCAGGAAGATCATGGCCGTGAGGGCCCAGTCGGTCCAAGCCATTACGGCCATCACGGCGACAAACACCACCGAGATCTCGGCCGTGTACATCAGGCCTGGACCGAGCAATGAGCGCACCTGCGCCAGGTCGTTGGTGGCACGTGCCATCAGGTCGCCGACCCGATAGCGCTGGTAGAACGCACCGTCGAGGTGCACGAGGTGGCCTGTCAGGTCGCTGCGCAGGTCGTACTCGATGTCGCGAGAGATGGTGATCAGGATCCATCGCATGGCGTACTGCGCCAGCCCCTTGGCCGCGGCCAGGGCCAACAGCAGGAGCGCCAGCTGCCGTGCCAGGTCGACTTCGTTGTCTGCCAGCGCGTCAATGGCATTCCCCAGCACGTACGGCAGGGCGGTTGCCAGCACGCCGCGCAGCACGAGCGCGAGCATCCCTCGCACATAGCGTCGCTTGTAGCGCAGAAGGTAGGGCGCCAGTGCGCGGAGTGCAGCCAGCACGCGATCCCTACACCAGGTACAGCATCACGTAGATGACGTCCCCAGTCACCGACACGTACATCCAGATCGGAAACGTCCACCGGGCAATGCGCCGGTGGCTGGCAAACGACCCGCGCAGCGCCCTCGTGACGGTGATCCCGGCAAGCGGCAGAATCGAAGCCGCCAAGACGATGTGGCTGATCAGGATCGTGAAGTAGACGGGCCGCATCCAGCCCTCGCCCAAGAAAGCGCGCGAGCCGGCCTGCCAGTGATAGATGACATAGCTGACGAGAAAGGCCAGCGAAACGCTGCAGGCGGCAAGCATACAAGCCTTGTGGCGGTCCCGCTCGCCTTTGCGGATGTAGACGTAGCCCGTAGAAAGGCACACGATCGACACCAAGTTGAGCGTCGCGTTCAGTGTGGGAAGGTCTTCGAACCCCATCGTTAGCAGTGGCGACTGGACAGTGGCTCAGGCCAGATGCTCCGCCTCCGTGCGGGTGGCACGGTGCCAGGCCGCCAGCAGAGCGAGCGCCGCGAACGCAGCCAGCACGGTCCAGCATGTTACGGACGATGCGGCCGACTCCGCCACCGGGGCGCCAAGCAGCCTGCGCAACTCCGTGACCCCATAGGAAAGCGGGTTCAGCCTGGCGATCCAGGCCATCCAGGAGGCTGTGCCGGCGGCGGGGAACACACTCCCCGACAGGAGCCACATCGGCATCAGCAGCAGGTTCATGACCGAGTGGAAGCCTTGCACCGAGTTGACCCACCATGCGGCGCAGAACCCCAGCGCCGTCAGTCCGCCAGACAGCAAGAGCAGCAGGGCGAACACCAGCGGGAGGTCCGCCAGCCCGAGCGGAATGCCTGCCAGCGGCGCCAGCGGCAGCAGCAGCGCCCCCTGGATGGCGCCGAGCGTCGTGGCACCGCCAACCTTGCCGAGGACGAGCGACAGCCGCGACACGGGCGCCACCAGCACGCCGAGGAGAAAGCCCTCGCGGCGATCCTCGATCAGGGAGATGTTGGCCAGAATGGACGTGAACAGCACGGTCAGCGCCACCATCCCCGGAAAGAAGAAGCTCAGATAGCTTCCGTCCGCGTTCCGCAGGGAGGAGCCGAACCCAGAGCCGAGGACGAACCAGAACAGCAGGGGCGTCGAGAGCGTGCCCAGAATCCTGCTGCGCTGCCGGTAGAATCCGCGCAGCTCGCGGAACCAAAGCGTGCCGGCCGCAAGCCAGAACGAGGAACCGGTTGCGGAGCCGGCACCGGCCGCAGAAAGGGCTGCTGCCGCCCCTTGGGAAGTAGCGGGCATCAATCAGGTGGTCGGCCAGCGGGACGCCGATCCGCCGCTGTCTTCATTCTACGATTCGCGCTGCACGCGCACCGCTACCACTCCAGCAGGTAGCCCGCCTTGCCCACGTTGACCGCCACGGTCGCTCCCATGGTGACGCTGCGGCCCTCCCCTTCATGGATGTGTCCGCAGAAGCAGAACGAGGGCTGGTGGGCGTCGATGTACTCGCGCACCGCCGCGCTGCCGAAGTGCAAGCCCGGCGCCGCCTCGTCAAGGGCGGTGCCTGAGGGCGGGGCATGGCACACGAGAACCTGTGGCCGCATCGATGCGTACGGAGCCAGCCGTGCGGCCAGCTCCTCCTCGGTGTACTCCCCTGGCGTGTCGAAGGGCGTGATGTTGGAGTAGCCCATGCCGACAAACCAGCGTCCGTGCAGCTCGACGGCCGTGTCGTGGAAGTTCCGGAACCCGTGGTCTGTGCAGTAGGTCTCGACCTGCTCGGCCGTCTCGTTGTTGCCAGGCATGATCCACAGCCGGTCGCCGAGCGGCCGCAAAGCGGCCGTGCACGGATCCAGCGGCGCCGGCCAAGTCACCAGATCCCCAGCCGCGATGTACACGTCCGCCGGAACGGCCACCGCCCTGCGCAGGGCGGCGATGTCACCGTGGATGTCGGAGAACACCTGCACGCGCACGGGTCAGACCCCTAGGAGAGCTTTCGTGTCCGGGCGAGACGGCGTCGCGACTTTTCAATGACGACCCGCTCGGCCCCCTCGCGAGTCGACGCGGTCGCCTTGGCGATGTTTGCCCCTGGGGACACGTTGTCCGCCTTCGCGTGCCAAGTCCCGCCGATCCTGTACGACGCGATGCGCACAGGCCAACCCTCAAGCTCGATCGACCGTCGGGCGTAGCCCTCGACCGTCACGCAGCGCGTTCAACGGGTGCGCCGACCAAGTTGCCCCACTCGGTCCACGAACCGTCATAGTTGGTGACGTTGTCCAAGCCCATCAGGTAGCGCAGCACGAACCAGGAGTGGCTCGACCGCTCGCCGATGCGGCAGTAGGCGATGACCGGCTTCTCGCCGGAGATCCCCGCCTCGCCGTAGATGGCCCGCAGTTCCTCGACGCTCTTGAAGGTGCCGTCCTCGGCGCACGCCTTGCCCCAAGGTATGTTGCTTGCGCCCGGTATATGTCCGCCCCTCTGGCAGGTTTCGGGCAGGCCCGGCGGCGAGAGGATGCGACCGGTGAACTCGTCCGGGCTGCGCACGTCGACGAGCTCCACCGAACCCTCGCTCACAGCAGCCATCACATCGGGCAGCATCGCCCGCAAGGAGGTGTCCGCGGACGCAGCCGCATACTCGGTCCTAGCCGGAGCCGGAGCCCCCTGGGAAACCTCGCGGCCTTCGGCCAGCCACTTGGACCGCCCGCCGTTCATCAGTCGCACGTCGGCGTGGCCGTAGATCTTCATCTGCCAGAGCGCCCAGGCGGCAAACCAGTTGTTGTTGTCGCCGTACAGCACCACCGTCGAGTCGCTGGCGATGCCGCTCGAGCGCATCAGCTCCTCGAACTCGGCTGGCTGGACGATGTCGCGGCGGACGGTGTCGCACAGCTGGCTGTTCCAGGACCATCCGACCGCACCCGGCACGTGTCCCTCGGCGTACGAGGATGTGTCAACGTCCACCTCGACGACGCACACGCCGTCGTCGTCCGCATGGCTGGCCACCCAATCGGTGTCCACCAGCATTTCAGGATGGGCGTAGCCCGCAGAATCCGCTGCCATAACTAGCCAGCAATGTAACATGGCGCCGGCCGGGTTCGCCGTCGCTGGACAGTCAGGCGCCGAGGCACTCGGCGATCGCCTCGGCTGGCACCTCGCCGGCCCTGATGAGGCTCCACCGCATGGGCTTCACGTCGACGGTGGTCGCTGGGCCGCCCTGGACCGCACCACCGTCAAGAATCAGGCGGAGGCGGCCGTCCATGGTGCCAAGGACTTCGAACGCCGTCCGGCAGGTGGGCCTGCCGGAAACGTTCGCGCTGGTGCCGACGAGCGGGGTGCCGATCAAATCGACGAGGGCGGACGCAACTGGCGATGCGGATCGACGCAGGGCCAGTCGGCCAGTGTTGCCGGTGACGCGCAGCGGCACCCTCGCCGAGGCCTTCACAATCATCGAGAGCGGGCCGGGCCAGAACCTCCGGGCCAGCAGGTAGAAGCTGGACGGCAGGTCCGTGGCATACTGCTCGGCCATCGGCACGCCGTCGACAAGCAGCGGCAGCGAGCGGTTGGGCTCGCGGCCCTTCGCCTCGAAGACCTTCGCGACAGCGTTGAGATTGAATGGGTCCGCAACCAGCACGTACAAAGCGTCGCTGGGCACGGCCACAACCTCACCGTGACGGATTGCGTCAACCGCCTCGGTGACGGCCCACGGATCCGGGTTGTCAAGCGACGTCGGAATCAGGCTGGTTCGCAATCTAAGCGCCCTTGCACTGCGGCTAGATCCAGTCCTCCGGCGGGCCGCATCCCATTGTCGCCGGATCCGGCCGCCGGCACTTTGCTCAGCTAACGGGGGAAGGCGGGTCCTACGCAGCCTGCACCCATTTGCCGTGCAAACTGCGTAGGCGTATATTGTTTCGGATGTCTCGGCGACAGTCGGCGTGGCGCCCACACCGTGTACGAGTTCGGTGCGAGGGGTGCCGGGCAAGCCGGACGATTGGGAGGAGCTAGAACATGCGGGTCTTGAGCACACTTAGCTTGGCGGCGTTGCTGCTTTGCATTCCAGCCTTCGGCCAACAGGACCAAGGCAACGTCACCGGCACGGTGACGGACGTTACGGGGGCCGTCATCCCAGGCGCCAACATCTCGGCGCGTGAGATGAACACCAACGTTACCTTGACCGCCTCGTCCAACGAGGGCGGCACGTACGTGGTCGGCCCACTGAAGATCGGGATCTACGAGATCTCGGTCGAGACGGACGGCTTCAAGAAGTCGGTTCGCACGAGCGTGGAGATCCACGGTGGCGACCGGCTTGGCATCGACTTCCAGCTGGAGGTCGGAGACCTCGTCGAGGTCGTGACGGTCGAGGGCACGACGCCCGTCCTCAAGACCGAAAACGCCACGCTCGACTACACGGTCGAGCGCAGGCAGCTCGAGGAGTTCCCGCTGAACGGCCGCAGCTACCAGTCGCTGGCCCTGCTCAGCGCCGGGGTGGCTCCCGAGATCGGCGGACGCGACCGTGGCCCGATGGGCACCTCGTCGTTCGGCAACGGCCTGAGCGTCAACGGCCAGCCTGCCCTGCAGAACAATTACCTGATCGACGGCGTCGACAACAACTCGACGGTGATGGGTCTGCAGGACCGCAAGTCCCAGGCGGTCATCCCATCGCTCGACGCGGTGCAGGAGATGAAGGTGCAGACCTCCAACTACTCCGCCGAGTACGGCCGCAACGCAGGCGGCGTGATCATGGTCTCGATCCGGGGCGGCACGAACGACCTGCACGGAAGCCTGTACGATTTTGTGCGCAACGATGTGTTCGACGCCCGACCCACCTTCGGGCGCAACGACCGGGACGGCGACGGCAGGGCCGACCCAGCCGTGCTGCGGCAGAACCAGTGGGGCGGCACCATCGGAGGCCCCGTGGCGAAGAACAAGGCGTTCTTCTTCGCCAGCGTCGAGACGTGGAACGTACGGCGGGCACAGAGCGACCTCGTGATCGTGCCGACGGCCCTTGAAAAGGCGGGCGACTTTAGCCAGACTGCCGGGCTGAGCCAGCTGCTCGACCCGAACACCTCGCCCGTGCGCAGCGAACGCACGCCGTTCGCGAACAACACGATTCCCGCCAACTTCGCGCTGCGCGACCCCGTGGGTACAGCCCTCGTGGAGCTCTATCCGGCACCGAACCTTTCCGATCCGGCGACGCGCAACAACTTCACGAGCGGCGAGCCGTGGAAGACGGACCGCATCCAGTACGACTTCCGGTACGACCAGACGTTCTCGACGCAGGACAGCATGTTCGTGCGCTACAGTCACTACGACTTCGACCAGAATCGCGGCGCTCCTCTACCCGGCCTGGCGCGTGGCGGCGTGGGCAACGACCGTGCGCGGGACGACAACGGTGGAAGCCACCTCGTGGTCTCGGAGACGCACGTCTTCAACCCGAACCTCATCAACGAGTTCCGCTTCGGCCGGAAGTTCCTGGGCGTCGACAAGGACATCGACAGCGACGTGCCGCTGGCCGATGCGGCGGCGCAGTACGGCATCCGAGGCGTGGACACGTCCGAGAACCTCTTCGGCCTGCCGCGCTTCGTTATGGCCGGAGGGCTGTCGTTCATCGGTCTGGGCGGGTCTGGCTTCCAGCCCAACATCAAGGACACCTGGACGTACCAGTGGATGAACAACCTCACTATGATCCGAGGCAACCACAGCATCAAGATCGGAGCCGACATCCGGTTCGATCGCACGAACATCGAGGGTTCGCAGAACGCTCGCGGGATCCACAACTTCAACGGCAAGTTCTCCGGCATCAGCCTGGGCGACTTCCTGCTGGGCTGGCTGAACAACGCCACCAAGAGCACGCAGGTGCTGAACGATCAGCTCTTCCGGAGCTACATGTTCTTCGTGCAGGACGACTGGAAGGTGTCCCCGACGCTGACGCTGAACCTAGGACTGCGCTACGAGCTCACCTCGCCCTGGTTCGACGAGGCGAACAAGATGAACAAGCTCTCGATCGATCCGGACAACTACGGCATGACGATCCGCGCCGGGGATTTCGGGGACAGCTGGTCTCATCGGGCACTCGTGAACACGGACAAGAACAACTGGGCCCCGAGAGTGGGGTTCGCCTGGCAGCCCGCCCAGCAATGGACGTTTCGCGGCGGCGTGGGCGCCTTCTATGGCGGACAGCAAGGCCTTGGCGCGTCCGGGCGCATGTTGGCGAACTTCCCGTTCGTGGCGCAGGTGCAGCAGACTTCCGGCAATAGCGCTCCGGCGTTCCTGCTGCGGGATGGATTCCCCGCGGACTTCCTCGGCGACCTGAGCGACGCGGACAACCGTCCACGCAACGTTAGGCTCAACCACTGGTCCACCTACTTCCCGATGCCCACGACATACCAGTGGAACTTCAGCCTGCAGCGGCAGCTCGCGAACAACCTCGGTCTGACCGTCGCGTACGTGGGCTCTTCGTCGAACTACCTCCTCAGCGTCTACAACGAGAACGCCGCGACGATTGGGGATCCGGGCACGGAGTCGGAGCGCCGCAAGCACTTCTCGGATGTCGGCAACCTCAACTACCGAACGCCCTACGGCTCGTCGAACTACAACGGGCTGAACGCCACGCTGGCGAAGCGGTTCTCCCAGGGCAACCTCTGGACGATCGCCTACACGTGGGGGCATGGCATCGGCAACACGCCCGAGCAGTTCGTGGGCGGCGAGACTGGCGTGCAGGATCCGTCCTGCTTCTCGTGCCAGCGCGGCTCGAACTCCAGCGATGTCCGCCAGCGGCTCGCAACCAGCTACGTGGTCGAACTTCCGTTCGGCCGTGGCAAGAAGTTCATGGACATGGGCGGCGTCGCGAACGCCATTCTGGGCGGCTGGCAGCTCAGCGGCATGCTCCAGGCCCAGACCGGCCAGTACTACAACGTCACGGAGCCGAACGCCTTCTCCAACCTTGGCACCCGCGTGGGCACATGGCGCCCCGACGTCGTCGGCGAGCACCGACGGTCCGATGCCAGCCCGGATGGCTGGTACAACCCCGACGCGTTCGCGACGCCGCGCGACGCGACGGGTCAGGCGATCTTCGGCAACGTGGGACGCAACAGCATGCAGGAGGACTCCATCTTCAACTGGGACATCGGCCTGCAGAAGACGTTCCTGATCACGGAGAAGTTCTCGGCCGACTTCCGCTGGGAGGTGTTCAACCTGACCAACCACCCGAGCTTCGGGACGCCGAACCGCAACGTGCGCTCACCCGCCGCCGGAACGATCCGGTCCACGCACACGATCCCGCGGCAGATGCAGTTCGGCCTGCGGCTCGCCTTCTAGGCGCCCGGACCTAGACCTTCGACGGCCCGCCTCCCACCGGGGGCGGGCCGTCCCGCGTTCGGAGCGCCGCTCCTATACTGATATCGCTGGGCCAATCGCACAGCGGACTGCTCCGCATGCCGCCCTTCCCGCACTGGGACGACCTCAAGGACCGCGCCAGCGCCCTCCCTCCGCTGCCGGGCATCTACCAGTTCCGGGACGCCGACGGGCGGATCATCTACGTCGGCAAGGCCAAGAACCTGCGCGACCGCGTGCGCAGCTACTTCCTAGCGGACGCGCTGGCCGACGCCAAGCGCGGCCGGCTCCTCGCCGATGCCCGCGACATCGGCAACATCCTCGTCCACAACGAGAAGGAGGCCCTGGCGCTCGAGGACAACCTCATCAAGAAGCACCAGCCCAAGTTCAACATCCTGCTGCGTGACGACAAGACGTACCCGTACATCAAGCTGACCCGTGAGCCTTACCCGCGGGTCTACGTTACGAGGCGCAGGAAGCGGGACGGTGCGACCTACTTCGGTCCGTACTTCCCCGGCAACCTCGCGCATCGCCTCGCGCACTTCATTCACCGCCACTTCAAGGTGCCGTCCTGCAACATCGACCTGTCGCGCAGCCATCCGCGGCCCTGCCTCGAATACCACATTCACCGCTGCTGGGGCCCGTGCGTGGCGGGCCTGGTCAGCGACGAGGACTACGCCCGCGCCGCCGCCGACGTGCGGGCGTTCCTTGGCGGACGGCGCCACGAGCTCGTGCGCGACCTGCGCGCCCGGATGCTCCAGGCCTCCGAATCGATGGAGTTCGAGAAGGCCGCAAGCCTGCGCGACCTGATGGCAACGGTCGAGGAGGTCTCCGAGAAGCAGCGCATGGCAGCTGCGCAGGGGCGCGACATCGACCTTTTTGGCCTGTACGCGGAGGCTCCTCTCGTCGCGGTCAACGTGTTCCACGTCCGCAACGGACGGGTCGTCGATCGCCGCGAGTATTTCTGGGAGGACGTCGAGGACTTCAACTCCGCCAGGTTTTTGGCGACCCTCCTGCCGCAGCTCTATCTCGGGACGCGAGATGCGCCAACGATCGTGCGCGTGCCGCAGGCGTTCGATGGCATGCAGGCGCTGGCTGAGCTCATGACGGAGAGGCGCGGCGCGCGCGTGCAGATCAAGGTGCCGCAGCGCGGCGAGGGCAAGGCCCTGCTGGAGCTGGTCCAGTCCAACGCTAGGAACGGGTTCGAGCAGCGGTTCCGCATCCGCAGGCCGACGGCCGACACGGTCATGGAATCGTGGTTCGACGCCCTCGACATGCCGCTGCCTGAGCGCACTCCACGCGATGGCCATCGCGTGGAGTGCTTCGACATCTCCCACACCCAGGGAGTGGAGGTCGTCGCGTCGATGGTGGTCTGGCAGAACGGGAAGATGCGCAAGGGCGAGTACCGCAAGTACATCGTGCGGGAGCAGGCCAACGACGACTTCGCGGCAATGCACGAAGTGGTCCGCCGGCGCTACAGACGCCTGCAGTCCGAAGGCAAGCCCCTGCCGACCCTGGTGCTTGTGGACGGTGGGGTCGGACAGCTGCACGCGGCGGCGGATGCGCTGGAAGATGTGGGCCTGGCGGCGCAACCTCTGGCCGCCATCGCCAAGCGCGAAGAGGAGATCTTCGTCCTCGGCCGCGAGTCGGAGTCCATCCGGCTCGACCGCTTCCATCCTGTGCTGCACGCCATCCAGCAGATCCGCGACGAAGCGCACCGTTTCGCGATCACGTTCCATCGCCAGAGGCGCTCCAAGGCGAGCCTGCACAAGGAGCTGCTCGACATCCCGGGCATCGGCCAGACCACGGCTCGCAAGCTGCTGCGGGAGTTCGGCAGCGTCGCCGGCGTCCGAGCAAGTTCACAGGAGGCGCTGGCCGCGACGATTGGACCGCGGCGGGCCGCAGCCATCCGGCAACACCTTGGCGGCCGGGGCGCCTAGGCCCAGCAGTTGTAGTAGCCGTCCCTGACCACGACCTCGATGGGCATTCCGTAGACCTCCGATAGGGACTGCGAGGACAGCACGGCATCCTTCGGGCCGTCCGCACGGACGCGGCCCCGGTCCAGGAGCACGACGCGCGTCACTTCGGGCAGGATGTCGGGAAGGTGATGCGTGACGTAGATCAGGCTCGTGCCACGGCGCGCGATCGTGCGCAGCGTCTCGCGGAGCTCGATGGCAGACCGCACGTCCAGTCCGTTTGACGGTTCGTCCAGCAGCAGCGCCCGCGGCTCGTTCACCAGCGCCCGCCCGATGACCACCCGCTTCGCCTCCCCCGTGGACATGGCCTTGACCGGCTTACCGGCGAGATGCTCGGCACGGATCAGGCGCAGGACCTCGCGGCCGCGGTCTTCCATGTCCGCCGTCACGCGGTGCTGAGGCCATAGCTCGAAGCTGGAGTAGAAGCCCGACAGGACGACGCTCCGTCCCGTGGCGCCCCCGGAGCAGGCCCGGACCATGTCATTGGAGACGATCGCCACCAGTTTGCGCATGTCCTGGACATGCCAGTTGGAGCGGCCGAACAGCTCCATCACCGGCCCGAAGCGCCGCACGGGATGGTCGTAGCGCATCATCGTCCGAATCAGCGTGGACTTGCCGGAGCCGTTGGGGCCGATGATCGCCAGATGCTCGCCGCATGGGATCTGCAGCGAAATCCCGTCGAGGGCGAGCGTGTCGCCGCGGTAGACGGTGATGTTCCGAAAGTCGAGCAGAGGAGGCTCGGCCAGGTCCACCGTCACCGCAGTGTCTCCTCGTCACGACCCTGGGGGCTCAGGCCTCGAGGAAGTTGCCAAGGATCGTCTTGCCGGGAGCGGTCAGGATGGATTCCGGATGGAACTGCAGGCCCTCGACCGCGTACTCGCGGTGCCGCAGGCCCATGACAATGCCGTCCTCGGTCCATGCCGACACCTCGAGCGAGTCCGGCAGGGTGTCCCGCTCAACGATCAGCGAATGGTAGCGCGTGGCCACGAACTCCGGGCTGACACCCCGGAACACGCCGCCGCCGTCGTGGTGCACCCTGCTTGTCTTGCCGTGCATGAGGTGGGGGGCGCGGATTACGTTGCCGCCGAATGCCGCTCCGATCGACTGGTGACCCAGACACACGCCCAGGATTGGCGTCGTGCCCGCCATTTCGCGCACCAGCCCAACCGAAATGCCCGCCTCCGCGGGCGTGCAGGGGCCAGGCGAGACGACGATTCGGTCCGGAGCCATCGCTCGCACCTCCGAGACCGTGACCTCGTCGTTGCGCCGCACCTCGATCGACGCGCCGAGCTCCCCCATGTACTGCACGAGGTTGTAGGTGAAGGAGTCGTAGTTGTCG
This sequence comes from Bryobacterales bacterium, assembly GCA_965200705.1. GTDB lineage: Bacteria > Acidobacteriota > Terriglobia > Bryobacterales > UBA6623 > VXMF01. Next base: position 3,235,682 of record OZ241376.1, on the reverse strand, counting down.
ACGACCAGAACCATACGTTTTCATTATTCCCGTGTTTGTGGCGATGCACCAACGGCCACTGCTGCCCGTATCCTACGAGGTGCACCGCTCCCGTGGGGAGTGACGATGACCATGCAAAGACGAACCTTCGTAACCACATCCGTCATGGGTGTGGCGGGCGCCTCCTGCGCCGCTCCAGAGACAGCCCAACAACCGGCCAAGCCCGAGATTCGCATGCACGCCGGGGCCCAGCGGAGCCCGACCAACGTCGAGATCCTGCAGTTCCTGAAGCGGCATGGCGTCAACCACTGCTGCGGCTATCCGCCCCACCCCGGCGAACGCGGACATTGGCTGCCGGAAGACCTGGAGCGGACCAAGGAGCTGTGCGAGTCCGAGGGCGTCGCCCTCGACATGGTCGCGCTGCCGTTCCTGGCCTCGTCCCACATCGACCGCGAGCAGCGTGGTGCCATCATGCTGGCCGACTCGCCCGAGCGCGACCGGGACATCGACGATATCCACAAGATGATCCAGGCCTGCGCCGAGGTGGGTGTCCCAGCGTTCAAGTACAACATGAGCATCCTCGGCGTGCTGCGGACCGCCAGCACCCCCGGACGCGGCGGATCGCGCTACTCGACCTGGCGCCTTGAAGAGGCGCAGCCGGACCCGCCGCTGACGCGCGCGGGCCAGGTCGACGAGGACGCTGCGTGGGAACGCATCACCTACTTCCTGGACCGGGTCATCCCGGTGGCGAACGAATACGGGATCCGGGCCGCATGCCATCCGCACGACCCCGGAGTGCCGCCCGATGGCCACCAGGGGGTCGTGCGTGTGCTCGGCACACCGGACGGTCTCTACCGCTTCATGGGAATCCAGCAGAGCCCGTACCACGGGTTCAATCTCTGCCTGGGCACCACGGCGGAGATGCTCCAGGACCCGAGGACTGAGATCCACGAAGTCATCCGGCGCATCGGCGGCGAGGGCAAGATCTTCAACATCCACTTCCGCAACATCCGCGGCCGGCGCGACAACTTCCAGGAGGTCTATCCGGACGAGGGCGACATGGACATGGTCGAGGTTGCTCGGTCGCTGCGGGACGTGGAGTACCCGTACATGCTGATGCCCGATCACATGCCCACGCACCCCGACGACCCCAACCGCCGCCAGGCGTTCGCCTACGGCTTCGGGTACATCAACGGAATCCTCCAAGTCCTCCGCTCGGAGGGCTGAGGATCGCGGAGCGACCATCGTGCTAACGTCGGGTAGGGCCTACTGCCGCCATGCCCCAGATGCCTGCAGTCGAGGTCGTGGCGTGCTCGTTCGCGTACGGCAAGCCGAGCAGCGGCCAGCGCGAAGCGCTCGATGACGTGTCGTTCCGAGTCCCACAGGGCTCGACATTCGGACTCCTCGGGCCAAACGGCAGCGGCAAGACTACGCTCTTCCGGATCCTCTCCACGCTGCTAGGTCCGTACCGGGGTAGCGTCAAGGTGTTTGGCGCCGATCTCGCCGACAGCGGTACGGCAAGCCGACGCGACCTAGGCGTCGTGTTCCAGTCGCAGAGCCTGGACGGGCGCCTGACCGTTGAGGAGAACCTAGTCCACCACGGACACATGTTCGGCCTGAGGGGCACGGCGCTAGCCGAGCGGATCGGGGAGGTGCTCGGCCAACTGGGATTGGAGGAGCGCCGCAAGGACCGCGTGGACACGCTGTCCGGCGGGCTGCGCCGGCGCGTGGACGTGGCAAAGGGCGTGCTCCACCGGCCCCGACTGCTGCTGCTTGACGAACCGAGCACCGGCGTCGACGCGGCCGCCCGCAGGGGGTTCTGGCGGTACCTGCACGAGCTGCGCCGGTCCGAGGGCGTCACCATCATGCTGACGACCCACGTGCTGGACGAGGCGGCCGAATGCGACCATCTCGTGATTCTGGACCGAGGGCGGCTCATCGGCCAAGGGACCCCCGACTCGCTGAAGGCCGACCTAGGGGGCACGGTCGTGACCGTCGGCTCGGACCAGCCGGCGGAGACGGTGCAGGTGCTGCGGGACGAGTTCGGCGTTCAGGATGCCTGGGTGCACGGACGGGAGATCCGCTTCACCGACGCGGAGGGTCAGGACTGGACGGCACCCCTGCTCAGGCGGTTCGGCCCCCAGATCGAGTCCGTCCGCGTGGCGCGGCCGAGCTTGGAGGACGTGTTCCTGCGACACGCCGGGAGGGCCTTCCGGCCTGATGGCGACGACGAGGAAACGGCCTAGATTGCGTCCGGATAGTATCCGTTGCGCGCCTGGACGTTGAGGCCCTTGCGGACGGTCTTGAGCGAGAGCTTTCGGAACGCGGAACCCGTCAGCTCGCGCTTCGGCGTGTAGCCGATGCTGTACTGGCTGCGCATCTCGTCCTCGATCTGCTGGAAGACATCGCGCAGCCGCCGCGAGCGGGAGATGCTGAAGAAGCTGCCGCCGGTCTCCGTGGCCATCCGCTTCAGCGGACCCGCGCCGGCGACGCCCACCATGTAGGCGGAGGGCCGATACCGGCGGTCCTGATACTGGATCGAATACACGACGACGCCCGCCCTCTGGGCGGCCTCGATGCATGCCTTCAGGCTGACCTTGCTGCCAAAGTCGACGCCATCGGAAATCAGCACCACCGCCTTCCGGCCGACCTGGTTCCGGAACATCTCGTCGGCGGCGAGGAAGACGGCGTCGTAGAGCGCCGTGCTGGTCTGGTTGCCACGGCCCCCGGTCGGGCCCGGATGCAGTCCTCCCATCGGCACCTCGACGTGCAACTCGTTCAGACCGCGCTCCAGCAAGGCCACCGCGCTGGTGTAGTCCTGCAGCAACTCCACGTTGCGGTCGAAGCTCATCAGGAACGCCAGATCGGACTCCGGCCGCAGCATGGACTGGAAGAAAAGCAGGCCCGCGCTCTGCTCGTCCGGGATGATTGCGCGCTGGCTGCCGCTCGTATCGATCAGCAGGCCAACGGTCAGCGGCAGGTCGGTCTGGTGCGCGAAGTAGTGTATGTCCTGGCGGGTCCCGTCCTCGGCCAGCACGAAGTCGTCCTTGCCAAGAGTGCTGATGAGCCGTCCCTGGCGATCCTTGACGGTCGCGAGGACGTTGACGACCTTGACGTCAAGCGAGAACGTGGGGGTGGCCGTGCCCTCCAGCGGTTCGTCGTCCTGTCCTAATAGGGTGACTCCACCCAAGAGGAGCGCAGCTGCGAGAAACCACTTCACAGTCCGAGAGACGAAATCGAGCGCGACCGGGTTTCGGAGCAGGTCCTTTCGCATGGCAAGTCCCTCAGAGGCCACGCAGGGCACCGCGGAGTTCGGCGGTCGCGTCCTCCTTGGTGTCCGCCGGCGCCTGCCCGTCCCCCTCCGGCTCGGACTGCATCGCGTCGATTCCGCTCTGGAAGGCGTTCCTCATGGCCTCCGGCGCGACCGCGGCCGCCGTCTGCGACACGGCGAGAACCCACGGCGCAATCGCCGATCCGCCGACCCACTGGGGACCCGAGGCGAAAGGCCTGAAGACGAGCAGCATGTACACCAGGACGGCGCATCCGAGCACGCCCCGGATCAGTCCGAAGACCCCTCCCAGCAGCATGTCCAGCCAGCCCAGTCCTACGAGTTTCCACAGCTCTGCGAGCGCCCTAGCTGCGATGGCCCCCACGATGACGAGGCCGAGAAAGAGCCCGAGAAACCCCACCATCGCTGCCACGCGCGGACTAGGGATCCACTCTTCCAGCATGCTCCCCACCAAGCTGTTGAACCAGCTGGCTACAAGGAAGGCAAGGATCATGAATCCGATCCGCAGAACCTCCCTGGTGAATCCGTTCCTGACCGCTGAGAACACCGATATGCCGATGATCACTGCGAGGACCGCGTCCAGGGTGTTGAAGCTCACCGCGGGGAACCGCCGTTCCGGGTACACCCGCAGACGAAGGCACGTGCTGACGGGATGCTGCGCCTGATGCGGAGGAACTCCACCGAGCGCAAGTAGCGCCGGAGCAACGGAGTGGCGTCAAGGTGCTCCAGCGTTCCTCCCTGCGGCCGCATGTTGTGCATGTACTGGTATTGAGTCAGAACGCTCGACGCGTCGAAAACTCCTGCACCGGATCGAAGACTGCCTCGGTCCGGGTCCGGTCCATGAGGCCGTGCTCTGGGAGCTGACGACCGCGTACCGGGCGAATTCCGCCAGGCCCATTCCCTACACAGGTCGATTCGCAGTCAGCTGACGTTGAGTTCATGATAGGCCGTGCCAGGTGCACGGGCGCCGCCAGAGCCTGGCAGATGCGACACTCTAGCCATCGTGCAACCTTCGCCTTGTCGACTAGTCGCAGCGCTGGCCCTCGGCGCAACGACCGCGGTCGGCGCAACGCTGACGCTGCAGGGTGTGGTCCGGCCCGCTCTCAAGCGCGGAACCGCGGCGGTGGCTGCTGTCGAGAGCCCGTTCTATCGAGAGACACTGGTCCGTGAAGGCCGCTTCGCGTTCAAGTCTCTGGAGCCCGGTTCGTACACGCTGACCATTCTGGATCCGACTTGGGGGGTCACACGCAGGACCATCCAGGTGACGCCGGCATTCGCCACGCCGGACGGTCGCGTGGACGTGGAGTTGGACCTGGAGCAAACTGGCGAGTCGCGGACTCGCCAGGTGACCGAGAGGGGCACGGTGTCCGTGGCAAACCTCAAGGTTTCCGGCAAGGCACGGTCCGCGGTCCGCAAGGCACACGTCCGCTTCGGTCGCGGTGACATACACGGCGGCATCGCGCTCTTGGAGCGGGCGGTGGAACTGGCGCCAACCTTCGTGGAGGCTTGGAACGAGCTTGGCACGATCGCCTACAAGGCCGGCCAGTACCGGAAGGCGGAGGAGCACTTCCGGGAGGCACTGCGGCACGAACCGCTCGCGTACGCGCCGATGGTCAACCTCGGCGGGACCCTTCTGTCTCAGAACCGCATTGACGAAGCGCTGAGCTTCAACCTCATGGCGTGCAGCATGCAGCCGGGCGACGCACTCGCGAACTCGCAGCTCGGGATGAACTTCTTTTACAAGGGACAGCTGCACAAGGCGCTGGAGTATCTGCTCCGGGCCAAGGAGGCCGATCCCGCGCACTTCAGCTACCCGCAGATGTTCCTCGCCGACATCTACGGGAAGCTGGGCCGGCTGAGCGAAGCCAGATCCGAGCTCGAGGAGGTCCTGCGACTTCATCCGGACGGGCAGGTGGCACTGCTGGCCAAGGACGGGCTGCGGAAGCTCGAGGCGGCCGGCGCATCCTTCTGACACCCGCTGGACAAGCACTCCGGATCCGGCAACCCGAGTAGGTCCGGTTGACCTGCGCAAGCACACTGACAGAATGGTTGCCGGACCATGACCATCCGCTTGACTCTGCACCTCGCACTCCTCGTCTGCATGGGCACGGCGCAGGCACAGGACCTGCCCAACTTCGTGCTGATCTTGGCGGACGACCAAGGCTACGCCGACCTCGGCGTGCAGGGTCATCCCTACATCCGCACGCCGAACATCGACCGGATGGCGGCCGAGGGCCTTCGCTTCACGGACTTCTACGCCCATCCGTTCTGCGGGCCCGCTCGGGCGGCCCTGCTCACGGGCACCTACCCGCCGCGGAACAGACTGATGTTCAACCACATCCCCCGCGCCCGCACTGGCATACACCCGAACGAGATCACGATCGCGGAGCTCCTGCGGGACCGCGGGTACGCCACGGCGATGCTGGGCAAGTGGCACCTCGGCGACGCGCCGCAGTTCCTGCCGACGCGGAACGGATTCGACTCCTACTACGGCATCCCCTACTCGAACGACATGTGGCCGTTCCATCCCAAGATCGTGCGGCGCCCTGACGAGGGGCAACGCATGCAGTACACCCGGGAACGAACCGCCTACACCGGCTACGCCCAGTCCGACGAGACCTATCCCGTGGACTGGTTTCCGCCCCTGCCGCTGATCGAGAACGGCGAGGTCATCGAAACGAACCCCATGCAGGAGGAACTCACGAAGGCCTACGTGGACCGAGCCATCGGATTCATCCGCGAAAACAGTGAACGGCCCTTCTTCGTCTACATTGCACATGCCATGCCTCACGTGCCGCTGTTTCGGAGCCGTGCGTTCCGCGACCGCTCACTGCGCGGACTGTACGGGGACGTGATCGAAGAGATCGACCATCACACGGGGAGGCTCCTGCAGACGCTCGAGGATCTCGGCATCGACGAGAACACGCTGGTCATCTACACCTCCGACAACGGACCTTGGGCGGGCTACGGAATCGACGCGGGATCCGCAGGCCTTCTACGCGGGTCCAAGGGATCGGTCTACGAGGGCGGCATTCGCGTGCCAGCCGTAATGCGATGGCCTGGCCGCATCCCAGCCGGAACCGTGACCTCGGAGGTGGCCTCCATCATGGACATCTTTCCGACACTGGCAACTCTCTCAGGCGGTGCGCCTCCCAGCGACCGCACCATCGACGGACGCAGCCTCGAGCCCCATTGGACCGAACCCGGCAATGCCAAGGGCCACGAGACGCTCTACTTCTTCGAGGGCGGGTACAGCTACCGAGCCGAAGACGGCCCGCCCCAGAACTCACCCATCCTGAGGGCGGTCCGATCGGGTGCATGGAAGCTGCACTTCGACAGCGAGGAGCGCGAGGAGGGTCAGTCGCCGAAGCTGACGCCGCGCGAGCTGTACCAGATCCAGTGGGATCCCAGCGAATCCCGCGACGTGATGGAGAAGCACCCCGACGCGGTCGAACGACTCGCCAGCAGTGCCCGTTCGTTCCTCAACTCGCTAAGCAACGACATGCGGCCACTCGGCCGCCTCGCGGACTGACGCAGCGGGTCAACGGAACTACTCGACCGTGTAGAGGCCGATGTCCAGACCGCGCGGGCCCTCGGAGCGGTCACCGATCACGGCCAGGACGTTGACGCCCGGCTTCAGGGTCCCAGCGGCCGCACTGAGGTCCGAGTGGTGATAGTGGCGCCCTCCCGGACGAATGCCGTCGAAGTCGAGCACCTCTTCCCCGTTCAGATAGACGGCTCCGGCGTCGACGCCGCGGTAGGTCTCGAGCCAGAGGTTGTCCGGCACCTCGTCCAGCTCGAACGTCCTGCGCAGCCAGATGGAACCCGAGTCCCAGACCGTGCCGGTCGGGAACATGGCGTCGCTGCCGGTCTGGAACGGAGCCGCCCCAGACTGCCAGCCGTCACCGCCCTCGTTGACGGTCCATCCCTCGCCGGGATCGTCCAGACGGTACTCCCACTGTTGTGACTCGTGCTCCGATGTCGGCATCAGGACCTTTGCGACGCCCTCGGAGCTGTAGATGAGGTCGTGCAGGGCGTTGACATCCTCGATGTCGAACTTCACGAGTTCGCGGTCGTAGGTCATCAGGCCATTGACCTCGCCTTCCACGTCCGTGGTCTGCGTGTAGATCGCGGCGGCCAGGCCCAGAGCGCGCGGACCGACGAGATTGCCTACGACCTCGTGATACTTCGCGTTCAAATCCTCCCGGCTGAAGTAGGTCCTGTAGCCCCAGTTGCGCTTGTCCGTCCACCACAGGTGTCCATCGACAGGCCAGCCGAGGCCACCGAACTCGCCCAGCAGCGTGGCCCGTTCAGGCGACACGCGCTCCATGCCGGGCCCCGGATACATGTGGGCGTCGAAGACATCGCCAATGCCCCGGTCAGTCCACCCGCTCGTGGCGTTCACCAACCGCGTGGGGTCCATGTCTCGGATCATCTGGTCAATGCGCGCCACGTCGTACTGCCCCCATCCCTCGTTGAACGGAACCCACATCACGATCGATGGGAAGAACGAGAACGTATCGACGAGCTCGGCCAGCTCGGCCTCGAACTGCGTTGCCGAGGCCTCAGGCCGCGCCGCGTCCTCGGCATCCGCCGGGCCGACCCTGAGGTTGTCGGGCTGCCCCCTTCGAAGATTGCCGTTCGGCATGTCCTGCCAGACGATCAGTCCAAGCCGGTCGCAGTGGTAGTACCACCGGGCGGGCTCGACCTTGACGTGCTTGCGAGCCATGTTGAAGCCGAGCGACTTCGTGACCTCGATGTCGTATTGGAGGGCGGCATCCGTGGGTGCCGTGTAGAGGCCGTCCGGCCACCATCCCTGGTCGAGCGGCCCGAACATGAACAGGGGTTCGCCGTTCAGCATCAGGCGGGTCGACCCACGGTCGTCCCTCCCCAGCGCGATGTCGCGGATCGCAAAGTAGCTGCCGACGCGGTCCAGATCCCCAGATCCGTCCGTCAGCACGATGTCGAGGTCGTACAGGTTCGGGCTGTCCGGCGACCACAGCTGCGGATTCTCGACTGCCAGCGCAACGCTGGAGCCCGCAGAGCCGCTGGCGGATCCGACAGGTGCCCCGTCGCGGTGGGCGGCAAGCCGCACCTGACAGCCGGCGCAGTCACCCCGCGTCCTCACCTGGACCGCCACAGTCCCAGCTTCAACGTCGGACTCGACGCCAACCGACGCGATCGAGCGCTCCCCGACTGGCTCCATCCAGACGGTCTGCCAGATGCCGGTGACCGACGTGTACCAGATGCCCGCGGGCTCGCTCACCTGCTTGCCACGGGCCTGGGTCGACTTGTCGGTCGGATCCCACACGGAAACGACGATCTCCTGCTCCTCGCCCTCCACCAGGGCATCGGTCACGTCGAAGCTGAAGGGCGTGTAGCCGCCCTTGTGCTCGCCGACCTGGTTGCCATTGACGTGGACCGTGGCGTCCCAGTCCACGGCTCCGAAGTGCAGCAGCAGGCGCTCGCCTCGCCACTCGGGCGGGACGACGACGTTCCGCCGGTACCAGAGCCTCTCGTCGGCAGTCGGCGCACGGCCCACCCCAGAGAGCGTCGACTCAACCGCGAAGGGCACTAGGATTTCGCCCTCAAACTGCTCCGGCCGCCCAGCGTCCCTGGCTGTCAGAGCGTACTCCCAAGGCCCGTTCAGGTTCAGCCAGCGTCCCCGGACCATCTGGGGCCGCGGATATTCGGGCAAGGGCAGGTTACGGTCGAGGTCAGCGGCGAAGCGGCTGACCATGGGACCTTCTTCCGACGACTCGGGAGACGAGCAGCCGAACGCCACAGCTACCAAGGCCGCACAGAGCGCTGCGGCGCAAGCAATCCTAGTTCTCTGGGCACCGATCATGCGGTCAGGCTATCACGGAGCCTGTAGATCCAGAGCGGGTCTCGCCCCGCCCTCGGAGAACGCCTATCGCTTCGGTTCAGGGACGCGACCGCACACGTCCGTCGATCTCGCCCGCAAGTTGGTCTATGGCGGTCTGAGCTGCTGTGCTCAGCGTCGCCACAACGGCACGCAGCTCACTCACAGGGATCTCCTCCTCCGCAGTCGAGGTGCCGGCCCAGACCACCTTCGAGGACTTCGTGTCGATCAGCTCCAGCGACAACACGCACGCCGCCCGCACCGGCCCCCCGTAGTCCACCTCCTCGAGGCGCAACAACTCGCCCCGGAGCAAGTAGTCGGCAGAAGCACGCGGGCCGTAAGGCTCGATGCTGGCGAACGTGCCGCGGGCGTTGAGAGCCGCCACCAGGGCTGAGGTGATGCGAGCCTCGGGCTCCTCGGCCCAGCGATGGTACTCGTAGAATCCGACTTCCTCGGGCGAGACCCGATGCACGATCCGACCTTGGTCGATGACCTTGCCCACCCGAATCGACTGCAGTACGGCCGATACATCGAGACGTTCGGACTGCGGTACAGGGGCCTGCAGGTTCAGCGTGTAGTAGTGGGTCTGCGGGATCTTGCCGCCGCAGGCGAGCCAGACCAGACTCATCGCGGCCACCAGACGTGACAGGCGGAAGGCGCGATTCATGATAGTCTGAGCCAGCTCGCCATTATGCCCGATATTGCGCTCTCCTGCTATCGATGCGGTCGGGCGCTGCGTCTGGTCGCCCGCGAGAAGATCCAGCGGCGCACGACATGCGCCGGCTGCGGCTCGGAACTGCACTCGTGCGTGCACTGCCGGTTCTTCGATCCAAGCCGGTCCAGCGAGTGCACCGAGACGCAGGCGGAATGGGTGAGGGACAAGGAAGCGGCGAACTTCTGCGACTACTTCGAGCCGCGCACCTCGGTCGACTTCTCAGCGCGACGGGGCAACATGCGCCAGGCCGACGCGCGCGCAGCGTTCCAGGCCCTCTTCAGGGATTAGGACGCCGGCGCAGTCCGGATTCACGCCATTCGCCAAACTGACTGGAGCAGCGTGGCGACCCCGGCAACCACAGCGACACCCCTCGATCACCGCAGACTCGTCCGGGACCGAACGGCGCAGATCTACGGGATCGACAACTGGGGATTCGGCTACTTCGGCATCAACGAACGGGGACATCTGGCGGTGTCGCCGCACAGGGCCCCGGATCTGTCGATCGACGTGTTCGAGGTAGTGCGGGCACAGGTCGAAGCGGGCGAGACGCCCCCGTTCCTGCTGCGCTTCCCCCAGATTCTCGACGAGCGGCTGGAGGCGCTCCACGGGGCGTTTGGCCAGGCAATTCGCGAGTACCACTACGGCGGCTCCCACATCGGAGCGTTCCCAATCAAGGTCAACCAGAAGAAGTCCGTGGTCCGGCGCCTGGTGTCCAGCGGCGTGCGGTTCGGCTACGGCCTGGAAGTGGGCAGCAAGGCTGAACTCCTGGCGGCCCTGGCGATGCCTCTGGCCAATGACGCCCTAGTCATCTGCAATGGAATCAAGGACGACCTCTACCTCGGGCTCGCGATGCAGGCCGAATCACTCGGCCGCAACGCAGTGATCGTGGTCGAGGATCTGGAGGATCTCCGCGCCGCCCTGGATCTCGCCGCCACTCTGGACGTCCGTTCGTCGCTCGGAATCCGCGTCAAGCTGAGCGCCCGCGGCGGCGGGCGGTGGGAGGAAACGAGCGGCGAGTTCGCCAAGTTCGGCATGAGCACCGCCAGCCTGATGGAGGCGCTGTCAACGGTGCGGAAGGCCGGAGCCGAGGACCAGCTTGAGATGCTGCACTTCCACATCGGCTCGCAGATCAACGACATCCACCGCGCAAAGCACGCCTTCAAGGAGGCGGCCAGGGTCTACGCTTGCGCCCGCGAGATGGGCTTCGGCATCGAGTACCTGAACGTGGGCGGCGGCCTCGCCGTCGACTACGACGGCTCACGCACCGCAAGCGAGTTCTCGATGAACTACTCCGTCCAGGAATTCGCGAACGACATCGTCTATGCCGTGGGCGAGGTGTGCGCGAACGCGGGGACGGAGCCACCGACGATCGTCACCGAGCATGGCCGGGCAACGGCAGCCTACCACGCCATGGTTGTGGCGGACGTGCGCCGCGTCGTCGAGCCCGGAGTGGTCAATGGCGACACCATCGGCGCCATCCAGTCTGAGGCGGCGCCGGTCCTGGAACTCGAGGACCTGGCGGAGGGCATAACCGAGGACAACTGCCGGGAGCGATTTCACGACGCGGGCCAGCAGCGCGGGGACATGACATCCCTGTTCGAGCTGGGCTACCTGGATCTGCAGGACAAGGCCAAGGGCGAGTGGCTCTACTGGCGGATCTGTCGCGAGGTGGCGCACCGTTCGCGTCACATGCGACCGCGCCCCAAGGAACTGCAGGACCTCGACCAGATGCTGGCGTCGAAGTACGTCTGCAACTTCTCGACGTTCCAGTCCCTGCCCGACCTCTGGGCATTCGAACAGCTCTTTCCGGTAATGCCGATCCACCGCCTCGACGAAGCCCCCACGGAACGGGGCGTGCTGTGCGACATCACCTGCGACTCCGATGGCACGGTGGACAGGTTCGTGGACCCCAAGCGGACCCGACGCTTCCTGGAGCTGCACACCGTCCGGTCCGACGAGCTGTACTACCTTGGGTTCCTGCTGCTGGGGGCCTATCAGGAGACGCTCGGCGACATGCACAATCTGTTGGGCGTCGTACAGGAACTCCATGTCGAGGTCCGCGCGAACGGAAGCGTTCACGTCCGCGGGCCCGAGCACGGCGATCGGGTCCGGGACGTGCTTGGCGCGACGGGGCATGAACCGGAAGTCATCCGGGCCAGCCTGTCCGAAATCCTCGCTGGTCGCAGGGCCACCGGCGCCACAAGCGAAGAAGCCGGGCGTGCCGTGCTCGCCACTGCCTCCCGAATCCTCGACGACTACACCTACCTCGTCTGAAGTGCTGTGTGGCAGTGACACATGAGCTCCGCGAATTCGGCCAACCTGCTCAACCTGCTGTACGGCCACGATCCCTTCCTACCCGCCGTCCGGACGGTCGATGGATTCGGAATGACGTACGGTCGGCTGCGCACCGTTGTCGAAGCGACTGGCGTATCGCTGCGGCGCATGGACATCCAGGCTGGCGACCCGGTCGCCATCGTCCTGCCCAATGGCCCCCACATGGCGACGGCCTTTCTTTCCGTCGCGGCTGCCGCAACCGCCGCGCCGCTGCATCCGGGATTGCGCGAGCGCGAGTTTCGAGCGCAGCTGGAGGACCTTGCGGCACGTGCACTGGTCGTGTCAGCCAGCGCACGGGGCGAGTCGGTCACGGCAGCGAGGGATGTCGGAGTACCCGTCCTGGAGCTCGAACCCACCTCAACCGAGGGCGACTTCCGACTCGTCGGAAGCGTGGGCTCCAGACACGCCGATCCGTCGGCGCCCAGCGACACCGCCCTCCTGCTCTCCACCTCGGGAACAACATCGCGCCCGAAGCTCGTCCCACTCAGCCACGCGAACCTCGTAGCCTCTGCCGCCAACATCGCCAGGACGCTGCGGCTGGCGCCCAGCGATGCCGCCCTGAACCTGATGCCGCTGTTCCACATCCACGGGCTCGTGGGTGTGCTGCTCGCATCGATGCGAGCCGGGGCCGAGGTGATCGCGGCGCCCGGGTTTCAGCCGTTGCAGTTCTTCCGCTGGCTCGCCGCCGCGCGACCGACCTGGTACAGCGCCGTACCTACGATGCACCAGGCAATCGTGCAGAGATCCGCCCGTGCCAGCATGGATCTCCACGACCGCCTGCGCCTCGCACGGTCATCCTCCGCTGCCCTGCCTCCGTCCGTGCTCGCCGAGATCGAGCAACGGTTCGAATGCCCGGTAATCGAGTCGTACGGCATGACGGAGGCGTCGCATCAAATGACGAGCAATCCGCTGCCGCCCAGCGCCCGGAAACCCGGCTCCGTGGGCGTCCCAGCGGGCCCAGAAGTGGCCGTGATGGACGGCGCGGGACGGCTCCTCGGCAATGGTGAGACGGGGCAGATCGTGATCCGGGGCGCCAACGTCATGCGGGCGTATCTTCGCGCTCCCGCAGGTGGCGACGCCTTCCGCAAGGGCTGGTTCTGCACCGGCGACCTAGGCTTTCGGGACGAGGATGGGTACTACACGATCTCTGGACGGCTAAAGGAGCTGATCAATCGGGGTGGCGAGAAAATCTCGCCCCGCGAGATTGACGAGGCCATGCTTCTGCACCCCGACATCAAGCAGGCCGTGGCCTTCGCGCTGCCGCACACGAAGCTCGGCGAGGACATCGCTGCGGCCGTGGTTCTAGCGGAGGGCTCGACGCTCACGCGCAAGGCTTTGCGCACTTTCCTGTCGGAACGGATCTCGGCCCATAAGGTGCCGCGCGAGGTCGTGTTCACCGAGTCGATCCCCAAGGGGCCGAGCGGCAAGCTGCGACGAATAGGGTTGGCTCAGGCGCTGGGCTTGACATCTTCACGCTAGCGGCATCGGTCCCTCCGCATCGTCGTTCGAGGCCCCCCACCTTCCCAGTTTCCGGTACAATTAAAAGTAAGAACTCCAATGCAATCGCGACAGCCGAGGGTACTGTGCCTTGCTCTCGGCGAGGACGATAGACCGAGAATTGAGCCGTCCAGCAGAGTGAGTGGATGGCATGCATGGTGTGCTTCATGCTGTTACACTTACGGGGTAGAGTTGTAAATCAGCGATGCTTTCCAGGCAACTGAAGGTAGAGATTCGATTAGAAGGGACCATGAAATGAATGAACTGATGTTGGCTTCGGCCCGCTTAGAGAGGAATCCTCGCATTAATCGCGGTAGGGCGGTGATTCGAATCCTGCCCGGACTGCTCATGGCGATGGCGCTGTTCCTTGCTGCGCCCACCGCCTTCGCGCAGGAGGACTGCTTGAGCATCACGGTGCTTGATCCTAGTGGCAATCCCGTGCCGACTGCGACGGTCGCCATCGGCGCCCAGGAGATGCCAGCGGACAACGCTGGGGTAGCAACATTCTGCGGCATGGGCGCGGGCCCGCACCAAGTGATGGCCATCGCCCCGGACTTCGCACCGCGCGAGATCACGATCCTCGAATCGAGCGGCAAAGTCGAGATCTCCATCGAAGTGGCGGTCGTGACCGAGCAGATCGTCGTCATCGGCAGCCGTACCGAGGGACGAGCCGTACTAGAGTCCGCCGTGCCGGTGGACATCGTCTCGGCCGAGGACTTTACCAACCAAGGCGACACGGACGTGGTCAACCAGCTGCGCAACACAGTTCCTTCGTTCAACGTGAGCGCCAACCCGATCAGCGACGCCGGCACCATCGTCCGGCCCGCCAGCCTGCGCAACATGGCGCCGGACCACACCCTGCTGCTGGTGAACGGCAAGCGCCGTCACCGCGCTGCCGTCATCCACTGGATCTCGATTGGGCCAACGGACGGCGCCCAGGGTCCGGATTTGGCGCCGATCCCGTCGATCGCGATCAAGCAGGCCGAGGTGCTGCGTGACGGCGCATCGGCCCAGTACGGCTCGGACGCGATCGCGGGCGCGATGAACTTCGTGCTCAAGGACGCGCCCTCCGGCGGGTCCCTGATGGTCACCGCCGGTGCCTTCGGCCGCGGGGATGGCCAGAACCTGACCTATGCGGGCAACGTCGGCGTGCCGCTGGGCGAGGGAGGGTTCCTCAACCTCAGCTTCGAGTACGGCAACAGCGAGCCAACCGACCGCGCGGTGCAACGCCACGACGCCACGCAACTGATCGCGCACGGCAACGTAGATGTCCGCAGCCCGACCGCCCAGATTTGGGGCACTCCGCGTGTGGACGACGACTTCAAGTTCTTCGCCAACTTCGGCAAGTACCTCAAGGGCGCGACCCAGTTCTACGGCCACACCAACGTCGCGACGAAGCGCGTGGATGGTGGGTTCTACTTCCGCAACCCGCACACCCGCGGCGGCGTCTACAGCGGTGACGGCGGCAATACGCTGCTGGTCGGGGACCTGATCGACGCACAGGACGGGATCCTCGACGGTTCCGCGGGCTGTCCGACGGTGCGCGTAAACGCAGGGCGTATCCTCGATCCCGACAACTTCCAGACCGTTCTGGACGATCCGAACTGCTTCACCTTCCATCAGCCCTTCGCGGGCGCTCCCAACGGCAAACCGGGCGGCTTCACGCCGCAGTTCGGCGGCGACGTGCGGGATGCATCGCTCGTTGCGGGCATCCGGGGCACGATCGGCACGGGCCTCGTCTGGGACGCCAGCTTCAACGTCGGCTCAAACCTGGTCGACTTCTTCATCTACAACACAGTGAATGCCTCCATGGGTCCCGATTCGCCCACCGAGTTCGACCCCGGACTCTACGAGCAGACGGACACGAACCTCAACTTCGACCTGTCCTACGCGGCGTCGGACAACGTCCACGTCGCCACGGGCTTCGAATGGCGCAACGAGAACTTCACGATCGGCCAGGGCGATCCCGCCTCGCACAGCTTCGGCCAGCTCGCCTCCCAAGGGTTCACGGCGGCGTCCAATGGCTTCTCGGGCTTCGGCCCGATCGCCGTCGGTTCCTGGGACCGGCGCAACTACGCCGTGTACGGAGACATCGAGATCGGCGGTCCCGATGACCGGTACACCGTCGGCGGGGCTGTCCGAGCGGAGCGCTTCGACGACTTCGGTTCGACGGTCAACTACAAGTTCGCGGTACGCGGAGAGGTCAATGATGTGCTCTCACTCCGTGGTGGCGCCAGCAGCGGCTTCCGCGCTCCGACCCCAGGCCAGCAGAACGCGTTCAACGTCTCGACCGTATTCAACAGCGCGATCGGAGACCTCACAAACGACGGGACGATCCCCGCAACCTCCGCCGTCGCCCAGCTCGTGGGCGGCGTGCAGCTGCAGCCGGAGAAGTCGCGAAACTACACCGGCGGCGCGGTGATCGAGAAGGGTCAGTTCAGCTTCACGGCAGACTACTTCCGCATCGACATGAGGGATCGACTGGGGCTGTCCCAGAACTTCGAGCTGTCGGACGACCAGGTCGATTCGCTCGTCGCGGAAGGCATCACGGATGCGGCGAACATTGTGCAGTTCCGGTTCTTCACCAACCAGATCGACACGACCACGCAGGGCGTCGACCTCGTGGCCACCTTTGCTCCCCGAGTGCTGCACGGCGACACGATCTTCAGCTTCCTGCTCAACCACACGAAGACCGCCGTCACGTCCGGTGTCACTGACACAGTGGATGAATCGCGGATCAACCTGTTCGAGAACGCGTTTCCCGAGAGTCGCTGGAACTTCACCGTTCGGCAGAACGCAGGCCGTTTCAGGGTGATGGCAAGGCTGAACTACTGGGGCGACTTCTTCGACCGGGAGGATGGCCGGAACTATCCTGGCGAATATCTGGTCGACCTGGACGTGACCTACAAGCTGACCGACACGTTCTCCATCTCGGGCGGCGGCCAGAACATCTTCAACAACTACCCGGAGATGAACCCAGGGGCGTTCCTTGGTGTCGGCAACCTGTACCCGCAGGCCACGCCGTTCGGGTTCAACGGCGGCTACTACTACATGCGGCTCGCCTACAACTGGGGCGGAGGGTTCTAACCCACGCCGTCCACCGTGGCGTCGAAGACAGACGCCACGGTGGACTGAATGGCCTCGGCCGATGCCCGCGGGTCGGGCGCATCGCGGATGGGACGCCCGACAACGATGTAGTCGGCACCGTTCAGGAATGCCTGTCTGACGTCCACGGTACGCTTCTGATCATCGGCGGGCCGATTCTCGACGGGCCGAATCCCAGGCGAGACGACCAGCAGTTGGGAGTTCACCTGGTCCCGCAGGGCCGGCACCTCCAGTCCTGACGAGACAACCCCGTCGCATCCGATCGCGAACGCGCGCCGCGCCCGCGACAGCACCAGCTGCGAAGGCTCGCACTGAAAGCCGAGATCGTCCAGATCCCCGCGATCGAGGCTGGTGAGGGCCGTCACCGCCAGCACCTTCACGTCGCCGCGACTTGCACAGGCTTCGGCCAGCATGGCGTCGTTGCCGTGCACCGTGCAGAAGGTGACACCCCGCCCGCGCAGCCTCCGCACCGCACGCCCGACTGTGACCGGCACGTCGAAGAACTTGAGGTCGACGAACACGCGCTTGCCAGCCGCCACTAGCTCGTCCACCAGGTCGAAGTAGCCACCGGTCATACAGAGCTCCAGTCCGAGCTTGTAGAACGTCACACAGGGGCCGAGCGTGCGGACGAGCCCTCGCGCGGTGTCCACATCGGCTACATCGAGCGCGAAGATCAGACGGTCCCTCTGCGGGACTTGATTGGTCGAAACGGCCACGATGCATCCTAGGCTAGCCCATGGTCGACGCGTCCTATCTGAGAGCTTGAATCCTCGCCCCGTGGAATTCACGCCGTGCAGCCAGCCATGGGCTAGCGTGCGGTCGGAGCAGGTTGGCGGCCAGTACACTGAGTCCGTGCGCACCGGCCCCTCACGGTGGCTCGCGTCTTTTCTGGGATTCCTGCTGTCGTGCGCTCCCCAGTCGACGGTGGCTCCCGACGCGGGCGGCAATCCCTTTGACGGGTTCCGCCTCGTGGACCTGTCGCACTCCTTCGGCCCCGACACCGTGTTCTGGCCCACAGGCAAGCCGTTCGAACACGTGGAGACGGCACATGGGCCAACGCCGGACGGCTGGTGGTACAGCGCCTATGACCTGTCGATGAGCGAGCACACCGGAACTCACCTCGACGCACCCGGGCATTTCTCCGAGGGCGGCGCAACCGTGGACGAGCTTCCCCTTGAAGGACTGCTCGGACCCTTGGCGGTGATCGACGTGCGGGAAGCCTGCGAAGCGGATGCAGACTACATCGCCACTCCGGACGACCTAGCCGTCGACGAGGAATGCCACGGCTCCATCACGAGCGGTTCGATCGTGCTGTTCCGAACCGGCTGGAGCGCACGCTGGCCCGACCGGCTGGCGTATCTGGGCGACGACACGCCAGGCAGCGCCGACAACCTGCACTTCCCTGGCATTGCACCCGAGACGGCGCGGACCATCGCGGCACGGGGAGCCACGATGGTCGGTATCGACACGGCAAGCATCGACCCCGGCTACTCCAGCGACTTTCCCGTGCACCGGATTCTGGCCGAACACAGCATCGCCATCCTGGAGAACGTCACTGGGCTTGACGGCATCCCGGCACGGGGCGCCTACCTGATTGCCCTCCCAATGAAGATCACCTCGGGATCAGGCGCCGCGGTGCGCATCGTCGCGATGGTGCCGACATCCTGACCGACAAGCGATGCGCACCGCAACGTCAGGCGATGGACGACACCAGATCCGACACGGGCCGAATCACGAGGTCGTTCGCGATGCGGGCTGGAAGCGTCGTGAGGAAAGTAAAGCGCGTCCCCGTCGAAGGGTCCGCCCAAGCCCGGGTGCCAGTCGAGCCTCCATGCCAGTAAGTGGACGGAGAGCAGCCCTCGCCCGCCCCTGGGCCGAGGGCGAAGCCCAGTCCCCGCGGGCGGTCGAGGTGCGACGTGTGATTGCGGACCATCAGAGCCGCCGTCTCCGGTCGCAGCACCCGCGTTTCGGCATCCGGCAGAAACTCACCGAAGAACGCCGCGACATCCGCGGCAGTGGCATGCGCACCACCCCAAGGAGCGGCAAGATCGCGCCAGTAGCGGCTGTTCCAGTCCCAGTGCGACGCCTTCGGGCGTCCCAGCCCGCCGTGCGGCGGGCCATTCTCGACCTGGCTCCGCTGAGTCTCCTCGAGCGTGAACCGCCCCAAGCCCAGGGCGCTGCGGTTCATGCCAAGCGGCTCGAACACCTCCCGCGCCAGGAACTTGGGAAACTCCTCTCCCGTAATGCGCTGGCAGACCTCGGCAGCCAGCAGAATGCCCATGCTCTGGTACGAGTAGCGGTCGCCGGGCTCGAACAGGAGGTCCGTGCGGATCGTGCGCTCGATGAACTCCTCGAGCGGGGCGTTGCGCTTGCGCAGATCCACGTTCTCGGGCAGCTGGTCGGGCAGCCCGGAGGTGTGGGTCAGCAGATGCTGCAGCGTTATGCGACCACGGGATCCCCCGCGAAACTCCGGCATGAAGCGCTGCACGGGGTCGTCCCTGCGCAGCTCGCCACGGTCCGACAGCACCATCACGCCGGCGGCCGTCATGGGCTTCGTGATCGAGGCTAGCAGGAACACAGAACGCGGATCCGTAGCCGTGCCGAACCCCTTGGCGAACACATTTCCGCTCCGACGTATGTCCAGGAACGCCCCTTCGACGGAGCCGTCGCTCACGCAGGTCTCAATGAGCCGCACGGCGGCTTCGACGTTGTCCTGGAGCGCTGCCGCACCGGCCGCGATCGGCACCATCCCGGCCAGGAACGCCCGTCGACGAACTTTCGCTGGACGGTTCCCGGCCCGCTTCTCGGTCATTCGAGATCCGCGACGATCTTTTTGATCAAGTTGGGCAGGTAGGCCCGAAACTTGCTGGCAGCACGTGGGTCCTGCTGTGGTAGCGAAGCAACCTGGTCCTTGGCGGCACGCGCCCGCTCGTCCATGTAGTCCACTGCATTGAGTGCCGCCATGGCCGCGAAAATGCCGTGTGTCTCGGTGTCGGAGTAGTCCATCAGCAGATCCAGCGCCTGCTCGGCCTGCTTGGCGTCGCCGAATCGACCAAAAGCCTCAGCCGCGGCTATGCGGACCGCCGGACTGCGGTCCCCGAGGGCCTTCGCTAGCGGCTCCGCCATGGCCTTGACTCCCTCAGCGCCCCGGATCAGAGCGCCGAGCGACGCCCAGTACCGCACAGCGCTGTCTGCATCGTCGAAGCCCGCGAGCAGCCGCGCGTTCTCGCCCGCATCCCTGGAAGTCGCAGCTTCAGCCATGCGCATGATGCGATACATCGGGAACCGCAGCGGATCGCTTCCCATGACGTGCGGAGCGTCGTCACCCGCTCGCGAATGGATCTCCATCTCCGGCAGAAAGCCCAGATCTCGGATTGAGAGTGACCACTCTCGGCGAGCGGCTCGCATGCGCTCCAAAATCGCCCTATGTGCTGGGTCTTCCGCAAGGTTCCGCGTCTCATCCGGATCCTGCTCGAGGTCGTAGAGCTCCTCCGCCGGCTTCTCCTCCCAGAAGTGGGTCTGCGGAGGCTCTAGCTTCCCCGCAGTGTAGAGCCGATGCCAAGTCGCGGTCGTCGGCGTCTGGAACATGTAGTTGATGAACTGCCCGTAGATGCGATGGGGCATGAAGTTGCGGATGTAGATGTAGCGCTTGTCCCGTACACTGCGCACCATGTCGTAGCGCTCGTCCATGCGACCCCGGAACGCGAACGAGTATTCGCGCGGTTGCGCCTCGAACTCGCCTGCGAACGCGTAACCCTGGAAGTGCGAGGGCGGGCGGATGCCCGCAAGACTAAGGACCGTGGGAGCAAGGTCGATGAACCCGACCAAGCGGTCGCTCTCCCCTCCGGGCGCGTAGTCTGACGGCCTGAGGCTGCGGTACTTCTCCGGCACGTACAGCATCATCGGCACGTGCAGGCCAGAGTCGTACGTCCAGCGCTTCCCCCGCGGCATGCCCGGACCGTGGTCCGCCCAGTAGAAGACGATCGTGTCGTCCTCGAGTCCGTCCTCGCGGAGCTCGGCAAGGACTCTGCCTGCCATCCCGTCCATCTCGGAGATCTTGTCGTGGTACTGGGCCCAGTCCCGGCGGCTGTCCTCGGTGTCCGGATGGAAGGCGGGAACGCGGACCTCAGCCGGGTCGTGCACCGCCACGTGGGGCCGCCTGCGGATCTGGGACTCGTGCGTGACGGTGAAGTTGAAGATCGAGAAGAACGGCTGACCGTCGGCGCGCTTTCTCCAGTGCGCGTTTCGGCTGGACTCATCCCATACCTGGCCCGGCTTCTCCAGGTTGTAGTCCTCCTTGGCGTTGTTCGACACGTAGTAGCCGGCGTCACGCAGGTACTGCGGGAACATTCGCATGCCTTCCGGCAGGCGCGTCAGGGAGCGCATGTGCTGCGAGCCCGTCGAGGGGGGATACATGCCGCTGATGATCGTCGTACGGGCC
The DNA here is from genome assembly GCA_965200705.1 of Bryobacterales bacterium. Taxonomy (GTDB): domain Bacteria; phylum Acidobacteriota; class Terriglobia; order Bryobacterales; family UBA6623; genus VXMF01. Next base: position 3,214,459 of record OZ241376.1, on the reverse strand, counting down.
GGAGCGCAGACCGGGGCCGTCGACCAGGCATTGCGGTAGATCATGCCGCGCCGACCCAGAGCGTCCAAGTTGGGTGTGGTCGCGTACGTGTCCCCGTACACGCCCAGATGGGGACCGTTGTCCTCGGAACTGATCCAGAGGATGTTCGGCGCCGCCGACGCGACGGGCGCCAGCAGGCACGCCAATGCTATCACGACGAGCCCAAGCATGCCAAGCAGTATACCCAGCGGTGCTCTTCGGCTAGAATCGGCTTCCGGGGCAGAGTATGCCCGGATTTGCCCCGTGAAGTGCCCCTACTGCTCGAAGGAGCGAGACAAGGTCATCGACTCACGCATGAGCAAGGAGGGCGACGCGATCCGTCGTCGTCGACAGTGCCTAACGTGCGGCAGTCGCTTCACGACCTATGAGCGCATCGACGAGGTGCCCTACATGGTCGTCAAGAAGGGCGGCCGGCGCGAGCGCTTCGACCGCCATCGCGTGTTGAACGGAGTCGTGAGGGCCTGCGCCAAGCGCCCCGTCCCGATGCGCAGGATCCAGGAGATCGTGGAAAAGGCCGAGGCGCTGGTCGCGGGATCGAGCGACCGCGAATGCCCGTCCGGCAAGATCGGGCAACTGGTGATGCATGAGCTGCGACACACCGATCGAGTCGCCTACGTCAGGTTCGCCTCAGTCTTCCTGGACTTCCAGGACGAGCACGAGTTCCAGAATGAGGTCGAGAGGCTGGACCGGGGACCTCTGCGCGCGGCGCGCTAGAGACTTCGGCTGAAGACTCCCGCAAGCGGTTGAACCACCGGTCACGGGCGTTCGTCGACCAGGAACGCCCGGCCCGCCTCCTCACCCTTCCAGGCGTAGTACAGGAACAGGTCCGTCCGCGGTTCGCCGTCCTGGCCCCGCACGGACTTCACGCTCTGGTAGCGCAAGCCAGGCTGCGGCGTCAGGTCGCGCGTGCGGCGCCAGGTCCTGCCGTCCGTGTCGGACTGCCACTCCTCCACACGGTCTCCCCACCCGTAGCGGTTCATCTCCCCCTTCTCGTTGGCCTCGCCGTCGCCTGCGATCAGCAGCGCCCGGTAGGATCCGTCAGCGCGGCTCTCGAGGTGCGTCGAGTTGAACGGATGCCCCGTCTTCGCCAGGGGAGTCCGGATCCATTCGCCGTCTCTACGGTGGACGAAATAGAACGTCGAGCGGTACGGCGTTGCATCCGAAACGGGCAGGAGGAAGCTGGGACTACCGTCCTCGTCAAGGGCAATCGCCGGCCCGACAGACGCACTCGCACCCTCGGTGTCCCACACGAGGCACTCGCGCTGCGCCACGGCGAAGTTCACGGGTCGCGGCAACCGCTTGCCTTCGACGTTGAAGACCTCTCCTGTCTCCAGGTCGGTGCGGACGTAGTAAAGGTTGTGCCGGCGGGTGTAGTCGTGCAGCACGCCTCCGTAGCGGTCGCTGCCGATCGGCTCTTCGACCTTCCAGATGAAGGCGATGTGCAATGTGAGGCCGTCATCGCCCACACGCGTGGTCTGGTACGAGCCCGCGTGCGAGGCCAGAGGCGCCCCCTGTGGGGGTGCGTCCATGTCGATTACGGCGCTCGGGGGTGCGGACCAGCTTCTGCCACCGTCCCCGGTGACACGGTACGTCCAGAAGCCCAGGTGTCCTCCGTCGCGGAAGTAGACCAGGGTTCGGTTCTCGGCGAGCCGGTGCACCTGGGGGTACGAGATCGAGGCCGAGATCGGGTCCAAGCTGTTCCATGCAGTGATGTCGCTCGGGCGAGATGAGGCGAGATGGAATCCCGGCGTTCGGTGAAATCCAAACGCGACGTGCAGTCGACCGTCGCCGTCCGTCCACACGACAGGCGCGTAGTGCTGGTCGCGCTCAAACCGTTCCGCATCGATTTCCGCATCAACGCCCTCCAGCAGCATGCGCGCTTCGCCGAACCGCCTCGACCCGAGGTCATAGGAGCGTACCCATGGCAGTCCCTTCCCGCCGCGCCAGACAACAAACACCTGACCGCTGCTCTCCACCGCCTGCGGATACATGCGATTGTCATAGAGCATCTTCAGACTCCCATCCGAGGCGAACGGAACCGCTTCCGCGGATAGGATGACAGGGACTAGCAGCAGGCATGCAAACAGCTTCCGCACGGTGAGACCAGCATAGTTTGCCGCCTGAGGGTCGGCAAACTGCCCTGGGTCCACTGCGGCGCTTGCGGTGTCGCTCCGGGCAGCTGCGGATGAGCCCCTCAGTCGCCCGCAGGAATGCCGCTGAGTGTCGTGGTGTGGCCCCCCTCCTTAGGGGAGAGACCCCAAAGCCAGCGGTTGAAGCGCCGGACGTCCTCGAGCACCAGATAGAGCGACGGGAGTAGCACGAGCGTCACGGCTGTCGCGAACAGAACGCCCGAGGACAGCGCGACCGCCATCGGAATCAGAAACTTCGCCTGCACGCTCTTCTCCAGCAATAGCGGCGTCACGCCCGCGCTGGTCGTCAGCGAGGTCAGCAGGATCGCACGGAAGCGGGCCCGGCCAGCTGCCGCGACGGCGTCGCGGAGGGAGTCGTAACGCGAGCGGTAGTTCTTGATGAAGGTAACGAGCACGAGACTGTCATTGACCACAACGCCCGCGAGCGCAACCATTCCGCACATCGAAAGGAAGCTCAGGGAGATCCCGAAGAGCCAATGGCCCCACAGTGCACCCACCATGCCGAAGGGAATGGCCACTACGACCAGAATCGGCTCAATGTAGCTGCGCAGCGGAATCGCAAGCATCACGAAGATCAGGAAGGTCGCGGCGCCGAACCCCCAGAAAAGGCCAGTCAGCGACTCCACCAGCGCCGCGTCCTCGCCTTCGAAGGCGTAGTTGACGCCCGGGTGTTGCGCCATCAAGTCGGGCAAGAAGCCAGCATCCAGGTCGCCAAGCACCTCGGTGCCGGATGTCACGTTGGAGTCGACGTGCGCCTGCACGTTGATGGAGCGTCGCCGGTCGACCCGTGTGATCGTCGCGGGTGCACGGACCATGGACGCTTCGGCGACCGTCGAGAACGGCACCTGGTCGCCGACCAGCGTGCGGATGCGCATCTGTTCCAGCTCGCCCAGCGACCGCCTGTTTCCTTCCGGGAAGCGGACCATGACACGGATGTCGTCGCGCCCTCTCTGCACGCGCTGCGCCTCTTCGCCCAGGAATGCCTGGCGCACCTGACGGCCCAGTCCCTGCAGCGTCAGGCCAAGTGCCTGTCCCTCGGATTTGATGGAGAGCTGGACCTCCGGCTTGCCACCGCGATAGGTGTCGCTGATCTCGAAGACGCCCGGATACGACTCCAGCCTCGTCTTGAGTGCCTCCGCGACCACCTGGAGCTCGCCGATGTCGACCGAGGTTAGCTCCACGTCGATGGGCTTGGCGTCGCTGAACAAGTCGTACGAAATCGACTGTTCAACGGCGCCCGGGATGCGTCCCGACTTCTCCCGCCAGCGAGCCGCGATTGCAGAGGATGGGATGTTGCGCAGTTCCCCGGACAACAGCTCGATCTGGACTTCCCCGAGATGCTCCCCACGATTTGCTTCGGGCGCACCCATCGGACTGGCCTGTATACGTTTGTAGGGCTGTGAGCCGACAGAGCTGATCACGTTCAGGAAGAGATCCGTGCCAGTCTCTCGCCTTAGCTCCTCGCGCAGTTCCAGCGCGGTGGACTCGAGCCGGTCCACGGCGGCGGCCGTCACGCTGACGGACGCCTCCTGCGGCATCGCAATGAACCCGACAACGAAGTCGGATTCGACGGTCGCGATCATCTCTATCGGCAGAAAGTTGCCCAGGATCAGTCCGGCCGTCAGAAGAAGAGTGCCGATGGCGACAGCGATCACGAGGTAGCGCCAATCGAGGGCAACTGGCAGGAACCGTCCGTACACCCTCGCGATGAACCAGTCCAAACCGTTCGAGAACAGGTCGAAGAAGCCGTGGTAATGGCGCGAGAGCGCTCGCGACGATCTGGATGTCTTCCGCTGTCCCCCGTACGCAAGGTGACTGGGCAGGATGAGATTCGACTCCACCAAGGAGAAGAACAGGGCCGGAATCGCAACCATCGGTATGACCGACAGGATCTGGCCGATGTTGCCAACCACAAAGAGCATAGGCGCGAAGGCCGTCATCGTGGTCAGGACGCCGAAGGTCACCGGAACGAGCACCTCGTAGGCCCCTGCGGTGGAGGACTCGACACTTCGGCCCATCTCCAGCTGCTTGGAGTGGATGTGCTCGCCAACGACGATGGCGTCGTCAACGACGATGCCGAGCACCAGGATGAACGTGAAGAGGCTGATCATGCTGATCGAGACATCCCAGACCGGCATCAGCGCAATCGTCCCGAGAAACGAGACTGGGATGCCGATCGTGACCCATATGGCCAGCTGCAGGCGCAGGAACAGGGCCAGCACGACGAACACGAGAATCAGGCCCGTCACAGCGTTCTTGGCCAGCAGGTCGATGCGACTCTTGAGCAGCACCGACTGGTCGTTGGAGGTGGCGATCGTCACGCCGTCCGGCACCCGTGCCGAAGCCTCGGCGACGTACGCGTGGACAGCCTCGGCGATGGCGTCAACGCTCTGGCCGCCGACCCTGTAGATCCCCAGGACCAAAGCCGGTGTCCCGTTGAAGCGCGTGTACTGGACGGCATCGCCGAAGCCGTCCACAACCGTCGCCACGTCGCTCAGCAGCAGCTTGGTGCCGTCGGGGCGCGAGAGAAGCGGCAGGTTCTCGTACTCCTGACCCGTGTAGGCCTGGCCCTTGGTGCGCAGCAGGATCTCGCCGCGCTCGGTCACGACCGATCCGCCCGGCACGTCCACGGAGGAGCGGCGTACCGCTTCGGCCACCACGTCCAAGGTCAACCCCCAGCGGCGCAGGGCCTCTTCCGACACCTCGATCGAGATCTCGTAGTCGGGAACACCCACCAACTGGATCTGGGAGATCTCCGGCAAGGCCGCGAGGTCGTCACGAACGCGCTCACCGATTCCTCTCAGCGTGGCGAGGTCGGTGTCCGCGGCGACAGAGACGTTGATGACCTGGACAGACCGATCCGTGTACTGCACGACGGGCTCTTCGGCGTCTTCAGGGAACGTATCGATCGTTCCCACCATCGTCTTTACGTCTTCCAGGATCGTCTCGGGCTCGAAGCCCGACATGACCTCGATCTGAATGCTGGCCGAGCCCTCGGACGCGGTCGAAACGATCCGGTCGATGCCGGAGATGCCTTGCACCGCCTCCTCGACGCGCACGCAGATCGCCTGCTCGACCTCCTCCGGTGCCGCGCCCCGATAGCGCACCGACACTGACACGAACTCCGAGTCAACGGCGGGGATGACCTCGCGCTTGACCAAGCTGACGGTCGCGAGGCCCATAGCGAGGATGCCGAACAGAAGGGCGTTCGCCACCACGTCATTGCCAGCGAACCAGCGGATCAGGGCTTTCACTGGGAGATCGTATCCGCTGGCTGTTCGTACGGGCTCACCTTCATGCCGTCGACCGCAGCCTCCACCGCGGTGATGACGATGCGATCACCCGCTTCCAGGCCACCGCTCACCAGCACGGCGTCGCCGTCCCGACGGAAGACCTCCACCCGCCGGAATCGAAGACGGTCCTGGTCGTCCACGATGCTGAGCGTATCGGTGGTGTTCATGGCGAATCTGGGAACCTGCACCACATTGCGGGCTAGGTTGCCGCTGATCTCAGCCCTCACAAACATGCCCACGGCCAGCGGGGGCCGCGAGGAGGCGGCGTCACGCGCGTAGGGGTCCTTGACCTGTGCAATCGCGTTGACCATTCCCGTGCGCGGGTCGATCTCGCCCTCTGTGCGGACGATGGTGCCTCTCCAAACGTGCTCCTGGCCCGCAAAGTCGGCTGTCAGCTTGACGCTGGGACCTGCGGCGCTCGCGGAGGCGTCGCGGTAGGCGAGCGGCAGGCTGCAGTACGCCAATTCGGAGTTGGGTATAGGGAGCCTGACCTCCGCCACATTCACCGAGTACAGAGTGGCAACGGATGCGCCCCTCTGGATGAACTGGCCGACATCCACGTTCTTCACACGGACGCGCCCGGAGAAAGGCGCGACGAGAGTGGTTCGCTCAAGGTCGTACTGCGCACGCTCCAATGACGCTTCGGCCGACGCGATGGAGGTGCGCGCCTCGGCGATCTGGGGTTCGCGGAACAGGAACGGGGAGGGTTCGCCCTGTCCGACGCTCTCCCACTCCTCGCGGGCGATCGCCGCCTCATGCTCCTCGGTGGCGAGCCTCAGCTTGCCCTGCCCAACGGCGGCCCGCGCCCGCACCAGCGCGAGTTCGTACTCCCGCGTGTCGATCCGCGCCAGAACGTCTCCCTCGGCGAAGAATCCTCCCACCGCGAGGGAGGGCGAGATCTCGACGACCCGTCCGGTGACCTCGGACACGAGCCTCGACTCGGTGCGAGGAGCGACAACACCCTCGGCCTTCACGCTGAGCCGCACATTGCTGGGTTCGACGCTGATGACGCGAACACTGGGCGGCACCACTTCGGGCGGCTCCAGCACCGGCTCCTCGTACGACTCGATCAGCGCCGTCATGATCGAGAGGCACACCGCAACCGTGAGCAGCGGCAGCACGATGCGCAGCGCAAGCCTGAGGCAACTCGCTACAGCCATCTACTGGACCTTCGTTGAGTCCAACCCGAGCGGCCGGTCCGGTGTGGCAGCGAACCCGCCGCCCAAGGCAAGGTGCAGGTCGACGCGGTTGTCGAAGCGTGCCCGCTGGACGCTGAGCAGGGCGCTCTCGGCGTCGATCACCGAGCGCCGGAGCGCAAGAAGGGACATGACGTCGGACCGGCCGGACCGGTATCGGCTCTCTGTCAGACTGAGTGCCGCGTTGGTGTTCGACAGAACCGACTTCGAGGTGGCCTCCTGCTCGCTTAGTACTCTCTCCGCCGCTAGGGCAGTCTCAACCTCTCGATAGGCAATCAGCATCTGGCTCTGGTAGGCCGCGGCGACCTCCCTGGCACGGGCCTCATTGACCTCGACCACCGCCTTGAGGCGGCCGCCGTCGAACAGGGGCTGGGCGAATCCAAGCGCGAGGTTCCACGCCTGAAACGTGGGGTTCACGACATCCTTGAGGGTGTCGGTCGTCGTGCCGCCAAAAGTGGTCAGCGAGAAGCTCGGACGAAGGTCGGCCCTTGTGGCGGCTGTGCGGGCGTCCGCGCCCACCAGAGCTGACTCGAGCGACCGCAGGTCGGGCCGACGGTGGACAAGTTCTGACGGCAATCCGGCCGGGACGGCCGACGGCAGCGCTGGAAGGTCTTCCCGCAGAGCGTACTCGCCCTTCGGATAGCGGCAAGTCAGCGTCTCGATCTGGCGTACGTAGGCGCTCCGCTGCAGCTGCCGCTGGCTAACCGCCATCTGGGCGCGGTCCACTTCGCCCTGTGCGAGTCGAATCTCCGCCGAAGGCACCGAACCAGCCCTGAAACGCGCCTGAACACGCCGCACTCTCTCCTCCGCGTGCAGCAGGCTGGCCTTGGCGAACTCGGCCTGGCGCGTCGCCTCGGCGCCGGCGAGCCAGGCCTTGGCGACCTGTCCGCTCAGAGACAGCCGCGCCGCCGCAAGATCCGCCTCCTGAACCTGGATGTCGGACATCGCTGCCAGCTTGTTGGCGCCGACACGGTTCCAAAGGTCAGCCTCCCACGCAATGTTGATGGAGAGGCCAGCGGTGTTGAAGGTGTTGGACAAAACCCGTGTTCCGAGCGTCGGAAACGGGAGGCCCACGAAGTTCTGCCGGCCGCGGGATGTGGAGACACCCAGGCCAATGGTTGGCAGGTCGGCTGCCCCGGCAATCTTCAACTGCTGGCTGGCTGCGTCAATCCTGGCGGCTACGGACCGCAGGCCGTCGCTGCACGAGAGGGCCTCGCGAATCGCCCGGTCGAGGGCGTCGTCGTCGAAGTAGGCCCACCAGTCACCGCCTTCAGCGCTGCCCTCGACTTCGGCGCCGCTCCACGCCGGAGGCGCGTTGACCGTGAACTCACGCACCGGGCGTACGATCGTGTTGGAGCAGCCGGTCAGCAAGAGGAGACTGCCCGAAACTACGGCGCATGCGATCCTCACGCTGATCCTCGAAATCCGCCGCTGGCTCAATCCGAATCCTCCGCGTCTTCCTACACCAATGAACCGCGGGTCAAGACCCTTCGATCATAGCGACCAGACTGTCTGGGCGACAAAGCCCTTGAGGCATCGACCAGCGTGCCGACATCCTGCGCGGGTGTGCGGTGGGACTTCGAACTCAAGGTGTCGTGATAAACTGCAGGAGCCATTCGGGGCCGCGGTTGCGGCCCCGAATGGCGGCTTTCGCAGGGGCTGCGCATGCCGAAGAGAACCTTTCAGCCGAACAACCGCAAGAGGGCGAAGAAGCATGGGTTCCGCATCCGCATGCGGACACCCGCGGGCCGACGCATCCTGGCAGCGCGACGCGCCAAGGGCCGCAAGCGCCTCAGCGTCAGCGACGAGTAGCGCTGATTCGGGGTTCCCGGCCGCAAGGCGCCTTCGCAGGCGGTCGGAGTTTCAAGCGGTCTATCATAAAGGGGTTCGGCTGGGTGGAAGGCACTTCAACGTGTTCGCCCTCCGAACACGAACCGGCGCAAGCAGCCGGGTGGGCTTGACGGTCACCCGCAAGATTGGTCCCGCGGTTACGCGGAACCGCTGCAAGCGCCTGCTGCGCGAGGCGGTGCGGCGGCACTGGAGCGAATTCCCCGAGGGTCTGGACGTGGTTCTGCACGCAAAGCCCGCGCTAGGCGGGGCTCGCGCGGATGAAGTGGAGAGAGAAGTTGTCCGACTGCTGCCCAGAATCGCCCGCCGCGCGGCCTAGCGATGGCGGAGACAGTGGCCGCATCCGCGCCACGGTCCGCTGGACGCTCCTGATGCTTCTGACGGCCTACAAGGGCTTTCTTTCGCCTCTGGCGCCAAGCGCCTGCAAGTTCCATCCGACCTGCTCCCAATACGCCCGCGATGCCATCGAGCGCCACGGTGCATGGCGGGGATGCGGCCTCGCCGCCCGGCGCCTGCTGCGGTGCCGGCCCTGCAGCCCTGGCGGTATAGACCCAGTCCCGGAAGTCTGAGTCCCAGCGCATGCCCGTACCCCAGAACGACGACCAGTTCATCCAGAGAAGGATGGTGATGGCGGCGATCCTCTCCGCCGCCGTGATGGGACTGTACATCTATCTCGTCCCGCGGCCGGAGCCGCCCGCCCAAGAACCGGTGACGGAGGTTGGCGCTGACGCGGAGTCACCACCCGAGAGCCCACCGGACGATGAGGGGCCCGCCGTCGAGAGCGCACCGGAGCTGGCAGATGCCCAGGCGAGCCGCGAACAGACCGTCACGGTCGAGACGGACACGCTCCAGGTCGAGTTCACCAACCGCGGGGCAGCGGTCACGCGGTGGATTCTCAAGGACTTCAACGACGCCGCGGGAGAGCAGCTGGACCTAGTCCACCACGCGCAAACGGGCGACCAGGACCGGCCATTCGAGCTTGCGCGGATCGGCGGCGAGCCCATCGCGGAAGTCAACGAGGCCCTGTTCCGCGTCAGTTCGGGCCCCGCCCTCAGACGCGCTCCCACCACGGTCCTCTTCGAGTACGCCAAGGACGGCATCAGCGTCCGGAAGAGCTTCTCGTTCGAGCGCGAGGGACACGTGGTCGAGGTGGAGACGGAGTTCTCGGAAGGGGGTCGCACGCAGCGCCACATGGTGACGTGGAACGGCGGATTCGGGGACACCGCACAGGCCGGCAACACGACCCACAGCCAGACCTTCTACTACGTCAACGGCGAGCTCGAGCGCATCGGCGCCGACGACGCCGAGGACGGACGCATCGACCATTCGGGTCCGTTTCCATTCGTGGGCATCGCCGACCTGTTCTTCACGGCGGCAGCCATACCCGAGCCCGGAACCGAGATCCGGCTCGAGACGAAGTCGGTGGAGATCCTGCCAGACGGCATGGAGGCCGGCGACGAGCAGCTCTATGTCGCCGCGGCGATCGGCGGGGAGCCCCGCAACAAGCTGCGGCTTTACGTCGGCCCCAAGAGCCGGGAGGCGCTCGGCGAGGTCGAGGGAGTGGGAAGCGCGTTCCGCCTCATCGTCGACTTCGGCTTCCTGAGCTTCATCGCCGAGCCGCTCTTCGCGATGCTGCGATGGGTTTACGGCAACGTGGTTGCGAACTGGGGCTGGAGCATCGTCATCGTGACGATCTTCATCAACACCATCCTCTTCCCGCTCAAGTACAAGAGCACGAAGTCGATGCGCAAGATGCAGCAAATCCAGCCGCTCGTCAAGCAGATCAACAACAAGTACAAGGGGGTCTCGATGAAGGACCCCCGCAAGGCCAAGCAGAACGAGGAGCTGCAGGCCCTTTACAAGAAGCACGACGCGAACCCCATCGGCGGCTGTCTGCCCATCCTGCTGCAGATGCCGTTCTTCTTCGCGTTCTACAACCTGCTGACCGTGGCCATCGAAATGCGCCAGGCCGAGTGGCTCTGGGTCACGGATTTGGCGAACCCCGAATCGATCCCGGTGCGGATCCTTCCGCTCGCCATGGTGGCTACGCAGTTCCTGTCGCAGTCCCTCACCCCGACGCCTACACAGGACGCGACGCAGGCCCGCCTGATGAAGTTCCTGCCCCTCGTGTTCGGGTTCATCTTCTACCAGTTCCAGGCAGGGCTGGTGCTATACTGGCTCACCACCAACTGCGTAGGCATCGGCCAGCAACTGATTCTGAACCGGCTCCCGATGGAGGAGCTGAAGATCGAATCGGGGCCGCACCGTGGCGGCAAGCGCAGGAAGCGCGGGAAGTGAACGGAACAGCCGACTAGGTCCGACGGAATCCCGATGGCAGGCATCGACTGGACCGTCGCAGGCGTGGGGCCAAGGATCGTCGAGTTCCTCGACCCCCTGATCGAGGCGGGCGACTTGGACCTCGAGTACGTGGTCTTCGCCTCGGAACGCATCGAGAAGCCGATCGGGCCCGAGATCACCGTCGACTTCGACGGGCGGGACAGTGGCCTGCTGCTGCGCCGCCGTGCGGAGCTACTGCTGGCCCTCGAACACCTGACCCTAGAGGCGTTGCGCGTTCCGCACGAGGAGCGGCACCGGCTGATGTTCGACGTGGACCAGTACCGCATGCTTCGGATTGACGAGCTCTGCCGCAACATCGCCAGCGCGGCCGCGCGTGTGGCGCACACGGGACAGCGGTTCGCGTTCCGGCCGATGACGTCGCGCGAGCGCCGCATTGTCCACGTCATGCTCAACGACGACGAGAGGGTGACGACGGTGTCCGAGGGCATGCCGCCGAACCGCTACCCGGTCATCGAAGTGCGGGTCGACGAGGAGAGCTGAGTCCAAGCGCCACCGGACAGCACGCCCGGCGGCCGGGCCGAAGGCGCACCTGTTCCGTGCCGCCGATCGATCCCATCCTTCAGTCTCAGGCCCACGACACCATCGTCGCGCCAGCGACGCCGATGGGCCGAGCCGCTATCGGCGTCCTGCGACTCTCCGGTCCGCTGGCCAGGGAGATCGCCGACAAGCTAGCCCCCGGCAGAGAGAGTGCGCCGCGCCGCGCCGCTCTGCGAACGCTCGTCGACACGCGAGGCTTGCCTGTAGACCAAGTACTGGTCACGACCTTCCATGCACCAGCAAGCTACACCGGCGAGGACGTAGTCGAGATCTCCTGCCACGGCTCCCCGCCCGTGCTGCGCTTTGCGGTGGAGCGTTCGATCGCACTGGGAGCTCGGCTGGCGCGGCCTGGAGAGTTCACGCAAAGGGCGTTCCGCAGCGGCCGCATGGATCTCACCCAGGCGGAAGCTGTCCGGGACCTGATCGACGCCACGACGCTCTACCAAGCACGTGTGGCGGCCAGCCAGGCTCGCGGATCGCTTTCCAAGGAACTGCGTGCAATCAAGGTCCCGCTGGTCGAGGTGATCGCACTGCTGGAGGCCGGGATCGACTTCGCCGAGGACGACGTCGAGGTGGCCTCCGCCAAGGAGCTGAGCGAACGTCTGCGGCCCATCCGGGCCACCGTGGGCCGCCTTGTGGCTGGCTACTCAGTCGGAAAGGTGGTCCGCAGCGGCCTCCAGCTCGCCATCGTGGGGCGACCCAACGTCGGCAAGTCGAGCCTCTTCAACCGTCTGCTTGGCAACTCGCGGGCGATCGTGAGCTCGATCGCGGGGACCACACGCGATGTCGTCAGCGAAGACACGTGCCTGGACGGCATACCGGTGCGGATGGTCGACACCGCCGGCATCCGAGCCAGCGATAGCACCATCGAATCGGAGGGCGTCGAGCGTTCCTGGCAGTCCCTGACAGAGGCGGACTGCGCCTTGGTCGTGGTTGACCTTTCTCGCCCTGGTGCAGCGGAGGACCGGACGCTGCAGGAACGTGCGCGCGCCAGCTGCCCGGTGGTTCTGGTCGGCAACAAGGCCGACCTCCCATTGCGCTACGCGGGGCCAGAGCTGCAGGTATCCGTCTCGGCGAAGACCGGTGAAGGGATGGATGCGCTGGGGCAATGCATCCGCAACGAGACCCTGGCCGGCCTGGATGGGCTGCGCGAGGGATCCTTCGTGACGGGCATCCGCCAAGGCAGCTTGCTGCAGGAGGCCCACGACGCACTGACCAAAGCCGACCAGGCGGTACAGGACGAAGTGCCGCACGAGATGTTGCTGCTGGACCTCTACGACGCGCTGCACCCACTTGACGCGATCACGGGAGGAACGACGCTGGACGACGTTCTGGAGCGCATCTTCGCCTCGTTCTGCATCGGCAAGTGAGCCCGAGGGTTTCATACAATGAGACATGAAGGCCATCATTCAGGTCGCGCTGAAGAAGACCGTCCTCGACCCGCAGGGGCGGGCGATCACGCAGGCGCTTCGGAGCCACGGCCACGAGGAGGTCGTGGACGTCCGTCAGGGCAAGTTCTTCGAAGTTGAGCTCGCGCCGGACGCAAGTCCAGACGAGGCCCAGGCGCGGATGGAGAGGCTTGCGGAAGGGGTGCTGGCCAACCCAGTGATCGAAGAGTACAAGGTCACAGTGGTGGACTAGCCGGCAGGCGAGGCCGGACTATGGCCGGAATCTTCGGATACGTCGGACGCAAGCAGGCCGGGCCGGTCATCCTCGATGGCCTTCGTCGGCTTGAGCATCTCGGCTACGACACGGCAGGGCTTGCCGTTGGCTCCGCCAAGGCGCTGCAAGTCCGCCAAGCACGAGGCAACCTGCGCAACCTGCAGGCTGCGGTGCGCCTCGATCCCATCCGCGGCACGTACGGCGTGGGCCACACGAGCTGGGTTGGCGGTCAGCCTGTCCTGACGGGCCCGGGCCAGCCCGCAACGGCTTCGCCGCGCGGAATCTTCGTCGCCCTCTGCGGCAAGCCAACGAACCTCGAGAGCCTGCGCGCACTGGTGCCGCGCGGGGAAATCAACGAGGAGGATCCGTCCGGCGCCGAGATCGTGGCCGGGCTCGTCTCGAGCTACCGCGCCGACACGGCGTCTCTGGAAGCCGCCGTGCGCCAAGCGATAAGAAAGATCGAGGGTAGCTGCGCATTCGCGGTCATGGCGCGGGACGAGAAGGGGAAGATCGTCGTGACCCGCCGGGGCCTTGCAGTTGCGGTCGGCCTGGGGCGCGGCGAGAACTTTGTCGCCAGCGACATCCCGGCGATCTTGCCGCGAACGCGCGACATGCTCCAGCTCGAGGACCGGGACATCGCTGTTCTCAGGTCAGGCGGGACGCGGGTCACGAACGCGGATGGCCGCCCTGTGTTCCGGATGGTTCACCACGTGCGGTGGGACCCGCTCATGGCCGAAAAGGGCGGCTACAAGCACTTCATGCTCAAGGAAATCTTTGAGCAGCCCCGGACGATCCGCGACACCACCCTCGGGCGGCTGGACGAGCGGACAGGTGCGGTCGTGCTCGACGAACTCGGCGTCACGGGCCGCGAGTTGCGCGAGATCAGCCACCTGAACCTCATCGGCTGCGGCAGCTCGTGGCACGCGTCGCTTACGGCGAAGGCAATGATCGAGCATCTCGCCCGTGTCCACGTCGAGGTCGAGTACGGCAGCGAGTTCCGCTACAGCAATCCGCTCATCGACGAGCGCGTGCTGACCTTCGTGCTCAGCCAATCCGGCGAGACCACCGACACGCTCGCCTCACAGGCCCTGGCGCACGAGCGCGGGTCGAAGACCATCGCCATCTGCAACTCGGTCGACTCGGCGATTGCGAGCGCGGCCCGCGGAGCGATCTACACCAAAGCGGGCCCGGAACTAGCCGCCCTGTCCACGAAGTCGTTCACTGCCCAGCTGACAGCGCTGTACTTGTTCGCGATGCATCTCGGACAGGTCCGGGGGACGCTCGCTCCGGAAGCCTGGCGAAATCGGGCGCAGGATCTGCTGGAGCTGCCCGGCCTCGTCGAGTCGGCACTGGAGCTCTCACCGCTCTGCGAACAGCTGGCGCGGCAAGTGTCCCTCGCCAGTCGGTTCCTGTTCCTAGGGCGCGGCATTCAGTTCCCGATCGCGCTTGAGGGGGCGCGCAAGCTCCAAGAGCTCGCCCAAGTCCAAGCCGAGGGCTGCCCGGCCGGTGAGATACGGCACGGCCCCGAGGCGCTGATCGGGGCCGACACAGTTGTGGTCGTGATCGCAACGTTGGACGAGGAGCATCCGGGCAGCCGAGCGCGCTACGAGAAGGCTGTCGCCCAAGTGCGCGACGTAGCGCACCGCAGCGGTCGCGTGATCTGCATTACCAATGTGGACGACGAGCGGCTGAGCGCGCATGCGCAGGAGATCATCCTGCTGCCATCGGCGCGTGAGCTTCTGCAGCCGGTCGCAGTGCTTGTGCCACTGCAGCTGCTGGCTTATCACATCGCCGTGCGACGTGGCCGCAACATCGATCAGCCGCGGGACATCGCCAGGAGCGTGACAACCGACTAGCCCGCGAGTCTCACCGGTGGTTGGTGAACTCCGGGAATCAATCGAGCCCTCGTGGGACTGTCCGCCGTTTGTCCAGGGCAACTGAAGGTCGGCGCCTTACGCCGACGGCCGGCAACCCGACACTCCAGCCACTGGTCGAGCTTGGCCTCTACACTGCTCTCGCCCTGATCACGCCGAGGCCGAATCGCCGTGGCCCAGCAATCGCCACGTACGTCCACATCAACCTCGGCCTGGGGAAGCACCGCAAGCGGTCCCCCAGAGTCAATCGCGCCGCGTCGGATGGATCCGCAGTACGCCGCCGGCGATCAGCCGTTGAGTTCCGCCGCGACAACTCGGCCTAGAGCCCCCACTTCGACAGCTGCTCTGCCGAGCGACATCGATAACGGCCTGAGGACGACGGACGACTGTACGCGGATCGTTCCGCCGGGCTAGCGCCGCTTCAGCGTTGGACGCTCGTCGCTGTCGATGTCCTCGTCGTCCGCGGCGACATCGATGTCCTCGGTCGGGATCGTGCCACCCGAACTCGTCCTGCGAAGCCGCGGCTTGTCGGGATCCTCGGTCGTCGACTTGCGACGCACAGTGAGCTGCTCGAGGCGGTCCCGCACTCGCAGGAACTCGGAAGTGTTGACGACGTACTCCGGCCGGTTCGGCAGGAGCTGGTCAATGACCTTCTGCGTCTTGCGGATCCGCGATCCATGAGGCGGATGACTGCGGAACAGCTTGGACATCGTTCCCGGCCTACGCTTCTCGTCCGCCAGCATCTTTTCGAAGAAGTCGATGAACGAGGTCGGATCGTAGCCAGCCTTGTACAGGTACTGCACGCCGAGGAAGTCCGCTTCCGACTCCATGCCGCGCGAGAACCTCAGGAACGTCATCGGAATCAGCACGCCGGCGGCCTGGTAAATGCCATAGCCGGTCCAGCCGCCGATGAACATCAGGGGAATGGTGGCGATGTTGATCAGCTGCCCCTTCGTCGCCTGGCGGGTGCCGTGGCGGGCGGCCACGTGCGCGATCTCATGCGCCATCACTCCCGCGAGCTCGGACTCGCTCTGGGCGCGTAGCATGAGACCACTGTTGACGAAGAAGAACCCGCCCGGCAGCGCGAAGGCGTTCACGTCGGCGCTGTCGATCAGCTTGATCGTGAAGGGCACCTTGGCGTCGGAGTTGCGCACGAGGTTCTGGCCGACGCGGTTGACATACTCCGCGATGACGGGATCGTCAACGATCTTGGAGTGACGCTCAACGTCCTGGGCCATGCGCTTGCCCAGCGCGATCTCCTTCTGGATGGAGTAGAAGTTCGGCCCCTTGCCAACCTCACGCTCGCCGATCTGGTCGACATCCTCCTTGGCGCCTCTGGGCTTCCTCTTCGAGGAATCGTCGGCAAGTGCCGTGCCGACCATCCCAAGAATCAGCGCTAGGGTCAGAAGTCGGGTGATCCACTGCATGGCGTACTTTAGCTCCGCTCTCCGTCTGTATAGACGGCCGACAAGCAGCATTAGTATACGCCCTTATACGCCCTTATAGGCCAAATCAAGACATTCCCCTACACTGACGACTATGTTTGGGAGCCATCCGGCCCGTTCTCAGCCATGAGCGCCGCCGCTCTGCGAGAAGGCTTCCCCATCACGGAGCGATACGCCTACTTCAATCACGCCGCCGTCTCTCCGCTACCTCTGAAAACGGCGACGGCCATGCGGAGCCACCTTGCGGAGGCGACGCGGTCCGGCATACACGCCTACGGTGACTGGATCGATGCCTACCGTCGGCTGCGCGCCGAGGCGGCGAAAATTCTGCATTGCGAGCCAGCGGAGATCGCGATCACCAAGAACACCTCCGAGGGCCTGTCGGCCGTCGCCAATGGTCTGGATTGGCGCCCAGACGACGTGATTGTGGGGCTCCAGGACGACTTCCCGGCGAACTACGTGCCGTGGCGGGCCCTGGTCGAGCGGCAGGGCGTACAGTTTCGAAGCCTCGCGCTGAGGCATGGCAGGCTCGACCTCGACGAACTCGACCGGGCCTGCCGCGGGGCCAGGCTTGCGGCGCTCAGCTACGTACATTTCCTGACTGGATTCCGCTGGGATCTCTCCAAGGTGGGCGAGATCTGCCGGCGCCGGGACTGCCTCCTCGTCGTTGACGCCGTGCAGGGGATGGGCGCACTTCCGATCGACGTGAAGTCCGCGGACATTCATGCGCTCTCCGCCTCGGCGCACAAGTGGCTTCTGGGGCCCGAAGGATGCGCCGTCTTCTACGTCGACAACGACTGGATGCCGTCGCTCGCCCCGAGCGAGATCGGCTGGACCAGCGTTGCGGGATGGGAGAACTACCTCAGCGACGGCGATCTGCTCCCGACGGCGAGCCGATTCGAGTGCGGGACGCTGAACACAGTTGGATCCGTCGGCATGGCCGCCTCGCTCGAGCTGCTCAACAGCGTCCCGCCTGAAGTCCGGGAGGACGCGGTCCACAGCCTCGTAGAGCGGCTGTTGGAGGGTGCTCGCGCGAAGGGGTATGCGCCTGCCGCAGAACGCACGCGCGAGTGCGGCTCCGGCATCGTGTCGCTGCGCAAGCCCGGGGTTGATCCAGTGCGCACGGCCGAGGCGCTGCTGGCGGAGGGCATTTCCGTGGCGGAGAGGCTCGGCTGGCTCCGGGTCGCGCCGCACTTCTACAACAACGCTGAAGAGATAGACCGGCTGGTCGACAGGCTTCCCTAGAGTGGCCGTGCGCAGCCTCGGGCACGCAAGGGGATGCGGCGACGGCGGACTGCGATCCAGCCGTTATGCGAGCGCTGGCCGCACTGGTCGCTTTGGCGACGGTACCGATGGTGTTGCTCGGGCAGACACCCTCCTACCAAGAGCCTCACCGCCCGCAGTTCCACTTCACTCCCGCAGTGAAGTGGACGAACGACCCAAACGGCCTAGTGCATCACCATGGCGAGTGGCACATCTTCTACCAGTACAACCCGTTCGGCGACACGTGGGGGCACATGAGCTGGGGCCACGCAGTCAGCCTCGATCTCTTTCACTGGAAGCACTTGGATGTCGCCATACCCGAGGGACGGCGACGTCATGGCGTTCTCCGGCAGCGCGGTGGTGGACCACGCCAACACGAGCGGCCTGGGCGAGGCCAGCTCGGCACCGATCGTCGCGATCCACACCAGCCGCACCAAGGAAGACCAGACGCAGTCGATCGCCTACAGCACCGACCGCGGGCGGACCTGGAGGCAGTTCGACGGGAATCCAGCGCTCGACGTGTCGGATCCCGCATTCCGGGATCCGAAGGTCTTTTGGCACGAGGGCACGAGACGCTGGATCATGGCGGTCGTCCTCGCCAACCAGCGCAAGGTGAGCTTCTACGGGTCGACCGACCTGAAGTCATGGACGCACCTCAGCGACTTCGGTCCGCAGGGGGCGCATCCGGTGAGCAACTGGGAGTGCCCGGATCTCTTCGAGCTCCCCGTCGAAGGCGTGCCCGGCGAGAGCCGTTGGACACTTCAGGTGGACTCCGGCCGGGGCCATCCATGGCTGGGTTCCGGCTGCCAGCACTTCGTCGGCGACTTCGACGGGAAGAACTTCCGCAACGAGAATCCGCCCGAGACGCAGCTCTGGCTGGATTGGGACCGGGACTTCTACGCGGCCCAGTACGATGGCGTGCCCGCCAGCGACGGTCGGCGGATCGTCGTCGGCTGGATCAACAACTGGATGTACGCAAACCGCACGCAAACCGCCCCATGGCGGGGCGCACAGTCGGTTCCGCGCACACTCAAGCTGGTCCGGACCCCTGACGGCCTGCGTCTCTCGCAGTTGCCCGTGAGAGAGATCGAGGCCCTGCGCGGGAAGTCATTGGCGTTGCGGGACACGTCCATCGCGGAGGCCAACAGGATGCTCGCCGACGCTGGCTTCTCAGGAGACGTGCTGGACATCGAAGCCGAGATCGAAGTCGGCGACGGCAAGGAAGTTGGGTTCCGCGTGCTGCAGGGAGAGGGCCAGGAGACTTTGGTCGGCTTCAGCGACTCGCCGGCGGAGGTGTTCGTCGACCGGACCAACTCCGGGGAGAGCGGCTTCCACGACACCTTTCCCGGTCGCCACGCAGCCCGGTACCAGCCGGATGACGGCCGGGTTTCCCTGCGCATCCTCGTCGACCGGTCAGTCGTGGAGGTCTTCGCGGGTGGCGGGCGCGTCGCGATCACCGACCGCGTGTTTCCAGATCCGACCAGCACCGGCCTCTCGCTGTACGCCGAGGGTGGGGAGGCGCGCCTAGTGAATCTGAGGGCGTGGAAGCTCAAGTCTGTATGGACGGAATGAGTTGACGAGCCGCGCTCCTGCCGGTGCGCGGGCCTGTGCTAATCTTCGGATTTTGCCGGTGCTGCTTCCGGCACCGGGATGCTCCTAGAGCTTTCGTCCATACGCAAGAGCTTCGGAGGCGTGCATGCGCTCCGAGACGGCAACTTGAGCGTGGAGGCAGGGCAAGTGCACGGCCTCGTCGGTGAGAACGGAGCCGGCAAGTCCACGCTCATGAAGATCGTTGCAGGCCTCCAGCGACGCGACGGCGGAGCGATGCGGTGGGAGGGCCAGACGGTCAACTTCGGCCGGCCGGCCGATGCACACGCCGCCGGGATCCAGATGGTGCATCAGGAATCGCTGCTCGCTCCGCACCTGACAGTGGCCGAGAACGTGTTCCTCGGACGCGAGCCACTCGAGAACGGCCTGCTGGACCGCGGGGAGATGAACCGGCAGACGAACAAGATCCTGGAAGCAAACGAGTTCCCACTGCAGGCGAACTGGAGAGTCGAGCAACTCAATCCCGCGCAGCGGCAGATCGTCGAGATCTGTCGGGCCCTGCATGGAGAAGCTCGGCTGCTGATATTCGACGAGCCCACGTCCTCGCTCTCCGAGGCCGAGTCGCGCACTGTCTTCCGCGAGGTGCGCCAACTCGGGCAGCGCGGGATCGGCATCATCTACATCACCCACAAGCTGAGAGAGCTCCAGCAACTCGCCGAGCATGTCACGATCCTCCGCGACGGCGAGACGGTCCACAGCTGTCCAACCAGCGAGATCGACACCGACGGCATCGTGCACCACATGGTGGGTCGCGACATGTCGTCGATCTATGACCGCAAGCCACTGCCTCCCGGCGAGGAGTTGCTCAGCGTGGATCTGCCGGGCGTGCAGTTCTCCGTGCACGCTGGCGAGATCGTGGGCATCGCCGGCCTGATGGGGGCCGGCAGAACGGAGGTCTGCGAATCGATCTTCGGCATTCGCGACACGCCCGACGGTGCGGTCTCACTGCACGGCACACCGCGATGGATTCAGAGCCCGAACGACGCCGTCGAGGCCGGCATCGCCTTCGTGACAGAGGACCGACAGCAGACTGGCCTGGCTCTTAAGCTGCCCGTCCGAACGAACGTGACGCTGGCCAAGCTGGATGGGGTGTGCGTTGCTGGATCGGTGATCCGCCGCGCGAAGGAGAAGCGCGTGGCCGAGGAGTACAGCGATCGGCTGCAGATGCAGGAGGGTGTCGTCGAACGTGAGGCGTGGCAGCTCAGCGGCGGCAACCAGCAGAAGGTTGTCATCGCAAAGTGGCTCTTTCGAGACACGAACGTCATCCTCTTCGACGAGCCCACGCGCGGCATCGACGTCGGCGCCAAGGCCGAGGTGTTCGAGATCATTGATCAGATGGCGCGGGACGGCAAGGCGATCCTGATGGTCAGCTCGGAGCTCCCCGAGCTGCTGCAGGTCGCGGACCGTATTCTCGTCATGCGCGACGGAGCAGTGGTGGCGAGACTGCCACGCGCAACAACCCAGCAAGAGATCATGCGCCACGCGGCGGTCGGATGATCCGACGAAGACAAACAACATGACTCTTCATAGGGAGGCGATTCAGCGGTTCCTGCCGTTCATCAGCCTGGCGATTCTATTCGTCATTCTGTCGTTCGCGTCGCCGTACTTCCTAACGGGAACGAACCTCTCCAGTGTCATCCGGCAGACCGCCGTGATCAACACGATGGCGCTCGGCATGACGCTGGTCATCGTCTCGGGCGGGATCGACCTGTCGGTTGGTTCAGTGCTGGCGTTCTCCGGAGTGATCGGCACCACCGTGATCGTCGAGACCGGATCGGTCGGGCTGGGAATCGCAGCAGGCATCGTCGCCGGAACATTCTGGGGATTCATTAACGGGGCCCTGCTTACGCAGCTGCGCATACCGCCGTTCATCGTGACGCTCGGCACGCTTGGGATCGTGCGCGGCCTGACCCTCGTGATCTCCGGCGGTCTTCCGGTGGTGGGGCTCCCCGAGGAGCATGGGTTTCTGGGCGAGGGCTCGATCGGTCCAGTGCCGTTCGTGCTTGTGGTGCTGGGCATCTGCGCAGTCCTGGCGCACATCGTGCTGCACCACACCAAGCTGGGACGCTACACCTACGCCATCGGCAGCAACGAGGCTGCAGCGAGGTACGCCGGGATCCGGGTGACCGTCTTCAAGGTGAGCATCTACGCAATCTGCGGAATGCTGACGGGCCTAGCTGGAATGATCGAGACCTCGCGGCTGATGACCGGCCAGCCGACGTCGGGCGTTTCGTACGAGCTGCAGGTCATTGCGGCGGTCGTCATCGGCGGCGGCAGCCTTTCCGGCGGGGAAGGCTCTGTGGTCGGGACCCTCATCGGCGCCCTCATCATGGGACTGCTCTCGAACGGAAGCGACCTGCTAGGAGTGAACCCCTACTGGCAGCAAGTGATCATCGGAGCGATCATCATCCTGGCAGTCGCCCTCGACGAAGCCCGCAAGCGCCGATTCAGCACGTAGGGGACCCTTCCCGGCGCGTTCCCACGCCCCACGCGGTGGGTACACTCTTGAGGGTATGAGGGTCGACCCTGGCTCGGTGGACAGGCGCTGGTTTCTCGGCGCGGCCACCATTTCCTGCATTCTGCTGTCGAGCGTTCCTGTTTGGTCGCAAGACAGTGCCATGCCCCGAGCGTGGGATGGCCGTCCCGACCTGAACGGCATCTGGCAGGCAATCGGCACCGCGCACTGGAACCTGGAAGACCATCCGGCCTCCGCCGGCCATCCAGACCTCGGTGCCATCGGTGCAGTGCCTCCCGGACAGGGCGTGGTCGTTGGAGGCAGGATCCCCTACCGTCCCGAGGCTGCCGCGCAGCGCGAGAAGAACTTCGAGAACCGCATGACGGCGGATCCGGAGGCCAAGTGTTTCCTGCCGGGAGTTCCGCGAGCGACCTACCTGCCCTATCCCTTCCAGATCGTGCAGGGCGACCGCAAGATCATGTTCGTGTACGGGTTCGCCGCAGCGAACCGCACGGTCCACATGGACAAGGACGAGCCGGAGCCCCCGCCGTTGGACAGCTGGATGGGGCGCTCGCACGGCCACTGGGACGGGGACACCCTGGTCGTGGACGCGGTAGGGTTCAACGGCGAGGCGTGGTTTGACCGGGCCGGCAACTTCGCCTCCTCGGCCCTGAAAGTCCAGGAGCGCTACACGCCGACTGGTCGGAACAGCCTGGTCTACGAGGCGACGATCGAGGACGAAACGGTCTTCGAGCGACCGTGGAAGATCCGCATGCCGCTCTACCGCCGACTAGAAGAGAACGTGCGCGTGCTGGAGTTCAAGTGCGTGGAATTCGCCGAGGACCTCATGTACGGGCACCTGCGAAAGAAGCCAACGCGATGACACTCACAAGCTCCATTCCCCGCACTCGGCTCGCGTCACTCGCCGCCTGCCTCGCGATCGCAGCTTTCCCGGTGGCAGCCGCCCAACTGCACCATGTGCAAATCATCGCGGCCAGTCCCACCGAAGCAGTGTCGTGGTACACGCGGCACCTCGACTGCGCGACGGTCCCGGACCGCGGCGACACCGCCCGCTGCAACGGCGTGGATCTGATCTTTGCAGGGCTGCCGACGATGGGCAGCAGCCAAGGCACAGGCGCCAACCATCTGGGGTTCGCCTACCCGGACGTGACCGCCAAGATGGCCGAGCTCGAGGCCGTCGGCGTGCGCGGCTCTGGAGTCCGTCTGCAGCGGTTCGACGACGGATCGACCGTGCGGGTGGGACCTGACGGACGGCGCCACAGCTATCTCTTCGATCCCTGGGGCACCCGCATCGAACTCGTTGAGGAGGCGGGGTCCACGGGTCTGAACCACGTTCATCTCAGCGCAACTGACCCGGAGGCGACCCTGGAGTGGTACCGGTCGGTGCTTGGCGGAGAACCGGGGCAGGTGGCAGGCGAGAACGGGATCCGCTTCGGCGACCACTGGGTCTTCGCTTTGCGGCACTCGGGCGGCGTGCCCGCCCCAACACGGGAGCGATCCATCTCGCAGCTCGGGTTCTCGATCGACGATCTGAAGGCGGCGACGGGCGCCATGGAGCGCGCCGGCGCGGACTTCGAGGGCGCACCATCGAAGCCGGCCAACGGTCGCACAGATGCGCTTTGGGCGCTTGTCCGGGCGCCGGACAGCGTCACCGTCGCGGTTGTCGAGCCGACCTACGCAGGAATCCTGTCCGAGAGGGAATCGGAGTCGTCCGAACAGACGAGCGAACCCTACGAGACACCCCGCACGCCGTGGGGCGAGCCGGATCTGCAGGGGGTATGGTCCGGCAATGCTGCGCACGGCATTCCCCTCGAGCGGCCCGAGGACTTGATGGACACCGACTCGCTGACGGCTGAGCAGGCCGCCGCGCGGCGCGAACGCGGAACGCTGCGCAGCATCTGGGGCTACGAGAGGGAGTGGCGCGACACCAGCCTGGGCTACGACAAGATCAAGCCCTCCACGCAGGTCGCCATGATCGTCGACCCGCCGAACGGCAGGCTGCCACCCATGACCGAGGAGGGCAAGCGCCGTGCGGCCACCGCTGCCAGGGAGCGGGAGCGCATCGCTTCCCGTCCACCCGTAGGTCCCGAGGACCTCACTCCATACGTCCGCTGCATCACGCGCGGCCTTCCGGGCATGATGTTCTCCGGTATCTACAACAACGGCCTGCAGATCGTCCAAGGACCGGGGACAGTCGTCGTGCTCAAGGAGATGGTCCATGAGGCCCGAGCAATCCCGACACAGCCGAGGGAGCACGTCGGGGAAGGACTGACGTCCTGGCTGGGAGATTCGGTGGGCCGATGGGAGGGCGACGCACTCGTCGTCGAGACACAGCGCTTCAACGGACGCAGCCCGTACCGCGGATCCAGTGATCAGATGAAGCTCACCGAGCGGTTCAAGCGCATCGGTCCGACCCAGCTCGCCTACTCGTTCACCATGGAGGACCCCTTGACGTGGCAAGAGCCGTGGACGGCCACGTTCGCGTTCGACCTCGACGACGGGCAGTACGAGCTGGTGGAGTATGCATGCCACGAAGGCAACTACGGCATGTTCAACATCCTGAGCGGCGCTCGTGCCAGGGACCGGCAGGCGCAGGAGGAGACGCAATGAGCGACAAACCGGAGCTCTTTACGCGGGTAGCGATTGCCATGGTGGCAGCGGGCCTTGCCGCAGTTGTGCCCCTGGCAGCGCACCATGCCTTTTCGTCGGAGTTCGATGCCACAAAGCCAGTCCGGCTGCGGGGCACGATCACGAAGATGGAGTGGATCAACCCACACGCCTGGATCCACATCGAAGTCAAGACCGAGGCCGGAGCAACGGAGCAGTGGATGGTCGAGGCCGGACCTCCCGGTGCTCTCGTGCGACGCGGATGGCGCAAGGACTCCGTCAAGCCGGGCGTGGAGGTGCTGGTCGAAGGCTATCGGGCCATTGACGGCAGCTACAAGGCGAACGGCAGGGATGTCACCCTTCCGGATGGCACGCGGCTCTTCGCCGGATCGTCCGGCACCGGAGCCCCTTACGACGCGCCGCGCTGATCATTCCCAACCGTTCCGCGTCGCCGTTGGGCGGGATCGCGCCTATAATCGCAAGCAGCCGACAGCCTGCGCGAAGGAACGGCCCCTGCCACCGCGCTGCGCTGTCGAGTACGAGGAAGGGGACCCCGAGCCGTGCAGCACCTGATTCTGGCAATTGTCCTGACCCTGAGCCTCGGAGCGCCTCTTGCGGCAGAGGAAGGTGAATGGAAGGTGCCACAAACCCCGTGGGGCCACCCCGACCTGCAGGGGCTCTGGACGAACGAGACCATCACGCCGTTCGAGAGGCCTCCCAACCACGCGGGCAAGACCGAGATCTCGACGGAGGAGGCGGACGGCATCGCCGCAGCCGTGGCGAAGCGGCGCGCGGAGACGGACGGCACGTCCCCGCCGGGAAACGTGGGCGGCTACAACCAGGTCTGGCTCGACTCGGGCACCGAATACCTGCCTAGCCTGCAGACCTCCTTGGTCGTAGACCCTCCGGACGGCCGGGTGCCGACGCGGCAGGAGGCGGTCGACCAGCGCGACTATAACAAGGCGCACGAAGGCGACTCCTACGTGCACATGAGCGTCTGGGACCGCTGCATCTCGCGTGGCGTGCCCGGTTCAATGTTTCCCGCTGGGTACAACAACGCCTATCGCATCCTGCAGACTCCGGATCACGTCGCGATCCTGTACGAGATGATCCACGACGCCCGCATCATCCCCTTGGACAACCGCCCGCATGTGAGCAGCGGCATCCGGTTGTGGATGGGCGACTCGCGCGCACGCTGGGAGGGGGATGAGCTGGTCGTGGAGGTGCGCAACTACACCGACAAGGGTTGGATCGCATCGAACTCGGCGTCGCGCCGGATCAAGGGAATCCCGCAGAGCGAGTCGCTGCACGTTGTGGAGCGGTTTCGGCGGACGGGCCCAGACACGATCGAGTACGAGGCGACGATCCATGATCCACCCATCTACAAGGGTCCCTGGAAGGTTGCCATGCCGTTGACGCGGGATCCGGGCTACGACATGTACGAGTACGCATGCCACGAAGGCAACATGGCGGTGGAACTCATTCTAGGTGGCGCACGCGCGGAAGAGCGGGCGGCCGCACAGAGCTCCCAGTAAGCGGCTAGCGGCTCGCCTCCCCGCGCTCGGATCGCCCGCGGGCGGGACTATCCCCCGTTCGTCAAGGATCCGACGGAGTGGATCCGTCAAGCCGAAGATGGCGAATTGGGGTCCAACCCCATGGCTCTCGCCCGACTACGGTAGCCGGACTTGTTCAGGTATCGAGCCCCAACCGATGCAACGTGAAGTTACCTGTGTAGCTCCCAACGGTGCACCGGCGGTCCCCCGATCAGCTGCAGCCCGATGTCGTCCCGCAGTTTGGGCACTTGTGGCAGCTGCCGTTCACAGTCATGATCGAGCCGCACTCGGCGCACACTACAGCGTCAAAGTGGGCAGGCGACGGGGCTGCAGGGAACAGCTGCGCCTGACTTTCGGATCCGTCGCTTGTGGACAGGGTCACCGCGTCGCCGGCCTCGCTGATGGCGTACTCACCTCCGATGAAGCGGGAGCCGAGCCAGCGGAAGATGTAGTCCGTGATGGACTTGGCGTACCGGATGTCCGGGTTGTTGGTCCATCCGCTGGGCTCGAAGCGCACATGCCGGAACTTCTCGACGAGGGTCTTCAGCGGCACGCCGTACTGCAGCGTCAGCGACACCGCCGTGGCGAAGTTGTCCATCAGGCCGCTGATGGTCGAGCCCTCCTTGGCCATCCGGACGAACATCTCGCCCGGCTTGCCGTCCTCGTAGAGGCCGATCGTCAGGTAGCCCTCGTGGTCGGCGACCGAGAACTTATGCGTGACCGACGCGCGTTCGTCAGGAAGCCTACGCCGCACCGGCTTGCCGTCCGAAGCCACCCCGACAGGCGCCGTGCCGTTCGACATCTCGCCGCTGCCCGCGCTGAGCGGCTGCACGCCCTTGGAGCCGTCGCGGTACACGGCCACAGCCTTGAGGCCGAGCCGCCACGCTTCCATGTAGGTGTCCGCGATCTCGTCGATGCTGGACTCCTTCGGCATGTTGATGGTCTTGGAGATAGCGCCGGAGACGAACGGCTGCACGGCGGCCATCATGCGCAGGTGGCCGCGGTAGTGGATTGTGCGTTCGCCGTTCTGCGGCTTGAAGCTGCAGTCGAAGACCGGCAGGTGCTCCTTCTTGAGGCCGGGGGCGCCCTCAATCGTCTCGGCCGCATCGATGTGGTCCACGATCACGTTTGCGAGATCCTCGCCATAGCCGAGTCGGTGCAGCGCCTCCTGGACGGAGTTGTTGACAATCTTGATAAGTCCGCCGCCGACCAGCTTCTTGTACTTGACCAAGGCCAACTCAGGCTCGATGCCCGTCGTGTCGCAGTCCATCATGAAGCCGATCGTCCCGGTGGGCGCGATGACGGTCATCTGGCCGTTGCGGTAGCCGTTCTGGGTGCCGAGCGCAAGCGCTTCGTTCCACACATGCTCCGCCGCCTCCCGCAGGTCCGGTTGCACCTCCCGACGGTCTAGCTGGGTCGCCGCCTTGCGGTGCATGCGGATCACATCCAGGAACGGCTCCTCATTCTGGGCGTAGCCGGCGAACGGGCCTAGGTTTCCGGCGATCGTGGCGCTCGTCAGGTACGCCTGACCGCACATAACCGCGGATATGGAGCCAGCCACGGAGCGGCCGCGGTCGGAATCGTAGGGCGTGCCCATCGACATCAGCAGGGCGCCGAGGTTGGCGAACCCCAGGCCGAGCGGCCGGTACTCGTGCGAGTTCATCGCAATGCGCTGGGTCGGATAGGCCGCATTGTCGACGAGGATCTCCTGGGCCACGATCATCGTCTCGACTGTCCGGCGGAGAGCCGCGACGTCGATCTCGCCCGTGGCGGTCTGGAAAGTCTTCAGGTTCAACGACGCGAGGTTGCAGGCGGAATCGTTCAGGAACATGTACTCGGAGCAGGGGTTCGAGGCATCGATCCTGGAGGTGTTCTTGACCGGATTCCAGATGTTGACGGTCGAGTCGAACTGCATGCCCGGATCGCCGCACTGGTGCGTCGCCTCGGCGATCTCGCGCAGGAGCTCCTTGGCGTTGATGCGCTCCCTCGGCTGGCCCGTCAAGACCGCACGCGTCCACCAGTCCGCGTCGCCGGCCGCCGCCTCCATGAAGTCGTCGGAAACCCGGACCGAGTTGTTGGCGTTCTGGAACGAGATGGTCGCGTAGGCGTCGCCGTCAATCGCGGAGTCGTATCCGCTGCGGATCAGGGTATGCGCCTTGCGCTCCTCCCTCGCCTTGCACCAGATGAACTCGCGGATGTCCGGGTGGTCAACGTTGAGGATGACCATCTTCGCCGCTCGCCGTGTCTTGCCTCCCGACTTGATGACGCCAGCGAATGCGTCGAAGCCCTTCATGAACGAGACCGGTCCGGAAGCCCGTCCCCCGCCCTTCAGTCCGGCGTCGTTCTCGCGGATCGTCGAGAGGTTGGTCCCTGTGCCCGATCCCCACTTGAAGAGCATGCCCTCGGTCTTGGCCAGATCGAGAATCGACTCCAACGAGTCGTCCACGGAGTTGATGAAGCAAGCCGAGCACTGCGGCCGATGATCGGACCCGTCCAGCGGCTGGACCTGCTCGGACTTCCAGTCCCACGCCCAACCGTACCCGCGCGTTTCCTTGCGCACACCAACGTTGAACCAGACCGGCGAGTTGAAGGACGCCCTCTGTGTGAGCATCAGATGCGCCAGCTCGTCACGGAAGCACTTCACGTCCTCTGCGCCCGCAAAGTAGCCGCCTGCCCCGCCCCAGTCGGCAATCGTGTCCACGACACGATGTACCAGCTCGCGCAGGCTGGCCTCCCGGCCCGGAGACCCGAGCCTGCCGTGGAAGTACTTGCTGGCGACGATGTTGGTCGCTGTCTGGGACCACCCCACGGGCATCTCGACATCGGACTGCTCAAAGATCGTGTTGCCCTTGGCGTCGGTGATGATTGCCGTCCGCTTCTCCCACTCGAGGGCGTCGTACGGCGACTGCCCTGCGGGCAGATCCTTCGTGAAGTAGCGCTTGAAGCGCATTCCCCCCACGTTCTCGGACGTCAGTGCGATATTCACCTGCGACGCGACGTCAGACGCTGACAGAACGGTGGCTGGCTGCATGCTTGGCAACTCCCGTTAATTCCTACTCCAGCCCTGTGCTCGATGGAATGGAGAGCAAAGCGGCCGGATCCCCCAAGTAGGCGCTTCTACCCGTGGCACACCATATCTTGCGTCTATGCCTCGATGCACTCGCAAATGCGGTGCCGAGTGTGCCGCGGTCTACGCGCTAGCGCATCATATACCACCTGCGATTTACGACGCAATCGCGGTCCAGGACCGGTCCGAGAGAGCCAATCGAACACAAGTCGGCCATAACCCCAGTAGCCATATGGGCTCTTGAGCCACAACCGCTTCGATGGACGCTCGCGGTGTGAATAGTGCACCGAAAAAATCGCGCCCAAACATTCACTTCTACTCCCAGATAGACGAGGTCTCGTCGCGTCCGAGACTCGCTTCGCCACTGTAGACGACCGCGAAGCGGGTCGTGATGGGACCGATCATCTCGTACAGCACGACCGCGGAGAGCACGATGGTGGAAATGGTGCCGTACTGGTCCGGGAACTGGCGTCCGATGGTGATCACCAGGCCGACGGCCAGACCGGCTTGCGTGAGCAGGCCGAAGCCCAGCAGGTTCTGCACCTGCGAGTCCATGCCAACCCGCCGACTTCCGAGCCATGCCCCGAGCAGCTTGCCGGAGCCGCGTGCGAACACGTACACCACGCCGGCCAAGCCGATGGTGGTCACTCGGCTGATGTCCAGATCGGCTCCGGCCAGCACGAAGAAGATCGCGTAGAAGGGCGGATCCGTCCCGGACAGCGTCTTGAACAGGCGCCGGCTGCGGCGTGACAGGTTGACCATCGTGGCTCCGACAGCGAGGCTTGCGATGAGGGGCGAAAGATCCAGCGTCCGCGCAGCGCCGACGCACAGCAGGATCGAGCCTGCCAGCAGGATCAGCATCTCGCCGGTCTCGCCGACCTGGCGGGCCCAGCCAGCGAGCAGCAAGCCCGTCAGAAAGCCCAGCGCCATGGATCCGAACAGTTGCCAGAAGAGCGGGAACAAGGCGTGGTGGACCGTCTCCAGAAACGAGAGCTGACCCCAGGTCCCGACGAGATTCACTACTGCGGCACAGACCAGGTAGGCGATCAGGCAGACGATGTTGTTCACGGCGATGATGCCCAGCAGGGCGTCGCTGAGGGGGCCGCGTGCGTTGCACTCTCGCAGCACCATCAGCGTCGAGGCCGGGGCTGTGGCGATCGAGATGGCCGCCAGGAGCAGGGACACCTGCCAGGACATCCCGACGACCAGCATGCCGACGAGCACGAACGTGCAGGCGAGGGCCGACTCCACCAAGGTGAGGCGCACGATCTTGGCGCCGATCCTGCGGACCAGCGACCGCTCGAAGACGGATCCGATCGAGAACAGGATGA
The DNA here is from genome assembly GCA_965200705.1 of Bryobacterales bacterium. Classification (GTDB taxonomy): domain Bacteria; phylum Acidobacteriota; class Terriglobia; order Bryobacterales; family UBA6623; genus VXMF01. The sequence continues at coordinate 3,184,152 of OZ241376.1, read as the reverse complement.
GGCCCAGGGCCACTTCGCTGAGCGCTTCGAGGGCCTGGACGTTCTCGTGGCTGACCCACCCCAGCACGGAGGGTCCAAGCGCCATCCCCGCCAGGATGTAGCCGGTGACTTCCGGGATGCGGAGCGCTTGGACGAGATTGCCCGCCAGCAGCGCCAGCAGGAGAATCAGCCCCAGAGAAGCGAGCTCATTCATCGCCGCCTACCAGAACGCCCCACATCCGCCCCTGCCGTTCAAGCGTCAGGAACACGCCGCGGCCCGCTCCCTGCTCCAAGGCCTGCTCCAGTTCCTGCACCGAACCGAGCGGTCGCTGGTTCATCGCGAGCACGCGGTCGCCGGGTCGGGCCCCGGCCTGTTCGGCTAGGCTTCCCGCTGGCACGGCATCGATGCGCGGACCATTCCCGGTCTGCACGAACCCGTATCCAGACAGCGACGCGCTGGTGGCGCGGCGCGCGGGAAGGTCGACGCTGCGACGACGCCCGGCGCGACGGATCCGCAGACTCAGCACTTCCCGGGAGACGGGCAGCACTGCGCTCTCGAGGTCGTTCGGACCGGCCACTGCATGGCCGTCCAGCGAGAGAATCACGTCTCCGGGAAACAGGCCCGCCTGATGCGCTCCATAGCCCCACCAAGTCTCCAGGACAACCGCGCCCTCGCCAACGCCGAAGAACGCCTGCTCGTCCATGGCAAGACTGGACACCCGCATGCCGAAGCGCTCCAGAACCCTGGTCTCGATGGACTGCTCGCGGTGGACCAGCGTCTCAAGGCTGGTGGAGTCGGCAACAATCCGCACCCCGTCGCAGTCGAGCACAATGCCAACCAGGCCGGCGTCCAGCGAAAAGATGCCCGCGCCAAGTGACACCGTTCCTAGGTCAAGGTTGGTCTGGATCTCGTCAACGTCTAGGCCGGCGCAGCGTTGAGCCGCCACACCAAAGAGATTGCCGGGCTGGTAGCGAAGCCCTCCGGCAGGAGTGCGCCAGATGGCAAGCAGCCAAGATCCGCGACGGTAGAGGCGGGCCTGACCGCGACCGCCGACCGGCGCGGCAAGGGGAGCGCGCAGGGTCACGATTGGCAGATCGGCGGACTCTACAAGGGTCTCGAGCTCCACTTCCCTGGTGGCGAGTGCCGTGCGGTCCGATTCTAGGAACGGACCAAGCCCCGCTGCGGTGACCACCTCGCCGGCCTGCCAGATGATGCCGGTGCGCTGCGACGCGCTCAGAAGGACGACGCTCGGCTCGACTTGCGTCGCAACGCTGTCGAAATAGTCGGCGAGGAGCTCAACGTTGCGCCGCTGCGTAATCCTCTCGAGCTGCAGAAGGTCGGCAGCGACCGGGGCAGCCTCACCCTGGGGACCGGGCGGCCTGATCAGATAACCCAGTGCCAGAATCGCACCGCTGACGAAGGCCAGCACCAGAATGTATTTGTTGTCGAGCCTTCTGACTGCCACACGGCACTCCGCGCCCCGCTCAGGTCAAGGCCTCGTCTCCGCCTGTCCGACCGTGCATGTCCAAAAGCAGAAGGTGGCGGATCAGCGACGCTCCCACGCAGCAGGCGGCCATCGCTCCAACGAGCACGGCGCGATGCACCGCAGCTCCGGCCAGTGCCAGCCCCCATCCGAGAACGAAGGCGCAGGGCAGGAACCACCGCACCGTTAACGCGACCCGGGCGCTGCAAGCCATGGCGAGCGGCAGGGGCACCGGACTCAGGAACGTTGGGGACAACGCGCCCAACGCCGCCCCGATGGCGACGACACCGAAGATTGCCAAGGGCCACCCAAGGTGGCCCACCAGAAGGCCCGCACCGCCCAGCGCAAGGACAACGCAAAGCACCAGTGTCCGCACGTACTCGCCGCGGGAAGGCACCCGAACGGCCACCACCCACCCAACTGTCAGTGCGAGCCAAAACAGAGCAGCCACGGCCGCGGACGCATAGCTTTGATGGCCGAACGTCCGGGCCAGAAACGCTAGGCAGCAGGCCGCTCCAAGAGCGCAGCCTACAGTCTGCAGGAACAGCCCCCCGGCGAGCAGACCGAAGCCGCGGCCCGCCCCTAGCACCTCTGGCTTCGTGCGAATGGCCGCTGTGTTGATGCTGACAGGGACGCGCCGTGCCCTCAACGCAGCGATCACCAAGACCGTGGCGCCGATGGCGGCTCCCATCGGTACGTCATCCATGATGCCCGGTCCAGAAGCGGCCATCGCCACTAGGCTCGCGCCCATCGCACCAAAGCCAACGGTGGCTCCCGCAAGGCCCAGCAAGGACGCGGAACGGCTCGACGGGTACATCGGCAGCATCAGCGCAAGGACGAGCCGAAGACTCGCGCCGCAGACAAACCCTAGGACTAGGAGCGTGAGCGGCACCCATCTGCCCGCAGCTACTAGTCCCAAGAGGACCAGACTGACGGCCGCAGCCCACGCACAGAACGCGATGGCGTCTCGCGCCCACCGCGAAGCCGAAGCAGAGGAGAACACGCCGCCCAGCAGCGCCCCAAGGCCGGCAAGAGCCACGCCGAAGCCAGGTCGGCCCGACGAGGCGATGTCCCGAGCCGCCACGATCGCCAGAAACCCGAGGCTCAGGCCCAGCGCGAGGAGGGAGAGGAGCGCGACCCTGACGTGCACCGGGTCGGGAGTCCCACCGGGCTCCTCCCATGCCGACATGGGCGCATTGTATCAACGGGCTTGGCGAATCCGGCCGGATCCAGGGGGTCCGTCAGGACGCCGAGGCCCGGGTCCGCAGGTCGCCAGCAAGGGACTTGACGGCGCCCCAGAGCAGCGCCGCCTCGGTCGAGCATCCGATCAGCTTCATGCCGCGATCGATGTAGAAGGAGGCTAGGGAGTAGCTCCGCACCTGCATCCCCGGCCACAGAGCGTGGTCCGCACAGGTAGCGATGACCTTGTCGATGGCGTCCACAAGCTTGGGGTGCTGCCACTGGCCTGCAACGCCGAGCGAAACGGACAGATCCGCTGGACCGATCAAGAGCGAGTCCAGACCCTCCACAGCTGCAAGCTCTGACACCCCTTCGAGAGCCTTCACTGACTCGATCTGCGCAATGACAAGCGTCTCCCGGTTGCAGTGCTCCGTGATCTCGTCGAAGGTCGCCTGCTGGTAGCCGATCTGCGGAGGACCAAGGCCGAATCCCCGGTGGCCGATTGGCGGGAACTTCGCGCCGCGCACGGCGTGCGCCAGCTGGTCCGCATCCTCGCAGCGCGGAAAGATGATTCCCTCGGCCCCGGAATCGAGGGCGCGGGCTACGAGGTCGTACTGGAAGTCGCACACCCGCACCACAGCCGTGACGTCCGTCATGCGGTAAGCCCGGATCAGGTCGTGCAGCGTGTCCGTCGAGAATGGGCTGTGCTCCGAGTCTAGGAAGACCCAGTCGAGGTTCGCAGCCGCGAACATCTTGGGGACCTCCGCCACAGGCAGCAGGCTGTGGGCGATCCCGACAGCTATGCTCCCATCGGAGAGGAGCTTCTTCGTCCGGTTTGGGCGCATTCGCACCAATGTAGCGCAGCGCCTCCAAGACGCTGCTCCTTACCAATGGGCCTCGGGTCGATGCGATCCGAGGCAGTATCCTTGTCTGCACGATGAACCGACGTGCGTTTATGGCCGTGGCGGGCGCGCCGCTTCTTGCTCGCGCCACGTCCACCACCCGTCCCAACGTGCTGCTGATCATGACCGACCAGCAGTCCAACGCCGCCCTGTCGGCGAACGGCAACCCGTACCTGCAGACACCGGCGATGGACAGTCTAGTGGCCGAGGGCGTCAGTTTTATCCAGTCATATGCGACCTATCCGGTCTGCTCGCCGGCCCGGTCGAGCCTGATGACGGGACGCATGCCGCACGAGACCGGTGTGCGCCAGAACGGCGAAGCGATCGTGGCCGGGATGCCGACGATGGGCGAGCACTTCCGGACCCACGGCTACGAGACGCACTACGCCGGCAAATGGCACCTGCCCGGCGGGTTCGGCGATCCGCCCGGCTTCGAGAAACTGATCGGCGGCGACTCGCTGGGCGCCAACATGGATGAGCCGCTGGCGAACGCGTGCATCGAGTTCCTTGTTGAAGAGCCCCGCGAACCGTTCCTGCTGGTGGCGTCGTTCATGAACCCACACGACGTGTGTCATTGGATCCGTGGCCATGAAGGCTCGCGCTCGTACGATTCCACCTCGCAGTTCCCTCCACCGCCCGGCAATCTCTGGCGCGATCCAAACGAGCCGGAGTACATGCAGCACCACCGCGAGGCCAACTACAACCGAATGTCGAACTCGCTGCACATCTCCGGCGAGTGGAAGGCGGACGACTTCCGTCACTACCTGCACGACTACTACCGCATGGTCGAGCAGGTCGACCGCCAGATTGGTCGCGTGCTGTCCACCCTGCGCTTCCGCGGCCTTGCGGAGAACACCGTCGTCGCCTTCACGTCCGACCACGGAGAGGGCATGGGCGCACACCGCTGGACCCAGAAGGCGGCATTCTGGGAGGAGACGGCGCGAGTGCCGCTGATCATCGCCGGCAAGGGCGTTGAGCGACGAGGGGTCGTGGACGATCGAGCCCTGGTGTCGGGCATCGACGTGCTGCCTACGCTATGCGACTACGCGGGCGTTCCCGTGCCGGACGGCGTGCGCGGAAGAACCCTTCGGCCCGTCATCAACGGCGACTCGTGGCCGCGCACCCATGTCGTCTGCGAACTGTCGCACTTCGGGGACAAGGACCGTCAGGGCCGCATGGTCCGGACCGCCCGCTACAAGTACGTCGTGTTCAGCGGGGGCGAACGCCCGGAGCAGCTGTTCGACCTGCAGCTGGATCCCGGGGAGGTGAACAACCTCGCGTACCGGCCAGACGGCAAGGCCGATCTCGCGACGCACCGTGCGCTCCTGCGCGAGTGGATCGAGAAGACCCAGGACGACTTCATCATGCCGGACACGGCGTGAACCGAGTCCGGCGCTCCGTCAGAGGCGCATCTCCAGCTGTGCGCTGAGGAAAGTCGAGGACTTCCCGCCGCTTGGCGAGTCGGTCACGAAGGGTCCGGCGATGAAGCGGGACGCGCTGAGCCGGATGGCGATCCGGTTGTTGAGCGCGTAGCTCACGATCACGTCCAGCTCCTGCCCAATGGAGTCCGACTTCGCTCCGCCAGTCGGCGCAGGGACACTAATCCGGGCGGCGATGTTGTAGAGTCCGTCGTTCAGCGTTGCGAGCCGGAAGTCCCAGACGTCGATGTCGATGCTCAGGGGCCCGACGGGCTGCAGGCGGACGCCGGCCTTGAGGCCTTTCAGATTGCTCATGGCCGTCACGTCGCTCTCGCCATACAGGCCGTGACGGTTTGTGTAGAGCGGGTCGAACTCCGTCCGCATGCCGTCGTTCGGATCGTCGTCACCACTGGCGCGGCTCCACTCGAGGAAGAGGCGAGGTGTCCAAGGCACTTTCGGAAGGCCCCGATTCACGTTGAAATGGAGCAGGCTGCCGCGGCGGGGCAGATCTGGACGTCCACCTCGCTGCGCCGCAAGGAGCACCTCGTAGCCCCAGTTCTCGGCGAATTCGCCCATCAGGCGCGAACCGAACGTCTGGATCGCAGCGTCGCGTCCCAGGTCGGCCATGTCGCGCATGCGGGTTGTCAACACGAAGGGCTCCAGGACATGGCCGTCCGCCAGGGACTTCACGGATCCGAGCACGCCGGCCAGAAGAAACGTGTTGGCGGGCTTGTCGAAGCCCGGGGTGTTCACGACCCGGTTGAACCCCATCAGGTGGACGCTGTCGCCGTTGCGCTCCAGGGTCAGCATGCCGCCGTCCCACGTCGGCGCGATGTTGTGCCAGTTCCGCCTGCCGATCAGGCGGCCGCCGAGAAACTGCAGTCCCATCCGGCCGGCAGTGAGCGTGGCAGCACCCTTGCCGAGAGAGACCTCGGCGTACGCCTGGTTGAGGTCAACGCTGTTGGTGAGCCCCCGACTCCGGCCGGCGTTCGCCATCCATCCGACCTGGGAATCCTGAGCCTCGACGTAGATGCGCAGCCCATCGCTCGGCCGGGCGGTCATGCTGAACCTGAGCCGGGACATGGCATAGCCGTCCGCGTGCCGCGGAAGGTCGCTCTCGCCCATTCGGCTCTCGGCGCGCGTCTTGACCACCGCCCCGAACTCGATCGGCGGCGCGGAGCCACTGGATCCGGATTCCTGGCCAGCGAGCGGGATAGCCCCAATCGCTAGGAGCGCCAGAAAGCACGCGCCCTTGTCTGCAACGAACTTGACGCTCACTCACTCCTCTCCAACGACATCCAGCACGGCAAGGAACGCCTCCTGCGGGATGTCCACCTTGCCGACCCGCTTCATTCTTCTCTTCCCCTCGCGCTGGCGTTCGAGGAGCTTGCGCTTGCGAGTGATGTCTCCGCCATAGCACTTCGCGGTGACATTCTTGCGCAGGGCGGCGATGTTCTCGCGAGCGACGATCTTCGTGCCTATCGCCGCCTGGAGCGCCACCTCAAACTGCTGCCGGGGAATGAGCTTGCGGAACTTCTGGATCAGCGCCTTGCCCCGCATAAAGGCCTGGTCGCGATGGACGATAACGGACAGTGCATCGACGGAATCCCCAGCCACGAGGATGTCCAGCTTGACCATGGGTGACTCCCAGTACCCCGTGAAGTGGTAGTCGAGCGAAGCGTATCCCCGTGAGATGGTCTTCAGCCGATCGTAGAAGTCGAGCACGATTTCGTTGAGCGGCACCCGATACTCCAGTACGACGCGGTCTCCCGCCGCGTACTCGAAGCTCTTCTGCACGCCCCGCTTCTCGTCAAACAGCTTCAGGATTCCTCCCAGATAGCTGTCCTGGGTAATCACAGTGACTTCGAACACCGGCTCTTCGATGCAGCGAATCGACGCCTGCGGTGGCCAGCGGCTGGCGTTGTCGACATCCAGCACTTCCCCGTTGGTCTTCGTGACCCGGTAGCGCACGCTCGGCGCCGTCGTGATCAAGTGCAGGCCGAACTCGCGCTCGAGACGCTCCTGGACAATCTCGAGATGCAGCAGCCCTAGGAATCCACAGCGGAACCCGAAACCCAGCGCCATCGAGCTTTCCGGCTCGAACTGGAATGAACGGTCGTTGAGCTGCAGCTTCTCCAGCGCTTCGCGCAGCGCCTCGTGCTGATGCGTCTCGACTGGATAGAGTCCTGCGAAGACCATCGGCTTGGACTCCTCGAACCCCGGCAACGGTGTGTCGGGCGGTGCGCTGTCGTCGCAGATCGTGTCGCCCACCTGCGTCTCAGTGACGTTCTTGATGTTGGCGACAACCCAGCCGACCTCCCCCGCCGCTAGTCGATCGCAAGTCACCGCCTTGGGAGTCCGATAGCCGAGATCCTCGATCTCGTAGGACCTCCCCGTGGACCACAGCCGGACGCGCGCTCCCCGCTTCAGCACGCCGTCCACGACGCGGGCGAGCATGATGACACCGCGGTAGGAGTCGTACCACGAGTCGAACAGCAACGCGCGCAGGGGTGCATCCACGCTTCCGGCGGGCGGTGGGACGTCCTGGACGATTGCCTCCAGCACGTCGCCCACGCCGAGGCCGGTCTTGGCGCTGATCCGCAGCGACTCGTCAGCTTCAAGTCCGATCGTGCTCTCGATCTCCTCCTCGACACGCTCCGGGTCGGCCGCCGGCAGGTCGATCTTGTTGAGCACCGGCAGGATCGCTAGCTCGTGCTCGAGCGCCAGATACGTGTTGGCCATCGTCTGCGCCTCGACGCCCTGAGCGGCGTCGACGACCAGCAGCGCCCCCTCGCACGCCGCGAGGCTGCGCGAGACCTCGTAGGCGAAATCGACGTGGCCCGGCGTGTCGATCAGGTTCAGCTGATAGGCAAGCCCGTCCTGTGCATGGTACTCGAGTCGCACCGCCTGCGCCTTGATCGTGATGCCGCGCTCGCGTTCGAGATCCATCGAATCGAGCACCTGCTCCTGCATCTCGCGGCTGCTGAGCGTGCCCGTGGCCTCGAGAAGGCGATCCGCCAGAGTCGACTTGCCGTGGTCGATGTGGGCGATGATCGAGAAGTTTCGGATCCGGGAGGGGTCCATGGGGTGAGGGAGAGCCTGCCGGGTCGCAGCATCGCCAGCCGCCCCCTTCTCCCGCCGTTCCCGATTGTAGCGAGGGGGCCGGCCCGCGGCCTCAGCCCGGGCGAGGCGTTCGATGCCGAATCAGGCCGTGAAGCGGTCCAGCAGCCAGTTGACGCGGTCGAGCACCGCCCTGCCTCTGTAAGAGAAGCCGGACCATTCGAACACGCCCTCCGGGGTGAAGGACGCGCCATGCGTGGCGGAGACGAACCGCATCAACTTGTCCGGCGCCACCACCGAGTCCTCGCGGAACTTCACGCGGAGGCGCTCGCCGCGACGCTCGACCGCGGCGATCCGCAGCGCCTCCGCGCGGTGCTGGAGGAGTGCGTGTTCAAGCAGGGTGCGGACTGCGTCCGGCAGCGGCCCAAACCGGTCCCTGAGCTCTGCGGCCACGGCCTTGCCCTCCGTGTCGTCGCGCACGGCGGCCAGCCGCCGGTACAGCTGCAGCCGCTGGCTCTCGTCCGGAATGTACTCGTCGGGGACATGCAGGTCCAGATGGAGGGAAAGCTGCGAGCGGACTGTCTCTTGCACGTCCTCGCCTTGCAGCTTGCGGACGGTCTCCTCCAGCAGCTGCGTGTACGTCTCGAACCCCACGGCGGCGAGCTGGCCGCTCTGCTCCGCGCCAAGGATGTTGCCCGCTCCGCGCAGCTCAAGATCCAAGGCGGCGATCTTGAACCCGGAGCCGAGCTCGCTGAACTCGCGCAGCGCCGCCAGGCGCCTCCGCGCGATCTCCGACAGCTGCCGGTTCTTTGGCACAAACAGATACGCATAGGCGCGACGGTCCGAGCGTCCGACGCGGCCCCGGAGCTGGTACAGCTCGCTGACGCCGTAGAGGTCGGCGCGGTCGATCACAATCGTGTTCGCCAGCGGGATGTCGAGACCGTTCTCGATGATCGTGGTGGCGACCAGGACATCGCATTCGTGGTTCATGAACGAGAGCATCACCCGCTCCAAGTCGCGCTCTCCCATCTGGCCATGACCAACGCGGATACGCACTCCCGGAAGGGCGTTGGCCAGTCGTCCGGCGACCTCGTCGATCGAATCGACCCGGTTGTGCAGGAAGTAGACCTGGCCCTTCCGCGCGACCTCGCGCCGGATCGCTGTATGCACCATGTGGTCGTCGTACTCGGCGACGACAGTCTGGACGGCCAGCCGGTCCTGCGGAGGCGTCTTGATCACCGAAACGTCGCGCAGTCCGGTCAGCGACATGTGAAGGGTGCGCGGGATTGGCGTGGCGGTCAGCGTCAGCACGTCCACGGTCTTGCGCAGTTGCTTGAGCCGCTCCTTGTGTCGGACACCGAAGCGCTGCTCCTCGTCCACCACCAGGAGGCCGAGGTCACTGAACTCGATGTCTTTCGACAGGACGCGGTGCGTCCCGATGACGATGTCGATGTGCCCCGACCTCAGCCCGGCGACAACCTCGCGGATCTCCCTGGGCGTGCGGAATCGCGATAGCATCTCGATCTCGACGGGAAACGGCTCGAACCGCTGTCGGAACGTCTCGAAGTGCTGGAAGGCGAGCACCGTGGTCGGCACCAGCACCGCCACCTGCTTGTCGTCCCCCAGGGCCTTGAACGCGGCGCGCATCGCCACCTCGGTCTTGCCGAACCCCACATCGCCGCAGACCAAGCGGTCCATGATCCGCGTGGACTCCATGTCCTCCTTGATCTCGCGGATCGCGACGCCCTGGTCGTGCGTTAGCTGGTACGGGAAGGCGTCCTCGAACTCCGACTGCCAGTTGCTGTCCGGGGAGTATGCGAAGTCGCGTCCCAGCTTGCGCTGGGCATATATCTTGAGCAGCTCGTCGGCCATGTCGACGAGCTGGGCGCGGACGCGCCTCTTGGTGCGCTCCCATGTCTGGCCGCCCATCCGGTCCAGTTGCGGCGACGGCCCTCCCGCCCCGTGGTAGCTATGGACAAGGTCGAGGCGAGCCAGCGGGACATAGAGCTTCGCCCCCTCCGCGTATTCGAGGAGCATGAAGTCCTCGCTCCGGTTCCCCGTCTTCACCGCGGTGGTGCCGAGGTAGCGTCCGATGCCGTGTTGCGCATGCACCACCGGATCGCCTTCCTTGAGATCCTCCAGGTCGGACAGGAACGCGGTGCTGGCAGCGGTACGCCTGCGTGGCCTGGGGGTGCGCTCGGTGCGCGCAAAGATGTCCTCCGTCCCGTAGACGCAGAAGTGCGCGTCCGGCAGCGCGCAGCCATGCCGGATCCTTGCTTTGACGAGGATCGCGGACGCTCTCGGTCCAGCGGAGCGCGACCGCTCAGCCAGCACCCGGCTAATCCCCGACTCACCTGTCGGCAGTACGATCTGGGACGGCACTTCGTACTCGCGGAACATGTCCGCCAGTTGCTCCAGATCGGCGATCGAGGCAGCCGCCACCAAGGCCTGCGACCCGGCCGCGATGCGACCCCGAATCTCGTCAACGAAGGTCGACACGTCGCCCTTGAACTGCGTCCCGGGCTGCGACAGTATGTTCCAGGTCCCGTCCGGGCGATCCATGTGCGGAGCGCCAAGACCTAGCTCGTCGAACGTGATCTGAGAACGTCCACGCGCCACGGCCATCCACTCGTCGATCTCGTAGTAGTAGTCGGCGGGCCTGCCGTCGACGCGGGCGGCCGCTTCCTCCAGCCGAGCCCGCAGGGCCTCGGCCTCCTGCGCCACCTCCTGCGGCTCGTGAAACTGCAGAACGGCATTCGGCATCAGATCGAGCAGGCTGCCGGAGCGCCACTCGGGGCCTATGGCGGAAAACTCCCACGCCGGCGGGAGCATTCGCTCGCCGGATCCACCCGCGGGATACTCCTGCATCGGAAGCACGTTGAGGCTGTCCAAGCGCCGGACCGAGCGCTGCGTGTCGACGTCAAACACGCGGATCGACTCGACCTGGTCGCCTAGGAGCTCGATGCGGCAGGGGTTCTCGAACTCAGGCACGAAGGCGTCGAGGATGCCGCCCCGTACCGCGAACTGGCCGACCATCTCCACCGTGTCGCGGCGGGCGTAGCCTAAGCTGTCGAAGCTCATCACGAGGTCGTCGAGCGACACCGCGTCCCCCACCTCCACGTCCCAAGCGAGACCGCGGTACCGGCCCGGGTTCGCCACACGCTGCAGCACCGCGGCGACGGGCGCAACGACGATCGAGACCTGTCCCTCGGCCATGCGCCAGAGCGCGATGCCTCGGCGCTCACTGATGTCGGCGTGGGGCGATAGACCGTCGAACGGCGTCACGTCGTGGGCAGGGAGCAGGGTCGGAGGCGCTTCCCGTCCGGATCGTCCCGCCACGTCGAGCCAAGCCCGCAGGCTGTCGTGCAGATCCTCTGCCTGGGCTTGGGTGCCCGTGACGGCGAGAACCGGACGGCCGGTCCGACGCTGCGTCAGCAGTGTGAACGGCACTCGAGCGACAGCGGTGAGCCCTGTCAGCTGCTGCGGGCCCGCAAACCGGTCGCGCAGCGCCGCCAGCGCCTCGCCGAACACAGCGTGCCGGCCCAGCTCCTCGAAGCGGTCGCGGAGTCCGAGAGGTGTCAATCGACCTGCATCCGCAGGATGTTCGCCATCATGTCGGTCGTCGAGTAGCCCTCCTCGACAGGGATGGCGCGAACGTCGCCGCCCGCTTCCTCAACGATCTCCCGGCCCGCGATCCAGTGCGCCCAGTCCGCGCCCTTCACCAGCACGTCAGGCAGGAGAACCTCCAAAAGGGCATGCGGCGTCTCCTCGCCGAACACCGTCACGGCATCAACGCAGGCAAGCGAGGCCAGCGTCTCGGCCCGTTCCTGCTCCGGCAGAATCGGCCGCTCGGGTCCCTTGAGGCCTCGCACGCTGGCGTCGGAGTTGACCGCCACGATGAGGCGCGAGCCAAGCTCCGACGCCCGCTCCAGCAGGCGCACGTGGCCCGGATGCAGCAGGTCGAAGCAGCCGTTCGTGAAGACGACCCGCTCGCCACGCATCCGCCACTCCTCGCGCAGTGCGACCAGACTCGGCCGCTCCAGAACCTGGCCCACGGGTTGTGTTCGGCGCGGCCCTAGTAGCGGTAAGCCATCCTGGACGCCTTGTCCTCGGTCACCGGCATCATGTACCGAAACTCCTCGATGCGCTGGTGCACAGGCCCCCGACGGGACATATGGCTGCCGTAGAGCACGAAGCTGTCGGGCTCGATGATCCCGAACTCACGGCTGGGAAGCTCCTCGACAGCCTCATGCATCTCCGTCAGGTCCCTGCTGTGCACCGGTCCAAGCGTCACGTGCGGCACGAACGGCGTGACCTCGGGCGGAATGCCCAGCGAGGTCAGGCTGGTGTCAATGGTGCTCGCCAGCTGGCGCAGGCCGGGGGTGTTCTCCGCGAGGGCCCAAAAGACGCGGGGCGTTCCATTGCTCGGGAAGAACGACAGGCCCGACAGAGCGACCCGGACGCGACTGGGAATGCGCACGCATTGCAAGGCTCGCACGATCTCGTCGAGGCGATCTTCGTCCCAGTCCCCGACATACTTCAGGTTGACGTGCATGTTGCGCGGGTTGACCCAGCTGATCGGGGACAGAGGCCGGAGGATCTGCACAAGCTCCATCAGGTTGTGCACGACTGTAGTGTTCAGATCGAGTGCTACGAACAAACGCATGATGACTTGGCGCGATCAGGCCGGCGAGGCGCGAGCTATTCCTTGTGTACCGAAACCTGGTCGGACGGTTTCTCGAGCACGATGGTCTTCGTCTGCTCGGGATCCTTCAATGCGTACTGCTCGCCATGAGTGCGGAATCCAGTCGCGATCACCTGGATCAGCACGTGCCCCTGCGGCAGCGGCGGCACTGGCGTGCTGCCTTCCTCGCTGGTCTTCAGCTCGAGGGCGAGCTTCTTGCGGGTCTTGAGCTTCTTGCCCTGCAGGGGGCGCAGGATTACGCTGGCGCGCGGCACCGGCCGCCCCTTGCCGTCCTGCACGATGATGCGCAGTTCTGTCATCGATTTCGCGGCGCGCAGCAGGGCCGCGCCCGGCAGCAGCAGCGTTGCGAGGGTGGCCACAAGTCCGCGCCGGCTGGCACGGAAACACGGGCGGGCAGGCAGGAGGTCCATGGCGCGGATCAGAATACGTAGCTCAGCGTGCCGGAGTAGCTGCGGATGGCCTGCAGGAGATTGAGGATGCGACCGTCGGCGAGGTACAGGGGCACGTAGCCACTCTTGAGGAGATTGCGCAGGTCCGCGCTAATCTCGAACCGGCCGGGAACACCCTCGGTCTTGGGCAGGGGCTGCCGCAGCACGAGGTTCAGGCCAGGCGCGGAGCGTGCGGCGAAATCGTTGAAGGGGTCCGCCGGCATCACTGCCTGGCGGCTCGACCACTGGTATGAGCCGGTCATCACCGTCCCTGCACCGGGCACGCGGCCCGAAAGCGAAGCCGTCACCATGTGCGCGCGCTGGGTGTCCAGCGCCGCGCGCAGCTCGCCGGACGTGTCAGCCTGCAGATCGCTTCCGGCCGGCGCAAGCACGCCACCGTAGCCATACCCGATGGCCGCCTGCAGCCGGTCACGGAGCCTGCGGGCCACCGAGACGCGCAGGCCACGGGTGTCGAACGCTCCGGCGTTCAGCGTCGCTGTGTCGGAGTAGAGCTCCGGCACGAGATCACCGTCCGCGAAGGCCCCGGCGGGCACGGAGGCGGTGACGGCCGCGTCCCGGATGGAGTCCTGGTAGACCGCGGCCTCGATCATGGTCTTGCCAAGGGTCTGCCGGTACCCTGCATCGAGGTGCTCGGAGCGCTGCACCGTCGGACGGCCCCCGACCATGGCCACCCGCGGGAAGATGCCGAGCTGCTGCACGTTGCTGCGCAGTGCCGCGTTCTGGCCGGCGGAAGCAGCTGAGACCGGCGGCATGCCGGACGCATAGCGGAACGAGATCTCGTGGCCGGGCGCCACGCTGTACACGGCCTTGCCGTAGGGGCTGGCGACGTGCAGGCGATGGACGTACTTCACGGACTCGAGCAGCAGTCCGTACTCCAGGCGGAACCGGTCCGTCAGGCTGACGGCGTCGGCGAACTCGAGCGAAAGCGTCTGCAGATGTGGCACGCCCTGGCCACCGTGGGCCGAGTCGAGCACGCCTCGCCTGGCCACGGCGGTCGCCTGCATCTGGCGCACAGTCAGCGCCACCTCCGGCCGCGCCTGGCCAATCTCCCGTGCGTATGTCGTTCGGAAGGCCGCCGACCTGCCCGCCATCTCGGTGCGACCCAGACCATGGTTGCCGCTGACCGTCAGGTCGTGGTTGCCGAACAGCGAGGTCGCCACCGCAAAGGCCGACCCAAGGTCGTGCTGCGAGCGGAGACCGTTGGACCGCGTTCCCTGGCCTGCGCTCAGCTGCGCATAGGCCTGGGTGTCCTCGAACGTGCCGCTCAGCCGGTTCAGGAAGGCCTCCTGATCCGTCGTCTGCCGCGGTGCGAACCGCAGCACGTTGCGCGAGGAGTACTTGGCGCGCAGAACCCACCTCCAGCGCTCGGTCATGTCGCTGATCTGGCTGCCGTAGGAAAGCTGTAGGCTCGCGAAGACTCCCCGCATGCGGACATCGAGGACGGTCTGCACGCCCGGAGCGACTGCCAGGAGCGGCTTGCGGGCCGGCGAGAAGTTCGGCTGCCGCACCTCGATCGAGTAGGTGCCCGGAGGCAGGTCCTTGAACTCGAACCAGCCGCGATAGTCGCTTGTCACGCTCTTGACGGTGCGGCCGTCCGGCACCATGAGGTCGACTTCGGCGCCCATTTGGACGATGCCGGAGTCGCTTCGGACCAAGCCCGCGAGGACACCGCCGACCTGCTCGCCCGCCACTGGCTGCGTCAGCACAACAACTACCGCGGCGACGACCGTGGTCCAGGCGAGACGCGACGAGTGGCGCATGCTATCCGACTGCCCGCCTCAAAGCACCCTGAACGTCGCCGACGGGGCCAGCGACTCGTTCTTGACGTTGTCCTCAACCCGAAGGCTGAGGCGGTATTCTCCGGGCTCGAGAGTCTGCAGCGGCAGCAGCTTCTCGATCACCACCTGGCGCGAGGAGGCGCCGCGGATGGTGTTGACGTCCTCGGTGAAGTTGAGCAGCAGCTCGTCCGGGCTGTCCAGACGCGCGATCTGGTAGGTGACGTTGCCGTTGGGCTTGCTGGTCTCCTCGTTCTGGCCGAGGTTGTACACCTGCATGTAGATGCCCATCTTCTCCTCGCGCTTGAAGGAGTCGTCGATGCGCGGGCGAACCTTGGAGCTGCCGATCACGAACTGGCCTGTGCCCAGAGAACGGATCGGCACACGCTCGATCTTGTCAGCGATGATCAGCGAGCTTGCCGCCAGCGCTTCGTCGTCGTACTCCGGCACCCGCATCGCCGTGCGGTAGGTGCCCATCGTCTCGCCCACCAGGTCCTTGACCACGAGCTCCAGGCGGTACATGCCCGGCGCCAGCGGCACCGTCTTGTTGTAGATGGAGGAGCGGTTGGCCTCCGCCGAGAGCCGCTCGGCTGTGGTCTTGATGCTGACCGTGTCCTCGAACGTGGACTGCACGCGGCGCGTCATCGTCGTGATGCGCCCGAACATGTTCGCCACCGCCTTGTGCAGGCCATCCTCCTCCTTGAACATCAGGTTCTCGTTGCGCAGTTGCACCGTGACGCCCGCGAGTACGGAGCTGTTGGTGACGCGCACGTAGTGGATGTCGACTTCGTAGGGCAGGGTGTTGTAGTCGATCGTCGAGTTGACGATGGCCTCGAGGTCCTTGAACTTGACCGCCGGCGGCTTGAAGATGTTCGCGTAGAGCTGCAGCCGCTCGAACTGGTTGTAGCGGATCGACTGGGCGCCACCGATCGGCGTGCCCATGCGCGTGCCGTCGGTCCGGCGGAAGCGGTCCGCCTTGGTGGTCAGTCCCATCTGCTCGGACAGCGTCAGGCCGGCGCCTGGGACATGCAGCAGGGCATCCTTCTCGGACGGGTCCATCGTCAGCCGGTACTCGCCCGTCATCGTCGGGTCGACGAACTCGAGCAGAATGTCGCTGCCGATGCCCTCGATCCAGCGGTAGCGCCAGATCTCGAACGGATACGTCGACGTGAATCCGCCGCCCTCTTCATACGGGCGCTGGTACTGGCCACCCGAGGGGTGCGACTCGACTTCGTCGGCCGGGCCATAGGCGATATATATGCGTCCGCGGTCCGTCCTCCAGCCCGGGATGCCTGAGGCGAAGCGGTCGTTGGCGTACGCGATACGACGGTAGTGCTCTTCCTTGTACTCGTTCTCCATCGAGTCCGGCGTGGGGTCGCGGCGTAGCCAGAACGTCTCGATGAAGTTCTCACGCTCCTCATCGGTGGCCAGCTGGACGAAGGCCTTGCGCTCCTCCGGTGTGATGATGTAGCGGACATCCTCGTCAAGCCACCGCTTGAAGGGGCCCCGCAGCTCCTTGCGAAGCTGCGCCAAGCGCTTCCGCTCCTGCTTGGCCGTTAGCTTGGCGGGTTCCTCGGCAGTCTGTGCCTGAGCGCCCGCGGGGATGGCGAAGCTGAATACGGCAAGCGCCGCGATCAAAAAGAATCCGATTCGGCTGCGCATGCGACCTCCAGTGAGAGCCCGCACACCGCCGTCCAGCGCGGCTCCGAGGGCAGACATGCCCCCCGCACTCGCCGACTGCGCAACAGGCCGTCAGTCGTGACAGTCCCGATTCTAAGGCCTCGGCTGCGAGGGGTCAAGGATTCCTGGGGACGCGCCCGCGCGCCTGCTGGGCCTCAAACCCAAGGGCTGCACGGCGTGCGGGCAGGACGCGAAATCACGTCTCCTTGTAGCCCAGCACCAACGCCGTAAGGTCGTCGGACTGCGGCGCACCACCTACAAAGTCCTCCACGCGGGTCAGCAGCCCATCGAACAGTGCCGACGCGCGGCAGTCCGCGAAGCTCTCCGCCGCGGCCTCCACCGGTTTCTCGCCCAGCAGATCTCCGGCCTCGTTGCGCGCCTCGGTGACACCGTCGCTGTACACCAAGACCTTGTCGCCAGGCTCGAGCTGGCAGGTGTCCTCGACGAACTCGGAGTCCTCGAACAGCCCCAAGGGCCTGCTGTTGGCACGCAGAGGCTCTACGGACCCGGAGCGGCGCACAACCAGCGCCGAGCAGTGGCCGGCATTGCTCCATCGCATGGTCCCGCTCTCATCTACGACCAGCGCGAAGAGTGTGACGAAGCGGGTCTGGCCGGAGCGTTCGCAGACATAGCGGTTGATCCGAGCGAGCGTGTCCGCCAGAGAAGCATCGGGACCGGATCCAAGGAAGAAGGCACCTTGGAGGAGTGACGCCAGCAGCGAGGCCGCGATGCCCTTGCCCGAAACGTCCGCGACCACCGCAGCCCACTGGTTCGGCGAGATCCGCATGAGGTCGTAGTAATCGCCACCCAGCAGGGAGCGCGGCTCGGAGTGGCCGCGGGCCACGAGCCAGCCGTCCTGCGGCAGGGCCGAGGGCAGAAGGGACCGTTGAATCCCGCGCGCGATCTGCAGATCATGCTCCAGGAAGCGCTTCTCGCGCTCCTCAACGATCAGCCGCGCCGTCTCGAACAGATTCGAGACCTCAATGGCGAGCGCCTGCAGGAGCGCCTGGTTGCCCTCGGCGAGCCGAACGCCTGGATCGGTGGTGTCGAGGTACAGGACACCGAGCGTGTCCCTGCGCGCCGAGATCACGGAGGTCTCGTAGTCCTGACCAATGCGCATCCGCAGGATCGGCACGCACAGGATGCTTCCCAGAACGACCCCCGCCACGGTCTGGTCCGGGTCGGAGATCAGGTCCGTCAGAGTGCTGACCGGGAGGGAGAACAGGTCCGAGCGACGGTCGAGGGCCTGAGCGAGCGCGTCTGTCGTGAGGCGCGGCTCGCCCACGTCCGCCGCGCCGGAGGCCGCGCGGGCGGCGCGGATCTGCAGTTCGCCTTCGTGCGAGCGAAGTAGCAGGATGGAGCGCTCGGCGCCCGTGATGGCAAGCGCCGCCTCGACGACGGAGGCGTAGACCTGTTCGACGCCTTCCGCACGGTTCATCGTGCGGGCGACGTCCAGCATCGCGGCAAGGCGCCCCAGAGGGCCGGTGCGTCCAGGCTCGGCCGAAATTTCCGACACCCGCTTCAGCAGGGGCGCATCCGGCTCGGCACCGGCGCCGACGGTGACGACGTAGGAGTCGGCCACGCCGAAACCGATGCGATCCCCGGTGCCGATGAAGGCGCGGTCGACCCGCTGGCCGTTCACGGTGATTCCGTGACGGCTCCCGAGATCCTCGACCACGCACGATTCGGCCGTTGTGCGAATCCGTGCATGGCGCCGCGATATTCGACTGTCCTGCAGCGTGAGGTCGCACTCGGACAAACGACCCATCACAAAAGGGCTGTGCGTGACGGACACCTGCAGACCCGCGCCCGACGGCGACTCGACGAGCAGCGAAAGCGGAGCGGGCTGAGCCCGCTCGGTGGTTGCGGGGAGCGAGGGCTCCACGGGCGTCAGGCCGCCCGATCCCCGCTTTCCGACGATGTCGGGGCCCGTTCGATCTCGCCCTGCTGGCAATCCGCGCAGTATCCGCCAATCTCAGTGCGAGCGACGTCCACGCGGAAGCCGAACTGCGATTCCACTTGGTCGCGGATCTGCTTCAGCGGCTCCCCGAAGTACTCCACCACAGCTCCACATCCCATGCACACGATGTGGGCGTGCTCTCGCTTCAGCCGGGTCTCGTAAAAGTGATGCTCCCCGTCATAGTGCATCAGGTCGAGTTCGTCGACCAGTCCCTGTTCCTTGAACAGCTTGAGTGTGCGGTAGACGGTGACCCGATTCAGCTTGGCATTCTGCTCCTTGGCGAGGTTGTAGAGCTGCTCTGCGTGCAGATGCGTGTGGGAGTTGTGGATCAGGTTGAACAGCAGTTCGCGCTGCCGAGTCCGACGTATGCCGTGACTCCTCAGAGACTCGGCAGGATCAAACTGTCGACCGCGCATGGGTGTGCATGCAGTCTACCACGCGGCATGCGGCTCCCAGCGAGCTTGGTTCGAGCCGGTTTGCGTTTGGGAATTCGGGTCGGAGCCCCGCGTGACCAGACCGAAATGGGGCTCCCAAGAGGGTGACGAAGTGCTGGGCGGACCCGGCTTGGACATAGCGCTGGGGACACGCCGCCCAACGCTACAATGGACTCAGCACCCCTTCTCCGTCGGGCCGTGGCGCAGCCTGGTAGCGCGCTTCCTTGGGGTGGAAGAGGTCCCGAGTTCAAATCTCGGCGGCCCGACCAGTCTTCGAGAAGGGTTGCCCAGTCCAAGATCGCGGATCCCTGCTGTTCAGGGGAGCCGGCCTCCCCGAACGGCTGTCCAAGACACCTGGAAACAGGGGTGCTGTGCGACCATTGGTGCTCGCCGCAGCGATCCCCGACAAAGGCCTCACACGGACCGTCGTCGCACGGGAAGCACGACCCCAATGCACCGTAGAAACGCCCTTCCACTTCTTGCCGCACTCGCGCTGATGGGGAGCGCCTGCTCGACAGGCGAGCACGCTGGCGACTCCGAGCGAATGCCCAACATCGTGGTGTTCCTGGCCGACGACCAGGGCTGGGGCGACCTCAGCCTGCATGGCAACGAGAACCTGGCCACGCCCAGCATCGACTCCCTCGGTACGGATGGTGCGAGCTTCGAGCACTTCTACGTCTGCTCGGTGTGCGCGCCGACTCGCGCGGAGTTCCTGACGGGCCGCTACTACGCTCGGGGTGGTGTCCGCGGCGTCTCCACCGGCCAGGAGCGGTTGAACATCGACGAACGGACCATCGCGGAGACGTTTCGCGCTAACGGCTACGCGACGGGAGCGTTCGGCAAGTGGCACAACGGCACCCAGCACCCGTACCACCCCAACGCACGCGGGTTCGAGGAGTTCTACGGCTTCACCGAGGGCCACTGGGGCCACTACTTCGACTACGAGCTCGACCACAACGGCTCGCTCGTGGTGGGCGAAGGCTTTGTCATCGACGACATCACGAACCGTGCGATCGCGTTCATGGAAAGCAGGCAGGAGCAGCCGTTCTTCGCCTACCTGGCCTACAACACACCGCACTCGCCGATGCAGGTGCCCGACGAGTACTGGGAGCGGTTCGCCGACAAGGAGCTCGGCAAGCGGCACCGGGACCCCGACAAGGAGGACGTCCCCAAGACGAGGGCCGCCCTGGCGATGGTCGAGAACATCGACTGGAACGTCGGACGCGTGCTCAGCAAGCTCGACGAACTTGGCCTCGACGAGGACACCATCGTGCTCTACTTCAGCGACAACGGCCCCAACAGCTGGCGCTGGAACGGGGGCATGAAGGGCCGCAAGGGCTCCATCGACGAGGGCGGTCTGCGCTCTCCCCTGCTGCTGCGTTGGCGCGGCACCGTGCCCGCCGGCACCAAGGTGGAGCCGATCGCAGGCGCCATCGACCTGCTGCCCACGCTCGCGGACCTGGCTGGCATCCAGACGGACAGCGAGAAGCCGCTCGACGGACGCAGCCTGAAGCCGCTGCTGACGAGTGACGGCGCGGGCTGGACCGACAGGATCCTTTTCTCGCTGCGCGTCGGCCGCGCCCGGAAAGAGACGAGCGTCCGCAACCAGCGATTCAGGCTCGACAACGACGGGCAGCTGTTCGAGATCGCCACCGATCCCGGACAGATGACGGATGTGAGCGGCGACTATCCCGAGGAGGCCGCCGCACTGCAGGCAAGCGCCGAAGAGATCTGGGCGCAGGTCGCGTCGTCAGTGGGTCCGGACGACCGGCCGTTTCCCGTTGGCCACGCGCCAATGACACTGCTGCCAGGGAGAGACGGCGTGCCGCATGGAGGAGTCGAGCGTAGTGCCCGCGCCCCAAACTGCTCGTACTTCACGAACTGGAAGACCTCCGAAGACGCCATCACCTGGGACATCGAGGTGGCCGAAGCCGGCCGCTACGAGATTTCGGTCCACTACGGGGCCGCGGAGGCCGGCGCGACGATCGAGGCTTCGTTCGAAGGGGCTGCAGTCAGCGCCAAGGTTGCTGAAGCGCACGACCCGCCCGCCTACGGGGACGAGTCGGACCGAGTTCCGCGCGTCGGCGAATCGCTGGTCAAGGACTTCCGCCCACTGGTGCTGGGGGTCGCGGACCTGCCAGCAGCTCGCGGACCCCTAACTCTCAAGGCGCTTGAGATTCCGGGCGAGGAGGCGGCCGAGATCCGCTACGCGGTGCTGAAGAAGCTGTAACGGCCCGCGAATGAAGCGTACGATCCGCCCGGCCACCGGTGTGGCCGGAACACTCTCCCTTCCCGGCGACAAGTCGATTTCGCACCGGTACGCGATGCTGGCGGCGCTGGCCCGCGGTCGCAGCACGCTGACCAACTATTCGACTGGTGCGGACTGCGCCTCGACCTTGGCCTGCATGGAGTCCCTCGGCGCGGCCGTCGAACGCGAGGGCAGCACCGTGGTGGTCGAGGGCGTCGGCGCAAGGGGCTTGCAGTCGCCGCCCGGTCCGCTCGACGCAGGCAACTCCGGGACGACCATGCGGCTGCTCTCCGGAATTGTCGCCGGCCAGGGCTGCCGCGCAGTCATCGGTGGCGACGAGTCGCTCTCGGAGCGGCCCATGAAGCGTATCCTCACGCCGCTGCGCACCATGGGAGCGAGCATCGATGCCCGCGAGGACCAGTACCCCCCGCTCCGCCTCAAGGGCGGTGCCCTCGAGGCGATCCGCTACGAGCTTCCGGTTGCCAGCGCACAGGTCAAGAGTTCGGTCCTGCTCGCGGGCCTGCACGCGTCGGGCACGACGACGGTCGTAGAGCCACTCGAGACGAGAGACCATTCCGAGCGCGCCCTCGTGGCGTTCGGGGGGCAAGTCAACGTCACGGGCCGATCCATTTCGATAACCGGCGGGCAAGCGCTCACGTCGTGCGACTTGGCGGTGCCAGGCGACCTCTCCTCGGCGGTGTTCTTCCTCGGAGCCGCCCTGCTACTTCCCGAGTCCGACCTGCGCATCGAGCGCGTGGGCCTGAATCCGACCCGGACAGCTGTGCTGTCTGTCCTAGAACAGATGGGAGCGGCGATCGAGGTGGAGCTCGATCCGGAGTGCGGCGGCGAACCGGCCGGTGCGGTGGTCGTGCGCGGCGCTGGGGCGCTGGCCGGTGGCGAGATCGGGGGCGCCGTCACAGCCGGGGTGATCGACGAGGTTCCCATGCTGGCCGTTCTGGGTGCTGTCTCCAAGGGAGGCCTTCGCATCCGAGACGCAGGCGAGCTGAGGGTCAAGGAGACGGACCGCATTGCGACCGTAACCGCCAATCTCCGGCGCATGGGGGTCGATGTCGTGGAGCACCCGGATGGCATGGTGATCGCCGGACAGTCCCGCCTGCGCGGCGCGGAGCTCGACTCCGCAGGAGACCATCGCATCGCGATGGCGTTCGCCGTCGCCGCGCTCGCAGCCGACGGTCCGTCGGAAATGCGCGGGGCAGACGCCGCGTCGGTGTCCTATCCGGAGTTCTACGACACTCTTGGTGCGATCGTACGGTCGTGACCAGCCATGATCCAAACCACTGATTGAGGCTAGATCAAATCGTGAAACGCACCCTCAAGAACCTGTTCGCCTGCATCGCCCTGGGGGCGCTGCTTGCACTGCCAGCGATGTCGCAGTCGCTCGAACTCGGCATCTCGGGCGGCTACGGCGTGCTGACCGACAACACGATAGGAGTGATCTCCTCCATCGAGTCGGCAGCCCAAGACGAGATCAAGCTCTCCAACGGCATCCGCATCGGTGCGCGGATGGCGGTCAACACGAGGAGGTTCATCGGGCATGAGGTCTCGTACTCGTACCAGAACGCAAATCTAAGTGCGTCTTCTCAAGAATCTGGAGAGCAGGAGTACGGGGGCGTCCGAGCGCATCACACGTACTACAACCTTGTGCTTCACGGCACTCCCAGGGGTTCCGCGATTCGCCCCTTCGTCACCAGCGGTGGTGGATTCTCGTCGTTCCACCCTCCCGGAATCTCGGCTCTCTCCGGTGGCGGAAGCACGAAGTTTGGATACAACTACGGCGGTGGCGTGAAGCTCAACTTCTTCAAGCACGGCATCCGCTTCGACTGGCGCAACCATGTCACTGGGAAGCCTTTCGATCAGTTGCTGCCCGGTATCGAAGGCCAGATGAACAACCTCGAGATCACCATGACCTTCTCCTTTCTGTTCTGACGGATCAGCCTCCACCCGATTTGCGGCACGCCACTTGAACTGGCCGGGACTCGGCGCCTGACCCTGCGGTCGGTCCCTGCTGCGGCGCATCATCTCCCTCCGCATCTGCGTGGAGAGCCGCCCAGAGTCGACCAATACGCCGCCCTGCGGTCCCACCGTCCAGACAAGCTGCCTTGCGGGACAGGGCGCTCTGGCAGCTGGGTGCGGTCTTGCCGTAGAATCGGCCTCTAATGCCGTTGCGGATTCTCTTCCAGCACCCAGCACCCGCGTTCAGCGCGGCCCTGCTTGTCATCGCGAGTCTAGCCGGCTGCGCTCCCGCTCCGGAAGAGGCCGACCGGCCGCCGAACGTCATCTTCCTGATGGCCGACGACATGGGCTACGGCGACCCAGGCAGCTTCAACACGGACTCGAAGATCCCCACGCGGTTCATGGACGAGCTCGCATCCAGCGGAATGCGCTTCACGGATGCGCACTCCGGCTCCGCCGTATGCACGCCAACGCGTTACGGCGTCGTGACGGGTCGCTACGCTTGGCGCTCGTCCCTAAAGCGGGGGGTGCTTTCCGGCTACTCGCGAGCGCTCATCGAGCCTGAGCGCATGACCGTGGCGAGCATGCTGCGCGAGGCCGGGTACCACACGGCGGTTGTCGGGAAGTGGCACCTCGGTCTGGACTGGACCGTGCTCTCGGAGCCGGACAGCTGGGACGAGGGGAACAAGGCTATAGCCTTCCAGGGTGCAACGGACTTCGCCAAGCCCGAAGGTCTGGAAATCGACTTCACCAAGCCGGTGACGAATGGGCCGTCGACGCTTGGGTTCGATTACTCGTACATCATTCCGGCATCGCTGGACATGGCGCCTTACGTCTATCTGGAGAACAACGTCTGCGAGAAACCAGCGACAAGGCACGAGGAGGGCCGGTTCGACGGGCCGGTGTTCTGGCGTCCAGGCGAGGCGGCCGAGGACTTCGACTTCTTCGACGTGCTCCCGCGGCTGACCCGCAAGGCGGTGGCGTACATCGAGGAGCGTGCGGCGACCCCTGACCAGCCGTTCTTCCTCTACTACCCCCTTCCGGCTCCACACTGGCCGTGGGTTCCCACGGAAGAGTTTGTCGGCACCAGTGGGGCCGGCAAGTATGGGGACTTCGTCGTCCAGGTCGACGCCCAGATCGGGCTGCTGATGGACGCACTAGAGCGCGGGGGCCAGGCCGAGAACACACTCTTCATCGTCAGCAGCGACAACGGGGCGGAATGGAATTCGAGCCACATCGAGGAGTTCGATCACCACGCCAACCATGCGGATCAGCGCGGCAGGAAGAGGGACGCCTGGGAGGGCGGACACCGGATGCCGTTCTTCGCCCGCTGGCCAGCCAAGGTCGAAGCCGGCTCGACAAGCGACCAGACCATATGCCTGACTGACCTGATGGCCACCACGGCAGAGCTAGCCGGGTACGAGCTGCCGATGGATGCAGCCCAGGACAGCGTGAGCTTCCTGCCTGCCCTGCTGGGCGAGGATACCGGAGCGCTTCGCGAGGCCACTGTCCATCACTCCGTGGACGGCATGTTCGCCATCCGCATGGGCAAGTGGAAGTTCATCGACGGTCAGGGGCCGGGCTCCAACCAGTGGGATGGACCGCAGCCGGGAGATCCGCCGGGCCAGCTATACGACATGGATGCAGACCGGCACGAGGACAACAACCTGTTCGAGGAACACCCGGAACTGGTCGAGGAACTTCGCGCGAAGCTGGAGCTCTACAAGAGCCAAGGACACAGTCGGCCGCAGTAGCGCGCCGATACCGTCAGCCCTTGCTTTCCCACCAGATGTGGCTGTGCTCGCCCTGCGTGCGCGGTGGAGTGCGGGCCTCGACCAGCAGCTTCTCGATCCGCTCGACCACGTCGGGGCGGTCGGCCGCGATGTCTCGGGTCTCACCGATGTCCTCCTCCAGATCGTAGAGTTCCAGGGGCGCATCGGGGTTCGGTCGCACCGCCTTCCAGCGGCCCGTGCGAAGCCCCTGCTTGGGGACTTCGTCGTGGAACCCGCCCGTCGCCCGGTCATAGCGAGGCAGTTCCCAGTAGAGGTAGTCGTGCTCGCGCTGTTCGCCGACGCCCAGCAGGGTCGGCACCACCGAGATGCCGTCGGTCTCCGCCGGCGGGTCGCCGCCGGCCAGCTCGAGGGCGGTCGGCAGGAAGTCCTGGAAGCTCCAAATGTGGTCGCTCCCAGAGCCCGCCTCGATCCGGCCCGGCCACCGTGCCAGCATCGGCACACGGATGCCGCCCTCGTAGAAGGTCCCCTTCGATGCCCGCAGCGGTCCGCTGCTCTGGAAGTAGTCGGTCCAAGTCGCCGCCGCGGCACCGTTGTCGGATGTGAAGAACACGATGGTGTCCTCCTCCAAGCCAAGTTCGGCGAGCAAATCCAGGATCCGGCCGACGTCGCGGTCGAGACGCGTGATCATCGCCGCCAGCGTGGCGTGCGGCTCCTCAGGCCGGATGAGCCGGTTGGGCCGGTTCCGATTGCGCCTAGGCTCGATCTCCTCGAACGTGCCCTTGTAGGAATCGTAGATCTCGTCCTCCGGCACCACGTACTCGGAGTGCGGAATCGTGAACGCTGCGTAGCAGAAGAACGGGCGGTCCTGGTTGCGCTCAATGAACTGCAGCGCCCGGTCGGCGATCACGTCGTGGGAGTAGGTGCCACGGCCATCGCCCTCGTTGCCCGGCAGCGGCAGTGGTGCTTCGTCGTCGTAGATGTATAGCGGGTAGTAGTAGTGCGCGTGCGCCTGGTGGAGGTATCCGACGAACTCGTCAAACCCCTGCTTCCAAGGCACGCCGTCGGTGCCGATGTCGCCCAAGCCCCACTTGCCGAAGCAGCCGGTGGCGTAACCCTGCTCCTGCAGCAGTTCGCCCACCGTCACGTCCTCCGCAAGGATCGGGACGCCGCCCGGGTTCGAGCGCACGGAGGTGTGGCCCATGTGCTTGCCGGTCATCAGCACGCTCCGGGCGGGCGCACACACCGAGCATCCTGAGTAGGCGTCCGAGAAGCGCATGCCGTCCACGGCGAGGCTGTCGATGCGGGGCGTGCGGATCCGAGTCTGCCCGTAGCAACCCAGTTCTCCGTAGCCGAGATCGTCGGCCATGATGAACACGATGTTCGGTTGCCGTCCGAGCGTCTCGGGACCGGCGGCGTCCCGGCCCGCACAGGCGGCTAGCGGAGCAGCCCCCGCGGCCGACAGGAACGCCCGCCTGCTCCAGACTGGATCGGGGCTCGTTCGGTCCGGCATGTCCAAGAGGGTAACGCCGCCGGACCGCGGCGCCTCTCCGGAACGCCGCTTAGAAGCTGATCCGTAGGCCGCCATTGACTTGACGGAACATGCCCGGCTGGATGCCTTGTGGCGCACGGGACGAGATGTACAACTCGTCGAGCACGTTCTTGACCGTGAAGTAGGGCGCGACCACCCACGACTCGCCCCGAATCTCGTACTCCACGTTCAGGTTCGCCACTTGGTAGTCGGGAAGCTGGCCGATGGTTCCGTCCACCGACGGCAGAAGCGTCTCGCGGTTGTCGCCGAACTGGCTGCTCGCCATGTTGACGTCAAGCTGGAAGCTCAGCCCGCCCGGTCGACGGATGTCGGCGAGTAACCCGAACAGGCGCTCCGGTGCGTACGGCAGACGGTTGCCGCCGAAGATCTCGTTGTCGGTGAACTCCGCAGTCGGCAGGAACGTGTAGCGCAACCCAGTCGTCACGAGCCAGCCGCCGAAATCGGCGAAGCGGTTCCAGTGGAGCGTCGCGGAGCTCTCGAAGCCCTGGTGCAGGGTCGCGCCGCCGTTGGTGATGGTCGTTGTCGCGCCACCGGACTCGGCCGCCGAAATGATCTGGTTGGAGAAGTCCATCCGGAAAAAGACAAACTCCCCCGACACCGGCCCCTGGCCCGCGAGACGGATGCCCGTCTCGTAGTTCACGGACAGCTCCGCGTCGAGTTCGAGATTGTCGCCGTTGCTCGTGATCGCCACCTTCGTGGCCGGAGGCGCGAAGCCGCGGTGCAGACCGGCGAACAGCGTCACGTTGTCGTGGGCACGGACGGAAAACCCGAGCCCTGGGACGGCCGTCGTGATGCCGTTCTCGCTGCTGATGTCCACGTTCGTGGGCTCGCCGTCCACGCGCTTGCGAACGACATTGCGGATCTGGTTGTAGCGGACGAAGCGGATGCCGGGCGTAAACGTGACGCGCGAGCCGATCTTGAAATGGTTCTGCACATACGCCGCGAAGGCATTGCCGTAACGCCACTCGTCGTCCCGGATGACGCCCGTACGCGCGTTCAGACCGGGCCCGTTGACGCGCTGGTCGCGCGCCGTCTCGCTGAGCACCCGAAAGCCAAGGCTCAGGCGACCATGATCATGCTTGTGCCCAAAGTTGGACTGGAGGCCGAAGACCTCGAATTGCCGATTGCGGTTCCCCGCAGAGTCGCGAAGGTAGATGGCGCCGCCCTGGACGGTTGGGTCACCTGCGATGCCCAGGTAGGTCCGGCCCCGGTCCACGCGGTCGAAGTCCTGGCGACCCCAGAAACGGGTCGTCGTGTAAAGGAACGCCGTTGTGTTCAACGTAGAGGTCGAGTTCGGGACGTAGGTGTGCGAGACCGTGCCCGTGCGCCGCTCCACGCCAAGCGTGTCGGATGGCACGGGGTTCTGGTTGGGGTCCTGCTCGAACATCGGCGTCGTCAGGCCAAGGTATGTGGAGTTGGACGTCTCGTCGTACAAACCGACCTTGACCGCGAAGCTGTGCTCATCCGACGCCCGGAAGTCGACCTTGCCCTGCAAGTCCTCGATGTCGTAGTAGAACTGCCGCCAGCCGTCGCCCTGCTTGTGTAGGTAGTTGCCGATCCAACCGAAGCGCTGGTCCCGGGAGCTGCCGCCCAAGGACGCCCAGCCATTGAATGTGCCGCGCTGGCCGCCCTCGATGTCGGCCTCGGCATGCAGTTTGGACGGAGGCTTGGGCGTGACGAAGTTGATGACGCCACCCACTGTCTGCGGACCATGCACGATCTGACCGCTGCCCTTCAGCACCTCGACGCTGCTCATGCGCTCGATCGGGGGCGAGTAGTACATGTCTGGCTCACCGTACGGGGCGAGGGCGATGGGAACACCGTCTTCCAGCATCAGGACCTTGCGGCTGCGATTGGGATTCAGTCCGCGCAGACCGACGTTGAGCCGCATCGCCACGGGCCCAGAGTCCTCGCGTAGATGGATGCCCGGCACCCGGCGGAGCATTTCATTGGTGTCCTGCGGCTTGGCCCCCTTAAGGTCCCTCGACGTGATCACGTGCAGCGAACCGGGTGTGATGGCGCGCAGGTCGCTCTCATCGGACACGACGTGGATGTGGGCGGTCTCCGCCTGGAGATGCGGCAGCACGATCGATACCGAGGACTCACCCGGAGGGACCGTCACCCCGACCGGCTCGAACTGCGCCGCTGCAACACGCAGCCTGGCGGTACCCTCCGGAACCCCGGAGATCGAGAACGCACCGAAGGGATCCGTGTGCGCGACGTTCTCCGTGTCGAGGACCTCGACGGTTGCGCCGCCCACAGAAAAGCCATCCGGGCCCGTGACATCGCCGCGGATCGAGCGAGCATCCACGATCGTGGACAGGCACAGTGCGAGCCCGGTGCAGGCTGTGAGTCGCCACAGCGCCGCTCTGCCTGGGTTGCTGCGAGTCCGCACCTTGCCTGAGTTCCGGCAGGAAGTTGAGAAGTGGCTGAGAGTTTGCATTTGCGCTGTGGGCTGCGGCCTGACGCCGTGGGACCAACTTATCAGTACTTGCAACATAGTGTCAACTAGGACGGATCCGGACATCGCTCTCCGCGTAACGAGAGTCCCGCCCAGACAACCGCGCAGCGTGAATCTGGCAATAGCTGTGCGAAGCGCTTCCGCAGGATCTCGCACCGAGCGAGGGTCTGACCACAGCGGTTCCTTGGACCATCTGGAGATGCGGCGGCGTAATCTCGCCGCACCGCCTAAGCTGCGGGCGCGAATTGCTGAGGTATCCCGTTAGTTACACACGACAAACACTTGTGAAAGTGGTTGGATCGCTCACGTCCCACCCTATGGCGTGTGGTGTGGCAATCCAATACCTCGACACAGTGGGAAAAACACCGCCCAAGCCGTCACAAGAATGGCGGCCCAATCCGTCATGTATACAGCAGGAGACAGCCGGTCCATTGGGCGGCCATGCATGGAACGAACGCCACAGCGATGACCAGGCCCGTCACAGTGACTAATTGCAACAATGCGTCAATCTGCGATGGCTGGATGAACGCTGCAGAGATCCTTGTCGCCGCGACTCTGCGATCCACCCGGACGCAGCCTGGCCGACGGCGCGGATTGTTGCGCTGAAACAACTGCCGTGGTAATGTTTGCGATACTCGTTAGAGGTGTCGGTTGTCCAGCGCTGGCAGCATGCGAGTTCGCGAAAGCCCTGTCAGCGGGCAGTTCGCATGCTTGAGTGAGGATGGTCGCTCATTCACAAGGAGGCGGTACCGAGTCGGCATATGCGAAAGCCTGGTTCTTTCGTGCTGAGAAGAAGGCTTCGGATGGAGCTTGCAGCGAAACTGTTGGTCGCCGCCGTGTGGCTGCTCGCGGACGGAACCCTTGGGTTAGCCGCATCCAAGAGTGAGCAGGCGGCACAGCACTACAACTCCGCCAAACAGCTCCACGAGGATCTCGGGCACATCCCGCCCCTTGAACTTCGCAAGGAGCAGTACGAGCTCGTCATCAATGCCCTGAAGCGAGTGCGGCTGACGGACCCGGCCAGCAGCTACGCGGACGATGCGATGCTGGCCATCGCTGAAGTCTACGCCGCGATGGACAAGCGCTTCGCGAATGAGGGCTACCGGCAGAATGCGGCCGAGACCTATGGGGAGCTGGCTCGGGAGTATCCCAGCAGCCCCTTTCGCGAGAGGGCGTTCTCCAATGCCGCGGCGCTGAGCCGCGGTGGTGAAGCACAGGCTGTCCCAGCGTCGGGTCGTGCAGACGAGGGAGGCCGTCCGCTGGCCCTTTCGGATGCCGAGCACAAGGCGGGCGACATTGTGCAGTCCGCAGGGGCGATGGCGTCGTCCCAGACGGTGCTGGTCTCGGCGGTCCGTCACCACAGCTACGCCGACGGCACGCGCGTCGTCCTGGAGCTGGGGGGTCGTACAGCCCTGAAGTACGACCGACTGCAGCGGCCCGAGCGGCTCTACATCGACCTCTTCGGCACGGCCATGGCCGAAAAGGCAGGACAGGGCATCAAGATCAACATCGGCGACTCGCTGGTTTCCACCGCAAGGCTGGGTCAGAACCGCGCGACCAAGTCTCGTCTGGTGCTTGACCTGCGAAAGGCGATTGCCTTTGACGCGTTCTGGCTGAGCGAGCCGACCCGTTTGGTGATCGACGTGCGAGCGAAGGGCACGGACCGTGCACCACGCACAGTCATGGCTCTTGCTCCAACGATCGAGGCTTCGGTGAAGTCGGCCGCGCCGCCCGCGCCGACACGGCCGAGTCCGCAGCAGCCGCCGCAGCAGAAAGCGCCCGTGGCTGCCTCGGCAAGGGTCGACGGCAGCAGAAGCCTTACGCGGGCGCTTGGCCTGAAGCTCAACCGCATCCTGATCGACGCTGGGCACGGAGGCCACGACACCGGCACGGTCGGCCCCTCAGGCCTGCAGGAAAAGGATGTCGTGCTCGACATTGCCGAGCGGCTCGGCAAGCTCTTGGAGGAAAGCATCGGCGCCGAGATCATCCACACGCGACGGTCCGACGAGTTCATCCCGCTGGAGGAGCGACCCAAGATGGCGAACAAGCAGGGTGCCGACCTGATGGTCTCCATCCACTGCAACTCGGCCCCGGCATCCAGCGTCCGTGGCATCGAAACCTACTATCTGAGCCTGACTGCGGATGCGTGGGAGCTGGAGGTCGCGTCGATGGAGAACGCCGCGGCGGACAGTTCGATCCATCAGCTGCAAGATCTCGTGGCCCAGATCGCCCTCGACGAGAAGGTGGAGGAGTCCAAGGAGTTCGCTCGCAGGGTTCAGACAACTCTGCACGCCGGTGTGTCGAAGCGCTCCTCGCGCATCCGCAACCGCGGCATCCGCAAGGCCCCGTTCATCGTGCTGATCGGAGCGGAGATGCCAGCGATCCTGACCGAGATCGGCTTCATCAGCAACAAGTCCGACGAGGCGCTGCTGCGGAAACCGGAGTTTCGTCAGGAAGTGGCACGTTACCTTTCCGACGGCATATCGGCCTATGCAAGGAGCCTAGGCGTACAGTCCGTGAGCACGTCGCTGGCGGCTGGATCGGCTCAGCGAGACTGACAAAGTCGCCATGGCCCGTCGTCGAAACGCCGGGCTGACATCTGGCCGACGCGGGCTCGCCGCGGCTTCTCCGGCTAACGCAGATACAACGTCTGGCATCTCGTCCGATTCCCGTCACCTTGCGGGTGCGGACTCCGCCCCGAATCCCAAGGCCGGGAGGTGCGACTAGTCGTACCGCGGTTTCGCCACGATCTCGCAGCAGCGTTCGATAGCCTTCCTGCTGATCGTGGTCAGCGGCAGTGTCTCCAGTTCCTGCACCGAAACCCAGCGCAGGCCGTCCCCCACCTCGTCGCCGCCCTCCACACAGAACACGGCGCAGGTGTAGGACGTGTCCGTGATGGCATGCACGAACTTGCCTAGAGGGACGCGCGGAACGGCCAGAGTCAACCCCACCTGACTCAGGGCCGTCTGCGCATCGGACGCGGTCGGAACCTCCCAGAACGACGGCATCACAGAAGCGTCCGGCGGACGTTGCCGCAGGAGCACCTCACCTTCGCGCTCCACGACAAGCGCGGCGAGGTCAGCCCGGCGAATGGCCTGCCGCAGTCCCTTGTGCGGCAGATGCGGAGCGCTCCCTGCCGCCCGACCGCTGCAGCACGACCACCACGGGCACTCGCCGCACGAGGGCGAGCGCGGCACGCACTGGGTCGCCCCAAGCTCCATGAGAGCCTGCGTGAACTCGCCACGCTCGCCCGGCAGCGTGGCCTCGATGAGCTTCTGGCCAAGGGCCTTGAGAGCCCTCTTCGGAGCGGCGGCTCGCAGGTCGCGACGCTCGTCGGCTACCCTCGCGAGCACGCGGTAGGCGTTGCCATCCAAGGCTGCCTTGGGCTCGTCGAAGGCGATGCTCGAGACAGCGGAAGCCGTGTAGTCGCCGATGCCCGGCAGGGCACGGAGCGCCGCGTAGTCGGCAGGCACCGTGCCTCCGTGGTCCCGCTGCACGATCCGTGCCGCCTCGTGCAGCATCCGGGCCCGACGGTAGTAGCCTAGGCCTGCCCAGTTCGCCAGCACCTCCTGCAGTGGGGAGTTCGCCAGTGCCTTCGGTGTGGGATAACGCCGGATGAAACGCTGGTAGTAGGGAACGACCGCCTCGACGCGCGTCTGCTGGAGCATGGTCTCCGACACCCAGACGCGATACGCGTCCGTGTTGCCACGCCAAGGGAGGCTTCTATGGTCGCGTCGGTACCACTCCAGCAGAAGGCGGGCCTGCGCCTCCGCCGACTCGATCACGAGCCCTTCAGGCTCGCGACGAAGTAGTCAGAGTTCATCTCGGAGATGAAGTCGACACTGATGCCCTTCGGACATGCCGCCTCGCAGTCGGAGGTGTTCGTGCACCCCCCGAATCCTTCGGCATCCATTTGGTCCACCATGGAACGCGCCCTCTTCAGACGCTCCTGCTGGCCCTGCGGCATGCGGCGAAGATGAGCGATCTTGGCGGCCGTAAACAGGGCCGCGGATGCGTTCTTGCAAGCCGCCACACATGCCGCGCACCCGATGCAGGTTGCCGCGTCGAACGCCGTGTCCGCCACGGTCTTGGGCACTGGGGTGAGGTTGGCGTCGGGTGCTCCGCCGGTGTTCACCGACACGTAGCCACCCGCCTGCACGATGCGGTCGAAGGCACTGCGGTCCACCACCAAATCCCGGATGACGGGCAGCGCAGTGGCACGCCAAGGCTCGACGACGATCGTGTCGCCGTCGCGGAACGAGCGCATGTGCAGCTGGCAGGTGGTCGTGCCGCGGTCGGGGCCGTGCGGCACGCCGTTGATCATCGCGGAGCACATTCCACAGATGCCTTCGCGGCAGTCGTGGTCGAATGCGATGGGCTCCTCGCCCTTCACGATCAGATCCTCGTTGACCTCGTCCAGCACTTCCAGGAACGACATGTCGGGGCTGACGTTGTCCGCTTCGTAGACATGCAACTCGCCGCGCGACTCGGGTGACGGCTGACGCCAGACCTTGAGCGTGATGCGCATCGGCTCGACCCCTACTTGTAGCTCCGCGTCGACAGGTGGACAGACTCGAACTCGAGCTCCTCCTTGTGCATCGCAGGCGCATCGTCGCCTTGGCACTCCCACGCTGCGACGTAGGCAAAGTCCTCATCGTTGCGCTTCGCTTCGCCCTCTTCCGTCTGATACTCCTCGCGGAAGTGTCCACCGCATGACTCTTCGCGGTGCAAGGCGTCCCGGCACATCAGCTCACCGAACTCGAGGAAGTCCGCAACCCGTCCGGCGTATTCCAGCGCCTGGTTGAACGACTCGCCGGAACCGGGGACGCTGACTTCGGACCAAAACTCCTCCCGCATCTGCGGGATGCGCTCGAGCGCGGACCCGAGACCGTTCCGGTTGCGAGACATCCCGCACTCTTCCCAGACAAGACGGCCGAGCTCCTTGTGGAAGGACTGCGCGGTGCGCGATCCGCCCACCGAAAGCAGGCGCTCGGTCTTCGCCTGGACATCGGCCTCGATCTGGCCGAATGCGTCCGATTCCTTGGAGGGCAGGTCTGCCGAGCACCCCGCCAGAAAGTGGCCGATCGTGTACGGCAGGATGAAGTAGCCATCCGCCAAGCCCTGCATCAGCGCACTGGCACCGAGCCGGTTGGCGCCGTGATCCGAGAAGTTCGCCTCGCCGATGGCGAACAGTCCCGGCACAGTCGTCATGAGGTTATAGTCGACCCACAGGCCGCCCATCGTGTAGTGGACGGCGGGATAGATCCGCATGGGCACCTCGTAGGGGTTCTCCGCCGTGATCTTGCGATACATGTGGAAGAGGTTGCCGTACCGCGCCTCGATCGCCGGTGCGCCGAGCCGCTCGATGGAGTCGCGGAAGTCCAAGTACACGCCGTAGCCGCTCGCGCCGACGCCTCGCCCCTCGTCGCAGACGGCCTTGGCGTTGCGCGACGCTACGTCGCGCGGCACAAGGTTGCCGAAGCTCGGGTAGCGACGCTCCAGGAAGTAATCCCTGTCGTCGTCGGGGATGTCAGCCGGCGGTCGCGAGTCGCCACTCTCCTTGGGCACCCACACGCGTCCGTCGTTGCGGAGCGACTCGGACATCAAGGTGAGCTTGGACTGGTGATCGCCAGTGACCGGTATGCAAGTCGGGTGGATCTGCGTGAAGCAGGGGTTGGCGAACGCGGCCCCCCGGCGGTAGGCCCGAAACGCGGCCGTGACGTTGGATCCCTTGGCGTTCGTCGAGAGGTAGAAGACGTTCCCGTATCCGCCCGTGGCCAGCACGACCGCATGGCCAACCCAGCGCCGGATCTCGCCCGTGACAAGGTTCCGCGTCACGATGCCGACAGCGCGGCCGTCCTCGAGCACGACGTCCAGCATCTCGGTGCGCGGGTGCATGTTGACCCGTCCTGCGGCGACCTGGCGCGCCAGCGCCTGGTACGCCCCGATCAGCAGCTGCTGCCCCGTCTGGCCGCGGGCGTAGAACGTCCGCGACACCTGCGCGCCGCCGAAGGAGCGGTTGTCGAGCAGACCGCCCTCGCCACGGGCGAAGGGCACGCCTTGAGCGACGCACTGGTCGATGATGCTGTTCGAGACCTGCGCCAGGCGGAAGACGTTCGCCTCGCGACTGCGGAAGTCACCGCCCTTGATCGTGTCGTGGAACAGGCGATGAACCGAGTCGCCGTCGTTGGGGTAGTTCTTGGCGGCGTTGATGCCGCCCTGTGCGGCGATGGAGTGGGCGCGGCGCGGGCTGTCCTGAATGCAGAAGCACTCGACCTGGTAGCCGAGCTCGCCAAGCGACGCGGCGGCCGAGCCACCGGCAAGGCCCGAACCAACGACAAGGACCCGGAACTTGCGCTTGTTGGCGGGGTTGACCAGCTTGATCTCACGCCGATGGCAGTCCCACTTGGTCTCGAGCGGGCCCGAAGGGGCACTGGAACGCAGTTCCACGCCCTAAAGGACCTCGTTGAAGGGTTCGAGCAGGCCTGCAAGACAGACCAGCGGGATGGAGACGTTGCCGATGACGACCGCGACTGCCACCACCCGCCCCGCCAGCTCGAACATCGAGCGCAGCCGCGGACCGCTCAGACCGGCGCTCCGGAAGGCGCTGCCGATACCGTGGCCCATGTGCAGCCCAAGGAAGCCCATCGCGACAACGTAGGACAGTGCGACGAGCGGGTTCTGAAAACCCCGCACGACCATCGAGTAGACATCGTGCCGTCCCATGCTGTCGTACAGGCGGAAATGCTCCGGGTCGGTGACTCCGAGGGTGAAGTGCAGCAAGTGGTACGTCACGAACGAGACAAGCACCAAGCCAGTCATCAGCATGTGGCGCGAAGCGAAGCTTGACTCCAGGGGCACCTTCCGCTCGTACCGCCGCGTACGGGCTGCGCGATTGCGCAGGGTGAGCGTGGCGATGCCGACCACATGAATCATCAGCGCGCCGAGCAGGCCGATCCGTGCCACCCACAGCACCGGACCGGTGCTCTTGATCGCAGCCGCGTATGCATTGAGCGGGTCGGGCCCCAGGTAGATCTGGAGGTTCCCCAGCATGTGACCCACCACGAACAACCCCAATGCCGCACCCGTCACGGCGACGAAACACTTCACCATCACCGTCGATGACAGGCTACGCAGCAGAGCGCTCATGCGCGGATCACCCAGACTTGCAGATACACATGCGCTGCGGAGGCGGCCTGGGGACGCCCCGCAGCTGGTCCGCCGAGAGGCGGATGGAATTCTGCCTTCAAAGTCGTCCCGCGGCCAAGATGCCAGCCGCGGGACGGTTATGAAGGTGTCTAGCTGGACTTCTCGACGGACGTGATCGAGGAGATCTTCATCCCGTCAACCGAGCCCATCACTGTGACCAGGTCGCCAGCGCTGCCACGGATCTTCGAGTCGTCGTCAACCTCGTAGACCTTGCCGTCGGCCGTCACGAGGACAGCGCTCATGTCGTCACTCTTGAGGCAGCCCTTGGCGCAGCCCGCATGGGCCTCACCCGACTTGCCAGCCTTGGCGCACTTCGCGTCCGTTACGTAGCCCGTCACCGAGCCCGCAAAGCAAAGGCTGCTCACGGTCAAAACCAGAACGAGCAGCGTGAATACCTTCTTCATCGTTGTTACTCCCTTCGTGATGCGGCCGCCACTCCCTCGGCGACCCGCGTACAGAGTAGCAGCATATCCCATTGCCGCAACTCGGTCAACGCCCGACGGTTCCGCGGGATACGGTGCGGCTCCGCCGATGACTTTAGTAGCCGTTTTCGGTCAGCACGGACACCAGCTCATCGACTGCGTCCGCGCTCTTGGCGAGCGCGGCACGCTCCGAGGCATCCAGATCGATCTCGTAGATCTGCTCCAGCCCGCTGGCGCCGAGCTTGCAGGGCACGCCGACAAAGATGCCCGAACGCCCGTACTCGCCGTCGAGCAGAGCGGCGCAGGGCAGCACCTTGCGCTTGTCCAGGAGGATGGACTCGACCATCTCGACAACCGACGAGGAGGGCGCGTAGTAGGCACTGCCCGTCTTTAGGTGCCTGACGATCTCCGCACCGCCGTCTCGCGTCCGCTGAACGATGGCATCGAGATCCTCCTGCGAAAGGATCTGAGTGACTGGAATGCCCGCAACGTTGGTGTAGCGCACCACCGGCACCATCGTGTCGCCGTGGCCCCCCAGCACCATTGCGACGACGTTCTGGACGGAAACCCCCGCAGCCTGGGCGATGAAGGTGCGGAAGCGCGCCGTGTCCAGCACACCGGCCATACCGATGACCCGGTTTCGGGAGAATCCGGACGTGTGGTAGGCGACGTGGCACATCGCGTCCAGCGGGTTGGAGACGATGATCAGGATCGCGTTCGGCGAGCACTTCGCCGCCTGGCCGATGCAGGCCTTCACGATGGACGCGTTCTTCAGCAGCAGGTCGTCGCGGCTCATGCCCGGCTTGCGCGGGAATCCGGCGGTCATCACGACGATGTCGCTGTTGGCCGTGTCTTCGTAGTTGTTGGTCCCGACAAGATGGACATCGGAGCCCTCAACCGGGCAGGCCTCAAGGATGTCCAAGGCCTTGCCCTGCGGGACGCCCTCGACAATGTCGATCAGTGCGACATCGGCGAGCTGCTTGTCAGCAATGCGCAGCGCGCAGCTAGCTCCGACGTTGCCCGCACCGATGACTGTGACCTTCCTTCGCACTTCGATCCTCCCGACGCTCAGACCATGTTGCCGATGACAGCCTGTCCGAACTGGCTGCAGCCGACCTTGGTGGCGCCTTCCATCTGACGGTGCAGGTCGTAGGTCACGGTCTTGGCCGCGATCGCTCCCGACACGCCTTTCTCGACCAGCTCAGCAGCCTCCGTCCAGCCGAGGTGCTGCAGCATCATGACACCGGACAAAATGACGCTGCTTGGGTTGACGACGTCCTTGTCGGCATACTTTGGTGCCGTGCCGTGAGTGGCTTCGAACAGAGCCTGTTCGGCACCAATGTTCGCTCCCGGAGCCAGGCCGAGCCCACCGACCTGAGCGGCGCAAGCGTCCGAGAGGTAGTCGCCGTTCAGGTTGGTTGTGGCGATCACCGAGTATTCGGACGGCCGCAGCAGCACCTGCTGGAACATGGCGTCCGCGATGCGGTCCTTGACGAGCACCTTGCCCTCAGGCACTTCGAGGCGGCCGGCAGCCCACGCCTCGCCCTCCGTGACGCAGGCGTCGCGGAACTCGTCCGTGGCCAGCTCGTAGCCCCAGTCCCGGAACGCCCCCTCGGTGAACTTCATGATGTTCCCCTTGTGCACGAGGGTGACCGAGGACCGCCCCTTGTCCACCGCATACTGCATGGCGGCCCGCACAAGCCGCTTCGAACCGGTGATCGAAACCGGCTTGAGCCCAATCCCAGAGTCCGGGCGCACCGACTTGCCCATGACCGAGTTGAAGAACTCGATGACCTGTCCGGCCTCGCGGGTTCCGCACTCCCACTCCATGCCCGCGTAGACATCCTCAGTGTTCTCGCGAAAGATGACGACATCGAGCTTGCCAGGCTCCTTCATCGGCGAAGGCACGCCCGGGTACCACTTGACGGGGCGCACGCACGAATAGAGGTCCAAGATCTGGCGCAGAGCCACGTTCAGGCTGCGGATTCCGCCGCCCACCGGCGTGGTTAGCGGGCCTTTGATGGCAACCTTGAACTCGCGGATGGCCTCCACGGTGTCGGCAGGCAGCCATTCGCCGAACTGGTCGTGCGCCTTTTCGCCAGCGAAGATCTCG
Source organism: Bryobacterales bacterium (assembly GCA_965200705.1). Classification (GTDB taxonomy): domain Bacteria; phylum Acidobacteriota; class Terriglobia; order Bryobacterales; family UBA6623; genus VXMF01. The sequence goes on along the minus strand of OZ241376.1, from coordinate 3,145,418 downwards.
TACCAGACGATGCGCCTTGCGCCACCGTAGGCGCGCTCCACCGAGGCGTCAAGCACAGCCTTGGACGCACGCCATATATCTCGTCCGATGCCGTCGCCTTCGATGAAGGGAATCAGCGGACTGTCGGAGGCGACGCAGCGTCCGGAATCCATACGGACGGGCACGCCGTCCGAGGGGACGGGAATACCGTTGTAAGCAGACATGGCTAGCTGGCTGGTGGGGGCCTGCGCTGCCCTGAGGCTCGCCGCAGACCAGCCGTCGGGCTGGTTCTCGACCTAGCCCACCGGGATCCTGAGTCTATCACTCCCAGCCCTGCGCCAACCGCTGTGCGGGGCCTATCGGGTACGCTGAGCGAGGCTTCTTCGCCGCCATCGGGCCGTGGAACCAACGACACAGGCGAACAGCGAGCTGGCGAGCAAGCCGGACCACCCTCGCCGCACGCCACCGGCCCGCGGGTTCGAGTTCGAGTGGACGGTCTCGATCCTGGTCTACCTGTTCGCCATGACGACGCTGGTCCAAGCGTTTGTCATTCCGACCCCCTCGATGGAAAACTCCCTGCTGATCGGCGACCACCTGCTTGTGGACAAGCTGTCGTATGCGCCGGCCGGAGACATTGGCAAGTGGCTCCTGCCCTACCAGGAGGTCGAGCGCGGCGACATCGTCGTCTTCCGGTATCCGCTCGACCTGAACCAGAACTTCGTCAAACGTGTCGTGGGCGTCCCAGGGGACCGCATCCGCATCGTCGACAAGGTCCTCTGGCTGAATGGCTCGCCGACCGAGGAACCCTACGTCGTCCAAAGGGACACGTACAAGATCCCGTACCGCGACAACTTTCCAGCAGCGCCTCCGCTCGGCAAGATCTACACACCGGCCATCGAGATGCTTCGCGATCACGTGGAAGGCGGCGAGCTCGTGGTGCCTGACGGTCAATACTTCGTGATGGGCGACAACCGCGACCAGTCGCTCGACAGCCGCTACTGGGGCTTCGTGCCGCGGGCCCACATCATCGGCAAGCCGGTGCTGGTGTGGTGGTCGTACGACGCACCGACGCGTCAGCTGCAGGATCCGGGCATCTCGCTAGTGCACCTGAAGGACCTTGCCCTCAACTTCTTCACGAAGACCCGGTGGGAGCGGACCTTCAAGCTGATCCGGGGACACGAGATCGGCGCCCCCTGAGTCAGTCCAGTCGTGGTGTTCCGCCGAAGCAGCACTGGGCCTCCCCCGACCGGAAACCGCCCGCCGGGGTTGACGTGGACGCTTCGCGCGGGACTGTAGAATCGGAGACAGGCGAACGTAACGCCGCGGTGCATTGATGGCTCAGGATTCCGACGTACCGAAACGGCCAACCGAGCCCGCCGCCAGCCAGCCGAAGGAGCCGGTCCGCGGCGTAATCGCCGAGTGGACCGTGACGGTGATCCTGCTCCTGTTCGGCACCACCACCTTGGTGCAGGCCTTCGTCATTCCGACAGGCTCTATGGAGGACTCTCTGCTGATTGGCGACCACCTGCTGGTGGACAAGCTGGCGTACGCGCCCAAGGGGGAGCTCAGCCAATACCTGCTGCCCTACCAAGATGTCCAGCGCGGGGACATCGTCGTCTTCCGGTACCCGCTCGATCTGCACCAGACGTTCGTGAAGCGCATCGTGGGCGTGCCTGGAGACCGCATCCGCATCGTAGACAAGCACCTCTGGATCAACGGCTCTCCTGCGACGGAGCCGTACGTGCAGTTCAAGAGCGACTTCTTGGACGGGTTTCGCGACAATTTCCCCTCCTCGCCCAGCTCCATGCAGGTCTACGAGCGGGCCGTCCTCATGCTGAAGGATTATGTCCGGGACGGCGAGCTGGTCGTGCCAGAGGGCCACTACTTCGCGATGGGCGACAACCGCGACCAGTCGCTCGACAGCCGCTACTGGGGCTTCGTGCCGCGCGAGAACATCATCGGCAAGCCGCTCATCATCTATTGGTCGTACGACGCACCAACGTCCCAGCTGCAGGATCCGGGCATCTCGCTAGTGCACCTGAAGGACCTTGCCCTCAACTTCTTCACGAAGACCCGCTGGAAGCGCACGTTCAAGCTGATTCACGCGCACGACCTGGAGGCCGACGGCACAGAGCGGCCATGAGGCCCGGACCGGCCGGCAACAGCCACTGCCATGCCGTGGTGCTGGCAGGGGGACGCGGTGAGCGTTTCTGGCCGCGGAGCCGCGCCAACCGGCCCAAGCAGCTACTGGACATCCTCGGCAAGGGCACACTGCTGCGCCGCACGGTGGACCGGCTCCTGCCGGTGTTCTCGCCAGAGCGGATTTGGGTCTTCACCGCGCATCATCTGCGGGAAGCCGTCGCCGCGGAGATGGCCGACATTCCGGCGGACCACATCATCGGAGAGCCCACTGAGCGGAACACTGCCCCAACGCTCGGGCTCGCAGCCGCGGTCCTGCACAGGCGAGACCCCGATGCCGTGCTGGCCGTGTTCCCGTCCGACCACCTCATCCAGGCCCAGAAGCCTTACGAGCAACTGATGCGACGTGCGCTCGCGGCGGCTTGCGACGGACATCTAATCGTGGTCGGGGTGCAGCCCCGCTGGGCCGAGACTGGCTACGGCTACATCGAGTTCCCACCCGGCACCCAGGCCGGCTCGGAGGACCTGCTCAACGTCGCCAGCTTCCGCGAGAAGCCGGACCTCGCCGACGCCCGCAGGTTCGTGGGCGATGGTCGGTTCTACTGGAACAGCGGTCAGTTCTTCTGGCAGGCCGCTGCGTTCGGCGCCGAGATGCAACGGCACATGCCGGACACGTGGGCCACGCTCTCAGCGATTGTTGACGGACCGGACAGTGGATTCGAGACCCGGCTGGCCGCGCACTACCGGTGTTGCGAACGGATCTCGGTGGACAAAGGGATCCTGGAGCGGTCGCACCTAGTGCGCGGATTTGCTGCCCCGGACCTTGGGTGGAGCGACCTCGGCAGCTGGAAAGCGCTGCACGCGGCGTCGCCGAAGGACGGCGACGGCAACGTGGCAAGTAGTCGGGCGACGTTCGTCGATTCCAGCGGCAACCTCGTTGACGTGCCCGGGAAACGGGTCGCCTTGCTGGGGATGGAGGACACGGTGGTCGTGGAGACCCAGGACGCGCTCCTCATCTGCCGGCGCGACGAGGCGCAGAACGTACGGGCCGTCGTCGACGCGCTAAGGGCCGAAGGGCTAGAAGCGCTCCTGTAGAGGGGGGCCGAGACGGTCTTCGATCCAATCCCGTAGCGCCGTAGGAGCGGCGGGATCGCGCCTTAGCCGCTCCAAGTCGGCCGGCCGGTCAACGTCGTAGAACCGTGCGTCCGTCTCTCTGGCGGACAGCCTGGCAGCCCGCACGGCCGCCAAGGTCTCCACAAGCGTAGCTTCGGAAGACCAAGTGACGCCTTGGAACATGTGCGGAGCCGTGCGACGGGCTCCGATCAACGCAAATCCCCCATCCGCGGCAGGACCAAGGACGACGTCCACATGTGCCAGCGCCTCGACCGCCTGCGTGATCTGCGCGATGGAGAGGGTCGGCGCGTCGCTGCCGACGATCAGGCCCTGCCTAGATCCCCCCGCCAGAAGCTGGTCGAAACAGCGCCGCATGCGCTCGCCGAGATCTTCGCCCTGCTGCAGCCGAAACCGGTCCGGACCGGCCAGCGACTCTAGCTCTGCACACGGTTGGTCGCAGTACAGAAGTGTCTCGAACGGACCGGCCACAAGGCGCCGCCAGACCGCCTGCACACACAGGCGGTGAAACTCCGCTGCCCCCTCGGCGCCAAGCGCTCCGGCAAGCCGAGTCTTGACTCCGCCGGGCCGCGGCGCCTTGGCGAACAGCGCGACCACGGCCCCGGAGCGCTGAATCATCGCAATGCCAATGCTACACTCCGGCTCGGGGCTTGGGCCATGACAGCCACGGCGCAACCCGACCGCAGGCTGGCCGCGCTACTCGTTGACGACGAAAGACTCGCGCGCGACGAGCTTCGATACCTGCTCGAGTCCTTCCCCGACCTAGATGTCATCGGCGAGGCTGCCGACGGTGTCGGCGCCATCGAGAGCATCCGGGCCACCTCCCCGGACATCGTGTTCATGGATGTCCAGATGCCCGGCCTGAACGGTCTGGAGGTGGTGCGCGAGCTCGTGGCCGCGGGCGACCGGCTGCCGCACGTCGTGTTCGCCACGGCGTACGACCAGTACGCGGTGGAGGCGTTCGAGGTCAACGCGGCTGACTACCTCCTCAAGCCGGTGGAGAAGAAGCGGCTTGGGCGTTCGATCGAGCGGGCCAGAGAGGTGCTCCGCTCGCCCATCCGCGAGTCCGAGCGCATGGTGGACTTGATCCGGCGCGTCAATCTGCCAAGCGCACCGCCGACGAAGGTTCTGGTGCGCCTTGGGGCGCGGCTGGTACTTGTAGACGCGGGCGACGTGATCTTCGCAACCGTGCATGACGGCCTAGTCCGCATCGTGGCGCGGGAGCTTGAGGGACTGAGCAACTACAAGACGCTCGACGATCTCCAGAAAACGCTGGGAGATCGGCTCTTCTGGCGTGCACACCGGTCGTACCTGGTGAACATCGACCGCATCCACGAAGTGCTGCCCTGGTTCCAGTCCAGCTACCGCCTTAGCATGAGCGATCGGGGCCGCACCGAGATCCCGGTCAGCCGGGGACAGACCAAGCGGCTACGCCAGCTGTTCCGTCTCTAGGCGGTGCAGCAACCGCGCTGCCTACTTGCCTATGCTGGTTGCTGACAATGCGATGTGTGTACCTAGCGATCGCCGCCGCATGGGCGACGATCGCCGTCACCGCAGCGCTCGGCCAAGCGGTCACCGGTAGCGTCTCAGGCACCGTCTACGACCCTTCGGGAGCCGGGGTCGACGCCACGGTCCGGGCGTTGCGAACGGAAACTGGGACCGAACACCTGTCCCAAGCTTCGGCGGACGGATCGTACCGGTTTCTCGCGCTGTCTCCGGGTGACTACGCGCTGCAGCCAGTGGCACCCAATCTCGCGGCAGCGGCGGCGAGCGTGCAGATTCGGGTCGGCACTCACGTGCACGTAGACCTGCAGATGCGCCTGGAGACGGAGCAAGTCGCCATCGACATCATGGAGTCCACGCCTCTGATCGAGGCGGGAACGTCCTCCACCGGCACCGTCATCGACCGCAGCGAGATGCGCAATCTCCCCCTGAACAACCGCGTGTTCCTACCGTTGACCCTACTGGCCGGCGGATCGCACGCCAGCGCTCCGGGATCGGAGCTCTCGACGCAGAGCGACAGCGGGTTCCACGTGTCCGGCAGCCGCGAAGCTTCCAACAACTTCCTGCTGGACGGCATCGACAACAACGATCTGTACATCAACCGCATCGTCGTGAGCCCCCCGCTCGACACGGTGCGGGAGTTCCGCCTGCACGCATCCGGGTACCGGGCGGAGTACGGCCGAAGCGCGGGCGGGCAAGTCAACGTCGTTACAAGGTCCGGGACGCAGGACTTCCACGGCTCGGTGTACGAGTACCTCCGCAACGACGCTCTGGACGCCCGCAACCACTTTGATCCGTCGGACCAGTCGATCCCGGCCTATCGGCGCAACCAGTTCGGACTGTCCGGCGGCGGACCGCTCGGCCAGCGCACATTCTTCTTCGGGGGGTTCGAGGGCACGCGCATCCGGGACGCGGCCACGCGCACAGCAGCAGTCCCGACTGCAGCGCAGCTCGACGGGGACTTCGCGTCGGACGGTGGACCCGTCATCGATCCGTTCGCGCGGGCGCCGTTTCCCAACAACACAGTCCCACTGGAACGACAGAGCCCACAGGGGCGGGCGATCAGCGCATACTGGCCCGGTCCCAACCGCGCGGATCCGGTCCAGAACTTTGTGGCCACTCCGGTCGCCGACGGCCTGATTAACCAAGGGTCGGGGCGGCTGGACCAGAGCATGGGCGACGACCGCTTCTATCTGCGGTACAACGCCAGCCACACCCGGTCCTTCGATCCGTACTCGGACAGCGATGTGCCCGGGTTCGGCAGCTTCACGCTCGACCGGGGCCACCAAATCGCCGGCTCGTTCACGCACGCCTTCTCTCCTTCGATCTTGCTGGAGGCAAGAGCAGGACTGAACCGCCTCCGCCGGACGGTCCAGCACCAGAACGTGGGACACGACATTGCGGCGGAGATCGGGATTCCCGGCCTTTCCGAAGATCCCCGCCACGTTGGATTCCCAAGCATCAACGTGGCGGGCTTCGCCTCTCTCTCGGACGACACCGCTCTTCCCATCGCGCGCGTGAGCGACACGGTTCACGTTGCGCAGAGCCTCACCCTTGTCCGACGGAACCACACCTTGAAGTGGGGTGGTGAGATTCGCTTGGTCGCCATCGACGGCGCACAGGGCCTGTTCGGGCGTGGACAGTTCAACTTCCTCGGCGCCATCTCCCAGCACCCGGTCGCGGACCTGCTGCTGGGCTTCCCGACCTTCAGCATCCGCACGCAGGTCGACAACGACTTCCGTCAGAGGGCGAGGTTCTGGAACGGCTACGTGCAGGACGACTGGACCGTAGCCCCCGGCGTGACACTGAGCCTCGGGGTGCGCTACGAGTACAACGCGCCGGCGTACGACGCCGACGACCGGTTCTCCCAGTTCGACCTAGCCTCCAACCAACTGGTCCGGCCTGGCGAGACCACTCTCGGGCGTGCCGGATACAGCCCGGACCGCAACAACCTGGGGCCGCGCATCGGAATCGCTTGGAACCTGGACGACAGCCTCGTGCTGCGGGTAGCGTACGGCGTGCACCACGACTCCACGGTCCTCGAGGCCAACTCCGGCCTGTACTTCAATCCGCCGTACTTCGACCTGCAGATCTTCTTCCCTTCGGCGGTCTCCCTGCCCAATCTGGCCGACCCGTTCTCTGGCGGAGGCTTCACGCCACCGGCGTCGGTCAACGCGCTGCAGCCCGACTACCGCAATGGCTACGTTCAGCGCTGGAACGTGGGCCTCGAGCGGGGACTTCCGGGACGGGTTACAGGGCGTGCCTCCTACATCGCAGCCAAGGGCTCCAAGCTCCTGCGGCGACGCAACCTCAACCAGCCGGCGCCGGGCGACGGCCCCGTCGACCTGCGGCGGCCCACTCCGGGGTACGCGAACATCGTGCTGTTCGAGTCGGGGGCGTCGTCGACCTACCATTCGGGCGTGTTCTCGCTGGAACGCCGCTTCGCGCGGCACACCGGATTCCGCGCCGCCTACACGTGGTCCAAGTCGATCGACGACGTGTCGGCGTTCCTCGCATCGTCGGGCGACCAGTCCTTTCCCCAGAACAGTCACGACTTTCGGGCTGAACGCGGCCTCTCGAACTTCGACCAGCGCCATCGCCTCTCCATCGCCGCCGAGCTCACCTCCCCGCTGCGGCACAAGGTGCTGAGTGGCTGGCGGACCTACGCCATCGCTGCCTACGGGAGCGGCAGGCCGCTGACTCCGCAGCTGGCGATCGACAACTCCAACACGGGCAACACGGGCGGCATCTTCGGATCCGACCGACCGCACCTGATAGGGACGCCATCGAGACCGGCCACCGGCCAGTTCTTCTCCGAGGCGGCATTCGCCATGCCGGACCCGTTCAGCTTCGGCAACGCCGGCCGCAACATCCTGACGGGACCGTCCACGGTGAGCGTCGACCTGGCCGTGGTACGGGCGCTGAAGCTCACGGAGGCGGTCACGGCCGAGATCCGCTGGGAGATGTTCAATCTCGGGAATCGCGTGAACTTCGGGCTGCCCGAACGCACGTTCGGACAGCCGACGTTCGGCCGATCGCTCGCGGCAGGCCAGGCCCGCCAAATACAGCTGGGCCTGCGCTTCTCGTTCTGAGCGACTGCACGTGCACAGGACTCCGCGCGTCCTTCACTAGCAGAGCCCTGTGCCCGCACCACCGCCGTCGCAGCCCGACACCACGCGGGCCGTCCAATCCGGATCGACCGACAAGGTCAACCTGGAGCAGTTCGTCGTCTTCAACGAACAGTTCCTAGCGCTCATCCGTGCGGGCATGCCGATCCCGCACTCCCTCGAGCTGCTCTGCGGGAACTTGCGCAATAAGACGCTCGCAGGTCACCTCACCGCTGTCCGTGAGGCTGTCCAGAAGGGGATGCCGACATCGCAGGCGTTTGCCGAGCGCGGCGTGTTCCCGCCGATCTACGTGACTTCGATCCTCGCCGGCGAGCGCTCGGGATCCCTGGACTCGGTGCTGGAGCGGTACGTGAGCTACCAGAAGCTCAGCCTCGCGATCCGCAAGAAGCTGCTGCTCTCGCTCATCTATCCGAGCATCTTGGTTCTGCTCGTCATCGTGCTGGTGGCGTTCCTGATCACGTTCGTGGTGCCGGAGTTCGCGCAGCTCTACATAACCATGGACGCCGCACTCCCGCTGTCAACGCAGGTGCTAGTGGATCTGGGCGTCATCGCGCGGGACAACGCCTTGACCTGGATCTCCCTGTTGGGGATCGTCGTTGGTGGTGTGATTTGGCTCTCGAGACGCCCGGCGTTCCGCGAGCGCATCGAGCGACTCATTCTCCACACGCCACTGGTCGGCCCGCTCTGGATCCGCTACCAAACGGCACAGCTCTCGCGCCTGCTCAGCACCCTGCTCGCGGGTGGACTTCCGCTGATCCGGGCCCTGGAGACCACCGGGGAGTCGATGGCCTCCAGCCTGCTGCGCCGTTCGCTCGTCCATGTTCGCGAACAAGTCCGCGAAGGACAGTCGCTGGCCGCGAGCCTCGCCGGGACCGAGGCGTTCCCCAATCTGGCGGTCGAGATGGTCCGCGTCGGCGAGCGCACTGGCGCACTGCCTCAGATGCTGACGTCGGTCGCCGAATTCTTCGACGAGGAGGTGCGCACGAAGTCGGCCGCACTGCTGAGCCTGATCGAGCCGACGATCATGATCGGCATGGGCCTCTTCGTCGCCTTCGTGCTGATCTCACTGTACTTGCCGATATTCAGCCTGGCGGAGCAGTTCTGAGACCGGCACCGCCGCTGTAGTACACGCTCTCTGCAGCCTGCGCGTCTAGCATCACAGGCGCTATTGCGCACAGCCATGGCTGCGACGGACACCACTACGGCTCCGAAGGGCAACGCGGACGAGCACGTCGCGAGGGAGGTAGCGGCCCGGTACCGCTACCCGTTCCTCGACCTCGACACCGTCCAGATCGACAGCAACGTATTCCATTCCATCCCGGTGGAGCGGATGTACCGGCTCCACTTCGTGCCGATCCGCGAGCAGAACGGGACGCTCGAGATCGCGGTCTCGGATCCTACGCAGCTCACCCAGCTCGACGAGATTGCGTTCCGACTAGGCAAGCGACTGCGCATCTCGGTCGCGACGAAGGGTCAGATCAGCGAGCTGCTCAACAAGACCGACCAGTCCCAGCGGGTGCTGGACGAGGCGACCGAGGCATTCACCCTGGACGAGAGTGTCGCCGAGGAAGCGGGCGATACGCTGTCCATCCAAAATCTGACGGGCGAAAGCGATGTCGCACCCGTCATCAAGCTGATCGACACCACGATCTACAACGCGCTGGAACGCCGCGCAAGCGACATCCACATCGAGACCCGGAACTCCGACGTAGCGATCAAGTACCGCATCGACGGCGTGCTGCACCACGCGATGTCACCAATCGCGAAGGACCGGCACGAGACGATCCTGTCCCGCATCAAGGTGATGAGCGAGCTCGACATCGCTGAGCGCCGCGTACCGCAGGACGGTCGGTTCCGGATTCGGTACAGGGGCCGCCAGATCGACTTCCGTGTCTCGATCATGCCGACGGTGTTCGGCGAGGACGCCGTGCTGCGGATCCTCGACAAGGAGTCGATGGGCGAGCAGTTCAAGCGCCTCTCGCTGGACGTCGTGGGATTCGCGCCGCAGGAGCAGGAGCGCTTCGCGCACTACATCCGCGAACCGTACGGCATGGTGCTCGTCACGGGGCCTACCGGATCAGGCAAAACCACCACGCTGTACGCCGCCCTGAGCGAGATCCAGAGCGACGAGGACAAGATCGTCACGATCGAGGATCCGGTGGAGTACCAGCTGCACGGCATCACCCAGATCCCGATCAACGAGAAGAAAGGGCTTACGTTCGCGCGGGGACTGCGATCCATTCTGCGTCATGACCCGGACAAGATCATGGTCGGCGAGATTCGCGACGCCGAGACGGCGCAGATTGCGGTGCAGTCCGCACTGACTGGCCATCTGGTGTTCACGACGGTGCACGCGAACAACGTCGTGGACGTGTTGGGACGATTCCTCAACATGGGCGTGGAGCCGTACAACTTCGTCTCCGCGCTCAATTGCGTCCTGGCGCAGAGACTGGTACGGGTGATCTGCGCGCACTGTCGCGTGAGGCGCCGCTACCCTCCCGAGCGACTGGCGGCGTCGAACCTGACCGACACGAGCTGGTCGGAGTTCGACTTCGTCGAGGGGCGGGGGTGCATGGAGTGCGCGGGCACGGGCTTCCGGGGCAGGACGGCCATCCACGAGCTGCTGGACATGTCGGACAACATCCGCGAGCTGATTCTGGCGCGGCGGCCCAGCTCGGAAATCGCCCGCGCAGCGCGGAACGAGGGCATGCGCACCCTGCGGGAATCCGCAGTTCAGCGCGTCCGCGCAGGCATCACCACTCTGCGCGAGATCGACAAGGTCACGTTCATCGACTGACGATGGGATCCTGGCTCGAAGCGCTCGACCGGCTGCTGCCCGACGCTCCACCGGCACTGGTGTTCGAGGTCGGGGACGGTGTGCTGTACGGCGCACGCAGGGCAGGCCAGGCAGTGCAGGCCCGGACGCAGCGGGTGTTCACGTCGACAGCGGTGGGGGATCCCGACGGAGCGACAGCCATCATCGACGACATGCTCCAGGAGCTGCAGCCGGTTCCGGCGCCGGATGTCGCCGTGCTCCTTTCTGACACCGACAGCCGCCTCGCTGTGATCGAGCTCGATTCCCTTCCCCGGCGCGGCCGCGAGCGGGTGGCCGCTGTCGCGGAGCGTCTCGGCGATGGCCTGCCGTTCGACCCCCGCACGGCGCGGATTGCCTTCCGCCAGCAGTCGAACGGGGCACCCGTGCGCGTTCTTGCCACCGCGGTGTCGACGAGAGCGGTCAGCGCCTGGGAGGACCCGTTCGACCGGGTGGGCCTGCTTCCGAAGTACGTGGGCCTGGCGACGGCCGAAGCTCTCAATCTGATCCAGGATCCGGAGATGGTGCTGGCGGTGAGGCTCGGGCCGCAGCTGATGACCATGGCCGCGGTCGAGAAGCGTTCGGTCCTCATGGTCCGCCAGATCCCCCGTCCGGTGGAGCGCACGACTGAGGACGGAGATCCGGTCGATGAGATCCTGTCAGACCTCTTTCCGACGTTGGCCTACGTCGAGGAGCGCTTTGAAAGGCCGGTGACGGGGGTGCGGGTGTCGGCGCCGGAGCACCTGCTCAGGCAGCTGCTGGACGTTCTGCCAACGACGATGGACCACCCTGTTGCGCCACTCTCGGACAGTGTGGCGGACGCCGTCGGCCTAGAGGGCTACATCCATGGTTGAGCTCCCGAGATGGAGGCCCGTGCGCGAAGCTCCCTTCGCGAGCCTCAACCTAGCCACGAACCCCGGCGGTGGGGAACGTGCATTCTTCGGAGTAGCCTGCGGTGTGGCTCTCGTCCTGCTCGGAATCGCAGTCAACTTCGCAGTCGAGCGCATCACAACCGGCGAGACTCCGCAGACGCTGCTCGCAAGGGAGCGGATCCTGCAGGCGGAGCAAGCCAAGCTGGCCGAGACTGTGGCAGCGGCGAACGCCAAGGTTCGGGATCCGGGCACGATCGCGATCTTAGAGCGCACGGAATTCCTCAATGAGCTGCTGGTCCGCAAGGGCGTCTCCTGGACGCGGACGTTCCTGGACCTGGAGGAGGTCCTGCCACCGTCCGTGCGGATCCTGGCGCTGCAACCGGAAGTGGCCTACGGCGACACGGTGCTGCTCGACATGACGGTCAGCGCAAAGGAGCCGGCCGACTTCATCGAATTCCTCAGGACACTCGAGGGCTCGGCGCAGTTCGGATCGCCTGCGCTGCGCGGCAGCGCACCTCCGGACGATGGCGATCCGACGTTTCGATACCAGCTTGCGATGGAGTATGTCCAGCGACCGTAGCGGCGGTGCGATGCTCGCCGGGCCGTTTTATCGGCGGGTCCGGCCACGCACGGCCCTTGTGGCCATCGCGGGCCTTGCCCTGTTTGACATAGGGTTCTACGCCCTTGCGGTCCGCCCGGTCCGCAACAGCGAGCGCGCTGCGCAGGAGCGCGTCCGTGCACTGGAGCGTCAGTTGGCCCAGGCGCAGCAGGGCGCGGTCGGCGTGCGCGAAGCTGCGCAACGCGTCTCGGAAGCGGATGTCGGCGGGACCACGCTCGTGGACCAGATCGCGCTGCCGCGGAGAACGGCGTATTCGACTCTGCTGAGCGAACTCGGTGAGGCCGCGGGCGAGTCCGGCGTCGAGATTCGCGAGGCACGCTACTCGGTCGAGAGCATCGAGGGCAGCGACGAGTACGCGATGCTGGCGGTTGACGCCAACTTCCGCGGTCGGTACGAGAGCCTCGTCCAGCTGCTCTACCGCCTGGACCGCGCCGACCTGTTCTTCATCGTCGGGTCACTTGGCGCAGGGCCGAGATCAGATGGTCCAGCGGGCGAACTGCTGATCAACATGCGCTTTGACCTCCTCGTGCGGGACTTGTAGGGACCATGGAACTCGGCGCGAACAAGAAGTCCCTGATGCAGTTGGGCATCGCCGTGGGGGTGCTGGCAGTGGTGGTCTACGTGCAATTCCTGAGCGGTCCCCAACCCAATGCCCCTCGGCCCAGCACCCCACCGCAATCGACGACAGCTCAGCCGGAGACGCCGAGCGAGAGCGCTTCGGCACCAGCGACAGTGCAACGAGGCCGGTTCCGCCCTCGAGTGGGCAGCCGTCGGTCGGAGGACGCGCCTGATCCGCTCAAGGCGGACTTTCGGCTCCGCACCGATCTGCTCGAGAGCCTCAAGCAGATCGAGGCCCCGACCGTGGAGCGGGACCTGTTCAACTTCGGACGGCCAAAGCCACCACCCGTGCCAAAGGTGACGGAGACCGAGGCGCGCCAAGCTCAAGCCCGCTTGGAGTCCGACTTACGAAAGGCCGCACGAGCGACTGCCCCGCAGCCACCCCCTGAGCGTCGCGTCCAAAAGCCACCTGCCCGGCCACCATCCTGGAAGTACTACGGCATGGCGCGGGACGATGATGGGGCCGAACAGCGAGGGTTCCTGTTGGACGGCGAGGAGATTCTCATGGTGGCCGAGGGTTCGGTGGTCCAAGACCGATACGTCATTGGCCAGATCGGCGAGGAGGCACTCGTTTTGACTGACCGGCAGGCGGAACAGGCCTTCACACTGGCACTGGACGGGAAGCGATGAGACATCGGTCGTTGGGCGGGGGGGAGGACGGCTACGTCCTGATCGCTCTGCTTGCAAGCTCTTCGGTGCTGCTCGCAGCCATGGCGCTGGCCATTCCCCGCATGGCGATGCAGGCCCAGCGCGTGAAGGACAGCCAGCTGATCGAGCGTGGAGAGCAGTACAAGCGCGCCATCAAGCTCTACTTCACGGCGCACGGCAAGTACCCGCGCGAATTCTCGGACCTCGAGGAGACGGAAGGGGTCCGGTACCTCAGGAGGCTCTACGCGGATCCCTTTGCCGAGGACGGCGAGTGGCGGCTGATCCACATGGGCACCGACGGTCGGTTCGAAGACTCTCGGCTCTTCGACTTGGAGGAGGACCGTCCCGGCTCGCAGTCGGGCCCGGCGGGGTCAGGGCTAGGTGGTCCAGGGCTCGGAGCAACAGCGGTCGGTGTAGCCGGACTCGGGTTCGATTCGCAGGGTCGGCAGACTGCACCGGCGATTCCAGAACAACCGCTCGTCGATGCGATGGGGAACCCACTGCCGGTTCAGCGCAACCAAGCGGCTGTGGCGCGGACTACCGCAGCACCCGATCTGACGGCGGCCAGGGGCCGATACAACGCAGGTTTCGGATACGACGCGGACCAGGTCGAGAGGCCGACCGGGGACCTGGAGCCGACGGAGGAATCCGACTACTACATGATGCTGCCAAGCCAAGTTCCGATGGACGAGAACGACCCGCGACGGCTCGCCGCCATGCAACGGTCGCTGCTGGAGCAGAACGCGATGAATGCGGGGGGCGATCCGTTCGCACCGGGAAGCCAAGTGGGGCCCGACGGCCAACCGTTCGGAGCAGCGAATCAAGGAACACCCAGCACGGCGAACGCCATGCCATTAGGAGGTGGTCAAGGCAGCGGTGGAAACGTCCAAGTCGGCTCGACTGCGTTGCAGATGATCAATCGCACACTGACGACCCCGCGTACGGATCTGGGACCGGGTGTCGGTCGAGGCATGGCCTTGGGCGTGTCGGGCCCAACGACGTTCGAGCGTGGCATCGCTGGCGTCGCGAGCAAGTCGGAGGGCCAAGGCGTGAGACAGTACAGCGGCAAGCGAAGCTACGCCGAATGGGAGTTTGTCTTCGACTACCGCGAGGAGGTGGACGAGACGGGCCAGTCGAGGGGTGGGATGCCCTCGCAGAACGTTCCGTTGTCGGAGCGTTCGCGTAGGTCTGGCGGCTTCGGTGCGACGCAGGCGCCAAGCGGGTTCGGGCGATCCGGGAGATCCCGGAACCGGTAGAGCTGGCCGGCCGCTGTCAGCCTGCGATGGCCATCGGAGGGCGTAACTGGCTGAAGACAGGCTTCCCGGTCGAGCCTAGACCTATGCCGTTAACGACTTCGCGGTGCACGGCTTCGATCGAACGGCTAGCATCGACGCGGAGCAGGATGCCTCGTTTCTCGAACAGAGCGAGCAGAGGACTGGTCTTGGCGTGGTACTGATCGAGCCGTCGACGCAGGGCCTCGGGATTGTCGTCGGCGCGCTTCGTGAACCCGCTTCCCTCGCCGACACGCGCACGCTGCATGACGCGTTCGCGCACGGCGGCATCGTCGAGATCGAGGTAGATGGCGCGGTCCAGGTTCCAGTTCTCGAACAGATACATCGCCTGCTGGTAGGTGCGCGGGAACCCGTCCAGCACGAAGCCGTAGCGCCAGTCATGCATCTCGAGGCGCTCACGGACCACGACCTCGACGATGTCGTCGGACACTAGGCTCCCCTGGCTCATGATGCGAGTCAACTGCGAGCCGAGCTTCGTGTGCTGGTCGACGTGCCAGCGGAAGATCTCCCCGATGGAGATGTGCACAAACCCGAAGCCTTTGGCCAAGAGCTGGGACTGGGTCCCCTTGCCTGCACCTTGCGGCCCGATCATGATGAACTTGTTCACAGCGCGAACTGGTACGCAGGCTGCCGCCTAGGCCAGTATCGCTATCGTAGCCCCATCGCATGCGAGCGGCATCCGGGGCCTCCGCTGCCACCGACGATCCGTTTGAAGCCCGCGAAGAGGTCCCTCTTGGTTGCGATTGGGTGCGAACGCTGTGGGTGGCTACCCGGAGCCGTGAAACCCGCGACGGGCAGCCGAACGGGGGTGCGCAGACATCGACCCGCGAGGGATGGCCAACCAAGCGGCGGTCGGCGCACCGCGCACTGGCGGATGTCGCCGCGTGGGCGGCGATCAGGGTCTGGAACCTAGCCTAGGTTCTGGCTGGAGTGGACGGCTGCCGCTTTACAGAGGGGCGACGACCGGTGAGGCAGCCTTCGGCTCTGCCCTGGACTCGTCGCTGTGAGAGTACCCTGCAGCGTAGCTTGAGATGGCTTCGCCCAACTCGTTCCCCCACTGCACCCAGCCTGGTCTCACCTCACGCGCAAAGATTTCCAGGTACGGACCCGGACTGCAGTCCTCAATGACACGATAGGACTCCGTAGGCTTGCGTGAGTGCTCGCGCTTCCTGGACCGGATCATGTTCACCTGCCTGCGGCCAGGCGCGAGGGTACGCAATCTGCCCCGCACTCCGAAGAGCAGGATCTCCGTGACGTTCCGAAAATAGAACCCGACACCTCTTCCGTCGGGCCCGCCGTCCTTCCGAATCTTGTACCAGACCAAGTTGGCCTTGTAGTCGAACCCCCAAGCCTCCATGACGCGAAACCCGTACGGAAGCAATGCGTTCGGACACCACAGATACAAGTGACTGTTGTCGTTGGCGAGTGTGGCGACGTCCAGCTTGCAAATCTCGTCGATGTCCATCGTCTGATAGCGCTTCAGCCTCCCGTGCTCGGGAGCCATCTTCCCGGTTCGGTTGGTGAACCTCCAAGGTGGATCCGCAAGGATCGTCGAGAAGCGACCACCGCTCACGTCAACGCCGAGATCAACCTTGGTCATATGAACTCCCCATGATGCCGATCGCAAGAACAGGGCACCCACACATCCACTTCCATCAACTCGTCGCAGGAACTTGCCCGTCTGATTCGTTGACGCTCCATACCTAGTCGTCCTTACGAACCGAATCTCACTGGGAGCCCTTGAAGCGCATCGGAGCGCCTACGCTGATTGCCCGCAATTCGAACAGGAGTCGGAAGTCGTTCAGCTCTCGTTCGTAGAAGGGATCCTTGTTGTTCCGCACGAGATCCAAAGCGCCGTTCGTGGAGCAATGCGCCTCTTGCGGAGTGCCGACCTTCTTCTCACCAACGACCACCATCCTTGTCTTGAACGACTTCGGGAACCCTGTCGACGGAAAATGCCATTGGCGCGGCATCGGGGACGACTCTTTGCGCGCATGTGCCTCGTCAAAGGCCATTTTCGATCGTCCGTTGCCGCCAGCGCAAACGGGTGGAACGCCAGCTGCACTCTCGCACTCGTCTGCGATCCTTCCCGATCCAGCCTGCTGGCAAGTGGCAATGACCAGAGTTGAGGCATGGAGCTCAACTTGCAGACCGAGCTAGCAGCTTGTCGGACTTGATGACTCCAAGGACCGGTTCGACGGTCTGCCGTCTCAGTCTGTACTTCTCCCACCCCTCGGAGGTGCTCGGCTTGCGGGCCATCTTCACCAGCCAGTCCGTCCTGGGCTCCTTGGCCTGCTGGCCGACGCGGGTCTGACGACATGCAGCCGCCGCCAGCCGCCGTCGACGCGTTCTGACCGCAAGGCAGCTGACGAGGTGCCGGGCCAACCAGACAGGCAGGGCAGCGCCCCGTCTCCGCGGCATCCATCTCCGAACATCTCCCCACCTCCGCTTTTCCCTCGTGGCGCTATCAAGCGGTTGTCCCAGCCTTCATCGCCGGCTGAAGGGATGAGTTTCGTAGGGAAACAGAGACTTCTGACCGAATGACGTTGCCTGCGGGCGGCGGCGGTTCCGGGAAGGCAGGTCGCTTCTGAAAGCGATCACGAGATTAGTGGGAGAGGTCGTGCTGCCGACGTGCGCCCCGCAACTGCCGCAGTCAGTGCTGGTACAGCGAACAAATCTGAAGTGATTGACAGAGCAGTGCTGGACATCGACGCAATCACATTCGAGGAGTCTTAGTGGGCCCGCTCATCGCCTAGGGCGAGGCGCGGGGCCAGAAGGTCGTTCCTGTGCCTCAGGCCGAGCAGAATTCGGGGTGTCGGCGTAGCCGCTGACCTGGAGGGAATGGTCGCTCCCATCGCATCGGCCGACGCACTCGCGCAGGTCGGGATATTACGCCTGCACGCTGCCGCAGCCGAGCAGTGCCTGTCGATTGTCTGCAGGGCTCGATTGGCGTTTGGAGGCTTTCCGGCGGGAATGCGCGCGGAGGCGGAGCTCGCCCTCCGCTGGTCGTTCCGCGAACGCAGGTACAGGAGCTTCCGTCGCTGGAAGCGAGCATTCGGATGCCCGCCACCATCAACCGGCGACTGTTCCGCTGCACCTCCCCTTGCAGGTCGCGTTCCCGTGGACTTCGCTGCGGACATTGCGGAGCAGTGTTGGCAGCCGCGCCGTTCCGGCGCAGCCTGCCCGCACTGGCTTGACGCGAGGAGGCGATGGATTGCCGGACTGGTGCTGCAGCACCACAGAGGGGAGCAGGCGGGAGTAGGATGAAAGTGGTCCGCGGCGCGCGGGCCGCATGAGCGGCAGGATGGATCACGACGGCGCGTTCAAGAACGTCTTCTCGGAGCCCCGGATGATGGCCGACTTCATCCGGGGCTTCGTCGGGAAGAGCTGGGTCGAGCGGGCCAACTTCTCGACGCTGGAGCCGGTGGGGACGGAGCACGTGAGCGACCGGCTCGACCGGCGCCGCGGCGACCTGGCGTGGCGGCTGGAGCTGGACGACGGCAGCCCGCAGTACGTGGTCGTCATGCTGGAGTTGCAGTCGACGGTGGAATGGGCGATGCCCCTGCGCATGGCGGTCTATGTCGGGCTGACGCTGCAGGCGGAGGTCAGGCAGGGGCGGGTGCGGCCCGGCCAGCTCCCGCCGGTGGAGGCGGTGGTGCTGTACACGGGCCGCGAGCCGTGGGACTGGAGCCTGCGGCTGGGCGACCTGTACATGCCCTGCCCGGAGGACGTGGCGGCGCGTCAGCTGGGGATCGAGTGCACGCTGGTGCAGGCCTGCCACGAGCGGGACCTGGACCTGGAGCCGCTGAACCTGAGCGACGCGGTGTTCCGGCTCCTGCGGGGGGCGCCGGCGGATGTGGCGGACGTGGCGAGCCGGCTGCAGCGGCGGCTGGCGGGGCCGGAACACAGTTCGCTGCGGAAAGCGATCACGCGACTGATGCAAGAGGTCGTGCTGCCGACGCGGGCCCCGGAGCTGGAGGAGTCGGAGCGGGCGAAACTAACGAATCTGGAGGACTTGACAGCAATGCTGGACAACAACGCAATCACGTTCAAGGAGGCCGAGCGGGCCAAGCTCCTCGCCCAAGGCAAGGCGGCGGGCAAGGCCCAGGGCAAGGCGGAGGGCAAGGCGGAGGGCAAGGCGGAGGGCCAGAAGGGCCTTCTTGTGACCCTGGCCGGGCGGAAATGGGGTGGCAAAGTGGCCGCTGACCTGGAGGGGATTCTCGCTCCCATCGCATCGGCCGAGGCACTCGAGCAGGTCGGAACATCAATCCTGCTCGCTGCTACCGCAGAGCAGTTCCTGTCGAGAGTGCGCAAGATCTGATCGGGGCTTCGAAGCCATCCGGCGGGAATGCAGGTGGCAGCGGAGCTCGCCCTCTGCATGGCGGTCTGCGCCGGGCTGACGTTGCAGACGGAGGTCCAGCAGGGGCGGGTGGAGCCCGGCCAGCTCCCGCCGGTGGAGGCGGTGGTGCTGTACACGGGCCGCGAGCCGTGGGACTGGAGCCGCTGAACCTGAGCGACGCGGTGTTCCGGCTCCTGCGGGGGTCGCGGGCGGAGGTGGCGGACGTGGCGAGCCGGCTGCAGCGGCGGCTGGCGGGGCCGGAAGACAGGTCGCTGCTAGGAGCGATCACGCGACTGGTGCAGGAGGTCGTGCTGCCGACGCGGGCCCGAATGCTGCCGGAGTCGGAGCGGGCGAAACTAACGAATCTGGAGGACTTGACACCCATGCTGGACAACTACGCAATCACGTTCGAGGAGGCCGAGCGGGCCAAACTCATCGCCCAGGGCAAGGCGGAGGGCAAGGCGGAGGGCAAGGCGGAGGGCCAGAAGGGCCTTCTTGTGACCTTGGCCGGGCGGAAATGGGGTGGCAAAGTGGCCGCTGACCTGGAGGGGATTCTCGCTCCCATCGCATCGGCCGAGGCACTCGAGCAGGTCGGAACATCAATCCTGCTCGCTGCCACCGCAGAGCAGTTCCTGTCGAGAGTGCGCAAGATCTGATCGGAGCTTCGCAGCCATCCGGCAGGAACGCACGTGGAGGCGGGGCTCACCCTCTGCATGGCGGTCTATGTCGGGCTGACGCTGCAGGCGGAGATCAGGCAGGGGCGGGTGCGGCCCGGCCAGCTCCCGCCGGTGGAGGCGGTGGTGCTGTACACGGGCCGCGAGCGGTGGGACTGGAGCCTGCGGCTGAGCGACCTGTACATGCCCTGCCCGGAGGACGTGGCGGCGCGCCAGCTGGGGATCGAGTGCACGCTGGTGCAGGCCTGCCACGAGAAGGACCTGGACCTGGAGCCGCTGAACCTGAGCGACGCGGTGTTCCGGCTCCTGCGGGGATCAGCGGCGGAGGTGGCGGACATGGGGAGCCGAGTGCAGAGGTTGCTGGCGGGGCAGGAAGGCGGGTCGCTGCAGCAAGCGATCATGCGACTGGTAGGAGAGGTCGTGCTGCCCACGCGGGTTCGGAGGTGCCGCCGCTGGTGCGGGCACAGCTAACGAATCTGGAGGACTTGACAGCAATGCCGGACTACAACGCAATCACGTCCGAGGAGGTCGAGCTGGCCAACCTCATCGCGCAGGCCTATGCCCAGGGCCAGAAGGACCTGCTTGTGACCTTGGCCGAGAAGAAGTGGGGTGTCAAGGTAGCCGCTGACTTGGAGGCAATGCTCTCGCCCATCACGTCGACCGGGGCACTCTTGCAGGTCGGAACATCATTCCTGCACGCTGCTACCGCTGAGCGGTTTCTGTCGACTGTGCGCAGGAGCTGCGGAGCTTCGAAACCATCCGGCAGGGATGCACGTGGAAGCGGAGCTCGCCCTCTGCATGGCGGTCTGTGCCGGGCTGATGCGCAGGCAACAGGGCAGCCAAATTTCTGCAGGGCCGCATCGCGTAGCCTTGTCCGCAGGAACTGGCCATGTCGAAGCTGACTTGGATTCCGTTCGAGTGCGACCAGGTATGGTATTACGCCAGCTGGGCGTCAGATGACCTTGGTCCGGCCCATGAACTCGCTCGAAGGCAAAGTCGTAGCTGTTACTGGCGCGGCGCACAGGATTGGACGCGCCGTGGCCCTGCGCCTAGCCCGCCAAGGCGCACAGGTGGCAGTGCACTACCGGAATTCGGAGTCCGACGCGCTAGCCACGGCCCGTGATTGCGGCGGTCGGGTGTTTCAGGCCGATCTCGCGTGCGTGGACCAGATCCGCACCCTGTTCAAAGGAATCCAGCAGGCCTACGGCCGCCTCGACTGCCTCGTCAACAACGCGGGCGTGTTCCGCGCTGCCGACCCGCTCGAGGCCGACGAGAGCGACTGGGACGCAATCCACGACGTGAACCTGAAAGCCACCTTCTTCTGCTGCCAGCAGGGAGCCAAGCTGATGCTGGAGCACGGAGGCGGCAGGATCGTCAACCTTAGTTCGCTGGGCGGCCTCCGCCCGTGGGCCGGCTACGCGCCGTACTGCGCGTCAAAGGCGGGCGTAGTGATGCTCACTCGCACGCTGGCGAAGGCGTGGGCACCGCAGATCAGCGTGAACAGCGTAGCTCCGGGTGTCATCCACTTTGACGAGGAAATGCCAGACGACATCGCCCACCTCGTCCGCATCACGCCGGCAGGTCGGCACGGCACGGGCGACGAGATCGCCCAGGTGGTGGAGCAGCTGCTCACCGGACCGGACTTCGTGACCGGACAAGTGCTGGCGGTGGACGGGGGCCTGTCCCTCAAGTAGCGGACGCTCTCGCCTCGCTCGGGAGCCCGAGTGCGCAGCGGTGCAACGCTTGCGCGCTTCGGAACAGGCTGGGCAGCAGGTCAAGTCGGAGTGCGTTCGCACCGTCGGAGAGAGCGCGCGGTGGATCCTCGTGGACCTCGCAGAACAGTCCCGACACTCCGACGGCAGCTCCGGCCCGCGCAAGCGGCTCGATGTACTGCGGCAGCCCGCCCGTTGAACCTCCCTGGGCACCAGGCAGCTGCAGGCTGTGGGTCACATCCAATACCACTGGAAAGCCCAGGGACCGCATCTCCACGACCCCGCGGAAGTCCACGACAAGGTTGCGGTACCCGAAGCTGGACCCACGTTCGGTGAGCAGGATCCGCTCATTGCCCGTAGAGGTCACCTTGTCGACCGCGTAGCGCATGTCTCCGGGGGCCAGGAACTGGCCCTTCTTGATGTTCACGACACAACCGGTCCGGCCTGCCGCGATGAGCAAGTCAGTCTGCCTGCACAGAAACGCGGGTATCTGCAGGACATCACAGACCTCCGCTACCGCCTCAGCCTGATCAGGCTCGTGGATGTCCGTCAGAACTGGCCTGCCGCATTCCGCACGCACCGCCGCGAGTACTTCGAGGCCGAGCGCCATGCCGGGGCCCCGATAGGACGACACGCTGGTGCGATTGGCCTTGTCGAACGACGCCTTGAAGACGATCGGAACACCAGCTGTCCGTCCGGCTGCAGCGACCGCCCGCGCGGTCGACAAAGCGTGCTCCGGCGATTCGATCACGCAAGGTCCGCAGATCGCGAACAGGTCCGGGGTCCCGAACAGCTGGTCCAATTGCTCTTCCATTGCTCGGCAGGCGCTTGTCCGCAGCACCTCTGCTTCAAGCATGGCAGGGAGACCAAGGGGAACGCAGGGCGCAACTCAGCGAGTGTCCAGACTCGACCTCACCGACCGTGCATGCGCCAGCCGAATGACCATGTAGGACCGTCTGCGAAAATGGGGCGATGGGGCTGTTCGACGGCGTCCCGTTTCACCGCATCGGCAAGCTGCCGACGTACGTTTTTGCGGAGATCAACGAGATGCGGGGCCAAGCCCGGAGTCAGGGGCTCGATGTCGTCGACCTCGGCATGGGCAACCCGGACGGCGCGACGCCCGATGTGGTCGTTGACAAGCTGGCCGAGTCGGCTCGCGACAAGCGCAACCACCGCTACTCTCTGTCGCGCGGCATACCGCGCCTGCGCGAGGAGATCTGCAAGCGGTACCAAGCAAAGCACGGTGTGACGCTGGACCCCGACCGCGAGGCGATCGCCACGATGGGGTCGAAGGACGCGCTGGCGCACCTGACCTTCGCCACCATCGGCCCGGGCGACATCGTCGCGATGCCGGATCCGTCGTATCCCATCCACCAGTGGGGCGTCGTCATGGCGGACGGCGAGCAGGTGGCCATTCCGATGCCCTCGCCCGAAGAATTCCTCTCTCGCGTCGAGGACCTCTACCGCGGACCT
This sequence comes from Bryobacterales bacterium, assembly GCA_965200705.1. Classification (GTDB taxonomy): domain Bacteria; phylum Acidobacteriota; class Terriglobia; order Bryobacterales; family UBA6623; genus VXMF01. The sequence continues at coordinate 3,122,479 of OZ241376.1, read as the reverse complement.
GGCAAGAAGCCGGCCATGGTGCTGACCAGCTTTCCCCACAACCCCACCACCCAGTGCGTGGAGCTGGACTTCTTCCGTCCCCTTGTGGACTGGGCGCATCGGCACGGCACGATGCTGGTGCATGACTTCGCCTACGCCGACATTACCTTCGACGGCTACCGAGCACCGTCGATGCTGAGGATCGAGGGCGCCAAGGAAGTCGGCGTCGAGATCTTCTCGATGTCCAAGAGCTACAGCATGCCCGGCTGGCGAGTCGGATTCTGCATGGGGAATCCCGAGATGATCCACGCGCTGGGGAGAATCAAGAGCTATCTGGACTACGGCATGTTCCAGCCCATCCAGATCGCCTCGATCATCGCCCTGCGACACTGCGAGGACTTCACGACGAAGACTGCGGAGATGTACGCGGCTCGACGCAACGCGCTCATCGACGGGTTGGGCAAAGGCGGTTGGGAGGTCGAGCCGCCGAAGGCCACGATGTTCGTGTGGGCGAAGATCCCCGACCGCTACGCTGCCGAGGGATCACTCGCGTTCGCCCGCAGACTCATGGACGACGCACTCGTCGCAGTTTCGCCAGGCATCGGCTTCGGTCCCGAGGGTGGCGGGTACGTGCGGTTCGCGCTGGTCGAGAACGAGCACCGGATACGACAAGCCACGCGCGGCATCCGCAAGATGTTGCGACGTTGAACGCGACCATCCCCGTATACTGAACTCAGCGGGTGTCCGTCTGGGCTCGATCCGCCGCCCCCTTGCCCATGCGTCGCACTGTATTCCTGCTCGGTTTCCTTCTGATCGGAGGCATGCTCGCGTCGACCAGCGCGGCCGCCCTGCGGGCCTCGGACGCCATTTCGGGCGTCGAACGCCGCTACAACTCCCTGAGCGGACTGCAGATGCAGTTCGAGCAGTCCATGGAGTACGGCGGCCGGAAGCGGTTGGCCGAGAAGGGCACGCTGTACCTCCAGCGACCCGGACGGATGCGCTGGGACTACACCGATCCGGACGGCAAGTTTGCGGTCAGCGACGGCAAGCTGTTCAAGATGTACAGCCCGAACTCCAATCAAGTCCGACAGGTCCAGCTCGAGGCGATGAACGACCTGCGGGCGCCACTCTCGTTCCTCTTGGGACGCATGCGCATCCGGCGGATGTTTCGCAATGTCGACTTGGAGGAGACTGACGGCCGAACGGTCCTCGTGGGGCAGGGACGGCGCCAAGACTTCTACACGCGGGTCGAGTTCGACATCGATCCCGAAGACTTCAGCATCGACGGCATCCGGATCCACGGCCGGGACGAGTCGGTCCACGTGTACCGCTTCTCCGACGAGCGTACGAACCCGGCTCTCGAAGCGCAGATCTTCGAATTCGTGGCGCCCAAGGGAGCGGAGGTCCTGCCCGAGTCGGTTCTCCCAAGCGGCGCCAGCCCCTTCGAGGGGCTCTGATCAGCGGTCCGACCCCGCTCAGCGTTCGCGGGCGGCGGTCTCCAAGATCACTGGCAGGATCGGGACATCCTCCATGGGACCCCGGCGGCTGGTCTGGACCCTTGCGATCTGGTCGACCACGTCCATGCCCTCGACGACCCTTCCGAACACCGTGTAGCCGAACTGTCCGCCGCTGCGGTTCAGATTGGGGTTGTCGGAGAGATTGAAGAAGAACTGCGACGTGGCGGTGCTCCTGCCCGACATGCGGGCCATCGCGATTGTGCCGCGCTCGTTGACCATGCCGTTCCTGGTCTCGACGCGCACCGGATTGCCGGTCGGCTTCGGATGCAGCTCGGGCGTGAACCCTCCGCCCTGCACGACGAAGCCCTCAATGACTCGATGGAAGGCGGTGTCATCGTAGAACCCGCTTTCGACGTACCCGAGAAAGTTCGCAACCGTCTTGGGTGCGATTTCTGGAAAGAGCTCGACGCGGATCTCGCCCTTGGACGTGCGCAGCACCACAAGCGGGCGCCCATCAACCGTCTGGGCGGCCACGACGACGCCGGAAGCGGCGAACAGCACTGCGCGGCGGCTGTGTAGGGTCCGCATGGCGACGAGAATAGACGACGCCCTGCTGGAACGGAAGCTGGTGCCGGGGGGCGGGCTTGAACCGCCGACCTACGGGTTATGAGTCCGTCGCTCTGACCAGCTGAGCTACCCCGGCTCCTAAGACCATCGTAGCCGCTTCCAGCCCGTTGCCTGCTGGGCGCTGCACCGAGCGCAGGCTCAGAGGGTCGGACCGATACGCCAGGTCATCATCTCGCGGTGGCCTAGCCTCTCACTGCACGTCTGCCGACCCGAAGCCACGTCAATGAGCATGTCGTACATGCGGTGTCCGAGCGAGGCGATGTCCTCGTCGCCGTCGGCAACCGTGCCCGCGTTGATGTCCATGTCCTCTTCCATGTGCCGCGCCATCTGCGTGTTGGACGCAACCTTGATGACAGGCGCCGTCGCGAACCCGAAGCAGCTCCCCCGGCCAGTGGTGAAGAAGCAAATGTTACAGCCTCCGGCAACCATCCCCGTGACCGAGGCGGGATCGTAGCCCGGGCTGTTCATGAACACGAAGCCGTTCTCGGTGATGCGCTCGGCGTAGTCATACACGGCGGTTAGCGTGGACGTGCCTCCCTTCGCGACAGCTCCAAGGGACTTTTCCGCAATGTTCGTGATGCCTCCAGCGATGTTGCCGGGCGAGGGATTGTTGTTGAACGTGACCGGATCCCGGAAACGTCCGACGTAGTCGAAGTACCAGTCCAGCATGTCGAGGAGACGCTTGCCGACCGCCTGGTTCGCCGACCGCCTGGTGAGCAGGTGCTCCGCCCCCCAGATCTCGGTAGTCTCGCCAAGACAGGCCGTACCCCCTTGCTTGACGAGGAGGTCGACGCAGTAGCCCACGCCGGGGTTCGCGGTGATGCCAGAGAAGGCGTCCGAGCCACCGCACTCCAGCGAGACTGCCAGCTGCGACACCGGGCACGGCTGCCGCTCGGTTCGCCCCGCGTCCGCGATCAGCTCGCGTACCGCTCGCACACCGTCCTCGACGGCCTTGCGGGTGCCCCCGCTCTCCTGCAGCGTCAGTCCCCGACGCAGGACCTGCCCCTCTCGCGAGCCATCGGGACGGACGTAGTAGCCGATCTGGTTGACCTCGCAGCCGAGTCCAACGACTAGGGCGGCACCCACGTTTGGATGGTCGGCAAGGCCTCCAAGAGTCCGCTTCAACACTCTAAGGTCTTCGCCGTCGCTCTGTCCGCAGCCGTGCTCGTGGGGGAGGGCCACGATGCCATCCACGCCAGTGCCCTCGAAGCTATCGTGCCGGAACTCGTCGGCGATCCGTTGCGTCGCGTAAGCCGCGCAGTGGCTGGCCCCCACGATGGCGACGAAGTTCCTCGTGCCGGCTCTCCCGTCGGCGCGCGGGTACCCGTCGAACGTGACTCTCCGCGGCGCACCAAGGCCGGCCAAATCCGAAGGCGCCGTGCCGAACTCGTAGTCGCGCTTGTCGATGTCGAAGCTGAGGTTGTGCGTGTGCACCCATGCGCCAGCAGGCAGGTCCGTGCCCGCACGCCCAATGTCTTCCCCGTACTTGAAGACTGTCGTCCCGTCCGGGATCGCCTTCACGGCGATCTTGTGTCCCGGAGCCACCGTCTGCGTCACGGTGACTTCCCCGCCGTCCAGCTTCAGGGTCGACCCTGCCGGGATCGACACCCTAGCGACGACGACGTTGTCGTTGGGATGCAGGTGGATCCACGGCCTGTCCGGCAGAGTGCGTGGATCAAGGGTGACTAGGTCTATAGGCATCATTCCGCCCTCAGGCGCGGCGCGAGCGCGGCACCGGCCTCTTCGAGCCAGCTCGTCTCGGCATCGCTGTACTCGCGCTCCCCGCCCACGGCCACGCCGAGCACTCCCACGAGCTGGCCACGCTCGTGGATGGGAACGCAGATCGAACCCTGCATGCCGGTCGCTCGGGCACCAGGACGCACGTCCCCGCTGTCGTCAGTCTGCAGGTTGCAAACCTGGACCGGCACTCCACGTTCCGCCGCCAGACCCGCCATGCCCTTGCCGACCGGTATCTGTCGGATGATTGGCAGCAGCGGCGGCGGGATCGACCCCGCATACGAGCGAAGGTGCAGCGCTCCGTCGGGCTTCAGTGCGTGCAGCGTGCCGGTCTCTGCGCCGATCTCCCGCAGAACCCAGTCCAGCGCCTCGTCCAGAGGGCCCTCCGGGTTCATTCGTCCGACGTGCTCCATGGCGCCTACCTGCTACTCGACCCCCTTGACGATGAACCAGCCATTGAGCAGAACGTCCTTGTTGTACTGCAGGTCCCTTCCAGTCGCATGGTCGAGCAGGCGGCCGCCAGCCGCATTCAGGACGGCGTGGGCGGCTGCGGTGTCCCACTCCATCGTGGGCGCGAGACGCGGGTACAGGTCCGCCGCGTTCTCTGCGACCAGGCATATCTTCAGCGAACTGCCCATGCCGATGAAGGAGATGTTTTCGTACACGCTGCGCAGGGTCTCAATGTAGTCGGATGTCGCGGTCGACATATGGGACGAGCTGCCGACCACGCGCAGTCGGCCGAACGACGGCATCGTGCCGCAGCGGATCGGCACCGCGGGGGCATCCTCGACAGCCTTGAAGGCACCACCGTCGCACGAGCCCCAGTAGAGCCATTCCCGTGCAGCTGCGAACACCACGCCGGTGACCGGCCGGCCTCCCTCGATCAAGGCAATGTTCACGGTGAACTGTCCGTTGCGCTTGATGAACTCCTTGGTTCCGTCAAGAGGGTCCACAAGCCAGTAGCGGTCCCATGAGCGCCGCTCGTCCACGCCGACATGCTCGACGCTTTCCTCCGACAGCACGGGCATGCCCGGGTACTCCGCGGCAAGCCCATCAGCGATTACTCTGTGCGACGCGAGATCGGCCTCGGTGAGCGGGGACGCGTCCGCCTTGCGCTGCACGGTGAACTCCCGCGAATAGATGCGCATGATGGCGGCGCCGGCGGTTCGGGCGATGGCAAGCAGAGGATCCAGCCGCATTGTGCGTCGGTCGGCGAATCTCCTCGCTCCGATCGGAGACGCCGACCCACAGACAGTATCCCCCAGCGCCGAACTGGATGTCCGCAGCACTGCTCGGACCCAAACGCCGCTCTGGGCCGTCGGCTAGAATCGGGCCGTTGGGCATCCAGTGGCCCACGTGACGCCCATGGCAAACCGACTTACCCCCCTCGCCCTCGTGTGCGTGCTCGCTGGTGGCGCCACAGGCCTCCGGGCGCAGCCCAACGACGCCCAGCCGGGCCGGCAGCGTCCCGACGCCCCCGCGCAGCACGAAGCGGCCCGCAAGAACATCCCGGACCTCGGCTCGTCCGAGCAGTTCATGACACCGCGCGATCCGGAGCCCGAAGCGCCGCTCGATCCGCGCATCTACGAGGTGATGCGGATGACCGAGGACACGCGCTCGGATGACTTCCCCGACATCGCCTCAAACCCCAAGGACCGCTCGGAGGTCTGGGCAACCTGGGCAAGCTACGACGGCTACCGCGACGAAGTGCGGCTAGCCCGTTACGACACGGAGAAGGACCGCTGGGCGACTTGGACGCAGGTCCCGGGCGTGAGCGGAGACGTCTGGAAACCGCGCCTGGCATACGACGACCAGGGCCGGATCTGGACGATCTGGTCCCAGCAGGTGGAGGGCAACTTCGACCTGTACGCGCGCTGGTACGACGGGTCCACGTTCGGTCCGCTGGAGCGTTTGACGAGCGCTCCGCAGTCCGACTTCGACCATGACGTGGCCTTCCGGGACGGCACCATCCACATCGCCTGGCAGGCCTTCCGCGGACCGCAGTCGGACGTGTTCCACATGAAGCGGGCCGACGGGCAGTGGTCCGGGAAGACGCGCATCAGCGAAAGCCAAGCCAATGACTGGGAGCCCGCGGTGGCGGTGGACTCCAAGGGCGTCGCGATCGTCGCCTGGGACACCTACGACAAGGGGCGCTACGACGTCCTAATGCGTCGCGTCGACAACGGCAAGGTGGGCGACGTTGTACCGGTGGCCGCGACGGAGCGCCTGGAGGCCCGTCCGGATCTCGCGGTCGACAGCGGGGATCGCGTCTGGGTGAGCTACGAAGTCGGACGTGTCAACTGGTCCAAGGACCAGGGTCGCCTGGACAAGCCTGGCCAGGCACCGGGCTATCCGATCTTCGATCTCCGGTTCGTCGAGGTGGCCGCATTCGACGGCGACACCAAGGCCGGCATGGCAGCGCCGTTCTCCATCGAACGCGGCACAAAGGTCTATACGCCGGACGGGGGCCAGTTGCACCACTACGGGCGGCTGATTTTCGACGACCAAGGCCGTCTGCACCTCACGGTCCGCAACCGTCAGGGGCGCAGGCTGTCGGACTACTGGCGGCCCTACGTCATGACCCTCACGGAGGACGGGTGGACCGAGCCCGCCATGCTGCCGTACAGCCGCGGACGCACCAGCATGTTCACGGCCGCAACACCCGCGGAGGACGGACTCTGGATCGCGTGGCCGCGTGACGGGCACCCCACGTTCTCCGTCATGGTGAACCTGCCCGAGGAGACGGTCATCGAGAACGTCTATGTCGGCCGCTACGCTCCCGGCGTCGACCCTTCGCGGGCAACGCTGACGGACCGCGCCCCCGAAGTGCCCGCGCGACCCACCAGCCATCCCAACGAATCCCGCGACGTGCGCCGGATCCGCAGCCACAGGGTGCGCGTCGGCGGTCGCGAACTGCGGATCCTGCGGGGTGACACCCACCGTCACACGGAGTTGTCGATGGACCTGCGCGGGTCCCCAGACGGCTCCATTCTCGACTTCTACCGCTACATGCTCGACGCCGCCGCGATGGACTGGGGTTTCATCTCGGACCACCAGTACGGTGCCGACCGCGTCTATTGGTGGTGGCTGACGGAGAAGGTCGCGGACATCTTCCTCAGCGAGGGCTACCAGTCGCTCTTCGGATACGAGCGCTCGGTGCGCTACCCGAATGGCCACCGCAACATCTTCCACACGAGGCGCGGCATCCAGAACGTCCCGTTCTTCGTCAAGCCAGACGAGTACATGCAGCGCCACAACGGCATCGGAGCCGTGATCGACGGCGACACGAAGATGCTCTACGAGGAGATCCGCCGCACCGGCGGCATGGCGATCTCGCACACGCCGGCCACCAACATGGGGACCGACTGGCGCGACAACGACCCAGACCTCGAACCCGTGGTGGAGATCTTCCAGGGGGACCGCTACAACTACGAGTGCCTAGGCTGTCCGCTCTCGGACCCGGGAAACGACTATCCCTCGGCCGGATCCGCGATGCTCGAAGAGATCAAGCAGGACGGCATGGTGCAGGCTGCGTGGAACAAGGGCTACCGTCTCGGCGTCATCGCGAGCTCCGACCACCTCTCGACGCACATGTCCTACGCGTTGGTGTACGCCGAGGAAGCATCGCGCGACGGGGTCTTTGAAGGGATACGACAGCGGCATACCTACGCCGCGACGGACAACATCATTGTCGACTTCCGCATCGGGGACGCCTTCATGGGTGACGAGGTCGCAGTGGACGGCGCTACGCCTGCGATCCGCGCCAGCATCCAGGGCACGGACGTGATCCGCGAAGTGGCCCTGATCCGTGACAACGAGGTGATCTACACGACCAATCCTGGGCAGGCGGCGACTCAGTTCGAGTACGTCGACCGGGAACCGCCCGCGGGGGAGAGCTTCTACTACGTGCGGGCGGTGCAGCAGAACGACGAGGTCGCGTGGTCCTCGCCGATTTGGATTGTGAGGCCCTGAAGCCTCGTCGGCATCACTCGGGCGACAGAAACGCGCGCGCGTTCTCCATGGCCGCCTCCGTGACCACTGAGCCAGAGAGCATGCGCGCCAGCTCCTCGACGCGCTCGCCGTCCGCCAGCGCTGCGACCGTGGCCACGGCCTGACCGTCGCGCTCGTGCTTGTCAACGCGGAAGTGATCATCCGCAAAGCGGGCGATCTGCGGCAGGTGCGTCACGCAAAGCAGCTGGCTGTCCCGCGACAGTCGGTGCAGCCGGCGCCCGATCGCATCAGCGGCCTGTCCACCGACACCAGTGTCGATTTCGTCAAAGACGAGGGTGCGACGGTAGCCGTCCGCAGGGGTTTCAGGCAGCAAGGCGGTCTTCATGGCGAGGGCCACGCGCGAAAGCTCGCCGCCTGACGCGATCTTTCCCAGTGGCCTGGGCGGCTGACCCGGGTTGGCGGCGAACAGGATCGAGGCACGCTCCAGGCCACCAGGACCTCGCCCGTCCAGAGGCTGCAGGTCCACCTCCAAGCGCGCCTTGGTGAGCGCCAGGTCGTGCAAGTGCTCGGCGACTATGGACGCAAGACGCTCGGCTGCGGCGCGGCGTGTCCGCGAAAGGCTGCCGGCGAGTTCAGCGTAGGCGGCTTCGAGCTCCTCCAGCTCCGACTTCAGGCGTTCGACCTTGAGGTCCCCGCGGTCTAGCGCCGCGAGTTCTTCCCCCGCGTTACGCGAGTAGGCGAGAACCTCGTCAAGGGTCGAGCCGTACTTGCGCTTGAGTCGCTCCAGAAGGTCGAGCCGGGTCTCCACCTCGTCCTGTCGCTGCGGGTCGACATCGATGCGGTCCAGGTAGGAGCGCAACTCGAACGCGATGTCGTCCACGGTCCCCCGCGCTTCTTCGAGTGCCTGCACCCAGGGCTCGAGCGTCTTGTCCTTCCGCGCCGCGGAGGAGAGTGCGTCCGTCGCCGTCTTGATGCCTGCCGACGCCGAGGACGGCGCATCGTAGAGGCTGCCATAGGCGAGGTGGCTGGCCTCGCGCAGGTCGTGGGCGTGCAGGATGCGTTCGCGCTCCTCCCGGAGATCTGTGTCCTCGCCGCTTCGCACTTCCGCTCGGCTTATCTCTCCGAGCTGAAACTGCAGCAGGTCCGCTCGCCGCAGGCGGTCGCGGGCATCCCCGGCCAGACGTTCCAGCGCCTCGCAACAGTCGCGCCACTGCCCATACGCGTCTCGCACCTGCCTCGCGAGGTCGGAGGCGCCGCCGAACTCGTCGAGCATGCGCAACTGTGCGGCGGCCCTTGTCAGCGTCTGCTGGTCGTGCTGCCCGTGGATGTCCCCCAGGGAGGGCGCTAGGTCCCGCAGCAGCGCCATGGCCGCGGGAGAGCCGTTGACGTACGCGCGGGTCTTGCCCGACGCTAGCACCCGGCGCTCGATGACCAGCTCGTCATCGGGATCGACACCCGCCTCTTCCAAGCGAGCTGTCGCCGCCGGGCTGGCCGGCCAGTCAAACACCCCCGTCAAGCGGGCGCGCTTCGCGCCCTGGCGGATCACGGTGGCGCTCGTGCGCGCACCGAACAACAGCGCCAGCGAGTCCACCACGATCGACTTGCCACTGCCGGTCTCGCCGGTCATCAGGTTGAGACCCGGATGGAAGGAAAGGCGCAAGTGATCGATGACTGCGTAGCTCTGGATGTCCAGTTCGTGCAGCATGGACAGCACAGTCGACCAGACCGCTGCGTGGTCGCTCGCCGATTCTCAAGTCTAGGACAGCCTGCCTGACCTGCATCGGCCGACTCGCCGGTGTTCAGGAAAGCAGGAACCTTCGCTCGGGGAATGCGTCTAATGAGGCGTCCTCGAGACGCGCGGGGGCTTCGGATCGGTCGTCGCGGCAACCGGTGCCCATAGCAATGTGGTTCGGGCAGTCTTGGCTACAATCGGTAGTGCCAAGGTGGTAGAATCGCGGCGCGTGGGCAGACGACAAGGCGCGTTCCACGTCCGCGGCGAGGATTGCAGTTGATGGCAGCGCTTCCCTTTGCCCTGTTGCTCCAGGCGGTGGCCGAGGAGACCACCGACATCGATCCCGCAGCCGCCGAGGAAGTGGCGGTAGCGGTCGAGCAATCGACGCTGCTGGGGCTGCTGAGCTCGGTTGGTCCGGTCGGGTTCGTCGTGATCGCCATCCTGGTGGTCATGTCCGTCCTTTCCTGGGCGGTCGCGTTCTCGAAGCGAGGAGCGCTGTCGGCAGCGGCGAAGGTCGACAGGCGCATGCGCCGGACCTTCCGCAAGACGGACAAGCTCGGCGACATGAGCGCTATCGCGAGCCAGCTCGGGGAGGGACCGCTGGCGACGGTCTTCCACTACGGCTACAGGGAGGTCGCCCAGCAGGTCAACAAGCACGGCACGATCGCGAATCCCGCCTCGGTTGACCGCGCCCTGGCCCTGGCCATCAGCGAGGAGTCGTCGCGCCTGCAGCGCAATCTTGGACTGCTTTCGACGACCGCGTCGTCCGCACCCTTCGTCGGCCTGTTCGGCACGGTCTGGGGCGTGCTCGAAGCCTTCCGCGGACTCGGACAGTCCACGGGCGCAACCCTCCGCGCTGTCGCTCCAGGCATTGCCGAGGCACTCCTCGCCACTGCGTTGGGGCTGTTCGCGGCGATCCCCGCGCTGATCTTCTACAACATCTTCGCCTCGCGCATCCGCGCAATGCGCACTAGCATGCAAGAGTTCGCGCTGGAGTTCTTCAACGTCGCGGAACGAGACTACGGAGCCTCGGATGGCCCTTCGCGCTAGCGGTCCGGACCCATCGGACGACCAGATCGCAGAAATCAACGTCACGCCCTTCGTGGACGTGGTGCTTGTGCTGCTGATCATCTTCATGATCACGGCGGGCGTCGTCGAGTTCGGCCTCGAGATCGACGTGCCTCGGACACGCGAGGTGACGACGACCGACAAGGACTTCGCCTACGTCAACATCACGTCCAAGGGCGAGCTGTACTTCGGCAAGGAGCCGGTCAGCGTATACGACATCGCGGAGCTGGCCAGGGAGAAGAACCCTGAGCAGCCCGGCATCTACCTGCGCGCGCACCGCACGACGCCGTGGGAGATCGTCGCGCCCGTCATCGCCGAGTGCGGCGTGAACAAGGTCAACGTCAACGTCGTGACGAAGCCGCTCGTGCGGGACTCCCAGGCACGAAACTGACGGGAATGGCCGAAGCCTACAAGCTGCGGGCAGACGACGAGGCCCTGCGCGGGCCGCTGATGGTTTCGGCCGGCTTCCACACCGCCCTTCTTGTGGCATCGCTCGGCTGGGCCGTGCTCAACCCGCCCATCGATCTCGGCTCCCCCAAAGCCTCTGGCGGCGGAGGCATCGTGTCAATCAGCAGCGTTCCGATCAACGTAGCCTCGTCGCGCGAGTCCAATCCCGTAGCGAACCCAAGTCGCCACGACGTAGCCGCCCCGGAGTCGTTCCGCCGCTCCACGGAGATCGAGGCGCCAGAGCCAGAGGCCGCTGCGCCGGTGCCGTCGGAGAAGCGCCGCAAGTCAGAGCAGCAGCAAGAGCGGGCGGTCGGCCAACGCAGCGCGGAGGAGGCCAAGGAGAATGAGCTCCGCTCGTCCCGGGGCGCCGCGCTCAGCAGCGACTTGTACCAAGCAGCTCCGGGTGGGCGGCTCGGATTTGGCGGGACGAGCGGAGGGCCGTTCGGGCAGCGCTTCGGCTATTACGCCCAGATCCTGCAAAGAAAGATCGGTGCCGAGTGGCGGAAGACGCTGGGCCAGGTCGCTGGAGGCTCGTCGAGGCCAGTCGTGACGAGCTTCGTGGTCCACCGGGACGGTCGCATCGACCAGGTGAAGGTCGTGCAGTCGAGCGGCAACCGGACGCTAGACCGATCCGCGGTGCGGGCCATCAGCTACGCCAGTCCCGTACCGCCGCTTCCAGCGGCCCTGGGCCGCCGCTCCATCGTCATCGAGATGCATTTCCGGCTGGACTGACATGACGCAGCGCGACACGGCACGGAACAAGGAGAGGACTCCCATGAAGAGACGGACTATACGCTTGGCCGCATTGGCGCTTGTGGCCGCCTGCTCGCTGGTAGCGCAGCGTTCGCCAGACGCGGTGATCGAGCTAAGGGACGAAGCGCGGGATCCGCGCCTCGCTGTGCCGGCCATCCGTGGCCCGGTCGGCGCGGCAGGTTCTGTGGACCGCTTCAACGACGAGCTTTGGAAAGCACTCGAAGCGGCCGGACGCCTCGAGATGGTGCCGCGCGCGTTCTATCCCCGGAGCACGCCGCGCCAGCCGGACGAAATCCTATACGACACCAAGAACATCCCGGAGGATCCCGGAGCCCGGGGCCTGTGGCTGTTGGGCTGGAGCGAGGCACCGGTGCTGGCACGCTACCTCGTGTACGGCAGGATCGACGAGGCCGGCGGCCAGCTCGCCCTGTCTGGCTACCTGGCCGACGTCACGCAGGACTCGCGCGAAGGCTCGTACGTTTTCGGCCGCCGCTACTACAGCGAGTCCAACGCCGCGGGCGCCCGCGGCATGGCATTCGACTTCTCGCGCGACATCCTGCAATACCTCGGCTTGGGCGCTGGTCTGGCCGGGACCCGGATCTACTACGTGCACCGCAACGAGGGCGAGGACACGAAGGAGATCTGGGCGATGGACTACGACGGCCGCAACAAGGAGCGCATCACGAACTACCGCAACCTGTGCCTGACGCCAGCGATCTCGGCTGACGGCAAGCGCGTCGCCTTCACGACCTACGTGGAGGGCATTCCCAAGATCTACATGCACTCCCTGGAAACCGGCAGGCGGCTGCCGTTCTACAACCAGGACGCGTCGCTCAATACGACGCCAAGCTTCAGCATCGACGGATCGGCAATATTCTTCGCTTCGTCGGTCTCGGGCAGAAGCCAGATCTACCGCTCCGACATCAAGGGCGGTGACCTGAGGCGAATCTCGTACAGTCGGGCGCTCGACGTGCATCCATCGGTCAACCCAAGCACGGATGCGCAGATCGCCTTCGTTTCGGACGCCACAGGAGAGCCCCAGATATATGTAATGGAAGCGGACGGCACCAACCGACGACGGCTCTCGACGGGAGGGGGCGACGCGGTCCAGCCAGCCTGGGATCCCACGGGCCAGCACCTGACGTTCTCATGGACGCGGGGCTACGAGATCGGCAACTACAACGTCTTCGTGATCGACGTCGCCAGCAAGCGGTTCACCCAACTCACCCATAGCGCGGGCCGCAACGAGCATCCGACGTTCTCCCCCAGCGGCACGCACATCGTGTTCTCGTCCAACCGTGTGGGAGGGACGCAAATCTGGACAATGCGCGCCGACGGCACGCAAATGCGCCAGCTAACGAGCCAAGGCGTCAACGAATCACCGGTCTGGGCCGTTCGGTAAACTTGTAGCCAAATTTCACATGCGGTATCCTGTTCGCATTCGGTTGTGGCAGCTAGGTGCAACCTCGGTAATGCGGCAACCGCTCCTGGAGGAGAAGCAATAGAAATGCACAGGAATCTGTCTGTTCCGTTGATCGCTCTCAGCATCATCCTGATGTTGTTTGCGGCCGGCTGCAAGAAGGAGGCGCCGCCGCCACCGCCACCACCGCCGCCGCCACCGCCGCCAGCAGAGGTCCCCGCGCCGAGCGCCGGGATCACAGCCGAGCCGAGCTCGATCGAGCGTGGCAAGTCCGCGATGCTGAAGTGGAACTCGACGAACGCGGCTACCGCCGAACTCAACCAGGGCATCGGTGCCGTCGCTACGAGTGGCTCGCGCGAGGTCTTCCCGACGCGCACCACCGAGTACACGATCACCGTGAAGAACGCCGACGGCAAGACGGCATCGGCATCGGCGACCGTCACCGTGCGCGCACCTCCGCCGCCGGCACCACCGCCACCGCCGAAGCCGGACCTGTCCCAGGCATTCGAGGCTGCTGGCATCAAGGATGCGCTCTTCGACTACGACAAGAGCGACATCCGCACCGATGCAGCCAATGCGCTCACCGGCAACGCCAACGCGATCAAGCAGCTGCTGGAAGACTATCCTTCGGCCGCATTCCTGATCGAGGGGCATTGCGACGAGCGCGGCACAACCGAGTACAACTTGGCCTTGGGCGACCGCCGCTCGACGGCGGCCATGGACTTCCTGGTCAATCTCGGCGTGGCTACCAGCAAGATGTCGAAGGTCAGTCTGGGCGAGGAGCGTCCGGTCTGCTCCGACGAGTCCGAGTCCTGCTACCAGCGGAACCGTCGCGCACATCTACGGCTTCGCTAGCAGCACGAACCATGACCCTGCCGCCTTGGCAGCGTGCCACCGGTCGACGGGCGGGCGCTCCCGCGCCCGCCCGTGCGGCCATCTCGCATAGCGGCCACGGCGCACCAGCGTCCCGCGGTGAACGTACGCCGACGGGTCCCCACCGGAGGTAGTGGCGTGTCTACGAAGTTCCTTGCATCCGCAACAGTCTGCACGGCACTCCTGCTGCCCAGCCCTAGCCTCGCGCAGAAGCGGGAGATGCAGCAGATGCTGCGCGACATGGCGTTGCTGCAGGAGACGCTTCGGCTCATGGAGCAGAACAACTCCGAGCGGCTCGCGGGGCTGGAAGCACTGATCAAGCAGAACCTTGAGCAGCAGGACAAGCTTGCCGCGGGACAGGCGGTGATCGAGAAGCGCGTCGCGACGATGGACGAGGCGCTGACGGAACCGCAACGGGCCGTGACCGCGAAAGTCGACTCGCTGACGAGCCAGTTCGTCGGCCTGCGGGCCACGGTTGAGGAGATGGGAGCCTCAACGGAGCGCCTCCAGGCGGATGTCAGGGACATCAAGACGCACCTGACGACGATTCCCGCGCCGCTTACCGACGAAGAGGGCGAGATGCAGGAGCCAAGCGCCATCGCCTCGGCCGAGTCGATCTTCGAGGGAGCCATGGCCGACTACGCACGCGGCGACCTAGCCAACGCCAGGGGTCAGTTCATCGACTACCTGACGCACTTTAGGACGCACGGCAAGGCGGGCGACGCACAGTACTACCTGGCCGAGACCTACTACGACGACAGCAACTTCGAGCAGGCCGAACTCCACTTTGGGTTGGTGTACGAGAAGTTTCCGCTGAGCAACCTCGCACCCGACGCGCTCCTCAAGCAGGGCATGTCCCTGCGGGAGATTCGTGGTCGCGAGGACGATGCGAAAGGGGTCTTCGAGTCCATCATCAAGTTTTTCCCCGACAGCAGCGCGGCGCGCCATGCCCGCAGCGAGCTCAACCAGCTCCTGAACAGCAAGCCCCGCCCCGGTCTATAGCGCGGCCCTCCCAGTCATGTCCTCCGACCCTCGCAAGAAGAGGGTTCTGTTTCTTTGCACGGGCAACTCGTGCCGCAGCCAGATGGCACAGGGACTGCTGCACGAAATGGCGGGCGACCGCTACGAGGCGTGGTCCGCGGGAACCCACCCGCAGGGCATCAACCCCACCGCCGTGCGCAGCATGCGCGAAGTCGGCATCGACATCTCCGGGCACAGCTCGGACCATGTGGACGACTATGTGGGGCGAGCCGTCGACGTCGCCATCACCGTGTGCGATCACGCCGCGGAGAACTGCCCGGTGTTCCCCGAGGCCACACGCAGGATCCACTGGAACTTCGACGACCCCGCGACCGCCATCGGCGACGAGGACGAGCGCATGCCGGTCTTCCGGCGGGTGCGCGACGAGATCCGCGTCGCGCTGCAGGGGTGGCTCGCCGCAACGAGCGACTAGATTTCCCGCAGGTTCGCTCGGTTGGCTATCAGCTTGCGGAGCCCGAACTTGCGGAAGTACACGGACACTTTCGCCGAGGGCCCGTCGCCTTCGCGGCGCTGCACGATCCCGGTGCCGAACTTCGGATGGCGGACCCGCGTGCCCCTAGGGAACTCCCCTTCGCGCCGCAACTGCTTCGCCGCCCGGCCAAGCCGCGACGGGCTCCGTAGCTGACTCGACGGCGCACCTGCTAGCGGAGCGGCGGATTCCCGGGAAGGAGGCGTGGCCTTCTGAACAGAACCGTTGCGCTTCTTCTGAAAGAAGTCCAGCACGGACTCGACCGAATCGTGTGTCTTGATCGATGCGCCGGCATGCGCCGAGCGCCGTTCAGGCCGCCGATCGGGTATCCGAGCCTGTCGAAACTGCCCCCTGCCGCCTCCGCCGGAACCGATGGCGCCGTCGGGATCGTTGAGCAGGCCTGGCGGTATCGCGTCTAGGAACCTAGACGGCCCCTCTGCAGTCCCCGCGATCCCATAGTCCGTTCCTTCGTATCGGCAGCAGGAGAGAATTAGATGACGTTGTGCCCGCGTCATGCCGACGTACAGGAGCCTGCGCTCCTCCTCCAGTGCGGCGGCATCGCCAAGATGCCTCCTGTGGGGCACGAGGCCGTCAGAGACGCCGACAACCGCCACGGCCGGAAACTCGAGGCCCTTGGCGCTGTGCAGCGTCATGAGCAGGATTCGCGCGGATGTGTCGATCGCATCGGTGTCCGCGATGAGTGCGGTGCGGTCGAGGAACTCACGCATCGACTCGCCCCGCTCGTCTGCCTCGCCAGCCGCTGCGATCAGCTCGTGGATGTTGTCGGCCCGCTCCTTGGTCTCCGCTGACCCGTCATCGGCGAGCATCGCCTCGTAGCCCGAAAACCTGAACACCGATTCGATCGCGTTATCCAGATCCCCTCCTTCGATCTCCTCCCTGAGCTCCCGCATCAGTCCACTGAAGGCCTCGAGCGCGACACGCGCGCGCTTGCCGACCAGATTCAGCTTCGTGCAGTCTTCGATCGCCTCCCAAAGCGTGCCGCCGGTCTCGTTGGCACGCCGCTGGACGCGCTCCAGCGTGGTCTTTCCGATGCCTCTTGCTGGCGTGTTGATGATGCGGCGGAGGCTTACGGCGTCGCTGGGAACCACGGCAGCACGCAAGTAGGCCAACATGTCCTTGACTTCCGCACGCTGGTAGAAGGCGGTGCCCGCGACAACGACGTAGTCCCGGTTCGCGTTCATGAGCTCCTCCTCGAACACTCTGGACTGCGCGTTGACGCGGTAGAGGATGGCGGCACGGACGCCCGGGTCGTCGTCAAGCAGGTGGCCCACCGCACGCACGACGCGACGCGCTTCGGATCGAGGATGGGTCGCCCGGATCACCCACGGGAGGTCGCCACTCGGCCTGTCGGTCCACAGCCGCTTGTCCTGGCGCTTTTTGTTGCACGAAATCACTTCGTAGGCCGCATCGAGGATCTGGGGCGTGGAGCGGTAGTTTTGCTCGAGGCGAAATGTCTTTGCGCCGGCGAAGTGTTTCTCGAACCGAAGGATGTTCTCGTGATCAGCACCGCGCCAGGTGTAGATCACCTGGTCGTCGTCACCGACAACGCAGAGGTTCCAGGGCTCCCGGGTCAGCTGTACCAACAGGTCGAGCTGAAGACGGTTCGTGTCCTGGTACTCGTCGACCAATACGTGCGAGCAGCGTGCACGCACTCTCTCCCGGACCTCCGGAAACGTCTCGAGCAACTGTACGCCCTGCAGCAGCAAGTCATCGAAATCCAGCGCGTTGGCTGCAAGCAACTCGTTCTCATAGAACGCGCGGAGGCTCTCGACCTGCATGTCCACGACGGCGTCAGCCCGCTGGCCACCCCCTTCTCCAGCCAGACCGTGAGCGGTCTTCAGACGACTGATTCGTCCGAGCGCCGTTCTGGGCTTCATGTCCGTGGGTGCGTTGGGTACCTGCTTCAGCGCTCGCCGCACGATCGCCAGCTGATCCGTCCCGTCGAGGATCTGGAAGTCCGTAGTGAAGCCCGATCGCACCGCCGATAGCGGTTCGCCGTACTGCCTAAGGAGGGTGGCGCAGAAGCTGTGGAACGTGCGGACGGTCGGCCGGCGGCCGACCTCGATGTTGTTCGCGGCGAGAAGCTCGTCCACACGGTTCCGCATCTCGGCGGCCGCCTTGTTGGTGAAGGTCACCGCAAGGATCCGTTCCGGCGGGATCCCGCGATTGGCGATCATGTGCGCGATGCGGTAGGTGATGACCCGGGTCTTGCCGCTACCTGCGCCTGCGAGCACCAGGGACGGTCCCTCGGTGCACTCGACAGCCTCGCGCTGCTCCGGATTCAGGGAGTCAAGAAGAGCCATCCTGGAGGATCCATCTTATAGGCCGGACGGTGCGCACAGTACCCAGCACGGACCAATGCCGTAGTACCATGACCATGCTGTCGAGCTATGCTTCCGCACGCCCGACTTACCCGAACCCGACGAGAGCTGCTGCGCGATTCGTGCTGCGGTATGGGGACCCTCGCCCTGCAGGCGATGATCGGCGAGGCCCCTCTTGCCGGAGCAGCATCAAACGATCCCCTAGGCCCCAAGCCCCCACACATAGCCGACCCCAAGGCCAAGGCGGTCATTTTCCTGTTCATGGCAGGCGGGCCGAGCCATATCGAGACATTCGATCCAAAACCGCTGCTCAACGAGCTCGACGGACAGAAGAGGCCGGCGGAGTTTGGCGAGGCCAAGTACCAGTTCGTCAACTCCGAAGCCACCCTGCTCGGCACGAAGCGGACGTTCCAGCGCTATGGGAAGGCTGGCATCGAGGTCTCCGACCTGCTGCCGCACACGGCTCAGTGCATCGACGACATCGCGGTGCTGCGATCGTGCCATGGCGACATGGTGGTCCACTCAGCGGCCCAATACGAACTGATGACTGGACGCATCGTGCCGGGCTTCCCGTCGATGGGGTCGTGGATCGTCTACGGTCTGGGATCGGAGGCCCAGTCGCTGCCGTCGTACGTGGTGATGCCCGACCCAGACGGTGCACTGGAAGCGGGGCAGCCGATGTACATGCACGGGTTCCTGCCCGCGGTGTACCAGCCCACCACATTCCGTCCCGGCGAGAGGCCCGTCCTGAACCTCGACCTGCCCTCGGGCGTCAGCATGGCCGACCGCCGCAGGACCGTGGATCTGATCCAGGACCTCAACCGAGCGGCTCTTCACGAGCAGGACGACGAGTTCGAAGCGCGCATCCGCACCTACGATCTGGCGTTCAAGATGCAGACGGATGCTCCCAAGGTCTTCGACCTTTCCAGCGAGACCCAAGCCACGCTGGACCTGTACGGCGTTGGCAGGGAGCCCACACACGACTACGGTCGCCGGTGCCTCCTCGCTAGGCGACTGGTCGAGCAGGGCGTGCGGTTCGTCACTGTCGTCTCGGGCGGTGGGCCTGGCCGACTGCAGTGGGACGCGCACGACGACATCGAGGAGAACCACTTGCGCATGGCCGCGCAGACCGACCAACCCGTGGCTGCGCTCCTGAAGGACCTCAAGCAGCGGGGCATGCTGGACGAGACCCTGGTGCTTTGGGGCGGGGAGTTTGGTCGTTCGCCCGAGGCACAGGAATCCAAGGATGGAAGCCGCGGCCGCGATCACCACAACCTGGGGTTCACGATGTGGATGGCGGGCGGTGGGATACGGGGCGGACAGACCGTGGGCGCGACCGACGCCATCGGCCTCCGCGCAGTGGAGTCGCCCTACCACTTCCGCGACATCCACACGACGATCCTGCATCAGCTCGGGCTCGATCAGGACAAGCTGAGCTACCCCCACCTCGGACGCAACGAACGCTTGACGCAGGTCCACGGACGGGTCATCCGCGAAATCATCTGAGGCCAATCACGTAACGCTAGACTGGCTGCATGTCAGCGAACTATCGGGCCGAGCTGGTCGGCGTCTTTGGCCAGCCCGTTGACGAGAACCCGACGGGGGTGATGCAAGAGGCGGGGTTCGCCGCGGCTGGTCTGAACTGGCGCTACCTGAACTTCGAGGTGCCGCCCGAGAAACTGGGTGCGGCCATGCAGGCGATGGACACCCTCGGCATGCGCGGGATCAACTTGACTATCCCGCACAAGGTCGCCGTGATCGAGCACTTGGATGAACTGTCGACGGAGGCTCGCGCGATCGGTGCGGTGAACACCGTTCGAATCGAGGGCGGCAGGAAGATTGGCGAGAACACGGACGGCAAGGGATTCCTGCGGGGCGTGCGTGTCGATGCGGGCATGGATCCGCGGGGGAAGCGGGTCATCATGCTGGGCGCCGGAGGCGCGGCCCGCGCTATTGGAACAGAGCTCGTGCTCGCCGGTGCGTCCGACCTAGTGGTCGTCAACCGGTCGCCCGAGCGGGGCGAGACCATGACGGCTGACCTGCGGGCTGCGACCAACGGAGCGGTGCGGTTCGAGCAGTGGGAAGGGGTCTACGCCGTCCCAAGCAGCTGCGACCTGCTGGTCAACGCAACCTCGATCGGCCTCTATCCAGACATCAACGCGATGCCCCCGGTCGACCTGTCCGCAGCACGCAGCGACATGCTGGTGGCAGACGCCGTCTTCAATCCCCCTGAAACGCGCCTCCTTGCTGCGGCTCGCGCTCACGGACTGCCTACCCTAGACGGCCTGTCGATGCTCGTCTACCAAGGAGTGATCGCTTTCGAGATGTGGACGACGCAGACTCCAGACGAAACGGCGATGAAAGCCGCCCTGCGGGAGGCGCTAGTAAACGGGTGAAGAACCGGCCGGAGTGAGTCAAGGACCGACGCGGCCGAAACCTCCTGACCCTCGGCCTCCTCGGCTGAAGCCACCGCCCCGTCCCAGCGAGCTCGATTCGGCGCTAACCGCACCGCGGCGGCCACCACCCCGGCGGACGCGAATGAAGCGTCTCGACGACGAGGGCGGAGACCAAAGCTCGCCCGAGCGACGCGCTTCGAGGACCTCAAGCATCTGCGCTCGTCCCGCCTCCGCCTCGTCGATCTTCGATCGCTGGGCTGCCGTCAACACGCCTCGCATGCGTTCATGCAGCTCCGCGCGCCACATCCGCAGCTCGACTGGGTCGTCCAGATCAGGTGGAGGGTCGTCGCGGATCTCCCGCAGCCTCTCGATCTGCTCCCCAGAGAGGTCCAGGGCCTCCTCCACAGCTTCGATCGGGTCGGAGACCCGGGGAAGCAGGCGCGGAGCGTTCGCAGCCACCGCGGAAACCGTTGTCATCACAAGCGCAGCCGTCGAGACTGCGAGCATGCGCGTCAGCGGACCCATGGCGAACGGCTTGCAGGACAGGGCAACAGCCCGAATAAAGCCTACCGCAACTTCACGCGGCAGGCTGACCTTCGCATGCATCGAGAAAGGGCGGCTCCTTTCGGAGCCGCCCGGTGCTGCAGAGCAGGAGATCAGTTTGCCCGGTTCCTTGCAGCAGTGGGAACTGGCACGCTACAGGGACTCAGCGTCCACGCTGCGGACCGCGACCGCCATCGCGCCCACTGCGACCCCGGTTGTCACGATTCCTGCCACGCCAGTTGCCACGGCCCTGAGGACCTCGGCCCCGTCCGCCAGCGAATCCCCTGCCTTGACCGCCACGCCCGCGATCGAAGCCACGACCGCCACGCTGCTGGCCACGTTGACCGCCGAATCCACGCTGTCCGTCAACCAGTCCCAGCATCGCGGCAAACGCGAAGTTCCGCATGGACTCGCGAGCCTCCTCGACCTCGGCGACCTTGGCCTTCTGCTCATCCGTCAGGACGGCCTGGATCTTGGCCATCCGCTCTTCGCGCCAAGCAGCCATCTCCTCTCGGTCGCTGTCGCGATTCGGACGCTCTCTCCGGATTTCCCGGATCTGCTCGGTCTGCTCTTCGGTGAGGCCAAACGACTCAGCTGCGGCGTCGTTGAGGTTGCCGCGCCGTTGCCGCTCGGGACCACCCTGAGCCAGGGCGGTGCTAGCCAGCGCCAGAACTGCGATGGTGGAAATGATGAAGTTTCGAATGATGTGCATGGTTAGTACCTCTCTCTGATTGTTTAGGCCGCCAACTCTCGATCCCGTGTTGCTTCGAGTCTCCGATTGGCTGTGCACGGTAAGACGAGCACGCGCCGATGGGGTAACGAGGATGCCTGTAAAGTCCCGATCAAGCCTGCGTCGACGGATGGCAAGCCACTGATTCAGGATGAGATATGACTTCGCAGGCGCCGTAGATCGTCCGGCCTTGGCTCTCGAAGTAGGTGCGCATCAGGACTTCGCCGATTAGTCCAGTGCAGAGGAGCTGCAGGCCCGTCAGGGCCAGCACGGACCCAGCGATGAGCAAAGGACCGTGCTCGACCATGACGTGCACGCCCTGCAGTTTCTGCCAGACAACGAACATCAGGGCGGCCACGCCCGCCATGCCGCACAGTGCACCCAGAGAGCCGAACAGGTGCATCGGCCGAGTCAGGTATCGAGCCAAGAAGCTGACGGTCAGAAGGTCGAAGAACACACGCACCGTGCGCCCCAGCCCGTAGTGCGACCGTCCGGCATGGCGCTCGAAGTTGCCAATCGGCACTTCCGCAATCCTTGCGCCATGGAGTGCCGCGAGCACGGGAATGAATCGGTGCAGTTCGCCGTAAAGCCGCAGTTCGGAGAGCAGGTCGGCGCGATAGGCCTTGAACGTGCCCCCGAAGTCCTGGAGGTCCACTCCCGACACCTTCCGGATCAGCCAGTTGGCAATCCGAGAGGGAAGCCGGCGGGTCAGGAATCCGTCGATCCGCTGCGCTCTCCAGCCGTTGGCAAGGTCGTAGCCCTCGTCGATCTTCGCGACCAGCCTAGGGATGTCCTCGGGCGCGTGCTGGAGATCGCCGTCCATGGCCACAACGATCTCTCCACGCGCGAGCGAGAATCCCGCTGCAAGAGCTGCGGTCTGTCCTGAATTCCGACGCAGTCGGACCGCACGCAGCCGGGGTTCGGTCGCGACGCGGGCGCTCAGCAGCGCCGCGCTCTCGTCCGTCGACGCGTCGTCGACGATGACAATCTCGAACGAGCGCCCGAGCGCGTCCAGCACGACAACCAGCCGATCAATGAGCGATGGCAGGTTCGGCCCCTCGTTATGGGCCGGAACGACAACTGATATGGCCGGATGCCCAGCCATGCGACTCAGCCGAGCATCTCCGCAACCACCCGCAAGGACAGGCCAACCACGTTCGACGCGGAGCCTTGGATCTGCGCAACGAATTTCAGCGCACGTCCCTGGATGGCGTATGCCCCTGCTTTGTCTAGAGGCTCCCCCGAACGCACGTAGTTCTCGATCTCCGTGTTGGAAAGATCTCGCAGCCAGACCTTGGACTCGGTGCAGCGGTACTTCGTCTTGGATCCGTCAAACAGCGCGGCGCCGGTCAGCACGCTGTGCTGTCGGCCCGCCAGCGTCGTCAGGATGCGGACCGCGTCCTCAGCATCCCTCGGCTTGCCGAAGACGGTGTCCCCGATGCAAACGACCGTGTCCGCGCCAAGACTCCTGGCTCCCGGGGCCCAAGAGGCCCGAGCCTTCGCTTCAGCAAGACGCTGGACGTACCGCTCGGCCGGCTCGCCCAGTCTGCGCGTCTCGTCGATGTCGGCAGGGCGCGTCTCAAACACGTACCCAGCCTGGCTGAGCAGGGCCCGCCTCCGTGGCGAAGCAGACGCCAGAATCAACGGCTGCGGCTTCGTTATGGACATCGTACGGACGTGGCCCCTAACGGTTGACGTAGCTGGGGTCGTCCGTGGCCGCTCCAGACTCTCCATCGTCCTCGGAGCCGGGAGGCGTCGAGGCGGGCATCGTCTCGGCGGCTGCGGTGTGTGCTTGCGGTACGCGGTGCACACGGCCGTTCAGCGCGAGAAGGAACGCGTGGAGGTCGTCCTTTTCGTCGGCCGTCAGGTTGAGCGGCTGGACCTCGGCCTCATGCCCCTCGGGGGCTGAGCCACCACGATCGTAGTGGTCAATCACCTGCCGCAGGTTCATGAAGCGCCCGTTGTGCATGTACGACGCCCGGTGCATGCTGTCGCGCAGGCTCTGGGTCTTGTACTTCGTGCCTGCCGCACCGTGCCCGTCGCGTTCGGCGACTCCGGTGTAGTGAAAGTCGTGGTCGGTCAGCAATGGTCCGTGATGACAACGGATGCAGCCAGCCTTCGACTGGAACAGATTCATCCCCCGAAGCGCTTCCGGCGACAGAGCGTTGCGGTCACCACGGAGGTACCGGTCCAAGTCGCTGTCGTAGGAGACCAGTGTCCGCTCGTAGCATGCGATGGCCTTGGCGACCAAGTCGAACGTGATCTCCTCACTGGGGAACGCCTGGGTAAACATCCGCACATAGAAGGGATCCCTTGCTATGCGCTGCACGGCCTCCTCGGGCCTGAGAGCCATCTCGCGATGGCTTTCGAGAGGCTTGGAGACCTGCTCCTCCAACGTCTTGACTCGGCCGTCGAAGAAGATGCTGCGCTGCCACCCGACGTTGAGGAGCCCCGGTGTCTTGCGCGAAAGCTCGCTCTCGTCAAGCCCCCAGGCACGTGACAGGCCGTCCCCAAAGTGCAACTCGGGCTTGTGGCACGTACCGCAGCTACGGCGGCGGTTTCCGGAGAGGATGTCGTCGAAGAACAGCTCCTCGCCGAGCCGGACCTTTGCGGCTGACGGCGGGTTCTCCGCGGGGTGCGGAGGAGAACCGTCCAGCGGCTCGAGCTTCGGATCGTTGGCAAGACCCGCAACGCAGAGGACCAAGGCCAACGGCGCGACCAGCGGCCATGCCATGCGAGTCACCATGCGACAGATCTACTCGGTTCGGTCCACCTTGCCCGGGAGCAGCAGAGTTGCGAGTGCTTGCATCTTAGACCGGAGTCTGCGTCTGCGCCACCATGACCCGGTTCTGGAAGTCGGCGAGCATCGACTCGTCGAGGCGAACCTGCGTGGGACGCCGCTGGAGCGTGGTCATCGTGTCGATCTTGTCCTGAAGCTTAAGCAGGGCGTAGAAGAGGTTCTCGGGGCGTGGCGGGCAGCCTGTCACGTAGACATCGACAGGCACGATCTTGTCCACACCCTGCAGGACGCCGTAAGTGTTGAAGGGGCCGCCCACGGAGGAGCAAGCACCCATCGAGATGCACCACTTGGGCTCCGGCATCTGATCCCAGATGCGCTTCAGCACAGGTGCCATCTTGAGCGTCACGGTCCCGGCGACGATCATGAGATCGGACTGGCGGGGACTTGGACGGAACACTTCGGCACCGAATCGTGCGATGTCGAAGCGCGAGGTCGACGAGGCGATCATTTCGATCGCGCAGCACGCCAGACCAAAGGTCAGCGGCCAGATTGCGGACTTGCGAGCCCAGTTGAACACGTAGTCGACCGAGGTGGTCATGACGTTGCGCTCAAACTGGTTTTGAATGAAGGGCATGAAGCTTCCGAACGGTCATTATAGAACGCTCGCCGTTCCGCTCCGACCGTCGCGCCGTGAGCCGACAGGGATGTGAAGTCCGTGATCCCCAGGCACTCCCGTGCCAACAGGAACAGCCTGGTTCTGAGCGTGTTCGCCGCGCTGGCGGCGGCATCCTGCAGCCTGTCCTCCGATCCGAGGCTGGCGGAGCCACGACCCGAGCACCCCGGCCCGCCGGTGCAGATCGCCATGACGGACGATCACGGTACGGTCCGGGCGATGCGCATCGTGCCCGGAATTGTTCGTGAGGACGCGGTCTGGATGCAGATGCTCGCGCCGAGGGCGTTCGCGTCGGTCCGACGGTCGTCCACCGAGATCGAGTACAGCGGAGATCTCCTTGGAGTCACCGCGCCCGGCGTGTACCGCTGCGTGGCATGCAAAACCGCGCTGTTCCGCTCAGCGGAGAAGTACGACTCTGGCACTGGCTGGCCGAGCTTCCGCTGGCCGGTCGCGGAGACCAACGTGCAGGTGCAATGGGACTACAGCTGGGGTCTGCGTCGGCGGGCCGTACAGTGCTCACGCTGTGGCGGGCACCTCGGCCATGTGTTCAACGACGGACCGCTGCCGACACTGCGACGCTACTGCATCAACTCGGCTGCGCTCACGTTCGAGCCCGCGAGCTGAGACCAGGCCGGCTACCTGCTACCTAGCAGCAGAGGTGTTGTTCTCGTACCACTTGACGTTGCCGGTTCGGGTGCCGATGCACGCGATGTCAGCATCGCCGTCGCCATCGATGTCGGCCACATCGCATCCCGCGGCGGCCATGCCGCCATCGTCGACGACAGTGCGCGTCCAGCCAGCGTCGCCGCGCCTGTACACCGCCACGCGGAAGGGTTCGCCGCGCATACCAGACACCACCTCGTCCTGACCGTCGGCGTCGAAGTCGGCCACCTTAAGCGCGTGACCGTCCCGCAGCGTGATGTCGATGACCTCGCGATCAAGGAAGCCCGCACCCTCGCAGCAGTAGACGACCACCTCGTTGCCGTGCCACGGCTCGATCGTGGCGAAGAACCGCCCTTCGGGCAAGCGACCCAGCTCGGCCTCGCTGGAACCGTTGCGCGGCCGGGGCGCGATGGCACCATCCGACAGACGCGACCTGCTCCAGCCTCCATCGTCACCGGGCCGGAACAGATCCACACCCGCCATGGAAGCCGTCAGGATGGCCGGTCCATCCCAATCCAGGGCGGCCATGCTGTGCACCACCCCGTCGAGAGCGGTGGTGACGTACCGTCGTTTCCAATCGCTCGGCTCATAGAACACCACGGGCGTGTCGCACTCGTAGAGAGGCCTGCGACATCCCGGCCCGCTCAACGGGGAGTTCACTAGCTCCAGCACGCCGTCACCGTCCACATCGAAGAACCGCACCCTGTGCGTGGTGGGAAGCTGGTCGATCTCCTCTGCTTCCCACATCTCCTCGGTGGACCCCTTGCGACGCAGGATGTAGACCGTTCCGTCGCTGTTCTCCTCGATGTCCGAAAATTCCGCCCCCATGGCGATCTCTGGGAGACCGTCTCCGTCCAGATCCGCCACATCCAGCGTGATCATGCGATCCATGCCGGATACGATCGGCCGACGCTTCCAGCCGGGGTTCTCGTACCAGAACAGCGTTTCGCCGCGCAGCGGGAGCCCGATCACGTCGCTGCGACCGTCCCCATTCAGATCAACGATCCGGACCTGATAACCGGCGGGAAGGTCGGCGTCGATTACATGTGCCTCGAACTGCGGCTCACCCGCGACCAGCAACAAGGGCAGCAAGAGGACGCCGACCGTACGTAGCATGCGCACATCTTCTCACGCTGAGAGCGGTGTCGAGTGCCTCCGCTCGGACAATGGCACTAGCTGGTGCGGACGCTTGCCGTCACTTCGCCGCGACCGGCTCGACTTGCATGACCCAGTCGAGCGCGGCCTCCAGAACCGACTGATGGTCGGGCTCCAGCATGGACTCCGCGGAATGGCCGAATGCGGACAGAACCGCACGCCCCGCGCCGATCTGGCGCGTCCAGAGGATCGGATGATCGCCCATGGCCAGGTCCTCATCAATCCACAGAAGCTTCAGGCGAGGCTCATAAGTGCTCTCGTCGAGTGAAGCGAGCACCTCGACGCCTGGATCGCCCCGGACACTGCGGTCGAACGAGTACCATTCGTCGACCCGCTCCCAAGCAGCGCGCTGCAACGGCAGTGCCGGATGATCCTGCCGCTCGATGCGCACGGTGGCCGGAAGCAGGCCCATAGCGTGCCCGATAAAGTTGGCTCCCACAACCTCGCGCACGTACCACTCCCAGGACCGGTGGGAGTCGTCGAGGGCAGCGTGGACACCAACGAAGCCTGTCCCACTCTCGAGCCGCGACTGTAGGGCCGAGCGCTGGGCCTGGTTCAGGGGAGCCCCGCTGGTGTTCAGCCACACGACGGCCTGGAACCGTTCCAAGATTGAATCCTCGAAGACCGCGCCGTTCTCCGTTTCGAAGATCGACCAACCGCGACGCTCACCGATGCCGCGGAGGACATCGCGTCCGGCCACGATCGCCTCGGCGTGGCGAAACCCGTTGGTCTTGCTGAAGACAAGCACCGCGGGCGAGCCCATCGCGGGAACGTCTGGCGCAACCTCGTCATAGGTCGTGGACGGCCGCAGTGCGCGGTACACGCTCCGGACCATCGGATGGAAGCTCGCCGCGGCTACAAGCGCGACCAGCAGGGCCAGCAAGCCTACAATCCAGCGGGTAATTCGCATGTCAACGTGCGCGGAGCAGGGTCAAGCTCCACAAATCGGCCGGATTCGCACTCTTGATTGGCAGGTCGTCCGCGAATCGGTATCCTAGTCTACTGGGGCGGCAGGGGTGTCGTGCACGCACTGCCCATCTGAGGACGGGACGCCTAGCCCCAAACCGAGAGCGAACTCCACGAGGCCAGGCCGCAGCTAGCTTGCCCGGACGTTCTCCTCGCATGGCGCGGCGGACGAGACACCAATGGGCAAAGTAACCGGATTCATGGAGTTCGAACGCCGGGCGACGCCCTATCGTCCGGTCGAGGAACGGCTCCACGACTGGCGAGAGGTCATGGACCGGCTCGACGAGCCGAGCCTCAAGACTCAGGGCGCACGCTGCATGGACTGCGGCATCCCGTTCTGCCACTCGGGATGCCCGATCAACAACATCATTCCCGACTGGAACGACCTCGTCTACCACGGACGCTGGGCCGAGGCGCTGCGCGTGCTCCACTCCACGAACAACTTCCCGGAGGTCACCGGTCGCATCTGCCCCGCCCCGTGCGAAGCAGCGTGTGTGCTGGGGATCAACGAGGATCCCGTCTCGATCAAGACCATTGAGAAGGCGATCGCCGACCGCGGCTGGCAAGAGGGCTGGATCAAGCCCGAGATCCCAGAGTCAAGGACCGGCAAGACCGTGGCGGTCGTGGGTTCGGGACCCGCCGGACTGGCGGCCGCGCAGCAGCTCAACCGGGCTGGACACAGCGTCACCGTATACGAGAAGAACGAGATCCCAGGCGGGCTGCTGGTGCTGGGCATTCCCGACTTCAAGATGGAGAAGGAGCTGGTGGCCCGGCGCGTGCGCCAGATGGAGGCCGAGGGAGTCCAGTTCCGCTGCAGCGAGAAGATCGGCGAGGGCATCGAGGCCCAGAAGCTCCTTGCGGAGTTTGACGCGGTGCTGTTGTGCATCGGCTCCGAGAAGCCACGCGACCTGCCGATTCCGGGTCGGAATCTGAACGGCATTCACTTCGCCATGAACTTCCTGCCCCAGCAGAACCGACGCGTGGCGGGGAGGCCCGTGGACGAGCGCTTCGACCTCACGGCGCGCGGCAAGCACGTCGTCATCATCGGAGGGGGAGACACCGGCGCCGACTGCCTGGGCACCTCGCGGCGCCAAGGGGCCGTCGGCATCCACCAGTTCGAGCTCCTCCCGAAGCCGCCGGACACCCGTGAGGAGCCAGGTGGGATGCCCTGGCCGGACTGGCCGTTCACGTTCAAGGTCGAGAGCTCGCACGAAGAGGGCGACGTACGAGACTACGCGATCAACACGAAGGAGTTCCTGACCGACGGGAACGGCAACGTCCGGGCCCTGCGGGCCGCGCGGCTGCAGTGGCCGGAACCCGATCCGATTAGCGGCAGGCGGCCGTTCAAGTTCGAGGAAGTGCCCGGCTCGGAGTTCGAGGTGCCAGCCGATCTGGTGCTGCTCGCAATGGGCTTCCTGCATCCAGTCCATGAGGGCCTGATCGGCCAGCTTGGCGTGGACAAGGACGCGCGCGGCAACGTCCAAGCGGAATACGGGAAATTCCGGACCTCCGTGCCAAGGGTCTACGCAGCCGGCGATGCGCGGCGCGGTCAGTCGCTCGTCGTGTGGGCGATTGCCGAGGGCCGCAAAGCGGCCCGGACGGTCGATCTGGACCTGACCGGCTCTAGCGACCTGCCAGCGTTCTAGGCGCCCGGCGCCTCGCCGAACTTCTTGCGCAGCCTAGCGGCGAAGCGCTTGATGTCCACGACAAACCGCTCGTGGACTCCCCGTCCAACGACCTCGGTGCCATCCGACGCCTCGACAGAGAACGTGACCTTCCTGCGGTCAACGGCTACGACCTCGGCACAGTAGGTCACCGACTGGCCCATGGGCGTCGCCGCCAGATGCTCGACGCTCACCTTGATGCCGACACTGTCCTGGCCTTCGTCCAAGTGCGGAAGCAACGAATCGCGGCAGCAGAACTCCATCCACTTGATCATCGCGGGCGTGGCCAGTGAGGGTCTGACGTCACCACCCAGGAACGTGATGCAGTCGTCTCTCCGCACCACGCGATCCTGCCGCAGGGCGACACCAGGCTCGACCATGCCGCCACTATAGCGCGGGGCCTTGCATACGATTCGCACCCCCACATCGCCTGGTGTCAGGCGGCAGGGTGAATGCGGGCCACCACGTATAATCTGCACGTCATGGCGCAGACCACCCGACGCGAAGCACTGGTGACCATCGCCGTCGGCCTGTCGGCTGGCACCCTGCGGTCGCAGCAGGGCTACGAGCCGTCAACGTTCTCGCAGGAGGAGTACAGCCTGCTCGGAGAGTTGGTCGACATGATCATCCCCGACACCGAGACACCCGGCGCCAAGGCGGTCGGTGTCCACTCGATGCTGGACGAGGACCTCGCGGACGGCGGGGCGGTCCTGACCACTCTGCGCAACGGGTTGGCACGGGTGGGCGAGTCGGGCTTCGGCGACATGAGCGAGGCCGAGCGCATCGCCATGCTGACCGCCTACAGCGAGGGGGAGGGTCCTGACCGGGAGTTCTTCGACACCCTCAAGGGGCAGACGATCGACCTCTACTACGCGACCGAGACCGGCTTGGTGGACGAGCTCGGCTATCAGGGGAACACCTATCTGTCCGAGTTCCCCGGGTGCACGCACGACCACGGCATCGAGGACCAAGCTTGATGCAGGCCGGCGATCACGACGTCGTCATCATCGGCAGCGGAGCCTCCGGTGGCATGGCCGCCTGGAACCTGACGCGCAAGGGCGTGAAGGTTCTGATGCTCGAGGCCGGGGACCACTACGACCGTGCGTCGTTCTGGTCTCACGTCAA
The DNA here is from genome assembly GCA_965200705.1 of Bryobacterales bacterium. GTDB lineage: Bacteria > Acidobacteriota > Terriglobia > Bryobacterales > UBA6623 > VXMF01. Next base: position 3,091,928 of record OZ241376.1, on the reverse strand, counting down.
GCCCTGGGAGGAGCGGCAACGCCGCAAGCGTGGAGAGGAGCCCCCCGGATTCGAGCAGCTGCCACTGCGCGAGAGCCCCTACGAGACCTTGGAGGGGCGGCAGTTCCTGCTGCGCCGGGTATGGGGTGTCGGCGGCAAGACGAACATCTGGGGGCGGGTGTCACTGCGGTGCAGCGACCTCAACTTCAACGAGCCAGCCGTGGACGGCTGGGAAGTTCCGTGGCCGGTGACGTACAAGGAGATCGCGCCCTACTACGACAGCGTCGAGCAGCTGATCGGAGTCTGCGGCGGCGACGATGACTCCGAGTTCCTGCCAGGCTCGGACCACCACTTGCCGCCACCGAACCTGCGCTGCGGCGAGGTGCTGCTGCGCAAGGGGGCCGAGAAGGCGGGCTACACCGTCGTGCGCGGTCGGCGGGCGGTCCTGACGGAGGAGCTGAACGGCCGGGCGAAGTGCCACTACTGCGGGGCCTGCGGCCGCGGCTGCGACATCGGCGCCTTCTTCAACTCGACGGACTACCTGCTGGCGGACGCGCTGGAGACAGGAAACCTCACGCTCCGAACCAACGCGATCGTGTCGCACGTGCTCACGGACGACGAGGGCAGCGCGAACGGCGTGCGCTACTTCGAGCGCCTGACCGGGAACGAGCGCACGGTGGCAGCGAAGCGAGTCGTCGTGGCGGCGTCCGCCGTCGACTCCACGCGCATCCTGCTGAACTCCAAGTCCAAGACTCATCCGAACGGCCTCGGAAACGGTTCCGACGTCATCGGCCGCTACCTGTGCGAGCAGTTCCGGTTCCACGTCCACGCGTTCGCACCTCAGCTCCTTGGCCGCGCCGCCACGAACGACGATGGCATCTCGGGCGGACACATCTACATCCCACGGTTCGAGCGCCCCACCGACAAGCGGGATTACATTCGGGGCTTCGGCATCCAGTTGTGGGGCATCGGCTGCGGCACCGACGTGCAGTTCGCGAAACGGCTGCCCGGGTTCGGGCGGGACTTCAAGCTCGGTGTCAAGCGCAGCTATCCGGCCCTGATCCAGCTGCATCCGTACGGCGAGGTGCTCCCCTACGCCCACAATCGGGTTTCCGTGGAGGGTACGCCGAACGACCGCTTCGGGGTGCCGACGATACGCATCGAGTACGAGCTGGGCGAGAACGAGCGCAAGATGATGCCGCGGATGTACGACGTGGTGGAAGAGATCCTGCATGCGATGCGGGCTGAACCACTGCCCTACAAGCGCGGAGACCTGGACGAACTCGGCTCGGCCATCCATGAACACGGCACCTGCCGCATGGGAGAGGATCCCAAGCGCTCGGCACTGAACGGGTTCATGCAGATGCATGAGGTGCCCAACGTGTTCGTGGTGGACGGCAGCGCGTTTCCAACCCCAACCGAGAAGAACCCGACGCTCACGATCCTGGCGCTTGCATGGCGCGCCACCGACTACATGGCGGACCAGATGCGCCAGGGAGCCGTCTGAGAGCGCCGCCCCGGCGCGAGGCAACTAGAACGGCAGCGGCCGCACGAAGTATCGAACGGCCACGCATCCATGGTCCTGGGTGCCGATGGCACGGAAGCCCATGGACGAATGGAATGCCAGCGATCCGGCGTTCCGCGGCCGTACGTTCACCTCGCACGCGATCTGTCCAAAGACGCCAGCGGCAAGCCTGCCGGCGTCCGAATACAGCGAAGCGGCGATGCCTAGACGCCGGAAGGCTGGGTCAACGGCGATGCGATCGACGTAGAGGAAATCGTCCAGCCTTCGGTTCAGCCACGTGAAGTTCGGGCTGTCGTAGGGCGCGTCCGAAGGCAGACAGATCAGGAAGCCCGCGACTGCGTCCTCCGAGACGGCGATCCGGAAGCTTGCCGCGCGCTGCCAGAGCCAGAGCATTCGTTCCGGCGCGAGTGAGTTCATCGCTGGCACAGAGGCCTCGTTGAGTCGGAGCACGGCGTCAAGGTCCGAGCGCTCCGCATCGCGCAGCATGATGCGTGGCTCGCTGGAACCCGTTCTGATTGAAAACGACAACGACGTCTGGCCGCGAGTGCGGATCCCGCGGTTCGCGGAATCTAATCGTACTGGCCATGGCGAAGGGGCCGGCAGCTGCACGCGCCGCTCACAAGTGCGGCGGCCAAGGTTCCGGCAGGAACTCGCTCGATGGCGCTTTCGTGGCCATCGCCAGTTCGGAAGGACAAAGCAGGCCTCGCTACTCTGGATGTATGGCTGCGAAGCCGTATCGACCGGCCGAACTCGAGCCGAACTGGCAGGCCTATTGGGAGCGGAACGGCGTCTATAAGACCAACGACGATCCCGACAAGCCGAAGTACTACGTCCTCGAGATGCTGCCGTACCCGTCGGGCGTGCTCCACATGGGCCACGTCCGCAACTACAGCATCGGTGACGCTCTGACCCGCTACAAGTCCATGCAGGGGTTCCGGGTGCTGCATCCGATGGGGTGGGACTCGTTCGGCCTCCCCGCCGAGAACGCCGCGATCAAGAACAAGCGCCATCCGCGCGACTGGACGCGCGCCAACATCGACGCGATGAAGCGGCAGCTGCGATCGTTCGGATTCAGCTACGACTGGGACTGCGAGATGTCGAGCTGCGAGCCGGAGTACTACCGCTGGAACCAGTGGTTCTTCCTGCGCATGTGGGAGAAGGGTCTGGCGTACCGCAGGAAGGCCACCGTGAACTGGTGTCCGGATTGCGCGACGGTTCTGGCCAACGAGCAGGTCGTCGGAGGCTGCTGTTGGCGGCACGAGGAGACCCCGGTCCAGCAGCAGGCGCGCGAGCAGTGGTTCTTCCGCACCACAGCCTACGCCGAGGAACTGCTCTCCGGCCTTGAGGAGCTCGGGGACGGCTGGCCCGACCGGGTACGTACGATGCAGCGCAACTGGATCGGTCGGTCCGAGGGCACCGAGGTGGACTTCTCTCTGGATGGCTCCGACGAGCCGATCCGGGTCTTTACCACGCGCGTCGACACGATATATGGCGCAACGTGCCTGATCCTGGCGCCCCTGCACCCCCTGGTTGCCCAGCTTGGGTGTGGCAAGAGGGGCAAGGCCATGGCTGACGCCGCGGCGACCAAGAATCCGGACGACCTCGAGAAGGAAGGGTTCTTTACCGGGCACTACGCCACGAATCCCTACAGCGGCGAGGACGTGCCGATCTGGGTCGGCAACTTCGTGCTGATGAGCTATGGCACCGGCGCGATCATGGCCGTGCCCGCACACGACCAGCGAGACTTCGAGTTCTGCCGCAAGCACGACCTGCCGGTGATCCCTGTGATCCGGCCCAAGGATGGTGAGCTTGCAGACGAGGCGACCATGCAGGACGCGTTCGCGGACTATGGCGTCACCGAGAACTCCGGGCCGTTCAGCGGCCTGGAGAGCAAGGACGCGATTCGGCGCATGAACGAGCGGGCGGAGTCGGAGGGCTTCGGCAAGGCCGCCGTGACGTACCGACTGCGTGACTGGGGCGTCTCGAGGCAGCGCTACTGGGGCACGCCCATCCCGATGGTCCTGTGCCGAGAGTGCGGCGTGGTGCCCGTGCCGGACAGCGACCTGCCAGTGCTCCTGCCGGACAACGTGGAGCTGACCGGCGCCGGCGAATCCCCATTGCGGACCGTCCCGGACTTCCTGCACACGGAATGCCCGCAGTGCGGGTGCCCCGCCGAGCGTGAGTCCGACACGATGGACACGTTCGTGGACTCGAGCTGGTACTTCTACCGCTACACCGATGCCCAAAACCACAGTGCCCCCTATGCGACCTCCAGAGCAGGATCGTGGCTGCCGGTCGACCAGTACATAGGAGGGGTTGAGCACGCGGTTCTCCACCTCATCTACTGCCGGTTCTTCACCAAGGTCATGCGGGACTTGGGCCTGATCGACTGGGACGAGCCCGTACGGAGGCTCTTTACCCAAGGCATGGTGATCCGGGACGGACGGAAGATGTCCAAGAATCTCGGAAACGTGGTCAGCCCCGAGCAGCTGGTCGAGAAATACGGGTCCGACAGCGCGCGCATGTTCGCCCTGTTCGCGGCGCCTCCGGACAAGGACCTCGACTGGCAGAACGACGGCGTAGAGGGGATGTGGCGGTTCCTCTCGAGAGTGCATCGGTTCGTGGACCGCAACCGGCAGGACGGAGTTGCAGCGAGCTCGAAGCCCGAGAGCCTCGCAGACCGGGCGATCCTCCGCAAGCTGCACCTGACAATCATGCACGCCACGGCCGACTTCGAGGCGCGCTGGCACTTCAACACTTCGATCGCCGCGATCATGGAGCTCACCAACGACCTGCACCGTCTCGAGGGCAAGCTGTCACTGGGCGTGCTGCAGTCCACCATGGAGGGACTCGCCCGGCTCCTGAGTCCGTTTGCGCCACACCTGTCCGAGGACATCTGGCATCGCCTCGGTCAGGAGGGCTCGGTCGCGAACGCCCCTTGGCCGCAGGCCGACGCGGAGCTTGCGAGGGAGGACAACGTCCAGGTGGTGGTGCAGATCAACGGAAAGCTGCGCCAGAGGCTCACTGTGCCCAAGGGACTGCCGTGCGAAGAGCTCTCGAAGCGCGCTCGCGAGAACAACCGAGTGAGCGAACTGCTTGAGGGTCGGACCGTGAGGAAGGTCATCGAGATCCCTGATCGGCTCGTCAACTTCGTCGTGTACTAGCCCAAGTTCGCCAAGCGAGGAGCGATTTTGGCCGAATTCGGCGTGTTTTGCGCTGCAAGTCGTTGGTTTTCAACGGCCAGCCCCCGGAAACCCCCAATGCAGTGCCACTAATAACTTGCAATTCCTTGACTCCCGTCCCAGGGCCTGCTCCCATCGGAGCCTGTTCGTCCGCCAGACCCCCACTCGCCCCCGCGCCAAGGGCCAGGAGCCCCACTTCACCCACCACCTCGTCCGCTCCGTCCGCTGCGGCTCCAGGGTGCGCCAGCGCACTCTGCTCAACCTCGGCCGCCACGTCCCCCCTGCCGCGCGGGGACGGGCCGGCGCTGTGCGCCCGCGTCGAGAGCATCCTCGCCCCCCAGCGCTCACTCGAGCTCGGGGCCTGCTCCCCCGCGGTCGAGGACGAGGCCCAGCGCAGCGCCGCCCAGCTGGTGCAGGCCGGCGTCTCCCCCGTGGGCCCGGCGGCCCCGGTCGACGGCGCCGACGACCCGTCGGCCGCCCTGCCACGGGTCGACGTCGACTCCCTGGAGCTGGTCCGCGCTCGCTCGGTCGGCGTCGAGCACGTCGCCCTGTGGGCCATGCGGCAGCTCCGTCTGCCGTCCCTGCTCGAGGAGCTGGGCCTAGTGCTGGACGCCAGCGGCTTCGCGCGCCGCTCCAGGGTCCTGGCCGGCAACGTCGCCGAGGGCGGCACGCTGCAGGCCATGCCGACGGCCCTGGACGCGCCGCCCGAGGCGGCCGTCGTGCTCGACAGGGGTCTCGCCACGGAGGGGAACGTCGCCTGGCTGCGCGAGCGGCGGCACGTCCTCGACGAGAGCCGGGCGGTGGCCATCGGCACCGCTGGAGGGCAGCGGGGCGACCCATCCCGGGGTCCACGGCCTGCGCACCAGCAGCGTCGGCTGGGACGCCGAGCGGCTGTGGCGCACCTGCGTGACGCCGACCGACCTGGAGGCCGTCCTCCGCTCCCTCGGGAGCGCACTGGGACCGCGCCCGATCCACCACCGCAGGCCCGCGCGCAGCGCGGGCCACCTGTGCCTGTCGGTGCGCGCCTGCCAGCTGGTCCAGGTGGTCCGGCAGCGCCTGCGGGCGGGCGGGGAGACGGCCCGCTGGACGACGCTGCGCCGTCGCCTGGCGGGCCAGCGGCGGGTGACCGCGGTCTTCCGCCAGGCGGGGTCCGCAAGCTGGTCGTCCAGCCCAGACGAGGAAGGGGAAATGCACGGAATGCAGTGCCACACGCCTGATTCCGCGACCGCAATGTGCTCATTGCAAACGACTTATGAAATGGGTTGGCAAACTTGGGCCAGGGAGCAGCCCACACCGCAGCTGAGGGCGATGCTTCGCCGCGACTCAGAAGTCCAAGCGTAGGCCGAAGCGAATCGAGCGCGGCGTGTTGCACTGGGCGTAAACCCGCCCGAACGACCGTGCGCTCCAGTTACGGTTCGGTGCGCAGAAGATGGTCCGGTTGAACACGTTCGCGACCTCGGTCTGGAAACGCAGCGTGACCTTCGGGTGCAATGCGGCCTCCTTGAAGAGCGCGATGTCCTCCGCAACTGTGCTGAACGAGCGCACGAAGCCCATCGTTCGCGAAGCGTTCCCAAACTGCAGCGGACCTGGATCCGCGAAGGCCGAACGCGAGAACACGCTTCCGGTCGCGGCGTCAAACGAACGACCGTGGGACAGTCGGACACGCTCGCTCAGGATGTCCGGACGCTTCTGGCCGTTGAACAGGAACGGCTGCAGATCGTTCGCCATGACGACATTGACGGGCGTTCCCGACGCCACGCGCACGATGCCCGACATGGACCAGCCGCCCAGCACGCTCATCGGAATGCCCAAGCGACGCACGCCCAGGGTCGGCACCTTGTGCGTAAACGACGCGATAGCGCGGTGCGGCACGTCATCGACGCTCAGACCCCGTTCCAGGGACTGCGTGTCGGCGGGATTCTGCGGGCCGTAGCCCAGACCGTCGTTCGGCGTCAGCGCACCAGCCCCCATGCCGGTGAGCTTCGACCAAGTGTAGGTGGCATCGAAACGGGCACCGTCCCAGAACCGCTTGGCCACACCCGCCTCAAGAGCGTGGAAGAAGCTGTTTCCGGCGGGCACATTCAGGTAGCCGATGTCCAGCATCTGCGGGAACGGACGTAGCGCCTGCGCCACCGAGCCGCTGAAGGAATCGTACGGTCTTGCGATCCCTACGGCGGCCGACGCGCCGCCCGCACTGGCGCCAAGGAGACCCGGTCCTAGGCTTAGCACCGCCGGCACGTTGGCGTTGGCGGCGGGTCCGAGCACACTGCGGTCGGCCACCAGCCGGCTGCCTCGATTGCCCCGATACGACAGGTCGAGCGACGCCGAGCTAGAGATCTGGCGCTGCACGCTCCACGACCAGTCCTGCACGCGCGGAAGCGTGGTGCGGTCGCGCGTGACCGCCACGGCCGACGTGTTGTTGGCGATGGCCGGATCGATCGCTGGAAGCATCACGATGCTGTCCTGGGGGACACCGTCGTCCAAGAAGTAGGCGGCACGCTGGCCATTGCTCATGTCTATCGCGGTGGAATAAGACTTGAAGCCGATCGTGTTGGAGGCCGCGAAGCGAACGTACGGTACCCGCGCGTAGTGAATCGAATACGCCCCGCGCATCACTGTCTGGTCGTTGAGCCGATAGGCGAAACCCACCCGCGGACCGAACGCGTCTCGGGGCGGATTCTCCAGAGTCCGAGATCCGGTGCGGCTCGGACCGCGGCCAGCAAAGATCATCGCTCCCAGCCGACCGCCCGCGCCGGGGTTGGGGACGTGCGGATCGAACGTTGACATGTTGTCGCGGCGCTCGCGTATCGCCGTTTGGTAGTCGAACCGCAGTCCCAGAGTCAACGTCAGTCGGCGGCTCAAGCGGAACTCGTCAACGACACTCCACGAGACGAAGTGCTCGATCATCGTGGGCGAGTCAGGAATCTCGAAGTGCGTCGAGTTGACCTGACCCAGCAGAAACGACGCCATTGGATCCCCCGTCGCCGCGATGTTGTTGCCATCTGCGTCGAAACCACCCGTGTGGAGACGGTGGAAATCGAACCTGCCAGCTACGTTGGTCGCCCAGCCTCGCAGTGGGTACTGGTGCAGCCTGTATTCGCCTCCTACCCGCAGGGTGTGTCGGCGTCCGATCCACGTCAGATCGCTGCCGACCCGATACTCGTGGTTGGCGCGGAATCCGGAGCGGCCCCACTCGCTGCCAAGGGGCGAGTAGGGAGTGTTGCCGGTGAACTGCATAGCCGGGGGACCGGCGTCGACCTCCACCAGCCCGTTGCCGCCGGGGCCCCAGAGTCGGCTGGGCCATCCGGCTCCGGCGGCGAGGGAGTGGCCCGTCACGTGCAGTTCGTCGTAGCCCGCCGTGAACTGGTAGAGCAAGTTCGGCGAGATGATCCAGTCGATGCGTGGGCGCACGTGGTGGGTCATGACCCGCTCGAAGATCCCGGTGCCAACGTAGTCAAGGTTGCCCTCCGGCTCCAGCACGGGGTCTTGCAGAACCCGGCAGCCGCCGACGCCGCCGCAGCGGTCGATCGATTCGCTGCTGGTGCGGCTGAACCGCAGGTGGGCCCGAAACGCTTCGTGGAACGCGTGGTCGATGCGCCAGAAGTGCGCGGGCGCCGAGCGACTCCAGGTCTGGTCTCCCTCCAACGCCCCCTGGACGTTGAAGTCGAGTCCGGGACGATCGGGCAGCGGCACCAGATCCAGAACCCGTCCCGCCACGCCGCTGCGCAGGTGATGAGCCAGCGGAATGGCGTTGTTCGGGAACGCATCGCGCACAGGCACTCGGTCGACCGAGCGCGTCGACGCAGGGTCGAAGACCTGTCCCTCCATCAGTGGACGCCCGAGGGCATCCGCCGCAATGGCGCGTCCGGTCAGCAGGCTGGCGAAGTCTCCGCGCCGAAACGCTTCCGTGGGTGCCGTCGCAGCGTAGCCGGATCGCGCACGGGCACGAGTCACCAGACCCTCGTAGTGGTAAGCGAAGAACGTCTTGTTCCTGATGACGGGTCCGCCGACGAACGCGCCGTACCGGTTCTCGCGCGTCGGACTCTCCGATCCGAAAAATCCCCGAGCGTTCAGGAGATCGTTTCCCAGTTGGTGATACACAGCGCCATGGAACTCGTTGGCTCCGGGCCTGCCGGACGACGAGAAGTAGCCCGCTTGCCGGCGGGCGCTCCGCGGACCAGCGGTCTCCGAGGCGTCGGGCCGAAACTCCCGCACCGCCGGCTCGACACGGACTGGCTTCGCGACGGGCGGCTGCCGTCGAGCGAGGTCACCCCGGCGTTGGGCCCGCGTGCCTAGGACGAGATCCTGCCGAAAGCTTTCGCTCTCTCTGAGGTCCACCGCAACCGGGGCCGCGGCTCCGCGACCGCCGCCCTGCACCCGTATGGTGTAGCGGTCCGGAATCAAGGCGCGGACGGCGTAGCCACCCCGTCCATCGGTCGAGGCACGCCAGACCTGGCCACTGTTGGCTCCAACGATGATGACCTCGGCGCCGGCGGCTGCCTCGCCCGAGGCTAGCCGTATTACGCCTCCGATTGAACCCAGAGAGGAGCCCTGCGATTCTACGCTGCAAACCGCCACGCCGCAGACGATAGCGACACCAGCAAGGACTCGCCGCAAGATATGCACAACCGCTGTGAAATGCCAGATCCTCAGGCCAGCATTCCTCGACAGTCCTCCAACTCCCAGTTCCTATTTTCGTGGAATCGCGGGATTCATGCAATGCGGCCCACGATCATCGGCCCGACCAGCGTGCACTTAGGCACCGTTGGATGCGGCCTGAGACTCGGCCAACCTGCCATGCCGACGACTCAAGACCACCATGCAAGCGGGGGTGCAGGCTTTGCGACCGCTGCGGCAAACGTAGATGCCGTGCCGGTGCAGAGAGAGGGCCTGCGGGCGGCGACGCTTCAGCGCCAAGTCCCGTTCCGTCATGGAGGGATCGAAGCTCGGCTATCGGATCTGACTGGTCGCCACGTTCCTGGTGACCACGAACCTCAAGAGTGTCTCGAGCATGAAGCTGCACAGGGATCTGGGGTTGCGCAGAAAACCGGGTGGTTTCTCGCCCGCAGACTGCGGGATGCGCTGGCGCATGGCGGCACGATGTTCGCGGGCCCCGTGGAGGTCGACGAGACTTGCGTGGGCGGCAAGCGCCGCAACATGCACAGGAGTCGGCGCGAGGGACGGGACGGGCGCGGGGCTGTCGGCAGGACGGCCGTGGTCGGAGCCAAGGATCGCGGGACGAAGCAGGTTGCGGCCAGGGTTGTCCGATCCATCGGCAAGGGGACGCTGCAACGTTTCGTGGCGGAGCGCACGGGACCGGAAGCCATGGTCCGCGCGGACGTTGCGCTGGCCTGCGGGACCCTGCCGTTCGATCAAGGCACGGTCGGGCATTCGCTGCAGGAAGCACGTCAAGGGCGACGTGCACGCCAACGGCGTCGGGTCCCTGTGGTCGACGCTCGAGCGGGCGCACAAGGACACTGTCCGTAAGCTCGGCACCAGGCATCTGAATCGGCATGTGCGGGAATTCGCCGGGAGACACAATCCGAGGGAGCGGGACACCGCCGAGCGGGGTGCGCGCGTGAGTCCCGACAGCGAACTGCTCACCCGGCCTGAAGGCAAGTCGTTCGGAACCGTCCTGGCCGATGCGCCAACACCACGGGCGAGGCAGCCCCAGCACATCGACGACTGTCGCGCCGCGAGGCGCTCTCGCTGGAGGAAACCGCCGCCCTGCGTCACAAGGCTTGCCCGTGCTGAGGGCCTAGGGTTGCCAGTGCTGGACCGGTCCGGCGGGGGTCAAGCTGCGCAAGGACGGAGGGCCGGACGGTCGGGGAGTCGGATTCCACTTCCGCGACGCGACGGAGATGGTCCTGTTCGGAGTGCGCGGCGAAGGTGCGGGATCACGGGACGCCGGCTCTTGAGATGGGCGGCCCCTGTCCGCCGCCACCGTCGGGGCTGCCGCATGGCCCGAGCCGAGAGAGACTGGAAGAGGGCCTGCGGATCGACGCCACGTTGTGAGGAACTGAAAAGGCCGTTGCCCGGACAGTCAGGGTCCGCCATGTCAGGCCCCTGAAGCGGTGCTGGTCGAAGTCGGATGCGGATGGTTACGCATACGATCCCCCTCCCGTTCCGTGGCGACGCGGCGGTGGCGGCCCTCGCTCGGTTCTTGCCGGATGGCCCGCGAAGCCCGAGAGCGACGCAACGGACCGCTGCAGGGAGCCTTCGCGACGACTCGCGGGGCGAGGCCCGGGCAGCTGGAGAGCCGGACACTCCGTGCCCCCACCACGAATCAGCCCGGAACGCCGTTTCGAGCACCGCCGGCGGTCCCGGAAGGCCCGGCCCGGGACGGCGGGCGGTGACTATACTGCGGGAATGCCGGACCGAAGGGACGGGAACGGTCGCTTGCCCCTTGCTGCGGGGGCGGGCGAATCGCCGTCGGCACGGCGGCCCGGACTGGAGCTGGAGCCGTCGCCGGTCGCGCCGGCCGAGGAGCGGCCGCAGGTCGAGTACCCGAGTGGAGACGGCAAGCCGATAGCGGAGAACGAGCGGCAGTACGACGCGATCTTCCTGGTTTGGGAGCAGTTGAGGGGGCATTTCGCGTGGCGGGAGGACGTTCACGTGGGCGGCGGCCTGCTGTGGTACTACCGCGAAGGGGACAACACGGCGAGGGTGGCGCCGGACGTGTTCGTGGCGCTGGGGGTGCCGCGGGATCCGCCGCGGGACTCCTACAAGGTGTGGGAGGAGGGCAAGACGCCGGACTTCGTGCTGGAGGTGGCGGCGCCGTTGAAGGCGAGGCTGGACCGCGAGGGGAAGCGCGAGCTGTATCAGCGGCTGGGAGTGCGGGAGTACTGGATGTACGACCCGACCGGGGGGCTGCACAGGACGCGGCTGCAGGCGCTGCGCCTGGTGGGACGAACCTACCGCGCCGTGAGGGCGGAGCGGGATGCCAGCGGTCATATCCGGGCTCGGAGCAAGGTGCTGGGCCTGGACCTGCTGTTCGACGGGGACCGGCTTCGGATTTGGGATCCGGTGGCGCGCCGGTTCCTGCCTACCCTTGCGGAGTCCGAGGCCAGGGCAGAGGCGGCGCAGCAGATGCAACGCGAAGCCCAGGCGCAAGCAGTCGACGCGAAGAGACAGCGACGCGAGGCCCAGGTGCAAGCGGAGGTCGAGAAGAGACAGCGACGCGAGGCCGAGGCGCGACTACTCGACGCGAAGAGGCAGCGACGCGCGGCCGAGGCGAGGGCGGAGAGTGAGCGGCTTGCCAAGGAAGAGTCCGAAGCCAAGTACCGAGCGGAGATTGCAGAACTCCGGAAGCGGCTCGGCAACTAGGCTCGTGTGGTTGGCAGTGCCCCGTCCCGTCTCGACGGGGGAGGCTGTCGGACTGAGCCTAAGAGCGGCGGAAATGCCATCCGGCGTGGCTCTGTCCTCGTGGGCTTGTCAGCGGTTCCAGAACCAGGATGCTGGCCGATTGAGCGCCTGACACCTCGGTGCAGTCTGGCCCACCCAGGGGTCGGGGAAGAGCCTGGGGTTGGCGTCCTGGGCCGCAAGCTCTCTCCGGGAGCCGGCGATGGTGCATGCCACCGTCGCGGTGCTGACCAACTCGAAAGCATCGAGAAGCTGGCCGGCGAGGAACAGCCCCCGATAGATCAATGAACTACGGCATGGCCAAGGCACCGGGGAGGAATCATCGCAGGTGCCTTTGGCTCGTGGAGTCCATCCAGCGGCATCCGACCGACGCGAAGGCCGAGGCGTGGTTCGTCCAGCGACGCTGGCCGCATGGGATGCGCCGTCCGTCCTGCGGCTCCCGGAACGTCCGGACCGGCTGCGGGCATGCGATGCCGCACCGATGCAGGGGGAGGGCCTGCTGGCGACGACGCTTCAGCGCCAGGTCCCGTTCCGTCATGGAGGGGTCGAAGCTCGGCTGTCAGGTCTGGCTGGCTGCCATGTTCCCGGCGACCACGAACCTCGGGAGCGTCTCGAGCATGAAGCTGCACAGGGATCGGGGGGATGCGCGGAGGAGCGCATGGTTTCTCGCCCGCAGAGTGCGCGATGCGCTGTCGCGGGGCGGCACGCTGTTCGCAGGCCCTGTGGAGGCTGGCGAGACCTGCATGGGCGGCAAGCGTCGCCGCATGCGCAGGGGTCGGCGCGAGGGACTGACCGGGCGCGGGGCTGTCGGCAGGACGGCCGTGGTCGGAGCCAGGGGTCGCGGGACCAGGCAGGCTGCGGACAGGGTTGTCCGACCCACCGGCACGGGGACGCCGCAACGCTTCGTGGCGGAGCACACGGAACCGGAAGCCATGGTCCGCGCGGACGTTGCGCTGGCCTGAGGGACCCTGCCGTTCGATCACGCGACGGTCAGGCATTCGCCGCAGGAGTGCGTCAAGGGCAACCGGCGTACCAACGGCATCGAGTCCCTGTGGTCGACGCCGAAGCGGGCGCACAAGGGCACATTCCACAAGCTCGGCCCCAAGCATCTGAATCGGCATGTGCAGGAATTCGCCGCGAGACACAATCCGACGGAGCGGGACACCGTCAACCAGGTCGCCGCGATCCGCCGCGGCATGGAGGGGAAGCGGCTGACCTGCAGGTCGTTGATCCGCGACAACGGTCTTCACTAGCGGGGCGCACGCGTGGGTCGACGGGAGCGCACTGCACATCCCTTTTGAAGGCAGGTCGTTCGGGACCGTCCCGGCCGGTCCGCCAGCAGGGCGGGCAGGGCAGCCCCTGCGCATCGACGCCCGCCGCGCCACGAGGCGCTCTCGCTGGAGGAAGTCGCCGCCCTGCCGGCAGCGGATCATGCGAGCGACGCAGCGCCTTGCTGCCTGCGGGTGCCGGACGCCCTGCTTCCATGGGACTTGCACGTGCCATAAAGCGTCGTCTGTCCTGTCCGCGAAGTGCGGAGAGAGCACGGCGCATGGGAACGAGCTCATGGAGAGACCGGCACGAGGGATGGTCAACCCCTGTCCACCGCCACCGCTGGAGCTGCCGGAATCTTGTGCGCGGATCGTCGGAAGGAGAGCGCGACCATGAACCAGTCCGATCCGAAGCCCGAACCGCCGGAGGTCGCTTCGATCTACCCGAACTGCAGCCCGAGCCGCGAGGAGCTGGAAGAGGACGAGAATCGACGCCACGTTGGAAGAACTGGCAAAGGCCACCCGGACAGTCAGGGTCCGCTATGTCAAGCCCCTGGAGCGGTGCTAGTCAATGTCGTCAGTGGGCAGTTACGTATATAACCCCCAATCCAAAGGCGGGCGGTCGTGCTGTGGAGTGCTGGCGCCTTGCAAATGGGGCATTCATGGTTTATCTTTCATGGATGCTGTCATGAGCTCGCCACTAGCTGCACAGTTACGCACTCCAGCAGATAGCGACCTTTGCCGCGAACTCCTCCACTACATGCTCCTGATGCGGGAGCTGGAAGAGCGCATCGAGCTCAAGCTCTACCGTCAGGGCAAGGTAGTCGGCGGCTGCTACACCGGCCGGGGCCAAGAGGCGATCCCGGTGGGCAGTGCGATCCATTCCCGTCCGCAGGACTGGCTTACCCCGTCGCATCGCGACATGGCGGCGCTGCTGATCCGCGGGATCACCCCCAAGGAGATCCTCGCCCAGTACATGGGCCGCGCCACCGGCCTCACGCGGGGTCGGGACGGCAACATGCATATGGGCTGCCCCCGCCGCCACTGCGTGCCGATCATCTCCTCGATCGGCGCCAGCATCCCCGTGGCAGGCGGTCTCGCACTCGCGATGCGCTACCGCGGCGAAGATTCGATCGTGTTCAACTACTCCGGCGACGGGGCATCCAGTCGCGGCGACTGGCACGAGGGCCTGAACATGGCTGCGGTCATGAACCTGCCGATCGTCTACCTCTGCAACAACAACCTCTACGCCTACTCGACACCCCTGGACAAGCAAATGGCGATCGAAGACATCGCCGCCCGTGTGGAAGGCTACGGCATCCCGGCCGAGATCGTAGACGGCAATGACGTGCTCGCCATCTACGAAGCGACCAAGCGGGCCGCAGACCACGCCAGATCGGGTCAGGGCCCGTACTTCATCGAGTGCAAGACGTTCCGCATGAGCGGTCACTCAGCCCACGACCCGGCCGATTACGTTCCGCCGTCGCTGCGCGAGAACTGGTCGCGACGGGATCCGATCCTGAACCTGCAGAAGCGCATGGTCGAGGATCAGACGGCTGACGAGCAGGTCTTCCATGATCTGCGCGAACGCGTCCTGGCCGAGATCGATGATGCGGTCGCGTGGGCGCTAGACCAGCCGTTCCCGGATCCGGCCACCGTGGAAGACGACGTCTACGAAACGCGCTGATCCACAGCCGGACGAGCACACGGGCCATGGCAGTAACCACCTACGTCGAAGCGATCCGCGAAGGCATCTGGGAGGAGATGGAGCGAGACGAGAACGTCTTTGTCATGGGCGAGGACATTGCCGTCTACGGAGGGGCGTTCAAGATTACGAAGGGCATGCTCGAGCGTTTCGGCGAGAGGCGTGTCATCGACACTCCTCTCTCGGAGTCCGCCATCGTCGGGGCCGGCACCGGTGCGGCGATCCACGGCCTGCGCCCTGTGCTGGAGATGCAGTTCGCCGACTTCATGGCGTGCGGGTTCGACCAGATCACCAACTTCGCCGCGAAGTGCCGCTACCGCTGGGGACAGCAGATCCCCATGGTCATCCGAGCACCGGCGGGGGGAAACATCCACGGAGGCCCGTTCCACTCCCAGAACATCGAGATGCCCTACGTGCACACCCCTGGGCTGAAAGTGGTGCAGCCCGCCACGGCAAGCGACGCCAAGGGCCTCATCAAGTCGTCCATCCGCGACAACGATCCGGTCATCTTCCTCGAGCACAAGTACCTCTACCGCTCGGTCAAGCAGGAAATGCCTAGGGGAGACCACACGGTCCCGCTGGGCAAGGCCAAGGTCCAGCGCCAGGGTTCGGACCTGTCGGTTATCACGTACGGATGGATGGTCCACGTCGCACTCGAGGCGGCGGAGAGACTCTCGAAGGACCGCATCGACATGGAGGTGCTGGATCTGCGGACACTGGTTCCGCTGGACCGCAACGCTGTCCTCGACACGGCGAAAAAAACCAGCAAGGTCATTCTGCTGCACGAGGACACGCTCACCGGAGGACTCGGCGGGGAGCTGGCCGGCATCATCAGCGAGCACGCGTTCGAATATCTGGACGGCCCTCTGGTCCGCATCGCGGCACCGGACACACCCGTGCCGTTCAGCGAGACCCTCGAGAAGGCGTTCCTGCCGAGTGCGGACGAGGTCGTCGAGAAGGCACGGTGGCTGCATCGCTACTGACATCGATGCGACCTGGTAGCCCCGGCCAGTACGAGACGCTCAGCTCATCATGCAAAGTAATCGACGTACGTTTCTAGGTTCGGCGGGCGCGGCGCTCGCGGCGGCGCGAGCCTGGTCCCTTCCCGGTCCGCGCCCGTGGTTATTTGACGAGCCGGACCGCGAGTGGCGGCACTATGCAGGCAACGCCGGGGCGACTCGGTACTCGCCGGTGGACCAGATCAACCGTTCGAACGTCAAGCGGCTCAAGCCTGCGTGGGTGCATCGCACTGGGGACGCGATGATGCGGCCGCAAACGACGATCGAGTGCACGCCAATCGTGGTCAACGGCGTGATGTATCTCACTACAGCCCGCGTGAAGGCGCAGGCGATCGAGGCGGCCACGGGCAAGCCGCTCTGGACGTTCGACCCGCTGCAGGGTGCCAGTGCGCGACGCAGCGCCGGCGTAAATCGTGGTTTGTGCTACTGGCAGTCCGAAGACGGTACCGAGAAGCGCATCCTCGGGACGGTCCAGCATCGGCTCTACAGCCTCGACGCAAGAACGGGCCTGCCCGACCTGTCGTTCGGCGACAACGGATTCGTGGATCTGAACCAGCAGCTGGACAACGAGGTGCCCGGCGTGTCCGTCAAGCACACCAGTCCGCCAGTGGTCTTTGGCGACATCGTGGTCGTCGGTGGAGGCGGAGGCGAAGGCCCGTATCCACAGGCCCCCGGTCACATCCGCGGCTACGACGTAGCAACCGGCAAGCGCCGATGGATCTTCCACACGACGCCGCGGCCGGGCCAGTTCGGATACGAAACCTGGTCGCCCAACGCCTACAAGCATGTCGGCGGCACAAACAACTGGTCCGGCATGAGCCTGGACGTCGAGCGTGGACTCGTGTTCGCCGGCATCGGGTCTCCCGCTTTCGACTTCTACGGCGGAGACCGCATCGGCGCGAACCTGTTCGGCAACTGCGTCCTTGCCTTGGACGCCGCCACTGGGAAGCGCGCCTGGCACTTCCAGACGGTGCACCACGATGTCTGGGACTACGACCTGCCCGCACAGCCTGCGCTGATCAAGATGACGCAGGACGGACGCACCTTCGACGCCGTCGCCCAGCCCACCAAGCAGGGGCTCCTGTTCTTCTTCCACCGCGAGACAGGCGAACCCGTCTGGCCGGTCGAGGAGCGTCCGATTCCGATGTCGGACGTTGGAGGCGAGCATCTGTGGCCGACCCAGCCCGTGCCAACCAAACCACCGCCCGTGTCGCGCCAGGGCTTCCATGCAGACGACATCACGACGATCTCGGACGACGCGGAGCAGGCGGTCCGCAGTGTCTGGGACCGCGTGGACGCTGGCGACCTCTATACGCCACCGAGCACGCGCGGCACGCTGGTGCACCCTGGTTTCCGTGGCGGCTGCCTCTGGGGAGGGTGCAGCTACAACCCGGGCATGAACCGACTGTTCGTGAGTTCGGACGAAACGACGAACCACATTCAACTGGAGCTCGCACCGGATGAGAGGTTCGACTACGCGCTCCCCGTGCGCGCCGAGTTCCTCGATCCGGAGGGGTATCCGGCGATCAAGCCTCCGTGGGGATTCGTGACGGCGATTGACCTGCAGACCGGCGAGTTCGCCTGGCGGGTGGTCAACGGAGAGTTTCCGGAGCTGAAGGCCCGTGGCATACCCAAGACAGGGTCTCCGTCGCACGGCGGAACCATCGCGACCGCGGGAGACCTGGTGTTCATGGCCGGAACGTTTGACAAGAAGTTCCGTGCCTTCGACCAAGACAACGGTGAGGTGCTGTGGGAGACCGAACTCTCAGCGGGCGGCTTCGCTACACCCTGCACCTACGAGACCGAGGGCAAGCAGTTCGTGGTGATCGCCGCTGGCGGCGGCAAGGGCAACACGGACTCCGGGGACGAGTACGTCGCGTTTGCCATCGAGGGCTAGGCCGCATCGCACCCCAAGTGGTGCGATGCGGTCCCGAGGCGTCTATGGAGCGGCGTCGTTTCCCTCGCCTTTATGAAGCGTGACGGAGGTGCCGAGCACCGGTGCGCTGAACCGTTCGCGCAGGCCATCCGGCCACAAGACTTCCAGCGACGTGGGAACGGTACCGTCCGGTAGCCCGAAATGGGCAACTGCCTCATTGGAGCTCAGATAGCTACCGTCGCGACTCAGGCGTCTCCACACGGTGGAGCCGTCCTCGAAACGCAACCCAATGCGGGCTCCGATTCCATTGCGGTTCTGGGAGTCGCCACTCAGCCGGGCACGGAGCCAGCGCCGCCCGCCCGTCTGGTTGAGGTAGAGCCGCGCTCGACCGTTGTTGTTCGCCACGACCAGATCAATGTCCCCGTCCAAGTCGACGTCACCGGCCGCCACCCCGCGGCCGACCAGGGGCTCGACGCTACCCCATGCCAAGGACTCGGCTACCAATGCAAAGCCGCCGTCACGTCCGCGAAAGACCTGGTCCTCTTGGTGGAAGGGATGAGGATGCCCGCGCAAGGTCTCCAAGACGGTGACTGCACCGTTCGCGACGTAGGCGTCCAACCAGCCATCGTGGTCGAAGTCCGCCCAAGCGAGGCCGAAACCAGTGAACGGCCGGCTGGGCCCGCCTAGGCCGAACTGATTGGTCGCGTCACGAAAGTTCCCCTTGCCGCCGTTCAGGTACAGGGTGTTGGTCTCGAGCGTGTTGTGGGTCAGCAGGAGGTCCTCGTCGCCGTCCTGGTCAAAGTCGGCGGCGAGGACTCCCATCCCTGCCTCCGGTCGCCCGTCTCCGTTGACGGCAGTTCCAGAGAGCATGGCGCGGTCCTCGAAGCGCTCTCCTTCCTGGTTGATCCAGAGCTGGTTCTCTGTGCCGTCGTTCGCGACGTACAGATCCTGCCAGCCGTCGCCGTTGAAGTCGGCCGCAGTGACGCCCAGGCCATTGCCGAACACCACGCCCAAGCCGACCGCGACCGAGACGTCCTTGAACCGTCCACCCCCCTCGTTCCGAAAGAGCCTGTCCGGCACGGGGTTGTACACGCTCGGATTGCAGTAGTCGCGTGCGCCCGAGGGCGCGAAGCAGCTCTTGTTGTTTGTGACGACGAAGTCCACGTAGTTCACAAAGAACAGGTCCAAGTCCCCGTCTCTATCGAAGTCAACGAACGAGGCAGACGCGCTCCAGCGCTGGTCCTGCGGGCCGTCGACGCTCTCGAACGTGCCGTCGCCACGGTTCCGGAGGAGCACATTGGGGCCGAGCGCCGTCACGTACATGTCCGGGTGCCCGTCGCCGTCGTAGTCCCCGACCGCAACACCCATGGCGTAACCGCCAAAGCCGACACCAGCTTGGTCCGTCACATCCCTGAAGGCGAGATTGCCGCTGGGAACGATGTCGTTCTCGAATAGACGACTGCCCCCGCTGTCGTGCTCTCGTTCAGCTGAGGGGTCCAAAGATGTCCCCTGCAGCATGTAGGCATCGAGGTCGCCGTCGCCGTCGTAGTCGAACAACGCCACACCCCCGCCCATGATCTCGGGGAGCCGGAAATGATCGCTCGCATCGGCGAAGTGCTGGAAGTCCAGACCTATTTCGGACGCCGCCTCTTGGAAGAGAGTGGTCCCCGGATCGAGCTTGGCGGCATCTCGCGGCGCCGAATCCGTGGAGCAGCCGATGGCAGCGAGCACCGCCCCTAGTACCGCTCGCCTCACTGAAGTTGAGTGTGCCACGTCCAACGGGACTGCCATCGCGAGCCACCCACCCCGTTCAGCCCCGCAAAACCCGCTGTTACCATGCAACCGATGCTCCGCAGCACCCTGACATGTATCGCGGTCGGCTTGTTTGTCATTGCGACACCGCTTGCGGCACAGGACGGCACGATTCTGACGACCGTGCTGGACGAGTCCACGGGCGACGTAGCCGACGACCTAGCGGCGCAGCACTTCACGGCGCGGGACGGCGACACGAAGCTGCGTGTTGAGTCGGTCGAACGGCCGCAGGGGTCGATCGACATCGTCCTGCTCCTCGACACGAGCATGGTGGGAAACGACGTGCGGCCGATTGCGCTAGCCCTGATCGACGCAATGACCGAGGGCGACGCCGTTGCCCTGTTCGGATTCGACGAGGGGGCGGTGGTGCTCCAAGACTTCACCTCGGACAAGGCCCGGTTGGAGGATGCCCTGGACCGCGTCGATTACGGCAACGTGCCTCGCGTCATGGACGGGCTCTATGCAACCGTTGACGGAGGCTTCGAACCGGGCTCCAACCGCAGAGCCATCGTGCTGGTCTCGGCCGGCCCTGTCGCGGGCAGCCGCATGGCCGAGGCGGAGGTCATCGCGGCCGCACGCGAGAATCGCGTGTCGATCTATCCGGTCTTCGCACGCAACAATGCCCGAACCACACTGCGCAGGCTTGCGCTGCAAACCGGTGGCGCCTCGTTCGCAGTCAGGCGCACCAAGCTTGAGCCGCGTGCGCTCGCCAGGAAGGTCTTCGAGGCGCTGCGCAAGCCCTATCTGCTCAGTGTGAGTGGCGTGCTCACGTTCGGCGATCGGATCGAGGTCGAGGTGGCCGAACCCTCAGCCGGCAAGACCAAGCTGACGGCGTCGGCTCTGCTGCTGCAGTAGTAGCGTCGACGCCGTCATGCCTCTGGGCGGCTGGACGCCTACCCTCCGCCTCTGGTGATTTTCGGCGTGGCCAGATAGCCGCCGATGACTTCCCGGTCGATCTTGTTGACCACCAGCTCGAAGGGAGCCCGCGCGCCCTGGACGTAGAACTGGACAGGCTCCAGCAGCGTCTTGCGGCGCTTTACGATCTTCTTGTCGTCAGCCCACAGCTCGATCGAGTATCGGTTCTTGCCGCGATCAGTGCCCGTGAGCCTGATGCTGACCGGTCCGACGCGCTGTGCCTTGCGCGTCTTGCCCAAGTCGAACTCGTAGTAGTTGCGTTCCCCGAGCTGCTTCAGGGCATTCAACTCGTCCGCGTTCGTCGCGATCAGACCGCTCTGCACACCCAGATCGCCCCTGACGGAGGTGAGATCGGCGATGGTCTCCTCAAGCTTCTTGGTATTGGCATCGACTTCCAGCTTCACGGTGTCGACGCGTCCACCGAGGGCGGCGGCCTGCGTGTTGGTGGTCTCCTCCAGCTCCTCGAGCTTCCCGCCAACGGCGCTGATCTGAGCTTCGCTGGACTCTCGGGTCGCTTCCAGCTCCTTCTCGATGGTCTCCGCTCGGCTGAGAACCCTGCTCTCCACCTTCCGGGCACTCTCTTCGATCTGCTGCTCGGTCGAATCGACGCGCGACCGCACCTCGCCGACCTGGGTCTCCAGTTCGGTGCTGAACCGATTGACGTTGCCGTCCAGAAGAGCCAGCCGCTCTTCGTGGGAGGTGATCTGCTCGGTGATGTCAAGCCGGAAGTTCTTCAGTTCCAAAAACGTGTAGACGTTGGCGCCCGCGATGATCGCGACGCCTAGCAACAGGACGATGACGACGGGCTGAACGCCCCCCTCACCGGCCTCCGGGGCAAGTCTGCGTGGTTCTGGCATGGCTTCGTGAACTCCTTTTCGTTTGTGCGTGCCTAAGCTATCCTACAAGCTCAGCGCACGGTCAGCTCGAATGCTGGTTGGACGCTGGCTACCCGCTTCTAGTTTCAGGTCGATTTGATCGGACGGAATGCGCGACAGCAGATGGATCTGCGCTGAAGGAGAGGTCGAATGAGAAGCCTTGCATGGTGGCTTGGAGCCCTCTGGCTCGTTGGAAGCGGCGTTGCCGCAGACGTTGAAGGATGGCAGAGCCTGTTCGATGGCAAGACCCTGAACGGCTGGGTGCAGCGCAATGGCTACGCAACGTACCGGGTCGAGGGCGGCACGATCGTCGGGAAGACGTCCGTAGGCAGTCCGAACTCGTTCCTGTGCACGACGACGCACTTCGGTGACTTCGAGCTCGAGTTCGAGACCAAGGTGGACGATGACCTCAACTCGGGCGTGATGATCCGCGCCAGCCAGAAGACCATGGCGACTGGGCAAGGGCGCAACAACGCCCCAGGCCGTGTCTACGGTCCACAGGTGGAGGTCGAGGCCAGTGGAGACAAGGGAGCGGAATCCGGATACGTGTATGGCGAGGCAACTGGGCGGGGCTGGTTGACTCCTGAGGAGCGCCTGAAGCCGCACAAGGCTGTGCGGGACGGCAAGTGGAACAGTTTTCGCGTAGTTGCCCGTGGTTCGCGCATTCAGACTTGGATCAATGGGAAGCCCATCGAGGATCTGACTGACGAGGAAGCATACAAGAACCATCCTGGCGGGTTCATCGGCCTGCAGGTCCACGGCATCCGAACGGGCACGGGGCCGTTCCAGGCCGCTTGGCGCAATATCCGCATTCGGCCGCTGAACTGACGAACGGCCCGGCGCCTAGGCGCGAGTGATGGCAGGCGGCCACAGACACCGCAGCTTTCTGCCCCACTTGGTCCAAGTGAAGGCCGCGACCGCACTCGGACGCCGCATCACCCCTCCGTTCGTGACGCTCTACGTCACGACTCGGTGCGACGAGCACTGCATCCACTGCTACTACTGGGACGAGCTGAACCCGAGGCCGAACCATGACTTCGAGCTGAGCGAGTTCCAGCGAACGCTCGCGTCGATGGGCGAGATCTTCAATCTCTTCATCGGTGGCGGCGAGCCGTTCCTGCGACGTGATCTTGGGGCCATCCTGCTCACGGCCCACACCCGCAATCGCACCGCCAACGTCTACGTGCCAACGAACGGGCAGCACACGGTCCGTACAGTCCAGACGTTGGAACAGGTCATGGCGGGGGCACCGCAACTCCGGTTCCACCTGAACCTCAGCATCGACCACGTGGACGAGGACGAACACGACCGCATTCGGGGCCGACAGGGAGCCTACCGCCGCATGCTGGAAACCGCGGATGCCGTGCAGCCCCTTCGGCGTCGATTCCCGAACCTGATCCTCCACACACTCACGACCGTCATGCGGGACAACCAGGAGGACATCCACCGGATCCACGAGGAACTGGTGAGCCGGTTCGAGCCCGACGGCACGTCCTACAACTACTGCCGCGGGAATCCCCTAGATCCTCGCCAGACCGAAGTCGACGCGGACATCTACCGAAAGCTCGCTGACCAGGTGCAGGCCGACCGCCGCTTGGGCAGGATCCGTCATGGTGCGTTCGGTGCCCTGAACCACAGCCTGGACGATCAGGTGCGCTCCAGCGTCGAGCGCACGGCGCTTCACCAGCGTGCGCAGTTCTCGTGCGTAGCAGGCCGGCTCGCGTGCGTGATCTACAGCAACGGCGATGTCGCCGAGTGTGAGACGAAGAACTCGATGCTGGGCAACCTGCGCGACGTGGACTATGACTTCCCGTCGATCTGGAACGGCGAACAGGCCAAGACGGCGGCGACGGAGGCTGCGGACGGATGCTACTGCACACACGAGTGCGGCCACTACGCATCGACGATCTACAGCTTGAATCTCCTGGCGAAGGTGGTGTCGCGAACCGTCCTCGACCCGCAATCGCCACGCAAGTCAAGCGCTGCTGCTCGTCAATAAGATCGTCGCTTGCGCCCCAACACCAGCGTCAGCGTGTATGGCCAGCCGACTGCGTGGGATCGAACGAGCCACCCGCCCGCATGTGGGAGTGCGCTTCGCAGCCGGGAACCAGCATCCCGATCACCCCACGATCGCGAAGTGCCGTCGGGAGAGCCTCGACGCGTTGTCCGAGCGCTTCCTGCAGGGACAGCTGCGGCTAGCGGCTAGGGACGGTCTGCGTTGACGGCACGCAGGGGAAGGCATCGGCGAGCAGGCATCGCTCGGTGACGTACCAGCACGCCAGAGCATTGGCAAAGCAGCTGCACATGGAGATCGATGGCTTGCTGGAGCAGGCGGATCACAAGGGAGTAGCGGGCGCACAGAAGCTGCCCTCGGAGATCACAGGGCGGAAGCCGTCCCGGCCAGATCCTTCGCGATGGCTGGCTCGTCAACGGCCTTGACGAACCAGAGGCCGCCCGCCGCCTCGGCATCCCTCGCGCCGAGCTTTCCCGCGTGCTTTTGGGCCAAGCGCCCCTCTCCGCCGATCTCGCCCGCAGGCTCGAAAGCGTCGGCCGCTCCGACGCCACCCTCTGACTGGGCCTCCAAGCAAAATACGATCGCGCCCGCGAACGCCGCCGCCAGGAGACCGCCTGACGGCGCCGCGAAGTCCGACAGGCTAGGAAACACCTCCTCCCGACGGCCGAGACACTGTCGGTGCATGGCCACACGCCAAGGGATCAGAAGACGACCTTGGCCATGACCTGCACCGTTCGGGGAAACCCGCGCGTTCCGGGGATCTGTCCGAACGTGTCCAATCCCCAGACGGTGTATGGTCCCCTCCAGTTCACCTTGTTGAAGATGTTGATGAACTCGAAGCGCAGCCGAAGCATGACGTCCTCGGCGATCGTCGTTTCCTTCTCAAGCGCCACGTCCCAGTTCACTAGTACGGGGCTGCGAACAGCATCCGTGGTGTGCGGGGCACTGCTGAGCTGCAGCCCGTCCGTGGGGGTCATGCCTTGCGCCATCACGTACTGGTCCGCGTCGCGATAGGCGTTCCCGCTGCTGACCAGGCCGAGACTGGCCGGTCTCTGGTGACTGAACCCGTAGGCGCTCAGGGGGTTTTCGTTCTGGGTTACGACCAGAGGGAACCCACTGCGAAAGACAGACGCCAAGGAGGCTGTCCACCCATTCAGTAGCCGGCTCTGGCTCTGGGTCTGATACATGAGGTTGAGATTCACGTGATGCGGGACATGGATCCGAGACAGGGAGTAGTCGGATTCCAAGACCGGGCACTTGCCAGTCGCGCATCCGTCGGGGGTGTTGTAGACCACGGACGGGAGGCTTTGGAGCAGGGTGTTGGCTTCGTAGATGTTGTCCCGATGCGAGGTCAGCGTGTAGTTGATCCGAGCCCCCCAACGCCGGGAGAACCGCCTCTCGGCCTCGGCGCGGAGGGAGTGGTACGACGACCGGCCCACGCTGGCTTGGCGGGCATAGACGTTTCGGAAATGCGGAAACGGACGCAGCAGCTGTCCCAGCGGCAGGGTATCGGTGGCCGAGAACGCCCCGAACCGACTGTCGCCGGAAAACGGATTCGGCCAAGGCTCGTTCAGCCGATCACCAAGGGCTAGGTGCTGGTCTGCGAGCTGGTTGACGTTGACCACTGAATCGTTGGTTCCCCCAATCGCCAGATTGGAGCCTTGGCTGCCGACGTATCCCACCTTCACCACTAGGTCGTGACCGATGTCCTTCTGGAGATCGAGCGACCACTTCTTGATGTACGGCGAGTCGCGGAACTGATCGCTGAAATAGACGTCACCGCCGATGTTCTGGAGCTTGCCGTTCGCATTCCCCACCGGGTCGCTGATGCCGCTAGGGAACGGGTTCGAAGCCCTCACATCCGGGGGCGTGATGCCGTCCAGGCTTCTAGCCATGTCGGTCACCGCGGTGTAGCCGTACGTGCCGATCTGCGAAGCTCCGGTGCCCGAAGGAATCGCGTAGGGCGCCCAGAACACCGCGAACCCTCCCCGGATGACGGTTGACGGGCTCCAAGAGTAGGCAAAGCCCACGCGGGGCCCGAGCTTGATCGGCGGCGGATTCCATTGATGGGTGGGGTTCCCGTCGACGCCGGCATACATCAGCCCTCCACGGAGGGGGAACCCGGTGGCAGCCGAGCCTAGGCCAGACGGCGCCTCGACTTGGACGGGAAACGTGCCTTGACGATCCCAACCAACGGCGAAGTCGTCCGTATCTTCCTGAAGGCCCGTCTCATGCTCCATCCGAAAACCTAGATTCAAGACGAGATTCGGTGCCACTCTCCAGTCGTCCTGGACAAATCCGCCGTAGTAGTCGAGGAAGACGTCCGCGGGATTGGCGAGGGTGGCGCTGCCGTTGAGGGGGATTCCGAGCAGGAGTTCCGCAAGGGCATTGCCAGTGCCAACCGCAGGATGGGCTGGGTCCGGCCCCTGCGTGAACCGCTTCGCGAAGTTCATTCGCAGGCCATGGTCGAAACTCACAGAGTGCAGGCCGAGGCGTCGCCATTGCCCGCCGAACTTGAGGGTGTGATTGCCGACGAAGACCCCGTACGTCCCGCTGATCTCACGCGAAGTCCATTGCACGTCGGTGCTGGTGGCTCCGCCGCCGAGCGCAAAGCCGCCGTCCCCGTAGTCGGCGACGCCGATTCTCGGATACTGGCCGAGGAAGCCTTCCTGGCCAAGGATCTGGTCCAGGAAGCTTCCCTGGATTCCGAGCTGCTCTCGATAATCGGAACTGCCAAACTCCGGATTTGCCCATGAATCGTTGAAGTAGGTCTGTCCGTACCTGAGAGTCAGCACCGATGTGGGGGATGGGACGAACGTGTTGTTAATTGCGACTGCGTGGACGTTGCGCGCGAGCTTGGACGAGCCCTGGTCGAAGGCAGGTGGCGTCTCGGAGTTGAGCAGGTCCTGATAGTGACCAAAAAACGGCTCGGTTGACCTGTAGTACATGTACGTGCCAGATAGCTGCCAGTCTTCGTCGAACATGTGCCTGACGTTGCCGGTGCTCTGCAGCGCGCGAACGATCTGAATGCCCGAGGTCGAAGCCGGACCGCCGGGGCCGAGGGATGACAGCGTCTGCGCCATGGCAGAACCGGTTTGATCCAGCGAGGACGCTGGAATCAGGTTGTTCGGGTAGGGCCTCCTGTTTCCGTCCGAGGAACGGTTGAACGGATCGTAGATCGGCGCACCGGCCCGCGAGAAGTCGCCGCTGGCCTCGGCCGGCGTGGGAACCACCACCGTGGTGTTGCCGATCGCATGGTCGGTGTACCCTTCCATCGAAACCCAGAAGAATGTCCTGTTTCGCACCATGGGACCGCCGAAGGACCCTCCACCCAAGTTGTAGGGGGCAATGCCCAAGTCCTGCTTGCCCAGCAGGCCTCTGTCCAGATCGCGCTGCTGGAAGTAGGCCAGCTTCCTCCAGAAGGTGTCCAGCTCGCCCGGACGGAACTGGTAGAGGGCACTTCCAGCCCAGTTGTTGCTGCCGCTGCGATGGATCGTGTTGAACACTCCACCGCCAGTGCGTCCCATCTCCGCGTCGTACGTGTTCGTCTGGACCTTCATCTCCTGAACCGCTTCGAACACCGGAATGATCACGGAGCGGTTGCGAAGATCCGTCATGGACACCCCGTCCACGGTGTAGTTGTTTCCCCGCAGCGGACCGCCGCCGAGTGACAACAGGGATGAGTTCGTCTGGTCGGACTGCTTCACCCAAACTGGATTGCCGGTGTGCACCACGTTCGGGGTCGTCGTGCCCATGATGAAGACGTTCCTGCCCGGCGACGGCAGGATCTCGAGCTGCCTGCGGTCGATCGTGGATGCGACCGAAGCCGTGCCGTTCTGGAGCAGCGCCGCCTCGGCAAACACCGTCACCGTTTCCTCCACACTCCCGACTTCCATGGTCAGATCCGCGACGCGGGTGTCTGAGATTCCGACCACGAGACCCTCCTGAGTCAGCGGCACGAAGCCATCGACTTCGGCCTCGACCACATAGGTGTCTGGCTCGACGTTCGCGAACGAGAATTCTCCGGACGCATTCGTCACTGTGCTTCGCGAGGTTCCGTGATCCTCACAGACAAGCCGAATTTCGGCACCCGGGATCACACCCCCGTTAACGTCTTGAACGATGCCGCGGACAGCCCCGTAGAACATCTGTCCATGAACGGGCACCGCACCGAACAGACACGCAGCGACCAGCAACCCAATCGACAAGCGGTCAACAAGGCATTGCAGCCATGCCGGTGCAGCGCTCTTGCAGCGACGCTCTCCAGTTCCGGTCATGCAGGTCTCACGGTAGCGCTCTCGGCCCGATCCTACAAAACCGTACGGATTCCGATTCCGGCGTCGACTTCGACCGATCTCTCGGAGTGCCGTGGGCAGCCGTGATGCAGATCGTCCGGTCAATTTCGATATGTACGCCGACGGAGTGCGGTCAGCCTCGTTGACCTCGTCAATGCATGACGGGCCATCGCTCTGCACATCCGTCCCGCGGCCGCAGGTGCGATCGCCCATGCGATCAGGCCCGACGGTCCCCGGAGCGCGAGTGGCTTGCCATGTCGCAAGTGCAAACGATCACGTTCGGGACCGGCCGACTTCCTCGGCGGGCGCGGCCTCGAACTACAGGATGAGCGCTTCAGCGAAATTCATATTCGTATCCGGCACGCCACTACCGGGCCAGATGACACCCACCGATGCGGATTTTTTTGAACCCGTCGACTGCGAACTTGGGTTTCCGAACCGTTCACCGCGGTTGATCATCAATGACGGTCCAAGCCATCGTCCGGCGGACGCCCGGTCCGTTGAGCGGGTCATCTGGAGCCGCTCCGTGCTCCGGCTTCCGGCCAGGATCGTGAGGGCAGGCTATCCGCCCTGGCAGCACGTGAGTCTGTGGTGGGCACTCACGGTGGGCATGTTCGTTGCCCTCTACCTCCTGCACTGGTAGGCGGCGCGGCGCAGATCGGACCACCAGCTACAATTGCGCAACTGCGCCGACAGCCCCGGGCCCGCGGAGTCCGGTGGCGCCCAGCATCGGCCCCGAGCCGACCCAGTGGAGAGATCGAGTGAGCCTGCTCTGCCTTGACGACGTGCGCGAGTTCGACCGGGTCCTCAGGCGGCGGATCGCAGGGTTCCGCTCGAAGCTCGCCGACTGGCTTGCGCCGCACCGGCTGACGCTGGCCGAGGCAGCGGTCCAGAAGGTGCTCATCCCGATGGTGGGCGTCTACACCCCCGGCTGGCAGGCTCTGCCAGCCGTGTCGTGGGCATTCGTGGAGCTGCGCACGCGCGAGGGGCTGGTTGGAACGGGCGAGTGGTCCGTCGATCTCGACGCGTCCACGCAGGAGTGCGTCGCGCGGCTCGGTGACCAGCCTGACCGCAACCTGCTCGACCCGTCCCTCGAAGAGCCGCTGTTCATGGCCTGGTGGGACCTTGTCGGGCAGGTCCTGGGCAAGCCGCTGCACCAGCTCTGGGCCGAGCTGTTCGAAGCCGACTTCGCGCCCCGCAGCCGGGTGCCGATGGCCGCCTACACGTGGCAGCGCTTCGCCGACAGGAGCGGCAACGACGCCATCACCTACGAGTCCTGGCCGCGGTTCGCGGCTGAGCGGGCGGCTGCGGGGTTCCCGGCCGTCAAGGTCTCGATGACGGCCTACGAGCCGACCGACCACATCGCCCTGCTCCATCGCATGCGCGAGGCGGTCGGTCCGGACACCGCAATCCGGATCGACGCGCACGGCACCTGGAACTACCAGGAGGCGCGGCGGATCCTGCACGCGGTCGAGGAGTGCAACCTCGAGTACGCGGAGCAGCCGGTGCATGCTCTGCTGCCGCAGCGCTTCCACCCGTCGGGCTCGCCACCCCCGAGACGCCCGTCCGGTGGAGGCGGCTATCAGGCGGAGTACTACTACCGGCGCATGACCGCCCTCCGCGGGGAGCTGCGGACGCCGCTCTCGTGTCACTGGTGGCCCCCGATCGTGCATCCAGCGGGCGCGGGTCGCATGTCGAACCGCTGGGATCCGGACTGGTACATGCTGGAGCGGTACGAAGGCGCCGATGTCGCGGTGCCGGACATCAGCCTCGGGCCATGGGGTCTGTGGCGATTCGGGCAGCTGGCCAAGTTCATGGGGCTGCACCTTGCCGTGCACAGCAACTTCGAGCTGTGCCTGCAACTGGCGTTCCGCGCTGCAATGACGACCGCCCTGCTGCAGGAGCCGGAGCGCGTCGGCATCTACCTGGGGCGTGCGCCGCGGACCTGCCATCCGATCGACAACGAGACGATCCACGTCCGTGACGACGTGATCGAGGGCGGACAGTTCGACTGGTCCGGGGGGCACCTGCGGCTGTCCGACTCCCCCGGACATGGCCTGCGTCTGGATCCAGAGCGGGTCGAGAAGTACCGGTACACGGAGGAGGCCGTGGCGCCGCACCGCGAGTACGCCCGGGAAATCCATGCGAACTATCTCCTCGACAGGCCGCGCCGGGCGGCTCCTTCGGGATGGCCGAAGCGTCAGGCAGCCGAGCGATTCGATCGACAGACCTGGCCGTACGAGGTCGCGAGCATCCTCGGATCGGACGACGGCCACGACGTCGACGTGGAACTGACGGGCGAACAGTAGACCCCAGCGGACTGTCGGACTTGGTGGCCCGAGAACCAACTGTGCGGGCACGGCTGCTCGCGTGCGTCCGTGATAGCATCCGCTTGTGCTTCACACCTGCCGTGACGGCCGGCAGGCTGAGTGTGCCAACGACAGACGACCGAGGCACTGAGTGTCGTGACCACGCTGTTTCCAATCGAGTCCACCGAGCTTCCTCCACTCACCGATGCGCGGGGCGACCACGCCCCACACTACCTCCGCCTCGATGCGGAAACGGACGGTGAACTCGCTGCCCTGCCTACCGCCACGCTGATCCACGGAAGGGCCTCGGAAGCGCTCGACCTGCTGCCCGCCAACAGCGTGCGGACGGTTGTCACGTCACCGCCGTACTGGTCGCTGCGCGACTACGGCATCGGGGATCCCTTCGGACGGGACGACACGCTGCGCGACTACGTGGCGAGCATCGCCGCCGACTTCCGCAAGCTCCGGCGCGTGCTGACGGGCGACGGAACCGTGTGGCTGAACATCGGCGATGCCTACACCTCCGGGAATCGCCGCTACCGCGCACCGGACAGGAAGAATCGCGCGCGCGCGATGTCGGTCCGGCCCCGGACACCGCACGGACTCAAGCCCAAGGACCTGATCGGGCTGCCGTGGCGGGTGGCCCTCGCGCTGCAGGATGACGGCTGGTGGGTGCGGTCCGAGGTGATCTGGCACAAGCCGAACGCGCACCCCGAGTCGGTCGCCGACCGGCCGACGAAGGCGCACGAAACGGTCTTTCTGCTGTCGAAAAACCAGGACTACCACTACGACGTCGCCGCAGTCCGCGGAGCCAACGAGCGGCGGCTGCGAACGGTGTGGGACATTCCGACCCGCCCGCGCCGACGTGGCCGGATTCCGGACGATGACCACCCCGCGCCAATGCCAGTCCGCTTGGCCCAGCGCTGCGTCACGCTCACGAGCGAACCGGGCGACGTGGTGCTGGATCCGTACGCTGGCTCAGGCACAACGCTGCTCGCGGCGGCGCAGCTGAGCCGACGGTGGGTCGGTATCGAGCTCAAGGCGGAGTACGTGTCCCTGATCAAGCGTCGCATGAGCCGATGAACGATCGCGACCGTCTAAAGGTGCGCATCGACACCCTGTCGCCGATGGCCGTGCGGTTCGTCGCGCGGCTCGTTGACTCGCTGTCCGAGGCACCCACGCCGAACATCTTCACCCCAACATGGCTAACCGAGGATCTGGAGTGGAGCAAGTACTTCGGGCTCGCGATTTCGGCACACCACGGCACGACGACTGCACCTCTCGGACTGACCGGTTTCGAGATCGTGTTTCGCAACGCGTGCGAAGCACGGAACTGGTCGCTTGACCCTCCAGGATCGGCGACGCGACGATTCGTCGACGTGACGGTCACGCCGGCTGACGAAACGACACGCCGGCTGTCCCTGAAATCGACGGCCGCCAAGGACCTCTCCGAGCACACCGCCCACATCTCGAAGCTGACGGAAGCCGCATGGATTCAGGACGTGAGGAGTGCCAGGGCACGGCGACGACACACGTTAGAGCTGTTCCGCGAGTATCGCGCGGCGGTAGACGCGATCGTCATGCTCCGGGCGTTCCGTGAGCCGGACACGATTCCGCACCGCTATCAGCTCATCGAGATTCCCAGCGACCTGTTCAAGTCCCTGGAGAACACACGGGAGTCGGCATTCGCGGCCGACGGCCCGGTGGTCGACTGCGCCTACGGGGGACTTGCGTCGGCGGCACGAGTGGCGATTGATCGGTCAGACGCCAAGATCACCGTCCGGCGGATCCAGATCTCTGCATGCACTATCCACGCGGAGTGGCGTCTGGTCCAATCCACTGCTGCATCGTCTGGTTCGCCGGCTCACCCGGGCTAGCAGCCCGTCGGACATACTGCAGTGCAGTTTGGGAAAATAGGAGCTTCGGGCCCCTGCAGCTGCGTTCTTGCACCCAAATCGGCTCCCAGAGCCTCAGCATCAAGCGTACGGGTCTCACAATCCCGTTGCAGGTCCGATTCGGACACTCGCGGACTTCCAGGCCACGCCGCAAGCCGTCCGTTTGCGTGCGACCGCGAGCCGCGCAGGCGGTTCTCGGGCCACCAAGTCCGACAGGCTGCTAGAAGTAGAACTTCAGCCCCAGCTGCATCTCCCTGTGCGAGTTGCCTGCGTTGACCACGCCGAAGCCGGACTGGCCGACCTGGTCGCGTGGATTGTTGAACTCCGGCGTGTTGAAGCTGTTGAACGTCTCGAAGCGGAACTGCATCCGGAGGCGCTCCGTGATCGAGGTGTTCTTCGACAGCGCGATGTTGAAGATGTGCGGTGTGCCCGGTCCCAGCGTCCCCGGAACCTTGCGGCCCGCATTGCCGAGTGTGAAGTTGGGAGGCGCCTCAAAAGCCCCCTCGTTCGTCCAGAGCACGCCTCTCCGTCCGCCCGAGGCCGGTTCGCCCCGGCTTGGGTGATTCGGATCGCCGATTAAGTTCGCATAGAGCGTTGCGTCGGCGGCGTTGTCGCCTTTCACGTCCCTAGCGCCGTTGAGAACCGTTACTCCGAACGGTGAGCCGCTCTGGAATGTGTAGATGCCAGAGACCTGCCAGCCTCCGAGGAGCTTGTCGGCAACCCCGCTCAGTCCGAACATCTTGCCTCGACCGAACGGCAGCTCGTAGACCGGACTAAAGACGATGCGGTGCGGGGCGTGGTTGCCGGAGAGCGACCACTCGGATGCGAAATTGTAGATGTTCTGGAACCAGTCGTGGTCGCCCAGCGACGCGCCATCCTCGCCCACGAACGGTGCGTTGTCGTACCACCGTGCGAACGTGTAGAGGAAGATGTAGCCGACACCCTTGTTGAATCGGCGTTCGGTCTTGAACGTAATGCCCTGGTAGTCGGACTTGAAGAAGTTCGGGTTGTTCATCCGAATCTGCCCGGTTCCGCCGTACTGGGTGAACGGCTTCAGCAGGCGCTGCGTCTGATTGCCGAACTCGTTCAGGCCCACCCGGGGGAGGTTGTCGGGATGGATCTGGTTCAGATTCATCCGTCGCAGGTTGACCTTCTTTGCAAACTTGGCGTAGTAGCGCACCTCGAAGAGCTGCTCGCCCGCCTGGTGCTGGAACGTGAGGTTCCAGTCGAACGCGTAGGGAGTGCGGTGGTTGATGTCGACAAAGTCGACCCGTCCCTGCACGAATTGGGTGCCGCGCGTCCCAAAGTTGTGGTTGAGTTCCGACGCGTCGGGGATCTGCAAGAAGGTGGCCGGCATGCCGTCCCTCAGGAGCGGCACCTGTCCGCCTCCGATGTTTCCGGCGCCGCCGAACCCTTGGCTGCCGGTCTGCAGCACGTTCCCGTCGTAGTTACCGCCAAACATGACCGCAAAGCCGCCCCGAATCACGGTGTTGCTGCTGCCGCCAGGCTTGTGGGCGAATCCAAACCTCGGTCCAATGTTGTTCATGTCAGCCCGCACTGGATTCCGTGGAAAGCCGTCGCGCCCCGCGAAGAAGAAGGCGCCGGTCTGACCGGGACTGATCCCGTTGGTGCCGGCCGCCGGCAGCGGCAGACCTGGATCCCAACCGGTGATGCGGTCCGCAACCTCCACGAAGGGGCCCTCGTACTCGTAGCGAACCCCCAGATTCAGCGTGAGCTCGCCATTGACTCGCCAGTCGTCCTGGAAGAAGGCTGCGACGTAGGACGATCGACGCCCGAACGACGGGTTGGCCTGTACCCTCGCACGGTCCGCCTGGCCCAGCAGGAAGGAGCCGAGGTCGGAACCGGTGCCGGAGATGACGCTACCGTCAGGGTTTAGGCCGCGGGTGTCCGTATTAGCGAAGTCGAAGATACCCGACGCCGACTGGCGTCCCAGTTCGCTGCCCTGGTACTTGCGGTAGTCGATCCCGAACTTGAACGTCTGGGAACCGCTGACCTTCGTGAAGTGGGCCGTGTACTCGAAGTTGGTGAAGGCGAAGAGGCGCTGGTGGTTTCCTGCCTGGCCAAGGTTGGTGTAGCCCGGGTTCCCGCCGATGTTGAAGCGAGGGAAGGCGTCGGGGCCAACGCCGGAGAGTCCGATCTGCGCAGCCAGGTCCTCGTCGAGGCTGGTGCCCTGCACATGGTTCCGATAGCGGAAGAAACCGCCCGTGGCTGTCATGAAGAACGTCGGGGAGAACAGCTTCGTGTACGAGAGCAGAATGTTCTGCTGGCGTTGCGGGAAACGGGCGGCGTTGGGGTCTGCTGCGCCGAAGTCGGCCGCGGGAGCCCGCCCGTCTTCCACCGGCATGAAGAGGTTGTAGCGGAAGGTCAGCTTGTCGTTCGGATTGAGCTCGTGGTCGACCCTCATGGTGTGACTCGTCCGGCGCAGCTCCCGCGGAAGGTTGCTCACCCAATTCCCCTCGTTCGAGAGGTCGACGGCACTGCGGTTGCCGGAGGGCACGAATCCGAGCACGTTCTGCGCCACCGGATCGAGCCTGGAACTGGGGATCGTGTTGTTCGGGAACTGCATCTCTCCGCCACGCGCACTCGAGGTGGTCGGATCGTAGACCCTCCGAACGACGCCGTCGGACTGCAACATGGTGGAGAGGTCGCCGGTCTTCCAGGCGGGCAGCCCGACGGACCGGACCCTGAGGTTCTCCAGATTCTGAATCGTGATGTCGTAGTTGTAGAAGAAGAACGCCTTGTTCTTGGCGATGGGGCCGCCGATGGTCGCGCCCGGTACGTTCCGGCGGAGCTTGGTCTTACTCCGGGCGTCCCATCCACGTGCGTTGAGTGCGTCGTTGCGGATGAACCAGTAGCCCGAGCCGTGGATCTCGTTCGTCCCGGACTTTGTCGTGGCGTTCATGAAACCCGCCGCCGAGCGGCCGTATTCGGCGGTGGGAGCGTTGGCCTCGACCCTCACCTCCGAAATGGCGTCCACGGGCGGACTCAGCTCGGTGATCGTGGCGCCGATCCCCGTGCGACTGTTGACGACGCCGTCGATGAAGACGCCAGCCGAGCGCGTCCGCCCGCCAGCGATGGTCACGTCGCCGCCGCCGGCTCGGTTGCTGTTGCGCATCCTCTGCGCTCCGGGCGTCAGGTCAATCAGGTCAAACACCTCTCGGTTGACCAGCGGAAGCTCGAGAACTCTCTTGTTCTCGACGACCGCCGCGAGCGAGCCCCTCGATGTCTCTACGAGCGGACTGGCGGCCTCGACGGTGACGACTTCCGTCAGCGAGCCGACTTCCAGGACCACGTCGTAGGTAAGGACACTGCCTACCTCGAGGCGCAGGTTGCCCACGATGTGCGGCCGGAACCCTTCTGACTCCATGCGAATGGCGTAGCTACCTGGCCTGACGTTGGGAAGGTAATAGGTGCCGTCGCCCTGCGTCGACACTTCGCTGGAGGTACCCTGCTCTTCGTTCGTGACCTCGACATTGACTCCGGGGATCACGGCGCCGGTGTCGTCGGTCACGGTCCCGAGGATCGTGCCCAGCGTCTGGGCCTGGACAAGGGGTTGTCCGGGCAAGAGAAGCACCCCAACGATGACTGCCAGAAGAGATGGGTTCCGCAACATCACAAAATCCTCCTTGTCGACTGATGGGAACTTAATTGCAAACCTAGAGCGTTCCGAGACTACCGCCCCAGATCTGGAAATGCATCTGTGTCAACGCCAAGTTCGGCCGGTTTTTCCGAGAAAGTGCTATTTCGACCAATGAACTGGAGTTTTCTCGTCATTCTGCAGGGGTTCCGTCGGCTTACGGAGACCAATTCGTGCGCTGGAGGAACTGACACGTACGCGGCGCCAGAACCGCGGTCACGGTGCCAGACACTGGATGTGCGTGGAACGCCGAGCGAGGTTCGTGACTTGTTGTCACTCGTTGATCTCGACGGAGCTGATCGAGGGGAACCAGTCCGCGTGGTCGTGCCTTGAACGGTGCTCAGCCGGCTTGGCGGAGGCAGAGAACTCTATGGCCTGACGTGGTCCGAACCTGGATCGGCTCTGGTAGTCTGTGAGCCACAGGGTATGTGGTGAGATTTGCATCTCCAACGGTCGTCGTATTTCTGGCGAGCCTCACATCGTCAGCCGCAGCGGGCGCCGCGGTCGAGGACATCGAGTTCTTCGAAACCTCCATCCGGCCATTGCTGGCCCGCCATTGCTATCAGTGCCACAGCGAAGACGCGTCTCCCGTCTTCGGAGGGCTGCGTTTGGACAGTGGCCCCGCCCTGATGCGCGGCGGGCAGTCGGGGCCTGTCGTTGTTCCCGGTGATCCGGACGCCAGCCGACTGATTCAGGCAGTCCGATATCGGGCAGGCGGCCTCGCGATGCCGCCGACCGGCAAGCTGGCCGACCGTGACCTTGATGCCCTTGCCCTCTGGGTGAGCCGCGGGGCATTCTGGCCGGAAGAGCACACTGAGCTTCGACCGGACGTCGAGGGAACCGAGGAGGTGCAAGGCGAGGAGCATTGGGCTTGGCAGCCTCTGGTCCGACCGGAAGTCCCTTCGGTTTCCAATGCCAAATGGCCGGTCGGCGCCATCGACCGGTTCGTGCTGACGGAGCTGGAAGCCCACGGGCTATCGCCGGTGGACCGGGCCGATCCTCTGGCCCTACTGCGACGCGTCACCTTGGATCTCACCGGGTTGCCGCCCACGATCAACCAGATCCGCGCCTTCGAGGCGGCGCCGAGGTCCGAGGCGCTTCGTCTGGCCGTGGACCGGCTGCTGGCATCCCCGGAGTTCGGCGAACGCTGGGGGCGGCACTGGCTCGATCTGACGGGCTACGCGGACACGCTAGGTCTCGGACGCCGGATACCGTCGCGCCATGCGTGGAGGTATCGCGACTACGTCATCGATGCCTTCAACCGGGACAAGCCCTACGACCAGTTCGTCCGCGAACAGGTCGCCGGGGATGTCCTGGATGACCCGGACGACCTGAGGCGACGCGAGCAGACGATCGCGACCGGCTTCCTGGCCATCGGTCCCTGGGCCCTCGTGGACCAGGACAAGGCGCAACTGCAGATGGACGTGGTCGACAACCAGCTCGACACGCTGGGCCGAGCCGTTCTGGGCGTGACGATCGGCTGTGCGCGCTGTCACGACCACAAGTTCGACCCGCTGCCGCAGTCCGAGTACTACGCCTTAGCCGGGATATTCCGGAGCACAGTGACGTTGGACGCGCGGATGTCCGGAGTCTTCAGCGATGTCCATCGGACGAGGCTTCCAGAGACGCCCGAGGAGATGCGGGATCGCGCGGACGCCATGGTGCGCTGGGAGTGGGCCTATGCGGAAGCGCTCGCAGAGCGCGACAAAGCCCGCCAACGGGTCCTGTCCCTGGAGGCGGAGCTGGAGCGGATCAAGTCGGACGATTCGGTTGATTCCGAGACGGTGCAGGAGGCACAGCAGCGAGTGGCCGACGCGCGCAAGGAGCGCTCGACGCTCGATCGCGAGGCTGGTCGAATACTCCACTACACCAAGCCGGTGCCTCCAACGGCGTTGGCAATGACCGACCACCCGGAGCCCGAGGACACGCACGTACGGCTCGGAGGCAATCCCCACACTCTTGGCGAGAGGGTCCCTCGCGGATTCCTTTCGCTCGCACCGCTCGATCCGCATCGGAAGATCGCGAACCGCCGGCTCAGGGACATTGGCTTTCAAAAGAGCAGCGGGCGGCTTGAGCTTGCGGAATGGTTGACCGACCCGCAGAACGCCCTGACGGCGCGTGTCGTCGCGAACAGACTCTGGCATCACCTGTTCGGCGTTGGGATCGTGGCGAGTGTCGACAACTTCGGTGCACTCGGCGATCCACCCTCCCATCCCGAGCTGCTCGACTACCTTGCCGTCCGCCTCAAGGGCCTTGACTGGTCGATCAAGGCGCTCGTCAGGGAGATCGTCCTGTCCAGCACCTACGCCCTATCCGCGATGGACGATCCCGAGGGTGTCGAATCGGATCCGGAAAACCGCCTTCTGTGGCGGTCGAACCGTCGGCGTCTGGAAGCGGAGGCCATCCGAGACGGAGTGCTGCTGGCAAGCGGAATGCTCGACCGGCGCGCTGGGGGCCCGAGCCTTCCGCTCGAGTCGCGGGGGAGTGTGAACATGGGCCAACCCCCACTGCTGGTCTCGGGCCTGGAGCTTCCCAGTTCCCACCGGAACCGTCGGACCGTCTACCTGCCAGTGCTTCGAAAGTCCCAGTTGGCGGAGGTCGACGTGCTCAACCTGTTCGACTTCCCTGACCCGAACATCACCAAGGGAAACCGCGACGTGACCACGGTGCCCACGCAGGCTCTGTACCTGATGAACTCGCCGTTCCTCGTGAAGCAGTCCGAGGCGGCTGCGAAGGCTCTGCTGCAGGAGTCGGGGCTATCGGACGAAGAACGGGTCGGCCAATTCACCCTTCGGGCGCTTGGCCGACCCGCCTCGATGGCGGATGTAGAACGGGCGATGCAGTTTCTGCGGCAAACGGAGGCCGAAACCGGGCGGGAAGGTGCTTGGGCGCGCTACTGCCATGCGGTGTTCGCCTCCAACGAGTTCCTGTTTCGGAGCTAGGCTTGTTAGGAGAGCAATCCATGAATCGGCGTACATGGCTCAGTTCCTGGGGATGCGGCTTCGGCATGATCGCCCTGCGTGCCCTCTGCGCGGACAAGGTGGAGGCGAAGGCCAACCCCTTGGCACCGAAGGCGCCGCACCACGTGCCGAGAGCGAAGCGGGTGATCTTCCTCTGGATGCAGGGTGGTCCGTCCCAGATCGACCTCTTTGACCACAAGCCCACGCTGGCGCAGCACGACGGCAAGGCGATTCCCTACTCGATGCCGTCCAACCGCTCAATGCCCGGTGTGGCCTACTCCAAGCTGCTGGGACCGATTGCCGAGTTTGCACCGAGGGGTGAGAGCGGTATCGAAGTCTCGGATCTGCTGCCGAACCTAAGCAAGCATGTGGACGACCTCTGCGTGCTCAAGGCGATGGAGGCGGACAGTGAGGCGCACGCGCCTGCGGTCCGTCAGCTGCACACCGGCGCGACGCAGCTGGTGCGGCCTTCGATCGGTTCGTGGATCGCCTATGGGCTCGGCACCGAGAACGCCAACCTGCCCGCGTTCGTGACGATCGCTCCGAACATCGCGGGTGACGGAGGCAGCGTGCAGCTCTACGGAAACGCCTTCCTCCCGGCGGTCTACCAAGGGACGCCGCTGGGCAGTTCCTCGACCGGTGCCAGGCAGGCCACGATTGGGTACCTGGACGATCCCTCGGTCCAGCCCAGCACGCAGCGACGGCAACTCGATCTGATCCAGAGCATGAACCGGCAGCATCTGGCCCGGCAGCGATCCGACCAGCGCCTCGAGGGCGCGATCGAATCGTTCGAACTTGCGTTTCGGATGCAGACTGAAGTCCCGGAGCTCATCGACCTGAACGGTGAGTCGCAGGCGACGCTGGACCTATACGGCGTGGGCAAGAAGCCGACGGACGACTTTGGTCGGCAGTGCCTGCTTGCACGACGCTTTGCCGAAGCCGGCGTGCGGTTCGTCCAGATCACGTCAAACGGCTGGGACAGCCACGCCAACATCCGCAAGGCGCACCCAGACCGCTGCCGATCCGTCGACCAGCCCATTGCGGCGCTCATCGAGGACCTGAAGCGACGCGGTCTCTTTGACGACACCCTCCTGGTCTGGTCCGGCGAATTTGGACGAACGCCCCACTACCAAGACCTGCAAGACGGTGACGGCAGTCCCGAGTCATGGGGTCGGGGGCACAATCCTTACGGCTTCTGCTCGTGGCTGGCCGGCGCTGGGGTCCGAGGCGGCATGACCTTCGGGGAACTCGACGACTTCGGCTACCGGGCGATGAACGACAAGGTGCACATGCACGACCTGCATGCCACGATCCTGCACCTGCTGGGCTTGGACCACGAGCGGCTGACCTATCGCTACAGTGGTCGGGACTTCCGGCTTACGGATGTGTACGGCAGAGTAGTCAACGAAATCCTCGCCTGAGCGTTACTCGCTCCAACGGACCTGAGTCGGCAACGAAGCCGCGACTCGCTCCGAACGCTTCCTGAGTCTGGATGGACGCCCGCCGACACGATCTCGATGCGCTTCGGGCATTCGCGATGCTTTTCGGCATCGCGTTGCATGCAGCGTTGGCCTACCTGGGGATCAACTAGATCGTCGCCGACGATGCCGAGTCGCCAGTTCTGGGGGTACTCGTCGATTTCAGCCATGGATTCCGCATACCGCTCTTCTTCGTCCTGAGCGGCTTCTTCACCGCCATGCTGGTTCGGAAGCGTGGACTTGGCGGGCTACTGCGGAACCGAGTGAGTCGGATTCTCGTACCGCTCGGATACGGCTGCCTCACCATCGTGCCTCCTGTCTGGGGCTTCATCATCTACGCGGCGAGCGGCGGCGCGACATTTGGCGTGCCGGAGAGCCACGAGAACCTGTGGAGCGCTGCGGCGCTCGGGGACCAGACCCAGATCAACCTGTTCATTGAGAACGGCTGGCCTCTCGACGACCCGGATCCGTTCTTCGAGCAGTCACCGTTAGGCTGGGCGGTCTGCTTCGACCATGCGGAGTCGGTTGACATCCTCCTAGACGCGGGCGCCGATCCCAGCGGACGATTCGGTCTCAGCGGCCTTGAGACGCCGCTTCACGTCGGAGCTCTGTTTGGGAGGTACGAGTCCGTTCGGCGACTCATTGAGGCCGGCGCCGATATCCAAGCAGAGAACGCCGAAGGGCTCAAGCCCGCCGACATCGCAGCCCCGAACTCTGCAAGTGACTTCAAGGGGCCGGCCATTGTCCGCGGGCTCGAGATCGAAGAGGAGACCTTGCTGGCTGGCAGGGCCGAGATCCTGCGACTGCTGAAGTCGATGGGCGCCACTCCCTCCTCCGAGAACTCCGACGACTCACCGACGGCAGAGGCAGCCACCTCTGAGAGAGGTTTGACGCGAGAAGCCCTTTGGGGAATCCGCCTTGCCCTCATGTACGTGCCGTTCTTCCATCACCTTTGGTTCCTCTGGGTGCTGTGCTGGCACGTCCTGGCGTTCGCTTGCGTGTACTGGGTGCTCTCGGCGCTTCCGAAGCTACCCGCACCACCTTCGTAGCTGGTGGCATCTCCCGCTGCTCTGTTCTGGCTTGTTCCCCTGTCAGCGCTCACCCACTCGACGATGTTCGCTGGTCAAGTCATTCCGGGTTTCGGGTCCGACACCGCCGCGGGACTCGTTCCCATACCGCAAGTGGCGGTGCACTATGCCGTCTTCTTCGGGCTCGGAGCAACCGTGCACCTCGTGCCGAAGACTGCCTCTGGACTGGGTGACGGATGGGCCGTCATGCTGCCGCTGGGAATTGCCTGTTTCCCGGCTGCCTCGTCGATCTCGCACATGTCGCCGCTGGCATACGAGATCGCTGGGAACGAGCCAACCCGAAGAGTGCTCTCGGCGCTCGGGCAGTCGCTGTTCTGCTGGCTCCTGATCTTCGGATGCATCGGGGTGTGCCGACGGTGGCTCTCGAAAGAGCGCGTGTGGATCCGCTATCTGTCCGACTCCGCCTACTGGCTGTATCTGGCGCATCTTCCGCTGGTGATCCTGGTTCAGCTGCTTCTGAAGACTCTAACGATGCCCGCTATGGCGAAGTTCTGGATCCTGCTGGTCGCGTCCAGCACTCTGCTGCTGGCCACCTACGAATGGGGCGTCCGGTATACCTTCATCGGTGCCAGACTCAACGGCCCACGAAGCCGAAACACTACGGCGTAGGAGCCCGGCACTCAGGTCAGTCGAGACGTCGACGGACGTACTCTTCGAACTCGAATCGGTATCCTGGACTCACTGCACCGTTCTGTCACCCATCTGCATCGGAAGGCGAACCGCCACCCCGCGCTGAGGCGACGAACGTGACTGTTCGACTTCTTTGACGCCGTGCCGAAGGCCTGGACGACGGACGAGATAGAGGCCATCGTCGAAGACTACTTCGCGATGCTTCGGCACGAATTGGAAGGCCGCACGTACGTGAAGGCCGCACATCGCCGTCGACTGCTACGAGAGGTTTCCCGCTCGGAGGGTTCCATCGAGTTCAAGCACGCCAATATCAGCGCAGTGATGGAACTGCTAGCCCAAGTTCACCAGGCGAGTAGCGATTTTGGCCAAATTCGGTGTGTTTTGCGCCGCAAGTCGTTGGCTTGCAATGGCCGGCCTCGCTGAAACCCCAAATGCAGTGCCATGGCAGCTTGCAATTTCCTGACTTCCGCCCCAAGGCCTGCTCCCATCGGAGCCTGTTCGTCCGCCAGACCCCGCGCCGGGGGCCAGGAGTCCCACTTCCCCCACCGCCTCGTCCGCTGCGGTTCCAGGGTGCGCCAGTGCACCCTGCTCAGCATCGGCCGCCACTTCGCCCCGCCGCGCGGGGACGGGCCGGCGCTGGACGCCCGCGTCGAGCGCATCCTCGCTCCCCAGCGGCGCCTCGAGCTCGAGGCACCCACGGGCAGCCCGTGCGACGGCCTCCCCCGCTTCAATGGGTTGTAGCCCGCCACTGCCCCTGCCTGTTTCCCGTAC
The DNA here is from genome assembly GCA_965200705.1 of Bryobacterales bacterium. Taxonomy (GTDB): domain Bacteria; phylum Acidobacteriota; class Terriglobia; order Bryobacterales; family UBA6623; genus VXMF01. The sequence goes on along the minus strand of OZ241376.1, from coordinate 3,049,312 downwards.
AAAGGCTTCCCCGTTGTGTCCACGCTCAGGACCCCATCCTGCCCCAGCCACGGCCGCCAAGTCCCTTCCAGCTGCTTCCGCAGCCCCGCGCCCTCCTCGATCCGCCTCATCGCCCGCCGCACCGCGTCGTCGCTGCCTACCCGCTTCATCCCCAGCAGGTCCGGGTTGACCCCGTCGTCGCGCAGCGCGTTCCCCTGCGCGTAGCGATTCGCTCCCGCCAAAATGGACAGCAGGACCGTCCCCAGCCCGTCCCGCACCTGGGGTGCGTTCGGGCTCTTGGAGGTCAGCGGCGCCTGCTCCATCAGCGACTCGAACTGTCCTCCCGCCTGCAGCATGTTGATGAAGAACACCACCTGCCCCCCAAGGAGTCACTGCCTCCCCGTCGGCTCAGTGCACCTCCACCTTGCCGCCGAACGTGTCGGCCGCCACAGGCCCTTCCTGCGCCGCTAGCGGACACGGAAACAAACGCTATTCCGCGGTGCAAGACGCAGTATGGAGTGATTCCATCTCGAAAAAACGAGGAGTTCGCGGCCCGCATGGAGGCCGTGCTGAAGACCTATGGTCGCCCGCCGGACCGGCAGCGCCCGGTGATCGGCATGGACGAGCAGTCCGTACACCTAGTGGAAGAGCCGCGGGAGCCGGTTCCGGCGACCGCCGGGCACCCGCGGCGGGTGACCGTCCGCGAGCGGCGCACGAAGACAGACTGGGCGCAGGAAGTGTCCAGCCTGCTGGCAGTGCACTGCACGCCACTGCGAGAAGGTGACCTTGGTGCTGGACAATCTCAATACTCACACGCTCGGAGCCTTCTACCGAGCGTTCGATCCGCAATGGGCACGGTAGCTGGCTGCCCAGCGCAGAGAACGAGCTGAGCGCGATGACGCGGCAGTGTCTGACGGGGCGGTGCAGCGGGGATCTAGACACACTGCGGGCCGCGATCGCAGCGTGGGCCCAGGACATAAACCGCCGCCAGCACGGGGGTGGACTGGCAGATGAACATCGAAGACGCCCGTCGCAAGCTGCAGTTCATCTACCCGAAACTGTTGCTCTGACCATGTACTAGGTTAGTGCCAGTGCCCGTCTGGGGGAGCCTTCAGTTCCCGGCGCAACTCTTTCTCCCAGGCCTCCAATTACTCGATCTCTGCCAGCGCTTGCGTTCCCGCTTCTCTATGCTGTTCTGCCCGTGCTCCCCGGCATTGTGTCCGTGTCTGCCTACTCCGGCAGCGCAGGACGCTGAAAGTCAACAACTGCCGGGCAAGAATCTCGCACTGGCGCGTATCCGCCCTGCGGATGTCAGCCCCCATCCGGGACTACCTAGAACCCAGAATCCCAGAGTCAATGCTTATCACACTCACTCCGGGCTCACCTTGAACTTTATGACGTAACTCTCCTCGAGATTACTATGGGGACTCCTTATGGACCAACATCCTCCCTGCTTGCAGGGCTCAGGAGCTTTGATGCTTCCGGTAAACAAGAGTCGAGTACCTTTTTGTTCGGCCAGTCCAACCATCAAAGACGCCACTTTTTCTTCGATATCGGAGCCGAGCATGAAACGGCCGCGCACGAAACGCATCAAAAAATCCCCTCCTTTGTCCAACACAAACCTCCACCAACTCCTATGCTTGACATCAAAAACCCGAACACGCATCTCGTAAAGCCCGATTGCTTGAATACGGAACACTTTACCCCAATCTCCAACTCTCTGGATATCCACACTGTTATTCTCCCTGCTTGCACGCACAAGCTCCCGCTCTGGACTGTACGGGGAATCAATATCGCGAACCGAGCATTCCCAATAGAGATCTAAACTTGGCATGACAACACTCTTCACCAAGTAGCCTAGCTCATCGTGCTGATACCTAAAATCGACGATAAGCCTAAAATCAGACTTATCGTCTCCCAGAGATTGGGGAAACCTGAATTCCTCCAACTCAATCTTGTAATCAATGTTATTACTCATTTTACTTCTTGCCTTTCAAGGGATTCATGGGTGAATCTTGACTCTGCGAACTTCTGTAATGCTTTAGGCGCAAAGGCAGCCACGAGAAATGCAATTGTAAGATATAAACCATTTTCGTCATTTGCTTTGCTATGAAGCAATACGACTAATCCGAACACTATTGCTGACAGCAAAGCAATCATGCTCATCATTCGCATCGACGAGGGGGAACCTTGATCATCAGCCAAGTACCCGTGTTGTGTGGCGCTCTTACTCATTTGCTCTCCCGTGGCGTGCAGGCCCTGAAGCCATTTAAGTGCAGTAGGTCCACGGGGTCTTGTCAACTTGATCGTGAGCCATGCATTCTACGCCCTGCTGCCCGGTGGTGCCTGACCTGCGCAGCCAATGCGGGCGGAGCGACCCGCTGCCGGCCGGACTGATGCTTCCGATCGCCGCCAAGCTGGCGGGCGAAGCCTCAGCCAAGAGGCACTCGAACTCGACAGGCACTCCATCCTCACCGTGCACGGCAACCAGCCTCTGCTGCTCGAGTCGCTGAGCGAGTCCATGGGGGCGAGCTGGCCTGTGTCGAGCACGACAGCGGCCACGGGCGGATCGAGTGGCGTGCGATCGAGATCCCCGATGACGTAATGCTACTGCCCCGCGTGGCGGGGAGGGCTGAACCCTTGGCGATCCACATCGTTGCAAGCATATCACGATCACGGTGTTTGCAATCGAGTTTCGTGGCAGGGCATGAGTGGAAGAATCGGGAGCGCCGACGCAAGATTGCGTCAGCCGAATTCGGCGAGAACAGTTGACCGAATAAGAGTACGGTGACTGCCATCGGCGCCACGCCCCCGAATCGGCGCGCTGCGCACCGGACAGGCCCATCTCCTCGAGCAGGGACGGCAAACGGAGCTGCTGCATGGCCCACAGGACAACGTGCTCGACGCCGACCGAGCGTGGGCGGACCCGCTCCAGGGAGTCGACGTCGACCCGCAGCAGCTGGGCTGCGCTGGGCCTCGTCCTCGACCGCGGGGGAGCAGACTCCGCGCTCGAGGGGCCGCTGGGGGGCGAGGATGCGCTCGACGCGGGCGCACAGCGCCGGCCAGTCCCCGTGCGGCAGGGCGACGTGGCGGCGCCGAGGTTGCGCAGGGTGCGCTGGCGCACCCTGGAGCCGCAGCGGACGGAGCGGACGAGGCGTTGGGTGAAGTGGGGCTCCTGGCCCCTGGCGCGGGGACGGGTGGGGGTCCGGCGGACGAACAGGCTCCGATGGGAGCAGGCCCTGGGGCGGAAGTCAAGTAATTTTAAGTTGTTATGGCACTGCATTTGGGGTTTCAGGGAGGCTGGCCATGGAAAACCAACGACTTGCAGCGCAAAACGCACCGAATTCGGCCAAAATCGCTTCTCGCTTGGCGAACTTGAGCTAATCGAACTGCGTCTGCCCGAAGACTGCGACCGCGGGCCGCGAATCAACCGACCGCAGCTGCAGGAGGCGGGACGCGTGTCCGATCCGGCGTTCGACCTGTGGCTGGGGCTGGCATATCTGTGGGACGAAGCCAAGATGAGCAACGGCGGACGGCGTGTCTACGCCACCAGGCCCAAGGCGAAGCGCGACAAGGACGGCTGTCTGATCGATGCACACGGACGGCGCATCCTGCGCGCGGACGGCAGTCTCGTCCGTGACTGGCGACATGCGCGTGCTGTGCTGGACGGCTTCGAGCGCCATCCACACGCAGACAAGGTGCCTTGGCTGGATACAAAGCAAATCCGACGGTTGGCCTACGGCGGCGCGGACAGCGGTCAGACCAAACAGCAACGTTCACGAGAGCTGCGAACGACATTGAAGCTGCTGCGCAAGCATGAACGCGAAGGGCGCATTGTGATCGAGATGTTGGTCACAACCTAGAATGTCCCACTTTTGAGAGGCGGAGAAGGGCCGCATTGGGGGTTGCGATGGGGCAGCTCAGGCTGCTGGCTGCTGAGGAGTTGGACAGCGGAGGAGGCGGGGCGCGGATGCATGGGGTTGGAGACGAGGATCCTGCTGCAGAAGGGCCTGGAAAGGGGCGTGAGGAGGACGGAGCTGGCGAGGCGGCCGGGGGTGGACCGGCGGACGCTGCGCAGGTGGATCGAGACGGGCAGGCTGGACGGGGCTCTGGCAGCTGGGGCGAGCTCTTCGCGGCGGGACCCCGTGGAGCGCACGCTGGATCCCCGGGCCGAGTTCATCCAGGAGAGCCTGGAGAGGCGTCCCAGGCTGTCGGCGCAGCGGCTGTGCGAGGAGGTGCGGGCAACGGGCTGCCCGGGCGGCTGCGGCCGGATGCGCGACTGCGCGCGGGAGGTCCGGCCCCGTCCGGAGGCGCAGCCGGTGATCCGGTTCGAGAGGGAGCCAGGGACAGCGGGGCCAGGTGGATTTCGCGACGTTCCGCCTGCTTTGGGGGAGGCGGCGCGCCCGGGTGCTGCTGCTGGACCGCTCGCGTCCGCGTTGGCCGCGCTCTTGCGGGCGGCAGAGGATGGCGGTGCTCGCCGAGGGTCCGGAGGGCGCGTTCGAGCGTTTCGGAGGGGTGCCCGGGGAGCTGCCGTTCGACCAGACGCGGGCGTTGGTGGTCTCCGACGACCGACTCGCGGGCGGCGGCGTGGCGCTGAACGGGGAGTTCCTCCGCTTCGCTGTCCACTGGGGATTGTTTCCGCAGGCGTGTCGGCCGTGCCGGGCTCGAACGAAGGGCAGGGTGGAGAGGCCGATCCGCGACATCCGGGGGAACCTCCTTCGCGGGCGCGAGTTCGCCAGCGACGAGGATCGCGACGAGCGGGTTGCGCGGTGGGCGGAGGAAACGGCCAGCGCGAGGCGGCACGGCACGACCAGGGAGCGTCCGCAGGAGCGCTTCGAGCGGGACGGGCGGGCGGCCCCGGGGCCCGTGGCAAGCGCTCCGCACCGGCGCTTGGGAGCGCGTCAAGCGCAAGCGCAGCAGTCACTGGCGCCAAGGGCCAGGGTGCAGGTGGAGCGCCGCTCCCTGCAGGTGCACGCGGAGGTGCCGCGCAGCCGGAGGCCGGCGCGACCGGTTGCGGGCGATGCGGGCGGACCTGAAGCTGCCCGGCACCCTGGAGGCGGTCGACGGGATCCTCTCCCAGGCGGACAGCGGCGCGGTGACGGCCAGCGAAGCCAGCGAACGTCTGCTGGGCGCACGGATCAGGCTGCGCGGCAACCGGCGGCTGGAGACGGCCATGCGCTCCGCGCGGCTGCCGGCGGCGAGGACCCGGGCCGATTTCGACTGCGCCTTCCAGCCGAGCGTCCGGCGTGCGCGGAGCGAGAGCCTGCACGAGCTGGGATGCGTCGAAAGGGCCGAAAACGCAATCCCGCGCGGCCCGCCCGGCGTGGGCAGGACCCATTGGACAGTCAGTCTGGCGATCCGCGCCGCTGGTGGTCGACGAGATCGGTCACCTCCCCGTCAGTCAGGACGGCGCCGTGCTCCTCTTTCAGGCGCGTTTGGCGGAGCTGACGGCGCAGCGGCTGTACGAGGAGGTGCGGGCGACGGGCTACGAGGGTGGCTGCGGACGGGTGCGGGAGCATGTGCAGACGGTCCGGCCGCGGGAGGCGGCTGATCCGGTGGTGCGCTTCGAGACGCCGCCGGGGCGTCAGGGACAGGTGGACTTCGCGACGTTCCGCGTGCCGTGGGGGCGGCGTCACGCGCTGCTGGTGGTGGTGCTGGGCCACTCGCGTCCGCTGTGGCTGCGGTTCTGCCCGTGGCAAACGATGGCGGTGCTGCAGGACGGTCTGGAGAACGCCTTCGAGACGTTCGGGGGCGTGCCAGAGGAGCTGCTGTTCGACCAGATGCGGACGGTGGTGGTGTCGGACGACCGCCTGGCGGGCGGGGGCCTGGAACTGAACGCGGAGTTCCTGCGCTTTGCGGTGCACTGGGGTTTCAGGGTGCGCTCCTGCCGGGCGCGCACCAAAGGCAAGGTGGAGCGCCCGATCCGCTACGTGCGCGAGAGCTTCTTCCATGGCCGGGATTTCGTCGGCGACGAGGATCTGAACGAACAGGCGGAGCGCTGGCTGACGGGGACGGCCAACGAGCGGCGGCACGGGACGACCGGGGAACGGCCGCGGCCGCCGGACCCGTCGCCGGCGCCTGTGGTGGCCGTGGAGCGTCGCCCGTTGCGGGAGTACGCGGAGGCAGTTCGGTGAGCGCCCGGACGGGGAGCCGCCGCGACCGGCTGCGGGCGCTGCTGGCGGACCTGAAGATGCCTGGCGCCCTGGAGGCGGTGGACGAGGTGCTGGAGGCGCAGGTGGCGCTGCGCAACAGCCGCCGCCTGGAGACGGCCATGAACGCCTCCCGGCTGCCGGCCGCGAAGACCCTGGCGGACTTCGCCTTCGCCTTCCAGCCCAACCTCAAGCGCGAGCAGATCAAGAGCCTGCACGAGCTCGGCTTCCTGGCGCGGCGCGAGAACGTCGTCCTGCTGGGCCCGCCCGGGGTGGGCAAGACGCACTTGGCGATCAGCCTGGCGATCGCGGCGGCGGAGGCCGGGCGCCGGGTCTGCCACGGCACGCCGGCGGGCCTGGTGGAGTCGCTGGAGGATGCCCGCGCGGCGGGGCAGCTCGCGCGGCGCCTGCGACTGCTGACCCATCCGGCGCTGCTGGTGATCGACGAGATCAGCTATCTGCCGGTCAGCCGCGACGGGGCAACGCTGTTCTTCCAACCAATCAATGCGCGGCACGAGCGGGCCTCGACCGTGCTGAGCTCGAACAAGGGCTTCGAGGAGTGGGGCGGCGTGCTGGGCGACGACGTCATGGCGGCGGCCCTGCTGCACCACTGCATCGTCAACATCCGGGGGCAACAGCTACCGTATGCGCGCCCACCGGGAACTGTGGCGTCCCGGCCCGTGCCGGACGGGAACGGACGCCCGCCGGACGGGAACGAGGCATGACGGCGCATTGGCTGGCGGCCCCCCGCCCAGGGGGACTCCGAAACGGAGGTGGCAAATTCGCCATGCCCGCAGCGGGTCTCCTCCGTGACGTGAGCAATTTTCGATTGTCACTGACAGCTGATCGAGGAGGCCGCCTGAATGGCCGCCGCGATCCGTTCTCCGCGCGCCGTGGCGCTGCTACAATCCGCATTCCCCACATCCCACGTTCAACCGCATCTCTGGTTGGGAATAGACGGGTGCGCTGACGAGCTACCGTGCGGCACATGCCCTAAAGAGCTGCTTTGGCAAGCCGTCCGGCAGGATCCCTTCGACCAGCGCACTTCGCGGCAAATCTCACCGCAGCAACGAGCAGGGCAGCGGACCCCGGGGCGAGCGGCTTTTCTCGTCGAGGCAGCCCAAGTAGTCGGCGATTGCTGCATACGTGCCCTCATGAACCGAGAACCAGCCGTGGGAAGAGCACAATGCGGAGGTGTAAGCGCGGATCGTGTTCTCGGACTTGCCGCTGCGACCAGCTCGGAAGCTGCATCTGAGTGCGCGGCAAGAGGCTGCGTGCTGGGGAGAGCGCTCGCTTGATATGCCGTCAGCCTACCTCTTCATGATCGTCTCCCTGACCAGCGATTCTGGATTGCGCCGCTCCGAGTCCACCGCGGTGGTCTGGGCCGATGTCGCGACCGAGGCCATCGGGTTCGGGCAGTGGCCATCCGCCTCTCCAAGGTGGACCAAGATGCCGCAGAGGCCGTCGTAGCCCTCACGCCCGCCGCCGTCCGCGACCTAGCCCAAGTTTGCCAAGCGAGGAGCGATTTTGGCCGAATTCGGCGTGTTTTGCGCTGCAAGTCGTTGGTTTTCAATGGCCAGCCTCCTGGAACCCGAAATGCAGTGCCATAGCAACTTGCAACTCCCTGACTCCCGTCCCAGGGCCTGCTCCCATCGGAGCCTGTTCGTCCGCCGGACCCCCACCCGCCCCCGCGCCAGGGGCCAGGAGCCCGACTTCACCCAGCGCCTCGTCCACTCCGTCCGCTGCGGCTCCAAGGTGCGCCAGCGCACCCTGCGCAACCTCGGCCGCCACTTCGCCCTGCCGCGCGGGGACTGGCCGGCGCTGTGCGCCCGCGTCGAGCGCATCCTCGCCTCCCAGCGGTCCCTCGAGCTCGGGGCCTGCTGCCCCGCGGTCGAGGACGAGGCCCAGCGCAGCGCCGCCCAGCTGGTGCAGGCCAGCGTCTCCCCCGTGGGCCCGGCGGCCCCGGCCGACGGCGCCGACGTCGACTCCCTGGAGCTGGTCCGCCCGCGCTCGGTCGGCGTCGAGCACGTCGCCCTGTGGGCCATGCGGCAGCTCCGTCCGCCGTCCCTGCTCGAGGAGCTGGGCCTGTCCGGTCCGCAGCGCGCCGCCGTCCTCGGCAACCTCGTCAGCCGCATGGCCGCGCCGGCCTCCGAGCGCGCCTCGTGGCACTGGCTGCGCCACCGCGACACGATCGAGACGCGTCTCTTCCAGCGCGCCGCCGACCTGTTCGACCTGCAGCCCACCGTCACCCTGCACGACCTCACCAGCACGTGCTTCGAGGGCGGCGCGGACCGGCAGCCGCTGGCCCGCCGCGGCCATTCCAGGGAGAAGCGCCACGACTGTCCGCTGCTCACGCTGGGCCTGGTGCTGGACGCCAGCGGCTTCGTACGCCGCTCCAGGGTCCTGGCCGGCAACGTCGCCGAGGGCGGCACGCCGCAGGCCATGCCGACGGCCCTGGACGCGCCGCCCGAGGCGGCCGTCGTGCTCGACAGGGGTCTCGCCACGGAGGGGAACGTCGCCTGGCTGCGCGAGCGGAGCCACCGGTGCCTGGTGGCCAGCCGCGAGCGGCGGCGCGTCCTCGACGAGAGCCGGGCGGTGGCCATCGGCACCGCCCGGCGGGCAGCGCATGCTGGCCTGCGCCGAGACGGACGGGAACGGCGAGACGCGCCTGCGCTGCGCATCCGCGCAGCGGGCGGAGCAGGAGCGGGCGATGGCGGGGCAGGCCGGCGCGCGCCTCGAGACGGCTCTGCGGACGCTGCACGAGGGTCTGTCGCGCCAGGGCGCGACCAGGCGCGTGGAGAAGGTCCGGCAGCGCATCGGACGGCTGCAGGCCCGCCATCCGTCCGCCGCCCCGCACCACGCGATCGACGTGCAGGCCGACGACAGGGGCCGCAACGCGACGGCGGTGGCCTGGAAGCGGCAGCCGCTGGAGGGCAGCGGGGCGACCCATCCCGGGGTCCACGGCCTGCGCACCAGCAGCGTCGACTGGGACGCCGAGCGGCTGTGGCGCACCTGCGTGACGCGGACCGACCTGGAGGCCGTCCTCCGCTCCCTCGGGAGCGAACTGGGACTGCGCCCGATCCACCACCGCAGGCCCACGCGCAGCGCGGGCCACCTGTACCTGTCGGTGCTCGCCTACCAGCTGGTCCGGCAGCGCCTGCGGGCGGGCGGGGAGACGGCCAGCTGGACGACGCTGCGCCGTCGCCTGGCGGGCCAGCAGCGGGCGATCCACGAGCGGCTGGGCGTGGACGCCTCGCCGGGCGGGGTCCGCAAGCTGGTCGTCCAGCCCAGACGACGAAGGAAAATGCACGGAATATAGTGCCACACGCCTGATTTCACGACCGCAATGTGTTCATTACAAAAGACTTATGAAATTGGGTGGCAAACTTGGGCTAGACCGTCTCAGTGACCGTCGCAACGATGATGCGCCGGTGTTCGGTTGCAGCGCCCGGACGATCAGCCGCCGTATCAAGGTCGCAGCGAAAGCAACGGTCCTCGGTACCGGATCTTGCGGTCACTCAGACCCAGTGGGCGTACCGCAACAGCATGTCCAGAAACGGCACACACCCGCCGTCGCCACCATGCGTCAGGGACGCTGGCAGACTACGCGCATGGGCGCTGGCTAAACCAGCGACGAGTCCGCTTACACCGGGTTTCCAGCCCGACGCCGGACGAAGTGACATATCCGTATCGCTGCTGACAAGGTAGGGGTAGCACGGCGGCTACCGCCAGATCACCCACCACTGTTTGATCGGTTCGATGAGTTCGGTCGGTATGGTTTGACTCGCAGTCGCAAGCTCGCGCCCAGCGATCCCGCCGTCGTCGGTGGTCTCGGCCGGAGGTTCGTGGGATTCCTCCACGTGCAACCGCAGTTGCTCCGCCATGTCCTCCCGCAGCAACTCATACCGCAGTTGCTGGTTACGATCGCTGCCAGCGATCAACTCGCTAACCTGCACTTGGCTATTGCCAATGCCCACCAAGCCAACCACCGCTAGCACCGTGGTAATCAGCCACTTGTACTCGTTTCGAAGCCAGTGTCGCAGCACTGGTTCAATCCTAACAGGCCCGACGCCCTAGTCCAGTGCGCGTTGAATACATCGAAATAGAGCGTCCGTCGCGTGATTGTTCGCGCCGCGCACCTTCACGCGCTGAGCGCCAGTGCGGAGCACAATCGCTTCCCTCGTCTTCTTAGGTGCTCCGATTCTCACGCCTACGCCAGCGACGCTCACAATCAGGCCCCACAGGAACCATGCCTCGATGCCTCCCTGTTGCGCGTCCAACGCCGTCAACTCCACATCCTTCTCCGCAACTATTTGACTCAGCATCGACATCGACAGCCTCATGACGCCAAGGCCCATCCATTTCCCACGAATCTTCCTTCGAGTCCCGGTCACAACCTGGTCGGCAATCTCTTCGCCGCTCTACAGATCCGCCGCCCCGGACCGGAACTGCGCCAACTCACGTCCCGCCGGCGTGAACACTTCGTGGCCGTCGCCAGACACGTTCATATAGTTGCGGACCCAACCTCTCTACCGCTGAGCACTGAACGGGCAACACGGTCGCTAGCGTCAAGGCGTTCAATGGCTTCATGAGCGACGTTCCACTCCACGCCGGTGATTGCGATGCTGACGGCTGGCAGCGCCCAGTCCATTGGAGAGCCGAGGCCGTATCAGGCGCCCGACGCGCCCCGGCGAGGCCTCCACGAGCAACGTAAGTACGAGACTCAGGCCTCGAAACGGCCACTTTCGGGTCGAGTGTAGGGCCAGCATCGGCTGTGTTGCGCGCATGCTGATGGCCTACGCCTGCGTCCGACACGGACCTCCGCCACCACGGATTGACCAGTGCCAGTTAGGGCAGCTACATCCAGGCTCTGGAACTGGTGGACTGTGGCGTGCTGAAAGCCTTCCGCGACTACCTGCAAAGCGAAAGCATGCCACAGCTTGTGGGGCCATCAACCTGACTAGGTCCATCTGAGACGGACGCCTGCATCGTTCGGATGGCGTGGTGGACATCATGTGGGACACGAGCATCACCTTTCCGAAGAGCGCAGGGGACGAGGCCGCTGAAGACAGGCCGGTGACAAAGCCAGCGTCATGCAGCTTTCGTGGATGTGTCAACAGCCGTGGTTTTTAGCCTCAAGGCAGCGAGATCCAGCTTCGCAGCCATCAGCACAAGTGCCATCCCACACGGAAGTGCAAGAGGCAACCCAGCCCGAAGGAAGCCAATAGACGGGCCGGCGAAACGTCCCACGGCCTGCCGGTCCGACCCCGCCGCTTCCGTGTCGCCTGCCTGCCACCGCACCGGCCCACGCCCCAACGACCGTGTGCTGATGAAGTCAGTTCCTCGACACAGTATGGGACGAGCGTAGTGTTGGGAGCCTTGGTTCTGTGAACCCGTCGGGTCTTGGCGCTGCGAATTGGCCATCGGTGTGATCCTGCCAGACTTGCGCTGGTCGAGGTGGTCTGATCCGCACGGCGACCCGGAACCCCAAGCGGCACCTTGTGGGGGACAGGTCTGTGCGGGACCCCTGCCAGCACGCGTGCCGCCGATGCCGCGCTTTACTCATAAGCCCGACCATGCGTCGCATCAAGGAGTGGCAGGCAGCCGCCGGGATCGAGAGCGGACCACTGTTCCGCCGCATCCACCGCGTCGGGCACGCGTAAGCCAGCCCGCTCGCCGTATAGTCCGTCTGCGCGGTCATCAAGCGCCGCACCGTGGCCGCCGGTATAGAGGCCGGGTGTCTGGCCACAGCTTGCGCGTCAGCTCCACACAGTCTCTCGCCGTCGGCGGCGCCGGGCTGCCCGAGATAATGTAGACTGGACGCTGGCAATCCAGCGCAATGCCTGTTCACTACAGCCTGGCCCAGGTCGCTGCCCGGGGCGAAGTCGTACGCCGCCGCTACTGAGTACCGACTCCAACGAACGCTAGGCGGCAGCTGGCGGCGGGGCTGCGGTCGATCCCGGCGGAGTTGGGGAAGGCGGATGCAGTGCTGGCCGACAACGGCTATGCGAGCAAGCCGGAAGTGGAGCAGGCCGAGGCCATGGGCGTGGAATCGTACTTGGCGACGGGCGCCGCGGGCCGGCGGCTCCTGCACGACTTGCGACCCACGTCGACCAGCAAGCCCAGGGAGCCCAATGCGGACTGGCAGTGAAGATGGCCCGCAAGCTGAGCACCTCCGAGGGTCGAAGGAAATACGGACTGAGAAGGCAGACCGTCGAACCGGTCTTTGGGATCATCAAGTCCGTTCTCGGATTCCGAAGCTTCTCGCTGCGAGGACTGGAGGGCGTCCGATTCGGACACTCCCGGATTTCCAAGCCACGCCGCAAACCGTGCGTTTTCGTGCGACTGCCGGCCGTGCGGGCGGTTTTCGGACCACTACGTCCGCCAGGCTGCTAGGCGCTGGGAATCCCCCATCCGCGGCTTGCGCTCGCCTTGAGAACGGCCGCATACCCAACTGTATCTGGGGGCGGGGTAGCCTCGGCTCAATATGGCGGCAGAAAGTTTGCAGGCAGCTCCAGTTGCCTTGGCGTCAGGTCCGCACCCGTGGCACCCGTCAAGATCCGCCCCGTTCAAGATAGCCCCGGTCAGGTCCGCACCCGCCAAGTCCACATCGGACAGGTCCACATCGGACAGGTCCCGACCGGATAGGTTCACCCCGTCCAAGTCTGCCCGGCCCCAAGGAAAGATCCGCTGAGACGTGGATGCCTGCTGCGATGCACGGTCCAGCCTGTTGCTGATCGAGTCGAGTCGCTCCTCGACTCGCGCCAGCCGTTCCCTTACATCCGCCAGTTCATCGCTTACCTTCAATAGGTCTTGGCTTACCCTCAATAGGTCTTGGCTTACCTTCTCGATGTCGCCCTTCATCAGCAACAGCACCGGCAGGATCAAGCCCGCAAGCCCTAGACCCGTGCTCAGAATGGCTTTCGTCTCTTGGCTCACGGCTGTATTGTAACGGAACGGTGCAAAAGTCTTCTCCTCAGATCATGTCACGACACTATTCCAAGATGCACTTACAGTGTAGGCATTCAAAGTTGCCGGGCTGAGAGCTGATCATGTCGTAGGCGAGCTGCTTCCACCGGCTTGCACAGAACGATGGTCGGAAGGGGAAGCGAGGAAAGGATTGCCTCGATCCCGGAGACGGGGTGTCGGGTGATGCGGGGCGTGACCGGCTAGGCCGCCCGGGCGAGTGGTCCGACTGCATCGATGTCCGCATCCGTTCCTGGCGAGCGTGAGGCCGGCGGTCGGCTGAGGGCAGCCTTGCGGCTCGCATCCATCATCCAAGGCAGACAGGGCGCAGGTCGGCAGGCGGCTGCCTGTCGCTGGTGGCACAGGCCTGCAGGTACTCCAGCGTCCACGTCCAGGGATTGATTCCCGCAGGTTCCGCATCCATTACAGCGAGTGCCTCGTCCCAGCCAGCCTGGCCGCTCGTCGCTGCCCGCGCCGAAGTGGTCAGCCGCACGATCACCAGCACCCTGAGCATGCGCTCGGCAATGTTGTTGTCGAGCGACACGGCTGGGCTGTGCAGCAAGACCTGCAACCCAGCTTGGTGTTGAATCCAGCAAGTACAGTGCCGGCCGCTGTGCCCGGGAGTCCACCACTGCTGGCCGACTTCCTCCAGCTCGCGACGGGCCCGGGCAACGAGTTCCTCGAGGCCCTGCTCCTGCTGCTGCTGGATCTTCCGGAAAGCGCTGCCCTGCTGCTCCAGCTGGCGCTCGCTCCGCCACCCCCGTTGCCTCCGGCGTCAAAGCCGGAACAGACCGGCCATGCGCTCCAGCCACTCCCCGGCCCACTGCCCCGCCTGCGGATGGCCGGTGACGACGCGCCGGATGTCCCGCCGCTGGCGCATCTGGCGCAACTTCTTGGAGGCGCTCCAGCGGTCGCACACCCCCGTCGAGGCTAGCGAACTCCCCACATGGGAGAGCAGCAGTAACCCCGACGGCGAACCCCGCGCAGGCAGGATCCGCAGGCGCACCGCCGTGCCCTCGACATCCTGCACTGGCCAGCTGGTCTCGTCCTCCTGCACCACCTCAGCTGCCCGTAGCACTCCTCGATGGCGTGCGGTAGCAGCTCGAAGGGGGCTGCAGGCGCCTCGGGCTCGCCGACAGCGTCTACACCGGCACGCGTATCCCTCGCAGCGCCAGAAGGTTGAGTCATTCAGCATCAACTCAATCACACTCTCTGGAAGGTCAGTTTCGAAAAAATTCGACGCATCGACCGTACGAGCTTTTACCGTGCGCACGAAATATGGAGATGATACTTTGGCGCCGAATTCTCGGGGGAGCGGTCGGCGCTTTCGAAGTTCTCGTCTGGTCAGGAAATGGCAATACGCCATGGCTACAAACCGCCGGGGTTGCGATCTGGATTCCAATCCCTGCCGGTGCCACGGCTCTTGCCACGAGAATCGGGTAGCGCATCAACCGGATTCGGACGATCTATGCTGCTGAACTCATCCCGAGCAGCCAATGATGGGTTCTGCCGCGGACTCCTTCGGACCGAACCGGCTCGGTTTCAGGTGGATTCCTAGCAACTAGGCTGGCAATCCCGTCTTGGCAGGGATGGTCGAAGCTGCAAACCCGTGAGAGAATCTCACGGCTGACCTCCCCGCCACCGGTGCTCGCACAGTTCATAGTGCTATCGAGCGGCTATTCGAGCTCTCATTGCCATCTGAAGTAATGAAGACTGAGTGAAAAAACAAAAGAAAAGACCTACTTTGAAAATATCTGATATAGATATTTTCAAAGTAGGAACTTGGAGCCCATGACCAACGAAGAGTTCCAGCGCTGGCTGGCTGGCGTGGAGCAACTGACGGCAGCTCAGCGCGAACGGCTGCAGCAGGTCGCCCAAGAGCAGGGGGACGAGGCGGCCTCCCGGGCCGCAATCGAGCTGCGTGTCGACGGCGTGGCGCTGGCGGGAGAGCCGGGCGTTCCGCTGGCCAGGCTGGTGGAGGCCGACGAGACGTGCTTCCGGCACAGCCGCAAGGGGGAGCGGAACCTGGACCGCAAGCCGCTCCGGTGCGGGTGGCCACGGCCCGCGGGGGCGGGACGGCGGGCGCGGTGCTGGAGACGGCCAGCCAGGCGAACCTGCAGGCGGCGCTGGAGCCGCTGCTGGCCTCGACACCGTGCTGGTGACGGACGGGCTGCCCGCGCAGCCTGGGGGTCCAGCACGAGGCCATCAACCGGGCGGCCGGGCAGCGCGTGCGCGGCGGCCACCCCATCCAGACGGTCAACCAGCGCCACCGGCAGCTGAAGCAGTTCCTGCTGCCGATGGTGCCCAGCGGGTCCACCTTGCGAACTCGATGATCCTCGCTGTCCGCCACGTACAGGTTGCCTGCATGGTCCGGGACAACCGGCCTCCGGAACGCCGCCTCCTTCGCGCGAATCCCGTCCTCGGCGGCCATCGCCCGCCCAGCGGCCGTGCGCATCGCGTACCGCGGGAGCCGCCACCCACCGTCTGCCAGTTCCAGGACGTGCGACCGACCGCCATGCAGGATCGTGGAAGGGTGGCGGAACGCGAAGGGGGAGTTGTGCCTGCCTGAGCTCGGCGTGCAAGGCGCTGCCGAGGCTAGCCAGGGAGATGGGGCTGGGGTTGCCGGTCGGGCGCGGGAGGCGATCGGGGCCGCGGGCCGTGGGAGAGTTGCCAGAGCCGGAGGTGGCAGGGGGATTGAAGGCGCTGGGGAAGGTGAGCCTGAGGCGGATCGCCGGTCGGGAGGGGAGCCTGGTGTGGCAGCGGATGCAGCGGGACTGCCACCCGCAGGGGGAGGGGCTTGCGCCTGGGGTGCGGGTGAGCTACCTGATCGAGAGCGAGCGCCACGGGATTGTGGGAGGGATTTCGTTCGTGGCGGCAAGCTGGCACGGCGCGGCGCAGGACGGAACCATTGGCTGGAGCGACCGGGCAAGGGTGGCGAACCTGCCGCGGGTGATCTCCAACGACCGCTTCCTGATCCTTCCCGTGGTGAGCGCGCCGCACTTGGCCAGCCATGTGCTGGGGAAGGCGTGGAAACAGTTGGCGGACGACTTGGAGCGGTCTTCCGGGGTGGGTCCGCTGCTGATCGAGACCTGCGTGGAGGAGGGCCGTCCGGGAACCTGCTACAAGGCGGCCAGGTGGAAGCGGCTCGATCGGAAGACATCGGGACGGCCGCCAGGCGCCGCCGGGCCGATGAAGCCCAAGACGGTCTGGCTGCGCCCCATGGCGCGCGCAGCTGCGCCACGAGCCGCCCCGGAAGCTGGGATTCTGCGCACCGCGGATGAAGGCGTCCAAGGACTGGGCCGAGTGCGAGTTCGGCCGCTCGGATCTGGCCGACGAGCGTTTGCGCGATCGCCTGAAGCGCATCGGCCGGCGCTGGTGCTCCAGCCACAGCAAGACGCTGCTCGAGCTGTTCCTCGGCCTCGCCGAGCAGATGGCGCTTCACCGATTCCTGCACAATGGGCGGGTGAGCGCTGAGGACATCCTGCAGCCCCACTGGAAGGCTCTTGTGGAATGCGTCGGGCAGCACCGGGAAGTCCTTTTGGTGCAGGACACCACGACCATCAACCGGCACACCCTGAAGGATGTCGCCAAGGGCCTGGGGCGCATCGGCGGCAAGGGCCACCAGTCGCACGGGCTGCCTATGCACGCCTGCGTCGCCTTCGCCCCGGACGGGCGCCCGCTGGGCGTGGCATCGCTAGAAATCTGGGCCCGCCCGCCCAAGAACAAGCCTTCCAAGGGGCCCTGCGAGAGCAAGGAGAGCGCCAGGTGGCTGGCAGGGTTCGAGATGGCCGGCGAACTGGGCCGGCTGTGCCCGAACACGCGCGTGCTCAGCGTCTGCGACCGCGAGGCAGACAACTTCGAGCTCTTCCAGTTGCAGGCCCGGCACAGCTCCGAGGCCGGCCTGTTGGTCCGCGCCTCGAAGGGCCGCGAGAGGACCTGCCTGGAGCCCGAGGGGCGCCAAGTCCACAAGCGGAACCTCTGGCAGCTGGTCGAGCTCAAGGATCCGGTGGTCACCGGACGGCCCTTGCACAGCGATGTCCGCGGCGGCCCCAACGCCCGCGAGAAGCGTTCCACCACGACCGGGATCCGCATCGCCAGCGCCGTCATGCAGCCTCCCAGGGAGTTCAAGCAGGCCGAGCCGATCGAGGCCGGCGCTGTGCAGGTTCGCGACTCCAACCCGCCCGACAAGGATCCGCCGGAATGGATGCTGGTGTGCTCCGACGGCCCTCTCACCGCCGAAAACGTCCAGCGCATCGTGCGCTTCCACGAGGCCCGCTGGGGCATCGAGGAGTTCTTCCGCCTGCTCCGAGGACCGCCAGCTATAGGAAGTCGACAGCAACTCCAAGGCCCTCGCCTTCGAGGCCATCGCCGCCTGCAGGGTCTTCGACCTGCACCGCGCCGCCCGCGAAACCCCCGACCGGTCGGCCCGCCACCGACATTGTCTCCCAGTCCGAGCTCGACTGCCTCCAGCAGTTCCTGCTCCACCGCAACATCCTGCCAAGTCCCTGCGCAACAAGCCACAGCCACAGGACGCCCGCACCCTTGCCGAGTACATTGGACGCCTCGTCGGCTTCCGCCCCAGCGCCCGCCAGCCCCTGCCCGGTCACACCAAGCTCTGGCAGGGTGTCGTCCAGCTCCTCATCCTTCACGAAGCTTGGCTCGCCTTCGCCTCTCGCCCGCCGCCCTGCCTCTCGTCACGTGTGCTGTAGGGATACGACATGATAGTTTTCCAGTGAGCGGACGGTGGGGCCTACTCGAGTTGGTTCACATAGCTAGTGCCCCTGCTCCCCCTTTTCGGCATCGCCGGGGATTGATGAAAAGCCTTGGGGCAATCAGAAGCGCTGTATCAAGCTGCGGGTTAGTGCCAAATTGCGATATTTCCTGTATTGTTCGCCTTCAGTTTGCCTGTATCTGACTGCCATGCGCACATTCTCCTTGCGGCCTTCCCAGCTTGATTTTCGCTTGCAGTGCAGGCCTGCTGGCCGCTATGCGGCCATCCGTAGCGGCCGCTACTTCTGTCTCTCACGCTCTTTCCTCCGGATGATCAGCCCCATCCGGTGCACGTTGCCTGCCAAGACCGATAGCGTCACCATCCGTGCGAACCCGGCCTTCGACGTCTCCCGGATGCGGTCCAAGCCGTGCTGCTCCAAGTTGTTGATCGCCGACTCCACTCCCGGATGCCGCTGCCTCGCCTCCCGGAACCTCTCCTCGCTCTCCCGCTGCCTGTCCGCCCTCGACAACCGTCCCCTCGTCGGCAACGCCAGGTTCGTCCGATTCGCCTTCCGTGCCTTCAGGCCCGCCGGACTCCAGAACCCCCTGTCGAAACTGCATCCCTCCAGGTCAGGAAATTCCTCCTGCGCTTCCTCGATGATCCCTGGCACTCGCTCCACATGATCCGGTCGTGCAGCACAAACTGCATCTCGTCTTCCACGATGCACGATGCATACCGGCACTCCCAGCTCCACCGGCTTACCCGCCTTCCCCTGCGAGCACCAGCGCGGGAACGGCACGAACACCGAGCACGTCCTCTCTGACGGCGGGATCGTCCCCCCCCCCCCCTTCAGAATCCGCCGGTCCATCTGGTCCGCCAGCTTCTCGACCAACTTCACAAGTTCCCTTGCCTGTATCGCCTTCGGATCTTTCGATACCTCGTCATCCAGCTTTTTCAGAGTCGCCTTCGCTCGCTTCGCAAGCTCCCCTGCGAATCGCAGACACCTCTTCGCATGGTTCTTGTTCTTCCTGCACTGCCGTGCTGTTCGCACCCGGGACCACAGATTCCCGCCCTTCGTCGCCAGCTTCCTGTGCTGCCTTCAGCCCGCCAGACCCGCTGCCAGTGCCAGCGCTTCCATCCGCCTCAGCAGTGTCCTCAGCGCATCCCACAGCAGCCGCACGTCCGTCGGACACTCCGCGTTCGTTTCCACCACGCAAGAATCGCACCGCGCCTGCAGAGCGCTCCCCCGCTTGGCAGCCCACCAGCCGCTGTCCCGCGGCCACCACTTCCTTGTTGATCGCGTCCAGCAATTCCGGCGTCAGCATCCTCACATGCCGCGCGATCGTCTGCATCGATTCCTTCGGCTTCTCGAGGATGGGAGCGATCCCTATCCTCTGCAGGATCCCCGCATGCCCGCTCCCGGGACAATGCAGCCTGTCGGAATCGCATTGCAGCCCTTGCTTCAGCATTCCCAGCACCAACGCATGCCAGGCCGTCCGTTCCTGGGATCGACCTTGCCCTTCTCTTGCTCATCCTGCTTCCCGGCAGCCGCCTTCCCTTGGTCCGGGTCGCCGCTCTGGAACAGGGAGTCCTTCATCAAGTCCAGGGTCCGCTCGCGCAGGGGCAGGTTCCTGCAGATGGCCTGCAGGCCCAGCAAGATCGCCGGGATGTCATCCCGCGACTTGGGATCGATCTCCATGTCCTCGATCGCGACTTGTCCTAGGATGGATTGCACTTCAGGAGCGGCTCGCACGGCAGTTCTCCCGAACAAGATTGTCCTGAATGGGCCTGAACGGCGTCCAGGGCCGCCTCCCAGGCCGATCTTCGGCTGCGGCATCCTCGCGCAAACCCATTCGTATCAATGACCTAACGCGGCTTTTTGGGTCTTGGCACAGGCACCAGCTGAGTGCACCCCACATCGGCGGCTCCTACAGTTGATTTGATGGCGGTCGTGTGAGAGGCCCCGGACGTGGCCGAGCTCGTGGGCAGAGGCAGAGGGACCCGCCTCAACGCCGACTACAGCGGAACCGTCGTCCCAAGGGCCCAAGACGGCCCGGCTGGCAACGAGATTATCCGGTCCCCACGCATCGACGTCAGTTGGCAGGACAGTGATATCGGCCCCGCCCGCGTGGCCCAACTCGACCGCTTCGTCAAGGCAGCCATCGTCGGATTGGATCAATCTCCCCAGATCGGTGCCGGCGTCCACTTCGGAACACGCCACCTCCTGGCTCCATACGAGCGACAGCCGGGCCTTGATTCCGCTCTCCTCGAAAGGCCCGGTTGGTCTCGCTCCCCTCGCTGGCGGCCGACCAAGTGCCTGCCAGCGTCCTGAAATTGATCGAGACCAAGCGGCGCCGGGCCTCAAGCCGGCGCAGGGAGGCTACTTCCCTCGCTTCAGGTGCCTTGCGGCCTGCCGGGGAGAACAGCCCGGCTGCCTGAGCCTCCAATCCGGCGTGACTGACCAGCAGTACAGGGAGCGCTCGTGGAATGACGGTCCGAAGGCCTGGCTGAAGCGCTCCCGCTGGCGAGGAACGCGAACCGATCGTTCTCATGGGATTGTCGCGGCAGGGAACCGGGTTGCCCCGGTCCCCCTGCACGGATCCGGACGGGCCCTGTCAGGCATCCGGCTCCCACCTCGTGTGTCCAGCGGCAATCCTTTGTCTCGGCCACGGGTGGCGGATCCGGATCGGCGGCCCTAGCTCGTCGCGCATCCTGCGCAGCCATGCCACTCGATTCGCTTCTTCCGCGACCGGCGCTGCAGCACTCGCATCCCGACCCATGGCAAGCGTTCGCGGAATCGCTCAGCCGTTCCGCACCTGTCCCAGCCAGCGCCCCACCTCCTTCCGGTCGTCGTGCATCCTGGCCCGCAGGACCCGCTGGAGCGCCTTCCGCTTCCGGCTCATCCGCCTCGCGATCGGCTTGCGCCCGAGCTGGAACTTCCCCTTCCCCGTCTGCCCGCAGGAGTGCGTGCATCCGAGAAAGTCGAAGGCCTCCGGCCTGCCTGCTCCCCGCTTGCGTCGGTTCGCGGCTGCCAACCGGCCCAGCTCGATCCGGCGCGTCTTCTCGGGGTGCCGCTCCAACCCGCACCCGGCGAGCCTCGCTGTCCGGTCCCTCCGAAAGCGTTCCGCTGCGCCGCGGTGCTGGCATCCCAGCACGAAATCCTCGTCGTAGCGCACGAGGATCCCCTCGCCTCGGGCTCTTCCTTCCGCCTCCCTGCGTGGACCCACGCCTCCAGCGCGTCGTGCAGCATCCCCTTCGCCAGCACCGGCGAGACCACGGCCCCTTGCGGGGTGCCCCGCCCGCTGTCGCTCCCTGCGCCATCCTCCAGCACGCCAGCGTTCTGCCCTTTCCCGATCCGCCCCAGCAGCCGCTTGTCCCCGATCCGCCTTGCCAGCATCCCGACCAGCCGGTCTCGGTCCATTCGGTCGAAGTCCTTGCTGCCATCCGCGTCTAGAATCCAGTGGACCTTCCGCCTCTCGATCCCCACTGCCAGCGCGTCGAGCGCCTGGTGCGCCCCCTCCCCCCGACCGGAATCCGTCGCGGAATCCCAGCGACTCCGCCTCGTCGATCGGCGTCAGGATCTCGTCGACCACCGCTTTCTGGACGACCTTGTCCTCCCGTGTCGCGATGCCCAGCGGTCGCTCGCCCCCGTCCGGCTTCGGAATGCCCACCCGCCGCGACGGATGCGCCCGGCACGCTCCTGTCTGCACGCGGCGGTGCCGGTCCGACAGATGCCGGTCCAGCCCCTCCCCGTACGCCTTCCCCGTCATCCCGTCCACGCCCGGGGCCGCCAGCGGCGCAGCTCGATCGCGGCCAAGGAGGCCGCTTCGTCCCCCTGCTCCTGGGCGACCTGCTGCAGCCGTTCGCGCTGAGCCGCCATCAGTTGCTCCACCCCAGCCAGCACTGGAACTCTTCGTTGGTCATGGGCTCCAAGCTCCTTCTTCCAAAACACTTGTAGCATGTATCAATTAGAATACATATGCTTAACGAATTAATACAGAAACCGCCCGCCCTCGGGATTGAGGACGGGCGGTTGGAGGCTGCGTGCAGCGCAGGCTAGAAGATGAACTTGATGCCGAGCTGCAGGTTGCGGGGCGTGCCGGCACCACCGATGATTCCGTAGTTCGGGTTGCCGACTCGGGTGTTCGGTGCAAAGAACTGGGGCGTGTTGGTGAAGTTGAACGCCTCGAAGCGGAACTGCGCGGAGTACTTCTCGCTGAACTGGAAGCTCTTGTACATGGAGAAGTCCCACTGTGCCCGCCCCGGAAGGCGCAGGATGCCCTTGCCGGCGTCGCCGAAGGCGAGCGGTTGGTTCGGAACGAACGCCGCCGGATTCCACCATCCGCTGGGATCCTGGTTCGGCATGTTCACGTCCTGTCCAGCCACAACGTCCGGCCTGTCGAGGTGGTCGAGGTCGTTGATGTTGGACCTGCTCGCCCCCTGCACGCCCGGCGTGGCAGGCGTACCGCCCGTCAAGGTCACGATGGACCCGATCGACCAGCCGCCCAGGAATGTCTTCTTCGCGCCGGTGGCGCCCTTCAGGAAAGGCAGCTCGTAGACGATGCTGCCGATCAGGCGATGCCGGATGTCCTGCGGCGTCGGGCCGCGCTCGTGGCTAAGGTCCAGCACGTCCTTCACGATCCGCGCGTTCTCGCCAGGCGCGCCACCGGAGCCCGGAATCGCGCGCCAGTCGCCAATCGCGTGCGACCACGAGTACGAAACGATGTAGGTCATGCCCTGCGAGTAGCGCTTCTCGAGCTTGGTCTGCAGACCGTGGTACAGGGAGTTCCAGCGGAACGAGTGCATGTTCGAACGCCCCAGCGTGATGAATCCACCGGGTTCGCTGCCCGGGTACTCGACGTCGCCGCGACGTGCGGTGGGCACGAAGGCAGCGCGCCAGGGGCGGCGCTCGTTGATGCCTCCGGTCGGCGGGATGACTTTCCGGGTGACGGGGTCGTACACGTACTCGCCTGGCCTGGGAACGTTCTCGTCCCAGCGACCCATCATGTGGTTCATCTTGTTGCCGAAGTACCCGATTTCCCAGAGCGTGTCGCCAGGGAGCGAGTACTGAACGTTGAAGTTCCAGTTCTGGGCCATTGGCCAGTCCGGCTCCGGTTCCCAGCCCGACATTTCCACGGCGATTGCGTTCTGGGGGCTGATCGTGTTCGCAGGCAGGCCGGATTCGAACGGATACTGCATCGGGTTGGACGGGTCCGCCACAAGTCCCACCTTGAAGTGGAACGGCGGCTGTGTCTCCTTGTACTCGCCGCCTCCGGTGTTGGAGAACGTGCCGTAGAAGATTCCGTACGCCATGCGCAGCACGGTCTTCTCTGTGAGCTTGTAGGCTATTCCAAGCCGCGGCCCGAAGTTGGTCGTGTCCGGCTTCGTCAGACGACGTGGCACGCCGTCCAGGCCGGCGATCTTGATCTCGCCCTGCGTGAGGCTGCCCGTGTAGTTCACCTGCGCATCGGGGTGGACATACTCCGTCCACCGTCGGTCGCCGTCGGGCCGGTTCGGACCAGGGTCGAAGTACCCGATGCCGTCCCTGGTCTCCAGGAACGGCGGGTTGTACTCGTACCGTACACCGAGATTCAACGTAAGCCGGTCGTTCACCTTCCAGTCGTCCTGCACGTAGAAGTGCTGGTACGGCGAGCGCATGTTCATGTAGATGGTGTTGGAGCCGCGCAGGCCGTTGGACGTGCCCAGCAGGAAGTCCGCGAAGCCGTCTCCACCCCCGCCGAACGGCATGTCGCGGGTGAACTGCCGCGGGAATGCCACTCTGCCGAGCGCCAGCTGCGGGTTCACGATCCCCGTCTGCATGAAGTAGATCTGTGCGCCGAACTTGATCGCATGGTTGCCTCTCGTCAACGTGTTGTCGACTGACACCTGCCTCGTCTGGGACTGGATCAGGTTGGGAGCCCAGTTCGAGTTGCCCAAATTCTGCCAGCCACCGATCTCGAGAATCGCAAGCCCACGCAGATCGGTGTCGAAGCCGGGCAGCCCAATCTCCTTGTTGATGTTCCCCGGCACGTCGTCGTGGATCTCAGCGTCCGTATCGAGGTAGTTCCAGCCGAGCCGGATGTTCGATATCAGCGTGGGGCTCCAGATGCGGTTCCAGCCAAAGGCCGCGTTGTTGCTCGTCACGTCTGTGGAGTTGCCGCCCGGCACCAAGGTGCCGTAGTTGGCGGTGGCAGGCAGGCCCGGCCTGCTCCCGCGAAGCTGCTGCTGGGCGCTCCAGCGAGCAAACAGGTTGTCCTTGTCCGACAGGTTGTGGTCCCAACGCAAGTCCCATTTGCTGAAGTCCTGGTTGCGCGGAGGCTGGAAGGTGTAGTTCCGTAGCAGTCCGCCCACCAGAGGATCCGGATAGAAGTCCTTGGCAATCGCCGAGATCGGATCGATCCGAGACGCCGGAATAATCTGGTTCGGAAACGGCTGCCTCGCAGTGGCGATGTCGCCGGTCGCCGTGAAGGGATCGTAGATCGTGCGCCCCGTCACGTCCGCGAACTCTCCGGTGAAGTCCCCTCGGCGCATTGCCGCGTCTGGGATGGTCCGCACGAACGTATCCGACTCGCGGATGTCCGTCAGCTCCATATCGCCGAACAGGAACGACCGGTTGCGCTTGATCGGCCCGCCCACGGCGAAGCCATACTGCTTGCGGCCGAACTGTGGCTTGTCGGCTTCCGGGTTCGCGAAGTAGTTGCGGGCGTCCATGACCTCGTCCCGCATGAAGTAGAAACCCGTGCCATGGATGTCGTTGGTGCCGGACTTGATCGCCAGCGAGACGATTCCTGAGGACGACTTGCCGTACTCCGCGGAGAAGCCGTTGGTGATGACCTTGAACTCGGCCACCGCGTCCACGGACGGCTTGACGGTCTCCTTCTGGTTACCCTGGGACGCGATCGACTGGTTGTTGTTGTCGACGCCGTCGATCATGAAGTTGATCTCCGTGCCGCGCTGCCCGCCGATCGAAATGCCCTGTGCACGCGAGACCACCGTGCCGGCCGAGATGACAGCGAGCTGAAGGTAGTCGCGGCCGTTCAGCGGCAGGTCAACGATCTGACGGTTCTCGATCACCGTTCCGGCCGAACTCTCCGTCGTCTGCAGGAGCGGCGCAGCCGCCTCGACCTCAATCACCTCCGTCACGGCACCCACCTCGAGAGCGACGTTCAATTCGCGAACGTCACCAATCGACAGTGTGACACCGGAACCGGAGTAGGCCTTGAAGCCGTCGGCCTCGACCAGGACGATGTAGTTCCCGATTCGAAGCGGATTCGACCGGTAGCTTCCGGTCTCGTTCGTTTGCGTGACGGACTCCGTGCCCGTCTCGATGTGACTGAACGTCACGTTGACGCCGGGAATCACGGCACCAGTGGTGTCCGAGACGGTCCCGACAATCAGGGCAGTGTCGGCCAGCTGAGCGACGGCGAACGGCGCCGACACCACCAGCAAGCACAGAGCTGCCAACACGCAGCGGTGTTTCTGCATATAAGAAATCCCCCCTCTAAGTGCTTAGAAAGACGCCGCTTACGGCGATGCAGTGAGCGATCCGGCCCGTGCTGGCGACACCTTCTTGGCCCCAATAGGCCTGAATACGGATTCCATTGTGACGATGTTGATAGACACAAGTCAAGTAGTCCTGCCCAGATCTGGTCTGGCGACGCGGATTCACCAGGGAAACACGGCTCCGCCGGCCAGACCCCTCGGTCGCCCCGACCATCTGCGAGCATCGTGGGCATGGGCCCATCGGACGGCATGGATCGCGGTATCGAGGTCAGCCTGAATCGTCCACCTGAACGCCAGTTCCTTGGACGAACACGGCTAGGGCGCCGACTTGTGGAACGCGATAACGCTCCCTTTCCCCATCGGGCCAGATGACCTCGACATGGCTCGCAGGTGGTGCGTTGTTGCGGATGCCGAAGTGGACGACGGCCTCGCTGGAGCTCAGGTAGCTGCCATCCCGGTGCACGCGCCGCCACGTGCACGATCCATCGGTGAAGCAAAGACTCACGCTTGAGCCCAGAGCGGAGGTGTTGGCCGACCGTCCTCGCAGCCGGACCCGAATCGAGCGGCCTGTCCCTCCGACGTTCCGGTAGAGACGGACAGGTCCGTTGCAGGATCCGATCACCACGTCCAGGTCGCCGTCGTTGTCCAGGTCGCCTGTAGCAAGGCCCCGGCTTGCCGCGTCTTCGGTCCCGCCCCAGACTTCGGGTCCCTCCGCAGCCACGAAGCCTGTTTCGGTCCCTCGGTAGTACTGATTCGCTTGGACGAACGGAAACGGGGATCCCCGCTGGGCTTCAATGATGGTCACGGCCCCAGTCGCAATGAAGAGGTCTCGACTGCCGTCGTTGTCGAAGTCCGCCCAAGCGAGGCCGAAGCCAGCGTATGGCAGGCTCGAATGGCCTAGACCATGGCTGTTGGTTCGGTCGACGAAGCCACCCATGCCGTCGTTGACGTACAAGGTATTCGTCTCCTGCACGTTGTGCGTCATGAACAGGTCCTCGTCGCCGTCCGAATCGAAGTCGGCTGCGACCACCCCCATCCCTGCCTCGACCCTGCCGTCAGCGTTTACGGCCGCCCCAACCGGCATTGCCCGATCCTCGAACCGACCGTCGCCGAGGTTGATCCAGAGCTGGTTCTCAGTGGTGTCGTTGGCCACATAAACATCCGGCCTCCCGTCGTTGTTCAGGTCGGACGCAATCACCCCGAGGCCGTTGCCATACGCAACACCCAGCCCAGCGGGCGCGGAGACGTCAGTGAAGCGACCGCCGTCGTTCCGGAACAGACGGTCGGGGACGGGGTTGTAGACCGTCGGGATGCAATAGTCCCGCTCTCCGGTGGTGGCTAGGCATTCCTTGTTGTTGGCTACGGAGAAGTCGACGAAGTTCGTGAAGAACAGATCCAGATCGCCGTCACCGTCGTAGTCGAAGAACGTCGCGGACGTGCTCCAGCGATCGTCTTGGGGACCCTCGACACGCTCGAAGATCCCGGCCCCGTTGTTGCGCATCAGGAAGTTCGGTCCCAGATTCGTCAGGTACAGGTCAGGGTCGCCGTCACCGTCGTAGTCTCCGACCGCGGCTCCCATGGCATAGCTTTCGATGCCCAGGCCGCTTCCCTCAGTGGCATCAACGAACGCGAGCACGCCGTCTGGCATAAGCCGGTTCTCAAACAGTCGATTGCCAAGCGGCCCTGTCGGCGGGAACAGCGTCGAGGATGGGGCCCTGTTCGAATCCAGCACCGTGCCCTGTAGCAGGTAGATGTCCAGGTCGTTGTCGCCGTCGTAGTCCAGCAGGGCGATGCCCGGAGCCATGATCTCGGGAAGGTAGAAGGCACCGGTGGCACCCGTAAAGTGTTCGAACCTCACCCCAACGTCGAACGCAACCTCCTCGAAGAGAGGCTGTGAGGCGCCGTCTTCGGCCTCCCGTTCAGTGCCGCAGCCCAGACTCAGCAGCCCAACTGCCAAGACCGCCGCCGCGCGCATCGTGACTCAGTGTTGCACGGTGTCGAGCTTGGGCAACCGCCACAGCCCTATGCTCTCCTGCGCCTTAAGATCGCGCCAGCCGGAACCGTCTGAATCGGTCATCGCGAACCCTCCGCTTGGCCATTCGTTGACGGGTCCACAAAAGGAGTACTTCTCGGTAAGCCGGAACTGCTTGTACGCGGAGAAGTCCCACTGGGCACGGCCGGGCCCTCTCAGGATGCCCTTTCCGGCGTCCCCGAACGTATGGACGTCGTTGGGCGTGAAGGCGTCCGGGTTCCACCATCGCGACGGATCCTGCTCCGCTGCGTTGACGTCCTGTCCGGGCACGACGTTGGGTCGGTCGCCGCCGCCGATGTTCGCCGGGTTCCCGCGAACGTTCGGGGTCGCGGGGGTGCCGCTCGAAACGGTCATGATGGTTCCCGCTGACCAGCCCCCTAGGACAGCGTCGGTCAGTGCGCCCCAGCCACTGCCGAACCGCTTGCCACGGCCCCAGGGAAGCTCGTAGACGAAGCTCGCGACGAACCGGTGACGCTGGTCAGTCGGATTGTTGCCGCGCTCGCGCGATAGGTCAAGCACGTCCAGCACCAGACGAGCACTCTCGCCGGGTGAGCCACCTGAGCCTGGGATCCCGCGGATGTCGCCGATGGCGTGCGACCACTGATAGGACACGATGTACGTCATTCCCTCCGAGTAGCGCTTCTCGAGCTTGGTGTGGAACCCGTGATACAGGGTGTTCCAGCGGTTCGAGTGCGTGTTCTGGCGCCCCAGCGTGATGAAGCAGAGGCAGCCGTCGAAGAAGTCTCCGCCATACGGGTTGCCCGGGAACTCGACGTCTCCGCGCCTGGCGGACGGCACGAAGACCCGCTTCCAGGAGCGGCGCTCGTTCGGGTCGGACCCAGGCCCGAAGGTCCGGTCGAGCACAGGGTCGTAGACAGACTCTCCAGGGCGCGGTGCACTCTCGTCTCAGCGGCCCATGACGTGGTTCATCTTGTTGCCGAAGTAGCCGACCTCCCAGAGCACGTCCGAGAAGAGCGTGTTCTGGATGTTCACGTTCCAGTTCTGCGCCATCGGCCAAGCCGGATCCTCATCCCATGCGGACATCTCCACGCCTTCGGTGTTCGAGGGTGAAATGGTGCCCGGCGGCAGGCCCTGGCGCATGGACAGGAATGGATCGGCGCGACCAGTCAAGAGCGTCGCCTTGAAGTGGAACGGAGGCATTGTCTCCATGAACTCTCCGCCGCCCGTGTTGGTGATGTTGCCGTAGAAGACGCCGTAGGCGGCCCTCACGACGGTCTTCTCGCTGACCATGTAGGCCATGCCCAATCGAGGCGCGAAGTTGTTGTTGTCCCGGTCGATCAGGGCGCGGTCAGCGCGCGAGCTGCCTTCCTGGCCAGCGATTCGAATCGTTCCCTGGGATCCTCGCTCACCGCCGCGCGCAAACAGGCCGATTCCGTCCCGAGTCTCGATCCAGGGGGCGTTGTTCTCGTACCGGACGCCAAGGTTGAGCGTCAGCCTGTCGTTGATCTTCCAGTCGTCCTGAACGTAGAAGTGCAGGAACGGCGCCCTCATGTTCATGTAGACGGTGTTCGATCGAACATCTCGCGTGGATACCCGAGGAGGAAGTCCCCGAGTGCATCACCGCCGCCGCGCGCTGTGGGCGACTGCTCAGTGAACCGTCCGTCGAAGATGAGTCGGGCGTCGGAACGTTGGCCACGTAGAACGCCGTTTCGCGAATGTCGGTCAACTCGGTGACGATGATGTACTCTTCGATCCTCAGTGGCGGAGAGCGGAAGCTACCGGACTCGTTGGACTGGGCACTGTATTCGGTGCCCTTTGCCAGGTGGGCAAAGGTGATGCTCGTGCCAGGTATGACCGCCCCAGTTACGTCAGTGACCGTGCCGACGATGAGCGCTGTGTCGGCCGCCTGGCCGTACAGGACGCCGCTGCACATCGCAACGGCCAACAGCGACAAGCGAACTACGAACAGTTCTCACTTGCAATTTCCTCCCTATTGCCCTCTCGGGCCTGTAACCGATGCTGACATCCGGTGTCTAACTAGACGCAACCACTCCCCACACAGGCCTTGTCAAACTCCCTTGGGATGCCTTCTCTAATCAGCCCGCGAACGATGGCCTGCACGGGTCTTTCCGCAATTGGGCTGTGCGCTTTGACGATACTGATGGGAACTGTGTCGGGGCACCGCTCGGACGATGGCATTCGAAGCCCAAGACGGGTTCGGGTGGTGAGCCGGTTCGGGCCACTCGTTGCAGTCCTTGCAGCTCTGGCTGCCGGCAGTTGCGCGGACAGTTCGCTGCCCCCGCTGCCTGAGATCAACCTCTCGAGCTTCGCGCCAGCGGTCCGGGAGCAGATCGCGAAGGCGGCGGCTTCGGCGGCAGACTCTCCGCGTGATCCGATGCGCGTCGGCGAGCTTGGGCGACTGCTTTACGCCTACGGCCAGCATGGCGCCGCGGCCACGTGCTTCGAGCGGAGCGCGAGACTGGATGGGGACTCGTTTGAATGGCCGTATCTGCTCGGCGTGGCACGAACCGACATGGGGCTCTTGGAAGAAGCGCTGGAGGCCCTGAACATCGCTTCGCGGATTCGACCAGCGAGCACCGCCGCAGCCATTCGGCGCAGCGATCTCCTGGAGCAGGCAGGTGATGCCTCCAGTGCGATCGAGATCCTTTTGGATGCGCAACAGACATCCCGGGACATCCCGGGAGTGCACTACCGACTCGGCCGTCTCTACGCACCCACAGATCCCGTGAAGGCGATCGACCACTTGAGGACGGCTCTGGCTGAGGAACCGGAATATCGCGAGGCGTTGTATGCGCTAGCGACTTCACTGCGGTCGATTGGCGAGGAGGAAGAGGCCAACGTGCAAATGGCCCTCTACGCAAAGGCAGATTCCACGCAGAGGCGCCACTACCCGGATCCCGTGCTCGACGCCATGGCCTCGGTTCGAGGAGGAAGCGCCCAAGAGGCCTTCGAACGCGCTCGAGCACTTCAGGACGAGGGTGACGCCGACGGGGCGCGTGCGGTGTACCTGGAGGTGCTCGAGATCAATCCCGACTACGTACAGGCACACGTCAACCTGATCGCGGTCCTTGGGGAGCTCGGCATCGTCGACCTGGCGGAGAACCACTTCCAAAAGGCCGTGGCGCTAAACCCCTCGATTTCCGAGGCCTACTACAACGTCGGGTTGCTGCGGAATCGTGCGGGCGATCATGACGGTGCGATCAAGGCATACGAGGAGGCCGTGCGCCTCAATCCGCAGAACGCCGACGCCCTGACTAACCTAGGCGCTGCCCTGGATGTCCTCGGACGAAACAAGGACGCAGAGCTCCGCCTTCGGGAAGCCTTGCGACACAGCCCAGCGCACCCGTTTGCGAATTATCATCTCGGCCGAAGACTTGCGGAGGCCGGCCACTACCGGCAAGCACTGCCCTATCTGGAAGCAGCGATCAAGACTGCAACGCACGGAACGCCGCTGCACGCGTTTCTGCTCGCGCTTGTCCATCGGGAGCTCGGAAATCACGCCCAAGCCCAGCAGTACGCCGCACAGGCCCGCGATGGCGCCCGGTCGATCGGCAACGCCGTCCTGATGCAGCGGATTGCGGCGGCATTCGGTCCATAGGGCAGCGGTCCCGGCCACGGATTGACACGCTGGGAAGCGTGCCATACGATTCCCATAGCAGACGGTTCTCGGAATCCTGCATGCCAACGTACCGGATAACGCCGTGTCGCTGTACGGGGCGGACCTAGGTCCGCAAGTCTTCAGTCGTCCCTGAAGCAGCCATTGCGCTGCCCATCCCGGAGTACGAAATGCTTCGAGGCATTCGAGAACAGATTCAAACCGTCCTGAAACACGACCCCGCTGCGAAGGGCACCCTTGAGGTGCTGCTGTGCTACCCCGGGGTCCACGCGATCCTCCTGCACCGCTTCGCGCACAGGCTCTACAGGGTGCGCCTCTACGTGATCGCCCGGCTCGTCTCCCACATGAGCCGCATGTTGACGGGGATCGAGATCCATCCGGGCGCGAGGATCGGCAGACGCTTCTTTATTGACCACGGCATGGGCGTCGTGATTGGGGAGACGACGCTGATCGGCGACGACGTGCTGCTCTACCAAGGAGTGACCTTGGGCGGCACGGGCCACGGCGCCGAGAAGCGCCATCCGACGCTTCGCAACCATGTCGTGGTCGGCTCGGGAGCCAAGGTGCTCGGCAACATCGAGCTTGGCGAATGGGTCAAGGTCGGTGCCGGTTCCGTAGTGGTGAAGCCAGTGCCAGCACACGCCACTGTGGTGGGCATCCCGGGACGTGTGGTTGCGGTCAAGGGCGTGGCAATCACGCATGACGAATGGCAAATGCTCGAACACGGAGAGCTGCCCGACCCGGTCGGTCAGACGCTCGCCAGCCTTAACGAGCGCGTGTCGATGCTCGAGGCTGCAATCGATGTGCAGGACAGCACAGAGCGGAATCCGCAGTTGGTGCTGCCAATAGGCTAGCGTAGGCGTCTCTCGGCCCAGAAGGCCAAGCTACGCAGTGACCTTCTCCTCCTCGAGCGCCTCTTCTTCCTCCAAAGGCGGCAGCCCTAGATCTGTCGGGTCGATGGCCTCAATCGGCGGTCCACCCCCACCGGGGGGCTTCGCCGCCTTTCGGCGTGCCTTCTTCTCTTCCTTTTCGCGACGCTTGGCGGCGCGAGCAAGCTCCTTGAGTCGCTTCTGGAATCTCGTGTTCGATCGACTGGCCATCGGACCTTCCCCCTAATCCAGCCCGCTTGGTGTCCAGCACCGACCATACAGGGACAGTGCTTCACCGGCTGACTTGCCGGATCAGTATGACACTCTGTCACATTGCCGCCCGAACACAGCGGCTACAGTGACGACGCGACTACCGCGCAGGCGACCCGTCCGGTCCGACGAGACCTAGTTCCGGCGCGACCGCTTGGCGGGGCGCTTGGCCCGGATCTCCTTCAGCTTCGTCCGCTTGCGCTTCGGCTTGCTGATGCGGAACGTACCGCTTCCTTGGTACTCGGCCTCGTAGAGCTTTGCCTTCTGCGCCATGGGGTCGATCCCGTCCAGACCAGCATACCGCAGGCATCGCCAACCTATACTGGTTTGCTCGCCCATGGCCTACCGTCGCGTCGCACGCATGCGCTCGGCCCAGGAGTTCCAGGACCACTGCGACGGACTCGGACTCGGCATCAAAGCCGAGCCCACGGTGGAATCAGGCGCGTCCTCGCCGCTCTCCGCGCCTTACGACACGGGATCCAAAGTCGTTGGCAACCGCTTCACGATCCACCCCATGGAGGGCTGGGACGGTGAGACCGACGGCAGGCCCAGCGATCTCGTGCGCCGGCGCTGGCGCAACTTCGGTCGGAGCGGAGCGAAGTGCATCTGGGGTGGCGAGGCCATGGCCGTCACACCAGACTGCAGGGCCAACCCGAACCAGCTGGTCATCAACGAAGCGACTGAGGACGACCTCAAGGCGCTCCATGCGGGACTGCTCCAGACACATGTCGACGAGATTGGCAACACCGACGATCTGCTGACGGGCTTACAGCTGACCCATTCCGGACGCTTCTCGCGGCCCGACAGCGGTGGCATGCAGCCGAAGATCCTCTACCGGCATCCGTTTCTGGACCGCAAGTTCGGCCTAGCCGAAGACCATCCTGTGCTAACCGACGACGAGATCAGGCGGATTATCGACCGATTCGTCATCGCCGCCGGAATCGCCGAGCGTTGCGGTGCGGACTTCGTGGACGTCAAGCACTGCCACGGGTACCTTGGCCACGAGTTCCTCGGAGCCGTCACGAGGCCCGGCGACTTCGGCGGATCGTTTGAGAACCGGACCCGGTTCCTGCGCGAGGTCGTCGCGGGCGTCCGCGCAGCCACCTCCCGCCTGACCATCGGAGTCCGGCTGAGCGCATTCGACTTCGTGCCGTTCCATCCAAATCCGGATCAGGCCAAGGGCGGCAAGCTTGGGCCCGGGATCCCGGAGGACCTGGCAGACTCCCTGCCCTACCGCCACGCCTTCGGCGCGGAAGCCGACAATCCGGTCGTGTACGACCTGTCGGACACGCACAGGTTCGTGACCCTGCTCGAGGAGCTCGACATCAACCTGCTGAACGTGACGGCCGGCAGCCCCTACTACACGCCGCACATCCAGCGTCCGGCACTATTCCCGCCGTCCGATGGCTACCAGCCGCCTGAGGATCCGCTTGTGGGATGCGCCAGGCAGATCCACGCCACCGCCGAGATCAAGGCGGCGTTCCCGACGATGTTCGTGATCGGCACGGCTTACAGCTACCTGCAGGAGTACCTGCCGCACGTGGCGCAGTGGGTCGTGCGCAGCGGGCGGGCCGACTCGGTGGGGCTCGGCCGCATGGTGCTGTCCTATCCAACCCTCCCGCGCGATGTCCTAGTCAACGGAACCCTCAACGGGAAGCGCATCTGCCGCACGTTCAGCGACTGCACAACGGGACCGCGCAATGGACTGGTCTCGGGCTGCTACCCACTGGACCCCGCCTACCGTCAGATGCCGGAAGCGGCGATCGTCCGCAAGATCAAGGCGTCGCTGTAAGCGGGCCGGCCTAGGATCGGTTCACAGCTGCTCGAACGGCACCCAGCCGATCTTCTCGCCCCAAGCTAGCCACGCAGCCTCCATCTCCGCGACCCGCTCCGGCATCTGGCCGGCTAGGTCGTTTAGCTCGCTGCGATCGGAGTCCAAATCGTAGAGTTCCCATGGACCCGCCGAGCGCTCTGCACTGTTCTGCCTGGACACGAGCTTCCAGTTCCCCATGCGGACGGCGCGGTTGCCCTGGTGCTCCCAGAACAGCGCTTCGTGGCCCGCGCGATCACCGTTCTCGAAGACCGGACGCAAGCTCTTGCCCTCAAGCGGAACGATCGCGGTGCCGTTGCGTTCGCTGGGGTACTCGGCACCCGCCAGGTCGATGCAGGTAGCGAGCAGGTCGATGACGTGGCCGGGAGCATCCGTGATGTAGCCCGGCGGCAGCTTGATGCCATCGGGCCAGTGGCAGACCAGCGGCGACGAGATCCCACCCTCGTGGACCCAACTCTTGAACATCCGGAACGGCGTGTTGCTGGCGTTGGCCCAAGGGCGGTCGTAGCCGTCGAACGAGTCCACGCCACCCGGGAAGGCATTGGGGTCCGCCCATGTGTTCCGGGGCGTCCCCTGCTCAATATCGGCGGACTCGTGGCAGCCTCCGTTGTCGGCCAGGAAGAGGATTAGCGAGTTCTCGAGATTGCCCTGGCTCCGGAGCGTCTCGACAACCCTGCCGATGCCTCGGTCCATGCACTCGATCATTGCGGCGTAGACCTCCATCCTGCGCTCCCACAGGGGCTTGTCCTCAGCGTCCTCCCAGCTCGGGACATCCGGATCGCGCTCGCTGAGCTCCCACGTCTCGCTGCGGATCCCCGTTTCGGACTGACGCTCGAATCGCTGTCTGCGGAGCTCGTCCCATCCCATCGAGTACTTGCCCTCGTACTTGGCGATGTCCTCCGGCAGTGCGTGCAGCGGCCAGTGCGGCGCGGTGTACGGGAGATACAGGAAGAACGGCTCCGGCTTCGGGCCGTACTCCTCCAGGAGCCCGACCGCGGCATCGCTGAACGCGTCGGTCATGTAGAACGAGCCGTCGTCAGGTGGCGTGTACTCCTCGTTGCCCGAGGCCATCGTCCGGGCGCCATCGAGCTTGAAGTAATTGGACCCTCCGCTGATCAGGCCGAAGTACTCGTCGAACCCACGATCGAGCGGCCAGTGCGGCCGCTCCTCTCCGACATGCCACTTGCCCGACATCAACGTGTTGTACCCAGCCGGCTTGAGCACCTCGGCGATCGTCACGCAGCGGTCGTTCAGGTAGCCCTGGTAGGCGGGGCTGCCACGGCCGCTAACCATGTGACCCACACCCGCCTGGTGAGGGT
The DNA here is from genome assembly GCA_965200705.1 of Bryobacterales bacterium. Lineage (GTDB taxonomy): Bacteria > Acidobacteriota > Terriglobia > Bryobacterales > UBA6623 > VXMF01. Next base: position 3,014,085 of record OZ241376.1, on the reverse strand, counting down.
AGACGCCTGTCAGCAGCGCTGCCCGAGTAGGGCAACAGCGCGCCGCATTGTAGAACCGACGGAACCGCAGGCCGTTCGCGGCGAGCGCATCCAGGTTCGGCGTGGTGATCTCGCCACCGTAGCTTCCGATGTCCGAGTAGCCCATGTCGTCGGCCATGATCACGACGATGTTGGGACGGTCCGACGGTTCCGGGGCCGCAGTGCAGCCTGCAAGCGCCGCACCACCCAGCGAATGCAGGAAGGTACGGCGGCTGAGTTCGTGGCGCAGCATGGCTACAGAGTCTGTCAGAGCCTGTCGAGCCCTTGCAACCGGGGCCAACGGATGCAGCCGACCGATAGAATGGGCAGTCCATGGGAGCGACGGCACCGTTTCGCCTTGACGGGCGCAGGGCACTGGTGACGGGGGGCGCAAGCGGCATTGGCGAGCGCACCGTCGAGGCGCTCTCAGCTGCCGGAGCGCACGTGTGGATCGGGGATCGCGACCTCTCTGCGGCGCGGTTGGTGGCCGCTAGGGTGGCTAAGACCGAGGCCATCGAGATGGACGTCACGGACATCGCAAGCGTCGAGACGGCGCTCGCTCAGATTGGCGACCTGGACATCCTGGTGAACAACGCCGGCGTCGGCCACGTGGGGGGCATCGAGGAGTGCGAGCTGGAGGAGTGGCGCAACCTGATGAGGGTGAACGTGGACGGTCCATTCATCGTCACCAAGAGCGCCATGCCGATGCTCCTGCGGGCGAATAAGCCCTGCATCGTGAACATCGGCTCGGTCGCCGGACTGGTCGGCGTGAAGCAGCGGTTCGCTTACTGCGCGTCGAAGGGCGCGATCGTGAGCATGACGCGCTCCCTAGCCGCGGACTACGCAGGGCGAGTGCGCGTGAACTGTGTTTGCCCCGGAACAGTCGACACGCCCTTCGTGGAGGCCTACCTGGAGAAGTACCACAAGCACGAGAAGGCCGAGGTCCGCAAGCAGCTGGATGCCCGCCAGCCGGTCGGCAGGCTCGGCAAGCCCGAGGAAATCGCGCACCTTGTGCTGTACCTGTGCTCGGACGAAGCGGAGTTCGTCCACGGTTCAATGGTGGCGATCGACGGCGGCTGGACGGCCCAATAAGGGTGATTCTCCTAGGCGAACGTAGGATAATCACGTACGCAATGCGACGGCTCGTTCCAGTTCTCCTCTGCCTGCTTGGCCTCTCCACTGCCTCAGCGGCCGTAGGGCTTCCCTCGCTCTTCGGGGACCACATGGTCCTTCAGAGCGATAGGCCGGTGCACATCTGGGGCACGGCTGAGCCAGGAGAGTCGGTGACCATCGCCATCGCGGGTCGGGAGACCAAGGTTGCGGCGTTGGCAGACGGACGGTGGAACGTCTACCTGGCGCCCATGGCCGCAGGCGGGCCGCATGTGCTCACCGTGCAGGGCGACGGCGAACCGATCACGGTCTCGGACATCCTCGTCGGGGAAGTCTGGGTGGGCTCCGGCCAATCCAACATGGTCTGGCCTGTACAGCAGTCAAACGACGCCGAGGCGGAGATCGCGGCAGCGAACTATCCCTCGATCCGATATTTCCTGGCGGCGCAGACGCCTGCGCTCACTCCAAGCGACAACGTGGGAGGGGAGTGGAAGATCGTGTCTCCCGAGACCGTCGGGGAGATGTCCGCTGTCGGGTACTTCTTTGCCCGCCACCTGCACAAGCGTCTCGACGTGCCTTTCGGCTTCGTGCAGGCAGCCTGGGGCGGCACGCCGGCCGAGTCATGGACCAGCACATCGGCGTTGGAATCCGAGTCGGAGCTGAGAGCACTGATTTCGAGCTTCGCCAGGGAGAAGGTGAGAGCGAGGCCGCGGTTCGAGAGAGCGCTCAAGGATTGGATGACGAGGTCCAACGCGGCGGTCAGAGCTGGCCGCGATGCACCGACCCGACCCGCCGAGCCCAGGGTGCTCCGCCCGCAGCACGAGCCGTCCAGCCTGTTCAACGGAATGATCGCTCCGCTGATGCCCTACGCGATACGCGGAGTGATCTGGTACCAAGGCGAGAACAACGGCAATCGCGGTCACGGCACGCTCTACCAAACCCTCTTCCGCACCATGATCCAGGACTGGCGGGCAAGGTGGGGCATGGGACGCTTCCCGTTCCTTTTCGTGCAGCTCGCCAACTACGGCAATGTGCCCGAGGAGGGCACCTGGGCCGAACTGCGCGAAGCGCAGGCGGCGGCTCTGGAACTGTCTGGCACCGGCATGGCGGTCACGATCGACATCGGCAACTCGACGGACATCCATCCGCGCAACAAGCAGGACGTGGGCCGGAGACTTGCCCTCGTGGCCCGTGCCACGACGTACGGGGAGCCCGACCTGGAGTATTCCGGTCCGACGTTCCGGCAGGCGACGCCGGACGGCGACGAGCTGCGGCTGTGGTTCTCGCACGTGGCGGGTGGCCTGCAGGCGCACGGGGGTGCGCTGAAGGGGTTCGAGCTGGCCGGCGCCGACGGCAAGTTCGTCGAGGCGATGGCACGCATCGAGGGCGAGTCAGTGGTGCTGAGCCACGAAGCGATCCCATACCCGACAAAGGCCCGATACGCATGGGCCGCCGACCCGCAGGCCAATCTCCAGAACGCCATTGGCCTGCCGGCTGCGCCGTTCCGGACGCAAGAGTAGGGCGGAAGCGCACCGCACAAGTGGATGCAAGGTCCCCCTACGCCCATCGTCAGGGATCTGGTGCTGGTCGGAGGCGGCCACAGCCACATCACAGTACTCAAGAAGTTCGGAATGCGCCCCGTTGCTGGGGTGCGGCTGACCTTGGTGTCCTGTGACGCCTACTCGCCCTACTCCGGCATGCTGCCCGGCCTGATAGCGGGCCTGTACACCTACGACGAGGCGCACATCGATCTGCGCAAGCTCGCCACGTTCGCGGGTGCGCGCTTCCTTCAAGCCGAGGTGGTGGGCCTCGACCCAGAGCGCCAGCTGCTCAAGTTTGCGGATCGGCCCGCCTTGCCCTACGACCTGCTGTCACTGAACACAGGCTCCACGCCAGGCATGAATGGAGTGGCGGGCGCGGGTCAGTCCGCTGTGCCCGTCAAGCCCATCGCCGAGTTCCTGCCGCGCTGGGAGGCACTCGCGAACCGCGTGGCCGACCTGGAAGATCCGGCGCGGATCGCGGTTGTCGGGGCGGGCGCTGGCGGCGTCGAACTGACACTCGCCATGCTCCACCGCCTAGGCGAGCTGCTTGCCGAAGCGAACCGTGGGGACCGGCCGGAAATGCACATATTCTCCGGGTCTAGCGACATCCTTCCGACGCACAACGCCTTCGTGCGTCGGAAGTTCCGGCGGATTCTCGCCGAGCGCGACGTGACCGTGCACACCGACGCCATGGTCACAGACGTCACCGACGGTCAGGTGCGTACCCGAGACGGCTGGACAGGCCAGTTCCACGAAGTGGTCTGGGTGACGGATGCCTCGGGGCCGGACTGGACGCGCGAGGCTGGACTGGCCGTCGACGAACGAGGGTTCGTCCGGGTGGACGAGTGCCTACGATCCCTGTCCCACCCGAAGATCTTCGCCGCCGGAGACGTGGCAAGCGTCGACGCGCATCCGCGGGCCAAGGCGGGAGTCTTCGCGGTGCGCCAAGGACCGCCCCTGGAGGTGAACCTTCGCAGGGCTCTGCTGGGTCGGGAGCCCAAACCGTTCCAGCCGCAAAAGCAGTTCCTGAGCCTTGTCAGCACGGGAGACAAGTACGCGGTAGCGTCCCGCTCACGCTGGTCGGTGGAGGGCGCCTGGGTCTGGCGCTGGAAGGACTGGATCGACCGGCGGTTCATGGAACGGTTCCAGCTGCTCGAACCCATGGCGCCGACGGCCGGCGGCGAGGCGCCGACAGCGGCGGCAAGCGTCGAATCCGAAGGCACGACGCATGAGATCCGATGCAGAGGTTGCGCCTCGAAGGTCGGATCGACCGCGCTGCTTGGCGCTCTGCGGTCCATCGAGCCGTTCTGGCGAGACGACGTGCCCGGTGGACTGGCAACCAAGGACGACGCGGCGATCCTCGAGATCCCCCCGAACGCGGCGCTCGTGCAGTCCGTGGACTTCTTCCCGGCGATTGTGGACGACCCGTACCTTTTCGGCAAGATCGCGGCCAATCACGCGCTCAATGACATCTTCGCCATGGGTGCGACACCGCAGTCGGCCTTGGCGGTGGCCGGCATTCCGTTCGGGTCGCCCAGGAAGACTGAGGACCTGCTGCGTCAGTTGTTGCTGGGCGCGAACGAGATTCTGTGTGCATCGCAGACCGCGCTCGCCGGTGGGCACACGAGCGAGTGCCCCGAGCTGGCGCTCGGCTTCGTGATCAACGGGGTCGCGGCCAAGGATGAGGCGCTGCGGAAGGGCGGATTGCGTCCGGGAGACGCACTTGTGCTTACGAAGGCTCTCGGAACGGGTGCGCTGTTCGCTGCCGAGATGCGCCTCAAGGCGCAGGGCCGATGGATCGATGGTGCTATTGCGAGCATGCTGCAGCCAGCCAACGAGGCAGCGAGCATCCTGCGTAGCCACGGCGCAAGGGGGTGCACGGATGTGACGGGATTTGGATTGGCCGGCCACCTCGCGGAGATGCTGGAAGCATCGGATGTCTCAGCGGTGATCGAACTGGACTCTATGCCAGCCTTGGACGGGACGCTGCAGTGCTTCGAGGCGGGAATCGCCAGCTCCCTCGATCCCGAGAACCGACGTGTCTGGCCGCGGATCGCCGGCGATGCCAACGGTGCTGGACACGCCATGTTCCCCCTGCTCTTCGACCCACAGACTGCCGGTGGCTTGCTGGCCGGGGTCGAGTCGAGGAAGGCCGACGCATGCGTTGATGCCCTAAGGGAGGCGGGCTACCGCCAGGCCTGCCGCATCGGCACGGTGCTGGTCCCCGACGGCGGCGCACGCGTGAGCCTGGCTTGAAGTCCGGCTTGAGCGCGACGCAACGACGGGAATCCGGGCCGCGATCTTGGCGGAGGCTTACCGGAAGAAGAGCTCTTGGCCACCGATGGCCAGTGCGTGGGTGATCATCGCCGCGGTCACGCTGCCGGACTTCGCGTACGCCCGTCCACAGAACCAGCCTAACGTTGCGGCTGAGGCTGCGTGCGGCAGGTTGGGGAAAGCGCCGCGCCCGAGGTGGACAGCACCGAACAACAACGCGGCTATAGCCTGCGAAACCAGCGGACGCCCTGTGCTGCCGATCAGCAGGTTCTGCAGCACCCCGCGCATCAGGAATTCCTCGGCCAAGGCCGTCGTCAGGTATATGCCCAGGACCTTCGCCAAGGCTCCGCCAATCGCTGCAAGCGTGTTCTCGAGAGGCGGATCCCACACTAGGTAACCCGTCAGCAGGCCCACAGCGAGCACGAACGGCAAGCCAACCGTGGCGCTGTCGAAACCGGCCTTAACATCCATCCGGTCGGGCCACAGCCGAAGCCGCGCCCCTTCGAGGCGACGCAGTCCCACGAACACCGCCAGACCGAGCGGGATGAGCATCAGCTTGCCGAGCGAATCGAGGCGATGCGCCGGAGGCTCGAATCCGACGAAAACGTCCCGGAACATGGTGCTCAGGCCACTGACCATGGGGTAGGCCAACGCGATGCAGACGACTAGGTCCTGCGGCGCGAACCGGCGGCCGCGGGCCGGGAACAGCAGGTAGGGGACTACGACCGCCACGCTAAGGGCGAGCAACCGGAGCAGTCCGGTGATACTGAAAACGCCGGTGGGAATGGCGTAGATCGCGTACGGAGCCAGCACCGCCGGGATAACGACGCAAGCAAGTCTTCGAGGTGGCAGAACCTCCAGGACTCGGGCGCGGCCGGACCGGGAAACCGCGATGCAGTACAGCACGGAGATCCAGCAGAACGCAGCCACGACCGGCACCGCGATGCGGGCTGGAAAACCGTATCTCTGTGCCAGAATGAGCCCCGCGATGGCCAGCGCCACGCAGAGGCCGGATGACCAGACGACAAGCGCCGTGAACGCCGGCCTGCCGGGCGGTCGATCCGAGGGGGTCAAGCTACTCATCCTAGCCCTGGCACTGGTCGGGACGGTCCCCACCGCGGCCTCGCAGATGCCCGAAGGGCTCGTGCGGGCAGTGGCCGCAAAGGGCAGCACGCTGGTAGAGGAGCGCAACCACTACACGTACACGCAGCTGTTCCGGTTCCAGGAGATCCATAGGAGAGGACGTACCGGTCTCTATGAGGAGCTCCGCGACATCACGTTTACGGGGTCTGGGGAGCGAATCGAACGGCATCGCAAGCCCCCGATCTCTCGCTTGAATCGAATGCGCCTGACGGAGGAGGACTTCCGAGACCTGCGCGAAGTGAATCCGTTCGTGCTGACGCTGGACACGCTGTGGTTCTACAGTGTCCGCTACAAGGGCGTCGAACCCGTCGAAGGCGAGGAGTGCCATACGCTGCGCGTACAACCACGCCAGATCCTCGATGGGCAGCGGTTCTTTGACGGTCTGGTGTGGGTCAGCGTCGAAACCGGGAACGTAGTCCGTGTCGCAGGCCAGCCGGTGCCGCAGATGCACGGCTTTGAGGAGAGCAACCTGTTCCCCTTCTTCGTGACCACGTACAAGCCCATAGACGGGAAGCACTGGTTCCCGGTCCGGACCGAGAGCGACGACATCCTGCCGTTCCCCTCCGGCAACCAGCGCGTGAAGGTCCTGGTCGAATACACCAACTACAAGCGATTCAGCGCGTCGTCGACCGTCACATTCGACAACGAGTCGCTCGACTCGAGCCCTTCCGACCGCTGACGGGCCCGGCTGATCGCGCCAGCGGGACGACAGGCACGGTGGCGGCCTTGGACCGTGATCATGGGGTTCGCGCAGCGCCGCACGGTCTCATGGTCAGATCAGCGATGCGGACATGCGTCGCTACGGCGCCCGTCGGCAGTACAATCGTCCCCGTTGTGAGGACCCTGACGCTCTTGCTGGCGCTGTCGGTCGCGTTTGCGCTACCCGGTTCGGCGGCCGAGCCGCAGCACCTTGGCAAGACGCTATCCGAATGGCGGTCCGACCTTGGTTCGGAAGTGCAGGTGGTCCGCCTGATCGCTGCCCGCGCGATCGGGGAGATGGCCATCGCGGATCGCACCGGCAGCCGCGACGCCCTTGTGTCCGCTCTAGCGCACAGCGACAGTGCCGTCCGGTACTGGTCGACCGTCGCCTTGGCCGAGATCGAAGAAGCGGCAAGCTTGGCCCAAGCACAGCTGGCGACACTCCTTGAGGACTCGGTTCCTGAGGTGCGAGTCCAAGCCGCAGTGGCATCGATCCGATCCGGCCAGCCGGACCGGGCTCTGGCGACGCTGGAGACGCTGCTCAAGCACCGCAACCGGGGTGTCCGTCTCCAAGCGGTGCACGCCGCCGACTCCGTCGGGGAATCGGCTCGGCCAATCGCTAAGGCACTGCACGAGGCCGTCGAGGACGACTTCGACTACGTGCAGAGGGTGGCTCGCCACGCGCTCTGGCGGCTCGGAGAGCGACCGTGCCCGTACCGGGAGTGCAAGTGAGGACCTGAGCAACGCAATGACGCCGATGACGCAACTGACACGGTCGTGGATAGTGCTGGGGGCGGCGCTGCTGACCGCGTACGCCCTGGAGGCGAAGCCGCCCAACATCCTCTGGATCTCGATTGAGGACACTGGCCAGCAGGTCGAGCCCTACGACGCCTACGCCCGCACTCCGAACCTAGCCCGGCTCGCCAAGGAGGGAGTGACGTTCTTGGAGGCCTACTCCCACTCGCCAGTCTGCGCCCCGACCCGGTCCGGCATCATCACCGGGATGTACCCCACGGCCATCGGCACGCACCACATGCGGTCCCGCATGGTTCCGCCGCCATATGTGCGGGCGTTCCCCGAGTACCTCCGTGAACTCGGGTACTACACGACCAACAACGCAAAGACTGACTACAACTTCGAGGTTCCTGTCACAGCGTGGGACGAGTCGAGCCGGAACGCGCACTGGAAGAACCGGCCGGATCCAGAGCAGCCGTTCTTCGCCGTGTTCAACCTCGGCAGTTCGCACGAGGGTTCCGTGCGGCGGCAGTTCGCCGCACGGACCGCCGATCCCGGCAAGGCCATTCACGACGCATCCCGACTGCCTCTGCCTCCGTACTACCCGGATACGCCAAAGGCGCGCGAGGCTTGGGCCGCCTATTACGACGTGGTGACGATGACCGACCAGACCATCGGCGAGCTGCTTGCGGAACTCGAGGACGCCGGTCTCTCCGACGAGACGCTGGTGGTGTTCTGGGGCGACCACGGCGCGGGCTTGGCGCGGGCCAAGCGCTGGATCTACGATGCGGGACTCAAGGTCCCGCTGATCATGCGCTGGCCCGGGCAGATCGAGCCGAACACGCTGCGCTCGGACTTTGTGCAGTTCCTCGATCTCGCCCCGACGATGATCGCGGCCGCTGGCGGAACGCCGCCCGAGCATTTCCACGGGCGGGTGATCGTCAGCGAGAACCAAGGGGAGGAGCCCAAGCACCTCTTCCATGGACGCGATCGCATGGACGAGCGCTACGACATGGTTCGCGGTGTGCGGGACCGAAGGTTCCTCTATGTGCGCAACTTCGAGTCGCACCGGCCGTGGGTGCAGTTCATGCGGACCCCGAGCCAGGGTCCGGTCTACCAGGAACTGGGCCGGATGCAGGACGAGGGATCGCTGGCTCCGCTGGTGGCTCCGTTCATGGGGTCCGACAAGCCGTTCGAGGAGCTGTACGACGTCGTGGCGGATCCGCACCAAGTGCACAACCTCGCGCCGGACGACCGCTACGCAGCGACCCTCGAGCGCATGCGGTCGGTGCTGGTCGACTGGATGATCGCGATGGACGACAAAGGTCTGGTGCCGGAGCCCGAGCTCTACAGGCGCATGTACGAGAACGAGGAGTCCGAGGTCACCGCGAAGCCCATAGCGACCCAACGCAAGGGTGCGGACGGTGCGCTGCGTGTGACGCTGGAGGTAGTCACGGAGGGCAGCACGCTGGCCTACCGCCTCCTATCGGACGAAGACGGTGGAGACGACTCCGATCGCTGGCTGCTCTACGACGACGAGATCCGCGTGCAACCCGGCCAGACCGTCAGGGCCATCGCTTCACGCCTCGGCTACAAGCGGAGCGAGGCGGTGACGATCTCACACTGAACTGAAGCCGGCGGCCTCAGATTCAGGGCAGCATCGGCTCCTCGATCGTGTAGTCCACGTCCAAGGCCTGCAGGAACGCCATCAGGTCGGCCTTCTCCTCGTCGCTGAGGTCGGCGTTCTTGGCGTCGGCGAGGTTGTCCTCATCGAGCCACTCGTTGGCCTTGCCGCCGCTGAGCATCAGGTCAACAGCCTCCTCGAGGGTCGCAACGCTTCCATCGTGGAAGTACGGCGCCGACTTGGAGATGTCGAACAGGCTCGGCGTCTTGAACGCGCCGGTGTCCGCCTCATCCTCGGAAACCTTGGCGCGACCCACGTCCGGCGTCTCCGCGTCCATGCCGATGCCGACGTTGTGGAACTGCTTGTCGGCAAGCAGGCGTCCGTCGTGGCAGTTCGTGCACTTGGCCTTCTCCGAAAAGATCGCCCATCCGCGCTGCTCCTGCTCGTTCAGGGCGCTCTCGTCCCCAGCCTGGAACGCGATGTATCGCGAGTTCTCCGCCGTCGTGACGATCGTGCGCATGAATGCTGCCACAGCCATCGCGACGTTGTCGGGGGTCGCAGGCCCGCCGAAGACAGCCTCGAACTGCTCCGCGTAGCCGGAGATCTCGTTGAGCTGGGCGCAGATGTCGTCCATCGAGGGCGCACCGTCGTTGCCGGAAGCCCCCATGTTGCCCCCGCCCCATGCGCCCTGCACCTGCTTCTCCAGTGCGGTCGACCGGCCGTCCCAGTAGAGGGAGTCGTAGTAGCCAACGTTCCACATCGTGGGTGCGGCCCGCGTCAGCTGCTTGTCGAACGCACCGAGGGCGGTCGCGCGGCCATCGGTCAGGCCGTTCTCCTTCAGGTGGCAGCCGTAGCAGGAGCGGTTGCCGTCCCCGCTGAGCCGCTGGTCGTAGTACAGCTGTTTGCCCAGCGCGACCTTATCGGCCGCCATCGGGTTCTCAGCAGGCACGATCATGGCCTCGTAGCCGGCGATCTCGGGCCACATGGGCTCCATCGGCTCCTCGACAGGGGCAGTTCCGCAGTGCACCAGCGACAAACTCAGAACCAGCAGCAAGGCAGTGATCAGGCGTTTCATGGCAACTCCTTCTGTCTACGTGACATCCAGGACGAGCGACGGTCGCCCCATGCCCGCAGACTTGTAAGGGCATTATAGGCGCCCTCCGTCCGGATACGCGCAAGCTAGCCGCGATCCACGACTCCTGAGACGCGGAGGAGCGCTCAGATGGGCGGCACGGGGCGTTCCTCCGCCCCAAAGAGGAAACTGCGCGAGGGTGACAGCTCTCCCGGAGGAAGACGCACGATGCGTGGCTCGACAACGATGAGCAGTTCGCGTCGGTTCCATCGCCACTCACTCCTGCGCAGCAGAGAGCCGAGCACTGGGACCGGTGCCGCCCACGCCGGCGCGGTGAAGGTTCGGCTGCGGTCATAGGTCGCCATGCCGGTCACGATGGCGAACTGCCCGCTACGCAGGCGAACCTGCGTCGTGACCTCCCGGTTCGAGATGATCGGAACGCCGTTGACGGCGCCCCCAGCGAGCAAGCGGAAGTTCAGCTCCAGGTCCAGCGTCATGGCAGTCCCGCCGTGGACCCACGGCGTGACGTTGAGGTTGAGACCGAGGTCCTCCGTCGTGATCGTTGGAGGCGGCTGGAAGTATCCGGAACCCGACTGGATGCGGGAATCGCCGGAGAACTGGGCTGTGATGATCGGGTATCGCTCGCCGATCTTGGCCTGGGCCGCCACTCCGTGCGTCGCACGGACCTGCATGTCCTGAACGGACTGTGCACGGCTCGCATTGAGCGAGGCGAGCGCCGCGGCATCACCGATGGAAACGCCCAGTGAGGCTGCGCCCGCGCCAATGCCAATCAGAGGCTCGGCCGTGTTCGAGTCTCCAGACACACCGAAGAGCGAACCCGTGCCGCGGACTGGATACGCGGTCGGCACGCTGATTCCCGCCGCGGTCACGCTGCCTGCACTCACCGCGATCAGACGCACCGTGATCATCACCTCGGCCCGCGGAAACCGCAATCCGTCCGCCAGTGCCTGCGCCATGCGCACCTTGCTGGTCGGGGCGCGCAGCAGCATGGCGCCAGCATTCGGAAGCGTCTGGAACCTCTGGATGTCGAGGGCCTGCTGCACAGCCTGCCCGACCTCGGTCACGGCTGCGGGCGCCATGGCCGCGTCGAGGGGCACAGTGGCGAACGCCACTGTCTCCAGATCCGTGCGCTTGGCTGCCGAGTCTTCGGCGACCAGCATGCGATTGCCTTCCAAGGGCACGACGAACGTCCCCCCGACCGCTCCGAGCGCTCGCAGTGCGCAGGCGAAGTCGCACTCGGTCAGATCCGCCCGAATCTCGTCGTCCTCACCGACACTCTCGTCGAAGTGCACGACGACACCAAACTCCGCGGCCACGGCCTCGTAGGCCTCCCGGATCGTGCCGCGCAGGCGAAACGCACTCTGGTGGCGACGGTACTCCAGCGTGGGAGGCGCCCGCAGCTGCCGAGGTTCCGGGCCAAGCTCGGTCCTTGCGGATCGATCGTCCGGTTCGTCTGGGTCCCGCGACCTCATCGGCCACAAGTCCGGGGCCACCTCTAGGGCGGTCCGGTACTCGCCGGCTGCGGCTAGCAGCTGCGCCGCGCCGCGTCGGACGCTATGCGCAGCGCGGAGGTACTTCGGGTTTGTCGGATCCTGCGCTCGGGCGCGACTGTAGAGCAGCAGAGCCTCGACGTGGCGCCCCTGCAGCCGGGCTTGGTTTCCCTTGCGATAAAGGGTCGCAGCACCCTGGTCCGCGCCTGCGGAAGCCGCCAGGATCGCAGCCAGGAACCAAGGCGCCAGCCGATGCACGTACGCCGACCCCACTACTGTCGAGACGAGCGGCAGTGGATGTCCGTGCAGACGCTGTGACAACGGCCGAATCGCCGATACGACGGTGTCGGGCGAGGGAGCGTCGGGAAGCCCAAGCGACTGACGATGGAGTCGTGTCCCAAGTGGATCTCGACAGGCGACAAGCCCGGACGGCAACTCGGGTGTACGCTGCAACCAATGGGGACGAGGCTGGACGGGCAGGTCGCGTTGGTGACCGGAGCGGGCGGCGGCATCGGCACGGCAATCGTCCGGCGACTGGCCTCGGACGGGGCAACAGTCGTGGCCAACGACGTCTCGAGGTCAGCCGCTCAGACCGTCGAGGCCACCGTGGGCAGCGAGGGAGGCAAAGTCCTTGCGCACGTCGCGGACCACGTCAATGAAGAGGCCGTGGCTGAGATGCTCGACTTGGTCGGGGAGCGGTTCGGCGGGCTGGACATCCTGGTCAACAATGCCTTCGCCGCATTCGACGACACGGAGATCGCCGACCTGGAGGCAGAGGCGTGGGACCGTACGCTGGGCGCGTGCCTACGCGGACCGTTCCTGTGCACCAAGCACGCCATTCCGCTCATGCGGCGACGCGGTGGAGGCAGCATCGTGTCGATTTCCAGCGTCAACGCGCTGCGGGCCGTCAGCGAGACTGCCTATACGGCGGCGAAGGGCGGGATGATCGCCATGATGCGACTGGTTGCGTCCGACTATGCCCAAGACGGCATCCGGTCCAACGTGATCTGTCCTGGGACGATCTCTACGAGCGCATCGATGGACTACTGGAAACAGTTCCCAGCGGGCTACCGCAAGCTGCTCGACCTATACCCTCTTGGGCGAATCGGCGAACCGGAGGACATCGCGGACTATGTGGCCTTCCTCGCCTCGGACGAGTCGCGCTGGGTCACTGGTACGGTGCACACAGTGGATGGCGGACTGATGGCAGGGGCCAAGCTCGGGATTGTGTGAACGGACCCTCTGATAGACTCCGAGGGCCATGCGCATTCTGGCGGCATTCGGACTGGGCCTTGTCGCCCTCATCGTCTGGATGTTCTGGGATTCCAGTCCACAGGGGGCACCGTACTCGAGCGGCGGTACGAGCGTACTGCTCACAGAGCGGCTCGCCACCGCCGCCTTGGAAGGCAACGTCCGCGCCATCGAGGCGATGCTGCCTTCCGTTGACGTCAATGCCTCCGACGAAACAGGCAGCACGATGCTGATGCTGGCTTCCTTCGGAGGGCACGAGAACGCCGTGCGTCTGCTGTGCGAAAACGACGCCGATCCGAACCGGACCGACTCGAACCAGCGCACCGCGCTCATGTACGCCGCGACTGGCTCCAGCACACGGACGGTCGAGATATTGCTGGAACACGGAGCGGACGTGAACGCCATCGAGGGCGAAGAGGGCTGGACGGCCCTGATGTTTGCCGCCGCCGAAGGGCAGGCAGAGGTGGTGCAGGCATTGCTTGACGGAGGCGCGTCGCCCGGCCTGATCGACATCGATGGCGAGTCTGCGGCGTCGTTCGCCAGCAAGGCTGGGCACGAGGCTCTCGCGTTGACCTTGACGGAGGCCTCTCGGCCGTAGCCGCGGTGCGATGTTGGTGCGGCTACACCGCACGGACAAGCTGGAGCGCGATCAGCCGCAGCCGCGGGCACGTGCATTGACCGAGCAAGTCCGAGCGCCTTGGCAATGCCGAGTCGTGTGGGTCGCCCTTGGACTCGCCGCAGTCCCTGCGGCCCTGTCAGGCCACGAGTTCGAGATCACGCCAGTCACTGTGGTGTTTCTTGGAGACGGCAGATTCCAGGTCGAGATAGGCCTGGACGCGGACGCGCTGGCTGTCGGCCTGCCGCTGGAAACTCCCGCAGATGAGGTGCTCGCCGCCATCGAGCGTCTCGGCGAGGCGGGCTTGGAGGAGGCCATCGCATCCGCCCGCAACGAGGTTTCGGACGAACTCCGAGTAGATTTCGACGGGGTGGCTGCAGCGTACGACGTGGCGTTCCCGCTGCGCGGTACAGAGGCGGCTAGATCAGCCGATCCACCCAGCGAACTGGGAGGTCTAGCGAGGCTTTCCGGCGTGGTTCCCACCAATGCCACGAGCGTTTCCTTCCGCGCTCCGGAACGCTACAAGACAGTTTCCCTGCAGATCCTGACGCCGCAGCTGGAGGAGCCATACACCGCCGTCATGGCTCCGGGCGAGGCCAGTGCACCGTTCTACCTGGACGGGTCACAGCCAGCGTCCGGCAGCACGTTCGCAACATACCTGTGGCTTGGGTTCACGCACATCCTCCCCAAGGGTCTCGACCACATCCTGTTCGTGCTGGGACTGTTCCTGCTGTCCCCAGGCTGGCGTCCCCTCCTGCTGCAGGTCACGGCGTTCACAGCCGCCCATTCCGTCACTCTGGCTCTGTCGATGCTGGGCTTGGTCGCACTGCCCGAACGCATCGTGGAGACCCTGATCGCCCTCTCCATCAGCTGGGTCGCCATCGAGAACATGGCAACAGCGAAGCTCAAGCCCTGGAGGCTCGCTCTCGTGCTCGCCTTCGGTCTCCTCCACGGCTTGGGCTTCGCCGGTGTCCTGCGCGAACTAGGCACCCCCGACCAGCATTTCCTTACGTCTCTCGCGGCGTTCAACATCGGGGTTGAGCTGGGTCAGCTGACGGTGATCGCCATCGCGTTCGGAGTGACGGTTCGCTTCCGTCATCTGGCCGGCTATCGGCGGTACCTTGTGCTGCCGTGCTGCGCCCTGATCGCGCTTACCGGCATCTGGTGGGCGGTGTCCCGCGCCCTCGGGTGAGAAGGATCCGGCCCACTATCATGATGGGGCCGTGGCGACAGTGTTCATCCCGTCCATGCTCCGGCCGCTGGCTGGTGGGTGCGAGTCGGTGGCGGTCCGGGGCGCCACCGTCCGGCAGGTGGTCGAAGGCCTCGGCGAACTCTACCCCGCGCTCACGAACAGGCTGGTGAAGGAAGGCCGGCTCAGGGGGAACATTTCGGTTGCCATCGACGGTGAAGTGAGCACTCTCGGGCTATTGGATAGGGTCGAGCCCGACTCGGAAATCCATTTCATCCCCGCGATCCAGGGAGGGCGCCGGACCGACCATGCAAACCAACTGGGGTGAGATCGACATCCACGACGCGCACGCGCACTTCTTCTCACAGTCGTTCTTTGCGGGGCTGGCGCACCAGAAGGGCACAGCGGACGTAGCCGGCCTCGTGGCCTCACTCGGCTGGGATCCTCCCGTCAGCGACGAGGCGCTGGCGAAGCGATGGGTGGAGGAACTCGACCAGCACGGCGTATCGCGCATCGTGCTGATGGCCAGCCTGCCAGGGGACGAGGGATCCGCCGCGGCCGCAGTGCGGGCGCATCCCAATCGCATCCACGGCTACTACATGCTGGATCCGCTCGCGGAGGGTGCCGTGCAGCGGGCTCGCAAGGCGTTCGAGGATCTGCACCTACAAGGGCTTTGCCTGTTTCCGGCAATGCAGGGCTTCTCCGTCCAGGACGAGCGCCTGGATCCGCTCTACGCAATGGCGTCCGAGGCCAAAGGCAGGGTAGTGTTCGTCCACCTGGGCGTGCTTTCGGTGGGCGTGTACGCCAAGCTCGGCCTGCCCTCACGGTTCGACATGAGCCGTTCGAACCCGATCGACCTGCACTGTGTCGCCCAGCAGCACCCGGACACCACGTTTGTGGTGCCGCATTTCGGTGCGGGCTACTTCCGGGAAACGCTGATGCTCGGCGCGACCTGCCCAAACGTCTGCGTGGACACGTCGAGCTCCAACGGATGGACGCGGTTCCTCATGCCCCGACCCTCCCTCGCGGAGGTCTTCGAACGCACCTTGGAGGTGTTCGGCGCCGACCGAATGCTGTTTGGTTCGGACTCTTCGTTCTTCCCACGCGGCTGGCACAGCGCGGTGTTTGCGTCACAGTGCGAGGCAATGCAGTCGATCGGAGTGTCATCGGAGGACGCCGCCGCCATCCTGGGCGGCAATCTCGCACGTCTGCTGGCTCGGGATTCCTGAGTGGTCTGCCGCCCGCCTGCTCCTGAGAAGGGGTTCTCCGGGAAGCGCGGCTAGCTCGTGGCGCTTCTCCCTGGAATGGCCGCGGCGGGCCAGCGGCCGCCGGTCCGCCGCGCCCTCGAAGCACGTGCTGATCCGGTCGTGCAGGGTGACGGTGGGCTGTAGGTCGAACAGGTCGGCGGCGCGTCTCGATGGTGTCGCGGTGGCGCAGCAGGCGGTCGCTGGCGCGCTGCAGGGCGTTCCGGTCCATGGTCTCGAAGTCGCAGCCGAGCAGCTCGCCCAGGGCGCTGCGCTGGCGCAGCCAGTGCCACGC
Organism: Bryobacterales bacterium; assembly: GCA_965200705.1. Taxonomy (GTDB): domain Bacteria; phylum Acidobacteriota; class Terriglobia; order Bryobacterales; family UBA6623; genus VXMF01. The sequence goes on along the minus strand of OZ241376.1, from coordinate 2,997,763 downwards.
GGCGCGCTCGGAGGCCGGCGCGGCCATGCGGCCGACGAGGCTGCCGAGGACGGCGGCGCGCTGCGGACCGGACAGGCCCAGCTGCTCGAGCAGGGACGGCGGACGGAGCTGCCGCATGGCCCACAGGGCGACGCGCTAGACGCCGACCGAGCGCGGGCGGACCAGCTCCAGGGAGTCGACGTCGACCCGCGGCAGGGCGGCCGCCGGGCCCACGGGGGAGACGCCGGCCTGCACCAGCTGGGCGGCGCTGCGCTGGGCCTCGTCCTCGACCGCGGGGGAGCAGGCCCCGAGCTCGAGGGAGCGCTGGGGGGGGGGGGGCGAGGATGCGCTCGACGCGGGCGCACAGCGCCGGCCAGTCCCCGCGCGGCAGGGCGACGTGACGGCCGAGGTGGTGGGTGAAGTAGGGCTCCTGGCCCTTGGCGCGGGGGCGAGTGGGGGTCCGGCGGACGAACAGGCTCCGATGGAAGCAGGCCCTGGGACGGGAGTCAAGAAATTGCAAGTTGCTGTGGCACTGCATTGGGGGTTTCAGGGATGCTGGCCATGGAAAACCAACGACTTGCAGCGCAAAGCACGCCGAATTCGGCCAAAATCGCTCCTCGCTTGGCGAACTTGGGCTAGCCTTGCCCACTCCGACTCCTCCAGCTCCGGGGCCCGCGTCGGCAGCACGACCTCTTGCATCAGTCGCGTGATCGCTTTCCGCAGCGAACTGCGTTCCGGCCCCGCCAGCCGCCGCTGCAGCCGGCTCGCCACGTCCGCCACCTCCGCCCGCGACCCCCGCAGGAGCCGGAACACCGCGTCGCTCAGGTTCAGCGGCTCCAGGTCCAGGTCCTTCTCGTGGCAGGCCTGCACCAGCGTGCACTCGATCCCCAGCTGGCGCGCCGCCACGTCCTCCGGGCAGGGCATGTACAGGTCGCTCAGCCGCAGGCTCCAGTCCCACCGCTCGCGGCCCGTGTACAGCACCACCGCCTCCACCGGCGGGAGCTGGCCGGGCCGCACCCGCCCCTGCTTGACCTCCGCCTGCAGCGTCAGCCCGGCGCAGACCGCCATGCAGAGGGTGAGCCCCGCCTCCACGTGCGTTCCTGCCGGATGGCTGCGAAGCTCCGATCAGATCTTGCGCACTCTCGACAGGAACTGCTCTGCGGTGGCAGCGAGCAGGATTGATGTTCCGACCTGCTCGAGTGCCTCGGCCGATGCGATGGGAGCGAGAATCCCCTCCAGGTCAGCGGCCACTTTGCCACCCCATTTCCGCTCGGCTTGGGTCACAAGAAGGCCCTTCTGGCCCTCCGCCTTGCCCTCCGCCTTGCCCTGGGCTTTGCCCGCCGCCTTGCCTTGGGCGAGGAGCTTGGCCCGCTCGGCCTCCTTGAACGTGATTGCGTTGTTGTCCAGCATGGGTGTCAAGTCCTCCAGATTCGTTAGTTTCGCCCGCTCCGACTCCGGCAGCATTCGGGCCCGCGTCGGCAGCACGACCTCCTGCACCAGTCGCGTGATCGCTCCTAGCAGCGACCTGTCCTCCGGCCCCGCCAGCCGCCGCTGCAGCCGGCTCGCCACGTCCGCCACCTCCGCCCGCGACCCCCGCAGGAGCCGGAACACCGCGTCGCTCAGGTTCAGCGGCTCCAGGTCCAGGTCCTGCTCGTGGCAGGCCTGCACCAGCGTGCACTCGATCCCCAGCTGGCGCGCCGCCACGTCCTCCGGGCAGGGCATGTACAGGTCGCCCAGCCGCAGGCTCCAGTCCCACGGCTCGCGGCCCGTGTACAGCACCACCGCCTCCACCGGCGGGAGCTGGCCGGGCCGCACCCGCCCCTGCTGGCCCTCCGCCTGCAGCGTCAGCCCGGCGCAGACCGCCATGCAGAGGGTGAGCCCCGCCTCCACGTGCGTTCCTGCCGGATGGCTGCGAAGCTCCGATCAGATCTTGCGCACTCTCGACAGGAACTGCTCTGCGGTGGCAGCGAGCAGGATTGATGTTCCGACCTGCTCGAGTGCCTCGGCCGATGCGATGGGAGCGAGAATCCCCTCCAGGTCAGCGGCCACTTTGCCACCCCATTTCCGCTCGGCTTGGGTCACAAGAAGGCCCTTCTGGCCCTCCGCCTTGCCCTCCGCCTTGCCCTGGGCTTTGCCCGCCGCCTTGCCTTGGGCGAGGAGCTTGGCCCGCTCGGCCTCCTTGAACGTGATTGCGTTGTTGTCCAGCATTGCTGTCAAGTCCTCCAGATTCGTTAGTTTCGCCCGCTCCGACTCCTCCAGCTCCGGGGCCCGCGTCGGCAGCACGACCTCTTGCATCAGTCGCGTGATCGCTTTCCGCAGCGAACTGTGTTCCGGCCCCGCCAGCCGCCGCTGCAGCCGGCTCGCCACGTCCGCCACATCCGCCCGCGACCCCCGCAGGAGCCGGAACACCGCGTCGCTCAGGTTCAGCGGCTCCAGGTCCAGGTCCCGCTCGTGGCAGGCCTGCACCAGCGTGCACTCGATCCCCAGCTGGCGCGCCGCCACGTCCTCCGGGCAGGGCATGTACAGGTCGCCCAGCCGCAGGCTCCAGTCCCACGGCTCGCGGCCCGTGTACAGCACCACCGCCTCCACCGGCGGGAGCTGGCCGGGCCGCACCCGCCCCTGCCTGACCTCCGCCTGCAGCGTCAGCCCGACATAGACCGCCATGCGCAGGGGCATCGCCCATTCCACCGTCGACTGCAGCTCCAGCATGACGACCACGTACTGCGGGCTGCCGTCGTCCAGCTCCAGCCGCCACGCCAGGTCGCCGCGGCGCCGGTCGAGCCGGTCGCTCACGTGCTCCGTCCCCACCGGCTCCAGCGTCGAGAAGTTGGCCCGCTCGACCCAGCTCTTCCCGACGAAGCCCCGGATGAAGTCGGCCATCATCCGGGGCTCCGAGAAGACGTTCTTGAACGCGCCGTCGTGATCCATCCTGCCGCTCATGCGGCCCGCGCACCGCGGACCACATTCATCCTACTCCCGCCTGGCCTGTGCTCCCTTGTCGGAATCCACCTGACCTTGACACGAAATCAGGCCTTTCGCACGAATAACCCTAACCCAAGTTTGCCACCCCATTTCACAAGTCGTTTGCAACGAGCACATTGCGGTCGTGGAATCAGGCGTGTGGCACTGCAGTCCGTGCATTTTCCTTTCGTCGTCTGGGCTGGACGACCAGCTTGCGGACCCCGCCCGGCGAGGCGTCCACGCCCAGCCGCTCGTGGATCGCCCGCTGCCAGGACTCGGCCCGCGTCGCCTTGCACACGTGCAGCATGCGTCCGTCCGCCTGGCGGAAGACCGCGGTCACCCGCCGCTGGCCCGCCAGGCGACGGCGCAGCGTCGTCCAGCTGGCCTGCGGTGGTGGATCGGGCGCAGTCCCAGTGCGCTCCCGATGGAGCGGAGGACGGCCTCCAGGTCGGTCCGCGTCATGCAGGTGCGCCACAGCCGCTCGGCGTCCCAGCCGACGCTGTTGGTGCGCAGGCCGTGGACCCCGGGATGGGTCGCCCCGCTGCCTCCAGCGGACGGAGCGGACGAGGCGCTGGGTGAAGTGGGGCTCCTGGCCCCTGGTGCGGGGGCGGGTGGGGGTCCGGCGGACGAACAGGCTCCGATGGGAGCAGGCCCTGGTGCGGAAGTCAGGGAATTGCAAGCTGCCATGGCACTGCATTGGGGGTTCAGGAAGGCCGGCCATTGAAAGCCAACGACTTGCGGCGCAAAACACGCCGAATTCGGCCAAAATCGCTCCTCGCTTGGCGAACTTGGGCTAGGATTGGCATTGGACGCGATTCGCTTCGCCGGCGTCACGAAACGCTACACCTTGGCAGGCCGAAGCGTCGTCGCCCTGCGCGATCTTTCCGTCAAGGTCGAGGCGGGTGAGTTTCTCGCGGTCGTGGGTCGGAGCGGCTGCGGAAAGAGCACGTTCCTCCATCTGGCCGGAGCGGTGGACCTCCCTACCTCCGGCGAGGTCTCGATCGAAGGAAACGTCACCACTGGCTTGGACGACGCAGCCCTGACCGCGCTCCGTCGATCTCGCATCGGATTCGTTTTCCAGTTCTTCCAGCTGCTGCCGACTCTCAGCGCCGTGGAGAACGTCGAGCTCCCTCTGCAGCTGGCTGGAGCGTCCAACACACGCAGGAGGGCAATGGAGTGCCTGGACAGGGTGGAGATGGCGGACTTCTCCACGCACCTGCCGCATCAGCTCTCAGGCGGACAAATGCAGCGCGTGGCCATCGCCCGGGCAATCGTGCACTCACCGTCACTGCTGCTGGCCGACGAGCCTCTGGGCAACCTTGACCACGAGACCGCGGAGGGCGTGCTCCGCCTGCTGCACTCGCTGAACCGCGACCTGGGCATGAGCATCGTCATGGCGACGCACAGCGCCGAGTCCACGACGTTCGCCGATCGCGTGGCCACGATGCTGGATGGCAGGTTCGTCAACGTGGACACCTTGCAGCCCGATGCCTAGCCTGGGAGCCCGTACGCTGCCTCTGTTCCGGCTGATCGTCAGGCCTCTGTTCCAAGAGAGGCTGCGGACGCTGCTGACCGTGGCGGCCGTTGGACTGGGTGTAGCAGTCGTGATCGGCATCGACCTAGCCTCCGAAGCTTCGGCGGACTCATTCCAGTCTTCGATGGAGTCCCTGCAGGGTTCCGCCGACTTCGAGATCCATCAAGTTGGGGGCATTCCGGAAGAGCTGTTCGGCCGGCTTTCGAGGCTGGACGTGCCTGTTCAGTTCTCCGCGAGCGTCGAGGGGTTCGCCGTTCTGGCGGAGCGCGGCGTGACAGTGCCACTGTTTGGCCTGGACCTGATCGGAGACCCAAGGATTCGCGATCACTTCGAGATGCAGGGCGCCGAAGCGGACGCGCTGCCCCCAGACAACCGCATGTGGGCAAGCGCGTTGCTCGGCCTTAAGCCGGGCGAGAGCGTCGACCTCGTGATCCAAGACCAGGCCACCGCGCTACCTGTGGCGGGGACGTTCGAGGCCGACGCGCTGGGAGCCTCCCAGCCGGATCTGCTGGTGATGGACATCGCCATGGCCCAGCGGGTCCTCGGACGGACGGGCATCCTGGACCGGATCTATGTCGACGTGCCGCCGGCGGCCATGGAGGAGGCTGTCGATGCCATCCGATCGGCGCTCCCGCCGACGGCCAGCCTGTCGGAGGCAGGCGTCCAGTCGGCCGAGAGCCGAAGGATGCTCAGGGCGTTCAAGTGGAACCTGCGCATGCTGAGCTACATTTCGCTCATCGTCGGTGCGTTCCTCATCCACAACACAGTGTCGACGGCCGTGGTGCGACGCAGGAGCCAGATCGCGATGACACGTGCCCTCGGTGCGACGCGCGGCATGGTCACTGCGGCGTTCCTGTTCGAGGGAGCCGTTCTAGGTACGCTCGGCGTGCTCGTGGGCGTGCCTCTGGGACGCCTCATGGCGGGAGGGGCCATCGCGACGATGGGCCAGACCGTCGAGGCGTTGTACGTGAGCAGCGTCGCGGCGCCGATATCGCTCAATCCCCTGACGGTGGCCATCGCAGCCATCTTCGGCATCGGCGTCTCGACCCTCGCCGCGTGGCTTCCTGCACGGGAAGCCGCAAGCGTGCCGCCCGCCGAGGGCATGGCCAAGGCCCGCTGCGAGTACATCGCGACCCAGACCAAGGGGGCTTGGGCATGGGGAGCCGCGGGCTTGACGGCTGCCGCGATTGGTCTCTGCTACGTCCCTGCCGTGGATCGGATCCCAGTTGCCGGCTATCTGGCGTGCCTGGCTTTCGTCGGAGCCGCCGCCATGCTGGCGCCGCAGGTCTCGACGCTTAGCCTGCGCCTCACCGGCAGAGTGCTTGCGCTGCCGTTCGGTGTCGCCGGGTTTCTCGGCGCCCGCAGCCTTGCCGCTGCCCTGGCGCGCACGGCGGTGATCGTCGCTGCGCTCTCAACAGCCACCGCAATGATGGTCAGCGTAGGCGTGATGGTGGGGAGCTTCCGCGAGACGGTCGTGGTGTGGATGGACGGTCGGCTGCAAGCCGATTTGTACGTCGCGCCCGCCGGGCCGGGTGGATCGGAGAACGCCCCAACGATGTCGGACTCCGTCACCCAGCGCATCGCCGCGATCCCCGAGGTCGAGGCCGTGGACGGGTTCCGCGAACACCGCTTCAGCTATCGCGGGTTGCCAGCTACTCTCGGATTGGGCGACATCAGCGTACAGCGCAGCCGGGACGCGGTGCGGTACCTGGCCGGCCCCGAGCCAAGCCAGATCTGGGATGAGCTCGAGTCCGGCGGGAGCCTGGTCGCCAGTGAGACATTCGCCAGCAAGCACGGACTGGACATCTTCGACACCGTGGCCCTGCCGCTCGGGGACCAGATTGTGCCGTTCCGGATCGCCGGTATCTTCTCGGACTACTCCAGCGAGGCGGGCTATCTGATCGGCGACCGAACGGCGCTGCTGCGATACCTGCCGGACCGCCGGATCACCCGCGCGGCGATCTATCTTGAACCCGATGCCGAGCCCGAGGCCGTCCGCGGGTCTGTGCTCTCCGCCCTCCAAGGAAGCGCCGTCACGGTGGCACGCAGCGGGGACCTTCGTCGTGCGGCCCTAGCCCTGTTCGACAAGACATTCGCCGTGACCTACGCCATGGAGGCCATCGCAATCGTAGTCGCCATCCTCGGGATGGCCGGCGCTCTGCTGACCTTGGTCATGGACCGGCGAGCGGAGCTCGGGGTGCTCCGCGTGGTTGGCGCGTCGATACAGCAGATACGCAGGCTAGTCATTGCCGAAGCCGCCATGCTCGGATTGATCGCGAACGGACTGGGTCTCGTCCTGGGCACCGCGCTCTCCGTCGTGCTGATCGAGGTCATCGGCAAGCAGTCGTTCGGCTGGACCATTCAGTTCCACTGGCCGGTCGCATTCCTGGCCGGCTCCCTTGCGGCGATCTACGCCGCGACGCTGGTCGCCGGCGCCTACCCTGCGCGAATGGCGGGCTCCATGGATCCGATCGCGGTGCTGCACGAAGAATGAGACGCCTGCTCTACGTCCTGCCGCTCGCTGTGGCGATCGCGAGGCTTCCGGCGTTCGAATCCGCGCTGCCCGGGTACGAATACCAGTTCCCGCGGGACCACTTCGCTCACCGTTCGTTCCAGACGGAATGGTGGTACTTCACCGGCAACCTGCGCACTGCCGACCAGCGCGCGTTCGGGTTCGAGCTCACGTTCTTCCGGGTCGGAACCGAGCGCGCCGAGCCAGCGGAGTCCCCCTGGGACATCGACGAGTTCCACATCGCGCACTTCGCGGTCAGCGACATCGCCGAGAAGGAGTTCAGACGCGCCGAGCGGATCAACCGCAGTGGACCGGGCATCGCGGGAGCGTCGCTGGACGAGGCCAGGGTCTGGAACGGCAACTGGTCGGTCGACTGGGACCTTGCAGACCCTAGGTTGCCCACCCTGCAGCTACGCGCAGTCACCGAGGAGGCGGCCGTGCAACTGAAGCTGGTCGCCGCCAAGCCCGCCGTTGTGCACGGACGTGACGGTATCAGCCGCAAGGCGGAGGGCGTGGGCCGCGCCTCGCACTACATCTCGCTCACGCGCCTAGAGGCCAGCGGGACGGTGACCGTCGGCTTGGACCCGTACGACGTGACGGGCACGGCATGGATGGACCACGAGTTCTTCACCAACTCGCTCACTCCCGAACAGATCGGCTGGGACTGGTTCAGCATCCAGCTCGACGACGGCAACGACCTCATGCTTGTCGGCATGCGCTACGCCGACGGCCGGCACGGGCCGTTCTCGCACGGCACGTTCGTGGGCAAGGACGGCGAGGTCGTGCACCTTGAGCGGCCGGACTTCGCAATGCAGGCCGTAGGCTACTGGACGAGCTCCGACACAGGCGCCAAGTACCCCGTCGAGTGGACGCTGACGATCCCAGCGCTGGATTATGACCTGCGCTGCCGCGCACAGATGGACCCGCAGGAGATGGTGTCCGGTCAAGAGGGCATCCCGACCTACTGGGAGGGCGCCGTCACGTTCAGTGGACAGCGGCGCGGCGAGCCTGTGCAAGGGCTGGGCTATCTGGAAATGACGGGGTACGCAGGCAGAGCGCGCATCGGGCCGGACACGCAGCCGCGGGACTCCTCCGCTCGGTGAGCAGGCCACCGAGATATCGCGGCCGGCGGCTCCAGACCCTGTGACATACTCAGGATTCTGGTGGTTGTTCGCCACTTCCTGCTGCGCTGCCTGCTGCCAGCGCTAGCCTTGGCGGCTGCAGCCGACGCGCCCTTGCGGGCGCAAGGCGTCGCCAGCCCGAACGCTCAGCCGGTGAAGGCACGCGAGCTGTCGGGCGTGCCGTGGCACGCCAAGTTCGCGGACGTCGCTCCGGAGCTGGGGCTCGACCTGCAGTTCACCTACGGCGGCAGCAAGACGAAGCGCTACATCATCGAATCCAACGGATCCGGCGTGGCCTTCCTCGACTACGACGGAGACGCTCGGCTCGATGTGTTCCTAGTCAATGGATCCACGCTGGAGGGCTTCCCGGAGGGAGAGGCGCCAACGAACCGGCTGTACCGCAACGTCGGCGATCGCTTCGAGGACGTGACCACGGCCGCCGGCATGGCGCACTCGGGATGGGGCAGCGCCGTCTGCGCCGGCGACTTCGACAACAGCGGAAGCATGGACCTCTTTGTCGCCTATTGGGGCCACGACCTGCTCTACCGCAACGACGGCGAGGGCAAGCTGTCGGAGATCGCCCTAGCGGCGGGCGTGGCCGGCGGGAAGACCCAGTGGAGTGCGGGCTGTTCGTTTCTGGACTACGACCGCGATGGACTCCTCGACCTGCTCGTCACGCAGTACCAGCAGTTCGACCTCGCGACCGCTCCACCTCCGGGCAAGACGTCCAACTGCGAGTGGAAGGGCATGCCCGTCTATTGCGGGCCACGAGGGCTGCCGCCCGGCGGCGTAACGCTCTACCGCAACAAGGGGGACGGCACGTTCGAGGATGTGAGCGAGCGGGTCGGCATCCGCGATGTCCAGGACTACTACGCGTTCACGGCGGTTGCGGCGGACTTCGACGGGGACGGCTGGCAGGACATCTACATCGCTTGCGACTCAACGCCCAGCATCCTGTTCCTCAACCAGGGCGACGGCACGTTCGGAGACTTTGCCGTGGAGGCAGGGGTCGCGTTCAACGAGCACGGGTTCGAGCAGGGCGGCATGGGTGTGGGCGTCGGCGACTACAACGGCGACGGCTGGCTGGACATCGCCAAGACCAACTTCGCCGACGACTACCCGAACCTCTACCGCAGCAGCGAGGGGCTTTATTTCGAGGACCTCTGCGTTAGGGCAGGATTGGCGTCGAACCCGCAGTACGTCGGCTGGGGCATCGACTTCGTGGATCTAGACAACGATGGCTGGCAGGACCTGTTCCAGGTCAATGGGCACGTGTATCCCGAGCTCGACGCGCAGACCAAGGTGGCCGAAACGTTTGTCCAGACCAACCTCGTCTACCGCAATCTCGGCGGCAGCAGGTTCGAGGACGTCACGGCCATGTCCGGGCCAGGTCTCGGCCAGACCCTGTCTAGCCGCGGGACGGCCTTCGGCGACTATGACGACGACGGCGACATCGATGTCCTCGTGATGAACATGTCGGCCCCAGTCTCCCTGCTGAGGAACGATTTGCCGGCCGGGGAAGGCTGGGTCCGCTTCCAGCTGCAAGGCACCACATCGAACCACGCCGGGATCGGATCCACGGTATCGGTCGAGTCCGGCGGGCGGCGCCAGACACGGGCGGTAGTGAGCCAGTCAAGCTACGTCTCGCACAGCGACATCCGGGCGCATTTCGGACTCGGCGAGGCCGATGGCGTCGATGCTGTCGTCGTGCGCTGGCCGAGCGGCGAGGAGGAGCGATTCCCCGGCGTGAAGGGCGGGGCGACCTGGCTCCTGGAGGAGGGCTCGGGGGAGGCGCGGGCCCTGCCATGACTGGTCGATGGGCAGCGTTGGCGCTGCTTCTGGCCGGCACGGTCATCGCCCAGCAGGCGGACGACGCCGCTGGGCTCACCGATCAAGGCCTCGATCTGGCCCAGCGGGGCCAGGTCGAGCAGGCCGCAGAACTCTGGAACGCGGCTGTCGCGCTTGATCCGGAATACTATCCGGCCCTGTTCAATCTGGGCTACATGCACTTCAACGCCGGGCGCCACGCGGATGCGATGCGCTGGCTGGACCGTGCAGCCAAGGTCTCGCCAAGGGAATTCAACGCGCACTACATGCTCGGTGCAGCAGCTGGCAAGCTCGGGCGAACCGAGGACGCCCTGCGCGCCTGGCGGAGCGCATTGGCGATTCGTCCGAACCAGTTCCAGCTCATGCAGGTGATGGCGGTGGAGTACGGCAAGGGCCGCTTCCACCGCGAAGCGGCAGATGTCGCGATGCGCGCGCTGAACTTGCGGCCCGAGGTCGAGGATCTCCACTACATGGCGATCCACGCCTGCCGGGAGGCGGGAGACCTCCGGACTGGGCTGCGACTGGCGGAACGGGCCGTTGCACGGTTCCCCAGATCAGCGCGGGCGAACTTCGAATGTGCCTGGCATCTGCAGAAGGACGGCCGGTTTGAAGAAGCGCTGCCTCTGCTGTCCGCGGCAATCGAGCTTGATCCCAGCTACGAGGAGCCGCACTACTTCTATGGCGACTGGCTCGTCAAGGAGGGACGCTACGAAGAGGCCAAGGCGCCGCTCGGGCGCGCAATCGCCATACGCTCCGACTACATTCCGGCTCGAATCTCACTGGCGAGAGCCCTGATGGGTCTCAAGGCCTGGGACGACGCCGTTGCCGAACTCGAGTCGGCCGTGGAGATCGAGCCTCGCCACCCCCAGCCGCACCTGATGCTCTCGCAGGTCTACTACAGGCTTCGCGATCGGGCGAAGGCGAAGCAGGCGAAGGACCTGTCGCTGCGCCTGCGGCGGCAGAACCCCACGTTCCTGGAGGCGGTTCAGTCACGTCCGTTCCCGGACTGACCGATCACGGGGCTGCGAGGCTGGGTCAGGTCGCAGTGTGTCGCTTCGCCAGGTCCCGCAGGCGGGCCAGATGCCGTGGCACCGCATGCATCGGATCCTCGGCCGCCTCGTACTCCAGCGCCATGTAGCCGCGATAGCTGGCGGCAGCGAACATCCGCACGATGCGGTCCCAGTCGGAAGGCTCGTGGTTGCCGCGGGCATCTCGCATCTCGACCTTGAACTGCGCGTTCACGGCGTGTGGCAGGCAGAGTTGGATCTGGTTGTAGGGATCCTCCCGAAAGTTTCCCGTGTCCAGGTTGACGCCGACGTTGGGATGGTCCACGGCGCGCACGATCTCCAGGATCCGCTCCGCCCGCGACGTAATCCCGCCGTGGTTCTCAAGGCCAAGCACAACGCCCCGATCGGCCGCATGGTCCGCGCAACGCTTGAGGATCTCTGCGACCCACGTCGCTGCCTCGTCCTCGCTCGATCCGGCCGGGACTGTTCCACCGAACACGCGGACGTGGCTCGAACCAAGCTGATAGGCAATTTCGGTCCAGTGCAACAGCCACGCCGCTTCCCGCTCCTGCTCCCTTGGATCCTTGCGACAGAGATTGGTGCGAACGGCAATGCTGGGCAGCTCGACGGCGGCAAGGTAGGCCTTGCGCCGAAACGCCGCCAGGAATCCGTCGACGTTGTCCTGCGGGAACCAGTAGACCGTCGCGTCGATGCCGTCAATGCCGTGCTCCGCGGCGATGTCGACTAGGTCGAGGTAGCTCATCCTGCCCGCAGCAAGGGCCTCCCTGTAGGAGTAGGCGCAGATCGCAGTCCTCAGGCGGCTCCCGCCCCCGGCCGCTGCAGGAGGTGCTGCAGCGGCCGGGATCGCCGCCAACGCGGGCAGGAAGGCCCGGCGCGTCAGTCCTGACGGAGTCGATCGGATCGAGTGAATGATTGGTGTGAACCTGTCGGGTTGCGGCACGGCGGTCTGCCCTTGGTCGAATTGTACTGCTTGGTGGGCCATTCCCAGTCCCGAACTGGGGCGCTGCCGACTCGGCCCGATCACCATCACGTACAATCTCTGGCCAAGCGATGCGCGTTCCTAGCTGGCACCGATCCCTCACTCTGCACTGGACACCCAAGGCGCTGATGCTCACTGCGTGCGCAGTCCTCGCGACAGGCGCGGACGATCTCCCGCGCACGCCGTCGGGGCATCCGGACCTGTCCGGCACGTACGACATCAAGACCCTGACGCCCCTGGAGCGTCCCGAGGAGTACGGCGACCGCCTGACGCTCTCCAAGGACGAGGGCATCGCTGTCGCGACCAAGGCAGCCGAGACTCAGGCGGTTCGCAATGCTCCATCAGACCCCAACCGCGCGGCTCCGCCGAAGGGCGGCGACGGTTCGGCGGGGTCTGCGGGCAATGTCGGGGGCTACAACTCGTTTTGGCTCGACCGCGGCACGGGAGCGTTCGAGATCGACGGGACGTACCGCACGTCGATCATCACCGATCCGAAGAACGGCCGGCTGCCGCCCAAGACTCCGGCCGCGCAGAGCATCGCCGACGAGAAGGCGAAGCGCGACCACCCGAACACAGGCACGGCATGGTGGATCGCCGAGGGGCTCGATCCGGGACCCTACGACGACATGGAGCTTCGCCCTCTCGAAGAGCGGTGCCTGCTCGGGTTCGGCTCGACCGGCGGACCGCCGATGCTGCCGGTGGCCTACAACAACCTGAAGCGGATCATCCAGACGGACGACTACATCATGGTCCTTGTGGAGATGGTGCACGACGTACGCATCATCCGCATGAACGCGGAGCACGCGCCGCCCACCGTGCGGAGCTGGCTGGGCGACTCGGTAGGCCACTGGGAGGGCGACACGCTCGTGGTGGACACCACGAACTTCAACGACTCCCCAGCTCTGAAAGGGGCCACTCGGGATCTCCATGTCGTGGAACGGATCCGGCGCATGGACGCAGACACGCTGCACTACCAGTTCACCGTCGAGGACCCGTCAGCGTGGACGGCGCCCTGGAGCGGCGAGTACGTTTGGCCGGCATCGTCCGAGAGGGTCTACGAGTACGCCTGCCACGAAGGGAACTACTCCTTTGGCGGTATCATGCGGGGCGCGAGAATCCTTGAGGAAGACATCGCCAAGGCGAGTTCCGCCCCCTAACTCCCCACCCAGAACGGGCCGCAAGGTCCCGTCCGGCGGCGACGGCACCTAATCCGTCCAGATCGCCGATATGATTGAGGCGTGGAGTTCAGCGGCCACCGGAAGCGGTCCGTCATATTCTGGATCGTCCTTGCAGCTTGCCTGGTCCTTCTGGCAACGACCCTGAACATCGGCTGGCTGATCGCGAACTGGCGCACCGGCGTCGTCGCTGGTCTGGGCGTCGTCGCCGGTCTGATCCTGAGCGTCGGCCTTGTCCTGAGCACGATATTTCTAGTCCGCGAGATCCGACGCAACGAGAAGCACGACGCGTTCATCAACGCGGTGACGCACGAGCTCAAGACGCCCATGACCTCGCTCAAGCTCTACCTTCAGACGCTGCAGACGCGGGAGCTCGACCGCAGGCAGCAGCGGGAGTTCTACGAAACGATGCTGTCCGACATGAACCGGCTCCAGGCAACCATCGAGCATGTCCTGCTGGCCGGCGCCCTTGGCTCCCGCCGCGCGACACAGAAGACTCGCGTGGAGATTCCCGAGCTCGTCCTCGAATGCACCGACCGGCTGCGCCGCAGCTACGACCTTCCGGCTGCGGCGCTGGACTACCGGTGCCTGATCCCCGAAGGAGAGCCCGCCGTGGTGCTCGGCAACGGCGAGGAACTGCGCGCAGCCGTTTCGAACTTGATCGACAACTCGATCAAGTATTCCGGCAACCGCGTCAGGGTGCAGGTCGAAGTCGCCAAATGCAGTGCCAAGGAGATCTCCATCTGCATTCGGGACCACGGCATCGGCATCGACCCCGGCGACCTGCAGGACGTCTTTCGACGTTTCTACCGGATTTACGGCACGCTCAAGGCCAACGGCACGGGTCTCGGCCTTTACATTGTGCGGTCGGTGGCGCGGAAGCACGGTGGCCGCGTGTTCGGGGAGAGCGAAGGCAAGGGGTGCGGCAGCACGTTCACCATCGAACTGCCGCTGTCGGCGGCTGCATGAAGCGGATCCTGATCGTTGAGGACGAAGTCCATCTGGCTCGCGGCCTGACATTCAATCTCGAGCAGGAGGGCTTTCTGGCAAGCGTCGCCGAGACCGCCGAGGCTGCCCTCGATATCATGCGCGAGCAGCCGTCCGACTACCACGCGCTGATCGTTGATGTGATGCTGCCGGGCATTGACGGGTTCGAGATGGTCCGCCGTCTCCGGTCGACAGGCTGCCTCCTGCCCGTCATGATGCTGACCGCGCGCAGGCGGCCTGCCGATATCGTCGAGGGACTGTCCTCAGGAGCGGACGACTACCTACCCAAGCCGTTCGATCTGACGGTGCTGATGGCGCGGCTGCGCGGCCTGCTGCGACGCCAGCAGTGGAGCGAGACCGGACAGTCCAGCGCAGTGGGCGAGCGCTACGAGTTCGCGGGCCGCATCGTGGACTTTGCGCAGCAACGTCTCCAAGTCGGAGACGAGACTCGCAACCTGACGCTGACGGAGTCGAGGCTGCTGCACTACCTGGTCGCCAACGAGGGCCGGACCGTCAGCCGCAAGAGCCTGCTGGAGGACGTCTGGGGCCTGCGGGAGGACACCGACACTCGCGCCATCGACAACTTCATCGTGCGCCTGCGGCGCATGATCGAGACGAATCCCAGCAAGCCCCGCCACCTTGTGACGGTGCGCGGACTCGGATACCGGTTTATCGCCGAACCGGAGCCAATGCTCAGTCGTCGGTTGTCGGGAGCGGCAGCGAGACGGTTTCTCCGTCCGTGATCCCCACCGCCCATCGAAACGCCTCCAGCCACATGCGCTGCATGCCGGAATCGTCCCACACCTCGTTGCGGTGGCCCAGCAGGCAGGTGAACACACGCCCCTTGCCGAACTGCCGGACCCAAGCCATGGCGAAGTCGCCGTCAGTCCGCCGGACGCCCTTCTTGGTGAGGTCCACGCTGGCTGGGTCAAGGCCCATCAGCACACGCACCTTGCTCCGGTCGTATCGATTCACCTGGTAGATCTCGTCGGTGATCTGGAAGGTCTTCGGCAGGTGCCTGGTGATGGGGTGCGTGCGGTCGTCAACCCGCACAGTGACCTCCTGGTGCCAAGGGTGGTTGATGAACGCCCCGCCCACCATGTCGATGTACTCTGGCCACGTCTCGCGGAACGAGTCCACGCCGCTGTGAGCCACGAGGATGGCCTTGCCGTCCTCCTCCACGAAACGGATCAAGTCCGCTTTCTGCTCATCCGACAGCGCGAGGTCCCCCTGTGTGTAGAACATCACGGCATCGAAGTAGTCGAGGTTCTTGCGGTTGCCCTTGAGCTTGCTCTTGGTGACCAGCTCCATGTCGGTGCGAAATCGCACGTCGAACAACTCCGAGCGCTCACCGATCTTCGCCATGGTGAACATCGCGTGCGACACGGCGTCGTGGGCGAAGAAATCGGAGCCGCCAAGGACGAGGAGGTGTCTCTTGCCGGCCTCCTGGGCCGTCAGCGTCGCTGATGCGAGCAACAGGCAGGCGGCGACCGCGAGGGGGGTGAGGGTTCGTCCGAGTCGCATTGCGATCAGTCTCGCACAGGCGGACGGCGCTAGGTGCGGTTGATGAGGGTGGCTACGTAGGCGGCGCCGAACCCGTTGTCGATGTTCACGACTGCGACGTTGCTGGAGCAGGAGTTGAGCATGCCCAGCAAGGCGGACAGGCCCTGGAAGCTCGCGCCATAGCCGACGCTGGTCGGAACGGCGATCACAGGCACCGACACGAGCCCGCCGAGGGCGCTGGGCAGTGCCCCCTCCATCCCGGCGCAGCAGATCACGACGCGGGCCGCCTCGATGCGGTCGATCTTCGAGAACAGCCTGTGGATGCCCGCCACACCCACGTCGTGGATCGAATCAACGTCGTTGCCCATGACCTCGGCGGTGACGCGGGCCTCCTCGGCAACCGGTATGTCGCTCGTGCCAGCGCAGACGACGGCGATCTTCGCCTTGCCCAGAATCCTGCGGTCTCCCCAGACCCGCACCACCCCTGAGCGGGGGAAGTACTCGGCGTTCCCGTGGAGCTCCTGGACCGCCGCGTGCATCTCGGCGCTGGCGCGGGTCACGAGCAGATTCTTCGAGCGGGCCAGCAGCCGCTCCGAGATCGCGCGGACCTCCTCCACCGTTTTGCCGCGGCCGAGGATCACCTCTGGCATGCCGTGCCGGAGTTCGCGATGGTGGTCGACCTTCGCAAACCCCAGATCCTCGTAGGGCAAATGCCGCAGCTCGCCCACGGCATCGTCCACTTTGCAGCGTCCGGCGCGAACCTCTTCCAAGAGCGACCGCAGTCGCTCGTCATTCATGCGACGCCTCCCCTGCCACCATGGCCGCGGCGCCCGCGGTCTCAATTGTCATTCGAGAACCTCCGATTGTATCCTTAGGCGATGGCGAGCAGTCTCAACAAGGTCATGCTGATCGGCAATCTCGGCAAGGATGCCGAGACGCGGCAGACCCCCAGCGGAGTCTCGGTCACGAGCTTGAGGATGGCCACAACGAGCCGCTACAAGGATCGTCAGACCGGGGAATGGAAGGAAAAGAGTGACTGGCACGACGTGGTCGTGTGGCGGGCCGAGCGGATCGCACCGTATCTCACGAAGGGGAAGAAGGTATTCGTCGAGGGGCGATTGGAAACCCGTTCCTGGGATGACCAGAACGGCCAGAAGCGCTATCGCACCGAGGTGGTCCTCGATACAGGCGGCCTCATGCTGCTGGGGGGCCGCAACGACGGCGACGGCGGAGCTGTCCGCCCTTCAGGCTACGGCCCGCCGCCCAGCGAGCCACAAAGGAGCAGCTACTCGCCGGAGCCCGCACGTCCGGTGGCGAAGGAGCCTCATGGCGGCGGCTCGCCGCGTCCGATGTCGTCGCCCGAGGACGACATCCCGTTCTAGGCAGGGCAACGCTTAGGTCACGCCGGGGACGGAGCGCCCTCATCCAGAGAGGGCAACGGCCCGGCAGCTTCGGACCTGACCTGCTCTTCCTCGTCCGGACCGCCCGACGAGACCCCACCGTCGTCGGCACTCTCGGGCATCGCCAGCGGTGGAAGCTCACGGCCCTCCAGCAGCGCCTCGACTTCCTTTCCGTCCAGAACCTCCCGTTCCAGCAGGGCGTGCGCGATGCGCGTGAGGCCGGCTGCGTTGTCCTCGATCAGCTTCTTGGCGCGCGCGTAGCTCTCCGACACCAGTGCCCGGACCTCGGCGTCGATGCGGATCGCCGTGGCTTCGGAATAGTTCCGCTGCTGGTTGATCTCGCGACCTAGGAAGACCTCCTCGTCGCGCCGCCCAAACGTCACCGGGCCAAGGCGGCTCATGCCCCACTCGCAGACCATCTGCCGCGCCAAGGACGTGGCGCGCTCCAGGTCGTTGCCCGCACCCGTCGTCATGTGGTCCATGAAGAGCTCCTCCGCGATGCGGCCTCCCATCAGGATGGCGAGCTGATCCCGCAGGTACGCCCTCGTGTGCGTGTGCTTGTCGTCTACCGGCAGCTGCATCGTCACGCCGAGCGCCTGACCGCGCGGGATGATCGTGACCTTGTGCAGCGGGTCAGCCTGCTCCAGCAGGGCCGCCACCACGGCGTGCCCAGCCTCGTGGAACGCGGTGTTCCGCTTCTCCTCGTCCCGCAGGATCATGGAGCGCCGCTCGGCACCCATCATGACCTTGTCCTTCGCAAGCTCGAAGTCCGTCATGGTCACGACCTTGCGGTTCTGCCGGGCCGCCAGCAGGGCGGCCTCGTTGGCGAGGTTCGAGAGATCCGCGCCCGAGAACCCCGGCGTGCCACGCGCCAGGACCAAGAGGTCCACGTCGTTCGCCAGAGGCACCTTGACGGTATGGACCTGTAGAATCCCCTGCCGCCCACGCACGTCCGGCCTCGGCACCACGACCCGCCGGTCGAACCGGCCCGGCCTCAGGAGAGCAGGATCGAGCACGTCCGGCCGGTTAGTCGCCGCCATCAGGATGACGCCCTCGTTCGAGTCGAAGCCATCCATCTCGACCAGCAGCTGGTTCAGGGTCTGCTCGCGCTCGTCGTGCCCCCCGCCAACGCCGGCGCCGCGGTGGCGGCCGACGGCGTCGATCTCGTCGATAAAGACGATGCACGGTGCGCTCTTCTTGCCCTGCTCGAACAGGTCGCGGACGCGGCTCGCGCCGACGCCGACGAACATCTCCACGAAGTCGGACCCCGAGATCGAGAAGAACGGCACGTTGGCCTCGCCCGCGACGGCGCGCGCCAGCAGGGTCTTGCCCGTGCCCGGAGAGCCGATCAGCAGCACGCCCTTGGGAATGCGGCCGCCCAGCTTCTGGAACTTCTGAGGCTCCTTGAGGAATTCGATGATCTCCTGCAGCTCCTCCTTGGCCTCGTTCACGCCCGCCACGTCCTTGAACGTGACCTTCTTCTGCTGCGCCGTGAGCAGCCGCGCCCGGCTCTTGCCGAAGCTCAGAGCACGGTTCCCGCCAGCCTGCAGCTGGCGCATCATGAAGAGCCAGAAGAAGACGATCAGGATGATCGGAGCGACCTGCCAGAACACCACCCAGAATCCGCGCGAGGACCGGTCCTCGATGTTCACGGCTACACCCTGGGCCGTGAGCAGGTCGAAGACCTTCGGATAGTCCTGCGGGATGGTCGTCTGAAAGCGACCCGAACTGGTCTGGCCTTCGATCTTCTGGCCCGAGGCGGTGACCTCCTCGATGCCACCCTCCTCGACCTGGTCCATGAACGCTGTGAAGCTCAGCGTCTCGACCTTGCTGCCAGTGTTGGAGTAGACGACCTTCCACAGGAGTACCGCGGCACAAAGCATCACGACCCACAGAACGGCGTGTTTGAAGGTTGTATTCACTGGAGATTCCTTGCCCGAGAGAGCCCCGCCATGAACTTAAGACGCAGGAGCGGCGGATTCCGATACGCGACGCTCGTTCAGCGCCAGCGCGAGACGGGCGCCCTCGCGAGCGGCAAACGCCCTGGCAACCCCAAATTCCCGAGTCCACACGATGCGGTCCGGACCGCCAGGGCGTGCGACCGTCACAACCGGCCAGCCCACGCGGCTCCAAGACGCGATCCGCCTCTTCTGAAAAAGGTCCTTGATCTTGGTCTCCGAAGCCCTCTCCGACGGGTGAAACCGGTCCCCCGCGCGCCAGTTGCGCAGCCGCAGGTCACCATCAACCGCATCGAAGTCAACAAAGGCAAGCTGGCCTTCATTATAGGTTTCCACCTTGTCGGCAGGAGGCAGGAGCCGTGCGCTGACTAGCGAATCCACGTCATGTGGCAACGCAACCTGTCCGGGCACAGGCAGTGGCAGGTCGTAGTCCAGACCCACCTCGGCCTTGGGCCGACGCAGAAGAACGAGATCAAACGAACGCTCGACGCGCAATCCAGGGAGGTCCACTCCGCCTGTGCCTTTCGGCGCGAGCAGAAGCTCCCTCACGCTCTCGATCCGCTCGAACGCCCGCGCGGACAGCGGGGCCACACGCTGGACGGCGGCTGCCACGAGACGGCGCTGCTCGGCCGGGGCCAGTTCCCGGCACCCGCGGACATCGAGTGCGAGGCCTCCCGCCTCGGCTCGTGCGTGACGGTCGAGCAGCTTCTCGACACGATCCGTCCAGAAGCGCTCCTCCTCGACGGCCCAGTCCGCCACACGGGCCAGCACGGCGTCGATGTTCGGGTTCCAGCGCTTGCGTAGCGCCGGAAGCAACTCATGCCGCATACGATTACGGGCAAACCGGTGGTCCCGGTTGGACGCGTCCTCTCGCCAAGCGAGGCCACGCTCCCGCAGAAACGCCAGCACGTCATCCCTCGAGACGTCCAGAAGAGGACGGACCACGCCCGACGCCAAGGTCGGCAGGATTCCGCTGAGGCCAGCGCCCGCCGAACCGCGGAACAGACGGAGCAGCACGGTCTCGGCCTGGTCGGAGCGCGTGTGTCCGGTAGCGATCGAGGTGCACGCTCCGCAGTCGACGAGCCGCTGGAAGTACGCGTAGCGAGCACGTCGGGCGGCGGCCTCCAGGCCTCCCCTGGGGTCTTCGTCCAGTTCGCACCTGTGCAGATGCAGCGCCAGTCCAAGGTCCTCGGACAACTCGCGGACAAACTGCGCGTCAGCGTCCGACGCGTCGCCACGTAGGCCGTGATCGACGTGCACTACCGCCAGGTCGCGGCCGGGAAGCAACTCGACCAGGGCATGCAGCGTTGCCACAGAGTCCGCGCCTCCGGAGACGGCCACGCCCACAGTTCCTCCGTCGGCGAACATGCGGTTCCGCTCGATCCTCCAAGCGACCCGTTCGAGCACAACTTAACTGTAGGGCAGTCCCCTGAATGGCCTTATCCTCATGGATGTATGCGGTACTGGGCGCTGCTGCTACTGCTGCTTGCTCCACAGGTACATGGCCAGCAGATCGATTCTTGCGGATTGGCTGCGGTCTACGACCCGTGCGAGATACGGATCTCGGTCTCCGACGCTGTGATGGCGGAGCACCCCAAGCCGTACTCGTCCGTCACTATGCGGGCCGAGTTCCGGTCGCCCAAGGGCGGCCGCACGAAGGTGATGCCGGCGTTCTGGGACGGGGGCGGCAGCTTCGTGCTGCGCTTCTCGCCGGACCATGAGGGCCGCTGGGACTACCGGATCATCTCGGACATCGACGCGCTTGACAAGGAGACGGGCAGCTTCATGGCAGAGCCCGCGCGGACGCCCGGGTTCATCACGATCTTCCACAACCGCTACTTCAAGTACCCGCTCTCGAACACCCCGCACTACTGGCTGGGCGACACCTTCCTCTCCCTTGCGGCGATGCCATGGGATTCCTTCCGGGCCGTCGCCGACAAACGGGCCGAGCAGGGGTTCACGCACGTCCGGGCACTGGTTCTGGGAACGGAGGCGAAGGCGTTCCAAGCCTCCGACCAGCCCGACGCGGCATACTTCCGCGAACTTGACAAGCGCGTAGCGTACCTGCACGGGCTTGGACTCGTGACCGACCTGGTGCTGGCGGACTCAGCCGCCACTCTGGAGCGGCTGTTCCCGACTTCCAGCCAGCGTGAGCGGTTCGTGAAGTACGTCTGCTCGCGGTACGCCGCCTACAGCGTCACGTGGCAGTCACTGCTTGCCTGGGAGGACCATCCAAAGGGAGGACCCCTGGCGGAGGCGCTCGGCAAGTCGGTCGCCAGGAACGACCCCTACGACCATCCGCGCTCCACGGGAGCCCTGCTCACCTCGTCGCCGCTGTTCGAGCAGGAAGGAAAGGGATGGCAGAACTACATCGTGCAGAACCGTGTCGATCCCGCCCTGGCCTCGATCGAGTACGAGACATACCCGGCGCCGTTCGTGAACACCGGCGTCGGTGCGGGCGCAAGTCCGGACACCGCCCGAAAGCAGGCCTGGTCGGCGGCGGTTCGGGGCCAGTACGTTACGCTCGACACTCGTGAGCCGGATGTGGAGTCCTCCACCTCGCAGCAGATGGCCGCGCTGGCCAGCTTCTTCGCGCAGTCGCGCTACTTCGACATGCAGCCGCACTACCGGGTGGTGGGCGGTGCAGGCCTCGCGTTCCAGAGGACTCCCGCCTGGAGCGAGAAGGAGATCGGAATCGAGTACATCGTCCATGCTCCCGACCCGGGCACGATCGAGCTCGTGCTCCACAAGCACGAGTACAAGGTGAGCTGGTACGACCCAGCCACGGGCGCGTGGTTCGACCAGAAAAAGAAGTTCAAAGGCGACCGCTTCCGCACCCAGACGCCCGACAAGGAGCGGGACTGGGTCCTCTACGTAAGGCGCGAAGGCAAGAAGCAGGCCATCAACAAGTCGTACTTCCTGGAGTCCAGGCTTCCCAAGATGAAGGAGACCGAGGTCGTGCCCGCGAACCTGCCGTTCGCCATCCAGCTGCCCGCCGAGGATACGCTCGCGGCCGGGCGTTCCCACGAGTTCAACGCCACGCTGACCAAGAACACGATCGCGGCGCAGCGCATGCTTTGGCTCTGGACCGCGGAGATCCCCAGCACGCCGTACAGCAAGCGCGTCCTCGGAACCGGGCAGTCCGGCAAGTTCAACGTTCCCGCTCTCGACCAGTCAGGGCGGGCCGCTACGCTGGCGGTGAGGCTGGTTGGAGTCGACGGCGCGGGACGGCTGTTCGAGGCGTTCAAGTCCTACGCCCTCAAGTCCGCCGACTAGCCGCGCGCACCGCCGTACCATGGGACTGAGGAGTCCGTGCGATTCGGGCCGGTGCTCCGACGCCAGGCTGCAAGCCGCGGCTACGAGCCACTACAGCGCGGCTGAAAATCCGATGCAACAGAATTCCCTGCCGCCTGGTGTCTCCAAGACGACACTGCCAAACGGCCTTCGGGTGCTGACCGAGTTCATGCCGTCGGTGCGCTCGGTCTCGGTCGGTGCGTGGCTCTGCTATGGCTCGCGCCACGAGTCTGACGCCGACAGCGGCATCACGCACTTCACCGAGCACATGGTCTTCAAGGGGACAGAGCGCTACACGGCGCGTGAGATTGCACGCGCCGTAGACGGTCTCGGCGGACACCTCGATGCGTTCACCTCCAAGGAGACCACCGGGTTCACGGCCAAGGTGCTCGACGAGCACTGGCCCAAGGCGCTCGACATCCTGAGTTCGATGGTGCAGTGCCCGACGTTCCCCGCGGAGGAGATCGAGCGCGAGAAGGGCGTGGTCCTCGAGGAACTCAAGATCGACGAGGACAACCCGGAGTACCTGCTTGGCAAGATCTTTGCGCGGCACTTCTGGAAGAACCACGGCATGGGTCGCCCGGTCATCGGAAGCCAGGAGACGATCCGTGCCTTCGGACGGGACCAGCTGCTGCGCTTCTTCGGGGACACGTTCCGAGCCCCCAACTTTGTCGTCACGGCCGCCGGTCACGTCCAGCACGGACCGTTCGTGGAGGCCGTCGAGCGCGTTCTGGAAGCACTGCCGCCAGGCCCGCCGCCGTCCGCTCCGACGAGGCCGATCACACAGGCTGACATCGTGCTCCACGCCAAGCCATCGCTGGAGCAGGCGCATCTCAACCTTGGCGTCAGCACGTTCGGCACGGGAGATCCGCGACGGTTCGCGGGGTTCGTGCTCAGCACGCTTCTGGGTGGAGGTTTCAGCTCGCGGCTGTTCCAGAAGATCCGCGAGGAGGCCGGACTGGCCTACAGCGTCTACGCCGACCTAGGCCTCTACTCCGACACGGGGTGCCTGTCGGTGTCGGCGGGCACTTCCGTGGAGGCCGTGCCCGCAGTGCTCGAATACGCGCTGCACGAGCTGCGGGACCTCCGCGAAAACTTGGCTCCCAACGAGGAGATCCGGCGTGCCAAGAACCAGCTCAAGGGCAGCATGCTGCTGGCGCTCGAGTCCCCTGGCAGTCGGATGGCCAACCTAGCCCGTCAGGAGATGCTCTACGGCAACATCCGCTCGCTCGACGAGGTGCGCATCCAGGTCGAGGCCGTGACCGCCCAGCAGGTTCAGGACCTCGCAGTCGAGTGGTTCCAGCCGGAACGCATGGCACTGAGCGTCGTTGGAAACCTCGGCGACCTGCGCATCGAGCGAGCCCAGCTGGCAGCCTAAACCACCGAACCGGGCGGTACAATCATGCCGTCTCGACTGGGGCTGGAAAGAGGTCTGCCATGAGCAAGAGTGCACTGTACGGGGCGATTGCCCTGATCCTCATCGCGGTCTGCGCGACAAGTACCGCGTCTGGCGCGGCTAGTGCCGAGCGGCCGAACGTGCTGTTCCTTTATACGGACGACCATTCGTACCGGACGGTCGGCGCCTATCCGCAGTCGTACCCGTGGGTGCGTACACCGGCTATCGACGGGCTCGCCGCCCGGGGAATGCGGTTCGAGTACGCCTACATCGGCACCTGGTGCATGCCGTCCCGCGCGACGCTGCTGACCGGACTGCATCAGTTCGGCGTGGAGTCGATGCGCATGGAGGGACCGTACCCCGGTAGCACCTACGACCCCGAACAGGTCCCGTTCTGGCCCAAGGTCTTCCGGGAGAACGGCTACTTCACCGCGCAGATTGGCAAGTGGCACACGGGCACGGACACCGGATACGGGCGGGACTGGGACTTTCAGATCGTCTGGAACCGACCGCTCTACACAGAGACCTCAGGCAACTACTACTACAACCAGCCGATCACCTACCAGGGCGGCGAGACCAAGGTCCTGGAGCGCTATTCGACGGACCAGTACACGGACTGGGCCGTGGATCTGATCAACGGCGAGGGCCGGGATCCTGACAAACCGTGGTACCTGTGGCTTTGCTACGGGGCCGTGCATGGTCCGTTCACTCCAGCCGACCGGCACTTGGACGACTACCCCGGCATCGACTTCGACACCCCGGAGGACGTGTTTCCTCCGCGACCCGGCAAGCCGACCTGGGCGAGCGAGTTCTCCGCATGGGAACGTGGTCCGAACGGGGTGCCGATGTACCGCGGTCGATCCCTGACAGACTGGACGCGGCAGTACCACCAGGGCGTGCTCGCGATCGACGAGGGCATCGAGCGCGTGCTGTCCGCCCTCGACGAATCCGGCCAGCGGGAGAACACGCTGGTGATCTTCACGTCGGACCAAGGGTTCGCCTGGGGGCAGCACGGCATGCGCAACAAGGTCGGCGCTTACGACGCGTCGATCCGCTCACCCTTGATGTTCTCGCTTCCCGGCCGCATTCCCGAGGGCTCGGTCTGCGAGCGACCCGTGGCCGGCGTGGACATCGTGCCGACGATCTTCGGCATGACCGGCATCGAGCGGCCCTGGCCCATGCACGGCGAGGATCTGACCCCGTTGTTCGAGGATCCGGAGCAGTCCTGGCCGCACCCCGTCCTGCTGACGAGCACCGGACGGGTCTATGGATCGGACACCGACACGATCCCCGTGGGCGAAGCTGTGATTCATTCGGGCATACCGTGGTACGTGATGATCGTCGAGGGCAAGCACAAGTACGTCCGGCCGATGATCGACGACCTCGAGGAGCTCTACGACCTGAAGGCCGACCCTGACGAGCTCGTCAACCTCGCCGTCGATCCGGCACACCGGTCGACGCTGGAACGGCTGCGCGCCTTGGCAATCGCGGAACTGCGGGAGGACGGAGCCGGGTTCGTGGACAACCTGCCGCCGGTTCGGACAGTCTCTGCCGAGCGCTAGGCCCGTCCCTGTATGTGCGCAAGACGTTGATGGCACCGGATCCGCTTCTCGATGCGTTCTGGCGACGCGGCCTGATCCTGCTAGGCAGTCGCGTGCGCGAGCAGTATGCGCTCAACACGCCGATCTTCATCGACCTTCGCCACGGCCTCTACGACGACCTCGACCTGCTGCAGGAGCTGGGCCGGAGTCTGCATCAGAAAATCTGCAGCGTCACGGCCGGTTCTGATGCCCCGCAGCAGGTGGTCGGCATTCCGGACACGGCGACACCGATCGCACTTGCCACCGCCCTGGCGTCGCAGGGCACCGACAAAGTGCTCGCCTACGGACAGCTACGCAAGCAACCCGCCGCGTATCCAGGCGGCGAGGCGGGAACCAGCGCGTACATGGGCACCTGTGACCCACGTCGCGAGATCACCCTGATCGACGACGTCGTCGCGTCCGGCGGCACCAAGTTCTGGTCGACCGACTACCTGCGGGAAGCCGGACTGGACGTGGCACGCATCCTTGTCGTGGTCGACAGGGAGCAGGAGGGCGGCGAAGCCTTGCGGACCGCGGGACACACCGTGCACAGCCTTTACCGCGTCACTGAGATCGTGGCCTACTATCGCGAGCGCGGCTCGATCGATCAAGCCACAGCCGACCAGGCGCTCCGCCACATCGCCCGGAAGCGCGCCCACTGACGTCTCCGTGGGGCCGGCTCGGAACGGTCAGCCGCCCACGAACCCGGACAGCGCAATGAAGCACATGTAGAACGAGAACGCCACCGTCACGCCCAGACCGAGGTTTAGGGCCAGCGACGGCTTACCGTCGCCGACGACCTGTCGCTTGTTCAGCAAGATCAGAACGAACAGCGCAAGCAGCGGCATCGCGAGCGGACTGACGGCCTGGGAGGCGATCATGATCTGCACCGGACTGCCGCCCAGCACGGGCACGACCAAACCGAATGCGGCGGCAACGACGACCATCGCCCGGAAGGCCGCGCGGGCCATGTTGCGCGGCAGGCCAAGGAAGTCCGAGGCCATCCACGGACCCAGCAGGTAGTTGGGGAACAGCGAGGACAGCCCAGCGGCAATGATCCCGATCACGAATCCGCCAGCGGCGAAACGGCCCGCGAGCGGCTCGAGCGTCTTGACCATGTCGATGGCCGCGCCGATCTCCATGCCGCGTGGATGGAGCGTGCCCGCGGCACAGGCCATGATGGCCGCGTTGATGAAGAACAGCAGTGTCATCGACACACCCGAGTCGAGCGTCACCTGAGGCAGGTCGCGAATCTTCCATGCGGCCTCCTGCACGAGCACGCTGCGGGTGAACAACACGACCGAAGCCATCGTTGTGCCCACCATCCCCGCGATCAGCAGCCGGGGATTGCCCGTCTCGGGAATGTTGGGCGCGAATCCAGAGACCAGTTCCCCCAAGGGCGGCAGGACGGAGGCGGCCGTGAAGAAGAACGCGATGCCCATCACGCCCACCAGAGCGGCAAGCGCCTTGAGGAAGAACTCGTGCCGTCCCACCCAGTACAGGGCCAGCAGCACCATCGTGAACCCGACCGCCGCACCGAGAGGGTTCAGTGCGATCCCCAGCGTGCTAGCGGACCATTCGCGGACGACATCCACGACGATGGCCATGACGCCGATGATCGACGTGATCTGGGTGGCGACGAGCGACACAAGGATCAGCAGCGCGAGCGGCGCGCCGAAGTGCTGCCGGAAAAGGTGCAGCAGCGTGTCGCCAGACAGCACGGTCAGCCGGCTGATGCCGACGATCATCAGGTGGGTGAACACCGACGCCAGGGCGATGGTCCACAGCAGCGACATGCCGTGGGAGGCGCCCGCGGAGCTCATGGTCGTGACACTGCCGGTGCCGATGACGTACCCGATGATGAAGATCCCAGGCGCGAAACCCGCAAGGGGCCGGACCATTCCCCGCCAGTTCATCGCGGGCAAGGATATCACCCGGTGCCGGTGTCGCCGCCGGCGGGCGGGCCAGACACCAAGCGGGATGCTCCATACTGCATAGGGACAACATGCTGCGCCGCATCCTGATCTGGCTCCCGGTACTCGCGCTGTCGCTGGCGCCGCTCGCGGCACAGCGGGTGGAGGTGGAGGAGTTCACGCTCGACAACGGCATGCAGTTCCTGCTGCTGCCGCGCGAGGGAGATCCGAACGTCGCGGCGGGCTGGGTCTCCAAGTTCGGCTCGGTCAACGAGCGGCCAGGCGTGACAGGAGTGGCGCACCTGTTCGAGCACATGATGTTCAAGGGCACGCGCACAATCGGCACCAAGGACATCGACCGCGACCTCGCCATCATCGACGAGCTCGACGAACTGCGCGCGCAGATCGAGAAGGAGCGTGCCGCACTGCTAGAGAAGCACCGGCGCGGCCTGATCGAGGATCCCAACGACCCAAAGGTCCGCACAACCGAGCACAGCGAGCTTCTGGAGCGCTTCAATGCGCTCTTGGACGAGCAGCGCGAGCTGCTGCTGAAGGACGATTTCTCGCGGATCTACACCACCGCTGGCGGCTCCGGGATGAATGCCGGCACGACCAACGACTTCACGATCTACTTCATCAACATGCCGTCCAACAAGCTGGAGCTGTGGTTCTGGATGGAGTCCGACCGTCTGTACGACCCAGTCTTCCGCGAGTTCTACGCGGAGCGCGACGTGGTGCGAGAGGAGCGGCGGCTACGCACGGACTCGACGCCGACTGGAAAGCTCGACGAGCAGCTCGAGTCCCTCTTCTGGCAGTCCTCGCCCTATGGCTGGCCAGTGATCGGCTGGCCCAGCGACCTCGACGCGATCACGCGGGCTGAGGCGATGGAGTTCTTCGACACCTACTACGCTCCGAACAATCTTGTTGCCAGCCTGGTCGGAGACTTCGATCCAGAAGAGGTCAAGGCCCTTGCGCAGCGGTACTTCGGACGCCTGAAGCGAAGCGAGCGGGAGCCCCCCGCGGTGCGCACGAGGGAGGTCAAGCAGCAGGCCGAGCAGCGACTCGTGGGGTCGGCGGAGACGCGTCCGCAGGCGACGCTGCGGTTCCACACGGCGCCGGACGCCCACGTTGACGAACCTGCCCTGATCGTCATGTCGGCCCTCCTGAACGGACGGACTGGCCGCCTGTACAAGTCGCTCGTCCTCGAACAAAAGGTGGCCGTGCAGGCGTTCGCGGGCGTCGACGGGCGCAAGTACGACGGGCTGTTCCAGATCGGGGGCGTGGCGGCGCCAGGCAAGGCGCCCGAGGACGTCGAGAAGGCGCTTCTGGCCGAACTCGACCTCTTGGCCCGCGAGCCGGTTGGCGACCGCGAACTGCAGAAGGTCAAGAACCAGCAGCTCGCCGGGGACTTCCGCAAGCTCGTGTCGAAGTTCGGGCTGATGGTCCAGCTTCTGGTCTACGAGGCGATGGGCGACTGGAGCAACATCAACGTCTTCTCGGACCGCATCCAGGCGGTCACAGCGGAGGACGTGCAGCGCGTGGCGCAGCGGTACTTCGACGAGACCAACCGCACCGTGGCCCTCTACCACACGAAGGAGGGAGCCGGTCCGCCCGGACTGGGGCCCGGTCGACCACCCAGAGGAGGTCCGCAATGAACCGGCGCACTTGGCTCAAGGCGGCCGCAGGGGGCGGTCTGGGAGCGATCGCATACGCGCAGGACGGGCTGCCCGCCCATCCGAGCGATCTGCAGTACCCCCAGCTCCACTTCGATCCACCCGATCCGTCGGAGTTCCGGCACGAACTGCGCGGGGGTGCAGTTGCCTATCTCGTTGAGGACCACCAGCTACCGCTTGTCACCGTCGGAATGACGGTGCGAGCCGGGAGCTACCAGCTTCCTCCCGACCAGGCGGGCCTAGCGTCGTTCACCGGCAGCCAGATGCGCTCAGGCGGCGCGGGCGAACTCAGCGCCCGCGACTTCGATGAGGAGGCGGCGTTCCTGGCGACGCAGATCTCCTCGAACGCCGGGAGCACCTCGGCGAGCGCGTCCGTGAACTGCCTGAAGCAGAACCTCGACGCCTCGCTGGGGATGTACTTCGACATGCTGCGAAGCCCCCTCTTCGCTGAGGAGCGGCTGGAGATCGCCCGGGCGCGCAGCCTCCAGGGGCTCGCGCGGCGCAACGACCGCTTGGACGGCATTCTCTCCCGTGAGCTGTCACGCCTGCTGCGCGGCGAGCACTTCACCACGGTCCAGTCGACGGACTCGTCGATCCAGTCGATCACTCGGGAGACGATGCAGACCTTCCACGCCAAGCACTACGATCCGAAGGGCATGTTCTTCTCCGTCTCAGGCGACTTCGAGACGGACGACATGGTGCGCCGTCTCAACGAGGGGCTGGCAAACGGATGGTCGGAGGGCGCCGTCGAACCGGATCCGATTCCGGCACCCGATCACGAGCCGGTGGCGGGGGTGTACATGGTGGACAAGACCAGTCGCGACGTCAATCAGTCGCACGTCGCCCTTGCGCACCTTGGCATCAAGCGCGACGATCCCGACGCGTTCAAGGTGCGGATCATGAACTCCGTCCTGGGTGGCGGAGGCTTCACCTCTCGGATCATGGTGCGGGTGCGGTCGGACGAGGGTCTGGCGTACAGCGCGTACTCGCGGTTCCAGCCCGGGACCTACTACCCAGGCACGTTCCGGGCGCAATTCCAGTCCCGCAACGCGACCTGTGCGCAGGCAGCCGCCATCGTGATCGAGGAGGTCGAGAAGATCCGCCAGGAGCGCATCTCCTCGGACGAACTCGACACAGCCAAGAACTACGAGGTCGAGGTCTTCCCGCGGTTCTTCGCCACGGCGGGCCAAGTGGCCGGTACGTTCTCAAGCGACGAGTTCACCGAGCGCGAGAAGGACTACTGGAAGCACTACCGCGAGCGCATCGCGGACGTCAGCGTCGGCGACGTGCTGGATGCCGCTCAGGAGCACCTGCACCCAGACAAGCTCGTGGTGCTGGCGGTAGGCGACAAGGCAGCAATGCTGCAGGGCAACCCGGACCAGCCCGATTTCAGCTTCGAGGGCCTCGCCGACGGCGACATCGTCGACATCCCGTTGCCCGATCCGGTCACGATGCAATACCCGGAGGGGTAGCTCCGGCCGCCGAAAGCGGCAGGCCGCAGAACCTCAGTGGCGCAGCGATGTGCGGAGGTTCTCGTGGATCGCGCGCGAGGCCATAGAGCGGTTCAGCGTGTAGAAGTGTAGGCCAGCGACGCCCTCGGCCAGCAAGCCGCGGCACTGGTCGGTTGCGTGCTCGATACCCAGCGCCCAGACGGCGGCACGATCGGCCTTGACCGCATCCAGCCGGTCCGCCAGCGCCCGAGGTATGCTCGCGCCGCACATGTTGGCGAAGCGACGCGTCTGCTTGATGCTGCGCACAGGCATGATGCCGGCGATGATCGGCACCCCGATGCCCGCGGCGACTGCGCGATCGCGGAATGCCAGAAAGTCCGCATTGTCGAAGAAGAGCTGAGTGATCAGAAACTCGGATCCGGCGTCGACCTTGCGCTTCAGATTGACGATGTCCGCCTCGGGGCTCGGCGCCTCGGGATGCGTCTCCGGATAGCAGGCGCCGCCCAAACAGAAGTCCGCGCGCCCACGGATGAACTCGACCAGCTCGCTGGCGTAGCGGAACCCGTCCGGCGGAGGCTCGAAGCGATCCTGACCGGCGGGCGGATCGCCCCGCAGGGGCAGCACGTTGTCCACGCCACCCGATCGCAGGGTCTCCAGTACGGCCGCGATCTCCTCCCGTCCCGAGCCCACGCACGTGAGGTGAGCCATCGCCTCGATGCCGGTCTCGCGCCTGATGCTGCGCACCAGCGCGATCGTCTTGCGACGAGTGCTGCCGCCGGCGCCGTACGTCACGGACACGAAGCTTGGACGTAGTGGGCGCAGCGCCTTGATCGTCTGCGACAGCTTCGCGAACCCGGCGTCGTCGCGGGGCGGGAAGAACTCGAACGAGACCGTGGGCGATCCTGCGGCCAGCATCCGACTGATCCTCATCGCCGCGAGCAATCAGCCTATCACGCGCCCTGCAGGCTCCGAGGAGAGCCGCAGGGGCCGGTTGCTACGCTGTAGCGGTGCGCGCACCCGCCGTCCTGCTGGATCGCCACACGGTCGAGCGTCTGGAGCGGCTGACGATCCGCTGGAGCCAGTCATTCCGCGGCCGGATTGGCGGAGACATCGTGTCGCGATACCCTGGCGTCGGACACGAGTTTCTCGATCATCGCCACTTTCAGCGGGGCGATGACCTCAAGGCAGTCAACTGGCGCGCGTTCATGCGTTTGGAGCGCATGTTCCTCAAGCTCTTCCGCTCGGAGCCACGCATACCAGTTCGCATCCTGATCGACACGAGCGAGTCGATGGCGTACGGCGGGGACGACGACCACGAACCCAAGTTTCCCTTCGCGTGCCGTCTTGCCGCGGCGCTCTGCTACGTCGGTTTGGTGCGCCTCGAGACGATCGTGCTGCAGCCGTTCTCGAGCACCCTCGGCGAATCGTTCCGGGCCCATGGCGGCAGGCCCAGGTACGCGCGGGCGGCGAGGTTCCTTTCCGGCCTAAAGACGGGAGGGCGAACGGCATTCCAGAGACCTGTGCGCGACTTTCTCGTGCAGTACCGGGCACCTGGCCTGACATTCGTCCTGAGCGACTTTCTCACGTCCGGGGCCGACAGGCTTCCGTTCGAGCACTGGACCGGCAGCCGCCACGAGGTGCATCTGCTGCACCTGTCCGGCCCAGCGGATCGCGAGCCACCCTGGCGGGGCGACCTTGAGCTGTTCGACGCCGAATCCGACAGCATGCTGCATGCAAGTCTTGACGACGATTCGGCGCGCGCATACCGCGCCGAGTACGACGCCTTCTGCGCCCGAACGCAGGAGCAGGCGGAGCGGGCCGGGGCGCACTATCTGCACCTGTCCACGACACAGCCTCTGGACCAGGTGCTCTTCCATCAAATCCCCGCGACGAGCACATCCGGGCCACGACCCTCGTTCGCGGTCCGTCCGTAGGCGATGGGGCTGCTCAATCTCGCACTCGGGCAGCTTCTCGGGCTGCTGCTCCCACTGGCAGGCCTGCTTGTAGCCCTCTACTTCTACGACCGATCGCGCCGCAGGCTCGTGGTATCAAGTCTGCGCTTCTGGCCCAAGCGCGTGACGCCTGCGGTGCGGCAGCGTCACAAGCGCATTCAGCACCCGCTATCGCTACTCCTTCAACTGATCGCGCTGCTGCTCCTGCTGCTCGCCATTGCTGATCCGCGCTTGGACATCCTAGAGCGACAGACGCGCCGGCACGTGATGCTGCTCGACACATCGGCGTCCATGGCGGTGGAGGATGCCGACGGCAACCCGCTGATGGTGGAGGCGAAATCCCTAGCGCTCGCATATCTGCGGGCCCTACCGGCGCACGACCCAGTGCTGCTTGTCCTAGCGGACGGCGCGCCGCGGGTTGGGGTTCCGTTCACCACCGACCGGTCGGCGCTGCGGTCGACGATCCGAGGAGCGCAAGCTGGACGCACGGCGCTGGATCTCGCTGCTGCCCTAGACCTTGCTGCCGGAACGCTGCGACTCGCGGGTGGCGGCACGTCGCTACAAGGACGCGACGACATTGGCGAGACAGTCTACATCGGCCCGGGCCGGTTTGACGGTCGTCCTCCGGGATCGAGCGGGCTCGCGAACCTGCGGTTCCTGGACACGGCGGCGCCGAACGACGCCATCGGTCTGGAGTCCATGCGGGCGAGTGTCGACGTTGCCGAATCCGGCGCGTGGCAGATCGAACTCGATGTCCACAA
Source organism: Bryobacterales bacterium (assembly GCA_965200705.1). Classification (GTDB taxonomy): domain Bacteria; phylum Acidobacteriota; class Terriglobia; order Bryobacterales; family UBA6623; genus VXMF01. Next base: position 2,964,779 of record OZ241376.1, on the reverse strand, counting down.
CTATGCAGCGGAGGACGCGTCGCCCACCATCGCCTTCTACTTCGACGATCGCGAGCTGGGCCACCGCGCGCTCGCCGTTCCTCGGAAGGGCGACTACACGCTGCGGTTCAAGCTGCGCACAGAGAGACCGGGCCGGCTCAAGGCAAGGGCTGACCTCGAGGACGGCTACGCCGCCAACAACGAGACCACGGTCGATATCCCAGGTTCACAGCGCACTGAGCTGCAGGTGGTGGGTGCGGATCGCAGCGCATTCGAAGCGCTTCTGGCGGACGGAGCGCACGTCGAGCCGACCTATGTCGCCTCGGCAAGCGACCTCAAAGACAGCGCCATTCACGTCTGGGCTCGTGGCGGCGGGGCAGGGCGCTCAAGCCGCGCCATCGTTCTCGCGCCACCTGGGTCGACCTCCCCCACCCAAGAGGTGCGTCTGGTTAGTGATGAGCCGGTCACAGGATGGTCTGCCTCTCACCCGCTCACGCATGGGATCCGCGACAGGGACTTCGCACCGAGCCGGGCACGGGTCTTTGAGGCATCCGACGGAGACGAGATCGTCGCTGGCACGGAGGCCGGGCCCATCATCCTGGCCCGCGATGACGGCCAGCGGCGCATGGTGGCATTTGGGTTCGACCTTGCCGACGACGCAATACGCGGCCGCCTAGCCGCCCCTCTCCTGTTCGCCAACGCGATCTCCTGGCTGGACGAGGGGGCGTTTCGACCCGAATCGGTCGAGTCGCGCCCGCCGGGGACGGTGGAAGTGGATGCTCCCCATTCCAGCCTCGACCAGATCTCGGTGCGCACCGATGCAGGTGAAGCCACGCCATGGGTGCTGTCGAAAGGCACCGTGCGGTTCTACGCCGGCACACCGGGAACTTACAGGGTCTCTACGGCGGAGAGACGGGTGACGATGCACCTGACACAGCCGCAGCTGGCGAAGAGTCAATGGGATCCAGAGAACGTGGCGCGCGGACTTCCGCCTCCTGCCCGCGACCAGGGCGGTCCCCCTGTTCCCTGGCCATGGCTGGCGGCCCTGGCGGCGGTGATCGTGCTCTGTGACTGGATGCGATTCGGACGAGGTCGCCGCCCCAGGACCAGCACTTACGTGGAGCCGGAGACATCGTGACCGTCCAGACGATCTGGCCGCTGCTGCTTCTGATGCCCTTGGGGGCGTGGTGCGCACGGGAATGGCGCCACAGCGCGCGCCGGCTGGGCCTGTTCCTCACCACGCTCGCAGTGGCGTGCATCTGCATCGCCCTAGCGCGACCGCAGTGGCGGATCCAAGAGACCTACACCGCTGTCGCGCTCCTGAGCGACGCATCCGCAAGCATCCCGGAGAGCCAGCGTTCGCAGCAGCAAGCTTACGTCGAGAACGCGCGTGACGCGGCGTCGGGCAACACGATGCGCACGCTGGAGTTCGGCCTGTATCCGGTGGGTGCGCTGGAAGATGCCGAGGCGGCGCGATCCACGAATCTGGAGGCCGCGCTCAGCAACGCGCTGAGCGCACTGCCTCCCGACCGGATACCGAGGCTGGTGGTGCTGAGCGATGGACTGGCCAACGAAGGTGCTGTGGAGAGGGCGGTCTTCCACGCCCGCAACCTCGGTGTTCCAGTCGACACGATCTCTCTGGGTGGCAGGGAAGAGCCCGAACTGCACATCAGCGGCGTGCAGGTGCCGCCGCGGGCGTTCGCCGGAGAGCGGTTCCCAGTCGAGTTTCAGGTGGAGTGCCCAACACCCGCAAACGCCCAGCTGGAGCTTCGCGCCGAGGGCCGCCTGATCGGCTCGCAGGCGCTGCGGCTGTCGCCCGGATCGACCACGGTCCGCGCCCGCGCTCGCATCGTGTCGCCAGGATCGACGCTGATCGAGGGCGTCCTTGCCGCAGGCGAAGGAGGGGATGTCCGCTTCTCGCGAGCGATCGCGATCGAACGACCCCGGGCTCTATTGGTTTCGGGCGACACCCCGACGCAGAATGAACCACTGATCGGGGTCATGCGAACGGCCGGGTTCGATCTGGAAGTCACGCAGGGGCCGAGCGCACTGCGAACGCTGGATCGCTCCGACTGGGATCTAATCGTCGTGTCCAATGTGGACTTCGAGTCCTGGGCGGAGGACACGAAGGAGAACGTCGCGCGCTTCGTCCGCGAGGGCGGCGGCATTCTGCTCGTCGCGGGGGAACGCAACCTCTATCGCGAGGTCTCCGACGTGGACAGCGACCCGCTGCGTGCCATGCTGCCGGCGACCCTGGCCCCGCCGCGGACCCCCGAAGGCACGGCCGTCGTGCTGGTCGTCGACAAGTCCTCGTCAATGGAGGGCAAGAAGATGCAGCTCGCACGGCAATCCGCCCTCGGCGTCGTCGAGAATCTGCGCGAGATAGACAGCGTCGGCGTGCTGGCCTTCGACAACTCGTTCGAATGGGCCGCTCCGCTCCAGCGAAACGACAACCCCGCCGCCACGCAGCACCTGATCAGCGGGATCGTGGCGGATGGCGGCACACAGATCGCACCAGCGCTGGCCGAGGCGTTCCTGCAGATTCAGCCCCAGGACGCCGTCTACAAGCACATCCTCCTTCTGACGGACGGAATCTCGGAGGAAGGGGACAGCATCGCGCTGGCCCGCGAAGCGGCCTCCAACGAGGTGACCATCTCGACGATCGGCCTCGGGCAGGATGTGAACCGATCCTATCTGGAACGCGTGGCACGCAGCGCTGAAGGGCAGTCTTACTTCCTCATCGACATCTCGGCTCTGGAGCAGATTGTCCTCAAGGACGTCATGGAGCACACCGGCACGTCGGTGACGGAACGTGAGTTCATCCCTGTGGCGGAGAAGGACTTCGAGATTCTGGAAGGCCTCGACCTAGCCGAGCCTGGACCGCTGCTCGGCTGGGTCAAGTTCGAGGCGAAGGGTGCCGCTGAGACGGTGATGCTCGCAGGCGAGGAGGATCCGCTGTTCGTGCGCTGGCAGCACGGGCTGGGCAGGGCAGCTGTGTTCACGTCGGACGCCAAGGACCGCTGGGCCACGAACTGGGTAGCGTGGAACGGTTTCGACACATTCTGGGCGAACGCCCTGCGCGACGTGCTGCCCCGTTCGGCGGCGGCCGAAGTCGAGACGGACTTCGATTCCACCACGGACGAGGTCGTCGTGCGGTACACCCACGCCCAAGAAGCTGCCGACACCAGCCCTCCAGCCGTGTTCGCGATCGGACCGAGTGGGTACAGGCAGGTCGCAACCCCGAAACCCGTTCAGGGCGGATACGAAGCGCGCTTCCCCGCACGGGGACTGCATGGCATGTTTCGCATTCGGCCGGAAGAGAGCTCCAGGGCGTTCCCGGAAACCGCCCACTACAGGGAAAACTCGGAGCTTCTGCGGTACGGATCCGACAGCGAGCTACTGGCCTCGATCGCCAGCGCCACCGGAGGCCGGACCAATCCCGCACCCGAGCAGGTCTTCGCCCGAGACGGTCGTTCGGTCGCACGCAACATGCATCTCTGGCCCTTGCTGCTTGCCCTCGCCGTCCTGCTGAACCTCGTCGAGTTGCTGGCGCGGAAGGGCTGGCTGCCGATCCTGGGCCGCTGGGCCTGATCCGCTGATATCCTGAGGGTCGCGCCAATGGCCCTGAAGATGTACACGACCCAGTGGTGTCCGGACTGCTGGCGAGCCAAGCGGTTCCTCCAAGAACAGGGCATCGCCTTCGACGAGATCGACATCGAGCGGGACACGCAGGCCATGGAACTGGTCATGCAGAAGAACGGCGGCAAGCGCAGGGTACCGACCTTCGAGATCGACGGCGCCCACTACGGCAATCCAAGCATCCCGAAACTGGCGCAGATCATGGGTGTCGCGATCTAGCGAATCCTCGACGAGTTCGAGCCACCGTTCCCCCGACCTGCACAGCGGCGCAATGGCCCCAGCGGATCGAGATCTCGCTTCATTCGCGGGGAGAACTCTATTCGAGCGCAGCCGTCGCCTCGAGGCCGCAATCCGGCGGGTCCGCAGTGAGCCCACTGCAGATGCTATCCACAAGATGCGCGTGGCGGCACGCCGCACCTTCAGCGTCGTCAAGTGCTTCGGCCCACCAGTCCTTGGCCCACAAGTCAAGGGCCTGCGAAAGACCGTCAAGGCGGTCCTCAAGTCCGGCGCCGCGGTTCGCGACTGGGACATCGTTATCGAAACAGCGGAGGCGGCCGGCATCGAGGGCGAATCGCCTCTGAGACGGTCCTTGGTCTCGCACCGCGAAGCACAGGGGCACGGAATGCTGGATGTCCTCTCGGCGACTCGCTTCGACGCACTGACTGACCGTGCAACTGACCAAGCCAAGTCAGGACAGTCCACCCCAATCCGGCAGAAGAGGGGTCGCAAAGTCCTCGCATGGATCCCCGGCAAGTCCAGCGCCGACAACGCCCGGCGCGTCCTACCCGGACTGGTGAGCGAGTACTTCGCGTCCGGTCGGACGGTCTGCAAGGACGAGCCGGACATATCGAGCCTCCACGAGCTACGTCTGCTCGGCAAGCAGGTACGCTACGTCCTCGAGGTCTTCCGGGACTGCTACGAGCCGAACCTGGAAGCGAACCTCACGAGCCTGAAGACCGTTCAAAGACGCCTCGGAACGGTAAGCGACTGCGACACCAGCGAGCGCTTGGTGCGACGCGCAGGGTTGGCGAACTCACCCGACGCCGAGCCACTGCTGGCCTATTTGGACGAGTGCAGGAGGCGTGCGGTCGTCGAGTTCTTGGAACTCTGGAGGACGCGGTTCGACGCAACCGGCGAAGAGGAAGCCTGGGTCCGCCAGCTGCGGAACTCTGGTCGGCGCGGCTAGAGGAAAGTTCAGTTGCCGTTCCTTCTGGCGCCGCCTTGAGGCATCAAACCGCTAGTAAGACGGCAACGGAAGGCTGGGGAGGGGGCTACAAGCACGGTGAGCTCACCACACCTGTCTGGCTGCTCTAGTGGCTGGATGCTTCGGCCGGGCCCGGACGGAACAGCACCGCGCCCTTGATCAAATCCTCGATGCGAGCGACGCGTTGTTCCAAGGCCCCGAGCCGCTGACTAAGGCGAGCCTCCATGCCAGCGTTCATGCGCCAGACTCCAGCAGTATCGTTAGGGCCACGCCTGCCACGGAGACCAGTTCGCCGACCGCCACGCCCGCAGTCTAGCAGCGGTTCCCAAGGCCGGGATTCGGCACGCATTTCCAGGTGAGGTCCGCACCCTAAGAACGGACCGGCCCATATGCGCAACCACCGCCAAGCAGGCCGGTTCTGGTCCGCCGATTGCTGCGGTCCCAGCCGCCCGGATGCAACCAGCCCTCGACCTCGCGCAACGGTAATCGCAACGCCTTGCACTTGCCGTCGCGGTGGCCAATCGGTATGTGCAGCATCGCTCCGACGAACAGCCACAGCGCCGAGGGAGCGCCGCGCCTGGAGAGTCCAATCACCTAGAGCAAAGCAAGTCGTGCGATCAACACCGCATAAACCCGCCGTGAGGTTCCGGGTAGAACGCAGCGTCAGGCTTGCGAAGCGTCAGCCACGCCGCAGAGCGTTTCGAGGAACAGACGGTGGAACCGTTCCACATCCACACCGATTGCCACCCGCACATGAGCGGCGTCCCGTCCGGCTCTGTCTCCGGTGACGAGCATTCCACGCATCAGGTCGTCGGAGTCGACCACCTCGCAGGGCAAGGTCTGTGCATGAAGCACGTCGGGATCGATGACGGCCGCTACCGCCAGAGGATCGTGGAGCGCACAAGCGTCCCTACCCTGCTCCTTCTGGCAGAAGTCGAAGTACGGAGCAGCGATATCGCCGAGCATGCGTCGCAGCAGACTGTTGGGCATGGCACGCACGCAGCTGTCGTAGCGCCGCCGTTCCAGTAGAGCACTGTGCGTAACGTTCAGGCCCACCAGTGTGACCGGCAGGCCGGATGAGACCACGATCCGGGCGGCCCTGGGATCGGAATAGAAGTTGAACTCTGCGTGGGAGGTGACGTTACCGCGGCAATCGGCCGATCCGCCCATGACCACAAGCTCGCGGACGCCGTCGAGCGCCTGCCGATCCTTCTCGATCGCCCTTGCGACGTTAGTCAGGGGACCCACCGCAACCACGATCAACTCACCCGAATAGGTCCGGGCTGCGTCGATCAGGGCTTCCACGGCGTGCGGTCCCTCCGTGCGCAGTGACCGCACGGGATAGCGTCTCGAGACGCCCCCGAATCCGTCCGAGCCGTGCACGTGCTGGGCCCGCGCCACGCGGGAGCTGATCGGCTCGCTACAGCCGACATGCACGGGCGGAGCTGCGTCAGGAGCGAGAACCTCCAATAGGCGCAGAGCATTGCGTGCGCAGTCGTCCACGTCAACGTTGCCGGCGACTACTCCTATCGACCGGACATCAAGCGCTGGAGAGCGCATAGCCAACGCCAGGGCCAAGGCATCGTCGAGACCTGGGTCGGTGTCGAAGAAAACAGGCTTTGCCCGGACACCGGCAGACGGATCCGAAGGAATCCCCACGCAATCCCTCGGATTCGCCAAGTCGTCCTTCGAGTTGTAGACCGAGTCGATCAGCGCCCGCGGCCGGAGGCGCTGCTGGAGCGCGTGGAACTGGTCGATGCGGACGACGAACCGCGACTGTACGAGGTCGACGACCTCGCGCTCGACGTGGAGGACGGTCGAGAGGCTGTCGAAGCGCCGCTGGAGCGGGCCGTCCCAGTGGAGCTGGATCGCGAGTACGTAGGGCTGGAGTAGACGCTGCTGCGCGAAGACCGGCTCGACACCCCCATGGAAGAGCCCCGTCCGGGCAAACTGCTGGGCCGGACGGTGCTGCTGGCCGTGGGGCGCGACCGTGGCACGTAGACGTTGCTCCTGCTGGACGTCGCGCCAACCCTGCTACGGCTGCTGTAGCTCGGGAACGGCGACGCGGCTGTAGATCCACTGCGGGACTGCCCCGCAACGCTGGCCCGTGACGTCCGCCGGTTGCTGCCGGTCCCGGCGGCTTGAGCTGACGGCCCTCCGTAGGTGGTGATGCGCGACCTGCTCCGTGGCTTGTACGTCGGCTGGGCGGACCGGGTCGCGCCCGAGGACGTTCCGGACACCGTGTAAGGAACCTGAACCTTCAGCGGCGCACTGGCGGTTGACCGCCTGATCGTCGAAGTCGACCTTGTTCCAGTCGCGAGACCGGTGCGGCTTCTCGAACCTGCGACGGCGGTGCCGGAAGTTCGCACAGTCGACCTAGCGGCGACGCTCGTAGTTGGCGTACGGGTCGTTCCAGCGGTGACGGTCGGACGCTGTGTGCCAGTGTGCGCCAAGCCTGTGCCGCCCGGTCGGGTGTTCGACACGCCCACCGCCGCGATCGCGTCGATGCCAACCCGGGCGCGACTTGCCGACGCACTCGAAGTACTCCGACCCGACACCGTCGTGGAAGACGGAGCGCCAGTGATGCTCCTGCGCGAATACGTCCTCGACGCGGAGCCGCTGGCGAGCCGAACGTCTGGGACGCCTGTAGTGCGACGGAAGGCGTCGACAGAAGTCTGCAGTGCGCGCTGTTGGTCTCCGAACGACCTGCGAGCCGTTCCATCCCTCAGCGTGCGCGCCACGACGCTCCGCGTCCTCAAGGATGCAACTCCAGTGGTGTCGACATGGCGCACCACCCTACCCTGGCTCGACCTCGACGGCACGACCGGCAGCGGACCGCCGATCACGACGCTGGCTCGCGCGTCGCTGACGCGAACGGCGCGAGGCGTCGAGATGGAGCCCCGTCCGAAGTCGCGCGAGTCAATGATCGAAACTCCTCGATAGCCCCGGGCGTTCTGGAAGTCATTCACCAAGTTGGTGTTGTGGACGATGTTGATTGTCAGTCCACGTCCTGCCCGGGAGTAGCAGCAGGAGCCGTACCACGGCCGGTAGAGCTCGCCCGGGCCCAGGGGGCACCAGCCAATCGACGCGTAACGGCGCCATGCGCCGACCGAGCGAATCGGGTCGTACCCAATGAACGTCACGAGTGCGGGCCGCCAGACGTGCCGCAGCGTCCGTCCTCCCGGAACCCAGCCCCACCCATAGGTCGCATCGCGATACCAGCGACCCCAGTGATAAGGCGCCCATCCCCAAACCTCGTTGCCGACCCAGCTCCAGCCGTAGTAGTCCAGCCAGACCCAACGTCCGTCGCGATACGGCACCCAACTGGACTGGACCCTCGGGAACCACGTCGGTCCGCGACCGCTCACCTGCCGCCACTTGCCGTGGCCGTCGAGGTCGGCGGCGCCGGAGATGTCCCTGCTGACGTATTTGTAGGCAAGAGCGGACTCGGCCCGCCTGTCACGGCGTGCAACCCACTGGTCCAGGCCATCTGCGGATGGCGGATCGACAAAGGCGATGTTGACGGTCCCGGTGCCGGGCGTCACTGACATGGCCCGTCCGGCCGCGAGTTCGCGGCTGACGCTCTGGAAGGCGAGCTCTGTGCGGCCACGCCTCACGGAGACGATGGTCTCCTGCGGAGTCACGCTTACCCGGTAGCGGCCGGCCTCCATTGGACGGATGGCCGCCAAGGGAGTCTCCAGGTCGATGTCGGCCTCGCTGAGGGCGAGCTCGCTGTACACGACGGTGCCCTGCAGCACCCTCAGCCGGAACTTCCTTTCGGACAGTTCAACCAGTTCGATCTCGGCGTCGTTCCACAGCCGTACAAAATTGCCGTGGTCGAGCTCGAGCTCGGCGCGCGCCTTGCCGACGGTGCGGACGGCGTCGCCCTCCACGACCGGCATGTTGGTCGTCGCCACAACCCAGTCCCCAGAGTCGCCGCGGTTCATCACCACGTCGCCGCGCACGTATGCGACGCGCGCGACGCCGAGCGCAGGTCCGGTTGCTGAGGAGGCCGCCTGGTCGGCGAGAAGCGGCAGTGCCATCACCAGCGACAAGAAACTGATGAATGAACGCATGCGACTGAACCTCCTGCTGGGTATTGGATGCGGGCGGTTAGATGCTCAACCTCCGCTTCACGTTACGTCTGATCCCCGTCGAATCGGGTATCGGCAGACGTGATTCTCGCAGATCCCAAGTCCGAATGCGGTGGTGAGGCGGCCGGGGCTCGAACCCGGGACCCACGGCTTAAAAGGCCGTTGCTCTACCAACTGAGCTACCACCCCACGACCCGCCAAACAGTCGACGAGGTGCCAGGATGCACCTACCGGTCCTCAGAATAACAGCGGACCTTCCCACTTCCAGTCCCCGAGAGCGACGCCAAAGCGCTCCGAGTCACCTGCGGCAAGCGGGCTGTCTTGGCTTGACTGCGTCCCCTGGGCCGGAGTGCCAGGTGTTACGCTGCGACTGCGACGACCGCCGATGGCCGAACCAACGGGCATGCAGCGCCGACTCGGGCTGCTGAACGCCACGACCATCAACATGTCGAACATGGTCGGGATCGGCCCGTTCATCGCGGTCGCCCTGATCCTGCAGACCCTTGGTGGTCCGCAGGCCTACCTAGCCTGGATCGTCGGCACGCTTATCGCGCTGGCCGACGGCTTGGTGGTGGCGGAGCTCGGGGCGGCGACCCCCGCTTCAGGCGGTACGTATGCGTTTCTGCGCGAGGGCTTCGGCCCACGCACCTGGGGCCGGATGCTGGCCTTCCTGTTCGTCTGGCAGATCCTCTTCGCCGGTCCGCTGGAGATCGCGACGGGCACCATCGGCCTAGTGCAGTACCTGCGAGTGTTCATACCGGACCTTTCGGACTTCGGAGGGAAGCTGACAGCCGCGGGAATCTGCGTCGTTCTGGTCCTAGCGCTCTACCGGCGCATCGACGACATCGCCAAGCTCATGCTCGGCCTGTGGATCGTCATGCTCGCGACCACTGGGTGGGTCATTCTCACCAGCATCCTGCACTTCGATCCGTCGATGGCGTTCAACCTTCCGGACGGCGCCTTCGATTTCGACTGGGCGTTCCTGCAGGGTCTCGGCCAAGGCTCCTCCGAGGTGCTTTATCTGTTCCTCGGCTACTACCAAGTCTGCTATCTGGGCGGGGAGATCCGCAATCCCGGACGCGTGATACCACGTGCGGTGCTTTATTCGATCCTTGCGGTTGCCGCGATTGACATTGCGATCTCTTTCGGCTTCATCGGCATCGTGCCGTGGCAGGAGGCGATGCACTCGGAGTCGCTCGGAGCATTGGTCGTGGAGAGGGTCTACGGCCCGCAGGCCGCCGCCATCCTTGCCGGCATGATCGTCATCACGGCGTTCGGGTCGATCTTTGCCCTGCTGCTCGGCTACTCCCGCGTACCCTACGCGGCCGCCAAGGACGGTGTGTTCTTCAAGCAGCTGGCAGTGCTCCATCCCACGAAGGAGTTTCCGCACCGCTCTCTCCTCCTGATAGGCGCGGGGACAGTGGTAGCCAGCTTCCTGAGCCTGGACAGCGTCATCAAGGCGCTGATGGCGGCCCGGATACTCATCCAGTTCCTCGGTCACACTGTGGCGCTGTTCCTGATCCGTGCACGACGGTCCGACCTGAAGCGTCCGTTCCGCATGCCCGGCTACCCCCTGCCGGCGATCCTGTCGTTCGCGGGATACACCTACGTCTTCCTCTCCCTCGGCGCATCCTTCATCCTCTTCGGGATCGGCACGCTCGCTCTTGGCGCGGTCGTCTACCTGGCGGTCGCGTGGCGACAGCGCGAGTGGCCCTTTCTGCCAGCCGATGCGCGACACTGAACTCATGACGAAGCTCCGGCGGTACGTCGGCTTCTGGCTGCTGCTTTTAATGACCGTTTCGCTGTCTGCCTCGGAGCCTGTTCGGGTGATTGCCATAGGCGCCCACCCGGACGACTGCGACATCAAGGCCTCCGGCATCGCCGCCAAGTACACGGCGCTGGGGCACAAGGTGAAGTTCGTCTCTGTCACGAACGGAGACGCGGGCCACCAGTCGGAGGGCGGCGGCATGCTCGCGGCCCGACGACGCGCCGAGGCGCAGGATTCGGGACGCCGCCTAGGGATCGAGTACGTCGTGCTCGACAATCACGACGGCGAGCTAGTCCCGTCGCTCGAGGTCCGGCTGCAGATCATTCGCCTGATCCGTGAGTGGGACGCCGACATCGTCATCGCGCCGCGTCCCAACGATTACCATCCCGACCACCGGTACACAGGCATCCTCGTGCAGGACGCCTCCTACATGGTCACTGTCCCCAACATCGCCAGCGACACCCCAGCGATCCGAAAGAATCCGCTGTTCCTGTACTTCTCCGACAGGTTCGAGCGGCCGCAGCCGTTCCGCCCGGACATAGTCGTCTCCATCGACGACGTGATCGACCAGAAGTACAACGCTCTTGACGCGCACGTTTCGCAGTTCTACGAGTGGCTGCCGTGGCACGCAGGAAGGCTGGACGACGTGCCCAAGGATCCCGCAAAGCGCCTTCAGTGGCTCAAGCAGGCGCGGTCGTTCGCCATGCCTGACTCATGGCGCGACGCCGCGCGGGCCCGCTACGGCGACGCCGCCACGGCCATCCAGCACGCCGAGGCGTTCGAGATCACCGAGTACGGCATTCAGCCCGACGAGAACACCATAAGGGCACTCATGCCCTTCTTCCCCGAGCCGTAAACCGAATACGCCGGAAGGCCACAGACCTACAACCCGCGGGTACAATGTTGTTGCCATGCTGGGCTGTTTGCGGTTTACACCGCTGTCCCTAGCCGTCCTTGCCGCGCTCTTGCTGCCGCTGTCGGCGACGGCTGTCGACTTTGATTCGGAAGTCCGTCCCATCCTGTCTGACCGGTGCTACGAGTGCCACGGACCGGACGAAGCCCAGCGCATGTCTGCGCTGCGGCTGGACGAAGAGGCGGGTGCGTTCGCCGACCTCGCTTCGGGCGGGCCTGCAATCGTTCGCGGTAAGCCCGAGCAGAGCCGACTGGTCCAGCGCGTCAAGACCAGGGACCCCGCACGGCGCATGCCCCCTGCGGCGTTCGGGCACGATCCACTCAGTGCAGCGGAGATCGCGGTGCTCGAAGATTGGGTCCGCGAAGGAGCCAAGTGGTCCCAGCACTGGGCGTACGAGCCGCCCCGGATGCCCAGCGACGAGGGCTCGCCAGTCCATGCATGGCCGCGGAACCCGATCGATAGGTTCGTGCTCGGACGGCTCCACGCCGAGGATGTCGAGCCCTCGGAGCCCGCGAGCCGCACGACTCTGTTTCGCAGGGCAAGCATCGACCTAACAGGCCTGCCGCCATCGCCCGAGGCGGTGCGCGCGCACCTAGAGGACGGTGGCCCGGGAGCGTACGAGCGGGCTGTCGACCGCCTTCTCTCCTCCCCGCGCTTTGGCGAGCGCATGGCGTTCCCCTGGCTGGACGCGGCTCGCTATGCGGACACCAATGGCTATCAGAACGACCGGCCCCGTGACATGTGGCGCTGGCGCGACTGGGTCATTGACGCCTTGAACGCCAACATGCCGTTCGACCAGTTCACGGTGGAGCAGCTGGCAGGCGACCTGCTGCCGAATCCGACACTGGAGCAGCGCGTCGCGACTGGGTTCAACCGCAACCACCGTGGCAATGCCGAGAACGGCACCGATCCCGACGAATACCAGGTCGAGTACGCAGTAGACCGGCTGGAGACAACGTCCGCGGTCTGGCTGGGCCTGACGATGGGCTGTGCCCGCTGCCACGACCACAAGTACGACCCGATCTCGCAGAAGGAGTTCTACCAGTTCTACGCCTACTTCAATAATGTGTCGGACCGGGGTCGCTACTACAAATACGGCAACACGCCGCCAGTCGTCCACGCTCCGACCTTGGAGCAGCGGGAAGTGCTCGACGGTATGGATGGGCGCATCGCGAGGCTCGCGGAAGAACTCGACGGCATGGAGTCAGACATCGAGTCGGCTCTAGCTCCGGAAACCCTGCCGCAGGGGATGGACGCGTGGTTCCACGAAGCCAAGCTGGTTGCGCGACGAACATTCGACGAGACCGGCATACGGGCGGATGGCCGTCCAAGCCCGGTTGCAGCCTTGGACGGATATCGGCACTTCGACCTGGGTGACGTGGGTGACTACGACTTCTACGACCCGTTCACCGTTTCTGCTTGGATCCGGCCCGAGCAGCCGACAGGCGGAATCGTTGCACGCTACATCGCGAAGGGGCCAAAGGGCTACGGGCTGTTCCTCGTGGACGGAAAGCTGCAGTTGCGCATAGACACCGCCAGCATTTCGGACCGCATGCGGGTGGAAACTGCCGAAACCATACCGCTTGACCGCTGGGTGCACGTGGCCGCCACCTACGACGGCACGCGCAACACGGACGGCATGCGGATCTTCGTCGACGGCCGACCCGTGTCCATGCGGATGATCGTGGACGAGTCGCTCAACGGGACACGGGCCAAGGCGCCTTTCCGCATCGGGTACGGACCCGGTCCCGAGGATCGGTACCGAGGCCTGCTGGACGACATACGCCTCTACTCGCGGGCACTCCCGACGCACGAGATCGCAATGCTTGCCGTAGCGGAGCGTCCCACTGAGCTCGCGTCCCTGCCCCGCGCCAAGCGAACAAAGGGCCAGCAGGACAAGTTGCGACGCGCCTACCTCGAGACGGCGGACAAAGCGGGTGCGCCTGCAGCCTGGAGGGAACTGCAGTCCCTGCGCCTGGAGCGCGAAGACTACCTACGGACTCTGCCCACTGTGATGGTGATGGAGGAGCGGAAGAACACACGGCCCACCCACGTGCTGTTTCGGGGCTCATTCGACGCACCACGCGAGCTCGTCGAACCGGGCTTGCCAAGGTCACTCCCACCATTGCCGGATGGACTGCCGAACAACCGTCTTGGCCTGGCAAAGTGGCTCACGGATCCGTCCCATCCGCTCACCGCCCGCGTGACCGTCAACCGGTACTGGCAGATGATCTTCGGACGCGGCATCGTCTCGACGGTGGAGGATTTTGGATCGCAGGGCGAGCCACCGAGCCACCCGCAGCTGCTGGACTGGCTGGCGGTCGACTTCATGCAGAGCGGCTGGGATGTGAAGAGACTACTGAGAACAATCGTCACCAGCGCAACCTATCGTCAGTCGTCCCGAGCCCGGCCGGATCTGGCGGAGAAGGATCCCGACAACCGTCTCCTCGCGCGAGCGCCACGCCGTAGGCTGCCCGCAGAGTCCATTCGAGACCAGGCACTGGCAATGGCCGGTCTCCTGACGACCGATCTGGGAGGTCCATCAGTCAAGCCGTACCAGCCTGGTGGCCTGTGGAAGGAGCTGTCGAACTGGGGCGCCTACTCGCATGACAAGGGTGAACTGCTCTACCGGCGCAGCCTGTATACCTACTGGAAGCGGACACTTGGACCGCCCGCGATGCTGGCGTTCGACGCGGCCCCACGCGAGACGTGCATCGTGCGCGAGGTGCGCACCAACACACCGATTCAGGCACTCAACCTGATGAACGATCCGACCTACAACGAGGCGGCACGGCTGTTCGCCGAGCGGATGATCCGCGAGGGTGGTTCCGACGCGACAAGCAGACTGCGATTCGGCTTTCTGGCGGCAACGGCGCGCGAGCCCGCGCCAAGCGAATCGGACATCCTTCTGGCCAGCCTGCATCGGCTCCGGGATCGGTTCGCAACCAGCCCGGACGATGCAGAACACTACCTCTCGTCCGGTGAGCACGGTCGGGACGCGAGCCTCGAGACGCCGGAGCTCGCCGCATACGCGGCAGTCGCCAGCCTGCTGCTGAACCTAGACGAGACGATCACCAAGGAGTGAACCATGCCCGTTGCACCTAGCCTCGACCTCACCCGGCGTCGGTTCTTCTCGCGTTCCGCCACCGGTCTCGGCATCGCCGCACTCGGGAATCTCTTGGCGCAGGATCTGGGCGCGGCATCCGGGCCCGCAGGACTCTCGGGGCTGCCGCACTTTGCACCAAAGGCCAAGCGTGTCATCTACTTGTTCCAGTCGGGCGGCCCGTCGCAGATGGATCTGTTCGATCCCAAGCCCAGCCTCTTCGACCGGCAGGGCGAGGAGCTGCCGGACTCGATCCGCGGCGGCCAGCGGCTGACGGGCATGACGGCCGCGCAGACTAGCTTTCCCGTCGCGCCGTCCAAGTTCAAGTTCAGCCGGTCCAAGACAACTGGGCAACAGTTCAGTGAGGCGATCCCCCACATCGCCTCAATCGCCGACAAGATCGCTGTCATCCGCTCGATGCACACGGAGCAGATCAATCACGATCCTGCGATCACATACCTCCAGACCGGCCACCAGCTAGCGGGCAGGCCTAGCCTCGGTGCGTGGCTGTCGTACGGGCTGGGAAGCGAGAGCAGCAGCCTTCCGGCCTTCGTCGTGATGGTGTCGCTGGGGAGCGGGGGCCAGCCGCTGTACTCGCGCCTGTGGGGCAGCGGCTTCCTGCCGACGCGCCACCAAGCCGTCAAGTTCCGTGCCGGCCGTGAGCCGGTGCTCTACCTGAACGATCCGAAGGGATTCAGCCGTGAGGATCGGCGGCACTACCTCGACGACCTCGCCGCGCTGAATCGTGTGCACCACAGCGAGTTCGGCGATCCCGAGATCGAGAACCGCATTGCGCAGTACGAGATGGCCTACCGCATGCAGGCCTCGGTGCCGGAACTGACCGACCTCGCCTCAGAGCCCGACCATGTCTTCGAAATGTACGGAGAAGACTCTAGGAAGCCCGGCACATACGCCAGCAACTGCCTGCTGGCCCGCAGGCTAGTCGAGCGCGGCGTCCGCTGCGTGCAACTGTTCCACCGGGGATGGGATCACCACAACAACCTGCCCCGGCGGCTGGACGAGAAGTGTTCCCAGACGGACCAAGCTTCCGCGGCCCTTGTAAGGGACCTTGAGCAGCGCGGACTGCTGGACGACACGCTGGTGGTCTGGGGCGGCGAGTTTGGCCGGACCGTGTACTGCCAAGGCAAGTTCACGGACACGACATACGGGCGCGACCACCACCCGCGTTGCTTCACGATCTGGATGGCTGGGGGAGGGGTGAAGGGCGGTGTCACGCACGGCGCGACAGACGACTTTTCATACAACGTGACCGAGAACCCCGTCAGCGTCCATGACCTGCACGCAACGATTCTGCACCTGCTTGGCGTTGACCATACGAAGCTGACATTCAAGTTCCAGGGCCGGCACTTCCGCCTTACGGACGTGCACGGCGAAATCGTGCGACCCGTTCTCGTCTAGGGGACTACGAAGGGGATTACATCCCGGAGTGGCGAAGCCGCTGCATCCAGCGTCGGTCCGAGGCGAAGCCCCGCTCGGCGTGCACTCAGGTAGCAATTCCGCCATGGAGTGCTCGACCTAGCGCCCTCGGTAGCTGCGAACCAACAAGCTGGGACAAATCAAGTCCTGATTCCCTACGAACTTCATCCCTTCAGACGGCCGCGAAGGTTTGATTCCCAGATGCCGCCGGACAACAGCGTCGCAGAACATCTGAATTCGTGCCAGTATTCGCGCGTCTGACTTGCTTCGAGTCAGCAGGCACCAAGTGCGTATAGAGGATGACGCTTTTGTCGTCCGTGAACAGCACGTTGCAGACGGCTAGAAGGCTAGCCCCAGTTCGCCAAGCGAGGAGCGATTTTGGCCGAATTCGGCGTGTTTTGCGCTGCAAGTCGTTGGTTTTCCATGGCCAGCCTCCCTGAAACCCCAAATGCAGTGCCACAACAACTTGCAATTCCCTGACTCCCGTCCCAGGGCCTGCTTCCATCGGAGCCTGTTCGTCCGCCGGCCCCCCACTCGCCCCCGCGCCAGGGGCCAGGAGCCCCACTTCACCCACCGCCTCGTCCGCTGCGGCTCCAGGGTGCGCCAGCGCACCCTGCGCAACCTCGGCCGCCACTTCGCCCTGCCGCGCGGGGGCTGGCCGGCGTCTCCCCCGTGGGCCCGGCGGCCGATCTGCCGCGGGTCGACGTCGACTCCCTGGAGCTGGTCCGCCCGCGCTCGGTCGGCGTCTAGCGCGTCGCCCTGTGGGCCATGCGGCAGCTCCGTCCGCCGTCCCTGCTCGAGGAGCTGGGCCTGTCCGGTGCGCAGCGCGCCGCCGTCCTCGGCCGCATGGCCGCGCCGGCCTCCGAGCGCGCCTCGTGGCACTGGCTGCGCCAGCGCAGCGCCTTGGGCGAGCCGCTCGGCTGCGACTGCGAGACCATGGGCCGGAACGCCCTGCAGCGCGCCGCCGACCTGTTCGACCTGCAGCCCACCGTCACCCTGCACGACCGGACCAGCACGTGCTTCGAGGGCGGCGGCCGGCAGCCGCTGGCCCGCCGCGGCCATTCCAGGGAGAAGCGCCACGCCTGTCCGCCGCTCACGCTGGGCCTGGTGCTGGACGCCAGCGGCTTCGCGCGCCGCTCCAGGGTCCTGGCCGGCAACGTCGCCGAGGGCGGCACGCTGCAGGCCATGCTGACGGCCCTGGACGCGCCGCCCGAGGCGGTCGTCGTGCTCGACAGGGGTCTCGCCACGCAGGGGAACGTCGCCTGGCTGCGCGAGCGGGGCCATCGGCACCGCCGGCGGGCAGCGTGTGCTGGCCTGCGCCGAGACGGACGGGAACGGCGAGACGCGCCTGCGCTGCGCGTCCGCGCAGCGGGCGGAGCAGGAGCGGGCGATGGCGGGGCAGGCCGGCGCGCGCCTCGAGACGGCTCTGCGGACGCTGCACGAGGGCCTGTCGCGCCAGGGCACGACCAGGCGCGTGGAGAAGGTCTGGCAGCGCATCGGACGGCTGCAGGCCCGCCATCCGTCCGCCGCCCCGCACTGCGCGATCGACGTGCAGGCGGACGACAGGGGCCGCAACGCGACGGCGGTGGCCTGGAAGCGGCAGCCGCTGGAGGGCAGCGGGGCGACCCATCCCGGGGTCCACGGCCTGCGCACCAGCAGCGTCGGCTGGGACGCCGAGCGGCTGTGGCGCACCTGCGTGACGCGGACCGACCTGGAGGCTGTCCTCCGCTCCCTCAAGAGCGCACTGGGACCGCGTCCGATCCACCACCGCAGGCCCGCGCGCAGCGCGGGCCGCCTGTGCCTGTCGGTGCTCGCCTGCCAGCTGGTCCCGGTGGTCCGGCAGCGCCTGCGGGCGGGCGAGGAGACGGCCCGCTGGACGACGCTGCACAGTCGCCTGGCGGGCCAGCGGCGGGTGACCGCGGTCTTCCGCCAGGCGGACGGACGCGTGCTGCACGCGCGCAAGGCGACGCGGGCCGAGTCCTGGCAGCGGGCGATCCACGAGCGGCTGGGCGTGGACGCCTCGCCGGGCGGGGTCCGCAAGCTGGTCGTCCAGCCCAGACGACGAAAGGAAAAATGCATGGAATCCAGTGCCACACGCCTGATTCCACGACCGCAATGTGCTCATTGCAAATGACCTGTGAAATGGGGTGGCAAGCTTGGGCTAGGCGCTCCCGCGCCGCCTGCAGCTTCTCCTCAAGGAAGTTCCCCCTTTCTCTCTTATGATCCGCCTGCTCCAGCGAGCCATCGATCCCACCTACAGCTACTCGGCCAATACCCCGGACCGTTGGCGCGTCACCGAGCGATGCCAGCTCGCTGACGCCTTCCCCTGTGTGCCGTTGATGCAGAGCGTCCCCGGCCGCGGCAGCCCCCTCCTCCTTCGACAGCACAACCTTTCTGAAGGTTAAATTAGCTAAACATATGTATTTTTATCGATATATGCTATAATATTTTGGAAGGAAGGACTTGGAGCCCATGACCAACGAGGAGTTCCAGCGCTGGCTGGCTGGAGTGGAGCAGCTGACGGTGGCCCAGCGCGAGCGGCTGCAGCAGGTCGCCCAGGAGCAGGGGGACGAGGCGGCCTCCCTGGCCGCGATCGAGCTGCGCGTCGACGCGAGACGGCGCTGCCCGCGCTGCGGAGCCGGCGGGGCTGTCCGGCGCGGCTGCGCCAACCGGCTGCGCCGCTACGCCTGCAAGGCCTGCCGGCGGACGTTCCACGCGCTGACCGGGACACCGCTGGCCGGGCTGCGCCACCGCGAGCGCTGGCGGGCCTGCGGGCGGGCGCTGGTGGCCCGCGAGTCGGTTCGCAAGGCCGCCGAGCGCTGCGGGGTGGCGCCGTCGACGGCGTTCCGCTGGCGGCACCGCTGCGTGGCGCAGGCGGGAGAGCCGGGCGGGCCGCTGGCCGGACTGGTGGAGGCCGACGAGACGTGCTTCCGGCACAGCCGTAAGGGGGAGCGGAACCTGAACCGCAAGCCGCGCCGGCGCGGGGGGCCGGCCAGGCGGCGCGGCCTGTCGCGGGAGCCGGTGCCGGTGCTGGTGGCCACGGCCCGCGGGGGCGGGACGGCGGGCGCGGTGCTGGAGACGGCCAGCCAGGCGAACCTGCAGGCGGCGCTGGAGCCGCTGCTGGCGTCCGACGCCGGGACAGGCTGCCCAGGCTGCGCGCGCAGCCTGGGGGTCCAGCACGAGGCCGTCAACCGGGCGGCCGGACAGCGCCTGCGCGGCAGCCACCCCATCCAGACGGTCAACCAGCGCCACCGCCAGCTGCAGCAGTTCCCGCTGCCGTTCCACGGCGTGGCGACGAAGTGCCGCGGCAACCATCTGCGCTGGCATCAGGAGATCGGTCTGGCCAGCCAGCCCTCCCCGCGGGCCTGCCTGCCCGCCTCCTTGGCACCCCAATGCACACGTTTCGCGAATTGAGCCTTTCTGAATGCTTACGCGTAACCTTCCGAAGGTTTAGGACGCCTATGTCTTGGATGGTGGGTCCAAGTACGGATGCAAAGTGGATCAGTGCGACGATCGGCAGTTTGCTTCTTACGTTGCTCCTTGCACTTCTAGGTGGATTCTTGGGATTCCTTAAGCCCAGTATTGAGAATCTGAATAGGCAATTTGAAGAGTTGAATAAGGGCATCACGGACCTAAGTGCGCGGGTGATCAGACTTGAAACAAACCAAGAATGGATTATGAGAGGTGCCGACGCTATCAACGAGAACTTTCCACTCAAGAGTCCACAACCGGACCAAACGGTCGCCTCGGGCATGAATAATGGAGGACTTGCTGTGGTTGTTTCTCCAAGTAGGCCCGGCACTTCAAGCTATGTTCAAGTGCATAACTCCGACTCACGGCCAAGGACTCTGCGGGCTCAAGTAAAGATCCTTGCACTCGATACACAGGGGAATAAGACGGATATATATGTCACAGAAACCCTCAATCCGAGTCCATTTGTAGAGGACACTTCTAGGTCATTTACCATAGATCCGAACACTGCTAGGCGATACTTTCTGCGCTTAGATCTCTTGGATCTTCCCCCTGATCAGGACTGTGTATTGGAATACTCAGCATTTCCGCAGAACAAGCCCATCATGGGCAAATCACCGCCATTCCCATGCAAAGGAATGTACTGAACAATCCAGAACATCTTTTCCTCAGGTGACGTCACTAGGCTCTTTCCAAGTTGTACCTACAGTCTCTGACTTCGGAGTGATTTCTAGCCCTATCCAGTAATTCACTCTAGGTGACTTAGGGTGTTATTCCAGAACTTTTTCAGTACGAAATTCGTCTTGTCGATCTGTTGTTCGCTCGCGAGACTCGCGCACGCGCACGCTCGGAAGACCGTTGTCACGGACCAACGACTGGTAGGTCAGCCGCTTCTCTCGATGCCACTGCGGATCGCAACGACCTGATCAGTCGAATCGGCGGCACGGAGGCCTGCCAGCGCCTCGTACAGGCGTTCGGCGACGTGGATCGGAATCTCCGAGCGGAGGCCCTGGACGGCGCTGTGAGCGTCAGCGTAGACGCCGTGCCCATACTGCTCGCGGGGTTTACGGGAAGTGGACCCGGCAATCGCGGTCGGATGCGCCGAGGCGCTACGGCGGTGCGGGACGTTATCGCAGGACTTCATCCATGACATTGCCGCACAGCTCGCCGAAGGAAACCCGTCGTCTGGGTGGTATGGTTGGCGGATCACCTGCCCTAGGAACGGCTTGCGGAAGCCGTGGCGGGTCTTCAGCGGATCGCACCTGATCTTCACTACGCGATCACGCTGCTCTGGTCCTTCGTCGAATGCTGGGTGGCGCAGCGCTGGGAGCTGTGGCCCGGTGCGGATCACTATGCACTAGACGGCCATGATGATTGATTTCGCACGCGATAACCAAATCTACAGGACAAGGCGTGGTCTTCAGTTATGCGGCGACAGCGTGGAGTTGCTCGGACGGTTGCCGGACCCGTCAGCAGATCTCGTCTTGACCAGCCCACCGTTTGCGCTGCGTCGCAAGAAGACGTACGGCAACGAAGAGCAGGATCGGTATGTCGAATGGCTCGGGACGTACCGAGAAGCTGCGTTCCGCGTGCTGAAGGAAATCGGCAGCTTCGTGCTGGATCTTGGCGGGGCGTACCAGCGGGGCAAGCCGGTGCGGTCGCTGACAACTACCGCGTCCTATTCGACTTTTGTGATCGCCTTGGCTACGAGCTAGCAGAGGAGTTCTTCTGGTTCAACCCCGCGAAACTGCCGTCACCGATCGAGTGGGTCAACAAGCGGAAGATCCGCGCGAAGGACGCCGTGAACACGGTGTGGTGGTTTTCCCGCTGTTCCGAACCGAAGGCGGACATCACCCGCGTCTTGGTGCCCTACTCCGAGCGGATGAAGACGCTGCTCAAAGACCCCGAGAGGTTCTACCGGCCGAAGGAGCGGCCGTCCGGACACAACATCGCGAATGCCTTCGGCAAGGATAACGGCGGCGCGATTCCGTCGAACCTGCTACAGATACCGAACACCGAAAGCAACTCCGCCTATCTGCGATTGTGCAAGATGCTGGGTCGAGACAGTCACCCGGCAAGGTTCCCGAGCGCGTTCCCAAAGTTCTTCATCAAGTTCCTCACCGACCCTGGAGATGTCGTCGTGGATATCTTCTCCGGTTCGAACACCACCGGCCATGCTGCGGACCTGCTCGGACGACGTTGGCTCAGCATGGAGCTCGACCGCGAGTACGCCGCCCTGTCGGCGGTGCGCTTCATGGACCAGCGGAGTGATGACGACGTGCGCCGGACGATTGAGCGGCTCGACGCCGGTGAGGTCGTCGAAATCGAAGATGCGTCAATGCCCATTGAGTTCAAACGACCCGCAAGGAACACTAGCGAAACCGGCTTCCTCTTCCGACCGTGAGCCGGGACGCGATGTGCACCGGCCGAACGGTCCAATGCAGGTCGGTACCGTGCGTTGGGGGCGACCTCAGAATGCGACCAGACGGAGGAAGGAATGGTCCGGTGGATTCCTATCCGAGAAGTGGGAAGCGACGGAGGAGTCAGTGTCAGTGTGGAACCCGTAAGTTGCTCCCTTGTAATGGCTTACGACAGTATGAAGCTCGCGCTGCCGTAGCAGCCAATGGCGCCCAAGCAGCGTCCAGCCTCGTGCGATATAGACCACAAACTGCTACCTGATTCCCTACGAAATTCATCCCTTGGAACGGCAATGAGGCTGGGCTGGCCGCTTGATGGCTCTACGAGGGGGACAGGCGGAGGGTGGAGAGATGTTCGGAGAGGGATTCCGCGGAGACGCGGCGCCGCCTTGTCCGCATGGCCGGCCCGGCGCTGCGGCGGAGCCGCCTTGCAGTCAGGATTCGTCGGCGGACAGGCGTTCCAGGCGCAGCCGGCACGTCGGATGCCAGTGGCCTGCGCCAGCGTGGGAATGGCTCGGGCTGGAACTAGCCGGCCGCCGCAGTCAGGATCGGCCGGGGCGGCGGCGGCCTTCAGCATCCTTCGCGGCATGGCCGCTAGGTCGCAGCGGCGATTGAACCGGTACTGGAACTTGGCCAAGCAGCGCGCCGCACAGTGCGGCGCGAAGGAATGACACGTGCCGTCCTGGGAGCGCTTCCCGTTCCCCAGGATCGTGTTCACCCAGAGCGGGCCGGGCGTCTCGCAGCCCGCCCTGCCGCCTCCCGTCCCGTGCGGCCGGTGCTCGCAGCCCGCCGCCTCCACCCCCGCGAAGCGCCTCAGGCCGTCCGCATGTACGGCCGTGCCCGGGGCCAAGCACTCCCGGGCCCACTTCGCCATCTCCTCTTTGCGGAAGGCCTCCACCACGCTCAGCTTCATCTCGACCGGCCTGCCGTCCTCGGTCACCTGCACGGCCACGACGAAGGGCATCCCGCTCTCCGAGCCCCGCCCGCGCTTGCCGCCGGGGTTCTCGCCGCCCAGGCAGGCGTCGTCCAGCTGCACCGCGCCCTCCAGCCGGCGGCCCTGGTCGCGCTCCAGCATGGCCTGCATCAGCTTGTGCTTGAGAAGCCAGGCGGTGTTGCCGCTGCCCCCCAGCCTGCGTCCCAGCTCCAGCGCGGGGATGCCGCGCCTGGTCTGCGAGAGGAGGTGGACGGCGAGGAACCACGTGGTGAGGGGCAGCTTGGTGGACTGGAAGAGGGTGCCGGCGAGCAGGGGCACCTAGCGCTTGCAGGCGTTGCACTGGAAGGTGGCGCGGCGGGTGGAGATCCGGCGGAACTTGTCCGAGCGGCAGCGGAGACCATCGGGCCAGCGGGCTTGGAAGAGGGCCTGCTCGCACCGCTCCTCGGAACGGTATTCGGCAAGGAAGGCAGCGAGGCTGAGACCCTTCTGGAACTGGACCGTATTCCTAGGCATGGCACGGGAAGGCAGGGCCCTCAGCTCCCATTATCGCACGCAAATGGTAAACGTATCAATAATTTCCATCGAGAAAAACGCAATAAACGCAAACATTTGCTGAATCACCACTAACACAACATGTCGATACGAGCGTGTCGGATAGAATGGCACTGACCTTCAGATGCGAGATACTCGGCGCAAATGGAACACGGAAATATATGAACTGTCTTGCTATGCACGTCTCATGACGTACGGCGTGGTAGTAGTAGAATCGCAGTTAGAACTTGCTGGCTATCTGCAAGTTCTGTTTGGGATGTTGTGGGTCGAAAAGAACCTGCTGTAGATGGGTTCGGTTAGGGTTGCGATGGCATTTCTATTTCATCGAGTTGGAGGGTATCGCCGTAGATTGCTCTGCGGCGCCCTCCTTTGATCCCCGGGCACGACTCCACTGCGGGACAGTCTTTCCTGTGTAGTCGCTGACAAGTGTTCCCTGTTCCATGATGAGGAACAGTAAGAAGACGCTCGACCATACCATAGACTCATCGAAGGGCTCGAAAACGACACGTTCCACTATGCCACCCATGGCCGCGATGACCAAGAGGCAAGGGAGAATGCCGACGAGGCACCGCTGCCCTAGCGTTAAGTTCTTCTGCTTGTCATGATCGGTCAGGTATCCGATCCCCACACCGATTTAGTAGCCAACCACAATCACGATGAGTATCACAGCGCTAGTCAAGGCAATATTGGGCGCACCCATTTCTCTACGTCACCACTCAGTCACTTGTGATTGGTTGTCAACGTCGTCGGTGAGACCGACGGCCGATCCAGCGTACGACCACCCCAGGGTCTCCGAACCGTCCGCCTTTTGGAGCAGTAGCCACCGAGATCGCTCCCCAAGCAAATCCACTGTCCTTCTGTCCCGAATCGAAAACTTAGTTCCCCGTGGAAGCGTTCCGGTCTCGTCCGGTGACAACAAAAAGAAGGGAAGGAAGGGAATCTGCCGAGGCGGTCTACTGTACAATGGAATCGGTGCCTGAGCCAAACAAACAATGCCGGTGCCGACATTTGACGCATAGGACTTGCGTTGTTCGCGATTCTGCTAGGACTCACGCAGGAACTCTTTCTGTATTAATACCGACATCTCCTTTTCGATACCAACTTCATTCTCGTCATGAAGTGCAGGAACGGGGCTGGGATTTTCGCTGACATCATCGAATTCAGGTTCCATGCCGACTTGCCTTAATCCGCTCCTTGAACTTCTTTCGAATCAAGTCGTTCGAAATGCTGGCGGTTGGGTCATTGGGATTCTTCTCTCGCGTGATAGCCCATGGTTGGTCGGCTGCGTGGGTAAGGTGTACGAGCTGTGCAGCAGTATATTCGCCATAGACGACCCACACGCGTTCTAGGAAAGCTCTCTCATAGTCGTCACTGACATCAACCTGCAGGCCCTTGGGTTTCCGGCGAAGCCCCAATCCTGTCGGGAATGCTAGTCGACAGATAGGATCCGCTCCGAACTCTCTGAACTCGTGGTAAAGGTTTGGGATCACTGGACCGAAACGCCAAGCGCTAAACTTCTCAGTCAATAGCGGCTTGCCCGTTAGTCCTAGATACCATCCGTGCGCAAAGTAGAGAATTTTATGCAGTTTTAGCTGTGTGAGCGAGGTAAACCGGTCCTTATGCAGAAAAAAGTTGGCCACTGCGCTGGGATCGTACGGTGCCAGCATGCGAACTAGAACTGGCTTAAGTATAAGCGTAGGCAATCTACAAGAGTTCCAGTGCCCACGGCAAATGCCGGATCCCTGCGAAGCCTTTCTCGGAGAAGGATGACGGAGAGGAGGGGCATTGCGCTGCCTGCTTGGTCGGCTTGACCCTGCGGCCGCTGCGTTGCGGTCAGGATACGTCTTCGGACAGGCGCTCCAAGTGCAGCCAGCGCGTCAAGTGGGCTGCTCCTGCGGGGGGACGGCTCGGGCTGGGACCAAGGGGCAGCGGCAGTCCGGATCGGTTGGGGTAGCGGCAGGGCGGCACCCACCTTCAGCATCCTTCGTGGCATTGTCGCTAAGGCGTGCCAGGCATTGAACCGATGCTGGAACCCGGCCAAGCAGTGCGACGCGAAGGTACTGGATGTCCCGTCCAGGGAACGCCTCATGTTCCCCAAGATCGTGTTCACCCAGAGCAGGCCAAGCGTCTCGTGGCCCGCATTGCCGCCTCCGGTCACGTGCAGTCGGTGCTCACCGCCGACCGCCTCCACTGCTGTGAAGCAGCCCAAGCCGTCCCAATGCACCACCGTACCTGGCTCCAAGCACTCCTTGGCCCACTTCCAGACCCCGGCCTTGCGGAAGACCTCCACGACGCTCAGCTTCATCTTTACCGGCTTGCCGTCCCCAGCCACCCGAAAGGCTGCGACGACCGGCACATTGTTCTCCGAGACCAGCCCGCGCTTTACGTTAGGGCTCTCCCCGTACAGGCAGTCGTTGCCAAGCTGCACTGTGCTCTTCAGCCGTCGGACCTGGTCGCGCTTCGGCAGGGCCTGCATCAGTTTGTGCTTGAGGAGCCAATCAGTGTTGCTGTTGACCCCCAGCTCGCGCTCCAGTTCCAGCGGCGGGATGCCGTTCTTGGTCTGCGAGAAGAGATAGATGGCGAGGAACCACGTGGTCAGGAGCAGCTTGGTGAACTGGAACAGGATGCCGGCGGGCAAAGGCACGTGGCGCTTGCAGGAGTTGCACTGGTACGTCGTGCTACGGGGGGGGATCCGGCAGACCGTTTCCGAGCCGCAGCGGGGGCAGGGGAGGCCACCGGTCCAGCGGGCTTCGAAGAGGGCCTGCTCGCATTGCCTCTCGTAACTGTTTTCGGCAAGGAAGACAGCGTGGCTGGAACCCTTCTGAGACTGGACCTTGTTCTTGGGCATGGCGCGGGATGGCTGAGACTTCAGCTCCTAGTACCGCATTCAAGTAGTATGTTTGTCAATGATAATCATCATATAAATACGTAAAAAATACGAATATTTAAGGTCCGACAACTCTGACCGGGATGGTTCCGGCCAGACGGAATGCCCATTCGAACTCCTCGAGCCAGCTCCATCGTGGCAAGTCGTGGATGAAGATCGTAGGGAATCAGGAATCGATTCAGAACTTCCCTGATGAGCTCGTCGCGCTCTGTTGTTCCCAAACTGAACTTGAAGCCCGAGCAAACACCACAAGCCCTGCGGGATTGACTTCCCGTGGCAGCAGGCACCAGCCAAGCCGCGCTTAACTGCGCGAGCATCATCGAGTGGATGCGACGTTCGAGCGGGTAGTCGCAGCGTGCTCGAAGCTCCTCAAGATCCGCTACGTCAGGTCCAAGAAGCGTAATCGGCAGACGCAGTGGCTCCGCCCCTCTCGCATATAATTCCCGTTTGCGAGAAGACTCTCGAGTAGATGTTGGATGCCCATCGCTAAGCCAGTCGCGGTCGTAACGGGTGCAAGTCGCGGAATCGGTCGTGCGGTGGCCATCGAGCTGGCCAAGACGCACGATGTGATGGGCACTTATCGAGGCAACCTAGAGGCCGCTAAGTCCTTGGCCAGCGAATGCGGTGCCGCGATTGTCCGCATGGACACGGCGTCGCGCACCGACCGCGAGGCGCTGGTTGACCTGCTCCGGCGGGACTACGGAAGAGTGGACCTTCTCGTCAACAACGCGGGCATGGCGCCACGCGAGCGCAACGACATCCTGGCGGCGACCGAGGAGAGCTTCGACGAGGTGATGCGGGTCAACCTGCAGGGACCTTACTTCCTGACGCAGGCTGTCGCAAACCTGATGGTGCCGTCCGGCAAAGGGCGCATCGTGTTCATCACGTCCATTTCGGCCTACACGGCATCCGTGAACCGTGGTGAGTACTGCGTGTCGAAGGCTGGGCTGAGTATGGCCGCCCAGCTCTTCGCGGCACGGCTCGCAGGCGAGGGCATCGGCGTGTTCGAACTCCGTCCAGGCATCATCGAGACGGACATGGTCGCGCCCGTGGTCGAGAAGTACCGATCACTGGCCGCGGACGGCCTGCTGCCGCAGCAGAGGCTCGGGAGGCCCAAGGACGTTGCCAAGGCGGTCCGGGCCGTGGCGGACGGTGCGCTGGACTACAGCGCTGGCCAGATTCTGGACGTCGACGGCGGCTTCCACATGCGCACTCTGTAACCTCGCGCAGGAAGCACGGCCTCTGCCTTCAACTCCGATTCCAGAGCCAGACACCTCCAACGACGCGCGCGTGCCCGTCACATGCGCCGTCGCCAATGGGACAGTGCAGCTGTCCGCGGTCGCCCGCAGCCATCGCCTACCGGAAGTAGAACCAGAGAGACAGCACGGTCAGCGCAACGAGGCTGGAAAATCCCACTAGGAGCCTGTGCGCCTCGGGGGATGTCCCGGTTGAATCCCAGCGAACTGTCAGACCGGCGATCTTGGCCGCCATGGGTCGCTCGCCCAGCTTGCTCACGATCCAGAACAGCAGCAGGCAGCCAGCGAAAACGCCGCAACTGTAGTTGAGAAACGGTATCTGGACCAAGCCGTCCAGCGGGCCGAGGTCCATTCCGTAGGCCTTGGACAGGATGTCCAGCGCAAAGCGTCCCGCCCCGGCCAGACCGCCGCAGATCAGCGTTGCAAGCGCGGCCCGGGATGTGCCGCCCTTCCAGAGGATGCCCATGAGGAACGTCGCCGTGATCGGTGCGCCGATGTACGCCTGCACGCTCTGCATGTACTGATACACCTCGCCGCTCAGGTAGCGAATCATCGGGATCCAAAGGATTCCGACCAAGACGACCATGCCCGTGATCAGTCTCCCGACGAAGACAAGCCGCTTCTCACTGGCATCTGGACGCAGCTTCTTGTAGATGTCCATCGTGATGAGGGTCGAGCACGAGTTCAGGACGCTGCTCAGGGAAGACATCAAGGCTGCCAGGAGCGCCGCGACCATCAATCCAGACAGACCGGGCGGGAGAAGCCGTTGCACCATCAGTGGGAACGCCGTGTCACCAGTTGCTTCACCCGGCCATAGGGCGTGGGCGATGAGGCCAGGCAAGACAAGGATGAAGACGGGTGTGATCTTGAGCGCGGAGGCCATGATCGTTCCACCCCGGGCGTGCGTCAGGTTGCGCGCGCTAAGCGTCTTCTGAACGATCACCTGGTCGGTGCACCAGTACCAGGTCCCCAGGATCATGGTTCCCAACGTCGTGCCGAGCCACGGATACTCCGGATGGTCGATCTCCTTGACTATGTGGAAGAAGTCGTCCGGCAGAGCCTCGCGCAGCCCCGCGAACCCGCCTGCTTCGCTGAGACCAATCACCGTCAGGAACAGCGATCCGCCGATCATGATGAATGCCTGTAGGAAGTCCGTCCAGATGACGGCCGCAAGACCACCTGTGATCGTGTAGATCCCGGTCGCGACGACGAGAAGCAGGGCCGTCGTCATGTAGTCCCAGCCAAAGATCTCGCGCGCCAGGATGCCTGCTGCGAAGAGCGCCACGGAGATCTTGGTCAGGATGTATGCCAGTAGCGAGACAGTCGTCAGGTACCAGCGGGCTCCGGGACTGAACCGGCGTTCCAGGAACTCCGGCATGGTGAACACGCCGCTGCGCAGGTACTGGGGTATGAACAGCCAGCCGAGCAGCAGCAGGCAGAAGCTCGCCGACCACTCGTAGGTTCCGACGGCCAGCCCGCTGGACGCTCCCGAGCCAGCGAGGCCGATGACGTGCTCGCTGCCGATGTTGGTCGAGAACAGCGTTGCTCCCAGGGCGAACCAGCCGATGTGCTTGCCGGCGAGGAAGTACTCCGTGGTGTTGTCCTTGTTGCGGGAGTGGTAGAAGCCAACGCCGAATACGGCAATGAAGTAGACCGCGATAATGAGGGCGTCCATGAGAATCGAGAGTATAGCTTGCAGTGCGTGACAGACATCGCGCTGGTGGTGTTCGCACATGGCTCGCGCGTCGAGGCCGCAAACGAGGCTGTCCGAGCCGTCGCATTGCAGGCTTCTCGACGGTCCGGACTGCCTCTCTATCGATCGGCGTTCTTGGAGCTTGCGGAGCCGACACTGGGCGAGGCTGTCGACCAGCTCGCAGACGCCGGTGCCAGCCGCGTGATCGTCACGCCGTACTTCCTCACAATGGGCCGCCACCTCACGGTGGACCTCCCTCGCCTGCTTGACGAGGCGAAGGCTCGGCACCCCTCGCTAAGGATCGAGGCGGCCCCGCCCCTCGACGGCCATCCAGATCTGGCTGCGATTCTTGCGGCCAGAGCCCAAGCGATGCTCGCCTCCTAGGACCTCTGCCATCGCATGGCGGATTGGCATGCTGAAATGGTGATTCTCCCGAGGTCTGGGGATCGTTCAGTCGCCGTGCTCACGCCGGCTCCGAGCTTGTGGCAGACCGCGCGACCCAGCCGATGCGTAGCGGCGCTGCAACGACTCCGCTGATCACGAAGATCGCCGGACGACCGGTGGCGCGCCGCGCCGTGCAGATCACCTTCGAGGCGCCCTTCTCACATGTGGCGGGACAGTATGTGGCGCTCTCAGCCACCATTGGGGGTTCTCCCGCCAAGGCGTACTACTCGATTGCGTCGCCGCCCCGTGGAAACGGCCAGATCGATTTATGCATCCGGCCCGACACGGCGTTTGCGCAGCATCTCCTCGAGCTGCAGCCCGGAGCTGCGGTGGCGTGCAGCGAGCCGGCCGGCAAGATGCGGCTGCTCGACCCCAACCGTCCGGCGATCTACATCGCCGCAGGCACCGGGGTGGCGCCGATGCGGGCGATTCTGCTCGCACATCTGGAGGCTAGGCCGAACGCGGACATTACCTTTCTGCTCGGGGATCGGTCAGCGCGCGATCTCGCGTACCGCAGCGAGTTCGAGGACCTGGAAGCGCAACACGCCGCCTTCCGATTCTGGCCGTCGGTCACTCGCGAGAACGAGTCGTGGACTGGCCGACGTGGCCACGTGACGACACATCTGGAACAAGCGTTTCTGGACCGTGGGGAGCCGGACGTCTACTTCTGCGGCCCGCAGGCACTTGTGGCCGAACTGCGCGAGCGGCTCGAGTCGTCCGGCATCCCCGACGAGCGCCAGGTCTACGAGAGATACTGAACACTTGGGGCGGGCCCCCGAGGTCGACTATGTCCGCGATTGCTGTGACCCTGCCCGACGGCGCCCAGAAGAACGTCGCCGGCGGCACGACCGCGCTCGAGGTCGCGAACGAGATCAGTCCAGGACTCGCACGCGTCGCTCTCGTGGCGGAGGTCGACGGTGAGCTGACGGACCTAGATGCTCCGTTGGACCGCAACGTGTCCTTGCGATTCCTGACGGACCGCAACCCGGAAGCCCTCGAGGTCTACCGGCATTCGGCTGCGCATCTACTCGCCGCCGCGACGCTCGAGCTGTACCCGGAGACGAAGCTAGGCATCGGTCCGCCGACCGACCAAGGCTTCTACTACGACATGTACCGCGAGACGCCGTTCACGCCGGACGACCTCGAGAAGATCGAGGCCCGGATGAGCGAGATCGTCAAGCGCGACCTCAAGAACGAGCGCGTCTGGATTCCACGCGGCGAGGCCCTGGCCGCTTACGAGCGGCAGGGCGAGTTCATGAAGTGCGAGCTCATCGAAGAGAAGACCGACGAGCCGCGCGTGTCGGTCTACAAGACAGGCGAGGCATTCACGGACTTCTGCCGCGGGCCCCACATACCCTCGATGGGCCGCATCAAGGCCTTCAAGCTGCTGTCGGTGGCGGGCGCGTACTGGAAGGGAGACGAGAAGCGTGAGCGTCTGCAGCGCGTCTACGGCACGGCGTTCTTCTCGAAGAAGGACCTCAAGCGGCACCTGGCGCGCTTGGAGGAGGCGAAGCGCCGCGATCACCGCAAGCTCGGCAAGGAGCTGGATCTGTTCAGCATCCAAGAGGATGCCGGACCAGGTCTCATCTTCTGGCACCCCAAGGGGGGCACGATCCGCCGGGTCATGGAGGACTGGCTGCGGGACCAGCTGGTAATGCGGGGCTATGGCCTCGTGACCACGCCGCACGTCGCGCGGCATGGACTGTGGCAGACCTCGGGGCACTCTGAGTTCTACCAGGACGACATGTTCAAGCCGATGGAGCTGGACGACTCGCTCTACCAGCTCAAGCCGATGAACTGTCCGTTCCACATCCTGATCTACAAGAATCAGTTGCGCAGCTACCGCGACCTACCGGTACGACTGGCGGAACTCGGCACCGTCTACCGCTACGAGCGCTCGGGCGTGATGCACGGGCTCCTGCGCGTGCGTGGATTCACCCAAGACGACGCCCACATCTTCTGCACTCCGGAACAAGTCGAGGAGGAGGTCATAGGGTGCGTGGACTTCGCCCTCGAGGTTCTGCGCGTCTTCGGTTTCCAAGACTTTTCGGTGGAGCTCTCGACCTGGGACAACGGCGCCAGCGGCAAGTACGCGGGCACGGCGGAGGAGTGGGAGCTGGCCGAGCAGGGCCTGTTCAGCGCCCTAGGCAAGCGCGGGATCGAAGCCAAGGTGATGGCCGACGAGGCCGCATTCTACGGACCGAAGATCGACATCAAGCTCGTCGATGCCATCGGCAGGTCGTGGCAGCTGTCCACCGTCCAGTTCGACTTCAACCTGCCTCGGAGGTTTGGACTGGAGTACATCGGCAGCGACGGCGCCTCGCATCAACCGATGATGGTCCACCGGGCCCTGTGGGGATCAGTGGAGCGATTCTTCGGCGTCCTCATCGAGCACTACGCCGGCGCATTCCCGCTCTGGCTGGCGCCGGTTCAGGCCGTCGTGCTGCCGATCACGGATGCCCAGAACGACTACGCGAACAGCGTTGCGGAGGAACTGGGATCCGCAGGACTCCGCGTCGAGGTGGACACCCGCACGGAAAAGATCGGATACAAGATTCGCGCTGCGCAGCTGCAGAAGGTACCCTACATGCTGGTAGTCGGCAACCGCGAGGCCGTGGCCGGCACAGTTGCGGTCCGGCACCGTCGCAAGGGAGATCTGGGCGCTAAGCCAACTGCCGAGTTCCTGGCGGGGATTCAACCGTCCATCGTTTCCCGCGACGCCACGGCATAGCGCTGCGGTCGGGCCGGGGATGCTTGTGGGGCTGTCGACCACCAAGTAGAATCGAATCCGTCCATGACAGTCCCCACACCTTCACGCCGCACATTTCTTCATGCGACAGCGCTGGGATTCCCGGCCATAGTGCCGTCCACCGTGCTCGGGCAGGAGGCGCCAAGCAACCGACTGTCGATGGCCTTCATTGGCACCGGCAACAACGGCACGAACTGGATGCGTCCGTTCATGGAGGACAGCCGTGTGCGTGTCGTGGCCGTCTGCGACGTGAATCGCGAAGGCGCCGGCTATTGGGACGGGTCTGTCCGCGGACGGGAGCCGGCTCGCCTGATGGTGAACGAGCACTACAAGGACGACTCCTGCATGGCCTTCGAGGACTTCCGCGAGGTGGTCGGCCGGGACGATATCGACGGGATCTACATCGGCACTCCGGATCACTGGCATGCCCTGATCGCAGTTGCGGCGGCTCGGGCAGGCAAGCACATCTACGGGCAGAAGCCCCTTTCGCTGACAGTCCGGGAAGGACGAGTCATGGCGGATGCGGTCAAGACATCCGGAATCGTCTGGCAGACGGGTAGCCAGCAGCGCTCCAACAACAACTTCCACAATGTGTGCGAGCTGGTCCGCAACAACAGGTTGGGCCGGATCCACACCGTTCGCGTCGGCCTGCCCTCGGGACGTCCGGACTTCGGCAAGGTCGCGCATCTGACGGAGACGGAACCCGTGCCGGAGGGCTTCAACTACGACATGTGGCTTGGCCCCGCCCCGGAGAAGCCATTCGCGCCTGCTCGCGTCGGCGTCAACTTTCGGTGGGTGTCGGACTACTCGGGAGGCCAGCTCACCGACTGGGGTGCCCACCACCTCGACATCGCTCAGTGGGGTCTGGGCATGGACTCGTCAGGGCCGGTCGCCATCCGATCGCCCCGCGGCAGGTTCGAGGACCATCCGATCTACGACACCGCGACCGAGTTCTCGTTCGAGTGCGACTATGCGAGCGGCACGACGCTGTGCTGCTCGACGTCCGAGCGGATGGGCGTGCGCTTCGAGGGCAGCGACGGCTGGGCCTGGGCGACGCGCGGTGCGCACGAAGTGAGCGCACGTGGACTCTTGACCGATCCGCCCATGCGGAATCCAGAGGAGCTCTACCGCAGCGCCAACCACGTCACGAACTTCGTCGATTGCTGTTTCAGCGGGAAGGCCACTGCAGCTCCCATCGAGGCGGCGCACCGCTCCGTCAGCATCGCCCACCTCGCCAACATCGCGATCAAGATTGGTCGGGATCTGAAGTGGGATCCGCGAGGCGAACGCTGCCAGGATGACGACACGGCCAACTCCATGCTGGAGCGACCATACCGTGCGCCGTGGAGCCTTGAAGGGACTGCGCCAGTCGCCGAGCCGGACGCCGACCCCGAGGACACCTGATCAGACCTCGAGCTTCCAGGGGGCCCTGTACTCGCGCTTGTACATGATTGCCTCCGCCTCGGGGTCGTCCACCACACGCTCGTTCTCGACGTCCCAGTAGACGCGGCGGCCCGTCCGGACCGCGGCGTTGCCGAGGTGGCAGCCAATCATCGAGTCGTGGCTGATCTCCACGTCCGAGCGCGGGCGCTCGCGGGTCCGCATGCAATCCAGGAAGTTCTTGACGTGGTCGAGGTGCATGTTCTCGCGGTCCGCGCGATAAGCCTGTCGCGGCACTCCCGCGGACTTGTACTCGCGCACCGACTTGTCGATGCGATCCGTCTCCGGGAGAACCTCCCAGCCACCGCGGTCGACGATCAGGATGCCCTTCTCGCCGTGCAACATGACGCCATGCTCGCGGTCCGCCGGACCCCGTCCGACGCCCAGCGCGTGCTCCCAAACCATTGAGAAGTCGGGGAACTCGTACAGCACCTGCTGCGTGTCAGGGGTCTCCATGGCGTCGTTCGGATATGCAAACTTGCCACCTACCGACATCGCGGAGGTCGGGGCCTTGATGCCCATGTACCAGTTCGCGATGTCAATCATGTGCGCACCCCAGTCCGTCATCAGTCCACCGGAGTAGTCCCAGTACCAGCGGAAGTTGAAGTGGAACCGGTTCTCGTTGAAGGGCCGTTCCGGCGCAGGGCCAAGCCACATCTCGTAGTCCACCGGGTCGGGCGCGGCGGCGTTTGCCAAGGGCTTGGTCTCGCCCTTCCAGTCCAGGTAGGCCCAGCAGCGAACGAGGCGGACGCGTCCGAGCTTGCCGCTATCGACATACTCCTTGGCGGCGAGGTACTGGCTGCCCGACCGCTGCTGCGTGCCCATCTGCACCACGCGCTCGTACTTGCGCGCGGCGGTCACCATCTGGCGGCCCTCCCACACCGTGATTGAGAGCGGCTTCTCGACGTAGACGTCCTTGCCGGCCTTGCAGGCCTCCACGGTGGGCAGTGCATGCCAGTGGTCGGGCGTGGCCACGATGACTGCGTCAATGTCATTGCGATCAAGGACCCTGCGGAAGTCCCCAGTCTGCAGGTCGGCCTTCTGGCCAAACTTCTCGACGACGCTCTCGTGTGTGCGCTGGATCTGCGTCCGATCGATGTCGCAAAGGGCGACCGCATCCGTCTCGCCTGCCTGCAGCATGTCCCGCAGGTCGCCCCGGCCCATGCCGCCGCAGCCGATCAGGCCCAGCCGTATGCGGTCATTGGCCCCCAGCACGCGGCTGGCGGAGGCGGCCGTCAACGGTAGGGCTGCGCTGGCGGAGGCGAGGAAGGTTCGGCGAGAAGAATTCACAGGCATCGCTCCTGGTTCGATTGAGAACCAGCTCAACCACCTTCGCACGTTTCAACGCCGCGACGATCTGGAAGCGATCCGCAGCAGCTGGCGGGCCAGCTCCGGAACACGATCGACATTGATCGTCGCGGATGCCGCATCGAGACACTGCAAATGCGCGCTGATGAAGGGATGGTACTTCTCTCGCTCCAGGTTCCGCATCAAGGCAGCAAGCGAGGGAGCGTCCGCCACCTCACCTGCCGCGATGTCACGCAGGGCCGCGCGCACCGTCGTCTCATTTCCTTCGACCTCCACCACCACATGCTCGCGCGGAGCCGCCCTTAGCCCCTTGGACATCAGGACCAAGGCAAGGGTCTCCGTCGAATTCGTGCCTTGCCAAGGAAAGATCACGGACTGCCTCACACCAATCTGCAGGATGGGATTCCCGAGGAGACCGAGGTGGCTGTGCACACGCCGCCCTTCCTCGAGGAGGCGACGTCCACCAGGATCGAGGTACGCAGGCACCTCGCGGCTGCGGTACACGTCTCTCATGCGCTCGGCGACGCGATCGTGCACCATGCCCGGGCTGCCGGAGAACTTCGGCGGCGTGCCCTCGGAATCCGCCTTCACGTCCAGCACCTTGGCCGAGGTGTCGACTGCGGTGACGCGCCAGCGCTTGCCAGACAGGATGATCGTCGATCCGATCACGACGGCGAAGGAGACCGGCAAGGATCCCAGCAGCCGCCCCTCGGCCATCACCCGGTATTCCTCTGGCGTGCCGAAGACGGCATGGAACGTGTAGTGCTCGACCAGCGACTCGCCACGGGCCGCGAGCAACAGCGTGCCGTCCGGAGCCTGCTCGATGAGAGGCCTGTCGCCCTCCCCGATGGACCTGAGCAGGGCCACGAAGAGCTTTGTGGAGACCGTTGCGAACGGGCCCATCCGGCACAGCGTGTCGTACACCTGGGCCGCCTTCGCGCCTCCACGCTCGGCGATCACGGACAGGATCTGCTGGACGAGAGTCGACAGGTGGAGCGCCTGACCGGCGGGCGGCTCACACCAGCCATCGAGGAGCAGCTCGAAGACGGCGATCGACCGGGCAACGCGCAGCCGGAGGGCGTCGATCGGGTGGCTGTGGGGCTGTAGGACCGTCTCCTGCACATAGGTGCGAATGACCGCGGGATCCCCGACGCGTCTCCCCGAGCGCCCCAGCCGCTGCCGTGTGCTGGACACTGAGAACGGCGGGCCGACCTGCGCGATCGTCTGGACGTGCGGGATGTCGATGCCCAGTTCGAGCGTCGAGGTACAGACTGCGGTGGTGGGTTGGGTGGCCCTGCGAAGCCGGTCCTCCACAAATTCGCGGTGCTGCCGAGCCAGGTTGGCATGATGCGCGTAGAACTCGTTGGGCAGGTGCTCGCGCTCGGAGAGTTGCGTCAGATGGTCCGTCAGCGACTCGACCTGCTGGCGGGAGTCGACGAAGACCAAGTTCTGCCGTCCACGCAGGTTGCGGAAGATGTGTGCGGCGATGGATCGCTCGCTAGCTAGTCGCGGATCGATTTCCTCGTCGGCGGCCGCGTCATCCGGCACGTCGCCCACGACGTAGCCCTTGAGCTGGATCTTGACGTCCTGCCCCTCCGACTTGCTGCGGACCAGGTCGACGTGGTGCGCCCCGCCCGGTCGCAGGTAGGCCTTGGCCAACTCCATGTCGCCAAGGGTGGCGGAGAGGCCGACCCGTCTGACTCGGCGGCCCACTGCCACCTCGAGCCGGTGCAGCAAGGATCGAAGCTGCATGCCTCTCTCGGTGTCCAGCATGGCGTGCAGTTCGTCGACGACGATGCTCTGGGTCCCCCGGAACAGGGTGGGGACTGAGCCGCCGCGCCGCACGAACATCGCCTCCAGAGACTCCGGAGTGATCAGCAGCACGCCCCGTGGATCGCGGATAGCCCGCGACTTGGCGCTACCCGCGACGTCTCCGTGCCATCGGTGCACCGGCACGTCGAGCGCTTCGCAGAGCTCGTCCAGCCGACGGAACTGGTCGTTGATCAGCGCCTTCAGTGGGCTGACGTAGACGAGCGCGAAGCCTTTGGCTGGCCCCTTTGACGCAACCATGCGGGACAGCAAGGGCACGAACGCGGCCTCGGTCTTGCCCGACGAAGTGGGAGCGGCGATGACGAGGTCGCGGTCGCCCTTGATCAGGAGCGGAATCGAACGTTCCTGGATATCCCGTAGCGCATCCCACCGATTGCGCCAGATCCACTGCTGGACAGGGCGCTCCAGCAGCCTGAAACTGGCCGAAGAGCTGACCGTGTACGGTGCTTGCTCAGAGGCGGAAAGTGGCGAGTTCCGCATCGGCCTCTTCGCCGACCGGCCCCTCGTGCCGCGAGGTGCCCGCCTCGTCTGAAGCCACGTCAACGTGTCCGATGACTCGCCTCCAATCGGCGCCTGGGTTCTGCTCCAGTACCGACAGCAGGTCGACGAAGGCCTTCACACTGTTGCGGGGAGTGCGGAAGTATGCGCTGCCGATGCGACGGGAGCAGTGCTGCATGAAGACCTTCAGGGCCTCCTTTGGCAGCAAGTTGGAGCCGTTGCTGTTCGTGGCGAACACCCGGCGGATGTTGTCCAGCAGGACGTAGAGGTCTTCCGGGGACAGGTTGGACAGCTGCATCACGGGCCCGGAGTGGTCCACCAGACCGTCGCGAGCGAAGGTGTTTGCCGCCAGCCTCGACTGCAGGGCGGGATAGCTGTAGAGGCCTCGACGGGTGTCCATCAGAAACTCAGGCGTGCCGCCCATGAGGAATCCAAGGTGCGACGCACTGCCCTGCAGCACGTCGTTGAAGATGCGCAGGACCTGCTCGTAGTTCACATTTCGGGCACGGCTGTTGACAAGTTTGTAAAGATTGACCATCTCGTCCAGCACGACGACGAGGCCGCCATAGCCCGCCACGCGGACGAATCCAGAGAACAGCTTGATGTGATCGTAGACATTGCCGTCGTTGATGATCGACCTGACGCCAAGCGCGTTCCGGGCGTCGCTGCGCGTGAGAAACTCGGCCCGCAGCCAGCGCAGTGCATCCGCCTTGAGCCGCTCGTTCCCCGCCTCATGGCCCTGCCAGTAGCGCGCAACCACGGTGGCAAAGTCGTAGCCGCCGACGTACTCCTCGAGGTGGGCCAGACGGCTACGGATCAGGGCGTTGACATCGCCGCCCTCTCCGGCATCGCGGATCGCCAGCGAGACGAATCGCTCCACGACGCACGGCAGTGCGCTCCCGTCGGGCTTGGTGCGCGTCGACATGTTCCGCGTCAGCTCCGCGAACAGTGACCGTGCCTGGCCGCCCGTGGCGTGCAGCCTCCGGTCCGGCGCAAGGTCGGCCGACATCGTGACCAGGCCCTTCTCGAGCGCGACCAGCCGCACGAGATTGAGGAAGAACGTCTTGCCGGACCCGTACTCGCCGATCACGAATCGGATGGACGAGCCGCCCTCCTTGATGCGCGCGATGTCGCCGAGCATCTCCTCGACCTCGCGCACGCGGCCAACTTGGATGTGCTGCAGACCGAGGCGCGGGACCATGCCCGCCCGCAGAGCCTGCACGATCGTGTCGCGCTCACGGCGACGAATGCTACAGGTTCGCATTGGAGTCACTGGCGCCATGAGCCTGAATCAGCTCGGCCACCTCGGTATTGACGAGGATCTCTTCGTCCTCGTCGAGCAGTGCGTCGTCGAAGTGCTCGTACGACCATTCGTTGACGGCTTCCAGAGCCCCTCCGGGCATGAGGCCGAACTCCACGGCTAGCGCAGCCAGCGCATCCCCGGTCCAAGATTGTTGCTCTAGCAGGCGAACCACTAGCTGACGGTGCGCGTCGTCAAGCATGGCAAGCGGGCCGTCGGTCGCGGTTCCCCGCGCCGCCACGGCACCCTCCGCCGACGCCGACGCCTCGTCCGCGAAGACTTCCGACAGCACGGCAGAAACCTTCTGCGTGTCCTCCTGAATTGCGGAGATCCGCCCCGCATCCAGAAGCACGTCAAGAGAACCCGATCCGGCAGTGCGGCTGCGGTCGCTCCGGCGTCGGAAGCGTCCGGTCGCTCGGGGACCCACTTTGCGGCTGGAAGCGTGGCCAACCGCTCGGTGAATGCCTGAAATGGCGTCGTTGGCGGACTTGCCGGTGATGCCGTATAGCTTCTGAACCGCTTTGACCGCGAGGGGCTGCGCCAGTCCTTCCGCCGTGGAGACCTCGACGGCCAGCTCGCGGATGCGCTTGAGCGGATCCGGCTTCAGGTCCTCGCAACGATTGCGCAGCGCGAGCAGCCCCGAGTTGCGCGCCGCAAGCCAGCGAACGTCGGCACGCAGGCGATCGCGCAGCCCTTCGGGCAGGCCCGTGCCGTCAATGAAGGCTTCCATCACTGACCGCTCTTGCTCCGACAGGCGGCCGTCAGCCAACGCCACGAACACGGCGCAGCGCAACGTCGTCAGCGCCAACTCGTACTTGGGCCGATGGCGTTTGTCCGAACCTTTGCTGCGGGCTGGAAACACCGCAATCGGATCACGGAGCCTGATGAGCTGGTCGCAGATGCCAGGACTGGGAGCCAGTCCGTACCCCAGGAGACCCAGCGCCTGTTCGGCCCGCTTTAGTTTCGTGGGCTGGACTTTGCGCATTCTAGCTCCTTCGCTGCACTCCAGCAGGTCGTCGACCAGTCCAACACCGTCGCGCTTGCCGATGGTCTCCTGCACCCACTGCCGCAGTCGGTCCAGGCTCGGGTGGCCGATCTCCAAAGCGAGGTCGCTGGGCAGGAACAGCAGGGCCTCGAATGTACCCTTGGCTCTTGGCCGCCGCTGCAGCAGTCGGGCATAGGGGCCAAGATCCTCCCCGCATTTCGCGACGATCTGGCCCGCCAGCGCGAGGGGACGAGAGAGTCGCGTCACATCGGGCACGTTCCTCAGCTCTTCGTCGAAGTCGCGGGTTCGACTGTAGTCCGTGGAAGTGTACGTCCACGTCAGCTGGCGCGACGGCGGCCGCACGGTGTAGCCCCTAGGGAACATCTGCGCCAGACGCAGTTCGAATAGCTTCAGGAACGGATCGACGTGCCGACGAAGGTGTGGCGGAACGGGGCGGCCGACCGATGCCAGCCACCAGCAAAGCAGCCACTGGCCCGGAAGCGGCTCTCCGTCCGCCACGCGCTTTCCCAATGCCACCGAGAGCGGCAGGCTCATGCCCACCTCGTGGCCTCGCAGGTACGCCTTCGGGTCTGGGGTGTAGCGCTCCGACTGGAAGACTGACTCGATCTGCAGGATCGCCGCCAGGTCCCTCGCCAAGTCGTCGTCCTCGCGGTAGGTCTCCTGGATCCGGCGAAGCTCCGCCAGCAACGCCAACGTCTCCCGCTTGTCGGCCCTGCCCATGAGCAGTCGATGCTCGATCGCCGAGACGTAGAGACGCACGCACGGCGTCGCAACACCCGGGTCGCGCCGGCCCGACGCGAGCCACTGCAGATACGCCCGCCGCTCCGACGGACTGAAGTCTGTGTAGGTCGAGTA
Organism: Bryobacterales bacterium; assembly: GCA_965200705.1. GTDB lineage: Bacteria > Acidobacteriota > Terriglobia > Bryobacterales > UBA6623 > VXMF01. Next base: position 2,924,002 of record OZ241376.1, on the reverse strand, counting down.
GTAGGAGAAGAACGCAGCGGTGTCGGATGGTGCCCTGGAAGCCACATGCAGATCGGGATCAATCATGCAGTTCGCAAGGTCCTCGGTCTGATCGGCGGCACCGATGGCTCCCACATAGACCAAGTCGCCGATGTCGTAGCCCCCCACGGTCGCCGAACCACCTGGCGGGATCCAGTACCTCGCGTCGTTCTGGGAGCCGCTGACACCGCCCACAACGAAGTCTCCGAATCCTTCTCCCACGCCCGAATGGGGCACGCCCATGAATTCGCGGTCATTGACCAAGCTGCTCACCGCGCACCTCCGCACGCGACAGTTCCGGCGCGCACCGGATCCTCTCCCAGCCAACGCAGGATGCAAAGCGCTTCGAACGCCGATTCATCTACTTGAACCAAGGGCACGGGTGGCGACGCCTGTCTCAGTGGGATCTGCACCGTTCCGATCTCCTTGCGATTCTTGCCCAGCGACACGAGGTGGCAGCGATGTTGCCTGCAACGGCGGATGTATCTAGTCGATATGGCCTAGAATGCGAAGTCTTGTTGCTACATTACTACAAAAAATTTGCAATTGTCATACTTCGTCAGCCATCCAACCGCGGTCCAAGGCAGCGCTTGCGCGACCAAGGCGATCAACCTTTGTGCTTTTTGGGCTGACGAGTGATCAGGTGCAGTGGAGGCAACTTCCGATTCTGCTTGGTGATCGAATCCTCGTAAACTGACATGATAGCCATATTGTGACCGAGATGCCATGACGCCCGTACTCTGGTCGAGAACCTTCGCGAGGTTGGGCCTGCTGTTCGCCCTCCTCTTGTGCCTGCCAGCGACCGTCTCGCAGGCCGCAGAGAGCCCCGCGGATCGAATAGCGTTCTTCGAGACCGAAGTCCGGCCGCTCCTTGCGGAGCAGTGCTTCGCCTGCCACAGCGCCAAGCTCGATCCACCGCTCGCAGGTCTGCGGCTCGACACGTTGGAGGCCGTCCTGCAAGGCGGCGATTCCGGCCCGGCCCTGGTTCCCGGCAAGCCAGCGGAGAGCCGGATCATGCACCTGCTGCGCGGGCAGCCGACCGTGATGCCCCCGACTGGACGCCTCCCGGACGAGCAGATCGAGACGGTCGCAACCTGGATCCGCATGGGGGCGCCGTGGCCGGAGGCGGGTGACAGCGGCGCGGATCCCGCGACGGCGTTCGATCTGGAGACGCGCAAGGCGGAGCACTGGGCATGGCAACCGGTTCGCGACCCTTCTCCACCCAATCCGCGGAATGGATCCTGGGCTAGGACTCCGGCGGACCGCTTCCTACTGGCGCGTCTGGAAACCGAGGGCCTGCAGCCCGCGGCCGACGCCGACCGACGCACGCTCATCCGACGGCTCTCGTTCGACCTGACCGGCCTGCCGCCGACACCGAGCGAGGTTGCCGCGTTCGTGGCCGACGAGTCCCCGCACGCCTACGCCTCCGTCGTACAGCGAATGCTGGACTCGGAACGATTCGGCGAGCGCTGGGCCCGCCACTGGATGGACTGGGTCCGGTACGCGGACTCCCACGGCAGCGAGGGCGACCCACAGGTGGAGCACGCATGGCAGTACCGCGACTACCTGATCCGCGCCATCAACGGAGACACTCCCTACGACCAGCTCGTTCAGGAGCACCTCGCCGGCGACTTGCTCGAAGATCCGCGCATGAGCGCGGACGGCAGGGTCAACGAGTCGGTACTCGGAACCGCCCACCTACGTCTAGGCGAACTCGGGTACCAGCCCGTCGATCCCTGGGAGGAGCGGATCAAGTGGACGGACAACCAGATCGATGTGTTCTCGAAGACCTTCCAAGGCATGACTGTCGCCTGTGCACGGTGTCACGACCACAAGTTCGACGCCATCAGTCAGGACGACTACTACGCGCTGTTTGGCGTGTTCTACGGCGCTCGGCCGACGATGCGCACCGTGGAGACGCCGCAGGCCATGCGGGCGGACGCCGAGGCACTGGGCGACCTCAAGGACGACATCCGATCCGCCTTGGCTGGAACATGGATCGAATCCGCCAAAGCCCTGGCGCTGAAGCTGACCGACGACACCGACACGGTGCTCCGAAGGGCGATCGAGGAAGCGGCTTGCGACGAGGCCAGTCCATTGCACGTCTGGCTGGAGTTGCGTGACTTGGACGGTGAGGCGCTTGGGCACGCCTGGAGACAGACGCAGGACCGCTGGGAGCGGGACATCCAGGCCCGCAGAGCATTCAACGCTGAGCACTTCGAGCGCATCTGGGACCTAGGGGCGGAGGACTACGACGGCTGGCTGCGGCACGGCACGAACGTGGCCGACAAGCCGTCGGCGCCAGGCGAGTTCGCCATCGCTCCCGAGGGTGACCTAGCGATTGAGGGCATCTATCCCCGCGGCGTCTACACTCACCTGCTCTCGGACAAGCATGCCGGAGTCTTGCAGTCACCGCGATTCAAGATCGACACCGACGCCGTCAGCGTGAAGGTCCTAGGCGGAGACACCAGCTTCGCCAGACTGATGATCGAGAACTACCCGCTGCCCCTCGGTGGCATCTACCACCAGCGGTACAGCCCCCGCAGCGACGAGATGCGCTGGTGGCGCTGGGACACGACGTTCTGGAAGGGCTTCACAGCCTACGTCGAGTTCACCACCCGGGACGACTCAACGAACTTCTCTCTGGATCCGATCGACTCCCAGAAGAAGCCGCGTCCGACGCGCCCAGATGCGGGCCGATCCGCCATCGGAGCAGCCGCCGTGGCCCTCCACAACGGCAAGGAGCTTCCGCGTGCGACGGTCGAGCCGGTCCTGGAGATGCTGGCGGCCCCGGCGCCGAAGTCCGCAGACGCTCTCGCTGGACTGACAGCCGCGGTCCTTGTCGACGCAGTGAAGGCATGGCGCGACGACAGGCTTGGCGACAGGCAAGCTGCCTTCCTCGACTATTTCGTGCGCCGGGACCTGCTGCCGCGTGCCTTGGACGACCTCGCGACGGCCAAGCCGCTGGTGGAGCAGTACCGGAAGCTGGAGGCCAGGATCACGGTGCCGCAGCGCTTCCCGAGCGTCATCGACGAGGGATCCCCGGACCAGCCGCTGCTTGTCAGGGGTGTGGCCAGCAAGCCTGGACACGTAGTCCCGCGACAGTTCCTGACCGCAATTGGCAGCTCGCCCTACACCGAGCCCACCAGCGTGCGGCTGCGACTCGCCGAGGATGTGATCCGGACCGACAACCCACTGACTGCGCGTGTGATGGTCAACCGAGTCTGGCAGAAGCTCTTCGGACGGGGAATCGTGGCCACGCCGGACAACTTCGGCGCCCTTGGGGAGAGACCTTCCCACCCTGAGCTGCTCGACTACCTCGCCTCCCGATTCGTGGAGGACGGCTGGTCGCTCAAGAAGCTTGTCGAGCGCATCGTCACCAGCCGGGCATATGGCATGGCCAGCATGGGTTCCGCAGAGGCGAGGGAACGGGATCCGCTGAACGCCCTAGTCCAGCACATGCCCGTGCGACGTCTCGACGCTGAGGCCATCCGCGATGCCCTTCTGGCGGTCTCCGGTCGGCTGGACATCACCATGTACGGGTCGTATGGCGACAGGCGCAAGATGTATTCCCAAGGGCCTCCGCCCGAGGGCATCGAGTATGGCAACGACCGCCGCAGCGTCTACCAGGAGGTGCGGCGCAATCGCACGAATCCCCTGCTCGAGGTCTTCGACCGACCAACGCCATCCACAACCCGCGGTCGGCGCGACGTGACCAACGTGCCGGCGCAGTCGCTCATGCTCATGAACAGCCCGTTCGTGCTCGACGCGTCGACGGCTTGGGGCGACAGTCTTGCCAAGGGCGAGGGGCATTCGCTCGACAGCCGGCTGCGCTACATGTTCGTGAAGGTGCTCGGACGCGAACCGGAGTCCGCGGAGCTTGAGGACGCACGCGCTTTCGTAGCAGTCCTAGCGGATGAGAACAACATCGCGGAGCGAGACGTGCTGCAGGCCAAGCCCGTCTGGCGATCCTTCGCGCACGCCATGTTCAACTTCAAGGAGTTCGTCTATGTCCGATAGGCACCTGCAGCCGTTTCCGAGGCGGTACAGCCGCCGCGACATGCTGGCTGCGACGTCGACCGGGTTCGGCCTGCTGGCCGCGCGGGCGCTGATGGCCGAAGAGGCTGGATCCTCCAGTGCGCCGCACTTCCAGCCAAGAGTGCGCAACGTCATCTTCTGCTACATGTCCGGCGGCATGTCGCATGTGGACTCTTTCGACCCCAAGCCCCGGCTGACTAAAGAGGCGGGCGATCCGATGCCGTTCAAGACCGAACGGACGATGTTCAACCAGGACGGCAACATCTTCCCCAGCCCCTGGGAGTTCAAGCCGCGTGGAGAGAGCGGCATACCAGTCAGCGACCTGTTCCCGCACATCGGCGAGCACGTGGACGAGCTGTGCGTCGTGCGCTCAATGACGGCCAAGTTCATGGAGCACGCCCAGGGCAACTACTACTTCCACTGTGGCTTGCCCTTCGCGGGCTTCCCCAGCATGGGCGCTTGGGTGACGTACGGCCTTGGGACTGAGAACCAAGACCTGCCCGGCTTCGTGGTCACCGGCGGAGGCGGCATACCGCACGGCGGCATCGCCATGATGGGCAACGGGTTCCTGCCGTCGGTCAACCAAGCCTCCCTGATCCATCCCGGCCGCCCCGAGCCTCTGCGCAACATCGTCCCGTCAGTGCCCGACGCCCAGCAGCGACGGCAGCTCGACTTCGTGCGGCGCATGGATGAGGAATTCCGGAACCGCATCGGCGACTTCGAGCCGGTCGAGGCAGCGATCGCCAACTACGAAACGGCGTATCGCATGCAGAGCGCCGTGCCCGAGCTTGTGGACCTAGGAAGCGAGAGCGAGGCCACGCGCAAGATGTACGGCTTGGATTCGACCAATCCGTCCACCGTGTCCTATGCCAAGCAGTGCCTGCTGGCCCGCCGTTTGGTCGAGCGCGGGGTCCGGTTCGTGGAGCTCACGATGGTCAACACGCCAGGCAAGTCCGACGGGATGGGCAATCCTTGGGACCAGCACGGGGGACTGGAGCTGGGTCACGGAGCGAACGGTCTGACCGTGGACCAGCCCGTCGCTGCTCTGCTCACGGATCTGAAGCAGCGCGGACTCCTCGAGCACACACTGGTGATCTTCTCCGGCGAGTTCGGACGCACCCCGTTTGCACAGGGCACGGCGGGACGGGACCACAATCCGTACGGCTTCAGCATGTGGCTCGCCGGCGGCGGCGTGAAGAAGGGCTTCGTCTACGGCCAGACCGACGAGTACGGCTACCGCGTCGTCGAGAACCAGTGCACCGTCCACGACCTGCACGCGACCGTCCTGCACCTGCTCGGTCTCGACCACGAGACCCTGAGCTACCGCTTTGGAGGGCGCGACTATCGCCTGACGGACGTGCACGGCACCGTCATACGCGACATCCTGACCTAAGCCACCTCTACGTCCTGTGGAGGGCGGCCACGGTCTCGATGTGGTAGGTCTGCGGAAACATGTCCACGACAGTGAGCCGATCCAAGGCGTAGCCGCCAGCGACAAGGGCCTTCAAGTCCCTCGCCAGCGTGGCCGGATCGCAGGACACGATGCGCAGCGATGAGGCACCGACCCTGACGAGATCCCCTACCACCGCGGGGCCAAGACCGGCCCTAGGAGGATCCGCCACGATCAGGTCCGGCCGGCCCTGATAGCTGGCCAGGAACGCACCAACATCCATCTGAACGGCACCTAACCGCAGCCGAGCTCGGCTGGCATTGCTCTGTAGGTCTCGCACCGCAGATCCGGACGCGTCCACGCCGACGACCTCCCGGAACCGTCTCGCGAGCGGCAGCGTGATCAACCCAACGCCGCAATACAGGTCCACTGCAAGTGCCCCTTCGGCACCTGCCGTCGCGACCTCCGCCAGCCTGGGCGCGAGGAAGCGATTGACCTGGAAGAACGAACGCCCGCTGACGCGCAGCGCATCGGGGCCACACCCAACGACCAATGGCGACCCCGGACCGGCCACACCGAGTCGCTCGCCCCAAACCTTCCAGAACCGCTTCGGCAGGGATGCGGTATTGCGCGGCAGGTTTACCTGCAAGTCATGCTCGTTCGCGAACAGCTCCACTGTCCTCAGTCCCCTCGGGAACCGCGGCCGGCGCAGCAAGCCCGTGAGGGTCGTCAGAGCCTTGGCGAGGGCCGGGGAAGCAAGGGCGCAGGCCTGCGTTGCGACCAGCCGGTGGGAACGAGCAGCGAAGAAGCCGGCGACTGGTCTCCCGTGCTGCCAGTCCAAGCGGATCTGCAGACGATTCCTATAGCCCCATGGTTCGGCCTGGACCACCGGCGTCTCCCGATCCCAGCGAATGCCACCGATGCGACGCAGCGTCTCGACAAGGATCTCCCGCTTCCTCGCGGTCTGTGCCTCGTAGTGCATGTGCTGGTAATGGCATCCTCCACAACTCCCGTACACGGGACAGGGGGCGTCGCAACGCTCACTCGACGATTTCGACCACGCAACGGGGATGCCGTGCGCCACGCCACGCCTCGGCTGAAAGTCGACATCAACGCGCTCGCCCGGAAGGACATGTGGCACCAGGACGGTCGTGTCACCGTGCCGCGCCAGACCCGTACCGCCGTATACCAGCTTCTCGATCGCCAGATTGGCCCGCACAGGTCTGATTCTCGCAGCCGCCGCCGATTCAAGCCTCTCGAGACGGTGCTTGAACTCCTTGGCACTACGGGTGCGAGGGGGGGGGGGGGGAGAGTTCGGGCACGGGCCGGTTGCTACACTCTAGGCCTGATCGTACGCCCATGGCTGCGACGGCATTCCTCTTTCCCGGACAGGGTTCGCAGGCAGTCGGCATGGGGCGTGATCTCGTCAATCGCTTCCCGGAGGCACGCGCTGTCTTCGAGGAGGCCGACGAGGCACTCGGCTTCTCCATCTCCAAGCTCTGCTTCGAGGGGCCGGATGATGCCCTACGCCAGACCGCGAACACGCAGCCGGCAATCTTGGCAGCTTCCGTGGCCACCTCTGCAGTACTGCGCGAGCGCGGCGTGCAACCGCAGTTCGTCGCAGGCCACAGCCTTGGCGAGTACTCCGCCCTAGTCGCGTCAGGTTCGATCAAGTTCGCGGACGCGATCCGCTTGGTGCGCAAGCGTGGACAGTGCATGCAGGAAGCGGTGCCTCTGGGCGTCGGGGCGATGGCCGCCCTCCTGGGCATCAGCGGAAGCGCGGCGCAGCAGTTGTGCGAACAGGTGGCGCAGGGTGAGATTGTGGTTCCGGCGAACCTAAACTCTCCGAAACAGATCGTCATTGCGGGGCACGCCGCAGCGGTTGACCGTGCCATCGAGGCCGCAAGGCCTGCAGGTGCGCAACGAGCAGTGCGCCTTCCAGTGAGTGCGCCGTTCCACTGTCCGCTCATGGAGCCTGCCAAGGCGGCGATGGAGGCTGATCTAGACGCCGTGGCATTGCAGGATCCCGTCGTCCCGCTCGTCAACAACTGGCAGGCAGCCATCGTGCGCACCGCAGACGAAGTGCGGGTGGGCCTCAAGCAGCAGATTCCGAACCCGGTGCAGTGGGAGCGCACGATCCGTTGCCTGCGAGACAACGGCGTGTCGCGCTGCATCGAAGTCGGGCCCGGTCGCGTGCTGGCAGGTCTGGTCCGCGCGATCGATCGGTCCATCAAGACCTCGACGACGCACAACACCAGCAGTCTGGAGGGGATTGCCGCATGACGCCACGAACCGCGCTCGTCACGGGCGCAAGCCAGGGTCTCGGCCGGGCGATCGCCCTCGCTCTGGCGGAGGAGGGCCATCACGTGATCGCTGGCGCCCGCCAGGTCGACAAGCTGGAGACGCTGGTTGTGGAGATCGAAGGGAACGGTCGGAGCGCGGAGGCCATCGCGCTCGACGTGCGAGACGCAGCTTCGGTCAATGCGATGGCGGCGGCGCACGGCAAGCGGATCGGGATCCTAGTCAACAACGCCGGCATCACCGCCGATGGACTTGCGATGCGCATGAAGGACGACGCCTGGCAGCGAGTGCTCGACACGAACCTGACCGGAAGCTTCCGCTGCGCCCGCGCCGTGCTGCGCGGCATGGTCCGGAGTCGGTGGGGGCGCATCATCAACGTGACGTCCGTCGCCGGTCTCTCGGGCAACGTCGGACAGGCAAACTACAGTGCATCCAAGGCGGGCCTGGTGGGCATGACACGGTCGCTCGCCTTGGAACTGGCCACACGGGGCATCACCGTCAACGCCGTGGCGCCTGGATTCGTCAGGACGGAGATGACAGATCAAATGAACCCGGCGACTCTAGAGCGTATGGTGGCCTCCGTGCCGATGGGCCGCATGGGCGAGGCTAAGGAAATGGCCGCGGCGGTCTGCTACCTCGCCAGCGAGAACGCTGGCTACGTCACCGGACACGTGCTGAACGTCAGTGGCGGCCTGTACATGGGATGAGCGTCCGCGAACTGACGGTCCTTGAACAGATCGTCGTCCGCAAGCAGGCCGAACTGGTCTCGGAGCGGGCGCTTGTGCGCCAAGAGGAACTGGAGCGCAGACCCATCCCCGAACGCCGCGGGTTTCGTGCCGCACTCGCATCCAAGCGCCCGGCGGTGATCGCCGAGATCAAAAAGGCCTCTCCGTCCGCGGGCCTGATCGCAAATGACTTTGATCCAGCGAAGATCGCCCGCAGCTACGAGTCGGCGGGAGCGGCGGCGCTGTCGGTTCTGACCGACCGGCAGTTCTTCCGCGGTTCGCTGGACGACCTTGTGACCGCGCGCTTGGCGACGCGGCTGCCCGTGCTGCGCAAGGACTTCACGCTGGACCGCTACCACCTTCTGCAGGCGTCCGCCCGACGCGCCGACTGCATCCTCCTGATCGTCGCCGTGCTGGACGACGAGGAGCTGCGGGAGCTACTTGCCGCCGCCAAGGAACTGCGGCTCGACGCTCTCGTGGAAGTGCATGACGGCTCCGAACTCGAGAGAGCGCTCGCGGCGGGCGCGGATCTGGTGGGCGTCAACAACCGCAACCTCAAGACCATGGAGGTCTCCTTGCAGACTTCATTGGAACTAGCTCGGGAGTTTCCGGAGGATGTACTCCGGATCAGTGAGAGCGGCATCCGCACCAACCGCGATCTGCGCACCCTGCTTGACGCGGGATACCAAGGCTTCCTGGTCGGGGAAAGCCTCATGCGTCAGGCCGACCGCGGTCGGGCCCTGGCGGACCTGATCAACACCGGATAATGCGCCGATTCCTTCGCCAGACCAGCGTGGTTCTCGACACCATCAAGTTCCAGCACTCGGTCTTCGCTCTCCCGTTTGCCCTGACGGCAGCTCTGCTGGCGTTACGCAACAGTGGCCTTGGATCGACGGAGGCGGTGGAGAAGCTCGCCTGGCTCGTCACGGCCATGGTCGCAGCGCGGTCCGCGGCTATGGCGTTCAATCGGCTGGTGGACACCGCAATCGACGCGCGCAACCCCCGCACGTCAAGCCGTGCACTGCCGGCCGGCAAGCTCTCGAAACGGTTCGCCGCCGGGTTCGTCGTCTGTTCCTGCCTGCTGTTCGCAGCGGCGGCCGGCCAGCTCAATCCACTCTGCCTGAAGCTCAGTCCCATTGCACTGGCGGTGGTGCTGGGCTACTCCTACACCAAGCGGTTCACCCCCTTGGCGCACATGGTGCTAGGGGCATCGCTGGGCATCGCCCCAGCAGCCGCGTGGATCGCTATTCGAGGCACTCTGGACACGTCGATCCTTGCCCTGTCGGCGGCGGTCATGCTCTGGACGGCTGGCTTCGACATCATCTACTCATGCCAGGACACTGAGTTCGACCGCACCGAGCGCCTGCACTCCCTGCCGGCCTGGATCGGCATCGGCCCAGCGCTCGTTGTCTCGCGCCTGCTTCACGTCGCGATGGTGATCCTGCTGCTGGCCGCCTGGTACGCGCATGGGCTGGGCTGGGCTGCGCTCGCAGGCGTGATCCTCGTCGGCGCACTGCTGACGTACGAGCAGAGTCTGGTGAGCGCGGACGACCTCACTCGTGTCAACGCCGCGTTCTTTGCGGTCAACGGCTGGGTGAGCGTGCTTTTCCTGGTGTTCTGGGCAACCGACCTGTGGCTTGCCTCGACACAGACCTAGCACGTCGCGGCCCTCCATCGATCGACACGGGGTCATACTTGTCGGCATGCATCGAGTTGCCATCGCAATCCTAGTCGCCGCCACAGCCATGCCCCTGGCCGCACAACCGGAGGGCTGGAGCAGGCCGTTTCCGGGCCACCGTGTGATCGGCAACCTCTACGCCGTAGGAACGTACGACCTCGGCGTGTTCCTAGTCACGTCCGATGAGGGCCACGTACTCGTCAATACGGCCTTAGAGAACTCGACGGCGATGATACGCAGCAACATCGAGGCGGTCGGGTTCCGGCTGGAGGACGTCAAGATCCTGCTCACGATGCAGGCGCACTGGGACCACACTGCGGCCCTCGCCGAGATCAAGCAGATAACCGGTGCCCAGATGTGGGCGACGAAGGGTGATGCCCGCGTCCTGCAGGACGGCGGATTCAGCGATCCCCACTTCGGCGGCAGGCAGTCGTTCAAGCCCGTCGAAGTCGACAGGGTCATCGCCCACGGAGAAGTCATCGAACTCGGGACGACCCGACTCGAGGTCCTAGAGTCCCCGGGCCACACAGAGGGCAGTTCCAGCTATGTCATGACGGTCCAGGAGGGCGGTCGCACCTACACGGTGGTGATCGCCAACATGGGGACGATCAACCAAGGCAAGCGCCTTGTAAAGGATCCGACTTACCCCGGCGTCGCGGACGATTTCGCCATCACATTCGCGCGCCAGCGGGCTCTGAAGGCGGACGTCTGGGTCGCAGCGCACGGATCACAGTACGGACTGCACGACAAGTACAGTCCCGGGCAGGCGTACAGCCCCGACACGTTCGTGGACCCGGACGGATTCCTGGCGGCGATCGAGCGACTGGACGGCCTGTACCAGCAGCAGATCAAGAACGAGCGGCAGTAGGGCCGGCCCCTTCCAGTTCGATGGTCCCGGCTGCCGGCACTCCCACGAACGCCGCTAGTGGTGCTCATGGCTTGATCCGTTCCTCACGAATCGCAGGGAACTGGCGTCCAATCAATTAAGCCTTTCCGGAGAGTCCTTTGGCGCACTGTCGAGCGATCGATGGCCGCCGGTCAGCACGGGCCGCACGGAGGGTGTCAGCAGTTCGGATGACGGCCCCGAAACCACTCCAACGGCCTTCGGGAACCGAGCGCCGGGCTACAATGAGACTGTCAGCAACCACAAGGAATCGGCAAGCGACGGATGGGCTAAGGAGTGGCCCGGAGGCGCTGGCCACAAGGGGAATCGGACCAATGTTCAACACTCAAGGCGCACCAGACGCTGCCACGCTTCGGGCGAGTTCGCCCGCATAGAAACTCGTTCCGCGCTCACGCGGCTCGAAGACAAGACTCGAAATGGTATTCGGTGCCTTGCCCCGCCTCCCCTGGAGGCGAACAGGGGCATTCTACTCGCGGTACATCGGCTCGCTACCGCGCCGAGGGGCGCGACAGGCCAGCCAAGAGACTGCCGGCGGATGGAAGCCATCCACCGGACAACGGATCGTACTCAACGCAGCGACGGCGTGCGTTCTGACGGCGGGCCTCCTGCAGGCCTCGGCAGTCGACGAGAACGCGCCAACGGACGAGCAGGTGACCGCCGCCGTGCTTGCCACCGAGCGTCTGCTCAACCAGAACCGAAGCGCAGAGGCGCTCTCGATCATCCGACCGGTCGCAGAGGCCCGGCCCGACTCCGAACAAGCAACGTTCTCGATGGGCTTGGCAGCGCTCGCATCCGCCGACGCTGGCGCGGTTAGGGCCGCAGGCCGCAAGAGCGACGAAGTCAAGGACAACTACAACCTGGCTGTCCGGTCATTCCGCGGCATGCTCGTCAAGGACCCCAGCAGGATGCGCGTCCGACTCGAGCTAGGACGCGCTCTGTTTTCGCGTGGCAACTGCACGGCGCCGCCGAAGAACCTGGTCAAGCACCTGCTCGGCGACGACTGCTGGGCAGCTGAGCAGCACTTCCTGCGCGTAATCGGCCAGGACATCCCACCGCAAGTCATCTTCAACGTCCGGCAGTTTATTCGCATCTGTCGAGCGCGCAAGCGGGCTCAGGGGAGCCTCACCCTCGCCTTGGCCCCGGACACCAATGTCAACACCTCCACCTCGGCCCAGACGGTCAGCATCTTCGGTCTGCCGTTCCAGCTTGACGAAGATGCGCGCGCAAGGAGCGGCATCGGTGTCGTCGGCACGATCAGCGGCGAGGTCCAGAGGCCCCTGCGTTGGATGAAATTCGTGCCCGGCAGCACGGCGTTGCTGCGGATGGGTGGCTCGATCTACCGCCGCGACTATTCCGGCGGAAACTTCGACGACTCCAACTACGGCCTCTATGTTGGCCCGCGCTTTGTCAGCCGGACCGGACAGTTCAGCGTACTGATGCAGGCGGATCAGCGAGCGGTCAACGGCCAGCCGTACAGCCGCCAATGGGGCCTGCGCTTGGAAGGACTGCGCTTGATTACTCAGAGGATTGCCGTCGGCGGCACCACTGAGGCTTCGATGCAGCAGGCCTTGGGACTTGAGGGACCGATCGGGAAGCCGGGGCTCAGCTGGAACGGCGTGGGTTGGCTGAACTACTCCCTGCTGCCTTCGCTGGGCATACGATTCATGGGCGGAACCGGGCGGGAGAACACGGACCGCGTCACGACGCGCCACCTCAACAGATGGGCTGGGATTGCTGTCAACTACGACTTGCCGCTCGGATTCACCGTCTCCGCCGCGCAGCAGTTCTACCAGACCACCTTCGACCAGCCCAACACCATCTTCAGCCCCGATCCACCATCGACCGACCACTGGTTCTCCAGAATCGCGATCCACAACCGACTCATCCAGTACATGGGCTTCTCGCCTTCCATCTCGATCATCCGCGAGGACCGCGACTCAAACCTCACGCTCTACACCTACAAGAGATTTCGCGTGGAAGGCGGCGTCGTGCGGGTGTTCTGATCATGGACACCACGCGCTGAATCCAACGCCCAGGGGCGCCACTGCCATCGTCGTCGGCGACTTGCGTCCCTCCGGCTCGGACACGGCCGGATCTGCCGAAGACCGTGGGCGCGGGTGCGAGACGCATGGGGCATTGAGAACGCTGTGATGCAATGAACCCATGCTTGTGAGAACCTGCCTTGCCGCCCTGCTTCTGCTGGCAGGCTGCGCCAAAACCGCACCCGACCCACAGGCGTCGGAGGCGGAGATTCGAGGTCTAGTCGAGAAGTACGCCGAGTCGATCAGCCTTGCCGACACGGAAATGGGCGCCGAGGTCTGGCTGGAGAGCAAGGACTCGACTTTGGTCCATCCGCGAGGCGAGGAGCGCGGATGGCGTGAGATCGCGCACAACTTCTACAGCCGCACGATGGGCGCGACGTTCTCGCAGCGCACGCTGACCGTGAAGGATGTCGTCGCCCACATGTTCGGCGATTCCGCGGTTGTGCTCCTCAACTGGGAGTTCACCGCCACACGGCAGGCGGATGGGGTCGAGATCAACACGAAGGGGCGTGAAACGCAGGTCTTCGAGCGTATGGACGGAAGATGGGCGCTGGTGCATGTGCACTACTCGGGTCTGCCCCGCACCGCACCGAACGAAGGCTTCTAGGCCACGGAGATCGCAGCCCGCACCGCCACAACCTCCGTTGCGGATCAACGCGCAAGGAGGTCCAGCTGAGCGAGAATGGTAGCCTGAGGCCCCAGATACGGTGCTTCCAAGAATCGCAGACAAGTCACTGGCGCCAGTGGCGCATAAGGTCCTGGCCGGGACGAGGCTGTCCTTCCATGACGGCGTCGCCCTCTACCGCTCCCCCGACGTGCTCACCGTGGGCTACCTCGCGAACATCGTCCGGGAGCGGATGAATGGCAACCGGACGTACTTCAACGTCAACCGCCACATCAATCCCACCGATGTCTGCGTGGCGGCCTGCAAGCTCTGCGCCTTCGGCAAGCAGAAGCGCAACCCCACTGCCTACACCATGTCCCTCGAGCAGGTCTGGCACACGGCCGGCGTGGGGTACAGCGAGGCTGTGTCAGAGTTCCACGTCGTCGGCGGCCTGCATCCGGAGCTGGGCATCGACTGGTTCGCCCAAATGTTCCGCGGGCTGAAGGAGCGCTTCCCCGCAGTGCATCTCAAAGCCCTGACGATGGTCGAGATCGGCTATCTCGCCAGGCGCGAGAAGATCTCAATCCGCGAGACGCTCGAGCGTCTGCGCGACGCGGGCGTCGACTCGCTGCCCGGTGGCGGCGCCGAGATCTTCAACGAGCGCGTGCGTCGCATCATCTGCGACCACAAGATCGACGGCAACGAGTGGATCGAGACAGCGCGAACCGCGCACGGCCTCGGCCTCAAGTCCAACGCAACGATGCTTTACGGCCACATCGAGACCGAGGAGGACCGCGTCGACCACTTGCTGCGTCTTCGAGCGCTGCAGGACGACACGGGTGGGTTCCAAACCTACATTCCACTGGCCTTCCATCCCGCGAACACGCCCATGAGTCACCTGCCCATGACCTCGGGGCTCCAGGACATTCGCGCGATCGCCGTGGCCCGCCTCTTGCTCGACAACTTCCCGCACATCAAGGCGTACTGGGTGATGATGACCCCCAAGATCGCGCAGGTGGCCCAGCGCTTCGGCGCGGACGACTTCGACGGCACGGTCGTCGAAGAGAAGATCTACCACGACGCGGGCGCGACTACGCCGCAGGCCCTGCGACGCAGTCAGCTGCTGCGGCAGATACGCGAAGCGGGCCGTGAGCCGGTCGAGCGCGACACCCTGTATCGCGAAGTCTCGCGAGACGAGTCGATGCTGAGCCTAGTCGTCTAGGGGGACGCAGGCGCGTGCGCCTCAGGGCGCAAGCATCGCGAGGATTCGCTGCAACTCGTCGCGGATCTCCGCGAGTTGCGACGGCTGCACCGGGACGGCCTGGGCCTGACCGGTGGCGACGGTCCCCGTCTTACCCTCGACCGCGGAAGCCCTTCCGCGTGCGCGAAGTGCCCTCCGGGCTCCTGCGATGGTGTAGCCCTGGACGTGCAGCAGGTTCCTGATCGCGAGTACGAGCTCGACGTCCTTGCGACGGTATTGGCGCTGACCGCTCGGAGTCTTCTTCGGAGCCAGTGCTGAAAACTCGGTCTCCCAGAACCGCAGCACATGCGTCTCCACCCCGGCGATCCTGCTGACCTCGCCAATGCGGAAGAAGAGACGGTCTGGGATCTCGGGATACTGAGACTTGCCGGAGGGCCCTGCGCTCATCGAGACGCTCCATGCTACCGCACAGCCCCGCTGGCACTGCAGCCGCGCACGCCCTCGTCCGCGGTAACGGAACGTGCCAGGTCGACCAGGCCGCCGCTTGTCCGTGACCTTTGGCCAAGCGTGGAGAGCCTCGTGCCAGCGTCGAGATTCGAGCCGAAACGGAGCCGGAAAGGAGCTCTAAGCCTTGTACCTATAATGGGATTTCCGCAGTCTTTCACCGATGGAGTCCCACCCCAAGACCCGCTCTACGACCGTTCTGTGCGTGCGTCGCGAGGGCAAGGTCACCATGGCTGGAGACGGCCAGGTCACGCTCGGCGACGCGGTCGTGAAATCGGGCGCCCGCAAGATCCGTCGCCTCTACGAAGGCAAGGTTCTGGCCGGGTTCGCGGGCTCGACCGCCGATGCGATCTCGCTCTTCATCCGGTTCGAGGAGAAGCTGCAGGAGTACCGTGGAAACCTGAGCAGATCCGCCGTGGAGCTCTCGAAGGACTGGCGCCTCGACAAGACGCTGCGCCATCTGGAGGCGTTGCTGCTCGTGGCAGACCACGAAACCACACTGCTCCTGAGCGGCAACGGCGACGTCATCGAACCCGACGACTGCGTCGCGGCGGTGGGTTCCGGGGGTACCTTCGCCGTCGCAGCTGCCAATGCGCTCTTGGCGCACACCAAGATGGACGCCAGGGAGATTGCCGAGGCCGCAATGAAGGTCGCCGCACAGATCTGCATCTACACCAACGACAACCTGGCCTTCGAGGATCTGGACTGATCGCATGGTCATCTTCTTGCCCGGGAAGAGCAACCCGGACACCCCCTCGCTGGACGAGCTGACGCCCCGCGAGATCGTCGAGGAACTCGACAAGCACGTCGTCGGCCAGGCGGAGGCGAAGCGTGCCGTCGCGGTGGCCGTCCGCAATCGTGTCCGGCGCCAGCGCCTAGACCCGGTCATGGCCGAGGAGGTCATCCCGAAAAACATCCTGATGATGGGCCCGACGGGCGTCGGCAAGACCGAGGTGGCGCGCCGTCTCGCCCGGCTCTCCAACTCCCCGTTCATCAAGATCGAGGCCACCAAGTTCACCGAGGTTGGCTACGTCGGTAGGGACGTCGACTCGATGGTCCGCGATCTTGTGGAGTCCGCCATCGAGATGGTGCGCGAGGAGAAGTCCGACCTGGTGGCGGAGAGGGCCGAGCAGAATGCCGAGAATCGCCTGATCGACATCCTCATGCCGCCGCAGCGGCCATCCGAGTCGGGCGGGAAGGACCAGACGCAGAGAACCCGCGACAAGCTCAGAAAGCAGCTTCGCGCCGGCAAGCTAGACGACCGCATCGTCGAGATCGAGACCAAGCGGGGGCACAACCCGATCGAGGTCATCACGAGCCAGGGCATCGAGGAGATGGACATCAACGTCAAGGACATGTTGCCGTCGATCTTCGGGAACCGGACGAAGAAGCGGAAGGTGCCTGTGATTGAGGCCCTGGAGCTTCTCGCGCAAGAGGAGGAGCAGCGGCTGGTCGACATGGAGCAGGTCACCCGCACGGCCGTGGAGCGTGTCGAGGAGAGCGGCATTGTGTTCCTCGACGAGATGGACAAGATCTCCGACCGAGAGGGAGGACGGGGACCGGAAGTGAGCCGCGAGGGAGTGCAGCGCGACCTGCTGCCCATCGTGGAGGGCACGACGGTCAACACCCGGCATGGCATGGTCCGGACGGACCACATCCTGTTCATTGCCGCCGGAGCCTTCCACGTCTCGAAGCCGAGCGACATGATTCCGGAGCTGCAGGGCAGGTTCCCCATTCGCGTGGAACTCAAGCCGCTCACCACGGGGGATTTCGTGCGCATTCTTACGGAGCCGCAGAACGCCCTCACGAAGCAGTGCGTAGCCCTGCTCAACACCGAGGGCGTGAAGCTCAAGTTCACCGACGATGCCATCCGCGAGATCGCCGAAACGGCGATGGTGGTCAACGAGCGGACGGAGAACATCGGTGCGCGACGTCTGCACACCGTGATGGAGAAGCTGCTCGACGAGATCTCATTCGACGCTCCGGACCTGAAGAAGAAGTCCATCAAGATCGACGCCGAATTCGTACGTCAGCAACTCTCGTCAATCGTCAAGGACCAGGACCTGAGTCGCTACATCCTCTGATCCGATGGCTGCCTGGCCAGCGTTGGCAGCGAGACTGCAGGCCCCGGCGGCGTACGCGGCCCTAGCGGGACTGTTGCTGGGCTGCGGCTCGATCGGCGATCCACGCCCTCCTCTGGTCAACCTGCCCCAGCCCGTCAGCGACCTCAAGGCGCGTCAGGTGGGGGACTCGATCCAGATAGCCTGGACTCGGCCCAATCTGACCACGGAAGGGTTGGACGACGACGGCACGGGCGAGGCCACGCTCTGGAAGGTCGATGTGCCCGCACTGCCGGCGGATCTCACGGCCGAGACCATGGACACGTTTCGGCAGCCCGTCGCGACGCTCGGCGCGGGACCGCCGGGTGAGCCCATATCGCTGGACCTGCCACTCGACCAGTGGCCGGTTGGGCAGCCGACCGTGCTCGTAGTGACCGTGGAGAACCGGGCGGGGCGATACGCCGGATACTCGAACCCTGTGCCGGTGCACCCGCTGGAACCTCCCTCGCGTCCGGCGCTGAGGGGAGTCGTTCCCACGGAGGAAGGTGTGACTCTAACGTGGCGTGAGGTCCGCAACGCGGAGGTGTACGCCGTCGAGCGCTCAGTGGACGAAGCAGGCTTCGCGATCCTCGATCGTGCAACCAGCAGCCCGTATCTGGACAGGGAGATCGCATGGGACGAACCACACCGCTACCGGCTGCGACCGTTCCGGATGTCGGATGCCGGGCCAGTGGAGGGTCCTGTGTCCGAAAGCGTTGGCGTGACACCTCGCGACGTGTTCGCTCCAAGGGCACCGCGCGACCTGCGTGCGGTTCGCACTGCATCCTCCGTGGAGCTCTCATGGCTGCCAAACGAGGAGCGCGACCTAGCCGGATATCGCGTTCTGCGTGGAGGAACCGCCCTCTCACCGACAACAAAGGAGGCTGCGTTCAGCGACAGCACCGCGGCGACGGACACGCCCTACGAGTACGAAGTCCTGGCAGTGGACGAGAACGGCAACGAGAGTACCCTCAGCGAGACGGTATTCGTGGCTCCGATCGACGCCCGACCTTAGCAAGAGCCGTCACGGCTCGCGGACGGGCTCGACCGACTCCGGCATCAGGTACGGATTGAACACATAGCGAAGCGAGAACGGCTCCGGCAGGTTCAGGTTCCGTGAGACGGAGTAGGCCGGGTCGAGCGCCCACTGGCCTGTTGCCACCAGCCCTTTCTCGCGGGACTCGTTGTCGTGCCACGCCCAGAACGGCTTGGCCTTGTCCACACCGTGCCTGCGACCCCGGAACGCGCCCGCGATGGAGTCGTAGCGTGCCACGGGCCTTTCGCCGAACGGCTCGTAGCGGTAGTAGGAGCCGAACGCTTCCGTTCGACGCCCCTCAGATGCATGGGCCGGCAACCACCAGTGGTCGTAGATGGACAGCAGGTCGTACCCGACCAATCGATCGGCGGGATGCTTGGGACGCTCACCAAAGCCCTTGTAGATGTAGGTCACGCCAGTGCCCTGCAGGAACCGGTCCTCCGCGAAGGAATACCCCGACTGCGGTCCGGTGCCGTAGACGCCGTGGCCACCCGCCTGCACAAAGACAACGGGATGGGAGCCGCGAAAGAACTCCAGATCGCCGTCCACACCGTGGAACCCACGACCTACATTGGCTGAGGCCCGATACGAATAGACTTTGTTATGCGCCAGCGTCTCCATGGCGATGACGCGCCCCATGGGCGAACCGTCCTTCGCCACGGTCAGGACGAGTCCCTCGCTGTCGTTCTCATGGCACGCACTCGACGCGCACTTGTCGGAGTAGTCGCGCGGATGGAAAAAATTGTAGACAAGGAACCAGTGGGTCTCGCTCTCCATCGCGGCGTAGTAGACGTAGGCCTGGGTGCTTCCAGTGGGAGCGTTCGCCCAGTTGTTGTCACCCCTCCAGTCACCGTCCATGTCGAAGCGGACGATGTAGTCGGAGCGCGGCTGGAACCACGTGGCCTGCGCGACAAAGGGCGCATAGTGTTCGGCCAGTGCCCTGTATGGATCCTGCCCCAATGGCTCCGCACCGAACCGCACCCGGTCGGCCGGCACTGTCGACGGCGCATCGTTGTCCACCAGCACAGTGAGCGAAGCGCTGACACCGTCCAGGGTCGCGGTCACCACGACCTCGCCTTCGTCGGCGGGCGCAGTGAACAGAACAGCATCCTGCAGGCCCGAATGGCGATCCGCCATGTGGGAGAGACGGTCCTCAAATCCCTGACCGCGCTGCCCGGGCAGGGGCTCAGCGGCAAGCCCCTGCAGCCGGAACGGCTTGGAGAGCCATCCTCCAGCGGGACCGCGCACATGCATCAGCGCCGGTCCTCGCCGGAGCGACACAGTGTCGCCCCTGAATGGATACGCTGGGAAAAGTGCGTGCGCGCGAACTTGCAGCACGATGCTTTCGAGTGGCCGTACACGCGCTTCTCCGGACTGCGCGATCAGCTCCAGACGCGCGACCGGTTTCGAAGTCTGAGCGCTCGCGACGAAAGCCAGCGCCAGACCAGCCGGAAGGGCGAGTGAAGCCCAACCCGGTCCAAAGGCCCGCCGCATCGCATCCAGAGTGCCATACAGCCGATTCGCGACTGGTCTTCCGCATGCTCATTCCGATGCCGACCATGGCTGCACCGCGGCTCCGCGACAGGAGCCCAAGGCTGGTTGAAGGCCTCCCGCGATAAAATGACAGCCACAGGCTCCGTGCGGACTGCCACTACGCTCATGGCACCAATGCACACACGGCAAGGTGCCCTGGCGCTGATCCTGGGCCTGACGCTGTTCACCACGAACTGCGCTACCCGCTTTGGTCCACGCACGATTCCCGCGGCAAGGTTCGACTACAACGACCGCATCGCACGGTCACAGAACGACCAGCTGCTGCTCAACCTGGTACGCCTGCGCTACCGGGACACGCCGGTGTTCCTCGACGTCGGAACGGTCATCGCCCAGTACACGTTCGATGCCCGTGTCGGCGTCGGCCCCACGCTCAACGTGGACGGCGTCGCCGGCACTGAGCTGGGCGTAGACGTGGGCGGCAGCTACAAGGAGAATCCGACCATCACCTATGAGCCCGTGACGGGGGCCGAGTTCACCCAGCGCCTGCTTGCGCCGATTGCGGCCCAGACCTTGGCGCTCTTCGCACAGTCTGGCTGGAGCGTCGAACGTCTGTTGATGTGCTGCGTCGACAGTGTCAATGGCGTCACGAACGCGCCCGCAGCGGCCGGTCCAACGCCGAGCAAGCTCCCGGACAACCGCCGCTTCCAGGAAGTCGCCGCGCTGCTGCGCGAGCTGCAACTGTCCGGAGAGCTGCAGTTCCGGTCGAGCCGCGAGGTCGCGAAGGACGCAGTGACGGAGACCTTCTTGGTCATCTCAGCGACCGGAGCCGACGGCGCTTCGAGCGAAGCAGCGAGGGAGTTGCGGTCGCTGCTGGGCATGGAGCCGGGCATCGAGGCGTTTCGCCTGGTTCCGCCAAGCGGGATCCGACGTAACGACGAGGTCAGGCTGGCGGGACGGTCGCTGCTAGGAACCCTCTTCTTCCTCTCCCAGAACGTGGAGCCGCCTAGCGCCCATCAGACCCAGGGCCTCGTGAAGGATCCCGATGGCGCGGGCAGCTGGACATCGCTCACGGGCAACTTGCTACGGGTCGCGAGCAGCGAATCGGAACCCAGCGACGCGTTCGTGCGAATCCGCTACCGCGGCCACTGGTACTTCATCACGGACAACGACCTCAACTCCAAGGCCACCTTCAATCTCCTGATGTACCTGCTCTCGCTGCAGTCGGCCGGCAGCAAGAGTGTCGACGCGATGCTGACGGTCGGCGTCGGGCAGTAGCGCTGCCCGCCATTAACCCCGTCCGCCGACTGTCGGCCTAGTCGCCTTCCGCCGGTTGCATGGGGATCGGCATGGCCATTCCGCGACGGCGGCCCCTCGCCCGCTCGGCCAGCTCCTCCAGAGTTGCGTAAACCACCGGAATGAACACCAAGGTGATGAGCGTGGACGTCAGGAGACCGCCGATCACCACACGCGCCATCGGCACTTGCAGCTCGGAGCCCTCGCCAATGCCCAACGCCATAGGCGTGAGGCCCAGCACCGTCGTGACCGTCGTCATCATGATCGGGCGCAAACGGCGGCGGCCTGCGGTCTTCACGGCTTCGATGATGCCGTAAGAATGGTCGCGCCGTAGCTGATTGGTGTAGTCGATCAGCACGATTGCGTTGTTGACGACGATGCCCACAAGGACAATCAGGCCGAGGAACCCCTGCATGTTGAATGTGGTGGCGGTAGCAACCAGGATCGTCACGACGCCGATCGCCGCCAGCGGGATCGAGAACAGGATGATGAACGGGTCGCGCAGCGACTCGAACTGAGCCGCCATGACCATGTACACCAGCACGATCGCCAGGATCGCGGCGAACGTGAGCTCCCGGAACGACTGCTGCTGGTCCTCCCATTCGCCACCAAAGCGGATTTCGTAGCCATCGGGTCTTGGGATGGCACCGAGTACGCCCTGCATGTCCTCCACGATGTCGCCGAGGTTGCGGTCGGCGATCGTGCCCGACACGTATACGATGCGCTCCTGGTCGACGCGGTTGATCTCCGTGGGGCCCTCCTGCCGGTTCAGTTGGACGACGTCGTTCGCGTAGATCAGCTCGCCCGTCGGCGTTCGCAGCGGGATCCTGCCCACCTGAGCCAGTTCAAGGCGATCTTCCTCTCGCAGGCGGACCACGATGTCGTACTCATCGCCCTCCTCGCGGTAGAAGGTCGACCGCCGCCCACCGACCGCCGTCTCGAGCGTGTCGGCGACGGACGCCACAGACATGCCCATGCTCGCCGCCTTCATGCGGTCCACTCGCACGAGCATTTCCGGGGTTCCGGGCCGTCGGCTGATCTGCGCCTCGGCCACGCCGTCCACGGTCATCATGGCGTCCCGCACCTGCAATGCGAGCGCCTGGGTTGTCTCGGGCGCATAGCCACGAATCGTGACGAGAAGGCGGTCATCGTCGGTGCCCCCGCCGCGCCGACGTCCGAAGTTGCCGCTCGAAATGCGGGTGCGGATCTGCACACCCGGCGCGACGGCCATCAACTTCGGCCGCAGCTGGTTGGTGATCTCGCGCGCCGAGATCGTACGCTGGGACTGGTCCACCAGCGTTACGCGCAGCTCGCCGACGTGGGTCGCGATGGAGCGGAACGGGCTGTCGCTGCCCGCCTCGGTCATGATGTACTCGACCTCGTTCCCGAAGTCCTGCATGACGATCGCCTCCATGCGATCAACAATCTCCTTGGTGACCTCGGCGCGCGTGCCCGGCTCGGACTCGAGATTGATGCGAACCTGGCCTTCGTCCACCTGGGGCTCTAGCTCCACACCGACGAATCCGGCGAGCCAGCCGGCAAGGACGAAGAGCGATGCCGCCACCATCGTCACGACCAGACGATTTCGCAGCGCCCAGCCGATGATGCCCTCGTAGCTGGTTGCCATGGCGTGCGTGGCCCGCTCAGCCCTGCGCATGATGCTCAGCTTCGTGGAGGCGGTTCCCGAACGCCGCGAGCACAGGGCGGGCACCACAGTAAGCGCCACGACCAGCGAACACAGCAGGGAGAAGCTCACCACATAGGCCAGCTGCTGAAACGTCTGCGCGGCGTAGCCGCCGATAAACATCACGGGCACGAACACCGCGATGGTCGTCAGCGTGGACGCGCTGATCGCCATTGCCACCTCGCGGCTCCCCGTCAACGCCGCATCGCGCGACGCGCGCCCCTCCTCGCGATGCCGATAGATGTTCTCGAGGACCACGATGGCGTTGTCGACGAGCATGCCGACACCTAGGGCGAGGCCGCCGAACGACACAGTGTTCAGCGTGAAGCCGTTGAAGTACATCAAGGAGAACGTGGAGATCACCGAGATCGGGATGGCCACGCCGATGATGAGGGTGCTTGAGAGGCTCCGCAGGAAGAACAGCAGCACGAAAATCGCCAGACCGCCACCCAGGACCGCCGCCCTCTCGACGTTGACGATGGCGGCGTTGATGAAGTCCGCCGTGTCCATCGTCTCCTCGATGCGTATCTGGGGATAGTCCTTGTGTATGGCTGCGACCTCTTCCCACACGGCGTCGGAGACCTTGACCGTGTTCGAGCCGGACTGCTTGAACATGATCAGGCGCAGGGCGTCCTTGCCATTGACTCCTACGTAGTGCCGGATGTCGGGGTGCGAGTCCGCGACCTCGGCGATGTCGCGGACGTAGACTGGGATGCCGTCTCGCGAGGTCAGGGCGACGTTCAGAATCTGGTCGACGCTGTTGAACTCGCCACTGGTCCGCAGCAGGACGTCAAAGCGGCCCTCCCGAACGGGTCCGACCGGACGGTTCAGGTTCTCGTCGCGCACAGTGTTGACCACCTGCGCCACGGAGAGGTTCAGGGCGCGCAGCTTCTCCAGGTTGAGGTCGATGTGGATCTCGCGACGCAGCCCGCCGCCGATGCGAACCTGGCCAACGCCCTTGATGCGTTCCAGCCGGTAGAGGACGTTCTTCTCGGTGAACATCCGCAGCTCCCGCGCGTCCATTTCCTCAGTCGCCACGGTCATGAACATGATTGGGAACTGCGTGACGTCGAACTTGAAGATCGTGGGCGGCTCTATATCGTCCGGCAGCGTGCGACGACCACGATCCAGTCGGGACCGAATCTCGTCCGCCGCGGTGTCAATGTCGGTTCCGTAAACGAACTCGATGCGGACCGAGGAGCGGCCTTCGCTCGATGTCGAGGTGATGCGCTCGACCCCAGGCGCGGCCGAGACGATCTGCTCGAGTGGACGGCTGATGAGCGTCTCGATCTCCTCCGGAGCGACACCCTCGTAGTCGGTTGTGACGCTGATGGTCGGGAAGTTGACCTCCGGCATGAGGTCGACTGGAATCTCGCGAAACGCAATCGTTCCAAGCAGCAGGCTGACCATGACCCCCATCAGCACAGTCACGGGTCGCTTGATCGAGAATTCTGGAAGGCTCATCGTTTGGATCCTTGCACGTCGTTCACCCCAGCCGATGGGCCGGGGCACAAACTGCCAAATGGAATGGCGTAATCCGAGCACCGTGCGGTTACTCGCAGAAAGGGAGGAGCCTGGCCAGACGCTTTCGCTGGCAGTTCGAACCCAGCCAGACCGTCGGAGTTTCGCGTGCCTACCAGTACCTCGACGCCAGTGCTGCACCAGCGTGGGAGAGTCCTCCCTCGCGAGCAACGCAACCCCTCTGCACCAAGCTCGAAGACTCGGAAGTACATGCATCCGGTCGGGCCTGACAGCTCGGACCCGTCCCTGTCCGTCCCGAGCTACGTGGAACCAACTCCGTCATCCGCGACCTTCGGATCTCTGGGACGCATGCCTTTGGGTCGCTGCGTCCACCACCAGCTGCCCTAGCTGTTCCGTCCCATCCATGAGCCCGTGACTCCGCCGTCATCCAGCGCCGTCCCTACAAGGAGCTTGAAGTGACAGTCGACGGCAAGACCCAATACCCCGCTCGCGCCCGCGAGCAATCGAACACCTAGACCACATCTCTGCGATCCACGCTCTCCTCCTGAGCCGCGCTGTCGAGCCTTCGTCGTGGCACGGCCGCGATTGCAAGCGTGCCAAGACCTGACTTGGGCGCACCACCCTCGATCCCGTGATTGATCCTCGGCGCGTTCAGTCCGCGGGCCGAGCCAAGGAAGGGCGGTGACCTAGATCGGGTCGGCGCTTTGGTCCCACACCATCAACCGAGACGCCAACTGGGTGTTGAGCGGGCCGGACTGAGCACGTCCACGTTGTGGACTAGGGCCGGGCACCCGGGGGAGGTCGGATTCCCTCGAATGCTTCGGCACAGGGAGTCCCTGCAACCGCGGTGTCACTTCCGGTGCAGCTTGCGGGATCGTCAGGATAGAATGTCGGTCGAGTCGTCCAGGCTCCACGCTGACCCGCCGGCGGCAACATGGAACCAACACCGGGACAACAGGACTGCGGGTGCAATCGAAGGGCAGTCCAGCGAGAGAGCGTCGCGAATCCCGCTGTCGCCGGCCTCCAGCCCCAGATAGCCGCCGATCCACATCGCAGGATTCGACCCACGACTCAACGGAGAGTACATCTATGAACACAACGAGATCCATCGCACTGCTGCTTCTGACCATCGCCGTTCTGGCCTCATGCGCTGGACCGGAAGAACTCGTCGATCAAGAAGCTGGCAGCCAGTCGGTCCGTTCGCTGACCGCCGACGAGTACTACGAGAAGGTCCACGGCGCGTGGCTCGGCTCCGCAGTCGGCGGAGCGCTCGGGATGAGCGTCGAGGGGATGAAGAAGGATGCGTTGAAGCCGTTCCTGGAAGAGCTCGGCCAGTGGCCCCTGACCGACTACATCAAGGTGCTGCATCCGAGGCGCGATCCGAACCGCAAGCAGTGGTACACGGCAGACAACTGGGGCCCCGCCGGCTTTGGACCCGACGACGACTCGCTCTACCAGATCGCAAACCTCATCCTGCTCGAGGAGAAGGGTCCGGACATCACGAGCCAAGACATCGCGGACAAGTGGCTGGCGTCGTTCTCCGTCTTTGAGGCAAGAAACACCGGACGCGCCGTGAAGGTCGCCGAGAAGCGGCTGAAGGAGGGCATCAAGCCTCCGGAGTCTGGCCGTCACGAAATGGGCGAGTTCATGGGCGGCCAGATGAAGGGCGAGTTCTGGGGCTACATCCTTCCGGGCAATCCCGAGGCAGCCGCCGAGTATGGCCGGATCGACGCCGAAGTGGCGTTCCACACCGACGGCATCTACGGCGAGATGTTCATGGCGGCGCTGACGGCCGAGGCGTTCTTCGAATCGGATCCCGTAAAGCTGCTGGAGGCGGGCCTGGCGGTAGTACCCGAGGACTGCGACTACGCCAAGTGCATCCGCGACGTCATGCAATGGCACGAGCAATGGCCCGACGACTGGGAGATGGCGCACGAGCAGATCACCATCAAGTGGGAGCCGGAAGGCGACAAGAACCGTCGTGTGTTCCCGAACAACGCGGCCAACGCCCTGGCGCTCCTATACGGCGAGGGCGACTTCGACAAGACGATCTCGATCGCCGTCATGGCAGGCTGGGACACGGATACGAACGCCGCCGACGTCGGACCCGTAATGGGTGTCGTGCATGGCCCCAGCGTCATCTCCGCGAAGTGGACAGATCCCATCGCGAACATCCTCCGCTGCGACGTGAAGGGTGCAGAGGATTGGAAGATTGACGAGCTGGCACGCCGCACGGCCGCGATGGGCGCGATCATGACGCAGGCGAAGTCCGAGGGCATGGTGGAGATCGTCAGCGAGTAGATCGCGGCAGTGCACTCGGGTTCGCGGATTCATCGCCGGGGAACGACCAAGGTGAGGCGTCGGGAGTTCTTGGGCGCCTGCGCGTCCGTCGTGGCGGCAGGGTGCTCGGGCAGCTCCCCAAGGCGCCCGAACGTCCTGCTCGCGATCTCCGACGATCAGTCCTTCGCCCATACTGGAGCGTCGGGCGACGAGGTCGTGCGAACGCCAGTCTTCGACCGCATTGCGGCCGAGGGGATTCGGTTCGAGCACGCGTTCTGCAACTCCCCGTCATGCACCCCTTCAAGGGGTGCGCTCCTGACTGGCCAGGAATGCTATCGCCTTGAAGAGGGCGTCAATCTCTGGAGTTCGCTGCCCGCCAAGTTCGAGACCTATCCCGACCTGCTGGAGGTGGCGGGTTACCACGTCGGATACACGCGCAAGGGATGGGGGCCGGGGAGCCTGGAGGCCGGCGGCCGTTCCCGCAACCCAGCGGGTCCTCGGTTCGACGACTTCCGCTCCTTCCACGAAGGCGCACCCGCCAACACGCCGTTTTGTTTCTGGTTCGGCAGCACCGATCCACACCGCGGATACGAGGAGGGTTCCGGACGGGCCAGCGGCCTCGATCCCGCGGATGTCTCCGTGCCGCCATTCCTGCCGGACGACCCGATCGTGCGCAGCGACATCCTCGACTATTACTTGGAGATCGAGCGGTTCGACCGCGAACTGGGCGAAATCCTTGCGCTCCTCGAGGAGTGTGGCGAGCTGGACAACACGATCGTTATCGTCACGAGCGACAACGGCATGCCCTTCCCGCGTGCCAAGGCGGACCTGTACGACTACGGCGCACGGGTGCCGCTAGCCGTCCGCTGGCCGGAACGCATCCCGCCCGGACGCGTCTCGACGGACTTCGTGAGCCTCGTCGACATCGCCCCAACGATCATCGAGGCGGTCGGGCTAGAATCTCGGCCCGACATGACCGGGCGCAGCCTGCTCGATCTCCTGACATCGGACGAGCAGGGCCGGATCGACCCCACCAGGGACCACATAGTCTTGGCCCGGGAACGCCACACGCCATGGCGTGAGGGTCGTCTGGGCTACCCAATGCGCGCGATTCGGACGGACCAGCACCTATTGATCCGCAACCTTGAGCCCGATCGCTGGCCAGCGGGAGATCCGGACATCTTCGGCGAAGTCGATCCGTCCCCTACCAAGGACCTCATGCGTGCTCAGGCAGAAGCCCCAGGCTTCGACCGGCTCTATGCAGCGGCGTTCTCGAAACGCCCCGCCGAAGAGATCTACGACCTGGAGAGCGATCCCGTTCAGATGCAGAACGTCGCCGATGATCCGGCCTACGCCACGGTCAAGGAAACCCTTGGCGACCGCCTCGACGCCCATCTGCTGGCCACATCAGACCCCCGGGCGCTTGGCGAACCTCCCACCTGGGAATCAAACCCGCACCACGGCAGGCTTGGATTGGAGCAGCGGCGCTAGGTCACCGCGAATCCGCTCGACGTCAGGCCGGCGGATCAACCTCCCAGTCCTCGTTCACCTTGCGGCCATAGTAGGGGTAGTAGTCCCATGGGGCCGGCTTGCCCAGCGCACGCGGATCCCCCGTGTCCGCAAGGTGCTTCATCAGTCGGTCACGCATCGCCTGGAGCCGATCGGCCGCCTCAGGCTCGGCTGCAATGTTGCGCAGCTGACCGGGGTCCTTCCGCAGGTCGTACAGCTCGTGCTCCGCACGGGTCCCGAACGCGAGCTCGGCGAGGCGATCCACAGCTGGATCGCTCCGGTTCTCCATCATGTAAGTCTTCGACGGCGAACTGTCGATCTCGCCGTAGGGGATCCCCCTGGCGCAGTCCCTGGACTGCGGCGAGCCGGACGGCCAGCGGGTCGGCTCGAAGTTGCGGATATAGAGGTAGTCGCTGTCACGCAGGGCACGGCAGGGATAGCCCTTCCCGCCCCTGCGGCATCCGTCGTGGCGCTCCATGGCGATGACGGCGGCGTCACGCGAGGCATCGACACGCCCGCTGTCCCGGGACCGCAGAATGGGCATCAGGCTGCGGGCCGTCATGTCCGGGTGCGGCTCGAGACCAGCAGCCTCGAGGAACGTCGGCGCCATGTCGCTGAGGCTCACGAAGTCGTCCACAGTCCGACCGCCAGCGACGGCTTTCTTCCAGGAGATCGCTAGAGGCACACGGCTTCCGAAGTCGTAGAGGCTGGCCTTCGCACGAGGAAATGGCATGCCGTGATCGCTCGTGACGACCACGATGGTGTTGTCCAGGCGGCCCGCCTTCTCGAGCAGATCGAGTGCCCGCCCGACGTTGCTGTCGAAGCGTTCCACCTCGACGTAGTAGTCCAGTATGTCGTTGCGGATCAACGAGTTGTCCGGAAGGTGTGGGGGGACCACGACCTTGGCAGGATCCTTGCCGGATGCCGCACCCGATCCGAGCTCGAAGGGCCGATGCGGATCCCTGCTGCCCAGCCAGAAGCAGAACGGCTGATCCGCGGGCTGCTCGCCGAAGAACGCGTCAAAGCTCTCGAAGGTGTCGCCGGCAGGGTTGCGCGTTCTGCCGCCAGGCTCGAGGCGGCCGGGGGACCAGCCCTTGCTGGTGTGCCCAATCCTGTAGCCAGCCTCCTCGAGCATGTCCGCGTAGGTCGCGAACTTGCTCGGCAGCGTGCTGTGGATGTTGCCCGCCTCCTCCAGCCTCCAGATCGACTGTCCGGTCAGGAGAGCACTACGGGATGGGCCGCACGTCGGCGCGTCGCAGAAGGCGTGGGTGAACAGGACACCGTCGCGTGCCACTTGGTCGAAGGCGGGTGTCTTGACGACCGGGTCCCCCATCGCGCTGGCATGCACCCAAGACTGATCGTCCGAGATGCAGAACAGGACGTTGGGGGCATCATCCGCGGCGCTTCGCTGCCCCATCAGCGCAGACGCGGAGCCAACTCCCAGTGCCGTCGCCGACAGCCCGAGAAACGAGCGTCTCGAGCCGCATCGCTCGGTCGTGGGCGCGGCATCCTGAGTTGGGGTCACGGTGCGTGTCATCGTCCGTACATTGTGCCCTATGGGTGGCGCGAGCCGACTTCTTCAGAGGCGGAAGGAGTGTCGCCGCCGCTACATCAATCGCCCGCGGGCGCCGCCTCGAGAACCGGGCCCTCCGCACGGCGCAAGCGCCGGGCCGAAAGCAGCTCCTCCAACCCAACGTAGATCACGGGGATGAACACCAGGGTGATGAGCGTGGAGGTCACCAAGCCGCCGATGACGACGCGCGCCAGCGGAGCCTGCAGCTCGGAGCCCTCGCCAATTCCCAGCGCCATCGGCGCCAAGCCGAGGACGGTGGTGATGGAGGTCATCAGAATCGGGCGCATGCGACGCATACCCGCTGTCACGACCGCCCGGTGCAAGCCCAGGCCATGCTCGCGGCGCAGCAGGTTGGTGTAGTCCACCAGCACGATGGCGTTGTTGACCACAATGCCCAGTAGCACGATCACACCCAAGAAGGCCTGCTGGCTGAACGTGGTGTTCGTGGCCAGCAGCATCACGACGACACCGATGGTGGCCAAGGGGATGGAGAAGAGGATCACGAATGGGTCGCGGAGCGACTCGAACTGCGCCGCCATGACCATGTAGACGAGGATCAGGGCCAGAATCGACGCGAACAACAGAGCCTGAAAGGTCTCCTGCTGCTCCTCGTACTCGCCACCGAACTCGATCGAGAACCCTTCCGGCAGGGCAACCTGACTGAGCGCTTCATCCAGATCGGACACGACGCTGCCGAGATCGCGGTCCTCGATCGTCCCGCTGACGTACAGCCTGCGCTCCTGGTTCATGCGGCTGATGTAGGTCGGCCCCTCCTGTCGCTGCAACGTAATGACGCTCGAAGCGGAAATGGTGTGGCCCGACGGCGTGGTCAGCGGAATGCGGCCGACGTTGCCGATCTCCAGCCGGTCCGCCTCCTGCAGCCGCACCAGGATGTTGAACTCGTCGCCCTCCTTGCGGTACATGGAGCTGCGCGTACCGCCGATCGCCGTCTCCAGCGTCGTTGCGATGTCGGAGACGTTCAGGCCCACGTTGGCGGCCCGCAGGCGATCCACCTCGACCATCATCTCGGGCATGCCGCCTCGCTGGCTGACGGTCGGCTCGGCAATGCCAGGGATGCCGGCCATCGTCTCGCGGACCGACTCGGCCAACTGGGTGGACGTTTCCAAGTTGTGTCCGCGAATCTCGACGGACAGCCGATCCTCGTCGTCATCGCTGCCGAAGCGCCGGTACATGCCACCGGAGATCCGGGTGCGGATCAGCGTGCCGGGATCGATCGCCAGCATTGCGCGGAGATCGTTCGCAATTTCGCGGGCAGAGCGGCTCCGCTCGACCTGGGGCACAAGATTGATCCTCATCTCCCCCATATGCGATCCGGATCCCCGGCTGCGCGAAGATCCGCCCGCGGTCAACATCGTCGACTCGATCTCGGGAACGTTGTCCTCGGCCACCAGCCGCAGCCTCTGCAACTGGTCGTCGGTGACCTCGACGCGAGTCCCCGGCTCCATCTCGACCGAGACCCGGATCTCCCCCTCGTCCACCACAGGCTGCAGTTCGACGCCCAGGAACGGAGACAGGTAGGCGGCAAGGGCAAACAGCACCGCTGAGACACCAACGATGAGTGTCTTGTGCCCAAGCGACCACTGCAGGACGACTCCGTAGCTCGCGGCTAGATTGCGCTGCCAGGCGCGCGCCATGCCCCGCAGAGCCTCGGTCCGTCGGCCCGCCTTCTTTCCGTGCCGAATCGTCGCGCACAAACCGGGCACGACGGTCAGTGCCACGACGAGCGAGCAGAGAAGGGCGAAACTGACCACGTACGCCAACTGCTTGAAGATCTGCGCGGAAATGCCGCCGAGGAAGAGCACCGGCACGAACACGGCGATGGTCGTCAGCGTGGAAGCGACGATCGCGGTGGAGACCTCGCTGCTACCGACGACCGCAGCTTCGACCGGCGGCTTGCCATCCTCCCGATGGCGGTACACGTTCTCGAGAACCACGATCGCGTTGTCGACCAGCATGCCGACGCCCAGCGCCAAGCCGCCGACGGAGATCGTGTTCAGCGTGAAGTCGCTGAAGAACATCAGCGCGAACGTCGAGATGACGGAGATCGGAATAGCGATGCCAATGATCAGCGTGCTCGTCAGGCTCCGCAGGAAGAACAGCAGGACAAACACGGCCAGCACCCCGCCCTGCACGACCGCCCACTGCACGTTCCCGATGGCGGCCCGGATGAAGTCGGCGCTGTCGCGGGTCTTCTCGATGCGCACGTGGGGCAGGGCTTTGTGGATGCGGTCCACCTCCTCCCACAGTCCGTCCGAGACCTCGACGGTGTTCGCACCGGCCTGCTTGTAGACGTACATCCGAACGCCTGGCTCGCCGTCCAGGGTCACCAGATAGTCCGATTCCTCGTGGCTGTCCTCGACAGTCGCGATGTCACGCACCTTGACCGTCACGCCGTTGCGGGTCGCGAGGACGACATTCCGGATCTCGTCCAGGCTCTGGAACGCGCCGCGCGTCCGAAGGAGGACGTCAAAGCGCCCTTCCTCCACGGGGCCGACGGGCCAGTTCATGTTCTCCCGCTGCAGGACCTGCACGACCTGCGGGATCGAAAGCTCGAGGGCCCGGAGCTTCTTGAGGTCCAAATCGACGTGGATCTCGCGGCGCAGGCCGCCGCGTACCGTGAACGCAGCCACTCCCGGCACGCGCTCAAGCCGGTACTGCAGCTGCTTCTCGACGTAGTGGCGCAGTTCCTTCTGGTCCATGCCCTTCGCCGACACGCCGAGATAGAGGATGGGGTACTGGGCCGAGTCGTACTTGTACATGGAAGGCGCTTCCATGTCGTCAGGCAGATACCGTCGGCGCCGGTCGAGCCGCGTGCGGAGCTCGTTGGCGGCCTCGTCGATGTCGACCCCGTAGTCGAAGCCAACCCGGACGTAGGTGAGACCCTCGTAGACGGAGCTGGAGATCTCCTTCACATGCGGCGCCGCGGAGAACGCTTCCTCGAGAGGCCGAACGACCAGCGTCTCCATCTCCGCCGGAGCGACGCCCTCGTACTCCGCCCGAACGCTGATCGTCGGGTAGACGGTCTCCGGCATCAGGTCAACGGGAATGTTGACGAACGCCACTCCGCCTAGCAGCACAGCCACCAGACACAGCATCAGGACTGTGACCGGCCTATGGATGGCTGCCGTGGAAAGGTTCATTGGATCGGGCTCATGCCACTACACCCCATCCATGGTACTGGCGACGCCCCAGAACCGTCGATCCGTCTGGGACTATGTCGACACAAATCAGCAGGTTTCCGACCGCTCAGCTGGCGGTCTTGGCGGGAGCCTGCTTGGTGGCACCGCCAGGCTGTCCGCCACCCTGGCCACCGCCCGCGCCGCCACCGCCGCCGCGGCCTTGACCGCCGCCGCCACGGCCCGTGTTGATCCGGTCACCGTCGCGCAGCATCGTGGCGCCACGGCCGACGATCTGGGTTCCCGCGTCCAGGTTGGCAAGCACCTCGACTTGCCCCTCATGTGTCAAGCCGGTCTCGATCACGCGAAACACAGGCCGCTCGCTGTCTCCCTCAACGATGAACACGCCAGGCTGCTGACCACGGTAGACCAAGCCGTCGCGGGGGATCAGGGTCGCCTCGCGCATCGAGCCCAGATCCAGCGTGATGCGGGCGAACATCTCAGCCTTGAGAACGGTCTCGGGGTTTCGAATGTCGATCTCGATCAGGGCACTGCGCGTCGCGGCGTCCAGGATCGGCGCGATCCGCGCCACGACGCCCTCGAACTCGCGGTCGGGGATCGCGTCGACGATGACGTTCGCCGTGTTTCCGACCCTCAGCTTCGAAATGTTGCGCTCGGGTACGTTCCCGAGCGTCACCATCGTCGCCAAGTTGACAAGCTGCAGGATCGGGTTGTTGGGCGTGACCAAGGCACCCGGATCCACGTAGCGTTCGGAGACGATGCCAGTCATCGGAGCGTAGATCTTCGTCTGATCGAGACGGATCTTCAGTTCGGTCAGTTCGGCCGCCGACTGCAGCGCCTGCGCCTCCGCAAGCTGCAGCTGGGCCACCATGACCTCGAGAGAGGTCTGCGACCCTTGGAACTCCTCGGGCGAGAGCAAATCCTCGTCAAACAGCAGCCGATCCCGGTCAAGGCTTGCCTTTGCGTTGGCCAGCTCGGCCTTGCGAGACGAGACGTTGGCAGCGCTGACGGCGTTGGAGGCCTCCGACCGCAGAACCTGCTGCTCCAGCTCGTCGTCCTCGATCTGCGCCACCAACTGGCCCCGGCGAACGAGGTCGCCCACCAAGAACTGGATCGACTCGATCCGGCCCGTACCCTTGGGGCTGATGTCAACGACCTCCTTCGGCTTGAGCGAGCCGGTCAGGAGGAGTTCCTCGCGGACTTCACCGATCTCCGCCGCGACAAGGTCAACGTTGATCACACGTCCGCCGAACCCCTTCTTTGCAGGCGCACCGCTCTGCTGCGTCGCGTCGTAGACCCGCGAGCCCACGACGTAAACGAGGAGCAGTCCGACAACGATCGCTACGATACGAGCCTTGGACATGGGTTGACTTGAGAACTGGGAATACACCAGTCCCAGTTGTGAAGGCGCAGGGACACCGAGCGCGGTTACGGTTCGAACGTCAGCTGCTGCCCGAGCGCCAGTCCCTGAGCACGCGCCTGGCCGGCGCGCAGTTCCAGCACGTAGACGGAGTTGGCGCCGCCACCGTACGACGGGCACCGCTGCGGGTCGCTCTCGCGACATGGCGGCGCGTCGTGCACGATCTCCACAATGCGGCGCGCACCGTCCATCCAGACCATGTCCAGCGGGATGTAGCACTGGTACATCCAGAACGAACGCCTGGACGCTCGATCACCCACGAAGAGCATGCCCCGATCGGCCGCCAAGTCCCGTCGGAACATCAGGCCACGAGCCTGATCCTCGGCAGTGATGGCCAGTTCGGCCTCGATGAGCGTGCCGTTTGGCAGCGACACCGGGATCGTCGGAAGAACGGCGGAATCGGCTGCCGTCGAGGCCGGTGGTGCGGAAGCGCCGCAAGCCACCAGCTGGGCGAGGGCGAGCAGGGTGATGGTACGGGCGCACCAAGTCCTCGGCATGGAGCCGAATCGACCGCGGTGCGGCATCCGTGATGCCCGCTAGTACTTGAGGAGCTGCTCGATCGCGCGTCGCACCGTCTCCAGAGACGGCAGGACCTGGCGCTCCAGGTTCACGGCGGAGGGCACGAAGCAGTCCTGCGCCCCAACGCGGGCGATCGGAGCGTCGAGGTGGTCAAAGCAATGCTGGGAAATCTCGGCCGCGACCTCGGCCCCGAAGCCCATGGTCAAGGAATCCTCGTGGGCGACCAGCACGCGGTTGGTTCGCTTGACGCTCTCGAAGACCGCCGCCTTGTCCCAAGGGATGATCGTGCGCAGATCGATCACTTCCACGCTCGCGATGCCCTCCTCAGCCAAGGCATCCGCGGCGGCCCGAGACAGGTGCACCGTATGGCCCCAAGTCACGACGGTCACGTCGGTCCCCCTGCGCCAAGTCCTAGCCTTGCCGAACGGCACGACGTAGTTCTCGTCCGGCTCGGGCGTGCGGGCAGGTATCGCACGGTACAGGCCCTTGTGCTCCAGGAAGATCACCGGATCCTGCATCCGCGAAGCGGTCTTGATGAGTCCCTTCGCGTCCTGTGCGCAGGACGGATAGACGACGTACCAGCCAGGAACGTTGGCGAAGAACCCCTCGATGTTGGCTGAATGCCACGGTCCGCCCTTGATGTATCCACCGACAGCAACGCGGCAGACCATCGGGCAGCCCCACTCCCCAGCGCTCCGCCAGCGCATCGGGGCAATCTCGTCGCGCATCTGCATGAAGGCGGGCCAGATGTAGTCGGCGAACTGGATCTCGACGACCGGCATGTAGCCGAGCGTCCCCATACCGCCCGCAATGCCCAGGATCGAGGCCTCGGCCAGCGCCGAGTTGACGCATCGCGCCTCCCCGAACTCGTCCGTGATTCCCTTGGTGGCGCCGAAGACGCCGCCCTTCGGGTCCTGAATGTCCTCGCCCCACATCAGGATCTTCGGATTGCGGCGCATCTCCTCGCGCAGGCCGGAGTTGATCGCCTGCACCATCGAGACCTTGGAGTTCCCAAGCACAGGCTCCGGCTCCTCAGTCACGGGCAGGTCCTTGGAGAACACGTGCTGCATCACGTCGTAGTGCTGCGGGTACGGGTGGCTGTCGGCCTCCTCGGCCGCCTGGTCCACCTCGGTCTTGATCCGGGCGCGCAAGTCCGCGACCTCCGCGTGCGTGAGGATGCCCTCCTTCAGCACGCGGGCCTCCGTGCGTGCGACGGGATCCCGTTCCACAACCGATTCGAGCTCCTCGGCGCTGCGGTACTTGCGGTGGTCGTCGGACGACGAGTGGTTGTCGAGGCGGACGACGCTGAACTCGATCAGAGCCGGCCCGCTGCCATCGCGAATGCCCTGGATGAGGCCGGGCAGCAGCT
Organism: Bryobacterales bacterium; assembly: GCA_965200705.1. Classification (GTDB taxonomy): domain Bacteria; phylum Acidobacteriota; class Terriglobia; order Bryobacterales; family UBA6623; genus VXMF01. The sequence continues at coordinate 2,887,681 of OZ241376.1, read as the reverse complement.
CGTACATCTCGTCGAAGTCGTGGGTGCCGTCGATGTCGTATGCCGGAAGGCCGAAGCCCTCCGCGATGCTGTGGATCTTCGATGCGGTCTGGTACTTCTGCGGGACGCTGATGGCGTAGCCGTTGTTCTGGACCACGAACAGGATCGGCAGCCTCTCGCGCGAAGCCCAGTTCAGGGACTCGAAGAACTCGCCCTCGCTGGTGGCGCCCTCGCCCGAGGACGCGTAGACGATCGCGTCCGAGCCGTCGTACTGCAGTGCGCGGGCAGCGCCGACGGCGGGCAGGTACTGGGTGCCCGTGCAGGCGCTCTGCGCCACGAGCTTGAGTTCCCGCGAGGACCACTGCTCGGGCATGTTCACGCCCTCGGAGTTGGGATCCCCTTCCCGGTTGAGCAGTCCCAGGAAGATGTCCTTGTAGGGCATCCCGAGCGTCACGGCGACGCTCTTTTCGCGGTAGTACGTGTAGAACCAGTCGTGTCCCGGCCGCATCAGCATGGGCACGCCGACCTGGACCTGCTCGTGGCCCCGGGTGGACGCGTAGAACGCCACCTTGCCCTGCTTGACGAAGACCTTCGCCCGTTCCTCGACGAAGTAGCACTGGAGCAGCTTCTCGTACAGTTCCCTGACAACGGTGTCCGGCACGACCCGCTCGCTCACGTCCACCACATGAGATGCCATTTTCGGTACAGGTTCGTCTGGTCGATACGGTCGGCTTCTCCCATAGTCGAACCTGACTTGTTCGACTCCCCGGGGAACCGCATCAACTGTCGCCGCTGGAGCACATGCTCCGCAGCCTAGATTGAACGATCCGATTATACGCGATGCCTGGCGGTTCGATTCGCCTCGGCCGAGGTGCGCGTGCGCGCGTGCGTTAGACTCTGCAAGAACTTGGTGGCACTTCGTTGGGAAAGGTCCGGCAGCAAGACTCCCCTACACTGAGACTCATGGCGAAGACTCGTGCAGCTTCCATGGGGGCAGCGGTGTTGCTGGCTGCTGGCTCCGCATACGGAGTGGGCATCGAGACCGGCCAGAAGGTGCCGGCCTTTCAGGCCGACGACCAGAACGGCAGGTCAAGGGCGTTCGAGGACCTGAAGGGCGAAGAGGGCCTCCTGCTCCTGTTCTACCGTTCAGCGGACTGGTGACCGTTCTGCAAAGGCCAGCTCGTGCAGCTGGAACGCAAGCGCGCCGCAATCGAGGAGACCGGCCTCCGCATCGCGGCGGTGAGCTACGACAGCGTTGACGTTCTGCGCACATACGGAGAGCGCGTGGGCATCCAGTTCCCGCTGCTGTCCGACCCTGACTCGCAGATCATCCGTGCCTTTGGCGTTCTCAACGAGGAAGTGCCCAAGGACCATGCCTTCTACGGCATTCCGCACCCGGTGGAGTTTCTGATCGCGCCAGACGGCACGGTCCGCGAGAAGTTCCACGAGGCCAACTACCGGGACCGCTTCACGGGGGGAAGGACGCTTGTGCGGCACCTGGGAGGAGCGGCCGGCGCCGCGCGGCAGACGCAGAGGACGTCACACCTGAAGATCACGACCTCGGCAAGCGACGAAGCTGTGCGCGGTGGCAATCGAATCGCGCTGGTGGTTGACGTCGACCTTGACGAGAAGATGCATGTGTACTCGCCGGCGGTCGAGGGCTACATCCCGATCGAATGGAAGATGGAGGAAGCTCCGGGCCTGACCCACCACGAGACGGAGTACCCGGAGGCGGAGTCGCTCCACCTTCCGGCGATCGACGAGACTGTGCCGGTCTACGAGGGGAAGTTCCGCATCGTCCGCGACGTCACGGTGGGGCAGTCGCGACAGTTGGGGAATCTGGTGCAGGACGGGCGCGTGACGCTCCGTGGAAGCCTCCGGTACCAGGCTTGCGACGACAAGGTCTGCTATCTGCCCACCACGGTTCCGCTGGAGTGGACTCTCGTCTTCGAGCAGCACGACCGAACGCGCGCTCCAGAGGATCTGCGCCGGTAGCCGAACCGCCGTCGCACCTCGCTTCGCTACCATCGCCGGAGGGGAATTGCGCGGAATGTCGGAACCGAAGCAGATGGAGATTCCGCGGGAGATGGACGCCTCCGGGCTGCGCTTCGGCTGCGTGGTGTCGCGGTTCAACAGCTACGTGACTGAGCGGCTGCTCGAAGGCACACTGGAAGGGCTTCGACAGCACGGCGGCGACCTCGCAAACGTGACGGTCGCGGAGGTGCCTGGGTCCCTGGAACTCGCAACCGTGGCCATGGCCATGGCGAAGAGCGGTCGGTACGACGCGGTCATCTGCCTTGGCGCAGTCATCAAGGGCGAGACGGACCACTACGAGCACGTGTCTGCCGGAGCCGTGAGCAGCATCGGGCGGATCGGCCCCGAAACCGGTGTGCCGGCGGTCTTCGGCGTGCTGACCTGCAGGAACCGACAGCACGCCATGGACCGTTCCGGCGGCCGCAAGGGCAACGCGGGCCTGCATGCGGCGGAGACGGCCATCGAAATGGCGCACCTGATGCGCAACCTGAGGGTGGACCAGCCCTAAGCGGCCCAGCGCCATGGCCTCCCGCCGACGCTCCCGCGAGAGTGCTCTGCAAATGATCTACCAGTGGGAGGTGGGCGGCAGCTCGGCCGAACGGGTGATCGAGGATTTCTTCAACGGTGCCGGCCAAGACCAGGCTCGGCCGACCGACCGCTTCGCCGAGCAGCTGTTCCTGGACGTGGCGGGTCAATCCGCCGATCTCGACGTAATCATCCGCCGCCACGCCTCGGGATGGCGGGTGGAGCGGATGGCCAGGATCGTGCACTACCTGCTGCGGCTTGGCGTTGCGGAGCTACGCCAGGGCCAGACGCCTCCGAGCATCGTCATCGACGAGATGCTCGACATCGGGCGGCGGTTCGCAGGGGACGAACCAGTGCGGTTCGTCAATGGCATTCTCGAGGCAGTGCGCAAGGAATGTGCCGCCGCGAGCGGACACAACTAGGGATCGAGGGGCCGGTCAGGCCTGACCGGCAGCGCCGTCCGTGACGGGCGCTTCAGGGACGCACGACGCGAACGCGGTGGTTCTCGCTGTCTCCCACGTAGACGTTGGCTTCCTTATCGATGTAAACGCCATGTGGCCGGGCAAGGCCGCATGCCAGCGGGTCGCCGTCAGGGCCGTCGTGGACCGTGCCGTCCCCAGCGACGGTGTGTATTCTGCCGTCGGTCAGGTCAATGCGCCGGATGGCGTGGTTCTCGGTATCGGCTAGGTACACAGAGTTGTCGGGTCCCACCTCGATGCCCTTGGGCCCGGCAAGCGTCGCTACCGTGGCCGGGCCGCCGTCGCCCGTGTATCCCTTCTCGCCCGTGCCCGCAAGGTGGTGCAGGCGGTTCGTGTCCATGTCCAGCCGGTACACGGCGTTGCCCTCCCGGAGGGCGATGAACATGTCGCCGTCCGGACCGAAAGCGAGGGCCCGTGGACCGTTCAGGGGCGTCCCCTCCACGCTTGCTCCGTCGGGCGTGGGTGCCTTTTCGCCAGTGCCGGCGAAGGTGGTCACGATTCCCGTGGAAAGATCGATGCGGCGGATGCGGTGGTTGCCGATATCGGCGATGTACAGGCTGCCGTCGCCGTCCAGCGCGATGGAATGGGGCCGGTTGAATGTGGCCTTGACCGCAGGCCCGCCATCGCCGGAGAAGCCCCTCTCGCCCGTGCCCGCCACGGTCGAGATCACTCCCGAGTCGGCATCGACCTTGCGCACGACCGCATTGAGCATCTCGACGAAGTACATGTTGCCGTCGGCGTCGAACCGGACCTCGTACGGGTCGTTGAGCATCGCCTTGGTCGCGGGACCGCCGTCACCCGAGAGTCCCACTTCGCCTGTGCCGACGACAGTCGAGATCGTTCCGTTCGACATGTCGACGCGGCGGATGCGGTCCGTGTCGATCTCGCAGACGTAGAGCGCACCGTCCGGTCCAATGGTGAGCCCGTAGGGATTGCCGATCTGCGCCCTGGTCGCGGCGCCACCGTCGCCGGTCGCACCCGAGGTGCCGGTCCCGGCGAGGGTCTCCACGGTGGCCGCAGAGGCGAATGCCGCGCAGAGCACGGCCGCAAGCACGACTCGCATGCGCAACAGCGTATCTCAGGCCGCTGATCAGCGGCTGGGCGCAGCTACGCTACGCCGCCTTCTTCAGCGTCGTCTTCGGCACTTCCCGAATCTCGAGCGCCTTCAGACTCGGCGCGTACACAGCCTTCGCGATGCCAAGCAGCTCGAGCAGCCGGATCTGCAGGTAGCTGAGGTCAAGCTCGTACCAAGCCATGCCATGCCGCGCGGACACCGGATGAGCGTGGTGGTTGTTGTGCCAGCCCTCGCCGAAGGTGATCAGCGCAACCCACCAGAGATTCCGCGAGTCGTCGGTCGTCTTGAATCGACGGTTGCCCCACATGTGCGTCGCCGAGTTCACCAGCCACGTCGTATGCAGACCGATGACAACGCGCAGGGGAACCACCCACAGCATCATTCCCACACCGCCGAAGACCAAGGTGACAACGCCAAGCACGGTCAGGGGAACCCAGTGCCATTCGCTCAGAAGCCGGTAGTACCGGTCCTTGAGCAGGTCTGGGGCGTACCGTCCGTTCAGCTCGGTGTCGGAATGCAGGGACTTGCCGAAGATGATCCAGCCCGCGTGCGCCCAGAAACCACCGTGGCGAGGGGTGTGCGGGTCAAGATCCGTGTCCGAATGCTGGTGGTGGCAGCGGTGCGTTGCGACCCAGTAAATCGGTCCACCCTCCAGCGCGAGCGTGCCGCAGAACGCGAGGAAGTACTCGACGGGCTTGGGCACCTTGTAGCCGCGGTGGGTGTGGAGCCGGTGATAGCCCATGCCGATGCCCCAGCTCACGGCCATCCAGTAGATGACGGCGGCGACGACCAGGTTCGTCCAAGAGAAGAAGAACAGCGCCGCAACGGCGCCCACGTGGAACGCCGCCAATACGCCGAACGTCAGGGCGTTCAACTTGGTGCGGTCGCCAAGGTCGATCGTCTGGTTGCTGGGCCTACTCATGCGCACCGATCCTGTACTTCATCTGGCCAAGGGACTATGGGGTTCGCAGTAGCGGCGCTGGATATGCCTAATGCCACTGCAGAGACACAGTACCAGCCACTGGCCTCGTTGGGGCGATCGGCAGTGTAATCGTTGGGTAACGATTGGATCGTGCGATCCTTGCGCCACCGTCGAGGCGCGGAACCTCAGGGCCGAAGGGTTCGCGCCAGTGCCGCGTTGCCCCTGGCATCTCGCACACGAAGCACGATCAGGTGCTCTCCGGAGGCGCGGGGTCCGAGGTTGATCGTGAAGGATTCGCTGCGTGCGTCGAGAATGCCGTCGTCGGAGAGCACCGGGCGCCAATCTCCAGCATTGACCGAGTACTCGGCGCTACTGATGGGCGAGGCCGCGTCCTGCGCTTCGAAGCGCACCGCACCGTCTCCATCGTCCTGGAGGGCCGTGAGCGCAGGCGGCGTGTGGTCAACGAGAACCGGTCGGCTCAGACGCTCGGCGCTCAAGGTGCGCTCCGGGGAGTTCGAGGCGCCGTCGTCAACGCGCACGCGGAACTCGTAGAGGCCGTCGGCGAGCGCGTCGCTCTCAATCGAGAACCGAGGCCCGGCGAGACCGTCCTCGATGGTCTTCCACGTCGTCTCGCCCTCGCCGCGGAATGCGATCTCGGCCCGCAGCGTGTCGCCGTCGGCATCCTCCGAGCCCCACACCAGGGCGAGCTTGCGGACCACAGTCGGCGTCGATTTGGAGGTGGACCGAGGCGCGGAGGAGTTCCCCGAGGCCGACACGGTGATGCTGTAGCTGTTGGAGTTGGAGGAACTCGCGTTCGAAGACTCCTGCGTCGTGGGGGCCTCGGGCACGACATTGAACGAATTCACGACGGGCGCGGAGTTCTGCGGCAGGTAGCGGACCTGAACGGCGTCGAGCCTGGAGCCGCCTCCGATGGTGGCCTGCCACTGCAGAAACCGAGCGGGCGGCGACTCGACCTGCGAGCCGTCGGCGGCCGTCAAGGGCTCGGACCACGCGCTCCAGCTCGTGTCGGGCCGGTAGGTGTTTCCGCTGCGCGTGCGGACCGAGAGCGTGCCGCCATCCGGCACGTCGCCTCTCCAGCTGAGGTGGCCCCACTGCGATACGCCCTCGGTGTTGCGTGGAGCGGTCTCGTAAGTGCCGGTCTCCGCTGGCGCGTCGGCCAGCTTGTAGATCGTGCCGCCGTGCGCCGACGCGACCAAGACCCCTTCCGGCACCTGCAGCAGCGCAGTCATCTGCGCCTTGCCGGTCTGGGAAAGAAGACTGCGCTCTCGGTCGGGGCCGATGCGGTAGATTCGCCCCTCCCGGTCGGTCGCAACCATCAGCCGGGGCTCGGAGCTCCCGGTTAGGGAGAGCCCGAGCATGTTCTCCTCGTTGGAGGACCAGAGCTTGTCCACCGCCAGCCCGGGCCTCATGCGCATCAGTGCGGCTCGCTCGCCGCTGTAGGCCGCCTGGCCCTGGCTGTACTGCACGGACGAGGTCACGCTAGCCGTTCCCGCCGACACGACCACGGCCCCACCTCCAGCCGCTCCGGCAGAAGTCACAGGTACGGCCTTCAGAATGCGCTCCATACCGCCGCCCATCGCCGCAAAGTAGATCGCACCGTTCGCAGCGACAGCAATGGAGCGGACTTCGGGCATGTCCGAGTCGTACAGCCCGAAAGCGGTTCCGTCATCCTCCAAGCGATAGAGAATGCCGTCGGGATCGGTGCCCGCGAGCACACGGCCCTCTCGGTCCAGGGCGAGGCTCATCACGTGCCGCTGGCCGGACTCGAACCAGGTCTCGGCAGTCCCGTCCGGCTGCACTCGATAAACGATGCCGCCATCACCGGTGCCGACAACCAACCGGCCCTCCGTGTCGAACAGCAGCGCCCAGATGTACTTCTGCTCGGGGTCGAAGAACTCCTCCGCCTCGCCATCGGGCGAGACCTTGTAGACCTTGCCGTCGGGCGACGTTCCCGCGTAGATCTGGCCGTCCGGTCCGACGGTCAGAGCGAACACCTCGATCTCGGGCGCCTCCCAGAGCTTCTGGCCCGTCCCGTCCGCCGAGAGCCGGAACACAGCGCCGCGGTGACCCGTGCCGCAGTAGACGGTGCCGTCCTCGGTCCGAGCCAACGACCAGACGACGGCCTCCTCGGTCTCGATCAGAGTCTCGAGCGCGGGCGCCGCCTGGAGGCTGCCGTCGCTCGTCAAAGCAACGTTGTCGAACGTCCCCGCTAGGAGCTCGGCGTATTGGGAGAGCTCCCAAGTCTGCGTCGATGCCGCCTGGGCGGAAACGGCGTGCACGGCCAGGGCAGCAGCGATCGCGAGGCAGCGCATGGCTCTCTAAAGGCTAGCTGCCCGTCACGACGAACCGCAGATCCAGCCGACCGCGCACGACACCGTCGAACCCGTCAAGGCGCTGCTGGTGAACCGTGGATGTGCGGTCGCGCTGGGCGCCTGCACCACGACCGGCCGGCGTGGAGAGCACCGCGTGCAGCGAGGCTGGCGGCGCCGGAAGCTTGTCGGCATGCAGCCAAAGCGTGTGGGTGCGACGCCACAACCTCAAATACGCCCCATCGCTTCCACGCAGGCTGTTGAGGAACCGGATCGTAGCGGCGGGATCGCGCACCTTGCGTCCGCCGAGCAGCCCTCTCCACCGCTCCGAGTTGGCGGTGAGGGCGTCCCCGAGCGTCACCTCGACAGCTCCAGCTGGTGTCGAGACCGGCACGTCAAGGGGGATCGACCGCACAGACTCGGTTCCGTCGGCCTCCTTCACGGCGAAGTGAAGCATCACGGTCTCGCCCGGTCTCGCCTGGGTCTTCGAGGTCCAGGCCTGGACAAGGTCGGTGTACTGGTCGGCAGGAGTGACGTCCAACTCGATGTCGACCGACGCGATTTCCACGTTGGGATGGCTCGTCTGCAGAAAATAGGTCAGCGGGGCCATGGTGGACAGGGCAGCGATGGCTCCCACCCCGCTCTGCCCCGTGTAGATGTCGTCGAGTACCAGCCTCGGGAGTCCGGCACCGAAGTCGACGCCGCCCCGCACCCGGACGGTCATGGGACCGAACGCTCGCTGGGTGACATCGATGGAGGAGAACACGGCCATCTGCAGAAGGAACGGCGTGAGCTGGTCATCGCGGATGACCTCGGCCGCGTAGTCCATCACTCCTGCCGCCGTACGAACTCGGATCGTGACGGGGATCATGGACGGAGGCGATCCCAAGATGCCCGTGATGCCGGCGTCCCGGTCCAGAACGACCGAGCCGATCAAGGGTCCCGTGCCGCTGAGCTTGAACGAAGCGCTGAGGTTGGGCACGAGGGTCATCACGGAGGCCCGCATCATCGGCATGCGCGTGTCGCCCATCGACAGGAAGCGGTGACCGAACGCATAGACCCGCTCGCCGTCCACATGCGTCACGGTGCCCGAAGCGGTGAAGTTGATGTCGCCGCGCATCAGGCCGACGCTGATCATGGAGCCCGGCTCGAGCTGATCCGCCGCCGCCTCGCGGGAGCTCCCGCCGGACCCCTGCACTGGACGCAAGCCGAGGTCCTCAAGCTTCGAGCCAAACACGTCGAGCGTCCTTCGCGTGAGCCCGCCCAACGAGACCGGCGTCGCGATCGGCAGGAACTGCTGGCTGGCAACTCGTGGCTCGGGCGGCCGGCTGGGCGGCATGCCCAGCGCCAGCCGCCAGTCCTCCAGCGGATCGACGGCGGGCCGCGCGTTGCCGACCGCGCCCTCCGGCATGCCTTCGACCATCTTGGCGATCGGGCGGATGCCGGCCAGAGGTTCCTTGGAGAACGGGAACATGAACGCCACTGCGCCGGCAAGCTTTCCGTCGATGTAGACGGGACTGCCGCTCATCCCCGACATGACACCGGTGTCGGCCAGCGGCCCTCCGGAGAGCCGTCCAAAGATCACCGAGGACTTTGGACCGGAGAAGTTCTCAAGCACGCCGAGGATCTCGACATCGAACTGCTCAATCGTGGCGCCGGAGAAGACCGTCCGCCCGACGGCGCGCTGGCCGGCCTGCACCTGATCGAGGGGAAAGAACTCCTGTCCAGCCAGTGGGAGCACGGCTAACAGGAGTGGCGCGAAGCGGCGCAACAAAGCCCATTCTAGTAGAGGTTCTCGGAGTGCGGACCCGATGCTTGCGGGCGTCAGACCGGCCGTTGCAGGCACGCGGGACCGGCCGGCGGACATCGATCCTGTAACGCGCCGCGACGCCGACCCGCCTCTTCGTTAGGCATCCGGGACTCCTCCTTGCGCATCTGGCAGGATCCGTCCCGGTAGAATGGTTTTCGTGCGTAGCTTGCTTGGAACCACCCTGTGGGCGGCACCATTGCTCGCAGTCTGCACCCTCGCGGCGCAGCATGTCGACACCAGCATTGAGGGGCGCGTGGCAGACGGCAGCGGCAGCGCCGTTGTCGATGCGGCGGTCGCCGTTGCGCACGTGGAAACAGGCCGCGTGCGCAGCCAAGAGACCGACGCCGAGGGCCGCTTTGCCGTCGCGATGCTCGCGCCGGGGTCCTACACCGTCAGCGTGACGGCGGACGGGTTCAAGACCGCCCGCAGCGAGCCCGTTCGAGTGTCGGTCGGGGACAGGGTTCGCCGCGACGTCGTACTGGAGCTTGGCCCCAGCACCGAAACGATCACCGTCACCGCGACGGCCTCCGCCGTGGACACGAACAAGAGCTCCCTTGGAACGACGGTCCCCAACCAGTTCATTACCGACTTGCCTCTGAATGGACGCAACTTTCTGGAACTAGCCCTGCTGGCCCCAGGCACAACGCTGGCTGCCGTCGGCTCGCCGGGCACCGAGCGCGGTCGTTTCGCCTTCCAAGTCAACGGGGCGCGGGAATCCACAAACGCGTTCCACTTCGACGGCGTGTACGCGATGGACCCCATCCTGAACAGCTTTGTGCTAGTGCCACCGGTGGACGCGGTGGAGGAGTTCATCGTGCAGACGTCGAACTCGGAAGCGGGCCTGGGCCGCAACAGCGGCGGACAGATCGCCGTCGTCACAAAGCGCGGAACGAAGGACTGGCACGGCACGGCGTACGGGTTCCTGCGGAACGACCGGCTCGACGCGCGCAACTTCTTCAGTCGACCGGACGATCCCGTGCCGACCCTGCGCCGCAACCAGTTCGGCGCTTCGCTGGGCGGGCCGGCGGGAGTCCGCGACACCTTCTTCTTCGCCAACTTCGAAGGCCTCCGCGAGTCGCGCGGAATCACCCGCACCACCAACGTGCCCACGGCCGAGGAGCGCAGCGGCGACTTCTCGATGAGCGCCAGTCCGCCGCCCATCGACCTGTTCAGCGGCGGCATCCCGTTCCCGAACGGACGGCTGCCGTTCGTGCATCCCATCGGACAGGGCATCGCAGGCCTCTATCCACTCCCCAACCGCGCGACGCGGGGCCAGAACTTCGTGGCGGCCCCGGACGGCATGGACAACAGCGACCGGGTCGACGCACGCCTGGACTCGCGCACAAGGGACAACCACCATCTCGCCCTGCGCTACAGCACGGCGGACATCGACCGCTACGAGCCCTATGCCGCGCAGCAGTTCTCGTCAGTGCCGGGGTATGGGAACAACCTCGACGAGGACGCGCACAACCTGATGGTGTCGAGCACCACCACAACCAGCAGGGCGGTCACCGAAGTGCGCTTCGGCTTCACCGGCCTCTCCAACAGCACCGTACACGAGAACAGCGGCAACAATCTGAACGCCACGGTTGGCCTGCCGGAGTTCACAACGATGGATCTCGACCGAGGTCTCAGCTTCGTCCAGGTCACGGGATACTCCTCGCTCGGCGGAGAGTTCAACAACCCGCAGGTCACTGACACCCGTTCGTTGCAGGCCTCGTTCGTCGAGAGTCTCACTCGCGGTCGCCACCTGCTGCAGTTCGGGGCTGACTTCCGGTCGATGCGTCAGGACGGGTTCCGTCACGTCCTAGCGCGAGGCAGCCTCTACTTCACGGACCAAGCATTCACGCGCAACGCCCTCGCGGACCTCCTGTTCGGTGCTCCGTCCTACACGCTCGTGGCGCAGAGCGACAACGACCAGGCGGTGCGGACTGCCCTGTACAGCGGCTTCGCGAGCGACACGTGGAGGGTCAGCCAGCGCCTGACTCTGACCATGGGACTGCGGTACGAGTTCAACACCCCTCCCTACGACGCCCATGACGCAGCGTCGGTCTACGACCCGGGAACCGCCTCGATCGTCCGTCTAGGGGCCTCCGGTGTCCCGCGAGGCGGATTCGACAGCGACAGCAACAACTTCGCGCCCCGGTTCGGTTTGGCGTTCCGGCCGTCCCGGTCGGATCGGTTCGTCCTGCGTGCCGGATGGGGCGTGCATTACAACTTCGCCGACCTGGCCTCCGGGCAGGGCATCTACTTCAATCCGCCGTTCTTCCAGTCGATGGTGTTCTTCCCATCGCGCCAGCTGCCACTCACCGTCGCCGATCCGTGGCCGCAGGGCGCTGCCGCTCCGATACCGCCCGGTGTCACAACCTACGACCGTGCACTGCGGACCAGCTACGCCCAGCAGTGGAACTTCACGGCGCAGGCGGAGCCGTTCGACGCCACCGTCATCAGCCTGACCTACAGCGGCACGCGGGGCACGAAGCTGATCGGCGCGCGCGACATCAACCAGCCGCAGCCATCACCCGTGCAGCCCAACTACCGACCGCTGCCGATGTTCTCCGACATCAACCTCATCGCGTCCTCGTTCGATTCGGCCTACCACAGCCTGCAGGCGAGGTATCAGTGCCGCCTGCGCGACGGCTTGACTGGCCTGTTTTCGTACACGTGGTCCAAGTCGATCGACAACGCCTCGAACTTCTTCGCGTCGTCTGGAGACGCCAACTATCCGCAGGACAGCACCAACATCGCCGCCGAGCGGGGCCGCTCCAGCTTCGACACGCCGCATCGGTTCGTGGGCAGCTTCGTGTACGAAGTGCCCGTGGGCCCTGGCAAGACCTGGGGCTCTTCCTGGAGCGGAGCGACCGCTTGGCTGCTCGCTGGGTGGCAGGTCAACGGAGTTGCGTCGATGCAAGCGGGTCAGCCGTACACAGTGGCCCTGCCCGGCGAGCTGGACAACTCGAACACCGGGCGGTCGAGCTACGGATTTGGCGCAGGGGACAGGCCAAACCTAGTCGGCGATCCGCGTCTCGCCAGCCCCGATCCACAGCTTTGGTTCGACCCTGCGGCGTTTGCGATGCCGAGCTACGGATCGTTCGGCAATGCGGGCCGGAACATCATCAGCGGCCCCGGACTGGCGAACGTCGACTTCTCGCTGCTGAAGAACGCGGCCCTTGGCGAGAGCGCGAACCTGCAATTCCGCGCGGAGTTCTTCAACCTGACGAACACGCCGAACTTCCTGAACCCCAACGTGTTCTTCGGCACACCGGGCTTCGGGCGGATACTCGGGGCACGCAACGGGCGCGAGGTCCAGTTCGGCATAAAGCTGATCTTCTGACCGCCCCAGGAGTCAGTCGAGTTGGTCCCAGATCGTCGAGAACTCGTGGAAGCCAGGATGTCCCATCACCCAACGGGCTGCCTTGAGCGCCCCCAGGGCGAAGCCCAGCCGGTTCCTTGCGGTGTGGCGGACACGGATCGTGTCCGCTTGCGAGTCAAAGCCGATCTCGTGGACGCCCGGCATGTGGCCGGCCCGCTGCGCCGCGAAGTCGATGCCGCGCCCAAAGCCCGCCTCGCGCATGACCTCCACCAGCCGCAGGGCGGTGCCGGACGGCGCATCGAGCTTGTTGCGATGATGCGCCTCATATAGAAAGGCGTCGTAGCCCTCCTGAGCCGCCAGGACACTCGCAGCCTCGCGCACGACGCGGTAGAAGGCATTGACGCCAATCGAGAAGTTCGCCCCATAGACGAAGCCCGTGCCATGCCGCTCGACAGCTGCGCGCACTTCATCGACCCTGTCGAGCCAGCCCGTCGTGCCCACAGCCACCGGCAGGCCCAACTCGGCCAGCCGGACCGCGTTGTCGGCCACGACAGAGGGAATCGAGAAGTCGATTGCCGCTTCGATGCCAGAGAAGCTGCTCTCTGTCAGTCCTACGCCACCCTCGTTGTTGAACTCGTCCAGCTTGAGGACGACCTCGAATCCCTGCTCGGGGGCCAGCTGCTCGACCAGTCGGCCCATGCGGCCGTATCCCACTAGCGCGAGCTGCGTTACCCGTTCACTCATGGCAAGTTCCGACCTCCTCGAAGAACGTGGCATGCAGGCTCTTGACGGCGTACTCCAGATCCTTCTCGTCAACGACAAACCCGAAGTTGACGCGCGAAGCCCCTACGGAGGCCATCCGGATGCGGATCTTCCGCACGGCGCTGAAGACCCTCGCGGCGATGCCGGAAGTATACTGGATGCCCTCGCCCACCACGCACACGATGGCCTTGCCGGACTCGTGCGACACCTCGGCGAACTCTTCCAGCTCGGCCACGATGGCGGGAATGCGCTCGGGTCGGTCGATGGTCAGCGATACGCTGACCTCGGAGGTCGAGACCATATCGACGGCCGTCTCGTGCTCGTCGAAGATCGCGAAGATCCTGGCGAGGAATCCGTGTGCCATCAGCATCCTGGTGGAGCGGACATCCAGGAGCGTAATGTCCTCCTTGTAAGCGATCGACTTGACCATGTCGTCCGACGGCGGCGGATCCTGAAGAATGAGCGTGCCCTCGCCCTGGGGACGCTGCGAGTTGAGCACGCGCACGGGCACGCCATGTTCGATGGCAGGCAGCATCGTCGAGGGGTGCAGAACGCGGGCTCCGAAGTAAGCCAGCTCAGAGGCCTCGATCGGAGAAAGCACGGGCAAGCTGCGGACTGACCGGACGATGGACGGATCCGCCGTCATGACACCGTCCACGTCGGTCCAGATCTGGACCTCCTCGGCATCCAGGCACGCCCCGGAGAGCGAGGCAGTGTAATCGGAACTCCCGCGTCCGAGGACCGTCGTGACCCCGTCGGCGTCGGAAGCTATGAAGCCTCCGATCACCGGCACCTGGCCTGCCTTGAGCACTGGGGCCACCAGCTGACGCAATCGATCTCGAGTCGGACCCGCGAGAGCCACAGCACCTCCGCGGGTCGATTCGGTCACGAAGAGCTGCCGGGAATCGAGGAAAGCGGACTCCACTCCATTGGCACGGAGAGCACGGGACATGAGAGCGCTGGACACACGTTCCCCGACAGCCAGCAGAGCGTCCATTGCCGCTGACGGTGGCGGCATGCCGACAACGTCCTCGATCCGCCTCAACGCAGCCAGCGCCTCTTCGAATATGCGGTCAAGATCCGCCCTGAAGTCGTTCGCCGCAACTTGTCCGAGCGCAGCCTCCGCTGTCGCGACCGTTTGGCCGCGCAGTTCCTCGAGCACCGGAACGCCGCACGTCGGTCCGGCGACCGCAGCCTCCGTCAGGCGGTCCGTCGTGTCGCCCAGCGCCGAAACGACGATCAGCGGACTGTGAGCGACGCGGTCGCGAACGATCGCGCAGACCCGCTCGATCCTCGGGCCGTCGGCGAGGGACGACCCTCCGAACTTCATCACGATCATGGACGCGCAACTAGCGACCAAGTCGGAAGGGGCCGCTCTCCTGATTCTTGCGCGAATGGAGGAAGGATCAAGTGCTCCGCAGAATCGCGGGCGACATTTGGCGGCCGCGTCTATGGCGCGAGAGCTTTGCCGCGAGCCTTTCGCTAGCGCTGGAGTGCCCTCTGCCGAACGCATTCCGGGACAAGGTTTCTCGGATGAACTGGTATATTGACAATCGAACGACGGAACCAACGGAGAGGTGGCCGAGCGGCTTAAGGCAGCGGTTTGCTAAACCGCCGTAGGGTTATAGAGCTCTACCGAGGGTTCGAATCCCTCCCTCTCCGCCAGATCGAAGGTCCAGCGCGTCCTCTCCTTGGCGAGTCACGGCGGGTGCACGTCGACATCGGACTGGCCCGCTGTTCCGGGGGAGACCTGCGGTAACGCGGACAGACGGCCTTGCGTCCAATACGCCAGACGCCCCCTCAGGTCGAGGAGAGAGGGCCGTTCGCAAGCACGATGCCGCGGAGGACATCCGGAACCCCACAGCTGCTGAAGCCAATCGCGACTCGGCGTTGCCGTGTCGCTCTGATCGCGGCGCTGGCCGCCCTAGCAAGTCCGTTGGCAGCCCAGCGCGACAGTCCGCTGTTTGAGACCGAGACGACCCTGATGGAGGTCGAGGTCCGAGTGACCGACCGTCAGGGACAACCCGCAAGTGGATTGACTAGGGACCAGTTCGCGCTCGTCGAGGAAGGGGTTGAGCAGAGCATCGCCACGTTCGAGTACGTGTCGCGGGCGTCGATCCTTCAAGCGGAACCGACTGGTGGAGTAGAGCTCGCCACCGTAGCGTCGGCAACGCCAGAAGAAGCGGCGGCGGCCGATCTCCGTCGCGGCACCTTCATCTACATTGCGACACGAGGTAGACGCGAAGACAAGATGCGCATCTACCAAGCGGTCCACCAGTTCATCGACGAAAACCTAGCACCGGGCGTGTTCGTGTCCATCGAGGGGTCACCTTTCAGCGGAAGGGCCAGCGACCTCACGGAACGGCTGAACGAAATGCTCCGCGGTCGAGGCCCCGGCGGAACTGGCTTCGTCGACACGCTCGCGGTGGACCTCGCACGGGACATCGAGTACAGCTCGGCGTTCGAGGCGGTGATGGAGGAGGCCAACGAGGACTTCGCCGACGAAGTTGAGGAGATCGCGGATCGCGCCGCGCTGTACCAAAGGCTGCGGATGTACGAGTACATCGACCTCATTCGCGCCCTCGGCGTGTATCCCGGTCGAAAGATGGTTGTGCTGTTCTCCTCCGGACTCCCAGTCGACGAGGACAACATCGACATCATGGAGCTCCTGGAGGACGAGGCAACGAAGGCTCGCGTGCGATTCTTCGTGTACTCGGTCGGCGGTCTGGTCGCGTCGTCGCCGATGGGCGATGCGGAGAACACCCCTGACCTGGCGACGCTCCTTGGTGACCGGACCTCAGGGACCGTGGTCTTCCCCTCCCAACGCCGGCAGGACGGCGAGGACGGCCTATACGAACTGGCGCGACGGACTGGAGGTCGCGCCGTGCTCAACAGCAACGACTTCGGAGAGATATTCGACGTACTGGCCGAGGAGACCGGAGACTACTACCTGCTCGGCTACTACCCCCAGGATCAGGAACAGAACGGCAGATTCCGGCGACTTCGGGTGAGAGTGGAGCCACGCGGACTGCGCGTCTCCCACCAGCGCGGCTACTACGAGGAGCGGCCTTTCCAGAGGCAGTCCCAATCCGAGCGGAACCTGAGGCTACATCAGGCGCTGGCGTTCGACACTCCGTATGCGGATCTGCCACTGGAGGTCGACTACGAGAGCTTCCGCGACTCGGCGGGTCATCCGCATCTGGTCTATAGCGTTGGCCTGCACACTGCCGACATACCAGCCGAATCAACGAAGAAGGGACAGACCCTTAAGCTCACCGTCGTGGCGCAGGCGTTGCCGCGAGATGTGGAGGGAGGGCCTTCGTCGCGACCCATCACGGACGAGTTTGCCTTCTCCATGACCGTCGAGCGCGACCGGCATGAGGAACTCGCCAGCGACCCGCTATCGCTGCTGCACTACGGATCCCAGATGCGGCTCGAGCCGGGCGAATACGACTGGAAGGTGGTGGTGCGGGACGACCTGTCGGGCCTGCTTGGCAGCTACCAGACCCGCATTCGCATTCTGGAGGGCGGAAGAACCCCGGGTGCCAGCTCCCTGCTGCTTACAGGTCGCATCGACGACATCACGACCGCGAAGAAGAAACGTGGCGAAGTCGCGGAAGACGTGCTCGAGGTCGCCGGGAGCCGCTTCCATCCCACAGCCGTGAAGACCTTCGCGCAGGGCAGACCGGTCTACCTGCTGTACGACATCTACAATCCCGCCACGGAGGCCCTCGCAACGCCGCCCAGCCCGGTCCTCGCCCTCTACCACGGGCGGGAACGGGTGACGAGCCTCCCGGTCTCCGGCCACCAGACGGTGTCCGAGCCAGAAGCGCAGCGTTTGCGACAGCTGGCCGCCCTCCAGACCGTCGATCTGGAGCCTGGCGACTACACGATCGCGGCCATGCTGCCGGGCTCGGGCGCCGAAGCGCCGGTGATCTATCGCCAGTTCCGCATCGTGTCAGCGCAGGCCCGCTGACTCGGCGTCAGCCATCCAAGCAGGCGAAGACCTCGCGATAGAACTCCGGGTGGGACTCCCAGGTCTGGGCGCTCACGATCATGCCGTCCCGCACGGCCTGCTCCGTCGAATAGCTCGCGCCAGCGCGCTCCGCCTCCGAGCGGACGTGCTCGTAGCACGTCACCGTGCGTCCCGAGACGAGGTCCGCCGCCACGAGGATCTGGATGCCGTGGCAGATCGAGAAGACGGGCTTGCCCTGGCTCGAGAACTCCCCCACGATCTCGATGACGCGCTCGATGTGTCGAAGGAACTCCGGGGCCCGTCCGCCGAGCAGGAGCACCGCGTCGTAGTCGTCCACCGAGACGTCGTCGAACGCGATGTCGGCGGTGACTCCGTAGCCCTGTCGCTCGATGTAGGTATCCCAGCCGGGCTCAAAGTCGTGCATGACCAAGTGCAGCCGACGAGCCTCGGTCGATGCGATGACCGCATCGTGTCCAGCTTCCTGGAAACGATGCATGGCGTAGAGGGTCTCGTAGCTCTCGCCGGAGTCGCCGGTGACCAGCAGGATGCGCTTCTTCACAACGGACGATTCTAGCGTGCAGCCCAGATCGTCAGCCGCTGCGAGACCCACTGCCGCAGCCGCGACCGGCCCGGCTGTTCCGACGGCTCAAGAGGCAGCCACTCAATGCCAGGACGCGCACCCTGACGCCCGTTGCGAGCGAGCACTCAGAGCCCGCGCAGGAACGGGTTGAATTCACGCTCCACGCCGATCGTCGTGCCGGGGCCGTGGCCGCACACGACATCGACCGCGTCTTCCAGATCCAGCAGCTTGGTCTTGATCGAGCTGAACAACTTGTGCTGATCGCCGCCCTGCAGATCGGTCCTGCCCACCGACCCGCGGAACAGCGTGTCGCCAGCGATCAGCCTGTTCTCCGCTGGCAGCAGCAGACTCACGCTCCCGGGCGTGTGGCCCGGAGTGTGCAGCACGTCGAACCGCGTTCCAGCGAACGTATACGTGTCGCCGTCCTTGAGGAACTGATCGATTTCGACATGTCCCGGGTCAGGCATCTGCAGCCATGAGGCATGCACTCCGAGCAACGGGATCAGGACAAGGTCATCCTTGTTCATGTAGACGGGCGCGCCCGTGGCCGCCCTTAGGTCGGCCGCACCTCCGATGTGGTCGAGATGGGCGTGGGTGACCGCAATCGCCGTTACACGCAGCTTGTGTTTCGCGACGATCGCGAGGATCTGATCGATGTCGGCCCCGGGATCGATGACGATGGCTTCCCTAGTGGCCTCGGACCCAATGATGGAGCAGTTGCACGCAAGGGGACCGACCGGAAGGACCTCGTGGATCATCCGCTGGTATGCTAGCAATCGCCCGTGCGAGCCTACGACGCACCGCTCCACGGCGCCGGGTGGATCGATCTTTCCGCACGGGGGCGGCTCAGGATAACCGGGACGGACCGCGCCAGGCTCCTCCACGCAATAGCCTCCAACACCGTGGAGACGCTGGCTCCGGGCAGTGGCGTATATGCGTTCTTCCTGAACCCGCAGGGCCGGATCCAGGCCGACAGTCACATCTTCATGGCGTCCGACCACCTTGTGGTCGACTGCGAACCCGAGTCGCGCGAGCGACTGCGACAGCACATCGAGAGCTACATCATCATGGACGATGTCACTGTGACTGACGTGGGAGACGAATCCGCCGTCCTCGGTCTGGCAGGACCCAACGCATCCGCAGTCGCCCGCGCACTCGTGCCGGATCTGCCCGATGAGTGCTGCCAGTTCGTTCACACGAGCGACTGCACGACCTATCGAATGCCGCTGGCGGGCATCGACGGGTACCGGTTCAGTGTGCCCACGGCGAACAAGAAGGAGTGGATCGACGCCCTGGAGCGACAAGGCGCCGTTTCGGTGGACCGGGCAGACTGCGAAACGCTCCGGGTGCGCAACAGCGTCCCACGCTTCGGATGCGACTTTGGTCCGGCCAACATCCCGCACGAGACCGGCCTGATGAGTGCTCTGTCCTTCACCAAGGGCTGCTACACCGGTCAGGAGATCGTCGAGCGGGTGCGCTCACGCGGGCAGGTGCGCCGCACCTTGGTGCCCATCGAGCTGGACGGCA
Organism: Bryobacterales bacterium; assembly: GCA_965200705.1. GTDB lineage: Bacteria > Acidobacteriota > Terriglobia > Bryobacterales > UBA6623 > VXMF01. The sequence continues at coordinate 2,868,369 of OZ241376.1, read as the reverse complement.
CCGCCGTGCCGGAGAGCGCTGCGATCCTGTTCGATGGACGCATCGTCGGAGCGCTGACCTCGCCGACGGGCGGCGAGGAGCCCGACGTCAAGGCCCGTGGATTCGCCATCCTGCGAACCACGGCCGCCGCCCCAGGGACACCAGTCACGGTCGGGGGGTTGCCTGCGACTGTTCTAGACAGACGTACCGACGAGCTCAAGTGAGGCTGGAGGCTGTGATACGCTCATGCCGCCCGCGACGATGAAGGCCTGCGGCCGGTCAGACGTAGGACGTGTCCGGGCGAACAATGAAGACGCGTTCGCGGTGGTCACAGAGCGTGGCTTGTTCGTCGTAGCCGACGGCATGGGCGGCGCCGCTGCTGGCGAGCGCGCTTCCGAGATCGCGGTCAACACACTGGTCCAGGAAGTCCGTTTCGCAGAGGGAGCAGTGCGCTGCGACCTCCTGCGTGATGCCGTCGAACTGGCCAACCGCGCCATCTTGCGGGAGGCGGAGTGCGACCCGGCGCTGACGGGGATGGGCACTACCGTTACCGCGGCCCTCCTGGACGCCGACCAGGTGTGCGTGATCAACGCCGGCGACAGCCGGACGTATCGATTCCGCAACGGTGCCCTTCACTGCATCACCACTGACCACACATGGGTGCAGCAGTTCGCAAAGGACGCCGATCCGGAGGCACTGCGGCATCACCCATACCGACACGTGCTCACCAAGGCCGTAGGCGCCGACGAGGTAGTTCATCCTGACTGCGTCCAGTCCGACTTTCTGCCGGGCGACATCCTTCTCCTCTGCAGCGACGGTCTCCACGGGGTGCTGGAGGACCAGGAGATCGCGTCAGTGCTTGCAGAACCATCGACCGCCGAGGATCTGGCCACGCGGCTAATCGAGGCCACCCTGGAACGAGGCGCACCGGACAACGTCACGGTGGTGCTGGTCGTCAACGCCCCGACGTCAGAAGACGCGTAGCCTACGATCGTCCGCTCGCACTCTGCTTGAGCACTTCGCGTCGCTCTGTCAGTGCCTCGATCCGGTCCAAGTCGAGACCATAGCCGAGGCCTTGCCCACTGGGCGCCGCGATCGTGCCGTCCGAAGCGACTTCGACGGCCGGTTCGATGATGTCGCGGCGCCAGTAGCGGCTTGACGCCGACACGTCTCCGGGCAGGGAAAAGTTCTCCAGCGTCGCCAGAGCGATGTTGTGGGCCCTGCCGATGCCAGCTTCCAGCATCCCGCCGCACCAGACAGGAATCCCCGCACGGCGGCACGTGTCGTGAATCCGCTTCGCCTCAGCGAAGCCGCCAACGCGTCCGAGCTTGATGTTGATCACGCGGCAGGCGCGCATCGCAATCGCCTGACGTGCGTGGTGGTCCGTGCGAATGCACTCGTCCAAGCAGATCCGTGTGTCCAGAGCCGCCTGCAGGGCAGCGTGGTCGGCGATCTCGTCGTGCGCCAGGGGCTGCTCGATCATCGTGAGGTTCAGGTCGTCGAGAGCCTGGAGCGTCTGCAGGTCGGCGAGCGTGTAGGCGGAATTCGCATCCACCATCAGCAAGATGTCGGGGAACCGGCTTCTCACTGCCCGCACGACATCCACGTCCCAGCCGGGCCTGATCTTCATCTTGATGCGCTGGTATCCGTCCGCCAGCTCCTCCTCGATCCTGTCGAGCAACTCTGCAACCGTGTCCTGGATTCCGATCGATACGCCGCACGGTATGGATGGGCGGGTGCCGCCCACGTGCTGCCAGAGCGGGCGCCCCGCCCGCCGCGCCTCCAGCTCCCAGCACGCCGCCTCGAGGCCGCCGCGCGCCATCTGATGGCCTCGAATAGCGGTCGAGAGCGGTCCGATCTCAGCTGCGCTGCCCACAGTGACGCCGAGGACACGCGGCGCGACGAAGTCCCGCAGCACAAGCCAAGCGGCGTCGACCCATTCCTCGTTGTAGAGCGGCCCCTCGCCACAGGTGACCTCTCCCCAGCCGACGCAGCCGTCTGAATCGCGAACCTCCACGAGCAGGATGCGCCTCTCATAGGTGCGCCCAAAGCTCGTCTCGAAATGCCGAACAAGCGGCATGCGGATCAGCCGCAGCGCGATCCGTTCCAATTTCACTGGTCGGACCCCCGCTAGCGGCGCTGACAGCGCGGGCAATAGTGCGTGCTGCGCTGGCCTACCACGATGCGTCGCACGGGCGTGCCACAGGATTCGCAGGGCTTCCCAGTCTTCCCGTAGACCTTCACCGCCAACTGGAAGTAGCCCTTGGAGCCCTGACCGTCAACGAAGCTCGAAATGCTTGAGCCACCGGCAGCGAGCGCTTCGCGAAGAACGTCCTGCACGGCTGCATGCAGGGCGCGGGCCTTGACACGACTGACAGTGGTGGCTTTGCGCGTCGGGTGGAGCCGAGCGCGGAAGAGAGCCTCATCGGCGTAGATGTTTCCAAGCCCTCCCAAAAACTCCTGGTCCAGCAGGAGCGTCTTCAGCCGCTTGCGCCGTGCGCGAAGCCGCACGGCGAATTCCGATGGGTCGATCTCAAGAGGCTCGGGTCCCAAGCGGTCGAGGCGCGCGGGCATTTCGGGCGACCACTGCCACTTGCCGAACTTGCGCACGTCCCGGAACCGCAGGGTCCGACCGTCGTCCAGCTCCAGCTCCGCCCGTGTGTAGGAATCGCGCTCCACGCCGAGCAGCAGGTTGCCCGTCATGCGCAGATGGATAACGAGGACCGAGTCGATTCCCTGCCGACGCAGTCGAAAGATCAGGTACTTCCCGCGCCGGTCGATCCGGTCGATCCGCTGACCGGACAGCGCCTCCTCGGTGTCGCGGACATCGCCCACGCACGTCCGGTGCCAGAGGAAACGAGCCTCCCGAACGACCCGCCCTTGGAGGGCTGGTGCGATGGTCCGCCGGACCGTCTCGACTTCTGGCAGCTCGGGCACGAACGAGTCAGTTGGGGGACACCAGCGCCGGGAGAACCGTTCCGATCTCACCGTGCACCACGGTGTCCACGAGGCTGTCCAGCCCCGTCGGCTCCCGGTTGACGATCACCACGCGGGCGCCAGCGCGCTTGGCGAGGCGGGGTATTGAAGCGGCGGGCTCGACCACGAGGGAAGAGCCGACCGCAATCAGGAGGTCGCAGGTCTCCGCAGCCTGTTGCGCCTTGCCCATCACGTCCCATGGCATCTGCTGGCCGAACGAGATCGTGGCCGGCTTGAGCAGGCCGTCGCATTCTCGGCAGCGTGGAGCCAGCTCGCCCGCGGCGACTCGGTCGCACGCCTCGTCGGAGGTGATCCGGTCGCCGCAATCCAGGCAGACTGCCTCCAAGGTCGTCCCGTGCAGCTCCAAGACCTTGGAGGACGGGAGACCGGACTTCTGGTGCAGGCCGTCTATGTTCTGCGTGACCGTCGCGAGAAGCTGCCCGCGCCGATGCAAGTCAACGAAGGCGCGATGGCCCGCGTTGGGCTGTGCGGAGCGCACGTTGGGCCAGTTCTGGACCTTCTGGCGCCAGTACTCGATCCGGTCCTCCTCGCTGGACACGAACGACTTGTAGTCGACGATCCGGTTCTTGGCCCAGATGCCGTTCGGGCTGCGGAAGTCCGGAATGCCCGACTCCGTCGAAATCCCGGCCCCGGTGAAGCCGACGATCCGGGCCGCGTCCGCAATCCACGACCGCACCATGCCGGACGCCATTCCGCGAATGCTAGCACGGCGCAGGTGGCATGGGGAAAGAGGAAACCCGCGCTACGATGGGCGGTCGAGAATCTCATGTTCGACTTCCGAGGCGTTGACTTCATGGAGTTCGACTCGCTGCTCAGCGAGGACGAGCTGCGCATCCGGCAGATGACGCGGCAGTTCGTCGAGGAGAGCTTCGTCCCGAAGATCAAGCAGCACTTCCGGGACGGCACATTCCCGGACGAACTGACCCAGCCGATCGCCGATCTAGGGTTCTTCGGGGCCAACCTGACTGGATATGGCTGCGCCGAGCTGAGCAACGTTGAGTACGGCCTCGTGATGCAGGAGCTTGAGCGAGGCGACTCTGGGCTGCGCAGCTTCGTCTCGGTTCAGAGCAGCCTGAGCATGTTCGCCATCCACTCCTACGGCACCGAGGAGCAGAAGCAGCGCTGGCTTCCGGCCATGCAGAGGGCCGAGAAGATGGGCTGCTTCGCACTGACCGAGCCGAACTACGGTTCCAACCCAGCGGGGATGCTGACGCGGGCGGTCCGGGACGGCGACTCCTACGTGATCAATGGCGAGAAGACCTGGATCACGAACGGCTCTGTGGCCGACATCGCGGTCGTGTGGGCGAAGCTCGAGGACACGGACAGGATACAGGGCTTCCTCGTCGAGACGTCGACGCCCGGGTTTTCGGCAGTGGACCTGCACAACAAGCACTCCATGCGGGCGTCCACCACTTCGGCCGTCGGCCTCAGCGAAGTCCGCATCCCAGCGGAGAACATCCTGCCGGGAGCGAAGGGCCTCAAGGCCGCCCTAGGCTGCCTGACCAACGCCCGGCTGGGCATCGCCTGGGGCACGATCGGTGCCGCCATGGCCTGCTACGACTGCGCCCGGCAGTACACGATCTTGCGGACCCAGTTCAACGAAAGGCCGATCGCCTCGCATCAACTCGTGCAGAACGAGCTGGCGTGGATGATCACCGAGATCACCAAGGCGCAGTTCATCACCCTGCACGCAACCCGGCTGAAGGACAGCGGGCGGTCCCACCACGCCCACGTGTCGATGATCAAGCGCAACAACGCCGAGATGGCGCTCGAGGTCGCCCGCCGGGCCCGCGACCTGCTTGGCGCCAACGGAATCACGGACGAGTACCCGATCTTCCGTCACATGTGCAACCTCGAGACGGTGAAGACCTACGAGGGGACGCACAACATCCATACCCTCGTGCTCGGATCCCACGTCACCGGGATCGGAGCGTTCACGTAGGCGGAATCCCGCTCACGACACGGGTCGGCTAGCCCGCTGCGCGGCGGCCAGGTCGCGCATGTCGTCCACCAGGATGTCGGGCGGGTGCGCCTGAAAGTCCTCGGGACGCAGCCCGAAAGTAACGCCCGCGCAGGCAGTTCCGGCATTGCGGGCGGTCTGGATGTCGACCCCGCTGTCGCCGATCATCAGCGTGCGCTCGGGCGCGAAGTCCAGTTCACGCATGATGTGCTCGAGCCCCTCCGGGTGCGGCTTCTTTGTCACGAAGCTGCCGCCGCCATAGATGCAGGAGAAGAAGCGGCCGATGCCGAGGTTCCTGACCAGATCACGGCTGAAGAACACTGGCTTGTTCGTAAGTACCGCCATGCACGTGCCGGCCTCGTGCCACGACTCGAGCGCTTCCAGCACGCCGGGATAGAGCGTCGTGTTGTCCAGCATGTGCTCGCGGTAGTACCACTGGAAGAACGCTAGGCCGTCCATGACCTCGAGCTCGGAGGCCTCGGGCCGGAGGGAGCGCCGTATGAGCATCTCGGCGCCGTTCCCGACGTACGAGGCCACCTCGGGCTGGGAAAGGGGCTCCATGCGGGCCCGCGCTCTCGTGGCGTTGACCGCAAGCGCAAGATCGAGGGACGAGTCGATCAGCGTGCCGTCGAGGTCGAATACGAGGAGATCGTAAGCGGCGGTCAAGGCGGATTCGTGGCGCGGCTGGCTACAGGAGGGGCTCGATCTCGCCCTTCAGGGTGGCGAAGATCTCAGTCGGCGAGCGACTAGCGTCCACTACCGTGAAGCCGTATTCATCGACCATCGAGTCCAGCACTTCCATGAGCTTGGTCTGGTAGCCGACGAAGCTCTCGAACCGGTCGCTTCCGTACGGCACGTCCATGCCGCTCTCCCAGTAGTCGAAGTACAGCTTGCCGTGCACCGCGCGCGCCAGCACCTCGTGCACCGGTGCACGCAGATAGAAGGTGGCGTGCGGGACCAGAGCGAACCCGGCCACGCTCTCCATCCATGTCGGGTCCTGGCCTCGTGCGACGGCCCGCGCGATCGGCGAGTAGAAGTACCGGTCCGTCAGCACGATGAATCCCGCCCGCAGCGCCGGGATCATTGTGTTCTCGAGACGATCCGCGAAGTCGGCCATGTAGAACAGGGCCATCGTGAGCGGTCCGAGCGTATGGCCGCTCTTGGCCTCGCGAATGCCGTCCTTCGTCAGCGCGGAACGCGCCATGCCCGTGTCAACAACGGCATAGCCCTTCTCCTCGAACCAGCCGCGCAGCAGGTTTACCTGTGTGCTGCGACCGATCGAGTCCGGCCCCTCGACCACGATGAGCTTGCCCGGCAGGTGTGCAATGTCGACGTTCGGGAGCGGGTACTCGTAGAATTCGAGCGGCTTCCGTCGATCCGGCATAGGGTTTGGCTCGGCCAGGTGACCGGCATGCAAACTGCCAGTATATTGGCTTGGCTCGAGGGCAGCGCTCCGGGCAGGCCCTTGGAATCACAGCATGCATAGACACCTGCGAGTCGTCCTGCTTCTCGGCGTCTGCGCCGGTCTCGCTGCCGCCGCGCCACGACCAAACTTCCTGTTCATCCTGGTGGACGATCTCGGCTGGTCGGATCTGGGCATCTATGGTTCGGACCTGCACCGGACCCCGCGCATCGACGAGTTCGCCCGCAGCGCGATGCGATTCACGCAGGCCTACGCCGCGTCGCCTGTGTGCAGCCCCACGAGAGCTTCGATCCTGACCGGCAAGCACCCGGCCAAGCTTCACATGACCGTCTGGAGGGAGGCGGCCAGGAACCCTCCATTGAGCCGAAAACTGGTGCCGCCAATCACCCTCGACAGCCTGCCGCACGAGGAGGTGACCGTGGCCGAGGTCCTGAAAAAGGCAGGCTACGTCACTGCGCACGTGGGCAAGTGGCATCTCGGGACGGCCACCCACTACCCCCAGACCCAGGGGTTCGACTACAACGTCGGTGGCACGCTCTGGGGCGCCCCGCAGACCTTCTTCTACCCGTACGCGGGAACGGAGCCGTTCGACGGGAATCGGTACGTTCCACACCTGGGCGGCGGCAGGGAGGGCGAGTACCTGACAGACCGGCTTGCCAAGGAAGCGGTGCGGATCCTGCGCCGCGAGCACGGCAGGCCCTTCTTCCTGCACATGGCTTTCCATACGGTCCACACGCCGATCGAGGGCAAGCCCGAGGTGGCCGCCATGTACGGGGGACGCATCAGGGAAGGCATGCAGCACCGCAACCCGCACCTAGCCGCCATGGTCCACGCCCTGGACGAGGCTGTCGGGAGGCTTCTGGACACACTGGACGAACTCGGCATCGCCACCGAGACCGTCGTTTTCCTGACGTCCGACAACGGGGGTTTCGTCAACCGGTACAACGGTCTGCAGGTGACCGACAACTCGCCGCTCCGCTCGGGCAAGGGATCGCTCTACGAGGGCGGCATCCGCGTTCCCGCGATGATCCGCTGGCCGGATGTCACGCCGCTTGGCGCGGTCAGCGAGGAGCCGATTAGCAGCGTCGACTACTACCGAACGATCCTTTCGATCAGCGGCCTGAGCGGCGACGCGGACCACAACCGGGCAGTCGACGGCATCGACTTGTCACCGCTGCTGCGGGATCCTGCCGCGACGACCGACCGCGAAGCGCTCTTCTTCCACTACCCGCACTACTACCCGACCACGGCGCCCGTGAGCGCCGTCCGGGTCGGCCCCTGGAAGCTCCTGCGCCACTACGAGGACTCCCGCCTCGAGCTGTACAACCTAGCGGAGGACATCGGCGAGGAGCGAGACCTCTCGGCTGATCGACCACAGCTTGCCGAGGATCTGCTGCATCGGCTGCGGACGTGGTGGAAGCGCGTGGATGCACAGCATCCTTCGCCGAGTGCTCGTCGACTCGACTGAGGAGATGCGGCCGCTATGACCGCGCGGGCACCCGCAGGACATCGGACTGGAGGGATTCACCGATGTGCTCCTCCACGATGGCGCGCATCTCCCGCTGCTGGGTCTGGATCGAGGCCGTCGCATCGATCACGTGGAACCCCATCTCCTCCGCCATGGCGTCGTATTCGGCGAGGATGCGGCTCTGGAACAGTGCAAAGCTCTCGCGAATGTCCGCACTGAGGTTCATGTCCATACCCGCCTCGTAGAACTTGAGCGCCGCCCGGCCTCCGAGGATGCGCTTGAGAGCAACCTCCAGAGGGAGCCGGAAGTAGAACGCCAGGTCGGGCTTGACCGCGATCCGGTACAGGTTGCGCACCCAGTCGGGGTCCACCCCTCGTGCAACGTCGCGGGCGAACGCTGTGAAGGCATAGCGGTCGGCGCAGACGACCGCGCCAGCCGCCAGCATCGGCACGATGCGACGCTCCAGCCGGTCGGCGAAGTCCGTCGCGTGGATCAGGCTGAACGTCGTGGGCGTGAACATCTGCTTCTTCTTGCCCTGACGCGTGCTGCCACGCACGATCGAGGACGAGTTCCACTCGCTGAACGACACCACCAGATGGCGCGACCGCAGCCACTGGCTGAGCAAGGACAGCTGCGTCGACTTGCCGGAGCCGTCGATGCCCTCGACGATGATCAGCTTGCCTTTCGAGGTGTTGCTTCGGAACTGCACGAATGCTGAGAATGCTCCCCCAGACTCTAGCACCGGGAAAGAGATGTCCCTCGCGCGTTCAGCCTTCCTCGGCGGCGGCGCCGATGTCAGGCGATAGCATTGGTGGAATGCTGGAAACCCGCATCGACAGGCTTTTCGAGCGCAACCCCGAGTCCTACACGCACCAGGACACCGAAACCTTCCTGGCGTTCAAGGAAGGGCTGAACAACGGGACGGTGCGGGCCGCAGAACCGGATTCATATGCCGCTCCGCATGGCTGGCGGGTCAACGCCTGGGTCAAGCGCGGGATCTTGCTCGGCTTCCGCATGGGCAGAAGCGTGGAGATGGCCGATCCCGGAAGCCGGTTCCGGTTCATCGACAAGTCCACCTACCCCCCGCGAGCCTTGACGCTCGAGGAGGGTGTGCGCGTGGTGCCGGGCGGCTCCAGCCTGCGTGACGGGTGCTACGTAGGCCAGAGCGTGACCTGCATGCCACCGATGTACATCAACGTTGGCGCCTACGTGGACGACGCGACCATGGTCGACTCGCACGCCCTCGTTGGCAGCTGCGCACAGATTGGCAAGCGCTGCCACCTCAGTGCAGGGGCGCAGATAGGCGGCGTCCTTGAACCGATCGGGGCGCTGCCGGTAATCGTGGAGGAGGATGTCCTCGTCGGCGGCAACACCGGCGTTTACGAGGGCACGATCATCAAGCGGCGCGCTGTGCTGGGGGCGGGCACGGTGCTGACGCGATCGACACCGGTCTACGACATCGTCCACGACACGGTGCACCGAGCGGACGGTGACAGCCCGCTGGTGATCCCGGAGGGCGCGGTCGTGGTGCCGGGTTCGAGGCCGATCAGCGGAGGACCGGGCAGGAGGATGGGGCTCTCGCTCTACGCTCCGGTCATCGTCAAGTACCGCGATGCGCGGACGGACGCAAGGGTGGAGCTGGAAGACCTGCTCCGTTGATCGAGCCAATCGCGCACGGCGAGCCGCGGCCGCTGGGCCGCCATCCCGCTGAAGAAACCAATAGAAACGCTCAGTCCAAGGACAGCCCTTGGTATCATAGGCTTACGGGCCGCGACAACCACCTCAATGCTCAAACTTCGACGGAACTAGGAGATAGCCCTTGAAGCGGACGCCCTCGGACGGAGTGCTTCGCTGCTCGTTTTGTCGCAAGAGCCAAGACATCGTCTGCAAGCTCATCGCCGCTCCCGGCGACGACCCGAAGGCATTCATCTGCGACGGTTGCGTCCGCATCTGCGAGTCGATCCTCGGCAACCAAGGGAGCGATTCTGCCAGCACGGAGGATCTCACCCTCCTCAAGCCGCGCGAAATCAAGCGGGAGCTCGACGACTACGTCATCGGGCAGCACGCCGCCAAAAAGCGCCTGTCCGTAGCGGTCTACAACCACTACAAGCGCATCGCGATGCAGGGCCAGGGGAAGACGCCCTCGGCCGAGGACCGGGATGTTGAGGTCGAGAAGTCCAACATCCTGCTGATTGGACCCACGGGAACGGGCAAGACGCTGCTCGCGCAGACGCTGGCGAACATCTTGGACGTGCCGTTCGCCATCACGGACGCCACGACCCTCACCGAGGCCGGATATGTCGGCGAGGACGTGGAGAACATCATCCTCAAGCTGCTGCAGGCGGCCAACGGGGACGTGGACCGCGCCCAGAAGGGCATCATCTACATCGACGAGACGGACAAGCTTGGCCGCCGTGACGAGAACCGCTCGATCACAAGGGATGTCTCGGGCGAGGGCGTGCAGCAGGCGCTTCTCAAGATCCTGGAGGGCAGCGTGGCCAACGTGCCGCCGCAGGGCGGCCGCAAGCACCCGCACCAGGAGTTCACGGCGATCGACACAACCAACATCCTGTTCATCTGCGGCGGGGCGTTCGTCGGCCTTGAAAAGATCGTGGCACGGCGCATCGATTCGCGGGTGGTGGGTTTCCGGACCGATCAGAGCGTGGACCATCCAACGCCTGCAAGGGCGTCGTCCGCCTCCAACCACGACGGCACTCTCGGCCTGCTCGGCCAGGTGCAGCCGCAGGATCTGATCCGGTTCGGTTTCATTCCCGAGTTCATCGGCAGGCTGCCGGTCACCGCAACACTCGGCGACCTCGACGAGAACTCCCTGGTCGAGATACTCATCAAGCCGAAGAACTCGCTCGTGAAGCAGTACCAGAAGCTGTTCGCGTACGAGAACATCGAGCTGAAACTGACTCCCGGGGCCATGCGGGCGATCTCGCGACTGGCCGTGGAGCGCGACGTCGGCGCCCGCGGCCTGCGAATGATCATGGAAGACCTGATGCTCGAGTTGATGTACGACCTACCGTCGCGTGAGGAGCGGCTCAAGGAGTACACGGTCACCGAGGAGATGGTCGCGGAATACAAGCGCGAGCTCCGCTCGCGAGCCCTCGAGAAGGCCGGCTAGCCGGCCTTCGCAGCGCGACCGCCGCGCACGGCGTCCTCCGCTACGGCCGGAGCGCGACACGCAAAAGTAGGCGCAACAGTAGACTAGAGAAGTATGCCCAGTACGAGCCGAGCCCGGACCGCGGTGCGCATTCCGATGATGCCGATCCGGGACGTGGTGATCTTCCCCCACATGATGTCCCCGTTCGTGGTGGGCCGGCCCGCGTCAGTTCGGGCGCTCGAAGCCGCCCTGAGCCACGACAAGAAGATCTTCCTGGCCACGCAGCACGACGCCTCGAAGGACGACCCCAAGCCTGACGAGGTGTACCAGACCGGCACGATCGTCAGCATCGTGCAGAGCCTCAAGCTCTCCGACGGCAACGTCAAGGTGCTGGTGGAGGGACTCGAGCGGGGCAAGCTGCGCAGCGTCAAGTTCGAGGACGGCTATATGCACGCCGTCGTCGAGACAGCGCAGTTCAAGCCCTCCGGGCACCAGGACCTCGAAGCGCTGACCAACCGCGTGACGACCGCGTTCGAGAAGTTCGTCAAGCAGAGCCAGAGCCTCAACTACGAGTCGATGATCGCGGCCGTCCGCGTCGAGGATCCAGGACAGCTGTCGGACACCATCGGGGCCAACCTGATGCTCACGGTGCCGGAGAAGCAGGATCTGCTTGAGATCCTCGATCCCGTTGCCCGCCTTACCCGCATCGCCGAGCTGCTTGACATCGAGATCGAAAAGCTCGCCCTCGACCGCACCATTCAGGGCCGGGTCAAGAAGCAGATGGAGAAGGCCCAGAAGGAGTACTACCTCAACGAGAAGATCAAGGCCATCCAGAAGGAGCTGGGACGCGGCGAGAAGAGCGAGTTCGAGCAGTACCGGAGCCGCATCAAGGAATCGGGCATGACCGAGGACGCGAGCAAGAAGGCGCTCGCCGAGGTCCAGAAGCTCGAGAACATGCCCGCGATGTCCGCCGAGACGACCGTCTCACACAACTACCTCGACTGGCTCCTGTCCGTGCCGTGGAAGGCCAAGACCCGCGAGATCCGCAACCTCAACAAGGCGGAGGGCGTGCTGAACGCGGACCACTACGGCCTCGAGAAGGTCAAGGAGCGCATCCTCGAGTTCCTCGCCGTGCGGCGCCTCGTGAAGAAGCCGCAGGGCTCGATCCTCTGCTTCGTGGGCCCTCCGGGCGTTGGCAAGACCTCGCTTGGCCGTTCGATTGCCAGGGCGACCGGCCGCAAGTTCGTACGACTGTCCCTGGGCGGCGTGCGCGACGAGGCGGAAATCCGCGGACATCGGCGGACCTACATCGGCGCCCTGCCCGGCCAGATCATTCAGATGATGAAGAAGGCTGGGACCCGGAACCCCGTCTTCATGCTCGACGAGGTCGACAAGATGTCGACCGACTTCCGCGGGGATCCGTCGGCAGCCCTGATGGAGGTGCTTGACCCCGAGCAGAACTCGTCCTTCCAGGACCACTACCTAGACGTGGAGTTCGACCTGAGCCAGGTGTTCTTCATTGCGACCGCGAACGTGCTGCACACGCTGCCGGCACCGCTTCTGGACCGCATGGAGGTGATTCGCATCAGCGGCTACACGGACGACGAGAAGATCCAGATCGCCAAGCGGCACCTGGTAGCGAAGCAGATCAAGGCCGTCGGGCTCAGGGAGACGACGGACATCGAGTTCGCGACCGAGGGGATTCTGGAGATCATCGAGCAGTACACGCGGGAAGCCGGGGTTCGCAATCTAGAGCGCGAGATCGGCAACATCTGCCGCAAGGTGGCCCTGCGGGTGGTGCGCAGCAAGGACGGGAAGAAGGGCAAGAAGTCCGCTGCGACGACGACCGTCACCAAGGAGATGGTGAAGGAGTTGCTCAAGGTCCCCAAGTACTCCCCGCCCGGAGCCGACCACAAGAACCAGATCGGCACGGCCGTCGGCTTGGCGTGGACCGAGGTCGGCGGCACGCTGCTGCACATAGAGACAACGCTCATGGACGGCAAGGGCAAGCTGACGCTGACCGGCAAGCTGGGCGCCGTCATGCAGGAGTCGGCCCAGGCAGCGATGAGCTACATCCGGTCCCGCTCCACCGCCTTCGGCCTGCCGAAGGAGTTCTACCAGAACCTCGACATCCACATCCACGTTCCCGAGGGAGCGATCCCAAAGGACGGCCCCTCGGCTGGCATCACGCTCACGACCACGATCGCCAGTGCCCTGACCAAGGTGAGGATCCGTGGCGATTTGGCGATGACAGGGGAGGTCACGCTGCGAGGCAAGGTGCTGGCGATTGGCGGAATCACGGAGAAGATGGCCGCGGCCAAGCGCCACGGCATCAGCGAGGTGATTCTTCCAAAGGCCAACGAGAAGAACCTGCAGGACATCCCAGCCAACGTGCGCGAAGGGATGACGCTTCACTTCGTGGAGACGATGGACGAAGTGCTGGACCTGGCCTTGGAGGAGCCCATCGACGAGCTGTCGAGGCACCCGTTCCGCCCCGGCGGCGTGGACGTAATCCAGCAGTCCAACCAGCCGGCCCACTGAGTATAGGCACAGGCGGCCGGACGCCATGCCGGTGGAGTTCGTGCGCAGCGCGTACGGGCCGGCTCAGTTCCCGCGCGACGGTCTTCCCGAGATTGCCTTCGTGGGCCGCAGCAACGTCGGCAAGTCGAGCCTGCTGAACTCGCTGATGTCGCGCTCCGGACGGTCGGTCCCGGCAAGGCGTGTCGACCGCGCCCGCACCAGCCGGACACCCGGCAGGACCCGCGCCGTCAACTTCTTCCGCGTCGACGGCCGGATGTACTTCGCGGACCTGCCGGGGTACGGCTATGCCAGGGCCCCGGGGGACGAGCGCGAGCGCTGGAAGGTGCTGGCCGAGAGCTACCTCACCGGGCGAACCGTCATCCAGTTGGTGGTGCTGCTTGTGGACCTGCGGCACGGCCCGACGGCGCTGGATCGCCAGATGAAGGAGTGGCTCGACGCACAGGGCCAAGCCTACTGCGTAGTGGCGACAAAATCAGATAAGCTAAAGCGGGCAGCGCTCCTACGCGCCACGCGGTCCATCCAGGACAGCTTCTGCGCTGCGATCCCGGTCTCGTCCGAGACTGGGGCGGGTGTGCAGCAACTCTGGCGAGCCATCCAGTCTGCGCTCGCCGCCTAGTTCCCCGTCGCGCCCCGGGTCATCCCTGCGACGCGGTCGAGTTCACCGATGCCTTCGAACTCCAAACAAAACCCAGACGCATCATCGGTCGCCACCGAAGTCCCAGCGTCGAACGAGACCAAGACGGCGAAGGAATCGCAGACCCCCGCGGTCAGCGTAGAGCCTGCCTCGGGTGAGGACGGGTCCCAACGGAAGTCAAAAGGCAGAACCACACCCCAGGCAGCCGAAGGCGTCCAGAAGTCAGAAGGCGAGACTAAACCCCAGGCAACCGAGGCCGTCGAGACCAAGCGCCCCGAGCGACCGGCGCGGGGGCAGAGGGAACGCAGTCGACGACGCAGCCGTCGCGGTCGGTTCCGCAACAGCGACCCGGAATCCACAAGTGAGTCCGGCGAGGAGCGGTCCGGCCGCGCCAAGGCGGCGCGCGGGGGCAAGGGTGACCAGGACGACAAAGAATCGGAGGGCCGTGAGGTCCGGCGTCGCAGTTCGCGCCGCGACCGGTCCCGGCGCCGTGGGCGCGGTCAAGATCGACCACCGGAGGTCGATGAGGAGGCCGAGTTCGAGGCCGCCAAGAAGGCCATGGCCGAGAAAGGTATCAGGCCCGTCAACCTAGCGGCGCTCAAGGCGCTCAGCATCACCGAACTGCACAAGAACGCCCGGGCCCTCGGCATCGAGACCTCGGCCGGGGTGCACAAGCAGGAGCTCATCTTCAGCATCCTCCGCCTGCAGTCCGAGAACGCATCCCTGATCCTCACGCAGGGAGTCCTGGAGACCATGCCCGAGGGCTTTGGTTTCCTACGGTCGCCGGAGTACAACTACCTTCCCGGTCCCGACGACATTTACGTCTCCCCCCTCCTGATCCGTCGCAACTCCCTGAAGGTCGGCGACACGGTGACCGGGTTTGTGCGACCGCCACGGGAGGGCGAGCGCTTCTTCACGCTGCTCAAGATCAAGGGCCTCAACTTCCAGCCCCCCGAAGCCTCCAAGGGCAAGGTGGTCTTCGACAACCTCACGCCGCTGTATCCGCAGGGCCGCTTCAAGCTGGAGACCGACCGGCACAACTACAGCGGCCGTGTCCTGGACCTGCTGGTCCCGATTGGCAAGGGCCAACGCGGCCTCATCGTCGCGCCACCCAGAACGGGCAAGACGATGCTGCTGCAGAAGATCGCGAACTCGATCACGGCCAACCAGCCCGAGGTCTACCTGATCGTCCTACTGATTGACGAGCGTCCCGAGGAGGTCACCGACATGCAACGGTCGGTGCGGGGCGAGGTCATCAGCTCGACGTTCGACGAGCCTGCCGCCCGCCACGTGCAGATCGCCGAGATGGTGATCGACAAGGCCAAGCGGCTGGTCGAGCACAAGCGCGACGTCGTGATCCTTCTGGACTCGATCACCCGGCTGGCCCGCGCCTACAACACCATCGCGCCACCATCGGGCAAGATCCTGTCGGGTGGTGTGGACTCGAACGCACTCCAACGTCCGAAGCGGTTCTTCGGTGCGGCGCGCAACATTGAGGAGGGTGGTTCACTGACCATCGTCGCCACAGCGCTCATCGAGACGGGCAGCCGCATGGACGAAGTGATCTTCGAGGAGTTCAAGGGCACCGGCAACATGGAGACGCACTTGGACCGCAAGCTGGTGGACAAGCGCATCTTCCCCGCCATCGACACGAATCGCAGCGGCACCCGCAAGGAGGAGCTGCTGCTGAGCCAGGGGACGCTCAACAAGGTCTGGGTGCTGCGCCGCGTGCTCAGCGGACTACAGACCGTCGAGGCTGCCGAGCTGCTGCTGGACCGACTCGGCAAGACGAGAACGAACGAAGAGTTCCTCTCGTCGATGACGAACTGATCCTGTCGCCCGAAGCTGGGCCGACTCGGACCGGGTGCGGCCCTGACGGCACAGGCAGGGATCAGCCGTTTATCTCTGCCTGTGCCGCTGCCAGTCGCGCGATCGGCACCCGGTACGGAGAGCAGCTCACGTAGTCCAGGCCAGCGTGCACGCAGAAGGTGACTGACTTCGGGTCACCGCCGTGCTCGCCGCAGATGCCGAACTCCAGCTCCGGACGGGACGCGCGCCCCTTTTCCAACGCGATCTTGATCAGCTGACCGACGCCGCTGCTGTCGAGCACCTGGAATGGATCGTCCTCCATGATGCCCCGTTCCAAGTACGGCTGAATGAAGTTGCCGGAATCGTCGCGGCTGAACCCGAACGTGGTCTGCGTCAGGTCGTTGGTCCCGAAGCTGAAGAACTCCGCATGCTGGGCCACCTCGTCCGCGGTCAGGGCGCCACGAGGCACTTCGATCATCGTGCCGACCTTGTAGTGGACCGACTCACCAGCCTCCGCAAACACCTGGGCGGCGGTGTCCACAACGACCTTCTTCTGGTTCTCCAGCTCCTTGTGGTTGCCCACAAGCGGGATCATGACCTCGGGGATTGCTTGGACGCCACGTCTCTTGCACTCCACAGCCGCCTCGAAGATCGCACGCGCCTGCATGGCTGTGATCTCCGGGAACGTGATTCCGAGGCGGCAGCCTCGGTGGCCCAACATCGGGTTGAACTCGTGCAGCTCCTCCACACGGGCGAGCAGCAACTCGACCTCCTGCTGCTTGGCAGCGTCGCCATTCGTGGCGCGCAGCTGGGCCAGCTCGACCATTAGTTCCTCGCGCTTGGGCAGGAACTCGTGCAGCGGCGGATCCAAGGTCCGCACGATCACCGGGTAGCCGTCCATCACATCGAACAGGTCGACGAAGTCCTGCCGCTGCATGGGAAGCAGCTTGCTCAGGGCGTCCGCCCTGGTCGCGTCGTCCTGGGCGAGGATCATCTGCCGGACGTGCTCAATCCGCTCAGGCTCGAAGAACATGTGCTCCGTTCGGCAGAGCCCGATCCCCTCGGCGCCGAACGAGCGCGCCATCCTGGCGTCACGCGGGGTCTCGGCGTTAGCCCGCACGCGGGCGCGCCTGTGCTTGTCCACGAACTGCATGAACTCGGCGAAGTCGCCGGATGTGGGATCGGGATCGATCGTCTTGGCCTGACCAGCGAACACCTCGCCTGTAGAGCCATTGATCGAGATCCAGCCTCCAACTGCCAGCTGGTGGCCGTTGCACGAGATCTGGCCAGCCTTCGCATCGACCAGCACGTCGCCGGCACCGGCAACGCAGGGCGACCCCATGCCACGCGCCACAACCGCCGCATGCGATGTCATCCCGCCGCGCGAAGTCAGGATGCCCTGGGCGGCTTCCATGCCGTGGATGTCCTCCGGCGTGGTCTCGGCGCGAACGAGCACGACGGGGTTGCCCTTGTCGGCCTCCTCGACGGCGGCGTCGGCCGAGAACACGATCCGACCGACCGCAGCACCCGGCGAGGCCGGCAGGCCAACGGTCAGCGTCGTGAGGTCAGACTTCGACGCGCTGTCGATGACCGGATGCAGCAGCTGGTCGAGGTGCTGCGGCTCGACCCGGGTGACGGCCACGCGGTCGTCGATCAGGCCCTCGCTGACCATGTCGACGGCGAACTTGACGGCGGCGGCACCGGTCCGCTTGCCGTTGCGCGTCTGCAGCATGTAGAGCTTGCGATCCTCGATGGTGAACTCGAAGTCCTGCACGTCACGGTAGTGCCGCTCGAGGCGACTCGTGATGTCGCGGAGCTCGTCGTAGGCCTCGGGCATGACCTCCCCGAGCTCGGCGATTGGGCGGGGAGTGCGGATGCCAGCGACGACATCCTCCCCCTGGGCGTTCAGCAGGAACTCGCCATAGAACTCGTTCGCCCCCGTCGCCGGATCGCGCGTGAAGCCCACGCCCGTGGCCGACGTCTCGCCGAGGTTGCCAAAGACCATGGCCTGCACGTTGACCGCCGTGCCGAGGTCGTGGGGGATGTCGTTCATGCGGCGGTAATGGTTGGCGCGCGGGTTGTCCCAGGAACGGAAGACAGCGTCGCGGGCCATCTTGAGCTGCTCCAGAGCGTCCTGCGGGAAGTCGCTGCCCAACGCCTGCCGATAGTGGTCCTTGAACACCGCCACGACCGAGCGCAGCTGGTCGGCGGTGAGGTCCATGTCGTTGTCCGCGCCAGCCTCTTCCTTGATGCCCTCCAGAATCTCCTCGAACTCGCCCTTGGAGACGTCCATCACGACATCCGCGAACATCATGATGAAGCGCCGGTAGCAGTCCAGCGCGAAGGTTTCCTTGCCGCTGAGGCGCGCCAGCCCCTCGGTCGCCTCGTCGCTCAGGCCGAGGTTGAGGATGGTGTCCATCATGCCGGGCATGGAGAACTTGGCGCCGGAGCGCACCGACAGCAGGAGCGGGTTCTCGGGGTCGCCGAGCCGTTTGCCCATGTCGGACTCTAGGTGCGCCAACGCGGCGGCCATCTCCTCCTCGACGCTGTCGGGGACCTGGTTGCCGCCGGCGAGGTACATGTTGCAGACCTGGGTCGATACGGTGAATCCGGGGGGTACGGGCACGCCGGCGAGCGCCATCTCTGCAAGGTTGGCGCCCTTGCCGCCCAGCGTGTCGCGCATGGTGCGGTTGCCTTCGGTCCGGGTACCGCCGAATGAGTACACGTGCTTGGCCATGGTTTGGTTCCTCTGGATCTACCCGCAGCGCGACAGTCGCGCGGGGCGCGGCGTGCGCTACAAGGACGCCCGCCTCGTTGCAAGGTCTGCGGGATGGTTGGGGGCCCGCGTCTGCCGCGGGTCGGCAACGCCTAATGGCGAAAGCATCATTCTAGCGAATGGCAGGGCTCCGCGGGAGAGGCGTGGCAGGTCAAGCCAGGGTGCTGGCGGACCGCATCGACCGACTCTGTCAAACCGCTTGCGAGCGCGTGCCTAAACCGCAAGGGCGTGCTCCGCTGCAACCAACCTAATGGACGCGACGCTGCGCCATCGGCCCCGGGCTCGGGACAGCCGCGTGCCGCCAGCGATGTAGGACGAATCAGGGCTTCGGCCCCCTAACTCTCGGCGAGATCGGCGGCTACCGATTCGCCCCGCCTGTGCTCGGGGATCAATGGGCAGTACTACGGACTGCCCATAGCCCACCATGTGGACCGCAACTGCAGAGCAGTTGCTGGGTACCTCAACGCCGTCCCTTCGGACTGTCTCGCTCTGGACCAGCTGGCTCCGTTTGCTGGTGTGGGGAAGTTGGTGGTTGAGGAGGAGAAGGCGGTGGTGGTGGCGGTTCCTGCGGCCTAGGAGGGTACGAGTCCCTCATGCTCTGGGCGTCCTGCGACACGCCCTCGTCAGGCATAGTCCTGCTCCGCCGTCTTGATGGCCTCGGCCACGCCTCCGAGTTCATTTTGTCGTCAACCCGTATGTCGATCAGGGCCGCTTGGGCAGTCACGTCTCAAAGTTCTCGGTTCAGGTCCTCGTTTACGGCCAACGCCCGCTGCTGATCGATCTCGTCACTCTGCACCTGAGTCCAGAGATCGCCCCACCGAGCCGCGAGGTTCGCGCAAGTGCGCCGAATCCAGTGGGCTGACACGGCCTTCTGCGCGTGCTTGGCGACACGGGAATACAGGGACACCGCCGAGCCAACTACTACGCTGGCGACCGGAAGCAACGGAAGCGAATGGTGGATGTTGGTGGTCAGCAGCATGAGACCGAGACCGCCAACAATGCCGAGCGCCGCATCCACTCGAGTCTGCCGAGCACTGTGCCGCTCAAGCTGCTTCGCGTAGCAGCGAGTCTGCCGCTCGGCGTCGAGAAGGGAATTCCAGATGTCTCTCCTTGCCTGTTCCGGTCATGACCGCTCCGTATCCTCTTGCCACAGGGGACCGTCCTCCGTGTAGCGATGACCGCACACCAAGGACACACTTTTTGGTTCATCGCAGCCCGGATCCCTCTAGGGCTCTGACGGTACTGGCCGCTGAGATGGCTCTGTAGGGCGGCCAAGCCAACGCTCACTGGTTCTGGACAGCCCTGAAGTTCGCCGTCGCGGCTGTCCGAATGGGGGGCCTCAGGATTCGGGGCGCCGGCAAGCGCCCGGATGAGGGCACCGCCGTCCAAGCTGCTGCGCCCGACGCATGCGCCGAATCGGAGCCTCGGGGACATTCAACCGGGCAGGCAGAGGCGAGAGGTCGGACCCGCGCCCCAGATGCGCACGGCCGGATTGGAAACGACGAGGGTGCCGAGCATTCGCGTACGGCACCCCAAACGGAGGCAGCCCGTGCTGGCTGTTCGGGCCAAGTGCCAGCCAGCGAATGAGAGCGTAAGCCGGCTACACCGATGTGATGACTTGTTCGTCACTTGACGCAGGTCTCATCGAGACTGCGCAGGGGAAGTCACGAAAGGCAGGGGGCCACGTGCGATCCGGTCGCAGACGCACACCGGCGTTCCCGCCCGACGATCTCGGACAGGCAGGGCCACGCCCCGGATTCGGAGAGGGGCTGTGTCTCGACTGGCCACGGGATCCAAGTCCCCAGTCTCGGGGCCGAAGCTCAACCGTCGGAGACGCAAGGTGTCGGCGGCCAACAGGCAGCGCCAGGCGACACCGCATGCACGAGACCCGCTTGGACCGCAGCGGGAGACCTGCGCATGCACGCGCGAGGCATCTGTCACGTCCGCCACACGAATGCAGCGCAGCACTACAGCCGCTAGTAGTCCGCCCCTGACAGGCTGCGTTCCACCGACCGCTGCCACTCCTCCATCGACGCGGTCATCCGTGCGACTCTTCCCGGTGCACCGGCCGCAATGTCCGCAGTTTCGTAGGGATCGGCCAATAGGTCATAGAGTTCCGCAGGCTCGGACCCGGCTCGCACTAGCTTGAAGCGCGCCTCCATCCAGGTGGCGACGCCACCAAAGTCCTCGGTGCGCACAATAGGGTGGCGGAAGTTCACGAAGTCGATGCCCGGATTCCGCGTGGTTGGTGTCGTGCCCTTGGTGAGCTCCGGGGCCATCCAGCGCTCGTTCTCGGCCTCCGAGCTGCGGTCATAGCGCCAGAATCCAATGGGGCTCGCTCGCTCGAAGCCGGCGCGGCCCTTGATCAGCTCCGAAAGGTCCTCGCCGTCCAGCGGCCGGCTCGGATCAGGGTGGTCGAGGCCCAGCACGCCCAGCAACGTCACAAACATGTCCGTCGTGACGACAGGCACGGAAGTACGCTGCGGACGCGAGACGACGGCAGGCCATTCCAGAATGCCAGGCACGCGCACCCCTCCCTCGTACAGCGAGCCCTTGTGGCCTCGCCAGCCACCATTGTGCAGACCGACGCGTTGATCCTCCGGGATGCCCTCGACAGTGATGCCGTTGTCGGACGTGAACCAGACCAGGGAGTCATCGGCCTCGCCGGTGGCTCGCAGAGCGTCGCGAAAGCGCCCGAGGGCCCGGTCCATCGCGGTGATCTCCGCAAACCGAGCGGCCAGCTCCTCGCCCTCCACATGCGCGTAGGCGGCGACTTCGTCCGGCAGTGCGCGGTAGGGGCTGTGCGGCGAACCGAACCAGAGCGTGATGAAGTACGGGGCATCGCCCTCGGCGTTGACACGCGCCGCGAAGTCGATCGCGGCATCGACGCAGATCTCGGAACTCTCGCCCTTGATGATCTCCGGATCCGCACCATTGCGGCTGAGCGGAGGATCCATTTCGAAGAAGTTGTCGTGAGCGAGGTACTCGTCGTAGCCCATGCGGCCAGGACTGGTGAGCGAAGCGGACTTGACGGCGCCGACATGCCACTTCCCGAAGTGGCCGGTCCGATAGCCTGCATCCTTGAGAATCTGGGCCAGCGTGATCTCCTCGGGACGCGTCGTATGGTTCGGCGCGAAAACGCCGGACCGGTTTGGATGCCGCCCCGTAAGGATCGAGGTTCGCGTCGGCGAGCAGTTCGGTGCCGCAGCATAGAAGCGGTCGAACCGAAGGCCCTCCGCTGCCATCGTGTCGAGCACTGGCGTGTGCAGATCCGGATGGCCGTTGTAGCCAGTCTCGCCCCATCCCTGATCGTCTGCCAGCACAAGGACAATGTTGGGCCGGTCCGCGGCGCTGACCGCCGTCGGCAGAAGCGCGGACATGGCGCAAGCGAGTAGGAAGCGCAGATGCCAGTTGCCGTGACGATCGATCTGCATGCGAGCGTTTCCGGGCGCCGGCGAATGACGGCAGCCGCCAGCTGCCTCGCCAGGCTCGCCCACAGCGTACTGCAGCGTGACTGCATTCCCAAAGCGGAGCATCTCAAGAGGCGGGACGGCGCCGGCCCGGAGATCCAGCGCGAGACCTCGGCTCGCCCGGACGCGGGCTCGCGCTGGTTCGGGTGCCTGTCCGCAGCTCCTTCAACGGAGGGAGGGCGGGTCAAACCGAGCGGCACGAACCGGACCGAGCTGGCTGAAGCACCTGCGAGCGTCTGTCGGCGGCTTGCTCCCCAGAACCGCCTGGGAGGCTGCACGACGCTGCCCGCGCAACTGGCCTCAAGGCCGTGGGCCAACGACTGATCGACTGCCAGCGCAACCCGGGAGACGGCCGACTCCATACGCCTACAGCGCAGCGATGGACGCTCGGTAGAGCGCCACCGCGGCATGGCACTCCGTCAGGGCGTCGATGGTCTCAAGCTCAGCCGCAGCCGCGGCGGTTTCGCGCTGATTCACGACGAACAGCGTCGAGTCACCCAGTTCGAAGCGCTCCTCTTCGGCCTCCGCCAGCCGAAGCGCCACCGAGACTTCGGACCGTGCCAGCCGCAAGCGCTCCTGCGCTAGGGTCAAGGCGGAAACCGCGTCCCTAATCTCAACCGCCACGCGGTCACGCACGAACTGCAGCTCGTTCAGGAGCTGGCGCTGGCGAGCGTCCACCACGGCGATCTGGCCCTTCGCCTTGCGGCGCTGCGCTGGGGACTCGATCGCGATGCCGGCGATGAACTCGGGTCCTCGCTTCGTGATCGAACCGACGCCGCCGTCGCGACCGAACTGCGCTCGCAGACTCACGGAGGGCCGCAGATCGTTCCGGGCCAGCCTCGCCTCCACACCGTTCTGGCTCAGCCCCACCACCAGGGTGGTGACTTCGGGTCGCCGCCGCAGCGCCGCGAGCTCGTCGATCTGAACCTGGGACTCAGACAGCGACTCGGGTTCCGGGAAGTCGGGCAGTTCGTCTCGCCCGGCCTGCCGGGGGCTGCCGCTCGCGTCCCGCAGGTACAGCGACAGGTCGAAGCGAGCCGCCTGCAGGCTCCGCTCCGCAGAGACCAGGGAAGACCTCCTGCGCAGCACGGCACGCTCGTTCTCCGTGATCTCGATCTCGGCAACTTGACCGGCATCAACAAGCTGCTGCACCTGCTCTGTCCGGTTCACAGCCAGCTCGAGCAGAGCTTCGGCCACCATTAGCTTCGAACCAGCCGACACCCAGCGCCAGTAGCTCAGCGAAGCCCCTCGCAGCAAAGCCAGACGCCGCTCTTCGATCGAGGCATCCGCGAGATCGACGGAAAGCTGTGCGATCTGCAGATCAGCGCGACCGCCGTCGACGGCCCTGTCGCGGAGTAGAGGCAGGAGCAGCCCCCCGCTCCACTCGCCGCGTGAGAGCGTTAGCAGGTTCCCGTTCCAAGGCTCGAAGTTGCCCAGTCCAAGTTTGTAGCCTCCGTAGACCTCGCCGCCGAGTCGGCGGATGGGCTGCGACATGCCAGCACCGCCGGAGCGGGTCTTGTAGTAGCCGAAGCTGTTGGTCCTGGCGCTAGCCTTGAGGTCGAGATCGAAGGCCCCCCGCGCGGAGAGCAGCTTGCCCTCCGCCATGGCGCGCTTAGTGATCTGGGCCAGGATGAGCGGATGCGACTGCTCTGTGGACCGCAGAACGGCATCGAGCAGCAGGGGCTCGCCTAGAGCGGACGCCGTGGCTACAGCCAGCAGCAGGCCGAGCCTTGTCGTCCAACCCATTCGATTTCACCGTTTATCGGACTGAGGCCTCGGCAGGGGTGCCGTAGTGGTCGGAGGAAAACCGTTGAACTGCCGCCAGAGCTCGAAGCCGAGCGAGACCCGGTCCAACAGGATCCAGCCATTGGTGCGCACGCCCTGCCGCAGGTACCGACTCTCAGGCCAGGGCTCGCTGGCGGGGTCGGGGGCAACCAGCGCCCGGAACTCGCCGAGGCCGTTGTCAGTGGCGTCCACGAGCAGGACCTCCCCGCCGAACGTGCCGACCGCGATGGAGGGCCAGCCGATGAACTGCAAGGCGGGCCAGCCCTCGAACTGCAGACGCGCCTTGCGGCCTCGCGAGACTAGCGGCGCGTCGTTGCCGTCCACCCAGACCTCCACCACGTTCCTCTCAGACTCCGGCACGATCTCCATGAGCACGTCCCCCGCCTTGACCATCTCAGTGCCCAGCCGGGCGATGACGCGCAGGACGACTCCGTCCACTGGAGCCCGCACGACCTGAGTCGCCTGGCGTGCAAGGCGCACGTCGATCTTGGCGAGTTCAGCAACCGCCTTCTGCCCGTCTGACAGGGCTTCCTGAAGCGAAGCGCCGGCCGAGTCAACGTACGCTTGGCTCTCCGCCTGCACCGCGTCCCGGTTCGCGACATCGGCAAGGAGGCCGTTGCGCGCCGCGCTCAAGTCCGCACGTGCCTTGTTGCTCGCGGCAGTGGTCTGATCGTGGCGCAACTGCGCCAGCTCCAGATTGCGGCGCGAGGAGAGGCCCCGCTCGTAGAGCGAGGTCTGCCGGTCGATGTTGAGCTTGGCTGTGAGCTGCGCCGCTTCCGCCACTTCCAGCGCGCGCTCCGCTGCCGTCACCTTGTCCTCCGCCATCCGCACCTTGGCGGTCGCCGCGGCGACCGCCGTGTCCCGGGCCGCCTCGAGGCCCACGATCCGCTGGCGCAGCGCATCCGCCTTGCGCTGGGTGGCTAGGCGAACACCGT
Source organism: Bryobacterales bacterium (assembly GCA_965200705.1). GTDB lineage: Bacteria > Acidobacteriota > Terriglobia > Bryobacterales > UBA6623 > VXMF01. The sequence continues at coordinate 2,843,483 of OZ241376.1, read as the reverse complement.
CCGCCGCAGCCCGCTCCGTCCGCATGCGGTCCACCAGCGCGGCGTCGTTGTCGGAGATCTCCACGACGACGTCGCCCTCGCTGATCCGCGAGCCCTCTACCACCGCCCAGCGGGCAATGCGGCCGTCGATGGGAGCTTCCACGAACTGGCGCCTCTTCACGGGATCGAACGCGATGACCTGGCCCGATGCCGCGACGGACTGCTGCCATGGAACCAGCGTCAGTGCAGCGGTTACTGTGGCTAGGATCGACCCTACAAGCACCGCCAGTGTGCGCAGTGCATGGGGCGAACTGGCCTCGTCGAGGGCGTCGAAGTGAGCCCTGAAGTCGGCCTCAGTCACTGGTCGACCTTCCCGGCCCTCGCTTGCATGCAAACGCTCAGCCGCCGTGACGCGCAGCGCGCCCGAATCTGGATCGCCATCGCACCGCCTCGCCGCCGGGAGCCCAGCCAGATCTCGCTATCGAAGTCCAATGTGGGCATCTCGCTCCCCGCTAGTCTCCGCGCCCCGAGTCCGGGCACCCCTGCACGCCAGACCGCGGGCCAGTCAGCCACTCCAGCGCCCGGCTAGTGGCGTCATCGACGCTGATGCTCTCGACTGTCGTCCCGTCAAGCCAAAGGCAGCGGTCGCACCTGGCCAGCACGCTCGGTCGATTCGTGACGCACACGGTGGTCCAGGGCGCACCAGGGCCGAACACGACACTGCAAATGCTCTCGAACGCGTCAGGATCACCGATCCTGTCCAGCGCCTCGTCCAGAACCAACAGTCTCGGCCGCGCAGCGATGGCTCTGGCCAGAATCAAGCGGTCCGCCTGCTCGCACGTCAGGGGAAGCACGTCGTGCATCTTGGTCTGCAGGCCTTGCTCGAGAGAGACCACCGTGTCGAGCAACCCGACCTGCCTTAAGGCGTCGTGCACTTCCTTGAGTCCGATGTCCTCGCGTCCGAGGGTGACGTTCTTCTCGATCGTGTCCGGAACGGGGCTTGGATCGCTGAGGTACGCGATCGGCCCCCGGAGGGCCATGGCCGAGAAGTTGCGCGCATCAATCCCGTCGAAGAGCATGGAGCCCTCATCGGGCTCGGTCAGCCCTGCCAGCATACGCGCCAGCGAGGACTTCCCCGAGCCGGGCGGACCCGAAACGGCGATGCGGCAGCCTGCCTCAAGGTGCACTGACAGACTCGGGATCGCTGGCTCGCCGCCTGTCGGAGCCTTGCTGGCGGCCCGCAGCTCGATCTCCGCCGGCCTGTCGGCATGGATGGGCGTATCGGCCCCGGTCCTCTCGAGCGGGACGTCGATGACCTGACCGAGCTTGTCCAGCGCCGCAGCCATGTCGTAGTACGCCTCGAGCTTCTTGCCGAACTCCACGAACGCGCTCAGCACGAGCGCAATCACGACCTCTGAGGCAACCAACTGCCCAAGGGTCAACTCTCCCCGCATCACGAGCAGCCCGCCGAATCCGAGCAGGATCGAGAGCGACAACGCCTCCACCGCAAGGGTGCTGGCGATCTGGACGATGACCACCCGGTAGTGCGCCCTCCGCTGGTCCAGGTAGTCCTTGGCCAGGGAGTTCACCCGTCCCATCGAGTACGCCAGCCCAGAAGCCCCCTTGCGCGCGTCGACATGGGCGGCCAGATCCTCGAGCCAGGCCGCGATCCGATACTTGCGCTCCGACTCCTGGATCGCCGAGGACACCCCACGTCGCCCAATGCCAAAGATGACCCAGAGCATGACCAGCAGCAGCACCACGTCGAAGGCCAGCAGCAGGGGATGGTAGACCGCCAGCAGGGACATGCCGACGAGGGTCTGCATCGCCAGCGAGAAGCCGCTCACCAGCAGGTCGGCCCCGGCCTTCTGGACGGTGACTACGTCGAAGAACCGGTTCACCAGGTCGGGGGCGCTCCAGTGGTCGAACGCTTCGGTTCGGATACGGATGAGTCGCATCCCGAAGTCCATCGCCACGCGGGCGAAGACCCGGCGCTGGATCATCTCCACGGTGTAGGAGCGGTACGCCGTGAGCACCGCCGAGAACACCAGCGCAGCCAGGACGAACAGCGTCAGCACAATCACTGGCTGCAGCAAGGACCCGAACGCGATGAAGTTCACGAGGACCTGGATCGCGACGGGACCGACCAGCGTCACCAGGCCGATCGCGACCGAATAGACGAACACGACCCAGAGATCGCGACGCTCGAGGCGGAGCAGCTCGCGGAGCCGTCGTACCGGCCGGCCCTTGTACGAGATGCCACTGGCTAGTGGCGAACGCAGGGACTCGAGAGTCGGGTCGGCGGAAAGGTCCGCCGCGGAACTAGCGCCGGCCTTAACGTCCGCAGCCATAGCAGAGTCCGGCCGGGGCCGAGCTAGTATCAGTCTAGGGCCTGCTGCAAGTCGCCGGGCTGCAAGGGCTTGTTGCTGCGGAAGGGACATCTGAGCCTCGTGCCGATCCCCAGCGACGCGATCCACTCACCGCTCCGTCTGCCCGCATAGTTGACTCGGCACTCATGCCGGCGAGAGCTGTCGCAGCCCAAGCGTTCGCGGTCCGGGCCCGCACGCCGTTCGGCGCCAAGGCCGCTTCCACTACGCTGGGTAGCGCATGCAGCTTGGACTCGTCAGCGCCATTCTTCCGGAGCAGCCGTTCGACGAGGTCTGCAGCATCGCGGCGGCCGAGGGCTACGACTGCGTCGAGGTAATGTGCTGGCCGCCGGGCAAGGCGGAGCGACGCTACGCAGGCGTGACGCACATCGACGTCGCCGGTCTGGACGACCGTGCCGTGGACGCCGTCCGAGCGTCTCTGGAGCGTCATGGCGTCACGATCAGCGCTCTGGGCTACTATCCGAACCCTCTCTCGCCCGACGCCACGGAGTCCCGCGTCGCGTGCGAACACATTCGCGCCATGATCCGCGGCGCCCGGACTCTGGGGCTCGAGACGGTGAACGCGTTCGTCGGCCGAGACTGGCGCCGGTCGGTCGAGGAGAACTGGCCGAGGTTCCTCGAGATCTGGCGGCCGCTGATCGAGTTCGCGGAGGAGTGCGGCGTCCGCGTGGGGATCGAGAACTGCCCAATGACGTTCACTCGGGACGAGTGGCCCGGCGGCAAGAACCTAGCCTGCTCGCCGGCGATCTGGCGCCAGATGTTCGCGGACATTCCGAGCGCCAGCTTCGGACTGAACTACGATCCGTCCCATCCGACCTGGATGCAGATGGATGCGATCGCCCCGCTGCGCGACTTCCGCGAGCGCATCTTCCACGTCCACGCCAAGGACGTGCGAGTGGACCGGCACCTGCTGAACGACGTCGGCATACTGGCGTACCCGCTGCAGTTCCATACCCCCAAGCTGCCGGGGCTGGGCGATGTGGACTGGGGTCGGTTCTTCTCGGTCCTGACATCCACGGGCTATGACGGGCCGGTTTGCGTGGAGGTCGAGGACCGGGCCTACGAAGGATCGCTGAGCGCCCGCATCCTGGCGCTGCGGCAGAGCGCCCGCTACCTGCGCCAGTTCGTCCCTCCGGCCTGACGGACCGAGAGGGGGGACTCTAAGGTCAGGCCGTCTCGCCCTCGACCACGATGGCGGTAAAGTCGGCGATCGTCGAGAGATCGTCCTGAACGGACGCCAGGAACGCGAGCCGGTTGTTGCGGACGGCCCTGTCCTCCGCTATCACCAGCACGTCGACAAAGTAGCGGTCCAGGGCGGGCCGCAGCTCGGCCATGGATCGCAGGGATTCCTCGTAGCTGCCCCGCGCCTCCGTGGCCGTGATCCGGCGCCGCACCGCCTGGAGCTTCTCGTGGAGGGCGGTCTCAGCCTCCTCGGAGAAGAGGGCGACATCGACCGCCGCGCCGAGGTGCCGGTCTGCCCCGCCGGCGGACGCAAGAATGTTGCGGATACGCTTGAAGCTGACGGCGAGCGCCTCGATGTCCGCCGTCGCCCGGACCGCCGCAACGGCTCTGGCGCGAGCGAGTGTGTCCGTCGGAGCGTCGTCCGACGCCGTCAGCACAGCTTGCACGACATCCGCCGGGATCCCTCCGGTGTGCTCGAGCCAGTGCTGCAGCCGGTCCCGCAGGAACGCTCGCAGATCCGCCGCGCTCTCGCCAGCACCCGCGATCTGGACCAGCCGGCTCAGGCCGATCGGCAGGTCGCCCTCCACCACGATGCGCACCACGCCGAGGGCCGCGCGCCGCAGGGCCAGCGGATCCCTTGACCCCGTCGGCATGAGGCCGATGCCGAACATGCCGCCAAGCGTAGTCAGCCGGTCGGCCAGCGCGACGATCCGTCCCGCCAGCGACCTCGGAATCGGCCCGCTGCTGCCAGCGGGCAGGTAGTGGTCGTAGATCGCGTCCGCGACCGCCGCCGACTCGCCGCCGGCAGAGGCGTAGAGTCCGCCGACGCGTCCCTGCAGCTCGGGGAACTCACCCACCATCTCCGTGGTCAGGTCGCACTTGGCCAGTTGCGCGGCCCGGTAGGCCGCAGCCGCTGTGTCGGCGTCCGGCCCCAGCTCCGCCACCAGTGCGTCCACGGCGGCTAGGCTGGAGTCCGTCTTGTCGGCGTAGCTGCCGAGGTCCGCTTGAAACGTCACATTGGCAAGGCTGGGCCGCCGCTCCTCCAAGGACTGCCGCAGGTCGAAGTCCCAGAAGAAGCGGGCGTCGTTGAACCGTGCTCGCAGGACGCGCTCGTGACCGCGCCGAATGACACCCGTCGCGTCGCTCTGGGTGTTCGCGATGGCCACGAAACGGTTGGTCATGGCACCGCCCTCGTCCTCAACGGCGAAGTACTTCTGATGGACCAGCATGACCGTCGACAGGACCTCGTCGGGCAGCTGGAGGAACTGCTCGTCGAACTCCCCATGGATTGCCGTCGGACACTCCGTCTCGTAGACCAAGGTCTGCAGCAGCCGCTTGTTTGGGCGAATCCGGAAGCCCTCAGGCACCACACTGCGGGCGCCGTCCAGAATCCTGCTGCCACGCTCCTCCGCAGACAGGACCACTCCGTTCTCGGCCAAGGCCCTACGAAACTCCTCCGGCCCGTGCACGGCGAGCCGCCCGCTTCCTAGGCGCCGATGGCCCCACGTGGCGTTGGAAGCCTGCAGCCCGGCGATCTCGAACGGAACCACCTCGCCGTCCAGCAGTGCGAGCAGCCAGCGAATGGGCCGAATGAACCGAGGGCCGTTCGGACCCGTCCAATACATGCTGCGGGGGAACTTGATCCGCCCGACCACCGTCGGCAGCGCCTCCACCAGAACTTCGGCGGCGGACCTGCCCTCGATGATCTGGTCGGCGTACAGCTTGCCGTCCTTGGGGTCCACTGGGACCGCCTCGACGGGCAGGCCGACCCGACGCGCAAAGCCCAGTCCGGCCTTGGTCGGACTGGCGTCGGTGTCGAAAGCGATCGCTTTGGCGGGCCCCTTGACGCGCACCGTGCATTCTGCCTGCCGGCTCCGGAGGCCGGACGCAAACAGCACCAAACGCCGCGGCGTGGCCTCGGCCAAGACCTCGAGCCCGCCGTCGAGGCCGGCGCTCTGCATCTCGGTCCGGAAGTGCGCCGCGAGGTCGCTGCGCGCGCCTGCGGCCAGCCGCGCCGGGATCTCCTCGGTGCCGACCTCGAGAACCAGTTCGCTCACGACGCCCTGCCCCTCTCGGCCGACTGGGTAGTCCAAGCCCTGGCGACACCGACCGCGAGGTTGCGGACGCGCTGGATGACCTGCGCGCGCTCGGTGACGCTGATGGCGCCGCGCGCCTGCAGGAGGTTGAAGAGGTGCGAGCACTTCAGGGTGCGGTCGAACACGGCGAGCAGCGGGAACCGCAGGCGCTCCGCCGGGTCCTCGCAGCGCTTGAACTCCGCGAGCATGCGCTCGCATTCGCCCTCGTGCAGGTGGAACTCCCGGTCCACGGCATCGACGTCCGCGAACTCGAAGCTGTACGCCGAATGCTGCTGCTCTTCAAGCAGCCGCACGTCGCCGTAGGTCCACCGGTCGTTCCACCGCACGTCGTACACGCTGTCGATGTCCTGAATGAACGCCGTGATGCGCTCGAGCCCATAGGTAAGCTCGGCCGGCACCACCTCGAGGTCGATGCCGCCGCACTGCTGGAAGTAGGTGAACTGCGTGATCTCGAGGCCGTCGAGCATGACCTGCCAGCCGACCCCCCACGCTCCGAGGGTCGGCGACTCCCAGTTGTCCTCCTCGAGCTTGCAGTCATGCTCCCCGAGGTCGATCCCGATGCTCTCGAGGCTTTTGAGGTAGAGCTCGACCACATCGTGCGGAGCGGGCTTCAGGATGACCTGCAGCTGCTGGTGCTTGTACAGGCGGTTCGGGTTCTCCCCGTAGCGTCCGTCGGCCGGCCGGCGGCTGGGCTGGACATAGGCCACCCGGTACGGGTCGGGCCCCAGCACGCGCAGGAAGGTCTCGGGACACATCGTTCCCGCGCCGACCTCGGTGTCGTAGGGTTCCTGGACGATGCAGCCATGCTCGGCCCAGTAGGCCTTGAGCCGCATCACGACTTCCTGATAGGTGAGCACCCGCGCGGCCCCGGCGACGGCGCACACGCCATCCCGTCCCTGTACTTGAGGCTAGCACCGAGAATCGGGGGCGCTGACCGGGGGCCCGACCGGTCCGTCCGCACCCGTGCGGACGGAATACCCGAGGCGTCCACTTGGACTGGCGTGCCGGACCAGCGTTTCGGGGGCGAGGCCGAGCGCTGCGGCAAGGGCGGGCGCCGCGCGTTGGTGACTTGCCGCGGTGTTGGGAAAGCGCAACCGGTCGTTGACGAACACCTCCCAAGCGCCCTCCCATACTTGGAAGGCCTCTGGACAGTCGGGCTCGGCCAGCAGCGCCGCGTTGAGTTGGCGGGCGCGCCGGAACGCCTCGCGGAAGCGATCCTCCAGAGATCCAGTCAGACCGCTGCGCACGCTGGTCAGCAGGCCCGGCCCGGGCGGGTTCAGGTTGACGGAGAACGAGGTGCGCTTGCCCGCAATCAGCACCCCCGGACCCTCGTGCATATGCGCGTAGTCGGCCAGGTCCACCCAGTCGCTGGCGTGCTCTCCATCCTGCCGCCAGCGGTGAAAGATGGGCAGCACAGCGTCCAGGTCCGGGCTGGCCGCGACCTGGAACAGCAGCTTGAGGTCGATGCGCTGCAGCTCGCTGTCCATGTGACCGCCGCTGCGCCTAGAACGCCGTGGAGTCAGCGTACACGCCCTGGGCAGCCTCAATGAAGAGCGTCGCCTCCTCGACCCTGAGCCGCGCCCGCTCGGGATCCTGGCTCGGCTGCTCGGACGCACTCCGCAGGAAGTTGTCGGCGAACGGCCGGTGGAACGTCCCGCTCTCCATGAAGTGCTTGCGGAACTCCTCGACGGTGTCGTACTTGTCCGAGAGCCAGAGACCCCTCGTGAACAGCAGCGCGTCCGCAGCCTTCTTGCAGGCCTCGAACGCCTTGGCCGAGGCATCGCCGTAGCGACGGACCTCGAGATCCAGCGTGGACTCGAAGTGGATGCGGTCCGCGTCCTCCAGCATGAACTCGGCCTGGTCAACGACTTCACCGGCGCACTCGCCAACGCCGATCGACCGCTTGTACTGCCATGGCTGGCGCAGGTCGCGGAAGAACTCGGGGGCCTCCTCGAACGTCGGCAGAACCATGAACTCGGCCAGTTCGGACTTGATGCGAGCCTTGCCAAGGCGCGCCACCACATCGCTCAGCGTCTCCTCTCCCTGCCGCTCGCGACTATAGATCTCGCTGATCTTGACGATTGCCTGCGGCACGTTCTGGGACGGAATCTTGCCAACCGCCAGACCGTAGGACTCGGCGTTGTTGCGGGTCGAACCGCCAAGCGTCACCTGGAACACCGGCGCAGTGTCGTTCTTCTTGCGCTGCACCGAGCCAAACAGGCCGATGTCTGCGATGTGGTGCTGGCCGCACGAGTTGAAGCAGCCGCTGATCTTAACCGACAGATCCGAGCGGCTGGCGAGATCGCTCATGGCACCGTCGAACTCCTGATGCAGATGAGCCGCCAGGCCACGGGAGGCCGTGATGCCCAGCTTGCAGGAATCGGTGCCCGGGCAGGCAACCACGTCGCGCATACGCCCCGCGCCCCGCGCCGCGAGTCCGATCGGCGCAAGATCGCTGTACAGGGCAGGCAGGTCGCCGTTGGACACCCACTGGATCAGGAAGTTCTGGTCCACGGTCGTGCGCAGCGTACCTGCGACATATTTCCGCGAGATCTCCGCGAACTGGCGGGCCTGCTCCGATGTGATGTCGCCGAGCGGCAGGAGCACGCTGACCGCCGAGTAGCCTGGCTGACGCTGTGGCTGCACGTTCTGCGCGAGCCATGTGTCGAAGCCCGAGTCGGACTCGTTCGATGCCTTCAGTTCGGACGGTGGCTTGAGCGGGACGTCCTTAATGGCGTCCATCGCCGTTGACAGCTCGCTCTCCCACCGCGGATCCGGCAGGAGCCTTGCCCGCTCCTGCTCCACGAGGCGCCGAAACTCGTCAATGCCCTGCTTCTCGATCAGGAACTTCATCCGCGCCTTGGCCCGGTTCTTCTTCTCGCCGAGGCGGGCGAAGACCCGCGAAATGGCCTGCGCAAGCGGCAGCATCTTGGTGGTCGGCACAAACGCCGAGAGTTCCTTCGCCTGGAACGGCAGCGCACCGAGACCGCCGCCCACCAAGACCTGGAAGCCCTGCACGCCGTCCTGCACCTTGGCGACAGCGCCGATATCGTGCATGCGCCCCAGAGCGCACGAGTGCCCGGAGCAGCCGGAGTAGGAGATCTTGAACTTTCGGCCGAAGTTCTGTGCGTCCGGGTGCCTCAGCATGAAGTACGTCATGGCATGGGCGTGCGGCGCGACATGGAAGGCCTCGTCCTGGCAGACGCCCGCGTGAGGACAGCAAGTGACGTTGCGGATTACGTTTCCACAGGCCTCCCGCGTCGTGATGCCAACTTCAGCCAAACGCCGCATGAGATTGGGCGTGTCACCGATGTCGATGAAGTGGCACTGGAAGTCCTGCCGTGTGGTGACATGCAGCACGCCCACCGCGTACTCCTCCGCAACGTTCGCGAGCGCCACGAGCTGGTCCGCGTTGAATCGCCCCATCGGGATCTTGATGCGCTGCATCTGCACCCGGTCCTGTCGCTGACCGTAGACCCCATGGCGCAGGCGGAACTCGGTGAACACCTTCTCTTCGAGGAGGCCCGCACGCATGCGCCGCAGCTCGGTCTCGTAGATGTCGATCTCTTCGCGAATGTCCGCCGGCAGATGGCCCCAATCCGCGCTTGAGTCGACAGGTGCCAGATCCTGTGCAGCCATATATCCCCCTTTCGATACCGAGGCGCAACAACGTCCAGTTCCAGACAGCCCTAGGGCCGGGGGCGAGTCGTCCGCGACGATACTATCATTCTGCTACGTTTTCGGCCTTGCGTGGCGCCCAAGCCGCAATCGCCTTCCATCCAGACCGGCTAGGGCGGGCATGGGAGGAGCAACCGCACAGGACCGTCGCAGCAGTCCTGTAAAGTATGGGGCGAGGTTGACGACCAGATGCGACGCAGACTCCTGGTATCCCTGTTTGGAGGACTGGCCGTCCTAGCCTGGATCGCAGGGTTCGCCGGAACGACGACACAGGCGGACAACCACGAAACGACGGGCCAGGGCTCGTACAAGTTCAAGGTCGTCCACAGCGGGAGCCACCTCCCCTCAGAGGCCCAGGCAGTCCTCGAGAAGGCGCACGGCGGCTTCGCCATCGACCGCCGCGATGGCAGGGGGGAGATCTACTTCGCCCTCCCAGGCGCTGGGATCATCCAGATCTCCGCCGACATGAGCAAGACGCGCATGCTTGCGACCGAGAAGACGATGGCCGACCTGAACATGCACAACGCCTCGATCTGGTACGACAGCGACGGCAACGGGCGCCTCTCGTTCCCAAGCAACGGCAGCGCGCAGGTCTTCACGACCGGATTGGACGGCAAGCTGCTGCACACGCTCGACACCCCACCGGCGAGCGCCGACCTCGGTGCTGCGGCGGTCAAGGAGTACTTCGACGGCGGCGGCAAGTTCGTGCCAACGGACGCCGATCGGCTGGGCGACCTGCTCTACGTCGCGACCGGCTACTCGGACCTGGACTACGTCCTGACGGCCAAGATCGCCAGCGAAAACCCGCTGAAGCTGTCCTGGCACAACCTGGCGTTCGGCGGCAAGGGCGAGGGTGTCGGCCAATTCGGGACCGGCCACGGCATCACCATCCCGGGAGGCACCGAGCGGGTGGACGTCGCGGACAGGCCCAGGGCGGAGATCGATCGCTTCTCGAAGGACGGCAAGTACCTGGAGACGATCACGCTTCCGGAAGGCGCCTTCCCCTGCGATGTCGACTACCTGGGCAACCTCGCCGTAGTCGGCGCGCTCTTCGGCAAGGACCGTGAGATTGGAGCGCCGATCTACATCCTCGAGGACGACAAGCTCGTCTCGACTCTCCAGCTGGCGCGGGACCTCGGCCTAGAGAAGTTCAACAGCGTCCACAACGCCGTGCTGCACAAGGCGGACGGCAAACTGTACGTGATCGCCCAGGCTTGGAACCCAGGGGACTTCGCCATCCTGGAACAAGTCATGTAGCTTGCCTGCTCCGGTCGACCGCCGGACAGTCCGCCCCATGCCAGAGCGTCTCTGCCCGACGTCCACGGACGACCTTGTCGCCGCCCTACAGGGCTGCGCCGAGGACGAGGCCAGCATCGAGACCGGCGGATCGTTCACGAAGCGACAGTTCGGCGGCTCGTGCGTCGAGACGCGCCGCCGGTTGACCACGAGAGGGCTCGACCGGCTTCTGGCCTACGAGCCCGCGGACCTCACGATCAGCGCGGAGGCCGGCATGCGCGTGGCCGAGCTCAACCGCATCCTGGCCGAGAACAACCAGTTCCTGCCGCTAGATTCAGCCTTCGGCGAGAAGGCGACGATCGGCGGCGTCTTGGCGTCGAACCTCAGTGGGCCGAGGCGCCGGCGCTACGGGACGGCCAGGGACATGACCATCGGCATGTCGTTCGCCACTCTGGACGGCCGGGTCGTGCGATCCGGAGGCATGGTCGTGAAGAACGTGACGGGCTTGGACATGACCAAGCTCATGATCGGATCGTTCGGCACGCTTGCGGTGATCGCATCGGCGAACTTCAAGGTGTTCCCTTGTCCCGGGAGCAGTGCGACATTCGGGTTCCGGTCGGCGAAGATCGGGCCTCTGCTCAGCGTGCGGGACTCGATTCTCAGAGGCTTGCTCCAGCCTGTCGCGATCGACTGGCTCGACCCGATGGGGTCGGCCGTGGCGGGCCTTGGCCACTCGCACGTCCTGCTGGTGGAGGCATCGGGCAACGCAGCATCGACGCGAAGGTTCCAAGATGCGTTTCAGGATCTGGCCGCCAACTTTGGGGTCGGCTTCGACATGCTCGACGACGATGCGTGGGAGGGTGTCCGCGAATGCGGACCGCGCTGGCTGGAGGCCAACCCGGAAGGCGCCCTCATCCGGACGGGGACGGTGCACTCGAGGCTCGGCGCACTGCTGGAGTTGGTGAACAGCGCGGGATGCGGGGCCGCCATGCGGGCTGGCAACGCAGCGGGCCAGGTGCTGGCCCCGGATGCCGAGGCAGCGGGGATGGCCCTCTTCCTGCTCCGCGATGGCGGCTACAAGGCCACGCTGGAGGCCGGATCAAACGCACTGAAGGCAAACTTTCCGGCGTGGGACGTCGGCGGAAGCGTGCTGGAAGTCATGCAGCGGATCAAGGCCGACTTCGACCCACTGCAGCTCCTGAACCGCGGCCGGCTGTTCGGCACGATCTGAATCCCGCAGCGTTGCGGATTCGACACACTCGTACGTGTCAAATCCCTTGTTTGACAAGGGCTTAGCCAGATCCGTGGCGTGCTGGCACAATGGAGGGCGGTTCGGCGAATGGTTGGCCCAACGTACAGCGCTGCGGCCCTCTACGAGCGGACCATCGACACGCCAGTCTCCGTCTCGGGCGTGGGGCTGCACCTCGGCCTGGCGGTGGCCATCCAGCTCCTACCGGCTCCCTCGGGCACGGGAATCGTGTTCGTGCGCACGGATCTGGACGGGCACGAGATCGCCGCGAGCTGGAAGAACGTCTCCAGGGTCAGCTACGCCACGAGCCTGATGCGGGGCAGCGTCATGCTGTCCACGACCGAGCACCTGCTCAGCGCCCTGTACTCCCTTGGCATCGACAACGTCCGCGTCGAGATCGACAACCTGGAAGTGCCGATCTTGGACGGCAGCGCACTACCCTTCGCGGAGATACTGCAGAGGGCGGGAGTCAAGCAGCAGCGTCGCAAGCGGCGCTACATGCGCATCCGCAAGCCGATCACCGTCGAGGCCGATGACAAGCGCATTGCGATCGAGCCCGGCGACGGATTCCACATCCGTTGCGAGACCCACTACCCGCACCCGCTGGTGGGGGAGCAGCGAATCGAACTGTCCGTCGCGCCGAGGGCCTATCTGAAGGGCATCGCCGCCGCACGGACGTTCGGATTCGAGCGTGAGCTGGAAGCCATGCGGGACATGGGACTCATACGGGGCGCCACGCTCGAGAACGCCGTTTGCTTCGGGAACCAGGACGTGCTGAACGGAGGCGGTCTGCGCTTCCCCGACGAACCCTGCCGCCACAAGGTGCTGGATCTAATCGGAGACCTCGCTTTGCTCGGTCATCCGCTCATCGGCCACGTCGCGGCCCGCCGGGCGGGACACGCGATGCACGTCGCCCTCGTGGACCGCATCATGCGCGACAGCGAGAGCTACGAGATCGTGACGCTCGATCAGCTCGATCCAGCCTGACTCCCCGCACCAGCGCGGATGTGCTCCAGTGTCAGGCTGGCCTGCTGCGCAACTTGGGGGCTGAAGCCCTCGCGAGGTCGCGTGAAGGGCCGGATCAGATCGATGTCCTCTTCGGTGCCCACCAGATAGAGGCCGAGCAGCGCCTGACGGACGTGGGTCTCCTCAGGACGGACGATCGTGACGTTCTCACCGGCCTCGATGCGGTCTCCGTCCGCGTGCAGCTGGCGATCCACGATGCCGGGCAGCATCGCCCGAACGTCGAGCGGCTCGTCTAAGCCATCGGCCTCAATCCGTACGAGCAAGGCTCCGGCGTCGAAGCTGTCCCCCGGCGTCAGGCGGTTCAGGACGGTTCCTGCGTGTTCGCTGGCGACATGCCGGATCTGCAGCATTGCCCGCATCTCGGACCGCCCCGACGGATCCCTGAACTTGGCAAGGGCCAGCGCAGCGTTTCGACGCACCATCGGATGTTTGTCCTGCAGCAGGTCGGCAAGTACGGCGTGGAACTCGTCGCTTGATGGATCGTCACCCATGAGCCAAGCCACTGTCACTCGGATCTCGGGCAACTCGTGACGGGCCAGCCGCAGGAGTTCCGGGTACCACTGCTTGACGGTTTCGTCTCCCGCCGCCAGCCGTTGGGATATCTGCGCCATCGCGTGCTGGGCGCGGCGCGGACGCTCGTTGTCCGTCAGGTACTCGCCGACCCTCTCGTCAGTGAGAGGCTTGCCGAACCAGGTGTCCATCCAGAACCAGAACGGAATCACGACGCTCGCGATCGCCACGGCAGCGGCCAGGATGGTCGCCTTGCGGGAGGCAAACCTATCCTGCGATCCGTCTTCGGACACCATTCCTTCATTGTGTGGCACCGTGCGACAGCTAACCGGGACGAAGACGCACTGTGCGAGAATCTTCGGAACCTTGGATTGGTAGCCGCTCTTGCTGGCCTACGCCGGTTTGTCCATGCGGCCCAGTCGGAACGGAACGCCGGAGCCTACCGCCGCTCAGCTTCGGCCCCGTCGACGTGATCACGCCAGCTGGCAGCTGCAAATCCGGTCTCATGTCACACGAGCGGCTCAGCAACGAGACCAGCCTCCCGCCGGGGCGGTTTCGGCCGACGGCGGACCTCTCGGTCGCGGAGGACTGTGCGGCCGGCCAGCCCGCGCCCAGCCGAAACCCCGCCGACCCAGCCAGCATGCGATCGTGCGAGTCCGGCGCCCTGTAGCCTGCCCATGACATCACCCGAGAACTCCGTGGCGCTGCCTGATTGGCGTCGGCTTGCCGCCGCGGCCGTCGCGGGCCTAGCCGTGTACTGGCTGCTGCCCAGGCCGGACTCTGTGGCCGAAGAGGGCTGGGTCCTGCTCGGTGTATTCGTGTTCGGGATTGCAGGCCTCGTCACCCGCCCGATGCCGGGCGGCGCCGTCATCCTGCTGGCTCTGATCGCGGCGACATGGACGGGTGCGATGCCGATTGAGCAGGCCCTATCGGGTTTCGCCACCCCTGCGGTCTGGCTGGTCGTCGGCGCCCTGCTGATCGCGCACGCCATGATCGAGACCGGCATCGCAAAGCGCGTGGCGCTCGTCTTCGTCCGCTACTTCGGCGCCAGCTCCAACGGTGTGGCCTACGCCCTAATCCTCAGCGACCTATCGCTGGCGACGATGATCCCGTCGAACACTTCACGCGCAGGCGGCGTGATCATGCCGATCACGCGGAGCATGGCTGAGCTCTACGGCTCGCGGCCCGGCAAGACGGGGAAGCTCCTCGGGACGTTCCTGATGGCGGCCGTCTACCAAGGCGAGATCGTGGCCACTGCCACGTTCTTGACGGGCCAGGCGGGCAACTTCGTGGCCGTCGAGCTCGCGAACACGCTCACTGGCTACGAACTCACCTGGGCCAGCTGGGCGGTGGCGGGCATCGTGCCAGGGCTCGTAAGCATCGCGGGCTTGGTCTGGATCGTGTCGAAGATCCTTCCGCCCGACATCCGCCACACGCCACACGCCAAGGAGTTCGCCGTCGAGGAGCTGGACAAGCTCGGCCCGCTCGGGACGAAGGAGTGGCTGACGATTGCCGTCGTCGGCTGCGTGTGCACCCTGTGGATCACGGCCAACCTGCACGGCGTGCCTGTCGCCCTCGTGTCGCTTTCGGGACTCGCAGTCCTACTGCTGAGCGGCATCATCCGCTGGCAGGATGCCATGCGGCAGCATTCCGTCTGGGACATCATGATCTGGTACGGCGGCGTGATCACCTTGGGTCGCGCCCTCAGCGACGCTGGCGTTCCGGGCGCCCTCACCACAGTCGTCGGCGCACAGCTCGGCGGTCTGCCGTGGCTGCCCATGCTGGCGATCGTCCTCCCGATCTACTTCTTCTCCCATTACGGGCTCGCCAGCATCACGATGCACTTCCTGACGCTGTTCCCTGTGTTCCTGCTCCTGCTCATGGACCGCGGCGCACCGATTGGACTGGCGGTATTCCTGCTCGTCTGCCTAGCGAATCTCTCTGCCGGGCTGACCCACTACGGCACTGTCCCGTCGCCGATCTTCTACAATCAGGGCTACGTCAGCTTCACTCAATGGTGGACTGTCGGCCTAGTGGTTGCATTCTGGAACCTAGCTGTGTGGTGCACCATAGGCGCACTTTGGTGGAAGGTCCTGGGGATTTGGTAGGGGGCCTCTCACAGACATGCTCGGCCTGCGCGTCCACGATGTCGACGTAGCCCTTGGCGATCCTCCCGTTCCGATCCTCCACGACATCACCCTATCCGCGCAGGCAGGCGAGGTCGTGGCCCTTCTGGGCTCCTCCGGTGCAGGGAAAACGACGCTGCTGCGATGCCTGAACGGGCTGGCGCCCATCCGCAAAGGCACGATCGAGATCTACGGCGAAGCGGTCGGCGGCATCGATCCCGTCAAGCTGCGGCTCTCGATCGGCTATGTGGTGCAGGGCGCCGCACTCTTCCCGCACTGGACTGTCGGCGAAAACGTCGCAACCGTGCCACGGCTGCTGGGCTGGGACCCGGAGAGGACCGCGGAAGAGGTCGACCGGGCCCTTGATCTGGTGCACCTTGCCCCCCAGGAATTCCGTGATCGATTCCCGCAGAGCCTGTCGGGCGGCCAGCAGCAGCGTGCCGGAGTGGCGAGGGCGCTCGTTGCAAAGCCCCGGCTTGTTCTGATGGACGAACCGTTCGGAGCCTTGGATCCGCTGACGAGGGAGAACCTGCAAGCGGACTTCCTCGAACTGCAACGCGATCTCGGCTTCACCGTAGTCGTGGTGACCCACGACGTGTCCGAGGCGGTTCTCCTTGCCGATCGAATGGCGATACTTTCCCAAGGCCGCCTCGTGCAGGAAGGAACGCCGCAGAGCATCCTGCGCGATCCCGCGAACGAAGCGGTCGAGCAGATGCTCCACGCGCCCCGCCGCAAGGCGGAGATCTGGAGGACGGCACTCGGCGCATGAACGCCTTCTCACAGAACTGGAGCGACCTGCCGCACCTGCTGTCGTGGCATCTGGTGCTTTCGATGTGCGCCGTCGCGTCAGCGTCCGTGATCGCACTCTCAATCGCCCTGCTGGCTGACGCCAAGCCGCACTGGAAGCGTCCCAGCCTCGCGGTGGCGGGCATGCTCCAGACCATCCCAGGTCTTGCCCTCCTAGCGCTGATGGTGCCCCTGCTGGGCTCCATTGGGTTCGCACCGGCGTTCGCGGCCCTGACTGTCTATGCGCTGCTGCCCCTGATGCAGAACACAATCACGGGCCTCGGCGACATCGATGAGCGGCTCATCGATGCAGCGCGCGGCATGGGCATGACCGAACGGCAGATCTTGTTCCAGGTGCGCTTTCCACTGGCGTTCCCCATCATCCTGGCTGGACTGCGCACTTCAACCGTCTGGACGGTCGGCACTACGACGCTGGCGACCGCGGTCGGCGCCAGTGGCCTGGGACGGTACATCTTCACCGGCCTGCAGACCCGAAACCATCCGATGACTCTGTTCGGCTGCTTCTTCGCCGCGGCCCTCGCGATCGTTCTGGATCAGCTGCTGGCCGCCGTCGAGGATTCAGTGCGGACCCGCCGCCGCCGCCCGGCCCTAGTGGCGGCGACGGTACTGACTGTGGGACTCGTTGCCGCCACGGCTGGTGCCCTGTGGCCAGCGGCGACCAGTCGGGCCCAGAACGGTCCGGTCAAGTCGACCGCGACCGAGGAAGCCGTCGTGCAGGACACGGGCCTGCCCCTAGCGGGCAAGCAGCTCACGGTCGGATCGAAGATGTTCGTCGAGCAGATCGTGCTGGGGGAGCTGATCGCCCAGCATCTCGAGTCGCAGGGCGCAGGCGTGACGATCCGTTCCAACATGGGCTCGACCATCCTCTTCGATGCCCTGAGCTCCAACGCGGTGGACTGCTACGTCGACTACACAGGGACGATCTTCACGACCTTGATGCGGCGCGTGGACAGGCTGGACCGTGTCCGCACCCGGATCGAGGCGGCGAACTACCTGCTGTCCGAGCACGGAGTGGTCATGATCGGCACGCTGGGCTTTGAGAACAACTACGCCCTCGCCATGCGGCGCGACCGGGCCCAGGGGCTGGGCGTGAGCACGATCGCAGACCTGAGCGGCACCGGCATCCGCATCAGCGGCGATCCAGAGGTGTTCGGACGTCCGGAATGGCAGCACCTGAGCGCCGTCTATAGCCTAGAGTCGCTCATCACGGTGCCGATGCAGGCGATCTATCGCTTCGACTCCGTGCGCGATGGCCAAGTGGACGCCACGCTGGCCTACACAACAGACGGTCGGCTCTCGTACGACGACCTTGTTGTGATCGAGGACTCTCGCCAGGCGTTTCCGTCGTACGACGCGACGCTGCTGGTGTCGCCCGAGGCCTCCAAGGACCGAGTGCTCATGGAGACGCTGGCCGAACTGGTCAACACCATCGACGATGTGACGATGCGCGAAGCGAACGTGCAGGTGGAGCTGGAGGGCGAGACACCGCGCTCGGCCGCCAGCTGGCTCCTGTCCGTCGCCAACGGCGAGAGTCTAGACACGACTCTCTGAGGGATCCGCCAGCGACGATCTACAGGGATGTCCGCTCGGCCTAGGCCCCGATCACGCGACGAGTCCAGTCAACCAAGGCCGTACAGGGGGTCCATGTATGCTGTTGGTTCTCCGCGATGACCCAGTGGGACCGGATCTACGCGAGCGAGGACTATCGGAGGCTGATTCAGCGGAAGACACGCACAGTTGTCGTTCTGACCGTGTTCTTCGTCGTCTACTACTTCCTCCTGCCGGTTTCCGTGGGCACTTGGCCTGAGTTGATGGAAACGAAGGTTTGGGGAAACGTGAGCCTGGCCTACGCGTACGCGTTCTCGCAGTTCCTCATGGCGTGGGCGGTGGCCTTCGCCTATATGCGTCGTGCGGAGCGATACGACCGCGACGCCGCCCGGATCCTAGCCGCGGCATCCGCCTCGGGGCAGGACGCGCAGACGGGCGGAGGTCGCTGACGTGTCGCTTCCACTGGTGATGTTCCTCGCCTTCGTGGTTGCCACGCTGGGCATCACCTACTGGGCTGCTGGGCGTTCGGCAGGAGAAAGCGCCTTCTTCGCCGCAGGCCGCCGCATCACAGGCTGGCAGAACGGCCTGGCGATCTCGGGCGACTACATGAGCGCCGCGTCCTTCCTCGGGATCGCGGGGCTGATTGCGTTCTATGGCTACGACGGCTTCATGTACTCGGTGGGATTCCTCGTGGCCTACCTGACGGTGCTGCTGGTCGTGGCCGAGCCGCTGCGCAACACAGGCAAGTACACGATGGCCGACGTGCTGGCCTACCGGCTGCGGGAGCGGCCTGTGAGGGCGTGGGCGTCGCTGAGCACGCTGACTGTGTCGACGCTGTACATGATTGCCCAGATGGTCGGTGCCGGCGCTCTCGTCAGCTTGCTTCTGGCGGGTTCGGGCATCACGTACGCCCAGGCCGTCACAGGAGTGGGGATCCTGATGATCGTCTACGTCGTCTTCGGCGGAATGCTGGCGACGACCTGGGTCCAGATCGTCAAGGCGGTGCTGCTGATGAGCGGTACGCTCCTGCTCAGCGTGCTGGTGCTGGCGCACTTCGACTTCAACCTCGGAGCCATGTTCGAGGCGGCATCCGCCGTCACGCTCCAGTCCGGCGGCGCGTCGATCACCCGGGACTTCATGACACCGGGCCTTTACTTCAGGCCACCCTACGGCGCCCTGGACCTCATCTCGCTGGGCATGGCGCTACTGTTCGGCACGGCGGGCCTCCCGCACATCCTGATTCGCTTCTATACAGTTCCCGATGCGAAGACCGCCCGTGTCAGCGTGTTCTGGGCGATGCTCGTGATCGGCTCGTTCTACATCCTCACGACGTTCCTGGGCTTCGGCGCGGCAACGATCGTCGGCCCGGACACCATCACGGCGAACGGGGGCACCAACATGAGCGCCCCCCTGCTGGCGCAGGCTCTGGCGGGGGACATCTTCCTAGCGTTCATCTCCGCGGTCGCGTTCGCGACCATCCTTGCGGTCGTGGCCGGGCTCACGATCAGCGCCTCGGCGTCGTTCGCGCATGACTTCTACTCGAACGTGCTGCACCATGGGCGCGAGAGCGCACCCGGTGAGGAAGTGCGCGTTGCCCGCTGGACCGCATTCGTGGTGGGGGCTCTGTCGATCCTCATCGCCATCGGGCTCGGACCCAACGCCAATGTCGCGTTCCTGGTGGGCCTCGCGTTCGCCGTGGCGGCGTCCGCAAACCTGCCCGCCATCGTGCTTTCGCTGTTCTGGCGACGATTCACGACCCAAGGAGCGGTGTGGGGGCTGGCCGTCGGTCTGATCTCCTCCGTCGGTCTGATCATACTGAGCCCAAGCTTCATGGGCATCGACGGTCCCGAAGTCGCGGAAAGCGCACGTCGCCTGATTCAGGTCGAAGCCATATTTCCGCTCAGAAACCCTGGCGTCGTAAGCATCCCTCTGGGGTTCCTAGCAGCGTTCCTAGGATCGTTGCGCTCGCGCGAGCCAGAGGCTGAGGCTCGGTTCGTCGAACTCACCGTCCGCGCCAACACCGGTCTCGGCGCGGAGAAGGCCTGAGTCGCCGGAAAGCGACGCCGCAACGACTCCGGTACGCTAATCGGCGCCCCGAGAGCTTTGCTGCATGGCCGACACGAATGTGAACCCCTCACGAGCCCTAGCGTCGGAGGACTGGATTGCGTGCGGACTGGGATTCGCACTGATCCTGCTCGCACTCGCCGGAGTGCAGCCGGCCATGCCCAGCTTCTCGTGGAGCCTCAGCTCCATCGGGGAAGCACTGTCCGCAACGAATCTGCAGGCAGCCGCGGCACTCTGCGCCCTGTTCCTCGCGCTGGGCATCTTGGGCGTCAGAGCGATGGGTGGCAAGGTGGGATCGTTCGCCATCGCTTTCCCGGCGGTCTTTGTTCTGGGCTGGCTAGCGCAGCTGATCGCCGGCCAGTCGGCCATGAAGTCGTGGGGCCTGACCTACGTGATCACGGGCCTGGTGCTGGGCCTCTTTTTGTCCAACGTCCTTGCCGTGCCGAAGTGGATGATGCCCGGCGTGCGCACGGAGTACTACATCAAGACCGGACTCGTAATTCTCGGCTCGAACATTCTCATCGGGGACATCCTGCAGGCCGGAATGCTGGGGATCGCACAGGCGTTGCTGGTGATCCTGGCGATCTGGTACGCGTGCTTCTGGATCGCGCAGAAGCTGCGAGTCGACGACGAGTTCTCGGCCATGCTGGCGACCGCTGTGTCGATCTGCGGCGTGTCGGCAGCGATCGCAGCATGCGGTGCCGTGCAGGGAGACCGCCGCAAGCTCTCCTACGTGACCTCCCTGGTCCTGGTCGTGGCGATTCCGATGATGCTGGTCATGCCGTGGGTGATCAGCACGTTCGACATTCCCGCGGTGGTGGGTGGCGCTTGGCTTGGCGGCACGATCGACACCTCGGGAGCGGTGGTCGCAGCAGGCGAAATCGTTGGCGAATCCGCCATGAACGCGGCAGTGATCGTGAAGTTCTCGCAGAACGCGATGCTGGGCCTGGCCGCCTTCGCGCTTTCGGTGTGGTGGACGTTCCGCAGCGGCGCTGCGACAGGCGAGGCGCCCTCGGCAGCCATCATCTGGAACCGATTCCCCAAGTTCGTTCTTGGGTTCATCGCTGCATCGATGATCTTCTCGTTTGCGCTGAGTCCCGAGTTCGTGGACTCGACGAAGGGCCTCATGCGCGGCCTCCGGACGTGGTGGTTCGCTCTCGCCTTCGTGTGCATCGGACTCGAAACGCGCTTCCGCGACCTGGTGGCGATGGAGGAGGGACGCCCAGCTATCGCGTTCCTTTTGGCGCAGGCAATCAACGTGGCGCTTACTCTGGCGATCGCGTGGCTGCTTTTCGGCGGGATCCTCTTCGACGCACCCGACCTGTAGCCCAGGCGTCCCCCAGACCAGCAGGGACCGAGAAATCCTGACGCCGCCGGGGGCCGGAGGGTTCCTGCGCCGGTGATACTCTTGGCCGCATGCCTCTAAGCCGACTGGTCACGCTTGGCGTCGCTTGCATCGTCGTTCCCTTCCTGTTCGCGCAGGAACAGTTCGATGACGACCGTGTCGTTTCCCTGCGAGTGCAGCTCGGCGTCAACGATTCGGAACCGACTTCGTGGAACGGATCGCTGCGGGTGGCTGGAGGGGAGCTGGTCTCGATGTCGAGCCTTCGGCCCACACCGGAGGATGTCATCAACGGTGCAGAGTGGGAGCTCGCGTCGTGGCAAGGCCCCAACTTCCACTATCCCCCGCCCAAGCCCCAGCCATCGGAGGCCCTTCCAGTCAACATCTTCAGCCCGGGACTCGTAGTCACGGTCCGCAGCAGGGGCAACGCTCGGATCGCCTTCGAGACCGAGCAAGGCGACTTCCGCATCGACCTCGGCAGACTGCCGGCAGGACGGTCGCAACGCCTGCTCGGCGGCAACGTCGTGGTCGACAGGACCCTGACTGCGCAGCAACTCAGCGACCCGAGCTACCAAAACGACTTCGCTGCCGTTGCCAAGGGCCCGGACGGGACGCTCTGGTTCGCATGGCTAGCGTTCAAGGACTTCCGCAACGAGGTGATGCTGCGGAGCTACGACGGCCGTGCGTGGGGAGAGCCGCTGACCGCCACCGAGAGACCCGGCGACGTGTTCCTAGCGAAGGTTGCCGTGGACGGCAGCGGGCGGGTCTGGGCGGTCTGGTCCGACCAGCTGGAGGGCAATCGCGACCTGTACGCACGCAGCCTCAACGACGGCGAATGGTCCGCTGTGGAACGGCTCACGGACGCCGCACAGCCGGATCTCTATCACGTCATGACGACGGATTCGGAAGGGCGCCCATGGGTGACTTGGCAGGGGTTCCGCGGAGGCCAGTCGGACATCTTCGCGCGTCACCACGACGGACAGGCCTGGTCGGACACCGTGCAGATCTCCTCGTCCAAGGCCAACGACTGGGAGCCCGCCATTGCGGCTGACGGTGCCGGCAACGTCTACGTAGCGTGGGACACGTACGACAAGGGCAACTACGACATCGCAATCCGCCGTGGAGACGGCGAGTCATGGGGCGACGTGGAGGCGCTGGCCGACACACCGAAGTTCGAGGCGCACGTCACCCTCTCCAGCGACGACCAGGACCGCATCTGGGCCGCATGGAGCGAGAGCGGCGTGCTGTGGGGCAAAGACGACGGCTTCGGCCTCGAGCATGAGGGGACGCGCCTCTACGAAACGCGCAGCATGGCCGTCGCCGTGCTGGCCAATGGCAAGTGGATGGAACCAACGGTGCCGCTGGACGATGCGTTGCCAGCCGATCTGCCTGGCGACCGGAGCGACTCGCCAACGATCCGGGCGGACGGCAACGGCGGCGTGTGGGTGTTCTTCCGCCGCCGGAACCCGCGCGTCAAGGACCTGATCACCGACCTCTGGACGTTCTGGGCCGCCTGGGAGCAGTGGGGAGTGCCTCTCGTCGAAGGCCGCTGGGGTGAGCCGGTGCACTTTCCGAAGAGCACGGGCCGCTTGGATGTCCGCAGCGGATTCGTGCAGGACAGCGACGGGGACATCGTCGTCGCATGGCCAACCGACAACCGGGACTTTGCACAGATGCTAGTGCAGCAGGGCGACGTCCACGTCGGGAAAGTCGCTCAGGTGCCGCGTGGTGGCGAGCATGCGCTCAGGCCGCGTGTGCAGCCGGAGATTGTGGTCGTCCCGATCCATGGCGACGAGACTGGCGACCTCGCAACCATCCGCAACTACGAGATCAAGTCGGGCGGGAGGACCTACAAGATCTACCGCGGCGACACGCACCGCCACACCGAGTTCTCCATGGACGGCATTAACGACGGTTCTCTGCTCCAAGCGTACCGTTACGCCATCGACGCGGCGAGCCTAGACTTCTACGCCAACTCTGAGCACAACTACCTAGGCGGACCGGATGTGGAGTACCACGATTTCCTGCTGCAGCAGTTCGCCGACAACTTCCACGTCCCGGGACGGTTCGTGCCACTCTTCGCCTATGAGCGCAGCGTTCGCTATCCGAACGGGCATCGCAACATCATCTTTGCCAAGCGTGGCGTGCGGCCTTTTCCGATATCCGTTGAGGAGTTCGGGGGCGGTTTCCCGTTTTCGACTCAGGAGACGACCGAGCGATTCGCCAACCCCAAGCCCGTCGGCACCAAGGATCTGTACGCCTACCTGAAGGAGAACGATGGCATCGCCATCTCGCACACCTCGGCCACGGGGATGGGCACGGACTGGCGAGACAACGACCCGGAGGTCGAGCCCCTCGTCGAGATCTACCAGGGCGACCGAACCTCGGCGGAGTATGAGGGGGCGCCACGGGCCGCGGTCACGGGCATGCCGAGGACGGCGCCCGGGGGCTTCGAGCCGGCCGGCTTCGTCTGGAACGCGTGGGCGAAGGGCTACAAGCTAGGTGTCCAGGCCGCGTCGGACCACGTCTCGGTGCACATCTCCTACGCCTGCACGATCTCGGAGGATCCAAGCCGTGAGGGGCTGCTGGACGCAATGCGGATGCGCCACTCCTACGGAGCGACGGACAACATTGTGCTGGACTACCGACTGATCGCCGGCGACGAGGAGTACTTGCAGGGCGACATCGTCAAGGTGCCGAAGGACTTCCGCCTATCGGTGCGGGTCATCGGCACGGCGCGAATCCGCCAGATCGACATCATCAAGAACCAGGAGTTCGCGCTCACCCGCCAGAATCTGGAGCGGGACGTTGCATTCGAGTACACCGATGCGAATCCAAGCCCGGGGGAGTCGTACTACTACGTGCGTGTGCAGCAGACCGATGATCAGATCGCATGGTCGTCACCGATCTGGGTGACCACGGAGTGAGCGACACAGACGCGCGGGCTCGGCCTCGGCCTGCCTAGCCGCTCGCGAAATCTCGGATGAGAGCCTCGCGGGCAGGCGGGGCTGCGAACTTAACCCGCGCCCAGTCACTCATCGTCTAAATCACCAGCCCGCCCGCCTCGGGCAATCCGGTGTTCGGCTCGCTCCTGGCCTGCCGCAGGACGAGGGGTCTAGTGTCGAATCAGCGCATCCAAGGCAACCGCTGTCGACGCTTGCGAACTAGAGGGGCTTGGTGAACTTCTGAACGCGCCAGTTCTTGATCTCGGCGACGTAGACGTTCTCCTGGGAGTCGACGGCCACATGATGCGCGTAGTTCAACCGGCCCGGGACCTTGCCATACCCGCCCAACTCCCCCAGAACTTTCCCGGACAGATCGATCTTCAGCACTCGGTCGTTGTATCCGTCGGACAGATAGACCGAGCCATCCGGAGATAGAGCGAGCCCCCACGGTGAGCCGACGTGCTTCCATTCGTCAAGGAACTCGCCGTCGGCGCTGAATACTTGTACACGGCGGTTCTCGCGCCCCCCGACCAGCACCCGCCCGTCGGGTGCCACCAGAATCGAGTGCGGGAGGTCGAACTCGCCAGGGTTCTTCCCCTTCGTCCCCCATGCCCTCACGAAGCTGCCGTCGGCACGGAACTGGACGACACGCGAGTTGCCGTAGCCGTCCGAGACGTAGAAGTCTCCATTGGAGGCGAACGCCACGTCCGTCGGCCGATTGAAGAGGTCTTCGCCCTCTCCACTCTCGCCCTTGCGACCCATGACGAGTCGGACACGACCGGACTCGTCCATCTTGAACACTTGGTGGCCGTTGTCGTCAGCCACCCATATGGCTCCCTCGGGATCGACCCGGACGGCATGTGGACGTACGAACATACCGTCGCCCCATGAGCGAATCAGCCTGCCCTCCGGGGAGAACTCCAAGATGGGATGCGGTCCACGGTGGAGGACATAGACGTGGTCGCGCGCATCCACGGTCACTCCCGGTGTCTCCTGGAAGTTCCAGCCAGCCGGGAGCCGTGGCCAGTCGGGATCCGGCGTGTGCGGGAGCGCAGGGTTCTCGGCGCCCAAAGCCGGCAGGGCCGCAATCGATGCAAGAAACAGCCGCCGATTCATCGATTGGGTCTTCAATGCTCGCTCCCTTGCGGGTCGCCCTGCATCGCGGCGTCCCGGTGACGACCTACAGAATCACACATGTGACCGACTCACCCTCGCCGAAGTCCCAGTGATGCGGAGTCTTCTGTGGGACGTTGATCCAGTCCCTGCTCCTCGCCTACATGGACAATGCACGCGTCTCTCGAACTGCGGCACAGGAATCCCGCACCGGCCCCGTTCGAGACATCCTGCCAATGCCCCTCGCCAGTCTGGGTCAGACGCTGCCCAGCGAGCCCCCGATCCCAGGTGGCCAACTGCGCCGTCGGGAGCTGCAGGATCTTCTATTTCCGGAACTTCCGGATGAAGAAGTCGGCTGCCGAATCGTACTTTGCCCCTGAACCGGGATAATGAAGGTGATTCTCCACGCCCGCTCCGTTAAGCTTCTTCTCAAGAGCCAGTCCGAAGTTGACGTGATGGACCTTCCAAGATGTCGCCCTGTCGCCTTCTGGGACAGGGTCGCCCGGCGCCATCCCATAGCTCATGAAGGTGGCAGGGTCGTCCGACGACACGTGCGCGATCACCGTCACCTTGCGTGCGATCTCGGCCTGGCCCGCAGGATCGCTGGTTCCGAATATCTCGGCTGGATCGCGGTGAAGCTCGTCGTATTCCGGAAGGTTCTCGAGCCACCAGTTGAAGTCGTTCGTGATTTGCCCGTTCAGCGGGGCCACTAGAGCCAGTCGAGTCGACTCCCGTGCAATGGGATCGGAGCTGCGCGGATCCGCCTGGTCATCGTGGTATGCCAGCCACATGCACAGCTGCGCCCCCGCAGAACCACCAAAGGCGGCTACGCGCGTCTTGTCGAGATTCCATTCCCCTGCCAGCGAGCGCAGCGTCTGCAGTGCGCGCTGAGCATCCATATGAGCTGCGGGAAGCGGTACCTGCCCGGCCAGACGGTAGTTGATCGCAGCTACGGATATTCCAGCGTCCAAGAGCTCCGCCAAGGCTTGCTGGTTGATCGTGCGCTTGTCGCCCCTCGTGAAGCCACCGCCGTGGATGAACACCACCAGCGGTGTCGGCTCGTCCGCATCGGCGCGGTAGAAGTCCAGCACGTGTCGCGGATGGTCACCGTAGGAGTAGTCCGCAATGGTCGGCGCCATACGGGGATCCGTGCTGCGCTGAGACGCTGCGGGCGCAGCCCAAAGGAAGACTCCGCAGACGAGTGCGATGAAGAGACGGCTATTGAAAACCATTGTGGCGATACCCTCCGACAAAGATCTTAGATGAGGCTCCCAGCGGTCGGCCAGGCGACGGCGGAACAGAGTCCAAGGGCGTCTGTATCCCGCAGGCGCAGCGACAGCCTCAGATCACCTTCCGAGAAGCGACTGGCAACGGACCGGCCATTCGCGACCGATGCAACGAGGCGCAGGCTATGTGCCACCAAGCGGGCGGGCGTTCGCCGCGATGTCCGCGGCGAAATCCCTCGCGACGACCAGCAATTCCGCGACAACGTCGGGGTGCCTTTCTGCGATATCGAAGGATTCGCCCGCATCAGCGAGGAGGTCGAACAGCTCCAGAGCCTCATAGTCACGATCCGCACCGCGACGTACGCGGAGCTTGTACCGCCCAGCGCGAACGGCCTCAAGCCGCAAGGGGGTCCCGGGACTGCTGCCGTGGAAGTAGAAGAAGCGCTCGTGCGGCGACTCGTCGCTCTCGCCGCTGAGAAGAGGCCAGAGATCGCGACCGTCCAACACCCGGTCCCCAGGCAGCTCCGCGCCGGCAAGCCCTGCGAAGGTCGGCATCAGGTCCATGTTGGCTGCGACGGCTGAACTGACCCGGCCCGCGGGAATTGACCCCGGCATCCAGAAGACGCCGGGCACACGCATGCCGCCCTCCCAAGTTGTTGCCTTGCCCAGACGGAACGGTCCTGCCGAGCCAGCGTCGATCCCGTACTGCAGCCAAGGGCCGTTGTCCGAGGTGTAGACAACCAGGGTGTTGCGATCGATGCCCAGCGTGCGGAGCGTGTCGAGGATCTGGCCCACGGACCAGTCGAGTTCCTCGATGACATCGCCGTAGCGTCCCCGAAGCGACCGGCCCCAGCGTTCGTTGGACACGAACAGTGGAACATGTGGCATCGCATACGGCAGGTACAGGAAGAACGGCCCATCCCGATTCCTCTCGATGAAGGAGACCGCCATTTCCGTGTAGTCAGTGGTGAGGCGACGCTGGTCCGCATCGGTCTCCAAGACCTCGTCGTCGCGCATCAGTGGCAGCGGGTGCGGAAAGCCTTGCCCCCTGTCGAGGTCGTAGTACGATCCCTGACCCGCGAATCCAGTCATGGCCGCTCGCTCGCGAGCAGAGGTCATGCGCTCGTCCTCGGGCTCTCGGATGGGCATCACCGGGTGGTAGCGCCACATGTCGTTGGAGAACGGGATTCCGAACCACGAGTCGAAGCCGTGCCGATGGGGCAGAAACTCCGGAGCGTCCCCGAGATGCCACTTGCCGATCATCTGCGTGGCATAGCCCCGTGCCTGCAACAGCTCCGCAACCGTGATCTCGTCAGGATGGATACCCGTCCTCGCCTTCGGCCCGTGGTTGAAGGCGAGGCCCGCCCTAGGCGGATAGGAACCAGTCATCAGTGCCGCCCTCGACGGCCCGCAGAAGGGTGCAGCGTAGAAGCTGGTCAAGCGCATGCCCTCGGCGGCCATGCGATCGATGTGGGGAGTTCGGATGTCGGGATGCCCGTACACGCCTAGGTCGCCCCAGCCCTGGTCATCGGCGAAGAGCACGATGAAGTTCGGCCGCTCCGGCACCTGCGCCAATGCAGCCACAACCTGGGCCAGTAGAAGGAGATAGAGCCGGAACGAGCGCATTTGCGGTTGACGAAGTGCAGTGTATCAGCGGCGATCTGGCCTGCTCGGCGGTCGGCGTGCGCCGAGCCGCCCCTATGATGGTTCGAACATGATTCCAGCCGAGGAAACCTTCGCAGACACGTTTCCGTTCGCACCGCACTTCAGCGAGGCGCCGGGGTTCCGGATGCACTACGTGGATGAGGGTTCAGGCGAACCCATCATGCTGCTCCACGGCGAACCGACCTGGGGCTACATCTACCGCGGCTTCATCCCCTCGCTGTCGAAGCGATGGCGCGTGATCGTCCCCGATCACATGGGATTCGGCAAGAGCGAGACGCCCCAGAACCGCGAGTACACGCTCGCCACGCACGTTGGCAACCTCGCCGCCCTGATTGACGATCTCGGCCTCGAAGGCGTCACTCTCGTCGGGCAGGACTGGGGTGGGCCGATCCTGGCCGCGTACACCGTGCGCCATCCAGAACGCGTCAAGCGGATCTGCATGATGAACAGCTTCTGCGGATACGGGGCGATTGTCGGGCGTCGGGACGGACCTCGGCCGCCGAAGCTGCACAAGTCGGACTGGTTTCGCTGGGTGATGTCCAGCGAGCGAGATGGCTCGTACTACCAGACGATGCGCCAGCTCGGCACCGGCGCTGGCGACCTGATGGAGCGTCTGGGTTGTGTCACAAAGCTCAGTGACATCGCCCGCTCGGCCTACGCGGCGCCATTCGGCACCGAGGACGAGTGCAAGGGGGCGGTCGAGTTCCCACTGGATGTAGCTCTGAACCGCATCGGCGGCTACGTGAAGGAGGGCATCCCCGGCATCAGCGCCTTGAGGTCTAAGCCTGCGATGCTTGCCGAGGGCATGCAGGACCGGGCCATTCCACCGCAGCTTGCGATCACGGACTTCGAGACCCTTTTCCCGGACGGTCCGGTGGTCAAGCTTGAGCAGGCGGGACACTTCTGCCAGGAGGACGCGTCGCCGGAGCTGGCAGCTCTGCTGCAGCTGTTCATGCAAATGACCTGAACGGCGGCGCGGTACGCCGCGGCGAACATGGCGGTGCGCTGGGACACCGACGCCGACTGGCTTGAAGGAGCGCGGCAGCTGCCGCTCAGAACTGACGCCGGCCCGTGAGGGCCTCCGACATCGTGAGGGGATCCACGTGCTGCAGGTCGCTTCCCAGCGGGACACCCGTCGCGATGCGCGTCAGCTTCACGTCGACCCTCTCCAGAATTCGACTGATGTACACCGCGGTGCCGTTGCCTTCTGACGTTGGGCTCGTCGCCACGATGATCTCCCGCGTCGGGTGCTCCTTCATGCGCTCGAGCAGGCTCTTGAGCTTGATGTTGTCGGGGCCAATGCCGCGCACGGTGTCGAGCGTGCCGTGGAGCACGTGGTAGACCCCGGTATATCGTCGTGTTCTCTCGATCGCCAATACGTTGTTGGGCTGCTCCACGACACAGATCTGGGCATGGTCGCGCCGTCGGTCACGGCAAATCGAGCACAGGTCGCTCTCCGAGAGGTTGTGGCAGCGAACGCAGAGCCGGATCTCCTCTCGCATCGCAACGATCGCGCGCGCCAGCCGAGCGGCCCTCTCGCGCTCGACGCCAAGTAGATGGAACGCGATCCGCTGCGCTGATGCCCTTCCGAGGCCGGGCAGGAGCTTCAGCTCGTCCACCAACCGGGACATCGGTCCTGCCAGATCGTTTGCAGCCATGGTCTTGCGGTGCTTGGCGGCTCAGTCTCGACGGCTAGACGAGTCCTGGCGGGACAAGATGGACCATGCTTCCCGCCTCTTTAGTCAGTGCCAGTTCCACGAGCTTGTGGGCCTGGTTGCAGGCGCCCCGAATCATGTCCTCCAGCATCTCCCTGTCGTCCATCACGTCGGGATCAATGTTGACCGACAGAACCCGCTTGCGGCCGTCCATGCGTACGGTGACCATGCCGCCGCCGGTCGACGCCTCCACCTGGGTTTCGTCCATCGTCTTCATCAAGCGCTCCTGTATTTCGCGCGCTTGTCGCACAAGGTGGTCTGTGTTCACTAGTGATTCCCCCGCAAGTCCGTGACACGGACAATGTTACCCTCGAGGCCAGCCCGAAACGCCCTTAAGGCCGGATCGGCCACTGCCCGCTCGTGCGCCGTCTTGGCGGAGTCGGCAGTTCGAGGATCGACTGCGACCGGCTTGGTCAACCGTGTGGGCTGACCCGCCGGATCCGCAAGTCTGACCTCCGAGTCGCTGCCAACTGCACCGAAGATCAGAGCCTTGACGACCTTCAACTGACCCTGGACGTACGCATGTGCATCGTCGCTGACTCGAACGACGTACGCATCCCCATCCCGCGCCACAGTGCCCGCCTGGATTGCCTTGTAGAGAGCGGCGTCGCCCTCCCTTGCCAGTTTGAGGACTTTCGCCTTCAGGTCGGGCTCGACCCGCGTAGACGCCGTCGCCCGTCTTGTCGGGCTACCAACGCCGCTCGCCGCCGATCCGTTCTCGGAAGGTACCCGAAGATGCGGCGCAGTGGCCTCCGCAGTCCGTCTCTTGCTATCGAGGACACGCGTCGTGCGCAAGTCGGAAACAGGCGGGGCCTTGGCCTTGGAGGGGGGCGGGACCGGGGGTGCCGACGGCTGGTTGCCCGCCAGCAGCTCCTCGATGGAGCGCAACCGCCCTGCGTAGACGAGCTTCAGCAGTCCCATCTCCAAGCGGAACCGCTGCTGCATGGCGCCGTGCAGGTCCTCGTACAGCTTCAGGAGAATCTGCACATAGCGCATGAGGTCCTCGTTGGAGAACACCTCGATCCACTCCCGTGCCGCCTCACGCTCCCGGTCCCCGGCTACAGCGAGCGTCGAGTCGGCTCCGTCGACCTTCATGACCATCAGGTTCCGCACCTGCCGGATCAGCTCGCCGCAGAAGTGCAGCGGAGGCCGGCCCTCGCGAAACAGGTCGTCGGCGACAGCCAGAACGGTTGCCGGGTCGCCGTCCCGAATCGCCCCCAGAATGCGGTCCGTGACGGCGCCAGGGATGGCACCAAGCAGGTCGCGCACGGCGTTGACTTCCAGCTGCTTGCCGCAGGCCGCGATCGCCTGGTCCAGCGTGGAAAGCGCATCCCGAATCGAACCGTCACCCGCCATCGCGATGGCGAGCAGTGAGTCGTCGTCGGCCTCAACCTGCTCGGCCTGGCAGATCTTGCGCAGGTGATTCAGGTTGTCCTGCAGGTCGATGGCCTGGAAGGCGAGGTGCTGGCAACGCGACAGAATCGTCGCTGGTACCGCCTGCGGCTCCGTGGTGCAGAAGATGAAGACCGTCCATTCGGGCGGCTCCTCGAGGGTCTTCAGCAGGGCGTTGAAGGCGTCAGCGGTGATCTGGTGCGCCTCGTCGATGATGAAGACCTTGTAGGGATCCCGCGCCGGCCGGAACCGCACGGTCTCCCGGATGTCCCGGACATCGTCGATGCGGCGGTTCGACGCCGCGTCGATCTCGATCACGTCGAGCGCGTTGCCGCCGGCGATCTCGCGGCAGACCGGCGACTGCGGATCCGGGCTGGAACTCGGGCCACCCTCGCAGTTGAGGGCCATGGCGAGGATGCGCGCCATGGTCGTCTTGCCGGTGCCGCGCGGCCCGGAAAAGATGTACCCGTGCGCGATCCGATTCTGGTCGATCGCGTTTCGCAGCGTCTGCTTGGCGTGGGCCTGCCCGACTACTTCGTCAAACGTCTGCGGACGGTACTTGCGCGCAATGACTTGATACATGAAGGCAGTTGCACGCGGCCTGAGGACATGGACCCCGGATGCAACCGCGGCACGCAGTAGAGGCCACTACCGTTGCTTCCTTCCAGACCTGGCGGGGTTCGCGACATTCCGCTGCACGGGTCCGGGGCCCATGGGTCAGTCTACACCAAGCCCGCGACGGCCCAGGCGTCGTGCAGGCCTGGAGTCGGACCGCTAGGCGAACTGCGGTTCCAGCACGGGCTCGGCGACGGTGTCGGCCACAACGCGCCCGTCCACCAACTGGATTCTGCGGTCTGCCCTAGAGGCGAGCTGATCGTCGTGCGTCACCATGACCAGCGTCGTCCCCGCTTCGCGGTTCAGCGTGAGCAGCATCTCGAGCACCAGCTCTCCGTTATGCGAGTCCAGATTGCCAGTCGGCTCGTCGGCAAGGACGATTGGCGGGCGGGGAGCGAAGGCACGAGCCAAGGCGACCCGCTGCTGCTCGCCCCCGGACAGCTGGACGGGGTAGTGGTCCGTCCGCTCGCCCAGTCCGACCTGTCGGAGCAAGTCCACCGCACGCTGGTGCGACTCCCGACCGCTAGCACCGATCAGATCCAGCGGCAGCATGACGTTCTCCAAGGCCGTCAACGTCGGGACAAGCTGGTAGGACTGGAATACGAAGCCGATCCCGCGCCCGCGCAGGATGGCAGTCTCGTCCTCCGTGAGAGAGGTCAGCGACACACCGTCCACCAGCACGTCACCGGACGACGGCCTGTCGAGGCCCGCGAGAAGCCCGAGCAATGTGCTCTTGCCGCTTCCGGACGGACCCTGAATCACCGTGAACTGACCCACGGGAATGGAGAATTCGATGCCCCGCAGAATCTCCACCAAGCGAGTGCCGCTGCTGATGGACTTCACGAGACCGCGCACTTCTAGCACAGCGGCTGGTTTCGACATGGAGTTTGGGGTGGACCTCTATCATGACAAGATGCGCACTGGCGGCAGCTTGTTACTGCGCGGTGCGGCCGCCGCGTGCCTTGGGCTGCTTCTGGCGGCCTGCGGGGATGGCCCCAAGCAGGAGGCCGGTCCGCCTCCCGAACCCCATGTCGAAGAGGCGGCTGCGGTGGTCGAGAACGACCCTCGGCCGGTTCTCGTCGCCTTCGGAGACAGCCTGACGGCGGGCATCCGAATCCGGTCCCACGAGACCTACCCGTCCTACCTGCAGCGCGAATTCGACGAGCGCGGCATGGAGTTCCGAGTCGTCAACGAGGGCGTCAGCGGCGACACGACCGCACGAGGCCTGAGCCGCGTGTCGACCGCCCTGTCGCACGATCCCGAGTGGGTGATCCTGGCTCTGGGGGCGAACGACGGACTGCGAGGGCTGGCCATCGACGTGATGGAGGAAAACCTCGATCGCATGATCGAGGAGTTCCAGTCGAGAGGGACCAAGGTCGTGCTTGCCGGCATGATGCTCCCCAGGAACTACGGCCCGGAGTATGTCGACTCCTTCGAGTCCGTCTTCCCGCGACTGGCGGAAAAGCGGGAGGTGCCGCTGATCCCGTTCCTGCTCGAAAACGTTGCGATGGATCCTGACCTGAATCAGAGCGACGGCATCCACCCGAACGCCCGCGGCAACGAGATCATCGCCCGGCAGGTCGCCGACGCCCTGCAAGAACTGCTCCAGAGCGAGATCTAGCCCGACTGGCGGTTGATCAGGAACGTGGCTGTGCTGGCGAAGAACTCCATCAGGTGGTTGGTTACGTCGGGAGGCAGGCCAGCCGTACCGAGAGCCTTCGTCATGAGCGACATCCAGCGGTCTCGGGCCTGCTGGTCGATTGGGAACAGCATGTGCCGCATCCGCAGCCTTGGATGCCCACGCTGCAGGATGTAGCGGTGCGGTCCACCGAAGCGGCCGACCAGAAAGTCCCTTAGACGCAGACGCGCCGCCTCGATCTCCTCGGGCGGATACATCGGACCCAGAACCTCGTCCTCCGGAACCTGCTCGTAGAACAGGCGGGTGAGACGGTCGAACCCTTCCTCTCCGACCAAGTCATACACCGATCCAACCATTGACTCCCATGTTGCGCAGTGGCGCGAACGGCTGGCAAGTGCGGCGATGATCCACAGACCTTCGCCAGTGAATCAAGACCGCGAAGGAGCCCTGACGACCGGCGGATCCGCTGTTACGATGCGTGCAATGTCCCGCATCTGCATGGCCGCTGCGCTCCTTGTCTGCACCTGGGCCACCCCTGGCTGGGCCGACGGAGGATTCGTGCCGCTGTTTGACGGCAAATCGCTCGACGGCTGGATGCTGCTCAACAAGCATGGCGAGGGCTACCTTGTGGAGGACGGCGATCTGGTCTGCCCTCGAGACGGTGGCGGGAACCTCCTCTCGGCGTCGGAGTACGCCAACTTCGTGCTGCGCTTCGAGTTCCAGCTCGAGTCCGGCTCGAACAATGGACTATGCATCCGCTGTCCGCTGGAATGGACCAATCTGTCGTACTCGGGCAATGAACTGCAGATCATCGACAACAGCGCCGAGCGCTACAAGGACATCAAGTCCTGGCAGAAGCACGGGTCCCTCTACAACGTGGCCGGCGCGAGGACAGGCCACCTGAAGCCTGTGGGCCAGTGGAACCAGCAGGAAGTCACCGTGGACGGCTCCCGGATCGTGGTTGTGCTCAACGGAGCGACCATCCTCGATGTCGACACAAGCAAGGTCAAGGATCCCGCCAAGCTCGCCCGAAACCGGGGCCTCGCCCGCAGACACGGGCACGTGGGGTTCCTAGGGCACAACGAACCGATCCGATTCCGGAACATCGCGATCAAGACCCTGCCTTGACGCGCCCGAGTAGAATGGCCGCCGAGATGACGACGCGATGCTCGAGTGGCTGAACCGTAATCGACGGACATTTCTCCAGTCGATCCTGGCGAGTCCGCTCGCCGCCGCTGTCGGAACGGGTCGGCTCAATGCAGCAAAGCGCGGGACCGCGCTTGGACCGCCACGCGAAATACTGCACGAGCTCGGCGTCCGAACATTTCTCAACGCAGCTGGGACGTACACGCGTCTGACGGCATCCACCATGCCGCCCGAGGTGCTGAGCGCCATGCGGGCCGTGTCCGACCAGTACGTGGATCTCGAGGAGCTCCACCAGAAGACCGGCGACCGCATCGCATCCATGCTGGAGTGCGAGGCCGCACTGGTTACGGCAGGGTGCGCCTCGGCGCTTACGCTCGCCACCGCAGCCTGCATGGCCGGTAGCGACGAAGAGAGTATCCGGCGCCTGCCCGAGAGCGACGGAATGAGGAACGAGGTGGTGCTCCAGAAGTCCCATCGCAACAGCTACGACCACGCCGTCCGGAGCAGCGGCGCCAAGCTGGTGGAGGTCGAGTCGCCCGCCGAGCTTGAGTCCGCGATCGGGGACCGCACCGTGATGCTGTTCTTCCTGAACCGAGCCGCCAACGACGGCCAGATCGGGCACGAGGCGTTCGTGAGGGTTGGCAAGGACCGAGGCGTGCCTACCCTGATCGACGCGGCAGCCGACGTGCCGCCAGTCGACAACCTGTTCCGCTTCCAGAAGCTTGGATACGACCTAGTGGCGTTCTCCGGAGGCAAAGGCCTGCGGGGCCCTCAGTCCGCCGGCCTCCTGCTCGGGCGGCGCGACCTGATCGAGGCCGCCAAGCTGAACAACAGCCCGCACTCCGATTCGGTCGGACGCAGCAACAAGGTCAACAAGGAGGAGGTCGTGGGCATGCTCGTCGCGCTGGACCTCTACCTGCACCGGGATCATGACCGGGATTGGAGGCAGTGGACCCGCCAGTGCCGAACGATCGAGCGGGCCGTCTCGAGGCTGTCCGGCGTGTCAAGCGAGATATTCGTGCCCGAGATCTCGAATGCCGTCCCGCACCTGCGACTGAGTTGGAACTACGAGCGGAGCGGCATCGATCCCAAGAGGGCAGCGGACCTACTCCGAGAAGGAGACCCACGCGTCGAAGTCCGGCCACGATTCGAGGATGGCCTCGAGATCGCTGTCTGGATGCTGGAGCCCGGACAGGAGCGAGCAGTTAGTCACGCCGTGAGGAAAGTCCTTTCGACGTGACCGGATTGGACCGGAGCTCTCGTACTCCCTACGGAAGCTTGTCGACGGTCCAGCTACCGTCGTCGTTCCGAGTGACGCCGGCTCCGTACAAGGTGAGATCGAGCGCGGTCTCGCTGCACAGGTTGATGAGCGACACGCAGGCCTTGCCGGTCTCGTCCACGGAGAACTCCACCTCAAAGCCGAAGACGTTGGCCAGGCAGCTGCTACCCGCCGGCACCACCAACTCCACCATGCACGCGATTTGGGGCTCTTCGTTCATAGCCGCACCGATCTCGATCATCGGACCCAGCGGAGACACCAAGCCATCCACGTTGATCGAGGCAACGTGCGAACCCTCCGGCGCAGCCTCCGGAATGCGCATGGTCACCTGATAGAGGCCAGTGGAATACGGGGTGAGACCCGCATAGAGCAGATCCGTCGCCGGCAACTGGAGCGTTCCGATGGACGCCGAGAACATGTTGGCCGCAAGGGACCGCGGGGTCGTCGAAATCTCGCCAGTCCCGAGAGCCGGACTCACAGGCCCGAACCCTGTGCCGAACAGCGTCACGACATCTCCGGGCCGCGCCGGCCGCGACTCGTGGCCAGCGACGCTCTCGGGGACGCCAACCAATGCGCCGTCGACATGCAGGGCGGCAGCGGAGGCCGGATCGGCCCCATGCGTGAACAAGACCGGCCGCGCCGCAGCCACCTGGACGGTCAGGGCATTGCTCACCACGGCCTCAGGCGTGTCGCAACCGCGCACGAACTGGACCTGTGCCATGCCGACGGCCGTGTCCGCAGGGACCTCGAACATCACAGTCGAGTCGGTCAGGTGCAGCAGCGGCGCCTTCACCTGGTTGACCTGCACGCATGCGCCATCGAGAGTCGTCATGAGCATGCCGTTCTCGTCGAGCATGGCGTCGAACATCTTGCCCTGGCCCGTGAACTCCGAACCTGCAGCTGTCACGACCGAACCCGGCACGGTGACGGCAGAGTTGCTCGACATATCTGCCAGAACGACCGAGCCCTCAGTGAGAACCGGCGGTCCCGTGGGCTGCAGCAACGGCATAAGCACCGCGGAAGCTGTGTAGATGGAGTCGTCGCGCGGCGACAGATCCCCGTTGGCACCGTTCACGGCAACTGCCACCGTGACGGGACCGGCCATGGCGTCAGGAGCTGTCCAAGCTATTTCGTAGAGGGTCTCCATCCCCGTGCGCGGACGGCGCTGCGTTGCCCACTGCACGTTGCCGGTGCCATCGCCGCACGGCCCATCATTGATTCGAACGCTCTCCCCGGCGGGTGTGTCGGTCGCCGCCAAGGTTCCCCCCTGCATGCATCCGCTGCCCGAGCGTGCAGCCAGCTGGAATCCGATGCGCACCGCAGACGCATCGGCGAACTGGATCCCCAGGGTGGCGGTCTCGCCGGGAACGTAGAAATACTCCGACGCCGGTGCACCGTTGACAAGGAGTTCGAGCGTCCCTGTCCCTTCATTCACCTCGGAAGTGTTGTGACAGCGACTGCAGCTCGTCTCCCCAGGAAACGCACCACCCGATGTCAGGCCGGGCGCACCAGACGAGTTCGCCAAGGCCCTGTCCGACAGGCCAAGCAGTCCAGCCACCGCCAAGGAGACAGCCAAGATTCGGTAGACTCTCGTCAACATCACACTCACCTCAACTAACGCAATCCACTTCGCGCAGTTATCTGCACGCGGTTACTTTACATCCCCCGCAAGAAATCTGCAGTTTCACGATAACGCCCATACACGGCGTCGTACAATTTCGCCTTTTTGCGGTCGGGCGTAACGAGGGTTCCCATGCGATGCTCTACGCCCTTGCGGACACCGCCCATTGTCCGCACAGCCGACCGCACGGAGCTCAGTCCGGTCACCCGCTTGCCGGCCGCAACCGCACCGAGGATGGCCGCCCCCAGGGCCGGTCCCTGCTTGGAGGGATGCACCAGGATGTTATGGCCGATCACGTCGGCGGCGACCTGCACGAACAGGGGGTTGCGGTGCGCCAAGCCGCCCGTCGCGACGAATTTCGTCACCTTGACCCCGCTCTCGCGGAGCATCTCGATGATCCATCGGATGCCGCAGGCGTTCGCCTCCAACATTGCCCGGTACATGTGATGCGCCTCGTGCCGAAGAGCAAGGCCTAGGAAGGCGCCGCGCAAGCCACCGTCCATCAGCGGCGTGCGGCAGCCGTTGAACCAGTCGACGCAAAGCACGCCGTCCGCGCCGGGCCCGATATCGGCCGCTCGCTGCGTCATCGCATTGAAATTCCTCTGGCGGGACAGTCGCCGCAGCCAGTCGAAGGCGTCGCCTGCAGCGGCCTGGCCTGTCTCGTATCCGTACATTCCCGGGAGAATGCCGTCCTTGACAACCCCTGCGACGCCCGGAACTTTCCGGTACTCCGACGAGTTCAGCATGTGGCACGAGCTAGTGCCGCAGACCATGACCAGCGTCGCGGGATCGGCAGCACCGACTCCGGGAACTCCGGCGTGCGCGTCGATGATTGCGGTGCTGACGGCGGTACCGACCGGCAAGCCGAGCCGCTTGGCCATGCTGGCTGAGAGGCGCCCAGCGATCTGCCCCGGAGCCTGCATGAGGCCGGGCATCTTGTCCCGGACAATGTCGACCAGCACCGGGTGCACTGAACGCAGGAACGGCTTGGACGGGAATCCGTCGCGCGCCGTCCACATGCCCTTGTAGCCCGCCTGACAGGTCGAGCGAGCCATCGATCCCGCGGGGCATCCGACGAGCTGCCACACGATCCAGTCCCCCGCCTCGACCCACACGTCCGTCGCGTTATAGACATCAGGCGCCTCCTCCAGGGTTTCGAGGACCTTCGGGAAGAACCACTCCAAGCCAATGGTGCCGCCGTACTGGTCGAGGAAGCGCTCGCTGCGCTCTTGAGCTAGCCGGTTGATGCGCTCAGTCTGCTTCTTAGCCGCATGATGCTTCCAGAGCTTGGGCCACGCGAGAGGATTCGCGCGATATTCCGGCAGCATGCACAGCGGTGTGCCGTCCCCCTGCACGGGAAGCATGGTGCAACTGGTGAAGTCGACACCGATGCCGATCACCGACGAGCGTGGCGCCGATGCCTTGCGCCAAGCGTTACGCACGGCGCGAGTCGCCGCAGCCAGCCAGTCGCCTGGGTGCTGGAGGGCGTAGTCCGGAGGCAGCTCCTCGTTCGAACCAGGCAGTCGGTCAGTGATCTGGCCGTGGGTGTACTTGGCCACCGCCGAGCTGTACTCGGTTCCGTCAAGGTCAATCAGAAGGGCACGGACGGACTCCGTGCCAAAGTCGAGACCTAGTGCTAGTGCATCCTTAGTCGGCACTTTGAGAGGCTCCCCCAGGGGTGCGCCAGCTTTCTATCCTACTCACGCAGCCTACTTCTATGGAGCATAGTTTCTGGGCCCACTCAAGCGGTGCCCTGCACGAGAACGCTGTATGGACCCGATACTAGCGGCCGTTTCCTCTTGTGACACGTGAAGATCCAGCCTGGAGTCTGGCCCGCGGAGCCCCGGGCCTCCCGCGCTCAATCCCGCGCCCGCGCTTGGCCGTGGTAGGTTTCTGGGGATGAGAACGTTGGCACTGGTGCTGGGCCTGCTTGTGCCCGTGGCCTCGATGGCCAAGCCGAACATCGTCCTGATCATGGCCGACGATCTGGGCTACGGCCACCTGGGATCGTACGGACAAACAAAGATCCAGACGCCGCACATCGACCGGCTGGCGGCGGAGGGGATGAGGTTTACGCAGGCGTATGCGGGCTCCACGGTATGTGCGCCATCGCGGAGCGTGCTGCTGACCGGTCTGCACGGCGGCCACACACCCGTGCGGGGCAACCTCGGCGACGCGCATCTGCGCGACGAGGACATCACGCTGGCCGAAGTCCTGAAGAGCGCGGGCTACGCCACCGGAGGATACGGCAAGTGGGGTCTCGGACTCGCCGACAGTCCCGGCCATCCACTGCGACAGGGGTTCGACGACTTCCTCGGCTACCTCCACCAGGTCCACGCCCACTTCTTCTACCCATTCTGGCTGACGTTCAACCACGGCCGCATGAGTCTACCGCTGAACGAAGACGGCGGGCGTGGCCAGTACTCGCATGACGTGATCTTCGAGCGGGCCCTCCACCTCATACGCGAGAACCACGAGGGGCCGTTCTTCTGCTATCTGCCCGTGACCATTCCCCACGTCGAGCTGGCAGTCCCTGCCGACTCGCTGGTCGAGTATTTGGGCACGTTTCCCGAGGTAGGCGGAGGGCAGGAGCGACGCATCGGCTACATCGTCTCGCCGAACCCCAGGGCCACCTATGCGGCGATGGTGTCTCACCTCGACCGGGACGTCGGCCGGCTCATGAGCCTCCTCAATTCCCTGGGCATCGACGATGACACCGTCGTGATCTTCAATTCCGATAACGGGGCACAGTCGCGGTTTGACGTGAGCGAGGACTTCTTCGAGGCCTCGGGTGGACTGCGGGGCTACAAGGGATCGATGTACGAGGGCGGACTGCGAGTGCCGCAGATCGTCCGCTGGCCGAACCGTGTGCGCGCCGGCTCCCAGAGCGACCATGTGACCTACTTCCCCGACATGATGCCCACGTTCGCCGAACTGGCTGGGGTCGAACCGCCAACGACGGATGGGATCTCCATCGTGCCCGAGCTGCTCGGGCAAGGAGACCAGAAGCGACACGACTGGCTGTACTGGGAACTTGTTTCTGGCGATCGCGTGCTGCGCAGCCAAGCGGCGCGAAACGGCCGGTGGAAGTTCGTGAAACGGTCGCCAGAGGATCCGGTGGAGCTCTACGATCTCGAAGCGGACGGAGCCGAGACGGCGGATCTTGCCGCGGAGCGTCCAGACCTTGTGAAGGAGTTCGAGCGCTGGGTACTAGACAACAGGACCGATCCTCCGGAGCAGCCGAAACGCACGGGGACAAGCTACACGGACTACGTCCAGCTCGGACAGGTCGAGCCGGCTTCACTGGGCTCACGCAACCGGCCGAAGCGCTAACGCGGAGCTCACGACGCAGCGCAGCCAGTGGCCATGTGCCAGGTTACGCCGCTGTGCCGAGTGGCCGGACTGCTAGCGCAAAAAGCTCGTGCCGAGTGCACTTCGGTGCAAGGGGTCCGTCGTTATACTAAGCCCCGTGAGAGGCTTGGTGCTTCCAGTGCTGCTGCTGACCAGCCACTGGGCACTGGCGGACGAGAGGCCGGACAGCGCTCAGGCGAGCGCCGAACCGGCGGACGCCTTCGCTGGCCTTGTGGACGAGGACGAGGAGTACGCGCCTCCTAAGCAGGAGTACGCCTTCAACCCTGTCCAGGCGCGCAAGGAATTCAAGGTCGGTCTCTACTACGCAAAGAAGGGCAAGCACC
Organism: Bryobacterales bacterium; assembly: GCA_965200705.1. GTDB lineage: Bacteria > Acidobacteriota > Terriglobia > Bryobacterales > UBA6623 > VXMF01. The sequence goes on along the minus strand of OZ241376.1, from coordinate 2,802,202 downwards.
GCGCGGCCGCTGGCCGGTTCCTCGAGGCCACCCGCTGGGACAACAGCTACGGCGAGGCGTTCTGGCGACTGGGCAACTCCCGCGAGTCTCTCGGAGAGGCAGAAGAAGCCCTGACGGCCTACAGCCGCTATCTGGAGATCGACGCCAACTCGAAGAAAGCCCGCCAAGTGCGCTCGCGCATTGAGCGGCTGAACGAGTCCATGACAGGCTCGGGCAGTACGGTCGCCAGGTCCGCGTCACCTTAGGGCTGGAGTTTTCGCGCAGGCGCAGGCGCATGACGTACAGGAATCTTCTCGCCCGCAGTCTCGTGCACTATCGCGCCGTGCATGGCGCTGTGGCCCTCGGAGTCGCCGCAGGGGCCGCGGTGCTCGCCGGCTCCCTCATCGTGGGCTCATCCGTCCGAGCGAGCCTGCGCGATCTAACGCTGGACCGGCTTGGCTCGATCGACTTCGCCGTGGTCGGCGAGCGCTACTTTCGCGATGCCGCAGCCGACGCTCTGGGGGATGGGTTCGAGGCGTCGGGGGGCATCCTGATCTCGGGCACCGCGGAGCATGCCGACTCCGGGTCGCGCGCTTCCTCGGTGCGGATCCACGCCGTCGATGAATCGTTCTGGGAGCTGTTTGGGACAGATCCGCCAGAGATCGGCAACCGCGACATCCTCGTCAACCAGCGCCTTGCCGAAGAGCTCGGCGCGATGGCTGGTGATTCGGTGCTGCTGCGCTTCCATGCGGACACCCTCGTTCCAGCCGATTCGGTGATGGGCCGCAAGGCCGACAACGTGCGCCTGCTGCGCCTCCAAATTGCGGAGGTCCTGGAGAATCGCGGGCCGGGCCGGTTTGGACTCTCAGCCCAGCAGCAGCTGCCCTACAACGCCTACGTCTCCAAGGCGGTTCTGGAGCGGGTGCTTGGCCAGCCTGGACGTGCGAACGCGCTGTTCGTGTCGGGAGGCACCTTGGACGAGGCCCAGTCGGCGTGGCGTGAGTCATTCGCTCCGGAAGACGCCCGACTCGGAGTTCGAATTCTGCCCGAAGGGAGAGGTGCAGTCCTCGAATCCGAGCGCATCGTTCTGGATCCGGCATCGGTTGAGAGCGCCGCAGAGGCAGCGCAGGAGACGGGGTTCGACGGGAGCGAGGTCCTCACCTATCTCGCCAACTCGATCGAGTCGGGCGAGCGCAGCGTCCCCTACTCGACCGTTACGGCACTGGCGAGCCTCCCACCCTCGCTCGTGCTGGCGAGCGGCCGACAACCACCGGAGATTGGACCGGACGAGATCCTGCTGAACGCTTGGACCGCGGACGATCTGGACGTGAGACCCGGAGCGCAGGTGACGCTGCGCTACTACACGGTCGGCGCCGACAGCCGGCTCGAGACCGCGTCGCACACATTCACGCTGTCCAGCATCGTACGCATGGCGGGATCGGCGCTGGACCGCGACTATGCGCCCGTCTATCGCGGCATGTCCGACCAGACCCGCATGGCGAACTGGGATCCACCGTTCCCCATGGACTTGCGCCTCATTCGTCCGAGGGACGAGACCTACTGGGACCGCTACAGGGCCTCTCCCAAGGGCTTCGTCTCGCTGGAGACGGCCAAGAGCCTCTGGACAAGCCGGTTCGGTCAGCTCACCTCGCTGCGGCTGACGCCAAGGAACGGGGCAGATCTCGGCGTTGGTCTGGAGGCGTTCCGCGCCTCATTGTCCCGCCGCGTCGACCCGGCCAGCTACGGTCTCTCGCTACAGCCGGTGCGCGAGTCGGGCCTTTCGGCGTCCACTGGCGCCACGGACTTCTCCGGGCTCTTCATCGGATTCAGCATGTTCCTGATCGCCGCGGCCGCGATCCTAGTCGCCCTGTTGTTCCGACTGGGCGTCGAACTCCGCGCACGCGAGATCGGCACGATGCTGGCGGAAGGTCATCTGCCGCAAACCGTGCGGCGCCTGTTGCTTGCCGAGGGGACGGTGCTCGCCGCGATTGGCTGCCTCGTGGGCATCCCTGGTGCGGTTCTGTTCGCGCGACTCATGGTCTACGGCCTCAACACGTGGTGGACCGGTGCTGTTGGCACTTCCCATTTGGCCGTCCACGTCCGGCCCGAGGACCTCTTGTTCGGGGCCAGCTTCACGCTGGTCCTCATGGTGGGCTCTGTGTGGCTCTCACTGCGGCGGCTGGCCAAGCTGTCGACACATGCACTGCTGGAGGGCACTGTCGATCCTCCAGCTTTTCCGGAGGTCCGCATCAGGCGAGCTCGCAGGCTCCGCGCCATCGGCGGAGCCGCGGTTGCCTGCGCGATTCTGCTGGCCGCTCTCTCCTGGAACGCCGAGGCCTCTGGTCGCCTAGCCGCGTTCTTCGGGGCGGGCACGATGACGCTCGTGGCAGCGCTGGTTCTGTTCCGCGCCGTGCTCCTCGCACCGTCTCGAAGCGGGGCCGCTCTAGACGGCGTCGACCAGTTGGCGATGCGCAACAGTGGCCGGAATCCCACCCGAAGCATGCTGGCCGCTGCACTTGTCGCCTGTGCGTCGTTCATGATCGTCACCGTGGCGATGAACCGACAGGATGTCAGCGCCAAGGAACCGTCCTTGGACTCGGGGGACGGTGGCTTCCGATACATCGCCGAGTCGGAGGCCCCGCTGTTTGCGGCACGCATTGAAGAGACCGCCACGAGCCAGCCGCAGCCGACGCGCATCCTGCCCATGCGAGTCCGACGTGGCGAGGACGCAAGCTGCCTGAACCTGTACCGGCCGACCCGCCCAACTCTGGCGGCCGTTCCGCCAAGCCTGATCGAGCGCGGCGGCTTCGCGTTTCAGAGCTCGCTAGCCGAGACCGAGGCCGAGCAGGCGAATCCCTGGCTGCTGCTGAACAAGGACTTCGACGGCGCGATCCCGGTGCTCGGCGACGCCAACTCGGCCATGTGGATCCTTCATCTCACTCTGGGACAGGAGCTGACCGTGGAGGACGGCGCCGGCCGGCAGCGGCGCCTGGTCCTCGCCGGCATGCTTTCGCGCAGCGTGTTCCAGTCCGAGCTCCTACTTGCCGAGGACCGATTCCTCGACCTATATCCCGACCACAGCGGCTATCAGACTTTGCTGGTTGAAACGGACCGTGCAGACCTCGCCACGTCGCTGGAGGACGAATTCGCCGAAGAGGGGCTGGACGCAACGCGGTCGTCGGATCGCATCGCCGGCTTCCTCGTCGTTGAGAACACCTACCTCGACACGTTTCGGACACTTGGCGGTCTGGGCCTGCTGCTCGGCACGCTAGGGCTGGCGGTCGTCATGGTCCGCAGCGTGCTCGAGCGCAAGGGCGAGCTCGCCCTCCTCGAAGCGCTCGGGCTTGGACGCGGCAAGCTGGCCAGGCTGGTGCTTGCCGAGAACGCGTTCCTGCTCGTGTTCGGCGTCGTGGTCGGTTCGCTGGCTGCGGTCATCGCCGTGGCGCCGCACATCGCCAGCGATGCATCCGATCCGCCGTGGGGAGCCGTCCTGCTGACGCTTGCCGCCGTGCTGGCGACGGGCCTCCTCGCCGGCGTGGCTGCGGTCGGGCTGTCCCTGCGATCCCCACTGCTGCCGGCGCTGCGTCGGGACTAGTCCCGGCTCGACTCAAAGCGTCCGCGCGATCTCGACGGCACGCAGCAAGGCACGAGCCTTGTTCATGGTCTCGTCCCACTCCCGTTCGGGGACCGAATCGGCGACGATCCCGGCGCCGACCTGGAGGTGGGCCGTTTCGCCGCGCACCATCATGGTCCGGATCGCGATCGCCGACATCAGCGTGCCGCTGAAGTCGAGGTACATTACGCTCCCCGAATAGACCCCACGCTTGGTTGGCTCCAGCTCCGCGATGATCTCCATCGCCCGCACCTTGGGTGCGCCAGACACAGTGCCCGCAGGAAAGCAGGCGCGCAAGGTGTCGAAGGCATCGAAATCCGAGCGCAGCGTTCCGAGGACACTCGAAACGATGTGCATCACGTGGGAGTAGTTTTCGATGATGGCGAACTCGGGCACCCGCACCGAGCCGTACTCGGAAACCCGTCCGACATCGTTGCGACCGAGATCGACGAGCATCAGGTGCTCAGCCATCTCCTTCTCGTCGCCCAGCAGATCCTCGGCCAGCGCCTTGTCCTCTTCCGGCGAGGAGCCCCGTGGCCGCGTTCCGGCGATCGGGCGGTACTCGATGGAGCGTCCCTTGACCTGGACGAGCATCTCCGGCGAGCTTCCCAGCACAACCGACTCTCCGAGCTGCAGATAGAACAGGTATGGGGACGGATTGACCGTGCGCAGCGCACGGTAGATCTGGAACGGATGCACCCCCGGTTCCATGTCGAGACGCTGGGACAGGACGACCTGGAAGATGTCGCCGGCGTGGATGTACTCACGAGCTTTCTCGACAGCCGCGCAGTACGCCTCCTTGCCGACGTTGGAGCGCAGCTCCAATGGGCCTCCGTTTCTCGCGGAGGCCGGTAGGGCCGGCTGGCCGGAGAGGCGTGCCTCCAGCGACTCGACGGTCTTCACGGCATCGCGGTAGCAGGCTTCGAGACTCCCTTCGCTGTCCGTGCGAGCGTTGGCGATGACGTAGAGCTGGTGGCTGAGGTGGTCGAAGACGACGACCGACGCCAAGACCATGAAGACCGCATCTGGCGCCTGCACGTCGTCCTCGCGGAACGGCGGCACCCTCGGCTCGACATGCCGGACCAAGTCGTATCCGGCGTATCCAACGGACCCAGCGCAGAACGGCGGCAGACCGTCGGTTCCGGCTGGCCGGAAGCTCGAAGCGAGCTCCTTCAGAAGCGTGAAGACATCGCACCGTCGATGGGTGACCTCCCCGCCCTCATGAATCTCGATGCGGTCGCCGTCGGCCGTCAGCACCATGAACGGCGATGCCCCGACATACGTGTAGCGGCCTATCCGCTCGCCGCCCACGACGCTCTCGAGCAGGAACGAGTGAGTCTCGCCCTCGGCGAGCTTCAGGTAGGCCGAGACAGGGGTCTCTAAATCCGCTGTCAGAACCTTCCAGACAGGGACGAGGTTGCCCTTCGCGGCGTGCTGCTGGAACGTATTGAAATCTGGCTGGACCGCCATCGAGGCACCCGACCCACTCAATTCACTCTACTTTCCAGGATCGCTGCGCGCATGACGTCGCGTGGAGCTTGATGTCCGGTGAAGATGCGGAACTGCTCGGCGGCCTGCTCGAGAAACATCTCGAGACCGCTGATGACCTGCTTGCCCTCGGCCTTCGCTCGCTGCATCAGGGCCGTTTCCAACGGGTTGTACACCAGGTCGAAGACCAGGTCTGCGGGGAGGCGCCTTCCGAAGAGGCTCTGATCCACGTTGGGCCACATCCCGACGGACGTGGCCTGGACCAGCACGTCAAACGAAGCGTCCTCGGACTCGGCCAGCGACATGGCGTCTGCATCATGCTTCGCCGCGAGGGCTTCGGTCTTCGCCATCGAGCGACCGGCAACGGTGACCTGACCGCCGCATTTCTTCGCCGCGACCACAGCGGCCAACGCCGCCCCACCTGTCCCCGCAACGAGCACTCGCGCCCCTCGGAGCGAGGTGCGGGCTTCGAGTGGGCGGATGATGCCGACTACGTCGGTGTTGGTTCCTGCCAGTCTGCCGTGGTCCCAGTAAAGAGTGTTCACGGCCCCGACCGCATCTGCATCTGGATGGATGTCGTCTAGGAACTCCATGACGGCCTGCTTGTGCGGGATGGTGACGCTCGCGCCCCGGATCGGCAGAGATCGCATGAACTGGCAGTAGTCGCCAACGTGGGCCGGCTCAACGAGCTGCGGAATGTAGACCCCGTCGAAGTCCACGGCCTGGAATGCCCGATTGTGGATGAGCGGGGACAGGGAGTGCGCCACCGGACAGGCGATGACGGCGAACGCCTGGGTCGCCCCAGTTGCCTCTGCAACCCTATACCGTTCTCGCGCCAGCGACGCGGACACCTGCCCCGGAGCAGTCGGAGCGATGTCTGTTGACGCCTGGCATAGGTCGGGGTCCGGCGTCACGTAGGAGAATAGGCCGCCTCGCAGGGGAAACAGGACACGTGAAGCCAATCCGGCCTCTCCCATGCCCGCCACCACCATGTTGGACCTCTCGCGACAAAGGTCCATTAGCCTCAGGTTGTCCGATGGCCGTTCGACGGTGGTCGCCACCTTGAGGATCTCCGCACCGGTTCTCTCAAGCCGTTCGACAACAGGTGCTAGGTCCGGCGTGCACTCGAAATTGTGGTACGAGGCCAGAACGGCGATTCCCGAAGGCAATGCGGCCAACGTACCGGGTGCCTCGTCAAGCGTCTCGATCTCGACATCAACGAGCCACGCGCCAGCGCGGATGGCACCCTGCAACGCGTCGACCTGCTGCTGGATTGACCCCGCGAACCGTCCGCCATTGGGCTGGCGACGGCAGGTCGCGAGAACCGTCACCTGCGGGTGCTCGCGTAGAACACTCTCGATGATCCGGGGTGCCAGCTCGATCTGGCGCAGGAAGTCGATGCGCAGCTCGAGTAGCGTCTCGCCACTCCGACAGGTCGCGAGGGCAAGCGCTTCGGCTTGCGTGGCGTCGGTGCAACCGATCGCAACGCAGACTGCGGGCAGATCCGGCTTCACACCCATGGTTCCCGATCGGCCCGCGTAGGAAGGCTAGCATAGCCCCTCCCTCACCCTAGGCCGCAGGCCGATCCGAGAGGGCAGGGACGCGCTTCTCGCTCCTGCGAATTCCGAGAGTGATGCTATAGGGAGGCATCCCGTGGCAGCGCGGGCGACGGGTTCTTGGCAGCGTCCCTCGGCGAACGGCGGTGCGGGGGAACCGGGCACGCCGCCATTGGCCAGCAAGTCGCTGCGCATGCAGGTCCTGATCATCGACAACGGGGACTCGTTCACGTTCAACCTGTCACAGCTCGTCTCGAAGCTAACCGGCTGTCGGCCAATCGTCATCCCGAACGACGAAAGCCGCTGGCGTGACGTTGTCCGCCGCGAACCCGTAGGCGCGATCATCATTTCTCCCGGACCCGGATCACCCGCCAAGACGGCGGACTTCGGGGTCTGTCCGGAGGTGATTCGGGAGAGCGACCTGCCGCTGCTGGGGGTGTGTCTGGGCTGCCAAGGGATCGGCCATGCCTATGGCGCGGCGGTCGTTCCGGCACCCGAGCCCTTTCACGGCCGCATCTCTCGTGTGTCGCACTACGGTGACGAACTCTTCGCAGGCATCGCGGAAGTCTTCGACGCGGTCCGCTACCACTCGCTGTGCGTGGATGGGGGCACGCTGCCCGACTGCCTGGAGGTGACCGCTCGGACGGAGGACGGGACCATCATGGCCCTGCGACACAGGGAGCGACCGCAGTTCGGCGTGCAGTTCCATCCCGAGTCCGTCAGCGCTGAGCAGGGCGAGCAGCTGGTCAGAAACTTTCTAGCAGCAGTGCCGACCCGCCAGAAGGCCCGCAACGCCGAAACGCCGAAACGTCGGTTGCGAGCCCGCGATGGAAACCCATCCCGGGTCGTTTATCGGCGCCTTGATCGGTGGACCGAACCGCAGGTTGCCTTCGAGCGTCTGTTCCTAGACTCGCGGGACGCGTTCTGGCTCGACAGCGCCGCCTTGGTTCCGGGCTTTTCTCGGTTCAGCATGATGGGCGACACCTCCAGCCCAACCTGCTCGGTTCTGCGATATTCGACCGCCCGCCGGACTCTGAGAGTCGCACGAGACGGAGTGCTCGAACACCGGCGAGTTGATGGACTCCTGCCCGCCCTGCGCGAGCGCCTTGATCGTCCAGTCGAACGGGCGGAGTCCCTTCCCTTCGACTTCCAGACGGGGCTGGTCGGGTTCTTCGGGTACGAACTGCGGAACGAATGCAACTCGCCCACAACGCGTAAGTCTCGCTACCCGGATGCCGTGCTGTTCGAGGTTGATCGCTGCGTGGTGTTCGATCATGCGGTGCGATGTGTCTACTTGGTGCGGCTGGTTGAGGCGGGCGACCCTTCCGACGACGCCTGGTTCGACCGAGTCGAGGCGGACCTGGTAGCCCCTCAATCGGCAGCGGCCCCGCCCAGCAGCAATCGCCATCCACTCGTAGCGAGACCACTCGACGATTCGGCTTCGTACGCACGCAAGGTGCGCTCCTGCAAGGCTGAACTCGGTGCCGGAGAGTCCTATCAGATCTGCCTGAGCAGCGAGTTCGAGGCAGACTTCGATGCTCCGCCGTATGCCGTCTACGCAGCGCTGCGCGCCATCAATCCAGCACCCTACGGTTCCTTCCTGCGTAGCGGGGACCTTGCCATTGCGAGCTCTTCTCCAGAACGGTTCCTCCAAGTGACCTCCCAGCGATCAATGTGCGCCAAGCCGATCAAGGGGACCTCAGCGCGTGGCAACGACCCACACGAAGACTCGCTTCTAGCCACCTGGCTGCGGTCGGACGAAAAGTCCCGCGCCGAGAACCTGATGATCGTGGACCTGCTGCGCAACGATGTCGGGCGTGTCGCGGTGACGGGCAGCGTACAGGTTCCGGTCCTGATGGACGTCGAGCCCTATCCCACGGTCCACCAGCTTGTGAGCACAGTGACCGGAACCCTGCGGAGCGACCTAGACTGCATCGACGCCCTAGCGAGCGCATTCCCGGGGGGATCCATGACAGGTGCGCCCAAGCTCCGCACCATGTCGATCATCGACCGGCTCGAACAGCGACCGCGGGGTGTGTACTCCGGCGCCATCGGCTATCTCTCCCACGGTGATCGCATGGATCTCGCAATCGTGATCCGCACGATCATCATGCAGGGATCTCGAGCGACGGTCGGCTCAGGGGGCGGGATCGTGGCGATGTCTGATCCGCAAGCCGAATTCGAGGAGATGATGCTCAAGGCACAGGCCCCCCTGAAGGCGCTTGCGGCGGCATCAGCCGGCAGCGCCGACGACCTTGAGATTCGATAGGGATTCAATATGCAATTACCCACATCCGACGTTGGCTGACACCGCTTCAGGTACTTGACATAGCGGGCCCTGACTGTCCGGGCAACGGCCTTTCCCAGTTTTTACAACGTGGCATCAATCCTCAGGTACCCGTCCAGTTCCTCTCGGCTCGGGCTGTAGTCCGGATCGATCAAAACGACTTCCGGAGGTTCGGTCTTCGGATCGGAATGATTCATGACCGCACGCTCCTTCCGATGATCGGCACACAGGATTCCGGCAGCCCCAGCAGCAGTAGCGGACAGGGTTGCCCACCCCTCGTGCCGGGTCTCTCCATGAGCTTGTTCCAATGCGCCGTCCGCGTGGAGACGCTGGAAGTCCTCTGGATCGCGGTCAGGAAACGGGTCCTTGCCGTTCCACTCAATCGCAGGAGCCAGCGTCCCGTGTTCCCGCACCTTTGCCGCGGACTCTGAACAAGACCATCTCCGTCACGTTGCGGAAGCAGAATCCGGCTCCCCAGTCCGTCCGGCCCTTGAACCACACCAGACTGGTCGTGCACTGGAAACCTCAGGCCTCCAGCACGTGCAGGCCCCATGGAAGCAGGGCGTTCGGCACACACAGGCAGCGATGCGCTGCGTCGCTCGCGTGATCCGCTGCCGCAAGGGCGGCGATTTCCTCCATCGAGAGCACCTTGCAGCGCGACAGGCGTTAATGTTCAGGGACTGCCTTGCCCGTCCTGCCGACGGACCAGCAAGGACGGCCCCGAACGATTTGCATCCAAGCTGAGTGTGCCATTCGCTCCCGCGGCTCACGCACGCGCCCCGCTCGGAAGACCGTTGGCACGGATCAACGACTGGCGGGTCAGCCGTTTCCCTGCCATGCCGCTGCGGATCGCAGGGATCTGATTTATGGTGTCCCGCTCCCCAATGTCGTGTCTTCCAGCGAATTCCTGCACCTGCCGATTCAGATGGTTGGGGCTGAGCTTGTGGAGAGTGCCTTTGTGCGCCCGCTTGAGCATCGACCACAAGGACTCGATGCCGTTGGTGCGCACTTCACCCTTGACGCATTCCTCCATCGAATGCCTGACTGCGCCGTGATCGAACGGCAGGGTCTCGCATGCCGGCGCATCGTCTGCATGAACCGTGGCTTCCAGTTCCGTGTGTTCCGCCGCGAAACGCCGCGGCGTCTCCTTGTCGGTGGATCGGACAACCTAGTTGGGACCTGACTGGTCCCGCGATCCCCGGATCCGACCACAGCCGTCTTGCCGACAGCCCCGCGCCCCGGCGAGTCCCTTGCGATGACTCCTTCCCGACGCCGTAGACATTCCGCATCCCCTTGATCATTATCCTACTTCATATTACCTAAATTTTCAAAAGTGAATCTGTGCACTTACATATATAACATTTTCCCTAATTTGAGCGACTAATCGTATTACTTATTGCGAGTAATGAACGCCATATTTCCATGATTTATTCATCTATAAGAGGCTTTATTTCCCAGTAAAGACCAGCCAAATTCAGATTAAATCATGGAAATATGGAAGAATATTGACAATATAACACTTGAACATATGTACTATAATTGAGAGGATTTTTCTCAATAAAAAACGTTTTCCTGTTCTGCTGTTAGCCAGTGGGACAGTTTCGTCCGTTGATCCGACGACCAAGGCTGCACAAGTATTTGTGGCAACGCACCTTCTTTTTGCAATCTCCTGTTGCTGACTGCAGGTCTGAACTTGATCCCGGATTAAGGAATGAGTGTTAGGGTCGAACGCCCCCTCACCGGTACAAGCGGCTGTTTGGATTCCTAGTCTGAAGTTCTGACCTGTTTTTCCTGCTCAGCGATCTGTAGGATATTGATTCCATTGCAGTTGGATGCCACAGAGAGGGATTTTCGTTTTACATCTTGCAGGCACTGTCGGTCCCTGCCATGCACATCGCCGTCATCAAGTCCGTCCAGAACGGCCGCGTCCACCACTCCAAGCTCCTGCGCTCCTCCTTCCGGGACGACCAGGGCCGCGTCCAGAAACGCACCCTCGCCAACCTCTCCCACCTCCCCGACACAGCGATCGACCTGCTCCGCGCCCATCTCGCCGGCCGCCCCCTGGTCGACCCCGCCACCGCCTTCGCCCTAGTCCGCTCGCGCTCCCACGGCTCCGTCCGGGCCGTGCTCGAGGCCTGCCGCCGCCTCGGCCTCGCCCAGCTCGTCGGCTCCCGCCCCTCCCCGCAGCGCACCCTCGTCTGCGCCCTCGTCGCGGCCCGCATCCTCCAGCCCCACTCCAGGCTCGCCACCGCCCGCTGGTGGCGCACCACCACCCTGCCCGACCACTTCGACGTCCGCGGCACCGTGGCCGAGGATCTCCACGCGGCCATGGACTGGCTCCTGCAGCGCCAGCGGCGCATCGAGCGCAAGCTGGCCCGCCGCCACCTCGTCGAGGGCGGGCTCGTGCTGCGACGGCAAGCGCGGCAAGCTGCAGGGCAGCGACGCGGCGGGCCTATTCGAAGTGCTGCGCCATGCGGACCATCCCGGCGAGCGCCTGGTGGCCTGCCGCAACCCGCGGCTGGCGGCCCAGCGGGCGCGCACGCGGGAGGATCCGCTGCAGGCCACCGAGGCCCTGGTGGCCCCGATCCGGGCGCGCGTCGAGGCCGGCCGGCTGCGCGGCGCCGCGGCCATCGGCCTCCAGGTCGGCGGCGTGCTCAACCGCCACCGGGTCCGCAAGCACTTCGTGTGCGCGATCCAGGACGACGCCTTCGCCTATCGGCGCAACCAGGCCGGCATCGACGCCGAGGCCGGCATCGACGGCGTCCACGTGATCCACACCTCGCTGGCGGAGGAGGACCTCGCGGCGGCCGACTGCGTGCGCCGCCACAAGAGCCTGGCCCGGGTCGAGCGCGCCTTTCGCACGCTCAGGACCACGGACCTGCAGATCCGCCCGATCCATCACCGCCTGGCGGAGCGCACACGCACGCGCGACCCCGTCGCGCCGGCCGAGCCGTCCGACAGCGCACGGCGCCAGAAGGCCACGCGGCAGGCCGCCGACGGCACGCCGCTGCACAGCTTCCGGACCCTGCTGGCCGATCTGGCGACGGTCACCCGCAACGTCTGCCGCCCGCAGAGCCCCGCCGACCCGTCCGCGTCCGAATTCGAGCTCGACACCCAGCTCAGCGCCGCGCAGGCTCGCGCCATCGAACTGCTGCGAAACATCCCGACCTGACGCCTGGAAGCACACCGTGTGGACAGTGGACATGCATTTCGTTCACTTTCATGCCACTGAAAATACAGGGGTTGTCTGCAAAATCACTTCAGAACTTCAGGCTAGAGCATGAGCTATGGCGATGTTTTGGAAGGATAAATTCGTGAAATATTTGTATTTTGATTGATATATAATACAAATATTTTCTAATTAAGGACTTGGATCCCATGACTAACGAAGAGTTCCAGCGCTGGCTGGCTGGAGTGGAGCAACTGACGGTGGCCCAGCGCGAGCGGCTGCAGCAGGTCGCCCAGGAGCAGGGGGACGAGGCGGCCTCCCGGGCCGCGATCGAGCTGCGCGTCGACGCGAGACGGCGCTGCCCGCGCTGCGGAGCCGGCGGGGCTGTCCGGCGCGGCTACGCGCACCGGCTGCGCCGCTACGCCTGCAAGGCCTGCCGGCGGACGTTCCACGCGCTGACCGGGACACCGCTGGCCGGGCTGCACCAGCGCGAGCGCTGGCTGGCCTGCGAGTCGGTCCGCAAGGCCGACGAGACGTGCTTCCGGCACAGCCGTAAGGGGGAGCGGAACCTGAACCGCAAGCCGCGCCGGCGCGGGGGGCCGGCCAGGCGGCGCGGCCTGTCGCGGGAGCAGGTGCCGGTGCTGGTGGCCACGGCCCGCGGGGGCGGGACGGCGGGCGCGGTGCTGGAGACGGCCAGCCAGGCGAACCTGCAGGCGGCGCGGAAGCCGCTACGGGCGCCCGACGCCGTGCTGGTGACGGACGGCGGGACAGGCTGCCCGGGCTGCGCACGCAGTCTAGGGGTCCAGCACGAGGCCGTCAACCGGGCGGCCGGACAGCGCCTGCGCGGCAGCCACCCCATCCAGACGGTCAACCAGCGCCACCGCCAGCGGCAGCAGTTCCTGCTGCCGCTCCACGGCGTGGCGACGAAGTGCCTCGGCAACTACCTGCGCTGGCATCGGGAGATCGGTCTGGCCAGCCAGCCCTCCCCGCGGGCCTGCCTGCCCGCCTCCTTGGCACCCCAATGCACACGTTTCGCGAATTGAGCTTTTTGGAATCCGGAGGTCCCTAGCGACGCGATTGCCATCGCGTCGGCAACGCCTTTGGCCACCTTGACGGACCAATAGTCCCAAGTACGATAGGCCGGTGAGCACGGTGACCGCACCTCCCCGATACCGCATTGCACAGCTTGACGAGGTGCCGTCGATCCCCTGTCCATGCGGTGACGCGCGAAGAGCCTTCTCCGAGCCAGACAATCGACTCGCCACCGTCCACCTGACTGACATCAGTCGGGACTCGCGCGCCCATTACCACCGGAACATGACTGAAATCTACGTGGTGCTGGAAGGGGAGGGCGTCATCGAGCTGGACGGCCAGTCCTTTCCCCTGAAGGCGCTCACGAGCGTGATGATCCACCCGGGCTGCCGGCACCGCGCCGTTGGGGACCTGCGCATCCTCAACATCCCGATCCCTGCGTTCGATCCGCAGGACGAGTACTTCGACTAATCTGCCCTCTAGCGGGGCGGTCACATTAGCGGTCTAGTTGAGGGCATCGAAAAGAGTCACCACGGCCCGATCGTGATCCTCTTGTAGGCATTGGCGAGGATGGCGCACGGAGCGCTCAAACGAACACGCTGCGGGCCGTCAGGCCTCCGAAAGGCGCGTCTCACCGGCGATCCAGCCTTGTCGGCACTTGTTAGGTCAAAGGGTGCAGGGAGCCACGAAGTCCTATAATCGAGCGCCGTGTACCACCTCATCCGACTCGCTCCGCTCGTCTGCCTGACCGCCAGCGCCATCTTCGCCGCTCAGCACGAGGAAGAGGTGCGGGCGCAGGACCTGCCGCTTGCGACGATCGCTGGATCCGTGTCGTCTGAGCGGATCTCGCCTGAGGGAATCACCGCGGACTGGCCCGCGCTGGCAACCGGCGATGACAGCAGCTTGTGGGTGGCGTGGATCGAGTGGAACGGACGGGACGCAGACCAGGTTGTTGTGCGACGCCGCGATCCAGCTGGCACTTGGGAGGAGCCGGTCCGTATCGAAGACGGGAACTGGGACCATTACATGCCCGCGATCGCCGCCGTCCCTGGCGGCGCCATGGCCGTGTGGTCGGGCAAGGACGAAGGCGACTTCGACCTGTTTGCCGTCCGAGTGGGGAACGACGGCAGCGTCGGCGAGGTCGACCGCATCGCTTCCGGAGAGCACTCGGACTTCCACGCGAGAGTCGCGTCCGCACCGAGCGGCGACATCACGGTGGCATGGCAGTCGTTCCGTGGCCTGCAGGCGGACATCTTCGCCCGGCGTACGTCAGGAGAGGGCTGGGGGCCGGCAGTGCGGATCTCGGACTCCGTCGCCAGCGACTGGGAGCCTTCCATCGCTCTCGACAGCGCCGGCAACGCGTGGATCTCCTGGGACACCTACCACGCCGGCAACTACGACGTGCTCCTCGCCTCGTTTGACGGGAGCACCGTAACGGAACGCGCGGTCATCACATCCGCCCCGGACGCGGAGTTTCACTCCAGCGTCGCCGTGGACGGCGAGGACCGGATCTGGGTCGCCTATGACACGGCGCACCCGAACTGGGGCAAGGACTTCTCCACGTCGAGCGCGGCGCCGGGCAGCGAGGGTCTGCACGCCCGCCGCGGCCTCGGCATACGGGCCTACGCAAACGGTCGCGTCTTCGAACCGTCCAAGGGCATCCGGGACGTTCTGACCGGCCACATGAGCCGGTTCGCGGAGCTCCCGACGGTGACCATTGACGGCGGGGGGTCGATCTGGATGGTCTTCCGGCACTGGAGGATCCGCAAACCCCACGAGATGTTCCACGTCTATGCGACCCGTCTCTCGGAGCAGGGATGGACCACGCCGGTCGAGCTGGAGAACAGCTCGGGCAGAAACACGCAGCGGACCTCGGTTGCAGTCGCTCCTGATGGCACCGTCAGGGCGGCCTATGCGACTGACAACCGCACACCCGAGAACCTTCCGAGGGACCAGACGCACGCCCTGCACTACAACGTGCGCGTCGCCTCGCTGGCGGCTGTGCAGGAGGCCCCACCGTCCGTTCGCGAGGTCTCCGTGGGCGCTCTGGAGTCCGGGTTCACGCCCAGGGTGCGGACCGAGATGCGAGCGGGTGGCAAGACCTACACGCTGTTGCTGGGAGATTGCCACCGTCACACCGATGTGCGTGGCCATAGCGGAGTGGATGGTTCGGTTGAGGATACTTACCGCTACGCGATCGACGCCGCGCAGATGGACTATGTCGGCCCCAGCGACCACAACGAGGTAACGGGGGGCCGTTGGCCCGACTCGCTGCGCGACTACCAGTGGTGGTACGCGCAAAAGATGGTCGATGTATACACGCACGGCCCGAAGTTCTGGGGCATCTACACCTACGAGCACTCAATGGCCCGTCCAGGTGGCCACCGCAACGTCCTTTACCTGCGTCGCGGGGCACCCCTGCGGCCAATCGATCGTGAGAAGGGTCTCGACTCACCCGACAACGCCCCGCCCGTGATGTGGGAGTGGATGCGCGACAACGTCCTCTCGATGGCAGGCCAGAAGATGGTGGTCGTCCCACACACGTTCGCCGCGGGTCCGATCGCGGACTGGCACTGGAACCCGTCGCCGATCGACTGCCTGCTCGAGATCTACCAAGGGGCCCGGGGAAGCTACGAGCGAGTGAACATGCCGTCAGGCGAGAAGCGTGGCCCAACGCAGATTGACGATCCCGGTCACTTCGCCATGGATGCCTTGAACAAGGGGCACCGCTACGGATTCGTGTCGTACAGCGACCATGGCTCCACACACAACTCCTGGGCCGCTGTATGGGCGAAACGCACGACCCGTGAATCACTGTTCGATGCGATGACCGCCCGTCGGACGTTCGCGGCCAGTGACGAGATCTTCGTGCGAGCGACAGCGGGTGACCACATGGTGGGCGAGCAGTTCGCGGCGAGCACGAAGAACCCACCCCAGATCAAGGTCGACATCGAGGCGCAGGACGAGATCCTGCGGATCGACGTGGTGCGGAACGGCGAGTTCGTGTACACGCAAAGACCAAGTGGCCGACGGGCGAGCATTCGCTACCAGGACACCGAACCAGAGGTAGGCGACAGCTACTACTACGTGCGGGTCTTCCAGAGGGACACGGAAGCGCCCGACGGCGATCCGGAGATCGCCTGGACCTCGCCCTTCTTCGTCCGCTACTACTGAGCGGCAGGGGTGTTCGCGGTCAGCCCGATCGCCCTGGCAACCTTCCCTGCCGGCCGCACGTCCTGGCCGGGCGTCATGCCGTCGCCCACGTCCTTGCGGATCAGCTCCGCCAGCGCCTGCAGGCGCTGGACCACCTGCGGGTTCGCCGCCGACACATCCTGCGTCTCTCCGATGTCCGAGTGCAGATCGTACAGCTCCAGTACAGGGTTGGGCGTGTAACCCGGATAGCGGCCGCCCATGCGTGCGACGTGCAGCTTCCAGCGACCGCTGCGCACCGCGTTCAGGTGAGACATGAAGTAGTAGTAGTACGCCACGTGCGGGGTGGGTTCGTTCTCGTCTCCGAGTAGGAGCGAGCGGATGTCCTTGCCGTCGATCGTGCGGTCCGACGGCACCCTTCCGCCAGCCAGCGCAGCGAACGTCGGCATGACGTCCATCGAGGTCGCCAAGGCGTCGCTCGTGGTGCCTGCGGGTATGTGGCCAGGCCAGCGTGCCAGGAAGCAGACGCGGTGACCGCCCTCCCAGGTCGTCCCCTTGCTCCCTCGCAAGGGCGCGTTGCTTGCGCCGTGGCGCGTGGCCCCGCCGTTGTCCGAAGTGAAGATCACGAGGGTGTTGTCGTCAATGCCCAAGTCCTTGAGCTTGGACAGGATCTGGCCCGTGGACCAGTCGATCTCCTCGACCGTGTCGCCCCACTTGCCGTTCTTTGACTTGCCGGCGAACTTCTCGGAGGCGTACTGCGGCCAGTGGGGCATGGTGTGCGCGAGATAGAGGAAGAAGGGGCCGTCCTTGCTGGTCTCGATGAACTGCAGCGCCTCATCGGTGTAGCGCTGGGTGATCAGACGCTGGTCGGGCTCCTCCTCGATCACATCCTCCATCCGCAGCAGCGGCAAGGGAGGATGCCGGTAGGGCTTCCTACGCGAGTCGTGGCCCATGTCGTTGGAGAACGGGATCCCGAAGTAGCTGTCGAAACCCTGCCGCGTCGGCAGGAACTCGCGCTGGTCTCCCAAGTGCCACTTGCCGACCAGGGCGGTCGAGTAGCCAACATCCTTGAGCACCTCGGCCACCGTGACCTCGTCTGGATGGAGTCCCTCCTGGTTTACCGGGAACAGCACCCACTGCCCCCTCTCGTTCTCGTCCAAGCCCACCCTGCGTGGATAGCTGCCAGTCATGAGTGAGCTGCGAGAGGGCGTGCACACGTTCGCGGACACGTAGAAGCTCGTCAGCTTGCGGCCCTCGGCGGCCATGCGATCCAAGTGCGGCGTGCGATGCAGCTCCGAGCCGAACGCACCGATGTCGGCGTACCCGAGATCGTCCACGAAGATGAGGATGAAGTTGGGCTTGTCGGCTGCAGTGGCCGTCGCAGCGAGCAGCAGAGTCAGGGCAAGCAGGTTCCTAGGCATGGGTCTCTGTTGGCTCGACCGGCCTCCTCGCGGGGTCCCTAGACCCGTTCCGCCAACCTAACCGCCCGCCACGATAACACGCGCTGGATCGGGCTAGTCCGGCTGCGCGACCAGCATCCTGAGATCCCGCACGTTGTTGCCGGTTGGCCCCGTCAGGATCAGATCGCCGAGATTCTCGAAGAAGGCGTAGGAATCGGAACGCCGGTCGTAGTCGTCGGCATCCATGCCCATGCTGGCGGCTCGCCGCAGTGTGGCCGCGTCCGCAATGGCGCCCGCTGCGGGCGAGTTTCCGTCGATGCCGTCCGTGCCGGCGCTCAGGACCGTAGCCCGTATGCCGCGCTCAGCGATCTTGCGAGCCGCCCAGAGGACGAACGCCTGATTGCGGCCGCCACGGCCGTCTCCGGTCACGGGACTGCTCAGCTCTCCACCCACGGTGACTGCCACCGTTTGGCCGGGATGCGCCTCCGCTGCGGCGCAGAGACGATCCAAAAGGACGTCCGCTGCCCTTTCGACCGGCCAGTCGTCCACCGACGTGTCCCGTTTCACCTTCCAACCGAGTGAGCGAGTACGCCTCTCCAGGCAGTCGAGTGCCGTGAAGTTGTCAGACAGGCAGATCCAGTCGCTGCGCACGAACGCCTCATCGCCCGGACTCGGCGTCTCCACCAAGGTGCGCTGCTCGATGAGTCGGCGCACAGGTCCGGGCAAACGCGCTGTGATGCCCAAGTCTGCCGCGACCCGGTAGGCATCTTCGCAGGTGGATTCGTCCGGCATGGTCGGACCCGACGCTACCGACGATGGCTCTCCCGGCGGAACGTCGGACACGTAGAGCGTCAACTGTCGCGCCGGGGCGGCCGCCTGCGCGAGTCGCCCACCCTTGATCAGGGAAAGGTGCTTGCGCACGATGTTCATCTCGACGATGTTGGCGCCGCACGTGACAAGCACCTCGAAGGTGCCGAGGATGTCTTCGAGCGACAGGCCCACGTCCAGCGGGGCCTCGCAGATCGCCGAGCCGCCTCCGGAAAGGAGGCAAATGAACAAGTCCTCCGGACCGAGCTCGCCCGCCCGGCGGAGGATCTCCCGCGCAGCCGCCTCGCTGTCGACAGTGGGATAGGGGTGACCGCCAACGAACGACGACACCCGAGGTTGCTGCTCGTCCGTGGCGGTTGGCGCGACCACGGTCGCCGTCGTTTGGTCTGGCAGGAGAGGCATCAGGGCACGGCACATTGGCCAAGCGGCCTTCCCGATGCCGGCGATATAGATTCGCCGTGCTCCAGCGACATCGAATTCCCTGCCGTCAACGACCAGGCTGGGTCCCGAGCGCCGGACTGAACCGGCCATGACGCGGTCGAGTGCTACCTCCTCCAAGGTGTCCACGAAAAGGCGGAGCAGGGACTCCTTCATCGCCATGAACGTCAGCCCAGCACGTCTGGGTTGACGATGTTCGGGGGCCGCTCACCTGACAGACCCGCGATCATGTTCTCGGCCGCCATCATGCACATGCGGGTGCGCGTCCGGATGGATGCGCTTGCGATGTGCGGCACAAGAAGCGCGTTCTCGCAGGCCAGCAGCTCGGGATGCACTTCCGGCTCGTTCTCGAAGACATCGAGACCCGCCGCGGCAATGGCGCCCGACTGGAGTGCCGCGGCGAGAGCCGCTTCGTCAACGATCGGGCCTCTGGACGTGTTGACGAGAACCGCGGAGGACTTCATCAGGTCCAGCTCGCGAGATCCAACCAAGTGGCGGGTCGAAGCCGTCAACGCGCAATGCAGGGTGAGAAAGTCGGCCTGCGCCAGCACATCGTCCAAGGGCGCATAGACGATTCCTAGCTCCCGCTCCCTGGTCTCGCTCAGCCGGTACGGGTCGTAGTAGACGATCCGCATGTCGAATCCCTTGCCGCGCCGCGCAACGGCTTGGCCAATCCGCCCCATGCCAACCACTCCCAGGGTGGCGGCCCACACGTCCCAGCCGGTCAGCAGATCAATGCGCCACTCCCGGTAGCGGCCATCCCGCAGAAACCGCTCCGCCTCGCCGATGCGCCGGCCCGCAGCGAGGATCAAGGCGAACGCCAGGTCGGCGGTAGTGTCCGTCAGGACCTCGGGGGTGTTGGTGACCACCACTCCGCGCTCGGTAGCCGCCGGTATGTCGATGTTGTCGAAGCCCACAGCCACGTTCGACACCACGCGGATGCTCGGTGCGGTATCGAGGACATCGGCTCCGATCCGGTCCGTCAGCTGGCAGACGACTCCGTCCTTGCCAGCGAGACGCGACCGCAACTCGTCCGATGAAAGGCTCTCGTCCGAATCGTGGTAGTCGAGCTCCACGCGGTCTCGCAAGACGTCAATGGCCTGTGGGTAGACATGCTTGGTAGTCAGTACCGAATGCCGCACCGGCGCGTATTCTCGCACACGCCCCGAAACAAGAAGTCCGCGACCCGCACCGGCGCCGGTCAAGCCGGTGGAATCGATTCCCGATCGCGCAGAATCCCGAGAATCTCCCGGAGCTGTTGGGGACGGGCGCGTCGCCAGCTGGTTCAGGAGCGGGCAGGAACAGACTCTCGCAACCAGAAACGGCCAAGAGTGCGACCGGCAGATATGCCCGGCCCGCGACGGGGACACTCGGTCCTGCCTCGACCTCAGACCTGATTGCAGCCGGAACCGCGATCAGGGCGGGCGGGCGTGAAAGCGTCCGCTACACACGACCTGCAGCCAAGTGCCCTATCTCCCCCCAAGGACGCGTGACGGGAACCGAAAAATTGCCCAGATCAGGCCAAGGACGCCTGCTACGACGATGCCGAATAGGCGAAAGGGCAATAGAAGCAGCCATACGACCGGATAGAGCACCAAGGCTAGGATCGCCAGCGGCCAGCACGCAGCTAGGAGAATTAGCCAGAGAAGAAACTTCATCATGGTTTCCCTGCCACGGACTCGAGTCTCGCATGAGAGCGGCCAGAAACCGCGCTCGCCTGCTCTTATGCGCGCCTCGTCGGCAAGGTCTCGACGGACGCCGGCCATGATGGAACCGTGGGTCCCACAGATCCCTTCGCATCAGCCCGACTCCCTGGACGCCCCTAGTCACCACTCCAAGCGGGAGAGGACCCCACTCGGACGGGTCCGGCTGGTGCCCTCGACACTGGCGCTGGAATGGCGATAGTTCGGAGGCACCCAACGATCCATAGCGGAAAGGCGCTTGGCCGCACGAAGGGCACCAACCCGCGATGCGAACCCTTCGTGCCAGCTTGCCGCAGGACGGTGGACGACCGCACGTCGTCCACTACAGGCGATCGCCGGTGAGTGGTATAGAACCCCCGCTACTCATACATCGCGTCGATCGTAGGCCTATAGACTTCATGGACCTGGCGGCGGCGGACCTTCAGGGTGGGCGTGAGCTCGCCGCGCTCGATGGAGAACGGCTCCGAGACAAGGGCGATCTTCTTGATCTTCTCGAAGCGCGGAAGGTTGCGACAGAGCAGCACTACTTCGGCCATGAGCCGTTCCTGAAGATGCGAGTCAGAGCACATCTGCTTATCGTTCGAGTACGGGAACCCCATCCTCGCGCACCAAGCCTTCACCGCGTCGAAGTCTGGAACGATCAGTGCGGCCGGGAAATGGCGGCGCTCCCCAACCACAACGGCCATTTGAATCAATGGGCTTGAGCACAGCAGCGTCTCGATGGGAGCAGGCGCGACGTACTTGCCGGATGAGGTCTTGATTAGGTCCTTTTTGCGATCTGTGATCCACAGATACCCATCCTCGTCAATGCGGCCGACATCACCCGTGTGGAACCATCCGCCCGCCATTGCCTCCTTGGTCAAATCGTCCTTCTTGTAGTAGCACTGCAAGACGTTTGGACCGCGAACGAGGATCTCCCCGTCGCTGGCGATTCGTCCCTCAACGTGAGGAAGCAGCTTGCCGACACTGCCGAACCGGATCGCTTCGGGCGTGCAGATCGAAACCAGCGGAGAAGTCTCGGTAAGGCCATATCCCTCGTAGATCGGCAATCCGAAGATGTAGAAGAACTCTGCCAGCTCCGTCCCCAGAGCGGCCGCACCGCTAGTCCAGATCCGGATGCGCCCGCCCATCTTCTGCTTCAGTTTGCTGAAGACCAGTCGGTTCGCGAGCCAATGTCGCACCTTTAGCCCGAATGGGAGCGGAGCACCCTTGAGTCGCCGCTCTGCGGCGCTCCGTCCAATGCGCACGCACCAGTGGAACACCCTCTTGCGCCATGCCGGGGCGGCCTCGACACCGCTGATGATGCGTGCGTGGATCTTCTCGAAGAATCTCGGCACGGCCGCGACGGCCGTCGGCCGAACCTCCTGCATGCAGATTTGGACGGCCTCGATCGACTCGACGTGCGCAACGGTGGTACCGCACTTGAAGCAGATGAAGTCGACTAGGCGCTGGGCAATGTGACTGAGGGGGAGAAAGGCAAGAGAGAGGTCCCGTTGATCAACGATCAACTGCGAGTCGCGCACGTTGGTGCTGACATTGCCGTGCGACAGGACAACACCCTTTGGCTCTCCCGTAGTGCCGGAAGTGTAGATGACGGTTGCCCAGTTCTCAGGGCGTATGTCGTCAACCGCGGCGTCGAACTGCCGCCGCTCATCCGTCGTCACCTCGGCCGATCCGATCAGCGAGCTCAGAGGCACGATGTCATCCCCGCCTACCTCGTTGAACGAAATCACGGTCTCGACCTGGGGGAGGTGATAAAGCATGGCGCGGATCTTGTCGACCTGCAGGCGGTTGGAGCACATAACGACCCGAGCGTCTGCGTGGTGCACGATTTCCTGGACCTGCTTAGCCGGCAGGGTCGGATAGACCGGCACGCTGACGATGCCCGATGTCAACATGGCGAAGTCCGCAGCGGACCACTCCCAGCGGTTCTCCGAGAGCACCGCGCAGTGATTGCCCTTCTCGAGCCCTAGTTTCTTGAGCGCGTGATGCAGCTTGATGACGCGCCGCTCAAACTCACGCGAGGAAATCGGCTTGTATGTGCCCGACTCCCTAGTTAGCAATGCATCGGACTTCCGGTGCAACATCGCCACCCTGAAGAGCTCTGCAAGCGTCTTGGGATCCGCTGGTGCCATTGCGTGTCCGCGCGGTCAGAGAATGACCCACGGCATCAGACTACATGCAGAACGCACTCACTTTCACTACGGCCGTCCATCCTGGCGGACGGGGGCGGCACGCTCTTCGGTCCATTTGTCCGGCGGCTGCGAGTATGCCCGTCATTCGACTTCCGGGCCGGGGATCTGCAGAAACTGCGCTGGCAGGTACCCTAACCCAAGTTTGCCACCCCATTTCATCAGTCATTTGCAATGAGCACATTGCGGTCACGGAATCAGGCGTGTGGCACTGCATTCCGTGCATGTTTCCTTCGTCGTCTGGGCTGGACGACCAGCTTGCGGACCCCGCCCGGCGAGGCGTCCACGCCCAGCCGCTCGTGGATCGCCCGCTGCCAGGACTCGGCCCGCGTCGCCTTGCGCGCGGGCAGCATGCGTCCGTCCGCCTGGCGGAAGACCGCGGTCACCCGCCGCTGGCCCGCCAGGCGACGGCGCAGCGTCGTCCAGCTGGCCGTCTCCCCGCCCGCCCGCAGGCGCTGCTGGACCACCGGGACCAGCTGGCAGGCGAGCACCGACAGGCACAGGTGGCCCTCGCTGCGCGCGGGCTTGTGGTGGTGGATCGGGCGCAGTCCCAGTGCGCTCCCGAGGGAGCGGAGGACGGCCTCCAGGTCGGTCCGCGTCACGCAGGTGCGCCACAGCCGCCCGGCGTCCCAGCCGACGCTGCTGGTGCGCAGGCCGTGGACCCCGGGATGGGTCGCCCCGCTGCCCTCCAGCGGCTGCCGCTTCCAGGCCACCGCCGTCGCGTTGCGGCCCCTGTCGTCCGCCTGCACGTCGATCGCGCAGTGCGGGGCGGCGGACGGATGGCGGGCCTGCAGCCGTCCGATGCGCTGCCAGACCTTCTCCACGCGCCTGGTCGTGCCCTGGCGCGACAGACCCTCTTGCAGCGTCCGCAGAGCCGTCTCGAGGCGCGCGCCGGCCTGCCCAGCGTGAGCGGCGGACAGTCGTGGCGCTTCTCCCTGGAATGGCCGCGGCGGGCCAGCGGCTGCCGGTCCGCCGCGCCCTCGCAGCACGTGCTGGTCAGGTCGTGCAGGGTGACGGTGGGCTGCAGGTCGAACAGGTCGGCGGCGCGCTGGAAGAGATGCGTCTCGATCGTGTCGCGGTGGCGCAGCAGGCGGTCGCTGGCGCGGTGCGGGGCGTTCCGGCCCATGGTCTCGCAGTCGCAGCCGAGCAGCTCGCCCAGGGCGCTGCGCTGGGCCTCGTCCTCGACCGCGGGGGAGCAGGCCCCGAGCTCGAGGGAGCGCTGGGGGGGGGCGAGGATGCGCTCGACGCGGGCGCACAGCGCCGGCCAGCCCCCGCGCGGCAGGGCGACGTGGCGGCCGAGGTTGAGCAGGGTGCGCTGGCGCACCCTGGAGCCGCAGCGGACGAGGCGCTGGGTGAAGTGGGACTCCTGGCCCTTGGCGCGGGGGCGGGTGGGGGTCCGGCGGACGAACAGGCTCCGATGGGAGCAGGCCCTGGGACGGGAGTCAAGGAATTGCAAGTTGCTGTGGCACTGCATTTGGGGTTCAGGAGGCTGGCCATTGAAAACCAACGACTTGCAGTGAAAAACACGCCGAATTCGGCCAAAATCGCTCCTCGCTTGGCGAATTTGGGCTAAGCGCCCGACTGACGCCTAGGAGCGTGTCGGCCTTGACGGGGGCGCTGCCCCGCCCACATACGTCCGGCCCGCCACCTTGGGGCGAGCTAGCGGGCAAGAGCTGTGCACGGGCCTAGCGGAGGATGAATGCCTGAGTTCGAAGACACGGTGCTCTACCGGCTGCTGGCCCGCATTGATGCCAAGGATCCTGAATCGGTGCACAATGCAATCGGGGAGATTCGATGGACGGCAGGGCACAACATCGAAGCGCAGCTTAACGCGATGGAAGCTGGCCTAGCCGCGCTGAACGCCAAGATTGACAGCCTGTATGGCTCGTTGTGGGCGGCTTGGCCCTGCTCGGCGTCCTCTTCGCAACGCTGGAGCTGCTCGACTGAAGAGGGCGAGCCAAGAGAGCCCCAGGAACGCCTGAGCGGCGGACGCGCAGCTGGCAGCGACCAGGGATCGAGCCCGATTGAGGGAGCCCGCTCCGGCTGGATTCGCCCGCATGCGAGGCGTTGCGGCCGCGAGAACCGCACGGTAGCCGATCTGACGCGCCCTAAGCCCACCGCTGAGCGGTTCGGAGCGATCCGCGGTAACGGGCATCCCGGGCCGCTGCCGAAACCGGGGCTGCCCAACGGTCTCGCAGCGCTAGCGGCCTGTCGGACTTGGTGGCCCGAGAACCGCCTGCGCGGCGGGCGCTGGAGGCACGGCTGGGCCGCGTGGAGGGCTGCTTGGATGTACTGATCCAGGACTGCGCATCGCTGCGCAACGTATGGCCCCCTGCCAGACTCGCAGCCTCGGGGGTTTGCCCCGCGCTGGGGGTTAACTCCCACTCAAAGGATATGCTCCGGCCGCCGGAACCTGGGCAGGGGCCCCTAGGCTGCCATCCAATCGGGGAACCCCATGATGGCGGGCGTGGCCTAGTCCGCATAGATCCGGCCCGCCACCTTGGGGCGAGCCAGCGGGGTGGAACCTCGCACGGGTCTGCAGTCGATCAATGCGAAAAGTCACTTGGGACGCCTCTCGACGAGCAGCAGCCAGTCTGAGAGGGCGGCAGGAATGGGTGCCAGAAGTCTTCCGATACAATCCTTGGCATGGCAAAACTTGGCTTCATGGGGCTGGGCCTGATGGGCAAGCCCATGGCAGAGCATCTCCTTGCAGGTGGTCACGAGGTGGCGGTCTGGAGCCACACGACCAGCAAGGCCGAGGATATGGCGAGTGCCAACGAGGCAGCTCACTTCTGCGCCACCCCCGCCGCCGTCGGGGCCTTCGCGGACTGCATCTTTCTCTGTGTAGGTGACTCGGCGATGTCCGAGGAGGTGCTTACGGGCCCTGAAGGCGTGATCCACGGAGCGGAGTCCGGAACCGTCGTCGCGGACTGCTCGACCATTGGCCCGAGCACCGCCCGCCGCATAGCTAGGCAGTTCAACGCCAAGGACTGCCACTATCTCGACGCACCGTGCACAGGCTCGACGCCCGGCGCGAGGGGAGGCACGCTCACCTTCATGATCGGCGGCGACGAGAGCGTGTTCGAAGGTGTCCGTCCGTACTTCGAATGCATGGGGACTAACCTGTACTACTGCGGCAGCCAAGGCATGGGCCTACACGCGAAGCTGTCGCAGAACCTGGTCCTAGCGAACACGCTGCAAGGGTTCGTAGAGGGTATGGTCTTGGCGACCAAGGCAGGCGTTTCGCCGGACCTGATGTTCGAGATCTTGGACAACTCCGCTGCCAAGTCCGGACTCATTGCGTTCAAGGCGCCCTATGTGTTCAAGAGGAACTTTGAAGCGGCGTTTCCACTGAAGTGGATGCGCAAGGACATCAGCCTGATGCTCGAGTCCGGCAGGGAGCTGGGCGTGCCGCTACCGTCCACCAGCCTGGTGCATGAGCTCTTCAGTGCCGGCGTAGCCAGAGGCCACGGCGACGAAGACATCATCGCCGCCTTCAAGATGTTCGAAGACCTAGCGGGAGTCGTGGTCGAGTCGTAGCCGCGTCACGGGCCCGTAAGGCCGTTCTACTGGTGGCGACAGCGCCACGTGAGATCAGGCCTCGCCGAAGACACGGCGAAATATAGCGTCGACGTTGCTGAGCTGGCGTTGCAGCGAGAACGCGCGGTCGTAGTCCGCGTCCCCGAGGACGCCACGAATGTCCGGATCCGCCTCGACCAACTCACGGAAGCTTCCGTCGTCCTCCCATGCCTGCAGCGCGTTTCGCTGCACCCAGCGATAGGCCGTCTCACGCAGGACGCCCTTCGAGGCGATCTCGAGCAGCAGCTGTCCCGAATACACCAGGCCTCCGTTGGACTCGAGGTTTTTGGCCATCCGGTCGGGATAGACGAGCAGACGACGCACCAGTCCGCATGTCTTGGCCAGCATGTAGTCCACCAGCGTGGTCGAGTCCGCCAGGATGACCCGCTCGACGGAGCTGTGGGAGATGTCCCGCTCATGCCACAGGGCGACGTTCTCGTAGGCCACCATGGCATTGCCGCGCACCACTCGCGCCAGACCGCTGAGTTGCTCGGACACGATCGGATTCTTCTTGTGCGGCATCGCGGAACTGCCCTTCTGGCTCTTCGAAAAGTACTCCTGAGCCTCGCGCACCTCGGTCCGCTGCAGGTGCCGCACCTCGACCGCGATCTTCTCGATCGTGGCGGCGATGTTCGCTAGAGCCGAAACGAAGTGGGCGTGACGGTCCCGCTGGATGACCTGTGTGGACACAGCGGTCGCCTGCAGGCCAAGGCGTGCGCAGATCGCCTCTTCGGCTTCTGGGCTGATATGCGCCAAAGTGCCCACAGCGCCGGACAGCTTGCCCACTCGCATCTGTTCGCGGGCGGCGTCGAACCGCTCGATCTGGCGGCCAACCTCGCTGTGCCAGTTGGCTAGCTTGAGGCCGAACGTCGTGGGCTCCGCATGCACGCCATGCGTGCGGCCCACCATCTTGGCGTCCTTGAACTCAAAGGAACGTTCGCGAAGGATGCCGTGCAGCTCTGTCAATTGCGCGGCGATAGGCACGGACGCCTGCTTGAGGAGTAGCGCCTGCGACGTGTCAACGATGTCGTTGGACGTCAGGCCGTAATGCAGCCAGCGCGAATGCTCTGCGACACCCGCAGCCTCCATCTTCTCCGCGACCGAGGTCAGGAATGCGATCACATCGTGGCGCACCTTTGCCTCGATGTCCTCAATCCGGGCCACGTCGAATGCGGCATGCTGGCGCAGCGCCACGGCGGCGTCACTCGGTACGACACCCAGATCCGCGAGGACCTCAGACGCTGCCAGTTCGACCTCGAGCCACTGCCCGTACTTGTTTTCGTCAGACCAGATTCGGGCCAGTTCCGGCCGCGTGTAGCGGGGGATCATCGGCTCCAGTGTCTCGCATCGGTCGCGATTGCTGGCGACAGCAATCTTGCTTGCCAACATCGAGCGGATACAGGCCGATCCCTTCGACACCGCCACACCTCGCTTGCGTAGACATCAGGGCCATGGGCCGCTCAGATGGACGGGCCAGTTACCCGGTGGACGGTCAGACCACAGCGACCGCAGCGGCTGCCGCCTCGAGGAACTCAGAGGATGCCGGACCAAAGTCAACCGCCCATGGACAGTTCCAGCCGTACTGCTACGCGACCAAAGGAAGACGAATCTTCGAGCCCGCATAGGCCGCCGTCCAGGAGAGATCCCTCTGCGTGTGGCGGTGACGGCTCGACGATCCACGGACCTCCCGATCCTCGCGGCAGCCGCATGCAGGATGACCGACGATGACACTTTCTTCCCCAGCAGCGTCAGCGCTATAGATCAACACCGGACGAACAACCCATTTAGGGGTTGCGTCTGACGCCTTCAAGATACGGCGAACTCCACGGAAACGGTTCCAAGAGGATCTGCGCAGCGTCATTTGGGCCCTGAATACACGGAAACGCGATATCCTAGTTGCTCAGGTAGGACGAGAGGGCTTCCGGACGCCGCGCTTCTCGATCCTTGATGCCGTCCGCCGACGTCGAAGGGGGACGGAGTCTGCGTTTCGATGCGCACACGCCTCTCGGTCCGGCTTTGCGCCGGGCGTCGCCCCAAGATCCTCCGGATCGTCTCGCTCGGACTTGCGCTTGCATTGAGCGTCGGAGCAGAGTCCGACCAGACGGTGGAGACAGAGCCGCAAACGGAGCCACCCGTTGCAAGCAACGGAGCAACGGACGCGCCGGAGGTTCCGATTGAGGATGTCGACGCGAACGCGGACCGGACCGCGCTGAACCTGCTGGGCGAGGTGGACTCGGATTCCGGCGAGAGCCGCAGGAACGAGAACGTTCAGCTGACGCTGATCGACAACAACGTCCTCAAGGAACTCAACATCCGCATGGGCACGACCGCTACGCTCGTGCGGAGCTTTGACCCGGCGCAAGGCTACTTCGGTGCCGAGTTCGGCAATCCTCCGGACAGGCAGATTCACCTCGCCTCCCCGAAACGTCGGGACTTCCATGGCTCGGTCTACGAGATGCACGGCAACAGTGTGTTCTCGGCGCGTTCGTTCTTCCAGGTTGGCGGGGTGAAACCTGCTCGCACCAACGACTACGGGGCGAGTCTGCTGCTACCCCTCTTCGCGGGATCCGCGCTCTCGGTGGACATGTCGCAGCAGCGCAACCGCGGGAACGTGAACGGCAACGTGCTCATCCCGCTGCCGGAGGAGCGCGAGCCGTTAGCGACAGAGCCGGAGCTGCGTGCATTGGTGGGACGGATCATGGCCGCATTCCCGGCCGAGGCACCGAACCGCCCCGATATCGCGCCACGCGCGCACAACACGAACGCGACGCAAGAGATCGACAACGACCAACTTGGCGGAAGGCTGGACCTGCCCATGGGGCCAAGCAGCCGCGCATCGATCGACTACCGGTTCCGCAAGCAGGCCGTGAATGCGTTCCAGCTCGTGAAGGGCCAGAACCCGAACACCACGACCGGTTCACACGACGGACGTTTGACATGGACCCGTGACTGGTCACCTCGCACCACAGGCACCGCTTCGCTCGGATTTCGGCGGACCACCTCCTTGATCGTGCAGGACGAGACCGCGTTTGGGCCAGTGATCTTCATGAGCAGGCAGCTCGAGACCATTGGCGGTACCTCGAGCATCCCCTACGACCGCGTCCAGAACTTCTACCGCTATGCTGGCTCGGTCGCATCGACCAAGGGCAACCACCGCCTCACAGCGGGCTTCGGACTCAGTCGAGAACAGCTGAACGGCATTGAGAGCAGCGGCCACGTGGGACTGATCCTGTTCAACTCGGACTTCGGCCGGGACATGATCACGAACCTCCGGATGGGTACGCCGAGCCGGGTGTCACAGTCGATCGGCACGCCGCACCGCGGTTTTCGGCGCTGGCGCATGCAGTACTTCGCCAGCGACACCTGGAAGGCAACGCGCGACCTCACGCTGGCCCTTGGCATCCGCTACGAGCCGATTACGAGGCCGATCGAGGTTAATGGGCTATCGAACGTCCCGTTCCGCTGCGACTGCAACAACTTGGCGCCGCGGCTCGGGTTCGCGTACCGCACATCGGTCGGCGTGTTCCGGGGCGCATACGGCTTGCAGTACGGCGAGGTCTTCCCGGCCACCTACACGCAGGAGCGGTTCAACCCACCCGGAAACATCCGGATCAGCGCCGTGGCACCAGACCTGCTCGACCCGCTAGCAGGCCTATCCGTCGACACGACCAACCCGAACACCCGCACATCGCTCATCCAGTTGGCGGAGGACTTGGTCTCGCCCTACTCGCACCAGTACAACTTCAGCTGGGAAGTCGCCTCGTCAAAGGGATACTACAGCCAGCTCGGCTACGTGGGCAGCCGCTCGCATCGGCTGCTGTCGGGCTGGGTCCTAAACCGGGCCCGTGATGTGGAGGGCATTCCGCGCACGACGCGTACCGTGAACCGACGCCGCCCGGACCAGCGGTACTTCGACATCCGCCGCATACTCAACGGATCCAGGGCTTACTACGACGCCGCGAAGGCAACGCTGGGACTGCGTGATGTGGGAGGCCTGACTATGGACTTCTCCTATTGGTTCAGCAAGGCCATCGACCTAGGCGCACACTACGCCAGCAACGCTTCGACGCGCGATGCATTCGCTGGCCGCAGTCAGACCGAGTTCGAGGTGCACGGTGACGTGAAGGCGCTGAGCGATTTCGACCAACCGCATGCCGGCATGGCCCGCGTCACGTACAGCACGCCGAACCTGAGCGCACGGCACTCGTCCCTGGGCAGGGTGGTCGGAGGGTGGGAACTCTACGCTGTTGTTCTGTTGAAGACGGGTACGCCGTTCATCACCTACACAGGCTCGGACGGGCCCGGTATCGGCAATGTGGACGGTGTCATGGGCGACCGCCCGCAGCTGCTGGACCCGTCGGTCCTAGGCCGGTCCATCGACCATCCCGACACCTCGCGGGAACGTATGCCACGGTCGGCGTTCTCGTTCGTAACGCCCGACCTGCCAAGCGGGAACCTAGGAAGGAACGTTTTCCGCAAGGACGGAATCCGGAACATGAACTTCGCCGTCTCCAGGAACTGGAAGCTCGAGGGCGAGAGCACTCTGACGCTGCGCGTGGAGTCGATCAACTTCCTCAACACGCCCCAGTTCGCGTACCCCGGCAACGACCTGTCGGGTCCGAACTTCGGCCAGATCACGAACACGCTCAACGACGGACGCACGTTCCAAATGTCCCTCCGGCTATCGTTCTGACGACGGCTCGAGGGGGCGCCCACGCCCTCCGTCAAGTCGCTCCCGCACTGCGGCGCAGTGTGTATACTCGGCTTACCTCGACGGGCATCTGGTCACGGTCAGTTCACTCCAGGAGGGACTTCCCGGAAGACGCCCGAACCACCCGTGAACGTTCGCTCCGCAATCCCAGCCATCGCCGCCTTGCTGCTCGTCACGACCGTGCCGCTGACAGCCCAGAGCACGATTGGCCGGACGCCTGACGGCGATCCGGACCTGAACGGCATCTGGCAGGCTATGGGCTCGGCGCACTGGGATCTCGAGGCCCATGGGGCCAAGCACGGGCCCGTTGAGGAGCTTGGCGCGCTGGGTGCAATCCCGGCTGGCCTTAGCGTCGTTGAGGGCGGAACGATCCCATACCAGGATTGGGCGGCTGAGAAGCGCGAGCGGAACCGCAAGGACTGGTTGAAGCTGGATCCAGCCGTGAAGTGCTACATCCCGGGCATCCCGCGCGCCACGTACATGCCTCTTCCGTTCCAGATCGTGCAGACCCCCAAGGCGATCCTCTTCGCGTACGAGTTCGGCGGCAACAGCCGTGCGGTGCGGATGGACCGACCGGACTCGAAGGCCCTCGCACCGTCCTGGATGGGCTACAGCCTGGGCCGCTGGGAAGGGGAGTCGCTGGTGGTCGACGTCACGGACCAGGTGGCCGACACCTGGTTCGACAGCGCGGGCAACTTCCACAGCGAGGAGCTCAAGGTTCAGGAGAGGTACACGCCCATCAGCGAGAACGTCCTGCGCTACGAAGTCACGATCGAGGACCCCAAGGTCTTCACACGGCCTTGGAAAATGAGCATGCCGCTCTACCGTCGTCTCGAAGCCAACGCACAAATCCTAGAGTTCAAGTGCGTGCCGTTCTCCGAAGGAGCGGTTTACGGCCATCTCCGTCGCGGTGCTGTGGAGCAGCCGAAAGAGGGTTCGGACGCACCGTCCAATTGAGGATTCAAGCCATGTCTGCTGCTAGCCGTCTCATTTGCGCCGCCGCGCTGGCGGTCTCGCTCGCCGTGCTAGGCCCGGCCACGGCGTTCGGCGAGGACATTCCAAAGACAAGCTGGGGGGCTCCCGACATCATGGGGACGTGGGACTTCCGCTCCATAACACCGTTCGAACGTCCGAAGGAGTTCGGCGATAAGGAGTTTCTGACCGCGGAGGAGATCCAAGCGTGGGAGGCAAAGACCTTGAAGGCGCGTGCGGACCGCAGAAACCGCGATCCGGTGCAGGGCCAGGGCGACGTCGACGTGGGATACAACGCGTTCTGGCTCGACCGCGGCGAGAAGATGACCGGCACGTTGCGCACGTCTCTTGTCGTGGATCCTCCCGACGGACGAGTGCCATCCCTCACCAAGAAGGCGCAGCGCCGTTACGACGAACGTTACGCCCGCTGGGGCGAAGTGCCTGCGGGGCCCGAGGACCGGAACCCGCTTGAGCGCTGCATCGTCGGCTTCAACGCGGGTCCGCCCATGAACCCGGGCGCCTACAACAACTTCCTCGAGATCTTCCAGACGCCGCATCACGTGGCCCTAGTCACGGAAATGATCAACGACCACCGCATCATTCCCCTTGACGGGCGCGACCACGTTCCAGAGAACGTCCGGTTCTGGAAGGGCGACTCGCGTGGCCGCTGGGAAGGGGACACGCTGGTCGTGACGACGAAGAACTTCACGGACCACACGCACTTCCGCGGTTCCGGACCGAACATGGTGCTCGAAGAGCGGTTCACGCGGAGCAGCGAGGGCACGCTGCTCTACGAGTACACGATCAACGATCCGGACTCGTTCGAGAGGCCATGGTCCGTCGCGGTGGAGATGAAGAAGACGTCCGATCCGCTGCTCGAGTACGCCTGCCACGAAGGCAACCGGGCCATGTTCCTGATGCTGTCGGGAGCGCGCGTGCAGGAGGGCGAGGGCCAGACCACGGATGACTGGCTAGCGTCGTGGTACGGCGGCTCCAAGGCCGCCAAGCAGGCGCAGGAGCGGCTCGCGGAGGACGAGTCCGCCGAGGATTCGCAGGGCGAGGGCCAGTAGTCAGTCCTGCGGGGGATCGTTCGGAACTGCGGCGCCCCGCGGCGTGACAGGTTGGTGTGCTTCGCACCCCGCGAGTGGCCCCAGTCCGCTGCGTCCAGACCAAGCTCCGCTGGTCTGGCGAGAGCCTGCTGGCTTCTACATGCGTTCTGAACGGTCGCCTACGGGTGACCTAGGATCGCCCTACCGGGGCCAACTCACGAGATGGCTGCCTTTGCCAAAGCAGAGCACTTCGAGTGAGACCTTGGCCCTCGAGGCAGCCACATAGAGCAGACAGCGTTCCTGCAGGTCGTCGGCGCGACCTCTCTTCGGCGGCACCAATCCGTCGTTCACGCTCGCGAGGATCATCCGGTCGAACTCCAGGCCCTTCACTCGATGCATCGTTGCAAACCGTACTCCGGGAATTGAGGGATCGTCGCTCTCCTGCCCAATCACCTTCGTGACGATGCCGGCAGTCTCCAGCCGTTGTCGCAGGTTGTCACGGTCCTCGCTGAATCGACACGCTACGCACGTGCCAGAAACGCCCTCGCCTTCCTTCTCCCTCTGTTGCAGGCGCGAGGCTATGTGGGCCGCCTGCTCCTCAAACGTTGCGAACTGGTGCAGTTCCGGGGCGGGCCCGCTGGTCACCGAATGAATGCCGAAATTGCTGTCCGATCCACCATCGAGGTCGTCAACTTTCTTTCCCGAAAGGAGTCGACTTGCCCACGCTCGAGTCTCCTCAGTCGTTCGATAGTTGAGCCTGAGTTTCCGTGACCGCCCACGAATGTTGATGCCGCAGCGGCCTAGGACGACCGCCTTGCGGCCGTAAATGCGCTGATGCCCGTCGCCCGTGATGAAGAGATCGTTCTTGCCTTGTGGAACCAAGCTTCGAATCAGTCGGAGCTTGTGGCTATCCAAGTCCTGAGCCTCGTCGACGATGACGAATCGGTATTCCAGCGAGTTCGGGTTGGCCTTGAGGATGTCCATTGCATCCCGGCAGGCATCGCCGATCTCCTTGAGCTGGTGACTAGCAAGCCGCAGACGGTAATCCTCGAAAACCTTCCACAGCTCGATGCGGTCCTTGCGCCTAAGTCGAACGCCTCTTCCCCTGCGTGAAACGCGCTTGTACCGCTCCACCGTGGCAACGCCGTTGGCTTGAATGACCTGCTCCCACTCGTCGTCGAAGAACCTGAGTGGAAACCGACGGCTGCCTTGGTAGAGCTTGAGTGACTGGTTCCACTCCTTGTCCAGACGGCTATACGCGATGCGATGCTGCCAACCGTGACGCTGCAGAAAGCGCTTGACCCATGCGTCAACGTTAATGACTTCGATTGACTGCATCTGCTCCGGCGTGCACAGCAGGCTGAGGTTCTGTCGGATGTCAGCGGCGAGGTTCCTGTTGTAGGTCATCAGCAGGATCTTGCCGTTCTGCAATCGGTTCTCCAAAAGCCACTTGACCCGGTGCATCGCCACGACGGTCTTACCCGTACCCGCGGCACCAAGCAACCTGACGGGCCCATTCCAATCGCGTTCCACGGCGGCACGCTGATTCGGATGGAGGAAGACCCTCCACTTCTCGAGTGGCGCATTCAGCATGGCATCGAGCTGCTTGTGGTTGTGCACAACTACGAATCGCGCACGAGACTCCGGGTGCTCCAATGCCTTGTCGACGTCGCCTTCGCCGGACTGATTGACAGGGGGTGTGGCTCGATCGTTGATGATCTCCTCGAAGGAAAGTCCTTCCGCGTAGAAGAAGAGACCTTCATACGCCTCCAGGGGCAGATCCCTGCGGCTGCGGTCCAGATCGTCCTGGACACTCATCGCGCGCACCAAGCCGATCTGGTCGCGTGGAACGCCGAGACGCATGAGCTGGCGGTCCTTCAATCTGGAAAACAACCCCGAGACCTGCTGTCTGAGGACCGTTGGCGGTGGCTGCTCCGGAACCTGCCGGGCCTCGACGGGGTAGACCTGAATGGATTGAGTCTCGGGGTTCACGGCGGTTTTGTGCCGCTTGGCCCACTTGTATGCGTCGTCGTGCTTCGCTACATGCAGCATCTGGTGCACTTGGCCCCGTGCAGGCTTCAGCACGATCGCACGATAGTCAATGTCGACCCGCAGCGACCGCATGTTTGGATCCCCCGCCTCGTAGATCTGTTCGTAGTTCAGGGACGGATGCCTAGGGTTGTCCATGAACTTGCTGAACAGGGCGCTTACCTTGCGCTGCTGCGCTTGGGGTAGGCGGGCGAACTTGTCAAAGAAGTCCGTTGAGAGGGCGAGCCGAGCAGACATGACGGAAGTGGTTGATCCCTTAAGTTTCGATGTTGGGCAGTGCGGAAAGCGCTTCGAGAACCACGGACTGCTGCACGGGCATCACCCAAGACAACCAGCCAGCTTGGCGCAGAGCTGCCAGGTCCTCCTGCTCCTCTACTACCAGTACGGCCGCCTTCTGATCTGGCCAAGCCAGCTCCGCCTGAGCCACTACCTCGTCATCCTGCGAGTCCATCAACTCGTAGCCGACCTCGGGCAGATCGGCTCCACCCCTGTAGAGATCGATTAGCAACTGGCGCACAGTGGAATCCGCATCTTCCACGGCGATGGCCCAATCGCCCGTGAGCTCCCCGTCGAGACGATCCACGGCTGAAGGGAGCTCGGGGATGGCCCCTGACTTAACGGCACGAGTCGTTGTCCACCAGGCGTCACGGAAGAACTGAAGCAGATTGAACGAGCGCAGGGCGCTGTTCCAATGCTCGCGATAGTCCTCCGAGTCCGTGTCCTCGTCATGCAGGTGCACCGCCGCGAAGGCGGCATCGGGATCGCCCGGCTCGATCGCATTTTTGGACAGTGCGAGGAAGATGTCGACCGACGGAATCTCGGCCCCTATTGTCTGTCCGCGGGTAGCGAAGTACACAGGTTGGGGCAAGCTGTCCCTCTGCTCGTTCGCCTGCGCTGGAAGCAGGCGGGACATGGCAGTCCTAACGTTCGCTGTCCACTCGCTGTCACTCATGGTGGATTGGTCAAAGATCCGAAGCGAGTCCGTGAGCACCGCCCGCCGCCATAGGCTGAAGTCAGGCTCGGCCAAGTACCGCATCAGAATGTCGAAGGAAGATCCACGGAGGGCCGATCGCGTCGGACCAGTGCTCCATTTCTCGTCGAGACCTTTCCGCAATGCCCGCATTCCGTTGCCGGATTCCCCTCGCGAGGAAGGCACTCCGAACAGGTCCACCGTAATGGGTTGCCCGCCGAAGGCAGATTCCAGGTCGTGCCACGTTAGAGACCACTGCAGGAATCCTGCTCGAAGCAGTGCCATCCGCTGGAGACAGTCCTTGGCACTCGAGTCCTTGTGGTGCTGGAATCCGTCCAGGAACACAGCGACTGGCCGAACGCTGTCCGTGGCCTTCGCTGAACGGAACAGGAAATCGGGTTTCGATGGCTCGACCACGCCTTGCGATGGACCCACACTGGCTTGGCACTCCACATACCAAGTCGATGAGTGAACCTTGAGGACATGTCCTACCTTGCCTTCCACTAGTTCGCGTCGGACCGTCACACTTGGCGTGGCATCCGCATACTGCTCTAAGGCGCTGAGGAACCGGAGCTCCAACTCGCTGTCCACGATCGAAGTGACCGTGACGGAATCGAGACTGTCAACCTCCTCGAGACTGCTGGCGTCCTTCAGGATTCCTTCGAGAAGTTCGATCGCGGTGCCCTTGGACGTTTCCGCCATCGATCTATCCCGGCGATACGCGAATACGCACTGGTAGCAACCGTCGTCGCAGTCACACTCCTCCAGGCGTCGCTTCGCCTTCTCGAAGACGGACATAAACTCGCCGTCCCGCGTCGCGAGCTGCTTCAAGTACCCGGTACCGCCGGGGACCGTGTCGTACAGCACGAGGTAGCGACGCTTGATTTGGTCATCGGCGCCGGGACGCTCGTACGGCGTGACCCGAAGATGATCGATGCGGCCTCGGAAGTGCTCGCGTAGCCCCAGTTCGAGAGCGGCGATGAACGACTGGGCGCGTCGACCATCGATGCGGTCCGAGATGCCGATCGACGGAATGAGCATACGTAGCGACTCGGAGTCGAAGGACCGATACAGGTAGAGGCAATCGACCATGTTGGGGTCAGCGGGCCTCGATGATGGAGAGTGGCCGAAGTCGCTCTGCCATGCCTGGACGCCCCTCGTTGCCTTGCAGCCCTGGACGTGTTCCGGCTTCGCCGATCCCAGCGGCTGGACCTGTCCACAGTGTCGGCAGAGCCGAAAGCCGACGCGTGGCAGCTCCTCCCCGGCGAACCTTGTGGGTTGGCCTCTGGCCGACTTGCGCCCGAAGTTGATCTCCAGGAACTTGGTGCGGCTGGCGTACTCGTATCCGAACGTCGCGGCGTCAGGATTAACGGCGAACGCGGAACGCTTGGATGTCGGGTCCAGCAGCGGCACCAAATGCCGGACGAACGAGTAGGCTTCGCGCTCGTCCCGGTCGTCCATGATCTGCGCGCCCCTGGCCCGAGATGTCGCCTGCACGGCGCGAAGATTCGCCATTCTGCAGACCTGTCCGGTGTCCGCCCACATGGGGTCGCCACATGAAGGACATGCCTTGTGCCCGTCGCCGGCCTCGATGGAGGCGCAGTGCGGGCAGCTGGGGCATAAGCGCCACATCTCGATCGGCGACTGTTCTAGATCAACGCGATCGATCATGACGCGGAAACCCTCCGCGTAGAAGTGGTTGTGTGGTGCGAACTCGGAAAGTGCTGCCGCTGCAGGGCGAAGGTACTCGTAGGTGGTCAGGTCCGTAGTCGGTCTTGAACCCGCCGCCTGCTGCGCTTCGTCGCTCTCTACCTTTCGAAGAATGACCGACCGCAGCATGACTCCCGCCTCAGGAAACTCGTAGTTCGGGAGGAGGCCACGGTCGGTCAAGAAACCGAAGGTGTCGCGCTGGTTGATCTTGGCGAGCAGCCTCCTGAGGCCCTGCTGGTCGCGCTCTAGGTTGTTTATGTCGTCCATCGTCGCGTCGTCGGACGGAAGCCTCTTGAGCCTACGAATCGCTCTTCTGGTGACCTGCAAATCCTTGTAAATGGACTGCCTCGCTCCGAGCTCCTCCTCGAGGCACTCCATGATCCGCACCTCCAATCGCGGCTGTTCGCGATCGTCCCCCTCGAGAAACGTTTCGAGATGCTGCCCAGACTCTGTGGAGAGGGAGCCCTCGAACGCACGCAGAAAGTCCACGAAGAGAGTCTTGGCGTGAGATCGGACGTAGTCGAAGAGCGTGTACGGAAACCGGTCCTGAATGCACTTTTCAACGGAATACAGCACCTGGCCGATGCTTGGAGGCACGGCACCCGGATCTCCGCACTGAGCAGCCCAGTTGTCAAAGCAGAACGCGGTCAACTGACGTTCCAGCACGGCAGAGGCGTTGAGGAACACGCCCGGCGGCGTAACCCGACCTGCCAGCATCTTCAGGGGATCGGCGTAGAAGTGGAGATCATGGGGTCTCGCTCGCGCAATCGTCAGCGTGAAGGCGTTGCCGTCGCGACGGCCGGCACGACCGATGCGCTGGACGAAGTTCGCCTGGACTGGCGGCACAGAGCACAGCGCCACGATGGATAGGTCTCCGATGTCGATGCCCAATTCGAGCGTCGGCGTCGCAGAGATCAGGTTTGGGTCGGTTGTGCTTGGCTTAGCCGCCTTGAACCGGTCCTCGACGCGGTGCCTTGTCTTGTCCGTAAGCAGGGCCGTGTGCTCATGCGCCACCAGCCGATGGATGCGCTTCTGCGAGTAGCTTCGGCTGGCCCAGCCCTGCCCGCCCGCCGAGCCGGGGCCATACGAGTCATGAACGCCCACATTCAGGCACGGCGCGTCCACCCACAGCTCGCCTTCACTGGCCGGCACGACCAAGGCTCGGGCTGTTTCCCGTCCTCTCAGGATGCTGGTCTGCCGGGTGACCGCGAACCTATCCGCATTGATCCCCCATAGCAACGTCGGGTTCCTTTTTCCGATGGTCCGGCTAAGGACAAGGCCCTGTGACTCGAGGCACTCGAGCAGGATCTTGAGGACCGCTCCTGGATGGTCTGCAGAGAGCAGGGGTGCCTCTTGCGACAGAACCTTCTTCACCCATCTCTGGTACCAACTCTCCGAGCTTCTTCGGACAACCGGCTCGATCCCGATGTTTGACTTGGCCGAGCGCACCTCGCCTGGGTAGATCGGCTTCAGAGAGGAAGGCCCGAATTCCGCGAGCGCCGGGTTGCTATGCAAGTTCCAGACGCTGCATCCCTTGGCCACGTATTCGCGCAGGTCCTCAACGCCATCCGTCAAGACCGCGCCTTGGGAGAGCATGCGGCGAACGACGCCGAGCGCCAGCCACTGCACAGCACGCGAAGACATGCCGGACAGTTCATGGATTTCTTCTCGTAACTGACGGTCGGCCTCCCTAGACGCCACGGTCAAACGTTCCAGGTCGGGCCCTGCGGCCGCAGTGCCTGAACGCACCAAGGAGTAAGTCCCCTCCGATGCGTACCCTAGTTCGGCGATTGACTCCCATCGCAGTCTTCGCTCCACAAGACTGGCGATTCTGCTGGATGCGGGAAGGCGGCCATTGTCGACCAGGTGAACAAAGT
Organism: Bryobacterales bacterium; assembly: GCA_965200705.1. GTDB lineage: Bacteria > Acidobacteriota > Terriglobia > Bryobacterales > UBA6623 > VXMF01. The sequence goes on along the minus strand of OZ241376.1, from coordinate 2,762,450 downwards.
CCCTCAGCCACCTTCTGTCTGGTGCGATGAACTGGCTGACTAGTTCCTGCCGAGTGCGCTCCGGAGCGCCATCCGCGGGCTTCTTGCACCTGTCTACGACGGAGCTCGGTAGGGATGAGAGGCTCAAGCCACTGCGCTCTGGAATCGCTTGCGCAATCGCTGTGCGCTTAACTCTCCTCCAGCCTCGATGAGTGAGATAGCCGGCCTTGTGAGCTGCGTCCTGCACGCTATCCGAGAACGCGATGGCTTTCCGGTCATCGTTGTGGTGCGAGCCATAGGCTTCGTCCAATGCGACGCTAAGCAGGGACGCTGATCGAACGCCGAAGATGAAGAGCTGCTCTCGTCCCAAGCAGTATGGGCAGTTGGTCAGGAGTCTCGACGCCCTGCCGCCCTCAGGCTCGCCTACGGTTTCAGGGATGAACACTTGAACGAGTGAGCTAGACTCGCAGGTCTTGCAGATCTTGTCGTTACTGTTGTTGCCCCTCGGACTGAGGTGGCCACACCGGCCGCACAGCGTTGCTTCCGTGCCCCGGCCCCCTGTAGGCCGACGGTCAGGAAAGAAGAATTTGACCGAAGGGCTCCTGGAGAAGAACTCGTTGTAGATGATGGAAAGTTCCCGCTGCAGATGACCGTCAGGGTTGACGACGCTCACCCAACCTGTGGTCCGACAGTCGAGGCACTGGATGAGTGGCAGGTGCAGCGAGCGCTCATCAGGACCCAAGTCGTCGGAGAACCGCAGTCTGTGGGGTTTTGAACTTGCTTGGACGTATGGCTGGTCGTCCATCGTGTTGGATGCCGCGCCAGCCAGCCTGTCCGAAGTGACACTCTGTTCGTCGCCCGCGAACGAAACATCGACTGGGTCGCCTTCACCCGGTTGCACCGTGTCGGAACCGGTTGTCTCGTGCACGCTGCATACCATCCGAGCCAACTCTCGAACCCAGAGATGGAGGCCGACCTCGAGCAATGGCTTACCAGAAGCGACACCACTGGCGCTGGTTTGAACTCGTGCGAAGGAGACGAGAGCGAACATGCCGTTCAAGATCTCGGCTGCCTGCTGAGCACTGCACGATGGATATCCGTTGCGCAGACAGTCGACCACCTCCGTCACAGTCTTCGGGCCCTTTTCAAGAAACACCAGGAGGCTGAAGAACACGTGGTGTCGACGAAGTTGCTCAGCCAATGCGACGCGCCACTCAAGCGTCGGGAAGCTCGGGCCCGGAGGCTTGCCGAAGAACAACTCATACTGCGCGCGAATGTAGTCCTCAGTCGACTCGAACGCGGGTTGGCACCCCGTTGCGCCCGTGATTGCCGCCTGCGGCAGCGAGTGACTGGCAAACCCACCCAAGAACTCGAAAACCTGCTTCCGCTCTTCGCCGACGACGCAGTCCCAATCAAGCTGCCGCCCAAAGACTTCGGCTGCGTAGTCGATGAGCTCCTGCTTGCTCCCGTCGCCAAGCGTCGCGGAGGTGCCGACACAGGTGAGATCACTTGCCTTCACGCCCAACCTGGCTCGCAACCGCCGCATGAGACAGGCCAAGTCAGTGCCTTGGGCGCCGTCGAACGTGTGCAACTCGTCCACGACAATCCACTTGAGTGAGTTGGGACCGCTGCTCCGCCAGAGCTCCTGGTCCCTTGGTCGGACCAGGAGGTAGTCGAGCATCTTGTAGTTCGTGATCAGGATGTCCGGCGGGTACTCGACCAGCGTCTCGTGGCTCGACACGATGCTGGTGGGGGTCATCCTGGTCTGTGGCTTGCCGCGTCCTCGCCCAACGAAGATGCCCGCTGTGACACGCCCCCGCAGTGAATCGTGTTTGTGGATGATCTTCGCCAGACGTCCGGCCTGATCGTTGGCGAGCGCGTTCATCGGATAGACGAAGATGGCCTTGATCCCCGGCTCACCCGACCGCATCCGGCAAGCATCGAGAATGGGGTACATAAAGCACTCCGTCTTTCCTGAGCCCGTACCAGTCGCCACGATCGTGGACCTGCTTTGCGCGAGGCGGTCGAAGGCTTTGCGCTGATGGCTGAAGGGCGTGAACCCGAGCGGAATCTCTGGAAACGGTTCGGCGGACTCCTCCGCCTTCTCCTTCTGGAACGGCAGGGAGACAGACAGATAGGGCCCCTTGATGAAGTTGGTTTGGTCCCTAATGAAGTCGTCCAGAATGTCCTTCAGGGCAGCGTTGGCCGGCCGAAACTGCGTTGTCAGGAAGTCGCACAGTCCAGTGGCGACTTCCGATGCTACGAGTGAAGGAATCATTGGTTCACGTCTCGGAGCGGCGACAGTGACGTTCGGTCGCGAGCTGCATCCAATCTTGAGGATCCTCTCCGCAAGTATCGTGTGGCCTCAAGCTTGGTCGATGGTAGTGCCAGGGCTAGGCCGGACTCTTGAGATCTGAGTCGTGACCTGGCCGACTGCCCGCGGGACCGTCTTGCTATGCCACGAGCTGGCCTTAGATGCATCGCAGTAGCCATACAGGGGGAGTGGAGTGGCCGATGCGACGGATTCGGCCAATCCTCTGTTCTGGGTCAGCCCATTATATATGCGGACAGGTTGTGGCGACAAGCGGAGTGGCGAAGGTTTCGCCCAGTGGAGGGTGCCGTCCAAGGACAATCCTTGAAGCGCGGGGCAATGCTCCCAATCCAGTCGTTGCCCGAGTCGCGTCGTGGACGAGAATGGCGGCCTCCACTGATTGACCAAGGAGATCCAGTCGGAATGTCTCGAATGCCACGTTGCCTCCATTGGGAATTCGACGAAACCGATCATTGCGAGGTCTGGCCATCGGTGCTCGCGCCGTGTCTCGGGTGGAAGGCATCGAAGCGGTCTCGCTCAACCTGTAGGCGGCCGATGCCGTAGGTTCAAGATCGAGGTCAGTGGTAGTGACAGCGACGATGAAGCTACGTGAAGCATGTGACGCGTTCCTGAGGGACGTTCGGGCACGAAACCTCAGCGAGTCAACCCTCAACGGATATCAGTCACTGTTCCGGCAATTGCTCGCGTTCGCTGCCAGCGAGAGCGTCGAAGACATTTCAGATCTCGACAGAGCACGAATCCGCAAGTGGAGAGAAGACTGGCACGTCAAGCCTGGGACCCACGAGACACGCCTCAAGTTGCTTTCGGCATTCTTCCGATTCGCGCAGCACGAGGGATGGATCGAGAGTTCTCCGGTCAAGCACATGAAGCCTCCGCGTCGAACCGCGACGCCAACGATGCCGTTGACGCGCGATGAGATGAGGAGAATGCTGAGAACCTCTGAGAACTTCCCCGAGGAAAGGGCACTGCTTCTGCTCATGCGCTACTCCGGTCTGGCGATACAAGATGCCGCCACGCTGCCCAAGGACGCGCTTTCGGGAACGCTCCTGACGCTCAGGCGAGCGAAGACGGGCGAGAGCGTCGTCGTTGATCTACCAGAACCGGCTGTCGAAGCTCTGGCGGCGATCTCGCGGCCTGACCGCCTCCACTTCTTCTGGACTGGGAAATCGAAGGGGGTGACTGTGGCCAAGGGCTGGCGTACTCGGCTGCAGCGACTGGCAGCGAGGGCGAAGGTCGAGTCGTTCCGGCCTCATCGTCTACGGGACACATTCGCTGTCGAGTTGTTGCTTCAAGGAGTCGCGATGCAGGATGTATCGGTCCTGCTGGGCCATGGGAGCATCAAGATCACCGAACGCTACTACGCCCCGTGGAGCCGTGCTCGCCGCGAGCGCCTCGTCCGTATAATCCGTGAGGCGAACAGCAGGGATCCAATTCTCACTGAAACCGCCGCAAGGCGTTAGGCCCGTTCAGTTCAGAAGGGTTGGATCGAGTCTTCGGGGCGAAGAACGGCGACAGCCTCCCTCGCGGGAGGGCTCTGTTACTGGTCAACGCGGGTGCGACCAAGTCCGAGGTGCATCAGGACGTGCGCTGGAGGTACTCCAGGATAATCGTCCGCTTCAGACGCCACGAACTCAGGGCCCAGCGCCGCACAGCAAGTCTCGTCGCGGATGGACAGGGACAGGTCCCCGCGCCCCCGAACCTGTGCCGGCAGCTGGCTGAGTGGGTCCGCCATGCCGTCCTGACTCGCTCATCCATGCGGGCTTCGAAGCTCGCTTCCAGTCCCCGGTGCTGGGCCAGCAGCATCCCGGCCACGGCGAGGATCAGTGGGCCGAGTGTCCCAATGATCCACTTGGCATCGCTGCCCACGACCTCCAGTCTACAGGTCCGAGCGAGCGATCGTGGTGGTTCGGAGGGAGCGGCCATGCCTAGGAGACTGCTGAAGGCGGATGCTGCCGCCCGGTCCGATCCTGATGTCAGTTGCCGCCTAGTTCCAGCCGGAGCCGCTCCCCTCTTCAGCGCTGGCCGCGAGCCACGCGGTGTCCCAGCTGTGCTTGGAACTCCCGGCCTGAGACGCAGCCCAACCGCCAGGCGGTGGCTCGCAGGGCCAAGCCAGGAGCCCCGCCGCCAGTCCGCCGACTTCCCTCCCCGAACGTCCCATCCTGGCAAGCCTGTTACTCACCTGTCCCTGGAGAGCGCCTGTCCTCGTGCTGCTCACCTTCTTGGCGAATGCAGTTAGTGGGAAATCAGGGATCAATTTGAATTTCTTGTATTTCCACTCCACCTCATCAGTCCGATGTGGAAAGACGACAGACTGCTAGGATGGCGAGTCCAGCGGACCGATCCGCTTGCGGGGACGGCTCTGGAACAGAGGCGAGTGCGGGGGAGGTCCGTGCCAGAGAGTCTGAACGCTGCGGCCGGGCACGTCGGGCTGCACAACGAGCGGGAGTTCTACAGCGACCACTACCTGGCGGAGCTGCTGGGGAGCGACCTGCGGCCGGTGGTGGCGCGGTGGCGCGCCGCGGCCGCGGCGGGCGAGGAGCGGTCGGACGCGCCGGACGTCCGGCTGGGTGCCCTGGCCGGGGAGCACCGGCGCATCCGGGAGGCGTTCCGGAGGGCGGGCGACGACGGGGAGGCGGTGCGGATCCAGCGGCGCTGGTTCCGCCTGCAGCTGGAGGCGCTGGGCCACCGCTGGGCGCCGGCCGCGCACCCGCTCGAGACCGGGGAGGAGATTCCGGTGCTGGGCGAGGCGGAGGGGGTGGGCGGACGCCTGCTGGCGCTGGGCGCGTACGCGCCCGACGCCGACGGCGACGATCCGCTCGAGCTGCGGCCCCACGCGGCGCAGTTCGCCGGGGAGGCGCCGCCGTCGCCGGACATCCTGGGCGAGACCTGGGACACGATCCTCACGCGGCGGGTGTTCGGGGCCGAGCGCCCGCCGCGCTGGGCGCTGCTGCTGTCGATCGACCAGACGCTGCTGCTGGAGCGCGGCAAGTGGGCCCAGCGGCGCCTGCTGCGCTTCGACTGGAGGCGCATCCTGGACCGTCGCGAGGGGCCCACGCTGCGGGCCGCGGCGGCCCTGCTGCACCGCGAGTCGGCGCTGCCGGGGTCGGGGGCGGCCCTGCTGGACGCGCTCGACGAGCGCAGCCACCGGCACGCGTTCGGGGTCTCGGGCGAGCTCCGGCACGCGCTGCGCGAGGCCGTCGAGCTGCTGGGCGACGAGGCGCTGCGCTCGCTGCGGAGCGAGGCGCCGGGGGCGGAGGCCGGGGGCGGCGACCTGGCGGAGCGGCTGGGGACGGAGTGCCTGCGCTACCTGTACCGGCTGCTGTTCCTGTTCTGCAGCGAGGCGCGGCCGGAGCTGGGCTACGCGCCGGTGGACGCGGAGGCCTACCGCAGAGGGTACGGCCTCGAGCGGCTGCGGGACCTGGAGATGGCGCGTCTGGAGACGGCCCGGGACCGGGACGGCCAGCACATCCGGCGCAGCCTGGACCGCCTCTTCCAGCTCGTGCGGGAGGGCTTCGAGCCGGCGCCGGGGGGGCAGCGGCGGCTGACGTTCGAGGAGCGGACGCTGCACGGCACGTTCCGCATGGAGCCGCTCGACAGCCGGCTGTTCGACCCCGCCAGGACGCCGCTGCTGGAGCGCGCCCGGCTGCGCGACGAGGTCATGCAGCGGGTCCTGCGCCTGCTCTCGCTGACCCGGCCGGCGCAGGGACGGCGCCGGCGGGGGCGCATCTCGTACGGTCAGCTGGGCATCGGCCACCTCGGCGGGGTGTACGAGGCCCTGCTGTCGTTCCGGGGCTCCATCGCCCGGGAGGACCTGTACGAGGTGCAGGTCCCCGGGAGCGTGCGGGACGAGCTGGAGCCGGCCTGGTTCGTGACGGCGGAGGCCCTCGCGCAGTACACGGAGGAGGAGCGGGTCCACGTCCGGGACGAGCGGGGGCGCAGGCGGCTGCTGCGCCACCCGAAGGGCCGGTTCCTGTTCCGGAGGACGGGGCGCGAGCGCGAGCGGACGGCGAGCTTCTACACGCCGGAGCCGCTGACGCGGGCGGTGGTGCGGCAGGCCCTGGAGGAGCGCATCGACGCGGGCATGCCGGCCGCGCGGATCCTGCAGCTGCGGGTGTGCGAGCCGGCGATGGGGTCGGCGGCGTTCCTGAACGAGGCCGTCAACCAGCTGGCGGAGCGCTACCTGGAGCGTCGCCAGCGGGAGCTGGGGCGGCGCATTCCGCCCCGGGAGCGCGCCGAGGAGCTGCAGCGCGCGCGGCACCACATCGCCGACCGGAACGTGTTCGGGGTCGACCTGAACCCGGTGGCGGTGGAGCTGGCCGAGGTGTCGCTGTGGCTGAACTGCCTCGTGCAGGACGGGCACGTGCCGTGGTTCGGGTACCAGCTCTTCGCCGGCAACTCGCTGGTGGGCGCGCGGCGGCGGACGTACCCGCGGGCGGAGATCGCCGCCGGGCGGCGAGGGGGCGCGCGCTGGTTCGGGCGGGAGCCCGACGCGGTCGGCCGGGGGCCGGCGGCGGCCTGTCCGGCGGGGGCGGTCTACCACTTCCTGCTGCCGGACCCGGGCATGAGCCGCTACGGCGACCGCTTCGTGCGGCAGCTCGCGCCGCAGCCGATGGCGGCGCTGCGGGCATGGCGGAAGGCGTTCTGCCGGCCGTTCGGGGCGGCCGACGTGGACGAGCTGGAGCGCCTCTCGCAGGCGGCCGACAGGCTGTGGGCGCTGCACGCCGAGCAGCTGGCGCAGGACCGCGCGGCGACCGAGGACGCGACCGCGGTCTGGGGGGCCGCGCATGCGGAGCGACGGACGGCCAACGGGTGGAAGGAGACGATCCGCGGCCAGGGCGTGTTCGGCACGCGGGCGCGGACGGCGAGCCCCTACCGGCGGCTCAAGCTGGTCCTGGACTACTGGTGCGCGCTGTGGTTCTGGCCGATCGAGGCGAAGGTCGGTCCGCCGACTCGGGAGGAGTTCCTGACCGAGGCGAGCATCGTCCTGACGGGCGACGTGCGGGACGCGGCCGACGGGCCGGGGCAGGCGGCGCTGCAGTTCGGGGAGGAGTACGCGGCGCACGCGGCGGGCATGGCGCGGCGCATCCTCGACGAGACGGGGCTGCTGGACCTGGAGCGGCTGTGCGAGCTATTCCCCCGGCTGGGGTTCGTGGACGCGCTGGCGGAGCGCATGCGGTTCCTGCACTGGGACCTGGCGTTCGCGGACGTCTTCTACGGAACGGGGCCGGACGGGGAGCCCTCCACGGGCTTCGACCTGGTGCTGGGCAACCCGCCCTGGATCAAGCTCTCCTGGGACGAGGCCGGCGTGATCGGGGACTTCGAGCCGACCGTGGTCGTGCGCCGGCGCAGGGCCGCGGCGCTGCGCCGGGAGCGGCCGGGGCTGCTCGCGCGCAGCCCCGGCCTGCGGGCGGCCTACCTGGACGAGTACGCCGCGACGGAGGCGACCAAGGCCTACCTGGGGGCGCCCCAGAACTACAGTCTGCTCCAGGGCATGCAGGCGAACTCGTACAAGTGCTTCCTGCCGCAGGCCTGGAGCGTCCTCGGCGAGCGCGGCGTGGCCGGCCTGCTGCATCCCGAGGGCCTGTTCGACGACCCCAGGGGCGGGGCGCTGCGCGCCGCGGTCTACGCCCGCCTGCGGGCCCACTTCCAGTTCCAGAACGCGCGCAAGCTCTTTGCGGACGTGGCTCACCGCGCCCGGTTCAGCGTGAACGTCTACGGGCCCGAGCGCGGGCGTCCGGGATTCGTCCACATGGCCAACCTCTTCGCCGCGGAGACCATCGAGGCGTCGTTGGAGCACCCGGGCACCGGTCCGGTGCCGGGCATCAAGCGCGTCGGCGGGGGCTGGGAGACGGACGGCCACGCAGGGCGGATGGTGCGGGTCGGCCCGCGGGAGCTGGAGACGTTCGCCGCGGCGCTGGACCCCGCGGGGACGCCCGCCGGGCGGGCCAGGCTGCCGGCGGTGCACTCGACGGAGCTGATGTCTGTGCTGCGGAAGTTCGCCGGCCAGCCGCGGCGCCTGCGCGACCTGGCGGGCCAGTTCGCATGCGGAGCCATCTGGCACGAGACCAACGCCCAGCGGGACGGCACGATCCGCCGGGAGACGCGCTTCCCGCGCGAGCCCCGCGAGTGGATCCTGTCGGGGCCGCACCTCTTCGTCGGCAACCCGCTCGGCAAGACCCCCCGCCGCGCCTGTCGGCTGAAGAGCGACTACGACTGCATCGACCTGACGGCGATCCCGGACGACTACCTGCCGCGCACGAACTACGTCCCGGCGTGCGGCCGCGACGAGTACGCGCGGCGGATTCCGTCGGTGCCGTGGGCCGCGGACGCTCCCGACGGCCCAAGCCGGAGGGTGACGGGCCACTACAGCATGGTGAACAGAAGGATGGTGGATCCGACGACCGAGCGAACGCTGATTGCGGCGATCGTGCCCACGGGGGCTGCCTACATCAATGCGGTTGTCGGCACGAGCCATCGAGATCTGCGGGATCTGCTCGACTTCCAGGGCATCTGCCAGGCGCTGCCGATGGATGGCTTCGTCAAGATGACCGGGGCAACCAACATGCATCCGGTCCGGCTGCGGCAGCTGCCCCTCTGCAGGCCTGGACCCCGTCCTCGACGGTCCCTGCACGCGCGCGTGCTCGGCCTGCACTGCCTCACGAGCCACTACCGGACGCTCTGGGAGAGCTGCTGGGACGACGCGCACGCCGCCGACGGCTGGACCCGTTCCGATGCACGCCTGAACGCGGGTCGCTGGGGCGGGCTGGAGAGAGCGTGGAGCCGCGACTCCGCGCTGCGGACGGACTTCGAGCGACGCCAGGCGCTGGTGGAGGTGGACGTGCTGGTGGCGATGGCGCTCGGGCTCACCCTCGACGAGCTGCTGGTCCTTTACAGAGTGCAGTTCCCGGTCCTGCGCGAGTACGAGGCGGACACGTGGTACGACCAGGATGGCCGGATCGTCTTCACCACCTCGCAGGGACTCTCCGGCACGGGCCTTCCCCGGAGGGCGAGGAGAGGGGATTCCAACTATGCACTGGTGCAGCCGGGCCGGAGCGAGACCGGACTCGCGCTCGGCTGGGAGGACGTCCAGGGGCTCACGGACGGGACGGTCTTCCGGACCGTCGAGGACGACACGCTGCCGCAGGGGCGGAGGGAGCGCACGATCGCGTACCGCGCGCCCTTCGTGCGGTGCGACCGGGAGGAGGAGTATCGGGCTGCCTGGGACGAGTTCTCGCACCGGTTCAGGTAGTCGAGTCCCCTCGGGTGTGGACTGGACCTGGTCAGCCGGATGCGTGTGGACTGGCCCGCACACTTCACCGGAGGGGCCGCAGGGGAGCTGGGATTCTGAAATAGGTCAAGGCTCAATTCGCGAAACGTGTGCATTGGGGCGCCAAGGAGGCGAGCAGGCAGGCCCGCGGAGAGGGCTGGCTGGCCAGACCGATCTCCTGATGCCAGCGCAAGTAGTTGCCGAGGTACTTCGTCGCCACGCCGTGGAACGGCAGCAGGAACTCCTGCAGCTGGCGGTGGCGCTGGTTGACCGTCTGGTATGGGGTGGCTGCCGCGCAGGCGCTGCCCGGCCGCCCGGTTGACGGCCTCGTGCTGGACCCCCGGGCTGCGCGCGCAGCCCGGGTAGCCTGTCCCGCCGTCCGTCACCAGCACGGCGTCGGACGCCAGCAGCGGCTCCAGCGCCGCCTGCAGGTTCGCCTGGCTGGCCGTCTCCAGCACCGCGCCCGCGACAGGCCGCGCCGCTTGGCCGCCCCCCCCCGCCGGGCGCGGCTTGCGGTCCAGGCTCCACTCCCCCTTGCGGCTGTGCCGGAAGCACGTCTCGTCGGCCTCCACCAGTCCGGCCAGCGGCCCGCCCGGCTCTCCCGCCTGTGCCCCGCAGCGCTGGGCGGCCTTGCGGACCGACTCGCGGGCCACCAGCGCCCGCCCGTAGGTCAGCCAGCGCTCGCGGTGGTGCAGCCCGGCCAGCGCGTTGAACGTCCGCCGGCAGGCCTTGCAGGCGTAGCGGCGCAGACGGTGCGCGTAGCCGCGCCGGACAGCCCCGCCGGCTCCGCAGCGCGGGCAGCACCGTCTCTCGTCGACGCGCAGCTCGATCGCGGCCAGGGAGGCCGCCTCGTCCCCCTGCTCCTGGGCGACCTGCTGCAGCCGCTCGCGCTGGGCCACCGTCAGTTGCTCCACTCCAGCCAGCCAGCGCTGGAACTCTTCGTTAGTCATGGGATCCAAGTCCTTACTTCGAAAATACTTATATCATATGTGAATCAAAATAAACATGTTTCACGAATTGATCCTTATGGATACTCGCGAGTCGGACACGTTCGTCCGGACGATTCCTTCAGCTGCAATGCGGCAGGGCGACTTCTCGGAAGAGTTCGCAGACGTGACGGGCCGTACGATCTACGATCCGTTCACTGCTGGAGGAGACATCAGCAACGCAAGGCAGCCGTTCCCAAACCAAGTCATTCCAGCGTCGCGGTTCGATCCGCTCGCCGCGATTGCCAAGGACTTCTACCCAGATCCCCAGGTTCCAGGCCTGAGGAACAACCACACATTCCAGCCTCCGCGCACTCAGGACTTCAGCAAGTGGAACATCCGCTGGGATCACAATCTGTCGTCCAAGGACAATCTCTTCGCCCGCTGGAGTGCGCAGCAGCAGCTTCGGGGCAACCGGCCCGGTCTGCCGCCGACGGCCAATTTGGGCACGATCGTGCGAGGAGACAACTCCTTCGACGTGACCAGCAACAACGCAGCCTTCGGATGGAATCGAATCCGGAGTCCAACCCTGATCTCCAATATTCGACTGGGATGGAACTACGTCGATACCGATGCCGAGATTCATTCAGACGTTCCGGAAACCATCAACAGGGAAATCGGATTGCCAAGATTCGACACGGAACTGCGAGACCTTGCGATTCTTGAAATTGGCGGATGGCAGGCACTGGGGAACTCCAATTGGGCCCCGAATCTGATCCAGTCGCAGACCAGGCAGGTTTCAGTTGACAACACTCTGACCAAGGGCGACCACGCAATCAAGTTCGGTGCGCAGATCTTTTTCATGCAGACGGGGGTCGTCAATCCTCAGCTCGCACTCGGCAGGGTGACGTTCCCGAGGCAGTTCACTAGAGACATGCCCTTAGGCGGCGGAGACGACGGATTTGCAGACTTCCTACTGGGGACATCGAACGGACTGCGCGGGTTGAACACGATCTACATGAACATGCGCTCACCGTACCAGCACTTCTACGCGCAGGACGACTGGAAAGTCAACGACAGGCTGACCCTTAAAATCGGACTCAGGTACGAGTACAATCCGCCGTTCCTGGAAACTGGGGACGGCATCGGGTACTTCGCCCCTGGTCCGAACCGGCCCGATGGCGACCGACGGTGGACGGAGTATGTCCACCCCGATGCGCAGGTGAACTACACGGGCAGCCTCACGCAGGGCGAGATGAAGATCGCCGGCCTGGACGGCGTGCCACGTCGTCTGACGAAGCCGGACACGACCAACTTCGGACCTCGTCTGGGAGTCGCCTACAAGGTCACTGACAAGACCGTGCTGCGCATGGCGTACGGAATCTTCTACGGCACGTTCTCCAACACCGGAGGCGGCGAGTACAAGGAGACACAGCCGCCGTTCCACTTCAAGGTGGCACTGTCGGCGGATCCGAGCAATCCTGCGCAGTATCCCTTCAGCGATGGCCTGCCTGCGAACGCGATCAGCCCTCAGAGCGCAACCGCCGTGGAAATGTCGGGCTGGGAACCGGAGCCGGACTGGCCAATGGCCCAGAACCGGAACTTCAACGTTCAGTACTCGCTCCCTGGCGACACGCTCTGGGAAATCGGGTGCTTCGGCAACAAGATGAACCACATGATGGGTCGCTGGGACGAGAACGTTCCCAGGCCAGGCGAGTACGTGTACGACCCTGTCACCCGGAAAGTCATCCCGCCGACCGGAGGCGTCAACGAGCGCCGCCCCTGGCGCGCTGCCTTCGTGCCCACCGCACGTCGCGGCGATGTCGAGTACCCGGCAGCGAACCCGGTGGATTCATCACGCTGGGGCGTTCGAACATGCACTCGTTCCGCTGGAACTCCCTGTACCACGGTCTGCAGACCAAGCTCGAGAAGCGCTACTCGCAGGGCATGACCTACATCGTTTCGTACTCGTGGTCGCACGCCATAGGCGACTGGCGAAGCATTCCGGGCTCGGGTGGCGCGCCTGGCGAGAACGCGCGGCTCGTGAAGGACGTGCTGGACCTTAGCCACGAGCGCGGCCCGACGCCGCAGGACATCCGGCATCGCCTGATCGGCAGCATCGTCTACGAGCTGCCGTTCCTCAAGGGAGCGACTGGCGCGAAGAAGACACTCCTGGCCGGCTGGTCGATCGGGTCCATCGTTACACTCACCGGCGGTACGCCGGCAACGCCTAGCGTTCAGGGTGCGAGCAACTCCAACATCAATGAGCTCCCTCATCTGGATCGACCGGACGTAGTCGCCGGGCAAGATGTGAACATGCCGAACCAGGATCCCAGCGAATGGTGGAATCCAGCCGCATTCGTGCCAAACGACCCGCTGGCATTCGGCAACGCGGGCAAGGGCATCCTGCGGATTCCTGGCCGGGCGCAGTGGGACTTCTCCATGTACAAGGCCTTTCAGTTCGGCGAGAAGTATTCGGCGCAGTTCCGCTTCGAGGCGTTCAACTTCACCAACACGCCCCAGTTCTTTGCTCCAAACACGCGAGTGGGCAACCCCAACTTCGGAATCATCGGTGGCCTGGCACGCCCCGCAACCTTCAGCTAGGAATCAAGTTCATCTTCTAGCTGCCTGACGTCTGTCATCCAACCGCCCGTCCTCGGCTCCGGGGCGGGCGGTTTTTCTTTGTCCTAAGACTGGCGTAGTGCAGGACTCGCAAGTCTTGTTGCATCGAAATCGCGAGCTCCTCCAATCCAAGCGTCTCCAGTGGCTCTCGGTGGAAGCTGGGAAGATGCCGACCTCTGCCGAACGACCCTCGGCCCCCATTCCGTAGTCATGTTGCTTATTTAGTCGTGTTTTGATCATTTTTGTCCTCTGGTTTCTGTAACCTGCTCATTTATTCAGCCCTCATAATGCGGTCCGTTCACTTTATTCATCCCATGCTTGGCAGCACTGCCCCGCTATAGTAGTCGTTCTCACGTCGGGGGATCGATGGAAGCACTTCGGGAGTGGCTGCAGTCCAGCTTAGGTTTCAGTCCTGTCTTTCAGGATGTCTTCTTGTTTCCGGTCCTTGTCACCTTGCTTATCTGGGGAATCGCCAGGGGCATCCTTGCAATCCTCTTCCTCAACGTCACAGCGCCGAAACGCAGGGAGCGCCTGCGCACCCTGTCGACCTACTTCGCGGTTTTGCTGGTTGCGGTTTTCTTCTGCTATGTCTGCCTAGTCGGCATCCCGCAGATGGGAGCTCTGCTCGACGACCGATCCCAGGATGAAGTTGAGGCATTCCAAGCTCATTTCACGGGTGCGCTCTACGCGATCCTCGCAACGGCCGTATTGGCCTTGCTGGTCAAGTTCATTCGCAAACTGTTCAAGACCTTAGCCTCCCGCGTCGAGACTTGGGCGCAGACAGGCCCGCCGATCCGTTTACGCGGTTTGGACTTGTTTAGTCGGGACGGCGTCAAGGACACGGTCCTGCTCGTCGCACGCGGAGCGAGAGCCATCCTGTTCCTCCTGCTGCTCTACATCTACGTGCCGCTGGTGCTGAGTTTCTTTCCTGTCACGGCCACTTACGGCGACCAGCTCATGCAGCACATCTGGCGTCCCGCGGCCGAGATGACAAGCGCGGTCATCGACTACCTGCCCAAGCTGCTCTATCTTGCCGTCTTGCTGGTCGCCGTCCGATACGCGCTCAGAGGGTTGCGATTCTTGCTCGGGGCCGTAGGCAGGGGTGCATTGGTGATTGGCGGATTCGATAGGGATTGGGCGGATCCAACCTACAAGCTGATCCGCATCCTTGTGGTGGTGTTCGCCCTGATGATCGGGTACCCATATCTCCCAGGTGCCGAATCCAAGTTCTTCCAAGGGTTCTCGCTGTTTGTCGGAGCTCTTGTCACTTTGGGCTCCACCGCTGCGATCGGGAACATGGTGTCCGGAGTGATTCTCACCTACACACGAGCCTTTCGCATCGGCGATCGGGTGCGCATTGGGGACGCCTTCGGCGATGTCTTGGTGAAGTCGCTGTTCGTAACACAACTGCGAACCATCAAAAACGAGGATGTCACCATCCCAAATAGCTTGGTCCTCGGTGGGCATGTAGTGAACTACAGCAACGCTGCCAACCGGCGCGAGCTGGTCCTCACAACTGAAGTCGGCATCGGTTACGACGTTCGCTGGAGCAAGGTCGAAGACCTCCTGAAGGAAGCCGCAGTACGAACATCGGGCATCCTCGCCGAGCCCGTGCCTTACGTCTGGCCGAAGGCCCTAGGCGACTTCGCTGTCGTCTACGAACTGCACGCCTATACAGATCGTGCTGACCAGATGGGAGCGATCTATGCCGAGCTGCGGCGTAACATACTCGATGAGCTCCATGACGCTGGAGTCGAGATCATGACGCCCGACGTCCATGCGCTCCGTGACGCGAGTCGCGCCGCCCTTCCAGCAGAGGGCACTGCCGACGTTACGAAAAGTGGTTCCGGCATACGGGTCGACATTGCGGGTCCAAGACACCCGACGAAAGTGTGAGCCCCACATGCTGGCGGAGGCACTCCGCTTGCACAGTTATGTCACCGGTACGGTTCAGGATCGAGGTAATTCTACGAAAACCTCTTTATGATCAGTTCCATAGATGCAACTAGGACGGACGCCGCATGCCGACAGACTCTGCTGAGATCCCGCTATGTAGTCGTTCTATCCTCAGAACTCCTCCCATACGCTGGACAGCGTTCGCATCAGCACGAGTAGCAAGTCCGTCGTCGAATCCGGCAGTGCAATGGCATCGGACCGATCAATCTTGTCCCGTCGGTCGCACGTAGGTCGCTGGTAGAAGTGTCACTATCTGGCCGTACCGCTACGCCGAGTGCTACTTCGGCACGCTGGTGGGTCCGGAGGAGTCCCTGGAAGAGGCTTGGGCGACGGGACAGCTGGCGTGGCGCCTGCGGCTGCCGACCCATCTCATCTGGCGCTGCTGGTGGTCGACGAGGCGGAGCGACGCTGTTCCTCCAGCTCGTCAGCGCCCGCCACAAATGGGCCTCGACTGTGTTGACCTCGAACAAGAGCTTCGCGGAATGGCGCGGTGTGCTGGCTGACGGCATCCCGCTCAGCGGCGGTCTCCGACCCCCTACTTCCACCGCCCAGCGCTGGGTGCCGTTCCGGAACAGCCCCGACTCGTCCGCCATGCCCGCGGTGGATCTTCCCCGGGGTTTGCGCCATCTTTTCGATTGACATCGACGCGCCGAGCGGACGGTGTGCTCCTGCAAGGGTCTAACTCAGGTGGACCGCCTGATCCGGCGCTGGCGGGTGGACGGGGAGGTGCGCGACCGGCGGCGGCCGGGATGGCCGTTCCGGTGCAAGTACCTGCCGCAGGACATCGACCTGCTGGCGGAGACGGACCGGGCCCACGGACGATGCATTTGCTGAAGCGGGCCCACGAAGTCTTCGGGGACGAGCGCCACGCGCGCCTGGCGAACATCTCGAACGGGCAGCTGCACCGTCTGCACGGCACGGAGCGCTACCGGCGCAAGGCGGTGCCGAAGGAAAGCGACGCAGCGGCGCATCGGGAAGCGGCGCCAGCCGCAGCCGGAGAGGCGGCCGGGATGTCAGTGTCAATCGAAAATGGCACACTTCACGGAGGAGATCCGCTGCGGGCATGGCGGATCCACCACCTCCGTTCCGGAGCGCCGCCCAGGCTCTTGTCGGGACGGCGCAGCTTGGGATAGCCGAACCGTGCCGGCACGCGCCCCAGGAACGGGCACTGCGCGACCACCTGAATCGCTCCTTACCGTATCGTTCCGTCCACGTGAACATAGAATCCGCCCAAGCTGCGCGAGAGGATGTGCGTGCCGGGATCAGGGCGGTCTTGTCCAGTCTTGGCTACGAGACCGAGTTAACGCTCGGGGACGCGTTCGTCGACCGGAGCTGGCCCGAGATCTTGGAGAGAGTCGGCCCCGAAACTGCCTTGATGCGGACCTTGGGGCGGTGGTGTGCGACCAACGCAGGCCCCCGAGTGCTGCTTATCGACGAAGTCGATTCTCTGGTCGGTGACACCTTGATCTCAGTGCTGCGAGAGCTGCGAACAGGTTACGCAGATCGCCCGGAATGTTTTCCGCACAGTGTTGTCCTTTGTGGAGTACGAGATGTGCGTGACTACAGGATCCGGTTTGGTTCAACCAATGAGGTCGTCTTGGTAGGTAGCGCATTCAACATCAAGACCGAGTCCATACGTCTCGGCGACTTCGCCCGCGATGAAGTCCTCGCACTGCTAGGTCAGCATACTGAGGCGACTGGTCAAGCATTCACAAAGAACGCTCTTGCAGCGATATGGAATCTAACGCATGGCCAGCCATGGCTCGTGAATGCCTTGGCGCGCACGGTCTGTTTTGAGAACGGGGGGCACTCGACCGGCGTCGGGCCGTAACGTCCCACGATGTTCAGAGTGCCAGAGAGTCCCTGATCCCGCGGTGTGACACACATTGACCAACTCGCTGACAAACTCCAAGAGCCGCGAGTGAGGCGAGTTGTCGAGCCGCTCTTGAACGGAACTGACTTGAGTCGCATCCAGAACGATGACTTGCAGTATGTCCGCGATCTCGGACTCGTGAGCCGCAGTGGGCCTGTGGAGATTGCCAATCCAATCTACCGAGAGGTGATTCCGCGAGAGATCTCGAATGCCGCGCAAGTGTCGGTGACCGATAGGTGGGAGATGGATGTCGCGGCTGACGGGCGGCTGCGCATCGAAGTTCTGCTCGCGTCGTTTCAGCAGTATTGCAGAGAGAACTCCGAGCACTGGGTGGACAGGTTTGGCTATCGGGAAGCGGGGCCACAGCTCTTGCTCCAGGCGTTCCTGCAGAGGATCGTTAACGGTGGCGGACGAATCGAGCGAAAGTACGGATTGGGTCGGCTGCGAACGGACCTTTCGTCGTCTGGCCAGTGGCTGGAGATGTCCCAGAGCCGGAAGAAGAGCAGAGAATCGTCATCGAATGCAAGCTGCTGAGAGGGAGTCTGGAGACGACTATGACTACGGGAGTCTCTCAGACGGCTCAGTACATGGATCGCCGTGGCTCGACCGAGGGCCATCTGGTCATATTCGATCGCTTGACGACCAAGTCATGGCATAAGAAGCTGTTCCGTCGGTCTGAGACGACTGGCAACAAGAACGTCATAGTTTGGGGTTGCTGATCAGAAACTGGCATTCTGTCGCCGACGGCAATTGAGTGTGACAGGCGACGGAAGATCGGCACCATCAAGGCTCTTGGCATCTCTCCTAGCAGCACCGACAACGGTTCGTCTCTCCTCCACCACTATTGACTACACATACGAACCTGATCCAGTCTCAGGCCGTCGACGGAACGTCGTAGTTGGCGAGCCGCGGCGTCCACCGGTCGTCCGACCATGGCACCCAGGTTGCTGCGGCGATGGAAGCGGTGGGAGCAGTCTGCCGGGGAGCGCGGAAGGTGTTCCGCATCGGTGGCGTGGTCGGTGCCGTCCATGGGGCGATTGACGTTGCCCGGCATTGTGCGCCCACCGCAGGCGCGACCCCTCCCAACGGAGCAGGGCGGCCTTGTGGAACACTGGGACGCCGCTCAGCCAAATCCGGTCCGGATACCCTTCTAGCCGTCAAGGCTGTCGCCGTCACGAAGCGTCTTGCCACGGCCACTGGACCACGTGCGGGCGATCCGGCCCAGGGAGTCGGCGGGTCCGTGGCGCATTGCGAGACACTTCGGGGCCCCTAGGGCAGGGCGGACCGTCCACAGTTCCGCAGCCACTCCACCGACTGCTTGCGTACTCCTGGAAGCACCTTCGGCGACGGTTGAGGACGCCTTCACGCCTGCGCGGCTTGCTGGTACCATCCTATGGCTATCGGCATGTCGTCCGATGGCAAGGGCGAACGTCGGCACAGTACGAATCGCATGCTCCTCGGAAGACTGGCTTGATTCTTGCTCAATTGAAGTGCAGTACGACCTGAAGACGTTTCGAGGGGATCTCTTCGGAGGGATTACCTCAACGATCGTGGCACTTCCCGTAGCGCTCGGCTTTGGAGTGGCTTCGGGAATGGGAGCGGCCGCCGGCATGTACGGCGCCGTCGCCGTCGGTTTCTTCGCCTCCGTCTTCGGAGGAACGAAGTCGCAGATCTCCGGCCCCACGGCTCCCATGACCGTGGCGATGGCCGCGATCATCGCAAGCCACGCCGGAAGCCTGTCCGAGGCGCTTAGCGTCGTTGTGCTTGCGGGTCTGCTGCAGGCGCTCCTTGGTCTATGCGGGATTGGGCGGTTCGTGGCGTACACGCCGTATGTCGTGGTCTCGGGCTTCATGTCCGGCGTGGGCATGATCATCGTGACGATGCAGATCCTGCCGTGCCTCGGTGCGCCGAGCGCGGAGGGCGGCGCCGTGGGAGCGATGCGCTCCCTGCCGGAGGCGATCGGCAACGTCAACCTGGAAGCGTTCGCGATCGGCGCCACCACGCTGTTGATCGCTTCGCTGTGGCCGCGTCGACTGAGGCGACTGCTGCCCGCGCCGCTTGTGGCGCTGTCCGTGGGCACGCTGATTGGCGTGACGTGGCTTGAGGGCGCACCCGTGATCGGGTCCGTGCCGCTGGGGCTGCCCGCCTTCCAGATGGAGTTGCCAACCCCTGGGTTCCTGATGGGCGCCATCCAGCCCGCCCTGATCCTCGCGCTGCTGGGATCGGTCGACAGCCTGCTCACTTCGCTGGTGGCGGACTCCCTCACCGGCACTCGCCACGACGCGAACAGGGAGCTTGTCGGCCAGGGCGTCGGGAACATGGTGGCGGGCTGCTTCGGCGGGCTGCCCGGGGCCGGCGCCACCATGGGCACGGTCACCAACATCAGGGCTGGTGGACAGACGCAGGTGTCCGGCGTTCTGCGAGCCGTGCTGTTGCTGGCGCTGATTCTCGGCCTGGGCCGGTTCGTCGAGCCGATTCCGCTCGCGGCGCTGGCCGGCGTGCTGGTCCGCGTCGGCTTCGACATCGTCGACTGGCGGCTGCTCTACCGGCTGCACCGCATGCGGCGCGAGCACCTCATGGTGATGCTCATGACCCTGGGGCTCACGCTCTTCGTCGACCTGGTCACGGCGGTGGCGATCGGTCTGATCGCTGCCGGCATGACGCATGCCCGTCAGCTTGAGGATCTGGAACTGCACAGCGTGGTGTCCGTCCCGATCCTGGACCAGACGTTCTTCGCCGCCGGCCGCGAGTCTTCCGACGAAGACCCCTACCGTGCGCGGGTGGGGCTGGTGAAGTTCAAGGGGAGCTTCACCGTGGCCTCGTCGCACAAGCTGGCCACGGTGGTCGGCTCGGACATCAAGGACCACCAGATCGTCATCTTCGACTTCTCGGAGGCGACATACCTGGACGACAGTGCGGCCATGCTGATCGAGAAGCTCATGCAGGTCGCGGCGCGGGAGCACACCGAGTTCATCGCCATGGGCCTGCAGGGGGCCGTGGCCGAGACGCTGGAGGGTCTGGACATCCTGGAGCATCTGCCGGACGAGCAGATCGTCGAGGGTCTTGACGACGCGAGGCGGACCGCCCGGAAGCTCCTGGCGAACTGATCGCCGAGCGCCGAGGGGCCACTACGGACCCCAAGCGGCAGCGCGTCTGGGCGATGGACGTGCTGCTCGGCGATCGACGATGCGGTCCTTCTGCGGCGGCCGGAAGCCTTCGCTGTCACGCTTCAGGCGTTGGGGGTTCGGCGTCCACGGCCGCCTAGGCGCCGATGGTCTGAGGCGGCATGAGGTTCGTTGAAAGTCGCTTTCCTAGTGCTCGAGCCTAGCCCGTAGTTCCATTGCCAGCCCACGGTGTTCGGATTCGGCCCGCTACCGATCCCCGGCGACAGAGACCGACTGGCCCACTTCGATCGTCATCAAGTCCCGTCCCGCGACGACGGGGCCGGAGTAGGTGGATTTCACTCGCGCAAGGACATCGTCGAGTGTGAGCGGGGGGATGCCCGGACCCGCTGTCAGCACGTAGTGAGACAGCACTCCCAGTCTTGGCGCAGCCTTGGAGAGAACTATCCCCACTTCCTCCGGGGTGGTGTGGTGGGCCTCGACCCGCTTCATGTCGGGATTGACGGCGAACAGTTTCTGGGGGATCGCTACGACTTCATGCACGAGCAGGTCCGCTCCCTTGGCCGCCGCGATCACGTTCTCGTTGAACCGCGTATCGCCCGAAATCACCACCGATCTTCCCGCGAAGTCCACCCGATAGCCGTAGGACGGCTTGATGACGTCGCCGTGATCGACTGCGAAGGCCGACACCCTCACTCCCTCCCTCTCATAGACGAGTCCGTCCTCGCCGAACTCCGTCACGTCAAAGCTGGCAGCTTCTCGCGGAAGGGCCTCGTCCTTGACTCGGATGTTGATGTCGGCCTGATAAGCCTGCTCCAGTCCGGCTGTGATCCGGCCCATGCCGACCGGCCCCCAAATACGGAGCGGCTCCCGGCGGCGACCATAGTTGGGTGGAAGCCATCCGACCAGCCAAAGATCCGCGAGGCCCACCAAGTGGTCGGAATGAAAGTGGGTAATGAACACAGCCGAGACGTCACGCAACGGTATGCCGAGCTGGTTCAGACGAATCGTGGCGCCCCTCCCAACGTCGAACAGAAGCTTCTGCGAACCTGCCTCCACCAAGGTTGCGGGTCCGAAGCGCTCTGGGTGGGGATTGGGCGTCCCAGTGCCCAGCAGTGTGACTCGGATGGACTGTCCATCGGAAGCGACGGGCGAAGCGAGGAGCGCGCACGACAGGCAGAGCCAGCGCATCGCTCTCCGAATTGCGAGGGACTTCGTTTGCATGGCGGGCCTCGTTTCAACCGGTCTACGGAATTCCGTAGGGTACAGTGCCGGGCCATCGAGACGCAGCAGGTTCACTCACGGAAGCCAAACGCAATGTCGCCGATGCGAAGCTGGACGTTGCAGGTCGACAGACTATGTGACGGCTCGGCTATCCTCCCACGGAGCCAGTGCCTGCGGAGCCAAGTGCGTCATGGCCGCCACCTCCGCGGTCTGCGGTGCGTAAGGCGTCCTCCGTCGTGTTCTTTTCCCTCGCGGCCCTCGCGCCGCTGGCCATCCGCGTCTACGCGGCTCTACGTCGCAAGCCACAGATGTATGCACGCAACTCGCCGGAACTGGTGCGCGAATTTGCGCAATCGGTCGACGCATTCTCCGGGTGGAGCGAACCCCGATACCAGGCTCGCCCCCTAGAGGATTCCGGCGGCGGTTCGCTCCGCTGGTTTCAGGACCGGGGCATGCTCGATTGACCGCGACGCACACCAGAGCCGGGTGGTTGGTGCCGTTGCGGGCCGAGCTCTGGTTGCCTGCCTTCATTGCGGGGCTGAACCACTGGGAACAGGTGGGGCGCCACGGCGGCACCTGTCTCGGTCGGCGGATGCGCGGTCGACTGTGCTGGCCCGTCATGCACGTACCAGGTCGATTCGTGTTCCCGACCATTCGTCCCGATGGCCCCTGACGCCATTTCGTCTGCGACTTCGCTTCGGCTCGGTCCTCAATGTGTTCAACGGTATCTTCCTGGGCCGGTTCATGGGCTGCCTCGCGGAAGAGCAGGGGAGTTCGACCGGTGGCCCTTGGTTCAGTCCGCGGCCTCGCTGGCTGGCTGGTCAGGAGGTGGCGGGGCCACGACCGAAGTAGGCCACAAGGCATAGAAGAGGCCAGTCCGTGCGAAGCCCCGTCCGACGGAGTTCCGGGCGCAGGTCGGGCAGGTGGCCGAAGGGGGGGGGGGGGAGGAGTTCTGCGTTTCGAAGGACACTGTGCAGCGCCGGTTGAAGTGGGCGCAGCTGAACTCGGGGAGCGCAGGGACGGCTGGGCGCGCGGGAATGCGGTGCTGACTTGTCGGATCGAGACGGTCCGCGGGAACTCTCTGCGGATATGCGGAGCATGGCGGGTGCAGGCGAAGCTGTGCCGCCGGGAGATCCTGTCCCGCCGCCCACACCTTGGTGGAGTATATCGACCGTCTCAAACGGTTCATCTCCTCCAAGTGACAGCCCCTCCCCGGCTATCGGACGCTCTGAGCGGCCTCGCCCAGCTCGAGGAAATCCAACCCTTCTGGTGCGCACTGTAGCCGGCAGCACTCCTCCCTGGCCCGTGCTTCCTCAAGGTGGCGAACTGACGCCCTGGACTGGGGTCGCGGCCCCACTTCTCAGTCACCCGCTCCTCGCCAGCCCCATTGGCCGCAGCTCACAGTCTTAGCCCTCCGCTGTCCGTCATGAAGATGGCCCCGCTGCGCGCGTCTATGTCGCCCCACAGCCAAGGGGCGAACAACCGACCGTCAACGTCTGCGGGTGCTGCCTTGCCGACGACCTCGGTCGCCGCGAAAAGGGTGTCGGTCCGCTGCACCGTCGCCGCTGTGCGTGAACCGCTTGAGTCCACGCCCTACTAGCCCAAGTTCACTAGGCGAGTAGCGATTTTGGCCGAATTCGGCGTGTTTTGCGCCGCAAGTCGTTGGCTTTCAATGGCTGGCCTCCCTGAAGCCCCAAATGCAGTGCCATGGCAGCTTGCAATTTCCCGACTTCCGCCCCAGGGCCTGCTCCCCCGCGGTCGAGGACGAGGCCCAGCGCAGCGCCGCCCAGCTGGTGCAGGCCAGCGTCTCCCCCGTGGGCCCGTCGGCCGCCCTGCCGCGGGTCGACGTTGACTCCCTGGAGCTGGTCCGCCCGCGCTCGGTCGGCGTCGAGCACGTCGCCCTGTGGGCCATGCGGCAGCTCCGTCTGCCGTCCCTGCTCGAGGAGCTGGGCCTGTCCGGTCCGCAGCGCGCCATCGGCCTGTTCGACCTGCAGCCCACCGTCACTCTCCACGACCGGACCAACACCTGCTTGGAGGGCACGGCAGCCGCTGGAGGGCAGCGGGTGACCGCCGTCTTCCGCCAAGCGGACGGACGCATGCTGCACGCGCGCAGGGCGACGCGGGCCGAGGCTTGGCAGCGGGCGATCCACGAGCGGCTGGGCGTGGACGCCTCGCCTAGTGGGGTCCGCAAGCTAATCGTCCAGCTCAGACGCCGAAGGAAAATGCACGGAATGTAGTGCCACACGCCTGATTCGGTGACCGCAATGTTCTCATTGCAAACGACTGATGAAATGGGGTGGCAAACATGGGCTAGGCGGCGACCACGAGATTGGGGATGTCCGCGCCATTCAGGTTCCGTTCGCCGAAGGGCATTCGGCGCACCTGGATGCCCATCAAGCAGAGGGACTTGCAACGTCACGTCCGAACGGACCCCAGATCCCTAGGCAACCGCAGCGTGGCGGCTGCCACGTCGATGAGTCGGTGCAGGCCGACAGGCGCTAGCCGCCGTACTTGGACGGGCAGCGATGAACACGGCTTGCGAGCGCCAAGTGCAAGGAGATTGGGTGTCCTGTAGTAAGGTGGCGTTTCGGGCGGGTTGAGTCATCAGTTGTGTCTCAGCGACGCAGGAGCCGATCAACCAGCCATGGCCGACCAGTCAGCCGCGGGAACCGCGTTAGTCTCTGATGGCGTCGACCGGACGATGCTGCCGCCCCTAGTGCCCGGGCGCCGCCTCAGCAACCTGATCGCCAGATTCAGGGATACGCTCGGACTCTTCCGATCGCTCCAGCGTGAGTACGGCCCAATCGTTCGATACAAGATCCTCGGTGTCGAGTTTTGTGTCGTCTCCGATCCTGCGTTGATCGAGGAGGTTCTCTACGCCAAGAGGACGGCGTTCGACAAGGGTTTCATGTACAAGCGAAGCCTGATCCTGCCTCGGCCGACGACGATCACAGGAGACGGCGAGGAGCACAAGCAGCGGAGGCGGCTGATCCAGCCGTATTTCCTCGCGAAGACGCTCCCCGCCCACTGCTCCGTCATGGCCGAACAAGCGGTGGCAGTGAGGGACGGATGGAAAGACGGCGAAGTCTTCGACATGGAGGTCGCGGCACACGATCTAATCCTTTCCGTGTCCCGCAAGATCTTCCTGGGAGACAACGTCCAAGTCGACACCGAAACGCTCCAGCGGGTGCTCAGACTGTGCCTCGTCGACATCGGCACCGCTGTGATACCGAGTCGTGGGCTGCGTCGCTTGATCCTCTCCTCGCTTCCCCGGCTCTGGGGCGCCTACAGGGATGTGGCCGATCAGGTGGCCTCATTGGTTGCGTCCGCTCGCGCCGATGGAGCCCCTCGATCAGACCTCGTGTCGTACTTAGCTCGCGCCATCGACGACGCCGGGGAGTACGTCTGCAGCGTGGAAGACGTGGTCGACAGCGTCGTTGAGATGATGATCGCATCCACCACCACAACGGCGGCCACGATCTCCTGGGCAACGTACTACCTCTCACGCAATCCCGCGGTGCGTCAACGGATGGAGCGTGAGGTGGACGAGACGCTGAGCGGAGAAGTCCCGAACATTGACGCCTGTAGTCGCCTCCGCTACACAGGTGCGGTGATTGCCGAGGTCCTGCGCCTTGCCCCGCCAGCCTACTATCTGGGACGGAAGGCGACACAGGACTGCACCCTCGGAGATTTCTTCATTCCCGCCGGCACGAACGTGCAGATCTGCTACTTCTCATCGCAGAGGGACGAGCGCTATTTCCGGCAACCTGAGAGGTTCCGACCGGAACGCTGGCTCGATACCCAGCCTGCTCGGCCGCGCTGCGCGTATATGCCGTTCGGCGCGGGGACCCGCGACTGCGCCGGTGAGGCGTTCGCCCAGACCAACCTGAAGTGCGCCCTGACGAGCATCGCCCAGCGATGGCAGGTCGACCCGACCTCAGAGGAATTTCCGAAGTTGAATACCATAGCGTCCTACGCCTTCAGAAACGGCCTTCCCGTCAGGGTGAGGGCCCGTTAGCACCGGTGTCGCTTTCCACGGACCGGGCTGCCCACGCCTACATGTCGAGTCCGTACGCCCGCAGATCGTAGTCGGCCCGCTCGATCCAGAAGCTCACTCCCATGTATTCCCGGAGCTGGGGCGGCACCAGCCACGGGACGCGTTCGAACAACCCTGTCAGCGCGATCCCCGCCATGCAGTGCAAGTGTCGCTTTTGCTTGGGATATCCCAATCGATCCGCCAGCGGGTCGCCCAGCAATCTTCTCGACAGCGCATACAGGATCTCCACGAACTTCCGTGCCAAGAACTGGTTCCCCACGTTCATGAACTCCGGAGCGGACTCGATCAGAGCCCTGCACAAGCGTCTGGCGTCGTCGTCCGGATCGAATTCCAGGCTGTATGCCACCTCGATGAGGCGTCGCGCCTCCGCCTTGGTCGAGCACAGCACGTCGGCATTGATGCCGAAGAGGTAGCCGACGTAACGCCACACAAGCAGGATGCTGTTCATCTCCTCGTCCGTCACCCGTGCGCCCAAGCGCTTCATCCCATCGATGACATAGAACGAAAAGATGATCGTTCCCATCGCCAAGTGGGCTTGGTTCAGCGGCACTCCCCAATCCGGGTTCCAGCTGTCGTGCAGGAGGATCTTGCGGCGGATGCGCGCATGCAGGAGCCGCGTGATGGCCGTGAACTTGAACCCGTCCGCGTGACGCCGCATATTGCCCGGTATGAAGACCTCTGTCAGGAACCGCGTCGTGATGGCATAGCGCCGTGCAGTCTGATTCACCAGAGCGTTCGAATACCCAAGAGGCTTGTTGCCGGTCGAGAGGTAGGCATGAGGCAGAGCGTAGACCGCCAGTGTCATGGCCGGCACCAGCGCATTCCGCATGATCTTCGCGCTAGCAAGGTTCATCCTCTCCCAGTCGATCCAGAACGGGACCCGATCAAGTTCCTCGAAGAGCGCCACAAGTTCGCGCGGGGGACTGTCCACGGAATCGACCCCCTTGTCGAGCGCCTGCAAGAACATGTGGACTCCCTGCCGGCGCTCGAGCCGCTCGATGCAGATCACGAGTTCGTCGGCCAGCGGGTCCCCCATGCGCAGGTGCTCAAGGTAGGTGTCGACCGCGTGTCCGTGCTTGGTCCGAGCCGCGGCGATCCGTTCTGGTGACAGGGCCGGAAAGGGCGACGCGCCTGCGTCTCTGATTAGATCCATGGGCTTTCTCACCCGGGCGTGCAGTTGCTGTAGCCCAGCAACGACTGGCCCGCTTGGCACGCATCCGCCAAGGCCCCGTACTCTTCCGTACGAACCCCCGGCCAGCGAGGCTTCTGCGGGCGCACGAGAGGGACAACGTTCTCGAGCCAACGCGAGTCTTCGAAGTCGGGACCGACGAAACGAATGAACCGGGTCAGTTCCTCGCGTGGACGGGCGAGGACGCTCTCGTAGGACATCGCCAGAACCCGCTCCGGGGCCAAGGCGTTCAGATGAGCCGTTCCCTGCACGATCATGTCGCTCCAGAACTGCCCAAACCACGGAAGCTCAATGACTTCCCGCCGGTAGCGGTCGGCGGAGAAGAAGAACTTGAACCAAATCCAACTTAGGATGGGGATCCAAGGACTCGTGCCGGGCAGGTTGAACGGATGTAACGGATCGATGCCGACCCGGCGCATTCGCCTTGCGGCCAGCACGCGCCAGCGAAAGTAGTGGTGGCGATGCATCGAGAGCGCCACGTCCCTGCCATCTCGGTAGATATGCACGAACCGTGCGTCCGGGAACAGCCGTGCGATCGTAGGCACGAACGGCAGCGAAGCCCCGGACCGCTCGACCCAGACCGATTTTCCGAAGCGACGAGCGAGCCACTCGAACACGAACCGGTACTGATCGGCGACCGTCTCCTCGGCCCTCTCGCGAAGCGCTGCGGCGAGTTCATCCCACGTTCCCTCGGGACTGTCCGTGAGGTGAGGCATCGTCGAGCCCATGATTGGTGGCAAGTTGTGCGGCTGGTATCGCGAGTGCGGAGTGAACTTGTACAGGAATTCGTCCACTTGCATGCCGTTTTCGACCATGGCCCGCCCTTCCGGCTGCATCGTGTTGAGCCGGTGGAAGGCCGCCTGCCCTGTCAGTCGGCGTCCGAGGAACGCCTTGCTGGCCAGCGAGGTGAAAAACTCGGAGACGCTGAGCAGATCTGGATGCTCCCGGACAATCTCGGACAGCATCGTCGACCCGCACCTTCCGGTGCCGACGATGAAGACCGGAGCTGTCGACGGAGTCCCAGGCCGCATCAACACAGTTCTCGAGACTCAAGGGGATCCGGCCTGGTCCCCGGCGTCCGGCAAACCAAGCACTGCGCTTGCGGAGCGGCACGCATTGCCAGCCAGCCGTCGAAGCATGGGAACTCCGCAGTCCCTGCGCACACTCGACCAAGGGAATCATGAGGCGCAAGGCCGATCTCTGGAGTGTTTGCAGAAGCGTGAACCAAGAGGGATGCGACGGAGGCGGTCGCTACCGCTGGGAGTGCAGCATGATGGCGGATAGGAGCGCAGAAGTCAAGGCCGGGGAGAGAGGCGACCAACAGAAGCTTGAGTGGCCTGGGCCGCGGGTGGACGCAGCGAGGCCTACTAGGTCGAGCGAGGCGGCGCGGGGCGGTTGTGGGGAGGCGGGACGCTCCGGCCGTGGGTGACCGCTCAACCCGTCAGGGATTCTTTGCGGCGGCTTCGCTGGCCGCCATGCACAGCGAAGAGTCCGGTCTAGGATTAGTCTGCGCCCGTCAAACTCTTGAGAATGGACTGCTGCCAAGCCTGCAGATGCTCGTCGAGCCGCTGCATGACGTCCGGGTGATCGGCCGCGATGTCGCTGGTCTCGCGGTCGTCGGTCCGGATGTCGTATAGCTCCTGAACCGGTGCACCGTCATTCTCGTCGGCGCCCTCTCCGTCGACCACCAGCTTGTACTGTACGTCGAGGACAGCCCTCGCCCCTGCGAAGTCGTCCGGGGCAACGGCGTCGAACCTGTACTGCACGAAGTTGCGGGTGAACGGCCCGCCCATCGTCTTCACGAGCCGTGTCATGTCTTCATGCTGCGGTGCACTGGCCCAAGTTCGCCAAGCGAGGAGCGATTCTGACCGAATTCGGCGTGTTTTGCGCCGCAGGTCGTTGGTTTTCCATGGCCAGCCTCGTGAAACCCCAAATGCAGTGCCATGGCAACTTGCAATTCTCTGCCTCCCGCCCCAAGGCCTGCTCCCATCGGAGCCTGTTCGTCCGCCGGACCCCCACCCGCCCCCGCGCCAGGGGCCAGGAGCCCCACTTCACCCACCGCCTCGTCCGCTCCGTGCGCTGCGGCTCCAGGGTGCGCCAGCGCACCCTGCGCAACCTCGGCCGCCACTTCGCCCTGCCGCGCGGGGACTGGCCGGCGCTGTGCGCCCGCGTCGAGCGCATCCTCGCCCCCCAGCTGGTGCAGGCCGGCGTCTCCCCCGTGGGTCCGGCGGCCCCGGCCGACGGCGCCGACGACCCGTCGGCCGCCCTGCCGCGGGTCGACGTCGACTCCCTGGAGCTGGTCCGCCCGCGCTCGGCCGGCGTCGAGCACGTCGCCCTGTGGGCCATGCGGCAGCTCCGTCCGCCGTCCCCGCTCGAGCAGCTGGGCCTGTCCGGTGCGCAGCGCGCCGCCGTCCTCGGCAGCCTCGTCGGCCGCATGGCCGCGCCAGCCTCCGAGCGCACCTCGTGGCACTGGCTGCGCCACCGCGACACGATCGAGACACGTCTCTTCCAGCGCGCCGCCGACCTGTTCGACCTGCAGCCCACCGTCACCCTGTACGACCGGACCAGCACGTGCTTGGAGGGCGCGGCGGACCGGCAGCCGCTGGCCCGCCGCGGCCATTCCAGGGAGAAGCGCCACGACTGTCCGCTGCTCACGCTGGGCCTGGTGCTGGACGCCAGCGGCTTCGTGCGCCGCTCCAGGGTCCTGGCCGGCAACGTCGCCGAGGGCGGCACGCTGCAGGCCATGCCGACGGCCCTGGACGCGCCGCCCGAGGCGGCCGTCGTGCTCGACAGGGGTCTCGCCACGGAGGGGAACGTCGCCTGGCTGCGCGAGCGGGGCCACCAGTGCCTGGTGGCCAGCCGCGAGCGGCGGCGCAGGAGCGGGCGATGGCGGGGCAGGCCGGCGCGCGCCTCGAGACGGCTTTGCAGACGCTGCACGAGGGCCTGTCGCGCCAGGGCACGACCCATCCCGGGGTCCACGGCCTGCGCACCCACAGCGTCGGCTGGGACGCCGAGCGGCTGTGGCGCACCTGCGTGACGCGGACCGACCTGGAGGCCGTCCTCCGCTCCCTCGGGAGCGCACTGGGACTGCGCCCGATCCACCACCGCAAGCCCGCGCGCAGCGCGGGCCACCTGTGCCTGTCGGTGCTCGCCTGCCAGCTGGTCCCGGTGGTCCGGCAGCGCCTGCGGGCGGGCGGGGAGACGGCCAGCTGGACGACGCTGCGCCGTCGCCTGGCGGGCCAGCGGCGGGCGACCGTGGCACAGCCAAGGCCAAGCAGGAGAGAGCGGGACGGCTGTCCAGGCGCCGCCCGCGTGAGGGGCTCGAAGCGAAGCTCCGGGCCTTGGAAGCCCATGTCGGAGAGGAGCCCGGAGGCTGCGCGCAGCAGGACACGGACTGGCTCGCCGCACACTCGGCGCCGCATGCAGCAGCGTCGCTCGCGTGCGACTGGCGCCGTTCCCCGTCCGCTGGCAGCATGGCGCCGCGACGGGGCGTTGGCGCGCCATGGCTGGGTGGCCGACGGCGATGGCGGCGGTTGCGCGCCGGTGCGGGCATGCCCGGGTATACAATGCGAGCGTGCCGGAGCGGGGAGGCGACGGTGCGCGCGGGCTTGTCGACCAGCAAGTGGTGGTGCCCGTGGCGCAGCCGCGGCGGGTGGCGTGGCGGCCTCCGCAGACGGTCCCGGAGGCTGTCGAATACCCTAGTTCGGACGGGCGTCCCGTGGCGGAGAACCAGAGGCAGCGGCGGGCGCTGGACGCGATCCTGCCTGCCTTGGAGCACCATTTCGCGTGGCGCGAGGACGTGCTGGTGGGCGGCGACCTGCTGCTCTACTACGAGAAGGGCAATCCGGACGTCAGAGTGGCGCCGGACGTCTTCGTGGCGCTCGGCGTGCGGCGGGAGCCGCCGCGGGACTCGTACCTGGTGTGGAAGGAGGGGAGAGTGCCGCAGTTCGTGCTGGAGGTGGCGTCGCGGTCCACCGCGGACAACGACCGGACGCACA
The DNA here is from genome assembly GCA_965200705.1 of Bryobacterales bacterium. Classification (GTDB taxonomy): domain Bacteria; phylum Acidobacteriota; class Terriglobia; order Bryobacterales; family UBA6623; genus VXMF01. Next base: position 2,731,905 of record OZ241376.1, on the reverse strand, counting down.
AGCGGGAGCTGTACCAGTGGCTGCAGGTCGAGGAGTACTGGCTGTACGACCCGAGCGGGGGGCTGCACGAGGTGCGGCTGCAGGGGCTGCGGCTGCAGGGGGAGCGCTACGAGGAGATTGCGGCGGAGAGCGGAGGTGCGGGGGAAGTGCGCCTGCGCAGCGCCGTTCTCGGGCTGGAGATGGTGTTCGACGGGGAGAGGCTGCGGCTGTGGGATCCCGGGGCGAAGCAGTACCTTGAGTCCCTGCCTGAGGCCGTGGCCAGGGGTGACCGTGCCACAGCCAGGGCCGAGGAGGAGAGGGCGAGGGCGAGAGGCGGAGCCAGGGCCGAGGAGGCGGACGCAGGGCGGAGAAGGAGAGGGCGAGGGCGGAGAAGGAGAGAGCGGGGCGACTGGCCGAGCGCCGCCTGCGCGAGGGGCTCGAAGCGAAGCTCCGGGCCTTGGAAGCTAGGCCGGAGAGGAGACCGGAGGCCTCGAACCTCGAGACATAGACCTGCCTGCCCTGCCACGGCGTGCGGAGAACGGGTCGGGGAGGGGGCGTTCAGGCGACCTTCCCGATGAGCGCTGGCATGTCCTGCCGGGCGTCGAAGAGTTCCACCACGGCTTCCTAGCCCAAGTTCGCCAAGCGAGGAGCGATTCTGGCCGAATTCGGCGTGTTTTGCGCTGCAAGTCGTTGGTTTTCCATGGCCAGCCTCGTGAAACCCCAAATGCAGTGCCACAACAACTTGCAATTCCCTGACTCCCGTCCCAGGGCCTGCTCCCATCGGAGCCTGTTCGTCCGCCGGACCCCCACCCGCCCCCGCGCCAGGGGCCAGGAGCCCCACTTCACCCACCGCCTCGGCCGCCACGTCGCCCTGCCGCGCGGGGACGGGCCGGCGCTGTGCGCCCGCGTCGAGCGCATCCTCGCTCCCCAGCGGTCCCGCGAGCTCGGGGCCTGCTCCCCAGCGGTCGAGGACGAGGCCCAGCGCAGCGCCGCCCAGCTGGTGCAGGCCGGCGTCTCACCCGTGGCCCGGCGGCCCCGGCCGACGGCGTCGACTCCCTGGAGCTGGTCCGCCCGCGCTCGGTCGGCGTCGAGCACGTCGCCCTGTGGGCCATGCGGCAGCTCCGTCCGCCGTCCCTGCTCGAGGAGCTGGGCCTGTCCGGTGCGCAGCGCGCCGCCGTCCTCGGCAGCCTCGTCGGCCGCATGGCCGCGCCGGCCTCCGAGCGCGCCGCGTGGCACTGGCTGCCCCAGCGCAGCGCCCTGGACGAGCCGCTCGGCTGCGACTGCGAGACCATGGGCCGGAACGCCCTGCACCACGCCAGCGACCGCCTGCTGCGCCACCGCGACACGATCGAGACGCGTCTCTTCCAGCGCGCCGCCGACCTGTTCGACCTGCAGGCCATGCCGACGGCCCTGGACGCGCTGCCCGAGGCGGCCGTCGTGCTCGACAGGGGTCTCGCCACGGAGGGGAACGTCGCCTGGCTGCGCGAGCGGAGCCACCAGTGCCTGGTGGCCCGCCGCGAGCGGCGGCGCGTCTTCGACGAGAGCCGGGCGGTGGCCATCGGCACCGCCGGCGGGCAGCGCATGCTGGCCTGCGCCGAGACGGACGGGAACGGCGAGACGCGCCTGCGCTGCGCGTCCGCGCAGCGGGCGGCGAAGGAAAGGGCGATGGCGGGGCAGGCCGGCGCGCGCCTCGAGACGGCTCTGCGGACGCTGCACGAGGGCCTGTCGCGCCAGGGCACGACCAGGCCGTGGAGAAGGTCTGGCAGCGCATCGGACGGCTGCAGGCCCGCCATCCGTCCGCCGCCCCGCACTGCGCGATCGACGTGCAGGCCGACGACAGGGGCCGCAACGCGACGGCGGTGGCCTGGAAGCGGCAGCCGCTGGAGGGCAGCGGGGCGACCCATCCCGGGGTCCACGGCCTGCGCGCCAACAGCGTCGGCTGGGACGCCGAGCGGCTGTGGCGCACCTGCGTGACGCGGACCGACCTGGAGGCCGTCCTCCGCTCCCTCGGGAGCGCACTGGGACTGCGCCCGATCCACCACCGCAGGCCCGTGCGCAGCGCGGGCCACCTGTGCCTGTCGGTGCGCGCCTGCCAGCTGGTCCCGGTGGTCCGGCAGCGCCTGCGGGCGGGCGGGCAGACGGCCAGCTGAACGACGCTGCGCCGTCGCCTGGCGGGCCAGCGGCGGGTGACCGCGGTCTTCCGCCAGGCGGACGGACGCATGCTGCACGCGCGCAAGGCGACGCGGGCCGAGTCCTGGCAGCGGGCGATCCACGAGCGGCTGGGCGTGGACGCCTCGCCGGGCGGGGTCCGCAAGCTCGTCGTCCAGCCCAGACGACGAAGGGAAAATGCACGGAATGCAGTGCCACACGCCTGATTTCACGACCGCAATGTGTTCATTGCAAACGATTTGCAAAATGGGGTGGCAAACATGGGCTGGCATGCAACTGCCTTGCGCTGCTCCATGCGCCAGGACGTTCAACGCGGAGGTCGCCGATCGACTCCGGCTCCAGAAAGAGGGAGACGCAGGATGCAACGCACCGTTCGAGCGGTTCGGGTTGCCGCGTGGCACCATTTCGAGCGCCTGCCCGCGCACCAGCCGGCGCGCGCTTCTGGCCGCTGGTCGAGGGAACGGTTCGATCCATCTCCGCAGCCCGTCTCGCGCGAGCTGGCCGCATCGAGCCGGGAGACGCTCTGCGAACCCACCCGATGCCCGCCGCAGCATCCAGGTCGGGGCGTCGCCGCGTGGGGCCGGCACCGTCTCGCGGAGGACGCTGTCGATGCGCGGAAGGTGGTCGGCATGTTCCGTGTGATGCGCCGCGAGGACGTCGGCGCCAGGTTTCGGTCACGCCGGCGCAGCGGTGCAGCGGTGCAGGGACGGACTCGACCGTGCGGCTGCAAGCAGGACCGCCCTCGATGCAGTGGACCTGATCGAGCGCGGTGGCAGGGCGGTCCAGCCCGATGTGCGCACCGTCCACCGCGAGCCAGGCGACCACGCTTCGGATCCGCTCAGGCATGTGGACGTCGAAGCCACCACCCCCGACTACCCCAGTGCCGCGGTCGCGGCCAGGGCCGAGGCCGGATTCCGGATCCACCGCATGCATGTCAGCGGCGATCCGACGGGTCCCTGACCACGGCCCGATCCCGTCCATGAGCGCGGTGGACCGCGGCAGGCCAGAGTCCCACGTCGTTCCGAGGCTTCGTCGATCCATTCCGATCGGGCACCGCGCCGAGGCCCTCCGGCGGTTCGGCCACAGCGCCCACGACGCCGAGTTCCTGACCTTCGCCGCTCTGCTCGGCGGGTACTTCGAACGCCGTCACTACCGAATCCCAAGATCGGGACAGGTCAAGGTCTCGAAGGAGATCCGCGCAAGGCTTACCGAGTGGGGCACCGCAGACCGAATCGATGCATGGGCCCGCAAGCTGCTGCCAAAAAAGGCCGAGCCTTGATCCGAGCTACCTCAGTTGACGCTGCCATTGCGTTCTACTTCGCTGTCATCACACAGAACAGAGTGATCCCCGCTGTTTCCGCGAGTAGCATCGTGTCCTTCACCCAGTCACGGTATTCGCTGAAGACCGCTTCCATCTCGCTAGTTCTCTTGTCGTACTCCGCTCGCTTGACGCTCTCCCACTGCCGGGACTCTGCCTGTCGCCTCTCGAAGTGCGAGAGCTGTCTGGCCTTGAGTTCCTCCAGATCCTTGAGCTCGGCATCATGGCGAGGCTTGAACTCCTCGTCAAACGAGTCGCGTTCGTCCCTAGTCCACAGCCGTGCCTGATCAATCGCCTCCGGCAGCATCGACTGCAGTGGCTTCAGATCGATTGTCAGATCCCTGTTGGGAACATCTTGCCGATCCATACCCGTCTTCTGGAGCACCTCGTCAATCGGCATGCGGCCCTTGTACTCCTTCCCGCGGAACACCACTCCTCCCCAAAGGCAAACCCTCGGATGGCTCTTGCGGTTCAGTACGACTCCGCAGAACACGAAGATGACTTCGCCTTCCTCCAAGCCCGGAACCCCCACAAGAACCGGCGCCTCGTTGCGACCGAACGCCGCCATCAAGCGGTCGTTGAGCCACTCGACAACCGGGCTGTGCCTCCACAGGTACTGCTGTGCTGGCCACGCTCTCTCGTCTCTTCGGCTCTCCTCGATCGAGTGCGCCATCGCCACCTTGCTGGACGTCAAGGCGAATCTCCAATCCTCCGGCTGCACTTGCTGCGGAAACGCACGATATCGAAATCGCAAGTCCTCTGGAGCATCCAGCTGCAGCGCTCCGCCGGCGCGGTCCACCTCAAACCCGAGAGAAGCCTGCATGGTCCGAAGATGGTGCAGACCCGCTTCGCAGTAGGCCAGATCATTGGGGAATAGCGATAGCGGCGGAGGCGGCTCCGCAAAGTCCTGCTGAGCGGGACTCTGGTCCACATCGGCCATCAGAGCGTCTTCAGTGGAACCTCCGCTTTCGCCCCCTCCAAGAAACAAAGCCATGAGCTCATCGCCTTGATTGGCCCTGGGCACGAGCTCCCGGTCGAACGAATCTGCGTTCTTGCCCTCCGCGATTGCCTTTTCGGTGATCTCCTCTTCGAGTTCGACCGCGTGCACGTTCATGAACACCGACGGATCACCGATGTTCTCGTAGGCCTGCTTGTCCTTGTTTTTCAGCACCTCGATGATCCGCTGATCTCCACGGATCCTCTCGTTGCGGCTCCTGCTCAGCAAGTAGACGATGACGGGCGACTCCTTCTGGCCATACCGGTCGATCCGTCCGTTTCTCTGTTGGAAGACCATGAGGGACCACGGCATGTCGTAGTGAATGAGGCGGTGGCACCGGTGGTGCAGATTGATGCCCTCCGACGCCACGTCTGAGCAGATCAGTAGCCGCACCTTGCGGTCCTGATTCCCAAAGTCCTCGACGATGCGCTGCTGCTCGCTGTCACTCATGGAGCCATGGAGAATCTCCACCTGACCACGCTTCAGGCGCAAATCCTGCGTCAGTCCTTCCTTGAGCCACTCCAGCGTTGCGATCCGCTCCGTAAAGATCACCAGCCGGTCGTCGGGTTTGTTTGCCCTCCACCGAAACGGCTTCCCCTTCCGAATCGCTCGCAGCAGCGCCTGGTACCGGGAATCCACAGAACGGTCGTCGGTAATTGCAACCAAAGCTTTCCGCAGTCGACGAAGGATCTCCAGCTCCTCCCGAATCGAACGATGATCGGAACGTTCTCCCGCAGGCTCCAGCACCTTCTCCTGCTTCGAGATTCGCTTCCTGACGGTGTCGAGACAGGCAGCTGGACTGGAGAACAGCGCCTTCTCCACGCTGATCGAAAACAACCTTGATCGCCGCCGCGAATTCGCCGATTCGAGGCGACGGAGTCTCAGCACCTCCAAGTAGGCAGCCTCCTCAAGTTCCGTCGTGTCGATAGGCACCTCGCGAACCTCGCGCTTGCGGAAGGTCTCCCGGACTTGGCTCAGGATGTCCTTCTTGAATCGCCTGACCACCAGGCCCTTGCCGCTGAAGTCCTCCTTCTTGAAGTTGCTCGGATCAGCGATCGCCGTAGGATCCAGCATGTTCATCAGGCTGGCGAAACTCTCGGCGCGACCATCGTGCGGCGTTGCGGAGAGCATGATCAGCGTGTCCGAACGCTTGGAAAGCAGCCTCGCTAGCTTGTGGCGCATCGACCTCGTCCCGCGACTTGCCACGTTGTGCGCTTCGTCGATCACGATGATGTCCCAGTAAGCCTGCTCCAGGTACACCCGGTACTCGCTGTCCTGCTTCAGCGTGTCGATGGAAATAATCGTCTTGTCGTAGTAGTAGAACGGGTTGTGGTTCGTCGGTATGCGGCTTCGAACTCGTCCGATGCCCGCCGAATCCAGCCGCATCAGCGGAATCGTGAACCGATTCCAGAACTCCTTCTGGAACTGCGCCAGCATGCTGCTGATCGCAACGACGAGAATCCTCCGGCCCCGTCCACGGGCAATGAGCTCTGCCACGAGCACTCCTGCCTCAAGAGTCTTTCCGAGGCCCACCGCATCGGCGATCAAGATGCGCTGCCGAGGCCGACGAAGAGCCTGCCGAGCGGGGTCGAGCTGATACGGAACGTAGTCCATCGCGGCGCGATGACCCACGTGGATTTCAGCGTCGCTCGGCACGGCTTGCCGCAGATGGCTCTCGATGAATAGCCGACTCATGCGGAATCCGGGGCTGGAGTCCCGAATCAGCTTGGTCTTCGCCGGATCCAAGACCTCGATGTTTCGGTCGATGGAGTCCAAGAAGACTGCCTGCCGCCCACGCACCAATGCTGAGACGCCCTCGCAGGTAATCTTCTTGCTGTCGTCGGAGCAAATGTCGACTCGGCGCACCACCCATTCCGCATCGCGGACAACAATGCGCGAACCTGGAGCGACTATGGCGGGACTAGCAGGCATCGGCGTCTTCTACACTTCTCCCCGGGCGGCTAGCCCGGTCTGCCGGGCACGATAGGAACACCCGACCCTTGAATTCTTCGACTGCGGACAGCGGAATGCGCCGGAGCTCCAACCTGGCCAGCGGTTAGGGACGCGGGGGCTCGGTCGGATCGGCGCCATCCCGAGGCGCCCCTGTCCCCGAAGATCCCATGAAGAGATTCCGGCCGTCCGGAAAGGTGATATCGCGTCCACTGCCCTTGCAATTAGGATTGCAGATGCGGTCCTTGCTCTGGTAGCCACGCACCGTGACCTCGGTCCCCGGAAGCAAGAGGGTCCGGGTCAGACCTCGTCGCAACAGCGTGTTCGGCGTACCCGCCTCAAGCTCCCAGACAACCTTTTCATCCTGGTCGCTCTCCACGTGGACCCAAGCGTGCGGATTGATCCATTCGACCTTCAGCACTTTACCCGTGACGCGTATCGGCAGGTTGGCGTCGAACTCGGCCGAAAAGGCGTGGTGGGCGTGGATCGCCGGCACCGAACCGAGCACAGCGGTCAGAATCAGGGCGGTGACAAGGTTGCGGAACATGGTCGCGTCGGGGCCTAAGCCAATTGAGCAACTAGAGTATACGGCCCAACGCGCACTGGCTACTGCTCGACAGCGGATGCCCGGTCGATGTTCGCGCGGGAGATCACGTACTGCCGGATGAGCTCCGTCTCCTCTGAGTTGAGACCGTCCGCGAAGCTGTCCATCCCCAAGTCCAGCAGCAGGCCCTCAAGAACGACCTTCTGGAACGCGTCGTGCATCGCTTCGCTCATGAGGCGGAGATCGGCGTTCCTGGAGCCTCGGGCATCGCGGCCGTGGCAGGATGCGCAGTACTGGTGGTACAGCACACCGCCGCGCCGCAGCTCCTCCGCAGAAGCCGTCTGAGGCGGCTGCTCGGGAATCGCACTGTCCCTGAGCTGGGGGACCGTTAGCTGCTTGTTGCCGCCGAGCTTGAACACCAGCAGCTTGCCGACGTTGTGGTAGAGGAAGTTGGCGCCGACAACCACCGCCACAAACTGCGAGTTGCCAACTCTGTACGAGACGGGCGGCGCGATGATCGAGCCGTACGAGTTGAATTCCCAAAGGGCCTCGCCATTGTCGCTGTCGTAGGCCGAGAAGTAGCCGCTCGTATCCCCTTGGAAAACCAGCCCGCCTGCGGTCGCGAGGACTCCGCCGATCCGCGCTGACCGGTTTCGGACTTTCCAGACCGTCTCGCCCGTCAGTGGATTGAACGCCTTGAGAAAGCCTTTGGCCTCCGGAGGTTCGGGTGCCTTCTCAATGAGCTGCGCGCGATAAGCGCCGCGGGCAATGCCGAGGTTCATGCTGCGCAGGCGCGGAGTGTAGACGCCAGTCGTCTGGAAGTCCTCGGGCAGCGCGAAGAAGTAGGGGGTGTCGTGCGTCGGGATGTACATCAGGCCCTTGGCGGCGTCGAAGGCCATTGGCTCCCAGTTGTGAGCGCCCGTGTTGCCCGGAAGCATCCACTGGGGCTCCTCTTCCCAGACCGCATCGGGGTTCTCCACGGGCCTGCCAGTCTCCATGTCCACGTGCGTGGCCCACGTCATCGCACCGTACGGATGGGCGCGCAGCAGCTCACCGTCCGTTCGGTCCAGGACGTAGAAGAATCCGTTCTTGGGCGCCTGCATGACGACCTTGCGGTCCTCGCCGTCGACCTCCATGTCGGCCAGGACCATGTCCTGCGTCGCGGTGTAGTCCCAGTTGTCGCCCGGTGTCGTCTGGTAGTACCACTTCATGCGCCCGGTGTCGGGGTGCAAGGCGACGATGGACGACAGGAACAGGTTGTCGCCGCCGTCCGGCGAGCGGATCTTTCGGGTCCACGGCGTGCCGTTGCCAACGCCGACGTACACCGTGTGGAGATCCGCGTCGTAGGTGATGCTGTTCCAGACAGTCCCGCCGCCGCCCATGTGCCACCATTCACCGGTCCAAGTCTCGGCGGCCATCTCAAGCTCCGGATTTTCGAACGGCTTGGACGGGTCACCCGGAACCGTGAAGAAACGCCAGGCCATCTCACCCGTGTCGGCGTCGTAGGCGGTGATGTAGCCGCGATGGTCCCACTCGGAACCGCTTTGGCCGATGTAAATCTTCCCTGCGGCTGCAAGTGGCGCTCCGGAGATCGTGTAGGGGATCCTCGTCGGGTAGTCGGCCGTGTCTACGTCCCAGACCTTCTCGCCGGTTTCGGCGTCGATCGCCACGAGCCGTGCGTCGAACGTGGCGGTGTAGATCCGGCCGTTATAGGCAGCCACACCGCGGTTGATGGGCCCTCCGCAGCATGACCATCGCGCGTAACGCCGGCGCGTCTTTGGGTCGAACTCCCAGATGGTCTCTCCTGTATCCCCGTCGACGGCGGAGACGACACTCCAGCTGTCAGTGAAGTAGACGACTCCGTCGATGACGATCGGAGACGACTGCAGCCTGTGCCGCACGTCGATGTTGCGCGACCAGACGAGCCCCAAGTCCTTGACGGTGTCGCGGTTGATCTGCTCCAGCGGTGAGAAACGATGCTGATCGAACCCCCTGCCGTACGCAAGCCAGGAGCCAGGTTCGGAGGCGATACGGTCAATGCGTGCGTCATTGACGGGGCTGTTCGCCGACCCAGCGCCCTGCCCCTGCGCCATGACCGCACCGGCAGCAGCCATCAACCCCGCGAGGACGGTGCACTCCAAACGAATCAGCCTGTGCTTTCCCTTGAGCTCCGACATTGGCAAAGGCTACATCCAAAACCCGCCGTGGGGCCCAGATCGCGGGCAGTATATCGAACCCAACTTGGCGAGGACGCCGTTCCAGAAACCTCACACGAACACGAAACTCGGGGTTCGCCAGTGCGCGACATGACCTGTTGTGTGCCTGATCCCCAGATGCCACCGTGATCACGCCGGGAGTACACTCTCTTTGGAGTCGCTCATGAACCAACCATTTCCGACTGTCTCGAGAATTGGGACACTTTGCGGCGCAGCTCTGACCTTGATGCTGGTGGCTGCGCCGATCTCGATGCTGGCGCAGGACTACGAGGCGCCGCTCACACCAGACGGCAACCCCAACCTGAACGGCATCTGGCAGGCGCTGGGATCTGCGCACTGGAATCTCGAAGGGCATTCGGCTGAGTCGGGCCCCGTCGTCGAAATGGGGGCGATCGGAGCCATCCCGGGAGGTCTGGGCATCGTGGAGGGCGGCGAGATCCCCTATCAGAGCTGGGCCCTCGAGAAGCGTACGGAGAACCGTGCGGACTGGCTGAAGCTCGACCCCGTCGTCAAGTGCTACATGCCGGGAGTGCCACGGGCCACCTACATGCCGTTCCCTCTGCAGATTGTGCAGACTCCGGAGCACATCTTGATCGCGTACGAATTCGCCAGCGCCTCGCGCGTCATCTACATGAACCGACCGGACTTCGAACACCCGGGCGATGCCTGGATGGGGCACTCAAGAGGACGCTGGGAGGGACAGACCCTCGTGATCGACGTCACGAACCACGTCGCGGACACCTGGTTCGACAACGCTGGGAACTTCCACTCCGAAGCGTTGAAGGTCGAGGAACGCTACACGCCGATCGGGCCGAACCACCTCATGTACGAGGCAACGATCGAGGACGAGAATGTCTTCACCCGGCCCTGGAAGATCAAGATGCCCCTTTACAGACGACTCGAGGAGAACGTCCAGCTACTCGAGTTCAAGTGCGTGGAGTTTGTCGAGGAGATGATGTACGGTCACCTGCGCAAGAAGGAGAGCGAGTGATTTAGGAGGCAGCAGTATGACACTTCGCATTCTCGCCATAGGCGTGCTCGCAGCAACGGGCACATCCCTGCTCGCGGCCGACGCGGCCGCGGAGAGTTCAGACGGCAAGGAGTGGTCGCCGCCTCGCACGGCGTGGGGCGTGCCAGACCTGCGTGGCGTGTGGGACTTTCGCACCATCACGCCACTCGAGCGACCCACGACGCTGGGCGAACAGGAGACGTTCGCCGACGCGCAGGAGGCCGAGGAGTTCCGCGAGGCGGAGCTGAGTCGGCGCAACAAGGACCGGCGTGCCTCGGACGGAATTTCCGCGGAAGCCGACGTGCGCAACGCCTACAACCAGTTCTGGTGGGACTACGGCGACCAGCTGATCGAGGATGGCCGCACGTCGTTGATCGTGGATCCGCCCGACGGCCGCATACCCGCCATGACGAAGACCGCTTCCGACCGATGGAACGGGATCCGGGCGGCGCGGAACAGGGCGCCGCACAGTCCCGTCGACCGAGGCGTGGCCGAACGCTGCATTCTGGGCTTCAACGCTGGACCGCCCTACACTCCGAGCGCCTACAACAACAACGTCCACATCCTCCAAACGCCTGGATACGCGGTCCTGCTGATCGAGATGGTCAACGACGCACGGATCGTGCCCCTGGACGGCAGGGAACACCTGCCTTCAGACATGCGTCAGTGGCGCGGAGACGCGCGAGGCCGCTGGGATGGCGACACGCTGGTCGTCGAGTCGACCAACTTCACGGACAAGACATCCTACCGGGGCTCCGGCAAGAACATGCATCTGACCGAGCGGTTTACGCGGGTGGCTCCCGACAGGGTCCTCTACACGTACACCATCGACGATCCAGAGTCGTTCGAGCATCCATGGTCGGCCGCCATCCCGATGAAGAAGACCGATCAGCCGATGTTCGAGTACGCCTGCCACGAGGGCAACTACAGCATGTTCACGATGCTGGAGGGGGCGCGGGCGCAGGAGAAGAGCGGCGTGGGTCACCAAGGCTCCAACCTGCCGTGACGATCCACCGCATTCGGTGCGAGAGTGAGCCAATGGTGTCGCGCCACGGTGAGGGACCACCGATCTCGGACACTGGATCGCTCCAAGTTGCCGGAGGCCTTACGCTACACTGCTACCGAGGTTGAAGGGAATGTCGCTCAAACTGGTCGCTGCAGTCGTAGTGCTTGTCGCGGGGCTGCCGTTGCTGGCGCACCACGCATTCTCGGCGGAGTTCGACGCGAACCGGCCCGTGCAGCTGAAGGGCACGGTCACCAAGATGGAGTGGATCAACCCGCACGCATGGATCCACATCGACGTCACGAAGGATAACGGGAACGTCGAGAAGTGGATGGTCGAGGGCGGCACGCCAAACACCCTCTTTCGGCGCGGCTTCACCAAGACGTCCCTCACTCCCGGCACCGTGATCATGGTGGACGGCTACCAAGCGAAGGACGGCACGATGAAGGCGAACGGCCGTGACCTGACGTTCGAGGACGGACGGCGCCTGTTCATGGGGTCCTCGGGGACGGGAGCACCGCGGGACGGTCGGGATCCGACCGAACGACGATAGTCGAGCCTTCGCGGATCAGTAGAGCGCGATCCAGCGTCCCGCGAACCCAACGCAGGATCGCAGCCCGAGGGACGACAGCGCAGTCAGTCGTCCGGGATGGTTGTCGTGCCCTTCGGTGCGGTGAACGGTCGGCTTTTGCGCATTATCCGGGGGAGGCGTGCGCTGGGCGCACGGCCGTTGGGTCAGGTCTGCCAACTGCAGTCCGAATCCTATCCGTCGCTTCCCGAACCCGGTTCCAGACAATTCTTGATCGAACCTGCCATGTTTCGCATCAAGTCAAAATACAGATCCGGCCCAGTGTCGATGGTTGATCCGAGAGGATCCACGACGCCTGTCCAGGCGTCGGCGTTCTCAGTGACGGATGCCACGATTCCGGAATCGAACTGCGGTTCCGACAAGACGCAGGGGACGTTCAGGCCAATGACCCTGTCCCGCAGTTCGGAGATGCGCTGAACGCTGGGCGGTCGGTCTGCGCTGACCACGACCGAGCCCACTGCAATGGCGATTCCGAGAAGCGTTCCGATCACGTACAATTCGTTCGGTTTAATCCAGATTCCGATGAGGACCGAGACGGGTCGTCGGAATCGGCACCTGAGAGCATGCAGGACCTTTGTTGGATTCCCCATCGAACGGCAGGTCCGTCTGACTGTCAGCTCCCGTGGTCGGTCGTGATGCCTTCATGCGCTCTAAACAGGCCTGCTGCGGGGTTCCGAGGATACCGGTGTCTCAGGAGGGCCTGGTCAGGCTTGGGCTCACGATGAAAGACCCCTTTCGTGGGGACTCAGAGGTGCTGGTCCGATGCTCCGACCTAGCGGTCAAGAGGGGTGGACGCTGAATCTTCCGCGAAGTGGACCTTGAGGTATCTCGTGGCTCGCTCGTGTTCGTGATCGGGGCCAACGGTGCGGGAAAGTCAACCTGCACGAAGGTGGTGCTGGGTCTGCTTCCTCATCAGGAGGGCACCCTCGAGCGAGCAAAGTCAATGGAGATTGGCTATGTCCCCCAGCGACTGACATTCAATCCCACCCTGCCTCTCACGGTTCGGCGTCTGGTCAACCTGACGCGCCGATTCGCCAAGAAGGAGGTGGACGACGCACTTCGGTCCGTAGGGCTTGAACAACTTGGGGATCCACAGGTTCGAACGCTGTCGGGCGGCGAGCTTCAGCGGCTGCTCCTGGCACGCGTGTTGATTGATCGACCGGACTTGATGGTGCTGGACGAACCGGCCCAAGGGGTCGACGCGGCAGGAGAGGACCTGCTCCACGAGCTCATCAACTCCATTCGGCAGAAGCTTGGCTGCGGAGTGCTGTTGGTCTCGCACGACCTCCATCGTGCGATGAGGGAGGCCGACGACTTCGTAGTCCTCATTCCCTTCGAGTTCAGCGGCCCCCTCGATCACGCTGGCGCACCTCACCAGCGTCGGAAGGATCGAACAACTGAAGCGAGGTCGGAGCCATGCTGGACGGATTTCTTGCGCGTGCTCTGCTCGCCGGCGTCGGGCTGGCACTTTTCACAGGCCCAATCGGTTGCTTCATCGTCTGGCGCCGACTGGCCTATTTCGGTGAGACGATCGCGCACTCTGCACTGCTGGGAGTCGCGCTCGCGGTCGTGATCGATACTCACCTCGCACTTGGAATCTTTGCGAGCGCCTCGATCGTGGTGCTGTCGATGTGGCAGCTGGAACGTCTCGACACCCTTCCCACCGACACTCTGCTCGGACTGCTCTCCCACGGATCTCTCGCCTGCGGACTTGTTGTTCTGTCCTTCTTTCCGAACATGACGGTCGATCTCCAGGCACTGCTCTTCGGTGACATCCTTGCGGTGTCGCGAGTCGACCTCGCCGTCATCTGGGCCGGCGGAGCGGTTGCGTTGGTTGTGCTCTGGTGGATATGGCATCCTCTGCTGGCTGGCGTGATCGCGGGTGCGATCACGATCGTTGGCGTCCTTCTGATCGTGGCCTTGCTCGTCATTCCGCCAGCGACCGTGCGGCGTTTCTCCAGGAGCCCGGAGGAAATGGCCTTCGCGGCAGCGCTTGTCGGTGTCGCGTCAATTCTCGGAGGGCTGTTGGCCTCCGCGCGACTGGACACCCCGTCCGGCCCATCGATCGTGCTTGCCGCGATCATGATCTTCACCGTCACCCGGCTGATTCCGGCGCGATTGGAGGCTTAGCTGCGGGGTAGCGCTGTGTGCACTGCGGGTTGATCGGCCCGGCGATTCGCGGCATCGGTCGCAGGCAAGATCAACGCGGTCGGTAGTGGACTTCAAGTAGAGGCGAGTGGACAAGGAACTGCGATTGACCGGGACCTACTACCTTGTCAGCTATGAAATTCGCCGGTCCGATGGCACGGTCAGCAGGCCGTTTGGCCGCGCGCCCGTCGGACAGTTGGTCTACGACGACTTTGGGCGCATGTCCGGGCATGTGATGCGTGCGCAGGCGCATCCGTTTCGTGGCACCTCCCGCCGAGCCGATCCCGATGACGTCAAATCTGCCTTTCGCGGCTATCTCGGATACTTCGGCACCTACACGCTGGACGAAGCCTCCTCGTCCGTCATTCACAACGTGGAAGGCTCCTGGAACCCTAACTGGGTAGGCACGAAGCAGATTCGCAGGTTCCGTCTGGAAGGTGACACGCTGACGATCTGGACCGATCCCGAAACTCGCGGAGGAAGGGATCTGCAGGCAGTGCTGGTCTGGAAGCGCCATGTCCGCGTGCGACGTGGCGAAAGGTGATGCCTCAGCGCTGATCGGGCGGTAGTCGCCCCCAAGGCTGCGTGGCGTCGTACTTGGGGTTCTTCGAGGGCATGTTGGCATCGACGGTCGCGATCCAGGAATCGAGAAACGTACGCCCTGTGCAGCGAGCCGGTCGAGATTCGGGGTCTCGTAGCACGAGCTGCCTGAGCAGCCCAGGTAATCCGCCAAGAGAAGTGGATAGTCGAGTGCGGTCCGGCTTCACCAAGACGTCCCTCACTCCCGGCACCGTGATCATGGTGGACGGCCACCAAGCGAAGGACGGAACGATGAAGGCGTACGGCCGTGACCTGACGTTCGAGGACAGATGGCGCCTGTTCATGTGATCCTCGGGGACCGGAGCGCTGCGGGACGGTCGGGATCCCACCGAACGACAGTCGAGCCTTCGCGGATCAGTAGAACGCGATCCAGCGTCCTGCGAACCCCACGCAGAACCACAGCCCGAGGGACGCCACCGCAGTCAGTCGGCCCCATACGGGCCCGAGCTTCGTCCCTTCCATGCTGGTGACGCGCTTCCGGATGGTGAACGTGTAGAGCGTCGCGATCACCAGGAAGCTCATCTTGTACCAGAACGGTGGGCTGTAGTAGCACTTCACCGCCTCGGACATGAACATCGGAAACCCAGTCGCCACCATGGTGATGAGACCGCCGACAAGCCATGGATGGGTCATCCGGGCCAGGTCTGCGGTGGCCTGACTGCGCAGTCCAACTCCCAGCAGCCGCATGTCCACGATCAGGATCGCGCCGCCGATCAGCGAAAGGGTAAGCAGGTGCACCGCTTCGATGACGGGGAACAGCCAGAGGGAGTCCTGCACCGCAGAACCGATGAATGTGGTTTCGCACCACTCGAAGTAGGGCAGGAGATCCATGCGGTGAAGACTCCTAATCGAACCAGTTGTAGGCCTGCATGCGCCCGCAGACCACGACGCCGGCCCACAGAACCAGCGAAGCCGCACCGGCAAACTTCGCGCGGGCCGGAATGAGTGGGGTCGAGTCCCACTCTTCCACCCATCGGAACACCGTGCGGTGGAAGACGAATGCGTTCACTCCGGCGAGGGCGATCATGACCATCTTGACCTGAAAGAAGATGTTCTGCGATGCACGGACTGGCCCAGACAGGAACAGCAGACCGCCTGAGATGACCATGATCACGAAGCCCAACATCGCCCAAGGCCAGAGGCGATTGACGACCTGCGACACGGGCAATGAACGCATTGCGAGTCCGACAAGGCGAAGGTCCCACGTGGCCGTCATGCCAAGGAACAGGCAAAGCGTCAGGACGTGCGTCGTCTCGACAAGCGGGTAGAAGAGAATCGACTCACGGATCCCGATACTCGCTGGCGTTTCCTCAAGCCAAGCCAAGAATGTGGCGATTTCCATGTGCCTTCGATTCCAGCTACCCTGATGCGCCCGTGCGCGACGGCGACCGAACGGCTCTCTGAAGCAAGTGCACGGGCAGTCTAGCAGAGCCGCCACGTGGACCCGCGAAACGGCCCGTGGCCCGGCCGTTTCGGGCGGCGGCCACGAGGAACACTCTATCTTACGCGCTACAGTGGATTCGGTTCGGAGGATAGTTCATGGAAGCAACCGGTATGCGAACGACTATGCCGCTATGGGCCTCCGGCGCCGTGGCATTGATCCTGGGTGCCTGCTCTCCTGAGGCAGCGTCAGGCCCGCCGTTTCGGGCGGTCGCGCCCGTGGGGGACCTCATGCACGATGTGGTCTACCCGCATGCGGAGGTAGTCTGGGACTCCGTAGGCACGGTGGTCGATTTCGGAGGCACGCATGAGATCCGACCGGAGAACGAAGAGCAGTGGGAGCGAGTCGCGCAGAGTGCGCTCACGCTGGCAGAGGCCGGCAACCTTCTGATGATGGGGGAGCGAGCCAAGGACAGTGGAGCTTGGATCGACCATTCTGCGAACCTGACCGATGCCGCCATCGCCGTTGGTGAGGCGGCTCACAACCGCGACGCCCAGGCGGTGTTCGACACTGGCGGCGGTCTCTACGAGGCCTGCACCGGATGCCACGAACAGTATTGGGAGAAGCCTCCATCGGCGATGCGCCCTTGAGCGGACGCCGTAGCACCGATTCCGGTCGCACACTCCAACGCGGAAGCGGCCGAGCCGACCGTCAATCCTGTGTGGACAGGGAACCTAGCGCAAGTTTGCCACCCCATTTCATAAGTCGTTTGCAATGAGTACATTGCGGTTGTGGAATCAGGCGTGTGGCACTGCATTCCGTGCATGTTCCCTTCGTCGTCTGGGCTGGACGACCAGCTTGCGGACCCCGCCCGGCAAGGCGTCCACGCCCAGCCGCTCGTGGATCGCCCGCTGCCAGGACTCGGCCCGCGTCGCCTTGCGCACGTGCAGCATGCGTCCGTCCGCCTGGCGGAAGACCGCGGTCACCCGCCGCTGGCCCGCCAGGCGACGGCGCAGCGTCGTCCAGCTGGCCGTCTCCCCGTCCGCCCGCAGGCGCTGCCGGACCACCGGGACCAGCTGGCAGGCGAGCACCGACAGGCACAGGTGGCCCGCGCCGCGCGCGGGCTTGCGGTGGTGGATCGGGCGCAGTCCCAGTGCGCTCCCGAGGGAGCGGAGGACGGCCTCCAGGTCGGTCCGCGTCACGCAGGTGCGCCACAGCCGCTCGGCGTCCCAGCCGACGCTGCTGGTGCGCAGGCCGTGGACCCCGGGATGGGTCGCCCCGCTGCCCTCCAGCGGCTGCCGGTCCGCCGCGCCCTCGAAGCACGTGCTGGTCCGGTCGTGCAGGGTGACGGTGGGCTGCAGGTCGAACAGGTCGGCGGCGTGCTGCGCACCGGACAGGCCCAGCTCCTCGAGCAGGGACGGCGGACGGAGCTGCCGCATGGCCCACAGGGCGACGTGCTCGACGCCGACCGAGCGCGGGCGGACCAGCTCCAGGGAGTCGACGTCGACTCGCGGCAGATCGGCCGACGGGTCGTCGGCGCCGTCGGCCGGGGCCGCCGGGCCACGGGTGAGACGCCGGCCTGCACCAGCTCCAGGCGGCGCTGGGCCTCGTCCTCGACCGCTGGGGAGCAGGCCCCGAGCTCGCGGGACCGCTGGGGAGCGAGGATGCGCTCGACGCGGGCGCACAGCGCCGGCCAGCCCCCGCGCGGCAGGGCGACGTGGCGGCTGAGGCGGTGGGTGAAGTGGGGCTCCTGGCCCTTGGCGCGGGGGCGGGTGGGGGTCCGGCGGACGAACAGGCTCCGATGGGAGCAGGCCCTGGGACGGGAGTCAGGGAATTGCAAGTTGCTATGGCACTGCATTGGGGGTTTCACGAGGCTGGCCATGGAAAACCAACGACTTGCAGCGCAAAACACGCCGAATTCGGCCAGAATCGCTCCTCGCTTGGCGAACTTGGGCTAGGAAGCCGTGGTGGAACTCTTCGACGCCCGGCAGGACATGCCAGCGCTCATCGGGAAGGTCGCCTGAACGCCCCCTCCCCGACCCGTTCTCCGCACGCCGTGGCAGGGCAGGCAGGTCTATGTCTCGAGGTTCGAGGCCTCCGGTCTCCTCTCCGGCCTAGCTTCCAAGGCCCGGAGCTTCGCTTCGAGCCCCTCGCGCAGGCGGCGCTCGGCCAGTCGCCCCGCTCTCTCCTTCTCCGCCCTCGCCCTCTCCTTCTCCGCCCTGCGTCCGCCTCCTCGGCCCTCGCCCTCTCCTCCTCGGCCCTGGCTGTGGCACGGTCACCCCTGGCCACGGCCTCAGGCAGGGACTCAAGGTACTGCTTCGCCCCGGGATCCCACAGCCGCAGCCTCTCCCCGTCGAACACCATCTCCAGCCCGAGAACGGCGCTGCGCAGGCGCACTTCCCCGGCACCTCCGCTCTCCGCCGCAATCTCCTCGTAGCGCTCCCCCTGCAGCCGCAGCCCCTGCAGCCGCACCTCGTGCAGTCCCCCGCTCGGGTCGTACAGCCAGTACTCCTCGACCTGCAGCCACTGGTACAGCTCCCGCTTGTGCGTCCGGTCGTTGTCCGCGGTGGACCGCGACGCCACCTCCAGCACGAACTGCGGCACTCTCCCCTCCTTCCACACCAGGTACGAGTCCCGCGGCGGCTCCCGCCGCACGCCGAGCGCCACGAAGACGTCCGGCGCCACTCTGACGTCCGGATTGCCCTTCTCGTAGTAGATCAGCAGGTCGCCGCCCACCAGCACGTCCTCGCGCCACGCGAAATGGTGCTCCAAGGCAGGCAGGATCGCGTCCAGCGCCCGCCGCTGCCTCTGGTTCTCCGCCACGGGACGCCCGTCCGAACTAGGGTATTCGACAGCCTCCGGGACCGTCTGCGGAGGCCGCCACGCCACCCGCCGCGGCTGCGCCACGGGCACCACCACTTGCTGGTCGACAAGCCCGCGCGCACCGTCGCCTCCCCGCTCCGGCACGCTCGCATTGTATACCCGGGCATGCCCGCACCGGCGCGCAACCGCCGCCATCGCCGTCGGCCACCCGGCCATGGCGCGCCAACGCCCCGTCGCGGCGCCATGCTGCCAGCGGACGGGGAACGGCGCCAGTCGCACGCGAGCGACGCCGCTGCATGCGGCGCCGAGTGTGCGGCGAGCCAGTCCGTGTCCTGCTGCGCGCAGCCTCCGGGCTCCTCTCCGACATGGGCTTCCAAGGCCCGGAGCTTCGCTTCGAGCCCCTCACGCGGGCGGCGCCTGGACAGCCGTCCCGCTCTCTCCTTCTCGGCCTTGGCTGTGCCACGGTCGCCCCCAGCCACGGCCTCGGGCCAAGGACTCAAGGCACTTCTTCCCCGCGATCTCACAGCCGCAGTCGAGCCCCCCAGCCCCTGTTTGCCACCCCATTGCATGAGTCGTTTGCAATGAGCACATTGCGGCCGCGGAATCAGGCGTGTGGCACTGCATTGCGTGCATTTTCCCTGCGTCGTCTGGGCTGGACGACCAGCTTGCGGACCCCGCCCGGCGAGGCGTCCACGCCCAGCCGCTCGGCGTCCCAGCCGACGCTGTTGGTGCGCAGGCCGTGGACCCCGGGATGGGTCGTGCCCTGGCGCGACAGACCCTCGTGCAGCGTCTGCAGAGCCGTCTCGAGGCGCGCGCCGGTCTGCCCCGCCATCGCCCGCTCCTGCTCCGCCCGCTGCGCGGATGCGCGCAGGCGCGTCTCGCCGTTCCCGTCCGTCTCGGCGCAGGTCAGACGCGCTGCCCGCCGGGCGGTGCCGATGGCCACCAGGCACTGGTGGCCCCGCTCGGCGCCAGCGACGTTCCCCTGTGGCGAGACCCCTGACGACGGCCGCCTCGGGCGGCGCGTCCAGGGCCGCCGGCATGGCCTGCAGCGCGCCGCCCTCGGCGACGTTGCCGGCCAGGACCCTGGAGCGGCGCGCGAAGCCGCTGGCGTCCAGCACCAGGCCCAGCGTGAGCGGCGGACAGTCGTGGCGCTTCTCCCTGGAATGGCCGCGGCGGGCCAGCGGCTGTCGGTCCGACGCGCCCTCCAGCACGTGCTGGTCCGGTTGTACAGGGTGACGGTGCTGCAGGTCGACAGGTCGGCGCGCGCTGGAGGAGACGTGTCTCGATCGTGTCGCGGTGGCGCAGCCAGTGCCACGAGGTGCGCTCGGAGGCTGGCGCGGCCATGCGGCCGACGAGGCTGCCGAGGACGGCGGCGCGCTGCGCACCGGACAGGCCCAGCTGCTCGAGCAGGGACGGCGGACGGAGCTGCCGCATGGCCCACAGGGCGACGTGCTCGACGCCGGCCGAGCGCGGGCGGACCAGCTCCAGGGAGTCGACGTCGACCCGCGGCAGGGCGGCCTACGGGTCGTCGGCGCCGTCGGCCGGGGCCGCCGGACCCACGGGGGAGACGCCGGCCTGCACCAGCTGGGGGGCGAGGATGCGCTCGACGCGGGCGCACAGCGCCGGCCAGTCCCCGCGCGGCAGGGCGACGTGGCGGCCGAGGTTGCGCAGGGTGCGCTGGCGCACCCTGGAGCCGCAGCGCACGGAGCGGACGAGGCGGTGGGTGAAGTGGGGCTCCTGGCCCCTGGCGCGGGGGCGGGTGGGGGTCCGGCGGACGAACAGGCTCCGATGGGAGCAGGCCTCTGGGGCGGGAGTCAGGGAATTACAAGTTGTTATGGCACTACATTTGGGGTTTCACGAGGCTGGCCATTGAAAACCAACGACTTGCAGCGCAAAACACACCGAATTCGGCCAAAATCGCTCCTCGCTTGGCGGACTTGGGCTAGGACAAGTGATCTAGAACCGGCGCGACCATTCCTGAGGCCAGCGCTCGACGACGACCTTCTTGTCCGTGTAGAACTCGATTGCGTCGCGGCCCTGACCGTGTAGCACGCCGAAAAAGCTGTCCTTCCACCCGCTGAACGGGAAGTACGCCATCGGAGCGGCGACGCCGATGTTGACGCCGACGTTCCCTGTCGGCACCTCGTGGCGGAACTTGCGAGCGGATGAGCCGCTGGACGTAAAGATCGAGGAAGCGTTCCCAAACGGATTGGCGGCAATGATTTCGATCGCCTCATCCAGATCGCCTGCCGGGATCAGACCCACCACCGGCCCGAACACCTCGGTGGACGCAAGGTGGGATCCGGGCTGCACTCCGTCCATCACCGTTGGCCCGACGAAGTAGCCGTTCGGATAGCCGTCAACGCGCAAGGATCGGCCGTCGAGCTCCACATTCGCGCCGTCATCAAGCCCCCGAACGATCGCACCTTCGATTCGATCCCGACTGTCGGGCGTGATCACTGGTCCCATCTGGACTCCCTTGTCCAGACCGGATCCGACCTGCAGTCCGCGTGCTGACTCGACAAGGGCATCCTTGAACGGTTGGTGCGCCTGACCCACGGTGACCACAGCCGAAACCGCTAGGCAGCGCTGTCCAGCACATCCGAACGCGCTGTCCCCGACGATCCTTGTCGTCGTGTCGAGATCGGCGTCCGGCATCACGACGACGTGGTTCTTGGCCCCGCCCTGGCATTGCACGCGCTTGCCGTGCCGTGCACCGGAAAGATAGACATGCCGAGCCACAGGGCTGGACCCAACAAAGCTGATCGCCCGTACGTCGGGATGCTCGATCAGGGCATCCACCGCATTGCGCCCCCCGTTGACGAGGTTGACCACCCCTTCTGGGAGGCCGGTCTCGTGCAGAAGCTCGATGACACGTCGAATGGCCATCGGAACCTTCTCCGAAGGCTTCAGCACGAGGGTGTTGCCGCAGGCGATGGCGTATGGCAGGAACCAGAGCGGGATCATCACCGGAAAGTTGAACGGCGTGATCACTCCGACGACACCGAGTGGCTGGCGGATCATCGTCTCGTCGATGCCTCGCGCGACATCCTCGAGGTTGTAGCCCTGCATCATGGTCGGGATGCCGCAGGCCACCTCGACGTTCTCGATGCCTCGCCGTAGTTCGCCAGCGGACTCCTGGCAGGTCTTGCCGTTCTCGCGAGAGACCGCCCGGGCGATCTCCTCGAAGTTCGACTCTAGCTTCTGCTTAAAGGCGAAAAGGAACTGGATCCGGTCTCCGGGCGGCGTGTCCCGCCATGCGGGAAACGCTGCAGCAGCAGCCGAGACGGCGTCAGCGACAGCGACGCTGCCGTCCTCGGGAACCATCGCCAGAATCTCGTCCCGGGCCGGATCCATTACCTGCGTGCACGGGCCACCCGAAGCCGCGTGCCACGCCCCAGCGACGTAGTTCTCCACCATCTGCATCGTTCCGATTATCAGGGATGGGCGCTGGCCGGCCGCTCAGCGACGGTCTTCAACGAGTCCGGCCAAGGGTTCGCGACAGGCTGGTGACGCTTTCTGAAGCGCCGCCTTCAGCAGGTCGTCGGCACGGGCCGACGGGCGTCGGCCGATCGCGTAGCAGCCGGCTTCGACCAGAAGCGGCTCGTCTGCCTCGATGAGACCCTGCAAGGCGGAGAGGGACTCGTCGGTTCCAATGCGCCAGAGGCGCCGACACACTTCCTGCGTCACGGCGAGGTTCGGAGCCTTGGAGAGCAGGCCAGCGAGTTCGCGCTCGATGGCAACTCTAGCCGCCTCGTCGCTGTGCGATGCGTTGATCAGTCCGTCCAGTTCGAACAGCGCGTGGGTCGGCTTGCCAAAGTCGTACTGGCTTAGCGTGTCCACGGCCTTGCGGATGCGGTCGAGCTCCATCGTCAGACCCTCCAAGGCGCCCGCATTGTGCGATAGCGCATGTTGTTGGCCTCGTCATCGTTAACGAAGCGTTCCCCGGCCGGATCCCACTGCAACTTGCGGCCAAGCCGCAGGCAGAGGTTCGCGCAGTGGGCAATGGTGTGGCAGCGGTGCGCCACCTCCGGATTCGAGACCGTCTGCTGACGGCCACGCATACTCTCAAGGAAGTCGCTGATGTGCGGCTCCATGATGTTGTAGTGCGCGTTCGGCGGCTCCGTATCTTTCAGAATGGAACCCGGCTTGGCCGTCATGGTTCCTGAATCGGACAGGAAGATCCAGCCTTCGTCGCCAATGAACTTCAGTCCCTTTTCGCCGGTGTCCATGAACAGCCTGAGTCCATCGCTGTAGCGAGCCCTGACCTCGTACCAGTAGGGAATGTTGTTGAGGCCCCCCTGGGTTCGGAACTCGGCATCGCCCTCGAACTCCACCGGCCCATCGAGGGGCTTCCCGCGCAGCCACTGCAACGTCTCGATGAAGTGCGGCCCCATGTCCGCGACGGCTCCGGCACCGGTGTCCCAGTTGTGGCGCCAGAGCCGAACGCCGTCCTCCGAGTACGGAGCCCAGGGCGACTGGCCCAGCCACCGGTCGTAATCGAATACTTCTGGATCCGGCGGCTTCACAGGCTTGACCACGGCATTGCTCCTCCAGCCGCCGCCGGCGCCGAACGACAGCCGAACGGTGTGCAATTTGCCTATGCGGCCAGTGCGAATCGAATTCACAAGGAACGCATAGCCAGGATTCGAGCGACGCTGGGTTCCGCACTGCCAGACAGTGCCGTACTGTTTCGTGACGTCCACCAGTGCCCGCCCCTCGGCAATCGTCAGGCAGAAGGGCTTCTCGCAGTAGACATCCTTCCCGGCCTGCGCCGCCAACGAACTCATCACGCTGTGCCACCGATCTCCCGTGCCGATCACGACGGCATCGATGTCCGACCGCTCCAGCACCTCTTCGTGCCAGCGCGTGGCGAAGCAGTCGGAGTTGCCGTAGTGCTGGTCGACCAGATCCTTCGACATCTCTCGTCGATCGGCGAAGAGGTCGCAGACCGCCGCGACGTGGACATCCTCGTGCTTGAGGAACGCGCCGATGTTGTTGCGGTTGCGTCCCCCCATGCCAATGCCAGCAACGACGATGCGGTCTGAGGGCGGCGTCGCTGCACCCAGCCCCCAGGTTGCCGCCGGAAGCACAAGGGGCGCCGCTGCGGCACGCCCGAAATCGCGTCGTGACCATCCTGCTGAGTGCGCCATTTCGGCAACAGTGTACTCCCGCAGAGCCCACCGCTGCGACCGGCCCACAGCGGCGCCTGAGGTGCCATAGGCTTGGCGGTCCCAACCTCCAGTGAAGCGGTGAACTGCAACCCAGAGGCTGACGAGGCACCAACGGAGCAAGTCCGCCCTTGGATGTGCGCACCTCGTGGAAGCGCCGTTCTGGCATCCGAACGGATCATGTATGGATGAGTGATTGACGATTGGCCGGATAGCTGATCCTGGGCGAGTCCATGGATTTGAACTATGGAGTGGAAGCAACGCGCAATTTGCTCAATACAGTCATACTGCTCCGCGTCCACCGATTCGACCCAAACGATGTTCATTTCGGTGACGCTCTGGTGTCACCAGCTGTGGTGCGGTTACGGAAGCAGCCTTCTCCATCACGGCAAATGGTTTGTTTCTTATATGCTGCGGCACCGCGACAGCCTAAGGTGCAACGGCTCGTGTCGGTTGAGAGTCTGCGCAGAGAACAGAAATAGACCTAATGGCAGGGAATTTGTGACCCACATGTTGCCGTTTTGAATCCTATCGAAGCATTCAAAGACAGCTGCTACGAATGTTTTTCTGATGCCATACCCCAAAAGGCCGATGGAGCAAGGCCTGAAGAGGACGCCAAGACTCAATCGAAAGATTAGGAGGCTCTTGAACGACCTTCACCCAACAGCGATGCCTGTCGGAGGCCACGTGGACGGAGGCGAACTGCTATACTACCTGAGAAAGAGCGCCCAATGCCACGGGGTTTGTTTGGACAGTAGCCGCCTTGAGGCTGCACGCTAGATAGGGTCGCATCAATCACTATCGGCGTAATCTTGATGGATATTGGATGCTTATGGTCGAACCCAAGATGACTATCGAGCAGATAATGTATGTGGAACCTCGCTATACCTTGATGCGGATGGAAGCGGCGCTGAAGGCTGAGAAGCAAAAGTACAAAGCAACACCTATAACGCTGGAACGCCGTTCAATTACGCAGATGGCTGCAGCATCAGGATATGTCGTCATGGGGTATTCTCTGATCGAGCAGGGCCTCAATGGCGTTCTGATCTTGCGTGACCGCAAACCAGAAAAGACGCATTCTCTCTCTGATATTTTTGCTCACTGGGATCCTGAGGACCGAGATTTCCTGCGCACCTATTACGAAGACTTCCGCATCTGCTTCCCCACTGTGAGAGAGTTTCCGCTGAAAACTTTGGATGAATTCCTAAAATACTTGGACGGTCCAAAGAGCAACCAAGGCCAAAACGTTGGATCCTTAGCTTGGCGTTACTACCCAACGGAGAAAGTGTGTAGCAAGTCGATGTCCTTGGCGAACATAGACTTTCTACACGAAGTTGCTGACGGTTGCGTCCAGTTGCTTCGTAAAGAACTTTATGGATCTGAGAGGCCTCCGTACTCATATCAACTCTTTCAGGAGAGAACTCATGTCGTGCTAGAGTGGCTTGGCGAGCGCTGGAATAGGGACGGAGGATGGACTGACAACGATCGAGTCGAAATCCT
This sequence comes from Bryobacterales bacterium, assembly GCA_965200705.1. GTDB lineage: Bacteria > Acidobacteriota > Terriglobia > Bryobacterales > UBA6623 > VXMF01. Next base: position 2,706,508 of record OZ241376.1, on the reverse strand, counting down.
GTGGGGACCTGATCGTAGAGGCCGGTACGACTTTCTTAGAATCTGCAAGGGTGGCCAGTGCCGTCGTCACTTTGGCGTCCTTCCTGATACTGATGAACCTGAACTTGAAATAGTCGACAAGCGAAGTGAATTAGAAGGCAGATTACAGACGAGATAATCCCCCCCCCATTCCCTCCCCGATCCGGCTTTTAATAGTACCGCTTCAATGGATTGATATAGCCGGACATGGCTGTCTCAGTAACGAACTTTCCTAGGTCGTTAAACGTGGCATCGATACTCAGGTCATCTTCCAATGTCTCTCGGATCGTCCTGTGGATCAGGTGCGTCAAAGTGACCTTCATTGGGTCGGTTGTCTGATCGGATCGGTTCATGGTCGCGCTTTCCTTCTGATGATCTGCATGCAGAATTCAGGCAGTCCCAACGGCAGGGGCAGACGGGGCTTGCCCACTGCTCGAGCCAGTCTATCTACTTGCTTGTTCCAATGCATCCTGCTCTCCCCCGTACTTCCCAGACGGGACAACCAACGCTTCTTCGACGATGCTCGATTCGCTTTCCGCGCAAAGTCTGACACGCTGGCTGGCTGTCGGCTCGTTGATGCCCGATCGACTGAAATCCTGCACGCTCCCCAATCGGTTGGCGCAGGCGCAGTTCCTTGTAACGGACCGCATGTTCGCCTGCAGAGAGCGGATGGCAACGGCAGCCGCATCACAGGCGACACACCTCAATCTCCTCGAGCGACACAGACGCAGGGGCATTCCCGTCTGAAATCAGGGCAGGCCCGACAGAACCGTTCGCCGCGCAGGCTGAGGCCGGCACGACACGCCTAGCCATGTGCGTTGCGCATGCTTGTGCATTGCGTGAGAGTGGCGATGCTGTCGGGAGTCTTGGCCACTCTTCCATCTCCTTTCCATCGTGTACGCTAGACCACACAGGGGGCAACCCCTCTGAGGAGCGACACGATGGCAGAGAACAGAAGAGAGTTCGTCAAGGCCACGGCTGGCTTGGGGCTCGCCGCGGCGGCGGTTGCAGCGGAACCAGTTCCACGCAGAACCCTTGGCAAGACAGGCCTAGAGCTCAGCGTGGTCGGCCTAGGCGGCGGACGTGTCGGAACCCTCCGGGACGAGGCGATGGCCATCAGGACGATCCGACACTGCTACGAGTCCGGCGTCAACTACTTCGACTCCGCGGCCGCAGGAGCCTACGGCCTCAGCCAGCGGCGCTACGGCATTGCGCTGAAGGACGTACCTAGGGACCGCTACGTATTCGGCACCAAGAGCCGCCATCGCACCTACAGCCACGCCGAGCTCGACCTCAACCAGAGCCTGGCTTCCCTTGGTACCGACTACCTCGACCTCTACCAGGTCCACAACGTCATGCACATGGAGGACATCGACTTCGCCTTCGGCCCGCGCGGCATCATGGAGATGATCGAGAAGGCCCGCCGGGACGGCAAGATTCGCCATGTCGGGTTCACAGGCCACATGGACCCCCGCGTCCTGGTGAAGATGCTCGGTGCCTACGACTGGGACACGGTTCTGATGCCCTTGAGCGTCACCGACGGCGCGAATCGCGAGCTGAGCTTCGAGAAGACCGCGCTGCCGCCTGCCGTCGAGAAGGGAGTGGGCGTCTTCGCCATGAAGGTGAATGGCGTCGGCGCGATGCTCGACGAAGGGATCTCGACACTCGAGGAGCACTTGGACTACGTGTGGTCTCTGCCCATAACCACAGCAATCCTCGGCTGCACCTCGCCAGAGGAAGTCGACCGCGACCTAGCGGCGGCGAGAGCGCACCGGAAGCTCAGCAACAGCCAAATGACATCGCTGCGCAAGCGCTGGTCGGGCGTCGACTTCGCCAAGCTCGAATCGTGGAAGGTCGATCAGGGAGCAACCTTGGCTTCGTCCTCAGACGAGTACTACGGCGACTGACAAGCGGTTCTGCGAACCAGTATCAGTCGAATACGATCTCTGCGATGTAGAGATTCGGCATGACTTGATTCCAGCCTTCGGGTATGTCATCGAACGGCAACCTGAAGTCCCTCGCCGCTCCTGGGACGAGACCGTCGCCAGATCGAACGATCATCGACAGCACTCGGTGCAGTTCGATGCCGTACACGTCGAAGAAGACACAGTTCAGACGAATGCTCTGAATCGGCCGGTCGCCGTTGTTCCGGATCTTGCCCGTGATTTCAACGAGCGTAAAGCCCAGCGTATTGTCCGTCGCCGCCATCTGGACCTCTTCCAGGTCGAGGTTTGGCAGGTAGCCACGCGCCTCGTCCGTGAGGACGACCTGCGTCGTCGTTGACCCCGAGCCCTGCTGAATCAGCAGGTAGACGACCCCTCCCAGTGCGACGGCCACCAGCGCCGCGATCAGCCATGGAACGAGACGGGGCTTTCGAGCCGCGATCCTCTTACCTGTCTCAAGCATCGTCCACCGCCAAAGTCACCATGGCAAAGGGCCGCAGCAGGCTAGTGGTCAGCGCACGAGCCACTCGCTGACCTGCTCAGCCGTGGCAACGCCGTCAACGAGTTGGAGCGCCGTCGATCGTCCGGCTGCGTCAAACGCCTGCTGAAACGCCCCTGTGGGAAACGCGGCATGGGCGTTGTGCAGCAGCACGTCTCGGTCGGAGGTCAGGGACGCCACGGCCCGAAAGTCTCCGGCCCGACGCAGGCCCGGAACCATGAGCCCAGCAACGTACGCCGCGTCATCGGTTGCGTCGAACTGGCTTAAGTCCGCAGCGACCCGGTCAATCCCAGGATCGATTGCCGCCGCCAACGAAACCCAGAGGCCCGCCCGGCCCTCGCCCGCGACGGCAACCGCATCCACACCTGCGCACTTTCTCAGATAAGCTGCCGCCGTCAGGATGTCCTGGATCCGGTTGGCGTCGTCGCTGCGATTGAATACGTGGTAGTACCGCTCCGCAGAGTCGTCGACAGCCGCTAGGTCCCTAGGAACCGCTGCTTCTCCAGTCTGGAACGCATCAATCGCGAGAACGGAAGTTGCGGCCGAGGCGAGAGCCTTGGCCAAACCAGACTGCAGAGCGGCCTCGCGGCCGTCCGGATGCACGAGCAGGACCGGAGGGCGGTCCGTCGCCTCGCTGGAGAGCCGTGCCGGCACTCTGTCCCCTGCGCCATCGCGGCCAAGTAGCAGGTTTCCATCCGATGAGGACTCGGCCAAGATCAGCTCGGGGGCGGGAACTTCCGCTAGCAATGCAAGCGACAAGCGCTCTCGGAACGCATCTCGCGCCCGGTCGAGGGATGCGCCGTTCGTGACCGACAGCACTCCGGTGTCGCTTTCCGCAGCCGCGATGCGCTGGCGCAGGAATTCTTCGAAGCCGACCGCGCCGTCCGGCAAGCTTCGGCCCCATAGGTAGAGCAGCGAACTGGGGTTCTCAGGACGGTAGCTCCTCTCTTTGAATTGTCCCTTGTCCTCCTGGCCGAGGATGCGGCTGCCGAAGAAACGGTATACAGCCTCGCGGCTGTCCTGGTGGTAGTTGTGGGGCGAGTCGAACTGCTCGGACTCGACGTTCGACTCCGCGTCCAGCAACCGGTACACGCGCTGGACAGCGGGGAATTCGTCCCTAGGCATGTTTACTGTCCAGTCGCCAGTTGCCGCCACCAGCATCTGCGGCTTGGGCGCGAATAGGGCGGCGATTTCCACATTGTTGGTACCGATGCGCAGCAAGGGAGCGTTCTCGCAGCGCGAGCCTCCTTGCATCTGAAACGAGACCATGTTGACCGGCGCGTTGTACCTGATCCGGCTGTCGACCGCCGCAAGCAGGAACACCTGGGTGCCACCGCCGGACGCGCCAGTCGCACCGATTCGGCTGGCGTCGACCTCCAGCAGAGACTCGAGAAAGTCGACGACGCGCAGGCTGTTCCACAGCTGCAGTCCAAGGCTTCCCAGCAGCCAGAGTTCCTCGCGCGGACCCGCGAACCCATGCGGAACCTGCATCGTGTCGTTCCAGCCGACCATGTCGTAGGCGAAAACGACGTAGCCCTGCCGCGCGAATGTTATTGCCCGCGCCGGAACCGATCCTAAGGCCGAGTTCTCCAAGCGTCCGTACCGCCAGTGGCCGTGCGGCGACACGATCGCGGGGAACGGTCCGGACTTCCCGACCGGACGGTACAGGTTGCCACCTAGGAAGTAGCCCGGATAGGTCTCGAGCAGGACGTTCTCGACTGCGTAGTCCTGGTGCGTGGCAACGGTCTCGCGACGCGGGTTGAGAGGCTCTCGTGGCGGCATCGGCAGGAGGCCAGACGCAAACTGGACCTGCTTGCGCAGGAACTGAGCACGCTCCTCCCACTCCTCCCGCGTGTACTCCGGCAGCTCGTACACGCGGTTCGTGTGCCGTATCTCGGCATTGCGCCGGTCGGTCGCCGGGATCTGCGCTGAGGCTGCGAGACCCGCCAAGAGACCTGCCGCGACGGCCAGAATGACCGTCACGACCGAGCTGAGACGGAGCGAGACAGCCGACATCGCCCTTGTGCGCGCCGCAGCGCCAAGTCCGCAACGCTTCATCGGATCCAGTGCTCTTCGTGACATCGTTCACATGCGTCGATCATGAGGCTGCCTGCGTCAGTCAAGCCGTCGACGCTCCTCTCCTTGGCTGCCCGGATTGCCACTTCCCCGGCCTGAATCAGAGCGGCGGACGTTTCGCGCCATATGTCGGAATCCCCGATCCGCCCCTCGATAAGGAGCAGGTTGCCAGACTCCGCCAGTACGATGGCGTGGTTGCGGACCGCAAGCCAATCCTCGTCGCTCTGTGGAGGGTTTCTGGGCACGTCGAACAAAGCGTTCGACGCTGGCACGACCATGGCCTGCATCACTTCGGTGACCGTCGCGACAGATCTCTGCGAGGAAGTCTGCGCCAGCGCCAACCCGGCCAGCAGCAGCGCACCACCAACCGCCGGTCGCCAGAGCGGTCGCCATACCGATTGAGTCAAGGCACCCCTGAATCGCACCATGCAAAGGATACCGCCTCGAACGGCTTGGCTCGTGCCAGACCCCGGCTACGTTCGCTGGTGAGGGTCGTGATAGCCTCAAGCCCATTGGGGCCCAACGGCGGACAGTACACCCAGCATGGACAAGCAACGCCAGGCAGCTCTCGAGTACCACCAGCATCCTCGACCCGGAAAGATTTCGATCGCTCCGACAAAGCCTTCTGACACGCAGATCGACCTGAGCCTGGCCTACTCGCCCGGTGTTGCCGAAGCCTGTCTGGAAATCGCCAAGGATCCGCGGTCGGCGGGGCTCTACACGGTTCGGTCGAACCTCGTCGCGGTCGTCTCCAACGGTTCGGCGGTGCTCGGACTGGGCAACATAGGGCCCCTGGCGGGCAAGCCGGTGATGGAGGGCAAGGCCGTCCTCTTCAAGCGGTTCGCGGACATCGACGTCTTTGATCTCGAAGTCAACACCACCGACCCCGAGGAGCTGGTACGCGTCGTGGAGCTGCTGGAGCCGACGTTCGGAGGCATCAACCTCGAGGACATCAAGGCGCCCGAGTGCTTCTGGGTGGAGCGGGAACTCGCCCGAAGGATAAATATCCCCGTATTCCACGACGACCAGCACGGAACGGCCATCATCAGCGGCGCGGCGCTGCTGAACGCCGCCGAGATTGCGGGCAAGGAGATCGCGCAGCTGCAGGTCGTGATCAACGGGGCCGGGGCCAGCGGCATCGCCTCCGCCGACCTGTACGTGCAGCTTGGGGTCGATCCTGACAACCTGATCCTGCTCGACTCCCGCGGCGTGATCCACGCCGATCGTAGCGACGGCATGAACCAGTACAAGCGTCGGTTCGCGCCCAAGACCGCGCTGCGCACGCTGGAGGAGGCCATTCGCGGCGCGGACGTGTTCCTTGGCCTGTCGCGGCCGGACGTGCTCACACCGGCCATGCTCCGATCGATGGCCAGCGATCCCATCGTGTTCGCCCTGGCGAATCCCGACCCCGAGATCCGCTACGAGCTTGCAAGGGAGACTCGCGCGGACGCAATCATCGCGACAGGCCGCTCCGACCATCCCAACCAGGTCAACAACGTTCTCTGCTTCCCCTCGATCTTCCGGGGAGCGCTCGACATCGAGGCCACCTGCGTGAACGATGCGATGAAGATCGCGGCGGTGAAGGCACTGGCGGCACTCGCAAAGGAGGGTGTGCCGGAGGCCGTCCAGAGGATCTACAGCTCGGAGGAGCTGGAGTTCGGACCCCGCTACATCATCCCGAAGCCCTTCGACCCGAGAGTCACGCTCGAAGTCTCGTACCGCGTTGCGGAAGCGGCGATCGAGAGCGGAGCGGCGACGAAGGCCTTGAGCCTGACGGACTACCGGGACAGTCTCGCCGTGCGCCTCGACTCCAGTCAGGAAGTCCTTCAGATGATCATTGGGCGGGCGAAGCAGGATCCGCGGCGGATCGTGATGGCCGAGGGAGGCCACCCGAAGATCCTTCGGGCCGCAGATGCTCTCCGGACCCAAAGCATCGCGAACCCCGTGCTTCTGGGAAACCGCGATGCGATTCTCGCGCAAGCCAAGTCGCTGCATCTGTCGACGAAAGGCTGGGAGATCATCGACCCCAACGCCTACGAGGGGACCGACGACTTCGCCCACAAGCTGTTCGCCATGAGACAGAGGAAGGGGTGCACGCTGGACGTCGCATACGAGATGCTGCGCGACCCCGTGGCATTCGGCTCGATGCTGGTGCGCGAGGGGAAGGCGGATGCCATAGTCGCGGGCATCAATCGCCACTATCCAGACACGCTGCGCGTGGCTCTTCGGATTCTCGACAGGCGCCCCGGCGTCCGGAGAGTCTCGGGACTCTACATGATGGTTCGCAAGCGTCGCATCTACTTCCTGGCCGACACGACCGTCAACATCGACCCCAGCCCCGAGGATCTGGCCGAGATCGCGCTGCTCGCAGCGCACCGGGCGAAGCGCCTTGGCGTGGTGCCGCACGTGGCGATGCTCTCGTTCTCCAACTTCGGGTCGGTGCGGTACGAACAGTCGGAGAAGGTGCGTCAGGCCGCTGAGATCTGCGCGAAACTCGACCCGGATCTCGTGCTCGACGGCGAGATGCAGGCCGACACCGCCCTGGATCCCGGGATCGTGGACGAGTTCTTCCCGTTCTCAAAGCTGCAGACCGAAGCGAACGTGCTGATATTCCCCGGCTTGGCATCCGCCAACATCGCCTACAAGCTGCTGAAGCAGTTCGCCGGCGCTCGCTCCTTAGGACCGATCCTTATGGGGATGGAGAAGCCGGTCGCCGTGCTGCAGAAGGGCTTCGACGTGGAGACCGTGGTCACTCTGTCGGCATTAGCGGTCCATGACGCGCAGGAGCAGTTTAGCGGGCCGTTCGAGTCGGGCCCGACATAGCATCAGGCGGCGGCGCGGGCGGCTCCGACGATCTGGCCCGTCCATTCGGTCAGCGCCACTCCCAATTCGGACGGCGCACCGAGCCTGTGCGTGGTCATGCCCGCCGCCTTGGCGGAGCGGAAACCAGCGTCGGAGTCCTCGAAGACCAGCACCTCGGTAGGGGAGGCCACCACGTCGAGAGCCGCGAGCTTGTTGAAGGCCAGCTGATACGGCATCGGATCGGGCTTGAGGCGCTCCACATGATCGCCACAGATCACGAAGCGCAGGTAATGATCGACGCCTTGAGCCTCAAGAATCGGCACGACATCCTCGATGGCGCTGGAAGAGACCACGGCGAGCGGCACGTTGGCCGCGTTCTCCCGAATCCATGCGCCCACAGCGTGATCGACCTTTAGTTCGTTGACGGACCGTTCGCGATAGGCGCGATGCTTGCGGCTACATCCCAACGCCACCAGTTCGTCGGTCCGATCCAAGCCAGCCTCAGTCAGGAAGTACTCGCACGCACGACGATCGCTGATGCCGATCATCTGGCGCTTGTAGTCCTCCCAGCTGATCGTCACGCCCCAAGGTTCGGTGGCGTCGAGCCAGGACTCGTGGTGCAGGCTCTCGCTGTCCACGAAGGTGCCGTCAAAGTCGAAGAGGACGGCACGCAGTCTGGTGACAAGTGGCTTCAAGTGCCAGTCTATCCTGTGCCGCGGACGGTCTCTGCGAGGCTCTGAGCCAGTGGCACGCTTCGCCTTGCAGCCAAGACCATCGCCTATAATCGGTTGCCTTGGCTCCACGGTTGCTTCGATGCGTGACGCTGGGCATCTGCCTTTCCAGTGTCGCCTGCAGCCCGGTCGACGGCCCCTACCCTGCCAAGGAGATCAAGCTTGTCGTTCAAGCTGCTCCCGGTGGGACCTCGGACACCGTCTCACGGGTGATGGCCAGCCTCGCTGAAGGGCTGGTCGGTGTTCCGATCGTCTGCGAGAACAAGCCCGGCGCCAGCGGTGCGCTCGCGTTCTCGTATGTTGCGCGGCGATCGCCGGACGGCTACACAGTCGGTCATGCGCCGGTCGAAATCGCCATGGTGCGGTCGCTCGGCTACACGGATATCGGCCCCTCGGACGTGTCCCTGATTTGCCTAGTCTCGAAGACCGCACCGGCTCTGGTGGTGAGCACGGACTCCCCTTGGCAGTCGTTCGAGGACTTCGTTGCCGACGCTCGCAGCCGTCCCGGCGACATCGTCATGGCGAACTCCGGCATCGGGTCGATCTGGCACTTCAACATCCTCCTGATGGAGCAGGGTACCGGGGCCCGGTTCACGCATCTGCCCTACGGCGGTTCAACGCCTGCGCTCATATCGGTCATCGGACATCATGCCGACGCTGCCGTCGCCGGTGTGGGCGAAGTCGTTTCCCATGTCAACGCCGGCAAGCTACGCGCACTGGCGGTGTTCGACGAAAAGCGCTCCAGCGTGCTGGGGGATGTGCCCACAACGCACGAGCTGAGGTTTCCAATCGGAGCTCCGGCCTGGAGCGGCTTCTTCGGTCCAGGCGGAATGGCTGCCGACCACGTCGCGAAGCTCGCGTCGGGATTCCAAGCAGCCTCCGAGACGCCGGAATGGGAAAAGCTATGCCGTGAGCGCGGCATGGAGGCGGAGTACCTGGACCAGGAAGCATTCGGAGAGTTCGCTCGTGCCCAGGAGGAGTTCTTCAAACGGGAGATTCCCCGCCTAGTCCGTCTGGGAGGCTCCTGATTGGCGAGATCCGGAACAGTCGCAGGTGCAGCGTTCTTTGGCCTCGGGGCCGCTCTTGTAGCGACTGGCTCCCTCCTGCCTCCCGGCATCGGCGGTCTGCTGGGAGCCGGATTCTTCCCGCAGGCGATTGGTGCAGTCATGGTTCCCCTCGCGCTTGGGTTGATCGCCCAGACTCTGCGTGGCCGCGAGGAGGCGAACCTGGAGATCGCCAACCTGCGCGAAGTGGCATGTGTCGCCGGTCTCCTCCTGGCGTACCTCTTGCTCTGGGGCGTGGGGCCATTCGTCCTACGGACCAGCGCGTTCCTGGTCGCTCTCCTGCGCTTCCTTGGCCAGGACTGGAAGATCACCTGTGCGGGTTCCGCCGCTTTGACCGTGTTCGCCTATCTGGCGTTCGACATGGGCCTGAACGTGTCGCTCAACTAACGGTGCGATCCATGACGATCAACCGAGGCATGCGCCGAGTGCAACATGCGGCAAGACAGCTGGCTGCGGAGCGAACGGCTTGATTGAGGCAGCCATCGCCGGACTCGGCGCGGTGCTCGACTGGCGAGTGCTGGGCTTCCTGTGCGCCGGTGTGTCGATGGGTGCGATTTTCGGATCGCTTCCCGGCCTGACGGCGACGATGGGCGTTGCCCTTCTCACGCCGCTTACGTTCTGGGTATCTCCCGAGCAGGGCCTAGCGATGCTCCTGGGGATCTACTGCGGTGCGATACCGGCCGGTGGCATCCCGGCCATCCTGATCAACGTCCCCGGCACGCCCGCATCGATCGCGACCACGTGGGACGGCTACGTGCTGACCCGCAAAGGGCGCGCCGGTCTGGCGCTGGGCATCAACGCGCTGGCCGCAGCCGCCGGCCAGTTGACGAGCATCCTCCTGCTGGCGTTCCTGGCGTTCCCCATCGCTAACTTCGCGCTGCGGTTCGGACCAGCGGAGTACTTCGGGCTTGCGGTCCTGGGCATCAGCCTCATGGCCGGGGTATCTGGAAACCACGTGCTGCGAGGGATGCTCTCGGGCACTCTCGGCCTGGCGCTAGCCCTGGTCGGACTGGACCCGATGACGGCCTATCCCCGCTACACGTTCGGATTTTCGGAGTTCCTCGACGGCATCGCCTTCGTTCCCGTGATGATCGGGCTGTTCGGCCTCAGCGAGGTCCTGCTGCAGATTTCGGAGCGAGGCAAGGCGGCCGCGTCGGTATCGGCAAACTTCGGTCGAATCCTCCCTCGGGCCGACGAATGCAAGAGCATGATCGGCGCCACGCTGAGCGGCGCGGGCGTCGGAACCATGGTCGGCGCGATACCTGCGGCGGGCGGGGACATCGGCTCCGTGATCGCGTGGGAGCAGGCTCGTCGGAGCTCCAAGGACAAAGAGAGCTTTGGCAAGGGCTCGATACGCGGCCTGGCGGCGAGCTGCTCTGCCTGCAACGCGGCGATAGGCGGTGCGATGACCACGATGCTGACGCTCGGCATCCCGGGCGACGCCGTCTCGGCGGTGCTGATTGGAGCCCTGCTCATCCATGGCATCCAGCCTGGTCCCCTTCTGTTCGCCAACCGGCAGTCGTTCGTGTTCTCGATCGTGTTCCTGATGGCGTTCGCCAGCATCTTGATCCTGCTGGTCGGAATCCTTGGCGCCCGGCCGCTCGCCAAGATTCTGCGGATCCGTCCTCCGTTGCTCTGGGCGGGCATCGTGCTGTTCGGCAGCGTTGGTGCCTATGCACTCAACAACGCGGTGGCGGATCTGTGGGCGATGTACATCGCCGGAATCGTCGGATTCCTGTTCCGGAAGGCCCAGATCCCGCTAGGCCCGCTGGTCCTCGGCCTGATCCTGGGACCGATGATGGAGTCGAACCTGCGACGTGCGCTGATCCTCAGCCGTGGCGACTGGACAGAACTACTCGCGCGTCCGATCCTACCGATCTTCCTCGTCGTAGCCGTCCTGGCGCTGGTGTGGCCGCTCGTGCGGCACTATTTGAGCGGGCGCAGAAACCGCGAGCCGGAGGCGAACGCCTAGACTGGTGTGCCGCCCCAGTCAGCGCCGGTTCGCTGCGACGATCTGCACCCCCCAAGGAGACCAATGATGGGCATCAACCTACGCTTCTTCCCACGGCCAGCCCTGGCCAGACAGATCTCAATCCTTGCAGCAATGTCTGTCTCGCTCATGGCAGCGGGGCTCGACGACAAGGACGCCTGGCACCAGTGGCGGGGACCACACAACACAGGCGTAGCGGAAGGCGATGCGCCGCTTCGGTTCTCGGACGTGGACAACGTGAAGTGGCGCGTCTCGATTCCGGGCAAGGGGCATTCCACCCCCGTGATCTCCGGCGACACCATCTATCTCACAACCGCCATGGAGTCGGGATCGGAGACGGAATCCGGTGCGCTGGTGAAGCACGACTTTGTGGTTCTCGCTCTCGACCGACGCACGGGCAAGGAGATCTGGCGGCGCACGGCGACGTCTGCGACACCGCACGAGGGATACCACCGTCGGTACGGCAGCTATGCGTCGAACTCCCCCGTAACAGATGGCAGCGTCCTGATCGCGAGCTTCGGTTCCCGCGGCATATTCGCCTATGACACGCATGGCGAGCTTCTCTGGACGAAGGATCTTGGTCCGATGCAGATGCGGATGGCATTCGGCGAGGGGATTGCACCAGTCCTGCACGAGGACTCCCTGATCGTTCAAAACGACCACGAGGGCCAGTCCTACATCGTGTTGCTGGACAAGAAGACCGGAGAGGTCCAATGGCGCAAGGAGCGCGAGGAGCGCAGCAGTTGGCCGCAGCCGATCGTGATCGACTACAACGGCAGGAAGCAGCTCGTGACCAGTTCCACGCGCGTGCGGTCCTACGATTTCGCGACGGGAGATCTCATCTGGGAGGCGGCTGGACTAGGTCCGAACGCGATTCCCGCCGTCATCAACGTGGACAACGAAATGATCATCGCCATGTCCGGCTATCGCGACGAGAACCTGCTGGCGATCCGTCTCGGCGGCAAGGGCGACATCACCGACGACGGGGATTACATCGTATGGACGAACGACCGCGGCAACGCCTATTCGGCTTCGCCGGTGCTGCACGACGGCATCCTTCACTACGTGACCGACCGCGGAATGGTCAGCGCGTTCGACGCGAAGACGGGCGAACAGCACTACCACCAGCAGCGACTGCCGGAGACATACAACTTCAAGGCCTCGCCCGTAGCGGCGAACGGCAAGATCTATCTGGCAAGCGAGCAGGGGGACGTGATCGTCATCAAGACGGGCAAGGAATACGAGGTTTTGGCTGTCAACAAGATGGGCGACGAAGTCTTCGTAGCTTCCCCAGTGATTCTGGACGGCGACCTGTACCTGCGCAGCGAGGACGAACTATTCTGCATCAGCGCCAACTAAGGAACTCTACTGGCGGTCAGTCCTTCAGCACACGCGTCTCAATCGCCCACGAAATAGGTGCTGGAGACGGCCAGCCAGGCGAACCTGCAGGCGGTGCGGAAGCCGCTGCTGGCGTCCGACGCCGTGCTGGTGACGGACGGCGGGACAGGCCGCCCGGGCTGCGCGCGCAGCCTGGGGGTCCAGCACGAGGCCGTCAACCGGGCGGCCGGACAGCGCCTGCGCGGCAGCCACCCCATCCAGACGGTCAACCAGCGCCACCGCCAGCTGCAGCAGTTCCTGCTGCCGTTCCACGGCGTGGCGACGAAGTGCCTCGGCAACTACTGCGCTGGCATCAGGAGATCGGTCTGGCCAGCCAGCCCTCTCCGCGGGCCTGCCTGCTCGCCTCCTTGGCACCCCAATGCACACGTTTCGCGAATTGAGCCTTATGAAATGGGGTGGCAAACATGGGCTAACTCTGGCGCCTGAGGGCCTAGGACGACGCACATCTCCGGCGGGCAGGCGACCCTAGTCGTGTTCCGACTCTTTTTTCGTGCAGCTCGAGCGAGGCGGCGGGTGGCTGGTTCAGGTCGCCACCCGCCGCCGACTGAGCCTCTAGAACTCTAGTCGCAGGGAGATCTGCGCCAAGCGGCCGTTGGAGCCGACAAGGACGCCGCCGATCCGTCCGAAGGCGCCGCGGCCACGACGGAGCTCCGGATTGGCGAACGACGCTCGGTTGAACAGGTTGTAGAAGTCCCCTCGCAGCTGCAGCCGGTGCCTCTCCGTGAACGAGAACCACTTGTGCACAGACAGGTCGAAGCCGTTGAATCCGGGTCCGCAGCAGATGTTGCGCGGGCTCGTTCCAACACCGCCCGGACCGGGCGCCTCGAATAGGTTGGCGTCGAAGTAGCTGTTGGCCCGAACGTTGTCCCGCCAGTTCGAGAGCACCATCATCGGCCCCAGGATGTTCGGCCGCTGCGCGTGGGCATAGGTGTTCGATCTGTTGGTGTTCTCGACAACTCCGAACGGCACGCCGCTGCGGAACTCCGAGATCAGCCCGATGCCCCAGCCACCGGCGATCGCATCCAGTGCCGCGCTCTTGAATTCCGTCGGTCGTCCCTTCCCGAACGGCAGCTCGTACACAAGGCTTCCGATGAAGCGATGGCGCACATCGTTGCCCGACAGGGCCTTGTCGAGATGGCGCAGTTCGACGTGCGTGTATCCGTTCCCAGCTTCCCCTCCAAGCTCGGTGGCGGCCTCGACATCGTCGATGAACTTCGACCAGGTGTAGTTCATCAGGAAGTTCATCCCGCCCGAGTAACGCTTCTCAACCTTGACGTTCATCGAGTGGTAGGCCGAGTTCCCCCAGGGCGGGCTCTCGTGCCAGACCTGATTGAACTGCGGGAAGCGCCTCGCCGTCTGCGACTGAGTGGCCGGGCCGCGTCCGCCAACGAGCGGAATCTGGTTGATGTTGACGTTCGCGCCGCCCAAGTTGTGGCCCACGTTGCCGATGTAGCCGATCTCCGTCAGCAGGTTGCCCGGCAGTTGCCGCTGAACGCCCAAGTTCCACTGCTGGTGCATGCCGTTGTGCTGGCTCTGCTGGAAGAAGTCCGGCGCCAGCCGGGGACGCTGACCGATCTCGACCGCGCCGAACGTGGGCGTCAGCTCTTCGCGCGGAATCGTCGGCATGCCGTCGCTCAGCCGGAACGCCCTAGTGAAGCCTCCGTCCGGGGAATTGAACGAACCGCTCAGGCTGAAGCCGTTGAACAGCGTGAACGGCACGGCGCGGGCGTACATGCCGTTGTAGTTGATGCCGTATCCGCCGCGAACCACAAAGCCGTCGGCGGCCTCCCAGGCGAAGCCGAACCGAGGTCCGAAGTTGTTGGCGTCGAAGTCATGGGCGTACTTGCTCCGACCGTCGCGCGCCGAGAACGTCACCACGCCCGGGCAGTTGCAGACCGGATTCGTCACACTGGGGTCGAACCCGCTCTGCCGGTTGTCCTGACGCTCCCAGCGCGGGGTGTCGAGCTCCCAGCGGAGGCCAATGTTCAGCGTGAAGGTAGGACTGACCTTCCAGTCGTCCTGGACGAAGAAGCCGTAGAAGTCGGTCCGGCTCTCCAGGATGTCCGCATCGATCAGCTGCGCTCCGCCGACATGGCCGAGCAAAAGCTCTGCGAGCCCGACCCCGGTCGCCCGGTTGCCGAAGCTGAACGCGCCGCCCGTGGATCTGTTGTAGTCGTCGACGTTCATCGCGAAGCGCCATTCGCCACCAAACTTGATCTGATGGTTGCCCTTGATCCATGTGTAGGTGTCGACGAACTGCCATGTCTCGATCGGCGTCTGGATCCTCTCGTGGTTGCCAGCGCCCAGCCGACTGAGTCCGTTGACGTTGACGGTTGGCGAAGCCTCGGCGTTCACGCCAGCGATGCCCAACTCGGCATTCTTGCCCGAATACCGCCCAGCGGACCGATTGATGTGCAAACGACGACCCCAGTTGATGCGAACGTCCTGAATCAGAGTTGGCGAGAAGTGGTGGATCCAGGATCCGGTGATGTTGGTGTGCTCGTTGTCACGGGTACCTCCGCGGGGGTCGGCGAAGTCGTTCGGGAAGACGCCTGCGACCGTCTGGGGTTTCGCGAGTACTGGAACCGGCCGTACATGCGGTCGTTCGCGCTGAAGTTATGGTCGTTCTTGACCGTGATGAAGTCCTGCGTCAGCGCGTTGGAGGCGTTGTTCACGAAGTTGTTCGCCGGCGCCTGGCTCAGTGACTGGGACTGGTTCGGAGCGGGATACCAGCCCGCGATCTGCCTGCCAAGCGGATCCATTTGGGTGGCCGGGATGATGTTGTTGGCGAACACACCCCCGGCCGGGTTCCTGAGCTCCAACCCCTCCCGGTTCGAGAAATCGCCACCGACCTCTGGCAGGTGGGGCACGTCGTCGCTCGAGTAGGTCACGCCGTTCCGGCGACGACCCCCTTCGTAGTTGACGAAGTAGAAGCTCTTGTTCTTGATGATCGGTCCGCCAGCGGAGGATCCGAAGATGTTGTAGCGAAGCGGCGCCTTGCCGGGGGCGAAGAACGTCCGGGTGTCTATGGCCTGGTTGCGGAAGAACTCGTATGCAGCACCATGAAAATCGTTCGTTCCGGACCGGGTGGTCATGACGATGAAGCCGCCGCCGGCCCGACCGAACTCGGCCGAGTAGTTGCTCTGCTCGGCCTTGAACTCCTGCAGGGACTCCGCGGGTGGGTTGAGTCCGAGCTGGGCGATGCCCAGGGACATGTTCTGGATGACCGTGCCGTCCAGGGTCCACATCTGGTTGCGGGACCGGCCGGCCGCCATCAAGAAGAGGGGCAGAGCCTCAGCGCCGCCCTCGTTGCGGTAGGTGACGTTGCCGAGCAGACGCACCAGAGACGCGCTGCGACGACTGGCGAGGGGCATGTTGAAGACCGTGTCTCGTTCAATGAACTGCCCCACGGTGGAGCTCTCGGTCTCAAGCAGCGGGGCCGCCGCCTGGACCTCGATCGTCTCGGTCACATTGCCCAGCTGCATCTGGATGTCCACACCGCGGACCGATCCGGTCTCGAGGACGATCCCCGACTGGCTGTACGTCTTGAACCCCTCGAACTCGCAGACAAGTTCATACTGGCCGGCTGCGACGAAGGGAAAGTTGTAGCTGCCCGAGGTGTTCGACTCGGACTCCTGCGTCACACCGGTATTGATGTTCGAAATCGTGACCCTGGCTCCCGGAATGACCGAGCCAGTGTCGTCGTACACCGTCCCCGTGAGCCTGGTCTGGGTCTGGGCCAGCAGTGGGACGGCGGCCATGGTGAGCACGAGCGCGACCAGCACAGCACAAATAGTTGGTTTCATGGAATAGCCTCCTTGAAACCCCCAATGCAGTGCCACAGCAACTTGCAATTCCCTGACTCCCGTCCCAAGGCCTGTTCCCATCGGAGCCTGTTCGTCCGCCGGACCACCACCCGCCCCCGCGCCAAGGGCCAGGAGCCCGACTTCACCCACCGCCTCGTCCGCTCCGTCCGCTGCGGCTCCAGGGTGCGCCAGCGCACCCTGCTCATACCTCGGCCGCCATTTCGCCCTGCCGCGCGGGGACGGGCCGGCGCTGTGCGCCCGCGTCGAGCGCATCCTCGCCTCCCCCCCCCCCCCAGCGGCCCCTCGAGTTCGGGGCCTGCTCCCCCGCGGTCGAGGACGAGGCCCAGCGCAGCGCCCTGGGCGAGCTGCTCGGCTGCGACTGCGAGACCATGGGCCGGAACGCCCTGCAGCGCGCCGCCGACCTGTTCGACCTGCAGCCCACCGTCACCCTGCACGACCGGACCAGCACGTGCTTCGAGGGCGCGGCGGACCGGCAGCCGCTGGCCTGCGCCGAGACGGACGGGAACGACGAGACGCGCCTGCGCTGCGCGTCCGCGCAGCGGGCGGAGAAGGAGCGGCGATGGCGGGGCAGGCCGGCGCGCGCCTCGAGACGGCTCCGCAGACGCTGCACGAGGGCCTGTCGCGCCAAGGCACGACCAGGCGCGTGGAGAAGGTCTGGCAGCGCATCTCACGGCTGCAGGCCCGCCATCCGTCCGCCGCCCCGCACTGCGCGATCGACGTGCAGGCCGACGACAGGGGCCGCAACGCGACGGCGGTGGCCTGGAAGCGGCAGCCGCTGGAGGGCAACGGGGCGACCCATCCCGGGGTCTACGGCCTGCGCACCAACAGCGTCGGCTGGGACGCCGAGCGGCTGTGGCGCACCTGCGTGACGCCGACCGACCTGGAGGCCGTCCTCCGCTCCCTCGGGAGCGCACTGGGACCGCGCCCGATCCACCACCGCAAGCCCGCGCGCAGCGCGGGCCACCTGTGCCTGGCGGGCCAGCGGCGGGTGACCGCGGTCTTCCGCCAGGCGGACGGACGCATGCTGCACGTGCGCAAGGCGACGCAGGCCGAGTCCTGGCAGCGGGCGATCCACGAGCGGCTGGGCGTGGACGCCTCGCCGGGCGGGGTCCGCAAGCTGGTCGTCCAGCCCAGACGACGAAAGGAAAATGCACCGAATGCAGTGCCACACGCCTGATTCCACGACCGCAATGTGCTCATTGCAAACGACTGATGAAATGGGGTGGCAAACTTGGGTTGGGATTCTCAGCGGTGCTGCGGAACCAACCCGGCCATGCAGAGACTGCCTGACAAGGTCCCTGTGCTGGCATAATGTGGCCGTCTCGAGCGACCCGAGCCGGTGCGATCGCCTCGCACCGCGCTGCGGAGGTCCCGCATCGGCCTCAACTTGAAGATCCAGCGACGCACGTTCCTCGCGGCGGCGGCCGGCGCCCTAGGCGCCCGGACGACCAGGGGGCAGACGCCGGTGCGGATCACCCGGATCGCGCTGTCGACGATCCAAGGCAACTTCCACAAGTTCGTCGCGATGAACTCGTACGACAACGAACCCAAGGGCACCAGCTACACAAACACTCTGCTGCGCATCTTCACCGACGCGGGCGTCGAGGGTGTCGGGGTCATGGGATACACCCGCCCCGACCGCACGTTCCTGTCTGACATGCAGTCCCTGATCGGTGTCGACCCCACGTCCCTCTTCACGATGCAGGACGGGACGATCGTGGGTCGCGCATCGAGGTACGAGGATCTGCTCGTCAAGTACAAGCATCTGGACGGACCCCTGCTCGATCTGGTGGGCAAGCTTCGTGGCGTGCCCTGCTGGAAGCTGCTCGGCGAGTCCGTGCGCGACACCGTCGAAGTCTACGACGGGACGCTGTACTTCAGTGATGTGTGGTTCCGCGACCGTGGGCCGCAGGCCGTGGTGGCCGAGGCTGCCGAGGCCATCGGAAACGGCTACAGCGGCGTAAAGCTCAAGATCGGACGCGGAAGCAAGTGGATGGAGCGCAACGCAGGACGCGAGCGCGACATCGAAGTCATCCGCGCCGTGCGCAGCGCGATCGGCATGCGGCCCAAGTTGCTGGTCGACGCCAACAACGGCTACCGCAACGACTACGAGGGTGCGTGGGCTCTTCTGGAAGCGACCAAGGCGCAACGGCTCGACTGGCTGGAAGAGGTGTTTCCGGAGAACCACGACCACTACCGGCGCCTGCGGCGCGACATGGCCAAGGCCGGCATTCAGACGCCGATCGCCGACGGCGAGAGCATGCGCAGCGCGGCGGCGTTCAAGGAATTCATCGATCCCGAGCGCCTATTCGACGTCATGCAGCTCGACATTCGCACCGGAGGCATTCTGGACTGCCGCACGATGGCGCGCATGGGCGAACCGCACGGCGCCGCGGCGGTGCCACACAACTGGGGCTCTCAGGTCGGGTTGCTGATGAGCCTGCACCTGGCCAAGACAGAGAAGAACATGATCGCCGCCGAGGACGACCGCTCCAAGTGCCCCGCCCTGACCATCACGGGATACGAATTCAAGGACGGCGCCTACACGGTCTCTGACGAGCCCGGTCTCGGCGTCGCGGTCAATCCCGACTTCTACGAGTCACCGGCATACCCAGCCGAGACCGTGATCGCCTGACCTCGCGGCCGGGCGAGCCGTCAGTCCTCGATGTGGAGTTCGGCTATGGCGATGCCACTCTCACCGGCAACCGCATAGAGCAGGTAGACGCGCCCATCCTCCTCGTAGATCGCCGGATCGCGCAGCTGGTTCACCTGTCCGTACGCCACGCTGCGGATCGATGGCTCGACAGGTTGGCTGGCTCCCTCCCAGTCGTGTTCGGGCCGCATGACCTCGATCGGCTCGGACTCCTTCCAGTCCGTCCACGGCAAGGAGAGGTCGATCGTGCTGAGCATGATCTTCTCGGGCGCGTGACCCACCTCGGTCCAGTACACATGCAGCAGATCCCCCCGCTGGAGCAGAGCGCAGTGCCGCATGTTGGGATTGAAGAGGAGCGGGCCCTCCTCGAAGTCT
Source organism: Bryobacterales bacterium (assembly GCA_965200705.1). GTDB lineage: Bacteria > Acidobacteriota > Terriglobia > Bryobacterales > UBA6623 > VXMF01. The sequence goes on along the minus strand of OZ241376.1, from coordinate 2,687,132 downwards.
GACAGGCCGTCGGGAGAGCCGGAACGGTAGACCTGGCCTGGCATCGCGATCCCATAGGTGACGCCCTCGCGGCGGAACGCGCGCAGGTAAGTTCGGCCGAGGATCTCGGGTCTCGCCTGGAAGTCGATGCCGTTCTCCGACAGCGCGACCCGGCTCGCCTGGCTGGCGAAGCCCTCGAGTCCGTGGAAGTACATCACGATGCGGCGATTGTCGTCGTCCACGTGCACGTCGGGCGAAGCGATGTGCGTGGCCGTGTACTCCTTGATGACGGAGTGCGGCAGATCGCTGCCGCCGTTCGCCGCAGCACGACGCTCCTTGATCCGCTCCAGATGATCGGGAAGCACCTCGGGCGGATCGACCGGGAAGTGCGAGTGCTCAATCTGAAGGCTGCCTGGTGGATGCACGGTCCACGGCCCGACCAGCGAGTCCGCATAGGCAAGCCGGATGTAGTGGCCCTTGTGGTCGGCAAAGTACAGGTAGTACTGGCCCAACGGGTTCTCCACCCAATCCGGCACCCGGATCAGGGACGGGCCCTGGATGTTCTGGCCGATGCTCGGATGGGTGTCCGGGGCGATGATCGGGCCCCCGCCAAGCCGCTCTGCCCGGACGGTCAGACCGGACTGGTCCGGCATCTGGCAGGCTGCCATTGCGAGTGCGGCTGCAACTAGAGGGACGAACGCATCCCGCGCCCAGGCCCGACCGACTTCACGGCGCTCTCGGGTCATCAGGTCAGAAGTACAGCTGGACCATCTGGCCGTTCAGGTTCCAGAGCGTGGAGCGCGTGCTGGGCCAGATCGGCTCGATCAGTTCAGCGTTCCACGCCTCCAGCTCCTGTTCGAGTCGCTGGACGACTTCCGGATTGTCCGCGCTCACGTCGCTCCGCTCGCCGATGTCCTGTGAGAGGTCGTACAGTACCGTGATCTGGCCGTTCGGCGAGTCCGTGGAGTACGGCACCTGGGGAAGCCGACGGCCCCCAAGCACCAGGTCGTCATAGGTCTGGTTGGATTTGTCCACCTTCCACATCTTCCAGTTGCCCCAGCGCACCGCCATGTTGGGCTTGAACCGCCAGAAGAGGAACTCGTGGGGAGGCTCCGTGCTCTCCCCACGGAAGTACGGCAGCAGGTTGACGCTGTCGGTCGCGGTCTCCTCGGAACCCACCGCAGAGGCCAGCGTCGCGTACAGGTCGAGCGAGATGATGGGCTGCTCGTACGTCACCCCGCTCGGCAGTCCAGCGGGCCAGTGGAATATGAACGGAACGCGAATCCCACCCTCAAGGTGGAACCGCTTGGAGCCGCTGAGCGGGTCGTTCGAGCACACGTCTTGCGAGAGGTACTTGACGCATCCGTTGTCCGAGGTGAACACGATCAGCGTGTTCTCGAAGAGCCCGTGGCTTTGCAGCTCCTGGACCACGTCACCGACCATGTCGTCGACGGACGAGACCATCGCGGCGAAGATCCTCCTGCCGGCCGGCTCGACGTCCCTGTAACGATCGGTGTACTCCGTCGTCGCCTGCAGAGGCGTGTGTGGCGCGTTCGGCGTCAGCATCAGGAAGAACGGTTCGTCCTTGTGACGTCGGATGAAGTCGACTGCCTTGTCCGCAAACACGTCTGTGAGGTACTCCTCCACCTCGATTTGCTCGAAGCCGTCGAATATCGCGTTGGTGTCGTTCCGACCCGTCGGCGAGTCTGGGTTGGGCCAGGACTCCACCCCCTCCTTGCGCGCATCGATGAAGACCGTGCCGCCCGAAAGGTGCCCGAAGTACTCATCGAACCCTCGGCTCAGGGGATGGTGCTCCTTGGACTTGCCCAGGTGCCACTTGCCCACGACGCCAGTGGCGTAGCCAGCACTCCGGAGCATGTCGCCCAGCGTTCTCTCCTCGGTCGACATGCCCATGACCGTGTCGTTGCCCGAGGGGTTGTACTCGTACCCGAATCTCGGCTGGTAGCGGCCCGTGTACAGGCCCGCCCGTGACGGACTGCAGACCGCCGCCGAAACGTAACCGTCCGTTGCCCGGATCCCCCCGCTCGCCAAAGCATCGAGGTGCGGGGTCTTGATGATCTCCGAGCCATACGATCCGATGTCGTTGTAGCCGAGGTCGTCGGCGACGATGACCACGATATTGGGCGTACTGGCTGCCTCCTCAGGCTCCGAAGGAGCGCAGGCCAAAGACACAGCTGCGAGACAGGCGAGTACTTGATAGCGCATAGCCGCCGCCATTGTACTGACGCGAACGGACCTCCGACAATCGACGGACTCGTCGCCGTCCGCGCGCGAACCGATCAGGCGTGCGCCGCGTCCGCGGCGGCCCTCGTCTCGTCGCAAATGAGATCCACGACGGAACGCACAGCCTCCGCCTCCGTGGCGCCCTCCAGGCGGCGCAGGCGGTAGTGATCGATCTGCCGGTCCGCACTTGAACCCTCGCGGACGATGGTCAGCGCGTGGCGTAGCTCGGACACGCAGTCAAGTGCCTCGGCATCCTCGACCAGGTCCTCGACGAGCGATCCCACAAGATCGCCGATGTCGGTGCGTCCTCCCGCTACGGTGTCCCCAAGGAACGCGATGGTCCCGTAGCGCTGTGCGAGCCACAGGTTCTCCTCGATGATGACCGTCGGTGGCTCCTCGGGAAGATCCCCTGCGCGATGGTGGCGGAGCAGGTTGCGGGCCAGGCAGGCGTACAGCGCCACGACGCACATGGCGTCCTCCACGCGAGGGCAGATGTCGCACACGCGCAGTTCGATGGTCGGGAACGAATGCGAGGGCCGGATGTCCCACCAGATCTCGCCGCCGCCCTTGATGAACTCCATCCGACGGTAGGACTCCACCAGATCGTCGAACGCCTGCTGTGACTGCAATGGATCCGGGATGCCCGTGCGAGGTAGGCCGGCGAACACGCTCAGGCGATACGACTTGAACCCGGTGTGCCGTCCGCCGCTGAACGGTGACGACGCCGAGAGTGCGTGCAGAACCGGAAGGTAGCGGCGCATGGCCGTCATCACGTGTATCCGGGAGTCCGCGTCCGCGAAGCCGAGATGGATGTGCATCCCCCCGACGAGCAGTCGGCGCACCGAGTCCTGCATCGTCATGACGAAGTCCTCGTACCGCTGTTTCGCCGTGACGACCTGGTTCCGCCACGATGCGAACGGATGGGTCGAGGCCCCCATGGCGACCGCACCATACGTCGATGCGGCGTCCATTACGACCTTGCGGATCTCCAGTACCGAGGCGCGGACATCTGCCACCGAGTGGCACACGCGGGTGTTCGTCTCGATCTGGGATCTGAGGAACTCGTGCACGACCTTGTGGGGGCCGCTGTTGCGCGAGCACTCGTCAAAGATGCGCGGGTCGGGGTCGGACAGCAGGTCCCGTGACTGTGGATCGACAAGGAAGAATTCCTCCTCGACCCCGAAGGTCATCGGCAAGTCGCCCTGGCTGGATACGGCACTCATGTTGCTGGCAGCGAACTGCTTGGAATCAAGCCGCGCAGGCCCGGCTGCGCTCGGAAGAGGATGGATCCTACTGCGTGAGGAATGCTTTCGACTGCACCAAGGCTATGACCATGTCTCGGAAGCCGCCGTCCTCCGTCTTGACATCGACGGCGACCTCGTTGGCCACCTTGCCGTCGCCATAGCTGAGCGGACGACCAGTTGCATAGACCAGCAGCTTGCGGGCTACACAGACTGAGAACAGGTCCATGTGATCCAGGACGTAGTGCTTCAAGTCCCCCACGTCCTCGAGACGCGTTCCGTCTGCAAGGATCCCCACGGCATCGACAGGCGGTCCAGCCGTGTGGCCTTCGCCGATTGTCGAGTAGAACTCCTTCTCCAGCTTCTCGGCCCCGTCCGGCGGCTTGGTGTATACCGGGTACGACGTGCGCCAGCGCCCGACAGGATCGAAGTTCTCCAGGACCATGCCAAGCGGATCGATGTGGTTGTGGCACTGCGCACAGGCCGGATCCGCGCGGTGCGCGTTGAGCTGGAGCCGGACCGTCGAGGTGCCGCTCGTGTCCGGTGCGATGGCCGGCACGTCGGGCGGGGGCGGGGGTGTCGGCCTGCCGAAGATGTTCTCGAGCAGCCATACGCCGCGCTCGACGGGTTGCGTGTCGACGCCGTTCGCAGTGGCCATCATGACGGAGGCCAGACTGAGGAGGCCACCATCGCGTCCGCCCTGCTCGAATGTGACTCGACGCATGTCCTGGCCCTCGATCTCGGTGCCGTAGATCTTGTTGAGCCTGTCGTTGCGGTAGCTGAATCCGGGGTCGATGAATGACTCCATCGGCAAGTTGTCCCGCAGGATCGCGGCGAAGAACAACTCGGTCTCTTCGATCATGGCTTGGCGATCCGGATCGAAGAATCGCAGCAGACGCGGATCGGGCATGATGCCCTCCAGCTCGCGCGTGGACAGCCATTGCCCCGTGAAGTTGCGGATGAAGTTCCAGTGGCGGGGGTCGCTCAGTAGCCGCTCCGCCTCGTCCGCGAGCACATCGAGCCGCAGGAGCGAACCGTTGCTGGCGAGCTGAACAAGGCGGTCGTCCGGCGGCGCGGATGTGAGGAAGTAGCTGAGACGGCTGGCCAGGTCGAACGCGTCCAGCTGGCCCTGGCGCAAGCCCCGGTAGAGGAAGTGCGGCGAGATCAGCGCACGGCGCAGGGCAACGTGCAGGCCATCCTGCAGCCGCGCATCGGGCCGCGCGGCAAAGTGACCGGCCGCCAGTGCGGCGTATCCGTGCAACAGATCGTCACCCACCGGCCTGCGAAAGACCCGGGGCAGCACGCTGCGCAGGACCGCCTCCGCCTGCGCCTCCCTGCTGGAGCTAGGGTCGGTGACGGCGAGAACGCGCTCCGTGCGCTGCCTCCGCACGCGCATGGCCTCGTCCTCGATGAGCCGCAAGGGCCCCTCGACATGCACGGTGTGCAGGTCCAGGGCGGGACCGTACCGCAGCATCTCCTCGTGGACGAAGCTCTTGATCCAGTTGTGCGGCCGGCTGGACAGGCCACCGCCCCAGACTTCCGGCAGCTTGTCGAGCCTCGGATCGCTCAGGTCGAGGTCCTCGCGCTGCATGATTGCCAGCACGGCGGCATAGGTGTCCTGCTCCGTGGAGCCGCGCGGACCGCCCTGATGCTCAAGCATGGCGGCGTAGTAGCGCCGGCTCCTCACAAGGCGGTCGGCTAGGAAGGTGGGCGAGTAGTCCCGCTTGGGCGGGTCCGAGAATGCAGGTCCATCGACCCATCGGACGCCGAAGGTCTCGCCGCGCACCAGCTCCACGTCGGCTGTGAACGTCTGCCTCTCGCCGCCGACCTGGACGTCGAACTCGCCCAGCTCGCGCAGCTGGCCGAATGCGTCATAGGTCTGCTCGGCCTTTCGCCGCGCGTAGAGGGCCATGCGCATCGGCTCGGTTCGATGCGGATAGAACATCCTGTCCGTCTCGAAAGCGCTGACCTCAACGGTCACCCGGTACACGCCGCTGACGGAAGCCTCGAAGCGCTGTGGCCAAGCGGCGGTGTTCGCCATGTTGCGCGAGGAAGGAATGCGAAGCGCCGCCTCGTCCATCACACGGCCTGGCGACGCCGCCATGGCGTCCAGACCGATCTCGTAGCTCCTAGCCTCTACCTCCCGGCCCTTCTTCGGTGGCGGGAAGACCTCGTCGGCCACGAAGGTGGCGACGGAAAGGTACTCGGCAAGCAGAGGAGGCGAGAGCACCAGCCCCTCGCCCACGTTGTCGAAGCCGTCCAGGCTGTCGTCCGCGGGAAACGACTCCGGAAGGACAAAGTCGGGCAGGTCGAACACAGCCCGGATGGTGTTCCGGTACTCATCGCGATTGAGGCGGCGAGGCACAGCGCCGCCGACCGGCGAGTGGAGCACCAACTCTGCATCGAGCCACTCGGCGAACTGGGCTCTCCGGTCCGACTCGGGCTGCGGTGCGCCGCTGGGAGGCATCTGGCCACTCTTTAGAGCCCGGTGCACACGCTCCCACATGCCAGCGGCCTCATGCCCATCCCACTCGATCGAGTGTCCGTCCAGTCGCACTCCGGCCTGAGGTCGCTCTCCGCCGTGACATGCGACGCAGTGCTCGCCAAGGAACTCGATCTGGCGGTCCGGAATCGGTGCCGAGGACGCATGGGCCAAGCCCGTGCACGCCAGCGCCAGGACCAGTACGACTGCGGCAGTCATGGATGAAGCCTCAGACCAGCTCCTCGTTCAGGTTGCGCTCCGCACCAGCGAAGGCGTCGATCTCGATGCCGAATCGCTGCATCAGGGTGAGGTACAGATCGCCCAGCATCCGTGAGGCCACTGCGTCGCGACGGTACTTGCGATGCTGGCCGTGGCGGAATCCACCGCCGATGAGCATGGTGGGCAGGTTGCTGTTGTCGTGGGTATTCGAGTCGCCCATCCCACTGCCGAAGACTACCGCGGTCGTGTCGAGCAGCGGACGCCCCGACGCGTCTGTGGCGTTCTCGAGCTTCGAGAGGAAGGACGCAAAGTGCTTGACGTGCTCCCGGCCCACCACGTTGTAGTCCGCAATGCGCATCGGGTCGTTGCCGTGATGAGAGAGGCCGTGGTAGCCCGCGCTCATCTGGCGCCCGTCGATTGTGAACACCTGGCTCCAGCCCGGGATCATGAACGTGGCTACCCGCGTCGAGTCTGTCGTGAGCGCGAGGGCCATTAGGTCGTACATGATCGACTCGCACTCGAAGGCCAGGTCAGGCGCCACCGGATCGAACTCGGGCAGTGAGTAGTCGACGTGCGGGATCGGTCGGTCCAGCCAGAGCCGCTCCTTCGCAAGCCTCTTCTCGACCGCCCGCAACGATGCAAAGTACTCGCCCAGCTTCTCCCGGTCGTGGGCGCCGACGGTCCGCTCGAGTCGCCGGGCCTCGTCGGTGACGCCGTCCAAGACGCTTCGATTGCTGGCAAGCAGCTGCTCGGCACGCGCGTTGTCCGCAGCCGACCGGAACAGGGTCTGGTAGAGGACGCTCGGCCGCCCAATCATCGGCAGCGCCACCCCTTCGGGGGTGAAGCTCATGCGTGCCGGCGCTGGTGGAGAGCCGCAGGTCAGCTGCAGCGAATCGAATCGGGTCCGGTGGCCGATGGCGTCCGCCACCAGCTGGTCCATCGACACGCTCCCGCCCACCGAGCCGCTCAGCCAAGCCTTCCAGCCATCGTGACCGTTGCGACCGCGATGGTCGAGCCCCGAAAAGATCGTCGATTGACTGCGATACCGCTCCAAGGGAGCTAGGACGGACGGTGTCTCGTAGTCTGCGCCTTCCTGCTCGGGGAAGAAGGAAGGCTGATGGAAACCCAGATACGTGCCGATGCAAACCAACCGCTCGGTCTGCGGGCCGTCCAAGCGCTCCCCCGCAAACGCCTCGAGCATCGGCAGAGCGATGCTCGCACCGGCACCCTGCAAGAACCTGCGCCGAGCGAACCTACCCATGGTGAAGATGATATCGCCAGAGCGGGTCTTCCGCGACCCGTTGGACACCCCTAGAACTAGGGTTGGTGGCTCTCGGCCGAGACTTGGACGGTCAGGCCGTTCGGGTCGCTGAAGTAGATCCGGTCCTCCCGCTGCCGGGACTCGATGCCGTGCTCGGCCAGTGCGGCGGCAACCCGAGCAGGTTCGTAGTCCTCCACCGAGAAGCAGAAGTGATCCGCGCCACCACCCTCCCGTCGCCGGAAGAGTGCGAGGAAGTTGTCGCCGAGGCCAAGAAAGGCAGAGTTCGACGTCTGGCTGATCACGTTCAGACCCATCAGCCGCTGATACCACTCGACCGACCGATTCACGTCGCTGACACGCAGCGCAACATGATTGACGTCGACTCCCCGCAGGATCGAGTTGAGTTCTGGATCCTTCTTGTACGCCGCCGTGACCTGGTCCTCGCGTCGCATGGTCTCGGAAAGGTGGTTCTGGGTCCCGTCCGGGTCGAGACATGCCCAGATGTTCGGCGCACGCTCGAACGGCTCGTAGCCGTGTTGCTTGAGGATGGCTCCGACACCCGCCTCGTCGAGCCCGTCCACCCCCGGAGAGAAATGGTTCAGGCCTGGCTCGTCACCCCGAAACAGGGCAAGGTAGTTACGCCGCAGCCCAAGCATCCGCCCGCGCTCGCCCATGTCATTGATCACGCGCAGGCCGAGGACACGCGAGTAGAATTCAGTCGCAACGGCCACGTCGGGCACCGTGAGCGACAGATGGTTGATCGAATTGGCCTGAAACAGGCTCTCGGCAGCGGACGCACGCAAGGCGCACAGCCCACTGATGCCTAGAATCCAATCCCTACGTCGCATCGCTACCACTGCCTCTCGTAGAGCACAGTGTACCCCTCGAAGGGGTTGAGGTCTCGGGATCCAGACCCCATCGACCGCGTCAGCTACGCGTGTTCGCAGTCGGATCCGCAGGTCTCAGCGCTTCTGCGTATGGCGGTGAGGGTGGGATTCGAACCCACGGAACCCGCAAAGGCTCAACGGTTTTCGAGACCGCCCGATTCAACCACTCTCGCACCTCACCGCGGCGTTTTCAGTATAACGACGCCCCTGCCCAGCCCGACCGACAGCTCCTCGCTACCAGAACTTGCGTGCGTGTCGGTGAACGCGGCGGCCGTGTTCGCGCAGGGCGGCAACGGTCGTGGCATCCAGCGGCTGCGGTGCGTCCAATGCCGCGAGGTCCTCCAAGAGCTCCGCTCGTCCATTGGGCGCGGCGAGGGCAACTGCGACTCCCGGATGTGCCATGCAGAACCGGTAGCAGTCAGGAGCCGTCGGAGGGACGAAGCCCGGAGGATCGTCGGGAGTTGGTTTCAGCAGATCCCGCCAGCGGACACCCGTGAACGTGACGACCGGCATTTGGAGCGGCTGCGTCACAGGAAACACATCCTGTTCCGCCCCGACGTGCGCTGCGTTGTACCGCACCATGAGCATGTCCAGCAGTCGACGCCCGGACTGGCTCGCATCCTTTGCCCAGCCAGCGGCCGTTGCCCTCTGATGGCTGGTCAGGCCGATCAGTCCGACTTCCCCGAGCTCCCGCCGGCGGGCCAATGCCTCCCAAGCCCCGCCCGGACCGACGATTGCGCGCCACTCGGCATCCGATTCGACGTAGTAGAGGGTCGCGACCTCGAGCCGCTCGCTGCTGGTCACGGTGAGAACGGAGTCCAGCTCGCGTTCGGCCTCGTCGGCACTCCTCGCCTTGATCTGTGTCGCGAACACGACCTCGCGACGTACCGCCCCCATTTCGCGCACGGCGGAAGACATCCCGTCCGGCTTGCCGCACCAGTTCAGGTAGCGCACGCCACTGTCCACGGCCAAGGCGACATCATCTGGAGAGAGGGCCGTGTTGCCGCGGGTCGCGATGCCCAGTCTGGGAACGGCAGGCAGTCCAGGAGCCAGCTGGACCCTCGGCGCGCTGGACACGCTGGTCTGCGAATCCGCCGTCAGAACGTGAAGCGCAGGGTGAATCGGAACGTGCGCCCGTCGTTGACGGTGTTCGTGATGCGAGCGAAGTTGGCCTGCGACAGGTCCGCGCCCGGTTCCGCGAACTGCGGGTGGTTCGTCAAGTTCAGGGACTCTACACGCAGTAGCAGGGTGTCGTCCCCTATCGGCCAAGACTTCGACAGTGCAAGGTTGACGTTCGCGATGCCGTCTCGACGGAACGTGTTGCGACCGAGGTCGCCTCGCAGGTCGGTCGGCTGGATGAAGCTGAACGCCGAGGCCGGCAGCCGCTCGAACGAGGTGTCCGGATCGTCGATCGACCGGCCCAGTATCGAAGCATCCTCCACGATGGGCGTGTCGCTGTGCGACCCGTCCACGTTCCCGAATCCAGGCGCGTCCGATCCTGACCTCACAGAGAACGGTGTACCGGACTTGAGCAGGAAGACAGAGCTGATCTGCCACGAGCCGAACATCTGCTGGAGAGCTCCGCCCCTGCTCCGGATCGAAGGCGTCTGGTAGCTGAAGTTGAACAGCCCCGCGTGCGGCTGGTCGAAGGTGCTGACCCCGCGCAGCTCCCCATGGGTGTCGAACTCGCTGGGACTCTCGGTCAGGCGACGGTTCGCGTTGGCAGCCGTGTTCAGGTAGCTTCCGCCCAAGTCGATCGACTTGCTCCACCAGTAGGACGCCTCCAAGTTGACACCCGCCGCGCTGGGAATCCGCAGCGTTGCCCGACCCGCGTCGAAGTAACCACGCGATCCGTTCGTCACGTGAAACACGTTGAAGAACCGCTGGTCGGGACGCCGCAGGTTGACGGTACGGGTCAGCTGGTCGACCCCCTCGACGTACCGGGCCCGGTTCTGGAAGAACATCGCGAGCAGCTTGTGGGAGCGGCTACCGATGTAGGAAAGGTCCAACGTCCAGTCCTTGGCGAACTCCAGCTCCCACGAGAAGTTGTAGGTGTGGGTGTATGGAGTCACCAGGTCGGCAGCCATGTCGAACCGCACGGAGCGAGCGTTCGCGTCGAACTCGATCGGACCGAGGTCCTTGAGGGGGTCGACCAGATCGGGCGTCTGGACGACGACCGTCACGTTCTGCGGTGGGTTGATGCGCGCCTGGATGTAGGTGGCGGTGAAGATTTCCCCGTAATGGAGACCGTACGAACCACGCAGTGCCCCCCAGTTGCCAGGCATCCGGTAGGCGAAGCCGAAGCGTGGGGCCAAGTTGTTGTTGTCGGATCGGTACGGGACTAGCGTCAGCTGGTTGACTTCGGTCGGCGCCTGGATCGGCTCCCAACGCATGCCGAAGCTCAGGGTGAGGTCCTGGTTCACCTTCCACTGGTCGCCGAAATAGACCTGTCCACGCCACTGTCGAAACCCCCGATGCACGTTGCCGACCGCGACTGAGTAGTTGCTGGCGAGTCCCATCCGGAGGTTCGTGATGGCGTCCTGCCCGAAGTTGCGGCGAAATATGAAGCGCCCGCGATGATCCTGCACTTCCCTGCCGTTGATCTGGCCGCGGTGCAGGCCGCCACCGAAGGTCAGCGTGTGGTTGCCGGCCGTGTACCGCATACGCGCTCCATACCGGTAGTTGTTGCCTGCGCGGTCCACTGGAAACCGGCCGGGCGGTCCGATGGAAGTCAGCTCCTGGCCGGCGCGGATCCATGGACCGATGGAGCTCTCGTCGGGAATCAGCAGGGAGCCGACTCGGTCGAAGCCCGCTGTGAAGTCACCGGTAAAGTTCGGCGACCAACTGCGGTTCCAGGTGATGCGGCTCTGGTGGTTGCGGGTCGTCGTGTTCGGGTTGAGCCCACCGACGAGCTGAAAGGCATCGACTCTCTGCAGCACCAACCCGTAGCGCATGGTCACGCGACCGTCGTCGCCCGTCTTCTGGTCCAAGGTCGCCGAGGCGCGTTCGTTGGCAATGTCTTGCGGGTCGTTGATGTTGAGGGCGCGAGGGTTGATGTCGGTCCGGTTCGGTTCGACCGTCGGGTAGGCGTCCATGATCCGCTGGACGAACGCATAGGTCGCGGGATCGTTAGTCAGCGGTGTCCGCTCCTCCGGCGTCGGCACCAGCACGTTCCCGTTGACCTGCCCGCGGTTCCGGGTCTGGCTCGCGTTGACGGTGACCGCACCACCATCCCAGAGCGGCGTGCCGACAGTGACGCCGTAGTCGTTGCTGCGGGCCGGCTGCACAGCGCCGACCTGGAAGAACGACCTCGCGGTCACAGCGCTGTTCGTGTGGGTGAGGTAGACGTTGCCGTTCACGCGGTTCGCCCCAGCCGGTGGTGCGTGCAGGGGCCGGGTTGGCTGACCGCCGTACTCTGTCGCCCAGTACGAGCGGTCGATCTGGAAGTTCTTTACGGCTGTCGCCGAAATCCCCAGCCGCTCGTTGAGCTCGCGCAGGACGTTGTTGTCGATGAGGGCCAGGCGGACGTTCTCGTTGCGGCGACCTTCGCCTTGGGCCGAGTCGAGTTCGCCGAGAAGGTTCAGGCGCGTCCTGTTCGCTGCAGCGTCCGACTCGCCGTCGGCAGCGGGGGCCGCGGATTCGGCATCCTCGGCTGCCTCCGCCTCGTCAGCGGTCTCGGTGGGGGCCTGGTTCGCCGCCTGCCCGGATGCCCTGGTTGGCATCAGCGCGAAGACGGTGGCGACGAGCGCCAGCAGAAAGGCTTGGCCAAGGCGAGGGGCTGTCACTGTCCTGAATCCCGGTGCGCCGTGCACACTCATACAATGGGCGAACCGCGACAGGTCCGTGTTACAGGGAATCGGCCCGCACTAAGGCGAGTCGGACTGCCGGAAACGGCGCCTCTAGAGCGATCCGCTAGAATCGGGACCGCCTGACCGCTCAGGCAATGGACTGACGTCCAGGACGGAGGAGATCCTGATGCGCATGAAGGCAGCCGTCGCGCGGGAGATCGGAAGCCTTTCGATCGAGGAGGTCGAGCTGGCTCCGCCGAAGGCTGGTGAGGTGCTGGTCCGGATTCAGGCTGCCGGCGTGTGCCACTCCGACCTGCATACCCTGCGCGGTGAACTCCGGGCCGTGCCTCCGTTGGTGCTCGGGCACGAGGGCTCGGGCGTGGTTGTGGAAACCGGCAGCGCGGTAACGAGGGTTAGCCCAGGCGACCGCGTGGTGATCAACTGGCTGCCCGCCTGCGAACGCTGTTCCATTTGCCTCGATGGCCGGCAGAATCTGTGCGAAAGATTGGCGCGAACCACGTTCCAGGCAATGCTTGTGGACGGGACATCACGCCTCAAGACCACGGACGGCATGCAGTTGAAGCACTTCCTGAGCGCGGCGACGATGGCGGAGTACGTGGTCGTGGACGAGGCCGGTGCGGTGCCGATACCCGATGCGGTGCCGTTCGATGTCGCTGCCGTCATCGGCTGTGCCGTGGCAACTGGAGTCGGTGCGGTCATGAACACCGCGCAGGCGAGGCCGGGCGTGCCCGCAGCGGTGATCGGGTGCGGAGGCGTTGGCCTGAGCGCCCTGCTCGGTTGCAAGCTTGTCGGTTGCACCCCCGTCGTGGCGATCGACGTGATGGATTCGAAGCTGGCGTTCGCGAAGGAGCTGGGCGCGGACATTACGGTCAACTCGGCCGAGGTCGATGACGTCGCAAAGGAACTGAGGTCGCTGGGCGGAGGGCCCGAGTACGTGTTCGACAGTGTCGGCGCAGCCGCGACAATCGAGTTGGCACTCAAGGCCGTTCGGCCCGGTGGCACCGCGACGATCTTGGGCCTGCACGCCGCGAAGGAGCAGGTTCCCGTCGCAGCGGGTGCGCTGGTTCTGCAGAACAAGCGGCTGCTGGGCTCGTTTGCGGGTTCGATCCGTCCCCGCCTGGACCTTCCCAGACTCATGGATCTGTACTCGACCGGAAGGCTGCCACTGGACGGCCTGATCACGCAGCGCTATCCGTTGGACGAGTTGCCCACAGCCTTCGCAGACATGGAGGCTGGCCGCATCGCACGAGGCGTTCTGAGTTTCGCGCCAGAAGCCTGAGACTCACCGCGGGCAATCACATAGGCCCGCTCCAAGCCAGACAAGCCTGAGAATCGGTTGTGACTGCCACTCCCGAGCCCCCCGCAGCCGGGATGTCAGCGAGACAAGTTCGGGCTTGGGCGGGACTTCAGCGGATTCGTCGCTTCGCGCCGGGATGCGCCCATGTTCGGATCCGTGAGCGACCGTCTAGTTGGCGCCGGATCGGTCTTGCGGGGAAGTAGCCAGGGCATGCGCGGTTTGGCTCCATTCGCGAGCGACTGACCAGAACCGTGGTGCAGCTCTGCATCACCGCACGCCGAGTGCGGCTGCATTGCAACCAGATCTTCTTCTAGATGCCCCTGCTGTCACAGATTGTCCACAGGAACGCCAACGAAGACCTGCGCGGTGCGCGTGAGGTCGCGATTCAGTCGGCGATGGCTTGGTACACAAGCCTCTTGAACTGGCCGCGTACGGGACTGAGACGAGCCGGCAGAGCCTGGATCATGTACAAGCCGATCAACTCCTCGGCCGGGTCGATCCAGAAGCTCGTGCCGGCCAGGCCTCCCCAGTTGTACTCACCCTCAGATCCGTTAAGGCCGCTCGCCACGCGGTCCACGTGCACGGCGAAGTCCAGCCCGAAGCCGTATCCCGTCGACAGGGTGCGCGAGGCGAGGCTCGCTCCCGCCAGGTGGTCCTCGGTCATCAGCGCGACGGTCTTCCGGCTGAGTATCCGCTTGCCGTCGAGCTCGCCGCCGTTGAGCATCATCTGACAGAACCGCAGGTAGTCGCGGGACGTGGAGACGAGGCCACCTCCGCCGGAGTACCAGCGGCTCTCGTAGTCGTAGTAGCCGGCTGAGCGGCCCTTGGGGGAGGGTTCGATGCCTGTCTTGTCCTTGTTCGTGCTGTACATCTGTGCGAAGCGTTCGACCTTCTTGCCCGGCACCCTGAAGCCCGTGTCTCGCATTTCGAGCGGCCCGAACAGACGCTCCTGCAGGAACGTGGCGAGGTCCTGCCCGGACAGGACCTCGATCAGTCGGCCCTGCACGTCAACCGACACGCTGTAGAACCATGCCGATCCCGGATGGAACTTGAGCGGCGCCTTGGCGAGCTTCTGGATGAAGTCGTCAACCGACCGGTTGTCGCCCATCACGTTCAGCTCTCGATAGCGCTTGTCCACAGGGTGATTGCCACCGCCGTACGACATGCCCGCGGTATGGCGCATCAGGTCCTGCACCGTAATCTCACGCTTGGCCGGCACCTCCTTGCCGTCTTCCATCACAGGCAGACCGCCAAGCTCTGGAATGTAACGCTTTACCGGATCTCCCAATGCAAACTTGCCTTCCTCGTAGAGCGTCATCAGCGCGACACCGACGATCGGCTTCGTCATCGAGTAGATGCGGAAGATGGCGTCGTCGTGCATGGCCCGACCCGCCTCGCGATCCGCCATGCCAACGTTTTCCCAGTAGGCGATCTTGCCGCGACGGAGGATCACTCCGATGGATCCGGCTATGTAGCCCTTGTCAACGTCCTCCTGCATGACCTGGGTCAGCCGGTCCAGTCGCTCCGGAGAAAGCCCTACTTCCTCGGGCGCCACACGCGGCAGTTCCGCCGCGACCGCCAAGACGGAGAATGCGAAGGTTGCAAGGCCGAGTCGAATGCGCATGAGATTTTCGGTAGCCAGTATACGGACTGCCAGCCCCTAGCGTCCGCGACCGTCGTCGACGATCGACTGGTATACGAGCCGCTTGAACTGACTGGCGCCCGCACCCAGGCGTGGAGGCAGGACCTGAATCAGGTACAGCCCGACAAGGCGCTCACTTGGATCGATCCAGAAGTCGGTACCCGCCAGGCCGCCCCAGCGGTAATTGCCCCGCGAGCTGTTCAGTCCGGTCCGAACCGGATCGGTATGGACCGCGAAACCGAGTCCGAATCCCCAGCCAGAGGGAAGGATGGGAGATGCCCGCCGCACGCCCTCTACGTGATCGATCGTCATCAGTTCCACAGTCTTCCGACTCAGGATGCGTTGGCCGTCGAGCTCGCCGCCGTTGAGCATCATCTGACAGAACCGCAGGTAGTCGCGTGCGGTCGAGACAAGACCTCCACCGCCGGAATACCACTTGGTGTCCTCGGTGTACCGCCCCATGCGGCCATCCGTCACGGGCACGATGCCCTTGCCATCCTCCGACTTCTCGTAGATCTTCACGAACCGCTTCGCTGTATCGGGCGTCAGGCGAAAGCTGGTGTCCGGCATGTCCAGGGGAACGAAGATCCTCTCCTGCAGGAACGTCGCCAAATCCATTCCGGACAGGACCTCGATGAGTCGGCCCTGAACATCGACCGAGACGCTGTAGTCCCAGGCCGATCCCGGCTGGTGCTTTAGGGGCAGCTTCGCAAGGCGCTTCACGAAGTGGTCCACGGACTCGTTGCCGCTTAGCACGTTAGCCTCGTTGTAGAGCTTGTCGACGGGGCTCTTGCCGAACAGGCCGTAGGTCATGCCCGCCGTGTGCCGCAGGAGGTCCTGGACGGTCATCTCGCGCTTGGATTCCATCTCCTCGACACCCTTCAGAACCTTCAGCCCTCCGAGCTCGGGAATGTGGTCCTTGACGGGATCGCGCAGTGAGAACTTGCCCTCTTCGTACAACGTCATCAGGGCGACGCCGACGATTGGCTTTGTCATCGAGTAGATGCGAAACACCGTGTCGTCCCGCAGGGGCGTGCCAGCCTCGCGGTCCGCCATGCCAACCGTCTTCCAGTAGGCGATCCTGCCGTCGCGCATCACGACTCCGATGGCGCCGGAGACGTGGCCAGCCTCCACGCTCGAGGCCAGAGCACCGGAGACGCGCTCCAGCCGTTCCGCCGACAGACCGACCTTGTCGGGCTCGACGCGGGGCAACTCGGCGGCGAGAGTGGCGGCCGCAAGCGCCAGAAGAGCGATCAGTGAACGAATCAGCATGAGATATCCCTTTCCTGGCAGTCGAAGTGGAGCAGCAACCGGATCCCGTGCCATCGATCAGTCGATCCCCAGCAGCTTCCGGCTGTACGCCAAGTCAGCAGCCACGTCCTGGCGCTCCCGCTGGACAGGATCATCGCCGGTGGGGCCCTGATAAGGCGAACCGGCGCGCGCAAGCGTCATGAATTCCTGGTAAACGCGGGCAGGCACCTCAGCGTAGTGCTTCCAGAACTCCTTGTCGCCGACGGCGAACTTTCGTGCGCTGGGAAGGTTGATGATCTCCAGCGAAAACGCCAGATCAGACCGCAGCTCGTGGAAGCGCTGAGCCCAGCGCTCGATCCCGACATTGCCTTGCCCCATGGGCACCCACATGACGTTGACCGTGTCGCCATCCATCCAGATGCGCGAGTCCCGGATGCCCGTCGCCAGCGCCAATGGGGCCAGCACTTCGAGCGTGTGGAGGGGATCTTCCAGTGTCCAGGTGGCGTTGCCGGAGTCCAGCAACGTGCCGACGTAGTCGGTGCCGGCCTCGGTCACAAGGTCGCGGAGCTGCTCTGCCTGCAGGTCGCCAGCATGGTTCTCGACAGCGATCTTGATGCCATGCCTTCGGTCGTCGTCGCGCACAGCCTTGCACGCCTCGATGGTGTTCTCGATGTGTCGCTCGAGGGGCAAGTCCCCCCTGCGCTCGTCCGCGCTGCCCATATAGCAGCGCACGAACGGCGAGCCGAGCACGCGGGCGATCTCGAACATCCGGAGCAGCTGCTCCCTCGCCGTGCCTTCGTCCTTCAGGAAGCGCGTCGACGTCGAGCAGATCGAACCGAACCCGACCTCGACCTTGAGGCTGAGCGCTTCCGCGTGCTCGCGCACACGCTTCAAGTGATCCGGCGATGTGCCGCCAAGGAATCTAGGCTCCGAGAAGTGCGCGACGGACGCGCCGTGAGCATGCGCGAAGTCCAGCAGCTCAAAGGCGCTCCAGCCCTGCGAGCGCAGACTGAACAGGTCCAGGCCAAGCCGTCTGGTCGGCATGCTCCCCTGCGCCAGGATCGGACCAACTGCCCCGGCCAGGAGAAGGTCGCGGCGTGTCATCGGCGGCGCCTCACCATGTTAGGCAGGCCGCTGGGCCGTTGCAAGACGCAGTCCGGACAGAGGAATGGTGTCAAAGTTGCGCCTCCTCCTGGATCGACTTGCGTACATCTGGCGGGAAGTCGTCGAGCGCCTCGCGGATCCTGTCGAGCTCGCGATGGGCGGCCTCCAGACTCGCCTGCGCCTGCTTGCGGAGCTCCAGAATCAGGTTCCCGCCATCCAGCCGCGCCCGAGCATCCCTCTCCATGATCGATGCCATGGCGGATGCATGGAGTTGGGCGATCGAATGCTGCATCTCGCGGATCCTGTAGCGGGTCCAGGCGATGCTACGGTTCGTCCGGCGCCAGATCGAGTCCGGCCCGAACTCGTCGATGGCGCCGCTCTCGCCCTCCCAGTGCTCCAGCAGCCACTGCAACCGGCGCTCGTCGTTGTTGCGATAGGCGAACGTGGCCTCGGCCATGATCTCATGTCGGCGACGACGCTCGTCCTCATCTGGGGCGAGGTCGGGATGAACCCTGCGGACAAGCGTCAGGAACAGCAGCCGCGCCCCGCCCCCAGGCATCGCACTTGCGACGCTGGCCCAATCTTCCTCCTGCTGCGCCGTGGTGGCGCGGCTCCCATCGGCCGCCTTGCCGGCGGCCGTCCGAGCCCGCGCAATGGCCGTCCAGGCGCGATCGACCTTCTCCCGCAGCCGGTCCAGTTCCTCGTAGCGGACGCCGACAGCGGGTCGGAACCGCCGCTCGAACTGGCGCAGGACCCGCACGTCGTCCCGGTACGCGCGCTCCAGCTGCCGCAGCGATCGCTGAAGGTCTCGCAGCAGTCCGATCCGGCGGAACAGGCTGCTGCCGAGGCCATGCTGATAGCGAACGACGGCCGTCGTCATCCGTCCGCGCTCCGATAGGCTGCCGCGACTCGCGCATGCAAGACCTCCGGCACGAGATGGCGCCAAGCGGTCCGTGCCGCTACCGCCCTGCGGACGGCGCTCGAGGAGTTTCGCTCATGGCGCGCATCGATGCGGAACGGAAGGATCCGGTCCGTGTGCGCCGGTGCGATCTCGTACGAACCGTCGCGATCCGCGACCGCGAGCCGGTATCGTCGCAGCTGCTGCGTGAACGACTCGTCAGAACCATAGTCCCAGGAGGCGTACCGCTCGGCGGCGTCCCGACCAGCGATCACGAACAGATGGCATTGGCCTGCGCTTCCGGCCTGAATCTCCCGGACGATGTCGATCACGAGTCCGCCCGTGCACGTCGCAGCCAAACGATCGGATCCATCGGCTGCAAGGTCGGACAGCCATTCGAGGCGCTCTTGCAAGTCAGGACGAGTGATTGCCTTGTGGGGCAGGGTTGCCGGCAGGACATAAGCGACCTGGTCGAGGCCAAACGCTCGCTCTGCAGCCTCTGCGAGGGCGAGGTGTGCCATCGTCGGCGGATTGTAGGCCGCTGGCAGGATGCCGAGGCGTCCGGCGCGGATCAGGGTCCCCGCGACAGTGCGCAGCACTATTCGAGGTAGCTAGCGACCGAACGATCCAGCCCCGCATCGTCCCAGCTCTCGACCTCGATGGGCCGATGCAGGGACCAATGCTCAACGTGGTCCATCGACTCGCCCGGAGCCAGTGTTTGCGCGGGGCCCAAGGTCTCGAGCTCGAGGAACCGCTCGTTGGTGAACAGCTCCATGGAGGAGCCCATGTCTGGATACTCCTCGCCCGGCAAGGCCGCGAACTTCTTCACGAAGAGCTCGCCGTTGAGCAGGTACGCTCCTCGCGTCGCCGGATTGAACAGGCCGATCTTCTCGGGGTCGGTGTTGTCGCGATCCTGTCGGAGCACGATGTACTTCTCCAGCCACGTCCACCGTGGATCCGCCAGGTTCGTGAACGCGAACATCACAAGCGGATTGGTCGGCGCAAGCACCTCCGGGTGGGTGCCCCGTGGGGGCACCGTGGCGATGGCGGTCCCGCCTGGATGCATCATCGTCAGGACCCACGTGGCGATCCGCAGTGGCCAGATGGTGCCGTTTGCAAGGCCGCAGGTCACCTTGACCGCCGTACCGGTCGGTTCCAGTTCGACCTGGATGCTCTTGTGGACGCCGGTGTTCTCGAGTGGTGCCTGCGCGGTGAGCGTCGAGCCGCTGACGGTGACCTCCACCGGGAAGTTGTCGGCGCCGTAGCTGTAGGTGGCATCCTCCGGGGCCACCCAGATCCGACTGCCGCCGTAAAGGCGCCAGTCCTCGCCTCCGGTCTGGCCGAGATCCTCCTCGAGCTCGACGAAGAAGTTCTGCCCTCCAACGAATCCGTATCGGATGATGCGGGGCCCGACGTCGGAGGTGACGACCAGCTCGACCTCGCCGTTCGAAATCCGGTAGCAGTTGGGCCAGCCGGCGTATTCGATCTTCTCGACGGTCACGGCAGCGCCCAGTGGTCCGACGCACAAGCACAGCGCCAGGACTGCGCTGACGAAGCGAAGACGCGGTGCCAAGGACCGGCCCGAACGCACTCAGTAGGTGGCTCGGCCACCGCTCACATCGTAGCACTGGCCAGTGACAAACGAGCAGTCCGGACTGGCCAGAAAGTGTGCCACTGCAGCGACTTCCTCGACCGTGCCCGTCCGGGCACGTGGAATCTTCGAGGTCATGTACTCGACCTGCTCCTCGGTGATCTGGTCGAGTATCGGCGTGCGGATGACCGTGGGGCTGATCGCGTTCACGCAGATGTCCTGCAGGGCGGTTTCCTTGGCAATGGACTTGCTGATGGCGATGACTCCCGCCTTCGACGCCGAGTACGCCGCCATGTTCGGGTTGCCCTCCTTGCCAGCCAGCGAGGCAATGTTGACGATGCGCCCATAGCCGTTCTCAAGCATTGAGGGGAGGACTGCGCGGCAGCAATGAAACACGCCGCTCATGTTCACGTCAATGACGCTCTGCCAATCCCTGTCTTCCTGCTCCCAGGCTGGCGCCGCCTTGCCGGCGATGCCGGCATTGCAGACCAGCACGTCGACGCGGCCATATTGCTCCAGCACGGAACCTACGGCAGCCTCGACGGAAGCGACATCGGCAACGTCCATCTCGACCGAGAAGGCCGAAAGCCCTTCGGCGAGGAGACTCTCGGCACACTCGGCAGCCGCGGACGCGCGCAGGTCGGCAACCGCAACGGTCGCTCCGGCGCGGGCCAGCCGCCTCGCGATGCCCGCGCCGATGCCACGGGCCGCACCCGTGACGATCGCAGTCTGTCCGGAGAGCTGAAAGAAATCAGCCGCCAACGAACTCGTCCTGTTCCGCGGCGGTTTCGGTGGACACCTCGGCATCTGGTGGGGCGACCGCAGCCTCGCCCTCCTCCGACTCCTCTTCCTCCTCTGGGGGCGGCGCGGGTGCGAACTCCAGGTGCGCAGCGATTTCCAACGACCGGGTGGTCTCCTCGTCCTCCCGTCCCTCGGCCCGAACCTCCACCTTGACCGTCGCATCCAAGTCCTTGTAGACGTTGATGCCGACCTCGTAGTCGCCTACAGCGCGGAACGGAGTCTTGAGCTGGATACGATGCCGGTCCACCGCCATGCCCAGCTCTCCGAGCCTACGCGCCAGGTCCCGTGCGGTCACGGAACCGTACAGCTGGTTGTTCAGGCTGGCTCGCGCCACGACGCGCACAACCGTCCCGTCGAGGGCCTCCATCTGCTTCTCGGCGTCGCCGCGCATCCTCACGGCCTCCCGCGCAGCCGCCGCGCGCATGCCCTTGAGCTGCTTGCGGCTACCCTTGTCCGCGGGTATCGCGAGCCTTTGGGGGATCAGGTAGTTGCGGGCGTAGCCGGCCGCGACGTTCACAACGTCACCGCGCTCACCGAGCCGGTAGACATCCTGCTTGAGAATGACCTCAACCATGGCTCGCGCCTCCTGGCCTGGTGGCTCCTGGCTTGTTTGCTCCCGGCCTGTTCGGCTTGGTCTTGTCGACCACACCTGCGAACGGCAGGAGCGCGAGGTTGCGCGCCCGCTTGATGGCTCGCCGCAGATCGCGCTGGTGCTTGGCGCTCAGGCCCGTGTGGCGGCGAGGCTTGATCTTGCCGCGGTCGCCGACGAACTGTGACAGTGTCGCGGTGTCCTTGTAGTCAATGTGGTCGATGCGGTTGACGCTGAAGTAGTCAACCCGGCGGCGGCGGAAGAACCGCTTTCCACCTGGCCGGCCCCGGCCGTCGTGTGGACGCCCTCGCGGTCCACTGCCCTCGCCGCCTCCCGGCGGGCGGCCGCCCTCGCTCCGTGCCGGCGCGGGTTTCGCTTCGCTGTCAGCCATCGTTCCTTCTCCTCAGCTTGCCCTTAGGCACGTGCGGCCGGCTGGGGTGCGCCGGGTGCCGCTCTCCTGGCGGCCTCCGCCCGACGCTGCTCCTGGCGCTCGGCGATCCGCGGAGCGCGCTTTGCGCGCTTGATCTTCATCTTCTTGAGATGCTTCAGATCCTCGTCGATCCGAATCGTCATGTACTTGATGATGTTCTCGGCAACTCGCAGCCGGCGCTCCACTTCGCTGGTGAGGCTCGTCCCCGCCGCCACGGAGTACTGGATGAACACGTAGTGTCCGTTCCAGAACCCGCGCACGCGGTAGGACAGCTTGCGCCTGCCCCAGTCGTCAACCTTGTCGATCGTGGCGCCGCCCGACGTGAGCGACCCCTTGACCAAATCAATCGCCTCCTCGGCTTCCGCCTCCGGTAGGTCGGGCTTCAGGATGAAGCCAAGCTCGTAAACTCTCATGACTGCTCTACACCAGTGATTCGGGAACCTTCCGGTTCCACCGCGCCATGGCCTTCTGGGCCCCGTCTTCAAACAGATCGCGAACGACGTCGGCGGCGCGCTCCACGACACTCCCCACCTCGGCGCGCTCCGCCCGACCGAAGGGACGCAGTACGTACTTTGCTCGCCCGCTGATCGGACGCCCAGGATGGATGCCTACGCGCAGCCGCGCGAAAGCGTTTGTACCAAGAGCGTCGATGATGGACTGCATACCATTATGCCCCCCCGCAGAGCCACTCTGCTTGAGCCGCAGACTCTCCCACGGTAAAGCGACGTCGTCGTACACCACCAGCAGGCTCGCAGGACGCTGACCGTAGCGGCGCATGAGACCCTTCACCGGTCCACCGCTGAGGTTCATGTAGGTGAGCGGCTTCGCCAGCACGGCCTTGCGGCCGCAGATGGTGCCGCGCCCGACCAGGGCGTTCTCCTCGGGGCGCGTCACACGTATGCTCTCGTCGTGGGCGAGGCGGTCGACGACCAGGAACCCCAAGTTGTGGGGCGTGTCACGGTATTCGTCGCCCGGGTTCCCCAGGCCAACGACCAGCCAGTCCGCTGGCTCCTCCCGCCGTCTCCAGAACATCCCCTTCACCGGGTTCGGAGCGTGTGGCGCAAACAGCCGCAGTCACGCGCCTACTCCTCGATCTGCGGCTCTTCCTCTTCGTCGGTCTCAGCAGCTTCGTCGTCCGAGGCGCGGGACGCCATGATGTGCACGAGCAGCTTGTGCTCGTCGTCAACGAGCGCGTACCGGTCGCTTTCGGGAAGGTCACGGACGCGCAGTGACTGGCCGACGTGCAGGTCCTCGACGGCAAGGTCGATGCGCTCGGGAATTTCGAGCGGCAGGCACTCGATCCGCACCTCGCGGCTCACCATCTCCTCGAAGCCGCCCTCGTTCCTCACGCCGAGGGCCACGCCCTCCGAGGCCACCGGCACGGACGCGCGGACGGGCTTGTCAAGGTCGACGCGCCGCAGGTCGACGTGCAGCAGGGAGCGGTGCACCGGGTCAATCTGGTAGTCAACCGCCATCGCGTGCTGCTCGCCTTCGCCGTTCCCCCAGCGGAAGACCCGATTCCGGCCAGATGGATCGCTCAGCACGCTGGTGAGGGCTTTTGTGTCAAGCGCAACGGACTCGGGCTCGCGATCCAGGCCGTAGACGATGGCCGGCACGCGCCCCGAGGCCCGCAGCCGGCGGGCGGCGTTCTTTCCGCGCTCGGCGCGCGCACTCACTTCGATGTCGATCTGTTTCTGCATTGCAATGCTCCGAAGGCCGGCTGCAGGCCCGCGCGGGAGACTCAGCCGAAAAGCTTGCTGATGGAAGACTCGTTGTGAATCGAGTCGATGCCGCGCGCCAGTAGACCCGCAACGCTCAGCTGCCGGATTTTGCCGACCGACCGCGCCTCCTTGGAGAGCGGGATCGAGTCGGTGACGACGAGCTGCTCAAGCCCCGACATCTTTATTCTATCGATTGCCGCACCGGAAAGCACAGCGTGGGTGCAGGCCGCATAGACCGACTGGGCACCTTGGTCCAGCAGCGCTTGGACGCAGTGCACCAGCGTGCCTGCGGTGTCGACGAGGTCGTCGACGATGACGCAGTTGTGCCCCTCAACCTCGCCGATGACGTGCAGCACCTCCGAGACGTTGGGACTCTCGCGCCGTTTGTCGATGATCGCCAAGGGCGCCTGCAGGTGCTTCGCCAAGGCCCGCGCCCTCTCGACACCGCCGGCGTCCGGCGAGACGACCTTGAGATTCGGCAGCTTCAGCTTTCGCAGGTAGTCCACGAGGACCGGACGGCCATACAGGTGATCGACCGGAATGTCGAAAAATCCCTGGACCTGGGCTGCGTGCAGATCGAGCGTGAGAATCCTGTCCGCGCCGGACGAGACGAGCAGCGTGGCCACGAGCTTCGCCGAGATCGGCACCCGCGGCCGGTCCTTGCGATCCTGCCTCGAGTAGCCGTAGTACGGAAGAACCGCGGTGATGCGCTTGGCGGACGCCCGGCGCATCGCATCGATCATCAGCAGGAGCTCCATCAGGTGGGGATCCACCGGCGTGCACGTGGGCTGGACCACAAAGATGTCCATGCCGCGCACGTTCTCTTCGACCTGCAGGTGCACCTCGCCGTCCGCGAATCGGCCCAGCGTCAGCTTGCCGGGATCCTTTCCGAGATGGGCGCATATCGCAGACGCCAGCTTTGGGTTGGCGGAGCCGGTGAAGACCTTGAGTCGCGTTCTGTTCGCCATCGCTAGCCTGCGCTGCGGGGTGCCTGCCGCTGGACCGCTGCCGCGTGGGCGACACCATGGACGTCGCGGCTGCTGAACGCGGTGACCACGAGCCGAGTGCCTTCGGCCAATCCCTCGGCAGCGATGGCATCGGCAGCCCGGCGGGCCGCAGCGGAGGACGGGAACAGGCCGAAAACGGCGGATCCGCTACCGCTCATCATGGCGTGGGTGGCTCCTTGCGCACGCACTAGCTGCCTGCACTCCGCAACGAGCGGGAAGTGGTCAAGGACGGGAGCCTCGAAATCGTTCCGCATCCAACTCCCAGGGCTCTCCATGGCCCCGGGCGCCGGAAAACCGGAATCCCAAGTAGATGCCCCCATCGTATTTGTGCGGTCGAACTCTGTCAACGACCGACGGCGCTCCGCCAGCGCACCGTATGCCCATGCCGTCGAGACCTCGACTGGCGGCAGCAGGAGGACCACGGATTGGCGCGGCAGGTCACGTAGCGGCTGGAGTTCCGTACCGCGCCCGATCGCGGCTGCGGTGCCTCCGACCAAGAAGAACGGCACATCGCTGCCCAAGCTTGCCGCTATTTCGTGGGCCAAGGCTGGGGACAGCATTCCATCCAGGAGTTCGACAAGGGCCCGCAACGCCGCGCCGGCGTCGCTCGACCCACCTCCAAGTCCAGCGCCAGTCGGAATCGCCTTTCGCAGGACGATCCGCACCTGCACTTGCAGCCCGATGTGTTCCAGGACGGCGTGGGCAGCGCGCCAGGCATGGTTACCCCGATGCTCCAAGTCCTTCCGGTCGCACCTGAGATCAACTGATCGAGGTGCGCCGTGTTGCACGGACACCTCCATCTCGTCGCCGAAGTCCACAGTCTGGAAGATCGTTCGCAGGTCGTGGTAGCCGTCGGGCCGCTGCGTCCCGACCTGCAGACTCAGATTGAGCTTGGCTGGGGCCCCCAGCTGGACCCTGCGCCGGCCTCCTGTGTCACGCATGGCCGCATCGAGACGGCTGAATCAACTGCCGTAGTGCACGAGGGAGACCACCGGACGGTCTTCCAGCTTCACTCGGCCCTTCAGGAAGTCGAGCTCGACCACGAACAGGACGGCCGCGACGACGCCGCCCAGCTGTTCGACTAGACGGCATGCGGCGGTCGCTGTGCCGCCCGTCGCGAGGAGGTCGTCGACGATCACCACCCGCTGCCCCGCAGCGACCGCATCGCGGTGCATCTCCACCTGGTCTGTCCCGTACTCCAGATCGTAGGACTCGCTGACAGTGTCCGCAGGCAGCTTGCCGGCCTTGCGAACGGGGACGAAGCCGATGCCGAGGCGCAGGGCGACGTGGGGGCCGAACATGAAGCCACGAGCGTCGATGGCCACGATGACATCGGGCTCAAATGCCTTGGCCTCGTCTACAAGCGCGTCCATGACACCCACCAAGCCCTCGGAGTCTTGGAGCAAGGTCGTGATGTCGTAGAAGAGGATGCCCGGCTTGGGGAAGTCCGGCACTTCACGGATGAGTGCACGCAGGGCGTCCATGGGCCGATCGTATCAAACGCGTTAGGCGGGTCCGTCGCCGGACTCGTCGTCCTCTCCGGAAGACTCCCCCTCATCCTCCTCCGGAGGGGCGAGCAGGTCGTCCAGGGAGCGAACGATGTTGTTGACCACGGACTGCTCAATCTCGTAGGTCGAGTCCTCGTCAGTGCGCGCGGCATAGGTCGGCCGGTTCGCTGGATCCGAGATCACCACGGTCTCGGACGAACTGTCATCGGGAACGCCCCGCACCGTCACCTCGATCGAGGGCGCGTCGAGCCCGTACCGCCCCCTGTCCGCCGCTCGCTCGGACGGGAACCCCGTGGCGGAGAGGCTGCGCACGCGATCGAGCAGCGTCTGCACGTCCGCATTCTCAAGTTCGCGGTCCCCGTCGGACGCCAGCAGCCAGACTCCGTCCCTCCGTGCGATCTCGAGGAGCCGGTCGCGGTCGCGAATCTCAAGGTTTTCCGGATCCGTGAACCCGAACTGGAACAGTTTGCGCTCGCGGAAGTCGTCTACCGGCTTGTCGAAGCTCGTAGCCAGCGTCGAGCTGACCGAGTACACGCCTGGCTGTGCGCTGCTGCGTGCGTAGTGGGAGTCTCCATCCGCAGCGACCACCAGCTCGTGGCGTCCACCACCGTCCTCGACAGTCACCGTCGCCAGCGGCGTCGCGAACGAGTACGTGGAGTCCGGTTCGTCGGACTCGTGCAGCACCTCGGTCATCTCCGCCGTACGAATCGCTCGAACCAGGTCACCGACGGTGAACTCGTCGGCACGAAGCTTGTGCGGACGCTCGATGCTCCAGTCGCTGTCGCTCTGCGAGAACTCCAGCACCCGTCCACCTGCCTCGACCGTGACGCTGGTGATCGACTCCTCGTCAAGGCGTAGCAGGCGCTTGTCGCGCAGATCGAAGGGCGACTTCTCGAATCCGGTCTTGTTGTAGCTATAGACCGTGAACAGCCGCGGATCGCCGAGGAGCCTCGCGAACACGCCGGATCCCGTCGGGGTCGCACGCCCGAACTGCAGCTCGCCGCCTCCATCCTCGAGCGCGTAGGAAACCGAGAGTGACGGTTCGTCCAGCTCGTAGGGACTCCAGTCGACAACACCCTCGGAGACCACTCGGTCGGCATTGAGCCCCGCGAGGCTGGCGACCATGGTGTCGACGGACCCGTCGTCCGCAGCGATGGTCAGGTCGCCACCGAACTGCCATTCGTCATCCTCGCCACGGACAACCGTGACTGGCTCCTCGCCAGCCTGGCGCACCGTGACCTCGCGGATGTCATCGGCTTCGAGGTCAACGATCTTGGGTGCGGCGTCCTCGTCCTCAGGCGGGTTCTCTCGCGTGTACCAGACGGCCCCGCCGAGCACGGCTAGGAGCAGGACGGCGATCAGTAGGGTATTCGGTTTCATGGCCTTCCGTCGCCCACCGCAGGCAGTCCCGAAACCCGTCTTGCGCCGCGGCTCACGCTCCCGTTCCGCCTCGCGCTAGCGTCGGCCCCACCAAGTCCAGACGCCCGTGACGATGATCATCAGCGGCAGGAGCAGCAGGCTGGCGTAGAACACCCTCCGCATGTCCGCGCTGGTCATCTCGACCGGCGTCGACTCGGGGTCCTTGGGCCGGATGGAGATCAGATCCTCGTCGGAGGTGAGCCAGTTCATCATGTTCAGGAGAAGATCCCGGTTTCCCCCGAGCCCGATGCCGTAGTTGCTCGCAAACCCCGCGGAGCCCACCACGACGATGCGGCCCTCCGGCTTGTCGTCCGCGTCGGCAGCCTCGGCAGGGGCATCGGCTGGCTCGGCCCCCTCTCCCTCGACTGGTTCCTGGTCCGGAACGTCGAATGTGGCCGCCACCGCAAGGTTGACCGGACCTTCGGCATGCGCGGAAGGGGGTCCCAGCGTGGCCGCGCCATCACTGATCTCGAGCTGCACGGTGGCGAGACTTGTATCGTTCGTCTCGAACAGTTCCTCGACTGTCCATCCTTCGGGCTCCTCGTCCGCCACGGCCACCGTTCGCGCCCGCGGGAACAGCGTTCCGATGTTGCCCATCGGTTCGACGATGGGATGGAACTTGTATGAGGACACGAGCGGCGTGAAGGGGCCGCCGCCGAACAGCTGGCCGACAGGAGACTCGTCGATGACGATGTCGTTCCCCGCCTGGACTCCCCAACCCGCCAGAAGTTCGACTAGCTTGGGCGTGGTCTCGTCGCGCCGGCCGCGTTCGTCGGGGAACACGGGTTGCAGCATGAACAGTGCACGACCACCACTCTCGACATACGTGCGCAAGGCCTCGACCTCGGGCTCCAAGTAGTCTACTTCCGGCCCCGCCAGCACCAGCAGCGTGCAGTTGCCGGGAACGCCGCCGGAAGACAAGTTCACGTCCTCGTACTCGTAGTTGGCGTCCTCAATCAGCGACCTAGCGTTCGCAAACCCGTTGCGGTCCATGTCGTCACTGGCGGACTCACCGTGGCCTGTCGCGACGCACGCCGTCTTGGACTGGCCCTTGAGGGCGGTGATGATGGCGTTCGTGATGTCCTGCTCGCCGGTCGTCGACGCCTCCTGTCGGGACGTGCCGATCTGCAGGATCAGCGTCCCGTAGGCACGCACGTTCATCGCCTCGCTCTTGACTGGATCCTCGTCTGGATCGACGTACTCGACTCGGACGCGGTTCGAGGCGTTCTCGTAACGCCGCAGCGCGTTCTCCGCCGCCGCGAACGAGCTTGTGCGGTCGAAGTACGTCATCGTGACGTCCCGGTCCAGACCGTCGAGCACCTTGTGGGTCTGGTCCGAGAGGCTGTAGAGCCTCTGTTCGGTGGAGTCGAACGTCTCGTTGTACTGGACGCCAAGCCAGTTGACGGCGGCCAGGATGGCCACGAAGACGGCGATGTACATTCCGCTGTAGCCGCCGGAGCGCAGGGCGGTGGATCGCAGGAGGTCCTTCAGATTCATGGCCCTACGTCCCCCACCGCATCGACTCGATCGATCGCTTGCTCAGGAACAGCCCCAGAGCTATCGCGCTGACGAAATAGAGCAGGTCCTTGAGCTCGATGACCCCACGAGAGAACTGCTCGAAGTGGGGTGAGATCGCCAGGTACTCGCAGACCCGGCTGAACGTGGAGCTCTGGTAGGAGCCGACCCAGTTCAGCACCCACAGAAGCAGGAGCACACCGAACGTCAGCGCGCCGGCGACGATCTGATTGCGGGTCAGCGTCGAAAGGAAGGTGCCGAGCGCGATCATCGCGCCGCCCATCAGCAGAAGTCCGAGCACGGAGACCAGCAGCGGCTTCCAGTCGGGCGAGCTGTACACGAAGAGCACGCTGAGGTTGACCAGTGCGATGAGGAGCATGCAGGCGAACAGCATCAGGGCGCCCAGCCACTTGCCCAGGATGATCTGGTAGTCGTTCAGCGGCGACGTGAGCAGCAGCTCGATCGTGCCGCTGCGCTTCTCCTCGGCGAACAGCCGCATCGTGACCATCGGCACGAGGAAGAGCAGGACGATGCTCATGTTGCCCAGCGATGGCTCGATGACGAACTGGTTCACGTTCAGGGGCGGCGCGCCCATGCCTCCCTGGGCGCCGACGCTGGCGCTGTAGTCGAGGAAGTAGCCCAGCCCGGTCGTGAAGAAGTACCCGAAGATCAACGCGAACATCGCCAGCACGATGTAAGCGATCGGCGACGTGAAGTAGACCTTGAACTCGCGGGCGGCGATGATCCAGACGTTCCTCATGCCCCCTCGCCCTCCTCGCTCTTCGCCGACGATTCGGATTCGTCCGAATCCTGGGATGCATCCTCCGAGGCCTGCGGCATGTCGTCGTCGGCATCCGCCACGGCCTGCTCCTCGTCGCTGGTGAGCTTGAGGAAGATCTCCTCAAGGCTCAGGCCGACGGATCGCATCCCGTAGAGGCCCCAGCCGGAGTTCACGACGGCCTCGGCCAACCGACGGAGTATCGCGGGATCCCTCGAGACCTCGACCCGCCAGACGATGCGGCCGTTGTGTTCGTCGTCTCGTGTGGCGCCCAGCACGCCGGCCTCGGTCCGCAGCCGCTCCTGAACGTCCCGTTCCGGTCCGTCCACCTCCAGCAGCACGGACTGGGCCTGCTCCAGGCCGGCACGCAGGTTCTCCGGCGTGTCGCTAGCCTCGATGCGGCCTTCGTTGATGATGATCACGCGGCTGCATGTGTCCGACACCTCCGGAAGGATGTGCGTGCTGAGGATGATCGTGTGCTCTCCAGCCAGCGAACGGATGAGACTGCGCACCTCGATGATCTGCTTCGGGTCCAGACCCGAGGTTGGCTCGTCCAGCACGAGGACCTCGGGATTGTGGATCAGCGCCTGCGCCAGGCCGACCCGCTGGCGGTAGCCCTTGGAGAGCTTGCCTATCAGAGTGTTCAGGACATCGCCGCAGGCCGTCCGTTCCACCGCGGCGGAGACCCGTCGCTCGACCTCCCTACGCGGGATGCCCTTGATGAGCGCGACGAAGCGGAGGTACTCGTTCACACCGAGCTCCGGATAGAGCGGCGGCGACTCCGGGAGGTAGCCGGTCCGCCTCTTGACGTCGATCGGATGCGTCCCGACATCGAAGCCGGCCACCACGGCCCGGCCCTCTGAGGGCGGTAGAAAGCCCGTCAGAACGCGCATCGTCGTGGTCTTGCCGGCGCCGTTCGGGCCAAGGAACCCCACGATCTCACCGCGCTCGATCTCGAAGCTGATGTTGCGCACGGCCGTTTTGGGGCCATAGCGCTTTGTGACGTTTTCAACCCGGATCATGAGGCGGGGGAGGGTGATCGCGGAGCGAGGGGAATGTGGCTCCGGACAGCGGGCCGTCCAGGCCCATATTCAATCTATCTAATCCACTGTCTCCGGAAGTGTCAAGCAAGCGCTGCACCGTCCGTTCAAGCGTGTTTGGACGCCTGAGGAATCATTCCGTTACGGGGTTTCTGCGGAGCTTCCATAACGGCGTCAGCGAACACCGTCCGGGGGACCAGGGAACCCGATCGTGCTGCCAGAATAGTGCTCGGCATGGCGAGGCGCGGGTATGGCTACTGTCGGCGGTCAGGCGAGACGCGACGCCACTCAGCGACCCGAACCCAAAGCGCACGCACAGCAGTTATTGCGCCGCTGATAGCCGTGGCGCTCGCAGCCAGCGCATGCGGCGCGGATCCGGATCTGTCGATCCTGCACCTCAACGACCTGCACGCGAGGATTTCCCCAGACCATCGGGGCCTGGGCGGCTTCGCCTACGTCAAGACAGCGCTCGAGGAGCAACGTCGGCAAGGTCCGCCCACGCTGACACTGCATGCAGGCGACATGGTGCAGGGAACACCCGTGTCGACGATATTCCGCGGGACTCCGGTCTACGAGATTGGTAACCACCTCGGCATCGACCTGCACTGCCTAGGCAACCACGAGTTCGACTACGGCTGGGAGCAGATCCGGAAGTTCCAGGAGGTGTCGGACGTCCCCATCCTCTCCGCCAACGTGCTCAACAGCGACGGAGAGAGGCTGCTGCCGCACAGCGCCGTGGTCGAGGTCGGAAACCTACGAGTCGGGGTGATCGGCGCACTGACGCCGCGCCTGCCCAGCCTGATCAAGGCCGAGCTGGCTGGCCCTTGGGGCGCACGGGCCCTAGTCCCCACCTTGCGACCGATTGTTGCTGATCTGCGATCCCGGACTGATCTGGTGGTCGTCCTTGGACACCTCTTCGACGACGAGGACGAGGAGATCCTGCGGGAACTGCCGGACGTGGACGTGCTTGTGAGCGGCCACGACCACGGAGGACTCGAGGAGGCTCTCGTGGTGGAGGGCAGGATCGGCGTCAAGCTCAAGCCCTACGGTCGGGAGCTCGGACGCCTCGACCTGTGGCTGGACGACGAATCGGACGGTGTCTCGCGCCACCGCTGGACGCGGATCTCAGTTCCGTCGAGCCGCATCGAACCCGACCCCGCGACCGCGGCGAGCGTCGCCGTCTGGGAGGAGCGCGTCGCCCAGCAGGTTGACCAACCCATCGGAACCTGCTCGCGGGCCATGAGCCGCGACGACCTGGTCGGGTTGATCGAGCGGGCCATGCGCGAGCAGACTGGCGCCGACATCGCCTACATGAATCGGGGCGGTGTGCGCGATGCCCTGCCGCGCGGCACGGTGCTCGCCCGGGCCATATGGAACATGCTGCCGTTCGACAACGAATTGGTGATGGCGACGGTGCGCGGACGGGACATTCCCGCGGCGGCCAGGAGGCGCGCCGAGGTGGACGACGGATCGACGTACCGGCTCGTCACGAACGACTTCGTGGCAGGGCAGTGGCGAGACGCCGGCATTTCGTTCCAACCGACGGGACACACCCTCCGAGACTCCTTCCTGGAGTGGGTTCGCGAACGCGGCCAGATTCCCTAGGAAAGGGCCGTGGCACGGCAGTGGCGACACCGCCAAACGGACTCGGCGTGGCCCCTGCGGTCTATAATGTTGCGCGTCTTCGGAGGCCGTAGGGCCCATGGCCCTGCCTCGGGACAATCGCAGAGGGATCAGGGGGAGCCAACATGAGCCGTTTCGCACGTTTGCGTGTCCTCATGCTCGGGGGCTGCATGGTGTTCGGCGCCATCGCCTACCAGCAGACGACCGAGGACCTAATGGTGACCGCGGCCAATGCATGGCTCGCGTCGCTGAACAACAACCAGAAGCCGTCGGCCCTCTTCAAGCTAGGGAACCCCGACTACGAGACTTGGCACTACGTGCCCGACAACAGCTTCGTAGGGCAGCGCGGCTACAGCCGCAACGGAGTCACCTATGGACAGATGACGCCCGAACAGCGCGTGCTTGCGGACGCGCTGCTGGGGGCGTCGGTGTCCCGGGCCGGCTTCGTCACCGCCAAGACGATCATGAGCCTTGAGGAGATCCTGCGCATCCAGGAGAAGGACACCACCGGCCGGCGCGACGTCAACGTATACCACTTCAGCGTCTTTGGCACGCCTTCCATGGAGGGCGACTGGGCTTGGCGCCTTGAGGGCCACCATATCTCGCTGCACTTCCTGATGCGCGACGGCAAGCTGGTCTCGACATCGCCGACGTTCCTCGGCGCGAATCCGCACAAGATCCTGGACGGAAACCGCAAGGGCGTGCGCCCGCTTGGCAGGCGGGAGGACCTGGGACGCAAGCTGATGACTTCGCTGAGCGACGAGCTGCAGGCCAAGGCGCTTGTCGCCGAGAAGGCGTACCGGGACATCCTGACGACCGCGGACACGCGCGCCGAGATGGAGGGCCAGCCCCGAGGCATCTCCGCGGCGGAGATGACGGACGAGCAGTACGCCACACTGCTGGCGGTCGCGGACGAGTACGCCATGTCGCTGCCCGAGGCGCAGGCAGAGGTGCGCCGCCAGATGGTCCGCTCGACATCGCGCGAAGACCTCCTCTTCGCGTGGGCGGGCTCGATCGAGCCCGGCCAAGGCGACTACTACCGGATCCAGGCGCCTGAGTTTCTGATCGAGTACGACAACGTGCAGAACGGGAACAACCACAGCCACACGGTGTGGCGCGAGTTCAAGGGTGACTTCGGCAGGGACCTGCTTGCCGAGCACTACATGATGGACAGCCACGGGCTGGATCTCAGGGGGATCCACCTGGCCGACTAGCCGATTCGGGTCTGTCTACATCCCCATCCGCTGCGGGCCAGAGCAGGTCCGCAGCGTTTCGATACGATGGCTATTTCATGACAGATCAACCCGAACGCGAACTCGGCTTCCAGACAAGGTCCCTGCACGCAGGCCAGCGGCCCGACCCGGCCACGAACGCCCGCGCCGTTCCCATCTACCAGACGACCTCCTACGTCTTCAACGACTCCGACCACGCGGCGTCACTGTTCGCGCTGCAGGAGTTCGGGAACATCTACACCCGCATCATGAACCCGACGACGGGGGCGTTCGAGGAGCGCATGGCGTCGCTGGAGGGCGGCATCGGAGCACTGGCCACCGCAAGCGGTCAGGCCGCGCAGCTGCTCGCGATCTCGAGCCTCTGCCAGAGCGGCGACGACATCATCTCGTCCGCGACGCTCTATGGCGGCACCTACACCCAGTTCGACACGACGTTCCGCCGGTTCGGCTACAACACGGTCTTCGTCGACCCCGACAACCTGGACAACTTCCGCAACGCGATCACGGAGAGGACCAAGGTCATCTACGTCGAGACCGTCGCCAACCCGCGCATGAACGTCATCGACATCGAGGGCGTCGCCAAGATCGCCCACGAGGCCGGCGTGCCGCTGATGATCGACAACACGTTCGCCACGCCGTACCTGTGCCGCCCGATCGAGTTCGGCGCGGACATCGTGGTGCACTCGGCCACGAAGTTCATCGGCGGGCACGGCACTTCGATCGGCGGCGTCATCGTGGACTCCGGCAAGTTCGACTGGGCCAATGGCAACTTCCCGATGCTGTCCGAGCCGAGCCCCGGCTACCACGGCATGGTCTTCACCGAGACCTTCGGCGCACTGGCCTACATCCTCAAGTGCCGTGTCGAGGGCCTCCGCGACCTCGGCCCGTGCATGTCGCCACAGAATGCGTTCCTGTTCCTGCAGGGCCTCGAGACCCTGGCCCTGCGCATGGACAGGCACTGCTCCAACTCGCTGGCGATTGCGCAGCACCTGGAGGGGCACCCGCTGGTCACCTGGGTCAACCACGCGGACCTGGCCTCGAGCCCCTACAAGCCCATGGCCGACAAGTACCTTCCGAAGGGCCAGGGAGCCGTGTTCACGTTCGGCATCAAGGGCGGCCGCGAGGCGGGCCGCAAGTTCATCGACGCGCTGGAGATCTTCTCGCATCTGGCG
Source organism: Bryobacterales bacterium (assembly GCA_965200705.1). Lineage (GTDB taxonomy): Bacteria > Acidobacteriota > Terriglobia > Bryobacterales > UBA6623 > VXMF01. The sequence continues at coordinate 2,652,392 of OZ241376.1, read as the reverse complement.
AACGTCGGGGATGCGAAGAGCCTCGTCATCCACCCAGCGACCACCACCCACCAGCAGCTCCCGCCGCAGGACCAGGAGGACGCCGGCATCACGGAGGACATGGTGCGCCTTTCGGTTGGCATCGAGGACCTGGAAGACCTGATCTGGGATCTCGACAGAGCGCTGGAAGCGTCGCAGAGCTAGAGTCGGCACAAGCGGCACTTCATCCGGAATGCCGCCCGCAATTCACCGCTCAGGCGGATCTATCGAATTCGGAATCTGGGATCCCAATTCCCGTATGGGATTCATGGCCTTTTTGCTGCAAGCCATTGCATAGCAAGGGCTTACGACTCGCAAATTGGCATGGCAAGTCGCGTTCATGTCACCTATGCTGTTAGACAGGCAGAGCTGTGTCTGGACTTTCGTTCCGGGCATTGCCAGCTTGCATGAGTCGGTCCCTTAAGTTTTCGAAGCGGCTTTGGCCGGTCGCCGCCGTTCTGGCGGTGCTCGGTGCGCTTTCCCTCGCCAACTGGGCGGAGCGCGGCCGTTTCGGGGTGCCGGAGGACGGGGTCATGTGGACTGACACGGAGGGTGGCGTCACAGCCGCCCGTGTCACGTCCGAAAGCCCGGCCGCACAAGTGGGGGTGCGGCCGGGCGATGTATTGCGTTCGATCGACGGCCAGACCGTCGAGGACGCGCTTGACGCGACCCGGATTCTGTTCGCAGCAGGGTCCTGGACGCGCTTGGAGTACCGGATCGAGCGCGACAGCACACCGATCCAGTACTCGGTGGTGACCTCCGAGAGCTCCGGCCGGAGTGTGATCGGCGGCTTTCTGCTGGTCCTTGGATGGGCCTACGGCGCAATGGGCCTGCTGGTCTGGTGGCGAGGTGGACGTGGCCGTGCAGCGGTTCGGTTCACCGCCTTCTGCATTGCGTCCATGGCCGTGTACGCGCTGGGCGCAACGGGCGAGTTTGATCCGTTCGATCGAGGCATCTACTGGCTCGATGTCTGGGCCCTGCTGCTGATGCCGCCACTCTTCCTGGACTTCTGCGCACACTTCTCCGTTCGGACGGGCCGACTGACTGCCCTTCTGCAGACCGCTTACGGACTCGCGGTAGCCGTGGGTGCCGCGCAGCATGCTGCGGCGGGAGGCTGGATCGGGGACGGTCTGGGAGCCGATCCGCTGAGCCGCTTCTTCGAGACCGCACCCCTCGTCCTGCTGGCCGCCAATCTGCTCGGCGCGAGCTGGGTCGTTCACTCGGCGGTTCGGACTGCCAAGAACCCACTGCGGCGTCTCCAGGCCAAGTGGATCGCCGGCGGCACGGTCGCGGCGGTCGTGCCGTTTGCGGTCCTGTACGTCATCCCGTTCTTGGCCGGGCTAGCACCCGGCGCTAACCAAGCGTTCTCGGTCTTCTCCCTGCTCGCCCTGCCGGCCTGCGTTGGAGTGGCCACCTTGCGGTATCGGCTCTTCGACCTAGCGTGGATCTCGCGACAGGCCGTGGCGGCGACCGCTGCCTCGGGCATCCTCGTGCTCGGCAGCTATCTCGCACTCTTTCGGGACGCCGGCGACGCCTCGTGGCTCACGAGGTTCGGGCCTCTGGTCTGGCTGGGTTCGCTTGCTCTGGCGGCAGCGCTGTACCGACCGCTACGGAACTGGTTCGTGGAAGCGCTGGAACGCCGGGCGTACCGAGGGCGGTACGAGGAGCGCAGGACGCTGTCTGCATTCGCCACCGAACTGGCGTCCGAGAAGGATCCGCAGCTTATGATCTCGGCCGCCGCGGATCGGCTGGCGCACACCTTCGATGTCGGGCGGGTCGCGGTTCTCGTGCCCGGGGCCGACGACGATCCTCGTCTGCAAGTGCTGCACCTGTCAGGCCAGGGGGCCGTCCGTCCGTCCGAGCCGTTCGCAATACCGCCAGCACTCTCCGAGGTCGAGGCGGACCGGTCCTGGATCGTTCTGGACGCGGCATCGGACAAGGACTCCTCGGCCGTCGCGGAGCGACTGGGCTGCGTTCACTTCGTGCCCTGCCGCGTGCACGGGCGCATCGCGGCCTGGATCGGACTGGGACTCACCCGAACCGCCGACCTGCTTGGTAGCGACGACTTGTCGCTGGTGGAGACCCTTGCCGGGCCATTCGGCATTGCGCTGGAGAACGCCCGGCTATACGCATCGCTGCGGGCCAGGGCTACGGAGTACCAGATCCTCAAGGACTACAACGAGAACATTGTCGAGTCACTTTCGGTAGGCATCGCCGTGCTGGACATCGACGGCCGTGTGCGGAGCTGGAACACCCACCTGGAGCTGAGCCTGCACATCGCCCGCGACGCCGCGGCGGGTCGCAAGCTGCGGGAGTTGCTGCCGAGGCGCCTTGTGGACGACTTCGAAGCCTGTCAGGACGACGGCGGCACCGGGCAGGCGTACCGGTGCCGCCTGCGAGCCTCCGAGTTCCCCGTCGAGTTCCGTTCGGAAGAGGCGGATCAGAACGGCGAACGCATCGTCAACTTGGCTGTCGCGCCTCTGGTGTCGCGCGACTTCCAGCCAATCGGCCGCCTGCTGATGCTCGACGACGTGACAGACCGCATCGAGGCCGAGGAGCGCATCGTACACGCCGACAAGCTCAGTTCTCTTGGCCTGCTCGCCGCGGGTGTCGCCCACGAGGTCAACACCCCGCTGGCGGTGATCTCGAGCTACTCCCAGATGCTCGCGGAACGGTTCTCCAAGGACAGCACCGAGTCGGCGATGCTCGGCAAGGTCACCGAGCAGACATTCCGCGCCAGCGAGATCGTCAACTCCCTGCTGGACTTCTCCCGCACTTCAAGCCCGGCGATGGAGCCCTGCGACCTCAACAACGCCATCGAGGGGTCGCTCGAGCTCGTCCGTCGGCAGCTGCAGCGGTCCAGCATTGTCGTGGAGCGCGACCTGTGCGCGGATCCGGTCATCCGCGCGAGCCGCGGCAAGCTCCAGCAGATCTTCCTGAATCTCTTCCTCAATGCCCGGGACGCCATGCCCACGGGAGGGTCCCTACGCATTGCCAGCCGCATCGTTGGCACTTCGCACGACACTCCGTCGGTCCAGGTGTCGGTCACCGATTCGGGGGTCGGCATGAACGCGGAGACACTGCGGCAGATCTTCGGGCCGTTCTACACGACGAAGGAACCGGGTCGGGGGACGGGCCTCGGTCTGGCCGTGACCTACGGCATAGTTGGGGAGCACTCCGGGACGATCACCGCGGAGAGCAAGCTGGGTGCGGGCACGTCGATCATCGTGACGTTCCCGCTCGCCAAGCAGCCCACGCATGTCTAGGGGAGAGGACCGAAGCGAACTCGAAGCGGGCGGCCGCATCCTGATCATCGACGACGAACCGGCCATCGTCGAGAGCCTGGAACTTCTCCTGAAGTCAGCCGGACACGATGTGAGGAGCGCCCTCACGGGTGCCGCAGGCGTGGAGGCCGTTGCACGGGAGGAATGCGATCTCGTGCTGCTGGACCTGATGCTGCCGGACCGCTCGGGAATCGAGGTCCTTACGGCGATCCGCGCCGTCGACCGGACGCTGCCCGTCGTCATGCTCACGGCATTCGGCTCGATCGAGCGGGCTGTCGAGGCCACGCGTCTGGGAGCGACGAACTTTCTGACCAAGCCCTGGAACAACGCAAAGCTGCTGTTGGAGATCGGACAGACTTTGGAGCGCCGGCGCCTGGAGATCGAGAACAGCCGTCTCCGCGGGCAGCTCGGACAGGCGGGCTCCATGGGGACGCTGATTGGGCAGTCCGAGGCGATGCTGCAGATGCTGGTGCTGATCCGTCAGGTGGCGGCGTCGACATCAACCGTTCTGCTGACGGGCGAGAGCGGCACGGGCAAGGATCTGCTCGCGCACGCGATCCATGAGAGCTCGCCACGTGCCAGCAAGCCGTTCATCACCGTCAGTTCAAGCCGCATTCCGTCGGAGCTGCTGGCGTCGGCACTGTTCGGGCACGTCCATGGCGCGTTCCCCGGGGCGACGGAGGACCGCCAGGGGTGCTTTGCGATCGCGCATGAGGGCACTCTGTTCCTCGACGAGGTAAGCACGCTCCCGGAGAAGGCCCAGGCGGACCTGCTTCGGGTTCTCCAGGACCGCGAGATCGTCCCGGTGGGATCCAACGATCCGGTCGCGGTGGATGTCCGCATTGTCGCGGCGTCGAATGCGGATCTCGAGGCGGCTGTCCGGAACGGGACGTTCCGCGAGGACCTGTACTATCGCCTGAACGTCATCGGCATCGAGGTGCCCCCACTGCGCAAGCGAGCGGACGATATTCCGCTGCTGGTGGAGGAGTTCTTGACGCAGATCTGTCGAAGCGAGAGAAATCACTTCCTGGACTCCGAGCGGCGCTCGACCCTGCGGTTCGACCCCGATGCCATGAGGATCCTTGCCCGGCACTCGTGGCCCGGGAACGTGCGAGAACTGCACAACGTTGTGGAGCGGGCGGTAGTGCTCGCCACTTCGGAGCGACTGACGCCCGAACTGCTCCCAGAACGGCTTACTTCCAGGGATGTCGGACAATCCCGCGTGGACCGAGGCGAAGGCTTGCAGGGCGAAGGGGCGAGTCTCGCCGAGATCATGGGCGACTTCGAACGAAAGCTTCTGACGAGGGAGCTGGAGCGGCACGGCTACAACCAGACCGAGACGGCCAAGTCGCTCCGGGTGGCGCTGTCCACCCTGAATCAAAAGATCCAGAGGCTGGGAATCAGGACGAGACCCCGACGCTCCAAGTGACCGCTGGCCGAAGGACCTTGGAGCCGGTGAGTCCGGTTCAGGCGGCTAGCAACGCACGCCCTTCCTAAGGAGCATGGTGCTGTAGAACGTCAGTTCGGCGTCAAGCGCGCAGCGAATGTGACTTGCGTCCCGGAAGCCGTGCGCCTCGCCCTCGAACAGGTAGTAGCTGACCGGCACGTTGCGCTCCCGCAGCGCGGCAACCATCGCCTCGGTCTGCTCCTTGGGCACTACGCGGTCCTCGGACCCCTGAAAGAAGATCATCGGTGCGGAGATGGAGTCCGCAGCCAAAAGGGGCGACCGCTCGGCATAGACGGAGCGAGCCTCGGGCCAAGGTCCCACGATTCTGTCCAGGTAGCGGGACTCGAACTTGTGCGTCTCACGCGCAAGGCCCTCCAAGTCTCCGATGCCGTAGTAGGAAGCCCCGGCCGCAAAGATATCGCGGAACGCCATGCAGCAGCAGACCGTGTATCCGCCCGCGCTGCCCCCCTTCACGACGACGCGTTCGGGATCGGCCAAGCCGACGCCGGCGAAGTGCTCCGCCGCGGCCACGGCATCGTCCACGTCCAGCACGCCCCACTGGCCATCCAGCCGCTCCCGATACGCTCGGCCGTATCCTGTGCTGCCTCCGTAGTTGAGGTCAGCGACGGCGAAGCCACGGCTTGTCCAGTACTGGGTTGTCAGCGAGAGCGCACTGCCCGTTGCGCCGGTCGGACCACCGTGGAGACGGAGGATCAGTGGCGGCAGCTCGTCGTCGGGAGGCCTGTATCGCGCGTTCTGCGGAGCGTAGTAGAAGGCGTGCACGTGCGCTCCATCCTTGGAAGGAAACGACACGGCGCTGGCGCGCGAACAGTCGTGCAGGACCTCGTCGGACAGGCTCGCCGATTCCTTAAGCGTCTCGCGCTGGCCTGTCCCGAGATGGATTCGGACGATGGAGGGCAGGTGTTCGGGACCCGCCCCACGAAAGACAACCACCTCTCCAGCGGCCGACAAGCCGTCGATCTCGGTGTACGGCGTCGGCACCGGAACGACGGCACCGTCGGGCTCAATCAGGCCGAGGTGCCATGAGCCCTCCTCGCAGTATGCGCAGGCGATGCGTCCGCTGGCAGTGAACGCGTAGGTCGACATGCCAAAGACCCACTGCGGCAGTCCGAACTCCGCATTCCGCTCGCAGAGCGCCACGACGGTGGCGTCGCGATCCTGGCGGTATAGGTTCCAGTAGCCGCTGCGGTCGGAGACGAAGTGCAGCCGACCGTCGGGGGACCACTGCGGCTGAAATATGGACTCGTCTGGACCGCCGGCAACCAGCCGCCGATTCGTTAAGGAGCCTTGCCGGGCGCAGTCGGCCACCCAGAGCTCAGTGCCGTCCCATGGCAGGTTGGGATGCTGCCACTGCAGCCAGCAGATCTGTAGGCCGTCCGGGCTCAGGCGGGGGTTGGAGTAGAAATCGGCGCCTGTGACGATCGGCGTCGGAGGACTGCCCGCGGACTCTAGCGATATCGAGACGAGGGACTGCTCGGCTTCGCCGTTGCCATGATCTTCGCAGACCGCAACCAGACGCTGGCGGAGCCTGTCGATCTCCAGATCGGCGTAGCGCTGTGGCCCAGTCGGAGTCAGCGGTTCTGGCCTAGCCGCAGCAGCTCGATAGAGTCGCTGATCCTTGGCGTTGGAGAAGTACAGTGTCCCGTCCGCCACCGCCAGCGCACCACCGCCGTACTCGTGCACCTGGGTGCGTACGTTCCAGGGGGCTGAGAGGGCATCCCGGTGGACTTGGTCCGCATCCAGCCTGACAGGAACCGTCCTGCCTTGCTCGGCAGGGCGTCCCTCCAGCCAGTACACGGTGCCGCCGTCAAAGCGGGGCTCGCTGAGGCGAATCGACTCCGAGGCGACCTGGTCGGAGGTCAGCGGCGACAGCCAGAAGCCGTACTCCGCAACCTCCGGTAGCGTGCCGTCCGCAGCGGACATCGAAGGTCAGTGCACGGGGGGCTTGGGAAGCCGCTCGATGAACTCCTCTACGACCTGCCGGTTCTCTTCCTGCCCGAGGTTCTTCTTGAGCAGCTGTTCCGCGGCGCCGATCGCGATGCCCACAACCTCCCGCCGCAGTTCGCCAAATGCGGCCCCACGCTCGACTTCGAGCTGGTGCCGCCCTTCGTCCAGGATGCGCTTGGCCTCGTCGCGCGCCTCCTCGCGGGCCGCGGCGCGAACGCGCTCGGCCTCCTGGCGCGCCTCCGCCAGGAGTTCGTTCGACTTCCGCAGGGATGCCTCCATGCTGGCCCGGTTCTCGGCGATGGCCGCCTCGGCCTCGGACTGGGCCTGCGCGGCCTTGTCGAGTGATTCCCGGATGCGGCCCTCGCGCTCGTCCAGTGCCGCGAGGATGGGCTTCCAAGCGATCAGACGCAGTGCAGCAAGTGTCACCAGGAACGTGATTACCGTCCAGACCATGAGGCCTGGCTCGAACTGCAGCAGTGCGTTGCTCTCGGATGCCATGGGACTCTCCAGGCTGACCGACGCGACTACGTCAGCAGAATCGCGCTGAACAGGACGCCGAGTCCGATCACGGCAACGCCCTCGAGGAGGAACAGCGGCAGCATGAACGCGCTGCGGATCTCGTTCGACGCCTGGGGCTGGCGAGCAATGCTCTCCACCGCCGCCGCGGTGAACTTGCCGATGCCAAGGCCGGCACCGATGACGATGATCCCGGCACCGATGGCGCTTCCGGACGCCTTGTCTAGAACCTGTGCCGCGGCGATCGCCGGCAGGGCCAGCAGCATGGCCGACGCGAACAGGATGTTGAGTGTGGTTCTCATGTGTGGAATGCCTCCGTGAAAGAAAGGAACTGCGGGCTGTTCGCTCAGTGCTCTTCAGCCACCAACATGCCAACGTACAGTGCCGTCAGCAGCGTAAAAACATAGGCCTGGATGAAGGCCACGATGATCTCGAGCAACGTGATCGCCGCCGCAAGCGGCACCGACACGAACGACATCAGGATGCTCTGGAACAGGATGATGAATCCGAGGATGATCACCAGCACGATATGGCCGGCTGCCATGTTGGCACAGAGTCGAATCATCAGAGCCACCGGGCGAACCATCGTCGAGATGACCTCCAGGACGATGACCACCGGGGCGATTGCCAGCGGCGTACCCTCCGGCACCATGTGCTTCACGTAGCCGATGGGCCCGAGCGCGTAGATTCCTGTGCACAGGAACGTGAAGAACGACACAAGTGCGAGCGCCGCTGTGACATTGAGGTTGCTGGTGGCCGTGTAGCTCCCGGGCACCAGGCCCAGCAGGTTGCACACCAGGATGAAGAAGAACAGTGTGAGCAGGAACGGCGTGAACCGCCGGCCCCACTTCCCGCCCATGTTGGAGATGGCGATCTCGTCGCGGACGAACACGACAACGGCCTCGAGCGCGTTCGCCATGCCCTTCGGTGCGGAGGTCGCCGCATCGGGCCGTCGCAGGAACAGCGCGGCCAGCACGATGAGGATGACGCTCGCAGTCATCATCATCAGCACGCCCTTGGTGATATGGTACTGCTCGAAGATGTGGCCGAGATAAGGCTCCAGCCAAGCCGGTGGATGCGCCGCACTGTTCTGGATGTGGTGCATCACCACATCCGCGATCGACTCGTCCTCCCCGCCGGCGGCCAGAAGGGCGACTGCTGCGAACTGCTGCGTCATCCTTCGCCCAGGACTCTCGTGTAGCGAATGCCTTCGAGCACCTGTCCCGCCAGATATCCGAGCATCAGGGCGGGCACGAACGCGCCCGGATGCTCAATGCCGTGCGTCAGCGCCATCGCTAGGACAGCCAGCACCCAGAGCGTGCGTAGTGCCGCGCCGATCGCCAGGGCTCGAAACAGATCTGTCCGCCACGCCTCACCCGGCAGCCGCAGGAGCGCCTCGGAGACGACGATGGTGGCCAGGCCGCAAGCCGCGCCAATTGCTAGCTCCACCGTCATCGCTCCGTCAACATCGCCTTGGCCAGGTTGTAGAAGCCCGCGAGAACGCCGACGAACAGCCCCACGACTGCGGCCTCCGGATTCCAGTCCCAGTGCCTGCCGGCGAGATATCCAAGAAGCAGTCCGCCGAGCACCGATCCGCTCAAGGCGAGCGCCGCGCCAAGGGCGGGGCTGCTCGGGACAGTCGGCACCGGGTTGTCCTGCGAGGATCCGGTCTGGGCTGGATACGGAGACTCGGCCGCTACGCTACTAGCGGTACCGCGATCTACCTTGAGATTAGCAGAATCAGGGCCCAGCCACCAAGATATTCGGCGGCTTCGCGCGGGCCGTCCCAATGCCCGGTGGCGACCAGCGGAGCAGCTGCCCTGAGAGGCGCAGGCCGAGCCCTTCCGAGGGGTCGAAGGCGGTCAGCCTCACTGACCCTGCTGGGCTGACGCGGCCTCCCGAGCGTCCTCCGCCCGTGCCCCGCTGAGGGCGTTGACGATGGAGTAGTTGCCCTCGTGGCAGGCGTACTCGTACACGACGTAGCCGTGCAGACGAGGCATCGACCGCACGGCGCTCCAGGGCTTTTCGTAGGTCGTCGGATCGTGGACCGTGAACTCGTTGCGGATCGTGTCAGGACCGACTCGGGTGAACCGCTCGACCGAGCGCAAGTGCATCGAGGAGGGATACCGATGCTCCGTCTTGTCGCTGAAGTTCCCCGTCTCGACCACCAGCGTGTCGCCTTCCCAGCGGCCCCGCGCATCCCCGTTCCATTGGCGGATCCGTTCGTCCAGCTGCGGGCGGCCGTCCAGAGGGATGATGCGCACGTCGTGGATGTTCTCCACCAGAATCGCGACGTGATCCGGTGTCTGGAATATCTGGTAGGTGTTGTTGTAGCCCGTGGAGATCGGCGGCACGCCGTGGTATGTGATGCAGCGCATCCACGCCTTGAAGTTGATCCAGGACGCAGGACGTCCGGCGAACCGCTCCGCCCGCTCCTTGACCCGCGCCTGCCCAGCCTCTGTCAGGGCGGGAAGCTTGCCGGTGGGCGGATCGTAGATCAGCGAGGTCCGTCGACCTGGGTCCACCTTGCCCTTGTCGAACCAGTGGGCATTGTAGGAACCGATGTTGCCGGGGATGTGCGGCCTCTCGGCATGGGCCGCGGCATCCCGCGCCTGGGCCTGCTCGGGGGTGAAGAACTCCGAGTCAGCGACCGCACCGGGCCGCTGGAGGGGCGTCAGCGATGCATACGACCAAGTGCCGCGCAGATCTGGATCGCCCCAAGCCGTGCGTGGCGCCTCCCACTTCTTCCCAGTCGAGCCTTCGGTCTCGTCGGCTGCCGGAGCGACGCCGGCCAGCGAGATCAGACACGTCAACGAGGATGCCATTAGGACGAGTCCCTTGGCACTGCGAATACTCTGCATTCGAATCACCCCAACAGGCTGGTCGGAGTATCGCAGCCTCATCGGCTCGCGGGCAAGGCCCGAGACGCCAACGCGGCCCAGTCCTTCGGCCCCAGCAGATGCCGACCGTCTATCGCAGCGTGGCCAGCACCGATGCGCCAGCGGCGTCCAGGAACGGCTGCGGCATCAGGCCGATGACCAGGGTGAGCACGCCGCTCGCCACCAGCGCGATCCGCGTGCCCAGACTCATCTCGAGGCGCGCTGGCTGCTCGGCGCTGTCCGCGATCCAGCAGGCCCGGATGATCCGGAAGTAGTAGTACGCTGCCACAGCGACGTAGAGCGCCGCGAACACAGCGAGGATGTAGTAGCCCTCGGCGAGTAGCGCCAGGAAGATGTAGTACTTGCCGTAGAAGCCGGCCATCGGAGGGATTCCCGCGAGCGACAGCATGAAGATCGTCAGCAGGATCGCCGAGGCAGGCGAGCGCGAGAACAGGCCGTTGAGGTCGTCCACCTCCTCGGCCGCCTCCCCTTCGCGCCGCAGCGCGGCGATCAAGGCGAAGGCTCCGTAGGTCATGAACAGGTAGGCCAGGATGTAGACCGCGATGCCGCGGAGACCGCTCTCGTTGGCCGCCACGAGGCCCAGAAGGATGTACCCGCTGTGCGCCACCGAGCTGTAGGCCAGAAGGCGCTTCAGGTTGCTCTGAGTGATTGCCGCCAAGTTGCCGATCGTCATCGTGACGAGGGCGATGGCTCCCAGCAGTGGCATCCACGACTCCGCCGCACTGCCGTAGACCGACAGGAACAGCCGGATCATGAGCGCGAACGAGGCGGCCTTCGAAGCCACGGAGACGTAGGCTGTCGTCGGCGTCGGGGCGCCCTGGTAGACGTCTGGCGCCCACATGTGGAACGGCACGGCGGCGATCTTGAAGAACAGGCCGACCGAAGTGGTGATCAGGGCCAGCGAAACCGCCCAGTCGCCAGCGGCCCGCTCGGCCACCGCTGCGCCGATCTCCGCCAGGGATGTCGATCCGGAGATGCCGTACAGCACCGAGAACCCGTACGCGAGAAGACCGCTAGAGAAGGCCCCGAGGATGAGGTACTTCATGGCGGCTTCGTTGGACTGGCCCGAGCGCCGCAGGAAGCCCACCATGACGTAGAAGCTCAGGGCCATCGTCTCGAGGGCGACGAACAGGACGACGAGATCCTGGCCCGTGGCCATCAGGGACATGCCGGCCTGCGCGAAGAGGATCAGACCGTAGTACTCACCGCGGCCTTCGCCCTCCGACCGCATGTACCGCGCCGCCAGCAGGATCGCCATCGTCGCGGCAGCGACGAAGATTACGTTGAAGAACAGTCCGAAGCCGTCGATGGACACCGAACCGCCCAGTCCACTGAGCGGACCAGTCATCCGCACGTCGGAGATCTGGCGCATCAGTGCGACCGCCACGAAGCCCTCCGCGACGAGCGCGGCGGCTGGGGCCAGCCAGCGCTGCCCCGTCCGGCGACCGACGAAGACGTCGACCAGCAGGACACCGCACCCGAACAGGCACAGCAGCATCGCTGGCGTCAGGACGTAGAAGTCGTTGACCGTGAAGCTGATCGGGCTCATCAGTCGCTCGCCGACAGTCTCCGCTGCGGCTCAGACAGTTGCCTGGCAACTTCTTGCTCTTCCGCAGCCCGGGCGTTGAAGTAGTCGGGATCGAGCCGTTCGACGAGGCGATTCGTCGGAGGCTCCAGGATCTCGAAGACGGGCTTCGGGTACAGCCCAATCCAGAAGCAGCCAGCGATCAGCGGCGCCATCACGACGATCTCCCGCATGTTCATGTCCCTGAGCGTCTCGTTCCGGGGATTCGTAATCGGCCCGAGCATGACCCGCTGGAACAGCCACAGCAGATAGGCCGCGCCCAGCACGATGCCCAGCACCGCGAACCCCGCCCAGATCGGTTCGGCCTCGAAGGCGCCTCGCAGGATCGTGAACTCGCCAATGAACCCGTTCAGGCCGGGCATGCCCATCGAAGCGAACAGGGCGATCGCGAACATCACCGTGTAGATCGGCATGCGGTTCGCCAAGCCTCCGAAGTCGGCGATGGCGCGTGTGTGCCTCTGGTCATACACCACCCCGACCGCAAGGAAGAGCAGCGGCGTGGAAAGCCCATGGTTGACGCCCTGGAGCATCGCCCCGGCGATGCCGTTCGGGTTCAGCGCGATGAGTCCGAGCGTGCAGAACCCGAGGTGGCTGACGGACGAGTACGCGACCAGACGCTTCCAGTCCGTCTGCATGAGCGACACGAGGGCGCCATAGACGATTCCCAGGATCGAAAGCACCGCGATCAGCGTCACCGTCAGGTCGTCGGTCGCCCCCTTCGGGAACAGCGGCATGGCGAAGCGGACCAGACCGTAGAGGCCCATCTTCAGCAGGATGCCCGCCAGAATCACCGAACCGGCCGTGGGCGCCTCCGTGTGCGCGTCGGGCAGCCATGTGTGGAACGGGAACATCGGCACCTTCACGGCGAAGGCGACGAAGAAGCCCCAGAAGAGCCAGAACTGCATCTCCGGACCGGTGTAGGCCGCCACGCGCATCAGATCCTCGATCGCGAAGCTGTAGTGGCCGAACTGCTGGAAGTGCAGGTAGTACACCGTCAGCATCGCCAGCAGCATCAGGACGGACCCCGCCAGCGTGTAGAGGAAGAACTTGATGGCGGCATAGAGACGCTTGCCGCCGCCCCAGATGCCGATGATGAAGTACATCGGCACGAGCATGATTTCCCAGAAGACGTAGAAGAGGAATATGTCCAGAACCATGAACACGCCCATCATTCCCGCCTGAAGGAACAGGAAGAAGGCGTAGTACTCCTTGACGCGGTCCTGGATCGCAGCCCACGAGCACAGAATCGAAAGCCACCCGACGATCGCGGTCAGGAGGATCATGACGTAGCCGAAGCCGTCAATGCCGAGGTAGTACTGGGCGCCCAGCGCGGGAATCCAGTCGAGCCGTTCGACCAGCTGGAACTCGGCGTTGGAGGGATCGAAGGCCATGATCATCGGGATCGTGACCAGCACGCCGAGAACGCCGAAGCCGTTAGCAACGATCCGGATGAGCTGGCCGTTCGCCTTCGGCAGGCACATGACGGCGAGCATGCCGACCAGCGGCGTCAGCCAGATGATGCTCAGAATGTGTTCGCTCATCGTCTTGCGCGGCGGGGACCGGCCCGTCCGCTCCTTCTCACCCGAATAGGTAGTACCCCGCGACCGCACCGACCCCCAGCAGGAACAGCAGCGCGTAGTGCTGCACCAGGCCCGTCTGGAACATCCGGACCGGATAGGAAATCAGCTTCGTGCCGAACCCCACGACATTGACGATGCCGTCGATGCCCCACTTGTCCACTAGCATCGTCACGCTCGATGTCTGGCGGGTCGCGGAGCCGACACCGTTGACGGCGCCATCCACAACCCTGCGATCGAAGGCCGCCAGGCCATCGCCGCCGCCCTTGGCGGCACCGTCCACGAAGCAAGCGCCGTAGATCTCGTCGACGTAGTACTTGCTCAGCAGCACCCGGTGCAGCCCCTGCCCGAGCAGACCGTGCATCGGCTCGCCCCCGTACGGCCCAGCCTGGAACATTCGCTTCGCCGCAAGGATCGCGGCGATGGCCAGGCCCACCGACAGGGCCATCAGACCCCATTCAATGATCGCGGCGTAGTGTGGCGCCTCGCCGAGGACGACGGACGTGCTCAGCCAGTGCTCAAGACTCGGCAGGGCGGCGTGGACGGGGCCGAACACGTGCGGCGTGCCGATCCAGCCAGCCAGGATGCTGCCGGCCGCGAGCACCATCAGGGGGACGGTCATCGAAGCGGGCGACTCGTGCACGTGGACGCTCGGGTCCACGCGGTTGTCGCCGTGGAAGGTCATGTAGATCAGGCGGAACATGTAGAACGCCGTCAGCACCGCCGTGAGAAGCCCGATGGCGTACAGGGCGGTGTGGTGCGCGGCGAACGTCTTCCAGAGGATCTCGTCCTTGGAGAAGAACCCAGCCAGTCCTGGTATGCCCGCGATCGCGAGGGCGCCGATCAGCATCGTCTTGTAGGTGATCGGGATCTTGTCCTTCAGCGCGCCCATCTTGCGCATGTCCTGCTCGCCGCCCACGGCGTGGATCACGGAGCCGGACCCGAGGAAGAGCAGGGCCTTGAAGAACGCATGCGTGTAGAGATGGAAGATGCCTACCCAGAACGCGCCCACGCCGCAGGCCAGGAACATGTAGCCGAGCTGAGAGACCGTCGAGTAGGCCAGCACCTTCTTGATGTCGTACTGGACGAGGCCGATGGTGGCGGCGAAGATCGCCGTCAGGCCGCCCACGACGGCGACCACGAGCATCGCGTTCGGGGCGAGCGAGAATATCGCGCTCGAGCGCGCCACGAGGTACACGCCAGCCGTGACCATGGTGGCAGCGTGGATGAGGGCGGACACCGGTGTCGGGCCCTCCATGGCGTCTGGCAGCCACACGTGGAGCGGCAGCTGCGCCGACTTGCCGGAGGCGCCGATGAAGAACAGCAGCCCGATCACGCTGAGGGGCCCCCAAGCGGCCTCGGCCGCGAAGCCGCCAGCCGCCAGAGCCGGTCCGATCTCCGTGAACTTGAGCGTGCCCAGCGTCGTGAACGTCAGCAGCATGCCCAGCACGAAGGCAGCGTCGCCGACTCGGTTGACGATGAACGCCTTGTTGGCCGCCGTGGACGCGGACTTCTTGCGGAAGTAGAAGCCGATCAGTCCGAAGCTGCAGAACCCAACGCCCTCCCAGCCAACGAAGAGGAGCGCGTAGTTGTTCCCCAGCACCAGGACGAGCATGAAGAACAGGAACAGGTTCAGGAACCCGAAGAAGCGGTAGTAGCCGCCGTCGTGTGCCATGTACCCCGTCGAGTACACGTGGATCAGGAACCCGATGCCGGTCACCACGAGCGCCATCACCGCGCTCAGCGAGTCGAACAGGAAGCCCCATTCCGCCGTGAAGGCCTGGATCCCCGTCCCGGTCGCCGATTCCAGACCGGCCAGCCAGGTCCACTTGACGACCTCGTAGCTGTGGCCTTCGACCTGGAAGAGCTGGATCCACGCCCCGACGGTGAACAGGAACGACACCAGCACCATGCCGGGGCACAGCAGGTTGATCAGCTTGCGACCCAGCGCCGCCCCGTGGTGCTCCGCGTGCTCCTCGTCGCTCGGCGGACCCAGCGGGTGCTGCGGGTCGAGACGCCTGCCGAAAAGCAGCATCAGAGCCGCTCCGAGGAGCGGGAACATCGGAATCAGCCAGATGGCGTCGAGAAAGAACACGGCCGCTACTTCCTCACCACCGCAGCAAGTCGATCTCGTCCGCGTGGACGGTTTGCCTGTTGCGGAACAGAGCGATCAGGATGCCGAGCCCCACCGCCGCTTCGGCCGCCGCCACTGTGATCACGAATATCGAGAACACCTGGCCGTCCACCTGCTGCATCGCCGAAGAGAACGCGACCAGGTTGATGTTGACCGCGTTGAGGATCAGCTCGATCGACATCAGCAGGACCAGGATGTTGCGCCGGGTCAGTACACCGGTGACGCCGATGAGCAGCAGAAGCAGACTCAGCACCACGTAGTGCGAAGTGGTGATCTCCATCATCGGGGCGCGATTCCTAGCTCTCCGTCTCGTCGGTGCGGACCTTCGACATGACGACGGCGCCGATGATCGCCACCAGGAGCAGGACGGAAGCCAGCTCGAAGGGGAGCAGATAGTCCGAGAACAGGACGTTCGCGACGGACTCGGTGTTCTCGGACAGGGTGCCTATCGCTTGCGGCGCTGCGGCCCCAGGGTGGTCGAGGGCGCCGACGCCCCGCACCGCGATCACCGCGAGCATGGCGCCCACGATGACGGCGCCTCCCAGCGCCAGCCACTTGTGGTTCGCGAAGCGGCGCTCCTGTGCCTCCTCGGCCAAGGGCACGAGCATGATCACGAACAGGAACAGCACCATGATCCCGCCGATGTACACGATGACCTGAACGCCCGCGATGAACTCCGCGCCCATCAGCAGGAAGAGGCCCGCAACCCCCACCAGGGTGCTGATCAGCCAGACGGCGGCGTAGACGACGTTCCGCCTGGTGATGGTGATCAGCGCACTGCCTAGAACCAACGCCGCCAGGACGTAGAAAAGAACGGTGTCAAGCAGCATGAAAGGCCTGCTCCAGCCTAGCGGACGAATAAGACATACAGCATATCACCGCGTCTGGAGTCCGCCCTTGCATCGTTGCGCGTCTTCAAACGGACCCTGTAGAAGGGGCCAATGACAGGGGTTGCAGGCCGCCGAGCTACCAGGTGTCAGTGCGTGTAGCGGACTGGCAGCGGGCCCTCTTCAAGCATCTGGCGGTCCCAGATCTGGCCCTCACGAGTGTAAGTGGCCAGCTCGAAGTCCTGGGTCAGCTCCAGCGCGTCCACGGGACAGGCGTCCTCGCACAGCCCGCAGAACATGCACCGCGACACGTCGTAGGTGAACGTCGTGAGATCCTTGCGCTTGGTCTTGGGGTTGCGCTCCGACGTCACGACGATGAGCTGCTCCGGACAGGCCAAGGCGCACAGGTTGCAGGAGATGCATAGCGTCTCCTGCGTCTCGGGATGCGTGTTGAGCCGAGGCGCGCCACGGTAGCGCTCCGCCACGGGCGGCTGGTTGAGCGGGTACTGCTCAGTGACGACCTTGGACGGAGCCTGGTTCTTGAACGTCGTCCAAAGGCCCTTGAGTAGATCGGGCAGCAGAAATGTCTTGAACAGGCTTGTCATGCGCTGAACCCTCTTATTGTAGACCTGAGATTGTACGCCAACGACCCCTCAGCCCCTGGCCAGGAGCTGGACGATGCCGTTCACGATCAGCCCGGCCATGCTGACGGGAATGAGCCACTTCCAGCCCACATCCATGAGCTGGTCGTAGCGGAACCGCGGAAACGTGCCGCGGTACCAGATGAACAGGTAGACCATCATCGTCAGCTTGAACACGAACCAGAACAGGCCGCAGACGAACGGGTTCGTCTGCGGCAGCGCGAACAGCGCAGCGACCAGCAGGAGCGCGCCCGCCAGCAGCACGACCGCGATGCGGAAGGCCGCCACCCGCGGCAGATAGTTCGACCTCGCACCCTTCAGGCATCCAAGCGCCATCAGCCCGAAGAGCGCGGCCGGGAAAACCTGATTCAGCGGCACGGCCAGCGCTTCCACGTTCGGGAAGGGACGCAGCCACCCGCCAAAGAACAGCGTCACGCCGAGCGAGCTGATCACGACGATCGCGGCGTACTCGGCGAGGAAGAACAGGGCCCAGCGGAACCCGGAGTACTCCGTATGGAAGCCTGCCACCAGCTCCGACTCGGCCTCGGGAAGGTCGAAGGGGGCGCGGTTGGTCTCGGCGGTCGCCGCGATGATGAAGATCATCGTCGGGATCAGCATCAGGCCGTAGTTGTCGAACGCTCCCCAGACCTGACGTTCGTGCTGTGCCTGGATGACTCCCTGCAGGGACAGCGTGCCCGCGCACATGATGGCGGTCACGGTGGCGAACCCGAGAGGCACCTCGTAGCTCACCATCTGCGCGGCAGCGCGCAGGGAGCCCATCAGAGAGTACTTCGAGTTGGCCGACCAGCCGCCAAGGATCAGCCCCAGCGCACCAATCGAGGACATCGCCAGGATGAACAGGATCCCGATGTTGACGTCGGCCACGTAGAGCCGGTCGCTGAGCGGCAGGACGGCGAACGCCGACAGCGCGGTGAACGTGGACAGCACCGGCGCCAGCCAGAAGATCCACTTGTCCGCCTTCGACGGGATGACATCCTCCTTGAGCATCAGCTTGAGGGCGTCGGCGAGCGGCTGGAGGAGGCCGTACGGTCCCACGCGCATCGGTCCGAGGCGAACCTGCAGGTCCGCGAGCACCTTGCGCTCGGCGAGCACGATATAGCCTGCGACGAGGGGGAAGACCAGGACAATGGCCACCGTCACGACGAGCGGTAGCAGATAGGGGTTGGCGAGCAGTTCGTCCATGGCGAATGCGGATCCTAGCGGTCGACCTCGCCCAGCACGATGTCGATGGTGCCGATGATCGCCACGACATCAGCCACTAGCGATCCGCGGCACATCTTGTCCAGTGCCTGGAGGTTGACGAATGATGGCGGCCGGACGCGGACGCGGTAGGGCTGCAGCGAGCCGTCGCTGACGACGTAGTAGCCGAGTTCGCCCTTGGGAGCCTCGACCGAGACATACGCTTCGCCGGGCGGCGGCTTGATGACCTTGCCCACCCTGCCCTTGATCGGTCCGGACGGAATGTCGCCGACAGCCTGCCGGATGATCCGGCAGGACTGGACCATCTCCTCCATGCGAACCATGTAGCGGTCGAATGTGTCGCCGGACTCTGCGGTCGGGATGGAGAAGTCGTACTTCTCGTAACCGCTGTACGGCTGCGCCTTGCGCAGGTCCCACTCCACTCCGGCGGCTCGCAGTAGCGGGCCGGTGACCCCGTAGTCCTTGCAGTCGGCCTCGTTGAGGATCCCGACGCCCTTGGTGCGGCGGACCCAGATGCGGTTGCCGGTGAGCAGGTCGTGGTACTCCCGCAGACGGGCCTCCATCGTGTCGCAGAATGCGAGGCAGTCCTCCTCGAAGCGGTCGTAGGTCTCGTACTGGAGGCCGCCGATGCGGAACGCGTGCGTCGTCAGTCGGGCGCCGCAGTACTTCTCGAAGATGAGCAGGATGTCCTCGCGCTCCCGGAAGCAGAGGAACACCGGCGTGATGGCGCCGATGTCCAGCGCATGGGTGCCCAGCCAGAGCAGGTGCGAGGCGACGCGGTTGAGCTCGGACAGGATGACCCGGACGGCCTGTGCGCGCGGCGGAATCTCGACGTCGAGCAATTTCTCGATCGCGAGGCAGTATCCGAGGCCGTTCGAGACGGCCGCGACGTAGTCCATCCGGTCGACGTACGGCGCGAACTGCTGGAAGGTGCGGTTCTCGGCGATCTTTTCCACGCCGCGGTGGAGGTATCCGATGACGCAGTCCGTGCCGAGCACGGTCTCGCCGTCCAGCTTGAGGATGACCCGCAGGACGCCGTGCGTCGAGGGGTGCTGGGGGCCCATGTTGAGCACCAGCTCGTTGGTGCCGAGTACTGTGTCGGACTCCTGCGGCGGAGCAAGCGTCGTCGCTGCCATCACTGAGCGCTCTCGATCTTGAGGTTCTCCTGAACCCACTGGGAATCCTGCTGCACGATGCCGTAGTCCTTGCGGAGCGGGAAGCCGTCCCATTCGTCCGGCATGAGGATCCGGCGGAGGTCGGGGTGGTTCCCGAACTCGATGCCGAACATGTCGTAGACCTCGCGCTCCAGCCAGTTGGCTGCACTGTACAGATCAGTCACGGACGGGGCCTGGGCTCCCTCGGCCAGTCCCGTCTTAACGCGTACACGGTCGTTCAGCGAGAACGAGTAGAGGATCCACAGGACCTCGAACTGGCTCTCCTTCTTGGGCCAGTGCACAGCGGTCAAGTCGACCAGATAGTCGAAGCCGTGCTGGTCGCGAAGCTCTCGAACGACATCGTGTACGACGGCAACATCGGCGACCACGAGATTCTGGCCACCGAGGATCTTGATGTCCTGCATGCCCGCGCCGAACCGCTCCCGCAGCTGCGTCGGGATCGGGCCGTCCCAAGGGGCGGACGGCATCTCTGTGACCTTGGGCTTGCGCGGTGCTCGGGGGCGACGCGCCCGAGCAGGGCGGTCCCCTCGCGGCTTACGAGCCCGACGCTTGGGCCGCTCGGCAGCGGGCGCCTTGGGACCCTCTGCCGGGGCAGTGCCCGCACGATCGGTGGGGTCGGCCCCAGCGGGAGTGTCACCGGAGTTGGATGAATCGGCCATGAAGGGTGAAGGGATCGGGCCCGCCGATCAGCCCAGATTGAGCACTTAGCATATCAACGCCTCTCGACCTGAACGGGCTCGCAGTGGCAGGCGCGCAGACGAAGTGGATGGGGCAACGGCGCGTGAGCGCACAGGGAACCATGGATGATCATGGCGAGGCGCTGGAGATTTCGTCGCCACAGGGCCGCAATGCCCGCGTGAGAGTGCCGCGATCGTCGGCGATTCGCCGCTCTCACCTATAATTTCCAAACCAACCATGCACCCGTGGCTGTCACGCGGGGAGAACTTGCGCTGGCAGCGCAGGGGTAGTGCGATGAGAACACCATGAACTCGTTCGGCACCCAAGACACGCTCGTTTCCGGGGATCGCACCTACCTGATTCACCGCCTTCCAGCCCTCCCGGGCATTGCCGCCGCGAGGCTCCCCTACTCGCTGCGCATCTTGCTGGAGAACCTGCTGCGCCACGAGGAAGGCGACACGGTTACGGCCGCGGACATCGAGTCGCTACTGCAGTGGGATCCGACCGCCGCGCCATCGACGGAGATAGCCTTCCGTCCGGCACGCGTGCTGATGCAAGACTTCACTGGCGTGCCGGCGGTCGTGGACTTGGCGGCGATGCGGGCCGCCATGGTCGCCATGGGAGGTGATCCTTCGAGCATCAATCCCCTGCAGCCGGCTGACCTCGTGATCGACCACTCCGTTCAGGTCGACAGCTTTGCGACCGTTGCGGCGCTGGCGCGGAACAGCGAGCTTGAGTACGGCCGCAACCGGGAGCGCTACCAGTTCCTCAAATGGGGCCGGAAGGCGTTCCGCAACTTCCGCGTCGTCCCGCCCGAGACGGGCATCGTCCACCAGGTCAATCTCGAGTTCCTTGCCAAGGTCGCCTTCACGGCGGAGGTTGACGGCGCCGAGTGGGTGTACGCCGACACGCTGGTCGGCACGGACTCCCACACCACGATGATTAACGGTCTGGGCGTGCTTGGCTGGGGCGTCGGGGGCATCGAGGCCGAGGCGGGCATGCTCGGCCAGCCGGTTTCGATGCTCATTCCGCAGGTGGTCGGGTTCGAACTCACCGGTCGGCTGGCCGAGGGCGCGACCGCCACGGACCTGGTCCTCACGGTCGTGGAGATGCTGCGGGCGCGCGGCGTGGTCGGCAAGTTCGTGGAGTTCTACGGCGACGGCCTCGACGAGCTCCCCCTGGCGGACCGCGCAACGATCGCCAACATGGCGCCGGAGTACGGCGCGACGTGCGGCCTGTTTCCGATCGACGGCGAGACGCTTGCCTATCTGCGCCTGAGCGGACGCTCCGAGGGGGAGGTGCAGCTCGTCGAGGACTACGCCCGGGCACAGGGATTCTTCCGGTCGAAGGGCGACGCACCCGCCCGGTACTCCGACACGCTGCACCTCGACATGGGGACCGTTTCGCCCTCGATCGCCGGTCCGAAGCGTCCGCAGGACCGCATCGCCCTGCGGGATGCAGCGGCCTCCTTCGGCTCGATGCTCGGCGAAACGCTTGCCAGCCGCCCACCCGGAGGTGGCCGGTCCGGGACAGCGGTGGCGGAGGCGCCGGCGTCTGTGCGCACCGTCATCCGCGGCTCCGAGTGCGACATGACGCACGGAGCCGTCGTGATCGGTGCGATCACGAGCTGCACCAACACATCGAACCCCGCGGTCATGATCGGTGCCGGACTCGTGGCCAAGCGGGCCGTTGAGCGGGGCCTGCAGGTCAAGCCGTGGGTGAAAACGAGCCTGGCGCCAGGATCGAAAGTCGTCACCGAGTACCTCAAGCAGTCCGGACTCGACACCTACCTGGACATGATCGGGTTCCACCTGGTCGGCTACGGCTGCACGACCTGCATCGGCAACTCGGGCCCGCTGCCGCAGGAGGTCGCCGAAGCGATCCGATCCGGCGACCTCGTGGTCGCTTCCGTCCTGTCCGGCAACCGGAACTTCGAGGGCCGTGTGCACTCGGACGTGCAGGCGAACTACCTTGCCTCGCCACCGCTCGTGGTGGCCTACGCCATCGCAGGCAACATGGATGTCGACATCGCCAAGGATTCCCTGGGCACCGACCTAGAGGGAAACGCGGTGTACCTGCGGGATCTGTGGCCAAGCAGCAAGGAGATCGCGGACATCATCGGGTCGGTCGTGGACTCGGACATGTTCCGGGCGAGCTATGGCGCGGTGTGGGAGGGAACCGACCGCTGGCGCGAGCTGGCCGCACCTGAGTCGAGTCTGTTCGAGTGGGATCCGGACTCGACGTACGTCTGTCATCCGCCGTACTTCCAGTCGATGCAGCCAGAGCCTGATCCGGTGTCCGACATCAGCGGCGCCCGGGCGCTCGCGGTCCTAGGCGACAGCGTCACGACGGACCACATCTCTCCAGCGGGGGCGATCAAGGCCGACAGCCCCGCGGGGGCCTACCTGCAGTCGCACGGTGTCCGGCCAGCGGACTTCAACTCCTACGGTTCGCGGCGCGGCAACCACGAGGTCATGATGCGCGGCACGTTCGCCAACGTGCGTCTGCGGAACCAGATGGCGCCAGGGACAGAAGGCGGCTGGACGGTGCATGTGTCCGATGGCGAAGTGCAGTCCATCTTCGACGTCGCGATGCGGTACCGGAAGGAGGGCACGCCGCTGATCGTGATAGCCGGCAAGGAGTACGGCACCGGATCGTCGCGCGACTGGGCGGCCAAGGGACCGTCCCTATTGGGCGTGCGCGCCGTGATCGCCGCAAGCTACGAACGCATTCACCGGTCGAACCTGGTCGGCATGGGCGTGCTTCCGCTGCAGTTCATGGACGGCGACGACGCCAACTCACTCGGCCTGACGGGCCGGGAGACCTTCGAGATCCGAGGTCTCGGTGACGGGTCGGCGAAGACCGTGGACGTCCACGCCACCCCCGAGGATGGCAGTGACCCGGTGTCGTTCACGGCCCGGGTTCGCATCGACACGCCGCAGGAGATCGAGTACTACCGTCACGGCGGCATCCTCCAGTACGTGCTCCGGCAGATCCTGGCATCGGCATAGGCTCGCCGCCTGCACAGCCCGCGGCCGCCAATGGACGGCACGAAGACACCGGTCAGGCCAAGCGCCAGCGCGGAAGCCTTCTCGGACCAGCGCTGGCGACGCCATCTACGCATCGTTCTCGTCGCGAGCCGCAACTCCCTCAACATTGGAGCGGCGGCGCGTGCGATGAGTAACTTCGGGTTCGAGGACCTGTGGTGCGTCCGGCCCTACGAGCCATCGTTCCGGTCCGCGGCGTCCGCCGTCGGTGCGTCCGCCGTAATGCGCGCTGCCCGCGTTTCCGACCACCTCGATGAAGCGCTCGCCGACGTCGAGGTCGTGATCGGCTGCACCGGGCTCGAGTCCAGGCGACAGCGCCACGTGCAGCGGCTCCTGCCGGCCGCCGGCAAGGTCATCCGAACCGCCCTCGACACCCGCAGGGCGGCGCTCTTGTTCGGTTCGGAGAAGAGCGGTCTGACCAACGACGACCTGAGCCACTGCGACTGGGTGCTCTCCATCCCGACCAGCGAGGACTGCCCCTCCATGAACCTAGGGCAGGCCGTGGCCGTTTGCTGCTACGAGATATCGAGGCACCTGGCTGCCGAACCCTCTTTGCGGCATTCGGAGGGCGTCAGCGTCGGCGTTCGGAACCGGATTCTGGGACAGCTGCTGCCGCTGCTGAAGACCTCTGGGTTCCTGCACGGCGACGGCACCGAGGCGCAGACCCGCAGGCTGCGGCGCTTCATCGGCCGGCTGAGGCTGGCACCGGAGGATGCTCGAATGCTGCAGGCGATCCTGCACCAAGTCGGCTGGCGCCTCAATCAGGCCGAGAACACCGACGATCCGCAATCACAACCTGCCGCAAAGCGGTGCGAATCAGAGCAGGTGGTCGGATAGTTCGACCGGCTTGGGCGCCCTTCGCGCGGGTTTGGGCGGCGGAGCGTCGGGCATCCGACGTGGGCGGACGCTCCGCTGCGGCATTCGCCGTTTTCGACGTGCCCGCGTCTCGGTGGCTTCGGGCACGCTGACTGCCGATCCCCCAAAGATGGCCAAGTACGGCTGGTATTCGAACTCCCGGTTGCGTCGCTGGCCGGTCCGTTCGCGCAGAATGCCGAGACGCACGAATCTGGCGACCAGCTGGTTGGCTGCGACATAGGTGGTGCCGGTGATCGCCCCCACCTCGGCGACCGTGGCCAACGGACGTTGGGCCAGTGCGTCCAGGACTCGGAGCCCCCGGCCAACGGCGTGGCCCAGTTTCTCGGCGACCGCCGCGCGATGCGCCTCGCGCAGTGCGCCGAATTCCCGAATCGAGCGCTGGCTCGCGACGGCTCCTTGCGTGAGCATCTCGGCCGCGAATTCTAGCCAGTCCCCGCTCTCGTCGTTGTGCAGGCTGCGCACGGCGCACCGGTAAGGCTCCGCGCGGCCCGACAGCACCCGGCTCCAGCAAAGTGCAGCCGTCGCCGGGATGCCTGCATGGGCACCGAGAGCCGCGACCAGGCAGCGCGCCATCCGACCGGACGCATCGCCAAGCGGTGCGAACGATTCGACGGCTCCAAGCGCCCTGCACAAACGGGCGGCCGGGCCCTCTTCGCTTCCACCAGACACCGCGGCACGGATCTTCTCGGCGAGCGGCCGCATGCCGAGCGCACCCGCCGCAGAATCCGCACCCATGGTGGAACGCGATGGCGCAAGCGTCGCGTAGACAGACTCCAATCGTTCAGCCGACATCTCGATCGTCCTGCCACCCGGCAAACCGGCCTCGGCCGCGAGCATGCAGCGGCGAGCCAACGAGACCGCTTCGCTGCCCTGCTGACTCTGGGTCGAGGCTAGGCCGGCAAGCGAGGAGGACTGGCCTTCCAGCGCTGCCGAGGAGACCGCCTCGCTGCAGCGCTGGACATGCAGGAAGCCCTCGGCAGCCGGCAGCGAAGCCAGGGCGCCATCCAGTCGGATCAGCTCGCATTCCGCCATAGCAAAGGCTTCCGGCAGTGTGTGCTGATCGGTGCGAGAGGGTGCCATTGAGTTACACAGGGCGGATGACCGTTGGACGAGCCGCTGACGCGGCGGCCCCATAGTGACATCGAATCTACAATACCGCTTAACGGGCCCGACCAGTCGGATTGAGTGACTGCCATCCGCATTACCAAAGGGCAGCTTATGAAATCTAAACTTCTATTGCACCGCCCAACCGACTCTGCACTCCTGCCGTGTTTCGTCTGCATTCAGTCGGATGTGGGTCGCAGCAGTTACAACCGCTAGGCGGGGCGAGCCTCCAGTTGGCTGGTGTGTACAATGTGCCCACTTATGGCGAGGCTGCAAGACACACCGGCTGAAGCCGCATTCCGCGCCCGCTTGCGCGACTGGCTCGAAGCCAACATTGCCACGGGCACCACCCTCGATGTGGACGCGCTGAAGGCGTGGCAGCGCAAGCTCTTCGACGGCGGATGGATGGGCCTCACCTGGCCCAAGGAATATGGCGGCCAAGGCCTGACGTACCGCGAGCAGGCCATCTTCAACGAGGAGGCCGCGCGGGCTAAGGCCCCCCCCAGCGTGAACAACATCGGGCTGATGATCGCCGGACCCGCCCTGATCGCAGTTGCCAACGAGGAGCAAAAGAAGCGCTACCTGGCGCCGATCCTGACGGCCGAGGAGATCTGGTGCCAAGGCTTCTCGGAGCCAAACTCGGGGTCCGACCTGGCGTCGCTGCAGACGCGGGCCGTGTCGGACGGCGACGACTACCTGATCACTGGCCAGAAGATCTGGACCTCCAACTCGCTGATCGCCGACTACATCTGGCTGCTGGTACGCACGGACCCGGACGCGCCGCGCCACAAGGGCATTACGGCGCTCATCGTGGACATGAAGAGCCCCGGCGTGACGGTCAAGCCGCTGCGTCAGATGACGGGCGAGGCTGAGTTCGGCGAGGTCTTCTTCGACAACGTTCGGGTTCCAAAGGCCAACCGCGTGGGACCGGAGAACGACGGATGGATCATCGGCATGAAGACCTTCACGCGGGAGCGAGCCAACATCTCGGTCTCGCTCAGCGTGCGGCTGCAGCAGCAGTTCGACCGGCTGCTCGACGCGGTCCGGAACCGGGATGTGCCCCTCGACACCAAGGAGGCCCGTGACGTTGCGCTGGCCTTTACCGACAGCGAATGCCTGCGCCTTACATGCGAACGTCTCTCGGACCGTCTTTTCGGCTTCGAGTCCTCGGTCGTCAAGGTCGCATGGGCGGAGATGAACCAGCGCCTGCAGGAGATCGGTCTGGCCACGCTCGGCCCGGAGGCGCCATTGCTGCCGGGGCGCGGGTTCGGAGACGAAGCCGACACGACGGACTCCTGGGGTTCTGAGTCAATGGGGGAGGGCGGCGAGTCCTTCGAGAAAAGCTGGCAGTTCGGATACCTTCGCTCCCGGGCGAACACGATCGAGGGCGGCACGTCCGAGATTCTGCGCAGCGTGATTGCCGAGCGCGTGCTCGGCCTGCCCCGCAAGTAGGGAGGAAGCAACCATGGACTTCAGCCTCACCGAAGAACAGACCATGCTGCGGGACTCCGCACGCGACTTCCTATCCGCTGAGTGGCCCGTTGCCGAGCTTCGACGCATGCTCGACGCCGAGGATGCGGCCGCGGCAGAGTCGGCCCTGTGGGGCAAGATGGCCGAACTTGGCTGGCCTGGCCTGCTGGTGGACGAGGATCACGATGGCCTTGACTTGGGCATGTTCGACCTCTGCGTCCTCATGGAGGAGGCAGGCCGGCACCTGATCCCAGGGGACCTGCACGCCAGCGGAGTGCTGGCCGCGCTCGCCCTGGACGCCTTGGGAAGCGACGAGGCCAGGGAGCGATACCTGCCCGGCATCGCCGAAGGTGCCCTCCGAGCCACGGTGGGCATCTACGAGGCCGGATCTGGCTGGACCACGATGCTGCTGGAGCAGCCCGAAGGCGACACCGTGACCAAGCGGTTCGTGCCGGCAGCGGACAGTGCCGAGCTTGTGCTCTTCGTGAATCGCACCAGCGGCAACAACGTCGAGCTGGCTGTGGCAACCGCTCCTGAGGTGACGGATCTGCAGTCGATGGACCAGACGCGGTCGCTGTCATCGGTGTCCTGTGCAGCGAGTGCCCTCCAGCCGGTGGGTTCCGGCACGCTCGGAGATCTCCAAGCCGTGATCGACAAGGCAACGATCGCCCTGTCTACGGAAATGATCGGCGGTTCCGCCCGAGTGCTCGAGATGACGGTGTCCTACGTCAAGGACCGGAAGCAATTCGGCCGCGCTGTCGGCACGTTCCAAGCTGTGCAGCACAAGGCCGCGGACATGCTGATCGGCATCGAGAAGGGACGCACAGCCTGCTACCACGCAGCCGCCGTCGCGGACGAGCAGCCCGAAAAGCTTGCGCAAGCCGCCTCCATGGCCAAGGCCACGGCCAATGCGGTCGCAGTCGACGTCGGACAGAAGGGCATCCAGCTGCACGGAGGGATTGGCTTCACCTGGGAGCAGGACCTGCACCTTTACCTCAAGCGCGCCAAGGCCGCGGCGTTCACCTACGGCTCAACGGGCTGGCACCTGGACCGGATCGCGCACCTGCTCGGACTGTCCTGAACGGCGGTCTGGCCCCGCCGAACCCCGTGCTAGGCTCGGGACGCCATGCGCCGGATTGTCGTCACGGTATGCCTGATCGCCATCCTCGGCGCTAGCTGCGGCATGTCGCCCGAGACGCCGCATGCGCGTCCGAACATCCTCTTCGCGATCGCCGACGACGCGTCCTACCCTCACATGGGCGCCTACGGAACGACTTGGGTGGAAACGCCCCACTTCGACCGCGTGGCTCGGGAGGGCGTCCTGTTCCAGAACGCCTACACACCCAACGCGAAGTGCGCACCCTCGCGGGCGGCCATCCTGACCGGGCGCAACTCCTGGCAACTGAAGGCGGCCGCGAACCACATGGCGTACTTCCCGCCGGAGTTCAAGAGCTATCCCGAAGCGCTGGCCGAGAACGGCTACTTCGTCGGTATGACAGCCAAGGGCTGGAGCCCCGGCGTGGCCGTGGACACGGACGGCAATCCTCGCCAGTTGGCGGGCATGCCCTTCGACGAGCGAACGATGGAGACGCCGACGTCGAAGATCAGCAGCACCGACTACGCGGCGAACTTCGAGGACTTCCTGGCGGCGGCGCCGGCCAACCAGCCATGGGCGTTCTGGTACGGCTCCCGGGAGCCGCACCGGGCCTACGAGTTCCAGAGCGGCGCAAGATTGGGCGGCAAGTCGCTCGATGTCATTGACGAGGTGTTCCCGTTCTGGCCCGACAACGAGACCGTGCGCCACGACATGCTCGACTACGCCTACGAGATCGAGTACTTCGACATCCACCTTGGGCGCATCCTGGAGGCCCTCGAGGAGTCGGGGCAGCTCGCCAACACGCTGGTCATCGTCACGTCGGACAACGGCATGCCGTTTCCCCGTGCAAAGGCGCAGGAATACGAGCTCTCGAACCACCTGCCGCTCGCGATGATGTGGCACGAAGGCATTCCGCATCCGGGCCGCTCGGTCGACGACTTCGTGAGTTTCATCGACTTCGCACCGACGATCATGGAGGTCGCGGGCGTCGCGTGGGAGGAAACGGGCATGCAGGCGCCGGCGGGTCGGAGCCTGCTCGGCCTGCTGCAGTCGGCACACTCCGGACAGGTCGATCCAGAGCGCGACTACGTTCTCATCGGCAAGGAGAAGCACGATGTCGGCCGACCCGGAGACGTCGGGTATCCGATCCGGGGCATCGTCGAAGGCCGAATGATGTTCCTGCGGAACTACGAGACGGACCGCTGGCCGGCCGGCAATCCCGAGACCGGCTACCTTGCCGTTGACGCGAGCCCCACGAAGACAACCATCCTGAACATGCGCCGGGAGGGCGACGACAGCTACTGGCGCCAAGCGTTCGGCAAGCGAGGCGGCGAGGAGCTGTACGACCTCGAACGGGATCCGGCCTGCGTCGTCAATCTCGCCGGGAGTCCCGAACACGCGGAGACCAAGCGGCGCCTGGAGGCAAGGATGGTGGCCGCCCTAGAGGCCCAGGAAGATCCGCGCATGTTCGGGCAGGGCCAGGTCTTCGACGAGTACCCGAACGCCACGCGATGGGCCGGGCACTTCGAGAAGTTCAAGGCCGGAGACATGCCTGTGGCCAGCTGGATCATCGAGAGCGACATCGACCCACCGATGGAATAGGGGAGCGGCCGGTCAGGCTGCGTCGGCTGTGCCGAGCTCGGTGGGGAGCGCACCTCGCGCGTCCCGCAGTTCGGGGATCTGGAGTCGGACCCTCACGCCCCCTCCCTCTCGCGACTCGAACGTCAATTGATAGTCCGTGCCGAAGAGCACCTCGAGACGCTCGCGCGCGTTGCTCAGTCCAATCCCCTTCTGAAAGACCTTGGGCATGTCCTCATGCCGCACGCCGACGCCGTCGTCGTCCACCTCGATCTGGAGGCGGCCGGCGTGCAGCGAGCTGGACAAGCGCACTGTGCCGACGCCGACCTTCGGGCTGATTCCGTGCTTGATCGCGTTCTCCACGATGGGCTGCAGGATCATGCTCGGGACGAGCGCCTCCTGGGAGGAAACGTCTATGTCCCTCTCCAGCTTGAGCCTGTCCCCGAACCGGACACTCTCGATCTGGAGGTAGTCGTCGATCACCGAGAGCTCCTCGCTCAGCGGAGCAAACGCCTCCTGCTGACGCAGCAGCCTCCGGAGGATCGCGGAGAGCCGATACAGCATTTCCCGCGCGGTGACGGGATCGGTGCGGATCAGCGAAGCCACGGAGTTCAGCGTGTTGAAGAGGAAGTGGGGGTTCATCTGGCGCGTGAGGCTGGTGAGTCGCGCCTCCGACAGCAGCCGCTGCTGGTTCTCGATCTTCCACTCGTTCCGGGTGTTGTTCCACACCTTGAGCATCAGGCCCACGCCGAGCACGGTGGAGCCGCATAGGAGGAGCAGCGTCACGGGGTGAAGCACCTCGTCGTGCACGACCGGCGCGAACAGCAGGCCCTGGTTCTGGAATGCGTTCGCAAGCTGCGTGCGCAGCAGCTCGATGCCCACGCATGCGGCCAGCATGCTGAGCTGGAACGCCCCGTGCGAGGCAGGTATCCGGCCTCGCATCCACTCGAACATCGAGAAGACGAAGAACGGTGAGAACCTCCAGACCTCCTCCGGGTCCGGAGCCAGCGAGCGGAGCAGGCCTCCGAGTGAGCCGACGCCGACCAACAGCGGAAGCGCGACCCACTCGACGTCCGGACTCACCAGAGACGGCAGCGCGATGAGCGCACCGGCTGCCGCGCCTGGCACGTACCCGCCCACCAGGCCGGACACGAACGCGCCCTCGAGCCCCCATTCGGCAGCGCGGTATCCGAGGACGATGCGGACGACGGAGCCGCTCGCGAACACCACGCCGAACAGCGCGGCGAGTTCGAGTCGCTGGCGGAGCGAGCGCTGCTCGCGGAGGAAGAGTCGCTTCGCGAAGTTCCAGCGCAGGGCGATGCTCGCGATCGACCCAAGGGCGGCGATCTTCACCAAGAGGGTGACAAGCAGATCGGTGTCGGCCATGTTTTGGTGCGGACCCGTGGGCGGGCGGAACCGTTTCTATAATGGGTCTTTCGGCACACGCGGTCGGGGTCGGCGGGTGCCAAGCGGGTACGCGCGAGCGGTGCCAGGCTACAGCCTAGAGAAAGTGGCCGAAGCCGTCCTGCCGACACGGCACGGCGAGTTCCGCATCTTCGGGTTCCGTGGCAATGGTCCGGGCGGCGAGCGCGAAGTGGTCGCGCTCGTGCGCGGAACACCGGGCGAGCCTAGCACGATTCCTCTCGTTCGCATCCATTCGCAGTGCCTCACAGGCGAAGTGTTCGGAAGTCTGCGCTGCGACTGCAGGCCCCAGCTCGACCTGGCTCTCGAGCAGATAGCGGAGTCCGACTGCGGCGTGCTGGTGTACGACCCGCAAGAGGGTCGCGGCATTGGTCTCCTGAACAAGCTCATTGCCTACGAGCTCCAGGACCGGGGTGCTGACACAGTCGAGGCGAACCTTCAGCTTGGATTCGGAGCGGACGAACGCGAGTACGGTCTGGCCGTGGAGGTTCTTCGCTATTTCGGGACGCGCGAGGTGCGCATGCTCTCCAACAACCCCAGCAAGCTGGAGGCACTCGAGAACTGCGGAATCCGGGTCGCGGAACGGGTTCCCTGCTCTCCCGAGTCCGGGAACCTGGCGCTGCGGTATCTGAAGACCAAGCAGGACAAGCTCGGCCACCTCGGCGACGAGGCCTGAAGGTCGGCTCAGGTCGGCTCGGAGCGCCTGCCGAGATCGCGGTAGGACACGAGTTCAATCCCCGCCCGCTCCGCAGCCCGCGCCGCGCCTTGGTCGCACAGGGCCGCCAGTTCGCGTTCTCGGCTACGCTTCAGCCGGGTGGGCATGGCCTGGAGCTGGGCGTCGCAGTAGCCGGGATGGCAGACGAGTTCCCCGATCCCGCCGGGCAGTGCCGGGAGCGTCTGGATCAGCCATGACGCGTCCATCCGGCCCGTGACCTCGAAGCCGCAGAAGTAGTCGGTTGTCCGCCAGCGAGCCCGCCGAAACTGCCCGTCGAACGCAATCCGCAGGGGCTGCATCGCCATTGCGACTGCCGCCCGGTATCCGCCACGAGTCGGTCGCGTCGCGTCGAAGGGGCGGCGGACCCACCCGATCCCGAATTCGTCAGCGACGTTCGCGACCACCTCCAAAACCGCCGGTAGCAGATGCAGGTGCTTGTGTGTGTCCAGATGCGTGAGGTGAAGGCCAAG
Source organism: Bryobacterales bacterium (assembly GCA_965200705.1). Taxonomy (GTDB): domain Bacteria; phylum Acidobacteriota; class Terriglobia; order Bryobacterales; family UBA6623; genus VXMF01. The sequence goes on along the minus strand of OZ241376.1, from coordinate 2,620,643 downwards.
TCCGAGAAGGCGCTCGACCTGCGCCCGGAACTCGCTCCGGATTTCCGCGATCGAGGGCGTTGCAGCTATCAGTCCGCCGAGGGTCGCGGGCAGCATGACTCCCGGACGGGAGACGGACTCGCCCTCGACCAGAACGAGGTGGCAGCCCACGCCGAGGCTGGGATGTTTGTGCGCCAAGCGCGCAGCGTGCTCCACAGCGACGCCGTTCGCCATCAACGAAGTGGACCGGACCAGGCCGTCCAGATGGCACGTGACAATGCCGTCGTTGACGCCTTTCGCGTAACCGAAGTCGTCTGCGTTGACGACCAGGCGCTTCACTCTTGAAGGCAGCTGGGAGGCAGCATCCCTAAACTGGAACGGCGGAGCTAATGCCCCGCCGTTCGTGTCAACCACAGGTTCACAAGGAGAAGATAATCGAACCGTAGTTTATTGTCAGCACTGCAAAGACGAATGAACCGCTCGTTTTTTCGGCAAGCTCCTCCATCCGCCACGAAAAATCCCTTCAGAAGCGTGCTGGCCGTCCATCCGTCGCGGGAACCCAAGTTTCGGCGGATTCGTCCTTTTGGCTGCTCCGAGCGTCTTGTCTAGTGGACGGATGATCCGTTGAGGCAAATCGAGGCTGAGGACCGGGCGCTTGTTCGCTGCGCTCGGCAGGGGGACCTGGAGGCGTTCAACGCACTCGCCCGTCGATGGCAGGGGCGGGTCTTCAACTACCTGCTCCGCACGCTGGGCGACCGCACGGACGCAATGGACACCTGCCAGGAGACGTTCCTCAAGGCGTACCACGGTCTGCCCAAGCTGACTGACGAGGAGCGATTTCCGCAGTGGCTCTTTCGAATCGCCCATAACGAGGCGGCATCGCTTCGGCGCCGGGCGAGACCGGTCGAGACACGAGACAGCTACGGCACCGCGACCGAAGTGGCAGCGCTGAGCCCCACCCGTCTGGGGGACTTCGGCTATTCCAAAGCGGAACTCAGCTACCTCGTGGAACAGGCGCTCGCGGCGCTGCCTCCTCGGCAGCGCGAGATCGTACTTCTCAAGGTCCATCACGGGTTCCGGTTCGACGAGATAGCAGAGATTTTCGACTGCCCGGTATCCACAGCGAAGTCAAGGCTCTACGCCGCCCTGCGTGTGCTGCGGGAGAGGCTGGAGCCGGCCACCAAGAAGGAAGAGGTCAGCCGTGCGATTCACCGGTGACGAGCTGGACGCCTATCTCTTGGACGAACTGGGTCCTGAACGACGGGCGGCGCTGGACAAGGCGCTTCATCAGTCCCCCGAGGTCCGCGCGGCACTGGAGGAACGGCGCACGTTGATGGAGGCATTGCGTTCCCTGCCCAACGCGGAGCCGCCAAAGAGCCTTGTGCTCGTCGATGTGCCCGCTGCCCGCGGCGACTCCCTGTCCGCGTGGCTGACATGGCCACGGCTGGCAGCGGCTGGGGCGATGGCCGCGGTCATCGCGGCCCTTTGGATGGCCAACCCGACGCTGTCGAGGCAGCCAGGCGGCTGGACCCTCTCGGTGGGCTCGGCGGAGGCTTCCGCGTCAAGTGCCGACCTAGAGGATCGCCTGCGCACAGCGATGCGGGAAGAGTTGGCGCGCGACGACGCCCTTCTGCTCCAAGCACTCGAAGCGGCAAGCCGCGCATCGACCGACGCTGCGGCCGCGCGCGCTGAGATCGACGCCGTCCGCGTGGAAGTGGAAGCGGTGCACCAGGACGCATTGGCCGGACACGAGTTCGTCATGGCAAGGCACGAGCTCCTGCGCCGTCAGCTGCTCGAGTTCGACATCGCCGCGATCCCAGGGAGCCAGCCGTGAGACGCCTACTCGCCCTTGCGGTCGTCGCCCTGCCGCTCTGGCCGGCCGACATGGAGCTCCTCGAGCCAAACCTGGTCCGACAGATCGAAAACGTGGAGGCGGCAGTGGACCGCAGCTTCCGCCCGACCGGCACCGACCGCGCGACTGCCGTGGGCGTTACGCGCGGCATCTACCTGCCCGGCTACGGAGCCGTGTTCTCGGTCGAAGTGAATCTGGTGCCGACCGCCAACCTAAGTCCGTTCCGCAGATCCTACACCGCCGCCGAGATCCAAGCATTGAACGAACGCAAGCGCCAGATGCTGGATGGACTGCGAAGGACCATGCGCAGACTGCTGGTCGAGGAGGGTCCCACGCTCTCGGATCTCAAGCCCGACCTCCAAGTGGCACTGGCGGTCTCACTGTTCCACTTTCCGTGGGAAGACCGCACTGGGCTTCCAAGCCAAGTCGTAATGGGCGCCGCCCGTGGAGATCTGTCCAACGAGTCGATGCTGGTCACGAGGCACTACTGAGGACGAGCCGAAACCGCGTCACGATCGCCATGCCGGAATCCGCAGCGGACAGGAACGCCGCCCAGCCGATGGCACTGGGGCAGCGCCTTGTCGAGCGCGGCTGTGTCACCAGTGAGGATCTGGACCGGGCACTTGCGCTGCAGCGTGAGCACGGTGGGCGTCTGGGACGCCTCCTCGTTGACCTTGGGTTCGCGAGACAGTCGGACGTGCTTGCGGCGCAGGCTGAGCAGTTCGGCCTGCCTTTCCTGCGGGGCGAGGAGCTCGGCCGCGGGCTACCGCCAACCACCGAGATACCGGCAGGGTTCCTGCGCCAGTTTCGTTGCATGCCCGTGGCGGAAGGAGAGCGCGGGCTGCAAGTTGCGATCGCGGATCCTCTCGACCTAGAGACGCTCTCCAGCATCCAAAGCCTGACCAGCATGCCCGTGACGCCGGTACTGGCGACCGAACCGGACATCTTGGCCGCGATCGACGAGCGATACGGGCTGGTCCCGGACGCCGGCCCGGCACGCAGGGACACGACCAGCATCGAGCACCTGCAGGATCTCGCCTCGGACGCACCGGTGGTCCGATTCGTGAACGCCCTGATCACCCGAGCTCTTGAGGACAGGGCCAGCGACATCCATCTTGAGCCGCTCAGCGATGCATTCCGCGTGCGGGTTCGCATCGACGGCGCACTGGAGGACAGGCCAGCTCCACCTGCCCGGCTGAGGGCGCCGGTCGTCTCGAGGCTGAAACTTCTGGCCGGACTCGACATCGCCGAACGCAGGCTGCCCCAGGACGGCCGAATCGCCATGAAGGCCTTGGGGCGTGAGCTGGATCTGCGCGTGGCGACGCTACCGACCCTCCATGGCGAGTCGCTAGCCATGCGACTCCTTGATCACGCCGCTTCCCACAGCTTCACGCTGGAGGCGCTCGGCCTCGACGAGGGCCTGCTCGCACGGATGGAGCGGCTGGCATCACTTCCGCACGGGCTGCTTCTCGTCACTGGTCCGACCGGCAGCGGCAAGACAACAACGCTGCACGCCGCACTGCGACGCATTAACTCCCCAACCCGCAAGATCGTCACGATCGAGGATCCAGTCGAGTACCGGATTGCAGGGGTGAGCCAGATTCACGTCAACCCAGCCATCGGCCTCACGTTCGCCGCTGGCCTCCGCCACATCGTGCGGCAGGATCCCGACGTGATCATGGTGGGCGAGATCCGCGACCAGGAGACCGCGGAGATCGCGGTTCGAGCCGCCCTGACGGGACATCTGGTCTGCGCGACGCTGCACACGAACGACGCACCCAGCGCGGTGGCACGGCTGGCAGACATGGGGGTCGAGCGCTATCTGATCGCGTCGTCACTCGTGGCGGTGATGGCCCAGCGCCTGGTCCGGCTGCTGTGCACGCACTGTCGCGCACCCTCCCGGCCAGTCGCTGTTCCGGACGGCCGGACTGTCAACTGCTGGAAAGCCGTGGGCTGCGAACATTGCAGAGGGCAGGCTACCGAGGTCGCATCGGTATCTTCGAGCTCTTCGAAGTCGACGAGCCGGTGCGGCGGGCCATCACGGAGCGAAGCGATCTCCGCGACATCGGCACCGCGGTGGCCCCCGCGGAATTCCGCCGGCTCCAGGCCAACGGATGGAGCAGGGTGGAGCAAGGCCTCACGAGCGTGGAAGAGGTGCTTGACGCCACGCAGGAGCGCTGACCTTTGCTAGGCCCGCCTGTGGACACGTTTCGCTTCAAGGCAGTCGCCCCGGACGGTACCGCGCGAAGCGGGGTCATCGAAGCTGCGGACGAACGCACCGCCGCTAGGGATCTGCGCGGACGAGGACTGCTCGCCACCTATGTCGGGGCCGCGCGGAGCGAGGCGGGTGTCCGGTACAGCAGTCTTGGGCTGCAGAAGCCACGTGGAAGTCTCCGGTTCATGGAAGACATAGCCACCCTGCTCGAATCCGAGGTGCCCCTGGCTCGCGCCCTCGATATCACCGCAGACTCCGCCGAGTCTGCACGCGAGGGCGCCGCCGCGCGGGCTGTATTGTCGGCTGTGCGGGGAGGCGAGAGCTTTGCCGACGCCATGTCCCTCCAGCCCGATCGGTTCTCGACGCTTCACGTCAGCATGGCAAGAGCGGGCGAGTTGTCTGGTGCGCTTCCAGAGGTGATGCGACGGCTCGCGGCCTTCGAGCGCCACCGGGAGGAGATTCGTGGCGAGGTGCTGTCGGCCTTGGCCTACCCTGCGCTCCTGATTGCTGTTGGATGCATCTCGCTCGCACTGACTGCTCGGTTCGTCCTGCCGCAGTGGATCAACGTCATCGAAGGAGTGGAGGCGGAGCTTTCCTGGCTGCCCCGCACGCTAGCCGGGGCCGCCGTCCTCGTCCATGACTGGTGGCTGGCCTTGTTCTTGGCCCCGGGGCTTACGGCCGTTGGCGTGTACACCTGGCTCAGGACTGAGTCGGGCCGCGCCGTTCTCGACACAGCGGTGCTGCGGATGCCTGGTCTCGGCCCTCTCGTGCGTAGAGCTTCAACGGCACGGTTCGCCCGTGCAATGGCGACCCTGCTGTCGGCTGCAGTGCCGATGCTGCAGGCCCTCGGCATCGCCAATGACTTGGTGTCGAATCGAGCAATCTCAGCGGCACTGGAACCCGTGCGGACAGCCGTCCGACGTGGCGACCGCGTGTCCGCGGCGATCATGCGAAGCGGCGCGTTCCCTCCGCTTGCCAGCCAACTCCTGGTCATCGGCGAGGAGACCGGGCACCTCGATCGGATGTTCGATCGCATCGCCACCGTCTACGAGCGGCAGACACGGGAGTCCGTGAGACGGACTCTTGCCCTCCTCGAACCGATGGCGATCTTGCTGATGGCCATTGCTGTCGGCATTCTCGTGCTCGGTACGCTGCTCGCTCTGTCTACCATCCAACGAGTGGGGTTCTGAATGACGACACGCCGTCGCGCCTCCGTCCATGAACGCGGCGTGACCCTGATCGAGATGCTGGTCACGATCACGATCATGGCCCTCTTTGCCGCAATCGCCTGGCAGCAGCTCGGCCCCGTGAGCGACCAAGGCCGCCGAGCTGCGGCTCGAGCCCAGATCGCCTCCTTCATGACCGCCCTCCAGCGGTACAACCTCGACGAGGCTCGGTACCCGACGGACGAAGAGGGCCTCGGCGCGATCCGACCCTACCTCGACAAGCGCATACCCGACGATCCATGGGGGAACCCGTACGTGTACCGCCACATCGGCGAGCACGGACCCGGACCGGAAGTGCTCTCGTACGGTTCCGACGGGCAGGTGGGCGGTACAGAGAGCGCAGAGGATGTCGTGAGCTGGGAGTGACTGCGGGGACCGGATGAGGAGCGCAACAGCGGGTACGACGCTCTTGGAGCTCGTGGCTGCGACCACGCTGGCGACACTCGCCTTGGCGATAGCGTTCCCCACGGTGGACCGGGCCTTGGACGGTGTTCGAGTCCGCACCGGTGCCGAGCGGGCAGCACAGCTCCTGCTCCGTGCTCAGCAGCACGCGGACCGACATCGGCAGCCCGTCCTGCTTCGCGTCGATCCGTCGGCAGGGCACCTCGAGGCGGTGCGGTCCGATGGCAATTGGCAGCGGGAGATCGAGTTCCGTTCTCCCCTCCGAATGGTTGAGCCGACAGGCAGCGTTGCAGTCATCCTGCGGCCAGGGAGCTCGCTGCCGCCGCTGAAGCTCGCCCTCGCCACACGTGACTCGTCCGCTCGGGGATTCGAGGTGGATCCGATGTCGGGCAGACCGCGCGACTGGAATGGCCGATGACACGTCGGGAGAGTGGCTTTTCACTCATCGAGGTGATCGCCGCAACCACGCTGCTGGGCATCGCCTCCGTCGGCATCCTCGGGTCCATTGGCCAATCCATCGCGGCCGCGTCAACGGCGCGTGACCACGAACGAGCCGCGCTGTTCGCAAGGAGCCGCATGAATGCGATCCTCGCCTCCCCTCTGCTGACAGCCGGCGAGCGCGGAGGGGAGCACAACGCGGACGGATACAGCTGGGAGGTCTACGCGGACTGGGCGGAGCAGTTCCCAGCCGACGCTAGGGGCGGTCGTGTCCTACGGTTGCGCATGGTGGTTTGGTGGCGCGTCGAGAGTGAGCGAAGGTCCATCCGCCTTGACGCCTACCGGAGGGCTTCAGGACCATGAGCCGCCGAGCGGATTCGGATCACCGCACGCACCCACCAGCGGCCGGACACACGCTGCTGGAAGTCGTCATCGCAATCGGTCTCCTCGGGCTAGTGTCAACGGGTGTTCTGGCTGTCACGGGCACTGGGATCGGGGCCTGGTTCGACACGCGAGAAACACTGCACCGGAACCGAGAAGCGGCCAATGCCGTTGTTGGTCTCCACGAGGCGATCGCGTCCAGCGTGCCCGTGCCACACCCGGATCGCCGAAGTGGCTGGGTCCCGTTCTTCGATGGCACGGATCGTAGCCTGCGCCTCGTCACATCGCACTCGCCGATTGCTGGGTGGAGCGCTGGCATGCGGAGGCTCACGCTGCGAACCGTCGGCGACCCCGGCGAGCTCCGATTGATCCTCGAGGACTCGCCCTGGACCCCTATGCCCACATCGGGCAGTCCGCCGGCTGAGCCCTCACGATCCGGTCATAGCCGCACTCTGTGGGAGGGGCTTTCAGGCATCGAATTCCGCTACTTGGAGTCGGGCGGCGATCCTTTGGCAACCAGCGCATGGACCGACCGTTGGCATAGTCGACCAACGCTGCCGGATGCTGTCCAGATTGAGTGGTCTCGGGCGGCCGACGGCCGGAGCGAGACGTTGACGATCCTCATCCCCGCAGCATCGGGCAGACCCGGCGAGGCGGCCCTGTGGCAATAGCGTCGCGTCAACGTCGGGACCGAGGTGCCGCGCTAGTAGCGGTCCTCGGGGCGATCGTGCTACTGGCCACCGTTGCCTTCACGTTGGCGGAGGCTAGCGGGACGGCGGTGGACCGCGCCTCTCTGGCAAGCGACTCACTGCAGGCCTACTTCCTAGCGCGCGGCGGAATCGAAGCCGTGTTGAGCGAAGACGGCAGCGCATCGTCAGCCATGACGGACATCCCCAGCACCCGTCGCTACTCGCTGGAAGCGGGCGATGTCGAAGTGTCGATCGAGCCCCAGGATGGCCGTCTCAACGTCAATCGAGCCAGCGAACAGTCCCTATCTCGCCTCGCCACCAGTGCGGGAGCCGCGCCCGGCGATGCAAGGGCGATCGCTAGGGGCATCCTCATGTACCGGCGGGCTAGGCCGCGTGCGATCTCGGACGTTGGCGCAGATCGGTCGTCTTTCGGTCCCCGGACGGCGTCTATACAAGTGGTTGAGGAATTGCTGTCGGTCCAAAGCATGACGTCGGACCTGTTCCATGGGACTTATCGCCAACGCAACCGGACCGAGGACGGCGATTCGAGCTTGCAACGGGTCGAGGGAATGGAACGGCATCTCCGCACCCGTGGTCCGGCAACCGTAAACCTCAACGCCGCGTCAGCAAACGTGCTTGTCGCCGCAGGCCTGGATCGACCACTCGCACAGCGGGTGGTGTCGGCTAGACAGCAGGCTCCACTCCAGCCAGGCGACGCGCTGGCCAAGGCAGCGGTAGCGGCGGCGCGACTCGCGCCTCTTGGATGGAACAGCGATGTCTCCGTGTGGAGCGTGACATCCACTGGCACGGTGCGGGGAGCCCGAGCCGAGCGCCGCGTGGCTGCGACTGTCGCGCGCGGGCCTGACGGCCTGCTGCGCGTCGATCGCTGGTTCGAGCAGGTCCACTGACGAACGGGATCGTCTGATGCTGCGCGAGATTCTTCCTTGGGGGACGGGTTGCGGCGTTGCAGTCCGCGGCGATGACCTCGTCGCAGTGGCCGTGAAGCTCGGACCCAAGGGGGTCGCAGTTGCCGGACGCTACCGCATCCCGTCGTACCGGTCCAGAGAGCCCGCCAGCTGGGGCGCCGAGTTCAGGGGCTTTCTCAGGCAATGCGGGCTGTCCCGTGCGCCGACGGTCCTGTGCATTCCCCGCAGGGATGTGATCTGGCGCACTGTGGATCTGCCCCCGATGCCACGGGCGGACCGCAACGCGGCAATCGAGTGGCAGCTAGACGAACTGCATCCATTTGGGGACGCTCCGATCATCCATGCCGCAGCCGACGTGGGTGAGGCGTCGGACAGTGGCGGCAAGCGTCGCACGGCCGTTGCCGTGACGCTCTCCAGCCGCATCGAAGCGTACGCCGACCGGTTCAGAGCCGCCGGCGTTCCGCTCGCCGGTTGCACGGTTTCGCCCTCCGCGCTGCGCGCTGTGACCCACCGAGACAAGATGCCGGCAACGCCGGCGTTCCTGATTGCGGACGTTGAGGGCCCTCACGTTGAACTGTACGGACAGTCCAGCAGCAACCAACCCTGGAGCGCGGCGCTCGATGCCGACACGGCGTCGGTCGGATGGGCCCTGCAGTCAGCGAGAGATGACCTCTCGGCGGGAGATGAAGGTCCAATGCTGATGGCGTTCACCGGAGATGGCGAAGCGGGGGCGCTTCCTCACGGACAGCCCAGCGTACCGGTCGCCGAAATTCTTAAACGACCCGCTTCCTCCCCGGGAGACTTCGACCTGGCGCGCGATGCCGTGGCGTATGGAACAGCGATCGAGGCCGCTCGTCCATCCCGCGGGTTCGGACTGCCCCTGCTTCCGCCCGCCAAACGCAGCAGACAGGGCCTCGGCCCCTATGCCCAGACGATGACCATTGCGGCAGGGGTCGTCTTCTTGGCCGGAGGGCTCGCGGTGAGACCTGCACTGCAGAACGCCAGCTACGCCCGCGCACTGCAGGAGAAGACCGCGGCGCTCGAGGCATCCACGGCCGTCGGCAGCCAGCGGCTCGCCAACGAGTCAGCAGTCAAGGCCAAAGCAGCGTGGTTGCGCGAACGCCGAGAGCGTGTCGCGGAAGATCTCTCCACGATTCAAGAGATCTCCGCGTCGCTGCCAACATCGGCGTGGCTGACGGCTCTGGTCCTGGACGACGAAACAGCCCTCCTTAGCGGAGTGGCGGAAGACGCCGACCCGCTGCTGGCCACGCTGGACGGCACTGACGCGCTCTCGTCGTCACGTTTCGTCAAGGCTCCTGTGTCGGGTCGCGTAGGCGAACTCTTCCAGATCGAGGCGCGGCGACGATGAGGAACCTCGCAAGTCTCGAGCGCCGTGATCGACGTGCGCTGGTGGTCCTTGGCTGCGCACTGGTGCTCGCTGGGATTTGGAAGGGGAGCGACGCATGGTCAACTGCCTACCATGCTGTCAGCCCAGAGGCGATCGAAGCGCTAGAGCAGCGCCACCTGCTTGCCAGGGATCTCAGCGAGCGTCAGTCGGGCTTGGACGACACGGAAGTGGCAAGCCTGCGGGAGAGCCAACTGCTGGAGGGTCGCCTCCTCCAGTCCGCCACGACAGCCCTTGCGCAGGCCGAACTCCGGTCGATCGTGACCGAGTTGCTTGGCACTGAGGGCATCGATCTTGAGCGATCGACTTTCGAGGCCCCAGATGCCGAAGCTCCGTACCTGACGATCCCTCTGGGCGTGGTCTTCACCTGCCAGATCGACCAGTTCGTGGCTTTCATGGCCGGTCTTGCCAACGCCGAGCCGATCCTTGCGACGCGGAGGCTGGAGGTTGGCCTGGGAGAGGCACGGACGAAAGCGGTGAGGGTGAACTTGACCGTGGAGGGCTACCTGCGACCCGCGGATGGCATGGCCGACGGACAGGGGACGGACCTGTGAAGCCCAGGGCTCTCAACCTTGCATTGGCCGCTCTTCTGGCGGTCATGGGCGTCAAGCTCGCCGTTGAAGTCAGCGACGCGGCCAAACGCTGGGAGCTGTTCGAAGAGCCAATCTCCGCTGCGGGCAGCCCGCCTCGTGTCAAGCCGGACCGGGAAGCGACTGTGCGTCCCGAGGACTACCAAGCGATCGTCGAGCGGCTGCTCTTCTCCACAGATCGAAGCCCCACCGCAGGGGAGGTCGACCAGAGTGTGCTGACCGCCTCCAAGTCTACGATCCGCCTCCCTGTTCTGCGGGGCGTCGCTGATCTTGGGGCGGGACCGGCCGCACTGCTAGCTGAAGGGCCGAACTCGGACTGGGAGTGGACTCAGCCCGGCGAGCGGGTCGGTGGATACGTCCTGGAGCGGATCGAGCGAAACGCACTGGTGCTCTCGAGGGACGGGCGAACCATGTCGGTAGCGACGGCTGACCTGCGGGAGTCCAGCCGTGGAGTCACGCCTTCTCGTGCGTTCAGCCGGCGAGCACCACCCACGCGGGCCGACTCCGCCCGCAGTGTTTCCTCGACCGGCCGCTACCGGATCGGGAGCGAGTTCAGGCCCGGACGCTTCGTGGCCGACCCGTCGGATGGCGCTGTCGACGGCACAGAGTACGAGGACTACATCCGCAGAGTCCGCACCACGCCGTTTGGTGCGCAGCACTGGTGGGAGAGAAGGGAACCCTAGCCAGCCATGACCACCAAGCCATTCCGTTCGCGACGCGGTGGATCGGTCCTTGCCCTGATCTGTCTGCTCGCCACACTCGTCCGAGCACCGCTCGGGGCCCAACCGACCGCGACTCCCACGAGTGGAACATTCACCGAGCTTCGAAACGCCGACCTTCTGGACGTGGTCGATCTGCTGGCCCGCCGTCTGCAGATCAACTACGTGGTCGACCCTGCCGTGCGCAGCGCTCCGGTCACCGTCAACACATACGGAGCGCTGGATCCAGAGGATCTGCTGCCGCTGCTTCAGACAATCCTGCGAATGAACGGCGCGACCGCCGTACAGGTCGGGGACCTCTACAGGGTGGTGCCCCTCGAGAGCGTCCCCGGCGTGCCGATCACGCCGGTGCCCGAAGGTGCCCAGCTGCCCGAGGACGAGCGGCCTGTGCTCAACGCAATCCGATTCCAGCATGCGTCCGCCGAAGAACTGGCGGCGATGCTCGATCCGTTTCTTGGGCCGGGCAGCGCCTACACGGTGGTGCCGTCGACCAACACCCTCGTTCTGCTCGACACCAGCCGCAACATGCGCCGCACCATGGATCTGATCGGTCTGTTCGACACAGAGGAGCTTGCCGACCGAAGCCTACGGTTCTTCACGATCGAGAACAGCCTCGCAACGGTGGTGGCCAGCGAGCTGGAATTGGTGTTCGAGACGCTATCGCCTGGCGGCCGCCACGATGCGCACCAGTTCGTCCCCCTCCCTCGGATCGGCGGCCTCCTGGCCGTCAGCGCGAGCGAAGGCGACCTCCAGGACGTGGCGGAGTGGATTCGGAAGCTCGATCGGCCCGCCGCGACAGGTGGTCGCCGCAACTTCATCTACCGCGCGCAGTACGGTGAGGCCCAACACCTCGCCGCCACGGTCCAGCAGCTCTACAGCGTGTCCTTGGGAGGTCAAGCCTCGGCCCTCGATGCAGATCCCGCCGATCCCTTGCCCGAGGGTGTTGGTGCCCTGACCGAGTCCAGCATCCGTATCGTGGCGGATCCGATCAACAACGTCGTGCTTGTGCAGGCGACGCAGCAAGAGTGGGAGGCCATCCGCGGCACGCTGCTCGAACTCGACAGTTCCCCGCGGCAAGTGCTTATCGACGCGAAGATCTACGAGGTCACACTCACGGGATCCCTCTCGAGCGGGGTGTCGGCCTACCTGCGCAACCGGTCCGCTGCCCAGTCGGTCGGTGGCGTGACGGGCCTCCAGCTGGCGGGCGGCCAAGCATCCTCCCTGAAGACGCGCAAGCTGGCGGGCAGCTTGACGGGGGCCGGTCTCGCCAATCTCAGTGTCGGCATGCTCGTGGGCAGCACGCGGGAGCTCGCGCTATTCCTGGAGGGCAGCGAGTCGGAAGGCAGGACCCGCGTCATCTCCGCCCCGTCGCTCATCGCGACGGACAACATCCCGGCCGAGATCGTCGTCGGACAAACCATTCCCACCCTGGCGTCCCAAGCCGTGGTGGGCGGGGCGCTCTCGCAGGGTTCATCCCTGTTCACGAACACGGTCAGCAACGTGCAGACCGGTGTGCGGCTCTCCGTCACCGCCCGCGTGAATGCGTCAGGGATCGTCACGCTGCGGATCATGCAGGAAGTCTCGTCGCCGACGGGCATCACCGGGCCTATTCAGTCCCCGACGATCGACCGCCGGAACGTCACCACGCAGGTCACGGTCCAGGACGGCGACACGGTCGCCATCGGCGGCATCATGCAGGAGACCAGCACCTCCGCATCGACTCGCGTTCCGTTGCTCGGACGGATCCCTGTGGTGGGCCGCGCGTTCGGCACAACGCGGGACTCGACGGCCAAGACCGAGCTCATCGTGCTGCTCGAGCCGCACGTGATACGGGATCAGAACCAGATCGCCACCGCGACCAACGAACTCCTGGGCCGGCTCAGGGCCCTGCGACGGATCGTGAGGAACTCAGAACCGGTCGGCGAAGAGGACGTAGCTGAAGAGTAGCCCGAGTAGTCCGGCCGCCACGACGTAGTAGAGCATCGGGTAGATGGTGCGCCGGATGAGGAGACCCTCCCGACCAACCAGCCCGACCGTGGCACTCGCCGCCACGACGTTGTGCACCGTGATCATGTTGCCGGCCGCACCGCCGAGCGCCTGCAGACCGAGGATCACAAGGTGCGGCGCCCCGATGCGGTCCGCCACACCGTACTGGAACAGGCTGAACATCAGGTCGCTAACCGTGTTCGAGCCCGCCACGAAAGCTCCCAGCGCTCCGATCATGGCGGCGAAGAACGGCCATGTCACACCCGCGACGTAGGCCGCGAAGCCGGCCAGCTCCAGAGGCATGCTCTGCAGACCGGAGGCGTTCGCATCCGAGTCGATGAACACGCGCACAAGCGCGACCGCGAACACCAGGGCGAACGCCGGACCGGCAAGCATGCGTGCCGAAGCTGACCAGGCACTGCGCACCTGGCTGCCCGACATCCCGTGCAAGAGGGCGGTCGCCAGCGATACGACGAGGAATATCGTGCCGGGAAGGTACAGCGGCTGGATTGCCTGCGACAAGCCCGTGCCCAAGATGTTGTCCCAGCCAACCTGGACAGATGCTAGCCAAGCCTTGAACGGCAGTCCCGGCAGGCGAGTGATGACCAGAAGTGCCGCGACCAGCACATAGGGCATCCAGGCACGGCCAAGCGCCATGGGGCGCTCGCTCTCGGTGGGCTGACCTGTGAACTGGCCCATCCATTCGGACTCCCAGCGAGCGCGGGGCGGGAAGTCCCAAGGCTCGACGTTGGAAAGCAGGAATCCTCGCTTCGCTGCGGCGACAACCACGCCAAGGCCGATGAGAGCCCCGAGCAGCGACGGGAACTCGGGGCCCAGGAAGATCGCCACCAGGATGTAGGGAACTGTGAAGGCCAGGCCAGCGAACAATGCGAACTTCCAGATGGAGAGACCCTGTCGGAACGACCGGTCCTCACCGAAGAATCGGGTCATCATGCCGCAGATGATCAACGGGATCATCGTGCCGACGATGGCATGGGGTATCGCGGCGAAGACCCCGATCTGGTAGATGAACTCGGCGTACGACATGCCGGCCTCGGCGATGGCGGTCTCCACGGACGCAACGTTGAGGGACTCGGCCATGCCGACGAGGATCGGCGTGCCGACGGCCCCGAACGTCACTGGCGTGCTCTGGATGATCAGCGTGCACATCACGGCCGACAAGGCTGGAAACCCTAGAGCCAGCAGCAGCGGACCCGCGACCGCGGCGGGGGTGCCGAACCCCGAAGCCCCCTCGATGAAGGCCCCGAACATCCAAGCCACGATGATCAGCTGAACGCGGCGGTCACCTGACACGTCCATGAACCCCTGTCGGATCGCGGCCGCTGCACCGCTGACGGACAGGGTCTGCAACAGCAAAATCGCGCCGAAGATGATCCATAGCAGCGAGATGGCGATGATTGCGCCCCGCAGGGAAGCCGCCGCGACGTGAACCGCCGAAACCTTCCAGAAAAACAGCGCGAATGCCGCCGTCATCGCGTAGGCCACCGGCATCGCCCGCGTCGCCGGCCACCGCAGCACGACAAGGAAGAACATCACCGCCATGATTGGCAGCACGGCGATGAATGCGTTGAGACCTGAGACTTCAGCCACGGCAATCAAGGCTACTTGCGGGTTCGCTACGGTGTCAAGGACGTGACCGATCGCCTACCAGACCACCAGCGCGAGGCTCGAGCCGCCATGGGGTGCGCAGGTGCCCCAGAGCACGGCGACTGCATTGCGGAGACCGGATGGTTCCGATACAGCAGGGCCATGGAGGGAGCGTTGAGGATGCTCCGCGGCGTGTTGGCTGCGCTTGTGGGGATGCAAGCGGGCGGGGTGCTCGCCGCCGAGGGCTGGCAGGACCGCTTTGAGCGCGAGATCCGGCCCCTGCTGCACAACCAGTGCGGAGATTGCCACGGCGAGAAGCTCCAGAGCGCGGGGATCGACTTCCGCGACGCAGGCACAGTGATCGGCACCGCCGTGGTGAGCGGCGACGAATCAAGCCCCTTGATCCGCGCCGTCCGGTACGAGAGTGCGCTGAAGATGCCTCCTGGGTCCAAGCTGCCCCAGGCAGAGATCGAAAAGCTCGTCGCGTGGGTTCGCGCAGGGGCGATTTGGCCCGGCTATGAGCCCGTGGGGTCGAGTCCAGCCGAGGAGGGCGAGAGAAGCGTCGAGAGCAGCCATTGGTCGTTTCAGCCAATCGTGGACCCGCCGGTGCCAGATTCAGGCTCGTCGACCTGGGTCCGCAACGACATCGATCGGTTCGTTCTGGCGCGGTTGAAGGAAGCCGGCCTACAGCCAAGCGAGGAAGCCGACCCGCTAACGCTGGTGCGGCGCGTGCACTTCGATCTCCTGGGATTGCCTCCGGACCCAACGGCGGTGGAGGGGCATCAGACCTGGTCCGACGAGCAGGCCTACTCCGAGCTGGTCGATGGCCTCCTCGACTCGCCGCACTACGGTGAGCGCTGGGGACGTCACTGGCTGGACGTCGCGCGTTACGCGGACTCCACCGGCGTGGACGAGGACCATCCGTTCGGAGACTCGTGGCGCTACCGGGACTACGTGGTCCAGGCCTTCAACGCAGACCTTAGGTTCGACCAGTTCGTTCGCGACCAGATCGCCGGCGACCTGCTGCCCGCGCCGGAAGGCGAGCCCGTGAATCGGTCCGGCATCGTCGCCACGGGATTCCTCGCGCTGGGCCCGATGGCCCTGGCACAGCGCGATCCGATCCAGAAGAAGTACGACGTTGTCGACGAACAAATCGACACGACCACCAAGGCGTTCCTCGGCCTGACCGTGGCCTGTGCACGCTGCCACGATCACAAATTCGATCCGATCCTAACCTCCGACTACTACGCGCTGGCGGGCATATTCGCGAGCACGAGGACATTTGACGACTGGACCAGGAACGGGTCGAGGTACTACAGGCATCCGCTTGTCGAGCCCTCGGTCTACGACGCGTACCGCGAGCACGCCGACGAGCTGGCTGCGCTGGAACGTGTCCGCGGCGTCTCGCGAATAGTGGCATTGCGCCGCTATCTGCTGGATCACGAGGTGCCGCGCGTGAAGAACTACATGCTCGCCGGGGCGGGTGTCCAAGATGGAGGCGACCTGGATCCTGAACGCGTCGACTGGTACCGCGAATACCTGCGTCCACAGCCTGCGAGGAGGCCCCACATTCAGCCCTGGCACGACGCGGCCGGCTCCGAGGCCTCGATAGCGGCGCGGTACGCCACTGAAGTCGCCGAGACCGTGCGCGAGCAGATCGCCACGTTGCAGGAATGGCGCGACGCCGCCATGGATGCGGTGGACGCTCGGGGCGACGACGCTGAACCGCCCGAGTTCCCCCGGTTGCAGCC
Organism: Bryobacterales bacterium; assembly: GCA_965200705.1. Taxonomy (GTDB): domain Bacteria; phylum Acidobacteriota; class Terriglobia; order Bryobacterales; family UBA6623; genus VXMF01. The sequence goes on along the minus strand of OZ241376.1, from coordinate 2,604,476 downwards.
AAAGTCGCTCCTCTACAGGGATCTGGTCGACGACGACGGACCGTTCGACATGGACCCAGACGATGTGGAAGATTCGTTCGCAGCCGAAGACCGCGAGTTCCTCGCGGCTCTCGCCGAGCGCATCAAGGGCATAGAGCAGCAGATCCCCGAGGAGCCACCGATGGCGAACAGCGTGACCGAGGATGTCTCCGTGCAGCAGAGGATCTTCCGGCGAGGGCAGCACAAGAACCCCGGTGCGGCCGTGTCGAAGCGATTCCCGCTCGTGCTGGCCGGCAACGACCAGCCCGCGGTCGAGAGCGTCAGCGGGCGTCTTGAGCTGGCGCACTGGCTAAGCTCCTCGGGCAATCCGCTCACAGCGCGCGTGATCGTGAACCGCGTCTGGCTATGGCACTTCGGCGAGGGGCTCGTGCGGACGCCGAGCAACTTCGGGCTGCGAGGCGAGGCTCCGACACATCCGGCTCTGCTCGACTGGCTCGCCTCGCGATTCGTCGAGGGGGGCTGGTCGGTCAAGAACCTGCACCGCCTGATCATGGACTCGGCCACCTACCGAATGCGCAGCAACATCACCCCCGAGGCGGCCGAAAAGGATCCGGAGAATCGGCTTTGGTCGCGGTTCGAGAGACGGCGCCTGACAATCGAGGAGCTACGCGACAGTTACCTCCAGATCAGCGGTAGGCTCGATCCGGCCGTAGGGGGCAACACCGACCTCGGATCGCGGAAGCTCGTGGAGTTCGACCGCAACAACCGCCGCATTGATCCTGACGACTACACACGCCGGAGCGTGTATCTCCCGCTGATGCGCAACAAGCTCCCGAACCTGCTGGGGCTGTTTGACTTCGGCGACGCGGCCACCGCGAACGCCAAGCGGTCCGTGACGAACGTCGCACCGCAGGCGCTTTACCTGATGAACAGCGAATTCGCCCACGGCGCAGCCGCCGGACTCGCCGACACGCTCGTCGGTTCTCCGGAAGATCGCATCGACAATGCCTACCGACGGGTGCTCGGTCGGCCACCCACGAAGGAGGAGCGCCGGGACGCCGTCCAGTACGTTCAGGCCCGCTCGGACCAGGCTGCGGCATGGACGAGCCTCTGCAAGACGCTGCTCGCATCGAACGAGTTCCACTACATCGAGTAGCGAAAAGCGAGTGATACGCTGTTTGGGCATGGTGGGCCAGGATGCCATTTCGCGGCGGGCGATGCTGCGCCGATCGGCCCTTGGCATGGGCACCGTCGGCCTCTGCTCGCTGCTGCAGGATGACGGGCTCTTGGGCGCGACGACAGAGGGCCCGCTCGCGCCACGTTCGCCGCACTTCGCCCCGCGTGCGAAGCGGCTGATCTTTCTCTTCATGCACGGCGGCGTGTCGCACGTCGACACGTTCGATCCCAAGCCCCGGCTCGACTCGGATCACGGCAAGCCGCTGCCAATCAAGCGTTCGCTGACTTTCAACGCCAAGGAGGCGGGCGGTCTGATGCGTTCGCCGTGGCGGTTCGAGCAGCGCGGAGAGAGCGGAATTCCGGTAAGCGAGCTCTTCCCTCAGGTGGCCAGCTGCGCCGACGACCTGTGCGTGATCCGCTCGATGGTGGGCGAAGGCGTCGACCACGGGGCAGCGATGCTGCAGCTGTTCACGGGAACGTTCTCGTTCACGAGGCCAAGCATGGGCGCTTGGACGCTCTACGGCCTCGGGTCTGAGAACCAGAACCTTCCGGGCTTCATCACGATCAAGCCCACGCAGTGGCAGGGTGGCGACAAGCTGTTCGGCACCAGCTTCCTGCCCGGAGCCTACCAGGGCACGCCCATCGGATCGTCCCCGATGGCGGTAGACAGCATCATTGAGAACCCCATCGAGCACACCCTGCCCCGGGGCGGCTCGGCGGACGAGCAGCGGCTGGAGCGGGAGTTCCTGCGACAGATCAACCGCAGGCACGCCGAGGACCGGCGGCTCGATCCGGACCTCGAAGCCAGGATCCAGGCGTTCGAGCTGGCCTTCAGGATGCAGGCGGAGGCGCCGGAGGCGTTCGACGTGTCCCGCGAGACAGAGGCGACCCGCAAGCTCTACGGCCTTGACGAGGAGAAGACCCGCGACTTCGGGTGGCAGTGCCTGCTGGCCCGCCGGCTCAGCGAGCGTGGGGTCCGCGTAGTGCAGGCGACGCACTCGGGCGCGGAGGAGAAGTGGGACCACCACGGAGACATCCTGCGGCTGCATCCTATCCGCTCGTACGAGGTGGACAGGCCCATCGCAGGCCTGATCAAGGATCTGAAGTCACGGGGCCTGCTCGACGAAACGCTGGTGATCTGGGGCAGCGAGTTCGGCCGCACCCCGTTCTCCGAGGGCGCTGACGGCCGCGACCACAACCCCTACGGGTTCTCGATCTTCATGGCCGGTGGCGGCGTCAAGGCCGGTCACATCTACGGGGCAACGGATGAGTTCGGCTACCATGCCGTCGAAGATCGGATGCACATCCACGACCTGCACGCCACGGTCCTGCACCTAATGGGACTGGACCACACGCGGCTCACGTACCGCTACAGCGGCCGCGACTTCCGGCTTACGGACGTCGCCGGGCACGTCGCGACGAAGATTCTGGCCTGATCCCCGCTCACGTCGAAGCGCGTCATCCGGCCTGGGCCATTGACGCGACGACTTTCGCGCGGATGCGACGCTTTGCGAACTTGCCCGTGGCGATGCGCGGCAGGGGCGAGTCGCTAAGGACGATTCGCTCCGGCACCTCGAAACGAGCCAGGCGCTCCCGCATCGAACTGCGGACGCCGTCCTCCGTCAGACGACAGCCCTCACGCGGCACGACCACAGCCGTCAGCTCCTCGCCGAGCCGCTCGTTTGGGACTCCGAACACCACAGCCTCCTCCACGCCGTCGCACTCGTAGAGGGCGTCCTCGACCTTGCCACACGAGATGTTCTCGCCGCCCCGGATGACGATCTCCTTGATGCGATCGACGAAGTGCACGAACTCGTCCTCGTCGATGTAGGCCAGGTCGCCGGTCCGGAACCATCCGTCGCTGAACGCCTGTGCGGTCTCCACAGGCTTGTTCCAGTAGCCCCGCACGACCGGTGTCCCGCGCACGAGCACCTCGCCGGTCTCGCCAGGAGGGAGTTCGTCGCCCGAGTCGGGGTCCACGATCTTCATGTCCATCAGTACTGAGCAACGTCCGCTGCTCGTCGGATGGAGCATATAGTCGGGCGCCGTGATCTGCGTGCCGATGGCGTTCGTTTCCGTCATGCCCCAGCCCGTGCCCGGCCGGGCGTTTTCGAAGACCTCGGGTATTTCCCTGACCTGCTGCACGGGTCTGTGGGATCCGCCTCCCCCGATGGCAAGCAGGCTTGGCAAGGTCCGTCCGCTAGCCGCGGCCGCCCGGACGAGGTCGCCCGTGACTGTCGGCACTGAGACGAAGTGCGTTATCCGGTCCCTCTCGATCAGGTCCAGTGCCTCGTCAACGTCCCACTTGTACATAACCGTAAGACGCCTCCCGTGGCGCAGCCCAGACAGCATGCACACGTGGCAGGCAGTGACATGGAAGAAGGGGATCGTCACAAGCATCCGGTACTGAACCTCGGTCGGTTCGGCCGGGACTGTCTCTCCCCGCAACTGTGCCTGAGCCCGGACCTCGATCTCCCAGCCCATCAGCGCGTGGATGATGTTGCGGTGCGTCGACACCGCCGCCTTCGGGCCCGATGTCGAGCCGGATGTGTAGAGCATTAGGCAGTCGTCGTCCGGATCGGCGTCCACCGATGAGAGGTCAGTCTCACTCGCAGCGGCCAAGGCGGTCTGCCAGTCGACTACACCCGCGGGAGGAGACGGATCGCGCACGGCGATGGCACGCACGCCCAATGACCCGAGATTGCCTGCCACACGCTGGAGTCGTTGGCAATCCGCGATGAGCACAGTCGCTCCGGCATCGCGAATGCCGTACTCGATCTCCTCGCCGCTCCACCAGCCGTTCAGGGACACCGTGACGGCGCCCAACGCCATGGGTGCGAAGAACACCGCCGGCCACTCGGGACCGTTGCGCATGCACACCGCCACCCTGTCGCCTTTGCGTACACCGAGGCCGGCCAGCACCGTCGCGAGCCGTGCCGTCTGCCGTTCGATGTCGGCGAATGTGTACACCTCATCGAGGTATGCCATGTACTCGAGACCCGAAAATCGACGGGTGTCGGTCAAGAGGTCGAGCATGGTTCGCGGAGCCCGCTTGACCGTGCGGCAGAGACTGCCACTGCGCACTCGCAGCTCTTCAACCTCGTACTCTCCGCCCGGACCTATCAATGCCAGCAGGGCCTCACTGCGAGCTGCAGCCGTCATCGGCAAAACGGCACCATTCTGGCATGGTCGATTTCGACCGCTACGCAAGGCGTCGTCACCGGGAACTCCGGTGAACTTCTAGACGTGAGGCCCCGCGACCAACCCCTGCCAGCACCAAATCTCCATGCGGTAGGTCAGCCTAGCTGGACCCTGCGCCGGAGCGATCGGTCGGCGGTCTCCGCGCCCTCGTGACCGATCAGACTGGAAGTGTAGTTCCCGGCGTCGAAGTCGAGTTCAACAGCACCGCCTTGATTCGGCCGCTCCTTGGAGTCGCCGATGATCAGGGACTCGTCATCAATAGCAATCTGCCACCGGGGAACTACTCCGTGACCGTCCGGCACCCGGAATTCCAAACGGCCGTGAATGAGGATGTCGAAGTCCACGTTGGACGAACGTTCTCCGTTGAGATGGCACTAGAGGTCGGCCAGGTCGACAGCACGATCGTCGTCGAGGCCGGCACAGCGGCAATAGATACGTTCAAAAGCGAGTCCGCGTCAGTCTACACCGGAGACAGAGCGGTCGGGCAGTGTCTAGGGATTGGCGGAACAGAGCCGCCACATGACCCAGCAGACGGCTTCGGCGTCTGGATCTGAGCAGGTACGCCAGACAGTGGTCCGGTGCAGGAGCACCCAGCATTGGAACTGCAACATGGCGTTGCGGATGGGTTCGGGCGAAAGCCGGGCCTGTCGCTTGTGTCGGCTGCAGGCATCGGGTGCAGCGGAGTCAGGCTCCATGGGAATGCAGTCTGCCGTGGGACATCCGGGTGCCACCCTCGAGCGGGCCGCCGTGCTGCTGCGGGAGGGGCAATCAGCCGCTCTGACGAGGGCCGGCCGGGCGCAGACGGGTTCGACCAAGCTGCCCGGGGCAAGGATTGCGCAGGCGACCGACGAGTGGCCTTTGAGCTCGCCCAAATTGACTAAGGCTCCAGAGCGTCGCATCGCGGCCACGTGATGCCTCGACTCCGTGGTCCGTCCGCGGCGGAACCGACCTTAGGTGCGGGAGATTTGGCGAGACCAAGACCAGTAAAGTGGCTGCATGAACCGCCGACTCCGTGGTGTGGCAATCGGAGCTGGGTACTTCTCGGAGTTCCACTGCGAGGCCTGGAGCCGGATACCCGAGGTCGAACTGGTGGCGGTCTGCGACCTCGACGAAGCGAAGGCGCGTAACCGGGCCAACGAATACGGCGTTCCGCGGGTCTACGCGGACTGGAGGGAGATGATCGATCGCGAGCGGCCGGACTTCGTCGACATCATCACGCCGCCCGCTTCTCACCAAGAGATTTGCGCGTTCGCCGCCGCTTGCACTATCGACATCGTCTGTCAGAAGCCCCTTGCCCCGACGCTGGCGGAGAGCGTGGCGATCGTTGACAACGCGCGCGAGGCGGGAGTGCGCCTGATGGTGCACGAGAATTTCCGCTGGCAGCCCTGGTACCGCAAGGCGAAGGCGCTACTGGACGAGGGGTGCATCGGCACGCCGACCCATCTGTTCTTTCGGATGCGCACAGGTGACGGCTGGGGCGAGGACGCGTATCTCAGTCGCCAGCCATTCTTCCGCGACTACCCGCGCCTGCTCGTCTACGAAACGGCTGTCCACTTCTGCGACACGTTCCGCTTCCTGCTAGGGGAGATCGAGGAGGTCTTCGCGGTCCTGAAGCGGCTCAACCCCGTCATCAAGGGAGAGGATGCCGGCTACATCTGCTTCCGCTTTGGCTCCGGAGCAACCGCCATTCTCGACGCGAACCGTTACAACGAATCCGAAACAGAGAACCCCCGCTACACGTTCGGCGAGTTTCGACTGGACGGCACTCAGGGGCACCTGGCGATGGAGGCCGACTCGTCAATGCGAATCAAGCCCCTCGGCATGCCGGTTCAGCAGGTGTCGTACAAACGGGAGAACCGTGCCTTTGCGGGGGACTGCGTCCACCGTCTCCAACGCCACTTCGTCGACTGCCTGCTGAACGGCAACTCGTTCGAGAGCACGGGCGAGGACTATCTCAGGACACTGGCCGTTGTTGAGACTGTCTACGCGTCCGCCAGCTCGGGCCACCCAGTGGCCGTATGACGCAGGCGTCGAGAGTTCGGCAAGCCTATAAGATTGGTGGCGCGATGCCTCGGCACCACCCTGCTTGCACCATGAGATCCCGGCCCGGCTTGCTCGCGACCTCTCTCCTCATTTGGGGGACCGTCGCTGCGTTGAACGCACAGGAAGTGCCGCGTGGCTACTCGATACCGACGGTCGATCTTGCGCACGAGACGCACCGGCAGGTGATCGTCGACCGGGAGGCCGGACAGTACCTCGGGCACCCGTCGACGCTTCTGATGCCCGACAACAAGACAATCCTGATCACGTATCCGAAGGGCCATGGCCGTGGAGGCATCGTCTACAAGAAGAGCTTCGACGGCGGTTTGACCTGGACCGAGCGGCTTCCCACGCCCGAGAACTGGGAAACCTCTATGGAGGTTCCGACCCTGTTCCGGCTTGTTGATCCGCAGGGCACGCCTCGTGTGCTGATGTTCTCGGGCAAGGCCGGGGGCATTCGGGTGGCCTACTCGGAGAACGAAGGCGACACGTGGTCGCCCCTGAAGCCCATCAACACCCCAGGTCCGAGCTACGGAGGCATCGTGACCATGGGCTCGATGGTCGAGAGGAAGGACGGATCGTACATGGCGTTCTTCCATGACGACGGCCGATGGCTGCGCGATCCGCCCGTGGTCCCCGACGGCAGACGATTCGAGGTGTACAGCGTCGTCTCAACCGACGGCGGACTCACCTGGTCGCAGCCGAAGATAATCGCCAAGCACGAGACTGCCCGTCTGTGCGAACCAGGTGTCGTTCGGTCCCCTGACGGAAAACAGATCGCGCTGCTGCTGAGGGAAAACAGCCGCACCCTCAATTCGTTCGTCATCTTCTCGGACGACGAGGGGGAGACCTGGACGGAGCCGCGCGAACTTCCCGGATCCCTCACCGGCGACCGTCACACGGCGGTCTACGCGCCGGACGGGCGGCTGTTCATCAGCTTCCGCGACCGCACCCATGTCACGCCGACCTTCGGGGACTGGGTCGGCTGGGTGGGCACGTACGAAGACATCGTGGAGGGGCGCGAGGGTCAGTACCGTGTCCGCCTGATGGACAACCACAAGGGAGCCGACACGGCCTATCCAGGCGTCCTGCTCCTCCCCGACGGGACGATCGTCACCACAACCTACGGCACTTGGACGCCAGACGAGCAGCCCTACATCGTCAGCGTGCGTTTCAAGATCGAGGAGCTGGACCAGCGGGTTTGGCAGGACGAGGAGGGGCCGGCGTCCACAGTCCGCGGAGCCCAGAACCCGCCACAGGAAGCTCCCGACGCGGCAGGCAAGCCCAATGTCCTATTCATTGCGGTAGACGACCTCAATGACTGGGTGATGGAACCGGACTCGCCGGTGGTTATGCCGAACTTTCGCCGCCTGGCGCGGCGCGGCGCCCTGTTTGAACGCGCCTACACGGCCTCGCCGGCCTGCAATCCCTCCCGTGTTGCCCTGCTGACCGGACTGGCGCCCTCGACCACAGGCATCTATGGCAACCGCTCGAACTGGCGGTTGGCACTGCCCGACGCGGTGACCCTGCCACGGTACTTTATGAACCACGGCTACCGAGTCGAAGGAGCCGGCAAGATCTTCCACCACTTCGACAACAGCGTGTTCCACGACGACGAGTCCTTCCATCGCTTCGAGACGATGCAGCTCGACGTGATGCCCAGCCGAAAGTTCAACGGCATTGACGCGGTCCGCAGCCTCAACTTCGACTGGGGACCATGGCCGCCGCAGGAATCCGATACGCCTGATGCCCGGGCCGTCGACTACGGCATCCGGTTCCTGCAGCAGGAGCGCGAGGAGCCATTCTTCCTGGCCATCGGCCTGTTTCGGCCCCACATGCCGTTCCACGTGCCACCGATGTACTTCGCGCACTACCCGAAGGACCGCAACGCGATGCCCCACAGCTGGGTCGACGACTTGGAGGACATACCTTCCGGAGGTCAGGCGCTCCTAGACCAGAAGGCACACTTCATGCGGGCGATCCTCGCCAAGGAGGAGAAGGCCCCGGGCACCTGGCGCGAGGCGGTCCGGTCGTATCTCGCGAGCGCCACGTTCGCGGACCACCAAATTGGAAGGCTGGTGGATGGGCTGGCCCTGTCCCCTCACGCCAAGTCCACGGTCATCGTTCTCTGGTCCGACCACGGCTACCACCTCGGAGAGAAGGGCCACTGGGAGAAGTTCGCCCTCTGGGAGAAGACGACGCGCGTTCCCCTGATCGTCGCCGCCCCAGGCAAGGTGAGGCCGAACACCAGGGTCGAGACACCGGTCTCCCTTCTCGATCTGTATCCAACGCTCTTGGAGCTGACCGGACTGCCGCCCAAGCCTGGTCTGGACGGACAGAGCCTCGTGCCATTGCTGGAAGATTCGAGCCGCGAGGGCGCGGTCGCGATGACCTACCAACGAGGTAACCACGCGGTGCGGTCGAATCGATGGCGCTACATCCGCTACGCCGACGGCACCGAGGAGCTGTACGACCACGCAAACGACCCGCGCGAGGTGAGCAATCTGGCAGCGGTCAAGGGCCACGAGGCGGTGATCGAGGAACTCCGAGCCCATCTGCCGACCCGATCCGCTCCGACAGTGGCGGATCTCCGCTGACTGGACCGTTTGTGATCTCGCCGCTATGGCCTGACTCCGCGGCAGCCTAGCTCCGACGCAACATGGCGAGAACTTTCGGTCATCCGGCGTATCACTACGGCAGCTTGGACACAACCATGCGGAGAGCCGCGGAGCTGGCGCGGGCCGGATGCCCGGAGGGCTGCGTCGTAACGGCCAGGCAGCAGACCGCCGGACGCGGTCGGCACTCCCGTTCATGGTTGTCGGCCCCCGGACAAGGCCTGTATCTCTCGGCGGTGCTGCGTCCGCAGTGCTCGCCCGACCAGGCGCCCGTCCTCACCCTTGTGATCGGACTGGCCGTCAAGGAGGCGCTGGAGACCACCACCGGAGTCCGCTGCGACATTCGGTGGCCGAACGACATCCTCATCGCCGAGCGCAAGTGCTGCGGGATTCTCGTGGAGATGGAGGCCGAGCGCAGAACGGTGTCGCACGTCGTCGCCGGCATCGGCGTGAACCTGAACCACGAGGCGTTCCCCGAAGACCTGGCAGCCACGGCGACGTCCCTCTGGATGGAGACCGGAAGGACATGGAGTCGTGACGACATCCTGCCCGGTCTACTGGACGCGCTGGAGGCGTGCTACGGACTTTACGAGAGGGGCGGCAGCGCACCGATCATGGAGGCATTCCAGCGTGCGTCCTCGTACGTGTCCGGTCGACGTGTGGTCGTCGAAGGCCTGCCGGACGGGTCGGATGCGCCAAGGGAGGGCGTCACAGCAGGGCTGAACGCGAGTGGCCAGCTGCTCCTTCGCGCACACGATGGGACCGTTGCGCCCGTTGTCGCGGGCAGCGTCCGGCCTGACCCGTGCACAATGTGATCGATGCTGCTGGCGGTGGATGTCGGGAACACCAATCTGACCATCGGCCTTTTCGACGCCGAGCGTCTCCGCGCACATTGGCGCCTCAAGACCGATCCAGAGCAGACAATCGACGGCTGGGGCGCCCTGTTCAACAACCTCGTTACACTCGCCAGACTCCAGCTAGCGGACATCGACGGGTTCATATTCTCGTCGGTCGTCCCCCAGCTGGATGCATCGATCAGCGGGATGGCCCACCGCTACCTGGACTTGGAGCCTCTGCAGGTTTCTCCCGACACCGCGGCGGGCCTCAAGATCCTCGTGGACCAGCCGGAAGAGCTCGGAGCCGACCGTATCGTGAACGCCGTTGCGGCATCGGAGCTTTACGGCTGCCCTTGCGTGGCCGTGGACTTCGGGACAGCGATCACGTTCGACGCCGTGTCCCGGGACCGCGAATACCTCGGCGGCATCATCTGTCCCGGCATACACGTCTCGTCCCAGGCACTCGTCAAGCGCACGGCGCGCCTTCCCCAGATCGACTTGCGGCCGCCTGCCAAGATCATCGGAACGAACACAGTGGAGAGCCTGCAGTCCGGCTTCTACTACGGCATGCTCGGCATGCTCGACGGCATTTTGGGCCACGTCCTCCCGATGCTTGGCGAGGACGTGGCGGTCGTCGCCACAGGTGGACAGGCGGCTATCCTGTGGGCGCAGTCAAGATACATCCAGCGCGTCGACAAGGATCTGACCTTGGAGGGGCTGCGCATGATCTGGAACCGGCACAAGCCCTAGGAAGGGACCAGGGGTGACAAGCCGCGGCTCCTCCCTCGCCCTGCTTACGGATCTCTACCAGGTCACGATGGCCTACGGGTACTGGCGCGAGGGAATCGCGGACCGCGAAGCGGTCTTTCACCACTACTTCCGTCGAGCGCCCTTCGGCGGGGCGTTTGCCATCACGGCCGGACTGGCCACAGCGATCGAATGGCTGCGGTCGCTGCAGTTCCAGGACGACGACTTGGCCTACCTCGACGGCCTGAAGGACAGCAAGGGGCAGAGGCTGTTCGACCGCTCCTTTCTCGATTACCTGAAGGACTTTCGATTCGACTGCGACGTGGACGCGATCCCGGAGGGATCTGTGGTGTTCGCGAACGAGCCGCTCGTTCGCGTTCGAGGCGGGCTTCTAAAGGGGCAGCTCGCGGAGACGGCCCTACTGGCAATCGTCAACCATCAGACACTGGTCGCAACCAAGGCCAGCCGTGTGTGCAGGGCCACCGGGGGCGATCCCGTCCTCGAGTTCGGGCTGCGCCGGGCACCTGGCATGGACGGCGGCCTGAGCGCAAGCCGTGCTGCCTTCATCGGGGGCTGCGCCGCGACCTCCAACCTGCTGGCGGGCAAGACCTACGGGATCCCTGTGCGCGGCACCCACGCACATAGTTGGGTGCTGGCACTCGGCAACGAAGTCAGAGCCTTCGAGTCCTTCGCGCGGACGATGCCAGACAACTGCGTGCTCCTCGTCGACACGTACGACACCGCGACCGGCATTGAGCGGGCTGTCGCCGTCGGCCGCATGCTCAAGGAGCGCGGATCGAAGCTCCTCGGGATTCGCCTCGATTCCGGGGACCTGGCGAAGCTCTCAATCACCGCCCGAAGAATGCTTGACGAGGCCGGGCTGGAGTCTACAGCCGTCGTGGCGTCGAACGACCTGGACGAGTACCGCATTGCCAAGCTGCGAAGCCAAGGCGCGAGGATCAACGTCTGGGGCGTGGGTACAAGCATCGCGGCCGCCGAGGGCCAGTCCGGACTGAGCGGTGTGTACAAGCTGTCGATGATGCGCGACGCGGGCGGGCAATGGCAGCCCAAGGCCAAGCACTCCGACGACCCCGCCAAGGCGTCCACACCGGGCATCTTGCAGGTACGGCGGTTCGTGGCGGACGGCCTGATGCGAGGGGACTGGATCTACGACGAATTCGAACAGCGCAATCAGTGCCCACTCTCTCTGGAGGGCCTGCGCTCGGAGACGCTGCTGCGCCCCGTGCTCCGGGGCGGCAGTTTGACCGGGGAGCCCGAGCATCTTGAGGCGGCGCGAGAACGGTGCCGCCAGCAAATCGAACAGGTACCGGCCAATGTCCTCGGTCCGGACGCAGGAAACGACGCCTACGGCGTGTTCCGACCAGGGTTCGTCCAGGCTGCCATCTGACCCGACCACTACAGGCCGCGACACCTGCGGCGGCCGCACCCGGTTGGAAGGGAATGCAGCGAGAGCTGGCGGCTAGCCGAGCTCGGACATGTGCTCGCGCAGTATTCCGATGTCCTTGTCTCCCCTTCCGGAGAGGTTGACGATGAACGCCTGCCCATGGGAATCAGGCGCCCGCTTGATGGCTTCCGCAACCGCATGCGCGGACTCCAGAGCCGGGATGATGCCTTCCATCTCGGAGAGCATCTGCACTGCCCGCAGGGCGTCGTCGTCCGTGCAGGAGGTGTAGTCGACTCGGCCACGCTGGCGCAGCCACGCGTGCTCGGGACCAACAGACGCGTAGTCGAGCCCTGCAGATATCGAGTGCGTCAGGGCGATCTGACCGTCCTCGTCCTGCAGGAGATAGCTCTTCGTCCCCTGCAGCACCCCTAGCGACCCACCGCTGAACCTCGCCGCGTGATCACCCAGTGCCGGCCCCCTTCCGCCTGCCTCGACGCCCACCATTTGCACGCTCGCATCGTCCAGAAACGGATGGAACAGGCCGATCGCATTGCTGCCGCCGCCGACGCATGCGATTAGCAAGTCGGGCAGACTGCCACCCGACCGCTCCTGGTACTGCTTCCGCGCCTCCACGCCGATCACCCTCTGGAAGTCGCGCACGATCCGCGGATACGGATGTGGCCCCAGAGCGGACCCGAGCATGTAGTGGGTCGTAGGGAAACTGGCCGCCCAGTCGCGCATGGCTTCGGAGATGGCGTCCTTCAGAGTGCAGCTGCCCATGTCGACGCCAACGAGGTCTGCGCCGAGCAGTCGCATCCGAAACACGTTCAGCGCCTGGCGCCGCATATCCTCGGAACCCATGTACACGACGCACTCGAGACCGAACAGTGCGCAGACCGTTGCGGTGGCGACCCCGTGCTGCCCAGCCCCAGTCTCTGCGATGATGCGTCGCTTGCCCATGCGACGTGCAAGCAGGGCCTGCCCTAGGCAGTTGTTGATCTTGTGGGCGCCAGTGTGGAGAAGGTCCTCGCGCTTGAGGTGGATCTGCGCCCCCCCGAGATGCTCGCTGAGCCGCCGCGCGTGGAACAGCGGCGTAGGCCGGCCTGCGTACTTCCGGGAGAGTTCGGACAGCTCCTCGCGAAAGTCGGGCTCCTGGCAGGCTCGCTCGTAGGTCGCCTCGAGGGACTCCAGCGGAGCAATCAGGATCTCGGGGGCGAATCGCCCTCCGAACTCACCGAATCGGCCGAGCGCGTCTGGCAGGACTGCGACGGTTCCAGACATGCCTCCACCTTATCGCCCGATCGGACGAGCCTGCGGAATGCGGGCGGCTAGCGTCCCGGATTCTCGTACCAGACGACCCCGAGGAGGTCAATCTCCTCGGTTGTCAAGACATCGAGATCGCCATCGCCATCGAGGTCGACCAGTTCCGGACGGTCGAACTTGACGCCGTCCGGCCCTCCGATGTCGCTGGCCTCCCACCCACCGGCTGTCGGATCGCCGACCTGACGGAGCAGACCGACTCCCGACAGGGCGTCGGTGGCCCCTTCGCAGGTGAACACGATGTCCGCCTTGCCGTCCTTGTCGATGTCGCCCACCGCCACGCCCTTGCCGGTCCCGAAACCGCTCGGCATGTCAACGTCGTAGCCACGCCAGTTAGTGCCCCTCGCACCGAGACCGCGGAAGTACTGGATGGGCCCGCCCTTGACGGCGAGGACAACGTCCGTGTTGCCGTCCGCATCGACGTCGGCGACGTCCAGGAACATGGCTTCCAGTTCGCCCTCGGGACCAACGCGGTAGTCCGGCCACGCGGCGCTTCCGGGCATGTTCATGAACCAAAGCACTCCGCTGCGCGGCCCGTTGCGGTCGCTCGCTACGACGTCAGGAGCCCCGTCGCCATTCATGTCATGCACCTCTAGGGACATGACCCAGCCCGCTCCGTACCAGCGGCTCCAAGTTCCCTTGCTCGTGGGGTAGTTCGCGAAGCGCCAGGAACCAATCGCCGCAAAGTCGTTCTTTGAGCCGGCCACGAAGTCCATCGAGCCGTTGCCGTCGACGTCCATTGGAGCGGCGAACATCCACTGGCCCCGTCCCTTGGACCGCGGGACGGCCTGTGTTTCCCACTTGGAAGCGTCGAGGTACGCGTCTCCGCTGCCCTTGTGGATGTAGATCGACTTGTCCTCGCCCTCGGTCGTGCTCACGACCTCGAACACACCGTCGCCGTCCATGTCTACGAAGACGGCATCCTCCGGCGACACCACCTCGCCGACGGTGACGGCCGGCCACGGCTCCTTGACCTTGTCCGGGCCAGGATGGAGGTAGGCTCGCACGACGCCGGACTGCTCCCATGCGGTGGCGATGTCCATCAGACCGTCTCCGTTGACATCCGCCACGCGAACACCGTCGGCACCCTTCTGCGTGTTGTCAATGACGTGTCGCGCCCAAGGTTCTGCTGAGAGCGACGCTGCGAGGAGAAGCAGCCAGGCTAGGCGAATCATGCCGAACGATTGTACTGTGGCCAGCGACGTGCAAGCAGTTGCGCCGCCAGCCTCGGGCCATACGCTCAAGGTGGCCCGCCAATCGGATCCCGAGTCCTGGCGGCATCGAGAGTGCCGGCTTCAGGACAACATCGACCAGCTGTGCTGGCAGCCTCGTTGGGATCGTCTCGGGAGCCGCCGGCGGTCGTGAGGCAGCAACAGGCGAGGAGCGGTACCAAGTTAGAATGAGATTTCTAGGACGATGCTCCGACGGATCGTCATGTACGGCGACCCTGTGCTCGAAACGCCGTGCGAGCCGGTCCCCGAAGAAGAGTTCGGCACGCCCGCCCTGCGCGCGCTGGTCGCCGACATGTTCGAGACCATGTACGCCGCGAACGGGATTGGCCTCGCGGCACCTCAGATCGGCATCCTGCGCCGCCTCACGGTGATCGACCCGACCTCAGGGGAGGATCGAAGCGCCCGGATTGTTCTGGTGAACCCCAGCATCACGCCCGGCAAGGCTCGTCAGCAAGGCGAGGAGGGCTGCCTTTCCATCCCAGGCTTCCATGAAAAGGTCACGCGACCGGCGACCGTGCACGTCGAGGCGCGCGACGCAAACGGCGCGCCGGTCGAAATGGAGACCGAGAACCTGTTGGCACGTGTCGTTTGCCACGAATGCGACCATCTCGACGGTGTCCTGTTCCTGGAGCACCTGAGCAGGATGAAGCGGGAATGGATCAAGCGGAAAATCCGCAACCTTCGCAAGAAGGGCGAATGGGACTGACTTGCGGGCTGTGTTCATGGGCACGCCCGAATTTGCGCTGCCTTCGCTCGAAGTGATGGCCAAGCGCCACCACGTGGTGGACGTGGTCACACAGCCGGACCGGCCTGCAGGTCGGGGCCGGAGCCTTCGGCCACCCCCAATCAAAGCGAAGGCTGAACAGCTTGGCCTGCGCGTGTGCCAGCCGGCACGGGTCGGGGACGCCGCGATGCGAAGCAGGCTTGCGGAGGATGCGCCCGATGTCATCGTGGTGGTGGGATTCGGCCAGATGATCCCCAAGAGCATCCGGAACATGTCCGAGCACGGCTGCATCAACGTGCATTCGTCACTTCTGCCCAAGTACCGTGGCGCGGCGCCCGTCCACTGGGCTATCGCAAACGGCGAGACCCAAACGGGTGTGTCAACGATGCGAATCGTCCGGCAGTTGGACGCTGGGGATGTCTTGCTCAGCCAAAGCACGGAGATCGGGCCCGACGAGAGCGCCACGGACCTGAACGCTCGGCTCGCCCCTGTTGGTGCGGAGCTACTGCTGGAAACCTTGGATGGACTTGCAGACGGTACCGTGACCCCGTCACCGCAGGACCACTCCGCGGCCACGCAGGCGCCGCGGCTCCGCCGCGAGGACGGACTAGTCGAGTGGACGACTTCGGCCCAGTCAATCTACAACCGCATGCGCGGCTTCACTCCCTGGCCAGGCATCTACAGCTTCTTCCGCGGCAAACGGCTGCGCATCCTCGCCGCACGACCCGAACAAGACGCCGAGCTCGAACCCGGAACGGTCCGGATGGAGCGGCATGCCCTAAGCGTGGGCTGCGGATCGGGCCGCCTCGTGCTCGAAGAGGTGCAGGTCGAAGGGCGGAAACGAATGTCCGCGCACGACTTTGCCCGCGGAAGCCGAATTGGATCCGGCGAGAGGTTCGTGAATGCCTGACGGTGCGACGCAAGTTCTCCTGCCACAGGGATTTCGGTTCGCTGCCGGCTATGCGGGAATCCGCAAGGCCGAGCAGGACGATCTAGCCCTGATCGTCTCGGACAGGGAGGCCTCGGCGGCCGGTGTGTTCACCCGCAACATGGTGCGAGCGGCCCCCGTGACCGTCACCGCCCAGGCTCTCCGCAGCAGCGGCGGCACCGGGCGGGTGATCGTAGCCAACGCTGGCAACGCGAACTGCGCGACACCGAACATGGCGGCAGTCTCAGCGGCCACGGTGAAGGCGGTCTCGAAGCTGGCGGCGGTGCCGAGGGACCAAGTCCTAATCGCCTCCACGGGGGTGATCGGTGAACCGATGTCGGAGACCGCGATCCCGAAGGCGCTCGGGAGGCTTTGCGAGAACCTTACTCGGGATCAGTTCGAGGCGTGCGCCCGGGCAATCATGACGACCGACACAGTCGCGAAGGTCGCCTACGCTCCTGCGTTCGACAACGGCGATACATTCCGAATCGCGGGCATGGCCAAGGGTGCCGGAATGATCATGCCCGACATGGCCACGATGCTCTCGTTTGTGGTGACGGACGCGGAGGTCGAGCCCGCGCTCCTCGCTGAGCTTCTGCGGAAATCCGTCGACTGCACGTTTAACTGCATCACCGTGGACTCGGACACGTCGACCAACGACACGGTCCTGGTGCTCGCCAACGGAGCATCGGGCCACCGCGTCGAGCGGGGGTCCGAGGGAGAGTTCTACGACAGGCTCGTCGCCGTGAACACGGAGCTGGCGAAGGCAATCGTGCGGGACGGGGAGGGGGCAACCCGCATCGCGGAGGTGAACGTGCTTGGTGCGCCCAGCGACGCGACCGCAAAGCGACTTGCCATGGCGATCGCCAACTCGCCACTGGTCAAGACCGCACTGGCTGGAGCCGATCCGAACTGGGGCCGCATCCTAGGGGCCGCGGGCAAGTGCGGCGTGCAGTTCGACCTTCGGAAGGTCGAGGTCTCGCTGGCCGGAACGCTCGTGTGCGCGAACGGATCGCGGGCCCAGTTCGACGAGGGACCCGTCCAGAAGGCGATGCTGTTGGACACGGTCCCGATCGAGTTTCGGATCCTCGGCAGCGATTCCGGGTCGGCACGTGTCTGGACGTGCGACTTCACCGACGAGTACATCCGGATCAACGCGGACTACCGAACGTAGCGAGGATCGTGTCGGAAGCCAGCCGCGCGAAGGACGTGCGAGTAACCTGATAGGCGAGCCGGGCCCTTAGCTCAACGGTTAGAGCAGCGGACTCATAATCCGTTGGTTGCAGGTTCGAATCCTGCAGGGCCCACCACCCCACCCAGGGCGGTGCGTTATTCCCAGACGTTGCCCTAGGGCGAATCCGTCAGACCGTGTCCGGCGTCGGATGCACCCACGGCGAGCGGTACTTCCGCGCGAGTTTGCCGTTTGCCTCGTCGTCGCCGATGACCTTGTGGGTTCCTGGATCCCACTTCAGTGACCGCCCGAGCTCGAGAGACACGTTCGCCAGGAGGCAGCACGCCGTCGAGATGTGCCCCTGCTCGATGTCGGCGACGGGACGCGAACGCTTGTCGATGGCCTGCAGGAAGTCCTTCATATGGGCCCGAAGCACCGGGAACTCCTGCGGGGGAAGGCGCGATTCCTTGTTGTCGAAGTGGTCGATCTCGTACTTGTCCATCTCCGTGTAGGCGGCACGCTTGATGACCTTGGCGTTGCGGTCGTTGGGGATGAACTCCCACCTCGAGGTCGAACCCTTGAAGACGCCTTTCTCCCCGTAAATGAAGTACGCCCACGACCAGTCCGGATCCACCGGGCTTCCCCAGGTGCGGTGGTTCCAGACCACGTTGAGGTCCGGGAAGCGGAACGTGGCCGACTGTGTGTCGGGCGTGTTGGCCTTGCTGTGCTTGTCGACGAAAATTCCGCCCGACGAATAGATCTCCGAAGGCCAGCCTAAATCGAGAGTCCAACGCACGAGGTCGATCATGTGGATGCACATGTCACCGATCACGCCGTTGCCGTACTCCATGAAGTTGCGCCAGCGCCGAGGATGGGTCCACTGGCAGAACGGCCGCATCGGGGCGGGACCGGTCCACATCTCATAGTCCAGATGCTCCGGCGGCTTCGTGTCCGGCGGGTTGCCGCGGGGGTTGGTGCCGCGGTAGCAACACACCTCGGCATGCGAAATCGCCCCCAGCATGCCGTCGTTGATGCGGTCGCGGGCTTCGATCAGGTGCGGCGCGGATCGTCGCTGGGTGCCGACCTGGACGACGCGACCGTACTTGCGCGCGGCAGCGACCATCGAATGGCCCTCGACGACATCGACAGAGATCGGCTTCTGGACGTACACATCCGCCCCCGACTGCATGGCGGCAATCGCAGGCAGGCAATGCCAGTGGTCGGGCGTCGCCACTTCGACGATATCCGGCTGCTCCTGCTTGAGGAGTTCGCGATAGTCGCCGTAGCCACGCGGCAGTTTGCCCGACTTGTGCCGCTTGGATGCCGTCTTCTGGTCGATCGCCAGCGACTTGCTGTCCGGGTCGCAGAGAGCGACGATCTCCACGGCCTCCACCTGGACAAGGCGAAACAGGTCGTTCTTGCCGTACCAGCCGGATCCGACCAGCGCCACTCTCCGCGGCTTGTCGTTGGCGCGTGCACCGACCAGAGGCACACCTGCGGCGGCGGCTTGGACAAATCGGCGGCGGTTGACTGCGTTGCCAGACACTTTCGGGACTCCTGCGAGTAGAACCGTAGCACAGCATCCGGGCAGAACCGGTCGGCCTCGGGACGATTGCTAGTGCCGGCCGACGCCGGCGACCGGCGCGGCCGTTCAATGGCGAGGCAAACGGCACAATTGGGCTTGGGGATGCGTCCAATGCCTCCGATGAGCAGAGTCCTGAAGAAGTTCGCCATCTGGGCAGCCCTATTGCTGGCCGGTGCAGTCGTCGCGGGTGCGGCTCTGCAGTGGTCACTGTCCTACCTGACGTTGGCAACGACTACCCCGCCTGGCCAACTGGTGGACATCGGTGGCCGCCGGCTCCACATGCTGTGCCGAGGGTCTGGCGACTCGACCGTCATTCTCGAACCCGGTCTGCCCGGCAGTTCGCTTGCCTGGACATCGGTCACGTCCGCAGTCGCGAAGTTCGCGAAGGTGTGCACCTACGACAGGGCGGGCTACGGGTGGAGCGACGCAGCG
Organism: Bryobacterales bacterium; assembly: GCA_965200705.1. GTDB lineage: Bacteria > Acidobacteriota > Terriglobia > Bryobacterales > UBA6623 > VXMF01. The sequence continues at coordinate 2,585,085 of OZ241376.1, read as the reverse complement.
ACAACTCCTCGGACCGCCAGCGACATCGTCGAGGATCTGCATCAACTGCTCAGCACTGCCGTCGTCGATCCGCCGTATGTCCTGGTCGGCCACTCGTTCGGGGGTCTCGTCATGCAGCTATACACGAGTCGCTATCCAGACGAAGTCGAAGGCATGGTGCTCGTCGACTCGTCGCACCCAGATCAGGTCTCTCAGTCCACAAGCCTTGCGGAAGCGGAGTTTCTCGGACGCATCATCGGCGCTTTGGCTCCGATCGGCATCCCCCGCCTTCTATTCCCAGTCCCTGCGGGGAGCCCGGAGACCCGGAACGCGGCTGTCCGAAGGCTCGAGAAGGATCTGCAGCGGACAACAAAGGGCCTGCACACGGCAGCGGCAGAGCTCCGAGGACTTCCCGAGAGTCTTCGCCAAGTGGCCGCCCAGCGCCCGGACCTCGAAGGAATGCCGCTAGTCGTGCTGAGCGAGGGGCGCCGCCGGGCGAAGTTCTGGCACGAGTTCCAAGAGGACCTCGCCAAGCAGTCCTCTGCAAGCGAATGGGAGGTCATTGACGGCGCAGGACACTTCATTCATCACGATCGCCCGGAGGCTGTCGTCAGCGCGATCAGACGGGTCGCCGAGGCGGTCCAGGACGAACCCACCTAGCCCCCCCCCCCCCACCAGGTTCGTTGCGATCGAGCGCGGAATTCGGAGGTTCCGAAGGGCTGTGGAGGGTGTCCGGCAAGATTAGCCGGCTGACTCTGACGCCAAGCAGCGTCGACCGTCGGGACATCGTCGTTCGGACGATACTAAAGGGTCATGCGCACTACTCGCCTACGCTTCGGATTGGCCATCGCCGCTGCCTCGCTGTGGACGATGGTGCTCGCTCAAACCACGGACAACGAGGACTCGTACCACTGGTACAAGGGCAATCTCCACACCCACACGATCAACAGCGATGGCGACAGTTCGCCAGATGCAGTCGCTCGTTGGTACAAGGAGCACCGCTACCACTTCCTTGCCCTGACGGACCACAACTACTTCACCGATCCACAGGGCCTCAACACCGTCTTCGCCGCGGACGAACGGTTCCTGCTGATCACGGGAGAGGAGGTCACCTCCCGATACGAGAAGGCCCCGCTCCATGTCAACGCGTTCGGTCTGAACGCAACCATCCCGCCGCAGTTCGAGGACGGCATTCTGAACACACTGCAGGCGAACATCGACGTGATCCGAGACGCCGGAGCCGTGCCGTCGCTGGATCATCCGCTCTATCGCTGGGCGGTGCCACCGGAGATCTTCGCCAAGCTTCGCCGTCTCAAGCTCTTCGAGGTCTTCAACGGCGGTGCCGACACGAACGATGAGTTCGGACTCGAAGAGATGTGGGACAAGGTTCTCACCGCGGGGGGCGAGATGTACGGCATTGCCATCGACGACGCGCACGTCTTCAAGCACTTTGCTCCGGCGGTGTCGAATCCGGGTCGAGGGTGGATTCAGGTCCGGGCCAAGGAGCTTAGCGAGAAGGCCATCCTCGAGGCCATTGAACGGGGTCACTTCTATTCCTCGACGGGTATCACGCTGGAGTCGGAGAAGCGAAGCAACGGTCTGATCGACATCCGCATCCAGCAGGACGACGACGAGAAGCACCGCACGCGCTTCATCGGCAGCGGTGGTCGGGTGCTGAAGCAGGTCGAGGGCCTCGAGGCGCAGTACAGCCTCAAGGCAGGCGATGGCTACGTCCGCGCAAGCATCGAGGACTCGAACGGCCGGAGAGCCTGGGTTCAGCCCCTGTTCGAGAACTGAGAGCATCCCGTACGTTCTTCGATGCCCAGGTGCGGGGAACCCGCTGTGACGTCGGCGCATGGACCGGACGCGGCGGTTGTGGACAGCCGTGAAGCCCCCGACCTCTGATATCGAGGGATAGAGCTGTCGCCGCATGGACCTCTCTGCGCAGCATCTGGATCTCGAGGCGATGCCTAAGGCCGAGTTGCACGTGCATCTCCGTGGCGCCATGCCCGTGTCATTCCTGCGAAAGCAGGTGCGCAAGTACAAGCCGGCAGAAGCCCTAGAGAGCGCACCGATTGGACAGTGGCGCTGGATGAAGCAGCATCCCGCCGTGGAACGCATCGTTGCGGCGGATGATCCCGTCCAGGAGCTCGACGCGCTCTACGCGAAGGCGTCGCTCTTGGAGTTCCTTGCTGCCTATCTGTTCACCGGATACTTTGTGCGCACCGCGCAGGACCTTCAAGGTCTCGTGCAGACCGTGCGAGAGGGACTGCGGGACCAGAACATTGTCTATGCCGAAGTCACGGTCTCAGTCCCCGAGTACTTGCAGCAGGGCATTGAACTGCGCGACCTCTTGGCGGTCCTGGACGAGGGCTCGGCGGACCAGCCGCGGGTGAGATGGATCGTCGACCTGGTGCGGAGCTTTGGCCCAGAGGCGTGCGAAGAGCTGGTCGGCCGGGTGGTCAATGAGCGACCGCCGACGGTAGTGGGGGTGACTCTCGGCGGAGCGGAAGCCCCTGCTCCGCCGCAACTTTTCGAGCGGACCTACCAAATCGCACGTGACGGGGGACTGCGAACAACCATCCACGCTGGCGAGGGGCTGGGCGCGGAGAGTGTGCGCACCGCGGTCGAGGACCTTGAGGTAGAACGCATCGGGCACGGTGTCCGCGCCGCTGAGGACGAAGGGGTCGTGAAGATGCTGGCGGAGCGGTCGATTCCGTTGGAAGTCTGTCCAACGAGCAATGTGCGGACTCAGGTCTACGCGTCGCTCGAAGAGCATCCAGTGCGTGCACTATTCGAGGCCGGCGTACCTCTGAGCATCAACACCGACGATCCGACGTTCTTCGATGTCTCCCTCTCGGAGGAGTTGGCAGGGCTGCAAAGGCTGGGGTTCTCGCACGAAGAGATCCTCAAGCTGGCCCGGAACGGTTTCCTGCATGCCTTCGACCCTTCGGCGCACGAGTTGATGGCCGCCTAGGCCTGTGGCCTAGGAAATTCGAGACGGCCCCGTAGGTCCTCAGGACTACTCAAGCCCTGGCTCTTGAAAAACGCGTCCAGTTCACCCGGGAGCGCAGACACCACACCGGGATCCCAGAAGGACGCGGTGCCGACCTGCACTGCTGTTGCACCGCAGAGCAGGAACTCGGCAACGTCGCGACCCGTCGCGACGCCGCCGATACCGACGACGGGAACGCTGACGGCTTGGGCGACCCGATGGACCATGTACAAGGCAACAGGCTTGATCGCAGGGCCCGAGAGTCCTCCATAGCCGACGCTCAGCAGGGGCTTCCGGGTCGCCACGTCGACCGCGAGGCCCCGAAGGGTGTTGATGAGGCTCAGACCGTCAGCCCCTCCATCCACGGCCGCCCGTGCCATCACCCCAATGTCGGTGACGTTCGGCGAGAGCTTGACGATCAGGGGACGTTCGCTGCAGGCGCCCTTGACGGTTAGCACGGCCTTGTGCAGGGACGCCGCGTCGACCCCGAACTCCAAGCCTCCCTTCTCAGTGTTGGGACACGAGACATTGAGTTCATACGCGGCGATCCCAGGTGCATCCTCCAGAACACGAATGACCTCGGCATAGTCCTCGACGCAATGCCCGAACACGTTGGCGATGACAGGAGTGCCGAACCGCTCGAGCTGAGGAAGCTTCTCGCTGACGAACCTCCTGACGCCAAGGTTTTGCAAGCCAATGGCATTGAGCATGCCCCCGGTCGTCTCGACGACCCGCGGCGCGGCATTGCCGGCCATTCGTTCCCGGGAAAGCCCTTTGACCACAAACGCGCCCAGACGCTCGATGTCCGCATGCCCTTCGAACTCCACGCCATATCCGAAGGTGCCGCTAGCGGCGATGACGGGATTGCGGAGGGTGATGCCGCAGAGTGTCGTGCTGAGGTCAGCCAAAGACCCGATGATCTGCCGGCGTGTCCTTAGGGGCCGGCGACTCCTTGCATGGTATGCAATCCGACGGCGCAGTCAGCCGTGACGGGTCCTTTACCGACGGTGTTTGGGCCATGGGTTTCCGATGTGTAGGACCATGGGGGTGTTCGCCGGTCGTGCGCAAAACCTGTGACTCAAGGGACGCGTTACGACCTGATCATCGTGGGCGGCGGCATCAACGGATGCATGCTGGCTCGGGAGGCGGCCCGCGAGGGGCTTCGCACGGCGCTGGTCGAGAGGCTCGACTTCGGGGCAGGTATCACGAGTCGGTCCACGCGTCTCATCCACGGCGGACTGCGATATCTCGAGAGCCTCGCAGTCGGACTCGTCCGCGAGTCGCTCCGGGACCGCAGGAGACTGCTGCGGGAGTTTCCCGGTATCGTTCGGCCCCAGCCGTTCCTACTACCTTCCTACGCTGACGATTCCAGACCACGGTGGTACCTGGGCGCCGGCCTGAGGCTCTACGGAGCGCTGGCAGGGGCAAACGGCCTCCCGCGACCACGTTCCATAGGTCCGGATGAGACCCTTCAGCTTGTCGGCGAGCTGGATCCAGAGGGTCTCCGCGGCAGCTTCGAGTACTTCGACTGCCAAGCCGAGTTTCCCGAGCGATTGGCACTGGAAGCGGCGCTCCAAGCAGAGGAGTGCGGGGCGGACATCTGGAACCACACGCCGGTCACAGGACTCGTGATCCGGAACTCCGAAGTCTGCGGGTTAAGGCTTGGGGGAGCGACGCTCAGCGGAGAACTCGAGGGCCGCATCGTGGTGAACGCCGCCGGTGCCTGGGTGGACCGCGTACTGGAAGACCTCGATGGGCGATCCGTGAGAAGGCTACTGTCCCTGGTGCTGGGGTCGCACATTGTCGTCCGAGATCTGCCGGGCGCACCGATCCACGCCATCTACCGGGAAGCCAGGTCCGACGGGAGGCCGTTCTTCATCGTTCCCTGGCACGGGCTCTACCTGATCGGAACCACCGAGATCAAGTCGGACGATCCAGATCGCGCCACACCCACCGAGGCGGAGATCCAGTACCTGATCAAAGAGACCAATCTACTGATGCCAACCGCGGGCCTCGCCAGGAATCACGTTCTGTACGCCTACTGCGGGGCGCGTCCACTGCTACGCATGGACAGTGGCAGCCTGCAGCGCGCATCGCGGAGCCATGCGCTCGTCGACCATGCGCAAGTGGACGGCATCGGCGGCCTGCTCACCATGGCGGGAGGCAAGCTCACCACAGCACCGACCTTTGCAGCTCAAGTGCTGCGAGTCGTGCGGCGTAGGCTCGGCCTTGGACCACGGAAATCGGCCCCCCATGCGCATCCCCCACCCCCAGTGCTCGAAGAGTCCCGCATCGGCCGCCACTATGGACCTCGCTCGGGAGCTGTAGCTTCCCTCCTGTCCAAGCACACAAGCCTAGATCGCCCTTTCGCTGCAGGCACGGAAACCACGGTCGGGGAACTCGTGTTCGCGGTGCGGCATGAGAAGGCGAGAACGCTCGGCGACATCCTTCTGCGCAGGACGGGGGCGGCGTTTGATGCAGAATACGAGCCAAGCTGGGTCGAGGACGCCGCCGCGGTCGTAGCGGATTCGCTCGGCTGGAGCGTAGATCAGCGGCGCGAAGAGGTCTTGGCCTGCGAACGGGAAATCGCGAACACACTCCACGCTCGCCAGCACTGACGCCCCCCCCCCCCCCATACGTACCGCGTCCTCTACGATTGCCACCATGGGCAAAGCACAGCCAATAGGGCCGCAGGCGGACCGGAAGCGCCGTTCCCGGCGCATCCTTCGGCTGCTCAAGAAGGACTACCCCAATGCAGAGTGCGCACTGCACCATCGCAGCGCGTGGGAACTGCTGGCCGCGACCATCCTCTCCGCGCAGTGCACGGACAAGCGCGTCAACATGGTCACGCCCGAGCTCTTCGGCACCTATCCAACCGTCGAGGCTGTGGCGTCCGCACCGGTGGAGGACATTGCGCAGATCGTGCGAACGACCGGGTTCTTCCGCAACAAGTCCAAGTCCCTGAAGGGGGCGGCCCAGAGGATCGTGGAAGTCTACGGGGGCAAGGTGCCGAATCGCATGGAGCAGCTCCTAACCCTGCCGGGCGTTGCGCGCAAGACTGCCAACGTGGTCACGGGAACCTGGTTCAACAAGGCGACCGGTGTGGTCGTTGACACGCACGTGCAGCGCATCTCCCAGCGGCTAGGGCTGACCGAAGCAACCGATCCCAAAAGGATCGAGCGCTCCCTAATGGAACTGCTGCCTCGGACCCAATGGGTCCGGTACTCGCACCAGATCATTCATCACGGTCGAAAGGTGTGCAAGGCGCGCAAGCCCCGCTGTGCGGAGTGCAGCCTGTCTCAGGTCTGTCCGTCGGCTGAATCCCATCTAGGCCCGGCCGCCAAGACCTAGCGACGCAGTGAAGGAGGTGCCCTTCCGGGAGCGGTGGGCTTCAGCGTTCGCTTCACCTCGATCCGCACCTTCTTGCGCAGATCGATCCGGTTCTGCTTCCTCATCAGCGGGTCGGTCCACAGCTTGATCACACCACCGACCGCGGCATCGACGAGCTTTGCCGGCCGGGAGCCGACCTTGAGGCCATAGGTCTCGCCCGCGTCGAGGCCGACCAGGTAGATAGTGGCGGTCTCCGGCGCCTTCGCACGGTTCGGCTGCCAGTCGATCACGACCCTGCTGTCGGGCACCATTGGCACAACGGCGGCATCTGGAAAGAACATGGGCGGCAGGTCTTCGAAGCTCGAGGACACCATCAGCTCGCCCTCCTTCAGGATCTGCAGGCTGCCGTCGGCGTAGCCGATCCACGTCGCGGGGCGCTCCCAGACGGAACGGCCAAAGAGGCGTCCGCGGACCTGGTCGAAGTCCAGAAGGGGAGCGGACTGTGGCGTCAGCCCTGGCAGATAGCGATTCAGCCAGAGGAACTCGTAAGGGGCCATCATGGCCGAACGCATCACGTAGCGGTCGTCCCTCAGCCAGCCCTGCAGGAACTGGAATTCACGGGGGTTGGGCTGATAAGCGACCAGAAGCAGGTCCGCGATCCGATAGAACGGAGCCTGCATCCCGGCCGCCTCCTCATCGGCTCCGAAGAAGGACGGCCGCCGCGCGCGACCATGGGCGGTGCTGATGTCCTGGGGAAAGTAGCTGAGCAGTCGTGTGCGAGCCAGCGAGAGCGACGCGTCACCCGCGCTGCGCAACAGGTCGATCTCCAGGTTGTGTCGAACGGCGATGCACATCTCCAGCAGCGCTACCAGGGCCAAGCCGTCGTCGCTCAGATCGCCCTGCGCGACACGTGGGGCAATTTCGCTCTGCCACTGGCCTCCCAGCAGGGCCGCAAGGGCCGACTCCGAACCGTCCCAGTCGCCAGCGAGCGTGATCGACGCTAGGACAGCGGCCCGGAGCAAACCGACATCGACGTTGCCGAGCGGCAGGACGTCCGTCACCGCCGCCGCCAGCCCGTCCCGCAGAATGCCTTGGTCCTGCTCCTCAAGCAGCGCATGGCACCAGTCGTAGACAAGGGAGACCTCCCGCAACTCGGCGGCCGTGTCGATTCCATCCTCGACGTTACGGACGCTGGTCCGGACCGCTTCGCGGCCGGCGTCAACGTCGTCCACCACCCGGTACCGCAGCGCACCGACCAGCAGCGGCTCCGGAAGGCTGGATCCTGTGGCAGCCAGCTTGTCGAAGGTCTGCCACAGCGGTGACTGGCGACCCGCTTCCTTTTCGAGGCGAGCCAACCGGTCGGCAGTCAGGAACAGCCGTGGCCGATCCTCGTAGACGCGGTATTCCGCCTGCCCCCAGGCCAAGGAGGACCATGCGAGCAGGGCGCAGAACGCGAACGTCGCGCTACGCAAGCCCATCGAGTGCCATTGTACGGAGCCGACCGATGGACAGCGCCCCTGCCGCCGACCGGCAGCGGCGAGGAAACGCAGAAACCTGTAGCGCGGTCCCGATGTCAAAGTGTATGCGTGCTCTTCTTCCGCAGGCAGGGAACGTCGGCTTCGCTCATCGCGATTCTGGCCTTGGCGATCACGCCTCTGGCCGGAGGGCAGGTGCTCCCTTCGACGGAGCCTGGACCGGGGCACTACACCGTCCTGCTCGCGGCTCCGTCGGTGGGCGAACGCTCGAAGCTGGCGCGGGAATCTCCTGGGAAGTGGCAGGGACCGAGACGCGTCGCGGCCACCAGTACAGCTGCACTGGCGCGTGCGGTGCAGCGCAGTCAGGAGCCCGTGCGGGAGTCGATCGAACGCACCGGCGCCGACATCGTCGGAACCGCGGAAAACGTTCTGAACGCCGTTTTCGTGCGCGCCACTCCCTTGCAGGCAAGTCTTCTGCAAATGGTAGATGGCGTGCGCGCGGTGGTGCCGTCACGACCCATGCGCGGCCAGATTGATGAAGTGGCTCGCTCGGATCTGCTGCGGCTAGCAGCAGCGAGGCAGGGCGCGTCCGGTCATGGCACGGACGGCAGTGGCATGCGCATTGGCATCATCGACTCCGGCCTGGACTTCAACCATCCGGCGTTCCGGTCCGACTCGCTCACGATGCCGGTGGGCTACCCCAGGGGACGACCGCAGGATCTGCCGTACGCCAGCGCCAAGGTCATCGCCGTACGGAGCTACATGCGGATGCAGAACTCGGGGGTGCCGGAGACCTCGACACCGGACGACCTGTCGCCAGCCGACGCCAGCGGTCACGGCACAGCGGTCGCGATGATCGCGGCCGGCCGGAGTGTGGGGCTGGAGTCCGGTGACAGCGTCGAGGGCATCGCACCCGGCGCCCACCTCGGCATCTACAAGGTCATCGGCACACCCGGGGTCCATGAGTCCACGAGCACTCAGGCCGTGATCGCGGCGATCGACGACGCCGTCGCGGACGGCATGGACATTCTCAACATCAGCCTTGGCACACCAGCGCCCTATCCCTGGGACTCTACGGGCCGGGTATGCGGCGAGTCGGACCCGCTGGCACTGTGCGACCCACTCGCAGCTGCAGCCCAGAGCGCCGTTGTGGACTTCGGAGTCGTGGTCGTCGCCTCTGCTGGCAACCGCGGGGGCGTTCGACCCGACGGCATGCCGAAGCGGAGTGGGATCGGGTCCCCGGCCATCGCCCCCGATGTCCTGGCCGTGGGCGCAGTCGGCAACGCGAGGCGCATCGTCGAGAGCGTTCGTGTGGGCGGATTGACGTATCGAGCCTTCAGTGGCTCGGGTCCGTCCGTCTCGGGCACGCTGACAGGAACGCTCGCGATCGCCGCGAACCACGATAACCGGCTCGGCTGCCAGGACTACGGCGACGCGTCGCTTGCGGGGAGGATCGCCGTGGTGGATCGCGGCGACTGCTGGTTCGTGGACAAGGTCGAACTGGCCTACAGGGCGGGTGCGACGGGCGTCATCGTGGTCAATCACGCGGACGAAGCGGAACTGGTGCGGATGGCGACGCTGGAGGAGACGTCCATTCCGGCCTACATGATCAGTTCCACGGACGGAGCTCGCCTCTTGCAAGCCGCGAGCACGACGCCAAGTCTAGTCGTGACGCTGGAAGCCACCCCCGTCGCGGAGCCAACGGAGTGGAGCCGGGTAGCCACGTTCAGCTCGCGCGGACCGACTGCCGGGCTGCTCATCAAGCCCGACCTCGCAGCGCCAGGCGAGTCGATCCTGACGGCCGCTGCCCGACCAGACTGGCGCGATCCAGGGTTTCGCCCGAACGGGTTCGAGCAGTTCGAGGGCACCAGCGTCGCCGCACCCTTCGTCGCGGGCGCGGCTGCCCTGGTCTGGCAGCGAAATCCTGACTTCACGGCCCGCGAGGTGGCGTCAGCCCTTGTCAACCAAGCACGGGACGTGATCTTGGAGGACGGGGGGCGAGCGGAGGCCGGAGCGGTCGGCGGAGGGCTGCTGGACATTCAGCGTGCGTTGTCAGCGGAGGTCACGGCGACGCCATCTTCCGTGAGCTTCGGGATTCTTCCCCGTGGAAGACCGCCCGCACCCCAAACATTCCTACTCACAAACCGCACCGCGCGATTTGAGACCTACCGTCTAGCGGTAGTCGAAGGGTACGCAAGCATAACGTCCATGGTGCGGATCGGAGGCGCACCAGCACTGTCCGACTTCGACCTCGCACCGAACGAGTTCGTGGAGGTGACCGTGACCATGGAAGGATCCCCCCAGACGCCGGGCTCCTACGAAGGGACTCTTGATCTCTTCCGCTCACGCGACGGCGCCCGGATGCTGAGGCTCCCGTTCTACTTCGTGCGCGGAACGGGAGCCGCAAGCGATGGCTATGCCCTCGCCGGTGAGCATCAGTTCGGTGTCTACGGCGAGGGTTCGCGTCGCACTCTCAGGGGCAAGTGGATCGACAGGTTCGGGGTGCCGGTCGCCAACGCAGCGGTCGGCTTCGCAGTGCGGTCCGGTGATGGCCAAATCCTCTCGTCGTCCACCAGGACCGATGAGTTCGGAGTTGCGCAGGCCCGCGTCCAGTACACCTCGACGTCCAAACTGCAGGAAGTCGTGGCGACGTGTGGAGGAGTCGAGGTTTCGTTCTCGTTCGAAGCAGTGCTCGACCGCCCTGTAGTGGACGAGGCCATGAGCCTCGCACGGTACGAAGTGGGACACCCGGTCGCCCCTGGCTCGCTGATGATCGTCCTCGGCGGACATCTCGGTGAGTTCACGGGCGTGCCGAAGGGATCGCTCCTCCCGATCGCGCTGCAGGGCACCAGCGCCAGCTTCGACCACCCCGAACTGGGTATCAGCGTCCCCGCGCGTCTCCATCTGGTCGAACAGGGACAGGCCAACCTCCAAGTTCCCTGGGAGCTCGCCGGGCTGAACTTTGCCCACCTAAAGATCCGTACCCGTGGGCGTCACGGGACTTCCGTCGCGAGCGCTCCCCTCACGGTGAACCTAGACGACGTGGCACCCGGCGTCCTCTCGTTCATCGACACGGACGGCTCAATCGTCCCTGAACTCTTCCATGCCGACGGATCGCTGGTGACCCCCGAGCACCCTGCCGAACGGGGCGAGCTGGTCTACGCGCTCATGACCGGCAACGGCCCGCTCGTGGAGCCTGTGCCGAATGGGCGAGGCACTGCTGACTTCCTGCAGACTGTGCATCGAGCGACCGTCAGTGTCGGCAGCTTTCCGGCACAAGTGGAGTATTCGGGCTCCACGCCGGGCTTGGCAGGCGTATACCAAGTGGAGTTCATCGTGCCGCAAAGCGTCCCGTCGGGCATGGCCGAGGTCGAGGTGACCATTCGCGGCGCCCGCAGCAACGTAGTCCAGCTGCCTGTACGTTAGGTGCGAGCCCCGCCCGCCTCGGCGGAGCTACTTGTCGCCGCCAAGTTTTTCGCCAGGTCGCAGCAGGCTCGGGCGCTTGGTCTCGCGTTCAGTGGCCGCGGCGCTCCGGTCGCTGCGTTCCTTTTCAACTTCCTTGCGGCGCTCCGGCGTCATCGACTCGAGCTGGCGACGCTCGTCCCGCTTGTCCTGGACCAGGACTTCGCGCTTGCGGTCCCCCAGATCCTCCGCCAGCAGCTCCATGCTGTCCTGCGTAATCGCTATGGCGTCCTCCAGGGCAAACTCGTAGCGCCAAGCATCATCCGCCTCGTGTTCCTGAAGGGCAGTCAGCCGTACTTCGAATCGCTCTTCCGCGGTGAGCAGACCTTCCAACGCGTTCTCAATGGGCCGATTGCGCGCAAGCGCATCGTCAATCACGGTGTCGATGGCCGCGATGATCGAGCTGTACTCTTCCAAGTTCCTGTGCACCTTCGCACCGGTTCCCGCTTCCTCAGTCTTGGTGAACTGGTCGATGAGCTCCAGTCGAAGACTGGCAAACTTGATGTAGGTGGTGATGCGGTCGCGGACGGCCTGCTTTTCGCGCAGGACGTCAACCTCGTAGTCCGTCAGGAAGTCCCGCCCGGATGGCAGCTCCTGCGCCGCTAGGGTGCCGGCCGCGAGGAGCGCCAGAAAAGCAGGTCGTATGAGCATGGGCACACTCAATCTACTTCTTGCTGCTCATGATGCCAAGCAGCAGCTTTCGGTTGGCCTTCGAGACTCGTTCGATTGGAGCGTCGTAGTCCTCGAAGTCCTCGAAGTGCGCCTGGCGCTGGGCCTGCTGCATCTGCCTGATGAGATTGCGGGTCTGAATCTCGGCGTTCTTGAAGGGCCGCGGGTGCTTGCGCGGATGCCGACCGGTCGACTCCAGCGACGCCACGGCAAGGTCCACCGCATCGGCGACTCTGCCGAGTTCGGCCCGGCCCGTCTCCGCGTCCCCGCCGCGGTAGGCTCGCACCGCCCTGTCCAAGGTCCTCTGGGCGTACCTTACGGCCTCCTTCGAGCGTCGTTCTGGGTCAGAGATTGCCTCGACCGTTGCAAGGCTTGTCTCCTGGGCCAGAGCGGACAGGGCTAGCGGTCCGAGTAGGGCGAGGGCGAGAGCGGCAGTCCTCATCGCTTCTTGAGAACCTTGGCGAGAGTGCTCAGCCGCTGTTCGGCCTTCCAGACCTCGTCTGGCATGGCCGGCTGCAATTCGAGGAAGGCCCGGTAGGCTGCCTGCGCCTCTTCGTAGTACTGCAGCCGATCCGATACGACGGCCTTGAGGTAAACGCTTGCGGGTGGCGCTGGACCGAGCGACTCCGCGTTCTGCAGGGCCTTGAGCGCCCCGGCGAAGTTGTCGAGCTGATACGCGGCTAGGGCGAGGCCGTTCCATGCTTCCTGCGACGACGGATCCGCTTGGCAAGCGACAAGGTACTGGTCCACCGCTTCCTTGAATTGACGGTTCTGCAGAAGGGCTGTGGCGTAGCGGACACCATAGTCGGCGTTCTCAGGAGCCGCCTCCGCCGCAAGCCGGAGATGATTGGTCGCTGTGTCCTTCATGCCCTCCAGTCGGAACACTTCGGCCAGTGCCGCATGCCGGTCCGCCGTCGGCTCCGATGCTACGGCACGCTCTAAGACGGCTCTTGCCGCGCGAAGGTTTCCCTCCTCCAGAAGAAGCAGGCCCAGCTGGTGCTGGATGTTAGGGTCGTCTGGTCGATTGCGCGCGTAGCGCCGGTACAGCTCCATTGCGTCCTCGCGAAGGCCGGCGGCTTGCAGCTTCTCGGCGACGACCAGTAGAAGCTCCTCGACACTCGCGTCGATCCGTGTCGCACGCAGGTAGACGGGCACAGCCTCGATGAGGCGGCCTGTATTGACTAGGGCGCCGGCGAATCCAACGAGGACATCGAGCGACTCCTCGCCCATCTCGACTGCACGGCGATAGGCGGACACAGCCGTTTCGGCGTCTCCGGCACGCAGGCTGGAGTCGGCCAGTTGCAGTTGGAGCGCCGTATCCTCGGGCTGCAGGCTAGCGAGGTGGGCGAACTGCCGGGCGGCCGCGCCGAATCGCTGCCCCCGCATGAGCAGCGTGCCCAAGTTCTGGCGTGCCGGCGCCAGGTCGGGCTGCTGCTCCACGATCCTGAAGTACTCCTCGATCGCCTCGCTCTCGGCTCCGGTTGCCTGGTAGGCGTAGGCGAGGTTGAAACGGGCGTTGACGTTGTTCGGATCGTCGGTCAGCGCTTCCACAAGATGCGAAATGGCTGCTGGGAAATCGTTCTGCTCGATCGCCTCGGCTGCCTGACGGAGCGCGTCGTCACCGAATAACTCCGGCGCCAGACCCAGCGCGGCGACTACGGCGAGGCGTCGCACGACCTCAACTCGCAACCATCCCGAGAGCGAGCAACTTCTATGCGGAGGTCCGCTCCCGCAGTTCATTCAGCAGGGCGATCGCACGAGCGATGTCCTTGCGCTGCTCCTCGCCAACGATCTCCCGCTCGATCGTTAGCGGACCCTGGTAGCCGATCGACCGCAGCTTGTCGACGTAGACAGCCATGTTGACGTCACCGTCGCCCAGCGGAGTCTCGATGCCCCATTCACCCTCCTGCTCGGGCCACGTACCGTCCTTGCAGTGCACCGTAAGCAGGTGGTCCTTGAGCAGCTCCAGCGCTGGCAGTGGTTCGCCCGAACCGTACAGGATCATGTTGGCCGGGTCGAAGTTGACACCTAGGTTCGGCCGGTCAACCTCGCCAAGGAACGCCAGCAGGTCCGCTGCCGACTCCTGGCCGGTCTCGAGGGCGAAAGTCTGCCCGTGGTGGTCGCAGTGGTCGCACACCCTTCGCACCAGATCCCGCACGGCGACACGATCGGGATCGTCGGGATCCTCGGAGACGCAGCCGATGTGGACCGCAAGACTGGGGATGCCAAGCGCCGCCGCAAAGTCCACAATGTCGTGGATCCGCCGCTCTCGTTCCTCGCGGGTCGCTCTGGGCACGAATCCAACGGTCTGCGCACAGATCGGGATGCTGGCGTAACTCTCGCCCGAGAACCCAGCGAACGCCGTCACCACCGACAGCCCCTCGCTGTCGATGGCAGCCCGCCAGGCGGCCACCGCACCGTCGCCCAGCGGTGCGGTTCCATGGACCCCGATCTGACCGCACCGCACACCAAGCGAGCGCACGGATGCGGCGATCTCCGCCGGCGGTAGGTCGTGGCCCAGCTCGCCGCCAGTCCAGAACATCAACCCGACTTCCAACGGATCAGGACGGCGCATGTCGCTCATTGTATGTGTGCGCACTGAGCGTCAGCTATGCATCCCGCCTAGAGAGATGCAGCTGAAGGAATGCCGGAATCCCGCGCCAGTTGCGTTTCCCGAGCCGTTGGCTCCGCCCGCGCCGCTGAGGTTCGAGCCTAGTCGACCGGGACCCAGGCGCTTTCCGCATGGCTCTGCAGGACGGCCTCGACTAGCCGAAGCTGCCGCAGGCCCGCGTCGAAGCCCGGAATCTCGTTCACTCGGGTGCGGTCGCGGCACGCCCCGTAGAACCGCCGGAAGAACTGCTTGAACGTGTCCGCGTAGCCTTCGGCATGACCGCCAGGCAGGTCCGCGAACGACCGTGCCCCCGCCTCCAGCAGGGATGGATCCTTGACGAGGATCTCATTGTTGCCGTCGCGGCGTCCGATCCAGAGCTCGTTGGGGCGCTCTCCGTCCCAGGACATCCCGCAGCGGGTGCCGTAGATCTCGATCGCCAGACGGTTCTTGCGGCCCGCCGCAACCTGGTTCACGGTCAGTGACCCGCGAGTGCGGCCGTCGAACCGCAGCAGAATCGCGCCGAAGTCCTCGGTTTCGATGGGACGGTCCTCGTAGTCCTCCTGGGACAGGATCTTGCCGGCATACGTCTCGATAGCCCTCTTCGGCTTCTTGCGGACTGGATGGAACGTTGCCAGCTCCGCGCAAACAGCCGTGATCCGGCGGCCCGTGACGTGCTCCAGCAGATCGCACCAGTGCGAACCGATGTCGGCCATGGCGCGCGAGCTCCCTCCGACCTCTGGCTCGAGTCTCCAGTTGTAGTCCGTGTCGTAGAAGAGCCAGTCCTGCACGTAGCTGCCCTGCACGGCCAGCACCTCGCCCACGTCTCCGGTTGCGACCATCCGGCGCATCTGCTGAACGTTCGGATAGAAGCGCAGGTTGTAGCTGGTGGCGTGCACGACACCGGAGTCCTGCGCGCGCTGCACGAGTTCGCTGGCCTCCGCCGCGCTCATCGCAAGCGGCTTCTCACAGAGGACGTGCTTGCCCGCTGCGATCGCATCGCGGGCGATCGGAAAGTGCGTGTGGTTGGGCGTGCAGATGTGCACTGCATCGATGCTCGGGTCCGCCAGCAGGGTGCGGTAGTCGCCCTCGGCACGCTCGATCCCCAGGACCTCCCCGAACGACGCGGCGAGCTCGGCGTTCTGGTCCGCGATGGCGACGAGTTCCGCGTCCGTCTGGCGGCGGATGTTCTCGACGTGCACGCGCCCGACGAAGCCGGTGCCAATCACTGCGACGCGTAGCTTCTCCATGGTGGCCTCCTTCGGGACCAGCCCTCGTCGGCGTCACTCACCGGGGCGATCCAGTCTTCGAGTGTAGGGTCGGACCAAGACCGACGGCAAGGGTCGACGAGGCTGGCGCAGGCCCTCTGCACAGCCGTGCAGAGGGCGTCCGCAGTGTTAACAGGAGGTTAAATTCGTTGAATGTTTGTATTTTGATTTTTATATAATATAATTAATTTCGAATGAGGGACTTGGAGCCCATGACCAACGAGGAGTTCCAGCGCTGGCTGGCCGGGGTGGAGCAGCTGACGACGGCCCAGCGGGAGCGGCTGCAGCAGGTCGCCCAGAAGCAGGGGGACGAAGCGGCCGCCCTGGCCGCGATCGAGCTGCGCATCGACGAGAGACGGCGCTGCCCGCGCTGCCGGGCCAGCGGCACGGCCTGTCGCGGGAGCCGGTGCCGGTGCGGGTGGCCACGGCCCGCGGGGGCGGGACGGCGGGCGCGGTCCTGGAGACGGCCAGCCAGGCGAACCTGCAGGCGGCGTCGGAAGCCGCTGCGGGCTCCCGACGCCGTGCTGGTGACGGACGGTGGACGGGCTGCCCGGGCGGACGGGCAGCGCCTGCGCGGCAGCCACCCCATCCAGACGGTCAACCAGCGCCACCGGCAGCTGCAGCAGTTCCTGCTGCCGTTCCACGGCGTGGCGACGAAGTGCCTCGGCAACCATCTGCGCTGGCATCGGGAGATCGGTCTGGCCAGCCAGCCCTCCCCGCGGGCTTGCCTGCTCGCCTCCCTGGCACTCCAATGCACACGTTTCGCGAATTGAGCCTAATGGGATTACGGTGATAGGATGATCGATCGTGTTGGCCGCGGCAGTGCCCTGTAGACACAGCAACCGCCGCGGATTGTAGCCACCCGAGAGCCCGCGACCACGGGCCGTTTCCACTTTGCCTGTACCGTTACACCTGCTACCAGCCCCAGACTGGCATGGGGGCGCCAGCCTATGAGAATCCGGTCCCTGCTATCGCTGTTCTCGCACGATCTGGCCATCGACCTCGGGACCGCCAACACGCTCGTGTACGTGGCCGAGATGGGGGTTGTCGTGGACGAGCCGTCGATCGTCGCCCTCAAGACTCCCAGCGGCGAGATCGAGGCCGTGGGCACCGAGGCCAAGCGCATGGTCGGACGCACGCCTGGGTCGATCAGCGCCATCCGCCCCATGCGCGACGGGGTGATCGCCGACTTCAAGATCGCCGAGCGGATGCTGACCTACTTCATCGCCAAGGCGCACAACCGACGCACGCTCGTGCATCCGCGCATCATCATCGGCGTACCGAGCCAGATCACGCACGTCGAGCGGCGCGCCGTCATCGACTCCGCCCTGCGCGCCAACGCGAGCGAGGTGCATCTCGTCGAACAGGCGATGATGGCGGCGATCGGCGCCGGCCTGCCCATCACCGAGGCCGCCGGCAGCATGGTGGTGGACATTGGCGGCGGCACCACCGACATCGCCGTGATTTCGCTCTCCGGAATCGTCTACGCAAGCTCGATTCCCGTGGCCGGAAACGCCATGGACGACGCGATCCAGCAGCACTTGAAGCGCAAGCACAACTTCATGATCGGAGAGCACTCGGCCGAGAAGATCAAGATCAGCCTCGGGTCGGCGATGGAGATCGACAAGCCCAAAACGATGATCATCAAGGGACGCAACTTGGCGATGGGTGTGCCGGGCGCCGTGAAGATTACCGATGCGGAGATCCGCCACGCGCTTTCGGACAACGTCGACCGGATCATGCGTGGGATTCGCGACGCATTGGAGAACACACCCCCTGAACTGAGCAGCGACATCTGTGATCGAGGCATCGTGCTCACCGGGGGTGGTGCGCGGCTGCGCGATCTGGACTCGCGTATTCGGGAAGAGACCGGCGTCCCCGTATCCATCGCGGAGAACCCCCTGCAATGTGTTGTGCTTGGTACAGGTAGGCTATTGAGCGACTTCAAGTTGCTCCGGAGGATCTCGCTGCCGTAGGGAAGGAGGTAGCGGCACCAAGACGCGTCACCATGGTTTGGGCCCTGCACGGCCGTCGAAGGCTCAATTCGTTGCTGCTCGGAGCGCTGGTGTCGGGCCAGGTGCTCCTGATCGGCCAGCAGGTGCGCGACGCGTCCGGCCGGACGCGGCTGAGCTACTGGAGCGGTGCTGTGATCCTGCCGGTCCAAGCAGCCGTGCAGGCCGGGATCTCGACTGTGGGCGGCTTGTGGGGCCGCTACGTGTGGCTGGTGAACGCTGGCCAGGAGAACCGGCGCCTCGACGCCGAAGCGGACCGCCTGAAGGTGGAGAACCACTTCCTGCGCCAGAAGCTGCTGCAGGTGGGCCGCAGCACGGAGCTGGAGGCCTACGCACAGCGCCTGGACTCAGCGATGCTCGAGGCCACGATCGTCCATCGGGGTCCGACCCGCACCGCCAGCGAGATCGTGCTCAACAAGGGCAGCCGGCACGGTCTGAAGCAACGCATGGCCGTGGTCGCCGGCGATGGCATCGTGGGCAAGGTGGAAGCAGTCTACGGCTCCTCGAGCGTCGCGCTCTTGATCAGCGACGCCCGTGCTGGCGCCGGCGTTCTCCTGGGCCACAGCGGCGCACCGGGTGTGCTCCGAGGCACGGGGACGGAATGCGTGGTTGAGTTCGTCGCTCCATCCGTGAGGATCCTGGTGGGAGAGCCAGTGTTCACCTCCGGCCAGGACGGCATCTTTCCGCGTGGCCTGCCGGTGGGTAGGGTGAGCCGAGTGGAGTCCGGCATCGAAGCGCACACGGCGTACGTGCAGCCGTTCGTGGCACTTGACCGCATCGCCTCCGTCCTTGTCGTGACGGACCGTGAGCACGAGGAGCTTCCGGAAGGCCTCATGGCCCGGTGGCACGGCATGCGCCCCGCCGCCGTCGACGGAGTGGACGGCTCGGAAGCCGAGGTGGTCGCCGAGACTGAAGCGGACCGCATCAAGTTCGTGTACCGGCGGGTCCTGGAGGCTGAGGGCACGGGCGTTGGCGTGCTGAGCGGAACCGGTCCGCCAGACTTCAGCGAGGCGACGGATTCGCTCCAAGCACTCGGGATGGGGCGCGAGGAGAACGACTGATGCCGGTCAGGCCCGGGCTCGCTGCTGCCGGAGGCCTGGCCCTTGGGCGGGAGGTGCAGTTCCTGCCCTCGCTGGCGATCGCCACGGCGGCGCTGAGCGTGCAGATGCTGCTGACGGTCCTGCACCCGAGCCTGAACGCGATCAACCTCTGCCTGCTTTCGCTCGTTTGGATTGCCCTCAAGCATCGCTCGTACGTCACCACCGCACTGATCGGCGCCCTGGTCGGCTGGCTGCAGGACGGCCTCACCTACGGGCCGCTCGGAGTGTTTGGCCTGGTCTACACGATCCTGGCCGCATCGACCGTAATGACGAAGCAAATGCTGAGGGTGGAGCTGCCGACGATCTTCTGCGCAATCTTCGCGGTCGCCTACTGGCTGCATGAACTGCTGCTCCACCTCATCCGGAGCGTCCTTGTCGGGGATGCGGTTTCGCCGCAGGTGCAACTTTGGACCGCGCTCGCGGTTCTGCACGGCGGAATTGTCCTGGCGGTCCGTCCTCTTGTCGAGAGACTGACAGAATCACGATGACCTGGCAGCACACTCGACGCTACCAAGCGCCGAGGCGGCGGACCTTGGCGTTCCAGGTCGTGGCGCTGCTGGTCGTGACGGTGCTCGCAGCGGCGTTCTGGGAGATCCAGGTCATCGGCTACAGCCAGTACGCCGCCCTGGCGGACGAGAACCGGATCGGGCTGCTGCCGATCCGAGCCTCGCGCGGCAACATCCTCGACCGCCACGGGCGCATCATCGTTCAGAGTCGGATCGGACAGTCGGTGCTTGTCAATCCGAGCGACCACCACTACGAGAGCCTAGCCCGCATCGCCGCCGGGCTGAACATCGACCTCAAGGCCCTCCTGGGTCAATGGCGGAACGCCTCTGACTACGGCTGGTCCAGCTACGTGAAGCTCAAGGAGGGACTCTCGGTCGAGGAGATCAGCTTCCTGCAGGCCAATCGAAGCGAGTTCCCGCACGTCGACCTGATCAAGGACAGTCGACGACAGTACCCCGCGTCGTCAGTTGCGGTGCACGCAATCGGATACGTGGGCGACGCCAGCAGGGGGGACCTGAACTCGCGCGAGTTTCTGCTGCACGAGTTCGGCACCAAGATTGGCAAGAGCGGTCTCGAGCGGGTGTACAACCACTGGCTGGCTGGCAAGGACGGCAGCAGGCGCGTGCTCGTGGACAGCATGGGCCGCCATCTGGAGCTACTCGGAGAGGTGGAGCCGACACCGGGCCGGAAACTCACGCTCACAATCGACCTGGATCTGCAGACCGTGGCCGAGATGGGGCTGGAGGGCCGCAAGGGCGCCGTCGTGGCGCTGGATCCGCGCAACGGTGAGGTGCTCGTGATGGCCAGTGCGCCCGAGTACGACCCGAACCAGTTCGTGGTGGGCCACACGCGCGAAGGGTGGTTCGAACTGAACTCGGACACCGGCACACCGATGCTCAACCGGGCAGTGCAGGGAACTTACGCCATGGGATCGGTCTTCAAGCCGTTCGTGGGCCTCGCCGGACTCGAGGCGGGCATAGCCGGCCCGGACTATAAGGTCCACTGCCCGGGCGGCTTGCAGTTTGGGTCGCGGTTCTACCGCTGCCACAAGCGGGGAGGGCACGGCACGGTGTCGCTCGTGGAGGCGATCGCGCTGTCGTGCGATGTCTACTTCTACCGGCTGGGGCACAAGCTGGGCATCGACACGCTGGCCCGCTACGCGCGGATGGGAGGCCTCGGCGTGAGAACCGGCATTGACCTTCCCGACGAGGTGCCGGGGCTCGTGCCGGACGAGCTCTGGAAGGTGCGGCACACACTGCAGCCCTGGCATCCAGGAGAGACGATCATCGTCGCGATCGGCCAAGGGGCCATGGCGGTCACGCCGATCCAGGCCGCGCATGCGGTCGGCGGACTGGCAATGGGCGGCGTCTGGCATCAGCCGCGGCTGATCCCTCGCAGCCAGGATGGGGCCCACGCACAGGACGCACCGCCGGCGCGCGTCAGGTCCATCGATCCAGATCACTTGGACACCATTCGCAAGTCCATGTGGACCGTCGTAAACGGCGCAGGCACGGGGGGCCAGGCGCGTCTTCGCACAATTGAAGTCTGTGGCAAGACCGGAACGTCGCAGCGCGTGTCGAACGACTTGCGCCTGCGGGCGAAGAGGGAGGACTTCGAGGACGACGCCTGGTTCGTAGGGTTCGCTCCCTGCCACGACCCCGAGATTGTCGTCGCCGTCCTCCTGGAGAACGGCAAGGCCAGCTACTACGCGGCAGCGGTGGCGCGGGACATCATGGCCACTTGGCAAGCCAACCGCGCACCGGCAGTGCTGCAGGACTCGAGCGGACTTCAGGCCCAAGCGACAGGCGGGTCGCCGTCAGGACCCCGTGGAGCGGACGGTGCCGGATGAGAGCTGACGCGTCCAGCCCGAGACGGTCTGGGAGAGGTTCCGTGCGACCGCAGAGCGAGTTCTCGCGATGACAGACGGCGCGGTCTCGGGCTCGTCGCAGCGAAGCGACTGGGTGCTGATCGGCCTGACGCTGGCGATCACGCTGCTTGGCCTGCGGCAGGTCTACAGCGCAACGCTCAACACCCAGTTCTCGGCAGCATGGACGCAGCACTGCCTTTGGCTTGTGCTCGGACTGGGGCTCTTCTGGCTAGCGTCGCGAATCGACTATCACCGGAGCGTCCAAGCGGCGCCGCTGCTTTGGATTTGCGGAGTCCTGCTGCTGCTCGCGATCCTGCTCTTCACGGATCCGATCAACGGCTCCAAGCGCTGGCTGACGACTCCGTTCGGGTACAAGGTGCAGATCTCGGAGTTCATGAAGGTCGTGTTACTCTTGGTCGTAGCACGCTACTGTGGCGAGTTCCTATCTAGGCACCCTAGGGCTCGCGAATTGATTGCGGTCGTGGCGCTGTTTGGCGTCCCGGTCGGCTTGGTGGTGGTCCAGCCGGACCTGAGCACCGCCTTGAGCATGCTGCCTATCCTGGGCATGGCTCTGTTCCTCTCGAAGCTTCGGGCACGCCATGTGGTGGTGGCTTGCGTGATCGTGGCCATCCTAGTTCCGGTGGGTTGGTCGATGCTCAAGCCGTACCAGAAGGACCGCATCGCCGGCTTCCTGGATCCCGAGGAGAACCCCCGCAGCATCGGCTACCAGGTTCGGCAGTCGAAGATTGCGGTCGGCTCTGGGGGCATCTGGGGCCGAGGCCACCTGCTGGGATCGCAGACCCAGCTGCGCTTCCTGCCGACCTCGCACACGGACTTCATCTTCGCCTCCTTCGCGGAGGAAGAGGGATTCATCGGAGTGATCGTGATGCTGACGCTCTACCTCGCCCTGCTCCGAAGAATCGTGGAGATCTCACAGGCCTCAGCGGACGCTCAGGGAACGCTGCTGGCAATGGGCGTCGCCGCCCTGCTGTTGTTCCACATCACAGTCAACGTGGGCATGGTGGTCAACAAGCTTCCGGTGACAGGGCTGCCGCTGCCGCTGATGAGCTATGGCGGCTCGAATCTCGCGACGTTCCTGATTCTGCTGGGAACCGTCCACAGCGTGCACTTACGCAGATATGCAGTTTGAGGGGTCGACCGCCGGTGGCAACGCCAGGGCCCGCGCCCAAGGAAAGAAAGGCAATCAGGGAACCGTTCATCCCGCAGACAGATGTACAGGGTCGAGGAGAGACGATGCCGGCGTTAGAGCCCCGTGGAACCACGTGCGGCTCCGCCCAACGTCCAGCGACCCACCTGCGCCCTCGGACAGGGGCCACGCGCACAGACCATTCAGCCTCGCAGCGGAGGGTCGTGCCAGCGTGAGCCGAAGCACACCGGCACTGGCCGAAGCCGTGCGCAACCGGGAACGGATCTTCCCTGGGACGGAATGCAATGTCTCAGGTACTCGTAGTTTCATCAAATCCAATCGGGACCACCGTCGCAGTGGTCGAAGATGACCGTCTAGTCGAAGTCGTTATCGAACTCGAGTCGGAGCCGACGATCGTCGGCAGCATCTACAAGGGTCGGGTGCGCAACGTTCGCAGCGGGATGCAGTCGGCGTTCGTCGACATTGGACTGTCCAAGGACGCGTTCTTGCACGTGGATGACGTGGTCGTGCCAGATTCGTCCGATGCGGACAACACCAAGGCCAACGCCACGGAGGACAAGTCGCCCCGACCCTTGTCTGCGGGCGACACGAGCGGAGGCAGCGACGGCAGCGGGAAACCGAAGTCGAGCAGTCGCCGACGCAGGCGTCGAAGGCGCCGTGCAGGACGCGGCACCGTGGAGCCCGCTGGAATCAAGGCTGCGCCCGACACGTCAGCGGAAGGCCCAGTCACCGAAAGACCCGACGGCAGTGCCTTGGAATCCCATGTGGACGACAGGAGGACCGTTCTTGCCGAGGACAACACGCGTGAGCCCCTGCCTCCGATACTGCCTGGCGAGTCCGTGGCCAAATACCGCGGCAAGTCGTCGGCTTCGGCAAGATCGGCTGACAGCGCTGTTAGCGAAGCGCCAGCGGGCAGGACCGAGGAGGCGAACGGCCACCCGCAAGAAAAGGCAAGCGTTTCGGGACCGAACCTGGTCGCCGAGTTCCGACTGAACATTCGGGACTGGTTCCGCAGCGGGAAGGCGAAGGAGAAGCCGGAAGAGAAGCCGGTCCAGAAGCCCCAGCCCCAGCGTGGCAGGCGACCCAGCGGGACTGAGACCATTGCGGGCGGTCGGCGCGGCGGAGCGCGGCCGCATTCCCGCCAATCGCGGCAGCCCCCGAGCAAGGCATCGAGGCCCACGCGGCGCCCGCGCAGGGGTGGACGCAGACGCCACTCCCGGCCGCACGCCCGAGATCAGTCCGCTGTATCACCCAAGAAAACGGCGGCTCCGCCGAAGCCCACGGTCGCCATCGCGGATCTCCTCAAGGAGGGCCAGGGCGTCGTCGTTCAGGTGAATCGCGAGCCCATCGAGAAGAAGGGCGCCCGCATCACGGCCAACGTCTCACTGCCTGGCCGCTTCGTGATCTACACGCCCACCACGCCCCACAGCGGCGTGTCCAAGAGCATTCGGCCCGACTCCGAGCGGAACCGCCTGCGCGACATCGTGAAGCGGAGTTCCGAGGGTCAGCCGGGTTCGTTCGTCGTGCGGACGGCCGCGTCGGGCGTCAGCGAGGAGGACCTCGTGGCGGACATGAACCGGCTCTCCAAGATCTGGACCGAGATCAACGAAAAGGCCGGGCAGCGCAGTGCGCCATCGAAGCTGCACAGCGACATCGGGCTGGTGGAGAAGATCCTGCGCGAGTACTCCGGTGACGAGTTCAACGAGATCTGGGTCGACTCGGGAGAGGTGCAGCGGCGCATCCAGCGCTTCACCCGGAACTACAGGCCCGAACTTACCGAGAACGTCAAGCTCCACACTGGGTCGGAGCCGATCTTCGATCGCTTCGGCGTGACGCCGGAATTGACCAAGGCCCTCAAGCGGAGGGTGTGGCTCAAGTCCGGCGGCCACCTGAACATTGACCAGACCGAGGCGATGGTGGTGATCGACGTCAACACGGGCAAATACACCGGCAAGTCAGACAGCCTCGAGGACACGGTGCTGATGACGAACATCGAGGCGGCCAAGGAGATCGCCCGTCAGGTGCGCCTGCGCGACCTCGGCGGGATCATCGCGATCGACTTCATCGACATGGAGGTCCGCAAGAACCGGATCGAGGTCCAGAACGTGCTGAACGAGGCGCTCCAGAAGACCCGCTCCCCGTTTCGCATGGAGGCGTTCAACGAGTTCGGCGTGATCATGATCACGCGTAAGTCGAAGCGCCAGTCCTTGGAGCGCGCGCTCTGCGAGAGATGCCCCACCTGCAGCGGCACGGGCATGGTGAAGTCACCGTTCGCCGTGCTGTCGGAGGTGTTCGCGACCGCGACCCGCAAACAGGCCAAGTCCGGCAAGGGGGAGGAGGCAACGATCACGCTGCGCGCTCACCCCTCGGTGACCAAGGTCCTGAAGGGTCGCAGCGCCAGGCGGCGAGAGTCGCTCGAAGAGATCGCGGGGGCGAGTGTCGTGATTCAGGGCAACCCGTCGCTGCAGCCGGACGAGTTCACGCTCTCCTGAGCGCCAAAGGCCCTCAAGCCTTCCCGAAGGCGGTCTCGAACTGCGTGCGCAGGTACTTGTAGTCCCGCTCGATGGCCTGCAACTCGCGCTCCAGCCGCTGGGATTCCGTGGGGGCCTCGATCTTGTACTCCACGTGCAGCGATATCGGACCGGAGAACCCGCTGGCGGCAAGCAGCTTGAAGAACCGCGGGTAGTCGACCATCCCCTGGCCTAGGGGACACATCACGGACTTCCACTTGCCGTCCTGCTTCTGCCAGGAGAAGTCCTTGCAAGCGACCATCTTGAGGCGGTCCTTAATGCGGTGGAAGCCGATCTCCCAGCCAGCCGAGCCACCCTCGATCGTCGCGTGGCACGGATCAAAATAGAACCCGACTTCCTCGGGATTGATATCGCGCAGGATCCACCAGTGGTCCCACAGGGCGCTGCCGACGTAAGCGCCGGAGTGGTTGTGGAACCCGCCTGTGACGCCGGCATATCGGGCGAGCGCCGCGAGTCCCTCGACATCGGCCTTGACCGACGCGAGATAGCCGTCCAAGTCGTCAAAGCTCCGGTACCTGTGGTAGCCGAGCTTGAAGAAGGGCACCTTGAGGCGACCGGCCGTGTAGAGCGTTGGCCGAGCCGCCGGATCCTGCAGTGAAAGCAGGCCCGTGCTGATCATCGGCACGGAGACGTTCTCGGCGGCAAGAGCCTCCACGGCCTTGGGCAGGTCGCGCTCGACATTCTCCGGCAGGACGTGGCCTCTGGGCCGCACGGTGAGGTCGGCCGCATCGAAGCCCAGATCACGCAGCGACCGCGCCAGCTCCTTGTAGCCGTTCGTCGGAATGTGCTTCGTGAACAGGCAGAGCGTCGGCCTCTCGGGCGTGGCGCCGACCGCCGTCGCGCTTGCGGCCGCCGCCGCGATCACCTCGCGTCGTGTCCAATCGGGCATGGGCATCCTCCTCAGTCCGCGGGTTGCATTCAGCGTGCCCGAAACTCGTCCCGCCACCGCACCGCCTCATCCATGAGCTCGGCCGGGGCGTAGCGGCCACGAAGCTGGGGATAGGCGGTCGCGATCTCTTCCGCCCACTCCGTGGCGGTCGATTCGTCAACGTCGATCACATTGAGCCCGTAGTTCTGCATCTCGCGGATGGCGTCCCGCTCCTGGTTGCGGGCAGCCATCACGGTCTCCGTAGTGGCGTTGCGGGCAACCTCCAGCATTCTGTCGCGCTGGTCCTTGGGCACAGTCTCCCAAACCGTTCGGTCGATCACCAGAGCGCCAACGATCTGCGCGAACGGCATGTCCAGCATGTTCGGGGCCGACCCGAACCACTGGTAGCCAGCCGCAACGAGCGGCGGCACAGCGAAAGCTTCCACCAGACCGGTCTCCAGATTCGCCTGCAGCTCCGTGAGATCGAGCGGCACAGCTCGAAAACCGAATTCACCGTAGATCCGAAGCATCTCGGCGTCACCCTTGGCCGTGTAGATCTTCATCGCCCGGAGGTCCGTGGGCGTTCGGAACGGCTCCACGCAGAAGAAGTGCGCCCGGCCCGCATCGCCCCACCCCAGAACCGTGATGCCTTTCTTGGCCAGCCGGTCCGCGAACATGGGGGCCATCTTCTCGAGCACGTAGTCGAACTCGTCGTAGGAGTCGAACATCATCGGCACCTGCAGGGCACTGATGCCCTCGTCGAGGAACGACATGCCGCTGCCCGAGATCAGGGCCGCCTGCATCTGTCCAGCCCGCAGCTTGCGCAGCATCGTGAGCTCGTCGCCCGCGACGCCGCCCGGGTAGACAGTGAGGTCCACGGTGCCGCCAGAGATCTCCCGCCACTCAGAGCGCATCCGCAGGAGCACCTGGTGGTAGATGCTGTTCTTCGGAGCGATCGTTCCGAGCCGGATCTTGCTGGCCCGGCGGCGCTGCGCTGAGGCCTGGTCGCTGATCGACACCAGCACCACGACCGCGACGGCCACGATGGCCGCGCAAACTATTCGCCTCGTAGTCACCCAGTGAGTTTCCAAGGGATGGGGGCTAGCACCCAGCCATCCAGACCTCATCAGTATACGGACAGTTCCAATGCAGACCAGTGCCCCTGCGCCTCTCCGGATGGGTGCGCTCCGCGATGCAGCCGAGGGCTAGAAAAACAGGTCGTCCACCTTCTCCATGAGCCAGCGTGCTCGGCGCTGGGCTAGGAGGTTGAGGAGCCGATCCTCCTTGCGAGCGTCCGGATCCACGGCCAGGGCCTTGCCGATCAATGCCTCGAACAGTTCGCGGTCCTGGTTCGGGACGGCATGCGACTCGGCGTATGCGACGAACACCCCGGCCCGCTGACCGTCCGAGAGACGGACGGCGGCTTCGTAGCTCTGCTCGATCCGCTCCGCGTTGCCGCCAGGTCGAGCTGCCTCCAAGCGCAGGGTGAACTCGTGCAGCGAACCCCGGTCCCACGACGGGTCGATCGCTAGAGCCCGGTCCAGCAATGCCTCCACCTCCGCCAGGCGAACCACCATGGCCGGGTCCGTAGGATCCACGGCAATGGACAACCCCATCCCTGCTCCGGCCCAATAGAGCAGTTCCTGGTGCTTGGCAGCCACTCGTCCCGAGGCGGCTGCCGGGTCCTGGCGCAACTGCTCGCCGAACCCGGGATACTTGACCTCAAGAGCGCGCATAGCAAAGTCCAGCGACCGCAGATAGAGGCGCCTGGCACGCTTCCGGAGCGCCGTCCCCTCCTCGAAATCCTCGTCGATCAGCATCTCTCCAGGTGCGTCGACATAGGCGAACGAGTACAGCGCAAAGCCCTTGGCGGCCGTGGTGAGAAGGCCTACGTGCCGGGGTGTCACCTCGAGGAGGCTCTCGACCAGCTTCAGGCTAAATGGCAGCGCTTCGCCAACGAGCTCGACGTCCTCGTCGGTCTCGTAGACCGATACGCCGCTCGAGAGCGCGTCGCCAACCTGGCGGACGGCGAACTTGCGAACGGAGCAGCTGCAAAGCACAGCGGCGACCGCACCTACCGCAATCAGCCGCCCTATCCGAGAGCCACGGGCGCTAGAGAAGTCAACAACGAGCATGAGGCTAGAGGCCCAGCAGGCGCTGCACGAACTTGATCGGCGGTGACCCGTACGACAGCACCTGGTCGTGATACGCCTGCCAGTCCGTGACCGGACCGTGGCGCTCCTGCCAGGCCGCCCGTAGATCCCGGTGCTCCGAAATGCCGACGAAGTACGTGGAGAGCTGCGCCGAAGTGAGCTGCGCACGGATCCACTTCCCAGCCGCCTCGCCGTCCTCCTGGTAGCCCTTCTGCAGCATCAGGTCCATGGCCTCCTGCTCGGTCATGGATCCGGCATGGATCCCTTGGTCGAGGATGGCGTTGATGACCGCCCGGACCAGCATCTTCAGCTGCTGCATCTTGAAGCGGGCGCCGCCATAGCCGTGCTCCGCCATGACCTGCTCAGCGTATACGGCCCACCCCTCCACGAACGTTCCGGAGGAGAAGATCGAACGAATCGGTGTCGGCAGCTCAGCGCGGTTGGAGTGCGCAATCTGCAGGTAGTGGCCGGGAATCGCCTCGTGAACGGTCAGGTCCTCGAGCATGTAGTCGTTGTACTCGCGGTAGAACGACAGCTTGCGCTGCGGGCTCCAGTCCTCGGGCGTCGGTGAGATTGCGTAGAAGGTCTCGCCACCGTCCTCCAGCGGCCCCGGCGAGTCGCAGTACGCCGTGGACACACCGCGCCGGAATTCGGGCATGACGATGATCCTGAGCGGCTCGTCGGGCACGCTCACGAGACGGTTGGAGCGCGTGAACTCGGCGACGCTCTCGAGACTGGCCCGCGCATCGTCGACGATCGACTCGTCCGTCGGATGGGAATTCGCCAGCTCTTCGAGCACGGACCGCACCACCGCGGTGCGGTCCTCAGCATCCTCCGGGCTGGCGTCCGGCCGGATCTCACGGAACAGGGGCAGCGCCGTCTCGTACAGCTCGTCTTGGAGTTCGGCGAGCCGACTCTCGGCGCGATCGAGGATCTCCTCCATCGCCATGTCCGAGTGCAGGACGAAGCCCAGCTTGGCACGCAGCTTCTCCTGGCCGATCCGGAACTCGCCCCCAGAGCGGGGCAGCAGATCCTCGCGCAGCCATTTGCCATGGCTCTCGAGGGCCTCCAGGGCCGCGTCCCGCTCCGGTGCCATCCGCTCCGCCATGCCGGGAACCTCCGCCAGGAACCCCTCCAGATCGGTACGGAGAAGGCTGATGGCTCCATCGTTCTGGCGGATCGCCGTCTCGGTGTGGACCTTGGGCGGGTTCACGAGATTGGCGCGTGCGGCCTTGAACACGGCCGGCACATGGACCAGCCGCTGCCGGAGGCTCTCTAGACGCTCCTCAAGTGGCGCGAAATCACGGGCCAGGAGCCCGTACATCGCATCCCCGACCCCGTACCGCATTGGGTTCCACTCGTGCTCGCGGAGTTCCTCGGCTGCCCAGATGCCGTAGAGCAATTCGTTGCGGAGGATCTCGTAGTCCACGGCATTGGCGGCGCCGAGACGAGCCAGATCGATGGCGTCCAAGCGCTCCAGATAGGCTCGACCGCGATCGATCCCCTCGCGAACCGCCTGCGCGGAGTAGTCGTTCATGGCACCGTCGTAGCGGTGGTCGCCGAGCGCGGTGGCGTACTCCGGGTAGAGCTCGAGGAGCTCTTCGACGTACTCGTTGGCGAGGGCTACGAACTCGGCATCCTGCGCTGCTGGAGCGCACATGAAGAGGGCGCAAAGCCCCACGAGCAGGGTTCCAAAGGCCGTGGTTCGCACGCGCCCCATTCTACGGATGTCCGACGACTACAGATCGAGTGTCTCGACGTGACGCTCAACCTGGTCGTCGTCGAGTGTCTCGTCGAGCGTCTCGTTGAGGTGCGGCACCTCGTCGAAGATCTCGAAGAGCTGCATCTTGATCACCGCATAGCGTTCGACCTGCGTCAGCGCACGGCCAGCCCCGGACTCCCAGGCATGGAACGCATCGTCCGGCGCAAAGACCCGAACCTCGAACCGCGACGCCCGGTCCGATGTGCATTCGAACACGTATTCCTGCCCAGCCGCGTCGCCCCGAACTTGCGGGCGATAACCCTCGTACGTGTATTGGTAGACATATCCGGAGTCGGCGGCGTAGGCCTTCTCGCGGCGAATGGCCGGCTTGCCGCGCAACTCAACCGGAGGCGGCCCGCCTCTGGACCAGAGAGACCGGATCCAGCTCCAAGGCAACGACGGCACCCCTATCCGAAGCGCTGCTCGCGCTTCGGATCGCCGTACATGTGGTAGCCCCGCTCCTCCCAGAAGCCAGGCCGGTCCACGTCGACGAATTCGAGGCCCCGGATCCACTTCGAGCTCTTCCACGCATAGAGGTGCGGAACGATCATGCGGAGCGGCCCGCCGTGCACTGGCGTCAGCGGCTCTGGACTGTGCCCATCCGCCAAGAGAACGTCGTCTCGCAGCAGATCCTCCAGTGGCGTGTTCGTCGTATACCCGCCCTCGCAATGCTGGATGACGAACCGCGCCTCAGGCATCGGCTTGGCGAGTTCGATGAGAGTACGGACCGCGACGCCCTCCCAGATGTTGTCGAACTTGCTCCAGGTGGTCACGCAGTGGAAGTCGGCGGTCACCCTGACCCGTGGCAGCGCCTGGAGCTCCGCCCACGTGAGCTCGCAGGGCCGCTCCACGAGACCTGTCACCGTGAAGCGCCAAGTGTCCGGATCGAACTCCGGGATCTTTCCGACGTGGAGCACAGGCCACTTGAGGGTGAGCGACTGGCCCGGAGGAAGCCGACCTTCGCGCCTGTGCCTTTCCTGCAGCCGCTTGCGCTCGCTAATGCCCAGCATCGCCAAGCCCCAGCGTACACCCGCCAACGCCCCGTCCTTCGGGCTGCGCAGGCGCTGGCGGGCACTGTGCGCAGAGCTTCGGGCGATAGTCGCAGTGCCGCAGACCCTTTCGAACGGGCTACCGGAAACGTCCTATCCGCGGCCGGGCAAGGTCAGGTTCGAAAACTTGGTTGGTAAGCTGATGGCGTTATGAAGAAGCTGCTGGCGCCGACCATTCTGCTGGCAATCGCCTGTGCCTACGGACAGCCGAAGGTCACGAAGGCCGATGTCGACGGATGGATGGAATCCCTCTCGAACTGGGGCCGCTGGGGGGCCGAGGATCAGCTTGGTGCGATCAATCTGATCACCCCCGAGACCCGGCTGGCTGCGGCCAAGCTGGTGACGCAGGGCGTCTCGGTGTCCCTTGCGAGGGATGTGGAGAAGGACGAGGCGGTCGACAACCCGCGGCCCTTCGGCCACAAGATGCTGAACGTGGGCCTCAACAATCCCGGCCAGTTCGTTTCGGACAACTACCAAGTGAGCTATCACGGCTACGCCCACACGCACATGGACTCGCTCTGCCACATGGCGTTCAACGGCAAGATGTACAACGGCTTCCCGCAGTCGGAGGTCGTCGAGGCCGGGGCGCCCAAGCTGGCGGTCACGAACTTCAAGGAGGGGATCTTCGCCCGGGCCGTCCTGATGGACATTCCACGCTTGAAGGGAGTCGACTGGCTCGAGCCGGGCACTCCGATCTATCCGTCGGATCTCGACGGATGGCAGGAGAACGCCGGGTTCGAGACCCGCAGCGGCGACATCGTGCTGATCCGGACGGGACGCTGGGCCAAGCGGGACGCGGAGGGTCCATGGGACGTGTCGAAGCTATCCGCTGGCCTCCACGCCAGCTCGGCGCCGTGGCTAAAGGAGCATGACGTGGCGATCCTCGGCAGCGACGCCGCCAGCGATGTGTCTCCCTCCCAGGTGGACGGGGTGGTGCAGCCGATTCACCAGCTCGTGATCATCGCCATGGGCATGCCGATCTTCGACAACCTAGACCTTGAGGCAGTGGCCGAGGAAGCGGCCAGACAGAACCGCTGGGAGTTTCTTGTTACGGCCGCTCCGATGGCCGTGGGCGGCGGCACGGGCAGCCCATTCAATCCAATCGCAACCTTCTAGCGAACTTGCCAGCGCGCAAGCACGGGGGCGGGCCATGATCCAGCGCCATTGCTGTCTCTTCCTTCTAGCGATCACTCTCGTTTTACCCTCGGCCGCAGCCGACTGGCCGCTGTTCCTCGGCAACGAAGACCGCAACGCGGTCGCAGCGAACCCGCTCGATCCACCCCTCGAGGTGCAGTGGGTCTACGAGGCACCGGGGGGTGTCGACTCGACGGCAATCATCGTGGACGGGACCGTCTACTTCGGCGAGATGGACGGCCGCTTTCACGCCGTCGACCTAGAGACCGGAAAGGCAAAGTGGATCTACCAGGCAACGCTCGGCGTACCCGCTTCGGGGTGCGTGACGCAGGGTGCAGTGTTCTTTGGCGACGAGGATGGCTATTTCCACGCCGTGGACATCGAGACGGGCGAGGCACGCTGGACCTACAGGACGTTCGCGGAGATCCTTTCCTCGCCGCACTGCGGGGACGAGGCGGTGCTGGTTGGCTCCTTTGACTCGAACTTGTATTCGTTCGACGCTGCGACCGGGGACGTGCTCTGGACGTACGAAACCGAGGACAGAGTCAACGCCAGTCCAGCGGTGGTCGGAGGCAAGACGTTCATCACAGGCTGCGACGGCAAGTTCCGTGTGATCGACATCGAGTCGGGCGAGGAGGACTCCGCCGTTGACATGCGCGACTACGTAGCGGCCACGCCCGCCGTTGTCGGCGGCCTCGCGTACGTCGGCACGTTTGGCTACGAAGTGCTCAAGATCGACTGGCACGCTGGCGAGGTCGTCTGGCGCTACGACCATCCGGTGACCGACTTCGAGTTCTTTGCCTCCCCCGTGGTGCGCGACGGACTGGTGGTCATCGGAGGTCGTGACAAGCGCGTCCACGCCATCGACGAGGAGACCGGCGAGCTGCGCTGGGAGTTCGAGACACGGTCGAGGGTCGATTCGTCCCCAGCGCTGGCCGGCGATGTCGTCTGGGTGGGATCGATGGACGGCAACCTGTACGCTCTCCGCCATTCGGACGGAGAACTGCTCTGGAAGTTCGCGATCGGTGGCAGGGTCGTCGCATCGCCGGCCATCGCCGGCGACCGGCTGGTGATCGGCTCCCGCAGCGGTGAGGTCTACTGCCTTGCCCGGTCCCGCGACTGATCCCTCGATCTTCGGTGCGGCACTTGCTGATAGAGTGGCCGCCATGCACCGCCGGACCGCGATCCAGACGCTTGCCGCAGCGTCCGTAGGACCATTCTTCGCCTTCGGCGGAAGCCGCCGCGCGAACCTTCTGTTCCTCTGCTCCGACCAGCACCAGGCGGACGCGTCCGGATGCTACGGCCACGCCCAGGCGCAGACGCCGAACATCGACGGCATCGCGGCGGAGGGCGTGCGCTTCAACCGAACGTACTGCCAAGCACCAGTCTGCGTGCCGTCGAGGGGCTCGATCATCACCGGGAACTACGCGAGTCGCCATGGGGCTCGCATTCTGAACGACCCACTCCCGAACGACGCGAAGACGGCGGCTCACTTCTTTGCCGACCACGGGTACTCGACGGCGGCGATCGGCAAGATGCACTTCGTCGACGAAAGCCGCCAGCACGGGTTCCAGCACCGTGTGTTCGCCGCCACGCACAACGCACGACTCACTACCGAGGAGGCCAAGGCATTCCGGGATGATCAGGGCGCCGGCGGAGGGGTCGCTGGCCGTGTCTCCGCGATGCCCGAGCGATTGTTCCGAGACACGTTCTACGCCGAGGAGTCCGTGCGATTCCTCCGCGCCCACAAGACCAAGCCGTTCTGCCTGTGGTCGTCATTCTTCATGCCGCACACGCCGCTGGTGCCGCACCGCAAGTACTGGGACCTCTATGAAGACGCGGACATCGTCCTGCCAGAGCGGTCACCCAATGCGCTGGAGACCGGGTTCCATGGCCATCTTGTAAGGGCGCAGGAGCGCGGCTGGTACGAGCAGACCGACGACGAGCTACGCGAGTCAATCCGCGGCTACTACGGCAACGTTTCCCAGATGGACGCCAATGTTGGACGCGTCTTCGACACGCTGCGCGACCTCGGCCTGGACAAGAACACGGTCGTTGTCTACACCTCCGACCACGGCGAGATGGCCGGGGCGCACCGGATGTGGACCAAGCACAACATGTACGAGCAGTCCGTGCGCGTGCCCCTGATCATCCGGACGCCCGATCTGGATGGCGCGGGATCGGCGAGGGAGCACATCGTCGAGCAGGTGGACCTGCTACCGACACTGGCGGAGCTCTGCGGCTTCGAAGCGCCCACTGGGATCCATGGCCGGTCCTTCGCCGCCTCGGTACGCGGTGCGCGACACGAGCCAAGGGAGCACGCCTACTCCGAGTACTACTTCTGCCGCCGCGTGTTCACAGCAGACGACCGCTTCGTCGGAAAGCCGCCGATCCTCATGGTGCGCACGGACCGCTGGAAGCTCAACTATCTGAGCTGGGAACGCAGCGAGCTGTTCGACTTGCACAACGATCCGGGTGAGTTCCACAACGTGGTCGATGGCTCCGGCAACGCCGGCATCGTGAAGGAGCTCGAGACGATCGCCAAG
Organism: Bryobacterales bacterium; assembly: GCA_965200705.1. Classification (GTDB taxonomy): domain Bacteria; phylum Acidobacteriota; class Terriglobia; order Bryobacterales; family UBA6623; genus VXMF01. The sequence continues at coordinate 2,550,602 of OZ241376.1, read as the reverse complement.
CGCACCTACTCGCAGGGCTGACTGGCCGCCTTCCGTTGCCCTCCGGCGCCGAACTACTCAGCCGAGCCGCGGATCCAGTCGATGTCGAAGCGCGCCACTGTCAGGTGCTGGACATGTGTGCCCCTGCCTGACGGCGAGCCGTCCTCATAGACGCAGTAGATGTTGCCATCGGCGTCGGCCGCAAGGTCGCTGTAGCCGCTCACTCCCGGCTCGATCACCCGCTTGTGGGACCACGTCATCCCGTCGTCCTCGCTGAGCTGCACGCTCAGGTTCTGGCGCTTGAAGTTGCCCTCGGGGTTGTCCGCGCTGCGGGGCTCGGAGCTGTCGGGGTTCGCAAACACCAGGGCATCGCCGACCCGCAGCAGGCTGGCCATGCAGATTGGCTCGATGAGCGCATCGTCGAAGCGCAACGGCGACCAGCCCGAGGCTCCGTCCTCGCTCACGGTCACGGCGCGCCTGTGGATCGGGGATTCGTGGCGGATGTTGAGCATGACGGAGCCATCCAACAGCTCGACGGCCAAGGTCTCCGACGGATTCTTGAGATCCGGGTGCCGCACGACAACCTCTCCGCGGTGCCATGTCTCGCCCGCGTCATCGCTGTAGATGGTCGAGACGATCGAGGGGCGATGGGCGTGGCCTCCGGTGCCATCCGACAACCACACCGGTACGATCAGCCGACCGCTGCTGTGCCGGATGCCATGTCCGGGCCCGGTGGCGATCACCTTCCAGTCGTACTCCTCGCGGAACCCCTCGAACACGTCCGTGATCTCGACTGGTTCGCTGAACGTCTCGCCGTCGTCGTCGGACCGCATGTAGTACGCACGCGCGTAGGCGCTGCAGAAGAGGAAGTGCATGCTCCCGGACGACTCGTCAACGATCGGAACGATGTTGTTGTAGGTCGTGACGCCCGCTTCAGCAAGCCCCTGCGCAAGCGCCGCATCGTTCTGCTCGCCCGGATCCTGAAGGTCAACGATCTTGCGTGGCGCGTCCCAGGTGACGCCACCGTCGTAGCTGCGAATCATCAGGATGTCTTGCAAGCCCCAGTCCCCGCGTTCACTGGCGCGCGCCTCCGTGACGACGATCACCGTTCCGGCAGGTGAGACGACGATAGAGGGCACGCGGTAGTGGGCGTACCCGCCCTTCTCCGCCTCGAATACGTGCACTGAAGGCGGACGCTCGGGTTCCGGTGCGGAGGTTTCTGGTGCGGTTCCGCAACCGAGCCAGGACAGGGCCAGGAGGACCGAAAGGACTGTACTGCGCACTCGGCAAGTCTACCAAGCACCCTGCTCGGGCCAATGCTTGACGAGGGCTCATGGTGAACCTCGCCTACAATCCAACCAATGGATCGGAGGTCGTTCCTAGCGGCGGCGGTCCTGGCGGCCTGTGGCCGCGACCGGTCCTCGGAGACGCATGCCAAGGGCGTGCCGCCGTACCTCCGGGGGCACACCGAGGATCCGGAAGCGCCAGCCGTCGAGACCCGGCAAGCCTGGTTCCGCGAGGCGAAGGTCGGGCTGGAACTGCGATACGGAGTCTACAGCCAGTTGGGCCGTGGACCTCGCGTTCAGTTCGACGACCAAATCCCGGTCGAAGAGTACGACGCGCTCAAGCACACGTTCGACCCTAGCGGCTTCGACGCCGAAGGGATCGCCGCGACCGCCAGCGATGCGGGCATGGGGTACGTGTCCCTGACCGCGCGCCACGCTGACGGATTCTGCCTGTTTCGGACGGTGGAGAGCGACTTCAACTGCCTTGAGTGGGGCGGCAGGGACCTCGTCGCGGAACTGACCGATGCGTGCGACTCGCACCGCCTAGGCGTGGTGCTCAACTACGCGTACGCTGCCGATTGGCGTCATCCCTATTTCTTCCCCCCAGACACAAGCAAGATCAGCGGGTACAGGTCCAGGCCGGCATATGCAGAAACCCCGGCGGCCTATCGCTTTGCCGAAGACGAGGACTTCCTGCACTACGTCCGCTACGCGCACGGACAGTTGGAGGAGATCCTCTATCGGTATCGACCACTGGCGGGCATCCGTCTGGAGCCCGCCGCCGGGTACTTTGCTAGACCCGACCTGTTCCCGGTAAGCCAGATGTATGCGTTGCTGAGGGAGGCCGACCCCGGAATGCTGATCGCCTTTGGGCAGGGAGTGACAGGGGACGAGGGATTCGTGAGCACCCAGGACGGTGCCGAACCAAGCACTGACTGGGGACCGTTGGCGGACGCGGCACGTCGGGCGAACCAAGGTAAGCCGGTCGAGGTCCGCACGACCCTGGAGCGAGCTACAAGCAGCGATGCCGCGACTGAAGCAATCCAGACCCTAGCCATCGACCTGGAGGCCGATGGGTCCATGCACCCAAACGATGTCCGAGCGCTGCAGCGGCTAGGCCAGCAGCGGCTGGCCAGACGCAGCGATGGCCCAAGTGGCCTTCGTTGCAGCGGTTCCTGCGGTGCCGTTCCCAGCTATCCGACCAGAGCGCTTGCGCTGTCGGCTCCGTAGAAGGCGTACCAAGGTGTCGCAGACTGGAGCCGCGTGTTGATCGCCTGAATGTTGACGACGCCCTGGCCGCCCAGCCAGTCCTCGAGCGCCGACACACCCTGCTGGCAGTAGATCGGGATGGCTTCCTGCCAAGTCGCCCTGCCGCATAGCACGCCGGAGTAGCTGACACCGGCCTCCGCCGCCCACTCGAGGGACTCGGTGAAGACTTCGTTGCTCACTCCTGCGCTCAGGTAGATGAACGGACGCCCGGCCGCCTCCGCAGCTGCCCGGAAGTGCTCCAGTGCCTCCTCCTTGCTGTAGGCGCTCTCGCCTGCGCAGCCTCGGGATCCGGCGGCGAATGCCATGTTGACCGGAACCTCGACCTTGAGCACGTCCACCCCATAGCAGTCCTTCGAGAACTCGCGCATGCTCTCAGCCACGATCTCCGGCTTGCGCTTTGCGTAGTGCAGGCCCTTCTCGTTCCCGCCCGCGGGATCGTAGCCAACGAACTCCAGGAAGAACGGCACGTCGTTCGCTCTGCACTCGTCGCCGATTCGTTCAATGAGCGCGTGCTTGACTTCGTTGATCGACGCATCCTCGAACGGCGTGTAGTAGAGAAGGATCTTTACGGCGTTCGCGCCGAGGCCAACAATGCGACGAACGGAGAGGTCGTCGAGCAGCATGCAATGCCTGCCCGGCTGAGTGTTGTCGTAACCGCTCATCTCGTACGAGAGCAGCAGGCCGGCGCCGTCGTCGCGCACCTTCGCTCCCGGCATACCCCAAACGGGATCCAGCAGGATTGCGCTGGCGTGCGGCGTCAGCACACGCGACACGGCCAGCTTGAACTCGCTCATCATGTCGTCCGTGACCCCGCTGGTCTCGATTCCCCTGCCCTTCGCGATGGCCTTGATGAGCGAGCCGCGCTGATCCATGGCCGCCGCTCCGATGATGCCTTGATCCGTGGTGAGAGCCTGAAGATGTTCGCACTTGCGCGCTGAGATCGTTGTCATGATTTCGTTCCTTCCACCCCTGGATTGGGTGTCGTTTGGGAATTCAACGAAGGCCAGTCTGACTAGGTGTCGGACTCGCGGAAGTAGCGCTCGGCGAACTCGATGTCTGCAGCGATCTGCGCCTTCAGCGACTGGGCCGAAGGAAACTTCCGCTCGCTCCTGAGCCTTCGGAGAAACCTCAATTCTATCTTGACCGGGGTTTCACTGGCCACCCCTTCGAGGAGATGCGTCTCGACCGACCGGCGCTGCCCGTTGAAGGTGGGTCGCTTGCCAACGTTGGTCAGACCGGATCTCCAGGCGGCCTCCGCGTCGAAGCGGGCGAGCGTGAGGTAGACCCCGTCCCCTGGGAGCACGGCGGTTTCGGGCTCCACGTTGAGCGTGGGCACGGTCCGGGTGGAGCCAATGCCCGCACCAGTCACCACCGGACCCCGCAGCGAGAACGGACGGCCCAGCAGTTCGTCGGCTTCCACCATGCAGCCGCTCCCGACGAGCCTGCGCACCCTCGTGCTGCTCACAGGCTCTCCGCCGACGACCGCAGTCTCTGTCTCGGCGACATCGAAGCCAAGTTCCGCGCCGAGAGATCGAAGCATCCGCGTGTCCCCCGCCTGGTCTCGTCCGAACCGGAAGTTGGAGCCCACGGCCACATAGCGGGCATCAAGCGTGTCCACGAGAATCGCCCTCGCGAACTCAGCCGGCTCAAGGAGGGACAGCTCTTCCGTGAAGGGCAGGACGAACACCTCGTCCAGACCCTCGGAGAGCATCAGCGAAACGCGCGTCGGCATCGGGGTCAGGATCGGCGGAGCCTCCTTCGGCCCAACGACGGCGAGCGGATGCGGATCGAACGTTAGCGCCACCGATGCCAGTGAGCGCTGGCGCGCGATGGTGGCCAGGGACTGCAGCACCCGGCGGTGTCCAACGTGAACGCCGTCGAAGTTGCCGATGGTCACGGCCGACGGACCGAGCCGCTTCGCCGAAGTGCGCATTGCGTCCCACGCCATGGCTGTCTAGCCTCGCGCCTCGACCCGCAGCCCGTCGTAGGCGAGCGCGACGCCGTCCGGTAGCTGCCGATCCGTCTCGGCGTGCGGCAGGTCGTGACACATGTGCGTCAGGAACGCGCGCTTCGGCCGCAGACGCCCAACCCATGTGAGAGCCTCCTGAACGGTCGAGTGCATTGGATGGGGCTGATGCCGCAGCGCACCGAGAAACAGCACATCAAGGTCCTCGAGCCATGGGAGTGTTGCGTCGGGGAATCCGGTCTGATCGGTAATGTACGCCGCCCGTCCGAACCGAAAGCCAAAGATGCGCTTCGGTCCGTGGTGCACGTCGACAGCCCGGAAGGAGACCCCGAACAGGTCCAGGGACTCCGCGCCGATCTCCCGCGCGTCGAGCCGGGGCACGCCCCCTGGATGCGTGCCCTCGCCGGAGAACCCGTATGGAAAGACACGCCGCAGCGACTTCAGGGTGCTGGCGGAGGCATATACCGGAATGCGGTCCCGCCGCCGATAGTTGAAGGGCCGTATGTCGTCCAGGCCCATGATGTGGTCGGCGTGGTCGTGCGTGTAGAGCACAGCGTCGATCCGCCGCAGGCCCGCTCGGAGCGCCTGCTGGCGCAGATCTGGACCGGTGTCCACCAACACGACGCGCTCGCGGCCGTCGGCCTGAAAACGGATGACGACTGACGGTCGCAGACGCGTGTCCCGCGGATCGCCCGACCTGCAGACCTCACAGGGGCACCCGATCGTCGGCACACCGACGCTGGTCCCGGAGCCGAGGACCTCAATTAGGAACTCCGACGGCATCCGAGAGGTTTCGACCTGCCGCCAGGCTGTGCGGCGGCACCCTCAACCAACAATCTTACTTGGAGCATTCCGGCGCCACGTAATGGGTTGGACACGTGTGAACCGTCCGGCGGTGGGCCCTCCAGCCCGAGCGGCTATGCTGGATCTGGTCAGGGACATGTACCTAAGGATCCTCAGCCATCCAGTCTTCGTGAACCTGAACTTCCACATGCCGATGATCGTGGATCTCTCGCATCCGCTGATCATGCTCGAAGGCGAGAACGGATCTGGCAAGTCCACGTTGCTGCACTCGATCTACCACGCGCTCCGCGGCGACGAGGTGCCAAGCTACGCGTACAGGGTCGACGAGCAGGGCACTGAAGTCGGCACGGTGGTGATCTTCGACGCCGAGCAGCACAATCCGCGCAACAATCCCGAGCTGCTCGCAGACAATCCCCGCATGCAGGAGTTCGTGGAGACGGCCAGCCACGGACAAGTGATGCTGTCGCTGTTTCAGGGCACGTTCCCGTCGCTGCCGAACGGTTCCGTGCTGCTGCTCGACGAGCCAGAGATGGCTCTCTCCGCATCGAACCAGCGCCGAATCCTCAAGATGCTCAAGGAGCTGGTCGACACCAAGGACTTTCGGATCATCGCGGCCACGCACTCCCCGCACCTGCTGAGCGCACCGGAGACCTACGTGATCAACCTCGACCGCCACGTTAACCGCAACGTGACGACGGCGCCGCTCGGCATGGAGGGCGCTTCTACGATTCAGTAGCGCCGCCGCCCTGGCCCATGCTGAGGGCGAGGTCCACCAGCGTGGGCACGGGTGCTCCGGTCGGCCCAACCGGGGCATGCGGCTTGGGCTTCTCGTACCAGGAGGTGCCTGCGATGTCGAGGTGGACCCAGGGCACGCCTTCGGCGAACCGCTCGAGAAAGGCCGCCGCGGTCACTGCGCCACCCCAGCGCGTTCCGATGTTCGCCAGGTCCGCTACCGGGCTCTCGAGCTGCTTCGAGAACACCTCCCCCAGCGGCATCGACCACATCCGGTCTCCGCCCAGGCGCGCGGACCGCAGCAGCTTGTCGCCCCATTCGTTGTCGTTGGCGAACACCCCGGCCACGTCGTGGCCCAAGGCGACGACGATTGCGCCTGTCAGCGTCGCTGCGTCAACGAGGTGCGTGCATCCCCGTTCCTTCGCGTAGGTGAGGGCGTCCGCCAGAATCAGACGGCCTTCCGCGTCGGTGTTCAGCACTTCCACAGTCAGGCCCGAGCGAGTGGTGACGATGTCGCCCGGGCGCTGTGCATCGCCGCCCGGCATGTTCTCGACCGACGGGATGACCGCCGTGACGGGCGTCGACGGGCGAATTGCGGCGATCGCAAGCATTGCGCCAAGCATGGCGGCGCCTCCGGCCATGTCCCCCTTCATCAGGTGCATGTTGGCCGACGGCTTGATTGAGATGCCACCTGTGTCGAACGTGACCGCCTTGCCCACTAGGCCCAGGTGTGGCACGCCATCCGCGGCGAGGTCGGGGCGGTAGCGCAGCACGATCATCACCGGCGGTTCCTTGCTGCCCCTTGCAACGCCCAGAAGTGCGCCCATGCCGAGCGACTCGAGGTCGTCGCGATCCAGCACCTCGCAGTCCAGGCCCGCCTTCGCCGCCAGAGCCTCCGCGCGAGCGGCGAGAACCTGCGGAGGCAGCAGGTTGCCCGGTTCGTTTGCAAGTTCTCGGGCCGTGTTCTGGGCAGTCGCCGTCGCCACCGCGCGGTCCAGCGCCCCCTCCGCAGAGGACGATGCCAGCACCAGGATGGATGACAGCTTGGACTCCTTGCGGTCGGCGGACTTGTGCAGATCCGGTTCGTAGTCGGCCAGGACGATGCCCTCAACGATCGCCCGCACGGCCTCGTTCTCTCCGATCCCCTCGGGCGGGACCACTGCAACGGTGCGAACGCCACTGGTGCGCAGGCGGCGCCACGCCGCCCCGGCTGCCTCACGCAGTGGAAGGATGTCGAGGCCGTCGCCATCCCCACAGCCCGCCAGGACAAGCCTGTCGGCCCTTAGACCGGGCGGGCGGTGAATCACGGCCAGCGACTGCGACTTGCCCGAGAACTCCTTGCGCTCCACCAGTTCCGAGCAGAGCCCGTCTGTGAGTCCGTCCCACGGCTCGATGGAGCCAAGCGACCCGTCGTCCGTCGTGGCCAAGAACCCAATGACAGCGTCGGCCTCCACCTCGCTCAAGGGTCGCCTAGCAAGCGCACAGTCCATGAGTGCTCCATAGTTGCACAGCGCCCAGCGGGCGTGGCTATAGGCGGCCCTTACGCGGAGGTGTCGGGGATGCCACGATACGCGACGGCCACGATCCCGAGGTACGCGGCGAGCACCTCGCTGTCGCCCAGCGAGACATCGAAACAGCTCAAGGTTCCGATTGCAAGGGTTCCGACCACTCCGGCATGCAGCAGGAACCGTCCATCACGCCGACCCGGCGAACAACGCTTCAGCCCTCGGCGCATGTCGAAGAGCACCTGTGCAAAGAGCCAGACCACGATCAGTGCGGCTGGAATACCGCGCTCCGCTGCGTAGTGAATGAAGACGTTGTGGAGGTGGCCGTAGAACCCGGACGGCAACTCCTGCACGTCGTCGGGCTGGTACTCCGCAAACAGCGGGCCGACGCGCTCCGGACCAACGCCTGTGAGCGGATGCGCCGCGATCATGTTCACCCCCGTACGCCACATCACGATCCGGGCCTCATTGTCGGCAGGACGGATTGACTTCACACGCTGTTGCAGCGCCTCGGGGGCCACAAGGCAGGCGACTGCCAGAACGACCGGCACGACCGGCAGCAGCTTCGGCCGCACGACAACAACCAAGTAGAGGCCACAGACCACCAGCGCCAGCCACGCACTGCGGGTGAAGCTCAGCAGCAGGGCTGCCCCAACCACCACCCCCACGCCAGCCCAGACCGCGCGGCCCGGACGACGTCCGGCGAACAGCAGGTAGCAAGCGAGCGTCACGAGGATCAGCGCGGCGGTCTGGCTGAATGTCATCCAGTGACTGAAGAAGCCCGCGATCCGTTCGCCGACGTAGTCGCGGTAGAACTCCCCACCGAGAGAGCCTGCCCGAACGGCCGCCAGGCCGAACTGCGTCAAGTGGACTAGGCAGGCTCCAAACGTCACGACGAACCAGGCCTGGACTGCACGCTGGCACAGGTCCGGCGTGCGGAGGGCCGTGTACGCCAGCGGAAGAAAGCCGAACACGAGGAACTTCTTGACCTGCGGCAGCGCCGCCGCGGGATCGTCAGAGAGGGCGATGGACACGCACGTCCAAGCGACCAAGGCAAGGATCGGCCAGAAGGCCCGCGGCACGCGGATCCGACTTGGTCGTACCAAGAGCCCGGCGAGCCCTGCCACGAGCAGGGTGTGTGCAACCGCAATGGAGACGAGATTCGCCGCCGTTGCACCGAACGCGGTCCAGTGGACCCAGCGTCGCCACCTGGAGCCGCCGTCCATCACAACTGTCGGATCACACTGTCCACCCGGAGCCGACGCCTGGCGACCTCACTGCAGAGCATTCCACGCGGCTTCGTACGGTCGCAGGTCGGGCCACTGCCCGTTCAGCGTGTCCAGGAATGCCTTCAGGTCCACGTGATCCTGCTCGGAGAGGCCCAAGGGGTCGAGTTCGCTGCTGCCCACGACCTCGTCCTTGGGCTCGTTGTAGAACTTGAGCACCTCTTCCAACGTCGCAAAGCGACCATCGTGCATGAACGGCTCCCGACCCTTCCAATTCCTCAGAGCCGGAGTCTTGAAGGCCCCCAGGTCGTAGTCGTCGCCACTGACGGCGAAACGGCCGGTGTCCTCGGACGTGCCCGTCCCGATGTTGTGGAAGTGTCCGTCGGTGAAGTTCGGCCCGAGGTGGCAGGTCGCGCACTGACCTCTCGTGAAGAAAATCATTCGCCCGCGCTCCTGCGCCTCGTCGAAAACCGATCGATCGCCGGCCAGCCACTTGTCGTAAAGAGTCGGTCCGGTGACGAGCGTGCGCTCGAACGCTGCGAGGGCGTCGACGATCGAATCGATCGTGATGGCTGTTACTCCGACCTTGGCGAACGCCCTGATGTAGTGCTCCTCGGCGCCGACGCGCCGCGCTGCCTCGTCGTGGGACAGGTCCATCTCGATCGGGTTCTCGATGGGCCCCTTCGCCTGCTCCTCGAGTGAGGGGGCGCGTCCGTCCCAGAAGAAGAACTCGGCGTCAGCCAGATTGACAACTGTGGGCGTGTTGCGGGGAAGGGTGTCCCCGTAGGCGCCCTCCCCGAGCGCCACGCCGGACTCGAAGCCCTCCTCGGGCACGTGGCAAGTACCGCACGACGTGTTCCGCGGGCTTGAAAGCAGGGGGTCGAAGAAGAGCTGCCAGCCGATCGCCTGCATCGGCTCGATTTCGGCGGCTGCAGGTGACGCTGCCGCTACAAGGCAGCCCACGACGAGGCACGGAAACCTGTGCCGCGCCACACTAGTCATCAAGCACGACACCCCACGGCATCGCCCCGGTCGGTATGGTCCGAATCTCCTTCATCGTTTCGGTGTCGACTACCGAGACGGTGGAGTCCGGGCCGTTGGCTGCATAGAGCCGCTTGCCGTCCCGAGACAGTGCAATCCCCCAGGTGCGGACTCCAACTTCCGCTGTGCCCTGCACCTCCAGCGTGTCCGGATCCAAGGCGGCGATCATGTTGCCGCGCCCGAGCGAGACGTAGAGCCGCCCGGCATGCGAATCCAGAAGGATGCCCTTGGGCTTGACGCGGGGATTGATCTCCCGTCGCAGTGTCCGATTAACCTTGACGAGCTTGCTGGTCGCCCGGTCCACCTTGGACACGTGGCCCGCGACCTCCGACGTGACCCAGAAGAACTTCCCGTCGGGGCTGAAGGCCACCTCTCGAGGCCTTGCCCCGACGAGGATGTTGGCCACGATCTTCTGTTGCTCCACCGAGATGACGTGCACCATGTTCGACGACTCGCTGGTCACCAGTACCTGCTTCCCGTCGGGACTGACACCCACGCCTTCCGGCTCCAGACCGACTTTGATTTCCGCCAGGATCTCGCCGGTCTCCGGATCCAGCGCGGTAGCAAGGCCGTCGTCCTCATTCGACAGATAGATCGTGCCGTCGGGATGGACGGCGAACGCCTCTGGATCCGAGCCCGCTGGAATCGTGCGCTGTAGGCCTAGGCGGTCATTGTCCACGACCGCGATGGCGTTGTCGTCGCCGAGCGCAACGTAGACCAGCGAACGGTCCGGACTGAATCCGATCCCGCGCGGCCTGCCGCCGACGTGCACAGTCTTCTCGACCGTACCGGTGCGGGTGTCGATCACCGTGACGGAGTCGCTGGCCTCGTTGGTGACGAACAGGCGATGCGTCGGCTCGCCGAACAGGGAGGCCGACAGGACCAAGGCCAGAGTCGCAATTACAAGTCTCATCGGTTCTACTCGCACGGGGAGGCGCCCAAGCTCTCCAGACCACCTTGTGCGCCGCGGACTGGCGCCTCGCCCAACAGTGCGCCGTCCGGTCCGGACAGCATCAGCGGCTGCCGCAGCTGGCCACTTGCGCGGAAGCTGTGGGGATCTCCCTTCTGCCCGTCCAGACCATCGGCCTTCCTGAGCAAGCCGAGCAGCGCACCCGCATCCGCATCGGAGGCCCGCATCAGGGTGTCTCCGACGGCTCGCGAAGCGAACCACCCGGCCCAAGCAAGGTCGTCCATCGGCTCTCCGAACCGCTCCCTGAAACGCCGGTTGAGATCGCGGGCGGCGAACTTGACCGCCGCCGCGTGCCAAGCCGAAGCTGACGCCTTCTTGTCGGGATTCCGTTCGTTCCACTGGGCGGCCGCGTCGGCGTGCATCCTATCGCTGGGAATCACGTGTAGGACGTTGGCGAGACACGCATCGCGCAGAGCGTCCGACCTGTCGCTCAGGTTGAGGACTGCGCGAGAGCCAGCGCCCTCGCCGATGGCAGTGATCTCGCCCGGGGCATCGGCCAGCACTGCAACTGCGTGCCCCGGAATAGCGCTGCCGGCGGCCGAGTCAAGCTTCAGCTCCACTCCCAGAAACTCGCCCTGGCGATTCGACTCCTCGAGCCCCATCTGCAGGCCACGGAGAGCGGCGCTGTCGGGCGGTCCGATGTAGCGCAGCATGAAGTCGGTGGCCAGAAGTGGCGCGCAGGCGACTGGTACACACAGCAGACGCGATAGGTGGCGTAGCGTGCCTAGCGACATGGGATCCGGTGCGGCCACGGTACGCCGCAAAGGGTTGGCTTCTATAGTACGCGCGTAGTGGGTTCCGTTCGCAGGGCTAGGCGCCGCTGGGCATCAGCAGCGAGGCCAGGTAGGAAGCTGGTGTGCGGATCGAGATGTAGAACGGCCCAAAGAGGGCGTACACCGCGCTGGCCTCGTCGAATCGCATTTCGTAGATCAGCTGCTTGAACACCAGCGGATCGTCCGCGAACAGGTCCACGCCCCACTCCCAGTCGTCGAATCCGATCGAACCGGAGATGATCTGCCTGACCCTTCCGGCGTAACGCCGCCCGATCATCCCGTGCTCCCGCATCATCTGCCGCCGGTCGCGGATGTCGACCGAGTACCAGTTGCGGTCCTCCCCGCGTTTCTTGTCCATGGGATAGAAGCACAGGTAGCGATGTTCGGGGATCGTCGGCCGCAACCGAGGAGCCATGGCGTCGGCTTGCTCTTTCATGCGGGCCCTGACGCGGTCGCTCCATGCGATGTCGCTCGGGGCGACGCCTTCGGCGAGCAAGTCCTCGTACAGCTTCACGGTCGAGTCGTACAGACCGAGTTCAACGAAGGACACGTACGAATTGGCCAGGTCCAGGTACTCGGAGATGCCGAGCTGCGCGAGCCCGATCTCCACGCGATTCAGCTCGTCCAGGCTCTCGCGAAAGTGCACCAACAGAAGATCACCCTTGTGACCCAACTGCGAGAACAGGCCCGAACCCCCTCCCGTGGCCGCTTCGAGGCCCTGCAGATGCTCGGAGGCTTCGTTGCATAGCTCCTGCCGCCGCTCTTGCGGCAAGGCGTTCCAGGACGGCCACCGAACCCGGAACATCTGGTGGAGAATCGCGGAACCATCCAGCGTCAGGGGATGGGGCGGCATCCCTGCTGCCGCGTCAGGGGCATGAGGCCTGGCTGGGCCAGTGGAATCGGCCATTGGCTCCAAATCTAACAGAGCCGCCGGAGATCAACGCCTGGCAGGGCTGCGGCTCGAGCTGTGCGTCCGGACGACGACGCCAACGAGACGGCGGCCTAGACCGCGATCAGCGGCACAATCACGAGCGCGACGATTGACATGAGCTTGATGAGGATGTTCATGGACGGCCCGGAGGTGTCCTTGAACGGATCGCCCACCGTATCGCCTACGACGGAGGCCTTGTGACCCTCGGACCCCTTGGACTCGCCGTCCACCCCTCCCTGTTCGATGAGCTTCTTGGCGTTGTCCCAAGCACCGCCTGCGTTCGCCATGAAGAGGGCGAGCAGCACCCCTGTGACAGTTGCGCCAGCAAGCGTCCCGCCCAGTGCCTCCGGCCCCAGCACGAACCCGACGAGGACCGGCGCCGCGACGGCGATCATTCCGGGAAGGACCATCTCCTTGAGAGCGGCGGACGTGGCAATGTCCACACACCGCGCTGCATCCGGTTCGACCCCCTTGTGCCCCTCCAGAAGGCCCGTGATCTCACGGAACTGCCGGCGGATCTCGTCGATGATCTTGCCCGCAGCCTTCCCCACCGCGTTCATGGTCAATGCTGCGATCACAAACGGCAGAACCCCACCGATCATCAGCCCGATGACCACTTCGGCCGAGTTGAGCGGAATCGACACGGCGCCCATGCCCGCCTCGGCACGGGCCTGGTCAAGAGCCTGGGTGTAGGCCGAGAAGAGCGCGAGCGCTGCAAGGGCTGCCGAACCGATCGCGAACCCCTTCCCCATTGCCGCCGTGGTGTTTCCCAGCGAGTCCAGCTGGTCCGTGACGGCACGAACTTCCGACGGGAGACCGCACATCTCCGAGATGCCACCCGCGTTGTCGGCAATCGGTCCATACGCGTCGACGCTCATCGTGATGCCGACCGTGGCGAGCATCCCGACCGCCGCGACCCCGATGCCGTAGAGTCCCGCGAGTTCGTGGGCGGTGTAGATCGCACCGCATATCACCAGCACCGGCAGCGCGCAACTGCGGAACCCGGTTGCCAGCCCCTCGATGATGTTCGTCGCCGTCCCCATGCGCGAGGCCTCGGCGATCTTGGCCACCGGCGACATGGACGTGTAGTACTCCGTGATGTACCCGATGGCCACGCCAGCGAGACAGCCTGCGACGACCGCACCGAAGACATTAACACCCACGCCGTTGACGCTGATCACGCCGTAGCCAAGACCCAGAAAGACAGCCGCGCTGAGCCAAGCTCCGTAGCGCAGCGCAGCGGCTGGGCCAAGCCCCTTGAGGATCTGGATCGAGAGGATGCCCAGCAGCGACGCAATCATGCCGACCGCGGAAAGAACCAGCGGCAGCGCCATGAGCGAGCTCCGTAGCGCGTCGCCGCCGAGCGCACCGCCCAGCTGGCCAAGCGAGTCCGCCGAGAGCGTCGCGGCGATGGCGATGGTCGCGATCATCGAGCCAACGAAGGACTCGAAGATGTCGGCTCCCATCCCTGCTACGTCCCCGACGTTGTCGCCGACGTTGTCCGCAATCACGCCGGGGTTGCGGGGATCGTCCTCGGGAATGCCGGCTTCGACCTTGCCGACGAGGTCAGCACCCACGTCGGCGGCCTTGGTGTAGATGCCTCCGCCCACACGGGCGAAAAGCGCGATGGAGCTGGCGCCCATGGCGAAGCCATTCAGATACACCGCCTCCCCGGGCGCCGCGAAGTAGATCGCCAGCAGCCCGAGACCAAGCAGTCCAAGCCCGGCAACGGACAGTCCCATCACCGAGCCACCCGTGAAGGCAACCGTCAAGGCGGCCCCGACACCACCGGTGCGAGCTGCTTCGCTCGTGCGAGAGTTCGCCATCGTGGCGGCCTGCATGCCGAAAAGGCCGGCTAGGATCGAGCAGGAGGCCCCGGCTGCGAAGCTGAGAGCCATCGGCGCCCCCAGCTGCCATCCGACCAAGACCGCCACCAAGACCACGAAGATCGCCAGGATGCGGTATTCGCGATACAGAAAGGCCATCGCGCCGACCCGAATCAAGCCGGCGACCCTCTGCATCTTGGCGTCGCCCGGAGATTTGCGGCCGAGCAACGCGAAGGCTGCAAGGGCGGCCAGCAGCCCAACTGCGCCTAGAACTGGAGCGATTGAAGAGTTCAGGTCCATGTAGTGCGTGCCGTAAAACCGGTGGACTGTCTGTTGAGACCGCAGGCCGGGAACGACCCGACAGCCTCGGCGGATTCCCGGGGATCTCGAACATCGACGAACCCAGTGGCCCCCGTCGTGTCCGAGTGCAGGGCGTCCGAAGAAGGTGCGTTCACAGGGCCCGAGTCGGCAGTTGAACGGCTCCCAAACAAGCTAGGATGCACCGTTAGCCCTCAGGCTATCACGGGACCCGACCGGCCGGACGCTCCCGTGCACCGGGGTGGCCAACCGGTGCGGATCCGCCGGTGCTCTCCGGGGCATTGCAGGGATGCGCACTCGCCCGTATCATGGGCGCCGACAGAGCCCAGGCCCGCTTGCGCTCGATGTCGACAGAAGATCATGCGCACCCATCCAACCCACGGAACGGACTGGCTGTCCGTGGCAGCCATCGGCCCTCTCATGCTCGCCGCAATCCTGCTTGCCGGATGCGGCGGGACAGAGCCAACGGCCCCGCCGAACGTTCTCTTCATCGTGGTCGACGACCTGAACGTGGCGATCGGCTCCTATGACGCATACGCAACCGCCAAGACACCGAACATCGATCGCCTCTCGTCCCAAGGTGTCCAGTTCGACCGTGCCTATGCCCAGGATCCGATCTGCAATCCATCCCGGTCATCGTTCCTGAGCGGCCGGCGGCCAGCTTCAACCCAGGTCTACGGCAACTTCGTCGAACCGCGGCACCACATGGGCGACGTCGTCATGCTTCCCGAGTACTTCCGCGGTCACGGATATTTCACCGCCCGTGTCGGCAAGGTGGCCCACGGTCGCTACGAGGGCACTGTGCGCTGGGACATCTCCGAGAACGCGGCCCGACGCGAGCACTACCTGCCCGGGGTCGACCATTCGGAAGTACGTGACAACTCGTGGATCGAGGGGTCCGACGACGGACTCTCGCGCGCAGAGATTCTTGACCACCTGGGAAGACCCACCGGCATGCCCCTGACTTGGCGGGCAACGGACGAGTCCGAGGATCAGACTCCCGACGGCATGACCACCCGGAGAGTGGTCCAACTCCTGCGCGAGCACGGAGACGGTCCGTTCTTCATCGCGGCGGGCTACCACAAGCCGCACCAGCCCTGGGTCGCCCCCAAGGAGTTCTTCGCAATGCACCCGATTGAGGACGTGGACTCGCCTCATACGCCGGCTGATGATCACGACGACATTCCGGAAGCGGCCCTAGGAGGGTATCCGGAGGACATCGACCACAGTGCGGAGCAGGTGCGCCAAGCCATCGCCGCCTACCACGCCACCGTCACGTTGATGGACGTGCAGATTGGACTGCTGCTGGAGGCGCTGACGGAGCTGGCTCTCGACGAGTCGACAATCGTCGTGTTTGTTAGCGACCACGGATTCCACCTCGGCGAGCACGGGGGGCAGTGGCGGAAGCATACCCAGTTCGAGGAGTCGACCCGGATTCCCCTCATCGTGCGTGTACCAGGAGGGATCGAGGGTGCCGTGTCGGACGGTCTTGTGGAACTCGTCGATCTCTACCCGACCCTCGCGGATCTCTGTGGCCTGCCAGAGCCCGAAGGCATGGAGGGAACGAGCTTTCGCACACTGCTCGAGCAGCCCGATGCCGAATGGAAGAGTGCTGCATTCTCCGAAGTGCAGCGGAAGGGGTACCATGCGCGGTCGATTCGAACGAAGCGCCACAGATACACGGAGTGGACACCGCTCGAGGGCGCGGGCCAGACCGAACTCGAGCTATACGACCTCGACGTGGATCCTGCCGAACACACCAACTTAGCCAGTTCGGCTGAGCATCAGGAGACACTGAGGACCTTGGCGACTGCGCTGAAGGATGGTTGGCAGGCGGCTCTGCCCTGACATACTCCGCGGTCATCGACTGCTTCAACGCGCCGGTGCTCGATTGACGAAGCAGCGAGCGAATTCGGGGACCCGCTCGAGCCGCGTGTCCTCGGTTTTGGTGGTCGAGGGCACTTGGTCCGAATCCACGATGAGGCAAACCGCCAGCTCCCCGTCGAACCTGGGTGTCCGCGGGGACTAATCTGACTTGTTGAGGCGCATTGCATGATTGTTGGCCTAACGGGAACAAACGGCTCGGGCAAGACGGTTGCAGCCGAGCACCTGAAGAGAAAGGGATTCGCCTTCCACTCTCTTTCGGATGTCATCCGCGAGGAGCTGGCCGAGCACAGCGTTGAGCCGAACCGCGAGAACCTGATTGCCGAGGGCAATCGCCTGCGGTCCGAATACGGTCCCGGCGTGCTGGCGGAGCGCGTCGTGCGCCGCCTGCGGTCCGACGTCAACTACGTCGTCGACTCGATCCGCAACCCCCACGAGGTCCGGATCCTCCGCGAGCAGCCGGAATTCCACCTGCTGCACTTGGACGCGCCACGAAAGCTGCGCTTCGAACGCGTGCAGCGCCGTGGCGGCAGCCGGCGGCCCGCCTCGTTCGAGGAGTTCTGCAAGCAGGAGGACCGCGAGATCCACGGCGAAGTCGCCTCGCAGCAGCAGCTGTGCGCAACGTGGAAGGAAGCGGACGAGACGATCATCAACGACGGCACGCTCGACTCATTCCTCACGGGGCTGACCGACACGGTGCGCGAGTGGATCATGGGCGCGTCACGGCCGAACTGGGACGAGTACTTCATGCAGATCGCACAGAACGTGGCGCTGCGCTCGAACTGCATGAAGCGCAAGGTCGGCGCGGTCGTCGTGATGGACCGCCGCATCGTCACGACGGGCTACAACGGCACGCCTCGCGGCGTGACGAACTGCAACGAGGGCGGGTGCCCCCGCTGCAACTCGCTGGCCGACAGCGGCACGCGCCTAGACGAATGCCTGTGCAGCCACGCCGAGGAGAACGCCATCGTCCAGGCGGCCTACCACGGCATCGGCGTCAATGGCGGCACGCTCTATTCGACCTGTTCCCCGTGCCTGATCTGCACCAAGATCATCATCAACGCGGGCATCAGCCGAGTGGTGTTCAACCGCTCCTACGGACTCAGCGAGACGGCAACCAGCCTGCTCGCCGCGGCAGGGGTCGAACTCTATCGCAAGGCGATGCCGTAGCGGACGCCACGGGTACGATGGTCGCTGATGCCCGACGACGGATTCGGCGAACCGCAGGTCGCGCTGCACCGCATCTATACCCGTCAGGGCGACACCGGCACCACTCGGCTGGTCAACGGACGGGCGGTGCGGAAGGACGATCCACGTGTCGAAGCGTACGGAACGGTCGACGAGCTTGGAGCGTTCGTGGGCCGCGCAAGGGCCAGCCTGACCGTTGCTGCCGCCGATTGTCCCCAGCTTGAGCCGCTGGTCGCAACGCTGCGGCGCATCCAGCACGAACTCTTCAACCTTGGATCGGAGATTGCGACCGACCCCGGTCTGCTCGGTGAACGCCAGCCTCGCATCCGCGCGACCGAGATCGAACGGCTCGAAGCCGACATCGACGAGAAGAATCGCGCCCTGTCTCCGCTGCGGTCCTTTGTGCTGGCGGGCGAGCCGGCGTGGAACGCGGATCTGCACGTCTGCCGTACGGTCTGTCGCCGTGCCGAGAGGACCGCGGTTGCGCTGGCGGCATCGGAACCCGGTCTGGACCTCGCAGTGCAGTACCTGAACCGCCTGTCCGATGCGTTCTTCGTGTGGACTCGCTGGGCATGCCTTCAGATGGGCCAGGACGAGACCCTCTGGGAGCCGAACGCCCCGGAGAATCGCTGAGCCAGGACACCTGTCCGTCGATCCGACCTTGGGCACCTCCTCGGACGGCTTGGCATCCCAGCACACCCACCCAGCCGCAGATGCCGCTTGCAGCGACCGGTGGCGCGGATCCCGGAATTTGTTTGCGACAATGACGCCATGATCCGCAGGCTGCCGATGTGCGTGATCCTTTTTGCTGTACTGGCAGGACTTGGAGGTTGCAGCGAACGCAGCGGCATTCCGGTGGTTGGCGTCGTGCCCAAGGGCACGAATCACACGTTCTGGCAATCCGTGCACGCCGGGGCAATCAAGGCCGGCGAGGAATTCGGCCTGAAGATCCTGTGGAACGCCCCCCAGCTTGAGATCGATTCGGCGCGCCAGATCTCCATCGTGGAGAACCTCATCGCCCGTCAAGTGCACGGCATCGTTCTCGCTCCGGTCGACGAAGACGCACTCGTCAACGTGGTCGAGCGGGCGGCGGACCGAGACATTCCGGTGGCAATCTTCGACTCGGCGATCAACACCGACCGCATCGTGACTTTCGTCGTCACGGACAACTACCAGGGCGGCGTCATGGCGGCCGAACGGATGGGAACCATCCTCAGCGGCAAGGGCAAGGTCGCCGTCATTGGGTTCATGCCGGGGAGCGCTTCAACGATGAAGCGGGAAGCGGGATTCGTCGAGACTATCGAGGCCAAGTACCCAGACATCGAGGTCGTGGGCGTGAAGTTCAACATGGCGGACCGCGCCAAGGCGCTTGCGGAAGCCGAGAACCTGCTGACTGCCCATCCGGATCTCGCCGGATTCTTCGCGGACAACGAGTCGAGCCTGGACGGCACGGTGCAGGCCGTGAAGCAGCGAGACATGGTGGGCAAGGTCGCGATCGTCGGATTCGACGCCTCCGAGACACTGGTGGCCGACATGCGACAGGGCGTGATCGACTCGATCGTCGTTCAGGACCCCTTCAAGATGGGGTACGAGAGCACCCGACAGATGGCGATTCACCTGAAGGGGGGCGAGACGGAGCAGCGTATCGACTCGGGAGCGTACCTGCTCCTTCCCGACAACGTCGACAACCCCAAGATGCGGGAGATCGTGTTCCCGGATCTCAAGTACTGGCTGAACCGCCCCTAGGCTGCGCACTGAGGTGAGCCCCGACGACGAGCGGTTCATGCGAGCCGCTCTGCAGATGGCGGTGCAGGCGGAGCAGGCTGGCGACGTGCCTGTCGGGGCGGTCATTGTGCACCGGAGCGAAGTGGTCGGGCGCGGCGGGAACCGCCAAGTCCTCGACAACGACCCGACGGCGCACGCTGAGATAGTGGCGCTGCGCCAGGCGGCTCAGGCCCTGGAGGACCACCGACTGCGGGAGGCCACGGTCTACTCGACTCTGGAGCCCTGCGCGATGTGCGCCGGGGCGCTGGTCACCGCACGCGTGCGGCGACTGGTGTACGGCTCGCGCGATCTCCGGTTCGGCGCCGTCCGCAGCAAGTTCCGCCTCGCGGACTCCGAGCTCCTCAACCATCGCCTCGAGATCGAAGAGGGCGTGTTGGCCGCGGAGAGCATGGCCCTGCTCCGAGCGTTCTTCGCGAGCCGCCGCGGAAACGCATGAGACCTGCCTTCGCGGCACGCCTCGCAGCCCGGTCTGCGGAAGCGCGCCAGCGACCTGGCCGCAGGTCCGAGACGGAGTGCACGGATTGACAATCGCTGCGCTGTACCCGAAGAATGGGGGTTGCAGGCCGACCCGCGACGGACCTGACGGGGTCGTCGCGCCATCGCGACGGACACTCGATTCCGCGCATTGCTTACGATTCGCCTGCTCCTCACGGGAGAATCCACTTGAGCCCTAGCCGCAGACAGCTCTTCACCTCGGAGTCAGTCACGGAAGGCCATCCCGACAAGCTCTGCGACGGGGTCTCAGACGCAGTCCTGGACGCCGTCATGGCGCAGGATCCGCGCGGTCGAGTAGCCTGCGAGACGCTCGTCACCACCAACCTCTGCGTGCTGGTGGGCGAGATCCGCACCTCTGCGGAGCTGAATCTCGAGAGGATCGCGCGCGAAACCATCCGGGAAATCGGCTACAACGACCCCGCGTACCGGTTCGACTGCAACACCTGCACCGTGCGGACACACGTGCACGAGCAGTCGACGGACATCGCGATGGGCGTGGACACGGGCGGTGCCGGCGACCAAGGGCTGATGTTCGGATTCGCGTGCCGCGAGACCCCTTCGCTGATGCCGCTGCCGATCACGCTGGCGCACCAGCTGGTGCGCCGTCTGACGGATGTCCGCAAGGCCGGCGAACTGCCCTTCCTGCGACCGGATGGCAAGTCCCAGGTCACCGTCGAATACCAGGACGGCCGCCCCGTGCGCATCGACGCGGTGGTGCTCTCGACGCAGCACGATCCAGTGAACGGCCCAACTCTGTCCAGCCAGGAGGAACTGCGGACGAAGGTCCGCGAAGTCGTGATCGACGAGATCCTGCCGGCTGACATGACAGACGACGACACGCACTACCACATCAATCCGACCGGCCAGTTCGAGATCGGCGGTCCGCATGGCGATGCTGGCCTGACGGGCCGGAAGATCATCGTGGACACCTACGGCGGCGTGGGACGGCACGGGGGCGGAGCGTTCTCGGGCAAGGACCCGACGAAGGTCGACCGCTCTGCCTGCTACATGGCGCGCTACATCGCCAAAAACCTCGTCGCGGCCGGCCTGGCCACACGGTGCGAGGTCCAGCTCGCCTACGCCATCGGTGTTGCCGAGCCGGTCTCGGTTCTGGTCGACACCTACGGGACGGGCGCGGTCGACGAGTCGAGCCTCGAAGCACTGGTGCGGCGGGTGTTCCCACTGACACCGGGCGAACTGATTGACGATCTGGACCTTCGGCGACCGGTCTACAGCCCAACAGCAGCGTATGGACACTTCGGGAGAGAAGAGGATACGTTCACGTGGGAGCGCACCGACCGCGTCCAAAGCCTGCTGAGCGCTGCCTAATCGGAAACCGGGGGTACAGAGCAAATGGCAACAGCAACGCCCGCTGTGATCGCAGAGGATGAGGCGGTGGCGGCCTCGGCGCCTGACTACAAGGTTCGGGACCTGAGTCTGTCGGCCTACGGGCGGGACGAAATCCGCCTCGCCGAGCACGAGATGCCCGGCCTGATGGCGCTGCGGGAGGAGTACGCCGGCCAGCGCCCGCTAGCGGGCGCCCGCATCACAGGCTCTCTGCACATGACCGTGCAGACCGCGGTGCTCATCGAGACGCTGGCATCCCTCGGCGCCGAACTGCGCTGGGCGTCGTGCAACATCTTCTCGACGCAGGACCACGCGGCGGCCGCCGTCGTCGTGGGGCCCGAGGGTACGCCAGACGATCCGCGGGGCATTCCCGTCTTCGCATGGAAGGGCGAGACGCTCCGCGAGTACTGGTGGGCCACGCAGCAGGCTCTACTCTGGCCGGACGACACGGGCCCGAACCTCTTGCTCGACGACGGTGGCGACGCCACACTCCTCGTGCACTTGGGCCTCGAATGCGAGCGAACGGGGCGGTTCCCCGACAGCGCGTCGGCGTCGTCCGAGGAGGAGGCGGTCGTCTTCGAGACCCTGGCCAAGCTTTTCGGCGAGCGACCGGGAGTCTGGAGCTCGATCGCGCCGGGGATTCGCGGAGTGTCCGAGGAAACGACCACCGGCGTGCGGCGCCTCTACCAGCGCCAGGAGGATGGCTCGCTACTGTTTCCGGCGATCAACGTCAACGACTCGGTGACGAAGTCGAAGTTCGACAACTTCTACGGCTGCCGCCACTCGCTGATCGATGGCATTAACCGCGGCACCGACGTGATGATTGGCGGCAAGGTCGCCGTCATCTGCGGCTACGGAGACGTGGGCAAGGGATGCGCCCAAGCGTTGCGGGGGCAGGGAGCCCGCGTGATCGTGACGGAGATCGACCCCATCTGCGCGCTGCAGGCCTCGATGGAGGGATTCCAGGTCAGCAGAATCGAGGACGTGGTCGAGTCAGCCGACATCTTCGTCACTGCCACCGGCAACAAGCACGTCATCGCGGCGGACCAGATGGCGCGCATGAAGCATCAGGCGATCGTCGGCAACATCGGTCACTTCGACAATGAGATCGACATGGCCGGCCTGGAGCAGCACCCCGGCGTCCAGCGCAAGACCATCAAGCCGCAGGTCGACGAGTATCGATTCGCGGACGGCCACTCGGTGATCGTGCTCTCCGAGGGCCGCCTGCTCAACCTCGGCAACGCCACCGGGCATCCAAGCTTCGTGATGTCATGCAGCTTCACGAACCAGGTGCTGGCGCAGATCGAGATGCACCGCAACGCCGAATCCTATGGGCGCACGGTCACCCGTCTGCCGAAGCGCCTCGACGAGCACGTCGCACGGCTGCACCTGCAAGCCCTGGGCGTCGACCTGACGACACTGACCGACGCGCAGGCGGAATACCTCGGCCTGCCGGTCGAGGGACCGTTCAAGCCGGAGCACTACCGCTACTGACGGAGGAAAACGCTTCGGTGCGAGGGGTTCTTCCAGCCCGACCGATCGCAAGGCGCAGGCAGATCGCACTGCACGTCCCCGCGATCATCGCAGGCGTGTTGCTGTGCACCTGCTGGCTGGGGGCCCAGCTCTACCAGGACCTGCCCCACTTCGGTGACACCTCGGTGCCACCGCTCGATCCCGCCGAGGCGAACAAGCCAGCGGAGTTCGTGCTGGCGCGGATGCAGTACACGGACCGCTACGAGGGCCAGCACCTCGACCGACGACCCTGGCAGATCGACGCCCCAGCTGCCGAGTACCACCTGCTGCAGGGGGTTCAGCGTCTTTCTGCGATCAACACGCGCCAGCTCGGGACGAACATCCATCCGGACGAGCCTGACTTCTTCGACTATCCCCTGCTATATGTGGTCGAACCTGGCCACTGGGAACTGACCGACTCCGAGGCTCGGCACATCCGCGAATATCTGCTGCGCGGCGGATTCATCGTCTTCGACGACTTTCACGGATCGGAGGAGTGGTCGCTCTTCATGGACGGCCTGCGCCGGATCTTCCCCGAGCGTCCCGTTGTGGACCTGAAGGACTCGGACGAGATATTCCACGTGCTCTTCGACATGAACGAGCGGGAGCAGATCCCAGGCATCCAGATGCTGTTCAGCCACCGCTCGTACGAGCGTGACGGCATCGAGCCGCACTGGCGTGGGATCTATGACCTGGAAGGACGCCTGATGGTCATGATCAACCACAACATGGATCTGGGAGACGCCTGGGAACATGCGGATGAGCCCATGTACCCAGAGCGGTTCACGGCCATGTCCTACCGGCTCGCGATCAACTACATCATCTACGCGATGACCCACTGACGCCGGCACCGCGGAGTCCGTGCCGCGAAACCATCTGCGACAGCTCTCGCACGGCCATTCCCAAGTTAATCAGTCCCACGCCCGAGACCGCCCCGCGCAGATGGTTGCTGAGCAGGATCTCGCTGTACTGCGGCCGCCAGCTGAAGAAGAAGTTGTTGTCCCAGAGCAACGTCCAGGGCAGGACCAGCAGAATCAGGCCCAGCTCCAAGCAGAAGAGCTGTATGACGACCTGGGTGAGCAGCGGACGCCCGGACCGTGGCCACTGCACCGTCCTAGCCCCCTCCGCTGGCAGCCGGGGACTGATGCTCACGATCCCACAGTGTAGTATCTGGCCCCGAACCGCCGGCTGCGGAGGGGGCGCTAGGAGTTACTGCATTGGGGACCGGGACGTCGAGACGATGCGAGTGATGACCGCCCCCGAGCGGTCAAGGTACTCCGGGATCCGAGGCCCCATTTCGTTCTTCCAGTAATCGCTCTCATAGACGGCCTTGTAGAGTCGCTCGCGATCCGCCTCGGTCTCGAAGCGTCGGATCCAGAAGTAGACCGAGTCATCCGTATCTCCGCGGAAGCTCGCTGTCACCACCATCCCCTTGGAGATCTGGAAGGGAATGATCTCCTCCTCCATTACCCGCAACCACTCGTCCATCTTGCCTGGACGGACCTTGTACTGCCTCAGTTCGAAGAATGCCACGGGAATCGCCCTCAGTCCCAATACGATAGCCGCTCTTGGCCTGGTCAGCCGCTTCGAGTGGCGCTCGCTTCGATGACACGGGAGACCGGAGCGAAGCTCCGACGATGCTGCGGCGTGCATCCCCACTCGGACAGGGCCGCCAGATGCGCCGGCGAGGGATAGCCCTTGTGCGAGCGGAGTCCGTACTGCGGATAGACCTTGTCCCACTCGAGCATGCATGCATCCCGCGAGACCTTGGCCAGAATCGAGGCGGCGGCGATGGAACAGCTCCTGCTGTCCCCCTTGATGACACCGCGCTGCGGTGTTTCACAGGCTACGTCGATGGCGTCGACGAGCAGGAAGTCCGGGCAGGGATCGAGCGCTTCCACGGCGCGCTTCATGGCCAGCCTGGACGCCTGCAGGATGTTGATGGCGTCGATCTCGTCGGCATCGGCCGATCCCACGGCGCAAGCCACGGCGCCCTCCCGGATCCGCCCCGCCAGTGCCTCGCGCCTGCGGCGGCTCAGGCGCTTGCTGTCGTCCAGACCAAGCAGATCCTTATCCGGAGACAGGATCACGGCCGCCGCATAGACAGGGCCGAACAGGCAGCCCCTCCCGACCTCGTCAACGCCCGCGATCCGACGATGCCCGAGCGCCATGGCCTCGCGCTCAAGCGCCCAGTCGGGACCTTCCCTACGGACTCTGCGGGATGCCAAGCCCTAGACCTTGGTGCGGTAGCGGTCCTGCAGCGACTCCAGCATCTCGGCGCGGGTCATCTTGTTCCGGCCACGCCGCTCCCGCGGGCGCTTGCCCTCAACTGGACCAAACGTCCGGCGGAACGGTTCGCGCGACCGACCTGGCCCGGAACGGCCGCGACCGTTGCGGCGCCTAGGCCCGTCTCGCCACCCGGAATCCCCAGAGAAAGCCCCCTGGCCGCGTTGGAAGTTATTTCCATCCCGGCGGGGACGGGAGTTCGGCTCCCACATGGAGAGCGAGATCTTGTCGTGCTGGGGCGAAACGCGCACGTAAGCCGAGACCTCCGCCCCCGCTCTCAGCGTCGGCTTGGAGTCCTTGACGTGCTCCTTCAGCATTTGGGACACGTGCAGCAATGCGTCCTTGTCGAGGCCAACGTCCACAAACACCCCGAAGTCCGTGACACTGCGCACTACGCCGGTCACCTGCTTGCCCGGCTCAAGGTCGTCCATTCTGCGTAGCGGCACGCGCTGCTTCGGCATCTCGAACGTGCCTCGGGGATTGCGACGCTCCGCGCGCAGCTCCGCGATCGCGGCGCGGACGCATTCGACCGGACGCCCCTCCGTCGCGAACGACTCAAGGTCCACGCCCTCCGCACGCTGGGGATCGGTCAGAAGGTCGGACAGTTCGCAGCCCACGGCCTCCGCGATGCTCTCGTAGAGTTCGCGGTAGTCGGGATGCCCCCCGGTCTCGTCGAAGGGATCACCGCCGTACACGCGCAGGAAGCCGACGGCCTCCAAGTACGCGGAGTGCTCCAGACCCGTGACCTTGCTCACATCCCGCCGAGTCGCAAACGGACCATGCTCCTTGCGGTGCTTGACCACAAGGGACGCGCGGCGGCTGTTCAGGCCCGGCACGCGCTCGAGAAGCGCGACATCGGCCTGATTGACGTCAACGCCGACATCGTGGACAGCGCGCCGAACGGTCTCCTGCAGCGCCGCGATCAGCTCCGCTTCACCGACCTCCTGGTGATTCGCACCAATCCTCGCTGTCCGCGGGTCGAGCCGGACCAGTTCGGCGAGGGGATCCCTCACGCGTCGAGCCAGACTGACGGCACTCGGCCTTCGGTACTCCGTCGCGTTCCGGTGGTCTCTCCTCCGCCCGTTCTGGACTGGGCGCACTGCGCCCGTCTGGCGCAACGGCATCCTAGGCAGGTCCAGCTTTCCGGAGCGGCGGATGTGTTCGCGCAGGAATTGCTCGGCGCTGCGTGACCGAGCGGGCGGCGCATAGACGATCAGGTCGATCTCGTGGTCTCGCAGCACTTCGGCCAGGTTCTGCAGTGCGGCGGGCTTACGGCGCGCGGATGCGGTCGTCGAATTCGACGGCCGCGCCTGCGCGGGCGCTCGACCGGAGGCCTTCCCCTCGGCCCCCACCGGCACCGGTTTCGCTGCCGCATCGCCAGTCGAATCGGGAGCGGGCACCTCTGCCTCAGCTCGCTCGGCCGCAGGCTCCGAGGCCGGCGCGTCCTTGACGGGCAAGTCCCCGGGTTCGGCGCGGACTGCGGCCTTCACCTTGACCCTGCCGTCGGGTTCGATCAGGGCCGCCTGCCAAACGGTCGGGCGCGACATGTCTATGCCCAAGATGCGCAGTCCGCGGGCTGGGGGCGCCAGTAGCGCTCTCCGCAGGTTTGAGGAAAACGCCTCGATTGCCTGGCGATCCACACGCTCGTCGATCTGCTGCAGAACGTCGCTCTTGACACGGTTCGAAAGGCCGTTGCCCAGAGCCGCCTTCACGACCTGGTCGAGGTGCGGCGCGAAGACCGAGGCCTCGTCCTTGATGAGGCACCTGCGGAGATGTCGAGTCACGGCCTCGGACGGTGTGTGGATGTCGACCTTGATCATCCAGGAACGGATCCCACGGCGCATCTGCAGGCGCCTTTCCCATGGGATCTCGACGAGCAGCGAGCGATAGCCGTCCAGGGAGCGCCAGCGCGGATCCTCCGCGGCGCGTGGCAGAAGGCTCACGGAGATCTCGCAATCGCGCAGGTAGAGCTGGCGAAGCTCCCGCAGGATCTCCGGCTTCTCACTGAGCCAGCGCGCGGCGATGTCGCGGGCGCCCGCAAGGGCCTGCTCGGCGTCGGCAACCCCGTTCTCGGCATCGACCCACTTCGCGGCCTCAGCTTCGATGTCGACGCTCTCGTCCTGGAACCAGAGAACGCGCGCCAGCGGATCCAGGCCCCGGTCCGCGGCCAGCTGCGCCTTGTCCCGCACGCCGAGCCTGTGCGCCAGCAGAATGTCCCCGAGCTCGCGACGGTCGCTGGCCTCGTCGATCCGCTGGCCGAGATCCTCGGTCATCGCGCCACGCTGAGTCAGCGTCGCCCGCAATGCGATGCGCCGATCGTGTAAGTCCTGCGCTATCCGCAGCTTGCGCAATACCTTTTGGATGCCCTGCTCGTCGAGCCCACCGCACAGGTCGGCTCTGTACCGGGACAGGAACGCCGGAGAGATCCCGTTCTCCAGCTGCTGCCCCAGCTCGTGCAGCTTGTTCAGCGTGATGCCTGATGCGTCAGCCACCCTCACCAAGGTGTCTACAGGTAACCCTGCCAGCGGTTTCATTTTCGGCGCCAAAGACCCAAAGCGCTTCCTTGTATCATAGGCGAACCAATGGGGCGGCGAAGAATAGCTACGCCTCGTACGGCGATATTGGTTCTAGCCGCAGCGGCGCTCCCGCTCTCGGCACAGGTCATCCAGTTCGAATCGAACGGGATGGAATACCAGGTGATGACACGTCGTGGACTGACGCTGATGTGCGCCCCCATGCCGCTCAAGACGAACCGGTACGCGCTCCTGCACGTGGCGGCAAGCAACGGAAGCGAGGACACGTGGCAAATCGACACGGCGAACTTCTCGTTCGAGTACGAGGACGGCACGGTGGTGCAGGCCATGTCGGAGCACCGCGTGATCAGCGAGTTCTTCGAGAACGCCAACCGGTCCGAACTCGTCAAGCTCCACAAGGCCTACGAAAAGGCACTCTTCAATAATCAGTACGTCCGCCCAAGCAACAGCTACGAGAAACGTCGCATGTCCGCTCTCGCGATCGGGCCCAAGGGTCTCAAGGCCTCCTTGGCAGCGGCCGCGATCACCTTCGTCAGCGGCAAGCTGGGACCGGGCGACTCGACGGATGGTGCGCTGTTCTTCCCCACCTCCGGCCGACACTTGCGCACGGGCCGCATCGTGGCCAACGTGGACTCGGAGAGCTTCCAGTTCCTCGAACGGTAGGCGTCCGCGGGAATCCGCTTCCGAGGGCCCGGGAGCCCTGGCTCAGTGGCTTGAACAGAGCCCCAGGGGAAGCCGGCATAGGTCGGGCACGTCGACGGTGAAGAACACGATGCACATCTCGTCCTGCGTACGATCGCCCCATCCGACATCGATCGGAGGACTGTTGGGGTTGTTCGGGTTCTCGGCCGAGTTGTCGTAGACGGCCCGCACCTCGAGCGTGTCGTCGAGACCGAGCGAAACAGGCTCGACATACCTGTAGAAGTCCTGCCAATCGAAGTCCCAGTCGTCGATGTAGATCATGGGTGTCCGCTCCCCAGTGGCAGACACCTTGTCCATTCGGATCTCCCGGCCCAGCTGGTGCATGTGCGGCAACACGGTGCGTATCCGCAGAGGCAGGATCCCCGCCGAAACTGCCAGTGCCTGCACCACTGGAGGCAGCCGTCGCAGGACGCTCTGGACTCTGAAGGTCGCCGTCACGACGTGCTCTTTCGCACCCGCCGGAATCACGAAGTTGGTGTTGATGGCGGAGACGATGGTGGCGTTGTTCGGGGTTCGTTCGGGGGCGAAGTGCAGCCCGATACGGGTGCGGTCGGACCGCGCCGTCCCGTCGGGATGGTAGTGAACCTGGACGGACACATGCGCACCTCGCCGCAGATAGATGCCCGTGTCCTCTGGAGAAACCATGGGACCCGCCCCGGGCGCCCACCCTCCCATCAGGTAGGACTCGACGCCGAGCGTGAAGCCGGAGAAGGAAATGCCCGCGCTCCCGAAGCACTCGTAGCCGGAGAGACCGTCGTCGGCGGCCGCCTCAAGAGCCTGAGATTCACCCACGGGGTCGCCATACAGAATCACGTGATGGACAATGCCGCGGTCGCCCGGCCGAATTTCGATTGAGGTGATGCTCTTGCTCTCGGTAATGCTCTCGGGAATCTGAATGCTGAAGCAGCGGTACACGTCCGTGGCTTCAGGATCAGGGGTGAACTCGGGCGTCTCGAGGATCAGATCCGGCTCGCCAAGCGCCCAGTCCTGGTTGAAAACGAGCGGCTCTGGCATGTCACTTGGATCACCCTCAGGGGCTCCGGTGTCCACCCACGCCCGGACGAGATCGATCTCCTCGTCGGTCAGGCGGCGCTCGTCGAGAAACTCCCCGTGGCCAGCGACCGGCTTCCAGGGCGGCATGCGTCTCTCCTCCACGGCGGCCCGGATACTGTGCGACCAGAGCTTGGCGTCCTCATACTCGAGCAGAGAGAACGGTGCCACCTCTCCAGGCCGATGGCACTCTTGGCAGTGTCCCTGGAACAGCCTCACGATCTGATTGCTGAACGTCACCGGCTGTCCGGTGGTCGAACCGAAGGCGACCTGCACCACATTGGCGCTCGCCCCGTCCGCAACCAGGACCACATCGGCCGCACCGGACCACGCAAGGGAGAGCGGCAGCGGTCCGACCACGACCTCGTCGACGCCGGGCATGCCGGGAGCGTCGAGGCAGCA
This sequence comes from Bryobacterales bacterium, assembly GCA_965200705.1. GTDB lineage: Bacteria > Acidobacteriota > Terriglobia > Bryobacterales > UBA6623 > VXMF01. The sequence continues at coordinate 2,520,791 of OZ241376.1, read as the reverse complement.
GATCGCCGGCACGTTTACACCATCTACGGTGACTGTCACCGTCCCCGCGTGCCTGACGCCGGAGGCTCGAAGTTTCAGGAAGAAAATCGTATTCCCTGCGGCAATTCGCATCGGAACGGCCAAGAGCTTGCCCTGGGCGCTGTCGATGTATGTGAGTGACTGAACGAACCAGGAGCCGTTCCGCAGGTCGAAGAACTCTCCCGAGCCGTCCGCCCAGCCGCCTCCAGTGCCCGCGGCGGAGAAGAGCCCCGGACTCACTCGTGCCACTAGGAACTGTCCGTCGGCAATCGCTTCGCCGCCCTGGCTTACGACGGCATGTGCGGATCCGTCGGGCAGGCTCGGCAACAGGATCGTGATCCGCTCGGAGCTGACCGCAAGAACAGTCGCCAACCTTTCCACGCCATCGGCGCCCTCAATTCGCACGGTGATCGGCCCCGCCGAATCAGCACCGACCTCGAACTCGCCGTCCAGGAACACGACGGAGTCCGGGGCCACCGGCGCCATCTTGTCCTGGCTGGCCGCCGGATAGATTGCGATGGGCTCATTGTGCGCACCCGCACTGCCAAGGAACACCGCTCCCAGCGCGAGGATCTGGGCGAGTCGCAGCCGGCGCATGCCTAGTTGGCCCCCACGACGGACACGAAGCTGACGCATCGACCCGGCGCGCCCCCGAGGTTGTGCGTGAGGCCGAGCTGCGGCTTGTCGATCTGCCGCTCGCCCGCCTCGCCACGGAACTGGAGCCACATCTCGTACATCATGCGCAGTCCGCTGGCGCCAATCGGATGGCCGAAGCTCTTCAGGCCACCGTCCGGGTTGACAGGCTGCTGCCCAGCAAGCTCGAACCGGCCGTCCAGCGTGTCGCGCCATGCGTTGCCGCGACTGGAGAACCCAAGGTCCTCCATGAGCACCAGTTCGGTGGGGGTGAAGCAGTCATGCACCTCGGCGAGGGAAATCTGCTCGCGCGCGTCGCGCACACCTGCCTGCCGATATGCGTCCTCTGCGCTCGCGACGACTTCTGGAAACGTCGTGAAGTCGTAGTCCTGGCGCTTGGCCCCGTCAGCCGGTCCCGCGATGAACGACAGTGCCTTGATCAGCAGGGGATTGTCGGTGTACTTGTGGGCGTCCTCAGTGCGGCAAAGCAGCGCGGCCGCGGCCCCGTCGCTGACACCCGAACAGTCGAACACTCCGAGCATCCCGGCAACCTTGGGCGCGTTCTCGATCTTCGCTGGCGAGACCACCCGCTGGTACTGGGCCTTGGGATTGCGTGCGCCGTTGGCATGATTCTTCGCTGCGATGTGCGTGAGCGCCTGGCGGAGCGTGCTCTCGTCCAGACCGTACTTCTTGGCGTAGGCGGGACCGAGCAGGGAGAACGTGGCCGGCGCCGTCATCGACGTCTGGGTGCCGTCTGTGGGGACATCCGTGGCGGACGCGAGACCGGAGTAGCCGGAATCCTTGAGCTTCTCCACGCCGATGGCCATCACGAGGTCGTAGGCGCCGCAAGCGACGGCGTAGGCGGCATTGCGCAGTGCCTCGCTGCCCGTCGCGCAGAAGTTCTCCACGCGTGTGATGGGCCTGTATCCCGTCTTGAGCGGCTCGGACAGGATCAGACCGGACCGTCCGCTTGTCAACGTACCCATCCAGTAGGCGTCAATCGCCTCCTTGTCGATCCCTGCAGACCCGCAAGCTTCGAGGGCGGCCTCCACGAGCAGGTCGCTCGCGCCCCGTTCCCAGTGCTCGCCGAACCGGGTGCAGCCCATTCCGACGATGGAAACCCGATCTCGTATGCCGTTACTTGCCATGCTTCAGCTGCCTCCCAGAAACCTTAGGGGGAGGGTTCGCACACCCTAAGATCGCGTCTGATTGTATCGTGCGGGTCTCGCCTTCCAGAAATAGTTGTGCACGCCCTCCGCCGTGTAGAGCCGCCGGAAGGTCATCTCCAGACTCTGGCCGATGGCCACGGCCGAGGGCTCGACATCGGCGAGCTCGCAGGCGAAGCGCCCCCCTTGGTCGAAGTCCACGACCGCTGCGATGACGGGCTTCTGCAACGAGTACGCAAGATGGTCGATGGTGTACGTTGCGATCCGAGCCGTGGTGTCGGCATAGGGCATACCGTCCATCTGGTCCACCGCTCCGCAGTGCACGCAGACCTGCTGGGGCGGCAGATTGATCTCCTCGCAGCTCAGGCAGCGCCCCCCAACAAACGCGTACTTCCAGCGCTGGGCCCGCTGCATTGGCGGTGCAGCTGGACGAGGCGGGTCAGGACGCCTAGGAGGTTCGAACGGCAGGATGCCGCGCCACTTCAGGTACGTCTCGTAGGGGAGCTCGCCGCGCCCCGCGTCGATCCAGTCCGAAACGCTGTGCCGCGGACGCGCCCGCTCGATGCCTTCGCTGACTTCGACAATCACCGCCTCCGCACCGTCAGCGGCGGAAACGACCGCGAGTCGGTCGCCGGGCGACGCTTCGTCCAGCATGCCAGCGAGAAGCAGGCCAGCGTTGGCGCTGCCGGGTCGGCCGACCTTTGCTGTCAGGTCGCCCGCTATCTGATGCGCATCGAGTCCGAAGGTACGGGCTAGGGCAGCACCAATCCTTCGGCGCCCCGTGTCGAGCGCGACTTTGGCGAGATCCGACGGCTGGAGGCACGCCTCGTTCAAGCAGCGCCGGAACACGGACTGCACCGCAGGACCGAGCCCACGCTCCACAAACCGCTCCTCCCACTGGCGGGCGAACTGCTGCTCGGGACTCCGCCACACGTCCAGCAGTTCCGCGGTGGTCGAGGCTACGGCCAGAATGTCTGCCGCGCCCGTCCCGCCCTGGCCCAGCAGGAACGAGCAGGCCGCATCTCCCCCGGCGGATTCGCGTGGACCCGATGGCGCCCCAACGACGATGTCCGATGCACAGACAAGCACCGGACCCGTCTGGGCCGCAAGCGCACCCAGACTCAGCGAAGCGAGGCCGGACTTGCTCGAAGACGCAATATCCAGCGACAGGACTTCCGCCGGCAAGTCCAGCGCCGCGTGGACCGCAGCGGCGTTGAGCTTTTCGGCGTACGCGTGACCGGTCGAGGCGAACAGGACCGTGGTCGGAATAGTCTCCGATGCCCGGAGGGTCTCACGCCCCGCCTCGACGGCCATTGACGTCGGATCCTCGTCGAAACCAGCGACAGAGCGCTCCCCGCGACCGCCCCCAGCGAGCTTGGACCGCTCCAGTCTCCGGTAGGGCACGTAGGACCCGTAGCGCAGGATCGAAGCCAAAACGGCCGCATTGTCTCACGCGTCAACGAGAAGCCCCAGACCGCCCAGCAACGATCGCTATACTGCCCGCGCGTGATGCCCGCGCCCACGTCCGAACCTAGGTTGTTCGATCTTCGCGAGCTTGGCGTCCGAGAGCTCGCGCCGATCCTTGAGAGTAGGGCCTCGGACATGTGGAGTCGGCTGTACTGGGACTGCCGGCCCAGCATCGCCGCAGTGCAGCGGCTTCTCGACCGGCGCACGCTCCATGGCCGGGCGTTGGTGCGGAACGGCTCCACCGAGGGCTATTGCTACTACGTTCCCGAGGGCAACTCGGCGCTGATTGGCGACCTGTTCGTCAGAGCATCCCCGCACCGGACGAAGTTCGAGCAGCTGCTGTTCGCCAGCACGTTGGACGCAGCCGCTGTGCACCGAGGAGTCGAGCGCGTCGAGGGGCAACTGCTCTCGCTGTCGGCATTGCCGGATCCCAGCGATTCTCTTGGCGGCCGCTTCCAGTCGTTCTCGAGGCGATTCATGGCGGCGGACGCGCAGACGGACCTGCCGGAGCCGCCCCTGGTCGGCGACTTGCGGCTTGCGCCGTGGTCGGATGCCGACTGCGACGCTGCCTCGGCCCTAATTGCGGCGTGCTTCCTGGGCCACGTCGACTCCCGCTTCACAAAGCAGTACGGCGAGCGGGCATCCGTCCGGGATTTGCTCGTGAGGATTACCCAGCACGGGGCGAACGGACCCTTCTGTCGCTCGGCTTCGTTCCTAGCCCGCGCGGTTGGAGGCCGGACCCTCCACGGACTTTGCCTCGGAAGCTTCGGAGCGGAGGGCGTCGGCCATGTGGAGCAGCTCTGTGTCGCACCCGCGGCTCAAGGCAGGGGCTTGGGGACGGCCCTCCTGCGCCGTTCCATGGACGCGTTCCGGCTGGCTGGCTGCAAGACTGTGACTCTCACCGTGACGGCGGCGAACTCCGGTGCAGTCGCGCTCTACAGGCGGTGCGGATTCCGCGAGCTGGCGACCTTTCCAGCCTTCGCGTGGCGTCGCGGATAGCGCGGCTTGCAGCCTGTCGTGTCGTCGGTGAATCTCTCTAGACTGGTCTGGACTATGTCGAAGACAACGATCGAGCGCTGCGCTCCCATAGCGATCCTCGCCGTGACCCTTGTTGCGAGTGGACTTGGCCAGAGCGCAGACACGGCCCGTCCCGTGCGCAACGATGTCGCCCAAGAGGGGACGGAACTACTGATTTTCCGTCACCAGAAGCTGCGCAAGGGTGGCCACGAGGGCTACTTCCACCTGAGCCGCAGCGGCGTCTGGCCCTGGTTCGAGAAGATTGGCAGCCGCATCGTCGGCCAGTGGCAGGTGATCCATCCCGACGGATCGGAAGGCGACTCCGAGTTCGACCACGGCTACCGACTGGCACGCTACGCCAGCTACGACCACTGGAAGGCCACGCGCCAAGGGCACCTGCTACTGGGAGGGAACGGACCGGACTACCATCGCAACCGCGATGCGCTGCGGGCACGCAGTCACTACCAGGCGGACTCGGATGGAGCTCACTTCCTGGAAGGCGCCACCGCGACAACGCGAACCTACTACATGCCAGCCCTGGAGGAGGCCTACGAACCAGCACCCGGGGCGGCGGAGGTACACCCCGTACGGAACGACGTCAACTGGCCAGCCCCGGAGATCATCGCGCTTGAACGGCGCGAGGTAGGCAAGGGAACTGCCGACGCCCTGATCCTGGACTGCGTCGAGAGCGTCTGGCCCTATCTGGAGAAGGTCGGGGCACGGGTCGTCGGCCATTGGAAGGCCGTCTACCCGCCGGAGAGCGGATTCGAGGAGAACCTCGACCACGACGAGCTGTTCCTGATGGTGCGCTTCGCTGGATACGAGCACTGGAAGGCCGCGCAGCCGGACGTGATCGTCCAGATGGGAGGCGACGGACCGGACTACGAGGCCTATCGCGAGGCGCTGCGGGCCCAGGATGAGGCAACGCGCAAGCGATCGCTGATGTTCCTGCAGGGACACATGTACCAGAGCCCGCCCAAGTTCCTCCCGGGCCTCAAAGAGTCCTACCGCCGCGCGGAGTGAATCGGCCCACGATCCAGGCCGATGCTCCGGGAGCATCCGACCAAGGAACAGCGCAGCGCATACTAGGAGCTGGGACACGACCATGGCGTTGCGAGTAGGAGTGGTGGGCCTTGGATTCATGGGTGCCGCGCACTTGGAGGCGTACGGAGCAGTCAACGGGTGCGAGCTCGCTGCCGTCTCAAGCTCCAGCGAAAAGAAGCTCTCCGGCGACCTGAGCGACGTGGGCGGCAACCTGGACCGCGGCAGCGGAACCTATGACTTCGGTTCGGCGGCGCGCCATCGACGGTCAGCAGACTTGATCGCCGATCCGTCCGTGGACGCGGTGGACCTCTGCACGCCCACCGATCTGCACGCGCCGCTGGCGCTCGAGGCCCTTGCCGCCGGCAAGCATGTCCTTGTGGAGAAGCCCATGGCGCTTAGCGGCGAGGACTGCGATGCCATGATCGAAGCCGCGCGGAAGGCGAATCGAGTCCTGATGGTGGCGCAGGTGCTGCGGTTCTTTCCCGAGTACGCCGCAGCTTGGGCGACTGTCCGATCCGGCAGGCTGGGACGCCTGCGGAGCGCAACCTTCCGTCGACGCTGCGCGGCGCCTGCCTGGGGGCAGTGGCTCAAGGATCCAGTACGCAGCGGCGGCGGAGCACTGGACCTTCTGATCCACGACTTCGACTTCTGTCGACATCTACTCGGCGTGCCGGAGTCGGTGAGCGCAGTGGGTGCCGTGGACACCGCCGCAGGCATCGACTACGTCGACGCCCGGCTGCATTACGGCACCGGCGTGAGCGTCTCCATCCTTGGCGGATGGCACCATCCGGCAAGCTTCCCGTTCTCCATGGAGTTCACAATCCTGTGCGACAGCGGAACGCTCGACTACAGCTCCGACAGGACCGGCCTGCGGCTTTACAAGGCTGACGGCACTGCAGAAGACATCGAGACCCCCACGCAGGACGGCTTCGTTGGCGAACTGCAGGCGTTCGTCAACGCCTGCAGCGTCGGGGAGCCACCGGAGATCTGCCGTCCGGAGCACTCGGCCGATTCTGTGCGAATGGCCCTGGCGATGCGCACATCGCGCTCCCAGGACGGAACTCCTGTGGCCGTGCGATAGCGGCTACCGCTCGCGCTCCCAATACGCACGCTCCGTCGCGAGCAAAAGGGCCATGGCGCCGCCCCGGTCGTCGTGGCCGAGAATCGCTTCCCGGTTGAAGTAAGCGCGCAGGGAGTCCTGCCGACCTGTACTGCGGCAGACGTCGACAAGAGTGCCGTCGGCCTTGATCCGGCGCAGCACCGCCCGCCACCCTGCGTCGGCCACGGGTTCAAGCTCCTCCCGAGGCAGCCAGCCACGCCGCAGGCCCCGCGTGATGGCGAACGTGATCATCGACGTGGCCGTGAACTCCCGATAGCTCTCAGGCCTGTCGATGACCTGATGCCAAGTGCCGTAGCGATCCTGATTGGGAACGAGTGCGGCGATGTGATCTCGAAACGCAGCGAGCACCTCGCCGTGACCAGGATCGGTCTCCGGCCAGTCGGTCAGCGCCAGCGCCAGTCCGAGTGCCGCGAAGCCGTTGCCACGGCCCCATGCAGCCTCGTCGAGCGGCGAGTGTCGGTACAGGCCGTCGGAGCGCAGGTCCAACTCCCGCATGAAGCGCAGGTGTCGAACCGCCATCTGCAAGTACCTCTCGGTAGAGGTCAGCCGGCCGACGCGGGCCAGAATCGCGCAGCCCATGAACACCGAGTCGCTCATCTCGTTGTGCGCTGGCATCGACGGCCTCATCGATCCGTCAGCATCGAATCCAAGGTCGGCCGCCGCTCGGGCCAACGCAAGATAGGGTGCGCTCTGGGTGCGTTCGTAGAGCTCTGCGAAGACCAAGTGACCCGATATCTGGCTTCCGTTCGGCCGCTCGCTCAGTGACGCCTTGGCTCCCAAGAACGGCCGGGCAATGCGCTCGGCGTCGTCCAGTACGCTCTGGTTCTCCAAGTCACCCAGACGCAGGCGTCCAATCAGGGCCAGTGCCGGGATGTACGTGGCAGTCTCCAGAGAGTGGCCGTACGTCTCGGCCAGCTGCCGCGCGACTTGGAGCGGGGTTCGCTGCAGGCGCGCCTGCAGGGCCCGTCGGGCACCCGACGGGCCAAGGCCCCTCGTCATCTCGTCCAGACGGCCCGCCGCCTCCTGCCGCCACCCATCGAGGTCGCCGCTGTCGGTGGCGATCCTCAGGACTTTCCCAGGCACACGCCCGACGGCGGCGGGCTGGGCCCCGGCATCCAAGGCCTGCAGGAGCGCACTGGCGCCGTCGTCGGTCCTGAGGTCCACAACGAGATCCGGACCAAGAAGTCCGATGAAGCGCCAGACGTAGTGCGCTTCGGAGGCGACTTCACCGTAGGCCGGTCCGGGCGGAGGGAACTCCTCCTGAGAGGGCCGGTCTGGAAATACATTCAAGATCGCGGACAGCGAGAACGGGCCGGCATGCTCCCGGCGGAGCGCGGCGGCCAGGTCCACGGACTCATCGCGTCCATCGAGGCCGGCGACCACCAGGACGCTGGCGCGAGACCCGGAAGGATCCAGTGCCTCGCTAGCGATGGCGGCTCGGATGGGGCTTCCCGCCGCCGTCACGCCGACCGGCAGATGCAGCGTCTCCGCCGATGTCCAAAGCGAGCTCCCGCAGGTCAGGAGGACGGTCATGACCGTCCGAACGAGTGGAGCGCTGCGCACGCTACTGGGCCTGCAGCGTAACGGTCTGCCCGACAAGACGGACCTTCGGATGCTCGACGACCGCCCGGTACTCCCAGTCGCGGCTCTTGTCCACGCGTCCCAGCACGGCGGAGAACTCGCCAACCGCCGACATGGTCGTCCGCTTCTTGGACACAGGCTTCCAGGGATCGTCCGCCTCGTACATCTCGGCTGTGGTCTTCCTGCGACGGTACTCGAAGCCCACGGCCACGCTCGACGCGTCACCGAGTCCGTGCAAGACGCCATTCAGGACGGCGCCCTTCGGTCCCCACTCCGCGTCCTGCAGCGTCTCGACTTCGGGGGGCGCCAGCCCGGGCTGTGCGTGGGTGATGCGCAGGACGACTGGATTCGGCCAGCGTCGGTCGTTGTAGAGCCGCTGTGCTCGATACGCTCGAATCCGCAGGCCGTCCGGCGTCGACTCCCACTCGGTCCTAGGCGTGACCTGCAGGCTGTACTCCAGAACCTCTTCGTTCTGGCCGAGCACGCGCACCTCCGTGTTCTCCGCCGCCTTAACGGACTTGAGCACGACCGCCCGCTGGCTCCCCCAGGCCCAGTCTGCACCGGGCAGGAACGCGTAGACGGTGTCCTCGTCCTTGGCCTTGGTGAACCAGATGTCGCCCTCGTTCGTGATGACCCACGGCCGGACGGCGCCGACTGCCTCGGCGTTGACCATGTTCCACAGCGCCATCTCGCGCATGCGGGCCTCCTGCTCCTCAGGAAGCCTCCCATCCGGCATCGGACCGATGTTGAGCAGGAAGTTGCCTCCCTTGGCACGCGTCTCGATCCATGCGCCGATCAGATCCGTGCCGGACTTGTAGTGCTCGTTGGTGCCGCGGTACTGCCACTGGGTTCCCATCGTCATGTTGCCTTCCCAAGCACCTTCGAGCGGCACGCCTGGCGTGTACTGCTCCGGCGTCTCCATCTCTCCGCGGGTGACCACCGTGTCCGGCGACAGCTCCCAGATCAGATCCTTCATCGCGGAGACGATCTCGTCGCGCTCCACGGACGATCCCGTCGGCGGATCGAAGAAGACCACGTCGATCTTGCCGTAGCGGGTCATCAGCTCCCGTTCCTGGGCGAGGTTGAGCGCCAGCAGGTCCGGGTTGTTGGGCGGCAGCACCTCCGGGCGGAGGCGGCTGATGAGTGTTCCCTGTCGGTACAGGAAGTGGAAGTCGTCCGGGGAGAAGTACCAGCCGACGGCGATGCCCTCAGCCCGGAACGCCTCCGCGATCTCCTTCGCCGTGTCGCGGGCGAACGGCGTGTTCATGATGTTGAAGTCGGTGGTCTCCGTTTCGAACATGCAGAAGCCCGAGTGGTGCTTGGCCGTGAAGACGACATAGCGAAAGCCCGCAAGGCGCGCCACACGAGCCCACTCCCGCGGATCGAACTGCTTGGGGTTGAAGCTCCGAGGCAGCTCGCTGACGTAACGCTCGAGGTAGGCCTCGTCCGCCCCGACCATCGAATGGCTGATCACCGAAGTCAGCTGGCTGTCGAGGCTCCAGTGGATGAAGAGCCCCAGACCGAGATCCCGGAACCACTCGACGCGTTCGGGCTTGTTTGCTCCCAGCGCGGTTCCCGCCGCCAGCAGAAGAGCCAGTGCGATGCGACTCATTTCGGGGAGGTATTGTGTCACACGCCCCGGAGGCGCCTCACTCCAAAAGGGCCATCACGAGGCCGCTGCGGATCTTCGGCGAGAACCAAGTCGACTTCGGCGGCATCATGCGGCGCTGCCGGCAAACCTCGACGAACTGGCCCATCGTCACCGCTGGGAGTGTCAGGGCGAAATCCTGCTCTCCCGCATCCACACGGCTGCGCAGGTAGGCCGCGTCGCGGTTGCCACCGACGAAGGTGAGACGGTCGTCGCGCGCATCAGGAATGCCGAGCAGCTGGTCGAACAACGACGACTGCACGATCGCTGCGTCGATGGCCTCGGCGGCATTGGCCGGGTCGAACGTGTCGTCGCGTGGGACGAGGCGCAGCCACCCGCCTGGAGCGTAGAACCCGAGTGAGTGGGTCTCTTCCGGCTGGTAGTCGGCTCCCGCGGGCGCTAGTTCCACGTGAAACAAAGGTTCCAGGGCTGCTCTCCATTCGTCGAGAGAGCGCTGCACCCCGCAGGCGACCAGTCGGTTGTAGGGCGCGAGGTCCATGGTCGAGGCCGGGAAGACGATGGCAAGGAAGCTCTCGAGACCCAGCAGCGCCGCCGCGGCGCTGCGGTGATTGCCGTCGGCGACGTATGCGTGGCTCTCAGAGGCAAGGAGACGCTGCACTTCGTCTCCGTCACCCCGCCCCTGCAGGAGCGCAATGCGGTGCACACACCCGTCCTCGGCAGTCGCCTCGAAGTCGCAGGGCCGCCGGTCCATCGCCTCCGTCACGCCTGCACGGAACCGATCCTCGCCATCTTCGACGGCCATGTTGACGCCGCCGACGACGGATGAGGTCGCCGCAATGAGGTTGGCTCGGTCCTGGGCCTTCTTGGGCCGCACACCCTCGTTGCGGACGATGAATCCGTCCGGGTTGGCATCGCCAACGATGCCGGAAGCGGGCACGAACCCTCCCAGCCCCACCTGGCGCACGCCTGGACGGTCGGGATCCTGGATTTCGTACAGGAACAGCACGTCCGAGACCTGGCGTGTGAGCGAACTGGAGCGCAGGGCTGCCATGCGGTCACTGGCGGCGGACAGGGCCTCGGGGGACCCCTCGGCGAGCATCTCCTCGGGGCTTGCGGCGCACGCGTGGGGCATGGTCACGCGCAGGACGCTGTCCGGCCGGCGTTGCAGAAGGTCGAAGATCTCCAGGTTGCTCTGGAACTCGTCGTAGTTCGGGCTGGAGATGCGCTGGGCAGCGGCCGAGTCGACCGGAACCAGTGCTTCAGGGATCGGGTGCAGGGTGACCATCGAGGGCTGGGGCGTGCTGCACGAGATGCGGAGCAAGACGCGTACGGCCTGCTCTGGCGAGCGACGCACCTACAGTGTCGAACGCTCGCCTTGGATGCGCAATTGGACACCTTCCCAACGAAATCCTTTCAGGCCCCGGACAGTCGTAGGATTAGGAAGGAGGATCAAGGTATGCGCACCGGAATTTGGATGCGATGGTTGCTTGCCGCCTTTCTGGCCATCGGGGTGGCCAGTGCGCAGAGGCAGTCACGGGTCAAAGGCACCTGGGAAGCCAAGGTGGGCCAGGAGACGTTCCACTTCGACTTCCAGGACGATCAGGGCGATGTCACTGGAACCGTCAGGCTACCCGGCGGCGAGACCGTCGAAGTCGAGTACGGTCTGGTGCTGGGCAAGGAGTTCGAGTTCACCACCGTCGAGAACGGCGTCGAGTTCGAGTGGACGGCCGAGGTGAGTCGGAACTCAATCAAGGGCGAGCGGGTCAACCTCGACACGGAGGCTGCGGTCCGCTTCAACGCCAAGCGCAGGCGCTAGCTAGAGGTAGTAGGTCGTGTAGAGCGTGTCCCGCTGCCTCGGGATGAATCCAGCTTCCCGGATCATCCGCCGCAGGTCCTCCTCGGTCGCGCTGTGGCTGGCACCCGCCTGACGGACGACGTTCTCCTCGAGCATCACGCTGCCGACATCGTTCCCGCCGAAGTGCAGTCCGAGCTGGCAGACCTTGAGGCCTTGCGTGACCCACGATGTCTGAACGTTGAGGATGTTGTCGAGATAGAGCCTGGAGATCGCAAGCGTACGGAGGAACTCGCAGGCGGTCGCCTCCTCCCGGACCTTGCTGCCGAGGGCCGTGTTCGAGGGCTGGAACGGCCACGGGATGAACGCCGTGAAGCCCCCGGTCTCGTCCTGGAGCTGCCGCAGCGTCTCGAGGTGAGCGACGCGGTGCTCGATGGTCTCCCCGCAGCCGAACATCATCGTCGCCGTGCTCCGCATCCCGATCGAGTGGGCGGTGCGGTGGACGTTGATCCAGTCTTCGGTGGTGCACTTGAGGCGAGCGATCTTGAACCGCACCTCGTCGTCCAGGATCTCCGCGCCGGCACCCGGCATCGAGTCCATGCCTGAGTCGCGCAAGCGCAGCAGGGTGTCGCGCACCGTGAGGTCGCTGACCTCGGCGATGCACAGGATCTCGGGCGCCGACAGACAGTGCAGCTGCACTTCCGGAAAGCGCTCCTTCAGGCGGCTGAAGAGATCCTCGAAGTACTCGATGTCGAGGTCGGGGTTGACCCCGCCCTGCATCAGCACGCCCGTGCCGCCCTGGTCGACCGTCTCCTGAATCTTCGCCGCAATGGTCTCGAACGGCAGGACATAGCCCTCTTCGTGCCCCATCGGCCGGTAGAACGCACAGAAGCTGCAGTACTCCGTGCACTCGTTGGTGTGGTTGATGTTGCGGTCGATGATGTAACTCGCGATGCCGTCCGGATGCAGCTTCTCGCGGAGCGAGTCCGCCTCCATCCCGATGCCGATGAGGTCGTCGCTCGCAAAGTACTCGCGGGCCTGCTCGCCTGTCATCATCCGTTGCTAGACGCGATGGCCGGAATCCGGCTTCCCGCACCGGGCTCCACCAAGCCCATCTGCGCCGCAAAGTCGAGGTAGGTGCGCAGCGCGAGACGCTCGCGTTCGCCTAGATCGTAGCTCACGTGCCGCGTCAGGTACGCCCGCACCAAGTCGGCGTCCATCCCGAGCCGCTGGCTCTCCATGCGAACGATTTCTTCCACGCGTCCGCGGCCGTACTCGGATGAAGCCGCAAGAATCTCCGCGACGCCAGACGAGTCTGCGGTCAGCCTGGCCGCCCAGACGGCGAACACCATCGGCAGCCCAGTCAGAGCCTCCCACGCAGCACCCAGGTCGAGGACCTGCACCTCCCTGTCGCGCCAGCGATCCATGTGCTCGTCGATCTCGAGCGCTCCGTCCCCGATCACCAGCGCGGCATCGGCGACCTCCAGCATGGCGTCGAGATCGGGCGCATGGGGGAACACCTTCAGCCGCACGCTCTTAGTGCGTTCGGCAATGATCTGCGCCAGCACCACCGAGGTGCGGGATCCGGTGTCGGCGGCAAGCGTCTCGACGGTGTCGAGAGGCCCTTTGGAGACCAGCAGGATGCTGCGCACGGCCCCCTGGCATGCGATGCAAGAACCCGGAAGCACGGTCAGGCCGGGCTGGCGCGCAAGCTCGATGACCGGCACGAGACCGACATCCGCGTCGCCCGTGCGCAGTTGGTCGGCGCAGGCAGAAGGCAGCGCGAAACCAAGGTCAACGAGACCTCTCTGTGGTCCGTGCAGCAGACCCCAGACCAGCGGCGCGGTGTTGAGATAGCTGACCGCGCAGACCCGAATCCCGGGCGTCATCCCCTGTCGGGATTGTATCAGCGGGCCATTCGCCAGCACCTCCGAGGGGTGGCCTTCGGCAGCGTCCTCGGGCGATTCGCGTTGGGTCTACGGCAAGCGTCCGGATCGCCGAAGCGCACGGCTCGGTAACCTGCGGTCGTGGTTTTCGTCATTGCATACAAGGATTTCTGTGAAATGATCTCTCGCTTCGGGATTCTGCTAGCAGTCGTGGGCATCGTCGCTGCGCCCGTGTTGCAGGCAGCGGAAAACTACGACCTCAGGAGCCCTGTTCTGGGCTATGTCCTGGACGCGGAGGCCGGCACCATGCACCCGGTGGACGGCATTCCAGGAGCCTCGCAGATCGGCAGCGAATTGCAACTGAGCTTCGTGGTCGTGAGGGCTGCGATCTCTCCGACCCAGGACTACGCGATCGTGCAAGACGCCGAGGGCGCAGTGCACGTGGTCGACCTGACTGTCTCTCCCCCTTCGGCGACGCACCTGAGCGGCGCACTGGCGGGGACGTCGACTGCCATGATCAGCCCCATGGGCCGCCGCGCGGCGCTGTACTACCCGGAACTCGGCAAGGTGCAGTACATCGAGGGAGTGCCGAGCAGCCCGCGCGCGGGTTCGAGCCTCCACCTTGCGGCTTCGGAGGGCCAGTGGACATCCTTCGCGATCAGTGACCGCGGCATCGTCATGGCGGCTTCGATCCAGGCGTCGGGAACCGGTTCGATCTACGCGTTCACCAACGGTTCCATTCCGCTCAGAATCGGCAGCGCGACGAACGTCACGGCGATGTCCTTCCTGGCGGACAGCAGCGACGCCGTGGTGGCGGATGCCGGATCCAGCCAGATTGTTCTCTACCGCGACGTGGTCGGGGCACGGCAGGCCGTCGTGCTCGCAACGGAAGAAGACAGGATCGTCAATCCCTTCGGAGTCGGCGTCACCGATGACAGCCGCTACGTGGCAGTCGGCATCACCGGCGGCGTAGCCTCCATCCCGGTTCTCGGCGGACCCGTGTCGATCATCCAGTGCAACTGCGATGCGACCGAGCTTGCGCCGCTCTCGGGAGACCGATTCCGCCTCACAAGCGACCCCGCTCGGGCGCTGCAGGTCGCGGAGATCGGACACGACACGCGCGTCAGCTTCGTTCCGGCCCTGCAGCGCGCGGACGACCTGATCCAGTAGGCCAGTCCCGGCTGCCCCCCCAGGGCTGTCCGAGCGGTTGATAGTCTGGGCGGCATGTCCGCCTACCCAAACCTGCTGCTGTCCCTGGACGACGGCATAGCTCTCGTCTCCGTTGATCGACCGGACAGGCTGAACGCCCTCAACGGAGCGACGGTGGCTGCACTGGACAGCTACTTTGCGGATGCCGCGGACGATCCAGGGACGCGGGCGATCATGCTTACCGGTACGGGCGACCGCAGTTTCGTGGCGGGCGCAGACATCTCCGAGGTCTCCGGGTTCAATGCCCTGCAGGGCCGCCAGTGGGGACGCCGCGGACAGGCGATGCTGCGGCGAATCGAGTCACTCGAGAAGCCTGTGATCGCCGCGATCAACGGCTACGCGCTCGGCGGCGGACTGGAACTGGCCATGGCCTGCCACCTCCGGGTGGCCTCCACCAACGCCCGCCTCGGCCAGCCGGAGCTGAAGCTCGGAATCGTTCCGGGATTCGGAGGCACGCAGAGACTGCCGCGCATCATCGGCCGGGGGCGTGCGCTGGAGATGCTCCTGACCGGCGATCCCGTCGGTGCGGAGCAGGCTCAAGCCATGGGACTTGTCAACCGGGTCGTCGAACCAGGCCGACTGATCGAGACCGCACGCGATCTGGCCCGGCGCATCCTCCGCAACGGACCACAAGCGATCGCCCTCACGCTGCAGGCGGTCGATCGCGGACTCTCAATGCCTCTACAGGACGCCCTGGACTGGGAAGTGTCCCAGTACGCGCTCAGCTGCGCGACGGAAGACGTAACGGAAGGGACGCAGGCGTTCCTGGAGAAACGCAGGCCACGCTTCAGCGGGCGGTAGCCCGATCTCCCTGCCGGAGCGGTGTCATTGCGCGCGCCTTCGGGCCATCGGAGCGTCGACTGCGGTCAGGTATCGCTCCAGCTGGCGCGCCAGACGCTTGGCCACGCCTTCGTTCTCAGCGAGGACATCGGTTGACTCGCCCAGATCCTCCGAGAGGTCGAAGAGGTGGTCCTTGCCGGACTCGTACTCGCGCACCATCTTCCACCGTCCAGCACGGATGGACGACATCGGAGTCGTGCCCTTCTGGGTCTGGTAGTGCGGAAAGTGCCAGACGAGCGTATTGAACCTCCGGCTCACCCGCCCCTTGCCGCCGGCCTGCAGCAACCCAAAAAGGTCGCCGCCTTCCACGAGGGGAGAGAGCTCCGCCCGGATGCCAACCATCGACGCGACCGTCGGAAACAGGTCCGTGCCCGTGACCACCGCCCTTGATGTCGATCCCGCCTCGATGCCGGGACCACGGACCAAGAGGGGCACGCGGATGCCACCCTCCCATGTCGACGCCTTCTGACCCTTGAGCGGCGCGTTGCTCGACACTCGCTCATCTCCAGCGTCCAGGTAGGAACCGTTGTCGGACGTGAAGATCACGTAGGTGTCTTCAGCCAGCTCGAGACGATCCAAGGCCTCCAGGATCCGCCCGACCCCGACATCGAGCTCATGGGTCATCGCCGCGTGGCCAGCGTGCTTGTGGCGCCCGCCCTTCGGACGGCTCTCGAACTTCTCGACGGTCTCCTCGAACGCAAAGATCCCGAGGTGCACGGCATAGTAGGAGACCTGCAAGAAGAACGGCTCGTTGGCCGTCTTGCGGTGCCTTAGGAAGTCGACCGCCCGGGTGGTCACGCTGACCGTCCGCTTCGGGTCGGGCTCCGGAGCCCGACCTTCGGCGTTCGAGGTGGTGCCGCTGTGCTCGTCGTAGCCGTGCTTGCCGGGCCCGCCACCTGCAAGGTGCCACTTGCCGAAGTGAGCCGTGACGTACCCCTGCCGATGCTCCTTGATCAGCTCCGCGATCGTCCTCTCCTCGTGCGGGATGTGGTCGATGTGCTGCGGAGGGATCATAGGAAGACCCTCGTAGAACGCGCCTCGATTGCGGTTGATGATGTCGCTCATGTTCAACTGGGCGGGCGTCTTGCCGGTCTGGATCGCCAGCCTCGTTGGCGAGCAGTTCGGATGCGGCGAATAGGCGTCCGAGAACCGCATGCCCTCGCGAGCGAGACGCTCGAGGGCCGGAGTCTGGTGGTAGTCCGACCTGGAGTCGGGGCGGTCGGGATCCATCTGCACCGACGTGCCGACCCAACTCATGTCGTCGGCCAGAATCAGCACGACGTTTGGCTGATCCGCCGCCGAGAGCGAGACGACGGCCCAGAGAACAGCTGCCGCGGCAGCCAGAGACTTACGCATGAGAAGGATTCTGACTGAGGGCCCGGATGACGTCAACCCGGGGTCAGTAGGCGACTCGCAGGCTGCGCCTGGGAGCCCGGTGACGCAGGCCGCTGGGAGCGGTCTGGAAGCTCCGGATCCGCTGATAGGATGGGTCGCGAGCATGCCCCATCTTGCTTGCTTCAACGCCGATTGCGGCAGGCAGTTCCCGCTCAGCGCGGTCGTTTATGTCTGCGACAACTGCGGCAGTCTCCTCGAGCTTGTCAACCGGTTCGACGGCCTCGAGCCCGACGCTCTAAAGGCCACCTGGGCCGCTCGGCGCACCAGCCGGAAAAAGATCGACGTAAGCGGCGTTTGGCGGTTTCGGGAGCTGCTTCCGTTCGCAACGGACGAGCGGCAGATCGTCACCCTGCCCGAGGGCAACACGCCCCTGTTCGACGTTCCGCCGGCGGCCCGCTACGCCGGCCTCGACAGCCTGCAGTGCAAGCACCAGGGCTACAACCCCACCGCGTCGTTCAAGGACAACGGCATGACCGCGGGCGTGACCCAAGGGCGGATGCTTGGAATGCGCCGAGTCGCGTGCGTCTCGACTGGCAACACCTCGGCATCGATGGCGGCATACGCCGCGGCAGCCGACATGCAGGCCGTCATCTTCCTGCCCGCAGGGAAGATCGCCTACGGCAAGCTAGCGCAGGCGCTCGACTACGGGGCGCTGACGATTCAGGTGGACGCCAATTTCGACCGCATCCTAGCCCTGGTCCGAGATCTCGCCGAGGAGCTTGGCATTTACCTGCTCAACTCCGTGAATCCCTTCCGCATCGAGGGCCAGAAGTCCATCGGCATCGAGCTGCTTGAGCAGCGCGGCTGGCAGGTGCCGGACTGGATCGTGCTGCCCGGTGGCAATCTTGGCAACGTGAGCGCTCTTGGCAAGGGGCTGCGAGAGCTGCGCGAGATTGGTTTGATCGGACATCTTCCCCGCATCGCTGTGATTCAGGCGGAGGGCGCGGCGCCAATGCATCGGCAGTTCCTAGACGGCGGCGACCTTCGGCCGGTGTCCGACCCAGAGACCCTTGCCACCGCGATCCGCATTGGGAACCCCGTTTCTTGGCGCAAGACAGCGTCCGAGCTGAAGACCTCCAACGGCATGGTCGCGTCGGTGACCGAGCAGGAAATCGCCGACGCGAAGGCGGTCATCGGCCGCTGCGGCATCGGCTGCGAACCCGCCTCCGCTGCGACCCTGGCAGGCCTGCGCAACCTCGTTGCCGCCGGCACGATCAAGCCGTCGGACGACGTGACCGCGATTCTGACTGGGCACCTGCTGAAGGACCCCGACTACGTGTACCGGTACCACTCGGGGGACCTCAAGACGCCGTCAGGAGAGGCGATCGAAGCGACTTTCGGCAACCCGCCGCTCTCGGTCGCCAACCACAAGGCGGCGATCACCGCGCTGCTGGAGCGCCATGCGGATCCGGGCTAGCCCAAGTTACGTCGGGTGCGTCACGGCACCCTGCGAGGACGAAGACACCAGCTTCGCGTACTTCGCGAACACGCCCGTCGTGTACCGGGGTTCGGGAGACTTCAGCGTCGCAAGCCTCGAGGCGATCTCGTCGTCCGACAGCTCGACCTCAAGCTTGCGACTCAAACAATCGACGACGACGATGTCGCCGTCCTGCACCGCAGCGATCGGGCCTCCGCGGGCCGCCTCCGGCGACACATGGCCGACCATCAGGCCGCGTGTCGCACCGCTGAACCGCCCGTCCGTCAGCAACGCGACGGTCTCACCTAGGCCAGCACCGACGATGGCGGCGGTAACGCCTAGCATCTCGCGCATGCCGGGACCGCCTGCAGGTCCTTCGTAGCGAATGACGACCACGTCGTCGTCCACGATCTGACCGCCCGTGACAGCGTCCATGGCGGCCTCCTCGTTCTCGAAGACCCGCGCAGGCCCGCGATGCTTGAGATGGCCGCTGCCGGCAACCTTGACCACTCCGCCCTCGGGCGCGAGGTTGCCCTTCAGGATCACGAGCCCGCCAGTCGGCTTGATTGGATCATCGAGGGCACGGATCACCTCCTGTCCGGGCGTCTCGGGAGCGTCTGCGCAGGCTTCGCCCAGTGGCTTGCCGGTGACGGTCATCTGCGAACCGTCCACGTACCCGCCCGCGACCAGCCGCTTGGCGATCACTTGGATGCCACCCGCCTTGTCGACGTCCGCGGCCACGAACCGGCCGCCCGGCTTGAGGTCGACAAGCAGCGGAGTCCGCTCGCTGATGGCGTCAAAGTCGTCGATGCTCAGATCGACGCCGCAGTCCCTCGCAAGAGCCAGCAAGTGCAGCACGGCGTTCGTGGAGCCTCCGGTGGCAGCGACGCTCGCAATGGCGTTCTCGAAGGCACGGCGTTTCATGATGGCGCGGGGCCGCAGATTGGCCTTTAGCGCCTCCATCAGGACGTGGCCCGCCCTGTATCCGACATCGTCCTTGCGCGGATCCACCGCCGGAATGCTGGCGGAACCAATCGGCGAGATGCCGATGATCTCCATCGCAGTGGCCATGGTGTTGGCGGTGTACTGCCCGCCACATGCACCGGGGCCGGGACACGCCAAGTCTTCCATCTCCAGCAGCTCCGCGTCGCTGATCTTGCCCGCGGCATGGGCACCGACAGCCTCGAAGACGTCCTGAATGGTGACGTCAACGCCTTTCACCTTGCCAGGCAGGATCGAGCCGCCATAAAGCAGCACGGACGGCACGTCGACCCGGGCGAGACCCATCGCTCCGCCAGGTATGGTCTTGTCGCAGGCGACGAGCGCAATCATGCCGTCGAACATGTAGCTGCGACCGGCCAGCTCGATGGAGTCGGCGACGATCTCGCGGCTCACCAGCGAGCCCTTCATGCCTTCGGTGCCCATGGTGATGCCATCGCTGACGGCGATCGTGTTGAACTCCATGGGCGTTCCGCCCGCGGCACGGACGCCTTCCTTCACCTTGACCGCCAAGTCCCGCAAGGTGTAGTTGCAGGGCATTGTCTCGATCCAGGTGTTGGCGATGCCGATGATGGGCTTCGCGAGATCCTCGTCCGTGAAGCCGATCGCCTTGAGCATCGATCGGGCGGGAGCCCTGTCCCGACCGTCTGTGATGGTGGCGCTGGCGTGTTTGAGTGGGTTGGACATTCGAACGAAACCCGATGGGAAGTCAGTGTATCAGCGGCCCGCCGAAGCCGTTCCCGGAGAGAATCGGAGGTGGGCCACAAGCCGGATCAAGTCAGGGCTCGCGACCGCGCACGGCGATCACCGACTTCGTCATGCCCAGGAACCGCTCCCTCTCGATCGGGCTGTCCGGGAACAGCCTCCGCATATCGCCCACGGTCAGGAGGTGAATGTGATCGACGAAGCCGTGCGCCTCATCGGTCCCGGGTCGCTGGAGCCACCCCCACAGCGTGAAGTTGCGTGCCAGTCGCCGCTGCCACGACCGGGGAAGAAAGTGAAACCCCGGCGTCAGCGTGTGCGCCTCGACCGGGAACCACCGGTTCGGCGTCTGGACCCAGTACGCTCTGCCCACACGCACGATCTCGTCGGCCATCCGGCAGCGATTGGCGGTTTCGGGAAGGTGCTCCAGCACTGAGTTGCAGTAGACGACGTCAAAGGCCTGGTCGGTAAACGGCAGCTGACATCCGTCGCCCTGCACCCACGACATCCGGTCACGCCGCAGGTCCCGGTCCAGGAGGTTCAGCACGGTGACCCGAGGGCGCTCGGGACACCACTGCCAGTCGGACTCTGCGCCGCCAAGGTCCAGAACGGTGGTGTCAGGCCCGATGTCCAGGCTGCGAACGAAGCGGTGGAAGCGCCGGGACCGGAAGTGCCTGGCGATAGGCGTGTACAGACCGTGCAGGCGTTCCGACATGATGCTGGCGTCCGGAGCCCAGGCCGTCTCAGCGGCCCACGGATCGTGGTGTCATCAGCCATTCCAGCGAAGCATGCGGCTGCATCCCGGCCGAATCCAGCGTCAGACGCACAAGACCGGACTTCTTGAGCCACAGGGCATCGCCACGTGCTCCGAGCAGCCATGAGACCAGGAGACTGAGCTGCGGATTGTGGCCGACGACCATCAGGTCGCCGTCCCGCACGTAGGTCCGCAGTTCGTTCCACAGGCTCGTCACCGACACGTACGGCACGAGGGCCGAGATCTCCACGGGAGGAGCTGTTAGCGCCAGTTCCTCGTGCGCGATCCTGGCGGTCTCGATGGCTCGTTTGTAGGGACTGCTCAGCAGCGTAGTCGGTCGCACACCGACACGGCGCGCATGGGAAAGCACCAGCCTCGCGCGGGTGCGTCCCAGGTCTGTAACGGCACGTGTGGCGTCGCGCTGGCCCGGTGCTGGATCTTGGGCGATGGCGTGACGGACAACGAACAGCGTCATCTGGTCGCTGCCCGCACGATCGGCCTACCGGCTTCGTCTAGCTGCGATACCGGTATACGATCCGTCCGCGCGTCAGGTCGTACGGAGAGAGTTCCACATTGACGCGGTCTCCGGTCAGGATTCTGATGCGGTGCTTCCGCAGCTTGCCCGCGATCTGCGCCAGCACCTTGTGCTTGTCATCGAGCTCGACGCTGAAGATTCCGCCGGGATGGCGCTCGATGATGGTGCCGGTGACCTCTATGCCCTCTTCTTTCGCCATGCTGTCTGCGGGTCGATCCCCCGCCGCGGAGCGCTCTTAGTATCGCAAACCGCGGTGGAAGACCCAAGGATACCTATTCGCCGAAGAGCGCTGCGGGTGTGTCCCAAAGTATGCCGCGCTTGACCGGATCCTCGACCGGCAGGCCAAGGATCTTGCCGAGCTCGACATCCATGCTCTCCGGCAGGTCCGAGCCCGCCATCAGCCGCTCTGCACTGACGTAGCTGAGAACCTCGAGGATGTGGTGCGGCATCAGCGTCGAGAGCTCGATGTAGATGTTCGGACAGACCGTCGCGGCGACGATCGCCTCCAGAGAGTACAGCCCGCCACCCGCGTGGCCGAGGACAATGCGCAGCTCAGGGAATCGTCGGGCTGGGTGGATGTACAGCGACGGCAGAGCGAACGGCGCGCCCGCGCCGGTGTGGCAGACGAGCACCAGGTCGTTCTCCAGCGCGGTCTCGAACAGGAAGTCGCTCCTGGGCGACAGCGGGTTGAGGCCTTGGTACTGAGGCTGGAACTTGAGTGCGCGGAAGCCGTGGACCTCTCGACACCGTCGGACCTCGTCGCGGAACTCCCGCTGGGGTATGAACGGATTCAGGCAGGCTGCGGCAGAGAACCTGCGCGGATGCGAACGCAGCGCTGCAGCGATGGCGTCGTGTTCCCGTCGATAGTCATCGACGACGGGGAACGGAATCAACAGCGTTCGGTCAACGCCCGCAGCATCCATGCGCCGCAGCGTGTCGTCGACCGTGGCCTCGCGCTCTGAGTGGCGGGCGAGGCCCAAGTGGGCGTGCGCGTCATAGACTCGGAATCCGTCCCGCAACGACCTGGGATACTGCTTTCCGGGAACGGCCCGTCGTCGGCCCCTAGCCTTCCGCCTGCAGAGAAACAACGAGGCGCTTGTACAGGTCGACCGCCTCGGTGATCTCGCGCTTCGCTATGTGCTCGTCCACCGAATGCGCGTGCTCAATCGATCCTGGACCGATCAGCAGCGGGCGGCCCCAGTTCGAAAGCTTCGGGACATCGGTCGTGTACTTCACTACCGAAGTCTCGAATCCGGGCACCGTGTGCATCCGAAGCGCGGGCGTACGGGCGAACACCTCCACCTCCAAGTCGTCGAGCGCCGCCTTGACGCGGCCCAACAGATCGTCCAAATCGGAGACCACGCGGATCATCACGGACGCTGAGGCATAGTCCGCGACCACGTTGGCGCCCGGTCCCGCATCCAGCGTTCCGATGTTGACTGTCGTATCGCCAAGCAGCGGATCCGACGGCCAGTGCACGGCTCGCAGGCGGGCGAGAGCGGCGAGAAGCGTGTCAACGGCGGAGTCCCCGAGCTCAGGATAGGCCGAGTGACAGGCACGTCCCGTAGCGCGGATCCGCAGTCCAAGCGCACCCTTGGAGGCCGTGGCGAGCTTGTTTTGGGTGGGCTCGCCATTAATGAGGTACCACGCGGGCGGTGCGTTCTTGTTGGCATGGCGGGCGCCGATGCCGTCGACCTCCTCGCCAACCACGAGGAGCACGCCAACGTTTCGCACGCCGTCGGCAAGTAGTGACTCGAGTGCGGTGAGCATCGCCGCCGCGATCCCGTGGGTGTCGCAGGCCCCCCGGCCCCAGATGAACCGGTCGTCCTCACGCGAAGGGATGTGCGGCGGGACCGTGTCCATGTGAGTGGACAGAACGACGTGCGGCTCGCCCCACCACGCCCAAACGTTGTTGCGGCCCTCGGCCACCCGACACCGCTCCACCTCGCCGCCGTGGGCGTCAGCGAGCGGCTTCAGATGGCTGTACAGGAAATCGCCGATCTCGCGCTCGCCTGGGGTGACGGAATCGATGTCGATCAGGGCGCGAGTGAGCTGGAATGCGTCCATGGAGAGCGGCGCCCCGCCAAGAACCGAGAGTATCCAATAGCCCCGACGCCGTCAATCCTGGCCGAGTGTCGCGCAGCCGTGGCCGAGGGCGCGTGGGCCGAGGCCCTCGGGGAGTCGGTCAGACGGCGGGATCTATAATACGGGGTCGAATCGGACCGCTTCGGCGGCGAACGGAGGAAATGCCACACATGTTTGGACGCGGTCGTACCCGAGAAGAGGAGCAGACCTCGAATCGACCCGATGGCCAGCCGGCGCCGAGCCCGGCACCAGCGGAATTGCCACCGTTGCCAGTAGCAGCGGAATCGACTGCCAGCCCCTCGACGAGCGCCCCGCTACGCCGACCGGAACCACCCAGGTCCGATCCCCCGTCGAAGATGGGAAAGACTCTGCGATTCGAGGGCGAGATCATCAGCAACGAGGATCTCTGCATCGACGGCATGGTGAGCGGCACCATCAAGATCCCAAAGTCCGCGCTCCTTATCGGCGTGTCCAGCACCGTGCATGCCGACGTTGACGCAAAGTCCGTCACGGTGGAGGGCCAGTTCAAGGGCAAGATCAAAGCCGCCGAACGGCTGGAGATCAAGAAGGCCGGCTCGGTTGAGGGCGATGTGATTTCGGCACGCCTGGTCATCGAGGACGGCGGCCTGTTCCGTGGAACCAGCGAAATGCCGAGCCCGAAGGCGACACAGCAGCCTGCCCCGTCGCCACCCGCTGCGAAACCGACTCCTGCAGCACCTGCTGCTAGAGTCAGCAGCCCTGCTGCGGTCGCCAGAACCTCGTGATCGGCTGAGGCGGAACGCGTGTCCGGAAACGGCCCGACCGGTCCTTGGTAGCGTAGCTGCGTCTCAGGCGAAGCTGGCCGGCCGCAGCGGAACGGAGCATTCGGCGTCAATTCGGGGAGTCTGGAACCAGTGGCTCTATGGCAACCGAGACAACGGCAGGATGGCGGCTTTGACGCCAGCACCGAGAACCTGACCCGGTTCGGCGGCGACAACGGCGATGCGCGGCCGGAGATCCTGCGCACAAGCAACGCGCTGCAGAGCATGCTGGAGAGGCTGTCCCGCGCACGTGCTCTGAACATTCTGGACCTAGGGTTCCTGACTGCCGGCACTGCACAGTTCCTAGGCAATCTCGGCCACAACCTCTACTACGCGAGCCTTATCGACGGCTTCGATGCCTTCGTCAGGTCACGATCGGAAGACCAAGGTCGGAACCTCGACCGTGACACCGCACGCAAATTCGTGTTGAGCCGCCTTGGCTTTCGCCCCGGCACGTTTCACGCGGTCCTGGCCTGGGATGTCCTGCAGTACCTTGACGCTGAAACGGCCCGGGCCACCGTGTCGCAGCTGGCGAAGATCGTCCAGCCGAACGGCGGCCTGCTGTACGTGTTTCGGTGCGACGAGAGCACCAAGCCTGCTCGTGCGCTGCAGTGCGCGGTCGTCTCGGGTCACGAGTTCGCATTCAAGGAGAGCCCGCACCTGCGCCCCTGCCATCGATTCACCGTGCGTGATGTGGAGGCATTGTTCCCCCAGTTCCGAGCCGTCCACTTTCACCTGCAACGCGATGCGATGCTGGAAGTGCTTGTCCTCAAGTAGGTGTTGCGGCAGGCGTACTCCCGTCACGGGAGCGATCCGGCGAACAATGCCGCGCGTCCAGTAGGAAGCGTTCCGAGATGGAGGGTTCCTGTCGGACGAGGCGAGTGGGATCTGATCGCAGCGTCGATAGATCCCGCCAGTTCGGGCGGCGCATTGTGAACGATTCCGTGCAGCTTGGCTAGGTCAAGCGTCGATCCGGCTTCGACATTCAGCAAGTCTGCCGCGGTTGTTCCTGCTGGGGCGCTGTCGGCATGCCAAGGTCGGCGGCTGAATCGCGACACCGCACGCGACTTTGTGGCAAGCCGTCTTGGCTTCCCCGGACACGTTTCATGCGGTCTTCGCCCAAGAGGCCCTGCAGCACCTGGAGGTGCAGACGCTTCGGGCTACTGTGTTGCAACTAGAGAAGATCGACCAACCCGTCGGTGTCCCGCCGTACTTGGTTCGGTGCGGCGAGAGAACAGGGCGTGGTCGCGCACGGCCGTTTCGGATCGCGAGACTGCAATCAAGGAGGGGACGCGGCTGCCCCCTGCTATAGATTCACGGTGCGTGACGTGGAGCGATGTTCCTCAGTTTCGAACCGTACGCATTCGCTTGCGACAAGATGCGATGCTGAAAGTGCTTGTCTCCAATCGGGAGTTGCGCCCACGTGTGCGGGCTTCTTGCACTGGCGACCGCCGTCGCCCTCGCAGTCCTGAACCCCACTCCGCTCTCTGCGGACGCACTGCTGGACGCCGGTAGAAGCCATCACTTCAACCAGGAGTACGACGAGGCCATCGAGACCTTTCGCGACCTAGTGGAGGCCCGGCCCGAGGAGCCCCATGCCCGCACCGTGCTGGCCATGTCGCTTCTGTACCGGGAACTACACCGGATACGTGCGCTCGACACGAACGCATTCCGGGACGATCCCGAGTTCTACGAAGGGGAAAAGCCCGAGCCTGACAAGGAGGCGGCGGAGGCCATATCGGCTATGATCCGCCGAGGCGTTGAGCTGTGCCGGAGTCGCTTGGCAGAAGATCCGGAAGATGTCGAAGCGTTGGTCTCGTGCGCGGATCTTCTGGGCCTAAGGGCCCTATTCGAAATCGCGATCGGCAAGGACTATTTCGGCGCATTGGCCGCGGGTCGGGGAGCAAAGTCGGCGAGCCAGAAGGCAGCGATGATCGACCCAGACCACCCCGACGCCCTGCTGACCGCGGGCATCAACGACTACATGATCGGCAGCCTGCCGTGGGCCCTACGCGCTATTGCGGCGCTGAGCGGGGTCCGCGGCAACAAGAAGCGGGGTCTGGCCATACTCGAGAACATCGCCCTCAACGGTGCCGACCGGAGGAACCACGCAAGGCTGCTGCTCGGAATTGCCTATCGACGCGAGCGCCGCTACGAGGACGCAGCCGCCCTCTTCAGCGCACTGGCGGAGGAGTTTCCCCGCGCGTACATCTACCCGCTCGAGGTTGCCGCCATGCACAAGGCGCTGGACGAACCAAGGGAGGCGCTGGCCGTCCTGCGGGACGTGATGGAAAAGAGGATCTCGGGTGAGGACCGGTTCGATCGCATGCCGCAGCGGTGGGCGGAGGCCCTCGCTCGTGGCATCGAGAAGCTCGAGAGCAAGGTGGACGGCGGCGGCTAACGATCGGTCGGCGTTCAGGCCTCGGGGCCGACTGCCTGGGTGAACTCGGCCAACCGAGCGAGCTTGGCAGCAGCAGCCCCTGAGTCGATCGCGCACGCGGCGAGGTCCGCACCGTCGCGCCACGAAGCCGCCCGGCCGGCCACGTGCAGGACAGCTCCTGCGTTTACAAGGACGATGTCGCGCTCTGGGCCCTGCTTGCCTGCCAGAATGGCGCGGATGATCGCGGCGTTGGTATCAGCGTCGGCTCCCGCCAGTGCGGCGGCCGACGCCTCCGCGACCCCGAAGTCCGCGGGCTTGAGGGTGCCCAGTGTCACTGCACCGTCACAAACTTCGGCGACGTGAGTCGGTCCGGTCAGCGTGATCTCGTCCAGGCCATCGCTCCCGTGCACAACGAGCGCCCGCTGCGTCCCCAGACCGGCCAGGGCCTCCGCCGCCAGCGAGACGAGCCCGCGTTCGAACACGCCCATGACCTGGATTCCTGCAGAGGCGGGATTGGTAAGAGGGCCAAGCATGTTGAACACCGTGCGCATTCCCAGATCCCGGCGCACAGGTCCTGCGAATCGCATCGCCGGATGCATGTTCATTGCGAACAGGAATCCGATGCCAACCTGATCGATCGAGTCAGCGACCTTGCTCGCATTCAGGTCCACGCGCACTCCAAGGGCCTCCAGGACATCCGCCGAGCCGCACTTTGACGAAATCGACCGGTTGCCGTGCTTCGCCACCGAGACATCGGCTCCTGCAACGACCAGCGCCGCGGCTGTCGAAACGTTGAACGTGCCG
The DNA here is from genome assembly GCA_965200705.1 of Bryobacterales bacterium. Taxonomy (GTDB): domain Bacteria; phylum Acidobacteriota; class Terriglobia; order Bryobacterales; family UBA6623; genus VXMF01. The sequence continues at coordinate 2,493,538 of OZ241376.1, read as the reverse complement.
CCGCCGTCGCCACCGGTGCCGCACGTGTCCACCAGCGCAGACGACGGCGTCGATGCGGGTCGAACTAAGGCGGACGCCGCCCGCATGGCCCGCGCGAATCCCGTGACCTCGGCGACAGTCTCGCCCTTCATGCGCAGGGCCGTCAGGAGCGAGGCGATGAGAACGGGCGTGGAGTCGCCCTGCAGGATCTCCCGCATCGCCCGCGACGCCTGGCGCTCTGTAAGGTCTCCTGCCTCGACCACGTGGTGAAGAGCCGTTCGAACTGCTGACACAAGAATCCCCGTCCGTTCTGCGGACTATATTAGGAAGTCCAGGTGGACAGTCCGCTCTGCGGCGGTACCACGCGAGCAGCGGGCATGAAGGTTCACGAGTATCAGGCCAAGGAAATCCTACGAGCCCACGGGGTGCCGACACCGCGAGGGTTCGTGGCAAGGACGCTGGACGAGGCACGAAAGGCGGCGGAGCGTCTCGGCGGACGCGTCGTCGTGAAGGCCCAGATCCACGCCGGCGGACGCGGTAAGGGCGGCGGCGTCAAGCTCGCCCACAGCGTTGACGAGGCCGTGAAGCACGCCGAGGCGATCCTCGGGATGACGCTCGTGACCCACCAGACGGGCCCGGAGGGTCGATTCGTCAAGACCCTTCTGGTCGAAGAGCAGCTGCCTATCGCTCGCGAGATCTACCTAGGAATCGCGCTGGACCGCGCCAAGGCCCGACCCGTGTTCATGGCATCGAGCGAGGGGGGCATGGACATCGAGGAGGTCGCCGCAAAGCACCCCGCTGCGATCCTTCGGGAAACGATAGGGCCTGACGGCCTGCAGGGATACCAGGCCAGCCGGCTCGCCTTTGGCCTCGGCGTAGAGGGCGAAGCCTTGAAGTCGTCCGTTCAGGCCATGCTCGGGCTGGCCAGAGCCTGCGACCAGTCCGATGCGTCGCTGATTGAGATCAACCCGTTCGTCATCACCGAAGACGGACGCGCCGTGGCCCTGGACGCCAAGCTCGACGTGGACGACAACGCCCTTTTCCGGCAGAAGGATATTGCCGCGATGCGCGACCTGGACGAAGAGGAGCCGTTGGAAACGGATGCCATCAACCACGGCCTGAACTACATCAAGCTCGACGGCAACGTCGGCTGCATGGTGAACGGGGCGGGCTTGGCCATGGCCACCATGGACATCATCCAGTACGCCGGGGGCATGCCGGCGAACTTCCTCGACGTTGGCGGCGGCGCTAAGAAGAGCCAGATCAAGCGAGCATTCGAGATCATCCTCTCGGATCGGAACGTCAAGGTCATACTGATCAACATCTTCGGCGGCATCCTGAAGGTCGACGTGCTGGCCGAGGGCATCGTGGCAGCTGCGAAAGAACTGGACATTCCAGTGCCGATCGTGCTGCGCGTCGAAGGCACCAACGTGGAGCGCGGGCGGGAGATCCTAGGCGCTTCGGGCCTCGACTTCACCGTGGCCCAGGACATGCGGGAGGCGGCGGAGTTCGCCGTCGCGCGAGCGGTTTAGCGGAGGGCGAAGGTGAGCATTCTGGTAGACGACACCACGCGGGTCGTGGTGCAGGGCCTCGGCAGGGCAGGCCGCTTCCACACTGAGCAGTGCCAGCGCTTCGGCGCCAACATCGTCGCGGGCGTGCATCCGGGGCGCGGAGGCCAGGACATGCTCGGGGTCCCCGTCTTCGACACGGTGCGCGAGGCCGTCGAGAACCAGCGGCCGAACGCGTCGATGGTGTACGTACCCGCAGCGGGCGCCGCGGACGCAGTACTGGAGGCGATCGATTCAGACATCGCCCTTGTCGCGTGCATCACAGAAGGGATTCCCGTTCGGGACATGCTGACGGTGGCTGACGCGCTGCAGGGCAGCGAGACGCGGCTGATCGGCCCCAACTGCCCAGGCGTGATTTCACCCGGCAAGTGCAAGCTCGGCATCATGCCCGGTCACATACACAAGCCTGGTCGGATCGGCGTGGTGTCCCGATCCGGGACGCTGACTTACGAAGCTGTCGGCCAGCTATCGGCTCTTGGGATCGGCCAGTCCACCTGCGTGGGCATCGGAGGCGATCCCATAATCGGAACCAGCTTCATCGACGTGCTCGACCTCTTCAACAAGGATCCCGACACTGACGGCATCATCATGATCGGCGAGATCGGTGGCTCAGCGGAGGAGGCGGCCGCGGCCTTCGTCAAGGAGCACATGAACAAGCCAGTCGTGGGCTTCGTCGCCGGCGCGACGGCGCCTCCGGGCAGACGCATGGGCCATGCCGGCGCGATCATCTCCGGCGGCGAGGGCACAGCTAAGGCGAAGCAGGCAGCCATGCGGGACGCTGGAATTGCAGTCGCGCAGAGCCCGGCCGCCCTAGCATCGACCCTCGCCGCGGCGCTCTGACCCGTTTGCAGGAAGCTTCCAGTCTCAACCGCATCGACATCGAGAGGGTCTCGAGTATGGCGACCGAACGCACATTGACCATCATCAAGCCTGACGCCGTCGCGGCGGGGCATACCGGGCCGATCATTGCGCGCCTAGAAGAAGAAGGCTTCCGGGTGGTGGCTATGAGGAAGCTGACTCTAACCGAAGCACAGGCGCGGGCGTTCTACGGCGTGCATCGAGAGCGGCCGTTCTTCGCGAGCCTTGTGGCGTTCATGACTTCCGGACCCGTGGTGCCGATGGTGCTGGAGCGCGAAGACGCGATCACTGCGCTTCGCGCAGTCATGGGTGCGACGAACCCGGCCGACGCTGCGGACGGCACTCTGCGGAAGCTGTACGCCACCGACATCGAGCGCAACGCCATACACGGCTCGGACGCCCCGGAGACGTCCCGGGTTGAGCGGTCGTTCTTCTTCAGCGGGCTCGAAGACAGCTAGGGCACTGCCGGGCGAATGGAGCGGAGCGTCCAGAGTGGCGCCACCGCCCGTGAGGCGGAACTCTAACCCAAGTTTGCCACCCCATTTCACAGGTCATTTGCAATGAGCACATTGCGGTCGTGGAATCAGGCGTGTGGCACTGGATTCCATGCATTTTTCCTTTCGTCGTCTGGGCTGGACGACCAGCTTGCGGACCCCGCCCGGCGAGGCGTCCACGCCCAGCCGCTCGTGGATCGCCCGCTGCCAGGACTCGGCCTGCGTCGCCTTGCGCGCGGGCTTGCGGTGGTGGATCGGGCGCGGTCCCAGTTCGCTCTTGAGGGAGCGGAGGACGGCCTCCAGGTCGGTCCGCGTCACGCAGGTGCTCCACAGCCGCTCGGCGTCCCAGCCGACGCTGTTGGCGCGCAGGCCGTGGACTCCGGAATGGGTCGCCCCGCTGCCCTCCAGCAGCTGCCGCTTCCAGGCCACCGCCGTCGCGTTGCGGCCCCTGTCGTCGGCCTGCACGTCGATCGCGCAGTGCGGGGCGGTGGGTGAATTGGGGCTCCTGGCCCTTGGCGCGGGGGGCGAGTGGAGGTCCGGCGGACGAACAGGCTCCGATTGGAGCAGGCTCTGGGACGGGAGTCAGAGAATTGTAAGTTGTTGTGGCACTGCATTTGGGGTTTCAGGGGGCTGGCCATTGAAAACCAACGACTTGCAGCGCAAAACACGCCGAATTCGGCCAAAATCGCTCCTCGCTTGGCAAACTTTGGCTATCCGTCGGGCTCGACATCGATGAACTCCACGCCCTTGCCGCGGCGGATCGTCGAGTGCTTGCGGAACTCCGGCCTTGGCTCGGGATGGTCCAAGCGATAGTGCCCGCCACGACTCTCCTCTCGGGCAAGGGCGCAGCGCGTGACCAACCGAATCACCTCGTACATGTTGTCGGTCTCGAACCCCGGGCGGCTGTTGCGGGCGAGGCCCTTCTCGAAGAGCGGGGACAGCAGATCCAGCTCCTCCAGTCCGTTCCGGAGCCCTTCGGCTGACCGTATGATGCCCGCATGTCGCCAGGCGAGATGGCGGAGATTCTGGACGGCGTTGCCGGGCAGCGCCCGGACGTCCGTTGGCCACCGGATGTGCGCCTCGCGGATCGGCGCGTCGCAGTGGGCACGCAGGCTCTCACCAGCGCGCGCTCCGAACACGAGCCCCTCCAGCAGGGAATTGCTGGCCAGGCGGTTGGCACCATGTACGCCGTTGCATGCGACCTCGCCGGCGGCGTAGAGGCGGGGCACGGAGGTGGCGCCGTCCAGGTCCGTGAGCACGCCTCCCATGGCGTAGTGTGCAGCCGGGTGCACAGGCACGGGCTCGACATCGAGGTCCACGCCGTAGAAGAGGCAGGTGCGGTGTACCCGTGGGAAGCGCTTGGGGACGAACCCCGCGGCCAGATGCGTGAGGTCGAGGTAGACGGGTCCCTTGCGCTGTCGCGAGAGTTCCGTGACGATCGCCCGCGAGACGATGTCGCGGGGCGCCAGCTCCTCGCTCTCGTGGTACCTCGACATGAACCGTTGCATGTCCGCGTTCCGGAGAACGGCGCCTTCGCCCCGCAGCGCCTCCGACAGCAGGAACCGCGGCACGCCCTCGAGGAACAGAGCAGTCGGATGGAACTGGATCATCTCCAGATTGGCGATGGTCGCCCCCACCCGATAGGCCATAGCCACGCCGTCCCCGGTCGCCACGACCGGATTGGTCGTCTCCCGGTAGATCCTTCCAATCCCGCCGGTGGCGAGCAGCACGGCTCTGGCGTGCACCGGCACAAGCACCCGCTCCTGGCCGTTCCACGCCAGCGCACCGCAGACCTCGCCGTCCTCGACGAGCAGGTCGACGACCGACGAGAAGCTCTGGAACTCGATGTTGCTGATTGCCTGGGCCTTGCGCACCAGCGTGCGCCCGATCTCCCGGCCAGTCGAGTCGCCATCGGCGTGCAGCACCCGGTTGACGCTGTGCGCACCTTCGAGCGCGAAGGTGAGGCGTCCTCCGTCCCTGTCGAACTCCGCACCCCACTCGATGAGCCTCTGGATGCGCTGCGGACCCGCCTCGACCAGCACGCGCACTGCTTGGGGGTTGCACAGCCCTGCGCCGGCCTGCAGGGTGTCCTGCTCATGCAGCCCGACCTCGTCCTCGTCGCTGAGTGCGACCGCGACGCCGCCCTGCGAGTACTCTGTGGCCGACTCCGTGAGCCGGTCCTTGGTCAGCACAAGGACGCGGCCTGCCACTGACGCCTCAATGGCCGCGCTGAGGCCCGCAACGCCGGCGCCAATGATGAGGAAGTCGGTGTTCATGAGACCGCGCGGGACACCGCTTCCGGGACGAAACGGCCATGTTACAACAGGGGCATGCAGCTCGTGCGCGTCGAGGCGGGTGCGAGCTCCTACAACGTATGCATTGAGGTCGGCGGGCTGCAGCGAGCGGCCAGCCACATCCGGCAGGCCATCGGCGAGCGTCGACTGTTCGTGATCGCGGACGAGACCGTCTGGTCCTGCCAGGGTGCGTTCCTGTCACGCGGCCTTGAGGGCGCGGATTGGACGCTGCTGTCCTGCACGCTGAACGAGACCACGAAGCGTCTCGCCACCGTTGAGGATCTCTGTCTTGCTCTGCATCGAGAGGGCGCTGATCGGCGGTGCGCCGTGGTGGCGTTCGGGGGCGGTGTCGCGGGAGACGTGGGCGGCTACGTTGCCGCCAGCTACATGCGAGGTGTAGACGTGGTGCAGGTGCCCACGACCCTGTTGTCCCAGGTGGATGCCTCGGTCGGCGGCAAGACGGGCGTCAATCTGAAGACCGGGAAGAACCTCGTAGGGGCCTTCCACCAGCCACGGTTCGTGCTGATTGATCCCGCGACCCTCGACACGCTGCCCGAACGTGAGTACCGGGCGGGCCTGCAGGAGGTTATTAAGCACGGCGTGATCCGCAGCAAGGAGTTGTTCTCGTTCATGGCCGACAACGCCGAGGCTGTCATGGCCCGTGACCGTGCCGCGGTCGAGCGCATGATCGGAGACTCTGTCCGGATCAAGGCCGCGGTTGTCCGCGAGGACGAGCGGGAGGGCGGCCTGCGGCGCATCCTCAACTTCGGGCATACGCTTGGTCACGCCCTGGAGGCGGAGACGGGATACCACAGGCTACTGCACGGCGAAGCAGTCGCGTTCGGCATGGTGGCCGCCGCATGGCTGTCCGCGATCCGAGGGCGGCTAGCCGCGTCGGATCGCGAGCGCATCGTTCGCGCGGCGCTGACTTTCGCGACAAAGCCGGGGCTGGACGATGTCCGCGCCGATGCGGTGGTGGCCCGCATCGGGGGCGACAAGAAGGCGGTCGGCGGTCGGGCCCGATTCGTGCTTGCCGAAGGCATCGGGTCTGTCTCGGAGGAACTCGCCCCTCCGCATGCCGATGTCGTTGACGCCACGGAACGGGCACTGGACGCGTGGTCTGCGAGCCGCGCCGAAGAGTCCAAGACGTGATCGGCAGCGGCTCGGTGCGCGGCGCCGCACCGGCGGGCGTGGAACCTGGCGACGATGTGGCGGTAGGCCGTGCCGTGCGGGCCATGTTCGGTCGGGTCGCGCCGCGGTATGACCTGCTCAACCATCTTCTGTCCGGGCAGATTGACCGCTATTGGCGGCGTTGTCTGGTACGGGCGGTGAGGCCGGTGCTAGAGCGGCCGGGGGCGCGTCTGGCAGACCTCTGCTGTGGGACGGGCGACTTGGCGTTGGCGCTCGAACGGGAGCGTCGCCGGATCGGCTCTGTGACTGGAACGCCCTGTCTTGCCAGCGACTTCTGTCGCCCGATGCTCAAGTTGGCCACCACCAAGGCTCAGCGTGCTGGCACTTCAGCATGGTTCGTCGAGGCGGACGCCTCCCACATGCCGCTTGCGGACTCGAGCTTCGACCTCATCGCGATCGCGTATGGATTTCGGAACTTGGCCAGCTACCAAGCGGGCGCGGAGGAGTGCGCGCGGCTCTTGGCGGATGGTGGCTGCCTCGCCATCCTGGAGTTCTCCGAGCCGGAGTCGCGGTTGTGGCGCACGGCGTTCAACCTGTACTTCCACCATGTGCTGCCAGGCCTCGGCAACGCGATTTCAGGCAGCGGCGGCGCGTACTCTTACCTTCAGGCGTCGGTGGCGCGCTTTCCGCCGCCGCCCGAAGTGTGCGGCCTGCTGTGCGCATCCGGCTTTAGGCGTGTCGAGAAGCGCTCCCTGACAGGGGGCGTGAGCGTGCTGTATCTTGCGTACAAGTAGCTCGGACCCGCGCATTCCGTGGGCTTTCGGGACCCGGCCATGATCCGCGAAGCGATTGAGTCCGAATGGTTCTATTGGGTTCGCTTGTTCGTAAAGGTCACCCTTGTCTTCGCGGTCTTCTACGTGGCGTACGACCTGTACCAGCGTCACCTGATCAGGCAGGCTGCAATCCCGGAGGAGGCCGCGACGATCGACCTGCCGGAGGACATGTTCGTTTTCATCCCGAAGTCGTACGTCGCCGACGCCGAGCGAGCGCACGAGAAGCTCGTCGGCAAGCCGCTCTGGGTGAAGGAGGGCTATCGGTGGACCTACGAGCCGGGCGACACGTACTTGGCCCCGCTCGAACGCATTGTCCCGACGGCAGTGATACTGCGAGACGGCCAGGCCCGCCTAGTGTTCGAGAAGGAGGGCCGCGACGTGTCAGTCTCGATCGGAACCCAGCAGCGGGTGTACATCGACGACATGTTCTTCGTCAAGGATCCGCGCGAGATATACGATCACTGGACCGATGAGATGTGGCGCACTGCCGCCGACGGGAGGGTCGCGGTGGGCATGAGCGAGATTCAAGTCGCCTTCGCGCTCGGCGTAGGCGAGGTCTCTAGGACATCGCCAGGCGGCATGACGCGCATTCTCGACTACAAGCAGTGCGCCGAGGCGAGCCTCCAGCCCGTGCGTGTCACCTACGTCCACCACATCGCGACGAGCATAGAGCCGCTCTAAGCCGCTCGCCGCTACTGTTCGTCGGCATGCCATCGGGGTTGTGGTCGCACGGTTGCGTTCCAGATGCTGGCCGTGCGCATGTCGAGCACACCCCGCCTGACGGTGTCGCGCAGCGTGAGGCCCGGCGAGCCACTGCGGCGGTGGCCATCGAACTCTATCGTCCCTACTAGTGGTTCACTCGGCGCGATCCGATAGACGGGCACGACGCGCCTCTGACGATCGCCCGTGCCCTTGCCGGGCCGCATGCTGCCCGGTCTTTGCGTCAGGAAGCGGTTCCAGGACGCGGCGTGCCGGATGTCCTCCTCGGTAGCGCTGTCCAGCACCGTCGTGAACGTTGAGAGCGCAGCCTGCACAGCGCCGTAGCCCTCGTCGCCAGTCGCGTCATCAGCCATCGAGCCTGGCTCGTAGAGCGGACGGATCTCCAGCGAGATCACGTGGGTAGCGCCGGCGTCGATGGCGATGTGGACTGGACTGTTGTTCAGTACTCCGCCGTCGACGAAGTGGTGGTGCACCGGGGAGCGGGAGCTTGGGCCGTACAGTCCGATGCGCTGCGACGGAAACGCACCGGGCACCGCTGAGGATGCGACCAGCGCTTGGAGGAGGTTGTTCGACGACGTGAGGAGCGCTTTGGCCTCGGCACGGTACTCGCGCGTATCTTCCGCGCTTCCGTCGAACTGGACAGCCATCCAGTCGTGCCGCAGCAGCCGGGCGTAGACCTCCGGCCTGGTCAGGGTGAACAGGCAGCTGCGCCGCGCCGAGACATCGGTGGTGGCGACGATGAAGTCCGGCAGTTCGTCCCGCCTTCGATACCACTCGTCAACAATGTCGAGGCTGAGGACTCGTGCGCCGTCCATCGCCAGTCCGCGCCGAGCGACTCGGTTGGGTGCCTTCATGTCGCCATTTGGGCCTGTATTTGTGAGCAGATCGAGCAGCGGCACATCCCGGAACAGACTCCGGCCGACCATTCTGGTGAGTGCCCAAAGGCCAACCGCCAGCAGCAGCGGCGCGACGATGGCGGATACGAAGAAGTACGGCATTGCCGCATACAGGTCGCTCGGCCCTGCTAGGATCCATCCATCCGGAAGCATGTGCGAGGCTACGAGCGCTAGGTACGCAAGGAAGTTAGGCTGCAGGACGGTGGCGGCCGCGATGACAGCGAGCGCCAGTGCCAGCTTGTACCGCCGCGAGAGCTGACTTCTCGAGAACAGTCCGACGAGCCACGATCGACGCCCGACCACCCAGCGTGAGGCTCGGCTGTTGCGAGCGATGTAGGACCACACCGACGCGATGTAGCTGCTGTACGGCTGCTTGATGTGGGGATCCGATTCGAACTGCGGATTGGACATGCCGAGCGCCTCTAGGAAGACGCCATAGCTATTGATCGCTCCTGACGAGGTGCCGACCAGCATCCCGACGGAAATGCCGCGCTTGCGCAGGCCGTCCAGCAAGATCTCCAGCACACCCGCGCTGTAGGCCCCGGCGGCTCCTCCCCCGCTGATCGTGATCGCGACGTTGCGACGTTCAGGAGGGCACTCCCTGAGCTCCAGAGTCGGCTTACGTAACCTGCTATCTGCGAGCTTCACCTCGAGTGCAAGGGCATCCAGAAGGCCGTCTACGTCCAGATAGCCAGAATCGAGGTGCTCCTCGATCGCCGGCCGTGACGCTTGCTCTTCGATCTTCGCGCCCATAACGGTGTCTCGCGGCACGCCCAGTTTGGCCCGCGATTGCAGTATATGGACTGCATGACGGCAACACTCGGTGCGGTGATACAATGCTCGCGCCGCAGCCCGGCTGCGGTGGAATTCGCAAGGAGAATCGAGGGTTCATCGACATGCAGGGCAAGGCATTGGCAGCGGAGTTCATCGGAACGTTCGCACTGATCTTCATCGGCGCTGGCGCCGCACACGTCAGCGGGAACCTAGTGGCCGTCGCCCTTGCGCACGGTCTCGTGGTGATGGCGTTCGCCTACGCCTATGGCAACATTTCCGGCACGCACATCAATCCGGCTGTGACGATCGGATTGCTGGCTGGCGGTCAGATCAAGCTCGGTGATGCGGTTGGTTACATCCTGGTCCAGCTCCTGGGCGGCATCGCAGGGGCCTCCGCGCTCTTCTTCGTCGTCGGGCAGCAGGGATCGATCGGAGCCACGGTGCCCGCGGGCGGCGTGGGCGTCGGCCAGACGCTGCTACTCGAGGTGATTCTGACGTTCCTGCTCGTCAACTCCATCTACCATTCGGCAGTCAGCGGGAAGGCCGGCAATCTGGCTCCGGTGGCGATTGGATTGACGCTGACGGCTTGCATCGCGATGGGCGGTCCGTTGACGGGGGCGTCCCTCAATCCTGCAAGGTCGCTTGGACCGGCGCTGTTCAGCGATGCGCCTACGGCGATCTCCTCACTGTGGATGTACTTCGTGGCGTGCCCCATTGGAGGCGTGTTGGCGGCTGTCGTCCACAAGGCCTTGGCCAAGGACGACTAGTTCATCGGAACTGGCCCACGCTGGTTTCGCTGCCATCCTGGCGAGTGCTCGGTGCGGTCACTCGTTGATTAGGCAATAGCCTTGGATGCGCAGGGTCCCTCCTGCGTATCGCTCCCCCTAGCCCAAGCTCACCAGGCGAGGAGCGATTTTGGCCGAATTCGGGCTAAGTGGATTTCTCAGGGCTCCCCTCAATCTTTCGATTCCTGTCCCGTGCGAATGTGCATCGCGCTACCCAGACAATTACGTCACCATTGCCCGCTATCTGGACTACCCCTGTTTGTCAGTCCCGACACTAGGAAGTCTCGCTTTCGTCTGTCAATTCGGCGGGTTCTTTCGCCGATAGATCCTTACGCCCAATTTGCACAGGCCTGCGGGCCGAGGCCACAAAACTCGGGACGCTTCGCGACAGTCCGCGCGTTGGAAACGGGAAGAGGTGGGTCTCACGGACCGATTGTTAAGATGAGCCACCGTGAGTGGGTTCGTCTCCGTTGAAGTGCTGCGCGCCAAGCCGATGGTCCCGCCACATGCGAGGCCCGCCCAGAATCCGGCTGGCCCGCGACCGCGCTGGCTGCTCGCCCCGGCGGCCACAGGAGAGAACTACCGCCGGCTGCGTCGGCTCACGCAGGATCTGCGTCTGCACACTGTCTGCGAGAGCGCCGCCTGTCCCAACGTCGGCGACTGCTGGAACCGCCTGAGCGCCACGTTCATGATTCTGGGCAACGTCTGCACGCGACGCTGCGGCTTCTGCGCGGTCCAGAAGGGACCGCCTGATCTGGTCGACTACGATGAGCCGCGCAGGGTCGCGACCGCAGTGGCGGCACTGGGGCTTCGGCACGCCGTCATCACCAGCGTCAACCGCGACGATAGGCGCGACGGTGGGGCGAGTCTGTTCGCCATGACCATCCGGGCGATCCGCAACCAGCTTCCCGACTGCAGCGTGGAGGTCCTCGTCCCCGACTTCCAGGGGTCGACCGCCGCCATGGACATCGTCCTCGAGGCGGGTCCAGACGTCCTCAACCACAACGTCGAGACCGTTGCGCGCCTCTACCGCACCGTGCGGGCCGGATCCGACTATCGTCGCTCTCTGGGCATGCTGCGGTACGCCAAGGCGGCTCGGCGCGCCGCGCCGACCAAGTCCGGCATCATGCTCGGCTTGGGAGAGAGTGACGAGGAGGTGCTCGAGACGCTCCGCGATCTACGCGACAACGACGTCGACATCGTCACGATTGGCCAGTATTTGAGGCCTTCCCCTGATCACCTCGCCGTGCAGAAGTTCTACGCCCCGGAGGAGTTCGCGGCGTTCCGGTCGCACGGCCTCCAGATGGGGATTCGTCACGTGGAGGCGGGTCCGCTGGTGCGGAGTTCCTACCACGCCGACGAAGGCGTCGACGCTCTCAGGGCAGCTCCGGCTCCCTCGGCCGCCTGAATCCTAGACGCGGTGCCCGGAGTGGGACTCGAACCCACACGTCCTTGCGGACAGCGGATTTTAAGTCCGCTGCGTCTGCCGATTTCGCCATCCGGGCGGGCCGGGCCGTTCTCATTGTAGGAGCGGGCGGCGTATCGTATTAGCGCGTGGATGGCTCGGCGGGCCGTTCCACCGGGAGGCTGGTGCCAGTGCGAATCGAGTTTTGGGCAACGCTACAGGCGGTCACTCTGGGGCTGCTTTGGGGACTGGTCCACACTGCGCAGGCCAGTGGTCCGGCCGATTGCCAGCGGCTGGCCGAGCGGACGGTTAACGACTACACGATCCTCTCCGCGGAGTACACCGCCGAAAGCGAAGCCCAGCCGGCAGCCTGCCGCGTGCTTGGAGTCCTGCCCCCGGAGATCGTCTTCCAAGTCGTCCTGCCCTCGGACTGGAGCGGGCGCATCCTGATGACCGGCAACGGTGGCTACGCAGGCCAGCGGCCCGACTCGCCGCAGCGCGTCCGACGCGCCATGCAGTTGGCCGCGGACGGGTTCGTCGCCGTGTCCACCAACACTGGACACGACAGCAGGAACGAGCCGCTCGCGACGTTCGCGCTCAACGACCGCCAGAAGGAGATCGACTACAGCTTCCGAGCAGTGCACCTCAGCATCGTGACCGCGAAGGAGCTGACGGCCCTCTACTATGGGCGGTCCCACGACTACGCCTACTGGCAAGGGTGCTCGACCGGTGGCCGCCAGGGCCTGATGTCCGCGCAGCGGTTTCCACGGGACTTCGACGGCGTTGTGGCGGGGGCCCCAGTGCTGAACTTCACCGACACCCAGATCTGGGGTGCCTGGAACGCCCAAGCGCTGTCCGAGGGTCCGATCAGCACCGAGCAGATCGGACTCGTCGCCAAGACGGTCTACGACCGCTGCGACAGCCGGGACGGTGTGCGTGACGGCCTGCTCGAGGACCCACGAACGTGCGACTTCGACCCAGCCCGCGACCTCCCGCGCTGCCAGGACGACGGGAAAGACGGTTGCTTCGACGAGCCTCAGGTGGAGGCCCTGCAGAAGATCTACGGCGGTGTGGTCAGCCGCGGCGAGGTGCTGTTCCCCGGCCTGCCGGTGGGCGCGGAGGCCGCGCCGCCCAGCGGTAGGAGACGCACCACCGGGTGGGCAGGGTGGATTCTGTCGCCGGACGGCCCGTCGAGACAGTTTGTGTTTGCCGAGACCTTCATGCGCTACCTAGCCTTCGAGCCGGACGAGCCCGAATTCGATCTGCGGGCGTTCGACTACGACGAGGATCCGCATCGCATGGACTTCATCCGGTCGATTCTGGATGCGACAGACCCGGACCTCACGCGGTTCCGCGACGCGGGCGGAAAGTTGCTGATGTACTTCGGCTGGGCCGACACCGCCCTGAACCCGAACATGGGAGTCGACTACTACGAATCGGCGATGGCCGTGACCGGCGAGGGGACCCGGGACTTCTTCCGCCTGTTCATGGTGCCGGGCATGTTCCACTGCGGCGGCGGGCTCGGTGCGTCCCGAGCCGAATACCTGACTCCGCTCATGAACTGGGTGGAGGGCGGCGAGGCGCCGAAGAGGATCGAGGTGGCCAGGGTGGTCGAGGGCAACACCGAAATGACGCGACCGATCTGTCCCTACCCGGAAGCCGCGCAGTACGACGGTAGCGGCGACACCAACGACGCCGCGTCGTTCGCCTGCGCTCCACCGACGGACCGCTAGCTGTGCGCGGGAGGCGGTTCCGGGCGTTTTCCGGTTCGCGCAGCCACGCCGGAAAACCGTTCACAACCAGCGACTTAGCGCCAAAATCTGGCGCAATCGGCGCACCTCGGTGTGCTAACTTACTTTCCACGCGTTCGAAGGAGCGCATCTATGGACCGAAAACGACTCTTTGCCGCGAGCTGCGTCGCCCTTGTCACGACCTCGATGGTGTTCTCCATCCGTGGTGACGTGCTGGACGCGATGGGCGCTGACTTCCAGCTGACGAACGAGCAGCTCGGACAGGTCCTGAGTCCGGCGTTCTTGGGTTTCACCATTTCGATCCTGGTCGGCGGGTCGCTTGTCGATCTGTTCGGCATGCGACGTCTGCTGAACATCTCTGGGCTGTTCTACGTCGGAGCGATCCTGGCGATCGTGACCCTGCCGTTTCCGGACGGTCCCGTCGCCGAGATCTTCGGCAACCCGATCACATCGGGGCTCTGGGTGGCGATGCTGTTCCTTGGCTTGGCGCAGGGATTGGTGGAAGGGGTGATCAACCCGCTCTGCTCCGCCCTGTTCCCGGACGACAAGACCCACCGAATGAACGTCCTGCACGCGTGGTGGCCGGGCGGGCTCATCATCGGCGGGCTGCTGGCCTACGTCATCACGAAGATCATGGGGCTGGACGGGAGCGTTGAGGGGTCCGTGGCAACGCTCGGCTGGCGGATCAAGTTGCTCTGTATACCGCTCGTCGCAGTCGCTTATCTCTTCATGATTCGCCAGCAGGAGTTTCCCCCGACCGAGCGCATTGCCGCAGGCGTCAGCAATGCGAGCATGCTCAAGGACCTGATACGGCCGTCGTTCATCGCGCTGTGGATCTGCATGTGGCTGACCTCGGCCACGGAGCTCGGTCCAGACCAGTGGGTGCCGTCGCTCATCACGAACCTGACCGGCATGCAGGGCATCCTGGTCCTCGTCTACACCGCGGGCATCATGTTCGTGTTGCGGTTCTACGGCGGCCCGCTGGCGCACAAGTTCTCGCCGTTCGGACTGCTGACGATCAGCGCCGTCCTAGCCGCTGCTGGCCTTTACCTTCTCGGCTCCGTGTCGACCGCCGTTGGCGCCTTCGCCGCGGCCACACTGTTCGGCATAGGCAAGACCTACTTCTGGCCGACGATGCTCGGACTGACCGCCGAGCAGTTCCCGAAGGGAGGACCGGTCGCGCTCGCGCTCATGGGCGGTACGGGCAACCTCGCTATCGCTCTGGTCCTGCCCATCATGGGTGGCTGGTACGACAACTACGGCGCAGCGACGACCTTCCATTACGTATCGCTGATGCCGGTGGCGCTGGTGGTCTTCTTCGGGCTGTTCTTCCTGTACTTCCGCAGCCAGGGTGGCTACAAGCCGGCGAGCATCGACGGGTAGCGGCGGCACAGGCACGGCATGAAGCGCGACGCGGCCCTCGTGCCGCTCTCGCGACAGCACCATGACGCCCTCGCGCTGGGTGTCATGATCGATCGAGCCTTGAACGGGTTGGCGAACGCCGACAGGGTGCGGACGCTGCGGGACGATGCTCTCCAGCTGTGGGAGTTCGAGCTCCGGGGCCACTTCGAGGTGGAGGAGACGGTGGTGTTTCCTTCCGCCCGCGACTACCTGCCCGACTGCGGCATCGTGACGGCGCTTCTGGCCGACCACGAGGCCATCCGAGGCCTGATCGGCTCGCTCGACCAAGCGGCGGAGAACGAGTGGCCGTCGCTGCTGTCTACTCTCCGGATCCGCCTTGTCCGGCACATCCGTATCGAGGAACGGGTGTTCTTCCAAGCCGTGCAGGAGCACGTCCCGTCGGCCGCGCTCGCTGCGCTGGGGGAGGCCATCGACAATGCGCTCCCGTTCGCCTGCATCCGGCTCGGCAGCGCGGCGGCGAGGCGGAAGGGCTGAAGGCCGGTCAGGGCCTGAGCGGCACGCGCTCGAGGTTGTATTCGATCTTGCGGAAGGGCTGAAGGCCGGTCAGGGCCTGAGCGGCACGCGCTCGAGGTTGTATTCGATCTTCCGGCTGATGCCCGCCATCTGGAACTCCTGGGCCACGCGGATCGCGTTCTTTATGGCTTGGCCGGTGGAGCGGCCGTGGCAGATCACCACACCGCCCAGTAGCCCGAGCATCGGCGCTCCGCCGTACTCCTCGTAGTCCACGCGCTCCCTGAACTCCTCGAAGGCGCCCTTGGCGAGGCTGTAGCCGATCTGGCGCATCACGGTCGCCTCGAGGGACTGGATCAGGATGTTCTTGATGGTGCTGACCAAGCCCTCGCTGACCTTGAGGGCCACGTTGCCGACGAATCCGTCGCAGACCATGACATCCGCCGCCCCTGAGAACAGATCGCGACCCTCGACGTTGCCAATGAACTGGAAGCGCTGGCCCTTGAGATGGGGCGTGGCTTCGCGCGTGAGCTCGTTCCCCTTCTTCTCCTCCTCGCCGATCGAGAGGAGACCGATGCGAGGCTTGTCCAGGCCGAAGAGGACGCTCGCGTAGACATCGCCCATCACGGCGAACTGCACCAGCATCTCCGGGGTGGAGTCGACGTTTGCGCCGACGTCGAGGAGCAGAGTGTGCTTGCCGTCGATGGTCGGAAAGACCTGTGCGACCGCGGGGCGGTGGACACCCGGAATCCGGCCGAGCACCTTCAGCGACGTTGCCATAACCGCGCCCGTGTTGCCGGCGGAGACAAGTCCGGCGGCGCGGCCGCTGCGCACCTGCTCCGCGGCGACGCTGATGGAGCTGTCCTTCTTGGACCGCAGCACCTTGGCTGGGTAGTCCTCCATCGTCACCACGTCGTTGGCGTTGACGATCTCGATCTGGCCCCGCGCCGGAAAGTACTTCGAGAGCTCCTTGCGAAGCTCATCCTGTCGGCCGACCAGCAGGATCTTGGCGCCGAACTCTTCGGCGGCAAGCATGGCACCCTCGACCTCCGGCCCGGGAGCTTCGTCGCTGCCCATGGCGTCCAGAGCGACTGTGACGCGCGGGCTGGACTCAGACATGGGGGCAGGGAAGGCCTGACAGGGCAGGCGCCGAGTGAATGTACTACGCGGTGTCGACCTCGGTCACTAGGCGGCCCTTGTAGTAGCCGCACGCGCCGCAGACCCGGTGGGGCACCACGCTGGCTCCGCACTCCGAACAGACGGAGGCGGACTGGACCTTGAGGTGGTGATGAGCGCGGCGCTTGCCGGTACGCGACCTGGAGTGCCTACGCTTTGGATTTGGCATGGTCTTCTTCTCCTGAGGGCTTGGTGCCTAGCGCTTCGTTGCCAGACGGCGCAACGCGTCCCAGCGGGGATCCTCGAATTCATTCTCGCAGTCGCACTGAGCGGTGTTCCGGTTCGTTCCGCACACTGGGCACATGCCGGGGCACTCGGCCTTGCAAAGCCAGCGCATGGGAAGCGACGCGTTCAGCTGATCACGCATGACCTGAGCGAGCCCCAGTCCCGATGGCTCGTAGAATCCGACTTCGGTCTCTTCATCGCCTATCGAGTGTTCGCCGCCCTCCTCGATCGCCCCCTCCGGGTAGAAGTAGAGCTCGAATCGATCGTCGATCTCGCGGCTGCACGGGTCGATGCACCGATCGCAGGCCCGCTCCACCTTGGTCGACAAGGCGCCTCGCACACGAATCGTTCGCAGTCCCTCCCTGTCCAGCAGCTCAGCTACTCCACGCGTCTCGACACAGCCATCGACCACCCAACCGTCCGCAAGTTCGACGGATTCGGGATTGATAGACGTGTCGAAGCGGAATGACCGACGTTCCAGCGCGACCGGGTCGATGCACAGACCTCTGCCCACGTGAAACCAATCCCAGTCTAACGACAGGCCGCGAGAGCTGGCAAACAGCGCCCGGTCAGGGAATTCCTACAATGGCCTCGCATCCCATGCAAATCAAGGACCTTCGCGTGCACTCGATCGCGGCCGCCGATCCGCCCCTGCTCAGTTCCTACGGTCTCCACGCCCCGTATGTGCTCCGCAACATCGTTGAGCTGGAGAGCGAGGACGGGATTGTCGGAATCGCTGAGACTTACGGTGGCGAGGGACCTGCAAACGCCCTCCTTGAGGCACGGGACTGCGTTGTCGGCGCAGACGCGTACCGGCTGACAGGGGACCTCCTACCGCTCGCCGACGGAGAGGGGACGGGTTTTGAGCGGTCGCACGCCATGCGGACGCCGGGCGAGAACCCGTTGGACGCGGGCCCCCGCACATACTCGGCACTCGAAACCGCCTGCTTGGACCTGATTGGACGCAGCACTGGCGTGCCGGCTTGCGACCTGCTCGGTGGCAGGGTGCGCGACGCCGTGCCGTTTTCGGCCTACGCGTTCTACAAGCGGGCCGGAGGCGGTGGCGTGGGGCCGGACGCTCGTGAGGACAAGTACGCCGAGTGCCTAACTCCCGAGTCGATCGTCCGGCAGGCTCGCTCGATGGTGGACGAGTACGGGTTCCGGGACATCAAGCTCAAGGGCGGGGTGCTCGATCCTGGCGAGGAGATCGAGGCGATCCGGCAGCTGCACGCAGAGTTCGGGCCGGAAGTGCCGCTGCGGATCGATCCCAACTCCGCTTGGACGGTCGACACCTCGGTCATGGTAGGCGAGTCCCTGCGCGAGGAGCTGTCGGGCGGGGGATACCTCGAGGATCCCGCGGCTGGCTTGGACGGCATGGCGGCGACGAGGAAGGCGCTGCTGGAGCGGGGGAACGAAACGCCGCTGGCCAGCAATGTCGCGGTGACGTCGTTCGCGCACCTTCCCGAGAGCGTCCGCACGGACGCCGTCCAGGTCGTGCTGTGCGACCACCACTTCTGGGGCGGCATGCGACAGGTCCAGCATCTCGGCAAGCTCTGCCAGACCTTCGGCATGGCGCTCTCGATGCACTCGAACTCGCACCTCGGAATCTCGCTGATGGCGATGGCCCACGTCGCGGCCGCGACGAAGAACCTCACCTACGCCTGCGACACCCACTATCCGTGGCAGACCAGCGACGAGGTGATTGTGGGTGGGCGCCTGGCGTTCGAGGACGGATGCATCCCCATCCCGGACAGGGGCGGCCTAGGGGTGGATTTGGACTACGACCAGTTGGCCCGGCTCAAAGAGCGGTACCTCCGTATCCCCTACCGGCGCAGGGATGACGAGGCCGAGATGCGCAAGCACGTCGACCCGACTTGGCGGCGCGTCCTTCCCCGCTGGTGACAGAGGGATCGGATTCGGAATCTAATGGCGGCATGTGCCAGACTGAGCTGGCGCGAGTGCTGATGGGGAGCGTGAAGTGGCGAACGACCAATACGACGTAATCGTTGTCGGCAGCGGACCAGGCGGTGGAATCGCGACTTACGCGCTCGCGACGGCCGGCCTGAAGGTCGCCCTCGTCGAGGCCGGACCTCGGCTACGGGCGGGCATCGACTACCAAGGGCACCACTGGCCCTACGAGTACCGTGACCGCCGGGCGCCGAACTTCTGGCGTGACAACGCCCTGCGCGACCATTTCACACCAGTCGGGGACCGCCCAGGACACGGCCAGATTCGGGCGCTCGGAGGCCGGTCGGTCTGCTGGGCCGGGCACTCGCTGCGCTTCGGGCCGAAGGACTTCGAGAGCTGGCCGATCTCCTACGACGAGGTGGCCCCGTACTACAGCCGGTCGGAGAAGCTCATGGGCGTCTACGGTGATCGCGACGGGCTCTGGAACATGCCCGACGGTGAATTCCTGAAGGCGGTTCCGATGCGGTGCGGCGAGGAACGCCTGCGCCTGGGCGTTGAGCGACTGCGCGAGAAGGGCGCGAAGATGGCGTTCGTCAACCAGCGGAAGGCCATGCTGACCGAGCCATCCAGCAAGCCGGAGTGGAAGCATCGCCGGAAGTGCCACTACTGCGGGCACTGCTCAGGATGTGCTGTCGATGCCAAGTACACCTCTGTCAACACGCCGATCGCGCTGGCCGAGGAGACAGGCCATCTCACGATCCTAACCGAGTGCATGGCCACGCGCGTCCGCACGTCGGACGAGGGGGGCAGCGTCGTAGGCATCGAATACCGCGCCAGCTCGGGGGAGGCGCATGAGATCGATGGCAAGGCGGTCGTGCTCTCCTGCAGTGCCGTCGAAACCGCCCGCCTTCTGCTCGTGTCCGACGTTGGAAACTCCAGCGGACAGGTCGGCAGGAATCTGACAAGCCACTTCGGCGTCACAGTCCGGGGCTACTTTCCGCAGATCATCGGGCGCGATGCCTCGAACGACGATGGCACGGGCTACTACCACTCGCTCCTGACGGGCCTTTACTGGGACGAGCCCAGCCCGAAGTTCGAGGGGACCTATCAGGTGCAGTGTGGCGCCGGCGTCACCTCCCATCGCCGGGCAATTCGTCACGCACCGGGCTACGGCAGCGCCCTCAAGAAGCGACTGCGCGACTTGAACGTTGGGCACGCTGGCATGAACATGCAGGGCACCACGCTGATTTCCGGCAACAAGTTCGTGGACCTCGATCCGGAGCGGCGCGACGAGTCGGGCATGCCGCTGCCTCGGGTGCACCTGCACTACGACGACTCCGACGTCGCGATGGCCCAGGACAT
The DNA here is from genome assembly GCA_965200705.1 of Bryobacterales bacterium. Lineage (GTDB taxonomy): Bacteria > Acidobacteriota > Terriglobia > Bryobacterales > UBA6623 > VXMF01. Next base: position 2,473,507 of record OZ241376.1, on the reverse strand, counting down.
GGTCGAGAAGTGCGAGGAGATCATCCGGGCGGGAGACGGCGAGGTGATCGAGACTCCAGGCCAGGTCCGTGCTGAGGACCTCGTGATCGACTTGAATCACTGGGTCGGGACGACGAGGATGGGAACCGATCGGAGGTCGTCTGTTGTTGACACGCGGGGGCGTGTGCACGATCTGCCGAATCTGTTCGTCGCGGACGCGTCGGTGTTCCCGGCCTATCCGGAGAAGAATCCAACTCTGACGAACATCGCGCTGTCATGGCGGACGGCGGAGGGTATCGCCGAGCGTCTGCGGCGTGGGGAGCTGGGGTGAGGCTGTGATGGAACGGCGAACGATACTGAGGCTGGTGGCGGCGGGCGTCCTGCCGGGATCGAGCGGGCTGGTGCAGCTGGCCACGGGCCAGGACGGATACGTCCCCGAGTCCTTCTCCGCAGCGGAGATGACGGCTCTGGATGCGCTCACGGAAGTGATACTGCCGAGCGACGCGCACTCACCTGGCGCCAGAGCGGCCAAGGTCGCACGCTACATCGACGTTGTGGTTGCGGATGCTGGGTCCGGAGCCAGCCAACGTTGGAAGTCGGGGCTGAAGGCCGTGTCCAGCATCGCGGCCAGCCGATTCCAGCGAGTGTTCGAGGAGTGCGACAGCGCGCAACAGGATTCGATAGTGGCTGGGCTCTCGAGGGCCGAGGACAAGCCGGGGACGGAAGCGGAGCGCTTCTTCGTCCTAGTCAAGAGAGCGACGATCGAGGGCTACTACACCTCGCAAGTCGGCATTGACGAGGAGCTCGGATACAGGGGCAACACCGCGATCGACGAGTTTCCGGGTTGCACCCATGGCGGGCACGCCTGAGGTTCTGCTGCTGAAGCGGATCGCCTTCGAGCTGTAGCTGGATGCGGGCTCGCCCGACGCGAGCGACAGCGTCGCGGAAGGATGTCCAGAAGAGCCGACTGCACCCCATGTGGGGCATCAAATGGACGGGGCCCACTCCCACAACCAAGGGCGAACCTCTCAGAGTTGCGGGGGAGCCCGACACGCGAGCGGCGGCGCAACCTGACATTCTGCACGTTGACAATGCCGGGGGCCTGGGCGACCATTGGGCTGTAAGCTCGTCAGGGTCTTGCCAAAAAGCTGCCCTGCTCAATCGTCTTGGCATTCTGAGCGGACTGCGACGAGCCCTTGAGGGTTCAAGTGCCCTTTCGTGGCCAGTCCGAAGTGATCGCGCAAGCCGCGGCCGAAACGGAGCAGCTATTCGAGACGCACTTCAGTCCGCTCCTGCGCTATCTCCACAGCAGCATCAGAGGCCAGACGGACTTGGAGGACGCGGCACAGGACGCGTTCATCAAGTTCTTTCGCGCACGCTCCAACGGTCAGCAAATCGACCGGCCAAAGGCTTGGCTGTATCGGGTGGCGCGCAGGCAGGCGCTCGACCAGGCCAAGCGGCACAAGCCGGTCCTGCTGGATCCAGAGAAGTGGCAGGCAGTCGAGGCGCGCATCGCCAACCCGTCCGACTCGCCCGCGACCGTCGCAGCTCGGCAGATGGCGGAGTTGCCGTGGGACATGCTGAGCGACATGGAACGGCAGTGCCTTCTGCTGCGGGCGGACGGCATAACGTTCCGCGAAGCTGCGGAGGTGTTGGACATTACTATTTCGAGCGTTGCGAGCTACGTAGCGCGCGCCATCAAGAAGTTCCAGAGGGTCGTCGTCAAACCAAGTGAGACACCTGTCCGAAGAAGAACTACTGCTCTACGCTGAGGGCGAGCTGGAAGAGCGCCTCCTCTGCCAGCATGTGGCGGACTGCGTTGACTGCAAGGCTCGCCTGGTGGACGTGCAGGAGTCCTACGTCCAGGCGGCGGACCTCGTTCGCGCCCAGATCCTCGTCGCGAAGCCCGTCGACGCGCCGCTAGGTCAGTTGCGCGCCCGGCTGGAGCTCGAGGCGGAGCTGCTGCAGACGCATCTCTCCACGGAGGACCTGCTTCTTTCGGTCGAGTGCGACCGGGTTGACTCGGTCCAGGCGCATATTGAGGCCTGCACTTTCTGCCAGGACCGCAGGGCGGACCTGCATGTCAAGCTGGCCGAGATTGAATGCGAGCTGCACCAGCGGCTGGCCTACGAGATGCCCGCCGAGCGCAGGGCGGCAGCACTCGCCACGCTGCGCGAGCGGCTGGCGAGAGAAGTCGAGATTCAGACGGCCGAGACGATTGGATCCTGGGATTGGGTGCCGCGGGTCCGCGTTCCCGCGATGTCGCAGTTCGTACCGCACGCCGTCGCAGCGACGGCGATTGTTGCCGCATGGATTGGCTGGTCCGTGGGGCAGGCACCGACGCCACCGGTCCCCGCCGCCGAGCCACTGGTCGTGACGACGGACTCCTCTTCCGCTGGGCAAAACGTTCAGCAGGCGTCCGCCGTGACCGAGACGGTGCCAGTTGCCGAGCCTGTCCAGGTTGCGTCCACGGACACCGATTTGCCCCCGACGGCTCCGGAGCGGTTCGAATGGACCTTGCCGCTCGACGGTCGCGCTGGTCCGCCAACCCCGACCCTCGTTTCGTACACAGATCCTCCAGCCGTGGCGCTGACGGACAGGCATGCAACCGCTCCATGGATGCAGCACCTGCTTCCTGCCCTGTCCGAATTGCAGGCCCCGTCTCCGGCTCCGCTGCGGGCGTCAACGTCCGACTCTGCGACTTCGAATCCGGCCGTCGACACGCAGGCGGCGATCGAGGGTGCCTGGATGCTGGCTCGCGCGGATCTGTGGAAGGAGCCTCTGACCGTGAACGGCTCCACAGAGCGTCTGCGTTTCTCCGGAGTGGTCTCCGGCGAGCGGGAACGCAGCGCCATCCAGCGCAAGCTCGGCAAGGTGGCGGGTGGTTGGCCGTTGGAGTTCGCCTTGGATGTGGCGGAACGGGATTCCACGCCGCAGTCGGCGTCGACAATGGCGGTGGAGGGTCGCGACCGACCGATTGGCGGCCCAATGCGGACGGCGTTGGTGCGCCACTACGAGGACGCCGCGAGGCGGTCCTTGGTGGCGACAGACAGCGCTACCGTCGAGGGCGAAGTCGACCGCTACGTGAGCGACCTGTTCCGGCACGAGACCGAGCTGCTGGCCCACGTGCATGCCCTGAATGCCCTTCTGAGCCTGCCGGGCATCGACTCCGCGGAGGTGTCGCCTGCGCTGCAGCGCACGGTGCAATTCCACACGCAGGGCATCCTGAACCACGGCTCGCGCATCAGCGACCGCCTCGAGGAGGCGCTGCCGAGCCGGTTCTGGAACTATGACGGGGACAGGCTGCATCGGTCCCACGAAGAGCGCATGAGCGAGATGGCGAGCGGCCTACTGGATGATGCGCTGGCCCTCGACAGAAGCTTGGTCGCGATGTTCTTCGGCACGGACCAGTCGGTCGACGCCCGGGCAGTCAACGCCTCCAGCGCGAGCATGCTGCGGCGCATCCGCGAGCGCTCCCGTCGCATCCGGGGCGAAGTCAAGTAAGGCGTAGACTGAAGCTACGGTGCGCCACGCACTGCAGTGTGGCTTGGCAGCGCTGGTGCTTCTGCTGGTGTCGGCAGGGGTGGCCCGCGCCCAAAGGGGTACGGTCAGAGGTCAGATCCTAGACCAGAGCGGCGCCGGTCTGGCTGGCGTCGAGGTCCAGCTGATCAATCTCGAGTCCGCCGCGATTCGCCGTCATCGGACGACGATCGTCGGAGACTTCAGCTTCGAGGCTCTTCCAGCGGGTCAGTATGCCCTGGGAGCGTCGCGGGACGGCTATGCCGCCTGGCGAAGCGAGCCATTCGAGGTGCTGCCAGGCATCCCTGTTGAGGCCCGGGCAATCACCTTGCGGACCCTGCCCGCGGCCGCCACGAACCCTCGCTCCGGGCTTGAGGAGATGGCGCTGGAGTACGGCTTGGTGCGCGAGCAGATCGCCTCGCTTCCTGTCGTAGTCGGATCCGAGGGACGGACTTCGGTCGACAAGCTGCTCCATCTCGTGCCCGGCCTGCACCCTGCGCAGTCCCTTGACATCGATCCGTTCAGCGGCCGCGCATCCGCCGTGACCGCCAACGGATCCCGCCGGTCGTTCATCAACTACAAGCTGCACGGCGCTTCGAACAACGCGCAGAATCGGATCACCGGTGCACAGGCGGCCAATCTGGGACCCGTGCCCGAAGCGATGGAGACGCTGCGCGTCATCACGCACACCTACTCGGCTCGAGAGGGGCGCAACGCAGGCGCTGTGGTCGCTCCGACGTTTCGCTCCGCCACTGATCTCTGGAACGGTCACCTTCGCGGATACGTCCGGCCTGGCTGGAACCAGTCGGACGGTGCCTTCGACCGGTCCATCGACAGGATGAGCGGATGGGTCGGCGGCGGACAGGCCGGAGGCCCCATCATGCCTCGATACCGCATGTTTGCGTTCATCGACGGCGAGTCATGGCTGACCAACCGAAAGCACACGTCCCTGCGCCGCGTGCTCAGCGACAACGAGCGCGAGGGGAACTTCTTCGGTTTCGAGACGCCGCCCACCGATCCCCTGACGGGTGTGAAGTTTCCGAACGCCCGCATCCCAGTTCACCGCCTTGACCCGCTCATGCAGAAGTACCTCGACGCCTTCGTGCCTAGAGCGAATCTAGAAGGGGGCTGGGTGCAGACGTCCAGCAACCTGATCAGCCACGGACAAGTGCTGCTGGGAAGGCTGGACAGCCGTGGGAGCCGGTTTGCGCACTCCTTCAGCACGCACATCTACAACAACCGCGTCATCGAACCCACGAGCGAGGCCTTCACGGCGTCTCCAGGGACCGTCGAGAAGCGATCTCAGGTGTCGACCCATGCGCAATACGCGCTGACGCACACCATCTCACCAGACATGTGGCATTCGCTGCGGCTGTCGCTGCAACGTCTGAGTGGTGCGCGGCGGCGGGGTCATAGCGATCTCGGCGAGACGCCGGCCGAGTCGTTTGGGTTTGACTTCTTGGGCCAGGATCCCACCGTGCTGCCCAATGTCCGGCTCTGGAACGAAAAGGGCCAGCTACAGCTCCACGTCGCGCCGTTCATCGACGCGGAGGAATCGGTCCAGACCACGTTGCAGCTCGGATACGATGCGGAGCTCCGCCACCGCGGGCAGACGGTGCGGGTCGGCCTGCAGGTGCAGCAAGGCACGTGGCCGTTCCGGCACGTGGAAAACTACGCTGGGAGCTTCAGCTTTCCCGCCCCACCTGCTCCTCCGGCTCGGTTCCGCGGGCAGGGTCTCCGCGATCTGCTGCTCGGGCGTCCGGGCGAGTACCGACTGCAGACCCCGCGCAGCCTGGACCTGCGTTGGCAGGAGCTCGCCACCTACGCCGAGGGGGAGATCCGCCCTTGGCGCGACCTCAAGATCACGGTCGGACTGCGGTTGGAGGACCAGCCACCCGCTACGGATTCCCTCGACCGTCTGATGACGTTTCGCGAAGGTACGCAGAGCCTCCGGTTCCCGGACTCGCTGCCTAATCTGTTGTTTCCCGGTGACGCGGACCCGCGAGGCGGCTCCGTGCCACGCTCGACGATCGAAACCACCGGCCGCAACCTCTCTCCACGCATCGGGATCGCGTACGCGCCCGCTGTTCGGGGGCGCGTCGCACGCTGGCTGGTTGGCGACCCAGGTCGCACAGTGGTGCGGATCGCCTATGGTGTCTTCTTCGACCACGGAGCGTTTGCTGGTTCCAGTGCCGCTGCCCTCTTCCAAGCGACCTACCCGCCGTTCAGCAACGACAACCGCTTCATCCTGCGCAACCCGGACGGAGCCTTCATGGCCCCGCTGGCCGCACTGCCCAGCAGCGAGCCAAGCACCTTCAAGCCCGTCGTCGTCCGCTATCCCATTCTCGTGTTCGACCCTGGGTTCCAGAACGCGCTGGCGCGGCACTGGAACCTCAGCTGGCAGAGGCTGCTACCGGGCCGTGTGTTCTTCACGGGCACCTATCTCGGTACGCGGTCCAACCGGCTCCAGCAGCAGCGTGAGCTGAACGGCTTCGTCCGCAATCCACTGCACAGCTTTGGGTTCGTCCATCAGATGCGCCGCTTCTCCCGCTTCGCCGACATCCGGTCGATCGAGAGCGCCGGCAACGCCAGATACGAGGCCGTGCAGCTGCGCGCGAACCGCTACCTGAGCCGCGGACTTGCGTTCGACGTGGGCTATACATGGAGCCAGTCCTTCGACAACGGCAGCAGCGTCCTCGGCGACGAGTTGGTGAACGAGGACTGGGCCTACTCGAACTTCGACCGTCGGCATTCGCTGACAGCCAACTGGCAGTACCGCTTCCGGTTGCCCCGCCGGTGGAGCGACAGCGCCCGATGGGCCGCCGGCTGGAGCGTCAGCGGGATATGGCGCTGGCGATCCGGCCTGCCTCTCGACATCCGCCAGACCGAAGATCCGACCTACACGTTCGAACAGGTCGGACGGCCCGATCGAGTCCGCAACTTCACACCCCTCGATCCCAGAGACCTGCGCACGTTCGAGGCGTCCGACCTAGGCCCGGTGACGGGCCGCTTCGCCTTCGATCCCTCGGCCTTCAGGGCCGTGCGGCCCACAAGCTTCTCGGAGACGCGCCCGGGCACCTCGCGCCGCAACGAATACCGGCAGAAGGGCTTCCACCAGTGGGACTTCCGCATCAGCCGCGAGTTCCGGACCAGCGAACTGGTCACGACCGAGGTCGGCATCGACGTGCTCAACGCCTTCGGCAACACCAACTGGGCCGCACCTTTCACCAACATCGACCACGTCTTCTTCGGCGTGGTGCGCATGGCGGGACTGGGCCGCACCGTGCAGACAGCGATACGGTTCCGGTTCTAGGCCGCCCGGCGCAGGGCCAGGTCGTCGAGCGCAGCTGCCACGATCGCCTCGCTCGAGGCCGAGGGGCGTGTCATCGGCAAGCGGTAGCGTGCCTCGTCCAGCACGCCCATCATCTCCAGCGCCACCTTCACCGGACCGGGGCTGGTCTCGCAGAAGTTCGCGTTCATAAGCCCCAGGTACTGGCGGTGCACTGCGCGGGCCTTGCCAAAGTCCCCGGCCAGCGCATGCTCGCAGAGCTTGGCCATGGGTCCCGGAACCTCATTCGACACCACGGAGATCACGCCCACGCCGCCAAGCGCCATCAGGGGAAGGGTCACCGAGTCGTCGCCCGAGAGCACGGCGAAGTCCTCCGGCACCGACTGGCAGACCTCTGCCATCTGGCCGATGTCGCCGGAGGCCTCCTTGACTGCGACCACGGTGGGGATCTCTGCCAGCCTCGCGAGCACGTCTGGCCTGATGTTGCAGGCGGTCCTGCCGGGAACGTTGTAGACAACGATAGGCAGGTCCGTCGCGTCCGCCAGTGCTGAGTAGTGCCTGTGGAGACCTTTAGGCGTGGGCTTGTTGTAGTAGGGCGTTACCGAAAGGAGCCCCTGCACTCCCAGCGCCCGCAGATCGCCGGCCAAGTCCACGATCTTCGCGGTGTTGTATCCGCCGCAGCCGGCGACGACGGGGACGCTTCCAGCAGTCTCCTCCAGTGTGATCTCAACCAGGCGAAGGTGCTCCGCCTTGCTCAGCGTCGGGCTCTCGCCCGTCGTGCCACCAGGGACGAGGAAGTGGATGCCGGCGTCGATCTGCCGCCGGACCAGCGAGCGCAGCGTGATCTCGTCAAGCGAACCGTCCGCCGCGAACGGCGTGATCAGGGCGGTGCCGCAGCCTCGGAACATGCAGGCCTCCTTGGGGTCGGCTCGTCCGCACAGACTCGTCCCGGGGGCTCAAGGCGCCCGCAGACCGAATGCAGCGTCCCGGTCCGACCGTCGCCATTCTCTCACGTCGGCCGTCGGCTGCTAGGATGCAGCGACGGTTGCACCGTCAGGCCGAGTGAGTCGCCCCTACGAGTGCCGTTGCCGGGCCTGCGGCGCCGAGCTGCACGTGCGCGTGCCGTTCAAGGGCAAGCTGGTCTGGGTTGTCGATGCGCTGGATCCCGAGTTCGGCCAGGACTTCCCCGAGCCCCAAGGGGAGTTTGGCCGGCCCAAGGTCGTGTGCTCCTCCGATGTGCTCCACGAGACCGGATTCCACCTGACCGACGGCTCCGTCGAGCGCAATCTCGCCTCGAAGGCGTGGGACGGCTAGGAATCGTGTCAGTCGCCCGCTGGTAGCGCGTCGACCGTGTCCTGGCGGAACCGGATTACGGCTTCGACAACGAGCCACGCGCTCAGCACGAAGATCGACGCAGCCACGCCCCAGAGCAGCATCTGCCCTGCGCCCCAGTACTTGCGGATGTCGATCACCATGGCGATGATCGTGACCGTCAGCATGAACGCCATCGGCAGGAATGTGTAGATGTAGTTGCGTCCCTGCTGTCGGAGATAGATGGTGACGGCCAGCAGTGTAAGGGCGCCAAGCACTTGGTTGGTGCTGCCGAACAGGCTCCACAGGGCCAGACCGACCGGCTGCCCCTCGATCTGATAGAACGCGAAGAACCCGATCAGGACAACGGCGATGGTCGAGGCCGTGTAGCGCTGGCCGAGCGCAGGCACCTTGATGGACTGCGAGATCTCTTCGATGTTGTAGCGGAGCAGGCGCGTGCCGGAGTCGAGCGACGTGAGCGCGAACGAGACCGCCACGAGGGCGATGAAAGCCTGCGCCAGTTCCATCGGGATGCCCAGCGAGCCGAGAAACATCGCTGTGCCGTCGATAAACGCCCGCATCTTCTCGGCCAGGCCGCTGGCCGCACCCCAGCTCGCGTAGTGCTCTGCCCAGCTTTCGGCGGAGCGGAACCCGGCTGTGCAGGCCAGCACGGCAAGCAGTCCGAGGATGGACTCGCCGACCATGCCGCCGTAGCCGATCGGCAAGGCGTCCGTCTCCTTGTCGATCTGCTTCGAGGTCGTGCCCGAGGAGACCAGCCCATGGAATCCCGAGATGGCTCCGCAGGCGATGACGATGAAAACGAACGGAAGGATCGGGGGCGCCTCGGCCGGCTGCGTGTCCAGCATGGGCGCGGCGAACGAGGGCCGCAGCACGAACAGACCCACATAGGATGCGCCGAGTCCAAGGTAGAGGAGCCAGGAGTTCAGGTAGTCGCGTGGCTGCAGCAACGACCAGACCGGCAGCGTCGAGGCGGCGAATGCGTAGATAAGCAGGATCACGATCCACGTCTCGCCACTCAGGTCGGGCCGGCCGATCGAAAGGCCTATGCCAATGCAAGCCAGCATCAGACCGAAGCCCACGACGGTCAGCGGGGCGACCGATACGCCGCGCTTGTACACGAGCCAGCCGATGACCATGGCAATAGCCATGAGGGAGAACGTCGGGAACACGGATTCCGGATAGAAGTCCACCGTGAACAGACCTGACACCGTGCGCACGAAGACACCCATCACTAGGCATATGAGGAACAGGATGATGATCAGGAAGATGCCCTTCGCACGGCGTCCAATCAAGTCCTCGGCGACCTTGCCGATGCTCATACCCCGATGACGCATCGAGATCACCAGCGCCGAGAAGTCGTGGACGGCGCCGATGAAGAGCGTGCCGAGTACGACCCAGAGCATGCCGGGCAGCCATCCCCAGATGACGGCGATCGCCGGTCCAAGCATCGGAGCGAGGCCGGCGATGGAGGCGTAGTGGTGTCCGAAAAGGACCGCCCGCCGGCACGGCACGTAGTCGACGCCGTCGTTCATCGCATGCGCCGGCGTGGTGGCATCGGGGTCGAGGCGGAAGATGCGTGATCCCAGATGGCGGGCGTAGAACCGATAGACCAGGAAGTAGAGGACGAAGCAGCTAACGGCGGCTAGGACAGGCGACATCTAGGAATCCCTTTTCAGGCTCCCGGTATCATAGCCCGTCGTCCTGTTGCGTCGGACGGGCTATTGGATGCGTCTGACGGGTTTCTCGCGCGTCCGTCTCGGTTGCACGTTCGCGGAGGGTCTGGCGTCTGAAAGGACAGGGAGCCTTGGGCGCAGACTTACAATGAGGGCAGTCATGCGGAACGAGCGTCGGCGCGGAGATCGAGGGTTTTCCCTGATCGAGCTGCTGATCGTCATCGCGATCATCCTGATCATCAGCGCCATCGCGATACCGCGCATCACCAGTGCCAGGCGCATGGCGAACGAGGTCGCCGCGATTCAGGCCTGCCAGACCATCAATACGGCACAGATCCAGTACTTCGCCCAGTTCGGGCGGTACGCGTCGACCCTGATGGAACTCGGTCCGCCACCCGGCGATGCCACTCCGACTCCGGCCGCCGCCGACCTGATGGACGAGAACCTGGTGGATGGCATTCACTTGGGATATGCGTTCTCAATGATCGGCACGCCGGCGGGATACTCGCTGAACGCCGATCCGCAATCGCCCGATTCGGGTGCGCGCACGTTCTACACCGACCACAGCACTACGGTGCGCCACCGGCAGGGCATGGAGCCCGCCAGCCAGTCCGACCCTCCCATCGACTGAGTCCAAGGCCCGCCGCCGCACGAAGCGTCGGCGAGTTGGCCAAGTCCCGCATGCCCCGGCCAGAATCACTGGAAGCGAGGCTAGAAGAACGGAGCGCCGCAACTGCCGTGGTTGGCCTCGGCTACGCCGGGCTGCCTCTCGCCGTGGAAGTGGCGCTTGCCGGCTTCACTGTCGTTGGCATCGACACCGACCCTGAGCGGGTTGCGGCGACAAACGCTGGACGCACCGACGTCACGGACGTCGACCCGGCCGTCCTGCTGCAACTTGTCGAGTCGGGCCGACTGCGCGCGACGGGGGACTACGCCGAGGCAACCAGTTGCGATGCGGTGTCAATCTGCGTGCCGACCCCGCTCCGCAAGACACGGGATCCGGACTTGACGCACGTCTTTGCAGCTGCAGAGGCGCTGGCCCGCAGACTGCATCCTGGGTGCCTGGTGATTCTGGAATCGACCACGTATCCGGGCACGACCCAGGAGGCGGTGCTGCCGATCTTCGAAAGGGAGGGCCTCGAGGCGGGCAAGAGTCTCTACCTCTGCTTCTCTCCGGAGCGCGTCGATCCGGCGAACCGGACGTATCGGACCAAGAACATCCCCAAAGTCATCGGGGGCGTGACGCCAGCCTGCCTGAGCATGGGCCAGACCTACTACAGCCAGGTCATGGACGAAGTCGTTGCCGTTTCCTCAACGCTTGCCGCCGAGACCACGAAGCTGCTGGAGAACACCTTTCGGATGGTCAACATTGGACTGGCGAACGAAACGGCTGTCCTCTGCGACCGTCTGGACATCGACGTTTGGGAGGTCATCGAGGCCGCAGCGACCAAGCCGTTCGGGTTCATGCCGTTCTTTCCCGGACCGGGGCTCGGCGGTCACTGCGTGCCCGTCGATCCGCACTTCCTCGCATGGAAGTCCAAGCAGGCGGGCTACGAACCACGCCTGATCCAGCTCGCGTCGGAGATCAACGGCGCGATGCCAAGGCATGTCGTGAGCCGCATACAGGCCGCGCTGAACGACCGGCGCATGCCTGTGCGGGGGAGCCGCGTCCATCTCGTCGGTGCGGCGTATAAGCGGAACGTCGGCGACACCCGCGAGTCGCCAGCGCTCGACATCGCAGCCCTGCTCGACATGGCGGGCGCCGAAGTCACCTACAGCGATCCGTATGTGCCATCCCTGCAAGCTGGGCCAGTTGAGCTGGAGGCCGTCGACCCTGCGGAGGGAGCCCGGTGCGCGGACATCGTCGTGATACTGACCGACCACGACTGCGTCGACCACTTGGCGGTGCTCGAATCTGCACCGCTGGTGCTGGACACACGCAACGTGCTGCGCGGTGTGCAGGCTCCCAACCTGCTGCGCCTCTGACTGCGGAGCGGAAGCGATGGCGGCGTATCTGGTCACCGGTGTGGCGGGGTTTATCGGCCATTGGACCGCGCGATGCCTCTTGAGTCGCGGCGACGCGGTCGTCGGCATCGACAACCTCAACGACGCCTACGACCCGCGCATCAAGGAGTGGCGCCTGGCTCAGCTCGGCGATCGTAAGGGCTACCGGTTCGTCAAGGCGGACACGGCGGATGCCGCCACGCTGGAGGAGGCCTGCGGCGGCGAGGAGTTCGATGGGGTGTTCCACTTGGCGGCGCGAGCTGGCGGACCGCAGAGCGCACGACGGCCCTTGGACTACATCGAGGCGAACGCTGTCGGAACCCAAAATGTCCTCGACCTGTGCACGCGACGAGGAGTCGGGAAGCTCGTCATGGCCTCGACTTCCAGCGTATACGGCGAGACGGATGTCCTGCCCATTGACGAGCGGGCCGACACCTCGCGGCCTCGATCGCCGTATGCCGCCTCAAAGCTCGCTGCGGAGGCCCTTGCCCGAGCACACCACCATGTGCACGGGCTAGACACCACCGTGCTGCGCTACTTCACCGTCTACGGCCCGGCGGGAAGGCCGGACATGAGCTTGTTCCGGTTCGTGCGGTGGATCTGCGAAGGACAGTCCATCAGCCTGCACGGCGACGGATCCCAGCATCGGGACTTCACCTTCGTCCAGGACATCGTCCGCGGTACGGTCGCTGCGACAGCCCCGCTGGGGTTCGAGGTCATCAACCTCGGAGGCGGAGCTCCTGTGCGTCTCATTGATGCACTTGAGACGATTGAGGATGTCCTGGGCCGCAAGGCCACGATCCGCCGAGAACCGCTCCTGCGCGTGGACGTCACGGCCACCTGGGCGTCTATCGACAAGGCAGACCGGCTGCTTGGCTGGCGTCCTCGCATTCCTCTCCGCGAGGGAGTCGAGAGCCTCGTGCGCTGGTACCTTGAGAATCGGGCATGGGCCGTGGATTTGGAACCGCTCTGAGGCGGCTATCGCGCACCCGCCCCTGACCGCACCGGTGCCCGCCCATTCCAACCAGTTGCCCTCGTCGCACCCTCTCACGACCGATTCCGCGACCGGGTGGGACTGTTAGACTGAAGCCTCACGGGGTCGCCCGGAGCGCCGTGTGTCGGCGTACGGGCTGAGTATTGGAATAGCAAGACCTGCAATGGGGCGCACGCGATGCAACGCGCTGGTAGCGGCCCTGTTGCTTGTGCTTGTCCCTAGTGGACGGGCACAGGACAGGGAGTGGGACGGGTTTATCAACTCGGCGCGACAAGCGCTGGAGTTGAACGAATTCGAGCAGGCGGAGCGCCTGCTGCTGCGCGCCCGCAACCGCTCGCGCGAGTTTTCAACCGATGATCCGCGCCGCGTCGTGGCGCTGATGGAGCTGGCGAAGCTGCACCTCGGCCGCGGCGACTACGCTCGGCCAGAGCAGCTGTATCGCGAAGCCGACCCGATTGCGCGAGTGGCTTGGGGAGCCGAGAGCCAGGAGTATGCAGCGCTGCTGAACGACATCGGCCGCTACTACCACCTGCGGATCAAGTTCGATGAGGCCGAGCGGTTCTACCGGCAGGCGTTTGCGACTCGAGTCAGCCTGCTTGGCCAGGAGCACGCGGACGTCGCCGGCTCGATCAACAACCTCGCCGTTCTGTACGAGAACCAGGTGCTGTACACGCGGGCTGAGACCTACTACCGCACCGCGCTGGAGATACGCGAGAAGGCTCTCACGGATCAGCACGAAGACACTGTTGAAACCCTCGAGCACTTCGCGCGCCTTCTACACAAGCTTTCGCGGCCAGACGAAGCGGCCCCGCTCGAGGAGCGGGCACGGACCTTCCGGATCGATCAGCTCGGCGTGGCTGCCGCAGCCGATCTGGGCCCGTTGGCTGTAGGCGACGAGGTGCAGCCGCCGCTACTTCTGGAGCGCGGTGAGCCGACCTACACCGACGAGGCACGCATCGCGGGCCACGAGGGCTCCGTGCTGCTGCAGGTGGACATCGACACCGATGGCCGAGCACGAAACATCACCTTGCTGCGTCCACTGGGGCTGGGGCTCGACGCGCGGGCGTTCGAATCGGTGAGTCAGTGGCTCTTCCGGCCCGCTAGGGCTGGGGGACGGGCCGTTGCCGCACGCATCAGGCTGGAAATCTCGTTTCGCCTGATGTAGACCACCGCGCCCGGGGCAGACCGACGGGTGGAGGCCGGCCCCCAAGCGTTCAATCACAGGTGGACACCGGCCAGCCTCGCCGCACTGCGTCAATCCGTCCACGGTGCTGGAGACGGCGTGACGCCCCGGTGCTGTGGTGACTGGAACACCGCAGGGTCCGGAGAGATCCAGTGACTTGAATGGGCTTCAGCGGGCTGAACCTGCGGCGGCGCGGGGAGCGGCGGTCCATTCAGGGCCGCAAGACGCTCCGAACTCTCGACCAATTCCAGGCGGCGGAAAGACAGCGACCCCGCGATTGGGGGTGTCCGAGCATCACATCGGAATAGGGAAGGGGCCCTCTTCCGCTGCCGGGAGAGAGGGCCCCCAGGGGATCAGTCGGGAGGCCTACTCGACATCGTAGTCGAGCTCGCTGCCGAAGAACGTCCACTCCTCAAGCCAGTTCTCGGCACCGAACGCACCGACGAACTGAGCGTCCGTCTCCAACATCCTGTCGTCCGACGGAGGTGTCGCTGCCCTGCCGACCACAATCGCTGGCGATCCCATTACCGGACGCGGGTCGGGATTGCCTTCGTAACGCACGTTCAGCAACTGCGGCGCAAGATCCCAGAAGTCGGTGGAACCCGCGACGCCTCCCGCGATCTGCTGGTCGGCCATCGCGTCGCCGTTGTTCGTGATGATCGCGTTGCTGAGGCTGCTCGTGCCTGCCATGAAGAGGGAGGGCGAATTGTCGCGGACATCCAGCGCGTCGCCGCCGAACGAAGTCAAGATCAGGTTGCGGACGGTGACCGCGGTGCCGCGGCGGAGCCTCATGCCGTCGCCAGAGTGGGGCGAGTCCGGGCCGTCCTCGAGACCACCCACCATCGTCACGTTGTACAGGTGTGGATGGGACCTTGGTAGCCTATCGAATCCGGAGCTGTCGTTGTCGGCCTCGATGCCGTTGTCGCCGTCGCGATCCTGGTGGATGTACACGTACTGCGCCGTGCCGGACCATCCGAACGCCCAGTCGAGCGAGTCGTCCTTGGATCCGCTGGAGACGCAGTAGCGGCAGTTGGCCGTGCCACCGAAGAATTCGATGCCGTCGTCCTCTGCTTCGTGCGCTTGGATGTGCTCGATCACCGTACCCGAGCCGATGCCGTGGAAGCCGAATGCGTTTGGCTGTGTCTCGGGGTTGAAGTCGACGCCAGCGAACTCGATCCGCACGTAGCGCAGCACACCGCTGGAGTCCTCAGGATCGTCACCTCCGTAGACCGGCTTGTCCTCGGGTATCACGCCTTCCGCACGACCCACCCCCCGCGTCATCGGTGCGTTGCCGAGCATGATCAGTCCGGCCCAGCAGCCCGACTGGCGCCAGCCGACCTCAGCGTCGCAGGTCATCACGATCGGGGCTTCCTTGCGCCCGAGCGCCATGATCTTGGAACCCTTCATCACGACGATCACCGCGTTCTGGCCGGAAGCCAGGATATGCGTGCCATGCTCGATCGTCAGCGTGGCGCCGTTCTCCACGAACACTTGGTGCCGAACACGGATCACGCGGTCGTTCGGCCAGGTCGTGTCCTCGCTTATGACGGTGTCCTTCCCGTCAAAGCCATACTCCAGCGGCGGCTGGGTCGTCACGACGTGCTTCGCGAAGGCTCTCTTCACTACCTGCGTGGTGTCCTCGCTGCGGAGTTCGAACACGAAGTGCCAAAGACCCTCCGAAGGCGGCGATCCTGAGAACATCTGCTCTTGGTCTTTATCCGGGATTGTCGACGCAATGTAGGAATCGGCACCCATGCCGTGTATGTCCGTCGGCTCGCTGCTGAAGCTGCTCGACATGGTGTTCAGGTACTCACGCTCGCCGGTTTCGATGTTCTCTCGATACAGGAACATCGTGTAAGTGTTTGTGTCTCCCCGTGCGTTCAGGTTCATGTAGACAGTGACCTGCTCGCTCGTCAGGTACTCAAGCTTGTCCGTCCAGAGCACTACGGTTGCGGGGGTGTTCGGCAACGGTTCGCTCATCTCCGCCGTAGCCGCAGTCATCCCAAACCCGAGTGCTGCGAGCGGCACGAGCGCCGTCCAGATGTGTCGCATCGTTGTTGATTCCTCCCAAGAATTCTGAAGTCGTGCCGGTCCTGCCGATGTACGACGCACAGAAGTCGTCCAATCCTTGAGTACAGGCATCCGGAAATGCGGTCCGGCACCGTCTCCACAGGACTGATTCGGACGGCACGATTTCGCCGCCCAGCGCTGTCCAGCGGAACCCACAGCTTAGGGAGCGGATGTTACTCGCCCTGAACGATCGCATTAAGGCTTCATGAAATTTCAGAACGGACCACGGAATTCGATGTCGCCGCACCTATCCTCCGGCCATACGGGACAATTGGGATACACGCACCATGCCCACGCCGCGCGAGCTTCTCGCCTCAAGCGACCCCGACCTATTCGCCGCACTCGTTGCGGAGGAGGAACGTCAGTCGACGGGCGTCGAACTGATTCCATCTGAGAACTACACCTACCCCGAAGTGCTCGAGGCCTTGGGCTCGGTCTTCACCAACAAGTACGCCGAAGGCTATCCCGGACGTAGGTACTACGGCGGGCAGGAAAACACGGACGCCATCGAGCGCCTCGCGAGACGACGCGCCAAGGAGCTGTTCCGCTGCGAGCACGTGAACGCCCAGCCCCTCTCTGGTGCCCCGATGAACGCGGCCGTCTACCTCGGCCTGCTGCAGCCCGGGGTCACCGTGATGGGCATGGACCTCAGCCACGGAGGGCATCTCACGCACGGTGCGCCGGTGTCCCACATGGGTCGCCTGTTCAACTGGATCCGGTACAAGACCAACCCCGACGAAGAAGGTCACATCGACTTCGAAGCGCTGCGCGCGAGTGCGCTGGAGCACAGGCCCAAGATGATCGTGTGCGGTTATTCCTCCTATCCACGCGACTACGACTACGCCCCCTTCAAGGCCATCGCGGACGAGGTGGGCGCGCTGACCATGGCGGACGTGTCGCACATCGGCGGCCTGATCGCGGGCGCTGCTCTGGCGAATCCGTTCGACGCTGGATTCGACCTGGTCACGACCACGACCCACAAGTCACTGCGCGGCCCGCGGGGTGGTCTCATCCTGTGCAAGGCCAAGTTCCGCCGAGCGATTGACAAGTCCGTCTTCCCGGGACTGCAAGGGGGACCCCACATGAATCAAGTTGCCGCGGTCGCGGTCGCCCTTGGCAAGGCGCAGCAGCCCGAGTTCCGGGAATATTGCGCACAGGTCATGGCGAACGCCCAGGCTCTGGCACGGACGCTGATCGATGGCGGTGCCGTGCTCGTCACCGGTGGCACGGCCAACCACATGATGGTCGTCGACTGCGTGCGCAGCTTCGGAATCAACGGACGCGAGGCCGAGGAGATCCTGGACCAAGTCGGAATCACGTGCAACAAGCAGGTGATTCCAGACGATCCCAACCCGCCCCTCCGGCCCAGCGGCATCCGGGTCGGAACGCCCGCACCCACCACCCGTGGGATGGCGGCGGCAGAGATGGGCGTCCTTGGCGAATCCATGCTGACGGCTCTGCGCAACCGTTCCGACGAGGCCGTGATCGCTCGCGTTCGAGACCGCGTCCGCCAGCTCTGCGCCGAGTTTCGGGTTCCGGGTCTGGATGCCTGAGCTTCACGCTTACTGAACCGGGAGGAACGGCGGGACTCAGCGAATGGAAGGCCGCGACACAGAGGGAAGAACGCCAGCCCGGTGGGCGTGGATCGTACCTATCGCGACCGTCTTCCTGTCCAGCGCCTGCATCATGGTGCTGGAGCTCGTGGCCGGGCGTCTGATTGCGCGCCACGTCGGCAGTTCGCTGTACACCTGGACCTCCGTGATAGGGATCGTCCTGGCGGGGATCGCGGCTGGAAACTACGCAGGAGGGCGGCTTGCGGACCGGTTTCCACCCAGGGAGGCGCTGGCCTCAATCTTTCTCCTGGCCTCCGCCAACTGCCTGCTGATTCCGCTGCTGAACGCCTTCTTCGGCAATCACGACGCGCTGCGAGAGCTCGAGTGGCCCGTGCGAATCGCCCTGCACGTTTTCTGCGTGTTCTTCCTGCCCTCGTGTCTGCTGGGCATGATCAGTCCGGTCGCGGCGAAGATGGCGATCAGCCTTGGCCAGCAGCTCGGTCGCACCGTCGGCAACGTGTACTCGTGGGGTGCCCTCGGCAGCATCGTCGGCACGTTTCTGACGGGCTACGTGCTGATCGCCGAGATGGGTACGACCTCGGTGCTTCTCGCCGTTTCCGCCATGCTGCTGGCGATGGCCTTCGCCTGGGGCAGTTCCAGCATCCTTCCGTACCTCTGGACGGGCGTGCTTCTTGGAGTCGTCACGGCTACATGGGCTCCGTTTGACTTCGCTAGGGATACGGGCGAGAGGCTCGGGTTCCGTGAGCACAACCGCCCAAGCGTCCTGTTCTGGGACGAGTCGGAGTACTCCTCGATCCTCGTCGAGGAGGTCATCGAGACTCCAGGATTGCGGTCCATGACGCTGGACCACCTCGTGCACGCCTACGTGGACATGAACGACGCCGACGTCCTGCACTACGACTACGAGAAGATCTACCAGGGCGTCACCGAGGCGGCGGCTGCTGCTGGCCTGGTGACTGGGGAGCCCCGCGGGCTGTTCCTAGGGGGCGGTGGCTTCGTATTCCCTAGGTGGTTCGTGCGGCGGTTCCCCAAAGGCTACGGCGAGGTCGTCGAGATCGATCCCGAGGTGACGCGGGCCGCGCTCGAGTCGTTCGGCCTGGAGCGCGACACGCCCCTTGAGATCATCCACATGGATGCCCGCAACCGCGTTGAGGAGCTGTACGCCCGCAAGCTGCGTGGCGAACTGACGGAGCGGTTCGACCTAGTCTACAACGACGCCTTCAACCACTACGCCCCGCCGTTCCACCTCACGACGCTGGAGTACGTGCGGAAGGTCCGTGCGCTGATGAGCGACGATTCGGTCTTCCTCGCGAACACGATCGACATCTTTCGGTCGGGTCGCTTCCTGGGCGCGATGATCGCGACCGTCGAGGAGGTTTTCCCCTACGTCTACACATTCTGCACATCGCCCGGCGGCCCTTCCGACGAGGACGAACGGGACACCTTCATCGTCATGGGTTCCACGCGTCAGCTGCCCGTGCAAAGGCTCGACTACCTCAAGTACAGCGCAGCTCTGCTGTCGCCCCGAGACCTGGCCGTCCTGCGTGAGCGGTCGCAAGGCCTGGTCCTGACCGACGACTTCGCGCCAGTCGACAACCTGCTCACCCCGGTGATCCGCTTGGTCGAGCGGCGCTGAGGGGGCCTGCTAGCCGCGTCCGAGCTCGCAGGTGTCGTCCGCCGCCCGCAGTTCATAGGTCCTGCCGCGCCAGGTGATGCGCCGGCTCAGGCCGGACTTCGCCAGGGCGTACATCCAGACCCAGGTCGCCACGGGCGTCAGCCAGAAGTACGCCCATCCGTACTTCTCAAGCCACTCCTCGCGATCGGGGAACACCAGGGCGCAGACGGTTGCCCGCATGCCACCGACCGCCGAGGCCGGGAGGAGCACCAGCAAAAGTCCAGCGAGGCCGAGCGGGTTTCCGAGCGCTGTGTAGACGACACAGATCATGAGTGCGCCGCAGTAGAGGACGTGACTGATCACACCCAGAATCCACATCCGGAAGTCGTGCACGCGGCAGATCGTGAGTTGCCGCACGGACCAGTCCAGGAATTCCCGAGCGCTGCAGTGGCCCGTGGTGGGCACCATTGCTTCCGGTACGAAGCGGATCCCCAGACCAGCCGCGCGCATTGCGGATGTCAGGCGGTAGTCGTCGCTGACCGTGCCCCGCCAGTAATCCAGCACCCGAGCGGACTCGAATACCTGGCGGCGCACAGCCATGCCCCCACCCCACGCGAAGCTGCGGTCCTTCGTGTCCATTACGCCGATGATCGCGGCGTCCCAGACAGCCCGCATCAGGGACCAGAACCCTCCACGCTCGGGCATGTACCAGCGAAACGTCGATGCCGCGCCCAGTCCGGGCGTGTCGAGCGACGCCGTCAGCTTGCGCAGCCAGTCAGGGGGCACGCGTCCGTCCGAGTCGGCGAACACCAAGATCTCCGCCGAGTTCCCGACCTCTGCGACGGCGGCGCGGAGGTTGTGCACCTTTTCGCCCAGGTTTGGCGGCGAGTCCTCCGCGATCACGATCCGGCAGTCGAGGCCCAAGGTGTTGCGCACGACGGACAGGGCTGGATCGTTGGCGTCCGCGCAACAAACGAAGATCGTGTAGCTGGGGTAGTCCTGGTCCGCAAGTGCGCGCAGGTTGCCGGCCAGACCTTCTTCCACGCCCTTGACCGGAACGATGAGCGCGACAGTGGGGCCGCCCTGCGACGGCTCCTCTGAGAACTCGCGCGTGGAGTCCTCTACGTACTCGAGGAGGCGCCGACTCCGCTTGATCCCTGCCAGTGAAGCGGCCACGGCCGGGACCGTCAGCACCCAGAACAGCGCGTCGATCAAGCGGAAGGATATCACGGCACCCACTCCCTCCGAACCGACCCAATCCTGGGACCGCCGTGCGATTCGCAACGCGCGTTTGGTGCCCAAATCGCCGTGATAGAGTGTGTCCCCATGAGCTTGGCGGACAAGCGCGCGGAGCTGCGGCGCCGCTCCGAGGCCGCGTTGGCCGGCGGAGGCGAGGAGCGGATCCGCCGCCTCCGCGAGGCAGGGAAGATGACCGCCCGCGAGCGCTTGGGCCTGCTGTTCGATGAGGGCACTTTCGAGGAAATGGACCGACTGGTGGTCCACGACTGCGTCGACTTCGGAATGGACCAACGCAAGGTGCCCGGCGACGGGTTCGTCACGGGCTACGGTCGGATCGATGGCCGGCAGGTCTTTGCATTCGCCCAAGACTTCACGGTGTTCGGCGGCTCCCTGTCCTGGCAGAACGCCCAGAAGGTCTGCAAGATCATGGACCTCGCCGTCAAGACCGGCGCTCCAGTGGTCGGCCTGAACGACTCCGGTGGGGCACGCATTCATGAGGGGGTCGCGTCGCTTGCCGGCTACGGCGAGATCTTTCTGAGGAACACGCTGGCCAGCGGCGTGGTGCCGCAGATTTCCGCCGTCATGGGACCGTGCGCCGGCGGGGCCGTGTACTCGCCAGCGATCACGGACTTCGTGTGCATGGTCGATGGCAGCAGTCACATGTTTGTGACTGGTCCCGACGTCATCCGAACCGTCACGCACGAGGAGATCAGCAAGGAGGATCTCGGCGGTGCTCAGACCCACAACGAGGTCAGCGGCTCCGCCCACTTCCTAGCGTCAGACGATACGCATTGCCTGCAGCTTATCCGGGAGCTGCTGTCGTTCCTTCCATCGAACAACTTGGACGATCCGCCTGTCAGGCCGACCGACGATCCGCCAACACGCGCGGATCCCGAGCTGGATGACATCGTGCCTGACGAGTCGACGCAGCCGTACGACATCAAGAGCGTCATCACACGTGTCGTCGACGACGGCTACCTGTTCGAGGTGCAGGAGCACTTTGCGGCCAACATCGTCGTGGGATTCGCGCACCTGTCGGGCCAGACCGTCGGCATCGTGGCGAACCAGCCTGCGGTATTGGCCGGTTGCTTGGACATTGATGCCTCGGTGAAGGGTGCCCGGTTCGTGCGCTTCTGCGATGCGTTCAACATCCCGATCGTCAGTTTCGAGGACGTTCCGGGGTTCCTGCCGGGCAAGGACCAGGAGTACGGCGGCATCATCAAGCACGGGGCTAAGCTGCTGTACGCCTATTGCGAGGCCACTGTGCCCAAGGTCACCGTCATCACGCGCAAGGCCTACGGCGGCGCCTATGTCGTCATGGGATCGAAGCACGTGCGGTCAGACGTGAACCTTGCCTATCCGACCGCGGAGATCGCCGTGATGGGTCCGGAAGGGGCAGTGAACATCCTGTATCGCCGGGAGTTTGCCGTGGCCTCCGATCCCGAAGCACTCCGGACCGCAAGGACCGAGGAGTTCAAGGCCAGCAGCGCAAACATCTTCCGCGCCGCGGAAAAGGGCTGGGTCGACGAGGTGATCGAGCCTCGCCACACGCGACGGAAGCTCATCACGGTTTTGCAGATGCTGTCGACGAAGTCCCAGGCACCGCCACGCCGGAAGCATGGCAACATTCCCCTTTGAGGGTCAGGACTGTCGCACGCTGGGAGCCATCGATCGTTCAAAGCGTGGGAGGGCTGTGAATGTCGAGTGCGTCTGACGGGATTGCTGAACTCGGTCGATGAGAGAGGTTAGCCCAAGTTTGCCAAGCGAGGAGCGATTTTGGCCGAATTCGGCGTGTTTTGCGCTGCAAGTCGTTGGTTTTCAATGGCCAGCCCCCTGAAACCCCAAATGCAGTGCCACAGCAACTTACAATTCTCTGACTCCCGTCCCAGAACATGCTCCAATCGGAGCCTGTTCGTCCGCTGGACCCCCACCCGTCCCCGCGCCAGGGGCCAGGAGCCCCACTTCACCCAGCGCCTCGTCCGCTCCGTCCGCTGCGGCTCCAGGGTGCGCCAGCGCACCCTGCGCAACCTCGGCCGCCACGTCGCCCTGCCGCGCGGGGACGGGCCGGCGCTGTGCGCCCGCGTCGAGCGCATCCTCGCCCCCCAGCGGTCCCTCGAGTTCGGGGCCTGCTCCCCCGCGGTCGAGGACGAGGCCCAGCGCAGCGCCGCCCAGCTGGTGCAGGCCGGCGTCTCCCCCGTGGGCCCGGCGGCCGATCTGCCGCAAGTCGACGTCGACTCCCTGGAGCTGGTCCGCCCGCGCTCGGCCGGCGTCGAGCACGTCGCCCTGTGGGCCATGCGGCAGCTCCGTCCACCGTCCCCGCTCGAGCAGCTGGGCCTGTCCGGTGCGCAGCGCGCCGCCGTCCTCGGCAACCTCGTCGGCCGCATGGCCGCGCCGGCCTCCGAGCGCGCCGCGTGGCACTGGCTGCGCCAGCGACCGCCTGCTGCGCCACCGCGACACGATCGAGACACGTCTCTTCCAGCGCGCCGCCGACCTGTTCGACCTGCAGCCCACCGTCACCCTGTACGACCGGACCAGCACGTGCTTGGAGGGCGCGGCGGACCGGCGGCCGCTGGCCCGCCGCGGCCATTCCAGGGAGAAGCGCCACGACTGTCCGCTGCTCACGCTGGGCCTGGTGCTGGACGCCAGCGGCTTCGTGCGCCGCTCCAGGGTCCTGGCCGGCAACGTCGCCGAGGGCGGCACGCTGCAGGCCATGCCGACGGCCCTGGACGCGCCGCCCGAGGCGGCCGTCGTGCTCGACAGGGGTCTCGCCACGGAGGGGAACGTCGCCTGGCTGCGCGAGCGGCGGCGCGTCTTCGACGCGAGCCGGGCGGTGGCCATCGGCACCGCCGGCGGGCAGCGCGCGCTGGCCTGCGCCGAGACGGACGGGAACGGCGAGACGCGCCTGCGCTGCGCGTCCGCGCAGCGGGCGGAGCAGGAGCGGGCGATGGCGGGGCAGGCCGGCGCGCGCCTCGAGACGGCTCTGCGGACGCTGCACGAGGGCCTGTCGCGCCAGGGCACGACCAGGCGCGTGGAGAAGGTCTGGCAGCGCATCGGACGGCTGCAGGCCCGCCATCCGTCCGCCGCCCCGCACGACGCGATCGACGTGCAGGCGGACGACAGGGGCCGCAACGCGACGGCGGTGGCCTGGAAGCGGCAGCCGCTGGAGGGCAGCGGGGCGACCCATCCCGGGGTCCACGGCCTGCGCACCAGCAGCGTCGGCTGGGACGCCGAGCGGCTGTGGCGCACCTGCGTGACGTTGACCGACCTGGAGGCTGTCTTCCGCTCCCTCAAGAGCGAACTGGGACTGCGCCCGATCCACCACCGCAAGCCCACGCGCAGCGCGGGCCACCTGTGCCTGTCGGTGCGCGCCTACCAGCTGGTCCAGGTGGTCCGGCAACGCCTGCGGGCGGGCGGGGTCCGCAAGCTGGTCGTCCAGCCCAGACGACGAAGGAAACATGCACGGAATGCAGTGCCACACGCCTGATTCCGTGACCGCAATGTGCTCATTACAAACAATTTATGAAATGGGGTGGCAAACTTGGGATAGGGCTCGGCGGATCGTGCAGCGTTTCCGGTTTCCGGAGGAAACACTCCGGCGTGGTCAGCGCTCGAGGATCCAGACGTTACGAAACAGCGCGAAGCTGTGCACGTCGTGGAGCTGCAGGCCAATCGGTCCGCTGAGCGGTCTCTCGGGATCTCCCGCGTGCTCCGCTGCCAGAACGCCGTTGACGAACACGCGTATCGAGTCCTTGCGTGACTCGATGTTGAGGCTGTTCCACTCGCCAACCCGTGCGAGTCCGGGCTCGGCCCGGGCTAGACCGTAGATGGATCCCGTCATCCAGCGATCGGAGTACTCGCTGTTGATCTGAATCTCGTAACCGAGCTTTGAGGGCGTGCAGTCGAAGTCCGGCTTCTGTGCGATCCCGCAGCGCGCCTGGGACGGATCGCGTATCGACACGCCGCTGTTGCCTGGCGTGTTGACCCAGTACTCAAGGTGCAGGTCATACTCCGTGTAGTCGCGTTTTGTGTAGAGCCAAGACTGCCGGGTGGTCCACCAGACGAACCGCTCCCGGTCGATGGATTCCGGACCCTGCAACTCCTTCTGCCGGCCGTGTCCGAAGGAAGCCGAGAGCACCCCGTCAGAGCGCAGCCGCCACAGGCCCTCGCCGAGCACCGTCCAAGCGTCCAGACCGTCCCCAAGGAGGTTGTCCCAGTCGGCGGCCAGCGCTGAGGGAGCTAGGAGCGCTCCCATCACGACTGCGAGCACCGCGGGCCGCAGCCTGCTCCGACACCGCACACTAGCCAAGGTACTGGACCTCCTCCTCGACCTCGAAGCCAAACCGATCCTCTACACGCGCCTTCAGTTCCGCCACAAGGGAGCGAATCTCCCCGGCTGTGCCCTGTCCGCGATTGTAGAGCAGGTTGGCGTGGTGCGAAGCGATCTCGATGCCCCCACGACGCATGCCCTTCGCACCCACCAGCTCCAAGAAGAAGGCGGAGGCGACCTTGCCGGAGCGCACGGCCCTGTCCGGAACGAGGGCGGCCGCTGCCGCGGGCAAGCCATCGAGGTAGAGGTTCTTGAAGACGCTGCCAGCGCAGAGCATGGTGGGCGGAAACTTCTCGTCCCGGATGGTTCGTATCTCGGCTGCTCTGGCGCGCAGGGCGACCGGATCCCCGGAAGGCAGCACCAGCCGGACTCCGAGAACAAGCCAGTCCTTGCTGCGCTTGAACACAGACTCTCGGTACTCGAACTCGCATTCGGCAGCTGTGAACGACCGGATCCGCCCGTCCTCGAGAAAGTCGACCCGATCCACAAACTCGTCGATCTGGTTGCCATAGGCACCGGCATTGCCGTAGACAGCGCCGCCGACCGTGCCAGGAATGCGCATCAAGGTGTGCATCCCCTCGAGACCCCGGTCAAGGGTCAGGTTCACGAGCGACTGCAGGCTCCCTCCGGCATCGGCTTCGACAGCACCGTCCCTCCACGCGCAGTCGTCAGCGACGTACCGCACCACCAGGCCTCGGAAACCCGCATCGGAGGCCACAACGTTGCTGCCATCGCCAAGCAGGTAGAACGGCAGGTCGGCCTCTGCGGCCTCGCTCTGGGCGGCGGCGAGCGCCTCTGGGGTGGACGCTTCCGCGTAGAGATCGGCCGGACCGCCGACGCGGAACCGGGTGAGTTCCCTCAGGTGGACGCCCGTCGAGAGTCGGAGGCCGTCAACGGTGCGCAAGCGGGCACCGACTGCGGCAATCGCCTGCTGCGCGCCCACCAACACCCGATTGTACGGCGCACTGTTGTCAAGGCTCGTCGGAACCGATACGGAAGGCTGCTGGGCTCCAGACGGTCAGGGCATCCTCTGAGCACCGAAGGCACCGACGATGCCGTTGCCCTCGAAGACCCCACCGAAGTGCGAGTGCTGGGCACCATAGATCTGGCCCTCGATCAGACGCTCGTCCGACTGGGACCGGAACGCCCCGCTGCGAAGCCGCAAGTCGTTCCAATGGAGATCGGGCAGGTTCACGGGGACTCCATGCACCTTCGCAAGCAGATCGGTAATGGCCACGTCGACGGTCGCGATCTCGAAGTTGTCGATGACTAGGCTCGCCTTGCCGCGGATCTCATTTCCGTCCGGCACGCGACCGGCCATGTCGAAGGCCATCGCCTCGCCAGACCAACGTGCGGAGCCGCCCGTCGGGTTCGTGGGGATGGGGAGTCCGTACGCAAAGGTCGCCGACACCCCTTGAATCGGCAGGAGGCTCTGCCCGAACCTGACGTAGCCATAGTTGCCGCCAGGCAGCGACCCGGTCGAGATCTCCACGCCCATGTCCTGTTGAAACAGCAGGCCCACGACCGGCAAGAGGGGAACCGAGCCCTGGTCGACGGTCTGGCCAGCTTGGACAAGCAGCTCGGCCAGCTGCATGCGTACGTCGACGCCGAAGGACCCCCAACCAATCAGCGGGTGCAAACCAATCGACGGGTCCGGAACGCCATCTTCGAGAACAACCCCATTCAGGAACGACCTTGACCTCACGGTCCCGTAGTGCGCGATGGTCAGATAGCTGGCCGGAATGATGTCTGTTGTGTACACTCCCGGGCGTCTAGCGCTGAACGATCCGGCGACCGAGTCGAAGTAGAACGTGCCTGTCGCGGTCTCCGCATCAGTTCCGTGGAACCGGCCGTCAACGAGCCCCTGCGTCCAGTCCGCGTGAAACGCGCCCCTGCGAATGGGGACGCCCTGCCAGATCACGTCTGTGCGGCGATACGGACGACCAACTTCGTAAATGTTGCGGAGCGAGATGTCCACCAAGGGGCTGGCAAGGTCCGCGAGCACCAAGGACGCATCCCCCTGCAGTGTGACGTCGGCCCTGGTCGTATCGATGGCGACTAGCGGTCCCGACCATTCCGCCGCACCGCTAGGGACGGCGGTGCCAAGAGTCATGACCTGTGTGTCGAGCGCCACAGTCTGGATCCAGGACAGGTCATCCAGGATCTGCGAAGCGTAGGGTCCTTGCGCGAACCGACCCGCCGATCGAGTTGCCGCCCCACCTGAATCACCCAGCCATGTCCCTACGGACGTGGCCTCCCATTGGGAGGCCACGGTACTGTCCGACTCATGTTGCCTCATCGTGAACCGCATGGTTCCGAATCCGTCCGCCAACATGGTGGCGCTTGCGGCAATGCGGACCGTCGTGGTCGGTGGATCGATGCTCAGGATTGGCGGTTCAGGTTCCGGTGAAACGGGAGGCAGGGGAGACGTGTCAGAGATGACTTCAATGATGGGAACGCCGGGCACGCCCAGCACTGGCGGCGATCCGGGAACGACCGTCGTGGAACTTTCGCCGGCGGGCCGACTCGCCTGAAACGCGCCGTGCAGCTGGTCTCGCAGAAACGTACCGGCAACGTCCTGTTGGACCGGACCATAGAAGCGACCGTCGACCGTCCCCGACTCGCCATCCGAAAAGAAGTGGCCGTCGGCCACCTCCAGACCCGTCCAGGCGATGTCATCCCGCGCCGCTCCCGTCTCGAGGTCGGTCAGCCCGGTGAACGAGATGTCCGCTATCGGAGTGGTGAAGTCGTCGATTTGGATCTCGGCATCGCCGACCACGAGGTGACGCCGGGAAGGTCCAGTACCCAGGTCCACGGCGACGACACCTCCAGACCAGATGGCTGATCCCTCGACGACATGCTCAAGCAAAGACGCGCCACGGGCGGACGCACCGACCGAGACCAGGTCCGCGCCGACCAAGGAGCGCTCGATGCGGACGGAAGAATAGCTGGACCACTCGAAGACGACATGGGTCTTGCCGCCGGGCACCCCCGAAAGCAAGGGCAGTGAGATGGCGGAGAGCCACTCCTCATCGAATGGGATCGTAATCGAGAGCCCCGAACCCTCCTCAGTCGCGGCACCCGGCGGAACGCTGCCCAAGACGGGGAAGCTCAGGAACAGGCCAAGAGCAATTCGCGAGATTCTGGTTGCGGTTCGATGCACGGTGCTCAACTCCTGCGGCATCGCTCACGGTAACAGCGAGTCACACTGTGACTTGTCCTAGGATGGATTGCACTTCAGGAGCGGCTCGCACGGCAGTTCTCTCGAACAAGATTGTCCTGCATGGGCCTGAACGGCGTCCAAGGCCGCCTCCCAGGCCGATCTTCTGCCGCGGCAGACTCGCGTAAAACCACTTTTATCAATGACTTAACGTGGCTTTTTGGGTCTTGGCGCAGGCACTATCTCAGGATTCTATGGACCACCTCCGGACCGCGGGGGAGGCGTCGAGCAAGATTGGCAGCCCGACGCCCTTGGGATTGACTGGTAGGTCCCCCGCGGCTTCGCTATGGAGTGGTTGCGATCCGCAGGAGCCGATTCCCTGTCCGAAGGACAATGGATCCGTCAGCGACAGCGACGCCGTAGACTCGGCCTTCGATGCTCAGTCGGTTCGTGGCGAGAATTTCTCCGGTCTGGGACAGGACTGCGGCCGCTCCGTCTACACCGAAGAAGTACAGTCGTTCCCCGTCCGCGATTCCTGATGCCCAGCATCCTTCCGGAAGCCTCTTCGCCGAGACTTCCCGCCCCGTTTGGAGATCGAGTTCGAAGAGGACGCCGACTGAATTGACGAGCCACGCACGCCCTCCCGCGATCAGGGGGGAACTGAACTCGGTACTGGCCTTGTCCGCTGTCCATAAGGTCGCATCCGGCGCATCCAGTCGGAAGGCGTGAGTCCCGTTGGGTTCGCCCGAACCGATCACGACAAGGCCCTCGGATACGCTTGGGGACGGAACAGCGTAACCGCGGCCTCCTCGAGCCGGACGTCGAAGAAACTCCTCGCCAGTGTCCACGTCGTACGCCACCGCCCCGCCACCAGCGGTGGTCAGAATCAGCCGGCGTTCCCCGACACTGACGACCAGCGGTGTCGAAAAGGACGGGGCCGGAGCCAGGTCGCGCACCCAGACATCGTCGCCCTCGCTTGTGTTGATCGCATAGAGGCGCCCCGCTCCCATTGGAGCAACATGCAGAAACAACCGGTCCTGGAAACGCACCGGAGACGAGCCAAGGCCGTGGTTCCCGACCCAGTCGTCCCCGTCGCCGGAGAGGAATCGAGCCCAGCGCTCCCTCCCAGCGTGGTCCAACGCAATCAGGTCGCCGCTCTCGAAGAATGCATAGATGCCGTCTTCGCTTGCAACGGGCGTGGGTGCAGCCTGCGACATGCGCTCATGCGCCTCCGTCGGCGCAGAGGATGGGCGCCGGTCCATCCAGGAGAGTTGCCCGTCCGACAGGCGGTATGCGGCGACCACCAATTGCTCCTTGTTGGGGCCCACCGTGGACGTCACGTACACGGTGCTGTTCCAAATGACAGGGCTCGATTGTCCGTAGCCCTCGAGTCCGACCGACCAAGCCAGATTGACGTCGTCGGACCAGACCTCGGGCAAGTCCTGAGCCGAGGTCAGGCTCGTGCCGTCTCCTCGGAATCCCGGCCAAATGTCCCCTGCCGGCAGTTGGGGTGCCGCGAGAGCGGCAAGTACGATGAGTGTTCGCATGTTTCGCGCCTAGAAGGCCAATCGAATCGCAAGTTGGAACTGGCGCGGCTCGTACGTTCTCACGGATTGTCCGAACCGTCCGTCGTCGAGGTTGTTGATGGGCTGGCGGTAGTTGACACGGTTCAGGATGTTGAACACCTCCGCACGAAAACGGACGCTCACGGTGTCCCGGACCGGCACCTCCTTCTCCAATGTGACGTGCATGTCGAAGTACGTCGGACCCAACTCGGAATTGCGGGCCAGGGAGCCTACCGTGCCGGGTGCCGGCAGGACCTCTTCCGGGCTGACGCCCGCGGCCAGCCGGAACCTGTCGCTTCCGGATGCTGAGCGGTCGATCGTCCCCGTGATGTCGTCGATCCGGTTGATCCGGGAGCCGTTCGGATTGTCGGTGTTGGAGAGAAGCGAGAACGTGTCGCCGCTGCGTGCCCAGACGAGGGTGCCGATCTGCCAGCCACCGAGTATGGGCCGCCCGCGGGCGAACGGCAACTCGTAGGTGCCGAACGCCGTCAGGACATGGGGTTGGTGAAAGTCGGCGTACGAGCGGTCCATGCCCCAGTTGGACTGGTCGGTCGGCACGGTGTTCGGGGTCGAAGCCTCATCGATCGTTCGGGAGAACGTGTACGCCATTCGGTACCAAAGGCCTCGTCCTAGGCGTGTCCGGACCGAAGCTTGCAGCGAATCGTAATCCGAGGATGCGCCGCCCGTCAGGTAACTGACCACGCCGCGGCTTGGATCGGGGCGAAACGGCGCGCGCAGGTTGGGTCCGCCATTCGGCAGGGAGGTCCTCGTCAGCTTGAGCCCGCGGTTGCCGACGTATGCGAGACTCGCGACAGAACCCGCACCCCACAGCTGGCGCTCGAGGGTGAAATTCCAGTTCTGGACGTAGGGATTGACCAGTCCGGGGTCCAGGACGTACTCGTCGGAACCGACCCGGGCACCCTCCAGCAGGTTCGGCAGTCTCGGCCGAAACCGGGAGTAGGTGGTGACACTTGGGGGCGCGAACCGGGACTGCGCGATGTATCCCATCTGCAACGGACTGAAGAAGAACCCGTAGCCCCCACGCAGGACAGTCTTGTCAGCCCCCCCGATGTTCCATGCGAAGCCAGCCCGGGGCGCGAGGTTGTTCGGATCGGCCGCGTAGTCTTGGTTCAGCCGGCCGAATTTTTCGCCGGGGACACCGTAGAACTCGTAGCGGACACCTAGATTCAGCGTCAGGCTGGGGGTGACCTTCCAGTCGTCCTGCGCGTAGAAGCTGAATTCATTGTTGCGCTGGTCGATCCGCGAGTCGCCGAACGCACGGGAATACACAAGGGGCTGCCCGCCCAGTAGCGCCCCGATGGACGGAAAGATGAGAAGTCCGTTGAAGTTGCGGTCGCTCAACGAGTTGTACTGGATATGGCGGCCGATCACTCCCGCCTTCAGCGAGTGCCTTCCGGCAACCAAGGTGAAGTCGTTGGAGTACGTGTAGTTGTGGAAGCGGGTCTGGGTTAGCGGAATGAACGTGCCAAGGCGGGGCAGGCCGTTCACCAGAACGACACCGGCCTGGCCGTTGATCGCCGGATCGCCGAGAGCGGGATTGGAAGGACTGACCTGCGCAAAGTAGGTCGAGTAGGTGGCGCGGAACTGGTTGAAGGCCCTCATGGACAGGTACGATTCCAAGCTGACGACCCCGGAGCGGGACAGGTTGTCGGTCTCCGCATTGCCCGCCGCGAGCCGGGACCGCGTCGGGCCGATCGCGTTGACCCAGCTGCTTCTTGCACCCAGCCGGTGCCGGTCGCCAGGCTGCCAGTCGAGTCGGAGCAATCCTGTCTGGCTGGTCTGCGGACTCGGCACGGCCGCACTGTGAAGATTGGTTCCCGGTACGTTCGGCTCCGGATAGAGATCCAGCAGGGGCCGGACGGTCGGGGCGGCCCTCATCCGCTGGTCGGCGGTCAGGGTCTGAATCGTCGAGGAGGAGCGGTATTGATTGCGAGCACCCACCTCGTACCCGCCGAAAAAGAACAGGGAGTCGCGGACAATAGGCCCTCCGAGCGTGACGCCGGGCATGTTGAGCCTTCGGGCCGGGCGTTCGGAGAGCAATGCCCCTCGTGCGTTCAGGAACTCGTTCTGGAACAGGTGGTAGGCGGATCCGTGCCATTCGTTGCCGCCGCGCTTCGTGACGAGGTTGACGACCGCCCCGGAGGCGCGGCCGAACTCGGCCTTGAAGTTGGACGTCTGAATCTCGAACGCCTCCACGGTCTCCATCGATACGGGCTGCTCCGTCATGCCTCGCCCGAGAAGGTTTCCGGCGACCGGATCGTTGTATTCGGCGGAGTCCACCATCGTGTTGACGGCCCCCAGCGGGCGGTTTCCGTTGACCGTGAAGGGTGCGTGGCTGGTGTCCGAGAAGCCGACTCCCGGAGTCTGGTAGCTGATGGCCCGGTAGTTCCGGCCGACGTTGTTGGCCACCATCGGAATGTTGGCGACCTCCGACGGCGCGTAGCTCGACCCGCGAACTCCGTTGGAGGCGACCCGCTCGATCTCGGCGAACGTGCCGACGACGGAGATTTCCTCGGTAACGAGGCCCAGTTCAAGGCGGATGTTCCGCACGACCTCCTGGCCGGCGACCAGCTGGATGCTCTCGGCCCGGTAGGCGCGGAAGCCCTCCATCTCAGCCACCAGCCGGTAGTCTCCGGTGTCGAGGCCCGCCAGCCGGTAGAGACCGGCCGCCGAGCTGAGGGCCTTCGTGACCGCCCCCGTCCGCAGGGATTCGAGCACGACGGATACGTCGGCGACAGGTGCTCCGGATGGGTCTAGGACACTGCCCGTCAGCGTGGCGGAACCGACTTGGGCACTCGCCTGGCCGGTGCCGAGCAGGCACGCTGAGATGAGGATCGCTATGCGAAGAATGGGTTTCATGGTTTGCTTCACCTGTTTGCGGTGCTCTGCGGAACCGACCGCAGGGCTAAGATTTCTTCCGGCGCTGGATGCCGATGAGAAGCGCGGTTCCCAATAGCGCCAGCGCCAGCAACGGCCATATGTCGAGGGCCGTCCGTTCGGAAGGGGGCGCCGCCGGCTCGTCGCTGGTGCGCACGAGCCGGCGGCCCTGCACAAGCTCGGACCCGACTACGCCCGAGCTGCGGTCCACGGCGCTTTGGTAGAGGGACTGCATCGCCGAGCCCTCAACATTGCCGGGAGCCGTCAGTGCCTGGCCTAGGAACTCCTGGAAGGCGGCGTTGTCGACCGTGCGCGAGTCTCCGGCCGGCCCGTGGTCGGCGACGGAGCGGGCGTACCCGTTCACGACCCTCCGAAGGGCCTCGTCCCCGGCGTTCCAGTAGCCTTTGCGGGCGGCCTCGATTAGGACGGCCGTTACGTTCTGGAAGGCATAGGGGTTCTCGCGGTCGAACCAATCGGGAAGGCCCAGGGAGAGGGAATCCTCGACGTAGACCCGCTCGACCTCGTCCCAGACGTAATCGTCGATCGCTTCCGGCTTCGTCACCTGCCAGCCGAAGAGGTTGGTGGCCGTCTGAGACATCTCGACCGCTCCGGAGAAGCCCTCCTCCTGCTGTTCCCGAATCCACCGCGGGTTCCAGTACTTGCCCCGCAAGTCGCGCGTCAGCGTCTCACGCACGGTCTCCAACCGGCCGCGTTCCGGATCCCGCACGTCGGAGACGTACGTCTCCGGCGAGGTCCCGGTCGTGTCGCGCACAGCCATGGTCATGCCGCCGAGGTACTCGAAGTAGTGATCCAGCGTGAGCGGGCTGATGACGTTGGTGGAGCGGCTGAGGGAAACCGCCTCGGTGCCGGCCAAAGCCTGCGCGTAGAGGCCTTCCACGTTGGCGCCCCACTCTGCTCCTTCGGTGTACACCGCCCCGACCCGCGCCAGGTACTCCTCGGTCAGCTTGGCGGTGTCCTCGAACTCTCCGCTGCGGACCGTGTTCTCAATGACGCCCGTGCCGTAGCCCCCGACATTGTTGCTGAAGACCCGGGCAGCCGAGTACAGCCGCGCGTCCTCAGCCGACATTCCGGCGCGCTTCAATGCGATTTGCGACGCTTCGACGTTTTCGGCGATGAAGTTATCGCCGTCCGTGGCGGCTGCGGCCAGACGCACTGCCTTGTCCAGGAACTCCATGCGGTCCGGGAACGTGTCCCGGAACAGCGAGGCCGCCTGGATGATCACGTCGACCCGCGGCCGGCCCAGTTCTTCTACCGGCACGAGATCCAAGTCGGCGACGATCCCGTTGTGGTCCCAGACCGGGCGCACTCCGATGAGGTGCAGGATCTGGGCCAGATCCGTGCCGTAGTGCCGGATCAGTTCGGTGTTCCACAGGGTGAAGCCCAGCTTTCTCGGGAAGCGCCCAAGCCGCTTCCGCTCGGCGTCGAGGAGCGCATCCGCCAGCGCGACACCGACCTCCCAAGCGGCCCGCGTTGGCACTTCCTGCGGGTTGATGCCGTACAAGTTGCGCGCCGTCGGCAGCGCGGCGGGGTTGCGAACGGGGTCGCCGCCGGCCCCGGGGGGGATGTACCCGCCCTCCAGAGCGTGCAGTGTCCGAGGAATCTCCTGCGAGGTGAGGCGAAGCGACGCGAACAGGGTCCTGACCCGCTCCTCGTCGGGGCGCAGGGCCGGGGCCACCCCGCGGCCCTGCAAGGCTGCCTCGACATGGCGGACAGCCCGCTTCTTGGCTGCCTCCCATCTCGTTCCACCTTCCTCGCGCACACCCATCTCATCCCAAGCCACCCGCCGGACATAGTCCGGACCGACCATGGATGTCACTAGGGGAGCCGCCTCTCCGGCGGGGTTGGCCTGGGAGTGGACGTGCAGTCCCAGCGGAATCCGGTCCTCGTTGATGAGGTGGATGTGAAGCTTCAGCTCGGCGACTTCCTCGTCCGTCGGCAGGCGCTCGCTCCAGTCAAGTCCCAGGTCCTCGTCCAGCCCGCGGGCGCCGCCCAACTGCGCGACTTGCTCGCGAAGGCGCTCCTTGACGCCGCCGCTCTCCTGACCGACGAACTGCTCCGCAGCCCGGTACAGTTCGCCAATCTCGGGGTCGGCCTCCGAAAGGGAGGCCGCACCGATCGGCGGGACCTGGTGGTCAACCGTAACGGCCGATCCCCTGCGCTTGGCGATCAGGGCCTCGCCGACGTTGTCCATGATGTACACGTAGACGTTCGGCATGCGCCCGAGCGTGATGTCGGACCAGTCATCGGCCAGTTGCCCGAGCGGGCGCCCGGGAAGGAACTCGTGCGTGCCGTGCGTGCCGTAGTTGACGATCGCGTCGGCACGGAACTCGTGCTGCAGCCACCAGTAGGCCGCCAGGTACTGGTGAGTGGGGGGAACGCGGTCGTTGTGCTGGAGCCGGGCGTCCATGTTGCCGCCGCGGGCCGGCTGCGGCATGAGGATTACGTTGCCGAACTCCAGCTTCGGCAGCACGAGTCGGCGGCGGCCGTCCCGCTCGACCGTCATGAACTGGCCCGGGGGTGGTCCGAACGAGGAGACCACCTCCTCTCGCAACGGCTCGGTCAGGGATGCGAACCACTCCAGGTAGTCGGATTCGTCGATCAGCGTCACCCCCTCGAGGGACGCCAATTCCCTGAGTTCGCCAATCTGGCTCTCGCTGATGTTGCGGCCCTTGTGCAGCATTTCCGCCAGCAGCGCCTCCGCATCCGATGCAAGGCCATCCACTTGGTAGCCTGCCTCCCGCATGCTCGCGAGGAAGCGGATCAGGCTCCGGGGAACATTCAGGCTGGCCGCGGTGATCTTGCCCTTGCCTATCCCCGACACGTAGATGATTGCGATCTTCTTTTCCGCGTTTGGCTTGGCCCGCAACTGGACCCAGCGCAGGGCACGGTCAGCCAGTCGTCCGATCCGCTCCGGCTCGATGGCCTCGAAGCGGCGACCGGTCCATTCGGCGCGCATCCCCTCGATGAGCGTCGGCTCGATAGCCCCGTCAATCTCGGGCACGATCGCCCCCATCGCGAGGCCGACCCCGCGGAGGCCGTTCTTGGTCTGGCGGTAGTCCTCGAACGTCTCGCCGGTGAACATCAGCGACGCCCCCCTCATGACAGGGATGTCGAATTCGGTCTCCAGGAGCGTCACGCCCCGCGGGCCTTGGAACCAGCGGCCGTGGCGCCGAGAGATCACCAGGTCGGGCTGGAACTCCCGCACGAACTGGGGCATCCGCTCGTTCCCGAAAATCGCGGCGGCATTGGCGCCCCGGGACTCGAAGGCGTCCAGCAACGCGCCGGTCCCCGCCGTCATTCCGAGCCGCCAGCCATCGGCGAAGTCGAGCAGGATGCGGGGCCCCGCCTCGTGGTAGCGGCCGGAGTCCCGCAACCACTGCACGTACTCCTCGGTCGACAGCATCAGGTCCGGAGCGTCGGGATGGAAGTATCCGTCGTCCGGGGTCGGCTGCGGGTCCTCGTAGGGCTCGCCGGTCCCGAGATAGTGGCTCGCCGAGTAGCGGAAGAGGTTGGCTATGTTGCGGGGACCGCTGTGCTCCCAGTACAAGCCGAGCTGCTTCGCATGGGCTGGGTCCCCCTGACTAATGCCAAAGCGGCCTTCCCTGTCACCCGGGAGAAAGAACACCCCGGCCCCCCTCGCGACGGCAGCGTTCAGGCCGTCCTGGATGGGCCGCGTCAGTGGTTCCATGCGTCGGCTCGAAATGAAGATCGCCCTGTAGCGGGAGAAGTCGACCGCCTCAAGGCTCGGGTCGTCCATCTTTTCGCGCGACCAGAACCAAAACCGAATTCCCGTCTCATCCGAGGCATCGGCCAGCAGGAACAGCAGCTGCGGGGGCACGCCAAGGAACAAGATCCTGGGCATCAGCAAGTGGTAGGCAACCCCTCCTGCGAGGAACAACACAGCCGCCACGCCGGCAAGCCACTGCAGGATTCTCTTGCGACGAAGCGTCATTACTCTCCTGCCGCGGAGGGCGCGCCCTCGGGCACGTACACAACCTCTCCGCTCTCTAGTCGGTAGGCCACGCCCAAGCGCGTGCCCACTCCCGCGCCGCGCAGTTCAGATGCCTCGAGCTTCTCCATCTCCTCCCCGCGCTTGATGATCATTTCCATGTCGGGCTTCCCGGGATTGGTCACGATCGTGATGTCCTTCTGACTCATCCGTGCCGCGATCTCGGCAAGGCTGTCGGCGCCAGCCAGAGCGAGTAGCAGGGCGACCACGAGGACCATCGATGCATCGAACAAGTTCACGACGCCGGCGAGGGGATCGCCGGTTCCGCCCGCGCTGGCCAGCGGGTCAGGGTCCGGGTTCCAGTTCCGTACTTGCTGCGTTTGGTTGCTATGCATTCAGCGGCTCCTTGATTTCGCGCCAGCGCTCGAGCAGGAACCGGAGCTCGATCAGGTCCGCTCGCCCCCATATCCTGGTCATCGTTCCCAACGCGAACGCGGTTCCGCCGACGACCAAGCCAATCACCGTCGTGGTGAATCCCAACAGGAGGTTGGATGCCATTTGCTGCATGTTGCCCTCGGCAAGCCCGGCGAGGGCGGGCTGCAGGGGGATCAGGGTCCCGATCAGGCCCACCATCGGGCCAGCCCGCGACATGATTGCCAGCTTTTCGATCCGAGCACGCAGGGCCGTCTCAACGTCGGTGACCCGCTTGTCAACGTGCACACTGCGAAGTCCATGGCCATCCAATGCGATCCGCACGGACTCGAACCGACCTCGCCACTCCTGCGCCAGGAACCGGTTCAATGACCTATCCCCTGCACGGAACCTTGCCAGGCTGGCTCTGTTGGCGCGCCGGTCTAGAGATTCGGAGAGAAACTGCCCGACGAGGTAGGTGGTGACGGCGAACAAGGCGAGAACGGCCACGAGCGTTGGCACCAAGAACGCGCTGGATAGAGCGTAGAGAGTTCTGGAGAGCACTTCCACGGCTAGCTCGCTCTAGTGGGACCCTCGACGACGGGCCACGAGGAACGAAATGCCGACCATCGAAGAGACAACTGCAAGGACAGCCAGCGACTCGCCCCAGTCGACATGCAGGGCCAAATCCGGCCGGACCTCCCTCGCGTGGGGCAGCAAGACCAGCAGCAGTGCACTCAAGTTCGACACCGCAGCAAACCGCAGTGCCGCTCCCGGGCCGGCGTCACGCTTCGCCCAACGACGAACTGCAAACGCGGCAACAAGGACCGTTGCACCATAGGCGGCCATGATCAACGCCCCAGCGACGACTCCCGGCAGGTTGGACAGCCGAAGGGCTTGCCAAGTGGCAGCGCCGGCGACGTAGAGCAGCAGCGGTGCGGGGATTGCGAACAGCCATGCGGGCCACGAGAGGTAACGGTCCGATCTCCTGGCCCTCTCGAACAGGACCCACAGGAGACCGTGCGCCGCAATGGCGCCGGCCCATGCCACAGGCTCGTTGAGCAGTGTCTGCGCATCGGCGGCCGAGAGCTGCTCGGCAACGGTGCCAAGAATCGCTCCCGCAGCCAGCAGAGACGCCCCGTACGCCAAGCGCAAGCCGCGATTCCCGAAAGCAGCCAGCCCCAAAGTGTCCCTCAAGGCGAACAGCACCAGTCCAAAGAAAATGGGCAACACCCAACCCCAAGAATCTGATGCTAGGCGGGATCGGCCTCAACTTCCTAAGGACTTCAATAGGCGGTCCCTCTGGCTCTATGAGCGGGGCGGATCGATCAGTCTACGGTACGGACCGCGCATTGGAAATCCCGTTGTTGGAAAGAAGTCCGCCCCCACGGATGCTGGCTAATTTCGGCCGACTGGTGGCTTTTTGGCTTCGATTCGCGGGGTTCGGGTCCTGCCTCCAGCGTGCTATGTCTTTTTGCGCTTGCTGCGTCGTCCCCAATTTTGGGACTGTCCGCAGTGCTTGCCAAGGGTACGAGCGGTTGGGCCGCGGCCGCGGCCGACCGGTCCCGACCCACTTCCAAATTTGCTCGACGGTCTTGGTCACGAACGCAGCCTGCCGCAGCCGCAGTGTCTCCAAGTGCTGCGACAACGCAGCCAGGCTGTGCCGGAAGCTGGCCTGCGGCACCGGGTTGCCCTTCGCCGACCAGGCCCTCTCCAGCCGCTCGCTCTGGCCGCGAAACTGCTCTATCTCAAGGAATTGCTCGCCGATCTTGTGCAGTTCCTCGACATCCGAGGCACGACTCCTCTGAAAATGGGGAGCACGCGGGCCTGCAAAGCTGCTGTCTTCTGCGGACGCACCAGCAACAAGGGCCAAACGACTAGCGGAACCAGTGCCCGCACGACACAGCCTTGGGCGCGAATGCCAATCGTCACGCATCCTGATCTAGCACCGCTCCAGTGAATCTCGGTTCAAGAATCCAAGACGAGGGGGAACGCCAAGCCAAGCGTGCGATCGGGCTCGAGGGCCGTACTCGCAGACAGCAGCAATGTCATCCTGGCGGTCAAGGCGATCGGGCTCTTCGGTTCAGTCGCCAAGCCACGTGCTCGACATTGGAGCGACATTGACCTAGCAGTCATCTATTGCGGGGGAAATGCGCCAGATATTGGGGACCTACCATGTGAATGGGATGGCAGAAAGGTCAACTGGTTTTGTCGCTAGCTTGCAGCGATGAACGAAAACGGCGATTACGGAGGGAGAGTGGAGTCAGCCATAGCCGAGCAGGACTTGATCGCGTGCGGCTGGATAAGAATGGGAACAGGGGATCTGATGGTTGACGTCAAGATGGCGTTCCAGAGAATGCGGAAAATCCTAACTTTCATCGAAAGGTCCATTCACGATGCGATGATCTACTTCCGATACTGGAGTTACGCTGGATTCTTCAATGAATTATGCAGGTCGACGTGCGATTCTGCTCAATTTTTCATCAATTCAACGGATCATATGCGATGATTAAATCCGAATATAACCCAAAAAATAGATTATTTTTGTCGAGTTATAGGAACAAAATTCCAATGATTTACTGGGAATTGTGGGAATCGACGAAGAGGGCCCGGGCGGCGCGCTCGCGCCCCTTCCCGAGCCGCCCCCCCCCCCCTCGACCGGTCCCCCGCGGCCGTCTACCTGGCCGGCCTCTCCCCGGGGCCGGGCCGGGCCAACATGCGCGGGGCGCTCGACCTGCCCTGGGGCCTGGTCCGCTTCCAGCACGTGGCGGCCCTCCGGGCGCTCTGGACGGAGGCGGGCCTCGCCCCGGCGACCTGCAACGTGCGGCTCTCCGCCGTGCGGGGGGCGCTGCGGGCCGCCTGGCGCCTGGGCCTCGTGACGGCCGAGGACTTCCGCCGGGCGGCCGACGTGCCGCCCGTCCGCGGGTCCCGCCTGCCTGCCGGGCGCTCCCTCCCCGCGGCCGAGCTGAGGGCGCTGTTCGAGGCCTGCGCCCGGGACCAGTCCGCGGGGAGGGAGCGGGACGCGGCGCTGCTGGCCGTCCTGTACGGCGGGGCCCTGCGGCGGGCCGAGGCGGCCGGCCTGCGGCTCGGGGACTGGCGGCCGGACGAGTCCAGGCTGCTCGTGCGGGGGAAGGGGAACAAGCAGCGGGCGGTGTTCCTCGCGCCCCCCGCGGCCGCCGCCCTGGACGCGTGGGTCCGGGCGCGGGGCGGAGTGGACGGCGTAGTGATTCCGCCAGCCGTTCCGCACCTGCCCCAGCCAGCGCCCCACCTCCTTCCGGTCGTCGTGCATCCTGGCCCGCAGGAACCGCTGGAGCGCCTTCCGCTTCCGGCTCATCCGCTTCGCGATCGGCTTGCGCCCGAGCTGGAACTTCCTCCGGCCTGCCTGCTCCCCGCTTGCGTCGGTTCGCGGCTGCCAAACGGCCCAGCTCGATCCGGCGCGTCTTCTCGGGGGGCCGCTCCAACCCGCACCCGGCGAGCCTCGCTGTCCGGTCCCTCCGGAAGCGTTCCGCTGCGCCGCGGCGCTGGCATCCCAGCACGAAATCCTCGGCGCAGCGCACGAGGATCCCCTCGCCTCGGGCTCTTCCTTCCGCCTCCCTGCGTGGACCCACGCCTCCAGCGCGTCGTGCAGCATCCCGTTCGCCGCGACTCCGCCTCGTCGATCGGCGTCAGGATCTCGTCGACCACCGCTTTCTGGACGACCTTGCCCTCCCGTGTCGCGATGCCCAGCGGTCGCTCGCCCCCGTCCGGCTTCGGAATGCCCACCCGCTGCGACGGATGCGCCCGGTACGCTCCTGTCGACACGCGGCGGTGCCGGTCCGGCAGATGCCGGTCCAGCGCTTACCCGTACGCCTTACCCGTCATCCCATCCACGCCCGGGGCCGCCAGCGGAACGCCGTCGACGGCGCCACCCCGCAGCGTTCGGGGGCCTTGCGGACCGACTCGCAGGCCAGCGGTGTCCCGGTCAGCGCGTTGACTGT
Organism: Bryobacterales bacterium; assembly: GCA_965200705.1. Taxonomy (GTDB): domain Bacteria; phylum Acidobacteriota; class Terriglobia; order Bryobacterales; family UBA6623; genus VXMF01. The sequence goes on along the minus strand of OZ241376.1, from coordinate 2,432,728 downwards.
CCGCCGGCAGGCCTTGCAGGCGCAGCCCGTTCGCGCAGCTCGATCGCGGCCAGGGAGGCCGCCTCGTCCCCCTGCTCCTGGGCGACCTGCTGCAGCCGTTCGCGCTGAGCCGCCTTCAGTTGTCCACCCCAGCCAGCCGTTAAGATAGCCCTTTGGCGCGGTCCGGACGCGCCGCGAAGCCTCGATGGCCTACCGAGACATCCGCGCCTTTATCTCTGCCCTAGAGGCCCGTGGGGAGCTGAAGCGCATCTCGACAGAAGTAGATCCGCACCTGGAAATCTCCGCTCTGGCCGACCGCAGCGTCAAGCAGGGCGGTCCTGCACTCCTGTTTGAGAACCCGAAGGGATCCAGCGTGCCGCTGCTCATCAACGGCTACGCCTCGGAATCGAAGATGTGCATCGCGCTCGAGGTCGACGCGCTCGACGACATAGCGGGGCGCATTGCGGGATATCTTGAGCTCGGGATGCCGGCAGGCGTGGCGGGCAAGCTCAAGGGACTCGCCAAGCTCGCTGAGGTGCGCAACTTTCTGCCACGGAGAGTGCGGTCGGGTGCCTGCCAGGAAGTCGTCAAGCACGAGGGCTTCTCGCTGTTCGACTACCCGGTCCTGCACTGCTGGCCAGACGACGGCGGGCCGTTCATCACGCTGCCGATGGTGTTCTCACGCAACCCGATCACTGGCAAGAGGAACTGCGGCACCTACCGCATGCAGGTCTACGACGAACGCACCACCGGCATGCACTGGCAGACCCACAAGCAGGGTGCGGAGCACTACCGGAGGCTGAGCCAGGAAGGGGTCGAGACCCGCATGGACGTGGCCGTAGCCATCGGAGCGGATCCGGCGACGATGTACTCGGGCATCCTGCCCCTGCCCCCCGACCTGGACGAGATGCTGTTCGCCGGCTTCCTGCGGCGCAGCCCCGTCGAGATGGTTGCGTGCAAGACAGTGGACCTCGAGGTGCCGGCGAACGCCGAGATCGTCCTGGAAGGCCACGTCAACTTGGGCGAACTGCGGACCGAGGGGCCTTTCGGGGACCACACCGGCTACTACTCGCTCGAGGACGACTACCCTGTGTTGCACGTCGACTGCGTTACCCAGCGCAAGGATCCCGTCTACGCCACGACCATCGTGGGGCCACCCCCGATGGAGGACTTCTACATGGGCAAGGCGATCGAGCGCATGTTCCTACCGCTGATGCGGCTCCAAGCACCGGAGATCGTGGACGTGTCGATGCCGGCGGAGGGAATCTTCCACAACCTGATGCTGGTGTCCATCCGCAAGTCCTACGCAGGGCAGGCGCGGAAGGTCATGAATGCGATCTGGGGCATGGGACAGGCCTCGTTCACCAAGTGCATCGTCGTTGTGGACCACGATGTCGACGTGCAGGACTATTCGCGGACAGCCTGGAGGGCGCTGAACAACATCGACCCCGAGCGGGATGTCCAGTTCATGATGGGGCCGATCGACTCCCTGGACCACGCCAGCCGCCTTCCCGACTACGGCTCGAAGATGGGCATCGACGCGACCCGCAAGCTGGCGAGCGAAGGATTTGTCCGACCCTGGCCTGAAGTGCTGGAGATGGACGATCGCACGAAGCGCCGGATCGGTCCGATTCTGGAGAGCCTCGGGCTGGACTGAGGAGCTCGACAGGGCCTCGGAGCCAGCGCCATGGTTCGTCACTGGCGAGGCAGGGCGGTTTGTGCGGCGGCCGTGGTGGCGGCTGGCGCGGGTGCCTGGGGCTTCGCAGGCTGGATCACCGTACCGCCTCCGTCGATCGGCCCAGTCCGCATTGTGGTGCTGACCGCATCGGTCGTGGCCACGCTGGAGGAGCCCGTCGAAACGAGTCGGCGTGGGACGTTGATTGCGGCTTTTGTGGCTCCCGGCGATTCTGTGCGAGCGGGCCAGGCCCTGCTCTCGTTCCGGGATGTCTCTCTGCAGGAGTCGTTCTCCACTCTCGAGTCCCGGATCAAGGACTTGCGCTCGAGGGTGGCAGCGGAGCAGGCCAGCAGGACAGAACGGACACAGTCGGCAAGCGAGCTGCTGCGGATCGAGACGCTGCGCTCTCTTGAGGAGTCCGTGCGGACGGCTGGCGAGGAGAACCGCCGCATCCAGTCGCTTCACGATGCGGGGCTGATCGCTCGCCTCGAGTACGAGCGCAACGTCCGAGAGTTCGAGGCCCTCAAGGCGCGGCTGGCGGAAGCCCAGAATGCGGCCTCGGTGGAGTCTCCGGCCAGCGCAACTGCGGCCCAAGGTCCGGCGGCCAGGGGGCTGGAACGCGCGGAGCGGCTGCTTGGGCGCCTAGAGGTCCTTCCGGAGACATTCGAGGTGCGCAGCCCCTGGGACGGGACCGTCGTCGCGATCCATGTCGACGAGGACGACGTCTCAGGCCGGCGCAGACCGCTGGCGACGATCGCGCGCGACGCCGCGCCCCGTCTCGAGATCAAGGCAGGGGGAACTGCGCATGTGACCGCTGTCCTGTCCGCCTGCGGTCAGCCGGGCCCCTTTTTGTTCGAGGCGGGGGCGGAAGTGGTGCGAATGGTCGCTCCACGACCGGAACTGCGTCCCGGAGACAGCTGCGAGGCTACCCTCGAAGTGCGCGGGTAACTAGGCTCTAGGGGATTGCGCCTACAAAGATCTAGGCACTATGGCATCCCCAACGGCAGCCGGGACGGAAGATCCCGCAGTCATCGGAAAGAGGCTGCTTGAAAACGACATCGTCATCCGCACGTACGGACTACGGAAGACCTACGTGATGGGTGACCAGGAGATCCACGCCGTCAATGGCGTCGACATGGAGATTCGCTACGGCGAGTATGTGGCGCTGATGGGGCCGTCCGGATCCGGCAAGTCGACTTTCATGAACCTGATCGGCGCACTGGACACCCCCACGGCGGGGGAGTACTACATCGCCGGCCAGCTTATCAGCACGATGTCGGACGACGAGCTCGCCTACATTCGCAACCGTGAGATCGGCTTCGTGTTCCAGACGTTCAACCTCCTGCCACGCCTTACCGCGCTGCAGAACGTCGAGCTGCCCTTGGTCTACGCCGGGACGCAGCCCGCGCAGCGCATCGAGCGCGCCCGTCACGCCATGGCGCAAGTCGACCTGACGGAGCGCATGCACCATACGCCGAGCGAGCTTTCGGGCGGACAGCGCCAGAGAGTCGCCATCGCCCGTGCGCTGGTGGGCGGTCCGTCGATCATCCTCGCGGACGAGCCAACCGGCAACCTGGACACCGCCACCTCGAACGAGATCATGGGCGTGATCGATGTCCTCCACAAGCAAGGCAACACGATCATCCTCGTGACTCACGAGCCGGACATCGCCATGTACGCGAAGCGCGTCGTGCACCTGCGCGACGGCAAGGTCGAGAAGGACGAGAGGGTCCAATAGCCGAGTCGGCCCAGGTTGCGATCGAGATCCTCACCGCGCTTCTCGTCGCCGGAGGCTGCGGCTACTTCGTTCTAGTCGTGGTCGCGGCGTGCGACCACGTCCGACGAAGGAAGCGCGAGGAGCGATTCCACAAGGACGGGAACACTCCGACTCTCAGCGTCCTTAAGCCCCTGGCCGGTCCCGAACCCGATCTGGAGAGCAACCTAGAGAGCTTCTTCGATCAGAGGGACGCGCCATACGAACTCGTCTTTGCGGCGTCTTCAGCTAACGATCCCGCGCTGACGACTGCCCGATCCCTTGCTGCGCGGCACCCGTCCGTCCGCACACAGGTCATCGTTGCGGGCAAACCCCCGTGCCCGAACGCCAAGGTACATTCGCTGGCGGAGATGACCCGCCTTGCCACCGGGGACATCCTTGCGATCTGCGACTCTGACATTCGCGCTGACCGCTACACGCTCCGCTCGCTGGCACGCGCGTTCATCGACCCGAACGTCGGAGCCGTGACGTGCCCGTACCGGGCCGTGGCGGGCGGCAGCTTCTGGTCTAGGCTGGAGGCGCTGGGCATGAACACCGAGTTCTGGGGTGGGGTTCTCGCGGCACGGCTACTTGCGCCGATGGACTTCGCGGTCGGCCCGACCATGGCGGTGCGACGCGCCCGCCTGGAGGAAGTGGGGGGCTGGAAGGCCGTCGAACACCATCTGGCGGAGGACTTCCAGCTGGGCAGGCTGGTGCGAAGGGCCGGACACACCGTCGAACTCGCCACGCACGTGGTGGATCACCGGATCGGTAGCCAGGGGCTCCGCGAGAATCTCGAGCACCGACTCCGGTGGCGCCGGTCGACGCGGCGGTCCCGACCCGTCGGGTACTTCGGCGAGATCTTCGCGATCCCGCTGCCGTGGGCCCTAGTGCTGCCCCTGGCGGCTGGCGGCTCGACGTGGGCATACACGCTGGCGGCGGTATGCGTCGTCCTCCGGTTCGCCGTCGCTCTCGCAGTCGGCATGGGCGTGCTGCGCGACAGAACACTGCCCCGCCACCTTTGGATGCTGCCACTGCAGGACGCGCTGAGCTTGGCGCTCTGGTTCGGCGGCCTAGCCGGAACGCGGATCGTGTGGCGGGGTCGGACGTTCGAACTGGACCGGGACGGCCGGCTGCGGCCAACGGCGGAATGAAGCCTGCCGCCTACGCAGCATCCTCGGCGTAGACGCCGAAGGTGGCCCGGAGGGCGTCGCAGATCTCGCCGAGCGTTGCGTAGGCTCGCACTGCGTCGAGAATCGGCGGCATGATGTTCCCAGAGCCAGCGGCGACTCTTCGCACGTCCCGAAGTGCCGCATCCACCGCGGCCGAGTCGCGCCTGGCGCGCAGGTCGCGAATTGCGTTGACCTGCTGCGTGCGAACGGTCTCGTCGATCGCCAGCGTCTCGATGGGCTCGATTGTCGGTTCGACGTGGGCATTGACGCCGACGATGCGCCGGTCGCCACGCTCGACCTGGCGCTGGTGCTCGAAGCTCGACTTGGCGATCTGCGCCTGCGGATAGCCACGCTCGACGGCCGTCACCATGCCGCCCATCGCATCGATCGCATCGATCTCCTTCCAGCAGAGAGACTCAAGTCGGTCCGTGAGGCTCTCCACGTAGTAGCTGCCCCCGAACGGGTCGACAGTCTCCGTCACGCCCGTCTCTTCGGCGATCACCTGCTGGGTGCGCAGGGCCAGCAGAGCCGCATCCTCCGTAGGCAGGGCGTAAGCCTCGTCCATCGCGTTGGTATGCAGCGACTGGGTTCCGCCGAGGACCGCAGCCATCGCCTGCAGGGCGGTGCGCACGAGATTGACGTGCGGCTGCTGGGCGGTCAGCGTCACGCCAGCCGTCTGGGCGTGGAAGCGCAGCTTCCAGGAGCGCGGGTTCTCCGCCCCGAAGCGCTCGCGCATGATGCGGTGCCAGATGCGCCGCGCCGCGCGGAACTTGGCAACCTCCTCGAAGAACTCGTTGTGCGCGTCGAAGAAGAAACTCAGCCGCGGCGCGAACTCATCCACCTGCAGCCCACGCTTCAAGGTCCACTCGACATAGGAGATGGCGGCGCCAAGGGTGTAGGCCAGCTCCTGCACCGCCGTCGCGCCCGCCTCGCGGATGTGGTAGCCGCTGATCGAGATTGGATTGAAGCGGGGTGTCTCGGCGGATGCGAACGCGATCGAGTCCGCCACCATCCGCATGGACTCGCGGGGCGGATAGATGTACTCCTTCTGGGCCATGTACTCCTTGAGGATGTCGTTCTGGATCGTGCCCGAGAGCGCCTTCCAGTCCGCTCCCTGCCTCTCGGCGACGACTAGGTACATGGCCCACAAGATCGCCGCCGAGGAGGTGATCGTCATGGACGTCGTCACGCTCTCCAGGGGAATTCCGTCAAAGAGCGTCTCCATGTCGGCCAGCGACGAGATGGCGACACCGCACTTGCCGACCTCTCCCTCAGCCATGGCGTCGTCGCTGTCCCAGCCCATCAACGTGGGCAGGTCAAACGCTACGGAGAGCCCCGTCTGCCCTTGCTCCAGAAGGAAGCGGAACCGTTGGTTGGTCACCTCGGGAGACCCGAAGCCCGCGAACTGGCGCATCGTCCAGCGCCGCTGGAGATACATGCGTGGGTGGATGCCCCGCGTGTAGGGTGGCTGGCCTGGCTCGCCTATGGGATCTCTGCTGTCGGCGGCACCATAGACCCGCTCAATGACGATGTCGGACGCGGTGCGGCGCTCGTCCACGCCTAGAAGGCCAGCGTGCCAGTCCGCGGCGCCTCATTCTCGTTCGGCAGGTAGAGAATCTGGCACTTCTCGCAGCGGTAGACTTCGACAGACTGGCCGAACCGGCTGACAAGCTCCTCGCCGAATCCATACCAGCGCTTCAAATGACCGGCGCAGATCTTCTTCCCGGCGGGCTCGTCGCACGCTCGCTGGCGCAGAATCCGCCGCTTCACGAACGTGCCATCCGAGAGCCGCGCAACCAGGTTCTTCGGTTCCGGCTCGGGAGCTTCTGTCTCTGCCGCGGGAGCGGCCTTAGTGGTTTCGCTCATCGCTGCTTCGCCCGCAATTTTAACAAAGTGACTGGCCGCCCGAACCGCCGACTGGAGCGGTCCGCTAGCCGTGGCCGACTGCCTGCACGGAGATGTCGATCCACTGTAGGTACTCCTGGGATCCGCGGTCGATGGCGGTGGCCACAAGCTCAAACACATCGTAAGGATGGACGGCCCGGACGACCTGCTCAAGCTGGTCAAAGCGGTCAGCCCTAGTCTTGATGACGAGAAGCGACTCGGCGTCGTCCTCGATCTGCCCCTTCCAGGCGTAGATGGACCTCAGCCCGGGCACGATGTTGACGCAGGCACAGGAGCCGGACTCGACCAGTCGGCGCGCAATGTCCGCGGCGCGATTGGGCGGGCAAGTGCAAAGGGCGATCAGGTGCTCGGACTCGCGATGGGCCATCGGGGCAGATCCGGCAACCATCGTGGCAGTTCCTGCGGTGCCGCTCAACCGTCGAGGCGCATCGGAAGCGGCTGGGCGGGGCGCGAGAGGAGCTTGGTCTCGAGGACGGCGTGGTAGTGCGCGAGAAGCTTGGGGGCGGTCTCCGCGCCATGCCAGCGCTTCTCGACGGCGAGGCGCGCCTCACGTGCCATCGCGCTGCCTTGGCCTTCGTCGTCCAGCAAGGCGGCTACCGCATCGGCGAAGTCAGTCGGGCGATCAGCGATCGCTGCCAGGCCGTCTTCGGGACGCGCCAGCCCCTCCGCGCCAAGCGTCGTCGAGACGACTGGTATGCCGCACGCGAACGCCTCGAGGATCTTGACTCGCACACCCGAGCCGGAGAGAATCGGCGCAACGAAGACCGCGTACTTCCCGAGAACGTTCCGAATGTCGTCAAAGGGACCAATGTGCTCGACGCCGTCGCCCCCGAGCGCCGCATGCAGGTGGGCGGGCGCACCATCGCCACCGACTACGAGGCGGGCGTCGGGACGTCGCTTGCGAAGGACAGGCATGACCTCGTCCAGCAGGTACTCCAAGGCCTCGACGTTGGGAGGATGGCGGAAGTTGCCGACGAACAGGAGGGTGCCGGGCTCGCGCCCTCCAACCCGATACGGATAGCTGTCCACGTCAATCGCAGTCCGAAGGTCGTCATGCACGGGGGGATGTTCGCCCAGCAGCCCACGCAGCAGGCGTCTCTGGTCCGCGCTGCAGACCTGGACGGCATCGATGCGCGCCAGTGCCCTCAGTTCGAAGCGCAGTGCGCGCAGGTACTCGTAGAACCGCAGCGCACCGCGCAGGGCCCCCTTGCCGCCCGTGCCGCGCTGCACAGCCTGGAAGTGCAGGTCGTGCTCGAAGAGGCAGCACACGATCTGGTTGAAACGCTCGCCATAAGAGGCCAGCTGCGCGTACTCGAGCTGCACGATGTCGATGCGGTTGAGCAGGATCGTGCGATGAATCCTCCAGCGCAGATCCTGATCCCAGTAGGTCCGCGCAGCGTGCGGCCACGACAGCGGCGCGCGACGTGCCACTGACGGATCGAACTGCACGATCTCGGCCCTTGCACATCGATCGGCAAGTGCTTGCTGGGCCACCTGCTCGGCCTCGGACTCCACGAGGCACTGCAGGTGGAGCCGACTGCGAGTGGCCAGCCCATGCGTGACCTGCTTCATGAACACGGCGCCACCGTGCCGTGGCGGATCGATGGCGTAGGGGGACACGAACAGTACCCGGACCTCGCCTTCGGGGCGGGCCTCGAGGCGGTGGTAGCGGTCGCGGAAGAACCCGGGAAGAGGTCGGCGCAGCGCCTCGTCGTCAGAGACCTCGGCCAAGCGCCTAGAGGCGATCCGACGACCACCGAGACGAAGCAACTGCCGCAGCGCCATGACCAACGAAGCCAGTCCTGGTCTCTCCAGATGCGGGCCGGTGAGGTATGTCGCCCAAAGGTCGACATAGAGCCAGCCGAAGTGCGCGAACAGACGTCCCCAGGAATGGATGTTCTTCCAGACGAAAAGCAGCCGATTCTTCTGCAGCACACGTTCGACGTACGTCGGATCGAAGTGGCGACCGATCGTGCCTCGGTGCTGGTGGTGCACAACACTTGCCGGCGCGTACAGGACCACCCAGCCCCGCTTCCAAGCCAAGTAGGACAGATCCACGTCCTCCACGTAGAACGGTGCGAGGATCTCGTCGAACCCGCCGAGCTCGAGCACCTTCGGACGGTCAAAGGCCGACGAGCCGCCGCCGGCGTAGAAGGCGGGGAACAACTCGTCGACCTCCCGATCCACCACGTGGCGGATTTGCAGCCGCCCCCGCTGCCAGGATCCCGATGTCAGGCCCGTCTCCTCGCGGACTCTGCCGGTGTCCTCGAAGTAGATTTGGCTTGTCACCGCGAACACGCGAGGGTCCTGGAACCCGTCCAGCAAGGGCTGCAGGAAGTCCGGCTCGACGCGCATGTCGTTGTTGAGCAAGACAACGACATCGTGTCGCGCCAGCCCGAGGCCCGCGTTGCAGGCCCGACCGAACCCGAGGTTGGAGCCCATTTCCGCGACGCGAATGGTCGGGTGTTCGCGGGCCAGGTACTCGACCGTGCCGTCCTCTGACGCGTTGTCGATGACGATGATTTCGTGGTCGCCGCCGCGCACGGCTTCCTCCAGCGCCGGCAACGTGCACTCCAGGTGGTGTTTGCCATTCCACGTCGGGATGACGACGCTGGCCGCCTTAGTCGACGGCTTGCGGGGCAGGGTCGGCCGGCTGCGACCGAACACCGACACGCAGTCGGCGCAGAGCAGGGTCAACACCACAAGCGCCATTGCCACAGGCGCTCCGAACAGGAGGAACACGAGCGCCGCCAGCGCGCCGAGTAGGGCTGCCAAGCGCTTCATCGGTCCACCGTCACCGACGGGACGCGGCTCGTGCGACCGTCTCCGACCTCGACGCGGCAGGGCAGGTGCAGGTACCCATAGACCTCCCCGTCGCCACGCGCCATCGGCAGTACCAGCGCGTCCTCGATCCAGTCGCAGATCTCGTACTGCTCGAGCTCCCCGTCCGCCACTGCCGGCGAGAACGAAAACGATCCAGCGTAAAGCTCCGGCATGTCCACGTGGAAGTCCACGGCACGAACATCTCCAGACTCGAGCGGTTCGAGTCGCACGCCCTCGCGCATCGTGTTCGTGCCCGCGAAGTCAATGCCCAAGTGGTTGCGCATCATGAATCCCACTATCGGCGTTGCGATGCGCTCTCGAGCGGCAACTTCAATTCGTACGGTCGCTGGACGCGAAGGCAGCAGGGAGTCTGCGGGCCGTCCATCGGCATTCAGCAGAGAGATGCCCGTGACTCGCGCCCTTCCGTCGCCGAACCGCCGGTCGGTGTTCGGAACAGCGGCAGCGGCGACCGACAGCCGAGGCTCCGGTGCGGGCGTGACCCCGGAGTCGCGGACCCGTTCGGTCATGCGGGCCAGATACTGGCGTGCGATTGCCGACGGCTCGCCCTCCGCCTCGACCCGACCGTGGTCCAGCCAAAGTGCACGGGTGCCGAGCGCCTGCACGTCGGCCATGGAGTGCGACACGAAGAGAATCGTTACCTGACGCTGACGCAGCGCGTGCACACGCCGCATGCAGCGCTGACGGAAGTAGTAGTCGCCAACGGCGAGCGCTTCGTCAACAAGCAGCACCTCGGGCTCCACGCTCACTGCGACGGCGAAGGCAAGTCGCACGATCATGCCCGAGGAGTAGCTCTTGACGGGACGGTCCATGAAGCCCCCAATCTCAGCCAGCTCCTCAATTTCCGGGAACCGCACGCGCGTCTCTCGAGCGGAGAGGCCGAACAAGGCCGCACTCAGCTTGGCGTTCTCGCGGCCCGTGAACTCGGGATGGAATCCGGCTCCGAGTTCGAGCAGCGCGGCCAGCCGGCCCTCGACCGCGACGGTTCCGCTGGTGGGCTCGAGAATGCCGGCAGCCAACTGGAGCGCGGTGCTTTTGCCGGAGCCGTTGGCCCCGACGAGGCACAGGGTCTCGCCAGTCTCCGCCTCGAACGAGACGTCGCGCAGCGCCCAGGTTCCATCTTGGCGAGGTTCGGAAGTGGGCCAGACAAGATTCCTGAGTCGCTGCGATGCGCGTTGCCCGAAGTGCTTCGAAACGGCGTTGAAGACCACTCGGGCCACGGCCTGGACTGGCGGCAACGCCGCCCGCCCTATTCTAGGTACGCCGCGGGCCGCCGTTGGCGAGCCCTCCTAGCCCAAGTTCGCCAAGCGAGGAGCGATTTTGGCCGAATTCGGCGTGTTTTGCGCTGCAAGTCGTTGGTTTTCAACGGCCAGCCTCCGGAAACCCCCAATGCAGTGCCACAGCAACTTGCAATTCCCTGACTCCCGTCCCAGGGCCTGCTCCCATCGGAGCCTGTTCGTCCGCCGGACCCCCACCCTTCCCCGCGCCAGGGGCCAGGAGCCCCACTTCACCCAGCGCCTCGTCCGCTCCGTCCGCTGCGGCTCCAGGGTGCGCCAGCGTAGAGCGCATCCTCGCCCCCCCCCCCCCCAGCGCTCCCTCGAGCTCGGGGCCTGCTCCCCCGCGGTCGAGAACGAGGCCCAGCGCAGCGCCGCCCAGCTGGTGCAGGCCGGCGTCTCCCCCGTGGGCCCGGCGGCCCCGGCCGACGGCGCCGACGACCCGGCGGCCGCTCTGCCGCGAGTCGACGTCGACTCCCTGGAGCTGGTCCGCCCGCGCTCGGTCGGCGTCGAGCACGTCGCCCTGTGGGCCATGCGGCAGCTCCGTCCGCCGTCCCTGCTCGAGGAGCTGGGCCTGTCCGGTCCGCAGCGCGCCGCCGTCCTCGGCAGCCTCGTCGGCCGCATGGCCGCGCCGGCCTCCGAGCGCGCCGTCGCTTGGCGGGCCAGCAGCGGGTGACCGCGGTCTTCCGCCAGGCGGACGGACGCATGCTGCACGTGCCCAAGGCGACGCGGGCCGAGTTCTGGCAGCGGGCGATCTACGAGCGGCTGGGCGTGGACGCCTCGCCGGGCGGGGTCCGCAAGCTGGTCGTCCAGCCCAGGCGACGAAGGGAAAATGCACGGAATGTAGTGCCACATGCCTGATTTAACGACCGCAATGTGCTCATTACAAACGACTTATGAAATGGTGTGGCAAACTTGGGCTAAGACGAGGACGCCTGCCTGTGCCATTCCCCAGCGGTGTCTAGCTCACGGCGGCCTAGTCCGTCCCGGACTAGGCCGGCTGCCTGGAACGCCAGATAGGGCACTTGCCATCGGGCAGAGCTAGCGCGGGCCGCCGGCGATGCCGGCGGCCCGGAAGTAGCGGCCGCGCGGCCGGTCTAGAACTCCACGCGCAGCGAGAGCTGCGACACCCGGCCACCCGTGCCGCGCAGCGTGCTCGCGATGCGCCCGAAGCCGCCACGGCCGCGCCGCTCCTCGGGGTTCGCGAACTGCGGATGGTTGGGGAAGTTGTAGAAGTCCCCGCGGAACTGCAGCCGCACCCGCTCGGTGATGTCGAACCACTTGTGGACCGTGAAGTCGACGTTGGCGAGACCAGGTCCACAGCAGATCGACGACGGGGCGGACCCCACGATGCCGTCGCCAGGAGCCGCGAACAAGCTCGTGTCGAAGAACGTCTCGCCCTTGACATTGTCTCGCCATTGCGACTGCTGCTCTGGGTCGCCCAGGATGTTCGACCGCTGCGCCGCCGCGAAGGTGTTGCTCCGGTTGGTGTTCTCAACGACCACGAAGGGTGAGCCAGTCCGGAACTCGGTGATCACTCCGAGCCCCCAACCGCCAGCGATCGCCTCGAGGACGCCGTTGCTGAACTGGAACTGCCGACCCTTCCCGAACGGCAGCTCGTAGACCGCGCTGAGGGCCAGCCGGTGGCGAATGTCGCTGCCGGAGTAGCCTCGGTCGAGGTGCCGCAGCTCGGGATGGGTGTTGCGGTTGCCCTGGAACTCCGACAGCTCCGAGCCGCCCTCCACATCGTCGAGATACTTCGCCCACGTGTAGTTCATGAGCATGTTGAACCCCGCCGAGTAGCGCTTCTCCACCTTGAGGTTGCCCGAATGGTAGGAGGAGTTGCCCCAGTCCGCCGATCGCTGGCTGACACCGTTGAAGATCGGGAACCTGCGCAGGCTCTGGGCCTGCCGCGCCGGGCCCTGTCCGCCAACCAGCGGAATGACGTTCCAGTTGACGTTGGCGCCACCGAGCCGGTGGCCCATGTTGGCCATGTAGCTCGTCTCGATCAGAACGTCCTTCGGCAGCTGATGCTGGATGCCGAGGTTCCACTGCTGGACCATCGCGCTGCGATGCCCCCGGCGGAAGAACTGCGGCGACACGGAGGGCCGCTGGCCAAGCTCCACCGCCCCGAACGCCGGTCCGAGCTCCGCGGCCTCCGTGGCGGGCATGCCGTCCGCGAAGGTGAGCGCCCGGGTGAACCCGCCGTCCGGCGACGTGAAGCTGCCCTGCGTGCTGAATCCGAGCGAGAAGGCGTTCGGCACGGCGCCACGGTACGCCCCGTAGTAGTTGATGCCGTACCCGCTGCGGATGACGGTCTTCGGGGTGAGCTGGTACGCAACACCGACCCGCGGGCCCCACGCGCCGAGGTAGAAGTCGTGCGAGTACTTGTCCAGCCCGTCACGGCCGAAGAACGTAACCACGCCCGGCACGCCCGAGACCGGATTGGTCTGGTCGAAGTCGAAGCCGTTCAGGCGGTTGTTCTTGTCCCACAGCGGCGTGTCGACCTCGTAGCGCAAGCCAAAGTTCAGGGTCAGCTTCGAGGTCGCCCGCCAGTCGTCCTGGACGAAGAACCCGAAGTAGTCGGTCCGACGGTCCAGAATGTCGGCGTCGTTGATCGAAGCGGACCCGACATGGCCCAGCAGCAGCTCGGCGAGTCCAACCCCCGTCGCACGGTTACCGAAGTTGAAGACTCCCCCGGTCTGGTTGTTCTGGTCATCAATGTTGCGCGAGTAGCGCCACGTGAACCCGTACTTGAGCTGGTGGGCGCCGCGCACGATGGTCTGGTTCTCGACGAGCTCGATCGTCCGGATGGGGGTCTGGATCCGCTCCTGGTTGCCCGGAACGAGCCGGGTCAGGCCGTTGACGCTGATCCGCGCAAACGACTCGGGGTTCACCCCGGCGATCCCGAACTCGCCGTTCTTGCCCGAGTTCCGCGCTGCGGAGCGGTTGATGTGCAGCCGGTCCCCCCAGTTGAACCGGAACTCGTTGATCACGGTCGGGGAGAAGTTGTGGATCCAGTTGACCGTCGTGTTGTGGTGGCGGTTCTTGCGGATCCCCGCCCGTGGGTCGGCGAAGTCGTTCGGGTACACGGCCGGAATGTTCTGCGGAGCCTCCACGTACATGAACCGGACCGACAGCCGGTCGTTCTCGTCGATGTTCTGGTCCCACTTGCCGGTGAAGAAGTTCTGGTCGAGTCCATTCGAGGCGTTGTTCACGAAGTTGTTCGCTGGCGCTCGGGACAGATCACCCGACACGTTGGGCGCGGGGTAGAGCGTGACGATCTGCCGGGCGAGCGGATCGATGCGTGACTGCGGGATCGTGTTGTCGTCGAAAGGGACTCCCGCGATCGGATCCATCAGCGTCAGGCCGGCCCGATTCGAGAAGTCGCCCGTGGTCTCAATCGGGTGCGGCACGTCGTCGTTGGAGTACGTAACGCCGTCCCGTCGCCTAGCCCCTTCGTAGTTGAAAAAAAAGAACGCCTTGTTCTTGGCGATCGGGCCACCCAGCGAGGTGCCAAAGATGTTGTAGCGCAACGGAGCCAGATCCCGAGCAAAGAACGGCCGGGCGTCCATCGCGTCGTTGCGGAAGAACTCGTAGGCCGCGCCGTGCAGGTCGTTGGTGCCGCTGCGAGTTGTCATGACGATGAACCCGCCACCGGCTCGTCCGTACTCGGCGGAGTAGTTGTTCATCTCCGCCTTGAACTCCTGTAGGGACTCCGCCGGCGGGTTCAGGGCGAGCTGCTGGGTGCCGATCGCCATGTTCTGGACAACTGAGCCGTCCAAGGTCCACATCTGGTTCTGGGATCGTCCGCCAGCCATCGAGAACTTGGGCACCTGCTCCCCGCCGTCCTCGGAGCGGAACGAGATGTTGCCCATCAACCGGACAAGCGAGGCGCTGCGCCGGCTCTGCAGCGGCATGTTGAACACAGTTTCGCGCTCGATGAACTGGCCGACCGAGGAGGTCGTGGATTCCAGGAGCGGCGTCGTGGCCTCGACGGTCACGACCTCGGTGACCTCGCCAATCTCCAGAGCGAAGTTCGCCGTGCGCGCGTACCCGGTCTCGACGGTCACCATTGTCCGCGCACTCTTGAAGCCCGGGTACTCGACCGTGACCTCGTAGTCGCCGGGCGCCATGTACGAGAACGCGTACACGCCGTTCTCATTGCTTTCGACAGTCTGCACGACGCCCGTCGCGACGTTGCGTGCCGCAACTGGTGCACCCGGGATGACCGCTCCCGAGTCGTCTGCCACCGTTCCCGTGAGTCGGCCCTGATCCTGGGCCAGGGCCAAGCCGGCGACCGCCAGCAGGATTGCCATAGTCGCAAGCGATCGGATGATCACCCCGCCCAGCGAATGAATCGAATGTCGCATAGTAAACCCCTATCTACCCCTCAGAAGCCCGTGGCGCTGGCGAGCAGAGCGCCCGCAGTCCATCGCTTCTGCCCAAACACGCGCTCAGCCAAACTGCGCTGGGCCCCGGGCTGGCACTCGGTTCCGCCGAGCCTCCTCACCGCGAGCGCCGACATCAATGTGACTGGGTCGCGCACTCGGAATTCTCTCTCAGTGAACCATTACGCAGCAACGTGCCGCCTTGGATGCAAGACCTGGCTCGCTGCTACCTTGCCGAGCAAACTGCGCAACGCACTGACTGCCGAGCGAACATGAGCTTCCTACTATGGCGGTTGGCTGCCTGCTGCGTTACAGACGCCAAGTCAGCTGCGCGCTGCACCGACGTCGGTCGTGATCTCAGCGACATTCCGCAACAGGACACCAGCGCATAGCCGGACGTCCCAACCCTACTCGGCGAACGGGATCAGGACACGCGTTGTCAACGCCGCACTCCAGAGGTCACGCCCAAGTGAGACGGCGGCGCTGGCGAGGGCGGACGAAGACGAGCGGTTGCGGGATCCGACGCCATTCACAGACGGGCCCCTCCAAGTCGCGGCATCGGGCATCGGTCGCATTGTGCGTTTCTGTGGCTGGTGTCCGACTCGATGTCCACTCTCCATGCCGAGCCGGGGATCAAGGGAGCGGAGCACAGGCTCTCGACACACCCTGGGCAGGGCTTGTCGACACGCCACCTCGCGGCCAGACCTGAGCGACCCGTCCAGATGCCCGGTTCTGTTCCCGCAACGTTCGACACCACCCAGACCTAAGCTCCCTGGGACCGGCTCTGCTTCGCAGCCGTCCTGCGGGCCCCAGCCCGCGGATGGCGAACGGACCCGACCGTGGCCGAAACGAGCACATCCTCGGATCGCAATCGCAGCTTACCACGGACTACAAGCCGCGACGAGCGGTTCCGGACGCGGAGAGGACTACGGCCTCCAGCACACGCTGCCCGCCATGTTCCAAGCAAATCCGTCCACATCGCCGTCTCCAGTCGCCTAGCCCAAGTTCGCCAAGCGAGGAGCGATTTTGGCCGAATTCGGCGTGTTTTGCGCTGCAAGTCGTTGGTTTTCAACGGCCAGCCCCCTGAAACCCCAAATGCAGTGCCATAGTAAATTACAATTCCCTGACTCCCGTCCCAGGGCCTGCTCCCATCGGAGCCTGTTCGTCCGCCGGACCCCCACTCGACCCCGCGCCAAGGGCCAGGAGCCCTACTTCACCCACCGCCTCGTCCGCTGCGGCTCCAAGGTGCGCCAGCGCACCCTGCGCAACCTCGGCCGTCACTTCGCCCTGGCGCGCGAGGACTGGCCAGCGCTGTGCGCCCGCATCGAGCGCATCCTCGCCCCCCCCAGCGGTCCCTCGAGTTCGGGGCCTGCTGCCCCGCGGTCGAGGGACGAGGCCCAGCGCAGCGCCGCCCAGCTGGTGCAGGCCGGCGTCTCTCCCGTGGGCCCGGCGGCCCCGGCCGACGGCGCCGACGACCCGTCGGCCGTCCCTGCTCGAGGAGCTGGGCCTGTCCGATGCGCAGCGCGCCGTCGTCCTCGGCAGCCTCGTCGGCCGCATGGCCGCGCCGGCCTCCGTGCGCGCCGCGTGGCACTGGCTGCGACTGCGAAACCATGGGCCGGAACGCCCTGCAGCGCGCCAGCGACCGCCTGCTGCGCCACCGCGACACGATCGAGACGCGTCTCCTCCAGCGCGCCGCCGACCTGTTCGACCTGCAGCCCACCGTCACCCTGCACGACCGGACCAGCACGTGCTTCGAGGGCGCGGCGGACCGGCAGCCGCTGGCCCGCCGCGGCCATTCCAGGGAGAAGCGCCACGACTGTCCACCGCTCACGCTGGGCCTGGCGCTGGACGCCAGCGGCTTCGCGCGCCGCTCCAGGATCCTGGCCAGCAACGTCGCCGAGGGCGGCACGCTGCAGGCCATGCTGACGGCCCTGGACGCGCCGCCCGAGGCGGCCGTCGTGCTCGACAGGGGGCTCGCCACGGAGGGGAACGGCGCCTGGCTGCGCGAGCGGCGGCGCGTCTTCGACGAGAGCCGGGCGGTGGCCATCGGCACCGCCCGGCGGGCAGCGCGTGCTGGCCTGCGCCGCGACGGACGGGAACGGCGAGACGCGCCTGCGCTGCGCGTCCGCGCAGCGGGCGGAGCAGGAGCGGGCGATGGCGGGGCAGGCCGGCGCGCGCCTCGAGACGGCTCTGCGGACGCTGCACGAGGGCCTGTCGCGCCAGGGCACGACCAGGCGCGTGGAGAAGGTCTGGCAGCGCATCGGACGGCTGCAGGCCCGCCATCCGTCCGCCGCACCGCACTGCGCGATCGACGTGCAGGCGGACGACAGGGGCCGCAACGCGACGGCGGTGGCCTGGAAGCGGCAGCCGCTGGAGGACAGCGGGGCGACCCATCCCGGGGTCCACGGCCTGCGCACCAGCAGCGTCGGCTGGGACGCCGGGCGGCTGTGGCGCACCTGCGTGACGCTGACCGACCTGGAGGCTGTCTTCCGCTCCCTCAAGAGCGAACTGGGACTGCGTCCGATCCACCACCGCAAGCCCGCGCGCGGCGAGGGCCACCTGTGCCTGTCGGTGCTCGCCTGCCAGCTGGTCCCGGTGGTCCGGCAGCGCCTGCGGGCGGGCGGGGAGACGGCCCGCTGGACGACGCTGCGCCGTCGCCTGGCGGGCCAGCGGCGGGTGACCGCGGTCTTCCGCCAGGCGGACGGACGCATGCTGCACGTGCGCAAGGCGACGCGGGCCGAGTCCTGGCAGCGGGCGATCCACGAGCGGCTGGGCGTGGACGCCTCGCCGGGCGGGGTCCGCAAGCTGGTCGTCCAGCCCAGACGACGAAAGAAAAATGCACGGACTGCAGTGCCACACGCCTGATTCGGCGACCGCAATGTGCTCGTTGCAAATGACTTGTGAAATGGGGTGGCAAACATGGGCTAGAGGACATCGGCGAATCCCCGCTTCGCTCGCCGGAAGATCAGCCACCCCAGACCAAAGGCCAACAGGCTTGCGGCAACGAGCCCTGCCATCACCGCGGGCGTCGGCAATCGGCCACCGAGAATCGCCCCGCGATATCCGAGCATGACAGTGCGCAGAGGGTTCCACTCGAGCAGGAAGTCCACGCGACCTCGGTAGAAGGATTCCGGCAGGAACACCGGCGTCGCCCAGAACCAGGCGGTTAGGACCACGGTCAGAATCTGGGCGGTATCGCGGAAGTAGACGTGCAGGGCCGCCAACGTCCATCCCAGCCCGACGGCCAGCAGCCCCAGCGGTAGGGCGTAAAGCGGCAGAAGGAACAGCGACGCTCCGACGCCATGGCCCAGAACAACCGCCGCGATCAGCAGCACCGCCAACGCGAGCAGGTGGTCGATCCCCGCCGAAACGAGGACGCTGGGAGGCAGAAGCTGGGATGGAAACACGCTCCGCTTCACTAGGCTCGCGTGGTCGGTCACCGAGGACGCGGACCGCGACACCGTCTCCGAGAAAAGTAGCCATGGCACCATGCCCGCCAAGAGGAACAGCGTGTAGCTGTCGGTAGCCTCCTCTTGGGGCAGCCGCGCGTGGAAGGCGAACCGGAACAGGAAGGTGTAGACCACCAGCAGGACCAGAGGATGGACCACACCCCAGAGCCAGCCGAGCAGGGATCCAACGTACCGTCGGCGAAAGTCCCTGACCGCCAGCTGCCAGAGCAGACTCGGAGCGGCTCTCGTCGCTAGCATTGGTGAATGAGCCGGCTCAGCTCACCGCTCGCCGGACCGACCGACTAGGGGCGTTCGGCCAGGGTGACCTCCGCGGTCATCTCCTTGCCGTCGCGCAGAAAGCGCACCGTCACGACGTCGCCCACCGCCGACGCCCGGAGCGCATAGGTGAAGTCGTGCAGGTTCTGGACCGCATCACCATTCCAGTGCGTCAGGATGTCCCCGCCCATCAGGCCTGCCTCCTTCGCCGGGGAATCGACCCTAATGTCGGCGAATTTGACGCCGTTCGGCACCTCGCCGAAGTCGGGGACGGAACCGAACCACGGACCGTAGCCGGATCCGCCGCCAGGTGTGTCCCGCCCGCCGTGACCCCTGGGTGCACTCTCGACGAAGGCCATCCGCTGCTGCTGCGCATCGATCTCCCCGATGACGTCCCGGGCAACGCCGAGCAGCTGCACTGCGGACTCGCCGTTGATCTTCTCAGCCGTGTCGCTCGGCTTGTGATAGTCCGAATGCAGCCCAGAGAAGAAGAAGAGCACGGGTATATTCTTCGAGGCGAACGACGTGTGGTCGCTAGAGCTTGCTGAGCTGGAGGACTTGTCCAGCCGGAGATCGTGATTCTTGGCGGCACCCTTGACGATCGCTTCGAGCTCGGCCGCCGTGCCCAGGCCGCCGACGAAGAGCCGCCGGTCCTTGATCCGTCCGACCATGTCGAAGTTCAGCATGGCCGCAGCGTTCTCGAGCGGCAGCGTCGGATTGTCGACCCAGTGGCTGGAGCCCAGGAGACCGATCTCCTCCGCAGCGAAGGCCAGGAACAGCAGGCCTAGACGGGCCTGAGTGTCACTGGCGCTGTAGTGCCGAGCCAGCTCGATGATTGCGGCGACGCCAGAGGCGTTGTCATCAGCGCCAGGATGCACTTTGCCGTGCTGGCTCGGCGCGAGCGAGCCCTCCCCGCCGAGGCCGAGGTGGTCGTAGTGGGCGCCGAGGACCAGGTACTGGTCGGACTTACCAGGTAGGTACCCCGCGACGTTCCGCACGGTGGCACGCTCGTGCTGCACGTCGACCTCGAGCCGCACGCGCAGCGCCGGTCCCAGCGTGAACGACTGGGGCTGCTTCGAGAGCCCGATGTCGCGCTCCAGCAACCGCAGCGAGCTGCCCGAGCCGCGCAGCCAGCTCTCGACGACATCACGGTGCACCTGGACCATGGGAATCCCGGCGTCCGTCGGCCCGGAAACGCTGCCGAAGCGGATCAGGCGGTCCGCGCGCTGGCCCCGCGTGCGCGCGTCCACCAGCAGCACGGCCTTGGCGCCGCGGTGACGTGCCTGGATCGCCTTCGCAATCAGGTGCGAGTGGCGGGTGTAGCGCCGCTCGCGCCGCCGCCGGCCCTCCTCCTCATCCCCTTCCGACTCGTGGAAGAAGTCGGGCTCGTATCGAAGCACGATCACGAGCTTGTCGCGCACGTCCATATGGAAGTAGTCGTCGTAGCCGAACTCGGTTGCCGTCGCGCCGTAGCCGACGAACGCCAGGTCACCCTCGACAACTCCGCTGCCCGAAAAGTTGATTGGGATGAAGTCCTCGTTGAGCTCCAGGTCCTCGGAACCGTCGCCACGGGTGACGCGCAGGATGTTGGTCTCGCCCATGCTGGCGTCTGTCGTGACCTCGAACGGCTGCATGAACGTACCGTCGACGCCGGCGGGCTGCAGGCCCGCATCCTCGAATTGCTTTTCGATGTAGCCGGCCGCTTGCTCCAGACCGGGCATGCCGGCCCCTCTGCCGCCCATCGCCGGATCGGCAAGGACCCTGACATGCTCCAGGTAGCTTGCAATCGCCTGGGCATCCCCTTGGCTGGCGGACCATCCGCTGGACGCTGTAAGCGCAATGAGTGCGAGGAGCAACCACAAGCGAACAGTGAGGGGGCGAACAGCCTTGGCCATGGAAATCTAGAGCGGGCGCCAATCAATAGGAAGCCGACGGTGGGGATTCGCCGCACGCACTGTGCGACCGTCGGGCGACACGCGCCGCAGGACTCGCCCACATTGTATTGCGAAATCCGCCCTCCAGGCCCCACACGGGGGGTCCAATTGCGGGCAGGCGCTTGCATGCAGCCTCTACCACAAGATTCCCGTCCCTGCGGTCATAACCAATTCCGCTCGTGTTTCGTCTTTGACGTTGTCGCGGCTCGGACCGTTCAGGAGTAGTTATGTGGATTGCAACCACGCACCCAGACACCCAGTGGCTTCGTCCGTGGTTCTTTGCGGCACCGGAAGTAGATCCGCTGCCACCTCCGGCTCCCGGTACCGGGCCCGCACTGGTTCCCGACCCTGAGGAGGAACCGCCGAAGCTTCCTGGATGGGTCGTCGGGCTGCTGGCGATGACCGGCGTCGTGGCCGGCGTCGCGATCTTCGCCGCAATGCAGGGCACAACCACGGAGGTGGTCGACGCGCAGACCGGATCCGTTCCCACCGTGGTCGCGGAGACATCTACCTTCACGCGGGCGATTCGGATTGGGGGCACGGTCGGTGCAACAAACTTCGCCATGATCCGCGCGCCCCGCATGGAGGGCGGTCGTGACCGGGGCGGCGGAGGCGGTCTCATCATCGAGACCTTGGCTGAGGCGGGCACCATAGTCGAAGCAGGTGACGTGGTCGCCGAGTTCGAGTCGAAGCGAACCCAGGACATCCTGGACGACTACGCCTCTAATCTGGCCCAGACGCGATCCCTAGCTGGGACCCGCAAGGCAGAGATTCTGATCGCGACCGAGACGCTCCGGCAGACCTACCGGACTACGAAGGCAGAGGCCGAGAAGGCCGCGCTGGACCTGCAGACGGCAGAGGTCCGGTCGGCCATACAGGCAGAGATATTCGACTTGACCGCGCAGGAGGGCCGTGCGTCCACCGCGCAGCTCGAGAACGAGGTGAGGCTACAGGAGGAGGCAGACCGCGCAGAGCGTCGCAGCCTGGAAATCTCCGTCGAGCAGGACCAGAAGCGCATGTCGAGGACCGAGTCAGACTTGGACAAGATGCGCCTCCGGACGCCAGTCGGCGGGCTGGTCGTCATCGAGACCATGTTCTCGCGAGGCTCGTTCCAGCAGGCCTCGCCGGGCGACCAAGTGTACGGCGGGTCGTTCTTCATGCGCGTGGTCGATCTTTCCAACATGGCGGTCTACGCACAGCTCAACCAAGCCGACAGCCAACTCGTGAAGATCGGCGCCCCCGTCAAGGTGCGACTGGACGCCTATCCCGATGTCGTGTTCGACGCAGAGGTCCAATCTGTTGGCGCCATGGCTGTGAACAGCAGCTCTAGTGGCGGACGCCGCGGTCCTCCGGGATCCTCGGGAACTCGTGGCGAGTGGATCAAGCAGGTGCCCGTCTCGATCGCCATCCAGGCTGTGGACGAGCGCATCAAGCCAGACCTCTCAGCCAGCGGCGACGTGATCATAGAGCAGATCGAGAACGCCCTGGTCGTCCCGCGGGCTGCTCTCGCCACGGTCGACGACAACACTGTGGTCTGGTTGCAGGAGGGAGCAAGCTTCATGCAGCGTCCGGTGCAGGTGGGCTCCATGAACGACACGGAAGCGGTGATCCTATCGGGGCTGCAGGACGGCGACATGATCGCCGCCCAAGCGATGCCTGTGTCCGAAGAGGGCTTGGTCGCCAGACGCTAGGACCCACTGCCAGGCTCGGGGCATGCTAGCATCGGAGCAGGGAATGCGTTGCTGCGTCCCGGTTGCAAGCGTCCCCATCGTCTAGCCCGGCCCAGGACACCGCCCTTTCACGGCGGCAACGCGGGTTCAAATCCCGCTGGGGACGCCAAGACAGCACGAGCGAAACAAGCTGTTTCGACTGCGCTCGACTAGGTCCGGTCCACGGCGAGGCGTGGTGCTCCTACTGATCGCCTACGGCCTGCTGCTTGTGGCAGTGGGCGCCTTGGCATCGCGCAGGGTCCGGGGTCCAGGAGAGTTCTTCGTAGCGGGCCGCAGCCTGTCCGCGGGCCTTCTCGGCACGACTCTCCTCGCCGCAAACCTTGGTGCCGGCAGCACAGTCGGTGCCGCCGAGCTGGGCTACACCATCGGGCTGCCAGCGTGGTGGTGGGTCGGCTCCGCTGGCCTCGGATCGCTGCTGCTGGCCACGACCATCGGCCCTCGCCTCTGGAGAGAGGCCTCCGCACGAGACCTCTACACGGTCGGCGACTACCTAGAAGTCCGCTACGGCAAGACGACAAGCCGCGTAGCGGCGGTCATCCTCCTCGTCGGCTCGCCTGCCATCCTCGCTGGCCAGATCATCGCCATCGGCTATGTGCTTAGTGTCGGCGCGGGGGTGACAGAAGGCTGGGGCGCCGTTCTCGGAGGCACTCTCGCGACTCTATATTTCGCCATGGGAGGATTGCGCTCGGCCTCCCGGGTGAATCTTGTGCAGGTCGCGGTCAAGGCGGCGGGGTTCCTCGTCTCGGTGCCCTGGTTGATCCGCAGCGCCGGCGGCTGGCCGGCCCTCGCCGCGGCGGCCAGTGGGACGAGTGCGCTTTCCTTGATGGGCGGGGGCGTGCGCGACACGGTCGACCTCGTACTGTTGCTGGCACCTGCTTTCGTCGTGTCCCCAGGGGTGTTGCAGAAGGTGTACGGCGCTCGCGACGAGGAGGCTGTCCGCAGGGGCGTCGGCATCCAGGCCATGATCCTGCTCGGCTACGCCTGTCTGCCAGTGCTGCTCGGCATGACGGCCCGGGCGCATTTTTTTGCGCTGGACGACCCGGGAGTGGCTCTGGTGAAGCTGTTTGGAGAGGTCGCTCCTGCATGGCTGGGGGGTCTCATGCTGGCAGCGATCCTCTCGGCAGAGCTGAGCTCCGCGGACGCCGTGCTGTTCATGATCAGCACGGCCGTCGCCCGGGACCTGACGGGCAGGGTCAGCGAGCGGCGCTTGCTTCCCGTGGCCCGCGCGGGAGCGGTCGTAGGCGGCATCCTGGGAGTCCTGCTGGCTCTTCGCCTGCGGTCCGTGATCGCGGCGCTGCGCGTGTTCTACAGCCTTCTGACCGTCACTTTGTTCGTGCCCTTGGTCGTAGGACTGTACTGGAAACGACCCGGACAGCGCGTGGCTCTGACCGCGATCGGCGCCGCATTGGGAGCAGCCGCGGTAGCGCAGTGGGCTCCGGGCATGCTGTGGCACTGGCTCGATCCCGTACCAGCGGGGATCGCCACGAGCGCAGCCGTGTACGGTGTGTACGCTCTGGCGGCCCGCAACTCGCCCGTATAATGGCGAGTTCGACCGTGGAGACGAGCCTCCAGACCGTCGACTGGACGGTCATTGCCCTTTACTTCGCGCTGATGGTCGCCGTCGGTCTCTGGGCCGCCCGGCGAGTCAGCAAGACCGCGGACTACTTTTTAGGCAACCGCAGCTTCAACGCGTGGCTCGTGATTGGCCAGGCATTAGGCGTCGGCACCCACGCCGAAATGCCCGTCTCCCTCGCTGGCAAGGTCTACCAGTCCGGCTACTCGGGCATCTGGTACCAGTGGAAGAACCTGTTCATCACGCCGTTCTACTGGATCCTTGCGCCGCTATTCCGGCGATTCCGGCGCACAACGACGGGCGAGGTCTACGAAGACCGCTACGGCGAGTGGATGGGCGCCGTCTACAGCGTCTTCGCGCTGGCCTACTTCACCTTCAACATGGGCGCCATGCTCAAGGGCGCAGGCAAGCTCGTCAGCGTCGCCTCGGGCGAAGTCGTCTCGGCCAACACCGTCGTGCTCGCCATGACCGCCACGTTCCTGCTCTACAGCTTCGTCGGCGGGCTGGTCTCGGCGGCCTACACCGACTTCGTCCAGAGCGCGTTCATCATCGCGCTGAGCTTCCTGCTCATCCCGATCGGACTGCGCGAGACGGGCGGATTCACGGGCATCAGCGAGGCACTGGAACCGGGGATGCTGTCGATGGTCACTCCCGGCGACGTTGGCGTCTTCACGATCGTGATGCTGACCCTGAACGGGCTGATCGGCATTGTGGCCCAGCCACACATCCTGGCGAGCGTGGGAACAGGCCGCGACGAGTTCTCATGCCGCCTAGGGATGGCCTGCGGCAACTTCATTAAGCGCTTCTGCACGATCGGGTGGGCCCTGGTCGGGATCATCGTGGCAACGCTCCTGATCCAACGTGGCGAGGCGGTGTTCGCCGACCCAGAGGATGCGTTCGGCTACGCCACGCGGGAGCTGCTCTTCCCCGGTGGAGTCGGCCTGATGATCGCCTGTGTCCTCGCGGCGAACATGTCCACTGGATCCGCGTTCATGGTGGACAGCGCGGCGCTGTTCACCCGCAACTTCTACGGCCGCTACATCGCACGCGACCGGAGCGACCGGCACTATCTGTGGTCCGGGCGCCTGGCCGGAGTCGGCATAACGGCACTGGGCGTCGTGTTCGGCCTGTTCGTGGGCAACGTGCTGCAGGCGTTCCTGTTCACCGAGACCATCGCGGCCTTCATGGGCATCAGCATGTTCGGCGCGATCTCCTGGCGGCGGTCCAACCGTTGGGGCGCGCTCGCCAGCCTCGTCCTTTCGTCCTCCGTGTTCTTCTGGCTCACGTATACCCAGTACGGCGTGCTGCTGCAGTGGGAGGCCGCAAACTTCGGCATCTCGATGCTGGTCGGCTTCGCCGCCCTAGCCGCGGTCAGCTTGCTCACGCCCCCGGAGCCGAAGCGACGCCTGGAGCCGTTCTACGCACGCCTCGACCAAGTCTCCCGGTGGGACGAGGCCACGGGCCAGGAGGTGGAGGTCGCACCGGAGGGACGCGAACTACTGTTCGTGCACCTCTTCGACCTGCGCCTGAGCGAAGGGCTGGGTGCGTTCTACCAGCGATTCCGTGTCGACCTGAACGGACTTGCCATCGCGGCGGGCGTGGTCGTCGCCCTAATTGCGCTCGCCAAGGGCATTCTTCTGCTCCCCTAGGGTCACGCCTAAGGCGGACGAAAGGAGCCGGTAGACCTCGCGGCCGACCACCAGCTCCTCCTCGGCGGCCAGCACGATGCAGGCCACGGCGCTGCCCTCGCGACTGACGCGACAGTCGGGCTGCTCGTTCGCGTTGCGTTCCTCGCTGATCTCGAGACCGAGAAACTCAAGCCCGCGACAAATTTTGAGACGCAAGGCGGTCGCGTTCTCGCCGATGCCGCCCGTAAAGACAACGCCGTCCAGACCACCCATCAGCGACGCATACGATGCGATCGTCATGCGGATGCGGGATGCGAACACCTCGATCGCGAGCGCCGCGCTGGCACTGCCGTTGGCCGCTGCAGCTTCGATGTCGCGCAGGTCACCGCCCGCAATGCCCGACAGGCCTGCCAGGCCGCAGTCCCGCACAAGCACCTCGCGCATCTCCTCCGGGGAGAGCTGGAGCCGCTCCATCATGAAGAGGGCGCCAAACACATCAAAGTCCCCGTGCCGGGTTGCGCTCTCGATGCCCGACTGGGGCGAGAAGCCCATGCTGATGTCGATGGACACGCCGTTCCTGATGGCGCAGATGGACGAGCTTCCGCCCAAGTGGCAGGAAACGATTCGCAGTCCCATCGGCGGCAGATCCAGGACCTTGGGCGCCCGCTCTGCGACATGGCGGTGCGATGCGCCGTGGAAGCCGTAGCGCCGAACCCCGTGCTTCTCGCGCCACTCCGCCGGCACACCGTATGTACTGGTGGCAGCGGACATGGTCTTGTGGAATCCCGTCTCCATGGCGGCCACGAGCGGTATCCCCGGGCAGAGGGCGCGGAAGTCCGCGATCGCCTTGAGATAGATGCCGTTGTGGAGCGGCGCAGCGGGTTCGAACTCCCGCATTGCGGCCAAGAGGTCGCCGTCGATCAGAAACGTGCCCCGGAACCGGGGTCCCGCGTGCACGGCTTTGAAGCCGACTGCGTCCACAGTTCCCGCATCGTCGAGAACTCTCTCGATGGCCTCGCGGTAGGTCTCCGCGTCACCGCCGGACTGGCCGATGCGCTGCATCCGACCACCGGCAAGCTCCTCCTCCCCCGGGAACTCGATGACCCGAAACTTCAGGGATGTCGAACCTAGGTTGGGAACCAGTACTCGCACAGCACGCTCCTTGCTGGCCGCGTTCGGTAGCGACCCTACAGAACAGGCGCGGACCAGTTCTCGATGGTGCCTCGGATGTGCTCGAGGAACAGATCCGCGGTCGCACCGTCAATTGCTCTGTGATCGAAGCTGAGCGTGAGGTAGGCAATCGACCGGATCGCAATCGCGTCGTTGATCACCACGGGCGTCTTGGTAACCGAACCAATGCCCAGGATGGCCAGTTGCGGCTGATTGATGGCCGGAGTCGCCAGCAGGGCGTTGTAGCTGCCGTAGTTGGAAACGGAGAACGTGCCGTGCTGGATTTCGTCCGGCTTGAGCGCCTTCGACCGGGCGCGAACCGCAAGATCGTTGACTGCTCGCTGCAGTCCAAGAACGCTCTTCTCGTCGGCTGCAGGAATGACAGGCACGATGAGGCCCCAGTCCAGAGCCACCGCGATGCCGATGTTGACGTCCCGATGCATGACGAGGTCCTTGCCGTCCAGCGACGAATTCACCACCGGATATGCCTTGAGGGCCGATGCCGCGGCCTGCAGGAAGAACGGCATGAACGTCAGCTTCGTGCCGTTCTGCTCGAGGAATCGGTCCTTTGCCGCAGAGCGCACCGCGGCGATCTTCGTGCAGTCGACAGGATGAATCGTCGATACGTGCGGGGAGACGCGCTTCGTGCGCACCATGTGTTCGGCGATGCTCACGCGCATCGCCGCGAGGGGCTCGACATCGAACGCGCCGAAACGCGATTCCGGAGCTGGCGGGAAAGCCGTCACCGGCCCTGCCTGCGCAGCCGCCAGAGCCTCCTGGCGCTCTACGTAGGCCAGTATGTCCTTCTTGCTAATCCGGCCCCCAGCACCTGTTCCAGGGCCCACATTGACCAGATTGATTCCCTTCTCCTTAGCGATGCGTCGCACCAACGGGGAACTGCGCACGCGGGCGTCCCGTCCGGACGGGGGTGCTTCCGAGATCGGGTCCGGCGCGGGAGCCGGGGTCACAGCAGCCGACGCAGGCGCAGAAGCCCGCTCGGGGCTGGCCGCGTCCGCTGAACCCCCGGTCGGCGGTTGGTGCTGGCCGACCTTGGATCCATCACCGATGACGGCGACGGTCGTGTTGATCTCGACGGTCTCGCCCTCCGGATAGAAGATCGCCTCCAGCACTCCGGCCGAGGGTGCCGGAACTTCTGAATCGACCTTGTCGGTGGAGATCTCGAACAGCGCTTCGTCCTGCTCGACGGTGTCCCCAGTGGCCTTGAGCCACTTGGTGATGGTTCCCTCGACGATGCTCTCCCCCATCTGGGGCATGATCACTTCGCCCATTTGGATCCGTCCTCGCTTTCCTTGCTTCTAGCGGCCATCGTGGCGCCATGTCCCTGGCACCCTGACCATGTTCCGGCCAAAGACCGCTCCGAAGTTACGCGTCAGGGCGTCGATCACGGCCACGCGGCCGGGAGCGCGCGGCAGCAGCCGCTCGAGCGACGTGACAGGCTTGGTCAGCCCACACGGAACGATGAACCCGAAGTGGCTGAGATTGGTCGTCACGTTCAGCGCAATCCCATGGGAGGTCACCCAGCGGCTCAGATGCACGCCCATGGCGGCAACCTTGGCTCCTTCCACCCAGACACCGGTCATGCCGCCAGCACGGCCGGCACGAATGCCGAACTCGCTGAGCGCGCCGATGATCATCTCCTCAAGCGACCGCAGGTAGGCCCCAACATCACGGCGCCACTCGCGCAGATCCAGGATCGGATAAGCCACGACCTGCCCAGGGCCGTGGTAGGTGACGTCCCCGCCGCGGTCCGTTTCCTCCACAACGATGCCTTGATCGCGCAGCAAGTCCGGAGCGGCCAGTATGTTCGCAGCGTCGGCGTTCCGTCCGAGCGTGATCGTCGGCGGGTGCTCCACAAACAGGAGCTGATCGCAGATGCTACCAGCCTTGCGCTGAAGCACCAGGTCGAGTTGCAGGTCCCAAGCCTCGCGGTAACCGCAGCGGCCCAGGTCGTGCGTCTCGCACACGGCCAAGGCCTCCTTTGGACCGGGGAGCTCGGCCAACGCGGAGGCCGCGCCGGCCTCATGCATTGATGGCCTGCCCGTAGATGCCGTGGAACGCATCCCCGACCGCCTCAGACAAAGTCGGATGGGCGTGAATCGTCGAGCGCATCGATTCGACCGTAGCCTCGCTCTGCATGGCGACGATCGCCTCGTGGATCACCTCCGTGGCCTGCGGTCCGACGATGTGTACGCCAAGGATCTCCCCGAACTCCTGGTCGGCGACGACCTTTACGAATCCCACGTGGCTGTCGAGGATCGAAGCCTTGCTGTTGGCGGCGAACGGGAACTTCGAGACCTTCACCGCCCGCCCCGCATCCCGCGCCGCGGCCTCGGTCAGGCCGACGCTCGCGATCTGTGGCTCGCAGTAGGTGCAGTTCGGATTGCGGCTGTAGTCGATCGGCTCCACGGCCTGCCCCGCGATGCGCGCCGCCGCGACCAGACCCTCGGCAGACGCGGTGTGCGCCAGCTGCGGCGAACCGGCCACGATGTCGCCGATGGCGTAGACGCCCATCTCGGCCGTCTCCATGAAGCCGTTGACGGGAATGAAGCCCCTATCGGTCTGGATCGCCGTGTGTTCAAGACCGACCCTGGTTGTGTTGGGCTTCCGGCCGACTGCCACGAGAAGCCTCTCGAATTCCCGCTCTTGCTTTTTGCCGTTGGGGGCGGTGTAGGCGAGCTCGACACCCGAGTCCATCGTGCGGATCTCGTCGACCGCCGTACCGGCCAGGACCTCTATGCCCCTCCCGCGGAAGGCCCTGTCCAGTGCAGCCGATGCGTCCTCGTCCTCCAGCGGCACGATTCGCGGGAGCATCTCGAACACCGAAACCTGCGAGCCGAAGCTGCGGTAGATGGAGGCAAACTCCACGCCCACAGCCCCAGCGCCGATGACCGCAAGGGACTTCGGCACTTCAGTGAGGTCCAGGATCTCGACGTTGGTGAGTACCCGATCTGAGGACGGGTCGAGACCTGGCAGCATGCGAGCCTCCGAGCCGGTGGCCAAGATCACGTGACCCGCCGTGTAGGTGCGCTCTGCATCGGATCCGGTCACATGAACCGAACCGCCGCCACGCAGCTCCGCGTAACCCTGGATGGAGTCGATCCTGTGTTTCTTGAAGAGCTGCCCAACGCCCTTGGCGTGCTTGGCGACGATCTCACCCTTGCGCTCGTTCATCGTCGCGAGGTCCACCGAGACGTTGTCCACACGCACGCCGATGCGCTCGCCGTGCAGGGCCAACTCGAAGACCTCCGCGAAGTGCAGCAGCGCCTTCGTGGGGATGCAGCCCACGTGCAGGCAGGTGCCGCCCAAATGGGCGTCCTTCTCGACGACGGCGACTCGCAGGCCGTACTGCGCCGCACGGATTGCCGCGACGTAGCCGCCCGGACCGCTACCTATCACCAGGAGGTCGTAGTCCATGCCTAGAATTCAGTCTATCAGCGACTTGGCGGCCCCAGCCGTGCCACGAAATGGGCCGCAATCCCGCCCCGCAGAGAGACCCTCGCCCCCGACCGGCACCCTATTCGCAGGCACCTGCGACCATGCTGGAACAGTCACGTCTAGCTAGCCCACATAGTTCGAGGAAGAACTGCAGAAATGCTAGATCGTTCACGCAAGTCATTGATGTCACTGTATTTGCACACAGTTGACCGGTACAGATTGGGACGACAGACTGTACTCGTAGGTCAATCGAGTTCAGGCGCTTCGGCTGAAGCAGAGTGGCGCATGAGAACTCGAATGCGGACCACCTGGGGCTCAGAAGACGCTGAAGCTGGTGCCCACCGTCAGCGTGCGCCCCTCGCGGTAGCCGAGGAATGTCTCGCCTCCCTGGGTGAGGAACCAGCGCGCGTTGTTGATGTTCTCCGCTGCCACTCGCAGCTTCCAGCGCCCCTCGGGCTTGATCATGAACTCGTAGACAAAGTCCATGGTGCCGCGACCGTCCTGGACTACATCGGGGAGCCCGAAGGCGCCGACATCCGTAATGCGGCTCGAGAAGTAGTTGAAGTAGTAGCGCGCCGTGCTCCGCAGTTTTGGCCTCGCCCACTCCGCGATCAGGTTCGTCACGTAGCGCGACTGGCCCTGCATGGCCCGATTGAGGGTCGTCAGCACGACTCTGTCGCCGACGTTCTCCAAATCGATGTTCGAGTCGACAAGGGTGAAGTTCGAGGAGACCGCAAAGTCCCGCAGCTGCTTCGAGACGAAGCCCAGGCCCCGTCGGAACTCGAACTCGAAGCCATAGTTCTTGGCGGCCCGGGCGTTCGAGAACGTCCGAAGCAGGGCGACCGCGGAGATGATTGTCCGCTCGATGGGGCTTTCGAAGTTCTTGTAGAAGAAGCTGGCCGCCAAGATCTGGTTGCTGCCCGGAAAGTACTCCCAGCGGAAGTCGTAGTTGGCGATGTTGGTCTGGTTGAGTTCGGGGTTCCCGATGGTCTGCAGACCGCCGACGAGATCCAGGAAGCCGAATCGCGCCAGCTCGCGGAAGTCGGGCCGCGAGACCGTGCGGCTGAATCCGCCGCGCAGGTTCTGCTTGGGGGTCATCGCGTAGATGACGTTCAGCGAAGGCAGGTAGTTGACCGTGTTGAAGGGAGCCGGCTCGCGCCCGGTCGCAGGCAGGAACTGGTTGAACGTGGTGACGTCCTGATCGAGGTCCTCGATGCGCAGCCCAGCAATGACGCGCCACTGCGCGGCAAGGTTGAGTTCCACCATCCCGTAGTAGCCGAACACGTCCCGCGTGGCGCGGTAGGCGTCGGTCACACGCGTCGTCTCGCTCACCTCCAGGGCCCGCGGATGAATGTTCTCGTCAGCGAAGAGCTCGTTCGGTGGCAGTCGCAAATCAAGGCGCCGCGAACTGCGCAGTGTGTACTTGAACCGCCTCGACCGAAAGTCGCGGCCACGCGAGGAGTAGTTCGCCCCGAACTTCACAGCGCCGCTGAACGAACCCTTGAAGAACGGCACGAGCATGTCTACGGAGGGGTTCAGGATCGATTCCCCTAGGTCGTTGAACATGCGGAATGCACTCTGGCTGTCGTCGAAGAAAAGGAAGGAGTCCGTCCGGGGCTGATAGATTTGCAAGCTCTCGCGCAGGTCGGGCTCGTCGCGCGTGGCCTTCGAATAGGACATCGACCAAGAAAAAACGCTGTTGTTGAGCCCGGAGAAGAGGTGCTCGCCAGTGAGCTGCGAGTTCTGCACAGTCCGCTCGATGTAGCGCAGTCGCTGATTGCGGATGTCGGTGTCGAAGTCCTCGTAGAAGCCCTCGTAGTAGCGGGCGGAGTCGTCGCTGTCGCGCGAGAAGAAGTTGCGCAGCGACAGTTTGTTCGCAGGCGTGAACTGGTAGGAAACGTTGAGCACGCCTCCGAGCCGAACCGACTCTGTCGAGTCGTCGTAGTTGAACTGACTGGCGGGCACGGGCGGACCGGCATCTGGGTTGCCCAGAGCAGCCTCCGGATTGGGAAAGTAGAAGTTCCGCTCCTGGTCGAAGATCGACAGCAGCGAGTTCGAGAACGTCAGCGCCCCGACCACGCCGAGCTTGCCGAATGTGTTGCCGGCGACGACGTTCCAGCTCATCGATGGCCGGCTCAGGTCGCGCGGCACACGCTCCCAGTTGGTCGGGAACGAGCGGCCGATCTCCTGCAGCTCGTCGCGTCCGAAGGTGAAGCGGTCCACTCGCTGGTCCACCGGTATGGCCTCCGGCAATGCTCGAGTCCCATCGTCGATTCCCCAAAAGTCTCGTGATCCGCCCGGGTAGTCGAGGAACGTGCGTCCCTGCGTCTGGCTGTTGAAGCCTATCGAGTAGCTCACGCTGAGCGTGGGCCGAGTCGGAAACTCAGTGGTCTCTACCTGCACAAGTCCGGCGGAGAACTCCCCTGGCAGGTCAGGTGCGTAGGTCTTCTGCACCTTGATGCTGTCAATCAGGCTTGCCGGGAATAGGTCGAGCGGGACAACGCGGCGCTCGGGCTCGGTGCTCGCGAGAAGCGCGTTGTTCAGGGTCGTCGCGCTGTAGCGCGGATCCAGACCGCGCACGAACACGAAATCGTTCATCGTGGTGACGCCGGTCACCTTCTCAATGGCCTCGGACGCGTCAGACGAAGTGCCGCCGCGGATCTCCTCGGCGCTGATCGTGTCCGAGACTGTCGCGGCCAGCTTGCGCTCTACCAGCATCGCCTCCTGCGTGGCCACAGAGGACGCGACATTCGCTACGACATCCACGACCGTTGTCTCGCCCTTTGACGACATCACTGTGCTGGCGTCGGCGATCTCGCCCGCTAGAACCTCTAGACCATCGACATTGACAGCCTGGTGGTGCTCCGAAACGTAGCTGACCGTATACGTCCCAACCGGGACGCCATTCAGCATGAAGCTCCCGTCGATGGTCGTGACTGCGTCGATGGTGACCTCACCGGACATCTCCACCCTGACTTGAGGAATTGGATTGCCGGTCGAGGCGTCGTAGACAAACCCAAGCACGGTACCGCTGTTCTGGGCCCCCAAGGAGGAGGCGCCGGTGAGCAGTGCAGCGACCGCGAGAAAGACTGTTGCGACCCTAGGCAAGGCTTGCATGGCTATGGATTTCCTCCGTGAAGGTCTAGGCAGTGGGCAGGGCGTCTGACACCTGCCGAGAGGAAGGGCCCGAGACCTCGATTCAACCCTTCTGGCGTTACTCATGCGAGGCGATCTGGTTAAGGTTCCGTGAACTTCAGTCGGTGTCACGGACCGTGTACCCGAATCCGCGGACCGACCGGATGTAGCGCGGTCTGGAAGGATCCGGCTCGATCTTGCGTCGAAGGCGCCGCACATGGACGTCCACTGTGCGTTCGGTGATGTTGCATCCCATGCCCCAGACAGAGCCCAGGAGCCAGGTGCGGCTGAACACCCGACCCGGCTGCCGCATCATCCGCTCGAGGAGGAGGTACTCCGTCGCGGTGACGGGCACGGGATTGCCGTCCATGCGCACCTCACGCCGCTCGTGGTCGACCTCAAGAGCTCCAAGGCGATAGACGCGGTCCAGCGCGCCGCGAGACCGCAGCCGAAGCTTTACGCGTGCTACGAGCTCGCGCACGGAGAAGGGCTTGACGACGTAGTCGTCGCCACCGATCTCTAGGCCGCGCAACCGGTCCGCCTCTTCCGTGCGGGCGGTCAAGAAAACCACTGGCACGTCCTTCAACCAGGAATCCTCACGGATCTGACGACAGACCGAGAAGCCATCCTGCCCAGGGAGCATCACGTCCAGAACGATGGCGTCCGGCATCTCCCGCAGGCAGAACTCGGGTGCGGTCATGCCGTTGTCCGTGCTGCAGAACTGGAACCCAGCCTGCTCGAACGCGTATCGCAACAGGATGGTCAGATCACGATCGTCCTCGACCACTGCAACCTTGGGAGGCATTCGAGCTGACCTACCATCAATACTGCGTATGGATTAAAGGTGAGTTGCGGACCCGTTAACGGGAGGTGAATTCGATCCTCGACAGGCCAAATCGTCCACCAGCGATGGCCTGCGGACGGTCGGACCGACTGGAATTAGGTCCAATCTCTTGCAAACCCGCCAAGCTCCCCCGGTTTCGCTGGACGTTGCCGTCCAGCTTGTACCGCAAGAGCTCGCACTGCGTAGTGGGGAGCCGGTTCGTCAGAAAGCCCCTACTGCGGCCCTAGAATCAGCCGCGGACGACGATTGCCCCGCGGCGCCGTCGGAACCCCGATTCGCGCCAGTCCAGCAGTTCCTTGGCGTGGAGGCGATAGCGATGGCCCATGGCGCGCACGATGCGCCCGACCAGCACCTCGAGCTCAGTGTGCTTCGAGCGGCTCCGGCTCCCCAATCCGCTGCGTTGACAAGCCGTGAGCGGATTGCCGATCTGCTTGCGACCACGCTTCCCCACGAAATCCCACGCCAATGGACGGCCCCCCGAGAATGCTCACCCATTCAATGGGCCGTGCGGATTGAGGCCGCCTCCATGCCAGCTCTGATTCCCGCTAGCCCTGCCGAGCCGCCACGTGCTGGACGAACTGGTCCAAGGTCCAGAGCCACCCTCGCTGCGCCTCCGTGCAAGTAGCGTGGAGCTCCGGGGGAACGACCAGTTGCAGGTCGTCCACCGCCATTTGATGCGTCTGGGACGTTGATATGCCGGGTTTGAGCGTTAGGAGGTGCTTTTCCGGAATCTTGTCCGCCTCCGCGAGAACTTGCCGCCAGCGGTCCTTGCAAGCCGATTTGGCACCCAGCATGGTCAAGCACGGCGAGCCCGTGAGCGCGGCGCGATATGCCTCGATGCTGAGAAACACGAAATCCGGTCGGCGGTTGTGTTCAGTCACCTGCCCCCTGGCATACGAGAGTTTGGAAGCACGGAAGATGGCCTCGGCACGATGTTCCAACGATTGCCCCATTCGAGCCTTTCGGCGGTTCTGAACGCTGAGCGAGAAGTGCAGGAATCCGTCCACATCCATGCCGCCTTCGCTAGCGAAGGCGGCATGGAGCCGCTTGGCGACACCTTCCGCTCAAGTCGGCGAAACAGAGCCTCCTCGTGCTCCAGACAAGCGAGTAGGGCGGCATCCGGGTCATCTCTGGGACACACGTCCTCAGCCAAGGTCGCACGTGCGAGGTCCGAGAAAGCGGCCGTGCTGGGAAACGTCGTGCCGAACGGCTCGACGATGACATCCAATCTAGCCTCATCCACTCCTCGAGCTCCACGCCTAGTTCGTCGAGCATGAAGCGGCCAGCAAGATCCAGCTTCAGTGCGTGGGGCTCGATCTCGCGTACGACGAAGCCCTTGCCGGGCCGCACTCCGAAGAGCCAAGAGAGCTGCTGCTCACTGTGGATCCTGCTGGGGCAACGATGAAGTAGAGGAGCCCGCTGTTGCGCAGCGCCAAGAACAGCGCGTCTCCGGTGCTCATGGCTTCCGTAACGGGATTGGATGGGTAGTACAGACGCCATTCCGGTGAGCGGTGGGGCTGGTTCTCCCGCGTGTCGTAGTAGGTTGCTTGCCCAGGGAGGACAACGCCGCCCTCGGCGATAGCTGTCCCAAACTCGATCAACTCGTCCCGCTCCTCTCCCAGCCAGACAAAGCGAACATCGAAGGACTGCCTCTGCTACCCGAAGGACATGCGTCCGCATGTCCTTCGTGACGCCGATTTCGTGCTGGTTAGACCTTGTGGGCTCCGCATCGACCGCCGACAGGCATTTCGCGCCCACCCCGGCGAAGTAGTCGTCCAGTTGCCCTGGCGTCATGCAGTCGTAGCGTTGATGTGGGGAACCATGAGCCGGGCAATCGCGCGTACGACGGGAACTACGACCGTGTTGCCAAACTGGCTATAGGCTTGCGTGTCCGACACGGGGATCTCGAAACTCGTCTCCCCTGGCGCGTCGAACCCTATCAACCTCGCGCATTCCCGTGGCTTAAGCCAACGCGGGCGACCGTTCTGTCGGATGAGAATTTCGGACCCGTCCTTGCAATAACGGGCCGAAAGCGTCCGAGCCACGTCTCCCAGCCCGAACACCGAGCATCCGAAACCGTTTCCCGCCGCGCGGTGCTTGTTCTTGTAGTTCTGGAGGTAAGTCCAGAGGTGGTCGCTCAGTGTGTACTTCGGATCGACCTCGCTGTCGAGAATCGCCCCAAGGGTTGGGTGATCGCCGCTGGGGATCTCGAGGTCACGAAAGTCGAATTCGGTGTCCCTGCTGAAGCCCACGACGAACACCCGCTCGCGCCTCTGCGGTACCCACGGGGAGGCGTCCACAAGCCTCGTGCTGACGCTGTACCCCAGTTCGGTCTCCAGGACATGCAGAATGGTGGCAAACGTTCGTCCGCGATCATGAGCCTTCAGATTCTTCACGTTCTCCAGCAGGAAGGCGGGTGGGCGATGATCTTCGCCACATCGTAGAAGAGCGTCCCCTGCGTGTCGCATAGAAAGCCGTGGGGTCGCCCCAGCGCGTTCTTCTTGGAGACCCCGGCGATGGAGAAGGGCTGGCACGGGAAGCCAGCCAGAACGACATCGTGCTTGGGAATCATCTCGGGACGCGCCGAGTAGGTTCGGATATCGCCGACGAACTGGTGTCCGTCACCCGATGGGAAGTTGGCGGAATAGGTCTGCGCACAAAACTTGTCCCACTCGGACGTGAACTCGCAGCGCCCGCCAATCTCGTCAAAGGGACGCTGCAGGCCGCCAATGCCTGCGAAAAGGTCAACAAACCGGAAACCGGTCATGGCGTGAACTCCCGGAATAGCTGCGGTGCGACTCCTTGGACGCCGAGGAGTTCCAACGGCATCTGTGAATCGCACCAAGTGTGGTCCAACTTGTAGTTCAGGTCACGGCGGGGGGACGTAGGCCTCGGTCGGTGGCACACGCTGGGGCTGCCGCGCTTCAGCAACATCACCCCGAATCTTCCCCCGCACTCCCTGGGACCCATTCCACTGACGTGCCTGGTGACAATGATGCCTGCTTTTTGAAGGGGTTGACAACCCTCGTGGGCAGGTGGTGGTTCGCGGTACCGACCGCTCGGTCGCTGCCGCGCAATATCGGAACGAATGGCTGAGAACATTCGGTTCAGAGCGTCACCAGCTCGCTTGACCGCTTTAGTTGCCGCCGCAAGACTTCGATATATTTGTATTATTTTTCTTATTTTATTTGCATAAATTCGTTAAAAGTGTGCATTGAGGTGCCAGGAAGGCGAGCAAACAGGCCCACGGGGAGGGCTGGCTGGCCAGACCGATCTCCTGATGCCAGCGCAGACAGTTGCCGAGGCACTTCGTCGCCACGCCGTGGAACGGCAGCAGGAACTGCTGCAGCTGCCAGTGGCGCTGGTTGACCGTCTGGATGGGGTGGCTGCCGCGCAGGCGCTGTCCGGCCGCCCGGTTGACGGCCTCGTGCTGGACCCCCGGGCTGTACGTACAGCCCGGCCAGCGGAACGCCGTCGACGGCGCCACCCTGCAGCGGCCGGTGGCCTCACGGACCACCAGCGCCCGCCCGTAGGCCCGCCAGCGCTCGCGGTGATGCAGCCCGGCCAGCGGTGTCCCGGTCAGTGGGGCGGGGTCTGGTTCGTCAGCGGACCCAACATGGCGCCCCACGGCGTCGCTCGGGAACATGGTCGCGATGGCTGGGGGTGGGGGCCGCTCCATGCGCCAGGACGCAGGACAGGAATGCAGAGTTCACCGCCCGGCGATTCGGGCGGCACCTCGTCTTCGGCCCGCGTTGCGATTGCCGCCTGGACCCTGCCGTCCATGGCTGGAACGGCCCGTTCGAGAGCCCAGGGGCGAGCCCCATGCCGGACTGGCCGACGGCGGGAGATGTCCGGGACCACTCCTGGCGTCACGCCGGAGTCTCAAGCCAACGGCTGTGGCCCGGGCGAACCCATTGCCCTGGCCTTCGCCACGGGACCGGCCTCGCGGCGGGCACGCTTCTGGATGGTGGCGCGGGATTCAGGACGCCCAGTCGGCCGTGGAGTAGTCCTGCTCGAGGAGCACTTCCCGGTAGCGACTCGCAGACGCAAAGTCCGCACCGGGCTGCGGTGCGGGTGCATCCGCGTCCAGCCACTCCTGGTACCGCCGCTCGAGCCCCTCCGACTCCACCAGGGACGCCAGCTGCACGTAGCGTTCGACCTGACCGGCGCTGATGCTGTCCCACGCCCGCTTCTGCATGGTGCGCCGCAACCCGAAGCACTCCCGTTCCTGGAAGGTGCGCTCGTGTTCCCCACGCCAGCGCCTCCAGGCCTGTCGAAGGCGTGGAAACTGCATCGAACCGTCTGCCAGGACGGTCCACTCGCAAGCGATCCCGCGGGCCCACAGGCTCGCGGCGAGGGCCGCATGTCGATCCAGGAACCGTCTCGCCCCCAAGGGGGTCGAGCCGGTGTGGGCGTAGAGGAGCTCGACGACGGGCGGGTCGGCGCAGGCCATCCTGATGGGGAATCGGTCGGGGAAGAGCGGACTGACGCCACGGCGCGTCCGCGGCCCCGCCGGGAGGCATGCCGCAGGCACTCCCAACGATTGGCAGTGCCGCCTCTTCGCGTCTGCGGTCAGCAGCCAGCACGGTCCGTCCGGCGTGGCCAGCAAGTGGTCGACCATGAAGAGCCGCTGCTTCACTCCGCGGCGCGCTCGAGTCAACGTGCCGGCCGCGGCGTCGGACCCGACGGCGGCGTGAAGCGCCCTGCTGCGGATGTGCCAGAGGCGGTTGTCGGCGAAGCTCACGAGGTGGCGGTTCTCGAGGCCACGACGGATCATGCGCATCTCCGCCGATCCAGGCCTGCGTCCACCCCACGCGCGGTAGTGACGGCGTTCGAAGTACCCGCCGAGCAGGGCGGCGAAGGTCAGGAACTCGGCGTCGTGGGCGCTGTAGCCGAACCGCCGGAGGGCCTCGGCGCGGTGCCCGATCGCAATGGATCGACGAAGCCTCGGAACGACGTGGGGCTCTGGCCCGCCGGGGTCCACCGCGCTCATGGACGGGATCGGGCCGTGGTCAGCGGTGGTCGGGGGGTGGTGACTGCGACGGCCACATGCCTGAGCGGATCCGAAGCGTGGTCGCCTGGCTCGCGGTGGACGATGCGCACATCGGGCCGGACCGCCCTGCCACTACGCTCGATCAGGTCCATTGCATCGAGGGCGGTCCTGCTTGCAGCCGCACGGTCGAGTCCGTCCCTGCGATGCCGCGTCCCGCGATCGCGGGCTGCGGAGATGGATCGAACCGCTCCCTCGGTACGCGGGCAGGCGCTCGAAATGGTGCGACTCGGCAACCCGATCCCCTCGAACTGTGCGTTGCATCATGCTTCCCCTTGCCTCTGGAGCCGGAGTCGATCGGCGACTTCCTCGTTGAACGTCCTGCCCCTCTGCACCTCCCGCTCGAGGCGGCGCAGCTTCCGGCCCGCATCGCCGAGGCCCAGTCGACGGCAGAGCGCATAGAGCAGCGCAAAGCAGTTGCATGCCAGCGCACCGCAGTATGCGACGATCACCAGACCGTGCTCCCGGACCAGGGCGTCGCGATATGGAGCGAGATAGCTCAGCTCGTCGAGCACAAGCCACGCCGCCACACCGCCGATGGAGAGGCTGAGTCCGAATGCGATGCGTGCCATGAGCGCTGGGCCGTTGATCAGGCTGCGGCCTCTGCTCCAATGCTAACAACTATTCTCTATTTGTCAATACTGCACTGCTGAATTCGGTGTGGCAGGGACTGCTGCCGGGCACGATCACGCCAGAAGAATGGCTGGTCTGCCCCAGCAAGCCTTGGTCGTTCCAGTCCTGGTCCGTGTCGCGATGGGCATTGCCGTCGGACAGGCTTCGCATGTGCTCGACCGTGTTCTCACGCGGAACGCGGAACGGACGACTGGTCCGCACTCGCTGTCGACACTCCCCGGTCGCGGCCAGGTCCAACAGGTTCCCAGCTCGCGCAGTGCGTTGCGCCGGCTCCGGGATTGGATATAAATGGTGCTCGTGGATCAGGCAGTCCCACGCCCCCGGGATGGCGAGTCCAGCGGACCGATCCGCTTGCGGGAACGGATCCGGAACAGAGGCGAGTGCGGGGGAGGTCCGTGCCAGAGAGTCTGAACGCTGCGGCCGGGCACGTCGGGCTGCACAACGAGCGGGAGTTCTACAGCGACCACTACCTGGCGGAGCTGCTGGGGAGCGACCTGCGGCCGGTGGTGGCGCGGTGGCGCGCCGAGGCCGCGGCGGGCGAGGACCGGTCGGACGCGCCGGACGTCCGGCTGGGTGCCCTGGCCGGGGAGCACCGGCGCATCCGGGAGGCGTTCCGGCGGGCGGGCGACGACGGGGAGGCGGTGCGGATCCAGCGGCGCTGGTTCCGCCTGCAGCTGGAGGCGCTGGGCCACCGCTGGGCGCCAGCCGCGTTCGCGCTCGAGACCGGCGAGGAGATTCCGGTGCTGGGCGAGGCGGAGGGGGTGGGCGGACGCCTGCTGGCGCTGGGCGCGTACGCGCCCGACGCCGACGGCGACGATCCGCTCGAGCTGCGGCCCCACGCGGCGCAGTTCGCCGGGGAGGCGCCGCCGTCGCCGGATGTCCTGGGCGAGACGTGGGACACGATCCTCACGCGGCGGGTGTTCGGCGCCGAGCGCCCGCCGCGCTGGGCGCTGCTGCTGTCGATCGACCAGACGCTGCTGCTGGAGCGCGGCAAGTGGGCCCAGCGGCGCCTGCTGCGCTTCGACTGGAGGCGCATCCTGGACCGTCGCGAGGGGCCCACGCTGCGGGCCGCGGCGGCCCTGCTGCACCGCGAGTCGGCGCTGCCGGGGTCGGGGGCGGCCCTGCTGGACGCGCTCGACGAGCGCAGCCACCGGCACGCGTTCGGGGTCTCGGGCGAGCTCCGGCACGCGCTGCGCGAGGCCGTCGAGCTGCTGGGCGACGAGGCGCTGCGCTCGCTGCGGAGCGAGGCGCCGGGGGCGGAGGCCCCGGGCGGCGACCTGGCGGAGCGGCTGGGGACGGAGTGCCTGCGCTACCTGTACCGGCTGCTGTTCCTGTTCTGCAGCGAGGCGCGGCCGGAGCTGGGCTACGCGCCGGTGGACGCGGAGGCCTACCGCAGAGGGTACGGCCTCGAGCGGCTGCGGGACCTGGAGATGGCGCGTCTGGAGACGGCCCGGGACCGGGACGGCCAGCACATCCGGCGCAGCCTGGACCGCCTCTTCCAGCTCGTGCGGGAGGGCTTCGAGCCGGCGCCGGGGGGGCAGCGGCGGCTGACGTTCGAGGAGCGGACGCTGCACGGCACGTTCCGCATGGAGCCGCTCGACAGCCGGCTGTTCGACCCCGCCAGGACGCCGCTGCTGGGGCGCGCCCGGCTGCGCGACGAGGTCATGCAGCGGGTCCTGCGCCTGCTCTCGCTGACCCGGCCGGCGCAGGGCCGGCGCCGGCGGGGGCGCATCTCGTACGGTCAGCTGGGCATCGGCCACCTCGGCGGGGTGTACGAGGCCCTGCTGTCGTTCCGGGGCTCCATCGCCCGGGAGGACCTGTACGAGGTGCAGGTCCCCGGGAGCGTGCGGGACGAGCTGGAGCCGGCCTGGTTCGTGACGGCGGAGGCCCTCGCGCAGTACACGGAGGAGGAGCGGGTCCACGTCCGGGACGAGCGGGGGCGCAGGCGGCTGCTGCGCCACCCGAAGGGCCGGTTCCTGTTCCGGAGGACGGGGCGCGAGCGCGAGCGGACGGCGAGCTTCTACACGCCGGAGCCGCTGACGCGGGCGGTGGTGCGGCAGGCCCTGGAGGAGCGCATCGACGCGGGCATGCCGGCCGCGCGGATCCTGCAGCTGCGGGTGTGCGAGCCGGCGATGGGGTCGGCGGCGTTCCTGAACGAGGCCGTCAACCAGCTGGCGGAGCGCTACCTGGAGCGTCGCCAGCGGGAGCTGGGGCGGCGCATTCCGCCGGGGGAGCGCGCCGAGGAGCTGCAGCGCGCGCGGCACCACATCGCCGACCGGAACGTGTTCGGGGTCGACCTGAACCCGGTGGCGGTGGAGCTGGCCGAGGTGTCGCTGTGGCTGAACTGCCTCGTGCAGGACGGGCACGTGCCGTGGTTCGGGTACCAGCTCTTCGCCGGCAACTCGCTGGTGGGCGCGCGGCGGCGGACGTACCCGCGGGCGGAGATCGCCGCCGGGCGGCGAGGGGGCGCGCGGTGGTTCGGGCGGGAGCCCGACGCGGTCGGCCGGGGGCCGGCGGCGGCCTGTCCGGCGGGGGCGGTCTACCACTTCCTGCTGCCGGACCCGGGCATGAGCCGCTACGGCGACCGCTTCGTGCGGCAGCTCGCGCCGCAGCCGATGGCGGCGCTGCGGGCATGGCGGAAGGCGTTCTGCCGGCCGTTCGGGGAGGCCGACGCGGACGAGCTGGAGCGCCTCTCGCAGGCGGCCGACAGGCTGTGGGCGCTGCACGCCGAGCAGCTGGCGCAGGACCGCGCGGCGACCGAGGACGCGACCGCGGTCTGGGGGGCCGAGCATGCGGAGCGACGGACGGCCAACGGGTGGAAGGAGACGATCCGCGGCCAGGGCGTGTTCGGCACGCGGGCGCGGACGGCGAGCCCCTACCGGCGGCTCAAGCTGGTCCTGGACTACTGGTGCGCGCTGTGGTTCTGGCCGATCGAGGCGAAGGTGGGTCCGCCGAGCCGGGAGGAGTTCCTGACCGAGGCGAGCATCGTCCTGACGGGCGACGTGCGGGACGCGGCCGACGGGCCGGGGCAGGCGGCGCTGCAGTTCGGGGAGGAGTACGCGGCGCACGCGGCGGGCATGGCGCGGCGCATCCTCGACGAGACGGGGCTGCTGGACCTGGAGCGGCTGTGCGAGCTGTTCCCCCGGCTGGGGTTCGTGGACGCGCTGGCGGAGCGCATGCGGTTCCTGCACTGGGACCTGGCGTTCGCGGACATCTTCTACGGAACGGGGCCGGACGGGGAGCCCTCCACGGGCTTCGACCTGGTGCTGGGCAACCCGCCCTGGATCAAGCTCTCCTGGGACGAGGCCGGCGTGATCGGGGACTTCGAGCCGAGCGTGGTCGTGCGCCGGCGCAGGGCCGCGGCGCTGCGCCGGGAGCGGCCGGGGCTGCTCGCCCGCAGCCCCGGCCTGCGGGCGGCCTACCTGGACGAGTACGCCGCGACGGAGGCGACCAAGGCCTACCTGGGGGCGCCCCAGAACTACACTCTGCTCCAGGGCATGCAGGCGAACTCGTACAAGTGCTTCCTGCCGCAGGCCTGGAGCGTCCTCGGCGAGCGCGGCGTGGCCGGCCTGCTGCATCCCGAGGGCCTGTTCGACGACCCCAGGGGCGGGGCGCTGCGCGCCGCGGTCTACGCCCGCCTGCGGGCCCACTTCCAGTTCCAGAACGCGCGCAAGCTCTTTGCGGACGTGGGTGACCGCGTCCGGTTCAGCGTGAACGTCTACGGGCCCGAGCGCGGGCGTCCGGGATTCGTGCACATGGCCAACCTCTTCGCCGCGGAGACCATCGAGGCGTCGTCGGAGCACCCGGGCACCGGTCCGGTGCCGGGCATCAAGCGCGTCGGCGGGGGCTGGGAGACGGACGGCCACGCAGGGCGGATGGTGCGGGTCGGCCCGCGGGAGCTGGAGACGTTCGCCGCGGCGCTGGACCCCGCGGGGACGCCCGCCGGGCGGGCCAGGCTGCCGGCGGTGCACTCGACGGAGCTGATGTCGCTGCTGCGGAAGTTCGCCGGCCAGCCGCGGCGCCTGCGCGACCTGGCGGGCCAGTTCGCATGCGGGGTTATCTGGGACGAGACCAACGCCCAGCGGGACGGCACGATCCGCCGGGAGACGCGCTTCCCGCGCGAGCCCCGCGAGTGGATCCTGTCGGGGCCCGCACCTCTTCGTCGGCAACCCGCTCGGCAAGACCCCCCGCCGCGCCTGTCGGCTGAAGAGCGACTACGACTGCATCGACCTGACGGCGATCCCGGACGACTACCTGCCGCGCACGAACTACGTCCCGGCGTGCGGCCGCGACGAGTACGCGCGGCGGATTCCGTCGGTGCCGTGGGCCGCGGACGCTCCCGACGGCCCAAGCCGGAGGGTGACGGGCCACTACAGCATGGTGAACAGGGTAATGGTGGGTCCGGCGAGCGAGCGAACGCTGATTGCGGCGATCGTGCCCACGGGGGCTGCCTACATCCATGCGGTTGTCGGCACGAGCCATCGAGATCTGCGGGATCTGCTCGACTTCCAGGGCATCTGCCAGGCGCTGCCGATGGATGGCTTCGTCAAGATGACCGGGGCAACCAACATAACTCCGGTCCGGCTGCGGCAGCTGCCCCTCTGCAGGCTTGGACCCCGTCCTCGACGGTCCCTGCACGCGCGCGTGCTCGGCCTGCACTGCCTCACGAGCCACTACCGGACGCTCTGGGAGAGCTGCTGGGACGACGCGCACGCCGCCGACGGCTGGACCCGTTCCGATGCACGCCTGAACGCGGGTCGCTGGGGCGGGCTGGAGAGAGCGTGGAGCCGCGACTCCGCGCTGCGGACGGACTTCGAGCGACGCCAGGCGCTGGTGGAGGTGGACGTGCTGGTGGCGATGGCGCTCGGGCTCACCCTCGACGAGCTGCTGGTCCTCTACAGAGTGCAGTTCCCGGTCCTGCGCGAGTACGAGGCGGACACGTGGTACGACCAGGATGGCCGGATCGTCTTCACCACCTCGCAGGGACTCTCCGGCACGGGCCTTCCCAGGAGGGCGAGGAGAGGGGATTCCAACTATGGACTGGTGCAGCCGGGCCGGAGCGAGACCGGACTCGCGCTCGGCTGGGAGGACGTCCAGGGG
Organism: Bryobacterales bacterium; assembly: GCA_965200705.1. GTDB lineage: Bacteria > Acidobacteriota > Terriglobia > Bryobacterales > UBA6623 > VXMF01. The sequence continues at coordinate 2,387,760 of OZ241376.1, read as the reverse complement.
CTCACGGACGGAACCGTCTTCCGGACCGTCGAGGACGACACGCTGCCGCAGGGGCGGAGGGAGCGCACGATCGCGTACCGCGCGCCCTTCGTCCGGTGCGACCGGGAGGAGGAGTATCGGGCTGCCTGGGACGAGTTCTCGCACCGGTTCAGGTAGTCGAGTCCCCTCGGGTGTGGACTGGACCTGGTCAGCCGGATGGGTGTGGACTGGCCCGCATCCTTCACCGGAGGGGCCGCAGGGGAGCTGGGATTCGGGAGACGGCGGGACAGGCCGCCCGGGCTGCGCGCGCCGCCTGGGGGTCCAGCACGAGGCCGTCAACCGGGCGGCCGGACAGCGCCTGCGCGGCAGCCACCGCATCCAGACGGTCAACCAGCGCCACCGGCAGCTGCAGCAGTTCCTGCTGCCGTTCCACGGCGTGGCGACCAAGTGCCTGGGAAACCATCTGCGCTGGCATCAGGAGATCGGTCTGGCCAGCCAGCCCTCTCCGCGGGCCTGCCTGCCCGCCTCCCTGGCACCCCCAATGCACACGCTTCGCGAATTGAGCCTTTTCTTTTATATCGATTAGATAGCAATATTACTGGACTGCAATAGATATCAGTCGTGCATACATCGCACAGCGAGACACTCGGCCTGCATCTGGACGCCGAACGTTGGGTGGCTGCCGCTCGGCGACCATTACTCTGGTCAAGCAACAACAACCATGGCGTTCGCCCGTGCCTCGGGGTTGGCAGTTCAGGAGGGGGCGACCGGAACCGCTCCCTTCCCAAGTCCCGCTAGGCAAATGCAAAAGGATTCGCCCACGCCGTGGACTATCCGTCTCGTTGGGCAGCGCCGATGGTGGCACCAGCGTCACGATTTCCTCTCGCTCATGCCCGAGTCGGAACCGCGCCGAGCGGACTCGCCTCTGCGCGCCCTAGCCACCGCGCCCGGCCATCTCCGCCCCGATGTCGAGGCGGAGATGGCACCTCGGGTCGATCAAGCTCTGGCTACCGCCTAGAGACAGTGCGCACAAGTCGCTGGACCACCTGCTGTCGGACGGACTTAAGCCGAAGGACCTGGTCAGGATCCCATGGCGCATCGCTCTCGCGCTGCAGGACGATGGCTGGTGGCCGCGCCGGCCAGACTCTTGGTGCGCTGGCACCCAACTCGGTGGTTTGCTTGGGGTAAGACCCGGGGCATCTACTGGCATCCTGCCGCTACGGGCCGGCGGCCTTGACGCAGACGCCCGGAAGAGTCTTGCCATACTTCCTGCCCGTCGCAGAGGCTCCTAGAATGACGGCTTGCTGGCCGCGAACTTTGACTTCCAGCTACCGCACGGACTGATCGCGCAGCGGCCCCTCGCCGAGCGGAGCGGGAGCCGCATGCTGGTGGTCGACCGCAAGCGCGGCACTTGGTCGGACGCATTCGTGCGTGACCTGCCCGCGTTACTGGACGACCAAGACTGCCTAGTACTCAACAACACCCGCGTCATGGCAGCGCGTCTGCACGGTCGGCGCATCGCTGCGGACGGCAGCCTTGGTGGTGGCGCGGAGATCCTCGTCCTGAAGCCAGACGAACGCGACCCGACCCGGTGGCAGGCTCTTCTGCGACCCGGCCGACGGCTCCCGGCGGGGTCCAAGGTGCAGTTGGAAGGTGCCGTGGCGGAGATCGGTCACCAAGCCGGCGGGGGCACTCGCTGGGTTGCGTTCCAAGGACTCGGCGAACGCGGGGTCGCGCATCTGCTGTCTGCCGCAGGTCGTGTACCCCTTCCGCCGTATATCCGCCGTGAGGACGACTCAGAGGACCATGAGAGATACCAGACTGTGTACGCATCCCAGAGCGGTTCGGTCGCTGCCCCGACCGCGGGTCTCCACTTCGACGAGCCTCTTCTCACGGCGGTGCGGGCGCGAGGTACGGCGGTCGTCGAACTCACGCTGCACGTGGGCTTGGGCACGTTCCGACCAGTCACTGCGGATCGCGTTGAAGACCACGACATGCATGCCGAGAGGTTCGAGGTGTCTCCCGAGGTCGTCGCGGCAGTGCACGCCAGCCGCCGCACCGTTGCCGTCGGCACGACCGCCGTGCGCGCGCTGGAAGCCAGCGCAGAGGCCAATGGCACCGTGCAGCCCACCGCTTCCGAGACGGATCTGTTCATCACGCCTGGATATCGCTTCCGGGCAGTCGACGCCATGCTGACGAACTTCCATCTGCCTCGGTCGACGCTGCTGATGCTGGTGGCTGCGTTCGCCGGCCACGAACTCGTCCTAGCGGCTTATGCGCACGCAGTGAGAGAGAAATACCGGTTCTATTCCTACGGCGACTGCATGCTGATCACATGAGCGGCGCCAGCCACGAGCGCAAGTCGTTCGCATCTGTGAACAGCTCGTCAGGGTTCGCAGCTGCGAGGGCGGCGGAGTCGGCGCGTGGCGCCCACGCGGCCGCGACGCTGCGGATCCCAACGCTGCGTGCCGCACGGATGTCTGAGGCGGCATCTCCGACGCCCGCCACCATCGAAGGATCCAAACGCCACTGACTGAGGACTCTGCGCATAGCCTCTGGTTTGACGCCACCCACGGGCGAGCCCGCCTCGACAAGAGGAAACCTGCCTTCCAAACCCATCCGGCGCAGGGAAATCCTAGCGCTGCGTGGGCCCTTCCCGGTCACGATCGCCAGCTTGCTGCCACGCTCGGCCAAGTCGTCCAGCACGGGCAGGATCCCCGGAAAGCATCCCGGGCATGCATCGTGTGCGAGCTCGTACTCAGCTAGGTACTCGCCAAGGGCTCCGTCCGGGTCGTCGGGGCAAAGTCGTGCAAGGATGCCCTCCTCGCTGGGGCCGAACATCGCGTGGACCTCGCGGTCCGTGTAGGTCACGCCCAGCTGGCGGCGGAACACCTCTCGGAACGCCTGGTAGCAGACGGGCAGTGTGTCGCCCAGCGTCCCGTCAAGGTCAAATATGACGCCACGAAGCATTTTCGGTCAGCGCGTCAGCGCATCCTCCACCCAGGGCGGATCGGCGTGAATCAGCTCCGCCAGCTCCGGATCGACCTCGGCGATCCGCTCGCGCATTTCCCAGGCGACCTTGCGGTACGAGAAGTGCCCCTTGACCCCCGAGCGCACGCGCGAGATGTACTCCGCTTCGGCGAAGTCCATCTTGAATAGCGACCTGCACCGTGTAGCGAACGGCAGCAGGTAGCGGCTGGCCGACTCGGACACTTCGCGGACCGCGACCCGGGCCCGGTCCGCGACATCGAGAGCGGCATCGTAGCGGGCGCCCAAACCAGCAGCGTCCACCATCGGCGGCCGTTCCCGCCCAAGCTGGTCGCCTAGCGGCTGCAGAATCTGCTGACAGCGGCGATGGCGGTGCAGGTCGCGGTATCCGCCCACATCGCAGACGATGTCGAAGACGTAGTGGTACCCCGAATGCATCTCGCGGGGCAAATCGGACCGGCGCTTCCGTTCCTCGCGGGCGGCCTCGAGCACCTCCAACCGACGCGGGCGGCTCCAGCCGCTGACGGTGTCTAGGATCACGCGATACGGATGCGCGGTGACGGAGTAGATCCAAGTTGCAACGGCCTCGTCCAGAGGATCCGAGGGGCGCACTAGATCGACGTCTGGCGGCATGTCATACGATCCAGGGTCGAAGTTGGCTCGCGCCCACGCCTCGACCCGTCTGCGCGACGCTGCACGCGGAGCGTCCGGCTTAGCGTACTTCGCCAGTGTGGGCGCCACAGCGTCAGCTGCAGGTGCATCGAACAGCGAGCAGGAAGGCGGTGCCGCGCAGGCTTCGTGCATTTCTACGGCCAGCGATCGCACCTCGGCGCTTTCGGAGATGCCCATGCGGCGCATCTGCTTCTCAAGCGTCCGGATGCTCGTGACCTGGCCTACGTTGGTAGCGACACCGAGGAAGAGGAGGTACCGGGCCTGGTCGTAGGCCCGCGCGTTGATTGTGCGCCTGTACGGCCCGGGCTTCATGGTCTCGGGCTTCGGGTTCTCCGCAGCCACGTGATCGCGCAGTGCGGCTTGCAGGTCTAGGTAGGCGGTCAGCAGGGCGTTCGCCGCCTCAACGTAGGTGCGCTCGGCGGAGGTTCCGGCAAGCTCCTCGGGGACGATAGACCCGCCCACCGAAAAGTCCTGGTAGCGGCTCGACTTGGCTTGGCCATTCCAGAGCTGCTCGTCCTCGATTTCGATTGCGGCCAGTTCAGAAACGCCCTCGAAGCAGAAGATGCAGTGGCCCAGATCCGCGATCGAAGCGTGACCGTATTGGAAGTAGAACGTGTCGAGGAACCTGCCGGTGCCGCGCTGACGGACCCACTCCAAGCTGTCCGCCACGGAGTCCGGCGAACGGCTGTACCGGGCTAGCGCGTAGGCGCTCTTCTCGGCCGGCATTGGTGCAAGCACCACAACCCGGCCGGTCTTCGGGTGGTCGGGCACGTAGCACCGCACGAGCCCCGGGCTGACTCTAGCAGCCGCAGAAAGCTCCAGGGACGATCCGTGATTGTAGCCCATGTTTGCCACCCCATTGCATGAGTCTTTTGCAATGAGCACATTGCGGTCGCGGAATCAGGCGTGTGGCACTGCATTCCGTGCATGTTCCCTTCGTCGTCTGGGCTGGACGACCAGCCTGCGGACCCCGCCCGGCGAGGCGTCCACGCCCAGCCGCTCGTGGATCGCCCGCTGCCAGGACTCGGCCCGCGTCGCCTTGCGCACGTGCAGCATGCGTCCGTCCGCCTGGCGGAAGACCGCGGTCACCCGCCGCTGGTCCGCCAGGCGACGGCGCAGCGTCGTCCAGCGGGCCGTCTCCCCGCCCGCCCGCAGGCGCTGCCGGACCACCGGGACCAGCTGGCAGGCGAGCGCCGACAGGCACAGGTGGCCCGCGCTGCGCGCGGGCCTGCGGTGGTGGATCGGGCGCGGTCCCAGTGCGCTCCCGAGGGAGCGGAGGACGGCCTCCAGGTCGGTCGGCGTCACGCAGGTGCGCCACAGCCGCTCGGCGTCCCAGCCGACGCTGCTGGTGCGCAGGCCGTGGACCCCGGGATGGGTCGCCCCGTTGCCGTCCAGCGGCTGCCGCTTCCAGGCCACCGCCGTCGCGTTGCGGCCCCTGTCGTCCGCCTGCACGTCGATCGCGCAGTGCGGGGCGGCGGACGGATGGCGGGCCTGCAGCCGTGAGATGCGCTGCCAGACCTTCTCCACGCGCCTGGTCGTGCCTTGGCGCGACAGGCCCTCGTGCAGCGTCCGCGGAGCCGTCTCGAGGCGCGTGCCGGCCTGCCCCGCCATCGCCCGCTCCTTCGCCGCTCGCGCAGCCAGGCGCCGTTCCCCTCCGTGGCGAGACCCCTGTCGAGCACGACGGCCGCCTCGGGCGGCGCGTCCAAGGCCGTCGGCATGGCCTGCAGCGTGCCGCCCTCGGCGACGTTGCAGGCCAGGACCCTGGAGCGGCGCACGAAGCCGCTGGCGTCCAGCACCAGGCCCAGCGTGAGCGGCGGACAGTCGTGGCGCTTCTCCCTGGAATGGCCGTGCAGGGTGACGGTGGGCTGCAGGTCGAACAGGTCGGCGGCGCGCTGGAGGAGACGCGTCTCGATCGTGTCGCGGTGGCGCAGCAGGCTGTCGCTGGCTCGCTGCAGGGCGTTCCGGCCCAGGGCGCTGCGCTGGGCCTCGTCCTCGACCGCCGGGGAGCAGGCCCCGAACTCGAGGGACCGCTGGGGGGCGAGGATGCGCTCGACGCGGGCGCACAGCGCCGGCCAGCCCCCGCGCGGCAGGGCGACGTGGCGGCCGAGGTTGCGCAGGGTGCGCTGGCGCACCCTGGAGCCGCAGCGGACGGAGCGGACGAGGCGCTGGGTGAAGTGGGGCTCCTGGCCCTTGGCGCGGGGGCGGGTGGGGGTCTGGCGGACGAACCGGCTCCGATGGGAGCAGGCCCTGGGACGGGAGTCAGGGAATTGTAAGTTATTAGGGCACTGCATTTGGGGTTTCAGGGGGCTGGCCATGGAAAACCAACGACTTGCAGCGCAAAACACGCCGAATTCGGCCAAAATCGCTCCTCGCTTGGCGAACTTGGCGTAATGGATCACGGGTTGGTTGACACCTGCCCAGCGCAGTGGGGAAGATCCTCTCTTGGCTTCCCACCATGGCCGGTCCAGGCCTATCCAGGAAGCGCACCACTCGGAGGCAACCCATGGACATGCTAATCGCGGGGGACTGGACCCCCGGCGCCGGACAGATTCCGGTTCTGAACCCATACGACGGTAGCGAGATTGACACCGTGCCGGCGGCCGCCAGCACCGACATCGACCGAGCTGTGGGCTATGCGGTGGGTGGCGCAGAAAAGCTCAAGGCCACTAGCGGATACGAGCGTTCCGGGCTTCTGATGCGAGCGGCGCAGCTGATGGAGGAACGCCTGGAGGATCTAGCGCAAACCATCACGATGGAGGAGGGCAAGATCCTCGCCGAGGCGCGCATTGAGGTCGACCGTGCGCGGGAGACAATCGTCTGCTCCGCCGAGGAGGCCAAGCGGCTCGGATCCGAGGTGGTGCCGCTCGACGGCGCTCCGGGCACAGGCAACCGGTTCGGGTTCACGCTTAGGGTCCCTTGCGGCGTGGTCTTGGCCGTCACGCCGTTCAACTTCCCCCTGAACCTGGTCTGCCACAAGATCGGGCCGGCGTTCGCGGCCGGGAACAGTGCCATCCTCAAGCCAGCCACCGACACGCCCCTAGTCGCCCTGAAGTTTGCGCGACTGCTGCTGGACGCGGGGCTTCCCCCCGAGGCGATCCAAGTCGTCACGGGGTCGGGCGGGGCCATAGGGGGTCAACTGTGCTCCGATCCCCGCATCCGCAAGATCAGCTTCACCGGCAGCCGGGACGTGGGCGAGCGCATTTGCCAGACCGCAGGCCTCAAGAAGGTCACCATGGAACTGGGCAGCAACTCGCCGGTGATCGTCCTACCGGACGCGGACATCGAGAAGGCCGCCAACGCCATCGTCGCAACGGGTTACGCCAATGCCGGGCAGGTCTGCATCAGCGCCCAGCGGATACTGGCGCACGACAAGGTATACGGCGACCTTGTGGACTGCCTTGAGCCGAAAGTGGACGCCCTGTCGACCGGCAATCCGCTGGAGGAAGGCGTGCAGGTAGGACCGATGGTGCGGCAGTCGGACGCGGAACGCGTAGAGCAGTGGATCCGAGAAGCCGCCGATGGCGGCGGCCGGCTGCTAACGGGGGGTGGCCGCGATCGCGCGGTCGTGCAACCCGCCATCGTCGTTGATGTGAGCAGCGACATGCAGATCTCGTGCGATGAGCTCTTCGGCCCAGCCGTTGGCCTGACCCGGTTCGACTCCGTTGACGAGGCGATTGCGAGCGCCAACGACACCAACTACGGTCTCTCGGCGGCGGTCTTCACCGAGAGTCTCGACAACGCCATGCGGTTTGCGCGCGAAGTCGAGTCCGGCAACATCCACATCAACTGGGGGACCCAGTGGCGAGCCGACCTGATGCCGTACGGCGGCCTGAAGGAAAGCGGATTCGGCAAGGAAGGCCCCAAGTACGCCATCGAGGAGATGACCGAGACAAAGATGGTCGTGATGCACCTCCCATAACGGGGTTCCCGCCCAACGGAGCTGTCCAGTGCGTCTGCCCCCAAGTTTCACGGTGAATCTATTCAGCAATCGAGCGGTCCGGGCTGCAGCAGTGCTTGCTGTCACCTGAGTTGCCGCCAACTCCCAGACGAGTGGACACGACGGCGAAACGACGCACTTCCTGATCGCCATCGCGGCAATTCTCGTGGCCGCCAAGCTTGGCGGCGAGCTGTTTGAGTACCTCGGGCAGCCGGCTGTGCTCAGTGAGCTCGTGACCGGGATCGTTCTCGGCAACATGAGCCTGGTCGGAGTGGACGCGTTCACGGGACTCGTGGACGCTCCGTTCGTGGGCTTCGCCGCCGAAATCGGAGTGATCCCCCTTCTGTTCCAGGTCGGCCTGGAGAGCGATCTCGACGAACTGCGGGCGTGGGCTCGACCGTCATGGTCGCGGGTGCACCTGTGTTCAGCCCGGAGACCTTCTCGGCGATTGTGGCGATGGTGCTCTTCACCACACTTGCGACCCCACCGCTGCTCAAGGCCGTCTTCCGGGACACCCCCGAAAGCGAGCCGACTGGCTAGACGCGGCCTCAGCCTGCGTTGGCTGCGCAGCGTAAACCTAGGTTGTTGAGGCCGGAATCCGGCTCGGTCGTCATGCGCGCCGCCACGCGGTAGCCCCTGCAGTAGTTCTGGCTGCAGAGCCAGCTCCCACCGCGCTGTAGCTTCTGGGTCCCTTCGCTCGGGCCCTGCGGGTTCTCGACTGGCGATCGCTTGAAATAGTCCGCCGCGAACCAGTCGTTGACCCACTCCCAGACGTTGCCCGTCATGTCGTATAGACCATAGGGGTTTGGGGGGAATTGCTTGACGGGCCCGTGACTACTGTAGCCGTCGAGCCCGCGGTCCTCGTGTGGGAATTGACCCTGCCAGAGGTTGGCCAAGTGCCGACCCCCTGGTGTCAGATCGTTGCCCCATGCGTACTTTGCACCGTCGAGCCCACCCCTGGCGGCGTACTCGAACTCCGCCTCTGAGGGCAGTCGGGCCCCGCGCCAATCGCAGTAAGCCTCGGCGTCGAACCACGACAGGTGCACGACCGGGAAGTCGGCCATGTCCTCGTGCGACGAGCCGGGTCCGTGGGGATGTCTCCAGTCCGCGCCCTCGCCGACGGTCCAGCCGTTCCGACGCGGATCGAAGATGCCGGACCAGCCCAGCCGCTCGGACTCTGTCACATACCCTGTGTCGGCGGCGAAGGCCGCGTACTGCCGATTGGTGACTTCGTGCTCGTCGAGGTAGAAGGCGTCGAGAACGACGCGGTGCTCGGGTCCCTCGAATGGGTAGGGACTATCGTCGGTCCCCATTCGGAACTCGCCGGCCGGCACCAGAACCATGCCCTCGACGCTCGGCGGCGGGCCCGCCGCGGGACGGTCCTGTTCGTCTTCGACCTCACCGCCACAGCCCGCTGCAACCACGGCGAGTACTAGTCCAACGGCGGCTAAGATCCGCATCTGCCGCATTATACGCAAGCGGTCCTTGGGCCTTCGGGCTAGGCTAGGGGTGGGGACGGATCTGTTTTGGATCCAAGAAACCCGCCCATGCACAGGGCATTCGCAGTCGTGACGGTCGCACTGGTGGCGGCCTCCTTGGGCCCGGCTGCGGAGACGCGCTGGTCCCAGCTCGGGGGCACGGGAATCGACACGGGCCTCGCCGGACCATCCGGCCGCCCTGTGGATTACGTCTGGTACTCAGCCGACGGCAGCCGGCTCTATGCCCGCCTCGCAAGCCGCCAGCTTTGGATGAGCCTCGATGTCGGGCTGTCGTGGCAGCAGGTCGAGGACAGTGCGCGTGCAATTGCTGAGGCCGGGCCCTTGGCGCCAGCTCCCGGTGGTCCGCCACTTCGGATCGTCAACAACCCATACAAGGCGAACGTCTCCTATGCACTCGGCGAACACCTCTACCGCACCGAGGACGGGCAGGAGTGGATCAACTTGACCGCACTGGGACCGGCATCGGTCATCGGTCGCTGGCAGCGCTCGCTGGCCGTTTCGCCAGTCGACCCCAACCTGATCGTCGTCGCCAACTCGCGCGGACTCTGGAAGTCGTTCGACCAGGGCGTGACGTGGAGCAGCCTAAACGGCGCGCTGCCGAACTTTCCAGCGACACGCTTCCAGTCTGTGCTTGCTCCGGGCACCCCGACCCTCGAGGCTGAGTACATCGGTGCAGTCGCACTGGTCCGCACGGCCACAGGCCCTAGATGGCAGGCCCAGCCCGGCGGCTCATCCGAATATGGGGAGCTGCCAGCGGAGGACCGGCTCCGTGTACCGGGCCAGCCTCCGACGACTCCACCGGGATACGCGCTGTCGCACCGGGTATGGCGCGACGGTCGGCCGGTCTCGGGCGACCTCACCGGCTGCGGCAGAGGACCGGAGTGCGCGGAGGTAGGCATCTCCGCATTCGCGTCCAATGGGCACCTCTGGGCCGGCACCACGAACGGCCGGATCTGGGTCTCCCGGGACGAGGGATCCAGCTGGGACCTGGCTTGGAGGGACCTCGCACTGGGGACGGTCACTGGTGTCTGGGCGGATCCAGAGCGCAAGGAGTCGGCACTGGCGGTCGTCGCCGGCCGAGTCCTGCGCTCGACCAACGGAGGCGTTTCGTGGTTCGACATAAGCTCGAACCTCCCCGGTTCAGGATGGCGGGTGGTCGCGGGGCACTCCGCGACCAGCACCGCCTACGTTGGGGGCCCCCTGGGTGTCTACTACAGCGATGTCAGCCTGACGGAGCCCGGCCCCGCCGGGACCTGGCTCAACCTGACCGCCGACCGCACAATGGGTGCGATCCACGACCTAGCGCTCGATCCGTTGCGCGGCAGAATTTATGCCAGTTCGCCAGGGCACGGCGTGTTCTGGAGCAGACTGCCGCAGATTCAGCGGTCCCTGCAGGCGCTCAGCGCCGCCAACCTCGTGCCCGGAGCTGCTGCCCCGGGAAGCCTGCTGACGATCCTAGGGGCGACAGCCGCACAAGCTACAGCGGGCGGGCGAACTGCGCCGGTCCTCGCAACTGGCGAGAACCGCACCCAGCTCCAAGTCCCGTTCGAGGTACGTGGCCGATCCCTGCGAGTCGAACTGGACGCGAACGACAGGGACCATGTGCTGCATCTGCCACTGCAGTCGGCCGCCCCGGCGATCTTCGTGGTTGGAGGCGAACCGCTTGTGCTGGACGCTGTCTCCGGCGGACTTGTCGGCTGGCGGCGGCCGGCCCGGCCCGGGGCCAGCGTGCTGGTCATGGCGGCCGGCCTCGGAGCGGTCGAGCCCAAGTGGCCAACTGGCCTTCCGGCACCCGAAAGCAACTCACCGCGCCCCACGGCGCGGATCGGCGCCAGCCTGGATCACGAGCGGGTCGAGGTCCTGTCGGCGCGGCTTGCGCCGGGCTACGTCGGCATCTACCTGGTCGAGGTGGCGGTGCCCGCTGCCGCGAGGCCGGGAACCGCTCAGCTCCGCATCGTCGCCGACGACCGCATCAGCCACCCGGTCACGATGGTCATCGGTCAACAGCAACGCTGAAGGTCGGCTGCCTGCGCACCCGTGGACCGATCCCGCAGAGGATCTCGTACACGCTCGTGCCCGCCAGATCGGCCATGCCCTGGGCGTCGTACGGTGGTTCACCGATCAAGGTGACCTCGTCCCCGACCGCCGCGTCGGGAACGGATCCAAGGTCCACGGTGGTCAGATCCATGCTGACCTCGCCTACGATCGGGCAGCGCAAGCCGCGCAACCCGACGCTCCCGCGATTGGACATCTGCAGCGGCAACCCGTCGGCATAGCCCACGCCAAGCACACCTATCCGCATGGAATGCGGCGCGACAAACGTCGCCCCATAGCCAATGGCGGCACCCATCGGAATGTCCCTTATCTGCAGCAGCCGGGCACGCCACTCAAGCACCGGACGCAGATCCGGATCCAGAGTGCACTCGGCGCCCCGGCACGGCTTGACGTACCCATAGAGGGCCAGACCGGGCCGCGCCATGTTCCGCACCGCGGACTCGGGCGGCCCTGCGACACCGCGGTACAGGATGGCGGCGCTGTTGGCGACATGCACGTAGCGACACAACCTCCCGGAACCAGTGATGGCCTGGATCTGCCGTCCGAAGACTGCGTCCTGCCGGTCAGACTGATCCGACCCGAGATCCTCGGCCGAGGCGTAGTGGGTTGCAACACCGACGAGCTCCGTCCAAGCGCTGGCGCCTAGGGCGCTAGCCAGGGACTCCACCGAGGACACGGAAGTCGGATCGAGGTCCATGCCGAGGCGGTTGAAACCCGAGTTCAGTAGCAGATGGAACGATAGGCGGCGGCTCATCCTCATGCCCACCTCGTCCCACCGCCGCAACTGGTCCAGCGATCCGACGACCGGTTGGATGCCGCGCATCGCTGCATCGTGCTCTTCCCCAGGCGCGAGGCCGGTCAGCACGTAGATGTTTCCCGTCACGCCCGCGTCGCGGAGGCCGACCGCTTCGTCCAAGCTCGTAACGGCAAGGTGGCCGCAACCTGCGGCGGTCAACGCCTGTCCTACCGCAAGTGCACCGTGGCCATAGGCGCCAGACTTGACGACGCACATGAGGGCGACGGACCGATGCGTGAGCTCAAGCAGGCGGGCGTAGTTCGCCTGGAGCGCATCCAAGTGGATGATGGCCCGCGACCGCACCGAAACGTCGCTTCTCATCATGTTGGATCAAGCCCGGCGTCCAGGCGGCGCACCAACTCTCAGGGGCGCCGCCGCAGACCGTCCTCCACGGTCCAGACCATGCGGCCCGACACGATCGTGGCGATGGGCCCGCCGCGGAACCGAGAGCCGCCGAACGGGGAGTTCTTGCTCTTCGACAGTGTGTCGTGGATGTCGTACGTCCAGTTCCTCTCGGTCGAAAACACCGTCACGTCGGCCGGTCCGCCCGCCATGAGGCGCCCATGATCCAGCGAAAGGCAGTCGCAGGCCTTGTTCGTGAAGAGGCCGACCAGTTGCAGCAGGTCTACCTTCCCGCTGTGGAAGAGGGCCTCCAGCGCGAGGGGCAGTGCAGTCTCCAAGCCGGTGATGCCGAACGGACAACGCTCGAACTCCTGCATCTTGATGTGGCCTGTATGCGGCGCGTGGTCGGTCGCAATGCAGTCGATCGTGCCGTCCACGAGACCCTCGATGGCCGCCTCCATGTCCGCGGCGGAGCGCAACGGGGGCTTCATCTTGTAGCTCGAGTCGTAGCAGTCGATGTGCTCGTCGGTCAACGCGAAGTGGTGCGGTGTTACCTCGGTGGTAACGGGTAGGCCAAGGGCCTTGGCATGGCGGACCATGGCGATCGAGTTCGCCGTGGAAATGTGTGCGATGTGCGCGTGCGCGCCGGTGTCCGCGGCCAAGATGATGTCGCGGGCCACCATCACGTCCTCCGAGCACGACGGAATCCCACCCAGTCCGAGCCGCAGGCTCTGGAGACCCTCGTGGATGTCTCCGCCCGCGCTCAGGTTCAGGTCCTCGCAGTGGTCGATGACCGGCATGCCGAACGACGCCGCGTACTTCATGGCGCGGCGCATCAATCCAGAGTCCATGACGGGGATGCCGTCGTCGCTTATGGCCACGATGCCTTCCGACCGCATCGCGCCGATATCGGCGAGGCGCTCTCCCTTGCTGCCCTTGGAGATCGCGCCGATCGGATGGACGTGCACGCAGGCCGTGCGGCGGGACCGCTCGACGATGAAGCTAGTCACCTGCGCCGAATCATTCACGGGCTGCGTATTGGGCATGCAGCAGACTCTCGTAAAGCCTCCCGCTGCAGCTGCCCTAGTGCCGCTCTGAATGGTCTCGGCGTGCTCGATGCCCGGCTCCCTCAAGTGCACGTGGATGTCCACGAACCCCGGCGCAACCACCAGTCCGTCGGCGTCCAGCACGTCGGCGCCCGGGCACAAGATGCGCGGCTCGATGGCAACGACGCGGTCCCCATCGATCAGCACGTCGCGCTTTCCGTCGAGACCGGAGGCGGGATCAACGGTGCGCCCGTTGCGGATCAGCAGACGTGCCACAGGCGCCCCTTCATGCGCTGCAGACCCATTCCAGCACCGCCATCCGGATGGCGACACCGTTCTGGACTTGGTTGAGAATCATTGAGCGCTGCGAGTCCGCCACCTCGCTCGATATTTCCCGGCCGCGGTTGATTGGACCGGGATGCAGGACGATCGCGTCAGACTTGGCAAGCGCCATGTGCTCCAGCGTCAGGCCGTAGTACCGAAAGTACTCGGCCTTCGGAAAGATCTCGACGTTCTGGCGCTCCAGCTGGACCCGCAGCATCATGATCACGTCCGCGTCGCGGACCGCCTCACGCATGTCATGGGTGAGGCTCACGCCCCGTGCAAGCTGCGGCAGGTTGCGTGACACGGTGGTGGCTGGTCCGCAAGCCACGATGTCGACGCCGAACTGGGCCAGCAGATGGATGTTCGAGCGAGCCACCCGGGAATGCGAGATGTCGCCGATGATCGCGACCCGCAGTCCCTCGAGCGTCCCCTTCACCTCCTGCACCGTGAGGGCGTCGAGCAGAGCCTGCGTCGGATGCTCGTGGCGGCCGTCCCCCGCATTGATCATCGGCGTGGAGAGATGGCGCGCGAGGAAGTTGGGCGCACCAGACGCCGCGTGGCGCATGACGATGATGTCGGGGTTCATCGCCGCGAGCGTGTTGAGGGTATCCACCAGCGACTCGCCCTTCGAGAGACTGGACCCCTGCGTCTGGATACCGATTGCGTAAGCCCCGAGGCGCTTGGCCGCGATCTCGAAGCTCGTCCTAGTCCTAGTGGACGGCTCGAAGAACAGGTTGACTATGGAGCGTCCGCGCAGGGTGTCCAGCGGATGCACGCTGTTAAGGGACTTGTAGTGCGCCCCGCGCTCCAGCAGACGCTCGATGTCAGCGCGAGGAAGTCCCTCGATACCGAGGAGATTGCGGGGACCTGTGCCTGTCGCCTGCAATGCTCGACAGCGCTCCCGCGATCCCATCATACCGGCCCATGCCGGGGCTGACGCTGCACGCTGGCTACGTTAACCCGACATCGGCCCGAAGAGCGCGGGTAAGGTCAGTTCGGGGCCGGCCCGGCGATTGCCGAGGCGATTTCGTCAACCAGACGGCGCGAAGCCGTTGAGGAGAGTCCGAAGTTGTTTGCCAAGATGGCAAAGGCGTAGGTCGAGTCCGCCGCGCCCACGGCGTAGCCGGCCAACGCCTGAACGTGGGTCATGGAGCCAGTCTTGGCGCGGATGCGCGCCCTGGCAGGGCCGCGCTTGAAGCGCCATTCGAGAGTGCCATCGCGGCCCGCCACCGGCAGGCTGGCCAAGAAGGCCTCGCTCTCCTCCGAGGACCACATGTGCTCCAAAAGGCGGACCATGGCGCAGGGGGTGACGAGATTGTGACGTGAAAGGCCGGATCCGTCCCGCAGGAAATGCTGGTCGGAGGCCATCCCAACCTCGGCGAGGAACCGACGCATGTTCGCGATCCCCGCCTCGAGGCTTCCGATGCCGCTCTCATGAAGCCCGACTTCGCGAAGCAGCATTTCGGCATGGAGGTTCTGGCTCTCCTTGTTGACGACACGAACGGCATCAGCGAGCGTCAGGGACTCAATGAACGCCAAGGCCCCACCACTAGGGTCACCCGACGAGCTGGTGCTTGCTGATCGCAGGCTGTCCAAACTATCCGGCGCCGAATGTGCGCTTGCTGCGCCGCCATCGACCGCGACGCCCGCGTCGATGAGCGCCTGGCGCATTGCCATCGCGGCGAATCGGGCGGGATCCTGGGCCGCTAGTTCGAATGTGCGCCCCGTCGACTGGGAGCTGATATCCCCCCAGACGACGACCTCACCCGGCACGTCTCCGTGCCGCGTGGAGAGGCCACGCTGGACAAAGCGGGTGGCGTGCGTCCGCGTGCGGTTGGCGAACGTGAACAGGCTGAACCTGGGCGTGACGGCCAGCCTCGCCTCGCGGCCAAGCGGCCCTGGTCGGACGTGCAGCTCGATGAGGTTGTCGTTGAACACCAGTGCACTCGGCCTGCTCCCGTACGCCTGCAGCGTGTCCGCGTGGGACCACCCAGGCGTGTAGGGCTGCCACACGTACCGCCGGCTGTCGCCGACCACATCGCCCGTCACCTTCCGCACGCCCGCCGCGAGCACCTGCTGCGCGAGTGGTCGCAGACGCTGAAGACGGTCCCACGCATACTCTTCCCGCTTCTGGAACGGCAGGACCCGCGAAGACAGGTTGGGATCCCCGCCGCCGACGATTCGCAGGTCTCCCTCGAGGACACCGTCCTCATCGACCGCACCATCGGCAAAGACCGCCGTCGTGAACCGGTGGTCCGGACCAAGGCGCCGCAGCGCCAGCGCCGTCGTCAGAAGCTTCACGACGGACGCAGGCACGAACAGCTTGTCGCCGTCCCGCGCATAGAGCCTGTCGCCAGTACTGAGGTCCTCCACGCAGACTCCCCACGATCCGCGCCGTGCGTGGGGTTGATCCAGGAGCGCGTCGATCTGTGCAGGCACGTGCGCACCAGGCGCTGCCTGGTCCTGCGTCGGCACCGGGTTCTGCGAGGCTGCGGGCCACCCAAGCAGCACTGCCAGGGCGGCGGCGAACAGGACGACCCGCACAGCGCTAGCTCAACATCCGCGAAGCCTGCTTGGCGAGGTAGGTCAGGATGAAGCTGGCTCCAGCACGCTTGATGCAGGTGAGGCTCTCGAGAATGGCCCTCTCTTCGTCCAGCCAGCCATTGCGGATCGCCGCTTGGAGCATCGCGTACTCGCCGCTCACCTGGTAGGCGCCCATGGGTGCGTCGAACGCCTCGGTAGCGTCCCGGAGCACATCGAGATAGGGCATCGCGGGCTTCACCAGGATCATGTCGGCGCCCTCATCGAGGTCGGCCCGGATCTCGCGCATCGCCTCCCGTCTGTTTCGCGGATCCATCTGGTAGCCGCGGCGGTCGCCGAACTGTGGCGCGGACTGAGCGGCGTCCCGAAACGGGCCGTAGAACGCTGATGCGTACTTGGCCGCGTAGGACAGGATCGGCACATGTGAGAATCCGCCGTCGTCCAGACCCTTCCGGATGACGCCAACACGGCCATCCATCATGTCCGACGGCGCAATCACGTCGGCACCCGCTTCCGCCTGGGAGAGCGCTGCCTCCCGCAGAAGAGGCAGCGTCCGATCGTTGTCCACCTCGCCATCAATGACCATGCCGCAGTGGCCGTGGTCGGTGTACTCGCACAGGCAGGTGTCCGCAATCACCAGCAGGGATGGAACCTCCCGCTTGAGCGCCCGGATAGCCCTCTGCACAATGCCGTCCGCTGCGTAGCCGCCCGTACCGAGCGCGTCCTTGGACGGGGGGATGCCGAAAACGATCACTCCAGACACGCCAAGGGAAGCGGCCTCGCGGCACTCCTCGACGAGGAGGTCGACCGAAAGGTTGCAGACCCCCGGCATCGAGTCGATTTCGACACGCACGGCCTCGCCGGGGCATGCGAAGACCGGATAGATGAAGTCGTCCGGCGACAATGCCGTCTCCCGGACAAGGGACCGCAGGGCCAACGTCCGCCGCAGCCTGCGGTGCCGTTGCACGGGGAAGGCCAACCCCCAATTCTACCCGCCGGAGACCCGATCGCCCTCCAGGTCTCTCTGGTATGCTGTGCACTAACGCGGGGGCGGAGAAGCCATGTCGGGCCATTCGAAGTGGGCGACGATCAAGCACAAGAAAGCCGCCACCGACGCTAGGCGCGGCAAGGTCTTCACGCGCCTTATCCGCGAAATACAGATCGCGGCCCGTGAGGGCGGCCCGGACCCGGATGCGAATCCGCGGCTGCGCACGGCGGTGGCGGCCGCCAAGTCGCAGTCGATGCCGTCCGACAACATCAAGCGCGCCATCATGCGGGGCAGCGGCCAGCTCGAGGGCGAGACCTACTCCGAGATCACCTTCGAGGGCTACGCGCCGGCCGGCGTGGCGGTGATGGTGGAGACCCTGACGGACAACCGCAACCGCACCGTGGCCGAGCTGCGTCACATCTTCAACAAGAACGGCGGCAACCTCGGTGAAAACGGTTGCGTTTCCTACATCTTCCACAAGCAGAGCCTCATCGTCGTGGCGAAGGACGCCGCCGACGAGGACTCGCTGCTGGAAATCGTGCTGCTCGCCGGCGGGGACGATCTGCGGGACGACGGCGACCACTGGTCGATACTCTCGACACCGGATTCCCACGAAAGCGTGCTGGCCGGCGTCAAGGATGCCAGCATCGAACCGATCACCGCGGAGATATCGCGCATCCCCGACTCCACCGTAAAGGTGCATGGAAAACAGGCCGGCAGCGTCATTCGGATGATCGAGAAGCTTGCGGACCAGGACGATGTCCAGAACGTGTACGCCAACTTCGACATCGACGAAGAGGAGCTCGAGGCGCTTACTGCCTGAGCGGCGCCGGCCTTGCGAATCCTCGGAGTAGACTGCGGGTCGCACATCACTGGATTCGGGATCATCGAGTCGCGCGAGCGCGTCCGAAGGGCGGTGCACTACGGCACGCTCCGGGCTCCCGGGAACCGGCAGCTTGCCGACCGGCTACGCTGCGTGGCGGACGGCCTCGACGAGATCATCCGCGAGCACCGGCCCGACGAAGTGGCCGTGGAGGACATCTTCTACAGCAGGAACTTCCGGAGCGCCGCGGTCGTGGCGCATGTGCGGGGGGTCGCCCTGCTGAGCGGTGCCCGAGCAGGTCTGCCTGTCGCCAGCTACGCCCCGCAGCAGGTGAAGAGCAGCGTTGTTGGCCATGGCCGTGCCGCCAAGAGCCAAGTGGGTCAGATGATTGCCATGCTGCTCGGCGTTCGCGGTCCGATCGAATCCGAGGACGCTTCGGACGCGCTGGCGGTGGCCTACTGCCACGCGAGCCTCCGAACCGCCACCTGGCTTCCACAGGAGGTCAAGGAGGTGTGAGAGTGGCCATGATGGTGCTGGCCCTGGCCATCGCGGCACCGATCACAGCGCAGGACATCATTCGCTTCGAGCGTCACTTCCCGGGCGGCATCCCCGAGCAGTTCGAGGTCGAACTGCGGCAGGACGGCCTTGCGCGTTACTCCGAAGGGGATCACGAGCCGGTCGATCTGGACGTTGGACGTGAGGCCGCGGGAGAGGTCTTTGCGCTCGCCGCGTCGCTGGACTATTTTTCCAAGCCCCTTGCCAGCAAGCGCAAGGTGGCGTCGACCGGGCGCAAGACGCTGCACTACGAGTCGGGCGGCGGTCGTCGGGCCACGGTGGAATTCGACTACTCCGACTCCACGGACGCCCGAGAGCTGGTGTCGTGGTTCGTGAAGCTGGCGTCCACCTACCAACACCTCGTGACGCTGGAGCGCACGTTTCGCTTCGACCGTCTCGGCGTCAACGCAGCGCTGGCGGCCTTGGAGGCCTCTGTGCTGCGCGAACGTGTCGTTGCGCTCGAGCTGCTCGAACCAGTGCTCGTAAAGATCACCCAGCAGCCCAAGATCGTGCACCTTGCGCGGGCGCGGGCGGAAGGGCTACTCGAGCGCATCAGGTCGAACGAGTAGGATCCGGCCGAATCGGGCGTCATCGCACGCGGGTGGCAAGAGCTACCTAGCTCGCTGACAGTTCAGCACCTGGCTGGTGAACCCCAATGAGTTTCCCGCCGAGGATCTCGCCCCGCAGCCGGCCGTCCGAATGGCATGCGGGTATGGGAGGCACCTGCACGGCCCCTGCAAGTCCACCTGGAACCAATCCCAGTGTCGGGACGTGACCAGCGGCGATGCGCCAGCCGCAGACTGAGGGTGCCTTCAACCGTTCCGTCCGATGCGGTGAGCTCTGGCGCGACGATCACGACGAGTTTCCGAAGGAGTCCGGAGTTGGAGACCCGCAGCGAGAAGAGCATCGAGCTGAAGCCCGAACGCCTGCACTGTTCCCGTCCCCTGCGGGAGACGATTCCAACGACAGGAACCGCGACGTGCGCATCCGACTTACGGATGCAGATGCCGTGGCACTAATCCAACATCAGGGCTGCGGTCCCGGTTCGGCCATGATGCGATCGTAGATCGCCATCAGCTGCTCCGGCGAGGAGTATGTGATCACGATCCGTCCCTTCCTAGCGCTGCGCGGACGCAGCATCACTGGCGCCTGCAGACGCTCCTCGAGCTTGTGCAGTGCATCGGCGACGTTAGGGTTGATCTTGGGCTTGTCACGCTTTGCAGGGGGTTCCATGATGGCCTTCACCCGCCGCTCGACCTCGCGGACCGGCCAGTCCCGTGCCGCCGCCTCGGTCGCGAGCGACTCCTGATCGGTCGATCGCTCCAAAGCCAGCAGAGCGCGGGCATGTCCCATCTGCAGGCGACCTTCCCTCACCAACCGCTTGACGGGCATCGGCAGACGCAGGAGCCGCACGTAGTTCGTGATTGACGTGCGGCTCATTCCCGTCCGCGTGGACAGGTCCTCGTGCCGCAGTCCAAGGTCGTCGAGCAAGCGCTGCAATGCCGACGCGACTTCAATCGGATTGAGGTCCTCGCGCTGGATGTTCTCCACAAGCGTGACCTCGAGCAGCCTGTCAGCATTGATTTCCCTCACGATGGCCGGAACGGTCTCAAGTCCCGCGATCTGGCAAGCCCGCAGACGCCTCTCGCCGACGACGAGCGTGTAGCGCTCGCCCGACCGCTGGACCAGCAACGGCTGCAGGACGCCCTCCTCCCGAATCGAGGCCGCAAGTCCCTCCAGCCTCTCCTTGTCGAATCTCATCCTCGGCTGCACCGCATTGGGATCGATTTGGCCCACGGGCACCTGGACCACTCGTTCGGCTGACTCCGTGGCTGCAGCTGGGGCGGTCGGCAAGATAGCGGCAAGACCCTTTCCTAAAGCCTTTCGTTTCTTTGACTCAAGTTGATCTGGAAGCACCGTTGTGTGTCTCCTTGTCGTCCCTAGGCCGGCGCGCGAGGATTTCCCTGGCCAGATGAAGATAGGACTCGGCGCCCCGTGACCTCGCGTCGTACTGCAGCGCCGGCATGCCGAAGCTCGGGGCCTCCGCCAGTCGCACATTGCGCGGAATCACGGTCTTGAGGACAAGCGATCCGAAGTGGTCCCGCAGCTCCCGCTCCACCTGACGCGTCAGTGACAGCCGGCCATCGTGCATCGTCAGCACCACGCCCTCCACGACGAGATGGGGATTCACGTGGGCGCGAAGAGCGTCGAGAGTCGAGAACAGCGCGGCAACCCCCTCTAGGGCGAAGTACTCGCAGTGAATGGGCACCAGTACCGCATCCGCCGCTGTCAGTGCGTTGACTGTAATCAGGTCCAGCGCCGGAGGGCAGTCCAGCAGGACGTAGTCGTAGCCGCCCCCCGCAGGCGCGACGGCCCGGCGCAGTCGGCGCTCGCGTTCGGGCAGGTCCGCAAGCTCGATGGCCGCTCCGGCGAGATCTCGCTCAGATGGGAGCACGTCCAAGCCGTAACAATCGGTGGACACGATTGCGTCGGACGCAGCGCAGTGGCCCATGATGGCGTCGTACAAGCTCAGATCGTCGCGCGGCACCGCGCCGACGCCGCTGGTGGCGTTCGCCTGCGGATCGCAGTCCACAAGCAGAACGCTGCAATCCGCGGCCGCAAGCGACGCGCCCAGGTTGATCGCTGTCGTGGTCTTTCCCACGCCCCCCTTCTGGTTGGCGATGGCGAGCCAGCGGGCCACGGCGCAACGGCCTCAGGCTACCAGAGTGTGCAGCGATTATGTTTCACGTGAAACATAATCGCGTGAGGGGGCCGTCCAGAGGCGGCGGCGGTCGCTCCAGGGCAGCCGCCGGCCGCTCCAAGGGCCAAACCCGCCTGTGGGCGGCGGGTCTGTTCCCAGAAACGCCACCCCGCGCACGGAACGGACCAGTGTCGGCAGCACCTTGACCGGCTGCACGGCCCGCATCACCGCCCAGTCCGCGCGACCCTCCCAGGACTCGATCCGGCAGTCCAGCACCGACACAGTCGACAGCTCCGAAGCCGCCTCCCGCAGAAAGGCTGCCTTCTTCTGGGTGGCCTCGACCAGCGTCACGAGCGCCTGGGGACGCATCACGGCGACCGGAAGGCCGGGAAATCCACCCCCCGAACCGACATCGACCAGGGAGCCAACCGATTCCAGCGCACGGTGCAGGAACAGCGACTCGCCGAAGTGCCGTCGGGCCGCCTCGTCCGGTCGGACGACCCGAGTCAAGTTGATTCGCCTGTTCCAGTGCACCAGCAGACGGTAGTGCCGGCACAGGGCGGCGAACTGGGCCCGCGATGGATCGAGCGCCAGCTCGTCCAGGACACTGCAGAGCGCCGCTTCGAAGCTCACGAACCCAAGTGCATGTCCAGGATCGCCAGCGCCGCAGGGGTCATGCCCGGCACTCGTCCTGCTTGGCCCAGCGTCTTGGGTCGGACGCGCTCCATCTTCTCGACCACCTCGTTTGAGAGGCCCGCAAGGTCGCGGTACTCAAACCCTTCTGGAATCTGCCGAGCCTCGGCGCGCTGCATGCGCGCCATCTGGCGTCGCTGCTGCGCCAGATAGCCGACGTACTTGAGATCCGTCTCGATCGCCTTCCAGTCGCTCCGTGCCAAGCCCACGCCGACGCCCTCGGGCAGGGCCGTCCGCACGCGGTCGATGTCCACCTGCGGGCGCCGCAGGAGGTCCGCCAGGCTCGGCCGGCTTCCGACGGCCTTGGCCAGACCCTCATAGAACCCGCTCTTCGGCGACGGACGCGTGAAACGCAGCGCCTCGACTGTCGCGTCGCGCGCGGCACAGATGGCCTCAAACCGGTCCCACACAGCGTCACTCACCAGTCCTGCAGTGCGGCCCATGGGGGTCAACCGGCGGTCCGCATTGTCGATGCGCAGGTGCAGCCGGTATTCGGCCCGTGAGGTGAACATGCGATAGGGCTCGTCAGTGCCCTTCGTCACCAGGTCGTCGACCATGATGCCGATGTAGGATTCGGTGCGCGAAAGCACCACCGGATCCTTGCCTTGGAGCGTGCACGCTGCGTTGATGCCGGCCATTAGACCCTGGCCGGCCGCCTCCTCGTATCCCGTGGTGCCGTTGATCTGGCCGGCTAGGTAAAGTCCCCGTATCCGCTTCGACTCCAAGCTCGGCTGCAGTTCCGTTGCGTCCACGGCGTCGTACTCGATCGCATAGCCAGGGCGGATCATCGTCGCGCGCTCCAAGCCCGGCACCGATGCCACCATCGCCTCCTGCACATCGACGGGCATGCTCGTCGACATGCCATTCAGATAGACCTCGTTCGTGTCGAGACCCTCCGGCTCCAAGTAGACCTGGTGTCTCTCACGATGCGGAAACTTGACAACCTTGTCCTCGATCGACGGGCAGTAGCGCGGGCCCACACCCTCGATCTGGCCGCTGTACAGGGGCGAGCGAAGCACGTTCTCCTGCAGGAGAGTATGCGTATCGGCGGTGGTGTAGCCGATGTGGCAAGGCACCTGGGGACGGTCGATCGACAGCGTCTGGAACGAGAACGGGGTCGGCTCCGCGTCGCCCGGCTGTTCCTCGAAGCGGTCCCACTCGATCGTCCTGCCGTCCAGGCGCGGAGGCGTGCCCGTCTTCAGCCGACAGCACCGAAACCCTCGACTGCGCAGCGACTCTCCCAGCATCACCGCGGCTGGCTCACCGCTTCGACCAGCAGGAAACGTGCGCTCGCCGATATGCACGAGGCCATTCAGGAACGTTCCCGCCGTAATGATCACGGCTCCCGCGTCAAGCGTCCGACCATCAACCAGCTCGACACCGGTGACACGACCGTGGTCCAAGACCAGGTCCGCAACCTCTGCCTGCTTCAGCTCCAAGTTCGGTTCGCGCTCGAGGATCTGGCGCATGTACAGCCGGTACTCCTTCTTGTCGCACTGCGCCCGTGGGGACCACACGGCGGGGCCGCGGCTCGTGTTGAGCAGTCGAAACTGGATGCCGACGGCATCGGTGACCTGCCCCATGATCCCGCCGAGTGCGTCAATCTCGCGCACGAGATGGCCCTTGGCGATGCCGCCGACGGCGGGGTTGCAGGACATCTGGGCGACCAGGTCGAGATTCAGAGTGACAAGCGCCACCCGTGCGCCAATCCGGCCCGCCGCCACGGCTGCCTCGCAGCCCGCGTGTCCAGCGCCCACGACCACCACGTCGTAGCGCTCTGTTGACGCTCCGCACGCCCGCAAGAGTCCGCTCCCGTTCTGCTATTCTAGGCGCTCGCCCGCTTCTGGAACGTGGATGCGGGCGCCCGATCGCGCGATGAAGGTCCTTGTCGTGGGCGGCGGGGGACGCGAGCACGCCTTGGCTTGGCGCGTGGCGCAGGATTCCTCCACGAGCATCACATACTGCGCACCGGGCAACGCCGGTGCAGCGGAAGATTGCACCTGTGTCTCCGCCAAAATACTGAATCCAAAAGAGATATCCTCACTGGTAGATTCCCTTGGCATTGACCTTACCGTGGTCGGTCCGGAAGCTCCGCTCGTGGCTGGGCTTGCGGATGAGCTGGCTTGTCGGGGCAAGCTCGTGGTCGGGGCGAGCCAGCAGGCGGCGCAGCTCGAGGGCAGCAAGGCGTTCGCCAAGGACTTCCTTGTCGCGTGCGGCCTGCCCACGGCGAAATCGGTGCTGCTGGAGGACGAGAGCTCCATCGACAGCACGGTCGGCCGGTTCGGTTACCCGGTGGCACTGAAGGCGGACGGGCTGGCAGCGGGCAAGGGGGTCGTCATCTCCCAAGACGAGACGGAGGCCCGCAGCACAGCACGCGCCATGCTGGCCGGATCGCTCGTCGGCTCGGCAGGACGCCGCATCGTGGTCGAGCAGTTCCTCGAAGGCGACGAGGTCAGCTTCATGGTTCTCAGCGACGGCGAACGGTTCTGCGTGCTGCCCACGACCCAGGACCACAAGCAGGCGCTGGACGGTGACCGCGGCCCGAACACGGGAGGCATGGGCGCATACAGCGACGACAGCATTCTGTCGACATCGATGAGCGACCGCATCGTCGACCGCATCGTCGAGCCCACGCTTGCCGGGATGCGTCGTCGGGGAACACCGTTCCGGGGGTTTCTCTACTGCGGCTTGATGCTCACGGAGGACGGCCCGCAGGTGCTGGAGTTCAACGTGCGCCTTGGGGACCCGGAGACGCAGCCCCTGCTCTACCGACTCGACGGCGACTTCGCTGAGCTGCTCGCTAGCGCGGCGCGGGGCGCTCTGGACTCTTCCCTTGTGCGCACGGGGGCGGAGCCCACCGCCTGCATCGTGCTCGCCTCAGGAGGCTATCCGGGAAGCTACCAGACTGGGCTGCCGATCGAAGGCCTCGACGCGGCAGCCCAGGCCGGAGCCAAGGTCTTCCACGCGGGGACACGACATGAGAACGGCCGCTTCGTGACGGCGGGCGGACGCGTACTCGGGGTGACTGCTCGCTCAGCCACCCTGCAGCAGGCGCTTGCAACCGCCTACCGCGCCACCGAGCAGGTGCACTTCGACGGGATGCACTACAGGCGCGACATCGGCGGTCGCCAACGGCGCTGGACGGAGGCTTAGAGAGAACACGTGCGAGTCGGACTGGTCGGAACTGGGGCGATCGCCCACAAGCACGGGGATTGCTACCGGTCGATCGGCTACGAGCTCGTAGCCTGCTCGAATCGTGGCGTCGCCAAGGGCCAGGCGTTCGCGGCCAAGTACGGCTGCGACTTCGAGCCAGACTACCGAGCCCTCTGTGCGCGGCAGGACATCGACTACGTGGACGTCTGCACGTTCCCGGACTCGCACGTGGACATTTGCCGTGCGGCCGTCGAGCACAGCAAGCACGTGCTGCTCCAAAAGCCCATGGCCCTGACGGAGGAAGCCTGCGAGGAGATGATGTCGCTCTGCCGAGCGGCGAACCTTCGACTCGGCGTGGTCAGCCAGCACCGCTTCGACGAAAGCACGGCGTTCCTAGTCAAGGCGATCGCCGACGGGCGGCTGGGGACTCTTCTGGCGGTGGACGGCTACGTCAAGTGGCATCGACCCCAGTCCTACTACGACCCGGTCGGCAAGGGCGAATGGGCGGTTGAGGGCGGCGGTGCCCTCATCAACCAGGGCATCCATACCCTGGACGTGATGCAGTACCTGGCTGGCCGAGTGAAGCGCATGTCCGCCGCATGGAAGCTGAGTGCAGTCCACCGCATGGAGAGCGAGGACCTAGTGAACGCCGTGCTCGAGTACGACAGCGGCGCACTGGGCGTCCTGCAGGCCTCAACAGCGACAAAGCCCGGCTATCCGGAGCGCATCGAGGTGCATGGGAGTATCGGCACGGCGATTATCACCGGTGACCAGCTGACGCGCTGGGATGTCGAGGGTGACCCTGGCGACGACGCGCCCCTCGCCGCGGCGGTAGGGTCGGGCGCGGCTGATCCGATGGCCATCTCGACGGAAAACCTCGAACGACAGTTCCAGGACTTCGGCGTCGCCGTGGCCGAGGGCGGGGATCCACTGGTGGATGGGATCGAGGGGCTCTGGGCCCTTCGCGTGGTGCTCGGCGTGTACCGTTCCGCCCGCAGCGGGCAGCCGGTCGATCTCCAGTGATCGCGGGGATGCCGGTATAATCGGGCTAGCGCTTTGACGCAGTTCGCCTGGATGGTGGCGGAGCACGGGCGGCGATGCAACTGAAGGCGATCCAGAAACTGGAAGAAGAGATCCGCGTCATCGAGGAGGAGCTCAACGGCAAGCTCCCGAAGGAGATCCAGAAGGCGCGGGAGCATGGCGACCTGAGCGAGAACGCCGAGTACGCGGCGGCGAAGGAGCGCCAGCGCCTTCTTGGAGTCCGCATGACCGAGCTCACCGGCAGGCTGGCGCGGCTGCGGCTCATAGACATGTCCCAGATCCGGGATGACGTGGTGGGACTGGGATCCACGGTCGTCGTTCTCGACACGGAGACGGGCGACGAGACGGTATACGAACTGGTCACGACCGAGGAGTCCGACGTGGCGGCTGGACGGATCGCAACGACATCTCCGATCGGCCGTGCGCTGCTTGGCAGCCAAGATGGCGATGTGGTCTTGGCGCGGACTCCGCGCGGCTCGAAGGAACTCGAGATTCTGAGCCTCAAGACGATTCACGCAGCCTGAACCGGGGTTCCGGATGCGCATTACAGCCACCATCGGCAAGCTGGGCCGCTGGATCCTCAATGGGCTGGTACACCTGCTGTCCGTCCTCGGCATTCACCCGAACGTCCTCACGCTGATTGGTCTGGCGGTGAACGGGGCCGCAGCCTGGATGCTCGCCAGCGGCGAGTTCCTCTACGCGGGCCTGATCATCCTGGGCGGAGCCGTCTTCGATCTGACAGACGGCGAGGTCGCTCGCCACGCGAACAAAGTGACGAAGTTCGGCGGCTTCCTCGACTCCGTGATGGACCGCTACTCAGACCTGATCCTGCTCACGGGCCTACTGGTCCACTACGCCCGGATCGACCGCTTCAGCTACATCGTGCTCACGGCGGTCGTGATGATCGGCTCCGTGCTGGTGAGCTACAGCCGGGCCCGTGCGGAGAACCTCATCCACTCCTGCAAGGTCGGCTTCCTAGAGCGCCCAGAGCGGATCGTTCTCCTGGTCATCGGTGCGCTGACGAACCGTATGGCACCTGTGCTCTGGGTGATGGCGGTGTTGTCGAACGTCACCGTCATCCAGCGCATCGTCCACACCTGGAGGCATAGTCAGGCCGCCGACAGCGTCCCGCAGTCCGTTCAGGAAGAACAAGAACAGAGCGTCACCCAGCCGTCCGCCAGTCGGGACCTTCAAGAGGGCCTTCCGACCGCCTAGGCACAACAGCGCAGCTAAACCACCCGCACTCC
Source organism: Bryobacterales bacterium (assembly GCA_965200705.1). GTDB lineage: Bacteria > Acidobacteriota > Terriglobia > Bryobacterales > UBA6623 > VXMF01. The sequence goes on along the minus strand of OZ241376.1, from coordinate 2,360,380 downwards.
ACAGGGTGGCGCGCGGGTCGCCGCCGATTCAGGACTGCCTCACCAGGGCGCATGATAAACTCGGCTCGAAAGGGCGCTTGGATCCCTTCCCGCCCGGGGGTCGGTTAGCTCCCGAACGAGTTCCCGCCGTGTACTTGACGCTCGCCAGGCGCTTGCGGGACGCCCTATCCATACACATCGCTGGACACTTCGGCGTGGACGCGGAGGTCGTGGCCGAGCTCCCGCGCAAGCCAGCGCTCGGAGATCTGGCGACACCGGTCTGCTTCGCGCTGGCGAAGGCTCTCCGTAGGCCGCCGCGACAGATCGCGCAGGAACTCGTGGCGACGATGCCCGCGGTTCCGGGCATCGCACGGCTGGAAGTGGCCGGTGCGGGCTTCGTCAACGCCCGATTCTGGCGGGGTGGGTTTGCGCACGACGCGATGAAGGGGCCCGAAGTCGGGGCATCCGACGAGGGAAAGGCGATCGTCGAGCACACCAACATCAATCCGAACAAGGCCGCTCACATCGGACACCTGCGCAATGCAGTCCTGGGCGACACCTTCGTCCGCATGATGCGGGCGCTGGGCCGGCCCGTCGAGGTCCAGAACTACATCGACAACACTGGGGTCCAGGTGGCGGACGTCGTCGCGGCCTTCCACTTCCTGCGCGGCCACTCCAGGCAGCAGGTGGTGGACACGGTGAACGACCCGTCAGTTCGGTTCGACTACCACTGCTGGGATCTGTACGCGGAGGTCTCGCAGACGTTCGCGCGTGGGGACGAGGAAGCCCTGCGGTGGCGCGCGGCGACTCTGCACGCTTTGGAGTCCGGTGAGGGCGAACTGGCGGAGATCGGCGCGATCGTAGCCGATGCGATTGTCGCCTGCCATTTGCGCACGATGGCGCGGATTGGGGTCCAGTACGACGTTCTGCCGCGCGAGAGCGAGATCCTCGCCATGCAGTTCTGGTCCGCCGCGTTCGCGCTCCTCAAGAAGCGCAAGGCGGTCCATCTGGAGACCGCGGGCAAGAATTCTGGATGCTGGGTGATGCCAGGGCACCTGTTCCGCGACCACGGAGGCACCCCCGAGGGAGACGACGGGTCCAAGGTCATTGTTCGGTCGAACGGCACGGTGACCTACGTCGGCAAGGACATCGCCTACCAGCTCTGGAAGTTCGGGCTGCTACCCGGGAAGGACTTCCACTACACGCGAATGGAGACCACTGGCCTGGATCCTGTCTGGAGGTCAAGCCGCGAGAATACTGGCGACGAGGCGCCGGAATTCGGCCGTGGTGAGGCCGTCTACAACGTCATCGACGTGCGGCAGGCATACCTGCAGGATGTCGTGCGCGCTGCGCTCCTAGCGCTCGGATGCGAGCGCGAGGCCAAACAGAGCGTGCACTTCTCCTATGAGATGGTCGCGCTATCTCCGCGTTGCTGCGCCGAACTCGGCATCGAGCTCAGCAGAGAGGAGCGCGCACGGCCATACGTCGAGGTGTCAGGCAGGAAGGGGCTAGGCGTTAAGGCGGACGACCTTCTAGACCTCTTGGTCAACGCCGCGTTCGACGAGGTGCGCGACCGTCACGAGGAGCTCTCGGACGAGGAGTGTCGGTTGATCGCCACCGAGATCGCGGTGGGAGCGCTGCGGTACTTCATGCTGCGCTACACGCGTAACACTCTGATTGCATTTGACTTCCAAGAGGCCCTCGCCTTCGAGGGCGAGACAGGCCCCTACGTCCAGTACGCGGCCGTGCGGGCGCACAACATCCTCCGCAAGCACGCTGAGGCGGGCGGCGAAGACATCGATGTGCCTGCAATCAGCGATCTCGAGAGCACTCTTGCCGACGAGCAGCTGTGGCAACTGGTGCTCGTCATGTCCCGCACGCGATGGACCCTGGCCAGGGCGGTGGCGTCCGGCGAGCCGGCCCAGCTTGCGCACGGAGCCTTCCAGGCCGCCCAAGCATTCAGCAACTTCTACCACCGGACGCACGTGCTGAACGAGCCCGACCCGCAGCGGAAACGGGTGCAGCTCTCGCTGGTGAAGCTCTCGCTGCAGCAGCTGACCGCGATGATGGAAACGATGGGCATGCCCATTCCGAAGCGGATGTAGCAGTCCCGAAGTGGAAGAGAACCCGTCCCACTGAACGCCTCTCCTCTGGGACGGTGCTACGGCAAGGCGCTGTAGGCCCGGGCGAGTGCTGGCAGATCGATCTCGCTGGTGGAGCCGCGGTGAACAACCAGCCGATAGCGCAGCCGGACAGGGACCTCACGCTCGACCGACACCGCATCGGGACCCGGCCAGACCGGATTCTGCATGCTCGGCGTCGCAGGCGAACGGAGAATCCAAGGCTGCGGATACCCGGTCGATGTCGGGTGCACCATCACGGCGACGCCACTGACCGCGCCTGATTGCTGGAACGGAGCCGAGAAGTCCACCCAGTCGCCCACCAGGAGCGGGCCGCGAGCGGCCTGGACCGGACCCTCCGCGGCCGTGAACCGCAGGCCCTCGACCATCCCGACGCGGACCGAGAAACCCCCGTACCCCTTGTCGTCCTCCGATCCTCCTAGGCGCAGGCCGTCCTGCAAGGCAGTGATCCGCACGTCAAAGTCGACCAGCTGCAGCGACTCTTCCGACGGATGCACGACGATCTCCGCGGTCTCCTCCGCAATGGGATCGGCTCCGTCCCGAAAATCCGGCGAGAACCACCGGTGCGTAGCCCGCAAGCCGTCCCCAGTTGGTCGTGGCTGCGCGTCCACCAGCTCCCAGGAAAAGCGCCGCGTCAGCCAAGGGTCGCCAGCGCGCACGTCGCCAATCCAGACTTGGTGCCACGTCCAGTACACGCCGCGATGATGGAGATGATCCTCGGGAAAGTCCTCTGTCAGGACCTCGCCGTCGAGACCGAACAGAGGGTGGACGTAGTTGGACCGCCGGTACTCACCATCCCGATCCGTGGGCGCGACCTGGTAGCGCAGCACCGGTCGGCCAGCTTCGCTCACCAAGTACCCGCCATCCGATGCCACGGTCCGCAGCTCCGTCGGCTTACCGGAGGGATCGGCCGAGCATCCACCAGCCAAGAGTGCACATAACGCTAAAACGCGGGCGGGGGGCACGACGAAACCGGATTATAGCCACGGCCAGAGCGCGTGCCGGACCGCACGGGGCTGATAGAATCGCTGATTGACAACTGCAAGGCTTGGGGATCCGGCCCCCGACTTTACCGCCGAGACCAGCGGCGGTCGAAGGGTCACTCTCTCCGAACTGCGCGGCAGGACGGTCGTTCTGTACTTCTACACGAAGGACAACACGCCGGGCTGCACACGCGAGGCCTGCGACTTCCGCGACGCTGCTGCCGCGTTGACGCGAAAGAACGCCGTCGTTCTCGGGGTCAGCACGGACTCCGTCGCCTCGCACGACCGGTTCGCGGCCAAGCATGGCCTAGAGTTCCCCCTGATCAGCGACCCGGACCACACCATTGCAGAAAAGTACGGGGTGTGGCGCACCAAGAGTCTCTGGGGCCGCACGTTCCTGGGCATGGTGCGCTCGACGTTCGTCATTGACGAGAAGGGGCGCATAGCGGAGGTCTACGACAAGGTCCGGGTCAAGGACCACGTGGACAAAGTGCTTGCCGCGCTCTGAACTCATCCCGCCACAGCTATAATCGGTGAGCCGTGAGCCCAGCCATTGACAGCAAGCAGGAACGGCTGCTGGAACTCCTCTCCGGCATGGGCAGGGTCCTGATCGCCTTCTCCGGCGGCACGGACTCGGCCTACCTCGCCTGGGCCGCGTATCGCGTGCTCGGGGACAACGCCTTGGCGGTGACCGCGGACTCGTCGTCCATGCCGCAGTCGCACAAGCGGGATGCCGTGGACTTCGTCAATCAGTTCGGCATCCCCCACCGCTTTTTAGCCACGCACGAGTTCGAGAACCCCGACTATGTGCGCAACGACAGCAACCGCTGCTTCCATTGCAAGGACGAGCTCTTCACGCGCATGAGCCAGCTCGGCGACGAGCTCGGAGTGTCGACTATCGCGTACGGGGTCAACAAGGACGACACAGGCGACTTCCGGCCGGGGCATCGTGCTGCCGCCCAGCATGCGGTGCGTGCGCCCCTACTCGAGGCTGACCTCCTGAAGTCGGAGATTCGGGCCCTGTCGCGGGAGGCCGGTCTGCCGACGTGGAACAGGCCCGCCGCCGCCTGCCTGAGCTCCCGCATCCCATATGGGACGCCCGTGACGGCGGAGACAATCAAGCCGATCGAACTGGGCGAAGAGTCGCTCAAGGCGCTCGGCTTCCGGGTCTTCCGCGTCCGCTACCACGGCGAGCTGGCTCGGATAGAGATAGGCCGCGACGAACTGCCCAAGGCGCTCGACCTGGAGATGGCGGGGAAGTTGACAGAGACGTTCCGCGCGCTGGGGTTCCAGTACGTCACGCTCGATCTGGCAGGGTACCGCCAAGGCTCGCTGAACGAGGTCTTGGAGACCCAGACAGACAGCCCGTTCCCCATCCTGAGCTAGTCTTCGGGGAATCTTTTCCTCATGCTCGCAGCGGCACACCGCCTTATTTCATAAGGACCTACGGACGCACGGGCGACTCTCGAAACGTTAATCGCAATGTCAGGTTAAATCAATTTAGGATTCTTGGTTTTACAAACGCATTCGCCGGAATTGGTCTGCTACGGTTGCTAATTGCAAACAGAGAAGCGCTGGGCGCATATCCGATTCGGCCCCGTTTTGGCGCTTCGTCCATCCCTTGCCGAGGCAGTCTGGGGGTAGGAAATTCACTCGATACCGGGGGGGATTACGGAGTGAAAGTTACGTTTGAAACGGACTGGTCGACCATAAAGAGTCGGCTACGATCTTCATCAATTACTTCGCAGAACTACCAGAACTTCATCGAGCCGCTCACCCTTTCCCAAGCAGGGTCGGACAGCGAGTTGAGCCTAGTGGCGCCGAGCCGACAGGTGGGCGAGTCGGTCCAGCGCCAGTACATCGGCATGATCCTGCAGACCGTCCGGCAGCTCGGCCTGCCGTACACCGACGCCAAGGTCGAGATCGACGAGAACGAGCGCCTTCCACCGCAGAAGGCCTTTGACTTCAGGCCCGACCCACCCAAGCTAAGCCCGAAGTTCACCTTCTCTCGGTACGTCGTCGGCGCCTGCAACGAGTTCGCCTACGCTGCGGCCATGGCCGTCGCTGCCCGGCCTGGCCTCACGCACAACCCGCTCTACATCTACTCCGATGTAGGTCTTGGCAAGACGCACCTCATGCAGGCCCTCGCCAGGAAAGTCTACGAGAACGACTCGTCCAAGGAAATCCTCTATGTTTCGGCTGAGGAATTCGTGAACGAGATGGTTGATTCCATCAAGATCAAGGCCATGCGTCAGTTCCGTAAACGATTTCGCTCCACTGATGTACTGCTCGTAGACGACATTCAGTTTCTGGCCAACAAACCAAGCACTCAGATCGAGTTCTTCCACACTTTCAACGAGCTCTACAACGACGGTAGACAGATTGTAATATGCGGTGACCGGGAACCTGGTGAACTCCCCCAGCTCGAGAGGCGGCTCACTTCCAGGTTCAGCAGCGGACTGACCGCCGACATCCAGATGCCGAGCGTTGAGACGAAGATGGCGATCATCGACCGCATCGTCGACGAGGCTGGCATCGACTTGCCGGCGGATGTTCGGACATGCATTGCGTCGAGCCAGCATCCCAGCATCCGCGAGATGCAGGGCTTTCTGGACAACCAGATCGCGAGGGCAAAGGTGCTCTTCGGCGGTCGCATGTCACTCAGCCAGGTCCGCAGCTCCCTGGCCATGAAGGTAGGCCGGGCAAAGTTTGCCAAGCCCAGCGTCGAGAGGATTCAGGCGGCCGTTGCCCAGTACTTCGACTTGCCCCTCAGCGAGCTCCTCGGATCGAGCCGCAAGGGATCGATCGCACACCCCCGCCATGTCGCGATGTACTTGGCGCGGACTCTGGCCATGGAGTCGCTCAGCGCAATCGCAAGGGCCTTTCACCGCCACCACACGACGGCGCTTCACGGCATCCAGCGCATCGAGCGACTGCTCGCCACCGATGCCGACGTGCGGCAAGACGTCGAGACACTGCGCCAGCAGCTCGACGCGGGCCGCTCTCGACCGCGCGTCTGAGCGTAGCGACGCACGCCTCCCCGCTCCTCCGAAGCAGGCGCTTCGCCGCCCTCTGGGAAGGTGGTGCGCACTGCTCTCGAGGGCGCTTGGAATGTGCCCGGAATGCTACAATGGGAACTATCCACAGTGCACCTATTGCAATGCTTGTGGATCGATGTGGATTGAGGGAACGAGTCGAACACGCTGTGGATCGCGCACAGGGTTTCCCACAGCTTCCGACTCACGAATCCCCAAGCGTGGCAAGGCGTTTCTCGGCGTTTTCCACATATCCAACGGCTCTACTACTACTAAGTCGGGAGTATGTCCGAGAACACTTATTCGTAGTTGCCAACTAGTCCAGCGAGCCCAGGAGTTCTTCGATGAAAGTCAGTGTCCGTCAGAAGGATTTGGTCCGAGAGCTTGGCCTCGCGGAAACCGTGGTGGACCCCCACGCGACGATTCCGATTCTTGGCCACGTACTGCTCGAGACCCGCGACGATTCGCTTTCGCTCACGTGCACTGACCTGGACCTGGGCATCAGGACATCGTGCACGGCAGCAGTGGAGGAGCCTGGCACGACGCCGCTGCCACTGGAGACCCTCTACAAGTATGTCCGGCTGCTTCCGGACGCGGACGTCACCATCGAGGCGGATCCCGAATCGAACGTGACGCTGTCGTGCGGTTCGGCCAATACAAGGCTCGCTGGACTCGTCTCGACCACGCACGCCGAGAGGTTTCCGACCCTGCCGGAAGTGCCTGACACGCTGACCGAGATCCCCGTCTCCGCAGTGAGCAGTGCGATCGGCAGGACCCAATTCTCGATTGCCAGCGAGCAGGCGCACTTCGCCATCTCGTCCGCGCACCTGAAGCTGACCAGCAGCAACTTCGGGATTGTCACCACAGACGGCCACAGGCTCTCGTACTACTTCGAGCCGGGCTCGTACGACGGAGTCGGCGACGGCGAGGTGACCGCCCTCATCAGCCGCAAGGCGATGAAGGCGCTGCTCCGCGTGCTGTCCCAGAGCGAGGGCGGGTCCGACACAGTGCAGTTTGCTAGCGACACGAAGAGTCTCTACTTCCGCTGCGGGCGGCGCCAGTTCAGCGCGCGCAAGGTCGAGGGCAAGTTCCCCGACTACTCCCGCGTGATGCCCCGCGAGCTTTCCACGACTGTGAAGCTGAGCACACAGGAATTCCGCCGCGTCGTGACGCGGGTGAAGCAGTTCGCCAATCCCAAGTCGCCGGCTATCCGGCTGCACCTCGAGTCCGGCGAGCTGAAGCTGAGCGCCTCGACGTCCGGCGTCGGCAGATCCGAGGAGTCCATGGTCGTGGATTTCGACGGCAAGCCTTTCGGACTGGGATTCAACGCGGACTACATCGCGGAGTTCCTGCAGGTGTGTGGCGCTGAGAGTGTGCTGATGCGCTTCCGGGACCAGCAGAGCGCCGCACAGCTGGAGGTGGCTCCCACGGAGGGAGAGGAAAGTCAGACCGACTACCGGTACGTGATCATGCCGGTGCGGGTCTGAGACTGAGAACAGGAAGGGACAGGTCCAGCAGACACGGATGGCAGCAGACGCGACCAACCAGCCCGGCGAGTACACAGCCGCCAGCATTCGGGTTCTCGAAGGGCTCGAGGGCGTCAGGAAGCGCCCCGCGATGTACATCGGCAGCACGGGCGACCTGGGTCTGCACCACCTTGTCTACGAGGTCGTCGACAACGCCGTCGATGAGGCTCTGGCCGGTCATTGCGACACGGTTGAGGTGACCATCCACTTCGACAACTCGATCACCATCCGCGACAACGGCCGCGGCATACCCGTCGGGCAGCACACCACCGAGGGCGTGTCCGCCGCAGAGGTTGTCATGACCAAGCTCCATGCTGGCGGCAAGTTCGACGCGAACAGCTACAAGGTCTCCGGCGGGTTGCACGGCGTCGGCGTGAGCTGCGTGAACGCCCTGTCCGAATCGCTGACCATGGAGATCTGGCGCGACGGGTTCGCCTGGGAGCAGGAGTACTCGCGCGGCGTCCCGCGCAGCCCGCTGCAGCGCATGGGCCACTGCACGCCGCGCAAGAAGACCGGCACTCGGATCACGTTTCGTCCGGACAAGGAGATCTTCACGACCACGGAGTTCAAGCACGAGGTGCTGGCCAACCGCCTGCGGGAGATGGCCTTTCTCAACGCCGGGCTCAAGATCGTCCTGAACGACGAGCGCGAAGAGCGCGAGGCGCAGGTCTTCCACTTCGAGGGTGGCATCGCTGAGCTGGTTGCCTACCTGAACCGTGGCAAGGTGCCTCTCCATCCCGACCCGATCTACTTCCACGACGAACGCAAGTTCCCGGGCGGCACCGTCGTGTCCGACGTCGCTCTGCAGTACAGCGAAAGCTATCAGGAGAGACTGTTCTCGTTCGCCAACACGATCAACACGATTGAGGGCGGCACCCACCTGTCTGGGTTGCGATCCGCTCTGACGCGTACGATCAACGCCTGTGGGAAGAGCGAGGGTCTCCTCAACGCCAAGACCAGCCTAAGCGGCGAGGATGTCCGGGAGGGGCTCACCGCGGTGATCAGCGTAAAGCTCCCGCAGCCGCAGTTCGAGGGCCAGACAAAGGGCAAGCTCAACAGCGACATCCAGGGCCAGATCGTGTCCGCGGTGAACGAGCATCTCGGCGAGTACTTCGAGCGCAACCCGGCCGTCGCGAAGTCCGTGATCGCGAAGGCGATCGAGGCCTCGCGGGCGAGGGAGGCGGCGCGCAAGGCCCGCGAACTCACGCGGCGCAAGGGCGCGCTCGACTCCGCGGGGCTTCCTGGCAAGCTGGCTGACTGCCAGGAGCGCGCCCCAGAGCGGGCCGAGCTGTTCATCGTGGAGGGCGAGTCCGCCGGAGGCACGGCCAAGCAGGGTCGCGACCGGCGGCACCAGGCGATTCTGCCACTGAAGGGCAAGATCCTCAACGTCGAGAAGGCGCGCTACGACAAGATGCTGTCCCACGAGGAGATTCGGGCCATGATCACGGCCCTCGGGACCGGCATAGGGGAAGACTTTTCGATCGAGAAGCTGCGCTACCACAAGATCATCCTCATGACGGACGCCGACGTGGACGGCTCCCACATACGCACGCTGCTGCTGACGTTCTTCTTCCGTCAGATGAACGAACTCATCCAGCAGGGGCACGTCTTCATCGCTCAGCCGCCTCTGTACCGCATCAAGCGCGGCAAACGAGAGACCTACATCAAGGACGACTCCGAGCTGTCGAAGCAGATTATCCGTCTAGCGGCAGAGGGCGTGCGGGTGCAGTTCGGCACCAACGGCTCCCCCGGCACGGTTCTGGAGAAGGAGCAGCTGCGCGACTATCTAGAGGACCTGGACGCCTACGCCTCGATGCGCCGCCGGCTGCTGCGCCGCCTACGCAGCGATAAGGTCGTGGACACTGTTGCCAGTCCGCGCTTCCGCATCGACACGAAGGAAGACTTCCACAGCCGCGGAGGGCTGGAGGCGATGGCCGCCGCGCTGACCGCAGCAGGCCTGACGGCGGAAGTCATTGACGACGAGGAGCACAGCGCGTCAGCGGTGCGTTTCGAGGACGGGACGGAAGCCCAGGGCCAGATCAGCTTGGAGCTGGCGGCGCAGCCGGAGTACCGGCGCCTGCGGGCGCTGGCCATCGACCTCGCCGACTTCGACCAGCCGCCATTCCTAGTGGTGGGCAAGCGCTTTAAGAGCCAGGTGGACACCCAACTGGAGGTGCTGGAGCATCTCCGCAATGGCGCCATGCGCGACGCTTCGATCCAGCGCTACAAAGGCTTGGGGGAAATGAACGCCGAGCAGCTCTGGACGACCACTATGGTGGCCGAGAACCGCAGCCTGCTGCAGGTGCGCATCGACGACCTCGTGGGCACGGAGGAGATCTTCACGACCCTCATGGGCGAGAACGTTGACGCCCGGCGAAAGTTTATCGGAGCGCACGCGCTGGACGCCAAGAACCTCGACATCTAGAACGCACTGGCCACGCGCGCTCGTCGCACGGGGGACCCGCTAGTCCCTGGCGCGCCGGGCCTTGCGGAACGACTGGACGCAGAGCGCCAGCAGGCTGCCCATCGCGATTGCAGTCAGAGTCTTGGACACGGCCGCCAGCGGCAGTTCGACGGAATCGCCGGCCAAGAGCCGTGCTCCGTCGGGAAGACCGTTGACCGATCCGAGAAATCCGAGCAGCGCCACAACCGCGACACCGTGCATGGGGTGCTGCGGCTTCTCCGTCATGGTGGCGCACGTTCCGAGCACGATCAGTAGAACTCCCAGCGCGGCAGGGATCAGACTTGTAAGGCTGGACCGCCCGCTAGCGAAGTAGGTCACGACTCCCAGAGCGACCAGTCCGAGGCCGAAAAGGGAGGCGATGCGCGGCATGCCAAGACTCATGTGGGTAATTGTACTGGCTGGTGCCGCGACGCTAGGGCAGAGATGGCTCCTTTGAGCGTCCGCTAGCCGATGGCTGCCCGCACGGCGCTGCCGACTTCCTGGGTGGAAGCCGGCGGGCCCGCTGGCTTCAGGTCGGCGGTCACGTTGCCGCTGTCGAGCACGTCGCTAATGGCCCGCTCGATCGCTCTGGCTTCGTCAGACAGCCCGAAGCTGTAGTCGAGCATTGCGGCGGCTGAGCCGATGGCCGCCAGTGGGTTCGCGAGGCCCTCACCGGCGATGTCGGGCGCCGAGCCGTGAACGGGCTCGTACAGGCCTCGCCAGACTCCGTGCGGAAGGCGGTTGCCGATCGAGGCGGAGGGCAGCATCCCGATCGACCCGGCCAACACCGAGGCCTCGTCGCTCAGGATGTCGCCAAACAGGTTCTCTGTGACCACGACATCGAAGGCGGACGGCCTCAGCAGCAGCTGCATGGCGCAGTTGTCCACCAGCATGTGGTCCAGCTCGACGTTCGGGTACTCCGACGCGATCTCGGTCACGATCCGCCGCCAGAGCTGGGAGTTCTCAAGCACGTTGGCCTTGTCCACCGAGGTCAGCTTCCCGCGCCGGCCGGCTGCGAGCTCGAAGGCCATGCGGCAGACCCGCTCGATCTCCGAGCGGCGGTAGACCATCGAGTTCACGGCCTCCTCGGCGTCCCCTTCGCCGCTGATGCCCCGGGGCTGCCCGAAGTACAGCCCACCGGTCAGTTCGCGCACGATCAGGATGTCGGTGCCGCGAACGATGGCGTTCTTCAGTGGCGACGACTCGATGAGACTCTCGTACGAGTAGACCGGGCGCAGGTTCGCGTAGACGTCGAGCGCCTTGCGCAGTCCCAGCAGACCCTTCTCCGGGCGCTGCGACGGCGGCAGATCGTCGAATTCCGGCAGACCCACAGCGCCCAGCAGGGTCGCGTCGGACTCCAAGGCCAGGCGTCGGGTCTCCTCGGGAAACGGGCCGCCTGTCTCGTGGATGGCGATGCCGCCGAGCTTTCCCTCCGACAGCCTCAGGTCGTGGCTCCACCTCGCGGCCACGTGCTCCAGCACCGCAATGGCCTCTCGCGTTACTTCGGGGCCGATGCCGTCACCAGGCAGGACCAGGATCTTCAGTTCCATCGGACTCTCCATTGTACGGACGGTCCGGATCTTGAGAATTGCCGTTAGAATGTCGCTTAGATGACGCGCAGGGAGTGGCTCGCACGGAGTGCGACGGGCTTCGGCGGCTTGGCGCTGGCCGCCATGCTGGATGCGGACAGCGCCCGCTCTACCATCCACGCGGGCGATCCCATGGCGGTCAAGCCGCCGCACTTCCAGCCCAGCGCGAAGAGCGTCATCTTCCTCTACATGGATGGCGGTCCCGGGCAGATGGACACGTTCGACCCGAAGCCGCGGCTGCGGGCTGAGCACGGGCAGCCGATTCAGCTTCCCGAGCTGCCGACGACGGTGTTCAACATCACCGACAGGGTCTTCGGATCCCCGTTCGAGTTCCGCCAGCACGGCGAGTCAGGCATCTGGGTCAGCGAGCTCTTTCCCCACGTCGCGGGCTGCGTGGACGACATGTGCTTCGTGCACTCGATGGTGGCCGACCATTCCGAGCACACAGCAGGGAACTACTTCGTTCATACGGGGTCGGGATTCCAGGGACGCCCGTCCATGGGCGCGTGGGTGACCTACGGCCTCGGCTCGGAATGCGAGGACCTGCCGGGCTTCGTGGTTCTGGACAGCGGACTCATCCCGCCTGGCGGAATGGACTGCTTCGGCAGCGGCTTCCTGCCGGCGTCGTACCAGGGCACGCTCTTTCGCCGCGGCGAGCATCCCATTGCCGACATCCAGCCGCGAGAGTCCAGCGTCGAGAGCCAGGTCGGCAAGCTCGACCTGATTCGGCGCCTGAACCGTGGTGTCGTGCAGCGCCTCGGGGAGGTGCCGGAGATCGAGGCCTCGATCTCCAACTACGAGCTGGCCTTCCGCATGCAGAGCGCCGTGCCCGAGTTGCTCGACCTGAAGGGCGAGAGTGCGGCGACGCGGGAGCTCTACGGGCTCGACGAGGACGACACGGCCGAGTTCGGTCGACAGTGCCTGCTGGCGCGTCGCATGGTGGAGCGTGGTGTGCGCTTCATCGAGCTGCTTACACCTAGGCGCAAGGGGCTGGACCGCTGGGACCAGCACCAGAAGATCGATGAGGGGCACCGGGTCAACGCGCGTGCCACGGACAGGCCGATCGCCGCGCTGCTGCGGGATCTCAAGGCGCGCGGGCTGCTCGACTCGACCCTAGTGTTCTGGGGAGGAGAGTTTGGACGCACTCCCACCGCCCAGACCAACGACGGCACGCTCGGCAAGAACACCGGGCGGGACCACAACCCGTTTGGATACACCATGTGGCTGGCTGGCGGCGGCGTCCGCGGTGGCTTGCGCTACGGCGCGACGGACGAGTACGGCTACTTCGCCGTTGAGAACAAGGTCCACCTGCATGACCTGCACGCGACCATGCTGCACCTGCTCGGCCTCGACCATGAGCGCCTCACGTTCCGATACAGCGGTCGGGACATGCGCCTAACTGACGTGCACGGGGAGATCGTGCACGACATCCTCGCCTGACCGCGATCGGTCAGCGGCCGCTGAGATCCCGCACGAACAGGTCCTTGAAGCGCATCCGGCCCTCGCCGCCGGAGTGCAGCTGCAGGGCGATGAGGCCCTCCTCCGCGCCAGGCGACGGGTAGGTGAAGTCCAGCACCTGGACGCCGTTCAGGTACACGATGTAGCGGTTGCCCTCGACCTGGATCAGCATGTCGTTCCAGTCGTACGGTCGGATCACGGTCTCGAACTCCGGAGCCGGCCACACGATCCAACCCTTGCCGTCCCCGTAGATGCCTCCGGTGTGGTGGTTCAGCGTGCGGTCGATTTCGATCTGGCGGCCCGCCACGATCCGCGGCGTGTCGCCCTCGAAGGCGGTGTGGACGTAGATGCCGCTGTTCCCGTCCGCCTCGCACTTGAACTGCAGGGACAGGTGGAAGTCCCGGTAGCTCCGCTCGGTCACCAGATAGCCGTAGGCCTGGGTGATGCCCTGACCGTAGATCGCGCCGTCGACAACCTCCCAGCTTTCGTTGCCCACCTTCTTCCAGCCCTCGAGGTCCTTGCCGTTGAAGAGCGACACCCATTCCGGGCTGAGGGTCTTGGGTCGGTTGTTCTGGCCTTCGGCGGGAAGCGCACCCGCTAGGAAGCAGGCGAGGGCCGTCGCAGCGAGCTTTAGGAGCATTGCTCGTATCGTAATGCAAGTCGCGCTTGTCGCTAGCAGCCTGTCGGACTTGGTGGCCCGAGCGTCTCCTGCAGGAGCTTCCGCCCTTCGATTTCCCGGGGCAGCTTCTGCGCGTCCACTGCTCCCTTGTGATCCTCCTGCTCCAGCTAGCCCTCGATCTGCAGCTGCTCTGCCAGTTCCCGGGCTCGCTCCAAGCAACTGGGGACATTGCGAAGGTGCAAGACGCTCAGTAGGGGACCCCTCGCAGAGTCACACGACAAACGTTGGGATCTTTTGGAAAATTTCGTATGAGTCTTCGCATGAATTACAATAAGTTATTTATTTTCAGTATCTTGAAGAATAATTGACGTAGAGATTTCTTGCATTAGTTTCTGCAGCGATGGTGTTCGTGGCGCAATCTCCGGTGCCTAGGTCCGACGGGCTGCTAGCCCTCGAAGCCGCCGTCGAGCTCGAACGCGTGGCCTAGGTTCAGCATGGTCTGCTCGCGAAAGTGGTTCGTGAGGATCTGCATGCCAATCGGCAGCCCGTCCGGATCCGCACCACACGGCACGCTCGTGCCGGCGATGCCGGCTAGGCTGCCAGTGATGGTGTAGATGTCGGACAGGTACATCTGGAGCGGGTCGTTCGACTTCTCGCCCAGCTTGAATGCAGGGAACGGCGAGGTGGGGGTGATGATCGCGTCGACTTCTCGAAACGCGTCCGAGAAGTCGCCGGCCACCAAAGCGCGAACGGCCTGGGCCTTCTTGTAGTAGGCGTCGTAGTACCCCGCGCTCAACACGTAGGTGCCTAGGATGATGCGGCGAGTGACCTCTTGGCCAAAGCTCTCGGCGCGGGAGTTCCGGTAGAGGTCTCGCAGGTTCGCCGAACTCTCGGAGCGCCGCGAGTAGCGCACGCCGTCGTAGCGCGCCAGGTTGGAACTCGCCTCGGCCGTGCAGATCAGGTAGTAGCTGGCGATGGCGTACTTGGTGTGGGGCAGACTGATCTCCTGCGCACGGCAGCCGAGCCTCTCGAGGCGCCGGATGCCGGCCTCGACCCGTTCCGCCACCGCGGGCTCAAGGCCCTCGGCGAAGTACTCCCGGGGAACGCCCAGCCGCAGTCCCCGCACGTTGGCTGTCAGGTCGTTTCGGTAGTCCGGCACCGGGGCGTGCGCCGCCGTCGAGTCGAACGGATCGCTGCCGGCGATCACCCCGAGCAGCGAGGCAGCGTCCCTGACCGAGTTGGCGAAGGGACCGACATGGTCCAGGGAGCTGGCGAACGCGACCAGGCCGTATCGCGACACCCTGCCGTAGGTCGGCATTATGCCGACGGTCCCGCAGAATGAAGCCGGCTGTCGGATCGACCCGCCAGTGTCGGATCCCAGCGAGATCGGCGTGTATCCGTAGGCCACGGCGGCCGCCGAGCCCCCGCTCGAACCGCCAGGCACGCGCGACGGGTCCACGGGGTTGCGCACAGGCCGGAACGCCGAGTTCTCGTTGGACGACCCCATTGCAAACTCGTCGCAGTTGGTCTTGCCGATCACAACGGCGCCTGCATCCTCGATCCTCGCCACGGCTGTCGCATTGTACGGCGCGACGAAGTGCTCCAGTGCCCGCGAAGCGCAGGTCGTGCGGTCCCCTGCGGTCATCAGCACGTCCTTGACCGCCACGGGCACGCCCGCCAGAGGTCCCAGAGGCTGACCGCTTGCGACGGCCGCGTCCACGCCGTCCGCCGTGGCTAGGGCACGCTCCGGCGTGAAGCTCAGAAATACTCCGGAGCTCTCGTTGCCCTCTTGCGCGATGCGGAGCGAGTGCTCGGCGAGTTCGCGCGCAGTGAAGCGGCCCGATTCCAGTCCGGAGCGCACACCGTCCACGGTGAGCTGTGCGTACTCGTCCATGGCCGTTGTCAGCGGTCGATCACGCGCGGAACCTTGAAGTGGTCCGCTCCGGACAGCGGCGCCGAGCGCAGCGCTTCCGAAGCCTCGAAACTGTTTCCGGGTAAGTCTTCGCGTAGCGGAGCGGCATCGCTTTCGTGCAGGACCTGCGCCATCGGCTGCACGTGGCTCGTGTCGAGCTCGTTCAGCTGCTCGACGTAGGCCAGGATCTCCTCCAGATCCTTGGCGTAGCGCTCCTTGTCTGCCTCGCTCAGGTTCAGATTCGCCAAGTTGGCGATATGCGTGACGTCCGCGGTCGTGATCTTCATGAGAGTCGGCCCGTACCCTACGACGGCTCGGCACTTCCTTGGACGAACCGGATGGCCCTCACTTCGGCTTCGCGCACCTCGCTCCGCAGGATCGCCAGGATCTGTCCCTGCAGGGGCTCGCTCTCGAAGAGACCCATCAGGCCCTTCTCCTGGACGCGCACCGTGAGCCGGCCGTTGCGGATGCTGGCCGGTGTGCAGTGTCCGGCAAGAACGTCGCCCACTGTCTGGGGCCAGTACGCCCGAACGACCTCTAGAGGGCCTATGGGCAGGCCCTGATCCTGGAGGAGCACGCGGGGAAGAATGTCCTTGATCGGCTCCATTCCCTTCCGCCGGGCCATTTTACCGCAGGGGCTGCCACGCTCGTGCGCCGCACCCTTTGTCCGCGTGTGGACAACGCGGGCCTTCGGGGAGCGGCGGCGTACGCGAACCGCGCCGCTGTTCCTATAATGGACGTGAGGGCTGTGGGGCGGCACTGCCTCCGCTGTTATGAAACTGCACACTTGGGAGAAGGTGGAGGAGGAAGTCCTGACCCCGACTGCGACGCGCCGGGTCGTCCATAGCGCACGCATGACGACCGCTAGGATCTCCCTCAAGAAGGGGGCCGTGGTGCCGCGACACAGCCACGAGAATGAGCAGATGAGCCACGTTCTCAAAGGCTCGGTGCGGTTCGAGTTCGACGGTTGCGAAGTCATCGCGCATGCTGGGGACATGGTGGAGATTCCATCTCACGAGGCACACCGTGTGGTGGCACTCGAGGACTCTCTGGCCATGGACATCTTCCAGCCCGTCCGTGACGACTGGATCCAGGGCGACGACAGCTACCTCAGGAACCCGTCCGGCTCCTGAGTGCGTACCTTCTGGAGAGCTGACTGGAGTAGCCGATGCCCAGCCCTGCATGGTCGGGGATTAGAAGAACGCGATGGATTTCGGAATTCGGGATCGCGCGGCGGTCGTCACCGCCGCGAGCCGTGGCATGGGCCGGGCGATAGCGGAGGCGCTTGCAGCGGAGGGCTGCAAGGTGGCGATCTGCTCCCGCGACCCCGAGGCGATCGCCGCGACCGCGAGCGAGATCCGCTCCGCTCATGGCGTGGAGGTGTTCGAGCAGTCCGTGGACGTGAGCGAGTCTGGCGCCGTCGGGGCGTTTGTCTCGGCCGCGCGCGCCGCGATCGGGCCCTTGACAATCGCAGTGGCCAACGCCGGCGGCCCGCCAGCGGGCCGCTTCGCGGACTTCGGCGAGGACGACTGGTCAAAGGCCTTCCGGCTCAACTTCCTCAGCACCTGGGCTCTGATCCGGGCCGTGCTGCCGGACATGCGCGCGGCGCGCTGGGGCCGCGTCGTCACGCTGACCTCGACCTCCGTCCGCCAGCCGATCGAGGGCTTGATCTTGTCCAACGGCGTCCGCGCGGCCGTGATTGGCATGCTCAAGACGCTGGCCGCCGAGTACGGTTCCGAGAACATCCTCTTCAACAACGTCGGGCCCGGCCTCATCGCGACTGACCGTCTGCTCAGCCTCGCCCAGAAGCGGGCGGACGCCGCAGGGATCGACCGCGAGGCGATGATTGAGCGCCTAGCGTCCCAGACGGCTCTGAAGCGCGTCGGCCAGCCGGAGGAGTTCGCCGCCGCCGTGGCCTTCCTGTGCTCCGACAAGGCCAGCTACGTGACCGGCACGTCGACGATGATCGACGGCGGGCTGGTCCGATCCGTCTAGCAGGGTGTTTTGTATGCGATCCGATCGATTCTTGGCCGCGACGGGAATCGCCGTCGCCCTGCTCGGCGCGCTTCTTGGCGTGGCGGTCATGGCGGAGCCGGTCTGGGTCACCAACCAGGGCGCCCGCCTGATCATCGGCCAGAACAGCTTCACCAGGCAGGATCCGACACCGAGCCGGGAGGTGCTGGGCGCCGCCCAGGGCGTCGCCTTCGCCGGCAACCGTCTCCTGGTGGCGGACGGAAACCGTCTCGGCGCCATTCCGGTCAGCAACCGCATTCTGATCTACAACGGCGTCTCCGAGTTCGTGCCCAGGCCCGAGGACGTGCTTCCGCAGGGCGAGGCCTGCCCGGTTTGCGTCGGACTTCCCGATGTCGTCCTCGGCCAGGATGACTTCAACACGACGAACTCTTCGAACCTGCCTGACACGCCTGGGCTGAACAATCCCTCCGCGGTGCACAGCGACGGCGTCCGGGTCGCGGTGGCGGACACGAACAACAACCGGGTGCTGCTCTGGCATAGGATTCCGTCCGCGAGCGGAACGCCGCCGGACGTGGTTCTGGGCCAGTCCGACCTCACTTCCAGCCTCGCGCGGACATCGGCCGAGGGCATGCGCGGTCCGCAGGGGATCTGGATCGCTGGCGGCCGGCTCTTCGTGGCGGACACGCAGAACAGCCGCATCCTGATTTGGAACAGCATCCCGACCTCGAACGGCCAGCGTCCCGACCTCGTGGTCGGTCAGCCCGACTTTGACACGCGTCACCAGGCGGACCTGACTCAGGGGCAGTACGATCCCGACGACAGGCACCTGCTGGACCCGGTCTCCGTCTCCGTCGTGGACGGCCGCATGTACATCGCCGACCTGGGCTTCAACCGCGTCCTGATCTACAACTCCGTGCCGAACCAGAACGCGCCTTCGGCGGATGTGGTGGTGGGACAGCCGGACTTCTCCTCCTCCCAGCCGAACAACTTCGAGGTGATGTGCGACCCGATTGGGCCGCTGGACGATGACGGCAGCCGCAGCGAGAACGAGACACCGCCGTCGACCGAACCGCCGCGGCCCCAGATCCGTCCGGTGACTGAACCCATCGATCCGAACGTGGCGCGTTATCCGGTACGGTGCGCGGGCACACTGAACTTTCCCCGCTTCGCGCTGCCAGTCGATGACAAGCTGTTCGTCGCCGATGCCGGCAACGACCGCATCCTGATCTACGACCCCATCCCGACGACCAACGGGCAGCGCGCCGCGCACGTGATAGGCCAGCCGAACTTCGTGCAGCTGACCGAGTCAGAGGGGCCCGGGAGCATGCGCTCCCCGTCCTCGATGGCCTACGACGGGCAGAATCTCTACGTCGCCGATCCGTTCTCGCGACGGATCCTGGTGTTCACCAAGGGCGAGGACTGGATCGACATCGATGGCATCCGCAACGCGGCGGCAGTGTCGATCCACAGCCGAGGCCACCTGGAGTTCGACCAGCAGCTTCCGGTGGACCAGCTGGACACGCCCGTTGACGAGTCCCTGCTGACGCCGGTGCTTCCGGGCGGAGAGGAGATCAAGGTCACCATCGAAGATGTCGAGATCTTCTACACGACGGTGGAGGGCGAGACCGCCAGGGATGTCCGGGACAAGTTGGTGAACCTCATCAACAGCAACCCTGATGTCGCCGTCAGGGCGACCCCGACCTTGGGGGTGGGCCGGCACGCCATCGGCACGATCCGCTTTGGCGGATCGACACGTCCCGGCGACTTCGTGACGCTGAACATCAACGGCCGGGAGTACTCCTACACCGTGCCAGCGGGCGACCCCCCGGAGCGCTTCGTGGATCGCTTCAACTTCCTCGTCGACCAGGCGGAGGATCCCGAAGTCATCGTGGAGCGCAAGATCGACCAGATCGAGACCCTCGAGCTGGTGCACCGATCGGTCGGCCCAATCGGCAACAGCCTGCCCTTCTCGATCAGCATCACCGACGGCTCGCCGACAACCTTCGACGTCTCAGGTCCGACCCTCGCCCGCGGAACCGTCAGCTACCGCGCCGACCTGAGGGCCAAGCGCGAGGGCCCGCTCGGGGACTGGACGATGGTGGAGGTGCGCAACGCCGGCACCGAGCTCCAGCTGGATTCCTCTGGCGCGAGGCTTCGGGGCGGCTCGGACGCGCGGGACCTGCCGCCGGGGACGATCGCATCCATGTTCGGCGACGGCCTCTCGTCCGAGACGATGAGCATGGAGGAAGGCGCGGCGCTTCCCACCGAGATGGGTGGTGTTCAGATCTTCGCGAACGGCCAGCTGGCGCCGATTCTGATGGTCTCTCCCGAGCAGATCAACTTCCAGGTTCCGTGGGATCTGGAAGGGACGGGGTACAGCACCTATGTCCGGCGGACGATGCCGGACGGCAGCATCCAGGTCTCCGTCCCGCGGGCGAACCAGTCCGTGCGGGCGGCGCCGGGCGTGTTCACCGTTGAGCGGCAGGAGCCGTTCCTCGCCATGGCGGTGCACAACACCGGCATCGCCGAGGGAACGATTGCCGTGACGGTCCCCGACCGGCCTAGGGACAGCGATCCGAGCAACAACGACACCGAGAACCTGCAGCTCACGCAGGAGGGCGCCGAGGGCGTGATCGTTGTCAATGGCAGGGAGTACCGTTACCGGTCTCCGGGCGACGAGAGTCCCGAGCAGATGCGCGACCACTTCATTCGGCTGATCAACGCCGGTGAGGGCGATCCGGAAGTCATCGCCGAGCCGTCCGCTGTCGGGTTCTTCTCCGCGCGCGCCGACATCGAGTTCGAGGGCCAGCCGACGGAGGGCGACACGGTCACGGTCACCGTGCGCGACCGCAGCTACTCCTACACCCTCACCGCCGCGGATGTCGAGGATCCGGATCGGGCTCGTGTCATCATGCGCAACATCCTCGTGCGGGAGGTCAACACCGGGATCGGCGACCCCGAGGTCACGGCCCGCCGCCTCTCCCAGGTCGGGCAGGTTCTGATGCAGATCGTCGCCCGGTCGCTGGGATCGGACGGCAACGAGATTCCGTACAGCGTCTCCGTCTCCCAGGGCGCGGGCATCCAAGTCTCCACGAATCGTGAGAACGGCTTCCTGGAGGACGGCAACACGCCGCCGTCCATCAAGCTCGTGGCGCGGTTCGCGGGCAAGGAGGGCAACAGGATCACGTACGCCGCGCAGGGCACGGTGCTGCCCCCGGATGACCCGGCCACACCAGACGTGAACGAGATGGCGGCGGCGGACAACCTGCTGACGCTCTCGGCCATAGGCACGCACCTCTGCTGCGGCAACGAGCCCTTTTCGCCGATCACTGCGGAAAACCCGGTCATTCCGGGCGAGGTGATCGTCATCTTCGCTACGGGTCTCGGCCTTACAGACAACCAGGATCCGATTCGCACGGGCCAGCCGACACCGGCTGGGACCGTTGCCAAAGTGCCGCTTGTGGCGGACGACTTCGTGTCGTCCCAGTTCGGCGGCCGCACGGCGCAGGTCGAGTTCGTGGGACTGATGGAAGGATCCGTGGGCGTCTACAAGGTGGTCCTGCGGACCAACACCGACCTCGCCGACAATCCGGCGACGCAACTGTGGATCGCCCAGGGTCTCTTCGTCAGCAACACGGTGACGTTGCCGGTCAGGAACCTGGTACCGCGCCCTCCGCCGGCGTTCTGACTGCGCCGGCCCTTAGATGTGCCATTCGATCACGTCACCAGTGTGCTTGGTCTTGATTTTTCTCGAGCCCTCGCGCCGAGGTGGCAAGGGCTTCTGCCACGCGTGGAACGCCTCGCGGAGCCTGCGCACCTCATCCTGTAGGTCAGCGGACAGGTCCTTCGTCTCGGCGGGATCCTCCTCAACGTTGTAGAGCCGCAGCGGTCCGCCGCCCGGCAGAAGCAGCTTCAAGGGCCCTGACCGGACCGCAGCGTTCGGACCGGACCGCCAGAACAGTGTTTCGTGCGGGACGCCTTCGCGCTCGCCTTCCAGAAACGGCATGAGGTCCACGCCGTCCAGCGGCTGCAGCCCGCCAGAGTCGACACCCGCGGCGGCGAGGGCGGTGGGCACGATGTCCAGGGAGCTGACCGCTGGACCGTAGCGGAGGCCACCGTCCAGCCGGGCGGGCCACTGCAGGGCGAAGGGGACTCGGATTCCGCCCTCGTAGAGGTTGCGCTTGTGACCGGTAAGCGGAGCGTTGCGGCGGCCGTCCAGGTCGCTCGTCTTGGCAGCGCCGTTGTCGCTGACGAAGAAGACCAGCGTGTTGCTCTCGAGTTCGTGGCGGTGCAGCGCCTCGAGCACCGAGCCGACGCCGTCGTCCAGTGCGCTGATCATGGCGGCATAGATCCGTTCGGTCTCGTCCGTGATCTCGGGAAAGCGCTGGTAGTACTTCTCGGTCGTCTGTATGGGCGTGTGCGGCGCATGGAACGCTAGGTACAGAAAGAACGGCTCGTCGTGGTGGCGGTCGATGAACGCCGCACCCTCCGCGGCCAGCATGTCCGTAAGGAGGGCATCCATCGGCACAGGCTCGCGTCCGCGGAACAGCCGACGCTGGCGTCCGGAACCGTCGGGCTCCCCAGGGTCCCGATGCCCGGGCGCGATGCGCGCGTCTGGCCACGATGCGTCGACGAAGCGCGATCCCGAGGGCATGCCGAAAAAGTATTCGAAGCCACGGTCGAGCGGATGGTGGCCATCGGACATGCCCAGTTGCCACTTGCCGATCGCTGCCGTCGCGTATCCGGCCTCGCTCAGCGGCTCCGCGAGCGCGGACTCGCTGCGGGGCAGCGACTTGGGCGGAGCCCCGACGGGCGGCTCGGTCTGCGAATTCAGCTCCTTGCCCCAGCGCTGCTGGTAACGCCCGGTCAGCAAGCCTGGCCTAGAGGGATTGCACACGGGCGCCGACACATATCCGGATGCGAATCCGACACCGTTGACGGCGATGGAATCGATCTGCGGCGTCGGTATGCTGCTGCCGTACCAGGAGACGCTTCCATAGCCGAGGTCATCCGCTAGGATGACGACGATGTTCGTGTGGCCGGCAGCCGGGGCGCTGGAGCACGACATCGCCCAGACAGCTGCGAACAGCAGCGCGATACGCGCGGGGATCGAAGCCGCGGGATGTTCCATCGGGCGCCATGATACCGCCGCGCGGACCGGCTTCGCGCAGTACCGTCGCTCTGCGATGGGCACAGGCCTCGTCGGTCCTTGGTCGACTGCCGCGGGCGCGCGGATCGCTCGCGTTGCGGCAGGCTGCGGCCCGGCGGTATCCTTCCGTAGCGAGCGCCATTAGCGATATGAGATCCCTGACCCTTGCAGTCTGCGCTCTACCGTGGCTGGCGAATGCGGCGGAACGCATTGATTTCAATAGGGATGTCCGTCCAATCCTTTCACAGAACTGTCTGCCGTGCCACGGTCCGGACGCAGCGGCCCGGCAGGCGGATCTGAGGCTGGACCGCCGAGACCAGGCGATTGACAGAGGCGTCATCCTGCCGGGCGACGCCGCCGGCAGTCGGCTCGTGCAGCGCGTCACGCACGAGAACCCGATTTTCGCGATGCCGCCGGTGGCGAGCGGCAAGAAGCTGACCGATGACCAGAGGGAAACGCTTGCCGAGTGGGTGGCCCAGGGCGCCGACTACCAGCAGCACTGGTCGTACATCCCGCCGAAGCGCCCCGAGGCGCCGGCCGGACCGGAGGCTATCGACTTCCTCGTCGACAGGGCTCTGAGCGCCCGCGATCTGCAGCCAGCCCGGGAGGCGGAGCGCCGCACCCTGGTACGGCGGCTGAGCTTCGACTTGACGGGCCTGCCGCCCGAGGCGGACGTGGTTGAGTCGTTCGTGCGCGACAAGCGGCCCGAAGCCTATGAGGCGCTGGTGGACGACTTGCTGTCGTCCTCCCATTACGGCGAGCGCATGGCCGTGCACTGGCTGGATCTCGTGCGCTACGCCGACACCGTCGGGTACCACGGAGACGTTGCGGTCAACGTCTATCCCTATCGCGACTACGTCGTGCGCGCGTTCAACAGAAATTTGCCGTTCGACCGCTTCACGCTCGAGCAGCTCGCGGGTGACCTGCTGGACTCGCCGACCCATGAGCAGCTCGTGGCCAGCGGCTACAACCGGCTCAGCCGGATGACGAATGAGGGTGGTTCTCAGGCCAAGGAGTATCTCGCCAAGTACGCGGCCGACCGGGTGCGGAACGTCTCGTCGGTTTGGATGGGTTCGACGCTGGGCTGCGCCGAGTGCCACGACCACAAGTTCGACCCCTTCCTGGCGCAGGACTTCTACGCCATGGGCGCCTTCTTCGCGGACATTGAGGAGGAGGGCGTCTTTGACGGCACATGGGATTGGGGATCGAACATCCGCGTCCTGCCCGCCGAGGCGAGGCAGGAGGCCGATGAGATCGACCGCGAGATCGAGGAATTGCGGCGCGAGGGCGCCGACGGCACCCCCGACCCTGCCGAACTCGCCGCCTACCTGCGACAGGACCTGCTCCGCTGGAGTGCCCTCGAGCCCGAGAGGGTGTGGGGCGACTGTGAGCACCCGGAGTTCGGGCAGTGCGATCGCTTCGGGATCGAGATGCAGGCGGACGCGGTGGCCCGGCTGACCGTTACCGGCAAGAAGAAGCCGACACAGGCGCTGCAGCGCATCGATGTTGCGATTGGTGGGCAGTCCATCACCGCGCTCGCCTTGGAGCTGTTCCCCACGGGCGACTACGCGGGCTTCTATCTGAGCGAGTTCGAAGTGCGCCTCCTTGGGCGGGGCGACTTCCCGGTGCGTCTGGAGCTGGCCGGTCTGGTTGCCGACCGGGAGGAGGCGGAGTCGTTGCTGCGCTATTCGTGCGACGGCAACTACCACAGCGGCTGGAACGGCGAGTGGGGCACGGACACGCGGCGCGTTGCGATGTTCCTGCTCGATCAGCCTCTCACGGGACGTCCGGGCGAGCGGCTGCAGATCTCCCTCGTGACCAATCCCCCTTCGGCGAATGCCGGACTTCCGGCGCGCTATCGCGTTCTCGCCACGGACTCCACTTTTCCCGAACTGCCTCCCGCTGGTCCACTGCGGAACGCTCTCCTGGCCTCCGAGAGCGATGCGCCGGAGCACCGCGCGGCGCTGGCCGAGGCATTTGGTCGCATCGTGGGCGGCAACGAGAACTGGCTTGCGATCCGCAAGCTGGAGCGGCGCCGGAGCCAGCTCTTCGACAACGCGCACGAGTCCCTGGTCGCGAAGGCCGTCGAGGAGCCCCGGATGATGCGCATCCTGCCTCGCGGGGACTGGATGGACGACTCCGGACGTGAGGTCGAGCCACAGGTGCCGCAGTTTCTCGGCCCGCTGAACCAGGACGGCCGGCGCCTGACCCGGCTAGATCTCGCGCAGTGGCTGACCGCCCGGGACAATCCTCTGACGGCGCGGGTCTTCGTGAACCGCCTCTGGAGGATGCTCTTCGGCACGGGGCTGTCCAAGGTCCTGGACGACGTCGGTTCTCAGGGCGAGACGCCAGGGAACCAGGATTTGCTGGACTGGCTTGCGGTGGAGTTCATGGAGAGCGGTTGGGATGTCCGCCACATCGTCCGGACAATGGTCCTTTCGGAGACCTACCGACGCTCGAGCGAGGGCAGCGACCAGCTGCTTTCGAGCGATCTCGACAATCGGCTCCACGGCCGCCAGACCATGGCGCGCATCGACGCCGAGTTCATTCGCGACAACATTCTCGCGGTCAGCGGACTGCTCAACCGCACGATGGGCGGACCCAGCGTGAAGCCGTATCAGCCGGCTGGGTACTACAAGGAACTCACCTTCCCCAAACGCGTCTACGAGGCTGATCACAACCCGAACCAGTATCGACGCGGTCTCTACATGCACTGGCAGCGGCAGTACCTGCACCCCGCGCTGAAGGCGTTCGACGCACCGGCGCGCGAGGAGTGCGCAGCGGAGCGCGCCGTTTCGAACACGCCCCTGCAGGCCCTTGTCCTCCTCAACGACCCGAGCTTCGTGGAAGCGGCCCGTGCCTTTGCGGGCCGAGTGCTGAGCGAAGGTGGCGGCAGCGCTCGCAAGCGCATCGACTATGCGTTCCGCGCCGCGTTCTCGCGCCCACCTCTGGCGGCCGAGACCGAGACTGTTCTGGGTTTGCTGCAGGCGGAGCGCGACCGGTACCGCGCTGAGCCGGAGCGGGCCGACGCACTGCTGAAGACGGGCATGGCGGCCATTTCGTCCAAGGCATCGCCCAGCGAAATGGCCGCATGGACGACCGTCGCCCGGGCGCTGCTCAACAAGCATGAGTTCGTGATGCGCTACTGACCCGTACCGGCTGCAGGTCGGGAGCCTTTAGAGTGTGGGAAGCAGCCTTCACGGCACCGAAGGCTGAAGAGGGTCTGGGCCGAATCCTCCGTTCATCCGAGGGCGACCCCTAAGAGAGGGAGACTTGCATGCCGAACACCACAGTGGAATCCGGGGACGAGCGAGCGACCATTGCGGACTTGGAACGCCAGGTTGCGGAGCTGACCGAACAGTTGAACCAGCTCCGGCGAAAAGCGGTCGGAGAACCGGTTCCGGACTACGTCTTTCGGACCCTTGGGGGTGAGGCCCGCCTGAGCGAGTTCTTCGGCGACAAGGACAAGCTACTCGCCATACACAACATGGGCCAGGCTTGCCGCTACTGCACGCTCTGGGCGGACGGGGTCAACGGATTTCTTCCGCACCTCGAGGCAGCCATGGCGGTCGTGCTCGTCTCAAAGGATCCGCCGGAGCAGCAGAGACGTTTCGCCAATGCACGGGGCTGGCGATTCCGCCTTGCCTCTCACGGCGGAGAGGACTACATCCGCGAGCAGACGACGCTTGCTGGCCAGGCGAACATGCCGGGCGCGGTGGTGTACGAGCGCAGGGACGGAGCCATCCACCGCAAGAATGGCACGGTGTTCGGTCCAGGCGACATGTTCTGCTCGGCGTGGAACTTTCTCGCTTTGGCCGGCCACGGCGGAGACGACTTCACGCCGCAGTTCTCCTACTGGCGGCGCCCGTCCAAGCTCGAGGACGGCGGACTGAACGTCCTGGACTAGGGCGACGGCCACCTGGGTGCAGTGCGCCAGGGTCAGTACCGGGTGACGCGCGGCGCGCCCACGTCCGTGGCGAGAGCCAGCGAGTCGAAGTTCATCTCCATGTGCCGATGCCGGACTTCCGTCATGCGCGGATCGTCCCAGAGGTTGTCGAACTCCCCGGGGTCGGACTCCAGATCGAACAGCTCCCCCAGTCCATGCCCGTGGTAGACGACGTGCTTGAAGCGCTCGCTGCGCACCATGCTGCCGAAGCTCTGCAGGCCAGCCAGCGCACGGTAGTACTCGCTGCGCACAAACTCGCGGTGCCGGTCCGCAGAGGACTGCCCCCGCAGGATGGACGTCAGTGCCTTGCCGTGCATGCGCTCCGGCACCGGCAGCCCGGCCAGCTCTAGGAGTGTGGGCGCAATGTCGGTCAACTCAACGAGCGCCCTGCTGCGGACGCCCTTGGAGAACCGCCCGGGCCACGAGATCACCAGTGGGACGTGCACTAGGCTCTCGTAGAAGCGGCAGCCCTTGAGCAGCAGGCCGTGGTCGCCGAGGGTCTCGCCATGGTCGCTCGTGAATATGACGACCGTCCGCTCGATCTGGCCGGTCTCCTCCAGTGCGTCCAGCATGCGACCGACGTTGTGGTCGATGAGCTCGACCATCGCGTAGTACTTGGCTTGGTACGACTTGGCTCCCAAGTCTTCCGGTCTCACCGCTTCTCTCTGGAAGTTCACGCCCTTGAGACGCTCCTGCGCGGCGAGGTCGGACTCGCGGAACAGTGGACCGGGCATGTCCGCTTCCGGATAGTGGTCGAGCCACTCCTGAGGCGGGTCGAACGGCGAGTGCGGGTCGAAGCAGTTCAGGCTGAACAGCCACGGCTTCGAGCGCTCCTCGCGCATGAACTCGATGGCCCGGTCGGCGCACCAGGTCGTCTGGTGATGCTCGCTCGGGATGTAGCCGAGCCTCTTGTAGGTCGACGAGTAGTCCACACCCTTCGACTGAAGCCAGTCGATGTACGCGTGGCCTTCCGGCCAGTCGTCGTGCGGATGGTGGCTCCAGTGGAACACTCGGTAGCCGTCGTCCACCCGGGGCTCGATGCGGCCCTGCGCTCCGGACAGGTGGAACTTGCCCGCCAGTCCGCAGTCGTAGCCCGCATCGGCCAGCTTCCTGGTCACGAGGGGCTCGGCGGCGTCCCATACGTCGTTGCCGTTCATGCACCCGTGCACAGCAGAGGGGTACATGCCCGTCAGGAACCCAGCCCGGCTGGGAGTGCAGATCGGCGACTGGCAGTAGGCGTTGTCGAACGCGACGCCGCTCGCCACGAGGCGGTCAATGTTGGGCGTGCGGATGTGGGGGTTGCCGAGCGACCGGATCGTGTCCCAGCGCTGCTGGTCCGTGCAGATCCAGAGGATGTTGGGTCGGTCGTCGGCTCCCGCGGCCCGCTGTGCGGCGAGGCCTGCTGCGGCCGACCCCACGAACCCGCGACGCGTCATTCTCCCCACCATGGCGGCGCGATTATCGCACGTTTGCCGCGCGGCGAAGATGGGTCCGCTGCGGGAGAGTCTAGTCCAGCGCGAATGCGACGAACTCGTCGCCGGCCTTCCGGCCGCCAGTGCCGATCTCGCGTCCACCGCCGCCCGCCGCGATGGCGACGTACTGCTTGCCGTCGACTTCGTAGGTGCACGGCGTCGCGTAGCCGCCGGCGGAGAGCTGGTGCTCGAAGAGAATGTCCCCCGTCTTCGTGTCGAACGCCCGGAACTTCTCGTCCTGGGTCGCCCCGATGAACAGCAGGCCGCTCTTGGTCACAATCGAGCCGCCCACGTTGAACGTGCCCGTGTTCTCGATGCCCTTGGCCTTCAGCTCGGCAAACTCGCCGAACGGGCGCCGCCAGAGGTAGTCACCGGTGGTCAGGTCCAGGCAGAGCAGCTCGCCCCAGGGAGGCTCCGCCGCCGAGTAGTTGTCCTCGTCCATGAGGAACGGATAGCCCATGTGCAGGTACGGGTACCCGACGCCCTCCGGGGCGTCGACCAGCGTGAAGTACTTCGGCCAGTTGTTGGCGTTGATGAACATCACGCCCGCCTCGGGGTCGTGGCTGGTGCCGCCCCAGATCGTGCCGCCGACCGTTCCCGGGTTGTAGACCGTTCCAGTCTTGCTCGGGGGCGTGTAGAGCCCGCCGATGCGCAGGTCCTTGATGCGGCGGCGGATGTAGTCGCGCGACTCCTCCGACAGGTTGGTGATGTTCAGGTCGGGGCCGAACCCCTGCCGCGCGAACGGCTCTGGCCTAGTCGGGAAGGGCTGCGTCGGGTGGGTGTACTCGCCGGGGACATCCGACTCCGGAACGGCCCGCTCCTCAATCTCCCACACGGGCTCGCCCGACTCGCGGTCGAAGATGTACCAAAACGCCTGCTTCGAGATCTGCACGACGATGTCCTGCCAGCGGTCGTCGACCTTGCGGCGGGCAAGCACCGGCTGGGCGGGCAGGTCGTAGTCCCAGAGGTCGTGGTGCGTCGCTTGGTAGTGCCACTTGCGCTCCCCGGTGCGCGCATCGAGCGCAATCACGCAGTTGCCGAAGAGATTGATGCCAGGACGGCTCCCGCCGTAGAAGTCATAGGTGGGCGAGCCCGTGGAGACGAACAGCAGTCCCCGTTCCGCGTCGAGGCTCATGCCACCCCAGTTGTTTGCGCCGCCGGCGTCCTTCCAGCTGTCCTTGCCCCAGGTCTCGTAGCCGTACTCGCCGGGATGGGGGATCGTGTGGAAGATCCACAGTCGCTTGCCGGTGCGAACATCGAACGCGCGGATGTGGCCGGGTGCGGCCGGAGAGGGACCCTCGCTCCCGGAGCCGCCGCCGAGCAGCAGCATGTCTTCGAAGATGACGGGCGGACTGGCGTAGTAGCAACGCGTGGTCTCGGCAAGCTCCCGGTCCAGCCCCTCCTTCATGTGCAGGATGCCGCCGTCGGCAAACTCCGGTACGAGCTTGCCGGTGTCGGCGTCGAGGCAGTACATGTCGTCCTGGGCCGAGCCCGACATGAAGATGCGCCGCTGCTTGCCGTCGGTCCAGTACGCGACCCCGCGATTGACGCCCTTCGACCGCCGCATCTCGACGCCCTCGAATGGATCGAAGTTCCAGAGCATCTTGCCAGTCGTTGCGTCGAGGGCCCTCACTTGGATCTGCGCTGTCGTGACGTACATCCGTCCGTCCACGACGATCGGCGTGCACTCGATCTTGGTGAGCGGCCGCTGGCTGCTGTCCCCGGTCTTGTGGATCCAGGCCACCTTGAGATCCGCGACGTTCGAGCGGTTGATCTGCTCCAGCTCGGAATAGCGTGTGGCATCGAGAGTGCCACCGTAGTGCTGCCAGTTCGACTGCGCCCCGCCGTACGCCGCATGGCTGCGGGGTGGAGCGAGTGCGGCGCCCGCTAGGGCGGCGCTCTGGAGGAACGTGCGACGTGTGGGTCTGTACGGCATTGTGTCGTCAGATATCGTATGCCCCTCCCCGTGGACCGACGGAAACGGTTGGGGATGCTGGCCTGTCGTCGCCCCTAGACTGACTTCGTGCGCTCCGACGCCAGGCTGAACTTCTGGTGCCACTCCGAGTCGGCGCCACCGCCGTAGCGGGCGGTCTCCACGTCGACGACGTAGGGCCGGCCCTCGCGAGTCGCTTCGACGCCACGGCGCAGCGCCGATTCCAGTTCGGAGGACTCGTTCACCTTCTCTCCTGCGACGCCCTGGCTCTTGGCGAGTTCGACGAAATTGATGTCTGGATCGCCTAGGTACATCCCGGTGTACTGGTTGCTCTTCGTCATCAGGCCTTTGTACCGATAGTAGGCCCGGCGAACGGTCTGGTAGTTGCGGTTGTTGGAGACCACGGTCAGGACCGGGATCTCGTACCGCGCTTGGGTCCAGAATCCTGAGGCGCTGTACATCGTAGAGCCGTCGCCGATCGAGCAGATGACCTGCCGGTCTGGCTCGGCCAGCTTGGCGCCCGCCGCTGCGCCGATCCCCCATCCGAGCCCGTTCCCGGTGTTGGCGAGGCGCATCACTTCGCCGTCCCGGTGGCCGAATCGGAACGCGTCGAATTTGGCGGTGAGGTTTTCCGGCACCACGATGGCGTTCGGGTCCGTGACATTGGCGATCGCCGCACCGAGCTCGTCGGGGTGGACGGGACCCCTGCCGAAGTTCGCCCGCGCCGCCTTCTCAGCCTTGGCCCTCGCTCCGGTGGTGTAGGCGCGGAGCGCCTCGGTGCGCGGCTTGGCGATCTTGCGGCGGCGCTCCTCGGTGGTCATCGCGTCAATGGCGTCGATGAGGTCGCGCAGTCCCTCCGACGGCGTGCCCGCAAGCATCACGTCGGTTGGGTAGTTGCGGCTGATGATCGAGCCGTTGGCCGAGAGGCGGACGTAGCGCGCCTTGAGCGGAGCCTCTGGGCCGCGGGGCACCACCTTGCCGCCGAAGTCCGGTGCGCCGACCATGAAGATCACGTCGGCTCCCTTCTGCAGTTCGTGGCCCTGGTTGAAGCGGCCGAGATTCTGGGGATGGTGGGACGGGAAGTTGTGGTAGCCCTGGCCGCTGTTGGTGACGGGTGCGCCAATCTTCTCGGCTAGGGTCAGCAGCGCGTCGCAGCCGCCCGACTTCCAGACCTCGTCACCCGCCACGATGACTGGCCGGCTAGCCTCGACCAGCATCTTGGCGGCCTTCTCGACGGCGTTCTTCGACGGCCGCATCGCGGCTTTTGGCATGAACCGCTCGCCGGGAAGGATCATCGCTTCGATGTCCCTAGCCTCCAGGGCGTGATGCGCCATGGCTAGGTAGGTCGGACCGCCCGCGGGCGTCGTTGCCACCTTGAACGCCCTGCGCAGCATCAGGGCGAGGCCACCTGCCTCGCGGGACTCCCACGAGATCTTGGTGAACTGGCGGTTGACATCCTTCTGGTCGAAGCCCGGCCGGGGAGCCAGCCCCACTTCGTCGCTCCAGAGCTCGTTGTCGTTCATGCCGGCCGTGACCACCAGCGACGAGCCGTCCTTGGACGCGTTGTACATCTGGCCGGCCGCCTGGGCCGTGCCAGCGATGACATGGAGATTGACGAAGCCGGGCTTGCCGGAAGCCCGGTGGTAGCCGTCGGCGAGGGAGATCACGATTCCCTCGTGAAGCCCCATGATCAGCTGCGACTGGTCCTGGCCCAGGAACGCGTCGAAGAATCCGACTTCGAACGATCCCGGATTGGTGAACAGATATTCGACGCCCGCTGCGTTCATCTGGGCGACCACGATCTCGCCGCCGGTGCCGGTCATCTTGGTCGCACCCGTGCCGGACTCCGAAGCCTCCAGCGGGGCGACCACCGACTGCGCGGCGGCAGCCGTGAACCCTAGGCCGGCAAGGGCCTCGAAGAGGCCGCGGCGCGACAAGTCGTTGTCGAGATAGCGGGCGATGAGTTGACGCACGGTGCTGCTCCTTGGCGCTGAGCCATGTTGATCTTAGACGAGATGCAACCGGGATTGTGGGGATTTTGGCAACTTGTAAGATGAATTCCACAAGCGTTCCCTTGCCCGTGTCTACTCGGCCGGTGAAGAGGGGGATTGGTCCGAGGGAGTCCGCCCTTTCCATGCAGGTTGTTGTCAAGGACAAGCGCGTCTACGACGCGGTCGTGGTCGGTTCGGGCGCCACGGGTGGCTGGGTCGCCAAGATCCTCTCCGAAGCAGGCATGCGGGTGGCCCTGCTGGAGGCGGGGCACCGCACCACGGAGGCCGAGTTCACGGAGCACCTCTCGTCTTACGACCTGAAGTACCGGGGCGGATCGCCCGAGATCGCCCGCAACCGCCCGATCCAGAGCATGAAGTACGCCTGCCGGGAGTCCAACTACCGGTGGTTCGTGGACGATGTCCTCAATCCCTATACCTACCCCAAGGACAGGCCGTTCCAGTGGACCCGAGGGCGTCTGCTCGGCGGGCGGTCCCTGACCTGGGCGCGCCAGAGCTACCGCCTCTCCCACCTCGACTTCTCCGCCGCCAGCCACGACGGCTACGGAGACAACTGGCCCATGACCTACGAGGAGATGGTGCCGCACTACGAGGCTGTCGAACGGTACGTCGGCATCAGTGGCGAGCCGCTCGGGCTGCGGCAGTTTCCGGACAGCGTCATGCAGCCGCCGATGGACATGAACTGCGGTGAGCGGTACTTCAAGGACCGGGCCAACGCCCTTTTCGGCCGCAGCGTCACGATCGGTCGGTCGGCCGTGCTGACCAAGCCCCTCAACGGGCGCCAGCCGTGCCACTACTGCGGTCCCTGCGAACACGGCTGTGTGACGCACTCGTACTTCTCCAGCGTCTGGACCACGGTTGCGGACGCCGAGCGCACCGGGAGCTGCGATGTCCTTACGGACGCTGTGGTGTCGCACGTGACGACCGACCCGAACACGGGCCTTGCCAATGGAGTCGGCTACATCGACCGACTGACCCGGGCAGCGCGAGAGATCCGCGCAAAGGTGGTCGTGCTGTCCGCGTCGACCCTGGAGTCCACGCGGATCCTGCTCAACTCGGGCGACGGCTTCTGCAACCGCTCAGGCACTCTCGGCCGCTACGTGATGGATCACATGTACGGCCGCGTGTCCGGCGTCCTGCCGGTGAAGGAGACGAAGAGGTGGAGCGGGCCTCCGCGGAGGCCCAATGGGCTCTACCTGCCTCGCTTCCTGAATGTGGACCGTCCGCATACCGACGGCATGATCCGGGGCTTCGGGGCCCAGATGAGCAACCGCTCCAGCTTCGGCTCGCCGTCGGCGATTGCCAGCATCGGAGGCTTCGGGGCCCGTTTCAAGCAGGCCGTGCACGAGTTCGACGGGTACTGGCGATTTGGAATCGGCACGTCGAGCGAGTGCCTTCCGCGCCACGAGAACCGCGTCGTGCTGGACTCCGACGTCAAGGACGCTTGGGGCATCCCGGCGCTCCACATGAACGTGACTTGGAGCGACAACGACCTGCGTCTGTTCCGGTACTCCGCGGACGCGGGCGAGGAGATGCTGCGCGCCGTTGGCGCCGAGGACATTCGCAGGATCCCCAATCCGCGCTGGCCCGGTGGAGCCACCCACGAGGTCGGCGCGGCGAGAATGGGCAACGACCCGCGCACGTCCGTCCTGAACAAGTGGAACCAGGCCCACGAGGTCCGGAACCTGTTCGTCACGGACGGTGCCGCGTTCGTCACCATCGGCTGCGTCAACCCGACGCTCACGATGATGGCGCTGGCCCATCGCGCGGCCCACCGCCTTGTGGACGCGGCGCGGCGCGGCGAATTCGCCTAGCCCTGCTGGCGGAACCCTCTTTGATCGGAGCCGCGGTGTGCGTGGTGCAGGATATGATAGTGATGCACTCAATTTTTATGATTCGATTGGTTGACATATCCTACTGAGGCCATTAGCGTGTAGGTGGGGACTTTCGCAGGAACGAAACATGACGATGTCCGACAATCTCACCCAGAAGGCACAGGAGGCCCTGCACCAGATGCAGGTGGTGGCCACGGAGGCCAGCCACCAGACCATCCGTCCTGTGCATCTGTTCGTTGCCCTGGCCGAGGACGAGAGCGGCATCGTCGCCGCAGTTCTCTCGAAGCTGGGCGTCCAGCCCGGGGAGGTTGCAGCGCGGGCGCGACGGATGCTCGACGACCTGCCCGCGGTGATCGGCACGGTCGCGGCGACACGTCTCGACCACTCCATGCAGAAGGTGCTTCAGCGGGCGCAGCGCGAAGCCGCGCAGTTCAAGGACGAGTTCATCTCGACGGAGCATCTCTTGCTTGCGATCAGCGGGCTGAACGGCGATCCCGCCGCGCGACTTCTGACCGAGGCGGGTGCGACGCGCGAGGCGATCCTGAAGGCCCTGGCGGCTGTGCGCGGGACGCACCGCGTGACGAATCCCAACCCCGAGGGTCAGTACCAGGCCCTCGAGCGCTGTGCCGTCGACCTCACCGCCAAGGCAAAGGACGGCGACCTGGATCCGGTGATTGGCCGGGACGAGGAGATCCGGCGCGTCATCCAGGTGCTCTCGCGGCGCACCAAGAACAATCCCGTGCTGATCGGGGAGCCCGGCGTTGGCAAGACCGCCATCGTGGAAGGGCTCGCTCATCGAATCGTGCGGGGCGACGTGCCCGAGTCGCTGAAGGACAAGCGTCTCGTCGCACTGGACATCGCTTCGATGGTGGCGGGGGCGAAGTTCCGGGGCGAGTTCGAGGAGCGGCTCAAGGCAGTGCTCAAGGAGATCGAGGACGCCGACGGGAACATCGTCTGCTTCGTTGACGAGCTGCACATGCTGGTCGGCGCCGGTGCGACCGAGGGTTCCATCGACGCCGCCAACATGCTCAAGCCAGCGTTGGCGCGCGGCCAGCTGCGCTGCGTGGGCGCGACCACAATCAACGAGTACCGAAATCACGTCGAGAAGGACGCTGCGCTGGCAAGACGCTTCCAGACTGTGCTTGTAGACCAGCCCTCCGTCGACGACGCGATCGCCATCCTTCGGGGCCTCAAGGAGACCTACGAGATCCACCATTCGGTCCGCTACCGCGACGCTGCCCTGGTGGCGGCCGCGACGTTGTCGGACCGCTACATCAGCGACCGGTTCCTGCCGGACAAGGCGATCGACCTGATTGACGAGGCGGGCGCGACTCTGCGCATGCAGGTCGACTCGGTGCCCGTCGAGGTCGATCGCATGGAACGTCGTGTTGTGCAGCTCGAAATCGAACGCCGGGCCCTGACCAAGGAGTCGGACCGTGGATCGCGCGAGCGCCTTGCGGCGGCCGAGAGCGAGCTCGAGAAGCTTCGGACCGATGCCGCAGTGCAGCGAGACCGCTGGCAGCGGGAGAAGGCGCGGATCGACGCAGTCCGGGAACTCAAGGAGTCCATCGAGCGACTGCGCGCCGAGCAGGAGGCCGCGTCGCGGGTGGGGGACCTGTCCACCGCCGCGGAGATCCGTTTCGGTCGGCTTGCCGAAACGGAGCGGCGTCTGGAGCGGGCGACGGCCGAGCTCGAGTCAAGTCGCAGCGACAGCCCGCTTTCGCGTGGCGAGGTCGTCGAGGAGGACATCGCGCGCATCGTCGCCAAGTGGTCCGGGATACCAGTCGCCAAGATGCTCGAGGGCGAGGCGGCCAAGCTCATCCGGATGGAGGGGCACCTGCGCCATGCGGTCGTCGGACAGGATCCTGCGATCACCGCCGTTTCCGATGCAATCCGGAGCAGCCGTGCGGGGCTCGGCGATCCGGACCGCCCCATCGGGAGCTTCATCTTTCTGGGACCGACAGGCGTTGGCAAGACCGAGACGGCGTGCGCCCTCGCGGAGTTTCTGTTCGATTCCCCGAAGGCGATGATCCGCCTCGACATGTCGGAGTACATGGAGCGGCACGCGGTGGCGCGCATGATCGGGTCGCCGCCAGGCTACATCGGGCACGACGAGGGTGGACAGCTGACGGAGAGCGTGCGACTGGCCCCCTATTCGGTCATTCTCCTGGACGAAATCGAGAAGGCGCATCCGGACGTGTTCAACATCCTGCTGCAGGTGCTCGGGGACGGGCGCCTGACCGACGGCAAGGGTAGAACCGTAAACTTCGCGAACACAGTCATCGTGATGACCTCCAATATCGGTTCGCAGGACATCCTGCGAAGCGGGACGATCGGATTCTCGCTCGCCGACCGCCTCAGCGGAAGCAACGCCGACACGCGTCGCGATCTGCGCGACGAGCTTGCACGCCAGTTCCGGCCGGAGTTCCTCAACCGGGTCGAGGACATCATTGTGTTCAATAGCCTCGACGAGGCCGCAGTGGAGCGGGTCGCTGACCTGCAGCTGCGCAGGATGGGTGCTCTCCTTGCCGGCCGCGGCTTGGCGATCGAGGTCACGACCGGGGCGCGGCAGCTGCTGATCGAGAAGGGCTATGACCCCCAGTTGGGCGCCCGTCCGATGCAGCGCGCGATCCAGAGGCTGATCCGGAACCCGTTGTCGGTGGCGCTCCTGGAAGGACGCTTCAAGGACGGGGACACCGTGCTCGTCCATCGCGACGGCGACGCGATGCGCTTCGAGGCGCTGCCACAGAACGACGTGGTGGCGGTCCGGGCGGCCTGACCTGACCGCCGTTGGTGGCGCCAAGCAGACAGGTCTGCGGCTGGACGGCGGTTGCTACGATGGCGGATTGCCGGACGCGATCTGGTGGCATACCCTTCCGCCGGACGCGCATGAGACGCTGCGCTCGTCCGACCCCCGACCTGCAACGGCGGATGTGGCCGTCATCGGTGCCGGACTGGTCGGCCTGTGCACGGCGCTGTCGCTGGCCCGTCGGGGCGCGCGCAATGTGGTGCTCCTCGACCGAGGCGCGATCGGCGGAGGCGCCACGGGCGCCAGCGCGGGTGGTCTGTGGCCGGGGCACGAGTGCCGGTCGCTCGGCGATCCAGCCATCGCTCGCCGCGCGGCGGCGGACCACGCGCGCCTGCGGAGGGAGGTCCCCTGTGACTTTGTGGCGAGCGGGCTCTTGGAACTCGTCCTGGAAGGCGGTGGCGAGCGCGCAGCCGCCACGATCCAGGAGACCCGCGAGGCCGGGTTCGAGGCCGAATGGGTCGATGGGCAGGCTTTGCCCTCGCTCGAGCCCCGAGTCCGTTCCGACGGCGGTGCGCTCTACTTCCCGGGCGACGGCTCGCTGCATCCCCTGAAGCTGGCTGCCGGCGTGGCCGGGCTGCTGCGAGCCACGGGAGGCCGCATCTGCCTGGGCGCGGCCGTCGAGAGGCTCGAGGAAGGCGGCACGGAGCTGGTGCTGGCGGAGGGTCGGCTTTCCGTGGCGGCGACAGTCGTGACCGCAGGTGCTTGGACGCCTGCCGTCACCCGCTTGCTGCGCTGGTCGCCACCGATCCGTCCGATGCGCGGCACGCTCCTCTCGAGCCCGGTGGCGTCCGTGCGCGCGCTGCGCACGATCGTGATGGGGCCGCGCTTCTACTACTGGCAGCTGGCCAGCGGTCCCCTCGCGGGCGGAGGCTCCGAGGAGGACGTCGGGTTCGACGAGTCCATGGACAGCGCGACGGTCGATGCGGTCCGGTCCGAGTTCGAGTGGCTGTTCCCGACGCTGCGGCCAGCGCCGTTCGACCGCGCTTGGTGCGGCTTCCGTCCGCTCTGCGAGGATCTGCAGCCGGTCATCGGGAGGGTGCCCGGCCACGAACAGGTGTTCGTGGCCGCGGGCCACTTCCGCAAGGGCATCCTGCTGGCGCCCCTCACGGGCGGGCTGGTTGCGGATGAACTGCTTGAGGGCCGTCGGTGGGACGTGGCAGCGCCCTTCCGTCCCGAGCGGTTCGCGGCTGCTTAGTACAGCGCTAGGCTGCGGCGAAGCGGGCTGCGACGGCGTTCCAGTCGATGACGTTGTAGAACGCCCCGATGTAGTCCGGCCGCCGATTCTGGTAGAGCAGGTAGTATGCGTGCTCCCAGACGTCCAGCCCCAGCAGGGGCGTCCGGCCCTCCATCAGGGGCGAGTCTTGGTTGGGTGTCGACTCGACGATCAGTTTGCCGCCGTCCACGCTCAGCCAGGCCCAGCCGCTGCCGAAGCGGGTGACCGCCGCCTTGGAGAACTGGCCCTTGAAGCCGTCGAAGCTCCCGAACGCCTCGTTCATCGCGTCCCCTAGCGCACCGCTCGGCTCGCCGCCGCCGTTGGGGCTCATGATGGTCCAGAACAGCGAGTGGTTCGCATGGCCGCCGCCGTTGTTGCGGATGGCTGGATTCGCGACCGCCTCGGCGTTGCCGACTAGGTCGTTGATGTCCATGCTGGCGAGATCCGAACCCTCGACCGCTCCGTTCAGATTCGCCACGTAGGCCGCATGGTGCCTGTCGTGATGGATCTCCATGGTCCGCGCGTCGATGTGCGGCTCTAGGGCACCGAAGTCGTACGGCAGGTCAGGTACGGAAAACGCCATGTTCACTCCTTGGTCGGCCTGTGGCCGAAAATCTATCGTAGCAGTCCGGCTGGAGCCCGAGAGGTCCCGCTAGAACTTGTCGAGGCCCTCGGTGAGCTCGATGTGGGTGCCCCACGGATCGGTGAGGAACGCGACCGAGAGACCGATCCGCTCGATCCGACGGTAGGGGATGTCGAACTGAACACCGTCGGCCTCGAGCTGCTTGCAGAACGATTCCAGACCGTCGACTTCGAAGCCGATGTGGTCGATCACGCGCCCCTTCGTGGGCGCTGTGCCGTCCGACTTCGCGAACGTGAGCTCGATGCCTGGGACGTCTGCCTTGCGGAAGGGGCCGCGCGTGCCGGGCTTTCCGCCGAAGTGCTTTACGTACCAAGCCTGCGTCGCCTTGTCGTCCGCGGTGAAGATGTGGATGTGGTGGTTGCGTATGCCGTCCAGGGACTTGTCCTCCATCAGTTCCACGCGCACGCCGTCGGGACCCTTGGCGAACGCCATGTAGACGTCCTGCGAGGCGTTGTAGTGGAGCGCAGCCTTGGCGTCCGACACCACCTCCTGCGTCACCATCTCGATCCCTGCTTCCTGCAGCTTCGGGACCAGCCCGTGCAGGTCGGGCACACGGAACCCAAGGTGGTTGACAGTGCTGCCGTTGCTCTCGCCGGTGGGCGTCTGCACGCGCAGGAAGAGCAGCGTGTCGGGCAGCTTGACGACGTCGGTGTCGCCGAACTTGGTCATCTCGGCGCCGAGCAGGTCGCCCCAGAACTGCGCGTGGGCCTTGACTTCGGTCACGTTCAGGTGGTGGTGGCCGACGGCGAAGGGGTTGTCGCGGGCGGCCAGCAGCTGGGCCTCGGCATGCGGGGCGGCGAGGACGGCGCACACGGCCAGGGAAGAGAGGATGCGCAGGGGCTCCATGACGCCCAGAGTGTACCAGTGGAAGCCCGGACGGCATCCACGCGCCGTTCGGCCCGCTGGAAGAGCCTCGCCATGGTGACCTGGGTGCTTCGAAGCACGCCAAATGGACGCCATCTCCGGAACAGGGAAAAAATTTCCGATTCCACTTGCGTCCCGCATGGGGGGCTGCTAGTCTACTGAAAGCGGCAGCGCAAGGGCGTTTTGCGCCTTCGACTGTCGCCGGGGCGCTGCGCCCCGGCAAGAGGCTGGTCCGCTGCGGGGATTGCCGGGCGCCGTCAGGTGCCTTGCGAGTCGAGCCGTGGTGGCACGGATCTTTGAAAGATCGGTTGGACGTGCAGTACGAATACGTTTGATTCCGAGTGGATGCCGGATCGGCAAACTCCGTGGGATTGCCCGAGCCCTCCGGGGCGCGGGCTGAACATTTCTACTCGAGAGTTTGATCCCGGCTCAGAATCAACGCTGGCGGCGCGCCTAACACATGCAAGTCGAACGAGAAAGCTCCCTCCGGGGGGCGAGTACAGTGGCGAACGGGTGAGTAACACGTGGGTTACCTGCCCTTGAGTGGGGAATAACCCTGGGAAACTGGGGCTAATACCGCATACGACCCTTCGGGGTGAAAGCTTTATGCGCTCGAGGATGGGCCCGCGGTCGATTAGCTTGTTGGTGGGGTAATGGCCCACCAAGGCACCGATCGATAGCCGGCCTGAGAGGGCACACGGCCACACTGGCACTGAGACACGGGCCAGACTCCTACGGGAGGCAGCAGTGAGGAATTTTGGACAATGGGGGCAACCCTGATCCAGCGACGCCGCGTGATCGATGAAGGCCTTCGGGTCGTAAAGATCTTTCAGCGGGGACTATAATGAAGGTACCCGCAGAAGCAGGAGCGGCTAACTACGTGCCAGCAGCCGCGGTAATACGTAGGCTCCAAGCGTTGTTCGGAATTACTGGGCGTAAAGCGAGTGTAGGCGGTTCGCCAAGTCAATTGTGAAATCTCCCGGCTCAACTGGGAGGGTGCAGTCGATACTGGCGAGCTAGAGTGCGGTAGAGGAAGGTAGAATTCCTGGTGTAGCGGTGGAATGCGTAGATATCAGGAGGAATGCCGGCGGTGAAGACGGCCTTCTGGGCCGCAACTGACGCTGAGACTCGAAAGCGTGGGGAGCGAACAGGATTAGATACCCTGGTAGTCCACGCCCTAAACGATGCATACTTGGTGTGGGCTCTTCACTGAGTCCGTGCCGGAGCTAACGCGTTAAGTATGCCGCCTGGGGAGTACGGTCGCAAGGCTGAAACTCAAAGGAATTGACGGGGGCCCGCACAAGCGGTGGAGCATGTGGTTTAATTCGACGCAACGCGAGGAACCTTACCTGGGCTTGAACCGCAGTGGACCGTCTAAGAAACTGGATTTTCCCTTCGGGGACCACTGTAGAGGTGCTGCATGGCTGTCGTCAGCTCGTGTCGTGAGATGTTGGGTTAAGTCCCGCAACGAGCGCAACCCTCGTCTTGTGTTGCCAGGAATGGGACTCGCAAGAGACCGCCAGCGACAAGCTGGAGGAAGGTGGGGACGACGTCAAGTCATCATGGCCTTTATGTCCAGGGCTACACACGTGCTACAATGGGTGGTACAACGGGCTGCCAAGTCGCGAGACGGAGCTAATCCCCCAAAGCCATCCCTAGTTCGGATTGCAGGCTGCAACTCGCCTGCATGAAGGTGGAATCGCTAGTAATGGCGCATCAGAACGGCGCCGTGAATACGTTCCCGGGCCTTGTACACACCGCCCGTCACATCACGAAAGTGGATTGTACTAGAAATCCGTGGGCCAACCTTCGGGAGGCAGCGGCTTACGGTATGATTCATAATTGGGGTGAAGTCGTAACAAGGTAGCCGTAGGAGAACCTGCGGCTGGATCACCTCCTTTCTAAGAGAGACCCGAATCGTCGGTCCTTCGGCTCCTAGGAGCTCTGTAAGAGGCCGCGGTTCCAGCCGTCCGGCGCTCTCTTGCTCGGAATCGACAAGCGCACTGATGGCGTGCCGGCGTAGCCGGCCGCCCACGTCCAACCAGCCTCCGCCGGGGCGTCCGCCGCGGACGGGGCTGTAGCTCAGCTGGGAGAGCGCCTGATTTGCATTCAGGAGGTCGTCGGTTCGACTCCGATCAGCTCCACCAAATCCGGGCGTGTAGCTCAGTTGGTTAGAGCGCATCCCTGATAAGGATGAGGTCGCTGGTTCAAATCCAGCCACGCCCACCACTGCGTCGCCGTCAGGACAACCGCCTGCCGGCGTTCCGGCTCCTTGACAACCGAAGATCCGAAGGTCATTAGCAATCGCCGGGAGCGTTCGCGCATCAGCGCGGCGCTTCCCGAAATAGCGCCCCCGGGCCGTTCCCTCCCGCATTCGCGGGGGAGGATCTGGTGCCGGGCAAGTTTTACGGCCAAGCTACTAAGGGCGTACGGAGGATGCCTTGGCGAGAGCAGGCGATGAAGGACGTGGCTAACTGCGAAAAGCCTCGGCGAGCTGTAAGCAAGCTTTGAGCCGGGGATGTCCGAATGGGGAAACCTGGCGGGAGTGAACTCCCGTCGCCGTCGGCTGAATCCATAGGCCGGCGGGGCGAACCCGGGGAAGTGAACCATCTCAGTACCCGGAGGAAAAGAAAATAACCATGATTCCGCTAGTAGCGGCGAGCGAACGCGGAGCAGCCCAAACCGGGCGACCCTCACGGGAAGCCCGGGGTTGTAGGACCTCATAACGGGACTGCCGAACCTAGCCGAACAGTTTGGAAAAACTGGCCGGAGGAAGTGACAGCCTTGTAGGCGAAAGGGGAAGCAGCTCAGAGGGATCCTGAGTACCGCGGGACACGGGAAATCCTGTGGGAATCTGCCGGGACCATCCGGCAAGGCTAAATACTCGCTCTCGACCGATAGTGAACCAGTACCGTGAGGGAAAGGTGAAAAGAACCCCTGCTAGGGGAGTGAAAAGTACCTGAAACCGTATGCCTACAAGCAGTGGGAGGGCTATGGCGTGTCCCCATTCGGGGACTGCCACGCCTGACCGCGTGCCTTTTGCTTAATGAGCTGGCTAGTTAATCTCAGTGGCAAGGTTAAGAGCAATCGAGCCGCAGCGAAAGCGAGTCTGAACAGGGCGTGCAGTCGCTGGGATTAGACGCGAAGCGGGATGATCTACCCTTGGTCAGGGTGAAGTTTGTGTAACAGCAAATGGAGGCCCGAACCAGTGTCGGTTGAAAACGGCTTGGATGAACTGAGGGTAGGGGTGAAAGGCTAATCAAATTCCGTGATAGCTCGTTCTCTCCGAAATAGCTTTAGGGCTAGCCTCGTGTAAACGCGGTGGTGGTAGGCCTCTGGATGGACTAGGGGGTTCCACAACTTACCGAATCCAACTAAAGTACGAATGCCATCGACGAAATTGCACGGGAGTCAGACTGCGGGGGCTAAGCTT
This sequence comes from Bryobacterales bacterium, assembly GCA_965200705.1. Lineage (GTDB taxonomy): Bacteria > Acidobacteriota > Terriglobia > Bryobacterales > UBA6623 > VXMF01. Next base: position 2,317,415 of record OZ241376.1, on the reverse strand, counting down.
CGTAGTCGAGAGGAAAACAGTCCAGACCGCCGGCTAAGGTCCCTAAGCTGCGCTCAGTGGGTAAGGAAGTCAAGTCGCTAGGACAGCCAGGAGGTTGGCTTAGAAGCAGCCATCCTTTAAAGAAAGCGTAATAGCTCACTGGTCAAGCGCCTTGGCGCCGAAAATTCAACGGGGCTCAAGCGCAGCACCGAAGCCGCGGATTCCCGACCTGACTACAGGGCGGGGATGGTAGGAGAGCGTTCCTGTCTGCCTCGAAGCCGGACCGTGAGGACCGGTGGAGCGGCAGGAAGTGACTCTGCCAGCATTAGTAGCGAGAAGCCAGGTGAGAACCCTGGCCGCCGAAAGTCTAAGGTTTCCCGGGCAAGGTTAATCCGCCCGGGGTTAGTCGGGTCCTAAGGCCAGGCCGAAAGGCGTAGCCGATGGATACGCGGTTAATATTCCGCGACCGCCTTGTGTCGCTTGTACGATGGGGTGACGCAGGAAGTGAAGCAGGAAGGGTGATGGAAGTCCCTTTTGGTCGTCTCAAGGTGTCCGGACAGGAAAATCCGCCGGGTGTGCACTGAGGGCGAACGCGAGGCCGCACGGCCCCAAAGCTGCGTAGCTACACTGCCAGGAAAAACCTCTAAGGAGATCGCAAGGCGCCCGTACCGGAAACGGACACACGTGGACGAGAAGAGAATTCTCAGGCGCTCGGGTGATTGGTTGTTCAGGAACTCGGCAAAATGACTCCGTAACTTCGGGAGAAGGAGTGCCCTCGAGAGGGGGCCGCAGTGAAATGGCTCAGGCGACTGTTTAACAAAAACACAGGTCTCTGCAAAGTCGAAAACGACGTATAGGGGCTGACGCCTGCCCGGTGCCGGAAGGTTAAGAGGAGAGGTTAGCTTCGGCGAAGCTTTGAATTGAAGCCCTGGTGAACGGCGGCCGTAACTATAACGGTCCTAAGGTAGCGAAATTCCTTGTCGGGTAAGTTCCGACCTGCACGAATGGCGTAACGATCTGAGCACTGTCTTAACAACCAGCCCGGCGAAGTTGTGGTACCGGTGAAGACGCCGGTTACCCGCCAAAGGACGGAAAGACCCCGTGCACCTTTACTACAGCTTAACAGTGATTCATGACATGGCATGCCCAGGATAGGTGGGAGGCTTTGAAACCGGACTTTCGGGATCGGTGGAGCCAACCTTGGGATACCACCCTTGCCGTGTTTGTGGATCTAACCTAGAGCCGTGAATCCGGTTCAGGGACACTGTTTGGTGGGTAGTTTGACTGGGGCGGTCGCCTCCCAAAATGTAACGGAGGCGCGCGAAGCTCGGCTCAGGCTGTTTGGAAATCAGCCGTAGAGCGCAATGGTATAAGCCGGGCTGACTGCGAGACTGACAAGTCGAGCAGGTGCGAAAGCAGGCCATAGTGATCCGGCGGTTCCGCATGGAAGGGCCGTCGCTCAACGGATAAAAGGTACGCCGGGGATAACAGGCTGATCTGGGCCAAGAGTTCATATCGACGCCCGGGTTTGGCACCTCGATGTCGGCTCATCGCATCCTGGGGGTGGAGAAGCTCCCAAGGGTTAGGCTGTTCGCCTATTAAAGCGGTACGCGAGCTGGGTTCAGAACGTCGCGAGACAGTTCGGTCCTTATCCTTGGTGGGCGTAGGAAACTTGAGGGATGCTGCCTTTAGTACGAGAGGACCGAGGCGGATGAACCTCTTGTGATCCAGTTGTCACGCCAGTGGCATAGCTGGGTAGCGAAGTTCAGTCGGGATAAGCGCTGAAAGCATATAAGCGCGAAACCCAGCCCAAGATGAGGTTTCCCAGAAGGGCACTTGAAGACGACAAGTTTGATAGGACGGATGTGTAAGTGTGGCGACATGCGAGCTAACCGTTACTAATCGCCCGTTCGGCTTGGCTGTAAAGCTTGCCCCGTGCGAGATCCCGCCCCTACGAGGGCGCGGGGACGCCGGGGAACGCGGTCCCAGACCGTGCGATTGCCTGACCTTCGGCATTCGGTTGTGCGCTCCCGGGAGGAGCGCAGCCCGGCCTCAGTAGGGGCCTGGGACCCTTTTCGGGCGGCCATAGCGAGGAGGCCACACCCGTTCTCATCCCGAACACGGCAGTTAAGCTCCTCAGCCCCGATGGTACTGCGCTGGCGACGGCGTGGGAGAGTAGGACGCTGCCCGAACTCAAACAGCGCGGGCGGTTCGCTTAAGGCGGGCCGCCCGCCACGTCTTTGAGGCCGCTACCTGCGGTCGAGCTGGTCCGTGGCGATGGCGCGGTCGACGAGCATCACCGGGATGCTGTCGTCGATGCGGTAGATTGTGCGGCCGTCGGTGGTCACGAGTGCCTCGGCCACCGTCTCCTCGACGGCCGAGCCGTCGGCGTAGCGAACGCGGCCGCCCTCGATGGCGGCGTTCAGACCTTCTAGGAGCTCTCTGTCGAGGTGCTCCAGCGGCGTCCGGGCGCTGGGACAGCAGAGGATCTCCAGCAGGTCGTCGGGGATCGGCACGGCTCCCATTTTACGTCAGATCGCCGAGGGTTGACCTGCCTCTGGGCCGGTGCGTATAGTGATCACTGGCGTCGGGCCGCGGGGGGCGACGGCGGATCTGGCGGGTTCGCTTGGACGGGTCGTGCCGCGACAGCGCGGGCGTGCAGTCCATTCAATGCTCCCGCGCCCCGGGAAGAGGGCCGCAGGAACGGATGCAGGGCGATCTAGAGGAATCGCGCACAGCGGAGCCCCCACCCGAGGGCCTGCCTGGTCTCTCCGCTGACGGTCCCCCTTCGGCCGAGCCCGTCACCGGCGGCGACGAGCCCGTGGGCGGCAGCGTGGTCGAGGCACCTGCGCAGCCCGTTGGCGACGTGCATGCGGCGCCAGGCCTGCCCGTGCCGGGTCCGCCTGATGGCGAGGCTGACGAGAGCGACGCGCTAGACCCAGACGAGTTGGCCGCGCTGATCGTCGACGAGCCTGCGGCAGGACCCCGGATCCGCAAGGGCAGCCGCTGCAAGGGCATCATCGTGCAGGTCCGCAAGTCCGATGTGGTCATCGACTTCGGCGAGAAGGTCGAGGGCGTAACGCCGCTCGAGGAGTTCCGTAAGCCGAACGGAGAGCTCGTCGTGGAAGTGGGGCAGGAGGTCGGGGTCATCGTAGACCGCATGGGCGGACGCGGAGCGCCCGCCGTCCTTTCACACCGGCGGGTGCGTGAGGCCCAGGCTTGGCGGAACCTGGAAGAGGCCTTCAGGTCGCAGACGAGCGTCAAGGCGCATGTCGTGGGCCGCGTAAAGGGCGGGTTGCGGGTGGATGTCGGCGTGGCGGGCTTTCTGCCCCACTCGCAGATTGACGAGAGGCCCGTCCGCGACCTCGACGTCTGGATTGGGCGCACGCTTGACGTGGCGGTCATCAGCTGTGAACGGCGTCGGAGCAACACCGTGGTGTCGCGCCGCACACTGCTTGAAGCGGAGCGCAAGGGGCGCCAGGAAGAGGTCTTCTCGAAGCTCGTCGAAGGCGAGCCCGCGACCGGGACGGTCACGGGTGTCGTTGACCACAGCGTGTTCGTCGACCTCGGTGGCGTTGATGGGCGCATCCGGCGCGGCGACCTGTCACACGGACGGGTGGGGGATCCCCGCGCCATAGTCAAGGTTGGTCAGGAGGTCACTGCGCGGGTGCTGCGCATCGACCGCGAAGCGGGTCGCGTCTCCTTGAGCCTCCGCGCCATGGCGCCGGACCCTTGGGCCACGGTATCGGAGCGCTACGCTGAGGGGGACAGAGTGCGCGGCCGCGTGACTTCAGTCCAGGAGTATGGCGCCTTCGTGGAGCTCGAGCCCGGCATAGAGGGTCTGATCCGAAGCGTGGAGATCGACTGGTCGCGCAACGCGAAGTCCCCAGCCAAGACCTTTACCGCGGGGGCGGAGACGGAGGCGGTAATTCTTTCAGTCGATGCGCGACAGCGCCAGGTTGGCCTCAGCTTCAAGCGGCTGACGCCGGATCCTTGGGAGCAGTACGGCGAGGAATTGCAGGTCGGGAAGGTCGTCTCCGGGGTCGTGCGGCGCGCCGTCGACTACGGCATCTTCGTGGAGATCGTGCCGGGCATCGAAGGCTTGGTGCACGTGTCTGACATCGCTTGGAGCCGCCGCGACCAGAGCCCCCGCACCGTCGGTCGGCGCAATCGAGAGATCAACACTGTGATCCTGCAGGTGGACTTGGAGAATCGCCGGCTCTCGCTGGGCATCAAGCAGCTCGAACCGGACGCTTGGGACACGTTCCTTGGCCAGGTCTCAGTCGGTGACACCATTCCGGGGCTGGTCCTGCGCACTGTGAACTTCGGCGCGTTCGTCGAGCTCGCGCCAGGTGTCGAGGGGCTGTGTCACAGCTCGCAGGCACCAGCCGGCTCCCTGCACCGCGGCCAGCGCTACCCCTTCGCTATCCTCGAGATCAACGAGGGTGCGCGCCGCATCCGACTCCGCTGCGACGAACCCATCCCGCTCGACGAGGCCGCCGCAGCGGCAGACCGAGGCACGCCTACTCCATAGGATAGAATACACTTGCGGCAGGAAACCCTCCGTCACACTGCATGACCAAGTCTGAACTTGTCAACCACGTCGCAACTACAGTTGACCTTTCGCGTGCCGAGAGCGACGCCATCGTCTCTGAAGTGTTCAATGCCATCGTCGGCGCCCTTCGGAACGGCGATTCGGTGGAGCTTCGCGGCTTCGGACGCTTCGGCGTTCGAGTCCGCCCCGAGCGGCAGGGCCGCAACCCGAGGACCGGCGAGCCCGTGCGGGTGCCTGAGAAGTCCGTCGTGTTCTTTAAGCCCGCCAAGCAGACTCGCGACGCCATCGCCGGATCGTAGGCGACGGTTTCGCGCGGCGTTTCGTCAAGGAGCGTCCGGTGGATTACCTTTGGACACCTTGGCGGTATCGGTACGTCACGGGTGGAGCGTCGCAGCAGAGCTGCGTGTTCTGCGGGTTGCTCGACTCGGGCTTCAGTGACCGCGACGCGCTGATCGTCCATCGGGCTGAGTCCAACTTCGTCGTCCTGAACCGCTACCCCTACACAAGCGGTCACCTGATGGTCGTCCCATACGGCCACGTGTCGTCGTTGGGCGACGCCGCCGAAGCGACGGCGAGGGAGATGATGGATCTCGTGCAGCTAGCTGAGCGGGTGCTGCGCTCCCTTTACAGGCCGGAGGGAATCAACCTGGGCATGAACATCGGGCGCGCGGCCGGTGCCGGCGTGGCCGAGCACATCCACATGCACGTCCTGCCGCGGTGGGCGGGGGACTCCAGCTTCACGACTGTCGTCGGAGAGACCCGAGTGCTGCCGGAGGCGCTCGAGACCGCATGGGAGCGTGTGCGGCAGGCGTTCGCACAGTCAGATGGCTAGCGCCCCACAACCCCTGGGAAACGCGTTCATCTCCATATAATCGGAACCATGGACGATCTCGGCACACAGCTCGTTCGCGGTGCCGTGATCCTCTATTCGATCGGTCTGCTCGACGCCCTCTATTGCGTCGTGCGGCAGCGCCGCCGCATGTTCAAGCCGCCCCTGTACGCATTCGTCATGGGGGCGTCGGTGCACTTGGTGGCGTTGGTGGCGGACACACTGGCGAACGGCCGTCTTCCGGTGCAGACGCTGCAGCAGCTCTCCTCCATGGCGGCTTTCTGCATGACCGTCGCGTTCCTCGCCGTATACGCCCGATTCAAGTACGAGAGCCTCGCGGTGTTCGCCTTCCCACTTGTGTTCCTGCTGACGTTGGCGGGTGCGCTGGGCGGCGATGCTCCTGCAGAGCGGCCGATGATGGCGTGGTGGATCTCAATCCACGTAGGGCTGTTCCTGCTGGGCTACGCAGGCCTGTTCCTGACCAGCGTCGCCGGGGTCATGTACCTGTTCCAGGAGCGGCAGCTGAAGTCCAAGCGTCCGAGAGCCCTCTACTACCGACTGCCGCCGCTCGGCAAGCTCGACCAGATCGGCTACAGCGCCCTGGCGGCCGCGTTCGTCCTCGTGACGCTCGGCGTCATCGCCGCCTCGGTGTGGGCCTTCGCCAAGTGGGGAGCGAACTGGGTGGTGGATCCGACCATTGCGCTGGCGTTGCTGACATGGGCAATCCTGTTCGCCATGGTGCTGAGCCGGCTCCTCGCCGGCTGGCGTGGCCGCCGCGGAGCCTACCTCTCGATCATGGGCTTCTGCTGCGCAGCGCTGAGCTGGGTGGTCAACAGCGGCGCACATACGTTCATGGGCCAATGAGCATTCAGCTGGTTGGCGTGAACCATAGGACCGCACCCGTCGAGGTGCGGGAGCGCCTCGCCCTGCCGGATGACCGGACCGACGCTCTCGCCAGGGCGCTTGTGGGCAACGGCCGCATCGAGGAGGTTCTGGTTCTCTCCACCTGCAACCGTGTCGAGTTCCTGGCGAGCGCCGAACCCGAAGCGCTGCGCACGGAGGTGTTCCGTCGACTCCCCAGGGAGATCGAGGGTCTGGAGTTGGACGAGCGGGTGTTCTACGACCACATCGGGCGCGACGCCGTGCGCCACGTGTTCCGCGTGGCGTCCAGCCTGGACTCGATGGTGGTGGGCGAACCCCAAATCCTTGGCCAGGTTCGTGCGGCCTTCCAGCGCGCCAAGGAGGTGGGCACCGTCGGTGCGTTCCTCGACCGGCTGGTGACCCAGGCCGTCCGCGTCGCCCGCCGAGTGCGCACCGAGACCGGCATCGGGACGATGGCTGTGTCGGTTAGCTCCGTCGCCGTCGAACTGGCGCGCAAGATCTTCGGCGATCTCGACGGGCTCTCGGTGCTGCTGATTGGCGCTGGGGAGATGGCCGAGAGCGCCGCGCACCATCTGCACACGGCTGGGACGCGGAGCATGTTCGTCATGAACCGCACCCCTGCGGGAGCGGAGCGCGTGGCGGCGATGGTCGGCGGCGAGGCGGTCGCCTTCGACCGCCTGCTGGAGATGCTCCAGCGGGTTGACATCGTCGTGTCGTCCACGGGCAGCCCGAGCTTCATCCTGTCGAAGTCGACTGCGGAGGGAGTGATGGCAGCGCGCCGCAATCGACCGATCTTCCTCGTCGACATTGCGGTCCCGCGTGACATCGATCCGTCGATCAATGAGGTTGACAACGTTTTCGTGTACGACATGGACGACCTTCAGCAGGTGGCGGCCGCGAACGCGAAGCAGCGCAGGCAGGAGGCCGAGCGCGCCGAGCGCATTGTCGATGACGAGGTGGACCGGGTGTTGCACCGCCTGCGCGGCGACCGCGCCAAGCCGGCGATCCAGTCGCTGCAGAGGCGCTTCGAGTCGATTCGCGTAGGGGAGCTGGAACGCTACCAGGCGAAGCTGCGTGACCTTAGTGAAGAGCAGCGCGCTGCCGTTGACGCGATGACGCGCTCGATGTTGAACAAGATCGCCCACCATCCGATCTCCGAGGTGAAGCGCAGCGCCATGGATTCCCGCCCGAAGGTCACCATCGATGACATCCGGCGCATCTTTGGTCTCGAATAGGAGCCCGATTGGATCGGCTGGTCATCGGGACGCGCGGTTCGCAGCTTGCGCTTTGCCAGGCGCGCTGGGTGGCGATGCGCCTGGAGGCCACCGGCACCCAGTGTTCCATTCGCGAGATTCGCACCAGCGGCGACCGCGTGCAGGGGGTGCCGCTGACCGACCTCGGTGCCCGGGAGCAGGTCAAGGGCCTATTCACCAAGGAGATCGAGGATGCCCTGCTGGCCGGCGAGATCGATCTTGCCGTCCACAGCATGAAGGATCTGCCGACGGAGCTGGATCCGCGACTGCAGATCGGCTGCGTGCCCATCAGGGAAGATCCACGGGACGCCCTGCTTGGCAGCGACCTCGCCGACCTACGGCCTGGGGACCGCGTGGGGACTGGATCGCGGCGCCGCGCTGTGCAGCTGCAGGCGCTCGTCCCAGGCGTCTGCGTCGCCCCGATCCGCGGCAACGTCGACACTCGCATCCGAAAGCTCAGGGAGGGCGGGTTCGACGCGATCGTCCTTGCCGCCGCCGGACTGCGTCGCCTCGGCCGGAGCGGCGAGATTGCGCAGTGCCTCGATTTCGACCACATGGTGCCGGCGGTCGGCCAGGGCGCATTGGGCATCGAGGTGTGCCGCGCCGACGAGCGCGTCATGGAGTGCCTGCAGCCGCTGCACGACGCGCAGGTGGCCGAAGCCGTGGCTGCGGAGCGGGCTGTGCTCCGTGGGATCGGCGGTGGCTGCGACGTGCCGATCGGGGCATACGCCGCTCCGTGCGCAAACCGCTTGGACCTTGTCGCCGTCGCTCCCGGTCAGGACGAGAGTCTCGTCCGTGCGCGGGACACAGCGCCCATGGACAGGGGCCAGGCGCTGGGGGCCGCTGTCGCAGCGGCCCTGGAGCGCATGGGCGCCAACCTAGCCCCCGCGGACTGAGGCGGGCGCACCTCAGGCGGCTATCGAGTGGTCGCGCTGCGCCCAGTCCCGCTCAACGAGGGCGACCACCGCTTCAGTGGACTTCGCGCGGTGCACGGCCTTGCGCAGAGTCGATCCGTACGCCATCCCTCGAGTGAAGTAGGTCGCGAACTGCTTCATCTTGCCTAGGGGATGGCCCGAGATCTTGTTCGCGTCTGCGATCAGCAGGCGGTAGTAGTCGAGCATCAACGCCAACCGCTCGGACTCGGTCGGCCGATCGTAGGTGCCCGTCCGCACGTACTGCTGGATCTGGCGGAATATCCAGGGATCGGTGGCAGCCGCACGGCCAATCATGACGCCGTCGCAACCGGTGTGGCGGAACATCCTGACGCAGTCCTCGGGGCTGAACACATCTCCGTTGCCGACCACGGGGATGTTGACCGCCTGCTTGAGCTGCGCGATTCGGTCCCAGTCCGACCGACCGCTGTAGCCCTGCTGGCGTGTCCGGCCATGCAGCGAGACGCCCTGCAGCCCGCAGTCCTCGGCCAGGCGTCCCATCTGCCGGACGACAATCGACCTGTCGTCCCAGCCTGTGCGGAACTTGCAGGTGAAGGGAATGGACACGGCCGCGCGCACGGCCCGTAGGATCCGCTCCACGGCAGGCAGGTCGCGCAGGAGTCCCGAACCGCCGTTGCACTTGACGACCTTCTTCACCGGACAGCCGAAGTTCATGTCAACGCCGTCGAAGCCAAGATCCTCGACCACCCGCGCCGCGTCCGCCAGCACGTCGGGGTCGGAGCCGAACAGCTGGGCGACGATCGGGTGCTCGTCCTCCTCGAAGTGCAGGTAGTTGAACGGCGTACGCCGCGGCTTGGCGCGTTCCTGACCGTGGTTCGCGACGATGCCATGCGAACTGGTGAACTCGGTCATGATGAGGCCGCATCCGCCGAACTGCCGGATGAAGCGCCGAAATACGGTGTCCGTGACTCCAGCCATGGGAGCAAGCACCACCGCCGGTTCCATCCGAAGGGAACCGAACGCAAGCTGACGGGGAGGCGTCATCTGCCTGCATTCTAGCGAGGATCAGGCGTTGGCCAAATCCTCGAGGCTGCGGGGCCAGTCCGATCGCAGCAGGCGCGACATGGCGCGGTCGGCCAGCACGCGTCCACCTGTCTGGCAGCGCGCGCAGTAGTTCGTCTCGTTCGATGCGTATCGGATCCGCTGCACTGGCGCGGCGCACACGGGACACGGCAGGCGATAACGCCCATGGACAGCCATCCCTTTTCGGAACGCGGTGACACCCTTGGGGAACCCGTCGCCAGCATCGGTGCGCAGGCGCTCGACCCACTCCAGCAGCACGTTCCGTGTGGCCTCGAAAAGGCGCAGGACCTCGTCTTGTTCGAGCTTGGAGGTCAGTGCCAGGGGCGAAAGCTGGGCGCGATGAAGGATCTCGTCCGAGTAGGCGTTGCCGATGCCGCTGCATACCGAGGGGTCCGTGAGCGCTCGCTTCAGCGTCCGGTTCTTGGCGCGCAGGGCGTCGCCGAACTGATCCGGGGTCGCCTCGAGCACCTCGAGTCCGTGCCGGTGCAGACCACTCAAGCCCTGCTCACCACGCACGACATGCAGCGAGGCCCGCTTCTTGCTGCCCGCCTCGGTCAGCACCAGCGTCCCGTTCGGAAACGCGAACGTGGCGGCGGCGCGCCGGCCTGCCGGCCGCGTCCCCGGAGTCCGCCAGTGCAGCCGCCCGGCGATCATCAGGTGCAGCACCATCCAGCAGTCGTTCTCAAGTCCGATCGCGATGCGCTTGCCGAGGCGACGCAGATCGATGACGCGCTTGCCTACGCACTCCTGGACGGGCGGATCGTAGGTTCGCAGCAGCGGTGCGCTCACGATCCGGATCTCCTCGACGGGCTGATCCCGCAGCCGCGCGTCCAGCGTCTCGATGTAGACGACGATGTCCGGCAGCTCCGGCATGGGGCTCGGCTAGGGGAGGGACCGGAACGGGAACGCCAGAGGGCAAAGCATCGCCGCGACGCCAGCAAGGATCAGCGTCAAGGGAAGTCCCACACGGGCAAAGTCGAGGTACTTGTACCCGCCCGGCCCGTACACCATGAGGTTGGTCTGGTACGCGATCGGCGACAGGAAGCTGAGCCCCGCACCGAGAATGAGGCTGAAGGCGAACGGCTCTGGATGGACGCCAAGCTCCTGCGCGACCGCCATCGCGACTGGGAACAGCAGAGCGGCCGACCCGTTCTTGGTGATGAGCTGGGAGAACGTGGCGACGAGCAGCATCATCACGAAGAGAATTCCCCCGTCGCTGACTCCCACGCCTTGGCACGCGTCCAGCACCGTCTTTGCGATCGACGCTGCGGCGCCGGTCTGCTGCAGGGCGGCGCTCATCCCGAGCGCCGCAGCGAGAGCCACCACCACGGGAAGGGACACGCTGGCCAGCGCCGCTCGCGTTCCGAGACAGCCCGTCGCGACCATCAGAACGGCTGCCGAAAGACAGGTCACGACCGGTTCGAGCGGCGAGAGGGCAAGACCGCTGACCAGCAACCCGAATACGACAAGGGAAGCGCCCAGCCTGTTGTGACGCGGCTCGTGGAAGCCCTCGACAGGCGACACCAGATAGAAGGCGTCTGTGGCACCGTGGATCTCCTCGAACCCGGTCGGAGCCTCCAGGAGGAGGGTGTCGCCCGGCTCTAGCCGGATGTTGCCGATCTTGTCCCGAATGTCCGCGCCATGCCGCCGCACCGCCACAACCGCCGCGTCATAGACGGTCCGGAAGCGCACCTCGCGGACGGTCCGGCCCACGAGCGGCGATTCGGCGGCCACGACAGCCTCCGTCAGGTGACGCTCCCGTCCGTCGGATTCCGCGCCGCTGTCGCGGCGTCCGGCCGGAACCAGTCCGCGGAAGCGCTGCAGGTCGATGACGGAATCCAGCATCCCCGCGAAGCCCAGGCGGTCGCCCGCCGCCAGCGGAGTATTTGGCGGCGGCGCGGAGATCAAAATGTCGTCTCGCTCGATCTGGAACAGGTAGAGACCGGGCAGGTTGCGCAGGCCCGCGTGTCCGATGGTCTGGCCGACGAGCGGCGATGCCTTCTGCAGGACCATGCGGATGGTGTACGAGCGCACCCCGTGCCCCCTCTCTTGCGGAGCGCGACGGTCGGGGATCAGGCGCGGCGATACGAAGACGAGGTACACCAAGCCGAGACCAGCTGCGGGCAGTCCAAGGATTGCGGGGCCCCAGAACCGCATGGCCGTGCTGGGCGCCTCGATGCCGGCCCCAGCGAGGTGTTCCAGGTAGAGCGCCATGACGATAAGGTTGGACGCGCTGCCGATCAGGCTGAGCTGGCCGCCCAGCAGCGACGCGAAGCTGAGCGGCATCATGAGCTTCGACGCACTGACGCCGATGCGACGTGCCCAGTCGCCTACGATCGGTACGTACATGGCGACGACGGGGGTGTTGTTGATGAATCCCGACAGCAGCGCGACGGGTGCGGTCAGGCGCGTCAGCGCGACGCTCATCCCGGTGGGCTGTCCAAGCACTCGCGTCGCGAGCATGGCCGTGGCGCCCGTCTCACGCATGCCCGCGGCCACTACGAAGAGCGCGGCGACGGCAACGACCGCCGGGTGGGCGAAGCCGGCGAGGGCGTCCTCCACTGGCACCAGGCCCGCGACCATGAGGAGCACCAGCCCGGCCAGCATGGCCGCTTCTACGGGAACGCGATTCGTCGCTAGGGCGATGCCCGCCCCAAGCACGATCAGCAAAACCAAGTGGCCTTCCGACAGCACGGCTGACAGGGTATCGAAGTCTGGAGGAGTGGATTCGCGCAGGCTCGTCGCAAGGGCCATTGCGGTCGGACTGCTGGCCACGGCTGGGGCCTTGGCGCAGCCCGAGGGGTTCAACTACGACGAGGCGAAGGTCCCGGCCTACGAACTGCCGGAGATCCTGCGGTTCACCGATGGAAGGCCTGTGACGGCGGCGAACCAGTGGAGCGCGAGACGGGCCGAGATTCACGCGCTGTTCGAGAGCGAGGTGTACGGCAGGGCGCCAAGGGCGCCATCGGGCATGCGGTTCGAGGTGCTGGAGGAGGACGGCACGGCCCTGGAAGGGCTCGCGGAGCGCAAGCAGGTCCGTGTGGTCCTCGGTCCGGAAGGTGCTCCCAGCATGGAGATCCTGCTGTACACCCCGGCGGGCGTGGATCGCCGCGTTCCGGTGTTCCTGGGGATGAACTTTGGGGGCAACCACACGGTGCACCCGGACGAGGCCATTCGCGTCACCGACAGTTGGGTCCGGGCCAGGAGCGATGGGTCCGGCAACCGGGCCTCAGATGCGGACCGCGGCCGCAGCGCGAGCCGCTGGCAGGTCGAGAGCGTGCTCAAGCGGGGGTATGGCCTGGCGACGCTCTACTGCGGAGATGTCGACCCCGACTTCGACGACGGGTTCCAGAACGGTGTTCACGTGCTGGCTCCGCCGACAGGGGGCGCGGACTGGGGCAGCATCGCCGCTTGGGCATGGGGGCTGAGCCGTGCGCTGGACTATCTAGAGACCGATGCGCACGTGGACGGCACGCGCGTCGCAGTGATGGGACACTCGCGTCTGGGCAAGACGGCCCTGTGGGCTGGGGCGCACGACACGCGGTTCGCCATGGTGATCTCGAACGATTCCGGGTGTGGCGGGGCCGCGCTGAGCCGCCGCCGTTTCGGGGAGACCGTCGAACGCATCAACACGCGCTTCCCGCACTGGTTCGCCGGCCGGTTCAATCAATACAACGGCTTGGAGGACGACCTGCCAGTGGACCAGCACATGCTGCTCGCGCTGGTCGCCCCGCGCCCGCTCTACGTGGCCAGTGCCGAGGACGACGACTGGGCAGACCCTAGGGGCGAGTTCCTTTCCGCCGCGCATGCCAGTGCGGCGTACGAGCTGCTGGGCCGGAAGGGCCTAGGGCCAACGGAGCATCCGCCCGTGAACGAGCCGACCATGCGTGATGTGGGCTATCACATACGCACCGGTGGACACGACGTTACGGCGTACGACTGGGATCGATTCATGGACTTCGCCGATCACCACTGGCCGCGCGACTAGTCGTGATCGAGTCCGCGCCAGTTGGCGCGGGTGAGGGCGCCTGCGGTGGAGTAGACTGGGTTTCGCGACCGTAGTCCCACCATGCTGCAGCGTTTCCGGATCCGCCTTCTCATCTGTCTCGCAGCGCTGACGCTCGGCGTGGCGACCCTGGTGAGCGCTGCGGAGGTCGGTGGCCTGCAGTTTCAGGACCCCGAAGGCTGGAAGTCGACGCCCAAGCCTATGCGTGCCGCGAACTACGTGATTCCGGCCGCTTCAGGCGATGATCGGGACGGCGAGATGGCCGTGTACTACTTCGGACCCGGTCAGGGTGGCGGTGTCGAGTCCAACGTCCGCCGCTGGCTCGGGCAGTTCGTCAAGGCGGATGGCTCCCCCATGACTGCCGCGGACGCGACGCGGACCGACAAGCAAGTCAACGGGATGAGCGTAACGCTGCTCGATGTCACGGGCACCTATCTGTTCAAGCCATTTCCGATGGCACCCAAGGCGACGCCCCTGTCGGGGTACCGGATGCTTGCCGCGATCGTGGCTGGGCCGGACGCTCCGATCTTCTTCAAGCTGACCGCTCCTCGCAGCACGGCTGACGGCGCCGCGGACACGTTCCACGCGATCATCGCCTCTCTCAAGCGGTAGTTGCGTAGCGGTTAGAGCGCCCAAGCCGCGTGGTATATTTGCTGCCCATGAGGCGTTGGTTTGTCTGCATCGTTGCGGCGCTGACAGTTGCCGGAGCGGCGGCCGGCGAGGCTGTATGGGATCGCTTCCGTGGCCCGAACGGATCCGGTGTCTCGACGGAGTCCGGCATCCCGGAGGATTTCGGCCCCGAGACGAACCTCGTCTGGAAGACGGATCTGCCCGACGGGCTGTCCTCGCCGGTGTTTGCGCGCGACAGCGTGCTTCTGACGGGTTTCGAGGGCGACATGCTGCAGACATTCGCGCTGGACCGGCGGACGGGTCGCATCCAGTGGCGGCGTGAGGTGAAGCGCGACCGCTCTGGGAAGCTGCGCAGGCCGAACAACCCGGCCTCCCCCAGCGCCGCGACGGATGGCAGCAACGCGTTTGTGTTCTTCCAGGACTTCGGTATGCTGGCGTACGGACCAGACGGCAACGAGCTTTGGCGAATACCGCTGGGACCGTTCAACAACCCCATGGGGATGGGTGCCTCGCCGGTGTACGTAGACGGCAGGGTGATCCAGGTGTGCGACTCCGAGACGGGCTCGTTCATCTTCGCCGTCGATGCGGCCACGGGTGCCACGGCTTGGCGCAAGGACCGTCCCTACGCGCTGCGCGGGTTCTCGACGCCCGTGGTCTACCACCCCGAGAGCGGGGGCACGCAGATCCTCGTGGCGGGTTCCTACGAATTGTCGGCCTACGACGTGGCCAGCGGCGAGAAGGTGTGGTGGGTCGAGGGACTCACCTGGCAGCTCAAGCCGACGCCTGTGATGGACGACGAGGGCTACGCCTACGTTCTCGGCTGGGCCGGGAACGCCGATCTGGGATCGCAGGAGGAGGTCGAGCCGTTCGCGGAGGCTTTGGCCGCCATGGATGCGGACGGCGACGGACGCCTGTCGGCAGCCGAGGTGAGCGAGCGGTTTGGGCGCCGGGTGCGCAACGGGCTCGACAGCTACGACCTCGACACGAGCGGCTACATGGAGGAGCGGGACTGGGAGCACCACCGGCGCAAGCGTCTCGCCGTCAATGCCGTGCGAAAGATCCGGCTGGGAGGCAAGGGCGACATGACTGAGGGCGCTGTGCAGTGGCTGCACTACAAGACGCTCCCCAACGTGCCCTCCCCTCTCCTGTTTGACGGCGTCGTCTACCTCGTGAAGGACGGCGGCCTGCTGACCGCGCTGAGCGCCGCCGACGGCAGCGTGCTCAAGCAGGGCCGTGTCCGGGAAGGCATCGGACGCTACTTCGCCTCGCCGGTGGCGGCCGACGGCAAGGTCTACATCGCGAGCGAGACGGGCGAGGTGTCGGTGCTCAGCCCAGGGGCGGAATGGAGCGTGATCCGCACCAACTCGATGGGCGAGGAGATCTACGCGACCCCGGTTGTCATGGACGGACGGCTGTTCATCCGCACCAGCAAGGCGCTGTACTGTTTCGCCGATTCGTCCGGCTGATCAGGAGCCAGCCGCCGGAATCCGCAGCGACTCGCCAGCCTGGATGCGGCTTGACCTTAGGCTGTTCCAGCGCTGCAGGTCCCTGACCGACACGTTGAACCGCTTGGCGATCCCCGCCAATGTGTCGCCGCGCTGGATCTTGTAGGTAACTGGTCCAGAGCCTCCGCCTGTCCCGCGCACGGTCAACTTCTGGCCGGGATGGATCATGCTGCCCCGGATGCCGTTCCAGGCACGCAGCTTGGCGGCGGTCGTGTTGTGGCGCTCGGCGATGGCGCCGAGGGTGTCGCCTCTCCGCACGACGTAGGTCGTTCCACCATTCGCCGTGCTGCCGCTCGCCGCTGTCCGGGTTGTCGTTGACGCGCTGGCCGTCTGGGTGGCGGACATCGATCCGCTGGACGGTGCCTTGACGATCAGCAGGTCACCCGCGGTGATGCGTGTGCTGCGCAGGTTGTTCCAGCTGCGCAGGTTCGAGACCGAGACGCCGAAGCGACTGGCGATCTTCGACAGCGAGTCGCCTCGCTGGATGCGGTAGCGACCCCCGCTCGGCACCGGGGCGGCACTGCCCGACGACGAGCCAGGCACCTTGAGCCTCTGGCCCGGATGAATGGTGTCGCCACGAATGCCGTTCCATGCCTGCAACTGGCCGACGGACGCGCCCACGCGAGCGCCAATCTTGGACAGCGAGTCGCCACGCCGCACCGTGTAGGTCCCGTTCGGACTGCCGCCGCCGGAGTACGAGCCGCTTGCGCTCGCGGTCGCTGTGCCCGTGGACCCTGCGGGCTGAACGATGAGGTACCGGCCGGCACGGATGCGTGTGCTGCCCAGACCGTTCCACTCCATCAGCTTGCTGACGGTTGTGCGGAAGCGACGTGCGATGCCGCCGAGCGTGTCGCCTGAAGCGATGCGGTAGCGGCCGGAGCCGGGCTCAAGCAGCCCGCCTGCGCCACCAAAGTAGCGGTACAGCGCAAGCCTCGTGGTGGTCGGGACCGTGAGGCGGAGGCCGCCGGGAAGAGGCCCCTCCGGCACGCCCGAGTTCAAGGCCGTGAGCTGCGCCGGTGTCACGCTGTAGCGCTTGGCCAGCGCTTCCAGAGTCTCGCCGGAACGCACCTCGAAGCGCCGCCAGTTGAGGCGCTTGTCCGGCGGCACAAGCGCGATCTCCCTCCGGAACTGGTCGGCCGTTCCGGGGGGCAGTCGCAGGTCGTACGCATAGGGGGGCGTCGCCGACCGCAGAAGGCCCTGGTTCAGGTCCTTGATGGTGTCCACGGACGAGCCCGTGGCGTCCGCGATGAGAGCGAAGCTCGTCTCGACATGGGTCCGTACCGTGTCGTGGCGAATCTGCGGTGCGGGGTCGACCGCGCCCACGTCGAACAGTTCCAGGTTCTTGCCAACGTAGGTCATGGCCAGGATGATCGGCACGTAGTTGCGGGTCTCGCTGGGAAGAGCCCGCCGCCGCACTAGCTCCCAGAAGTCGCGACTGCCGGTGCGGGCAATGGCCCGCTTCACCCGGTTCGGACCGCAGTTGTAGGCTGCCATGGCCAGGTACCAGTCATCGAACTCGATGTGTAGGTCCTTGAGGTGCTTTGCCGCGGCGCGGGTGGCTGTCTCGGCGTCATAGCGCAGATCCACATAGCGGTCCTGGCGCAGGCCGTACTGCTTGCCGCGCGACGATATGAACTGCCACATCCCCGTGGCGTACCGGTACGAACGCGCCTTGGGACGGAATCCCGACTCGGCCATCGCGAGATAGTAGATCTCGACAGGGACCTCCTCCTCGCGCAGGATCCGCTGGATCGACGTCTGGTAGGCCGCACCGCGGCCCTGCGACACGCGGATGGTCGCCTTGCCGTTTCTGGTCTCGGTGAAGTAGTGGATGAGCCGCTGCACATGCTCGTTCATGACTAGAGGCAGCTCCGAGGGCGTCAGAAGCAGCGCCTCCTCGTCCGTGAGCGAAGGCGGCCCCCCCGGCAGCGTCAGGTTGACGAGCTCGTCCAGAAGGGCAGTCTGCTCCTCGGTGACAGCTGGCTCGTCCGGATTGAAGGGAATGTCTATCTCCGCGACGAATGTGGACGGTCCGCCCGGCTCCGCGGCCGGGGCCTGCTCCGCCTCCGAAGAGCCGATCGCAACGGTGCCTACGGCGACGGTGACATCCCGTTCCGCAACAGGTGGCGCTTGAGTGGCGGGATCGGCGGGCGGCGCGGCTGGCCCGGTCATGGGGCCAGCCGGGCCCTTCGAGCAGGATGCTGCCACCAGCAGGCAGCAGAGAACGAATAAGACGCCTTCGGTCCGTCCGGTCAAGAATAAAGGAGGGGTGAAGGTGCACCTAAACGGCACACCCGACAGCCTAAGCATCCGAGCGCCTTCTCCGAATGCCATGGTAGCGCAATCAGAGGGGTTGCTAGCATGGGCTATTGCCCCGGAAGCGTAGATGGCGGGGGCTATTGACACAGCTATGACAAATTCAGCTCCACTTGTGTCCGTGATCATGGGCAGCACCTCGGACTGGGGAACGATGCAGTCCTGCGCCAACACGCTGTCCGACTTCGGAGTGCCCCACGAGTGCCGCGTGATGTCGGCCCACCGCACGCCGGATCTGACGTCGGAGTACGTCTCTGCCGCTGAGGGTCGCGGTACGCGCGTGATCATCGCTGCCGCTGGTGGCGCCGCCCATCTTGCGGGCGTCTGTGCGGCGCACACCATGCTGCCCGTGCTGGGCGTGCCGATGCCCAGCGTGCTCGATGGGGTCGACTCACTGCTCGCGACGGTCCAGATGCCGGGTGGCATTCCGGTCGGCACCTTCGCGATCGGCAAGGCCGGCGCGAAGAACGCCGCGCTGTTCGCCATCGCGATCCTCGCCAACGAGGATCCCGCGTTGCGCGACGCTCTCAAGGAGTTCCGGCGGGCCCAGGCCGAGAAGGTCAGGAACGCTCGGCTCGACTGAGGCGCCGCGGGCGGTCTGGTAGTATGGCACCGCCTTGCACCCCCTACTGATCCTGACGATCGCGATCGCGGTCGTCTTTGTCCTGATTCTTCGACTCAGGATCAACGCCTTCATCGCGTTGGTGGTCGCCGCAACGACGGTCGGCGTGCTGTCGCCCAACGTGGGCCTGGGCGACGTCATGCCGTCGGTGGCGAGCGAGTTCGGCGGGGTCTGCGCAAGCATCGCGATCGTGATCGCGCTCGCCGCCCTCATCGGCCAATGCCTGATGGAGAGCGGGGCGGCGGACAAGATCGTGCGCGTGTTCGTGCGCGCTTTGGGTGAGAAGCACGCTTCGCTGTCGCTGCTGAGCAGCGGCTACGTGCTGTCCGTGCCGGTGTTCTTCGACACAGTGTTCTATCTGCTTGTGCCTCTGGCGCGGGCGATGCGTGTGCGCACGGGGAAGAACTACCTGCTCTTCCTGATGGCGATTTCCGCGGGCGGTGCCGTGACGCACTCGATGGTGCCGCCGACGCCGGGGCCCCTAGCGATGGCAGCGACCCTCGACATCGACCTCGGCGTGATGATCATGGTGGGTGCCGTTATCGCGGTGCCGATGTCGATAGCCGGCTGGCTCTTCGGCATTCTTCGTGACCGGCAGATCGAAATTCCGCTGCGCGAGACGCAGGGCCTGACGCTTGATGAGCTGGAGACCTTGGCGCGGCGGGACGAGGCCACGCTGCCGAGCTTCGGGTTCTCGATGCTGCCGATCATTCTGCCGGTGCTGCTGATCGCGTCCAACACCTTGGCGGGCGCCCTCGGGGTCGAGGGCCCGATCCGCGACCTGACCGCATTCCTGGGCAATCCGAATCTCGCCCTCCTTGCATCGGCGGCCATCTCCTTGGTGCTGCTGGCGAAGCAGAAGGGCTACACGCTCGCTCAGCTGGCCAAGCCCGTTGAGGTGGCGCTGGCGAGCGGCGGCCTGATCATCTTGATCACCGCGGCCGGGGGCTCGTTCGGCAAGATGCTCGTGCAGGCGGGCGTCGGAACGTCCATCGGCGAAATGTCCCAGGCGTTCGGCGTGCCGATCCTCGTTCTGAGCTTCCTTCTGGGTTCGCTGCTGAAGGTCGCCCAGGGCTCGGGCACGGTGGCCATGATCACGGTGTCATCGATCATGGCGCCGCTGGTCGTCGACTCGTCTCTGGGCTTCCACGCGGTGTACGTGGCCTGCGCCATCGGCTGCGGCTCCCTGGTTGGCTCCTGGATGAACGACTCGGGTTTCTGGGTCTACAAGCAGATGTCCGGCCTGACGGAGACGGAAGCGCTGCGGTCTTGGACGCCGCTACTAGCAGTGACGGGCCTGGTGGGATTCGTCGCCACGCAGATCGCGGCCCTGGTCATGCCGCTGGCATAACCCTCTCCGGATCGTTCGGCAGCCCGGTCAGGCTCCGTCGGCATACGTTGTCGGTCAGAGTCGAATGGGATAGAGTAGGCAGCGACCGATCGGGTAGCTGGAAGAATAGTTCCATGATGCGTAGGCTTGCCGTGACGGGCGGGTCGCAGGACAGGCTCGTGCGAATGCCGAGGCACTTGCCGGCGACTGGGCTCGTGGCTTACGGACTCTCGCTCCTCCTCGCAGCGAGTGCGCCGGGCGCGGCGGAGACCCAGCGCGCCATCCTCGATCAGTACTGCGTGGCCTGCCACCAGGGCGATGCCCCCGCTGGTAGCCTCCGGCTCGACGAAGTCGATGTGGACCGAGTGGCCGAGGCTCCAGTGCTCTGGGAGAAGGTGGTGCACAAGCTGCGCACCGGCACGATGCCCCCGCTCGGCGTGCCCGCGCCAGCGCCGGAATCCCGCGCAGGACTGCTCTCCTGGCTGGAGACATCGCTCGACGCCGCGGCGGAGACGCAGCCCGATCCCGGGCGCACCGAGTCCCTGCGCCGATTGAACAGGACCGAGTACCGCAATGCGATCCGCGATCTGCTCGCGGTCGAGATCGACGTCGACAAGCTTCTGCCCCACGACGAGAGCGGTCACGGATTCGACAACGTCAACCTCGGCGACCTCTCGCCCTCGCTGCTCGAGCGCTACGTGTCCGCCGCCCAGAAGATCGGCCGCCTGGCTGTCGGCACGGGCATGTCCTTCGCGCGGACCGAGTTCATACGCGTCAAACCCGACTTCACGCAGGAGCGCCATGTCCCGGGCCTGCCGGTCGGCTCGCGGGGCGGCGTCGCGGTTTCCTTCCCGTTCCCCCAGGACGCTGACTACGAGTTCCGCATCTGGCTGACCCGCAACCGCAATGAGGAGATCGAGGGACTCAACGGCGAGCACGAGATCCACCTGCTGGTCGACCGTGAACGCGTGCGGACCTTCACGGTGAAGCCGCCGACGGACCGCTTCGACCATGCCGAGGTCGACCAGCACCTGAGGGCGCGGGTGCCCGTGAGCGCCGGTCCCCACGACTTGGCGGTGACGTTCCCGCAGGCCTCCATGTCCCTGCTCGAGACGAAGCGCCAGCCGACGCAGTCCCGGTTCAACATGCACCGCCACCCTCGCACCGCCCCGGCCGTGTTCCAGATCTCGGTCACGGGGCCGCTCGATGCCACGGGCCCGGGCGACACGCCGAGTCGCCGCCGCCTGTTCACGTGCCGGCCAGCTTCGGTGGCTGAGGAGACGGACTGCGCCCGGCGCATCCTGGGCCAGCTGGCTCGCCGCGCGTTCCGGCGCCCCGTCTCGGACGAGGACATGGCGGGTCCGATGGAGTTCTACCGCAAGGGGCATGCGGTCGGCGGGTTCGACGTCGGCATCGAGCGCGCGCTGACGGCGGTGCTGGTGAGCCCGAAGTTCCTGCTCCGGGTGGAGCTGGACCCTCCTGATGTCCGATCGCACGAAGCCTACGCCGTGAACGACTTCGACTTGGCGTCGCGCCTGTCGTTCTTCCTGTGGAGCAGCATCCCCGACGACGAGCTTCTCGACGCGGCCGCACGAGGCGAGCTCCGGAGTCCGGAGGGAATCGAGAGGCAGGCGCGGCGGATGCTTGCGGATCCGAGGGCGTCGAACCTCGCGACGAACTTCGGCGGGCAGTGGCTGCACCTCGGCAAGCTCGCTTCGTTCTCGCCCGACGGTCGCCTGTTCCCGGACTTCGACGACAACTTGCGCGATGCCCTGCGGGAGGAGACGGAGCGGCTCGTCGAGAGCGTGCTGCGTGAGGACCGCAGCGTCCTGGACCTGATCCGGGCCGACTACACGTTTCTGAACGAGCGCTTGGCGCGGCACTACCGCATTCCGGGCGTGTACGGATCCCGCTTCCGGAGGGTCGAGCTGGACGGCGACAGCCGGCGGGGCGGCCTGCTGCGGCAGGGCAGCGTCCTGACGGTGACCTCCTACCCCACCCGCACCTCGCCCGTGCTGCGGGGCACCTGGCTGCTCGAGAACGTCTTCGGTGCACCGCCGCCCGCGCCGCCGCCGAACGTGCCCGCCTTGGATGGCTCCGTGTCCGCGGACCTGCCCATGCGCGAGCGCCTCCAGCAGCACAGGGACAACCCCGCCTGCGCGAGCTGCCACCAGACGATCGATCCAGTGGGGTTCGCGCTCGAGAACTTCGATGCGCTCGGTCGATGGCGGGACTACGAGGACGGACGTGCGGTCGACGTCACCGGGGGGCTGCCGGGCTTTGAGCCGTCCGACCGCGGTGTCGATGCACTGGAGGCCAGCCTGCTGGAGCGACCGGATCTCTTCGCCGCCACGCTGGCCCGGAAGCTGATGACGTTTGCGCTCGGTCGTGGCGTCGAGCACGCCGATGCACCGGCGATTCGTACGATCCTGCGGGATGCAAGGACATCGGACTATCGCTTTTCGGACCTAGTCGTGGGTATTGTAAGGAGCGTACCGTTCCGGATGAGGAAGGCAGCATGATCATTACCAAGAAGGCACTGCCACGCAGAACGTTCCTCCGCGGAGTGCAGGCGACCATGGCGCTCCCACTGCTGGACGCGATGGTTCCGGCCGCCACGGCGCTGGCCAGGACACCGGCCAAGCCGGTGCCGAGGCTTGGGTTCATATTCATTCCCATGGGCTGCGACCACTCGCGCTGGACGCCGCCCGACTCTCCCAAGCTGGACACGCTGTCACCGATTCTGGAGCCGCTCGAGAGCGTCAAGGACGATCTGATCGTCTTCACGAACTTCGACCTGAAGAACGCCTATCCCGGAACGCACTCCACCTCGAACGCCGCCTTCCTGAGCGCGGCCTACGCCAAGCACACCGAGAGCTCGGACTACTACCTCGGCACTACCGTCGACCAGCACGCTGCGCGCCAGCTGGGACGGGACACGCAGCTGCCGTCACTGGAGCTTTCGATGGACCTGCTGCAGACCGTGGGCCAGTGCAACAACGGCTACGCGTGCGTGTACCAGAACAACCTCTCGTGGTCGTCGCCGACGACTCCGCTGCCCTGCGAGGCTCATCCCAGAACGGTGTTCGAACGGCTCTTCGGCGAAGGCGACAGCCCGGAGCAGCGCCGCGAGGCGCTGCGTCAGCGGGCCAGCCTGCTCGACTGGCTGCGGGACGACATCGCCAGCTTGAAGGGCAAGCTCGGACCCGCCGACAGGGCTCGCGTGGACGGCTACCTGGAGAGTGTTCGACAGGTGGAGCGCCAGATACAGATGGCGGAGGACAGCGCCGCCGACAATCCTGCACCGGATCTCGACCGTCCCGAGGGCGTCCCGGCGGCGTACGCCGACCACGCCCGGCTGATGTTCGACCTGCAGCTGCTCGCCTACCAGGGAGACATCACGCGCGTCATCACGTTCCAGCTGGCGCGCGAGCTAAGCGGCCGCACCTATCCCGAGGTCGGCGTGCCGGATCCGCACCATCCGCTCAGCCACCACGGCAACGATCCGGTGAAGGTCGAGAAGATCTCGCGCATCAACCGGTTCCACGTATCGTTGTACGCGGAATACCTTGAGAAGCTGCGGGCGACGCCGGACGGTGACGGTTCGCTGCTGGACCACACCGTGCTGCTCTACGGCAGTGGGATGGGAAACCCCAGCAACCACGACCACGACAACCTGCCGATCCTGGTCGCGGGCGGCGGGTCGTGCGGCGTGAAGGGTGGACGGCATGTCAAGTACGCCGAGCCGAAGCCGCTAGCCAACCTGCACCTGACGCTGCTGGATCGGGTTGGCGTGCACCTCGACTCGTTTGGAGACAGCGATGGCCTGATCGCGGGACTGTTCGACGGAGCGACCGGATAGCTGGACGGAGCGGTATCGTCCAGGGAGCAAGCGGCACGGAGGTACAGACGATGGCACGGATTCGAGCAGGATGGGCCTGCGTACTCGCCCTCTCTACAGCAGCCCTGCTGCCGGCCACGCCACGCCTCACCCTCGCCGACGTCATGGAGGCCGGCAACGGGTCGGAGGTGCGACGCATGATCGCGGAGGGCGTCGACGTGGACGCCGCGCAGCCGGACGGCACGACCGCGCTGCACTGGGCCGCATATCGCGACGACGTGTCGTTGGCGGATCTGCTGCTGGCATCCGGGGCGGATCCAAACACCCGGAACAGCTACGGGACGGTGCCCCTGGCGCTGGCCTGCACCAACGGCAGCACAAGCATCGTCGCCAAGCTGCTCGAGGCTGGCGCGGATGCGACCGCGGTCCTGCCGGGCGGCGAGACGATCCTGATGATCGCTGCTCGGAGCGGAGACACCGCTTCCGTGCGGGCGCTCCTCGCGGCGGGCGCGGCGGTCAAGGCGGCTGACCACAACGGGCAGACCGCCCTGATGTGGGCGGCGGCCGAGGGTCACGCCGATGTCGTGGGGCTGCTCCTCGAAGCGGGGGCGGACCTGGAGCGGACGCTCGACTCGGGGTTCAATGCCCTCTTCTTCGCCGTGCGCGAGGGGCGGACGGATGTGGTTCGAACCCTCCTGCGAGCAGGCGCCGACGTGAACCAGGCGCTGCAGCGCAAAACGCGCTCGGAGTACCAGTACGCGAACTCCGGCATCAGCCCGCTCCTGCTGGCCATCGAGAACGGGCACTTCGAGCTCGCGGTCGAGCTTGTCGAGTCGGGTGCGGATCCGAACGACGAACGCACGGGATTCACGCCACTGCATACGATCACGTGGGTGCGCAAGCCGAAGGTCAGTGACTACGGCAGCGACCCCGCCCCGGAGGGATCCGGCAACCTCTCCAGCCTCCAGTTCGTGCGTGCCTTGGTGGGGATGGGTGCGAACGTGGACGCGCGGCTGACGAGCGGCTCCGCCGCGGCGCCGAGGGTTGACCCACGCGGCGCCACGCCGTTCCTCTTCGCAGCCGACAAGGCCGACCTGCCGCTGATGGAACTGCTGCTGGAGCTCGGCGCCGATCCGTTCATGCCGAACGTCGCCGGAACCACGCCGCTCATGGTGGCGGCGGGTCTGGGCACCACCGCGCCGATGGAGGAGGCAGGCACCGAGGAGGAGGCCTATGCGGCCACCACGCTGCTGCTCGACAGGGGTGCCGACAGCAACGCCGTCGACAAGAACGGTGAGACCGCGGTGCACGGCGCTGCGTACGGCAGCTTCCCGAGCGTCCTGCAGCTGCTGGCGGAGCGGGGTGCGGATCCCGCCCTCTGGAGCAAGCCGAACCGGCATGGCTGGACACCGCTCTTCATCGCGGAGGGCTATCGGCCAGGGAACTTCAAGCCCGCGCCGCACATGATCGCCGCCGTCGAGAACCTCATGGCGAAGGAGGGGATCTCGACGGAGGGCCTGCGGCCACGACACGTCGACAACTACGAGAAGGCCCGTCTGGCCGGCAAGCAGATCCGCATCGATCCGCGGGCCGGCAGCGCCGCCGAGAAGCTCGCCAGCGAGGCCCGCGAGAAGCAGCGGGGCGACGCGGCCATCACCAAGACGCCGTAGGGATCGCTTCCCGCTGCCCAGCCAGGTGCCGGGGCTCGCCCCCGGCGGGACTCCCCCGTGGGCGTTCGTTCAGACGCTCCCGGCGGTCCTGCTGGCCCCGCGTCGGCCGGGGCGGCGTGGCCTCCCGCGAAGCCTACAGCTTGTACAATGAGGGAGTTGCACCACAACGGGTTCTATGGCAGATGACGGCACAGGCGATCTCGAAGACCTGAAGAAGGACGCTGGAGCCCAGTTCAACATCCAACCTATCGACATCGAGAACGAGATGCGCAAGTCGTATCTCGACTACGCGATGTCGGTCATCGTCGGGCGCGCTCTGCCGGACGTGCGGGATGGACTCAAGCCCGTCCAGCGCCGCATCCTCTACGCCATGCGGGAGGAGGGTTTGCGGGCCAACCGCCCGCCCCGCAAGTGCGCCCGCATTGTCGGCCAGGTGATGGGCAAGTACCATCCCCACGGCGACGCGTCGATCTACGACACGCTCGTGCGCATGGCGCAGCCCTTCAGCATGCGCCAGCTTCTCGTCACCGGGCAGGGCAACTTCGGCTCGATCGATGGCGACCCGCCTGCGGCGATGCGCTACACGGAGGCGCGCTTGGCGCCCTACGCGGAGGCGCTGCTGGAGGACATCGACATGGACACGGTGGACTTCCGTCCGAACTACGACGAGTCCACCGAGGAGCCCGAGCACCTCGCAGCGGCGGCCCCGAACCTCTTTGTCAACGGCTCCAATGGCATCGCGGTGGGCATGGCGACGCACATTCCTCCCCATAACCTGCGCGAGCTCGTAAGGGCCACGATCCAGTTGATTCGGCATCCGAACACCAAGTTCGAGCGCATCGTCTCGATGGTGCCGGGCCCCGACTTTCCGACCGGCGGCATCCTTTGCGGCAACGCTGGGATGATCGAGGCCTACCGGACCGGCAGGGGCCGCATCGTGGTGCGGGCCCGGACCGCCATTGAGCCCATTTCGGGTGGCCGGACCGCCATCGTCGTCACCGAGATTCCCTACCAGGTCAACAAGGCCCGCCTGATCAAGAAGGCGGCGGATCTGGTGAACCAGAAAAAGATCGAGGGGATCAGCGACATCCGGGACGAGAGTGACCGTCGCGGAATGCGGATCGTGTTCGAACTGCGGCGCGGGGAGCATCCAGAGGTCGTGCGCAACAACCTTTACAAGCACACCGACCTCCAGCAGGGCTCCGGGGCGGTCATGCTGGCGATCGTCGACGGCCGGCCCAAGGAACTCCCGCTGATCTCGTACCTCAAGTACTTCATCGGGCACCGGCAGGACGTCGTCCGCAGACGGACGAACTACCTGCTGCGGAAGGCTCAGGACCGTGAGCACGTCCTGCTCGGCTTCTCCAAGGCTCTGCTGCGCATCGACGAGGTCATCGCCCTGATCCGAGCCTCCAACAATCCGGCGCACGCCAAGGCAGGACTGATGGGCGAGGCGGAGATCGACTACTCCTACTTCCTGCGTCAGAACGTCGAGGTGCTGACAGTGCCCTTCGACTTCAGCGACCGCCAGGCGCAGGCCATCATCGAGCTCCAGCTCCAGCGCTTGACCAGCATGGAGCGGCAGAAGATCCTCGACGAACTGAACGCCCTCCAGGACAAGATCGCCGGCTACAAGAAGATCCTCGGGTCCGAGGACGAGCTCAACCGCGTCATCATCGGCGAGCTGAAGGACCTGTCCAAGAAGTTCGGCAGCGACCGCAGGACCGAGATCGGCCGCGAGGTCCAGGACATCTCGATGGAGGACCTGATCGCCGACGAGGACATGGTCGTCACGGTCACCAAGAACGGCAAGCTCAAGCGCACGCCGCTGGACACATACCGCAAGCAGTCAAGGGGCGGCCGGGGTCGCCGCGGGATGACGACCCGCGATGACGATGTCGTCGAGCGGCTGTTCATCGGCAGGACGCACTCCTACATCCTGGTGTTCACGAATCTGGGCCGCGTCTACTGGCTCAAGATCTACAGGATCCCCGAGGTCGCCGCTTCGGGGAGGGGCATACACATCGCCAAGCTGCTGAACTTTCAGCGGGGCGAGACGATGCAGGCGTTCATGCCGGTGCGGTCCTTCGACTCCGGCGAGTTCATCGCCATGGTGACGTTGCTGGGGCGCGTGAAGAAGTGCTCTCTGGAGGTGTTCTCGCGGCCGCGCGCGCACGGGATCATTGCCTTGGTTCTCAATGAAGGGGACGAGCTCGTGTCCGCACGGCTCTGCGAGGCGGATCAGGACATCCTGATTGCGACACGTCGGGGCCAGGCATGCCGCTTTCGCAGCGACACCGTTCGGGCTCAGGGGCGCGTCGCGCAGGGAGTCAAGGGCATCAAGCTGACCGGGAGCGACCGCGTCATCGGCATGCTGTGCGCATCCGAGAACCATCTGGTGCTCACCGTGAGCGAGCTTGGATTCGGCAAGCGCACAAAGCTCTCCAAGTACCGGCTGACCGCCCGGGCGGGCAAGGGCGTGATCAACACCAAGACCACGAAGGCGACCGGCGAGGTCGTCTCGGTGATGCAGGTGGAGGCGGAGGACGAGCTGATGCTCATCACCCGCAACGGCAAGATAATTCGGATTGGTGCCGAAATGATCCGTCGGACTGGCAGGGGGGCGAAGGGAGTCCGGCTGGTCAACCTGAATGCAGGCGACATCGTGGCGGCCGCCGCCGTCGTGCCGGACCAAGCCAAGATCGTTCTGGAGGAGGAGAACGGGCTACTGCCCGTTCAGTGACGATCAGCGCTGCTTGGCCGTACCTGCGCCGCTGGCCGCGTCAGGATCGGTGGCCGCCAGCACGGTCAGTCGAACGGCCTCCAGCGGACGGCGCACGTCGTTGCGCTTGCGAGGCGGGCCGATCCAAAGGGTGGTGATCGCCTCGACGGTCGTTTCGCTGCCTTGCGCACGGCCCAGAACGCGGAGCGCGTAGTCCCCTGGCGGGAGGTCTGCCGCTACATCCACCTCGAGGTCGACAGAGGGGATCACTATGTTGTCGCCGTCTCCGGACGGTCCGAAGTACTGGTCGCTGCGCAGTTGACCAGTGGTTGCCGTCAGGCCGGGGGGTGGATCGTCCACCCATACCTCGACGGCCTTGTCGAAGCCCGGCTCGATGGCCATCAGGATTCCGATCCGCTCGGCTGAGCCGGCGCGCGCATTCAGGTTCGACGGATCGACGAGGAGTGTGAACCGGGGCTCCCTCTCCTCGATCCGGAGGCGGTAGGCCATGGTCGGACCGGTTCGGTCGATGCGGTCCCGTACCACTAGGCGGTACCGGCCACCGGTCTTGGACCGGTAGTGCAGCATCGAGTCCGGGTTGCCGATCACCGTGCCCTGCCCGCTCATGAGGTCGTCGTGCTCGGCTACCGGTGCGCCGGTATCGTCCATCAGTTCCAGGACCGTGTCGAGCAACGGCAGTCCGAGCTGGGTCGACAGCGTAGTCACCACCAGCGGCTGATCCGGCTCCAGCACGAGCGTGTATTCGTGCTCCGCCTCGTCGCCCTCAATCACACCGTGGCAGGCGGCTCCGGCCGACGACGGCCGTATTTCGCGACAGTCCGGCTCCGGCATCGAAGACACTTCG
Source organism: Bryobacterales bacterium (assembly GCA_965200705.1). Taxonomy (GTDB): domain Bacteria; phylum Acidobacteriota; class Terriglobia; order Bryobacterales; family UBA6623; genus VXMF01. Next base: position 2,288,434 of record OZ241376.1, on the reverse strand, counting down.
ACGCTCACGCTGTCGGTCGCCCCGCCGGGAGAGCGGATCCACAGCCGCCAGAGGCCCTGCCAAGCGTCCTCCGGCACGTCGAAGCGAACCTCGAGACGCTCTGCGGAGGCCTTTAGGATCCTGCCCGTGAGCCGCTGTCCGCTCGCCTGTCCAGTGCGCAGCGGCACCGTGTAGGGGAACGTGAGGCGGTAGTACTCCGCACGCCTGGCTGGCGCAATCCAGACCTCGTCCACGTCCTCGAGGGCTCGACCGCGCAGCGACATCGTGACTGGCGCGCCAACGCGGGCACCGAGAGGATGGGCTGCGTCGACGACCGGCAGCTGGCCGATGCGCAGCATGTAGCCGCAGTTGCCTGCGCAGTTGACCCGCTGTGGGCCGCGGTACTGGTCGAGCTTGAGGTAGTGGAGGCCGTCCTTGGCGAAGACGTGTTCCAGGAACGGCGTCTCAAGGTAGTCGTCGCGGTCGTCATTGAAGGCAATCCGCTCCCCTGCCGCACTCAGCAGGGTCATGTCGTTCTCGAGAAAGCCACCGTACTCCAAGGAGCGCAGGTCGAACGTCCATCGCTCCCCAGCTCGGCCCTCGAACGCATACACGTCGATGTCCGACAGCTCGTGCATGGCCCCGTGCAGCGTCTGTGGCGCAAGGTTGATCCGCTGGGCCTGCGCCAGCGTGTCGTTGGGCTCGGCTTCGCGCGACGCTGGCTCCTCGTGGACATAGAACATGCGCGAGTTCGAACGACCGTGCGGCGTGCGCAGCGTGGCGATGTGCGGTCCGGGCGGCGTTGACGCATCCACGTGCACGATCCCGCGGAGGATCCGCGGTCCATCCTGACCGAGGTGCTCCCAGCGCAGTCCCGGGGCGTCGAACTCGAGCGTCGCGGGCGTGGAGAGCTGCTTGCCCCGCAGTTCCACTTGCACAGCGGCACCCCTGGTCCCCCCCAGAGGCTCGATGCGGTCGATCCACGGGTCGGCCGGATTCTCCGCCGCCACCGCCAGGGCCGGAAGCGCCACCGCTAGGGCGACGAGATGCCCCGCGCCCTTCCGGAGCCTCCTAGGCGAACAGTTCGCGGATCGGTTCGCCGCCATCGTTGATCCTGATCGGCCGGCCCAGGGAGTGGTACTCCGTGTGCGTGTCGATCCCGAGCTTGCGGTAGATGGTTGCGCCGAGATCCTCGATGGAGATCGGCCGGTCCACGGGTTCGGCTCCCATGGCATCCGAACTGCCAATGACCTGTCCGCCGGGGATGCCAGCGCCGGCCGCGGCGATGGAGAACACGCCTGGCCAGTGGTCGCGCCCGGCCGAGTGGTTGACCTCGGGTGTGCGGCCAAACTCGCCCATTGCGAGCACGAGGGTGTTGGCCAGCAGGCCGCGCTGCTCCATGTCCTCGAGCAGCGTGGAGAATGCCTGGTCGAACTCGGGGTAGAGATCCTTGTTGGTCTTGTCGTTGTTCGTGTGCGTGTCGTAGCCGCCATGGAACACGGTCACCAGCCGCACTCCCGCCTCGATCAGCCGCCGTGCCAGCAGGGCTCCCTGCCCACCGGTCGTGCGTCCGTAGGCGTCGCGCAGGCTGTCGGGCTCAGAGCCGATGTCGAACGCCCGCTTGGCCGCCGGAGAACTCACCAGGTCGAAGGCCTTTTGGTAGAAGTGGTCCATGCTGCCGATCACCGCGCTCTTCTCGACGGCCTCCAGCTGCGAGTCGAGGGTGGCGAGCAGGTCGGCGCGGCCACGAGCCTCCTCCAGTCCCAGCCCGGTGGGCAACGTTAGATCCTGCACCGAATAGTTCTCCTGGGTGGGATCGCCCGCAATGAACGGCGCGTAGGCAGAACCGAGAAAGCCTGGGTCCGCACAGATGTCCTTCCTTGGCACTACGACGAATGGCGGCAGTCCGCTGCGCGAGCCGAGCTCCCGCCCCACGACGGAACCGTACACGGGGTGCTTGTAGGCGTTGTTCGGACGCTGGCCGGAGAATGCGTACTGCTTGGCCTTCTCGTGGATGGCCTCGAGTGAGTACATGGAGCGGATCACCGAGAAGCGGTCGAACCGCTCGGCGCAGCGCGGCAGGAGATCGCTGAACCGTACCCCCGGCACGGACGTCGGGACGGTGCCGAACCCGCCGCGAATCTCCCGCGGTGCGTCCGGCTTGGGATCGAACGAGTCGTGCTGGCACAGGCCGCCCGTCTGGAAGAAGATCAGGCACGACATGTCCGATCGGCCGGTGGATGCGGCCAGCAGCTGTGGCAGCGCCACGCCGCCGACCGCCGTGCCGCCCACGCGCAGAAAGTCCCTCCGGCTGTAGCGGCTGCGAACGTTGGACAGGTGCATGGCGGGCCCCCTCAGAGGTTCATCTGGAATTCCTTGCTGTTCAGGATCGCCCAGAGCATGTTGGCGAGACGCTGTCGGCGGCTCCGGCCCGCAGCGGCCTCGGACTCCAGATAGGTCTGCAGGGCGCTGCGTTCCATGGCGCGTGGCTCGCGCGAGAGCGCTCTCTCGTACAGTGCGTCGATGATGCTGCCGTCCTCCAGCCCCTGGTCCAGCAGTGTGTCGACCACGAACCCTTCGGACTTCATGCGGCTGGCAAGAACGTCGCCGTTCATCATCAGCAGCGCTTGCGCAAGCGACGGCTCGCCGGTCCGTGCCTCCATGATGTCCCTGCGCGGCTGTCCGAACGTGGTCAGGAAGTGGGTCGAGCCGATGCTCGCGATCAGATCCTTGGGCGACGTGCCGGCCGGATAGTTCCGGAACGTCTCGGGCACTCCCGTGACTTGGGCAATGGCGTCGAGCAGCACCTCGGCCGGCAGCATCCGTGGAAGGTAGCGGGCGAACAGCGCGTCCTCGAGCGCATCCTCGCCGCCGGTACGACCGTCCGCCTGGCCTGCGAGCTGGTAGGACGCCGAGTTGAGGATCAGCCGGTGCAGCGCCTTGAACCGGAAGCCGGAGTCGATGAAGTGGCTGGCGACCGCGTCCAGCAGCTCGGGGTGGCTTGGCCGGTTCGTGGACCGGAAGTCATCGAACGGCTCCACGATGCCACGTCGGAAGTATTCGTACCAGACGCGGTTCACGGTGGCCCGCGCGAACTGCATGCGCTCGTCGCGCGTGATCCAGCTCGCCAGAACCTCTCGGCGCGTCGTACCCGCTGGGATCGAGGGTCTCTCGCCGTCGAGGAACCTGGGCTCGACCGCGGCCTTCGTGACCGGATGCTCGATCTCGCCGTGTCGGGCGTCGTACCAGACTCGCCGGTACTGCCCGTAGCCGTGCTTCACGCGTGTCCTGGCAAGGAATGCAGCGATGCCGTAGAAGTCGTCCTGGGTCAGGTTCTCGAGCGGATGGTTGTGGCACTGCGCGCACTCGAGGCGCTGGCCGAGGAACAGCCGTGTGATGGTGGGCACGGCCTTCTCGACATCGAACGTCTTGAGCATGAAGTCCATCGCGGGATGCCAGAAGTTGCCCGCGGGCAGCACGGTTGTGTCGCCGCGTGCCGTGAGCATGGTCCGGACAGTGTCGTCGTAGGCCCAGTCCTCACGGATCGAGTCGCGCAGCCAGCGCTTGAACGACCCGTTGGTACGGCCCTGGGAGTAGTACTGGGAGTTGCGGAACCAGTCCTCGAACTTCACCAGCCAGTGGGAGGCGTACTCCGGACGCTCCAGAAGCTCGTCGATCAGCGCGGAGCGCTTGTCCGGGTTCGTGCTCGCAAGGAAGCGGCGCGCCTCATCGGGCTCGGGCAGGATGCCGATCGTGTCCAGGTAGACCCGTCGCAGGAACGTGCGGTCGTCGCTGAGGGGGAACGCCGCGACATGGATGCTGCGGAGCTTGCGGAAGACGTGCTCGTCGATCACGTTCCTGGGCTCCGGGTACACCAACGGAACGCTGCTCTCCGGATCGACCACGATGAACTGCGCGGTGGCGGCCTTGCCCATCGCACGTGCGGTCAGCGTGGTGATGCCGGGTCCCTGCGCGACGATCTCGGTCCCCTCCCGTACCGCCACCGCGTGGTCGTCCACCGCGTAGTGAACCTCGGTCGTCATGTCCCGCGAGGAGCCGTCCGACAGCCGTCCGATCACCACGATGGGCTGACGCATTCCCTTGCCGACAAAGACCCGCTCGCCGGGATGCAGTTCGAGGCGTTCCAGCCGGATGCCCTGACCGCCGTAGGTAGCGCCCTGCTCTAGCCAGCGCAGAATGGTCGTATGCTCGTCCGAGCCCGGCGTCATGAGCTGCCCTCCTCCGTGGGGAACGCTGTAGGAGGGCTTGGAAAGGAAAAGAGAGGTGGCCGGGTCGTCCAGCGAGACCCGCCGCCCCTCGTGGCCCTCGATGATCATGTCGTAGTCGGCGTGCGGATCGGAGCCGTACAGAGAGAGCTTGAAGCCGTTCTGGCCAGCCGGGGACCCGTGGCACGCCGAGGAGTTGCAGCCCTTGGTCGTCAGGATCGAGAGCAGGTCGCTCTCGAAGCCGATGCCGACGTCGGACGCCGACCGCCCGACCCGCACAGGCGCTCTGACCGATCCTTCCTCGCACCGCACGGCGATGACCGCCTGACCGGGTGAGTGGGCCACCATCGCCCCGGACTCGATGGTCACGACCGACGGCTCGGTGCTTGTGGCCTGGCACTCCGTCCCACCCGAGATCAGGAACCGCTGCGAGTGACCGGGGCTCTGCAGGTGGATGCCGGTGGGCTCAATGGCCACCGAGCCGAACAGTGCGGGCACCACCAGCAAGGCGGCCACGCACAGAGCTACCATCATGCGCTGCACTCTGCAAGCGTAGTGCAGCGCAAACCGGATCCGCAACGGATCCACACGCGTTCCAGTGCGCTCAGTCGGTTACGACGCACGGCTCGTCCACGCAGGCTTCGACCTCGATTTGGACTGTCGCATGTGCGACTCCGAACTCGTCTCTCAGCCGTGCCTGGATCTCCGCGAGCGCTGAGTCGGGCCTCGAGTCTGGCGCGATCCTCGCATGCAGCGTCAGCATGGAATGGCCCTGAGCCAGCGACCACGCGTGGACGTGGTGCACGTCCACGACGCTGGGGACGGCGTCGACAAGGTGCTGGCCGATCTCCTTGATGTCCAGCCGCTTGGGAGCGCCTTCGAGGAGCACGTGTGCCGCGTCCTTGGAGAGGTGCCACGCGCTGCGCAGCACCACAAGCGCGACGACCACGGAGAGCAGCGGGTCGATTGGCGTCCAGCCTGTCGCCATGATCACGCCTGCAGCCGCGATCGCGGCAAGGGACCCGAGCATGTCGCCCATGATGTGCAGCAGGGCGCCGCGGATGTTCAGGTTGTCGCGGTCGGCGCTGCGCAGCACGAAGAACGCGGCCACGTTGGTCGCGAGCCCGAGCACAGCGACGGCCAGCATTGGACCGGCGAGCACGGGTGCCGGCTCCACGAAGCGTTCGACCGCCTCGACGAGGATCCAGCCGACGATGAACACAAGGCTGATGCCGTTCGTGAAGGCCACCAGGACGGGAAAGCGGTGGTACCCGAACGTGCGCGCGCTGTCGGCTGGACGCTGGCTCACCCTGAAGGCGATCCACGCGAGCAGCAATGCCACCGTGTCGATGAGCATGTGGGCCGCGTCTGCGAGCAGAGCGAGGGACCCCGAGAGGATTCCGCCCACTGCTTCGGCGAGCATGAATCCGCCGGTCAGAAACAGGACCGCTAGGATGCGCCGGGCGTTCGTGCTGTTCGCGTGCGCGGCGTGGCTGTGCCCGTGTGTGCCGTGATGAGCGCTCATGCCCGCGCCTCAGCAGGTCCTGCCGGTGCCCCGGCCGCCGCTCCCCATGCTACTGCCGGCCTTGCGGACAGCCACCTGAGGACGGGGCGATCGTCCAGAGGCACCCGCGTCGACCAGTAACCCGTCGCCCGGCCCTGTCAGCCGGCATCGGTCGAGCTGGAGCTGGAGGTGAGGGTTCTGGGAAGCCTGGTGGCGATGGTTTCGGGAAGCGCGTGCGAGATGCCGGCTGGATCGTTGACGCACGCGTCGATTAGTCTTGTGAACCAGTCGAGCCTCTCACCCTTGAGCGCGTCCGCCAGCGTCCCTCGGACCACGCCTCCCAGCCGGTCGCGAAGCTTGTAGCCCAGCATGACGCCGAAGGTCGAATACTTCGGGAAGTGCAGCTGGTTCGCCAGTTCCTCGCCGATCAGCGCACGCGACAGCGTGTAGAAGCGCTTCGTGACGGAGCGCTGCTGTTTGGGCTCTGTGATCCCCGCGACCTGCCAAGCTGCGTTTGCAAGCGCATTCGCCATGATCACCGACTCCCAGGTCGGCTGCGGCTCGAGGGCCAGGCCGACGACCCGCAGCCGATCCGACTCTTCTTGGGTGCCGAAGAGCAGCGGTTCGGGAACGCCCATCAGCCAGCCCGTGTAGTGCCAGATATGCATGAAGCCCTTGCGCTCCTCCGGGTTCGCATCGACGCCCAGCATGGCGGCGTAAGACAGCAACCCCGACGAGAACGTGGCGTTGGCGAGCGCCAAGTGGGCAGCGCTCACCGGCACGCCGTGTGTGGCTTCCTCCCACACCGGAGTCTTCTTCAGCATCTGGCGGAACTTGGCGTGGACGAGGCGTATGCGGACGGACAGCTTCCAACCGTCGCCGTAGACTCCGAGCCCGCCGGGAATGAAGACCTCAACGACATGGCGGATGTTCTGGCGCAGGCGCCGGATGCCCTGCTCTGTGAGCCTGCCGGTCGTCAGGAACGAGTGGCTGATCAGGGTTGAGAATCCCTCGACCAGCACGCCTGCCGCTTCGGCCAGGATGAAACGGTCGAAGTGTCGATGGAACATCCGAAAGCCGGGCCTGCAGATGCTCGGATCGAACCAAGGCGGGATCTCCTTGAGCTCCCCGAAGAAACGGCGCACGCTCTCGGGCGCGTCGACAAGCGCCGCGTCGTCCTTGGTCATGCCGGCTGCGACCAGTCGTATTGCCTCCGACCGGGTCAGCTCCCCCAGATCCCTGATCGTGTCATCCGCCAAGGGATCCCCGAGGGTTGTGTGGCGAATGTACTCGCGACCCAGTTCCAGATGCTCCGGAGACAGGGCATCAAAGCCTGGCCGGTATACCTCTGGGACCAGCAGCGAGCCAGCCCTATCCGATCCTGCATTCGTGGATGCGGACATCGCTTGACGGGGAGTCTAGGTGGGAATCAGGCGTGTTCCGCCCCACTCCCTGTCGCACCACCGCAATGGCCGGTCAAAACTCCGCACCTCCATGGCAAAGGGACAACTGCTGCAATATGCTAGCGCAGCGTAGCTGCAGCGGCGATGCGGGGGCGCACTTTGAACGAACGCGTCCGGGGCAGGGACGACATTGGATTGGGTTCTTGGGCGGCGGTTGCGCGGCATGTCGGCGCGTCAACAGGCTGCAGCCCCGTCGCCCGCAGGAGGCTTCCCGGGCTGTGTCAGCTGTCGATTGCAGTCAACCCTAGGGTGTAGCATTGAGCGAACGGTGCGGGGTTGAATCCACCCACTTGCAGGCTAAGGTGTACAGTCCCCCCCGCCGGTTCGCGTCCCCACGCTTCGCCCTCACGGCGTGCTGCCTCTCGATTCTGGCGGTCTGGTGCGCAGCACAGCCCCAGCAGACTGGTCCGCAGGACACGCGCCGATCCGCCCAGGTGACGCCGGCCAGCGGGAACGTCGTCGTTGACGGCAGCCTCGAAGAGGCGGATTGGCAACGGGCGCCATCGATCGGCCGACTCGTGCAGACCATCCCCGTAGCTGGGGCCGAACCCACCGAGCGGACGGACGTCCGGCTGCTCCGCGACAAGGACAACCTCTACGTCGGAGTCATGTGCTACGACTCCGAGCCCGATCGAGTGCTGGCGTCCCAGATGGCCCGCGACGCGATGCTGAACGCCGACGACCGCCTGAGCATCGTCCTGGACACGTTCCGCGACCAGAGCAACGCGTTCTACTTCTCGACCAACCCGAACGGCGCGCTGGTCGACGGGCTGGTCTTCGCAAATGGCGAGACCAACGAGGACTGGGACGCGATCTGGATCGTGAAGACGAGGCGGTCGGACCAGGGCTGGAGCGCAGAGTTCGCGATTCCGTTCAAGAGCCTGAACTTCTCCGCGGGGGACACCGTATGGGGGTTCAACATCAGCCGCATCATCCAGCGCAAGCTGGAGGAGGTTCGGTGGACGGGGGCTCGCTTCCAGATCCAGTTCTTCCAAGTGTCGGAGGCGGGCGAGATCACCGGCCTCGAGGGTCTCGAGCAGGGTGTAGGCCTGGACGTGCGCCCGTTCGTCGCGCAGCGCTGGATCTACACGCCGCCGGACGGCAACCACGTCCTGCGGCTCAAGCCCGGCCTGGACGTGTTCTACAACCTCACGTCCAGCCTGAGGCTTTCGACGACAGTCAACACCGACTTCGGCGAGACGGAGGTCGACGACCGGCAGATCAACCTGACGCGGTTCTCGATCTTCTTCCCCGAGAAGCGGTCCTTCTTTCTGCAGGACGCCGGACTCTTCAACTTCGCCACAACCGGAATCGACCAGCCAGGAGGGATTCCTCGGACGGGCGCGGAGATCTTTCCATTCTTCAGCCGTCGGGTCGGACTGATCCGCGGTCAGGAGATCCCGATCGACTACGGGGTCAAGCTGACCGGCAAAACGGGCCGCACCGAGATCGGCGTGCTCAACGTGCGCACCCGCGCCGCAATGGGCTACGACGACAGCAATCTTTTCGTCAGCCGTGTGCGACAGAACTTTCTGGAGCAATCCTACGTGGGCGCGATCCTGACGACCGGCGATCCCGCAACGGTCCTGCCCGACCAGAGCGACATCGGAATCCGGCGCTCGTCGGTCAACGCGACCATGGGCGGTGACATCCGCCTAGCCACCTCCAACTTTCTCGGGAGCGGCCGCAACATGCTCGTCAACGCGTGGGGACTGAAGACCACCCGGCCGGGCATTGAGGACAACAACGCGTCGTACGGGTTCGGCGCCCACTACAACAACGACCGCTTCCAGGGCCAGCTCATCTGGCGCGAGATCCAGGAGAACTTCGATCCCTCGCTTGGGTTCGTCCAGCGCTCCAACGTCCGCATGCTTCGCCTCGGCGCCAGCTTCAACCCGCGTCCGAACCCCAAGTCCGGCGTCCAGCAGATGTTCCACGACATCTTCTACACGCGCTTCACGCGGCTCGACAACGGTCTAGTCGAGACGCGCAAGTTCTACATGACGATCTTCGACTGGCACCTGATGTCTGGGGACAGCCTCCACAGCCTGTTCGACTTCAACCCGACCTACGAGCGCCTGTTCGAGCCGTTCGAGATCTCCCCCGGCGTCGTCCTGCCGCCTGGCGAGTACAACTTCATGCCGATGCGAATCTTCTTCACGTCGGCGCAGAAGCGCAAGCTGCAGGGCAGCTTCGGCCTCACGTTCGGCAGCTTCTGGTCGGGCACGGCGAAGACCATTCAGACCGGCCTCCGCTACCAGCTGCCGCCGAAGTTCGTGATCAGCGTCAATTCGAACCAGACCTTCGCGAACCTCCCTCAGGGCAACTTCGTGGCGCGGATCTTCAGCCTGCAGACGAGCTTCTCGGTGTCTCCGTTCCTCTCCTTCCAGAACCTCACCCAGTTCGACAACCGCTCGGGCAACCTGGGCCTGCAGAGCCGCGTCCGCTGGACGCTGAAGCCTGGGAACGACGTGTTCTTCATATTCGGACAGGGCTGGGTGCAGGAGATGGGCGGGTTCTACGACTTCCGGCAGCGGGACTCGCGGCTCGCCACCAAGCTGCAGTACACCTTCCGGTACTGACACTTGGCCCGGACCGCCCGAGGTGGCTTCTGTTGCGGGAACGGTTCGGTCGGGCCTAGACTTGACTCGAGAGTCGGTCATGCGTGGGGAGATTCGGAGAGGACAGGATGATTGAGGACTGGAGCGCGAGGGCTAGTCGGCGGGCGTTCCTCGGCCGCGTCTCAATGGGGCTTGGCGGCATCGGCCTGGCGCAGCTCTTCCGTCCCGACCTGTTCGGCGCCGATGCGGGCATTGGGGGCTACCCGAACCGGCCCGTGCGGGTCAAGCGCGTGATCTTCCTTTGCATGGCCGGCGGCCCGGCGCATCTGGAGCTCTTCGACTACAAGCCCGAACTGGCGAGGCGCGACGGCGAGCCGATGCCGGAGTCGTTCACGAAGAACCAGCAGATCGCGCAGCTGCAGGGCAAGGAGCTGCGCATCCTCGGCCCTCAGCATCCCTTCCAGCACTACGGCAAGTCAGGGCAGCACTTCACGTCGCAGCTGCCGCACATCGGGAGCATCGCCGACGACATCTGCATCGTCCGTTCGATGACGACCGAGCAGATCAATCACGACACGGCGCACACGTTCATGAACACGGGGTTCCGCATCCCCGGACGGCCGTCGATGGGATCGTGGATCACCTACGGACTCGGCAGCGAGTCCGAGGATCTGCCCGGGTTCGTCGTGCTCACCTCCGTAGGCGGTGCCCAGGACCAGCCGATCGCGTCGCGCCAGTGGGCGGCGGGGTTCCTGCCCAGCCGCTACCAGGGCGTGAAGTTCAGCTCCACCGGCGACCCGGTGAACTACGTCCGCAATCCGCCCGGCGTGGACCGGGAGAGCCAGCGCGCCCTCGTCAATGCGGTGACAGAGCTCAACGGCATTCAGCGCTCGATGGTGGCCGATCCCGAAATCGACACCCGCATCGCCCAGTACGAGCTGGCGTTCCGGATGCAGATGAGCGTTCCGGAGCTGGTGGACTTCTCGAGTGAGCCACAGCACATACGGGACATGTACGGCACCGAGGGCGGGGACGGCACCTACGCTTCGAACTGCCTCCTCGCCAGACGGCTAGCGGAGCGGGGCGTGCGGTTCATCCACCTCTATCACCGCGGCTGGGATCATCACGGCAGCATCAAGTCGGGCATCGAGACCAGCTGCAAGTATGTCGACCAGGCCACGGCCGCCCTCGTCAAGGACCTCAAGGACAGGGGCATGTTCGAGGACACTCTGGTGGTGTTCTGCGGGGAGTTCGGCAGGACGCCGATGTCCCAGGGCAACCGGGCCACGGCGGGCCGCGACCACCACATCAAGGGGTTCTCGATGTGGATGGCGGGAGGTCCAGTCAAGGGCGGACACAGCTACGGCGGCACGGACGAGCTAGGCTACGCCGCGGTCGACAACCCCGTGCACGTGCACGACCTGCACGCGACGATGCTCGACCTGCTGGGCATAGACCACAAGTCGCTCACCTACCGGTTCCAGGGCCGAGACTTCCGGCTCACGGACGTGGGCGGGCATGTGTTGACGCCGGTGCTGGCCTGACCGGCACTGTATAGGAGCGACACCATGAACCGACGCTACTTCTTTGCGGCGGCGGCCGCCGGTCTGGCGGCGCGGCGCCGCGCTGTCGCCGCAAGCGACACGGTCAACGTCGGGGTGGTAGGCGTCGGAGGCCGTGGCCGTGGCCTCACGGGGGACTTCAACGGCCTGCCAGGCGTCAACGTCACCTACCTGTGCGATGCCGACCAGGCGTCTCTGGAGCGGGCGTCCCAGGTCCTCCAGCAGGCGGGTGCGCCGACGGCCAAGACCACCCACGACATGCGCGACCTGTTCGACTCGGCGGACGTGGACGCTGTGGTCATCGCCACGCCGGACCACTGGCACGCCCCGGCCACGATCCTGGCATGCGATGCAGGCAAGGATGTCTACGTCGAGAAGCCGGCCTCGCACAACATCCGTGAAGGCCGCTTGATGATCGACGCGGCGCGGCGCAACCGCCGCATCGTGCAGGTCGGCACGCAGGCACGCAGCCGTCCGTCCACGATGAGGGCGATCGAGATCGCGCAGTCGGGGCAGCTGGGCGAAGTGCTCATGTCCAAGGCCTGGAACGTGCAGATGCGCGAAGACATCGGTCACAAGCCCGACGGACCGGTTCCGGAGGGGGTGGACTACGACACGTGGCTCGGACCCGCGCCTTGGATTCCGTTCAACGAGAACCGCTTCCACTACAAGTGGCACTGGCACTGGCACTTCGGCACGGGCGACGCCGGAAACGATGGCGCTCATCAGCTCGACATCGCGCGCTGGGCGCTCAGTGTCGACTATCCGACCACTGTGAGCGGCATGGGGCGCAAGATCTACTTCGACGACGACCAGCAGACCCCGGACACGATGAACGCGACCTTCGACTACGGGCAGAAGGCCATGATCTGGGAGATGCGGATCTGGAACCCGTACAAACTGGAGAACCTGGACAGCGGCGTCGCGGTCTACGGGAGCGAGGGCACCATCCACATCGGCCCTTACGAGCAGCGCTGGGGATACAAGATCTTCGACAAGGACGGCAGGCTGGTGGAGTACAGCGACGCGGACGACGAGGGCGACGACCACATGCGCAACTTCGTCGACTGCGTCAGGAGCCGCAAGCTGCCGAACGCGGACATCTCCGTGGGCCACGTTTCGGGACTCCACTGCCATCTGGCGAACATCGTGGCCCGGACGGGCCACACGCTGCAGTTCGACCGGGAGTCGGAACGCTGCATCGACGACGCCCACGCCAACCTTTACGTGAAGCGCACGTACCGTACGCACTGGAGCACCCCAAAGCGGACGTGACCGAAGGGTGCGCGGCTCTCAGAACTTGAGGCCGAGCCCGGTGACGATGCCGTAGTCGTTCCTGCCGACCATCCGCGCGAGCGGCCTTCCGTCGAAGCGGTCGAAGAGCCGCACCGAATACGTGAACTGCCTGCTGAGTGGGATGCGAAGCTCGCTGTCAACCTCCAGTCGCAGCCTTCTTCTGTCCAGGATGTCCGGATACATGGTGAACTGAGTCTCGAAGCGCACTACCGAAAACAGGTCCGCGCTCAGCTCGGTTCCCGTCTTCAGCTCCATCGTCGAGCGGTTGCCGACTTCGCGCAGGTCTTCGTGCACATAGCCGGCGCCGCCCAGCAGCGACAGCCGGAAGTTGTCGCGCACCACGATCCGCTGTCCGATGCCTCCGCCCAACTGCGTGCGCAGGTCGAGGTTGCGTCGTTCGTTGCGCTCGAAGTTGGAGCGACCGTACGTGAAGGTGCGGTCGTTGACCTGTCGATCGACCCGCATATCCAGCGCGTGCCTGCTCTGCGAGCGTGCGCCGTTCTGTCGGGCGAAGAGCGAGGATAGCGAGCTTCTGAACACGTAGGCGGCCGAGCGGTACTCCGCTTTCGCTCCCAGCGAGGACCGCATCTGGCTCTGGCTGCCGCGAGCGACGCTGAACCCGACATCCGCCGATCCGGCCATTGCATGGAGGAGTTGCTGGAAGCCCTTGGGAAATGCACCTGGCACGGCTCGCCGCACCGAGTCGGAGTCCCGCACAACCGGCGGTCCTGAGGGGCGCTCCAGCATCGTTCTCTCACCCTCGCGTTGCAGAAGCCCCTCCAGCACCTCGCCATCCTCGGTCTGGAGCGAGTACTCCGTGTCCGTACGAATCGACTCGATGGCGTTCCAGGGGATCCGCAGGGTGCCGAAGAGCTTGGTTCTCAGGGCGATCTTGCCGTCCTCGAGTCTGCCGACCGTGCCGCTCAGGACATCGCCGTTCGTCAGCACGACCGTGTCGGCGGTTGCCGACACTGGACCCAACAGGAGCGTTCCCAAGAGTAAGGGCAGGAATCTTGTCGTGCGCATGGCAGAGGCTGTGGCGATCCGGCCAGGCCCTCGACGACGATCCGGCGGCATACAATCCCACGCTTGGATCGCCGACTGGCTTCAGAGTAAGCCAGGATCGGCGAATTCCAGCGCTACGCACGCAAGAGGGCTCGGTCGGGGGTCATCTAGCGTGCCGCGCTGGAAGTCTGCGTGGTGGGGTCGCCCGGCTGCGGCAGACGCGGTGGCGGGGGGATCAGACCGTCCGGCTCGAACAGCCTGCCCGGCAGGTAGTGCGACACCCGCGGACCCTGCAGGGCGCGGATCTTGATGTTGCGGTACCAGACAGGGTGGTTGTGGTGCGTCAGGGCGATGTGCCCTGGGCCCTTGAACCCGAATCCGGGCACGCGCTTGAACTTGGTCTGCTCCACCCTGGCAAAGAGGTCGGGGTCGTTGAATTCGAACTCCACGATCTTCTTGCCGTCCAGCCAGTGCTCGCCATGCGTGCCCCGCACAAGGATGCGCGAGGTGTGCCAGACGCCCGGGGTGCACTCCGGCTTGTCCGCCGCCGGCTTGTGCAGCAGGTAGAGCGAGCCGCAGGCGGAGTACTCCCACCCCCTCCTGCGACGGTTGAGGTTGACGTCGTCAAGCAGCTGGTATTCCGGTCCCGTGGCGCGCAGCATCGAACGGCGCTTGGCGTCTGGACTCAGGTGGGGCCGGTACCCGGGTCCGGCCCAGGCCTTCTGCACGAGGTACTTGACGCCGCTGTTGCCGTGCTGCACCAGCTTCCAGTCGAAGGTCAGCTCGAAGTTCTCGAACTCGCTGACCGTCACCAGGTCACCGCCACTGTTGTCGGCCAGTGTGCGGATCGTTCCGTCCTCGATGGCCCAGGACGTGCTGGGGAACGGGGTGTTCTGGAACCCCTCCCAGCCGTTGGTCGTGGTCCCGTCGAAGAGCAGCTGCCAGCCGTCCAGCTTCTCTTGTTCGGTGAGTTGGTTCTGCAGTTCACCACCAAGCGCTCCTCCGGAGGCCAGCAGCAGTGCCAAAACTATGCGCAGCATGATTCTTTCCCGCACCAAGAATACCGAAGCCGGCGCTTCGGGGTGCTGCGGGCGCCGCCGCCGGCGTCAGCGGACGAACAGGAACTCGGAAGTGTTCAGGAGGGCGTGGGCGGCGTCGGCCCAGGCTGCTGGGTCGCCCTCGTCGGTGTTCGAGCGGCTCGCCACGAACGCCTCGATCTGCTGGATCTCGTCGGGCTGCGGCGGACGCCCGAATGCCTCCATGTAGAGCGTGCGGATACGCTCGGCCGAAGTCCCGTGCAATTTCCGCACACGGTCCGCCCAGAGCACGGCTTGGCTGTGAACAAGCTCGTTGTTCAGCATCAGCAGTGCCTGCGAGGCGACCGTGGACACGCCCCGGCGGCCTGCGGTGGAGATCGGCAGCGGGTAGTCGAACGCCAGGAACATCGGCGGCAGGAAGTTGCGCCGGACCTGCGTGTAGATGCTGCGCCGTCCCTGGCCGTCGAGGGGGCCGGATGTTGGCTTGCCCCGACCGTCCTGGAACTCGCTGATGTGCGGAACCACCCCAGGCCCGCCAACGGCAGTGTCCAGCGTCCCCGAGACCGCGAGCACGGCGTCCCGAATCGCCTCCGCTTCCAGTCGCCGCACAGGGAAGTGCGACAGCAGGCGGTTGTCAGGGTCCCGTTCGGCCGCCATCTCGGACCGCGCACTGCTCATCCGGTAGGTGCTGGAGAGGACGATGTCGCGCTGCAGATCCTTGATTGACCAGTTCGACGCCATAAACCGCGAGGCCATGTGGTCCAGCAACGCCGGATGGGTCGGCATCTCGCCCATCCGGCCAAAGTCGTCCGTCGAGGGCACGATCCCGCGGCCGAAGTGGTGGTGCCAGATCCGATTGACCATCACCCGTGCCGTGAGGGGATTGCGTTCGCTGGCGATCCAGTCGGCCAGGGCTACCCGCCCGGACCCGTCCCGGAACGGTTCCTGGTCCACGCCAGCGATGACCTGGAGGAACTGCCGTGGCGCGTTCTCGCCGAGGTTTTCGTGGTTGCCACGCAAATGGATCGGGGAGTCGGCCGCCTTCCAGTCGCGGCTCGACATCCCGAAGGAGGATGTCGGCAGCGCTTCGGCCGCTGCGTTGCGTCGCTCTACAAGCGCGTGCAGGTCGCGCTCCCATGGCTGGTCCTCGCTCCAGTCCTCAGTGATCGGACGGGGCCCTGCCGTCAGGGCGGCAAGCACGGCCACGTCACGGAACGACGGATCGGGCTGCGCAGCGAGGCTGTCCGCCAGCGCCTGATAGGAGCCTGCGAGATCCTCGAGCGACTGGATCGACGGGTCCCGGACCAGCGCGAGGATCCGTGGATCGATCGGCCCCGCGATCGGTGGCGGCTCCTTGCTGCGTGAGAAAACCACGCGGTCCACGGCGATGGAGCCGGCGCGGTCTCGGTCGATGATCTCGATCGAGCAGATGCGTCCGCGCTCCTTGGTCATCGCGATGGTGTGCCAGCGCATGCCCTCCCCGGATGGCATCGCATGGCCGGACTTGTGCTCGTCGGCGATGACGGTGAACCGCAGCGCAGCGTTCTCGCGCTGGCGTGTTGAGTAGGACTCTCCAGCCATGCGCACGTGCACGAAGCGGGCCGGCATGCGGAACTTCTCTGTCGTAAGCGTGCCGACGAAGGTCTTCGCTCCGGTGCCGTGCGACGCCGCGACGGTCTCGCCCGCATAGCCGGCGAATCGGAGGCCCGGGGGTGTCGCAGCGACCGGCCCCTGCCCGAACGCCGCCCCAGTGGCGTTCCAAAGGCCGAATCCGTCTGCGAAGTCCTCGTATACCGTGTCTCCTCGTTCCTCCCAGATGGGGTGGGTCGGCTCCGCCTTGGCGCTCCACCCCTCCATCTCCCCGCGGATGCCCTGCATGGTCTCGCCAAAGGGTTTCGCCTCGTCAGCCGCCAAAGCCAGGGCGAACGGATGAAGGGGGTGGCTTGGCTCAGACCGCGCGATCTTGAGTTCCTTGGCAAGAGGGCTCGCAGCGTTGTCAGGAAGCTCCGCAGATGCGGCGAGCAGCCTCTCCGCGAGGGTCGAGGACAGGCGTTGCGTCACCGGCCTCAGCGCGTAGCGTAGCTCCTGGTTCACAGATCCGATCGCTGCCGCTGCCGCATGGATTTCGCGCTCCCGTTCGGGCGAGTCGATGCAGATCTCGCTCATGTGCGTCGATTGCAGAATTCCGAACAGCGAGTAGTAGTCTGCCGTCGGAATCGGGTCGAACTTGTGGTCGTGGCAGCGCGCGCAGGCGACGGTCAAGCCCTGCGTCGCCTTGGTCAGCACGTCGATCTGGTTGTCGATCTGGTCGGCGCGGGCCTTCACCGAGTCCGTGGGCGAGTTGAGAACCTCCCACAGCCAATGCACGCCGGAGGCGATCGGACTTGCCAGATGCGTGCCGTCGGTCGACAGCCGGGCAGGAAGGAGGTCGCCCGCGATCTGCTCGCGCAGAAACACGTTGTATGGCAAGTCGGCGTTGAAGGCATCGACAACGTAGTCGCGATAGCGCCACGCGTCCAGCTTGTTGTTGTCGAACTCGTGGCCGTTGGTCTCCGCCCAGCGAACCAGGTCCAGCCAGTGCCGCGCCCAGCGCTCTCCGTAGTGCGGCGACGCGAGAAGACGGTCCACGGCCTTCGGGAATGCATCCTCCGATGGATCTCGCAGGAAGCGCTCGACATCGTCGCGTGTGGGCGGGAGGCCAGTTAGATCGAATGCGACTCGCCGCAACAGGGTCATGCGGTCCGTCTGGGGCGCAGGCTTCAGGTTCTCCGCCGCCATGTGGGCTAGGACGAACCGGTCGATGATCGTCCGTGCCCAAGCGTCGTCTTCAACCGCCGGTGGGGCAGGGTCGAGCACGGGCAGGAAGCTCCAGAACTGTCGTCCAGCTTCAAGGTCAATCCCCTCCTCCTGGTCGGGCATCGAGACGGAGGCGTCGCGGGGATCGTGCGCGCCGAGACGAATCCAAGTCTCCAGATGCGCGATCGACTCGTCTGGCAGGCGGCCAGTCGGCGGCATCCGAAGCGCGAGCGAACCATAGGAGACCGCCTCCAATAGCAGGCTGGACGAGGGATCTCCGGGAACTAGGGCTGGACCGCGGCTTCCACCACGCATCCATCCGTCCCTGGTGTCCAGAAGCAGATCGCCCATGGCCTGGGTGTCGGCGCTGTGGCAGGCATAGCAGTGTTCGACCAGGAGGGGGCGGATGTGCTTCTCGAAGTGCTCGAGAGCCTCCCGCTCCTGGGCCGCGAGGGTCGGAAGGGCCAGGGCGGCCGCGCACGGCAACCCAACTCGGAACAAGTTGATCACGATGCGGCCTCCAAGGTGTCTGGTCCAGCGCAAAGGGCCACCCTGTCGACGCTGGTCACGCGCACAGACGCCCCCGGAAGGGATTGCTGCAGTGATATTCCGCCTCGTGCTCCAGACGACCGATTTGTCCAAGCCATTGATGGTCTCCTCGTCAATCGTCACGGCCGCCAAAACGAAGGCAACCTAGGTCAGGGCATCCATTTGCAACCTTAGCTTAGAGGCTTCAGCGGCTCCTCACCTCCAGACGCGCCCCTGGCTCGCCGGCCACTCGCGTTGGCGGAGAACGAACTTCTGGATCTTCCCGGTGGCGGTCTTGGGCAGATCGCCGAACTCAATGCGCTTGGGGCACTTGAAGTGTGACAGCCGTTCGCGCGTGAAGGCAATGATCTCCTCGCCCGTCACTTCGGTGGCGGGACGGGTTGTGATGAAGGCCTTCGGCACCTCGCCCCATTTCTCGTCCGGCACACCGACGACGGAGACCTCGAGCACCGCGGGGTGCTCCATGACGACCTTTTCGACCTCTTGGCTCGAAATGTTCTCGCCGCCCGAGATGATGATGTCCTTCGATCGGTCCTTCAGCTCTATGTAGCCGTCGGGATGCCAGACAGCAAGGTCGCCGGAGTGGAACCACCCGCCGCGGAAGGCCTCGGCAGTGGCCTCGGGATCGTTGTAGTAGTCCGTCATCACCATGTTGCCGCGCATCACCACCTCGCCCATGGCGGTGCCGTCGCGCGGCACGTCCTTCATGTTCTCGTCCACCACCCGCAGTCCGTCGCCGGCCACACCGTACGGGACGCCTTGGCGGGCCTTGATCTGTGCCCTGCGCCCGCTGTCGAGCGTGTCCCAGCCCGGTTGCTCGGCGCATATCGTGTACGGACCGTAGGTTTCGGTCAGGCCATATACGTGGTGCACCGTTGCACCCATCCCTTCCATCGTGCGGATGACCTGAGGAGCCGGAGGCGCGCCAGCCGTCGCGACCGTGACGCCGCTCAGGTTCTGGCCCTCGGCGTCTGGACTCGAGTAAAGCGCCGTCAGCACCGTCGGTGCGCAGCACATGTGGGTGACCCCCCAGCGGGCGATGAGCCCGTACACGTCTGCCGGCACGATCTTGCGAAGGCAGACGTTCGTGGCGCCAACCGCCGCCACCGCCCAGGGGAAGCACCAGCCATTGCAATGGAACAGCGGAAGCGTCCACAGGTAGACGGAGTCCCAGCGCATCCCCGTCTCCAGTGCCTCGCCCACGGCGTTGACCCACGCACCGCGAGCATGGAAGACCACGCCCTTCGGGAAGCCAGTCGTGCCGGAGGTGTAGTTGATGCAGATCGGATCCCCGTCGTCAATTGGTTCGACGCCCTCGTCCGGCGGTGCGGCCGCGAGGAATTCCTCGTACTCCTGCCCGGGCAGGTCCGGCACGGGCGGAGTGGCATCCGCGATCTGGATGTACGTCTCGATGTTCGGAACCCTGTCCCCGAGTCCGCGCACCGTGTCGGCGAATTCGGTGTCGAACAGCAGCACCTTGGCACCGGAATGCCGCAGGATGTAGGCGATCTCGCGGGAAGAGAGTCGTATGTTGAGCGCCACGACGACCGCACCGATGCGCATCGGCCCGAACTTTGCCTCGAGCATCGCTGGAATGTTCGGAGCCAGGATTGCCACGCGGTCTCCTCGACCCACTCCGCAAGACCGCAGGGCGGAGGCGAGCTGCTCGACGCGCCGACCGAACTCGGCGTAGGTGTAGACGGTGTCGCCGTGAATGACGGCAGGCCTGTCCGGGTACACCATCAGGCTCCGGTCCAGGAACGAAAGCGGGGACAGCGGGGCGTAGTTGACTGTCGTCTCCATGGCGTCCATTCACGGTACACAAGACAGGCGCACTCGTTGCCTCGACGGCCACAAAGGGGCTGGATCTGGACAGCCGTTGAGTACCATTGGGCGATGCTCAGGCTTCGACTGACAGCGTTGTTCCTTGCCGCCTCGGCTGTGGCGGTTGCGCAGGATGGGGGAATGATTCCACGCTGGCAGGTCGAGGAGCTTGCTGAGGGGGTTGTCAGGAACGTCGATACTGCGAAGAAGGTCGTCTCGGCGCTGCGTCCCGCCGAGTGGATACAGGACGGGGCCCCGGCGGCCTACGTCGACCAGCACAAGATCCTGCTCGATGAAATCGACCAGCTCAGCCTGTCCGCGCAGGCCCTTGGACGCGAACCCGAACGGCTGCGCTACGCCGTCGACACGTTCCTGTGGCTGGACCGCACGGACATGCTGCTTGGCTCTGTGAGCGCCGGTGCCCGGCGCTACTACAACGGCAAGGTGGCCGACCTGCTCGATTCGGCGCGCAGCCGAAACGTGGACGGCATCGCCACGATCAAGGAGTACATTCGCCAGCTCGCGATCTACGTGGAGTCCTCAATGGAGGTCGCTCACGCCGAAGCCCAGCGCTGCCGGGAGAGCCTTGCTACCCAGCCGCTGCGGTGATGTCAGCCAGAGACCGGCCCTAAGGGCGACCTAGCGGAAGTTCCTCTGGGAACAGCGCCACGTCCGGCGGTCCGGGCAGGACCTTGCGGACCAAGGAGAGCCGTGTGCGCAGGTGCTGGCTCGACAGACGCTTCGGACCGCCCTCGAGCTCGATGTCGCAGCACAGCCCGTGCATGTAGAGCGCCAAGGTGTCCTGCAACGCGCGCATTGCGTAGTCACGGAAGGGCTGCGAGTCGTCGCTCGTGTCGGCGTCCTTGGCCACTAGGGCGTCCTTCAGCGCCCAGGCCTCCTCGTTCACCTCACCCGTTGCCCTGCGTTGCAGTTCGGATCGGACCTGCGCCACGAAGGGCACCATCAGCTCGTCGCCGAGCCGCTCGATGATCTGCTCCGCCAGGCAGCTGTACAGCAGCACGTGCGCGTCCGCATAGGCGGTCTCGTCCTCGATGCCCAGGAACAGGAAATGCTCGTCTTCGCCGGCCTCGAAGCGCACCAGGCAGCGGCTGCTGGCCGGGGGCGTCTCGAACGCGATGTAGCAGGGCCCCCTTGGCCCCTCGACCGTGCCGGCGCCCTCCTGCTGCAAGTAGGGGACGAGGACGATGCGGAGGTTCGGGATGAGGTCCGCGACACGGGGTGGCAGGACGCTGGCCGGTGAGAAGACGAGCCACTGGAGCTCCTTCTCGTCAACGGCAATCGAGGAGAAGAACGCTACCGAACCTCCCGGACTCGGCACCGACACCAGGACATCGCGGCAGTTCAGGATGAAGTCCGCGAGGCCGAGCTTCTTCGGGTTAGGTGCGGACGGCATCGGACCCGACAATTCTGAGTTTATCAGAGCGTTCGCCGACCGAATCCGCCTAGGCTGTCACTGGGACACACCTGACAGAGAGGGGCAGGGTGGGTTGGAAGGGAAGGAGTGCGGATCGGGCTGCGGATGTTGCGGCGGGAGACGGTGGAGTGGCTGGGGGAGGAGCTGCGCGGCGGGGTGCTGTCGCGGGTGGAGCTGGCGCGGGGGGTGTGCGAGCGGGAGGGGTGGCGCAACGCGCGGGGGGGGGGGGGAGTGGTGCGTGGCGGCGGCGCTGGGGGCTTTCTGCACTCTCGCTACCCTGACCGAGCCGAACACTGTCGCGGGCGTCGAGCAGAGCACCCGCGGCATCCTACTGCATGTCCGGCACCGTCATCGGCCCAGTCCGCTTGCTCCGCGACCTTGAACTTGTCTGGCTACCGTTTGCACCCATTTCCGGCACTCTCCCTGGGCGTGCCTCTTGGACGCCGACCCTGCTGTATTACACGGCTGCGTCCAATTCAATGCAGTAATCTTGTGGCTGTTGGCTGCGAGTGCCCGCCAGCGCTTCGACCTGCCGCTTGAGGACGACTCCGATGCCCGTACCTGATCCTCCAGCGCCGGAGGACGAGCGCATCTTCGCGCTGCTGCGCAGGACGGGCTTGGATCCCGACGAGGCGTTTATACTGTTCACTGGGATACGCGACATGGCCTCAGCTAACCTCATCGCCCGCTTCGAGTCCAAGCTTGACGCGCTTGCGGCATCCCAGCAGGCCAGCGCCGAGGCACTCGCCGCATCCCAGCAGGCCAGCGCCGAGGCGCTCGCCGCATCCCAGCAGGCCAGCGCCGAGGCGCTCAAGGCCTCGATCTCCGCGCTGCGCTGGGGCCTGGGGCTCGTCGTCGCCTTGCTCGTCCTGATTGCAGGCGGCCAGCTGTTCGGCTCCTGACGGTCGTGGTCCTTCGGCGCGGACGCCCGTTCGTTCTTGGGGCACCTTAGGTCGCCAGAATCGGGATGAGGCCCGTGGCGGGCTTCCACGAGCAGTTTTCCGCACTTTCGCTGCCCCGGTCGAGCCGAACTCTGTCGCGGGCGTCGAGCAGAGCACCCGCGGCATCCTACTGCATGTCCAGCATCGTCCCCAGCCTAGTCCGCTTGTTCCGAGACACTGAACTCGCCCGGCTACCGTTTGCACCCCATTCCCGGCGCTTTCCTTGGGCGCGCCTCTTGGACGCCGGCCCTGCTGCACGACACGGCTGCGCCCAGTTAGATTCTGTATCTTGTGGCTGTTGGTCGCGAGCGCCCGCCAGTGCTTCGACCTGCGGCTCGAGGACGACCGCGATGCCAGTGTCTGACCCCCAGCGCCGGAGGACGAGCGCATCTTCGCGCTGCTGCGCAGGACGGGCCTGGATCCCGACGAGGCGTTCATACCGTTCACGGGGATACGCGACATGGCCTCAGCTAACCTCATCGCCCGCTTCGAGGCCAAGCTTGACACGCTTGCGGACCCCGCCCGGCGAGGCTTCCACGCCCAGCCGCTCGTGGATCTCCCGCCGCCAGGACTCGGCCCGCGCCGCCTTGCGCACGTGCAGCATGCGTCCGTCCGCCTGGCGGGCCGTCTCCCCGCCCGCCCGCAGGCGCTGCCGGACCACCGGGACCAGCTGGCAGGCGAGCACCGACAGGCACAGGCGGCCCGCGCTGCGCGCGGGCCTGCGGTGGTGGATCGGGCGCGGTCCCAGTGCGCTCCCGAGGGAGCGGAGGACGGCCTCCAGGTCGGTCCGCGTCACGCAGGTGCGCCACAGCCGCTCGGCGGCCCAGCCGACGCTGCTGGTGCGCAGGCCGTGGACCCCGGGATGGGTCGCCCCGCTGCCCTCCAGCGGCTGCCGCTTCCAGGCCACTGCCGTCGCGTTGCGGCCCCTGTCGTCCGCCTGCACGTCGATCGCGTCGTGCGGGGCGGCGGACGGATGGCGGGCCTGCAGCCGTGAGATGCGCTGCCAGACCTTCTCCACGCGCCTGGTCGTGCCCTGGCGCGACAGGCCCTCGTGCAGCGTCTGCAGAGCCGTCTCGAGGCGCGCGCCGGCCTGCCCCGCCATCGCCCGCTCCTGCTCCGCCCGCTGCGCGGATGCGCAGCGCAGGCGCGTCTCGCCGTTCCCGTCCGTCGCGGCGTAGGCCAGCACACGCTGCCCCCCGGCGGTGCCGATGGCCACCGCCCGGCTCGCGTCGAAGACGCGCCGCCGCTCGCGGCTGGCCACCAGGCACCGGTGGCCCCGCTCGCGCAGCCAGGCGACGTTCCCCTCCGTGGCGAGACCCCTGTCGAGCACGACGGCCGCCTCGGGCGGCGCGTCCAGGGCCGTCGGCATGGCCTGCAGCGCGCCGCCCTCGGCGACGTTGCCGGCCAGGACCCTGGAGCGGCGCGCTGGAGGAGACGCGTCTCGATCGTGTCGCGCTGGCGCAGCAGGCGGTCGCTGGCGCGCTGCAGGGCGGCGCTGCGCTGGGCCTCGTCCTCGACCGCGGGGGAGCAGGCCCCGAACTCGAGGGACCGCTGGGGGGCGAGGATGCGCTCGACGCGGGCGCACAGCGCCGGCCAGTCCCCGCACGGCAGGGCGAAGTGGCGGCCGAGGTTGAGCAAAGTGCGCTGGCGCACCTTGGAGCCGCAGCGGACGGAGCGGACGAGGCGGTGGGTGAAGTGGGACTCCTGGCCCTTGGCGCGGGGGCGAGTGGGGGTCCGGCGGACGAACAGGCTCCGATGGGAGCAGGCCCTGGGAGGGGAGTCAGGGAACTGTAAGTTATTAGGGCACTGCATTGGGGGTTTCAGGAGGCTGGCCATTGAAAACCAACGACTTGCAGCGCAAAACACGCCGAATTCGGCCAAAATCGCTCCTCGCTTGGCAAACTTGGGCTAGGTCGGTTTTCGATCTCGGATGGTGATGCCGCTCCGAGCGCAGGCGAAGGGCCCCGCGTGCGGGGCCTTCGTGACCCCTTTGGTAGTCTGTGTCACGGCCGCGAGACCAAGATGCATCCCGAGTCCTCGAGTGAGCAGATCTACCGGCCGAGCACGGGCGAGCACCAGCTCACCGCCCGTTCCGTAGTCGCGGGCTGTCTCCTCGGTGGTCTCGTCTCCTGCATGAACATCTACATGGGCCTGAAGATCGGTTGGTCCTTCGGAGGCTCGCTGATCGCCGCGATCCTCGGGTTCGCCCTGTTCCTCGTCCTCGGGCGTTCGCTGTCCGTGCTCGAGTGCAACATCACCCAGACCACCGGATCGGCCGCTGGCACGATGGCCTCGGCGGCCGGCCTGCTCGCCGCGATACCGGCGATGCAGTTGCTCGGCTTCAAAATCCCGCTGGCCGGCCTCGGGCTCTGGGCGCTCTCGATCGCCTATCTCGGGGTGTTCTTCGCAGTGCCGCTGCGCCGGCAGATGATCGATGTCGACAAGCTGCGGTTTCCCACTGGCACGGCGACGGCGCAGACGATCCTGGCGATGTTTGCCAAGGCTCGCGAGGCGGTGGCCAAGGCGCGTGCCCTGCTCATTGCCGGCGGCTTGGCCGGCGCGTTCACCCTCCTGACCTACTTCTTGCCGGCGCTTGAGATGCCGCCGGCGGACCTGTTCGGGATCGCGGCTCTGAGCACTGCGGCCGCGTGGGGATTCCGCCTGTACTTCGGACCCATGCTCTTCGGTGCAGGCATCCTGATCGGACCTCGGGTGAGCGCCAGCCTCGCCCTCGGGGCGGTCGTGGCGTGGGGCCTGCTCGGCCCCCGGGTGCAGGCCCAGGGATGGGCGCCGGGCGACATCATGTCCTACACCGACGGACCGCGTGGCTGGTTGCTCTGGCCCGGCGTCGCGATCATGGTCTCCGAGGCGCTTACGTCGCTGGCGCTGCAGTGGCGGACGTTTCTGCGAGCGTTTCGCGGAGCCGGCCGGCTCCGTGGTGGGCCGGACGTGCAGGACATCCCGACGAAATGGTGGCGGAACGGCTTGGCCATCGCGGCTGTCGGCACGACCATCGCCGCGTACTTCCTGTTCGAAATTCCGCCCGCGCTCACCGTTCTGGCCTTGGTGCTGTCCTTCACACTGGCCGCGGTCGCCGTCCGGTCGACGGGGGAGACCGACATCAATCCAGTCGGCGGCATGGGCAAGGTGACGCAGCTGGTCTACGGGGGCCTTTCGCCCGGTAGCCTGAGCACCAACCTGATGGCCGCCGCGATCACAGGTGCAGGAGCGTCGCAGGCGGCGGACATGATGCAGGATCTCAAGACGGGCAAGCTGCTCGGGGCTTCACCGCGCCGACAGTTTGTCGCGCAGCTCTGGGGCATTGGCGCTGGAGTGTTCTTCTGCATCCCGGCCTACCTGCTCGTGACCGGGGCCTACCCTCTCGGCGGTGACCAGCTTCCGGCGCCCGCGGCTTTCTCTTGGAAGGCGATGGCGGAGCTGCTCACGCAGGGACTGGATGCCCTGCCTCCGCATGCGGGGGCGGCTGTGGCGGCGGGGGCCGCCTTCGGGGCGCTGCTGCCGATCCTGCGCCGTATACCGGCGATTGCGCCATTTCTGCCCAGCGGACTCGCCGTGGGCATCGCGTTCATCGTGCAGGCGTTCTATTCGCTGGTGATCTTCTTCGGTTCGCTGGTGCTGGTGGTGTGGCAGCGACGGTCACCCCAGGGAGCCGAGAGGTACTCCTTCGCCGTGGCATCAGGCCTCGTCGCGGGCGAGGGCCTGTTCGGGATATTCAAGGCCGCAATGACGCTGCTGGGCGTTCCAACGCTATAGCCGCTCCACGCTCGCTGTGGGCATGCGGATGGTACCGACGGATGGATTCGAACCATCGACCTCCTGATCCACAATCAGGCGCTCTAACCAACTGAGCTACGTCGGCCAAGGGTCCGACGGGTCGAAGCCTGGCCGTGCACGCCCAAACGCCGCAGGCTGCGCCCTTGCATACAGAATACACGACCGACCAGGCCGCCTGGCCAGGGCGAGAGGCCGGAATCCAGATCCCTGGCTATATGCCGGTTTGAGAGGTGCTGCTTCCCTGTCCGCGTCTCTAGTGACGAGGCCGCAGTCATCGGAACAGTCGAGCCGTCACTTCGGCTGACACTTGACCGCTGATCGGGCAACTCGTCTTCGCGAAATCGCATCGATCGAGAGTCGTTCGGAGACATTGGATCGGAAGAGCGGGAAGATCTGGATCAGTTCGGTCCACCAGGGGCTTTCGCACCGGATCCCGTACACGTGCATCGGCCTCAAGTGGGGCTTGGTTCGCCCCGGATGGCCCTCATGGTCGGCAAGACGCAGCGTGGTTTGGCCGGTTCCGTCCCACCGCTTCGATGTCTATATGGCCGGAATGCACGATTCCTCCACGGTTCCCAGACCGTGTTCGGGCCAGAATGGACCATGCTTGACAGGCGCAGCTTCCTGGCGGCGTGCGGCACGCTGCCCCATGCTCTCAGTGGTCGGCCCCAGGAAGCGTCGTCCGAGGGGCTGCGTGTGGAGCTTGCGCTGAAGCGCCCGCCCGACCTGCCGCCGCCGTTCGAACTCCCGGAACCACCGCGAGCCGTTGTGGTCTTCGAGGGGGGAGATGGTCCGGCGCAGTGCAGCTTGCGCCTGCCAGTCTTGCTGGGCGGGAAGCTCGGCGAACTGCTGCTGGCGATCTGGACCGCCGACGAAGCCTTCTACCTGCGCCTGCGAGAGGGGATGCACCTGCCTGCGTTCCGAGGCGAGGTTCAGATCAGTAGAGACATTTGTCGGCTGCTCGTCGATGGCAAGTCGTCATTCGCTGCGCACGCGGACCGCGCCGCCCTCGGCGAATTGACTGGGCCTCCGCCGCGGCTGCTGGCGCTGCGCTACATTCTCGCGTCGGACTGGACGCAGGGACCGCTCGATGGTCGTGGAGCCTCTCTTGTGTGCTTCCGCGGTGGCGAGTCCTCTAGCGGCCGCCTGCTCGAACCGTCACGGGTCCGTGCGCAGGGCCATCTTGACGGTTGGCTGTCGCGGCTCGCTGCGGGAGGTCCTGTCCAGGCAGCCGTCGGCGGAGGGTCGGTGGGGCATGAGTTCGAGCACGTTCAGAACCTGAGCCCCAGCGCAATGGCGCCGTTCGCTTTCCGGCGCTTCCGAGGCGGCGAGATGGGCATCGTGCCGCCGAATCCCCACTTCGCCACGCCCGAAGACTTGGCTGCCTACCGCGGGCGTCGCCAGACCTTCAGCACCGACCTGCTGATCGTCGCGATCGACTCCGTGCTGCCGGAGGAAGCAGCCCAGGCCCTGCTGCCTCCGCCGTGCGCATCGATCCCGGGTGCGTCCGCGAGGGTCATGGCCGTTCGCGGCCTCGAGGATCCCTCGGTCGACGAGGCCTGGCTATTCGTCGACTGCGTGGTACAGGGTCGGCGCGCATGGTACGCCGCGGCCCATGTGCGGCCGGCGCTCGAGGGATCCACACTCGGCCGCGAGGTCTTCGGCTACCCAACGCGCCTCGGTTCGATGAGTGCGTTTGCGGGTGGAAACCGCTTCGCGGCATCGGTCTCGCGGAATGGGCGCCGCCTGTTTGGAGGCGAGGGGATTTACGGCGGATTCTCGACGGGTACATCCATCCTTGGCATGGACGTGGCGACCCTGAGGCTCAAGGTGCCGGACTCGAATGGTGCGCCCCATGGAGAGCTGCTGCTTCATCGGTGGTACTACCAGGGCCTGCGCAGACCCGTCCAGCGTCCCACCTTGGCCGCGTCGTTCGCGGATGATCACCAGGTCGGGCCGTGGAACACCGTTGCCGAGAGCATGGCCGGCCGTTCCGCCGCGCACTCCGCGATCGTGGTCGATGGGGCAGCGATGCAGAGGAGGCCTGCCACAGTCGTGGCCTCCGTTCCCGATCCCGGACCGTTCTACGCGGATCGATGCGGCGGACGACTGCCTTGGGAGGCCCTCCAGCCGTCTGGTGCCGGCGGACGCTCTGACTAGAGCAGTTCGCTCTGGGCGCGCTCCAGGCGCTCTTCCATCGGGATGAAGTTTCGCTTGTCCTGCCCAGCGTAGATCTGGCGCGGCCTCGCGATCCGCTTCTCGGAATCGCACATCAGCTCCTCCCAGTGGGCCAGCCATCCCGCAACGCGTCCGATCGCGAACAGGACGGTGAACATCTCCGGCCGAAAGCCCATCGCCTCGTAGATGATGCCCGAGTAGAAGTCGACGTTTGGATACAGGCGCCGCTTGACGAAATAGTCGTCCTCGAGCGCGATTCGCTCCAGCTCCATTGCCAAGTCGATCTTCGAGTTCCGGCCCGTGACTTCGAAGACTTCCTCGGCCGCCCGGCGTACGATGCGCGCTCTGGGGTCGTAGTTCTTGTAGACCCGGTGCCCGAACCCCATCAGGCGCCGCTCGCCCGCCTTGACCTGCTCCATGAACAGCGGAATGTTTCTTCGCGACCCGATCTCGTCAAGCATCCTCAGCACTGCCTCGTTCGCACCGCCGTGCAGCGGTCCGTAGAGCGCAGCTGCTGCAGCCGCCAAGCTGACGTAGGGATCCGAGTCTGCGCTTGCGACCTGCCGCATCGTTGATGTCGAGCAGTTCTGCTCGTGCTCCGCATGCAGGATGAACAGCGTGTCCAAGGCTCCCGCGAGCACCTCTGCGGCTCCCGCCTTAGGCTCGCGTCTGGTGCCGCTCCAGAGCATGTGGATGAAGTTCTCGCTGTAGGACAGGCTCCAGTCGGGCTCCGCGTAGGAATAGCCTCGGCTCTTGCGATAGGCGTACGCTGCGATGGTGGGCACCTTGCTGAGAATCCGAACCTGCTGGCGGGCGCGATTACTGCCGCTCCCGATGTCCTTCGCGTCGGGATAGAACGTTGAGAGGGCAGCGATTGTGCTGACCAGCACGCCCATCGGATGGGCGTCGTACAGGAACCCGTCGACGAACTTCTTAACGTTCTCGTGGACCCGGGAGTGCTCGATGATCTGCTGGTCCCAGGCTTCCAGCTCGCGCTGGGTCGGCAGGTCGTTCCGCAGCAGAAGGTGTGCGACCTCCGTGTACGTGCAGCGTTCTGCAAGCTGCTCGATGGGGTATCCCCGATACCGCAGGATGCCGCGCGCCCCGTCGATGTAGCAGACCCTGCTTGTGCACGCAGCCGTGTTCAGGAACCCGGGGTCGTAGCTCAGCATGCCGAACTCGGTCGGCTCGACCCGCACTTGTCGCAGGTCCTTGGCCTGCACAGAGGCGTTCTGGATGGGTAGATCGTAGGCTCGTTGGGTGCGGGAATCCGTAACCGTCAGTGTGCCCTCGTCTATTGCCATCCCCAGCTCGGCGGCGCCTCAGCGCTCGCGAAGCCAGAATAACAAAACCCCTGTTTCTCCCTGCCCTGGGACTGGGCGTGCCGAGCCACTCACTCGCCGTGGCCGCCAGTCGGTCAGCATGGCGCCACGGCCGGGTCCGACTCCTT
Organism: Bryobacterales bacterium; assembly: GCA_965200705.1. Lineage (GTDB taxonomy): Bacteria > Acidobacteriota > Terriglobia > Bryobacterales > UBA6623 > VXMF01. The sequence continues at coordinate 2,258,833 of OZ241376.1, read as the reverse complement.
CCACGGCCGCCGATGGATGCGTCGAGGCCCGGGGCAGGGCCCTCGCTGCTGTCGATTCACGGTAAGATCCGTTGGGACTTAGCGTCCTTTGGAGGTGTCATTCGATGCGTGTCCGTTCGACCCGAGCCATCCTGCTGGTGCTCTTTGCGCTGTCCGTCGCGACGGCCTACGAGGCGCTGAAGACCGAAGAGATGATGGCGAACGCCGCAGGCCGGCTGCTGGAGTCCCTGGACCGGATGCAGGCCATGGGCACTGTGTTCCCAGTGGATGCCCCTGAGCGCACGAACTGGCACTACTTTCCGGAGACTGGCTTCGCGGACGAGTACGGCTATGTGCGGAACGGCGTGACCTTCAAGGACATGGATCCGAAGCAGAGGCACCTTGCGTACGGTCTGCTGAGCACGGGTCTCGGCCGGGCTGGGTTCCTGAAGACGATGAACGTCATGGCGCTCGAGGAGATCGTGCGCGTGATCGAGGACGACCACACTGGATACCGTGACGCGGAGCGGTTCCACTTCACCGTCTTCGGCAAGCCCGGGATGACTGGGGACTGGGGCTGGCGCGTGGAGGGGCACCACGTGTCCCTGCACTACCTCATCCGCGAGGGCGAGCTGGTGGCGGCAAGTCCGACGTTTCTCGGCGCGAACCCCCATGACGTGCCGCAGGGACCGCACAAGGGCATGCGCGCACTGGAGCGCGAGGAGGACCTTGCCCGGGCGCTGCTGGTCTCGCTCGGCTCCGACGGACAGGCCAAGGCGATCTTCGACAAGCAGGCGCCGTACGACATCCTGACGCTGGCGGACAAGCGCGCCAAGCTCGAGGGCTCGCCGCAGGGGATCCCGGCGTCGGCGCTTTCGGATGCGCAGTACGATGCCCTTCTCGGGGTGATTGCTGAGTACGCGACCGTCATGCCTCCCCGCATCGCTGCGGCGCGCATGAAGACGGCCAAACAGACACCGCGCGATGAGCTGTTCTTTGGCTGGGCGGGCGACATCGACCGGCCCGAGGCCCAGCCCATCGAGATCGGCTCCAAGACCACTGAGAACCGGCATCTCGCCGGCAACTACTACCGGATCCAGTCGCCGACGTTCCTGATCGAGTTCGCCAACACCCAGAATCAGAGCAACCACAGCCATGCGGTGTGGCGCGACTTCGACGGGGACTTCGGGATGGACGTGCTGGCCGCCCACTTCCGCGGGGCTGGTCACGCGGTGGATCCTGAGCTGGCGGACTGACGCACCCGCCCGGACCGGTGAAACCGGTTCGGCGGCCTGTGCGAAACTCACAGCGTCGAGTTCCTGTCCCGGAAGCCGATCCTCCCCATGTCCCCGATGCGCTTCGATGCGGCGCGCAAGCTGATCCGCGAGACGGTTGCCGAGTCATTCGGTCCGCCGCAGGTGGAGCGCGTTGGGCTGGACTCGTCGGCCGGTCGGATCCTGGCCATGGACGTGGAGGCGGATCGCGACTACCCGCCGTTCAACCGGTCGGCCAGAGACGGCTTCGCGGTCATCGCGGCGGACGTGGCCGAGGTGCCTGCCACGCTCGACCTGCTGGGGGAGACGCAGGCTGGTGAGCCCTCCCGGTTCGCGCTGTCCCGCGGACAGACCGTGGAGATCATGACCGGAGCCCCCGGGCCCGCCAACGCGGACGCCGTAGTCATGGTGGAGTACTCCACGCGCAACGGCTCCCGCGTCACGCTGCACCGAACGATCGAATCGGGCCGCAACCTGATCCCGGCGGGGTCTGAGGTCCAGGCGGAGGTCGCGGTACTGTGCAGGGGCACGCGGATCGGCCACCCGCAAATCGCACAGCTGGGCACGGTGGGCTATGCGGAGGTACCCGTGTTTCGGCAGCCCGAAGTCGCAATCCTCTCCACCGGGGACGAAGTGCTGCCTGTCGAGGCCCAGCCCGAGTCCTTCCAGATCCGCAACTCCAACGCGCACGCACTCGCTGCCCAGATCCGGCGGCGCGGCGGACGACCGCGGATGCTGCCGATCGCCCCAGATCGCATGGCCGAGACTCGCGCGCTCATCGAGGACGGCCTGCGCAGCGATATGCTGCTGCTCTCGGGTGGCGTCTCGATGGGGAAGCACGACCTCGTGGAGGACGTGCTGGCGGATCTCGGTGCGAGAATCCTGATTACGTCAGTGCGCATTCAGCCTGGCAAGCCGATGGTGTTCGCGATGGTGGGGAGCACTCCGGTGCTGGGACTGCCGGGTAATCCCCTGTCCACGATGGTCACGTTCGAGCTGTTCGGCGCGCTTCTCGTCGACCTGCTCGGCGGTGCGCGTGCGACGCACCTCCGGTTCGCCAGGCTGCCGCTCGCGCAGGCGTTCCGGCACAAGCCGGTGCTCACGCGCTTCATCGGCGCCCGCATGGAGGGCGACTACGGAGACGTGCGGGTGCGGCCGGACCGTGGGGAGGGTTCTGGCGATGTCACGGCCTTCGCCCGTGCGGACTGCCTGATGGTCGCCTCCCAGGACCGTGCGTCGTGGGAGGCGGGGGACCTGATCGAGGTCATGCCGCTGTGAGTGGTCTCAGCCACTTTGACGACGACGGGGTCGCCAGGATGGTCGACGTGGGCTCCAAGCCTGCGACCCGGCGCGAGGCCACAGCCTCGGTCTTCGTCGGCATGGGGCCCGATGTGATCGCTGCCCTGCCCGACAACCCAAAGGGCAACCCGCTGGAGGTCGCGAGGATCGCGGGGATCCAGGCGGCGAAGCGCACCTCGGACTTGATTCCGATGTGTCACCCACTGCAGCTGACGCACGTCGAAGTCAACGTGAGTGCCATCGACCGTGGCGTGGCGATCAACGCCACGGCCGCCACGACGGGTCCCACAGGGGTTGAGATGGAGGCCATGACGGCGGCAGCGGTGGCGGCCTTGACCGTCTACGACATGTGCAAGGCGCTCGACAAGGGGATCCTGATCACGGACCTCGTCCTGCTGGAGAAGTCGGGCGGCAAGAGCGGGCGCTATGCACGTGCATCCGCGGCGCCCGCGTAGTCGACACTTGGGATTGCTGGCTGGCATGAAGGGGCACCCGCGGCGAACCATCCGAGTCCTTGCCCTCGCGGCCGCGTGCGTGTGCGCCACGCTCGCGCAGGACGGTGGGGAGCTGTTTGACCCGGAGACGCTCTTCGAGTCCGACCAGCCCGCGATCTTTCTGGAGGACATTGACGAGGTCACCGTTCCGCTGACGGTCCGCAGCCCCAAGGGCGAGTACATCCACGACATGCTCCAGGCCGACTTCACGATCTTCGACAACGACGTGGAGCAGCGGATCACGGGGTTCGACGTGAGCTTCCTGCCGATCTCGATGGTGATCTGCGTCCAGACGAGCGACCGCGTCGAAGGCATACTTGGCGACATCCGCAAGTCGGCCTACCTCTTCACCGAACTCGTGCTCGGTGCCAATGGCGAGGCCGCCGTGCTGACCTTCGACAGCCGGATTAAGCTGCTGGAGGACTTCACGAACGACACCAGGAGGATCGACAAGGCGCTCAAGAGCATGCGCATCGGCACCTCGGCCGTCGCCATGGCCGACGCGACCTACAGCGCGATCCGGATGCTGCTCCGCCGACCGGAGAACCACCGCAAGGTGATCGTGCTGATCTCGGAATCCCAGAACAACGGCAGCCGCATCGGCCTTGGTGAGAGCCTGCGCACCGCCCAGCTCTACAACATCTCGATCTACGCCGTGCGGCTCTCGACTTTGTCCGCGCGGCTGCGCCGCAAGGCCGAGGTTCGTCCCCCCAACATCCCGGCCGGCGTGGTCGTGCGTCCTACGATGCCCGGCACGCCGGCTACGCCGACCGCCCAGCAGCAGAGCTCCTACACTGTCACGCCCAACATGATCCCCATCATCATCGACCTCGTGCGGGGCGTGAAGAACCTGATCTTCACCAACCCCCTCGAGATCCTTGCCGACGGCACTGGCGGACGTGACTTCAGTCCCCGCACCTCCAGCGGCGTCCAGGAGTCGATCATCCGCATCGGCGAGGACATCCGCAGCAGGTACCGTCTCAGCTATTCGCCCAACAACCTCAACGAGCGCGGCATCTACCATCGCATCCGCGTCGAGGTGCCCTACGAGAAGCTGCGGGTGCGGCATCGCGTTGGGTACTTCCACGGTCCGGTCGCCAGACCGGACGGCGAACCTGTGGAGCCGGAGGTGGCCGAGCCTTCCGACGCTTCCCGCTAGGGGCCGAAGTCTCTATGGCGCATTCTGCGCCTGTGCTAGTTTCAAGGAGCCATGGCGATTCCGAACGTGCGGAAGTTCTCGATCTATCGCAGCGAGACCGGAGAGCGGGCGACCATCGTCGCCGTGCTGCCGAAGGGCGCGGACGTGGAGGCCTATCTGGCCGACGCGTCGAAGCGATTCGATTGGAAGGCCTGGGCCGACCAGAAGGCGTCTCTAAAGCGCGTCCGGGTCGGCCAGCAGAAGCAGCAGCGCAAGCGCTGAACGATTCGGCGCGCCACCGCCGACCGAGCGCCTTGCGCCCGTAGTTGCCCGCGTTAGTCGGCGGCGAGCCGGTACTGGAGCACGCGCAGGGCATCGATCGCCGCGTTGGAGACCTCCGACGTGGGATCGTCCACGAGGTTCTGCAGATGGGCGACGCTCTCCTCGCCGCCGCTCTGGGCCACGACCTGGGCCAGTTGTCGGCGCTGGGCGACCGATCCCGAGCCCAGCGGCACGTAGAGACGTTCGAGGACTTTCGGCTTGCGCGCCAGCTCCACGAGGAACGGCCGCGCCTCGCCCCGGTGCACGCGCGACTGCAGAGCGTCGACCAGCGACTCGAGCGGCACGAGGTTGCCTAGGCTGACGTACGCGAACGCTAGGGACAGCCTCGCCGACGCGTTCTTCTCGACGCGATAGCGTTCCCCGATCGTCGTCAAGTCGAGGGGCTGGCCATTGCGGCCGAGCCCCTCCGCAGCCGCGGCGCGGATGCCGGCCTCGGGATCGGCGACGCGGTTGAGGAAGAAGACGCGCTGCCCGCTGTCGGGGATCTTCGCTAGGGCGATCATGGCCGCGATGCGGACCTCTTTCCTTGTGCTCTCCTCGACGACCCGCACGAGCTCCGGTGCGGCTTCGGCGGTTCTGAGCTGGCCCAGCGTCTCGATGGCTGCGATCTGCAGCTTGAAGTCTGGATCTCGGAGCAGGAACACGATTCCGGGGCCTGCCCTCGGATCCCGGATCTTCTTGATGGCCAGCACGCTCTCGCGCATGATCGTCGGGTCGCGCGACCGCACGCCCTCAAGCAGAGCGTCCAGTGCCGCACCACCGCGCAGAACGCCGATCGCGCGGGCGGCGTTTGCCCTCACGGGTTCGCTGCGGCCGTTCCGGACCTGCTCCCCCAGGGCGTCGATGACGGTGGGAGCGACCCTCACGTAGGGGGGCACGACGACAGGGTTCGGATTCCGGAACCGACTGATGACCGACGAAGTCAGCCCCTTCAGGGTGCCGAGCCGGCCGATGTTGGCGTAACCCGGCTCGTAGAAGTCGACTAGGCCGTCCGTCGCCAGAATCTGCAGGCGCGGAGTCAGGTCGACCGTTGCCTTGACAAGGTACGGCTGGGCGTCGATGCTTCGCATCCGGATGAACGCCTTGACGACCTCAAGGCGCACCTCCTCGCTCTCGTCCGCGAGCAGGGGATCCAGCAGGGCAGCAGTCCGAGCGATGTCCGTTCCGTCCGCCACGGACCGCACGGCCTTAATCCGGCGGCCCGGGCTGGGGTCGGAAAGGCGCTGCTCCGCGGAGTCTTGGGCCAAAGCGGCCCCTGCGGCGAGCAGGAGAGCACATGCGACGCGGCCGGCTGCGATCATGGTTCCCTCGCTGCGGCGGTCTAGACGTACTCCAGCTGGACACTGGTCGGGATCAGGCCTGCCGAATGCCCCATGTCCAGCAGTCGTTGGCCGGACTCGAGCACCTCCGGCGCCATGCTCGTGGTGTGGTGATTGACGTACATGCCGACGAACTCGTCGGCTAGGTGCGTGCTGAGGCCGCGCGAGAACTGCAAGGCGTACTCCAGGGCCTCTTCGCGGTGGTCCAGCGAGTACTGGATCGTCGCGGCCAGCTTGCTGCGGGCCTCCTGCTGCACCTCGAGAGGGAGGCTGCGCAGGATGCAGTTGCATCCCAGAGGCAGTGGCAGGCCCTGCGTCTCTTTCCACCAAGCACCCAAGTCGACGACGCTCTGCAGACCAGTGCCTGCGAACGTGAGCTGTCCCTCGTGGATCACGACTCCGGCGTCCACTTCGTCACGCTCCACGACGTCCAGGATCTTGTCGAACTCGCACACGACGGGCCTGATGTCGGGCTCGTAGAGCTTGAGGGCCAGGTACGCCGTGGTCAGCATGCCGGGTACCGCAACGCGCTTGCCGGCTAGGCTTGCCGGCATCGGTTCCCGCGCGACGACGATAGGTCCGTAGCCGTCCCCGACGCTGGAGCCCGCGGCGGTGAGCAGGTACTTGTCCGCCACGTAGGGGTAGGCGTGGTACGAGATCGCGGTCATGTCGTATCGGCCCACGTGTGCGTCCTGGTTCAGGGACTGGATGTCCTTGAGGACGTGGTGGAACTCGAGAGTCTCCGACTCGATGCGACCGGTCGCCAGCGCGTAGAACATGAACGCGTCGTCCGCGTCGGGGCTGTGGGCGATCGTGAATCCGCGCTTCGCAGGCATGTCGCTGCTAACCTCAGGCTAACAGAAGGGTAGCGGAGTGAAGGGGTCCCACAACCAGCGCCAGAGGCGCGTTCTCGCCGCCATTCCGGACATCTTCTTCAGCGCCAAGGTGACGGGGACGGCCCGGCGGCTGGGCATTGATGCTCGGGTTGTCGGCACGCGACATGCACTCCTGAAGGCACTGGGGGATGGCGCGGACATGGTCGTCATCGACCTCGACGCGGGCGCCCTCGACCCGATCGATACGATCCGCGAGATCCGCGCCATGCCGCTCGATCCGCAACCGCGCGTGATCGGATTCGCCAACCACACCCACGAGAGCCTTCTGCAGGACGCGACCGCTGCCGGATGCGATGCGTCGTGCAGCCGCGGAGCCCTGTCCGCCTCGCTCGCCTCCATGCTGGCGGACGGCTAGCCGGACCCCTGCGAACCGCTCAGTAGGAAACCGGATTGATTGGGATCGCCGTCCGCGGTCCCTCCACGACGACGATGCCGGCGTCCGACATGTGGTGACGCTCGCGATCCTGCTGCTCGTCGAAGCCGATGCGCGTTCGGGCGGGAATGCGGGCGTTCTTGTCGATGATCGTCCGCCGGATCATTGCGCCCGCGCCGATGTGGCAGCGCGCCATGACGATCGAGTCCTCGATGGACGCTCCGGAGTCGACGTACACGCTGCGCCCGATGATGGAGCCACGCACCATCGACCCCTTCAGCACGCATCCCTCCGACACTACCGAGTCGATGGCCTCGCCTGCTCCGCCCTGTTCGTCCAGACAGTATCGCGAGGGTGCGACCGGGTACTCCGCGGTCCGCAGCGGCCACTGCGGGTTGTAGAGGTTGAGCGTGGGGCTGTGCGAACGCAGGTCCATGTTGGCGTTGTAGTACGCCTCGATTGTGCCGACGTCCCGCCAGTACCCGTGTTCTCGGGGCATCTCGCCGGGGACCTCGTTTGAGAGGTAGTCGTAGGCGTAGATCGGCATCTCGTTGACCATCTCCGGCAGCATGTTGCGGCCGAAGTCGTGCTCGCTGTCGGTCCGCACCGCGTCTCGTCGCAGCTCGCTCACCAGCACGTCGGTCTGAAAGATGTAGTTGCCCATCGACGCGAGGCACCAGCCCGGACGGCCCGGTATCTCCGGCGGGTTGGGGTCCTTCTCCAGAAACCGAAGGATGCGCCAGCCATCGTCGATCTCCATCGTGCCGAAGCGCCCCGCCTGCTCGGTCGGGATGGGCAGGGCAGCTACCGTGCCCCACGCGTCCTTCTCGCGGTGGTAGGCGATCATCTGCCGGATGTCCATGTAGTAGATGTGATCCGCACCGAAGACCGCCACCATCTCGGGCTGCGAGAGCTCGACTAGGTGGAGGTTCTGGTGGATGGCGTCGGAGGTCCCCTTGTACCAGTGCTGGCCCTTGCGCATCTGGGCTGGCACGGGAAGGATGAACTGGCTTTGCAGCAGCTCGGAGAAGTGCCACGCGTTGCGCATGTGCTGCAGCAGCGACTGGCTCTTGAACTGCGTCAGGACGTAGATCGAGTAAATGCCGGAATTGATGAAGTTGCTGAGGACGAAGTCGACGATGCGGTACTTGCCGCCGAACGGCACTGCGGGCTTGCTGCGCTCCTTCGTCAGGGGGAAGAGCCGGGTCCCCTTGCCCCCAGCAAGGATCAGTCCGAGCACCTTCGTTTGTTCCATGCTGCGCCTAGGTCTCCCGATGCAGACGGCCGTCGAGAAGCTCCGCCCGAGCGGGGAAGCGCGCGGCCAGGTCGCCACTGTGTGTCACGGCAATCAGGGCGACATTGCGTTCCCGCTGCAGCTCGAGCAGCAGGCTGCCGACCTTCTCGGCGTTGCGCCGGTCGAGGTTGCCCGTCGGCTCGTCGGCCAGGACCGCGGGCGGGTCATTCACCAGCGCCCGCGCGATAGCGACGCGCTGGCGCTCTCCGCCCGACAGCTCGGACGGCAGGCGGTCCATGCGGTCGGCAAGGCCCACACGCTCGAGCAGGGTGCGGGCGCGCGCTTCGGCCGCCTTGGCCTCGCCGCGGCTCGCCAGCGTGGGCACCAGCACGTTCTCCAGGCTCGTGCACTGGGGAAGCAGGTGGTGGTCCTGGAACACGAACCCAACGCTGCGGTTGCGGAATCTTGCCAGTGCCTTGGTGTCGAGCGAGAAGGGCCGCTCCCCGCAAACGGTGACCTCCCCGGCGGTCGGGCGCTCCAAGGACCCTAGAATGTAGAGCAGCGTGCTCTTGCCGGAGCCGGAGGGCCCCATCACCGCGAGCGCCTCGCCCCGGTTTAGGTCCAGCGAGAGGCCGTCTAGGACGACCAGCGCACCCGAGGCGTGGGGGTACTCCTTGCGCAGATTCCGGACGGCCAAGTCGGCGGGCATGGCTACTGCACCGTCCTCGCTCTCTCCCGCGACCCGCGCCATTGTCTCATGCGCAGTTGGGCGGATTCCATGCGCGATCATAGGCCATCCATGTTGACGATCAGGTGACTGACTTTGCGACGCCCATGCTACTGATCGGTCCTCCTGGTAGCGGCAAGACTGGTCGTGTCCTCGCGGCGCTCGCAGGCGCGGTCCGGTCGGGTCGCGCTGACGAGGTGCAGCTGCTCGTGCCGACCGCGAGCATGCGGAACCACGTGCTGTTCGCGCTGGCACGCGAGGGCCTGATGGTGCCGACGCGGCTCGTGAGCACTCTCTCGGAGTTTGTCCAGGGCCTCACGCCCGAGCTGAAGCAGGTTTCGCCTGCCGTCCGTGACAGACTGCTGCGGCGCACGGTGCGTCGCCAGGGCGAGGACGGATTCGGCGCCCTTGCCCGCGCTCCCGGACTGCCGCTGCGTCTCGGACGGTTGATGGACGAAATCTGGGCTGCCGGGGCGAGCAGCCTGCACCTCCAGGGAACGGAGCGGAGTCGCAGCCAGCGGACGTTCCTGAGACTATTCCGTGAGTTCGAGGAAGCACTGGACGAAATGGGTCTGGTGCACAGCAACCAGCGAATCGCAGCGGCCGCGACGGTGATCCGGAGAGACGGACTGGGGGATGTGCGGACTGTCTACTTGGACGGATTCGATCGATTCACCCGTCCGCAGGAGGGTCTCCTCGCGGCGCTCCAGGAGCAATGCGAAGACATCGTGGTCACCCTTCCGGACGGTCTGGACCGCTACCCGTTGCCGGAAGCGCGGGTCGAGGACATGCCGCCACGGCCGGGCGACGGTCCAGCCGTCGAGACCGTCGAAGCCGCGTCGCCGCGCAACGAGGTGCTCGAGATCGCGCGCCGCATCTTGGGGAGCGGAAGACCGTTCCAGGAGCACGCCATCATCGTGCGCAGCGAGGATGTCTACCTGCCGCTGCTTCGCGAGACATTCGACGCCCTGGAGATCCCGTACCGCGCTTGGGCCGGCGGAAGCCTCGCCGAGCATGGCGTCGTGCGACATTTCCTGCTGTGGCTGCGGGCCATACACGGACAGTTCTCCGCCGGAGAGGTGCTCGAGGCGATCGTCTCTCCGCTGACGCCGGGGATGACCTCCGACGAGCGTGATGCGTTTGACTTCAAGGTCCGCGAGAGGTTGCCCGGCGCTGGGCTCGAATTCCTCCGCGAAGTCGCCACGCAGATCGAGGGTCCGCGTACCCTGCTGGACGGCCTGAACGCCCAGCGCGACTGGCATGGCAAACGCTTCGGGGCGTCGCGCTGGCGTCGGGAGTGCCTGGCACTTCTGCCCCGAATCCTGGCGCTTGAACCGCCTGCCGAAGGCACTTCATTCCGGCGACTACGCGACTTTCGGCTCGCTCAGTGGTCCCTGAAGCGCCTGCGGAACGCCCTCGCCGAAGTCGCCGCACTACCCGACCTGACGGATCGACGGTTGTCGCTGGCGGAGTTCATCGAGGCACTGGAGGATGTGCTGGGCTCAGTCGCCGAGCGGGCACCGGACGACCGCTTCGGAGTGGTGCACGTGCTGCCGGTGCAGGAGTCCCGTCAGTGGTCGGTACCCGTGACGTTCGTGTGTGGCTTGGCCGAAGGGTGGTTTCCGCGCCGGCACTCGGAGGATGCGCTGTTCGATGACGAGGACAGGCGGCTCATCGTGGAGCGGGGGTTTGACCTGCGGACATCGGCAGCGAAGGCAAGCGACGAGCGCATCATCTATCGGCTGGCCACGACACGGGCCACGGTGCGGCTGGTGCGGAGCTATCCAGCCGCGGACGGCCAGGGCAGGCCCCTGTTGCCGTCGTCGTGCCTGGAGGACGACTCTCCCGTCAGTCGGCCAGACTGGCTGCGCATCGACGATCCTAGGCCGGGTGTCGCCGCCCGCTCCGAGGCATCCCTCCCCTCGGCACTGCTGAAGGGATTTGCCTCCAGCAACGCGACTTTCAGCACGTCTGGGCTTGACGACTACCTGCAGTGTCCGCACCTGTTCTTTGGGCGCCACACGCTCAAGCTCAAGGACCGGGTGCTGCCACCCGAGCGACGCATGGACGCTAGGTTGATCGGCGAGGTCGTCCACGAGGTTCTTGCGCAATGGAACAGGGGCGCCCCGTCGATGGGCGAACTCTTGGACTCTGTCTTCCGGCACGGACTCAGGCGGGCGGGACTCCAGGAAGGTCTGCGCACGGAACGCCTGCGGCTGGAGCTGCGGTCCAACTTGGAGCGCTTCGCCGCCGAGACCGCGCAGGCCTCGGACCAGGACACGCCGAAAAGAGCCTTCTTCGAGGAGAAATGCACGTACAGCCTGCCGGTCGAAGACGGTAGGGCGACCGTGAGAGGACGGATCGACCGATTCGATCTGGACGATCGCGGACGATGCTTCGTGACGGACTACAAGTACTCGGGGGAACAGCGCGTTAAGGCCCTTCTCAAGAACCATCTAGACGGTCATCGCCTGCAGCTGCTGCTGTACCTCGCCGCCTTGGAGCAGCAGGTCGAGAGCACTCCGGGCGGCGTTGTGCTGTGCGGGTTGCGCGATTCCACGACGAGGGCGGGCTTCTCGACCGATGGCGTGGGCGATGTCAAGGCGGTTGGTGACCACGAGGTGCGGGAGCATGTCGACCGTGCGCGGGACACCGCGGCCAAGGTCGTCGCCGAAGTGCTTGACGGCAACATCAGAGTCGAGCCCCGCGACACCCGCCTCTGTGAGAAGTACTGCGACTTCCGCGCGGTCTGCCGGGTGCGGTGGCTGGCGGATGGGGGTGCCGGCCTGCGCGGCACATCGGCATGACGCTGACCGACGAGCAGAGGAGGGCGGTCCGAAGCTGGGGGAAGGGCGACGTGTGCGTCGTGGCCGGCCCGGGCTCCGGCAAGACGCGTGTGCTGGTCGAGCGGGTGCGCTGGCTCGTGCTCGAGAGGAATGTGGCGCCTGAGCGCATCCTTGCCATCACGTTCACGGAGAAGGCGGCCCAGGAGATGCAGTCGAGGCTGCTGCGCCCCAAGACCTCGTCGGCCGAGGACAGGGCTCGGCTGCAGGACGTACAGGTCTCCACCATCGACGGCTTCTGCCACAGGCTGCTGCGGGAGAACGCCCTCGAGGCGGGCGTCGATCCGGGCTTCGAGATCCTCGACGAGCGTGAGGCGGCGAATCTGCTGCACGAGTCGATTGACCGGGTATTGGAGCGTCGCTTCGCTCGTGGCGGCGCGCCCCTGAACCAATTCCTCTCCTCCTTCGCGCCTCAGGCGGATGTCACGGGCGGCGGTCATGAGGTCCACGGGGCAATCGCCGATCTGGTTCGGTCTTTGCGGAGCTACGACCATCGGCCATCCCTGTCGAAACCGCGGCTCCCCAGTGCGGATCTGACAGCTGCACTCGATTCGCTGGCAACAGCCCTCGGTGACGATGCCCTCGGCGGCCTTGCCCGTCGCATGGGTGGCCTGCACGAGGACGACACTGAGGGTCTGGGCCAGACACTGGCGGCCGTCCGCAAGGAAGTGAAGCATCGCCAAGCGAGAGGCCGGCACAAGGACCTAATCAAGAGCATCCGGGATGACTTGCTGCCGCAATGCGAGGCGGCCGCTGTATCGCTACACAACCTTCCAGCGCGCGAGTGGCTCGTTGGCACCGTGAGCCAGGCGCTGCGCTCGTTCGCCGCGGCGAAGCTCACAGCGGGGAGGATGGACTTTCAGGACCTGCTCGCGCACGGGGCCACGCTGCTCGCCACGAGTCGAGCGCCGCGAGTCCGGTACGAGCACGTGCTGGTCGACGAGTTCCAGGACACGAATCCCCTGCAGATTAGGCTCCTCGAGCATCTCGTCGAGGCGCACGACGAGGATCAGCGGCCCGTGCGATTCGTGGTCGGCGACCAGAACCAGTCCATCTACTCCTTCCGGCACGCCGACCAAGGGGTCTTCCGCGATTACCGTGAAGGGGTCGAGGAGGCCGGAGGCGAAGTCATTCACCTGACATCGAACTTTCGGAGCCGTCCGGAGATCCTCGACATGGTCGGCGTGGTACTCCCGGGCGATGCCGACGGTGGGATTGAGGCCCATGAACTCACAAGCGGCTATTCGTTCCCGCAGAAGGTCGAGCCCAGTTGCGAGGTGCATGTCTCCGCTGACGGCGGGGCTTTCGCCGTACAGCTCGAGGCCGCTTGGATTGCAGAGCGCCTGCACACGCTGCGGAAGGAACTGCGGTTGGCGGACCGCAAGGGTCCGCCTGGCGCAGTTCGCGCAGTGGAGTGGGAGGACATCGCGATCCTCGTGCAGACTCATCGCAAGTGCGAAGAGATCGCCGCCGAGCTGCGACGCTGGGCCATTCCCTGTGGAACGTCGGGGGGCCGCGGGCTGTTCGACGCACCCGAGACTGTGGAAGTCGCGGCGTTTCTCCGTGTGCTCCGCAACCCCTGGGACGAGATCAGCCTTGCCGCGGTGCTGAAGTCCGCCTTCTGTGGCGTGAGCGACGCCACTTTGCTGCGCAGCAAGCGCGACGGCGGCAGCCTCAAGGCAATTCTCGAGGAGTCCAGCCGCGGCGGGCTGGCTGGCGTCGGCGGGGAGGAGGCGCGGATTGCACGGTTCAGCAGGGTGTTTTCCGAGTGTCGCGCCGACAGGGCCACGGTGCCGGTGCGCCACCTGCTGTCGCGCGCCCTTAGCGATTCCGGATACAGAGGCTGGCTGGCCCAGCGTCCGGACGCGACCCGCTCGATGCACAACCTCGACCGACTGCTGGACTGGATCGGCAGACGTGCAGAGAGCGGGGCCAGAAGCCTGGATGCGCTCTGCGAGGCGCTAGACAGAGAGCTTGAGGCGCCGCTCCCGGAGCGTCAGTCGTCCCGCCCCGCGGGGTCGCGGCACGGGGTGGACGTGCTCACGATGCACGGCGCCAAGGGTCTCGAATACCCGGTGGTCGTGCTGGCGTCGCTCCAGACCCCTCAAAAGGTTTCCTCGAACCGGGTGATCTTCTCGGAGGCTCATGGCATCGGAGCCCGCTGGAAGGAGCCGTTCGGTGCTCCAACGGAGGATGCCGCCTGTCGGTCGGCGAAAAGGGAGATCCGGGCACTCGCAAAGGAGGAGCGGGACCGCCTGCTCTACGTGGCAATGACCAGGGCTGAAGAACATCTGCTGCTGAGCCAGACGTTCCGGGCCAAGCCGACGAGGTCCGGGTACTCGGGTGCCGTCTTCAAGCGCTTGGACATCGACCCTAAGGATCTGCCTGACGGCGAACCCGGAGTCCAAGGAGTCGGCAACCTGCGCCGATGGCAGCGCTATGCGAACATCGGACCGCGGCCGACCGGTCCGGAGCCGGGAGTTGTCACTCTCCCGACGCCCAAACTGCTGCGGCCTCTGGCGCCGTCGGCTCAGGAGGATTTCGTTGCCGCGGTCACGTCGGTGACAGAATTCCACGACTGTCCGCGACGGTACTTCCTACAGCGCTATCTCGGTATTGCTCCGGAGTCGAACGCCGGCGCAGACGCACAGGCGCAGGGGACGAGTAGGGGCCGGAGCCCGACGCCCAAGGCCGGCGCTGCCTTTGGGGACGAGGTGCACCGGTACCTTGCAGGGGAGTTGAAGGGCCCTGTCAGAGAGGACGTGCGGCGCCTCGCACGGAGGTTCGAGCGCCACGAACTGGGCAGGCGTGTCGAGAGGGCCCACCGGGTCGACCGTGAGATGGCCTTCGTGTTCGCCATCGAACGGTTCATGCTGCGCGGCACGATCGACCTTCTCTTTGACGAGGGCGGTCAGACGGTGCTTGTGGACTACAAGACCGACCAGGTCCCTCGCGGTGCGGCAAGCCGGGCCGCGGCGCGGCATGCTCCGCAGCTGCAGCTCTATGCCGCCGGCCTCGCCCGATCCGGCCGACCGGCCGACACAGCGGTGGTGTTCTTTCTGCGGACCGGAATGCCCGTGGAGGTGGACATCAGTCAGTCAGCTCTGGATCGCGCCGCGGGGATGGTGACCAGCTTCTTCGAAGCCCAGTGGCGGCAAGAGTACCCTCCTTGTCGCAGCCCCCACTGCGTGCAATGCCGGCAGGTCCAGCCGGCCAGCCCCGCTTAACTCACGGGATAGCCCGGCGTCAGGTCATGTCGCGGGCGGCCGCCACGATGTGACGAGCCGAGATGCCGAACCGGTCGAGCAGTTCGGCGGGCTTCCCGCTCCGTGCGATGCCGCGCACTGCGAGCTGCCGCACACGGGCTCCGGTCTCGGCTAGGGCGCCCAGAACGGCGCTGCCGATCCCGCCATGTACGTAGTGGTCTTCGACCGTGATGACGCGTCCCTCGCACTCCGCTGCGGCCGTCTCCAGCGTTGCGCGGTCCACGGGCTGCACGCAGAACAGGTCGATGACGCGGGCGCTGATGCCCTCCTCAGCCAGCTGGTCGGCCGCGTCCAGCGCCTCGTAGAGCGTGACGCCCGCTGCGACGATGGCAACGCGGTCGTCGGCGCTGCTGCGCAGCACCTTCGATCCGCCGACCCGGAACGGCTCCTCCGGGCCGTACAGGATGGAGGTCTTCGGTCGGCTGGTGCGCACGTACACTGGCCCGTCGATGCCAACGGCCAGTTCGATGGCCCTCCACGCGCTTGTGGCGTCGGAGGGGTAGAAGACTGTGTAGTTCGGCTCGGCGCAGGTCATGGCTAGGTCCTCCAGGCCCATCTGCGAGGCGCCGTCCTCGCCAATCGAGATGCCCGCATGGGTTCCGACGACCTTGATGTTTGTCTCACTGATGGCAGCCAGTCGCATGAAGTCGTAGCCGCGCGCCAAGAAGCAGGCGAAGCTTGACGCGAACGGCACCTTGCCCCGGCAGGCTAGGCCCATCGCCACGCCCACTAGGTTCTGCTCGGCGATGTAGCACTGCATCAGGCGACTCGCGTCGGTCTGTGCGATGTCGGTCGTGAAGGTCGAGTTGCCTACGTCCCCGTCCACGCCCACGATGCGCTGATCCGCCTCGGCGATGGCCTTCAGTGCAGCACCGTAGGCCTGACGCGTCGCAACGACCGGACCGCCAATCTCGTACGGCGGCGCCGCCAGCGTCCCAGCGGCGGCGAGTTTGGCACCGTTGCCCGAGGGAAGGTTGGGCGTCCATTCGAAGTCGGCGCCCGTGAGCTCCGCCTCGAGCGACGCTAGGGTCTCGTCCGCCAGCTCGCCAGCCGGTATCGGCTTGCCGTGCCAGCCGTCCTGGTCCTCGGCGCAGGGGATGCCGCGGCCCTTGAAGGTCTTGGCGAGGATCACCGTGGGTGTCCCGCTCGATGACCGTGCCTGCGCGTACGCCTCGATCAGTGCGCCTAGGTCGTGGCCATCGACCACGAGGACTTCCCAGCCGAACGCCTCCCAGCGCACTCGGTAGGCGTCCATGTCGTGCTCGAGCATGGTGGGGGCGCTCTGTCCGAAGCGGTTCACGTCGACGGTGGCGATGAGGTTGCCCAACTTGTCGTTCGCCGCCATCGATGCGGCCTCCCAGACCGAGCCCTCGGCGATCTCGCCGTCACCGAGGAGCACCCAGATGCGCCGGTCGGTGCCGTCGAGGCGGCAGGCGTGCGCCATGCCCACGCCCACGCTCAGGCCCTGTCCCAGGGAACCTGTCGCGACGTCCACGAACGGGAGCGTCGTTGGTGGATGCCCTTCGAGGTCGGAATCGATCTTGCGAAGGTTCAGCAGCTCGCTCTCGGGGAGGTATCCGGCCTCCGACCAGGCTGCGTAGAGGATCGGCGCGGCGTGTCCCTTCGAGAGGATGAAGACATCGTTGGCCTCGCTCGCTGGATCCTGCGGGTCGTACCGCATGGCGTCGAAGAACAGCGCAGCCATGATCTCGGCCGCCGACGTGCACGTGGTTGGATGCCCGCTGCCCGCCGTCGTGGTGGACCGGACGGAGTGGATTCGCATGCGGGTGGCCTTGTCTTGAAGGCCGGCGAGGTTGCTGTCTGCAAGGGCTGTGGACATGTGGAGTGCCTGCTGTGGCGTCTGAGGGGACGACGGCGACGCGTCGGGGTCCGTCGGCTGCCGACAGCGCCTTCTGGAGGCCTGCCGTGTAGCGCCGACACCTCATCATACCCGCCGAATCCAGGGGCGGCTGCCCGCCTATAGTGAGGAATATCGAATGACCGTCACGCCCTCTGTCGCGCACTTCGAGCGGCTCGAACTGGACTGCAGCCAGGTGCTGGCGCCGGTTCAGGTTGCCTATGAGACGTACGGCAGGCTCAACCGGGACCGCTCCAATGCCATCCTGATCCTGCACGCGTTCTCGGGGGACGCCCATGCGGCGGGCGTCAGCGAACTTACCGGCGAGGACGGCTGGTGGTCGAACATGATTGGCCCGGGCAAGGCCTTCGACACCGACCGCTACTTCGTGATCGCGTCCAATGTACTAGGCAGCTGCTGCGGCACGACGGGGCCCAGTTCCATCGATCCGGCCACGGGTCGGCCATACGGCTCCAGCTTCCCGCCAGTTTCCATCGCCGACATGGTGCGGCTGCAAAGGCTGCTGGTCGAGTCTCTCGGGATCGATCGTCTGCTCTCAGTGGCTGGCGGCTCGATGGGCGGCATGCAGGCACTGGAGTGGGCCGTCTCGTGCCCGGACTGCGTTGCCTCGGCGATACCCATCGCCACGACGCACAGGCACTCGGCCCAGCAGATCGCCTTCAACGAGGTCGGGCGGCAGGCCATCATGGCGGATCCAGACTTCCATCTGGGCGACTACTACGACCGGAAGGTTCCGGAGCGCGGCTTGGCAGTGGCTCGGATGGTTGGTCACATCACCTACATGAGCGACGCCTCGATGCGGGAGAAGTTCGGTCGTCGCCGCCGCAAGGTCTCCGGGGAGAGCGACATGTTCGAGGTCGAGTCGTACTTGCGCTACCGCGGCGGGCAGTTCGTGAACCGCTTCGACGCCAACTCCTACCTCGTCATCACGCGGGCCATGGACACGTTCGACCTGGTCCAGAGCCACGCGGCCCTGGAGGACTGCTTCCAGACGGGCGACACACGGTTCCTCGTCCTCAGCTTCACGTCGGACTGGCTGTACCCCAGCTACCAGTCCCAGGAGATCGTCCGTGCCCTGACCCGGCTGGCGCGCGACGTCGCCTACCTGGAGATCCCGTCCAGCTACGGCCACGATGCGTTTCTGCTGGAGGCCGCGGAGCAGACCGGGCCAATTGCGGGCTTCCTGCAGTCAACCCTTCAGGGCTTGGAGTGCGCTGCCTGACTGGGCAGTGTGACGCTGGGCCGTCGCACGTAGTTGGCGTCGACCATCTCGGGTAGGCAGCCCCGTCCGGCCTTGATGTCCCGCGTTGCGAGCAGCGCGACGGCGGGGGCCTGGCAGGCGGGGGCGTCCTCGGGCGCCCAAAGGCCAGTCGGAGCCACTGCGTCGACCCGTGCGCGGGTGCTGGGCTCGTTGGTCACCAGAAATACGTTCTGTCCATCGACCGAAGGGGCCAGATCCTCCCAGGAACCGAATCGCTCTGGCTCCGACGCGCGTCCCTCGGAGTCGTAGAACCCGGCGAACAGTTCGCCCCGACGCGCGTCTAGCAGGGCTACGCGAACAGCCTTGCCGTCGCCGCTGCCGGCCGAGACCGCCACGGCCCGCAGGCTCGAGACGCCCACCAGGGGCCGCTGGTGGGCCTCAGCCAGCGCCTTCGCGGCGCTGAGTCCGACCCGAATGCCCGTGAACGAACCCGGCCCGGTGGCGGCCCCGAAGCCGTCCATGTCGGCCAGACCCACGCCGCAGTCGGCTAGCAGCTTCTGTATGGCGCCAAAGAGGACCCTGTCAAACCTTGGGGCATGGCCCAGGGAGAGGACGCCTGCGGGGATGCCACCCGTCGCGATGCAGACGCTGCCTTCGCTGCGCGCTGTGTCGATAGCGAGGACGGTGAGGGCCTTGCGGCTTTGCGTCACGAACGCCGTCCGGTCCTGCGGGTCCTTCGCTTTCGTCCGCCACCCTCGGCGATCCTTGCCGCCCGGGCGCGCAGCAGATCGACCGCCTCGTCCATTTCGATCGCCTTCGGATCCTTGCCCCGCGGCAGCGAGGCGTTGATCGTTCCGTCTGTCACGTATGGTCCCCACCGGCCGTCGAGGACCTTGATCTCGTCCTTGGTTTCGGGATGGCTGCCGATCACCCTGAGAGGCTCGCTCGACCGTCTGGCTCCGCGTCTCTTTTCCTGTCGCAGGAGAGCTAGCGCCTGGTCCATGGTCAGGTCGTAGGGACTCTGGTCCGCCGGCACGGACCGCGTCTCCTTGCCGCATCGCACATAGGGGCCATACCTGCCCTTGGCAACGACGACGTCCGCGTTGTTCTCGGGGTGCGTGCCCAGCGTGCGCGGCAGCGACAGCAGCTTGAGCGCCATGGCGAGGTCGATCGAGTCGGCGGCCGTCCCGTCCGCAGGATAGGCGCGCTTCGTGCCCTTCTTCCTCTTGTCGTTGCCGAACTGCACGTACGGTCCGAAGGAACCGTGCATGAGGTAGACCGCCCCCTCGGACTCCGACTCGCCGAGGAGAACCGGCGCCCGGTTGGCGTCATCCAGCATCTCCCGCGCCTTTGCGGCCGTAAGCTCGTCGGGCGGCAGGTCGTCGGGCACGCTGCAGGTGCGCGACTCGTCCTCCGGATCGCTGAGAAACGGACCGAACTTGCCGATCCTCACCTGGATGGTGCGGTCCCTGTCGGAATCCTCGATCGACATGCTGCAAACCGCTCGAGGCGCAATGTTCTCCCTTGCGGTCTTCACGAGACCCTCGAGACCGCTGGGACCCTGCTGCCCCCCGACGGGGTCCCCGTTCGTGCGGGAACCGAAGTAGAAGGTCTTGAGACATGCCTGACGCGCCATCTCCCCGCGGGCGATGGCGTCCAGCTGGTCCTCGAGCTGAGCCGTGAACTGGTAGTCCACAAGCTGCTGGAAGTGGTCCTCCAGGAGTCGGACCACCAGAATCGCCGTGAAGCTTGGCACCAGTGCGCCTCTGCGCCGGAACGCGTAGCCACGCGACTGCACTAGGTCGACGACCGTAGCCCAAGTGCTCGGTCTTCCGATGCCGCGCTTCTCAAGCTCCCGGATCAGGCTGCCCTCGGTGTATCGCTGCGGTGGCTGCGTGTGGCGCTCAGATGCCTCGGCGTCCTCCACGACCAGGACATCATCAGGCTGCAGCTTCGGCAGCGACCGTACGTTGCCTGGCAGCAGCCTAGTCCTGTCGTCGCCGCCCGCTTCCTTGTCCTCGACGGCGAGATCCTTGCGGTAGGCCATAAGGTAGCCAGCGAATTCGACACGGCGCCCTGAGGCCTGGAAGCGCATATCGCCGGCCTGCACCGTGACGGTTGAGGTGGTGCCGCGGGCGTTGCGCATCTGGCTCGCCAGGGTCCGTCGCCAGATCATTTCGTAGAGTCGTGCGTGCTCGTCGCCCAGCAGCCGTCGAACCTCCTCGACCGCCCGGAACTTCCCGCCCGCTGGACGGATCGCCTCGTGTGCCTCTTGGGCGTTCTTGACAGTGTTGCGGTAGTAGCGCACCTTCTCGGACAGGTAACGCTCGCCGAAGCGTTCCACGATCAGGTCCCGCGCAGCCGACTTCGCCTCGTCAGACAGGACCGTCGAGTCCGTGCGCATGTAGGTGATGAAGCCGTTCTCGTAGAGCTGCTGGGCGAGGCGCATCGTGTCCCTGGCGCGCAGACGCAGCCTGGCGTTGGCCTGCTGCTGCAGCGTGCTGGTTACGAACGGCGCGTGAGGCTCGGAGCTGAACGGCTTCTCCTCCACGGCCTCCACGCTCACTAAGGTCGTGCGGAGCCTCTCCTGGCACTCCGCAGCAGCACGTTGATCGAGGATCAGCAGCCGCTCGCCACGTGCGGACGGCGTTTCCCGCAGGCGTCCGGTGTCGGGATCGAAGTCCTTGCCGACCACGATGCGCTTGCCGCCGAGCTGCACGAGAGGCGCTTCGAATCGCTCTCCGTTCTTGAGAAATTTGGCCTTGAGGCCCCAGTACGCCGCGTCCTTGAAGCGGATCCGCGCCCTTTCGCGGTCGACCAGCAGCTTCACTGCGGGACTTTGCACGCGACCCGCGCTGAGGCCCTGGACCATCTTGGTCCAAAGCACGAAGCTGACCTCGAATCCGAACAGGCGGTCGACTATGCGGCGTGTCTCCTGCGCCCCGACGAGGTGGTGGTCGATGGTGCGCGGGCTGTCGAGTGCCTTGCCGATCGCGTCCCGCGTGATCTCGTGGAAGACGAGCCTCTCGTGGGGCACCTTCGGCTTGAGGAGTTCGGCCAGGTGCCAGCTGATCGACTCCCCCTCGCGGTCCTCGTCCGTTGCGAAGTAGATGTGGCTCGCCTGCTTCACGGCGGCCTTGATTTCCCGCACGATCTGCTGCTTTTCCTTCGGGACAACGTAGTGCGCCTTGAAGTCCTCGCCGATCTCCACGCCGAGACGCGCCCACGGCGCCTTTCGCGCCTTGGCCGGCAGGTCCTTCGCGCTCGAGGGCAGGTCGCGAACGTGTCCCACGGAGGCCTTCACCTGGAAATCGGCCGGCAGGAACTTCTTGATCGTCCGGGCCTTCGTCGGGGACTCCACGATGACAAGCGGGCCCGCTCTGTTTGCATCCGCCATGGTTGCGTAGTCTCTCTATAACACTCAGTGCAGTGTCCGTCCGGATTGGACCTCACGGCCCGGGCCGGGGCTCAGCGCTGCTGCCCGACCTGGTAGACGTAGATCGGGTGGCCTGCACCCATGACCTGGACGGTCACCGTGTTCACCGGGTTCCATCCCGGGATCTCCCACTTGTAGCACGCGATCCGCGATCCGGGCCGGAGCTCCCGCTCAAGCTTTGGACGAAGCCGGCGCTGGGCGGAGGTGGTGAGGAAGATCGTCACCACTGTCGCTGGCGACAAGTCGGCCTCGTAGATGTCCTGCTCGACGATCTTGGCCCGGTCCTGGACCCCTGCTGCGGCGATCGCAAGCCTTGCTTCCTGGACTAGGTCGGCGTTGATCTCGAAGCCCACGCTCCTGGCGCCGAACTGCTTGGCGGACCGCAGCGGTATGCGTCCGTCGCCGGAGCCGAGATCGTACACGACATCCTCGGAGGAGACTTCCACGACCTGCAGCATCCGGTCCACCACGTCCCACGGCGTGGGCACGTAGGGGGCCACGCTGCGCGGGTCGATCTGGGGTGCCTGGCCCGCCAGTGTGGTCGACCCGACCGCCACTAGGATCCCCGCGACGGCAAGCCCGGGTGCGATTCGACCTGCCTTCACGGAAACGAGCCTCAGGCGCCTGTCCTGTCGGGCCCACACGGAACCCATACTGCCCGTTACTATACTGCCAACTTCGTACCCTGCCTGCGCCTGTCAGGGTGTTGGCGGCGCACCGAAGGAAACGTTCCGAAGCCGACACGGAACGCAAGGCTCAATTCGCGAAACGTGTGCATTGGGGTGCCAGGGAGGCGGGCAGGCAGGCCCGCGGGGAGGGCTGGCTGGCCAGACGATCTCCTGATGCCAGCGCAGATGGTCGCCGAGGCACTTGGTCGCCACGCCGTGGAAGGGCAGCAGGAACTGCTGCAGCTGGCGGTGGCGCTGGTTGACCGTCTGGATGGGGTGGCTGCCGCGCAGGCGCTGTCCGGCCGCCCGGTGGACGGCCTCGTGCTGGACCCCCAGGCTGCGCGCGCAGCCCGGGCAGCCTGTCCCGGCGTCCGTCACCAGCACGGCGTCGGGCGCCCGCAGCGGCTTCCGCGCCGCCTGCAGGTTCGCCTGGCTGGCCGTCTCCAGCACCGCGCCCGCCGTCCCGCCCCCGCGGGCCGTGGCCCCCCGCGCCGGCACCGGCTCCCGCGACAGGCACCGCTCCCTCTTGCGGCTGTGCCGGCAACACGTCTCGTCGGCCTCCACCAGCCCGGCCAGCGGCCCGCCCGGCTCTCCCGCCTGCGCCCCGCAGCGGTGCCGCCAGCGCCACCCCGCAGCGGCCGGCCGCCTCGCGGACCGACTCGCGGGCCACCCGCGCCCGCCCGTAGGCCCGCCAGCGCGGGCAGCGCCGTCTCTCGTCGATGCCCAGCTCGATCGCGGCCAGGGCGGCCGCTTCGTCCCCCTGCTCCTGGGCGACCTGCTGCAGCCGCTCCTGCTGGGCCGTCGTCAGCTGCTCTACCCCGGCCGGCCAGCGCTGGAACTCCTCGTTGGTCATGGACTCCAAGTCCCTCATTGTAAATCAATTAAATTATGTAACGATCAAAATACATATATTCAACAAATTGATCCAAATGAAAAATAGCCGTCAAAAAATGCGGTGGCCGGGACTCAACGGACGGTCCATCCCCTGTGGAATCCTGTCGTGGATGCTAGGATCAGGATCGGGTGGATGGGATCCTGAGGATGCTGCACAGGGTCCTGAGGACTGAGCTAGGGAAAAGGTGCAAATTGTGAAGACTGCTCGCTTGCTATTCGGCGTTCTACTTGCACTGAGCCTGTCAGGTGTGGCTTTCGCTGATGGTGGGGCGTTCCCCAGCCACGGGGGCTGCACGTACGTCGGTTCCGACACTGGCTTGGTTTCGTACCGCACCAGTGCGGAGGAGTACTCGGTCATGCAGAGCCGGGCGCGCGAGACCCAGAAGGTCATGGGTCTGCTGCCGCGGCCGCGGTCCATTGTGCAGGCGCAGGTGTCGGCGTCCACGGGACCGGTTCCACGCAATGCGACGTTCTCCCCGTGCCAAGGCATTGACGGGTGCATCGAGGCCGTCGCTGGTGCCGCCGGCGTGCCCCTGACCTTCCCGACGACCGACCAGGAGTTCCTGCGCCGCGTCCGGCTGGACCTCACTGGACGCATACCGACCCGGGACGAGGTCCTCGCGTTTCTGGCCGACGATTCCGCGAACAAGCGCGAGGTGCTAGTCGACAGGCTTCTCGCCAGTGACGAGTGGGCGGATCGGTGGGCGATGTTCTTCGGCGACCTGTTCCGCAACACGCGCGTCACGGCCCAGGTCAACCGCTATCGCGACACGCGCGACTCCTTCCACCTGTTTTTGCTGGAGTCGATGCGGTCCAACAAGCCTTACGACCAAATGGCGGTCGAGATGCTCACCGCGCAGGGGGTGAGCGACGGCCGCACCTATCCGAGTGGCTACACAAGCTACGAGCAGTACCTGAGCGTCGTCAGGAACTACCAGACGAACCCGGTCAAGCCGTCGGCGGCTGCGTACGTGGTGGGCGGCCGGACCACTGGCGGGCCGATCCAGGACACCTACGACACGCTTGCGTTCATCACGGCGCGCGACTTTCTGGGCATCTCGTCGCTGGACTGCATCCTTTGCCACGACGGTGCCGGCCATCTGGACGACCTCAGCGTTTGGGGAGCCGCGGCGAAGCGTCAGGAAGCTTGGGGGCTGGCGGCGTTCTTCGCCTCCGTACCGCGCTACCAGACCTGGCGGGTGCCCGGTCGCCAGCGGCCCGTGAATCCCAAGAACGGTAACAGAGTCAATCCCCAGTACTACATCCTCCGGGATCTCGCGCAAGACCGGACGCAGCGTGCTGGCAACGGCGACACGGCGGGCGTGTACCTCGCACAGACGAAAGGCGGGAACCGTCCTGACCGGCTGCACTCCCAGGAGACCGCAGGGGCGAACTATCCCTTCGCGCAAAACGCCATCGTGCCAGCGGGGCTGCGGCTGCGGCAGCAGGTCGGAATGCACCTGACGGCCGATCCGCAGTTTGCCCGCGCCGCCGTGAACTACATCTGGAAGGCCTTCTTCTCGCGCGGCATCGTTGAACCGGCCGACCAGTTCGACCTTTCGCTGATTGATCCTGCGTCACCGCCGCCGACTGGTTGGGAGATCCAGCCCTCCCACCCCTACCTCCTCAATTGGCTTGCCGAAGGGTTCCGCGACAGCGGCTTCGACCTCAAGTGGTTGATGCGCGAGATCACGACATCGCGGACCTATCAGCTGTCGTCGCGCTACGACGGCGCCTTCAACCCGCTCTACGACCGATACTTCGTGCGACATCAGGTCAAGCGGCTCTCCGCCGAGCAGATGCTCGACGCTGTGATGCTGGCCACGGGGAGGGGCCCGCGCTACTACGTCTCGCCGACGATACGCCAACTGGGCTTCGCCATGCAGTTTCCCGACGTGCGCGACATGCCCGGGGGCAGGGGAGGGGCGGTCATTCGTACGCTGCTGCAGGCGTTCACGCCTGGCGATCGAGAGGGAACCCCCCGCAGTGCAGCTCCCGGCCAGCTTCAGGCGCTGGCCCTGATGAACAACCGGTACCTGCTCAGCTCCTATCCCAATGAGTCGGACACCGGGACGCTGGCCGAGGCACGGAGCGAGAACGACCAGGGTCTTGTCACGTACCTCTTCCTGAGCGCCCTGGGGCGGCGGCCGTCCGCGGACGAGCTCTCGATTGGGGTCGAGCACCTGTCCTCGGGCGACCGCAATGCGCGGTCCAGGGACCTCTTCTGGGCGATCCTGAACAAGATCGACTTCATGTACAACTACTAGGCACAGGCTGGAGGCACAGATGACCGAAAGGGAACGCTTCGACCGATTGATTGCTCGGCGCAATCCGGATCACACGGCCTTCTTCGAGCGGCCGCACCACACCAGGCGCTTGTTCTTCCAGCACATGGCGACCGGGCTGGGCGGCTTCGCGCTTGCAGCGCCGAAGGCGGTCAGCGGGGCCACAGAGACGCTCGGCAGCGTCACTCCCAAGGGCACCGCCAAGAACGTTATCTTCCTGTTCCTGCGTGGCGCGCCGAGCCACGTCGACACCTTCGACTTCAAGGACCAGCAAGGCGTGACCCCCGCGGCCTTCAAGCCGGAGAAGTTCGGGGACCTGACCCTGCCCACGGGCCTGCTTCCCAACACGGCCGGTGTGACGGACAAGATCGCCATCGTCCGCTCGGGTCTTTCGTGGGCCCGGGCGCATCCGCTAGCACAGTCGTGGATGCAGATCGGCCGCAATCCGACATCCGTCACTGGCCGCATCGCGCCCCACATCGGGAGCGTGGTGGCGATCGAGAAGGAGCCGGAGCGCATCGAGGGCCAGAGCTTCCCGACCTTCATCGCGTTCGGGGGCAGGATCCCGGGAGGGGGCTACTTCCCGGTCGAGTACGGGCCGTTCCGGACCGTCGCCAATGCGGATGGACTGGCGGCGGCCACCCACCCCAGCGGCTCGGGTCCATTCGAGCGGCGCTGGAATCTCCTGCAGCAGCTGGACGGCGCCCACCGCGGGGACGGGTCACCGCTGGGCGCGGAGCCACGGGGTATGGCTCTGCTCTACCACGAGGCGAGGCGCCTCATGGCCAGCCCCGCCGTCGAGACGGCGTTCAAGTTCACGGAAGAGGAGCGCCAGCGCTATGGGAACACCAACTTCGGCAACTCCGTCCTCGTCGCCAGAAAGATCATCGAGCACGACCAGGGCACGCGCTTCATACAGGTCGACCTAAACGGGTGGGACCACCACCAGTCGATCTACCAGCCGGCCGGGGCTGGCAACGGCATCTACCGCAAGACTCGGGAATTCGACCCAGCCTTCGCCGCCCTCATCGAGGATCTGGACGCGTCGGGCAAGCTCGACGAGACGCTCGTGGTCGCCTGCGGCGAGTTCGGCCGCACGCCGGGCGGACTGTCCTCGGGCCGCCAGGGGCGGGACCACTACCTCCAGATGTTCTATGTGCTCGCCGGCGGCGGCATAAAGGGCGGAACCATCATCGGGGCAACGAATGACGCGGGAGGCAGGGGCCCTGGAGCGTTCACGACAGAGCCCGGCTGGTCTCGCGACCGCGACATCCGCCCCGAGGACATCGAGGCCACGATCTACTCCGCGCTGGGCATCGACTGGACGACGGTTCGGTACGACGATCCGCTGGACCGCGGATTCTACTACGTACCGGTCGCCGACGACGACGCGTACGCGCCGGTCAACGAGCTCTGGGCCTAGGCAACGGCCGGCCCTTGGTGCCGGCCTAGTTGGCGCGCTGTGCGCCCCACTGCTCCGCGGCGGTGACCAGCGCACGCTTGAAGCGCGTCTCGGGCAGCGGCTCGAGGCCCTCCAGCGCCCTCTCGCAGTAGAGCAGCGCACGCTGCCGCACAGCCGCGAGAGTGCCGTAGCGGTCCAGGATCTCCTGCACCTGCCGCAGCGAGACGCTCTCGTAGCCACCCTCCCGCATCACTGTCTCCACCGCGATCCGCTCCGTACGCGTGCAGGACTGCAGGGCGAGGATGACGGGCAGGGTCACCTTACCCTCGCGCAGGTCGTTGCCGACCGGCTTCCCGAGCACGCTCTCGGTTCCTTCGAAGTCCAGAACGTCGTCCACAAGCTGGAACGCTAGGCCCAGGTTCCAGCCGAACGTCTCCAAGCCCGCTTCGATGCGGGCATCACTTTCCGCGAGCATCGCGCCGAGCCGGCTGCAGGCGGCGAGCAGGGAAGCGGTCTTGCGCTCGATCAGGTCCTCGTTCTGTTGCTCCGTAACGTCCAGCCGACCCAGCATGTCGGCCTGCATCAGCTCACCCTCGACCATCCGCTGGGTCAGGGAGATCAGCATGTCGAGGATCGCGAAGTTGCGTTGCTCCACCGCTAGGCGGAACGCCTGCATGTACAGCCAGTCACCAGCCAGCACGCTGACCTGGTTGCCCCAGGTGACGTTGACGGAGGGCCGACCACGACGGGTCTCGGCGACGTCAATGACGTCGTCGTGGACAAGCGTGGCCACGTGGATCAGCTCCATGACCGCCGCCATGCGGATGGGTGCATTGCCTTCGGCTCCACAGGCACGGGCGGACAAGAGTACGAGCGCTGGCCGGAGACGCTTGCCGCCGCTGGCCATCAGGTGCGCGCTGATCTCGGTGACGACTTCGGCGCACGAGATCGACTCCAGCTCGATGAAGTCCTCAACCCGCCGAAGGTCCCCGCCCACCAAGCCGAACAGCTTCGCCTTTTCCAGCGGGGAAGGCCTTGAAGCCGCCATGGAGAGTGCCTGTGGCACGGCACCAGTCTAGCCCAAGTTTGCCACCCAATTTCATAAGTCGTTTGCAATGAGCACATTGCGGTCGTGGAATCAGGCGTGTGGCACTAAATTCCGTGCATTTTCCTTTCGTCTTCTGGGCTGGACGACCAGCTTGCGGACCCCGCCCGGCGGAAGACCGCGGTCACCCGCCGCTGGCCAGCCAGGCGACGGCGCAGCGTCGTCCAGCTGGCCGTCGCCCCGCCCGCCCGCAGGCGCTGCTGGACCACCGGGACCAGCTGGCAGGCGAGCACCGACAGGCACAGGTGGCCCGCGCTGCGCGCGGGCCTGCGGTGGTGGATCGGGCGCGGTCCCAGTGCGCTCCCGAGGGAGCGGAAGACATCCTCCAGGTCGGTCCGCGTCACGCAGGTGCGCCACAGCCGCTCGGCGTCCCAGCCGACGCTGCTGGTGCGCAGGCCGTGGACCCCGGGATGGGTCGCCCCGCTGCCCTCCAGCGGCTGCCACTTCCAGGCCACCGCCGTCGCGTTGCGGCCCCTGGCGTCGGCCTGCACGTCGATCGCGTCGTGCGGGGCGGCGGACGGATGGCGGGCCTGCAGCCGTCCGATGCGCTGCCGGACCTTCTCCACGCGCCTGGTCGTGCCCTGGCGCGACAGGCCCGCGTGCAGCGTCCGCAGAGCCGTCTCGAGGCGCACGCCGGCCTGCCCCGCCATCGCCCGCTCCTGCGCCGCCCGCTGCGCGGACGCGCAGCGCAGGCGCGTCTCGCCGTTCCCCTCCGTGGCGAGACCCCTGTCGAGCACGACGACCGCCTCGGGCGGCGCGTCCAGGGCCGTCGGCATGGCCTGCAGCGTGCCGCCCTCGGCGACGTTGCCGGCCAGGACCCTGGAGCGGCGCACGAAGCCGCTGGCGTCCAGCACCAGGCCCAGCGTGAGCAGCGGACAGTCGTGGCGCTTCTCCCTGGAATGGCCGCGGCGGGCCAGCGGCCGCCGGTCCGCCGCGCCCTCGAAGCACGTGCTGGTCAGGTCGTGCAGGGTGACGGTGGGCTGCAGGTCGAACAGGTCGGCGGCGCGTCTCGATCGTGTCGCGGTGGCGCAGCAGGCGGTCGCTGGCGCGCTGCAGGGCGTTCCGGCCCATGGTCTCGCAGTCGCAGCCAGTGCCACGCGGCGCGCTCGGAGGCCGGCGCGGCCATGCGGCTGACGAGGCTGCCAAGGACGGCGGCGCGCTGCGCACCGGACAGGCCCAGCTCCTCGAGCAGGGGCGGCGGACGGAGCTGCCGCATGGCCCACAGGGCGACGCGCTAGACGCCGATCGAGCGCGGGCGGACCAGCTCCAGGGAGTCGACGTCGACTTGCGGCAGATCGGCCGCCCGGCCCACGGGGGAGACGCCGGCCTGCACCAGCTGGGCGGCGCTGCGCTGGGCCTCGTCCTCGACCGCGGGGGAGCAGTCCCCGAACTCGAGGGACCGCTGGGGGGCGAGGATGCGCTCGATGCGGGCTCACAGCGCCGGCCCGTCCCCGCGCGGCAGGGCGACGTGGCGGCCGAGGTTGCGCAGGGTGCGCTGGCGCACCCTGGAGCCGCAACGGACGGAGCGGACGAGGCGGTGGGTGAACTGGGGCTCCTGGCCCCTGGCGCGGGGGCGAGTGGGGGGTCCGGCGGACGAACAGGCTCCGATGGGAGCAGGCCCTGGGACGGGAGTCAGGGAATTGCAAGTTGTTGTGGCACTGCATTTGGGGTTTCCGGAGGCTGGCCATGGAAAACCAACGACTTGCAGCGCAAAACACGCCGAATTCGGCCAAAATCGCTCCTCGCTTGGCGAACTTGGGCTAGCTTGACTGTCGTGGATTGTTCCGTTCGCGGGTGCTGGTCACGGCTTAGAACTGGGCAGCGAGTTGCTGGGCGACTCGCTGGTTCGTCGCGCGTATCCGATCGACATGCTCGCTGTCCGGGTTCTCCATCTCGTCCAACAGTCCCCTGCGGCGGGCCTTGTTGCGCTGGTACGCACCGCAGAGGTGCACGCCCATGCAGCCCGGCTGCGTGAACAGGGCGTCCACGATCTCCTGGTACCACTCGCCGTCGTTGGGCACGAATCCGCTTTCCGAGGGCGTTCTCCGAACCCGCGCGCTGTCAGCCAGCAGCACTGGCTTGTCTGTGGACTGGTGCCAGTGCTCAAGGTGCCGGATTGGATCCCGGAAGTCCTGGAACGACAGGACGTCGACTAACGGGACAGCAGTCTGGACGACTTGTTCGGCGATTGGGGCGTTCGCCTCGTACCGGTCGCCAAGGAGCAGGTGGTGCGGGTCGTAGCGCCGGATGGCATCGTGCGTCGTCTGATAGTAGGTGCGGGCCAGTTCGGTGAGTTCGCGACGTCCCGCCGCCGTCTCGAGGAGGTCCGGATCGAAGATCGGTCCGCGCCATTCGTTCTGGGGACGGTCGTGCGTCCATGTCGGGCAGTCGCTGTAGAAATAGCCGATAAGGTTGCGTTCCTTCCGCAGCGCCCCGCAGTGCGACCGCGCGACGTAGTCGGCCCATTCGGCCCATTCGGCGCTGCGGAAGTCGAAGTGAATCGTGTGCTTCTCCCACTGGTGTGACTCCGTGAACGGGATCAGGTGGCAGAACGGCATCTCCAAGGCGCGGTATTCGTCGACCGTGAACGGCCGCGAGTGACGCCACTGGCGAACAGTGACCTCCTGCACCCAGCCGACGGTGTTGAATCCCCAGCTATCGAGGTTCGGGGCGACCGACTCCCGGATCCAGCGCAGGGCACTGCCGCCGTACTGCTCACGCCAGATGTGCGTGTTCTCGGGATACCGCAGGCTGGCGGGGTCCATGTGGTTCAGACCCAGAGAGAAGAACGGCTGGCGGTCATCAGGTGTAAGGAACCACCACTGGCCCCCCTTCTGCCCGATTGTGAAGAACCCCTCGGCGTCCTTCTGCGTGGTTGCGGCCGCCGTTGTCCCGCGAAGCCCCGTCGCAGCCGTGGCAGCGGCTAGCAGGAACCTACGTCGCGTCAGTGTTCTAGCCGCGGTGTCGATCATGGCCACTCGATGGTATCCGCTCAGCCGTCCAGCAAGCCGACCGTTTACCATGATCTTGGACGCTTGGGCTAGGGCCACCGCGCCACGCCACGCCCCAAGGTCCCCGGTTGCCAATGATTGATCACGCTGGGCTCCGTGGTGCGCGCACGTCAAGTGTCGTTGCGCTAGTGGTGGCCGCACTCGCGGCATGGATCGGCCATGCGGTCTCCGCCCGCGCCGCCGAGGCGGTTTCGACGCCCGTTGGGCCGTCCTTCGAGGACGGGCTGCAGCCGTTCATTGCCAGCACCTGCCTTCCGTGCCACAACGAGACCGTGGCGCTGTCGGGCATCCGCCTCGACGTGCTGGACGGCTCGCTTCCGGATCGGCGCATGCGGCTCTGGGAGGCCATTCACCGCCACCTTCGCGACGGATCGATGCCGCCGGAGGGTGCTCCGCAGCCCACGAAGTCCGACCGCAGCGCTGCGGTTGCGTGGATCGAGCGCGCCTTGGACTTTGCCCGATCCCGTCCCACACCGAAGAACGGCAGCGTGCGGCGCCTTACGGTTGCCCAGTACCGCAACACGATTAGGGACCTCCTGCATCTGGAGGACGACCTGACGGACATCCTGCCGCCCGACGCCGTGTCTGAGGACGGCTTCGTGAACAATGCCGAAACGCTGGAGTTCTCACCGCTGCTGATGGAGGCCTACTTCGACATCGCTTCGGAGGCCCTGGGGCACGCGATCGTCGATCCGGACACCAAGCCCGACATCCAGAGGTTCCGCGTGGATCTGGGACGGGCGCTCAACCCGACGCCGCTGCCTGTGAAGCTCATCCTCGGCGCCAACAGCCAGCTTCTGGACGACGCCGACTACGTCATCGAGGAGCCGGTGCCGGAGAAAGAATTTCCGTTCGAGCACCGCAGAATGCGGACCAAGTACCGTTTCCACGAGGGCTACAAGGGCAATGCCACGGTGCGCGGGTGGCGCGACTACGACAGTCTCTACCACGCTGTGTTCGCCGGGATGCGGGGCAGCAAGGGCTACCCCAAGGGCACGCCCTACACAACCGTGCCGGAGGGTCTGCTGCTTCGGCCCGCAATCCCGACGGACGAGATCTTCCGAAGCGAGGGCACCTATGGCCCGAAGGCCAACTTCAAGATCTCGGTGCGCGAACTGCCGGACTACGGGCGCTTCCGCGTGACGGTTCATGCCGCAAGGTATGACGACGGTCTGCTGCTGGACAAGGGCGACGGCCCGCAGGATCCCGCCGGCCCGAAGGCGATCGTCCTTGCCGAACCCGGTGAAGCCCGTCCCGTCACGATCGAGCGTGGCGGCGTGTACCAGGTGGATGTGCACGAAGGTTCGCGACCCGTGCCTCCGCCACCCTCGCCCGCCACCGATCTGATGCGGGATCTGTCAGGCACCTGGCCCCGAGACGAAAGCGAGGCGATCCGCCGTCACGGAGGCGCCAGCGTCGTGGACTCGCCCTTGGGCGAGGCGGTGTCGCTGCAGGGAACCGGTGACTGGGTCAGTCTCGAGGCCCGGCCCTCGATGGACGTGGGCGAGGGGGACTTCACGGTGGCGGCATGGATCCGTCCGGAGAAGTTGCAGAGGTCGGGCATTGTGGCTCTCGGTTCGCACGAGTGGGCGCGTGGATGGTACTTCGAACTGGCCGACCAGCGGGGTGCGCTTGGCATAGGTGCCTTGGGACCTGACCTGACCTCGGCCGGCAGTGTCGTCTCCCCGTTGCGAATGATCAAGGCGAAGAAGTGGCAGCACGTGGCCGCTGTGGTGCGGAGAGGCAAAGGGGGCACGCAACTATACGTCAACGGATACCCGATGGCGACGGGATCTCTTGATGCGGAGAACCTGGGCAACCTAGACCTCGATCTCCAGATCGGTCGCGTTGGGGACACGCCGAACTTCGTCGGTGAAATCGCCGATGCGCGCCTCTACCGTCGCGCCTTGGAGCCGGCCGAGTTGCAGACGCTGGTGGAGCCCGGTCGCCGGTTCGTGGAGCCACCTCCCGACAAGCCGCAGGAAGTGAGCCTGTCGCTGGGCAAGCGGGAATTCGCTCGCACACTCGACCGGCCCGCCTTCGTCGCATTGCGGCTCCCGGCGGGACCGCTCGAGGTGGGCGTGGTGCGGAACGGCCCCAGGCCAATCGAGCAGGTGGTCCTGACTCCGCTGCCTGAGGACCACGAAATCCGGGATCGCTTCGAGGCATTCGAGGCGCGCGTACCGCGGCTCGGCGTGCATCTCGGACTCCGGCGCGACTGCGGGAGCACGTTCGCTCCGGTTGGCAAGGCCCAGCCCGTTCACAGTGACGAGATCTCGAAGTTCGTGTTCGAGGGCGCGATCCGCGACTATCCGAGTCCCGATGTCGAGGAAGACAACGTCAACTATCTGGCGGGGATCCGCGAGATCGCCGTTCGGAGCGAGCACACGGACGGACGCGACATGCCGCGGCTCTTGGTGCGCTCGGTGGAGTTCGAGGGCCCGTTCTACGAGAGCTGGCCTCCGCGCTCGCACCAGAGCATCTTCGTGGAGTCCGGCCGTAGGTCCGATGGCGAAGCCTACGCGCGGGAGATCATCCGCAGTTTCGCCGCCAGGGCGTTTCGGCGGCCCGCCAGGCCGCAGGAGGAGACCGCCCTGCTGGGAGCGTACCGGCAGGCCTTCGACGGGAGAGCCGGCTTCCGCGAGAGCATCGCCGACGCGTTGCGCGTCGCCCTGACATCACCGCAGTTCCTGCTCCTCGTGGAGAGCAGCGAGACTCCCGAGGCAGAGCCAATCGAAGAGACCGAGCTTGCATCGAAGCTGTCGTACTTCCTTTGGAATGGTCCTCCCGACCAGCGCACCAGGAATCTTGCCGAGCAGGGAGCCCTCCGCGGCCAGCTGACCGAGGAAGTGGACCGCATGATCGCGGATCCCCGCTTCTCGGAGTTTGCGCAGCAGTTCACGTCGCAGTGGCTCGCCCTAGACAAATTCGATGTCCTGGAGCCTGATCGCGAGCGCTTCCCGCTCCTGACCCGCGAAGCCCGCGTGAACTTGCGGCAGGAGCCGGTCGAGCTGCTCCAGTATTTGATCCGCCACAACCTTCCCGCCAGCAACTTCGTCGAGTCCGACTTCCTGATGGCCAACGAGGTGGTGGCCAGTTACTACGGACTGGGTGAAATGGTCGAGTCTGGACTCGAGTTCGTGGCCGTGCCACACGGCCGTCCGGAGCTCGGTGGACTGCTCTCGCAGGCCGCAGTCATGGCCGGACTGTCCGACGGGCGGGAGTCGAACCCTGTCAAGCGCGGTGCGTGGGTCGCCCGCAAGATCGTAGCCGAGCCGCCCGATCCGCCGCCGCCGAACGTGCCGGACCTGTCGCTCGAGACCGAGGGGTTGTCGTTGCGCAAGCGTCTCGAGATGCACCGGAACCAGCCCGGATGCGCTGAATGCCACAAGAAGATCGATCCGTGGGGTGTGCCGTTCGAGGAGATCGACGCAGCCGGCCGATTCAAGGCGGAGCAGGTGGACGCAGCTTCCGCTCTGCCGGACGGCACCGAGATCGCGGGAGTTCGCGAACTGAAGCGTTATCTGGCGGACGACCGCATCGACCAGGTGGCCTTCAGCGTTCTGAAGCACCTTTTGACGTACGCCAATGGCCGCACCCTGAAGTACAATGAACTCCGGCAGCTGAAGCGAGACGCGCTTGCGTTGGCCCCTGGTGGGTACCGGATGCGGGACATGGTGCACCATGTCGTCGCAAGCGATTTGTTTCTGGAGAACTGACCGATCATGAGACTCGTAGGCACGAAACAGACCATCGACCGCCGCGCATTTCTTCGTGGCATCGGGGGGATCTCGCTGGCGCTGCCTGTGCTGGACGCCATGGGCGCCTCGGTGGCGGAGGACGTTCCACGTCGCTTCTGTGCCCTGTACACGGCCAACGGCATGTCCCTGCCACGGGCCGAGAACGCGATCGACGAGTGGAGCTGGTTCCCGACCGCCTCGGACGAAGGTGGCGAGTTCGTCTTCGGCAAGTCCACCGAGCCACTGCGTCCATTCCGCGGCCAGCTGAGCTTCATGGGTGGGTTGCACCACCCAAGCGGACCGAAGGCCGACCCGCACACCTGCTCGGACATGTGGCTCACCGGCGCGCCGCTGCACAACCCGACTTCGAGCACGTATAACACCGTCAGCCTTGACCAGATCGTTGCCCAGCACACGAAGCAGTTCTGCCGCCAGCCCTCGCTGGTGCTTTCGATCGATGCCGGCACTGGGTTCCTGTCCCGTACGGGCACGATCTCCTACAGCCTCGAAGGGCGTCCGATTCCGGCCGAGAACAACCCTCGCCGCGTGTTCGACCGCCTGTTCCGGGGAGACCGCGCATCGCTCGAGACGCAGCGCACCCAGCTGCAGAAGCGCATCAAGCTCGTGGACGCGGTTGCCGACAGTGCACGTTCCCTTGACCGCCAGCTCGGCAGTTCGGACCGCGAGCGCATGGACCAGTACCTGACCTCGCTGAACGAGGTCGAGTCTCGTCTGATCGCCTCCGAGCGCTGGATCGACATTCCCATCAAGGAGCAGGACTACTCGCACCTGGACCTCGACGCGACGCCGGAGGGGGAGCCGGCCGACTACTACCGCACGATGTTCGACCTGATCTCGCTGGCCTTCGACGCGGACATCACGCGCTCCATCGCGTTCATGCTCAATCGCGAGGATGGCATGGGCATCAGCGACACGTTCCCCCTGAAGCTCGGCCTTACCCATACCCACCACAAGCTCTCGCACGCGACCGACAAGGAAGGGCAGCACCAGTTCGCCAAGTACGACTTGTTCCTAAGCGAGCAGCTCGCGCACTTCTTCGAGCGTATGAACAGCTACCGCGACCGTGAGGGCACCGTGCTCGACAACACGATCGTCCTGTACGGCAGCGGTGCCAGCACGACGCATAATCCGACCAACCTGCCCACCTTGGTGGCTGGCGGCGCGGGCATGGGACTGAAGCATGGGCAATACTGGCGCAACGGCGACTCGCACATGGCCAACATGTACGTCAGCATCCTGCGCTCCATGGGCATCGGACTGGAGTCGTTTGCGGACAGCACCGGCTCGCTGAACGACTCGGTCTTCAGCCGGGCGTAGGCGAAGGGCCATATCCCGTCTGGGCATTGCCCCGCGCTACGTGCGCAACTACTCTGCGCTCTCGTCGAGATAGGCGACGATTGCTGCGAGCTCGTCCCCCGTGTAGACGGTGGCGAGGTCCTCGGGCATCGAAGACCGGCTGACGGTCCGCTGGCTTCGCAGATCCGTCTTCCGTACCGACCGCAGTGGTGGCGGCACGGAGGCGGCGTCGAAGACCTGCACGACGCCTTCGGATTCGTCTGCCAACACTCCTTCGATGCGTTCCCCGGAATTCAGCGTCAGCTGCAACTGCTCGAACCCATATGCGATGGTCGCGTGCGGCTCGAGGATGTCCCGCGTCAGCTCTTCGCTGGTCTTGGACTGCGCTGCGATCGCAAGGTTGGGACCCACGGCGGTTCCCAGCCCATCCATCTCGTGGCAGACGGCGCAGCGTTGCATACGCGTCAGGTCGAAGAACAGGAACTTGCCGCGGGCAGCTCTGTCGGACAGTTCGGAAGGCTCTTGGCCGCCGGGTTCGGCCGTCGCCTCCACTAGCGCCGCAGCACCGGTCGGCGGTTCGCTCGAAAGGCTAAGCACATACGCGGTAACGGCCCAAATCCCTTCAGTGCCCAGAATGGCGTGCCAGCCAGGCATGCTGGTCCCGGGAAGCCCCTCGGCGGTGATGCGGTAGAGGTCGTGAGGGTCCCAGACCCGGTCGCGTAGCGCAGGACCACGCGCCGACCGTCCCTCGGATCCATGGCAGTAGCCGACGGCGCAGCTCTTTGCAAACTGCGCGGAGCCCTCGCTGATCAGCTCTTCCAAGGACAGGTCGATGGTAGGTGCCGCATACAGGGGCAGCGCAGCCAAGAGGATGGCAACGGACCGCTTCATGGATTCTCCTTCTTCGGCATCACCCCTATGGTCGCAGCCAACTCATCGAGACTGATTAGGGGTCAGCCAGTCGCCCACTTCGCTCGTTAGCGAGCAGTGCCCCGTCCGAAGAGACCCCAGTGATTTTATGCGCTTCTGAATCGGCCGACTTGTCCGAAGTCAGGAAGAGATCCGCTGAAGGACGCCCTCCCTGACCAGTCGCGCCACCAAGGTCAGTTTCCCCTGCGCATCCAGGCAGTCGGGCAGATCCGTTGCTGTGTACTCGTCGGTGGTTGTAGCGAAGTGGAGCGCAGGCCACACCCGGCCGGGCAACCTGAGTTCGCGGCCGCCAAACCTGAGAAGGCACATGTCACCGTCCGTCAGGGCTTCCTTGAGCAGGCCAGCTCGAGGCCTCACGCGCGAGGTGTGCGACAGCTGTTCATGGCTGAGTCGCTGGCTGAGAAGGTCGGTGAACAGCGGTACGTCGGTGGCCAGCACCTCGTCCGTGAATCGCCGCCAGACCACCCCGGGGTCGAACCGGGACTGCACCACCTGCAGCTTCTCCGCGAACAGACGCGTGCGCTCGGCCGTGGGGAAGCTATCGAGGGCGAATCGCCGGGGAAGGTTCTCGCGCAGCGAGTCCTCCCCGAGCGCTGCTGCAGCGACGCTCTCGGCTAGGAACTCCGCCCACGTGAAGGCCGTGAGCCCCAGCGTGATGTGCAGCGACGCCTCGCCCGTCGAACGGGCGGAGTGCATCAGGCCACGTGGAAGGTATACGGCGCTGCCCGGTCCAAGATCGAATTCGTCTTGAAGGTCGCCAGGCGGCATGCCCCGCTCGAAGCGCTGGCCCTTCAGGGGCAGCCTCACCTTGGTGTCGTAGAGCGACCAGCGCTTCATGCCACTCAGTTGCAACACGAAGACATCGTGCGTGTCCCAATGAGGGGCGAATCCCTGCTCGCCGGGCGGAGTCAGGTACACGTTCGTCTGGACACGCGAAGAGAAGTGGCGCCCCAGAGCCACGCAGATCTGCGCTAGGGACGGTACACGTCTGTGTAGCTGCCGAAAGATCACGGTCGCTCCGTCATCGAAGCACCGCGCGACCTCGAGCGGTTGGATCTTGGTTCCGCCGCTCGTGTACTCGCTTGGATCGACATCGCCGCCTTCCCGAACTAGGCTGATGTCGGGATAGCTGGCCGCATGTGTGCCAAGCACGGTGTCTAGGTCGTTGACCGAGAGCAGCTCGGCGTAGTACCGAGATGCGTCGCGACGAATGTGAATCGGTCGCCGCTCGTAGTAGTCGCGTTCAAACTGGTCGGTTGGCAGCGGATCGATGAGCCAGTCGAACCAGTCGCGGCCGCCCGCTGGCCCAGTGCCGTGATCCGCCATCATGCACGCGTTCTCTGGACGATCGTGACAGTGAGCCGTCGTGCCGCACCGGCACGGGCCCTCGCTGATTGGCACCCCTTGTTGGGCGCCTATATGCTACTATGTTGCGTCTTTTCCACGCTCGATGGACAGGAGAAGCATCATGCGCAGACAGGAAGACTCTAGGCCCACCACTGGTCGTCAGGCATCGCTGAGGGACGAGGAAATGACCTCAACTCGGGTTGACCGTCGTTCGTTCGTGTCACGCGCGGTGGCGATTGGATCAATCGCGGCGGGTGTCGCTCTAGCCACCGCCTGCCCCGGTGGGACCGACTCCGACGGTGGGTCCGAGAGCGAACCGGAAAGCCCCTCGGATAGCGACTCCACCGAGTAAGGGGCGATTGAGAAACCGCCTGCGCTCTCGGTCTTGACCTTGGCGTGCGCGGTTGCGGGAGCCGCATAGGCACCCCACGTGGTGCGGTTCGACGGCACTCTCCGGCGGGCTGGCCGAGCGGTTCGGCATACTTTGCAAGTAATGGCCCTGCGCAGGGCGATCTTCTGGATACATCTTGCGGTCGGCGTTGCCGCAGCCATCGTGGTGTTCATGATGGCTGCGACCGGCGTGATCCTCACCTACGAGGCGCAATTCAATCGCTGGGCCCTTCGCGGCTATCTTGCCGAACCGTCACCCGTGGGCGTTGCGCCGCTTGCGCTCGACGATCTTGTCGCGCAGGTCAGCGCTAGGTCGCCGGGCGTTCGTGTCAGTTCGATAGCAGTGACGAAGGATCCGCTGGAGCCGGCGGTCGTCCGGATCGACAGGGCCAACGAATACGTCAGCCGTTTCACGGGCGAGAAGGTGGGCGACGGGAACACACAGACGCGACGCTTCCTGCGTAGCGTCATGTACTGGCACAGGTGGTTCGCTCTCGAAGGGGACTACCGGATCATCGGCCGCACGTTCACGGCCACTGCCAACCTCGGCTTCCTGTTCCTGCTTGTGAGCGGGTGCTACCTTTGGTGGCCATCCACCAAGAGCAGGGCAGCGTGGCGACAGGTCCTGTGGTTCAGGCGCGGACTTACCGGCCGTGCCCGCAACTTCAATTGGCACAGCGTGATCGGCTTCTGGTCGGCTGTTCCGCTCGCCATCATCATCGCCAGCGGCGCCTCGATCTCCTATCAGTGGGCGGGAGACTTTGTCTACTGGCTTGCCAGCGACACTCCGCCTTCTCAGGCTTCGAGCGCACCGTCGCAGTCTGCCGCGTCGGAACCTGAGTCCGCTCGGTCGGATCCGGCAGCCCCGTTGGTCGATCTTGAGACCCTGGCCGCGAAGGCAGTTGCGGAGACACCCGAATGGCGGACGATCCGGCTGAGCTTGCCCCAGTCCGTGCGTGAGCCCGTCTCGATAATGGTGGACCGCGGTACGGGCCGTCAGCCTTCGAAAACGGAACAGCTTCTGTTCGACCGGTCAACCGGCGACTTGGTCGAACGGTCGGGCTACCCGACCTACAGTCCCGGCCTAAAGGTGCGCCGCTGGCTGCGGTTTGCGCACACCGGAGAGGTGTATGGAGTGATCGGACAGTCGATCGCCGGTGTCGTCTCGCTTGGCGTCGCAGTCATGGTCTGGACCGGTCTGGCGATGTGCTGGCGTCGGTTCTTTGGTCCTCTGAGACGGGGCTAGCGGCCGCGGGACGGGTCTGCTACGCGCCTTGGGAAGGAATCCTTCGCGCTTAGGTCCGGTTCGCTTCGATCGCACGGAGGGGTGAACTCCGAGGGTTTCGCCATGGTTTTCCGATAATCGTCGTGCGCATACCGTGGCACCGATGTCCGCGCACCGCACTGCGGAATCCAGTGACTTGCGCCGGGACAGTAATCGGGGGCATTCCTCGTCGGCCAGCTTCTCAATGCTTTGCGGTTGGTCGGCACGGCAGCGGGACTCACCATCGGCGGCTCCTAGACAGAGTTTCCGGTCTAGGGCGCCAACGTAAGGCTCTTCCCCGACCCTTGGGTGGGCCAGATTACACCAAGGTGTCAGCGCTCAATCAGTCGGCATCCTAGTCTGGGACCGCTGACAAGCCCACGAGGACAGAGCCACGCCGGATGGCATTTCCGCCGCTCTCACGCTCAGTCCTACAGCCTCCCCCGTCGAGACGTGACGGGGCACTGCCAACCACACGAGCCTAGTTGCCGAGCCGCTTCCTGAGTGCTGCAATCTCCGCTCGGTGTTTGGCTTCGGACTCTTCCCTCGCTAGCTGTTCTCTTTCCGCCCTTGCCTCGTCCTCGCGTCGCCGCCTCTTCTCGTCTTCGGCTCGCGCTTCGATCTCGTGTCGCCGCCGCTCGGCCTCTGCCCACGCCTCCAACTCCTCAACCGTAGGCAGGAACCGGCCGGCCACCGGATCCCAAATCCGAAGCCGGTCCCCGTCGAACAGCAGGTCCAGGCCCAGCACCTTGCTCCGAGCCCGGATATGACCGCTGGCATCCCGCTCCACCTTCACGGCGCGGTAGGTTCCGCCCACCAGCCGCAGCGCCTGCAGCCGCGTCCTGTGCAGCCCACCGTCCGGGTCGTGCATCCAGTACTCCCGCACTCCCAGCCGCTGGTACAGCTCGCGCTTCCCCTCGCGGTCCAGCCTCGCCTTCAACGGCGCCGCCACCTCCAGCACGAAGTCCGGCGTCTTGCCCTCCTCCCACACCTTGTAGGAGTCCCGCGGCGGATCCCGCGGCACCCCCAGCGCCACGAACACGTCCGGCGCCACCCTCGCCGTGTTGTCCCCTTCGCGGTAGTACCACAGCAGGCCGCCGCCCACGTGAACGTCCTCCCGCCACGCTGCCCTGCTCTTGGTGGATGGCCACCAAAGGTAGCACCCGCCCCCGCAGCAAGGGTCAAGCGACCGTTCCCTTCCCTCCGGTCCGGCATTCCCGCAGTATAGTCACCGCCCGCCGTCCCGGGCCGGGCCTTCCGGGACCGTCGGGGGGTGCTCGAAACGGCGTTCCCGCGTGGCTCGTCGCGGGGGCGTGGAGTGCCTGGCTCTCCAGCTGCCCGGGCCTCACCCCGCGAGTCGTCATGAAGGCTCCCTGCATCGGTCCGTTGCTTCGCTCTCGGGCCCGTACGACGTTCGACCGCAATGAAATGGGGCAGGACACAGCGTGTCGCCAGGCATGCAGGACGGCATCGAAGGCGGCACGGACTGGTCGCATGGTCCCGGGGCTGGCGGTCGGGCTTCGCGAACCGAGCGAGGGCCCGACACCACGTGCGGCTCGTGGTCGCGGTCCCGGAGCGCCTGCGCCGACCCGTGGATACGGTTTGCGCCGTGACAGGGAGACGAGGGATGGGGCGTGCTCGGGTCTGTGACATATTGATGCCTTGCGTTGTATGCTAATGTGCGTCATGAGGACAACGATTCGACTTGGCGATGCGCTCCTTCGGGAGACCAAGCGAGAGGCCGCCCGATCCGGCATGACTCTTACGGCCATCATCGAGGAGTCTCTGCGCGAACGACTGGCGCGGAGCGCGACCCGTGCCGAACCGCGTGCGCGAGTGCGGCTCACGACAAGCGGGGGTAGGGGGTTGCGCCCAGGTATCGACTTGGACGATTCCGCTGCGATGCTGGACGTAATGGACGGGACAGATTGATCCTGCCCGACGTCAACGTGCTCGTCTATGCGCACCGCGAGGACGCGCCTGACCATCGGTCCTACCGAGACTGGCTGGAATCGGTTGTCAATGCCGACTCCGCGTTCGGGCTGAGCGATCTCGTCATCAGTGGATTCCTGCGTATCGTCACTCACCCGAGAATCTTTGCGCCTCCGAGCGCGTTGATGGACGCCATACAGTTCGCCGAAGACCTTCGCCAGTGCCCCAATCGCGTTGCTGTCACGCCGGGACGCGATCACTGGCGGATCTTTCGTCGTCTGTGCGGCGAGGCGGGCGCAAAGGGCAACCTGATACCGGATGCCTACCTAGCCGCCATGGCCATCGAGCACGGATGTGAATGGATCACGACCGACCGCGACTTTGCCCGCTTTCCAGGTTTGAGGTGGCGCCACCCGCTGCAATCATGAAGGCGCGGCACGCTGGCACCTGCCGCCGTGGTCCGCAGCTGTCCGGCTGGGTGTCCGCTGCCGCACCGTCAGGCCGTCGACACGATCGGCGTCGACCGTCACGTCCAGGCCCGGCGTCTAGCCGCACGGCGACCCTGCCCGCTCGTACCGAACGCGACCCCGAATGACGCGATCGACAGGCGTTCCTCGAACTGGGGAGAGAACGCGACTGTCTCGTGCATCAGGTTTACGGTGATTTCGCGCTGGAGAAGACAGTGGAAGAAATTCACGCGCCGTACCGCCATGCGATGAACTTCGTCGAGACGGTTCGAGGAGCCTTGCGGGAGTTCGATGCCAGCCACGTCCGGTAGGTTTGGGTCGAGAGAGTAGCCATGAGGACGCATCACCTTTTCATCAGCCACTCGTGGAGATGCTCGGATCATTACGACCGACTCAAACGTCTGTCGCGGGCGAGACACCGTTTCCGTTTGGCTCAATTCGCGAAACGTGTTGTGCATTGGGGTGCCAGGGAGGAGGCGAGCAGGCAAGCCCGCGTAGAGGGCTGGCTGGCCAGACCGATCTCCTGATGCCAGCGCAGATGGTTGCCCAGGCACTTGGTCGCCACGCCGTGGAACGGCAGCAGGAACTGCTGCAGCTGCCGGTGGCGCTGGTTGATCGTCTGGATGGGGTGGCTGCCGGGCAGGCGCTGCCCGGTTGACGGCCTCGTGCTGGACCCCCAGGCTGCGCGCGCAGCCCGGGCAGCCTGTCCCGCCGTCCGTCACCAGCACGGCGTCGGGAGCCCGCAGCGGCTTCCGCGCCTCCTGCAGGTTCGCCTGGCTGGCCGTCTCCAGCACCGCGCCCGCCGTTTTTCGCCCGCGGGCCGTGGCCCCCCGCATCGGCGCCGGCTCCCGCGACAGGCCGCGCCGCCTGGCCGGCCCCCCGCGCCGGCGCGGCGTGCGGTCCAGGCCCCGCTCCCCCTTGCGGCTGTGCCGGAAGCACGTCTCGTCGGCCTCCACCAGCCCGGCCAGCGGCACGTCCGGCTCTCCCGCCTCGCGGGCCACCCACGCGCGCCCGCAGGCCCGCCAGCGGCGTCCCGGTCAGCGCGTTGACCGTCC
Source organism: Bryobacterales bacterium (assembly GCA_965200705.1). Taxonomy (GTDB): domain Bacteria; phylum Acidobacteriota; class Terriglobia; order Bryobacterales; family UBA6623; genus VXMF01. The sequence goes on along the minus strand of OZ241376.1, from coordinate 2,215,326 downwards.
GCCGGCAGGCCTTGCGGCGTAGCGGCGCAGCCCGTTTGCGTAGCCGCGCCGGACCGCGCCGCTGGCCCGGCAGCGCCGTCTCTCGTCGATGCGCAGCTCGATCGCGGCCAGGGCGGCCGCTTCGTCCCCCTGCTCCTGAGCGACCTGCTGCAGCCGCTCCCGCTGGGCCGTCGTCAGCTGCTCCACCCCGGCCATCCAGCGCTGGAACTCCTCGTTGGTCATGGGCTCCAAGTCCCTTATTCGAAAAAATTATAGAATATTTCGATAAAAACACACACGTTTTGCGAATTGAGCCTTCCGTTTTCGGATCTACTCGGTTCCTCGTGATGATCCGATTCACGGCGCCAAAATGGTCGCCCAACTGCGCGACGCCATTCGCAACCAGATGAATCCGTGTGGCGTCGTTCTCATCTTGGCCGGCGCCCACTCCACGGGCAGCAAGTGGATAGAAGAAGAACTCAATCTGGCGCAACACGGCTTCAAGCGCCCGAAGCGGATCATTGCGATCGCACCGCGGGGTAGTCAGAAGACATCGTTGCCCGTCAAACAGGCAGCCGATAGGATCGACGGGTGGAACACCTAGAGCATCGTCGGCGCTATCAGGGAGCTTTCGCGATGACCGATTCGACAGAGAACGAACACTTGGAGATGTACAAGCTCCATGCCGAGCTCGCCGACCGCGTGAGCCATCGACGCGAGGGTGCGAATCGGCTGTACGTCAGTCTGCTCGTGGGCCTGATGGTGTTCCTAGCGGCGCTGATCCGATTCGGCGTCGGCGATGCCGCGCTGAGGTGCGTGCTGATCGCTGTCGGCGTCAGCCTGCTGCTGTCCGCGTCAGCCTGCTGCTGTCCGCCTCTTGGTATATCATCATCCGCTCCTATCGCCAGCCCAGCACGGGGAAGTTTCGCGTCCTAAAGGAGATGGAGAAGGGGCTGGCCTATCAGTTCTTCACCCGAGAGTGGGAAATGCTGGGAAGAGGGTCGGGACACGAGCCGCTACTGGAAGCTCAGTGTCGTCGAGACCTGTCTGCCGGGTATCTTCTTCTTGCTGTTCCTCGTCGTCGTGATCTACTCTTTTTTCGCTACGGTGATCAACATGAGCCGGCATGACGGAGTACAACGTGCGGCGAGGCACACCGGCGATCTGCGCGAGGCGATGCAGTTCGCACCGGCGACGGCTACGTGGTTCACTGCCCCGAACTGGACATCGCCGGCGAGGGGGCGACGGTGGACGACGCGCACGACAGCCTGAGGGAGGCCCTCGTTCTGTTCTTCGAGATCCGGCCGCCGAGAACTAGTCCCACCCTACTCGCAGGGCCGTGCTCATCGCGTGAAGAGTACGTATGGCCGGAGTTGTCTGGTCCGTGGCTGCGGATGCGGACAACGGGTCATCCACGTTTTCTTACCGAATGCTGGCCATCTTGCGGTCATCACAGCGTATCCTCTCTCGGTGGACGCCTGGGAACCGAAATTCCGCACGGGGAGAACTCGATGACCTGCATGCACCGGCGAGGGGAGATGCAACGCTCGACGGAGCCGCTCCACGTCGACCGACGGGGTTATCACTGGTGCTCGTCGCCGTACCGGCACAGCTCTGCCGGCAGTGCGGCGAACCGTATTTCGGGGAGCGAGAGGTTCAGGCTATCCAGGCGGCTACCCGTGCGTTCGATGCCGAGACCCGATGGTTCACAGCCGGCGACGAGCTCGTCGCCGGGACGCTGGACGGGCCGGCGCACATGGAGGGAGCGCGATGACGACGAGCTGGGGCGCGAGCGGCGCCGGTGGCGACGGCGGTCGCTGGCGCTACCCGGGGGCACGGTGGTGGAAATGCGACCTGCATGCCCACACGCCGGCGTCCCGGGACTACGGCAAAGGGACGGATCAGGCGTCCCTGCGCCAGATCGCCCCGCGGGACTGGCTGCTCAACTTCATGAGGGCCGGCGTGGACTGCGTGGCGGTCACGGATCACAACTCGGGAGAGTGGTTTGACCGGCTGCGGGAGGCACTAGGCGAGTTGGAGCGCGATGCGCACCCCGACTTCCTCCCTTTGCATCTGTTCCCCGGCGTGGAGATCAGCGCCGGCGGCGGCGTGCACATCCTAGCAATACTCGATGCCGACAAGTCGTCCGCTGATATTGCGGCTCTGCTCGGGACCGTCGGCTACCGCGGCCAGTGGGGTGCGAGCGACGTGGCCGCGAACAGCGCACCCACCGGCGTGGTCGAAGCAATCGGCAACGCTGGCGGCATCCCGATTCTCGCTCATGTCGATGGACCGAGCGGAGCTTGGGGACTGGCCGGAAGCACGCTGGCGCCGCTGCTAGACGCAGTCGGCCTATTCGCGATGGAGGTCGTCGATCCGCGGTCCGTCAAACCTGAATCCTATCGCCAGCGGCGGCTCGACTGGGCCGAAGTGCTCGGATCGGACTCGCATCACCCGAGCCAAGACACAGGCACTCGCTTTCCCGGGTCCCACTACACGTGGATCAAGATGGCCGCGCCGTCGCTGCCCGGACTGCGCCTCGCGCTGCTGGACGGCAAGGGCTTCTCGGTCCGCCGGAGTGACGAGCCGGAGCCCTTCGATCCGTGCGCACTTCCCGAACACTTCGTGGAAGAGGTGGAGATTGACTGCGCCCAATACATGGGCCGCGGCGTCCCGGCACGGTTCACGTTCAGCCCGTGGCTCAACGCCTTGGTGGGAGGGCGCGGCACCGGCAAGTCCACCGTCGTCCACGCCCTGAGGCTCGCCGCCCGACGTGAACACGAATTGAAGCGTCTCGACGAGCGCAGTCAGCCCCGCGTCGTCTTCCAGGCGTTCGCCCGGGTGCCCACGAACCGGTCCGACCGCGGCGGACTGACCCGGGAGACGAAGATCCGCTGGACGGTGATGCGCGACGGCGTGCGGTATCGGGTGCGCTGGGGACAGGATGCCGACCGATGCACGGTCGAGGAAGAGACGCCCGACGGCACCTGGTCCGCGTCGCCAGTGCAGAGTGTCACAGGCGATCGATTCCCGATCCGCCTGTTCAGCCAGGGACAGATTGCGGCCTTGGCGGGCGAGAACCAGCAGGCGCTGATGCAGGTGATCGACGAGGCGGCGGGGGCAACGGCACCACGGGAACGCCTGCAAGAGGCACGGGACGCCTTTCTCGCCCTGCGGGCGCGGATTCGCGAGCTGGACGGCCGGTTGCGCCGCCGGGACGAGGTGGTCGTCCAGCAGCAGGACGTGGAGCGCAAGTTGAAACGCTTCGAGGAGGCCGGTCATGCTGAGATCCTGACGAGCTACCGGCGTCGCAACCGTCAGCGCGTGGAAGCGGATCGCCAGATCGAGGAGGCCGCGGCGATGGCCGATCACATCGAACGGGTGGCGGCGGAACTCGAGCCGGCGGATCCGCCCGACGGTCTGTTCGATGCCGACGAAGAGACGGACCGGCAGGCCACCGCGGTCATCGCCGCCCTCGCCGCCGATGTGCGCACCGCCGCATCGAGCCTTCAGGACAGCGCGCGACGCCTGCGCGAGGCCGCGGAGTCCCAGGGCGCCGGACTGCGAGCGAGCGCCTGGCAGTCGGCCGTGGACGGGGCCGCCGCCAACTACAGGAATCTGATCGAGACGCTGTGCGCGGAGGGCGTGAGCGACCCGAGCGAGTACGGCCACCTGACCCAGGTCCGACAGCTTCTCGACGGCGAGAGGGCGCGCTTGGACTCGGTGCAGGAGGAACGTGACCGACTGGTGCGCGAAGCGCGGGAGCAGCTCGCGGCGATGCAGGAAGCCCGCCGCGGGGTGAGCGGCGCCCGGAACGCCTTCCTAGAGCAGACGCTGTCGCAGAACCCCTTCGTGCGCATCCGGAGCCGCGCCTACGGGGACGACCCGCGCGTCATTGAACGATCGCTGCGCGAGGCACTGGACGTTCTCGACGACCGGTTCAGCGCGGACATCCTCGTCTTGGAAGACGATCAGCCTAGGAAGGGCGTCGTAGCGGATCTGCTCGACGAACTGCCGGAGGACCCCGCGAAGCGCTCGGCGGCCCTCGAAGCGCGCATCGCCGGTCTCAAGGCGCGCCTGGAACGTGCTTGCACCGGAAACGGTGACTTCGGTGGCCACTTCAACAACCTTCTGGCGCGCGAGTCGCAACGCCGGCCCGCCCTCCTCGACCACCTGCTGACGTGGTTCCCCGAGGACGCGTTGCGTATCGACTACAACCGTGCGGGGGACGGGACCGACTTCCGTCCCATCGCCCAGGCGTCGGCCGGCCAGCGCTCGGCCGCGATGCTGGCCTTCCTGCTCGCGCACGGTACGGAAGCGCTGGTGCTGGACCAGCCCGAAGACGATCTGGACAACCATCTGATCTACGACCTGATCGTGCGGCTGATCCGCAAGAACAAGGTGCAGCGGCAGATCATCGTCGTGACGCACAACCCCAACATCGTCGTCAACGGCGACGCCGAGATGCTGCACGCCTTGGACTTCCGACGCGGGCAGTGCGTCATCGCGCAGTGTGGATCGCTGCAGGACGAGGCCATGCGCGAAGAGGTCTGCCGGGTGATGGAGGGCGGCCGCGAGGCGTTCGGCCGCCGCTACCGGCGGCTTGGGCGGAAGCCGACCGATGTTTGACAGCCGCAAGGAACTGCTCGACAAGATCCGGCTGGGCGAGGACACGTTCCTGGAATGCAAGGAGGTGCGCTTCGCCGGCGAGAAGATCAGGGGGCCGCGCCGTGACACGCTTGCCGACGAGCTCGCCGCCTTCGCGAATAGTCGCGGGGGAGTGTTCGTTCTTGGAATCGACGACGGAACCCACGAGATAGTCGGTATTCCCACCGGTAGTCTCGACGCGGTCGTCGACTTTGTGCGGGAGGTCTGCGTCAACAAGATTGAGCCTTCGCTCGACACCATCGTTCTGGACCGACTGAGGTTGCCCACTAGATCCGGTGCGGAGCGGGCGGTGGTGAAGGTGGAAGTGCCACGGAGTCTGTTCGTTCACCGGAGCCACGGCGGTTTCCTGCACCGCGTGGCCGATTCGAAGAGGGTTATGTCGACCAGGTATCTGGCGCGGTTGCTCCAGCAGCGCAGCCAGACGCGCCTCATCCGCTTCGACGAGCAGGTCGTGCCAAACGCCCGTCTGGACGACCTAGCGCCGGAACTGTGGGAACGATTCCAGACGCCGCGGTCCGATGGCGACAGAGACATTTTTCTCCGCAAGCTTGGCATGGCGCGTGCAGACCAGGAGGGGACCATGCGGCCGACCGTGGCCGGCGTCCTGATGGCCAGCGAGGATCCAAGCCGCTGGCTGCCCAACGCCTACGTTCAGGCGGTCGCTTATCGGGGAGACGCCGCCCTCATCGAATCCGGTCGTCGGTATCAGCTCGATGCGGTGGATTTCTCTGGACCGCTGGACCGCCAGATCGTGGATGCCTGTCGCTTCGTGGTGAAGAACATGAGGACGGAGGCGTTCAAGGACTTCGGTCGCATCGATCAGCCGCAGTACGACATGGTTGCGGTTTTCGAGGCGCTCGTGAATGCGGTCGTCCACCGGGACTACTCGGTGTACGGATCGAAGGTCCGACTGCGGCTGTTCAAGAACAGACTGGAGCTCTATTCTCCCGGCAACATCGCGAACGGATTGGCGGTCGACAGCCTTGCATACCGGCAATCGGCCCGCAACGAAGCCGTCTGCAGCCTTCTGACGAAGTGTCGGGCGCCGGACGAGCCGTGGCTGGCGACGAATCGCCGGCACTTCATGGAGAAGCGGGGTGAGGGAGTGCCGACCATCCTCGACAACAGTCTTAAGATGTCAGGGCGAGAGCCTGAGTATCGGCTGATCGATGAGGCGGAGCTCATGCTGACGATCCACGCGGCCGGGAGCGAACCGCCGGGATCGACGGACGGAGGCGCCACCGGATGACGCGTCGTTGATACGGGAACCGGCTGGATTCCAATCCGCATCCTGACGGCCTCCGTTTGCCGTGAATACGATGTAAACGTTTATTGTTCAGTGACTTAAGCCATACGTTGGGTGAATATGGACACCCGTGGAAAACAACCTACCGCTCAGGCAGGGTGAGTTTCTGTGCCCCCTCAACCCATTCATAATAAATGGTTTATCGTCAGTTAGCTGGCCCCAGTTCCCCCGTTCCTTACCACTTTCAGTGCGGGAATCCAGTAGACCATCCAAGCCGACCACAAGACGTAAGCGTTCGGTCGTCCCGGTATCCTCGATGAGCACAGGGGTCGTCTTGTAGCGTGCGGTCCAGTCCGCCGGCAGTTGGCGGCGGACGAGGGCGAGGATGTGCGAGCCGAGGTTGGGGATTTGGATCCAGGGCAGGATCAGGAAGCACGGATTGTCGACGACGAGCGGCAGGTTCTTCTCCGGTCCTGCTGGTCGCGAAGCCTCCGCGTCCCAGCGTAGAGCCGGACGGTCTCGTCCAGCAGCCGGCGCACGGCGGCCTTGTCGACGCGCTCCTTCCACAGAACCCTGTGCAGCCGGCGAATCTCGGCCGCCTGCACCTCCACCCCCGGCGCCGCCTTGCGCAACCGGGCAACCTCCCGGCGCAGCGACATGACGCCGTTCCGGTCCGACGCGACGCCGGCATCCGCAAGCAGCTTGTCGAGACGGGCCACCTCGGCCTGCAGCGCCAGCGCGTCCTTCGCCGCGCGGCGGGCTTCCTTCGACCGCTCGACCGCCGCCAGCCGCTTGCGCCTCGACGACTCGAACTGCCACTTCCAGAAACCCGCTTCGCAACGGGCGGACACTTCCGCCCACTTCAGCGCTTCCGACCGCGCCTCCGCCGCCTCGGCACGACCTCGCGCCCGGCGCACCGCGTTCCGCAAGCTCAAGGACCTCGCCGCCCGCACCAGCTACTCGCATCGCGGCCGCTACTACACCCTCGACGAACTCGCCGACTTCGACGAGCTCGGACTGTGGGCGTTCGGCAGCGTCCGGTTCTCCCGCGCCGGCACCCTGGTCGCCACCGCCGAGTCGTTCGTCAACCAGGCACAGGCAGGGCATTTCGGCGAGGAGCTCGACAACCTGCTCCATGTCGACGCCCAGGACGCGTTGCGCAAGCTCGTCCGCGACGGGCGCCTGACGCGGCACAAGCTCGCCGGCCAGTTCCTCTACTGCGCGGCCGACCGCACGGAACAGGCACGGCAACTGCGGGCCCGGCGCCTGTTGCTGGCCACGCCCGGACTCGTACGGCCCCTGCCCGATGCCGAGCTGCGCGCCGCCATCGTGTTGTTCACCAGCCTGCTCGACGAACGGCAGCGGCGTCTGTTTGCCGGCCTCGAATCGCTCAAGTGCGGCTGGGGCGGCGACTGGCGCGTCGCGACCCTGCTCGGCATCGACCCCTCCACGGTCGCGACCGGACGACGAGAGCTCGTCGAGCACGATGTCGAGGTCGACCGGGTGCGCCGTGCGGGGGGGGCGGGCGGAAGCCGACGGAAAAACGCCGGGAGTCATCGCCCGCCTCGAAGCCCTGATGGCGCACGAGACGGCCGGCGACCCGCTCAGCGGGTTGAAATGGACGCGCCATACGACCGCCAAGATCGCCGCCGAACTCGGCGCACTCGGTATCGACATCTGCGCTCGGACCGTCGCCCGTCTCCTCAAGGCCTTGGGCTTCTCGCTGCGTGTCAACCACAAGAAGCTCGCCGGCGCCTCCCATCCGAACCGCGACGACCAATTCCAGTGCATCACGGCGCTCCGCGAGCGCTGCGCCACCGAGAACACCCTGGTCATCAGCGTCGACACCAAGAAGAAGGAACTCCTCGGCGCGTTCAAGGACGCCGGCGCCAAATGGGACCGCGCCCCCGAACTGGTGCGCGATCACGACTTCCCCTCCGACGCCGAGGGCCGCGCCATCCCCTACGGAATCTACGACCTGCAGGCCAATACCGGAACCGTCTTCGTCGGCACCACCGCCGACACCCTGGCGTTCGCCGTCGACTGCATCGAGAAGTGGTGGCGCACCGAGGGCCGCAAACGCTATCCCGAGGCCGCCACGCTGCAGATCCTCGCCGACAGCGGGGTCAGCAACGGCTGCCGGCCGCGAGCCTGGCCCAAGTTCAAGTTCGCCAAGCGAGGAGCGATTTTGGCCGAATTCGGCGTGTTTTGCGCTGCAAGTCGTTGGTTTTCAATGGCAGCCTCCTGAAACCCCAAATGCAGTGACCTAATAACTTAAAATTTCTTGACTCCCGTCCCAAGGCCTGCTCCCATCGGAGCCTGTTCGTCCGCCGGACCCCCACTCGCCCCCGCGCCAAGGGCCAGGAGCCCCACTTCACCCACCGCCTCGTCCGCTCCGTCCGCTGCGGCTCCAGGGTGCGCCAGCGCACCCTGCGCAACCTCGGCCGCCACGTCGCCCTGCCGCGCGGGGACTGGCCGGCGCTGTGCGCCCGCATCGAGCGCATCCTCGCCCCCCAGCGCTCCCTCGAGTTCGGGGCCTGCTCCCCCGCGGTCGAGGACGAGGCCCAGCGCAGCGCTGCCCAGCTGGTGCAGGCCGGCGTCTCCCCCGTGGGCCCGTCGGCCGCCCTGCCGCGGGTCGACGTCGACTCCCTGGAGCTGGTCCGCCCGCGCTCGGTCGGCGTCGAGCACGTCGCCCTGTGGGCCATGCGGCAGCTCCGTCCGCCGTCCCTGCTCGAGCAGCTGGGCCTGTCCGGTCCGCAGCGCGCCGCCGTCCTTGGCAGCCTCGTCAGCCGCATGGCCGCGCCGGCCTCCGAGCGCGCCTCGTGGCACTGGCTGCGCCAGCGCAGCGCCCTGGGCGAGCTGCTCGGCTGCGACTGCGAGACCATGGGCCTGAACGCCCTGCAGCGCGCCAGCGACCGCCTGCTGCGCCACCGCGACACGATCGAGACACGTCTCTTCCAGCGCGCCGCCGACCTGTTCGACCTGCAGCCCACCGTCACCCTGCACGACCGGACCAGCACGTGCTGCGAGGGCGCGGCGGACCGGCAGCCGCTGGCCCGCCACGGCCATTCCAGGGAGAAGCGCCACGACTGTCCGCCGCTCACGCTGGGCTTGGTGCTGGACGCCAGCGGCTTCGCGCGCCGCTCCAGGGTCCTGGCCGGCAACGCCGCCGAGGGCGGCACGTCTTCGACGAGAGCCGGGCGGTGGCCATCGGCACCGCCGGCGCGCGCCTCGAGACGGCTCTGCAGACGCTGCACGAGGGTCTGTCGTGCAAGGGCACGACCAGGCGCGTGGAGAAGGTCTGGCAGCGCATCGGACGGCTGCAGGCCCGCCACCATCCATCCGCCGCCGTCCTCCTCCGAGAGTCCTACCGCGACGGCCGCCACGTCAAGAAGCGCACCCTCGCCAACCTCTCCAAACTGCCCCCGCCGCGATCGACGTGCTCCGCCGTGTCCTCCGCGGCGAGCGACTCGTCAAGCCCGATGACGCCTTCACCTGCGTCCGCAGCCTGCCTCATGGCCACGTCGCCGCCGTGCTCGGCACCCTCAAGCAGCTCGGACTACCGACCCTCATCGCCCGGGGCGCCGGCCGCCTCCGCGACCTGGTCGTTGCCCTCGTCGTCACCCGCGTCATCGACGCGCGGTCGAAGCTGGCCACCGCCCGCGCGCTGACCGCCGAGAGCGCGGTATCCACCTTGGGCGAGTTGCGCGGACTCGGCGACGTCGATCAGCATGAGCTCTACGCGGCGATGGACTGGCTGGTCGAGCGGCAGGCCGGCATCGAGCAGCGCCTCGCCAAGCGGCACCTGCGGAACCACACGCTGGTGCTCTACGACCTGACGTCCAGCTACGTCGAGGGCACCCACTGCCCGCTGGCCCAGCATGGGCACAGCCGCGACGGCAAGAAGGGCACGCTGCAGATCGTCTTCGGCTTGCTGTGCACGGCCGAGGGTTGTCCGGTTGCCGTCGAGGTCTTCGAGGTCTCAACGGCCGACCCGCTGACAGTGGCCAGTCAGGTAGCCAAGATCCGCGACCGGTTCGGTTTGCAGCAAGTCGTGCTGGTGGGCGACCGCGGCATGCTGACCGCAGCGCGCATCCGCGAGGACCTGGCGGGTGTCGACGCTGGATCACCACGCTGCGCGCACCGACCATCCGCAAGCTCGTCAATGCCGGCACGGTGACCCCGTCGTTGTTCGACGAACGGGACCTGGCCGAGGTCACCAGTGACGAGTTTCCCGGCGAGCGGCTCATCGTGTGCCGCAATCCGCTGCTGGCCGCCCAACGGCAGCGCAAGCGCGCCGAGCTGCTGGCGGCCACCGAGGAGGACCTCGAGCCCATCGTCGCCGCGACCCGGCGCGAGAACGAACCCCTGCGCGGCGCGTCGGCCGTCGGCCTGCGCGTCGGCAAGGTGATCAACCGCTACAAGATGGCCAAGCACTTCGTGACCGAGATCGCCGACGAGTGCTTCGCCTATCGCCGCAACGAGGAGAAGATCGCGGCCGAGCAGCAGCTCGACGGCATACCTACATCGTCCGCTCCAACGTCGAGCCGGAGCAACTCGACGCGACGCAGACGGTCCGCACCTACAAGGACCTGTCGAAGGTCGAGCGGGCCTTTCGCTGCTTCAAGTCGGTCGACCTGAAGGTGCGGCCGCTCTACCACCGCCGAGCAGATCGGGTGCGCACCCACATCCTGCTGTGCATGCTGGCCTACTACGTCGAGTGGCACATGCGCCGGGCCCTCGCGCCGTTGCTCTTCGACGACCACGACCCGGCCGCAGCCGAACAGCAACGCAGGTCCATCGTCGCCCCCGCGCGACGCTCGCCGGCCGCCGTCGCCAAGGCTCGCCGCAAGCGGACCGACGACGACCTGCCGGTGCACAGCTTCCGCACCCTGCTCACTGACCTCGCGACGCTGGCGGCCAACACGATGCAGGTCGCTGACAGCGACGCCACCTTCACGCTGCAGACACAGCCTACGCCGCTGCAGCAACGCTGCTTCGAACTTCTGGGAGTGAACCCGCGAATGTAGCCACCAACGACACCCCCAAAATCCAGACAACTACAACAACAAGAGTGGCTTACAAGCAATCAGCGCCGAAACTTCCGACTAGGAGTCTGCGCCGCAGAAAATTTTCTCCGCAACATATAGCGGTTGCATTGACGGTGAAGTACTACATGTAGGTCCTGATCGCGCCCGAAATCGTTCCACGGCGCAGACTCCTAGCCCGGAAAATTCATGATGTTGTCGAATCGGTCGCTGGCCGAGCCCTGATCGTTGAGCGAGAGAGGTCTGCGGTCGCCATACGTGGCAGGTGGCAGCGTGGGGAGCGGCGTGGCGTGGTTACGGGGCGTACGAGGCGCCAGACGCGGACAGCTTCGCCGACAGGGCGACTGCGTGGATTGCGGGAGCTGAGGGGAAGCGGCGACGGGGCGCTACCCGGCGCGCGCCCCGAGTGCGACGACGATTTGGCGCCACGCGTCGAGGTCGAGCGTCGCCCGCGGCAGGTGCACAACGAGGCGCCGGACGGAGCGGACGACGTGGGCGCCGAGCTTGAGCACTCGGTCGCGTAGCCAAGTCACTTGGGTGCGGACGCAGGCGGTGCGGGCGGCTCTCAGCCGCAGTTCCTGCATGAGCACGTAGGCAGCGGCCGTCAGCAGGACCCGCAGTTGGTTCGCCCAGAAGCTGTGGCAGCTCGTGCGGTCGAGCTGCAAGCCGTCGTGCAGTTCCTTGATGCGGTTCTCGATGTCGCCGCGCCCGCAGTAGACGTTCTCGTAGAGGAAGCGCGGCGTCTGGCGCAGATTGGTCACGACGAAGCGCGGGTTGTCGCGCGGCGGGCGGCCGGTGAGCTGCACGACTTCCGCCTTGATCACCACGCGGCGCTCACGAGACCACGTGCGCGTGCGATAGCGGGTGTCGAGGTAGAAGTGCGCCGTCTTCTCACGCAGCACGTTCTCGGCGCGGGCCGCCACCATGGCGTGCTCGGCAGCCCGCAACAGCACGGCGTTCTTGGCCATCGCCACGACGTAGTCGAGCCGCGGCTCGGCATCGAGGAAGTCGAAGACCTCCGGGCAGGAAGCCCCCGTCGAGCCGGACGAGAAAGCGCGCCTTGGGAAACACGGACCGCAGCAGCGCGAGCAGCCGACACAGCACGCCCAGCGTGCCGTCGGGCGCCTGCGCGTTGCCCAGCCGCAGCACCGCCGCGCGCAGATACTGCTCAACCTCGCGGTCGAAGCTCACGAAGGCCAGCAGCGGCAGGTAGCACCAGCTGTCGTAGTGCCCGTTGAAGAACGTCAGCTGCTGCTCGCCATGCGTCGGGTCGTCGGTCGGGTCGAGGCCGATCGTGATACGCCGCGCCCACCCGCGCAGCCGGCGACGATGCCGCTCGATGACCGACGTCGCCAACTCGCGCCCCAGCCGATAGAGCGCGACGCGGCCCGCACCGTTCTCGAACCGCCAGACCGTCGGCTGCGACGCCCGCCGCCCGCCCGCCACCGGGTCGCGTCCGAGCAGCAGCTTGTGAATCGGTTCGTCGGCGAGCCGGTCCGAATCGTTGCCGTCGGGATGGCCGCAGGCGATGCCGAACACGCGCTGACCGACCAGGTCCTCGAGCGTGTGCCGGACCCTCTCCGGTGCCCGGCGGTCAATCAGACAACGGCCGAATGCCTTGATCAGCCCGTAGACGCGCTCGGCCGCCTTGAGCAGCACGGCACCGCCGTCAGAGCTCGCCTGCTCGCTGTCGAACGTGGCCACGAGCGGCTTGCCGAACAGATCGGGGAAGAGAACAGACGTGTTACAGTGGGCTCCGTCATGCAAGGGCCTCTATTGTGGCTAAACGTTTGAGCCACACGGAGGTCCCTGCGTCTCGCCGCCAATCCAACCTTCACGCATAATCCGGGCTAGCTAGGCAGATCAAGCCGCACCACCATGCAGGCGGCGGTGACCGACTCATGAAGCGGTTGAAGCGTTCGAGCATGCAAATGGCTGACGTTCGCGCCGCTGTTCTGCCGCCTCTTGCCGGCGGCCTGTTGGCGGCCTGCGCGTTCGTGCCGAGGCCGTCGCTTCCGAAGGCCGCTCCCGAGCCGCTTCCGGCGGTGACCGACAGATTGCCCGACGGCTTCGCCGGGAGTCCGGCGGCCGGGGAATACGACCCGGTGGAATGGTGGCGGGCGTTCGCCGACCCGGTGCTCGACGATGTGGTTGATGCCGTCCTCGCGTCCAACTTCGACATGGCGATGGCGGTTGCCCGCGTTCAGCAGGTGCGGGAGACGGCGCGACTGGCCCGGGCCGCCATCTTTCCGGTTGTGGGCGCACGGGCCTCCGTCGACGATTTCAACTCGCCAACGAACGCCGGCATCGGTGCGCAGCTCCAGCAGCTGGGACTGGAGGATGTGCTCGGTGACACGGCCGACGACTTCACGCTGCCCGACCGGCTCGGGCTCACTACCTACGCGCTGAGCGCGGACGTCGCCTACGAGCTGGATTTCTGGGGGCGCGCCCGCAACGAGCAGTTGGCGGCCGGCGCCGACTACCTGGCCTCGGAATCGGACTTGCGGGCGGCCCGCATCGGTATCCTGACCGAGACGATCGCGGCCTATTTCGAGATAGTCGATCTCCGGCAGCGGACGGCGCTCACCGGCGAGACGGTGGAGGTCCTGCGCGAGCGTGAGGCAGTGGCCGTCGCTCGCTACGACCGGGGCTTGGCCGATTCGCTGGAACTGTACCGCATGCGCCAGGAGCTGCGTGACACGCAGGCGGGCTTGCCGCAACTGGAGAACCGGCTCGCCGCCGCCGAAGGACGCCTCGCCGTGCTGTTGGGCGGCTACCGGGCGGACCTTCAGGCGCTCCTGCCGGATACGCTTGCCCCCGCGCTGCCGCCCGATCCGGTGCCGGCGGGGATCCCGGCCGACCTGCTGTTCCAGAGGCCGGACGTGCGGGCGGCCGGCCACCGGCTCGAAGCGGCGGGGTACGCGATCGAGGCGCGCCGGGCGGAGCTCCTGCCCTCGCTCTCGCTCGCCGGCTCGATCGGGCTCCAGAGCTCGAACATCGCCGGGCTGATCAACGTGCGCCAGTGGTTCACGAATCTCGCGACCAACCTGCTCGGGCCGGTGTTCGACGGAGGCCGGCTCCGGACGCAGGTGGCGCTCGCGGAGGCGCGCTTCAACGAACTGGCCGCCACCTATGGGCGTACGGTCGTAACCGCCGTCAACGAGGTCGAGGCAGCCCTGGCCGGACTGGAGAACGAGGGCCGACGCCACGCCTTTCTGGTCTCCCGGCGGGAGGAGGCTCAAGCGACGCTGGATCTCTGTTCGGAGCGTTACACCGCGGGAATCGGTGGCTATGCCGACTTTCTCGACGCGTTGCGCGCCCGTCTGAACGTCGAGTCGGCGCTCGCCGACGCCGGGCGCGACCTGGCCCTGGCGCGTCTTGCCGTGCACCGCGCACTGGGCGGCGCCTGGGTCGCCTCGGATGCGCCCGACGGACGGCAGCCGGCCTCGGACGCAGACCCGGCGGAAGCACTGGCCGGACAAGGTACGAAGTAACGGACAAACGGGACACAAAGGATGAGCAGAGTACGGAGCTTTCTCCTGGCCGGCCTCATCCTGCTCGGATCCTTGGCCGTGGCCGGCCTCATGGTCGTCCAGAGACCCGAGCCCGCCCGACGCCCGGTTCCTTCGCAAGTCCCGTTCGCGGCCACGGCCCCCGTGGTCGCGGGCGCGGGCGCCATTCCCGTCTACGGGGCTGGCACGGTCCGGCCACGCGCGGAGATCAGTGTGGCGGCCGAGATCAGCGGCAGGGTCGTGTGGGTGGCCCCGGCCTTTCAGGGCGGGGGGCGGGTGCAGCGGGAGCAGTTGCTCTTTCGCATCGACGACGCCGACTACCGCAACAAGGTGGAGCAGGCGCGGGCGAGCGTAGCCGTTCAGGAAGTCGAGCGGTTGCGGGTCACGGAGGAGGCACGTATCGCACGCGCCCAGTACGAACGGTTCCAGCGACTGCGCGACGGCAGCGAATCCGCCGCCGACACCGGTCCTCTGGCCCTTTGGGAGCCGCAACTCAAAGCTGCCGAAGCTGCTCTGACCAGAGACCGCACCGTGCTCGCGGAGGCCGAACTGCAGCTCGGCCGCACGGAGGTTCGCGCACCCTTCGGCGGCGTGGTGCGGACCGAGTCGGTGGAGGTCGGACAGTTCGTGGCGGCGGGCGAGGGAGTGGCGCAACTCTACGCGGCCGATGCGGTCGAGGTCGTGGTCCCGCTTTCGGACGCCGACGCTGCGCTCATCCCCGGGCTCTGGCAACTGGAGGCCGGCAACGCGGACAAACGGGTTTCGGTTCGGGTTTTGGCCGAGTACGGCGCCGGGCGCTATACGTGGGACGGCTACGTGGACCGGACCGAGCCGGCGCTTGACGAGGAGACACGCACGATCGAGGTGATCGTCCGGGTCCCGGATCCGTTCGTGGGCGGGTCCCCGGCGACCGGGGCCGTCGACGGTGGGGATGTGGACTACGGCGGGCCGCCTCTTCTGGTCGGCAAGTACGTCGAGGTGGTCATCGATGGACTCACCCCCGATGACTATTTCAGGGTGCGGCGGCCGGCGCTCAGGCCCGGCAACGAGGTTTGGCTGGTGCGCGACGACATCGTGCGCATCGTGCCGGTGCAGGTCCTGCAGCTCGCGGATGACGAGGTGTTCTTGACCGGCGATCTCGAGGCGGGCGAAGCGGTCGTGGTCGGCGGACCCCAGGTGGCGACCGAGGGCATGCGCGTGCGGACCGGTCCCGGAGGCGGTCCGTGAGCTCCGACGACGGTCTCGCCACGGATTCACGCGGGGCCATCGCCTACATGGCCCGGAACGGGGTGGCCGCCAACCTGCTGATGTTCTTCATCGTGGCGGGCGGGCTCGTCTCGATGAACGGGCTGGTGCAGGAGGCGTTTCCGGTTCTCTCTTTCGAGTCCATCGAGGTCTCGGTGCCGTACCCCGGCGCCACCCCCGGCGAAGTGGAGGAGTCGATCGTCCTCAAGATCGAGGAGCGGATTGCGGCGCTCGACGGGGTGCGTGAGATTTCGGCGGTGGCGACGGAGGGACACGCCTCCGTCATGGCCAGCCTGAAGAGCGGTACGGATATCAGCCGCGCGTTGGACGATATCGAATCTGCCGTCGGTCGCATCGAGACACTGCCGGCGCGCGCCGAACGTCCCGATGTCCGGCAGATGACGAACCGCCAGAGCGTCATCCGCCTGGTGCTGTACGGCGACGTACCCGAGCGCACGCTGAAGGAGTTGGCGTACCGCACGGAGGACGAGATTGCCGCGCTGCCCGGCGTGTCCTACGTGGAAACGAGCGGTGTCCGCAGCTACGAGATCTCGATCGAGATCCCGTTGCGCCGGCTGCGGGCTCTCGGTCTGACACTGGAAGACGTCTCCGAGGCGGTGCGACGAGGGTCGCTCGACCTCTCGGCCGGCAGCATCGAGACCCGCGACACGGAGGTGCGCGTCCGAACGAGCGGTCAGCGGTACCACCAGCACGACTTCGAGGAGATCGTCGTTCTGAGCCGGAGCGACGGCACCGTAGTGCGGTTGGGGGACATTGCCGCCGTCCACGACGACTTCCAGGCGGTGGACCTGATCACCCGCTACCAGGGCCGGCGGGCCGCATTCGTCGAGGTCTACCGCGCTGCGGGCGAGCAGGTGCTCGATGTTGCGGCGGCGGTGGAGGAGCACCTGGAGCAGCATGTCGCGCCGTCGCTCCCGGCGGGCGTAGCGGCCGACATCTGGAACAACGATGCCGAGGTCTACGAGGGCCGCCTCGCCCTGCTGCTCAAGAACGGCTTCCTCGGTTTGCTGCTCGTGTTGCTGGCGCTGGCCCTGTTCCTGGAGATTCGGCTGGCCCTGTGGGTCGCCGTCGGCATCGGGATCTCCTTCATCGGCGCCCTCGCCGCGGCGCTGGCCTTCGACGTATCCATCAACACGATCTCGCTGTTCGCCTTCATTCTCGGCGTCGGCATCGTCGTCGACGACGCCATTGTCGTGGCCGAGCACGTCCACGCCGAGCGCAATCGGGGCACGCCGGGGGTGGTGGCCGCAATCCGTGGAGCCCAGCGGATCCAGAAGCCGGTAGTCTTCGCGGTCCTGACCACAGTAGCCGCCTTTTCTCCGCTGCTCTTCCTCCCCGGCCCGTTGGGTACGGTCATGGGCGCGATTCCCGTCATCCTGATCTCGGTTTTGGTGATCTCGTTGATCGAATCGCTGCTGGTCCTCCCGCACCACTTGTCCAACCTGCCCGGGCCCGAGTGGAAGCCAACCAATGCGGCGGACCGGGCCCTGCGTTCGATTCAGAGCCGGGTGGACAGGACGTTGAAACGGTTCGTGGACGGCCCCCTCGATCGGGCATTGCAGCTTGCCACCGGCCACCCGCACGTGGTGATTTCCGGGGCACTGGGAATGATCATCGTCTCCGTCGCCCTGATACCGGCCGGCATCATCGGCGTGATCTTCACCCAGGCGGTCGAATCCGACATCGTGACGGCCAGCCTCGAAATGCCTGAGGGTACCCCCGCACAGCGGACGGGAGAGTTGGCCGGGAACATCGAGGCTGCCGGGCGGCGGGCCATCGAGCGGCTCTCGGCCGGTCGGCCCGAGGGAGCGGAGCCACTGCTGACCGGCGTGAATCTGGCGGTCGGTATGAAGGCGCGACCTCTCGGAGGGGCAATCGCTCAAGAACCCAGCCTCAATCCGCAGGCGAACATCGGCGCCGTCGAGTTCAAGTTGCTGGAGGCGCAACGGAGGGATGTGAGTTCCGGGGTCTTCGTCCAGGCCTGGCGGGACGAGGTCGGCGTCGTGCCCGAGGCCCGCAGCCTCACTTTCTCCGCCGATCTGCTCGACCTCGGTTTCCCCGTCCAGGTCCAGTTGTCACATCCTGATCCGGAACGGCTCGGTCCAATCGGCGATGCGGTCGTGGCTCGTCTCCGCGAGTTCGAGGGTGTCTTCGACGTGCAGTCGGATCATGAGGCCGGACTCCAGGAGATCGAGATCGAGTTGCGGCCTGAAGCGCACACGCTCGGGGTCACGTTGGACGCGCTGGCCCGCCAAGTCCGCTCCGCGTTCTTCGGCGACGAGGCGCTGCGGGTGCAGCGGGGCCGGGAGGATGTGCGCGTCTACGTGCGTCTGCCGGAGGAGGAACGGGACGCCATCGCCGACGTCGAGCGGTATCTGATCCGCACCCCCACCGGGGCTGAAGTGCCGCTAAGCCGCGTCGCCGCCGTCGGTCTCGGAAGCTCACCCTCTTCAATCCGGCGCAGGGACGGGCAGCGCGTGGTCACCGTCACGGCGGATGTGGATCCCACCGTGGTCACGGGCGGCGAGGTCACCGCCGCTCTGGCGGGCACGATCCTGCCGGAGCTGGCGAACGTCCATCCTGGCCTGAGCCATACGTTCGGCGGCGAACAGCAGCAGCAGTTGGAGTCGTTCGATGCCCTGGGGCGCAGCTTTCTCCTGGCCCTGCTGGCCATCTATGCGCTGCTGGCGATCCCGTTCGGGTCCTATACCAAGCCCCTCATCGTCATGGCGGTCATCCCGTTCGGGATCATCGGAGCCATCCTCGGCCACCTGATCATGGGGCTGAGCTGGAGCATCACGTCCACGTGGGGTATGATCGGGCTTACCGGTGTGGTCGTGAACGACTCGCTCGTGATGATCGACTTCATCAACGAGCGCCTGCGGCAGGGGGCGCCTGTCAGGACCGCGATCATTGATGGTGCCAAGGTGCGTTTCCGCCCGATCTTCCTGACGTCGCTGACCACGTTCCTCGGCTTCGCGCCCTTGATTTTCGAACGGAGCGTTCAGGCGCAGTTCCTGGCTCCGCTGGGTGTGTCGGTCGGATTCGGCATCGTCTTCGCGACCGGCATTCTCATGCTGGTTGTACCTGCCCTGGCCACCGTGTACTTCCACGCGGCGGCTTTGCTGACAGCGTCGAACCACGAGGGAATCCGATGATCCGGTCCAGCCGCGACGGCCCGCAGCTTCCGCCCGGTCCAACGGGACGCCGATTCCGCAATCTGCGCGACCGCCTGTCGGGATGTGAACAGCTCCTGCAGCGGCTGAACGCGGAGCACGGGGATATCGTTTCCTGGAAGATTCCGGGCAAGAACTGCTGCGCCGTGTTCGACGCCGACATCATCCAGGAAATCCTGGTGGACAAGCGGCCGAATTTCCCGCGGATGTTGAATCTGGCGACCCAGTGCACTCTGATTCCGAACGCCGGCCTCGCCAGGGTGAACGACGAGCGTCACCTGCGGAAACTCGATGTCGTCCGCTCGGTCTTCGCCCGGGACCGCCTCGATGCGGGCGCCGAACGAATGATCGAGAACATAGGCGCGGCGCTGGACACCTGGTTGCCGGACAGTACCGTCGACGCCAAGGAGGAGGTATACCGCCTTACGGCCCGGATCATGGCCGATGCCTGTGTCGGGCCGGACATGCTGCTCGACCAGGCGCTTGTCAGGGCTGCGCTGACGGGTGCGAAGTGGGACTATGCACTGGAGTATCTTCCGTTCCGGTCGCTGCTCAGAGGGCTCCCGATGCCGCCGAATCGACGCGCCTGGCGGGCGTTCCGCAGTCTCCGCGAAACCGTCAACGAATCGATGCGCAAGGCTCGCAGTTCCTCCAACGGCCGCATCGACTGGACCTCGCAACTGGTCCGGGGCCAGGCGGGGCTGGCGGCCGAATCCCGCTTCAACGACGAGGAGATTCGCGACGAGGCGATCGACCTGCTGGTGGGGAATCTCGATCCACTGGCCGTGCCACTGACCTGGTGCCTCAGCTTCGTTGCCCGCGACCCTGCGGTCAGCGAGCGGCTCGAGAAGGAGGTCGACGACGTGCTGGGCGGACGTCCGATCACGCCTGCGGACTACGACCGGCTCCCCTATGCGCGAGCGGTCTTCAACGAGACGCTGCGCCTGGCTCCGCCCGCTTTCTTCATGGAGCGGGAGGCCCGGGAGGACTGCGTGCTCGACGGACGGCACCTGATTCCCAAGGGGACCATCCTGCAACTGTGCATGGGCCTCGTCCACCGGAAGGCGGAGTACTTCGAGGCATCGGGCGAGTTCAGGCCCGAACGGTGGCTGAACGGATCGCCTTCCGGTTGTCCGGCGCATGGATACATGCCCTTCAGCTACGGGCCGCGCCGTTGCGTGGCCTGGGAGTTCTGCACGATGGAAGGGGTCTATCTTCTGGCGAGCATCGCTCAGCGCCTGCGGATCGAACCCGCTTGGAGCCGTCCAGTCGAGTCTGATTTCAAGATCATCTATGATTTGAAGGGTTCACTACCGATAGTCGTGAGGGAGCGCAGGCGTTGACCGGAGCGAAACAAGGCGTACGGTGAGTGATGCGCGGCGACGGCGGGCCGAGAGCAAGGCGGCGGCGCGATAGATGGCAGCGAACGAACCCCAACCGGGAGACCAAAACGAGCATGCAGATCGTATCCTGCTACGTTGACGGCTACGAGCGCGCTCGCAAGCTGGATCCCGTATTGGCGGAGCAGTACATCCGCTACACCACCATCGGGGATCCGGTCGCGGACGCCGTGGTTGCGGAATTGGGCAGTACGGTCGGTCCGGCGCGCACGCATGAACTCATTGCGACGGCGTTCGACCACTACAGCGACCTGCCCGAAGACACCCCAACTGCGCTGCGGAGTTTCATTCGCCATGCGGAAGTGCTGCCGGACTGGTACGATCGGGACATGGCTCGCGACGCGACGCGGGCTTTCCTGCGCAACTCCGAGATGGTGCTGGGGGCCCTGGTGGGCGGCGCCATCATCGAGGGCTTTTCCACCCTGATCAGCAAGTCCTTCCGCATCCGGAGCCGCATCATGACGAACGGTGTCCGGCGGCTCAAGCAGAACCTGCGGCAGCTCGTGGAACAGTATATGCCCGGAGGCATCGAGCCGGGAGGCGACGGGTGGAAGTTGACCCTCAGGATCCGGCTCGTCCATGCGCAGGCGCGGCTACTGATCAAGGGTTCCGACGAATGGGACCAGGCGACATACGGGCTTCCCCTCAGTGCGGCGCACATGCTGCTCGGGGGCGCCGCGTTCTCAGGGCGGCTGATGGAGCATGTGTCGAGGCTCGGTGGTGACTTCAGCGACCGCGAACGCGAGAGTTACGTGCATGTCTGGCGGTACACCGGCCGGCTCTTGGGGGTGCCCGACGAGATCATGTTTCGGGACTTCGCATCATCGATCAGGTGGTTCGGGATCGGGGCGCTTTGCGAGCCGCGGCCCGACGAAGATACGATCATCATGGCGAACAGCATCGTCAACAGCGCGCCGATCGTTCTGGGGTTCACGGAGCCCAGGGAGCGGCGCGCCATGGCGCAGTACATGTACCAGGTATCCCGGGAGTTGATCGGCGACGAGCTGGCCGACCAGTTGAGGTTTCCTCCTCCACGACTGAAGAAGGAGCTTCCTTTCCTGCGTCTGCGCAACTTCGGCGACATGTTCCTGAGGAAGTTCATGCCGATCATCGCCGCGCCCCGGTCGAGGTCGCGGTTCGCGAATCTGCTCGACGTTTCCGATCTGGGCGAATACGAGCATTCGTACAAGTTGCCGACCTCGGTGTTCGAGGAGGATTCGCGCGAGTGGTAGGGACGATCGAGTAGCGGTGCGCGGCCGGGAGCGCATGAATCAGACCAGGCAGCAAGGAGCAGACCACCGGCGGCAGCTTCAGGTTGGCAGCCGCGAAGCACAATCAGACACTGGCGGTCCGCAAGAAGGGAGCTCGTCGTTGATGCCTCCCGGCCGTACTTTTCGCTTCGGAGCAACGCCCGGAGCCGTCGCTCACCCGGGCGTCGAAGCGCCGGGCTGTCGGGCCCATCAGCATGACCGTGTGCTCGCCGGCCTCAAGGCGGTCGCTTCGCTCCGCCCCCGCTTCGCGGGGCTGACGGCCTTGAGGCCGGCTGCGCGCACGGTCCCAGGCTATCCTGCCCGACAGCCGGGAACGCTTAGACAGGAGGCCCCAGAAATCTGATGTGTTGACGGAGAACTGGGGGTCCTTTTTCACGTGGCCACGGGGGTCCCTTTTCGGTTGCCATTTTCAGCCAAGACGTCCTGGCATGCTGTCGTCTGGTCGTCTGGTGTAAGACGGGCCACGGCAATGCTTCACGCTGTCGTGGTAGCTGCCTTGGGACAACTGGAGATCAAGAGGTTGCAACAGATTTGTTTTGTTGTACTTACAGGGTGCATTCGAATCCTGTCGAGAGATCGAGGCGTGGGTAGCGGCACTCCCGCGCTCCCGCGGCGATGGGATCCACCGCGCGAGCAAGCAAGACGTGCCGAGGGCGACATACGGAAGCGAGAGGCATGCCCAAATCGCCACGCCAAACCATCAATCTCAAGCTCTCGATTGAGGAGTTCGCGGCGCTCGCTGCGGATGCCGACAAGTGCGAGGTCGCGCCGACGACGATGGCGCTCAGTCACGTCCTGGCCGGCATGTAGCAGTTCCGCAAGGTGGTTCCCGATCTGACTGTCCCCGCGAGCCGCGCCACGTATGCCCTGAAGGACGCGGCGGAGGCCCTTCGTGCGGCTGGCAACGCGGAGGCCGCACAGGCCGCAGAATCTGCGGGCCAGGAGCTGTTCCAGGCAGTGGCTGACACCCGGGAGGGGCTTGGCTGGATCGTGTGGCCCGGCTGGCGTCTGGACGCCTTTCGTCACCGCATCCCGTGGGAGGGAGAGAACGGCGGAAGGCCGGACTTGACGGAGTCCATTCTCAAGAGCCGATGAACTCACGAGCAAGTAGCGTGGACTGGCGAACGCCTGCACGGCGCCACGCGCCCTCGAACCGGACGGGGGATTCGCACGATGTCCCGGTGCTTGCCGGCGTGCAGACTCGCTTCGGCTCGGCATTCCGGGACTGGACGGCCGAGGAGACGAACTACCCGCGCGAGGTCGTCGAGGCGGCCTAAGCGAGGTCGGACCTGTTCGAGCGCCGCCGGCAGTTGATGGACGACTGGTCCGCCTGCGTCGGCGGCGGTATCGGGAGCGCCGGCTGATGATCGACCATCTTCGGGACCGGTCGGATGCTCTCGTCCGGTCCGGCTGGACTCGCCGGGAAGCCGAGTGGCTGGCGCTGGTCTGCCTGCACAGCGGCGTGTTCCTCCGCTCGCAGTACCTCGCCTTCATCGACCGCACCAACCCGGCGCTGGCCCACCGCGCCGGCACTACCAGGGTGTGGTAGGCGCTCAGTACCGCTACTTCCCCCACAGGCTGCCGCTGGCGCTCGACGGACGGCGGGCGACGTTCCTGTTCGTGCAGGCCGAGGACGAGACCGAGAGCGCGGTTCGCACGTGGGACGGGCAGCACGCGGCGTTGTGGGCGGCGCTGGCCACTGCCGGCCGCGCGGTCGAGGTGGTCGTCGTGGGCCACGATCCGCTGCGTCTGGCGGCGGCAGGCCGGGTGCTCGACAAGTGGGCGGCGACGCCTCCCGAGGCCGTGATGCTGACCCACCAGGAGGCGACGTCGGAACTGGCCGCGATCAAAACGAGCGACTGGGCCGCGCTGGAGGTGTACGGCGGCCTGAACCCCGCCCTCCAGCGAGTGTGCGTCCTCAGCGCCGCCTGTGCCGGAGACCGGAGGTCGAAGGCGGCGATCACGGCCGGCGGGACGTGGCGCTCGACGCGGGTGCCGGAATGGACCCGGACCGTTCGCGCCGACGAGGCCGCCTGACGAGAGCAGCCACACCGGCAGCCGACGTGTCAAGCCTTCGGCTCCTCCACTGCGTTCCGGCTTTGCGCGTGACACGCTGGCCACCGGCGTGGTGTTGTGCGCTTATGCCGAACGCAAGCGTCCGGCCCCGTAGACGGACCCCGGACTCCCACCACGTCCTCGGCCCGCTCCCCGTCGGAGCCGCCGTCGAGCACGCTCGCCTTGAACCCGACCGGCTACGGACTCGCACTCCGAGGCGCGGCGGCTGCGAAGGACGCGGCTCGGACATGGGAGGAACTGTGGCATCATCAGCAGTGCATAGGGACCACTGGATCCGGTGCAGCAGGACGGAAACGCGCGAGCAAGCGTCGTGCCACTGACCCGGGTAGAGGGGCGGCGGTCACGGTGATCGACGGGAAGCAGAAGGTGGCGAGGGTAAGGAAGAGCCGGCGCGGGATGGGAGTCGAGGTCAAGGAGCGGGACCACGACGACGACAGGCAGCAGGACCAGGGTGTGATCCACCCTGCCGCCCGATCACAACATGACAGGGGCTCGAACTTACACCAGGGATGCCGCACGGGATGTGTAAGCAGTCCCAGGGTCTCAATTTACACCCCGAGTCACATCTCCACTTACACGCCCGGATCTGCTAAGTCCCTGCATATCAACCAGATCCCGACTCAACACAGCACCCCCGATGCCGCAAATTGGTACAGGGGGGGGGGAGCGCCCCCCGCAAAACTGCCGTTTTGCGGGCGCGGCAGGTGTTCCTCTGTCACACCTGCCGCGACGGGTCGCTTTCCAACGAATTGTCCTTGCAGGAAAGCCAGATCCGAGCCGTGGCGCTCGCTTGGACGCCAGCCGTCCGCGCTGACCACGACAAGATCAGCGCTCGCCGGCAAGCCCCCTCTGGCCGCCGCGGCCTGACGCTC
Organism: Bryobacterales bacterium; assembly: GCA_965200705.1. Lineage (GTDB taxonomy): Bacteria > Acidobacteriota > Terriglobia > Bryobacterales > UBA6623 > VXMF01. The sequence continues at coordinate 2,190,812 of OZ241376.1, read as the reverse complement.
GCCCGTGCGACCGGCATGGGCGTGCGACTGCCTGTAAGCACCTAGCCCGATCTCCTCTCGAAGCGTGCCGGGCTCGCCGCAGTGGGCGGTCCGGTCGTTCCAACGGCCGGACGACTGCGTGGTTCCCCGTCTCCGGCGACCGTCAACCGTGCTGCGGGCCGACGGACTGACGCTCGCCGTCGAGGTAGACGGCCCAGTCGTCCATGAGCTGCCGCCGCCGGTCGAACAGGTCGGACCGGGCGTAGGCGGCCTCCACCTTGTTCTGGACGACATGCGCCCGCGCCGCGTCGAGGACCTCCAGCGCCCGGCCGCACAGCGGAACCCGGTGCTCCCGTTTCGCCTTCATCCGCTGCGCCGACAAGGTCCACACGTGGTCCGTCGTGTCGATCTCCGTCCATTGCGCGCCCCGTGCCTCGCCCGACCGCGTGGCGGTCAGCACGAGGAACTCGAACGCCAGCTTGACGGCGGGCTGCGCGGACCCCGACCGCACTGCCTCGATGGCCGCGGCAACGTCCCGGTGCGCCAGGGCCTGCCGGTGCGTCACGATGTCGTTCTGTGGGCCGAGCACCGGCAGCACCCGGTCGCAGGGATTGTCGTTGCGCATGTCCAGGGCGATGGCCCACTCCAGCACCGACCGGATGCGCTGGCGGACGGCGCGGGCCGTCTCCGCCTTGGCGTGCCAGATCGGCGACAGGATCTCCAGCACGTCGGCGGTGTTGACCTCGGACACGGGCCGGCTGCCGATGCGCGGGAACGCGTACCGCTCCATGCTCCGGATCCAGTTCTGCGCGTGCCATCGGCCGCGCCAGCCGTCGCGCTTCTGTTCGAGCACGCGCTGGGCGGCTTCGGCGAACGTGGGGACTCCCTGGACGCGGCGCTTCTCCGAGAGGGGTTCGCCGCCGGAGCGGGCCAGCATGCGGTTGGCGAGGGCCTGCTCGCGGGCTTTGGCGAGCGGGACGAGCGTGGCGGCGCCGAGTCCGAGTTCTCGGCGTCGGCCGCGGATGACGAGCCGCTGGACCCAGCTTCGGGTTCCGGTCGGCTGGACGAACAGGTACAAGCCGTTGCCGTCCGCGTGGCGTCCGGGCGGCGCGGAGCGGACGAAGGCGGCCGAGAGGGCCTTTTCGGGATGGCGACCTCGGCGCTTGGTGCTGCGGCGAGTCGGGGCGGGTTTGGCTACCACATCCATTCCGCCACACGCCCCGACCCGTTCAGTCCGCGCCAACGAATCGTAAGCTACTACTATTCAGCAATTTACAGACATTACAATGCCATGCAGGACGCTACCGGAATGTCAATGGTTGCTAAGGCAGGGCGAACACGAATATGCTCGAACCCGTCGGGAGGTCGGCGATCTCCGGCCACAGTTGCGTGGTCAGTCCGGCAAGAGCCGATCCCCAGCCGCTTGGTGTCGCGATGTACTGACGACCACCGACTGAGTACGTCACGGCAGATCCACGATGTCCCGATCCTGTGCGGAAGCTCCACAGTTCCCTACCCGTGTCCGCGTCCAGCGCGAAGAACCTCCCCGTAGCGTCGCCCGTGAACACCAAGCCACCCGCAGTGGCCAGCTGGGAAGCCAGCAGTGGGTACTTGTGCTCGTATCGCCACTTGCGTGCACCTGTGACCGGGTCGTAAGCCCCGAGGTGCGAGTACGCATCGCGGTCCTTTGGGTGCGCCATCTCGAACTCGCCGCCGAAGAACGGTAGCCCCTCCTGGGGCTCCTCCTTCCGGACGGTCAGGGTCTGGCACCACTCCAGACCAGTCGAGTAGAACAGCCCGGTGTCCGGGGAGTAGGCACCGTGGTTCCAGCTTCTGCCGCCGCCGATGGCGGGGCAGATGAACGTCGTCTCGCCGATCGGTGGATCGTTGCGTCCGATCAGTTCGCCATTCGGCCCGATCCGTTCGACCCAGTTCGAGGCTTCTACCAGAGGCCACGCTCCCAGAAACTCCCCGTTTGTGCGGTCCAGCAGCCAGACATGGCCCGACTTGGAGGGATTGAGCACCGTCTTACGGACTTCGCCCTCGACTTCTAGGTCGAGCAGCACCAGCTCGTAGGCGGTGTCGTAGTCCCAGACATCGTGCGGAATCTGCTGGTAGTGCCACCGCAGTTCTCCAGTGTCTGGATCGAGCGCAACTACGGAGTCCGTGTAGAGGTTGTCGCCCTCGCGGTCGTCGCCGTAAAAGTCCGCAGCCGGGTTGCCGACCGCCCAGTACAGGAGATCTAGCTCTGGATCGTAAGTTCCAGTGATCCAGGTGGAACCGCCTCCGTACTGCCAGGAGTCACCCTTCCACGTCTCGTGTCCCGGTTCGCCTGGCCCCGGAATGGCCCAGAACCGCCAGCGATGTCGTCCTGTCTTCGCGTCGAAGGCGTTGATGTAGCCGCGGTGGGCTGAGTCGCCCCCGGTGACGCCGGTAACCACGATGTCCTTGACGACTAACGGCGCCGAAGTGATGTTGCAGCCACACTGCTTGGCGTCTTCCACTTCGACACGCCAGACCTCCTGACCGGTCTCTCGATCCAGCGCGACGATGTAGTTGTCGAGCGTCCCGATGTAAACGAGGCCGTAGGCCACCGCCACGCCGCGATTCCATGTGCCGTAGGTGCCGGGTATCTGCTCCGGTTCCGGGTGTTCGTAGCGCCATATCTGGCGGCCTGTTGCCGCGTCGAGCGCGAACACGTGGTTCCAGGCTGTCGCCACGTACATGATGCCGTCCACCACGATGGGTGCTGACTGCATCCCGCCGTCTGTCATGCCGCTCTCGAACGCCCACACTGGCCGGAGATCGACAATGTTGGATCGGGTGATCTGCTTCAGCGGGCTGTATCGCCAACTCTTGTAGGTGCCGTAGTACGTGAGCCAGTTCTGAGGCTCCTCTTCGGCCGCGTTCAGGCGCTTCGCGTCAACCTCGCCCCCAGTCAGACTCGTCGACGCGACCACGAGAGCGAGCAGCATGCGGCCCGCGAATACAGAGAACTGCGTCGGACTATCGGTCATCGGCATTCTCTCTAGCGTCCCACTACTGCATCAAGGCGTGTCGATAAGGTGCGCGGAATGCCTTGATCCAGACTCGCGGCCGACTGCTTGCGGTGATGTCGGTGTCCCGAGACCTACGCAGCCGCTGCGCTGCGCGAGCTCTCCGTGACCTGACCCTGTCCGTCAAACGAGATCGGTTCTGGATCGCCGCAAATCTCGACGCCATCAGCGTCGCGCAGGGTCTTCGCCAAGCCTTCGCTCACATGCATGTGCCCAAGCTCCATCGTGTTGCGGATCCAGACAATGCTGGCGTCGGCGATGTTCTCGTGACCGCAGGTGCCAAGGATCTTCTCCAGACATTCCTTGTCAGTTGGGAAGTGTGGCGGGCACATGCAGCCGACCGTGCTTGAGGCCGTGAAGGAATTGATCCAGGTCTTTCGGAAGTCGACCGCGGCGAACAGGCGGTCGTGGATGACATCGCACAGGCCGATCCCGACAGCATTGCCTCCTCCGTGGGGAGTCAGGCTTCGGGCGTAGATGCGCTCGATATGTGGCAGATCCGGCCAGCAGTTGCGACCCAGCCAGGCCCGATTAATGACCTTCGTATCCATCCCAGAGCCTGAAATGTTCTTGCCGATCTCGTCCACCACCAAAACGTCGCAGTGCGGGACGGGCAGGTTGGCCTTCCACGTCTTGACCTTCGCCAGCAGAGCCTCCTCGCGTTCGACCATGTCTGCGGCTCCGATCGCCTCCAGCTCCGCTGTGCCGTGGTGAGCGTCCTCGAGAATCGCCATTCCTCCCAGCATCCGGCCGGTGTCTAGCACCACGCGTCCGACTTCACGGATGACTTCCTCCAGACCCATCCGGATGGCATGGCGGTGGTAGCGCTGTGCGCCTTCCCACTTGCCGAGACCAATGGCCATCATCTTGTGGACACCGCTCTCGAGGCGCCCCTCGAACCCCGTATGCCACTTGATTCGGCTACAAAGCATCACGCCCTCTGCGTCCCAGGCGGCCTTGTCCATCGACACGGCGATGCCTTGCGGAGACTCACCGACCGGCACCACGTCCAACGTACTCACCACCGGCACGCCCATTGTGGCCTCGGTCACTCCGTAGTGCGCCAGCACCTCCTTCTGCCCCTCCGCCGTACCGCCGCCATGGCTGCCCATGACCGGGATGATGAAGGGCTTCGCTCCGCGAGCCAGCCAGGCGTCGACGACCCCCCGGACGACTGTGTCGATGTTGGAGATCCCTCGGCTTCCCACGCCAATTGCGATACGGCTGCCGGGCGGCACCGCGGCCACCCAAGGAGCAGCATCCATCGCCTCCCGCGTTGCCCTGTAGATGTCCGGGAGTGCGCGATTGGGGAAATGCTGGCGGATCTCGACCAAGCGAGGTAAGGCCATGCGAGAGAATTATACAGACGCCTCCAGCGTCCGTTCGACGAAATGCGCCGTCCGTTCCACGTCGCGGCGGTGTCCAGGCGCACTCTCTTGGGCTTCGCCGGCGTCGCTGCCTTGAGGGGTGCGCAGAGCAGGACTGCATTGAACTCCACGCTGACGGCAGTGCCTGGGGTCCGGGTAGGCCACTGGACCCATACATCCGGATCGACTGGCTGCACGGTCGTCCTAGTCGAAGACGGCGCAGTGGCGGGTGTCGATGTCCGAGGCGGTGGTCCGGGCACCCGTGAAACCGCGCTCCTTCAGCCCGAGATGACGGTCTCGACCGTGCATGCGGTGGTTCTTTCCGGCGGCAGCGCCTACGGTCTGGCAGCGGCGGACGGCGTCATGCAGTTCCTTGAGAACCGCGGTACGGGGTTCGCAGTCGGTAAGAGCGTTGTGCCGATCGTCCCAGCCGCCATCCTCTTCGACCTAGGAATCGGCGATCCCTCGGTCCGTCCCGACGCCGAGGCGGGCTTGCTGGCCGCCGAGGCCGCCACCGCCAAACCAGTGGCGATGGGCAGCGTCGGCGCGGGCGCCGGAGCGACCGTGGGGAAGATGCTGGGACCTCGCCGCGCGATGCGGGGCGGCCTTGGGTCCGCCTCCGCGGCCCTGCCCGGGGGCTTGGTCGTGGGTGCCCTGGCCGCGGTCAACGCGCTAGGGGACGTGGTCGATCCCGCGACTGGTGCCATCGTGGCGGGAGCCCGAGATGAAGACGGCGAGAGATTCGCGGATACGATGGCTCTCCTCCGCTCAGGCAAGATCGGTCGTCGCGCTTCTTCCCCCACCAATACCACCCTCGGCATAGTGGCGGCCAATGTCGACTGGACCAAGGCGCAGGCCACCAAGGTCGCCCAGATGGCGCACGATGGCTTGGCGCTCGCGATTCGGCCCGCGCACATGCCACTGGACGGTGACACCGTTTTCGCGCTTGGCACCGGCGGTCGTCAGGCCGACAACGCGCTGGTGGCAACGGTAGGGGCCCTGTCGGCCGATCTGCTAGCGCGTGCGGTCGTAGCAGGAGTGCGCGCCGCGACGGCTGGGTTCGGCCTGCTGGCGTCGTCGGACCTATAGGCAGTCGAGCGGGTCGCTCTAGCTGACCTCAAGGATCTTGACGGTGTTCGTGCCGCCCTGCACGTCGCGGAAGTCTCCCTTCGACAGGATCACCCTGTCGCCGGCGATGACCACGCCGTCCCGCTTCAGCAGCGAAATCGCTTCGTCGTTGACCATGTCGTCGTTGATGTCGCCTGCTTCGAAGAGGACAGGCTGCACGCCGCGAAACAGCGCCACGCGCGCCAATGCCCTCCTGTCGGAGGCCAACGCATAGATGGGCAGGTTCGAGTAGTACCTGGACATCAGGTGCGGGGTGTTGCCCGTGGCGGTCAAGCAGGCCACGGCGCGCAGTCCATACAGGTGGGATGCGGCTGCCATTGCCGCGACCGCCACTGCCTCGTCTATATCCGTGCACTGCGGTCTGTTGGTGATGCGGGCCTGCAGATGCTCCGTCGCCTCCGCCCCTTGGATGAGCCGCCCCATGGTCCGCACCGTTTCCACCGGATGCCGTCCGATGGCCGTCTCTGCCGAGAGCATCACCGCATCGGTGCCGTCGACGACTGCGTTGGCCACGTCCATCACCTCGGCGCGGGTTGGCCGCGCGTTCTCGATCATCGACTCCATCATTTGGGTTGCCGTGATCACGCTGCGATTCAGCGTTCGAGCCCTCTCGATCACCCGCTTCTGGACCGCCATCAACGCGGCGTCGCCGATTTCGATGCCCAGATCGCCGCGGGCCACCATCACGGAGTCGGACGCGAGGATCAGTCCGTCCAGTGTGTCCTCGCTTGCCACCGCCTCGGCGCGCTCGATCTTGGCCACCAACCGGCAGTTCGCGCCAGTCTGCTGCACGAGCTCCCGGGCGTGATGCATGTCGCTCGCGCTGCGCGGGAACGAGACGGCGATGTAGTCGACGCCGTGCCTGCATGCAAGCTCCAAGTCTGACCGGTCCTTGTCGGTGAGTGCTGGTGCGGACAGGCCACCGGACCGCTTGTTGATGCCTTTCGCTGGGTGCAGCGTGCCACCCGCCAGGACACGACAGTCCACGCGAAGGCCTTCGGTGCCCTGCACCTCTAGCTCAATGAGCCCATCACCGACCACAAGCACGTCCCCGGGAGCAACGTCCTCGGCGAGTTGGTCGTAGGTTGTCCCCACCTGACGCTCGTCGCCTGCGTCTGCCTTCAGAGCGGCATCGATCGCAAAGGCCTCCCCGGGTTGCAATTCAATCGAGTGACGATGTGCAAACCCGCCGACCCGAATCTTGGGCCCCTGGAGGTCGGCCATGATGGCAACGAACCGGCCGAGGCGTTCTGCGGCCTGCCGTACCGCACGGATGCGGTGCCCTTGGTCCTCGACGGTGCCGTGCGAGAAGTTGACGCGAAAGACATCCACGCCAGAGGCCACTAGCTCCTCAATGCAGGAGTCGCTGGCGGGACCTAGCGTCGCAACAATCTTGGTTCGTCTAGCCAGAACCGATGATAGCGAAGCCCTTCAGCCACGCCGCTTTGCGCCCGAAGCTCGCTGGGTCCGTGGACGGGCAGGTTGGACTTGACAGGCATCCGCGGCGCGACCAATTTGAGCCAGTCCAGCATGCCCTCCCAGCACGTTCCGGACCTCCTCGGTGGGCGGGTTGCTTTGTTACAATCCGTCCGAGTTGACCCATATGTCAGATTCCATCGAGCTGCCGCGTCGCAGCCTTCTGCAGGGCGCCGCAGGCCTAGTCGCAGCAGCCAGTTCCGCCAGGTCGCAGACCGCCGAGTCGAGACGCCGAGTGATCGGTGCGAACGACCGGATCAACGTGGCGCAGATCGGCGTCGGCGGTCGCGGATCGAGCTTGCAGCGGCTGATGCTTGGGATGATCGAGGGCGGTCAGAACTTCAAGATCACCGCCGTCTGCGACGTCTACGAGAAGCGTCGGCAGCTGGCCCAGGAGAACACCAAGGCCGAGTTTTCCACCCTCGACTACCGCGAAGTGCTGGCCCGCTCCGACGTGGATGCCGTCGTCGTCGCGACGCCCGACCACTGGCACGGCACGATGGCGCTTGCAGCGATCGACGCTGGCATGGACGTCTACCTCGAAAAGCCCATGACGCACACCATCGAGGAGGCGAAGGCCGTCGTCCACAAGGTGCGCGAGGCCGGGGCTGTGCTGCAGGTCGGCTCTCAGACCACGTCGGCGGACCAGTGGTGGAAGGCGCGCAAGGCGCTGCAGGACGGCATGATCGGCAAGCTGATCTCCAGCCAGGGGTCGTATCACCGCAACTCGCTGCGTGGGGAATGGAACTGGACGCCCGAGCGGCGCGGAGGCTGGGTCATCGAGCCCGACGCTGGTCCGCACGGCACGGGCGTCAACTACGTCGACTGGAACATGTGGCTCGGCCCCGCCCAGAAGCGCGAGTGGGATCCGCACCGGTTCTTCCGGTTCCGCAAGTACTGGGACTACTCCGGCGGAATCGCCACGGACCTCTTCTATCACGTGGTCGCTCCGCTCAACATCTGCTGGGGCCAGCCGCAGTTTCCCTATCGCGTCACGGCGTCTGGCGGCAAGTACATCTTCAATTCGCCCGGGGACCGCGAAGTGCCGGACACGATGAACCTGCTGGCGGACTTCGCCGCCGGCCATTCGCTGGTGCTCAGCGCAACCATGGCCAACTCAAGGCACATCCCCGGACTGATCCGCGGTCACGAAGGCACGATCCTGATGGTGGAGCACGGTCGCTTCGAGGGCCGCACCGACTACATCACGGTCGAGTCGGAAGCGATCTACCGGGACGCCTTCGTCGCCAAGTACGGCACCGACCAGGTCCAGATCAAGGTCGAGAACCGCGGACGCGACGCGCACATGAAGAACTTCCTGGAGTGCATCCGTACGCGGGCCAAGCCGAACCTGGACGCCGACACCGCTTATCGCGCCCAGGTCACGATCTCGATGGCCGTGATGGCCCTGCGCCAAGGCAAGGTGCTCTACTTCGACCCGGACCTCGAGGAAGTCACGGACTCGGCGCCTCGTCTCGCCTGATGCCGGGCCTTCGCCTCGGCAGCGTCGCTCTGGCGGCGCTGCTGTGCGGTCTCCTGGCGTCGTGCGGCGGGGAGCCCGACGGTGAGAGCGAGAAGCCGCCAAACATCCTTCTCATCCTTGCCGACGACCTCGGCTACGGTGACGTCAGCGCGTACAACCCCGAGGCGAAGGTGCAGACAGTGGCTCTGGATGCGCTTGCCAGCCAGGGCCTGCGGTTCACCGACGCCCATAGTCCCTCCACAGTCTGTACGCCGACTCGCTACGGGATCCTGACGGGACGCATGCCGTTCCGCAACGGCATGCCGGGTGTGTTCACCGGTGTCGAGGGCCCCTGTCTCATCGAGGAAGGCCGGCTGACTCTGCCGCAGATGCTCCGCGACGCCGGCTATGCGACAGCGATGGTGGGCAAGTGGCACTTGGGGATGACCTTCTTCGACGCCGAGGGCCGGACGGTGAGCGAGTTCGAGATGCCCGAGGAGATGCAGTCCAACAGGGCCGCAATGGGAGTGGAGCGCGTTCGCCGGGTGGACTTCAGCCAGGCGATCCCGGACGGTCCGCTCAGCCGAGGATTCGACAGCTTCTTCGGCACGGTCGCGTGCCCCACGACGGACTGGCTCTACGCCTGGGTGGACGGCGATCGAGTGCCGGTGCCGCCCGAAGGCCTCCTCGATCAGGGCCCGCTGCCGAACCATCCCTATGGCCGGGACAACCGTCGGGGGCTCGTCGCCCCGGACTACGACCTCGAGCGGGTGGACATGGTCTTTCTGGAAAAGAGCATCGAGTTCCTCGAAGGGCATGTGGCCTCAGGCGCGGAGCGACCGTTCTTCCTCTTCCACTCCATGCAGGCGGTCCATCTGCCCTCGTTCGCGGCGCCGGAGTTCCAGGGAAGCACCGAGGCAGGGCCGCACGGCGATTTCATCTTCGAGATGGACCACATCGTCGGCGAGCTGATGGCGGCACTCGACCGACTTGACGTTGCCGACAACACACTCGTGTTCTTCACCAGTGACAACGGGCCCGAGGTCACCACGGCCTTCCACATGCGGACCGACCACGACCATGACGGTGCACGGCCTTGGCGGGGAGTCAAGCGCGACCAGTGGGAGGGTGGGCACCGCGTTCCGACGATCGCGCGCTGGACCGAACGGATACCGGCGGGTTCGGTCACGGAGCAGACGTTTTGCCTCACAGACCTCATGGCCACTCTGGCTTCCCTGACGTCGAGCACTCTTCCAGCCGACGCTGCGGAGGACAGCTTCGACTTCTCTCCCCTGCTCCTCGGTGCATCGCTGGACACACCTGTGCGTCCCAGCACCCTGCATCAGACGAACCGCCTTGTGCTGGCCCTGCGCGAGGGGGACTGGAAGTACCTTGACCATGTGGGCTCGGGCGGCAACGACTACGGCCGGTCGCAGCTGGTTCCGTACGTTTTGGACGACGGCTCCGGCGACGCTCCGGCTCAGCTCTTCAATTTGAGCGACGATCCGGGCGAAACCAGAAACCTCTACTTCGAGGAACCCGCAAAGGTGGCGCAGATGAAGAGCCAGCTCGACGCCCTCGTGGCGTCAGGGCGCAGTGCCCCCGCCCGCTAGAGGCGGGCGGTCAGCGCAGCAACGCGGCCACGGCCGGAAGGCCGTAGAACAGCACGACTAGGTACGCGACCGCGAGCGCCTTGTTCCCAGTCGTGATCTCTGCGAAACGCTCCACCGCCCGAAGGACGAGGTTGCGCACCGGCGGCCACGGATAGATCAGAATCGTTCCGGCCAGGTTGAACGCCAAGTGGGTCAGCGCGATCTCGGTGCCCGCCTGCGCGTTCGGTCCAGCTACGGCTAGCGAGGCCATCAGGGCGGTGATGGTCGTGCCCAGATTCGCTCCGATCGTTACGGGAAACGCCTGCCGCAGTGTGATGATGCCCACACCAGCCAGTGGAACCAGCAGCGACGTTGTGATGGAGCTGGACTGGACCATGGCGGTGACGAGGGCACCCACTAGGAGCGCCACGACCGCGGAGTGCCCCAGAGCTCGGTGGAGGAATCCCTCGGCCTTTGAGTGCAGCGCCGCGTGCAGCGTGCGTACGATCAGCGTCAGGGACCCGAAGATCAGTGCCGCACCGAGTAGGACCACGACCACTCCCTGGCCTGTGGCTGTGTCGAACAGGCTCTCGCCTATGGCGCGGCCAGGCACCACGATTGCCTTGAGCACCGCTCCAAGCGGGTTGTCGAACGACCCGCTGCCGAGGTCCGGTAGGTGTCCAGCCAGAAGCGATGCGGATCGCGACAGGACGCCGGTGAGCAATTCGAGAGGCAGAAGCAGCGCGACAGCCAGATAGTTGAAGAAGTCGTGGCAGGTCGCCACGGAGAAGGCCCGCCGGAACTCGCTGGGTCGACCAATGTGTGCGATCGAAACGAGGGTGTTGGTCACCGTGGTGCCGATGTTGGCGCCCATGATCATGGGAACTGCGTTCACGAGCGGCAGCGGATTCTCCGGTGCAGCGACCAGTCCCACGACCATGGACGTGGTGACCGATGAGCTCTGAACGAGTGTCGTGGCCAGCAGGCCCACCATAAGCCCGACGAACGGGTTCTCGGTGGCGGTGAAGAACGCCTGCAGCAGGTCCCCCCCGAGCAGCTTGAAGCCATCGCCCAGCCCCCGCACGCCGCCCAGGAACAAGAGCAGGAGGACGAGAACAGAAAGGCCGGAGCGCAGAACCATCCAGCGGCTCTGACGCTCCGGCGCATTCTCCGCTTCAGCGCTCATTTGGGAATCGCGTGGGCCTACGGAACGGGTACGAGCGGCGACGCTGTGGATAACCGTGTTGCGCACCGCCGGGCGTGCCTACGACCTAGCGCAGAGATTAGTCGAACGGCCCGTCCAGCTGGCAGGGCATCGACACTTGTACGCCCTGGCTCGCAGCGACGAGCGGCACATTCGAAGCCATTGTACTCCGGCCCTCATCCCCGCTTCGGGCGCTCTCGTCTCCAATCAGACGCCTGTCTAGCAGCCGGGCCGTGTCGACGTTTGAGAGTGCTGCGAGCAGGTTCTCTCCAACAGAGGGATGGTCACGTTTGAGGTCGTCGAGGAAACCGCGCAGCTTCTCGCGGACTGTGCCGGTCCTGTATGAGCAGACGCACGGCGTGACGGGCAGGTCGGCCTCCTCGGCGTAGGCCCGGGTAAGGGCCTCGGACACGTATACAAGCGGACGGATCACCCGGAAGTCGCCGGATCGGGAGGTCGTTGCAGCTGGCAGGGCACTCAGGCGACCTGTAAACAGGGCGTTGCGGAGCAGTGCCTCGCACAAGTCGTCCGCCGTGTGGCCAAGCGCGACGACGTTGCAACCGAGTCGGCCAGCGACCTCGTACACTGCGCGGCGACGGTAGCGGCTGCACAGATCGCAGCCGTGCTCGGGTTGATCCTCGATCAGTTGGAACGAGGGTTCGTCCCGGTAGTACGTCCAGCGCAGCCCTCGCTTCTTGAGGACGGAACCGAGCCCGTCCACAGGCCGCACAAACTTGCCCTGCTCGATCGTGAACGCCTCCAACGAGAACCGCACGGGCGAACGTCGCTGCAGAGTGGCGAGCGCGTCGACCAGCGTCAGGGAATCCTTGCCGCCAGAAACGCCCACGGCGACCCTATCGCCGGAGCGAATCAAATCGAAGTCCGCAATGGCCTTTCCGACCTTGCGGATCACTGTCCTTCGGGCGGGCATGGGTCGTGGCGGCGGGATCGTCATTATAGCGACGGGCATTTCACGGCCCGGCGTTCGATCGATCGTGCGCGGCCCGTCCGAGCGTCCACGTTGACCACGACCGCGCAGATCTGGGCGTCTCCCGGGGCCGGCAAGAGCCTCGCGGGGCGGGCGGTGAGGAAGCGACGCACCGAGGCTTGAGGACCCATGCCGATCACGGAGTACATGGGGCCAGTCATGCCCACGTCGGTGATGTACGCCGTGCCGCCTGGCAAGACCCTTTCGTCCGCCGTCGCGACATGCGTGTGGGTGCCGACGACGGCGCTGACACGACCGTCCAGGTGGTGGCCGAAGGCGACCTTCTCCGAGGTCACTTCGGCGTGGAAGTCGATGAAGCGCACCTGCACATTGCTGTCTATCTCCTCGAGCAGTGCGTCCGCGCAGCGAAACGGGCACGCCGTCTGCGGCAAGTAAACGCGGCCTTGGAGATTCAGGACGGCGAATGGCACGCCCGTGTCCGTCTGCCCAACGTAGGTCCCGCTGCCGGGGGCGTCCACATAGTTCGCTGGTCGCAGCAGCCGGCTCTCCAAATCGAGATAGGGCAGGATCTCGCGCTTGTCCCAGATGTGGTTGCCCGACGTGAGCACGTCTATGCCGCACTCAAGGAGCTGGTCCGCGATTTTCGGTGTGATCCCGAACCCGGCGGCGGAGTTCTCGCAGTTCGCGACGGTCAGGTCGATTCTGTCGTCAACCTGTAGGCGCTGTAGAGCCTCCCGCACCGCCCGTCGACCTGGTCGGCCGACGATGTCACCAAGGAACAGGATGCGCATGCGGAGCTAGTCCGTCGACTGTCAGTCTATTGGATAGAGCCTTAGGAAACCTGCGGTGCTGTTGGTCTTCTGGCCCAGATGGAGCAGCGCGGTCAACCCTCGGTGTGCTTGTAGCTCGGCTTGGCCTGCTTGGGAGGCTGCGGGAAGGTGTCGCCGGTGGCTGCCGCCCACGTCTTGAGTTGTGAGACTAGGTCCTCGCGCATTCGCTGGACGGCCGGATCCCGTGCAAGGTTGCTCATCTCCAGGGGATCCTCCTGCAGATCGAACAGGCACTCCACATTGTCGTATCCGCGGCGGACAACTAGCTTGTGTCGCGGGGTCACTATGGCGCGCCACGGTCCGTTGACAGGGCTGTTGGCCCTGGCCGCTGGAGCGGGTGGCGGGATGTCGGGTGTTTGGTTCACCTTGCCTTCGCAGCAGAGGCTCTCGACGCTGGGCGGCTCAGTTCCGCCCAGGACAGTTGTCGATAGGTTTCTGCCCTCGCACGATGCAGGCGTGGACAACTCGCAAATGGACAGGAGCGTGGGCATCAGGTCCACCGAACTGATCAGTGTCTGCTTCTCCTGGCCGGGCGCGATTCGTCCAGGAAGGCGCATGAGGAGTGGGACGCGAAGCGACTCGTCCTCTGGCTCGCCCTTGCGGTACTTGCCGTGCGATCCCGCCAGTTCCCCGTGATCCGCGGTGAACACCACCAGGGTGTTCTCAGCCAGACCGCTTTCCTCTAAGTACTTGGTCAGACGGCCCATCTCGTGGTCCAGCGACTCGCAGAGCCCGAAGTATCCCGCTAGGTCGCGCATCGCACGGTCGCGGTGCTCGTCGGGGACGTTGTCCCGCAGGCGGATCTCTCCGGTTTCGTACCGCTGGAAGTTCTTCGGAGGCCTGAACGGCGTATGCGGAGGACCCCATGAAAGGAACAGGGCGAAGGGCCTGTCCTGGTTCCGCTTCATGAAGCGTATGGCGGTGTCCGTCTGGGCAGCTGGCTCGTAGTAGGGTTCGCCATCTGGTCCCAAGGGCGTCCCAACGGCATTGCCGTCATCGTCGAAACCCCACGCCTTGTGGTAGATGTGCCCACGGTTGAAGCCCTCGAACTCAGTGAAGCCGCGTCGCCGCCACCCTGGCGGCACGAAGCCAGGCTTCGGCGGGCCATCCAGATGCCACTTGCCGATGTACATCGTGGCGTAGCCCTCATCCCGGTAGATCTGTGGCCAGCACACCTCGTCCGGGGGCAGCTGGATGTCGTTGGCTGTCATCCCCGTCTGGTGGGAGTAGCGGCTTGTGAGGATGCAGGCGCGGTTCGGCGTGCAGACGGGGTTGGCTGCGTAGGCCCGGCGCCAGTTGGCTCCGGAGGCGGCCAGGCTGTCGAGGTGCGGCGTCCGGACCACCTCGTCCGAGCCGAAGCCGAACGCACTGCCACGCCACTGGTCTGCTAGGACGAACAGCAGGTTTGTCGGCTTCGGCCTCTGGGCCGCCGCGAGGCCCGCAGTGGCTAGTGTGGCGGTGGCTAGGAACTCTCGACGACCTACAGCTGGCACGCCCTGCATTCTAACGGCCAATCCAGCCGTCCGTACTGGGATTGAGAAGGTGGTCCGGTCCTTCCCGGTTGCCCCAGGTCGCCCTTGAAAGTTCTTTGGTGCGGCAGTTAGTCCATCCGCAGCGGATCACCGACTCGTAGGATCCTGCCGCCGTGGCCGGTCGCAAGGACCGTATTCACCGCAAACCGATAGCTATGGCCATACCGATCGAAGTGCGAGTCCTTGCAGCGGTTCCTGGCCCTTAGTTCCGAGAACTTCGCTGCGAAGTGCGGATCCGGGACCGACCCGTCTTGGGAGTCCATCGAAGGCACAGAGCAGCGTGCGCAGGGATTCGTTCCGAGCAGTTGGACTTCGCCGATGCGAAACGCCCGCGGTTCGCCGGGTGGGCCGAACAACCGGTCTTCGCCGAATGGCTCTAGGCCGCTAATCTCCAGATTCGCGCGGAACCGGCGCCTCACCTCGTCCAGCGAGGTCGAGAACCATTCCGCGACAGCCTCCAGCGACGCGGTTCCCACGACCGTCGGACCCGTGGCCTCGAGGTCGTCGGGGAACCCTGATTTGCTGTCCGAACGCAGCCTTACGGGCTGCCCCAGTAGGGTGGTGGCCGCGTCTTCAAGGGGGGCGAAGTCCAACTCCGTCTCGGAGTCTTCGTCGTTGTCGGGCGCGGCCGACAGCATAGACACCCTGATGATCCGTGCCCCAAGACGCTTTGCGTTCAGGAGCCGATCGTCCGCATCGAAGAGCGCGAACTGCCGGTCCCCCTCGATGCCCGCGCCCTCGACCACTTTCGCTTCGGACTTCTCAATCGCAGGAAGCGACTTGACCGGGTATACAAGGATGCGCGACAGATACGGCTGCATGGCCGCAACGGACGTTGCCATGTCCATTCTCACATGCGGTCTACCACCCCGCCAGGCAAGGACGCAGGTCCCCATCCGTGCGCACCGTCCCGCGATACGCTAGGGACTAATGTCTCGGGCCGGTGCAACGCCGACCGATGCGACGGAAGCCGCGGTTCTCGGGGCGGTGTCCTCGCTGGTGTCCGAACTCGGGTCCCAAGACGCGGAGCGCCGGGTTTCCCTTGACGCATCCTTGGACCGAGAGCTTGGTCTGGGCAGTCTCGAACGCGTGGAGCTCCTCGTGCGCATCGAGACCGCCTGTGGCGTGCGGCTACCCGAGACGGGGATTCAAACGGCCGAGACTCCGGCCGACTGGGTCCGGACCGTGCGCGAGGCGGAGTCGGTGCCGAGCGGAAACGACCGCTCGCCAATCGTCCAGCCGTCGCGTGACGCTTATCCTCCACCAGCAACCGCACTCACCTTGGCCGAGGTGCTGCATAGGCAGGTGGAGCGGGACCCGGGACGTGTCCACATCCACCTCCTGGATCAGGAGAAGGGCCAGGCCATCAGCCACGCGCAGCTCCTTGAAGGTGCCACGCGCGTCGCTAGCGGGCTTCTCGCGTCTGGACTTCGGCGCAACGAGACCGTCGCGATCATGCTGCCGACCTGCGAGGACTTCTTCAGCAGTTTTCTTGGCGTCGTGCTCGCCGGAGGCGTTGCGGTGCCGGTCTATCCCCCGGCCAGGGCAAACCAGCTCGAGGGATACGTCCAGAGGCAGTCGCTGATTCTCCGCAACGCGAGGGTCCGATTCCTCATTTCCTTCGACAGGATCCGGCCGATCGCGAACGCCGTCGCCGCTGAACTCCCCTCCCTGAAGGAAGGACTCAGTACCGCGGAGCTCGTTGACCGCGGTCGCGGCCAGACAGCGCGATGGGTGGACCCTGCCGAGCTCTGCTTCATTCAGTACACGTCCGGCAGCACGGGAGACCCGAAGGGCGTCGCGCTGTCCCACCACAACGTCCTGTCCAACATCCGTGGGATCGGGCACGCCGTCGAAGTGGTGCCGTCCGACAAGGTGGTGAGCTGGCTACCGCTCTACCACGACATGGGGCTGATCGGATCCTGGCTCTTCAGCCTCTACCACGGTCTGCCCATTACGGTTCTGTCGCCGCTCGATTTCCTCATTCGTCCTGAGCGCTGGCTGTGGGCGCTCTCGGACTCCGCCGGGTCGCTCTGTCCGGCCCCGAACTTCGCCTTCGAACTCTGCGTGCGGAAGGTGACGGACGAGGTTATGGAGGGTGTAGACCTGTCGAAATGGCGCGTCGCGATCAATGCGGGCGAGCCGGTGCTGGCTGCCACGCTGCGGCGTTTCACCGAACGGTTCGGCCCGTGGGGGTTCGACTCCCGGGCCTACATGCCCTTCTACGGTCTCGCAGAATCCTCCGTCGCCCTGACCTACCCTCCGTTCTGGCGGGGCCCCGTCATCGACCGGATCGACCGCGAGTCGTTCGAGGGCCAGGGCCGCGCCGTCCCGCTGAACGAACGGGAACCGGGGCCAGCACTCGAGTTCGTTGCCAACGGGATCCCGCTTCCCGACCACGAGGTGCGGGTGGTCGATGACGATGGTCGGGACGTACCTGATCGCATCCGTGGGCGAATCGTCTTCCGAGGACCGTCCAGGACCGCGGGGTACTTCCGCAATCCCGAGGCGACCGCCGAGGTCATGGATGCGGACGGCTGGCTGGATTCCGGCGACTTGGGCTACCTCATTGACGGGGAGCTGTACGTCACTGGCCGCCTGAAGGACTGCATTATCAAGGGCGGACGCAACATCATTCCGCAGGATGTCGAAATGGCGGCTTGGGAGGCACAGGGTGTTCGCAAGGGCTGCGTAGCGGCCTTCGGCAGCGTGGATGCCGAGAGCGGCACTGAACGGCTGGTCGTGGTTGCGGAGACGCGGGCGACGGCAAGGGCCGCGCTGGCTGGAATCCGCGACGGCATCGCCGAAGCGGTGACGAACAGCCTAGGCATTCCGCCCGATGACATCGTCTTGGTCGGCCCGGGTTCGGTGCCGAAGACATCGAGCGGCAAGATTCAGCGACGGGAGACGTGTCGGCGATACGAGGCAGGCGTCGTCGCCAGCCACGCCGCCGCCGCTCCTTGGCTGCAGATCGCCAAGCTCTGGTTGCGGGGCACCGCGTACGCGGCCGCCGAAAGCAGCTGGGCTTTCGGTCGCAAGGCACTGTGCGCCGTCCCGAGATCACTCGGCGTCGGCGTCGCTCTGGTGGGCGGTATGGTGGCCCGCGTCGCACCTGCTCCCGCGGCCACGCGCCTCGTCGTCTCCAGTGCGAGCTGGGTGGTTGCCTCGCTGTCTGGCCCGCGTCCGCTTGGTCGAATCGGTGGCAACGGACCGTGCATCATGCTCGTCAACCGGTCCCATCGACTGGATCCGTTGCATGTGGCTGCAGCAACGCGCAGTGCATTCGTGTTTGCGGACCGCACGGCCTTCCGCGAGATGGGTTGGGCGTCGGCGTTCCTGCTGGATCCACTCGTGGCCGAATCGACACAGAACGGCCGGCCATCTCCGGAGGGGCCTCTCGTGCACGACATGCAGGCGGCCCTCGTGAGCGGGCTTTCGGTGGTCAGTTTCGCCGACAGCCCGATCGGAGAGCCACCCGCGCGGACGCGATTCCGTGCCGAAGGGTTCGTGGCAGCCGACCGGACGGGCTTGCACGCCGTGCCGGTCCTATTGCGCAGGAATGGCGACGGAGCAACGCTGGCCGTGGAGGGGGCCCCTCTCCAGGGTCCCGATTCCTACCGGGATCGAGCCGCTGGAAGGCAGGCTGTACGGGAGTTCCTGGAAGCCGCCCTAGCGAATGGAAAGGTATAATTGCCAAGCTATGCCGATCTACGAGTATCAGTGCGGGGAGTGCGACACTCGCTTCGAGGCCCTGGTGATGAGCTCGACCGCAGAGCCCGACCAGTGCGACTGCGGCAGTCCTTCGATCGAGAAGGTCTATTCCACGTTCTCGGCGCAGTCCTCCAACGCGATGCCGGACGCATGCGCAACGCCGGCGGAGGGCCGGTGCGGCACTCCGGCCTGCATGGGCGGCATGTGTGAACCGCACTAGGCCCTAAGGTCCAAGGACTCGGCTCCTTGTCGCCTCGTCCGTCGCGACGAGGCGCTATCCTAGCGTTTGGCCTGCCGGGTCGGTCTCGCCTCGGAAGTCGACCGCCGAGCTGCGAGCGGTCGGTGCACTAACCGGAATGCGCGGCGGGTTCAAGCTGTGTTGTCGCCGTAGATTGCTGTGCTCTCGGGGCTTGGCTTGCTCCGGCGGGACTCGCAGGTTGGCACGGTTGCGGAAACAGTTTGCGGCGGATCGACGCCGAGCAGATCGAACGCCCAGCGCTGCAGGCCGGCGGGTTCGGTGCCGATGAAGATGGCGGCCTATTGCTGAGCGGGCAAGCTGACCCGGTTGAGGACGAGACTGGCGAGGTATCCAAGCAGGGTCAGGAAGCGGTGCACGGGGGGAACGCACTTCGTGGTGGACTCCGCTGAAACACCTCCGCCAGCTTGACAGGCGTGTCGCACTTGGCCCTTGGCAGGAGTCGGGTCGTCGTCCTGGAACAGCGACGGGGCCAACCGTCGGCGCATGTGTCACACGACGCAGCAGCCCAGCGTGCACAGAAGGCGTGCACAGAAGGGCAGGGCTCGGAGGTGCGGCGCGTGTATCCGCTACGGAGCCTCGCTGGTCCGGAAGGTGCGCTCCACGCCAGCGAGGCTCCTGCAGGCCCCGACCGCATCCTCCGTCCTGAGGGATCCCTTCAGGAGGCTCGTGCGCACCACGCAGACGGCGTCCAGCTGTGACTTCGCCGCGGTGCGTTCCAGCCTACGCGTTCAGGCCGCCCGACTGCAGATCTGCGCCGTCGTGAGCGTGCTGCGGTCGCCGAGCAGCGCGATGCGGGCGATGCCGAAGCGCGTCCGGATCCGCAAACGGTCCGGATCGCCCGTAGCCTGGTCCTGGCGCCACAACTTCATCTGATCCGCTGGCTGCAGGTGCAATCGCACGTGAGTGCCCAAGAACATCCCCTGTATGTAGCATGACGGGACGAGACCGCAATCCGTCCCCCATGGGACGAATGAATGATTCCGTTGGTGGCGCTCTTGAGCGGCTAGCCCAGCTCGCAGGGGCTTCTCAAAAGACGAAACTACTTGGAGGAACCTGTAAACGAACTGCGAGACTGTTTTGCGACAAATGCTAAGGCTCAATTCGCGAAACGTGTGCATTGGGGTGCCAAGGAGGCGAGCAGGCAGGCCCGCGGGGAGGGCTGGCTGGCCAGACCGATCTCCCGATGCCAGCGCAGGTAGTTGCCGAGGCACTTCGTCGGCCACGCCGTGGAACGGCAGCAGGAACTCCTGCAGCTGGCTGTGGCGCTGTTGACCGTCTGGATGGGGTGGCTGCCGCGCAGGCGCTGTCCGGCCGCCCGGTTGACGGCCTCGTGCTGGACCCCCAGGCTGCGCGCGCAGCCCGGGCAGCCTGTCCCGTCGTCCGTCACCAGCACGGCGTCGGACGCCAGCAGCGGCTCCAGCGCCGCCTGCAGGTTCGCCTGGCTGGCCGTCTCCAGCACCGCGCCCGCCGTCCCGCCCCCGCGGGCCGGTTCAGGTTCCGCTCCCCTTGCGGCTGTGCCGGAAGCACGTCTCGTCGGCCTCCACCAGTCCGGCCAGCGGCCCGCCCGGCTCTCCCGCCTACGCCACGAAGCGGTGCCGCCAGCGGAACGCTGTCGACGGCGCCACCCCGCAGCGCTCGGCGGCCTTGCGGACCGACTCGCGGGCCACCAGCGCCCGCCCGCAGGCCAGCCAGTGCTGGAACTCTTCGTTGGTCATGGGCTCCAAGTCCTTCCTTTCAAAACACTTGTAGCATATATGGATCAAAATACATACGTTTCACGAATTGAACCAACCCCAAATGTAGTGCTCTAATAGCTTACGATTCCTTGACTCCCGCCCCAGGGCCTGCTCCCCCGCGGTCGAGGACGAGGCCCAGCGCAGCGCCGCCCAGCTGGTGCAGACCGGCGTCTCCCCCGTGGGCCCGGCGGCCCCGGCCGACGGCGCCGACGACCCGTCGACCGCCCTGCCGCGGGTCGACATCGACTCCCTGGAGCTGGTCCGCCCGCGCTCGGTCGGCGTCGAGCACGTCGCCCTGTGGGCCATGCGGCAGCTCCGTCCGCCGTCCCTGCTCGAGGAGCTGGGCCTGTCCGGTGCGCAGCGCGCCGCCGTCCTCGGCAACCTCGTCAGCCGCATGGCCGCGCCGGCCTCCGAGCGCGCCTCGTGGCACTGGCTGCGCCAGCGCAGCGCCCTGGGCGAGCCGATCGGCTGCGACTGCGAGACCATGGGCCGGAACGCCCTGCAGCGCGCCAGCGACCGCCTGCTGCGCCACCGCGACACGATCGAGACGCGTCTCTTCCAGCGCGCCGCCGACCTGTTCGACCTGCAGCCCACCGTCACCCTTTACGACCTCACCAACACGTACTTCGAGGGCGGCGCGGACCGGCAGCCGCTGGCCCGCCGCGGCCATTCCAGGGAGAAGCGCCACAACTGTCCGCTGCTCACGCTGGGCCTGGTGCTGGACGCCAGCGGCTTCGTGCGCCGCTCCAGGGTCCTGGCCGGCAACGTCGCCGAGGGCGGCACGCTGCAGGCCCTGCTGACGGCCCTGCAGACGCTGCACGAGGGCCTGTCGCGCCCAGGGCACGACCAGGCGCGTGGAGAAGGTCCGGCAGCGCATCGGACGGCTGCAGGCCCGCCATCCGTCCGCCGCCCCGCACGACGCGATCGTCGTGCAGGCCGACGACAGGGGCCGCAACGCGACGGCGGTGGCCTGGAAGCGGCAGCCGCTGGAGGGCGGCGGGGCGACCCATCCCGGGGTCCACGGCCTGCGCACCAACAGCGTCGGCTGGGACGCCGAGCGGCTGTGGCGCACCTGCGTGACGCGGACCGACCTGGAGGCCGTCCTCCGCTCCCTCGGGAGCGCACTGGGACTGCGCCCGATCCACCACCGCAGGCCCGCGCGCAGCGCGGGCCGAATGTGCCTTTCGGTGCTCGCCTGCCAGCTGGACGACGCTGCGCGGTCGCCTGGCGGGCCAGCAGCGGGTGACCGCGGTCTTCCGCCAGGCGGACGGACGCATGCTGCACGCGCGCAGTAGGGCGACGCAGGCCGAGTCCTGGCAGCGGGCGATCCACGAGCGGCTGGGCGTGGACGCCTCGCCGGGCGGGGTCCGCAAGCTGGTCGTCCAGCCCAGACGACGAAGGGAAAATGCACGGAATGCAGTGCCACACGCCTGATTCCACGACCGCAATGTGCTCATTGCAAACGACTGATGCAATGGGGTGGCAAACAGGGGCTGGGGGGCTCGACTGCGGCTGTGAGATCCCGGGGAAGCAGTGCCTTGAGTCCTTGCCCGAGGCCGTGGCTGGGGGCGGCCGTGGCACAGCCAGGGCCGCGAAGGAGAGCGCGGGCCGGCTGTCCAGGCGCCGCCCGCGTGAGGGGCTCGAAGCGGAGCTCCGGGCCTTGGAAGCCAATGTCGGAGAGGAGCCCGGAGGCTTCGCGCAGCAGGACACGGACTGGCTCGCCGCACACGCGGCGCCGCATGCAGCGGCGTCGCTCGCGTGCGACTGGCACCGTTCCCCGTCCGCTGGCAGCAGGGCGCCGCGACGGGGCGTTGGCGCGCCATGGCTGGGTGGCCGACGGCGATGGCGGCGGTTGCGCGCCGGTCCGGGCATGCCCGGGTATACAATGCGAGCGTGCCGGAGCGGGGAGGCGACGGTGCGCGCGGGCTTGTCGACCAGCAAGTGGTGGTGCCCGTGGCGCAGCCGCGGCGGGTGGCGTGGCGGCCTCCGCAGAGGGTCCCGGAGGCTGTCGAATACCCTAGTTCGGACGGGCGTCCCGTGGCGGAGAACCAGAGGCAGCGGCGGGCGCTGGACGCGATCCTGCCTGCCTTGGAGCACCATTTCGCGTGGCGCGAGGACGTGCTGGTGGGCGGCGACCTGCTGATCTACTACGAGAAGGGCAGTCCGGACGTCAGAGTGGCGCCGGACGTCTTCGTGGCGCTCGGCGTGCGGCGGGAGCCGCCGCGGGACTCGTACCTGGTGTGGAAGGAGGGGAGAGTGCCGCAGTTCGTGCTGGAGGTGGCGTCGCGGTCCACCGCGGACAACGACCGGACGCACAAGCGGGAGCTGTACCAGTGGCTGCAGGTCGAGGAGTACTGGCTGTACGACCCGAGCGGGGGGCTGCACGAGGTGCGGCTGCAGGGGCTGCGGCTGCAGGGGGAGCGCTACGAGGAGATTGCGGCGGAGAGCGGAGGTGGCGGGGCAGTGCGCCTGCGCAGCGCCGTTCTCGGGCTGGAGATGGTGTTCGACGGGGAGAGGCTGCGGCTGTGGGATCCCGGGGCGAAGCAGTACCTTGAGTCCCTGCCTGAGGCCGTGGCCAGGGGTGACCGTGCCACAGCCAGGGCCGAGGAGGAGAGGGCGAGGGCCGAGGAGGCGGACGCCAGGGCGGAGAAGGAGAGAGCGAGGGCGGAGAAGGAGAGGGCCAGGGCCGAGGAGGCGGACGTCAGGGCGGAGAAGGAGAGGGCCAGGGCCGAGGAGGCGGACGTCAGGGCGGAGGAGGCGGACGCCAGGGCGGAGGCCGAGCGCCGCCTGCGCGAGGGGCTCGAAGCGAAGCTCCGGGCCTTGGAAGCTAGGCCGGAGAGGAGATCGGAGGCCTCGAACCTCGAGACATAGACCTGCCTGCCCTGCCACGGCGTGCGGAGAACGGGTCGGGGAGGGGGCGTTCAGGCGACCTTCCCGATGAGCGCTGGCATGTCCTGCCGGGCGTCGAAGAGTTCCACCACGGCTTCCTAGCCCAAGTTCGCCAAGCGAGAAGCGATTCTGGCTGAATTCGGCGTGTTTTGCGCTGCAAGTCGTTGGTTTTCCATGGCCAGCCTCCGGAAACCCCCAATGCAGTGCCATAGCAACTTGCAATTCCCTGACTCCCGTCCCAGGGCCTGCTCCCATCGGAGCCTGTTCGTCCGCCGGACCCCACTCGCCCCCGCGCCAAGGGCCAGGAGCCCCACTTCACCCAGCACTTCGTCCGCTGCGGCTCCAGTGTGCGCCAGCGCACCCTGCGCAACCTCGGCCGCCACGTCGCCCTGCCGCGCGGGGACGGGCCAGCGCTGTGCGCCCGCGTCGAGCGCATCCTCGCCCCCCAGCGGTCCCTCGAGTTCGGGGCCTGCTCCCCCGCGGTCGAGAACGAGGCCCAGCGCAGCGCCACCCAACTGGTGCAGGCCGGCGTCTCCCCCGTGGGCCCGGCGGCCCCGGCCGACGGCGACGCCTTGGAGCGGGTCCGCCCGCGCTCGGTCGGCGTCGAGCACGTCGCCCTGTGGGCCATGCGGCAGCTCCGTCCGCCGTCCCTGCTCGAGGAGCTGGGCCTGTCCGGTGTGCAGCGCGCCGCCGTCCTCGGCAACCTCGTCGGCCGCATGGCCGCGCCGGCCTCCGAGCGCGCCGCGTGGCACTGGCTGCGCCAGCGCAGCGCCCTGGGCGAGCTGCTCGGCTGCGACTGCGAGACCATGGGCCGGAACGCCCTGCACCGCGCCTCTTCCAGCGCGCCGCCGACCTGTTCGACCTGCAGCCCACCGTCACCCTGCACGACCGGACCAGCACGTGCTTGGAGGGCGCGGCGGACCGGCGGCCGCTGGCCCGCCGCGGCCATTCCAGGGAGAAGCGCCACGACTGTCCGCTGCTCACGCTGGGCCTGGTGCTGGATGCCAGCGGCTTCGTGCGCCGTTCCAGGGTCCTGGCCGGCAACGTTGTCGAGGGCGGCGCGCTGCAGGCCATGCCGACGGCCCTGGACGCGCCGCCCGAGGCGGCCGTCGTGCTCGACAGAGGTCTCGCCACGGAGGGGAACGTCGCCTGCGCTGCGCGTCCGCGCAGCGGGCGGAGCAGGAGCGGGCGATGGCGGGGCAGGCCGGCGCGCGCCTCGAGACGGCTCTGCAGACGCTGCACGAGGGTCTGTCACGCCAGGGCACGACCAGGCGCGTGGAGAAGGTCTGGCAGCGCATCGGACGGCTGCAGCCCCGCCATCCGTCCGCCGTCCCGCACACTGCGCGATCGACGTGCGGGCGGACGACAGAGGCCGCAACGCGACGGCGGTGGCCTGGAAGCGGCAGCCGCTGGAGCCAGCTGGTCCAGGTGGTCCGGCAGCGCCTGCGGGCGGCCGGGGAGACGGCCAGCTGGACGACGCTGCGCCGTCGCCTGGCGGGCCAGCGGCGGGTGACCGCGGTCTTCCGCCAGGCGGACGGAGGCAGGCTGCCCGTGCGCAAGGCGACGCGGGCCGAGTCCTGGCAGCGGGCGATCCACGAGCGTCTGGGCGTGGACGCCTCGCCGGGCGGGGTCCGCAAGCTGGTCGTCCAGTCCAAGCAACGAAAAAAATGCACGGAATGCAGTGCCACACTCCTGATTCCACGACCGCAATGTGCTCATTGCAAACGACTTGTGAAATGGGGTGGCAAAATTGGGCTAGACTGACCGTATGGATTCCAAGCCGTTCGCGACCAGTTTCCGACAACTGTCACGCCGAATCGCGGCCATTGCAGTCCCAATGCTTTTCACAGTGGGTGCTGCTTTCGGGCACGATGCTTCCCACGTATGCGAAGACCGTTCCGTGACAGCCGCCGCGGTCCAGACTCGCGAGGATGTCGAGGCCTATGTCAAGTGCGCCTACGCATTCGTCGAAAGCGTTGGAGAGGAGGAGGCGTATCGTGCGTTTCACGAAGACGTACGTTGGCGATCCGGGCCGATGTACATATTCGTTGCGTCCTTGGTCGACAACTCTCAGGATGCGGTCCTTTCTGTTCATCCGGCGCGTCCCGATCTGGAGGGCAGGGCGTTCGGTCCAAGTCCCGATCGGTTTGGCGAAGACTTTCTAGGGCACCTGATTCGAACAGTGCAGATTAACGGGGAGGGATGGGCGTACTACGAGTTTTCCAACCCCGCTACCGGTGTGACGGAGCTGAAGATGTCGTACATGATGGAGATCAACTGGGACGGCGTCGATTCGTTCATCGGCGCGGGCCTCTATGTTCGGGATGTGCCCGGCACATGCGACCCGAGCGAGGTGAACGCCTCCATGGTGGATTCCACACGGTCGGACCTTCGCTTGCAGGAGTTCGTTCGCTGCGCATCGTACGTTCTGGATTCGCAAGGGTACTTGGCGATGATGGACTTTCGGGATGACGAGCGTTGGATCAGTGGATCGGTCTATGTGTTCGCGTTGGACATGATGGGCAACCAAGTATTCAGCGGCATCAGGAGGAGAGTGAACGGCGTGCAGCTGCACGAGTTCGGCGGCGGATCAGACCCGTTGTCCCAGTTCAACGGAAGGGATATGGTCGCCATGGCCAACGATGCGGGAGAGGCATTCATTACCTACGAGGCATACAACTGGGAGACGGGAGATGTCGAGGCCAAGTCCGGATATCTGAAGCGTGTCGTGGCGCAGGGTGTGCCTCTGGTGGTGGGTGCGGGCTACATCATCGACCCCTCCGTTCCCGATGAAACCCCGAGCTGTGCGGACAACAGAGTCACTGCCGAGAGTATTCGCACCCGCGAGAATGTCCGCTCGTTTGTGCAGTGCGCCGCAGAGTACATCGCTGAGCACGGTACGGAAAAGGCAAGCATGGACTTTCGGGAAAGCGGCCCGTGGTTGTCGCAGGGAAACCGCAACTACCTCTGGGTCAATGGCCTCGGCCCAACTGCGGACACGCTGGTCTCATACGTCTTTCCGCCCCGTCAATCCCAAGAGGGCCTTCCGTTGGCGCCGGATATCGATGACTACGGCACCGACCTGATTGCTGAGTTCGATCGGACGCGTGCCCTGCGACCCAACGCATGGGTGCACTACTCAATCACGAACTACGAAACTGGACGGATCGAGCCAAAGGCATCCTACGCGGCTCGCGTGATGTGGGACGGCGAGCCTGCGGAAGTGGGATCTGGAATCTACCAGCGCGACGTGCCTGGTGCATGCCGGCCGGAGGAGGTCAATGCAGCCGCCTTGGAAGCCAGTGCATCGAGTGATGTCCTGCAGGAGTTTGTGCGCTGCGCGGCCTATCAGGTGGAGTCGCTTGGCCTCTTCGCAGGACCACTTCTCAGTGAGGATCCGCGCTGGAAGCATGGCTCGATCTATGTGTTTGGGATTGACGGCAACAACGAGGAGATCATCTTCAGCGGAAGTCCGAGTAGCTTCGCAGTGTCGGGAAACGTCCGCAGCCTGTTCGACGGTCGTGACTTGGTGAGATCGACCGTGGAGTTTGGAGAAGCCTTCTGGTACTACGACTTCGTGCATCCCGTGACGGGCATGACGGTGCGCAAGAACAGCTACGCGAAGAGCGTGGTGCTTAACGGCAGGACGATAGTCGTCGGCAGTGGCCACTACTTCCCCGGCCGTGAGCGCTAGTGCCCTGCGGCTGGTGCGGAGGCGGTCTCCTTGTCGCTGGAGGTAGCCACTCGCCCAAGGCAAGGTTCTCACCTTACGGCTCGTCAACTGGCGCTGTGCCGCGCCTAGACGGTACTGACGTCGAACAAGGGCTTCGTGGGATGGAGGGTGCATCTCCGGTGACCGGGTCATGGCCACAGTGCTCCTCGACCGGCCTACGCACCGATGCCACATCGTCAACATCCGGGCATCGGCAGTCGCATGTGCCGGCATGCCGAGCTCTCGCAGGCGATCCATCTTGCGAATCCGCACCACCCCGCTAGCAGAGCGCTTGTCAAGACGATCGCGCTCACTCCGTGGGGCAGCCGGTCGGACCCCGACGTGCTCAGTGCAGATCCAGTGCCCCGATGTCAGGCGTCGGCCAGACTATCAAGCTGACTGCCGCCCAAGCGATCGCTTGATCCCCTGGGTCGGCGACCAACAAACTCCTCGAAGGAGTGTGTCCATCAAAGGCCGCAGTCCGGCCTTCTCGCCACCGAAGCACCGCAGTTCTGGGGACAGATTCCCCAGAACTGGCGTTGGATGCTTTCTGGGCCTACGGAGCGAGCACGCCGACCGCGATCAGCATGCCGGGGCGGTCGTACACGCCGTACGCTATTGTGCCGCTCTTCTGCTGGAAGTCCCACAGCATCGGTCGCGCTGCGCCGCCTCCACCGCCGCCTCCGACGCGCTGCACGACGGCGTAGCCGCCCTCAGGAACGGGCAGCACCGTTGGCACGGGCACGGCAGTCTCCACATCCCAGGTCAGCATTCTGGTCTGTCCTGGCATGCCAGGTCCTCCCCGCGGCTGAGCTGCGCGCGCGAAGGCGCGATTGAGGAGAGGCATGACGCCAAACCCCCGTCGTCCCTCCTGGACCCACGTGTTCGGACCCGGAACAAGGCGCTGGTAGCCATCCGGTAGTGGTAGGTGAAACGCAGCGAGGTCGTCTAGATCGAGGATCACCAGTCCCCGGTTGCCCGGAAACGGGGGCAGCTGTGCACCCGTCCGTGGATTGGTACGCAGGGGACCACCCGACGCCAGAGCCACCAACTGAGCGCGTCCCTGGAGCCGCTGGGTGACGCCGTTGAGGACGACTCCGGCTTCGTTCGGGACATCGATCGTCGAGAACTCGGAGGCCACGCCATCGAACACATGCACCTTCCCTGGAGGGCGAATGGCCTCTTGTCGAGCGCCGTCGCCGAAGTAGAGGTAGCCGCGCACTACACCCTTTGCCGCCACGTCCAGCGGACCTGGGGCGATGAACTGCTCGAACTCGCTGGTCGAGGGGTCGTACACCAAGAGGCGGTCGCCCGCGCAGATCTGGCCCTGCGCTGGAGCGCGGAACTCGGTCATCCGCTCACCGCTTGCTATGACCGCGAGACGTTGTCGCAGCGCGATGCGCTGCCAACGCACCTGCGGATGGCAAGTTGCGGCGTAGGTGCCGGCCGGGAAGGGCGTCACGGCCGAGGCAACGAGAGTCATTGACGTCGCGACGCCCTCCTCCTCCGCCGGAATCCCGGCATGGAAGGAAATCACGCCGTCCTGGCTTCCGTCGAGCATACGCACAAGGACATGGGCCCTGTCGTCGCCCCCGAAACCAGAAGTCGCTGCCGCGAGGCTCTGTCCCAGAGCAAAGCCTTGCGCGTTCACCCGCCGCGGCGGAGATAGGGGGCGCCAGCCCGCTGGGAAATCCGCCTTGGCTGCCACAGTCGCCTCGCGGTTGAAGAGCACGGCCTTGAACGTCGGAGTGCCCTCCGCATCGGCGCTTGAACCAAGGAATCGTAGTCGGACACCATTGCCAAAGCCAACTCCCTGCCCGACGATCGTCTCGAGACCATCGACGGAGAGCGGAGACGGGAGATCGGCCACGAGCGGACCCGAATCACCCACATCGCCTCCAGGCTCCACGAACGTGAGGGTCTTCGCAGTGGGGGCCTGGTCGACTCGGAAGTTCGCACCGCCTCCCGCGCTGCTGCGCAGCCGATCCGCACCCGCCTGGATCGTGGTGTGGCTCACGGCACCCGTGGCGGTGTCGACCAGCATCATGCGGTTCGTGACAGCACCGGCGGTGTCGCCCGCGGGCTCCGCCAGAGCGCCGAGGATCTGCGTGTTGAGGGACAGCTCGAACGGGCGGTAGGCGGATGCGACGTCGGAGTTGGGGTTCGACGGAAACAGGCAGTCAGTCACAGGCGTGACCGTGTCGCGCCGGTAGTCCAGCAGCAGCACGTCCTGATAGCAGAACGTGTCATCGTCGATGGCTCCCGAGAGTGCGACGAAGTACGGATTGAGGTCCGAGAGATCGATTCGGCGGTACCCGTTCTCCGAAGGTCCTGCGGAGAGATACCGAGGCGTGGCGGTGCCGCGGCTGCCCAGGATGCCGGCTCCGCGATTGTTGCCCGCGACCCACGACAGGATCTCGCCCGATTGCGCATGCTGGGGGACCTGCAGATCCATCTCGTAGACCCCGGCGTGGTTGGTTGACGACCGGATCGCGAGGATTTCGCTGGGCAGTCCTCCGATGTACGCTCGTTGGGCGATCTCGGGCGTCAAGACTTCGGAGCCTTCTGCCGTCGCCATCGGCCCGAGGCCGACACCGTACACGGTCAGCGTCGCACCGGTCTCGACAGCCAGAGCCGTTGGTGCCTGCGCCGGGGGGCTCGATGGATCGGCCACCGTGGATGATCCAGCCGTCTCGGCCACAACCGCCGTGGTTCCATCCATCTGGAACAGGTTCGGGCTGGTGGGCGTCACGATGACGGGCATGGCGATCGAGGAGACTCCGCCCCTCTGCACAATGACCTGGGCAAGGCCTGCCTCAACACCCGAGGGGACTTGGGCGTTGATCTGCTGCGGCGAAACGAGAAACAGCGGTGCTGGCACACCGTTCACGGTCACTTGAACCGCAGGATCGTCCAGGCTCAACGGAGGCTCCGCACTGTTGGTCGCAGAAATGGATGCGCTGGCCAGACTCTCGCCCACTATCGTCAACATTGCCCCCTGTGCAACGTTCGCAAGCGCAGGCTGGTTGGAGACGCCGTTGGAGACGCTCCGCACGGTCGTCACGGGCTCCTCGGCCATGGTCAGTCCAGCGGCCAGCCCAAGCAGCAGAAGCACGTGCGGGAGAGGGCGGTAGTGCGTCATGGTCGTGTACCTAGAACTGATACGACAGCGAGGCTTGGAGAACTCGCGGCTGGGCAGCGTTGGTGATGAAGCCGCCGAGCAATATATCGAACTGGGGCCGCGGTCGTCCCAGCTGTGTTGTGTTGGGAGCGTTGAACGCGTCCATACGAACCTGTAGGCGACGCCGTCCCTCGAAGCGGAAGTTCTTCTGAAGGCTCACGTTCAGATTGAAGCGTCCGGGGTTGTCGAGGATGTTGCGGCCCGAGTTGCCGACCTGGAAGGGCTGGAATCCGTGCGCACTCTGGATGCACTCAATCCCATTGCGGTTCTCCGTTCCGATGCAGGGCACCCTTTCGAACGCTCCCGGGTCAAACCACGGGAAGTCGACGCCTTTCAGGCCGGGGAAGGCGTCCGGCTCCTGGTAGCCGTGAGCGATCCGGTTCGGTCGCGGAGACTCGCCGTTGTTCAGGTCCACGTTGGCGGATAGGACGGTGAACGGCAGTCCGGAGTACGTGCGGAGCGTCGTGGCGAGCTGCCAGCCCCCTAGGATTGCCTGTGCCGGCCCACGCATGTTCCGGAGGAACTTGCGCCCGTTGCCGATGGGGATCTCGTAGCGGGTTGCCGCGGTGACCGCGTGCCTCTGGTCGAAGTTCGAGCGGCCTCGCTCCAGCCGGAGGTTCATGCTGTCGATCGCGGCCCCGCCGGCGCCGCCGGTCGATGAGTCGTCGATCGACTTGCCGAACGTGTAGTTGAGGCGGTAGAAGAATCCTGAGCGGCTCCGTCGGCGCAACGAAGCCTGTAGGGCGTGATAGGTGGAGTTCGAGCCGAACGAGGTGAAGTTGATGCGGTTGAACCCGTCGATCGGGCGCGGAAAGGTGAGGTTGCCGTTGGCCGCCTCCACTGCGAGGTCGAGATCCCGAATCGGCTGGTTGCTGTCGTAGCGCCTCTGCAGGTGCGTGCCCTTGGACCCGACGTAGCCGATCTCGAGGGCCTGGCCCCCTCCGAGATCCCGTTCGACCGTTAGGTTCCACGACTGCAGGTAGGCGGTGGGAGGATCGGGGTCGAATCCATTCACGACGTTGGTCCCGGCTCCGCGCGTCAGCGCGCGTCCCTCGGGGAACGGGTTCTGCAACGTCGGAGGCGGTGCGCCGCCGGCCGCGCCGCCGGAGTTGAACACCTGGTTGAAGGTGAACGGGAACACGCCGGCGAGCTGCTGGCGGACCGGTCCCAGGAGGTAGCCCTGGTAGAAGACTCCGTATCCGCCGCGCAGCACGTTGCGATTGCCGCCCAGCGGGCGCCACGCGAAGCCGAGCCTCGGCGAGAAGTTGTTGAAGTCTGGGTCGAGGAGCCCTCGGCCCATGCCAACCTCGCTGGCCAGGACCGTGCGGCCTTCCAGACCCTGCGCGGCAAGAAGCTCCTGCAGGTTCGGCACGGCTTGGTCACCCGCGATCACCACTTGGTTCAGTCCGGGGTGGTAGGTGGAGAGGCGGTCCTCTAGGTCGTGCGGCGGCATCTCGAACTCGTAGCGGACGCCGAGGTTCAGGGTCAGGTTTCGCGTCACCTTCCAGTCGTCGTTCAGGAACATGCCCATTCCCCAGCCGCGGAGCGCGTTGTAGGTGGCTTGGGTGCGACGGTTGACCGACTGCAGCCGGCCGAGCAGCAGGTCGCCCACCGAATGCCGTGTCCAGCGCTGCCCGAACCGGAACGATCCACGCACGTTGTTGAACTGCGGTTGGTCGTAGGAAGTCCGGGATGTGTCGAATCCGATCTTGATCGTGTGCGTGCGCTTGATCCAGGAAAGGCGTCCGGACACCTGCAGGTCGAGCACGTCCTGCTCGCGGGGGGTGTTGGCACCTTGGCCCAGCGGCCAGAAACCCTGCACGGTGACGCGAGGCAGTCCCTTCAGCGCCGGATCCAGGTCCGCCGGCAGCGGCAGTCCAAGCGTCGCCGGATCGAAGTTTGCCGCGAGTGAGTTGGCGTAGTTGCTGCGACGGCTGAAGCCGCCCGTCAGCTCCAGTACGAGCGTGGGAGAGAACGTGTGCGTGTGGCGCATCGAGATCAGGTCCCGGCGGTCTCGGATCTCGTCGCCCCAGATCGCCAGGGCACTGCCGGCGAAGGGGTTCTCAAGGTTGTTGAAGCGCCTCTGGTAGCTGGCCGAGAACGCGTCGTTGGGAGAGAAGCTCTGGTCGAACTTGAGCACCATCTGGTGCCAGTCATCGTCGTCGGTGGCAACGGAGATGTTGTTGAACCGAAGGTGGTCCCTGTTGGGATCGGGATAGAAGTCGACCAGCCCGAGGCCGATGGCGTTCATGCGCTCCGATGGGATCAAATTGTTCGGGAAGCAGCCGCGCTGGACCCTCTGGTTGCAGGCGCCGCGACGGTCCGGATCATTGAGGAACACCGGTCGGGGATCCCCGGCGGAGGTCGTCTGCTGGATGTTGATGGAATCAGAGAAGTCCCCCGCTTTCTCCATCACCGTCGGCACCCTGCCTAGACGCGTTCTTGCGATGGACTGGACACGGCCTTCGTAGCTGGCGAGGAAGAACGCCTTGTTGCGCTTGATGGGCCCGCCCACGGTTCCGCCGAACTGGTGGCGGCGAAGACGCAGGCGCTCCTCGTCGAAGAACCCTCGGCCATCAAGCGCTTCGTTGCGCATGTACTCGAAGATCGAACCATGCACTTGGTTCGTCCCCGAGCGCATCGTGATGCCGATAATCCCTCCCGCGAATCCGCCGTACTCAGCGGAGAAGCCCGATGTCTCCACGCGGAATTCCTCCACGGCGTCCAGCGGCGGCCGCACTTGTGCGCCACCCCGGACCGGGTTGCGGTTGCTGACGCCGTCGACGTAGAAGTTGGTCTGGTCGCCGCGGGCGCCGTTCACGGAGGCGAATGAGCCCTGTCCAGGTCCCCGAGGCATCACTCCCGGCACGAGGAACGCGAGGTTCGTGAAGTCCCGTCCGGGCAGCGGCAGATCCTGGATTTCCTCGTACACGATCACGTCGCCCTTCACCGCGCCGCGCTCGAGGTTGATCGAGGGCGCGTCCGCCGACACTGTGACCGTCTCCGTCACCGCGCCGAGCTCCAGCTCCACATCGATACGTGCCTGGACGCCGGTCTCCAGTTCGAGCCCCTCCCGCACGAACCTTCGGAAGCCCTCCGCTTCGACCGCGACACGGTACGTGCCCGGGATCAGGCTGAATGCGGTGTAGAGACCGGCCTCGTTCGTCGACGCAGCGGTCCGAATGCCGGTCTCGGTGTTTTCGACGATGACTTGGGCCGCGGGAATCACGGCCCCGGTGCTGTCCACCACCACGCCGGTGACCGACGCCAAGTTTGACTGCGCCGCGAGCGGCTGCAGCAAGAGAAGCGCCAGTCCGAGCGTGCTCGCGACCGCGCCGAGGCTGAATCGATGCATGTTACCCCCTGGATCTCGGTTGGAACTCCGGGAGGCAAGCCGCCCATCGTATCTGGTACCACCCAGACCCCCTCATAGCAGTAGACTGTTCAGCATCGTAGGCGGAAGAGGGGGGCTTGGGCAAGCAAATTTCGCGTTAGGTGGTTGGCTCCGCCGGGGCTAGTCCGCGCGACCTGTGTAGGACACCGGACCAGCGCCCCGACTTGTCGCAGCGGATCATGCGCATGTCGTGATAGAACACAGACACAGTAGGCAGACCATGTGCAGGACATTGATTGCTGTCGCCGCCGCGGCGCTGCTGGCCTTCGTGATCGGGCGGACATCCGCCCAGAGCCAGGATTCAGGGCCTGAGCCCAGCTGCAGGATGTGCCCTGCGGAACGGGTTGCTCTGGAGGAGATCCAGGCCTACGAGCGGGTGGCGGATGCGACAGGCCTGACCGATCAGCAGATCCGCTCCATTGACGTCGGACGGACGCAGGTGCAGATTGCATTCGCGAAGAGGGGCCGCCTGACAACGCCTCGGAACGTGGCCGAGCACGATCTCGTCACAGAGGTCTACGTCGTGCTGGACGGCGCGGGCACCGTCCTGGCCGGCCCCGACCTTGTCGGCAAGCAGCGAAGACCCGCGGACTACCGCGCCGTGAAGTTCCTGAACGGTCCAGGCCACAATGCGGAGTCCATCCGCAACGGGGTCACCCATGAGCTGAGCGCGGGCGACGTGCTCATCATTCCCGCGGGCACGGGCCACCAGTTCACCCGCATCGAGGAGCACATCAGCTACCTCATGGTCCGGCTGGATCCAGATGGGGTTGTACCTCTTCTCGATGCCAGCGGCTCCAGGGCGTACCTCGCTGAGAACGGGCAGTAGCGGGGGCTCGCCCCCGTTCATCGGTGGCGGTCCTTAGGTTCCGCGAACTGCTCCGGGAACCGCCGCCGCCACGAGCCTTCACCACCCGCTGGCGCACGACGCATTCAAGTCCAGCACTCTGCCGGGCGGTGTCCACCAGCGCTGCACGTCGCGCAAGTATGGCGTTTCGGCCTCAACCGCGTCTGCAAGCTGGACGACGACGCCCCTTGAGCAGAAGACCAGCTCGTGGTGCTACTCAGGTTGGCGGTCCTGAAGCGACCTGACAGATGGAGACGTGCCTTGCTCCCGCCGGACTAGGCTGCCCGGCGGCTTGCAGTGAGGACCGCCGTCTGCGTCCCGCGCCCGTACGGCAGCTTGGAGAAGGCCACGAGTGCCGCCGTGGCGGCGGGAACGATCACCGCCACCGGCATCAGACCGGTGCCGCCGATGCTGTATGCCCCTTCCGTTCCGAGCGAGTCCGCGAAGAATCCGATCCAGAGCAGCACGGTCACGAGGATCGACGCTCCCGCACCAAGAGCCGTCGCGTGCTTCCAAAACAGAGTCGCGGCGAACATTGGCAGCAGGCCTGCGAAGCCGGTCAGGGCCCAGGTGCCGAGCGCAAAGATCGTCTGCGACGCCACCAGTGAGCAGGCGAATGCGACGGCGAGGAACGCAAGCGCAAAGGTCCGCCCAAACCACACTTGGCGGTTCTCGGCCAGCTTCCCGTGGAATCCATAGTGCTCGACGATGTCCTTGGTGAACATCGCGCCCAGCGCGAGGATCTGGGAATCCAGAGACGACATGATGGCGGCGAACACGCCCGCTGCCAGGCAGCCACTGAGGATGGCACCGGTGTTCTCGGCGATGAGCTGAACCAGTATGGGACCGTCCAGCGGTGGCGGGAACTGCAGCCGCCCGATGGCTCCTAGGGTCACGCTTGGGTACCAGATGGCGGCCACAAGCACCGGATAGGCGACGATCGCCAGACGGAAGCTCCTCGCGCTGCGCGCCGACAGCCAGTGGCTGTACATGTGCGGGAACGCACCAGTGCACAGCGGCAGCATCACGAAAGAGACCATCTGAAGCGTGGCGAACCGGTCGGATCCGAACGACATCATGCCTTCGTGCGCGCTGCGCAGGTCGTGCATCGCCTGCTGAATGCCCCCCGCCCCAGCCATGACCGCGGCGTAGGCTGCGATTCCGAAGGCCAAGAATACGACCGTCTGCAGGGCATTGACCCACGCCGTGCTGCGCATCCCTCCGTAGCTCACGTAGACGTACGTGACTCCACAGACAACCAGACTCCCGACCCACGTTGGCAGCCCGCCATTGGGTCCGCCCGTCAGGGCGTTGAGGGCGTCACCGCCGCCCTTCACCCCAATCAGCAGATAGGGAAGCATCAGGCCGACCACCACCACGAACAGAAGTGCGCCGAGCCCGTCCGAACCGTACCGGTCGCGCACCAGCTGCACCTGTGTGACGTATCCGTTCCGCTTGCCCAGTTGCCAGGAGCGGATTCCGAGGTAGTAGACGAGGAAGGGAACGACGATCGCGGTGCTGGAGCCCATCAGCGCGAACACGACCACGCCGCGGCGGTAGGCCTCGCCCGACGCACCGAGCAAAGTGAACGCGGTCATGTTGGTGCCGAACAGGGTCAGCACCAGCACCACCGGACCGATCGAGCGGCTTGCGACGAAGTAGTCCTCTCCTGTCCGGCGGAACAGCTTGTGGCCGAACAGGCCCACACACAGCACGAGAGCGAGGTAGACGCCAAGTGCCAGTACGACCACGCTCGTCTCTCAGCCCGCTGCCTGTTCAGTCCTCATCGGAGTTGCGTGGCCATCCGCGACGCACTACGCCGGCGAGCAGGAGGGCCGCCACGCAGCACAGAAGCAGGTGGTACCCAAGGTTCACCGGGACGCCCGCGATGAGGTCGCTGTCAGGCCACATCCAGAAGTTCTCGAACGCCAGCACCAGCGCCAGCAGGACGAGCAGCGGCCATCGCGGGTGGGAGGACTCCATGTGCCGTTCCTACATCTCAAGGGGCAGGTTCGAGAAGCCCCGGAAGT
The DNA here is from genome assembly GCA_965200705.1 of Bryobacterales bacterium. Classification (GTDB taxonomy): domain Bacteria; phylum Acidobacteriota; class Terriglobia; order Bryobacterales; family UBA6623; genus VXMF01. Next base: position 2,154,478 of record OZ241376.1, on the reverse strand, counting down.
TGGGTGTCTGCACCCGCTCCCCGGCCCTCACGTCCACGTCCCAGCGTCTGCTCTCGGCGACTAGGGCGCCAATTAGCGCTTTGGCCATCTCACGCCCGAGCGGTGCGCCCACGCAGAAGTGTATGCCCATGCCGAACCCGAGGTGTCGATTCACCGTTCGACCGATGTCGAACCGGTCCGGATCCGCAAAGGCTCGTTCGTCCCTGTTCGCTGCCCCGATGTGCAGCAGCACCTGGGCGCCTTCCTCGATCGTCCGTCCGTGCAGTTGGACCGTGCGGTTCGGAGTCCGCACGAAGCCCTGCGCGGCAGCGTCCCAGCGCATCCCCTCCTCGACGAATGCGGGAATGAGCGACGGATCAGCACGTAGCTGGCGCCAAAGGTCCGGGTACAAGCCGAGAGCGTACACGAGGTTGGTGATGACGTTGTTCGTGGACTCGAACCCGGCCGTGAGGAATGTCATCGTCGTGATGACCACCTGCTCCCTGTTGAGGCGGCGTCCTCCGGTCTCGGCCAGCAGCATGGTGCTGATCAGGTCTGTCCCCGGCCTCCGGACCCGTTCCGTTGCGAGGTCGTCGAGGTATTCCCGCAGCCTCGCCATCGCGACGGACTGCTTGGTTGCAATGCCGGGCTGGGCCTCCTCGCGGAGAAAGAAGTCGTCCAGCCAACGGCGCAGGTCCAGGAAGTCCGAGTCCGGGACGCCGAACATCGCGCCTAGGACACCTGCGTTGAAGGGCGTGGAGACGGCGTCTACCACGTCTACGGATCCTTTGTGGGCAGCCTGGCGCGACAGATGCGTCGCCAGCGCGTCAATCTGTGGCGCCAGCTCCTGGACGGTCCGCCTCGTGAACGCCTTCTCCACGATGCCACGTGCAAGGCGGTGGTCCGGCGGATCGCTTGTGCCTAGGGTCCGTCCGATCCGCTCGGGCATGTCGTTGACCAGGTTTCCGCGGCGCTTGGACGACCATGTGCGCCAGTCGCGGAACGCTGCGCTGACGTCCTCGAAGCGCGTCAGCACCCACAGGTCCTCCTCGCTGGAGTAGTGCACCGGATCCCGGTCCCGGTACTCCCGGTATAGGGGATACGGGTCGTCCATCGCGACGACCGACAGGCGGTACGGAATCATTCGGACGTTTTTGTCGCCCCACGCTCCATTGCCTCTACGGTTCGGTCGAGCGCCTCGAACAGGACTGTCTGCTCGGCGTCGCTGCGGGGAACGGACCAAAGGTCGTTGTGGAAGCTGTGCTTGGCGAACTCCCACATCTCAACTTGCAGGGAGCGACCGCGTTCGGTCAGACGCACCCGGCGCGCCCGGCCGTCGTCGGGATCGGCATCGCGCCGCACCCATCCGCGGCGCTCCATCGACCGCACCAGTTGGCCGATCGTGCTGGCGTCGGAGTAGGACCGGTTGCCGAGTTCCCGCTGGGACACGCCGTCCTCCTTGACGAGCAAGCTGAGGATCACGAACTGGTCGGCGGTCGCCGAGAACTCGCGCCGGAGCTCCGCGTTCGCACGCCGGTGTAGGGAGCGGTAGGCCCGCCGAAGGCGGATACCGAAAGAGCTCGCGAACTCGGTCAACAACGTCAGTTAAGTTGACTAGCCTACACTGAATGCCTTGTCCGTGAGGGCTTTCCTGCCCGACGATGGCGTTTCTCCGCACTAGCGGCGTCAATCTCCGCTTCCTGCTCTCCGGACCTGCCGACGGTGTGCCGCTCGTGCTGCTGAACTCGCTGGGCACAGACTGCCGCATCTGGGACGGCCTTCTGGAGCACCTTGACGACGAACTCCACGTTCTGAGGTATGACCAGCGCGGCCAGGGACTCTCCGAGGTGCCGCCGGGTCCCTATTCCATCGGCGACCACGCGTCGGACGTGCTGGCACTGCTCGATGCAACCGGCTTGGACTCTGTCTGGCTATGTGGCCTGTCGATCGGTGGCCTGATCGCAATGGAAGCTACGCTCCAGCGGCCCACTATCGTTCGGGGCCTTGTACTTGCGGACACGGCCGCCAAGATCGGCCCGCCGGAAGTCTGGGACGAGCGCATCGCCCAGGTTTCGAGCCAGGGACTGGGACCGCTCGCTTGGGGCGTCATGGGGCGCTGGTTTGGTGCTGCGTACCTCCGCGAGAGAGAAGGGGACGCTCGCGGCTGGTCCAATCTGCTTGTCCGAGCGCCGCTCGATGGCTACCTTGGCTCCTGCGCGGCGCTGCGGGACGTAGACCTGACGGATCGCTTGTTTGAGATCCGGGTCCCGGCGCTCTGCATCTGCGGTACGCAGGACGCTGCAACGACTCCGGAGATGGTCCGGCAGCTGGCCTCCCAGCTGGATGCTGAGTACATCGGTATTGAGGGGGCCGGCCACATGACTCCCGTAGAGCGGCCCAAGGAGTTTGCTGGGGCGCTGCAGAAGTTCATGGAGAAGAACCGCGATGGCTGACGGACGGCACACGGCAGGCACGACAACACGCCGTCTCGTGCTCGGCGACGCGCACGTGGACCGTGCGCAGGCCCGGACCACGGAGTTCGACGCGGCCTTCCAGCGGTACATCACGGAGTCTGCCTGGGGCTCCGTATGGACCCGACCGGAGTTGGACCTGCGCACCCGCAGCCTTCTGACGATCTCGCTGCTTGGCGCACTGGGGCACTTCGAGGAGCTGGAGATGCACGTCAAGGCGTGCCGCAACACTGGCGCCACGCCACGCGAGATCGCCGAGGCCCTGCTGCATGTGGCCGTCTACGCTGGGGTGCCGGCTGCAAACCAAGCGTTCGCCGCGGCGAAGCGCGCCATCGCGGAGTCGGAGGATCCGCGATGAGCAGACCCACCCTGCTCACGCCGCGGGACTGGTCGTCGCAGCCTGCACAGGCCCAGCCGGCCTACCGCTCGACGGTCCTGCGCCACCAGAAGCGCCAGCTCGTGCCGCTGCCCCAATCGCTCTCCGAGTTGACTGGCCCGGTGTTCGGTCACGGGTCGGTGGCAGAGACCGACGCCGACTTGACCCGAAACGCCGTGCAAGGCGGAGAGGTCCTAGGCGAGCGAATCATCTTGGCGGGGCGCCTGCTCGACGATGCGGGACATCCGCTGCGAGGAGCCTTGGTCGAGGTCTGGCAGGCCAACGCCGCCGGTCGCTACGCCCACGCCGTCGACGTTCACGACGCACCTCTGGACCCCAACTTTCTCGGCGCAGGACGGGCCCTGACGGACGAGGAGGGTCGCTACCGGTTCACGACAATCCGGCCAGGCGCATACCCGTGGCGCAATCACCACAATGCATGGCGCCCAGCACACATTCACTTCTCCGTCTTCGGCACGGCCTTCATTCAGAGGCTCGTCACGCAGATGTACTTTCTAGGGGATCCGCTGCTGGAGTACGACCCGATCTTCAACGCCACGGCGGACGCAAAGGCGCGGGAGAGGCTCGTGGCACAGTTCTCCCCGGATCTGACCGTGCCCGAGTACGCGCTTGGATTCGAGTTCGACATAGTGCTGCGCGGTCCCCGTGCGACGCCGATGGAGAGCTGACGTGATGCCTGGCCAGACTCCCTCCCAGACAGTGGGCCCGTTCTTTTCGCATGCCCTGACACCGGCCGCCGGTGGCTTTGTACCGATCGCAACTGGGCAACTGGCTGTCCTGGGTCAGAGCGAGGCGGCGATCGTGGTCGAGGGCACCGTCCACGACGGAGCCGGCGACCTGGTTGCGGATGCCTTGGTGGAGGTTTGGCAGGCTGATGCGGACGGTCGCTATCCGGATGGTCGGGCTAAGTTCTCCGGGTTCGCCCGCCAGAGTACAGACGACGCTGGACGCTTCCGGTTCGAGACTGTCAAGCCGGGGGCTGTGGAGGCCAGCTCGGCGCCGCATCTGAACGTAGTGGTGTTTGCCCGCGGGATGCTGAACCACCTCTTCACGCGCATCTACTTCGGGGACGAAGCTGCCGCCAACGCTCAGGATCCGGTGCTGCAGCGCGTGCCGCAGGATCGGCGGGAGGCACTGGTCGCACAGTTGTGCGGGCACGGCGAACCCCCAACCTACGGCTTCGACATTCATCTGCAGGGTGACCGCGAGACCGTGTTCTTCGATGTCTAGAGTCTCTGCGTTCGTGCACGCTTCAAGTCGGCCGATCAGGGGCTAGGGACGACATGGTTTCGGCCCTCGACTCCGAGCTGCTGTCCCCGCTGCTCTCCGATCCCGAGACCGCCGCGCTGTTCTCCGACGCGGCGACAGTGCGGGACCTGCTCACCTTTGAGGCCGCACTCGCCCGCGTGCAGGTTCGGTTGGGAGTGATCCCGGAGGAGGCGGGACGGGCGATTGATGCTGCAGTCACGAACGCGGCGCTGGACTATCGGATCCTCGGCCACGGGTCCACCCAGTCAGGTCACCCCATAGCCGCTCTGGTGGATGAGCTGCGCACTGCATGCGGCGAGGACGGCGCTTGGGTGCACCGAGGCGCGACGGCTCAGGACGTGATGGACACGGCACTGGTGCTCCAGCTGGGCCGAGCGTTCGATTCCTTCGAGACACGGATCCGGAATCTGATCGGATCCCTCATGAAGATCACGGAGGCCGGCCGCGAAACGCTCATGGCCGGCCGCACGAGGGGCCTGCAGGCGGTGCCCGTGACACTCGGCCTGAAGGCTGCCGGATGGATGCTGCCCCTCGTGCGCCATCACGAGCGCTTGTGGGACCTGCGGGCTCGCGTACTTGTAGTCCAGTTCGGAGGTGCTGCGGGGACCCTCTCCGTGCTGGACGACCGAGGCGTGGCGGTGATGCAATCCCTCGCCGCGGAACTGGGCCTGGGGGTGCCGCCTGCTCCATGGCACGCGCAGCGGGACGGACTCGCCGAGGCCGCGGGCTGGTTCTCGCTCGTCACGGGAAGCATGGCCAAGTTCGGTGCGGATCTCGTTCTGCTCTCGCAGTCGGAGGTCGCCGAAGTGAACGACGGCAGCGCCGGAGGGTCCAGCGCGATGCCCCACAAGGCGAATCCCGTGCGGTCCGAGACGCTTGTGGCCATTGGCCGCGCCAACGCAAGCCTTCTCGCCAGCATGCATCACGCACTAGTCCACGAGCACGAGCGCAGTGCGGGCGCCTGGGCACTGGAGTGGCTGACTCTTCCCCAGATGGCCGTTCTTGCCGGTGCCGCGCTGCGGCATGGACAGGACATCGCGGAGACGTTGCGTATGCGGCCGGACCGAATGCAGCGCAACCTCGACAGCGAAGGGGGCCTCGTCTTCGCAGAGGCAGCGATGCTCGCACTCGAGCGATCGATGTCGCCCTCGGAGGCGAATCGGCGCGTCAAGGAGGCAAGCCGCAAGTCGCGGGAGACAGGTCAGGATCTCGAGGCCGTTCTCGCGCGCGACGGCTCCGCGGCGGTCGACTGGAGGTCCGTGCGCGATCCAACGAACGTGGTCGGTTCCGCTCTGGAGTTCGTGGACCGTGCGGTCGCCGCCGCGCGCAAGGTGGCCGGTCCAGGGTGAGGAGGGACGCCTACGCTGGGTGCGTACAATACGGCCTGTTGGAGGTTGGCTGCAGCCGATAAGGGTCGATGGTTCGGATAGTCGGCAATCGTCGCTACGTCGAAATCCCCGGTGAATCCTCCTTCGAGCTTCCGCCGCTGATGCTCAGGTCGTCGCCGCGGACGGAAGGGCCGCGTGAGATGGTCGAACGGGCGCGTGAGATGGTCGACGCGGAGTCGCTGATTCCGGGTGCGTCACAGGACGTCTACGCGGCGGGCAACATGCTCGACCAGGTGCGCTTCCGCCTTGCGACCAATCTCGTCGAGCAGTACTGCCGCTTCTTGGAGCACTGGGTCTGGGGGGAGTCGGTGCTCGACTGGATACAGCAGTGCGAGACGACATTCGGGACGCAGAGAAACCTCCGAGCGCTGCTGCGGCCGGATCTCTGGCCGCACGCCGGGCGGTCCAGCTTCGTCACGCTGTTGGAGGACAAGGGCGCCACGGATGCCCGCATCAAGCTTGAGAGTGCCATGGGCTACCGCCTGACATTCCGCCAGCCCCCTCCGATCGACTGCTTCTCGGAGAAGTTCCTGTTTCTGCTGAACGCGTCCCTCGGCACGACGGCCTACCGCGCTTGGGCTGGCAAGCGACACGCCGACGAGGCCTTCCTGCCTCCGGAGCGCTTTCAGTTCCTCGTGCTGACGGACGACACGATCCGCGAAGTCTGAACGCCGAATACTACAATGGACACCGTGAATCGCGGGCGGATGCCCGGACATCCGCTATCGACTTGGACAGGAGAGACAACCTAATGCCAGCGCAGCCAACCAACGCCACAGCCCCAAAGGCTGATGTCAGCAGGCGCAACTTCATGACGGCGTCGAGCACGGCCGCCGCCGCGGCCGGTCTGCAGATCGTCCGCCCCGAGACGCTCAAGGGCGACCAGAACGAGAAGCTCACCATCGGCATCGTTGGCTGCGGCGGCCGCGGCACTAGGGGCGTCGCGGAGGCCATCCGCGGCAATCCCGCCTACGAGCTCAAGGTCATGGGAGACCTCTTCGAGGACCAGCTTGAGCGCTCGTTGCGTCGCTTGCGGGACTCGGATGAGTTCGAGCCAGAGGTCAAGAAGCAGATCCAGGTCGCCCCCGAGAACCGCTACCTCGGGTACGACGCGTACAAGAAGGTCGTCGACTCGGGTGTGGACGTCGTCTTCCTCCACACCCCGCCTGGCTGGAGGCCGCTGCACTTCGAGTACGCCATCAACGCTGGCAAGCACGTCTTCGCCGAGAAGCCACTTGCGACGGACTGCATGGGTGCACAGAAGGTCATACGGCTCGCCAAGGAGTCGGAGAAGAAGGGACTCACGGTCATGGTCGGTGCACAGCGCCGCTCCCAGCAGGAGTACGTGCAGTCCGTACAGAGGATCCAGGACGGCGAGATCGGTGACATCGTTGCCACCTATGCGAACTGGGTCAGCGGTCCGGTGATCAAGGGCGCAGACTTTGAGGAGAGGCTGGAGGAGAAGTCGCTGGCCTGGCAGCAGCGCGCCTGGTACTCCTATGTCTGGATCTGTGGTGACCAGATCGTCGAACAACACCTGCACAACCTCGACGTCATCAACTGGGTCATGGGGGACACCCATCCCGAGAGAGTCGTAGCGTCTGGCGGCGCCGTCTGGCGTCCGCGCGAGCGCCTGTACGGCAACATCTACGACCACGTCTACGCCGACTTCGAGTACGCGAACGGCGTGCGCATGGCGAGCCATTGCCGGCAGTACCCGGAACGCAAGGTGCGTCGCGTCAACGAGCTGGTCGTGGGAACGCGCGGACGCTCGACGGTGACGGACCTCGGCAACAAGAGCAAGACCAATCAGTACGTGCAGGAGCACATCGACATGGTGGCCTCCATCAACGGCAGCGGACCCTACATGAATCGGGCCCTCGCCGTGGCGTACTCGACGATGACGGCCATCATGGGCCGCGAGTCCGCCTATGCCGGCATCGAGGTCACCTGGGACATGGTGATGAACTCGAAGCAGAACCTGATGCCGGACAACCCGACTTTGGAGACCGAGTTCGACATTCCGGACCTGCCACGGCCGGGCGAGTACGAATTCATCTAGTCGTCGCTCAGTGGAGGGTGCCGTGAACCGACGGTCGTTCCTTGGCGCGAGCGCACTGGGATCGCTCCTTGGAGCGGCCTGTGCCGGCAGGGTCTCACAACCGGCCTCCATCGCGCACCGCCTCATTGCCCAGGACAAGGGCCACGTGGCCGTTGTCGAGTCGGACGGCTCCGTCGCCTGGACGTACGACAACGGCGTCTATGCGCACGACCTCCACCTTCTGCCGAACGGCAACGTGCTTGTGCCGACGTCGATGGCGACGATCGTCGAGGTGAGCCCGGAGAAGGAGGTTGTCTGGGAGTGGACCTCGGAGCCGGCTACGGAGGATGTCGAGAAGGTCGAGATCCACGCTTTCGAGCGGCTGGACAACGGCTGGACGATGGTGGCCGAGTCGGGCAACCGGCGCATCATCGAGGTGGATCGGGACGGTGAGATACGGCATGCAATGCCGCTGCGGGTCGAGAACCCCCATTTCCATCACGACACACGGCTAGTGCGCACGACCCCCGCGGAGACATATCTGGTCTGCCATGAGCACGACGCTGCCGTGCGCGAGTACAGCCGCGACGGCAGCGTCGTGTGGGAGTACCGACTCGAACTCACCGGACCGGCGACGCCGACGCATCGCGGCCATGGAACGGCGGTCTATTCCGCGTATCGGTTGCCGAGCGGCAACACCCTGATCGGTGGCGGCAACAACAACCGCGTGCTGGAGGTGGATCCCTCTGGCGAGATCGTCTGGAGCCTCGCCAGCGAGGAGATTCCGGGAGTCCCGCTGTTCTGGGTGACGCAGCTGCAGGCGCTGCCGAACGGCAACATCGTGGTGACGAACACTCACGCTCAGGCGGAGGCGCCTCAGATCTTCGAGGTCAACCGCGACAAGGAGATGGTCTGGAGCTTTCTCGACTGGGAGACGTTCGGCAACGACCTCTGCGCCAACATGCTGCTGGATGTCGAGGGGCCGATTGTTCGCTGAGAAGGACGGTCAGGCCTTGGCCGCCGCGAGCGGCAGGTTCTCGGCGACCAGCTTGGAGTTGATCAGTTCCGAGTTGACGCAGGCGACTCGCGTGTCCCGCAGCACCCAGACGTAGCACTTCTGCGGCACTGAAAGGTCTCCAAGCACGGCCTTTTCGATCAGGGCGACCCGTCGCGGGTCGTTCGGCCGGCCGTTGTTGCGGCCGTGGTGGCACGGGCGCGCGACCTTCATGGCGATGACGCCGACATCGGCCTCCTGGGCCCTGTCGAGCGCCGCATCGACGTAGGCGTGGTTGACGACGTTGTACGCCACCATCGCCGCCGAGTACTGGCCGGTCTCGATCGCACCCTCCAGCACGCCGCCTGGGTCACTATGCGCCGAGAACGCGAAGTGTCGCACCTTGCCGGCCTTGCGCAGCGTCTCGAACGCCTCGAACAGTTCTGGGAACCCCTTGACTTCGTGGGCGCTGTTCGCGCCGTGCGGGACCATCAGCAGGTCTAGGTAGTCCGTGCCGAGCGCCCGCAAGCTGGAATCCACGGAATCCAGCACGTTCTGCCGGTACTCCTTGGGGCGGTCAACTCTGTCGCTAAACTCGGGCTCCATGGCGTTTGCAAGCAGGGACGCCTCCAGGTTGCGCTGCTGGCCGTCGAAGTAGTGGCAGATGTGGTCGGGATCAAGGGCGTGTCGGCGTTCAAGCTCCTCCTCGACCTTCATGCGGAAGCGTTTCTGCGCACTGACGTCGAGGCTGTCGTAGATCCTTCGGAAGAGACCGTTGCGGTTGCCGGGCAGAATGCTGACCTTGGTGTTGACGAAGACCCGGTCGCGCTTGGCGCCCTCGATGACCTTGGCGTATCCGAGTTCGCTCCGCCCCCTTCCGTAGGCCGGGGCGGTGTCCAGATAGTTCAGGCCCCGGTCGATCGCTTCCTCGACGTGCCGGTAGTTGTCGGGGGCGATGGTGTTGCCCCCGCAAATCATCGCGGACACCATGTAGTTCGTGCGTCCGAGGCGGCGGTACGCCATCCCGTCCACACGGTTGCGCCATTCCAGCTCACCTTTCGGCGTCGCTGCCGTCGACTTGGTGGGCAGGGCTAGCGAGACGGCCGCCGATGCTCCGCCGACGAGAACGTCGCGACGTCTGTAGGGCATGGCCTCAATGGTACCGCTAGGCCGGCGGTTTTCGGGTGTGGGGCCGAACTAGACCGTGCAGAGGTCCACGGCCTCCTTCAGGGACGTCATCGGATCGCGCTCGGGAATGAACTCGTGCGCGAAGTAGCCCTTGAAGTCGAGGTCCGCGATCGCCTTGGAGATCGCCTTGTAGTTCAGTTCCTGCGTGTCGTCGATCTCGTGGCGTCCGGGGTTGCCGCCGGTGTGGAAGTGGGCCAGGTGCTCGATGTTGTCGCGGATCATGCGGATCACGTCTCCCTCCATGATCTGCATGTGGTAGATGTCGTACAGCAGCTTGATGCGCGGGGACTCCACGCGCTTCATGAGCTCGACGCCCCAGGGAGTGCGGTCGCACTGGTAGTCGGGGTGGTTCACCTTTGAGTTCAGCAACTCCATCATGATCGTCACGCCGTCGTCCTCGGCCTGACCCTTGATGCGGTTTAGGATCTTGGCGGAGTTGTCGAGCGCCTCCTCGTCCGACATCCCAGCACGGTTGCCGGAGAAGACGATCAGGCTCGGCACTTCGGCCTTCTTGGCTGCGCTGATCAGGTCGCGGGCGTTGCGTTCGATGCTGTCGTGGAACTCGACGCGGTTCGTTCCGTCGCGGATCGAGCAGATGCCGTTTCCCACGGCACAGGTCAGTCCGTACTTCTCAAGCGTGGCCCATTCGTCCTTGCCGAGAAGCTCGACAGAGACGATCCCCATCTTCGCCGCGTGCTCGCAGAGCTCATCGAGGCTCATGCCGCGGTAGCACCACTTGCAGACGGACTGCTGCAGTCGCCCGTTCTGGCGCGCGTTCTCGGCGGCGAGCCCCGCCTTGGTGGCGCTCGAGAGTATGCCGAAGGATGCCGCCGCCTTCAGAGCCGTGCGGCGTGTCGGGACGGTGTCTTCAAGGCTGGGCATGGCAAGCAGTCTAGCACCGTCGCCCGCGAGCCCTGGCTCAGGCGGGACTTCGTCGGGAGCGTGGAATTCGGCCCGCCACAGTACCTTCGCGGAGGTGGGGCGCCGGTAGACCTAGAGTTCCTTTCCGGTGATGGAGGCGTAGGCCTCGAGGTACTTCTCCGAGGTGCTCTTGACGACGTCATGCGGCAGTTCTGGGCCCGGCGGCTGCTTGTTGAACTGCACTTCCTCCAAGTAGTCGCGCAGGTACTGCTTGTCGAAGGACTCCTGGGACCGGCCGGGCGTGTAGAGGTCCAGCGGCCAGTAGCGGGACGAGTCGGGGGTCAGCACCTCATCGCCGAGCACGATCTCGCCGTCAAGCGTCCCGAACTCCAACTTTGTGTCCGCCAGAATCAGGCGGCGGCCGAGGGCGTGCTGGGCTGCGCGCTCGTAAATGTCCAGCGTCAGGTCCCGCAGGCGTGCTGCGGACTCCGCACCGACGATCTCTGCGGACTCGTCGAAGCCGATGTTCTCGTCATGGCCGACCTCCGCCTTCGTCGCGGGCGTGTAGATCGGCGCCGGCAGGCGCTGGCACTGCTGCAGGCCCTCGGGCAGCTGCACGCCGCACACCGAGCCCGTCCGCTGATAGTCCTTCCAGCCGGAACCGACGATGTAGCCGCGCGCCACGCACTCGATCGGAAACATCTTCAGACGCTTCACGATCATCGAGCGACCCTCCAGCTGATCGCGGTGCTGGCGCAGACCCTGCGGGTATTCGCCCACGTCGGCCGTGATGAAGTGGGTGCCGATCGTGTCCTCCAGGAAGTCGTACCAGAAGATCGACAGCTGGTTGAGGACTTCGCCCTTGCGTGGGATCGCGGTGGGGAGGACGACGTCGAACGCGGAGATGCGGTCGGAAACAACGATCAGGAGGCGCTCGTCGTCGATTGCGTAGAGGTCGCGGACCTTGCCGCGGGAGAGCAGTTCAAGCTCGGGAATGTGAGATTCGATCAAGACGTTCGGCATGGGTGGTAGGGATCGATTGGGTTGGCGAGACGGCGCTGGCTGCTGCTAGGCCGCGGTGAGAGCTGCCCACACGGATGGCGGGCTCATGGGGAGCCGCTGCATGCGGACTCCGGTTGCGTTGTGGATGGCGTTCGCCACCGCCGCCATGGGCGGGACAATGTTGGCTTCGCCCACGCCGCGCACACCGAACGGATGGCCCGGGTTCGCGACTTCGACGATGCAGGTGTCGATCATGGGCAGGTCCAGTGAGGTCGGCATGCGGTAGTCCAGCAGCGTGCTGTTGCGCATCGTGCCGGCCTCGGTCATGAAGTACTCCTCGTTGAGCGCCCAGCCGATGCCTTGGACGGACCCGCCCTGCATCTGGCCCTCGACGTAGCTCGGGTGCACGGCCTTGCCGACATCCTGAACCGAGGTGAACCGCAGGACCTCCACCTTTCCCGTCTCCGGGTCGACCTCGACGTCCGCGATGGCCGCTGCGAACGAGCCGCCGACGCCGCGGGGCTTGACTGTCGCCGTGGCGCTAAGCGGCCCTCCGCTCCTGCTGGACTGAGCCGCCAGCTCTTGGAATGTGGCGCTCTTGCCCCCGCCCGAATAGACGCCCTTGGAGTGCTCGACCTGGTCCGGTTCCAGCTCCCACAGCCGCGCCGCCCGAGCCTTCACCTCCTGCACGATCTTCTGCGCCGCGTCGTGCGCCGCCCAACCTGTGGCGAATGTCGTGCGGCTCCCGCCAGTCACGGAAGTGAAGCCCACCTTGTCTGTGTCGACGACCTCGGGAAGGATGTCCTCCGCGGGTATGCCGAGCACCTCGGCGGCCTGCATCGCGATTGACGTGCGGGTGCCGCCGATGTCGGTCGAACCCTCCACGAGGTGGACCCGTCCGTTGTTGCTGACGTTCAGCGTGCAGCTCGACTCCAAGCCGACGTTGAACCAGAACCCGATCGCCATGCCACGGCCCCGGTTTGGTCCGTCCAGGGGTGCCTGATAGTGCGGATGGTTCCGCACGGCCTCCAGCACTTCCTCGCAGCCGATGCGGCGAAACTTCGGGCCGTCGACCCGCCGCGTGCCCTGCTTGGCTGCGTTCTGCAGCCGGAAGGCGACTGGGTCCATGCCGATCTTCGCCGCGAGCTCGTCCATGACCTGCTCTGCGGCGAAGGCCGCCTGCGGCGCCCCGGGTGCCCGGTAGGCGGCGCAGCTGGGCTTGTTGACGACCACGTCGAAGCCCTCGACGGAGATGTTGTCGCAGTCGTACGCCGCGAACACGCACATGGCCCCAGGGATCACGAAGGAGCCTGGGTACGCGCCGGCCTCGTAGGCCAGCTCCGCCTCCATAGCGCGGACTGTGCCGTCATTCGACGCGCCGATCTTGACGCGTGTATGCGTGCCGGCCGTCGGCCCCGTCCCGATGAAGACGTCCTCACGCGACATGACGAGTTTCACCGGCTGTCCCGTCTTCTTGGACAGCAGCGCAGCAACGGGCTCCATGTAGACCGGGATCTTGCCGCCGAAGCCGCCGCCGATCTCGGTCGGCACGACCCGGATGCTCGAAACCGGTATTCCCAGGATCTTGGACGTCACGTCGCGCACCACGAACGATCCCTGGGTGGAGCACCAGATGTGGAGACGTTCGTCGTGGTTCCAGAAGGCCGTCACGTTGTGGGGCTCGATGTAGCCTTGATGGACCGTGGCGGTGTCGAATTCGCGCACAACGATCTGGTCGCACCGCGCGAAGCCTTCGCTCACGTCGCCCTTGGTCCAGCGGAAGTGGTCGGCGACGTTCGACACGGTGTCCGTCTTCTCGCCGAACTCCCTGGTGCAGAGGTCCGCGTGCAGGATCTCGGCGTCTGGCGCCATCCCCTCGGGTGCTGTCATGGCATGGGGCAGCACCTCGAAGTCGACCTCGATTGCCTTGGCGGCCTCCTGCGCGACGTGCGGATTGCTTGCCGCCACCGCCGCGATGGCGTGCCCTTGGTACAGCGCCTTCCCGCGAGCCAGGATGTTCCCGTGCACATAGGAGAGGCGCGTTAGGCCCTCACCTACGTCGACCATCCTGTCGCCGGCTTCCGGCAGGTCCTCCGCCGTCACGACGCCGAGCACGCCCTCCATGGCACTTGCTGCGGAGGTGTCGATGGACCGGATTCGCGCATGGGCGTGGGGGCTGCGCAGAATGGCGCCATGAAGCATCCCGGGTAGTGAGACGTCGGCGCCGTAGACCGCCCGGCCCGTCACCTTGTCCGTGCCGTCGTGGCGCACGGGCCGGGTCCCCACCACGTCGAAGGTCTCGGTGGCCAGCACCATGTTGGGCTCGTACCCGTTCTCGCCGGAGGAGCGCGGTGCGCCGTTCGTGGAAGTGTTGACGGAAACTGGATCGACGGTCGTAGTGCTCATGATGCGTTCTCCTGCGTTTCCTGCAATGCGGCCGCCGCCTGGACCGAGCGCACGATCTTGTCGTAGCCGGTGCAGCGGCAGAGGTTGTTGGCGAGCCAGAGGCGGATGGCGTCTTCGCTCGGGTTCGGGTTCCGGTCAAGAAGCGCCTTGGCCGCCACGATGAAGCCCGGCGTGCAGATTCCGCACTGCAGCGCAGCACCCTCGAGGAACGCTTCCTGCACCGCGTGCAGGCCGCGGCCTTGGGCGATGCCTTCGATCGTCACGATCTCGGCGCCCTGCGCCTCGACTCCCAGCACGATGCAGGACGGTACGATCCGTCCGTCCATATCGACTGTGCAAGCCCCACAGTTGCCGTCGTTGCAGCCTTCCTTGGTGCCGGTGAGCTGGAGATTGTCCCGCAGGACCTCCAGCAGGGACTGACGCGGCTCGCAGAGAAACTCGGTCGCCTGGTCGTTGATCTTGGTCTGGACGTGTGTCAATGCCATGGTCTTGGGTCGCTACGCCGCGACGCTGCCTCCCGCGCGCTCGATCGCCTTCACCAGCGCACGACGTGTCAGTACCGAGCACAGCTGGCGGCGGTACTCGGCCGTTCCGCGCATGTCCGAGATTGGACGGGCATCTGCCGCAGCCGCCGCGGAGGCGGCCTCGATCGCCGCCATCGACACTGGCTGCCCGCGCAGGGCAGCGCCAGCCTCCTCGACGAAGAGAGGCGTAGGCGCAACCGAGGCGAGCGCCACCCGAGCGTCCCGAAACGTGCCGTTCTGCAAACAGACCGATACGCCGGCGCCAGCCACGGCGATGTCCATCTCGTTCCGCGGGATGAAGCGCAGGTAGCAGGCCCCCGATGCTGGTTCGGGCGGTGGCAGATGGAGCGAAACCAGAATCTCGTCGTCGGCTAGGGCGTTGCGGCCTGGCGCAAGGCAAAACTCCTCGACGGGCAGAGTGCGATACGCCGCGCCCGCCCCGTCCCAGCGGGCGATACTGCAGCTGGCGCGGAGCGCGATCAGAGCCGGTATCGCGTCAGCGCTGGGGGCCGCATTGCAGAGGTTTCCTCCCACGGAGGCGCGACCTTGGATCTGAGTGCCCCCGATCATCGACACAGTGTCGATCAGTCCGGGGTAAGACTCGCAAACGGCACCGTTTGCATAGATGCGGTAGCAGGGGACTGCCGCCCCAAGGGTCAGGCCGTCCCGTGGATCGCAGCGGAGCTCGTTCAGTTCGGGTACGCGCTTCAGGTCCACGACCACCGACGGGCTGCGCTGACCCGCCCGCATCTGCACGATCAGGTCGGTCCCGCCAGCCAATGCGCGGGCATCGCCCTTGCTCGCCGAAAACGCCTCTAGGCAGTCCTCCAGCGACAGGGGGGCTTGGTAGTGGAAAGCACGCACGGGAGGTCGGCCCAATCGCAACCCGTAGGCCGCAAGAAGCGTTCCATTATAAATGCAGCGTCCGGGCCTGTTCCCGCGGATTTCGCGGCGACCTTGGGTGGCGCCTCCGGGGCCGTCGGACGCATGGCACTGGGGGGCGACTGATGGCCGAGCATGGCGTCAGCGGGCGGCGAGATCTTCGAGGAGGGCGGTGCGACGAGCGCGTTCACGGTCACCGCGCCGAAGGGGCCAGCGCGTTCCTGCCGGAGGATCGGTTCGCGTGCAGCGCGCTTCCCCGAGTCACCGCGGGGCCTGTAGAACGCGCACCGGCGCCTTGGTCGCCACGCGTCGAGGTCTGATCTGGAGCCCTGCCCGCATCCTGTGCGGATTCTGCTGCAGCATTCGTTGTTCCAGGCTCCGAACTGGGAGTGCGACGTGCGAGGCAGCACCGACTGTGGGGCGGGAAGGCTGCTTGCAAACCGCCGTGCATGGGACTACCATCTATTGCACTCGCACCCGTAGGAGGGATTGTCATGGCCAAGGTATGCCGCTTCACAGTTCTATTTCTTTCAGTGGCCTGCGCCTTGGCGCTCGCCGTGCCTCGCGTGACTACGGTCTCGCCTGACGCCGCGGCTCCGGGCGGAAGCGCCGTCGCGGAGGGTTCAGACTTGGCCGAGGGATCTGTGGCGAAGATCTATCTGACTGCGGGAGGGAGCGACATCGAGCTCACGATCACCGAGCAGACGGCCGAGGCGATTAAGTTCGAGATCCCGGATGGAACGGACATGAAGCGCTACCGGATCATGGTGCTGACTGCGGGGGCCGGTGCGGCCTATATGGAGCAACCGGTGGCCATCGAGATCGTTGACGAGGAGACCGCGAAGCAGCGGGCAGAGGAGGGCGAGGTCGAGCTCGAGATCATCGAGGCCGAGCCCGAGGAAGAGGAAGAGCAGGAGGGCGGGCGAAGACGCCGCCGGAACAACTAGCGCCGCTGGACGCTTCCTACCCTGAATCGCGACTGAGCTGGGCGAGGCCCCAGTGAGCATGTTCGCGGACGGTCTCGTCTGGATGTTCGGCGAGTCTCTCTAGAGGGCTCCGGAACGCACGGTTGCGGCTGTTGCCCATCGCTACTGCGACGTTGCGTAGGAACCCGGTGTAGCGGCTGCGTTCGACAGGAGTGCCGCCGAAACGCTTTGCAAAGTCCGACTCCGACAGGGCGGCCAGCTCCTCCAGCCGAGGCTCTTGGTTGACTGGCAGGAAGGCGGACTCGTGGGTGAAGGCCGCGCGCTGTGGACCGTTCCATGGGCAGACATCCTGGCAGATGTCGCAGCCGAAGACGTGCCGACCTGCCGACTCCCGGTGCTGCTCCGGCACCGACCCGCGCAGCTCCACGGTCCAGTAAGCGATGCAGAGCCGCGAGTCGAGCGCGTGCGTGGGCCCTTCGTGGCCGGACAGTTCAACGAAGGCGTCGGTCGGACAGGCGTCGATGCAGCGTCGGCAGGTGCCGCAGCGGTCGGGCGCTTCGGTGTCCGGGACGAACTCTGCCGACGTGAGCACCTCGCCCAGAAAGAACCACGATCCGACCCTCTCGTCGATCAGGCAGCTGTTCCTGCCAATCCAGCCGAGACCGGCACGATGCGCGTAGGCGCGTTCGAGCAGGGGCGAGGTGTCGACGCAGACCTTGCACTTGACGCTCTGACCATGCTCACTGCGGATCCAGTCCGCAAGGGCGTGCAACTTGGGCTTGAGGACATCGTGGTAGTCGTCGCCCCACGCGTAACGCGACACCCAGCCGCGGTCAGGATCGTCGCTCTCGCTCGAGTAGGGCGATGGAGCGTTGTATACGGTTCCTACGCAAACGACCGACCGCGCCGCCGGCAGGAGGTTGCGGGCGTCCGCCCGCATCGCGCCGCGGCGGCCCTCCAGATAGCGCATCTCGCCTTGGTAGCCGCGTTCCAGCCACTGCGGATAGAACAGCGATTCGAGGGTCGGGCCTGGCGGCGCCACTCCCACGAGGTCGAATCCGAGAGCCCGCGCCTTCTCCTTGAGCGGTTGGGAGTCCAGCACGGCGCTTGCGGCCCACGCTCCCATAGCGGAGACCGCATCCGGACCGTTCAGGGGCTCATATTGCCATAGAACCTTGGATTCTCGCGCTTCGCCGAATCACCCTTGCGGAGCCTTGCGACGGTTCATATCATTGTTCCTGTCCGCAAAACCGTCCGGGGTGCGCCGTCGCGACGCTCGGCAGCGTCTGGACCAAGGGTTCCGTTGTGAGGGCCGGTGCGGAAGGAGCAAGCATGCATAGACCAGTGAAGTATTTCGAGAAGGGCCTGACGGAGATCGCACGTGCGGGATGGAAGGTCGCCCGGCGCATGGACGCCACGAAGGAGCCGGAGAAGGCCTTCACGCCGAACTGGTCGGAGAAGCCGATGCTCAAGTCCTGGGAGAAGTCCAAGCCACCCCTTGGCTGGCCCCGCCAGACCGACTCCCTCTGTCCAAAGTGCGTGCGCGAGGCGCGCGAGGTCATCCTCAGCGGCGAGGTGGACTACTCCATCCTCAGGACCGAGAAGGTCGGCGAGGTGAAGGCCAAGATCGTCCAGCGCGATAACGAGATCTGGATGGTCAAGGAGTGCCCGACTCACGGCAAGACAGAGGATTTGATGGCCATCGACGCCAAGTTCCTCGAGCACATCGAGTCCCAGTTCCCGGGGCGTGACATCGGCTCCCACAACGACGAGGGGCTGCACGACCACGGCTCCTCCTCCGTGAAGTTCGGTCGCGGCGCCGTCCTCACCGTCGATCTGACGAACCGCTGCAACATGATGTGCGACCCGTGCTTCATGGACGCCAACCAGGTCGGCTTCGTGCACGAGCTGGAGTGGGAGGAGATCAAGACGATCCTCGACAACGCCATCAAGATCAAGCCGCGGCGGCAGATGTCGGTGCAGTTCTCTGGCGGCGAGCCCACGATGTCGCCCTACTTTCTGCGGGCCGTCCAGTACTGCCGACGGATCGGCTACAACTCCGTGCAGGCGGCGACGAACGGCATCGAGTTCGCACGCAGCCGCGAGTTCGCCGAATCCGCGGCCGACGCGGGCATGCGCTATGCGTACCTGCAGTTCGACGGGATCGGCAACGAGCCCAACCAGCACCGCAAGATCGGCAATCTCTTCGACGTCAAGATCAAGGCGATCGAGCACATGCACGACGCCGGCATCGAGATCGTGCTGGTCACGACGCTGGTGAACAACGTCAACAACGAAGAGGTTGGCCCGATCATCCAGTTCGCGCGCGACAACCCCGGCCGCATCGCCTTCATCGCCTTCCAGCCCGTCTCCTTCACGGGCCGCGACGAGGAGATCACCGACGAGCGGCGCATGCGTCAGCGCTACACGCTCAGCCATCTGGCGCACGACGTCAAGAAGCAAGTGGGCATCACCGAGCCGACCCGCGACTGGTTCCCGATTTCCGTGATGGGCAGCTTCGTGGACGCCGCCGACCTGGCGCACGGACCGCAGGCGCAGTGGGGCCAGGTCAGCTGCGGCTGCCACCCGAACTGCGGCGTCGGCACCGCGCTGATGATCAACAAGGAGACCAAGGACATGGCTCCGGTGCCGGAGTTCATCAACGTCCCGCAGTTCGTGCACGACATCCGCCGCGTAACCGATTCGGGCCGCGGCAAGGTCGCCACCAACCTGCAGATGGGTCTGGCCCTGCTGAAGAACTACAACCCGATGAAGGCTCCGAAGGAGTTTTCGATGTTCGACCTGCTGAAGAAGTTCGACAAGTCGTTCGCCCTCTCGGGCAAGAACTACGGCAAGGGCACGGCGCGCCGGAACGATCCGTGGAACTTCCTCTTCGTCGCGGGCATGTGGTTCCAGGATCTCTTCAACTACGACTTCCGGCGGACGGAGATGTGCGTCATCCCCTACGGCACGCAGGAGGGCGAGATCTCGTTCTGCGCCTACAACACCGGCATCGGCTGGCGGAACATCATCGAGAAGATGCACATGACCGCGACGCTGTCGAACTGGTACGGCGAGCATGGCCGCCACAAGATCTACGCGGGCGGGCGCAACGTCGATGAGATCACGCAGCTCACCGATGCACTCAACATCAACGCCGAGCATGCGGCGCGCAGCGCACAGGTCTCGGATGGCCCGCAGAACGCCCGCGAGGAGAAGATCGCCGAGCGCGACCGCAAGCTCGCGGAGGCCAAGGCGACGGGTCAGAAGCTGTCCGTCAACGGTGGCGCGAAGCGTGCCGTCAGCGCGGAGGAGGAAGCCCGCCTGATGCGGATGTACCGGCAGGACGTGCTCAAGGAGCCCGCGCCCCCCGCGCTAGTCCAGATCGCTGGTGCCGAAGCCACCAAGCCTTCACAGGAGACCGTCGGGGTGTCGGGCGACTAGGCTCGCTGCGAGGCCCCGCGCCGCTGAGCGCGGGGCGCCCTGACCTGCGGGATCCATCCCGGCGAGGAAAGCGCGTCCGCAGGACTCGTTCGGCCGGGTTCAGGCGTTGACGACGGACTCCAGGGTCGAGCCGGGTCGGACGATCGTCTGCTGACGCTCGGGCCCGGTTGAGACGCCCCCGATCTCCACCTCCAGACGATCCTCCAGGAAGGCGACGTAGTCCTTCGCCTCGGGTGGAAGGTCGTCGAACGCGGTGACGCCGTCAGTGGGGCGGCTCCAACCTGGCAGCTCCTCGTAGATGGGCTCGACCTCTGCGTACTCCTCGCTGATCGCTGGGATCCAGTCCAGCGGCATCCCCTTGTACCGATAGCCGGTGCACACCGGGATGGTGTCCAGATAGTCGAGCACGTCGAGCTTGGTGACGAAAAGCGACGAGAGGGCGTTGACCGCGTGGGCGTACCGGATCTGCGGGATGTCGAACCATCCGCATCGGCGCGGACGGCCCGTGACGGTGCCGTACTCTCGTCCTGTCTGGCGGAGCCGTACGCCCTCTTCGCCGTGCGCCTCCGTGGCGAACGGGCCCTCGCCGACGCGCGTCGCGTACGCCTTGGCGACACCCACAATGTGGTGCAGAAGCCGCGGCGAGACTCCCGATCCGGTGCACAGTCCACCAGCAGTGGCGTTCGACGATGTCAGGTACGGGTAGGTGCCGAAGTCGATGTCCAGCATTGTTGCCTGAGCACCTTCGAACAGCAGACGCTGGCCGTCACGGATCGCGTCATTCAGGAACCGGCCCGTATCCGTGACGAACGGCCGCAGCCGGTCCGCGTAGCCGAGATACTCCTCGAGCGTGGCCTCGATGTCCCACGGCTCTCCGACTCCTAGCGCGTCGGCGACTGCCGAACGCTCGGCCGCAAGGGTGCGGAAGCGTTCCGGAAAGATGTCCCGGGACAGCAGCTCCGCGACCCGAATGCCGCGTCGCGCCACCTTGTCCTCATAGCAGGGCCCGATGCCACGCGAGGTCGTACCAATCCGGCGCTTGCCGGGCAAGGCCTCCGACGAGCGCTCGAGCAGGCGGTGATGCGGGAGCACGACATGCGCACGGTCGCTGACAAGCAGGTTCTTGTCCACCTGCACCCCCAGACCACGAAGGGTATCGATCTCCCCAAGCAGGGCCTCCGGGTTGATCACCACGCCGTTGCCGACGACGGCCATGATTCCCTGGCGCAGGATGCCGCTTGGTATCAGCGACAGCTTGTAGACTTGGTCGCCGACCTGAACCGTGTGGCCGGCGTTGTTGCCGCCTTGGCAGCGAACGACGATGTCGAAGCTGGCCGCGGCCAGGTCGATCAGCTTGCCCTTGCCCTCGTCACCCCATTGAAGGCCCAGCACTGCGAGGTTCGACATGGCGGTGCCTGGCGGCGGCGGCCGCTGGGCCGGAGCGGGATAGCCGGGTCGCCACGCAAAGGGCGATCGGCTCGGCTCCCTCTTATTCTAGCCGTCCACCCCTTCCTCTTCGGGGCCAAGGGGAGGAGGCCCGGCGTTCCAGGCTTCCCAGAGCTGCTCCATGCTTCGCACTCGCTCCGGTTGCTCGCCGGCCAGGTCATGGAGTTCCGTGCCGTCGACATCCAGGTTGTAAAGCTCCCACGGCTCCTTCCGAACCCTGACGAGCTTCCACGGCCCCTGTCGGATGGCACGGCCCTGGCTCCACCGCCAGTACAGTTCGGCAGGTGCTTGCCGGAGGTTTCCGGCAAGCACCTGGAGGAGGCTGGTGCCGTCTGGTGGATGCAGCGCACGGCCGTTCAGGGAGGTCGGCTGCTGGACCGCGGCTGCCTCGAGCATGGTCGGCGTCAGGTCGATAGTGTGTGCGAGCTGGTCCGTCAGCGCGCCCGGCTCGGATACCATCAAGGGCCAGCGAACGATCAGCGGAACATTGATCCCACCCTCGTGGTCGTGCTGCTTGTACAGGCGAAAGGGCGTGTTCGAGGCGTTCGCCCAGCCGAAGCCGTAACTCTGGTAGGTGTCCTCCGGGCCTGGCATCACGTCAGGAACGTTGCCGGGGATCACCGGCCTGCCACCCCGCGTGCGCTCGGGAAGGTAGGGCCCCTTGCGGTCGACGTCGTATTCGACATGGCAGCCGCCGTTGTCGATCTGGAAGATCACGAGGGTGTTGTCAGCCTCGCCGGAGGCCTCCAGTTCATCCAGCAGCCGTCCGATGCCGGCGTCCATCCGTGTGACCTGCGCTGCGTACACCTCCATCCGTCGTTCCTGCCAGGCCTTGTTGGGCTCGTCCTCCCAGGCGGGCACCGCAGGGTGACGGGGCGAGAGCTCCCAGTCCGGGTTCACGGTGCCCAGCTCCTTCATGCGGGAGTGCCGCTCCTCGCGCAGCGCGTCCCACCCATCGGCGTACCGGTTGCGGTAATGGACGATGTCCTCCTCGAACGCGTGTAGCGGCCAGTGGGCCGCCGTGTAGGCCACGTACACGAAGAATGGCTGCTCACGCTGCAGGCCCTCCCGCATGAACTCTCGGGCGTAGTCCGAGATGGCGTCCGTGTAGTAGAAGTCCGGATCTTCGTAGAGGTGTTCGGCCGGCTCGTTGTCGAGCATCAGCGATGCTGGTGTCCAGAAGCTGCAGGCACCGAGCGTCGTGCCGAAGAAACGGTCGAAGCCGCGCTGGCAGGGCAGGCTTTCGTGTCTCTCGTCGTTTGCCAGATGCCACTTGCCGGACATGTACGTGCCGTACCCCGCGCCATTCAGGGCTTCCGCAACGGTCGCAACGTCTGGTGAGATCGCGCCTTCCTCCGACAGGGACTTGGTCGTGTAGCAGCCGCTTAGCAGCGAGGCGCGCGTTGGGACGCACATGTTGTTGGTGTAGAAGCGCGTGAACCGCAGGCCTCCTGCAGCCAGCCGGTCGAGGTTCGGCGTCTCGATCTCTCCGCCATAACAGCCGAGGTCCGAATACCCCATGTCGTCCGACATGATGAGGACGATGTTCGGAGGCCTGCGGTGGGGGACGTTCTCGCCGCACGCAGCGCCGAGGACCGGGCCCATCGCCCCGGCCAGCCGCAGGAAGCTCCTGCGGTCAAGATCCTGGCGCTGCACCTACAGCTCCGCCAGCTCCGGGTTCTCGGCTGCCCACTGCATGAATTCCTCCACGGTGTAGAACGCCTCGTGCTTGTAGAGCCTGCCCCGGTCCTCGATCGGAGCGGTCCAGTCGTAGTCCCACGAGTCCCCGTTGCGAGCCATCCACGCGTCCAGTTCGGCCTCGAGTTCGGCCCTGACGTCGGCTGCCTCGGGATCTTGGGCTAGGTTCTTGAGTTCGTACGGATCGGCCTCCAGGTCGTACAGCACCCACGGACCTTCCTGGGTGCGGGCATACATGTGGCTTTGCGTTCTCACACCACGCCATCCCCGCTCGACGCCTCCCGCCAGGAACGGACCGAAGATCTGGAAGTAGGCGGACGAGGGGCCTTCCTCGGCCGTGCCGAGTATCACTGGGGAGAGGTCGCTCCCCTGCATCTCAGGCGTCGGCGACAGGCCGCACAGCGAGAGCAGCGTAGGCGTGATGTCGACGTGCGAGAAGATCGCGTCGGTCTCGACGCCCGTGGGGCCGGCTGGATGCCGCACGATGCCCGGCACCTTGATGGACTCCTCCCAGGGCTTGCGCTTTAGCCGCGTCCCGTGCGAGCCGAGCATGTCGCCGTGGTCGGACGACACGATCACGATCGTGGTGTCCCGCATGCCGAGATCGTCGAGCTCCGCCAGGATCCGTCCGACCTGGTCGTCCACCGCGGTGACCATGGCGTAGTAGGCGGCGATCTCCTTGCGGCCAGGCACCCCGGGATAGGGGCTCGGCCGTAGCTCCCGGTCCGACGTGTCGCCGTCGAAGTTGGGACGCAACTGGATTTCGTCCGGGTCGTACATCGCCATGTACTCTTCCGGTGCGATGTACGGATCGTGTGGCGGTCCCATCTGCACGGTCAGGAAGAACGGGCGCCCGTCCTCCTTCGACTCGCGCAGGAACTCGATGCCGATGTCGGTCCAGACCTCGGCCTCGAACGTCTTGATCGGTATGGGCTCCGGGTCGTCGCGGAAATAGTGTGTGTCGAAGTGCTGGTGGCTCACCTCATTCGCAGCCCAGAACTCGAATCCCTGGCGGCGGGGTCCTGGCGGCACCCAGCCCGGCTGGCGGGGCCCGCCGTCGAGGTGCCACTTGCCGATGAAACCCGTGCGATAGCCGGCCTCCGCAAAGACCTCGGCGACGCTGGTCTCCGCCTCGCGCAGCCGCAGGTCGTTCGCGATCATCCCGTTCGTGTGCGCGTACTTGCCCGTGAGGATGATGGCGCGCGCCGGGCAGCACACCGGGGAGTTCGCGAAGTGGTTGCGGAACAGCATGCCCTCCGCCGCTAGGCGGTCCAGGTGGGGCGTGCGCACATCGGGATTGCCCATGCATCCCATTGCGTGCGCACGCATCTGGTCAGGAAACAGAAACAGCACGTTCAGCCTAGGCTCGCTGTCAGCCGGCCCGGTGGCGCAGCTCCATGCGCCCGCCAAGGCGCCGGTCGAGGCAAGGAATTCGCGTCGGTTCAGCATTTGGCTCAGATCCTACCGTTAGAATCCCGCCGCGTAGCGGTGGTGGTAGGGATCCGCGCCCGCCTCGATCACGCCGTTCGGCCGTACGCCTACGGCGGTGGGCGCGGAGCCGCTGTCACGTCGGCTGCGTCGTTCCACGAGGTGACCGAACTCCATCAGCTCCTCAATCACGAACCGCGGCATCCGTTCGTCAAGCAGCAGCACGTTCGGCTCCATCGCGTGGTCGTCGAAGCTCGAGACCAGATGCTTGCTCTGGAAGCGCGGGGCCTCGATCGCCGACTGGGGGTTGAAGCGAAACAGCATTGCCGCGAGCAGGACCTGCAGCAGCGACTGCTCCTGCTGGTCGCCTCCTGGTGTGGACAGAGCCATGTACGGCTCGCCCTTTCGGGTGACCAGAGTCGGCGTAAGAGTGATCCGCGGGCGCTTGCCGGGTGCCACCACGTTGGGATGGCGCTCGATCGTCAGGAAGCTGTGTCCGCGCTGCGTCAGTGGAATCCCAGTCTTGCCGGCGATCACCGATGGCATCCATGCACCCGACGGGGATGCTGAAAACAGCATCCCGTCCTTGGTCGCGATGTTGATCGAGGTAGTGTCCTTGGACAGAACGCTGTCGGGCAAGAGGCGGGCGGGTCGGTTTATCCATGACGGATGCATCGGACTGCGGCCGCCGAACGATCCGGGACGGAACGCTGCGGACGCCCGGCGCGGGTTGATCAGGAGCCGCCTCTTGGCTGCGTACTCCTTCGTCACGAGCTCGGCGGGCACATCCGCGACGTCTGGATCGGCGTACCATGCGTCCCGGTCGGCGAACGCCAGCTTGAGGGCCTCGACGAGCCGGTGGATGTAGGCCGAGGTGTTCCAGCCCATTCCCTCCAAGTCGTACTCCTCCAGGATGTTGAGCGCCTGCAGCATCACCGCGCCCTGCGTCCAGAAGCCCGCCTTGTAGATCTCGTGGCCTCGAAACGTCGTCGAGAGGGGACGCTCCACTTCAAGCCGGAACGAGGCGAAGTCCTCGTAGCGCAGCAGTCCGCCGGAGTCCTCGACGAAGGCTGCGATCTCCCGCGCGACGGGTCCGCGGTAGAAGTGGTCGCGAACCGCCTCGATGGCCTGCTCGCGAGAGGCCCCTCGAGTCGCAGCCTCGGCCTCGGCACGGACCATCGAGCGTATGGTCCGTGCAAGATCGGTCTGGCGTAGCACGTCGCCGGGACGTAGCATCTGGTCGCCTGGCGCGAACACCCTTCGCGACGTCGGGAACAGGTCGAGGAAGGTCGACGCTTCGGCGATGGAAGCCGCCCGGACACGGTCGATCGGATGCCCTTCCGCGAGTTCGATGGCTGTTTTCGAAACCTCCTGGAAGGTCAGGGTTCCGAATCGCTGCAGGGACAGCAGCGCCGCGTCCACCATGGACGGCACTAGAGCGGGAAGCGTGCCGTACGAGGGGATGTCCCCAGTCTTGTGGTCGCGCTGCACGGCCTCCGCCTCGAGCGCGGCGTTGGGTGCCAAGTTGCGGAAGAACTCCAGCGTCATCAGCGCTGGTGCGCGTCCTACGCCAGGGATGGAGTGGACCACCCCGTCCCGCGTGCGGATGAGCAAGGGGGCTTCGCCCCCGAAGCCGTAGTGCGAGAACTCCGTGACGCCGCCGGCTAGGAGCGCGGCCACCCCGGCGTCGACAGCGTTGCCGCCCGCGTGCAGGACACGCATGGCCGCCTGCGTCACCAGCGGCGTTCCGGCGGAGACGGCTGCGTTGCGGCCACGCACGACCGGGCCGCGGATCTCCCAGTTGAGGATGGCGCGCTGCCTGCGCTCGTGCTCGTATCTGCCCTGTCGCACCTGAGGCATCGCCGCACCGGCCGCCAGCACGCCCAATGCGATGAACCAGGTGACGTGACGGTTGGGTCCTACCCGCAACAGCGCTGCCATCATAGCCGGTAGTTCGGGCACATCGTCAGATGTGCCCGAACACCGGCTCCGCTTCCACGGGCACTGGCGCGGCCTTGGCCAGCATGTCCCGCACGGTGGCGATGGCGTTCCACTTCTCGCGGTTCCGCATGGCGCGGCGATTCGCCAGCAGGTGCGCCGTTGATCCCTCCAGCACCTTGTCGACGATCTTGAGGCCGTTCGCCCGCAGGGTGCTGCCCGTTTCCGTGTTGTCCACGATCGCCTCGCCATCCTCCGGTGGCTTGGATTCCGTGGCGCCGAACGAATGGAAGATGGCGACAGGCGACGCACCACTGCGCCTGACGCTGAGACGCGAGTACGGGCTGTAGAGTGACGGCTCCAGGTCGGTGTGCTCCCGCACCAGCGATTCGGTGAGGTTGAGGTACTCCGTCCAGATCCGGAGCGGCTGCGTCCCTGTCGAGTTGACGAAGCGGGCGAACAGGTCGGCCGCTGAGTTCACGTCATCCCACTGCTGGCTGACCGCCAGAACGATGTCGACACGTCCGAACCCCAGATCCAGAAGGTCGTCCACATTGGCGGTGACATCGCTCTCTAGGTACCAGTCCACGCCCGAGATGCCCAGGTCGAAGAAACCGGCCTGCAGCATGTATGGAATCTCCTGCGGACGCATGGTCTTCGTCACGACACCCGAGATGCCCAGTTCGGGTCGATAGCTGCGGCCGCCGTCGGCGTATCCCACGGGCGTGATGCCAGCGCGCTCGAGGAACGCCCTGGCCTTTCGTTCGAGGCTGCCCTTTGGGATGGCGAACCGGACTGGGTTCATCGGACCTCCTCGAAGCTCTGTGACACGGCCTGCAGAATTGCTTTCGGATCGGCCGCGACCTGAGAGCCGTCTGCCAGGTGCACCATGTCGTCTCGCACGGTGGCGCACTGCGAGCCCGACGCGCCCACATTGACCCCAAGGTCGCGCAGCTGCTCTGCCAGTCGCAGGGTTCGCACCCCGTCCGCGGGGTCTGCCGCCGTCAAGCGGATGCCTGTGTCCGCGCTCGTCTCGGCCATGGCCGGCATCGCTCGCCGAAGCGTGTCGAAACGCAGGGCGCAGCCGGTGGCTGGCGTTGGGTCGCCCCCAAACAGCTCCACTAGGCGGTCGTACCGGCCCCCTCCGCAGAGCTTGCCTCGCACATTCGATATTTCGAACACCGTTCCCGTGTAGAAGGTCAGGCCACGTGCGATGCCCAGTGAGACCTCGAATCCCTCAAGTCCGCATTGCTCGACCAGCCGGCAGACCTCCATCAGGTATGCCAGCGGCTTGTCCGCCTTGGATCCGCCCAGCACCGTCGCTGCCCGCTCGGCGACATGCTCCAAAGATCCGCGGATGCGGGTCGCATCGATCAGCAGATCGGCGATGTCTTCCGGCAGGTACCCCTGCACCGTCCAGAGCCGCCGGTACGTCGCGGCGGCCTCGTCCGGCAGCAAGCTGAGGAGTTGCGCTGGCGTGGGCGCTGGCGTGTCCGCAATGCGATGTGCGCCCTCGTAGCCGCCTTGCGCCTGCTGCGCGGCAAGGGCACGCCGATCCATGCGCAGTTGCTCGATCAGCAGGTCGTCCGGCTGGGCTCCCGCCGCCGCGCAACGCTCCGCGATCCCCGCGATGCGGTCGAGCTGGCCGACCACCGTGGCCCGGTCATCGGCACTGAGAGCTTCGGGCAACAGCGCGCGCACGATGCCGGCGGTGCCGATCGTCAGCTGCAGGTCGGAGATGCCGATCTGCCGCAGGAACCGGCATGCCGCCGCCATCACCTCGGCGTCTGCTTGGGGCGACTCGTCGCCAAGCACCTCGAGGCCGGCCTGCGTGAACTGGCGCGAACGGCCTGAATGGGGACGGCAGTACCGGAAGCACGGCCCGACATAGAACAACTTCCATGGCCGCGGCCCCTCGGCCATGGCGCCGGACGCCACCATCCGGCACACGGGCGCGGTCAGCTCCGGCCTCAGCGCGTACTCCTGGTGATCCAGATGGAATGTCAGCAGGGCGTCCCGGATCTCCGGGCCGGACCGCGCCGCGAACAGGTCGGCGCGCTCGAACATCGGCGTCTCGACCTCTACGAAGCCGTAGGCCTCTGCGGTGCGGGCGAACGCGGCGTCAAGACGGCGTCGCATGGCGGCGTCGGCCGGCAGTTGGTCGCGCGTTGCCGGCGGCGGAGCAGTGTCGAGCATCGGGGGCGCCCCGCGGCGGGCGATGGGATCCGACCTGCCGAGCGGAGCGGTCGGCTCCTTGAGTTTGATCTTACTTGGTTCTGGGACCCGCGCCGAGGGGCGCTGGCAGGATCGCGCGGGATGGAACCGCTATGCGACTGCACACACCAGAGTTTCTATAATGGCTGAGGCTGTACCTGACTGCTTAAGGCACGGGCAGCACCTCTTGCGCCAGTCGATCCGAGGCGTCTCGCAGTCCCAATTCATGCCACAGGCGCAAGCATCCACCCTAGGCCGCTCCTCATGCCCGCTACCCGTGGAGATCGTCAACGACCTCAGCATCCACGTCGCCACGGTCAACGGATCTGGCAGCCAGTCCTCGAACCTCGTCCTGCTGCGCGCGCTCTTCGAGATGGGCATCCCGGTCTCGGGCAAGAACCTCTTTCCCTCCAACATCGCGGGCCTCCCGACTTGGTACACGATCCGCGCCAGCAAATACGGGTTCACCGGCCGCAAGAAGGAAGTCGATGTCCTCGTCGCCATGAATCCGCAGACGGCGCAGGAGGATGTGGAGAGCCTCGATCCCGGGCGGGCCGTGGTGTACGACGAGCCGCTGCGGCTGCGCGACCTGCGCGACGACCTGCACTTCTACCCTGTTCCGTTCGACAAGCTCGTCGTTCCGGTCTGCCCTGCGCCGAAGCTGCGCAAGCTGGTCCGCAACATGATCTACGACGGTGTCCTGGCGCACCTGCTGGACATCGAGATGAACGAGATCAGGGACGGCATCTTCAAGCAGTTCAAGACCAAGCTGAAGGCCGCGGAGCTGAACTGGAATGCGGCGCAGGCGGGCTACGACTGGGCCGAGGAGAACATCGACAAGCGCGATCCTTATCGGCTGGAGCGCATGGACGCCAACGAAGGCAAGATCATCGTCGAGGGCAACGCCGCCGCGGCGCTCGGAGCCGTTTTCGGCGGCGTGAGCGTAATCACGTGGTACCCCATCACGCCGTCCTCCTCGCTTGCCGAGGCCGCGCAGGAGTATCTAAAGCGGTTCCGCGTCGACGACAAGACCGGCAAAGCGACGTTCGCGGTCGTGCAGGCGGAGGACGAGCTGGCCTCGATCGGGATGGCCATCGGCGCCGGTTGGGCTGGCGCACGCGCCATGACTACCACCGCGGGGCCGGGGATCTCGCTGATGTCGGAGTTCGTCGGGCTCGCGCACTTCGCGGAGGTGCCCGTTGTGCTTATGGACGTACAGCGCATGGGGCCCTCGACGGGTCTGCCGACGCGGACCTCGCAGGGCGACTTCCTTTCGGCTGCGACGCTCTCACACGGCGACACGATGCATCCGATGCTGATTCCTGCGACCCCCGAGGAGTGCTTCGAGTTCGGCGCCAAGGCCTTCGACGTGGCCGAGCGCCTGCAGGCCCCCGTGTTCGTGATGCTGGACCTGGACCTCGGCATGAACTACTGGACCGCCGAGAAGTTCGAGTACCCGGACTGGGACCTGGACCGGGGCAAGGTCCTCAGCGAGGAAGACATCGAGGCCCTCCGGGGCGACTGGGGCCGCTACCGCGACGTCGACGGCGACGGCATCGCCTACCGCACGGTCCCGGGCAACCCGCATCCGCAGGCGGCCTACTTCGCGCGCGGCACCGGCCACGACGCGGACGCCAACTACAGCGAGCGCGAGGACGACTGGATCCGCAACATGGAGCGGCTCCGCAAGAAGATGACGGGTGCGACGAGGCTGCTGCCCGAGCCCGTCGTCGAGGACAACCCCGAGGCCAGCGTCGCGTTCGTCGCGGCTGGCACCAGCCACGAGGCGGTGCGCGAGAGCCGCAGCCAGTTGGCGCGGCAGCACGGCATCGAGACCGGCTACTGCCGTGTGCGTGGCTGGCCGTTCAGTGCGTGCACACAGGATTTCATCGCCCGATACGATCGGGTGTACGTCGTCGACCAGAACCGGGACGGGCAGCTGCGCACCTTGCTGCGGCGCCAGTTCCCCGACATCCACGACCATCTTCACAGCGTGTGCTATTTCGGCGGGATGCCCATCGACGCGCAGACCATCACCGACAGCGTGGTTGACCAGGAGAGACCGTGAGCATTGCGACCGCCAGACGCCGCAGAAAGGCTCCGGTGCAGAACCGCATCGGACTTGGGATCGATCCTTACCGTGGCCTGAGGACTACCTTGTGCGCCGGCTGCGGGCACAACTCCATCTCGGAGCGCATCGTCGAATGCTTCTTCGAGATGGGCATCGACCCGACGCAGGTCGTCAAGCTTTCCGGGATCGGCTGCTCCTCGAAGTCCCCAGCCTACTTCCTGAGCATGTCGCACGGCTTCAACAGCGTGCACGGGCGCATGCCGGCGGTGACCACGGGAGCGATGCTGGCGAACCGGAATCTGCTCGCGCTCGGCGTCTCCGGGGACGGCGACACCGCCTCCATCGGTCTCGGCCAGTTCGTGCACATGATGCGGCGCAATGTCCCGGTCACCTACATCATTGAGGACAACGGATGCTACGGCCTCACGAAGGGGCAATTCTCCGCGACGGCGAACGTCGGCTCGAGAGCCAAGTCCGGCATCGCAAACGAGCTTCCGCCGATCGACTCCTGCGGACTTGCCGTCCAGATGGGGGCGACCTTCGTGGCGCGCTCGTTCTCGGGGGACAAGAAGCAGCTGCAGGCGGTGCTCAAGGCCGCCATAGCGCACCGCGGGACGGCTGTCATCGACGTGGTCTCGCCGTGCGTGACCTTCAACGACCACGTCGGCTCCACGAAGAGCTACAAGTACGTGCGCGACAACAAGATCCCCCTTCACGAGATCGGATTCGTGCCGCACTTCGATGAGATCCACCTGCAGGACGAGTTCGAGCCTGGCTCGCTGCGCGAGGTCGAGATGCACGACGGCTCAATCCTGCGCCTTGCGAAGCTCGAGGCCGAATACGACCCGACGGACCGGCTCGTCGCTCTGGACCGCATCGAGATAGCCCTGCAGAAAGGCCAGATCCTGACTGGCGTGTTCTATGTCGACACCGAGCAGCCGAACTTCAACGAGTTGCTGAACCTGGACGAGGTGCCCTTGGCGCAGATCCAGCAGGACAGGCTGCGTCCGTCGAGGAGTGCGCTGGACACAGTCATGGAGGAATTGGCGTAGACCGACCGGTCTGTTTCTGACCGCGTCCCTTGGTCGGCCGCTACTCGTCGCTCCGGGGCTCCACCACAGCCCTTGTGAACCGTGGCGGGTCGCCTTCGATGCGCCACTCTTCCGGCCCGTTCTCACAGGGTGGAACGGCATTCCGGCTGTAGTGCTGGATCCCGTAGGTGGTGTGGCGGCGAACCTGCCCGATGCAACTCTCTGCCAGAATCCGCTGATTGCTCGTCAACAGCTCGCGCGTTCCGGCGGCGTGGCTCACATCCGGATAGGCCTGCATCTTCAGGAGCGTCAGCGCGACCGCGGCCAGGGCGGCCACGCCTGGCACTGCAAGCTCGCTGCGGAGGCTTAGAGCGCATGCGGCGGCGCCACCCGCGACCGTCAGTCCGAGCACCGCACCGGTCGCCAGATCCGCGCTGGCCATGTCCGCCCAGGCTCGCGTGATGCCGTCCGCCAACGCCTTCGGCAGCAAGGCCCCGGCAAGCGGGAGCAGCGCCAGCGTGCACGCGGCAACCACCAGCAGGCGGGTGGATGGACGCCGTGTCCACTGCACGGCGAGCAGGACAGCCAGTGGCGGCAGGATCGGAAGGATGTACCCGGGCAGCTTGTTGACGGAGATCGAGAAGAACGCCAGCGGCAGCATCGTCCAGGCCGTCAGGAATCGGAGCCGAGGTTCGCTCCAGAGCGTCGCGCGGCGAAGTCCCAGCACGAGCGGAGTCCAAGGCAGCAGGAATCCCAGCACGACCGGCACGAAGAACCAGGCCGGCTGCACGTGCTGGAGGCCCGGACTGAAAAAGCGTTCCCAATGGTGGCGGACGAAGAACTCCCCCAAGAACGCGTCGCCATGGCGCCAGTAGCAGGCTGCGTACCAAGGCAGGCACACGGCGGCGAAGGGGCCAACAGCTCGGAGGCTGAACAGGTCCAGAACCCGACGGGGCTGGGTCACCACCGCCGGCAGCACGCTCAGCGTGGCCACGATGGGCCCCACCAGCCCCTTGCTGAGGACGGCAAGTCCGAGCAATGCGCCGAACCACGGCAGCCGTCGTTGCGCCACCTCGCTTGCGGGGTCGGATAGCCAGGGCAGCAGGCACAAGAGCGCCGCTGCCGTGAACACGGTGACAGGTGCGTCGAAGACTCCCGCATCCGCATAAGCCACCCAGCCTGCGGCCGTCGCTAGGATGCAGACCGCACAGGCTGCCACGTCCGCGCCGAACTCCTGTCGGACCAAGTGGAACAGTAGGACTAGGAATCCGAGGCAAAGCAACGCCACAGGGACTCGCGAATAGGCTTCGAGGCCGACAAGGTGGCCGGCGGCGCCCAGCCAGAACAGCATGGCGGGCTTCTCGAACCACGGTTCTCCCCAGAGGTTTGGCGTGACCCAGTCCCCGGACTCAGCCATCTGGCGGCCTATGGAGGCGTACCTTGGCTCGTCAGGACCGATCAGGCCGCGCTCGGAGACGGGCAGCAGGTAGAGGCAGGCCGCCAGCGGCGCACAGGCTACGAGGACCGCAATGAGGGCACGGGTCACTGCGCGAGTGGAGTCACCGAGATCCTGCGGTACTCGATCGCCCCATGGTCACCCTGCAGCGTGATCGGGCCTGGCTCGCCCTCCCGCCAGTCCGTCGCCATCGCCGTGAATCCCGCCACCTCTCCGCGGTCGATGGTCTTGACGCCGTTGAGCGTCACGGTGACCTCCCGGCCCACGAGCCGGACCTCGAGCGTCTGCCATGCGTTTGCAGGGCGGCTCGCGTTGACGCTGGGGGCGATGCGCCCGTACAAGGCTCCGTTGCCCTTGCTGCTCGGCGGACTGCCGAAATCGTCCAGCAGCTGGATCTCGTATCGGCCGCGCAGTCCGAGTCCTCCGTTCATGCCGGGGTGCACTAGGTACTCCATCTCCAGCGCGAAGTTCCAGAACTTCGCGTCGGACACCAGGATGTCGGCCCGCCTCCGGTTCTTGAGCACCCCCTTCTCTACGTACCAGCCCTCTTCGCGGCCAAGCCTCAGAGTGTGCCAGCCCTCGAGGCCGCTTCCGTCGAACAGGTGCACAACGGGGCCCTTCTCCCAAGTGCCGTCGTCACGGTCAGCGATGGCGGGGGCGCGGTCGCCGACCCACAGCTGCACGCCGTTCGGACGCACGGCCACGCCATGAATCCGGCCGTTGTGGATGGCGGCGGTGACGGAGGTTGTGATCTTGCGGTCGCGCTCGCGTCCAATCACCCGCTCCAGCTTGAAGTACAGGTGGCCGTTCTCGATCCTGGCGTCGACGATCGGGTCGAGCTGCCCACCCGGACCGCCTCCGACCATCCAGCCCGTGATGTGGTCCGTGCCCGCACCGCGGACCTCCAGCCAGAGTGCCCGGCTGGCTCCACCAAGCCCCTCGATCACCCAGCGGCCGTTGAGTGCCGCCGGACTCGCGGCAGCGATGCCCGCACCCAGCAGCAGCGAAACAATGCATCGAACCAACACGGTGTGACTCCGCCCATGATTGTAGGACTTGACGCACGCTGATCGGACCGATCCGGGACTACGCATTGGGTCGTCGCCGCGGGCCGTCCCCGTCGGACTGACTTTCGAGCAGTTCTTCGTTGACTAGTCAAGACTTGCGGTTGTATGCTGTGGCCGCAACGTGGGGAGATTCTCTTGATGTCCCCCGAAAGGGTTGGTAAAGGGGGTTATCACCATGCCAAGGATAATCGCAGCGCTATTGCTGGTCACTGCCGTCGCGTACGGTCAATCCACCACCGGCGAGATTGCCGGTACAGTGACCGATCCCACGGGAGCCGCCGTCCCGGGTGTAGAGATCACATTCATCAACGAGAACACCGGCGAATCGAAGTCGGTCGAGTCGGGAGCCACGGGCGACTATCTTGCCACGCAGCTCCAGGTCGGCACCTACATGGCCACGGTGCAGGCGGAGGGTTTCCGGACGGTCGAACGCCCTGGCATTGGGCTGTCTGCCCTGCAGAGCCTGCGCGTGGACTTCGTGCTGGAGCTCGGCCAGGTCACTGAGACCGTCACGATCACGAGCCAGGCGCCGCAGGTCGACACGCGCTCCACGCAGATCGGCATGACGGTGGACGACCGTCGCATCCGCGACCTCCCCCTGAACGGACGCAATCCACTCGACCTCGTCCGGCTCGTTCCGGGCGTGCAGAGGGTCAGCACCACCATTCGGCCCTCGTTCGGCCAGCAGAACATGAACATCAACGGCGGCCGGCACTTCTCCGTGAACTACCTGCTGGACGGCGGCTCGATGAGCTACTTCCATCGAGGCCAGGGACTGATCCTGCCTCCGCCCGACGCTGTACAGGAGTTTCGCGTGTCCACGACGGGCGTGACGGCCGAGCACGGCCGCGGCTTCAGCGTCATCAGCGCGGTGACGCGGTCCGGAACGAACGAGTTTCACGGCAGCCTGTGGCACTTCCTGCGGAACGACGTGCTGGACGCGCGGAACTTCTTCTCCCGCACGGTGCCCAAGCTCCGCTTCAACCAGTTCGGCGGCACTGTGGGCGGGCCGGTCATCCGCGACAAGTCCTTCTTCCAGTTCACCTACCAGGGCCAGCGCATCCGTGAGGATCGACTCAGGACGGCGTTCCCCGCCACGTCCGATGAGAGGGTGGGCAACTTCTCGGGCGCCGACCCGATCACGAATGCGGACACAGGGAATCCGTTCCCCGGCAACATCGTCCCGGCAAGCCTGATCGACCCCGTCGCGACGTTCATGCTCGACGGATGGGTCCCGCTGCCCGACCGTCCAAACGGAAGCTTCGTTACGCAGGTCAGCCAGCCGAGCGACGACAATCAGTACCTGACGCGCTTCGACCACAACCTTACGGAGCGCAACAAGATCAACTTCCGGCTCTTCTACGACCACAACGAGGGCGCTGATCCGCTGCGCAACGCAGACTTCATCAACTATGGGCCGAACCCGCGCTTCAACAGGATGCAGACCTACACGCTGGAGGACACGCACCTGATCACGCCGACGCTGATCAACACCGTGCGCCTCACCTACACCCGCTTCAACTATCAGGAGAGCATCCCCTTCGACGACGACCTCGCCGACTTCGGCGCCACGGACTTCCGCCACGCGGGCGGCGTCGTGAAGAGCCGGCCCCTTGTGCAGATCACGAACCGGTTCCGCCTCGGGCCGGGGCGGCACCGCCAGCGGCTCTCGCAGAACTACGCGATCTCCTGGAACATGAGCCTGCTGAAGGGCAACCACAACATGAAATGGGGTTTGGACACGCAGCGCAACCAGTTCCTGTATCGCGACAACCGTGCGACCGGCAGCGAATGGCAGTTCACGGGCAACCGCACTGGCTTGCCGATGGCTGACTTCATCACGGGGCGCGCTCGCCGCGTGCGGCAGGCTTCGCCGATCGAGTTCGACCACCGCTACATCCAGTCGGGCATCTTCTTCCAGGACAGCTTCAAGATCCACCAGAACGTGACGATGACACTGGGCGTCCGCAACGAGTTCTTCCCGCGCTGGAAGGAGGGGCAGAACCAGCAGACGGCACTCATGCCCGGTGCGCAGTCGTCGTTCATCCCGAATGCGCCGGCAGGGCTGATCTGGCTGTCGGACTCCGCCTTCCCCTATCAGGACAACCTGTTCAACATCGCGCCACGGTTCGGGATCGCGTGGGACGTGTTCGGGGACGGCCGCACCTCCGTGCGCACCAGCTACGGCATCTCCTACGATCCGCTGACCGCCGAGATGGCCGGTGGCGTGCAGGCCTTGCAGCCGTTCGGCGCATCGGTCGACATCAACCAGCCTTTCGCGCTGTCGGCACCATTCCGGGGCCGCTTCAATCCCTTCCCGTTCTTGTTCGACCCGAGCGACCCCAACTTCGTCTTCCCCGTGACGATTCCAAAGGGGTTTGCGCCTGGACTCCGCAATCCGAGCATGCAGACATACAACCTCACGGTTCAGCAGCAGGTCACGGGCAACCTCATGGTTGAACTCGCCTATGTCGGCAACGTCGGACGGAATCTGACCTACAACCGCGAGCAGAACATGGCCATCTACGGTTCGGGTGCGACTGCGCGCAACACGGACGACCGGCGCATACACCAGGGCTTCGGGAGCATTGGGCAGTTGAACAGCGGCGCGTCCTCTCTGTACAACAGCCTGCAGCTCCAGGTGCAACGACGCTTCAGCCGCGGCCTGACGTTCCAGACCGCGTACACCTTCGGTCGCGCGATCGACGAAGTGCTGACGAGCTCCGCGTTCGCCACTGTCACGCAGAACGGGCTGCAGAATCCCAACAACCGCGCGTTGGAGCGTGGGCGTGGCGACTTCGACGTGCAGCAGCGCTGGGTGAGTTCCTTCCTGTACGAGATTCCGGCTCCTCCAGGGCCCGTCAAGCACGCTCTGGGCGGCTGGGAGCTCGGCTCGATCATCACACTGCAGGAGGGCAGGCCGTTCCACGTCGATGCGGGCCGCGACCGGTCTCTGACGGCCGTCCGGCACGACCGGTCGCAGATCGTCGGTGACCACAGCCTGCCTTCGAACCGCTCGCGAGGGGAAAAGATCGCCCAGTGGTTCAACCCGGACGCCTTTGCACTGGCGCCCGTCGGCTCGTTCGGGAACTCTGGCAGGAACAATCTGCAGGGTCCTGGCCTTTTCAACTGGGACATCTCCCTGCGCAAGCGGTTCACGGTTGCCGAGGGCCACTCCGTGGACTTCCGGATTGACTTCTTCAACCTGCCAAACAACCCGAACCTGGGCACCCCGCGTCGCGGCAGCGCGACCGACCGCAGGCTCGGTCAGATCACCGGCGCAGGCTCGGGACGCATCGGGCAGTTCTCTCTCAAGTACGTGTTCTAGGGACGGCTCTGGCCCGTCGGACCGCGCAGAAACAACGGGCGCGGAGATGTCCGGAAGAGTGTCCGTGCCGCTGGACCGCGCCCGGATTCGTTCTTGACAGGCTCAGGGAGCGGTGCCAATAGTGTTAGCGGGCGATGTTGCGCCCGACTTGTCTGATCGATGTCATGCCGACGCATTTTCCTGGTCCTGATCGCGGGGTCCTTGACCGGCGTCCCTACCTTGGCGCTGGCGGCGAACATTCCGGCAGAATCGCCCTTCACTGAGCATCAGGAGCAGCATTGGTCCTTCCAGGCGGTGGAGAGGCCGCCGGTGCCGGTGTCGGAACACGTCAGCCCCGTCGACGGCTTCGTCGCGGCCCGTCTGCGGGAACAGGGCCTGGAGCTCGGCCCCGAGGCGGACAAGGTCACACTCATTCGGCGCGCCACGTTCGATCTGCACGGGCTGCCGCCCACGCCTTTCGAGGTGGAAGCGTTCTTGGCCGACGACGCACCCGGTGCGTTCGAGCGACTGGTGGACAGGCTGCTGTCGTCGCCGCGTTACGGAGAGACCTGGGGCCGTCACTGGCTGGACCTCGCGAGGTACGCGGAGAGCGAGGGGTTCAAGTCCGACGAGACGCGCCCGAACGCCTGGCG
Organism: Bryobacterales bacterium; assembly: GCA_965200705.1. GTDB lineage: Bacteria > Acidobacteriota > Terriglobia > Bryobacterales > UBA6623 > VXMF01. The sequence continues at coordinate 2,116,397 of OZ241376.1, read as the reverse complement.
CTATCGCGACTACGTGATCGAGTCGCTGAATGCGGACAAGCCGTACGACCGCTTCGTGCAGGAGCAGATTGCAGGTGACGAGCTGTGGCCGGAGAGCCCGGAGGCGCGCATCGCGACGGGCTTCAACCGCCACTACCCCGACGAATCCAACGCCGCGATCCTGATGCAGCGCAGGCAGGAGATCCTGCTCGACATCACCGACACCGTCGGTTCCGTGTTCATGGGCCTCACCTACGGCTGCGCGAAATGCCACGACCACAAGTTCGATCCGATCCTGCAGTCGGATTACTACCGCATGCAGGCGTTCTTCACAAACGTCTCAGCGGACGACGAGATCCACCTGATGACGCCGGAGCAGCGCGACGAGCGCGACCGCATGCAAACGAAGTGGAACGAGGCCACGAAGGCGATCCGCGCCGAGATGGACGAACTCCTCGAGGCGAAGAGAGCGGATGCCTTCCAGACCCAGGTCAATCGGCGCTCCCCGGACACCCAGGCCGCCTTCGACAAGCCGGCCTCCGAGCGAACGATGTACGAGCGGCTGCTGTTCCGGCAGCACATGTGGCAGATGCGGTACCACAACGACGCCAGGCTTGCGAACTCCCTCAAGGACGAGGCCAAGGCCCGCTACAAGGAGCTGGAGGTGGAGCTCGCCTCGTTCGATCATCTCAAGCCCGTCGAACTGCCGCTTGGGAGCGGCATCAGCGAACTCGGCCCCGAGGCGCCGAAGACCCACGTTCTCTCGTTCGCCAACTATGCAGCACCCCAGGAGGAGGTCGAGCCCGGCTTCCTGACGCTCCTCGCCCCCGGTCCGGCTGCGTACACGCCAGCGCTCGACGGACGCTCGTCGGGTCGAAGGACGGCGCTTGCGACATGGCTGACCGATCCCGCCAATCCGCTGCCGTCCCGCGTGATGGTGAACCGTCTCTGGCACTACCACTTCGGGAGGGGCATCGTGAGCACCCCGAGCGATTTCGGCATGATGGGCGAGACCCCGTCTCATCCGCAGCTGCTCGACTGGCTGGCCTCGGAGTTCGTGCGCAGCGACTGGAGCATCAAGCAGATGCACCGCACGATCATGACCTCTGCCACATATCGCCAGTCCTCCGCGCATCGCGAGGGCCCGGCGGCAGCCGACGGCAAGAACCGGCTGTTGTGGCGCTTCCCCGTACAGCGCATGAGCGGCGAGGTCGTCCGGGATTCGATGCTGGCAGTCTCCGGTCGCCTCAACTCGGGCTTCGGCGGACCCAGCGTCTATCCAGCACTGCCGCAGGGCGCACCCGACCCACGCGGTGGATGGGAGGTGCCGGAGCGGAAGCACGAGCAGGACCGGCGTAGCGTGTACGTTTTCGTCCGGCGCAACTCGCGCTATCCGATGCTGGAGGCCCTGGACATGCCGGACACGCACGAGTCCTGCGCCCGTCGCTCCACGACCACGACCGCTCCGCAGGCTCTGGCTCTCCTCAACAGCAAGCACACGCTCCGCTGGGCCGCTGGCCTCGCGGGCCGGATTGTCGACGAGGCGGGCACCGACAGAGCGCGGCAGATTGAGGCCGGATTCCGCCTGGCCTACTCCCGCGAGCCGGATGCGTGGGAGCGCGACACCGTGCTGACGTTCTTCGACACGCAGGGGCGCATTCTCGCCGAGCGCGAGGCAGCCGGCGAGGAGCTCTTGCTTCCGGACCGCATGCACGACTCCATGGGCAGCGTCGAAGCCGCGACGGTAGTGGACTTCAGCCACATGCTTATGAACTCCAACGAGTTCGTGTTCCGGAACTGAACTTGGAGGGACCCGTGACCAACAGGCATTCCGACTCAGCTGCCGTCCGGTCCCGCCGGGCGTTCCTGGCGCAGGCTGGCGGCGGGCTCGGCGCGCTTGCGCTCGCCGCCATCGCTGCGGACGGCGCGTCGAACGGCGACGGTGACACGCTGGCTGCCAAGGAGTACCACCACCCGCCCAAGGCAAAGTCGGTGATCTGGTGCTTCATGGAGGGCGGCCCAAGCCACTTGGACACCTTCGATCCCAAGCCGGCGCTGGAGAGGTACGCCGGCCAGCCCATGCCACCGTCCTATGGGCGTCCGCTGACCGCGATGCCGGGCACGGCGCACAACACGGTGATGCCGACGCAGCGCAAGTGGGCGCAGCACGGAGAGAGTGGTCTCTGGGTCTCGGACTGGTATCCGCATGTGGCCGAGCACGTAGATGATCTGGCGGTGATCCGGTCCTGCAAGGCCGACGGACTGAACCACGTTGGCTCGGTATGCCAGATGAACACTGGCTCGATTCTCGCAGGCCGGCCCTCGATGGGTTCGTGGGTGACCTACGGTCTGGGCTCGGCCAACCGCAATCTGCCCACCTTCGTCATCCTCAACGACGAGGTGCGTATCAACGGCGGCTCCAAGAACTGGAGCAGCGGGTTCCTTCCGGCCACCTACCAGGGCACCCTGTTCCAGCCTGAGGGTGCGCCGATCCTCAATCTCGAGACGCCCAACGGCGTCGGCGAGCGTCAGCAGCGCGGAAAGCTGGACCTCCTAGGGGCCCTCAACCGGCATCACGCAGACCGGTTTCCGACCGACACGGAACTCGACGCCAGGCTGGAGTCCTACGAGCTGGCCTACCGGATGCAGGCGCATGCGCCGGAAGCGGTCGACCTGAGCCGCGAGACGGAAGCGACCAAGGCGCTCTACGGGATGGACGACGAGCGCACGGCGGTCTACGGACGCAACCTCCTGCTCGCAAGACGGCTCGTCGAGCGCGACGTGCGGTTCGTTCAGGCCTATTGCGGAGGCTGGGACGCCCATCGGAAGATCGAGGAGAACCACACGAAGTGGTGCGGCGTCTCCGACAAGCCGATTGCAGGTCTCCTAGCCGATCTCAAGTCCCGCGGCATGCTGGATGAAACTCTGGTGATCTGGGGTGGCGAGTTCGGACGCACGCCCTTCAACGAGGAGGGCGACGGTCGGGACCACAACCCGTGGGGCTTCACCATCTGGATGGCCGGAGGCGGCATCAAGGGAGGTCAGACCGTTGGTACGACCGACGAGCTGGGTTTGCGCGCCGAGGACAGCCCCTACCACGTCCACGACATTCACGCGACGATCCTTCACCTGCTGGGCCTGAACCACCTGGATCTGACGTACTTCCACAACGGCAGGTTTGAGCGCGCCACAGTCAATGGCGGCAAGCTGATTCACCAAGCCCTAGCCTGACCGGCACCCCGCAGGCCCCGTGATACGGTGGGGCGTGCCGCGCACGGACAGCCGTTCGGACCCGGCTCCCAAGCCAGTCGGATCAAGGCCGCGGCTGTCCGCCGGTGCGATTCCGTGCCGCATCAATGCGGCCGGCGAATGCGAAGTCTTCTGGGTCCTCCGCGCGGAGGCGCTGCGCTTCATGGGGGGCTGGCATGCGTTTCCCGGTGGGCGGCTTGCTGGCAGCGACGCCGACCTCCCCTCGCTCGGTACGGTGAGCGGGAGCGAGGCTTACAAGGAGTCGGGAGCGCCGGCTGCGCATCCGGAGTGCGCGCTGCGCGAACTCTTCGAGGAGGCGGGCATCCTCGTCGCGACCGGTCCGATGCCGACTGCGGATCAGCTCAACCGAGCCCGGCGGGCACTCCTTGAAGACGATCTCGACTTCACTGACTGGCTGCGTCGCCACGGTCTCCGGCTCGATGCTTCGCGTTTGCGGTTCGCCGGCCGCTGGGTCACACCTCCGCTCTCGCCGATTCGATTCGACGCGACGTTCTTCGTGCTGGAGTGGCGGGCTACGGAGCAGCACCAGCCCAGTGTGATCCCAGGAGAGCTCTCGCGGGGCGAGTGGATTCCGGCCCGTGAAGCGCTAAAGCAATGGGCGGTCGGCGAGGTGCTGCTGGCACAGCCCACGCTCGCCACTCTGCGTGCGTTGGCGGCGGACGGCATGGAGGGCTGTGTGCAGCTATGGGGATCGGAGGCGCACGCGCCAAACATGCCAAGGGCGATCGAGTTCCGCCCCGCGGTGCGCGTGGTTCCGGTGAGGACCCGGACGCTGCCACCCGCCACCCATACGAACGCGCTCCTGCTGGGATCGCAGGACCTCGTGCTGGTAGATCCTGGTTCCGACGACAGGGCCGAGCAGCGCAGGCTCTACCAGATCATTGACGCGGAGATCGAGCGTGGCGGAGGTCGGTTGACCGCCGTCTGGCTCTCACACCACCATCGGGATCATGTCGCGGGCGCCGAGGACGCGCGGCGCCGGTTCGATGTCCCGATCGTGGCCCATGAGGCGACGGTTGCACGCCTGAGCGAAGCCGGTATCCGAATCGACCGGCGCTTCCATGGCGGCGAATGCGTCGATCTGGACGGCCCGACGCCGTTGCGCGTCCAGGTCCACCACACCCCCGGCCATGCAAGTGGGCACCTGTGCTTCTACGAGGAGAACACTCGCACTCTTCTCTGTGGGGACATGTTCTCGGGCTTCGGAACGGTGGTCGTCAGCCCTCCCGACGGCAGCATGAACGACTACGTCAATTCGCTGGAGCGCCTCGGCGCCCTTGGTGCCAAGGTGATGTTGCCATCGCACGGCACAATGTCGCGCGAGCCTTCGGAGGCCCTAGCCAAGGCACGGAGCCACCGGCTGTGGCGCGAGGATCGGGTCATGCAGGCTTGGAGCAGCGGGAAACGTGACCCGGAAGCGATGCTGGACACCGTCTACGGCCCGCTCGACGAGAGGCTTCGACCGTTTGCGGTCCGGCAGATCCTCGCGCACTTGGAGCGGCTGGAGGCTATCGGACAGATCGAAGCGTTGCCGGCCACTATTCACGAGTCTCTGGGCCGGGCCGAGCCCAGCTCCGAGGATGCCTGACACCCTGAGATCCATGCCGGCTGGACACAAGGCAGTAGTGCGAAAGGTCTGCGGGCTCACGACGGCGGCGGACGCGGGGCACGCGATCCGGGCCGGCGCAAATGCCGTGGGGATGATCTTCTATCCGCCCAGTCCGAGGTCGGTGTCGATCGAGCAGGCGAAGGAGATCGCGACGGCGGTGCCGCCCGGCGTGAGGCGAGTGGGTGTTTTCGTGAATGAGAGCTCCAGCCGCATCGCCGACATCGTCGGATTCGTTCCGCTCGATGTAGCGCAGATGCATGGCGACGAGACGCCGGAGGACTGCATGGCCCTGCGTGATGCGGCCAGCGGCGTCGAGATCTGGAAGGCGTTCCGGGTGGGGCCCGACTTCGATCCTGACGTGCTTGTCGACTACAACGTGGACGCGGTGCTGCTGGACACGGCGAAGGCTGGTCAGTATGGCGGCACCGGCGAGACGTTCGCCTGGGAAAGGGTGGTTAGCCTGTCCCGGAGCCATAGGCTCATCCTATCCGGGGGGCTGGGTCCATCCAACGTCGTGGAGGCGATCCGCGCGGTGGAGCCGTGGGGTGTTGACGCGAGTTCGAAGCTGGAGAGCGAGCCTGGGCGCAAGGATCCGGAGCGAGTGACGCAGTTCCTCCTAGGTGCGATCTGACCGGAGCCGCCACTCGTGCCCGTTTCGCTGACCAAGGTTCCCTACGCAGTCGCTGACGGTGTGGCTGTCGCGGTGTCCTGCGCTCTCGTCACGGCAGTGACCGCCGTCGTGACGCCAGACGCCTGGCCCTCACCGCTTCCGATGCTGCTCGGCATGGTCGGTGGAATGGCTCTCTCGGTTCCATGCGTGCTGGTCATGCTGCCGTTTCTGGGCATGATCGAGCTGATGCTCAAGATGATGCCTGCATGCATGTTCGCGGGCATGGCAGGTAGCATGCTGGCCACTCATGCTCCGGCGCTCGAGATCAGTGGGCTCCTGGTGGTAGGCGCTAGCTTCGGCGTCGGCGCCAGCCTGATCCTGGCTGTGCTCAACGTGGTGATTCGTGCGTCGGGTGGGATCGATGCTGCCTGACCGCCAGAAGTGGAACCGGGCTGCGGACTCGTACGAGAACCTAGCTGCCCGCGCTGCGGAGCGGCGCTGGGCTGACTACAAGCGAGCCTTCTTCGCGGAGATGCGGGACGGCGCGTTGTTTCTCGCTGCCGGTACAGGGCTGGACTTTCAGTTCTTTCCGCATGGCCGAAGGGTCGTCGCCGTGGATGTGAGCGAGGCCATGCTCCAACGCGCCGCGGAGAGAGGGAAGGCGTACGACGGAGCGGTCACCCTCCATCAGATGGACATCCGGCAGCTCGCGTTCTCCAACGACAGCTTCGAGCAGATCTACACGTCCTGCACGTTCTGCTCTGTCACCGACCCTCTAGGCGGACTTCGTCAGCTCCGCCGAGTCCTGAAACCGGGTGGTGTGCTGCGGATGTTCGAACACACTGGAAGCCGCTGGTTTCCGTTTGGCGCCATGCTGACAGCATGCACGCCGCTGTCGCGGAGGTACGGTCCAGAAATGAATCGCCCTACGGTCGAGACCGTAGGGCGGGCAGGCTTCCGCGTGCGACGCGTGGAATGCCACTTCCTCGATGTCCTTAAGACTATCGAGGCCGAAGTCGAGTGAGTTCGACGAGCGCTACTCGGGGTTTCTGACGATGTTTACCTGACCGCGGAAGAGAGCGCCCTCTTCGACACGGATCTCACGAGCGACGAGCTGGCCCTCCAGGTCTGCGGTCGCCGACAGCTCCGCTCGGATGGTGCCCTTTACGTCGCCCTTCACCTTACTGTCGATCTTCACGTTCGACGCGACGATGCTGCCTTCCACGACCGCTCCGGCGGCCACCAGTACCGACTTCTTCGGTGCGCTGATCGAACCCTTCATCGAGCCGAGGATCGTGAAGTCCTCCTCGGAAGTGAGCTTGCCTTCCAGTCTCACGCCCTTGCCCAAGAATGAGCCTTTCGCACTATCGGGAGGTGCCACTGGCTCAATGCTATCAGACCAGCCCAGCAGATCGCGTAGCCTTGGCCGTGCCTCGAGCGAACCTGCGTGAAGGGCCGTGTTGCCTGCAGTTGTCGGACAACGGGCAAGACTGAGGGCGAGGTGGATGTGGCATTCGATTGATGACGTGCTGGCCCGTATCGCGATCACGAGGGAGTGGCCGATCCCCACGGTCGAGGCGCAGTGGGACTGGCTGCGCCACTGCCCGCAAAGGCCCTTGCGGCAGCATGGGGGGCGGGGGCAACGCGTCGCGGGCGGAGTGGCCGGCCCGCTATGTGGCTGGAATACGTGGCCGCCGCAGTGCGACGGGGCGAGCCCCATGCCGGACTGGCCGACGGCGGGAGATGTCCGGGACCACTCCTGGCGTCACGCCGGAGTCTCAAGCCAACGGCTGTGGTCCGGGCGAACCCATTGCCCTGGCCTTCGCCACGGGAGCGGGCCCGCGGCGGGCACGCTTCTGGATGGTGGCGCGGGATTCAGGACGCCCAGTCGGCCGTGGAGTAGTCCTGCTCGAGGAGCACTTCCCGGTAGCGACTCGCAGACGCAAAGTCCGCACCGGGCTGCGGTGCGGGTGCATCCGCGTCCAGCCACTCCTGGTACCGCCGCTCGAGCCCCTCCGACTCCACCAGGGACGCCAGCTGCACGTAGCGTTCGACCTGACCGGCGCTGATGCTGTCCCACGCCCGCTTCTGCACGGTGCGCCGCAACCCGAAGCACTCCCGTTCCTGGAAGGTGCGCTCGTGTTCCCCACGCCAGCGCCTCCAGGCCTGTCGAAGGCGTGGAAACTGCATCGAACCGTCTGCCAGGACGGTCCACTCGCAAGCGATCCCGCGGGCCCACAGGCTCGCGGCGAGGGCCGCATGTCGATCCAGGAACCGTCTCGCCCCCAAGGGGGTCGAGCCGGTGTGGGCGTAGAGGAGCTCGACGACGGGCGGGTCGGCGCAGGCCATCCTGATGGGGAATCGGTCGGGGAAGAGCGGACTGACGCCACGGCGCGTCCGCGGCCCCGCCGGGAGGCATGTCGCAGGCACTCCCAACGATTGGCAGTGCCGCCTCTTCGCGTCTGCGGTCAGCAGCCAGCACGGTCCGTCCGGCGTGGCCAGCAAGTGGTCGACCATGAAGAGCCGCTGCTTCACTCCGCGGCGCGCTCGAGTCAACGTGCCGGCCGCGGCGTCGGACCCGACGGCGGCGTGAAGCGCCCTGCTGCGGATGTGCCAGAGGCGGTTGTCGGCGAAGCTCACGAGGTGGCGGTTCTCGAGGCCACGACGGATCATGCGCATCTCCGCCGATCCAGGCCTGCGTCCACCCCACGCGCGGTAGTGACGGCGTTCGAAGTACCCGCCGAGCAGGGCGGCGAAGGTCAGGAACTCGGCGTCGTGGGCGCTGTAGCCGAACCGCCGGAGGGCCTCGGCGCGGTGCCCGATCGGAATGGATCGACGAAGCCTCGGAACGACGTGGTCCACTGCGCTCATGGACGGGATCGGGCCGTGGTCAGGGACCCGTCAGACCGCCGCTGACATCCATGCGGTACATCCGGAATCCTGCATTGGTCTTGGCCGCGACCGCGGCACTGCGATAGTCGGGCGTGGTGACTTCGACGTCCACATGCCGGAGCGGATCCACAGCGTGGTCGCCTAGCTCGCGGTGGACGATGCGCACATCGGGCAGGACCGCCCTGCCATCGCACTCGATCAGGTCCATTGCATCGAGGGCGGTCCTGCTTGCAGCCGCACGGTCGAGTCCGTCCCTGCGATGCCGCTCCACGCGTCCCGCGATCTCGGACCGCAGATCCGAGTCGGACCGGATCCGGACCACCCGAGCTCCACGGGATGCGAGGGCGTCCATTTCCTGCCTTGCCGCTCGGTAGACCGATGCATCGTGCAGGACCTGGTGCCTGCCTGCCCGGCCGGACCGATACGTCTGCGCAGTCGTGTCACCCGGCTCGCGAGGATCGATGTGACGCTCCAGCAGTCCTCTGCCCCTCGCGGTCAACGAGACCGCCTCGACGCCGGTCGAACCCCGCTGCAGTCGGTCGACCGTCAGCAGCCCAAAGTTCGTCAGCTCCCGCACTGCGGCACCGGCGCGCCGGCGTGACCGAAACCTGGCGATGACATCCTCCCGGTGCATCACACGGAACATGCCAACCACCTGCAACGCATCGACAGAGTCCTCCGCGAGACGGTACCGGCCCCACACAGCGATACCCCGACCTGGATGCTGCGGCGGGCATCGGGTGGGTTCGCAGAGCGTCTCCCGGCTCGATGCGGCCAGCTCGCGCGAGGCGGGCTGCGGAAATGGATCGAACCGCTCCCTCGGCCCGCGACCAGGAGCACGAGCCGGCCGGTACGCGGGCAGGCGCTCGAAATGGTGCGACTTGGCAACCCGATCCCCTCGAACGGTGCGTTGCATCATGCTTCCCCTTGCCTCTGGAGCCGGAGTCGATCGGCGACTTCCTCGTTGAACGTCCTGCCCCTCTGCACCTCCCGCTCGAGGCGGCGCAGCTTCCGGCCCGCATCGCCGAGGCCCAGGCGACGGCAGAGCGCATAGAGCAGCGCAAAACAGTTGCATGCCAGCGCACCGCAGTATGCGACGATCACCAGACCGTGCTCCCGGACCAGCGCGTCCCGATATGGAGCGAGATAGCTCAGCTCGTCGAGCACAAGCCACGCCGCCACACCGCCGATGGAGAGGCTGAGTCCGAATGCGATGCGTGCCATGAGCGCTGGGCCGTTGATCAGGCTGCGGCCTCTGCTCCAATGCTAACAACTATTCTCTATTTGTCAATACTGCACTGCTGAATTCGGTGTGGCAGGGACTGCTGCCGGGCACGATCACGCCAGAAGAATCCCAATCTGGCGTGGCAAGCCTTCGTCGTTCCACGCTGGACCGGTGTCGCGATGGGCATTGCCGTCGGACAGGACCACGTGCTGCATGCACGGCGACAGGTTCCCAGCTCGCGCAGTGCGTTGCGCCGGCTCCGGGATTGGATATAAATGGTGCTCGTGGATCGGGCAGTCCCACGCCCCCGGGATGGCGAGTCCAGCGGATCGGTCCGCTTGCGAGGACGGATCTGGAACAGAGGCGAGTGCGGCGGAGGTCCATGCCAGAGAGTCTGAACGCTGCGGCCGGGCACGTCGGGCTGCACAACGAGCGGGAGTTCTACAGCGACCACTACCTGGCGGAGCTGCTGGGGAGCGACCTGCGGCCGGTGGTGGCGCGGTGGCGCGCCGCGGCCGCGGCGGGCGAGGAGCGGTCGGACGCGCCGGACGTCCGGCTGGGTGCCCTGGCCGGGGAGCACCGGCGCATCCGGGAGGCGTTCCGGCGGGCGGGCGACGACGGGGAGGCGGTGCGGATCCAGCGGCGCTGGTTCCGCCTGCAGCTGGAGACGCTGGGCCACCGCTGGGCGCCGGCCGCGTTCGCGCTCGAGACCGGGGAGGAGATTCCGGTGCTGGGCGAGGCGGAGGGGGTGGGCGGACGCCTGCTGGCGCTGGGCGCGTACGCGCCCGACGCCGACGGCGACGATCCGCTCGAGCTGCGGCCCCACGCGGCGCAGTTCGCCGGGGAGGCGCCGCCGTCGCCGGATGTCCTGGGCGAGACCTGGGACACGATTCTCACGCGGCGGGTGTTCGGGGCCGAGCGCCCGCCGCGCTGGGCGCTGCTGCTGTCGATCGACCAGACGCTGCTGCTGGAGCGCGGCAAGTGGGCCCAGCGGCGCCTGCTGCGCTTCGACTGGAGGCGCATCCTGGACCGTCGCGAGGGGCCCACGCTGCGGGCCGCGGCGGCCCTGCTGCACCGCGAGTCGGCGCTGCCGGGGTCGGGGGCGGCCCTGCTGGACGCGCTCGACGAGCGCAGCCACCGGCACGCGTTCGGGGTCTCGGGCGAGCTCCGGCACGCGCTGCGCGAGGCCGTCGAGCTGCTGGGCGACGAGGCGCTGCGCTCGCTGCGGAGCGAGGCGCCGGGGGCGGAGGCCGGACCTGGCGGAGCGGCTGGGGACGGAGTGCCTGCGCTACCTGTACCGGCTGCTGTTCCTGTTCTGCAGCGAGGCGCGGCCGGAGCTGGGCTACGTGCCGGTGGACGCGGAGGCCTACCGCAGAGGGTACGGCCTCGAGCGGCTGCGGGACCTGGAGATGGCGCGTCTGGAGACGGCCCGGGACCGGGACGGCCAGCACATCCGGCGCAGCCTGGACCGCCTCTTCCAGCTCGTGCGGGAGGGCTTCGAGCCGGCGCCGGGGGGGCAGCGGCGGCTGACGTTCGAGGAGCGGACGCTGCACGGCACGTTCCGCATGGAGCCGCTCGACAGCCGGCTGTTCGACCCCGCCAGGACGCCGCTGCTGGGGCGCGCCCGGCTGCGCGACGAGGTCATGCAGCGGGTCCTGCGCCTGCTCTCGCTGACCCGGCCGGCGCAGGGACGGCGCCGGCGGGGGCGCATCTCGTACGGTCAGCTGGGCATCGGCCACCTCGGCGGGGTGTACGAGGCCCTGCTGTCGTTCCGGGGCTCCATCGCCCGGGAGGACCTGTACGAGGTGCAGGTCCCCGGGAGCGTGCGGGACGAGCTGGAGCCGGCCTGGTTCGTGACCGCGGAGGCCCTCGAGGGGTACACGGAGGAGGAGCGGGTCCACGTCCGGGACGAGCGGGGGCGCAGGCGGCTGCTGCGCCACCCGCAGGGCCGGTTCCTGTTCCGGAGGACGGGGCGCGAGCGCGAGCGGACGGCGAGCTTCTACACGCCCGAGCCGCTGACGCGGGCGGTGGTGCGGCAGGCCCTGGAGGAGCGCATCGACGCGGGCATGCCGGCCGCGCGGATCCTGCAGCTGCGGGTGTGCGAGCCGGCGATGGGGTCGGCGGCGTTCCTGAACGAGGCCGTCAACCAGCTGGCGGAGCGCTACCTGGAGCGGCGCCAGCGGGAGCTGGGGCGGCGCATTCCGCCGGGGGAGCGCGCCGAGGAGCTGCAGCGCGCGCGGCACCACATCGCCGACCGGAACGTGTTCGGGGTCGACCTGAACCCGGTGGCGGTGGAGCTGGCCGAGGTGTCGCTGTGGCTGAACTGCCTCGTGCAGGACGGGCACGTGCCGTGGTTCGGGTACCAGCTCTTCGCCGGCAACTCGCTGGTGGGCGCGCGGCGGCGGACGTACCCGCGGGCGGAGATCGCCGCCGGGCGGCGAGGGGACGCGCGGTGGTTCGGGCGGGAGCCCGACGCGGTCGGCCGGGGGCCGGCGGCGGCCTGTCCGGCGGGGGCGGTCTACCACTTCCTGCTGCCGGACCCGGGCATGAGCCGCTACGGCGACCGCTTCGTGCGGCAGCTCGCGCCGCAGCCGATGGCGGCGCTGCGGGCATGGCGGAAGGCGTTCTGCCGGCCGTTCGGGGAGGCCGACGCGGACGAGCTGGAGCGCCTCTCGCAGGCGGCCGACAGGCTGTGGGGGCTGCACGCCGAGCAGCTGGCGCAGGACCGCGCGGCGACCGAGGACGCGACCGCGGTCTGGGGGGCCGAGCATGCGGAGCGACGGACGGCCAACGGGTGGAAGGAGACGATCCGCGGCCAGGGCGTGTTCGGCACGCGGGCGCGGACGGCGAGCCCCTACCGGCGGCTCAAGCTGGTCCTGGACTACTGGTGCGCGCTGTGGTTCTGGCCGATCGAGGCGAAGGTCGGTCCGCCGAGCCGGGAGGAGTTCCTGACCGAGGCGAGCATCGTCCTGACGGGCGACGTGCGGGACGCGGCCGACGGGCCGGGGCAGGCGGCGCTGCAGTTCGGGGAGGAGTACGCGGCGCACGCGGCGGGCATGGCGCGGCGCATCCTCGACGAGACGGGGCTGCTGGACCTGGAGCGGCTGTGCGAGCTATTCCCCCGGCTGGGGTTCGTGGACGCGCTGGCGGAGCGCATGCGGTTCCTGCACTGGGACCTGGCGTTCGCGGACATCCTCTACGGAACGGGGCCGGACGGGGAGCCCTCCACGGGCTTCGACCTGGTGCTGGGCAACCCGCCCTGGATCAAGCTCTCCTGGGACGAGGCCGGCGTGATCGGGGACTTCGAGCCGAGCGTGGTCGTGCGCCGGCGCAGGGCCGCGGCGCTGCGCCGGGAGCGGCCGGGGCTGCTCGCGCGCAGCCCCGGCCTGCGGGCGGCCTACCTGGACGAGTACGCCGCGACGGAGGCGACCAAGGCCTACCTGGGGGCGCCCCAGAACTACAGTCTGCTCCAAGGCATGCAGGCGAACTCGTACAAGTGCTTCCTGCCGCAGGCCTGGAGCGTCCTCGGCGAGCGCGGCGTGGCCGGCCTGCTGCATCCCGAGGGCCTGTTCGACGACCCCAGGGGCGGGGCGCTGCGCGCCGCGGTCTACGCCCGCCTGCGGGCCCACTTCCAGTTCCGCAACGCGCGCAAGCTCTTTGCGGACGTCCACGACAGCAAGACCCGGTTCAGCGTGAACGTCTACGGGCCCGAGCGCGGGCGTCCGGGATTCGTCCACATGGCCAACCTCTTCGCCGCGGAGACCATCGAGGCGTCGTTGGAGCACCCGGGCACCGGTCCGGTGCCGGGCATCAAGCGCGTCGGCGGGGGCTGGGAGACGGACGGCCACGCAGGGCGGATGGTGCGGGTCGGCCCGCGGGAGCTGGAGACGTTCGCCGCGGCGCTGGACCCCGCGGGGACGCCCGCCGGGCGGGCCAGGCTGCCGGCGGTGCACTCGACGGAGCTGATGTCTGTGCTGCGGAAGTTCGCCGGCCAGCCGCGGCGCCTGCGCGACCTGGCGGGCCAGTTCGCATGCGGGGTCATCTGGGACGAGACCAACGCCCAGCGGGACGGCACGATCCGCCGGGAGACGCGCTTCCCGCGCGAGCCCCGCGAGTGCATCCTGTCGGGCCCGCACCTCTTCGTCGGCAACCCGCTCGGCAAGACCCCCCGCCGCGCCTGTCGGCTGAACAGCGACTACGACTGCATCGACCTGACGGCGATCCCGGACGACTACCTGCCGCGCACGAACTACGTCCCGGCGTGCGGCCGCGACGAGTACGCGCGGCGGATTCCGTCGGTGCCGTGGGCCGCGGACGCTCCCGACGGCCCAAGCCGGAGGGTGACGGGCCACTACAGCATGGTGAACAGAAGGATGGTGGGTCCGGCGAGCGAGCGAACGCTGATTGCGGCGATCGTGCCCACGGGGGCTGCCTACATCGACACGGTTGTCGGCACGAGCCAGCGGGATCTGCGGGATCTGCTCGACTTCCAGGGCATCTGCCAGGCGCTGCCGATGGATGGCTTCGTCAAGATGACCGGGGCAACCGACATATCTCCGGGCCGGCTGCGGCAGCTGCCCCTCTGCAGGCTTGGACCCCGTCCTCGACGGTCCCTGCAGGCGCGCGTGCTCGGCCTGCACTGCCTCACGAGCCACTACCGGACGCTCTGGGAGAGCTGCTGGGACGACGCGCACGCCGCCGACGGCTGGACCCGTTCCGATGCACGCCTGAACGCGGGTCGCTGGGGCGGGCTGGAGAGAGCGTGGAGCCGCGACTCCGCGCTGCGGACGGACTTCGAGCGACGCCAGGCGCTGGTGGAGGTCGACGTGCTGGTGGCGATGGCGCTCGGGCTCACCCTCGACGAGCTGCTGGTCCTCTACAGAGTGCAGTTCCCGGTCCTGCGCGAGTACGAGGCGGACACGTGGTACGACCAGGATGGCCGGATCGTCTTCACCACCTCGCAGGGACTCTCCGGCACGGGCCTTCCCCGGAGGGCGAGGAGAGGGGATTCCAACTATGCACTGGTGCAGCCGGGCCGGAGCGAGACCGGACTCGCGCTCGGCTGGGAGGACGTCCAGGGGCTCACGGACGGGACCGTCTTCCGGACCGTCGAGGACGACACGCTGCCGCAGGGGCGGAGGGAGCGCACGATCGCGTACCGCGCGCCCTTCGTCCGGTGCGACCGGGAGGAGGAGTATCGGGCTGCCTGGGACGAGTTCTCGCACCGGTTCAGGTAGTCGAGTCCCCTCGGGTGTGGACTGGACCTGGTCAGCCGGATGGGTGTGGACTGGCCCGCACACTTCACCGGAGGGGCCGCAGGGGAGCTGGGATTCGGGAGACGGCGGGACAGGCCGCCCGGGCGGCCGGGCAGCGCCTGCGCGGCAGCCACCCCATCCAGACGGTCAACCAGCGCCACCGGCAGCTGCAGCAGTTCCTGCTGCCGTTCCACGGCGTGGCGACCAAGTGCCTGGGCAACCATCTGCGCTGGCATCAGGAGATCGGTCTGGCCAGCCAGCCCTCCGCGGGCTTGCCTGCCCGCCTCCCCAATGCACACGTTTCGCGAATTGAGCCAAGACGAAAGTCGCATACTGATCGCTGACGCTGTGCTTGCTGCGTTCCCCTGTATGCGTTGGCAACCATCACAGTGATCGTGTCTGCGGTTCTGCGATCCATTTTCGGGCCTTTTCGTTCAAGGGAAGCCCCGTCCAGCATGCTCGGATTGCAGTAAGGCAGCCGGCCGGGCCGGTGCGCGGCGGCACGCCGCGGCCCTGACCTCTACTGGTACCGGATGTCTCGGCGACGGATTCGTTGCGCGTCATGCGCTGCGCCATTCCGACGCGGCCGCTGTGTCCGCTGCCCGGTCCGGCGGCCCCGACCCGGGAGCATGGCCCTACATGCTGGACGGAGCGCCCATGGGGGCCAGTGTTCGGCCCGCCACGCGGCCGAGAATCTGTCCGCTAAACCTGAATTAAGGGCCTGCTCGTTCGCGCAGCGGCGTAGCCGGAGAACCTACGGGATTGGCCACCTCTGGAGTTCGGCGCGGACTAGTCCTCTCCACGACAGTGACCTGCCCAGGGTACAACTGGACTTGGTCCGTCCTGCTCCTCTTCTTGAAAATCCCAGCGAACGGCACCCAGCCATACCCGCAGCCCTTGCAACGACGTGACATGCAGCGACCGAATGCTTTCGTTACGCACGTCTGGTACGCCTTTGCGTCACCAAGAAGTTCCCTGCATGGCGCTGGCTCAAACCCATATTGCTCCCAGAACGCCCAGCTGTAGGCATCTATGTCTATGGATGAGAATCTGGAATTGAGTGCTGAGTTCGCGGAAAACGCCCACTCCAACAATTGTCGAGACAGCCCGCACACGTGGCTTCCATGCCCGAACCGACGCTCGGATGCGCCACCACCAAGAGCAAGCCCAGTAAGCTGCTTCTGCCAACTAGCATCTAGTCAGCACTATATATGCAGTATGGCCAGTGGGGGCACCACCATCTAGGATGGCTGGGATCCTTCACGCACCTTGTCACGCATTCAGGAGCCCTCCTGCGGCACAGCGCGTACACTGCGCTAGCCGCCGCGGTCGCTGAGGCAGCAGCCGTGAAGCACGCTTTACGACACGTGCCTCTGTCTTTGCTGTCGCTTTGCGTGCAGGCCACCAAGCATGTTCCCTTAGAAGCTGCGATCCCTGCTAAGCGATCTGTATACGACTCTCTGCAATCCTTGCGATGCTTGTCTTTATCCGTGCAGTCCTGATTCGGTGTGTACCCTGGTGCGCACTGTGCGGCGAGTTCTCCGGCTGAAGCGAACAGCATCAGAAATACCAACAGGCCTCCTCAGGCCAGCAGGTTGCGGAAACGTGTGAACAACATAGTTAGGAGGAGAGTGATACGTATCCGATAACTGCCTGTCAAGGACATTTTTCACATTTTTCGCGGAAATCACCCCAAAAACGGGGAAATCGACTTTTTCCCGGCCTCCGGGGCCAAGTTCCGCGCCCTCGGAGCGCTCGGAGTCGTCCGGAGCTGCCCCGCGGGCACTCCCGGGGCCATCTTATCGTGTCCGCTAAAGGCAGGAGATCCGCTGTCGTCTAGGTCTTGACGACGCGCTGACGCCTACGGTCCCAGCCGAGGGACTTCTTCATCCGGAACGATTCCACCGTCATGTGGCAGGCCATCGAGACGTTGAACCCGAGTTCGACGTCGCACTTCAGCTCCTCGCCGCTGCGAATTGCGTTGTGCAGGTTGTGATGGTGCAGAGCCATGTCCTCGCCGCCCGTTTTCTCGTATCTCTGCGGCTTCACTTCGTCCTTGTAGAGGCGCTCCGGCATCACCGAGAAGCCCTTCCGGTCGAACTCGATCGTTCCCTTGTTGCCGCGAATCACGTGCCGAATCTTTGTCTCGTTGGCCATGGTCGAGACGAGCAGCACGTTGATGCCCTCCGGATACTCGAGCAGGGCGTTGAACGTGTCGGGCACTTCGGCTCCGCTGTTGAAGAAGTAGGTGCCGCCGGTGGCAACGACGCGCGAGGGCGTGGAAAGTCCGCAGGCCTTGACGATGCGCGCCAGCCGGTGCACGAACAAGTCCGTTGCAATGCCCCCCGAGTAGTCCCAGTAGCGCCGCCAGCCAAAGAATCGATCGGGGTCCCAGGGCCGCTTCTTGGCCGACCCAAGGAAGGTCTTCCAGTCGAGGTTCACTCCGGGCTTGGCGTCCGGATCCGGCTCTCGCCGCCAGAAGTCGTCCCGATGATTGCGCGAATAGTCGATGTGCGCCATGACAACCTTGCCGATGGCACCGTCTCGGATCATCTCGGCGGCCGATTCGTAGGAGCTGTCCGACATGCCTTGGATGCCGCACTGCAGCACGACTCCGGTGCTCTTGACCTTGCGGACCACCGCAAGGCCCTCGCGGATCGAGTAGGTGAGCGGCTTCTCGACGTAGATGTGCAGACCCTCGTCGGCCGCGTCTAGGGCGATGGGCGCGTGCCAGTGCTCGGGGACCGAAATGGTCACGTAGTCTAGGCCGGGGTGCTCGAGCAGGGCTCGGTAGTCCTTGTAGGGCTTGCCGCCGGTTGACTCGGCTGCGGCCTCAAGCCGCGGCGTGTAGAGGTCACAGACCGCCGCGATCTCAACGTTGTCCTTCTCGGCTAGGGACTTGAGCGCACGCATATGGCCCCGTGCGTTGCCTCCCGCTCCGATCACGCCCACATGCAGCCGTGCGTTGGCTCCCACGACACGCGCGGAGCTCTTGGCGGCAAGCAGCGGCAGGGCGGTCGAGGCGGTCGCTCCTGCGACAAACGTACGCCGGCTGAGGTCTCGTGCGGTGGCCATGATTGTCCTCATGGTACGGCATCAAATGACCGCCTGAGACGGGGAATGGCCTTGTTGCTAGCCTACGAAAATGGCTCTGCGGATCGAGCGGGTCCGTGCCGTCCAGGTGCTCGACTCGCGGGGCCGTCCGACGGTCGAAGCCGAGGTTCGCCTCGACGACGGCACCGTGGCGAGCGCTCAGGCGCCGTCGGGCGCGTCGACCGGCAGGCACGAAGCGGTAGAGCGGCGAGACGGCGAACACGGTTCCTACGAGGGCCTCGCCGTGTCCGGGGCCGTCGAGAGTGTTGGCGGTCCGCTGGCGGAGGCCCTCAGCGGCTGTGAGGCCACGACTCAAGCAGAGGTTGATCGGCGCATGCGGGCAGCCGACGGCACGCCGGACAAGTCGCGTCTCGGCGCCAACGCGATCCTTGCTACCTCCTGCGCCGTGGCGCGTGCGGTGGCTAAGTCGCTCCGCCGACCCCTCTGGCAGTACCTGGCCGGCCACCGGCAGCCCAAGATGCCGCTGCCGATGGTGAATATCCTCTCGGGCGGGCTCCATGCGGGAGGGCAGATCGAATTCCAGGATTTCCTTGCGGTGCCGCATGGATGCGCGACGTTCGCCGACGCCATTGAGGCGGTGGCAGCTGTCCACCGCCACATGCGTAACCTGCTCGAGCAAGACGGATGCGCACCATCCGGGGTGGCGGACGAAGGCGGATGGGGGCCAGCGCTGGCGTCCAACGAGCAGGCATTGACGTACATGGTCCGTGCCATCGAGGCGGCCGGTTACACACCGGGTGATCAAGTCTCGATCGCAGTCGATGTGGCGGCGTCGCACTTCCTGCGGGACGGTCGCTACCAACTCACCAGCGAGGACCGTTCGCTGGACTCCGACGGCATGATCGCGCTCTACGAGCGTTGGGTCGACGCCTTTCCGATCGTCTCGATCGAGGACCCGCTGGCAGAGGACGATTGGGAGGGCTGGAAGAGTGCCTGCCGTGTCCTCGGATCGCGTTGCGCGCTTGTGGGCGACGACCTCCTCGTCACGAACCCGTCCCGTCTCGACCGTGCGGTGCGCAATCGGGCGGCCAATGCCGTGCTGGTCAAGATGAATCAGATCGGCACACTGAGCGAGACGATGGAGGTCGTTGACCAGGCCGCTGACGCGGGGTTCGGAGCGATCGTGTCCGCGCGCTCCGGCGAGACCGAGGACAGCTTCCTCGCCGACCTCGCGATCGCAACCGGGGCAGGTCACATCAAGGTGGGTTCCATCACCCGCTCCGAGAGGCTGGCCAAGTACAACCGCCTTATCCGTATCGAGGCTGGCTGGGACGGCCACCGTCCCTCTTCTCTTGCACCGGTTCGGCCCCTAGGGCATCATGTACTGCGAGGGGGAGTGCGCGTCAACAATGCTTGACGACCCTGGAAGTCGACACGCTAGCGCGAAGCCGCAAGGGAACGGCGCGCCACGGGTGTCACTGTTCTCTGCGCGGCCACACGGCCATGGAGAGGACCTGCACAGGCTCGGATCGCCTACTGTACCTGACCGAGCTGACGGGAATGCGCCTGATCAGCCCTCGAGGTACGCGCATCGGGCGGGTCCGCGAAGCGGCCGTCGCTCCTAGGGACCATCCCCGCCGTCTCGCCCGCTTCCTCTTCGGTTACGGTCGGACCCGATTCGCCGTCCGCTGGGACCAGGTGCTGGCGTTCGACAAGGACGGCATTCACCTCGCAGACGAACAGTTCACGCCGTACTACGGCGACGACTACCACCTGCTTCTGACCAAGGACCTTCTGGACCAGCAGATCATCGACGTACACGGCCGCAAGGTCGTGCGTGTGAACGACCTCGGCCTGCGCATCACCACCAACGGGAACGAGCAGCTCTGGGTTCACGAGGTCGGTGTCGGCCTGCAGAGCGCGTTCCGACGCCTTGTCGAGGGTTTGCTGCCAAACGAGACCATCCGTGAGATCCAGTCCCGCATGCAGCCCAACTCGATCCCCTGGGAGTGGTGCAACATCGTGGAGCCGGATCCCCTGCGAAGGCTGCGCCTGCGAATTTCGCATCAGCGACTCGAGCGCATCGATCCCGCCGACTTGGCCGACATCGTGGAGGAACTGGGCTCGGACGAGCGCGAGGCGGTGTTCGAGACCCTTGGCGAGGGGCACGCGGCCGACACGCTCGAGGAGATCAAGCCAACGGTACAGACCTCGATTCTGCACTCGCTGGATTCGGAGCGTGCTGCGGACATCCTCGAGGAGATGGATCCGGCCGACGCGGCCGATGCCCTCGCCAACCTTGACGAGGAGTCCCGCAGGGAGATCGTGGGGGACATGGACCGTGAGCCCGCAGGCGAGGTGTCCGAGCTGCTGGAGTACGACGACGACACGGCGGGCGGCATGATGGAGACGCGCTACCTCTCAAGCTCGGTCAACGCGACCGTTGGGCAGGTGGTCGAGTCCCTGCACGGCGAGGAAGTCCTGCTCAAGCGTCTGACGCATGTGTTCCTAGTGGATGGCGAGGGCCGTCCCGAAGGTGCCGTGGCGCTGGGGCGTCTCATTGTGGCCGGCAAGGAAGACATGGTTCGGCCCTTGGCGGATCGGACCATGGTGCAGATCGACACGGATGCGACCCAGAAGGATGTCGTCGAGCTGTTTGACAAGTACAACCTGTTCGCGCTTCCCGTGGTCGGCGAAGACAGCCGGCTGCAAGGGGTGATTACGGCCGACGACGTGATCGGGCGTTTGAGTCCCGAGCTTGAGCGGGGTCTCTAGATGACGCTTGTCCAGCGGACCAGGGGAAGGCTTCTGACCCTGTTCGCGGCGCTGGGCCCAGGCTTCATCACCGCCATGGTGGACAACGACGCCGGCGGCATCTTCACGTATTCCGAAGCCGGTGCGCGCTGGGGTTACGGCCCACTGTGGACGCTCCTGCCGATCACCCTGCTTCTGATCGTTAGCCAGGAGATGTGCTCGCGGATGGGGGCCGTGACCGGCAAGGGCCTGTCTGATCTCATCCGGGAGGAGTTCGGTCTGCGGACCACATTCGTTCTGATGGGTCTCCTGCTGTTCGTCAATCTCGCGAACATCGTGGCGAACTTCGCCGGTATCGCCGAGTCGCTGGAGCTCTTCTCGATCAGCCGGTACTTCGTCGTGCCGCTTGGCGCGCTCCTGCTTTGGGTGCTGGTCGTCAAGGGCACCTACCAGAGCGTGGAGAAGGTCTTCCTCGTCGCGAGCCTGTTCTACGGAGCCTACATCGCCTCCGCCTTGCTGGTCGGGCCGGATTGGTCTGAGGCGATGCGGAGCGTGGCCGTGCCTAGGCCCGAGTCGAACGTTCCATACCTCGCCATGGTCATCGGCATGGTCGGCACTTCGGTCGCCCCTTGGATGCAGTTCTACCTCCAGGCTGCCGTCGTCGAGAAGGGCATCGACGCCAAGCAGTACCGCGACACGCGCATCGAGGTTGTCGCCGGCTGCGTGATGATGTCCGTGGTCGCGTTCTTCATCGTTGTGGCCTGCGCAGGAGCGCTCTGGGAGAGCGCCCCGCGGTCGATCGCCAGTGCCGCCGATGCCGCGCGTGCCTTGGAGCCACTCGGCAACCTTGCCTACCCCCTGTTCGCAGGCGGCCTCCTGTGCTCCTCCCTGTTCGCGGCAAGCATCCTGCCCCTGTCCACGGCCTACACCGTGTGCGAGGGCTTGGGCCTCGAGTCGGGTGTCGACCACGACTTCGACGAAGCGCCCTCGTTCTACTGGATGTACACCCTGCTGATTGCGGTTGGAGCAGGAATGGTGCTGATCCCGGCGTTTCCGGCAGTGCCGATGATCTTGGCGTCCCAAGTGCTGAACGGCATTCTTCTGCCGATCGTGATGGTCTTCATCGTGAAGCTCGTGAACCGCCGCGACCTGATGCACGGGTGGACGAACAGTCCGCTGTACAACCTGATCGCTTGGGTCGCCGTGGTGGTCATGACGGGACTCTCCCTGCTGCTCGGAGCCCTCACGCTCTTCCCGATCGACGGCGGGCCGATGATCCTCACCGTCTAGCGTCCAACCGCGTTGACCGCCGTTTCGCGCCGTGGCTATCGTGGTAGCCGTGACAGCCTACCGTTCGACTCTCTTCTCGCCACGGATAGAGTCTGTCCTGGCCGAGGCTGGCGGGGACGATCACCGAATGCCACTTGTGCCCGCAGCCCCCTTGGAGGGGCCTGGCCTTGCCACGCTGCGCACTCTGTCCGTCTCGGACCTCTTCGATGGCGAGAGGATCGTCTCCATGGACGATGCGAACTGTGTGTCGGCGGGGCTGTTCCTGTTCTTCTCCGACCTGGATCGGTCGCACCGCGTATCGCAACACGTTCCGACTGCGTCCGGGAGCTATTGGCACGGCATCATGCACCGTCAGGAGGGGGACTGGAGCAACGCCAAGTACTGGTTCCGGCGCACTGGCGATCATCCGGTGTTCGGGGCCATCGAGCAGCACACCAGGGGTGCGTGGGATCCCTTCGCCTTCGTTGATGAGTGCCGGTCGGCTTCGTCGCTGGCGAACGACCCGGAGGATGTTGCGGAGCGCCAGATGATCGAGTGGCACCTGCTCATGGAGCACTGCCACAGGCTTGCCGTCGGGCGGTAGCGGATGGCCTCCGGCCCCCTGTATCTGGGCGTTGACGGGGGGCAGTCTTCCACCAAGGCCGTTGTAGGGGACGGCGCCGGCGCCATTCTCGCTCGCGCCTCCGCCGGACCGTGCAACCAGGTCGTCCCGGGCATCGAGACCCAGATCCTCAGCGATACCGTCGCACAGCTGCTGTCCGAATTGCGAACGCGGGCGGGCATCGCGCCGAACGCTCCGTTCAATGCCGTCTGCTACGCCCTGAGCGGTGGGCCATCTGGCAACGAGAGTCTGCTTCAGACCATGGCCGGCGCGACGGAGGTGGAGTTCACGACGGATGCCCATGCGGCGCTGGACGGCGCCACAGCCGGTCATGCGGGGATATCCGTGATTGCCGGCACAGGATCCATCGCGCTTGCGCGGGACGACATGGGCCGGACGGTGCGTTGTGGGGGCTGGGGATACGTGTTCGGCGACGAGGGTGGTGCCTTCGACATCGTTCGTCGTGCCGTTCGGGAAATGCTGAACGCGCACGAGGGGGAAGGCAAGGTGACCCGTCTTTGCGACATGCTGCTGGAGGCGACGGGGGCCGTCACCCCCCACGATGCAATGCGCCGACTCTACGCTTCGGACTGGCCTCGCAGTCGCATCGCCAGACTAGCGGTCTCTGTCGACCGCATGGCGACCAATGGCGACCCTTCGGCTCTGCGCGTGATGAATGCTGCCGGGGACGCGCTTGCCGACCTTGCGCTACGTGCTAGGGCTGCGCTGGGAGCCCAGGCCTCTGGATTGGCTGTCCATCCCTGCGGCGGTGTGTTTGCCAGCAGGGCTGTGCGCACCGTGCTCAAGCGTCGGCTCGCCGCGGCCGGTGCACCGGTTTGCGAACCTCGCTTTGATGGAGCGACAGGTGCTTTGATCCGAGCGCTGCGGCATAGTGGTCGTCCGATCGCTCTCCGGGAGAGTCAGTCGTGAGGCCCGACGAGACTTGGCGGCGTGCGGACGAGCACCTGTCCGCGGCTTGCCCCCACATGCGTGAGGCGGTTTGTCGTGTGGGGCCGTGCAGCTTGCAGCTCGAGCCGGACGGGTTTCGGATGCTTGTGCGTTCGATCACCTCGCAGCAGATTTCGACGGCAGCCGCACGGACCATTGCGGGGCGGCTCCGGGCAAGGACCGGGCCGGATGGCCTCGAACCCCAAGCTGTTCGGGAGATTGGCGTTGACGGTTTGCGCAGCTGCGGGTACTCGGGCCGGAAGGCCTCCTATTTGCTGGGAATCGCTGACGTCATTCTGGAGGGTTCGCTGGACCTGCCCAAATTGCATGCACTTTCGGATGAACAGGTCGTGGAGCGTCTCGTCAAGCTTAGGGGTGTGGGCGAGTGGACCGCTCACATGTACCTGATCTTCTCGATGGGGCGGCCCGACGTGTTCCCCCACGGAGACCTCGGCGTGCGCAACGCGCTGCGGCGGTTTCACAGCTTGGAGGCACTACCGGCAAAGCGCGAGGCAATCGAGCTCGCGAAACCATGGCGACCGTTCGCCAGCGTCGCGAGCTGGTACTGCTGGCGGACGCTTGACGTCGACGGCGTGGCGGGCAACGCATGACCGTCGTGTCGGCAGCTCTGATCGAGGATGACGGGACCTTCCTGATCTGCCGTCGGCGGCTGGACCAGGTCCATGCCGGCAAGTGGGAGTTTCCGGGCGGGAAGGTCGAGCCAGGAGAGTCGGCCTTTATCGCGCTGCAGCGCGAGCTGAAGGAGGAACTCGGCATCGTGGACGTCGAGGGACGGGAGTTTGAGCGCTACGAATACCGATACGGCGATCGTCCGCCGATCCTCCTGGCGTTCTTTCTCGTCACCTCCTATCGCGGTGAGATCGACGACTCGCAGTTCGCGGAGACCCGCTGGGTCCGGCTGGCAGCCATGGCGGAGTTCGACTTCCTTGCGGGTGACGACCGAGTGGTGGAGGGTCTTGCCAGGGGCCGCTATCCCGAAGTTGGCACCTGACGAGGTGGGCCTGCGTCAAGGCTCCCGCACTATGACGGTGGAGTTCGTCTCAACCGCGTCCACCTTCTGCTTGGCTCCGCTTGGCCATCGCACGCTGACCGTCACGGGATCCGTGCTTGCACCCAGTCCGAAGTGCACGCCGTCATGGCTAGACGAGGCGTATCCGACGGCGCTGGTCATCACGTTGGTCTGTCCGTCCACCTCCACCACGGCGCCTAGGCCGTCGAGGCCGCTGTCCGATCCGAGTGGACGGACGTTGATCCAGGCGTGCTCGTTCGGGCTGACGTTCTCCCAAAGCTCTGCCGGCTCGCCCAGGGCGGACACCACTACGTCCACGCGCCCATCGCGATTGAAGTCGGCGAACGCGCAGCCGCGATGCACCCTCGCGGTCTCCGCGAAGCCCGTTCCGGCATCGCTCGAGTGGTCCACGAAGGAGCCGTCCCCACGGTTGGCGAACACCCTGTTCGGCTCGCGGTAGGGAGTCGAGGCCTCGAACTCGCGGATCAGATTGTTGACGTGGGAGTTCGCCGTGAAGATGTCCTTCCAGCCGTCGTTGTTGAAGTCGTATATCCCGTTGCCCCAGCCGCTGTGCCGGTTGCTCAGCGCACCCATCTGTGATGGTCCGGTGACGTCCTCGAACAGTCCCTCGCCGAGGTTGCGGAATAGCGGGAACGTCTCCGCGATCAGTGCGGTCACGGCGATGTCCGGCAGGCCGTCGTTGTCGTAGTCACGGATGTCGGTACCCATGCTTGCCACGGGGTCGCCGTGTTGCGGTAGTGCTACGCCCGCGAACATGCCGGATTCCTCGAATCCCTTCCCCGAGCGGTTCAGCAGAAGGAAGTTCGGCAGGTTGTCGTTCGTCACGAACAGGTCGGTCCAGCCATCGCTGTCGGCATCAGTGATCGCCGCGCTCATGCCACGGCCTAGGTGATCGGCGATGCCGGTGTCTGCGCTTACCTCCTCGAACCGGCCCTCCCCGAGGTTGCGGAACAGGCGGTTGGCTATCGGTGTGAGCTGAAGCGGATCGCAGTAGGCGCGAAGCCCTCGGCGCGAATCTCCGCAGAAGACGTCGAAATCCAAGCTCCACTCGGCATAGTTGACGACGAATAGATCCGCTAGGCCGTCGCGGTCGTAGTCCAGCCAAGCCGCGGCTACCGCCCATTCGCCCGTCTCGAGGCCAGCCTCCCTCGTTACCTCAGTGAACGTGCCGTCGCCCTGATTGCGGTACAGGGTCAGGCGAAACACCCCGGTCACGAGCAGATCGATGTCGCCGTCGTTGTCGTAGTCGGCGACCGCAGCGCCCATGTCGTAGCCGTGGCCCGCAACGCCCGCCGATTCCGTGACATCGGTGAACTGCATCTCGCCATCGTTGCGGTAGAGCCGGTTCCAGTACTTGGGATCGGTTTTGCGCAGCGACGGGATTTCGGCGCCGTTGGTGAAGTAGATGTCCGGAAGCCCGTCGCTGTTGAAGTCGAACACAGCCAGGCCGCCGGCCATGGTCTCGATCATGTGCTTGTTCGCTGTGGGATGGTTGTGGAGCACAAAATCGACCCCGGCTTCGACTGCGACATCGCGGAACTCGATGGGGTCGGGATCCGCCCCGGCCGCAGCTGGCGGCACGGCGAGCAAGAGGGCGAGTGCGACGGCGGCTATTCGCTCTTGATCCATCGATCCAGCTTGTTACGGTCGCGCACGAATGACCGCTTGCGCATCGTCGTGGACTGCTCAAGCGCTTCGCGGGCGGCTTCCTGGTTGCCTAGCTGGCGGTGCGCCTGGAACAGCGAGTAGTGGATGTCCCCGTAGTAGTCCAGCACCACACCCTGTTGCAGCTGTAGGACCGCCTCCCGCGGGCGGCCCTCGCGCAGATAGGCCCGTCCAAGGCTGGGTCTCGCCTCGATCAGGTTGGGGTCCAAGCGCAGGGCCGACTCTAGGAACCGAATGGCCTCAGCGTGCTGCTGGCGTGCCACAAGCAGCCGTCCCGCGAAGTAGAGTGCTCGCGGATCGGTCCCGTCAAGCTCGAGAGCGCGCCGAATGGCCCGATCCGCCTCGTCGTACGCATTGTTGAGAAGATGCAGAAGCCCTAGGTCGCGGTGGAGACTGGCCTCGTCTGGTTTGAGCTCGATGGCGTTCTGGTACTCGTGGATCGCTTCGTCATCCGCTTGTCGCTGGCGATGTGCCTCCGCCCGCAGCTGGTGCACACGCCACGAGCCGGGCGCGAGTCGCTCGACCTCCTGGAAGCAACTGTCGGCTAGTAGCTGGAGTGCTCGCACTGTCCAGTAAGCGGCTTCATCGATGAAGGTGTCGCTGCCACGCATGGCATGCGTGAGGGCAACGACGGCCCGGTCGAAGCGGCCCAGCTCGAAATAGGACCGCCCCAGCATCAGGAGGTCGCCGCGGGAGAGTGATTTGCGCGTCTCCAAAGCGCTCGCGCAGCGTTGGTAGAGATGCTGCCTGCACATCTCCGCCGGCGAGAGCCCGTCGGAAGGTGCCGGCGATGCATGCTCCGCGGAGTCCTTCAGTCGCGCACGCTGGACACTGGCCTCCTCGGGGTCGCCGGCCTCCGTGAGCAGCACTGTCCTCAGGAACAGCGACGGCCCGTCGTCGAGGCTCGAGAGCTCTTCGGCCAGTGCGCCAGCCACCTTCGGCGTCAGCGATGGCATGGGCGACTCGGTCTGCTGCACGAGCCACTGCGGAGAGTGCTCCCAGACCCGTGCCACCGCCTTCGCGGCGCTCGCCACGTCGATGCGCGACAGATGGACACGGGCCAGGCCCAGCCAAGCCGCCTCCGCCCAGGGATCCACGCGCAACTCCGCTCGGTAGATGGCCTCGGCAGACTCCGTTTCTCCGAGCCGCCAGCGCGCCATGCCGAGGCCCGACCGTAGTCCCGGGACTTCGGGATGCTTTGCCAGCGCATCTTCGTAGTACTGTGCCGAGGCCACCCAGGCCTCGCTCAGGCCGAGCATGTCCGCGCCTAGGCGGGTGGTCCACACCGAGTCCGGGTGGCCGGACACAAGTCGGCCTCCCAGCTCGCTCATGAGGTTCATGTAGTCCCGGCCAAGCGCATGCCACGCCGACACCGGATCGGAGCCGAGCGAGTGGACCGCTTGGAACTCCCGCAGCGCACTGGCGTAGTCTTCCTCCGCCATGTAGCAGGCGGCAAGTGCGCGGCGCGCCTCGAGGTTGGAAGGCTGGTCCTTGAGACCGCGCTCCAGCGATGGAATGGCCTTGGCGGGCGAGCCAAGCCGCAGATGCGCGAGGCCCATAAAGATGTGGCCTGCCGTCAGGTCGGGCCGTTCGGAGGTGACGTGCTCCAGCTCGGCTGCGGCTTCCGCGTAGCGGCCCTGCAGGAACAGCGAGAGGCCAAGGTTGGCGCGAGCCTCGACGAGGTCGACCTGAGCCTCCAAGGCAGCCCGGAAGAATTCCTCGGCTTCCGCAAACCGCCCGTCCTCCATGGCCTCCTGGCCTGCCTCGAAGCGCTCTGGGACAGTCTTGGGTGGGGCCTGGGCTGGCTTCTGCGCGAGCAACCCCGCGACCAGCGTGCAGCTGACCGACAGAATAGAGCCGGCTCGCAGAAACCTCATGCTCGCTGGCTTGGGCGAGTTGACCAGGCCGCCCGAAGAAGCGGGCGGCCAGGTTCGTCTGACGCTAGAAGATCACGCGCAGCCCGAACTGCACCAGTCTCGGCACGCCGCGCGTACCGCTGATCACCCCGAACTGGGGTGTGTTGAGACCCGTTCCGGGATGTCGGAAAGTCGGCGTGTTGAATAGGTTGAAGAACTCCGTGCGGAATTCGAGGCCTAGTCCCTCCGTGATCTGCGTTCGCTTGAACAGGGCAAAGTCGAACTGCGCGATGCCCGGTCCGCGCACGTCGGGAAGCAGGCGTCCCGTATTGCCGAATGTGAATGCCGGCGCCTGGCTGAAGACATCCGTCCGGAAGTATTCCGTCATGCGAGTCTGAGGGTCGCCCGACTTCTCTGCGCTAGTTCCGTTGTTGTGCGGGAACTGGCCGCCTCCGAAGGAGTTCGAGAGGTTCTGGGAGGTCACGCCGATCGGGAACCCGCGCTGCACGGTCGTGACGCCGTTGATGCCCCAGCCGCCGATGATCATGTTCGCCGGACCGCTCAGGTTGCCTCCGAGAGGCTTGCCCTTGCCGAACGGAAGGTCGAGCACGTAGCTGAGGACGAACCTCTGCGAGACATCGAAGGCCGCGAGCGACCGCAGGGCGCGCAGGTCGTTGTTGTTGCCGCCTGTCGCCCACCCCTGGGCGCTGAAGCCCTCGAGGCCGTCAAGCCAGCCCGTCAGGGTCCCGGCGTCCGTGATCAGCTTGCTGGCCGTGTAGGAGGCCAGCAGGCTCGCTCCACCCGCGAAGCGCCGCTCGACCTTGGCCTGGAAGGCGTGGTAGATCGAACTGCGGTTCGTCGGCCCCGCCATCGCCACGTCCGTGAACTGCGGATAGGGGCGCAGGAGCTGCCCGCGGGAGATCGTCGGCTGAGAGAGCGATCCCGCCTGGATCGATGTGCCGTGGAACGGGTTCGCCACCTGCTCGTTCAGCGCCGTGCCCATCGACAGGTACTGGTCTGGCAGCTGATTGATCGTCTGCGCGTTGACGGGAATGCTCGTTCCCTTCGAACCGGCGTACGCCACGTCCACCAGCGTGCCGTCCGCAAGCTGGCGCTGGATGTTGAAGTTCCATTGCTGCATGTAGCCGAGCGGCTGGTTCGGGACCGGAGCCCGGATCCCTAGGCCGCCTACGAGCGTGCTGAGGAACTCGGCATCCCGTCCTGGCGGCAGCAGCACCCCGTCCGGGAAGGGGTCGTTCAGCCTGCGGAAGGGCGTCTCGCCACCGTCAAGCGTGGTGATCCACGGCGTGGAGATCGTGTTGACGATGTCCTGGTTCGGCGACACGGCGAAGGCCACGTCGTTCGGCAGCCAGAAAATGCCGTAGCCGGTCCGGATCACGGTCCGGTCGTCCACGCGGTATGCGATGCCGAGACGCGGGGCGAACAGGTTGCGGTCGTCCATCCGGGTGCGCGAGGGGCGCAGTTCGGAGTTGACAAGCCCCAGCTGGCCGCGCAGGTCGAGCGCCGTCTCCGAGGACAGTGGGTTGACGGAGTCGAGTGAAAGCACCGTCATGTTGTCGAAGCGCTCCGAGAAGTTGCCCGAGCGCTCCCAGCGGACGCCGACGTTGAGCGTCAGCCTGTCGTTCACTTGCCACTGATCGTTGATGTACATGGCCCGATAGATCATCTGGCCCGCGACGAGGCCTGGCGTGGTGATGCCGCCGCCAGTGCCGGTTCCCATCAGGAACGAGGCGAAGCCCCATCCGCCCACGGGTGTGTACGGATCGTCGGCGGTGAACCGGGAGTTGAAGCGGAAGATGCCGCTGGGTGTATTGCTCTGCGCGTAGTTGTGCGTGAGGCGCCGTACGTCGCCGCCGAGCTTGATGGTGTGGCGGCCTCGGATGAGAGTGAGGTTGGGCAGGAAGGCGAGGTTCTCCTGCCGGCCGATGATGATGCTGCCTGTCCCCTGGGCGCAGAAGAGGCTGTAGCCCTCGACGCAGGGCGTGGGAATGTGGCGGAAGTTCTCGGGAATCTCCGAGACTAGGGACGATGGCCAGGCAAACTGGGCGAGGTCGATGCCCTGGCTGGCTGGCGAACGGTCATAGCGGAACCGCAGCCAGGATGCACGCAGGTCGAGGATCGTCGTGGGCGAGATCAGGTACGTGTCCGCGATCACGATCTGGTTGGTCGTGAAGGTCTCCGGCCCTGCATCGATGTGCGCCCCGGTGCTGTACGGATCGACGCCGAACGTCAAGTTGTCCCACCAAGTCCAGCGGCCCATTACGCGGTGCTTGTCGCTGGCGGTCCAGTCCAGGCGGTTGTTGAGCTGGTCGTTGTCGCCGCCATCACTTGCGTTGGCGGCGTAGTTCACATTCAGCCCGGGCTGGTTCGGCGACGACCACAGGTGACTGAGTGCCTGCGATGACCGGTCCTGCATGTCGGAGGGGATCATGTTGTTCGCAAACGGCATCCGCATGTCCGTATTGCTGTTGAAGGAGAGCGGATCGTAGATCTGCACGTCCAGTTCCGAAAAGTCGCCGCTCTGCATGGCCGGAGTCGGCGAATCGAGCAGGAGGGAGCGGCCCTGTCGCTGGCGATAGCCCTCGTAGGACGAAAAGAAGAAGATCCGGTCCTTTGCGACGGGCCCTCCGACATTCGCGCCCCATTGGTTCTGCACGAACGGAGGCCGTTCGATTTCGCTGGCGTTGTTGAAGAACGTGTTGGAGTTGAGCGCCCTGTTGCGCAGGAATTCGTAGGCCGAGCCGTGGAACTGGTTGCTGCCGGACTTCGTGGTCATGTTGATCACGCCGCCAGCGAAGCGTCCGAACTCGGCACCCAGGTTGTTGGTCTGGATCTTGAACTCCTGCACTGCGTCCTGTGACGGCACCAGGGCTGTCAGGTTCGCGTAGCCAATGTTGACTGGCGCACCGTCCAGCGTTGTGGCGCTCTGGTTCGACTGGCCGCCGCCGATCTGGTAGTTGCCCCAGGCGAAGATGTTGACTCCTGTGGGGCTCTGCATGGATTGGCCCTGCGGCACGACGCCTGGAGCGAGCGCGACGAGGTTGAGCACGTTGCGGCCGTTCAGCGGCGTCTCGGTCACCTTGCGTGACTCGACCACTTGGCCGAGCGACGAGGTCTGGGACTGCAGCAAGGGAGTCTGCGAAACGACCTCGACGACCTCGGTCACCTCGCCGATCTCCATGATCGGATCGATGCGGATACTCGCTTCGACCTCGATCGTGATCGGCTCCTGAGAAAACTGCTTGAAGCCGTCGGACCGTGCCTCTAGCCGGTACTGGCCGGGCAGGAGGTTGACGAACCGGTAGAGGCCTGAGGCTTCGGTCTCCTGGTTGCGCTGCTCGCCCGTGCCAAGGTTCGTCGCGGTGACGGACGCACCCGGGATCACGGCGCCTGTCGAGTCTTGCACGGCTCCGACGAGCGTGCCGTAGAACGTCTGTGCGCCAAGCGGCACAGACAGCGCGAGCAGCGCGGCGACAAGCGCCGCGAGACCCGCAAGTTTCCCTCTGGAGTTCACAAAAGTTCCCCCTTTTCGAAGCTTATAGCTGGGGTCCAGGCGAGACTAACCACCATCGCCATCCCCTGATGCCTGATGAAGACCTTCGGAAGAATAGCACAGCGACCTTGGGCCCAGACCGGCCCTATTCGCCCTGTGTGGATCCGTAATGTGACTGCCAGCGGCCCAGTGCAGGGCGGGCCACGAAACCCTCGACCTGTCGCGCGGTCATGGCTGGGCGCCCGAGGGGTGTGTCCCGATCCGTGAAACAGCTCGTCCGGTCTGATAATCTCTCGGAACGATGCGACTGAGAGCAACGGCGATCCTCGCCCTGATCCTGCTGGTGGCGGCCTGTACGCCGACCGAATCCACCGGTCCGACTGGCGTGGCGGTCACGCATGGGCCGGTCCTCGGTCGCGCCGGCACCGACCATGTCGGCGTCTGGGCCAGAACGTCGCAGCCGGCCGAATTCACTGTCTTCTACGGCACCGACCCGGCCTCCCTGACGGGACAAGCGAGTGCGCAGACCGCGCTTGCAGACGACAACACTGGATGGGTGTTGATCGAGGGGCTCGAGCCCGGCACCAAGTACCACTACGAGGTCGGGCTGGGAGCCGCACCTTCAGGGGATGCGGAACGCGGTGGTTCGTTCCACACCCTGCCCGACAGCGAGGCGATGATCTCGGAGCTCAATCCAGAGGGGCGCTTCAACTTCCGGTTTGAGTTCGCCTGCGGCAACAACCAGAACTCCAGCGGTAGCCCGATCGGCCGCCAGTTGCTGACGCACGGCACCATGATCGACAGGCTTCTGGACGACGAGGGCAAGAGCGCGATCGATTTCGCGATCCTCAATGGCGACTGGCTCTACGAGAACGCGACGCGGGGGTATTCCCCAGATGAGTGGCGGGGGCAGACGGGCATCGACGAAGCGGCGACGCCCCGCGAGGTTGCCCTGATGCCGGCGATCACGGGTGTCTGGGAGAACTACAAGAACTTCTACGAGAACGGTCCGAACCTGCGAGCCTGGCATCGCAACGTGCCCTCGTACTATACGTTCGACGACCACGAGCTCCTGAACGACATCTACGGCGCGGGCGAGGTTGGCAGGCGCAACCGCAGGGCCGTCTTCCGTGATGTCGGCACACGCGCCTGGTACGACTACCTGGGCTGGAGCAATCCGGTTCCCGAGACTCGCGGCATCGTCTACGGCCGCACCGAGTTGCAGGGCGGCAGCGACATCCTGACGGATCCCGAGGCGGACTTCACCGGCCTCGACGACGAGTCGACCCTGCACGTGCACTGGGGCACCGACGACTGGGGCATGATGCTCCTCCCCGACAATCCGGACGGCACCGATCCCGACGACGAGGGCGGCATCGCCAACTCCAGGGTCTACGAGATCGTGGAAGTCCTCGACGCCAACCGGTTGAGGATCAGGCCGCCTCCGACGGAGGACGGCGAGGCGACCTACTCCGTCGGGAGACGTTCCTACTTTCAGATGCGCGTCGGCAACGCCGAGTTCCTGTTTCTCGACACTCGCTCGTACCGCATGATGCATGACACCAAGGACCGCGAGCGCGTCGGCAGGACCATGCTCGGAGAGGCCCAGAAGGCATGGGTGAAGGAGACGATGCAGGCTTCCGAAGCCGAGTTCTTCTTCATCGTGTCGTCCGTGAACTTCACGATCTCGCACGTCGGAGGTACCGGGAACGCCAACATCTCGGAGCTCAATAAGGATGACGCCTGGACCGCGTTTCTGTGGGAGCGCGAGGACATGATCAACTTCTGGGACGACCTCGGCAAGCCGGTGTTCGTGCTGACCGGGGACCTGCACAACAGCTTCGCCATCAAGGTGACCGACCGGGTCTGGGAATTCGCCTCGGGGCCGCACAACTCCACGAATCACCCTCTGCGGTCTGAGGGCAACCGGCCCAAGTCGGGTCCCTACAATTCGTTCGGCAGGGATTCGGAGATCCGCTGGTCCAGCTTCATCGTCAACGGCACGCCGAACGAGTTCCGGCGTCGCCCGATCTACTGCGTGGTACAGGTCAACAACGTCTTCAACAACCCTGTGGATACGGGCGACCGCTGGGTGGCGTACGAGCACCCCCAGGTGGTGTTCCAGTACTACGACGGGCTGAACGGCGACCTGCTCTACGCGGAGTCCATCGTTGCTCCCTGATCTGCGAGGGGCGCCGCGGAACGGGATTCGCTAGAAGTGGGGTGTGTTAGATTGCGGGCTGCCGGCTTGGCGTGGAGCCGCGTCGTCGTCATGATGCGAGTCCTCAGTTGCATTCTCGGGGTGCTGCTGTTCACGGTGGCCGCCACGGCGGGCTCCGTGCCTCGCGAGGCGCCGGAGCTGAAGCTCAAGACCACGAACGGCGAGACGATCATGCTCTCGTCCCTCAAAGGCAGGGTCGTCGCCGTCCTGTGGCTCTCCACCGACTGTCCCCACTGCCAGGAGACTTGCGAGGCCTTCGCTCCGATCTACACGGACTTCTCGAAGGAAGGGTTCGAGATTCTCGCGATGGCGGTCAACCCTTCGGCCCCGGGCAACATCGACCGGTTCCGCGACGAGCACAGCGTCAACTTTCCACTGGGTGTGTCGACCCGCTCCGACTGGATGCGTTTCGCGGATCTCTCCGTGATGGCGCGGACGTACGTGCCGTACATGATGATCGTCGACCGTCAGGGCGTGATCCGGTACGAGCACAACGGTAGGGACCAGGAGTTCTGGGAGGACAAGGAGAGTCGCTTCCGGGACGAGGTTCGATCGCTGTTGGCGGAGCCCGTTGCTTCCCGCTGATTCCATCGCAGCGGTTCCGCCGCCTGTTCTGCGCAGCGACGCTTGGCGGATTCCCTTTGAGCCGCTGTTTCAGAACCCCGATCTGCAGACGATCATTGGGCGGTACTGGCCCCAGTCCCTCGACGAGCGGCGGTTTCCCTCCACCGAACGCCTGTTCCGCACGGATCCCACCACCCAGGTTCTGGCAAAGCTGAACGCCCTCTCCGGGGACGAAGGTAGGGCCCTCGTGCTGTCGGTGCATGGCCTCACGGCTTGCGACCGGGCACCGTACATGCTGACCAGTGCACAGGCTGCGCTCGACTCCGGTTTCGACTCGATGCGCCTCAACGTGCGCAACTGCGGCGGCACCGAGGGACTTTGCCAGACGCTATACCACTCCGGCCTGTCGGCAGATCTGAAGCGCGTGGTCGAGGAGCTCGCCCCACGACCGGTCTATCTGTTGGGGTTTTCGATGGGGGGCAACATCATCCTGAAGCTGGCTGGCGAGTGGGGCGACGATCCGCCGGCCCACGTGCGCGGCATCTGCGTGGTCTCCGTGCCTGTGCGGCTCGACCTCTGCTGCCACGAGATCGGGAGACGGCGCAACTGGATCTACGAGCAGCGCTTCCTGTGGCAGCTCCGGGCGGCCGTACGTCGGAAGCGCGCCGCTGTCCCGGACTGCCTTCCGGACTTGGACGGTGTGCGCGTCCCGTCGATCTGGGAGTTCGACGAAGTCGTGACCGCGCCGCACTTCGGCTTCCGCGACGCCGCCGACTACTACTCTCGCTGTTCCTCGGCTTGGTTCCTGGAGTCGATCCGGGTGCCGACGCTGCTGCTCCTGGCGCAGGACGACCCTTTCATCCCGTTTGAGTCCTACGACCTGCCGGCGCTCAGTGAGAACGGATTCCTTCGACTAGTTGCCCCGCCACATGGCGGGCACGTCTCGTTCCTTGCGAAGGGGCGTCATCGGTTTTGGGCGATCCGGCAGGCCTGCCGCTTCTTTGACGCACTGCGTGTCCGAGCATCGGGACACTAGCTGCCGCAGAGGTCCCCGTCCTTGGCGACGGCCCACGGAGGGATGGACTTGTCCAGAAACGCCCGCACGCCAGCCCGCCCTTCGTTCGAGGACCGCTGGGCCGCCAGTACCTTGGCCGTGCGGTCGCGTGCCTCGGCCCCGGGTGGGAGTTCCTGTAGATCCGCCACCAGCTGCTTGCAGATGGCGTGTGCGCCTGGCGCCCCACGCAGAAGCCGTTTCGTCGCGGCCTCAACCGCCTCGTCCAGTTCGTCTGGGGCGACGACCTGGTGCACAAGGCCGATCTTCGCCGCCTCGGCCGCGTCGAAACGCTCGGCGGTCAGCATTAGTCGGCGCGCCGTTCTCGGACCCATCGCTTCGATCAGGTATGGGCCAACCATCGCGGGCACGAGTCCAAGCTGAACCTCGCTCAGCCGGAAGAACGCCTTCGTGGACGCGACCACGATGTCGCAGCAGGCAACTAGGCCCACGCCGCCTCCCACGGCCGCGCCCTGCACGCTGGCGACGGTGGGCTTGGGCAGCGAGTGCAGCAGACGCAGCATCTCGACGAACGCCCGAGTGTCAGCGAGATTGGCCTCGGCGGCGGCCGTACCCATCGCCCGCATGGCCCGCAGGTCGGCCCCTGCGCTGAAGCATGATCCGGATCCGGCGAGCTCGACCACGCGCACTCTCGGGTCTCTCGCGGCAAGCCGGAGCTCTTCGCTCAGCTCGCGGACCGTCGCCGAGTCGAGGGCGTTGCGGCTTTCCGGCCGGTCCAGCGTCAGGCGCAGAACGCAGTTGCGTCGCGTCGCTCGCACCTTGGCCCGGGCCACAGCCCAAGATCATATCCGATGGTTGGATCGGAGCGGCTAGAGGAGCGCTTCGATTTGCTCTTCGTAGACGGACTTCGAGACGAGGCCCGTATGCCGATAGAGCATGTTGCCGGACCGGTCGACGATGAAGGTGGTCGGCAGGGCCCAGACACCGTCAAATGCGCTGGCTAGCTCGTCGTTCCCAAGCGCCACCGGGAAGTTGAAGGAGAACTCCTCCGCAAACTCGCGCACTGGCTGCCACCCGTCCTCGTCGAGCGAGATCGCGACCACTGTGAAGCCCTGGTCCTTGTACGCGCGTTGAAACTCCACGAACCACGGCATCTCGATCTTGCACGGGCCGCACCAGGTGGCCCAGAAATTGACAAGGACGACTTTGCCTTCGAGGTCGGACGAGCTCACGGGATTGCCGTCCAGACCATCCAGTCCGAACTCCGGCAACGGCCCGAGGTCCGTCGCCCCTTCCGTGCTCGTGTGCGTGCCGTCGGTCGATCCTGCTGCGCAGGCTGTGGTACTGAGGGCCAGCGCCAACCCGATCAGCGCGACGAGTAGGGTTTCGCGATACATTCTTGACGCCTACTAGGGAATTGTAACTGCTAACCGCCGGCCTCGTCCTTGGATTCCGAACTGGAACGGGTATCCACGACACGAAGCTCTAGGCCTCCGCGGTGCAGTCTGGCGGTCAGCGCATCGCCTGGGAGGACCTGCCGGCTGTCCCGCACCGCAGTGCCGTCCGAGTCCGCGAGGATCGAATAGCCGCGTTCCAGAATCGCAACCGGGCTGAGCGTGTCGAGCTTCGCAGCAAGCAGTCCGAGAGTCTCCCGACTGCGGCTGACCGCAAGTGTTCCTCCCCGCAAAAGGCGTTCGCGCACGGTGCCCAACTTCTGCCGCTGCCGCACGAGCCGGACCCTGAGGTCCAGTTTGGCGAGTTGTCGTTCCGCGTGCTCCAAGCGCTCCTTCCGCATCCGCATTTGACCGTCGCACGCGCGGCGCAGCCGCTCGTGCGCCATGTCGAATGCCTGCGACGCGTCATCGATCCGCCTCTTCACGAGGTTCCCCGCCTGGGCAACCCCAATAGAGTGGACCCAGTTCCTGCGATTCGCGATCCCGAGCTCCATGACGCGCATTGCTCGATCCTCGAGGCCTTGAACATTGGCAAGAACGTCGTCCCGCTTGGGTACGACAACTTCCGCCGCTACCGACGGAGTCGCGGCTCTGTAGTCGGCTACAAAGTCCGCGATAGTGAAGTCCGTCTCGTGCCCGACTGCAGAAATCACAGGCGGTCGCGACGCCGCGATGGCGCGGGCCACGACTTCCTCGTTGAAGCTCCAGAGGTCTTCGATGGATCCACCTCCACGACCCACGATGACGACCTCCGCCCAGGAACCCTCGCTGAAGTGCCGCAGGCCCGCTGCGATCTCGTGCGCCGCGGTCGGCCCTTGTACGGCAGCTGGGTAGATCTGCACGTGCAGACAGGGGAAGCGCCTCTCCAGCACGCGCCGCATGTCCTGAATGGCCGCACCGTCGGGGGAGGTCACGATCCCGATCCTGCGCGGCATGCTAGGCAGCGGCCGCTTGCGGTCGGCCTCGAATAGTCCTTCGGCCATCAGCTTCTGCTTGAGGCGCTCGAACTGCAGGTGCAGGGCGCCCGCGCCGACAGGCTCCAGGTCGACAACGTAGAGCTGATACCTGCCGGCCTTCTCGAAGACGTCGATGTCACCAGTTGCAATGACCGCGAGGCCGTTGCGGGGTCTCGTGCGCAGACGCCTGTTGCGGTATCTGAAGCAAACGCAGGACAGTTCCGCCTTGTCGTCCTTGAGGGAGAAGTACCAGTGACCGCTGCGGTGGATCTTCGTCCCGGAGATTTCCCCCTGTACGCGGACACCAGCGAAGCTCTCGCTCAGATGGCGCTTGATCTTGGCGGTGAGGCCGGCGACCGAGTGCGGCTTCTCCAGCGTCTGAAACGCGGGCAGAGTCACGTCTGGCCTGCGTCCGTGCGCTGAAGGTAGGCGAGCGAGACCAGCGTTCCCAGAGACACGCCCACGATCGCCAAGAGGTCCATGTAGGCCTTGAACGCCGGTCCAATCGGTATCATCCAGCTCGACATCAGCAGGCCATCCCGGTAGTGCATGTTGAGCACCATCAACGCAAATGCTGAGGTGATGAACAGACCTAGACGGGCCACTGTCCCGATGTCTGCCGAGGCGAACCTGCGGAGTGCCATTGCCGCGGCGCCAAACGCCATCGCGGCGGCCAGGACATTGCGCCCCAAGAAGCCATAGAGGTACTCCTGACGTACGACCGTGCTGATCGAGTATCCAAGGCGGCAGGCATAGAACAACAGGGCGTAGGCCACCGCGAATCCGGCGACGCCGATGGCCATCTGCCAGAGCTTGGCAGCCCGGATCGCGCCTCCCCCCACAACGACCAGCACGAGGCCCAGTAGGAGGCACTCCGGCAGCCGGCTGCGTCGCAGGGCGACAAGGGACTCCTGCTTGTTCGGCATGTGCGCCTCGAGCGCTTCTCGTTGCCGTTGTTCGCGTTTGCGAAGTCCCGCGCTCTGCTCAGGGTCCAGGTGCAAGGCGTCGTGCAGGACTCTTCCTTGGCTGTTGGCGGGCAGCGGCAGCCCCAGCAGGGCACAGATGGTGGGAGCGATGTCGACCAGCTGGCCACGGATTGGCTCGGACGCTCGAACGCCGGGACCGGCCATGGCGAATGGTGCGAACCGCACCTCGTCCTCCTCGCCACCGTGGCCACCGCGGCCCCAGCGATCGATGTGGCCGTGGTCGGACACCGCGACCACGGTGGTTTCGGGGCCGAACGCCTCCACAAGCCTGCCGAGGCAGGCATCGACAGCCGCCGTGACGTCCAGGTACGTCTGTCCCAGCCCTCCAGATTCGTGGCCTGCCTCGTCACCCGCCATCAGGTCGGCAACCATGAATGCGGCGGATGCGTCTCCCAGGACCGCGATGATGTCGTCGCATGAGCTGGCCTGCCACGCAGCCAGATCCCTCGCTGCGTAGGACGCCGGTCTACCCGAAAAACGGTCCACGCTGTCGATGCCACCCGGAAATGCCGTGTCCCAGAACCGCGAACCGACCAGCGCGGAGTCCATGCCCTGCTTCTTGGCAATGCTGAAGATCGACTGCACGGGTGGCGGCGCGAAGGTCGAGTTGTTGGTCACTCCGCTGACTTCGGGAGGGGCCCCCGTCACCATGGCCGCCCGGCCAGGGTTGGAAAGCGACGGCAGCACCACCTCCAGCACGCCCGAGGCGCCGCGACTCGCCAGGGACTGCATCGCCGGAAGCTCCGCAGCACGGTCGACACGCATGCCGTCCAGCACCACTAGAGCGACGCGACCGGTCAGCGCCGGACCGCCCTCGAACTCCTGGTCGAGCGCGTAGGGGCTCTTGTGGCCGGTCACGGAGGACCAGGCGTGCATGGCGAGGGCCACGCTGGCGACTGCCAGGAGAACCAAGTACAACGGAATCGCGGCCTGCCGCAACCAGCGCACCTGAGCATCGTAGCGTGAAGCGGAGCGGCTCCTTGCCGGAGAGCCTCGACGAGATGTCGCTTCTCGTCAACGCTCTCCTGTGCCGAATTGCCCCACTTCCTGCAGACTGGGATAATGAAGGGCTATGGCGGCCCTAAAGGAGGCACGGGAGCTGGTCGGCTTGGCCCCTGATCAGATCAACCTCGCCACGCGCGAAGCGATGGTAGGCACTTTCGTGGCCATGGAGGTCTACTCGCCGCAGAACCTGGCGCTTCAGCGGATCGCCGCGGCAGGCGACAGCGTGCAGGCATGCATTGAGCAGCTCAGGGAGCGAGGCCTCGACCCGATGCTGTACGAGTTCTCCCGCCTCAATCCGCCCTTCTTGGCGCGCTGATATGGACTGGACCATCCTAGGTAGGCAGACATGACCTTGGGAGCGGGACTGGTCATCCTTGCCGTGTTGGCGGCCGCGGTCCTCTGGACCGGCAAATGGCGTCCGACGTGCGGTGCCTGCGCTAGGCGCGACGACTCCGCACCCGGGTCGCACTAGGCGGCCCACTGCCCGTCTGATGCGAACAACTGGAATGTCCGACTACCTGACTAGGCTGGTGGAGCGGGCGAGGGCCAATCCGTGT
Organism: Bryobacterales bacterium; assembly: GCA_965200705.1. Classification (GTDB taxonomy): domain Bacteria; phylum Acidobacteriota; class Terriglobia; order Bryobacterales; family UBA6623; genus VXMF01. The sequence continues at coordinate 2,076,069 of OZ241376.1, read as the reverse complement.
CGCATCGTTTTCCCCGAGGGAGACGACCCCCGTGTACGCGAGGCGTGCGCCCGGCTTGCCGCCGACAAGGTGGTGCAGCCTGTGCTCGTCAGCACCAATCACGACTGCGCTCCCGGCGTCGACTGCTCCCATCCCGAAACGTCAGGCAAGGCCGGTCGCTACGCGCAGATCTACTATGAGCGGCGCCGATCGCGCGGCGTGACGCTACACGAGGCGGAGCGGATCGCGCGCACTCCGCTCTACTACAGCGCGTTGATGCTGGAGAGCGGAGACGCAGGCGGCCTGGTCGGCGGCGCCAAGAACACCACCGGTGAGACCGTGCGTGCCTTGATCGAGTGCGTCGGTGTCCGACCGACCATGAAGCTGGTCTCCAGCTTCATGGTCCAGCTGCATCCCGATCCGCAGTACGGCTCCGGGGGTGTGATGGTGTTCACGGATCCCGCAGTGGTGCCGGATCCTAGTGCCAGCCAGCTCGCAGACATTGCGATCGCGGCGGCGGAGAACAGCCGCAATCTCCTCCACGCCGAGCCCTACGTCGCCCTGCTGTCGTTCTCCACCAAGGGCAGCGCCCGCCATCCGATGGTGGACAAGGTGACCGAAGCGCTCCGCATCGTTCGGGCCAGAGCGCCGCAGCTCAGGGTCGACGGCGAGCTGCAGGCCGATGCGGCGCTCCTGGAGAGCGTGGGCGCATCCAAGGCGCCCGGCTCTCCCGTTGCGGGTCGCGCAAACGTCCTGGTCTTCCCGGACCTGAACGCCGCCAACATTGGATACAAGCTGGCCGAGCGCCTCGGAGGCGCTCAGTCGCTCGGTCCGTTCATGCAGGGCCTCAACAAGCCGGCGAACGACCTGTCGCGCGGATGCTCGGTCACCGACATCTACTACGTCGCCGCCATCACGGCACTGCAGGCGGTCGGCGAGGCTTAGGCGCTCGCCGGGTTGTGCGCATCTCCCCGGCCCAGTGGAGGTATTGGGCCAGCCGGCCCCGGTTGCGCACCAGGAACGTCAGCAACGCTCTCGCATCGATCCTGTCCGCCTCCAGACCGGAATAGGTCTCGATCCGCCAGCGCAGGTACGGGCTGCGCCAAGGGCGCAGGCGATGGCCCCGGCTGAAGCTCCACAGCAGCCGCGCCGCCTCCAGCACTGCGCGGGGCGTCATGACCTCAGGGCCACCTCAGTCCGTGTAGTAGCCCGGACGGTGCCTGACGACGTTGGTCTTGGCCTTGCCCTTGAGACCCACCTTGATTCGTCGATAGCCCGCGGGCTTGCCCTGTGGACGGTTGTACTCGAGGATGTACTGATTGCGGATGTCGGCCGCGATGCGCCGCGCCAAGGGCTCGACCTCATCGAACGATTCCGGGAAGTAGGCTGGTCCTCCCGTCGGTGCGGTGATGCGGCGCAGGTGCCGTTCGGCCCGCCTTGCCGCGCGTCGCTCCTCGTCCGCGAGCAGGCCGATCCCGTATACCGTGACGTCGCTGCTCTGCAGCTTGCGCACTAGGATCTCCAAGTCCATCCGGCTGGACGTATCCTCGCCGTCGGTAATGATCAGCAGGGCGCGCTTGATGTATTCCTTCCGGCCCTTCTCCTTCAGGTGATCGAGGGAGATGCTCGTGGCGTCGTACAACGCCGTGCCGCCACGCGTGTCAATGTTCGCGAGGGCGTCCCGCAGACGGTCGATGTCGCTGGTGAAGTCCTGGTCCAGGAAGGCGTCGTCGTTGAAGTTGACGATGAAGATCTCGTCCTGTTTGTTCGAGGCCTTGACGAACTCCAGCGCAGCTGCGTTGACGCCCTGCCGCTTCTCCCGCATGCTCCCCGAGTTGTCGATGATCAGCCCGATCGAGACCGGGACGTCGGCCTGGCTGAAGAACGTTAGATCCTGCCGTCTGTCGTCCTCGTGGACTGCGAATGCGCTCTCCTCCAGATCGGTCACGAAGCGGTCCTGACGGTCCACAACCGTCACGTGCAGCACGACGCGTTCGGTCTCGACGCAGAACGTGACGCCCGGATCGCAGTCGGTCTCACCCTGCTGCGCACCGGCTCCCACTGCTGCCAGCAGCACGACCAGAGCGGTCGTCAGTGGCGCGAGCCAGAATGGGTGCCCCATCCGATGCGCAGCGCGTCTAGCGGCTCGGCGCATAGTATCCGTTGCGGTAATAGGCCCTTAGTTCGGGCATTCCCCGGATTTTCTTGATTTCTACCTTCACGCGGCGCCACTTGCCATCCCGCTGGCTATTTTCTGGGATGTAGCCGATCACATATTGGTTGCGCAGTTCGATGCCGATCTTCTCCGCAATGTCCGGCAGCTCGTTGACGTTCTGCACCGCGAACTGGCGCCCTCCGGTCGACTCCGCGATCTCCGTCAGCAGGCTCGGTCCGGCCGCCTCTTCGGGCGTCCGACCGCGGGTCGAATACGGCTCGTAGATGCCGATGGCGTAGATCTGCACGTCGGACTCGCGCACGATGCGCTTGATTTCGCGAGGCGTGTAGCGGCTCGAGTTGTCGCCGCCGTCGGAGATCACCAGCAGGGCCTTCTGGTTGTTCTTGGCACTCTTCATCTCATTGAGTGCCAGGTAGATCGCGTCCAGCAGCGCCGTCCGTCCCTTGGACCGGACGAACGTCAGCCGGCTCTGGATGTCCTCGAGGCTCGTGGTGAAGCTCGTCACCAGTTCGGGTCGGTTGTTGAACTGGACAAGGAAGAACTCGTCCTCGGGATTGACGGTCTTGAAGAACTGCGCCACGGCCTCGCGGGCCTTCGTCATCTTGTAGCCCATGCTCCCCGAGGCGTCGAACACCACGGCCAGGGAGAGCGGGGCGTCCTCCGCGCCGAACTGCGCGATGACCTGCTGCTTCTTGTCCTCCTTGACCAGGAAGTGCTCGCGGTCCAGCCCGGTCACCATCCGCCCCGTGGGATCCGTGACGGTGACGTTGATCAACGCCATTTCGACGTCGACCTTGATGACCTCGCGGTTGCTGAACTCGACGCTCGAGGGCTGGGTCTCCCCGCTCCCGCCGAGCGAAGGGTCGATGTCGGCGCCCGGCAAGCGGGCTGCCAGGAAAGCAACCAGCAGGCCCGCTGCCAGCCAGCGGGCCGTCCTGCCCCGCATTTCTTGCACCATCAGTTCGCATCGTGCACGCCGAAACTGCGTTGACGCACACTAGGGCCTATTCAACGCAACACAGCATAACACCGCCATGCAACACCTTTAACCGCAATGCCGTGCACCTTTAGGGCTTGCGCGAAACGAATCGTCCATCGGACGAACCTCCCCGCATTCGCAGCCAGGAGCGGCCGCCTTGTCGAGCCCATGGCCGACGGCGGACCCTATGCTATGTTGGGGCGTGCCGCGAGCGACGGCTGGCCATTTGGGTGCCGAGATTGGCACCCGGACTAGGGCCGCGAGGGCTGCCGCTGCCGCCGTTGTGGCCCTCGGCGCTCGAGCCTAGCCCCCTCGTTGATGGCCAAACCCAAGTACGTCTTCGTGACCGGAGGCGTAGTGTCTTCCCTGGGCAAGGGAATCGCCTCCTCATCGATCGCCAACCTGCTCGAATGCCGCGGCCTTCGAGTCACGCTGCAGAAGCTGGATCCCTACCTCAACGTCGATCCGGGCACGATGAGCCCGTTCCAGCACGGCGAAGTGTTCGTCACCGACGACGGTGCCGAGACCGACTTGGACTTGGGCCACTACGAACGGTTCACGCACGCCGTACTGACCCGGGCGCACAACGCCACCAGCGGCAGCATCTACGAGCGGATCTTGGCCAAGGAGCGGCGCGGCGACTACCTCGGCAAGACGGTCCAGGTCATCCCTCACGTGACAGGCGAGATCCGCGAACAGATCGCCAAGGTCGCCACCGGCGACATCGACGTCGTGCTGACCGAGATCGGCGGCACCGTCGGCGACATCGAGTCTCTGCCGTTCCTGGAGGCTATCCGGCAGATGCGCCAGGAGGTCGGCAGAGACGGCTGCGTGTTCGTGCACGTCACGCTCGTGCCCTACATCGCCGCCGCTGGCGAGCTCAAGACCAAGCCGACCCAGCACAGCGTGAAGGACCTGCGGGCTCTCGGCATCCAGCCCGACATCCTCATCTGCCGCACCGAGACCGGCTTTTCTGACGACATTCGCAACAAGATCTCGGCGTTCTGCGACGTCGACCGTTCCGCGGTGATCGCCGCGAAGGATGTCGACACGGTCTACCAGGTGCCTGTGGAGTTCGCCGAGCAGCGTGTGGACGAGATCGTCATCGAGAGGCTTCGCCTGCAGGCTGGGCCGCGCAATCTGCAGCCGTGGAAGGACATGCTGCACAGGCTCCGCCATCCGACGGACGAGGTTCGGATCGGCGTGGTCGGCAAGTACGTTGACTACGAGGACTCCTATAAGAGCCTGAAGGAGGCCCTCCTGCATGGCGGTCTCCCCCACGGCTTGGAGGTCGAGGTCGTCTGGGTCGAGGCGGAGGAGATACACGCGAGTAACCGTGGGCGCCAGCTGGCCTCGTTCGACGGTCTGCTCGTTCCCGGGGGCTTTGGGCAACGCGGGATCGAGGGCATGACCGAGGCTGTCCGCTATGCCAGGGAGAACCGCGTGCCGTACTTCGGCATCTGCCTCGGCATGCAGGTGATGGTGATCGAATTCCTGCGCAACGTCTGCGGAGTGGAAGGCGTCAACTCGGCCGAGTTCGAGCCCGACGCGCAAGCGAGGGCGTTCCTCAAGCTGCGCGAGCTCAAGGGCGTCGAGGACCTGGGCGGCACCATGCGGGTTGGCGCTTGGCCCTGCCGCCTCCAACCGGGAAGCTCTGCGCACAGGGCCTACGGCACCGTGGAGATCAGCGAGCGCCACCGCCACCGCTACGAGTTCAACCGGCCGGAGTTCGAGCCGGTCATCACTCGCCACGGCATGACCATTGCCGGAGAGACCCCCGAGGTCGACTACGTCGAGATATGCGAGCTGCCGGATCATCCCTGGTTCCTCGGCTGCCAGTTCCATCCGGAGTTCAAGTCGAAGCCGCTGGAGCCGCAGCCGCTGTTCTCGGCGTTCATCGCCGCCAGCTACGAACGCCGGGTGCGCTTGGGCAAGAGCCAGGCGCAGCGCGAGGCCGCGCAGTTCCTGCGCTTCCCCGGGTCGCGACCGCGGCGGGCCGTCGCAGTTCAGGCGGCACCCTGGGAGGATGGCGGGGACGTATAGGAGGCTGTATGCTGCGCGTCGGATTGATCGGTGCCGGATTCATTGGCCAAATGCACGCGCGCAATCTGGCTGCGCATGCAGCGATCGAGCTGGCTGGGATCTTCGATGTTGACGCCGAGGCGGCCCGCAAGGTCGCGCGGGCCACTGGTTCCAGCGCGGCGGCGTCGGTCGCGGAGCTCCTGGCGGAACCCGCCCTGGACGCAGTGCTTGTCGCATCGTCTACGCCCACGCACTGCGACTTGATCGAGGCGGCCGCGAAGGCAGGCAAGGCGGTGTTGTGCGAGAAGCCCATCGACCTGGACATGGCTAGGGTGGACGCCTGCGCCCAGGTGGTGCGGGCCACGGGCACACCCGTGCAGATCGGGTTCAACAGGCGATTCGACCCAAGTCATGCCGCTCTGCACACTGCCGTAGCGAGCGGCGAGATTGGCAGGGTCGAGCAGGTAGTCATCAGCAGCCGGGATCCGGCCCCGCCGCCATTAGGCTACGTGCGTGTCTCCGGCGGCCTTTTCCGCGACATGATGATCCACGACTTCGACCTAGCGCGGTTTGTCTTCGGCGAGGAGCCCCGGGAAGTCTATGCCACGGGCTCTGTGCTGATCGAGCCCGGGATCGGCGAGGCCGGCGACGTGGACGCGGCGATGGCGGTGCTGCGCATGGAGTCTGGCGCACTGTGTCACATCAACTGCTCCCGCCGCTGTGCGTACGGTTACGACCAGCGCGTCGAGGCCTTCGGCGAGGGCGGAATGCTGGTGTCGACGAATCCGACCGAAACCTCTCTGGAACGCCACACCGCGGGTGTGACAGGGGCTCGCGACCGCATGCACCACTTCTTCGTTGAGCGCTACGCCGAGGCTTACGTGCGCGAGCTCGACGCATTCGTCAAGGCTGTCGAGAACGGCGAGAGCCCCTCGCCCGGCTTCGATGATGGCCGTCGAGCACTTCTCCTCGCGGATGCCGCCACGGAGTCCGCTGCCACGGGCCGGACCGTGGCCGTGGGACCCTGACAGCTCAGACGAGTATGTCGCGGACCACGTGCCCGTGGACGTCCGTCAGCCGGAAGTCGCGTCCCGCGTGGCGGTAGGTAAGCCGCTCGTGGTCGATGCCCAGCAGGTCGAGGATCGTTGCCTGGAAGTCGTGGACCGTGACTGGATCCTCCGCAACGTCGAATCCCATCTCGTCGCTGGAGCCGTACACGGTGCCGCCGCGGACGCCGCCGCCCGCTAGCCACGAGCTGTAGACGCGGGCGTGATGGCCGCGCCCCTCCGCTCCCGGGGACGGGCAAGTCGGCGTGCGTCCGAACTCCGTCGTCCAGACCACGATCGTGTCATCGAGCATGCCGCGCGACTTGAGGTCCTTGATCAGGGCCCCGATCGGGCGGTCGACATTGCGTGCGAGCTTGTTGTAGTTCGCCATCTTGGCGTGGGAGTCCCAGTTCCGGTCCAGCATCGCGCCGCCGTCGATCAGCTCCACGAAGCGCACCCCGCGTTCGACCAGGCGGCGGGCGACGAGGCACTGCCAGCCGAACCCGGCGGTGCTGCCTCGCTCCAGGCCATAGAGCTTCAGGGTGGCGTCGGATTCCTCGGACAAATCGAACGCCTCGGGCGCCTCCGCCTGCATGCCGAAGGCCGTCTCGAACGACTTGATGCGGGCGGCGAGATTCGAGTCACGCTCCCTCCCCTTCAGGTGCTGCCGGTTGAAGTAGTCCAGTAGGTCGAGCTCGGTGCGCTGCTGGCCTCCGGACGTGCGTCTGCTCATGTGCGCGATCGGCTCGCTGCCCGGGACGATGCGGGTTCCCTGGTGCAGCACAGGCAGGAAGTCCGACCCCCACACTTGGCCACCGGCGTAGGGGATCTCCGGTGCGATGACCATGAACGAGGGCAGGTTCTGGTTGAAGGTGCCCAGTCCGTAACTCACCCAGGACCCGATGCTCGGGCGATTGAAGGTCGCCGAGCCTGTGTGGATGCCGAGCGTAGCCCCGAAGTGGTCGCCGTTGATGTTCTTCATCGAACGCACGACGGCGATGTCGTCGATCGACTGGCCGATCTCTGGAAACAGGTCGCTGACCTCGATGCCGCTCTCCCCGTACGGCCGGAACTCCCAGTCGCTCCCCTTGTAGACGCGGTTCCTGCTGTGCTGCTGGTCGTGGTTCTTGCGCAGGAACGGCTTCGGATCGAACGTGTCCACGTGAGACACGCCGCCCGTCATGAAGAGGAAGATCACGCGCTTGGCTCGAGGCTCGTGATGGGGCCGACGTGGGCGCAGTGGATCGTCGGGCTGCTCCGCGAGCATCTCCGAGAGGATGCCTGGAAGCAGGAGACCGCCTCCCGCCAGGGAGCGTACCGTCTGTCTTCGGCTCAGCCTGGGCATATCTGGCATGGCAACCTAGATGTTATCGCGTAGGCGTGGTTCATGAGACGCTTCGACTCCGTTTTCCTGGTGCTCTCAGGGCTGTTTCTCTCAAGCCTTGTCTTGGCGAACGCTCTGGTCTTCAAGTTCGTCGACTTTACGCTGCCCATCGTGGGCGTGACGACGGTCAGCGTCGGTGTCCTGCCGTATCCCATCACGTTTCTCTGCACCGACCTGATTAGCGAGCTGTACGGCAAGAAGCGCGCCGACGCTCTCGTCATGACTGGCTTGGTCGTCTCGGCGTACATGCTTCTGGTTGTGCAGCTCGGCAAGGGGCTTCCCGTGTCGCACCTGCAGGATCCGTCCATCCAAGACCACTACATGGCGGTCTTTGGCCAGAGCACGAGGGCGATCGTGGCCAGCATCGCCGCCTACCTGCTGGCTCAGTTCCTGGATGTCCGCCTCTACCACTTCTGGCGCCGGCTAACCAACGGGCGCCATCTCTGGCTGCGCAACAACGCATCGACGATGCTGAGCCAGCTGATCGACACGGTGGCAGTGGTGACGATCCTGTTCTACGGGGTCTGGAGTGCCAACGAGATCCGAGCCGTGATCTTCGCGAGCTACCTCTACAAGCTGCTTGTGGCCGCTGTCGACACGCCCCTGTTGTACTTAGGTGCCCGCATCTTCGCCGATGTCAAGCGCGAGTCGATCGAGAAGGGCCTGATACATGAGCCCGCCTGAACCGACGTGCGGCGGACCTGCCGCCTGGATCGCGGACTAGGCGTCCGTGACGACCTGCAGCGAGACCGATTCGACCAGGTGTCCGGCCTTCTTCCGGAACGCCGCCATGTGGGGCGCTCGGGAGTGGGCCTGCAGGGCGTCCATGGTCTCCCACTTCTCGATCACCATCATCCGCTGGCCGTCCAGATCCTGAGCCTTCCAACCCGTGTCGGCGTCGACGCAAGGGACGTACTGGACGCAGCCATCCTCTTCCAGCACGTTCGGCACGTTTTCCTTGAAGAGGGCTACATACTCCTCAAGCGAACCCTCCTTGACACGAATGGAAGCGATTACGTGGATCATCGTTGCTGGTCCTCCTTCAGCTGGCGATTCGTCGTCCGGCCGGGTGCGCTGGCATCCTGCCTCCGCATGTGGTCCGGAGATTCTGGACTGGCCACGACCTATAGAGCCTGGCGGCTGACGGCCTCGTGCCGAAACGCCTCGTGCAGCTTGGTGATGGCGCGAGAAACATCCGCGGCGTCTTCCGCCGCGCCCATGAAGAGTCGCATCGGCAGCCAGAACGAGTCGAGGGACGCCCGCTCCGCGACCGGGCATCGAAGCGCACGATGCGGCTTGTCCTCAAAGGCTGCGTTGCGGTACAGCGGATGCGGATAGAAGGGCCGGACCGGGATGCCTTCGGCCTGCATCGCCTCGACGAACGCATCCCTGTCGCAACCGAATTCCCGCGCGTCGATCCTGCCGGGGATGACGTAGCGCGTCTGGGCCGTCGCGCCTTCGGGGGCTCGCTGCAGGTGGAGTCCCGGCACCGAACCCAGTTCTGCCTCGAAGTGAGAGAAGTTCTTTCCGCGGACGCGGATTTGGTCGGACAGGCGTTCCAGCTGACCCATGAGGAGCGCAGCTTGGGTCGCTGCCATGCGCAAATTGCTGCCGAGGTTGACGTGGTCGAACCAGCCGCGATCCGGCACGCGTCCCGCGTCGGCGATCGAGCGCGCCTTCCCTGCTACGTGCTCGTCGCTTGTCACGAGAATTCCGCCTTCTCCGGCTGCCATCGCCTTGGAGTTCTGGAAGCTGAACACGCCGATGTCGCCGATTCCGCCCGCACGCGTGCCGAACCACTCCGCGCCGTGCGCGTGGGCTGCATCTTCGATGATCCGCAGACCGTGGTCTTGAGCTAGGGAAGCCAAGCGGTCCATCTCCGCCACCACGCCGCCGAAGTGCACGGGAATGATGGCCTTCGTGCGGTCGCTGAGGGCCTCCTCGGCGGACATGGAGTCCAAGTTGAAGCTGTCAGCGTCGATGTCTGCGAAGACTGGCGTGGCGCCTGTTCGAGACACAGCCGATGCCGTGGCAACGAAGCTGTGAGCGGGCACGATGACCTCGTCGCCCGTCTTGATGTCTGCCGCGAGCAGGGCAAGCTCGAGCGCGAGGGTGCCGCTCGCCACCGCGACGCCGAAGCGGGCGTCGTGATACTCCGCGAAGATCGTCTCGAAGGCCGCGACTCCCGCGTTCTGGCCACCCCAGTTGGTGCCAGCAAGCACCTCATGGATCCGCTCCATGTCGCCCGGGCCCAGACGTGGCCACGAGGGGAAGGGGGAGGAGCGCACGGGCTGGCCGCCCGTCAGGGCGAGCGCCGCAGGGTCCATGCCCCAGTGTAGTCTGCGCTCGGCTTGTCCCCGCGCTCTCAGTTCCTTCCGCGATCCGCAGCGGCTCTCTGGAACAGGCCGCAGCTTGGCAGGAGCGAAAAGGGGCCGCGAGGCAGCCCTCTGACGCTTTAGCCTGTCGGGAATTCCATGTGTTCCGGGAAGGTTGGGTTAGCTCGGCGGGAGGATGAGGAGCTCTCGTAGCCGGGTCTGTCTGAACCCGCCCAAGTCCCAAGCGCAGGGGCCCTGAGGGCCGTTTGCTACGGTATTGCTCGGGAGAACCTCACCTGATGGACAAACAAAGGGTCCTGAATTCGATTCTGGGCGTTGGTGTTGTGCCCATCGTGCGCACAGACACCGAGGGGCACGCTCTTTACGCAATCGAAGCGATCCACGACGCCGGAATCCAGGTGCTGGAGGTCACCATGACCGTTCCGGGTGCGCTCAAGATACTGGAGAAGGCCTGCAGCCGGTTCGGTGACTCGCTCCTGGTCGGTGCGGGGACGGTGCTCGACGCGACGACGGCACGGCAGTGCATGCTCGCTGGCGCGGAGTTCTTCGTCACCCCGTCGCTCGACCTGGAGACCATCGAGGTCTGCCACCGCTACTCGAAGTGCGTTATCCCGGGAGCGTTGACGCCGACGGAGATCATGACGGCCTGGAACGCCGGCGCGACCATGGTGAAGGTGTTTCCCGTCGCCGCGCTGGGCGGCCCCAGCTACATCAAGGCGCTGAAGGCGCCTCTGCCCCAGGTACTCCTGGTGCCGACTGGCGGTGTCAACATGGACAACGCCACCGCCTACTTCGCGGCCGGAGCGAGCGCTGTGGCGGTGGGTTCAGAGCTGGTGAACAAGCGGTGGCTGGCAAATCGCCAGTACGAGCGGATCGAGACCGCCGCGCGCGGCTTCCTGAACGCCGTCGCCCACGCACGCGCAGCCTGAGGGCGGCGGCTTGGGCGAGCCGCTCCTAGCCAGACTGGGTCGCTCCCCATCGATCGTGCTGGTGCGGCTGCGCTCGCTCGGGGACTCCGTGCTCGCGACGCCGGCCTTCGCGATGCTGCGGCGGGAGCTTCCGGAGGCTAGGATCCACGTCGTCATGGACGAGCGCTTCGCCGAGGCGCTCGATGGCCAGCCTGACGTCAACGGAGTCCTGCCGCTTGCCGCGGGCATCCGCGGCAAAGCGAAGCTTGTCTCTCGGATCCGCGCCCTCGATCCCAGTTTGTGCGTGGACATGCATGGAGGCTCCACTGCCGCTTGGCTGACGCGTCTTTCCGGTGCGCCCTGGCGAGCTGGCTACGGGCACTTTCGGCACGGTTGGGCCTACAACACCCGAATCCCGAGGGCTCAGGAGGTTCTGCAGCGCCCCGCCAATTCGACTGTTCACACGGCGGAGCACCATGCGGCGGCGATGATCCATCTCGGCGTTCATGAGTCCGAGATTCCGAGGGCGCGGCTGGACCGTCCGGCGCCCGGCGACCGCCACCCGTTCGCCGTGCTGCACGCGGGCGCCTCGCACGCTTCCAAGCGCTGGCCGGTCGAAGGGTTTCTCTCCGTGGCCGAGCGGATACGCGATCGGTATGCCATCGAGCCCGTCTTCATGGCGGGTCCCGGCGAGTCCAGCCTAGTCGCCCAAGTGCGGCCCTTGGAGATCTGTTCGGTGCAGTCGATTTCGGCGCTCAGGAACTTGCTTGCGCACGCTCGGATCTTCGTCGGCAACGATTCCGGGCCCGCGCATGTCGCAGCTTCGTTCGGGGTGCCGTGCGTCGTCGTCTTCGGCTCATCAGATGCCCGCATCTGGCATCCATGGCGTGTGCCCCATCGGGTGGTGCGAAGTCCGTCCGAAGGCAGCGATCGAACAGTCGACGGACCCAGCGAAGTGGGCGGCATTCGGTCGATCGAGCCGGCGACCGTTTGTAGTGCCGTTGATGACCTGCTGGAGGAGATCAGTCAGCTCAGCAGATAGATCGCGGAGTCCGCACGAAGGTTCGGCCAGCGTGTCACCGGCCTGCCACGGCGCAGAAACCGTGCTCTTTCCATTCGCAGACTCTCCGAGTCCAGCAGCTCTTCGAAGTCCAGGATCGTGAGCACGCGGATGTTCGGCGTCTCGTACCACTTGTACGGTAGATGCTCCGTCTTCGGTGCCCGTCCGCTGCACAGGAGCGACATCCGTACCGACAGGTGGCCGAAGTTCGGAAACGCCACCACCACACGCTGCCCGATGCGGCGCATCTGCCGCAGAACTTGGAGAGGCTGACGCACCATCTGCAGCGTCTGGCTGAGGATGACGTAGTCGAAGTTGCCGGAAGGGTAGTCCTTCAGGTCGGTGTGGATATCGCCTTGCGCCACGGTCAGGCCGCGAGAGAGGCAGCGTGCGACCTTGTCCTTGTCGATCTCCAGGCCCCGCCCCCGCACCCCCTTGCGCTCGACGAGCCACGCTAGGAGGTCTCCCTCGCCGCACCCTAGGTCGAGCACCTTGGCGCCCTCTTCAATCCATTTCGCGATGATCCTGTTGTCGCCCTGGAGTGGCGTCCCGTGAGACGAGTCAACCCGTCTGGCGTGGACGGTCATAGCGCTCATCGCAGCTGCCTACACTGACCCCTTGGCGGGTAGCGACACGTCGAGTCCGATGGCGTCGTGGTCCGAAAGTGGCGGCACACGGTTCTCGCGAAACTCGTGCAGCACGACAGGATCACGCACAGCAAGGTCGCGGGTAGCGAGCCAATCGATCTTCAGCGGACACTTGCCGTCGAACTCCCGCAGCGCCCACCGGATGAAGTCAAAGCACCAGGCGGGGACCCACTCCAGTAGGTTCTTGTGCGTCTTTGCGTCGTCGACGTCGTAGGAGGTCGTGCGCTCGTCCAGCAGGTTCGAGTTCCGCCAGTCGAACCCGGTGCGGTCCAGCAGCCGAAAAAGGTCGCGCTCGAAATAGTTGTAGGGCCGCAGGAAGTGATTGCGGATGGTGTTCCCGGCACCCAGCATTACCCGAACCCAGTAGCCGATGATCGCCGACCGCGCACTGGACGAATCGAACGTGGTCGTGTTCCAGTCCCCTCCGATCACGGCAGGTCCGGAGGGCGGCAGCCGTTCGATGATCTCCGCCATCTGGTTGCGCCTGTGTCTCTGGCGCGAATGGGCGTCGAGATGCACGGAGCATGCGGTCAGGGCCGAGCCCGGCAGATCCACTTCCGCAACGACGGCGGCCTGCTGTCCAAGGCGTTTCTCGCGCCCGCGCATCTTGTCGCGCCCGTTACCCAGTCCGATGCCACGCGCGAAGCGCAACCGATAACGGCTGAGGATGGCGTTCCCGTGCAGGCCCAGCTCGTTCTCGCCCTGTGCCGCGCTCTCGACGCCGGCGCCCTTGGACAGGTTCAGGTAGCAGGGCACAAAGGCGTAGTGGCACCGCAGTGCCTCCGCTAGCCGCCGGGCGACGTTTCGGTTGCCCGACCGGGCCATGCCGTTGTCGGTCTCCGTCAGCAGAAGCACGTCCGCGGCCGCCAGGTACGGATGGTTCCGGAATGCCTCTAGCTGTCCATCGAACTGGACGCCTCGCTCGAGGTTCCAGGCCACCACGCGATAGCGTTCCTTCGCCTGCGGCGGATCCCCCTCGGTGAACGATCCGGTCTCGATCGTCGAGAGAACCCGTTCGGCATCCGACCGGATGCGTCTATAGACGGGATGCTGTAGCAGCTCGGACGTGGACGAGCAGGACGCAAGGCTCTCGAAGTGCGGCCGAAGTCGTTCACGGACAACCCGTTCCGTCTCTTCGCCTGTGGTCGGCCCTTCCTGCGCGACCGGTTGCGTGGCTTCCACCAGCAAATATCAGTCTACCGACGGCTTGTGGGGACGATGGACTGCAAGGACGCGCAGGCCATCTGCGTTGAAAGCTGGGTTCCAGCTCATCGTCGTTGTCGATGTCGGCGGCACCGGGGACTGCTAGCCCAAGTTCGCCAAGCGAGGAGCGATTTTGGCCGAATTCGGCGTGCTTTGCGCTGCAAGTCGTTGGTTTTCCATGGCCAGCCTCCGGAAACTCCCAATGCAGTGCCACAGCAACTTGCAATTCCTTGACTCCCGTCCCAGCGCCTGCTCCCATCGGAGCATGTTCGTCCGCCGGACCCCCACTCGCGCCCGCGCCAAGGGCCAGGAGCCCCAGTTCACCCAGCGCCTCGTCCGCTCCGTCCGCTGCGGCTCCAGGGTGCGCCAGCGCACCCTGCGCAACCTCGGCCGCCACTTCGCCCTGCCGCGCGGGGACGGGCCGGCGCTGTGCGCCCGCGTCGAGCGCATCCTCGCCCCCAGCGGTCCCGCGAGCTCGGGGCCTGCTGCCCCGCGGTCGAGAACGAGGCCCAGCGCAGCGCCGCCCAGCTGGTGCAGGCCGGCGTCTCCCCCGTGGGCCCGGCGGCCGACCTGCCGCGGGTCGACGTCGACTCCCTGGAGCTGGTCCGCCCGCGCTCGGTCGGCGTCTAGCACGTCGCCCTGTGGGCCATGCGGCAGCTCCGTCCGCCGTCCCTGCTCGAGCAGCTGGGCCTGTCCGGTGCGCAGCGCGTCGCCGTCCTCGGCAGCCTCGTAAGCCGCATGGCCGCGCGCGCCGGCCTCCGAGCGTGCCGCGTGGCACTGGCTGCGCCAGCGCAGCGCCCTGGGCGAGCTGCTCGGCTGCGACTGCGAGACCATGGGCCGGAACGCCCTGCAGCGCGCCAGCGACCGCCTGCTGCGCCACCGCGACACGATCGAGACACGTCTCCTCCAGCGCGCCGCCGACCTGTTCGACCTGCAGCCCACCGTCACCCTGCACGACCGGACCAGCACGTGCTTCGAGGGACCGGCAGCCGCTGGCCCGCCGCGGCCATTCCAGGGAGAAGCGCCACGACTGTCCGCCGCTCACGCTGGGCCTGGCGCTGGACGCCAGCGGCTTCGTGCGCCGCTCCAGGGTCCTGGCCGGCAACGTCGCCGAGGGCGGCGCGCTGCAGGCCATGCCGACGGCCCTGGACGCGCCGCCCGAGGCGGTCGTCGTGCTCGACAGGGGTCTCGCCACGGAGGGGAACGTCTGGCAGCGCATCGGACGGCTGCAGGCCCGCCATCCGTCCGCCGCCCCGCACTGCGCGATCGACGTGCAGGTGGACGACAGGGGCCTGCGCACCCACAGCGTCGGCTGGGACGCCGAGCGGCTGTGGCGCACCTGCGTGACGCGGACCGACCTGGAGGCCGTCCTCCGCTCCCTTGGGAGCGCACTGGGACCGCGTCCGATCCACCACCGCAAGCCCGCGTGCAGCGCGGGCCGCCTGTGCCTGTCGGTGCTCGCCTGCCAGCTGGTTCCGGTGGTCCGGCAGCGCCTGCGGGCGGGCGGGGAGACGGCCCGCTGGACGACGCTGCGCCGTCGCCTGGCGGGCCAGCGGCGGGTGACCGCGGTCTTCCGCCAGGCGGACGGACGCATGCTGCCCGCGCGCAAGGCGACGCAGGCCGAGTCCTGGCAGCGGGAGATCCACGAGCGGCTGGGCGTGGACGCCTCGCCGGGCGGGGTCCGCAAGCTGGTCGTCCAGCCCAGACGACGAAGGGGAAATGCACGGAATGCAGTGCCACACGCCTGATTCCACAACCGCAATGTGATCATTGCAAACGACTTATGAAATGGGATGGCAAACATGGGCTAAGCGGAGCAGGTCCACGGGGTCTTGTCAACTTGATCGTGAGCCATGCACTCTAAGCCCTGCTGCCCGGCGGTGCCTGACCTGCGCAGCGAATGCGGGCGGAGCGACCCGCTGCCGGCCGGGCTGATGCTCCCAATCGCCGCCAAGCTGGCGGGCGAAGCCTCAGCCAAGAGGCACTCGAACTCGACAGGCACTCCATCCTCACCGTGCACGGCAACCAGCCTCTGCTGCTCGAGTCGCTGAGCGAGTCCATGGGGGCGAGCTGGCCTGCGTCGAGCACGACAGCGGCCACGGGCGGATCGAGTGGCGCGCGATCGAGATCCCCGACGACGTGTCCGACTGCCCCGCGTGGCGGGGAGGGCTGAGCCCGTGGCGATACGCATCGTTACATGCATGTCACGATCACGGTGTTTGCAATCGAGTTTCGTGGCGGGGCATGAGTGAAAGAATCGGGAGCGCCGACGCAAGATTGCGTCAGCCGAATTCGGCGGGAACAGTTAACCGGATAAGAGTACGCTGACTGCCATCGGCGCCACGCCCCCCCCCCCCCGAATCGAGGCCGAAAGCCCGCCAGCCGGTCGAGGCTAGGCCTGAAGGAACCGCAAGAAAGTTCAATGTTGGTGCCAGCGCCCTGCAGGGGGCCGTGGAGACGGTGTCACCACCGGGATGTCGGCCTCACCAAGGCCGCCCGCAGGTCCCGGACGGGGCTCCCGAAATCCGCTTGACATCCAAGACGGAAGCCATGCTGCCGCTGCGCTGTGCGCGAAAGCATGCCGATTCCGCCAGAACCCAGCCACATTCCCCCCATTTTGAGAATTTCTGCTGAGCTCTGGGCGAGGCACCTTGCTATGCTCTCTGTCGAAATGACTAAAGCTGGGTGCACAAAGTGCCGCTTCGGTAATTGTCGTCGCCCCCCTCGTTTCGCCTTCCTAGCTTCAATGCTGGCGGCAATCGTTGGCGTGACAATCGCTCGCGCGCAGCCCCTGAGCGATCTAGCGCTGGTTGAAGAAGAACGCGCGAGGACGGAGTGGGAAACGCAGCAGAACCTGGAAGCGCAACGGAAGTATAGGAGCGCTCGGGCACACTCCCGGATGCGTAGCACAGCTGCTACGGTTGATCCGCAGGGCTTTTGTCCGGCCTTCGGCGTCTCTGACGTGAGCAAGTCCGAATACGGGAGGAAGTTCACGCTTCCCTTCGAGGCCCGGTTCGCCCCAAGGCCTCCCAGACCGCCTTGGAGAGGGATCGTCTCGGCAACACAGTCGCTGGGCAGCCTGTTCAACGGATTCATCTCAGGCCCGGTTGTGCAAGGCAAGTGCGTCAATTGCCACGTGGAAGGCGGGGTGTCGGGTCACACGCGGCTTGTATTCGCGCCAGCTGTAGCCGATGACCACGAGGGCAGGAACCTGGCAGCATTCGAGCATTTCGTCGCGACTGTCGATGATGCCAGCGACCTGATCCTGAACAAGATCCAAGGTGTGGCCCACGGAGGCGGCATCCAGGTGCCAGCAGGCACTGTGGATTTTTCGAACATGGAGACTTTCCTCCGGCTGCTTGGCGGCGAAACATCGTCAGGCAGCCTGTCGCCCGACACGCTGTTCGATGGTGTCACGATGGCGTCCCCGGCAAAGACCTTGCGTCGGGCGGCTCTGATGTTCGCAGGACGGCTTCCGACCCAAGCGGAGCTGAACAGCGTGAATAACGCTTCGGATTCGCGCCTGCGCCAAGCAATCCGGAACGTGATGACCGGACCTGGATTCCATCAGTTCCTCATTAGAGCAAGCAATGATCGCTTGCTTACGGACAAGTTCATAGAGCATGTCAACAACCTCACTGCAGAAACCTTTTATCCTGAATTGAACAACATGATTTGGGAGGCACGCAAAGCAGCAATCGATCGTGGGTATAAGATTCATTATGAAGACCCTGAGTATCGGAAGGTTGAGCCACCAATGCACTTTGGTATTGCTCGTGCTCCGCTCGAAATGATTGCATATGTAGTCCAAAATGAATTGCCTTACACAGAGGTGCTTACCGCCAACTATATTATGGCCAATCCGTTGAGCGCTCGAGCATACGGTGCTTTAGATCGTTTTGAAAATCCAGACAATTTTGGGGAGTTCCGACCTACTAAGATTGCCAGTTATTACCGAATAGATGACTCCAAGATCGTGGAAGATGACAGTATTTTCGGTCCCAGAGTCATCAATCCGGGAAACCTTGCGACCGATTATCCACATGCAGGAATCCTGAATACAATGGCGTTTCTTCAGCGCTATCCCACCACTGCCACCAACCGTAATCGCGCTCGGTCTCGTTGGACTTACTATCATTTTCTCGGACTTGACATTGAGAAGTCTGCCGCACGGACAACCGATCCAGTGGCCCTCGCGGACACGGACAACCCTACGATGAAGAACCCTGCATGCACTGTCTGTCACAGCATAATGGACCCGGTGGCGGGAGCATTTCAGAATTATGACGACGTTGGATTCTACAAGTCCAATTATAGAGGATTGGATTCTCTAGCCGGCATCTACAAGTATCCCAAGGATGGGACAGAGTCGCTTTATCAATTTGGCGACACGTGGTACCGTGACATGCGTGTTCCGGGATTTGGCGAGGAAACAGCTCCCAACTCCGACAATAGCTTGCAGTGGTTGGCACAGCGGATAGCAGCAGACGAGCGATTCGCTGAGGCCACTGTCAAATTCTGGTGGCCAGCGGTTATGGGCGTGAAGGTGATGTCCCCTCCAGAAGACCAAAGGGACCCGAATTTTGAAGGTCAGTTGCTGGCATCGCTGGCGCAGGCCGGGGAGGTGGGTCGCCTAGCTGACGGGTTCCGACAAGGTTTTGCAGGCGGAAGGCATTACAACGTAAAGGACCTGCTGACGGAGATTGCACTTTCACCGTGGTTTCGAGCGGAGTCGGTCGCTGGCACCGATCCAGTTCGCGATGCAGCGCTCCGCGACGCTGGCGTGGAACGCCTCCTAACGCCCGAAGAATTAGATCGCAAGACCGAGGCCGTGAGCGGAATGGTATGGGGAAGGCACTTCAGTGCGTACTTCCTCGGAGCTGGCCAGGCGATAACGGCCTTGAACGACCGCCGCGGGTGGCACGGGTACGGACTTCTCTACGGGGGAATCGACTCGGACGGAATCACGGAGCGGGCGACGGACCTGACTCCCATCATGGCTGGGGTTGCCCAGAGTCATGCAGCGGAACTCAGCTGTCCCATCGTGCAGCGGGAGTTCTTCCTTCTTCCGGAGCAGGAGCGTCGCCTCCTTGGCGGCATCGAGCCCGGCATCACCCCCGATTTCGAGTCTCGGGACATCTTTGAAGTCACGGCGGTCTCCCGGGACTCCGTCGAGACCTTTTCCTCGACCGTCAACGTGGCGGCAGGCCGGAAGACCCTGAACCTCGCCTTCGCGAACGCCCGCAGCCAGCCGGTGCTGGACCGCAACCTGTTCCTGGACCGGCTGGCGGTGAGCGACGGGGATGGCAGCGTCGTGCACAGCGTCGAGCTGGAATCGCTGGGAGGCGTCACGTGCGGGAAAGCCCGGGAGGGAGAGCTCGCCCTCTGGAGCGGCGATTGCGCCGTGGAGGTGCCGGTGACCCTTGCGAGCAGCGGCACGTATCGCATCGAGGTCGTCGCACGGCAGGATGCGGCCGGCGACGAGCCGGCCCGGCTCTTGATCCAAAGCAACTCGTTTGACGTCACCGCCGAGGACTGGGATGACCGGCAGTCCGTCGTCACCGAAGTCGCCCTGGAAAGGGGCCGGCAAACCTTGCTGCTCGGGTTTGCGAACGACTACTGGCGGAGCACCAGCATCTACGTCAGAGACGTAGTCGTTCGCAAGCCGGGAGGAGAGATCGTGCGGTCGCTCGGAGCCGATGAGTTCCGGCGTGGCTGCGGACACGTCAACGGCAAGGGCGAGGCGGATCTCAATCGGTGGGACAGCTGTTCGCTCGACCTGGAGATCGCCGCCGGGGGCGCATACGACATCGAAGTGACCGCCTTCAAGCGGTACCCCGACATGCCGCTCTCCTTGCTGGAGATAATGACCGAATCGAGCGGCGGCGGACAAGGGGAGACAAGGATCCGGAGGAAGCTTGCCGACTTGCACGAGAAGCTGCTCGGGGTTTCCGTGGCCCTGGATTCTCCGGACATCGAGGACTCCTATCAGCTCTTCGTCGACGTCTGGGAGAGCAGTCGCGCATCGGGCTCGCGGCAGGACCTAGCTTGTCCCGATTACCGCGACCACCTTTACTTCGAAGGCATTGCCGATGACGTGATGGGAATTGACGAGAAAGGCGATTCGAGTATCGATTGGGATCGGCGCGGAGAAGTGCTCCGCGCTGCCGACACCAGCGATCCGCACCGCACCGTCCGCGCCTGGGTGGTCACGCTGGCCTACCTGCTGAGCGACTACCGGTACCTGTACTTCTAGGAGCGACGCGATGAACCGACGCAACTTCATCAAGGGCATGCTGGCGTTCGGTCCAGCATCGGGGTTCCGCATCCCGCTCGCAAGCGCCATGGACTACCGAGGCAAGCTGTTTGTGTTTGTGCAGGCGGACGGAGGCTGGGATCCGACGAGCTTCTGCGACCCCAAGACGAATTCCCCCGGAGAGCCCGTCATCAACAGATGGGCCGAGAGGACCCCGGAGGTTCGCCAGGCGGGCAACATCCCATACGCTCCCTTCGCCGGGAATCAGGCGTTCTTCGACAAGTACTACCAGCGCATGCTGGTGATCAACGCCGTCGATGCGCAGACGAACTCCCACGAGGCCGGAGTCGTCCACAACTGGAGCGGGCGCATTTCGGAAGGCTATCCGACGATGACGGCCTTGCTCGCGGCGCACAACGGCCGGGGGCTTTCGATGCCGTACCTGAGCTTCGGCGGATTCTCGAACACGCAAGGAGTCAGCGTGTTCACGCGATTGAACAACCCGGACGAGATCCGGAACATCGCCCGGCCGGATCTCAGGGACGGCGACGATCAGAGGACACCGTACTTCAGCGAGTTCGAGTGGACGACGCTGGGGCAGTATCACCGGAGACGGGCGGCGAGGCTGGCGTCAGCGCCGAACCTCCTGCCGCGCGCGGCACGCAACCGGGACCTGTACGCGGCAGCGCTCGAGCCCAGTGCAGCGGAGGGATTGCGACGCTACGCCGAGACCATCCCGTCTCGCGACAGCCTGGAGCCGCGAGAGGCGGGCGAAGGGCATCGCAGCAGCCTCAGGCGGCAGGCGCAGCTCACGGTGCTTGCGTTTGCCGCGCGGGTTGCCGTCAGCGCGGACCTGCACTTGGGCGGATTCGACACGCACTCCAATCACGATCCGGAACACGAGTGGCTGCTCGGGAACCTGACGGCATCGATCGACTATCTGTGGGACTACGCGGAAAGACACGGAGTTGCGAACCGCATGATCGTAGTTGTCGGATCGGATTTCGGACGGACGAATTTCTACAATGCGGACCACGGAAAGGACCATTGGCCAATTGGCAGCTTCGTCGTGATGGAAAAGAACCAGCGCTGGACCAACCGAGTGGTCGGAGAAACAGACGAACTGCACTTCGCACGCAAGGTCAATCCGAGAACGTTGCAACGCGATGACAACTCTGGAACGTTGATTCACCCCAAGCACGTTCACAAGGCGTTGCGAAGGTACCTAGGGGTTGAACACTCCGCAGGGTCTGCGCAGTTTCCCTTCCACAACACCGAGGACTTGCCGTTGTTCTCTTGAGAAATTTCGGTCCTGCTGCGGAATTCAACGGATCGCTGGGCTTGGTCGATGTTCTGGGAATCCAGAGCTCTGAAATCTACTTGGCTGTTGCGGATTCCACTTGCGCACGAGCACGGACGATCCTAGATTCTTGCCGCCTTCGCAGAATCTGTGGGCAATGAAGCTCTCGGTCTAGCGCCCAAGTTTCGAGGGTCGGCAGGGAGTACAGTAATCGCTGGCGGTTTCGATTGATCAAATGCACTGCATATAGTCGTATACCGTTCCTCACCTGGATTTGCAGCTACTACGCCCTGATCCTCTTCACCCTCTCTCCTTGGCAACAGCCTTCGCCACAGTGGTCGGGTCCAAGGACACCGAGCGCCGGGGCCTGCGGAACCGTACCCCGGCGGCCGTTGCGATCCATGCCGGTTCCTTGTTAGGGGCCACGTCCTGCCGCTGGCTCCACTCGTTCCCGTCCGCGGTCCGCAGTGTTTTCGTCAGCTCAGAGAGGAAGTCGGGGTGGTATCCGCCCTGTAGGCTCCCGTTGCAGATGCTCCGACTCGCCCGATGGATTTGGCTAGCCGGCACGCTTGCGCGGCACGCCGCCGGGCTGGCACTCCTGCCAACTCTGCTTGCCGACGGTGGATGGGTAGCCGAAACAGCGCACTTCCGGGTGGTTGCCCGCGACGCGCCGGGCCTAGCCCAAGTTCGCCAAGCGAGGAGCGATTTGGCCGAATTCGGCGTGCTTTGCGCTGCAAGTCGTTGGTTTTCCATGGCCAGCCTCCCTGAAACCCCCAATGCAGTGCCACAGCAACTTGCAATTCCCTGACTCCTGTCCCAGGGCCTGCTCCCATCGGAGCCTGTTCGTCCGCCGGACCCCCACCCGACCCCGCACCAGGGGCCAGGAGCCCCACTTCACCCACCGCCTCGTCCGCTCCGTCCGCTGCGGCTCCAAGGTGCGCCAGCGCACCCTGCTCAACCTCGGCCGCCACGTCCCCCTGCCGCGCGGGGACGGACCGGCGCTGTGCGCCCGCGTCGAGCGCATCCTCGCCCCCCAGCGGTGCCTCGCGAGCTCGGGGCCTGCTGCCCCGCGGTCGAGGACGAGGCCCAGCGCAGCGCCGCCCAGCTGGTGCAGGCCGGCGTCTCCCCCGTGGGCCGGAACGCTCGGCAGCGCGCCAGCGACCGCCTGCTGCGCCACCGTGACACGATCGAGACGCGTCTCTTCCAGCGCACCGCCGACCTGTACGACCTGCAGCCCACCGTCATCCTGTTCGACCTGACCAGCACGTGCTTCGAGGGCGCGGCGGACCGGCAGCCGCTGGCCATCGGCACCGCCCGGCGGGCAGCGCGCGCTGGCCTGCGCCGAGACGGACGGGAACGGCGGGACGCGCCTGCGCTGCGCGTCCGCGCAGCGGGCGGAGCAGGAGCGGGCGATGGCGGGGCAGGCCGGCGCGCGCCTCGAGACGGCTCCGCAGACGCTGCACGAGGGCCTGTCGCGCCAGGGCACGACCAGGCGCGTGGAGAAGGTCTGGCAGCGCATCTCACGGCTGCAGGCCCGCCATCCGTCCGCCGCCCCGCACTGCGCGATCGACGTGCAGGCCGACGACAGGGGCCGCAACGCGACGGCGGTGGCCTGGAAGCGGCAGCCGCTGGAGGGCAGCGGGGCGACCCATCCAGGGATCCACGGCCTGCGCGCCAGCAGCGTCGGCTGTGGCGCACCGGCGTGACGCGGACCGACCTGGAGGCTGTCCTCCGCTCCCTCGGGAGCGAACTGGGACCGCGCCCGATCCACCACCGCAAGCCCGCGCGTAGCGCGGGCCACCTGTTCCTGTCGGCGCTCGCCTGCCAGCTGGTCCCGGTGGTCCGGCAGCGCCTGCGGGCGGGCGGGGAGACGGCCCGCTGGACGACGCTGCGCGGTCGCCTGGCGGGCCAGCAGCGGGTGACCGCGGTCTTCCGCCAGGCGGACGGACGCATGCTGCACGCGCGCAAGGCGACGCGGGCCGAGTCCTGGCAGCGGGCGATCCACGAGCGGCTGGGCGTGGACGCCTCGCCGGGCGGGGTCCGCAAGCTGGTCGTCCAGCCCAGACGACGAAGGGAAAATGCACGGAATGCAGTGCCACACGCCTGATTCCACGACCGCAATGTGCTCATTGCAAATGACTTATGAAATGGGGTGGCAAACATGGGTTAGCCTATGGCCTTGCGACGGGTGTTCGTCGACCGGATCGATGGCCGCAGCGCCGTGGTCCGCGGTCCCTCGGCCCGGCATCTGTCGAGGGTTGCGCGGTTGCGCCCTGGCGAGCGCGTCGAGGTCTCAGACCAGAAGCAGGCCCATTCCGCAACGACCGAATCGTGCGCCCATGACGAAGTCCGGTTTCGCGTGGAGGAATCCCTGCCGGCCCCTCCCGTGCGACCGCAGCTGGACGTGGCTCTAGCACTCATCCGGGTTCCGCGATTTGAATGGGCCATCGAGAAGCTCACGGAGCTCGGTGCCACCGCCATCGTGCCAGTCTTTGCCGATCGGAGTGATGCAAGGCTCAGGCAGGCCGTGCCGAAGCGGGTGAAGCGCTGGAACCGTATTGCATTCGAGGCCGCGCAGCAGTCCCGTCGACTCGCGGCGCCGCCCGTGTCGGCGCCGAAGGGGCTCGCCGATGTCCTCAGCGACTGCACCGGTGGCAGTCGCCTATTCGCCGATCTGGATGGCACTCCGGTCGACGGTGAGTACGCCGGAGGCGATGCCACGTGCCTGGTTGGTCCCGAGGGTGGCTGGACGGATGCCGAGCGTGCCATGGCAGAGTCGCACGGGTTTGCGGCGGTTAGGCTTGGGCCCACTGTGCTGCGGTCAGAGACGGCGGCTGTCGCCCTTGCCGCCATCTGTATGGCCAGAACTGGGAGTGCGGGAGCAAGTGACGGACAGCGAGCGTGATCGGCTCGAGCGCTGCCTGGAGCGCTTCGACGCAATGAACGCGATGGACCCGAACAGGGACGGTGACGGCTCGCCCAAGGAACTCCTGTACGGCCGCCGCATGTCGACCTGGCTGGCCCGACTCGACAGCAGTCCGTCCACAGAGGTCCAGCTGGCGGTGCGCGCCCAGCACATCGTGCGCTGGAAGATCCCGCGGGACTCGTATCCGGACGGACGAGCTGCATACTTGCGCTGGCGACGGGATCTGGGGCGATTCCACGCCGACACGGCGGCCGGCATCATGCGGGAATCTGGCTATGACGAGGCCACCGTGACGCGCGTTCGGGACATCATCCAGAAGAAGCGGTTGCGTGTCGACCCGGAGAGCCAACGGCTCGAAGACGTGGCCTGCCTCGTGTTTCTGGAACACTACTTCGGAGAGTTCGCTCGGCACCAGAGCCGAGAGAGCATGGTCAACATCCTTGCCAGAACCTGGCGCAAGATGTCCGAGCTCGCTAGGGCGAAGGCCCTCGAGATCGAGTACTCGGCACATTGCAGGGACCTGCTGGACGCGGCTCTTTCCCCGGAGTGAGTTCCTCTGTCGCTGGAAGCGCACAGTCGGCCTTGAGGCTGGGTTCCCGGTTTGTTGCACACTGATTGAGGGTTTGCCGTCATCGCGCAATTGGGCACGGCAGGTGGTGCAGCTGCAATCGGCGACGTTTTGGGTTCTCACGGCGGCGTGCGGCACCACTGCGTTCCGACGCCCTGGTCTAGGGCCGCTGCTGGTTGGATTCGCCCTGCTTTTGTACGCCGTGGCCGCAGATGCGGCCGACCAGCCGATTGGCTTCTCGCATGTTGCGCACATCGAGAAGGCCAGGATGCAATGCACAGACTGCCATGTCGGTGCGATCAAGGGTGACGCAGCCCAGATTCCGACGATCAGCAAGTGCATGCTCTGTCACCAGTTCATCGCCACCGACCTGCCCGAGGTCGTGCGGCTCAAGGCGTACTGGGATCGCAAGCACGAGGTGCCTTGGAAGCGGGTCTATGGGTTCGAGAACAAGGCGGCTGTACAGTTCCGCCACGCGCCCCACGCCCGCGCGGAAATCGCCTGCGAGACTTGCCACGGCGACGTGAAGTCGATGACCGTTGCGGTGCCGGCGGTTGAGCACACCATGGGCACCTGCGTGAGCTGCCATCGCGAGAACAAGGCGAGCGACGACTGCCTCGCCTGCCACTTCTAGCCATGGACCGAAGAAACTTCGTCAAGCTGGTGGGCACTGCTTCGGGCACTGTCATCTCGACCGCCTGCGGCCCCTCCGCGGAGGAAGTGATTCCGCTCCTGGTCTCCGAGGAGGAGATTCTGCCGGGCGTGGAGCAGCGTCACCCTACGGTATGTCCCGAGTGCAGCGCGGGATGCGGGATGATCGCGCGCGTCATGGCGTCCGAACGAGTGATCGAGGTGGACGGTGCGAAGGCGCGGCAGCGGATCGCGGCCATCAAGATGCTTGAGGGAAATCCCGAAGACATCGTGAGCGGGGGAGCCATCTGCGCGCGCGGACACTCGGCGCTGCAAGGCCTTTACAACCCCGACCGGCTGCGCCAGCCGATGCGTCGCGTGGGGCCACGAGGATCGGACGAGTTCGAGCTCATCTCGTGGGACGAGGCACTGGAACAGGCCAGCACGGCACTGCAAGCGGCATTGACCGATGGTCCGGAAGGGATCCTCTACTTGGGCCGCTCCCTCGACACGCTGCGCGCCGCAAATGTCGCGCGGTTCCTCGAGTCGCTCGGCGCACCGCCCGCCGAATCCGTCGGCGCGGGCGACTTCGCCCCCGAGAAACGTGCCGCCGAACGTCTCTTCGGATGGGAGGGCGTGCCTGTATACGAGATTCAGGACGCGACCATGGTCCTCTCGATCGGTGCGGACTTCCTTGGCGGCTGGACGTCGCCCGTTCTCTATTCCAGACGCTACGGGCACATGCGCCAGGGCCGACGTGAGCTGCGTGGCCGCCTCGTGCACGTCGAGTCGCGGTTCTCTCTCACCGCATGGAACGCCAACCGCTGGGTGCCAGTGGCGCCGGGCGGCGAACTCGCCTTCGCTCTGGCTCTGGGCCACGTCCTTGTGGCCGAGGACATGGCCGCCGCCGCGGAAGTGCCTGATTCGATCCTGCAGATGTTCTCCGAGGTGAGTCTGGACGCGATGGCAGAGGCGGCGGGCGTGCCGGCCGACACGCTTCAGGATCTGGCGGTCGACCTGACGGAGGCTTCCGCACCTGTGGTGATCGCTGGTGCTTCGATGGTGCGGGAGAACTCGACGGACGCCGTCCTGGTCGGCAACGCGTTGAACTTCCTGCTGGGCAGCGTCGGACAACCGGGCGGGGTCCTGCCGCCCGCTGCGGACCCTCTCGGGCTCGTCGTGGGGGGCGGTGCTTCGGCATCCGGCCTGAGCCGACTGGCAGAAGCCCGTCTGGTCTTCCTTGGCGGCGAAGATCCCGCGCACGTGGCTCCTTGGAGCCGGGATGCGCTCGCCGCCGCGGAGTCGGTGATCAGCTTCTCGTCGTTCCTGGACGACTCCTCGATGTTTGCGGACCTGATCCTGCCCGACCACGATCCGCTGGAGCGTTCCGGACTCAGCGTTCCGACCGTCTCGCCTGCGCCGTCCGTGGCCGCCGCCGAGGCTTTCGTCAAGCCGCTCCACGACACGCGTGCCACCGAGGAAGTCCTGGCAGTCCTCGCCGAGGCGGTTGGGGCGGCTTACGGTGCACTGAGTCTGAGCGAGGCGCTGGCATTGCTCCCAGATGGAGAGTCCTCTTCCAGTGTTCGCGAAGTGCTGCGCCGGGGCACATGGCAGGGTCGTCGAGACCCTGACGAGTCCACCGGCACGGCGCCGACCGTCGAGCCTCCCGCCACGGCTCGGGCCGAGGCGCTGCTCTTCCAAGTCTATCCTTCGCTCCAGTTCGCCTACGGCCAAGCTGCCAACCGCCCGTGGATGCAGGAGCTGCCGGATCCGACTTCCAGCGCCATGTGGGGCATGCCTGTGGAGCTGGATCCCGGAACCGCCGCTCAGCTTGGGGTCCAGAACGGCGACAGAGTGCTGGTGAAGTCGGAGCACGGTTCGATCGAGGCGCCTGTCTACGTCCACCCGGCAGCGATTCCAGGGGTGGTGTCGATGGCACTCGGCCAGGGACATGTGGGATACGGCCGATATGCGTCGGGTCGCGGCTCCAACCCGATGAGCGTGGTGGGCGAGATGCACGACGCCGCCACGGGGACGCTTGCCCTCGGGCCGACACCCGTGGAGGTGGTCAAGCTCGATGGCTCGGGCGGGCTGATCCAGTTCTCCCGGCAGGACCGCGACGAGACGCCGTACAGGATCTAGAACGCAAGGAGGAACGATGGCTGAGGACGGCACAGCGGATGCGAATGGGCCGGAGGAGGTCTTGCCGCAATGGGGCATGGCGATCGACCTTGATCGCTGCACCGGCTGCGAGGCCTGCGTGGTGGCGTGCGCCGCCGAGAACAACGTGCCCACGGCAGGTCCCGAGCAAGCGGCCCTTGGCCGCGCCAAGGCTTGGATCCGCGTGGATCGCTACTACGAGGGCACGTTTCCCGAAATCAAGGTGAAGTACCGACCTGTCCTGTGCCAGCAGTGTGACGATGCGCCATGCGAGCCAGTCTGCCCAGTCAACGCGACGTACCAAAGCCCGGAGGGTCTGAACGTGCAGGTATACAACCGCTGTATCGGCACGCGCTACTGCGCCAACAACTGCCCTTATACGGTCCGCTACTTCAACTGGTTCGCGCCGCACTGGGACGAGCCTCTGGACCTGCAGCTGAATCCCGACGTGTCGGTCCGCCCGGCGGGCGTCGCCGAGAAGTGCACCTTCTGTGCCCAGAAGCTCAAGCGCGCCAAGCTCGATGCTGCCGCTGCGGACCGGCCGCTGGCCGACGGCGATGCGCAGACCGCTTGCGCGGAGACGTGTGCGGCGGAGGCCATCGTGTTCGGTGACCTGTCGGATCCAGAGAGCAAGGTCTCGAAGGCAGCCGCACGGGGCCGGTCAGAGCAACTGCTCGCCGAGCTGGGCACCAAGCCGCGTGTCTTCTATCTCCAGAAGGCCGACTGACCCCGGCTTGAAGACGAACTCTGAGGCCAAGTTGGACGCGATGGCAGGCGTGGCTGGCAGATCGGCATGCAGGCGGTAGCGGCAGGTCCACTCGCGGGCGACGCCGCTGTGCGGGACGACCTCCTCGCGAAGATGCGGGGGGCAAGCGGCGCCTACATCGCAGCCGTCGTCGTGTGCACCGCCGTCGTCGCTTGGGCGGCGTTCGCGTGGGGGTACCAGATCGTCAACGGGTTCGGGAACACAGGCGTGCGCCGACCCGTCTACTGGGGCTTTTACATCGTCAACTTCGTCTTCTGGATCGGCATCTCTCATGCCGGGACCCTCATCTCCGCGATCCTGCGTCTGACCGGCGCGGAGTGGCGCAAGCCCGTGACGCGGGCGGCAGAGGCGATCACCGTCTTCTGCCTCATGATCGGCGGCATGTTCCCTCTGATCCATATCGGTCGCGCGTGGCTCTTCTACTGGATGATTCCGTACCCGAACGAGCGCCTGCTCTGGCCGAACTTCCGGTCTCCGCTGTTCTGGGACCTGACGGCGATCCTGACCTACTTGGTGGGCAGCGTCATCTATCTCTACCTGCCGCTGATCCCAGACCTCGCAGAGCTCGCCCGCAACAGCACGGGCTTCAAGCGTCGCGTTTACTCGGTGCTGTCACTCGGCTGGACAGGGTCGGACCGCGAGTGGCAGGCGCTGGAGCGTGCGATGAAGCTGATGTCGGTCGTCATCCTTGCCATCGCGGTGTCCGTGCACTCGGTCGTGGCCTACGACTTCTCGATGTCCGTCGCGCCAACCTGGCACAACACGATCTTCGCGCCGTACTTCGTTGCAGGGGCGATCTTCAGCGGCATCGCCGCGCTGGTAATCGTCATGGCCGTCCTCCGCAGGCTGATGGGCTTGGAGCGCTACCTGCAGAAGGTGCACTTCGTGAATCTCGGCAGGCTCCTGCTGCTGATGAGCCTCGTCTGGCTGTACTTCACGTTCTCGGAGCACCTGACCACTTGGTACGGCAACCTGCCAGGGGAGGTTCGTGTGCTGCATGTCCGAGAGCATGGTCTATTCGGGTTCCTCTTCTGGACGATGGTGGTCTGCAACTTCGTCGTCCCCTTTGTCCTTCTTGGAATCTCCAGGTTCCGCAGCATTACGGCTGTGGCGGTCAGCAGCGTGACTGTGCTGGTCGGCATGTGGATTGAGCGCTTCCTGATCGTGGTTCCGCCGCTCTCCACCCCGCACCTGCCTGCCGCTTGGGGCGCGTATGCGCCTAGCTGGGTCGAGCTGTCGATTTCCGCGGGCACCCTTGCGGGCATGGCGCTCCTCTACCTGCTGTTCGTCAAGGCGTTTCCGATCATCGCCATCTGGGAGTACGACGATGGATCTTCTGTGCGCTGAGTTCCGTGCACCGGACAATGTCGTGTCCGCAGTCGAGGCGCTGCGGAGGCTTGGAGTGCCCGCCTCGGCCATGGAGCTCTTCTCCCGGAAGCCGCTCGAAGTGCATCCGTCGCCACTGCCGAGGCGCAGCCGCATGTCCTTGGGAGCGGTGGTGTGCGCGATCTTGTTCGGTGGCGGGGCGACGTCCATCGTCTACTGGATGCAGCTCGACTACCCCCTGGTCACCGGAGGCATGCCGCTGACCTCCGCGTGGGCGACGGGCGTCGTGACCTTCGAGACCACGATGGCCGGTGCTGTGTTCGGCACGTTCGCGATGCTCCTGATCGAGTCGGGGCTGCTGTCGAGGAAGAAGCGCATGCCCGTTCCCACGCTTCCGGACGACGGCTTCGTTTTGCAGGCGGCCTGCCGCGAGGGCGTCGAGGATGCGAAGGCGGCACTGCGGTCCTGCGGGGCCCGTGCGGTCACTGCAGTCGACTTGCGGGCGTAGGGCCGACCCGCCTACGTGGTGGCGTACCAGTGAAGGGCGGCCAGCCCGATCGAGGCCACCGCAATCGCGCAGACCCACATGTGCTGCCATGTGAGCTCGTCGCGGCCCAGCGCTTCGCACAGCCGTTTGCCGACCCGACGGACGGAGACTGTCGCTACCAGTTGACCGACGATCATGTACCAGCCCATCAGGGCGTTGGCTTGATGCCAGGCCTCGGGCGATGACATCGTCGCAGCCGTCCGGAAGCCGTACCAGCGATTGGGAGGCACCCAGCCAGCGACCATCGGCGCCGCCGTCGCGATGATGATCAGCGCAACGATCGACGGAAGCAACCGTTCCCACGGCTTCGGGTTCCTCGCCTCCCGCTGGGATTCGCCAAACACCGGTGCCTTCCTCGAACGCGGTGCCTACGCGCCGAGCAGCCCATCGGCCAGCTCGCCGAAGTCCCGTACCTGCACGTCCGGCACCAGTGGCGAGTCCTCGTACGGCAGATCGTAGCGGTCGACGTACGCGCCACGGTAGCCGCACGCACGGGCCCCCAGGACATCGAAGGCGTGCGCCGCGACCATCAGGATCTCTCCGGGCGCATGACCCAGTTCGGCCGCCGCCCACCGGTACACCGACGGGTGCGGCTTGAAGCGGCCCACGGCATCGACCGAGAGCGTGTGGCTGAACTTCGCCTCGATACGCTCCCGCACAAGGTGGTCGACTAGTCTCTGGTCGCCGTTCGACAACCCGACGAGCGCATAGCGGTCAGCTAGACGGACCAGAGCCTCTTGGGCGTCCTCGAACACCTGCAGGTCCCAGAACGTCTGCGCCAGCGCAGTGATGTCCACCTCGTCGTGCGGCACGCGGTGCAGACGCAAGGTGTGGCGCAGGGCTCGCTTGGCCGAGTCCAGATACCCTCGGTGCCCCAGCATGAGGATCGTGTCCTGGTGCTGTTCGAGTCGCTGGCGCTTTCTCCAGTCGGTCCAGACGTCCTCAGCGTCGCGCGCTATGCTCTTGCGCTCGAAGAAGCGCTCTAGGGTAGGCACCAAGCTGCCCGTCAGGTCCAGCACGGTGCCGAAGAGGTCGAATGTCAGTGTTCTGACCCGTGCTAGTGGCTCGTCCATCAACCGATGCTAACTGAAGTGCGGGAGCTGCATCCCGGCTTGCGGTGCGACTCAGGCGCCGCCCGGAATCGTCCGGAACGGTTCCGGCGGCGGCTGCTTCTCCAGTGCCCGCAGCTTGCGCACCGCCACCCGCGACCACGGACTGCGACCGTCGATCGCCAGATACGCTCTCCAATGATGGGCTGCCTCGCCCAGCCGGTCCCGCCGCTCCTCCACGAGGGCGAGGTTGTAGTGGGCGTCGGCATAGCCAGGTCGGCACCGCAGCGCCTTGGCGTACTGCTCTGCAGCCTCCTCCAATCGTCCCGTGGAGTCGCAAACGATGCCCAGGTTGAAGTGCGCCAGGGCATAGTCCGGGTATGCGTCGAGGGCTCTGCGATAGCTCGCCTCCGCCTGCTCCATCCTGCCGTCGCGGAACTGCAGCGTGCCGATGTTGATCCATGCGCCGGCGGCGCTGGCGTTTGACCGGAGCACCCGCTGGTACATCGCGATAACGTCCTCCGTGCTTGCTCCGGCGGTCTCTATCTCGAGCGCCCGCTGGAACAGCTCCTCGGTGTTGTCGTGTTCGAGTGCGCCGTGCTCTGGCTCTGGAGGCGCCGCCATCGATTCCACGGCGCCATATTCATGCTTGTCGAAGTTGAGGAGCAGCTGGTGAGTCAGGACATTCTCGCGACTGCCGTTGCGCTCGACCGCCACCTCAAGGCCCACCGCGGGCACCAGCTTGAGTTCGTTCAAGAGGCGCTCCATGGCATGCTCGATCGGCGGGCGCAGCGCCTCGAGCGCCTTGCGGATCTTGCGCAGCGGAATGCCGCTGTCGCGCAGGCTCTGCAGCGTTGTGAGGGCGCTCAGCTCCGTGAAGCCGTAGCTTCGCCTCGTCTCGACCAGACCAGCCCGCTCCCAGGAGCAAAGGGTTCTCGGGTCGAGGTTCAGGATACGCAGAATGTCGGCTCTCGTGAAGGTCCCCAGAGCCTCCGACGCCACAGCGTGAGTATAAACAAGGCCCCTGCGAGAACCGGGGCTCAGCGCTTCTGCCCGATCATGGCTGCGGCACCTCCTAGTGCTGCGGCGCAGGCGCTGAAGCCGATCTGCATCAGGAATCCAATCCCGACGGCGAGGCTGAAGATCCAGGCGAACCCGGGGCTCGATGCGAAATCGGCGATCTGCGGCGCCATCGACTCGAAGTCTGGATGTTCGAGCAAGGTCTCCATGACGCCGTCGATGCCCTGCTGGACAACGAGTATCAGGCTCCACAGCGTGAAGACAACGCCGTGCTGAAGGCCCGCCACGGCACCGGCCCAGGCCCCGTCGGCGCCGCGTAGCTCGGGCGCGAAGCGCCTGCGGACGATGCGTGTGGTGGCGAATCCCGCTGCCATGAGGATCATTGCATGCACCGAAACCGATGCGATGTCAATCGTGATGAACAGTGCGCTGATGCAGATGGCCACGAGTGCCGGCACCCTTGCCGCCCGCATATAGGCGACGAGGGTGCCGCGCCAGTCGGGCTTGGGCCCGGGTTCGGTGGTGGTATCGAATTCTTCGACGGGTTCGGGCTCCGGTGTCACCTGTTCAACCTCTTCCGCGGCGAGTGTGCTCCCGCAGTGTGGGCAGAACAGTCCGTCCTCGGGCACCGCGGGGCTGCGTGGCGTGTCCTCGTCGCGCATGCGGCCGCAGTTCGGACAGTAGGCTGTGCCGGCGGCAAGCACGGTGCCGCACGTGCAGCGGGATTCCATCGAGACGCCCATAGGCTTACGCGTGCAAGGCTGGCCGGAGCACGTCTTCAGGCCCCATGCCGCACGGTCGCGCTACCCGATTGTAAGCGCTGCCTTTACCAGGCTGGTTCTGCCTCGGCCCGTGTTAGCGGGATGCGGCGCGGATCAGCCTGAGCAGCTTCGGACCGCGTTTCTTCGCGATCCCCGGACCAATCCCGGGGACTTCCAGCAGCTCCGATTCGGTGGCGGGACGCATATCCGCAAGCGCGGTGAGCGTCGAGTTGTTCAGAATCCTGAAGGCCGGCACGCGCAGGCGCTGGGCTTCGCCCTTGCGCCAGGCCCGTAATGCCGCAGCCACGAGTTCTGCGGTCTCGTCGAGCTCCGGCGTGCCCTCGATTAGCTTCTGCGTCTTGCGCGGAGCGCTGTCGCGCACATCCTTCTTGCGGCCCTTGGTTTTGCGCTGCCTTCGCATCTGGGGTTCGCGCGAGAGTCCTGCCGCCTCCTTCGGCAGCTCGACGCCGGAGTACGGTGCCGAGGCGGTTCTGCCCGCGGACGTCAGTGCCAGGCGCTCGAACTCGATCCGCTCGCCGTCGCGGTTCGTGAACTCGTCCCGCTCCGTCTCGCACAGGCCTCCACGCACCATCGCATCGACGATGCGCTCGTATTCCATGCGCTTCGTGTGGAGAGGTTCCAAGTGATCCCGAAAGAGCTTTCCCTTGGCCTGGCGGTTGTAGTCCCGCAGAGCACCGAGAACGCATTCCAGGACTTCGACCTCCCGCGGCGTCAACGCCCGGAACGTCTTCAGGATGTTCGTTGTGGGAGTGCAGTTGTCGCACTGTCCACATGGATTGAGCGAGTCCTCCAGGTCGCCGAAGTGACGGATCAGGTCCAGCATGCGGCACTCCCGGGAACGCGTGAATTCCGTCACCAGGTCGATCTGCCGGATCTTGTGGTTCCTCTGTCGCCCGTAGCTGTCCACCCAGGACGGACTGCCCTGCGTCGCGTTCTCGTCGGCGTCGATCTGCAGGCCCCCGTGCATCCAGAGCTTCTCGATCGCGTTCTCCATGAGCCGGCTGTCGGCGTTGGTGAACGGGTTGGGCAGTTCCGCGAGCGACAGGGTGCGACCCGCAAGCGCGCGATAGATGCTCTCCAGCAGCCGAGGTTCGGGATAGTCTCGGTCCAGGAAGAACTCGTGCACCTTGCGGTCCGCCCAGGAGTGCAGCAGCACGACCTTCGATGGCAGCCCGTCGCGGCCGGCCCTACCGATCTCTTGGTAGTAGCCCTCGAGTGAGCTCGGCATGGCGGTGTGGATGACGCTGCGGACGTTGGCCTTGTCGATCCCCATTCCGAATGCAATGGTCGCGACGACGATGTCGAGGTGTCCGTGCAGGAACGCCGCCTGCACGCGGTCCCGCTCGTCGCTCGGAAGGCCGGCGTGGTAGGTGGCTGCTCGGAAACGATTGGAGAGGAACTTGGTCTGCTCCTCGGCGGTCTTGCGCGTGCCGGCGTAGACAATCGCCGGACGGCGGGATTCGTCGGCCAGTATTCTGGCGAGTGCGGGCTGGCGCAGGGAGGGTGCCAGCTCCAGCACTTCGATCTGCAGATTGTCGCGTCGAAAGCCGTGGATGCACTGCTGGTTGCGGTGCAGGCCGAGCTGGTCGACGATGTCCCGC
Source organism: Bryobacterales bacterium (assembly GCA_965200705.1). GTDB lineage: Bacteria > Acidobacteriota > Terriglobia > Bryobacterales > UBA6623 > VXMF01. The sequence goes on along the minus strand of OZ241376.1, from coordinate 2,041,398 downwards.
TGCACCAGTGGAGTCGCGGTGGCGGTCAGCGCGATCACGGGTGCGGGTCGAAGCGGAGGCAGGCGCTCCCTGAGGCGCCGGTAGTCTGGCCGAAAGTCATGGCCCCACATGGAGATGCAGTGCGCCTCGTCGATCGCCACCAGGGCAGGCGTGCGCTTGGCGAGCATTTCCGGGAACCCGGGCACGCTGAGGCGCTCCGGCGCGATGAACAGGAAATCCAGCGTGCCCGCCAGGTACTCCTCGCAGACCCGGCGTGACTCCAGACGATCCCGCCCCGAATGGATGCGCTCGGCGCGGAATCCGGACTGGCGCAGCTTCTCGGCCTGGTCCTCCATCAGCGCGATCAGCGGGCTGATCACCAGTGTGGTGCCGCCTCGGGCGATCCCGGGAAGCTGGTAGCAGAGCGACTTCCCGGCACCTGTCGGCATGACAAGCAGTACGTCCTGGCCGGCCGAGACGTGTCGGCAGACCTCCTCCTGGTACGGGCGAAACGACGCGTGTCCGAAGCGGTCCCGCAGGATGGCCCGCAGCGTTGACGCCGAAGCGCTGCGGGGTGGCGGACCACCGGCCACAGCGCCCTTGGGGGGTGCGCCTTTGCTCGTTGGCGCCGGGGGTGGCTTCGGCAGTGGCCTCGTTTGTGCCTGAACCCGCGGCGCATTCGGCACGCCGATTCCCGGCGCGTTGGAGGAAACGGTAGGACGGTGTGGTGGAGCCGGTGCGCGTGTGCCGTCGCCGTTCGATCCGACGACCTCCCGCACGAACTGCTCGATGCCCTCCATGAAGGCACCGAACTCACCGGCGCCGCGCTCGATCTCTCGCAGCCGTGCCTCCCACTCGCCGGTCAGTTCCGGGCTCCGGACCATGGGATGGACGTTCTCCAACAGTCGGATCCCGTGGTCTGTCGCCACGAGCTGCTTCTTGGCGCGCTCGAGATAGCCCCGCTTGAGCAGCGTCTCGATGATCCCCGCCCGGGTTGCGGGTGTCCCGAGCCCGCGTTCCTTCATCGCGTCGGACAGTTCCTTGCTGTCCAGTGCGCGGCCAGCGGACTCCATGGCCGTGAGCAGTGTCGCTTCGGTGAACCTCGGTGGCGGACGCGTCTGCTTCTTCACGGCCTCGGCCTTGACCACCTTGACCGGCAGCCCTGTGCGAAGGCCTCCTGGCAGGTCCCGATCCTTCTTGGGCGCCTGGCTTGGCCGCGTCGGCTTCACGTCGAGAACCTTCCACCCTTTCTCGTCCACGGCGGTTCCGCGTGACAGGTACTGGTCGGCGTCGGCTCTGTGCGTCACGCGCGTCATGACCTCCGTCACCGCGAACTTGTGGTCCCCGTGCCAGGCCTGCAGCAGACGGCGCTGCACGAGGTCGAGGATCTTCCAGGCGTCCGACCCAGGGGCCACGCCATCGGCGTTCGATCCCGTGGGGATGATGGCGTGGTGGTCGGTGACCTTGCTGTCGTCCACGTAGCGCCGGCCCAGCGGGCGCTCGCCCGTGCCCTGCGCGAGCGTAGCGGGGTCGTAGTGCCGCGCCGTTCTCCGGGCGATTCCCGGTAGCTGACTGGCCACTGTCGATGACAGATGCCGGCTGTCCGTGCGCGGATAGGTGATGGCCTTGTTTCGCTCGTACAGTTGCTGCGCGAGTTCCAGCGTGCGCTTGGCGCTGAACCCGAATAGCCGGTTGGCGTGCCGCTGCAGCTCAGTCAGGTCGTACAGCAGGGGCGGGGCCAAGCGTTTCGGCGTTCGTCTGACGGATTCGATGTCCGCCTTGCCGATGCCAGCCCGCTCCACGATCGTCTTGGCCCGCTCTCCGTCGATTGGCAGACGGGTCTGGCGCTTGCCGCGCTCAAGCGCAAAGTAGGTGCCCCGGTAGAGACGGCCCTTCCCCGCATCGAATTCCGCCTGCACTTCCAGGTAGTCCTCCGGGACGAAGTTGCGGATCGCCAGCTCGCGCTGAACCAGAATCGCCAGCGTCGGCGTCTGCACGCGGCCCACCGACAGCACCTCCGACTTCCCGCTGGATCCATGGCCGTAGTCCAGTGTGTAGGCGCGCGTGAAGTTCATTCCGACCAGCCAGTCGGCGCGGCTCCTGGCTCGCGCTGCGCTGGCCAGTGAGTCGAACTCGGCAGACGGGCGCAGACGGTCGAAGCCGCCTCGGATCGCCGACGGAGTGAGGGAGGAGATCCACAGGCGGTCGACGGGCTTGCGGCACTTGGCCGCTTCGTAGATCTGGCGAAAGATCAGCTCGCCCTCCCGGCCCGCGTCCGTCGCGCAGACCACGCGTTCTACGCGGCGGTTCGAAAGGATCCCGCGCACAACCTGGAACTGGTCGCTGCGGCTCTCGTCCACGACGAGCGGCCACCGCGAGGGCAACATTGGCAGGGCGTCTCGCCGCCATTTCTTCCAGGCCGGGTCGATGCCGTCCGGCTCCGCGAGATGGACAAGATGGCCAATCGCCCACGTGACGATCCAGCCCCCACCCTCGTAGAAGCCCTTGCCGGACCTGTTCGCGCCGACGACCCTGGCGATGTCCCGGGCGACGGACGGCTTTTCGGCGACGATTGCCCGAAGATGACTCTGGCCGCCAAGCACTTGCGATCAGCTCCAGTGTAGCGCCGCCCACATCGGGACAAGCTGGGCGGACGGATACGACTAGTAACAGTATATAGTGCATTAGTGTTGCATTCATCCTTTATGTTGTGGATCGATGGAAGTCACCTGCACACCACTACAGGTTGGCTGCACAACGGACTTGGCCGCCCGTAGTCCGCTTGAGGCTTACAATCGGGGTTCGCTCGGCATGCATCGGCAGCAGCCAGTCGCATGTGACCTGGCGCCGCTGGGCACAACCCGCCAACCGTCTGGCCCGGAGTCGAAGCCATGAGCGGACTCGCCTCGCGTGTGATGGGTGGCGATCCGCGTGCGCTTGCGCGTGCGCTCACGATCGTGGAGAACCGCACTCCGGGCTTCGACGACCTTCTGGCGTCGCTCCATGTCTCAGACGCCAGGCCCCTGCGGATTGGCCTGACTGGTGCCCCGGGCGTGGGCAAGAGCACCCTAGCGGACGGCATCGCCTCGAGCATGCGCCGCGAGGGCCATTCGGTTGCGATCCTGGCGGTGGATCCCAGCAGTCCGTTCACGGGCGGCGCCGTGCTTGGGGACCGCGTTCGCATGAAGCGGCACCTACAGGATGCGGGCGTGTTCATCCGCTCCATGGCGTCGCGCGGCGATCTCGGCGGGCTTGCGCCCTCCGTCGGTGACGCCCTCACGGTGCTCGAGGCCTTCGGTTGCGACATCGTACTGATCGAGACGGCAGGCGTGGGGCAGAGCGAGGTGGACGTGCTGCAGGTCGCGAGTTCGGTCGCTGTCGTGCTGGCCCCCGAGATGGGTGACGACATTCAGGCTGCCAAGGCGGGCATCATGGAAATCGCGGACCTGTTTGTCATCAACAAGGCCGACCGGCCGTCCGCCGACGAGCTGGAGCGTCAGGTGCTTGCCATGGTCGAGTTGATTCCCGAGGGCCGTCCGAGGCCTCCGGTGCTGCGCACCAATGCGCTGCGCGAGGAGGGCATCGACGCTGTCGCGGCTGCTCTGCGCGAAGTCGAGCGGCCCAGGCCAGGTGCCGAGTACTGGAGACGGAGGCTTGCTGAACGCATCGGCGGCGAACTGCGCGCCATGGTCGCCAACGGCGACCTGAGTGGCTGCGACCTCGGCGCGGCGGCCGAGGCGGTTGCCAAGGGCGACCTCAATCCCTACGTTTACGTGCGCGAGACTGTGGAGCGTCTGCGTCAGGGGTGGACTCGATGAAGCTGGACCACATCGGTATCGCCGTCCACTCCATTGACGAGGCCCTGGAGTTCTACCGGGAGATCCTAGGCGTGGTGCCCGTGCATCGGACCGTGGTCGAACAGGAACGAGTCGAGGCCGCTGTACTGCCTGCGGAGGGAGGGCGGATCGAGTTGCTGCAGCCCACCGATCCCCACTCGGTCATCGCGCGGTTCCTTGATCGTCGTGGGGAGGGGTTGCATCACATCGCCCTCGGCGTCAACGATATCGAGGCTGCCGTTGAAGCGGTCCGCAGTTCGGGCAGACGTCTGGTTGCAGACCGCATCCAAATCGGCGCGGAGGGCTACCGCTACGTGTTCGTGCATCCAAAGAGCTCCGGTGGGGTCTTGCTGGAGCTGGTGGAGCGCGTCGGAGATTCGACGGAGTGAGAGTGGGGCAGGCCATGGACGACAGAATGCGGATTGAGCGCCTCGAGCGCGAGAACGTCCGCCTCAAGCTGGCGGTCGAGGAGCTCTCCATCCTCAACCAGATCTCCACCGCCGTCTCCTCGGCGTCCTCGCTGGACGAGACGGTCGATCTGATCGTCCGCAGGTGCATCCAGCACCTCAAGGTGGAGCAAGGTGCGGTGCTGCTCTTCGACAGCCTGGAGAAGGGCTCTGCGCTGCGCACCATGGTGCGCAAGGTTGAGAAGGATACGGGCGACATCCCCATGCGTCTCGGTGACCAGATCACCGGTTGGATGCTCACGCATCAGCGGCCCCTCGTCGTCAACGACTTCGACACGGACTCCCGCTTCCGTGCTCCGTCGGACCGTGGCGGCATCCGCTCGCTGCTGTGCGTGCCGATGAAGCTCAAGGGTCGGCTGATCGGTGTCGTCAACGTCTTCAACAAGGCCGCCGGAGGCGATTTCGGGCCGAACGACCAGCGGCTTCTCAGCATCATCGCCACGCAGTCCGCCCAGCTGCTCGAGAACGCCCGGCTGCTAGAGGAGCAGAAGGCTCTCGAAATCCTGCAGGAGGAGCTCCGGCTCGCGCGGGAGATCCAGAAGAACCTGCTGCCCAAGGAGGCTCCGGTCCTCGCCGGTTACCAGGTAGCGGGCCATTCCGTGCCGGCCAAGCGTGTCGGCGGGGACTACTACGATTTCCTCGACCTCGGGGAGGAGCGTCTCGGGCTCTGCCTGGCGGACGTGTCCGGAAAGGGCATCACCGCCGCCCTGCTGATGTCGAACGTACAGGCCACGATCCGCAGCCAGAGCCGCATGGCCCCGAGCATCGGAGACTGCGTCTCAACATCCAACGACATGCTCTATGCGAGCACCGACTCCGACAAGTTCGTGACGATGTTCTATGGCGTGCTCGACACGGCGGCGAACCGCCTGGACTACTGCAACGCCGGCCACAACCCGCCGGTTCTGCTCGGTGGTTCGGAAGCCGTGCTCCTGGAGACAGGCGGTCCTGTGCTCGGCGTGCTGCCCGGATTCCCGTTCGAGTCCGGACAGGTCGGCTTCGAGCCAGGCCAGACCCTGTTGGTTTACAGCGACGGGTTCAGCGAGGCCATGGACTCCCGAGAGAACGAGTTCGGCGACGAGCGGCTGCGTGATCTGGCTCAAGAGTACGCCGACCTCGCCCCGGAGGAGATGCTCTCGACCATTCTCGAAGCGGTGCAGCAGTTCTGTGGGGACGGTCCTCAGACCGACGACATGACGATCATGGCGATCCGGCGGTCGGAGTCCTAGTTCCCTCGGTCCGGGCCGCGGCGATTCTCCCTGCAATGCCCTTGCTCCTGCGCACGCAGTCCGGGATCCCGAGTCCGTCGTAGCCGTTCCCTGCGAGATGTAGGCCGGGTGTCGTGTCCAGTGAGGACGCAATGCTCTCTAGGGTCACTGCGTGTCCCGGGCGGTACTGCGGCATTGCCGTCCGCCAGCGCCAGATCCGTCCGGTGATGGGTGCGGGGCGGTAGCCCATCCAGCCGCGTAGCTCCCTGTCGACCACCTCGACCACGCGCTGGTCGTCGGTCTCCATCGCGCGGTGAGCCGCCTCGCCGCCGAGAAAGGCCCGCAGGAGCACCGTGCCCGGTGCGGCGCGGCCTGCGAACTTGGTGTTGACCCAGGTGCAGGCGGCCACGTTCGCCTTCTCGGCCCGGGGAACCAGCAGGCCGAATCCGTCCAACGTGCGTCCGAACCCTTCCGCTGGAAATGTCAGCGCTAGGACGACGGACGGTTCGTATCGGATCGAGCCAAGGGCGGCGGACAGGTCCGGAACGGCTTCGGCCACCAGTTGTGCCGCTTTGCTGGCCGGCGTTGCGACCACCACCTCTGCGGCGTCTGTCCAAGTCCCCCCGGCGAGCACTCGCCAGCCCCCGCTGGTCCGCTCCACCGACTGGACCCGTTCGTGGACGACTGCGCAGCGGACTGCGATCGCTCTAGCGAGCGCGTCGACCAGATCGCCCAGTCCGCCGCGCAGGCTCTCGAAGAGCGGCTTTCGTTGCTTCCGGTGGCGTTGTCGGTAGGCGCCGCGGAGGATGCTCCCGTATTGGCGCTCGTAGTAGACGAACTGCGGGATGACAGCGTTGGCGGACAGGCTCTCGGGCGGCGACCCGTAGACGCCGGACAGCATGGGCTGGGCGAGGTATTCGACCGCTTCGTCGCCGAAATGATCGCCAACGAAGGCAGCCACCGACCGGTCGTCCCTCCGCGCGGGGCGCCGAAACCACTCTGCGGCGAAGCGGAGCTTGGTGCGCGTGCCGAAAAGCCGGGTTCCGGCGATCTGCCATGGCTTGGTCGGCGCTAGCAGCCGCATGCTGTCGGGAAGTCGGTGCAGTCGACCGTCTCGCACGATCCAGGTCTGTCGCTGTTCGTCCTGGGAGTCGATGATCTGCCCGGTCAGGCCCAGTTCCTCGATGAGATCCCGCATCCACGACTTCTCGGCGAGCCAGCTGTCCGGACCGGCTTCTGCGAGACAGCCCCCGACGCGCTCCGTGGCGATCAGACCTCCAAGGGTTGGCCGCGGTTCGTACAGTCGGGACGGTATGCCGTGGCGCGATAGGTAGTACGCGGCTGTCAGACCGGAGATGCCGCCGCCGACGATGGCAACCGGGATCATGCCTGCGACAAAGGAAACCGATCCCGCACCATTCCAACTGCCGCCCGAACGTTTTCCACCGGCGTTTCGGGAATGATGCCGTGGCCCAGGTTGAAAATGTGTCCGGGCCTGCCGGCGGCGGCGTCGAGCACCGCATTGACCTTGCGGCGCAGCTCGTCCTGCGGCGCCAGCAGCGCGATCGGATCCAAGTTGCCTTGGATGGCCGTGTCTGGACCTACGGTGTCCCAGGCACGACCAAGATCCACGCGCCAGTCGAGTCCCAGCACGTCCCCTCCGGCTTGGGCGAACACGTCCAGAAACGCGCCATTGCCCGTTCCGAAATGGATCACTGGCACCCCTTCGCTGCGGATCCGGCGCACGAGCTCCCGCGAGTGCGGCAGCACGTGGCGCGCGTAGTCCGCTGGCGAGAGCGCTCCGACCCAGCTGTCGAACACCTGAATCGCGGCTGCCCCCCCGGAAACCTGGGAGGCCGCGTAGGGAGCGAGGATCCCGACGATGCACTCCATCAGGTCACGCCAGGCTTCAGGCTCTCCCCACATCATTCGCTTCGTCCGCGCGTAGTGCCGGGAACTGCCGCCCTCGATCATGTAGCTCGCCAGCGTGAACGGTGCGCCCACAAACCCGACCACTGGCACACGGCCATTCAGCTGCTTCCGCACGAGCGCGATGGACTCGCCCACGTAGCCGAGATCCTCGAAGCGGTCTGTACGGAGCCTCCGCACGTCCCGCGCTGTGCGCACTGGAGGGCTGATGCGCGGACCTTCGCCGCTTACGAACTCGAGGTGCAGACCCATGGGCTCGACCGGTAGGAGAAGGTCGGCGAAGATGATCGCCGCGTCCACGTCGAGTGCCTCGATCGGCTGCTGCGTGACCTCGGCGGCCAGCCTCGGCGTCTTGCAGATCTCCAGGATCGGGTGGCTCCTGCGCAGCTGCCGGTACTCCTCCATGTACCGTCCCGCCTGCCGCATGAACCACACGGGCGGGCAGTCCGTGGGAAGGCGGCGGCACGCCCGAAGGAAGCGGTCCAGCATTGCGTCACTATACCAATCGATTTTCTATCTGGTTGAAAATACGATAGTTATCTGGCCTGCCATCAAGAAGGAGAGAAACCGCCGTCCGTAACCTTCTTCATCTCAGTAGGCCTCTCCTGGACGGTATCTTTCGTTGAAGAAGCCGCTCGGGGAGTGGGTCGGGATGCCTATCACGGCCTCGTCGCCGAGCCGGCGGAACCGGCGCCCCGCGTACAGGTAGCTTCGCTCGAACAGGGCGCCTTCCTTCTCGATCAGGATCCGGACGCCCCTTTCGGCGCTGCCCCCCGAGCCCCTGGTCGGATCGACGGTCACTGGCAGCAGGCCGGTGAGGCCGTTCTCTTGGCGAATGATCAAGTAGCGGCTGCGGTGGGGGTCCCACTGAAAGACCGACAGGCTGTCGAAGTCCTCCGGTCCGTCCCGTCGGCTCGACTGAACCCAGAGCCAGGTTGGCTTCTGCTCGCCCGTTGACTCGTCGGTGGTGGCGCCCAGCCGGTGGTAGCCGCTGATCTGGCGGCCTCTAGCAAGCCGGACGATCTCCAGAGGAAGGTCCGCGTAGGCCATGTTGGCGATCAGCCATCCGGTCTGCGAGATCCGTGGAATGCGCACGAGGTACCAGTGGTCCAGGCCTGTGGGCGGATACTCTGCGGGCGATTCGACGGCGGCAGCGGGCAACCGGTCCACCAGCGTCCTGTCGAGCACCTCGAACTCCTCGTCCTTCTGGAGCTGGAAGAACGTCGGCGACCAGCGGTACGGCTCGACGTGGACGTTGAGCGTGTCCCTGGAGCGATACAGTCCCTGTGCTGGCGACGCGGCGGTGAGACTCGTGAGCAACCGCACCCGCTGACGCAGCTTGAGGTCCAGCAGCGAGGACCGTGGCACCCAGCCCTCCTGCTCGTCCTCTGTGCGCACGCGGACGTAGCTGCGATGCGCTTCGAGGATGCGCACAGGGGTGTCGAAGTCGAGCACGTCGAGGACTGGAGCCTCGGGCTCCAGGCCGGCGTAGCGTTCGACGCGGTTGCGCGAGTAGTGGAGATCCTCCTCCAATGGGGCTGCAGGTTCGGACAGGCAGCCCAGTCCGCTTAGGACCGCAACGCTCAGGCCAAGGCCGGTCCTTCCCTTCATGACCGTCTGCCAGGCGCTCTGTCGGCCCTCGGTGCGCAGTCGAGGCGAGAATCGCCTCGTGTGCGCCACCTTACGACCCCAGTCTACGAGCCGCGTCCCGAGTTGAGCACCCAAAGACAGCCCGTTCAACCCCGGCTACGCACCGCTCGCGGCCCGTCATGGTAACCACACGATCCCAGACTGCGCCTACAACTTAGCAAGGGTCTCCCGAGGCGGCTCCTAGCTGTCGACGCGAGACCGGTGTCCATCATCAGTATCAGGAGTATGCAAATGAGCAGAAGCATTCGACTTGTGGCGCTGGCCGTCGCGGTTCTATTGGTTGCAGTTCCCGTGGCGTCGGCCGACAACAACGCGTATCTCGAAGAGGCGCAGGGAACCCTCAAGAGCTTGGAAGGTAAGTTCGTGGGCCTCGCTGAGGCCGTGAGCGCGGACAAGTACACGTGGCGTCCAGCTGACGATGTCCGATCGATCAGCGAAGTCTTCCTTCACGTCGCGGCGGCGAACTACGGCATAGCGCGCGCCTTTGGGAAGATGCCGCCGGAGGGCCTCAATCTCCGGGGCTTGGATAAGTCCACGACTGACAAGGCCGAGACGATTGCCAAGCTGAAGGCTGGCTTCGCACACATCGCTGACGCGATCAGCAGCCTGGGTGCGGGTGACGCCGAAAAGCCGATGAAGATGTTCGGCCAGGACACCACGGCGCGTGGCGCCCTGCACATGATGCTCGGCCATGCGCACGAGCATCTGGGGCAGTCGATTGCCTATGCCCGAGTGAACGGCGTCACCCCTCCCTGGAACGAGTGATGCAAGCCCGCCTCCGCACGGCCAGGCCGACCGCCGTTTTGGCGCTCGGCCTGGCCGTGGTGACTTCACCTGTCGCGGCGCAGGATCTGGCACTGGCGTCGGGGGATGGCTTGGAGCTGGTCAACGTCGTCGTGGAGGCCGACACGCTGAAGGGCCGCAGCGGACTCAAGGTCGTTGCGGATCCTGCGGTGGTGAAGGCCGCTGCGGAGAACCGGCAGGCAGCGCTGGCGGCCATGCGCGCTCGCGGCGAGCAGCCGAGCGGTCCGGGGACCTTCGAGCGGTTCCGGACGAGCCATCTTGCGGTCGTGAAGGGCGTGGAGTTCAGCAACGGCACGATCGAGCTCGAGGTCTCTGGCCAGCCTGCTCCTGGCGCACAGGGTGGCGCCCGCGGATTCGTCGGAGTGGCCTTCCGCCTGCAGGGAGACCACAAGACTTACGACTGCTTCTACCTGCGGCCGACCAATGGTCGCGCCGACGACCAGGAGCGCCGCAATCACAGCGTGCAGTACATCTCGCATCCCGAATGGACCTGGTATCGGTTCCGGAGCGAGACGCCCAGCCGCTACGAGACCTATGCAGATCTAGTTCCCGGCGAGTGGATTTCGTTGAAGATCGAGGTTGACGGCGAGAAGGCGCGCCTCTACGTCAGCGGCGCCGAACAGCCCACCCTGATCGTCAACGACCTCAAGTCCGGGGCGGACGGCAAGGGCAGCGTGGCCCTCTGGCTGGAGGGTTCCACCGTCGCGCACTACCGCAACCTCAAGATCAGCGCCAAGCCTTGAGCGCGATCGACGTCGACGTCGGGAGACTCGTCCGGTCCTGGGAGGGCCGCGTGGGCCTTCCGACGTGCCGTTCCAGCTGCTCGGCCTGCTGCGAGCGGATGACGGTGATCGTCTCTTCAGCCGAGGCCCTTGCGCTGGTTGAGGAGGCTCCGGCATTCGCGGAGCGCATCGCAGGGATCGCTTGCCGGCTGGACGCCGATGCCAGCCTGGGCGCCCTTCTGGACCTGGGCCCCTGTGTGTACCTGTCGAACGGCATGTGTCAGGTGTACCCCGTTCGGCCGGATGCCTGCCGTGCCGCCCACGTCTGGCACGACGAGTCCTTCTGCGGCCGCCCGGAATTCGAGATGTGCATTCCGGCCGAGCTCAACAAGGTCCGGCTGGAGCACCTGCGGCGACGCATGCTCCACGAGTTCGACCTCGGGCGCCGACCGTTCCGTGGCTACTTGCTTCCCGCGGTCTGGCTCATGGGCGCTCGCCGTGCAGATTACCTCGCGGGGGCCGACCTCGCGGCCGATTCGTTGCGACCCTGGAGAGGGACGGACCTGCTGGAGTTTCCGACGCACGAGGAACTGCTTGCGGAGGGCCGCGAACTGGATTCGATCTTCCGGGAGGAGCGCAATCCACTGGGCTTTCCCAGGGCGGACCGGGCCACGGATCGACGGCTGCTCGAGGCGTTCGACATGCGGGTCGAACCCGCGGCGTGAGGTGGTCCCTGTGGTAGCCTGACTACGGTTCCGACTCCATGAGACGCCGAGACTTCATTCTTCACTCGCTTGCTGCGGGATTGCCTGTCGCGGCGGTGCAGCAGCGCCTGTTCGGCGCCCCTTCGACGGGGTTCCTGGAGCGTCCTGAGCGCCGTTTTGCCTACGACACCGTGACCTTGGGCCCCGACGGACTCAAGCCATCGCGCCTGGCCATGGGCACCGGCACGAAGGGGTTCAAGGGAGCGTCGAACCAGACACGCAAGCTCGGCGTTGCAGGGTTGACGGACCTCTATCGCTATGGCTTCGACAGCGGCATCACATTCTGGGACACCGCCGATGCCTACGGCAGCCATCCGCACCTCAAGGCCGCGCTCCAGCACATCCCGCGCGAAAAGGTCGTCATCATGACGAAGTCCACTTCGAAGTCGGCCGCAGCGATGCGCGACGACATCGAGCGCATCCGGAGGGAGCTTGGCACCGACTACATCGACCTGTTCCTGCTCCACGCCGTGCGTGAGGAGGACTGGCCGGAACAGCGCGCCGGAGCGATCGACGTGATCAACGAGTACAGGCAGAAGGGGATCATCCGGTCGCGCGGTATCTCCTGCCACTCGCTGCCCGCCCTGCGCCAGGTCCACAAGCAGGAGTTCATAGATGTCGACCTCGCCCGCATCAACCCAATCGGAGCGCGCATGGACGCCGATCCGGCGACCGTGGTGGAGGAACTCTGCAGGATCAAGGCTGCCGGCAAGGGCGTCATCGGCATGAAAATCTTGGGCGAAGGCGTCATGCGTAACCGCGTTGGCGAGGGATTGCAGCACGCGATGGCGCTTGACTGCATCGACTGTTTCACCATAGGCGCGGAGAACCGCACCGAGCTCGCCGACTTGGTGCGCAGGATTCCCGAGGCATCGACCCTCGGTTGGCACGCGTAGTTCGGAGGTGTGTGATGACTTACCTGTTTCAGTGCGGTCTGCTCGCGACCCTGATGGTGTTCGCCATCAGCTGCGGTGCGGCCCCTGAGGAGGGCACCGCCGTGGATGTCGCGGCTGAGCAGGCGGCGGCCGACCCGACGGAATTGGACGTTGCGGACGTGGCATCGCGGCTTGCCGCTGGCGAGGACATCTTCCTGCTGGACGTTCGCACGCCCGAGGAACTCGAGAACGACGGTGTCATCGCGGGCTACAACCACATTCCGATCGAAGAGCTCGAAGCGCGCCTGGACGAGGTGCCCCGCGACAAGCCGATCGTGGCCTATTGACGACGCGGTGGTCGGGCCTCCCGTGCGGCGGCCATACTTCGCGACAACGGCTACGAGAGCGAGATCCAGTTCGGCGGCATCGAGGGCTGGCAGGAAGGCGGACAGGAGCTGGTGGCGGCCGAGTAGCCGCGCCATGAAGTGGTGGCGGGTGGAATGGATCGGCGTCGATTCCTGCTGAGCCCTCTCGCCGCGGTGCCGGCGGTGGCGCAGCGTCGCTACCGCGTCGGGGTGATTGGCCACTCGGGTCGAGGAGGCTTCGGCCACGGCATCGGTGACGTCTGGAAGGCCTTCCCCCAGACCGAGGTTGTCGCGGTTGCCGATCCCGACCCGGACGGGCGGGCCGAGGCGCAGGAGCGGACCGGCGCTGCCAAGGCCTACGCGGACTACCGCGAACTCCTGGCGAAGGAAAGGCCTGACATCGTCAGCGTCTGCCCCCGCCACACCGACCAGCGCCTAGCCATGGTGACCGCGGCCGCAGACGCTGGCTGCCACATGTACTGCGAAAAGCCGTTCGCGCCCAATCTGGCTGACGCGGACCGCATGGTCGCGGCGATTCGCCGGGCTGGAGTCAGGGTTCAGATCGCCCACCAGATGCGCACTTCGCCGCTGACGCTGGCAGCCCTTCGCATGGTCGAGGAGGGCGAGCTGGGTGAGATCCACGAGTTGCGGGGCCGCGGCAAGGAGGACTCGAGGGCCGGAGGGGAGGACCTCGTGGTGCTGGGATCGCACATTTTCGACATGATGCGTGCTTTTCTCGGCGATCCGGAGTGGGTCTTCGCGCAGGTCGGGGAGCAGGGGAAGGACCTTGATGCGGGGCAGCTGCGCACTCCGACCGAGCCGATCGGTCCAATCGCTGCCCGCCAGATCGCGGCCATGTTCTCCTTCGGCAGCTCTGTCCATGGCTACTTCAGCTCCAAGGAGTCCAGCGCCACGCACGAATGGCGCTTCGGCACGCACGTCTACGGCTCGAAGGGGACGCTCTTCCTTCCGAACGAGGTCTACTCCGAGGGCTCCTCAGCCTTCGTGCTGCGCAGCCCTGCCTGGGTGCCGGACGAGAAGCATGCATGGGAGCCCATCGAGGCCAAGCACCGCACGTTTGGATCGGAGCGCCACCTGACCGCGAACGCCCTGATGGTCGAGGATCTCCTGGACGCAATCGAGTCGGAGCGGGAGCCCTTGTGCAGCGAGCGAGCCGGACGCTGGACCGTCGAGATGACGCAGGGCGTTTACGCTTCGCAGTTGCGGGGTGGCCCTGTGCCGTTCCCGCTGCGTAGCCGCGAGCACCCCTTGGAGGGGCTCGCCGCGTCGCGAATCTAGCGCGGTCCCGGTTCAGATTACGCCGCGCCGGCCCCCACTGCCGATGAACCGGGGATCGACGGTTCTGCGCCGGTCCTTCTGGAACATCCGCCAGCTGTCGTACACCACGTCGCCTACGTAGTAGGCGTCGCGGTGGAGGCTGTGGCTCTGCGGCAGGTCCTTGGGCTCGCCCGGGTGTATCAGTCTCGGGCTGAGCACAAAGTCCATGTAGGTGAACGCGTTAAAGTTCTGGCCGAAGAAGGCTAGGTCGGACAGCACCGAAGGGCACTTGCGTCGCATGATGGCCGCCGCGTCCTCGGCGTCCGGATCCTCGGGCAGGTCCGCCATGACCTCCCGGATCGCCGTCAGCTCGTCGTCGACCGCCTTGCTGCCCTCCTCGCGCCACGCTCTCCAGCGCCAAAAGAACCTGCGGAGGCGCACACGGCCAAAAAAGAGCAGGGCCAGCGCCAGTAGCGGCAGCAGGTAGCGGCTCGCGAATCCCATGGCGCCCCAGCCCGAGGTCACTAAGTAGACCCACAAGCACGCCGTGATGAGTCCGGCGAGGACTGCGGCTACCGCGGGCACGAGGTCGCGGGTCAGGACATAGCGGCCGAAGAAGTTCTCCAGGGCGTCCGTGAGGGAGTGCAGTGCCTCCCGCGCACGCGCCGCTGCGAAGTACGACTGGTCCCATGTCTGGTAGGACATGGCGGGCGGGTAGTACAGGACGAAGAGCTTGTCGGTTGGAACCGGTAACCCGCTGAAGCTGCAGTTCATGGGAGATGCAGAGACCCGGGCCCTCGTCACGCGGCCCGAGGCGCCTGCATGCCGTCGAGTTTCGAGAATATCACAGGCACTTTCCAGCGCCCTGCAGGACCCGCGCCGCTGCTCCGGATGGTGCCGACCTCTCGCCCGCGCGGCTCGGCGATAGAATGCGGCGCTATGCATACGCGAGCGCTTCTCGACCGTCTCGGCCAGGCCCGGACGATCGATCTTGCCCAGCCGTACTACGTCGGGATGCCGCACCACCCCAACCATCCCCCGTTTCTCTACGGCCTCAACAAGGCCCACGGAGAGAGCGTCGCTGGCGAGGTCAGCGCGGCTGCGGAGTCGATCGCCCTTGGCGGCCATGTCGGGACGCACATCGACGCCCTGTGCCACTTCTCGTTCAGGGGTCGGCTCCATGGGGGCGCCGATGCAGCCGTCAGCCAGTCCCATGGCGCGGGCCTGGCCGTCCACCACGTAGACACCATCGACCCGATCTTTCGGCGCGGGATTCTGCTAGACGTCGCTGGCGACGATGGAGTGGACGCGCTGGCGCCGGACTTCGTCGCGGACGCCGACTGTCTGAGGCGGGCCGCAGAGCGCGCCGAGGTCGCGGTCGAGCCCGGCGATGTCGTGCTCGTCCGCACCGGCTGGGCACGCTACTGGTTCGAGCCGGGTCGATACATCAACAGCCTGCACTGTCCTGGCGTGAACCGCGAGGCGGCGGAGTGGCTCAGTGCTCAGGGGGTGTTTGCGGCCGGTTCCGACACCATCGCCTTCGAGTCCATGCCCGCGCCCACCATGCCTGTGCACGTTCATCTGCTGGTCGAAAGCGGCATCCATATCATCGAGGCGCTGGACCTGGAGGGCTTGGCGCGCTCCGGCGTCCGGGAGTTCGTCTTCACAGCCTCTCCCTTGCGCATCCGGGGCGGCACCGGCTCTCCGATTCGTCCGCTGGCGATCACTGCACCCTAAAATCCGCTCAAACATAGGGACTCAAGTCCGCACCTTCGATGTCACAGATTTGGAAGTCATGTTGAATCAACAGGTTGGGTGCTTCCATCAAGGAGCCCGTCCACGATCTACAAGAAATGGAAGAAATTTCTTGCCAATGCCTATGAGAAGGAGTATTGTATGAACTGCCGGGGGGGAACCCCAACAACGCATAGCAATCCTCAGCAATAGACCCCTGAAACCAAACCCCTCCGGCACCCCCTTTACGATGTCGGGCGCGAGCGATCGCCGTCCTTCTTTGTGCGCACCCGCGGATTGGCAGTCTTGCTGCGGCTCGTCTATTCTGTCTCTACCCGTGTTGGCACGGTCTGACGGCGTGCCCGCGACCGCGGGTTCGGTCCCATGAGAGGCACCCTGACGCTTTGCGCGATGCTTGCGGCGATGCCGCTTGCAGTAGCCGACGAGCGAGCTGGCGCCGATGCGCTGGTGAATCCCCTGGAGGCCAGCGCTGCCGCAGTCAGGGACGGACGCAGCACCTATCTGCGGCTGTGCCAGTACTGTCACGGTGCTGACGGCAAGGCGCAAGCGAACCCTGACTTCGAGGCGCCCAGCCTGCGCGATCCGTCGCACTGGCGCTATGGCACGTCCGACCGAGCACTGTTTCTCTCGATCCGTGACGGAGCGGGGCACGAGATGCCGGCGTTCGGGTCGAAGCTGGAGGATGCCAGGATTTGGGAGCTGGTGCTGTTCATCCGCAGCATCGGGCCGCCCGGAGCGGGTTCGCCGAAAGGCGCAGGAGGCCCCTGAGGGCCGCAGGAGGACAACCATGGCAACCAAGCGAAGTGAGGCCAAGAGCGCGGTGTCTCGGCGCAAGTTCGTGTCGGGCGGCGCGGTAGCCGCGGCAGTGGCAGCGGGCGGCGCCGAGGCCGTCGCCTCGACGACGGCGAGCCGCGACGGCAACATCCAGATACCTGACGAGGTGCCGAGCGCTCTTGAAGAAGCGCCCAAGCCGGCGGACTTCCCGATGTCCGGCGCGCAGGTGTTTGCCCGGGCATGTCGGCAGGAGGGGCTGGCAGCCCTGTTCTGCGCTCCCGGCAACTATCCAGTGATCAACGCGATCGCCTCCGAGGGCGTGCCCTGCTACGGCGGCCGGACAGAGGGCATGATGTGCTCGGCCGCCGATGGCTTCGCGCGCGTGACCGGCGAGGTCGTCGCCGCCTCTGGTACGGAGGGGCCCGGCTTCACCAACATGATCATGGGCATCGGCGCCGCCAACGCCGCGAGGACCCCGCTTCTCGTTCTGGCCAGCAACATGACCCTTGCGCTCGAGGACACCGAACAGGGGATCCAGAGGGTATATCAGCAGCCGACGACCGAGGGCATGCGCAAGTACGGCAAGCGTCTAATCAACCCCGAGAGGGTCCACGAGTACGCGGGCTATGCATTCCGCCAGCTCAAGAGTGGTGTGCCGAGGCCCGTGCACCTGGACTTCCCCGGAGAGGTGGCGCGCCAGTCGTTCGACAACGCCGAGAGCCTGCGGTTCTTCCACGACAAGTCGGAGTACCGGACCGAGACCCGTCCGCATCCGTCGCCGAAGGAGATCGCCAAGGCCGCGGACATGCTGGACAAGGCGGAGCGGCCGATCATCGTCGCCAGCGCCGGTGTCTTCTACAGCAAGGCATGGGAGGCGTTGCGCGCGGTGGCCGAGAAGGCGGACATCGCCGTGGTCGAGTCCGGCCCCAGCCGAGGGCATTTCGGTGACGCGCACCCGCTCTCGGCCAGTACCGCCCCGGACGCGTTACTAAGCGCGGATCTCGTCGTTCTTGTCGGGCAGTACTGCATGCCCAATCTCGGCGAGTACTCCTTCGACCCCGATGTCTCCTACATCCGCATCGATCCTGACGCTTCCGACATCGGTCGAAACCTTCCGATCGCGTTGGGCATCGTCAGTTGCGAAAAAGCCGCCTTGGAGGCGCTCGAGTCGGCCCTGCGGCCGAAGAAGCGTCCCGCCTGGCGCGACGAGCTGGCGGCCGCGCGCGCCAGCTTCGAGAAAGAGAACGACGAGCACTATGCACTCGGTCTCAAATACAGCGAGCAGGCCTCCTGCGTGCATCCCGCGGTGATCGCCAAGGGAATCTCGGACCTCCTCTATGAAGGTGACATCCCACGCGAGCAGACGACGACCATCTCCGGCGGATACGGGATTGCGAGGTACACGCGCAGGCGACTGCGCGCCTATCGTCCTGGCCAGATCTGCAACGGTGCCTACCAGTACGGGGCCATCGGTCCCGATGTGGGCTACACCGTCGGCGTCGGAGCCGCCGTGCAGCAGGGTACGGGGCCGCAGGCCCCGTACAAGGGAGCACCGGTCGTCGGCGTCACCGGTGATGCGGGGTTCGCCTACTCCGCCATGGAGATCGAGACGCTCGCCAAGTACCGCATTCCGGCCGTCTTGGTCGTCTACAACAACAACGCCTGGGGTGTCTGGCGCGCTGGCGCAAGCGGTGGGCGTACCGACACGGCTCGGGCCCAGCACATGTATCTCTTCCAGGAGAACCTGCGCTACGAGAAGATTGGCGAGGCGCTTGGCGCGCGCGGCGAGTACGTGACCAATGCGGCCGACTTCGCGCCCGCCCTGAAGCGGAGCTACCAGCTTGCGGCAGCCGATGGGGTCTCGACTGTGATCAACTGCCAGGCGATCAAGGAGTTCTGGAGTCAGATGGACTATGCGCCGGGCATGCTGCAAAAGGTCGAGCCCGGCTGCATGGCCTACTACCACTGATGTCTGCCGCGAGGACGCGGGCCGATGTCGTGGAGACCCTTCTCCGCGAACGGGCGGACCGCGGCGTTTTCTGGACTTTCGCGGCCGTGCGTCGGCGAGGTCAGTTGGACTGCTCGGTGGCCTGGCTAAAGGAGCGCCCGACGCGAATCGTCTTCAAGCCCTCGCGCAACAAGCTCTGGTTCCCCAGACTGCTGCCGAACCTGCCGCGCCAGGAACCGCTGTACAAGGACTTCCGGGCGTTCTTGAAGGGTCGCGCCGCCAAGGATCTGCCCAATCACCGGCGGATCGATGCCGACCGCGTACGGGTCACTGCTGTGAATCGGCTGGGTGAGGTGTCAGTGGGTCTGGAGAGTCTCGACGGCGACCTAGACTACCTCGTCGCGAAGGGCATTAAGCTCGTCAACGAGATCTTCATGGGATTCCTCAGGGGGCCGTACCACGAGTACATGGTGGCGAACTTCCAGGAGCCCGAGGACTGACGCCGACCGGCGGGAACGGCGCCGAAGCGAAGGAGAGGCACAACATGGAGCGCATTCTGGGATGGATCGCAGCGGCCGCCCTGTGCGGATGCCAGGCCGCCCCCGACGGTACGGTTGCGTTCATCAACGTCAACGTCCTGCCGATGGATTCCGAGCGGGTTCTGCCTTCGCAGACCGTCCTGGTTCAGGACGGTCAGATCGTGAGCGTGCAGCCGACCGACGAGGGCGGTACGCCGCGTGCGGCGACAGTGATCGACGGCACGGGGCAGTTTCTAATGCCCGGCATCACGGAGATGCACGGCCACTTGCCGGGTCCCGACACGCCGCCCGAGGAAGTCGACCGGATTCTCTACCTGTTCCTGTCCAACGGTGTCACAACCGTCCGGGGGATGCTCGGAAATCCGTTTCATATCGAGCTGCGCGACGCGATCGAGAACGGGGAGCGCCTCGGCCCAACGCTCTACGCGGCTGGACCTGCATTCCGGGGTTCCGAGGATCTGTCGCCCGACGCGGCGCGCAGCAAGGTGAGGGATCTGCATGTAGCTGGATTCGATCTGCTGAAGATCCTCGAGGGTCTCGAGGTCGAGACCTACGATGCCATTGCCGACGAGGCGAACGCTGTGGGCATCCCCTTCGGCGGGCATGTGCCCAACGATGTCGGTTTGATACGGGCTCTGGAGGCTGGCCAGGGGACCGTCGACCACATGGACGGATTCGTCGAATCGCTCGAAGCCGACGAATCGCCCATGCGGAACGCCGAGGCTTCCGTACGGTCCCGGGAGATGGCGCTGCACCTGGACGAGGGCAAGATCCCTTCGGTTGTGGACGCCACACGGGAGGCTGGCGCTGGCGTCGTCCCCACGCTGGCCCTCTGGGAGACGTTCAACGCGGACGTGCCTGTCGAGCACTACGAGTCCGTCGATGGCCTCCAGTACATGCCCCAGCAAACGGTCGATGCGTGGATGGAGTCCCAGCGGAACCGCAGGGAGCGGCTCAACCCGGAGGCTGGAGCCAGAATCATCGAGATCCGCAAGAAAGTGCTCGCAGCCCTGCGCGACGCCGGTGTGCCGATCATCTTCGGCACCGATGCACCGCAGATATTCAACGTCCCCGGGTTCTCGATCCACCGCGAGATGGCGATCATGGCCTCCGCGGGAATGACACCCTACGAGATCTTGGAGAGCGCCACGCGGGCGGCGGCGAAGCACTTCGGCAGCGACGCCTTCGGCCAGGTGGCTGCAGGACGGCGGGCAGACCTGATCCTCCTGTCCGGCAGCCCGCTGGACGACATCGGCAACTTGGTGCGGCGCCAGGGCGTGATGGTGCGCGGGCGCTGGATCCCCGAATCGGAGATCCAGGCCAGGCTTGCGGAGTTCGCTGTTCCGAACTGAGCGTCGTCTAGCGCAGGGTCCGGAAGAACTTCCGCACGTCCTCCACGTACAGCTCGGGCTCTTCCATCGCGGCGAAGTGTCCGCCGCGGGGCATCTCCGTCCACTGCTGGACGTGGTAGCGGGCTTCGACCCACTTGCGGGGCGAGAAGAAGATCTCGCCGGGGAAGACCGCTATGGCAGTCGGGACAGAGGATCGGCGCACTGCACGGCCCGACCGCCTCGACTCGTAGTACAGGCGCACCGCAGACGGCATAGCCTCGGTCGTCCAGTACAGCATGATGTTCGTCAGTAGCTGGTCTTTGGTGAACCGGCTCTCGATGTCACCGTTGCAATCGCTCCAGGCGCGGAACTTCTCGACGATCCATGCCGCCAAGCCGGCAGGCGAGTCGTTGAGCCCGTAGGCGAGTGTCAGCGGCTTGGTTCCCTGGATGTTGCCGTAGGCGTTCTCGCCACGCCACCAAGCAGCCCGTTCCCGGTGCCGCTTGAGCTCCCAGTCGGGGATTCCTGCCTCCGGATCCTCCATGCCCTCGGGCGGGCCGCCACCGACCATGTTGAGGTGGATCCCGATCAAGCGCTCCTCGAAGTCGCGTGCGAGCCAAGATGAGACGCCCGAGCCCCAGTCGCCGCCCTGGGCGGCGTAGCGCTCGTATCCGAGGCGCTCCATCAGGCTGGCCACAACGCTCGCAACGCGGTCGACGCTCATGCCCCTCTCCAGAGATGGGCCGGAGAAGCCGTATCCGGGCATGGACGGCAGCACGAGATGAAAGGCGTCCTCGGCGCTTCCGCCGTGGGCGACGGGGTCGGTCAGCGGCCCGATCACCTCCATGAATTCGTAGATGGAGCCTGGCCAGCCGTGCGTGATGACCAGTGGCATGGCAGAGGGCTCCTTCGACCGGATGTGGACGAAGTGCAGGTTGATGCCGTCCACTTCCGTCTTGAAGTGCGGGAGGGCGTTGAGCTCCACTTCATGGCGTCGCCAGTCGTACTCCGTGCGCCAGTACTCAAGAAGCTCATCAACGTAGGCCCTGTCCGCGCCGTAGTCCCAGCTGCTGCCCGGGATTTGGCCGGGAAGCCGCGTGCGTTGCAGCCGAGACTGAAGGTCCTCGAGCACCTCGTCCTCGACCTGAATCGTGAATTCGTGCACTTCGGCGTGTCCTCCCATGGCGAAGGCAGCTAGCAAGGGGATGGCTAGGGCGCGGATCACCGCCCCATTGTATGGGTCGATCTCATGGGACCTTCCCGGATCGGGCTGGGCTCGGCATCCACTGGAACCACTCCGCTCCGTCCGCATTCATTGCGGTCGTCAAGACCGTTCCAATTCGCATGGACGCTTGTTGGGCCCGCAGTCTATAGTGAAGACTGCCACGGGGGCAGGGATCTGATGGGCAAGACAACCAAGTCTCCAAGTGCGCAGAACCTGTTTTTCGATCCGGCGGTGATCGGTGCGGCTAGGGAGCACGTGATCGCTTCGATCCCGGTCACCGAGACGCCCTGTCGGATCTGTGGCGCCGCGGGTGCTACAAAGCGGTCCGACGGTCTGTGCTGGGTGTGTCTGCGGCTCCGCGTCAGCGCGTGGCGGGAGAACGACACACCTGATTCAGCCGGCGACTAGGCTGGACGGGCAGCCTGAGATCCTGCACTGAGTCTGGACAGCGTTCGGAGAGTTACGGACGTGCGCGTAGGGTTCGTCGGCTGGCGCGGGATGGTGGGTGGCGTTCTGCTGGACCGCATGCGGTCCGAGGGGGACCTTGAGGGCCTCGAGGTCCATTTCTTCAGCACGTCGAATCCGGGGGGGCCTAGCCCAAGCGGTGCTGCATCAGATCACCTCGAGGACGCTTACGACCTCGTGGCGCTGTCGCACTGCGACACCGTGATCACCTGCCAAGGCGGAGACTACACCAAGGGCGTCTATGGGCCTCTGCGCGACACCGGATGGAATGGTTGCTGGATCGACGCCGCCTCGACACTCCGTCTCGACGACAGCGCCGAGCTCGTACTGGATCCCGTGAACGGTGACCGCGTTCGTTCGCGGCTGCTCAATGGCTGCCGCACTTTTGTCGGTGCGAACTGTACCGTGAGCCTGCTTCTCATGGCGACGGTCGGCTTGTATCGAGCGGGTCTCGTGGAGTGGATCAGCACCATGACCTACCAGGCGGTCTCCGGTGCGGGCGCCCGGAGTCTCAAGGAGCTAGCGAAGCAGATACGCTGGCTGCCGCTGGCGGAGGTTGACCTCGAAGCTGCATCGAGCGTGGATCTGGAACGGGCGGTCACGGCGGCGCAGCGATCCTCGGACTTTCCGGCGGAGGAGATCGGGGCCCCCCTCGTTGGGAGCGTTCTTCCATGGATCGGCGGTGCCGAGGAGCACGGCCAGACGCGAGAGGAATGGAAGGCAGGCGTCGAGGCGTCGAAGATCCTCGACGCGAATCCTCCCGTCAAGATCGACGGCACTTGCGCACGTGTCGACGCACTGCGATGCCACAGCCAAGGGCTGTGCATCAAGCTGACCCGCCCCATCTCCTTGGAGGAGGCCGCCTCCCTCGTGAGCGATGCCCACCCGTGGGTGCGTCTCGTCGAGAACACCAGGGAGGCGACCCTCCGAGAGCTCACACCGACCGCAGTGGCCGGCTCGCTGGATGTTGCCGTTGGACGCCTCCGCAAGCTGGCGATGGGGCCTGAGTACCTGGGAGCGTTCACCGTGGGAGACCAGCTCCTGTGGGGCGCCGCGGAACCGTTGCGGCGGATGCTGTGCATCCTGCGCGAGAATCCGGCCTAGGTCTGGCGAATCGCAAGCCGACCACTAGGTCGGTGCACCGACTACCAGCCGCTGCGCATCGTTCGTAATGAGGCTCCGCGCAACGGCGGCAGCGACCTCTCGCTATCCAAGCGAGCCTGCGCCTGGCGCCGATGCAAGGGTGCTTCGAACCAGAGTGCACGGTCGCTGGCCGGAGCAAAGGACATGAATCGAGAGTCATACTTGACAAATTAAAATAAAAGACGAATATAATACGTTTATGACAGCCAATTCGACCGGTATTGTCGCTCAGGCTGCGAACGGCGCCGTACTCGCCTCCAAGAGGTTTGTGGAGTATCGCAGTCTGCCCTCGAAGAGCATCCTCAATCGCTGCAGCAGTCAGCGGATGAGCTTTCGCTGGACTATCAATCCGTACAGAGGCTGCGAGATCGGTTGCCACTACTGCTACGCCGTGTACACGCACAAGTATCTGGGGCTCGACGACCCGCGGCAGTTCGCTTCGCTCATCTTCGCGAAGAGCGAAGCGAAGGAGATCCTTGCGCGGGAACTCGCGCGAGGGGTTGTCGGACCGATCGCGATCGGCACCGGAACGGATCCCTACCAGCCTGCAGAACGTCGCTTCGAGACCACACGGGGCATCCTCGAGGCCTTTGCGGACAGCGCCGGACACCGTATCGGGATCACCACCAAATCAAGTTTGATCACCCGCGACATCGATCTGCTGCAGGAGATCGCGAAGCACAACTGGCTGCACGTCAACATCACTGTCACGACCGCCGACGAGGATCTTGCTCGCGTATTGGAGCCCAAGGCGTCGCGACCATCGCAGCGCTTCGACGTCGTTGGGAAGCTGTGTTCCCACAACATCAAGGTCGGCGTGTTCAGCGCACCGGTGCTGCCCTTGCTGACCGACACGACAGCCAGCCTTGACGCCGTGGCTAGGTCGGCCTCCGAGGCCGGTGCTGCGTACTGGACCGGCCACCCGCTGTTTCTTCACAGGGAGGCGCGCGAACGGCTGATGCCGTTCTTGAAGAAGCAGTTCCCGGACATCGCAGCTCGCTACGCGGGTCACTATCGCTACAACGCCTACGTCACGCCGGAATACCGTTCCTGGCTCGCCGCGAAGATGGACCGCATCCGGAAGCGGCATAGTCTTGCAAACGCCATCGAGGACTGGGACACGGTCGAGTCACCGGCGCCGGAGCAGAGCCAGCCCAGCCTGTTCCCCATGCTGGTCTAGTAGAGGACCCTCCCTTGGCCTTGGGATTGAGGCCGGCGGGCGGGCGGGCTATGATCGGAACAATTCTTGGTGCCCAGGGTTTCGGGCGCCGCTGCCAGTGGGTTGGTATCGCCGCGAGAACGGGCGCAAGCGGGTCCACACAGAGGGACTCTGGATCAAGTGCGACTCGTGTTCCTCACCGATCTGGAAGAAGGACCTCGAGGCGCAGGGGATGGTCTGCTCGAAGTGCGGATTCCATTTCAAGATCGACGCCCGCAAGCGGCTCGAGATGCTCTTCGACGACGGAACGTGGCAGGACGTGGGCGGTGCGCTGCGCTCCACGAACGCTCTTGGCTTCCACGACCGCAAGCCGTATGTCGAACGGTTGGCTGACGCGGAGCGAAAGACCGGCCTGACCGAAGCAATCATCTGCGGTCGTGGCTGGCTAGAGGACCGCGACCTGGTGATCTGCGCGATGGAGTATCGCTTCATCGGCGGCAGCATGGGCGCGGTCGTCGGCGAGAAGCTGACCCGCGCCGCCGAGCTTGCCTTGGCGGAGCGCCTTCCGCTCGTGGTCGTCTCCGCCTCGGGTGGCGCCCGCATGATGGAGGGCATGGTCAGCCTCGTGCAGATGGCGAAGGTGTCGGCCGCCCTCAAGAAGCTGGACCGCGCCCGACTGCCCTACATCAGCGTGCTGACCGATCCCACCACCGGCGGCGTCACGGCGAGCTTCGCCATGCTCGGGGACCTGAACATCGCCGAGCCCGGTGCGCTGATCGGCTTTGCCGGTCCTCGCGTGATCGAGC
Source organism: Bryobacterales bacterium (assembly GCA_965200705.1). Taxonomy (GTDB): domain Bacteria; phylum Acidobacteriota; class Terriglobia; order Bryobacterales; family UBA6623; genus VXMF01. Next base: position 2,016,376 of record OZ241376.1, on the reverse strand, counting down.
AGACCATCCGCCAGAAGCTGCCGAAGGGCTTTCAGCGTTCTGAGTTTCTCCTGAAACATGGCATGCTCGACGCCGTCGTGCCGCGCTCGGAGGTGAAGCGGTTCCTCGCGTCGGCGCTCGAGTTTCTTAGCGCTGACGGACACTAGTCGGGAATGCCGGTGGCCGGCGCGGGTGTCCGGTACCTGTTCTCGCTCCTAGGTGCGATTCGCAAGGAGCACTTCGGGCTGGGCCGTATGGAGGTCCTGATGAAGGAACTCGGCCACCCGGAGTGCGCCCGGGGCATCGTCCACATTGCTGGGACGAACGGCAAGGGATCGGTCGCGGCGATGATTGAGAGCGGGCTGCGGGCTGGCGGCCGCTCCACGGGACTCTACACGTCACCGCATCTGGTGTCCCTGCGGGAGCGCTTTCTTCTGAATGGCCAGCCCGTTGATGACGAGGCTCTTGAGGCTGCCATCGAGCCGGTTCGCAGAGCAAGCGAACGTGTCGTGACCAAGTTCGGTGGCCGCATGCATCCGACGTTCTTCGAGTCAGTGACCGCGGTCGGCCTCGTCCTGTTCTCTCTTCACGACACGGACTTTCGGATTGTCGAAACGGGCCTCGGCGGGCGGCTGGACGCCAGCAACGTCGTGCGCTCGGACCTCGCGGTGCTCACAAGGATCGCCCGCGACCACGAGCGGTACCTTGGGCGCGAGCTGGAGTCGATTGCTGCCGAGAAGGCCGCGATCGTCAAGGCTGGCGGCCGTGCTGTGATCGGACTCCAGAAGCCACAGGCCCGGCAGGTCCTGCTGCGGCGTTGCGAAGCCGTCGAAGCGGAGGCCGTGGACGTCGAGTCCGAGTGGCGGGCCCGAGCGCCGCGGAGCATCGAAGGCCGCTGGCGGTTCGAGGCTGTCAGCAGGCCCGAGACGCTGCGGATAGCCCTGTCACTGGCGGGAGAGCACCAGGTGGAGAACGCCTTGGCGGCAATCGCGGCGCTACGGTCGCTTGGCGTCCGGGCAAGTCATGTCGAGGAGGGTCTGGCAAGCGCCGTGTGGCCGGGTCGCCTGGAGTTCTCTGCGCGGGATTCCCGCGTGCTGCTCGACGCGGCCCACAATCCGCAGGCCGCGCGTGCATTGGCGAGGTTCCTCAGGATGGAGTCCCGCGGGCGCAAGGTGACCTTGATCTTCGGTTCTTCGAGGGACAAGGCGGTCGAGGAGGTTGCCGGCTGGCTCTATCCCGTCGCGGACCGGGTCGTGCTGACCCGTTCCAAGGTGCAGCGGGCTGCCAGCCCTGCTGCGTTGCAGGCCCTGACTGGTCACCTGCATTCGTCCATTGAAGTCGCCCCGAACGTGGCGGACGCCCTGACGACGGCTCGTACAGGGGCTGCGGACGATCGTTGGATCGTGGTCGCGGGCTCCCTGTTTCTCGTCGGCGAGGCGCGCGCGATGCTCGGCTAGAATCGGTCTTGCGTTCCGTGCGTGAGGGCCTGAGTCTGATTCGCTCGGTGGGCTGGATGATTCCCCTTCTCATCGTCATCACGACCGTGATGGGCCTCCTTTCGCTGCTGTCTTCACTGGTCGATCGCACCGGCGACCTGCAGCATCGGATTGCCTGCACGTGGGGGCGGGCGCTGATGAGGGTCTTTCTGGTGGAGCTGCGGCTCACTGGAAGTGAGAACCTAGCGGACGGGCAGCCCTACGTCTTCGCCTCGAACCACTTCAGCCTGCTGGACACTCCCCTGATGTTCAGTCTGATGCCACAGCCGTTCCGCATCCTTGCGCGGTCAGGACTATGGCGCATTCCCTTCATCGGATGGCACTTGGACCGCGCCGGGCATCTTCCTGTGCACCGCGAGAGTCCTCGCGTGGCGGTGCGCAACATCGCCCATGCCGCCGACAAGGTTCGTGAGGGGCGGTCTATCCTCGTGTTTCCCGAGGGTGGCCGCCGCAGGGGCTCCGAGATGCGGCGATTCAAGACGGGGGCCGCGCACATCGCCGTGAAGGCGGGCGTGCCGATCGTGCCCGTGGCGATCGCGGGAACACGCGCGATCTTGCCGCCCGGTTCTTGGCACCTCCGCCCCGGCGTGGCGGAGGTCCGCATCGGAGCGCCGATTCCCACGGACCATCCCGCATGCCCCACTGCGAAGGACCTCACGCTTCGTGTCAGGCGCGAAATCAAGGCGCTCGCCGCGGGGATGTCCCCGGGAAGGGCAGGAGAACCCACATGAAGTACTGGCTAGGCATCGACATTGGCACTGGGGGCTCGAAGGCCCTGCTTGTGACGGCCGACGGCTCCTGCGTCGGTGGCGAGACCGCACCGCACGAAGACATTCAGATGGAACGTCCGCTTTGGGCGGAGCAGCGGCCGGAGAACTGGTGGGACGCTGCACAGACAGCGGTGCAGGCTGTTCTAGCGGCCAACGACGTACGTGGCGACCAGATCGCCGGCATCGGCCTGTCCGGGCAGATGCATGGCCTGACCCTGCTCGACTCATCCAGCGCCGTCATCCGGCCGGCGCTGATTTGGTGCGATCAGCGAAGCCAGGAGCAGGTCGACTGGATCAACGCCACCGTTGGCCCGGCGATGGTGGTGGACCAGATCGCCAATCCCGTCTTGACGGGGTTCACGCTGCCGAAGCTGCTGTGGGTCCGCGACCACGACCCGTCCAGCTACGAGCGCGTTTGCAGCATGCTGCTGCCGAAGGACTACATCCGCTTCCGCCTGACGGGGGACCATGCCAGCGACGTGTCCGATGCTTCGGGAACGGCCCTGTTCGATGTCGTGAACCGGCGCTGGGCGACGCCGCTGATCGATCGGCTCGGCATTGACGCCAGCATCCTGCCGGAGGTCTTGGAGTCGCCCGCCGTGACCGGGACAGTGACCCCGGCGGTGGCCAGTCAACTTGGTCTCGCTGCCGGGACGCCCGTCGTTGCGGGTGGCGGCGACCAAGCTGCCAGCGCGGTCGGGAACGGCATCGTCGAGCCCGGACTCGTGTCCTGCACTCTGGGCACATCGGGCGTCGTCTTCGCACACCTGGACGAGCCCGCGTACGACCCCGAAGGTCGGGTGCATACCTTTTGCCACGCCGTTCCGAACAAGTGGCATGTCATGGGCGTCACGCAGGGGGCCGGCCTCAGCCTGCAGTGGTTTCGCAATCAGCTTGCCAGCGGAATGGCCGAGGAGGCCGAGGCACAGGACCTGGAGATCTATGACCTGCTGACCCGCGAGGCGGAGTCCGTTCCCCCGGGAGCCGAGGGGCTCTTCTGGCTGCCATATCTGATGGGTGAGCGGACGCCGCACCTCGACGCCAACGCCCGTGGCGGATGGATCGGCCTGACGGCCAAGCATGGCCGAGGCCACCTCGTCCGGTCGATCTTGGAGGGCGTGGCGTACAGCCTCAACGACTGTCTCGGCATCGTCGCTTCGCTTGGGGCGGACGTCGAGGCCGTGCGGGGCTCTGGCGGCGGCGCAAAGTCCCCCCTTTGGCGCGCAATTCTTGCCGGCGTGTTCCGCCGCCCGATCGCCACGCTGCAGACGCAGGAGGGCTCGGCCTACGGGGCTGCCCTGCTCGCGATGGTTGGCACCGGGCAGTTCGCCTCAGTGGAGGAGGCATGCCGCGAGGTGATCATCGAGCGCAGCAGAGAGGTGCCGGAGCCATCGCTGGAGAGTGCCTACGAAGGGACCTATGCCGTTTTCCGGGAACTGTACCCGGCTCTCCGGGAGCTCTTTCCCAGAATGTAGCGCCCCGCGCAGCTAGAACGCGTAGAGCAGCGTTTCGGTCGCCACGGCGACGCCGCCGTCCTCGATTTCCGCATCGACATCCCCGTCGAGGTCGAGACGACGGTAGTACAGCCCGTCCGGGCCGCGGTGGATCTCGATCTCGGCCGGGCGGGGCAGATGGCCCTGAATCAGCGCCTCCGAGAGCGGATCCTCGATGTAGCGCTGCAGCGCCCTCCGCAGCGGCCGTGCGCCGTAGGTGCGGTCCCCCAGCGTGTCGTCGAGAATGTACTGCGCGGCATCCCCCCGCAGGCGGATCTGCAGGCCCTTGCTGAGCAGATTCACGTTGATCTGGCCGACCAGCATCTGCACGATCTCAAGCAGGTCGGCATCCGTCAGCGAGCGGAAGATGATGGTCTCGTCGATGCGGTTGAGGAACTCCGGGTTGAACGTCCGCTTGACCTCGTTGCGGACCTCCTGCTCGGCGTTGCGGTCGGTGTACGCCTGCGACTTGCCCTGGAAGCCCATCGGCGTGCGCGCCTGCAGGTGACGAGCCCCGATGTTCGAGGTCATCACCACGATGGTGTGCTTGAAGTCGACCGTGTTGCCGAGGCCGTCGGTGAGCTGGCCATCCTCGAACACCTGCAGCAGGATGCTCAGCAGGTCCGGATGCGCCTTCTCGATCTCGTCCAACAGGATGATCGAGTAGGGGGCGCGCTTGACCCGCTCCGTCAGCTGCCCGCCCTCGTCGTAGCCGACGTAGCCCGGCGGCGACCCGATCAGCTTCGACACGGAGTGCTTCTCCATGAACTCCGACATGTCGAAGCGGATGAGCGACTTCTCCGAGCCGAACAGGCAGTCCGCCAGAGCCCGGGCCACCTCGGTTTTGCCGACGCCGGTCGGGCCGAGGAACAGGAACGAGCCCGCCGGCCGGTTGACGGGCTTGAGGCCCGCCCGGGAGCGGCGGATGGCGCGCGCCAGAGCCGAGATCGCACTGTCCTGGCTGACGATGCGCTTGTGCAGGTCCTCCTCGATGCGGAGGAGCCGGTCCATCTCCTCCTCCTTGATGGCGGTCATCGGCACCCCGGTCCAGCGCGCCACGACCTCCTCGATGTCGTCCTTGGTGACGGTCGCCGTCACCGACTGCTCCATCTCGCGCTGCTTCTGTATCGTGCGCAGGCGCTCGCGCTCCACGCGCTCCTGATCGGAGTAGTGCCGCGCGTCCTCGAACTCGTGGTTCGCGATCGCGTTCTCCATGCGGTGCACGATGAACTGGATGCGCTTGTGGACCTCCGCCGTCTCGTCCGACATGCGCGTCTGCTGCAGCTTGACGCGGGCGCCCGCCTCGTCGAGCAGGTCGATCGCCTTGTCGGGCAGGAAGCGGTCCGGAATGTAGCGGATGGAGCTGTAGACGGCCGCCTCCACGGCCTCGTCGGTGTAGGCGACCGCGTGGAACTTCTCGTAGCGCTCCTTGATGCCCAGCAGGACGGCTATGGCCTCCGACTCGCTAGGCGGGCTCACCTTCACGGCCTGGAATCGGCGCTCCAGCGAGCGGTCCTTCTCGATCGACTTGCGGAACTCGGACGGCGTGGTCGCCCCGATGCACTGGATCTCGCCCCGCGAGAGGGCTGGCTTGAGGATGTTGGCGGCATCTAGGGAGCCCTCCGCCGATCCCGCTCCCACCAGCGTGTGGAGTTCGTCGATGAAGATGATGGAGTGCTCGTCCTCCATCAGCTCCTTCATGATGGTCTTGAGCCGCTCCTCGAACTGGCCGCGGTACTTGGTGCCGGCCACGACCAACGATAGATCGAGCGAGAGGATGCGCTTCTCGGCGAGGAACGGCATGACCACGCCGCTCGCGATGCGCTGCGCCAGCCCCTCCACGATTGCGGTCTTGCCCACCCCGGGGTCGCCGATCAGAACGGGGTTGTTCTTGGTTCGGCGGCACAGGATCTGCACCACCCGCTCGAGTTCGTCGTCGCGGCCGATCAGAGGGTCGAGGTTGCCGTTGGCCGCCTCCTGAGTGAGGTCGCGGCTGAACTCGTCGAGCATCGAGCTCCCCTTGGGCCGGTTTGCCAGGAGCTTCTCCGACTGAGCCCGTGACAGCTCGTCCCGAATGGTGGAGAGGCGCAAGCCCCGCTGCTGGAGGATCTCGGCAGCGAAGCACTTCTCCTCGCGCAGCAGTCCGAGCAGCAGGTGCTCGGTACCGATGTGCTTGTGAGAAAGCCGCTCGGCCTCCTCGGCGGCGTACGCAAGGACCCGCTTGCACTCGTGGCTGAGGGGCAGGTCGACCGACGTGGAGACCTTCTCCCGGATCGTGGAGTGGGCCTCGATCTGCTTGTGGATCGAGTCGACGGCGGAGCGCGGGCGCAAGTAGCGGCCCGCCAAGGCCTTGTCCTCTCGAATCAGTCCGAGCAGCAGGTGCTCGGTCTCGATGTACGGGCTACCGAACTGGCTCGCCTCGTAGCGGGCAAAGAAGATCACCCGGCGAGCCTTTTCGGTGTACCGCTCGAACATCGGTCGGAACGACGCTACCCGGTGCTCGATGGTTCGGCGCCAGGTGCGCACCTGTTCTTGTGCAACATCATAACAGTACGCTTCTGCACGTCAGGCCGCCCTGGAGCGACCTGCCTCAGGGCTCTTTGAGCAATTCGCGCATCGTGAAAAGCGAGAACACGGGGGCCTCGCCCATGGCCTCAGTCAGTGCTTCGCTGCCGCCCTGCTCGCGGTCGACGAGGCAGCACGTGGCAAGGACACGCATGCCTGCGGCACGTGCGCCTTGGATCGCCCGCAGCGTGGAACCGCCGCTTGTCCAGACATCGTCGACCACCACGCACGGAACGCCGCGTGTCTCCCGCAGGCCTTCTACGGTGCGCCTCGCACCGTGTGCCTTCTCCCCCTTGCGGACCACGAACGCCTGGATTGGGGACGGGGTCTCCAGGGATTCGCGCACGATAGCGTATGCGACCGGATCGGCGCCCATGGTCAGGCCGCCGACGGCCTTGGGCTCGAGGCCCCGACGGCGAAACTCCTCCAGCATGACTTGGCCTAGGCAGGGCATCGCCTCTGGCCTCAGGGTCGTGAGTCGGCAGTCCAGGTAGACGCTGCTCTTCGCGCCCGACACAAGCGTGAAGTCGCCATGCAGGACCGAATGGTGGCGCAGCAGCTCCCGCAGCTGGTCACGCGGCGTCGGCCGCCGGTCGTCAGAAGTCACGGACTTGGGCGAGGTAGCCATCGTAGTTGCGTCGGATCTCCCCGAGGGAGTCCCCGCCGAACTTCTCGAGGAACGCGTCGGCGACCACCAGCGCCACCATGGCCTCGCCGATGACCCCCGCCGCGGGGACGACCGCGACATCCGAGCGCTCGTACGCCGCACTGGCAGGATCCCTAGTGGAGAGGTCCACGGATTCCAGAGGCCGGCGCAGGGTCGAGATCGGCTTGAGGTAGCCGCGCACAACGACATCCTGGCCGTTCGTGATCCCGCCTTCCAGGCCGCCGGCCTTGTTCGAACCGCGGAAGAACTCCCGGTCCTGCTTGTTGTAGTGGATGGTGTCCTGCACCTTGGATCCAGGAGAGGCCGCCGCCAGTGCGGCGGAGCCGACCTCGACGCCCTTGACCGCCTGCATGGACACGATCGCCTGTGCCAGGCGCCCATCCATCTTGACGTCCCAGCTCGTGTGGGAACCGAGTCCGGGTGGTGTCCCGTGCACGACCACTTCGAAGACGCCTCCTTGGGTGTCGCCCGTGGAGTAGGCGCCGTCCACGACCTTCTTCATGCGTGCCTCCGCTTCAGGGTCAACGCAGTTCAACAGGACATCCTGCTTGGCCTCCAGGGCCTTTAGCTCGTCCCACGCGACGCTGCGCTCGAGCCGAGCCTCGCCGACGGCCACAACGTGACTGAGGATCTCGATGCCGAACTCGCGGAGCAGCAGCTTGGCGAAGCCGCCCGCAGCAACCCGAGCCGCGGTCTCTCGGGCACTGGCGCGCTCAAGGACATAGCGCGCTTCCGGGAAGTTGTACTTGACGCAGCCAGCCAGATCCGCGTGGCCAGGACGCGGTCGATGCAACGGCTTGGCGTGAGCGTCGGAGCCCTCGTAGTCCTCCACGGGCAGGGTCTCGGTCCAGTTCTTCCAGTCCCGGTTCTGTAGCAGCACGGCGATCGGAGAGCCGATCGTGTAGCCGTGCCGCACTCCGGAGACGATGTGCGCCTTGTCGCTCTCGATCTTCATCCGGCCACCGCGGCCATAGCCCTGCTGGCGGCGCCAGAGGTCGCGGTTGATGCGATCGAGATCCACACGCACCCCCGCCGGCATACCGGAAACGGTTGCGACGAGCGTCTCGCCATGAGACTCGCCCGCAGTGACGAAACGCAGCATCGCGGGAGGGAAATAAGCGGGGGGAGAACTGCCTCTATTATAGGCGGCGGGTCGTGCGCCACCTGATCGGCATCCACGCCGTAGCGGCGGCGGTCGACTCCGCTGCGCGGCGCTTGAGGCATGTGATCGTGGCGCAGGGGGCGTCCAGCCAGCGCGTCCGAGCCCTTGTCGAGGACTGTCGCCGCCAGGGAGTGCCGGTCCGGTTCGAGCCACGAGCCACGCTGGATCGCCTTGCCGGGGCGCGGTCCCACCAGAACGTCGTCGGCGTCCCGGCGACCAGTCCCTACGCCGGCCTTGAGCGCGTCCTGGATGCGGTGTCGGACCAGTCCATGATTGTGTTGCTGGACACAGTCCAGGATCCCCGGAACCTCGGAGCCGTCGCCCGAACGGCCGAAGCCGCCGGCGCCGATGCGATCGTGATACCCGAGCGACGTGCCGCGTCGCTCAGCGAGGCCGCCTCGAAGGCCGCGGCAGGTGCCTTGGAGTCCCTCGCCGTAGTGCGCGTCAAGAACCTCGGCCGGGCGATCGAGAAGATCAAGGAAAGCGGCTACTGGCTGTATGGATTCGACGCCGCTGGCGACGTTTCGCACCACGAAGTCGAGTATGCGGACCGTTGCGCCCTCGTGCTGGGAGGCGAGCAACGGGGTCTGCGTCGAACCGTCGCGGACCGTTGCGACTACTTGGTGCGCATTCCCATGGCGGGGAGGGTGTCTTCCCTAAACGTCTCTGTCGCCGCGGGTGTGGCCCTGTTCGAGGCCCGCCGGCAGCTCACCGGGTTTCACGGATCGCCTGGCGGTGCGTAGCGTTGACGTCTCCGATGTCGTCCGTGCGGCTCCCTGGCCACACGATCACCGTTGCCAATGGTGACTTACCATGGCTGATGAGGGATTCATGACCATCGCACAGGCATTCGTCGCCGAGTTCGCGCACGAAATGAAGGCCACCCGACGCATGCTCGAAGCGCTGTCGGACGATTCCTTCGACTTCAGGCCCCATGAACGGTCGATGTCGGTGGCCCAGCTCGCGGGCCATCTTGCGGAGATCGCCAGCTGGAGCAGGAGCACCGTCGCATCCGAGGAGTTTGATGTACGGCCCGTTGACGGCCCGGGGTACGAGCGGTTCGTGCCGTCGAGCGTCGCGGAGACTCTGGCGTACTTCGATCGTGGCGTCGAGGCTGCGTCGCGCGAGATCGCTGGGGTCAGCGACGAGGCGATGGCCGTACCGTGGACTCTGAAGGCCGCCGACGAGGTGATCTTCACAATGCCGCGGATCCAAGTGCTCAGGACGATGATCCTGAAGCACATCATTCACCATCGCGGCCAGCTCTCGGTCTACGTGCGGCTCACCGCCGGCAGGGTGCCGGGCATGTACGGCCCGTCCGCGGACGAGGGTTAGCGCGCTCTCAACGGTCCGTCGAGACCTGTGACCGTGCTGATACGCTGGCACACGATCGGGTCCGACCCTTGCGCCACATTCCGAGGATTTCGCTGGCGTCCTGGATTCTGCTCGCCATGGCGGGTGGGATCGGCTTGGGCGTCGTTTTCCCCGACGCCGCACAGCATCTGGAGATCTTCAGCGCACTGTTTCTGCGCTTGATTCGGTCCATCATCGCCCCGCTCCTGGTCGGCGTGCTGATATCGGCGGTCGCCGGCGTGGGCGGCCTTGGAAACCTAGGCCGCTTGGGCTGGAAGGCCGTGATCTGCTTCGAGGCCGCCACGACGGTGGCGCTTCTGCTGGGCTGGTCGCTGGTGCACTGGGCCGAGCCAGGACGTGGCATGGTTCTCGAGACCGAGGGCGGTTTCGAGACCCTCGGCACGGTCGGCCTCGATGGGGTGCTGGAGGCGGTCGTGCCGACAAGCATCGTCGATGCCTTGGCACGGGGCGACATGCTGCAGATCGTCGTGTTCTGCTTCCTCTTCGGTCTCGCGTGCCTGTCCGTGGGCGAGCGGGCTGGTCCCGTCGTGCGCTTCTCCGAAGCGCTGTCCAGAGTGGCATTTCGTTACACGGACTACGTGATGTGGCTGGCACCGCCCGCGGTCTTCGCCGCGTCGGCCAACACGGTCGCCGGCAGCGGGCGGGAAGCGCTCGGGTGGCTCGCCTCGTTCGTGGCGTTGGCCTGGGTTGCGCAGGGTCTCTTCCTTGTGGTCGTGCAGGTCGGCGGTCTGTGGCTCTGCGGGGTGCCCGTTCGACGGTTCGCGCGATGGGCACGCGAGCCGTTCGTCATCGGATTCGCGACAACGTCCAGCGCTGCCGCCCTGCCCAAGACTCTAGAAAACGTTGAGCGGTTCGGTGTGCCACGCCGGATCTTGGGCGTCGTGGCGCCGTTGAGCATCAGCCTGAATCTGAACGGCAGCACGATCCACCTGGCCATGGCGACAGTCTTCATCGCTCAAGCCGCTGGGGTCGAACTCTCGCTCCAGCAACAGCTGATCATGCTGCTCACCTTGAAGATCACAAGCAAGGGCGTGGTCGGCGTGCCGCGAGCGAACTTCGTGGTCCTTGCTGCCCTCTTCGACAGCCACGGCCTGCCGCTCGAGGGTCTGGCCGTGCTATTGGGGATCGACGCTGCCATCGATCCGGTGAGAACCAGTGTCAACGTGATGAGCCACTGCGCAGCGCCGGCAGTCGTCGCCCGATGGGAGGGGCAGAGATTTGACGACGTGGATCCGCACACCAATGGCAGCGACACAGCGCCAGCTGGGCGGATCGATCTGTGACGCGGCTGCTACTGGACGCGCGCTGCGCTCCGCGCCTCGCCGCCGATGTGAAATGTCATCGACTTCGGTGCGCCGGCTGAGTCGAGCTCGAACATCACCGTCGCCGCTGTCCAGCGCAGCGAGAACTCCTCCTCCGAATGGGCCAGCAGTTCGATCGGCGGCAGAAGGCCGAACGCGGCGTGCAGCGACTCGCCCTCGCGGGTGACCACCGCTTCCATCCCGCCCGAAGCGCCGTACTTGCCCACGTAGCGGTCGAGCACGGCTGGGCCAAGGGTGACCAGTGGCTTGCTCTGGTGCTTGCCGGGGCCGGGACGGGGCTCCTCCTCCAGCTCACGCACCCAGATGTTGCGGTAGAGAACCGGGTTGCCGTGGTCCTGCAGTTGGAGGGGTAGCCGGTCGGGATGCGACTCATAGGGCAGGTGCTGGAGCCACGAAGTCGGGCCCCAGAACTCCGAGCCGTCCTGTACAACGATGCCGTTGTGGAGCACCGTCACGCGCGCCGGGTGCTCGACGGACCCGTCAGGCCGGAAGCGCGGCCGCCGGAAGACGATGTCGTAGGCCTGCCACTCGCCGGCCGGTCGGCTCGCGTTCACCAGAGGCGGGTACTGTCCGTACGCGGCCGCCGCCTGCCCATCGGCGTAAGTGGTGTTGGTGAAGGAGTCCAGGACCTGGATTTCGTACTTGCTCATCAGGAACACGCCGCTGTTGCCGCGTCCCTGGCCCCTGCCGCGCGCAGGCGTTGGCGCAGCCCATTCCAAGTGCAGCTGGATGTCGCCGAATCCTCGGCGAGTGAGCACCGGACCGCCTCCGGGAACCGCGGCCAGATTTCCGTCACGGATCACCCACTTCGGATCGCTTCCGTCCAAGGCACGCCACTCGGAGAGGCTGCTGCCATCGAACAGGATGATCGCGTCGGAGGGCGGAGGAACCGGCAGGGCCAGGTGCGACGTGACCTTGGTGGGCACTGGCCGAGTCATGTCGTGAATTTTCCAACGCACGACCGACTGGCCCACGAGAGTCGGGCACAGGAGTGCGGGTGCGACCAGAGTCGCCAGCAGGATGCGTTTGAGCTGCATGGAGGATCCTTCCTTGTTGTCTAGTGCTTGTCGTACGGCGTCGTTGCCGTCCCGCCTCAGTCGATGAACAGAAACTCGTTGCTGGACAGCATGGCCCGCAGATAGCCCGCGCGCTTGCTCTGCTCGCTGCCCGACGCATGCGCGAAGTACTCGTTCGCGCGCTCAGTCTCGTTCTCGCGGGGCGGTCTGCCGAAGACGGTCCAAGTGGCGCGGACCAGGAAATCATCGCGGGTACGGGCCTTGGCCGACCAGCGTTCCGCCATGGTCTCGGAGTGGCCGTGCACGAAGTCCGAGTTCATCAGGTACAGCGCTTGCAGTGTCGTCGTCGTGGCCTTGCGTTCGCTCACAGGCAGGTTGCCGTCCGGTCCGTCGAACAGGTCGAGGTACGGATGCTTCTGGATGCGGGGCTGCATCAGGTAGACCGAGCGGCGCTCTGTCGGGAAGAACTCGGAGAACGGCTCGTGCTGTCGGAAGAAGTAGGTCCGGCGGTGCGGGAACGGGTGGCGGTGACCGGGCGAGAGCTCCAGCTCGCCACTGAAGAAGAGTACGGTGTCGCGGATCTGCTCGGCGTCCAGTCGACGGCGGTTGGCCCGCCAGAGCCATTCGTTTTGCGGATCCTCGGCGAAGCCTTCCTCTCCGTCGAGGCTCTGCTGCCTGTATGTCCGCGAATGCACGATCAGCCGGTGCATCGCTTTCACCGACCAGCCGCTGTCGATGAAGTAGCGCGCCAGGTAGTCGAGCAGCTCAGGGTGGCTCGGTGGTGCGCCCCGCAGTCCGAAGTCGCTCGTGGTACGGACCAGCCCGACGCCGAAATGATGGTGCCAGATGCGGTTTACCATCACCCTCGCCGTGAGCGGGTTGTCCGGATCGGCGATCCAGTCAGCTAGCAGCATCCGGCCGCTGCCCTGGTACCCGGGTGGCACCGCTGCGCCTCCGAGAATCTGCAGGAATCCTCGGCGCACTAGCGGTCCGGCCGACTTCGGATCCCCGGCACGCTGGATACTTGCGTCCTTGGCATTGCCCTCCCGGACCGCGTAGGCAGTCTCGAGGGCAGGTTCGGTGCGGGCGTAAACGGCACGCTCGGCGCGCAGGTGCTGAAGCTCTTCCCAGACCACCTCGCGTGACCTTCCGGGCGTCGTGATGAGCTTGTTCTGGAAGGACTGGTACTCGCGGAACTTCTCCCGCTCCATGTCGTTCCAGAACCGGATGCCCTCCTCGTACTCGCGCATCACCCGTCTCGCGTGCTCCTCGCCAACGCGGTAGACGAAGTCGCTGCGGTACGGGAGGTGCTCGCCGCCGGGATACGGGTAGACGGTGCTGTCCAGAATTCCGTACAGGGCGTAGTAGTCCGAGGTCGGAATGGGATCGAACTTATGGTCGTGGCAGCGGGCGCACTGGACGCTGAGACCTAGGAAAGTCTTTCCCAGGTTGTCGATCATGTCTTCGTACATGATGTGGCGCAGCCGGTGCGGATTGACGCCGATGCGCCTGGAGATCGCGAGGTAGCCCGTGGCCACTTGGTTCCGCCATCGCTCCCTTTCGGTCGCCGCCTCCAGCAGGTCGCCCGCGATCTGCTCGCGGATGAACGTGTCGTAGGGCTTGTCGTCCTGAAATGCGTCGATGACGTAGTTGCGGTACTTGTACGCCTCCGGGACTGGGAAGTCGCCCGCGTCGCCCGCGGTGTCGGCATAGCGCACGAGGTCAAGCCAGTGGCGCCCCCACCGTTCGCCGTAGCGTCGCGACGCCAGCAGCCGCTCCACCAGCGTGGAGTAGGCGTCTTCGCTGGTGTCAGCGAGGAAGCTCTTGACCTCCTCCGTTGTCGGGGGCATCCCCGTCAGATCAAAGGTCAGCCGACGAATCAGCGTGCGCTTGTCGGCCGCTGGCGAGGGCCGCAGCCCCCTCTCGTTGAGCTCGGATAGGACGAACCGATCCACCACGCTCGCAGACGGCGTGCTCCCGGCTGCCGTGGAGACGGAAGGATTCGACAGCGGCTGGAAGGACCAGTGTGCGCGATGCTCGTCACTGATCTCGTAGCCACCGGCGGTCGGGCTCGATTCATCGTCCCAGACCGCCCCATCCCGTACCCAGCGCGAAAAGACATCCTTCTCGTCCTGCGTCAGAGGGCCTGTCGGCGGCATGCGGCGCTCGTCCGACGCGTACAGGCGCTGCACCAGCCGACTCGCCTCCGGATCGCCCGCTACCAGCGCCGGACCGGACCGCCCGCCCTTCACGAGGGCTTCGTGGCTGTCCATTCGTAGCTCTCCCTGTGGTTCGGTGCTGTGGCATCCGAGGCACTTGGCATCCAGCAGAGGACGTACAGTGGAGACGAAGTAATCCCTCGGGGACTCCGGCCATGGAGCACCCATCGCTATCCATTCGGTCAACGCCGCGATTTCATGGTCAGGCAGCCTTGTTCCGGCCGGCGGCATCTCCATGCGGCCCCGAATCCCCTTGACCGCATGCAGCAGGATGCTCTCGCTGGGGGATCCCGGTCGAATCGCCGGACCCGACCGTCCTCCACGCAGCAGGCCCTTCCTGGAGTCGATGCGCAGGCCCGCGGTGGCGTTCTCCGCGTGGCAGCCGTAGCAGCGGGCAAGAACCGGCCGCACCTTGGACTCGAAAAAGTCCTCCTGCGGCGTGGCGGCGAGGCTCGCAGTCCCGACGATGACAATCAGCGACGCTCGAACCACCGCACCATTCTAACGAGACGTCTTCCGGTCGCCACCATGCAGGGGCTATCCGGACGGTGGAGCGAAGCATGCGCGAGACTCCTGACACACTTGGCCGTTCCGGCCGAAACGCTAGAACGATCTTGTTTCTGAACGGGCCATTCCATTATGCGGATGTGAGTCTGGAGCTGATCGGGATCTTGTCCGTGGGCGCAGCCATCGCGGGCCTAATCTTGACGTGCCAGCGGGGCATGGATCGACGACTGACCGCCCTCGATCAGCGCCTGACCGAACAGATCTCGGAATTGGCCCAACGGATAGCGCGGCTGGAGAGCCGCTTGGCGGGCATGAGTTTGCTGACTGCCGATCCGGCTTCTTAGTCGCGGGGCTATCGCCTAGGACTCGTGGCGGCCTTCGTTAGCGGGCAGGCACCTCAGACCGAGTCGATCACCACTGCGGTGACGATCCCTCTCGCTGGACGGCTGCCCGATGCCGGAGGCGCAGCCATACTCGTCGGCTGCGCGGGTGGACGCCGACGATGTGCCCGCATCCTCTATGGACTGCCGGCAGGCCTGGCTGGAGAGGACCCCATCGGCCACGAGGGCGGACGGCCTGCCACACTGGCATGCGCTGGCGCAGGTTCCCGAGCGGTGGCGCTCGGCTCGATCCCTTGCCGTTCCGGCTGAGACGCTTGAATGGTATCGTTCCTAAATGGGCAATGTTAGTGTATGGACATGAGTCCGGAATTGTGGCTCTCGCGGGGCTGATTGATCGGGATCCTGTCGGTGGGAGTGGCTCTCGCGGGGCTGATCCTGACCGGCCTGCGACGTGTGGATCGACGACTGACCGGTTTTGACCAGCGCCTGACCGGCCTTGACCAGCGCCTGACCGAACTTGACCAGCGCCTGACCGGGCAGATCTCGGAATTGGCCCAACGGATAGCGCGGCTGGAGGGCCGCTTGGCGGGCATGAGTTTGCTGACTGCCGATCAGGCGATCGATCAGGCACCGTAGCCGGCGGGCCGCAGCCCAGGACCGGTGGCTGCCTTGTGTAGCGGGCAAGCATGTCCGACTGGGTCGATCACCACTGCGGTGACGACCCCTCTTGCTGGACGCTTGCCTGAAGCCGGAGGTGCAGCTGAACCCGTTCACCACGTCCGCGCTCGGTGACGCCCCCACTCCTATCTGGCGCACCCTCCGTGCCGACCTTGCCAAGCTCGACCATCAGTGCCCTGCATGGCGCGCTGTCCAGCGCCCCAGCACCTGCAGGTCCAGTCCCCCCCCCCCCCTTGTCTTCCATGAGAACGGTCTGGTGTCAATCTGGTTCGTGGCTTGTTCAAGCTCACGGTCTCTCCCTTTGAGTCGCCAAACGTCCCGGAGCGGTCAGGCTGTTCGCTCCTTATGCTGAAGCGACGGCCTCGACTCATGCCGTGTGATGATCCCCGCGCACATTTTCAGCATGGAATCGAACTGTTCAACAACGGCGATTTCTTCGAGTGCCACGAAGTGCTCGAGGAAGTTTGGACGGATTCCCAGCAACCGGACCGCTGGTTCCTGCAGGCGCTGATCCACTTCGCCGTCGGCTTCTATCACCACGGACGGAGCAACCGCAACGGAGCAGTGCGGCAGTTGCGCAAGGGGCTTCGCAAGATCGGAGGCTATCTTCCCACTTGGGATGGCGTGCAAACCGCAGAGATCAGCGCCGCCGTGCGCCGCAGGCTGGAACGGATCGAAGCGGACGAGTCGTTCGACGAATACCCTCGTATCGTCCAGTCCGCACCTTGGCCCGGCCTTCGTTCACCCCAGCGCGTCCGCTGATTCGCCCACGCCAGTCAGGGCAAGGGTGTCGCGTCGACTTGCGTGCGCGGGACTTCGACGTCTCGACCCTAGCTACTGCCCCACTTTGCCTGCGCTGATGATGTTGGCAAACATGCGGTAGGCACCCGGCACGCCGGCGGGAAGCTGGCGGAACCACGAGTAGGCCGTGAACACGTAGGCTCCCTTGCCGTAACGTGCGTACAGCATGCCTCCCTCCAAGGGCTGCTCGCCGGGGTCCGAGCAGGCGAGGATCACGTCGTAGCGCTCGTCCCAGTCCGACATGAAGTAGAGTCCCCGCTCCTGTACCCAGCCCTCGAAGTCCTTCGGGGTGATCTTGTTCGGTGCGTTCAGCAACGGATGCTCGGGCGAGGGCATCGCGATCTTCGCGCCCTCGTCGGTCACCCGAAGTCTGGATGCTGTCATGGGATAGGGCCCCATCACGGTGGGTGCGCTCGGGGTGGGGCCACGCCGGAACGACGAAGTGTTGTACTGCACGATCAATGTGCCGCCCTGCTCGACGTACTCCATTGCACGCTCGCGTGCGGCAATCAGGTCCGGGCGCGTATTGAGGGCTCTGACGCCCGCCACTATCGCGTCGAACTGGGTCAGGTCGCCGCCGGCCAGATCCTCTGCCGAGAGCAGCGACACGGTCGCGCCGAGCTGCTCCAGAGCTTCCGGAATGCGGTCCCCAGCGCCCATCACGTAGCCCACGTTCTTGGACAGCAGCGTCACGTCGATGTTCTCGACGCGCATGGCAGCGCGCGGGAACACCGGCGTCATGGGGATGTGGTCGTACTCGATGGTTCGCACTCCGGTGCTGATGGCTGTTTCGCCGACTTCGGCGGTAGCGACGAGATCGCCCCCGGACATGCCAGCAGGAGGTGCCACCTCGAAGTCGGCCGTTTGCTCATGGTCGCGCCTGGCGAACTGCAGTGTGTGCGACTCGGGCTTCACGGACCACCCGGTCGGCGCTGCCAAGCGCAGTGTTGCCTCGGTGGATCCAGTGTTTGCACGCAGAAGGACCCGGATGGATGCCGACTCACCGTTCAGGAAGACTCTGTTCGGATTGGCGAAGCTCACGGAAACCGCGGGAAGGATTCCCAGTGGTCGAAACCGCTCACCGAAGGACCTGTCAACCCAGCGATACACGACCGGCTTCTCGAGTTCAACGACCACCCCCTGTGGCGTGTCGAACGTGAAGATTGCTCGGAGTACTGGTGCGGGGCCCGGCGTCTCGCCGGTGTCACCGCAGCCCTCGCCTCCCCGCGGGCCGGACTGCTCGAGCCAGTAGGGCTGTGAGTAGCAAGTGTCGGCTGGGATCGCGACCTCGGTGCTGTGCGTATAGGCCCGGTCCTGCTCCAGGGATGTCTCCTCGCCGACCGAGACCGATGCCACGCCAACGATGCGCGTGGACTTCCAAGTCCAATCCGGTTCGGACCGCCGCATGGCTTCGACCGTGACATCCAACGAATCTCCCGGCACTCCGCCCCATCGGTCCGCCGTTGCGTCGATCCAGATGCCTGACGCGAGCTCGATGGCCCGCCTTAGCTCCCCGAGTTTGTAGTCCACCTCCGGACCCGAGAGTTCGCTAAGCGCGTCGTATGCGGCGAGCAGGTGCGGGAGAATCTGGCTCGGGTCGCGCGGATTGAACGTCTCGCGGGCCTGCTGGAGTTTCCTGCCGACTAGACCGGCCCCGTCGATGCGGCCCCAACTGAGGTCGATGCCCTCGAACAGACCGCCCTCCGACGGTTCGCCGTCAACGAATCGGAAGAACGCTGGCACGCTCCCGCGGCGCTGGCTTGTGCCCATCCCTTGGCTTCGGTGCATGCTGCGGCTCTCGCCGGAGATTTCCGCATACGACTTCCCGAGCACCGGATCGTACCCGCCGAGTTCGAGTCGTACCTGACTCGCGCCGCGCCGCGCCGCAGCCTCCTCCGTTCGGCGGCCGAACGTGGGCACGTTGAAGTAGTAGCGGCGGGTCTTCCAGGCCGGCAGGCCCAGTTCGGTGAACTGCGCGGGGTCTCCTGCGACTTCGAAGGCGGTCGGTCCCGTCCATCCCACCGCCGTATGATGTCCGTGGCCGCCGCTACCCGGCCGCGGCGGGAACCGCGAGACGATCACGTCCGGGCGAACTGTGCGGATCACACGCACCATCTCTCGCAGGAGATTCTTGTCGCCCCAGATCTGCAGGGTCTCGTCCGGCGTCTTGGTGTATCCGAAGTCGATCATCCCCCCGAACGCCTGTTCGCCTCCGTCGATCCGTCTCGCCTCGAGCAACTCGTGAGTGCGGATGACACCCATCAAGGGTCCCTGCTCCGACCCGATCAGGTTCTGCCCGCCTTCGCCGCGAGTCGCCGACATGTAGACCGTTCGCAGATGCATGCCTCGGGCGAAGTAGGCCATCACCGCTGTGTTCTCGTCGTCCGGATGGGCGCCCAGCATGAGCACGGACCCCACGGTCGTCAGCCGGTCGAGGACCTCCTGAAGTTCTGCCGTGCCGCCCAGTGGTGTTGTTGGTTGGGCCTGAAGCAGGCCGCCGTAAAGGATCGTGGCTAGGAGTGCTCGCAGATGCATGGTGGTCTTCAGGGTACGAATCTGCCTGCTCGGTGTGCAGTGAACGGAACGGGCGCCGACTGCAAAGGCCTTAAGGTCGGGTTCGGAAAGCAAGACAGGCTGGCGACTTACAGTCTTCCGACAACTGGACGGTGCTGCCAGCTCTTGGCGCTAACGGTCGTGTGCTTGGGCCGCAGCCCAGTGGAACCCTGCCGATGGCACCCAGCCAGCGAAGCGTTCTTCAATCCTGCACATCGCCCCGCGCATCACCCTTTTGTGCTTGGCCGAGAGTATACCCCTGTATTCTCCTTGGGTTCGAATCTCCGATTCCCGCTTGACTGGGCGCGAGTCCGGGCCGACGGATCCGGATCCGGCGGACGAAGAGGAATGTGGATGGAACTATGGACGAGACGTATCGAGAGTGCCCATCCGTCTTGACCGATGCACAGTGAGGGGCCTCGACCCACGACGGTCACGGTCGGTGTGGGTGAGCGGTGCCACGCCGCACGCAGGGGTTGTCGGCTTACTTGGCCCTGTATAGCCGTCGGTCCCGTGAGCTGGGTTGAGGCTCGTCAACGGTCTCGTGGAGGCATTCTCCTGGCCCTGATTGGCGCAGTGTCCCGATGACCCGTGCGAACACGGTCTCTGTCTGCGGGGCCGGCTGATTGTGTTCGCCAAAGCTAGAGGTCCCTTGAAGGGCCCTGACCCTGCTGCCACGTTCTGATGGAGGTGGTCGATTGGAGTGGCTGCTTGCTCCAATAAGCCTGCGGGTTGATGGGCTCTCGAGTTCTCCGCACCGGATCGCCAGATCACCTGCCTGCTCGTACCGAATCCTTTCTTCTCCGTCTCTTGCTGCATCCTGCATCCCACACACGGGTGGCGGTGCTTCAATACAGAGATCGTCCGATGTCGTCCTCGTCCGCGTTCTTGCAGAACCTATTCGGCCTTGACTCCCAGGTGGTCGTCGTCATCGGCGGCACCGGTGTGCTAGGCGGAGCCCTGTGCGACGGTGCCGCCGCCGCAGGCGCCCACGTCGTCGTGGCTGGACGCTCTAAGGAGCGAGGCGAGATGCGTGCCCAGGCGATTGGGGAGGCCGGGGGCTCCGCTGAGTTCGCCGCCGTTGACGTCACCTCGCGCGAATCGATTCAGGCCGTGCGTGACGATGCGCTGGCGCGGCACGGACGTGTGGACGGCCTTGTCAACTGCGCCGGCGTCAACTCAGCGGCGCCGTACGAGGAGATCGAGGACGACGACTGGCGGCTCGTGCTCGACACGAACTTGTTGGCCACGCATCTGGGCTGCCAGCTGTTCGCTCCGGCGATGGCCGGGCAGGCCGGCGGTGGGTCCATCCTCAACATCGGTAGCGTCACCGCACACCTGCCGCTCTCCAAGGTCTTTGCCTACTCGGCCTCCAAGGCAGCGGTCAACAATCTCACCAAGAACGTTGCCCGCGAGTACGCCACTCGCGGCGTGCGTGTGAACTCGCTGAATCCCGGGTTCTTCCCCGCTGAGCAAAACCGCAAAGTCCTGAAGCCCGAGCGCGTCGCGAAGATCATGGAGCAGACTCCGATGGCGCGTTTTGGCGAGCCTCACGAGCTCGTGGGCGCGGCCCTGCTGCTGCTTGCGCCGCGAGCGGGGAGCTTTATCACCGGTGCCGACATTTTCGTCGACGGCGGCTTCACCGGAATGCGGTTCTGATCGCGCCGAAGATGTGCGCGTCGGGTCAGGCCCGGCGACCGACTGTGGCCGCCCCTGGCGGGTCGACGACGGCGCTTCGCGCTGTCCGGCCGTTGCTTGCGGTCTTGGGAACGGGCTGCTCATATGCGCGGCGTCTGCCGTTGCCGTTGTGGCCGTTCCTGTGGCGCTGCGCGGAGGAGACCTCCTTGATGCCGTCGGCGATCACGCGCGCCAGGCTGGCGCGATTCTGCCAGACCACGCCGATCCAGTCCCGCTTCGTCATCTGCGGGAAGTAGATGCCGCGGAACGCCAGCCGCGACCCCAGCATCACGGCCCGCTCGTGGAACGGCCGGTGGCGGATGCTGTCCAGTGCGCGCGCCGTCGTCTCCGGAGCATAGGATTCCGACCACGCCTCGTGGACCTCGGACTCGGCCTGTTCGACGGTGATGTTCTCGGGCGTGTAGGCCATCCGGAACGGGCGGAAGTCAAGCCAGTGCTTGGGTCGCGTCAGCCTGCCCTGCTCCAGCAGTCGGTCGTAGAGCGGCGTGGCCGGATACGGCGTCATTAGCCCGTATACCGGCAGACCGGGAGGCCATTCCGCGATGGCGTCCAGCGTCTGGCGCGCGACGCCGGTGCGATCGCCGTCCATGCCGAAGATGAACGAGGTGATGGAGTAGATGCCGCGCGACGAGAGCCGCTCCAGCACCTCGCCGTACTGAGCTGGCTTGTTGAAGCCCTTGTTGACGTCCTTCAGGTTCGCCATGTCGATCGACTCGAGGCCCATGAAGATCCAGCGGCCCCCGCTCTCCTTGATCAGATCCACCAGCTCCTCGTCCTTGAGCAGGTTCATGCTGATCTGCGCGACCCACGGCACCTGTGCGCCGGCGTCGATCATGGCTCGCAGGAGCGACTTGGTGCGCTTCTTGTTGATGGCGAAGTTGTCGTCGATGAAGAACACGCCGACCTTGCCGCGCTCCCGCTTGGCCCGCGCCTTCAGGCGCAGGATCTCGTCAATGACGCTCTCGTTCGTGCGGAACCGAATCGAGTCGCCGAAGAAGCCCGTCACCGTGCAGAAGTCGCAGCCGTAGGGACATCCGCGCCCGGACTCGATCGGCACGATGTAGAGGCTCTTCCACTCGTCGGTCATGCTCTCTAGGAACCGCCGCGCCCAGGACGGCAGCTTGGCGACCAGGTCGAACTGCTGCAGGTCCATCGATTCCCAGGGGATCTTCGGGTAGTTCTCCAGGGAGGGCTTGATTTCCATGCCGGTGGCCTCGTCGACCGGCATGTAGACCTCCTGCAGCCGTCCTGCGGCGGCGTCCTCGACGATGCGCGGCCAGGTCTCGTCCGCCTCGCCCAGCGCCACCGCGTCGGCGTGGCGGGGCTCCTCGGTTCGGCCGATCGGCTCGTCGGGCACCTCGGTCACGTGCGGCCCGCCCATGACGACCTTGGCACCGGCCGCACGGATCGCGTCGGCCATGCGGTACGCCCGCGCCGCCATGCGCGTCATGGCGCCGATGCCGGCGAGGTGAATGTCGTGCTCGCGCACGAATGCCGCGATGCCCTCTTCGGTCATCGCCCTGGCGTTACCGTCGATCAGGAAGACGTTGTGGCCCGGCGGCGTGACGGCCCTCAGAACGAACATCCACAGGTGTGGCATGTAGTTCTTGGTGACCTGGTTGTCCGGGTTGTACAGGAGTATGTTCATGGACTGCACGGCCGCCTAGGCATTGAGTGCGCAGCACGCCGCACGACCGCAATCCGAAGGGGAATGAAGGTGTCGAACCCTCTCGCAAAGGCTAGCATGGTTGGCCCCTCGACGGCCCGCACAGGGCCCACAGATGCCCTCCGGTCCGCTTCGAGAGCGAAATTCGCACAGTTTCGACCGTTGCGGAGTTGACTGCTGTTGCTAGAATGAACCTCGGCCAGCTTGCGTCATTGGCGAGCATGTGCCTTGAGGAGGAGTTAATTCATGAGAACGATTCGCCCCACGATCATCGGCATTGGTCTGCTGTGCGCCCTTCTGACCGTGAGCAGCCTCGCTGCCGCCACGCTGTCGGGTCCGCAGATCAAGGGCACCTACATCGAGTCCCGCAACGCCGAGATCTACGCGTCGCACTGCTTTGCCAACAGCGAGGTCGGGATCACCGGTGACCTGGCCGTGATGGCTTGGAACATTGACGAAGGGAGCTTCAACGGCGTCTCTCTGGCCGGTGCGAAGGTCGTTGCTGTTGTGAACGCTTCGTCGACCATCGGCAATCCTTTCGGCAGCCCGCTCCCTTCCAAGGCCATGCTGGTCTTTGACGAGGGCACCTCCGTCCTGCAGCGGGGCGCCATAGCGGCGTTCGTCAAGGCGCAGGCGGGAGACCTAGTCAGCAACGTGGTGCACACCGATGTCGCGCCGATCGAGATCGACTTTCACGGCGACCTCCATGACCGCGTCGCCACCCTGCGCGCCGGCGAGATCGTCTCGGTCGAGACGCGGGAAATCCGTGGCACCGACTCGCTGTGCCATCTGGACGACATCTACTATCAGCCGCTGGTGAGCCTTGACCACGCCATGCCGGCCTTCGCCATCGAGCAGGCCTTCCGTGGCGACGGTCTCGGACACCGCATGCACGAGTACAAGCGCTCCAGCGCCTACCTCGGCACCTTCACCGTCAGCGGAAGCTAGGCCGCGAGGCACGGCCCGCCGCCGGTAGAGTTGGACGACAGGACGCGGCTCCCGCGAGCCGCTGCGTGGGAGATCTGAATGCGACAAGTGCGCACGACCCTGACGATTGGACTGCTCCTCTGCGTGCCGCTGTGCTCGGCCGCTTCGTTCGCTGTCGAGGCTGGCGGGGCTCCGCCCGACGCCGTGCCCGCGGAGACGCGGGAGATGATCGCCGCCGAAGCGGTCGTGGTGCAGTCGGGCGACACGCCGCTGATGCGCTTCTGGATGCGCTCCGTCCCGTTCGAGGGCGCTCCCGCCAGCGGCTTCGGAGTGCGCTTCGACGACATCCCTGAAGGAGCCTTCCTAGGCGTCGTCGAGTTCCCGGAGGAGGGTTCGGACTTCCGCGAGCAGTCGGTGCCGACTGGCGTCTACACGATCCGCTTCGGACTGCACCCTGAGGACGGCAACCACATGGGCGTTGCGCCGAGCCGCGACTTCGGCCTGCTGGCGCCCGTCGACAAGGACCTCGACGTCTCCGCCAACTACGACTTCGATGGCATCGTGGAGCTGAGCAACGACGTCGGCAACCCGCATCCAACGGTCACGCGGCTGGAGCTGCCGGAGGGCGACGAGGGGCCGAACCTGTGGGAGAACGACTACGAGCACTGGGTGCTCGACATCCCAGTGGCTGAGACGGTCATGGGCATCGTTGTCGATGGACACTCCGAGGAGTGACCTCTCCATCGCCGAACTTCGGTTGACACGCTCCCGTCGTCATCGTATGATTGTTCGAGATTAGGCGACTGGCTTCGTTGGACGCGCCTTCGGGCGTTGTGCAGCGATCAGGCGCCTTCTTGTGTCGGAGTCGGTGGCTCCGGCAGAATGTGATGGGGTCCGCCAGGGGGCGGTTCCGCTGATTCGAAGCCGAAAAGGCCCAGCGCGGGCTTCTTGTGGCGGAGGCATCGGGGCCCCACCGGGCATTGATGGAGAGACTGGCGCGGATCCACCGATCCGTGCCGGGCTAGTGCGCGCCTGCTGCGGGTGTGCGCCTGCATGGGGTAGTGGCGAGAGACGACAGGGGATCGCGGGATCGTGCCGACATTCAACCAGCTGGTGCGCAAGGGGCGGAAGGCGCCCCAGGGCAAGACCTCGTCGCCGGCCTTGCAGAAGTGCCCGCAGAAGCGGGGAGTCTGCACGCGCGTCTACACTGTGACGCCCAAGAAGCCCAACTCGGCCCTGCGCAAGGTCGCCCGAGTGCGGCTGACCAACAGCATTGAGGTGACGACGTACATCCCCGGCGTCGGGCACAACCTCCAGGAGCACTCGATCGTGCTGATCCGCGGCGGCCGCGTGAAGGACTTGCCGGGCGTGCGCTATCACGTGGTGCGGGGAGCCCTGGACGCGTCGGGCGTCGACGACCGCCGCCAGTCGCGCAGCAAGTACGGCGCCAAGCGGCCGAAGAAGTAAGCCGGGGAGAACCTACCATGCCGCGCAGACGAGAAGTCCCGACCCGCGAGCCCGCACCGGATCCGGTGTACAACTCGACGCTCGTCTCAAAGTTCATCAACTGCATGATGTGGGACGGCAAGAAGTCCGTGTCGGAGCGCATCTTCTATGACGCGATGGACCGCATCCGGCAGAACACGGACGACGACCCGCTGCCTGTGTTCAAGCGCGCGGTGGAGAACGCCAAGCCGCTGGTCGAGGTCAAGTCCCGGCGGGTCGGCGGCGCCAACTACCAGGTCCCGATCGAGGTGCGGCCCGAGCGGCGCCAGTCACTCGCCCTGCGCTGGCTGATCGGCAATGCGCGCAACCGCAGCGAGCACCGCATGGCGGACCGCCTCGGCGCGGAGCTGCTCGAGGCGGCCCGAGAGCGCGGCACGACGATCAAGAAGAAGGACGACGTCCACCGCATGGCGGAGGCCAACAAGGCCTTCGCGCACTTCCGCTGGTAGGCCCCGACCCGATCCGAGCGAGACGCAGCCATGGCAAGTCCCGTCCCACTGCAGCGCTACCGCAACATTGGCATCGCCGCGCACATTGACGCCGGCAAGACCACGACGACGGAGCGCATCCTCTACTACACCGGTCGCCTGCACCGCATGGGCGAGGTCCACGACGGCACCGCCACGATGGACTACATGGAGCAGGAGCAGGAGCGCGGCATCACGATCACCTCCGCCGCCACGACCTGCTACTGGCGCGATCACCAGATCAACATCATCGACACGCCCGGCCACGTGGACTTCACTGCGGAGGTCGAGCGCTCTCTGCGCGTGCTCGACGGGGCCATCGCCCTGTTCGACGCCGTCGCGGGAGTGCAGCCGCAGTCGGAGACGGTCTGGCGCCAGGCCGACAAGTACGGTGTCCCACGCCTGGCGTTCATCAACAAGATGGACCGCGTCGGCGCCAACTTCGAGTACGCCGTGCAGACCATGGTGGACCGGCTCAAGGCCAATCCCGTCCCGATCCAGCTGCCAATCGGTTCGGAGGACCAGCTGCGAGGCGTCGTCGACCTGGTCGAGATGCGCGGCATCTACTGGAAGGACGAGACGCTCGGCGCCGAGTACGAGGTCGGCCCTATTCCGGAGGATCTCGTCGAGGAGGCCGAGCTGCGGCGCCAGGCGATGATCGAGCGGGTCGCCGAGACCGACGAGCAGCTCTTCGAGACCTTCTTCGGCGACGGCGAGATTAGTGTCGAGACTCTGCAGGCCGCCATTCGGCGGGCCACCAACGACCTCCGCATCACGCCGGTGCTGTGCGGCTCCGCATTCAAGTACAAGGGTGTCCAGCGCCTGCTCGACGCGGTGGTGGACTACCTGCCTGCGCCGACCGACATCCCGCCGGTGGTCGGCACGGACCTCGACGGCGACGTGTCGCTCGAGCGCCCGGCCAGCCAGAAGGCCCCCTTCTCGGCGCTCGTGTTCAAGATCCTGACCGACCCCTTCGTCGGCCAGCTGGCGTTCCTGCGCGTCTACTCGGGCGGGTTCCGCGCCGGCGGAAGCGTCTTCAACGTCTCCAAGCGTCGCAAGGAGCGCATTGGCCGCCTGCTGCGGATGCACGCGGACAAGCGCGAGGACCTGCACGAGGCCCGCGTCGGCGACATCCTGGCGGCCGTGGGCCTGAAGACCGTGCAGACCGGCGACACGATCTGCGACGCGCGTGAGCCCATCGTGCTCGAGCAGATCGAGTTCCCGGATCCTGTGCTGTCGCTCGCGGTGGAGCCCAAGACCAAGGCCGACCAGCAGAAGATCGGCATGGCGCTGACGAAGCTGTCGCAGGAGGATCCGACATTCCGCGTCACCTCCGACAACGAGACCGGCCAGACGATTCTCTCGGGGATGGGCGAGCTGCACCTCGAGATCCTCGTGGACCGCCTACTGCGGGAGTTTCAGGTTGCGGCCGACATCGGCCGGCCGCAGGTGGCCTACCGCGAGACGATCCGCAGGCCCTCAGTGGGCGTGGGGCGCTTCGTCCGCCAGACGGGCGGCCGCGGCCAGTACGGCCACTGCAAGATCGAGGTGGAGCCGATCGAGGGCGACGCCGTCGAGTTCGAGGACAAGATCTTTGGCGGGTCCATCCCGCGCGAGTTCATCCCCTCGGTGGAGGCCGGCGTGCGCGAGGCGCTGACCAACGGCGTTTTGGCGGGCTTCGAGACCGTCGGCGTGCGCGTGACGCTGCTCGACGGCAGCTACCACGAGGTCGACAGCTCCGAGGTGGCCTTCAAGGTGGCCGGCTCGATGGCGTGGAAGAACGCCGCCAGCCGGGCCTCGGCCGTGCTGCTGGAGCCGGTCATGGCGATCGAGGTCGTCGTGCCGGAGGAGTACATGGGCGACGTGATGGCGGACATCGGCACCCGCCGCGGTCGCATCGAAGGGACGGACCTGCGCGGTTCGACCCAGGTGATCAAGGGCTACGTGCCTCTGGCCGAGATGTTCGGGTACGCCACGGTCCTGCGCTCAAGGACGCAGGGTCGCGGCAGCTACACCATGCACCTGCACGCGTACGAGGAAGCGCCCTCGGCCGTGCAGGAGGAGATCGTGAGCCGCATGCGCGGCAGGACTGTTCGCTAAGGAGCCGCGCTCGCCGCGGCAGACAAGGGAGACGAGGGAATGGCGAAGGAGAGGTTCGACCGGTCGAAGCCGCACGTGAACGTGGGGACGATCGGGCACATCGACCACGGCAAGACGACTTTGACGGCGGCGATCACGCGGGTGCTGTCGAAGCACGACCAGAGCAACGAGGTGCGCTCGTTCGACTCGATCGACAACGCGCCGGAGGAGCGCGAGCGTGGCATCACGATCGCGACGGCGCACGTGGAGTACCAGACGGCGGAGCGGCACTACGCGCACGTGGACTGTCCGGGGCACGCGGACTACATCAAGAACATGATCACGGGGGCGGCGCAGATGGACGGGGCGATCCTGGTGGTGTCGGCGACGGACGGTCCGATGCCGCAGACGCGGGAGCACATCCTGCTGGCGCGGCAGGTGGGCGTGCCGTACATCGTGGTGGCGCTGAACAAGGTGGACGCGGTGGACGACGAGGAGCTGCTGGAGCTGGTGGAGATGGAGGTGCGCGAGCTGCTGGACGAGTACGAGTTTCCGGGGGACGACGTGCCGGTGGTGCGGGTGTCGGCGCTGCGGGCGCTGGACGGGGACGCGGCGGCGGAGCCGGGGGTGGAGGAGCTGATGGCGGCGGTGGACGCGTACATTCCGACGCCGGAGCGGGACGTGGACCGGCCGTTCCTGATGCCGATCGAGGACATCTTCTCGATCTCGGGGCGGGGGACGGTGGTGACGGGCCGTGTGGAGCGGGGGACGGTGCTGGTGGGGGACGAGATGGAGTTCCTGGGCATCCGGGAGACGCACCGCAAGGTGATCACGGGCGTGGAGATGTTCAAGAAGCTGCTGGACCGGGGGGAGGCGGGGGACAACGTCGGGCTGCTGGTGCGGGGTCTGGACAAGGACGCGGTGGAGCGCGGCCAGGTGGTGGCGCGGCCGGGGAGCATCACGCCGCACACGCGCTTCCGGGGGCAGGTGTACGTGCTGAAGAAGGACGAGGGCGGGCGGCACACGCCGTTCTTCGACGGCTACCGGCCGCAGTTCTACTTCCGGACGACGGACGTGACGGGAGTGGCGCGGCTGCCGGAGGGGACGGAGATGGTGATGCCGGGGGACAACGTGGAGCTGTCGGTGGAGCTGATCGTGCCGATCGCCATGGAGCAGGGCCTGCGCTTCGCCATCCGCGAGGGCGGCCGGACCATCGGCTCCGGCACCGTCTCCGCCATCGTCGAGTAGGGCAGCGGACGGACACGGGAATCGAGGTTCACGCAAGCGATGCCGAAGGAACGAATCCGTATCCGCCTCAAGGCGTACGACTCGCGCGTCCTCGACCAGTCGACGGACGAGATCGTGCAGACGGCCAAGCGCACCGGTGCGCAGGTCGCGGGACCGGTTCCGCTACCGACCGTCAAGAACAAGTACACCGTGCTGCGCTCGGTTCACACGGACAAGCGCTCGCGCGAGCAGTTCGAGATCCGGACGCACAAGCGTCTCCTCGACATCGTTGAGCCGACGCAGGAGACGGTGGACGCCCTGATGCGCCTCGACCTGCCGGCCGGCGTGGATGTGGAGATCAAGGCCTTCGGTGCATAGCGCGGCACCGCAGTCAGGAGAGCAGCAGACCATGGCACCGGGAATCCTAGGCCGCAAGATCGGGATGACGCAGGTCTTCAACGAGGACGGCACGGTCGTGCCGGTGACGGCCCTGCAGGCTGGCCCATGTGTCGTCGTGCAGCGCAAGAGCGTCGCGCGCGACGGCTACGAGGCGGTCCAGATCGGCCTCGTCGACTACATGCGCGATAAGCTGGTCAACAAGCCCGCCCGTGGGCACTTCGCCAAGGCAGGTGTGGAGCCGGTGCGCTGGCTGCGCGAATTCCGCCTCGCGGACGGCGACGACGCCTGGAAGCCCGGCGACCGCATCTTGGCGGACCACTTCCAGCCGCGCCAGACGGTGGACGTGATCGGCGTCAGCAAGGGCAAGGGCTTCCAGGGCGTCGTCAAGCGCCACAACTTCGCGGGTGGCCGCGCCACGCACGGTTCGATGTTCCACCGTGCCCCGGGCTCGATCGGGCAGAGCGCCTGGCCCTCGCGCGTGTTCAAGGGCGTGCGCCTGCCGGGGCGCATGGGCGGCAAGACGGTCACGGTCCGCGGGCTGGAGATCGTGGACGTGCGGGCGGACGACGACGTGATTCTGGTGCGCGGCGCGGTGCCGGGCGCCAGGGGCGGACTGGTTGCGATCCGCCGGGTGAGGTAGCGAACGATGCCGACCGTGGAAGTAGTCGACCTCCGCAAACAGAAGGTGGAGGACCTGGAGCTGTCCGATGTCGTCTTCGACGCGCCCTTCAACGGGGGCCTGCTGCACCAGGTCTTGACCGCGCACCGCGCCAACCAGCGCGCGGGGACACACAAGACCAAGAACCGCGCAGAGGTTGCCGGCGCCGGCCGCAAGCCTTGGCGGCAGAAGGGCACCGGCCGCGCCCGCGTGGGATCGCGCCGCTCGCCGCTGTGGCGGGGAGGTGGAACGACGTTCGGGCCCCGTCCGCGCAGCTACGCGCAGCGGCTGCCGCGCAAGATGCAGCTGGCCGCATTGCGCATTGCGCTCTCGGACCGGCTGCGCTCCGACCGGCTCACGGTGGTGCAGGACTTCGTGTTGCAGAGCCACCGAACACGGGAGTTCCGCGCGGTGCTGGAGGCGCTCGGCGCGGAAGGCAAGGTGCTGCTGGTGGACAACGCCGAGAACGTCAACCTGGAGCGCTCGAGCCGCAATCTGCCCAACGTGCGTCTCATGCGCAGCTCCGAGCTTCACGCCTACTCGGTGCTCGGCCATGCGCGGTTGGTGATCTCCGCCGACGCCGCACGCAGGTGTTCCGAGGTGCTCGCATGAGTCCGTACCAAGTGATCCTTGATCCACTCGTCACCGAAAAGGCCGAGTTCGGCCGCGTGAACGAGAACACACTCTGCTTCCGCGTGCATCCGAAGGCCACCAAGACCGACGTCAAGAATGCGGTGCACGCGATCTTCAAGGTGGAGATCGATTCGGTGCGCACCGCCCATCGGCTGGGCAAGATGCGCCGCCAGGGTCGCTTTCGCGGCCGACGGCCGTCCTGGAAGAAGGCCTACGTGAAGCTCAAGGCTGGCGAGCGCCAGGTCGAGTACACGCAGATCTAGAAGGGAGGAAGGCAGACAGCGATGGCGATCAGGACCTATCGACCGACGACGCCCACGCGGCGGTTTCAGACCATCACCGTGCGCGACGAGCTCACGCGCGACCGCCCAGAGAAGAGTCTGGTCAAGGGCAAGTCCAAGCACGGCGGCCGCAACAGCCGCGGCAGGATCTGTGTCCGCTTCCGTGGTGGCGGGCGGAAGCGCCGCTACCGGGAGATCGACTTCAAGCGGCAGAAGCACGGCGTCCCCGCCCGCGTCGCCGCCGTGGAGTACGACCCCAACCGCTCGGCGAACATCGCCCTGCTGCACTACGCCGACGGCGAGAAGCGCTACATCCTGCAGCCAGTCGGGCTGAAGGTCGGCATGCAGATCGTATCCGGCGAGGACGCGGACATCCTTGTGGGCAACGCGCTGCCGCTGCGGCGCATCCCGCCGGGCACGCTCGTGCACAACGTCGAGTTGCGTCCCGGCAAGGGCGGCCAGATGGCCCGCGCCGCCGGCGCCGAGATCCGGCTGGTGTCGCGCGAGGACGGCTACGCGCTGCTGCGCCTGCCCTCGGGCGAGGTCCGGCGGGTGCCGGAAGGCTGCATGGCGACCGTGGGGCGAGTCGGCAACGTGGACCACGGCAACGTGTCGCTGGGCAAGGCCGGCCGCGCGCGCTGGCTGGGCCGGCGCCCGCACAACCGCGGTGTCACGATGAACCCAGTGGACCACCCGCACGGCGGCGGCGAGGGCCGCACGTCCGGTGGGCGCAATCCCGTCACGCCTTGGGGCAAGCCCACCCGCGGCTACAAGACGCGCAGCAACCCGCGTACGGACCGCTACATCGTGACCCGGCGCGGCAGCAGGAAGAGGGGCTAGGGGGACGCCGACATGGGTCGATCGATCAAGAAGGGCGCGTTCTACGACGAGCACCTCAACCGCAAGGTCGAGGCACAGGCTGCCTCGGGCTCGCGTCGCGTCATCAAGACATGGTCTCGCCGCTCCACGGTGCTGCCGGAGTGGGTCGGCCACACCATCGCCGTGCACAATGGCCGCAAGTTCATCCCGACCCTGATCACAGAGAACATGGTTGGGCATAAGCTCGGGGAGTTCGCGGCCACGCGGACGTTCCGCGGGCACGCGGGCAGCGCCAAGTCCGGCCGGAGAGGCTAGCGAGATGGAAGTCAGCGCAACTTGGCGGTTCGTGCGGGTGTCCCCGCAGAAGGCGCGCCTCGTCGCCGACCTGGTGCGGGGCCTGGACGCCTCCGACGCCCTCGACCTGCTGCGGCGCACGAACAAGCGCGCCGCCGGTCGGATTCTCAAGGTCTTGGAGTCGGCGGTTGCCAACGCAGATGACCGCGGCGCGGATGTCGACGACTTGAAGGTCGCGCGGATCGCGGTCAATGAGGGACCGCGTATGCGGCGCATGCGCGCCGCCCCGCGGGGACGCCCAGCGCCGTATCGGCACAGGCTGGCGCACATCGTCGTGACTGTGTCCGAAGGCGTCGAAGAGGACGAGGCGGCGGAATACGCCTAGGCGAGAGGAGACGCATGGGCCAGAAAGTACATCCCTACGGGTTCCGCCTTGGCTACACCAAGGTGTGGCGGTCGCGCTGGTACGCCCACAGGGGCTACGCCGACTTGATGAACGAGGACATCCAGCTCAAGCAGGACCTGCGTCGCCGCCTGAAGGCCGCGGGCATCAGCTCGATCGAGCTGGAGCGGCCGGGCATGAAGCTGCGCATCGCCATTCGCGCGGCTAGACCGGGCATCATCATCGGCAAGCGCGGCTCGGAGATCGAGAAGCTCAAGGCCGAGCTGCAGGAGCGCACCAAGCGCGAGCTCTACATCGACATCCAGGAGGTCCACCGGCCCGAGCTGGACGCTCAGCTGGTGTCCGAGTCCGTCGCCGTCCAGATCGAGAAGCGCGTCAGCTTCCGCCGCGCCATGCGCAAGGCGGTTGACTTCGCACAGCGCTTCGGCTGCCAAGGCATCAAGATCTGGGTCGCT
This sequence comes from Bryobacterales bacterium, assembly GCA_965200705.1. Lineage (GTDB taxonomy): Bacteria > Acidobacteriota > Terriglobia > Bryobacterales > UBA6623 > VXMF01. The sequence goes on along the minus strand of OZ241376.1, from coordinate 1,983,921 downwards.
GGACGCCTCAACGGCAAGATGATCGCCCGCAGCGAATGGCACCTGCACGGCCGCCTGCCGCTGCAAACCCTGCGCGCGGACATCGACTACGGCTTCAGCGAGGCCAACACGACCTACGGCGTGATCGGCGTCAAGTGCTGGATCTACAAAGGCGAGATCATCGACCCGCGCGGCGCGGCGATCCGCAAGTCGGGCCGCGAGGAACCCGAGCCGGCCCGGCGCAAGGAGGCCCGCTCCCGGGCCGAGAAGGAGCGCGAGAGGCTGCGGCGGCCCGCCGCGGCGCCGGATGCCGCGGTGGAGGCGGCGCCCGAGGCGGCCCCCAGGGTGCAAAAGCCCACCGCTCCGCCGGTGGACGACAAGGCCCCGTTCCGGCCCCCGCTGGCCGGTGCCGCCAGCACCGGCGGGGGCAAGGAGGACTAGCCATGTTGATGCCCAGGAAGACGCGCTACCGCAAGATGCAGCGGCGCAAGCGCCGCGGCAAGGCCTGGCGGGGCTCCGGTCTCGACTTTGGGGACTTCGGGCTCAAGGCGATGGAGGCCGCCTGGATCACGGACCGCCAGATCGAGGCGGCACGCGTGTCCATCAGTCGGCGCGTCAAGCGCGACGGCAAGCTCTGGATCCGGATCTTCCCGGACAAGGCGATCAGCAAGAAGCCCGCCGAGACCCGGATGGGCAAGGGCAAGGGCGCGCCCGAGCAGTGGGTCGCCGTCGTCAAGCCCGGACGGATGATGTTCGAGGTCGAGGGCGTCGAGGAGCCGGTGGCCCGCCGCGCCATGGAGCTGGCGGCTCAGAAGCTGCCCATCCCTGTGCAGTTCGTGAGCCGCTTCGACGGGGGGTTGCTGTGACGGCCAAGGAGTACCGTGACATGACCGTGACCGAGCTCGAGGTCCGGGAGTCCGAGGCTCGCGAACAGCTCTTCCGGCTGCGGTTCCAGGTCTCGATGGGCCAGTCGGAGGGCATCCGACGGTACCGCTCCACGCGCAAGGACTTGGCGCGCATCCTGACCGTGGTGAACGAGAAGCGCACGGCCGCGCCCGCTGCGGCGACGGGAGGCGACGATGCCTGAGCAGTCGGGGCACAAGAATCGCAAGGTCGGCGTCGTTGTGTCGACGAAGGCCGAAAAGACCATCGTGGTCGAGGTCAGCCGCCGGGTGCAGCACCCGCTGTACCGGCGCTACATCACCCGCAAGAAGAAGTTCATGGCCCACGACGAGAAGGGCACGGCCAAACGCGGCGACCGTGTGCGCATCGTCGAGTGCCGTCCGCTGTCGAAGCGCAAGCGCTGGCAGCTGGAGGAGATCGTGCTGCGCTCGACGCAGGTCGAGATCAACGTGCGCCGCCGGCGCAAGCGGAAGGCCGCCTAGGACAGGAGAGACAGCGCCATGATCGGCATGCAGACAAGACTGTCCGTGGCGGACAACTCCGGCGCGCGACGCCTGATGTGCATCCTGCCCCGCGGTGGCTCCACCGGGAGCAAGGCAGGTCTCGGCGATGTCGTGATGGCTTCGGTCAAGGAGGCCACGCCGGACTCGAACATCAAGAAGGGCACGGTCGTGCGGGCCGTCATCGTGCGCATGCGCAAGGAGACGCGCCGCCGCGATGGCACCTACATCCGCTTTGACGAGAACGCCGCCGTGCTGATCAACGAGGCCGGAGAGCCCATGGGCACGCGCGTCTTCGGGCCCGTCGCGCGCGAACTGCGGGACAAGCGCTTCATGCGCATCGTGTCGCTGGCTCCGGAGGTGCTCTGATGCCGCAAATGCGCAAGCATCGCAGGCCAACGAAGATGCACAAGACAAGGATCCGCAAGGACGACACCGTGGAGGTGGTCGCGGGTCGCAGCAAGGGCCTCAGGGGCCGCGTGCTGCAGGTGGACCGCAAGCGCGGCCGCATTCTGGTCGAGGGTGCCAACATGGTCAAGCAGCACGTGCGACCGAATCCGCAAAAGCAGATCAAGGGCGGCATCGCCGACCGCGAGTCGATGCTGGACTTGTCGAACGTGAAGCAGGTGAGCGACTGATGGCGACGCCGAGACTGCGACAGAAGTACCACGAGACGGTGGTTCCCGCGCTGCGGACCGAGTTCGGCTACTCGTCGATCATGGCGGTGCCGCGCGTCATGGCGGTCAAGCTCAACATGGGCATCGGCAAGATGGTCCTTGCCAAGGACTCCGGCGGCGGAGGAAGGAAGAAGGCCGGCAAGAAGGGCGATCTGTCCAAGCAGGGTTCGGCGCGGGGGCGCAAGGGCGCGGTCAACCAGCGCATCGTCGACGGCGCGCTGGCGGAGATGGCGATGATCGCGGGCCAGCGGCCGGTGGTGACGCGGGCGCGGAGTCCGATCGCGAACTTCAACCTGCGCGCGGGCATGCCGATTGGCGTGGCCGTGACGCTGCGCGGAACGCGCATGTGGGAGTTCCTCGATCGACTGATCTCGATCTCCCTGCCGCGTGTGCGCGACTTCCAGGGCGTCTCGCCGAAGCTCGACGGACGCGGCAACTACACTCTGGGAATCCGCGAGCACACGGTGTTCCCGGAGATCGACTACACCAGGATCGAGGTGGTCAAGGGCGTCAACGTCACCGTGATGACGACAGCCCGAACCGACCGGGAGGGGCACGAGCTGCTCAGGCTGCTGGGCATGCCGTTCCGTGCCTAGGACAGGAAGCACGGGAGAGGACGATGGCGACAAAGGCCAAGATCGCGCGAGAGCGCAAGAAGCTGCCCTTCAAGGTGCGGTTCCGCAACCGCTGCCGGCGGTGCGGCAGGCCACGCGGATACATGCGGAAGTTCCAGCTCTGCCGCATCTGCTTTCGCAACCTCGCGCTGAGCGGCGACCTGCCCGGCGTGGTCAAGAGTAGCTGGTAGGTACGGACATGCACAGCGACCCCATCGCGGACATGCTCACGCGCATCCGCAACGGCCAGGCGGCGCACCACTTCAAGGTGGAGATTCCCGGGTCGAAGCTGAAGATCGAGATCGCCCGCATCCTGAAGGAAGAGGGCTACGTCGCGGACTACCGCGTGGCGAACGACCACAACAAGCAGGTGCTGAAGGTGTACCTGAAGCAGCGCGCCGACAGCAGGCCGGTCATGACGCGGCTGACGCGGATCTCCAAGCCTGGCCGGAGGGTGTACGTCGACGCCCGTCACATCCCGACCGTGATCGGCGGCATGGGCATCGCGGTCCTGACGACGTCCAGGGGGGTCATGACCGGGCGGAAGGCGCGCGAGAAGGGGATCGGAGGCGAGGTGCTCTGCACGGTCTACTGACCGTTGCCGCAGCGACAACTGGAGAGGCCATGTCGAGGATAGGGAACCTGCCGGTCTCGGTGCCGGCTGAAACCACTGTGGGCATCGAGGCCGGCCGCATCACGGTCAAGGGCCCGAAGGGCACCCTCGAAGTGCCGGTGCCCGCCGGGGTGGAAGCGGTCGTCGAGGGGAAAACCATCGTGATCCGCGCCGAGCCGGGGCTCGGCGCCATGCAGGGGCTGACGCGCGCCTTGGCGAACAACTGCGTCACGGGCGTGACCAAGGGCTTCGAGCGAAAGCTAGAGATCGTGGGTGTCGGGTACCGCGCGAGGCTGATCGGCGGCGCAAAGCTGGCTGGCCGCGTGCTGGAGCTGCAGCTGGGTTACTCGCATCCGATCGAGGTGCTGCTGCCGGAGGGCGTTGCCGCCAAGGTCGAGGCCAACACGAGGATCACGCTCACGGGCATCGACAAGCAGGTCGTTGGCCAGACGGCGGCCAACATCCGCGCCCTGCGCAAGCCGGACGTGTACAAGAACAAGGGCGTGCGCTACGCCGGCGAGGTGCTCCGGCAGAAGGCCGGCAAGCGCAACGTGGCCTAGCTGCTGCAGGAAGGGGGCGAGACGGCAATGGTGTCTCAGACGGACCGCGGCAGGCGGCGCAGGCAGGTGCATGCGCGCATTCGCAGGAAGATTCGCGGCACGGCCGAGCGGCCGCGGCTGGCGGTGTTCCGGTCCCTGCGCTACATCTACGCGCAGGTCATCGACGACGACACGGGCCGGACGCTGGCGGCCGCCTCCAGCCTCGGCGGTGGGTTCGAGGGCTACGGCGGCAACGTGGCTGCGGCGGCGAGGGTCGGCGAGCGCATCGCCAAGCGCGCCCGCGAGGTGGGCGTCGAGCGCGTCGTGTTCGACCGCGGCGGCCACAACTACCAGGGCCGCGTGCAGGCGCTGGCCGAGGCCGTCCAGCGGGCGGGCTTGCTGCCGCCGTCGCGCGATCGGTCCGGCGGAGGAAAGAGGTAGGAGTCCTATGCAAGCAGCGCAGACCATTGAGCAGTCCGAACTGAGCCTCACCGACCAGGTCGTGTCCATCAACCGCGTCACCAAGGTCGTCAAGGGCGGCAAGAACCTGAGCTTCGTCGCGCTGGTCGTGGTTGGCGACTCGGAGCGGCACGTGGTGGGGTTCGCCAAGGGCAAGGCCAAGGAGGTGCCCTCGGCCATCCGCAAGGCGATCGAGGCGGCGAAGAAGAACCTGATCCAGGTGCACATGCTCGGCCCGACGATCCCGCACGAGGTGCTGGGAGTCTTCGGTGCGGGCCGCGTGCTGCTGAAGCCGGCCCGCGAGGGCAAGGGCATGATCGCGGGCGGCGCGGTGCGCTATGTGGTCGAGGCTGCGGGCATTCACAACGTGGTCACCAAGTCGATCGGCTCGAAGAACCCGCACAACGTCATCAAGGCCACGTTCGACGGTCTGCGCCAGCTGCGCCGGCACGACGAGGTGGCGCGTCTGCGCGGCAAGGACGTGCAGGAGATCCGCGGAGCGAAGTGATGTCCGACATGATTCGCATCCGGCTCAAGCGGAGCACCATTGGCGCTCCGTCGAAGCTGAAGAAGGTCGTTCGCGGCCTGGGCCTGCGCCGGATCGGCCAGGTTGTGGAGCGCCCCGAGGGTCCTGCGACACGTGGCATGGTGGCCAAGGTGCCGCATCTGGTGGAGGTCGTCGAATGGGCGGAGAGACGGTCATGAATCTGAGCGAACTGCATCATGCTCCGGGCTCGCGCCGTCCGCGCAAGCGCCGCGGGCGCGGACCCGGGTCGGGTCTGGGCGTCACCGCGGGGCGCGGCGAGAAGGGTCAGAAGTCCCGTTCCGGCTACAGTCGCAAGCGCGGCTTCGAGGGCGGCCAGATGCCGCTCATCCGGCGGGTACCCAAGCGGGGCTTCAAGAACCCCTTCCGCAAGGAGTACGCCGTGCTGAACGTCTCTCGCCTTGAGGAGCTCGAAGGCGACGAGTTCACGCCGCGGAGCCTGCTGGAGAGCGGTGTCGTGTCCGCGCTGCGCGATGGCCTCAAGGTGCTTGGCAATGGTGAGATCACCAGAGCGGTCACCGTAACGGCCGACCGGTTCTCCGCCAGCGCGCGCGAGAAGATCGAGCGCGCCGGCGGCAGGGCGATCCTTGTCGACGCGGGGAAGGGGAACGCCTCGTCATGAAGTGGCTGCAGGCCGTTCTGAACGCGTTCCGGATCCCGGATCTGCGCAGGCGGCTTCTGTTCACGCTGTCGCTGCTGGCGGTGTACCGCGTGGGCGGCCACATCCCGACGCCGGGGGTGAACACGGCTGAGCTGCAGCGGCTGTTCGAGGCTTCCGCCCAGGGGTCCACGCTCGGGTTCCTGGACATGTTCTCGGGCGGCCAGCTCAGCCAGCTGACGATCTTCGCGCTCGGCATCATGCCGTACATCACCGCGTCGATCATCCTGCAGCTGCTGACGGTCGCCGTGCCGACCCTCGAGCGGCTCCAGAAGGAGGGCGAGCTTGGCCGCCGCAAGATCACGCAGTGGACGCGCTACCTCACGATCGGCATCTCCATCGTGCAGTCCTTTGCGTTCGCGCAGCTGGTGATCCAGCAGGGTCTGGCCTACAACCCGGGCTGGGGCTTCCGTCTGATGATGATCCTGACGCTGACGACGGGCACCGCGTTCGTCATGTGGCTGGGCGAGCAGATCACCGAGCGCGGCGTCGGTAACGGCATGTCGCTGATCATCTTCGCGGGCATCGTGGTCGGCATGCCGGGAGCCATCCAGAACGTCTACGAGAACATCTTCGTGACGCAGCAGTGGAGCGTGCTGGCCGGGATCGTGATCCTCGTCGCGATGGTGGCGATGGTGGCCTTCATCGTCTTCGTGGAGCGCGGCGAGCGTCGCATCCCCGTGCAGTACGCGCGGCGCGTCGTGGGCCGGCGCATGATGGGCGGCCAGTCGACCCACCTGCCGCTGAAGGTCAACGCCGGAGGCGTCATCCCGGTCATCTTCGCCTCGTCGATTCTGTCCCTGCCGCAGACGCTGAGCCTGATGTTCGCCGACAGCCCGTTGCTGTCGCGTGTGCTCGAGACGCTGCGCTACGGGGAGCCGCTGTACGAGCTGCTCTACGTGGTCAGCATCATCTTCTTCTGCTTCTTCTACGTGTCGATCATCTTCAACCCCAACGAGGTGGCCGACAACATGCGCAAGTACGGCGGGTTCGTGCCGGGCATCCGTTCGGGCAAGCCGACCGCCGAGCACATCAACGACATCCTGACCAAGCTGACGCTGGTGGGCGCCCTGTATCTGGCCGGGATCTCGCTTGTGCCGGACCTGATGATCAACGGCGTCAAGATCCATCATCTGCCACTGATCGGAGAGGCCGCCGACGCCAGCCTGCCGCGCTGGCTGCTGGACGGTCTCGGGGTGAACTTCTACTTCGGCGGCACGTCGCTCCTAATTGTGGTGGGCGTGGCGATGGACTTCGTCAACCAGGTGGAGTCGCAGCTGCTGATGCGGCACTACGAGGGCTTCACGCCCCGCTCGGGCCGAATCCGGGGGCGCCATTCCTTGGCCTAGGCAACCGCCGTGGTTCGGCGCGCCGGACCACCTGCACCGTCATGATTCTGCGCAAGAGCCCGATGGAGATCGAGAAGATGCAGGCCAGCGGCCGTCTCGTGGCCCGCGTGCTGGCCTTCCTGCACGGCCTCGTCGAGCCCGGTGTCACGACCATGGACCTTGAGCGGGCGGCCGACGGAATGATCCGGGAAGCCGGGGCCAAGGCGGCGTTCAAGGGCTACTATGTGCCAGCCGCGAAGCGCAAGTTCCCAGCCACGCTGTGCACGTCCGTCAACGAAGAGGTGGTGCACGGCATACCTTCGTCGCGGCGCGTGCTGCGCGAGGGCGACATCGTCAAGGTGGACTGCGGCGTGCTGCTCGACGGCTATTACGGCGACTCGGCCACGACGATCCCTGTCGGGCGCATCGAGCCCGAGACCGAGCGTCTGCTGCGGGTGACGCGCGAGTCGCTCGATCTGGCGGTCGAGCAGATGGTTGACGGGCACCGTCTGCAGGACGTGTCAGGCAGTGTGCAGCGGCACGTGGAGGGAAACGGGTTCTCAATCGTGCGGGAGTTCGTCGGCCACGGCATCGGGCGCAGCCTGCACGAGCAGCCGCAGGTGCCCAACTACATCACCTCGCAGGTGCCCAACGTGCGGCTGCGCGAGGGCATGGTGCTGGCGATCGAGCCCATGGTCGCGGCGGGCAGCCCGGATACGCGGACGCTGCGTGATCGCTTCACGGCTGTGACGCGGGACGGTTCGAACGCAGCGCACTTCGAGCATTGCGTGGCGGTGACTGGCAGTGGCCCGCGGCTTCTGACAGTGGTGTGATGGATGCGGGCCCCGATTCAAGCGATGTGCGGTGTCCCTCTGGCGGGGAGGTCGTCGGCGCCGTCGTCGAGGAGCTGCCGAGCCTGCTGTTCCGTGTGCGCCTCGCGAACGGCCGGACGGTCGTTGCGACAGCGACGGGCCGTCATGCAATGGAGTTTCTGCGTCTGCTGCCGGGCGACCTCGTCCGACTGCGTCTCGCCGAGCGGGACCGCACGAGGGCGCGCATTCTAGGACGGGTGAAGTCATGAAGGTACGAGCATCGGTAAAAAAGCTCTGCAACCACTGCAAGATCGTGCGCCGTCGCGGCATCGTGCGGGTGATCTGCACGAACCCCAGGCACAAGCAGCGACAGGGCTAGGGAGAGGGAGGCAGCGACATGGCCAGATTCGAGGGCGTCGACATTCCGAACCGCAAGCGGGCCGAGGTCTCGCTGACGTATCTGTACGGCATTGGGTCGAGCCGTGCGCGGTCGCTGCTGCACCGCGCCGGCATCGACTTCGGCAAGCGCATGGGCGACTTGAACGACCAAGAGGTCACTGCCTTGCGCAAGCTGCTCGAGGAGGAGCGGGCGGTCGAGGGCGATCTTCGCAAGGAAGTGCAGATGAACATCCGGCGCCTGATGGAGATCGGTTGCTACCGTGGCATCCGCCATCGGCGTGGCCTGCCCGTGCGCGGCCAGCGGACGCACACCAACGCGCGCAGCCGCAAGGGTGCCCGTCGCGGTCAGATCGCCAACAAGAAGAAGGCTGGGAAGTAGGAGCGGAGAGGACCCATAGATGGCAAAGCAGAAGTTGGGCGGCAAGAAGCGCTTCAAGAGCCGCCAGAAGAAGAACATCCCGATCGGGATCATGCACGTGCGGGCATCGTTCAACAACACGATAGTCACCTTCACGGATCTCGAGGGGCGCGCGATCTCGTGGTCGAGCGCCGGATCGCTGGGCTTCCGGGGATCGCAGAAGGGCACGCCCTTCGCAGCGCAGCAGGCCAGCCTCTCGGCGGCCCGCAAGGCTCAGGAACATGGCATCCAGCGGGTGGCCGTGCGTGTCAAGGGACCGGGAGGCGGGCGCGAGTCCGCCGTCCGTGCAATGGCCACCGTGGGCATACAGGTGACGCACATCAAGGATGTCACGCCGCTGCCGCACAACGGCTGTCGGCCACCCAAGAAGCGCCGGGTCTGAGGAGGAAGGCATGGCAAGAAACCGAGGACCCGTGCTGCGGCGCTCCCGACGTCTGGGGCTGGCGCTGGACCCCAAGTCCGAGCGGCAGCTCGACAAGCGTCCATACGCTCCCGGGCAGCATGGCCGAACGCAGCGCATCAAGAAGCTGGTGGGCTACGCCCTTCAGGTGCAGGAGAAGCAGCGCGCGCGCTTCATGTATGATGTGCTTGAGCGCCAGTTTCGGAACTACTACAAGCGTGCGGCGCGCATGCAGGGAGTCGTAGGCGACAACCTGCTCACGCTCCTCGAGCAGCGGCTCGACAACGTGGTGTTCCGGATGGGCTTCGCCGTCTCGAGACGGGAAGCGCGCCAGATCGTGAATCACGGTCACGTGCAGGTGAACGGCGCGAAGGTAGACATCCCCTCGTACCAGGTGCGGTCGGGGGATGTCGTCGAGATCCGTGAGAAGAGCCGCAACCACGGGGGTGTCCGGCTGGCGCTGGAGGCACCGGTGGCGCCGGCTCCTCCTGGTTGGCTGGAGGTGTCCGCGGAGGATCTCAAGGGGCGTGTGCTCAACGATCCGTCCAAGGAGGATCTCGCCAGCACGCAGATCAACGCCCAGCTGATCGTCGAGCTGTACTCCAAGTAACCAACGCCACCCGACCGTCCTTGCGGCGGTACGTGGCGCCATCAACCGAGGGAACTATCGCATGTGGACAGGATTCCAGAAGCCCAAGAGGCTTGCCGTGGACGCGGACTCGCTGAATGACAACTACGCCAGGTTCAGCGCCCAGCCGTTCGAGCGTGGCTTCGCCACAACAATCGGCAACTCGCTGCGCAGGGCGCTGTTGAGCTCGATTGAGGGGGCCGCCATCACGGCGGTCCGCATCGAGGGCATCTCGCACGAGTTCAGCCCCATCCAGCGTGTGGTCGAGGATGCCACCGACATCATCCTGAACCTGAAGCGCATCCCGTTGCAGCTGCATGGCGACGGACCGCGCACGATCCGTCTGCGGGCCACCGAGCCCGGCGAGGTGTACAGCGGCGCCATCGAGTCCGGGTCCGACGTCCAGATCCTCGACAGCGACGTCTATCTGGCGACGGTGAGCGAGGACGGCATCCTCGACATCGAGATGCACGTGCGCCGTGGTCGCGGCTACGTGTCTGCCGACAACAACCACGACGACGACCTCGGAGTGGGCTACATCCCGATCGACTCCGTGCACTCCCCCGTGCAGCGCGTGCGCTACGGCGTCGAGTCGGCGCGCCTCGGCCAGACGACGGACTACGAGAAGCTCAACCTGGAGCTGTGGACGAACGGCGCGGTGACGCCGCAGGACGCTGTCGGCCTGGCGGCCAAGCTGCTCAAGGACCACATGCAGATCTTCATCAACTTCGAGGAGGACGCTGGCATCGAGGAGCCGCCAGAGGAAGTCCAGGGAGACCACCTCACGGAATACCTGAACAAGTCCATCGAGGAGCTGACGCTCTCGGTGCGATCCTACAACTGCCTGATGAACGCGCGCATCGAGACGATTGGGGATCTCGTGCTCAAGACCGAGTCCGAGATGATGAAGGTCAAGAACTTCGGGCGCAAGTCCCTCGAGGAGATCAACGCGCTCCTCGAGCCCAAGGGCCTGCACCTTGGGATGCGGCAGGACGAGCAGGGCAGGCTGATTCCCCAGCAGCCCTATGGCTTGAGGAACTAGGCGGGGTCGACGAACATGCGGCACAGGAAGGGCGGCTTCAAGCTGCAGCGCGACCCCTCGGCGCGCAAGGCGCTCCTGCGGGGCCTGACGACAAGCGTCATCCTGCACGAGCGGGTCTCGACGACGGTCACGAAGGCCAAGGCTGTGCAGCCCTGCGTGGAGCGGGTCATCACGCTGGCCAAGCGCGACACCCTGCACTCGCGCCGGCAGGCGGCGGCCTATCTCTACGAGCCCAGGGCGGTTCGCAAGCTGTTCGACACCATCGGACCGCGCTTCGCTGACCGTGGCGGCGGCTACACGCGCATCGTGCGGGTCGGCACCCGTAAGGGGGACGGGGCGGAGACGGCCATCCTGGAGCTGCTCGGCGCCGAGGTCTCCCGCACGGCCGACGACAAGAAGAGACGGCGCGAAGAGCGCATGCAGCGCAGCAAGGACAAGGTGGCCGAGGCCGCATAGCGCGACTCCAGAGAGTCCTGGCGACATTGTCCGCAGACACGTTCCAGCCGCCCACCGGCTGGCGCTGGAGCGCAGCCCTGGGGGCCGTGCTGGCATGTGCGGGGTGCGCGGGGCCGGATGGCACGACTGTCGCCGCGACCGTCAACGGCGAACGCATCACCCATGCGGACCTGCACCGCTACATCGGGTCCAAGGACATCGCTCGCGACCGAGTGCCTGATCTCGACGCGGACCAGGAGCAGCTCCATCGACTCAATGCCCTGCGTGAGCTGATCGACCAGCGCTTGCTCCTGCAGGCCGCCGCCGCCGAGGGCGTGTCCGTACCCGACGCCGCTGTCGAGGAGGTGGTTGCGCGGCACAGCCTGCCGTACGAGTCGGAGGACGACTTCAGTTCGTACCTGGCGCGATACAGCCTGACGCAGCGAGACCTGCGGATCGAGGTCCGCCGACAGCTCACGGTCGAGCGGCTGCTGCTGCGCGAGATCGCCTCGCGGGTGCAGGTCACGGACGGCGAAGTCCGTGCGTACTACGACCGCAACGAGGCTGCCTTCACTGTGCCGGAGGAGCGTTTGCATCTGATGCAGATCGTCGTGGGCGAGTCCCATGTTTCCCCAATACCCAACCTGCGCAACGATGACGCATCGGAGCCGGAAATGGCACGCCGCAAGATCGAGCGCATCAAGGACGACTTGGACGCGGGCCAGGACTTCCAGCGGCTGGCGATGGAGTACTCCGAGGATCCTGTCTACGCTGCGACCGGTGGGGACATGGGATACATGCCGCTGTCGGCGTTCGAGCAGGCCGACCTGCGGCTCCGGCGGGCCCTAGTCGATCTCGAGCCGGGAGACGTCACGGACATCATCGCGCTGGACGGCGAGTACCGCATCCTGCGCCTGATTGACGTGGAGCCGGTGGGACAGCGCGCATTTGACGACCCTGGGGTGCAAGGCGCGATTCGGGAGGTGCTGGCGGGACGCAAGGAGCAGGTGATGCGGACCGCCTTCTACACGGTGCGACGCAATGCCGCGGACATCCGCAACCACTACGCGAAGAGCATCGCCGAGGAGCACGGCCTTGACTGATCGGCCCTCCGCGCGACGTGATACACTGCTGACCTTCGGTGCACGTCGCGGACGGCATTTTCCCCGGCCCCATATGCCTCGCGGCACATGTAGCGAGCACCGTGTGCCTTATTTGGACCGGCGTAAGGGTAGACGTTCCTCAGGCCTCGAAGATGGGCCTCGGCGCGGCGGCGGCGTTCGTCGTTTCGACAGTCCACATTCCCGTCGGAGTGATCCCGATGCACTTGGGACTCTACGGGTTGCTGGGAATCCTGCTCGGGAAGCGTGCATTTCCGGCGCTGTACATTTGTCTGTTGTTCCAGACTCTGCTGCTGCAGCACGGGGGCCTGTTTACCCTGGGCGTGAACTCACTGAACATGGGTGTCGGGGCGCTGCTGGGCTCGGCCATCTGGACTTGGGCTCCGGGTGCGGCGGCGCTGAGGGCCGGGGCCGCGGGCTTCGCCGGGGCCTTGGTGCCGGCATTGCTGCTGGCCTTCGAATTCGCGCTGGCATCGTATGGGCGGGGCTTCTTCTTCTTCGCCTCCCTATACGCCGTCGTGGCCGTAATCGAGTCGGCGGTGACGGTGGCTGCGGTGGGCTTTCTCCGACGGGCCAAGCCGGATCTGCTGACCGTGCCGACTGGCTGACACTGCGGCGATGCGCGGGGCTGTCGCTCCTGCTTCCGCTTCTGGTGCAGGCGCACAGCATGCGGGTCACGCTACAGGACTCCGGCCCGCCGGTGGTGGTTCGCGTGGAGTATGCGGGAGCAGGACCGGCGGAGGACATCGAAGTGACCGTTTACTCCCCGTCGGCAGCCGACGAACCCGTTCGGCGCATGCTCAGCGGCGAGGGGGGTCTTGTCGAGTTCATCCCCCCGGAGGCTGGGGACTGGTTGCTGGTCGCCGACGATGGCATGGGCCACCGTACGGTCCTGGAGGGCAAGCAGGGCATCCCTCTCGGCGAGGCCCCGTCCGCGGGGCTCAACTGGTCCGTCGTGGCACCGGCGATTGGCTTGGCCATGCTCGTGGTTGCCATGGCGGCGTGGCGACGCCGCGACGGCACGCGGGCTCCGTGATTCGGCTCGACGGCCAGATTGCGGCTCCCCAATCGCCTCTGGCACGGGTTGATCCGACTACCAAGCTCTGCTCCACGTTGGCCACGGTCGTCTCGATCGCGCTGCTGCCGCAGGGGGTTGGCTGGAAGTACGGCGTCGTCTATGCCGCCCTGTGCCTTCTGGCACTGGCCGGACGCGTCCCCGTGGGGTATCTGGCAGTGCGCTGCTGGGCGGCAACGCCATTCATCGCGATGAGCGCGGCTGTCCCGTTCCTGTCCGGCCTGCCGGAAGCCACACATCTGGGCTTGTCGGTGGTGGGCAAGGCCTACGCGGCGATCTTCGTCCTTTCGGTGCTGGCTGCGACGACGCCCGTTCATGAGACGGTCGGCGCAATGCGGCGCCTTGGCGCACCTCAAGGACTCGCACTAACGGCCATCCTCATGCAGCGCTACTTTGTGGTTCTGCTCGACGAGTGGCGCCGCGTCGCACTGGCCCGCGACTGCCGCAGTGGTGGACGCGTGCGGCGCAATCGACTGCGGCTGTGGGCAAATCAGTTCGGCACGGTGTTCGTCCGGGGATTGGCGCGCGCGGAGCGCGTGTCAAATGCTCTGGCGATGCGGGGATTCCGCGGCGAATTCACGGTCGCCCGAAACGCACGGACATCGCCCTGGGGTGTTGTCGTGGGCGCCGCCCTGCCGCTGCTGGTGCTCGCCCTACGGATTGTCTAGGTCCAGACGCCTGATCCAAATGTTGCGGTAGCGCACGGGGTTGCCGTGTGCCTGCAGCAGCAACGGCAACTCGGCCTCGTGCGGCTCGTAGGAGGTCGTCGTTCGGTGCCGCATCGGCCCCATCATCTTCCTGCGGTGGTGCAGCAGCACTCCGTTGTGGAGCACCGTCACATAGGCGTGCTTCTCGAGCTTGTCCCCGTCGAACCGCGGGGCCTCGAAGATGATGTCGTACGCCTGCCATTCGCCGGGTTCGCGCGAAGCGTTGACCAGCGGCGGGTACTGACCATAGACGGCACCGGCCTGCCCGTCGGCGTAGCTGATGTTGTCGTAGGAGTCGAGCACCTGGATCTCGTACATGCTCATAAACATCACCCCGCTGTTGCCGCGCTTCTGGCTGCCGCCGCGGACCTGCGTGGGTGTCGCCCATTCGATGTGCAGCTGGACGTCGCCGAACTTCTCCTTCGTGACATGGCTGCCAACCTTGGGGACAAGCTCGATGTAGCCGTTCTCGACCTTCCAGCCAGGCTCGACCAGCTTGCCGCCCCTGACCCTCTGCATCCAACTGGACATATCGGTGCCATCGAACAGGACGATGGCGTCGGACGGCGGACTGAGGGGCGTGTCCGCCGGGGCGGGTTCGACGATCCGCGGGCGCGGACGGGCATCGTCGTGAACCCTCCACCGGTCACCCGGCAGAAAAGGTGTGTCCGTGTATCCGGTGGCATCCTGGCCTTGGACAAGCACCGTCAGCAACCCGCCAAGCGCTACTGTAGCGACGCAAGCTATTCGCAACATATCGATTTCCGTGCGCCTAGTATCCTACAGCACACCCTAGCCGGCGGGCGGGGCTGCGGCGCCTCGCGATTCGTCGTCTCCGGCGTCTGATAGACTGCAGCTGGCATCGATGGAATCCGTGCTGCATGACGAGCGGCTGGTGACGGTTTTCCAGTCCCGCACGCATATGGCGAATGTCGAGGCGGAAGTGATCCAGTCCCTGTTGGCCTCCGCTGGCATCGACTGCTGGGTGGCCCGTGAGAACGTGCTGCAACAACCCGTCGGCAACGTGATTGTCAAGGTGCTCGAGTCGCACGTGAACGATGCGAAGTCCGTGCTCGCCAGCGCTTCGGGCGGCGTCGAGGCCGACTAGCCATGCAGCGGACGCTCGCGTCAGCGGCACTGCTCCCCGTACTGCTTTCGTGCACGCCCGCCAGCGAGAGAGCGGAGCGCCCCCGCTTGGTGGTGATGGTGGTCGTCGACCAGCTCCGGGCGGACTACATCGAGCGATTTCGCGACCACTACGTGGGCGGGCTGGGCTGGCTGCTGGATCGGGGGGCGTACTTCCCGGAGGCGGAGTACCGCCATTCTGGGACGGTCACGGCCGCTGGGCACGCCACGGTTGCAACGGGACTGCACCCGTCCAGCCACGGCATTGTGGGCAATTCTTGGCGCGAGACCGGCCGCGGAAGCGTCTACTGCGTGGGAGACGACGACTTCGAGACTGTAGGCGGCGAGGGTGAGGGCCGTTCTCCGGCCGCGCTGCTGCAAAGCACGCTGGGCGACCACCTCAAGCGCAGCACCTCCGGCTCGAGGGTGTACACGTTCTCCACCAAGGACCGGTCCGCGATCCTGATGGCGGGTGGCGAGGGCGATGGCGCGTTCTGGTTCAACCCTTCCTGTGGTTGCTTCGTTTCGTCCAGCTACTACGGCGAGAACCTGCCTGGCTGGCTTGCGGAATTCAATGCTAGCGGTCCGGCGGACGCCTATGCGGGCGGGGTCTGGGACAGACTGTGGGAGGACGAGTCGCTCTACGTGGAGCTTGCGCGGGAGGATCGGCATCCCACCGAGCACGACGGCAATGACACTGTGTTCCCGCACGCGCTCCCTGTGGAGGACCACACCTCCAACTTGGCTGCAACGCCCTTCTCGGACGAACTTACGCTGGCTGCTGCTACCGCCGCCCTGCGAGCTGGCGTGCTGGGTGCCGACGCAGATCCCGACATTCTGGGCCTTGGCCTCTCGGCCACGGATTCGGTCGGCCACCGCTACGGCCCGTTCAGCCAGGAGGCCATGGACAACCACCTGCGTCTGGACCGCGCACTGCAGCGTTTCCTGGACGTCTTGGACGAGACCGTTGGCCTTGAGCACGTAGCGTTCGGCCTGACGGCCGACCACGGGGCGATTCCGCTTGTCGAACATCTCGTCGACCAGGGTGTCGCCGCGCAGCGGTTTCGGTCCGCCGGACTTTGGGAGAACGCCACGAGCACGTTGGAGCGGTGCGGCGGGGGACCGTCAGACGAGATCGTCGATGCGGCTGCTGGCGCGAGTCTCTTCTGGGATGTCGAAGCGCTGCGCGAGCGAGGAACGGACATGGCGGAAGCCAACGCGTGCGTGGCAACCTGGCTAGCCGAACAGGAAGGAGTGGAGGCCGCGTTGACAGCCGAGCAGCTGGCGACGGGGGGATCGAGTCCGATTGAGCGGCTCTTCGCCAACTCCTACCGCGAGGGCCGCTCCGCGCACGTGCAGTTGCACCTGAAGGAGTACTACTACTCTGGCGGGACGTTCGGCACCGGACACGGATCGGCCCATGCCTACGACCGCCACGTGCCGGTGCTGCTTGCCGGCTACGGCATCAGGGCTGGATCGCATGACGTGACGGCCGGCCCCGAGGACGTCGCGCCGACTCTAGGTGTTCTGCTCGGTCTGGAGTTGCCGACCGAACCCGATACGCGCGTCCTGCACGAAGCACTGCAGTAACCGAAGGTTATGCGCGCTCCGACAGTGTGGGGCAAAGGTGTTGTTGGACCGTCCGAGGCTGTCCGCGGAGAGGATCGGCGCACAGGCGTGGCTGTTTACCAGCTCACAGCGCATGCTTCCATCAGCCACCCGACGTACTTCCTCCAGTGCTCATTCACACGTGACCAGAGGCACGTGCTGTTTACGGGTTACCGCGACGGGACCGCCCAGCTGTTCGAGGTGGGGTTTCCGGAGGGCCCGATTCGCCAGCTGACGGCTGGCGATCCGATTCATCCGTTCTCCGCTCTGATCGCCCCTGACGATAGTCTGCTCTTCGTCCGTGCGGGCGCGGTCTGGAGGCTCGACCGAGACAGTCTCGATACGGAGCGCATTGCCGACAGTGGCGGGCAGCTGGGTGAGTGTTCGATCTCGCCGGCCGGTGACCGCTTCGTCTCGGCCTGCAAGCGCGACGATTCGTGGGGGCTGGTCGTCGGACGCACCGACGGGAGCGAGACGGGCTTCATCGAGTTCCCTCGGACGGTGATCCATCCGCAATTCAACCCTGTGAACCCGGACTGGATCGAGTTTGCGGGGGATCCGGCGCCCCGCATGCACCGCGTGCGGTTCAACGGGACGGACATGGAGTGCCTCCATGACCACGACAACGACGAGTTCATCGTGCACGAGACGTTCCTTGGCCAGTCCGAGGACTTGGTGTTCAGCGTCTGGCCGTTCTCGCTGCGACGAATGAGCTGGGAGACGCTTGCCATCGAGACCGTCGCCGACTTCAACGCCTGGCACATCACGCCAAACCGGGACGGCACGAAAATCCTGTGCGACACCGTACACCCCGACATCGGCTTGCAGCTCGTGGACGTGGCTACGGGCAGCCGCACCACGATCTGCCACCCCGAGGCCTCCTCTGGCGGTTCGCAGTGGAGGTTGTCCCGCTACGCCGTCGCAGAGGACTGGGAGCGAGCCCGCAGGGCCGCCGACAAGCGCCGGTCCCTGAGCTGGATGGAGATGGCAGCGGACACCGTGTACGGTCCGCAGTGGACGCATCCGCACCCGTCGTTCTCACGGGACGAACGCTACGTGGTCTACGCCAGTGACCGAACGGGAACGACCCAGGTCTACGTGGCGGAGCTGCCCGCGGACGCTGGCGGGTCCGCAGCGGACCCGTCCTGAGCGCGCACCAGCCGCCAGAAGTTCTCGCTGGTGCGGGCCGCGCACTCTTCCACCGAGACTCCTTGGATCTGCGCCAGCCTCTGCGCTGTCTCAAGCACGAACTTGGGCTCGTTGCGGCGGATCTTGCGGTGCGGTGCGGGGGTGAGGTAGGGCGCGTCGGTCTCGACGAGCACACGATCCTGTGGAATCCACCGTGCGGTCGCCCGCAGGTCGTTGGACCGGCCGAAGGTCAGCACGCCCGAGAACGAGATCAGGAACCCCATGTCGAGACACCGCAGCGCGTGCTCAGACGTGCCGGTGAAGCAGTGCATGATGCCTCCCAGACCCGTCCTGGACCAATGTCTCCTCAGGATGTCCAGCGTGTCCGTCCAGGCATCTCTCGTGTGGATCGTGACTGGCAGGCCGTGGGCAGCAGCGATCTCGAGCTGCTCGATGAACGTGCGCTTCTGGATCTCGACCGGCGAGTTGTCGTAGTGGTAGTCGAGACCGATCTCGCCGACCGCGAGCACTTCGCGATGGGAGCAGAGCCCGTCCAGATCCCTCGCCACCGATGCATTGAATTTGCGCGCGTCGTGCGGGTGCACGCCCACCGTTGCGCCGATGTCCGGATGCGCTTCGGCGAGGCGCACCGCGACGCGGAGGTCGGGCGGTCCATCGCCCGTGCCGATCGCCAGCATGTACGACACACCCGCCTCGCGGGCTCGGGCAAGCACTTCGTCGCGGTCGCTGTCGAACACAGCCCCATCCAGGTGGCAGTGCGAGTCGACGATCATCCGGACAGCGGGTCAGCCGAGCCTGGCGCCGATGGGCGTGTCGTCGGAAAATCCGGCCAGGAACGGCTCGCCGCGGTCCAGCGCCGCCGCCACGATCATCCCCTGCGATGTCCGTCCCATCATCTTGCGGGGCTTGAGGTTCGCCACCACGGCCACCCTGCGGCCCACGAGATCTTCCGCCTTGTAGGCTTCGGCGATGCCGGCGAGAACTGTACGCGGTGACGCTTCGCCGATGTCCACCTCGAGCTCCAGCAGCTTGGAGGACTTCGGGACAGGGGCGGCCTTGGTGACGATGCCGACCCGCATGTCGACACGGAAGAAGTCGTCGATCTGAATCTCGGGCTCCTCGATCGTGATCGGCGGCGGTCCGGGCTTCGCAGCTCCCATCATTGCGGCCTGCTCGGCGAGAGCCTCCTCCTCGAGCGCCGCCATCCGCTCGACGGCCTGCTTGACGTCCAGTCGCGGGTAGATGGATACCTGCCGACCCACGCTGTGCCCCGGCTTCAGGCCTCCCCAGGAGACACCGTCCAGACGCTGGTCCCGGACGGCACCCTCGAGGCCGAGAACGTTCCACACCTTCTGCGCACCGTCTGGGATCACGGGTGCAAGCAGCACGCTGGCTATGCGCAAGGATTCGACCGCGCAGTACAGCGTGGTCTCGAGCTGCTGGCGCGCCCCGGAGTCCTTGGACTTCACCAGTGCCCAGGGCTTGTGCTCGACGATGTACTTGTCGACGCGGGCGAGCAGAGTCCAGACCGATTCCAGCGCCCGCGAGAACGCGTAGCGGCGGTAGTGCTCGATGGCCGCCGCGACGCACTGCTCGGCCAGGCTAGGCAACCCTCCATCGTCACCGCCGTGGGACGGGATGCGTCCCTTGCAGTAGCGGTGCAGCATTGAGACCGTGCGGCTGGCGATGTTGCCGATGCCGTTGGCCAGATCGGCGTTGTAGCGCTCGGCCAGGGCCTCCTGCGAGAAGTTGCCGTCCTGACCAAAGACAATCTCGCGCAGAAGGTAGTAGCGCAGGCCGTCCACTCCCACGACCTGCTTGATTGGCAGGGCGCGCACGATGTTGCCCTTGGTCTTGGACATCTTGCCGCCCTGGAAGATTAGCCAGCCGTGCGCCCAGACCTGCCGTGGCAGCGGCAGTTCGGCGGCCATGAGGAAGGCGGGCCAATAGACGGAGTGGAAGCGCACGATCTCCTTGCCGACCAGGTGCATGTCGACCGGCCAGAGGCGTGCGTACTGGCTGTCCGGTCCGTCGTCCTCGCCGTATCCGATGGCGCTCATGTAGGTGGTCAGCGCGTCGAACCACACGTAGAACACATGCGCGGGATCGTTGGGGAGGGGGATGCCCCACTTCAGGGCGGACCGGCTGATGGAGAGATCCTTGAGCCCACCCCGGATGAAGGCCATCATTTCGTTTCGACGGGACTCCGGCTGCACGAAGTCCGGCTGGGACTCGAAGAGCTCCAGCAGGCGGTCCTGGTAGGCCGAGAGACGGAAGAAGTAGTTCTCTTCCGTCAGCGTCACGATCATTTCCGGGTCGGCCGCGTCCGCCTCCTCGTCGGTGACGAACGCTTCGTCCCCCACGTGGTACTTGCCGGTGAACGATCCCTTGTAGATGGCGCCGTTGGCGAGGCATCGCTCGAAGATCGCGTGCACCGCCTTGGCGTGGCGCGGGTCCGTTGTACGCCGGTAGAAGTCGACCTCGAGGCCGAGCTCCTCCCATTCCGTCCGGAACGCTTCCGACACCCTGTCAGTGAACGCCTTTGGCTCCAGGCCCGCCTTCCGGGCCGACTGCTCGACCTTCAGACCGTGCTCGTCGCTGCCAGTCGTGAGGTAGGCGTCGTCTCCCAGCATCTGCCGGATTCGCTTGATCGTGTCGGCAACGATGGTGGTGTACGCGTGTCCGATGTGTGGCGCCGCGTTGACGTAGTAAATCGGCGTCGTGAGATAGAACCTAGGCATCGTGCCCCGTGAAAGCCTAGTCTCTCACGGTGTTCAGAAGCCTTGGCCGATGCGTGTGGGTAGCACCCGCTACCGGGATGGGCACGGAGCTCAGGGAGCCGTGGAAGGCGTGTTGTCAGTCGGCCTTGCACCGGAGGAACGCGCCACAGGCCTCGTTCCAGACTCGGCGGAACGGTACGCCATGCTCCATGGCCCGGCTTCGACAGTCCTCGTATTCGGGCGCGAACGACCGGCCTGCGCCACCCTCGTCGGCGACCTTGATGCGGATCGCCCCGTACGTGGTCTCCACTGTGCGGTGGAAACGCGGGAGCGTACGTCGACGCGCGGGCGTCTCGCGCAGGCCGAGCGTCGATGTCTCGGTCAGCATCAGTGTCCCGAGCGGCTCGCGGTCCTCAGGTGCGGCGAGTACGGCCATCGTGAACCCGGGCCGGTTCTTCTTCATGAACGTCGGCGTCAGGGTGACGTCGAGCGCTCCGGCCTCCAGAAGCCGCTCCATCGCGTAGCCCGCCATTTCGGGCGTCATGTCGTCGATGCTCGCCTCGAGGAGCCAGACCTGCTCGCTGGGCGTGTCGGCGTCCTCGGCTTCCCCGATCAGCACGCGCAGCACATTGGCTCTGCCGGGAAAGTCCCGGCTGCCGGCTCCGTAGCCGCTGGCGGCGATGCGCATGGCCGGCGGCGGTCCGAACCCAGTGCTCAGCGTGACCGCTAGGGCGGCCCCGGTGGGAGTCGTGAGCTCCATCGATGGGCCCTCCGAATAGACCGGCACACCCTCGACCAGCCGTGCCGTCGCTGGCGCCGGCACGGGAAGCGTGCCGTGGGCCGCGGTCACCGTTCCGCTGCCGAGATTGATCGGCGAGCAGACAACCTGACCGATCCCGAGCGCCTTCAGGGCGGCGCAGCCTCCGACGATGTCGGCGATGGAGTCCAGCGCCCCGACCTCGTGGAAGTGGACTCTCTCGATCGGCACCGCATGGGCAAGGGCTTCCACCTCCCCCAGCCGACGGAACGTCCGCAGGCTGGATCCCTTCACGTCGTCATCGAGACCGGAGTCCCCGATGATGCGCTCGATCGTGGACAGCGATCGGTGCGAGTGGTCGCTGGCGGCCACGACGTGCACCTTGGTGGCGGAGATGCCGGCCCGCTTGACAGGCTCGGCCCTCAGGGAGAGCCCGTCAATGCCGAGCTTGCGGACTTCGCCGCGCAGCGTCTCGAACTCCAGGCCGGCGTCGACGAGCGCTCCCAGGAGCATGTCGCCGGCGATCCCGGAGAAGCAGTCCAGGTAGCAGGTCTTCACGGGCGACGCTTGCGGGGGATTCCGGAGCCCGCGGCGGCGCCCATGCTATCACAGCGGACCTCCCTCATCACCGGCCTCCGGGCTGGCTTCGGCCTGCTCCTCTGCCAGGTCCAGGAACGCCTGCGCAGCCCTTGCCAGGGACCTCTCGGCGGGGTGGACGAGGCGCACGGTGCGCTCCATCCCAAGCTCGCGCACGACCACTTCCCGCAGCGCGCCGGTGCGGAGCTCCTGCTCCAGGCACATCAGGGGCAGGAAGCTCACTCCGACGTTGCGCTGCACCAGCCAGCGAATGGTCTCCACGGTCGGCATTTCCACGGCCATATTGAGCCGGACCTGGTGCCGGCGGAACGTCTCGATCACCCGGTCTCGGTAGGGCGACTCCACGTTATGGGCGATGAACGTCTCCCCGCCGAGCTCCTCGATGCTGATTCTGGTCCGCCTGGCCAAGCGATGTTCGGGCGAGACCACGAAGGCCAGTCGATCCTTGTACAGCCGGAACACCCGCAGGCGGGGATTCCCGGGATCGTAGCTAATGGCACCCATCTCCAGATCACCCTGCAGCACCGCCTCCGGGATCGCGCTCGACAGGCTCCGCCGCAGCTCGATCTCGATGCCGGGGTATCGTCTGCGGTAGGCCTCGACGTGGCCCAGCAGGTACAGCGCGGTGGACTCGTTGGCGCCGATGGTCAGCTTGCCCGCCCGCCTCTCGTCAAGATCCGTCAGCACGGAGCGCAGCTCGTGTTCCAGAGTGCGGAAGCGCTTTGCGTAGCGGAGCGCCACGGCACCCGCGTCGGTCAGGTGCGCTCTGCGCGAGGAGCGGTCCAGCAGACGTTGTCCCAGGTTGTCCTCCAGCCGCTTGATCGCCAGCGAGATCGCTGGCTGCGAGCGGTACAGCTTCTGGCCCGCACGGGAGAAGCTGCCCTCCGACGCAACGGTCTCGAGAACCTCGAATAGGAATTGATCCATATATCTAAGTTATGGCAATTCGAAAAACAATTAATTTGCTCAATCCCGAATCCAGTGGATAATCTGTGCCAAAGCGGCCGAGCGCATGTCAGAGCGAGTTCACATCTTCGACACGACCCTGCGGGACGGCGAGCAGTCGCCGGGCTGCAGCATGACGACGCCCGAGAAGCTGCGCGTTGCCCGGAAGCTTGTCGATCTGGGCGTGGACGTGATCGAGGCCGGGTTCCCGATTGCGTCGAACGGGGACTTCGAGGCCGTGCGCGCGGTGTGCAGGGAGCACCGCGACATCCGCATGGCTGCGCTGGCGCGCGCCGTGCCGATCGATATCGATCGGGCGGCTGCATCGCTGGACGGCCACCCCAAGCCACGCATCCACACGTTCGTCGCCACCAGCGAGATCCATCTCCGCTACAAGTTCAAGAAGAGCCAAGCCGAAATCCTCGACGAGGCCGTCCAGGCGGTGGAGCGCTCCAAGCGCTACGTCGACGATGTCGAGTTCTCGGCCGAGGACGCGACGCGCACCGATATGGACTACCTACGTCGCGTGTGCAAGGCAGCCGTGGATGCTGGCGCCACGGTGGTCAACATCCCCGACACGGTCGGCTTCATGACGCCCGACCACTACGCGGAGAAGATCGCTTCGGTCGTCGAGGCCGTGGGCGACCGGGCGGAAGTAAGCGTTCACACCCACGACGACCTTGGGCTGGCCGTCGCGAACGCTGTCGCCGCCTTGGATGCGGGAGCACGCCAGATCGAGTGCGCAATCAATGGCATCGGTGAGCGGGCGGGCAACTGCTCCTTGGAGGAGGTGGTCGCGATCATGAAGGTCCGGCCGGACCGCGTCCCCTATCATTGTGCGGTCGACGCCAGCAAGCTCTACGGCGCAAGCTGTGTCCTAAGCGAATGCATCACCTTCGGTCCGCAGCCCAACAAGGCGATTGTGGGACAGAACGCCTTCGCGCACGAGGCGGGTATCCATCAGGACGGCTACCTGAAGCACGCCTCCACGTACGAGATCATGACGCCGGAGTCCGTCGGCGTCCCTGCGTCTCAGCTGGTGCTTGGCAAGCACAGCGGGCGTCACGCGCTGCACCGGCGAGTACAGGATCTGGGGTACGGCTCCCTCGACCGGGAAGGGATCGGCATAGTCTACCGGGAGTTCACCACATTGGCGGACACTCGCAAGGGGCTCACGAACGACGACATCGTCGCCCTGCTCGAGGGCCTGGGCTTTCGGCGCGCTGCTGCCTGACCGTAGCTGTAACCCGCCTTTGGCTGGTTCCGTCTCTATGGTTTCAACTACTAGGGGCCGAACTAGGCCCGGAGATGACCGCTTTGCGGTCGAGGTCACGGTGCCGGAGACCTCGCTGCCCAGTTGGAGGTTTCATGGCTCACCTCTTTACCCAAGTCTTGGCCGTTGCGCTGAGCGCCGTCCTGTTTTCGACCACAGCGTTCGCACAGGCGGGGGGAATCCAGGTTCGCGTGCTCGCCGGTGACGGTGGGATCAACAACATCAACCAGAACGTCGCCGTCGAGCCGATGATCGAGGTCATCGACGGCAGCGGACGGCCCGTACCCAAGGCGACCGTAACGCTGCGTTCTCCCGCCACGGGTCCGAGTGTGACGTTCTTCGGTGCGTCGCGCGTGGCAACCCTGACCACAGACGACCAAGGGCGCGTGCGCGTGACCGGCATGCTGCCCAACACGCAGATCGGCACGTTCCAGATCGACGTTGAAGTGGAGTACAACGGCGGGATGGCAGCGACGACGATTACCCAATCCAACGCAGTAGCGCCGGGAGAGCCGAAGCCAAAGCGAACTGGGATGGGCTGGCGGCTCATGGCCGCAATCGGCGCGGCCGCTACCGTTGGCATCGTCGCGGCGGCTCTGCGGGGCCCGTCTGACACGGTGACGCCGACATCGATCAGCATCGGCAACGTGGGCGTGGGAGCGCCTCGCCCATGATCCGGCCAGCGCCGGAACCGCCGACACCGAGGCACCACGAAAGACAAGCCATGAAGACGTTCTCCATTGCCATCGCAGCCCTGCTGCTTGCCACGCTCGCAGGCGGGCCGCTCGCCGCCCAGGTGTCCGTGACCGTCAAGGAGGAAAGGAGCTCCGCGGGCGGCGCACAGGCGCTGACGTTCGAGTCCTTCGGTATGGGCGAGGACGTCACGAGGGTGGTCAGCCTTACGGTCGATCCCCGTTCTGCGGAACATGTCTCGCTGAGCAGCATCGTGATCAGCGGTTCTCCAGAGTTTGCGGTCACCCTCGAGGAGCGCCTGCCGGTAAGCCTTTACGGCGAGTACACCTACGACATCACTCTGAGCTACAGGCCGTCGACGCCTGGTCCTGCCAATGCCGTCATGCTGATTGGCGTCACTCGAGTGACCAGCGGCGAAGCCGATAGCGAGGTCTCCAGTGTCGAGCTGATCGGCAAGGCCCCGTTCTACGCCCTCAGCTACATGCTTCCCAGCGGACGGTCGCAGGACGTTCCCACTGGTGCGGGTGTCGACTTTGGCCGTGCTCCTACGGGCAAGGAGACCGAGGCCACCGTGGTTGTCCGGAACATCGGAAGCGCGTCAGGCACCGTGCGGAGCGTAGCGCTAAGCGGAATGGGCTTCTCGCTATCCAATCCGCCGAGCTTCCCGATCCGGCTAGAGCCCGGCCGAGGGCAGGGCATCCAGATTGCCTTCAACCCCGTAGGTACCAGCAGGTACAGCGGATCGATGATGTTCGCCTGGGGAGGACCTGGCCGGTCCGTGAGCCTGCTCGGAACAGGTGGTGATCTGCTCCAGTACCGCCTCACGACCATGCGGGGCGGCGAGTCCGGCACGCCGTCAATGGTCCAGTCGGCGACCACGCTTGGCTTTGGCGCGTCTGCCACGTCCTACGTTCTAGTAGGACGCAACACGCACTCGAACTCTCATCTGATCGGAGGCGTGCAGGTCATGGGGCCGTTCATGGCTACCGTCAGTCCGACCCTGCCCGCAGCGCTCGATCCCGATGGGGAGTTGCGCATTGAAGTGGAGCCGGCGCCGAACGCGAGCGTCGGTGACACGGGCAAGCTGGTCATCGGTGATGCCGTCTTTCCGCTCGAACTCGCGCTGCCGGCCAACCCGCGGGTCGCGTTCGTGCACCAGGGGAGCACGGTAGGCCCCTCCCAGGAGGTGTCCTTGGGCTTCGGCGTACTCAGCGCGTTCCCCTTGGACATCACGGGCACCCTGACGCTTGCCTTCGAGTCCGACACGTTCCAGGGCAATTCCGGCGCCGTCTTCTCGACCGGAAGGCCCTCGGCGACGTTTACGATCCCGGCCGGATCGACAAGGGCGATGTTCGGTGACGGGAGTCAGACGGTTGAAATCGCGACCGGACTTGGTGCGGGCAGCATCGTCGTGACCGCTCAGATGCGCACGGATCCATGGGGCATCGACCTCACGCCGGACGATGGCAGCCAGGAAGAGCGTTTCCTGGTACAGGTGGAGGATCTGCCCGCCGTGCAGTTCTCGCGTGACGGAGGGACTGTGGATGCGGCGGACCAGGTCGGGATTGGCGTCTCGATCGCCAGCCCGTATCCCACGGACATTGGTGGCATTCTCACGCTCCGGTTCGAGACGCGCCACTTTGCTTCCGACCCCACGATCCAGTGGTCCACCGGGGGGCGTCAGGCTTTGTTCGTCATTCCGGCCGGCGGCACGCAGGCGGTCTTCACTGGCGGTTCGACGGAGGCTGCCTTCCAGACCGGAACGGTGGCAGGTCTGATCCATACGACCGCGCAGCTGTACCGCGTGCCGAGTGTGATCGAGGCTGCCTCGGTCGAGCAGTTGCTGCGGGTTGCCACGGATGTGACGCCGGACGTGGTGCCGGCGCTGCAGTTCAGCGTGATGGAGGGGGCTCCGGTACTCAGGTCGGTGACGCTAGGGCAGACAAACCAGGGCGTGTTCGCGCTCAACATCACCGGATATGCGACGAACCGGTCGGTGAACAGCCTCTCGTTCCGGTTGGTGGGCGGGGCGGAGACCCTGCTGCGGACGCCGGATCTCGAGGCCGACATCTCGGAGGAGTTCCAGAGCTACTTTGGCAGCGCCCAGTCCGGCAGCACCGGCGGTCAGTTCACGGCGACGGTGGCAATGGTGATTGACGAGGGTGCGTTCGAGGACATCGTCAGCGTGGCCGTTACGGCGACAAACGAACTCGGATCGTCGAACACCATCACACTGACCCTGAACTGACGCTGACGTCCGTGGTCCTCGTCGCCTTGCGGGGGCAGTGGACAGAGCTGTAGCTGTCTGGGTGCGCAACGGACAGCCAGTCACGCGCTTCGCACCAAGTCCCACGGGGCATCTGCATCTGGGCCATGCGGCTCATCTCCTATACGTCTGGGGATGCGCCGAGCTGGTGGGTGCCACTGTCCTAGTCCGCATTGAGGACCATGACAAGCAGCGGTGCCAAGCACATTACGAAGCATCGATCCTCGAAGATCTGGAGTGGCTGGGATTCCTTGGTTCGAGTCGGACGGGACCGCTGACGCGCCAGAGCTACCGACAGTTCCAGTACTCTGACGCCGTCGACAGACTGGTGCTCGGCGCGAGAGTCTATCGCTGCCGTTGCAGCCGCAGGATCCTTGCATCGCTCCCGCGCTCCGCAACCACAGGGTAGACGATCTATCCAGGACGGTGTCGGGACGCGGACCATGGTGGCGACCAGCCGCATGGGCTGCGTGTCGCCTGGAATCCCGACACACCTCCCGAGAGGTTCGACGATGGTCTGTTGGGGCCGCAGGAACAGAGGCCAGAGACGCAGTGCGGCGATCTCTTGATCCGGGATCGGAACGGCAATTGGACGTACCAGTTCTCCGCATCGGCGGATGATGCCCGTCAGGATGTCGATCTTGTCGTGCGTGGCGAGGATCTGCTGGCTTCTACCGGGCGTCAGATCCGCCTTCTCCGCCTCCTTGGACGAAGCACCTTCCCGCAGTACCTGCATCACCCGCTGATCGTCGACGAGAGCGGCTCCAAGCTGAGCAAGGCATGCGGCGCACCGGCCTTGAGGACTCTGCGGGATCGAGGCGTGTCAGCCCATTCCGTGCTGGGGATGGCAGCCAAGGGCGTCGGCATGGTGGAGCATGTCGAGAGGGTGAGCCATCGCGACGCAGGCGCCCTCGTCGCCGAGAGGCATCCAGACCTGGCGGACCGCTTGGCTGGAACGGTCGCATAGTCGCTGTGCCCGGCTCAGCTACTCAAGCTGCAAGCGAGCAGTCGCAGGCATGGCGGACACCAACAGAGGCATGGAGGAGGAGCGGGCACGGCATCCCGCCAGCCAACCCATCGCCCGCACCCTTCCAGATGAGAGGGAATCCGGCAGGGGACTAGGTCGCGCTACCGGCCCGCAGTGGGCGCCGCCATGCCGATCGGCACACAGAACTCCAGGAGCAACGAGGTGCTCTCGCCTCCAATGCGGTCTGCCAGCGTAGTTGCGATGGGTGGACGGCCGTCCCAGGTGTGCTGCATCTGCTGGCCGGTCACGACGTGACCTTCGACTCCGTAGGAGCTGGTCAGGATCAGTCCGCGCATTCTGTAGTAGCGTTCGCGCAGCAATGCGCCAACACTGTCCCGCAGCCATTCCGCGCCGACCTTTGCGCCCACAGCGGCCAACGCGAGTACATCGGCCTCATGAGCCCTATGCACGATAGCCCTCGATCGCTCGGACACTGGTTCGTCTCGGCTGTTCTGGCCGGCGATGGCGTCAAGGAGCGTGACATAGTCGCAGAACATGCAGTCCAGTCCGCGCTCACTGAGCCGCTTGAGTGCCGCAACGGCCAAGTAGGCCATCGAATACTCGGAACCGCCGTAGAGGAGCACACCGTGCCTTGGAACCCTCTCGCGTTCAGGTACCCAGCCCGGGAACTCATCGCTGTACGCGTACGCCACGAGCTTGGCGTCGGTCAGGGTGTTGAATGCCTCCTCATCAAGCTCGCGCGACGGCGTCTTGAAGTCCTCGAACGTTGCCGAGGCGAATCGCGCGGGCACGCCGATTGCACTGATGCGGTCTTCATCCGACACTGTGAGCTTGCAGGAGCAGCGCTCAGCGGTGTTGGAATCGAAAGCTGTGAGAATCCAGCCGGTCCCTTGGCACTTGGGACACTCGATCTCAGTCGGCACGAGACGATATCCGAGCACCCATTCTAGGCAATCGTCGCAAGCGTGGCTCCGGCCCCGACGGTGTCTCCGGAAGCCATGCGCAGCGATGTCACCACGCCGTCACGCGGGGCTCGCAGCACGTTCTGCATCTTCATCGCCTCGACAACCAGAAGCCCCTGTCCTCGCTCAACCCGGTCGCCTTCCTTGACGTGAACTGCCAGAACCCTGCCGGGCATCGGCACCCGGATGTCCTGCGATCCAGTCGCGGCGGCGGATCCTCTGTCCTTGGGAAGACGTCTGGCGTCCGGCCAGTGGATGGGTATCCGCGCACCGTTCACTGTGGCTTCGTAGTCTCCGTCTCCACGGCTGGACACATGCACGGTGTGCTGGGCGCCGTCGATCACGACCGAGTACCTAGCTTCGCCCAAGCATTCGACGTCGGCCTCTGCCGCACGACCATCAATCGTCAGCGCACGGCCATCCAGTGCCACCTCTCGTGCTTCGCCAAGAACCGTGACCCTGGAGGAAATCATCGTCATCCTCCTGGAGTGCCGACGCTCAGTGCGCGCGCACTCTGCTTCCACCGTGAAGCGTTGGCAGGTTTCTGTACCGGCCGCTTGGCGTCGCTCCTCGCCGTGGCGGTTGCCGCGATGGCCGCCACGACAGCCTCCGCCGCCGGCCGCCCAGCTTCCTTTGCGGCTGGTTCCAGACCGTCTGTGAGGAAGCTCGTCGAAAAGTCTCCCGCCTGAAAGCGCGAGTCATTGACGAGTTCTCGGAAGAACCCCAGAGTCGTTGCGATGCCCTCGACGGTGGTCTCCCGAAGGGCGCGCCGGAGCCGGTTGACAGCCGCCTCCCTTGTGGGAGCCCAAACGCACAGCTTGGCGATCAGCGCGTCGTAGTCGACTGGGACCGTCCAACCGGCATCGGCGCCCGAGTCGACACGGATTCCCGGACCGTCGGGCCACCGTATGTGGCTGATGCGTCCTGGGGAGGGCATGAACCCGGCCTCCGGATCCTCGGCATAGATCCTGCACTCCAGGGCGTTTCCTCGGAACTCTGCGGCCTCTGGGCGGATGGTCAGGCGCTCGCCCGCCGCGATCGCAATCTGCTGCTGCACCAGGTCGACGCCGGTGACCAGTTCCGTGACCGGATGCTCCACCTGCAGCCGGGTGTTCATTTCCAGAAAGTAGAAGCTGCCGTTCTGGTCCATCAGGAACTCGACCGTCCCGGCGTTGGTATAGCCTGCCGCCTTGGCGGCCTTGACCGCTGCCGTGCACAGAGCGTCGCGCAATTCCGGGTGCGACTCGACAAAGGGGGATGGCGCTTCTTCGAGCACTTTCTGGTGGCGTCGTTGCAGACTGCACTCGCGCTCGCCGAGGTGCATGGTTTGGCCGTACTCGTCGGCCAGCACCTGCACCTCGATATGGCGGGGTCGAACGATGGCCTTCTCGAGATACATCGTGCCGTCGCCGAAAGCGGCGGCAGCCTCACCACAGGCGCCTTCCCACGCCTCCGCAAAGCTCTCGGCGTCGGTGACGAGCCGCATGCCCTTTCCGCCGCCACCGGCTGCCGCCTTCAGCATCACCGGGAACCCAATCGTCACGGCGGTCGTCAGCGCCTCCGCTTTGCCGGCGATGGCACCGTCGCTACCGGGAACGACCGGCACGCCGGCGTCGGCCATCATCTTCCGCGCCGTGGTCTTCACGCCAAGCGCACGAATCGCTTCGGCGGGCGGACCGATGAACTTGAGACCCGCGTCGGCACAGGCCTCCGCAAAGTCGGCGTTCTCGCTTAGGAACCCGTAGCCGGGATGCACGGCGGCCGCTCCGGACTTGGCCGCCGCATCCAAAATGCGCTCGATGTTCAGGTAGCTGTCGCTCGCAGGCGCGGGGCCGATCGCCTGCGCCTCGTCGGCGAGTAGGACGTGTCGCGCTGCGCGGTCAACGTCCGAGTGCACCGCAACGGCCGGAATCCCCATTTCGTGGCACGCACGAATGACGCGCACCGCAATCTCGCCACGGTTCGCAACCAGGATCTTGCGGAACACTGGGAGCTACAAATTCTAGCAGCGGGTCGTGTCGGCCCCTGGGGCCGCACAGGGTGGGTCGGACATCAGCGCACGTACAGGAACGCGTTCAAGCTGAACATCGCTAGCGCAAGCTCCCGCAGTTCGCCACGCTCCAGAAAGGCGGTCGCGATGCGGGCTTCCTCCGTGCTGGGCGACCTGCCTGTGGCAAGTCGATAGGCTCGCACGACACGTTGCCCTGCATCCTCATGGCTCTCTGCTTCGAGACGCTTGGCAAAGGCGTCCGCTAGGCGGTTTGCGGTCTCTCCGTTGAGAAGTTCCAGCGCCTGGGGCGCATGCGTGCTGGTCTGACGACCCGCGCAGCTCGTCTGCAGAGCGGGCTGGTCGAACACCTCCATGAACGGAAGGCGAAGGTTGCGCTTGGCGATCAGATAGACAGACCTACGGCTGTGCTCCGCAGTGTCGGCCGGCACACGCCACTGCGTCGGGTCGTAGAGCAGATCCACGAGTGCGTCCTCGACGGGCAGCATGACGCTCTTGCCGCCATACACCAGATTGATATCGCCGGCAACCGACAGCATGGCGTCTCGCACCTCTTCGGCCGTCAGGCGCCGCTGTGGTCCGCGCCAGAGCAGTCGGTTGGAGGCATCCTTCGCCATGCCCACCTCCTGGAACGCGGCGTTGCTCGAAGCCTGGCGGTACGCCCGGCTGAGCAGGATCATACGGTGGACGGACTTCGTGCTCCATCCGCTGCGGACCAGCTCGTTCGCGAGGAAGTCCAGCAGGTGCGGGTGGCTCGGCCGGTCACCCATCACGCCGAAGTCGTTCGGCGTGTTGACGATGCCCTGCCCGAAGTAAGCCTGCCAAATGCGGTTCGCTGCAACCCGAGCAGTCAGAGGATGCCCGTCGTCGGCGATCCAGTCGGCGAGCTTTGTGCGCGGCGCGGGCAGGTCTGGCGGAAGCGTCGGCGCGTCGGGCGGTAGCAGCACCCCCAGGGGCCGTGGGTCGACCAGTTGCAGCGGCTTGGTGTGGTCACCCCGGTCGAGCACTCGCACCCGCGTCTCGTTCTCGTCGTCGTTGCGTATCGACGCCACGGCCATCGGCGGGGGCGGCAGCTTTGCCTCCAGGGCATCGTGCTCTGCTTGCAGGCGTTGTCGCTCGTCGCCCTGCGCAAGCTTGATCTTGCCGCGCAGTGACTTCATCTGAGAGGCGATCTTCTTGGTGCTGTCGCGCCATTCGTCAACCGTCGTGCCACCGTCGAGGACGACGTTGTCTTCCCGCGACGGTCCGAAGTAGGCTTGCAGGCGGTAGTAGTCGATCTGCCTGATCGGATCGAACAGGTGGTCGTGGCAGCGCGCGCAGCCCACCGTAAGGCCCAGAAACGCTGATCCGACGATGTCGGTGCGCTCCGTCAGCACCTCGTTGCGGCTCGATGCCACTGCCTGGTTGCCGGCGTTGCGCCGCACAGGACCGAGGCGATGCAGCCCAGCTGCGGACAGCAGCTCGAGGTTGGATGGAAGGGCGGGTTCCCCGTCGGCCAACTCGTCTCCGGCGAGTTGCTCTCGCACGAAGCGGTCGAACGGCTTGTCCCTGTTAAAAGAATCTATGACGTAGTCGCGGTAGCGCCACAGACCCGGGAGGTAGCGATCGTACTCGAACCCCTCGGTCTCGGCGAAGCGCACCACGTCCAGCCACCGCTGCGCGGAGCGCTCGCCAAAGCCGGGGCTGGCCAAAAGGCGATTCACCACGCGCTCCCAGGCATCGGCCGATCGGTCGGCAACGAACGCGTCGACTTCTGCCGGCGACGGTGGCAGACCCGTGACGTCGAAGTATGCCCGGCGCAACAGCGTGGCCCGGTCCGCCTCTGGGGCGAATCCCAGGCCCTCGGTCTCGAGACGACTGAGGACGAACGCGTCAACAGCTGAGCGAACCTGCGACGGCTCGACGGCCGGCGGTGCCGCCAATGACCGGGGCTGGAACGCCCAGTAGGACCGCTCTCGATCGCTGTACTCGGCGCCCACCAGCAGGGGGGGCAGTGCAGCGAGAGCCAGCCAGCGAATGCAGCGAGATCTCAGCACGATAATTACCGATCTCAATTCTACTAGTGTCGGCATGGGCGCGGTCGAATTTGTTGGCCCTCGGAGGACCATGCAGGGAACATCGGATCACAATCGACGTACCCCCGGACGGGGCCATTGGGAAGACTCTTGGGACGCAGTGGGAGACGTCGGCAGGGCCCCCCTTGCCGTCACTGGGCCGGTGGCGCTGTGGGGAGGTCCGTCATCGGTTCGGCAAGCATGGCCGCACTATCGGGGTGGTCGCAGTCGTGATGTTCCGGTGGCGGGCTATGGGATGGCCCGGTTGGACAACGGCTGGGACCTCGACGTGATCCACTGGGACGACGCTAGCCCAAGTTCGCCAAGCGAGGAGCGATTTTGGCCGAATTCGGCGTGTTTTGCGCTGCAAGTCGTTGGTTCTCCATGGCCAGCCCCCTGAAACCCCCAATGCAGTGCCCTAATAACTTGCAATTCCCTGACTCCCGTCCCAGGGCCTGCTCCCATCGGAGCCTGTTCGTCCGCCGGACCCCCACTCGCCCCCGCGCCAAGGGCCAGGAGCCCCACTTCACCCAGCGCCTCGTCCGCTGCGGCTCCAGGGTGCGCCAGCGCACCCTGCGCAACCTCGGCCGCCACGTCGCCCTGCCGCGCGGGGGCTGGCCGGCGCTGTGCGCCCGCGTCGAGCGCATCCTCGCCCCCCAGCGCTCCCTCGAGCTCGGGGCCTGCTGCCCCGCGGTCGAGGACGAGGCCCAGCGCAGCGCCGCCCAGCTGGTGCAGGCCGGCGTCTCCCCCGTGGGCCCGGCGGCCCCGGCCGACGGCGCCGACGACCCGTCGGCCGCCCTGCCGCGGGTCGACGTCGACTCCCTGGAGCTGGTCCGCCCGCGCTCGGTCGGCGTCGAGCGCGTCGCCCTGTGGGCCATGCGGCAGCTCCGTCCGCCGTCCCTGCTCGAGGAGCTGGGCCTGTCCGGTGCGCAGCGCGCCGCCGTCCTCGGCAACCTCGTCGGCCGCATGGCCGCGCCGGCCTCCGAGCGCGCCGCGTGGCACTGGCTGCGCCAGCGCAGCGCCCTGGACGAGCTGCTCGGCTGCGACTGCGAGACCATGGGCCGGAACGCCCTGCAGCCCACCGTCACCCTGCACGACCTGACCAGAACGTGCTTCGAGGGCGCGGCGGACCGGCAGCGTGTCTTCGACGAGAGCCGGGCGGTGGCCATCGGCACCGCCGGCGGGCAGCGCGCGCTGGCCTGCGCCGAGACGGACGGGAACGGCGAGACGCGCCTGCGCACGACCAGGCGCGTGGAGAAGGTCCGGCAGCGCATCGGACGGCTGCAGGCCCGCCATCCGTCCGCCGCCCCGCACTGCGCGATCGACGTGCAGGCGGACGACAGGGGCCGCAACGCGACGGCGGTGGCCTGGAAGCGGCAGCCGCTGGAGGGCAGCGGGGCGACCCATCCCGGGGTCCACGGCCTGCGCACCCATAGCGTCGGCCGGGACGCCGAGCGGCTGTGGCGCACCTGCGTGACGCCGACCGACCTGGAGGCCGTCCTCCGCTCCCTCGGGAGCGCACTGGGACCGCGCCCGATCCACCACCGCAGGCCCGCGCGCAAGGCGACGCAGGCCGAGTCTTGGCAGCGGGAGATCCACGAGCGGCTGGGTGTGGACGCCTCGCCGGGCGGGGTCCGCAAGCTGCTCGTCCAGCCCCAGACAACGAAGGAAAAATGCACGGAATGCAGTGCCACACGCCTGATTCGGTGACCGCAATGTTCTCATTGCAAACGACTTATGAAATGGAGTGGCAAACATGGGCTAGGTGGGTGGCAGGAGTGTGCCGTGCATGGCTTCCGACTGTTGTCGCCGAGCGCTGCGAGCGTCCGTTAGATGCCGGCAGTCGGAAGTCGCCGAACAGTGGACGTTCATGGTACGGGTGATGACGAAGAGGCTCGCGATGGTTCCTGAGCGGCAATGACGCCTCGAATCACTCAGCCGCGGGGGCAATGCCAACCATCGCTCGGGCGCGTCTAGGCGCCGCCACGGACTAGATTCCCCTGCCTGTCTGTAGCGGTTCGCTACCTCTTTGCTGAACCCAACATCACGCTGATCCAGCGAGAGTCCGGGACATTGTCCAGGGCGATCTTGACGCTCATCGTCAGTGGGGTGGAAAGCAGCATGCCCACGGCTCCCAGCATCCAGCCCCAAAAGACGAGCGAGACGACAACGACCAGAGGAGACAGGCCAATGCCATCTCCCATGAACTTCGGCTCCACAATCCCGCCCACGATGACGTTGATCGCCAGATATGCCAGCGTGACGAGGATGGCCGTGCCGAGACCTTGCTGCACCAGTGCCATTACGACGGCGGGTGTGCCCGCGATGATCGATCCCACGTTGGGCACGAAGTTCAGCAGAAACGCGAGCATTCCCCAGAATGCTGCGTAGTCCACGCCCAGGAGCCAGACGGCCGTGCCTGCGAGAAACCCTGTCAGCAGGCTGACCATGGTCTTTATGAACAGGTACTTCTGCACAGACTCTGCAAAGGTGACCAGCCCAGCCCAGGTCGCGGAGCTGGTGCCGAGTGCCCGCCTGACCTTGGTCTCCAGGTGGAAGCCCTCGGCCAGCATGAACAGCATGATCAAGACCGCGAGAACTGCCTTAGTGATGATGTTGCCTGCCTGCAGTAGCGCACTGCCGACGCCGCCGAGGATTCGCGGCAGGTCGACACCTGGCGAAAGGTCTTCGACCGTTGTTTCTAGGCCCATCCGCTCCACCAACTCCACGACGCTGGTCCGAATCGGATCGATCTGCGCCTCCAGTTCCTCCTGCAGCTGTGGCAAGTTGCGGCTGAGCTCCGTGTAGAAGCTTGCGGTGACGTTGCCCACGAGCAGCAAGAAGCCTGCAACGGCCATCACGACGGTGGCGATGGCCACCAGCTTTGGCACCCTCTTCGAGTGCATCCAAAGCACGGCGGGGCCGGTGAGAGTGGCCACGAATATGGCAAGAATGATCGGTACGACTATGTCGGAGGCCGCCTTGATTCCGGCGAGCACGACCACGGCCGCCGCCGCGACCACCAGCGCGGAACCCGCGTGCGAGGCCTTGCCAATCCTAGAGTGGTCTTCCACTGGGCCCAACCGCGATTCCCACGAATCAGCATAACCCGGCATCCGATCACGTCCTGTACACTGGCATTTCCCTCTAGCGGGGGAGTGCTTTCCATGGACGTTTCAAGAAAGTCCTTCTACGGGCCTTGGGTCATCGCTAGCTGTTTCATCACATTCGGGCTGTCAACAGGGTTTCCGTACTACAACATCTCGTTTTTCTTCGACTACTTTCGTGACCACCACCAGTGGACTGAGACGCTCGTCACGTCGGGCGCTCCGTTCGCTGTTCTAGCCACGATCTGGCTGGGACCGCTCGTGGTGCCGAAGGTGTCGCCCCGGCTGCTTATCCTCATCGGCACGTTCTTCACGTTCGTGGCCTTCCAATGGTTCGGCAGGCTGGACAGCGAGATCGAGTACTACTTGGCATGGGGGTTGTACATGGTCGGGTACTTCCTCGCCGGTCCCATTCCGCACCAGATCATCATTTCCAACTGGTACAAGAAGCGCCGTGGTTTCGCGATGGGCGTGACCTACGTCGGCGTCGCCGTGGTCGGCGGGCTTTGCAACCTGCTCGCGCCTTTCTTGGTCAACACGCTTAACCTGCACTACACAAGCGCGCTGCAGTGGCTTGGCTGTCTGATGTTCGTGGTTTGGCCACTGGCGCTTTTCGTGATCAAGGATCGTCCGGAGGACGTCGGACAGCTTCCCGACGGAGTCGCCAGCGTGGACGAGCTGAAGCCCACTGCAGCAGAGGAAGCGGTGACCAAGTCCGAGCCTCAGATGTCGTTCGGTGAACTGTCACGACGCAGCCCGTTCTGGCTACTGCTGATCGGCAGCGCGTTCTCCATCGGTTCCATTGCCGCGGTGAACTTCTTGATGAAGTTCGTCTTCGAGGAGCAGGGCTTCACCGACCAGGTCGCGCGGGACAACGTCTGGAGGGACGCTTCGTTCACCTACCTGATGTCCAGCATCATGGGCAGGCTCCTTGCGGGCTATCTGGCGGACAGGCTGCCTAGGAAGTACGTCATGCTTGCGACTTACGTGATCGTCGCGATGGCGATTCCCGTACTGTTCCTCGTCACGCCCGAGAGCCCGAACATGGTGTATTTGTTCGCCGTCGTGTTCGGCTTCGCCATGGGTGCAGACTACATGCTGATTCCACTGATGGCTGCGGATCAGTTCGGGCTACGGTCCCTCGGCAAGGCGATGTCGGCCATCCTGCCGAGCGACACGATCATGCAGTTCTGGACACCCCGCCTGATCTCCCAACTGGCAGGAATCATCAGCTACGGAAATGCGCTGTGGGCGGTCTGCGGACTCGCTGCAGCCGGCGCCGCCGCTATTGGGTTGCTCCCCAAGGAGAGGAAGATCTAGCCCGACCAGCGTCGGTCCAGACCTGTCCCCATAGCGGCTCGCCCCGTGGGCGGCCTGCGGGCGATTGCTGCGGTGCAGCCATCAGCCGACGTGCTCGGCATTCTGGATCTCGACGGCTGACGATGGCTCGTCGCCGTGACCGGACTTGTTGCCGGTGGACACCTGTGCGAAGGAGCTGACCACGTCGCCTACCTCGACCACCTTGCCGAACACGCAGTAGCCCCGGCCGTCAGACGCGTTGGCCTTGTCCGGGAACTGGTTCGTCTTGCAGTTGATGAAGAATCACGCCGCGGCGCTGTGGGGATTCGGTGTGCGGGCCATCGCGATGGCGCAGCGCAGATTGGCGAGGTCCCCCGACTCGTTCTGGATCGGAGCCCTCATCTGCGTCTCCCGCATGTTTGGCGTGAAGCCGCTGCACTGGATCATGAATCCTTTGACGACACACGGAAAGATCGTGCCGTCTTAGAAGCCGTCGTCCACGTACGGGAGGAAGTTGCTGACCGATTTCCGAGCCTTGTCCGGGTAGGGTTACAGGACTATCGCTGCCACGTTGGTTTCGAACTACACGTGCGGCCCGATCAGCGTCGGTCGAGACCTGTCGCCTATAGCGGCTCGCTCGCGGGCCGCCTGTGGGCGATTGCTGCGGTGCAGCCCTCAGCCGACGCGTTCGGCGCTCTGGATCTCCACGGCTGACACTGGCACGCCGGCGTGACCGGCCTTGTTGCCGGTTGACACCTGCTCGATGGAGCTGACCACATCGCCTCCCTCGACCACCTTGCCGAACACGCAGTAGCCCCAGCCGTCAGGCGCGTTGGCCTTGTCCAAGGACTGGTTCGTCTTGCAGTTGATGTAGAACTGCGCCGAGGCACTGTGAGGATTCGCTGTGCGGGCCATCGCGATCGTGTAGCGCAGATTGGCGAGCTCCCCCGACTCGTTCTGGATCGGAGCCCTCGTCTGCTTCTCTCGCATGTTTGGTGTGAAGCCGCCGCCCTGGATCACGAATCCCTTGATGACACGGTGAAAGATTGTGCCGTCGTAGAAGCCGTCGTCCACGTACGCGAGGAAGTTCCTGACCGTTTCCGGAGCCTTGTCCGGGTAGAGTTCCAGGACGATCGCGCCCATGTTGGTTTCGAGCCGCACCCGCGGCGGTCCTGTTGGTTCTGGTTCTGGCATCGGTTCGGTTTCGGCTTTCTCTTCCACTTCTGGTTCCGCTGCAGGCTCTGGTTCCGGTTCCGGCTCTACCTCTTCAGGGACCAGAGCCTCCGAGGTCTCTTCAGGCGAGGCGCCGCTTGGTTCCTCCGGTGCCTCGGAGTCACCGCAACCAACCAAAAGGCCAAGGCCAAGGATGGCTGCCGCAAGAATGAGGGGCCAACGACCGAGTTGGATCGACATGTGCGACACCTCCGTATCGCCGTGCGCCGGTGGCGCCGGGACCCCACCAGTTTACAGCAAGGTTGCCGAGAGCCGGAACGCGGAAGCGGCTCCGCTCAGACCGTCGTTCCGCCGCAGCTGGACCCGGATCCCGCAGTGCAGCCGTAGCAGTGCGCACCGGTCATGATGCGTCGCTTGGCGAGTGCCCCGAGATCGAAGTCGCGCAGATGTCGTGGTGCGCCGAAACCGACTTCCAGGTCCATCAGCTGGTTGAAGTCGCAGTCGTGGATTCGCCCGTCCCAGCCAATCGAAATCAGCGATCGACACATCAGACCCTCGACGGCGGCCGGGTTGAAGGCGTTCACCAGGCGGTTCATGTAGCGCTGGTAATTGCCGGTCCGGACAAGGAAGTCCAGGTATCGACTGATCGGCATGTTGGTGATCGTGAAGAGCGAGTCGAACTGGATGCCGAACCGCTGCCCGAGCTCGCGCTTGAAATCCGCCTCTAAGCTGTCCTGATCAGGCGGCAGGAACGCGCCGGTCGGGTTGTAGACCAGGTCGAGCCGCAGTCCCGCACCCGGTTTGCCGTAGCCCAGAGCGTTGAGCTTGTGCAGGCCCTCGATGGACTCTTCGAATACTCCTTCGCCGCGTTGGGCTTCAGTCTCTCTCTTCTGGAAGTACGGCAGGCTGGCGATGATCCGGACTTGATGGTGCGCAAGAAAGTCTGCCAGATCCCGCTGGCTGCGCAGGGTCAGCACCGTCAGGTTGCATCGGTCGATCACGTCGCAGCCCAGCGCCCGGACACGCTGTACGAACCAGCGGAAGTGTGGGTTCAGCTCTGGGGCGCCACCGGTGATGTCGACGACAGGGGCTCCGACCCTGCGGATCGCCTGTAGGCACAGATCGAACGTGGCCTTCGACATGTTGGCCTCTGTCTGGTGCGGACCTGCGTCGACATGG
Organism: Bryobacterales bacterium; assembly: GCA_965200705.1. Taxonomy (GTDB): domain Bacteria; phylum Acidobacteriota; class Terriglobia; order Bryobacterales; family UBA6623; genus VXMF01. Next base: position 1,944,167 of record OZ241376.1, on the reverse strand, counting down.
CAGTGCTTGCAGGTCTGGTTGCAGAGCTTGCCGACATTGACTTGAACGGTCTCGACCCGGTCTGCCGCAAGCCGGCTCAAACCGTGCTTCTCCAGCGTCCGGTCGAAGCGGGCTATCTCGGCGTGGGGCGCACCGTTGCTCAGGATCGGCGGGAGGCGCTGGCTCGGATCGCTTCGCATCGGTAGCGGTTTGCTGTGAACCGCCATCTGCCCTACATGCTGAGCGCGTCGACCGTGTTGCGCATCTGCAGCCCGTGGATCAGTGTCGACCCTCCCCGGATCGCTGATGCGACGTGCACAGCCTCGGTCATCTGGTCGAGGTTCGAACCGTTCTCCAGACAGCTCTGCGTGTGGGCGTCGATGCAGTAAGGGCACTGCAATGCGTGGGCGACGGCAAGGGCTATCAGACTCTTCTCCCTCTTGCTCAACGCGCCGGCCTCCATCGCCGCGCCGTACCAGGAGTTGAACTTGTCCCACAACTCGGTGGCGTTCTCTCCCATCGAGGCGAACCTCTCGAGGTCTTCCGGCTTGTAGTAGTCGGCCATTCCGAGCGCCCAACCGAGTATATTCCACAACGCTCGTGGGTCCTGTGGCCCTCCGGTGCCGTGATACGCTGGCCTCGATGTCAAGGGGTCCGAAACGGTTTCTGACGGCGGTGCTGGTGCTCATGCCTAGCTGGCTGGCCGCTCAGGTGCCGGATGGGTTCGAGCGGCTGTTCAACGGCCGGAACCTTGCCGGATGGCACGTCAGCCTGACGAACCATCACGGCGACACGGACGAATGGCGGGTGGAGGAGAACGCGATCGTCGGCAAGCAAGATGAGACGGACAACGGCGGCATTCTCCTGACCGACGAAACGTTTGGCGACTTCGAGGTCTACGTCGAGATCAAGCCCGACTTTGGCTGCGACGGTGGCCTTTTCCTGCGGTCCACGGGGAGCGGTCAGGCGTACCAGATCATGCTGGACTACCTCGCGGGCGGCAACGTTGGCGGGATCTTCGGCGAGGGCCTGCCCGACATGGAGATGCGGGAGTCCGAGAAGTGGGAAAACCACTGGAAGAAGGGCGAATGGAACGCTCTGCGCGCCCGCATACGAGGAGAGGCCCCGCACATCGAGGTCTGGATGAACGGTAGCCAAATCACCGACTACCAGGTCGACCGCAACTATTTGCCGGGAGGGGCGATCGAGGGCAGCATCGCCGTCCAAGTCCATGGCGGCGACCGGTGCAAGCCGGGTTTGGCGCACCGATTCCGGAACTTGGCCGTCAAGCCCCTCTAGCTGCGGACCGGGCCCGCTCGCGCGGCATTGCGTATCCCAGAGCGAACCAGACCAGCTCGAGCACGATGATCCAAAGCCGCATCGCCACGGCTAGCGTCATTGCGGTTCCTAGGGCGAGCGCCTGAGAAAGCAGGAAGCCCAGGATTCCCTCCCTCACGCCAACACCGGCAGGCGCAACCATCGTCAGCAGCGCAAGAAGCCACGCCAGCGCGTAGCTTCCGGCCACGAAGGCGTAGTGCTCCCTGCCGAAGTCCGCGAGGACCGCGCTGGCGAACAGGGCCATCGCCATCGCCAGAAGCAGCCACATGGCCACGTAGGCTCCCCAGATGAGAAACATGCGACCCGTGCTGATCTCAAGTCGTCGGTACGGCTGTCCGAGGCGCCTGGCGAGTGGAGCGGCCCAGGCGTTCAACGCCGGTGGATGGACGATGGCGCACGCGACAACTGGAAACCCGAACATGACGATCTTCTGCCAGACGCCCAGAGCTGGCACCGCCGAGCCTGCCAGCCATGCGGCGGGCACCATCGCCGCGAGTGCAGCCAGAACCATGTCCAGCATGGTCGCCGCGAGGCAGGCGGGCGCATCCACGCCGTGGCTACGCACCAGATAGACGCGACTGGCGAACTGCCAGATTCCTCCGGGCACGTAGCGGCTGAGCTCCGACTTGCGGTAGATGCGGAATATCTCCCCGTACGGCACCCAGTGGCCGAATCCGGCGATGAGGCGCTGCCACCCCAGTGGCCTCACCAAGTACCAGGCGGCAGCGCACACTCCCGAGAGGGCGAGCCGGACGGGATCTAGCGACCAGGACTCCGACCGAATCTGTTGCCAGCTCCCGTAGATCATCCGGCCGATGAACAGGGCCAGGATCAGGGGAACTGCGATCTTGGCGGCTGGTACCAGCCACCTAGTCACGGGACTCCTCAATGTCCGGCGCGAGAGGGATCGATTCCGGCGGGCCTGCGTCCAGTAGGACCTCCGCGAGCCAGCCGACCCCCAAGAACACGGCACTCGAGATCGCGAGCACAGCGCACACCGCAACGCCCGCTAGCACAGCGGGACGCGGCAGCACACGGGCGATGCTGAGAGCAGCCAGTACTAGGCTGGCTGCCAGTCCGGCAAGGGCGACCGTCCCGAACGCATGCGCGGGCCGACCCCGGAACCGAGTTCGTAGCAGCACGGTGCCTAGGTCCAGGAATCCCTTCAGCAGACGGCTGATCCCATACTTGGAACGACCGTGGCGGCGCGGATGATGCCGCACTACGACCTCGTCGATGCGATACCCAAGATGGGCCGCAAACACGGGTATGAAGCGATGCTGGTCGCCGTAGATGCGCAGAGACCTTGCGAGGTCGCCCTGGTAGCACTTGAAGCCGCAGTTCATGTCGTGCAGGGAGAGACCGGTGGCGATGCGCATGACCGTGTTGAAGATCCGCGACGGTAGCACCTTGTGCCACGGATCGTGGCGGGTCTTCTTCCATCCCGAGACCAGACCGTAGCCCTCCTCGAGCTTGCTGAGGAAGACCGGTATCTCCGCTGGATCGTCCTGCAGGTCGCCGTCCATCGTGAACACCACAGGAGCCCTGGTGCTGGCGAAGCCGGCCATGAGGGCGGCGGACTTGCCCGACGGACCCCGAAGCTTGATGAGTCGTACCCGTCCAGGTTCATGGACTGTGGTCAGCCGCTGCCACGTCTCGTCGGTGCTTCCGTCGTCCACGAACAACACTTCGTGGCTGGGCGGCAGATGCTGCTTCAGCAAGCGCGCAAGCTCGACGACGCTCTCCTGCTCGTCGCGGACAGGCACGACCACGGATACTTGGGGATCGTCGGCCACTTCGTTCGAAAACGCCGATGATACCGTCTCGTTTCGGCGAGAGGCAGAACCTGTAAGGTCCACGTGGCCGGGGTGACACGCGGATTGCTGGAATTCGAGCACTCAGCCCTCCGTGAGGTCCCCCCGAGCCATGGGCGTGGTTCGATCTCGCCGGATTTCGGGTGCCATAGGAGGCCCCGCTAGGCCGCCTTGCGAGAGGGTTCGGTCGCGCTGCTCGAAGGACTTGAGGGGCGATTGACACCAAGCGCACCGATGCGCGACCGTGGATCTTACGCATGGCACTGAAGCGCATTTCGCCCGAGGAAGCCCAAGAGCTGCTCGAGTCCGACGAGGAGTATGTGTACTTGGACGTGAGGTCGGTGCCCGAGTTCGAGGCAGGACATCCGCCCGGTGCCAGGAACGTTCCCATACTCCACCGGACTGCATATGGCATGCAGCCAAACCACGAGTTTGTGGAGGTGTGTGAGCGCGCGATCGGGAAGGACACGAAGATCATCACCGCATGCCTGAGGGGCGGGCGATCAATGCGCGCTGCGCAGGTGCTCATGCACCACGGTTTCGAGAACGTCGTGGACATGCGAGGCGGCTACGATGGCGAAGCCGATCGGATGGGCAACATCGCCTACGACGGATGGGCCCGTCGCGGTCTTCCGGTCACCTCCGAGGCGACCGACGACGAGACCTACGAGGGACTGTCTGGCAAGAAGTGATCCCCTAGTCGCGGCTCACCACGAGTAGGGCTTGCCGACCTCCAGGGCGGCCACCACGATCCCGGATCCCTCGCCCAGATTGGTCCGCAGGGCATCGGGTGTGCCCGTCAGTACCGGGAAGGTGCCGAAGTGTGTCGGGATCACGACCTTCGGCTCGAGGAACTCGCACGCTAGCGACGCTTCCTTCGGTCCCATGGTGAATAGGTCGCCGATCGGCAGCAGGGCAAGCTCCGGCTCGTACAGGCGCTTGATCAGCGCCATGTCACTGAAGACGTTCGTGTCCCCGGCGTCGTAGAATGCGCGGCCGTCAGGCTGGCGGACGACAAAGCCTGCCGGCTCGCCGGCGTAGATGATCTGGCCGTCCTCCTCGATCGAGCTGCTGTGCTGCGCCTGCGTCATGGAGACCCGCACGCCCTGCGTGTTGTAGCAGCCACCCTTGTTCATGCCGACGAGGTTCTTTATGCCCTTCGAGCCAAGCCAAAGGCTGATCTCGTAGTTGCACACGATCTCCGGGCTGAATCGCTCGGCGACGGAGATCGCGTCGCTGATGTGGTCGGGATGCCCGTGGGTGATGAGCATCAGGTCCACGCCCTGCAGCTCGTATCCCTGCGGATAGCTCGGGTTGCCCTGGAACCAGGGGTCGATCAGAATGGTCGGTCCGCCATCGGTCTCGACGAGGAATGTGGCGTGGCCCAGCCACGTGAACTTAGTTGCTGCCATGGATTCTTTCTGTAGCTTTGCGCTTCTGTCGTGCCGCCCAAGCTAGGCAGCGGCTATCGGCTTGCGCCAGCGGCCCGCGAGAGCGCCGTGTGAGCCTCAGATATCTTGCTCCCGTTCGATGAACGAGGTCAAGGAGTGACGACTTCCATAGGCGGGCCGCCTATGGATTTCCGCCCACAGAGCGACATCGGGAGTCGGTTCCGAGCGTCAGTGCGGCTTCCGCGGCCGCGGGGGAAGAGTCCATTCGCTCGGATCCCGCACCTGCCGCGACAGATGTCCGATACGCCCGTACCACCTGACTACTGCGTCCCCCAGGGCACGTCGTCCGACAGCAGGTTTGCGATCTACGTCGTCGACATGCCCGCCGTTCTGCAGCCCAAGGGGCTGCTCCCATTGGAGCCTGTTCGTCCGCCAGACCCCCACCCGTCCCCGCGCCAGGAGCCCCACTTCACCCAGCACTTCGTCCGCTCCGTCCGCTGCGGCTCCAGGGTGCGCCAGCGCACCCTGCTCAGCATCGGCCGCCACTTCGCCCTGCCGCACGGGGACTGGCCGGCGCTGTGCTGTGCGCCCGCGTCGAGCGGATCCTCGCTCCCCAGCGGCGCCTCGAGCTCGAGGCCTGCTGCCCGGCGGTCGAGGACGAGGCCCAGCGCAGCGCCGCCCAGCTGGTGCAGGCCGGCGTCTCCCCCGTGGGCCCGGCGGTGGCCTGGAAGCGGCAGCCGCTGGAGGGCAGCGGGGCGACCCATCCCGGGGTCCACGGCCTGCGCACCAGCAGCGTCGGCTGGGACGCCGAGCGGCTGTGGCGCACCTGCGTGACGCCGACCGACCTGGAGGCCGTCCTCCGCTCCCTCGGGAGCGCACTGGGACCGCGCCCGATCCACCACCGCAGGCCCGCGCGCAGCGCGGGCCACCTGTGCCTGTCGGTGCTCGCCTGCCAGCTGGTCCCGGTGGTCCGGCAGCGCCTGCGGGCGGGCGGGGTCCGCAAGCTGCTCGTCCAGCTCAGACGACGAAGGAAGAGTGCACGGAATGTAGTGCCACACGCCTGATTCGGCGACCGCAATGTTCTCATTGCAAACGACTTATGAAATGGGGTGGCAAACATGGGTTAGGCGCGCTGCCGGAGTCAGCGGCTCACACCGCGACGCTTCGTCGAGCGGTTGGACCAAACTGCCGCCCTAGCGACTTGGCGTGGCTATCGGGCAAGCGGTTGATCCGTAGCGGATGCAACCCGAACCGCCCCAGCTTGTGATCTGCGAGATCAAGCCCTCTGGCGCCTACTCCACCTCGCGCGGCGCGGTGTATCCGCTGCGTGCCACGATCTGGTACTTGATGCGCTTGTTGTTCTTGCCGGTGATCCGAAGCTCCTTGTTGGTCTGCGGATCCACGAGACGCACGGTGATCTTGCGGAATGAGCCGTCGCGCTTCGTGTTCGACGGGTTATAGACAGCCGTGTACTGGTTGCGCATGAGGTAGTTCAGCTGCTGGAAGATCGTCGGGAACTGCCCGTAGAAGCGCGGGAAGAAGGCGAACCCTCCCGTCTCCTTGGTGAACGTTCGTAGCTGGTTGTCGGCTTGGAGCCAGCCGATCCGCGTGGCGCCTCCGACGTAGCCATACGAGTCGAGCATTTCCTTCAGCATCTGGCCCAGACCGATTGCGTGGACCGTGACGCCCGCCTCCTGCACGATCCGGCGCGCTTGGCCGAAGTTGAGCTTGCTGAAGGTGTCCTCGCCACTCGAGAGCAGTACCACCGCCTTGCGGCCCTCAATGCCCTCCATGCGCTGCACGGTGTCCGCCAGGGCGTCGAACAGGTTGGACTCGCTGTATGCGGCGATGCGAAGGCGCTGCAGGGCCGAGTTGATCTCGCGACGGTCCTGTGTGAAGTCGGCTAGGATCTCGGGCCGCAGATCGTAGGCGATCACTGCCACCCAGTCCTCGGGCCGCAGCGTTTCGACGAATCCGTAGGTCGCCATTAGGGTCTGGTACCAGGTCTCCGACCAGTACTGCTGCCATCGATTGCTGAACTCGATCAACAGGGCGACGGTAGCAGGGGCCTGGGTCTGGCCAATGCTGACGATCTTCTGCGGGACGTTGTCCTCCAGGATCTGGAAGTTGCCCGGCGGAATGTTGGCGATGAACTGCCCCTTGTTGTCGAGCACGGCGATGTCCACCGTGACGGCATTCGCGTCGGCCTGGAAGAGCGGCTGGTCCTCGGGAACGCGCTGGGGGGCGCGATTCACCACGGGCGGTCTGTTCGGGGGAAGATCGGGACTTGTGACGTCCGGGCGTCGGGGGCTGTCCGGTAGGGGGCGTCGTGGCTGACTGCCGATGGGCCCCTGCACCTGTGCCCACGCGCCCGCAGTGGTCAGCATGGCGATGGCGGCCGCAACAATCAAAGCCCTTTGCATCAAGTGCGCAGTGTGGTCCATGGTGCAGTCCCCCCAGCCTTCCGGAGGCTTCCACCATCCGAGGCGTACTTATATTACTCCCGACGACGTTCCAGCACCCTCGAATTGAACGGAGGCTCAGCTCTCGTCCTTGAGCTTGAAGTTGTAGATCAGTTCCGTGCGGGTCTCGAAGCTCGATACGGTGCGGGTCTTGCTCTGGTAGCCGTCGGAGAGGGCTGTGATCTCGTAGTCGATGGTCAGGTCAAGCTTTTCGAAGTGGTACTCGCCCGTCTCAGCAGTGTGGAAGGACTTGACCTCGTCGGTGCGTAGGTTCCTCAGCTGCATGACGGCGCGGATGCCGTCCTCGTTCTCGTCCGTGACCTGACCGCGGACCGTCCGTGTCGGATCCACCTTTTTCTTCTTCTTGAATCCGGTGAACTGGGAACGCGCAACTGGAGCAGCCGCCAGGGTGGCGAGGGCGAGGAGAGTCCTGCGAGTCGGACGAGTCACGGTTTCTATCCTACTCTTCGGACGGCTTCCCGGAGCTCGCGTCCGCCTTCCTGCGTAGCTTGAGGATCAAGTTCGCCGTGGTTTTGTCCATGCCGTGGACCTGAGCGGTCCGGGTTCCTCGGACGTGTCGCGGTGCGGATGCAGAAATGACGTAAGTGGCGTCCCCAGCCGGTACGCGAATGCGGTACTCCCCGCGATAGTTCGTCACGGCCCGATACTTCTTCTTCGGCACATCCTCGCGATGCGCCACGACCTTCGCTCCGGGGAGTGAGAGGTGTGAATCCGTGAACACGGTGCCGAAGAGAATCGCCTCGTCGTTGGCGGCAGTGACTGCCAGGGGCACAAGGCCCACCACCCAAGCCCTGCGATTGAGTCGCATCAGGGACATACCTTAGAAGGGACCCAGCGCCCCCATCACCTGGCGCCTCCCAGCGCGTCGGAGTCGCACGCTACTTTTGCACTTGGACGACTGGCTCAGTATAGTCACCCCCGTCGCTGCAGTCATGCGTTCGTGGCGCTGTCGCTGCTGCCACTAGAGGCGGCGGCCACGATGGTCTCGGCGCTTGGGACCGCCAGCTGCACGATGTCGCAGCTTGGCGCGGAGTGTCGGATGGCGTGCCATCGTGCAAGCGCCCCAAGCCGGGTCGCGGAGGCGGATTCCCTGCCGTCGTTCCACTGGCCGCGGCAGTTGACACGCTGCAAGCTCACCAGCGGCTGCAGTCAATAGGAAGACACGCGCCTGGGCTCACCGATAGCCGAGTACTTGCAGCCGGTTCGAGTGAACGTGCTCCCGGTTGTGGAATGCAAGCCAGTAGCGAACGCAGCGAACCCGGCGATGCGAGACTTGGCCAACGCGCCGCCCTCACCCCCACCTCAGCCCATCCTCGCTCACTAGCTGTGTCGCTGTAGTCGTCGACGGTGCTGCGCCTGCGGGCGTGGTGCCTATCGACAGGGCCGTCCCCTCATGGGCGGTCTTCGGGTAGGGAGGATTGGATGAGAGTACCTCTTGGCTTGAGTCTCTTCGCCGTCGCGATGACGGCGTGGCGGAGGTGTACGTGCGGGTCTTCGATCGGATCGGAGGCGTCGTGCCTGGCGCGAGCGTAGTCCTGCGGAACGACGCTGGCGAGACGGTTGCGCGTGAGCGTACCGACGGCGCCGGCGAGGCCTCGTTCGAATCGGGTGGAACAACCATAGAAGTAGGCTTTGCGGGCTTCCAGCCCGGGTCTGTGGCATTGGACGGCCGAGAGTCCGTTACGGTTCGGTTGGCGCTGGCTCCGATGCGGGACACGCTGTCGGTCCGGGCCTCTTCGGAGTCCGTGGCGGCTGTTGCCAGCGAGGGGGTCCAGTCTTTCCGGCCGGCGAGCCCTGGACTGGTCGCGAGTCTGCGGGAGGCACCGTACGTGCGTCTTGTTCGCCGAGGAGGTGCGAACTTCGATCCTGTCGTCCGTGGTCTGCGAGAGACACAGCTGGCGATGGTGGTGGACGGCACGCGCACTTTTGCGGCGGGTCCGGCCCGCATGGACTTTGAACTGAGCCACATCGATCCCAGCGATATCGATGGTGTCGAGGTGGTTTCGGGACCATATGCCCTGACCGAGAGCGCAGGTGCCATGGCGGCCATCCTCGTCCGGTCCTCGCCTGTGCCCCAGCCCGACCGCTGGCGCTTGGGCGGTCGGTTCGAAATGGGACTCCGAACCAACGGAGCCGGACGCCTCGGCCAAGCCCAAGTGGACCTTGCGACCAGTGACTTCGGTGTGAGCCTGCGCGCCAGCGGAGACATGCTCGGCGACTACGTCGCCGGCGGTGCCGGCCAGGGTTCCGCCCCGACAGTGCCGTCCGATGCATCCGGCCACCAAATCGGTGCCAAGCTGCGGGTGCAGCTGACTCCGATCCAGACTTTGCAGGCGCGCGGGCTCTACGACGAGCAGACCGGCGTGGATTTTCCCGGCCGCTTGTTGACGGCGGAGCACTTCCTATTGAGGAGCTGGCAGGGCCGGTACGCGATGGCGAGGAACCGACGGCGTGCTCACCGGCCTGACGCTCAACGCCTGCCTGCACAAGAAGAGCCATCGGATGAGCAACCGTGGCAAGCCCACAGCCATGTACATGGCGGGCAGGAGACCACCCTTCGCCTTGGATGTGTCGCTGCCCACCGAGTCCGACACCGCCGGCGCCGCGGGACGGGTCGAGCTAGCCCTCCCCGAACGCTGGAGGTTGCAGGCGGGGTTCGATTACTTTCGCCTGACACAGGACGCGCGGAGGTACATCACGAGATCCAGCGACCGGTTGCTCCTGTTCAGTGATGCAGTCTGGGGCGGTGTCGCGCAGCAGACGACTGGCGGGTACGTGCACTTTGGCCGTAGCTTCGACCGGGGAGAGGTCCAGGCCGCGGTCCGCCTCGATGGAGTTGCCAGCGATGCAGGATGGGTGACGGAGTTCTTTCGGGAGCAGTCGGGAGGTACGGCCCAGGTCCGCGAGACCAATGCCAACTTCAGCCTTGCCGGTCGCTACGAGTTGGGTTCAGGCTTCGTCTTGGCCGGCGGCCTGGGACGTGCGGTGCGCACCGCAAACGCTCTCGAGCGCTACGCGGACAGGTTCCCGAGCACCCGGTTCCAGATCGCTGCGGAGTTCATGGGAACTCCCGGCCTGCGGCCGGAGGCGAGCCTTCAGGGCGACCTGAATCTTGCCTGGACTGTTGGGAGGCTACGCCTTGACGCGGGTGCCTACGCCCGAAGCATTGACCAGTACATTACGGTCGCGACGGCGCCCTCGATCCCGAAGCGGCTGCCGCTGAGCCCACCGGTGGTGTTCCGCTACGCGAATGGCGAGGGTGCCTTCTTCCGCGGGTGGCACCTTGGCATGCGTGTGGTGTCCAAGAACGTGGAACTCCGTCTGCGCTCCTCCAAGACGTTGGCAGACGACCGTACCTTGCTGGAGCCGGTTCTCGGCATCGGACCGATCGAGATGGACGGAGGCCTCCGGTTCTTGACGCCCTCGCGACGCCTATGGGCCGAGTACACCTTCAGGTCGGCTTGGGATCAGCGCCGGGTTGCCGCGGCGCGGTTCGAGACGCCGTCGCCCGGATTCACTGTCCACGCCGTTCGCGCTGGCATGGACCTGTGGAGCGGCGCGACGCTGCACGTCGGCGTCGAGAACTTAGGCGACAAGCGCTACTTTGAGCACCTGAACTCGTTGAACCCGTTTACGCGGCAGCGAATTCCCGAGATGGGAAGAGCGATGACGGTGGGCTTTTCGACGACCTGGTAGGGCTCGACGCCTACTTGTTGAGGTGGCGCCGGTACTTCTTGTTGAAGCGCTCGATTCGGCCTTCCGAGTCGACCAGCTTCCGCTTGCCCGTGTAGAACGGATGCGAGTACGAGGAGATCGCCAGATCGTACAGCGGGTACTCCTTGCCGTCGACCGTGGTGGTCTTGTCCGTCCTAGCCGCTGAGCGCGTGATCCATTCCGTATTCGTGGTCACGTCACGAAAGACGACTTCGCGGTATTCCTTGGGGTGGATCCCTGACTTCACGGTTGCTAGACCTCAGATCGCCAAGGCACCGCCGGTTCCGACCGCGGATCGCAGCGACACCACCTAGCTGCATCAATTGTACCGGAACCACTCACGCCCAGCCCACGCTTCCTGGGTGCTGGCCTGATCACGATTCGCTGCGGATTCGGTTGGCTTGGTCGTCTCACGCCCCCGGCCCCTTTCGGCTCAAGGCGCTGGACGATCATGGCGGATCCAGCGATGCCCGGTTCGTGAGGAGGACCTTGCCTCCACCCGCGACGACAGCGTGCAGGTTGTCCGCCCCCAAGAGCCGCTCAAGCCGCTGTCTCTCTTCTTGGAACGTCGCCAGATACGTGCGTCCATCCTCGTGCCAAAGAGCGGCCAGTGCGCTGTCATCGATGAACACGTCGGGTGCCCCCGGCGCGTAGGAGCCGTATTCGATCGCGTTCCTCCGACCGTTCAGCAGCAGCACAGGCTCGTTTGTGTAGAACGCTATGGAGGAGAACGCGTAGTACTCGCGGTCTAGGACAATCCGCCCCGGTGGATTTCTGGCATAGGCATCCGCCATGAAGCGGGACGAAAGGTAGGGGTCGAAGCCAGCCATCGCCCAGTGCGCCGAGTGCACCAGCGCCAGTGACCCGATCGCCAAGGATGCTGCTGCTCTGCGACAGGGCAGGAGCAGGCCCCCTAGAGCTGCAATCGTAAACGCCACAGCGGCCACTGACAGCGGTCCGCGCAGGTGGGCAAACGTCTGGAGGGTGAGGTCCTGGAAGTGCCCGAGCGAAAGGGTGTAGGCATCTGGCTCCTGCTCCAGCGAGGAAAAGATGTCTCCGTCTATCGGGATCTGCCAGACCGCGACAAGGATCGCTATCGCTCCCAGCGCCGCAAGACCGCAGACCGATCCAGCGAAACGGCAAGCGGTGCGCATTCGGCCTGGCAGTGCGACCGCCGCGCTGGCCAGCAGCAGCATCGCCGGACCGTACAACGGGACCGTGTAGTATTCCTGCCGTGTTGACAGCGAGAAGAACCCGAGGCAGACGAGGCAGAAGCAGAGCATCAGCATCCGTGCGCGGCCTGCTCGCTCCTCGCTCCCGAAACCTAGGCGGTTTACTGTGACGAGCATGGGCGACCACGGGAAGAGCCACACCAGATGGCCCGCGCAGAACCACAGAAGAGCAACTCGACCGTAGTCTTTGGGGTAGCGCAGTCCTAGGTACCGGAGGACGTGCTCGCTCATGAAGTAGCGCCAGAAAAACCCGCGGTACTGGCCCGGACCTGTCTCGAGCGTCAGGTCAAACCACGGAGGGTGGCGGAGGGTCGAGAGCACGTGCCATGGTGCGGCGAGCAGTACCGCCGCACCCACAAACCCCAATGGGTTGAGGCGATGCCACACGCTGGCGGATCGCCATGTGCCACTCGCCAGCATCCAGCAGGCGATCGCTCCAACGGGCAGCACGATCGCCACCAGTCCCTTGCAGAGGATGCCTGCACCCAGCGCCGATCCCGCTAGGAGCATGCGACGTCTCGACTGCCGCTCGGCTCCCTCCAGCGACCGCAGGAAGCAGTCGAGGACCACCAGAGAGCTGCAGGCCACGAACACGTCTGGCATGCGGACGCGGGTGAACAGGAACAATCCGTAGCAGCTGGCTAGGCCGAGACCCGCATAGAGCCCGGCCATACCGCCGAAGGCCCACCGGCCAGTCCTCCATGCCAGCAGGCACAGCGCAACGGTCCCGAACGCGAGCGGCAGACGCGCCGCCCAGTCGCTGACGCCGAACACCGTGAACGACATCGCCATCGCCCATGTCTGACCGGGCGGCTTGTCGAAGTACGGCACACCGTTGAGCGTGGCCGTGACCCAATCGCCTGACGCCAGCATCGTCCTAGCGACCTGGGCGTACGCGGCGTCCACGTCGTCCAGCAGTGACGGGGGACTGTAGGTCGTGCCTACCAGTGCTGCACAGGCCAATGCCGCGACGATCCAGCCGGACCAGCGCGGCTCAGGCGAGCCGTCGCTCGATGACCCAGGCCTGGAACCCGTCGCCTGGATCCGTGCCAGGAACTGACGCCAACGCCAGGCGGGCCCGCCAGACGGGCCGGTCCTCGACGGCCGCTTCGACAACATCTTCGTTCTCCTCCGGCTCAAGGGAGCAGGTGGCATACACAAGCAGACCACCCATGGCCAGTGCTTGCAGGCCATTGCGGAGGATGCGGATCTGACGCGCCTGCAGATCGTTCAGGTCGTCAGGACGCAGCCGCCACTTGATCTCCGGGTTTCGCGCTAGCGTGCCCGTGCCCGAGCACGGCGCGTCGACAAGAATCCACTCGAACGCATGCTGGAACGGTAGGGGGCGCTCGGCATCCAACAGGACTGGACGGAGGCCGTCCGAACCCAGCGCCCGCATTCTCCGCAGCCGGCCCGGCCGGCGGTCCGACGCAACGACGGTGGCCTCTTCAGCGAGTATGCGGGCCTTGCCGCCCGGCGCGGCGCACACGTCCAGCACGGGACCGGCGCCCAGGGGGCAGAGCAGAGTGGCGACGCGTTGGGAGTTGAGGTCCTGAAACCGAAGCGCTCCGTTCGTCGCGTCCTGAGCCTGCGCGACGCTGCCGGAGGCTAGGCGGTAGGCGCGGGGCAAGTCCGTGGGCTCCACCGTCAAGCCCGCCTCGCTGAGCGACGCCAGGGTGGGCTCTGGAGCCACCGTGCCGGGAATCCGGAAGTATGTGTCCGGACGTTGCAGATGCGCGGTTAGAAGGGCTTCGCATCTCCGCGTCCCGAGCGCAGTCCTCCAACGCTTCACCAGCCATGGTGGATGAGACTGCTGCGCGGCGACGCCACACGGCGGCGGCGGAGGCAGCCGCCGCAGCACCGCGTTGACGAGCCCGGTCGCGGAACGCTTGCGCACGACTCTCGCGAGTTCGACCGACTCTGAGACGGCGGCGTGCGTCGGGATGGTTCGCATGTGCCGTATCTGGTATGCACCAAGGCGCAGGATCGTCCGGATCTCCGGGTCGAGCGACCGCGGCCCCCTGGTCAAGCGCAGGTCGACAGCGTGGTCAAGCTCGCCCTGTCGACGCAGGCAGCCCATGACCATTTCGGTCGCGAGTGCACGCTCCCGCTGCGACAGCCTGTCCACCCTCGGGCTGTGCAGCGCCTCGTCCGAGTGTGCTCCGTCGCGGTCGACTCTCAGCAGCGTTTCGTACGCCACCTTCCTTGCGGCCGACACCGGCACGACTCGCAAACATACCAGAGCGTCGTTTCGCCTCCCTACGGAGGCACCGGGGAGGGTGCCGCGCGTACCCCGGTGCTAGAATCCCCATCAAGGAGCTGTTCGGGAGTTCTACTTGGCCCGACCGAACGCGAGCGATGCCACGGCTCAGGGAATTGAGCTATGTATTGCGAGCGATCCGCGATGGCTTCGGCTCGTGCGTCTGTTGGTCCAGCAGTGCTGCCGGGAATTCCGGCTCTGCGAGACCGCGACCCAGGACGTCAAGCTTGCGGTCGACGAGGCGGTGAGCAACATCATCCGCCATTCCTACCGCGGCGCCCCAGACCGTCCGATTCGTGTGGCGTGCGGACGCAGCGAGGACTCGATCTGGATTGAAATCTGCGACGATGGAGTGGAGTTCGATCCCTTCGCGAAGCCGGTTCAGCCCCCGGAAGCGCTTCGAGGAGGGGGCCGCGGCATCTATCTCATTCGATCCGTTATGGACGGATGCGAATACGTTCGGGACGGTGGCTGGAATCGGATTCGCCTGAGCAAGAGGCTTCCGGCGGCGGTCGATTTGACATCATCAGGGTCTAGTGGCCGCCCATGAAGATTAGCGTCAGATACGAGTCGACGGCCTCTGTCGTCGCAGTTTCCGGGGATGTGGACATGGCCAGTTCCCCGCGTCTGCGCGAGACGCTGCTTGAACTGCTGCAGGCAGACTCCGCAAGCAAGGTGATCGTGAACTTGGAGCAGGTGGAATACATGGACAGTTCCGGTGTCGCGAGTCTGGTCGAGGGTCTGCAGGCGGCGCGCCGCCGCAATGCCGGGTTCGTGCTCGCTGGCCTCAACGAAGGGCCGCGGCATGTGCTGGAACTGACTCGCCTCATGGACGTGTTCGTCACCTGTCCTACGGAGGCGGACGCTCTGCGCAGCTAGTCCGGCAGGACGGGTTTGCGTGCGCGGGATGCAGTTCTTCGAGAGCATCGGCCGCTACACGCTCGACCAGGTCGAATACGTCGGCGCCCTGACCATCCAGTTCTGGCGCGGATCCGTCCTCTCACTGCGCGTCAGTCCGTTCTCGGCACGGAGACTGCGCTGGCGCCGCACGATCGAGCAGATGGCGGAGGTTGGAGTCCGTGCCCTCCCAGTGCTGTGCGTGATCTCTGGTGCCACAGGTCTGATCATCGCCCTGCAAGCAGGAGCCGAGCTGCGCAAATTCGGGGCGATGGACATCGTGATCAACTTGGTCGGCACCACCATGACCCGAGAGCTGGGGCCTCTCATCGCAGCCATCGTCGTCATTGGCCGTTCGGGCTCTGCGATCGCGGCGGAGGTCGCCACGATGGCTGTGACCGAGGAGATCGACGCGCTGCGCGCCATGGCCATCGATCCGGTGGACTTCGTCCTCGTGCCCAAGCACCTCGGGATGCTGGTCATGATGCCCTGCCTGACCTGCCTCGGGATCTTGTCCGGCATCCTTGCGGGGGGCTTTTTCACGTACTTCACGCTCGACATCACGTTGGGCATCTATCTGGTCCGCACCGCCGACATACTGTTGATGCGCGACATCATCAGCGGATTGATCAAGGCTCTGGTTTTCGGCAGCGTCATCGTGCACGTGGGCTGCCTGGAGGGGTTCCGGGTCACGGGCGGACCCGAGGGCGTAGGCCGGGCAACGACGAACGCGGTGGTCAAGTCCATTTTCCTGGTCATTCTCGCGGACCTAATCTGCACGGCGACCTTCTACCTCCTATGGCAATGACCGGTCACGAGCAGCCAGTCGCCCCGACGCTCGACCCATTCTCCGAGTCGGGGGACGTGATCATCTCCGTGCGCGGCCTGCGGGTGACCTACGGCGACCGGCAGGTGCTGAACGGGATTGATCTCGACATCCGCAGGGGCGAGGCGATGGTCATCCTCGGCGTGTCCGGGTGCGGCAAGAGCACTCTTCTTCGTCAGATGGAGGGCCTGGACAGGCCATCAGCCGGTTCGATCCGCATCAAGGACGTGGACCTGCAGAACGATTCCGCGGAACGAGTGGCCGAGATCCGTCGCGTCGTAGGAGTCTCCTTCCAGAGCGCCGCCATGTTCAACTCGATGACCGTTGGGGACAACGTGGCCCTGCCACTGCGCGAGCACACGAAGCTGGCCGAATCCACGATCCGCCTGATCGCCCGTATGAAGCTGCAGCAGGTTGGCCTGCTTGGCATCGAGAATCTGTATCCAACCGAACTCTCGGGCGGGATGAGGAAGCGTGCCTCACTGGCCCGGGCTTTGGCTCTCGACCCGGAGATCCTGTTCTTTGACGAGCCCTCTGCCGGGCTCGATCCCATCATCGGCGCCGGCATCGACCGGCTGATCCTTGGGCTAAAGAGGGCCTACAGAATCACCATGGTCGTCGTGACGCATGAGATGGAGAGCGCCTTTCTGATCGCGGACCGCATGTGCGTCCTGGACGAGGGGCGCATTCTCGCCGTCGGCACGCGGGACGAGATTCGTGGCCATCCGAATCCGCGCATTCAGCAGTTCGTGCACCGGATACCGGATCATGAGCCTACGGAAACCGAGACCTACCTGAGCGGGATGTTGGGTCACTCATGAACGCAGAAACCAAGGTAGGGCTGCTTGTCTTCGCCACGCTGGCGGTGCTGGTGGTGACGTTCATGTGGGTCCTGAATGTGCAGCTGACCGGCAAAACGAACGTCTACCGCACCTACTTCGCGCACGTCGGAGGGCTCGACGACGGGAACGTGGTGCGGTTCGGCGGCCGCAGGGCCGGAAGCGTCCAGGATGTTCGTCCCTGGACCGGAGACATGACCAAGACTGAGGTGATCTTTCAGCTGCGGTCCGAGCTGCCGGTCACCGAGGACACGCTGGCCACGATCGAGAGCCTGAGCGTGCTCGGCCAGAACTATCTGGAGATCCGGCCCGGGTCGATCGAGGCTCCGCGGATCCCTCCCGGGGGCATCGTACCGTCGTCCGAGCCGGTGTCGCTCACCGACCTGAGCCAAAGGATCACGGAGGTGGCCGATGGCGCCGTGCACTTGATGAGCCGGATCGATTCCACGATGACCACCGTCGCGACGGACCTAGGCGCCGTCCTTCGGAACTTGGAGGCGCTGTCGAACGAGGACAATCAGCGCAACCTTGCCCGCACATTGGAATCAACCGCCGACCTGATCGAGTCCCAGGGCACGAAGATCGACGACATCACAACGCAGATCGCCACCACGCTCGACAGCATCGACGCGCTCTCGCGAGAGGCAAGGCTGGTCGCGCAGTCCGCCGACACAGCTGTCCAGAATGTGAACAGGACGGTCGAGGAGACCCGCGAGCCCATCAAGGACACGCTGGAGAATGCGGAGAACGCGCTGGCAGAGGCACAGTCCCTTCTCGAGGAGGTGCGCTTCCTCCTGGCCACCAACGATCGTGGGATCACCGAAACGATAGACAACTTCCGCAGGGCGTCGGCCGAGATTGAGGCGCTCGCTTCCGAACTGCGGCAGCGTCCTTGGACCCTGATCCGTTCGAGACCCAAGCCGGACCGTGCAGTGCCCCCGACGTCTGGGTCGGGCACGACCGGTCGCTAATGGCTGAGTCCCTGGACCTCAGTCCTGCGAACGCCGTCGCGGTTCTGGCCGAGCGGCAAAGGGTCGAAAGGCCGGCCGTTGCGACTCTCCTCGGAGGCGGCGTTTCCAACACAGTCGTACTGGTCGAGGACACCCGCCAGCGGACCATCCTGAAGCAGTCCCTTCCGCAGCTGCGCGTGCGGGACGAGTGGCTTGCCGACCGCTCGCGCATAGTTCGCGAGTGGGAATCCATGGTGGCTCTTGGCCAGGTCCTTCCCGCTGGCCGCCTGCCCAAGCTGCTGTTTCACGATCCGGATCGATACCTGTATGCGATGCGTGCCGCACCGCATGGACACGTCGACTGGAAGAGCCGGCTGCTTCGAGGGGAGTGCTCTGGGGCGACCGCAAGGCTGGCCGGCGTCACCCTCGGCCTGATGATTCGCCACACCTGGGCCTTGCCGACGCTGCGGGAACGGTTTGGCGACCAGCGCGCCTTTGACCAGCTCCGAACCGACGCCTACTACCGCACGGTGGCCCGTCGGCATCCTGCGGTTGCCACGGCCATTCACGCCTGGATCGAGGAGTCCTCCGATCGGCGGATTGCGATGGTGCACGGCGACTGGAGCCCCAAGAACCTCCTGGTTGGGGATGGCGCTCTCATGTGCATCGACTTCGAGTGCGCACACTACGGCGACCCGAGCTACGACGCGGCCTTCCTGTTGAACCACCTGATCCTCAAGGCGTTTCACCGGCCGGAGCTCGCGTCCCGCTACTTGCGCTTGGCTCGCATCTCCTGGACCTGGACCCTGGGCCCGCTGCCGGCTGAAGCCCTGTCGTGGTTCGAAGCGGCGGTTCTGAGGCACCTGTCGATGCTTCTGCTGGCGCGGATCGACGGCAAGTCGCCAGCCGAGTACCTGCGACAGGACCGCAAGCGAGAACTGGTCCGCCAGCTCGGTCTAGGCTGGATCCGGCGCCCACCGGAGTCGTTGGACGCGACCCTGGATGCTGTGGCGGCCCGCGCGACCGCTACTCTCTCGCGCCGCTCTACTCGACGGCCTTGATCGCCTCGAGCGTCTGTGCGGCTTGGGCCTGCATAGGATTGGGCACCTTTGATGCCTCGGTCATCCAGCGGGTCGCCTGTGGGATGTTGTCGCCCGCGATGTCCAGCTTGACGTAGCAGAAGCCCAGCATGTAGGCGAGCAGACCGTATTGCTCGCCACCCTGCGCCTTGAGCACATCCACGGTCTGCAGGAGGTGTCGCCGCGATGTGCGCCAATCTCCCTGCTGGAAGTGGCTGGTGCCCTGGTTGTAGTGAGCGAGGGCTGTGAAGCGCTGCTTGGTCGCGTCCCACGCTTCGCCAGAGGTTCCCTCGGGGGCGGGCATCTCCTCCATCAGCTTGATGAGATGCTCCGACCTCGTGGCGACCTCCTCGTGGTTCTGCTGGCTTAGCGCGTGCTGGCCCAGAGTGAACACGTACTGGTAGTTGTTCGGATTGCTCTCCAGCGACTTCTCCATCGCGGAGACCATGCCGGCCATGTCGCCGGCCTGCTGGAACGCAACCACACGCCGGTCGTCGATGCCTGCCAGGTACTGGCTTTCCGGATACAGCTCGGCCATCTTGTCCATGAACTTCACCTGGTCGGTCGGCGCGGCCTGGGTGCTGCCCACGTTCAGTGCCCACTCCGAATACTGCACGACGCCCTTCGCGTAGTCGATGCCGCTCTGATACAGCATCTCTTCGTCCTCGTCGGGATTGTCGGGCGGCGGGGCGGAGGCCTCCTGGTCCGCTATCGGCTTGGTCGTCGCTAGGGCCTCGAGCAATTCCATCCACTTTTGCGAGTTCAGCAGGGCCTGGTTGTAGTTGTGCCGCACCTCAAGGTCCTGCGGCACGTATCGCAGCAGCCGCTCCCCGGCCGTCACGGCCTGATCCCAGCGCTGTCCCTGGGTGTAGAGCCCCTGTAGCTGAAAAAGCACGTACCCGAGGTAGGTGCTCTCCGGGAAGTCGTTGAGGAATCCCTCAAGGATTGCGATGCGCTCGGACGCTTCCTCTGCGATCCCGGCCTGGGTCAGGACGGAGCCCTCGGGAGACTGAGAATCGATCTCGACATCCCGGATCTCCAGCGTTTCCTGTGCCAGAGCCATGCTCGACAGGAGCGCAATGGAGAGCATGGGGACGAAGAGAGAGCGCAAGAACTTCATTGGCGGGTCTCGAAGGGAATCATAATCATAGGCACTACCCGACGCTTGAATCAAGGAGAGGGCTGGTCTCGTCGCGGCGCTTGGGCAGGGGTTCTGGGTTTCTCGGTTCGCGAGCCAGGGTGCATCGCAGACCATTCCGTAGGCGTGCACTTGACGACGGGACGCCGGCGATCCCCCGGGCGAGGGGGGCTCCTTCAGCCGGTGCGGATCGCCACGCCTGAATCGCACCATCCTCCATGAGGCAATCGAACCGACCATGCAACCGGTTCGGTCTGATGGATCGAGTCCTTCAGCTCGCCTCGGACGCGGAGCGACAACCCCTCAGGGTCGAGGTCCAACGCGACCCAACCGCAGTCCTCGTCTTCGCTGAACGAGAATCCCGCAGACGGCAGGGCGACGTGCGGCACCTCGTCGCAAGTCTCCGCCGAGTAGGCATGGTCGTGTCCCGTGAAGATGCCTTCGATGCAGGTGCGTTCGTGCGCAATCGCCAGGAGGTCGTCGAAGTCCTGGCAACCCTTGCTCGCTGACACACCCGGGTGGTGCACGCACACGACCGTATGGAGCTCCGGATCCGACTCGATGGTGTCCAGCAGCCATCGCAGCTGCTCGCTGCCGATCTCGCCTCCGGTCTCGTCGACTGATATGTGGGAGTCGAGCTGCACCAGCCTGAATGGGTGCTGGCAGACCACCGAGCCAAGCCAACCAGCCTCCTCTTCGCACGTGCCTGTCATGGCTTGCTGTAGATTGTCGCGTCGGTCGTGGTTGCCCACGCCGAGCACGATCGGACACGTCTTTGCCATCGGCTGCATGATCGACAGAAACCGCCGGTAGTCCCCGAGTTCGCCTCTCCCGGACGCGATGTCTCCGTTCACGACGACCAGCGACGGAGGGTCGGAGACCAGTTCGCCCACAATCCGACGCAGGCGCTCCTCCGTTTCCCTGCCACGGGCTCTTTGGGCGGGACTGCCGCTGATGTGTGGATCTGAGAGGAGCGCCCATGTCGGCTGCCCTTGACTGGGCAGCGCACACGAACTCACGATGCCGGTGCCGTGGCGACCGACGCTGACCTCCCCGACAGGGTGGAGGATCAATCCAGCTGGCTCAGGCCTACTGGCCGATAATGTCGAACGTCGTCGTGCCGGGCACGCGGACCTTCTCGTACACGCCGACCCACGCCGTGTGCGCCTCGTGCGTGGCGTAGACCTCCAGAGCCGCCTCGTCCGTCATCTCCATGCAAACGCCCCATTGGCGCAGCATCGGTTCGTCCTTGTTGCGGCCGTACTGGCGAAGGGGCCTCCGCAGCTTGCCAAGCCAGACCTTGTTGAGTCCCTCGATCTTGCTGGGCAGTTCGTTCGTCGCCTTGACGAAGGCGTCCCAGGAATCTTCGCTGGCGCCCTCGATCTCCGTGAAGGCGAAGCAGTGCATAAGCCCCTTCTCGCCCGCCTCCAGGTTGGCTGGGGCAAGGGTCATCAGACACACGGCGAATGCCGTGAGAAGCGTAGATCGGATCATGTCTGCATGATAAACCAGCGCCCTGCCTGTATCCGGCGACCGCGGTGCGGCCTCGCTGGTGCACCGGAGAGGTTGCCTACACTACAGGGGTGTTGATGCTTCGTCTGGCGCTTGCGTTCCTCGTCCTATCGGCAACCGCCGTCGCCGAGAAGCCGAACATCCTGTTCATCTTCACCGACGATCAGGCACCCTGGGCACTCGGTCTTGCGGGTCATCCCCATGCTTCGACGCCGCACATGGACGCGCTCTTCAAGCGCGGTGCCTACATGCGGAACTCGTTCACCGTCACGCCGGTGTGCAGCCCGTCCCGCACGAGCCTCATCGCGAGCCGGTACGGTTCCGAGCTCGGCGTGACGGACTGGCTGAATCCCAGGCGGGAACCCTTCCATGGCCTGCCGGACGACGTGCCGACCTGGCCGGCTGTGCTCCGCGATGCGGGCTACCAGACAGCCTTGGTCGGCAAGTGGCATCTGGGGCTGTTGGACCATCAGCATCCGACGCAGCGGGGCTACGAATACTTCATGGGCTTCCGAGGCGGCGGCACGACGCCGTCCGATCCAGTGCTCGAGAAGGATGGCAAGGAACGAAAGTTCGAGGGCCTGACGGCGGACGTCCTCACGGACGACGCGCTCGAGTTCCTGGGGCGCGAGCGCGACGGGCCTTTCATGCTGTCGCTCCACTATCGGGCGCCCCATGCCCGCTGGCTTCCCGTGGCGCCGGAGGACTGGGCCCCCTTCGAGGGGCTGAAGCCAGTCCTGCCGAACCCCGACTTCCCGTACCTCGACAAGGAGCGCGTCGCTCGGATGCTGCGCGAGTACCTCGCCAGCACCAAGAGCGTGGACCGCAACCTCGGTCGCGTGATGGCGAAGCTCGACCAGCTGGGCCTGACCGACAGCACGGTCATCGTGTACAGCAGCGATCACGGATACAACATGGGTCACAGCGGCACCTGGCACAAGGGCAATGGACACTACGTGCTGACGCGCAACCCACCCGCCACGGCGAACGTGCCCGCGGGGCAGCGTCCAAACATGTGGGACCGCTCGATCCGGGTGCCGACGGCGGTGGTCTGGCCGGGGCGCATCGAGCCGGGGACGGTCATCGACGAGACCGTGTCCAACCTCGACTGGTTCCCCACGCTGGTGGCCATCGGCGAGGCGGAGATGCCTGTGGGCGCCGTCATTCGGGGACGGGACCTGACGCCCCTTCTGCTCGGCACCGCCAGCGACTGGGACAATGAACTCTACGGGGAGTACTCGACGCATCACCAATCGAGGACCCACATGCGCATGCTGCGCACGCAGCAGTGGAAGCTCGTGCGGGACTTCCTCAACCCGGAGCGCGATGAGTTCTACGATCTCGGCAACGACCCCGAGGAGACGACGAACCTGGTCCGCCACCCCGCTGTGCGGGCAGAGATCGAACGGCTTTCAGCGGCACTGCAAGGGCGCATGCGCGAGGTCGGCGACCGTCTCGCGGGTCCCTGAGGCTGCCGACGGCCCATCTCCGAGTCCTGCGGGATAATCGCCCCCAGGAAGACGATGTCTGTCCAGACTCCTGTGGTCCTCACCATCATGGATGGCTGGGGGCACAATCCCGACCCGACGAACAATGCCGTTGCACTGGCGGAGACACCGACGTTCGACCGTCTGTGGCGAACGTACCCGCACACACTGATCCGCACCGACGGGCCCTTTGTCGGGCTCCCTCCTGGGCAGATGGGCAACAGCGAGGTGGGCCACCTGAACATCGGCGCTGGCCGGATTGTGCAAATGGACATCACGCGCATCGACGGGATGATCCGGACGCGCAGACTGGCCGAGAACCCTGCGTTACGGGAGGCTCTGGACCGGGCGAGCTCTGGCAGGACCCTGCACCTGCTGGGTCTCCTGAGTGGTGGCGGTGTGCACTCCCAGGCCGACCATCTCTACGCCCTTCTGGAGGCAGCGCGAGAAGCGGGTGTGCGGGACGTCTGCGTGCACGCTTTCACGGACGGACGGGACACGCCGCCGACGAGCGGCATGGACTCGCTGCGGGAGCTGCTTCGTCGGATGGAGGAGATCGGCTGCGGGCGGCTCGCAACCCTCGGCGGACGGTACTACGCCATGGACCGGGACAGGCGCTGGGAGCGCGTTGACAGGGCCTTCCGGGCGATTGTCGCCGGCGAAGGGCGGCGCGCCAGCGATCCGGTTGCGGCATTGGAGGCTTCCTATGCGGATGGCGTGACGGACGAGTTCGTCGTGCCGACGGTCCTCATCGGGGAGGACGGCGAACCACTCGGGCGCATCCGAGACGGCGACGTCGTGGTGTTCTTCAACTTCAGGGCGGACCGTGCCCGCGAGATCACGCTGGCGCTCACGGATTCGGGTCTGGAAGACCTCGACCGGAGTCTGATGCCCCGCGATCTGCACTACGTGACCATGACGGAGTACGACAAGACGTACGCGTTCCCGGCCATCGTGCCCCGGACCTATCCGGACCAGATCCTCGGCGAGATCTGTGCCGGGCAAGGGTGGCGCAACCTTCGCGTCGCGGAGACCGAGAAGTACCCGCACGTCACCTACTTCTTCAATGGGGGCCGGGAGCAGCCGTACGAGGGCGAGGAGCGCGAAATGGTGCCTTCGCCGAAGGTTGCCACATACGACCTCCAGCCCGAGATGAGCGCCCGCGGGGTCTGCGACAGGGTCGTAAGTGGCGTGGAGAGCGGTTCGTTTGAGCTTATCGTCGTCAACTTCGCGAACGGCGACATGGTTGGTCACGCAGGCGTGCTGGACGCGGCCATCAAGGCCTGCGAGACAGTGGACGGCTGTCTCGCCCGCATCGAGTCTGCTCTGCGTGCGCGCGGTGGCCAGTGGATCGTCACCGCCGACCACGGCAATGCCGATCTTATGGTCGACTCAGAGACGGGTGCTCCGCACACGTATCACACCACCTTCCCGGTGCCGCTCGTGCTCGTTGGGGACTACGACGGTCCGCTCGCTGACGGCGGATCCCTGCGCGACATCGCCCCGACGATCCTCGGGTGCTTGGGGGTTGCGCAGCCCGAGGCAATGACGGGACGCGACCTGCGGACAGCCGCGTGACGACGGCATTGCCGGCAGATCACGCGGTGCCGTTCATCCGCGCGGCGGGTGGCGTCGTGTGGCGCGGTCCGGAGCGGCGCGCGGTGGCCGTGATCTACCGCGACCGGCACGGGTTCGACGAGTGCGGTCTGCCGAAGGGCAAGCTAGAGCGGGGCGAGGACTGGGAGGACGCCGCCCGGCGCGAGGTCCTCGAGGAGACGGCCTGCTCGGCGCGGATACAAGGGTTTGGCGGATTGGCGCACTACTACGTCGGCCGGCGACCGAAAGTGGTGCTGTTCTTTGAGATGATCGGCTCCGAGGAGCACAGGTTCGAGCCCTCGGGAGAGGTCAGGGCGATGGCGTGGCTCCCAGTGGGCGAGGCCCTGCGGGCTTTGACGCACCCCACCGAGCGGGATGTCCTGAGGCGCTGCTTGGAGCGGACGCCTCAGTGACCGCGCATGAAGCGCTGGACCTGCTCCCAGCGGTGGGTCCGGCGGCTCTCTAGGATCGCTTGGTACTTGATCCGCTGCTCCGCGTCGAGCAGAGCCATCACCCGTTCGGCGCGTTCCTCGCGGATAGCATGCAGCTCGGGTTCGATGGCTTCGCGGACGGCCGTGTAGCGCTCACGAATCTCGTCCAGGATCTCGCCCACGCTCTCCCGCTGCCCCTCGTCCAAGTCGAGATCCCGGGTTAGCGTCTGTACCAGCCGCGTCCTGTATTCGATCGCAGACATGGCCCCATCGCGCCCGCCCCGCCGATGGTCGATGCCCCGCGTTGCGGAGTGCCCCACCAGACCGCCGACCACGAACGCGGAGGCCAGGGCTAGGGCCGCCTTGCGCCTGCTATCCCCAGTTGTCATCGGCCGTTTTCGGCGAGCACCCAGAGCGGTCTGTCGTGGTCGCCCATGGAGTCCAGCTCTAGAGCCTCAACGTAGGTCGACGCGATGACCGCCGAATCGCCCGCGCTACCGAACTGCATCCAGTTCGCCACGACCATCACGGCGATCAACGTCAGTGCGCCCACCGCGAGGCGCGGATACCACTCCGCGAGGCAGCCGATCCACGGCTTGCCCCTGGCGCGCCGCTCGTCGATTCTCGCCCAGACCTCCGCCACAAAGCTGGCGCTGGGCTCCCACTCCCTGCTCAAGCGACCGTAGGTGGCCAGCAGATGGTCCACGAAGGCTTCTCGGTCAGGTTTTGGTCTTGCCATCATCCAAGTCCTCCATTCGTGCAGCGGTCTCGGCCATCATCCGGTCGTACTCGCGCAGCACTCTCTTCCGAGCCCGGAACAAGCGAACCTTCAGCGCATTCGTGTTCACGCCGTACACCTCGCTAAGTTCCCTCAAACTGAAACCCTCAATCTCCTTCAGCTCCAGAAGCTTCCGATCCTCTTCCGACACTCGTCCCAGCAGCACGCTCAGCAGCTCACGGGCACTGCCCTTGCGATCGTCTTCGATTGCCTTCTTGCCACTCAGCGCCGCGTCCAGCGCGACAACCTGCTCGTCCCGCAGATCCGCCATGCGGACATCCATCTCGCGGCGTGTCCGACGTAGGTAGTCGTAGCAGGCGTTGACCGTCAGCCGGTAGAGCCACGGTTCGAACACTTGCGGGGTTCGCAGCTGCTGTAGTGAGTCGTGCAATCTCGTGAAGACCTCCTGACCGACATCCTCCACATCGTCTGCCCGGCTGATCATCCGGTAGACCGTGCCGAGGATCCTTCTGCGATAGGTCTGGACGATTTCGGTAAAGGCCTTGTCGTCTCCCTTCTGAGCGCGCTCGATTGTCTCGTGATCAACCAGCATGTAGAGGCTGCCTCAACGGACGGCACCCTGCATCCCTAGCTCAAGGATCAAGGCGCACATGGAGCAAGTCAGGTTACGACACACACAGGTCGTGGGGCCGCTCTGGATCGATCAGAGCAGCCAGCTCGTCGAGGTTCAGGCGACCTGTGTAGACGGCCATGCCCAAGGCGACATGGACTTCGATGGCAAGCAGGGCCTCGACCTCGGCCATGGTGGCGACGCCTCCCGCTGCAGTGATCTCGTGGTCGGATATGGCCCTCAGCCGCCGATACCAGTCTAGGTCCGTGCCCTGCAGAGTGCCCTCGCTGTCGACATAGGTGCATAGATAGGCGCCGCAATAGGGGTCGAAGCGGCCGATCACCTCCTCGGCAGACAGATGCTTCGATTCGCGCCACCCCTTCACGACGATGCGTCCGTCCTTGGAATCAAGGGCGACTATGATCCGCTCCCGTCCGACGGCCTCCACGAGACGACCGAGGAACGCTTCGTCGGGTCCGTCCCCCGCGAACGCTGCCGTGCCGACAATAATCCGTTCCGCGCCGCTCGCTGCGATCTCAAGCGCGCGCTCCACGGTCCGCACGCCGCCGCCGACCCACGTACGGGTCTGGCCGGCGATGCGGCGCACGATGTCGAGGTTCGACCCGCGGCCGATGGCCTGGTCCAGGTCGATGACCTGTACGATGGGGAACGCCGCGAAACGCTCCAGCATCACCTCGGGGGAATCCGCCTCGAGGGCTTTCTTGCGCCCCTGCACGAGTTGGACGACTTTGCCGTCCATCAGGTCAATGCAGGGAATGACCAGCGTCTGGGGCAACTCGGATCGCCGCCGAAGCCTCTACAGCTTAAGCCAGTACAACAACAAATCCACCTCCTGCGTCCGGGACCGGTGCCAAAGGGGTTGGCGCGCGAGGGTGGGAGGGATGCAGGAGCCCGTTTGGCACTACTTGCGCCCGAGGCGGTCGCCGAGGTCGCGCAGTGCGCTGCGGGTCTCTTCGATCTGGGCGTTCAGGCTTGCCGCATGCCTCCACGCCTGGCTGTCCAGACGCCGTCCTGGCTCGTCGAGTTCGCGCTCCAGATCTGCGAGATCCTGCTCACAGCGCTGCAGGTTGCGCTCGAGGGTCTCCGGGTTGTGGAACCCTCCGCCGTCGACCGAGACGTATACAGGCGTCGAGTGAGCCTCGAACCCATCTCCCGCAGAGGCCCGAACCGCAATCCAAATCCCGTGGTCGAGAGGCATTTCCAGTGCTGCAGACAGCTTCATCGCCTTCTTTCCCGTGACTCGCTTGAGCGTCTTGCCATGGCCGACGATCTCGAGTTCTTCCAGCGCGATTCGAGATCCGTCCCCGTAGGCGGTCGCCTCGATGCGGACGCTATCACCCCTTGAGACCTCCACGAGGCTGCCGGGAAGCTGGCCGTTCACCTTCAGGTCGAGGATGGGACCGGTGGTCGCGAAGGTGTGTCCAGCCTTGACTGCCGCAAGCCATCTCTCGAACGTGAGGTCCTCGCCGACGTACGTGTAGAAGCGAGCGTTGCCGATCTGGCTGAGGCGTCGCCGGCTTCCCATCTCGCGTCGACCACACCAAGGGAAGTCCGAGCCCGCGAGCGCGGTAATTCGGAACCCCAGGTCGAGGAACCGGTAGTAGTGCTCTGTGTAGATCGGACCTTCGCTGACGCAGAACTGGGCCAGCTCGAGGAAGTCGATCTTGCCGGACAGCACGGTGACTGTCATGCCGCGATAGCCGTGGAACGAATGTCCTTGGTGGGCGAACCCGCTGATGCCGCCGAGATCGTGCACGCGGTCGAACAGGCGTCCATAGGAGTAGTAGTCATCCCGGAACCGGACGAAGTCGTCCGCGCCGAGCGAGATGGTGTGACCGAACTCCGGGGTCCTGGGCTCCTCCTGCCCTGGGGAGAGGATCGTGCGGCCCTCCTGGTATCGCCCGGTGGCGCCCCATCCGTACTGCGCGTACACGTAGTGCCAGAAGTCCCCCATCTGCAGGATGTTGCCGACATGGATGTCCTCCGCCGCGATCCAGCGCAGGATGGAGCGGTTCTCCCCTGGTGAGCGGCGTACATGGATGTGGTCGTCCGAGGAATACCAGCCTCTTGAAGGCATGTCGATCCAGCGCTCCATGTCAGCGGTGATCCGGTTGCGCCTGCCCGCCTTGACTTCGATCTCGTGGCTTTGTGGTGTGTATTCGTAGCCCTTCGACAGATCGAGTCGGTAGCTACCCGCCCGCAGGCGCATCTCGAAGAAGCCGTCGACGTAGAAGGATCCATCGGGCTGCAGGGCGTACCCCTGAGCGCGGTCCGACTGGCCCCACATGACCACTATCGCCTGCAGTGGCGGCTGGAACTTGGAATCGACTTCCGTCGACGCTCCGCGTGTTCTTGGAGGTTCGCCGTCCGCGTCCGTCAGGCGCACTCGAACGGGGGTGGTCTGCTTCGTGTCGGCGTCGCGGATGGTGACAGTGAACGAGGCCTCGCGGGTGGTCTGGGCCGCAATGCCCAGTCCTGCCAGGAAGCAGATCCCGATGATCGCGCGATGTCGCATGGCTGGCACCTCACTTGCACCGGCCCCGAGGAATCGTTGGACGGCTACGTCAGGCCCCGTTGCGGAACGGGCTTGGCGACCGAGATCGGCGCCGTGGCCGAGTCATTGTATGCGCAGTCATCAGCTGGGGGCCATCCGAGCCAGCGTTCCGTCTGCGTATCTTCCGTGAGGCTTGGCCGGTGCGGACTCGACTAGGCGTATCCGAACACGAGCGGGAAGACGACCACCACGACGGCTGCCCACGCCACGTAGACTGGCAGGTAGGCCATCTGCCAGCGCTTGATGGAGTGGAACGGTCCGCGGCCCCGCAGGAACCGCAGGTAGAGCCATGCCGACCAGGCCAGGTTCGACAGCAGGACCAGGTTCTCGCCGAGGGCGGCCATCTTGTTCGCGCTCGAGCCCCACTCCAAGATCCGTGCCGCGATGGCCGCTAGGGCGAATGCGTCGACCGAGAGCGCCAGCCCGACCAGCCCCAGCGTCAGCCAGTCGAACGCACCGGGCGGCGCGCCCGAGTCCCGTGCCGAGACCGTGTACAGCAGCAGGCACAGCACCACGACCAGCACCATGTCGAACGCGATCAGCGCCTGGCGCTCCAAGTCGAGGGCGTTGCCGGTCCACAGCATGGTCACGAGGAAGCCGAGCAAGGCCAGGCTCAGCAGCGGCGTGAAGATCCGGGCCAGCACGGGGCCCATGTTCTCGACGACGCTCCTCTTCCGCTCCACGAGAGCCGCCGCGACGATGAAGCCTCCGACTGCGCCGCAGGGAAGCACCCAGTACTCCCCGATATGGTCCATGTTGACGCCGAGGAGGCTGAACATCATGCCGGTGATGCCGGTCAGCGCACCGCCTCCTAGGGCGATCAGGACGAAGTAGATCGGCAGCTCTCCGGTGAACCGCACGAAGTGCATGCGATCATCCGAGCCAATCCAGCGACCTCCCGTGTAGGCGATGCCAACGGCTGGCCACATTGCGATGGGCATGTGGAGAGCCGTCAGAACGGCCATGGAACCGTCCGGAACCAGCGGGAAGATGTTGGCGACGATCGCCCCAGCGACG
The DNA here is from genome assembly GCA_965200705.1 of Bryobacterales bacterium. GTDB lineage: Bacteria > Acidobacteriota > Terriglobia > Bryobacterales > UBA6623 > VXMF01. The sequence goes on along the minus strand of OZ241376.1, from coordinate 1,914,260 downwards.
AAGACGCCCCCAAGGGAGCAGCAGGTCTTCACGCTCAGCGAGCGTTTCCAGGCAAAGTACGCCACAAGAAACGGGAACACGAACACGCTGGCGTTGCGGACTCGTATCGACTCCCCGGCCACGTCCTGCCACACGTTGAGGATGTCCGGTGCCTTCACCGCTGCGGCTGCGGCGATGGCCAGCCCCAGGACCACCATCACCTCCTTGCGCAGGCTGGTTCCCGACCGGTCGTCCGGACGGCCCACGAACTGCTTCCAGAGGCGGTCCGTGTGCGCCGTCGCGTACTCCTGGGTCACCGCGTCCTGATGTCCGATGCGCTTGACGGCGATCAGGAACGCCTCGTCGGGCGCCAGGCCGCCCTCGGCCAGCGAGGCCATCTCGCTCCGCAGATGGTCTTCCAGTTCATCAACGTCGTCGGTTTGGACCATGCTCTGCGACAGCATGTGAGAACGCCACTGCGCGATGCTCTGCTCCTGGAACCGTTCGCTGTCATTGGGCTTCATGATTCGCTCCTATCTCGATTCGATGCCAGGCCAGAGCGCGCGCAGCGTCTGGTCGACCCTTTGCCAGTGCTCGCGCTGCACCGACAGATGCTTCCGACCGGCGTCCGTGATGGCGTAGTACTTGCGGCGGCGTCCCTGTGCGGACGTGCCCCAGCGGCTGCGGACGTAGCCGAACCGCTCCAGCCTGTGCAGCACGGGATAGAGCATCCCGTCGCTCCACACGAGCGTGCCATCGGACAGGTCGGCTACGCGCTTGATGATGGCGTATCCGTAGCTCTCGCCCTCGGCGAGGATGGCTAGGACCAGCGGTGTTGCCGAGGCTGCGACCAGCTCCCGCCCGACTGTCACCTTGCAAATCTATGCATAGATGCACAATGCATAGATTAATTATGTATCCGTCCGACACGCTGCGCAAGCGAACCGCGTCTGGGAAGTCGGCTCAGGCGTCCGGCAGTGGTTCCAACAGCCGCACCGGAATGTCGTGCTCCGCAAGCAGCAGCTTGAGGCTGTTGGACGTGTAGGTGCCGTAGTGGAAGACGGACGCCGCCAGCGCCGCGTCCGCATGGCCGTCGGTCAGGACTTCCACGAAGTCGGCCGGCTTGCCCCCTCCTCCGCTTGCGATCACGGGCACATGGGTGGCGTCGGCGATGCTCCGCGTCAGCTCGCAGTCGTAGCCGTCCTGGGTGCCGTCCGCATCCATCGATGTCAGCAGGATCTCGCCGGCGCCGAGTTCCTCGCCCTGCTGGGCCCATTCGACCGCGTCCGTGCCGACATCCCTGCGACCGCCGTACGTGTTGACGTTCCAGCGGGCGGGAGCGCGGCGGCGCGCGTCGATCGCCAGCACCACGGCCTGGGCGCCGAACTCCTCGGAGAGCTCGCGGATCAGTTCCGGACGCTCCACCGCGGCGGTGTTGACAGAGACCTTGTCCGCTCCCGACATCAGGATGTTGCGTGCGTCCGCCACCGAACGGATGCCACCACCCACCGTGAGCGGGATGAAGACCTTGCGGGCCGTGCGGGCCACAACGTCCGCCATCGTTTCGCGGTGGTCGCTCGATGCGGTGATGTCGAGGAAGACGAGTTCGTCCGCGCCGTCCTCGTTGTATCGAGCGCTCAGCTCCACCGGATCCCCGGCGTCGCGCAGTCCCACGAAGTTGATGCCCTTGACGACGCGGCCGTTCGTGACGTCCAGGCAGGGGATGATCCGCTTTGTCAGCACGGCTCTACTTCCAAGAAATTGCGCAGGATCCTCTGACCGATGGGCCCCGACTTCTCGGGGTGGAACTGGACGCCGAAGACGCTGCCGGCCTCGAGCGCGGCACAGAACCGGCGGTCGGCGTAGGTGCACGTGGCCGCGGCTCTGTCGGCGGCCGTCTCGGCCGGCACGTAGAAGCTGTTCGCGAAGTAGACGTACGGGCTGTCGCCCACGCCGCGCAGCAGGCGCGGGTCGCCGTGGAGGTCGAGCCGGTTCCAGCCCATCTGCGGCACACGAGTGCCTGCGGGGAAGCGCGTGACCCTTCCCGGGTAGACTGCGAGCCCGTCGACCTCGGCCTCGTCGCTGCCTTGGAAGAGCGCCTGCAGTCCAAGGCAGATGCCAAGGAATGGCGTGCCTGACGCGATCTTGTCGCACAGTGCGTTCCGGGCATCCAGACGGTCCATCGAGCGCAGGAGCTGGCCGTAGTGCCCGACACCCGGCAGGATGATGCGCGTGGCGCGTCGCAGGCTTGCGGCGTCCGCAATGACCTCGTACGACGTGTCCAGGCTGTCGAGCGCATTGGCGACCGAGCGGAGGTTGCCCGCGCCGTAGTCAAAGACTGTTGTCTTCACGTGCCGCGCTCCAGCAGGCCCTTGGTGCTGGGAAGCTGGTCTCGCATCCGCTCGTCCGTCGAGCAGGCGAACCGCATAGCCTTTGCCCAGCACTTGATGAGTGCCTCGATGCGGTGGTGGCTGGATCTTCCGTACAGCACGCGCAAATGAACGTTGGCGGCGCTGTGCACGGCGAAGCCGTCGAAGAAGTCGTGCAGCAGCTCGACCTGAAGGTCGCCGACGAGACGGAACCTCGACGGTACGTGGTACATCAGCGCCGGCCGGCCGCCCAGGTCGACGGCCGCCACCGCCAGGGCCTCGTCCATGGGCATCAGGAAGTAGCCCGACCGGAGGATGCCCACCTTGTCTCCCAGCGCTTCGTTGAACGCCCGTCCCAGGACGATCCCGCAGTCCTCGACGGTGTGGTGCTGGTCGACGTCGAGGTCGCCGTCGGCCTTCAGCGTCAGGTCGAACGCGCCATGCCGGGCGAAGGACTCCAGCATGTGGTCGAGGAAGCGGATGCCGGTCGAGATGTCGTAGCGCCCTTGGCCGTCGACGTGCAGATCGGCCGTGATGCGCGTTTCCTTCGTGTTGCGCTCGATCCGAGCGCTGCGCAGGGGTTTCATAGCAGGCAGGCCTCGAGACGATTGACGCTGGTGATTACCGTCTCGGCGCCAAGCTGCTCGAACAGGGACTGCGTCTCCTCGTGCCGCGGCGTCGCAAGCGATGCGATGCCCACGAACGACACGTTGGCCGCCACGGCGGCCCGGCAGTCGTCGATATTGTCTCCGACGAACACCATCGAGGCTCCGGGCGCCGCCTCGCGGATGAGCAGCAGGCCGTCCGGAAAGGGCTTCTTGCGGACGACCTTCTCGTGCGTGACGATCGGATCGAACTGGATCGACGGGCAGAATCGCCCCAGCGTGTGGGTGGCGGACTGCATGCCGCGGCCCGTGAAGATCGCCAGCCGATGGCGGGCCGCTAGCCGCTCCAGCAGGCCGGCCTCGACGAGCCAGCGCTCGTTGCGGATTAGACCGTCGCCGTCGTCACCCCAATACAGCGTGCGCCCGTACTCGCGCACTGTGCGCTCGTCGGCGTCGCAGCCCGCGTCACGGATCGCCCGCATGGCGATGTCCGAGTCGTCGTTGTAGCCGCCCTCGTTCTTGATGCGGACGATGTCCTCCTGGGTCATCGCGCTGCCGCTGAAGTGCTGGACAGTGTCGATCAGTGCCCGCCGAAACGTCTCCGTCGGATCCACCAGGACGCCGTCCATGTCGAAGACGACGATGTCCGCCTTCATCATCCGAGCACCTCCTTGAGGATCGCGAGGAACCGCACGGTGGCGTTGAGCGGACCGACCGTGACTCTAGCTGTGCCGGGCATCTGAGACGACTGGTCGCGGATCAGGATTCCCTGGCTCGAGACCTGAGCAACGACCTCGCGGCTCCGTTCCCCGATTTCGAAGAGCACGAAGTTCGCCTCGCTGTCCCAATACCGGACGTTCATGGCGCGGAGCGCCTCGCAAAGGAACTGGCGCGAACTCCGGACTTGTTCCACGTAGTCGGCCACGTACTCGGTGTCCTCGATCGCGGCCATCGCGCATCGGATCGCTAGGGAGTTGACGCCGTACGGCGACTGACCCTTGCGGACCATCGCGATGTTGGCTTCCTGCGAGACGAGGACGCCGACCCGCAAGCCCGCCATGCCGTATGCCTTGGAGAAGGTGCGGCCCACGAACAGGTTCGGCCAATCGTCCAGCATCCCAATCGCGGTCCTGCCATGGAAATGGAAGTAGGCCTCGTCCACCAGCACTGCGCAGCCGTCCACGGCCTCGAGAACCCGCTCCAGCTGATCGGTGCGGATCACTCCGCCGGTGGGGTTGTTCGGGGATGCGATGCAGATCGCACGGGTCTGCGGTTCCACGGCATCGATCAGATCCTGCAGCGGAAACTGCAGGTCCGGCATGGTGTAGTGCACCGCCCGGGCCGTGGCGCCGACCTGCTCGGCATAGAACCGGAACATGCTGAACGACGGCTTCAGCACGAGCACTTCCCCGCCGTGGCCGACGAATGCGTGCATCAGTCCGCTGATGACCTCGTCCGTGCCCGCTCCGAGGGCGATCTGGCCGGCGCCGACGCCGAGGTGCCCGCCAATCCTGCGGCGCGCCTCCTCGTACTCCGGGTAGGTGGCGACGAAGTCCTGTGACGCACACTCCCGCAGCGTGTCCAGCACGTGCGGCGAGCAGCCTGCGACGTTCTCGTTGAAGTCGAGCCGCAGCTTCTCGCCCCTGCCTTCGAGTGGCGGGGAGTACGGAGCCATGCGCAGCACGGCATCGGTCGGTCTTGGAGCCCTAGGCACGCTGCACCCCCGTGACTTGGCCGGTGCGGGCCTCCACCGAGCGGGCGTGCGCCTCGAGGCCCTCGGCGCGCGCCAAGGTGGTCACCGCCGGCGCAATGCGGCGCAGACCTTCGGGCGAGAGACGCTGCACCGAAATGATCTTCACGTAGTCGAGCACGCTGAGCCCGCCGCGTAGGCGGGCGGCGCCTCCTGTCGGCAGGACATGGTTCGGGCCGGCGGCATAGTCGCCGGCCGCCTCCGGGCTGGAGGAACCGACGAACACGCTGCCGGCATGGCGGATCATCGACAGAGGCACGCTCTCACTCACCGCGAGGTGCTCGGGGGCGAAGCGATTCGCGCAGGCGCAGGCGTGGGTCATGCTCTCCGCGACGATGGCCACGCTGTTGTTGCGGATTGACTCGCGGGCCACGTCCGCCGTGGGCAGCGAAACAAGCTGACGCTCGACTTCGCCGTGCACCTCCGCTGCCAGCCTCGCCGATGTCGTGATCAGGATGGCTGCCGCGTCCACGTCGTGCTCGGCCTGCGCCAGCATGTCGGCTGCGAGAGCCCTCGGGTCCCCTTCGTCGAACACGAGCACGATCTCGGTGGGACCGGCGACGAAGTCGATGCCCGTCTCGCCCGCCAGCAGCTTCTTGGCAGCGGCGACGTAAGCGTTTCCGGGTCCCACGATGCGGTCCACTCTCGGTACGGACTCGGTGCCGAACGCGAACGCTGCGATGGCCTGCGCACCTCCCATTCCGTACACCTCCTCGACGCCTAGGCGGGCTGCAACGCCCACCGTGACGGGCGAGGGTCTCGGCGAGGCAATTGCGATGCGCTCCACCCCGGCCGCCTGGGCCGGCACCACCGTCATCATCACCGTCGATGGCAGCGGATAGCGCCCCCCGGGCACGTACGCTCCCACCGATTCGAGGGGCCTGACCAGCTGGCCCAGCTCGATGCCGTCTCCAGTTGACGCCATCCACTCGGTCGGAAGCTGGCGTTCGGCGTACGCCCGAATCCTCTCTGCGGCAAAGTCCACCGCGTCGCAGATGTTCTCCGGCAGCCGCCGTGCGGCTGCGTCCAAATCCTCCTTGGACAGTCGCACCCGAGAGCCCTTCAGTCCGTCGAACTCCTGCGCGTACCTGAGCAGCGCTTCGTCGCCGCGATCACGGACCGCCTCCAGGATCGGGGTCGCGGTTCGCTCCGCTTCGGTTAGCCGGTCCGACCGGCTGCGCAGCAGGTCCTCCCACTCCCGGGAGTCCGTTCCCTGGATGACGCGGAGCATGGGCCGACCGCTCCGGCCCTAGGAGCCGTAGACGGCGCCGGGATCGTACATCCGGTCCTCTGCCACAGCCCAGGCGGCACCATCAAGCCTGCGGAAGAAGCAGCTCCGGTATCCCTCGTGGCAGACCCCAGGCCCCGCCGCGCTGGCCTGGACCAGCAGTGTGTCGTGGTCGCAGTCCACTTCGATGCGGGTCACGGCGAGCGTATGGCCGGAGCTCTCGCCCTTCGTCCAGAGCTTGTTGCGGCTCCGGCTGTAGAACGTGACCAGGCCGGTCTCAACCGTTTTCCGGAAGGCCTCCTCGTTCATGTAGCCGAGCATGAGGACTCGTGCGTCGACATGATCCTGGACAATCGCCGGCACCATTCCGCCCTGCTTGTCGAAGTCCAGTTTCATCTCGCCCTCGCGATTGGATCCTGCCCGGCGACGCTGGCCTGATCGGCAGCGAGGCGCGGTGACGGCGCTTCCGAGTGGCCGACCGCAAGCGACGGCCTAGGCCCCAGAATCCTAGTTCTCAGCGTATCAAGCCGACCGTTCACTTCCGCCAGAACCATGGGGTGACGGTCACGATGAGCGTGTAGAACTCAAGGCGGCCCGCCACCATGTCGAAGCTGAGGATCCACTTGGCCACGGCGGGCAGGTGGCTGTAGTTGTCCGTCGGGCCGACGCCGCCAAGGGCGGGTCCGACGTTGAACATCGACGCCGCCACGGCGGAGATCGCCGTGAACACGTCGACTCCGAGCGCGGCCAGCGCGATGCACGAGCCGAAGTTCATCATCAAGGCAAGGTGGATGAGATTGAGCAGGCTCTGGATCGCGGACTCCGGCACGACCCGACCGCCAAGGCGCACCGCGAACACGCCGTGGCGCTCAACCATGCGCTTGCACTCCCTCCCGACCACCTTGGCCAGCAGCAGGACCCTTGAGACCTTCATGCCTCCCGCCGTTGAGCCGGTGCAGCCTCCCGCGAACATGAGCACCAAGAGGATTAGCTGCCCAAGCGGTGGCCAGAGCTCGAAGTCGTCGGTCACGAACCCGGTCGTGGTCATGATGGACGTCACTTGGAAGAGCCCGGCTCGGAATGCCGGCTCCAGGCTGTATCCGAGGCTCGTGCGCAGCAGGCCCGTTACAACGAGCGTGGCGGTCAGGATCGCGGCCGCGTACTGGCGCACTTCGTAGTCACGGAGTGCGCCTCGGGCGTCTCGCTCGAAGAGGACCCGGAAGTGCAGGATGAAGCTCGCGCCGCCGAGCAGCATGAACACGACCGTGACGTACTCGATGGCCGGGCTCTGAAACGCTCCAATGCTGGCGTTGCGGGTCGAGAAGCCGCCCGTCGCCATCGTGGCGAAGGCATGAACGACGGCCTCGAACGCCTCCATGCCCAGGGCCGCCAGCAGTCCGACCAGAATCGCCGTCAGCGCCACGTAGATGCCCCACAGGGAGCTGGCCGTCTCGGCGACGCGAGGTCTGAGCTTCTCCGACTTCGCCCCCGAGAACTCTGCGCGGTACAGGTGCATGCCGCCGTGTCCGACGAGCGGCAGGACGGCGATCACTAGGATGACAATGCCCATGCCGCCCAGCCACGACAGGAGGGCTCGCCAAAGCAGGATCGGGCGCGACAGACGTTCCACGTCGGTCAGGATTGAAGCCCCGGTCGTAGTGATGCCCGAGAAGGACTCGAAGACAGCGTCTGAGAACGTCTCGATGCCGGGCGCGAGCAGGAAGGGCAGGCTGCCGAACAGCCCCGCCAGAGTCCACACCGCCACCGTCAGCAGGACGCCGTCGCGCTGGTTGAGATCGCGCCCGCTGTTTCGGCAGCAAAGCCAAAGTGCGCCGCCGGCACCCACGGTCAGGGCCATGGCCGCGCCCATAGCCTGCAGATCGCGTGAGTCCGACAGCAGGGAGGCGGCCAGCGGCAGCGCCATCGTTGCGCCAAAGGCGGATAGGAAGAGTCCGACGACCCTTCCGACCGAGGCCCAGTGGATCACGCAGCGCGCTTGCCGAAGGAGGTGGGCAGGACGGCGGACTCCAGATCGTTCAGCGTCCCGGACAGCGTGAAGAAGAGCACGCGGTCCCCCTCCTGGACCCTCCCTCCTCCGCGCGGCACGGTGAGACTCCCGTCGGGACGCTGAATCGCTCCGACGATCGCGCCACGCGGCAGGCGGAGATCGCGCAGCCTGCGGCCGACGATCCGCGAATCCCTGGTCGCGATCAGCTCGATGGCCTCGGCCTCCTCCTCGCGGAAGGTGGTCACGGACAGCACATGCCCCTTGCGCACGTACCGCAGGATCATGTCCACCGCCGTCAGGCGCTGGCTGATCGAGGTGTTGATGCCAAGCCGTTGCACGATCGGCAGGTAATTGAGGCGGTTGATCAGCGCCGCAATCTTGTTGGCGCCGAGGCGGCGGGCCAGCAGGGACGAGACGATGTTGTCGGCGTCGTCACGCGTGAGGGCGAGGAAGGCGTCCGTGCCCGCGATGTTCTCCTCCTCCAGCGTTCGCTGGTCGGTGCCGTCGCCGTGGACCACGATCGTCTTTTCCAGGACGTTCGAGACCATCTCGCAGCGCTGCGCGTCGCGTTCGATCAGCTTGACGGCCACGCCGGCGGATTCGAGCTCCTGGGCGATCCAGATGCCCAGCTGACGGCCGCCGACGATGACGACCCGGCGCACGCTCTTGCGCGGCTGTATCCCCATGAACGCGAAGACCTCGTCGAGGTTCGAGCGGGTCGCGCAGATGTAAAGGTGATCGCCCGGCTCCAGCTTCTGGGCGCCGTGAGGGATGATCACCTCCGGTCCGCGGAAGATCATCGCGATCATGCAGTCGGCCGGCGGACCCGCGGCGTCGAGCTCCTCGACCGTCTTGCCTGCGTACCAGCTCGAGTGGTCGACGTTCATGCCGAAGAGCTTGATCTCCCCGTCCGCGAAGTCGAGGATGTCCGACACGCCCGGAATGTGGAGCACGCGCATGATGCGCTCCATGATCGAGGTCTCCGGGTGGATGATAAGGTCGACCTGCAGGTCCAATCCGTCTAGGATGCGCCGCCACTGCTGAAACTCGTGTGTGCGGATCCGGGCGATCTTGATCCTCACCGCCGAGTCCGATTCGGCGATCATGCAGCCGAGGAGGTTGATCTCGTCGGAGTCCGTGTCGGCGATGAACATCTCCGCGTCGCGGAGTCCCGCCTTCCACAGCGTCCGCACGCTGCCGGCGCTGCCCTGCACGACCTTTGCGTCGAGCTGCTCCTCGAGTTCGAGGCAGCGGTCGGGGCTCTTCTCGACGATCGTGACCTGATTGCCCTCTTGGATCAGGCGTGCAGCGATGAGGGCGGCGCCTTCGCCCCCTCCTGCGAGGAGAATGCGCATGGCCGTTCGGCCCCTTGCCTTGAGACTATCACTCAGTTTTGCGTCCCGCTGGCACCCGTCGGGGGCCGCCCAGCCTTGCTAATGCGTCAGGGCGCGCTCGCAGGCCTCGGCCGTGGCGAGCACCAAGGCGTCGCTGGCGAACGGTGCAGCCAACTGCAGCCCCATGGGGAGGCCGTCCGTCGGCATCGGCAGGGAGATCGACGGGGCGCCCAAGCAGGTGAACGGTGCGTTGCAGCGCGGATCCCCGCTGGACTCCAGGCCCGATGGCGCCGCCCCAAGCGCGGCGGGGGTAGCCACAACGCCATGCTGGCCGCTCCACTCCGCGAATGTCTGGCGAGCACCCGCCAGCGTCCCTCGGGCGCGAGAGTAGTCCCGTCGCTCGCTCGCCATTCCCTGTTCGATCAGCGTCGCGAGCTTGGCGCCGACTCGCTTTCCGTGCCTGCGATAGGCCTCTCCGTGCTCCCGTGCCGCCTCGAAGGCCATCACGGTGTGGAGGGCCGCAGGAAGGTCGTTGAACCAGCGTGGGCGGTCCACTCGCTGGATGCGCATGCCTGCATCCTTCAGCGCCAGCAGCGTGGCTTCCAATGCGGCCTCCATGGCCGCGGTCACCTGACCCGAAGGAGGCCACTCCACGACCGTCAGGACGTTCGAAACCGGAGCTTCCAAGGGGTGGCCAAGTGCCTTCCACACCAGATGCATGTCTGCGACGGACTGGGTGAACAGTCCGGCGTGGTCCAGAGTCGGAGCGAATGGCATCACACCGTCCAGCGGCAGCACGCCGAAGCTGGGCTTGAATCCAACGACCCCGCAGAACGATGCGGGGCGCAGCACGGATCCTTGGGTCTGGCTTCCGATGGCGAAGGGCACCATGCCTGCGGCCACGGCGGCGGCGGATCCGCTGGACGAACCACCTGGCGTGTGCGCTAGGTTTGCGGGATTCCGGGTGGGTCCGGTGTCGTAGTAGGCGTACGCCGTGGTGTGGGTCTTGCCCATCAGCACGCACCCAAGGGCCTTGAGGCGCGCAATCAGGCCGCAGTCGCGGCCGGGTGTCCGGCCCGATTGCGTGGCGGATCCCCACTCGGTGGGCACGCCCGCCGTGTCGAAGATGTCCTTGGCGCCGAAGGGAACCCCGTGCAGTGCGCTGCGGGGTCCCGGTCCGTCAAGCTCACCTGCCAGCGCCCTGGCCGCTTCCCGTGCGGCGTCATCAGTCAGGCGACACCAAGCGTGGATGCGGTCCTCCGAGGCGGCGATTGACGCGGCAGCCGCTCCCACGACCTGGTCCGGAGATAGTTCTCCATCCGCGGTTCGCACCGCGATTTCGCGCAGCGACCACAGGAACGGTGTCAGTTGCGAACTCCTTGGAGGCGCCATTCTCGCACGCTTCCTGGAGTTTCTGGCCGGTCCCATTGCGCCAGTACAATGGGCCTGCGGAGCAGCCGAGTGGCCGACGAGCGCAAGGAACCGACCTTCGAGCAGAACCTCAAGCAGCTGGAGCGTATTGTGGCCGCGCTGGAGAACAATTCGGATGGCAGCACGCTCTCCCTGGAGAAGTCGGTGGAGCTGTTCGAGAAGGGCATGAAGCTCAGCGGCAAGTGCCGTGCGCAACTCGACGATGCCAGTACACGCGTCGACGTGCTGCTCGCGAAGGATGGATCTGCCACGACCAGCATGGCGTCCCCGACCACGGGCGCGAAGATGTCGATCGAAGACGACCTTCCGTTCTAGCCGCTGCGCCCAGTGACGCTCGACGCCTATCTGTCCGATGTCCGAGAGCGCATCGACAGCCAGCTTGAGGCCCTGCTGCCCCCTGTGGACGTGCCTCCCGAGAGTGTCCACGGCGCGATGCGCCACAGCGTGTTCGCCGGCGGAAAGCGCATTCGGCCCGCCCTAGCACTCGCCTCGGCGGATGCATGCGGCGGAGCCGACGGCATCGAGGTAGCCGCCTGTGCACTTGAATGCATCCACACCTACTCCCTGATCCATGACGATCTGCCCGCGCTCGACGATGACGACATGCGTCGCGGCAAGCCGTCGTGCCACAAGGCCTTCGGCGAGGCGATCGCGATACTCACCGGCGACGGCCTCCTGACGGCGGCGTTTCGAATCTTGGCGGAACTGCCCGTCCCCGTGGAGACGCGCGTGGCTCTGGTGGCCGAGCTCTCGACCGCAGCGGGAACGGTGGACGGCATGATCGGCGGTCAGGTAGCCGACATCGAAGCCGAGGGCAGCGTGCCGACCGCCGCCACCGTCGAGCGCATCCATCGGGGCAAGACGGTCGCCCTGATCCGTGCGGCCGTGCGGTTTGGTGGGATCGTCGCGGGTGCCGATGAGTCTGCCCGTTCCGCGCTGAGCACCTACGGCGACCATGTCGGTCTGGCGTTCCAGATCGTCGACGACATTCTCGACGAGGTGTCGACCGCGGAGGAGCTGGGCAAGACGGCCGGCAAGGACCTGCAGCAGGGCAAGGCCACCTATCCCGCAGTGCACGGTATCGAGAAGTCACGCTGGCTCGCGCGCGCGCACCGCTCGGCGGCCGTCGAGGCGATCGATGGGTTCGGCGAAGAGGCCTGGACGTTGCGCGACCTCGCCGACCGGATCGTCGCCAGGACCAACTGACCGCTTATCCCGATTCCTCCTGCCCTCTCGGGTACTCGACCCCCACCAGGAACAGCCCCCTCGCCGGCGCGGTGGCGCCTGCCTGGCGGCGGTCTCGCGCCGCGAGCACGCGGTCGATGTCGTCCACGCTGAAGCTTCCTCGGCCGACCTCGATCATCGTGCCCACTAGGTTGCGCACCATCCGGTACAGGAAACCCGTCCCCCGAACGCGGTATACGAAGCGGTCCTCGTCCCTGTGCCACTCCGAGGAAAGCACCGTGCGGACAGTTGATGGCCCGGGGCTGCCTCCCGCCGAGGCGAAGGACCGGAAGTCCAGCTCGCCCACCAATCGCTGCGCGGCAGCCAGCATGGCTGCCTCGTCGAGCGGGTAAGGGTGCCAGTAGGTGTAGCGGGCCTCGAAAGGAGGGCAGGTCTCGGCTCGCATGACGCGGTACTCGTAGGTCTTCGCGAGCGCCGAACGCCGGGCATGGAATTCCACGCTCACCGTGCGCGCGTCGACCACCCGGATCGCCGGTGGAAGGATTCGGTTCACGGCCTTGCGCAGGCCGTGTGCGGGTATCGGGTTGACGAGAGTGCAGGAGGCTACCTGAGCCAGCGCGTGTACGCCGGCGTCGGTCCTGCCTGAACCGTCGGCCTTCACAGGCCGCCCCTCTATCCGTTCCAGGGCGGCTTCCAGAAGCCCCTGCACCGTGACACGGTTGGGCTGCACCTGCCAGCCGCCGTAGTCCGTTCCGTCATAGGCTAGAGTAAGCTTCCAGGTCCGACGCACGGCCACTTCGAATGCAGGCTAGCGCGGGTTGCACAGGGCGTTGACCAGTGCCTTCCGTAACCACCAAGCCTCGCCAATCGTCCTACATTGCAGGGATCGTTGCGCGTTAGTTAGGCCCACTTTCCCCTATTTTCCTCATGAACCACAGGAGATTCCGCGTATTCACGGCTGTGGTCGCGGCTCTGGTCCTGGCGTCCATGGCCAGTGCGCAGAGCATGCGCATGCGTCCGCGGGACTACAGCGAGGGCTTGTCCAGCTGGCCGCCTCTCGGGCCGATCTTCAAGGCGCCAGAGGTGCCGGAGATCTCGCTGCAGAACTCCTCACGACTCGAGGCGCTGATTCACGACGCGGAAGTGCACCTGTCTCTGTCGGACGTTCTGGCGCTGGCGATCGAGAACAACCTCGACATCGCCTGGTCGCGCTACGGTCCGCAGAGCGCCGCCAACGACTGGATGCGCTCGAAGTCCGGCGCACAGCTGCGCGGTGTGCAGAACCAGATCAGCACCCTCTCGACAGGTCTCGGTGCCGCGACAGGCAACCGTCCGCAGGCCCAGGCCACGGGGATTACGCAGCGTGCGGGAGGCGGTGGTGCCGGCGGAGGGGGCGGCGCAGCCGACATCGGCGATGCGAGCACGTTCTTCGGGACGCAGGCGGTCAACCTCGACCCCGCCATCTTCGCCAACTTCGACTGGGGTCACTTCTCAAACCCTCAGACGAGCAACTTCGTGACCGGCACCAACACGCTGGTGCGGGAGATCAGCAACTCGCAGGTGGGCGTGAGGCAGGGTTTCCAGACCGGCGCGACCGCCGCGCTCGTCTGGGCGAACTCTCGCGTCGACACGAACAGCATCCGCACCAACTTCAACCCGTCGCTGGTCAGTGCCCTGACGCTGCGACTGACTCAGCCGCTGCTGCGCGGCTTCGGAATCGCCGTCAACACCCGCAACATCAAGGTCGCCAAGAACAACCACGAGATCTCGAACCTGCAGTTCAAGCGTCAGGTCGAAGAGGTCGTGTACCGCGTCGCAGCGCTGTACTGGGGCCTCGTCTCGCTGCGTGCCCAGGTCGACAGCCAGACGCAGAATCTGGAGCTGGCGAGGAAGCTCTACGCGGACAACAAGAGGCGGGTGGAGATCGGGGTCCTGGCACCGATCGAGATAATTCGCGCCGAGGCCGAGGTCGCCGCTCGCGAAGCGGACCTGACGACGGCGGAAACGGAGGTGCAGCTCCAGGAGACGCTGCTCAAGGACGCGATCAGCGTCAACGGCATCGCGAGCCCCACCCTCCTGCACGCGCGCATCCGCCCGACCGAGGACATCGTCGTGGACTTGGACGAGCAACTGGAGCCGCTGCCGGTCCTGATGGAGATGGCGCTCTCCGCACGTGCGGACATGGAGCAGAACCGCATCCGCATGGACAACACGGAGCTGGGCCTCGTCGGCGTCCGGAACGGAATGCTTCCCAGTGCGGACCTGACAGTGGACTTGACCAACAACGCACTCGCGGGATCGCTCAACCAGCTTTTCCGCGCCAGCCCAGGTCAAAGCCCCGAAGTCGCGCCCTTCTTCCTGGGCGGCCTGGGCGTGGCGGGTGCGCAGCTGTTCCGGCGCAACTTTCCCGACTACCAGATTCGGTTGCAGATGAACATCCCGATCAAGAACCGCCAGGCACGGGCGGACTACGCGGCCGCGCTTCTGGAGAAGCGCCAGCAAGAGGTCCGGCTGGTCCAGGCTGGGAACATAGTGCGGTCCGAAGTGCAGACCGCAGTGGTGCGCATCCAGCAGGCCCGAGCGCGCTACAGCGCGGCGGAGAAGGCGGAGGAACTACAGCGTCAGACGCTCGACGCAGAGCAGAAGAAGTACAACCTGGGCGCGTCGACGATCTACAACGTGGTGCAGGCGCAGCGCGACCTCGCGAACGCCACTACGAACCTGATCGCGTCGCAGAATGAGTACGCCAACGCCCGCATCACGCTGGACTATGTCACGGGCCACACGCTGACGACGCATAATATATCCGTTGCGGAAGCGTTTGATGGTGTGGTCAACAGGCGACCCGATCCACTGGCGATTGGTGTCCAGTAGATCGAGTCGGAACCCGGACGGCGCCTGGCTTCGGGAGGGGCGGCCTCGTGGCTGAGACGACATACGACGCCGTTGTGGTCGGCGCTGGAGCCGGCGGCGGCACGACGACCCGGGTGCTGGCAGAGGCCGGCATGAAGGTCGCGCTGGTCGAGGCCGGGCCGATGCTCGACCCGCAGAGGGACTTCCTCACCCACAAGTGGCCCTATGACTTCGGTCATCGGGGAGCTGAGGACGGCGGCAGGGCGTACTTTGGCCGCGGCCAGGCCTATGGGTTCTTCCGCACGATCAACGGCGGTTGGGAGCTGGAGGGAGAGCCCTACACGTCGGCGCCCGGCACTCGGTTCGACTGGTTCCGGTCCCGCATCGTCGGCGGACGCACAAACCACTACGGGCGGATGTCGTTCCGGTTCTCGGACCTGGACCTGAAGCCGTACTCGCGGGACGGCATCGGGTGGGACTGGCCGATCACCTACGACGACCTCGCCCCCTGGTACGACCGGGCCGAGGAATACATCGGCGTGACAGGCACGGTCGAGGGCATTCGCAGCGCGCCCGACGGCAAGTTCCACACGCCGCCCGAGCCCAAGGTGCACGAGCGCCTCATGCGGGTCGCGGGCAAGCGGCTTGGCATTCCGTTCATCGCCAACCGCCGCGCCGTCATCACGCGTTCGATCAACGGGCGGGCGCCCTGCCACTACTGCGGCCAGTGCGGCAGAGGATGCCTCACGGAGTCGAACTACGCCGCGTCGCAGACGGACATCTTCCCGGCGATGAAGACCGGGAACGTCGACGTGATCACGGAAGCCATGGCGCGGGAGGTCGAGGTCGACGCCTCAGGGAAGGCCAGCGGCGTCGTCTACGTTGACAAGCAGGCTCGCCAGGAGCGCCGCGTGAAGGGACGCGCGATCGTGCTCGCGGCCTCGGCCTGCGAGACAGCCCGGCTAATGCTGAACTCCACATCCAGCACGTTTCCGAACGGCATCGCCAATGGCTCCGGCCTGGTCGGGCGCTACCTGATGGACACCGTTGGCTTCAGTGTGCGCGGCACGCTCCCCGCGCTCGAGAACATGCCCCGCTACGACACCGACGGCTTCGGTGGCGCGCATCTGTATGCGCCCTGGTGGCTCTGGGACGATCATCGCAAGCTCGATTTCCCGCGCGGCTACCACATTGAGATGGGCGGGGGATTTCGTATGCCCGGGCCGGGCGCCTTCGGACGCCAGGCGAGTCGGGCTGGCTACGGCAAGGAGCTCAAGGCCTTGGTGCGCAAGGAGTACGGCAACGGCGTCTCCCTGTCAGGCCGTGGCGAGATGATTCCGAACAACCAGAGCTACATGGACCTGGATCCGGGCGTCGTGGATCGCTGGGGCATTCCCGTGCCGCGCTTCCACTTCTCGTTCAGCGACTACGAGTGGAAGCAGGCCCGCCACATGGAGCGCACGTTCCACAACCTCATCGAGGCCGCGGGAGGCAAGGTGCTCGGAATCGGCAATCCGCAGCGAGAGAACCAGGGGATCGCCGTGCCGGGCTCCATCATCCACGAGGTCGGCACTGTCCGCATGGGCGACAACCCCGCCACGTCGGTGCTGAATCCCTACTGCCAGGCCCACGAGGTCTCGAACCTGTTCGTCGCCGACGGCGGCACCTTCGTCAGCAATCCGGACAAGAACCCGACCCTGACCATCAACGCGCTCGCGTGGCGCACCGCGGAGTACCTTGTGGAGGAGCTCAGGAAGGGCAATGTCTAGTTCCCAGGATTCCGTTGCGCCGGAAGCGCTCTCGCGACGGGACGCGGTGCGGCGCATCGCTTCGGCAGTCGTTGGTGCGGGCGTGGCGCACGCCATGCCGGCCATGATCGGAGCGCAGGTGCACGAGGCCGTGAACGGAGACCGCACGCTGCAGGGCGAGTACGCGGTCAGGTTCTTCAACAAGCATGAGTTCCGCACGCTGGAGCGGCTTTCCGAGCTGATTATTCCCGCGGACGAGGGTGGGCCGAGCGGACGTGCGGGAGGCGCTCCGGAATTCATCGACTATCTGTGCTCCCAGAACGAGACCTTGGCGGACATCTTCACCGGCGGCGTCCTCTGGATTGACCACGTAGCACGAGATCGCGGCGGCTATGCGTTCGAGGAGTGTGAGGAGTCGGCGCAGACAGCCTTGCTGGACGGCCTGGTCGAGGCGGAGCGCACGGAGGCTGGTGGTGAGACACGCTGGAACACGCACGAGTACCGGCGCTTCGGAGTCTTCGGCGCGACCTCGCCCGCGGACCTGGGCCAGGGCCTCGAGTTCTTCCAGTGGGCGCGCAGGCTGATCATGGACGCGTACTACACCAGCCCAGCGGGCATCGAGGATCTCGGGTTTCAGGGCAACGCCTCGCATTCGGAATACCAGGTGCCCGTCGAGGCGATTTCCTACGCGTTCGGCCGCAGCGACTTGAGCGACGGCTGATCGGGGCTTGTTTCTCCACCGGCACCGTGGCTGCTGCTGCCACGTCCTGCTGGCGTTGTCGCTGGCGACGGTCGCCGGACCGGCTCTTGGGGACGACGCGGTGCAGTCTGCCGCATCGCTCTTGGTCAGGGACGCAAGCAGAGCGTTGCAGTCGACGAACGCTCCGTTGTTCATGGGAGTCTTTGACCGCCGTGGCTTCCAGGGCTTTGCCGCGCTCCGGGAGCAGGTCGAGGCGCTCGCCGCACAGCGCCGCATTGCCTCGTCCGTTGCGGTTGGCCCCGTGGCGGGCGGTCCGGACGAATGGACGGTGGAGGTGGACTGGCTGATCGAGCTGACGCCGAAGCTAGAACCAGGCAGCATCGAGACCCGTCGCGAGACAGTCGTGCTTCGCCTGCGAAGGAACGGCAAGCGCTGGCGCAT
Source organism: Bryobacterales bacterium (assembly GCA_965200705.1). Lineage (GTDB taxonomy): Bacteria > Acidobacteriota > Terriglobia > Bryobacterales > UBA6623 > VXMF01. The sequence goes on along the minus strand of OZ241376.1, from coordinate 1,896,629 downwards.
CGTGGGTCTGGAGCCGTTGGGCTTCTTCGCTGCCGGACTCCCTCCTGGACCCTAAATCTAGCCCTCTGGACATGGGCCTTGCGTATACTGGCAGCTATGCCAAACGCAGCTACGACGGGGTCGTCCGGTCTCTTCGCACTGGCGCAGGCGGTGCAGCAGCAGGACAGCGGCCAGGGGATTCCAACCCGCCGCCTTGGGCGCACCAACGAGCAGGTCTCCATCCTTTCCATGGGAGGGGCGCACCTGGGTCGCGCGGCTATGGACGACGGCGAGCCCACGGCGATCAAGCTCGCCCATGCCGCCATCGACAACGGCGTCACGTTCTGGGACAACGCGTGGGCCTACCACGACGGCTACGCGGAGGAGTTCATGGGCCGGGCGCTGAAGGGTGTCCGCGACAAGGTCTTCCTCATGACCAAGAACTCCGGTCGGGACGAGAAGTTCGCGCGCCAGTGCTTGGAAGACAGCCTGCGCCGCATGCAGGTCGACCACATCGATCTCTGGCAGTTTCACGAGATCAACTACGACAACGACCCGGACTGGGTGTTCGAGCGCAGCGGGCTGAAGTTCGCGTTGGAGGCGCAGAAGGCGGGCAAGGTCCGGCACATCGGCTTCACCGGCCACAAGCATCCGCGGATTCACGTGAAGATGCTGCACAAGGGCTACGAATGGGCGACCTCGCAGATGCCGATCAACCCGATGGACCACTTCTACCGGTCCTTCGAGAAGGAGGTCGTCCCGCTCTGCTTGGCAAAGGACGTGGGCGTGATCGGCATGAAGTGTCTTGGCGGCGGACCGCGCGACGCAGAGATCCCCTCCCAGACGAAGGTGACGGCCGAAATGTGCGTGCGCTGGGCGCTTAGCCTTCCGGTGACGTCCATCGTTCGCGGATACCTGACGATGGACCAGCTCATGGCGGACATCGAGATCGCGCGCGGGTTCGAGCCGCTCACCGCGCCGGAGCGCGAGAGGATCATGGCCTTGGCCCAGCCCGTCGCGGGCGACGGCCGACACGAGCACTTCAAGTCGACGCGGCGCTACGACAACTCGCTCTACCGCAAGATGCACGGCTTCGACGCCTGACCTTCGGGCGGCTTCGAGACTGGTGTTGGGTGCCTACCGCCCAGCGGGCAGTCCTCAGACGGGGACGCAGCCCCGGAGAGGGTGGTCTCGGTACAATCGGGTGGCCGGCAATTGCGCCGGATTGCGGCAGTCCAGCTACATGGCTAGCAGGCTATTTGGCACCGACGGCATCCGCGGACGCGCCGGGGAGTATCCCATTGACGACCGGACCGTCTACGCCATAGGCGAGGCGATCGCGAGGCAGATCACCCGCGAGGATCCGGAGCCCGTCCTGATCGGGGTGGACACCCGCGAGTCCAGCGAGTCGATCGCTGGCCTGCTGGCGGCAGGGCTGAGGTCTGGCGGTGTGTCGAGCTCCTTTGCCGGGATCGTGCCGACCCCTGGAGTTGCCCGTGCCACACAGCATGGCGAGTACTCCTTCGGGGTCATGGTGTCGGCCTCGCACAACCCGTACCATGACAACGGCATCAAGGTTTTCGGACCGTTCGGATACAAGCTGCCTGACGAGAAGGAGCGTGCCATCGAACGGCGGGTAGCCGCAACACTCAGCCACAGCGTTCAGGCGACACCCGAAGAGCTCCACCCAGACCCCGATCCTGAATTCACCTACGTCGAGCACCTCCAGCGCTCGGTGCCACTACCGCCCAGCGCCTCCAAGCTCCGCGTGGTGCTCGACTGCGCTCACGGCGCGGCCGCGGGCCTTGCTCCGATCCTGCTCGATCAGTCCGGCGTCGACATCCGATACATCGCCCGCGACTTCAATGGGCGCGACATCAACGATGGATGCGGAGCCCTGCACCTCGATCGGGTGGGGCAGGCAGTGGTGGACAGTGGTGCCGACCTGGGCGCCGCCCTGGACGGCGACGCCGACCGCTGCCTTTTCGTCGACGAGCTCGGCAACCCTTTCGATGGAGACAACGTGCTTCTGGCGGCCGCCACGGCGATGCAGCGCCGGAACCAGCTGGTCGACGACCTCGTCGTTGCCACGGTCATGTCGAACTTGGGACTCGGCAAGGCCCTGCAGCGCAAGGGCATCGAACTGCGTCGGACTCCCGTGGGGGACCGCCACGTCATCGAAGAGATGCTCAGCTCGGGTGCGGCCCTTGGCGGAGAGCAGTCCGGGCACACTGTCTTCGGCCATCTCTCCACAACGGGGGACGGTTTGCTGACCTTGCTGATGATCCTCCAGATCCTTGCGGAGGAAGGCGTCCCATGCAGCGAGGTGGGGAGGCGGCTGCAGCGTTATCCCCAGCGGCTCATCAACGTGCGGGTCCGCGAAAAGAGGCCGCTCAGTGACCTCCCCGAGATCCGAGACGCGATCGCCGAGCGGGAGCTGCAGCTTGCCGACCGGGGCAGGGTGGTGATCCGCTACTCGGGTACTGAGCCGGTCGTTCGGATCATGGTGGAGGCTGCACGCGAGGGCGACGTCAACCGGCACTGCATCGCGATCGCGAGACTGTTTGAAGAGAGTCTCGGAGAGTGAAAGGGCGACGCCTGGCCCGTGCGATTGGGATCCCGCGCTGTAGAGGTTGACGATCAGTCGGTCGCGACTTCGTCGAGCCAGTCCGGGCGCTTCAGCACCTTACGGGGTCGGCTTCCGTCCGGAGGACCGATGATTCCGTCGCGCTCCATCGCGTCCAGGATGCGGGCCGCCCGTCCGTAGCCCAGCCGGAGGCGGCGCTGGAGTATCGATGTCGAGGCCTTGCCCGACTCCACCACCAAGCGCACCGCATCTTGGTACTTGTCGTCCTCAAACGCGTCGTCGTCCCTGGACGACTCCTCCTTCTCTCCTTCGGGCGACTCGAGATAGGCGGTCTCGTAGACGGGGGCCGCCTGCTCCTTCCAGTGCTCGACAACGGCTTCGATCTCGTCCTCCGAGACCAGAGGTCCATGCAATCGACGCCTGCGCGGGGCGCCGGGAGGCAGGAAGAGCATGTCGCCCTTCCCGAGCAGGGACTCCGCGCCCATCCCGTCCAGGATGGTGCGCGAGTCGACCCGCGTCGCCACTAGGAACGAAAGGCGGGCTGGGATGTTGGCCTTGATTAACCCGGTGATCACGTCGACACTTGGCCGCTGTGTCGCCAGCAGCAGATGGATCCCAACTGCACGCGCCATCTGGGCGAGGCGCTGTATCGACTCCTCGACCTGCCGGCCCGCAAGCATCATGAGGTCTGCCAGCTCGTCCACGATGACCACGATGTACGGCAGTGGTTCGAGGTCCTCGTCAGCGTCGCCCTTCGCCCGAAGCCCCTCTACCTTGGCGTTGAACTGGCTGATGTTGCGCACTCCATACACCGCGAGGAGCTGGAGGCGGCGCTGCATCTCGAGCGTCGCGTTCTTCAGGGCGTTCGTCGCCTCCTTCATGTCCGTGATCACCGGTGTGAGCAGGTGGGGAATGTCGCGGTAGAGCGCAAGCTCGACGGTCTTGGGATCGACGAGAATGAACCGCACCTGCTTGGGTGTCGCGCGGAGAAGGATCGACATGATCACGCCGTTGACCATGACACTCTTGCCCGAGCCGGTCTGGCCAGCGACGAGAAGGTGTGGCATGCCGGCTAGGTCCGCGCAGTGGATCTTGCCATTGATGTCCTTGCCCAGCGCGAACGTCAGCATGGACTTGGAGTCGCGGAACATGGGCGAATCCACGATTTCCCGCATCGAGACGATTTCGCGATTCTTGTTTGGCACCTCGATCCCGACCGTTGGCCGACCCGGGATGCGCTCGACCAGGACCGACTCGCACTCCAGGCCCAGGCAGAGCTCCTCGGAGAGGTTGATGATCTTGCTGACCTTCACCCCGCGGTCGGGCTTGTGCTCGAACGTGGTCACGACTGGTCCGGGGTTGATCTGGGTGATCGAGCCTCGGACCTTGAACTCCTCGAGCTTGGAGACGATCCGGCGGGCCGTCTCCTGGAGCTGCGATTTGTCGTAGGCAGTTCTCGCGAGCGGCGGATTGAGGATCGCCGAGTCGGGCAGCTTGAATCGCGACGTGAGTGGTTCGGGTTCAGGGCTCTTCCCGTTGACCAGGGTGTGGTCTGCCTTGGCCCGATCGTTGCCCTGCGCGAGGGGCACGATCGGTGCCATGTCGGGTGGATCCTCAATCCGGGTGAAGTCGGTTTCCGTGGCACCTGCGGCGGTGCTCTGCATGGCAGCCGCAGTGTGGATTCTCCCACCTGGATCGTCCACCCGAAGCCCCACGGGTATCGTGCCCGATTGGGTCCCGGGTTCGGCTGCGTCGACGGTGCCGTCATCGACGCCTTCGATCGTTGCATTCTCTGAATCGCTGCCACTGGCACTACGCGGCAGAGCGGACTTCGGAGATGACACGAGGTACACACCGACGGCGCTGACTGCAATCAAAAGCAGGGCCGTTCCTCCGAGGTTCAGCACCGAGGTCAGACTTTCAACTGCGACACTGCCCGCCGATCCGCCGGGCTGGACTGTGCCCTGCCAACTGGTGGGCACCGGCGCTGGCCAGTAAGCCGCAATGATCTGCAGGGCACAGCATGCCACCAGCGTCAGTAGCAGCGCTCCGACGAGCTCTTGGCTGATGATGCGTAGTTCGCGGCGGCGGAACTTGCTCCAGCCCAGGGCCCCAAGGGCCACGGGAAGCATGAATGCAGCCAGACCGAAGACCTGCAGCAGCAGGTCGGCGCTGTAGGATCCCGGCAGACCCATCCAGTTCTGGGACTCCGCGGTCGTCGTGGCTACATTGAACGACGCATCCGTCGGGGAGTAGCTGGCTAGGGCCAGGATGGTGCCCACCGCTAGGAGGATCACCAGGATTCCAAGAAGCTCGTTCAGGCGTGGATCGCTGACGAGAACCCTGATCTGCATCCGACGCGCCCGAGCGCGGCCAGTCAGGCCCGAAGGCCGGTGGCAGTGGAGACCACCAGAACAATTATTCCACAGGCAAAGCGGTAGTAGACGAAGGGTGCCAGGGTTGCGCGCTGCAAATACCGCAGAAATAGGGCGATCACCGCATAGCCAGCGATAGCGGCCACCACGATCCCGACCACAAGCGGTAGTGTGCCGGGCGATGTTGTCGACCCGCCATCGGCGAGCATCGAGGCGCCGGTCTTGAGCGATGCCCCGAGCACGATCGGCATGGCCAGAAGGAAGGAGAATCGGGCCGCCGCCTGTCGTTCCAGACCTAGGAGGAGCCCGGCTGCGATCGTGATCCCGGCACGCGAGGTGCCCGGAACCAGGGCTAACGCTTGGGCACAACCGATCAGTAGGCAGGCTCCCAGCGAGAGCCTCCCGATGTCCATCGACCTCGTGCCGGTCCGGTCGGCCCACAGGATCAGCGCACCCACCGCGATCAGCATGGCGCCGATCGTCACTTGGGACCTCAGGTGCTGCTCGATCACGTCCTGCAGCGCCAGTCCAGCGACGGCTGCAGGAATCGTGGCTGCCGCCAGATACCACAGCATGCGGGGGTTCTGCGCCAGGTTGTGATCCGGATCGTCGGGTTTATCGAGCCGGTTGGTTCCACCGAAGCCTGCCACCGCAATGCGGATCCACGTGCGCAGGAAGTATGCCGTCAGTGCCAGCAGTGTGCCGAAGTGCAGCGCGACGTCGAAGGAGAGGCCGGGGTCTTCCCATCCCAGCAGCCAGCGTGTGAGGACCAGATGGGCTGAGCTGCTGATGGGTAGGAATTCGGTCAGCGCCTGGACGAGGGCTAGGATCGTCGCCTGAACAAGGTCCATCGCAGCGCCTGCCTAGGTGCGGACCGCTGAACGGGGGTTGCCGACATCGCCGGTCAAGCGGCCTTTCGCAACCCGGAACCGAGGTCTCCGTTTGCGTCGAAGGAGAGAGGTTCCGCCGGACCGAGAACCTCCACCGAGGGGTTCGATTCCAGTTCGGGCAGCAGGTTCTCGCTGACCCGCATCTCGCCGAGCTCCAGCGTGTTGCGTATCCAGGCGACAGTACAGTCCTCGACATCCAGCCGGCCGCACGTCGGCAGTATCCGCTCGATGCATTCCCGGTCGCTGGAGAAGTGCATCGGGATGAACGCGGGTGTGGTCGTGGAGCTGGTCAGGGCGTTCACGTTTGTGGCCTCGCGGTTCACCTGCTTGACCAACCGCTCGTGAACCACGTCCGCAAGCCCCATTCCGATCGCATTGCCGTAGGTGTTCCTGGTCAGATCCCTCACGAAGATGCGCTGGACGCGTGGGACACCATTCCAGGAGTTCGGTGCACCGCCACCGCGGTTCACGACCTTGGTGTCCATCCCAGCTCCGCTGATGTCCTTGCCGATCTCGTCCAGAATCAGCAAGTCGATGGCGCTGGCGGGCAGGTTGGGCTTCCACGACTTGACGCGCCGCAGCAGTTCCTCCTCGCGCTCCACCATGCCCTCCGCCGGCAGCGCGTGGACTTCCGCGGTCTCGTGCCTGGCACCCTCGAGGATCGCCAGGCCGCCCAGCATCTTGCCGGTTCCCAGAACGGTCGCTCCGACTCCGCGGATCACCTGCTCCATGCCGATCCGCAAAGCCCAGTTGTGGTAGCGCTTGGCGCCCTCCCACTTGCCGAGGCCAATCGCCATCATCTTGTGGATGCCGCTCTCCAGCCCACCCTCGAAGTCCGTGTGCCACTTGACCCGTCCGCAGAGCATCACGCCGTCGCTGTCGAACGCGCGCCGGTCCATGGAGACGTCGATGCCCTCGGGCGTCCGCCCGACGGACACCACGTCTAGCGAGCTCTCGACGGGCACGCCCATCGTCCGCTCGTCGATGCCGTAGTGCGCGAGGACACTCGCCTGGCCCTCCGCCGACGCAGCGCCGTGGCTGCCCATCACGGGCACGATGAACGGCTGGGCGCCGCGCGAGCGCCAGAAGTCGACCACCGCCTTCGCGATCACCGCCATGTTGGTGATGCCGCGGCTGCCCACGCCGATCGCGATGCGGCTTCCACGGCCGGCCTTGCCAGTCCAGTCAACGGAATTCAGCTGCTCGCGGACCGCCTCGGCGACATCGGGAGGGGAGCGGTCCGGGAAGACCTGCCGGATGGGAACGAGCTTTTGCATTTCTTGCCTCGCGATGCCGGCTGCGACGATCAGCCCGTGCCGCGCACACCGGACAGGTACGACTGGATCCGGTTCTCGTAGCGCATGATCAGACCCTGCTCGGCATACTCCTGCAGCTTTTTCTGGCGGTAGTAGTCGAACAGCTGCGTGCGCTTCTCGTTGACGATGACGTTCCGCAGCGTCTCGCTCTCCGCCCCTAGGCCGGCCTCGTCCGCCACCTGCAGTTCCACGGACCGGAACACGACCCACTTGTCGCCCACTGGGATCGGTCCTTGGACGCTCCCGTCTGTGTCGGTGAACGCGACTTCTCCCAGCAAGCTGATCCCGCCCAGTTCGCCGATTTGGCCGCCGCGCTTGACGAAGTCGCTCGTGGTCGGCTCCGCGCCAGCGTTCCGGGCGGCGCGCGCGAAATCGACGCCCTCATCCCGAGCCTGGGTGGCGAACTCTTCGGCCTTCTGTCGTGCCAGATTGGTGGACTCGGTGTCGACGAAGTCCGCGAGCACCGTCTCGCTGACTTCCTCGAACTCGGCTGCGCGGGCGGGAACCACCTCGCTCACGTAGCCAATGTAGAGCGTGTCCTCTTGGGCCGCCGTGAACACCTCGCCGACCGGCTGGCCGAAGATCGCCTGGACCAGCGCCGTCGACTGGGGAAGATCGCCGGGCAAATCGTTCTGGCTGAACGCCTCGAACTGACTGTATGGCAGCTCCAGCTCGGACGCGGCGTTCTCCAGCGCCCCGTTCGACAGCTCCGCCACGGACACCGCCCGTTCCATCAGCGCGTAGCGGACACCCTCCGTCCTCTCCGCGATCAGGTCGTCGCGGATGACATCGCGAACCTCCGCCAGTGGTTTCACACTGCTCGCCTGGCGCTCGTCGAGACGGATGAGGTGGTAGCCGAACTCGGACTTGACGGGGTCCGGCGAGAGATCGCCGGCCTGCGCCAGGGCGAAGCTCGCCTTCTCGAACTCCGGATCCATCATGCCTCGCGAGACCCAGCCAAGATCGCCGCCGTTGTTGGCGTTGCCAGGATCCTCGGAGTGTTGGGCGGCCAGAGCCGTGAAGTCGCCGCCTGACTTGAGCTCCGCGAGAATCTCGCCCGCCTTCACGCGTGCTGCCTGGGACTCCTCGTCAGACTTTCCGGTCGTCATGAAGAGGATGTGGCGCACCTTGACTCGTTCGGGCTGCTCGAACCGGTACAGGTTCTGGGAGTAGTAGAGTTCGATCTCGCCGTCCGAGACGTCGTGGTTCTCTGCCGCCATCTCAGGCGTGACCTCAATTAATTTCAGAGGCCGACGCGCGTCGTGCCGGTAGCGCAGGCGGTTGGCCTCGAAGTATTCCTTGAGCTGCTCCTCCGAAGGCGAGGCCGAGCCACGGAACGACTCGGCGTCGAGTGCGGCCCACTCGATCTTCACGCTGTCGTTGTCGTGGTGGAAGCGGACCTTGATCTCCTCCTCGGACGCCGCCGTGCCGTCGGTCACCATCTGCATCAGACGCTGTTCGACCGCCATGCTGACCTTGATCTCGTGCTCGAACTCCGCGACTGTTCGACGGAACTGCCGTCTTACGAGGCCCTCGTAGACATCGCTGCCGACGAACTCTCCGTCGGGGAAGAGCACCTCGGACATCTGGTCGCGCAGGAACACGGCGAGCTCCTCGTCAGTGGGCACCAGATCGAGGGAAGCGGCCTCCGCCCAGAGCACGCGCTCCGCGATCAGGTTCTCCAGGACGTTGCCGGCCATCATTGACAGCGCCTGACCGGTGACGTTGCTCGTGCGGTACTGGCGCAGCTCGGTCTCGACGTTGCGGATCGTGATCAGCTCGCCATTGACCTCCGCCAGACCCTCGCCCGAAGCATCCGCTGGACCGAACACGTTCGGTATCAGCGTGATGATCATCGACGCGGCGATGAGAAACAGGATCACGCCCATCAGGTAGCGGAGAGTCTTGCCTTGGTTCTGAAACAGCTTGAGCATGCCTGTGTCCGGGTAGCTCCTACGAGATTCGCCGGAAGCGCATCCGCCGTGTGGCCTGAGGCGGCCAGTCCAATCGACGGCCAGCCTACTAGGGGACGCTCTAGCGCCAATTGTACTACCCGATTTCCTAGAATCCTGATTCCTTGCAGACGGCCATGAGGGCTGGTCACGTCCTTCGTGGACACCACGAAGGGGGCTGGGCGGAATGGGGGAGATGCGGAGCGGGACTCCGGGGGCACGGGCTCTGAGCCGCCCTCGTGGCCGGCTGTGCGGCTCCTGCTGGCGTGCAGGTTGCGCCCGCGGAGCGACGTCTCAGATCCACCGGGCCCCGCGTGCCCGCGCCTGCAGGGCAGCTCATGGGGCTGGAGCTAGGCGACGGCCGCGGTCAGGATCGGACGGGGCGGCAGCCGCCAGCAAGGGCCAGCCTGACAGGCAATCAGGTCTTTCTATGCGGTTTCGGCATTGTGACCGGGTTCAGGGAGCGGCACTACCCGCTGCCTCGTCCGACTGCCGATCCGTTCCAGCACCGTCACCGACATCACGCCGTGGCGCTGCAGGTACTGCCTCGCACGGTCAATGTACGCACCGACCTGCTCTGGTCTGTGACTGTCGTCACCGAAGCAGAACGGCACGCCACGATCCCTTGCCATTTGCACGAACCGGGGCCCTGGATACGGCTCCCCGAGACCCTTCCGCCAGCCCGCGGTGTTGAGATCCATGATGCAGCCGTGCCTCAGGGCGGCGTCCATGGCTCCGCTAGCCGCCATCATCGTCTCGTCGTCGTCTGGAACCGCATTCCTAGGCAGGTACAGCTTCAGCAGGTCGAAGTGCGCCAAGACATCGGGGCGGAGGGCCTCGATCATCGTGCGCAGGGCCTGGAAGTAGCGCCGGGCGAAGGCCGCAACGCCGCCGCACGCTTCGATTGCCTGCCGGCAGTGCGCTGGCGACTCGTCGATCGAGATGCCCGCCACGTGGTGAACTGAGCCGACGCAATAGTCGAACATGTGATCGTTCCGCAGCGCTTGCATTAGGTCTACGTAACGGTCCTCTGGAACTGCCTCCGCTTCGAACCCGCGCAGCAGAGCGAATCGTCCGGCGAACTCTTCCTGCAACTTTCTCGAAGTCGAGGCATAGGACTCGAACTCACGCGAAAGCCGCTCGAGCGTGTAGCCCTTGCCGCGTTCTGAATCGTAGATGTGCCGTTCCTCGTACCGCGGCGCGTGCTCCGAGATCCCATAGGCCGAGAGCCCGATGTCGATGGCGGCCTCGATCGTTTCGCGAAGGGTTCCTTCCGCGTGCTCGCAGAATTCCCCGCTGTGGCCTCCGTGCAGGGAGACCATCCATGGCGCACCGCGCATTTCTCCAGCGTAGTGTCCGCGGCGGTCTGACTTGCCGGAGTGGAATGCCGTGCGCGACAATCTCCCGACTGGAGACCGGAGGGTGGCGGCTGAACGCTACATAGCGATCGACCTTGGTGCTGGCAGCGGGCGGGTGAATCTCGTCGGTTTCGACGGGGCGCAGCTCGCCATCGACGAAGTCCACCGCTTCGACAATCCCGCGGTCGACGTGGTTGGCGACCTGTACTGGGACGTCCTGTTCCTCTACCGCTCCATCTGCGACGGACTGGCAGGCACTGCCTCGGCGAAGCCCGTCTCCCTGGGCGTCGACACATGGGGCGTGGACTTCGCCCTGCTCGATCGTGAGGGGGCGCTGCTAAGCAACCCTTGGCACTACCGCGATGGGCGCAAGGTCGGCAAGATGGCCGAGGCGTGCGAGATCCTGTCGCGCGACACGATCTTCGAGCGCACGGGCCTGCAGTTCATGGACTTCAATTCGCTCTACCAGCTGCTTGCCATGAAGGGGAGCGCGATGCTCGACTCCGCGGAGACCTTCCTGATGGTTCCGGACCTCTTCAACTACTGGCTCACGGGCGAGAAGACGTGCGAGTTCACGGACGCCTCGACGTCCCAGTGCTACGACCAGCGCAGGAGAGAGTGGGCTTGGACAACGCTGGACGGACTGGGCCTTCCGACGGACATTTTCTTGGATGTCGTGGAACCAGGCTCCACGGTCGGCGCACTGCGTTCGCCGGTCGCGCAGCAGTGCGGCCTGCCCACCATTCCGGTCGTCGCTCCGGGAACCCACGACACCGCGTCCGCCGTTGCCGCCGTCCCGGCGTCCGGGGACGATTGGGCCTACCTGAGCTCCGGCACGTGGTCGCTGCTCGGCATCGAGGCGGACCGTCCCCACGTCACCGCTGCCGTGCTCGAGAAGAACTTCACCAACGAGGGTGGAGTCTGCCGAACGACCCGCCTTCTCAAGAACATCTGCGGTCTATGGCTGCTGGAGGAGTGCCGTCGGGTATGGTCCCGGCAGGGCATCGCTTCCGACTACGACACATTGCTCGCAGAGGCTCAGGCCTGCAAGCCGTTCCGGTCGCTGATCGACGTTGACGCCCCCGTGTTCGCCCCGCCGGGCGACATGCCGGCGAGGATCACGTCGGCCTGCCGACGCACCGGTCAGCCCGAGCCCAGTTCCTGCGGCGAGATTGCCCGCTGCATCTTCGAGAGCTTGGCGCTCAAGTACCGCGCGGTGCTGGAGGATCTGGGCCAGATCAGGGGCAAGCCCCTCTCGGTGCTGCACGTGGTGGGAGGCGGATCCCAGAACGCGCTGCTCTGCCAGTACGCGGCGGATGCCTGTGGCATTCCAGTCGTGGCCGGCCCGGTCGAGGCGACCACAGCTGGCAATGCCCTCATGCAGGCCATCGCGATGGGACGCATCGGCGACCTGCAGCAAGGGCGCGAGGTCATGCGCCAGTCGACGTCGCTGCGCACCTACGAGCCTATGGTGGACGGAGCTGCTAGATGGCAGGAAGCCGCCAGCCGCATCGCCGCCATCGCGGAACCGGTCTAGCGACTCGGGCTGCGCGATACAATCGGACCGCCGCGCCGGGAGGCATCGCAATCTGTGAAGCGCGGCTAGATCCGGGTGCTCGGGAGGGTTTGCGCTATGCGTTTCAGTCGGTCCGCCTTTCTGCTTCGTGGTGCCACGGTCGCCTTCTGGGCGGTCCTGGCCGTAACGTGCGTTCTGGTGGCGGTCGCCCAGGAGCCGGCCCAGCCGGGGACAGGTGCACGGGCAGCTGCATCGTCTGACTTTCTCGATCACTTCACGTGGCATCCCGGCGGCACGCGCGAAGCCGACATGTGGCAGGTGCTGATCCTCTTCGGCGTTGGTGATTCCGCAGGCCAGTCTTGGGACGGCAGCCTGACCGTTCAGGGTGGCGAGATCCTCAGCATTGAGCCCCACAGGCAGGAGCCGCCAGACCGAATCCTGCCGCAGGGTGGCTGGCGGCTGACTACCCAGGACGTGCGCATCCTGCTGCGCTCCAGCGTGGTGCCCCGGCCCACTCCCGGGTACCGGACGGAAACGCTCGCGAAGGGCCTGTGGGTCCGTGGTAGCGGCTCGACCGCCACCGAGGTGTCGGTCACGACCGCGCAGGGGGATTTCTCGTTCCGACCCGCCCAGATGGAGTTCGGACCTTGGATGGACGCCGTGTCGGGTCGTGTCGCCATCCAGAGGACGCCGCCCGCAACCGATCTCTCGGGCACCGAGCTGCGGCAGCACGACTCGCCGGACGTGGCCGTGGATTCGGCCGGGAACCTGTTCACGACCTGGTACAGCTACCACGACCGCCGCGAGGAGCTGAACTTCCGTCGCTACCACGAGGGGCGCTGGTCGCGCCTGATCCCAGTGGGACGCGCCGCTGAGGACCTGTGGAGACCACAGGTCGCGGTCGACGGTGACGACAAGCCGTGGCTGATCTATTCGCAGCGGCCGCACGAGGACGGTCCGGGCAACTGGGACATCTACGCCATGGCCTGGGAGGATGGCGAGTGGGGTACGCAGCACAGCCTCACCGACGGGCCTCTCCCGGATATCGAGCCACATGTTGCGACGGCTGCTGACGGCACGATCTTCGTTGTGTGGCAGGCCATGGCAGGACGCTACTCCCAGATCCGGCTCAAGTACCTGCGCGGAGGGCGCTGGTCGGAGACGGTCTCTGTGACGAACGCCGCAGCGAACGACTGGTCGCCGGCGGTGGGCGCCGGTGCCGACGGGCGGGTCTGGATCGTGTGGGACCGCTATAGCGACGGTCCGGCAGGCAGTTACGACGTGCGGATCCGTTCCTACGAGCCGGGCGGTGGGCTCGGTCCGGAGATGGAAGTGGCATCCACCGGCCGCTTCGAGGCGCACGCCAGCGTTGCGGTTGACCGGCAAGGTCGCCCCTGGGTCGCTTGGGAGACTTCAGGCGTCAAGTGGGGCAAGGATCTCGGTCGGGGTCTCGGCGACCGCCAGCCTGGCACGCCACTCGGCTCCGCCCGACGTATCGAGGTGGTTTGCCTGGACGGCGGACGATGGCAGGCTCCCGCCACGGTGACGTTCGACGACCCGTTGGCGGCGGGATCGACTGGCGAGAGCCGCCCGCAGCTGTTTTTCGATCCAGATGGCAACCTCTGGATGTCGTTCAAGAGGCGCTACAGTCGCCTTTCCTACAGGCCGACCTCCTATTGGGAGTCGTTCGTGACCCGATTGGAGGGGCGCGCATGGACGTCGCCCATCACTCTGCCGCTGAGCTGGGCGCGCAAGAGCACTCGTATGGGCATGACCGTGGCTGACGGTCGGCTCTGGTCGTTCTGGCCGCACGAGAGCCGTCGCTGGAGCTTCGCCAGTCGACCGCGCCTCAACCGCGTCATCGCAGGGTCTATGCCTCTGGTCGGTTCGCGCCCCGCTCCGCGGCTCAGCCCGTACCGGCCCGAGCCGGCCGAGAGCCGGCCGGAGTCGCATCCCAACGAAGTCGAGGACGTGCGCTTCATCCGCAACTACCGTGTCGAGCATCAGGGCACGGCCCTCCGCATCGTGCGTGGAGACCTGCACCGGCACACGGAGCTCTCGCAGGACCAGGGTGGTCTCGACGATGGCACGCTGCCGGAGTTCTACCGCTACATGATTGACGCCGCGGCGATGGACTTCGGGGCGTCGACCGACCACCAGGCTGGAGGCACGGACTTCTGGAACGCCATGACGCAGAAGCTGGCCGACATGTACCACTTCCCGGAGCGGTTCTCGACGCTGTACGGCTACGAACGCAATCCGGGCAATCCGTTCGGCCACCGCAATCTGATCTACACGCATCGCAACTACCCGATCGTGCCGTTCTTCATCCCGGCGCATCCTCGATTCCTGCTTCCGGACAGTCCCGACGGGGAGCTGCTGACGTTCAGTTCCATGGGGTTCGGAAGCGGCGTGCGCAACGAGACGAAGTTGCTCTATGACGTGGCGCGCGCCACCAACGGGATCGCGATCCCGCACACCTCCGGGACGGACTCGATGGGGACGGACTGGCGGGACAACGATCCCGAGGTCGACACGGTGGCGGAAATCTATCAAGGGGCGCGCCAGAACTACGAGCACAAGAACGCGCCGCGGGGCATCAACGACGGTGAGGAGGCCGATGCCGCGGGCGGGTTCCAGGAACCGGGCATGCTCTGGAACGCTTGGAGCAAGGGCTATCGAATCGGCGTGATCGCGAGTTCCGACCACTACTCGACCCATATCTCCTACGCCATGGTGTACACACCTGACACGAGCCGTGAGTCGATCCATGACTCGATTCGCAGCCGGCACACCTACGGCGCGACGGACAACATCGTCCTCGAGTTCCGGATGGGCGACGCCTTCATGGGAGAGGAGATCAGCGCGTCCGGACCGCAGCGCCTCACGGTGCGTGTGCGTGGAACCGACAAGGTCTCGGCGATCCACGTGATCCGTGATGGCGCCTACATCTTTCAGGCGGAGCCCGGAAAGGCCGAGGCAGAGATGGAGTTTCTCGATGTGGACGCGACTGCCGGCGAGCACTGGTATTACGTGCGCGTTGAGCAGGAGGACGGGGAGCTTGCTTGGTCCAGCCCGATCTGGATCACGCAGACCGAGTAGTTCGACAGCCGTCGGGAAGCCTTCCAGGGGCGACCTCGACATCGGCCTGAGCGGTCGGGCAAGCGCGTCGCAACGATCGAAACTTCCCACCGGCTGTCCCGATCCCGCTGATATCATCGACTTGTAGGGGAAAGGCACCGCTCCCGAGATGCAGACCCTGTTCGACGCTCCGCCTTCGGAGCCCGGGCTGCTGGGGCGGTTCCGGAAGGCCGTATCCAGGACTCGCGCCGCGCTTTCTGGGCAGATCGGCGACCTGTTTCAGGGAGGTGCGGGGCTGCCTCCGGATCTGGTCGAGGATCTCGAGATGACGCTGGTCGCCGCGGATCTGGGCATCCGGTCGACGCAGGAGATTATCGAAGATGTCCGTAAGGGACTGGCGCGACAGGAGCTCCCCGACGCCGCAGCCATCGAGCGGCTGATCGCCAATCGGATCTTGGAGATTCTCAAGCAGGCCGAGACAGAGACCCCTGAGGTGCGCTCACTGCCCGAAGTGATCCTGACTGTCGGCGTCAACGGCGTCGGGAAGACGACGACGATCGGCAAGCTGGCGCATCGCATGCGCGGCGAGGGTCGGACCGTCATGCTCGCTGCGGGCGACACGTTCCGCGCCGCCGCCGGGGAGCAGCTCGCGATCTGGGGGGACCGCACTCGGAGCCCCGTGGTACGGCAGAGGGCGGGCGCAGATCCTAGCGCGGTCGTCTACGACGCTCTCGAAGCCGCCAAGTCGCGCAGCATGGACGCGGTGATCATCGACACCGCGGGTCGGCTTCACAACAAGGATGGCCTCATGGCCGAGCTGGCAAAGATCCACCGCACGGCCGGACGGCTAGTGCCGGGGGCACCGCACCAGGTGCTGCTGGTGATGGATGCAGTCACCGGTCAGAACGGTCTCGAGCAGGCGCGTCAGTTCAGCAAGATCGTCGGTGTCACGGGACTCGTCTTGGCGAAGCTGGACGGCACCGCCAAGGGTGGCATCGCGGTCGCCATTGCACGCGAGCTTGGGGTTCCGATCCGCTGGATCGGCGTTGGAGAACGGGTCGAGGATCTGGTGCCATTCGACTCTGCGGCGTTCGTCCGGTCGTTGTTCCCAGCACGGGAGGCCGCATGAACGCAGCCGATGCCAGCCATCTGCAGGAAGCCTTGAGGCTGGCCGAGGCGGGCTGCGGTCTGGCCAGCCCAAATCCACAGGTCGGTGCCGTGGTTGTTGACAGCGATGGCCGCAAGGTTGGATCCGGCATCTACAAGTTCGCCGATCGCAAGCATGCCGAAGTGCTGGCTCTCGAGGAGGCTGGCGGCAGCGCCCGCGGCGGGACGCTCTATGTATCGCTCGAGCCGTGCTCCGTCCATGGCCGCACCCCGCCGTGTGTCGGGGCCATCCTTGAAGCCGGAGTGAGCCGCGTAGTGGTTGCCTCTCGTGACGAGAACCCTGCGATCGACGGTGCCGGCTTGGCGCTGCTGAGAGAAGAGGGCGTCATGGTCGAGAAGTCCGAAGGTGAGATCGCTGAACAGGCACGGCGGCTGAACGAGGCCTTCTTTCACTTCAAGCGAACTGGTCTCCCGCTAGTGACGCTCAAGACAGCACTCACTCTCGACGGGAAGATCGCCGCGCCCGACAACAACGAGGGCTGGATCACGAGCGCCAAGGCCCGCGAGCACGTACATACAGTGCGGCACCGTCACGACGCCATCATGACCGGCATCGGCACGGTGCAGTCCGACAACCCGCGCTTGACGGACCGCTCGAAGCGTCCGCGCAGGCGACCTCTATTGCGAGTCGTGGCGGATTCGCTGCTGCGTCTCCGCGCCGACTCGATAATCGTCCGGACGTTCCGCAACGACCTGCTCGTGGCGACGACCTCTGCCGCGTCGAAGAGCCGGCGGGAGGTGTTCCAGCGCCTTGGGATCCCGCTCGGGCTCTTCGACGCGGCGAAGGGCAGGGTGGACTTGGCCCAGCTCGTCGAGTACCTGGGTCGGCAGGACATCACGTCGCTGATGATCGAGGGTGGCCCAAAGCTCAACTGGACAGTACTTGAGTCCAAGCTGGCCGACAAGATCCTCCTCTACTACGCTCCCAAGTTTCTCGGCGGTTACGACTCCGTGCCGATGGTCGGAGGCACGGGGCGTCGCTCGCGGGACGGTGCACTGCGGGTGACCAACCTGCGAACGTTCACCGTTGCCCCGGACGAGTTCGCAGTGGAGGCCAGTCTCGCCAAGGACCAGGAGGACGGCGATCTGGCAGCGGCTGGCTGATTGATCCCATGTTCACAGGCATCGTCGAGGAGACCGGCACGGTTACGCACATGGTCCGTCCCGAGGCTGGTGCGCGGATGGTCGTGTCGGCCCGGGCGGTCACTTCGGATCTGGCTCTGGGCGGCAGCATCGCCGTCAATGGATGCTGCTTGACGGCTGTGGAGTGCTCGGCGGAGGAGTTTGCGGCGGATCTCTCGCCAGAGACGCTGGCGAGGACCAATCTGGGCGGCCTGAAGGTCGGCTCGCTTGTCAACCTCGAGAGGCCCCTGCAGCCAACCGGACGCCTCAGCGGGCATTTCGTGCTGGGTCATGTGGACGGTACGGGGCAGGTGACAGGTCTCGATCCGGTGGGCGATGGGAACTGGTGGCTGTCCGTGCGTGTGCCCGACGACCTCGCACCGCTGCTCGTCTACAAGGGCAGTGTTGCCATCGACGGGATCAGCCTCACGGTGGCCACTCTCGAGGACTCGACACTCGGTGTCGCACTGATTCCGCACACGTTCGAGGTGACAGCCCTCTCAGTGGCAAGGGTCGGCGATGTCGTAAACGTCGAGTGCGACATGCTGGCGAAGCATGTCCAGCGGCTACTCGCCGCGGGCGCCTTGGGCCAGGGACTGGCCTCGACCTAGCACCGAAACCTCATGCTTGGTTGCTCTGCGGCCACGCTTGCCCGGATGCCCTCTTTGTAGGTTGGATACCGGAGGTTCAGGCCAAGCCGGTCGAGAACAGCGCCACCATCGACGCGACGGTCGGAGCGCCTCGTTTGGCTCAGCTCGCGGTCCGGCACGACGTCGGGAAGTTTCAGGCCCAGTTCGGTCGCACAGAACTGCGCGACCGTGGCGGAGGGCACGGGGCATCGGTCGGCAACCGGGTACGCCCCTTCGAGCCTCCGCCGCATCGCTGCCGCCGTCACATTGGCCAGGTCTTCCACGTGGATCCGAGAAACGTGGCGCCCGCTCTGCTGCGAGAGCTGGAACCGGCCCAAACGCATCGCGACGTGCACGCCGCGGTTCGGACCATAGATCGCCGCTGGCCTGAGCACCAGCGACGGGCGCTCGAGGGCGAGCACCGCTCGCTCCGCTTCCACGCGGAGCCTCTGTCGCTCAGTGACAGGGTTCGGCGAAGTGTCCTCATTGACCACGGCCGTGTTTCCGTAGACACCCGTCGTTGAGAGGTAGGTGCAGTGTTCTGCAAGACTTCCGAGCTCAGCAGCCAATGGTGGCGTTGGGTCGTGCAGGACATCGCCCAACCGAAGCGTGGGGATCGAGATCAGGAGGCATGAACCCTCGGCACGGATGCCGCAAGGCGACCCCTTCGTGGCGTCGAACGCAACGACTCTCGCACCAAGCTGGCGCAAATCCTCGAGACCTTGACCGGACCGCGTCGATGCCGTGACTTCCCAGTCTTGGCTGAGTAGGCGCAGGGCCACGCGACGCCCTGTGTATCCGCAGCCCAAGATGACCGCCCGGCCCACTGCAGCCACCAGCCTGCTCCCTTGTCTATCGACCGTCTCGGGGGTTCCAGCCGCAATGCTTGCGACAGGTATCTACGGCAAACGCCCCAGCTTCTGGTGTGTCGCCGAAGCCATTCCACCAAACGGTCTCCGGCGCGCGATTCCGGAACCAAGTCATTTGCCGCTTAGCGTACTGCCGGGTCTCGACCGTCGTAGTCTCGATCGCCTCGGCGAGCGTAATGGTGCCGTTCAGATGGCGAACGCACTGCGCGTATCCGAGTGCGCCAAATGCCCGAGCCGACTGGGGCACACCGGACTCCAGCAGTCCCGCAGTCTCCTCAACGAGCCCGGAGGCGAACATCGCGCGGGTGCGGCTCTCAATTCGGTCAACGAGGGCCTGGCGGGGCGGCTGAAGACCGATCAAGAGCGTCCGGAACCCCTCTAGCCGCTCTCGAGGCGCCGTCCATTGATCCGTGACGGGCGCGGTCCCGTCGAGGGTCACTTCGATCGCCCGAATGAGCTTCGGCTTGTCGTTCGGATGGATGGCGTCCGCAGCCTTCGCGTCGAGTCGTTGAAGGATGCCCCACAGATGTCCGAGCGCGTTTCGCTCCGCCGATCGTTCGAGTCGCGTACGCAGATGCGCATTGCGTCGCGGGCCACGGAACAGCCCGCGCAGCAGCGCCTCCAGGTAGAGCCCCGTGCCGCCGACCAGCACTGGCAGCACTTCACGCTCCCGAAGGTGCCCGAGGAGCCCCCTCGCTTCTTGGGCGAACTCGCCCGCTGAGTAAGGATGCGCTGGATCCACGTGATCGATCAGGTGATGCCGAATCCCCCGCATCTCGTGTGGGCGAATCTTGGCAGACCCGATGTCGAATCCGCGGTACACCTGCACGGAGTCGAAGTTGACGATCTCACCACCGAACTGCTCCGCGAGGAGCAGGGCCAGGTGGCTCTTGCCGGCCGCAGTTGGTCCGACAACCGCTACGCACGGCGCGTAATCGCCGCTCGCCTCCAAGGCTCGGGTGCTGTGAGCCCTAGCGCCTTGGCTCCCCACCGACCCAAGTCGGTGAGGAATAGGCCCGCGCTCCGTCCAGCTGGTCCACCCGGACGTAGTAGTAGTCGCCATGCTGCATGTCGCCGGTGTCCGTGAACTCGATGTCGGCCTCCGTCGCCGTACTCCCGCCAACCAGTTCGAGCGTCACTTCGTCGCGGTCCATGCCGTGGGACACGTCGTGCTTCACGTACCCGTCCTTTAACTGGTTCAGCGCGATCGAGAAGTTCTCGGCGGGCAGCTTCTTCAGGGGCCGAATCGGCACGGGGGACTTGCCCCACTCCTGGCCGGGCTCGATGGCGAACGTCAGCTTGGTCGATGGCGATGCCCCCTCCAGGTCCAGCTGAATGGTCTCGGCTTGGCCACGGGATCCTGCACTGAACCGCACAGTGTTGCCATCGGCCTCGAGCCACTCCTTGTGGTTGTTGTCGAAGTGCAGGTTGTGGAGCCCAACCAGCTTGGCGTTCTCCACTGTGATGGTGCCGACCCACTGCCTGTATCCCCGCGGGTTGTCGCGGAAGAACGGCTCGGACGAGGACTCGAACCCCACGACCAGCGAGGCATCGCTGGACAGGGTCGTCTTGAGGGGACGCTTCGCGTAAACGATCTCCCCGTTTTTCACCACCGCCATCCGCCGGATCGGCGAGGTGCCGATTACGCGCGCAACAAGGCGACGCTCGTCGGTGTACGGAATCCGCTCGCCCATCCCAGTGCCGTTCAGCTCCGTGTCGAGAATGATCCGCTGCGCGTCGGTGACGGCGTAGGCGTCGCGGGTCTTCAGAGCATCGAAGATCGAGTCGGCTGTCTTCTCGCCGGATCGCACGCCGACGAGTCCTCCGAACTGACTGAGGGACGAAGCGGGCTGGCGGCTCGAGGTCCAGCTGTAGCCCGGCCGGGTGCGATGGTCGTCAGACGCTGCGAGGAAGCCGACCTGATGCCCTTGGCGGAGGTAGTAGTTGCCGAACCACTCGAACGTGCCATGCATCGACATGATCTCGACCATGGTTTCCATCTCGGGATCGTTCGTCCTCCAGTCACCAGCTTGGTGGGCGTGGGGAATTATCAACACGTCCTTCGTCGCGAAGCGCTTCCGGAGGCCTTGGTACAGGAGTGTGAGACTGGGAGCAATCTGGGTGCCGACGCGGTCCCCTGTGGGAGCGCGGTAGAACACGTTGTGGTGGCCGCCCCAGGCCCTGCGGGCGGTCCACTCGTAGCCGAGGAACGCCACGAACTCGCCCGGAACGGTGTTGGTTTCGGCGGCCCGGCTCATCGCTCTCCACTCGAAGTCGTCAAGCCAGATCTCGTGCTCGGAGAGCCCCAGGAAGTCGAGGCGAGCGTCCTCCCGTGCGAAGCGGTACGACCGGTCCATCGTGCCCTGGCCTTCGGCCATGCCGGTGTGCGTGTGCGTCTCCCCCCAGTGAAGCCTGTACGGCGGGTCTTCCCGAACCCAGACGGGGTTGCTCTCGGTTTCGATCTTGCCATCGGCGCTCGAAACGCCGAACCGGTAGATTCCCTCCCTGTCGAACTGAATCGATTCGACGAGTCGAATCGCTCCCTCGCCGCCTTCAACTGTGCTGTGGGGCTGACCGTTCACGGTCACCTTTGCTTCCGGCACCGTGCCGCTGGGCCGGTTGCCATGCACGTCCTCCCAGCGAATCGAAAGGGAGAACTCCTCGCCAGGCTCGACGATGGACGGCACTACTGCCGACACACCCACTGCTGGGCCGCCAACCACTTCGTAGCTCGCCCAGCGAGGCGTAAGGTAGCGTCC
Source organism: Bryobacterales bacterium (assembly GCA_965200705.1). Lineage (GTDB taxonomy): Bacteria > Acidobacteriota > Terriglobia > Bryobacterales > UBA6623 > VXMF01. Next base: position 1,875,029 of record OZ241376.1, on the reverse strand, counting down.
GCTGCCGTCGATGTCGATGTAAATCGGAGGAATGCACTGGTCCGTCGCAAACGTCTGCTGCTGCCAGCCCTCCGAGCCTGCACTGCGGTCCCCGTAGACCAGAGTGACGGTGTCGCCGGTCTTGAGCGTGCCCGTCTTTACTTCGAACGCCGGCATCGGACGGGCCCCACGGAACCCACCGTGCATGCCAGAGAGAGGCGACGTGGTCGGATCGATCCGCACGTTGGGATTCGACGAGGACGCTGATACATAGTGGGGCGCTTCCGGATCTTCGTTCTGGGGCGATCCACCGTCCAGCTGCAGCTGCTTGCCGGCCATGATGCGGGTCCCCGGCCCCAGCTCGGCGGAGCCAACCGTGTAGGTCTGTCCGACAGTTGCCCAAGAGCCTGCCCGGACTGGCTCGTCAACGTCAACCGCGACTGCTCCGAGCGCGTCGGGCTGCTCATCCTTGACAGTGAACTCGTAGATCATGTCATCGATGGTGCGGAGGACGCCGGCTGGTGGGGTGGTGCCCTCGAGTCGTCGCTCCTCCAGCGCTCGATAGGCTGACGACACCTGCAGGGTCGCGTTCACTGGCAACGGGGCCCCCGTGAGCGAGTAGGCGTTGATCCATGGCCAGACCACGTCCAGTCTCTCTCGGAGGTTGTCCGGCGTGGTCTTCTGTGTGGCGGCCTCAGCCTTCAACGCGTTTACGCTTGCTCGCAGATCCGCTCTCAGGTAGTCGGGGCTTGCGGACTGCTGGGCGATGCCGTGGACGATCCACAGCACCAAGGCTGTGCAGGAGAGCAGCGAAATCCACCGCCATCGCAGGGTCTTCATCGGCGAGTATTCTACTAGACCGCCGACGTTTCTGAAGCAGTCCTTTCAGCATCCTTGGACTGTGCGGGGGGGGGGGGGGGGCTCGATTGCGAGCGCAACACGGCGGGCGGCGTTCGCGAGCTTTCGAATTGGCGGGTTGCCGGCATCGGCGATCGGCACGAACTCGCCCTTCCGGAAGCTGCTTCGGTGCCATCGCTGCAGCAGTGCCAGGTGGTCCTGCTTGACGACTGGCTTGGCCTCTCGCCACGTAGAGCCAGCCAGCAGCTGCCTCAGTTCCCTCGCGAAGTGCACCGCCGTGGGCTCTTCGGGAGTCCATCCGACCTGGACCGAGGGCTGTAGAGCTCCGCGAAACATGCCCGTTAGCGCGAGGTGGCCGGGTTGGGCCGCTGGTTGGACAACCATTCCGTTCAGTGCGCTGAGTTCCTGCGCCAGATCGCCGCGCAGACGCAGCGTTTCCCGGAGCGAGGTCAGCCTGCGGTGGTGTCGTGCCGCCGCTTCGAACTCCATCGCCTCGCTTGCACGGTCTCGGTCCCGCCTGATTGCCGACAAGGCAGCAGCGTCCTTGCTTTGCAGGAGGGTCACCGCATCTTCGACCTCCTTGGCGTAACGCTCGCCGCTGCACGCCGCTTGGCATGGGCGCAGGCACAGGTTCATTTCGCCCCAGACACAGCCCGGATGGCTCGGCGACGGATCGAGGTTCTCGCTGCACCGACGTAGTAGGAACAGGTCCAGAAACGATTCTTGGAACCTCTCGGCTGCGGTGCGCGAGCCGAACGGACCGAAGAACAGCGAGCGTCCGCCAGTCAACCGTTGCGTCACACAGGTGCGGGGAAAGCGATTGCCGACCAGAACCTTTACGAACGAAGGTGGTCGTAGCTTCAGGAGTTCGCGAGCGTCGATTTGCGCGTGCAGGCTCGCCGTCCTGTAGAGCGCGAGATCAGACTCGAAGCGCGAGCCCGTGCGCGCGAAGGAGACATTCCGCGCCACGTTGCGCAGATTGAGGACCCGGGACGCGGCCGCTGGCCGAGTCAGCAGGCGGTGTAGGCGTCGTCGCAGGTTCGCCGTCCGGCCGAGGTAGGGTCGACCCTTCGCGAACTGAATCAGGAACACACCCTGCGCAGCCGGAACCGAGGCCAGCCCGCCTGTGCTCCGCCACTCGCGGACGTGGGTGAGTTCGTCCATGACTGGGCCGTCAGGCGTCAGACGGTAGGGTAGCCCAGCCGCCGTTGCTTCATCGGCGAACTGCTGGTCTATGCAACCGGCGAGGAGTCCGACGACGAGGTTGAGCCGGAGCGGATCCGAGCGATCTCGGAGCTGAGCGACTACCGCATCGTCGATACCATCGCCGCGGTTGTAAACAGGCCGTTGTTTCGCGAGCCGTGGGAAGGATCCGGCCTACTCCCAACCGCGGACATCGAACTTGGAGCTAGGGTGATCTCCTTCGACCGAGCGAGCTCCACGGCAAGGCGGATGGTGGCGGCCGGCACGCACGGTTCGAGCGTGGTGCCGATTGGGCGCTTCCGACCCTGGCCAGCACCATTCTGGTCAGGCCTACATCCTCCAGTGCCCCGACCTGAGTCACAGCATCTCGGTCTTGGAAGGGCGCCTCTCCCGCCTGCATCGACCTCTGCGCCCGATCACGACTTCAGACGTATCCGCACTGAACTGTAGAGGTTGGATCCTCGTCGCAGTTAATCCAATTCAGCAGTCACCGGCTCGACTTGACGTCGCGTATTCCGGACTGCTCCTCCCTAGTCGACCGATGGACTGCCCCTCCACAAGCGGACCGTAAAGCGATGCTCTTCCTCGATGAGGTCGGGTTGGGTGCGGTTGTGCTCTCTCATTCCGGGAATGATCCGATGCCGGACCCCCATGCCACGAGCTTCGACGTATCCATAGTCGCGCATGACGTTGACAAGCGTCTGATTGCGTGCATACCGTATCCCCGACCTCATTTTCTCCGGCGTAACCGTGTTTGGAAGGCTTCCGGGACTAGTGACTTCGAGGCGGTTGGAGAAAATCTCGAGCATGATGTCGGTGCCCGCGATACTGTAGTCACGGTGAACCAGCGCATTGCCTACCACTTCGCGCACGACATCGTCTGGATAGTCCCAACGGTCGATGCGGCGCGACCCTTCCAGTCGGGCTGTCGGCGTCGTATTGCGCCGCACAAAGTCGCATGCCTGGTCGACCAGCCCAATCTCGACCAACGAGCCATCACTGGCCCTGAGCGGAACCAACGGGCCTTTCAGATCCTCATCCGCCCGAGCCGCGTAGTCCGGAACCTCTCCCGTGTAGCAGACAGCTCTGATCCCGGATTGCGGGACAAATCGTTTCGGGTTCCTCCCAAACAGGAGCATCCCGTCGATAGTGGCAGCCACCTGTCCCGCGGCCGCCGTCGCCAAGTCTAGGTTCATCAGGAGCGATTGCCACGCTTCTGAATCGTCGTCTGCGGGGACGCTTCCTCCAAAAATCCGTGTGAAGTAGTCGTACATGCGGCGGACATCGAGCGTGCCAATAGTAGACCCGAGCACAGGCTTGCATCCGTACCGTAGCCTGCCCGTGTGCTGGTATAGGCGCTCCTCTTCTTCGCGCGTTGCATTGCGCGTCGTGGTGCCAACCCTCACCTTGGTCCCCCACATGTGTCCACGCTTCGCCTTGTAGGGCTTGTCGGGCGCGTTCGAGGGAAGCGATACGATGCCGACCACCCCCTCGTCATCGCAGTCGATCGTCTCCCAACACGGAACTGTGGCGGGCTGAACGTGGACCTGCGCCACCTCCATTACCCACTCCTCGGCGCTGCGGGGATCCCGAGTGAGTCCGCTGATCGTGCGGTTTTTCTCAACGCCTAGAAGGACGTAGCCGCCCCTCAGGTTCAGGAGCGCCGCCATCTCTCCCGCCAACTTCGCTGGCGTGACGTCGTCACGCTTGAATTCCACCCTCGAATTCTCCCCGTTGTGGATCAGCTCGATCAGCTCGACCTTATTCATATCGTCGTCAAAAACCGTACTTCAGCCGTCTCGTCTCAAAGGCATCTCGACCACCTTCCAGAATATCCTCGACAAGTTCCCGTACAGACTGATTGTCGATCGAGCCCCTGTGTTCCGACGCGATACACGCCCGCCCAGGGCCGGCGCGTCCGCCAGCAGTGAGCCCCAGAATCAGCTCCGCATCACCGAGCACCGGGATATTGGCGTTGTGAGTGGAAAAAATGAATTGCCGCTGACGTTTCTCTGCGCGCATCCTAGGGACGATACCCTCGGTAATGAAGCGGTTGTCAAGATCGTCCTCGGGCTGATCGACAATCAACGGCGCGTCGGATTCGAGGAGGAGTAGCAGTAGCACGGCGGTGGCTTTCTGGCCGGTGGAGAGATCCTCTAGGGCCTGCCACTCTGGTGGATTGCTGGAGGAAGCCGTGTTCAGCTGGATTGTCGTCGTGGACAACAGTTCGATCTCTTCAATGAGCATCAATGCCTTGGGATCCGCCTCGGCGAGGCGGTTCGCTTGGGCTAGAGTCATCGGGTACTGCCGCTGAACGTCTTCGGCCCCGCTCCGGCAACGAGCTACGAAGTCTGACAGTGACAATTCTTGCGCATTTGACAGGACTTCTAACGCTTCCGAGAGGCGGCCACCGACCTCATTTCGAAGAACCTCGATCAAGGGTTTGCGATCGCCGGCAGCGGTGACCGCCACCCGAACCCGGCCCGTGAGCTTCTTGTCCACCTTCCTCGCTGCTTGGTCAAGCAGCCTGAACTCTTCTGCCTTGACATCCTCCCACTCGGCAAGCAAACTTTTGCGCCGGTTCAGGTGTGTGCGCTCCAGCTGACGCAGAAGCGATCGACGCTCCCGCAACGGCCGAAGTCCCTCGACCTCCTTCCGGAGACGAATGTACTCTGCGCCATCCACTGCCGACTTCTGCAACTGCCGCAGGATCTTCTCATAGGCCTGCTGGACTTCCTGCTTGCGTTCGTTCCATCGCAAACGGATCGCAGCAATCCCCTCGTCGGTACGTGCCAAAGCCTTCTCGAGTCGATTCGCCGCATCCTCGACATCTCGACCGAGCCGCTCGAAGATGTGGTCAGCACCCGCAAGGATCTCCCGTCCCGGCAGCCTCTCGAGCGCTTTCTCTGACAGAAACGCACGGTCGACGGGAAGTTCCTGTCTAAGGTCCTCCAGAGACTCTCGAAACGGCCGCAGGTGCTCGGGAACGGATTCGAGAACTTGCTCCTCGCGAACGAGCAGACTGCGCTCGCGAAGACGGTCTTCGAGCCCTGCTTTCCGGAAGCGCTCCAGCGTTTCCTCGAGGCCTGGAAGCGTCGCTAGGCGATCTTCGATTAGTGCGAGCTCGTTGGTCACGTACAGAATCGACCGCCTCGACTTCTCGAGATCTTGACGGATGCTGGATTTTCGTCTAGCCAGATCTTGGTCGTGTGCAACGAAACGGTCGAGAAGGCGGGTCAGCTGCTTCTTGCTACGGGTTAGTTCCGAGACTTCGTGCTGTCCGTAAACCTCTACACGCGGAAGAACTTCAGCAGGACTCAAGCTAGAGATGTCGCCGCTTTCGTCGCGAACGATCGGAGGATTCGGAACAGTACGGTCGATTCGGTATTGATGTGTGGTGGGGCGATTTCTTCGAACAATGAGCGAGACTTTTGTTCCGCTCTTAAGCACTTGATGAACGATGTTATTGTGTGTTATATTCGCCTCTTCTCCGATAGGATCGAGGTCCAGAACGTAGCGTAAGCTCTCAATGACCGTCGATTTTCCCGTGCCGCGCCCACCGACCAGCACATTCAAATTTGAGTTCAGACGGACTGCTACGCCGTCTAGAAACCCCCCTTCCCAGCGGAGCGCTACCAGTGCGCCATGTTCTTCAGGGTCGGAGTCCTTTTGTTTCGAGTCATTCAAACGGATGCGTGAGCCAGGATCGAGGAACGCTTGCCGCAGACCCTCTACGCTCACTTCGGACATTTTTATCCAGCAGGTGGCCGATGGGTCCTCCATATCGTCCGGCTTATTTATGTCTTTTGCGTTCACCACTGCAATTGCGAGATTCTCATCGGCTGGGTGAGTCCGACGATAGTCTGGGTTCATGTTCTCGACGATAGAACGATATTTCTGGGGAAGATCTGCGATACCTGCCGGAATCTGGACGGCGAGAAGGTCATTGCTCTTCCACGGCTGGATCCGTGCTTTCCCTTTTAGAACGCGGAAGAGTCCGCTGGCGTTGGTTATATGCGCAGCGACGGCAATTCCGTCCTGTTCTCGCACCTTCGCGAGGACTTCAGTGAAGGGACGACTCGACAGCTCTGAGGAGGGTTGGGTCTTGCGTATTCCGAACTCGCCTAGGAATCGCTCAAGCGTTTGTTGTGGAGTGCCAGGCAAGTAGATACAAAGAACATGGATACCTTCTAGCGAAGAAATCTCGAATCCTGGAAGGATCGTGACTCCGTACTGCTCAGCGGCCTTCTGAAACGGTTGAATTCCGCTCACGTCGTTGTGATCGGTTATCGCGAGCACTGAAACGCGCATCTCGCTAGCTTTCGCAAGGACTGTGTCCGCGTGAGCGTGCGCGTCTCCGCCGGCCTCTTGCCCCTGAAACGTTCTTAGGTAGTGGTACGGGTTTACTTGGAGTGCGCAGCGATGAAACGACGCACCAGTCTTCAGGGTGTTGGCTTGGGTTTCGAAGTCCTCGGGGTTCAAGGTCATCCTCCGTACATCGGCCACTAATCCCGCACCCGCATCGGCCGCGTCCACTGTCAGATAGTACCGCTGTACGTCCTTCGCATCGTGCCGCGAGAGTCGAGTGGAGTTGGAGATCGGCTGCTGAAGCACATGCGCCTTGTGGTAGATGTTGACGACACACGGTCAGCAGCAGTCCAAGCGGATCTCGACGGTGCGACGCTTGTTGTCCGGAAGGCGAATCGTGTCCGTGGCACGCGGTGTAACTTTGGTGTCGGTCGGTGGGAGCGAGAGGCTCGGTCGAGGCTGGTCACGTCGTCGCGAAGGTTCCTGACTTTGACATCCTCTACGCGCTGGCCAAGAGACCGCTTGCATGTTGTTTACGCGCATCTCCGCCGGCTGGGTCGACAGACAGGGTCGGTGGCACGTCACCTTCAGTGCGCCGTGGTCCAGGTCCGGAATCACTTGCAGACATTCGATTCGTTCGACGGTCTGGAGCGTCAGAGCAACGCCTCGCGGTTCTCGTCGCGTCGGACCAGCAGCTCCCAATGCTGGGCCTCGGCGATTGCCAGTCGGCATTCCGCTCTCTTGCGACCCGTCCGCACCTCGCTGGTCGCGCGGCCGATCTCGTCGTCCAGCGTGGGAGCGAGCGTAGGATTGCCGCCTTGGCGAACGGGTCGGTTGCCCTTTTGCAGGCACGCGGGCAGACGGCCTCGAAGAGCGGATGGCCCGGCTTGACCCAGCCGAGCGCGCGCCATAGTGTCGTGATCGATGATGCGCTGCGGATAGCGCTCCTCCAGCCCGGGAAGATCCAGTCGCGTTCGCGGTCCTAGCAGAGAAGATGCGGCTTTCCACGGCGCACGTCAAACATGCGCTAGGCCGACTGGCGATGGACTGACGGCGGAAGTCTCATCGAGCGAGGGATACGCCAAACCATGCTACTCAGCGAGTCGTGCGCGGTACGCCGTGAGGCGTTTGGCGGGGCGCTGCGAACGGCGCGTGTGGACAGAGCATTGACCGCGGAGGCTCCAGTTCGGAGTGTCGATGCTGCCGTCTGGGCTTGTGGCAACACCGTCTACGACTGGAACGGAAAGGCGAGGGTGGACTTTGCCGTGTCCGGGTCCTCCAAGCACGCACGTACGTCCAATGTTGGGATCTGGAAGAGCCTTGAGTCACCCGGGTCGCTCGCCACCTAGGCCGCAGACGGGAAGGCAGGAGCCGATGTCTGATGACGAACGACGCGAAGAAGCTGGACCTAGGCGTATTGGGCGGCAACGGTGGCCAACAGCGGGCAGAGGTCTCGTTCCAGCCGCTTGAGTGAAGGGCCGGGATCATGTGGAATCCGGGAGATCGCAGCACGGGTCGCACGGGGAGGGATGCGTGTCATGGGGGACGAAGAGGTGCGGCGCTGGAAACGGAGACAGAGGGGACCACAGGACAAGTTGGCTGCGGCGACCCACCATGCCACGTTGGAGGCGTTGGAAAGGGAATGCCACGGGCCAAAACCGAAGTCGTCCCTCGCAGCGGTCAGGAGGGCAAGGGTAAAGCAATGGCAGTGGCTGGAGCGGTGTCTGTCCGGCTTGCGCCGGCACGTGCACGCAGGAAAGTATCGCGCGACACCATAGGAGGAGGGTGAACATTCCAAGGCTGGGCGGAGGCACGCGACCGCTTGGAGTGGCAGTTTTGGACCATAGGATTGACCAGAATGCCGTCGCGGACAACGTCCTGACGCCGACCTGTGAGGCTGAGCTCCTCGGACTCAGCTATGGGTTAGGATCGCGGCGCTGGTCGCACGATTCGCTGGGCGCGAACGCCAGCCAGTGCTTCGAGCGCATTGAAGGGACATCGTCACGGCGTCGCCCGACAAACGTTGCAGGATCCACAGGAGATTCTAGGGGGTGAATCAGGGCGCTCGATGAACGGCGAGGTTGAACGATTCGATGCGGCCTGCGGGGTGGCGCATTCACCTCTACGCAGAGAATTGGGACGGGGTTGGTCGATCTTCCTCCTTGGGGCCCGTGGAGTCAAGTGAACACCCGTCGAATTTTTGGCGCGAACGATCGCATCGGTGTGGGTCTGATCGGTTGTGGCAAGCGTGGAAGAGACTTGGCGGGATACGTTGGGCGGGTCGGCGGCGCGGAGGTCAGAGCGGTCTGCGACGCCTACGCTCCGCGGGAAGATCAGGTGCGCCGAGAGACCGACGCCTCTGTTCGTTCGACACGTAACCACTTCGAACTTCTGGAATGCAGGGACTTGGATGCGGTGGTCATCGCGACACCTGACCATTGGCACGTCCCCATGGTCTTGGACGCGGTGGGCGCTGGGAAGGATGTCTACGTCGAGAAGCCAATTACGCACAGTCTCGAAGAGGGCCACAAGCTTCTCAACGCTGTTTCGGACTCTCGGAGCGTGGTTGCAACTGGGACACAGCAGAGAAGCTGGGACCATTTCGTCGAGGCGAGGCGGATCGTCCAGGAGGGAGTCCTTGGAAGGATCACGCTAGTCCGATGCTTCTGGTACCAGAACCTCTCCCGACTCAGGCCTAGAGGCACGACGACGGACGTTTCCGTGTTGGACTGGGACCGGTGGCTCGGGCCTGCAAGACCCCAGGCTTATGACGAGGCGAAGTTTCGCTGCTGGCGGTTCTTCTGGGACTTCGGTGGTGGCAGCGCATCGGATTTGCTGACGCATTGGATCGACCTGATTCAGTGGTACATGGACAGCCCCAAGCCCAAAGCGGTTCATACCGTGGGAGCGCAGTACACCCATGATTGGGTCGAGGCACCCGACACGCTGGCTGCCACCATCCTGTATCCACAGGGGTTCATGGTGACCTTCGAGGCGAGCATGGACAATGAGCTCCTTGGCGCGGGCATCGTGTTCCGCGGGGACCAAGCCATGATGGTCCTCGACCGATTTGGCTACTCCGTCTATGAGGAGGGTCTGAAGCCGCTTGAAGCTGTGAGCCTGCCGCGCCCGGTGATGAGCTTCAAGCGAGATGAGGGAACGTCCACAGCCGCAATCGTCGACGGGAACGGAACCACCAACAACGTCCGCAACTGGCTCGACTGCGTTCGGTCCCGCACGACTCCCAACGCTCATGTTCACGCCGGAGTCGAAGCTGCGGCCACGGCCCAATGGGTGAATCGTGCGCTTCGGAGCGAGCTGGGTCTCGCGATTCCATGATCTGGCGCTGAGTAGGTTGCCAAGCGGGAGTCGTCATCGTTCGCACCTGCCGTCCCGCGTAGCGTCAAGGGGTAGGCAATCGACCTTCCCGCCATCAGCCACACATCACATGTCAGCTTGTTAATCCCCCCTGGTTGCACTGGGTGCTGAAAAAGCGGGTCGGTCCGATTGCACCGCGTGCCTGCGCGATAATCGATTGCTTCACCCCATGAGAGAGCCGTGCTTCGAGGAGTTTGCCGAGACGCTCGGCGAATCTGAATTCTTCAAGGCCAGTCGTTTCGGTCGGTTCCTGGTCGTCCGTTTGCGCTCAGATCACCGGGTCCTGAGCACCTCTGCCTGTACAGGAGGAGAACGCCTGAACGTTCACTACTTGGTGAATCACCAGAGCTGCGAGGCATGCGGCGACGTGGTTAGGCAGGAGTCGATTTCCAGATTGGGCCTCGACGCGTACCACCAGCAAGTCTGCGCGGATCTGGGAATCGATTATGCCAAGACTGCCCTAATGGGGACGGCGGCGAGCATGGCCTGCGCCGCTCACCGCACATTGGAGTTCGAGGAACTGCGGGCAGACGCCTTCGTTACCGCTGGCGTCAAGGGGAACGCAGCCCGAGCGGGCGATCCAGCCAGCTGGAGCGAGACAGAGAAGGGATGGCAGGAAGTCCCAGCTCTGGGTGGCACCATCAACGTGATCCTCCTCCTGAACTTCGCGCTGACTCGTTCGGCACACACACGAGCCGCCGTAACGATGACGGAGGCGAAGTCGGCGGCGCTCTCCGACTTGGCAGTTCCCAGTCTGTACTCCTCAGGGATCGCTACAGGCACGGGAACCGACCAGTTCTGCCTTGCGTCGCCTGTTGGCACCGGAGTCCCGCCAAGGGACTCGACCAGCCCGCACACCAAGGCAGGGGAGATCATCGGGCGGGCCGTCAGGGACGCTGTAGGTGAAGCGCTGTGCTGGCAGAACGGACTGGATCCGTCAGCCACCTGCGGCTTCTTTCATGCGCTTGGCCGGTTTGGCCTCACGAGGGAGCGTGTCATGGACTCGCTGGCCGCACTTCTGGGGGAGTCGGAATTCGCGCTGCTCGAGCAGAACCACAAGGCAGTTTTCTGCGACCCGAGCGTCGGGGCCGAGGCACACGCGGTCGCGGCCGTTTTGGACCGCGCCGCCGCTGGCGGACTTCCTAGGCCGGCCGTGGCGGAGGCGCTGCGACTGCACGGGGCCTGCCTTGCCTGCGCAGTCGCTGCGAAGGTGCAGGACTGGCCGAACTTCTACTCAGTGCTCGGCCATGGCCGAGAGGATCCAATTGATCTGATTGCACGAGCCCTGGCGGCCGGCTGGGCAGCGAAGTGGGCCTGAGTTCCTGGGCACCACAGGCGGACTTCCTAGTCGCTGCAGCGGCGCTCGACATCACGCTCGGCGACCCCTCCTACCGCTGGCACCCAGTCCGGTTGATGGGCTGGTCCATCGAGGTCGCCGAGAGGTGGCTCCGGTTTGCCGGCGCGGACGGCCGAGCCGGCGGCTGCGCTCTGTTAGCGGCCTTGGGAGCGGTCTGGTGCGGCGGCACTTGGGGTCTGCATTCCGGTCTCGCCGCAGTACACGCTTGGGCGGGTGCGGCCTTCCACGTGATGCTGCTCTACAGCCTCCTTGCGATGGGAGACTTGCTCAGGCACTGCAACCAGGTGGACACTGCCGGCGACGATGTTTCCGAAGCCCGGCGCGCCGCAGGCAGGCTTGTCGGGCGCGACCCCGATCGAATGGACGCCCGGGCGTGCCGACGCTCATCCATCGAAAGCCTTGCAGAGAATCTGGTCGACGGCTTTGTGTCGCCAGTCTTCTGGTACCTCGTTCTCGGCATGAATGGCATCGTGCTGTTCAAGCTCGTCAGCACGCTGGACTCCATGGTGGGATACAAGAACAAGCGGTACCTTCGGTTTGGCTGGTGCGCAGCCCGCTCGGACGATCTCCTGAACTGGTTGCCGTCCCGGCTCACTTGGCTCTTGATCTCCGCTGCGGCCTTTGTGACGCCGGACTGTTCCGGCAGAAAGGCTCTTCGCCTTGGCTGGCGACTGCACGCGATTGTGCCCGGGCCGAATCCAGGCTGGAGCGAGGCTGCGATGGCCGGGGCGATTGAGCGAAGACTGGTCGGGCCCATCTGGGAGGGAGGCCGATTGGTGACGGAGGTCTGGCTCGGAGATCCGAGCGACCCAACCGCAGGCTGCAGTAACGACTACCGGCGGGCAAGAAGGCTGGCTTGCGCTGCCGCCGCGATGGCGACTCTAGGCGCGGCGTTACTGCTCGTCGCGGCTGGGATGACGGTTGGACCCTAACCCAAGTTCGCCAAGCGAGGAGCGATTTTGGCCGAATTCGGCGTGTTTTGCGCTGCAAGTCGTTGGTTTTCAATGGCCAGCCTCCTGAAACCCCAAATGTAGTGCCATAGAAACTTTCAATTCTCTGACTCCCGTCCCAGAGCCTGCTCCCATCGGAGCCTGTCCGTCCGCCGGACCCCCACTCGCCCCCGCGCCAAGGGCCAGGAGCCCCACTTCACCCAGCGCCTCGTCCGCTCCGTCCGCTGCGGCTCCAGGGTGCGCCAGCGCACCCTGCGCAACCTCGGCCGCCACGTCGCCCTGCCGCGCGGGGGCTGGCCGGCGCTGTGCGCCCGCGTCGAGCGCATCCTCGCCCCCCCCCCAGCGGTCCCTCGAGCTGGGGGCCTGCTGCCCCGCGGTCGAGGACGAGGCCCAGCGCAGCGCCGCCCAGCTGGTGCAGGCTGGCGTCTCCCCCGTGGGCCCGGCGGCCGCCCTGCCGCAAGTCGACATCGACTCCCTGGAGCTGGTCCTGTCGGGTGCGCAGCGCGCCAGCGACCGCCTGCTGCGTCACCGCGACGCGATCGAGACGCGTCTCTTCCAGCGCGCCGCCGAACTGTTCGACCTGCAGCCCACCGTCACCCTGCATGACCGGACCAGCACGTGCTGCGAGGGCGCGGCGGACCGGCAGCCGCTGGCCCGCCGCGGCCATTCCAGGGAGAAGCGCCACGACTGTCCGCCGCTCACGCTGGGCCTGGCGCTGGACGCCAGCGGCTTCGCGCGCCGCTCCAGGGTCCTGGTCGGCAACGTCGCCGAGGGCGGCACGCTGCAGGCCATGCCGACGGCCCTGGACGCGCCGCCCGAGGCGGCCGTCGTGCTCGACAGAGGGCTCGCCACGGAGGGGAACGGCGAGACGCGCCTGCGCTGCGCGTCCGCGCAGCGGACGGAGCAGGAGCGGGCGATGGCGGGGCAGGCCGGCGCGCGCCTCGAGACGGCTCTGCGGACGCTGCACGAGGGCCTGTCGCGCCAGGGCACGACCAGGCGCGTGGAGAAGGTCTGGCAGCGCATCGGACGGCTGCAGTCCCGTCATCCGTCCGCCGCCCCGCACTGCGCGATCGACGTGCAGGCCGACGACAGGGGCCGCAACGCGACGGCGGTGGCCTGGAAGCGGCAGCCGCTGGAGGGCAGCGGGGCAACCCATCCCGGGGTCCACGGCCTGCGCACCAGCAGCGTCGGCTGGGACGCCGAGCGGCTGTGGCGCACCTGCGTGACGCGGACCGACCTGGAGGCCGGCCTCCGCTCCCTCGGGAGCGCACTGGGACTGCGCCCGATCCACCACCGCAGGCCCGCGCGCAGCGCGGGCCGCCTGTGCCTGTCGGTGCTCGCCTGCCAGCTGGTCCCGGTGGTCCGGCAGCGCCTGCGGGCGGGCGGGGCGATGGCAAACTTGGGCTAACCGGGGAATTTCGTACGCCGTCGGAAGGCGATCTTCTCTATTGGTTGCGAACAGGTTCGCAGGTGCCGCAGAAGCGCGGTGGCGCCCGCGCAGGGGAAGGGCAGGCCTCTTGCCCTTGATGAAAGCTGCGGTTGGACCCGGGGCCAGGCGCGATATGCGCCTGACGCGTCCAACGCTACCGTCAGACGATAAGGCTGCGAACGACTTCGCCGTGGACATCCGTCAGACGGAAGTCGCGCCCCGCATGCCGGTACGTGAGCCTCTTGTGGTCTAGACCCATCAAGTGCAGGATGGTCGCATGTAGGTCGTGGAAGTGGACCTTGTCCTCCACGGCGTAGTACCCGTACTCGTCGGTTCGCCCTAGGGTGATCCCCGGCTTGATGCCGCCGCCCGCCAGCCACATCGTGAACCCGTGGGGGTTGTGGTCACGGCCGTCCGCGTTCTCGGCTGTCGGCGTTCGGCCGAACTCCCCTCCCCAGACCACCAGCGTCTCGTCGAGCAATCCCCGCCCCTTGAGATCCCGGATGAGTCCCGCGATCGGCTTGTCGACTTGCGAGCACATCTTGGTTAGCCCGTCCTTCAACTCGAAGTGGTGGTCCCAGCCATTGCTGTTGCACTGCACAAAGCGCACGCCGCTCTCGCTGAACCGCCTCGCCATCAGGCACTGCCGTCCGAAGTCCTCCGTCACCGGCTCGTCTAGGCCGTAGAGCTGCCTTGTGACGTCGCTCTCCCCGCTGAGGTCCTGCACCTCCGGTGCTTCCGTCTGCATCCGAAACGCCAGCTCGAATGTCGCGATGCGTCCCTCCAGCTCGCTGTCCGCGCCCTTCCGCTCCCTTTGCCTACGGGCGATGCTGGAGAGCATGTCCAGCTCCAGCCGCTGCAGGCTGGCCCGGTTCCCGTCTCCGATGAACGGGAATGTTGCGTCCTTCGCGGACACATTTCCATAGCCGAGCGGCGTGCCTTGGTGGGCGGCCGGCAAAAAGGCGGCACCGAAGTTGTTCGCGCCGCCTTCGGCCAGCGCTTGGCAGATCGTGATGTAGCCCGGCAGGTTCTGGTTCTCCGAACCGAGACCGTACGTGAGCCAGGAGCCCATTGCCGGTCGGATGAACGTGTCACTGCCGGTGTGCCATTCCAAAACCGCACCGCCGTGGCGCGGATTCGTGCAGTGCATCGACCGCACGATCGCCAGGTCGTCCACGATCCCTCCCACGTGAGGGAAGAGCTCGCTGACATCCGCTCCGCTCTCGCCACGTCGCTGAAACTCGAACGGGGAACCGATCAGGTCTCCACCCCGACGCGGGAACGAAACGATCCGCGGCTTCGCGAACGGCAGTGGCTTGCCGCTGTCCCGGGTCAGCTGCGGTTTTGGATCGAAGGTGTCGATGTGCGACGGCCCTCCGAACATGAAGAGCATGATCACCCGCTTCGCGCGCGCCGGGAAGTGCGAGCCTCGCACGGCAAGCGGGTTGTCGGCCAACGCCTCCTCCGCAAGCAGGACGTTGAGCGCTAAGGCCCCGAATCCAGCGCCCATCTGCCGCAACGCTTCGCGGCGCGGATACCCTCGGCGCATGGTCAGAGACTGCATGGCTGGCCTCACTGTATGTACAGGAACTCGTTCGAGTAAAGCATCACCCGGCAAAGCCCCTTCCAAGCCTCGTGCACGTCTCCAGCGGTCGTCGTGAACCGGTCCAGAAACTCCAGCCAGATTGAAATCTCGTCTGCTTCAGCGGATCGCGAGTAGACGATCTCGTGCGCAAGGCCAATCGCGTCCCTAGCATCCTGTGGCTCCGCTAGCCGTACACGCCGTGCCAGTCCTGCTGCTGCTTCGTCGACGAGTTCGGAGTTCATCATGAACAGGGCCTGCGGTGCAACCATCGTCGATTCTCTCGTGCCGTTCGTCGTGGACGGGCTGGCGAAGTCGAACGTTGCGAACACCTCGTACAGCGCACTCCGGAGGACGGGGAGGTACACACTCCGGCGACCTGTTCTGTAGAGCGCCGGATCCCTCGACCGTGCGTTTGCGTTCAGGTTGGCGAAGTTCCTGTGCGGCAACGTCTTGCCGCCCATCTCCATGTCCAAGGTGTCCGAGACCGCAAGCAGCGAGTCTCGAATCGCCTCGGCTCCCATCCGCCGACGAGACCGGTGCGACAACAGGCGGTTCTCTGGGTCGACCTGCTCGGCCTGCTGATCGGTGCTGGGCCCTCGCTGGTATGCCGCCGAGAGCATGATTGTGCGATGAAGGGTCTTCACCGACCATCCCGCGGCGATGAACCGAAGCGCCAGCCAGTCCAGCAGTTCTGGGTGGTCTGGCTCGTCGCCGAGCGTCCCGAAGTTGTCTGTCGTCCGGACGATTCCCTCCCCGAAATGCCATTTCCAGATTCGGTTGGCCATCACTCGGGCCGTTAGCGGATGATCCTTCCGAGTGAGCCACTCAGCTAGTTCCCGGCGTCCGCTGGTCTCGGGTCCAATCTTGGTTTGCTCTTCGCCGGCCAGCACGGCCGGGAACCGTCTCGGCGCCGGCTGGCCAGGGGTCAGGTGATTGCCGCGCAGCATCACTGTCAGATCCTCGACATCTCCTTCAGCGACGGCCATCGCCTTCGGTATCTCGAAGTACTCGTCCAAGGCGTCGGCCATTGCCTCCTGTTGCGCCTCCACCACCTGCTTCGGCGTTGTCGCGCGGTTGTAGTTCGTCGTGAAGTCGCTGTGGTAATCGAATCGTCGTTCGATCTCGCTCAGCCTTTGGTCGTCCTCCGGTCCCCCGAGGGCTGTGGCGTTTAGCTTGGAGGTCACCCGGTAGGAGAGGACGGTCTTTGTGCTGGTGAACATCCCGAGCATCGAGTAGTAGTCCTGGATGCGGATCGGATCGAACTTGTGGTCGTGGCACCTTGCGCAATCCACCGACAGCGCCAGGAATGCCCGCGATGTCGTCGCCAGCTGCTCGTCCGCGAAGTCCAGCTTCTGCTTGATGGGATCGTCCTCGCCAACCATCTTTGGACCGAGCATCAGGAAGCCCGTGGCGACGAGTCCCTCCGCGCGGCTCGGGTCGCCCCACTGGGTGATCAGGTCGCCCGACAGCTGCTCCCTGACGAACTCGTCGTAGGGCTTGTCCTTGTTGAACGCCTCGATCACGTAGTCGCGATATCGCCAGGCGTCGCCGTGCACGATGTTGTCGTCCATGCCGTTGCTGTCTGCATAGCGGGCGACGTCCAGCCAGTGCCGGCCCCACCGCTCGCCATATCGCGGCGAGGCCAGGAGGCGATCGACCACCCGCTCGAAGGCCTGCTCGGACTCGTCCTCCAGGAACGCCTCCATCGCTTCGGGCGTCGGCGGGAGGCCGTGCAGATCGATCGTTGCCCGCCGAAGCAGGGTTCTTTTGTCTGCTGCTGCGGCTGCCTCCAGTCCCTCTTCACGAAGGCGCTGCCTGATGAATGCATCGATGACCGTTTCACCGTCACCATCCGGCACTGCCCGCCTCATGGGCTGAAACGCCCAGTGAGACCGTTCAGCTTCCGTGAACTCAGCCCCGCCGTCTGCGCTGCTGGCGACCCGCGTCGCGACTGGTGCGGCGTTGGGCCAATGAGCTCCCTCGTCCACCCACCGCGTCAGCGCTGCGACGTCGGTGACGTCCAGCTTGGACTTGGGAGGCATCTGGAGCGAAGTGTCATGGTTGACCGCGTGGACCAGGAGGCTCCTCTCTGCCCATCCTGGGACGATGGCCGGGCCCGACCGGCCGCCGCGCAGCATTCCCTCTAGAGAGTCCAGTCGCAGTCCCGCCTGGCCCTCTCCGGCGCTAGGGCCGTGGCAGGCGTAGCAGTTGGTCGCAAGGATAGGACGGATGCGCCGCTCGAACAGCGTTGAATCCGCGGCCATCAAGGGGATGACGACCAGAACAGCTGCTAGGAAAAGCCTTGCGGCCACGCGCTCCGCCACCCCTCCGCCCCAAAGGCTAGCACGCGGTTCAACGGTTCCGGTTCGGTCCCTACCCCGTTGCGGTGAAACGGCACTCCGCAGGTCCAAGGGGTCCGAATCCACTGCCAAGGCGCTCCCAGTGCCTCGACGAAACAGGCCGCTGGCATGCCTTGCAGCACGGCCTGTTAGCCTGCCTTTGAGACTCGGCGGATTCCAACACGTGGAGAAGCCGCGCTACAGATCGGTTCCATGACGATCCGCAAGGTCGAGGTCATCAACCTACACTTCGCATATCGCCCTGACCGTCGTTTCCGCTATGCGCGCGGCATCTGTACGGGTCGGCTGACGAGCCTCATCAAGGTCTACACGGACGAGGACTTGGTCGGATTGGGTTCCGTCTACTCTCACCCGGACTTGGTGCGGACGATCGTGGAGGGACACTTGGCGCCCACCTTGGTCGGAAGGGATCCTTTGAAGGTCGACGAAATCTGGACGCTCTGCTATGGCCTGACCCACTGGTATGGACGCAAGGGCGTTGCGGTGTCCGCCCTCGGCGGAGTCGACATGGCTCTGTGGGACATCCGGGGGAAGGCCCTCAACCGGCGGGTCTGCGACCTGCTAGGGGGCACTCGGGACCACGTCCCTGCCTATGCGAGCGGGCTGCTCTGGAAGGACGATACTGCTCAGCTGCGCGACGAGGCCCTCCGGCATCTGGATGGCGGCTTCAGGGCCATGAAGATGCGTCTGGGACGGAACCGCGAATACGACGTCTCGGGTTTGCAGGCCGTGAGGGAGGCTGTCGGCTCAGATGTGCGCGTCATGGTTGACGGGAACGCGAAGTACTCTCTGGACGAGGCTCTGTGGATGACGGGTCTGTTCGAAGAAATGGGTGTCCATTGGCTCGAGGAGCCGTTCCCGCCTGAACAACCGGAGAAATTCAGGGTCCTGCACGAGGCGATGCCGAACATTCCCTTGGCTGCTGGGGAGAACGAGTTTGGAGCGCAGGGCTTCAACGAGCTTCTCCATGGAGAGGTTGTTCAGGTCGTCCAGCCCGATTGCTGCAGGTGTGGAGGCCTGACGGAAGCACGGAGAGTCTGCACCGCTGCCTCCAAGCTCGGTGCCCGAATCGCTCCGCACACCTGGAGCGACTCCGTGGCGCTCACGGCGAACTTGCACTTGGTCTCCTCCGCGCCGGCGGGACTGTTCGTGGAGGTCGACCAGACCGGCAACCCCTTCATCGACGAACTGCTCGCCGATGGGCCTCGCATTGAGGGCGGTATCGCCTACCTTCCAGAGCATCCGGGTCTTGGGATCGAGCTGGACGAGGATGTCGTGGAACGGCACACCATTCCGCGGGGCGATCCGATTCCGCCTGGCAACTACTCGGACATGATCTTCCGATAGCTGCCCAACCTAAACTGGGTCCATGCCAGACAGACGTGCATTCCTAGCCACCGCCGCCGCTCCGCTTTTCGTGCCGGTCTCAGCGAGCGGCGCGAACGACCGTGTGTCCATTGCACTCATCGGCGCAGGCGGACGCGGCCGAAGGGTGATGGCTGCGTTCCGTGAGCTCGGCTCGCCCGTCCCAGCCGTATGCGACGTTTACGAGCCCAACCTCGCCAAGGGTATCGAGGGAGCTGATGAAGGTGCGCAGCCGTACGGAGACTATCGTCAGGTCTTGGAGCGCGAGGATCTGGACGCGGTGCTGATCGCCACGCCCGACCACTGGCACGTGCCCATCATGCTTGACGCGGTTGCGGCGGGGAAGGACGTGTACTGCGAGAAGCCGATGTCGCACTCGATCTCAGAAGGGGTGCGGGCCGTGGAGGGGGTGCGTGCAACCGATCGGATCGTGCAGATCGGCATGCAGCGGCGCAGTACGCCTTGGATCGTCGAGATGCAGCGCTCCGTCGCAGAGGGTGCGATCGGCAACATCACCATGGCGCGTGCGGAATGGAACTGGGCCATCTCGAAGCCACTCGACAACTCCGTCCTCCCTGGCAATCTTGACGAGAAGGGGTTCGTCGGTGCGTCCGCCCATTCGCTCGAGCCGATGATGTTCCGGAAATGGCGCTACTTCTGGGCGTTCTCGGGCGGCAACATGACCGACCAAGGCACTCACCTGATGGACGTGATCCAGTGGTTCTCGGGCGCCGGGACACCACGCTCGGCGGTGTGCCAAGGCAAGGTCATCGGCATGCAGGGGTCGCAGACGCCCGACAGCTTCTCGGCCAACTTCGACTACGGTTCGTTCCTCGCGAGTTGGAACCTGAACTACAACAACGACTACCAGCATGGCTGGACGATCGAGCTCCTAGGCGACAAGGGGACCGTTGTGCTGAACAACCAGGGATCCCGGATGTACACAGCGCCGTGGACGAACAATCGCGAGCCGGTGAAGGTTGTGGAGGACCGCCTGCCGACGATCCCGCACGTTCGGAACTTCCTCGACTGCGTCAAGAGCCGCGAGGAGCCCAACGCGCCGGTCGAGGTGGGGCACACGGCGGTCTGCGGTCCGCACCTTGCCAACATTGCCTACCACCGCAGGTCGGCCGCGTTCCTGAACCCAGAAGCCACCGAGGTCTACTGAGCCATCCGCCCTGCTGCCTGGTGTGCTGGACGCTGGGAGCGTTGCCGTGGATTCGCTCTGGATTGCCGCGCCTGTAGCCTTCGGGGTCGGTGTAGCTGCCGCGGGAACGATTGGCAACACCGCGTCTCGCTTCGGTGCCGTCGGCTGGAGCTCGCTGGGGGTTCTGGGTGGCTGCCTCACAGGACTGCAGGTGCTGGACGAGCCAGGTCCGGTCTGTGGGCTGTTGGCGTGGAGCGCGACGATCGTCGCCGTCGATGCGGCTGTTATGGCGCGACTGGGCCGCTCGCTGCTGCGGTCGCAGCCGGAGAGATTCGTTTGGCTCGCGGTGCTGTCGATCTTCCTGTGGGTGCCGCTTGAGTGGTATGGCCAGCGGCTCGGAGCGTGGTACCGGGCGGGGCTCCCACTCGGACCGATGCGCTACGTGCTGCTCGGATGGGGCTCCGCCTGCATCTGGCCGGCGATATTCGAATTGGCTGACCTTGTCCTAGCACTGGGCCGCCGCAATCCAGTGGTTGCGGAGTCGCTTCCAGGCAGGCCGGACACGAGACGCGTTGTGCTGGTCATCGCCCTTGGCGTCGTATGCCTGGTGCTGCCGCTCATGGTTCCTCGACTCGATCTTGGCGAGAACCTGATCATGCTTCCCGTGCTCGGGTTTCTGCTTGTCTTGGACCCACTGAACTGGATTCAGGGGCGACCGAGCCTGTGGTCCGCGTGGCTGGCGGGCCGATGGGACTGCATCGTCGCCCTCGCAGTCGGTGGCATCGTCTGTGGCCTACTTGCAGACAGCCTCAACGTCCCGTCCGATGCTGGATGGTATGTCGTGAGTCCGTTCGGCAGCGAGGTTCGAGTGTTCGAGATGCCGCTCGTCGGCTACTTCGTCCTGCCTGTGGTGGCTTGGCAGGCCTTCGCCATGCACGCCTACGCAGCGGGCCGGTTCGGACTGCCGATTGCCGGGTTGACGGCGCGCGAGGACGCTGTCACACAAGAACGCTGACCCGGCCCAGCCGCTACAGCTGGATCACCGGCAGAGGAGCTTTCTGCGATGCGACCATCAGGTGAGCCCCTGATGAGCCGACCGCATCAAGGGCCGACTGGGCGAACATCTCCGCGATGGCGGGATGATTGTTCTGCTCACTCAGATGGGCCAGCGCTATGTACCGAGCGCGGCGGTCCCAGTTCTGGACCAGATAGTTCTTCACGGCCTCGTTGGAGAGGTGTCCGTCGCGACTCAGGACCCTCTGCTTGATCTCCCAGGGGTACGGCCCGGCCTTGAGCATCTCCAGGTCGTGGTTGGATTCGATGATCAGCCCGTCCGAATCGAGCAGGTGGTTGTAAACAGAGTCGGTCATGTAGCCAAGGTCGGTAGCGATCGACAGCTTTCGGCCGCCATGGCGGACGCAGAATCCGACCGGGTCCACCGCGTCGTGGGAGATCGTAAAGGTCTCGATGCCGAGATCGCCGATCGTGAACGCCCGACCCGCCTCGAACGTCACGACTTCCGGCCGCGAGCGCTTCCAGGTGAGCACGTCCGCCGTCAGGCGCGTCGCGTAGACCCGCACATCGATACGTCTGGCCAGGACCTCAAGACCCTTTACGTGATCCACGTGCTCGTGTGAGATCACAACGGCGTCGAGGTCCTTGAAGTCCTCGCCAATGGACTCCAGCCGCAGCTGGATCTGGCGGCAGCTGAAGCCGGCATCGAAGAGCACTCGCACGGTGGGAGTTGCGACGAAGGTCGAGTTGCCGCCCGACCCGCTGCCGAGAACACAGATACGCATCGATGCGAAGCCCTCAGGTCTGTCTTGTCGAATGCTCCGACATCCAATCGGAGCCTTCAGCCAGCACGGCCGCTTCGGAGCATGCCTGGCGCATGCGTTTTGCGCGCATCAGGAGGCGTTGGCTATCCGCTCCGCCGCCCGAGCCCACACGTCCGGGTTCAGCAGGTTCTTCGGACGGTTTCCGCCGAGGACGGTCTTCAGGTTCTCAATTGCATGCCCGAGGATCCGTCGCTTTCCGGTATAGGACGCCGATCCGACGTGTGGCGTGACGATGACGTCGTTCCTGTAAAGGAGGGGGTTGTCCGCTTCCGCGGGCTCCGGGTCGGTCACGTCGAGCCCCGCGCCGCGTATGTGACCGCCGTCAAGCGCCTTGAGCAGCGCCGCCTCGTCCACTAGGCCGCCGCGCGACACGTTGACTAGGATTGATCCAGGCTGCATCTGAGCCAGGGTCTCGTCGTTGATGAGATGGCGCGTTGCTGTGTTCAGCGGCAGGTGCAGCGACACGATCGCCGACTGCCCGAGCAGCTCCTCAACGGTGGGGACAAGCTTCACGCCGAGCTCCTCCGCCTTGCTTGGCTTGATGTAGGGATCGTAGGCGGACACCTCCGCGCCCACGGAGTGCAGGATGCGGGCGACGTGCGACCCAATCCGCCCAAGCCCCACTAGACCGACCCGGGAGCAGCACATCTCGACCGACGCGTGACGGCCGTAGTAGTCCGGTCGCCGGTCATTGACCAGACCGTCGGACGATTTCTTGAGATCCTTGGCGATCGCAAACATGAGCGCGATCGCGTGCTCCGCTGTGGAGATCGTGGGGGCGTCCGGAGTGTATGTGACCGCGATCCCGCGTTCCGTCGCCGCTTGGATGTCGGTGTTCTCAAACCCGATGCCCATGCGTGATATCAGGAGCAGGTTCGGGGCCTTGTCCATCATTGCGCCGTCGTAGCGCATCCCGCCGGCAAGCACGCAGTCCGCCTCGGGCCAGGCAGACAGCAGGTTGTCGGGGGTGGCCCAGCCAGGGCCGATGATCTCTACCACTCCGTCCAGTTGCGCCGCACAGTCCGGCAGGATTTGCCTCTCGGACCAAACCTTGAGCATCTTTCGAGTGTAGTTGAGTGCATCGACAGAGAATCCGCCCGCCCCGATCCACGAGAGATGCCGCGGCCCGGAGGCTCGAGCCCAGACGGCGGCGCGCTCGGAGGGCCGCAGCTGGTGGATACTCGATCTGCCGTACTGGGAGTGCTAGGTTGAGTGTGTTGCCGAGAACTGGCGCGGAGCGGCTGCGCCAGAGCGGCCGAAGTGCTCGGCCGCGGTGGATTGGAGTACGACCCCGATGGCAGTGAAGCCCATACCCGACGGATACAGCACCGTCACCCCGTACCTCATCGTGGACGACGCGGCTGGGGCGCTGGAGTACTACAAGAACGCCTTTGGGGGCGTCGAGATCATGCGCATGGACTGGGGCGAGGGCATGATCGGCCACGCCGAAATGATGATCGGTGACTCCCGCATCATGCTGGCGAGCGAGTTCCCCTCAATGGGTGCGGTCGGGCCGAAGACCGTCGGCGGGACGCCGGTGATGCTCGCTGTGTACGTCGAAGACGTTGACGCGGTGTTCGCCAAGGCGCTCGAACTTGGCGGCACGGAGGTCCGCCCGCTTGAGAACCAGTTCTACGGAGACCGGAGTGGCATGGTCTGCGACCCCTTTGGGCACCACTGGTCGCTGTCTACGCACGTCGAGGACGTGCCGCCGGACGAGTTGGCGCGCCGCTCCGAAGCCATGCGCCAAGGTGGGATGGGATAGCGGGGACAGCGCTGCTTTCGCTGTCACGACGGCTGCGGGGACTCTCCCCAAGCGCGATTCGGCGCAAATACGGGGCCAAACTATTGCGTCTACGCAATTCGTGGCGCATACTTAGTCCCGAAGCGATCTCCTTGCAATGCAATTGCAGGGACGGGACCTCGCGGCGGACCTCAGGCCCAACGAATTCCTAGGGCAAACATATTGCAAACCGTCCGCTACCGAACGTTCCAGTCTTCGCGTTGAAAAACAGGAAGGCTGCAGGCCTCGGCGACGCGCCTCCGGGCGCAGCGCCAGGAACTGCATTTGGAAGCGGTGTGGCATGCGACAGTCAAGGCAATCCAGCAAGAGCCTCAAGACCCCGGTCGGAGCGAAATCGGCCAGAGGGGGCTCCTTGGCCAAAGTAGGCCGACGGAGTCCGAGACGTCGCGCCCATGGAGGCAGACGCGCGAACGGCAGCGGCGGGCCGAAGTCGCTGCGTCGGTCGCCAGGCACTAGGGGTATCGGACAGAGCCCCGTCCAGAGGGCGTTTGGATCGGACCGCTTAGACGACACCGCGGAGGCCGCAGCGGCGGCGCAGGCCGAGGAGGCTGCTTCCACGGACGACCCGGTACGTGTGTACTTGCGCGAGATGGGCGCTGTACCGCTGCTGACGCGCGCGGGCGAGGTGGACCTGGCGCGGCGGATGGAGCGCGGAAAGATCCGCATGTGGAAGGCGATCTCCCGCATGCCGACGACCATCGAGAGCCTGCTTCGGGTCTACGAGTCCATCAAGCAGGGAGAGGTGCGCGTGACGTCCGTCGTGGACATCCCGCACTCGGACGAGGGACCGGAAGCGATGGTGCGGAAAGAGAGGCAGGTCCGCCACCAGTTCTCGCTCGTGCTGCGGGCGCACAACCAGGTCGGTAGGTTGGCCCAGCAGCAGGCCGCGGTGCCGAAGCCGAACCAGAAGCTGCGCAGGGAGTACAAGGAGCTCGAGCGGCTGCGCCGCAGGCAGGTGATCCGCGTCTCGCAGGCGATGCGGCGCATCCGCCTAAAGCAGCACGTCTGGGACAGGTTCTGCAACGACATCCTGGAGGCCAACAAGAAGCTGCGCATGGTCGACGCACGCATCAGTCGTCTGAGGCGGAACAAGGCGCACGTGACCAGCTACAACTCGGATATCCGCAAGCTGAACGCGCAGCTCAGAGAGCTGGTGAGTGAGACCGGCATGGAGCCTCAAGAGTCGCGTGCCTGCGTGAAGATGATCCGCGCGGGCGAGCGCGAGGCTGAGCAGGCCAAGCGGAAACTGGTCGAGGCCAACCTGAGGCTGGTCGTGTCGGTCGCCAAGAAGTACGTCAACCGCGGCCTGCATCTCCTCGACCTCATCCAAGAGGGCAACATCGGCCTGATGCGAGCGGCGGAGAAGTTCGAGTACCGGCGAGGGTTCAAGTTCTCGACGTACGCGACGTGGTGGATACGCCAGGCCATCACACGTGCCATCGCCGACCAGTCGCGCACGATCCGCATCCCGGTGCACATGAACGAATCGATGAACAAGTTCCTGCGGGCCTCCCGCGAGCTTGAGAAGGAGCTTGGCCGCAAGCCGACGAACGACGAGATCGCCGAGCGCATGGAGATCGCCACCGACAAGGTCGAGCGGCTCATCAGCATCTCGAAGGATCCCGTCTCGCTGGAGACCCCCGTCGGTCGCGAAGGCGAATCCTCGCTGGGCGACTTGATCGAGGACGAGGTGGTCGACTCGCCGATGGTGTCGGTGGTCGAATCCACGGTCAAGGACGCCACGGGCGATGCACTCAAGACCCTCTCTCCCAAGGAGGAGAAGGTCATCAAGATGCGCTTTGGCATCGGCTACGAGCGCGAGCACACCCTCGAGGAGATCGGCAGGGAGTTCTCTGTGACGCGTGAACGCATCCGCCAGATCGAGTCCAAAGCCCTGCGTCAGCTGCGTGACCCGAAGCGCATGAGCCGCCTGCGCTCGCTCGTGCTGTCGCGTGCGTAGTCTGCAGTACGCGTTGTCGAGGTGTGGGTGCGATCTCAACTATTGCGCTTACGCACTTGGTGCCGCATACTGACACCAAGCAGGGCAACCATATAGCTCGCTAACCCTCCGGACTTCGCAGCGGACCCTGGGGTTCATCCCCATCATGGACCGGGTTGCCGCCACTTGACCGCTAGCAAAGGGCCGGATCACCACCCCAAGGAAGGACGTTCCCATCACCGGCGCAGCCGATGTCCCATCGGTGCGGAGCCGACGAGGCGCCCTTGTCGCATACGCATGCATAAATTTGACAATCCCATCCGAACCACGAAGTCGATGATTCCGCGCAGTCTCGACGATTCTTCCAGGACCCGCTTTGATTCGGCCCAGGCCGCCAGCCGGAGCGACGGCGCACCGGGCCCAGCGGCAGCGGAGGCGGGAGAGGCTGTCTACACAGACGACCCAGTACGCGTCTACCTTCGCGAGATGGGTGCGGTTCCTCTGCTCACCCGCGAGGGCGAGGTCGATCTCGCACGGCGGATGGAGCGTGGCAAGATCCGCATGTGGAAGGCGATTTCACGTGTGCCGGTTACGATCGACAGCCTCCTTGGGGTCTACGAGCAGGTCAAGAGGGGCGAGATCCGGGTCAACAGTGTCGTGGACATTCCCCACACGGACGAGGGCCCCGAGGGGGTGCTTAGGAAGGAGCGCCAGGTGCGCCACCAGTTCTCGCTCGTCCTGCGCGCCTACAACCAGCTGCGCAAGGTGGAGCAGCAGCAGGAGGCGCTGCCCAAGCCCAACCGCAAGCAGAGGCGGGAGTACAAGAAGCTGGAGTGGCAGCGTCGCCGCCATGTGGTCCGGGTTTCGCAGGCCATGCAGCGGATCCGGCTGAAGCAGCACGTCTGGGACCGGTTCCGCGACGATCTCGTCAATGGGCACAAGCGTCTGCGTATCGTCTCGGCGCGAATCAACCGGTTGAAGCAGAACCCCGAGCGGCCTCCGAACTACGTCTCCGAGGTGCGCAGGCTGCACCGGGAGCTTCGCGAGATCGAGAGCGAGACGCGGCTGTCGCCTGAGGTGGCGCGCGCGTGCGTGAAGATGATCCGCGCTGGGGAGCGCGAGGCCGAGAAGGCCAAGAGCGAGCTCGTGGAGGCGAACCTTCGTCTGGTCGTCTCGGTCGCCAAGAAGTACGTGAACCGCGGCCTGCATCTCCTGGACCTGATCCAGGAGGGCAACATCGGCCTGATGCGCGCTGCCGAGAAGTTCGAGTACCGGCGCGGCTTCAAGTTCTCGACCTATGCGACGTGGTGGATCCGGCAGGCAATCACCCGCGCCATCGCCGACCAGTCGCGCACCATCCGCATTCCGGTTCACATGAACGAGTCGATGAACAAGTACCTGCGAGCCTCGCGCGAGCTCGAGAAGGAACTGGGCCGGATGCCCACCAACCACGAGGTGGGCGACCGCATGGAGACCACCCCGGAGAAGGTGGAGAAGCTCAAGAGCATCTCGCGCGACCCCGTTTCGCTCGAGACGCCGGTCGGCCGCGACGGCGAGTCGGCGCTTGGCGACCTGATCAAGGACGAGGAGATCGACTCCCCGATGGACGTGGTGGTCTGGTCGAAGGTCCGGGAAGAGACGATGGATGTCCTCAAGACGCTGTCTCCGAAGGAGGAGAAAGTCGTCCGGATGCGCTTCGGCATCGGCGCGGAGTACGAGCGCGAGCACACGCTCGAGGAGATCGGTCAGGAGTTCTCGGTGACGCGCGAGCGGATTCGCCAGATCGAAGCCAAGGCGCTCTGGCAGCTTCGGTCCCCGGAGCGCAAGAGCCGCCTTCGCGCCCTGATCCAGTCCCAGTACTAGACGGACGTTCGGCGCCGAACTGGTCGGCCGCGCGGCTGCTTAGCCGCCGATGCGGTAGAGGTGTTCGCCTCCCCGCAGGATCAGGCTGCCCTGCGCGATCGCGGGGGTTGCCATGCAGAGCTCTCCGATGGAGTTCTTGCCGAGCAGCTTGTACTCGCTGCCGTGTCCGATCACGTAGCAGTCGCCGTCCTCGCTGAGGCAGAAGACCTTGTCGTTGTAGGCCCACGGTGAGGCCGTGAACGCGTTCGCTCCAGCCTCGAGACGCTGCTTCCCGTAGATCTCCTTGCCGTTCACAGCGTCATGGCACGTTAGGAAGCCGCGGTCGTACAGGGTGTAGTACAGCCCCTTGTAGAGCAGAGGAGACGGATTGTAGGGCGCGGCCTGCGGGTGGTGCCAGGCGATGAACTCGTTGGAGGAATCGCCCTCCTTGAGGCTGATGTCGCCCTTGGCGCCCGGCTTGATCGCGTAGACCGGACGGTTGTCGTCCCCGACGTATCCGGCGGCCACGTACAGCATGCCGTGGCCCGCGAACGGGACGGGGATCACGATGGACGACATGCCGTGGAACTCCCACAGCACCTTTCCATCGAGGTCGTAGGAGCGGACTCTGTCCGTTCCGGTGGTGATGATCTCGGTGCGCAGGTCGTTCTCCCAGACAAACGGCGTGGACCAGTTGCTGCCTTCGTCGCGGTCCACCTCCCAGATGGTCTTGCCCGTCAGCTTGTCGAGGCAGCTGATCGAAGACTGCTCGTCGTTGTCGTTCAGTAGGTAGAGCCGGCCCTCGTGCAGAACGGGCGACGCCGCTGTGCCCCAGTCGTTGCGCACCTTGAACGGCTTCCAGTCGCGCTTCCAGAGAACCTTGCCCTCCATGTCCAGACACCACGTGCCGAGGTAGCCGAAGTGGGCGTAGACCCTCTCGCCGTCCGTGACCGGGGTCTCCGAAGCGTAGGAGTTCTTGAGATGCCTAGGCGCTGTCGGAGGTCCCTTGTGGAGTTCGGTCTCCCAGCTGATCTCACCGGACTCGATGTCGATGCCGTAGACGATCCAGCGATGTGGGTCGGGTGAGATGTCCGGACGGTTGCCACCATAGTAGAGACCCTTCTTCACAATCTCCACGTTGCCTTCGCTGACCACGTTGGTCAGGAAGATCCGGTCGTCCCAGACCACTGGCGACGCCCACGCCATGCCCGGGAGCGGAGTCTTCCAGCGCACGTTCTCGCTGTTGCTCCAGGTGTCCGGCAGTCGCGCGTCGTCCTCCGACGTGCCCAGTGAATCCGATCCTCGGAACTGTGGCCAGTCACGCGGCGAGGCGGCGAGCAATGGCCCGGCGGAGGCCATGGCGGCGAGAAAACTGCGTCGATCCATCATGGCAACCATTGTAGGTTGGCCTCGCCCCGCAGGCTTGGCGAGTTCGCTTGCTTGGGCCCGTGACTAGGCTCGATAGAGGTCGCGCTCCCAGATGTAGGCGCACACATCGGGTGGTGCGAGGTCTGCCAGACTCCCGCCGATCCTCGCTCGGTGCCTAAGAGTTCGCGAAGAGGCTGGGTGGCTGCATGGAATCACGTCCATGCGAAGGCTCCTGATGAACGCGGTGTCCGGTAGGTCGAAGTCCGGCCGCCCGAGCACGAGGAACTCGACGGATTCGGCAACATCCCGCGCCGCCCTCCACTGCTCAACCTCCGCCAGCGCATCCACGCCGATGATGAACCCCACGCGGTTGACGGAGCCGGTCAAGGACTGGACGCGTCGGATCGTGTCGATGGAATAGTTGGCCTGCCCGGTAGCGAGAGGCTCCTCGAGCCGGCTTGGCTCGAGACGCGGATCCGCCTCACATGCGAGTTCCACCATGCGGTAGCGATGCGCGTACGAGGCTCGGCATTGGTCGGGCTTGTGGGGCGGATTGCCGCTGGGGATCACCAGCACGCGCTCGATCCCGTGGCTGTCTGCAGCCGTCAGCACGGCCTGGACGTGGCCACTGTGGATCGGGTCGAACGTGCCCCCGAACAGCGCCACCCTCACGGTCGGTCTCTCCGCCAGTCGATCGCTGGATCCGCATCCTCCGCTTCGGCTTCCGCGCTGCGCATCTCTCGGAGTCTGCGGCCCAGGTCGTGGACGAGTGCGTTGATGCCGGCACCGGTCACTGACGAGATCGTCCGAAACTCCATGCCGCGTTCGTCGCAATGGCGCCGCAGCGCTGCGACCCGACCAGCGTCCTGCATGGCGTCGATCTTCGTGCCCACGACCAGGCAGGGCTTCTCGACCAGCGCCGCAGAGAACGACCGCAGCTCGTTCGTGATGATTTCGTAGTCCTCGGTCGGATCCCTCCCTTCCTCGTCGCTGAGATCGACCAGATGGACAAGCATCCGAGTGCGCTCAATGTGGCGCAGAAAGCGATGGCCGAGGCCATGCCCTTGGTGTGCGCCCTCAATGAGGCCCGGGATGTCGGCCACGAGAAACGTCTGATGATCGTCGAAACTCACGACACCGAGGTTTGGCTGGAGCGTAGTGAAGGGATAGTCCGCGATCTTGGGCCTCGCCGCCGAGATGCGTGCGATTAGGGTGGACTTACCCGCGTTGGGGAAACCGACCAGCCCGACATCGGCCAGTAGCTTCAGCTGCAGCGTCAGGGTCATCGACTGGCCCTCGGTGCCGTCCTCCGCGATGCGGGGAGCACGGTTCGTGGAGGACTTGAAGTGCGTGTTGCCACGACCGCCTGCTCCGCCCCGGGCTGCCACCAGCTCCTGGTCGGGCCCGGTGAAGTCACACAGGAGCTCGTCGGTTTCCGCGTCGTAGACCAGCGTTCCCGCAGGCACGTCGAGGATCGTTGGCTTGCCTGACCGGCCAGTGCAGTTGCTGCCCTCTCCGTGGCGTCCGTTCTCGGCCTTGATCTCGGGCTGGAACCGGAACGGCGTCAGGGTGCTGAGCCTGCTCGTTGACCGCAGTACAATGTCGCCCCCATTGCCGCCGTCGCCGCCCGACGGCCCCCCCTTGGGCACGAACTTCTCCCTGCGGAACGCCACGCAACCGTTCCCGCCCTTGCCTGCCTTGATCCGGACGATGGCCTCGTCGATGAACATGGCCCTGCTGCGATATTGGCACAGTTGGGGCCGCCCGCGGTCGCGCCCCGCCGCCATGCGGTGCCGGCGGGGCGCGTCTGGTCGCATACAATTGGCTTGGTTCCGGAGGGTCGCCGAGCGGGGCGCCAAGGCAGTCCGGACGGTTCGTCAGTACCCAACCGACTACAGCCGTTGATGGACACTGGTTAGGTGGGGCGGCTGTCCGCTAGCGGATCCAGCTGCCAAGGATTTCGGAGTCGACGAGAACATGAGCCTACGCATTGCAGACCGGGAGTTCGGTTCGCGCCTGATGGTCGGCACTGGCAAGTACCGAACGCTGGACGAGATGGAGGAATGCCATCGCGTCTCGGGTTCCGAGATCGTCACGGTCGCCGTGCGGAGGGTCGATCTCTCGGATAGATCGGGCGAGTCCATGCTCGGCCGCATCGATCGGGAACGGATGTTCATCCTGCCGAACACGGCCGCCTGCTTCACCGCCGACGACGCCGTTCGGACGGCCCGGCTGGCCAGGGAGGTAGGACTGTCGAACTGGGTCAAGCTCGAAGTCATCGGGGATCCCGAGACGCTCTACCCAGACACCGAGGGATTGCTGGAGGCAACGCGACAGCTCGTGAAAGAGGGGTTCGTCGTTCTTCCCTACACCAGCGACGACCTAATCGTCGCGCGCAAGCTGGTCGACGCTGGCGCAGCCGCGGTCATGCCGCTGGCCGCTCCCATTGGATCGGGTCTCGGCGTGCAGAACACCACGAGTCTGAGAATCCTGCGGGAGAAGATCACCAGCGTTCCGCTGGTCGTCGATGCCGGTGTCGGCACCGCGTCCGACGCGGTGCTTGCGATGGAGCTCGGTGCGGACGGCGTGTTGATGAACACCGCCATCGCCGCCGCGGAAAACCCGGTCAAGATGGCGAAGTCGATGAAGCTGGCGATCGAGGCGGGCCGCCTCGCATACGAGGCCGGCCGCATGCCGAAGCGGCTCTACGCAAGCGCCAGCTCTCCCCTCGACGGCACCATCGAGTGACCGGACGTCGTTTCCGCGGCGCGGGATCAGACTGACTCTGGCGTCGGCTCCGTCCAGGGCTGGTCGATGGACCATGCCTCCAGATTCCTGACCCAAGCGTCCCTGCGCGCCACCAGACGGTCCCGTGTCCCGGAGTGCTCCTCCTGACCGGCCAGGTTGATGGTCTCCTGCGGGTCCGCCGCCAGGTGGTACATCTCCTCGTGGACTGGGTCGGAATCAGGGAACTCGAACCACTTCCATGCGCCTGTGTGGATGCCCTCGCTCTTCGGCACGTGGTCGTGCTGGAACAGGTGCTCGTAGAACCACTCCTGGCGCCAGGCCAGCGACTCGCCGCGGGCCAGCGGCAGCAGGTTCCGACCGTTCATGCAGTCCGGCACCTCAAGGCCCGCCGCGCCCAGGATCGTGGGGCACACGTCGATGTTCAGTGTCATCTCTCGCCGTCGGGTGCCCGCCGTCTGCGGTAGCCGGGGATCCCTGACGATCAGCGGCGTTCTGATTGACTCCTCGTGCATGTACCACTTGCCTGCCCATCCACGCTCGCCGAGGAAGAACCCGTTGTCACCGGTGAAGACGATGACGGTGTTGTCCAGCTCGCCCATCGACTCCAGCCTCTCGAGCATGCGTCCGATCTGGATGTCGACGCCATGGATCAGCGCGTAGTAGCGCTTCACTGACTCCTCCCACTTGTCCGGGGTACCGAAGCGCCGGACCCATCGGATGCGGCTCTCCGTGTCGTCCTTCAGGAACTCCGGCAGGGTGCCGTAGTAAGAGCCATCCATGTGGGGGAATGGCTGCAAGCGCAGGCCGTCGTACATCGTGTCGAGCCGTGGATCGTTGATGAAGTACGGGTCGACTCGATCCTGAACGTGCGGTGCCTTGAAGCTCACGGAGAGGTTCCATGGGCGGTCGGACGTCGTGCCGTCGAAGAACTCCAGCGCTTGGTCGCCCAAATGCTCGGTCATGTGCGCCCGCCCTTCAACCAGATACTGCCCCTGTCCGGGCCAGCCCTCGAAGTAGTCGTAGCGAGCGGCGGCGTCCTCGATGTGCTGGGCACGTCCGACCCCGTACTTGCCGATGAAGCCAGTGCGGTACCCGGCCTCGCGGAGCCTCACGGGATAGCTCAGGGCATGCTGCTCCTCGCTGAGTGGCGTTGCGAATCCATGGATGCCGTGGCAGCGAGCGTAGAGTCCTGTGAAGAAGGATGCGCGCGAAACTGCGCAGATGGAGGTGGTGACGTAATTGTTGGTGAACATCACGCCTTCGTCGGCGAGGCGGTCCATGTGGGGCGTGCGGATGATGGGGTTGCCGCCCGCACCGAACATGTCGTAGCGCTGGTCGTCGGTCAGCAGGAAGAGGATGTTCGGCGGCCGCTCGTTGGTGCCAGCGGTGTCGCAGGCGGCCCCTGCGGCCGACGCAGCAAATAGAGACCCAAGGAACTCGCGGCGGTTTGGACCCATGGCACGGCAAGGATATCAGAGCGTTTCTAGCGCCACGGTCGACAATGGGGTGTTGCCGGGCCTGGGCCAGCGGTTCCGTTCGTTGCGCACTCTGCTGATGGGTGTCCTGAACGTAACGCCGGATTCGTTCTCCGACGGAGGACGCCATGGCAATCCACGGGAGGCTGTCGCGCATGGTCTGAGGATGGTTGCCGATGGCGCGGACATCATTGATGTGGGTGGTGAGAGCACGCGACCAGGTGCCGAGCCCGTCAGCGAAGCCGAGGAGCTTGCCAGGGTCATGCCCGTGGTGGAAGGCCTCCTAGCGGCGGGGGTGCGGTCGGTGTCCATCGACACGACCAAGCCCTGCGTCGCTCGACGAAGCGTGGAGGCGGGGGCCTCGATCGTGAACGACATCCGAGCCCTGCAGGATCCCGGGATGCTGCAGGTCGTCGCCGAGAGCGGAGCTGCCGTTGTGCTCATGCACATGCGGGGGACTCCGGCAACGATGCAACGGAACGTTGACTACACCGATGTTGTGGCCGAGGTCAGGACGTTCCTGCGCGACAGGGCGGAAGCCGCGCGGCGGGCGGGTGTGGCCGAGATCGCCATCGACCCTGGACTGGGGTTTGGCAAGTCCGCGCGGCAGAATTTCGTGTTGCTCGCCCGACTGCGTGAGCTAGCCGCGGAGGGCTACCCAGTGCTCATCGGGCCGTCCCGGAAGTCGTTCCTCGGCAGCCTAGACTCGAGGCTTCCGGTGGGAGAGCGGCTGGAGGGCACGATGGCGGCCGTGTCGGCCGGAGTCACGAACGGGGCGAGGATTGTGCGCGTGCACGATGTCCGGGCATGCCGTCGTGTTCTGGACGTCTTGGATGCGGTAGCGAGCGCTGCGGCGAAGCCTTGACGCAGCTGGCTCCAACCTGCATGCGCCGGTGAGTCGACCGCGGTCCTCCTAGTCGGGGTTCGGAGGAATCCATGCCGAACCGGACAAGAGGTGACTGCTTGCGCGTCGCTGTGGCTGGGATGGCCGGCCACCGGAGGGTGCCGCCGCTGGCGCATTGCCTGTGGATCAACGTGCGAGCATGGTCTGTCGTCGCCGCCGCCTCGGCGAGGCCGCGGGACGGCGTCGGCGAGGATGGGCCTGGGTTGGAGACCAACGTTGCTCGATAAGATCGAGTTGCCGAGAATTCCCGTGCGGGCGCGAGTGGGCTGCACGGAGGAAGAGCGGGAACTCCCGCAGACCATAACGATCGATGTCGAGCTGCGCTGCGATCTGCGGCCGGCGGCGCGTGCCGACGACATTGACGCCGCGATCGACTACGTGGCCGTCTTGGAAGAGGTCAGGGTCGTTGCGGATTCCCGGAACTACGCGCTGATCGAGACCATCGCAGAAGCGGTCGCTGAGCGGCTCCTGGCTGCGTTTCCCGTCAGCGAGACGACCGTCCGAGTTCGAAAGCCCTCGGCTCTGAAGAAGGATGGTGTTCCCTGGGCTGGCGTCGAGATCACCCGAACCTGCGATGCCTAGGGCCTACCTGGGCATCGGATCGAACCTCGGCCGTCGAAGCGAGCACATTCGCTACGCCCTGCGAGAGATCGCGCGGCACGGAACACTGCAGTCGCGGTCGGCCATCGTCGAGACGGAACCCGTCGAATGCGAAGAGGGCGGCATGTTCCTGAACACCTGTGTGTGCTTGGACACCGCATTGAGTCCTCGCGACCTGCTAGCGAAGACGATGGCCATCGAGACTGCGCTTGGCCGGCGCAGGAGGGAGCGCAATGCGCCCCGGACGATCGACATCGACATCCTCCTGTTCGGCGATTGGACCGCCGAGGATCCTGACTTGGTCATTCCGCACCCGCGGATGCACGAACGCTGGTTCGTGCTCGCACCGTTGGCCACTATCGCCCCAAACGCCGTTCATCCGGTGCTTGCTGCACCAGTCAGAACCCTGCTTGAACGGCTGGGTCGGTAGCGATGGTGAAGACCTCGCCGACCGCCGGTCTTCGACGGGCGAGGAGGTTCAGCAGGCTACTCCGCGTCGTACCGGACTCTGGAAGCCCGTTCGTGGCGCTCGAAGGCTAGGTCGATCAGACGCTCGAGAAGTCGGGGATAGGGCACGCCCGTCGCGGTCCACATCCGCGGGTACAGGCTGATCGACGTGAACCCAGGCATTGTGTTGACCTCGTTGATCACAATGCGACCGTCCACCTTGTCGAGGAAGAAGTCCACCCTCGCAAGGCCTGAGCACCCCAGGGTCACGAACGCGTCGACTGCCATGCGCCGGATCTCGTCCGCTTGGACCCTGTCGAGACTTGCAGGCACGACGAGTTGGGCAGTATCGGTCTCGTACTTGGTCTCGTAGTCATAGAAGCCGTCTGACGTGACGATCTCCGCAGGCAGCGAAGCTTGGGGATCTTCGTTGCCGAGCACCGCGCACTCGATCTCGCGCGCCGAAACACCGGGCTCCACCAGCACCTTTGGGTCGAATTCGCTGGCGTACTTGATTGCCGCCAGGAGCTGATCGCGGTCATCGACCTTGCGAACGCCGACCGAAGAGCCGAGGTTGGCCGGCTTGACGAACGCGGGATAGCCGAAGCTCCCCTCGATTTCGCGAACCCTCTCCGCCGAGGCTGCGCCGCGCATGATCACCCATGGCAATACCGGAATGCCCCTTTCCCGCAGCATGCGCTTGGTGACGTCCTTGTCCATTGCGCAGGCTGACGCCAGCACCCCTGAGCCGACGTACGGAACGCTGGCCAGGTCCAGCAATCCCTGTATGCGTCCGTCCTCCCCGAACGGGCCGTGCAGTGCCGGGAACACCACGTCGAAGCCTTCTGACGCCTCCGGTGCGGGGAGCACGCTCACGGGCGCGAGCAGGCACTCCTTCGCGACGTCATCCGGCAGGAGGCTGGCCGAGTCCGCGGGCGAGAGCCACCGGCCGGCACGCCCGATTGAGATGGGGATGACTTCGAACCGGTCCCGGTCCAGCGTGGCAATGATGGACGTCGCTGAGGTCACGGAGACCTCGTGCTCGCTGGAGCGGCCCCCGAAGAGGACGGCCACCCGTGTCTTTGCGCTGGCCATGATGTGAACGGAGCTGGACCGCCTGGCCCGGCATGGCGCTGCACGGGGCCGAATCTGGAAGGGTGGTCGACCCATCCAGTATGGCGAACACCTCAGCGATTCCTCGGGGAACCTGGTCCCGGACGATTGCGGACCTCGAGCGATCGGGCAAACTATCGGTATGGTCGGCCGGGCAATCGCAGACCTCTTGGGGGGAGGGGTTTCGGTGGGCTCGTCCGTGACGGTCCGGGGCTGGGTGCGGAGCCGCAGGGATTCCAAGGCAGGTCTGTCGTTCATGCAGGTCAATGACGGCTCCTGCCTCGACTCCCTGCAGGTCGTTGCGCCGGCCCAGCTTCCGAACTACTCCAGCGAGATCCTCCATGCGGCGACAGGTTCAGCGGTGCAGGTGCAGGGGACCCTCGTGGAGTCCAGGGGTCGGGGACAGGCTGTCGAGGTGCAGGCCAAGTCCATCGAGCTTCTCGGTGCCGTCGAGGATCCCGAGACCTACCCGATATCGCCAAAGCGCCACAGCTTCGAGTACCTGCGCGAAGTGGCCCACCTGCGGCCTCGCACGAACACGTTCGGGGCGGTCGCACGAGTGCGCCACTGCTTGGCCATGGCCGTGCACGAGTTCTTCCACGACAACGGTTACTACTGGATTCACACGCCGATCATCACGGCCTCCGACACCGAGGGGGCGGGAGAGCTTTTCCGTGTCAGCGTCCTTGACATGGCGAACCCGCCAAGGAACGACGAGGGCCAGCCGGACTTCGGCCAGGACTTTTTTGGCCGCGAGTCCTACCTGACGGTGTCGGGTCAACTGAACGTAGAGGCATATTGCCTAGCCCTGACCAAGGTGTACACATTCGGGCCCACGTTCCGCGCCGAGAACTCCCACACCAGTCGGCATCTGGCCGAGTTCTGGATGATCGAGCCCGAGACGGCGTTCGCGGATCTCGGCGACAACGCCACGCTTGCCGAAACTCTGCTCAAGCACCTGTTCCGCACCGTGCTCGAAGAGCGGCCCGACGACATGGAGTTCTTCGAGAAGTGGATCGACAAGACCGTGGTGAAGCGGCTGAGATCCGTCGTCGACCGGCCCTTCGAGCGCATGACCTACACCGAGGCCATCCGCGCTCTCTCCGGCAGTGGCCGACGGTTCGAGTTCCCGCCCGAATGGGGAGTAGACCTCCACTCGGAGCACGAGCGGTTCCTGACCGAGCGGCATGTGGGTGGCCCGGTGGTCGTCACGGACTATCCCAAGAGCATCAAGCCTTTCTACATGCGCGTGAACGAGGACGGCCGCACGGTCGCGGCGATGGATGTCCTAGCCCCAGGCATCGGCGAAATCGTTGGCGGAAGCCAGCGCGAGGAGCGACTCGACGTGCTGGACCGCCGCATCGGCGAATGCAACATGGATCCAGCCCACTATGGCTGGTACCGAGACCTGCGACGCTACGGGACCGTGCCGCACGCAGGCTTTGGGCTCGGCTTCGAGCGCACGGTCAGCTACGTGACCGGGATGGCCAACCTGCGCGATGTCATACCCTTCCCGCGCACGCCAGGGAACGCCGACTTCTAGGCGACGCGGTCAGTCGCCCGCCATGGCCTCGCGCTCCGCGCGTTCGCGCAGCGCGCGCTTCAGCTCACGCGGGTAGATCTTCTTGAACTGGGACACCATCGGATCCCAGTGCTCCAGCACCCACTGGCCCTTGGGGCTGCGGGTGTGTTCGACGTGCCGCTCGATGAGACTCCGGACATACGCCACGTCCGCGGCGAGATCGAGGGGCTCGACATCGACATCGGCGTTTTGCAGACAGCGCTCCTCGAAGTCCCCGCGTTCATCGAGGACGTACGCGATGCCGCCGGACATGCCCGCGGC
Source organism: Bryobacterales bacterium (assembly GCA_965200705.1). Classification (GTDB taxonomy): domain Bacteria; phylum Acidobacteriota; class Terriglobia; order Bryobacterales; family UBA6623; genus VXMF01. The sequence continues at coordinate 1,837,189 of OZ241376.1, read as the reverse complement.
GAAGTTGCGGCCACACGACCCCAGGATCACGGCGCAGCCGTTCGTCATGTACTCGCACCCGTGGTCCCCGACGCCCTCGACGACCACGTTGGCGCCGGAGTTGCGGATGCAGAACCGCTCGCCGGCCATGCCGTTCACGAAAGCCTCGCCACCGGTCGCTCCGTACAGCGCGACGTTGCCGATGATGATGTTCTCCTCGAACACGAACGTCGACTCCGGCGGCGGCGACACCACTAGCCGTCCACCGGACAGTCCCTTGCCGAAGTAGTCGTTGGCATCGCCGCGGATCTGCAGGGTCATGCCCTTGCCAGCCCATGCACCAAAGCTCTGCCCAGCGCTGCCAGTGAAGTGAATCGTGATGGAACCGTCGGGCAGGCCCGCAGCTCCGCGTCGCTTGACGATCTCGTGCGAGAGCATCGTGCCCACGGTGCGGTCCGTGTTTTGCAGTCGGTACGCGAACTTCACCGTCGAGCCGTTGTCGAGCGCGGGACGACACAGCTCGATGAGCTCGTTGTCGATCTGCCTCTCGATGCCGTGGTCCTGCGAGCCCGTGTGGTATCGGGAGATCGCGCGGTCCACGGGCGGATCGAAGAACACCCTGCTGAAGTCGAGGCCCTGAGTCTTGTAGTGGTCCACCGCCTCGCGCACGTCCAGACGTTTCACCTTGCCGATCATTTCGTCGAATCGGCGGAACCCCAGCTCGGACATCAGCTGCCGCACTTCCTCAGCCACGAAGAAGAAGAAGTTCACCACGGCCTCGGGCGTGCCCTCGAACTTCTTGCGCAGCGACTTGTTCTGCGTCGCGATGCCCACCGGACAGGTGTTCAGGTGGCACTTGCGCATCATGATGCAGCCCATTGCGATCAGGGGCATCGTCGAGAAACCGAACTCGTCCGCCCCCAGCAACGCGCCGACCACAACGTCGCGGCCGGTTTGCAGCTTGCCGTCGACCTGGACGCGGATGCGCCCCCGCAGGTCGTTCATCACTAGGACTTGCTGGGTCTCGGAGAGCCCAAGCTCCCACGGCGTTCCCGCGTGCCGGATCGAGCTCACGGGAGAGGCTCCCGTTCCGCCGTCGTGGCCGGAGATGAGCACCAGATCGGCGTGCCCTTTCGAGACCCCTGCCGCGACCGTGCCGACGCCAATCTCGGAGACGAGCTTGACCGACACGTTGGCGTCGCGGTTGGAGTTCTTCAGGTCGAAGATCAGCTGCGCCAGATCCTCGATCGAGTAGATGTCGTGGTGCGGAGGCGGGGAGATCAGGCCCACGCCCGGGGTGGAGTGCCGCAGCCAGGCGATCGTCTCGTCCACCTTGTGGCCTGGCAGCTGCCCACCCTCGCCCGGCTTTGCCCCTTGGGCGATCTTGATCTGCAGTTCATCGGCGTTCGCGAGGTAGTGCGCTGTAACGCCGAAGCGACCGGAGGCGACCTGCTTGATCTTCGATCTGCGGTCGTCCCCGAACCGCGCCGGATCCTCGCCGCCCTCGCCCGTGTTGGACCGGCCGCCGATGCGGTTCATGGCGCGTGCCAGGGTCTCGTGGGCCTCCGCGGATATCGAGCCGAAGCTCATGGCGCCCGTGCAGAAGCGCTTGACGATCTCCGCGGCCGGCTCGACCTCCTCGATTGGCACTGGCTCCTTTGCGCGGTGGAATCCGAACAGCCCGCGCAGCGTGCAGAGCTGGCGGTTGAGGTCGTTGACGGACCGGGCGTACTCCTCGTAGGTTGCCCAGTGGTTCTTGTTCACGGCGTGCTGCAGACGCGCCACCGTGTCGGGGTTCAGCAGGTGCTGCTCGCCGCGCAAGCGGTACTGGTACTCGCCGCCCACCGGGAGTTCGGTGACGTCCCCGCTGACCGGCAAGTTGGCGAAGCGGTGCTTCTCCAGCGCCTCCATCGCGAGGGTGTCGAGGTCCACGCCCTCGATCTGCGAGGTCGTCCCAGAGAAGTAGCGGTCGACCACGGAGTGGGCAAGGCCAATGGCCTCGAAGATCTGCGCTCCGTGGTACGACTGCACCGTCGAGATGCCCATCTTCGACATGACCTTGAGGATGCCCTTGCGGATTGCCTTCTCGAAGTTGCGGCAGGCCTGTTCGACGCTGAGCGAAGCGTCGAACAGCTCCCCGCGGGCATGCATGCTCTCGATGCTCTCGTAGGCCAGGTACGCGTTGACGGCGTTGGCCCCGTAGCCGATCAGCAGGCAGAAGTGCATGACTTCGCGTGGCTCGCCGGACTCGACGACGATGCCCACGCGGCTGCGCTTGGCCGACCGGATCAGATGGTGGTGGACAGCCGAGCAGGCAAGCAACGACGGAATCGGTGCACGGTCGGGACCCACGGCCCGGTCCGAAAGGACCAGTACGCTCACGTTCTCGTTCGCTGCCCTGTCCGCCTCTTCGCAGAGCCGCTCGACCGCGCGTCTCAGCTCGCTGGGACCCGCCGAGACATCGAACGTGGTGTCCAGCGTGCGGGATCCGAACCGCACTGCGGGCCCCAGCGCTCGCAGCTTCTCGAGACCTCGGTTGTCGATGACCGGGAGAGGCACCTTCACGACGTGTGCGTGCTCGGGATGCTCCTCGAGCACGTTGCCCTTCGGCCCCACGTAGGTCACGGTCGACATGACCAGCTCCTCCCGGATCGGGTCGATCGCCGGGTTCGTCACCTGGGCGAAGAGCTGCTTGAAGTAGCTGAACAGGAGCTGCGGTCGTTTCGAGAGGCATGCCAGCGGGATGTCGATCCCCATGGATCCCGTCGGCTCGGCGCCCGCGGTGGCCATGGGTGCCAGCAGCATCCGCTGGTGCTCCATCGTGTAGCCGAACGTCCGCAGCCGCTGCACTAGGGTGGCGGGGTCGTCCGCCGCGGTCTCACGTGCTTCAGGCAGGTCGTCCAGGTGGATCAGATTGGAATCCAGCCACTCTCGGTACGGCTTGCGGTGCGAGATGTTCCGCTTGATCTCCTCGTCCTGGATGATCTGGCCTTCCTGCATGTCGACCAGGAACATCCGTCCGGGCTGTAGGCGTCCCTTGATGCGCACATTGCCGGGCTTGATGTCCGCCACCACGCCGGTCTCCGAGGCCATCACGACGAGGTCGTCGTAGGTCACGGTGTAGCGTGAGGGGCGCAGTCCGTTGCGGTCGAGCGAACCGCCCACGAAGCGGCCGTCGGTGAAGACGATCGAGGCGGGACCGTCCCAAGGCTCCATCATCGTGGCGTGGAACTCGTAGAACGCCTTCTTGTAGTCCTCCATGTGCTTGTGGGAGGACCAGGCCTCCGGGATCAGCACCATGAAGGAGTGGGCGATCGAGCGCCCCGACTGGATCAGCAGCTCCAGGGCGTTGTCGATCTGGGTCGAGTCCGAACCGGTCTCGTCCATCAGAGGCTTGATCTTTTCGGCGTCGCTGCCGAAGTAGTCGCTGGCCAGGGTCGCCTCGCGGGCGCGCATCCAGTTGACGTTGCCGCGCAGCGTGTTGATCTCGCCGTTGTGGGCAAGGTAGCGGAACGGCTGCGCACGCTCCCAGGTCGGGAACGTGTTCGTGGAGAAGCGCTGGTGGATGAGCGCGACGGCCGACTTGAAGTCCGAGTCGCCCAGGTCCGGGTAGTATCCGAATATCTGAGGCGCAAGCAGGAGCCCCTTGTAGCAGATGGTCCGCGCGGACATCGTCACCGGGTAATAGCGAGGGATGCGTCGCCGAGCGGCTTCGCTCTCGGTGCACTTCCGGACGACGAACAGCTTGCGCTCCCAGGCGTCCCCCTTAAGGTTCATGCTGGGGCCCTGGGCGAGGAAGACCTGGTAGACGTGGGGCTCGCTCTCTCGCGCCAGCCAGCCGATGGCCCGGGCGTTGGTGGGTACCCGCCGCCAGCCGAGGACCCGCAGCCCCTCCCGCTCGACGACCTCGCGCAGCATCTCGCGCGCCTCGCGGGAGGGTCCCTCCTCCGCTGAGGTGAACACCATGCCCACGCCGTACTCGCCAAGCGGCGGCAGTGCGAAGCCCTCGGTGGCGGCCTTCTTGCGGAAGAATTCGTCCGGGATCTGCAGCAGCAGGCCCGCTCCGTCGCCGGTCTCCGGGTCGCAGCCGCAGGCACCGCGGTGGGTCAGGTTGACCAGCACCTCGACGCCCTGCTCGATGATCTTGTGACTGGGCTTCCCCTTGATGTTCGCCACGAACCCGATGCCGCAGCTGTCGTGCTCGAAACGCGGGTCGTAAAGCCCTTGAGCGCGGGGGAGTCCGTAGTGCTTCATGGCGTCTAGTGGGCCTCCGAGCCCTTCAAGGCGCCGGAAGCGGGCCACGCAGAAGACTGGACTCGAAGAGACTCGGTCTGAACCCCGCCCAATTGGGCGATCAGACCAGAACCTCATAATACCAAGGCTGCGGATTCGCATGCTATCCTTGTGCGCTTCGGCAGCCCATGGGCATCGCGAATCGGCGTCAGGTCCACCTCGAGAACGACCGTCTGCGGCTCACCCTGCTGCCTGGCGGCGGCCACATCGGCGCCGTTGAGCTCAGGGAGAACGGCGTCAACCCACTCTGGGATCCGCCTTGGGAGACGATGGATCCGTCCGCCCACGATCCTAGGGCGCATCCGCAGTTCGGCAATGGTGTGGACGCCCCGCTGCTGGCGGGCATAGCCGGGCACAACCTGTGCTTCGACATCTTTGGCGTGCCGTCCGATGCCGAGGCTGCGGCGGGCCTCGGCGTGCACGGTGAGGCCTCCTCCGTCGACTGGGCTGTGGAGGCGGGCGACGGTGCGCTGACGGCCAGCGCCGACCTGCCGCTGGCGGGCATGCGGCTCCAGCGTCGGCTGACTCTCGCACCCGGTAGCGGGCGGGTGCAGATTGAGGAGACCGCCACGAACCTGACCGGCATCGACCGACCTGTCGGCTGGACCCAGCATGCCACGCTTGGTCCGCCGTTCCTCGAGAAGGGCGCCACATTGTTCGAGCTGTGGGCGACCAAGTCCAAGGTCCTCGACGTGGCGTTCGCGCCGGAGCCCGAGCTTGAGCGGTTCCAGATCGGAGGGGAGTTCGACTGGCCCGACGCGCCCCTCGCCGCGGGCGGTGTCAGCGACCTGCGGCGTCTGCCCGAGGACGAGAGGTCGGGCGGCTATACGGCGCATCTGATGGATCCGTCCAGCGAGCAAGCGTTCTTCGCGGCGTACCACCCCGGGCAGGAGACCCTGTTCGGCTACGTGTGGCGGCGTGCGGACTTCCCGTGGCTGGGCATCTGGGAAGAGAATTTCTCCCGCTCCCACACCCCGTGGAACGGCAGAACGCTGACGCGGGGAATGGAGTTCGGCGTCTCGCCGTTTCCCGAGACGCGCCGCGAGGCGCTGGACCGAGGCAGGCTCTTTGGGGAGCGCACCATCGGCTGGATCCCCGCGCGTGATTCGGTCACGGTCTCATATGCGCTGTTTCTCTGCCGTGCCCGCCCGGAGGAGGTCGAGGGGTTCGGCACCGGCCTGAGCCTGGCTTCCCTTGCCCGGTTCGTCTCGGGGCGAGGATGAGGCGATATCCTACAATGAGCAAGGGAGCGGACCTTCCTCGCGGAGGGGCCGTTGGGCCGCTCGCGTGCGCAAGTGGCGGAATTGGCAGACGCGCTAGGTTCAGGTCCTAGTGGGAGTTAAATCCCGTGGAGGTTCAAGTCCTCTCTTGCGCACCATCGCATCCGCCGCGGTCGCCGGCGACCTGTGGGTGATCCGGGTGCCCGCCGTTTCTTGAGGCCGGAGCGATGGACGCCGGGCAGACACCAGAGGCGGCGAGGGACGAGCGGGACCTGTTTGGTCAGCTCGAGCGACGCATCGTGTCTCTTGTGGAGGACCGTCGTGAGGCGACCGCCGCACGACGGAGCGCGGAGGCCGAAGTCAGCAAGCTGCGGTCCGCGCTGCAGGAGCGCGAGATGGAAGTCATCCTGCTGAAGAAGCGCATTGACGGCGACGAAGTGCAGGCGGCGGTGCGCAAGCGCATCGAGGCGTTGATCCAGCGCATCGACGAACTGGAGCAGGGTGGCTGAGCAGATTGCCGCCATGGTCCCTGTCGATGTCGTCATCCGAGGCCGGCGGTATCGGCTTGTCGGCGACGACCCGGAGCGCAGTCGCGCCCTGGCGCGTAAGGTTGACGAGACGATGGCGCTCGTGGCGGGCGACATCCCCACCTCGGACGGCTACCAGCACGCGATCCTGACTGCCCTGCACATCGCCGATGAGTCCCTCAGCGCGCAAGAGCAGCTGGCCGCGTACCGGGCGAGCGTCGCCGAGCGGGTCGGACAGATTGTGGACGATCTCGACTCCGCGACGGCATCGCTGGCCGAGAACGCGGAGGCGGAAGCGCCGCCGGATCAGCCTAGCGATTGATGTAGCCAAGGCTCTCTAGGATCTCGATGTCTCGTTTCCCGAGGCGAGCCTCGCTCTCGGCCAGGTCGGTGGACTCGAACCAGCGCTCGAAGGCAGCTTCCTCGAACTGGTAGCGCTGGTCGTGCTCGGCTAGGGTCTGTGGGCCCGTCTCGAACGGGTCGCTGGCGAGGTCGAACATCTCGAAGACGCTGTCCACGGGGGTCCAGATCATCTTGACCAAACCGTCCAGCTTGCCCATGCGGTAGGGCAATCCAACGTTCGGCTTCCAGATCCACGACAGCCAGCTCGGAGCGAACCCCTTCTTCCCGTCGAATGACACGAAGTGGATCGAGCGTGGCTCCGCCTTGGCCTGGGTGGTGATCGCAGCAACCTGGCTCTGGCCTGCGAACGAGAACGTGATCTGGCCTTCGCTACGGAATTCCGGCACTGCGATGTCCAGCAGTGTCGGGGCGAGGTCCATCGTTGACACGTTGTTCGTGACGACCGTTCCCGGTGGGATCGTGCCGGGTAGGCGCATGATCCATGGAACTCTTACGGTGCTCTCGTAGAGCCAGCGCCCGTGCCCCACGAAGCCGTGCTCCCCGAGGCCCTCGCCGTGGTCGGAGACCAGCACCACCAGCGTGTTGTCAGCCAGACCATGACGTTCGAGCTGGGCGAGCAGACGGCCGATGTGGTAGTCCGCGTAGCCGATCTCCGAGTCGTACCTGCGGATGCGGTTGGCGACCTCCGCATTCCTCGGAGCGCGCTTCGAATCCAATTCGCCCACGATCTCGGGATCGGCGAATTCGTCCCGCAGGTTGTAGGGCTCGTGCGGGTCGAAGTAGTGCACCCAGAGGAAGATGTTCTCCTCGTCCTTGTGCTCGTCCAGCCATCGGATCGCCGGCCTTGTCACGTCCTCGGCCCAGCGCATCGAATGGACGAGCTGGTAGGACCGAGTCATTTCCTCGTCGTAGTGGTCGAAGTGCCGGTCGAGCCGCGTCAGACGGCCGACCAGCGGCCACGCGCTGACAAACGCTGCCGATTTGTAGCCGAACCGGCGGAGCACTTGCGGCACGGTGATCCACTTGGTGTTGTCCGGCAGCGACACGCCATTGATGCGCGCTCCATGCTCCTGGGGGTAGCGCCCGGTGAACATGGAGAAGTGCGACGGCCCCGTCATGGGGATCGCCGCATAGGCCCGATCGAAGCGCACGCCCTCCTCGGCCAGCTTGTCCATGGCCGGGCTGGTCCGCTTGTGGTAGCCGTACGACGCGAGGTGGTCGGCGCGCAGCGTGTCAACCGTGATCAGAAGGACGTGCGGTCGTTCGGTGGATTCTTGTGCGTGGACGGTCGGGTTGACCGCTAGGATCGCCAGAATGGCGGGGGCCAGCAGCCGGCTGCAACTGCAGAGGGACATGGGAACGCAGGCCAGTGCAGGCGCTTCGGTGCGAGGGGTTCTTCCAGCCCGACTGCGGAGGGGCATGGGAACGCAGGCCAGTGCAGGTAAGATTCTACCGAGGAGCAGGGAATGTATCAAGGGGTTCGTCGGGCTTCGCGGGCGTCGAAGTGGGCCCTTTTGTCGAAGGGTTCACAGGGCACCGTTGTTACAATGATGCGAGGACTGGGCCAGTAGCTCAATCGGGAGAGCGCCGCGTTCGCAATGCGGAGGTTGTGGGTTCAAGTCCCATCTGGTCCACCAGACTCTGCACTTGGCGCTGCCCCGGCTTGGACCTGTGAAAAGACATAGGGCCCTTCCGGGATGACGATGACCTGCGCACCGTCCCGCAGACGTCCGACCATGCTGTCGACCGCCTCTTGAGGATCCGTGTGCGACGGACCCCAGAGCTTGGCTCGATCGACTTCGTCGACGCCGGGCACGCAAAAGGAGAGATGCGTCCGCTGAGCGACCATGGCCAGCTTCTCCGCCTGCCACTGGTCCACGCGGACCGACCGGTCCGCCAGCGCGTCGAGCAATTCTCCGGAGTCCATCGAGCTGCGCACGAGCTCGCTGAACTCGGGGCTGCCGAGTCCTTCCGTGCAGGCGGCCGCGAGAAGGATCTCCCCGCCGTCGCGGACAACGTGCGAGGCGGCGGTGAGGCCCTTCACCGCCTGGTAGAAGGTCATGTCCAGCGGATATCCGCCGGACGTGGTGATGACTCCGTCAGCCGGCCCGGACACATGCGCCAGAGTGGACTGGCGGACGAAGTTCACGCCGCGGGCATGCGCTTGGACGGGCTCTCCGGCGAATACGGCTGCGATCTCCCGCGATTCCGTCAGCGCAACGTCCACCATGAAGTCGTGTCCCGCCATGGCTGCGATCTCGAGCAGTTCCCGGTGCAGCGGGTTGGCGGGGAACGAGCCCTCCGTGGCATTCGGATCGCGCATGTACAGTGGGCTGTGGAGACGCTTGATCGTGCGCTCCCCTGCCAGTCCGATCGAGATCAGCTTGCGCCCGCCAGAGAATCCAGCCATGAGGTGCGGTTCGATAAAGCCCAGCGTCAAGTGCAGGTCGGCCTCGACGAATCGCGTGTCCACGAACGCCTGCGTGCCGCCGGTCGTTTCGCCCAGAAACGTCTGCTCGTCGATCTCGCGGGCGCGATGGGAGTGAACTGGATGTCGTGCCGCGATCTCGGTTCCGAGGATCTCGTCGACTTCGTCTGGCGTCGCTTCACGGTGCAGGCCGGTTGCGATCAGCAGGGTGATGTTCTCCGGCGCGATGCCCGCCGCTTCCAAGGCGGCGATCACGGGCGGCAGCACCGTCCGGTTGGGCGCGGGCCGCGTAATGTCGCACACCGCGATGGCCGCGCTGTGTCGTCCCCGGGCCATGGCCGTGAGGGCGGGGGCGCCGATCGGATTGGCGATGGCGTCCTGGATGGCGGCCTCCTCGTCGGGCTGGCCAAGGGCGAACCGAGGACGCAGCACTTGGGCCTGAAGGCGGTCGGGAATGTCGACCGTTGCACCATCGCGACCGAATGCAAGCTGCAGATTCATTCTCGTCAGATGGAAGTCTCAGGCACCGCCCCTCCGTCCAACCCTACAATGGAGAGCTAACTTCGCGGACCATGAACTGGCTCCTCGAACTCAATAGTAGCCTCAACGCTCTCGTTTGGGGCACGCCCATGATGATCCTGCTGGTGGGGTCTGGGCTGGTGTTGACGGTCGCCACCCGGGCGGTCCAGTTCCGCCGGTTCTTCTTCAGCGTTCGGCAGGTGGTTGACGGGCGCAGGCACCCTGGCGCGGAAGGCACCGTCTCGGCCTACCAGGCCCTCGCCACATCCCTGTCGGCAACCCTTGGGGTGGGTAACGTCGCGGGCGTGTCCATTGCCATCGCCACGGGTGGTCCGGGTGCGGTGTTCTGGATGTTCGTGACCGGCTTGGTGGGCATGGCCACCAAGTACGCCGAGATTGCCGTGGCGCTGGAGTACCGCCACCGCGACACCGACGGAGCGCTGCGCGGAGGCGCGATGTATGTACTGAGCCGGCGGTTCGGGTTGCGCTGGTTGGGTGCGACCTTCGCCGTCATGTGCTCCCTCGCCGCGCTGGGCATCGGCAACATGACGCAGGCCAACACCGTTGCGACCGGTCTGGCGGGCGCCCTCTCCGTTCCGACCTGGGTCACCGGAATCCTGCTCGCGTTCCTCACGACCTTGGTGATCATCGGCGGCATCCGGCGCATCGCCGACGTGACTTCGATCCTGGTGCCGGTGATGTGCCTCGTCTACACCATCTGCGCAACGATGATCGTGTTCAGTGACCTCTCACGGCTTCCGGGTGTCTTCACGCTGGTCCTCAACTCCGCGTTCAGCGGTCACGCCGCCGCAGGCGGATTCCTTGGAGCCACTGCAGCCGCGGCGGCTAGGACCGGCGTGGCGCGAGGTCTGTTCTCGAGCGAGGCCGGTTTGGGCAGCGCCCCCATCGTTCACTCCGCCGCCGTCACGGACCATCCGGCACGGCAGGCGACCTACGGCATATTCGGCGTATTTCTGGACACCTTGGTCGTGTGCATGCTCACTGCCGCACTCGTCCTCTCGACCGGAGTCTGGGACTCGGGCGAGACTGGCATCGCTCTTACAGCGATGGCCTTCGACACGGGTCTGCCGGGGCAGTGGGGCGGTCAGCTGGTCGCGCTCTGCATTTCGATGTTTGGGTTCTCCACGATCATCGGCTGGGCATACTACGGCGAGACCGGAATCTCGTACCTGTTTGGCCTGAAGGCCATACGGCCGTACCGGTTCGTCTGGATCGGGGCCGTGTTCGTGGGTGCCGTCGGCGGACTGGAAGCGGTGTGGAAGATCTCGGACACGATGAACGCCCTGATGGCGGTGCCCAACCTCATCGCGGTGCTGGGCTCGATGCCGATCCTTAAGCAGCAGATCCATGAGTTCTTCGTGCTGCGCATGGTGCGCAAGACTTGGTGACCGGCTGCTCCTGTAGCCGCGGGCTGGAGTGCTCCATGACTCGTCCAGCCGGAGCGCCAGTCGTTGCGTGGGATTCGCACCCACTAGAGAAGGCGCCTTGCCACGGCGCATGAAGTTCGCCTGCTAAGGCCAGTCGCAACGGCGCCAATCGAAAGAACGGCTCCCGCGCCGGCAGCTAGCTGCGCATCCAGCCCCGCTCGTGCGAACTTAAGGGTGGTCCCACGCGAGGGAAGTCTGGTGAGTATCGGAACCTGGCTAGCCCAAAGGGTCGTGCAGCCTGTTGCGATACAGGCGCTGCTCGGATGGGAGCGTCTCGAGTCGGGCATCTCCTACCACCCAGGTTCGTCTCAGGCCATAGCCGACCCGTATCCGCTCTACAGCGAACTGCGCCGGAGGGATCCGGTGCATAAGATGCGGCTGATCAACGCGTGGGCGATTACCCGATACAGGGACGTCGATCGGGTACTGAGAGACCACGCGACGTTTTCGAGCGGCTGGGCGAGCGACATCCAGCGTCGGACCGGCCTGACGAGCTTGATTGAGACCGATCCCCCGGATCACACCCGGTTGCGGTCCTTGGTGTCGCAGGCATTCACGCGCCGCTCCATCGAGCGCCTCCGTCCTCGGATTGAGCGCATCGCGGACGAGCTGGTCGGCACCGCGGCGGCATCCGGTCGCTTCGACCTGATGGCATCCATTGCCTATCCGCTGCCTGTCACGGTCATCGCTGAAATGCTGGGTGTGCCCTCCGAGGACATGTCTCGCTTCGAGCGGTGGTCGAACGACATCTCCCTCAACATTGAGCCGATGCTCGACGACGACGAAGTCGGTCGTGTTCGTACCGCTACCGCCGAACTGACCGAGTACTTCGAAGGGATCATCCGGCTCAGGAGGTCGGATCCGCGAGACGACATCATCAGCGCCCTCCTCGCAGCGGAAGAGGAGGGGGACAAGCTGACGCACGACGAATTGGTCCGGACCCTGATCCTGATCCTAGTGGCTGGCAACGAGACAACGAGGAACCTGATCGGAAACGGGATGCTGGCGTTGCTGGCGAATCCCGATCAGTTCCGCTTGGTCCGCGATCGTCCCGACCTGATGGGTTCGGCCGTGAATGAACTCCTCCGGTACGACTCTCCCGTGCAACTCGACGTCCGTGCGGCGACCGCTGACGTCGAACTTGGAGGCCGGAAGATACGAGCTGGGCAGGTCGTGGTCAGTTTGATCGGAGCTGCCAATCGGGACCCCGATGTCTTCGAGAATCCAGACGTCTTGGACATACGGCGTGCCGGATCCAGTCACCTCTCGTTCGGCCGGGGCATCCACTACTGTCTGGGCACATACCTTGCGGAACTGGAGGGTCGCATTGCGTTTGGCGCCATGATGCGCAGGTTTTCAACAGTCCGGCTCGTCGCTGAGCCAGTGCGTCGCCACCAGACTGTGCTGCGTGGACTACGGAACCTGTGGGTCGAGACTGACGAGGCGAGTCCTGCAGCGTCCCTCGCGACGTGACGCAGCCGCGCCACTCACCTACTCTGGCACTCGTAGCAGCCTGTGCCGAGAACGCCGCATCCGATCCTCGTATCGGGCACCCCGCGTCGACCGGTCCTAAGGTCCGACTTGTCGCCTCAACGCGAGGCCGTTTCGATGCGGGTCGAGGATCGTCTGTCCCTTGGTTCGCGCGTCAGAAGCTGGATACACCGCGACAAGCCGAGGTCCAGTAGTTCGCGGCGCTTCGCCAGCTCCGAAACGACGATCCGCGTGGACTCTTCTGGGAATATCACAATGATCGGAGAACGATACTAGTTTGGATCAAGAGTGATATCAGTCAGTGCAGCGCGGAAATCCGGTCGATTCCTCTTGCGGATGCCACCGGACCTGCATGCCTCTTTGCACGCTGCTGCGCGCGCATGCGGTCTGTCGCTCAACGCGTACTGTGTGCGGCAGTTAGCCACGGCCGGCGTCGGTGGAAGCATTGACGCGGACGCGGCATCGGTTCTCGCTCGTGCCCGCGAGGTGGCTGGCGACGCACTCTCGGCGGTTGTCCTTCACGGTTCCTGGGTGCGCGGAGAAGCGACGCCTGCCTCGGACGTTGATGCCCTCATTGTCGTCGAGTCGCGTCTCACACTGAGCCGTGCCTTGTACCGAAACTGGGACGCGGAGCCGGTCAGATGGCGGGAACACTGCGTGGATCCGCACTTCACCCACCCTCCTCTCAAAGGGAAGTTCAGCGCCCTGTGGGCGGAAGTGGCAGTTGATGGGATCATCCTTTTCGAGCGCGATTGAAAGCTGTCGGCGCATCTGGCGCAAATTCGACGGGCAATCGCCGCCGGGCGTCTGGAGCGACGCATCGTGCACGGCCACCCTACTGGACAGGGGCCTCATGATGCGCAATCGCACTCTTGCCGCCGACTACGTCAGACGGGCTACCGCACGCCTCGGGGCGGTCGATGTCCTGTATGAGGCTGGGAGTTGGGCCGATGTGGTTCGAGAATCGCAGGAGATCGTCGAACTCGCCCTCAAGGGACTCCTGCTAGCCGTCGAACATCGAGCGGCTTGCCACGGCATCCCGAACTCTGCGGCATGACTGGGAACTCGCCTTCTACGGCGCCCAGGACCTGACACCCTCCGAGTTCTATCGGAAGAGCGACACCGACGAGGCCCGCGACGCTGCCCGCCTAGCCCAAGTTCGCCAAGCGAGGAGCGATTTTGGCCGAATTCGGCGTGTTTTGCGCCGCAAGTCGTTGATTTTCAATGGCCAGCCGCCTGAAATCCCAAATGTAGTGCCACAGCAACTTGCAATTCCCTGACTCCCGTCCCAGGGCCTGCTCCCATCGGAGCCTGTTCGTCCGCCGGGACCCCCACTCGCCCCCGCGCCAGGGGCCAGGAGCCCCAGTTCACCCAGCGCCTCGTCCGCTCCGTCCGCTGCGGCTCCAGGGTGCGCCAGCGCACCCTGCGCAACCTCGGCCGCCACGTCGCCCTGCCGCGCGGGGACGGGCCGGCGCTGTGCGCCCGCGTCGAGCGCATCCTCGCCCCCCAGCGCTCCCTCGAGTTCGGGGCCTGCTGCCCCGCGGTCGAGGACGAGGCCCAGCGCAGCGCCGCCCAGCTGGTGCAGGCCGGCGTCTCCCCCGTGGGCCCGGCGGCCCCGGCCGACGGCGCCGACGACCCGTCGGCCGCCCTGCCGCGGGTCGACGTCGACTCCCTGGAGCTGGTCCGCCCGCGCTCGGTCGGCGTCGAGCACGTCGCCCTGTGGGCAGCGCGCCACGTGGCACTGGCTGCGCCAGCGCAGCGCCCTGGGCGAGCCGCTCGGCTGCGACTGCGAGACCATGGGCCGGAACGCCCTGCAGCGCGCCAGCGACCGCCTGCCGCGCCACCGCGACACGAGACGGCTCTGCAGACGCTGCACGAGGGTCTGTCGCGCCAGGGCACGACCCATCCCGGGGTCCACGGCCCGCGCACCAGCAGCGTCGGCTGGGACGCCGGGCGGCTGTGGCGCACCTGCGTGACGCGGACCGACCTGGAGGCCGTCCTCCGCTCCCTCGGGAGCGCACTGGGACCGCGCCCGATCCACCACCGCAGGCCCACGCGCAGCGCGGGCCACCTGTGCCTGTCGGTGCTCGCCTGCCAGGCGGACGGACGCATGCTGCACGCGCGCAAGGGCGACGCGGGCCGAGTCCTGGCAGCGGGCGATCCACGAGCGGCTGGGCGTGGACGCCTCGCCGGGCGGGGTCCGCAAGCTGGTCGTCCAGCCCAGACGACGAAGGGAACATGCACGGAATGGAGTGCCCACACGCCTGATTCCGCGGCCGCAATGTGCTCATTGCAAACGACCCATGCAATGGGGTGGCAAACAGGGGCTGGGGGGCTCGACTGCGGCTGTGCGATCGCGGGGAAGCAGTGCCTTGAGTCCTTGCCCTGAGGCCGTGGCTGGGGGCGGCCGTGGCACAGCCAGGGCCGCGAAGGAGAGCGCGGGACGGCTGTCCAGGCGCCGCCCGCGTGAGGGGCTCGAAGCGAAGCTCCGGGCCTTGGAAGCCAATGTCGGAGAGGAGCCCGGAGGCTTCGCGCAGCAGGACACGGACTGGCTCGCCGCACACTCGGCGCCGCATGCAGCGGCGTCGCCCGCGTGCGACTGGCGCCGTTCCCCGTCCGCTGGCCGCAGGGCGCCGCGACGGGGCGGTTGCGCGCAATGGCTGGGTGGCCGACGGCGATGGCGGCGGTTGCGCGCCGGTCCGGGCATGCCCGGGTATACAATGCGAGCGTGCCGGAGCGGGGAGGCGACGGTGCGCGCGGGCTTGTCGACCAGCAAGTGGTGGTGCCCGTGGCGCAGCCGCGGCGGGTGGCGTGGCGGCCTCCGCAGAGGGTCCCGGAGGCTGTCGAATACCCTAGTTCGGACGGGCGTCCCGTGGCGGAGAACCAGAGGCAGCGGCGGGCGCTGGACGCGATCCTGCCTGCCTTGGAGCACCATTTCGCGTGGCGCGAGGACGTGCTGGTGGGCGGCGACCTGCTGCTCTACTACGAGAAGGGCAGTCCGGACGTCAGAGTGGCGCCGGACGTCTTCGTGGCACTTGGCGTGCGGCGGGAGCCGCCGCGGGACTCGTACCTGGTGTGGAAGGAGGGGAGAGTGCCGCAGTTCGTGCTGGAGGTGGCGTCGCGGTCGACCGCGGACAACGACCGGACGCACAAGCGGGAGCTGTACCAGTGGCTGCAGGTCGAGGAGTACTGGCTGTACGACCCGAGCGGGGGGCTGCACGAGGTGCGGCTGCAGGGGCTGCGGCTGCAGGGGGAGCGCTACGAGGAGATTGCGGCGGAGAGCGGAGGTGCGGGGGAAGTGCGCCTGCGCAGCGCCGTTCTCGGGCTGGAGATGGTGTTCGACGGGGAGAGGCTGCGGCTGTGGGATCCCGGGGCGAAGCAGTACCTTGAGTCCCTGCCTGAGGCCGTGGCCAGGGGTGACCGTGCCACAGCCAGGGCCGAGGAGGAGAGGGCGAGGGCCGAGAAGGCGGATGCCAGGGCCGAGAAGGCGGACGCCAGGGCGGAGAAGGAGAGGGCGAGGGCCGAGGAGGCGGATGCCAGGGCCGAGGAGGCGGACGCTAGGGCCGAGGAGGAGAGGGCGAGGGCGGAGAAGGAGAGAGCGGGGCGATTGGCCGAGCGCCGCCTGCGCGAGGGGCTCGAAGCGAAGCTCCGGGCCTTGGAAGCTAGGCCGGAGAGGAGACCGGAGGCCTCGAACCTCGAGACATAGACCTGCCTGCCCTGCCACGGCGTGCGGAGAACGGGTCGGGGAGGGGGCGTTCAGGCGACCTTCCCGATGAGCGCTGGCATGTCCTGCCGGGCGTCGAAGAGTTCCACCACGGCTTCCTGGCCCAAGTTCGCCAAGCGAGGAGCGATTCTGGCCGAATTCGGCGTGTTTTGCGCCGCAAGTCGTTGGTTTTCCATGGCCAGCCTCCGGAAACCTCCAATGCAGTGCCATAGCAACTTGCAATTCCCTGACTCCCGCCCCAAGGCCTGCTCCCATCGGAGCCTGTTCGTCCGCCGCCCCCCCCCCCCCCACCGTCCCCGCGCCAAGGGCCAGGAGCCCCACTTCACCCACCGCCTCGTCCGCTCCGGCTTCAGGGTGCGCCAGCGCACCCTGCGCAACCTCGGCCGTCACTTCGCCCTGCCGCGCGGGGACTGGCCGGCGCGCGCCCGCGTCGAGCGCATCCTCGCCCCCCAGCCTCGAGACCTGGCTCTGCGGACGGCTGCACGAGGGCCTGTCGCGCAAGGGCACGACCAGGTGCGTGGAGAAGGTCTGGCAGCGCATCGGACGGCTGCAGGCCCGCCATCCGTCCGCCGCCCCGCACTGCGCGATCGACGTGCAGGCCGACGACAGGGGCCGCAACGCGACGGCGGTGGCCTGGAAGCGGCAGCCGCTGGAGGGCAGCGGGGCGACCCATCCCGGGGTCCACGGCCTGCGCACCAGCAGCGTCGGCTGGGACGCCGAGCGGCTGTGGCGCACCTATGTGACGTTGACCGACCTGGAGGCCGTCCTCCGCTCCCTCAAGAGCGCACTGGGACCGCGCCCGATCCACCACCGCAGGCCCGCGCACAGCGCGGGCCGCCTGTGCCTGTCGGTGCTCGCCTGCCAGCTGGTCCCGGTGGTCCGGCAGCGCCTGCGGGCGGGCGGGGAGACGGCCCGCTGGACGACGCTGCGCCATCGCCTGGCGGGCCAGCAGCGGGTGGCCGCGGTCTTCCGCCAGGCGGACGGACGCGTGCTGCCCGCACGCAAGGCGACGCAGGCCGAGTCCTGGCAGCGGGCGATCCACGAGCGGCTGGGCGTGGACGCCTCGCCGGGCGGGGTCCGCAAGCTGGTCGTCCAGCCCAGACGACGCAGGGAAAATGCACGCAATGCAGTGCCACACGCCTGATTCCGCGGCCGCAATGTGCTCATTGCAAACGACTCATGCAATGGGGTGGCAAACAGGGGCTGGGGGGGGGGGGGGGCTCGACTGCGGCTGTGAGATCGCGGGGAAGCAGTGCCTTGAGTCCTTGGCCTGAGGCCGTGGCTGGGGGCGACCGTGGCACAGCCAAGGCCAAGCAGGAGAGAGCAGGACGGCTGTCCAAGCGCCGCCCGCGTGCGACTGGCGCCGTTCCCCGTCCGCTGGCAGCATGGCGCCGCGACGGGGCGGTTGCGCGCAATGGCTGGGTGGCCGACGGCGCTGGCGGCGGTTGCGCGCCGGTGCGGGCATGCCCGGGTATACAATGCGAGCGTGCCGGAGCGGGGAGGCGACGGTGTGCGCGGGCTTGTCGACCAGCAAGTGGTGGTGCCCGTGGCGCAGCCGCGGCGGGTGGCGTGGCGGCCTCCGCAGAGGGTCCCGGAGGCTGTCGAATACCCTAGTTCGGACGGGCGTCCCGTGGCGGAGAACCAGAGGCAGCGGCGGGCGCTGGACGCGATCCTGCCTGCCTTGGAGCACCATTTCGCGTGGCGCGAGGACGTGCTGGTGGGCGGCGACCTGTTGATCTACTACGAGAAGGGCAATCCGGACGTCAGAGTGGCGCCGGACGTCTTCGTGGCGCTCGGCGTGCGGCGGGAGCCGCCGCGGGACTCGTACCTGGTGTGGAAGGAGGGGAGAGTGCCGCAGTTCGTGCTGGAGGTGGCGTCGCGGTCGAACGCGGACAACGACCGGACGCACAAGCGGGAGCTGTACCAGTGGCTGCAGGTCGAGGAGTACTGGCTGTACGACCCGAGCGGGGGACTGCACGAGGTGCGGCTGCAGGGGCTGCGGCTGCAGGGGGAGCGCTACGAGGAGATTGCGGCGGAGAGCGGAGGTGGCGGGGGCAGTGCGCCTGCGCAGCGCCGTTCTCGGGCTGGAGATGGTGTTCGACGGGGAGAGGCTGCGGCTGTGGGATCCCGGGGCGAAGCAGTACCTTGAGTCCCTGCCTGAGGCCGTGGCCAGGGGTGACCGTGCCACAGCCAGGGCCGAGGAGGAGAGGGCGAGGGCCGAGAAGGAGAGGGCGAGGGCCGAGAAGGCGGACGCCAGGGCGGAGGAGGAGAGGGCGAGGGCGGAGAAGGAGAGGGCCAGGGCCGAGGAGGAGAGGGCGAGGGCCGAGGAGGAGAGGGCGAGGGCCGAGGAGGCAGACGCGAGGGCGGAGAAGGAGAGAGCGGGGCGACTGGCCGAGCGCCGCCTGCGCGAGGGGCTCGAAGCGAAGCTCCGGGCCTTGGAAGCTAGGCCGGAGAGGAGGCCGGAGGCCTCGAACCTCGAGACATAGACCTGCCTGCCCTGCCACGGCGTGCGGAGAACGGGTCGGGGAGGGGGCGTTCAGGCGACCTTCCCGATGAGCGCTGGCATGTCCTGCCGGGCGTCGAAGAGTTCCACCACGGCTTCCTAGCCCAAGTTCGCCAAGCGAGGAGCGATTCTGGCCGAATTCGGCGTGTTTTGCGCCGCAAGTCGTTGGTTTTCCATGGCCAGCCTCCTGAAACCTCCAATGCAGTGCCATAGCAACTTGCAATTCCCTGACTCTCGCCCCAGGGCCTGCTCCCATCGGAGCCTGTTCGTCCGCCGGACCCCCACCCGCCCCCGCGCCAGGGGCCAGGAGCCCCACTTCACCCAGCGCCTCGTCCGCTGCGGCTCCAGGGTGCGCCAGCGCACCCTGCGCAACCTCGGCCGCCACGTCGCCCTGCCGCGCGGGGACGAGGCCCAGCGCAGCGCCGCCCAGCTGGTGCAGGCCGGCGTCTCCCCTGTGGGCCCGGCGGCCGCCCTGCCGCGAGTCGATGTCGACTCCCTGGAGCTGGTCCGCCCGCGCTCGGTCGGCGTCGAGCACGTCGCCCTGTGGGCCATGCGGCAGCTCCGTCCGCCGTCCCTGCTCGAGCAGCTGGGCCTGTCCGGTGCGCAGCGCGCCGCCGTCCTCGGCAGCCTCGTCGGCCGCATGGCCGCGCCGGCCTCCGAGCGCGCCGCGTGGCACTGGCTGCGCCAGCGCAGCGCCCTGGGCGAGCTGCTCGGCTGCGACTGCGAGACCATGGGCCGGAACGCCCTGCAGCGCGCCAGCGACCGCCTGCTGCGCCACCGCGACACGATCGAGACGCGTCTTTTCCAGCGCGCCGCCGACCTGTTCGACCTGCAGCCCACCGTCACCCTGCACGACCGGACCAGCACGTGCTGCGAGGGCGCGGCGGACCGGCGGCCGCTGGCCCGCCGCGGCCATTCCAGGGAGAAGCGCCACGACTGTCCGCCGCTCACGCTGGGCCTGGCGCTGGACGCCAGCGGCTTCGTGCGCCGCTCCAGTGTCCTGGCCGGTAACGTCGCCGAGGGCGGCGCGCTGCAGGCCATGCCGACGGCACTGGACGCGCCGCCCGAGGCGGCCGTCGTGCTCGACAGGGGTCTCGCCACGGAGGGGAACGCGCCTGGCTGCGCGTCCGCGCAGCGGGCGGAGCAGGAGCGGGCGATGGCGGGGCAGGCCGGCGCGCGCCTCGAGACGGCTCTGCGGACGCTGCACGAGGGCCTGTCGCGCCAGGACACGACCAGGCGCGTGGAGAAGGTCTGGCAGCGCATCGGACGGCTGCAGGCCCGCCATCCGTCCGCCGCCCCGCACTGCGCGATCGACGTGCAGGCGGACGACAAGGGCCGCAACGCGACGGCGGTGGCCTGGAAGCGGCAGCCGCTGGAGGGCAGCAGGGCAACCCATCCCGGGGTCCACGGCCCGCGCACCAACAGCGTCGGCTGGGACGCCGAGCGGCTGTGGCGCACCTGCGTGACGCGGACCGACCTGGCGGCCGTCCTCCGCTCCCTCAAGAGCGCACTGGGACCGCGTCCGATCCACCACCGCAGGCCCGCGTGCAGCGCGGGCCGCCTGTGCCTGTCGGTGCTCGCCTGCCAGCTGGTCCAGGTGGTCCGGCAGCGCCTGCGGGCGGGGAGACGGCCCGCTGGACGACGCTGCGCCATCGCCTGGCGGGCCAGCAGCGGGTGACCGCGGTCTTCCGCCAGGCGGACGGACGCGTGCTGCCCGCACGCAAGGCGACGCAGGCCGAGTCCTGGCAGCGGGCGATCCACGAGCGGCTGGGCGTGGACGCCTCGCCGGGCGGGGTCCGCAAGCTGGTCGTCCAGCCCAGACGACGCAGGGAAAATGCACGCAATGCAGTGCCACACGCCTGATTCCGCGACCGCAATGTGCTCATTGCAAACGACTCATGCAATGGGGTGGCAAACAGGGGCTGGGGGGCTCGACTGCGGCTGTGAGATCGCGGGGAAGAAGTGCCTTGAGTCCTTGGCCTGAGGCCGTGGCTGGGGGCGACCGTGGCACAGCCAAGGCCAAGCAGGAGAGAGCGGGACGGCTGTCCAGGCGCCGCCCGCGTGAGGGACTCGAAGCGAAGCTCCGGGCCTTGGAAGCCAATGTCGGAGAGGAGCCCGGAGGCTGCGCGCAGCAGGACACGGACTGGCTCGCCGCACACTCGGCGCCGCATGCAGCGGCGTCGCTCGCGTGCGACTGGCGCCGTTCCCAGTCCGCTGGCCGCAGGGCGCCGCGCCGGGGCGTTGGCGCGCCATGGCTGGGTGGCCGACGGCGATGGCGGCGGTTGCGCGCCGGTGCGGGCATGCCCGGGTATACAATGCGAGCGTGCCGGAGCGGGGAGGCGACGGTGCGCGCGGGCTTGTCGACCAGCAGGTGGTGGTGCCCGTGGCGCAGCCGCGGCGGGTGGCGTGGCGGCCTCCGCAGACGGTCCCGGAGGCTGTCGAATACCCTAGTTCGGACGGGCGTCCCGTGGCGGAGAACCAGAGGCAGCGGCGGGCGCTGGACGCGATCCTGCCTGCCTTGGAGCACCATTTCGCGTGGCGCGAGGACGTGCTGGTGGGCGGCGACCTGCTGATCTACTACGAGAAGGGCAATCCGGACGTCAGAGTGGCGCCGGACGTCTTCGTGGCGCTCGGCGTGCGGCGGGAGCCGCCGCGGGACTCGTACCTGGTGTGGAAGGAGGGGAGAGTGCCGCAGTTCGTGCTGGAGGTGGCGTCGCGGTCGACCGCGGACAACGACCGGACGCACAAGCGGGAGCTGTACCAGTGGCTGCAGGTCGAGGAGTACTGGCTGTACGACCCGAGCGGGGGACTGCACGAGGTGCGGCTGCAGGGGCTGCGGCTGCAGGGGGAGCGCTACGAGGAGATTGCGGCGGAGAGCGGAGGTGGCGGGGAAGTGCGCCTGCGCAGCGCCGTTCTCGGGCTGGAGATGGTGTTCGACGGGGAGAGGCTGCGGCTGTGGGATCCCGGGGCGAAGCAGTACCTTGAGTCCTTGCCTGAGGCCGTGGCCAGGGGTGACCGTGCCACAGCC
Source organism: Bryobacterales bacterium (assembly GCA_965200705.1). Lineage (GTDB taxonomy): Bacteria > Acidobacteriota > Terriglobia > Bryobacterales > UBA6623 > VXMF01. Next base: position 1,815,666 of record OZ241376.1, on the reverse strand, counting down.
AGGGCCGAGGAGGAGAGGGCGAGGGCCGAGGAGGCGGACGCCAGGGCCGAGGAGGCGGACGCCAAGGCGGAGAAGGAGAGGGCGAGGGCGGAGAAGGAGAGGGCGAGGGCTGAGGAGGAGAGGGCGAGGGCGGAGGAGGCGGACGCCAGGGCGGAGGAGGCGGACGCCAGGGCGGAGGCCGAGCGCCGCCTGCGCGAGGGGCTCGAAGCGAAGCTCCGGGCCTTGGAAGCTAGGCCGGAGAGGAGGCCGGAGGCCTCGAACCTCGAGACATAGACCTGCCTGCCCTGCCACGGCGTGCGGAGAACGGGTCGGGGAGGGGGCGTTCAGGCGACCTTCCCGATGAGCGCTGGCATGTCCTGCCGGGCGTCGAAGAGTTCCACCACGGCTTCCTAGCCCAAGTTCGCCAAGCGAGGAGCGATTCTGGCCGAATTCGGCGTGTTTTGCGCCGCAAGTCGTTGGTTTTCCATGGCCAGCCTCGTGAAACCCCCAATGCAGTGCCATAGCAACTTGCAATTCCCTGACTCCCGTCCCAGGGCCTGCTCCCATCGGAGCCTGTTCGTCCGCCGGACCCCCACTCGCCCCCGCGCCAGGGGCCAGGAGCCCCACTTCACCCAGCGCCTCGTCCGCTGCGGCTCCAGGGTGCGCCAGCGCACCCTGCGCAACCTCGGCCGCCACGTCGCCCTGCCGCGCGGGGACGAGGCCCAGCGCAGCGCCGCCCAGCTGGTGCAGGCCGGCGTCTCCCCTGTGGGCCCGGCGGCCGCCCTGCCGCGAGTCGATGTCGACTCCCTGGAGCTGGTCCGCCCGCGCTCGGTCGGCGTCGAGCACGTCGCCCTGTGGGCCATGCGGCAGCTCCGTCCGCCGTCCCTGCTCGAGCAGCTGGGCCTGTCCGGTGCGCAGCGCGCCGCCGTCCTCGGCAGCCTCGTCGGCCGCATGGCCGCGCCGGCCTCCGAGCGCGCCGCGTGGCACTGGCTGCGCCAGCGCAGCGCCCTGGGCGAGCTGCTCGGCTGCGACTGCGAGACTATGGGCCGGAACGCCCTGCAGCGCGCCAGCGACCGCCTGCTGCGCCACCGCGACACGATCGAGACGCGTCTCTTCCAGCGCGCCGCCGACCTGTTCGACCTGCAGCCCACCGTCACCCTGCACGACCGGACCAGCACGTGCTGCGAGGGCGCGGCGGACCGGCGGCCGCTGGCCCGCCGCGGCCATTCCAGGGAGAAGCGCCACGACTGTCCGCCGCTCACGCTGGGCCTGGCGCTGGACGCCAGCGGCTTCGTGCGCCGCTCCAGTGTCCTGGCCGGTAACGTCGCCGAGGGCGGCGCGCTGCAGGCCATGCCGACGGCACTGGACGCGCCGCCCGAGGCGGCCGTCGTGCTCGACAGGGGTCTCGCCACGGAGGGGAACGCGCCTGGCTGCGCGTCCGCGCAGCGGGCGGAGCAGGAGCGGGCGATCGACGTGCAGGCCGGCGAGCGCCGCGAGACGGCTCTGCAGACGCTGCACGAGGGCCTGTCGCGCCAGGGCACGACTAGGCGCGTGGAGAAGGTCTGGCAGCGCATCGGACGGCTGCAGGCCCGCCATCCGTCCGCCGCCCCGCACTGCGCGATCGACGTGCAGGCGGACGACAAGGGCCGCAACGCGACGGCGGTGGCCTGGAAGCGGCAGCCGCTGGAGGGCAGCAGGGCAACCCATCCCGGGGTCCACGGCCCGCGCACCAACAGCGTCGGCTGGGACGCCGAGCGGCTGTGGCGCACCTGCGTGACGCGGACCGACCTGGAGGTCGTCTTCCGCTCCCTCGGGAGCGCACTGGGACCGCGCCCGATCCACCACCGCAAGCCCGCGCGCAAGGCGACGCGGGCCGAGTCCTGGCAGCGGGCGATCCACGAGCGGCTGGGCGTGGACGCCTCGCCGGACGGGGTCCGCAAGCTCGTCTTCCAGCCCAGACGACGAAGGAAAAATGCACGGAATGCAGTGCCACACGCCTGATTCGGTGACCGCAATGTTCTCATTGCAAACGACTTGTGAAATGGGGTGGCAAACTTGGGCTAGTGGTCGTGCGGATTCGTACTAACGTCTCGACAGGGCCCTCTGATTGAGTTCGATCAGGCCGCGACCCGTACCTGCTGGCGGGTGAGTCGACCGTTCGCTGCGACTCCACACTGTCTGCAGGCCATCCTCTGGTTCGGTATCCGGGCTAGTTCTGCGTCCAAGTTTCGTGCGGGCGCTGGCCGCATGGCGCCAAAGCACCTATTGTTAAAATCAATACCTCAGTGCGTGGTGTCGTCCTAGCCGGAGGCCTAGGCCGGCGTCTAAACCCGATCACGCGGATTCTCAACAAGCATCTTCTCCCCGTCTACGACAAGCCGATGATCTACTACCCGATCCAGGCGCTTGTCAACGTCGGCATCGAGGAAATCCTTGTCGTCACGGGCGGTCGCAACGCTGGTGACTTCCTTGAGCTGCTTGGCAATGGCAAAGAGTTTGGCCTCAAGCACTTGGACTACACTCACCAGCCCGGTGAGGGCGGGATCGCGGAAGCGCTGGATCTGGCGCGTTACTTCTCGCGCGGAGAGAAGCTCTGCGTGATGCTGGGCGACAACATCGTGGAGCGCAGCTTCGCCGCATCAGTGGACGCATTCCGGATGCAGCCCAGCGGTGCGCGGATCGTGCTCAAGGAGGTCCCCGATCCGGGCCGCTACGGCGTGCCCCGCTTCGAGAATGGCAACGTCATCGCAATCGATGAGAAGCCTGACTCGCCGGGTTCCAAGTACGCGGTGACCGGCATCTACATGTACGACGGCACGGTGTTCGACAAGATCGATAGGCTGGAGCGGTCTGCGCGGGGCGAACTCGAGATCACCGACGTCAACAACCAGTACATTGCCGAGGGCTCTCTGCGCTGGGATCTGCTGGACGGCTGGTGGACGGACGCAGGCACCGTGGACAGCCTGCTGGAGGCCTCGCGGCTCGTTTCCGTAGCCGGCGCAAACAATCCGTAGCCGCGGTCAGCGGTTCAGAAGTTAATCTGCACCATTGCTTCCTGCTCGGCGGCCAAGTTGCGGGCGGCCACCGCCGCACCGAGTTCCTTGGCCACGTCGAGGAAGGCCGTCGCTGCGGGTGCCTCTGGCTCTGCCAGCACGATCGGCCGACCGTCGTCGGAGGTCACGCGGATGGTGGTTGCCAAGGGGATCTTGCCCAGCACCGGGGAGTTCCAGCGCGAGGCGATGCGCTCCGCGCCGCCTGAACCGAAGATGTACTCGCGCTCGCCGGTGCCACGCGACTCGAAGTAGCTCATGTTCTCCACCACGCCCAGCAGCGGGGTCTTGAGCTGCTGAAACATGATGATCGCCTTTTCCGCGACGTTCACCGCCATGGGCTGTGGGGTCGTCACCACCACGGCACCCGTGAGCACGAGCCGCTGGCACAGGCTCAGTTGCACATCCCCTGTGCCAGGTGGCAGGTCGATGATCAGGTAGTCCAGGTCGCCCCACTCGACTTGGTTGGTGAGCTGCTCGACCATCTTCGCCAGCATCGGACCGCGCCAGACAACGGCTTGGTCCTTTCTGATGAAGAACCCGGTCGAAATGATCGGAATTCCATGGGCCGACACCGGAATGATGCCCCGTCCGCCCCGCTTGGGTCCGGACTGGGCGCCCATGATCAGCGGGATGCTCGGGCCGTACACGTCGGCGTCCATCAGCCCCACCTTGGCGCCCGTCGCAGCAAGCGCCAGAGCTAGGTTCGCTGACACAGTCGACTTGCCGACACCGCCCTTGCCGGAGGCCACTGGGATGATGTTCCGTACGCCCGGAATGATTCCCTTGCTGTCCGTGCCGCCAGGGTTGGTCCGGGCGTGGGTCGTCAGGTTGGCCTCGATCTGGGCCAACGGATCCGTGGCGCGGATGGCCTCGATGGCGAGATCCAGCGCCGTCCGCGCCTCGCCACCATTGGGGATGGTGTTCTGGATTTGGAACCGCACGGTACGGCCCTCGACCGACAGCTCCTGCACCAGACCGAGGTCGAGCACGCTGCGGCCGTAGGCCGGATGCACGACCTTGCCGAGTGCCTCGCGGATCGCAGCCAAGTCAGCCATGGTCCTGCACCGTGACGATTGTCTGAACCGTGTCGGGAAGCTCCACCAGACCCGCTACGAACTCGTCCATCTCCCGTTCCGTGCAGAGCAGGTCCTGCAGCGTGGTGCGGCGGAGGACATGGTCGACGACCAACTGGACGGTGCGCCAGAGTGACCGGATCGAGCAGTCGGTCGAGTGGCGGCAGAGATCCTCGCGGCCAGAGAAGCGGCCGCAGAACTCGCCGCCGAACAGGTCGCCACCTAGCACTGCCACGGCCTCCTTGACTGTGATGTTCCGTGGTGGCCTAGTGAGCAGGTAGCCGCCGGCCTGGCCGCGCTCGCTGTAGACAAGCCCGCCCTCACGCAGGATCCGCATGAGCTTCGCGCCATAGGGGCCCGAGATGCCCTCCGCCTGGGCGATCTCGTGCACGGTGAGCGACGAGTCCTCGCCCGCCATGGCAAGCCTGACGAGGCACCGTAGGCCGTATTCTTCCTGAGCTGTGAGTTGCATGGGGTTTCCTACATCAGGTTTAGGACGAGCTTGGCTTCCTCGCTCATCATGTCGGGTGTCCAGGTCGGATCGAAGGTGATCTCCACCTCTGCCTCGCTGACGTCGTCGAGCCGTTCGACCTTGTACTTCGCCTCCGCGGGCAGCGTCTGCGCCGCGGGGCAGTTCGGCGAGGTCAGAGTCATGCGGATCTTCACCTTGTCGGGTTCGTCCTCGGAGCGCGGGGCGTGTACGCCGTAGATCAGACCAAGCTGGTAGATGTCGACTGGGATCTCCGGGTCGTAGCAGGTCTTGAGTACGGCGACGACTTTCTCCTCGAGCGTCGCGTCTGGAGCGTACTCGGGCTCCTTCGGCGGCAGCGGCGACATCATCGTCATGTTCGAGTGCATGCTCGGGATGAATTCGCCGTACGTGGGAGCTCTCGAGAGTGCTCCCGTGTTGAGCTTTGTTGCGCCCTGGCTGTCCTCGGTCCGGGTCGGTGGGGCGGCCGTTTGCTGCTCCTCCTCGTCCTGCAGGCCCAGTGAGATCATGCGCGACATCAGATGAGTATCTCCTTTGCGGATTCGATGGCGGCCGCCAATCGTTCGAGGTCTTCGATCGTGTTGTAGAACGCCAGCGAAGCCCGGCTGGTGGCAAACAGGCCGTAGAAGTGCATCACGGGCTCGGCGCAATGGTGGCCGACGCGCAGCGCGATCCCCTGGCAGTCTAGGATGGTGCCAAGGTCCCCGGGGTGGACGCTGTCCAAGTCGAACGAGATGACGCTCGCACGGCGCGATGCGGTGCCGATGGGACGTAGACCCTCGATCCCGTCCAGTAGAGACACGCCGTAGGACAGCAGCTCTGTCTCGTAGGCAGCGATGCGGTCCATCCCGATCGCCTCGAGGTAGTCGACTGCCGCCCCCATGCCGATGGCGCCGGCGATGTGCGGCGTGCCGGCCTCGAACTTGTGGGGCACGTCGTTGTATACGGTGCCGTCGAAGCTGACGGATGCGATCATGTCGCCGCCGCTCTGGTAGGGCGGCATCTCCTCCAGCAGCTCCCGTCTGGCGTACAGTGCGCCGATGCCGGTGGGGCCGAGCATCTTGTGACCGGAGATGGCGTAGAAGTCGCAGCCCAGTTGCCGCACGTTGACCGGCATGTGCGGCACGGCCTGCGCTCCGTCCACCAGGCACAACGCACCGACTGCATGGGCCCTGTCCGCGATCTCGCACACCGGATTGACTGTCCCAAGGGCGTTCGAGACGTGCGTGACGCTCACCAGCTTGGTGCGGGGCGAGAGCATCTCGTCCAGCGAGTCCACCAGCAGCTCACCGGCGTGGTTCATGGGTATGACGCGCAGCTTGGCGCCGCGCTCCTCGCAGAGGATCTGCCATGGAACGATGTTCGAGTGGTGCTCCATGTGCGAGACGATCACCTCGTCGCCGGCATGGATGTTCGTGCGGCCCCAGCTGGAGGCCACGAGGTTGATCGCCTCGGTAGCGCCACGGGTCCAGACGATCTCCCGGTGGTCGTCGGCGTGCAGGAACCGCTGCACGCGGTGGCGCGCCGCCTCGTACTTCTCAGTGGCGCGCTGGCTCAGCTCGTGGACCCCCCGATGGACGTTCGAACGGTCGTTGCGGTAGTAGTCCGTGACCGCGTCGATCACCGCCTGCGGAGTCTGCGACGAGGCCGCGTTGTCGAGGTACACGAGCGGCCGGCCGTGGACCTCTTGGTGCAGGGCGGGGAAGTCTCCGCGCAGGCTGGCCACGTCAAGGGTTGGCAGACCCACCACCGGCTCGACGCTCGGCATCAGAGCCTCCCCGGCGCGAACCGCGTCAGCAGCTGCGACTCGAAGTGCCTGCGTACTTGGTCGAACCGGATCTTGTTGAGTGCGTCGGCGGCGAACGCGTAGGTCAGCATGTTGCGTGCCTCCGCCTCGCCGATGCCGCGGGACCGCAGGTAGAACGCTGCGCCGGCGTCCAATTGACCGACCGTCGCCCCGTGCGTGCAGCGCACGTCATTTGCGTCGATCTCGAGCTGGGGCTTGGTGTTCACCTCGGCCTCTTTGGACAGCAGCAGGTTCTTGTTGCTCTGGATCGCGTCGGTCTTCTGCGCGTCCTGGCGAACGATGATCTTGCCGTTGAACACGCCCTTGGCGCGTCCCTCGAGCACGCCCTTGTAGAGCTGGTTCGAGTGGCAGTGCGGCTGGGCGTGGTCGATGGTGGTGTGGTGGTCGACGTGCTGGCCGTCCTGCACGGTATAGAGTCCGTCGAGGTGGCATTCGCAGCCTTGACCGTTCAGGCGGGTCTGCACGTCATTGCGGACGAACTTCGCCCCGAAGCTGAGGGAGAAGGTGCTGAAGTGGCTGTCTCGCTCCTGGACGGCCTGCAGGACGCTCGTGTGGAAACAGCCCTCCGGCTCGGCCTCCGCGCGGCAGTGCTCCACCCGTGCGTTCTCGCCGATGTCGACCTCGGTGACTGCGTTGCGCCAGTAGCGCCCTGTCCCAACGTAGGTCTCCACCACCCGCACGGAGGCGCTGCGGCCAGCCGTGATCAGCACGCGTGGCTGGCGCACGGTCGAGCCGAACACCAGATGGATAGGTTCGTCGACCACTATGCCGGGATCGGCTTGGACAAGAACGCCTTCGTCGAAGTACGACGTGTTCAGCGCCGTGAGCGCGTGATTTGACCAAGGCGCGATGTTGGCGAGCCGGCTCCGCAGCAAGCCGTCATCAAACCGCAGTGCCTCGGTGAGGGGCAGCACGCGCAGGCCGGGCGGCAGGTTCCCTAGATCACTGCCGGGTGCGCCAAGCACAAGGCGATGACTTCCCATCCGCGCGTAGGCCGGGATCGGCGCCGGGCACTGGTCTGGGGGATCGCCCGTGGGCATCCGCTCGTCGGCCAGCTTGGACAGGTCCGTGTACTTGTACTCCTCGTCACTCGTGGACGGAGGGCCAAGCACGAGAAAGCGCGTCAGGGCCTCGAAGCGCAGTTCGCGCAGCCACTCGGGCTCCGGGGCAGACTGGCCCGCCAGCGTCTCGAAGTGCCCGAGGTAGAGCTCTGACGCCGCGGTTGCGGTGGGCACGTCTAGACCCCCACCGTCTTCTCGGCGCTCTGAAGTTCGTTCACCCAGCTGTAGCCGCGCCGCTCCAGCTCCAGCGGGAGGGCCTTGTCGCCTGAGCGGACGATGCGTCCGTCGGCAAGCACGTGGACCCGGTCGGGAATGATGTATTCGAGCAGCCGCTTGTAGTGCGTGATCACTAGGAACGCCCGATCCGGGGAGCGCAGGGCGTTGACGCCCTGCGCGACGATCTTCAGGGCGTCGATGTCGAGACCGGAGTCAGTCTCGTCCAGGATCACCAACGTCGGCTCCAGCATCGCCATCTGGAAGATCTCGCTGCGCTTCTTCTCACCGCCGGAGAACCCCTCGTTGACGGCCCGCTTGAGCATGGAAGCGTCCATGCCGAGCGGCTTGATGCGCTCGCGCGCGATGCGCAGGAAGTCGCCGGCGGACAGTTCCTCCTGGCCGCGGTGCGTGCGAACTGCATTGAGCGCCTCGCGGAGGAAGTACATCGTGCTGACGCCCGGCACCTCGACGGGGTACTGGAACGCGAGGAAGACGCCCTCGCGGGCGCGGATCTCGGGATCCATTTCCAATAGGTTCTCGTCGCGGTAGGTAACGCTGCCGGTCGTGATGTCGTAGCCGTCGCGACCCGCCAGAACGGAGGCGAGGGTGCTCTTGCCGGAGCCGTTCGGGCCCATGATGGCGTGCAGGGAGCCTGCTGCGACCTTGAGGTCCAGCCCTCGCAGAATGGGCTGGCCCTCAACGCTGGCATGAAGGTTCTGAATATCGAGCATGTTCGTTCCCGAACTCGTGCTGGCTAGCCGACGCTGCCTTCCAAGCTCACGCCCAGGAGTTTCTGGGCCTCCACCGCGAACTCCATCGGCAGTTCGCGGAACACCTGCTTGCAGAAGCCGTTGACGATCATCGAGACGGCGTCCTCGGTCTCGATCCCGCGCTGGTTCAGGTAGAAGATCTGGTCCTCGCCGATCTTGGAGGTGGTCGCCTCGTGCTCCACCTGGGCGGTTGGGTTCTTGACCTCGAGGTACGGGAACGTGTGGGCGCCGCAGCGGTCGCCCATCAGCATCGAGTCGCACTGCGAGAAGTTGCGCGCTCCCTCGGCCTTCGGCAGGATCTTCACGAGTCCGCGATAGGAGTTGCTGGACACCCCGGCGGAGATGCCCTTCGAGACGATCGTGGAGGTCGTATTGCGCCCGATGTGGATCATCTTGGTGCCGGTGTCGGCCTGCTGGTGGTTGTTGGTGACCGCGACGGAGTAGAACTCCCCGACCGAGCTGTCCCCCATCAGGATGCAGCTGGGGTACTTCCAGGTGATGGCGGAGCCGGTTTCGACCTGTGTCCAGGAGATCTTGGACCGTCGCCCGCGGCACGCGCCGCGCTTGGTCACGAAGTTGTAGATGCCGCCGTTACCGTCCTTGTCGCCGGGGTACCAGTTCTGGACGGTGGAGTACTTGATGCTGGCATCGTTCAGGGCGACCAGTTCGACGACGGCGGCGTGCAGCTGGTTCTCGTCGCGCATCGGGGCTGTGCAGCCCTCGAGGTAGCTGACGAACGCGCTGTCGTCGGCCACGATGAGCGTGCGCTCGAACTGGCCCGTGTTCATCGCGTTGATGCGGAAGTAGGTGGACAGCTCCATGGGGCATGTCACGCCCTTGGGGACGTACACGAACGAGCCGTCCGAGAAGACCGCCGAGTTGAGCGCAGCGAAGAAGTTGTCCGACGGCGGCACGACGGACCCGATGTACTTGCGCACGAGTTCTGGATGCTCCTGCACGGCTTCGGAAATCGGCATGAAGATCACACCGGCCTCCTTGAGCTTCTCGCGGAACGTCGTGGCGACGGACACGCTGTCGAACACAGCGTCGACGGCCACTCCTGCCAGAGCGGCGCGCTCCTCCAGCGGGATGCCCAGCTTCTCGTAGGTCGCCAGCAGCTCGGGGTCCACCTCGTCGAGGCTCTTGGGACGGTCGCTGTCGCTCTTTGGCGCGGCGTAGTACGAGATCGACTGGTAGTCGATCTTCGGGAACTTCAGGTTCGGCCAGCGGGGTTCGTGCATCTTCTGCCAGGTGCGGAAAGCCTTGAGACGCCACTCCAGGAGCCACTCCGGCTCGCCCTTCTTCGCTGAGATGAACCGGACCGTGTCCTCGTTCAGGCCGGGCGTCAGGGTCTCCTGCTCGATGTCCGTGACGAACCCGTACTTGTATTCCTGGGCTGCCAGGCCTTCGATCTGTTCCGTTGCACCGCTCATGCTGTCACCGATTCGGAGGCACACCGCCTCCTGACAAGGAATCTATACCACTAAGTATAAATTAACGTGGAAAGGCCGGTTGATGGCCTGCAGTGGCGCTCACCAGCCGTAGTAGCCGGGCCGCGTGCGGATGCGCGCGCCGCCCTCGCGGAGGTTGACCTTGATGCGTCGCCAGGCGCCGTCGAAGTCCTGGTTCGTGGGGTAGTAGGCGAGCGTGTAGACACTCCGCAGCTCCTCCGCCACCTGCTCGTAGACTGCATCCAGGTCGCGGATGGAGTCGGCCGAGAACAGCCGGCCACCCGTGGTCTCGGCCAGCTTGCGCATCCTCTGGCGGGCGTCGTTGGCGGACTGGCGCAGGCGCTCCCGCCAGACCCGCGAGGTACGCACGCCCGGTTCTTCGGTCTCGAGGAAGATCGGATAGATCGCGCTGTTGATCTCGGCCGCCACGCGCAGCAGATCGTCGTATGGCACCTCCGAGGGCACGGAGCGGCTCCACCGCGGGAGGAGGTCGTTGTCCATGCCGTCGCTGATCACGATCAAGGCGTTGCGCTCCCAACGCCGCCCAGCAAGTTCGTGGGCATAGGAGAGGGTGATCGCGTCGTAGAGCGGTGTGCCGCCAGACAGGCGGGGGATCTGCTTGATCGTGCTCAGCAGCTGATCGCGGTCGTCGGTCAGGTGGCTGACCACGTGCAGGTATGCGTCGGACAGCACGTAGATGCCGACGCGGTCGGCGGGCCGCGCCGTCATCACGAATCCGCGCGCCGCCTCCAGGACCGCTTCGCGGTCGATCAGTGTGCTCGTGCTGCAGTCGAGGAGCAGGACGAGGTTGAAGGCTGCATCCGTGGACTGGATCATGTTCAGCTTCTGCGCCTCGCCGTCCTCGAAGACCTCGAACGCATCCTCGTCGAGATCCGTGAGCGGACGGCCTTCCTGGTCCAGCACGGTCGCCGAGAGCTGCACGAGGCGGACCTCCGAATTGAACTGTGGGACGCCTTCGTCCTCGGCTGTGTCGTTCAGGGCGGGCTTCGAACTCTCACCGCCTAGCGTAGTGAGGCGCATGCGGTACGGACGGCGCAGCATCGCTCCAAGCGCTTCCGGGGCCTGCCAGTGCATGCGCACCGGTGCCGAGGCGTCGAGTTTGGAGTCCCGCACGATCATCGACGACGGAAAGACGGCATCGAGGCGCACCGCTCCGTACAGCTGCTCGTGGTCGTTGCGCCGGTCGTGCAGGGTCCAGTCAGTGCTGACCGGCGGCATGCCGGACTCGTGCAGCCAGCCACGCAGGCGCGCATCGACCTTGACGTCTTCAGGGCGATGGCGCGAGACGGCGTTTAGGCGCACGGCCCGCCACGGCACCGCAAGCTCGACTGACCCGGTCTCGGTCTCGAGGCTGGCGCTGCGCACCAACCCGTTCAGCCGGATCGCGCCCTCAACGGTCTCGACTTCGAGCCTGTGCCCGTATGGCAGGTCGATGGAGAGGTCGATCGCGGCCCCGTCGGATGGCTGAGCGCGCACGCGCATCTTGCGACCGAGGCGTGTCGTCTTGGTGTCGTGGGGCTGGATCGCACGGCTGCGCGAGGTCCGGCGTATGCGAACGCGTTCGGTGTCGACCACCTGCACGGCCACGCTGCCGAACTCGTTCTCGACTCGCAGCACCGGCTCGGACACGGACTGCGAGTCGACCCACCACGGGTCTGACTCGAAGTCGATCGGCTCCAGTTCCTCGGTGTCGGTGCCTGTGACAACGATGTTGTTGGTCACGCTGCGCACACCGAGGACGGCCATCGCTTGGTTCTCCGCCACGCGCCTCTCGCGCTTCTGCTCGAGCTCGCCTTCAAGCGTGATCTCACCGTCGCGAACGACGATGTGAATCGGTTGCAGCAACACCCGCTGAACATCTCCGGCCGCGCGCCTGAGCCGGGGTCGGAACGCCGAGCGCGTGTCGATGTAGCTGCGGATCTCAGGGTGGCCATAGATGCGCCAGTAGGCATTGAGGCGGACCCCGATGTCGTCTCCGCTCGACGGCAGGATCTCGATGCGATTGTCGACAGTCTCGACCGCCTCGAGAGCCCTTACGGAGCGTTCGATCGACGACCTGAGCCTCGGACGGGTGACGCTTCCCTCGAGCACGACCGCCTTGGCGCGAAGGGAGAAGCCCACCCAGTCGTAGACACGCAGGCCAGGCTGGCTGCCGATCAGCTGCTCGATCTGGCGGATCGTGCGGCCGCTGCGGTCTGCATCGGCGGCGTTGGCGGCCGCTGCGATGAGTAGCGCGAGCGCTGTGATGGCCCGGATAAAGCCAGCGGGCACAGATCGATGGTAGCCCATCGAGGGTCCGATGGAACCCTGTGTGGGCCTCGAACAGATGTGGTGGCGCTACCGCCGTCGGTCGCGTTTGCGCCGGAAGAATCCGCCGCTGTCCGACTGGTCACGCTCACCGAGCACGGGCAGGAGATCTTCGAAGATCCTGCGCTGTTCGCGGGTTAGCTTCCGCGGTATGTCGACGATCACGTGGGCGTACAGATCGCCACGGCGGCTGCCCCGCACCTCGGGCACGCCCATGCCACGGAGCTTGAGCCGCTGGCCGGCCTGCGTTCCCGCCCTGATCGACAGGGTCTCCTCGCCCTCTAGCGTGGGCACCTTGACGCTGCATCCGAGAGCCGCCTCGGCGACGTTGATGTGCACGTCGCAGTGCAGGTCGTTGCTATCCCTCCTGAAGACCGGGTCTGGCTTGACATGCAGGAGCACGAAGAGGTCACCGCGCGGGCCCCCGCGCTCGCCGGCGTCGCCTTCGCCGGTGAGACGGATCTGCATGCCGTCGTCCACTCCTGCGGGGATGTTGATCGAGCGCTTGCGCCGCACTTGGGCACGCCCCGCCCCACGGCAGTTGGTGCATGGATCGGAGATGGCTTGGCCTGTGCCGCGGCACACGCTGCACGTGCGCGAGACAGAGAAGAATCCTTGGGTGGCGTGCACTTGGCCACGCCCGCCGCAAGTCCGGCAGGTCGTCGGACGGCTGCCGGGCTCGCAGCGCGAGCCGTCGCAGCGTTCGCAAGGCTCCGTGCGTAGCAAGACGATGTCCCGCGTGCAGCCGAAGACGGCGTCGGCGAAGCCGACCTCCAGCTCGTACTGGAGGTCGTTGCCACGACTCGCTCGCGTGCGTCCGCCGCCGAAGAACTCGCCGAAGATGTCGCCGAACACGTCCTGGAGGTTGTTAGGGTCGAACCCGCCGGGGGGTGCGGCGCGCCCACTGAGACCCTCGTGGCCGAACTGGTCGTAGACGCGTCGCTTGTCGGGATCGCTGAGGACGCCGTAAGCCTCGGAAGCTTCCTTGAACTTCTCCTCCGCCGACGCAGAGTCCGGATTGCGGTCCGGGTGGTACCGCATCGCGAGCTTGCGGTACGCCCGCTTGCACTCGGCCTCGTCCGCATTGCGGCCGACGCCCAGCACGTCGTAGTAGTCGCGCTTCTGGACCATGGAGGTTCGCAGGCTCCGGAACCGGAGCTACTCCTTAACTGCGACCTTGACCATCGAGGCTCGCAGAAGTCGGTCCTTGAACTTGTAGCCCTTCTGGTAGACCACGAGTATCTGATTGTCCTTCTGGTCCTCGCCAGCGGGAGCGCGGTCCACGGCGTAGTGCAGGTTCGGGTCGAAGGAATCGTGCTGTTCGACCTCCTTGAGGCCGGCACGCCGGAAGACCTCGAAAATCCGCCGGTGGATCAGTTCCAGGCCCTTCTTGAATTCGTCGGAGACCCCCTCGGTGCGAAGCGCGGACTCGAAGTCGTCGAGTACGGGGAGCAGGTCCCGGATCGTGTCGGAGGGGGCGTATCGCACGATGTCCTCCTTTTCCTTCTGCAGGCGTCGGCGGATGTTCTCGAAGTCCGCTTGGGCTCGTATGCGATTGTCCGCTTGCTCGTCCCGCTCGGCGCGCAGGCTCTCGATCATGGCCTCCAGGGCCTCCACATCGACTTCGGGAGCGTTGCTCTCCTCGGGTGCGGGCCCGGAACCATTGGTGGAGGGCGACGCGGACACGTCGGATTCCGTCGCTGCGGTCTGTGTCTCCTGTTCCTCAGCCGTCATGTCGGTTGGGAGGGTGGAAGCCCATGAACCAATATTAACAGCGGCTCAAGATGCCGGATTCCGGGACATGAACCTAGGGTTCCGCCACCACAGAGGAACGGTTTAGGACCATCCCGCCGGCACCGAACCGGACGTAGGCGGCGAGGAGAGACTGCCGCCTACGGCTCGTCCTCTCCTTCGTCTTCGTCCTCCATGCCCGTGAATGGCTCGGCGATCCCCTGTTCGCTGAACCCCCGGATCACTGGCGATGTCTCGCCTGTGTCGAGTGCGGCGCGATAGTGTTCGATGGCCTGGTCCCGTTCGCCGAAGATGTCAAGGATCCGTCCCATATAGACGTGCGACATCGCTCGGATTCGCGAGCCCTCGGCCTCCTCGGCAGCGGCTTCAAAGTGCTCGAGAGCCAAGTCGGGATCGGCTTCGTCCAGCGCAATCCGCCCTAGGCCGTACCTGGCCTGCCCAGTGCCGGGTCCACCCAACTCCAAGACTCTCTCGAGGGTCTTGCGGGCGTCGTCCAACTCCCCAAGCTGGAGCAGGCCTTCGGCCTGCGAGAGCAGCTTCTCCTGCTCGGAGACCTTCGGCTGGACCACCCTGCGCGCCTCGCGGCGCACTGGCCTGGGGGCTCGCTCAGCGAACTTGACCGACTGTATTCGGGACGATTCCAGGCGGACGTTGATGTCGTCAATCAGCGTGTCGTAAAAGCGCCGGAAATCCAGGTGCTGCTTTTCGTATTCCTCGAGCTTCTCGTAGAAGTACGGAGCCAGGATGAACCCGTTCCGAAGATGCTCTCCGATGCGCTGCCGCTTGCGTTCCTCCGGTTCATACCGCATGCGGGTCTGCACGGCGTGGGCCAGGGACTTGGAGACAAGCAACTGGAAGTTGTTCTTGTAGGCCTCCTCGAGGGCTGGGGCGTAAATCGCGAAGCGGGCCAGGGACTCCTTCTTCGCGACGGTGTCTGCATAGCGAATGGAGAGCCGGTCGAGCAGGTGCAGCAGATACGCGGCGCGGATCTCCTCCAGCCTCGGCTGCGCGGAGGAGTGGATCACAACCTTGACATCACCCCCGTACGCCCGAACGTTGATGTTGCCAGGGGCCGCAAGCAAGTCGAAATACACCCGGAAGGACTCGGTTTCGGGGCTGCGCGAGGGCATGCGGAGGTAGCCGTTGATCTCGAAGACGGCCTCGACCAGCGCTTCCTGGTAGCGCAGCATCTCCAAGTCGTAGGCAGGCTGGTACCGGTCCCACAGCGCCTCGATGTCGGCTACTTCGTAGAACTCCCGCAACAGGGTCGAGAGGCCACGTATCGGACGGACGTCGACGGGCAGGTCCGTTGGAACCTCCGCCTTCAGGTCAAAGTACGGTGGTTCGCCGCACATCAGGGCGAACGAGATGTACTGGGAGAGGTCGAGCTCAGGATCGCCGCGACGGTTCTGCTCGTAGAACGTCCTCAGGCGGTTGGCCATGCCGCGGTCGATGGTCTCCAGATCCTCACGCAGGGCCTTCCGGACTGGGCTGGTGGCGACGGCGGAGAGCCCCTCGTCGTAGCCGCCGACGTTGATTGCGGCCAGGACGGTGAACATGCGAAGGTCCGCAACGAGCTGCTGGCCAGGTTGAGCATGCGCCGTGGACTGCAGCGCGATCAGGGCAAGCGCCGCACCGATGATCCGCCGCATCACGTAAATCAGTTTACGTCGGCAACGTACAGTCCAGATGCGCCGCTCAGCCCACCGGCACGTGGACCGCATCGCGCTTCCTGACGGCCCATCTGCAGGGCATGGGTCCGAACGGACTGGTTTGGAAGGTCGAGTGGTTCGCAGGGCGGCTCAACGACATTGGGGCAGGCACTCCCGCTAGCACGGCGGTGTCGGCGTAGCGTGGTAGCGGGACGATCCCTTCGGGACAGTGGAAGAGGGGTCGGCTACTACAATGGTCCGAGTCGGCCAGATGAAGAACGCCGCTCAGGGCTCGTCCAGGTCCGTCCCAGCGGAGGTGCACTCGATTCCCGTCGACGAGCATTCAGCTTGGGACCGCGTCCAGCTGGCGCGCCATCCCAAGCGTCCCCACACCTTGGACTACATCGAGCGGGTGTTCGAGGACTTCCAGGAGATCCATGGCGACCGCTACTTCGCCGACGATCCGGCGATTGTCTGCGGGTTCTGCAATTTCCGTGGTCGGCCCCTGATGGTGATTGGCCACCAGAAAGGACGCAAGACTGACCAGAAGCTGCATCGGAACTTCGGCATGCCGAAACCAGAGGGGTACCGCAAGGCGCTGCGGGCGATGAAGCTCGCCGACAAGTTCCGGCGGCCAATCGTCACACTCTTGGACACGCCGGGCGCCTATCCCGGCATGGATGCCGAGGAACGCGGGCAGGCCGAGGCGATTGCACGCAACCTGTACGACATGGCGCAGCTGTCGGTTCCGGTCGTGGCGATCTGCATCGGCGAGGGCGGAAGCGGTGGAGCCTTGGCCCTCGGCGTGGGCAATCACGTCCTGATGCTCGAGAACGCGATCTACAGCGTCATCTCCCCAGAGAGCTGCGCTGCCATCGTTTGGCGGGACTCCGGGAAGGCAGAACTGGCCGCCAACGCATTGCGGTTGACGGCGGAGGACCTGCGAGAGCTAGGTCTGGCGGACACGATTGTGCCTGAGCCATCCGGTGGCGCACAGGAGGACCTTGATGCTGCCGCAACGATGCTTGGTGACGCTCTGGAGACCAGCCTCGACGAACTGTGTGGGATGTCGGGCGAGGACTTGGAGGCACACCGCTACCGGAAGTTTCGCATCATGGGCTCGTTCTTCGAGTCCGCCGACCACGACGGTCCGCCGAACTCGAAATAGCTGCGCCTCGGACCGAGTCGCTCGTGTTGTTGCAGGCGGCCTTTGCTTTGGAATGGCGGAGAGGGAGGGATTCGAACCCTCGTTAGAGTTTCCCCTAAACACGCTTTCCAAGCGTGCGCCTTAAGCCGCTCGGCCACCTCTCCGCGACTGCTTCGCGCACTGTGTGCTGGGGAAGGCTTTCGTCCTCATTGTACCCACTTGGGCGCTGTCGCAGACTTGGCACACCTCGGTCCGCCACGAGCAAGTCTGGTCTGGCTCGCTGCTCGGACAGAGTCTGCGCATCGGGAGCACCTTGAGTCTCTGGCCATCGAGCTGCTTCAAGGCTCCTAGCATCGGACCGTCCACTTGGTTCAGGAGATTCTCCGAGACACGTACTTGGTAGTCCCAGTCGACTCCGATCAGGTGCCTGTCGAACGCTTGACAATGGATCTTGGCGGGCAGGATACCGTTTTGCACGACCGGTAGCCCGAGCGTCTCGACCCGATCCCCCATGATGCGGGTAACGTCCAGGAGCTCTTGCACCTAGGGTGTTGAACTCGGGTTAGGTTTCGGTCAAGGCTGTAAGTGCGCTACACCGACGTGTCCTTCCGATGCGCCGGAAGGGTGTCGGAAGCGTGAGGGCGGCGAGCCGACGGCGGTACAGGTAGGCCGGTTCAACGGCGAAGATCCCGCCCTTCGAGGTCAGGCTCCGAAGATCTGGCGCTGTATGTCTAGGCGCCTCGAAGCGGGACAGCCGGCGGCATAGGATGCGAACCCGCGACGTACCAGCGCCCTGGCGTCGGGCCCGTAGCGCCTTAGGGATTCGTCGATCCACGTCGACACCGAGCCGTCATCGTCCTGACCGGCTAGGATCGCGTCCGCACGACGCTCGAACTCGGGCAGGAACTCGTCGCAGAAGTGCACCTTCCACTTCAGGGCCACTAAGTCTGAGACTTCAAACGCGTATTCCGGCACCTTGATGTCGATCAGGGCCAGCATCTCCGACAGGAAGCGGTTCGAGAACTCCTTGACTTCGCGGTCGACCTGCCGTCGGTGCTCCTCAAACGCCACCCGTCCGACGCCCTCCCGCCCAATGGGCTCCGCGGCAAGCTCCACGTAAACCTTGTTCTTCGGCTCTGTCCCGGACGGCCGAATGGTTGCCTTGATGCCGCCTTCGAGCGTGTAGCTGATGAGGTTTCTGGCACTCCGGTCGGTGTCGGACAGGAACGGTCCGTGTCTGGCCTCGTCCCAGTAGTCGTTCACGTCCTGCACCGCAAGGCCTCCGATGGCCGTCGGCGGGCGTTCGCGGAGCAACTGCTGGATTCTCCGGATTGCCTCCGCTCCTGCCGCTCCCTGCATCACGGTCGACCGCACCGTGTTGCTGTGATACCCGTGCTGCAGGTAGATGTCGACTAGGTAGTCGTAGACGCATTTGCCTTGGGATCTCTGCTCGGCCGCCAGCTCGGCCAGGACGAGCGCGGCCCCTGCCGCGTCCTTGTCCCGGATGTCCGGTGTCAGCATGAATCCGTGGCTCTCCTCGGCGGCGATTACGAAGTCGTCCAGGGACCCGGTCAGATCGCCGAACCTCCCGGTCTTCTCCAGCGATCCGAGGACATTGGCGATGTACTTGAATCCGACGAGCAGATCCCCGACGACAACGCCGCCGCTGGCCTCGACGATCCTGCGGACCAGTTCCGTGGTGACCACCGTCTTGATGGCCAGCGGCCGCTCCGGCAGCCGACCGTTCCTTCGAAGGGTGTCGATCCGGCAGCTCGTCAGAATCGAGGCGATCTGGTTGCCCGTCAGGAAGGCATAGTCCTCGCCGTCCCTGGCCACGCCGCCTAGCCGGTCCGCGTCCGGATCCGTTGCCAGCAGCATCTCCGCCCCGACCTCCCTAGCCCGTTCAATGCCCATCGCAAGGGTCTCCGGCACTTCCGGATTGGGGCTGCGGA
The DNA here is from genome assembly GCA_965200705.1 of Bryobacterales bacterium. Classification (GTDB taxonomy): domain Bacteria; phylum Acidobacteriota; class Terriglobia; order Bryobacterales; family UBA6623; genus VXMF01. The sequence continues at coordinate 1,796,935 of OZ241376.1, read as the reverse complement.
ACATCACGTGCCGGAAGTCGCTGCGGTACTCGCACTGCTTGTCGACGAGGAACAGCTGCTTGTCCCGCTGAAACCCCTTGGCCTCCAGGCACCGACACACGGTGTCCACGCCGACGCCGTGGAGGCTGGTGAAGGCGATGACGGCGTTGGCCCCATTGCGCATCAGGGGCAGCGCGACGTTCGAGTCGATGTACGCCTGTCTCGCAGCTTCGGGAACCTCAAGCACCATTTGCGCGATTTGATCCGGGCTGCAATCGGGAACCCGGACTTCGCTGATCTGCACGACGATCGTCGCCAGCTCCTCGTCGTCCGGGGGCACTTCCTGACCGCCCTCGTGGTTGTAGAACTTGGATCCGTTGTCGTCAGGGTGATTGTGGGAGGCGCTCACGTTCATGCCTCCCTGCGCCCCTAGCCAACGGATCAGCAGCGATAGCTCAGGTGTTGATATGAAGCGCTCCGTGGAGTCCGGTGCCAGCGTGTACACCCGGATTCCCGCTGCCGCGTAGACCCTTGCCGCCGTGGCAGCGAGGTCCTGCGAACTCAGCCCGTCCACGGGATTGCTGATCTCCGCCGGATAGGTGTCGCGGAGGTTGTGGAATCGTCGCACGTCGAACGCGATGACGACGCTGTGGTCGCGCTTCTCCGGAAAGCGACGCCGGAGGTACTCGGCATGGCCCTGCACTGACGACGCGATCGTGAACGGGTTGATCCGGTTCGGGCCGATGCCGACCGGGCCCCTACGCCCGCCCGTACCGAAGGGAATCGTCTGGTAGAAGCTGTCGACGAGCAGATCGAAGGACTGGGACTCGACCATCCACTCGAGGATGCCCGTGTAGTCGCTCTGCGGGACCAGCCCGGCGAACTTGTCTGTGTTCAGCCAGTCCTCGAACCGCTCAAGGGCCGACGCCTTGATGGCCTCGGAGAGGACGAGCGGTTCCACGCCCCGGCGTGCCGCGTCCACAAGGAGCTTGTGGTTCATGACGTCTTCACATACTGGCTTGCTGGGCCGAGATCCTCCGGTCTGCCGACGTCTCGCCAGAAGCCCGGGATCTCGAAGCAGCGAACGGGCTTTCCGCCGCGCACCGTTGCCTGTATCGCGTCCGTCAGGTCGTACTCGCCACGGGCCGATGGGGTCACGTTGCTGAGCGCGTCGAAGATCGTGTGCCGGAAGAGGTAGATGCCAGCACTGACGTAGTTGGTTGTCGAGGTTCCCTTCGGTGGCTTCTCCACGATCCTGACGACCTGATCGCCCTGTACGTACACGGCCCCGCCCCGGTAGGGGTCGTCGACGTGCGCCAGCGCGAGCACGATCTCCGCGCCAGCCTGCTTCTCGTAGAGCCTCTCGTAGTTCCCCGAGTCAACCAGAATGTCGCCGAATGTCAGCAGGAACGATCCCTCCCCAGCGAACTCACGCGCCAGCAACGCCGCGCTGCCTGTGCCGTTGGGGTTGTCCTGGACGACGTACTCCAATGTGATCCCTGGGACAGGGTGGGCCGCGAAGTAGTCCTGGATCATCTCCCCGCGGTACCCGATCACGATGCACACGCGAGTGATGCCCGCCATCGCAAAGCGGTCCATCAAGTGCGCCAGGATTGGGCGTCCCGCCAAGGGAAGCATCGGCTTCGGACAGTCCTCGGTCAGCGACTTCATCCGGGTGCCGCGACCCGCCGCGAGCACGACCGCCTTCCTTTGCTCAGTCACGGTTGATGCGGCCTGTCCCGACGGTCAGAACACCATCGTATCGGAACCAAGCCGGAGGCATTCAGGGGTGCTGGAGCACAGTGCCCGCCAAGGCGTGACAACTTTCGAACAGCGCAACACCGGATGTCGGAAGCGGTCGATTGACGCCCAGATCACCCGGCTGACCGCCCCTCGAACAGGTCCCGACCATCCACGAGGGCACGCATCTTGCGGTCTGCTACGCTGCGCGACAGCATCCAGAACCCGCAGTCCGGGTTGACGAACCGGATGCGATCCTCACCCAGCACGCTCGCTGCGTGCTCGATTCGCGACGCGATGAGACTCGGGTTCTCGACCTCGTTGTCCTTGATGTCGATGACGCTCAGTCCGATGCGCGTATCCGGGTTGAGGTCGCGCAGATGCTCGAGCTCGTCGTAACCTCGCCGAGCGAACTCCAGCAGAAGGAAATCGCACCGGAGTGCGTTCAGGTATGGCAGCAAGGCGTCCCATAGACCCGCCTGGATGCGCTGGCCTCCGTAGTTGCCGAAGCAGAGGTGAATGCCCTTGGTGCGATCGAGTCCGTCAAGGACATGGTTCATGGCGGCTGCCGCCCATTCCCACTCCTCGGGGTGTCCGGTGATGTTCGCCTCGTCGAGCTGGATGATGTCCGCTGGCACCCGTTCCAGCTGTTCACGCAGGACTCCTGCGATGGCCATGCACAGATCCTCGCGACTGCCGTAGTAGCGGTCGGTCAGCGTCTTGCACAGCATGTGTGGACCGGTGCAGGTGAACTTGAGCGTGCGGTTTGTCAGTTCACGGACAAACTCGAAGTCCGTGCGAAGGTTCAGCGTTCCCTCGCCGATCTTGTCTGCCACAACTCCGGCTGGCGCGGCGCGGAACGACATCCCCGAGTCCGCCTGGAACGCGTCCATGTCCGTCACCGAGTACCGTGTCTGGACGCCAGAGAACTGGCTCACGAAGTAGTCAATCATCCCGTTGGTCTCGGGATGGGAGGGGTCGAACCGGTTCAGCTCACCGTCTGCGACGATGTCGATGCCCGCCAGTTCCTGGGTGTGCAGCACCACGGAGACCGCGTCCCGGAGCGTTCCCTTCGACGAGTCTCCATACAGCCACCGCGGGATCGGGTAGCTTCCCACCACCGTCGTTTGGATCGCCATGTCGAGATTATATGGACGGCCCGGTCCCGCCCTCGGCCGCCTCGGCAGTGCGCTTCAGTTGTCCACAGGCCGCCAGGATGTCGCGTCCTCGCGGCCGGCGCACGAAGCACGGGATTCTGGAGTGCACGAGATCCCGGAACGCAGCGACTCTGGCTGGCTCCGGCATGGCGAACGGGATGCCGGGACCCGGGTTCAGGGCAATGAGATTGACGATGCACTTCAGGCCGGCGAGCAGGTTCCTGAGCCGTCGCGCGTCCTCAAGGGTGTCGTTGACTTCCCGTAGTAGAACGTATTCGAACGTCAGGTGCTCCCAAGGACGCAGCGGATAGCTACGGCAGGCGTCGAGCAGCGCCTTCAGCGGGAACTGGCCGGTGATCGGCATGAGCCGCTTCCGCTGCTCGTCGCTTGCGGCGTTCAGCGAGATGGCGAGCTTGCCGCGAACCTCGTGGGAACCGAAGGCGGCAATCTTCGACACGATCCCGGAGGTTGAGACGGTGATCCGTCGCTGCGGAATGCCTAGGCCGTCCTTGTCGGCAAGCAGGCGCGTCGCCTTCATCACCGCCGGCAGGTTCTGCAGTGGCTCCCCCATCCCCATCATCACGACATTGAGAGGACGCTTGCGGCTGTTCAGACCATGGCTGCTCGCGAGGACGAGCACCTGTCCAGCGATCTCGCCGGCGGTGAGATTCCGCTCGAGACCCATCTGTGCCGTCAGGCAGAACTTACAGTCCACCGCGCATCCCACCTGCGTGGAGATGCAGAGCGTGTCGCGGGCAGCTTCGGGAATGAACACGGATTCGATCGTGCGACCGTCGCTGAGACGCAGCAGGTAGCGCACGGTGCCGTCGGTGGATTCGAACCGCTGGTCGATCGATGGGATGCCGATCTCGCATTGGCGTGCGAGGGAGTCGCGCAACGAAATGGGAAGGGGCGTGATTGCGGCCGGACCATCACAAAGATCGCGGTACAGGCCCCGATAAATCTGACGGCCCCTGTACGCGGGTTCTCCCATGGCGCATGCCAGTGCGCAGAGTTCGTCGGCGTCTAGGCCGACCAGCGGAGCGTTTCTGCTCCTCGGCGAACCTTGCACCTGCCCGGTCATGACTGTCGCTCGCTATCGCGATCCCTTGACGCAGGTAGTCGGTGTGGTCAACGCCAGTACGCCCGGGTTCGGAGTAGCCGGTCGATGGCGAGTGGGGGCGTTGGACGGAAACGGCCACACGCACTGCGCATCAGCGCAATATTGTCATCCGACCCTGTCACGTCCAAGAATACAGATTCCGCTACTGCCGAGACCACGGGACCTGATCGAGGGCCGGTTCTCCCGCATGGTGTTTCGTCCTCCTCTCGCTCCGGTCTTCCAGCCAGCTCGCGATGCGGGCGGCGTCGGGGCCGATCCCCGAGGCCCTGTCAGGTCTTGTACTGGCGCTCGTAGTACTCGCGATAGTCCGCGCTGCCCTCCTTGATCGGTCGCCACCATGATTCGTTTTCCACGTACCAGTCGACTGTCGCTGCCAGACCGGTCGTGAACTCGACCTGCGGCTTCCATCCCAGTGCGTGCAGCTTGGTGCTGTCTAGGCAATAGCGCCGGTCATGGCCTGGGCGGTCCTTCACCGGTTGAACTAAGGACGCTGGCCGGCCGAGTCGGTTCAGGATGCGCCGCGTCACCTCCAGATTCGTGACCTCGCAGCCTCCGCCGACGTTGTATGTCTCTCCGGACCTGCCCTTCTCAATCAGCAGGTCTATCGCCCTGCAGTGGTCGTCGACGTGCAGCCAATCGCGGACGTTCAGGCCGTCACCGTACAGGGGAAGGGCTTGGTTGTCGATGGCGTTTGAAACGAACAGTGGGATGAGCTTCTCCGGATACTGCCGACGGCCGTAGTTGTTCGAGGCACGAACGATGACGATGGGCAGGCCATAGGCGGCCCAGTAGCTGTACGCCAGCCGGTCTGCGGCGGCCTTGCTGGCCGCATACGGGTTCCGAGGCCGCAGCTCGTCGGTTTCCTTGCTGGCCCCCTCCAGAACGCTTCCATACACTTCGTCGGTGGAGATCTGCACGAAGCGCCGCAATTTCGGGGCCTCGCGGGCTGCATCCAGAAGCACGAACGTTCCATGAACGTCGGTGCGAATGAACTGCCCGGCGCTAACCAGAGAACGGTCGACGTGCGTCTCGGCAGCGAAGTGCACGACGATTTCGGCGTCTCGCACCAGCGGCGCGACCGTGGGCGCGTCGCCTACATCGCCCCGCACGAAGCGGTGTCGTGGGTGCCCGTCAAGCTCCTGGAGATTCTCGCGGCGACCCGCGTAGGTGAGCTTGTCCAGCGTCGTGACGCGCCAGTCCGGATGGGCGCTGACCGCGTAATGGACGAAGTTGCTGCCGATGAAGCCGGCTCCGCCCGTGACGAGTGCCTCAATCATCGTTTCGCATCAAGCCGCCGGGCGGCGCACCGCTCGCCAACAGCCAGCCCCTCGCGGCCGGTAGCGGTCGGATGGCCAGGCCGACAAGCCGGCGAATGCCAAACGGGGTCGGCTGAACGATCTTCTGGCCATCGTAGACGCAGCGGGCTTGCAGTGCCAACCAGCCGCGTGCCCACCTCGATCAACAGTCGATTAGAGCGTCCATCGTGATGCGGGAGTGTGCGCGGGGCGTCCGGAGGAGGTGCGGATGTCAAGGGCGAGGCCTTACGAGCAGAGGGGCGTGGCCGTGGACGGAGCGGTTGAGGTCGTGGCGTACCAGCAAGCTGGCGGGCTGAATCGTCAAGTTCGACCGTGGGCCTGTCGCTGGTGGCCCGAAGCGGGCCAGGTGGTTCACTCGAGCCTGACCGGCCTCACACGGGGCGTAGAGTGACCTGTGCCTCTTCGCCGTCGAGGGCGAATCGTCGCGTCGTGCCCCGCAGCGGGCCGTCGTCGTGCTCGCCAAGTCTCACGCAGAGCGTTTCGGCCATCAGGTGCTCCCGGTTGGCGTCTACAATCCTCCAGAGCCGATCCGAACCTCGGATGCCCAGTTCGATCCGCTGGGCGTAGTCGATGTCGGTCTCCTTGCGCAGGTTCTGGATGCGGTGGAGCAGCTCCCGATAGAGACCCTCTTCCCGAAGGGAGTCGTCCAGGTCCGTGCTGAGGACCACCACAATCGCCGAGTCGCCCGCCGCCGCGAAGTGCTCCTCGGCCTCGACGCTGATTTCGATGTCCTCGCTGTCCATTCGTGCCGGCTCGCCGTCGAAGTCGATGGTGACCTCTCCCGTGTCGAGCAGGGTGGCTCGCATCGTCGCTGCATCGAGACCTGCGAACACCGCCTTGGCTCGCTTCATCTTCTTGCCGAGACGCGGGCCGAGTCGCCGGAAGTTGGGCTTGAGGACATAGCGGACATGTGCTTCCGATCCGTCCACGAACCGGACGCTGTGCACATTGAGCTCGTCCGCAATCAGGCCAGTGTGCGGTGAGACGCTCTTGCGCACCGTGGGATCCACGATCACGACTTCGACATTCCGCAGGGGCTGGCGAACTCTCAGCTGATGGTCTGCGCGAACCCGCAGTCCGAGCGACACGATGCGCCGCACCACCGCCATCGCATCCGAGAGTCCCGCATCGGAGCGCCCCCTGTCATTCGGCAGGTCGCACAGGTGCACGCTCTGCGGACCATCCACACCCGCACCGCGCACCACGTTCTGATAGATCTCCTCGGCCATGTACGGCGTGAACGAGGCCGCGAGCTTGACGACGCTGACCAGGCACTCGTAGAGCGTGGCGTATGCGTTCGTCTTGTCGGCGTCGAACTCGCCTTTCCAGAATCGACCGCGGCTGCGGCGCAGGTACCAGTTGGACAGGCCGTCCACGAACTGATTCAGTTCGGTAGCGGCCTCGAACGCAAGGAACGCATCCATGTACGACCGGACACGCGTGGCGAGGATGTCTAGCTCCGACAGGATCCAGCGGTCCAGTAGCGCTCGCTCCGCAACTGGTCGCGGCCTGGCGGTCCGTGGGTCGAAGCCATCGATGTCCGCGTAGATCGTGAAGAACGAGTAGACGTTGCGCAGCTTGAGCGGAAACTCCTTCTGGATTGCCCTTACGTTGGCCAGCGAGTGGCGCGTGGGAGACCACGGTGGGTTCCCGGCCAGGAAGAACCAGCGGAACGCGTCGGCGCCCGGCGCTGGCGTGTCCACGCGCAGGGTCACCCGCTGCGCCCTTGGTAGGCGCGGCACGTCGTTGGGCGGAACTGCACCGTCGCATTCGACGGGCTGCGCACCGATCCTCTCCCGGTCGCTCGGGGCCAGAAGAATGGACCGCCGAGCTATGCGCTTGGAAGGAACCGGTCTAAGGGACAGACTTCGATCGTCGTCACCCGGAGGGCCGACGTGTACGGTGGACGCGGCCCGAATGTCCAGGGCCTCGAAGTCCGCCTTGGAGATCAGCGCCTGTCCAGACCGCACTGCCGGCTGACCCTTGGCATCGGCCTGGACGGCGAAGTCCTGCGCGACGGCGTCGAAGATGACCTCCGGAGGCGTGTAATTGCCGAGCGACTTCGATTCCTTCTTCCCGGTCGGGTCGGCCACGTGTCCGAGGACGATGCAGTTGCGGAACGGATGCGGGTACGAAGGGTTCTCGATGCCCAGTTCGTCGCTGGCGGCCTCGTCGAAGACTAGGGTGGACACCATCAGCTGCGAGTAGAACCATCCGCGCGTCTGGTCGATGGCCTCTGTGATGTAGTCGGCCGGAAAGCGTGCCTTGAAGTCGTCCTGCCCGGTGTGGGGATAGCCGTACTGCGCGAACGGCATGCACCCGGAGTCGAACCAGCAGTCGATGACCTCGGGTACGCGCCGGTACACTCCGGGCTCGCCCGGGACCGTCCAGGTCACATCGTCGATCCAGGGCTTGTGCACCATCAGGTGATCCGACAGACTCGGATCGGCCTGCTTGGAGCGTTCGAACGACTGGAACGCCTCGGCGTTCAACGCCAAGATCTCGGCGCAGCTCGATGGCACGGCCATGGCGCCGGTTTCGTCATTGATCCAGACGTTGAGCGGGGTGCCCCAGTAGCGCTCTCTCGAGAGCGCCCAGTCGACGTTGTTGCGCAGGAAGTCCCCGAATCGTCCAGTGCCGATGTTCGGGGGCAGCCAGTTGATGTTGTCGTTGTTCGCAAGCACCTCCCGGTTGCGTGCGGTGGTGCGGACAAACCAGGCGGGTCGAGCGTACTGGATCAGGGGATCGTCGTCCGACCGCCAGCAGAACGGGTAGTCATGCCGGCAGTCCTCGCGCAGGACCAGCGATCCGGAGTCCGCAAGCATCCGGATGAGCGTCTTGTCGGCCTGCTTGACCCACTGACCCGCGACTTCGGTGATCCGGTCGTCGAATGTGCCGTCGGGCCGTACCGGACAGAGCAGCGGGACTTCGCTTGGCGATCGATAGCGATTGGCGACCTCCAGGTGGAGGTCGTAGTCCACCTCGCCGAACGCTGGCGCCTGGTGGACTAGGCCCGTGCCGCTGTCCAGCGTGACGAAGTCGCCGGCGAGCACCTTCCACAGGTACGGCTCACTGCCGCCTTCGGACAGTTCGCCATCGTGTGACCAGAGCTCGGACTCGAAGTGCTGAAACGGAGGGCGGTAGCGCCGGCCGACGAGCTCGTGCCCCTTGAACGTCCGCTCGACTGGCATCTCCTCGCCCAGCTTGCCCGCCAGATCCTCGACAAGGGCTGCGGCGACGATCAGGCTCCGATTCCGGGCGCGGACCTGGACGTAATCGAATTCCGGATGCACGGCGACGTACTGGTTGGAGGGAAGCGTCCACGGCGTCGTGGTCCAGACAAGCAGCGACGTCTCTTCGTCGTCCGCCAACGGCAGCGCCACGAATACTGACGGATCCGTCACGGTCTTGTACCCGAGACCGACCTCGCCGGCAGAGAGCGCCGTGCCGCCCTGTGGCCACCACCAGACGATCTTGTGGCCGCGATACAGCAGACCCTGCCGGTGCAGGCGCGACAGCGCCCACCAGACACTCTCGACGTAAGACTTGTGATAGGTGACGTAGGCGTCGGAGAGATCGACCCAGAAGCCTACGCGGCGGGTCATGCGCTCCCACTCCTCGGTGTACCGGAACACCGAGTCCATGCACTTCCGCACGAACCCCTCGACGCCATAGGTCTCGATCGCCTGCTTGCCGTGGATGCCGAGTTCCTTCTCGACCTCTACCTCGACGGGCAGGCCGTGGGTGTCCCATCCCGCCTTGCGCGGGACGTAGCGACCGGTCATGGTGCGGTAGCGGAGGAAGACGTCCTTGAAGACGCGGGTCAGGACGTGACCGTTGTGGGGGAGCCCGTTGGCCGTGGGCGGGCCCTCATTGAAGATGAACCGGGGTTGACCGGCCCGGATATCGAGGCTCTTCTCGAAGATCCTCTCCTGTTCCCAGAACCGGCCGATCTTCGCCTCCGATTCGGCAAAGTCGACGATCGGCTTGGCGCGCTGGAATCGAGGCTTGCTCATGGACGCTTTGCGCCTGACGAGGAGTCTAGCGACCTGTAGCGTGTTGGGTAGGAGGGACGCAACGCACGACGGTTGCGCGTTGGATCTGGAGGGCCATTGTTAGTCGTACAACGCCCATCCGCAGATGAGGACGACTGCCCGTTTCAGCTGTCGGCAATGACCCCGACCGCCTTCGTTTCTCGGAGTGTACCACCGCGTACCTTGGTCTCATTGCGGTACCTTGGCGCTATTGGGGTGAGTCTGAACAGATGGCGAAACGGGAGCTGGGCCTCGGCCACCACGAGTCCTAGGGGTGTCAGGAGGTGGTCCAAGGAATCGCTCCGGTCGCAGTCGCGGCTGTAGACGGGATGGGCAGCTGGCAGGCAAGAGACTCCATCGGCATCTGGGGCGCCCGCGGCTGCAGGAAGCGCGGTCATCGCTCGGGTCTTGCCGAACTCGGGTCCAGGGCGCGTCGAGCGGCGGCGCCAAGGCCTATTGCCGCTATCGCTGGAAGGGGCCAAAGGCTGTTGTGCAAGCAAAGGGGCCAGCGGATTGACAGATCGGAGGGCTCTCGTGATTGGCGCAGCCACCTCACTCTTGGTCTTGGCGGATTCACGCCAAGCCGCACCCCCGTTTGGGAGGGGTCAGACAGGGCTTTTCCTTGCTGGATCTACTCTTCCACGCCGAAAACAGACGCGGCGGGCCTTGCGGCGGCTTCGATCTGCGTGGCTGGGCGGAGCCCGAGGAGCCACCCGATCGTTCGGGTGACCTCGGGTGTCTGCACTGGCTCGACGTGCTCCTGTCCAACGGCGACTCCACGGCCCGCGATGATGGCGTCCTCTACAGCCGTGGAGGGTAGGGCCAGAACCACGGTTCTGTCATAGGCCCGGTGGGCGCGGAGCGCCTCGATGATTTGGTCCAGGTCTTTGTCCTGATCCTCCGCACTGCCCGTCAGCCGCACCAGTGCGAGCCTTGGGAGCACGACCTCCGCCTCTAGGCTGTCGACTAGGGCAGCCGGCGGGGGCCCGCCCCCGATGCCATACGTCTCGACCGCGAGGGACGCGTCGCGTGCATTCGACCAAAGCGTCCCGGCCGGAGGAACGGCCGCTCGCCCGGCCTCGGCAAGTTCCCGGGCCGTCAGACGTCCTGCCTCCACCGCAGGCCCGAGCTTGGCGAAGAAGTCTGTTTCGATGCCGCTCGTGAGCCAGGCCAGCCTGCCCACCGTGGTCTGGCTTGGCGAAGCATAGCGCGTCAGGGTGGTGCCGACGAGGGCCAGACGTCGCCAGGCCGCGTCCCGTGCCTCCGTCAGGATCACCATCACATGCTCGACACGTTCCGGCGGCGCGGGTTCGCTGACGTTGGGTCGGAGGAGGTTCTCGACCGCCGCGGCGGTGAGGAAGTCCAGCTGATCCGGCGTCAGCGGTGGCACCAGACCAACCTGCCCACGGCGCACCCCGTCTCCCTTTCCATTCAGATAGGCCAGACCGCCGTCTTGCAGTGGGGTCACCGCCGTAGGGAACCAGCCAGTCGGGATGGCCCCCACGGACTCCGGAAGGGCTTCGGTGATGTCCGCGAGCAGTATTGTGTTGTTGCCCGCGTTGGCGATGTACAGGGTTTCGCCGTCGTCGCTGACCCCAAGGGCCGAAGGCATGGATCCTGCCGGGGAGTTCGGGAAGGGTGCGACCGATCGGGCGTCGATCAGTTCGTAGCGGTGGCGATCGGTGATCCCGTACGTCCACAGGTTGTCGGCATGGGTGCAGCCAACGAAGAGCCGTCCCTCATAGGTGCGTCCTGCCTCCCCGTCCTCGTCTCCGCTTGGTGCCTCAATGGCGCCGCCGACCACAAGGATGTCCGCAGGATGTTCGCCGACCGGGATGCGTTCGACCAGGCGCTCGTCGGACAGGCGATAGAGTCCGACCGCCGCTTCGCCCCAGTGGCTGACCAGCATATGCTCGTGGTCTGGCGTCAGCCGCATGCGGTAGGGTGCCTCGCCGGTGGCAAACTCGCCCAGCACTAGACCCGACTGCGTATTGATGGTCACGATGCGGTTCTGCAGCAGGTCCGCGGCATAGAGGATCCGGTCGTCCGCATCCATCCGGACATCGCCGATCAGGGAAGGGCAGTCGCCTGAGCACGCCTTGGGCAGCGGCAGTTCGCGCACTAGTGCCAGGGTGTTGTCGCGATACGACAGTTCCCACACACTGTTACGGCTAGCGCCCCCGACGAACACCTTCGAGCCGGCACGGTTCAGTGTCAGACCAAGCCAGGCGTCCGCTAGCTCGACTGAGTGCGAGACCCGTCGATCCTCAATGTCGACCACGCTGACACGTGGTGTCTCAGAACCGGCCAGGAGTACAAGCAGGTGACCTCCGTCTCTCGTTCGTTCGATGGCAAGGGGGAGGCTCGTGGTTTCGATCTGCGTGCCTGCCGGCGAGATCCGCTGGCCCGTCGGGAGGAGCATTCGCGGGTCTGGCTGACCAAGGACAGCCACCGTCCCCGCCAGCAGGACGACTGCGGTCAGGGGCGCCGTGCGACCAGTGCCGCGGTGGCTTCGGACTCGCATGTGGACTCGCGGTAAAGGACGATCTCAAAGCCGTGAAACAGCCCAGCCAGTTCGCCCGGACGCAGCAAGTGGTCGGGGTTCTTCGGACCCTTGGCGAACTGGAGTTGGTCCAGAGTGTACGTCTTGTACGCCACGATGCCGCCAGAACGGACGCAGCGCCGGATCGCGGGGAACAGTGGTCGGTGCAGGTAGTGGATGACAGTGACGAAGTCGAATCGCTCGCCACCCAGATCGATGTCTTGTGCCTCGAGGTCCAAGAGCTCGGTCCTCAGCGAGCATCCCGCTGCGGCGGCGCGGACAGAGCTGAGACGCAGGGCTTCGCTGGACCAGTCGATCGCGACGGTGTCCAGTCCCCACTTCGACAGCTGGATCGCGTTGCGTCCTCCACCGCAGGCGAGATCGGCCGCCTTCAGTCGTGCCGAGCCGCGGTCGGGCAAGAACTGGCGAGCTTGCGCCAGAATTGGATCCGGCGCGGGTAGCGCACTTTCGTTCTGGGCGTGACGCAGGTCCCAGACGGCGTTCGACGGCACGCCGGCCACCGCGATGCGGCTGGCGGAGCGGCGTTAGGCGTTGAACGAGCTGCCGCAGCCGCAGGTCGAGGTCACGTTTGGGTTGTCGAACTTGAACCCAGCGCCTTCCATCGTCTCGACGTAGTCGACCCTGCAGTTGTCCAGGTAGAGCAGGCTGGCCTGGTCCACGTAGACCTGCAAACCGTCGTACTCGTAGACCTTGTCCAGCGGAAGCTTCTGGTTCTCGAACGCCATCGAGTACTGGAAGCCCGAGCAACCGCCGCCCACCACCGACAGCCGAAGGCCCTTTGGCTTCGGCTCCTGCTGGGACAGAATCTCGTTCACTTTGTGAACAGCGGTGTTGGTCATCTGGATCATGGCTTGCTTGTCCTCCGGGATCGTTCCCGAGTCGTCATTATATCGGTTTCCTGTTCCGCACCCAGACCTGATGGCATTCAGCGGGCGGCTACCAATGCTCCTTCCGGATAGCCATCAGCTCGGGGTAGATGTCGTCATGGTCGCCGATCGCCGCCTTGACGCGCAGGAGCTCGGCCTTGAGCTCTTCGGCCGTCTCCCTGTAGGCCGCCTGACCGTACACGTTGCGGGCCTCGAGCGGATCCTCTCGCAAGTCATAGAGCTCCCAGCCAGGTGTCGTGTCGGCCGTCTTGGCGCCCGGTGCGTCGAGCGGCAGGCCGTAAAAGAAGATGAGCTTGAACTCCTTCGTCCGTATCCCGTAGTGGGCCGGCACGTCATGGTGTGCGTAGTTCATCCAGTATCGGTAGTACGTCGAAGTTCGCCAGTCCTCAGGGGTATTGCCCTCGAGGAGCGGCATCAGGCTGCGCCCCTGCATGAGCGACGGTACTTCGACTCCGGCGAGCTCCAGCAGCGTCGGGGCTAGGTCCGTGTTGTTCACGAGGTCGTCATTCCGGCTATTGGCAGCCACCTTTGCGGGGTAGCGCACGACGAGCGGGATTCGGAGCGACTCCTCGTACATCCAGCGTTTGTCGATGTAGTCGTGCTCGCCCAGCATGAATCCTTGGTCTGACGTGTACATGACCACGGTGTTCTGGAGTTCGCCCTCATCCTCTAGGTACTCCAGCAGGCGCGCGATGCCGTCGTCGACGCCGCGCACGGTCCGCAGGTATTTCTTCAGGTAGCGCTGGTAGGACTCTCGCTTGTAGTCGCGGGCGCTCAGTGACGGATCCACGAACATGTGGTGGCCCATGTTGCGCCGCGCGTTGCGCTTGCCGACCGAGGTGCCGGCCCCTTCGGTGGCCGCCGATCCGTGGTTCGGCGTGCGCCAGAGGCTGTCAGGCTCGGGAATGTCCCTGTCCTCGAACAGGAAGTCATACCGCTCGGCGTTCTCGAAGTTGTCGTGCGGCGCCTTGAAGTGGTGCATCAGGAAGAACGGTTTGCTGCGGTCGCGGCGCTTCAGCCAGAGGATCGACGCACCGACGATGGCGTCGGTCGAGTGCATGGAGTCATACCTCGAGAACCGTCGCACGTTGTCCGGCCACCGTCCACCCGACTCCCGCATGATCGGATTGAAGTAGGAACCCTGGCCGGGCAGCACGCAGTAGTAGTCGAACGCGGGCTCCTTCTTCAGGTGCCACTTGCCCACCATCGCTGTCTGGTATCCGGCCTCGCGCACAAGCAGCGGGAGGTGCTGGCGGTCCGCTTCGAGGTGCCCGGACAAGGTCGTGACCCGATTGACGTGGCTGTACTGCCCGGTGAGGAGCGTTGCGCGGCTGGGCGTGCAGATGGAGTTCGTGCAGAACGCGTTGTCGAACACCATCCCTTCCTGCGCCAGGCTGTCGAGGGTCGGCGTCGGATCCAGTGCGGCGAGGAGTCCCCCGTACGAACCATACGCCTGCGCGGCGTGGTCGTCGGACATGATGAACAGGATGTTCGGCTTGTCGCTACCGGCTGCCGTCGCGGCCGCCAGCAGCGCTGTGAGCAGACAACAGAGCCTCATAGCCGTACGAGTATACTGGCGCCGAACCTCATGAGACTCGTGATCCTCGGCATCGGTCTGACGCTGGCCGTTGTGTCTGTCAGCGCCGCGTCCAACGTGCTCCTGCTAGTAGCGGACGACCAGCGGCCCGACACGATCGCAGCGCACGGAAATCCGCACATCCGCACGCCGAACCTCGACCGGCTGGCTGCGCGCGGTTTCAGCTTCCGGCGAGCCTACTGTCTCGGTTCGTCCGGTGGCGCCGTGTGCGTTCCGAGCCGGGCCATGCTCAACACCGGCAGGAGCTACTTCAAGATTCCAAACGACATGGACGGCGAGACCACGCTGGGCCAGCTGCTCGGCGATGCGGGGTACACGACGTTCGCCACAGGCAAGTGGCACAACGGGCGTCCTTCCTGGCTGAAGAGCTTCCAGTCTGGCCGCAGTGTAATGTTCGGGGGCATGTCGGACCACACGAAGGTGCCGGTTGTGGACATCGATGCGGACGGCGTGGTGGATTCCGCACGGGAGGCGATCCGGTTCTCCAGCACGCTCTTCGCCGACGGTGCGATCGAGTTCCTGCGCAACCACCCGGAGGACAGCCCGTTCTTCGCCTACGTCGCGTTCACGGCTCCGCACGACCCCCGCAACCCGCCGCCGAAGTACAGGCGGATGTACTATCGCAACCCCCCGCCACTGCCACGCAACTTCGCTCCGCAGCATCCGTTCGACAACGGCCACATGACCGGACGCGACGAAGGGCTCGGCCCGTGGCCCCGCACCGAGGCGGTGGTGCAGGACCAGCTCGCCGAGTACTACGGACTGATCACCCACCTCGATCGCCAGGTGGGACGCATACTGCGCGAATTGTCCTCAGGGCCCCACGCCGACGACACCCTTGTCATCTACACCGCCGACCACGGCTTGGCGGTTGGTAGCCATGGTCTTCTGGGCAAGCAGAATCTCTACGAGCACTCGATGGGTGCGCCACTCATCTTCGCGGGCCCGGGCGTTCCTTACGGCGAGTCGGACGGGCTCTGCTACCTGCTGGACATATTTCCAACTGTTTGCGGTGCGGTCGGCGTCGATCCGCCAGAGAGCCTCGACGGTCACGACTTGGCGCCGCTCTGGCGAGGAGAGGCGAACCACGTCCGGGAGTCGCTTTACACGTCCTTTCGGAACATCATGAAGTCCGTGCGCGACGATCGGTGGAAACTGATTCGCTACCCAAGGGTCGACCACGTGCAGCTCTTCGACTTGCAGTCCGATCCGCATGAGACGCGCAACCTTGCTCAGGACGTCTCGCAGCGAGGCAGGGTGGAAGCGATGACGGAATTGATGCGATCGTGGCAAGCCAAGGTCGGGGACACCGATCCGCTGGAGGTCGCGAACCCGATGCCGAAGGAGATCGACATGTCGACGCGGGAGCGGACCAGAGATCGCTGGCAGCCGGACTGGATCTTCGAGAAGTACTTCGAGGAGCCGTACGGGCAGATACTGCGTCGCTGAGACCATAGGCGTCTCGACCCGACCGGACGGTCGTTCGGGGTACGGGCGGGACTGTCGAAGACAACCAGGCGCCGCCCCTGGCGCTCGATCTCCGCGCAGCTGGTGCGCCTGTCCAGGCCGCCGCCCGTGGTGTCTGTGCCGCAGGCGCTGGGACTGAGGATGCGGCGCTGCAGCGCCGCGTGCAGGTTACGCAAGTGCGCCGTGAGACGTTCCCGCATCCCGCACCTCCTAGCCCATGTTTGCCACCCCATTTCATAAGTCTTTTGCAATGAGCACATTGCGGTCGCCGAATCAGGCGTGTGGCACTGCATTCCGTGCACTTCTCCTTGGCTCAATCCGCGAAACGTGTGCATTGGGGTGCCAGGGAGGCGGGCAGGCAAGCCCGCGGAGAGGGCTGGCTGGCCAGACCGATCTCCTGATGCCAGCGCAGATGGTTTCGCCGAGGCACTTGGTCGCCACGCCGTGGAACGGCAGCAGGAACTGCTGCAGCTGGCGGTGGCGCTGGTTGACCGTCTGGATGGGGTGGCTGCCGCGCAGGCGCTGCCCGGCCGGCCGGTTGACGGCCTCGTGCTGGACCCCCAGGCTGCGCGCGCAGCCCGGGCAGCCTGTCCCACCGTCCATCACCAGCACGGCGTCGGGCGCCAGCAGCGGCTTCCGCGCCGCCTGCAGGTTCGCCTGGCTGGCCGTCTCCAGCACCGCGCCCGCCGTTTCTCCCCCGCGGGCCGTGGCCACCCGCACCGGCACCGGCTCCCGTGACAGGCCGCGCCGCTTGGCCGGCCCCCCGCGCCGGCGCGGGGGCGGTCCAGGCCCCGCTTCCCCTTGCGGCTGTGCCGGAAGCACGTCTCGTCGGCCTCCACCAGCCCGGCCAGCGGTGTCCCGGTGAGTGGGGCGGGGTCTGGTTCGGCAGCGGACCCAACATGGCGCCCCACGGCGTCGCTCGGGAACATGGTCGCGATGGCCGAGAGGGGTGGGGCCGCTCCATGCGCCAGGACGCAGGACAGGAATGCAGAGTTCACCGCCCGGCGATTCGGGCGGCACCTCGTCTTCGGCCCGCGTTGCGACTGCCGTCTGGACCCTGCCGTCCAGGGCTGCAACGGCCCGTTCGAGAGCCCAGGGGCGAGCCCCATGCCGGACTGGCCGACGGCGGGAGATGTCCGGGACCACTCCTGGCGTCACGCCGGAGTCTCAAGCCAACGGCTGTGGTCCGGGCGAACCCATTGCCCTGGCCTTCGCCACGGGACCGGCCTCGCGGCGGGCACGCTTCTGGATGGTGGCGCGGGATTCAGGACGCCCAGTCGGCCGTGGAGCAGTCCTGGTCGGGGAGCACTTCCCTGCAGCGACTCGCAGACGCAAAGTCCGCACCGGGCTGCGGTGCGGGTGCATCCGCGTCCAGCCACTCCTGGTACCGCCGCTCGAGCCCCTCCGACTCCACCAGGGACGCCAGCTGCACGCAGCGTTCGATCTGACCGGCGCTGATGCTGTCCCACGCCCGCTTCTGCACGGCGCGTCCGCGGCCCCGCCGGGAGGCATGTCGCAGGCACTCCCAACGATTGGCAGTGCCGCCTCTTCGCGTCTGCGGTCAGCAGCCAGCACGGTCCGTCCGGCGTGGCCAGCAAGTGGTCGACCATGAAGAGCCGCTGCTGCACTCCGCGGCGCGCTCGAGTCAACCTGCCGGCCGCGGCGTCGGACCCGACGGCGGCGTGAAGCGCCCTGCTGCGGATGTGCCAGAGGCGGTTGTCGGCGAAGCTCACGAGGTGGCGGTTCTCGAGGCCACGACGGATCATGCGCATCTCCGCCGATCCAGGCCTGCGTCCACCCCACGCGCGGTAGTGACGGCGTTCGAAGCACCCGCCGAGCAGGGCGGCGAAGGTCAGGAACTCGGCGTCGTGGGCACTGTGGCCGAACCGCCGGAGGGCCTCGGCGCGGTGCCCGATCGGAATGGATCGACGAAGCCTCGGAACGGCGTGGGACTCTGGCCCGCCGGGATCCACTGCGCTCATGGACGGGATCGGGCCGTGGTCAGGGAGCGGTCGGACCGCCGCTGGCAGCCATGCGGTGGATCCGGAATCCTGCATTGGCCCTGGCCGCGACCGCGGCACTGCGGTGGTCGGGGGCGGTGACTGCGAAGGCCACATGCCTGAGCGGATCCGCAGCGTGGTCGCCTGGCTCGCGGTGGACGATGCGCACATCGGGCAGGACCGCCCTGCCAGACAGCTCGGCTCGTCGAGCACAAGCCACGCCGCCAATGGGGAGGCTGAGTCCGAATGCGATGCGTGCCATGAGCGCTGGGCCGTTGATCAGGTTTCGCCCGCAGATCCAATAGCAGCAATAATTATCTACATGTCAATGCATCACTGCTGAATCCGGTGTGGCAGGGACTGCTGCCGGGCACGATCACGCCAGAAGAATGGCTGGTCTGCCCCAGCAAGCCTTGGTCGTTCCAGTCCTGGTCCGTGTCGCGATGGGCATTGCCGTCGGACAGGCTTCGCATGTGCTCGACCGTGTTCTCACGCTGAGCGCGGAACGGACGACTGGTCCGCACTCGCTGTCGACACTCCCCGGTCGCGGCCAGGTCCAACAGGTTCCCAGCTCGCGCAGTGCGTTGCGCCGGCTCCGGGATTGGATATAAATGGTGCTCGTGGATCAGGCAGTCCCACGCCCCCGGGATGGCGAGTCCAGCGGACCGATCCGCTTGCGGGAACGGATCCGGAACAGAGGCGAGTGCGGCGGAGGTCCATGCCAGAGAGTCTGAACGCCGCGGCCGGGCACGTCGGGCTGCACAACGAGCGGGAGTTCTACAGCGACCACTACCTGGCGGAGCTGCTGGGGAGCGACCTGCGGCCGGTGGTGGCGCGGTGGCGCGCCGCGGCCGCGGCGGGCGAGGAGCGGTCGGACGCGCCGGACGTCCGGCTGGGTGCCCTGGCCGGGGAGCACCGGCGCATCCGGGAGGCGTTCCGGCGGGCGGGCGACGACGGGGAGGCGGTGCGGATCCAGCGGCGCTGGTTCCGCCTGCAGCTGGAGGCGCTGGGCCACCGCTGGGCGCCGGCCGCGTTCGCGCTCGAGACCGGGGAGGAGATTCCGGTGCTGGGCGAGGCGGAGGGGGTGGGCGGACGCCTGCTGGCGCTGGGCGCGTACGCGCCCGACGCCGACGGCGACGATCCGCTCGAGCTGCGGCCCCACGCGGCGCAGTTCGCCGGGGAGGCGCCGCCGTCGCCGGACATCCTGGGCGAGACCTGGGACACGATCCTCACGCGGCGGGTGTTCGGGGCCGAGCGCCCGCCGCGCTGGGCGCTGCTGCTGTCGATCGACCAGACGCTGCTGCTGGAGCGCGGCAAGTGGGCCCAGCGGCGCCTGCTGCGCTTCGACTGGAGGCGCATCCTGGACCGTCGCGAGGGGCCCACGCTGCGGGCCGCGGCGGCCCTGCTGCACCGCGAGTCGGCGCTGCCGGGGTCGGGGGCGGCCCTGCTGGACGCGCTCGACGAGCGCAGCCACCGGCACGCGTTCGGGGTCTCGGGCGAGCTCCGGCACGCGCTGCGCGAGGCCGTCGAGCTGCTGGGCGACGAGGCGCTGCGCTCGCTGCGGAGCGAGGCGCCGGGGGCGGAGGCCGGGGGCGGCGACCTGGCGGAGCGGCTGGGGACGGAGTGCCTGCGCTACCTGTACCGGCTGCTGTTCCTGTTCTGCAGCGAGGCGCGGCCGGAGCTGGGCTACGTGCCGGTGGACGCGGAGGCCTACCGCAGAGGGTACGGCCTCGAGCGGCTGCGGGACCTGGAGATGGCGCGTCTGGAGACGGCCCGGGACCGGGACGGCCAGCACATCCGGCGCAGCCTGGACCGCCTCTTCCAGCTCGTGCGGGAGGGCTTCGAGCCGGCGCCGGGGGGGCAGCGGCGGCTGACGTTCGAGGAGCGGACGCTGCACGGCACGTTCCGCATGGAGCCGCTCGACAGCCGGCTGTTCGACCCCGCCAGGACGCCGCTGCTGGGGCGCGCCCGGCTGCGCGACGAGGTCATGCAGCGGGTCCTGCGCCTGCTCTCGCTGACCCGGCCGGCGCAGGGACGGCGCCGGCGGGGGCGCATCTCGTACGGTCAGCTGGGCATCGGCCACCTCGGCGGGGTGTACGAGGCCCTGCTGTCGTTCCGGGGCTCCATCGCCCGGGAGGACCTGTACGAGGTGCAGGTCCCCGGGAGCGTGCGGGACGAGCTGGAGCCGGCCTGGTTCGTGACGGCGGAGGCCCTCGAGGGGTACACGGAGGAGGAGCGGGTCCACGTCCGGGACGAGCGGGGGCGCAGGCGGCTGCTGCGCCACCCGCAGGGCCGGTTCCTGTTCCGGAGGACGGGGCGCGAGCGCGAGCGGACGGCGAGCTTCTACACGCCCGAGCCGCTGACGCGGGCGGTGGTGCGGCAGGCCCTGGAGGAGCGCATCGACGCGGGCATGCCGGCCGCGCGGATCCTGCAGCTGCGGGTGTGCGAGCCGGCGATGGGGTCGGCGGCGTTCCTGAACGAGGCCGTCAACCAGCTGGCGGAGCGCTACCTGGAGCGTCGCCAGCGGGAGCTGGGGCGGCGCATTCCGCCGGGGGAGCGCGCCGAGGAGCTGCAGCGCGCGCGGCACCACATCGCCGACCGGAACGTGTTCGGGGTCGACCTGAACCCGGTGGCGGTGGAGCTGGCCGAGGTGTCGCTGTGGCTGAACTGCCTCGTGCAGGACGGGCACGTGCCGTGGTTCGGGTACCAGCTCTTCGCCGGCAACTCGCTGGTGGGCGCGCGGCGGCGGACGTACCCGCGGGCGGAGATCGCCGCCGGGCGGCGAGGGGGCGCGCGGTGGTTCGGGCGGGAGCCCGACGCGGTCGGCCGGGGGCCGGCGGCGGCCTGTCCGGCGGGGGCGGTCTACCACTTCCTGCTGCCGGACCCGGGCATGAGCCGCTACGGCGACCGCTTCGTGCGGCAGCTCGCGCCGCAGCCGATGGCGGCGCTGCGGGCATGGCGGAAGGCGTTCTGCCGGCCGTTCGGGGAGGCCGACGCGGACGAGCTGGAGCGCCTCTCGCAGGCGGCCGACAGGCTGTGGGGGCTGCACGCCGAGCAGCTGGCGCAGGACCGCGCGGCGACCGAGGACGCGACCGCGGTCTGGGGGGCCGAGCATGCGGAGCGACGGACGGCCAACGGGTGGAAGGAGACGATCCGCGGCCAGGGCGTGTTCGGCACGCGGGCGCGGACGGCGAGCCCCTACCGGCGGCTCAAGCTGGTCCTGGACTACTGGTGCGCGCTGTGGTTCTGGCCGATCGAGGCGAAGGTCGGTCCGCCGAGCCGGGAGGAGTTCCTGACCGAGGCGAGCATCGTCCTGACGGGCGACGTGCGGGACGCGGCCGACGGGCCGGGGCAGGCGGCGCTGCAGTTCGGGGAGGAGTACGCGGCGCACGCGGCGGGCATGGCGCGGCGCATCCTCGACGAGACGGGGCTGCTGGACCTGGAGCGGCTGTGCGAGCTATTCCCCCGGCTGGGGTTCGTGGACGCGCTGGCGGAGCGCATGCGGTTCCTGCACTGGGACCTGGCGTTCGCGGACGTCCTCTACGGAACGGGGCCGGACGGGGAGCCCTCCACGGGCTTCGACCTGGTGCTGGGCAACCCGCCCTGGATCAGGCTCTCCTGGGACGAGGCCGGCGTGATCGGGGACTTCGAGCCGAGCGTGGTCGTGCGCCGGCGCAGGGCCGCGGCGCTGCGCCGGGAGCGGCCGGGGCTGCTCGCCCGCAGCCCCGGCCTGCGGGCGGCCTACCTGGACGAGTACGCCGCGACGGAGGCGACCAAGGCCTACCTGGGGGCGCCCCAGAACTACACTCTGCTCCAGGGCGTGCAGGCGAACTCGTACAAGTGCTTCCTGCCGCAGGCCTGGAGCGTCCTCGGCGAGCGCGGCGTGGCCGGCCTGCTGCATCCCGAGGGCGTGTTCGACGACCCCAGGGGCGGGGCGCTGCGCGCCGCGGTCTACGCCCGCCTGCGGGCCCACTTCCAGTTCCAGAACGAAACGAGGCTGTTCCCGGACGTGGGTCACCGCGCCCGGTTCAGCGTGAACGTCTACGGGCCCGAGCGCGGGCGTCCGGGATTCGTCCACATGGCCAACCTCTTCGCCGCGGAGACCATCGAGGCGTCGTTGGAGCACCCGGGCACCGGTCCGGTGCCGGGCATCAAGCGCGTCGGCGGGGGCTGGGAGACGGACGGCCACGCAGGGCGGATGGTGCGGGTCGGCCCGCGGGAGCTGGAGACGTTCGCCGCGGCGCTGGACCCCGCGGGGACGCCCGCCGGGCGGGCCAGGCTGCCGGCGGTGCACTCGACGGAGCTGATGTCTGTGCTGCGGAAGTTCGCCGGCCAGCCGCGGCGCCTGCGCGACCTGGCGGGCCAGTTCGCATGCGGAGCCATCTGGAACGAGACCAACGCCCAGCGGGACGGCACGATCCGCCGGGAGACGCGCTTCCCGCGCGAGCCCCGCGAGTGGATCCTGTCGGGCCCGCACCTCTTCGTCGGCAACCCGCTCGGCAAGACCCCCCGCCGCGCCTGTCGGCTGAACAGCGACTACGACTGCATCGACCTGACGGCGATCCCGGACGACTACCTGCCGCGCACGAACTACGTCCCGGCGTGCGGCCGCGACGAGTACGCGCGGCGGATTCCGTCGGTGCCGTGGGCCGCGGACGCTCCCGACGGCCCAAGCCGGAGGGTGACGGGCCACTACAGCATGGTGAACAGAAGGATGGTGGGTCCGGCGACCGAGCGAACGCTGATTGCGGCGATCGTGCCCACGGGGGCTGCCTACATCAATGCGGTTGTCGGCACGAGCCATCGAGATCTGCGGGATCTGCTCGACTTCCAGGGCATCTGCCAGGCGCTGCCGATGGATGGCTTCGTCAAGATGACCGGGGCAACCAACATATCTCCGGTCCGGCTGCGGCAGCTGCCCCTCTGCAGGCTTGGACCCCGTCCTCGACGGTCCCTGCACGCGCGCGTGCTCGGCCTGCACTGCCTCACGAGCCACTACCGGACGCTCTGGGAGAGCTGCTGGGACGACGCGCACGCCGCCGACGGCTGGACCCGTTCCGATGCACGCCTGAACGCGGGTCGCTGGGGCGGGCTGGAGAGAGCGTGGAGCCGCGACTCCGCGCTGCGGACGGACTTCGAGCGACGCCAGGCGCTGGTGGAGGTCGACGTGCTGGTGGCGATGGCGCTCGGGCTCACCCTCGACGAGCTGCTGGTCCTCTACAGAGTGCAGTTCCCGGTCCTGCGCGAGTACGAGGCGGACACGTGGTACGACCAGGATGGTCGGATCGTCTTCACCACCTCGAAGGGACTCTCCGGCACGGGCCTTCCCCGGAGGGCGAGGAGAGGGGATTCCAACTATGGACTGGTGCAGCCGGGCCGGAGCGAGACCGGACTCGCGCTCGGCTGGGAGGATGTCCAGGGGCTCACGGACGGAACCGTCTTCCGGACCGTCGAGGACGACACGCTGCCGCAGGGGCGGAGGGAGCGCACGATCGCGTACCGCGCGCCCTTCGTCCGGTGCGACCGGGAGGAGGAGTATCGGGCTGCGTGGGACGAGTTCTCGCACCGGTTCAGGTAGTCGAGTCATCTCGGGTGTGGACTGGACCTGGTCAGCCGGATGCGTGTGGACTGGCCCAAGTTTGCCACCCTATTGCATAAGTCATTTGTAATGATCACATTGCGGTCGCCGAATCAGGCGTGTGGCACCTCATCGACGAGCTTCCCGCTGGCTGGCTGCGTCTTGCCGTCAAGTGCAAGTGGCTTGTCCACTGACGACGGACTTGCCTCGAGCCATGTCAGCAGCTGACGGCTCCACTAGTACTGCGACGCGATGCGTCCCGGGACTAGAACGGGTCGTAGCACTTCCTGGAGAAAGTGCAGGTGTCCTCGTCAACGACATCGCCGTCCGGACCGAGGGGCTTCTGGGTTTGGTCGCACCAGTAGATGCGCGTGTTCGACAGCGGGACGGTGGGATCGTCGTCCGCGTCGATGTACATGCCCTTCCAGCGCAGATCCGAACATCGCTGCGACAAGACCTTCAGGCCGGCTCCTCGATTGCGGGACATCGCGCTGGGTCGTCGATCCTCTCCGGGAGTCGCCGCCACTTGGCGACGACTCCAAACGTTCGCACCCCTAGAGGGCGAACGGGCTAAAAGACTAGGCGAGCATGGCAACGGCGCGCTTGACAGCGACGCTCGCTAGCTGCACCTTGGCCTTGTTTTGGCTCAGCGGCGTGGCTGCGGACACGGCTGCCTTACCTGCCGTCTCACCTGCGCTCTCACTGATCGACTGCCCATTGAGAGCTGTTTCGGCCTCGGATGAGCGCCACGGAATCGGCGCGACGTGTCCGAGCACCACCCGTGCATTGGAGATCTTGCCCCCACGGACATTTACCGCCACCGACGCCGTGACCAGCGGCCAGTCGAGGAGCCGCCGCTGACGCACTTCGTACGTGCTGCTCTTCATCGCTCCGCCAGAGGCCGGGATCACGATCTCGGTCACGATCTCGTTCGGCGCCAGCGTGTGCTCACGCTCCGATGCCGACGACGGGATCTGGTACAGATCACCGACCGCGATGGAGCGCTCACCGTCGGGGCCCGCCACCGTCGCCGTTGCGCCGAGCGAAATGAGCGCTGGCGCGAGGCTCGAGGCGTTCACGAAGTACGCCGGACCCTTGTTGCCCAGAATCGCGTGGTACCGGTTCTCGCCATTCGGCACGAGCGACTTGCCGTCCTGCATGGCGAGCAGGCCGTGTCCGTTGCGGTAGTACCAGCAGCGTGGCCGCTGGAGCAGGTCGCCGGCAATCGTACCCATCGCCCGAACCTGGGGCGCGGTGATGCCCCGAGCCGCTGCGAGGAGCGACGTGTGGCCGGATGCGGCCTTGGAGCCCAGGAGATCCTCGATCGTCGCCATGGCGCCGATGCGTAGGTTCTCACCCTGCTTCGCGATGCCACGCAGGGCGGCAATGTTCCGCAGGCTCACCACACGCGTTGGCGCTTCGACGCGGTCCTTCATCAGGCTCAGCAGATCGGTGCCGCCGGCCAGAACGGCCGTCAGACCCGCGTTGGTGCCCAGCGCCTGCGCTGCGCTCGTCGTGTTGTTCGGTGCGAAGTATTCGAAGTTCTGCATGACTCTTTGCCTCCCCTATGCGTCCGCGAGCGCGGCAAGCACCTTGTGCGGTGTGAGCGGCAGCGTGGGCACGCGCACCCCAATGGCGTTGGCCACCGCGTTCGAGATGGCCGCTCCCGGTGAAATCGCCGGCGGTTCGCCGATGCCGATCACGCCGCGGTCGTCGTACTTGTTCTGGACCATGTGCACTTCCAGCTCACCGATGTCGCCAGCACCTGGGAGCTTGTAGAACTCCATGTCGGGATTCAGCATCTTGCCAGTGGTCTGGTCGTAGATCGACTCCTCGTAGAGTGCCCACGCGATGCCTTGGATCATGGCGCCATAGACTTGGCTCTCGGACTGTTCGAGGCAGACTACGAGGCCGACGTCCTGCACGGCCGCCATCTTGTTGATCGTGACCACGCCGGTCTCCACGTCCACCGACACGTCGGCCATCTGCACGCCACCGACGCCGGAGTCGTTCAGCTTGCCGCCGTTGCGGTCGGGCTGCTTGCCCGTGCCGGTGATGGTACGGTTGCCCAGCTTCTTGCAGGCGTCCGCCCACGACAGGGACTTCGAGGAGTCCGATTTGGACATCACCATGCCGTCCTTGGCCACCAGATCGTCGGCTTCGACACCGAGGGACGATGCCACAGCCTGCTTCAGCTCATCGAGGGCGTTGACCGCCGCCCGGCGAGTCGAGGCTGTCGTGCCGCCCACGGTCGTGGAGCCACCGGAGGCGCCGGAGATCGGGAGCTTGGAGCTTCCGATGTTGACCTTGATGTCCTTGATCTGCAGACCCATCGTCTCGGCCGCCACCACGGACAGGGTGGTGTAGGTGCCGACGCCGAGATCCTGGCTGGCCATGTTGACGGACACGCCGCCGTCCGGCTGGATGCGAACTTCGCAGGTCGAGTCGTGCGGACGGCCGCCCCAAGTGTGCAGCGACATCCCGAGGCCGCGCTTGACCGGGCCGGAACCCGCGTCGCCGCGCTTGTGCCACTTCTCGTTCCAGCCGATCATCTCGGCGCACTTGTCGATCTCGTAACGGTAGACCTCCGGTCGCGCTGTCAGGTCGGCGTTCTTCTTGAAGAACTCGACCGGGTTCATGCCGAGCTTGGCCGCCAGGTCGTCCATCGGGCACATCGTCAGCACGGCCGCCTGCGGATGGTTCGGCGCGCGCCAAGCCCTCGCGGGCCCTATGTTGGTCGAGACGGTTAGGTGCCGCGCCCGCTGCGCGAGACGCTCCTCGTTGTTGTAGACGTAGGGAACCGGTGGGCTGCCACGACCCGCAACGCCGCCCGTCGACCACGTCTCGGACTCGTACGCCACCAGCGTGCCGTCCTTCTTGGCGCCGACCTTGATGTTGCCGAAGTCGGACGGACGTCCGCCGGCGACCATCAGTTCCTCGTCGCGATCCAGCATCAGCTTGACCGGCTTCTTGGTCTTGCGCGACAGCTTGGCGCAGGCAATGCCCCAAGTGTCGATGTTGAACTTGGAGCCGAACCCGCCGCCCATGTACGGCGTTGAGACCACCACGCTGTCTGCGCTCACGGTTCCGATCGACTCGTCGCGGGAGAGGCCCTTGGCGAGGTCGGCCGGGATGCGGGCCACTGCCTGCGTGGACGGATAGACCATGATCTCGTCGCCGGTCCAATCCACCACCTGACCGTGTGGCTCCAGGCAGCAGTGCGTGATCACCGCAAGGCCGTAGTAGCCTTCGACGGTCTCGTCGGCGCTCTTCCACGCCTCTTCCAGGTCTGGACCCTTGGCATCGTCCTTGGAGGGCTGTACGCGGTTCGCCTCGCCCGCCTTCTTGACGTCCTCGTCCTTGACCCAGTGCGGCAGGGTCTCGAAGTGCACGTTCACCGCTGCGGCGGCGTCCCGCGCATGCTCCTCAGTGTCGGCGCAGATTGCGAGGATCTCGGTACCGACCCACTGGACTTCATCCCCCACGTTGAGGATGTTGACGTGCCCCGCGTAGCCCTGGACCTTCTCCGCCGCCGCCGTGTCGATGCCGATGATGCGGCCGTGGGGAACGGTCGAGGTCACCAGGCGACCGACCAGCATGTCCTTGAGATTGCGGTCGTAGGAGTACTTCGCGACGCCCCGTGCCTTCACGGGACCGTCCACGCGGTCGTGCCTCTTGCCAATCAGGCTGCGGTCAGCTTCCGCTGGCCAGTCGTACTTCGTAGCCATCATGCCCTCCCGTTCGCCGCTTCGTAGACGGCCTTGCGCACTCCGACGTAGGTGCCGCAGCGGCAGATGTTGCCCGCGAGCCCGTTCTCGACGTCATCCATCGTCGGGCTTGGGATGCTGTCGACGATCGCCTTGCCCGCCATGACGAAGCCCGGCGTGCAGAAGCCGCACTGCTGTGCGTCGTGCTTGACGAACTGAGCCTGGACGGGATGCATTTGATCGTCCGTCGAGACGCTTTCGATGGTCTCGATCCTTCGGCCTTGGGCCTCGATCGCCAGCAGCGTGCAGGAGTACATCGGCTGCTGGTCGACGATCACGGTGCAGGCACCGCAGGTCGCGCGGTCACAGACCTTCTTCGCGCCCGTGTGGTCGAGCTGGTTGCGCAGTGCGTCGATCAGTGTCACTCGTGGCTCGACCTTGAGGTCGACGTTCTTGCCGTTGATGTTCAGCGTGATGTCGACGGCGTCCGGACCGACAACCATGTGGTCGTCGGCCTGCGCCGCCTTCGGGGCCGCAGCGGCGCCAACTGCGCCGACGCCAACTCCTACCCCCTCGATGAACGTTCGGCGGGAGAAGCCCTTGCGTGGCACACGTTCTGCGCCACGCGCGGGCCCCTCGTCATAAGGGTTCCTTGAACTCACAGGCAGTCTCCTTTCCAGAGAGATTCGTTCCGTGACGCATGGCCCGAATCGGGGCTTGCGCCAATCGCAGCAATGAGACTATAGCATTGCCGTTTCGGCCGTCTAGTCTAACCTTCGCTCACAAGTCGGAATCCCGCTACTGCGTGGGCCGTACCGACTCCACGGCCATGCCGGCGGGGATCGTGTCCAGCAGGCGGTCCCCGGAAACTAGGCGGCCAAAGTTGACGTAGCGGCCGTCCGCCAGGGGCAGCGCCGTCAGGCACAGGAAGAACCCGCCGCCGGAGGCGTCGCCCTGCCGCATCAGTCCAACGCTGCCGCGCAGGAATGGCTGCGGGTTCAGTTCGGACCGGATCGGACTGATGGGGGCCGCCGCGACGGCGTATCCATTGGGGCGGACGGCGGCGATGACGCTGCCGTCCAGGGCGCCGGCTGCGGCGAGCCGCCGGACGTGCTCGGACGTCATCGGCGCTTGGTCGAAGTCCAGCTCGATGTCGAAGGCGCCGATCGACGTCTCCATCCGGAGCCGCGCCCCGAGGGTCTTGGCGACGGCTTGGTAATCGTCCTCCTCGAGCAGTCTCCCGCTCGGAGCTTCCTGGCGTGGTGCGTCGAGCAACGGCTCGCCAGCGGGAAGGCTCTTGGTCGGCTCCCTGTCCTCGAACTTGGCCAGGGCCAGTGACGCCTCGTGCTGCACCTTGACGTCCTCGTGCTCGAGGTTCGTGCGGACTGCGTCAAGGGTCGAGGCCTCGGCTGCACCGCCGGCGGCTGCCCTGAGGGCGGCCGCGCGCACAAAGCTGTTCTCGTCCGTCAGCAGCGGCTGGAGCCGCTCGTGGATGAGTGGTTTCTTGGAGAGTCCCAGATGACCGGCGGCGAGGGCAGCGGCCCATCGGCTGTCCTGGTCGTCGGAGTCCAGGTACTCAGCCACAAAGCCCTCTTGGTCGCTTGCGCGCATTCGCATCAGGGCCGTCATGGTGGCGGCGATCGGGGCAGCCGTCTTGGTGACGTCCCCTGCTGCCTCCCGCCAGCCCATCTTGCCGAGTGCGGCAACGGTGCGCGTCACGACGATCCGTTCGTCGTCGGACAGCAGGCGGATCAGCGAGTCAGGGACTGACCGAGGCGCCTCCGGCGGCTGTGCGCGGGTGTCGTAGAGGTTGCCCAGGGCGAACGCCGCAGAGGCCCGCACCGACGGTGCGGAGTCCTGCGTCGCTTGCAGGAGCGTCGGGACGGCTTCGACGCCTTGGACCCGAGCTAGGGCGAGGTGGGCCCGCGCCCGGATCTCAGCCACGGGGTTCTGCAACTGCTCCTGCAGCCATTCGTCGGCCAGCAGCCGGTCTTCGCGCTCTAGGAAGTCGCCCTCGATGCGATGGACAGGACGAGTCAGCACGAGCCAGCCCGCAGCAGCGCCCAGCAGGATCATGCAGAAGGCCAGCACACGCGCGGCGGCGCGCGGCCATCCCACGACGGTCGCCGGCTGGTCCGAGTCGAGCCAGCCGTTCATGCGCTGCAGGGCGCGGGCCGATCCCGGGGGCCGCTGCTATGCTTGCTGCCAGTGGACGGAATGGCGGAAGCCCTTGCCGCCGTTTGCAAGGAACTCGAGAAGTACAGCCATCCGTTGCTGAACTTCGGCGTGCGCGAAACCGAAGGCGGGCGGATCGAACTGGTCATCGACCTCAAGGACAAGCCGCCCAACATCCATACATACTACTTGGAGATCCATCCTAGGGACCTGCATCACCCGCAGTTCCGCTGGGTGCTCCAGAGGATGATCTTCGAGGGACTGCACGACTACTTCGTCGAGATGTTCACTTACACTCCGCAGAGCATCGACAACCCGGCTGCACCATACGCACTTGAGCGCTGAGCGCACAGCAAGCTTGGCCGCGGTGATCGCACGCGAGATCCGTGCGAACGGCCCGATCGGTTTCGGGCGGTTCATGGAACTCGCCCTCTACCACCCGGATCTCGGCTACTACACAGGGAAGCGCGACCCGTTCGGGCGGGAAGGCGATTTCTTCACCAACGCGCAGCTGCAGCCTGTCTTCGGTCGGCTCATCGCGCAGCAGATCGACGCTTGGCGCAGGGACATGGGCTCTCCCAGCGGCTTTTCTGTGGTGGAGCTCGGGGCGGGCCGGCGGGAGATGGAGGTGGAGGTGCGCCGGTGCCTTCCCGACATGGCCTGGACCGCGCTCGACGTGGGCGATCCCTGGCCGGACGGGCCGCTGGTCGGAGTCGTGTTCTGCAACGAGTTCTTCGACGCCCTGCCAGTGGACGTGGTCGAACGGCGCGGGGACTCCTGGGTCGAGCAGAGAGTCGGCTTGGAGCGGGACCGGTTCGTCTGGGATGCAGCAGTGGAGCCCACATGTCGTGAAGGACTCCCGCACATCGCGGCCGGGTGCAGGATCGAGACTTGTGAGCGGCAGGTCGCGCAGCTGCGTGCGATCTGCGGGTTCCTGGAGTGCGGCTGGGTGCTGATCATCGACTACGGCTACACACGAGAGGAGCTGGAACGCGGAGGACGATTCCCGGCCGGGTCTCTGATGGGCTACGTCCGGCACCGCGCAGCCACCGATGTCCTGCGCGAGCCGGGCGCCCGCGACATTACTGCGCATGTCAACTTCAGCGCCCTCCAGGACGCGGCGCACGAGCTCGGGATGGTCGTCGAACCGCTGCGGTCGCAGCAGTCTTTCTTGCTTGGTCTCGGCGAGGCCGACCAGTTCTCCTACGCGTTGTCTGCGAGCTCGGACTCCAGGGGGACCCAGCTCCGCATGCAGCTCAAGAGCCTGCTCCTCGGCTTGGGCGAGACGTTCCGCGTTCTGGTGCTCCGCAAGCCTTCCGCGAAGCGAAGCTGATGCGGCGAAGAGTCACGCACTTGGGCCACCTGGGGCCTCAGTGGCCGTGGCTATACTTGGCACGGAGACCTGGCGGTGGACTTGTCGGAAGCTCTGAGCGGGCGCCGCTTCTCGCTCTATCCCGCCATCCGCGGGATCGAGGACAACGAGTGGACACTGACCGATTCGACCTGGTCCGAACTACGCATTAGGAACTGCACATCCGGTCAGGAATACTGGATCCCTAGAAGCCACCTCGGCGAGATCAGCAGCGCTGACACCCCCATTCTGATCTTGGGGCTCAAGCGCGAACTAGAGGCCAAGGCCGGCGGATTCTACGCCTACCGCAAGGTCGTCACGGCAATGCCGTCGTCGGGCGCAGTGCCGACGCCGACGAAGACGAGCGCCGCTGCCAGCGGCGCGCCGGCAACCGGTGGCAGGCTTAGGACCGCGGACGCCCGCCTTTTCCGCATGCTAGGCATTGCCCTGACGGTCGCGATGGGGCTTGGACTGCTCGGCTTGATGGGAGTCGTGGGTGGTCTGCACAACCCCCTCGCGCGGCTGTTCGAACCCGACACCTCGACCAGCGACCAGCGCTATCTGGGCCTAGGTGGGAGCGACAGCTACTTCGAGGTCGTCCAGACCCTCTCGGAGCCCGAGACTGAGGAATGGATCACCGAGGAAGAGGCGGAGCTGCAGTTCCAGCTGCTTCGGTATCCGTCGCGCGGATATATCGTGATCATGATGGGCGGCGGGCGCTCCGCCATGCGGTACATCGGCACCGTGCACGATCCGTCCCGTGAGGTGCTCGACTCCGCGGAGCTGGCGCGGGGCGGCGACACCTCCTCGATGATGCGCAACCTGCCCGAATTCTGAGGTTCGCTAGCCCGGGCCGAGGGCCGCAACGGCTTCAAGCAGTCTGTCGACCTCGCTAGGGGTGCTGTAGTGCGCCAAGCCGATGCGCACGAGTCCTCCGTTCTCCTCCAGCCCCAGATCCATGGTGACGTTGAGCGCGTAGAAGTTCCCGTCCCAGACGAAGATGCCTTGGTCGCCCAGCCGTCTCGCGACCTTGGCGGGTGACATCCCATGGACCCGGATCCCCACGGTAGGCACGCGCCAGTCGAACCGCGCGGCGTCCCGAATCCCGTAGAACTGCACCCGTGGGATCTGCAGAAGCCCCTCGATGAGCCGCGTGCCCAGATCCCGCTCGTAGCTTCGGATCGCCTGCATGGCGGCCGTCACATCGGCGCGCCGGCTGCCGCTTGCCGCGCCTGTCGAGCGACGGCCAAGTTCCGCCAGGTAGTCGACCGCCGCTGTGGTGCCGGCCATGCACTCGTGATTCTGGGTTCCGGTCTCGAACCGACCGGGCGGCTCCTCCGGTGCCGGACGGACCTTGTACGCGCGCAGCCGCTCCCAGTGCTCGGCCCGTGCGAACAGCAGGCCTTGGTGCGGGCCGAAGAACTTGTAGGCCGAGCAGGCCAGAAAGTCGCAGCCCAGCGCCGCCACGTCGATTGGGCCGTGCGGCGCGAAGTGGACCGCGTCGACAAACACCCTTGCGCCGACCGCGTGCGCGTCGCCCACGATGGTCTCGAGGTCGTTTACGGTGCCCACTGCGTTCGAGGCGTAGCCGACGGCCACGAGCTTCGTGCGCGGCCCCAAGCTTGATCGCAGCGTGTCCAGGGGGAGCGTGCAGTCCTCCGGCCGGAACGGGACCTCGCGCACCCGGATGCCGCGGTCCTCCAGACTCACCCAGGGGGCGTGGTTGGCGTCGTGGTCGAGCCGGGTGACCACGATCTCGTCGCCGGCTTCGAGCTCGCAGGCAAGTGCGCGGCTGAGCCAAAACGTGAGCGTCGTCATGTTCGGGCCGAAGATGACTTCATGCTCGGTGCAGCCAAGCATGTCGGCCGCGGCCTGGTGCGCCTCATCGACTACCACGTCGGACTCGTGGCTGGTGCGGAATGCACCGTGGAGGTTGGAGTTCGATCCCGTGAGGTACCCGGAGATCGCGTCGACGACGCGCTGCGGGACTTGGGTGCCCCCGGGGCCGTCGAAGAAGATCTCGCCGTTCCGGAGCGCTGGGAACTGCGAACGGACCCATGCAATGTCGAACGAGGAGTGCATGCCAGAGGGGGATGGTCGAGCGGCCGCCGTGGCCGCGCCCCGAACGCTTAGGGTAAAAGAATCAAGGGAATGCATGACGGAGTCGGCCGCGGCAATGGCGCAGCGAACGGTCACCGCGGTGATCCCGAACCGTAATCGCGCTGACCTGCTGGATGCAGTCCTGGAGTCCCTGCGGGACCAGAACCTGCCCGCCAGAATCGATCTGGAGGTTGTGGTCGTCGACAACGGTTCGACGGACGAATCGCGCGAGGTTGCCAGACTCCACGGAGCCCGCGTCGTCGCCTTGGAACGCAACCGGGGTGTGAGCTACGCGTTCAACCGAGGCATCGCCTCGAACCGCGGCGAGTGGATCGCACTGCTCAACAACGATGTCGTCCTGGCGCCGGACTGGCTGGCTCAGTTGTTGGAGGCGGCCGAGCGGTCCGCCGCTTGGTTCGCTACGGGCAAGGTGCTGGACGCCAAGCGCAGGGATGTCATTGACGGGGCGGGGGACGCGGTTTCGCTGGGCGGTTCGGCCTGGCGCATCGGCCACGGGAGGCCGGACGGCCCCGTGTTCGACGAGGGCCGTGCAACCTGCTTCCCCGCCGCCACGGCATCGTTGTTCCGGCGTGAGCTCTTCGAGCGGACCGGTCCCTTCGACGAGTCGTTCTTCGCCTACCTGGAGGATGTCGATCTGGGGATGCGGGCCGCATCCCTGGGTCTGCAGGGCCTGTACGTGCCCTGCGCCCGTGCTTGGCACGTCGGCAGTGCGACAGGGGGCCGGTGGAGTGAGCGCAGCGTCATGTGGATCACACGCCACCAGCTCAAGCTGCTGGCGAAGCACTACTCCGAGCGGATGCTGCTCCGCCACGGCGTTGCAGTCCTCTCAGCCCAGCTGGGATGGGCGGCTATGGCGGTGTCGCGTGGGCTGCTGGGTCCGTGGCTGCGCGGCTTCGGCTTGGGGATGCTCGACTGGACTTCCACCTGGACCGCCGTCCCGCGGGATGGGGAGGCCGCGTTCGTGGCGGCTCTCCGGGCCTCCGAGGCCGAGATCGCCGCGTTCCAGCGAGCCACTGGCTGGGACCGCTACTGGCGCTGGTACTTCGCCCTCGCAGGCAGGGCCACCCGGTGAGCGAACGCGTGGCCGCAGTAGTCGTGGCCTATGCCTCAGCCGATGTCCTCCCCCAATGTCTGGCGTCGCTGCGGGGCCAGGTGGCCGAAACCGTCGTTGTGTGCAACGACCACGGCGCGTCCGCACCCGCCGCGCTGCGCGAGCAGCACCCCGATGCCACGTGGATCGACAATCCTTCGAACCGGGGCTTCGCGGCCGCCGTAAACCAAGGCGTCGCCGCCACCACCGCCCCGGTCGTGCTGCTCTTCAATCCGGACTGTGAATTGCGGTCGGGAGTCGGGGACTTGGCTGACGCCTGCCAGAGGGTGGGTGTGGCCGGGGCCGGCGGCCTCTTGCTGGATCAGGGTGGAGCGCCGCAGGCCGGGTTCTTCGCGCGGTCCCTGCCCACGCCGGCGGCCATGGTCGCTGAACTGCTCGGGCTGAACCGTGTCTGGCCGGGCAACCCAGTGAACCGCCGGTACCGCCTACTGGATCTCGACCCGAGCGAGGAGTGCGAGGTTGGCCAGCCGGCTGGCGCTTTTCTGGCTCTGCGCCGAGATGCCCTCATCCAGGTCGGTGGCTTCGACGAGGCCTTCCACCCCTGCTGGTGGGAGGACGTGGACTTGTGCCGGCGCCTCTCGAACGCCGGATACAGCTTGGTTTACGTGCCGCGCGCCGCCGCGACGCATGCGGGCGGACACGCCGTCGGGACCCTCGCCTTGGATGCGAGCCTTCAGGCTTGGTATGGTGGCCTCATGCGCTACGTGAGGAAGCACCTCGCGCGGCGTGACCGACGCGGCGTGGAGAGCACGCTCATCGCCGGGCTGGCATTGCGAGGTCTATTTTTTTGCCTAGCCAAGGGGCGGCCTGATACCGCCGTTTCATATCTGACATTCCTGCACGGGGCATGCAGCGGCTCCCTTGACCGTGACGAAGGCACAAAGTCGTAACTAGATCCATAGACAGGCGCTACACCAGCCGCTTCCGGGCATCTGCCGAACCATTGTCGCTTCCATGTACGACAAGCCACTCGTATCCGTAACGGTCGTCACCTACAACAGCGGGCGATTCATCCGCCGCTGCTTGGAGTCGGTCCTCGCGCAGAGGAGGCAGCCTGTTGAGGTGATCGTCATCGACAACGCGTCGTCGGACGGTACCTGCGACATCCTTGAGCGCTTCGAGGACAGCTGCTGCATCGTCTACAACGAGGAGAACATCGGGTTCGCGGCCGCGCAGAACCAGGCGATCGCGCTGTCTAGGGGCGAGTGGATCCTGACGCTGAATCCGGACATGTTCCTGCTGTCCAACTTCGTCGAGAGCCTGGTCGCCACTGCTCGGCTGGACCCCGCGATCGGCACGGTCTGTGGCAAGCTGCTGCTGTCCGACGCGAAGTTCGACCTGGACGATCGGCAGCGTCTGGACTCGACCGGGATGTACTTCACGCCGATGCTGCGCCACAAGGACCGCGGCTGCATGGAGACCAACAACGGCGAGTACCAGCAGTACGAGTACGTGTTCGGCGCCACGGCCGCCGCCGCCTGCTATCGCCGGGCGATGATCGAGGACATCTCGATCGAGGGTGAGTTCTTCGACTCCGAGTTCTTTGCCTATCGCGAGGACGCCGATGTTGCATGGCGGGCGCAGCTGATGGGTTGGAAGTGCGTCTTCGATCCGCACGCCGTGGCGTTCCACGTTCGGCGCCTGCGTCCTGGCATGCGGAGCCAGCTTCCCCACGAGATCAATATGCATTCGGTGAAGAACCGCTTCCTGATGCGGATCAAGAACATCACGCCGAACCTGTACCTGCGCAACCTGATCCCCATCACCATCCGCGACCTCGGCATCGTCGCCTACTGCCTCGTGGTCGAGCGCACTTCGCTGCCGGCCTTCTACCGTCTGATTCGGGACTTTCGCAGCACACTCCGCAAGCGCCGCCTGATCCAGGCGCGCCGGTGCGTCGACGACGCCTACATGGCCAGCTGGATCCGAAACCGCCCGGTGGCCTTCCCTGTGCACGGCGAAGTGGAGACAGGACTGTATGCAATGGAGCCCGTCCGGCGGCGATCGTCGCGGCGGGCGCTATGAGGATCGCCCTTCTAGGAACTCGCGGCATCCCCGCCAACTACGGTGGCTTTGAGACCTTCGCCGAGGAACTCTCGGCGCGTTTGGCCGACCGCGGCCACGAGGTGACTGTCTACTGCCGGTCGCACTATGCCAGTCCCGGCGCGAGCTTGTGCCGCGGGGCCCAGCTGGTCGTCCTTCCGACCATCCGCACGAAGCACCTGGACACTGCCGTCCACACACTCCTTTCCTGCTTGCACCTCCTGGTGCGCGGAGCCGATGTCGCGATCTTCTGCAACGCGGCCAACGCAGTGTTCACCTGCTGGCCACGGGTCATCGGCATCCCCACGGTGCTCAACGTCGACGGACTGGAGCGCAAGCGCAGGAAATGGGGCGTCGCCGCGCGCTGCTGGTACCGGCTCTCGGAGCGGCTGTCCACGATCTGCCCGACTGCAGTCGTCTCCGACGCACGCGTCATCCAGAGCTACTACCGGCGCGCCCACGCACTGGAGTCCCACTACATCGCCTACGGTGCAACGCTGGATCGTGAGCCGACGGCTCACAAGCTCGTGGAGCTTGGCCTCGACCCAGGCGGGTACTTCTTGTACGTGAGCCGGTTCGAGCCCGAGAACAACCCCCTGCTGGTCGCCAGGGAGTTCGCCAAGAGTCGGAGCGGTCGTCAGCTCGTGATGGTGGGCGATGCACCTTACGCCGCTCGGTACATTGAGCAGGTCAGGTCCGTCATGGACCCTCGCATCCTCCACGTGGGGTCGGCATACGGCCTCGCCTACCGCGAGCTGCAGTCGCACTGCGCGGGCTACATCCACGCGACAGAAGTGGGCGGCACACATCCGGCGCTGGTCGAGGCCATGGGCAGGGCCTGTCCTGTGCTGTACCTGGACACGCCCGAGAACCGGGAGGTCGCAGGCCGCACCGGTTTGGCGTACACGTCGGAACCGGGATCGCTGCAAGCGAGGATCGACGAGCTCTCTGACATGGATCCCGCTGCTCGGCAGGCGCTCGGCGAGGCGGCCGCTCAGACCGTGGCGGACCGGTACTCCTGGGACAGGGTCGCCGATGGCTACGAGCAGTTGCTGACACACGTTCTAGCCGGCTCGACGTGAGTGCTGTAGTCCGCGCGGATACATTAGTGGAGTCAGTCGACCCGCCATGAACGGACCGGATCCGGATGTCCAGGAGCACTGGCCCCCCGACGAGTTTCTCGACGACGGACAGTCGCTGGATCACCGCGATGATCCACGGTCGCCGGATGGACCGAGCGTGGACGATTTCTTTTCCCCCGGGGGCTTGCTGTCGCGCTGCTTGACCGCGTGGGAGGACCGCCCGGGCCAGTGGGAGATGGCGAAGGCCGTCGACCGGGCCTTGGCGTCGAGACGCAACCTGATCGTCGAGGCCGGCACGGGCACCGGCAAGACCCTTGCGTACCTAGTGCCTCTCCTGCTGACGGGCAAGCGCACCGTGGTCTCAACGGCGACCAAGAACCTGCAGGACCAGCTCTACCTCAAGGACCGACCGCTGGTCGCGAAGCTGCTCGGCGATCTCGGCGGGGCCGTTCGGGTCGTGCAGATGAAAGGGCGCAACAACTACCTCTGCCTTGAAAAGCTCGAGGCCGAGGAGAGCAAGCCGAGGCTCGTGGGCCTCGAGGACCTGAAGGAGTTCGCGGTGATCCGCGACTGGGCCAAGACGACCCGGAGCGGCGACCGCGCCGAGATTCCGGACCTGCCGTCGAACAGCAGGATTTGGCCGCGCATGGACGCGCGTCGCGAGGCCTGCACGGGTAGGGAGTGCCGGCTCTTCGAGGACTGCTTCCTGACGCGCATGCAGCGGCGCGCCCGCATGGCGGACCTGATCATCGTCAATCACCACCTGTTCTTCGCCGACCTCGCCATGGCGGACGACGACTTCGGCGCAATCATCCCGCCGCACGACGCGGTTGTGTTCGATGAGGCCCACCAGATCGAGAATGTCTGCACCACGTTCTTCGGTCTGCGGATCAGTTCGGCTGAAGTCGAAGCCTTGGTGCGCGACGCACAGGATGCGGCTCCCAAGGGCCAGTTCGGCAGCGTCGCCCTCGACGGCCTGATCAAGGGTCTGCGGGCGGCCTCAACGCGGTTCTTCGGCATCTTCAGCGCCTACCAGACGCATACCCTGCTCGAGAACCGGACCGCGATCCGCGAGGGGCACGGAGGCGCCTACACGGGACTCGTGCAGGCGATCGATGGCCTGCGTGCCAACCTGGTGAAGTTCGCGACCAAGGAGGACGGTGCCCAGCGTCTGCTGACTGCGGCGACCCAGCTGCGGACCACCCTGCGCGCGGTCATGGGCGAGAGCGATCCGGACGTTCAGGAAGACGCTCCGGGCAACATGGCCGTCGAAGGGGTTGTCGAGGACAACAGCCGGGACTACGTCTACTGGGTCGAGAAACGGGGGGAGGGAGTGATCCTGCACGCGACGCCGGTGGATGTCTCCTCGATCCTGCGGCAGTCCCTCTTCGAGCGGGACCGTAGCGCGATCCTGACGTCGGCCACGCTCGCGGTGGCTGGAAAGTTCGACTTCGTTCGCAGTCGGCTGGGAATGTCCAGCGGCGACGAACTCGCCGTTGAGGGTCACTTCGACTTCCGGCGCCAGACGCTGCTCTACATTCCCTCGAGGATGCCGGCTCCCCAGAGCGAGACCTACACGGAGCGCGCCGTCGAGGAGATCGTCGCGCTGCTGGAGGCGTCTCGTGGCAGGGCGTTCGTCCTCTGCACGAGCCTGCGGCAGATGGAGAACCTGTATCGCGAGGCAAGCGGGCGCGTCGGCTACCCTTGCCTCAAGCAGGGCCAGGGATCGCACGCCACGTTGCTGGATCGGTTCCGCAGGACGGACCATTGCGTACTGTTCGCCACGATGAGCTTCTGGCAGGGCGTGGACGTGCCGGGCGAGCAGCTTAGCTGCGTGATCATCGACAAGCTTCCGTTCGCTGTCCCATCGGACCCGATCGTTGGAGCGCGCACGAAGCGGATCAGGAACGAGGGCGGGAATCCGTTCATGGACTACCAGGTGCCGTCCGCGGCGATCACGCTGAAGCAGGGGTTCGGCCGACTGGTTCGGTCGTCCAGCGACCGCGGTGTGCTCGCGATTCTCGACCGCAGGATCGTGACCAAGCGCTACGGCCGAACGTTCCTCAAGAGCCTGCCCAGCTACACCCGAACCGATCGGCTAGAGGACGTAGAGGCTTTCTTCAATCAGTGAGGTCCCGGGGCTCAATGGCAGGAGCTCCGCCACGACCGTGTCGGCGAACAGCATCCCTTCGTCGGTGAGGCGGAGCGCCTGATCGATCCGCTCCACCCAGCCGCGCTCCTCGAGCGGGCCAGCGGCTGGGGCGAGCCCGTTCCATTCGTCGCGTGTGAGGGCGACGCCCTCGACCATGCGGATGCCCGTCAGCAGGCGGTCCTCGAAGAGGCGCTGCCTGTCCAGCTTCTCGATGCCCTCCTGCGCCGACACGCCCTTCTCGCTGCGATGCACATACTCGGGTGCAGTACGGACATTGGCCCACCGGTTCTGCCCGTCGAAGGAGTGCGCGTCGCTCCCCAGCCCAATGTAAGGCTGCATCGTCCAGTACTTCCGGTTGTGGCTGCCGCGCCTGCCTTCGCGGGCGAAATTCGAGATCTCGTAGCGCTCGAAGCCCATTGCCCGCAGGCGGCGCACGGCAGCGCCGTATAGGTCCACGATCTGCGTGTCGCCTGGGATGTGCTCGGCACCGTATCGGCTCCCGCCTGTCCGGATCTCGCGCCCCAGACGGCTGTCGTCGTCGGCTTCCAGCATGTAGACGGACACGTGGTCGGCATCAAGGCGCTCGATGCACTCCAGCGAGCGGTTCCACGTCTCGGTGGTCTGGAACGCAAGTCCCGCGATCAGGTCGATGGAAATGTTGACGATGCCTGCGTTCCTCAGCGTTCGGACGTCTTCGGCGACCATCGCGGAATCGTGCCTGCGCCCTGCCGCCCTTGCAACTTCGCGGTCGAAGGACTGCACCCCGAGGCTGGCACGGTTGATCCCCCCAGCTGTCCAGGCCTTGATCCGCTCGGGCTGGACCTCGCCTGGAGCAACCTCGATGGTGGCCTCCTCCCACGTGCTGTGAGGCAGATGGCTCGTGATGGCCGCAAACTCCTCGGCGTCAAGCATGCTGGGGCTGCCGCCGCCGAGGTAGAGCGTGTCGGTCTCTAGGATCGGTGCGCCTGCGATTTCATCGCCGAGCGCCTTTACGTAGGCCTTGCGCAGGCTGCGCTGGTACACGTCCGATCGAAAGTTGCAGT
The DNA here is from genome assembly GCA_965200705.1 of Bryobacterales bacterium. Lineage (GTDB taxonomy): Bacteria > Acidobacteriota > Terriglobia > Bryobacterales > UBA6623 > VXMF01. Next base: position 1,756,709 of record OZ241376.1, on the reverse strand, counting down.
ACGTGCACTTCTGGGCGCAGAACGGAATCGAGATGTACAGGCCGGCGCCGCGCATCGCCGGTCCCGTCCGAATCAGCTCCCCGTGCCCTTCTTGGCAGCCTCGCTCGCAGCGGCCACACGCTGACGGACATCTTCGGCCAGCTTGGCCGCACCCTCAGCTGCCTTCTTGCTGGCGGCTTCGACCTCGGGCTTGGTCCGCTCCCATGCCTTCTGGATTTCGGGCTTGGCTGTGCGCCATGCCTCTTCGACTTCCGGCTTCGCCTTGTCCCAAGCCTGCTTGGCGCGCGGCTTGATCTGGTGTTCGTAGACGTCCTTGGCCTTCTCCTGCACGCGCGGGTCGTTCGCCGCACGCTGTACGGCCTGGCGCACGAGGCTGGTCAGGAAGCGCATGCGGTCAGTATCACACTTGCCTGAATGCTTCGGACGTCCGGGCTGAGGGAGTGGTCTTCGGTTGATGTCTGGTCGCCCGATCGACGTTGGCAACGAACAGCTCGTGCAGCCGGAAGTCAGTCGTCAGTTCGGCGTGGAACGTGGCCGCCAAGTGGTGGCCCTGCTCCACGAGGATCGGATCGGGGCCGTCGCGGAGCAGGACATCAACACCGGGATCGGCGGAGCGAATGATCGGTGCCCGGATGAACACCGCTTCCAATGGCTGTGCGCCCGCCCGTTCGGCGAAGGAAGGCTCGGGCTGTATCGTGCGAATGGAGCTGTCCACCTGACGCCCGTAGGCGTTGCGCTCAACTCGCATCCCTATGATCCCCAGCGACTCCTGGGCTGGTCTGACCACTTCGCTTGCCAGCAGAATGGCGCCCGCGCAGGTGCCGAGGATTGGCCTTGTCGCGGCGAATGTGCGGATCGGTTCCCAGAAGTCGAGCGCGTCGAACAGGATCAGGTTCGTCGTACTCTCGCCGCCAGGAAGAACTAGGCCGTCAATCTGGTCCAGCTGGGCGGGATAGCGGACTTCGACGGCGTTGACTCCCAGTTCCGCGAGCCGTCGCCCGTGGGCATGGAAGTCCCCCTGCAGGGCGAGCACGCCAACGTTCACCTGACTGCTGGCCCGCTGCCGGATTGGACTCGAGTGGGTCGCGGCCGTCGAAGCTACCAGCCCCGGGTCTGCATGAGTTCGCTCTCGTCCATGCTCGCCACGTCCAAGCCCGGCATCGGCTCGCCGAGATCCTCGCAGGCCTCGAGCAGCTTGTCCGGATCGCTGAAGAACGTCGCTGCTTTCACGATCGCGGCAGCGCGTCGCTCCGGATCCTCGGACTTGAAGATCCCGGATCCCACGAACACGGCCTCGGCCCCGAGCAGCATCACCAGCGATGCGTCGGCTGGCGTGGCGATGCCGCCGGCTGAGAAGTTCGGCACTGGGAGCCTGTCCTCCTTCGCGACCCACGACACCAGTTCGAGTGGTGCCTGCAACTCCTTGGCCTTGGTCCCGAGTTCGTCCTTGCTGGTCACGGAAAGCTGCCGGATCGAACCCTGGATGGCGCGCATGTGGCGCACGGCCTCGACCACGTTGCCGGAACCGGCCTCGCCCTTGGTGCGGATCATCGCCGCGCCTTCGGCGATGCGCCGCAGCGCCTCGCCCAAGTTCCGCGCTCCGCACACGAACGGCGCCGCGAATCCGTGCTTTTCGATGTGGTGCTGTTCGTCCGCGGGGGTTAGGACCTCGCTCTCGTCGATGTAGTCCACCTTGAGCGCCTGCAGCACCATGGCCTCGGCGAAGTGGCCAATGCGGGCCTTGGCCATCACGGGAATCGAGACGGCCGCCATGATCTCCCGCATCTTGGCTATGTTCGCCATCCGGGCGACGCCGCCATCCTTGCGTATGTCGGCTGGCACGCGCTCGAGAGCCATGACTGCCACGGCACCTGCCTGCTCCGCGATCTTGGCCTGGTCGGCGTTGGTGACGTCCATGATGACGCCACCCTTGAGCTGCTCGGCCAAGCCGACCTTCAGGCGGAATTCATGCGATTGGAACATCTCTCCGCTTCCTGTCGAGGCTCGTGACTGGGCATGGGGTCGCCTATGCCGAAACGAGCAATTGTCTCTCCATCCTAACCGGCAAGAGACATGCCTTCAAGACATCCGTGGCTCGGCGCAGTGGCCCGCGCCCCTTAATGCGAGGTGCTTGCGCAAGGCTTGTTGGACGGGAACCACGATCCACAGACGGTGTCACACCCCGTCAACCATCCAGTGTCTTGCGTGCTCTCCCCGGAGGCTGCAACATGCGCGCCGCGAACCGCAGAGGTACGCGGAATGCACCCCACGGCTGCTCGGAATGCGCAGGCACTGCCGAAAAGGACGGTCGATAGTATCTTGCTAGTGCATGCCCGCAGGATCCGAACTCTTCGTCCGCAGCCTCGCGATCCAAGGCGTCGATCGCATCTTCACGCTGGTGGGCGACCATCTCAACGACGTCCTGCAGGCGGCCGCCAGGCAGGGAATGCAGATCTACGACACGCGCCACGAGTCGGCCGCGGTTCACATGGCAGACGGCTGGACCCGCCTCACTCGTACGCCGGCTGTCTCGATGGTCACAGGTGCGCCAGGGCACACGAACTCGATCACCGGCATCGCGACTGCGCATGCCACAGGTGTGCCGATGCTCGCCGTCAGCGGCATGAGCGATTCCCATGCACGGGACCGCCATGCGTTCCAGGACATGGACCAGGTGAAGCTTGTCCAGGGCATCACCAAGTACGCTGCGACGCCGGCCCGGTCGGCGCAGCTGCCCTTCTACGTCAAGCGCGCCTTCCTCGAGATGCTGCGCGACCGTCCAGGCGTGGCGCATCTCAGCGTTCCGGTGGACCTCTTCACTGAGCAGAACGAGAACCACTACCCGTTGCCGGACGGGCCAATCGTCCCCGTGCGTTCTGGGCCGGACGACGCAGCTGTAGCAAGGGCGATCGATCTTCTCGCAGAGGCCGAGCGACCCGTGTTGATCGCCGGATCCGGCGCATACTGGGCCCGGGCCGACGAAGAGCTGAAGGCGCTTGCCGAGGCTGCGCAGCTGCCGCTCTTCACCACCAATCTTGCCCGCGGCATGGTCGCTGATGACCATCCGCTGTGCTTCGGATACGCCGACGCCACGTTGAACGGCGGCGCCGACAGCGCGTTCCGCCAGGCCGACTTGGTTCTCATAGTGGGCAAGAAGCTCGACTACGGCCTGCGCATGGGAGGGCCCTTGATATTCAGCAACGGGGCGGCAACGATCCAGATCGACGTGAGCGGCGCGGAGCTCGGGATGAACCGGTCCCTCGATGTCGCCATGCAGGCGGACGCGCGCAGTGCGCTGCGGGCTCTGAACGCAGCGCTCGAGGGGCGGCCGGATCCGGACCGATCCAGTTGGCTGGCCGAGGTCCAGCGGGGGTGCGATGCCTATGCGGCGTTGGTGGCCGAGCTTGTCGCCACATCGCGCACTCCGATGCACTCCGTCCACGTTTACGACGAGCTGCGCAGGCACCTCCCGAAGGACGCGACGATTTGCTGGGACGGCGGTGACTTCGTGCATTGGGGCCGCTACATGCTCTCCGCCCAGCGCGCCGGACACTGGATGCGGCTAGGCTCCCTGGCGGGTCTGGGAGTAGGGCTTCCCGTAGGGCTGAGCGCACAGATCCTGCGGCCCGACTCCAAGTCGGTAGTCATCACCGGAGACGGCTCTCTCGGCTTCTATATCGGGGAGCTGGACACGGCCGTGCGGCTTGGGCTTCCGCTGGTGGTGATCGTCGGCAACGACGCTGGGTGGGGCGTGGAGCGGGAACTGCAGCAAGGGTTCTACGCCGACTCGGACACAGTGGCCTGCGAACTGCGAGCCACGAGATACGACCTCGTCATGAAGGGGTTCGGCGGTGATGGCGCTCACGTCACCTCGCCGGACCAGCTTCCCGATGCATTCGAGCGGGCGTTCCGCAGTTCCAAGCCGTTCCTCGTCAACGTCGAGATCGCAGGAGCGGGTTCGCCGTTCACGCGTTACCAGATCGACCGCCGCAAGGCCTGAGCTATGATCCCGTCGATCGCACGTCGGCGGGTCACATTCGGGCCAACAAGCTGTCTCCGGCTGTCAGCTTGGATCCTGGTGGTTTGCGCTGCCGCGAGGCTCACTGGGCAGGCGCCATACAAGTCTCCGCAAGACGACCTGCCACGCAGCGTCGCGCCGCAGCCAATCGCGTTCGACCACAGCCTCCACGCCGCGCAGCGCATCACGTGTCTGGACTGCCATCCCGGTGCCCGCGAACGTGAGCGGGCGGGCCTTCCGCACCGGGAAGAGTGCATGGTGTGCCACGCGGTGATTGCTGCCGAGCGCCCGGCGATCCAGGCGCTCAGCGCCCTGCGTCAGAACAGTCGCATTCCTTGGGAGCGCGTCTATCGGGTGCCTGATTTCGTCTTCTTTTCACACCGTTCCCACGTCGTGGCTGGGCTGGAGTGCGTCACGTGCCACGGGCCGGTCGCGACGCGCTCGGTCCTGCGGCAGGAGATCTCCGTCAACATGGTCTCCTGCATGAATTGCCACGCCGACCGAGAGGTGTCCAACGAGTGCCATCTCTGCCACGATCTCGGACAGTAGCGCTGTGCTGTGCAGCCAACTTGAGTCGAAGCCCTGGTCATGGGTAGACTGAATCTCTCTCAAGAGATCTCTATGGACACGCCACCGCCTGTTGGCAACTACGAAGGATTTCGGAAGTACCTCCCGGCCGACCTGCTGTCGGGCTTTCTGGTCTTCCTAATAGCGCTGCCCCTCTGCTTGGGCATTTCTCTGGCGTGCGGCTACCCTGCGATCGCGGGCATTTTCACGGCCATCATCGGCGGAATCCTCGGGACCTCCATCAGCAACTCCGAGCTGACGATCAAGGGCCCCGCAGCCGGCCTCATCGTGATCGCGATCGGCTGCGTCACGGACTTCGGGTTCACCGCCGGACGTGATCCGGCGGCCGACATGGAGGCCTATCGACTGGCCCTTGGCGTCGGTGTCGTGGCGGGTTCGATCCAAATCCTCTTCGGACTGTTCCGCTCAGGCATCCTTGGCGAATTCTTCCCGTCTGCCGCCGTGCACGGCCTGCTGGCGTCGATCGGCGTGATCATCATCGCCAAGCAGTTCCCGGTGACGATGGGGCTGAGCTCTGAAGGGGCGCCGCTCGAGCTGATCGCCCGGATACCCGAGTTCATCATGAACATGAGCCCGCAGGCCGGCATCATCGGCATCGTCAGCCTCGTGCTGATGTTCGGGCTGCCGCTGATCAACGTCCGAGCCGTCAAGGCCGTGCCCGCGCCTTTGGTCGTGCTCGCGGTCACCGTCCCCTTGGGGGTTCAGTTCGGCCTGGGCACGGAGCACCTGGTCAACGTCCCGCAGAACATGTTCGGGGCCATCACGTTCCCCGACTTCGGCGGCGTGCTGACCGGTACGGGCGTCAAGTACATCGTGCTCTTCGCTCTCATCGGGAGCCTCGAGTCGCTTCTGAGCGCCAAGGCGGTAGACGCGATCGACCCGTTCAAGCGCCGCACGAACCAGGATCGCGACCTTTTGGCGATCGGCATTGGCAACACCGCGGCGGCTTGGATTGGCGGCCTGCCGATGATCTCCGAGATCGTCCGTAGCAAGGCCAACATCGACAACGGTGCCAAGACGCGCTTCGCGAACATGTACCACGGCATTTGCCTGCTGGTGTTCGTCGCGCTGGCGCCCACCCTCATCAACAAGATCCCGCTCCCGGCGCTGGGCGCAATGCTGGTCTTCACCGGATTCCGGCTTGCGTCGCCGAGCGTATTCGTCCACACCTACAAGCAGGGCAGGGAGCAACTTGTCATCTTCGTTTCGACGATCCTCGGAGTGCTGGCCACCGACCTACTGGTGGGCATCGGCATCGGCATCTTGGTCAAGGTGCTGCTCCACCTCATCAACGGAGCCCCGCCGGTCTCGATGTTGCTGTTGAAGGCCGACGTGGCTGACCGGGAAGGTGGCGCGGTGGTCAACGTGAGCCGGTCGGCCGTGTTCAGCACATGGATCTCCCTCAAGCGGCGGCTCGAGTCGCTGCGGGACCGTCCCACCGTCACCGTGAACCTCTCCGACACGAGGTTGGTCGACCACACGGTGATGGGCCACCTGCACGAGACCAAGAAGGAGTTCGCCAAGGACGGGTGCGATCTCACGATCGAGGGCCTCGAGGGGCATAGGGCGCTGTCGGAGGATCCGATGGCTGCCCGCGTCAAGCGGCCGCGCTAGCGGACGTTCAATTCGTCATGGGTCTGGATTCCAGAGAGAGCCTCGCCGCACAGCTGGAGCGTGCCGTTCGGCCCGCCGCGCAGATCTGGCCACTCAAGACCTTCGCGTACCGCAGCCCGGTGCGCGGCTACGAGGATCTGCCCTTTGACGAGGCTGTCAAGGCCTGCGGCGGACTCACTGGGGGAGCCGGCTACCTGGCTGGCGATGAGTACCGTTCGCTGCTGCGGGAGGGCCGCATCGACGAGAACTGCCTGCGCGAGGGGCTGGCGACCGTCGGCACGGAGGACGCGACGGTGTCCGCCGGCGAGCGGAGCGTCTCGCAGGCCGAGGTCTTTTGGGCGTGCGTGGTCGGGGGCATTGATGTTCCGGCGGCCGAGACCCTGCACTGGAGGGCCCGTGAGAGCGGCTCGCTGGAGCTCTTGGCAAGCGCTAGGGCCGTCGCTCCAAGCGCCGGCGACGCGGGGGCTCCAGGCGCGGACCTTCCGCCGAACTGCACGATCACTGACTGGATCGAGACCCTGACGGGGGAGCAGGTCGTAGAGCTGCTCAACGAGCAGATGGTCAAGTGGTCATCGGCTTTCCTGGACGAGGGGCTGGCCGGCTGGGGCATGCCCGGCCGCGGCGAAGGGTTCTACCAGTCCTGGAGGTCCCTGGCGTCGTCCGACCGGACGCTGCGGTTCTTGGGTGCGCGTGGCGCCGAAGGGAGGGCTGCCGCGCTTCCCGAGGATCCGGCCGAGGCTGTGGTTGCGCTCATGGAGCGGCTCCAAGTCCCGGAGGAACGGCACGAGGAGTACCAGTCGCGCATGTTCGCCCAGCTTCCGGGCTGGACCGGATTTGTGCGCTGGCGCAGCGAGAACCCGACCTACCCCGCCCAGCAGGAGCATCCGGCCGACCTCGTAGACTACCTGGCTGTTCGGCTCTTCTACGAAGCCGAGATTGCGGACGCCGTGAGCCGCCGCGATCTGGGCGTGCCGGGGACCTACGGCGCACTGTGCGCCCACGCCGCAGGTGCGGCGCCCGCAGATAGCCGCGCCGACGGCGGGGACGCTGCGAGGCTCTTCCGCTTGGCCACCCTGCTTGGCCTGACCTCAGCCGAACTGAAGGCGATGGGTGAGGACGGCGCGGCGCGGATCCTGGCTTGGGCCGACCTGGTCCCGGAGGATGCGCAGGGCAAGATCTGGCTCTCGGCGTTCGAGCGGACCTATCGCCGCAGGCTGCTGGGCCGCCTCGGGGCCCACAGGGGCAAGAGCGAGTCCGTCAACGGTCGCGCGGCGGCGCAGATCATCCTGTGCATCGACGCGCGCTCCGAGCCCTTCCGCACGCAGATGGAGGAGCAAGGGCCCTACGAGACCTTCGGCTACGCGGGATTCTTCGGGGTGCCGATGAGCCACCAGGGGTTCGACTCGGACGATCGGCTGGCGCTTTGCCCCGTGCTGCTGAAGCCGGGGCGCTCGGTGGACGAAGGGGTCAGGACAGGCGAGGAGCGGCCACTGGAGTCCTACGCGTCCGGTACGCGGTGGGCGCAGCTCGGCGACCGGCTGTTTCACGACCTGAAGCAGAGTCCGGTAGCGGCGTTCATGCTCGTGGACGCGGTCGGGTTGCTTTACAGCATTGGGCTGGCTGGCCGCACGCTGGCGTTTCGTCTGTACGGGGGACTGATGAACGGCTTGAGGCGGGCGTTTTACGGGGACGTCCGCACCCAAGTCGACCTGGAGCGCGACGACGAGTCCGTCAGCGGGCTGCCGGCGGGGTTCGACATCAGCGAACGCGCCGCGTTTGTTGGGGGCGGTCTGCGCATCATCGGCCTGACCGAGGGCTTCGCACGTTTGGTGGTGCTGTGCGGCCACGGCGCCGATTCGACGAACAACCCTTACGCGGCGGCCTACAACTGCGGGGCCTGCGGCGGCGCCCACGGAGACCCGAACGCCCGCGCCTTCGCATCCATGGCCAACGACCCGGCGGTGAGGGAGGCGATTCGTCAGAGCGGGCTCTCCATTCCCGACGACACCTGGTTTGTGGCCGCCAAGCATGAGACGACCGCCGACCGCGTCACGTTCTACGACGTAGGCGATCTCCCTGAGAGCCACGCCGAGGACCTGCGTAGGCTCGACAGGGACCTGGCGGAGGCGGGAGGCCGCCAGGTGGCGGCGCGCATCGGACGGCTACCCGGTGCGCCAATGGGTCTGGCGCCGCTGCGGGCCGTCAGACACGCCTTGGGCCGAAGGGTTGATTGGGCGAATCCGCGGCCCGAGTGGGGTCTGTCCAGCAATGCGGCCTTCCTGATCGGGCGACGGTCGCTGTCCAAGGGACTGGACCTGGAGTCCCGGGTGTTCCTGCACTCGTACGACCCCCACCAGGATCCCGACGGCGGGCTCTTGGAGAAGATCATGACCGCGCCGCTCGTCGTCGGCGAATGGATCAACATGGAGTACTACTTCTCCGCGGTTGATCCTTGGGTCTACGGCAGCGGGACCAAGGTCCTGCACAACGTGGTCGGCGGAGTCGGAGTCATGCTCGGCAGCCAGAGCGACCTGCAGGGAGGCCTGCCTGTGCAGGGCGTGATGGACGGTCCACGGCGATACCACGAGCCGATGCGGCTTCTTGCGATCATCGACGCGCCGGCGGAACGCATCGCAGGCGTCATCGCCAAGCACGATCTCCTGCAGGCCCTGTTCAACAACCAGTGGGTCAACTTGGTGTCCATGGATCCGGGCACCGGCACCTTCCGGCGCTACGTGCCCGGGCTCAATTGGGAGACGCTCACCGTTGAGGAGGTTGCGGCTTGAGGCCGTTTAGGGTGTCATGACGCTGCGCCGAGTGGGCTTCGTGCTCCTGCTGTTCGGTCTGTGGCTATTGCTGTCGCAGCGCTGGAACCCGGCGCACCTCGCGATCGGGTTCGCCGCCGCCGTGGCCGTAGTCGCATTGGGTACGCGCCGCAAGGACCCGGCTGCGACGCGCACACGAGTCGTCAGCGCCGCGCTTTACGTGCCGTGGCTGTTGGTGCGCATCCTCTTGAGCGGGCTGCACGTGTCGTACTTGATCCTGCATCCCAGACTGCCGATCCGTTCCAAGCTGTTCCGGTACCCTCACAAGCTGCCCTATGACACCGGCACCGTGCTGCTGAGCAACTCGATCACGCTGACTCCAGGGACCATTGCGGTCGAGGCCGACGAGTCGGAGGTGCTCGTGCACGCGCTCGACGCTTCCACTGGGGGTGACGTCACAAGCGGTCGCTTGGAGCGCCGGATTCGTGCCGTGATCCGAACGCAGGAGGACAGGCGACAATGACCTACCTCCTGCTGATCGCCCTGGACGTGCTTGCGGTCATGGTGCTTGTGTACCTATATCGGGTGGCGCGCGGTCCCACCGTGTTCGACAGGCTGCTCGGCCTGAACGGCATCTCGACAAAGGCGATCGTCATCCTGGTCGTCCTCGGGACGATCTACGAACGCGTCGATATGTTCGTGGACATCTCGACCGGCTATGCCCTGCTCAATCTCGTGGGGGTCCTGGCAGTCACCAAGTTTCTGGAGAAGCGGAGGACGGCATAGATGGAAATCGTCGCCGCAGTCTGCATCGTCATTGGCCTGTTCTTCATGGTGGTGGCGGGCGTGGGCGTCGTGCGGCTCCCCGATGTGTACACACGCGCGCACGCGGTCGCTCTGACCGACTCCGTCGGCGCGTTCTTCATGCTGGGCGGCCTGGCTGTTCTCGACGGATTCAGCAGCAGCACGTTCCGCATCCTCTTGGTGCTGGTGCTGCTGTACCTGCTGAACCCGATCATGGCCCACGCCACCGTGCGAGCTGCGCTGCGGTCGGGCCAGAAGCCCGTGGGGGACGACGGGCGGTGACGTTTGCCTACGAGTTGCCGCTGCTCGTGCTGCTGGTGCTGACGGCGCTGGCCGCGATCGCTGTCAAGGACCTTCTTGGCGCGGTGCTCCTGCTGGGCTCCTACAGCTTCTTCCTGGCGCTGGTCTGGGCATGGCTTGGCGCAGTGGACGTTGCCTTCGTCGAGGCCGTGGTCGGGGCTGGCCTGGGAACCGTGTTCTTCCTGCTCACGCTGATCGAGACCACGCCCGCCGACACGAGCTGGACTAAATTGCGTGGGCACGTTCCGGGCATCGTTGGCGTGGCTGCGCTCGTCGTCCTGCTGCTGTTCACGGCCAGCGACCTGCCCCGGTTTGGGGACCCGCAGGCACCTGCGAGCGTCACGGTGTCGCCCGAGTACCTGGAGAGAAGCATCGAGGAGACACGTACCCCGAACGTGGTCGCCTCCGTCCTGATGGACTATCGCGCCCTGGACACACTGATCGAGACGCTGGTCGTGTTCACGTCCGGCATCGCCTGCTGGCTGCTGCTGCGGAGGACCCGAACGTGACGCGGATGATCCAGGATCCGTACGACAGCGTCATCGTGCGCAAGGGTGCGGGGTTGCTTGTCCCTGTGGTCCAGTTCTTCGCGGTCTATGTGCTCGTCTTCGGCCAGTTCGGCCCTGGCGGCGGGTTCGTGGCGGGAGTCATGCTGGCTGCGAGCTTCACGATCGGAATACTGGCGAACGGCCGGGAAGGGTCCAGCTCGGGCCGGGCGAGGAAGATGCTGGCAGGCGACGGTGCGGGCCTGCTCCTGTTCGTGTTCATCGGCGGTCTGTGTCTGATCGGCGGCGGCGAGTTTCTGAACTACTCGAGCGCCCCGCTGCCAGGCATCGATTCGGCGTGGCGCCGCCATATCGGAATCCTGTTGACGCAGGTGGGCGTTGCCCTCGACGTGGCTGTAGCGGCGGTCTCGATCGTCTTCAGCCTCTCGGAGGGCGCTGTGCGGGGGGTCGGCGATGACTGAGCTGATCGACGTCGTCCTGCACCGCCCGAACATCGTCGCGTTCGTCCTGCTGTTCGCGCTGGGTCTCTACGTTGTGATCGCCCACCACCACCTCGTGAAAAAGCTCATTGGGCTCTACCTGGTGCAGACGAGCGTGATCTTCTTCCTCGTCGCGACGAGTGCCAAGGAGGGCGCCACGGTTCCTGTTCTGACCGGATCGGGCGCGGTGGATCCCGCGGCCTACGTGAACCCCCTGCCGCACGTCCTGACGCTGACCGCGATCGTCGTCCAGGTCGCCACCCTTGGAGTGTCGCTGGGCGTCGTCGCTGCAATTTACCAGCGCTATGGAACCCTCGACGAGACCGCCGTAGTGAAGGCAATGGAATGATCGACCAGCTTCCATTCCTCGTGTTCCTTGTGCCGTTCGTGGCGGCGGTGGCCATGCCTATCCTCGGGCATCGGCGGCCGCGGATCTGCCGTCCGGTCACGCTGGCAGCCGCGACGCTCATGACGGTCCTGTCCGTCGTCAGCCTGTACAGCGTCTGCACGGGATCCACCGTGCGGCTCGCCCTCGGTGGATGGAGCGCGTCGATCGGCATTGAGTGGGTGGCCGATCCGCTGGCCGCCATGATGGCCGCCGCCGTGTCGGGACTGGGCCTGATTTGTCTCCTCTACGCTGGCGGCATCGACGACAAGGCCCTCGAGGGCCGCACCGTCCCCTACCACGCGCTCCTGATGCTGCTCCTGACAGGGCTGATCGGGCTTTGCTACGCGGGGGATCTCTTCAACATCTTCGTGTTCCTCGAGGTTGTCGCGCTGGCCGGATACACGCTGGCCGCGGTGCCGGGAGGACGGTCCCTGATGCCGGCGTTCCGCTACCTCGTCCTCGGGACGCTGGGCGCCTCGTTCTACCTGCTCGGCGTGGCGTACGTGTACGCCTCCACGGGGCTGCTCAACCTCGCGGCTTTGGCCGAGCTCGGCCCGGGTGCGCTCGAGTCCACGGCCGTTCTCAGCGGAATGGCGTTCATCTTCGGCGGCCTTGCCATCAAGATGGCCCTCGTGCCGCTGCACGGCTGGCTGCCGGATGCCTATGAGTCCGCCGCCGAGTCCGCCGTGCCGCTTATGGCGGGTCTGCTGACCAAGCTCGCGATTCTGGCCTGGGGGCGCATTCTGTTGGCCATACTGCCGGACTTCTCGGAAATGACCGGCAACGATGTGCGCGCCGCTGTGGCAGTCATTGGCATGCTCGCCGCCATTGCGGGCGGCATGCTCGCGCTCCGCCAGACGGTGCTCAAGCGGATTTTCGCTTTCGGCGGCATCGCGCACGTCGGCGTCGTGATGATCGGCCTCGGTCAGGTCAGTTCCCGCGGCGTCGCCGGCGGCCTGTACTACCTCCTCAACGATGCCGTGCTGCAGTGCACGCTGTTCCTTCTCTGCGGCATTCTGGCGTCCCGCTACGGCATACGGACGCTCGATGATCTCGCCCGGGTCAACGTCCGCAGCCCTTGGGCACTGGGCGCGTTCGTCATTGCGGCCCTGGGCATGATTGGCATCCCCCCGACTGGCGGCTTCTTCGGCAAGGCGTACATCGTCCTCGGATCCTTGGAGGCTGGCCACTACTGGGCGGCAGGCGCGGTGATCCTGGCTTCGCTGATCACGGTGGCCTACTTCGCGCGGCTCCTTGCCGTGCTGTTCCGCTCTGGCACGGAGCAGGCCGAGGCCGCCGACGCGTGGCCCGCGGCGCTCCGGTTCAGCGTGGCGGTTCCCGCTCTGGCAGTTCTGGCGCTGGGGCTTTGGAACGACCCGATCTTCGCGAATCTCTTCGACCAGCTGGCTGGGGTGGGCCTGTGAGGACTGGCGAGCGCACCGATGCCGGTGGAGTGACGGGGATCTAGGATGTCGCTCCTTGCACTGATCCCCGGGTTGCCTCTCGCGGCGTTCCTTCTCCTTGCGCTAGCAGGGAGGCGCTGGGAAGAGGTCAGCCACCGCATTGCGGTCCCAGCCGTGCTTGGGTCGTTCCTAGCGTCGGTGGGCGCTCTCGTCATGGTCTCCAGGGGCGGACCGATTGACGTGGACCTCTACCAGCTGTTCGCGGTGGGTGACTTCGTGGTCGATGTCGGCCTGCACGTCGACGCCCTTGCTGTGTTCCTCCTGATCCTGGTGACGGGTGTGAGCTTCGTCGTGCACGTGTACTCGGCCCGGTACATGACCGGCGATCCCCGCTACCGACGATTCTTCGCCCTGACCTGCCTGTTCACTGCAGCGATGGCGATGCTCGTGCTCAGCTCGAACCTGCTGGTCACCTACATGTGCTGGGAGCTGATGGGCATCTGCTCGTATCTGCTCATCTCGCACCGCGGCGACCGGCTGTCGGCGGCGCGCGCGGCGACCAAGGCGTTCCTGGTCAATGCCGTCGCGGACGTGGGTCTCGGCGCAGGGGTCGTCCTCACCGCCCTGACCTACGGAACGCTCGACATCCAGAGCATTCTCGGCTCGGCTGCAGGGATGTCCGGAGCTGGTTTCGAGGTGCTCGGCGTCAGCGTGCAGACCAACACAGTGATCGCCCTGTGCTTGCTGTGCGGCGCGCTCGGCAAGTCCGCGCAGGTGCCGATGCACGCTTGGCTTCCTCACGCCATGGAGGCGCCCACGCCGGTGTCCGCCCTGATCCACGCGGCGACGATGGTCAACGCCGGGCCGTTCCTGCTGGCGCGTTTCAGCCCGCTGGTGGTGCTCGTGCCGAACGCGATGGCTGTGATCGCCGTCATTGGCGCTGTCACGGCGCTCTACGGCGCAATGGTGTCGGTCACGCAGAGCGACATCAAGAAGCTGCTGGCGTACTCGACGATCAGCCAGATCGGCTTCATGGTCTTCGCCTGTGGGATCGGCGCGTTCTCGGCCGCCATGTTCCATCTAGTCGCGCACGGGTTCCTGAAGGGGTTCCTGTTCCTGTCTACCGGCAACGCCCTCACGGCGGCTGTCCACGGTCACGCGAGGGTCGAGATGCCAGCGCGACGACTGCGGTCGCTCGCGGTGGGCGCCCTGCCGATCGTGATGGTGCCGCCCGTGGTGCTTTTCGCCGGACCCTACGAGAGGCTGTGGGCTTCGGAGGGAGCGCAGAGCGCGACGGTGGCGTTCTGGGTGATCGCCGTCGCGACTACGTTCCTGACCGCCCTGTTCGTCTTCCGCGGGATCGTTGCGCTCTTCGGGTCTGCCGTCGGGCGGGGCGTCGCCGCGCTGCCGCGTCTGGGATCCCCGAGCCACCTCGTCTATGTGGCCGTCGCAACCGCCGCGGTGGGAGCCTCCCTGATGGCTGCCTGGTCGTGGACGGCGGACTTCCTGTCGCCGGTGCTGGGTGACCGTGTGGCGGATCCATACGCGCCCGGTCCCACGTCCTGGCTAGCCGTGCCTCTCGTGGCCGCGCTGGCGGGATGGGCGTGGGCGTACCGCGAGCAGGCCAGTCCATCAAGGCCTGCGACCGCGAGCAGCCCGCTGGTGCGCGCTGCATACGTGCATCTGCTCAACAGACTCTACTTCGACGAAATCTACCGTGTCGGTGCGGTCCAGCCCGTTCTGCGCCTGTCCGACTGGTTGCTGCGCCGGATCGACATCGGCATCGTCGAGCGACTCATACACGGCCTGGGCAGCGTCGCCGCGGCGATCGCAACGTGGCTGCTTCGGGTGGTTGATCTAGGCGGCGCGGACGCGTTGCCGCGGCGCATCGCGCGACTCCTGGAGGAAGGTGGCGAGGCGTTGAGGCGGCTGTCGCCGAGCACCCTGCAGCAGCATCAGTTGCTTGTCGTGTTCTGGCTCGTGGTCGCCATCGCACTCTCCTATTGGACGGCCGGCTGATGCACCCAGCCTTGCGAGGTCGATGCTCTTGAACTCACTGCTCTCAAACCATCTGATAACCCTGCTGATCGCAGTGCCGTTCGTGGCCACTGCGGCCGTCCTGCTGGTGCCGGGCGAGCGCCTGGCGAAGCGCGTCGCGCTCGTGGCGGCGCTGCTCAATCTCGGGCTGGCCCTGAAGCTGTGGATGGCGTTCGATCCGCTCAAGGAGGGAATGCAGTTCGTCGAGCGCGTCCAATGGATGCCGACGCTGGGCATCCAGTACGCCGTGGGTGTCGACGGCATCAGCGTGCTGCTGGTGGTGCTGACCACGCTGCTCGTGCCGCTGTGCCTCCTCTATTCCTCCGGCCCGATCGAGTCGAAGACCAAGGCCTTCCTGTCCATCCTCCTGCTGGTGGAGGGGTCCATGATCGTCGTCTTCACGGCCATGGACCTGTTCCTGTTCTTCATGCTCTGGGAGTTCACGATGCTCCCGATGTACTTCATGATCATCCTCTGGGGTGGTCCGAACCGGAAGAAGGCAGGGCTCAAGTTCGTGCTGTACAGCCCCGCGGGCAGCCTGCTGATGCTGGCGGGCATCCTCGGCCTCTACGTTCACGGCGGCCGCACGTTCGACCTGCTCGCACTGACGTCGAACGGCATCGCGCCCGACGTGCAGAACTGGCTGTTCGCGGCGCTCTTCCTTGGGTTCGCGATCAAGCTGCCGATGATTCCGTTCCACTCGTGGCTTCCGGATGCGCACGCCGAGGCGCCGACGGCGGGAAGCGTGATCCTGGCGGGCGTGCTGCTGAAGATGGGCGGCTACGGTTTCATCCGCATCTGCCTTCCGACGCTGCCCGAGGCGTCGGCCGCGTTCGCTCCGTTCATCATCTGGCTGTCGGTCGGAGCGATCCTGTACGGCGGCTTCCTCGCACTGGCGCAGTCCGACCTCAAAAAGCTGGTGGCGTACTCCTCGATCTCGCACATGGGGTTCGTCACGCTTGGCATCTTCGCGTTCAACGAGGAGGGCATGCAGGGAGCGGTGCTGCAGATGGTCAACCACGGTCTCACGACTGGAGCGCTGTTCTTCTCGTTGGGCTGCCTGTACGACCGCACCCACAAGCGCATGATCGGGGACTACGGCGGTCTGCAGGACACGATGCCCCGGTTCGTCGTGTTCCTGTCGATCTTCTCCGTCGCCTCTTTCGGTCTGCCGGGCACTGGCAACTTCGTGGGAGAGTTCCTGGTGCTCGTCGGAACCTCCTACAGCAGCATGCTGCTGGTGCTGTTGGCCATGGGGGGCATCGTCCTGGCCGTGGGGTACATGCTCTGGATGCTGCAGCGCATCGCCCTGGGCAGGCCCTTGACAGAGTCGGCGGCACTGCTGAGCGACCTGCGTCCAAGGGAGATCCTGACGCTGGCGCCTCTGGCCGTGGCGGTGTTCGTGATCGGAGTCTTCCCGAGACCGCTCGTGGAGACGCTCGACACGAGCGTGGCGCGGATTCTGGCCAGTGCGGGCCAGCTGCCCGGGATGCTGCCGTAGCACAGTCCTGCCTCACACCGGCACTGTGGGCTGGCATGATGGCCGCGGGCTGCCCAGCGTCATGAGCCAGTCGGACGACCATCTGCCCATCAGTCTCGGCGGCGCCCTGTCCGGGCTGGTCCGGCACCCGTACCGACGGTTCGTGCGGTTCTGGAACTGGAAGACTGCCCTGCTCAGCGCGGTGCTGCGGACATCGATCTTCTTCACGGTCAACCTCACCGCAAGCTGGGACAGTGCCGTGCACGCCGCGGTGACTGAAATCGTCTATCGCGCCCCGATGACTGGCACGCTTGCGTCGGTCTCACAGTCGCTGCGTCGAGTCCAGCCGGCCTGGCGGGGAAGCCTGCTCGTTCTGGTGATGCTGCCGGCTTTGGCACATGGGATTGAGTTCGGGGTGCACGCCCTGCGCGGGACGGAGAAGCTCTACCAGAGCGTTCTGGCCTCAGTTGGGTTCACCATGTGCAGCAGCGTGGTGAGCTACTGGCTGCATCGGCGGGACGTGCTGGTCGTGGGCGCCGGCGGGGGAACCCTTGCAAGTGATCTTTGCCGGCTGCCCGGTGTTCTGCTCGACATTCTGCTTCGCAATCCCTTGGGACGCTGGGCGGGCGACTCTGCGACCGAGGTGCGCGACGGACGCCGTTGAAGCGCGGATCTCTTGACGCCGCGCTGCTTCTAACGATTAACTAGGTTCTGTGCCGTCTCCACTACGAACCGAGCAGCGCTCCCTGACGGACCGCCTGATGGGGCTTGCCGGGGGCAGCTACCCGCCGGAGCAGCGACGGAAGTACTTCATCAGCGGACCACAGTGGGCGGGGGCTTACGAGGGGCAGGCCCTCTTCCATGCAGCGACACGCGAGCCCGTCGGCTTCGAGGAGGTCATCCGGAACCTCGGCGAACTCGGCATCCCGTGCTGGGCAACCCACGACAGCGACGTCATCGACACAGACGACCTCCTGACGGACCGTCAGTGGGAGATCGTGGAGCGCATCAACGCCTCACTCACCGAACACGGCGTGCGTTGTTCCATGGTGACCTGCGAGACGTTCTTCCATCCGGTGTTTGCGGCAAGCGCCGCGGCCGAGGCCCCCGAGGTGCGCCACTACGCAGCCCGGCGGCTGCAGAACACCGTCGAGATCGGACACGAGCTGGGCGCTCAGTTCGCCGTTTACTGGCCCGGGACTCTGGGTTACATGGTGCAGGGGGCCATTGACGAGACCGAGACCCTGCGCTGGTTCGCAGATGGTCTCAATGCGGCCTGTGCACGGGACCTCGAGGTGGCCGAGCAGCGCGGCCGCCCGACGCTGAAGCACTGTCTGGAGGCCAAGCCATTCGAGCCACAGGCACAGATCATCCTGCCCAGCAGCGACGCCATGCTGGCGTTCATCTCAAGCGGCCTGCTCGACCATCCCGAGATGGTGGGGCTGAATCCCGAGTACCTGCACGAGCTGATGTGGGGCGGGGCGACCCGCGCGGTCCTGGCCCGCGCCCTGCTGTGCAAGAAGCTGTTCCACTTCGACATCAACGACGGCTATCCGCTCAAGCACGACGTGGATCTGGGCATCGGCGTGGTCAATCCGCTGGACTGGCTGAACGTGCTCGTGCTGCTGCGGTCGCATGGCTACGAGGGGCCGTTCAATCTCGACTTCAAGCCGCCACGCACCACGTCGAACTACGGTGTCTGGAAGGTCAGCTTCCCCACGGCTGTCGACCGGTTCATCACCCTCTGGAACATCGCGGGCGAGGTGCTCGAGGATCCCGTCATGCGCGAAGCCACGGAAGCTCTCAAGGGCGGCGGCGGCGCTTCCGACGACCTGAGCGACATCGTGGCTGCGAACCGGGAGCTGTTGACGCTACACGAGCTGATGGCTCATCGGCTGTTCCAGCTGCTGGTCGGCCAGCACCGCGGCCGGACATTCAGCGGATAGTTCGCTCGGGCAGCCGAGTGGCGCGCTCGGGAGGATTCGAACCCCCGGCCTTCTGGTCCGTAGCCAGATGCTCTATCCAGCTGAGCTACGAGCGCACACCGACAACCCATCGTAACCGATGCGCGGCGGCTCAGGCTTGGCCGCCGGGTCCCTCTCGAAATGCGGCCGCGGGGCGCCGCGGCTGCGGCGACGCTGACCGCCAGACGTGGCCCTCTCGACCCTGCTTGAGGACGGCAATGGACCGCTGACGTGCAACGTGAAGGGGCGGATTGCTCGTGTCCGCACCAATGCGCAAGAATGAGGTCCTGATGAGAGAAGCAGTCATTGTCGACTCCCTCCGCACACCGCTCGCAAAGTCCTTCCGCGGTTCGCTGAACATGACGCGGCCTGACGACCAGGTCGCCCACTGCATTCGGACCATGTTGGAGAAGTACCCGCAGATCGATCCGAACGAGATCGGTGACGTGATTCTGGGCTGCGGGCAGCCCCACGGCGCGTCGGGCCACAACATCGCACGCGTGTCGGCGCTATTGGCGGGCCTGCCGAGTTCCGTGGGCGGGACGACGGTCAACCGCTTCTGTTCGTCCGGGTTGCAGTCGGTCGCCATGGCGGCCCATCAGGTGATGGTCGAGGGCGAGGACGTCATGCTTGCTGGTGGCGTGGAGTCCATCACGATGATGGTGCCCGACAGGTCGCCACATCCCACGCTGAAAGAGACTATCCCGGGCGTGTACATGGTGATGGGCGTTACGGCAGAGGTTGTCGCGAAGCGCTACCAAGTGGGTCGCGAGGCACAGGACGAGTACTCGCTGCAAAGTCAGAAGCGCACCGCGCAGGCCCAGAACGACGGCTTCTTCGAAGAGGAACTGACCCCCATGAACGTGACTCGCGGCCTCTTCGACCGCAAGACGAAATCGATTGTGGGCAAGGAGGAGCACGTACTCACCAGTGACGAGTGCAACCGGCCCAACACCACCATGGACGGCCTGTCGAACCTCCGTCCGTACTTCGATCCCAACTCCGGCCAAGGGTCCGTTACGGCAGGGAACTCGTCCCAGCTCTCCGACGGCGCCTCCGTCACGCTGCTGATGTCCAGGAAGCGCGCCGACGAGCTGAAGGTGCCCTACAAGCTGGTGTTCCGTGGCTTCGCGACATCAGGTTGCGAGCCGGACGAAATGGGGATCGGACCTGTCTATGCGGTGCCGAAGCTGCTCAAGAACCAGGGCAGGAGCATCGACGACATCGACCTCTGGGAACTCAACGAAGCCTTCGCCGTGCAGGTGGTGTACTGCCGCGACCGGCTGGGGCTACCCAACGAGCGGCTCAACGTCAACGGAGGATCCATCTCCATCGGTCATCCGTTCGGGATGACCGGTTCGCGGATGGTCGGGACCCTGGCGAACGAGATGAAGCGCCGCAAGTCCTCGCTCGGCGTCGTCACGATGTGCGTTGGCGGCGGGCAGGGCGCAGCGGGATTGTTCGAAGGGGCCTGGTAGCCCCGTCCAAGGAGTCGGCTGCGCTGGCCACGCCCCGTCGGGGGTTGGCCAGCGCAGCTCCGATTGGCGCCTAGAGCTTGCTGCAGGCGCTCGCCGCACCCGCAGGGTCGATCGCGTCGCCGCCGGTTTCGACGTGGGCGATCTTGCCGTCCTTGCTCACGACGAACGTCGCGCGGCTCGACGTCTGGCGCTCGGCCACCAGGACGTCGTACTTCTTCGAGACCGCGCCGTCGGCGTCGCTCAGCAGCGAGAACTCGAGCGAAAGGGACTCGGCGAACTTCTTGTTGGTCTCGATCGGATCGGTACTGATGCCGAACACGACGGAGTCTGAATCGACGAACTGGGAGATACCAGACTGGTATCCCTTCATCTCACGCGTTCAACCGCCGGTGAACGCCTTGGGGAAGAACGCCAGCACGACGTTCTTCTTGCCGCGGAAGGACGACAGGGTCGCGTCTCCACCCTGCGTGGCTGGCAGTGTGAAGTCCGGGGCCTCGTCGCCAACCGCCAGAGCTGCAAAGGCGCGGCCGGTCACCGCCGCTCCGGCGCCGACGAGAATGGCGGCGCGCCTGGAAAGTTTCTGCATAGGTACCTCCCCCAGCCTGGCGGCAGGTGCGCCCCAGGTCGATTCGGATCTTAGCAGGTCGCATCCGCCATGGGGACGGATCGCGGATCCTGACATGGTCGCTCTGGCTCGCCGGTAGCCCGAGCGGCGTTGACCGGGGCCGGGGCCGGCACCTACAATCGTGCTAGTGTTCGCATAACGGGGACAAGACGCTCGCCTTGCACCGTCCCCCGGGCCCGAGGCACATCTCCGCGCCCTACCGGCGGCCGTCGGCCCCGGTGGGCAGAGACTCGGCGAGAGTTCGATGTTCGACAACCTTTCCGAGCGGCTGCAGCGTGCCTTCAAGGATCTGCGCGGCCAGGGGCGGCTGACGGAGGAGCACATCAACCGTGCCCTGCGCGACATCCGGCTGGCGCTGCTCGAGGCCGATGTCAACATCAAGGTTGTCAAGGAGCTGATCGCCAACATTCGGCGGAAGGCCCTCGGTCAGGAGGTCCTGACCGCTCTTTCTCCAGCCGAGCAGGTTCTCAAGATCGTCAAGGACGAACTGGTCCGCCTGCTGGGCACGAACAAGGAGAAGATCCGGCGGTCCTCGAGGCCGCCATCGGTGTATCTGGTCGTCGGGTTGCAGGGCTCCGGCAAGACGACGTCGACGGGCAAGCTGGCACTGTGGCTGGCCAAGCAGGGGCGCAAGCCGCTGCTCGTGTCCGTTGACGTGCACAGGCCCGCGGCCCGAGAGCAGCTCGCGATCGTCGCGGGGCAGATCAGTCAGCCGGTGTACCGCGGGATGGAGGGCGAGACCACGCCTCTGCAGCTGGCCATGGGAGCGCGGCGTGAGGCGAAACAGACCGGACGCGACATCCTGCTGGTCGACACGGCAGGGCGCCTGCACATCGACGAGGCGCTGATGGACGAGCTCGGGAAGCTCAAGACCACCCTCAGCCCCTCAGAAATCCTGTTTGTCGCCGACGCCATGACTGGTCAGGACGCTGTACGGTCAGCGAAGGAGTTTCACGACCGGCTGGCCATCACCGGAATCGTCCTCAGCAAGATGGACGGCGACGCCAGAGGCGGCGCATCGCTGTCCATCCGACACGTCACCGGTTGCCCGATCAAGTTCCTGGGCACCGGCGAAAAGCCTTCGGCTTTCGAGGTCTTTCATCCGGACCGCGTCGTTTCGCGGATTCTCGGCATGGGCGACATGCTGTCGCTGATTGAGAAGGTCGAGGAGGAGGTTGACGACAAGCAGGCGCGGGAGATGCAGGAGCGCCTGCTGGCGAACCGCTTCACGCTCGAGGATTTCCGCAAACAGCTGCAGCAGCTCAAGAAGATGGGGTCGATCTCGTCCCTGCTCGACATGCTGCCCAACGCGGGGCCGTTCGCGGGCATGCAGAAGCCGGACGTCGATCCCAAGGATCTGGCTAGGACTGAGGCGATCATCAACTCGATGACCGCCCAGGAGCGCGCCAACGCGGACATCCTCAACGGAAGCCGCCGTCGCCGAATCGCGGCCGGCAGCGGCACCAGCGTGCAGCAGGTGAATCAGCTGCTGCGCCAGTATCGCCAGGCATCCGCTATGATGCGCGGAATCCGTGGCACGGTCGCAGGTGGTACGCGCGGTCGGAATGTACGCAAGAAGAGCCGCAGGGGAAAGCGCAGGAAGGGGCGGTCGCGGGTCTCGACGCAGCGGCCGCTGGGCCCGGGCGGCGTCGATCTCAGCCGGCTGATGGGCCGATAGGGCCGTAGGGGATTTTCGGAGGAAAAATGGTTGCGATACGCCTGTCCCGCATGGGGGCGAAGAAGAGGCCGACTTACCGTGTCGTCGTAATGGACAAGCGGCGAGCGCGCGACAGCAGGCACATCGAAATTGTTGGGCACTACAATCCGCGCCCGACGCCGATCGAGTTGGTGCTGAAGCGCGAAAGGATCGACCACTGGCTGGGCGTGGGGGCCCAGATGTCCGACACGGTCAAGCGGCTGCTCAAGTATTTCGACGAGAACGTCGCGCCGACGATCGAGGAGGAGGCCGAGCCTGAGGTGTCTCAGGTCGAGGCCGCTCCGGTGGTCGAACCAGCTGTCGAGGAACCGCCCGATCACCGGCCTGGAGCGCCTGTGCCGATGGCCGAGGGTGACGAGCCCGAAGACGACGAGGCTCTGGACCAGGAAATTGAGGAGGCGCTGGCCGAGGAGGCCGCGTCCGATGCGGGCGACGAGGCCCAGAGTCGTGAGGCTTCGTCCGTGCGCTAGCGTGCGCAGCGCATCGTCCGTCGTTTGGAGCGCAAAGGGGTCGGAAGGAGATCGAGAGCATGGCGGGGGGAACAGAGTCGGTCGTCGAGCTGGTCGAGGTCATCGCCAAGTCACTGGTTGATGAACCCTCCGAAGTGGCGGTCGAAGCCGTCCAAGGGCGCCAGAGTTGTGTCCTGGAACTCTCCGTCCATGCTTCGGATCTGGGCAAGGTCATCGGACGGCGCGGTAGGACGGCGAAGTCCATCCGAACGCTTCTGGCCGCGGTGAGCATGAAGTGCAACCACCGCTACACGCTGGAGATTCTCGAGAACGACTGAGCGGGGCGGCGCTGTTCGGGAAATGAAGGAGGAGCCTAGGTGCCTGACCCTCGCCAAGATCATCCGCCCGCGCGGGAACAAGGGCGAGGTCGCCGCCGAGAGCTTCGCGAGCGACCTGCGATCCTTCCCCTCCGGTGGCAGAGCCATGCTGAGACTCGCCGATCGAACGGAAGCCGAACTCGAGATCGACCGCGCCTGGGAGCACAAGGGTCGCGTGATCCTGAAGTTCGTGGGAGTCGACTCGATCTCTGAGGCCGAGCGTCTGCGGTCCGGGGAGGTTCTCGCGAGGAAGGACGCTCTCGCACCGCTGCCGGACGGGGAGTACTACTTTGACGACCTGATCGGATGCCGCATGGTGGTGCCTGGCAACGAGCGGGTGATCGGCATCGTGACCGCCATTGAGGAGCCTCCTGGAGCGCCCCTCCTGTTCGTCGTCGAGGATGCGCAGGGGGCCGAGATGCTCGTGCCGTTCGCAAGGGAGGTCTGCACGACGGTGGACATTGGCAGGAAGCGCATCGAGGTGCGGCTTCCGGAGGGGCTGGAAGACCTGAAGACTTGACGTGAGATTTCACATCGTGACGATCTTTCCGGACTTCTTCCGGGGGCCGCTCGACTGGGGGGTGCCAGGCAGGGCCAGGGCGACCGGGCTGATCGATGTGGAAGTGCACGATCTGCGGAACTGGACAACCGATGTGCACCGGACCGTGGATGACAGGCCATACGGGGGCGACGAGGGCATGGTGATGAAGATCGAGCCGATCGACGCCGCGCTGACTAGCATCAGTGCGGGCTGCCCTGCTGGCCGTCCCTGGAGGATCCTGCTGTCGGCCCAAGGCCATCTGTTCGACCAGGCGGTGGCCCAGCGGCTCGCTGACCGCGGCGGTGACGTCGTGCTGGTTTGCGGTCGGTACGAGGGGGTCGACGAGAGAGTGGCGGAGCATCTCGTCGACGAGGAGCTCTCCGTTGGGAACTACGTTCTCAGCGGGGGGGAGTGGGCTGCTGGCGTGATCCTCGACAGCGTGACGCGCCTACGTCCGGGCGCCGTCGGCAATGAGGCGTCGATCCGACGGGAGTCGTTCGCGACGGAGAGGTGCGGGCGCGTCGGGATCCTGGATTACCCCCAGTACACTCGACCTGCCCAGTACTCCGCAGGGAGTGCTGGCGGGGCATCTTGGGACGTGCCCGACGTGCTGCTAAGCGGCCACCACGCAGAAGTGGCACGCTGGAGACAGGCTGCCGCGCGCAGCAAGACGAGACTCAACCGTCCAGATCTGTGGACTGCCGAACGTGCGTCCGCCGAAGATGGCGGCAACATGGACTGACGACTGACGCTCGGGGCCAGTTCGAGACGCAGAGACATAGGGGAGACAGGAAAATGCAGAACGCGATCATCGAGAAGATAGAGCAAGCGCACAGCAAGGAGTCCGTTCCTGAGCTGGAGCCAGGCGACCAGGTCAAGGTCCATGTCAGGATCCGCGAGGGCGAGAAGCAGCGCATCCAGATCTTCGAGGGGATTCTGCTGGCCCGCAACAACCCCGGCATCCGTGAGACCATCACCGTGCGAAAGGTGAGCTTCGGCCAGGGAGTCGAGCGCATCTTTCCCCTTCACGCTCCGATCGTCGAGAAGATCGAAGTGGTCAAGCGGAGCAAAGTGCGCCGCGCGAAGCTCTACTACTTGCGGAAGCTGAAGGGCAAGGCCGCGCGCCTCAAGGAGCGGGACCGTCGATAGCCCGCCGGCACCCCTTTCGGCACACGACCAGACGGCATTTGTCCGCCCACACCTAACCTCTTCGTCAGCGCGGGGCAGTTGTGTAAGCCCTGCTCACGGGGTATGTTCTACGGTGCACGCTGGGAATGGCACGGACATGACGATGAGAGCAACCTACAGGATCTTGTGCGCTGCGGTGGCGGCTTGGATCGCTGCGTGCGGCGGCACCGGAGACTACCTGGAGCCCGAACTCAGAGAACAAGTGGAGGCCTTAAAGGTTGAGGCCGCTGAGGAATCCGCTGACGCAGCGGTGCTTGCCGACCGGCTGGACACCCTCTGGCGCTGGGCCAACGCGTACTCCCTCACGGGCGGTCGCGTGCCGGGCGGGTTCCCTCAACTCACCGCCAACGCCAACCGCGCTCTTCGCCGACTGGGGCAGGGAGGTGCGCAGATCCCGATCGAGGACGTCAGCGGATTCATTGAGCGCTACACCCGCGAGTTCCAGATCAAGGACGAGAACCCGCGCGCCATCGGCACCCTGACGCTGTCTTCCAGCGGCCCATTCCAGGCTGGCGAGGTCGTCACCCTGACAGAAACCTACACCGTCGGCGAAATGCCCATGTTGCCGGGTGGCGGCATCGCGATTGCCAGAGCACGTGGCGCTCGGTACCAAGCCACGGATCCTGCCAGCGAGGCCTACGTCACCGTCACCAGCTCGAACCCCGAAGCGACGTTTAGCGCCGCACGGCCCTGGGGACCGTGGGATTCGTTCGAGACTCGCACAGCCCTTGGGTTCCAGCTGGACGGGGCAACCCTGACAGAGGGCGACACGATCACCATGAGGATCGGTGACACTTCCGGCGGCGGGCCGGGTCTCCGGCTGCAGTCGTGGTCGAACGACGAGGTCGTGTTCAAGACATTCGTCGACCTGGAGGGCAAGGGCTGGCTGCTCTCTCCGAAATGGCCTTCCCTGACCGTGGTTGGGCAGGAGGAAATCGTCGCAATCAACGCCATCGCCCCCTCCATCGTGACGCCCGGCGAGGAGTTCGCACTCGCCGTGCGGTCCGAGGACCGCTACCGAAACTTGGCTACCGGTACCAGCGTGGCGTTGGATGTGGTGCTCGACGGAAGCGTCGTCGGCGAGGTGCCGGCCGGAAGTCCTGCAATGTTCGATGTCCAGGGCCTCTCGCTCGACGAGCCCGGCGTGCACCGCTTCGAGGTGCGGGCGAGGGAAGGCACCATGCGGACCACGAGCAACCCGGTCAACGTGATGGAGGATCCGGCTCACCGGATCTACTGGGGTGAGACGCACGGCCACACGGGCTTTGCGGAGGGTCAGGGCTCGCCGGACGGCTACTTCCGGTTTGGTCGGGATGTCGCGCGCCTCGACTTCATCAGCCTCTCCGAGCACGACATCTGGATGGACGACTTCGAGTGGAAGACGTTGCAGGAAATGGTTGAGATTTACCGCGTCCCCGGTTCGTTCACGCCCATTCTTGGATTCGAGTGGACCTCGCGGCTCCTCTACGGCGGCCACCACAACGTCTTCTTCCGCAGCACTCCGGGTCGGCAGCGAGTGCCGAACCAGAGGGCACCGCTGCTGGACGAGCTGTACGAGGGCCTGCGCGCCGGGAACGACACGAACGATGTCCTCGTGGTGCCCCATGCTCACCAGCCAGGCGACTGGACCAACAGTGACGGCGATGTCGAGCGACTCGTCGAGATCCAGTCCGGTCACGGCACATTCGACTGGTTCGGAAACCGGTACCTGCGCAACGGAAACCGCGTCGGATTCATCGGTGCTTCCGACAACCACGTCGGCCATCCGGGCTATAGCGGAATGACGAACCGGCAGATGGGAGGTCTGGCCGCGGTCCTTGCAGCGGAGAACTCGGCGGACGCCGTCTTCGACGGACTGCGCAGCAGGGCGACCTATGCCACGACCGGGGAGCGGATCATCATGCACGCCACGCTGGATGGTCAGCGCATCGGCACCGAGATGGACGACACGTCCAACCGCACGATCTTGTGCTCCGTGCACGGCACCGCGCCGATCGATGCCATTGACGTGATCAAGAACGGCAACGTCGTCTATACACAGCGCTACCTCCAGGCCGGCACGCCGGAGGAAGCGAGTGTGCAGGTCCGCTTCGAGTCGTCCACTGAGGTTTTCGGCGAGCGCGTCGTGCCGCGTGGCGACCGACCTTGGCAGGGTGTCGTCCGTGTCGAGGGGGCTTCTATCGAAGATCTCGTCGAACCGTGGCACCAGAACCCGGCAACCTATGACACTAGGCTGGTTGACGGGCAGGTGCAGTTCGCACTGCACACTCGAGGACGCAGCACGTCCCTGATCTTGAGGCTCCGGGGTGCGACCGCCGACACGCGTGTGGTAGTGGAGATGGAGCAGATGCGCGAGAGGCTGGGTTCTGGCGGCTATCAGAGGACTCCCCAGGACCTGCCAGCGAAGACAGAGACTTTTCGCCTTGGCGACCTGCGAACCGACATCTCCCGCCGCGAGTACAGCGTGCTAGAGCACACCGATGCGCTGGCTCTGCAGCTGGTGGCTTCCAACGGACCAATGGATCAGGAGTTTCGGTACGTCGATCAGGACGAGCCGCGGGCGGGGGACTACTACTACCTGCGGGTGCGTCAGGTGGACGGCGCCGTGGCGTGGTCCAGCCCGTTCTGGGTCGGGACTCCTCCTGCGGAGGAATCACAGACAGACTAGGTTGGATCTGACCAGTCTCAAAGACGGACAAGACATCCCAGTATCAGGACGGCGTGGAGTTCCCGCAGGGCGTGGATGCTCTCCAGCGGATTGGCGTTGAGGACGACTAGATCGGCGTCGGCACCAGGCCGCAGGACGCCGCGGCTCTCCTCGATGCCGAGGCCCGCCGCGCTGCCTAGCGAGAACGCTCGTATGATCTCCATCGTCGATAGGCCGGACCGCTGGAGTTGCACTGCCTCGCGGTATTCGGAGTAGCCTTCGAAGCTTCCGCGCACACCGGATCCGCTGGCGAACCCGATGCGGACTCCGGCTCCGGCAATGCGCCGCAGGTTGCGTCGCGCCGTGTCGAAGCGGTGCGCCTTCAGCGCGCGATCTGGATCCAGCGCCTGGCGGGTCCGCATCGGCCCCTTGAGAATGCCCGTCACACCCGACGGAAGGGATCGACGCAGGTACCGATCGTCGAGCCAGGCCGCCCTCTCGCCGAATTCGAACCGGACGGCCTGCGCGTTCAGGGCTGGGACGTACGTCACCCCCGCGGATCTGAGGGCGTCCACGAACGCACCCGACACCTCGGTGTTCGTGATGCTCCCGACCAACAGCCGCGATCCAGCTTCGACCAGGTCAAGCGCCGCACGCGCATGGGAGGTCGCCACGACAGGCTCGAGCCCCTTGCCAAGCGTGTGCTTGACGATCGCCGCGGCGACTCCAGACGAAGCCACCGACCATTCGTCGTCGTGGTGCTCGAACACGATGTAGTCAGCCCCTTCCTCGGCGAGGCGCTCTACCGCCTTCCGGGCGTCGTCCGCCGACTCCACGACATGCGCGATGGCCGCCAGAGGGGGTTCGCGATGATCGCGAGGCAGGGCCGTGGTCAGACTCCGAAGCGGGGTCAGAATGCGTGCCGCGCTGGGGATTCGACCGCTCTCGATCTCCGCTCGGATCTCATGCAGTGCACTTCCTTGGGGGCCGACTGTCGTGGTGGTCGTGACGCCATAGGACGCGTAGACACCCAGCTGGCGGAGGATCTCCGGCCGGCTGAAGGCGTCTGCCGCCGATTCTGGGGAGCGCACCCATCCGGCGAGTCCTTGCAGGTTGATGATTCCCGGTATGACCGTCTTGTCAGCGCCGTCGATCACCAGGGCCTCCTCAGGCGATGCGACCGACCCAGCAGGCTGCAGCGCCACGATGCGCCCGTCCCGGATCAGGATGTCCATCGCGTCCCCGGTGCGCGCACCAGATCCGTCGATTACCTTCGCCCCCTGTATCAGTACCGCTGGCTGTCCGGCACAGTTGCTGCCTGCAGGGAGCAGGATTGGCAGGGCTGCGCAAACGACCACCGCGATTCGGCACGCCCACGGCGCACCCCGCAGCAACTTAGTCACTCCGACGGCTTGACCGGCTGGAGCCTCAGGCTGCGATGGTCTGCAACAGGTAGTGATTGAGATCCGGGAGATTAAAGTCGATGCCGTGGCCCGGGTGCTCCTTGGCGACAGCGCAGCCGGCCGCCAGCGTCATCGGTGTCGTGGTGAAGCGGTCGATGCCGAATCCGTGGATCTCGACAAACGAAGCGTTTGGCACCGAGGCCAGCAGGCTCACGTGCAGCTCGTGCGCTCCGTGCGAGGTGACGGGAAGGTTGCGAGACTCGGCGAGGTGCGCCACCTTCAGCCAAGTCGTGACTCCCCCGCAGTTTGTCACGTCGGGTTCCGGGAACGACACGCCGCCTGCCGATATCAGCGCCTCGAACTCCTCAAGCGTGTGCAGGTTCTCGCCTGCCGCAATGCGCACCGGACCTTCCCTCTCGATGCGTACGTGCCCGGCCACGTCGTTCGGAGCCGTTGGCTCCTCCAGCCAGTACACGTCGTACTCTGCGAAGGCCGCTGAGGCTCGCAGGGCCTCTGCGACCGTCCATTTGGTGTTGGCGTCGACCATGAGCGGGATGTCCGGGCCAACGAGATCGCGGATCGCCCGCACTCGGACCAGATCCTCGCTCAGCCGCGGACGGCCAACCTTCATCTTGATCGCTCGGATCCCACCCTCAAGGTGCCCCCGGGTCTGGTCCTCCAGTTCCGGCAAGGGCAGATTCAGGTCGATGCCCCCCGCATAGGCCGGGACCTTGGGGCTCTCGCCGCCGAGGAGTCGCCAGAGCGGCTCCCGCAGTGCCTTGGCCTTGATGTCCCACAGCGCGATGTCTACAGCCGAAATCGCGAAGCTTGCCGGTCCGCCGCGGCCCACGTAGTGGGTTGCGCGGTGCATGGCCTGCCAGAGCGACTCGGTCGCACGAGGATCCCGCTCGAGGAGAACTGGCCTCAGGTCGTTGACGATCAGCGATGCGATGGCGCTGGCGCCGGTGGCGCCAACGGTGTAGGTGTAGCCCACACCGTCGAGACCGTCCCTTGTGCGGATTCGAACGACGACCAGACTGAACGTCTCGATCAGTCCATGCGTCGCGTCGCTGGACGGTGCCGCGAGCGGAAGCGACAGATGGGAGGCTTCTACCCGGTCAATCCACATCTGCAATACAGAGAGTACATCAGGAACTCACGAAGCGCATACAGGCACCTGACTCCCAACCTCCCGCATTCGGAAGCGGTTCGGGCGAGGCTGGTCCGAGAGAGGTATGAGCCTGACAGCATTGCAGGTGCCGATGGAGCGATCTCCAGAGTGTGCTCCTGTGGAACTCTAGATTCATTGCTTCTGTCGCTTTCCCTGCAACAATCGACGGAATCGGGGAGCTCCCTTGGTGTCGGTGCCGCTGCCCGGAACAGGGTCGAATGCGAGCAGGGTCGCAGCATGCGGGCCTAATCCACCGCCCAACGCGGAGAGGACCAGTTCGAGCAGCAGCTGCTGTTGGCCCACTGCCCCTGACGCGAATCTAGCGTCCACCGCGCCGTGCGTCGCCCCTGCCGCTTTTCGACCCGTGACGCTCCGTCCGGTGCAACCGCTGCGAGCCCTGGGTCCGCCGGCTGGCCGTCCCACCCAGTCCACCACGCAGACCCCGTTCCTCGTGAACCTCACGAAGACTACTGACGGCCACTGCGGGTCCTGCCGCCGTCGGTCAAGTCCCCGAACCACCGTGTCGGGCACCGCTCGCGCGATCTAGGATCGCGGCGTACGGATACTGCTAAGCGAGGGGTATGCCAGCTCATTGGCGGGAGTGGCACCGTTGCTGAGCAGCCATAAGGGACATTCGGTGTGGTCGGTACAATGGTTCTTCCCCGTGTCCGGTGCCGAACCGACCGCTGCAGTGCGCGTTCATAGGGTTCAGGAGCGGATCGTCCGCACATTCGACCGGTTGCGCAAGCAAGGCTCGCGCGGACTGATCGCCTATGTCACGGCCGGCGATCCGTCCCCTGACCGCACCGTCGATCTAATCCTGGCGCTGGAGCGCGGCGGCATGGACATTCTCGAGCTCGGCGTTCCGTTCTCGGACCCCATCGCTGATGGGCCTGTGATCCAGCGGGCCAGCGGTCGTGCGCTACGGTCCGGCACCAGCGTGCAAACGGTGCTCGACTTGGTGCGCACGCTTCGTCAGCGGTCCGACGTACCGATCGTAGTCTTCAGCTACCTCAACCCGATCCTCCGCTACGGGTTCGAGCGCTTCGCGGACGATGCCGCGGAGGCGGGAGTGGACGGTGCGCTGCTGACGGACCTCACCATCGAGGAGTCCGAGAGCTACGTGTCGGAGATGCGGCGTCGGGGCTTGGACTGTATATTCCTTGTCACGCAAACGACGTCCGCAGAGCGCATCGCGTCGATCGTGAACCAGTGCAGCGGATTCGTCTACCTCGTCGCCCGAGCCGGGGTGACGGGAGTGCGCGACAGCGTGTCTGACGATGCGATTCCGCTGGTCGGACGAACCCGTCGCTCCACGAAACTGCCGCTGGCTCTGGGCTTCGGACTCTCGAAGCGAGCGCATATGCAAGCCATCGCTCCGCACGCTGAGGCGGCGGTGGTCGGCAGTGCATTCATGCGGCTGATCGAGGAGCACGCGGAGTCGAGCGGCCTCGAGGACCGACTCGAGTCGATGGCCCGCGAGCTCAAGCGGGGCCTGAGGTGGAATTGGAATGGCGATGGGCCGGCGGGTGAGGCTTGATGAAGGACCTCAGCGACTGGAGACGGGAAATCGACGTAACCGACCGTGAGATTGTCGCCCTGCTCAACAAGCGCGCAAGGAGCGTCCTCGGACTGGCTCCGCTGAAGAGGGCGTCTGGGATACCGGTGCGCGAAGGGAATCGAGAGCGACTGGTTCTTGACAACGTGCAGAGCTGCAACCAGGGTCCATTGCCCAGTCGGGCGATCGAGCGCATCTTCGAGGCCGTGATGGGCGAGATGCGGGCGATGCAGAGCAATCGGGACGAATAGTCCGTGACCGCTTGCACGACGGTCACGGTTGTCGGAGTGGGCCTCATCGGAGGCTCGTTCGCACTGGCACTGCGCCGGGTCGGATATCGCGGCCGGATCCTGGGCGTTAGCTCGGAACACACGCTCTCCAAGGCGCTCGCTCGACGCGTCATAGACGAGGGGTCATCGCTGGAGGAGGCCCTGCCGCGGTCGGACCTCGTGTACATGGCGCATCCCGTGCTGCGAATCGTAGAGGACATCGGGCGCGTTCGGAGCCTTGCTGCGGACCACGCCCTGGTGACAGACGCTGGGAGCACGAAGCGCATGATCGTCGACCGGGCATCGGACCTGTTTGGGGACGGCCCGCACTTCGTGGGGGGCCACCCAATGGCGGGGAAGGAGGGCCGCGGCGTTGAAGTTGCCGACGGAACCCTCTTTGACGGGGCGACCTACGCACTGGTGCCGACTGGCGAGCGGCTGCCCGACACGCCCGTCATGCAGGAGTTTCGCGGCTGGCTCGACGCCATGGGCTGTAGCGTCCGGGTGCTGCGAGCCGACGAGCACGATCGAGTCGTCGGCTGGACATCGCACATGCCGCAGCTCGTCTCCACAGCCCTCGCCGCGGCCATCGGCGACGGAGTGTCGGAGAGCCGCGACCTGGAGGTCGCCGGCAACGGACTCCGCGACATGACCCGATTGGCGGCCAGCCCGCACGAGGTCTGGGACGACATCCTGCGGACCAATATGGAGCCGATTGACCAAGCCCTTGCGACGTTTGTCCGGGAAGTCGAGTCAATGCGACGTGCGCTCCGCGGAAACGAGCTCGCTCAGCACTTCGAGCGCGGCCAAGCCATGCGGGGCAGGCTGCCGGACGACTAGCGTTGGTTTGTCGACTGTCGCGGTCTACGCAGCGACGGGCACCGCGATCCGCGGCGCAGTTCGCCAGAGCCGCTCAAGGTCGTAGAAGTAGCGCCTGTCGCGGGCGAACACGTGGAACACGAAATCGCCGTAGTCCAGCAGGATCCACTCCGCCTCACGGTAGCCCTCGACGTGCTGCGGTCGTCGTCCGGCCTGCTTGAGCTCGGCCTGCACGGCGTTAGCAATCGCCTGGACCTGGCGCGAGTTCGTTCCGTGGCAGATGACGAACTGCTCGGTGAACGTGCTCACCTTGCCGATGTCGAGCACCAAGGGGTCGAGGGCCTTGCGGCCTAGCGCAGCCTGAAGTCCGAGAAGCCAGTCTTCCATAAGCGCTCGCGCACAGCGGCGAGCAGAACCTTCCTTCCATTCTAGGCGCCTCCGCAAGCGCGGCGGGCCGAATATCATACATAGGAATGCGGTGCGCTTCCTGGCTTGGGTCCGCGACGATCTGCCTGGCCGTAACGGTCACGGCTTGGGGACAAGTCGACAGCGAGCTGGAGCGTGTGCGCGATCTCGTCCAGGCCGGGGCGCTGCCCCGAAACGCCCTGATCGAGGCCGAAACCGAGGCGCAGCAGCGTCGCTACCGCGAGGTGCTGCAGCGTACGCTCCTCAGCGACTCGTTGGAGGAGAGCGAGATTCGCAGCATGCTTGATGCCGCTAGGGGTCTGGAGCGGATAACTCGGGAACGGTTCGAGCGGGTGATGGCTCAGTTGGAGGCCCACGCCGTGCCTGCCAGGCGACTGACGGAGGCCCAGGATCGGCTGCGCGAGGCCGAGCGTCAGGTGGAACTGGCCCAGATGAGGGCCGACCTGATCCGGCAGATGGACCGGATGGTGAAGGCCGAGAGCTACCGCGAGGAGCTGGAAGGTTTCGAGGGCGAGAGCGTATTCCGCTTCTACGGTTTCACGGAGTTCGAGTACGAGCTGCTGAGGGACATCGGCGAGATGTACTACCTCACCTTCGGCACCGAACCGCCCGTGAGCGCGGAGGGGGACACCGCCCTGCACCGGTCCATGGGCCTCGACCATACCGGCCGGATCGATGTCGCGGTTCACCCGGACTCGGACGAGGGGATGTTCCTTACCTACCTGCTCGAAAGCTACGGCATTGAGTACATTGCGTTCCGCATGGCCGTGCCCGGCCAGTCCACGGGCCCCCACATCCACGTGGGTCCGCCCAGCGACCGCATCGAGGACATCGAGTCCGACGACATCCTCCGGTAGTTCGGCAGCCACGTGGAGCTGGGCCGAGTTCAACCAAACGCCCCGAGCCGCATGCCAGACGCACGCTATAATCGGGCTTCATGCCGCGGGGCTATGTACCAATCCTGATCTTCATCGGGATCGCTGCAGCCTTCCCGATCGTCACACTGATCGCGGCGAAGCTGATTCGGCCAAGCGTCCCAGACAAGGTCAAGCTCCAGCCGTACGAGTGCGGCATCGAGCCCGAGGACGACACGCGTGGGCGCTACTCGATCCGGTTCTACCTCGTCGCGATCCTCTTCGTGATCTTTGACGTAGAGACTATATTCCTGCTGCCCTGGGCAGTGCAGTACGACGTGCTCGGGCTGTTCGGACTCGTCGAGATGCTAGTGTTCCTCGCGATCCTGATTGCTGGGTACGTCTGGATATTCCGCCAGCGCGCCCTCAAGTGGGCCTAGCGCGGGACATCCGCCGCCGGCGGGTCTGATCCCGCCCTCCTGCGGTGGGTTCAGCCCACCCGGTCGAGGAAGATCGGCGATCCAGCCTTGTTCGTGTACGTCGGGAGGAAGCGTTCCGTGTCGTACATCCTCTCGATGTCGACGACACGTGACTTCCCGCCGCTTCCCGGGATCTCCGCGTCCACGTAGCAGCCCTTCTGCACGGCGACCATGCGGCCGGAGCCGCCGTCGGCGATGCACTCCACCGCCATGGAGGCGAACGTCATGGCGGCGATCCGGTCAATGAAGTCCGGCGGCCCTCCACGCAGGTCGTAGGTCAGGTCGCTTACGACGGTTTCCTCGCCCAGGCGCATCTTGACCTCTTGGCTCAGCGCCTCGCCAACGCTCATCTTCTTGCGGTGGCCGTACGCGTCGGGTTCGCCGTACTCCTGAATCACGTGCCCGTCCCAGCGCGCACCCTCCGAGAGGACCACAAGGGCGTAGCTGGAGGGGTTGTCGGCCTTGTCCTGCTTCAGAACGGCCAGCAGATCATCGAGCGGAAAGACATGCTCCGGGATGCAGCAGCGGGTGCCCGTCACCAGAGAGGTGTAGAGGGAGGTGAATCCCGCATCGCGGCCAAACACGCGGAAGATGCCGATCCGCTCGTGAGAACCGACAGTCGTGCGCTGTCGGCTGATGTTCGCCTCCGCGCGGGTGATCGCTGTGGAGAAGCCAATGCAGTACTCGGTGTTCGGGACATCGTTGTCCATGGTCTTCGGCACGCACACGACGGGGAATCCGGAGAGGTGCAGCGTTCGCGCGTAGCTCAGGGTGTCGTCGCCTCCGATGGCTATCAGATAATCGACGCCAAGGGCTTCGAGGTTCTCCAGCACGGCCGGTGTCACGTCCAGAATCCCGGCGCCGACCTCGCCGAAACCCCCGGCTCTGGCTGCCAGCCAAGGAGGGAGATCCTCGGCTCTCATGCGGGACGGCCGCGTCCGGGTGGAGTGCAGGAACGTGCCACCAGTGCGGTCGACAGTGCGGGTGTTCTGGCGATTGAGGGGGATCGCGAAGTCTGGATCATGGCCGTTAACCAGCCTCACGTGGGTGAGGCCCTTCCAGCCGCGACGGATGCCGAGCACCTCGATGCCGCACTGCTCGGCGCGTTGCACCGCCGCCTTGATGACCGTGTTGAGTCCGGGGACATCCCCGCCGCCCGTCAGGATCCCGATTCGTTTCTTTGCGCTCATTGCGGGTCGGTCCTTTCTCCTCGAGTCGAGGAGCTTTGGATCAGGCTGGCTACCCCTGGGCGTCCGCAGGCTCCGGCCCTTCGCCGTCCGCCTTGGAGTCGCCCAGAAACGGCTGGTCGAGCGACTCGGTCTCCCAGCCCAGGTAGTTGATGTAGAGCAGCACCAGTTCTCGGCCGTGCTCCTCGCTGTGATTCTCCAAGACCCTGGTCGGCCAGCCAGCGACAAGCTGATCCGCGTAGTCAGCGTCCTTGTCGAAGAATCCGCTGCCGTCGTGCTCGATGCCGAGATCGTTCAGCACCGCCACGACCAGCGGGATGTTCGAAACCAGAATGCCTTGGCTGAGGTCCTTCGCCAGGTGGGTATCCCCGTTGGCCATGCGTCCCCAGAGCCTTGGGGCGGCGGTCCGCAGCGCCTGCCGGTTCAGGCGACGCAACCGCGAACGGACCTTGATCTCCTCGTAGACGCCAAACGTCTTCGTGGCGCCGATCGAGATCTTCCTGATCAAGCGGCTCGAGCACTCTTCACCGAGTGCCGCATAGACGGCCGCCAGCTCCATCGTTCGGAGAATACCACAGGGCTATTTCACCGCTTCCAGTTCGAATGCCATCGCCTTCCCGCGCACCAGGTGGGAGAGGTAGTATTCCCAGAACTTGCGGAACGTGCGCGAGTGGTTGATGGCGAGTTCGAAGCCCAGAAGGCGCCACAGGCGCAGCGTCTTGACTTGCAGACGGCGCTGCCGGAACTGGCATTCCGAGTAGTAGCGGTAGTCGCTGGGTTCGGTGAAGTAGCGGAACGAGAAGGTGTTCAGGTGCCAGCGGTGTGTCGGATCCGCGAATGAACTGGCATCGGTGCAGTGCGGCGTCTCGATGCGCAGCAGGCCTCCGGGTCGCAGTACTCGGTGCGCCTCCTCGACCGTGTTCATGACGCTCGCCACGTGCTCGATCACGTGGATCAGGCGCACCTCCGCGACCGAGCTGTCCCGAAAGGGCAGGTGCCCCCTGTCAATGTCTGCCAGCACGTCCGGCGCGGCGCGCGGATTGCGGTCGACGCCGATCGCTCCGGCGAGCTTGTTGATCCCGCAGCCGAGATCCAGCGTGGGTCCGTCCAACGCCAAACGATCGATTCTACCCGTGGCGCACGCGACTCAGAAGAGCTGCATCTGCTCCTCTTCCATCGACCACTTGCCCCGCTTCGATCGCTTGGCCTTGGAGGTTCCGATGACTCCCAGGACAGTGCACTTCTGCATCGACTCGTGGGGCACGAACACGCGGTGGACGCCGGCATTCGACCCTGGCGGCGTGAGCGTCACGCCGTGGTCGCCCATCTGGCACAGGTCATTCGCGACGACGCCCTCCAGCTTCTCGCCGTCCGCGAATTGCACCCGCACCCAGAGTCCCTGCTGCTTGGGCCGCGAACGGAACCTGGAACTGATGACCGCATTGGGCATCATCCCGAAGTCGCGCACGAAGTACACGGCCCGGATGCGTTGGTACGGCAGCACCGCCGTCTCGGCGGTGGTGGCGAGGATCTCCACGCCGTTCTCCGTCCGGAAGCTCTGAGGGTACACGTGACCCTCGACCGCCCGCTGACCGAACAGGCGGACTACGACCTTCTTGGCGGTAGATGCAGACAAAATCGCGACAATATGTTTGCCGCTAGCTCGATGCTAGTATGCCCATTTTCGCGGTGTCAATTCTAGGGCGGAGCTGTATCAGGCCCGTTTGACAGGCGGTTGTCTATGATGGCCGCGT
This sequence comes from Bryobacterales bacterium, assembly GCA_965200705.1. GTDB lineage: Bacteria > Acidobacteriota > Terriglobia > Bryobacterales > UBA6623 > VXMF01. The sequence continues at coordinate 1,719,421 of OZ241376.1, read as the reverse complement.
GGCGAAGCCGGGCGGGGCGCTGCGCGACTACTTGGGGTACTGCAGTGTCGAGAGGGGCTTGGCCGCCAACAGCCTGCATGCGATTCGGCGCGATCTCTTCCGTCTCCAGGGGTTCCTGGCGGACCGCAAGCGAAGCGTCGAGGACGCTTCGGAAGACGACGTGGCGGACTTCGTCGTCGATCTCTACGAGGCGGGCCTGAGCCCACGTTCCGTGGCCCGCTACTTGAGCAGTGTGCGAGGCCTCTACCGGTATCTGCGCGTGGAGAGCCGGCTTGCACACGATCCGACGGCCAAGCTGGCGTCGCCCGGACAGTGGAAGACGCTTCCCAAGCACCTTTCGCTGCAGGAGGTCGACGACCTGCTGGCCGCACCCGATCCCGACACTCCGCTGGGGAGTCGGGACGCTGCCATGCTGCAGGTCCTGTACGCCACGGGGCTGCGCGTCTCCGAGCTCGTTGCCGTGCGCACGGCCGAGTTCGACACGGAGTCGGGCATCCTGCGCACGGTCGGCAAGGGCTCGAAGACTAGGCTCGTCCCGTTAGGCACCTTCGCACTAAGCGCTGTGGAGGACTACACGGCAAGATTCCGCCAGGTCATCCTCAGGCACGCCGCTTCGGAGTATCTGTTCGTGACCAGGAGGGGCACCGCGATGAGCAGGCAGGCGTTCTGGAAGCTCACCGTGAAGTACGGGCTTGAGGCGGGGATCAGCAAGAAGATCCACCCGCACCTGCTGAGGCACAGCTTCGCAACGCACCTGCTGGAGCGCGGAGCCGACCTGCGCAGCCTGCAAATGATGCTTGGCCACTCCGACATTTCCACGACGCAGATCTACACGCACGTATTGCGGCGGCGGATGCGCTCTGTCTACGACAGCCATCACCCGCGTAGCTAGGCCGGAGCTGGGTCACAGACCCTCTGATACGCTGCGGGGCATGGATCCGGCGGCCTACCTCTCTGCCGACGCCCGCGTGATGCGGTCGTCCCTGATCCGCCAGCTCACCGGGCTGGTGAACCAGCCGGATGTCATCTCGTTCGCCGCCGGTTCGCCCAACGCCTCGATGTTTCCGTATCGCCGGTTCACGGAGATCCAGTCCGAGCTCGTGGCGAAGGAAGGCGGGCAGATATTTCAGTACTCGGTGACGCGCGGCAACCCGCGCCTGATCGCAGCTGTCCGCAAGCGCGATGCCGGGATCAAGGGCATTCAGGCCGAGGAGCGCGGCACCCTGCTCGCGAGCGGATCGCAGCAGGGGCTCGACCTCGTAGCTCGTGTGCTTTTGGACCCGGGGGACGCAGTGTTTGTGGAGAACCCCAGCTACGTTGGTGCCACAGCCTCGTTCGAGAACCTCCGCGCACGCCTGTACGGCGTGGACGGCGACGACGGCGGCATGGACATCGCGAGTCTGGCGGCGCGCATCGCCGAGGCGCGCTCCGAGGGGCGGCCGTGCAAGTTCGTCTACGTGATCCCGAACTTCCAGAATCCGTCCGGCCGAATCTGGTCGCAGGAGCGTCGGCAGGCGCTGTGCGATCTCGCGCGCGACGAGGGGCTACTGGTGTTCGAGGATGACGCCTACGGGGAGCTCTACTACGGAGGAGTCGACGCGAGGAGCCTGCGCCCGATCAAGTCGCAGGAGAATTCTGGCCACGTGATCTACATGTCCACCTTCTCGAAGATCCTCGCCCCTGGCCTGCGCGTCGCGTGGCTCCATGGTCCTGCCGAGATCATTCAGCGGATCGAGTACTGCAAGGAGACCGGGGACCTCTGCACGTCCACCTTGGGGCAGCGCCTCATCCTGGAGTTTCTGCAGAGAGGGCTGATGCCCGACCACGTGGCCAGCCTGCGGAAGTTCTACGCGGGAAAGGCCAAGGCCCTGAGCGATGGGCTCGATCGGCATTGCGGCGGATTCGCCGAATGGCGGCCAGTACAAGGCGGACTGTTCCAGTGGGTGGAGCTTCCGGAAAGCGTGGATGCGATGGCGCTGTTCCGCGAGAGCATCGATCAGGATCGGGTCGCGTTCATCCCCGGAGAGCCGTTCTTCGTCGAAGGCGGGGGCCCCCACGCGCTGCGACTTTCTTTTTCGAACGTAAACGACGAAAATATAGAAATCGGGCTGTCCCGCCTGAGCCGTCGCATCCGGCGCGCCCTCGACTGAGGCCTCACTAGGCACGCACCGGCCCTACCGCCAAGGCCTTGGCTGGCCGCTGGCGCATCGGAGCCATGCCCGGACATCGCGCGGATCTCGCCCAGCTGATCGCGGCGGGGATCGAAGGCGAGGTGCGCTTCGACCGCTATTCGCGGGTGCTCTACGCCACCGACGCTTCGGTTTGGCAGATCGAGCCGATCGGCGCGGTGATCCCACGCCACCACGGCGACGTGCGCTCCCTGCTGGCGACCTGCTCGCGCGAGGGCGTGCCTGTCCTGCCGCGGGGCGGCGCCACCAGCCTCTCCGGGCAGACGGTTGGGCACGCGGTGCATGTCGATTTCTCCAAGTACATGCACGGCATCCTCGAGACGAACCTCGAGGAGGAGTGGGTCCGCGTCCAGCCCGGGGTCGTCCAGGACCAGCTGGGTCGGCATCTGAGGCCGCTCGGCTACCAGTTCGGACCGAACACCTCCTCGGCCAGCCGCGGCACTGTCGGCGGCATGATCGGCAACAACTCCGCCGGTTCACACTCGATCGTCTACGGCAAGACCATCGACCACGTCCTTGAGCTTCGCTGCGTGTTCGCCGACGGTTCCGAGGCTTGGCTGCGGCCGGTCCATGGCCGTGATATTGAGCAGCATGCGAAGGGCGAGGGACTTGTGCCGTCGCTCTACCGGAATCTGCCTGCGATCGGCGAGACGTACCGCAGCGAGATTCTCGACCGCTTCCCGAAGATCCTGCGTCGCGTCAGCGGCTACAACCTCGACGAGCTGGTTGTCAACGGCGACGAATACGGCGCGGGCTACTCCACCACGCCGGGCCCACTGAACCTCAGCCGGGTGATCGTCGGCTGCGAGGGCACCCTTGCAGTCGTTACCGAGGCGAAGTTGCGTATCGTCCGGTCCCCGGCAGCCAAGGGCATCATGGTGGTGCACTTCCGGTCCGTGTTCGAAGCGGTGGCCGCCGCGGAGCGGATTGTCTCGACGGCCCCGTCCGCCGCCGAGCTGATCGACGAGTTCATCCTCAACAACGCCCGGGCCAACCCCTCCTTCGCGGACAAGCTGAGCTGGGTCGAGTCCGACGCCCAGGCTGTTCTGGTGGTCGAGTACTACGGCGAGTCCGAGCCCGAGATCACGTCAAAGCTGGAACGCCTGCGGAGCTTGCTGTCGAGGACCCGAACGGGCTACGGGTACGTGGCCGTGACCGACCCTGCGCGGCAGGCCGAGATCTGGGGGGTCCGGAAGGAAGCCCTTGGGATCCTGATGTCGGTCAAGGGCGACCACAAGCCCATTGCGTTCGTCGAGGATCCCGCCGTCCCGATCGAGCGGATGGAGCAGTTCCTGCGCGACTTCCGCGAGATCCTCGCGAAGCACGACGCGCACGGCGGCTACTACGGCCATGCCTCCGTCGGCTGCCTGCACGTGCGGCCGATGGTCAACATGAAGGCTCCGTCCGAGATCCGAAAGATGGCCGCCATCGCCGACGAGGTGTTCGCCATCGTGATGGACTACGGCGGCTCGATGTCGGGCGAGCACGGCGACGGCATCGCGCGGAGCCGATACAACCAGTGGCTGTTCGGCGAAAGGATCTACCAGGGGTTCCTGGACCTGAAGCACGCCTTGGACCCCAGCAACATCCTCAATCCCGGCAAGGTTGTCAACGCTCCCGAGATCACCAAGGACCTCCGCTGGGGAGGCGAGTACAGCACGACGGAGATCAAGACCAAGCTGGACTTTTCCGGCGAGGGTGGCTTTGCCCGGGCCATCGAGATGTGCAACGGCGCGGGCGTGTGCCGCAAGCGCATGACGGGCACGATGTGCCCCTCCTACCACGCCACGATGGACGAGGAGCACTCCACCCGGGGACGGGCCAATGCCCTGCGGGCGGCAATCTCCGGCACTCTGCCGCCGGACGAATTCACGTCGGAGAGGATGCACGGCGTGCTGGACCTCTGCTTGGCATGCAAGGCATGCAAGACCGAGTGTCCGTCGAACGTGGACATGGCCAAGATCAAGTACGAGTGGCTGGACCACTACTACACACGGCACGGATTGCCCATGTCCGCGCGGGCGTTCGGTCACGTCGAGCGGCTCTACAAGGTGGGAAGCAGGTTCGCACGCCTCGCGAACTGGGGTGGTTCGCTCGCGTTCGTCCGATGGCTCAACGAATGGCTGCTTGGCGTGGACCGGCGGCGGGCCTTGCCGCAGTTTGCGAAGGAGACGTTCCGGAGCTGGTTCCGTAGCCGGAAACCAGCTCCCCGAGCCGGCCACCGAGGACCGGCAGTCGTTTTCGACGACTGCTTCCTCAATTACAACTACCCGCAGGTGGGACGGGCGGCTGTCGAGCTCATCGAAGCCGCGGGCTACGAGGTGCAGCTTGCCGACAAGCGCTGCTGCGGGCGGCCGATGCTCTCGAAGGGTCTCCTCGACGATGCCCGCGAGGTCGCCGAGCACAACGTTGCGGAGCTCGACCGACATGCCAAGGCCGGCGTGCCGATCATTGGCTGCGAGCCAAGCTGCCTGTTGACTCTGCGCGACGAGTACAAGGACCTGGTTCCGGGGGATGCGGTCGCGCGGGTCGCCAAGCAGTCGTGGATGCTGGACGAGTTCTTGGTGGACCTGCAGCGCCGCGGCGAGCTCGACATCCCTTGGCAGGCGACTGAGCGCGGCGTGCTGCTGCACGGTCACTGCCACCAGAAGGCCCATATCGGCACACGTCCGAGCGTCGAGGCACTCGAGCTTGTGCCGGGCCAGACGGTCAGCGAGGTGAACTCCGGCTGCTGTGGCATGGCTGGCTCGTTCGGGTTCGAGAAGGGGCACTACGAGATCTCGGAGAGGATCGGCGCCGAGAGGCTGTTCCCTGCCGTGGAGGGGGCCGCTGCCGCGACCGAGATCGCCGTCACTGGTGTCTCCTGTCGGCAGCAGATCGAGCACTTCACCAGCCGGACGCCGCGTCATGTGGCGGAGATCCTCCGGGACAGCCTCGGGGATCCCGCGTGATTCCGCAGCCGAAGAACCTGCCGTCCGCCAGTCCAGTCACTTGGAAGGTCGGGCTGTTCGCACTCCTGATCAGCTGTTTCTGGAGCGGAAACATCGTCTCCATCAAGTTGGGGCTGCAGACTATTCCGCCGTTCTGGAGCGCGTTCTGGCGCATGCTGGTCGGCGTGGTCGTGGTGGCGCTGTGGGCCGTGGCGACCGGAGTGCCGATCCGGTTCAAGCGCTCCGATGCCCGGGCGATGCTGCTGCTCGGGGCGCTGTTCGCGATCCAGATCTCGATCTTCAATCTGTCGGTTGAGTTCACCTCGCCGGCCTACGCCGTGATTCTGCTCAACACCAACCCGGTGATGATCAACCTGATCAGCCACTTCTTCATGCAGGACGATCGGCTGACGACGGCGCGGTTCGCGGGCCTGGCGCTGGCGTTCGGAGGCATTGCCTACGTAATGCTGGGTCAACCTGACGCGCGGTTGGCGCCGAACCCTCTGCTGGGAAACAGCCTGATGCTCGTGTCGTCGGTCTTGCTGGCGCTGAGGGTCGTCTACACGCAGCGGCTCGTCAGGTACTCGGATCCCCTGCCGCCGGTTCTCTGGCAGGGGGTCCTGTCGCTGCCTGGGTTTCTCGCGCTCGCGCTCGCGTTCGAGCCGCCTTTGCTGAAGCCCCTGACCCTTGAGCCGATCCTCGCAATCCTGTACCAGGCGGTGGTCGTCGCGGGGTTCTGCTTCGTGGCGTGGACCACTCTGCTCAAGCGCTACAGTGCCGGCAACCTCGCTGTCTACGCGTTCAGCGTGCCGATCTTCGGGATCGTCCTGGCGGCCCTGATGTTTGACGAGCAGATCACGGGTCGCCTCTTCCTCGGCGCGGCGGCGGTGGGTGCCGGGATTTCGGTCGTGACGGGCTCCCGGCGGTCAGAGGTGGTCCGTTGAGCGGGCCCGTGCCGCGTCGTCTGACTCGCGCAGCGGCCGCGACGGCGCTGCTGATGTCCGGGATGTGGGGCCTCAACATTGTGGGCATCAAGGTCGCCCTCGCTGCGTTTCCCCCGATCTGGAACGCATTCTGGCGCCTGCTTCTGGGCTGGCCCGTGATCTGGCTCTGGGCACGGCTGGGGAACGTGCCCCTGAAGCTGGCACGCGACGAACGCCGGCCGCTCATGATCCTCGGCGTCATCTTTGCGGTGCAGATCATGATGCTGAACACCAGCATCAACTGGACCTCCGCCGCGTACGCCTCCGTCCTGCTCAACGCCGCACCGGTGTGCATCAACGTGATTGCCCATTTCTTCGTTCCCGGAGACGTGCTTTCGCGCCAGCGCGTCATAGGCCTTGTCATTGCGTTCGGTGGGGTCGCCGTGTCGTTGTTGGGACGGCCCGACTCGGTGCTCGCGCCGCATCCCCTGCTCGGCAACGGCCTTGCCGTGATTACCGCTGTCGTAATCGGCGGCCGCATGGTCTACACGAAGCACCTTGTGGACACCATCGACCCGATCAAGGCGATGTTCTGGCAGGCGGCCTTTGCACTGCCTGTCTTCCTCGGATGCGCTGCGCTGACGGAGCCCATGATGGTCGGCCCCCTGACGACCGGCGTGCTGGCATCTTGGATCTACTGCTCGGTTGGTGTCGTCGGCATCGCCTTCATCGTGTGGGTGCGTCTGCTGCGGACCAACTCGCCCGCGATGCTCGCGGTGTTCGTGTTCCCCACACCGATATTCGGCGTGCTGTTCAGCGCACTGATCTACGGCGAAAGGGTTTCGGCCGAGCTGTTGGTTGGGGTCCTCGGCGTCGCTCTGGGCATCCTTCTGGTGACTCTCGAGAGGCGGAGCGCCTCACCTCCCGCGGACGTGGAGACTCGCCGGGGTCCGGTTTCGGAGCCAGCCCTGGACGTTCCGGGTCGGTGAGAACTGCGTCGGCGCCGTCATGACCTGTCACGCGTGAGTCTGAGCCGCCTGCGGTCGGACTCGAAGATGCCCGCGGCGGCGACAGGATACAATCGCAAAACTGTCGCTCCGCTAGGGCTCCACCCTTCTGATGCTTGACGTCCAGCAGATCCAGGAGATCCTTCCGCATCGCTATCCGATGCTGCTGGTGGACCGCATCTTGGAGATCTCCGAAGAGCGCGTGGTTGGCATCAAGAACGTCTCCATCAACGAGGCATTCTTCCAGGGCCACTACCCCGGCTGCCCGATCATGCCCGGTGTGCTCGTCGTCGAGGCCATGGCGCAGTGCGGCGGTGTGCTCGCGATGCAGGGTCTGGGAGACGTAGGGGACAAGGTCGTCATGTTCGCTTCCATCGACGGCTGCCGCTTCCGGGCGCCAGTGACGCCAGGTGACCAGCTTCGGCTCCAGCTCAGCCTGCTTCGCAGGCGCCGGGGCATCGTCCGGATGCAGGGGTACGCCTACATCGGCGACCGTCTTGCCGCGGAGGCGGTGCTGACCTGCAGCATCGCGGACCGCCCATCGGCCGGCGATTGATGGCGGATCCCCATCCAAGCGCGATCATCGATCCGGCCGCGCACATCCATCCGACCGCAGATGTCGGTCCCTACTGCTGGATCGGCCCAGGCGTCGAGATCGGGCCGGGCACACGCCTGATGTCGCACGTCTACGTTGATGGATCCACAGTCATCGGCGTGGACAACGTCTTCTATCCGTTCTCGACGGTCGGCGTTGCGCCTCAGGACCTCAAGTACCGGGGGGAGGACTCCCTGACGCGCATCGGCGACCGCAACCAGGTGCGCGAGTTCTGCACAATTCACCGCGGCACCGAAGGAGGCGGCAACCTCACCGAGATCGGCGACGACAACCTGCTGCAGGCCTACGCCCATGTCGCCCACGACTGTATCGTCGGTTCGCACTGCATCCTTTCCCACGCGGCGACGATGGGCGGACACGTCACGATCGAGGACTACGCGGTCGTCGGCGCCCACTGCGGAGTCCACCAGTTCTGCAGAATCGGTGCCCACTGCTACATCGGTGGCTACAGCGTGGTCACGCAGGATGTCCTGCCGTTCGCGCTGGTCGTGACCGAGCGTGGGGCTAGGACTTTCGGCGTGAACAAGGTCGGACTAGAGCGGCGAGGATTTTCGAAGGCGGAGATCCAGGCGCTGCACAAGGCGTTTCGGATCCTTACGAAGTCCGGCCTGAACACGGACCAGGCCCTTGAGCAGATCCGCAACGAGGTCAATGAATTGCCTGGCGTGACACGGCTGCGGGAGTTCATAGGCGCGTCGGAGCGCGGTTTCGTGCAGTGACCTACGGCCTGATCGCGGGGGGAGGCGACTTCCCGCTCCTGTCCCTACGAGCGGCGCGCGATGCTGGTCGCGACGTCGTCGTGGTGGCAATCCGCGAGGAGGCGTCTCCCCGCGTCGAGGAAGTCGCTGAGCGGTGCCACTGGGTTTCGCTGGGGGAGCTCTCCAAGGTGATCCGCACATTCCGCGACGCAGGCGTCACGGAGGCAGTAATGGCTGGCCGCGTCCAGCACAAGCAGATCTACTCGGCGATCCGACCTGACTGGCGCCTCGTCAAGGTGCTCGACGCGCTGCGGCGGCGGAACACGGACTCTCTGCTCGGAGCCGTAGCCGCTGTGTTTGAGGACGAGGGCATCCACGTGCTGGATTCCACATTCTTTCTGGCCGACAGCCTCGCGAAGCTCGGACCGAACGGATGTCGACGGCCGAACGCGAAGGAGCGCAGGGATATCGAGTACGGTCTCGAGATCGCCAAAGTGCTCGCCGGACACGACATTGGCCAGAGCGTTGTGGTTGGTGACGGCGCGTGCATCGCGGTGGAGGCGATGGAGGGCACGGATGCCGCGCTCGCCCGTGCGGCGGCCCTCGCCAACGGCAGGAGCCTCCGGCTCGTCAAGGTCGCGAAGCCCAATCAGGACATGCGGTTCGACGTGCCGGTGATCGGCGAGCGGACCGTGCGCAAGATGCGCGACGCCAACGCCACTGCCGTCTCCGTGACGGCGGGCAAGACGCTGATCTTGGAGCGGGATAGGGTCCTGAATGCGGCAGACAGGGCAGGCATCGCCGTCGTGGGCACGCTCTGATCCTGCGGTCAGGCCGGTTCCGACAGGATCCCCACGATTTCCTTGGCGACCGCGCGGGCGCGCTCGAACTCGTTCGGGCCGTAGCTGATCGCGCCGACGCGTGGATGGCCGCCGCCGCCGTAGCGCTCGCAAAGCTTGGCAAGGTTGTGCACCGGCTCCCCGTCGGTCCACGGGTTCGAGCCGACCGACACCTTGGCGCGGAAGCCGCCGTCCAGCACCGAGACGGTGTAGACGCTCTTGGGAAAGAGGTAGTAGGGAACGAACTTGTTGTAGCCGCGCAATGCCGTCTCGACAAGGTCGAAGAAGACCACGTTGCCCCTGCAGACAGCCCGGTCGCGAATGACGTCAATCGTTTGCTCGTGGCGCTCGAACAGCTTACGGAACGCATTCACGTACCTCGGCTTGGCCATGATCTGGTCGATCGGCTCGGTCTCGAGCAGGGGGATGATCTCCTGCGTCATGTTCTGCTCGGCGGACTCGATCAGGAGATTGAGCCGAATGGCCGGCGACTCCATCCTTACGGCTGCGTGCGCCGTCTCGTACTGGGCCCCGTCCAGCAGATCGGCCCAGCGGATGAGTTCCGACAGGTGGCTGGAGTCGAAGGAGAAGTCCTTGGCGAGGGTGTCGGCGATGAACTTAGTGCAGGATTGGTAGGCGGGGTCGTAGAACTTTCGGCCAGACGTGTCGCGCTCGAAGTGCTTCTGGTCCGCTTCGGAGAGGAACGCGCTCTGGTGGTGGTCGAACCACCACGTCACGCGGTCTGAGGGCGAGTACTTGAAGTCGACGATGACGTTTACGTCCCCGTCGAACTCATCCTCGTCGAACAGCTGGTCGGCGCGATGGTGCAGGCCAGTGAACCCGATCTCGGTCTTCGGACCGAGGCTGTGCCTGACAAAGCTGGCGAACAGCGCCGCGGAGCACGCTCCGTCGAAGCACCGGTCATGATGGAGAATTCGGGCCCGCAATGTTCCAACTGACCGAGCAAAACATAATGCACGATTTCCGTCGCGCATTCAACCATGGCGTCGAAACGGTCGGCTCGGGCTCGCGTGCCCTGCATTCCTCGGAGTGCAGGCTGAGTCTCCATTGAACACTGCGGTGCAGCTTGCAGCGGCAATCCATCGCCCTTCGATCGAGCCAGTGAGATAATCAGTTGCGGCTGGATGGCCGCCAGTCAACGGAAGGGAGACGCCATGAGAACCGAGTGGATAGCCGAGCGACTGGGGGACCCTGTGCGCACGCAGATGCACTACGCGCGTCGCGGCGTTGTCACGGGCGAGATGGAGTACGTCGCCAAGCGGGAGTCGCTCGATCCCGAAACGGTCCGCGACGAGGTCGCGCGGGGCAGGATGATCATCCCGGCGAACATCCGTCACGCCAATCTGGAACCGATGTGCATCGGCGTGGCCTCCCGGTGCAAGGTCAACTCCAACATCGGGAACTCGGCGACCACGTCCAATATCGACGCAGAGGTCGAGAAGCTGAACTATTCGGTCCGCTACGGCGCGGATACTGTCATGGACCTCTCCACTGGCGGGAACATTCCGCGGATCCGGCAGACCATCATTCGCAACTCCCCTGTACCGATCGGGACCGTGCCGATCTACGAGGCGCTCAACCGAGTCGACGGCCGCATCGCCGATCTCACTTGGCCAATCATGCGCGACGTGATCGAGGAGCAGGCCGAGCAGGGCGTGGACTACATGACGATCCACGCGGGCGTCCTGATCCAGTACGTGCCGCTGGCGGTCCAGCGCGTGACGGGCATCGTCAGCCGTGGCGGATCGTTGCTGGCCGAGTGGATGGTCACTCATCACCGCCAGAACATGCTCTACGACCACTTCGACGAGATCTGCAGGATCTTCCAGAAGTACGACGTCAGCTTCTCGTTGGGGGACGGACTTCGTCCGGGCTCCATCGCCGATGCCTCGGACGAGGCCCAGTTCGCAGAGCTCGAGACCCTTGGCGAGCTCACCAAGAAGGCCTGGGAGTACGACGTGCAGGTGATGATCGAGGGGCCTGGGCACATCCCCATGGACCAGATCAAGCTCCAGGTCGACAAGGAACGTGAGATCTGCCACGACGCGCCCTTCTACACGCTAGGACCGCTGGTCACGGACATTGCGCCGGGCTACGACCACATCACCTCTGCGATCGGCGCGGCGATGATCGGTTGGCACGGCGCCTCGATGCTCTGCTACGTGACGCCGAAGGAGCATCTCGGACTGCCGAACAAGGACGACGTGAAGCAGGGCATGATTGCCTACAAGATCGCGGCGCACGCCGCGGATGTGGCCCGCCACCGTCCTGGTGCCCGGAACTGGGACGACTCCCTCTCCAAGGCCCGCTTCGAGTTCGACTGGAACCGGCAGTTCGAGCTGGCCCTGGATCCGGAGACGGCGCGGAGCATGCATGACGAGACGCTGCCCGAGGAGGGCTACAAGTCCGCGCGGTTCTGCTCGATGTGCGGGCCGAGCTTCTGCTCGATGAACGTGTCGTCCCGCGTGGCGGACTTCACCGCAGAGGATGCGGAGAGGGTCCTGCTGCAGATCCAGCCGCCGCCAGTGGCGACCATCGCGGCGAGCGGCGACTGATCGACGCGGAGGCTTCAGTCCCGCTGATAGACGGTCCGGCCGCCGATGACCGTCTCGAGAACCTGGGTTTCCTTCAGCTCGTCGTCCGAGCATTCGAGGATGTCGCGGTCTAGCACGGCGAAGTCGGCGTACTTTCCAGGCTCCAGCGAACCCTTCACGTCGTCGTCGAACGCTAGGTAGGCCGCGTTCAGCGTCCACATCCGCAGCGCCTGCTCTCGCGTGACGCGTTGTTCGGGGTTGTGCACCGATCCGTCAGCGGCGATGCGCGTGGAAGCCATCCACATGCCGAGGAACGGGTCGTACGGGTTCAGCGAGTCCTGCGGATCGAACTTGATCATGTGGTCGGATCCACCGGCCACGACTACGCCCGCGTCCAGCAATGCTCTGTACGGCTGCAGCGTCGCCATGCGTTCCGGCCCGAGCACACCGGACAGTGCAGGACCGTCAAAGTGGTACCACGCGGGCTGCATGTCGAGCGTCACGCCAAGGGACTTGGCGCGACGGATCGCTTCGGGACTGACAAAGTTCGCGTGTGTGATCGTGAAGCGTCGATCCCGGATCGGGATTCTCTGGTCGATCGTTTCGTAGACGTCCAGAAGCACGTCGACCGACCCTCCGCCGGTTGCGTGTGCCGTAACTTGCCAGCCGAGGCTGGCCGCCCGCTCCATGATCGCCTCCAGGTCTGCCGGCGCGATGCGCAGTTCGCCACGGTAGTGGGGATCCTCGAAGCCATAGACCTGGGTGTTCTCGCCGTACGGCTCTCGCATGTAGGCAGTGCCGAGCAGGATGCCACCGTCTAGGAACACCTTCAGGGCGCCAACCCTGAGCATCGGTGTCCCGAACCCCGTGACGTGACTTATGGACTCGATCTCGGCCAGAACCTCCTCTAGGGGGCGCTCCGCATTGACTGCTCGCGTGACGGACGTCCGCAGCTTGAGCCGCCCGTCACGCCACAGCTCTTGGTAGGCGCGCATCCCACTGGGAGCTTGGCTGCGGTCGATCACGCTCGTCAGTCCTGCACTGACGTACCGCTTCTGCATGGCTGCCAGCGCACGGACTCGGTCCTCCATCGTGAACGCACGTCCGCTCAGCAAGGGCGCGACCAGCTGGCGTGCACCGGCGATGAGGCCGGAAGGGTTGCCGTCCTCGTCCCGAGCCAGCTTGCCGTTGGCGGGGTCGGGACTGTTTGCCGAAATCCCGGCGAGTTGCATGGCCGCGGAGTTGAGCACCGCTGCGTAGCCGTTGTCCAGTACGACGGGACGGTCGCCGGAGTAGCTGTCGACCTCCCAGCGAGTCGGGTAGCGGCGTTCCACGAGCCGGGTCGAGTAGACCTTTGGCACGTGAATCAGACCCTCCCTGCCTTGAATCTGGCTCTCGACGTACCGCTGGACGTCGGCGAAGCTGCGGAGGGTGGGGATCGGACCGTCGGACTCGGCCAGAGCGGCGTTGATGGGGTGGACGTGGCTGTCCATGAGGCCGGGCACAACCGTGCGTCCGTGCAGATTGATCTGTCGTGTCCTTGGCCCCGTCTTCCGGCCCACGACCTGTGTCGTGCCGACTTCCAGCACGCGGCCGGACGCGACGGTCATGCTTTCGACCACGGGCCGTTCGGACCACATGGTGACGATCTTTCCGTTGTAGTAGAGCGTGTCTGCAGGGCCGTCCGGGACTGCTCGCTGGGGAGGCCAGTCCTGCGCTTGCGCGGTCGCGAAGACCGCCAGCAACAGGGCAAGGGGACGCATCATCGATGGCGTCCGAGGTGCGCTACCAGGTCGGATCGCCCGGGCTGCCCACGGTCGGGGGGCCCTCCATGTAGCCCAGGGAGGTCAGAAACCGATCCATTTCCCAGACTGTGCTGGTGTAGGCGATCCGGCTGCGGGTGTAGTTGAAGAACCCGTGCGGACGCCCTTCGTAGCCGACGACTTCGCAGCGGTTCCCGACCTTCGTCATCGCTTCGCAGAAGGCTTCGGCCGTTTCGTACGGCACGGTCGTGTCGTTCTTGCCGTGCAGCAGGAGCGCTGGTGGGTCGTCTTTGGACACGGCGTGTAGCGGGGAAATCTTCATGGCCAGTTCCCCAAGCCGTTCTTTGAGCCTCGACGTGTCCGTTGCCGGATTGAACAGGACTAGGGCGTTGGGCTTCGAGCTCGTCGACATATCCTCGCCCTTCTCATCCATTCCGTCCAGAACACCCGTCGCCGCCCCGACATGGCCTCCGGCCGAGCCGCCACCAGCTGCGAGACGGTCTGGATCGATGCCCAGTTCGTCGGCATGAGCGCGCATCCAGCGCACGGCGGACTTGCCGTCAGCTACGCACTCGGCAGGCGTGATGCCATGGCTGCCTCGGGTCCTGTACTGTGCGCTCACCGCGACCATGCCGCGGGACGAGAGGTAGCGGGCCTGGGGGAAGAACTGGCTGGGCGTGCCGCCGACCCAGCCACCGCCGAAGAAGAACACGATGGCGGCTCGCTTGTCGCTGGCCTTCCACCCTTCCGGCAGGAACACGTTGAGCTCAAGCGGATCCTTGTCGAACTCCTTGAACGTAATCTGCTTGTCCGGCTTGAAGTCCCGGATCTGGCCGGGCAGCTGCACGGCCAGCACGGCAACCAGGGGAAGCAGCCAGCGGAATTTCATGCTCATGAGTCTACCAGCGGGATCGGTGGAGCGGGTCAGTCGTACTGCACCGTGAAGGGAGTGCCCGGCTCGTCGGGCAGCGTGTGGATCGAGTGGCTGACCTCCGCGCTCACACGTTCTCCGGCCGCTGTCTCGATGTTGATGGAAGTCATCATCTGCATCACACGCATCAGGTCGTCCACTTCAATGCGCACCGTCTTCCCATCGGGCAGCAGGGTCACGTTGCGCACGGTCATGTCCTCGACGCCGGGGTCCCCGTTCAGCTTCCATCGGTCCGAGCCGTACCGGCTCTGCCACTTGTAGTTCCATCGCCGCACTCCGTAGTTGCTGGGGTCCTCGGCGCTGGCCTTGTCAAGCTCGTGCAGGAATGTCACGTCGATGCCCTGCTTGCTGACGTGCAGCTCGGACGGCACGAGCACCTTGCCGCCGGTATAGCGGACTCTGTGGAATCCGCCGACGGCCTTTCGCTTCGTGCCCCATCCGTAGAGCCCGGCCAGGTAGAGGTTCCCGTCGCCCCTGCGGAAGTCGGGACGCATCAGGCCGGTGTCGAAGTCGACTGGCAGCTCGACGGCTCCGCCCTGCACCTTGTCGCCGACTTTCTCCATCAGCACAAGGAAGATCTTGCCCCTCCCGAAGGACGAGTGCACCAGGTGCCCCTGGAATGGTCCCCAGTTGTCGGACGACACCCACGCCTGGCCGGCGCCGGAGTTGTCCACACTGATCGGGAGCCATGTGATCGGATCGTCGTAGCCGTCCCTAGTGGGGATGCTGCCGCCCCACATGTAGCCATGGAAGCTGCCGGGAGAGCATAGGTTGACGCGCGTCGACGGAATCCAGTGCCCTTCCTGGTCCGAGGTCGTGACCTCGCCGTTGGGCCCAACTGCGACCCCGTTCGGGACGCGGAATCCAGTGCAGACGACCTCGAGGTTCTCACCCTGCGGGTCCATCCTGAAGATCACCCCGTGGTGCTTCACCTTCGCTGGCAGTGCGTGGCGGGCTGCCTTGGCGAAGTAGAAGTTCCCCTGCGAATCCCGGTCGAGGTCGAAGGTGAACTCGTGGAAGTGGTGCGTGACGTGGAACTCGTTGTTGAGGTTCTCGTAGTAGTCGGCCTGTCCGTCGTTGTTGAGGTCGTGCAGGACCGTGACCTGGTCGCGGTCCAGGACGTACACCTTGCCGTCGACGACCTCCAGTCCCTGGGGCATATGAAACCCCACGGCGTACCGGGTCCAGTGCAGCTCGTCCAGATCTTCGTCCACGCCGTCGACGATCCAGATGTCTCCGGACCAGGTTGAGACGACCGCCCGGTCGTCGTCGAAGAAGGCGAAGTCGGTTGGACGGAACCAGGACTTCCACGGGTTGTCGAACGGCAGGGTGATCTCGTCGACGGTCCACGGTCCAGAGCCGCTGCCAAGCTCGCCCTTGGTGACGACCGACTTCCGATAGACCCTCGGTCCGCCGCGCGTATAGGGCTCGAGACGGTCGGGCCGGGGAGCGTTGCGCAGGGCCCCCGCGAAGGAGCCCAGCTGATTTGCGGGGAGGCTGCTGTAGTACACCGTGAACTGATGGCCTTCCGAGGACTTCGGGATCGAGAGCCGTATCTCACCGGCTGCAGACAGGTCCCACCGCGCCTTCCTGCTGAGACCGACCACGCCAACCACAGTTCCTTCGCCTGGGCCGAGATGCACGATGTGGTTCACGGCAGCACCTTGGCCGGGCGTTAGCTTGCGCAGGGAAATCTGCCGGGCGTTCGACCCCTTCCGGGCCGCGACGGCGAGGACCATGGACTCCTTGGTTGGACCGATCTGGAACGTTCGCGACACGGTGTCGACGCCCCAATCGGACTGCTGGGCGGGCATCTCCAGGACGTTGGCGCCGCCCACGCTGTAGCGCAGCAGCACCTTGTCGCCGTACATGTATCGGCCCTTGTAGCGGGCCCAGTCGTTCGGCAGCGGGCCGAACCCGTCCTCGCGCGGATCGGCGAAGCTGCCGTCTCTCGCCCAGCCGGGGGCGACCGGTGTCTCGAAAATGGGATCGCCACTCAGGTGCGGGTGTGGGCCGTGCCTCCAGTCGTACACCGTGCCTGTGAGCACATACTGCGGGCCGTCCCAGCCTGCGGCCACGCGCAGCAGCTCGCTGTCGAAGATCACGCCCGCTCGGCGCTCCTCGGCGAGCATGATGGCGTGGGACTTGTAGCTGACGTTGACGCCATCTTCCTTGTCCGCGCGTGGATCCTCCGGCTCGCGAACCGAGACGCTGGCCGAGATCACAGGGCCGTAGTCCATGTGGAGCCAGGGCTCCTCCTCGCGCTGGATGGCGTCGTCGAAGCGGGTGGCCGCGAACGGGCTTCCCTGTTCGATCCAGGCCCGGAGGATGCTGATCTCAGGGTCGGACAGCTTTGCGCCCGTCGGAGGCATCAGCAGGTTCTCCTCCAGACCTGCGACCAGGTGGATCAGGCGACTGTTCTCGCTGTCGCGACCGTCGATGGCCGCCTTGCCCGAGTAGCCACCGCGGACGGCCGACTTCCTGCGCCAGAGGCTGTAGCCGTTCATCACGACATCGTCCCCATGGCACATGTAGCAGTGCTTGACGAAGATCGGATCCACGTCGGCCATGAAGTCGATCTTGCGTTCGATAGGCGGCGGAAGGCTCGAGGTGTCAGCTGCAAGGCTGGGCAGAGCCATGGCGCATGCCACGACGGAGAGGAGTACAAGTCGTAGGTTGAGGCGCATGGGAATTCGCACCATTGTAGGAACGTCTTCGTTCCCGCAAGACCGCACCGTGCAGTCTGGTTGCAGATCGACTATGCGGCCACTTGGTACCGCGTCCAGACGCGCTTGAGGCCTGTTGCCGCCGCGACCGCCACAACGGCCGTGACCGTACCACGGATGGTCTCCCCGTAGATCCAATAGCCGGTCGCGAACAGTGCGCCGTAGATGGCGATCGACCCGAGCAGCGAGGCCAGCAATGGCACTCCGAGGGAAGACTCGCGACTTGGACCCAGCGAGCCGGCCACCTTGGCGATCGGACGCCAACCAGGTCCGGCGGGCCGGATTGTCCGGTAGAACTTCACCAGCGTGGACTCGTCAGTCGCCGGGGCCAGGTAGGCGCACGGAAGCCAGCAGAGGGTGGTCAGGCCGACTCCCAGCACAAGCTCCTGCCAGCCGTCGAGGCCGGTGTTGAGACGCGCAAGCATCACGGCCACGACGAATGCGGCAACCATCGCGACGATTTCGGTCGTGGCGTTTATCCGCCACCAGAACCAGCGCAGCAGGAACACGAGCCCCGTGCCAGCCCCGATCTGCAGCAGGACGGTAAACATTTCGAGTGCGCTCTCAAGCATCAGAGACACGGTGCATGCCAACACCATGAGCACTGCCGTGGAGAGCCGTCCCGCCCAGACGAGTTGTCTCTCCGTCGCAGCTGGCCGGAAGAACCGTCGATAGATGTCGCTGACTAGGATTGACGACCCCCAGTTGACCGAGGTCGACATCGTCGACATGTACGCGGCGGCTAGGGATGTGACAACCAGTCCGAGCAGCCCGGACGGCAGGAACGTCAGCATTGCCGGGTAGGCCAGATCGTTGCGCACGACGCTTTCGGGCACGTTCGGAAACTGCCGCTGGATGTCCTCGAGGCCGGGGAACACCACCATCGAAGCCAGCGCTACCAGAATCCATGGCCACGGACGCACCGCGAAGTGCAGGAGGTTGAACAGGAGCGTGGCGCCTAGGGCGTGGTTCTCGTCCTTGGCGGCCAGCATCCGCTGGACGAGATAGCCTCCGCCTCCCGGCTCCGAGCCGGGGTAGTATGCGGCCCACCACTGGACAAGCAGCGGAATCAGGAACACCGGTGCCAGATCGCTCCACGACATCGACTCGAACGAAGGCCAGATGGAGAGCTTGTCCGCGATCTGCGGGTTCTCCAGCAGGCCGCCGAGTCCGCCCACCTTGGGCAGGCCGAGGATGTACAGTGTGGCTGCGACCGAGCCGACCATCGCCATCGCGAATTGCACGAGGTCGGTCAGCAGCACTCCCTGCAGGCCTCCCAGGGCGCTGTACAGCAGGGTGACGCTGGCGGCGGCGGCGATGGTCTGGAGTGGACTCCAGCCAAACATGACGGTGCCGATCTTGATGGCGGCCAGCGTGACGGCCGCCATCAAGATCACGTTGAAGACCAGACCGAGATAGACGCCGCGGAGGGCCCTTAGGAACGCCGCGGCGCGGCCCGAGTAGCGGATCTCATAGAACTCCACATCGGTCGCGACACCGGAGCGTCGCCACAGCTTGGCGTAGAGGAACACCGTGAGCATTCCGGAAAGCAGGAACGCCCACCAGGCCCAGTTGCCAAGCACGCCGTCCCGGCGCACGATGTCGGCCACTAGGTTTGGCGTGTCCGTGGAGAACGTCGTGGCCACCATCGAGATGCCGAGGAGCCACCACGGCTGGTTGCGTCCGGCTAGGAAGAACGACGAGAAGTCGCTGCCCGCTTTGCGCGAGACCCACAGGCCAACTGCGAGGTAGAACGCTAGGAAGGCGCCGAGGACGCCCCAGTCCAGACTGCTTAGTTGCATGGCCGGAGGCGCGGGCCGACTTGGCGCTAGGCCTTGTCGACCGCCTTGAACAGACCCTGCAGCGAGTGCTTCGTCGCTGCCATCCTGCTGCCGTTGATCGTGAAGTGGGTCTCCAGCGAGACGGATCCGCTGTAGCCGTCCCGCATCAGGGCCCGCAGCTGTCCGACGTGGTCGAACTCTCCGTCCCCGACGCCGCACCACTCCGTGCCGCCCTCATGCTTGCGCTGGTAGTCGCGGAAGTGAACATGCCAGATCCTCTTGGCATCCAAAAGGTTGTAGCCATCCGGGAAGGGCCGAGCATCGCCTGATTGGGCGGCGTTGTTCGGATCCCAAGTCAAGCCCAGGGCTTCAGACTTGACCGCCTTGAGCAGGCGCGCCGACTGTGCAGAGGTTGCCACGTAGCTGTTGCCGACGTTTTCGACAGCCAGGCGGAAGCCCGCCGTGTGCGCCTGCTCGGCGGATTCGGCGACCAGCTCGAAGATGCGCGGGTAGTTGGCTTCGACCGGCGACTCGCCACGCTTGTGCGTGAACGCGAAGGTGCGGATGAGGTCCGTGCCCAGAGCGTCCGCGTTGTCAAAGGCGCGCTTCAACATGTCCCATTGCTTTTTGAGGACGCCGTCAATTGCGTCGGTGGAAGGGAGGGGAATCTTTAAGAACGACGTGTCAAGGATCGCCAGCCGGACGCCGGCATCGTTGAGCCTCGACCGCATCCAGCGGATCTTCTCCAGCGGCAGCTCTGTGTTGTACTTGCGCCAAACCTTGCGGATCTCGCAGTGCTCCAGGCCGTGCCCCTTCAGAAACGTGAGCGCTGTGTCCAGGTCGTCGTCGATCTCGTCGGTCGTCACGGCGAGCTTGAACCGCTTACGGTCCGCCGCGCTCAAGACGGTCGCTAGACTGGTTGGCGTTAGCGCTGCGCCGGCGAGGAGGCTACGTCGAGTCAACGGCTTCACGGTGCGCAAATTATATTACGACCGGCGCAGATGAGCCCCTACCGACACGATCCTTCGGCGTGGGCCATCGACTTCGCCAGCGGGCTTTCGGCGGGTCTCGTGGGGGTCTGGCTGGCGGATGCCCTGAGTGTTCTGGACGCATGGATTCTGCTCCTTGCAGGTGTGGAGATCGGGGCGCTGGGCGACGCGAAACCGTCCGTGGCGCTGTCCGCCCACGACCACTGGGCGTTGCATGCCGTGACGGCGTTCGGCGACGTTCTGGGCCTAGCGGTGGCGTTCGTCCTAGCGCTCCTCGCCGCTCGCAAGATTAGCGGAATGGTTGGCGTCCTGAGCGCCTCTGTCGCGTTCTGGACCGCCGTCCCCGTCATGGCGGAGCTCGTGCGCCTCGTCTGGGATGGCCGCGGTCATGCCGCCACGTTGATCCAGTCGGTCGGCTTGCCGATCGGAGGTGAGATCGGCCAGTCGATGATCGCAGTCGCCGCGTCGGTCGGCATTATCTTCGGGCTAGCCAGCACTTGGCGTCGGCAGTCTGTGCATGCCCTTTGGGCCCTCGCTTTGCCCACGATCGGGCTCGGCCTGCTGTGGCCCGCAGCGCGGTTGCAGGGCGACTGGTTCGAGCGCGTCGGACTTAACTGGCTGCCGACCGCACTTGCGGCGGTGGTGTGCATCGCATCGCTCCGACGACTCGACGAATCGCCTCCGATCGGGCTGAAGGCATGTGTCTCATTGGCGGTCGTTGGAGCGTTCGCTCTGGCGGTGCCGGTTCCGGAGCCGCAGTTTTCCACGGCCCCGAGGGAGATCAGCTGGACGAGGGCTCAGTCCGGGGGGTGGAACGTGCGGTTCGAGGACGGACGGTTTTCAGTCGCAGATCGCGAGGCTTGGACGAATCGCGCCGACGCTCGGCTCGCGGCATGGCGCGAGCGCCTAGGTATGGCGAACTCCGAGACTCCTCTTGGTGTGCACGTGGTCGCAACGGAGCGTGCCTTCCGCGATGTCGCCAAGGTCCGGCGGGGCGGCGACGCCTACTTCGCATCCGTGGATGGACCCGCAGTGCTGCTGGCCAGTCCTGATCCCGTGCCCGAGGATCCACGTTCGGAGCCGCTCATTGCGATGCTGCGGCATTGGGGCCCTCCGGCTTCCACTGCCGTGGCTTTGGCAATCGCGCGTTACGCGCTGGGGGGCTTCCGCGGATCCACGCTGGCAGAGGCGGCGGAGAGGATCGTCTGCGAGGAGGGCGGTCATTCCGTGGCGACGGTTCTCGGCGCGGATGACCGGTTCCGATCACCGCTTTCGCGCGATGCGTTGGCCGGCGAGTGGGTTCGGCGGGTTGTGGAGAGACATGGCACTGGTGCACTCGCCCAGCTCTACCGCCTACCGGTTGCCGAGGCGATCACCCTCTGCCCGGACTGCACGCCGGTCTGCCGCGAGGAGTCGGTTCCCGCAAGGCCCATGGCGACGGACGTTGGCGGCTACTGGAAGGGGGTTTCGTTCTCGCACGAGGTACGCGGCGGGCGCGGCTACGGCACGGAGTCGGCAGGTCGCGAATTGCACGCCATTGCCGACTCGGGCGCCAACGCGATCGCCCTGGTGCCGTATGCCTTTACCCGCGCTCCGGACGAGACCTCCATTCGGACGCGCACCCTCGAGACCGACGTGCGGCTTCAGCGGTCCGTGCGACAGGCGCGATCTCTGGGCCTCAAGATCCTCCTGAAGCCACACCTTTGGGCCGGACCTCGCTTCCACGGGGACATTGCTTTCGAGGACAAGGGTCGATTCGACACTTGGTTTGACGACTACCGTCGCTGGATGCTGCACTTCGCCCGGTTCGCGGAGGTCCACTCCCTCGACGGCCTGTCCGTTGGCAACGAGCTCGCCGGATTGACGGTGCACGAGAACGACTGGCGTTCCCTGATCGCGGATGTGAGGCGCATCTATCGGGGTCCAGTGACGTACTCTGCCCACTGGCGCGAGGAGGTCGAGAGGGTTGGCTTCTGGGACAGCCTGGACTGGATCGGGGTCAACTTCTACTTCCCGATCGCAGACAGGGGCGACCGGCCAGCGGTCGATGCGCCGAAGATCCGCTCTGCGGCCCGCAGAATCGAGGAACTGCGTGGTCGGTTCGACAAGCCCATCCTTTTCACGGAGGTGGGGTTCCCGGCTCTCGCCACGGCCGCTGTCCGACCTTGGGAAGAGAACGCATCGGCGCTTGACACATCTCTTCAGGCCGAATGCTACGCCGCTTGGTTCGAGACGTTCGCGGAGTTTCCCGGGGTGAAGGGCATGTTCTGGTGGAAGTGGCGCAGCGATGGTCGCGGAGGGCCCTTTGACACCTCGCACAGCCCGGTTGGCAAGCCCGCTCTGACGGTCCTGCAGGACTGGTTCGGGCGGCTTTGATCCTTGGGACTACGACAGGAGATCCGCGCCGGGTCTCGGCGCCACGGCCTGTGATACGCTGACCACTTGGAGGGCCACCCTGTCCGGCAGTGGGTGGGGATTGGTTCCGTCTCGGTCTAGGCCACGTAGTCCGGACCACCCATCATGGGAAAGAAGCGCGAAAGCACCGGACACAACATCTTCTTCGGCAATTTGCCGACGTGGGTCACAGCGGATGACATCAAGTCCTGGCTCCAGAGCAGCGACCTGGTTTGCGACGCGGTGCGCGTCATCCGCGACTTTGAGACCCAGGAGTCGAAGGGCTACGCCTTCGTCGAGGCCCCGAACGAGGAGGAGATGCACGCCATCATTCGCCGCTTCAACAGGGCTCCGATCGACGGCAAGCTGCTTCGCGCCAAGGCTGCCCATCCCAAGGGCGATCGGAGCGGCGGCC
Organism: Bryobacterales bacterium; assembly: GCA_965200705.1. Lineage (GTDB taxonomy): Bacteria > Acidobacteriota > Terriglobia > Bryobacterales > UBA6623 > VXMF01. The sequence continues at coordinate 1,696,665 of OZ241376.1, read as the reverse complement.
GGCGGGGGTTTGGCCCACGCCGGGGTAGGCCGCCCCACTCTGGAGGCAGGGGCCGGCCCGACTCGTCGGCTAGCCAGGTCGGGGCACTCGGTGAGGCTCTGAAGAAGGCCCTCTAAGGTATTCTTCCAGTCGAGCTGGTATTCCAGTCCATCGCTGCATCGCCAAACTGCAGGTGATGCGATTCCTCCGCAGGACACATCGCCCGTTCCGGCACGGGTCCCGAGATCCGGGCAACCCTCTTGGTGATGCCCTCTCAGCGCGCACGACGCTGCGAGGCTTGCCATGCCTCCTCGGAATACGGGGCGTAGGCGAGTGGGACCCTGCACGCCTTGCAGATTGCGCCCTTCAATCGGCGGTCCCGTTTGATCGCCAGGCCGCAGCGCGGGCACGAGACGATGTAGCGGGCCGGCGCGAAGGTGACGTTGTGGCAGCGATCGCCGCTGCACCCGATGGCACGGGCCGTTTCCTTCCAGACTTTGTCGTGATTGTGCTTCGGTCCCACGAGGGCATGCGCAATCTCATGCAGGATCGTGTTGGTGCGCTCCTTCTCGTCCGCTTCGAGGCAGTACTGGCGAGCCATGCCGATGACCTTGGTCACGTAGTTGCAGACGCCAGCGCGGCGGCTGGCGTCGTCGTACTGGAAACTCCAGCCCTTGAGTCCGTGCTGAGCCATCATCTGCTCGGCTTGGCATGCGACAGACTCCAGTAGACGTGTCTGGTCGGGCCCTCTCCTGTTCGACCGCTGCTTCAAGAGTCGGTAGGGCACGAAGAACGCCTGTTCGTCGTCGCAAAGAACGCGAGCACGCTTTGGGTTCAGTCTTGTAATCCTGCCCCGGAAGATCTCCGAGCCCTTATGGAACGCAACTTCATCGCCGGTTCGGAACTGCCCCTTCAGGTTGTCTACCCGCGTTTCGATGCGGCGGGGCGATCGCTTTCGGTCCTTCCGAAGGAGGATCCATGGAACTCTGAAGATCCTTCCTTCGATCGACACGACAACAGCATGTTCCTTGGTCTTCCTTGCGATGTGCGCGTTGACCCGAGATCCGCGCCATTGAAAGTGGACGGGGTCCGAGACCACGAAGTCGTTGATTGTCGCCATGTCTATCTAAGTGCGGACTTTGGCGGTGTCCAGTCGCCCGCGAGGAGACAACAGAACCGACTGTACGGCCGCTCCGCGTAGGCAGGATGCGTCAGAACGTCTGGAGGATTCGCTTGGCCTCCGCGATGCCCTTGAACTGCTGCTCGGACCGATGGAACGCGGCGGTGTGGACCCGACGCCTGTCCCCACAACGTTCCGCGGGGTGCTTGATGTGCAGCATCTCGTGGTAGATGACGTATTCGAGTGCGATTCGCGGTACGTCATCTCGGTCGAAGACCTGGCTGATCGCGATCGCGTCGTGGGCAGGGTCGTAGTGCCCAAGCTTCCGCCGAGACGCGTGTAGGCTCCAGCCAATGGTGGGCTTGCGCAATGCGGAGTCGAAGTAGCGGTCATTGAGCTGGTCGAAGAGGGCTTCGAGGTCATGCAGTCGACCAACCGGCGGTCGCAGCCGGATCCGGCCGCGCTGCCGCTTCGTACGGAGCATGAGATCGACAACTTCGGGTGAGTTCGACCACTTCTTGTAGGGCCGTGACGTTCCACTCGGAACACGCAAGCGATAGAGCTTGCAGAGCAGCATTGTGGCGAGGGACCGCAGCACATCGGTTGGAGCGCCCTTCAGCATGTCGCTCAGGTCGGCTGTGACAACCGCCCGATCCGCATCGAATCGCACGGTCGAGCGGAGACTGACGTAGGGGCGAAATCGCACCTCGAACCCAGGCGTCCGCGTTGCGAGGTTCAGTGACCGGAACCTCTCGGCAAAGACTGTCTCAGGCGAATCGACCCCGCTGGATTGCGACATGGCCCCGTGACCGCGCGGAACGCCTGCCCGCACCATCGCGAGTGCGATGTAGAGGCCCTATTTCTGCGAGGCGCCCGTGCGCTGCGCCACGTAGTCCACGTACTTCCGATGGACGAGGACGTGGAAGGTCGGCTGGCGGAACTCCTCGATCGCGTAGAGGTATCCCTTCTGCCGCAGCTGAGCCAGCACATTCCTGACCCACGACTGCTGTGACCTCGTCATCCCCTTCTTCGAGATGTCGAGGCAAGCACCCGTCAGGTGCACCGATGCCGTTGGGCCGGTGGCCGAGGCGGCGTTCCCGTTGCGCCGGGCGAGCGACCGCTGGTAGCTGACTGTCCGCACTAGGCTCGTGACCCTGAGGGGCTGACGGAACCGAGCTTGGTACTGCTGGGAAAGGCGCTCCAGCAGGAGTAGCGCCCAGGGACGGAGGTACCGATAGTCGGACGGCACAGCGTGTAGGTAGTAGGTGCTCGACTTCTCCTTGACGGGAACGAGCAGTCTCAGCCGCGTCCAGCGCTGAAGCATTTCCTTGTCCTGCATTCGCGAGAGATGGTCCGCGTCCGCGAGGACGTTCTGCGTTCTCTGGGAGCCCGAAGTGGCCTTGAGGTTGGGTTCGGCACTGGCGAGCGTTGCGAATCCTAGAACAAGAAGTGCCAGAAACGTTACGCATTTTCCCATGGACCAAAGGTACCAAATCACGCCGAACTGAACACTCGAGTCGAGTCCGGCGTGTCGAGTCCCCGGGGATCGGGCCTGACCGCACGGTGGAGTTCCGGCCGACCTTGGCCAATGGCAGAAGTGCGAACGGTCGATCGCTTCTTGCCAACTCTCGACGAATGCATTACACAAGGGACGAGGCCGCGTTCGACCGAACCACGGCTGCAACACCCTGTCTCCGTGTTGGCGACGCGCACGTTCCGAACGACCATTTGTGCAGCGCTCTCGCTGGCCCCCATTCCTGCGATCGCAGTTGAGCCTGGGTGGGTCGTCGAGACACCGCACTTTCGCGTTCTGGCGCGTGAGGGCCCTGGCCTTTCGGCCAAGGAAGTCGCGTCGGCCGCCGAGGACCTCGAGGCGATTCGTTCGCTTTGCCTGCGAATGGGCCTAGGCTCCCCGACCCGCTCGGACGGCCCGCTCGATGTCCTGGTCGTCGGTACGCAACTCGAGCTGCATTCGCTCCTCCGTGAATCCCCCGCGTCCAAGACCCGTGGCATTACGATCCGCGGATTGGACCGCAACTATGTGGTCGTGCCACGGCATTCCAGTCCTGGTCTGCGGATGACCTTGGCCCACGAGTACGCACACCAGGTCGAGGATCCCGACTGGCCACGCTGGCTCAGGGAGGGGCGTGCGATCTATCTGGCCAGACTGATGCCCACAGAGCCGGGCGAGGATGTGATGGAGTCGCTGCTCGCAGAACTCGATCGATCATCGTGGGTGCCATGGTCCGACTTCCTGAAGGACACGTCCGAACAGTCGACCTTGAATGGGGAGCTGTTCCAGTCCCAGGCGTGGATCTTGGTGCACTGGCTCGTCTCGACGCAGGCTTCGCTTGCACGACTGGGGCCTGAGCTAGCATTCGAGGCCTTCATCAACCACGGTCAGGAGGGACTGACCGATCTTGTGAAGGCGCACATTGCAAGGCTGCGCACGACGGGCGTGGTCCAAGGCCCGGCCCTTCCACGGACTCGCGAACCCGTCACGATCGGGAAGGCCGAGGAGTGGGAACTGTCGCTGATCGAAGCCGAGGTGCTGCGGGAACTGCGGTTTCTGGAGCAGGCAGACGGCAGCCTGTTGCAACTCGTTGAACGGCACCCCAAGGAAGCACGGGTTCAGGCCGCCTACGCCTCCTTGATGTTGGTAAGCAACCGCCACGACGAGGCGGAACGACACTTCGGGATTGCGCTTGAGTGCGGGGACAACCGTGCACGAACCGCGTTTCGCTACGCGCTGCTCATGATGCGGCCCGGCCCAGACGCTGGCACGCGATCCGCCCTGGCGCTACGGTTTGCGCTCTACGCAAGGGACCGCATGCCAGACGAGCCAGCGCACCACCTTGCACTCGCTCAGGCGCGGATGCTGAACACCGACTGGGACGGGGCTTACGGGGAACTGCGGCGTCTCGCAGCCTTTGCTGGATGGGGAGCCGTTGCGGATCGGGAGGCACGTGAGGTGGAGCGGAGACGGAACCAAGCCCTTCGCTCGGTCCCTAGCCCGTCGTTCGACAGACCGCCCATCGAACCATTGACACCCGTGCCACCGTTGGAGTGACGACGGTCCGGCCACCTAGCAGGCGGAGCGATGGTGGTTCCGATCAACTGGACCACTCATGGCTGCAAAAGTGGTGGAGGCGGCGGGAATCGAACCCGCGTCCGAAAAAGACCACCGAGACGAGACTACATGCTTAGTCCGTTCTTGAGTCTTGGCCGCCGCCGTGAAACGGACAAGCAGGCTACGGCCCAGCCCGATTGAGTTTCGGAGACCTAACTGCGAGCAGAAGTCCAGTCACCTATCTCGCGAAATGACACCCTGAACCAGCGTGCGAGCCCGCTAGCGAGGGCGGCTGCCTAGTGATTAGGCAGCGTATGCAAACTGCGATGTGTTGGCAGTTATTTTTGGTCCGATCGTTTTACGGGTGCTCGGAACCCGGCATGCCTCAAATCAGCGATTACGATTTCGTCGAAGCCTTGTCGCCCCCTTTCACTCTCTCCAACCCATGAACTGGGCTGACATTGCTTACTGTAGGGCATGTCCCAAGAGGTTGTCCAGCGTGAGACTGCCAAGCGCCGGTGGCTTGTCGCTACATGATGCCGTACTTGCGGAACGCGTCCGCGCTCGACATGCCGGCTTCGATGGACTTCCGCACTAGGTTCTCGTCTCGCGTCCTCTCTATGGCAAGCCTGAAGACCTCGTCAACACGATCCTTTGGCACGATGCACACGCCATCGCGGTCGCCCACGACGACATCGCCGTTCTCGATTCCGACTGAACCGATTCGGATTCGGGAGCCATATCCCGCAACCTTGCCTCTGGGCCCCTGATCCTGCGCGTACGAGCCTCGACCGAACGTTGGGAAACAGAGGTCCACGATGCCTTGGGAGTCTCGGTAGTACCCGTCCACAACGGCACCTGCGGAGCCGAGAACGCGCGCCCGCGTGCTCATCAGCTCACCCCAGAGCGCGTACTCGAGCGAGCCTCCCGTGCAGACGTACACCTCGTTCCGTCTGAGACTGTCGAGCGCCTCGAACATCAGCCCGAACGGTGGATCCTCGTTGGTGTCGTCGATGTCTACTACCGTCACGGTCATTGCCCGGCCAAACAGACGCATGTCCGGATGCAGCGGACGGATCTCCGGAGGCAGGAACTGCGTCCGCAGACCGACCGCATCCATGACGTCGCCCACGACGGCGGGGAACAGCTCTTGCCTCGCGACCGCGAAGAGCTCGTCGTTTGTTTGCCAGCTCTCCGCCACGTCGCGCTACCCGTCGCTCTCCATGCAGGGGATCGGTGTGGTCACTAGGTCCGGGCCGTACCTTCCGATCATGTCCAGGACGAGCCTTGCCCGTCGCACCCTCTCCTTGGATAGGGCGAGCGCTGTCTGGTCGAGATGCGTGCCACTGGGATAGATGTCGGGTGCGTTCCTGAGGCCAAGCTTCACGTAGATCGGCGCCCCGACGCGCACGATGTCCGGGACTTCGTAGTGACGCACGAATCCCCCGATGTTGTCGGGCGCCTCGACGTAGAAGTCAATGGGTGCGTCGATCGCCGCGCGGATCGACGCGAGTTGAGGCAGGGTCAGATCGGACGGAACGTTGATCGTCGTCGCGCCGAGGTCCTCGAGCACGTGAGCCGCTGCCGCGTTTGCAGGCGCCATCATTACGGATGTCTTGAGGATCAGATGCGCCGGCAGGTCGCCCGCCAGCTTCAGTCGTCCAAGCGTAGCCAGCAGGCCGATGTCCGACACCAGAACGCTGTGGATACCGAGGCCGACCGCCCGTCGGACCTCCTCGATTGCGAATGCAAGTTGCTCGTTGCCGCGGACGCTCAAGCCGAGGGACTTCCCTGCAGCGGAGTATGCCTGCGCCCCGATGTCGAATGTCGCCCTGGGCCCAACGAACAGGTTGACTTCGATCTCCTTCGCGGTCCCGATTGCCACCATCGCTCGTATCTCGCCATCGGTCAGCATCATGATGCCGCTCCCCTGGCTGACCCGATGAATCGGCACTGCGAGACGTGTAGCGACCTCGAGAATCGCCTCGAGCGCAGCGGGGCTTTCGGTGCTGGGGATTTCGATGCGGTAATGCGCGCCGTCTGGGAAACGCTTTGTCGAAGCGGGGGCGGGATGAGGGTCGAACTCCAGAAGACCTTGGCTATCCAATGCCCGTCGTGCTTCCTGCATTGCTAACTCACGTCGTCCTTCACGATCAGGCCCGTGCGGTCCAGATCCGGGAACATGGTCTCGCTAACGCAGCCCGCACGGTGAAACTCGTCAGCCACGGCTTCCACAGCCTCTTCCCGACCGGTCTCATAGAAGACCAGCACCGCTGGTCCGGCACCACTCAAGGCACACCCCAGAAGTCCGGGTCGGCGCAGCCTGAGAATCGCTTCTAGTCCTGGGATGCTTCGGGCCCTATAGGGCTGGTGCAGCCTGTCCTCCAAGGCGACTGGGAAGGCATCGCGGTCCCCCTTGAGCAGCGCTGCCACGAGCAGGCTGGCCCGTTGCAGATTGAACACAGCGTCGGCCCTTGGGTACTCGTTCGGCAGCGCTGTGCGCATGGTCTGGGTGGGCAGTACGTAGTTGGGGCAGACCGCCGCAACCGAGAACGCTCGCGGCACTTCGAGGCGCACCGCTCGGGTCACCCCGTCATCGCCGATGGCGGCGGCCGTGACGGATCCCAGAACCGCAGCCGACACGTTGTCCGGATGCCCTTCGATCCTGGCGGCCTCGTCCAGAAGACGGTGCTCGTCCCAGTCCAGATCGAGCATGCGGCTGGCGAGCACTACCCCAGCCACCAGCGCCGCCGCACTCGAGCCGAAGCCCTTGCCGATCGGAATGCCGTTCTCGATCACAAGCTCGACAGGCGGAAGCGTGAGACCTTGGGCCTCGGCGACATCGCGAGCCGTCCGGAGAATGTAGTTGTCTCCGTTGGCGGGGATGCTGTCCGCATCGCGGCCAGTGGCCGTGATGCGGTTCGATTCGGCGGGCCCAAATCGGCAGGTCAGGTAGATGCCCAGCGCAAGTCCAAGGGTGTCGAAGCCCGGGCCGAGGTTTGCGCTGGATGCCGGGACACGAACCATAGTGAGCCCGGCCATGAAACCGGATTATATCCCAGCGATTCGGACTGAAAGGCCCGATCGTTGTCCGAACAGCCCAGAGTCAGGGGTTTCGGGGAGAATGAGCACCTATAACTCAGTGTATCTTTCGTTGAAGGCCTGGAACGCCACGGCTCGAATTCCGTATCGTCGGCAGTGATGAATTATAACTTCACTATTGAGTGGCCTGGAGGTTGAGTATTGACTCAGCCGGTTTGGCTAGACTGCCAATCCGGAGCGCGATCCCGGTGGCTGCCTGATCCGAAGCATGTCACGCAGGGGGACCTGCGCAGGCTGCCGTTTGGGATCTGTCTGGATGATCGGAGCGAGGTGGTAGCCAGTGTCCCTTGCTGTGGCCTGCAGGCGGGCGATGGCCGTGCCGGCGCGAGGCCTCGCCTCTGTTGACGAAGCCCTGCCCTCAACGCAGCAAGCAGTGCACCTGCGCCGCTGGCCTGCACGCCGTGGTGAGGATCGATGTCTTGTTCACATTCTCTTGGAAGGGGCAGAAGATGGATTTGGCCCTTGGCCTCTTTCCGTGCTACCGGCGGCGTCGACCATCCCTGCGGCCGGTGTGGCCCTGCCGCCACACGGAAGGCCCCTGCGTCTCGCCGCCAATCCAACCTTCACGCATAATCCGGGCTAGCGGCGGCGGGCCGGGTGCTGGACAAGTGGGCGGCGACGCCGTTGGAGGCCGTGACGATGGCCCACAAGGCGGCGGCGGAGTTGGCCGCGATCGCGACGAGCGACTGGGCGGCGCTGGAGGCGTACGGTGGCCTGAACCCCGCCATCCAGCGGGCGTGCGTCCTCCGCGCCGCTTGCGACAGAGCCCGGAAGTCACGGGCGGCGGTCACGAGTGGCCGGACGTGGCGCTCGAAGCGGGTTCCGGAATGGATCCCGACCGGCCGCGCTGACGAGGCCGCGTGACGAGAGGGACCACGCCGGCAATCGACGTGTCAAGCCTTGCGGCTCCTCCACTTCGTTCCGGCTCTTCGAGTGACACGCCGGCCACCGGCGTGGTGTTGTGCGTTTATGGGCCGCACGCAGGCGTCCGGCCCTCGAACGGACCCGGAGTCCCCCCACGTTCTCGAACCGCTCCCTGCTGAAGCCGCCGACGACATACCCCGCCCCGGACCACTGGACCGCGGCGCTGGTTCCAGCCGGCGGCACCGAGGACGGGGAAGCTCGGCCACGCGGAGGAGCTGTGGCATCATCAGTGGGAAGAGGAGAACCACGGGACGGGACAGCGCAAGCAAGAGGCATGCCATGATCCGGGCTGAGGGGCCGGCAATCGCAGCGTCAACGAGAATCAGAAGGTGGCGAGCGTGAGGAAGAGCGGGAGTGGAGTCGAGGTCAAGGAGCGGGACGAGGGTGTGATCAACGCCGCCCGCCGATCACAACGGGAAAGGGCTCGAACTTACGCACGAGATGCCGCACGAGAGGTGTAAGGAGACCCACGTAATCAAGTTACAGGCCAAGTTACACGCCGAGTTACCCTGAATCCGCTCAAAACCCCTGACTCCATTGACCGAAACAGACATGCACGATCCACCAACGGGGTCAGGGGAAAGGGAAAGGAGGGGAGCGACCCTGCCGAACCCCTGCGGTCTTCGGCCCCGGCAGGTGTCCCTGCGGGAAGGCTGCGACGCGACGGTCACCGTTCCACCACCCTGCGGACCGGCTCGCTTGGCGGGCCGGAAACCGTCATCGGCACCCTGTTTGGCTCTGGCCGCGGCGGCGTGGGCGACGGATGGCGACCAGCACTAGGACCGGTTTCCGATCACGACGCTGGGCGTGGATGGAGCCTCCGTCGAGGCGTTCGGCGAGTCCGAGGCAGCGGCAATCGCCTTGGCGCAGGAGCGCTGGCCGGAGTTGAACCCACGATGACTCTGCCAGCTTGGTTCGATCGCGCATCCACTGTCTTGGTGGCAGTGTCGATAATCGAGTTCACAATTGCCACAGCCGTTACCGTCGACGGTACGGCAAGAACCCTGGCCGTGGTGGCTGTCTTCGTGCGGATGCTCTTCGCCATCGAGTACGTCTTGCGGCTTCTCGCGGCCAGTCGGCCGCTGCGCTACGCTGCGAGCCTAGTCGGCGCACTGGATCTCGTCGCGGTGATGTTCGACAACGGAGCCCTGAAGCTGCTGCGGGTGATGAAGGTGCTCGAACGGGAGCCAGCGCTGAAGCGGCTTCGCCGAGCCGTCATGGACGTGCGGGGCGAACTTGCGACAACCGCTGCCTGCTCCGCCGGACTCATCTATGTATCGGCCGTGGCCATGTGGCTCGCCGAGCGCGAGGCGCAGCCTGACGCCTTTGGATCGGTACCTGCTGCACTTTGGTGGTCTGTGGTCACCTTGACCACGATCGGATACGGGGACACGTACCCCATCACCGCTGTTGGGCGTGCAGTAACGGCGGTCGTTGCCATCGCGGGTTTAGGCATGGTAGCTGTGCCGACCGGGCTGATCGCAGCCGCGATCACGCGATCATTCGGGCGACAGTGAGCAATGCCGGCCGATGATCCTGGCGGGCATCCGACATGACCAAGCCCAGCGTGTACGTCGAAACGTCGATCTTCAGCTACCTGACGGCAAGACCATCGCACGATCTCATCATCGCGGCGCAGCAGGCCATGACACGGGAATGGTGGCGCGAGGCACCGGAGCGATTTGTACTCGTCGCTTCGGAGCTTGTGCTGGACGAAGCCGCACAAGGAGACACAGGTGCCGCCCGTGCTCGCCTCACGGCTCTGGAGATGGTTACGCGTCTCGATACCACGTAGGAGGCCGCCGCACTGACGCGGCGGCTGCTGAAGCTCGGAGCGTTCCCGCCCGAAGCGGCGGCCGATGCGGCTCACGTCAGCGTGGCTGCCATCAACAGGATCACCTACCTGCTGACGTGGAATCTCCGCCACATCGCCGGTGCCGTCGCGAGATCGCGAATCGAGCGTGCGTGCCGCAAGGCTGGCTACGAGCCGCCGGTAATTTGCACGCCCAATGAACTCATGGAGGAGTACGATCATGGAACGGCAGACGGACCCGATCATCGCTGAACTCCGGGGCATCCGGCAGGCGTACGCCGCCCGCTTCAACTATGACGTTGACGCGATGTTTAGGGACATTCGAGCCAAATAGGAGGCTTCCGGGCGAGAATACGTGCGGTTGCCCGCCCGCCGGCCAGAGTCGGCGGCGCAGGGGCAACCGACTTCCGATGTAGCTCCAGAATCGTCCGCGGCGGGCTCGCGCGGTGCAGTTACGTCCGCTTCAGAACGGGGGACAGACTGAGGGGAACGAACCCCATCCCTGACGGAAAAGCCTATTATTTGCAACAAGTTGCGGCAAATTGGCATCGGAAGCCGTGTCAACCGCTCCGCGGTCCTCCGCGTGCGCTACGGCCTTTCAGGTGACACGCCGGCCACCGGCGTGGTGTTGGGCGTTTATGGCCGAACGCAAGCGTCCGGCCCGTAGACGGACCCGGACTCCCACCACGTCCCCGAACCGCTCGCCGTCGGAGCCGCCGACGAGCACGCCCGCCTCGAACCCGACCGGCAACGGGACTCGCACCCCGAGGCGCGGCGGCATCGAAGGACGCGGATCGGACACGGGGAGGAACTGTGGCATCATCAGCAGTGCAGAAGTACCACCGGGGCCGGTGCAGCCGGGACGGGCCAGCCGGCAAGAGTCGTGAGACCGACCCCAAGTAGAAGGGGGCGGCGGTCACGGTGATCGACGGGAAGCGGAGGATGCCGAGGGAGAGCGGGCGCGGGTCGGGAATCGAGGCCACGGAGCGGGACCACGACCACGACGGGGAGCGGGCCGAGGTTGTGATCAGCCCTGCCGCCCGATCACAACACGACAGGGGCTCGAACTTACACCCGAGATGCCGCACCGGAGGTGTAAGCAGTCCCAAGCTCTCAATTTACACCCCGAGTCACACTTCCACCTACCCGCCTGTACCTGCCAAGTCCCTGCGTATCAACCAGATCCCGACCCAACACACCACCCCCCGATGCCGCAATTGGGTACAGGGGGGATGTTGGGGAGCGACCCCCGCCAAAACTGGCGTTTTGCGGACCCGGCAGGTGTGCCTCCGTCACACCTGCCGCGCCGGGTCGCTCCCCGGTGAAAGTGTCCCTCCGGGAAGGGTGTCGCGGCTCCGGCAACCGCCGCTGACGGTCGCCGAAGAGCCCGCTTTCGAGCACCCCCAAGCAGCCGGCGACGCGGGCATCGCCGTCGGGGTACTCGCCTTTCCGAGCCAGCGCCCTCTGTTGCACCTCGTCAAATCCTGCGAGCGCAGGCCACCGCGGTGAGGCAGGCCGGTAGCTGTCCTGATTGATGGGGGTCCGGTTTCGGCCCACGAGTCTCGATTTCAACGGACGGGAATCACGAGCATGGCGCGACGACGGCCGGGGAAATCGACAGGTAACGCGGGGCCAACCCAGAACAACGGGGCTACGATCGGCCACGAGGCTGAGCTGTGGGCGATGGCCGACGCCGAGGATCGCGACGGGTACATCGCCGAGAACGTCTTCTGGGTACCGGCCGAGGCCCGCTGGACGCATCTGCGGGCGCAGGCCCGGCAGCCGACCGTCGGCCTGACCGTCGATCAGGCGATGGCGGCCATCGAGCGCGACAACCCGGCGCTCAAGGACGTGCTGCCGCGCGACTACGCCCGGCCGGCCCTCGACAAGCGCCGGCTCGGCCAGTTGATCGACCTCGTCAGCAACATCCGGGTCGGGGACGAGGAAGCCCGGTCCCGAGACGTGCTCGGCCGGGTCTATGAGTACTTCCTCTCGCAGTTCGCGAGCGCCGAGGGCAAGAAGGGCGGCGAGTTCTACACGCCGCGCTGCGTCGTCAAGGCGCTGGTGGAGATGCTGGAGCCGTACCGGGGACGGGTCTACGACCCCTGCTGTGGCTCGTCGGGGATTGTTCGTGCAGTCGGTCGCGTTCATCCGTGCCCACGCCAACGGGAACGGCGGAAGGGCCAAGGCGGACATCAGCATCTACGGCCAGGAGTCGAACTACACGACGTGGCGGCTCGCGAAGATGAACCTCGCCATCCGGGGCATCGCGGGCCAGATCGCGCACGGCGACAGCTCCCACAACGACCGCCACCCGGACCTGAAAGCCGACTACATTCTCGCCAACCCGCCGTTCAACGTCTCGGACTGGGGCGGCGAGCGCCTGACCGACGACCAGCGCTGGCGCTACGGCGCGCCCCCGAAGGGCAACGCCAACTTCGCCTGGGTGCAGCACATGGTGCACCACCTGGCCCCGGCCGGCGTGGCCGGCTTCCTGCTGGCCAACGGCTCGATGTCGTCGAGCCGGTCCGGCGAGGGGGCGATCCGCAAGAATCTGATCGAGGCGGACCTGGTGGACTGCATGGTGGCGCTGCCGGGGCAGCTCTTCTACTCGACGCAGATTCCGGCGTGCCTGTGGTTTCTGGCCCGAAGCCGGCCGCGGCGCGGCGAGATCCTGTTCATCGACGCCCGCAAGCAGGGCCGCATGGTGGATCGCACGCACCGCGAGCTGACCGACGACGACATCGAGCGCATCGCCGACACCTACCACGTGTGGCGCGGCGCCGATCGCGATGCCGCCTACGAGGATGTTCCCGGCTTCTGCAAGAGCGCGCCGCTCGACGAGGTGCGCCGGCACGGGCACGTCCTGACGCCGGGCCGCTACGTCGGCGCGGAGCCGCAACCGGACGACGGAGAGCCGTTCGAGGCCAAGATGCGGCGGCTGGTCGGCGAGTTGCAAGGCCAGCAGGCCGAGGTGACACGGCTCGACGCCGCCATCGCCGAGAACCTGAAGGCGTTGGGCTTCGGGGACGACTGATGGCGGAGGGACGCGCGGTCCTTTGACTGTCACCTGTGATACACAACCCAGCTTGAGGGACACTTTTCCGAGTTTTGTCACTCAACGGCCGTTGTGTCTCGTGGATGTCTCTCAACTGTGGCCGAGGAGCCGCACAAGAGCCGCGTGGGCGATGTGACGACCGGTTCGGCGAGCCGAACGACATCGGCCGATGACCGGAATCACCACATATGCCGAAAGTGAGGGATGCGATTCGACTCGTCGAGGAGAACGGATGATCGTTGGTTCGCACCAAGGGCAGCCACCGTCAGTACCGACATCCCGACAGACCAGGAACCGTGACCGTCGCAGGAAAACCAGGCGACGACCTCCCACGCGGAACGTGGGCCAGCGTCATGAAACAGGCGGGCCTGAAGGAGTAAGCAACCGATGCAGTACACGATAGTTATCGAGATGGCGCCGACGAACTACGCGGCGTTTGCTCCTGACCTGCCGGGCTGCGTCGCGACCGGGGCCACCAGGGAGGAGACGATCGACGAGATGTGCCGGGCGATCCAGCTTCACATCGAGAGTCTGCGGGCACACGGCGAGCCGGTTCCGCAACCCCGCTGCGTGGCGACCGTGGTACACGTCGCGGCCTGAGTTGGAGGCTCCATGACAGTCAGCGAGCTGATGGACGTTCTCGGCCGCTACCCCGCAGACCTGCGCGTAGTGGTCGACGGTTACGAGGAGGGCTACGATGACCTGGCGCCAAGCCGGATCTTCGTCGTGAAGATTGCGCTGAATACGGGCACCAACGACTGGGAGGGGCTCCACGGAGAGACGACCGACGGTGCTGCAACCACGGAACAGGCAACCGTCGTCGACGCGCTCGTGTTCCGCCGAGCGTCCCGCTGACGGCTCCTCCACAACGGTCCAGGCACGCAAGGCATGATCGACTACGGCAAGTTCCGGCTGTCCCTGAAACGTCTGGAGAGCAGCACAAGAACCACAAACGACAGGACCCGGCCTTGTCGGATTTGAACCGTGAGGCCGTCGCCGAATCCGTCATCCAGCGCTTCGAGACCTGCTACGACTGCCTCTGGAAGGTGCTGAAGCGCTATCTGACTGAGCGCCTCGGTCTGCTCGATACGCCCAACAGTCCGAAGCCGATCTTCCGGCTGGCCCACGAGAACGGCCTGATCGAGGAACGGGTGGCGCAGTGGCTGCGCTACGCCGACGCCCGCATCGACACCTCGCACGACTACGATGGCGAGAAGGCCAAGGCCTGCCTTGCGCTGATGCCCGATTTCATCGCCGACGCCATCGGCCTCTACGAGACCCTGAGCGGGGCGACATGGGAGTAGCCAGCGACATCGACATCACCGTCGAGGAGCGCGGGACCGTTCTAGCCCTGCTCGATCGGCATCTACCGGGCGTCGAGGCCTGGGCCTACGGATCGCGAGTCAAGTGGACCTCCGGCCCGAAGTCGGACCTCGACCTCGTGGTGTTCGCCACGCCCGAACAACGCTGTCAAGTCGGCGACCTGCGGGAGGCATTCGAGGAAAGCAACCTGCCCCCAAGTTTCGAGGGTCGGCGGAGGCCGACAATAATATATGGCGGTTCTAATTGATCGACTACACTACATATAGTAGCACTCTGTTTGTCAATTGGATTTGCAGTCACTACACTTTGTCACTCTTCATCCTCCTTGGCAGTGTCCGTGGCCAGCGTGGTCGGGTCCAAGGGCAGCGAGCGCCGGTGCCGGCGGAACCGCACCCCGGCCGCCGTCGCGATCCGAGCCTGCTCGTTGTTCGGTTCGACGTCCTGCCTCTGGCTCCACACCTTCCCGTCCACCGTCCGCATCGTCGTCGTCAGCCGCACCCAGGTCCGCATCCGCTCCCGGATCGACCACCAGCTGAGATGGATCCCGCGGTTCTTCAGCCTCCGCCGCAGCGCATGCACCACGTGGTATGCCAGCACGGTCACGAACAGGTGCCCGCACACCCTCTTCTCCAGACGGTGATACAGGGGGCGCAAGCCCAGCTCCTCCTGCATGGCACGGAACGTGGACTCGATCTCGGCCAGCCGGCAGTACTCCCGCACGATCCGCCCGTCCCCCCAGTCCACCCGGCTCGTGCAAAGCAGGCTCGTCCCGCGCACCCGCTCCCGCTTGCGACAGCGCTTGCTCGGCTTCCATCTCACCGCCCGCGCACGGCCCTTCTCGCCTGGCTCCAGCGTCACCTGGAAATGGCTGGCAACCTGCTTGTACTGCCGCTGCAGGCGTCCCACCTTGAGCAGCACCTTGTCGTAGCTCTTCAGCCGCCGCGGCGTCGTCAGCCCCGCGTGCAAGGACTGCAGCTGCGCCTCGAAGCGCTTCCGCTGCCTCGCTAGCGGCGCCCGCTCGTCGCGGTCCCGCGATGGGCTCCAAACGCACAGCCGCACCTCCGCTTCCTCCCCGCGCCGGCCTGCGTCCGACTGCTGCCCTCCTTTCCCCGCGTCCTTGCCCGCCTCCGGCTCCGGCCCCAGGCGCCAGGTCTTCAGCTCGCGACCGGTCGCGCTCGTCCACAGCGTGTCCGGGGCCCGGTCGGGACTCGCCTCCCGCTCGCGGGCCACCGTCACCCAGTGCAGGCCCTGCTCGCGCAGCCATTGCAGGTTCTCGGCGCTCACGATGCCGCTGTCGAACACCACCGTCGGCCGCTCCTCCCCGCCCAGGTCGAGGCGCTCGATCGCGGCCTGCAGCGTGGTCGCCTCCCCCACGTTGCCGGCCAGCACCTCCGAGCGCCGCGGGAAGCCCTCCCCGTCCAGCAGCAGGCCCAGCGTCACCAGCGGCGCCTCGTGCCGCTTCTGCCTGCTGCGCCCGCGGGCCGCCAGCGGGTGCCGCGGGCGACCGGTGTGGCAGGTGTTCGTCAAGTCGTAGAAGACGATGCGCGAAGCGAGGCAGAACAGCTGCCGCTCGCGGGCGAACAGCGCGCTCTCGATGGCCTCCCGGCGCTCCCAGAGAGCGTCGGCGGCCGCGTAGAGCGCGTCCTTGGCCAGCTCGCCCGGCGGCAGGCGGAGCAGCTGGTCCAGGGCCGAGTCCTGCCGCAGCCAGCGCAGGGTCTCCCGCTCGGAGGCGGGATGCAGGGCGCGAGCGAGGATCTGGACCAGTCCCAGGCGGGCCTGCCCGCAGCAGGCGCGCCGCGCCGACCTCGCGCACGTCGGTGTGGCGCAGGGTGGAGGGCAGGACGGAGAGCGGCGTCTCGCGGGGGCCGGCTGGACGGGCGTCGTCGGTCACGTGGAAGCCGAGATCGAAGTCGGCATCGCGCAGGCGGCGGCGCACCAAGGGGGCGACAGCCTCGGCCTCGGCGTCGATGCGCTCGGCGAGCGCCTGGTCGGCGGGTGGCGGGGCGGCCTGGCCCTGCAAGCGGGGCTGGCCGGCGAGACGGTCGCGGATGGCGGCGGCGAGGCGCTTCCAGTGGGGCTTGGGGACGCGCTGCTCCAAGCCGGCGCGGAAGTAGGCCAGCACGACCTGGCGCACCTTGCCGGGCCCGATGCGGACGGCATGGACGAGGCGGCAGGAGACGCCTTGGCCGGCACCCTTCGAGCGAGTCAGGACACGGCGCACGAACACGAGCTCATGGCACCTCAGTCCGATGCTCGTGTGACTATGTGGTCATATGTGGTCAGCACATTCGAGCCGCACAGGCAAAGTGGACGAAAACGACCGAAATCGCCCCCGTTCAGGAGAGGTCGAGGAAGCAAAACAGGGTCAATCGGCGCTTCAGTGGCCAGAATCGACCGAATCTAGGTCGCTGCGGTCACCCGAGCAGGCCCAAATCTCGAAAGATGGGGTCCGTCACGGCGTCGACTCCAACGAACGCACAAAAGCATCGAACGTGTCACCGCGCAGGCCGGTCAGCGCATACGCCTCCCGGTACGACAGCCGACCCTCCCCTACTGCCCGGCTGAGCGCGGCTCCGAACCGACGGCCGATGCGCACGTTCTGGCTGTTCCAGAAGTTGCCCCCCGTCCTTTCGTCAGGCCGCGCCGCCGCCTGCTCCTGGTAGGCGTCGCAGAACCGCCGGAACTCGTCGGGCGCCATCAGACGCAAATCCAACGTTCGGCGGGCGGCGACCAGCACGCTGACCTTGAAGCGCCTGGCCACCTGCTGCAACGCGGCATCCAGCGTCCCCTGCCGGCGCCAATGGGCGCGCAATTCCTGTTCCGGAACGAGAAACTCCGCCGCAGAACGGTTGCAGAATCGTTCCACGTCCTCGTCCGGGGCCTCCGACGTGCCGAGGTTCGACACCCCGGCCTGGCCGATGAACACGTGCGCCAGCTCGTGCGCCAGGGTGAACATCTGCGCCGCCTTGAAATCCGCCCCGTTGACGAACACCAGCGGCGCGTAGCGGTCGACGAGCGCGAACCCCTGGAACTCGTTGCGATTCAGCTTTCGGCGCGTATTGTTGCCAACGACGCCGTTGAACACCACCAGGACGCCGCTGGCCTCCGCGCACTCGCGGAGGCGCCGCAGCGCCTGTATCCAAGACGGCTGCCGCGCCGCCCAGTCGCCCGACAAGCCGAGATGTTCCCGCATCGCCGACGCCGCCTGCGCCGGCGTCGATCCCTGGCCGCAGCAGCCGACGAAGGATAGTGGCTCCGCGCCGTCCTCGATCAGTTCCTCCCGCATCCAGCTCTGGCGCCGAGCCATCAGATGCACCGTATCGAGCAGATCCGGGCTCGGTCGCCGCGGTCGTCCTGTCGGCGTGCGGAAATCCGGTATCGGCAGACCGTCGTCCGGGGGTTCACGAAGGTAGAGGAAGCCGAGGGGAGTATGGGTGCGCCGCGCCAGCCGGTCCGCCTGCGAGACGCTGATCTCGCCGGACTGTTCCCAGTTGCGGACCCGCTCCGGCTTGACGTTCATCCTGCCGGCCAGCGTCTCGGGCCCGAGCCCGGCGCGTTCCCGCGCCCAGCGCAGCACAGCAGGCCGCAGCGTCCTCAACGCGCGCCGTCCGGTCGCGCCTGCGCCTTCCCGCCTCACGCGCTGGCTCCCTCGCGCTCTGCCCCGAGTCGCTCTTCACCAGCCACGGCGCCGCCCGCCGCCGTGGTGTCCGTCTCGTTCTCGTCGGCAAGCCCGTCGAGTTCCGGCAGCCGCGCCGCCGCCTCGCGCACGTCGAGCTTGCCGGTAACAACATCTGCGATCAGGCGGGAGCGAAATTCGCCGATGAGCGATGCACTCTCGTCCACCCGACTTGCCGCGCCGGTCAGCTTCTGCATGGTGCGGATGTAGCGCCGGATGCGCCGGTCGGCGTGGTCGAGGAAGCGCACGATGGCGGCTTGTTCGGAAAGGGGTGGCACGGCAAAGCGAACCGCCTTGATTGCGTCGTGGGAGAGCCCTTAGCGCGTCACGCCATTCGCGCGCACGTGAAGCTGATGCGCGACACACCGACTCCCGAGGGCACGAAACAGGAATCCGCCGTCGAGGTGTCGTCGATGGGGCCGAAGCAGGGCCAAATGGTAGCCACTCACCACATCATGGTCGATGTCCGCGACGAGCGCCGGAACCCCGATGTCGTTCCACGCCTCCGAGTCCTTGGTGATCAGGACGTCTCGGGACCGCAGGCGAAACCGGTCGACCTCATCCAGCGTGGCAGTTGCCGCCATGAACGCCATGCTGCCGCGGATTACGTCGTTCTTGTAAACGTCCACGTAGTTGCAGAGGCGGACCGGAACCTCCCCTCCCTCGTGTGCTTGTCGACGTTGCTCACGCGTAGGTCGCAGACGGTCCGCATACGCCGCACGGTCCAGTGTGCCGGCACGTCTCCCAGCCACGACACACCTGATTCCTTGTATGCCGGATACGGCTTGAGTTCGGCGACCATCACATCAACCGAAGAGGGTGTCGCGAACTACCTGCTTGGGCTGACCGAGGAACCTGGCCACGTCGGCGACGATCGCGTCCAGCGTGCCGATCCGCACGTCTCGATGCCGCGGCACGGTCACCTGATGCTGTTCGCCTCCTGCCATCAGCGTCACGGTCATGTGGCTGCCCCGGCTCCGGGTCACGCGGTAGCCGTAGTGACGGGCGAGCCGCCCGGCGACCTCCGTGCCCGAAAGGTCGCGGGGCAGCTTCATACCGCGATGGCCTCTTCCCGGACGAGATGAAGCCGGATCACCCGCGGGGCCCTGTCCTCGTCGAAGTGGCAGAGCACGGCGTCTCTCGCCATCTCCATCAGATCCTCCCAGCTCTCGCCCTGGGTGTAGATGCTGTAGCCGAGCGCCCTGGCATCGTACCCGCCTTCGACCGCCTCCGTGACCTCGAAGATGATCTCTGCCGGGCGCTCCCGCGACTCCGTCGATGGTCTGTCAGTCACTGCCCGCTCCCGGTGCGCTCGGTCTCATTGCGTTGGGGCCGGTTCACCGTGGCCCAGGATTGCCGCCAACCCCTCGGTCTCGCTCTCGAGCGCCAGAATATCAGCCCGGATCTCCGTCAGGGTCCGCATCGGCTTCGGCTTGTGGAAGTAGCGCGTGAAGCTGATCTCGTAGCCGACCTTCACGCTGTCGGGCCGGTACCAGGCGTCGGCGGCGTACGGCAGCACCTCGCGCCGCAGGAACACCTCGATGCCGCCCTCCTCAGTGAGCGGGATCTGCTCGGTGTCGCGCAGGTTGGTGTCGGGCTCGTACTCCACGACAGCGGACCGGCCGTTGACAGTGGCCACGAACAGGCCGCGCAGCGGGTCGACCTCGGTGCCCCGCTTGTGGACCTTCCGGAGGACCGGCGGCGCGTCCGCGCTGCGCTCGCCGCTCTCCTTCAGGGTCCTGATCTCGGCCGCCTTGTAGACACGGTCCGGATCGGCGCCCTCGATGCGCAACGGACGTTCGACGGTCACTTTCCAGTAGCCGAAGGCGGCGTTGTCGAAGATGCGGCTCTGCTCGGTCTCCCCGAAGGCGAGGAACGTGTCGCAGATGCGGGCGATGTCGTCCTCGCCCAGCTCGCAGTTCTTCTTGCCGAGATTCTTGCGGAGCGGCCGGAACCACTTCGTGGCGTCGATGAGCTGCACCTTGCCGCGGCGGTGCCCTGGCTTGCGGTTGGTGAGCACCCAGACGTAGGTGGCGATGCCGGTGTTGTAGAACAGGTTGAGCGGCAGGGCGACGATGGCCTCCAGCCAGTCGCTCTCGATGATCCAGCGGCGGATGTTGCTCTCGCCTGCCCGGCGTTGCCGGTGAAGAGCGAGCTGCCGTTGTGGACCTCGGCGATGCGGCTGCCGAGCGACGTGCCCTGCTTCACCTTCGAGAGCTTGTTGGCGAGGAAGAGCATCTGGCCGTCGCTGGAGCGGGTGACCAGGGAGTACTCGGGGTCGCCGGCGTGCTCGATGACGAAGCGCGGGTCGCGCATGTCCTTCTTGCCGCCCATGCGCTCCAGATCGGTCTTCCAGCTCTTGCCGTAGGGCGGGTTCGAGAGCATGAAATCGAACTCGCGCGACGGGAATGCGTCGTTGGCCAGGGTGGAGTGCTCTGGACCGCCGACGATGTTGTCGGCCGCCTCGCCCTCGCCCTTCAGCAGCAGGTCGGCCTTGCAGATGGCGTACGTCTCGGCGTTGATCTCCTGGCCGAACAGATGCGTGGAGACCTCCTTGCCGTGCTCGGCGGCGAGCTGTTGCAAGGTCTCCTCGGCCACGGTCAGCATGCCGCCGGTGCCGCAGGCCCCGTCGTAGAGCAGGTACGTGCCCGATTCGATGCGGTCGGCCACAGGCAGGAAGACGAGCTTCGCCATCAGCCGCACGGCGTCGTGCGGCGTCCAGTGTTCGCCCGCCTCCTCGTTGTTCTCCTCGTTGAAGCGGCGGACCAACTCCTCGAAGATCGAGCCCACGGCGTGGTTGTCGAGACCGGGATGCCGTACCGAGCCGTCGGGGTTCTTCACGGGGTCCGGGCTGAGGTTGACATCCGGCGAGGTGAACCTCTCGATCAGCGTGCCGAGGGCGTCGGCCTTCGAAAGCCGCGGGATCTGGTTGCGGAACTCGAAGTTGTCGAGGATGTCCTGCACGTTGGGGGAGAAGCCGTCGAGGTAGGCCCGGAAGTCGGCGTCGAGCTGCTGGCGGCTGGCACGGGCGCGCAGGTCGCGCAGCGTGAACGGCGACGCGTTGTAGAACGCCTGCCCCGCCGCCGCCCGAAGGGCCGAGTCCTGCTCGACGACTTCGGCCTTGTCGAGCACCGCCCTCATGTCGAGCACCGCCTGCTTGGTGCTCTCCAGCACAGCGTCCAGCCGTCGCAGGACGGTCATCGGCAGGATCACGTCACGGTACTTGCCGCGGACGTACAGATCGCGCAGGACATCGTCGGCGATGCCCCAGATGTAGTTGGCGATCCAGTGCAGATCCTGACTGCTCACAGAGGCTCCCGCGACCCGCCTATGTCGAACGTACCGACGAACGGTACCGGTGATGAAGAGGTCGCCGGGGCTACCCGAACCACACGTTCCGGCGTTCCGCTGACAAAAGTGTAACCGAGCAGAGCCCGTTGGCATGCGATTCCGGCGCAGCGGAGGCGTCCCGGTCAACGGCTCGGTCCCGCACGTGGCAGCGTGGGGTGGCTCGCGTGTCTGGGACGGCCAATGGCCATGAATCAGACCTGCTACGGCATTCGCGGTGCCGGTGGGTACGGAGACTTCTTCACGTACTGGCTGGTCAGAGGGAAGGTGGAAGAGTTACGGAGCAGGACGCACGGCACGATTTTCGACACCATCACACGTCAGACGTTTGCGCTAGTCCACTCGGCCCTGCCCCCGGCGAGGGTCGCGGCAGCGTTTGAGTCGATGGTGCTGCCGATCATGGAACGCATCCTGAGCAACCTGCACCAGAGCGGTGCCATTGCCACCCTCCGCGACACACTGCTCCCGAAGCTGGTCTCCGGCGAGTTGCGGGTGACTGGGCTGGAACCGTCCCGCGTCCCCGACGACCGCCAGGCACCCGTCAAGGCGCATGCACCCTGACGGAGCGGCGAGCGTGGCCCATGCGTCCCTGTCGGAATCGACCGTCGAAGCCGTCGCTCTCGACTGGCTCGGGTCGCTCGGCTGGACCGTCCTGCACGGCCCCGACATCGCGCCCGACACGCCGGGCGCAGAACGCGCCGACTACGGCGAGGTTGTCCTGCACGGCCGTTTGCGGTCCGCGCTCGCCCGCCTCAATCCCGACCTGCCCGACGAAGCGCTCGACGACGCGTTGCACCGACTGACCCGCCCGGCCGGGGCGACGCTGGAGGCCCGCAACCGCGATTTCCATCGAATGCTCGTCGCTGGCGTCACGGTGGAGTACGCCGACGCAGACGGCCGCGTCCGGGGCGATCACGTCCGCGTGCTCGACTTCGACGAGCCGAACCGCAACGACTGGCTCGCGGTCAACCAGTTCACCATCGTCGAGAACCGCCATGAACGGCGGCCCGACATCGTGCTGTTCATCAACGGACTGCCGCTCGCCGTCATCGAGTTGAAGAACCCCGCCGACGAGAACGCCACGATCCACACAGCCTTCAAGCAGCTTCAGACCTACAAGGCGGAGGTCCTCTCGCTGTTCGCCTTCAACGCGGCGCTCATCGTGTCGGATGGCGTGGAGGCGCGCATCGGCACGCTCACTGCCGGCTGGGAGTGGTTCAAGCGCTGGCGCACGATCGCGGGCGAGACTCTGGCCGACCCGAGCCTGCCGCAACTCCGCGTGCTGCTCGAAGGCGACTGCGATCCACGCCGGCTGCTGGCCCTGGTCCGCGACTTCATCGTGTTCGAGGACGACGGCAGCGGAGCGCTGGTCAAGAAGATGGCCGGATACCACCAGTTCCACGCCGTGCAGGCCGAGAGCCGCGCCGACCTGCGGGCGAAGCTCGCCGTCGAGTCCGGCGGCGTGGTGTTCACGACGATCCAGAAGTTCTTCCCCGAGGAGAAGGGCGACCGGCACCCGCGGCTGTCGGACCGGCGCAACATCGTGGTGATCGCCGACGAGGCGCACCGCAGCCAGTACGACTTCATTGACGGCTACGCCCGCCACATGCGGGACGCGCTGCCCAACGCCTCGTTCATCGGCTTCACCGGGACGCCCATCGAGCTGGCCGACGCCAGCACCCGCGCCGTGTTCGGCGACCACATCAGCGTCTACGACATTCAGCGGGCGGTCGACGATGAGGCTACGGTGCCGATCTACTACGAGAGCCGCCTCGCGGAGCTGGCCCTCGACAAGACCGAGCGACCGCGGATCGACGCCGGCTTCGAGGAGGTGACGGAAGGCGAGGAGGCCGACCGCCGCGAGAAGCTGAAGACGAAGTGGGCGCAGCTCGAAGCGGTCGTCGGCGCCGAGCAGCGCGTCGCGCTCATCGCCCGCGACATCGTGGAGCACTTCGAGAGCCGCACGGACGCGATGGACGGCAAGGCGATGGTGGTCTGCATGAGCCGGCGGATCTGCATCGACCTCTACCGTGAGCTGGTGCGCCTGCGCCCGGCATGGCGCGACGATGACGACACCCGTGGGGCACTGAAGGTCGTGATGACGGGTCAGGCATCCGACCCGCCCGACTGGCAGGCGCACATCGGCAACAAGGCCCGCCGCGAGGCGCTGGCGAAGCGGTTCCGCGACCCGGCCGACCCGCTCCGTATGGTGCTCGTGCGCGACATGTGGCTGACCGGCTTCGACGCCCCGAGCCTGCACACGATGTACGTGGACAAGCCGATGCGGGGCCACGGGCTGATGCAGGCCATCGCGCGGGTCAACCGGGTGTTTCGGGACAAGCCGGGCGGACTGGTGGTCGACTACCTCGGGCTGGCCCACGAGCTGAAGCGGGCGCTGGCGACCTACACCGAGAACGGCGGCAAGGGCCAGACGGCGGTCGACATGGAGCGGGCGGTCCGGGTGACGCTGGAGAAGTACGAGGTCTGCTGCGGCCTGCTGCACGGCTTCGACCGCACGGCCTGGACCACGGGCTCCCCGGCCGACCGCCTCAACCTGCTGCCGGCGGCGCTGGAACACGTCCTCGCGCAGGAGGACGGCAAGGCGCGGTGCCTCAAGGCCGTACGCGAGCTGTCACAGGCGTTCGCGCTGGCGGTGCCGCATCCCGAGACGGTCCGCATCCGCGACGACGTGTCGCTGTTCCAGCACGTCCGGGCCGCGCTATCGAAGCGGACCGGCCCAGACGCGAAGTCCGACGAGGGGCTGGACCACGCGGTGCGGCAGATCGTCTCGCGGGCCGTGGCGTCGGACGGCGTGGTGGACATCTTCGCGGCGGCGGGGCTGAAGAAGCCGGACGTGTCGGTCCTGTCGGAGGAGTTCCTGCGCGAGGTTCGGGGCATGCGCCGGAGGAACCTCGCCGTCGAGCTGATGGAGAAGCTGCTGAAGGGCGAACTGGCGACCCGACGCCGGAAGAACGTGGTGCAGGCGCGCTCATTCGCCGAGATGCTGGAGCAGACGATCCGCCGCTACCAGAACCGGGCGGTGGAGGCGGCGCAGGTGATCGAGGAGCTGATCGGCCTGGCCCGCGAGATGCGTGAGGCGAACGCCCGCGGCGAGAGGCTCGGGCTATCGGACGACGAACTGGCGTTCTACGACGCGCTCGGCGTCAACGACAGCGCGGTGCAGGTGCTCGGCGACGAGACGCTGCGGGAGAACGTCCGCGCCAATCTCCGCCGGCTCGTCAAGCGCATCCTCCGGAAGCACGGTTACCCGCCGGACAAGCAGGAGTCGGCGACCCGAACCGTGCTGGAGCAAGCCGAGGCGCTGTCGGCCGGCTGGGCGGCCTGAGAACGTTCCGATGATGGACCGAGTGCGGGGCGAGATCGGTGGCTCGCGGCGCATTTCTCGCGCGAGACAGCTTCATTTTCGCCGGCCGGTCGTGAAGTCCAATGCCTCGATGATCTCGACGTGTTGCAGTGCAGCACGTCGAGATCATCACACACGTCTGGGATGTGGCGGTTCGCACGCCTCTTCTTCGGCTTCGAGATCTCGGTCGTGACGACTGTCCGCCGTGCAGGATCACCGAGCGC
Source organism: Bryobacterales bacterium (assembly GCA_965200705.1). Classification (GTDB taxonomy): domain Bacteria; phylum Acidobacteriota; class Terriglobia; order Bryobacterales; family UBA6623; genus VXMF01. Next base: position 1,671,664 of record OZ241376.1, on the reverse strand, counting down.
GTAGGCGATGAGAAACGGGTCGCGGCCGACTCGCTCGACCTCCTCGTCGGTCAGATCCGGCGCGTAACCTTGGCTGGTCACTCGGGCGACCAAGGTTTCGTTGACGTGCTCGTCGAGCCGCAGCACATCGTGGTTGTCCTTCAGCCAACACGTGAGATCGTCGCCCCTGCCAGCGAGAATCTCCTCGTACATCTCCAGCGGAACCTTCACCTGCCGCCTGCTCGCGCGATCGACCAGCCACTGCCAGAACTCGGGCACGCGGCCGAGGGGATAGTAGTCGCGATTCGCGTCGATGAGAACGTTGGCGTCGAGCAGGTAGAGCAAGCAGCGCCTCCCCCTACCGCGCCTTTGCCGGGCGAAGCATCTTCCCGACCTGCGGGGGCCTGACGCCCAGGACTCTGGCCGCCTTGGTCGTCGACAGTGCTCCAGAGTCCAACATGCGGCGGGTGAAACCGAGCAGGCCCTGCCCGACCCGGTGCCGGCTCACCACGTAGTAGCTGGGACCGCCCGCGGCCTCATGCGCCTTCGTACGATGCTGCCACTGCTTGCGAAAACCTGCCTGGAGTCGCTCGAAGGTCGGCTGATCTATGCGTTCGGCACGCAGGAGCCGGTAGGCCACCATCGTCCGGCTCAGGTTTCTCTCGCGGGCAAACTGGCCGATGTGCTGCTGTTCGAGAACGCCCGACCCTCGCGCGATGTCGATTTCGTCGAGCGTCTGCGCGGGCAGCAACCATTCGGCGGCAACATTGTTGCAGAACTCCTCGATCTCGGTTTCCGCAGTCACGCCGCCGAAACCCGATTGACCGAGTAGCAGGTGGGTCAACTCATGCAGGAGCGTGAATGACCACGCGGCCTTGGAGTCGTTGGTGTTGATGACCACGAACGGGGCCACATCGTCCGCGATCGCTAGACCACGGAATGCCCCTACATCGATGGCCGTGTGGTGGCTGCCGAGATCGCCCTTGAGCAGAACGAATACGCCGGAATCCTCCGTTCGGGAACGGAGCAGCTGGAACGCGCTTTCGACGGTCGGCTCTGCGTAGTACCTCGCGGCATTCAGATCGCCCCCGAGCACTTGGCTGAGTACGTCCGCCGCGCGCTGGGCCAATCGGGCGGCCTCCGGCTTGCGTCCGAGTACGCGACGCAACGACTCGATACCCGTATCCGCGTCCTCGCTCATCAAGAGGGCGCCCACGAACGGCAGAGACTCGGCTTCGTCCTCAGCTTCCAGCGCGGCCCGAACCATGTTCTGCCGACTCTGGAGGTTGCGAACCAGCGCATCGACCAGAGCATCCGTCTCCGAAGAATGCGCCCCAGGCAGCGTGCGGAAGTCTGGGCCACGGTCATCCCGCCGCGGCGGTGCCTTCAGGTAGAAGGCGAGCAGCGGGCGCCGGTAGTGGCGGGCCATCTTGACAAGGGTCGGCCGCGTGGGCTCCTCCTCGCCGCGTTCCAGCGCTGTGAGCCGGTCGATGGCCGCCACGCCTCGAGCATCCCCGATGCCGACCTTCACGACGGCATCCTGAAGAGTCAGACCCGCGGTCTTGCGTGCCCAGACGAGGATCTCAGGATTGACTGCCGACATTATCCCAATTTTAGAGTAGCACTTCGACCGGCGCGCCGAGCGTTCTCCGATCCGGTGGCTTCGGCGCTCGGAGGCGTGGCCGGAGAGATTCCAGATCAGTCCGTGGACGGTGCGATTCGTCCATTGGAAGCGACTTCAGAACGTGGGGTGCAACAAGGGGAGAATACGGGATGTATGATCGTAAGCTACTCATTATCAGTAGTTTACGTGGGATTTGAATCGGAATCCCTGGAAGCTCAGCGGCTCGTCGAGTTGCGTGACCGCTGGCTGAATCCGCCGGAATGGGTCGAGTGGGTCGACGAGCCGGTTCCTGGATACCCGAAGCGGCCCGTTCCCCGGGACGAGGACGCGGCGAAGGCGCTCAGGAAGCGCACGCTGACGAACCTCTACAACGCCCGCCCGCAGTGGCTCGCTGATGCGCACGAGGCTCTTGACGCGGCCGTGGCCGCCGCGTACGGTTGGTCGGCGGGCATCTCCGACGACGAGGTCCTGCGGCAGTTGCTGGCTCTGAACGGCGGCGGGCAATGAACGGGCCGAGGTTCGGAGCGGTTCGCGGACGGCTCGGATGGTCCTCTGGATTCCCGCGCGGAATGTGGTGACGGACGGGGGAATCACAACTGGCGGCGCGCCATTAAGTCACCTTTTTTGTGGCTATTTACGAGGATTAGGCGCCTCGCGTTGCCATCCAGCGTGCGCTCGTTCTTGAAGCCGCTTGCGCCGCGAGGCGCGGCCGGCCGACGGTCGCGATCACGATTGGCCGGATGTGGCGCTCGGTGCGCGTGCCGGAATCGTCGTGACCCTTGCGACGAGGCAGTCTGGCCGCGACGACGAACCACGCCGCCGGCCGGCACGTCAAGCCGCACGAGCGCGGCTCCTCACTGCGTTCGGCCCGCCACGGACCCAAAGCTCAATGCACCATCGGCGCTCGTGATCGGTACGGTCGCCCGATCACACCATCCTGGAACGCGATAGCGCCGCACCAGGGGTGTAACAGAGAGCCGCAGCCCAACTTACACCCGCAGTCGCAGCCTGCGTCACAACCGCCGTCCCGTGCAAGTGACTGATTCCAATGGTCCAACGACGCATCGGACTGGAACCCTGATGCCAGTCAATGCGCCGGAACCGGGAACCGGGAGCGACCCTATCGAAAACCTGCGGTTTTCGGCCCCGGCAGGTGTTCCTCCGTTCTACATGGCGGCTCAGCATCGCGACTCGAGATGTGTACCTCTAGGTAGTCGTGTAGTTGAACTCTCCTTTCGAAAGGCTCAATTCGCGAAACGTGTGCATTGGGGTGCCAGGGAGGCGAGCAGGCAGGCCCGCGGGGAGGGCTGGCTGGCCAGACCGATCTCCTGATGCCAGCGCAGGTAGTTGCCGAGGCACTTCGTCGCCACGCCGTGGAACGGCAGCGGGAACTGCTGCAGCTGGCGGTGGCGCTGGTTGACCGTCTGGATGGGGTGGCTGCTGCGCAGGCGCTGTCCGGCCGCTCGGTTGACGGTCTCGTGCTGGACCCCCAGGCTGCGCGCGCAGCCCGGGCAGCCTGTCCCGGCGTCCGTCACCAGCACGGCGTCGGACGCCCGCAGCGGCTCCAGCGCCGCCTGCAGGTTCGCCTGGCTGGCCGTCTCCAGCACCGCGCCCGCCGTCCCGCCCCCGCGGGCCGTGGCCACCAGCACTGGCACCGGCTCCCGCGACAGGCCGCGCCGCCTGGCCGGCCCCCCGCGCCGGCGCGGCTTGCGGAACAGGAGCGCGAGGCGTCGACACGGCGAGTTACGCTGGCCGTCTGGTCGCATCGCGAGCGCTCGAGAATCCTGCAGCAACCTCCTGCTTGGGTGAGCGATTGCGAGCTCTCTCACGCGTCCAAACCAAGAGGCCAGCGTGTTTCAGTTTGAAAGTCCCGTGCCCTGCACGGAAGTCCTGTCCCCTAATACGCCTTCTCCCTCTCAGGAGTGTTGCTGACGATGATCCGCTCGGGGGGTTCAAGCCCTGCTTCGGTCATCACTTTGCGTATCGCGGCTGCAGCTATCGGGTGCGGCCGGATGGTCCGCGACCCTTGGTAACCAGACGCCAGTGCGAGCGGCGTAGAACCGTGCATGTTTGGCTCGTTCCACACTGCGATGTCGGCACCGTTTGCGACCAGGAACTGAATCGGCTTGACTCGATCCCTGTAGGCCGCCGCGTGCATGGCGGTCTCTCCACTTCGGTTCACCGCATTGATGTCAATGCCGAGGTCGAGGACGATGCGCATCGTCTCCACAACTTCGTCTTCAGTGCCAGTCCGTGCTCCAGCAAGCATCAATGCGTTGCTGCCCTGTCCGTTCGTCATCAGCGGATCAGCATCCAGTTTGATGAGAGTCTTCACATACTCGACATCCGCTGTCTGGACTGCCGCGAGCAACGCCGTGGGCCCTAGGACTCTGTTCCCCAGATTGAGAATTTCGCCTCCGGTCATCCGCGCGTTCATGTCTGCGCCGTGTTCGGCTAGCTTGCGCACGAATTCTAGGCTCGTCATTCCGCCAGTGGGTTCCGGTGGCGGGTTGGCATCCCCAGGAGGGATGCGACGGGTGTTCGCAATCGCGTGCAGCGCTGTGTAACCGTCCGGGCCTGCAGCGTTCGGGTCGGCGCCGGCCTCGAGCAGAAACGCACCTAGGCCGAAGTGGCCATTCTCAACCGCCACGTGTAGGGCGGTCGCCCCGGGACGCAGCTTGGCGCCGTACCCGACTAGCCGCCACTCTGGACCGGGATCGATGCGCTCGTTGACGTCCACGCCCGCGTCCACGAGTGTCTTGACTACTTCGAGATGGCCACCCCTCGCTGCAAACAGAAGGGGCGTGAAACCCGACTCGAGGCGCTTCCGGAAGTCGGCGCCGAACTCGATCAGTTCTGCCACCACCTCGGCGTGACCTTCGCCAACTGCCCAGAAAAGTGCAGTCTGCTCGGACTTGGTCCTGTAGTCGAAGTTCGTCGGATCGCGCATGCGATGGAGGTAGGCGTTCGCACCGGCTCCCTCCCGACGGCCCATACCGTCTACCGTCGCGTGTGGGTCGGCACCCCGCACCAGGAGTGCCTTCACCGGCCCCAGCCTTCCTGTTCGAGACGCGGTCATCAAGGCTGTTTCGCCGCCTAGAAGAGACGAGTTCGGATCCGCACCGGCGTCGAGCAGCAGCTCGACCAGCGTAGTGTTGCCGTTCGTACACGCCAGCGTGAGCGGCGTCACGCCGTATCGATTCGCCGCGTTCACGTCGGCCTTGGCCCTGATCAGCACCTCGGCCATCGCCATGTCATCGTGGCGGGCCGCCCAGTGGAGGGCTGTCATGCCGTCGACCTGCGCCGCGTTGACGTCTGAGGTCGAGTCGATGAGCTTCCGGACGGTGGCCTGGTCCATACTTTCGGCCGCGTCGGCCAGCGACGGGTCCCCAGAGCCAGCCATGACCGTAGCTGGCAGCAAACATGCCACCACCCATGCCGTGACGCGTGTCGTTCGCATAGCCTGACTCCGACCTCCGCAGTTCAGATGGACAGCAGCTCGTCGACCCTGCCGTTGCTGTCGGCGAAAGAGTCCATCCGGACACCCGCTTTCTCGAGCAGCGTCAGGTGCAGGTTGGCAAGCGGAGTCCGCTCCTTGTAGCGGACGTGGCGTCCGCCCTTGAGGCGGCCAGCGCAACCACCTGCAACCAGGATCGGAAGGTTGATGTGGTCGTGCTTGTTCGGATCGCCCATGCCGCTGCCGTACATGTACACCGAGTGGTCGAGCAACGAGCCCTCCCCGTCCGGAGTGGCCTTCATCTGCTCGAGCAGGTACGCGAACAGCGACACATGGTACTCGTTGATTTTTGCTACTTTGGCGACCATCTCCGGATTGTTCCCGTGGTGGGTCAGCGGATGATGCGGTTCGGAGACCCCGATCTCGTGGTAGCTGCGGGTACTGCCTTCGCGGGCCAGTTGGAACGTGATGACCCGCGTGATGTCCGCTTGGAGCGCCAGCACTTGGAGGTCGAACATTAGCTTGACGTGGTCGGCGTAAGCAGCGGGAACACCTTCGGGCCGCTCCATGTCCGGAAGCTCGCTGCGGCCAACGTCCGCCTCGGCAATCTGTATGCGGCGCTCCACCTCGCGCACACTGTCTAGGTACTGGTCGACCTTGGTTCGGTCGTCCAAGCCCAGTTCCTGCCGAAGCCGTTTGACGTCGCCCTTGACTCGGTCGAGCAGGCTGGCCTTCTTCCGCAGCGTCTTGCTTCGCTCTTCGGGCGTTCCTTCGCCGAACAGGCGGTTGAACACCTTGCGAGGGTGAGCCTCGTACGGCAGGGGCGAGGTAGGCGAGGACCAGGACAGGTTGTTCTGGTACACGCAGGCGAATCCGTCGTCGCACTGCCCGACGGTCTCGAGGATATCCATGCCAAGTTCCAGCGAGGGAATCCGCGTCTCCTGACCGATCTCCCTGGACGCGATCTGGTCGACGGTTGTGCCGAGGTAGTAGTCGGAGCTCTCGGTCAGCTTCGCCTTGGCGCAGCTCAGGTAGGCCGAATTGGATGTCGCATGTGTGCCTGGATAGGCATTCTGCAGCTCCATGTTCGACAGGACGGTGACATCGTCCTTGTGGGGGGCCAGGGGGCGGAGGATCGGCGAGAGCTCTTGGAGGTCGTTCTCTCCCGGTGGGGTCCAGCGCGGGGTGTCCGATCCCATAGGAATGAAGACATATGCCAGCCGTCGAATCGGTCGCGCGGGCGTTGAGGCTGCGGCGGTCAGCGCCGGAACCATGGCATCCAGCAGCGGCAGTGCCACCGTGGCGCCCATGCCTCGTAGCATCGTGCGTCGTGGAAGGGCCTTCTTCGTGATGATCATCGTGCTGTCCTCATCTGGAATGGTTCGCTCCTCACGATCTCTAGGATCAGCGAGGAGAACCGGTAGTCCTCGCGTCCGGCGTCGCGAAGGATCCTGCGCACCGCCGGCGCATCGTTGTGCTCGACGACCCGGCCTAGCGAGTACGTCAGCAGCTTCTCAGTCAGAGTCCCCACAAACTGCTCTGGGCGGCCAAGGATCGCTCGCTCGAGGCCGTTGACGCCGTCGAATCTCCCGCCTCCAGGCAGGCTTCCCTCGGAGTCGATGGGCAGCTCGTCCTCGGACCCCCGCCATCGACCGATGGCATCGTAGTGCTCCAGCGCAAAGCCCACAGGGTCCATCAGGTTGTGGCACCCGGAACAGGCGGGATTGGCCCGATGCTCCAGTAGCCTTTCGCGCACCGACAGGCCGCCGTCGATCGTCTTGTCCTCGAGCGCTGGGACGTTCGCCGGAGCCGGAGGCGGAGGCGACCCGAGGAGGTTTTCCATGACCCAGTGGCCCCGAATTACCGGGGAAGTCCGCGTGCTGTAGGACGTGACGGTCAGGATGCTGCCATGCCGCAGCAACCCACCACGCTGGCTGTTGGCGCCGAGCTTCACTCGACGGAACCAGCTCCCGTACACATGCGGAATCCGATAGTGCTTGGCGAGGCGTTCGTTGAGATAAGTGTAGTCCGAATCCAGCAGGTCCAGAACGCTTCGATCCTCACGGATTACGCTTTCGAGCAGAAGTTCCGTCTCTCTCCTCATCGATTGACGCAGGTTGTCATCGAAGTTCGGAAACAGGCGCATGTCCGGCCGCACCGACTCCAGGTTCCTCAGGTGCAGCCACTGTGCCGCGAAGTTCGAAAGCAGCGAGTGCGACCTGGGATCGGCCAGCATTCTTCGCACCTGAGCTTCGAGCACCTCGGGGCGGCCTAGGTCCCCGCGAATGCCGGCGTCCAGCAGATCGTCGTCCGGAATGCTGCTCCAAAGGAAGAACGAGAGTCGCGACGCCAGTTCCGTGCCGCTAATCGGGTAGGGGGTGTCGGACGCGAGTCCGGAAGGATCCCGTTCGACCCGGAAGAGGAAGTCAGGACTCACCAGGATCGACGCAAGGGCCATCTCGATGCCGGCCTCAAAGCCCCCCTCGGACCATCCCTGCCGGTAGAATTCCAGCGTCCTGCTGAAGTCGTCCTCGCTCAGGTCCCGCCGGTAAGCGCGCCGCATCAGCTGCCCGACGATCTCCCGGGCGCAGCCCTCGTCCGATTCGTCGCCGTCGGGTCGGCAAACGAATATCCGCTGCCTGCTCGGCGTGTTGCCTGGCCCCGTCGCGTCGAACGGACCGCGTATCGAGACCTCGTACACCGCGGGCTGGACCCGCGGATGGCGGTACACGTTGTAGTGCACGTCGAACGGGTGCCGGTCCGTCTCGAGCAGGCTCCATGGGCGCTTGAGGAACGTAGCCGCGACCTGGTGAGGACCAGCCGCTACCCGATGACGCACGGTCAGATGTCGGTCGACCGCTCCATGGTTCCCCACATGCTTGGGGGGCACGACCTCGAAAAGGCGGATGCGCTCGCCGTCCAGGAGGAGTTCGATCTGGTGGGGCTCCCGCAGCCCCTCGATCTGCTCGTCGCGGTCGCGGGCCAGGCGGATGACGATCTCGTACTCCCCATCCAGCGGAAAGTTGTGCAGAAACTGCGTTCCGCCTCGCGTGCCGACCGGAAGCCCGTCGACATACCACTCCTGTGTGATGTCGGGCTTCAGCTTGACCGAGCGCACGTCCGGCGACAGCATCGGTCGGCCCACGGCCAGGCGGGAGATCACGTCGGCCGCCGACACGTAGCTTTCGAGCAGCGCTGGCGGGAGGTCCGCCACGGTAATGTTGTCGAAGCCCGAGCTCGACTCGTCCCGAGGCAGCACTTTGGAGAGGTCAAGTTCCAATGCCAGCAAGTCGCGGACGGCGTTGCGGTACTCGGTCCGGGTCAGGCGTCTGAACGTATCCGTCCGACCGGGGTCAGGATGGGCCTTGGCGGCGCTGTCGAGAGTCTCCTCCATCGCCAACAGGACAGACTCGTAGACCGACTCGTCGGGGCGCGGAGCGCCTTGGGGCGGCATGTGCCGCGCTCGAAGCTTGCGGACGACGCCTTCCCAGATGGGGACGTTGTCCGTCAGTGGGTGGGCCACTAGGGCATCAAGCGCTAGGCCTGCTGTCTTGGCCTGCTCGTTGTGGCACGAGACGCAGTACTGCTTGACCAGATCTACGTGTGGCGCTGGCGACGGCGCAGGTGTCTGCCCGTGCAGGGCGAATAGCACCCCGCTCGCCGCGACCACACCCGTCAGCCGAGTGGGAACTCGCAGCATGTTGACCGAGGACGCAGTTCCACTGGCCTCAGCGAACGAAGAATAACAAGGACGGATGGGGCGCGCAATCGACGCGAAAGGGGTTTGGTTGCGCCAAGTGCAAACGGCGCAAGGTGCCTGCGGTCGAACTGTCGGAGGTCCGGTCGCTGGCGAGCCGCGGACCGCCGGAAGCCGCTTGGCCTAGCCCTCGGACTCCAGCAAACGCTCCGCTTCGATGGCGGCCATGCAGCCAGCGCCCGCAGCCGTGATGGCCTGCCGGTATACCCGGTCCTGCACATCGCCGGCGTGGAACACTCCCGCGATGTTGGTGCGTGCTCCCCCGTGCGACACGATGTAGCCCTGGTCGTCCAGATCGAGCTGGCCACGGAACACCGTCGTGTTCGGAATGTGGCCGATCGCCAGGAACATGGCCTTGGTCGGGTGGTCCCACTCCTTGCTGTCGACGGTGCTGACGAGCTTTAGGTTCGAGACCTCCCTGGCCGCGGGATCATCCACGGCCGCGACCTTGGCGTTCGTGATCCAGCGGATCTTCTCGTTCTCCTTGGCGCGGTCGAACATGATCTTTGACGCCCGGAATCCCTCACGGCGATGTACGATCGACACCTCCGTGGCAAACCGCGTCAGGAAGAGCGCCTCCTCCATCGCGCTGTCGCCACCACCGATCACGGTCACGGGCTGCCCACGGAAGAAGAACCCGTCGCAGGTCGCGCAGGAGCTGACGCCATGCCCGATCAGGGCCTGTTCGGACTCCAGTCCCAGCCAACGAGCCGATGCCCCGGAGGCCACGATCAGCGTCTTGGTCAGGTGCAGCTCCTCCCCGATCCAAACCTTGAACGGCCGTTGCGAGAGATCTGCGCGCGTCACTTCGCCATGCTTGTAGATCGCCCCGAAGCGGACGGCCTGCTGTTTCATGCGATCGACGAGTTCGGGCCCCATGATGCCCTTGGGGAATCCGGGGAAGTTCTCGACGTCCGTCGTGAGCGTGAGCTGTCCCCCCGCCTCCAAGCCCTCGACAACCAAGGGTTCGAGGCTGGCTCGAGCCGCGTATATCGCTGCCGTATTGCCGGCGCAGCCCGATCCGATGACTATGACGTTGTGCATTGGGTGAGGCCTGCCGCTTGGCCAAGCCTGCCCCCATTCTATCGGTGGGTCCTAGAGCCGATCGGTGAGTCGGCGTGCGTCCCGATGCAGGGTGCTTGGCGCCCCCGGGGTAACGCCGCGCCAGCGGAATTGACCGCTTGGCGGTGCGTGCGCTACCCTTGCGGCACGCACCGGCATCCGCCTGTGCGCGTCTCACTGGCCGAAGGAGGTGATCCAAGACAATGAACGACTTATCCGCTGGTAGTACCAACCTTGGACGCGAGGTGGCCGAGCGTTAACGCCGCCATTCGGAACCTCCGAATCCCTGTTCCTGCCAGTACAGGGAAATGCACAAGTGGAACGGCTGTCCGCTGATCCAAGAAGTGCTACCGGCAAACATCCAAAAGGGCGCCTAGGCGCCAGACCGGGCGAGCACCACTCGGGGCTCGCGACAGGTTTCCCGTCCCATGCGCCTGCTGGGAATAGAGACTTCGTGCGACGAAACGTCGGCTGCCGTCGTTGAGGACGGCAGCCAGGTTCTCTCCAACGTCGTCTCTTCCCAGTTCGACATTCACGCCCGTTACGGGGGTGTTGTCCCTGAGCTCGCATCGAGGCAGCACCTTCGGGCCATAGTGCCTGTGGTGCGCGAGGCCCTGGACAGGGCGGAGTGCACGTACGCGGACCTCGATGCGGTCGGAGTCACCTATGGCCCCGGGCTTGTAGGTGCACTCCTGGTGGGCGTCACCTACGCGAAAGGCCTGGCGGCTTCGCTGGACGTGCCCCTGATCGCGGTGAACCACATCGAGGGCCACATCCACTCGGCCGTCCTGGAACAGCGCGCACACGGCGCGGACGTGGAGTTCCCGTCATTGGCTCTGGTCGTGAGCGGGGGCCACAGCCACATGTTTCACGTGGAGCGCTTGGCCGACGACAAGTACCTCTACCGACTGCTCGGCAGGACTAGGGACGACGCGGCGGGCGAAGCCTACGACAAGGTCGCCAAACTGCTCGGATTCGGCTATCCGGGCGGACCGGTGCTCGACAGGCTCGCACCGCTGGGCAACCCGAAAGCAGTGAGGTTGCCGTCTGTGCGCATGAAGGACAACTCGCTGGACATGAGCTTCAGCGGCCTCAAGACCGCGGTGCGACGCCACGTGCAGCTGGCGGACATGGACTGTGAGGTCGAGTCCCGGCGAGCGCTGTTCCGCGACGGACGACCTAGCTTCGACGCGCTGCGCGAGACTGCCAGTCGCCAATGCCTCGACCTCGTTGCCGCGTTTCAGCATGCGGTCATCCGCGAGCTGGTCCGTCGAGCGGAGGAGGCTGCTCTCCACGAATGCGTCGAGTCCGTGATTGTCGCGGGCGGAGTCGCCGCGAATGCGGGCCTGCGCAAGGCCTTCGCCGCCCTCCCAGTACCGTTCTACTTTCCCTCCATGGCACTGTCGACCGACAACGCAGCCATGATTGGCGCTGCGGCGTTCCCGCGATTCCTACGTGGGGAGTACGATGGCTTCGACGTGCCAGCCCAGCCCAACCTCAAGCTGGCCTGACTGGGGCTGGTCAGGGCAGTCGCACCTTGTAGAGCACCTCGGATCCGACAAGTCCGTTCTGATCGCGTGTAACGATCAGCGACCACTTGCGGTCCGGGTTCCACTCGATGCGGATCGCCTGCTGCTGGGCCGAGGACAGGTCGTAGCTGTAGATCAGGGTCAGGTCGTCGGCGATCTGCTGCTCGGTCGAGATGCGGGCGCCGGGATTGGCCTCCAGCCCTCCGATCTGCGGATCAACCTTGATCCGGCTCACGCCGAAGAACCTCTGCAGGCGCTGCGAGACCGGGGCGGAGATGGCTTGGTTTAGCAGGTTGTCGGCTCCCGTCTGCACCAAGGACTGCTGCTCGATGCGGCGACGCGTGGCGAGGCTCGGATCGATGGTCGGCTCCTTGCCGATGATGACCAGGTTCACGAGCTCGTGGAACGGCAGGGGTGGATCCGATCGGTAGCTCAGGTTCGGCTCGGTGCTCGGTCCGGACAGGATGATATCGATGTCGACGTCCCTGATGCGTGTCTCGAGCTCGATGTTGATGACGGCCTCAGGCCGGGTCGGGTTTACGAACCGTACGTCTCCACGGTTGATGCTGTAGTGGGTGCCGAGCATGCGGATTTCGCCCTGCACGAGCGTGATCACACCCAGCACGGACGGGTTGACCATCGTGCCGACGAGGTCCAGTTCGAGGTCCGCCTCCACATCGCGGACGAGGTTCGTGTCGATCGCCATCTGCGATGCACTGCCCACCTGGAGGTTGAGCTGCATGCCCTCCAAGAACGGGGCAGGCTGTGCTAGATCGATCGATTCCGTGGCCGAGAACCACTCGCCAAACGTAAGGTCGTCGCTTGTTGAGGCACGCTCCACGACTAGGTTGCCGTTCAGAATGCTGCGCATGCCGATGCCGGCGAGCGTCAGGTTGCCGTCGAGCACGCCGCTGAGGTCGTCCGTGAAGTTCACCCGAACCCCGCCCACGTCGCAGTCGAAGTGGTATTCGAACTCCTCGTCGCCGTACGCCACCGTCCCGTCCACGCGCACGATGCCGCCTCCCGATGTCGCGGTCAGGCCATTGATCTGCGCCCGCTGATCCTGCACGAGGATGTCGCCCCGGACATCGCTGAACGCGAACTGGTCGCCCGGTGTCCCGAACGCCGCACCGTCGAGCTCAATAGTCCCGTCCAGAGACGGTTCGCCCAAGCTGCCGCCGAATTGTATGTCGAGCTTGGCTTCGCCCTCGGCATCGAGGTCTCCAAGGAAGTTCGACAGGGCCGCGAGGTTGAAGGTGCCGTCAACGCTGACATCGATGTCGGACGCCGCTGCGAGGCCGATGCTGCCGTCGAGCTCCAGATCGGCGCCGGTTCCCCGCAGGTTCATCGAGTCGAAAAGGAGTGCGCCGTCCCTGACGCCCCAGCGCAGGGGGAAGACATTGGCGATCCCTAGGGTCGGGGCACCCTCTTCGGAGGGGAAGCGCGCTTCAACGCTGTCAACGGTGCCGTCCATGGAGAACGTGCCGGCGGTGCCGGCGACCCCTCGGAAGGTCCCTTGACCGGTGATGCCGCCCTGCAGATCCTCGAATTCGTCCACGAGTGCATCGGCGATGCGGCCCACCGCCAGATCCATGAAGCGGATGTTGCCCCGGTAGCCGGCCGGTTCGTCGAGGATCAGGATCGCGTCGCCCTCCACCCCTCCGCCGAAGGCCCCTCCCTCCCATGCGATCTGGACGGTGGACGAGTCAGATTCCGACTGCACCGACCCGCTCCAGTGCCCAAGGTCCAGATCCTCGGCTTGCAGGCCAGTGACCTGCCATTGCCCCGACAGCCCGATGCTCCGGAGCGGTGCCAGACGTCTGGGCAGCCGCCCGGAACCATCCAGCGAGAACGTCACCGTCCCGACCAGCTCGGGCACAAGGAGCTGGATCATCGTGAGCCTGCTCAGCTCCCACTCGTTGCTACGGACCGAGAACTCGAATCGCTCCTCCGCCGGCGTCACGAAAGCCTCGGCCTCGAGTCTGGAGGGTCCCTTGGCAAGCAGGCCTTGTTGCAGTCGGAACCCTGCGGTGCCGTAGTCCAGCGTCGCCGTGAAGGCGTCGAATGGCTCTCCGAACAGGTTCGGTCCGTCCACCCGGACCACGCTGGTCACGTCGGGCGAGCTGAGCGTTCCGGCAACTTCCACGTCCATGGCGAGTGCCCCGTCCACCGGCAGTCCGAACCCGCTGGCCGCGGCCACCTTGGCAGCGTCCATGCGAGTCGCCGTGGCTCGGACCTCCAGAGCTTGCTCGTCATCCAGCGGGATTGTGCCCACGGCGCGTATCGAGCCTTCACCGTCGGTCAGCGCTCCCTCGCGTAGGCTGATCACCCGATTCGCAAGCCTTCCGGTCGCGGTCAACAGATCCCACCTCTGCTCGCCGAACTCAAAGTCCTTGATCCGGAACGTGCCGTCGAGCGCTGCGGAGTTGGTCGCTCCGCCCTGCATCGCAAGAGTCCCGAAGTAGGCATAGCGTCCGTCCGGCGCGTTCTGCGGTAGTCCCGCCTGCGGCTGGACCACAGCGAGCACGCGTTGAACCGCCTGGAGCGAGGCCAGCTCCGCATCGAGATCGAGCCGGACATCACCTGCAAGCGTCACGGAGCCTGCTGCGCGCACGGTTGCGTTCGGGCTCCGGAGATGCAGATGCTCGACCACCGCAACCTTTTCCTCATGCCTATAGCGCAGAGTGCCGGATCCCTCGAGCGGTAGGTTCGCAGCGCCGCCAACTGGAGAAAGGACGACCTCCAGAAGAGCCTCCAGCCCGCTGCTGGCGTCGCTGTGCAGGTCGAACGATGTCTCCAGAGTCGCGTCCCATGGCTGCGCCGCCATGCCCGCCGCCTCGACGATTGCGGCGAGAGTCAGGCCGCTCAATGAACCCTCTGCGTCGATCTGCCGTGCACCTTCGTCATCGCTGGCTACGGTCAGCGAGCCGGTGAAGCTGCCGTCCAGCAACCGGCCACCGTCAAGCGCCACTTCGAGTTCCGCAGCCGATCCTTCGAAGGTCGCGTCGAACGCCAGGGTCGCTTCCATCCCAGGCAAGCCGATGTCTGTCCCTCGGATGGTGCCTCCATATCCCACTTCGCTGATTGCTGGTCGCCAGGACCAAACTCCCTCGACCTCCGCGGCCCCTGTCGGTCCGGCGTCCGCGTCAAGGCCCAGCCACGTGCCGACCGCCTCGCTCTGCACGTCTGCTGCGAAGGTGCCCTCAAGGTGCGGAGAGGCGAGATCCGCTGCCGTTCCCTGGGCAAACACGCTGAACTCGTCCCCCGCGATCGTCGCCCTCTCAATCACCAGGCCGTCTGGGCCGATGGCCACAGCCAGAGTCGCGGTGGAGATAGATGGGACGCTCCTCCCCCCGATGGACCACCTTGGTTCTTCGACTTCCAGCTCCGCTTTGAAGCGTCCCGCGTCGGGTGCGATATCTGTCCGCACTGAGAGCCGGTCGCTCTCGAACTGGACACCGTGGGTGTTGTCGCCCCACGAGACCTCCCCGCCTTCGATTTCGAGATGTCGCACCTCGAGTTCCTGCATCTCGCCGAGCCCACTCAGCGTTGGGAAGTCCGTTTCGCCGGACTGAACGCGTAGAACCGGCTCGCGCAGCCTCAGCGACGTGAGGATCGGCCGGCCAAGTAGGGCCGAGGACCACGCAACCTTGAACGAGACCTCATGCACGGCCAGCAGTGGTTGCTCCTCCGCGGACAGGTCGCCGAAGATCCTGAGGTCCGAAATCTGGTACGAAAGCCGATCGGAGCCAGGCTCAAAGTTGCCGACCGTGACTGGTGAGCCGGTCCACTGCTCGATGGAGGACAACATCCGCGACTGGATCTCGGCACGCAGCCATTCGCTGCGTATCACGGCCTCGCAGCTGCCCATACCGCCGCCCGCGAGGGCCACGGCCAGCGTGCCCACGCGCAGCTTCAGCGGGATTGCCGACAGGAGGGTCACTGTGCTGACTCCGCGGTTGAGGAGCCTAGGAACTCGATGCGGTGCGAGGCTCTGAGTTCGTTCAGCCGGTCTTCAAGCAGGGTGTTGGCGCGGCGCTCCGCGATGATCTCCCGAATGCTGTCTGCAATCGTCTCCAGGGGTTCCACGGTCGCGCGGGCTCTGCGCTGCCCAGGGACGTATTCCTCTTCGTAGTAGGCCTGCACAGAGTCAGGATTGGCCTCGAACCCGGACTTGAAGCGGAACTGCACATAGCGCTCGAAGGAGATTTGCTCGGCGACGAAGCTTCGGCACTCCTCCTCGTCGAGTCCGTAGTACGCAAGGGCTTCAGCGAAGTCTCGGTCGCCGAAGAAGGACTCCCCGTGCAACTGTGCCACCGCTCCGTCCACCTCCTCGGGACTGGCCATTAGGAATGGCGTGGTCGCGATGTCCATCTGCACCAGTCTGCGGTCAATTAGGCGTCGGAGCACGCTGTCCTGACGCTCGGGGCCTTCGTCGACCTCGGAGCCGCTCATCATGGCTTCCCAGCGCAGGTCGCTGGCGATCTCCGACTGCACGATGGCGTCCCTGTCGACCACCGCGACGATCCGGTCCAGCACCTCTGTTCCGGGCGTGGCATGCGGCGCCACTGCCGCCGTGGCGGCCATGGCCAAGATGCGAAGCCTGCGTGCCATGGTCAGAATGTGTGCCCTAGGGAGAAGTGGAACTGCACCGCCGAGAGCCGCTGCTCCCGGACAGTGCCGGCACCCGTGAGCAGCTCCGCGCGCGTCCCGTCGAAGCCTACGAACCGAGGCGTGTTCGGGCTGTAGGCCACGTCAAGGCGAATGGGCCCAATCGGAGTGCGGTACCGGATGCCCATACCAACCGCGTGCACCATGTAGTCGAAGTCAAAGACTTGCTGACCATCCGGATCCTTGCTGACGGGTTGGCTGCTTCGGAAGCTGATCCTGCTCGGGCGAGAGTAGACGTTGCCCGCGTCGTGGAAGAGCACTCCGGAGAAGTCGGGTCCGCGCAGAGGGAAGCGCAGTTCGAGACTGTTGAGGAACTGTGAACCGCCACCCAGCGGGAACCCGGTGGCGGAGTCGCGCGGGCCGGACTGGTTGTAGGCGAATCCGCGGTGGGAGTTTGCACCACCACCGAAGTACCGCTCGGGAAGAGGGATGCGGGAGTCCGGTCGAAGGGCCACTCCCAGTTGCGAGGGATCAGTGAACTGGCGACCGCCCCAGGGCACGTTCACGCCGAGCTGGATGTTGCGGGCGAAAACGAGCCTGGATCGAATGCGGTGATAGGTGCTGTTCTGGACAAGCATCTTGGCGAAGTTGGGCTGGGCGCCCCAGTACTTCGACGCCATAGCCAGGTTGACCGTGGTGAAGGTCCCGCTGGTCGTGTCGGTGGGGTTGTCACGGACATCCGAGATCAGGGTTCCGGCAAACAGCCCGACTCGCACTGGCTGCGAGACCAGCGGCACCAGTAGCGGCTGGATGTTGAGAGTGTTCTCATCGATCGATGTCCTTCGATACGCATAGCGGTAGAGCACGGTCATTGACGAACTGACCTGCTGCGTCAGCTGGAGAGCCCCCTCGAGCCGCTTGCCGGTGAACGTGTTGATGTTGCGGAACGTGTCGTACAGGCCCGTGACTGTCAGCCGCCACTTGTCCGAGTCGAACCAGCGCGGAGCCTCGTAGGTGAACAGCCCCCGTTGCTGCAGGAACGACAGGCGCGTGCTGAACCCGATCGTGTGGGCCCTCCCGCCCACGTTCCGACGGGCGACCTCCACTGCGATCCGCGGGCTGAAGTTCGCCTCGCCTGCTGGATTGGTGAGTTCGGCGGTGTTGGTGCCGAAGCGGGCGAGCTCGGCCCCGCCGC
Source organism: Bryobacterales bacterium (assembly GCA_965200705.1). GTDB lineage: Bacteria > Acidobacteriota > Terriglobia > Bryobacterales > UBA6623 > VXMF01. The sequence goes on along the minus strand of OZ241376.1, from coordinate 1,654,450 downwards.
CGACACGCAGCGCCCAGCGCCGTGCCTCGCGCAGCTGCACCAGGACGTTCTTGCGCTGCTCCGCCCCGTCCGGATTCTGCACAGCGATGTCTACTTTCGAGAACACGCCCAGACTGTAGAGATTGCGCTGGGTTGCGAAAATCCGCGACGACGACAGGGCAGTGCCCCTGTCCAGCTCGATCCCACGGCCGAGGACATCGTCTCGCGTCCTACTCGCCCCAGAAAGGATGGTGCTGCCGATGAGCGTGCGGTCGCCCGGTGTGACCGTGTAGGAGACGGTCATCTCGTTCGCGTCGCGCAGGGGCAGGGCCTCCCAGTCGAAGCGGACATCTCTGTAGCCGGCGTCGTAGAAGGCGTCCAGCACCTGTCTGCGATCCTGGGCGACGCTGCGCTCACTGTAGGGCATGCCAATCGAGTTCGCGAAGTCGAACTCGCGCGTCCCAGCCGGCAACCCTTCAAGGCCGGAAGCGACCAAGCTGCCGACTAGAGTCTGCTTGCCCTCCTCGATGTCGAACACAGCGGCCATCGCCCCGCTACCTTGCGTGGTGATCCGCTCGAATCGGCCTGTGACTTCAGCTTCGCGGTAGCCCTGCTCCATGTAGAGGGACCGGATGGCAGCGATGTCCCGCTGCAGCGCGGCTCCACTAAAGTCCCGTGGTGTGGCCGCAGGACCGCTGACGGAGAGCTGGATTCGCTCCAAGACGGCGTCGTCGTCTATGGCACGGTTGCCGCGCACCGTGATCGCCTCTAGCCGGCCTCGGCCGCCGCGGTCGACCTGGTAGACGACTGACACCTCTGCGTTGGATCGGCGCTCGACCTCGTACGCGGCCGTGGCCGCGTAGAATCCACGCGAGCGGTAGAAGTCCTGCAGGGTGCGGTTACCCGCCATCAGTAGATCCTGGTCCGCCGACCCACGCAGCAGGATCGGCAGGAGCTTGCGCAGTCTGTTCCGCTGACCCGGTGTCCCCTCGATCCGAGCCCGAATACGAGGGCCGCGCTCGATCCGCACAACGGACGTGACTTGGTTGGCGTTGGCCTCGTACGTGGCGGGCTCGACGCGGATTGTGGCTCCCCAGTGCTCCCGCTTCTGGAAGTACTCCCGGAGCCTCTCCACGCCGCGATGGATGCGGCTGCGCTCGAACGGCGCCTTGCGCGGCCAGTCGGCGATGCGGCGCACCTCCTCGGCGCTGAGTTGGGGATCCTCATCAACCACCAGCAAGGCCCCGAATCGGGCCCTGGGGCCAGTGGTGACGCGAATCTCGACATCGACCTGCTGGGTTGCCGAGTGTCGATCGAGGACAGGCTCGAGGAGCGGCTCCATGAATCCGTGTTCGGCGAGAACGGTTCGCAGGGAGCGGAGAGCAAGGGGAACGCTTTCGGCAGTGAAGGGCTCGCCGAGTCGTAGCTGCGTCGCGTTCAGCAGCTGGCCCTCCGACGGTGGGCGAGGGACGCCCGTCACGGTTACGTTCCCTGTGAACCAGGCAGGCTTCGTGCGGAATATCAAGCGCGCCCCCCCGGCGGTGGGTTCGGCCTCGGCTTGAATGTCCGTGAACCGGCCTGAGCGAAAGAGCGCCTTGATCGTTGAACGGACGCCGGCGCGCTCCAGAGTCGAGCCGATCTGCCCTTGGACCACGGCCCTGACCGCCCCTTCCGCCCGTGCGGGCAGGGGCGGGTCGAACTCGATCGCTTCGACGATCGTTCCGTAACTCTCCGAGCCGCTAGACGGCGTAACGCCCAGAATTAGAAGCGCCAGTCCGATCAGCCCGATGCGTGGCAACCGTACAACCAGACTACCTGTTAAGCCGCAACCCTTGGATGACTGCCAAGGGTCCGCCGCGGCTCCTTGTCATCCGGCCATCGCCGCTGGTGGGAGCAATCCTCCTGAGTCATTGGGTGAATTGGCAGTCACCCCCGGTTGCTACGATCGAGTTGGCCGGGATCGCGCCACGACGTGATGGACGCTGGGGACAGGTACTCGCGTCAGCGACGCTTGCCTGAGATTGGCGACCAAGGCCAACAGGCGCTCGCCAGGTCACGGGCGGTGGTTGTTGGCTGCGGGGCGCTTGGCACCGTGCAGGCCATGCTGCTTGTCCGTGCTGGCGTTGGCGAGACCGTCCTGGTGGATCGGGACTACGTCGAGGTCAGCAATCTCCAGCGCCAGTGCATCTTCGAAGAGGTCGACGCGGACCAGGGCACTCCGAAGGCTGTGGCCGCAGCGGAACGTCTGCGGCGCGCGAACTCCGACGTCACGGTCGCGGCCGTTGTCGAGGATCTCTCTTCGGCCAATGCGCGCCGAGTTCTGGCGGGTGGCAGCCTGATCCTGGACGGGACGGACAACTACGAGGCCCGCTACTTGATCAACGACGTAGCCGTTCAGCTGGACATCCCTTGGGTTTACGGTGCGGCGGTTGGCACGCGTGGTTCGGTCATGCCCGTGGTGCCGGGCCGAACCGCCTGTCTACGGTGCGTGTTTCCTTACGCTCCGGAGGCACAGCAGCCCACATGCGAGACCGCCGGCGTACTAAATGCTGTCACATCCGTCACCGCATCCCTGCAGGTGGCCGAGGCCTTGAAGATCCTGGTGGGTGCGTTCGACACCGAACGGGCCCGCTTGGAGTCGTTCGATGTCTGGACCGGTGAGCGATCTTCAGTGGCGACCAGGCGCCCCGTACCGGAGTGTCCAACCTGCGGCCGCAGAGAGTTCGATCACTTGGACGCCGTCCATACCCGTACCGCACGTCTATGCGGACGCGACGCCGTGCAGGTCAGCGGACGCGGCCGAGCCATTGACCTCGCCGGGCTTCGCGATCGCCTTGCTCCGTTGGGCTCCGTGCGCTGCGGCGAATACGCGCTACGGTTCGACTGTCCTCCCCACAGGCTCACGGTGTTCCTGGACGGCCGGGCGATCGTCAAGGGTACGGAGAACCTCGCTGTGGCCCGCAGCGTCTACGCCAGGTACGTCGGTTCCTGAGGTCGCCTTATCGATCCCGGCTTGCTGGCAGGGGGCGGTCAGGTTTTCGGCCTAGCGTTCGGATGCTCCTGCATGCAATCCCCGTTGCGAAGGAAAGTCATGCACAACACGCCTCAGGCCGCATCGATCCAGACGGGACTCGACCATGCGAGTTCGCCGTTGGACTCGAAAACACGCACGTAGTACCAGTCCGCAGCGGAGCCGTCTCCCTCGTCCGCAACCGTGAACGCCGTCTCCCAATGGTCATGGTGCACGACCCGGTGGAGCATCGCAGACTCCCAAGGAAACGGTCGTGTGAAGAGCATCTCGTTGGACTCTTCCAGCTCGGCGAAGGACTGCGTCAGTTCACACTTGGTTGGCTTGGTGCAGCGGACCGTGACGCGGGTCTCGGCATCGCCCCGGATCCGCAGTACGAGCGCCTTCTGCGAGTAGTCGTCAAGGCGCTGTTTGAGTGCGGTGTACGACTGCACGCGCACTGACTTCCCGTCACTGCGCACGATCCTGTCTCTGCGGAACTCGTCAAGGGGCCCCGATGAGAAGCATGGGTGGAAACCCTCGATTCGGCCCCCCTCGACCTCGAGCGTGAAGTCCCAGTCGGCGGTGCCGCCCCATCCAAGCGCGGGCCAGGGTCCCCAGCCGTACTCGAACCGCACGACGGCCGGTTCCTGCCAGCGGCCGGCGCCTGGCTCCCTGTCCACAGGAAAGTCCCGGTGGATGACGCGGCCGTTCTTCACCACCTCGACGCGGTCCACGACATCCCACCCGCGGACGCTGCACTGGATCTGCCGACTTTGGGCGTACGGCAGTTCGCTGCCCATGATGGCCCCGTTGACGCTGAAGTCGAGTTCGATGCGGTCGCCGGTCACTGCGTAGGTTCGCCGGGTGCGCAGCGCGTCGAAGATCGCGTCCCGTGTCAGTTCCGTGGCCTTCACCACGGCGAGGCCTTCGCGGTATCCGCCTGGGTAGCCCAGATGGTCGTCAGTGCTCGCTATGACGCCGAGCCGATGACCGTCGCGCAGATAGTGCTGCAGGGTGTGGCGTGTCCAGCGCCCGCCCTCCGTGTGCCGCTTGTATGGGTGTGGCGCCCGGTCGTGCTCCGCGCATCCCCACTCCGAGTGGATCTCCAACAGCGGCGAAACCTCTGGATCGATGCTGGCTGAGGCGATCCCGCGATGGCCAAGGCGGTTCGACGGGTGGTGCGGCACCAGAATGCAGCCACGCTTCTTGGCGAATGCCTGCAGTTCGCCGAGCTTCTCGATCAGCTCGTAGTCGCCCTTCAGGTCTGGGAAGAGGATGTGGTAGTCGCCCTCTTCCGTGCCGTGCCGCTCATAGCCAAGGATGGTCGTGAACGTGCCTGGGTCGTCGTAAGCCCGGGCGAGCCTGACCACGTCGGGCCAGCGGGCCTTGGCGACCGCGAATCCGTTCCGCCACTTGTACTCGATCCGGCCGTCGTACTCATCGACATCGGGCCAGTAGGAGTGGGGCGTGAAGGCGTAGAAGTCCAGGTGGTTGCGCGCCACCTCGAAGCTGCGCTCGAGCGTGCCCTGCGCGTAGCCGACCTGGTTGTGGTTGTGCAGGTCCCCGAAGTAGTTCTTGTACGGTCCGCCGGACGCCACCTGCGCGGCTGCCGTTGAAGCGGGGGCGAGGCTGGCGATTGCGGCTCCGGTGCCGGTCTGGGCGCAGTGCCGGAGCCAAGCCCGTCGAGAGAGAGCGTCTCGGCTCACAGACTGTCCTCCGTGGTCCGGCGGGCTCGAGCGAGGGCGAGCGCCGGCACGGCCCCATGCTATCACCGGCCTTCGCGCCAAGGCTTTGGTGGCGGCGCCGGGCCCGAGAGGCCCGGTTGATGGGCCGGACTCGCTGCTAGAGCCGCTTGGCGTAGACGAAGAACGCCCCGCGCTCGGCGCCGTCAGCGGTCTTCAGGACCGTGTTCATCTGAGTCTTGCCAGCCTCCAGCTCCAGCGTCATTGTCACGCTCGCGGCGCCTTCCGCGACGGGCGCGGACTGCTCGATGTCGCCCACGCGGATCATTGCTTCCTTCGCCTCGATCGGGAACTCCGCCGGCCGGTCTCGCTGGAACAGCTCGAACTCGTACGTGCCGGCCTGCGTGACCTGAATGTTCCAGGTGCCGTTGACGTTCGGTGCCTGTCGGACGGCTCCCTGGTTCCAGGGCACCCGCACGGTGTCGTCGGGCGGGAGCCAGTCGTGGGCTGTGATGCGGGCCGGATTCTCGGCGTCGAGGCCGATGTCGAGGTAGATGTGGTCCTCGAAGCGGTCGCCGATGCGATCCCACCACGCGTCGTAGGCCGACCGCAGAGACTCGACAAGCTCCGGATTGTCAGCCGCTATGTCGTCGCGCTGACCAGGATCCGCGGCCATGTCGTACAGCTCGGTGCCGTTGACCAGGCGGTGCTGTTCGGTCATCACCGCGCTCTTTCGCCAGCGCTCCGGGAACCGGATGCGTTGGGAGTGCACCGCGAGCGTGCGGTCCGGCCAATCCCCGCCCCGCAGCAGCGGCATCAGGCTTGTGCCATCCCAGTCGAGGTCCGGATGGTCGCCGGCGCCGCCCACGTCCGCAAACGTTGGGGTCACGTCGATGTGCGCGGTGAGGTTCGCGATGTCGCGGGGCTCGCCCAGGCCGCCGGCGGGCCAGTGCACGAAGAACGGCACGCGATGGCCACCGTCGTACTCGGAGCCCTTGCGTCCCCGCATGCCGTCGTTGAACCCCTGCCACTGACCTTGCTCCTCCGCTTCCCTGGCTGCAGCCAGTTGCTGATCGTTCTGGGAGCCCACCAGCATGCTGGGATGGAGGTTCGTCAGGCCTGCCGCCGTGCCGTTGTCGGTCATGAAGATGAGCAGGGTGTTCTCCGCGATGCCGAGTTCGCTGAGCTTCGCCCGCAGTCGGCCCATGTTCTCGTCGATGTTCTCGATCATGCCGTAGAACTTCGCCATCGCTTCCGGAATGCCCTCCTCGACGTAGGGGTCGGAGTACTTCGGATCCACGAACAGCGGTCCGTGGGGTGCGTTCGTCGAGAGGTAGACAAGGAACGGGCCCGAACCGCCCGTGGCCTGCGCCTCGATGAACTCGAGCGCTCCGTCGAAGAACACGTCCGTGCAGTAGCCCTCGTACTTCGTGGGAGTGCCGTTATGCCAGTAGGTGTCGTCGAAGTAGTCGTTGCCCCAGTAGTCCGGCGTCTGGCCGACTCCCCCGCCGCCATGGAAGATCGCCTCTTGGAACCCGCGGTCGATGGGTCTGTACGGAGCGCTGTCGCCGAGGTGCCACTTGCCGAAGAACCCCGTCGCGTAGCCGGCGTCTCCGAGGATGTCCGCGAACGTCCGCTCGTCCCGGTGGACGATCGAGCGGCCCATGATGGTGTGCCAGACTCCGGTGCGCGACGAATAGCGCCCCGTCACCAGCGCGGACCGCGTCGGCGAACACGTTGGGTCCACATGGAAGTTCGTCAGTCGGACGCTCTCAGCGTGCATTGCGTCGAGGTGGGGGGTGCGTATCTTCTCGTTGCCGTGGGCGCCAATGTCTCCATAGCCTTGGTCGTCCGTGATCACTAGTACGATGTTGGGGCGATCATCCGGAGGTGCGGAGGAGCAGCTTAAGGCCACTAGGGACACTGCCAGCAGCGCGGCGAACAGCGCGAGTGGACGGGATACGAATGCTGGGGCGTCTGGCATGGGAACGCGGTTGAACATACCACAGGATATTGGGGCCTCGGACGCACGAGCGGCTGTTCGACGGGTCCACTGCACCGCCTCGTACATCCGCTTGAGCATTGCGTTCGCTGCGGTGTTGGCGCTGCTTGCGACCGGCCTGCCCGTACGGTCCCAGTCCATGGACGGTCGGGTCGAGGTGAGCGTCGAGGACGCTGGTGGCGGGGCCGTGCCCGCGTTGGTTGAGCTGGGGTCCCGGAGCCCCGCGTTCGCCGCGGAGGCCATTGCCGACAGCGCGGGACTGGCCGTCCTGCGGCGCATTCCCGAGGGGCTCTACCGGCTCACAGTCACCCACGACGGCTTCGAGCCCTTCGAGCGGGATGTCGAGGTGCGGTCGGCTGTTCCTGTGTCCGTGGAGGTCGAGCTCGCGGTACTGGCCGTCACCAGCGCCATCACGGTGCAGGGCACCACACCGCTGTTCGAGCCGGACCGCCCGTCCCAGCCCGTGCGCGTTGGCCGCGGCTTCCTGCGCAGGAGTCTTGGAACGACACCTGGCCGCAGCACAGTCGACGTGATCACGACCATGCCCGGCTGGCTGCTCGAGGCCAACGCGGTGCTGCACCCGCGCGGCGCCGAGTACGACACCCAGTACGTCATTGACGGGATGCCGCTCTACGACAACCGCTCGCTTGCGTTTGCGCCGCCGTTCGAAAACGACGAGTTCGAGTCCGTCACGGTGTTTACCGCCGGGATACCCGCCGAGTACGGTCGGAGGCTGGGCGGCGTGATCGCACTGGACTCGCGCCGTACGGGCGCGGTGGGCCACCGGTCGACTGCACAGTTGTCTGGGGGGAGCTATGGCACTGCCCTCGGTGGGCTGACCCACCAGTACGCAACGTCGCGAAACGTGCTCTCGGTCGGGCTGCGATCGGGTGCGACGGATCGCTATCTCGACCCACCGTCGCTGGAGAACTTCACCAACAGGGGCACCACCGGAGGTGGCAATCTGCGGTTCGCCCGCGACCTGACGGGCCGCGATCGGGTGTCCGCCTATGGCCGGTTCAACCGCACGAGGTTCCTCGTGCCAAACGACTTGGAGCAGCAGGAGGCGGGCCAGAGGCAGGATCGCGCCCTCGCGGAGAACACGGTCCAAGTCCACTACCAGCGATCGATCTCGTCGCGCAGCCTGTTCTCGATGCGGGGCATGCAGCGTAGTCTGACCAGCGGGCTGTGGAGCAATCCCCTCGCGACGCCGGTCTATGTCGAGCACGGCCGCAACTTGGACGGCACCGCCATGATGGCCGACCTCACCATCGATGGTGAGAAGCACACCTTCAAGATGGGCGGCGACGTACGCTCGAATGCCGTCCAGGAACGCTTCGCCCTTGCCGAGCCCGACGAACTGCCCGAGCTGGACCTCGACTTTCGGGACCGCAAGCGGAGCACCGAGGCATCGGTGTACGTCCAGGATCAGATTCGTTTCGGCGCGTTCGCGGCAAGCCTAGGTGTTCGGTTCGACCACTACGAGTTCCTCGTCACCGACATCCTCTTGAGCCCGCGCCTGGCGGTCAGCTATCACGTCCCTGTTGTGGGCGTGCAGATCTACGCCGCGTACGATCGCATCTTCCAGCCGCCACCGATCGAGAACCTGCTCCTGAGCAGCGCGGCGGCGGGCCTGGGCTTGGAGGAGATCGAAGGCAACATCGCCGTTCCCACCAGCAGGGCGAACTTCTTCGAGGTTGGGGTGCGCAAGCCCTTCGCCGACAAGTTCCGGCTCGAGGCGAAGCACTACTGGAGGTCCATCGCCCACGCCATTGACGACGACGTCTTCCTCAACACCGGACTGTCGTTCCCCATCACGTTCGCCCTTGCCCGTGTCGAGGGCACCGAGGTCCGGCTCGAGGCGCCGCGCTGGGGCCGAGTGTCGGCGGTGGCCAGCTATTCGCACATGCTGGGTCGCACCTGGTCGCCAGTGACCGGCGGACTGTTCGTCGAGGGCGGGGAAGCCGAGGAACTGCGTGACGGCGTGACCGAGTTCCCCATCACCCAGGACCAGCGCAATACGGTGGCGGCCGTTTTCCAGGTCGATCTCTCGCGGCGGGCGTGGTTTTCCGTCGGTATCCGGTACGGCAGCGGACTGCCGATCGAGATCGAAGACGACGATGACGACGAGGATGACGACGACGGTCCGGGCGGGGATGTGGACGATGACGACGAGGGGATGCCGGTCGGCGCCGGGATCCCGACCGAGATCCTGCAGAGGGTCAATTTGGAGCGCGGCAGGGTGAGGCCAAGGTACAGCCTTGACTTCTCGTTCGGTGCGCGCATCTGGGAGCGCGGCCACCGGTCGCTCACCCTGCAGGCGGATGTCCGCAACGTCACCGACAGGCTCAACGTCATCAACTTCAGCGGACTCTTCTCGGGTACGGCGCTGGCGCCGGGACGGCTGGCGTCACTGCAGCTTCGCGTACAGTTCTGAGTGCAGGGTCCAACGGTGCTTTGAGGGGCCTACTTGATCGCTGACTATGCCGCGACTGATTCGAGTGAGTTGCTTCGTTCTGGGCTGCGCATCCTTCGTGTTCGCGCAGAGGCTCGTCGTGTTCCTGGAGGACGGGTCGCGTCTGCCCGTTCGTGAATTCGAGGTCGTCGACGACCGGGTTCGCTACTTCAGCCTTGACCGAGGCCAGTGGGAGGAGATTCCGGTCGAGATCGTCGACATGGAGCGCACGCACACCTACCGGCGGCAGATGCAGTCCCAGGCTGCGGAGCGCAGGGAGGAGGAACAGGTTGAACGCATCGCGGAGCGCCGAGCGCGAACCGAGCTGCACAACGTCCCCATCGGCGACGGGGTCTACCACGTCCGGAGTGGTGCGGTGGAGCCTCTGGAGCAAGTGTTCTGGGAGGCAGGGAAGAGCAAGAAGCGCGCCTTCCTGAACACGATCGCGCCGGTGCCCGTGCAGGCGGGCAAGATCACGCTCGCGACACCGGGTCTCAGCGCCGACACGGTCACGACGGACGAGAAGCCAGTGTTCTATCTCCGGCTGGACACCTTCTCGCGTTTCGGCATTGCACGCGTGCTTCCCGAGGAGGGCAAGGACCGGAGGGTGCTGCAGGAGATCTACCTACTGCCGAGGACGGAGGAGCAGACGGAGGTCCAGGGCGACGTGGAAGTGTTCCGGCAGCAGCTGGCTCCGCTTGTGTACAAGGTCTGGCCGGTGGAACCCCTTCCGGCCGGGGAGTACGCCGTGGTGAACTACACCCCCGGAGAGACGGACCTGCGCGCTTGGGCTTTCTCCCACCGGCCGGAGACGCCCTAGAAGCCGTCCATGTCGAGGACCACTGCGTTGATGGTTCCGGTGTTCCTCGCGAGTGCCTTGGGTTGCTCGGAGGGAGACCCAGACACAGTCTCCGTGACGCCCGCGTTGCGCGACGTGGAGACCGCTTTGGTCACGAGCGGCCAGGTCGATCCCTTCAGCCGAGCGGGGGTCCGGTCGGAGCAGTCAGGGCAGGTGCGCGTGGTGACTGTTGAGCGCGGCGATGCCGTCGAGCGAGGCCAGGTGCTGGTGCGTCTTGCTGACGCCGGCCAATCGGACGAACGGGCACGAAGCGAGGCTCACCTTGCGGCAGCCCGCGCCAGACTCGCTGCGTTGCGGAGCGGTATCGAACCGGGACAGAAGGCGCAGCTGGAGGCTTCCTTGCGAGGGGCCGAGAGCGCTTTGCGCAGCGCGATTCAGGAGGAGGGTCGATTGGCCCGACTGGCGGAGGCCGGAGCGATTGCGGCTTCCGTCGCAAACCAGGCCCGACGGAAGGCCAGCGTCCTTCGCGCCGAGGTCGAAGGCATACGCGGTCGGCTGCAGGCGCCCGTTGCCTCAGGGAGGGAGAGGGAACTGGCGGCGCAAGTGCGCGAGGCTCAAGCAAGTCTGCGTCAGTCGTCCCGGGCCGTGGACGGCCTCACGATTCGTGCGCCACGGGACGGTATCCTCTATGGGCTGGACGTGGCGGAGGGCGACCACCTGCGGGCTGGCGATGCAGTGGCGATGATCGGCGATCTGGCATCGGTCCGAGTGCGGATCCAGGTCGACGAGCCGGACCTTGGTCGGATCGATCTGGGCTCGACCGCGGTCCTGACAACGGACTCCGCTCCCGGCCGCGAGTGGCCCTGCACCGTTGACCGCCTCGCGACGGAAGTCGTCGCGGTCGGGAGGCGACGGGTCGGCGAAGTTCTGTGCACCGCCGACAACACGGATGGCCGGCTTCTGCCGAACCTCGCCGTCGGGGTGCGCGTCGTCACAGAGCGAGCCGAACGATCCCTCAGCCTGCCGAGGGAAGTCGTGAACGAGGGTGCCGATGGTGCTTGGGTGTGGCTCCTGCGAGGAGGCAGGGCCGAACGGCGGCTTGTGCGTCTGGGAACGACTGGTACACGATACGTGGTGATAGAGAGCGGACTGCAGGAGACTGACACGGTCCTTAGGGCGCGTTCGGGAACATTGGCAGTCGGCCGGAGAGTGACGGTGGAGGGTGACATTGGTTCTCCGTAGGTTTGGTTCCGTCCTGCTGACTGCCCTTGTCTGCGTTGCGGGCATGGGGGCGTCCACAGCCGAGGAGTACTTGGAGGAAGGGGCTGGCCACTTCATGGCGGACCGGTTCCAAGAGGCGCAGAAGGCATTCGAGCGTGCGGCCGAATTAGTGCCGAAGGACTCGGAAATCTTCCTTTGGCTCGGATTGGCAAAGGGCAGACGTGCAGAGCAGTTCACCGGGATCCGCAAGATCAAGGCCTTTCCTCTGGCCAGGGCGGTCAAGTCCCATTTCGAGAAGGCCGTGTCGTTGGATTCATCCAACTTGGCGGCTCTGAAGGCGCTGCACGGCTTCCACTTGGAAGCACCGGGCATGGTGGGCGGCGACCTGAGGGAAGCCGAACGGATCGCGGACCGTCTCGCTGCCTTGGATCCAGGTTCGGGGCACCGAGCATGGGCCGCCTTGCATGCGAGGCGGGGGGACCACGATCTGGAGGGGAAAAGCCTGGCGGCAGCTCGTGCGCATGCTCCCGAGGACGTTTCCCACGATGTCGCGTACGCGGAATACCTCGCCAGAACGGGCGACGCTGAGGACAGCGACGCTCTGCTTGAGGAGGCCCTGACCCGCGAGCCGAACAACCCGGAGGTTGCTCTCGTTGCGGCCAAGACGTGGATCCAGAGCAAGCGCAAGGATCTCTACCCGCGGTCGCGGGAGTTGCTGGAGATGTATCTCGCGCATCCCAACCGCTCGAGGCATCTCGAGACCATTGGGCAGGTGCGCAAGCTAATGAAGGGCCTGTGAGGGGCCTGCGGCCACGGGGCCCAATCGATGTCGTCGGACTGGCGTTCCGATCCCTGTGGGTCCGCCCGCTGCGGACCCTGCTCACCGCCTTGAGCGTGGCGGCCGCCGTCGCATCGATCGCCTTCGTCGCAGCAGTGGGCGGAACCGTCAGCAACTTCGTCCTGAAGCAGATCAAGGGCGTCGGTTCGAACCTTGTCTATGCCTACTACGAGCCTGGCGGCGGCGTCTCGGAGGCGGAGGCCGACTTCATCAACTTCGCCGATGTCGAGGCGGTGCGGGCACGTCTGGGGGACGCCGCGACCGCGGTGTCGGGCGTAACGACCTCCTGGGACTCGCTCGTCGTGGAGGGCCGGCCGAAGCAGGTGAGGGTGCTCGGGTCCAATGAGTCCTACCGACTGGTGCGCAACCTCACGGTGAGCGAGGGCAGATTTCTCGAGCGGCGCGATCTGGACGAACGTGCCCGCGTGGCACTGGTCACGCCGGATCTCGCCACGCTGGCCTTCGGCCGGAATCGACCGCCGGTCGGCCAGCGCCTTCAGCTGCACGGCATGGATTTCGAGGTGATCGGGGTGTTTGAGGAGGGTGTCGAGACCTTCGGCCAATCCGAAGTCAACGACAACTCGGCCCTCGTACCACACACCGTGGCGGAGTACTTTCTGTCGACGGAGCGGATCGACCCCCTCTACGTGGCAGCGGAGTCCCTGGACCACGTCGACGAGGTGGCCGCTACCGTTCTGCAGACCCTGCAGTCACGGCATCGCCCAGGGTCGCTGTACAAGGTTGCAACCTTGTCCGGCCTGCTCGACACTGCCGAGCGCATCCTTGCCGCGCTCCGGGCGGCGTTGTTTCTGGCCGCCTCGGTCACGCTGGCACTCAGCGGAGTTTTCATCGCGATCACAATGGTGATTGGTGTCTCGGAGCGCACCTTCGAGATTGGCATCCGTAAGGCGCTTGGAGCGACACGACGCGAGATACGTCTCCAGTTCCTGACGGAGTCCGTCCTGCTTGGCGGCGTTGGTGGTGTGGTCGGTGCGGTGTCGGGACTCGTCATGCTCTGGACTGCGGCCTCGTTCCGTCCGAACTTGGAGGTCCATATCCCCTTTGGCTGGACGGGGCTCGGCCTCTTGGCCGCGGTGGCTACCGGTGTCGTGTTTGGTTGGTTGCCTGCGGCCCGCGCGTCCAGGCTCGATCCAGTGGAGGCTTTGCGTCGTGAATAGGATCCTTATCGCAACGATCGCCCTTTTGATTTTCCCGGTCGGGGCCATTGCGGACTCGCCGCCGCTCCAGATTGGATTGCGCGATGCAGTCCGCATGGCGCTTGCCCAGAGCACGGATGTCCGGCTGGCGGATCTTGCCGTGGGTAGGGCTGCGAGCGACCTGAGGCTCGTGCGGTCGGAGCGTCAGCCTCGCATGTACGGCTCCTCGGGCCTGGGGGCAACCTCCGGCATTCCGCAGAGCGTGCTGGGTACGGTGCCGTCCGTGGCGCAGCTCACGGTGCGGCAGCCACTGTTCGATCTCGCACGACCACAGAGGCGTGCGGGCGCTCGGTTCCGGCTGGAGGCCGACCAGCACGGCGCGACCGCCGCGCGCCTCGATGCCGCCTACCGCGCGGGCGCGCTTTACCTGGACTTCGAGCTTGCGACCCGCTCCTTGGACCGGCTACGCCAGGACGCGGACAGCTTTCGGCGGCTCGAGGACCTGACGCAGCTCCGGGTTGGCGAGGGCTTCGACACGCCCTTGGCCCTGTCGAAGGCAAGGCTGGCCACGGCTCGGGCTTCGGCCCGCGTCGTCGACGCCATGGAGATGGGAGGCCTGTTGGAGGAGGAGCTCCGGTGGCGGCTGGGCGTTGACGTCGGAACGCGACTGTCGCCCCGGATCGAGGACATGGACCGTGACCTCGGTGTGCCCCCCTCGCTTGCCGGCTACGATCCACCGACCGCCGAGCATCCCGAGATCCTGACCCTCGACGCGCAGTTGCGCGTCGCGCACCAAGACGTCGCGGCGGCGAAGTCGAGCCGCTATCCCAGCCTGGACCTCGTCGGGCAGTACTCGATGCTGGCCCGGTTCAACAACTTTGAGGACTTCTATCGTCGGTTCGAGCGACACAACTGGCAGGCAGGAGTGGCCGTTCGCTTGCCGATCTTCGCTGGCCGTGACACGGCTGAGCGTATCGCCCAGGCAGAGATCTCGCATCGCGAGCTGGCAATCCAGAGGGAATCCAGACTGGCGGCACTTGCACTGGAGCGACGCCGAGCGCTGGTTGAACTGGGAGCCGCGCAGCGTGCAACCGAGCTTGCGCGGGAGGCCTACGACGTAGCACGACTGAGCGTTGACGCGCTGATGGCCCAGTTCGACGAGGGCGTCGCATCTCTGGCCGATGTCGAGCTCGCCCGCCTGGAGGAGTCCGAGGCTTGGAGCGAAATGATGGAGGCTAGGTACCACCTCGCAAAGGTGCGGCTGTTGCTGGGCCGTGCGTCCGGATCGATCCTCACCGCGTTCTCGCAGTAAGGGCGACGATTGCTCCCCGAAGGTCAGTCGCCTCCCCTGACTCCTTCGCTGGAGATCGCCTCCACGTGGAGAATCATGCCCTCGCACCGGACCACTCTGACCTCCTGACCGTCCGAGATGGGACTTGGGCTCTCCGCCGTCCACAACTCTGCGCCGACCTTGATCGTCCCGCGCGGTGCGATCGACCCCTGCGCTACACCCGCACGGCCAGCCAGCGCGTCAGGACCCGTGGGCTTGGCGCCTTCGTACGCGCGTTTGAGGTGCGGGTACAGCGCAATGTCCTTGACCAGCCACGCACCCACCGCAGCGGCGCCAGCCCAAGCCGGTATTTCGAACCAATGCACGCCAGTGAACGCCAGAATGCCAAGGACCAGCAGTCCCGGCATCTGGTAAAGCCAGTACCGCTGCCAGACCGTCACCGAGCGTCCAGCCCTGAGCGTAGCCGGTTCGGCCTGTCCTGCAGGGAGGGGTATGCGCATCGATGGACTTCGTGGTAGTTTGGGCATGTTTGTGCCGTCTCGAATTTGGATACTCATCGCTGCGCTGACTCTTGGTCTCGGCTGCGGCGCGGCGCCTGAGTCGTCCGAGGCTCCTGAAGAGGCATCCGCCACGGTCTACAAGGCACTGATCGTGGATGGCCAGAGCAACCATCGGATCTGGCCCACGACGACCGGGTACTTGAAGGGGTACCTCGAGGAGACCGGGATGTTCACGGTCGGCGTTGCGACCACGCCTCCGAAGGGCGGTGACATGGACAGCTACCGGCCGCCCTTCGCCGACTACGACCTTGTGGTGTCGAACTACAACGGCGAACCGTGGGGCGAGGGCGCGATGGAGGACTTCGAAGCCTTCGTCTCCGGCGGAGGCGGGTTCGTGTCCGTCCACGCCGCCAACAATGCCTTCCCGGAGTGGCTTGCCTACAACCAGATGATCGGCGTTGGCGGATGGGGCGACCGCACGGAGCGCCACGGCCCGTATGTCCGGCTCAGGGACAACGAGTTCGTGAGAGATGACACGCCGGGCATCGGTGGGAGCCACGGCATCCGCCACGAGTTCGCGATCGACATCCGCGACAGCGACCACCCCATCACCCGCGGGTTGCCGACGAAGTGGATGCACTCCAACGACGAGCTGTACGACAGGCTGCGGGGTCCGGCGGAGAACCTGACCGTGCTGGCCACAGCGTTCTCCACCGTGGAGTCGGAGGGTACGGGCGAGCACGAGCCGATCCTGATGACGATCCGGTACGGCGAGGGCCGGATCTTCCACACCACCCTCGGCCATGCCCTGGTCTCGCAGCGCTGCAACGGGTTCATCACGACGTTCAAACGGGGTGCGGAATGGGTCGTCACCGGAGACGTCACGCAGCCGGTTCCGGAGGACTTTCCGACGGAGACCGAACCGCGTGTCCGGCCCGATCCGGAGCAGCAGGATTCGTCCCTCTAGGGCCTCGTTCTGGGCTCCTAGGGCTGAGTTGAGTCCTGTACCATCTAGGCTTCCATGCCCATGCGACTCGCGGTTGCTCTCACACTGATCCTCGCCGGTTGTTCTTCAGTGGCGGAGTCGCCCGAGGAACGTCAGGCGCTGGAGGAGGCGTTTGAAGCCTCGATGCGCGGTGCCGCGCTCGTCGGCCAGTTCACGGTGTTTCCTGCCGAGGGTGCCGAGCCGGCGGCCGAGGGCGAGGACGAAACGCCCGTCCCAATGCGCAGCGAGCGCTACGAGATCGAGAAGGCCGTCAAGGTGGCCGGTGATCTCTGGACGTTCCACGCGCGCATCGTGTTCGGCAGCGTGGACGTCACTGTGCCGGTTCCGGTCAAGCTCGTCTGGGCGGGCGACACGCCCGTGGTGAGCGTCACGGACCTCGCAGTCCCGGGAATCGGCACTTACACCGCCCGCGTCGCCTTCTATCGCGATGCGTACGCAGGGATGTGGTGGGGACGCAACTACGGCGGCAACATGTTCGGCAAGATCGAACGGCCGCAATGATCCGCAGGCCCCGAACTCCGGCACACCAGCAATCGCTGCTCTACATCTCCATGGCTCTGGTCGTTGCGTTCGCCGACTTCGCTGCCGCCCAGACCGTCGAATCGCCGTTCTCTGCCTTGGAGGCGGCCGTCGTGCGCAACCCGTATCCGTCTGCGCGCACTGGCGGCAGCTACATGCACAACTTCTATCTGCCGCTGGTGGCGAGCACGCCCTGGCGGCCGAGCTTTTCTCCGGACGGCCAGTGGATCGCGTTCAGCATGGCGGGGTCGATCTGGAAGGTCCGTGTTGACGGAGACGTAGCCTACGAGCTGACCTCGGGGCTACCTACGACTCCTCTCCGGTTTGGTCGCAGGACGGTCGCTGGATCGCTTACACCGCCGACGATCGCTACCTGCGCATCAACTTGATGGCACTGGAGGTTGTCACGGGCCGGACCGTCGCGCTGGCCCAGGGCGACGACCTGAACCTGGACCCAACCTGGTCGCCCGACGGCTCGAAGGTCGTGTACGTGACGGCCTCTCCGTCCGGGTCGTACAACCTCGCGGCGCTGCCGGACGGCACCGTCGGCACGTCCGAGCGGCTCACGGTGGATCACGTCTATCCGCGCGCTCGGCTGTACTTCGGCTCCTAGCCCAAGTTTGCCACCCCATTTCATAAGTCATTTGCAATGAGCACATTGCGGTCGTGAAATCAGGCGTGTGGCACTGCATTCCGTGCATGTTTCCTTCGTCGTCTGGGCTGAACGACCAGCTTGCGGACCCCGCCCGGCGAAGCGTCCACGCCCAGCCGCTCGTGGATCGCCCGCTGCCAGGACTCGGCCCGCGTCGTCTTGCGCACGTGCAGCATGCGTCCGTCCGCCTGGCGGAAGACCGCGGTCACCCGCTGCTGGCCCGCCAGGCGACGGCGCAGCGTCGTCCAGCGGGCCGTCTCCCCGCCCGCCCGCAGGCGCTGCCGGACCACCGGGACCAGCTGGCAGGCGAGCACCGACAGGCACAGGTGGCCCGCGCTGCGCGCGGGCTTGCGGTGGTGGATCGGGCGCGGTCCCAGTGCGCTCCCGAGGGAGCGGAGGACAGCCTCCAGGTCGGTCCGCGTCACGCAGGTGCGCCACAGTCGCTCGGCGTCCCAGCCGACGCTGCTGGCGCGCAGGCCGTGGACCCCTGGATGGGTCGCCCCGCTGCCCTCCAGCGGCTGCCGCTTCCAGGCCACCGCCGTCGCGTTGCGGCCCCTGTCGTCGGCCTGCACGTCGATCGCGCAGTGCGGGGCGGCGGACGGATGGCGGGCCTGCAGCCGTCCGATGCGCTGCCAGACCTTCTCCACGCGCCTGGTCGTGCCCTTGCGCGACAGGCCCTCGTGCAGCGTCCGCAGAGCCGTCTCGAGGCGCGCGCCGGCCTGCCCCGCCATCGCCCGCTCCTGCTCCGCCCGCAGCGCAGGCGCGTCTCGCCGTTCCCGTCCGTCTCGGCGCAGGCCAGCGCGCGCTGCCCGCCGGGCGGTGCCGATGGCCACCGCCCGCGCAGCCAGGCGACGTTCCCCTCCGTGGCGAGACCCCTGTCGAGCACGACGGCCGTCTCGGGCGGCGCGTCCAGCGCCAGGCCCAGCGTGAGCGGCGGACAGTCGTGGCGCTTCTCCCTGGAATGGCCGCGGCGGGCCAGCGGCTGCCGGTCCGCCGCGCCCTCGCAGCACGTGCTGGTCCGGTCGTGCAGGGTGACGGTGGGCTGCAGGTCGAACAGGTCGGCGGCGCGCTGGAAGAGACGTGTCTCGATCGTGTCGCGGTGGCGCAGCAGGCGGTCGCTGGCGCGCTGCAGGGCGTTCAGGCCCATGGTCTCGCAGTCGCAGCCGAGCAGCTCGCCCAGGGCGCTGCGCTGGCGCAGCCAGTGCCACGAGGCGCGCTCGGAGGCCGGCGCGGCCATGCGGCTGACGAGGTTGCCGAGGACGGCGGCGCGCTGCGCACCGGACAGGCCCAGCTCCTCGAGCAGGGACGGCGGACGGAGCTGCCGCATGGCCCACAGGGCGACGTGCTCGACGCCGACCGAGCGCGGGCGGACCAGCTCCAGGGAGTCGATGTCGACTCGCGGCAGAGCGGCCGCCGGGCCCACGGGGGCGACGCCGGCCTGCACCAGCTGGGCGGCGCTGCGCTGGGCCTCGTCCTCGACCGCGGGGGAGCAGGCCCCGAGCTCGAGGGACCGCTGGGAGGCGAGGATGCGCTCGACGCGGGCGCACAGCGCCGGCCAGTCCCCGCGCGGCAGGGCGAAGTGGCGGCCGAGGTTGCGCAGGGTGCGCTGGCGCACCCTGGAGCCGCAGCGGACGGAGCGGACGAGGCGGTGGGTGAAGTGGGGCTCCTGGCCCTTGGCGCGGGGGCGAGTGGGGGTCCGGCGGACGAACAGGCTCCGATGGAAGCAGGCCCTGGGACGGGAGTCAGGGCATTGTAAGTTGCTGTGGCACTGCATTGGGGGTTTCAGGGAGGCTGGCCATTGCAAGCCAACGACTTGCAGCGCAAAACACGCCGAATTCGGCCAAAATCGCTCCTCGCTTGGCGAACTTGGGGTAGGATCACATCGCCTCCACAGAGGTTTCGGGCGCCATCAGCCAGTTCTTCAGCCCGGCTGGGACGCGCTCCTCGAGGACGGCGCGGCGGATGCCCCTGGCGTGGGACCTTGCGCCGGTAAAGATACGGCTGGAGCAGCCGAAGCGATCCTCGGATCGACGACCTAGCGCATCAATAGTTGCGATGGCCGCGGTCGCGATCCTTGCGGATCAACTCTTCCGCTGGGGTATGCCGGCGGCCCTCCGTCTTGCGCCGCAGCCGGTCCGACGCCACAATGAACGCCGCACGCTTCGCCGCCATGTCATCGGCTACGCCACTCTCGAGAATATGGCGTGCCTCGCCCTCTAGGGAGCGATTGTTCAATAGGGCGCGCTGCTTGAGGCGCCCGACCACATGATCGTTGAGTTGCCGCACACTGATCGTCGCCATCGTTCATCCTCCATTGCCCGTCACTCCATCCCTATCACTGAACATCGAAGAAGGCAGCCGTCTGGGGAATAGGAGATGCAGCCAGCGGCGGTACTGCGGCAAGGCAGCCGGCGCCGCAACCTCAATGAGACCGCCGACCGTCTGGCGACACCGACTGGTCGGCGCATGAGCTGTGCCGATGCCCGGTCCGAGACGCAACCGCATGGCCGGAGGTGCTGTACCGGACTGACGATAGAGCCGAAGCCGATCCCCTCGCTCACTTGGTCGCCAACCGGCCCACTCCCCCGAGTGGTGCCGAATGCGCACGTGCAATCCGTTGGAGCAGCATGACGCAGTCGGATGGCAACCCATTTCGGGGCGCCCCGGTCGTGCTCTTGAACTCCGGCGTGTCTGGCTGCCCTGACGTGACCATGGCCGTGGTGTGATGGATCAGACCTTCCGCATTCCGACTTCGTCACTTTCCGAGTCGGCAAACGGCTCTGGGAGGCCGGCAACGATACGGACAGTCTCGACGCTCACGTGCACGACCCGCCGAATCGCCGTGACGAGATCCCTAGGTTTCGAGAACCAAGCGTTAGGGTCGTTCAAGATTCCGCTTCTAGAGTCTCGCTTCACGCGATAGCGGTCGATGAACCACTCCAGTGGCGACCGTCCATTGACCACGTAATCGTGGGCTTCGCCCGGAATACCCGCGAGGCGGACGTGCTCGTTGACGATCAGCACGGTCCTGTCGTCATCCGCAAAGCGCATCGCCCGTTTCCCAAGACGGAAGTGACGCGGCTCGAGCATGCCAGGCTGGGTTCCTACGATCTCCAGCGGTTGCTCAGAGCAGGTCTCGTAGCCGAGGTGCAGGGTCGCCAGATCTCGGCCAGCCGCGGCAAAGGCACCAAAGTCGGGCGCCATCGGAATTCGTGGCAACGCCTTGGACAGGTCGTTTGCGAACCGCTCGCGGTACGCGGGCGCGTGGAGCACGCCGTAGACGTAGTCGAAGATCGCGTCCTTGGTGATCTCGTCGTCGGCGTAGTACATACGGAAGGCACGTAGCGCTGTGTCGGTGATGTTGTCGACACGCTTCAGTTCGGTGGCGAATAGGTCGGCCTTGTCAAAGACACCCCCGCGGGTACTGGGGATAGGTCCAACGGGGGAAGCACTGGCCGAACTCGAGGAAGTGCAGATCAGGCGTTCGGTCGGCGATGAGGACCGAGAATGGCTTGTTGGCGCCGATTCCCGGGACGCAGATGACGCGATTCTCCACTCGTGCTGGTAACGCGGGAAGCACTGTCCGTTGAACATCAGCTGAATGTCCAGCATCGTGTCGACCATCAGAGCCGAGAACCCCCTGGTCGCGCCCACACCTGGCACGCAGATGGCGCGATTCTTTGACTTTATGTGGGGGTAAGCACAGATTCTGGACAGGTGGGGGGGGGGGCAGCGGGAAGATTCTGTCCTGCTGGCATTTGTTGCTTAT
Source organism: Bryobacterales bacterium (assembly GCA_965200705.1). Lineage (GTDB taxonomy): Bacteria > Acidobacteriota > Terriglobia > Bryobacterales > UBA6623 > VXMF01. Next base: position 1,633,570 of record OZ241376.1, on the reverse strand, counting down.
AAGCAGGTAGTCAACGTAGCAGTGCTGCTTGACGAAGGGCCGGTAGCTCGTCTTCCAGATTCTTTCCGGCGAAAATGTCGCTGCCCTCCGACGGCGCAGGTTGTTCTTCAACTCACGGTCCCAACGGACTTGCGAGGAATGGCGGCGGGCGGCTTCTTCAACGGAGCACCTCGGATTCTCCTCCAGCATCCGCTTGGCACCCATGTAGTCGCCCACCACCCCGCGCGCGTTCTCTTCGCAGGCCGTGCGCGAGAAGTTGTAGAGGTAGGCGTCGCGGTTGGTCTTATACCCGTTGCTGTAGAGCCGGAAGATTGAATCGTCCGACTTCCCGGCCTTCGTTGCCTTCGATCCCAATGGGTAGAAGTCTTGGAATGCCTCGTCGCGCTGGCCGATCCAGTCGTGGTGCCGGTCGGGCTTGATCTCCCGCCAGTCGTCGATGCCGGCGATCGAGCCCGCCTTGCGCAGGATCGCGAGCTTCTCCTCGCGCTTCAGGTAGTCGCCGATGTCGCGGTACAGGATGCGGCAGCCGGCTTGCGCGGCGTCCGGATTGCGCACCAGGATCGTGATCGCGACCGGAGCGCGGGAGCCTTGGCCGAAGACCTTGCCACCCTCTTGACGGGAGCGCTCACCTTGGGTGCGCTGGTTGCCCCGCAGGTTCAGAACGTGGATGCTGCTGAACTCCTCCGCGAGGCAGGCCCGCACACCGGAGTCGACGTTGCCGTCGATCCACGAGCCATTCGTGACTAAGGCGACAACGCCCTGATCGCCGATCCGGTCCGACGCCCAGCGGATCGCCATCTTGTAGGTGTCGTACAGGCTGTTCTTGTTCGTTGCGGTCGAACGCTTGGCGTAGGTGTCGGCCACGCGGCGTTCCAGTTCCGGGTAGTCCACGTTGGGGTTGTCGTCCGCTGAACTTCGCTGACCTGCGGACCAAGGGGGGTTGCCGACGATCACTTGGATCGGCAGCTTCTGCTGACGCTCGACCCGTTCGCTGTTGTCCGGCAGCCACTCCCTCGGGAACCCGCTCCGTTCGGTGTGCAGATTGAACGTGTCGGTCAGGACGATGCGGCCGAATGGTTCGTAGTCGCTGTCCTCCCCCCGCCTGCCGTGGAACGCCTCTTCGACGTGGATCGCGGCGATGTAGTAGGCGAGAAGAACGATCTCGTTGGCGTGCAGCTCCTCGCGGTACTTCCGCGTCAGGTCCTCGTCCCGAACCAGCCCAGACTGAAGCAGCCGCACCAGAAAGATGCCGGTGCCGGTGAACGGGTCCAGCAGGTGCACTCCTTCGTCGGTCAGCGAGCGGCCGAACTCCCGCTTCAGGACGTGCTCGGCACTGTTGAGGATGAAGTCGACAATCTCGACCGGCGTGTAGACGATGCCGAGCCGGTCGGCCTCCTTCTCCAGGGCGGTCGCGAAGAACTTCTCGTACAGCTCCATCAGCACACGCTGGCGCGCCGCGGTGTTGTCGAGGCCGCGCGCCCGCCTCCGGACGCTCTCGTAGAAGCCCTCCAGATCGCGAGTCTCGTTCTCGAGGCCGAACTCGCCAAAGTCCCGTCGCAGATCATCGAGCACCCTGGCGACGGGGTTATTTGAGGCGAAGTCGTATCTCTCGAACAGCGCCTCGAAGACTGGCCGCGTCAGGATGTGCTGGGCCAGCATGTCAACGGCGGCTTCGCGCGTGATCGACTCGTTGATCGAGAGTTTCAGTTCGCCGTGGAACGCGTCGAACCACTCCCGCAGCGTTGTATTCTCCGAATTGTGGAGCAGCCCGTCGATCCGGACGACGAGGCGCGAGAAGATGTCGGCGACGTCCTTGGCCCAGGTCTCCCAGTACTTGCGGTCGCCACACTTCTCGACGATCTTCGCGTAGATCGCCTCCGGTGGGAGTTCGAGCGGCGCGAAGGGCAGGGAATCCGGAACGCCAATGTCCCTGTCCTCGCCCGTTCCGTCACCACTGAAGATGATGCGGTCCGTCGGCGTGTCGTTCAGGTCGATCTGGTTGATCTCGGCGTCGAACCGGTCGTCATGCGAGCGCAGGGCGCGAAGCACGCCCCACACTGCGGCGAACCGCTTGTTGTCATTAAGCGCTGTGACCGGGTCGGCGCCCGGCGGCACCGCGATCGGCAGAACGATGTAGCCGTACGTCTTGCCCTCCGCCTTCCGCATCGTCCGACCGACGGCCTGCACGATGTCGATATGGCTGTTGCGGGGACTCATGAAGAGCACCGCGTCCAGGGCCGGCACGTCGATCCCCTCGGACAGGCAGCGGGCGTTCGAAAGGATGCGGCAAGTGCCTTCGGAGGTGCCCTTCAACCACTCGATGCGTCGCTTGCGGTCGAGCGCGTGAGATCGGCCATCGACGTGCTGGGTTTCGCACTTGAGCGCTTCGGCCCGCTCCGATTCCGGCAGTTGAGCAACGGCCTGTCCAACGACGCCGTCCCAATGCGCCTCGAGCCGCTTTGACGACCTGATGGTGTTCGTGAACGCGATCGCGCGGGCGAGAGGCCGAATCGGTCCGTCGCCAGGTGGCCGGTTCTCAGGGTTTTGCAACGCGCGCCAGCAGCCGACAATCTTGGCTGCGTCGTCGAGGTTGAGCTTGCCGCGGTTCGCGGTCAAATGAGCCTGCAACGCTGAGTCGACGTGCCCCTCGGAAATGGCGAGCACGACGACCTTGTAGTCGGCAAGCAGGTCCTGTTCCACGGCCCGCGAGAACGGCAACCGGTGGAACTCTGTTCCATAGGTCGCCGGATCGTCCATCGAGAACACCTCGACGCTCTGGCGCGCCGCCTTCGACCTGGCGCCCTCCGTGTACAAGCGCGGCGTCGCGGTCATGTAGAGCCGCTTCGAGGCGCGTATCCGCTTGGAGTCATGCACGAGCACGAACGGCGACGTCTTGTCGCCTGGGCGGTCGATGCCCGTAGTCCGGTGCGCCTCGTCGCAAAGCACAAGGTCGAAGGGTGGCGCGCCGCCGTCCTGCGCCCGCTCGACGAGAGCGAGGGAATGGTACGTGCAGAAAACGACCGTCATGGCATCCGGTGTCAACTCGCGCAAAGCACTGCCGATCGCGGTCGGATCCGTTGTCACGGGAATCTCCAGTTCCTCAAGCGAGGCATCCTCGTCATTGCGCCCAGCGCGGGTGTCCGAGCAGATGCCGACATAGCGGTGGGACACGGTTCGCTGCTCGGCCCACGCACGCATCGACTGCTGAAACAGCGAAATTGAGGGCACCAGGTAGAGAACGCGTCCACCGACACCGGTTATGGTCTCGGCGATGCGCATCGCCGTGAACGTCTTCCCGGTGCCGCAGGCCATGACAAGCCTGCCGCGGCTGCGCTCTTGGAAGCCTCGGACGACGTCTTCCAGGGCCTGCTTCTGGTGCGGACGCAAACTGAACGGCTTGGGGCGCCAACGCAGCGCATCCGGATCTCGACGCCTAAGGTTCGGCCAGTCGATGGTACGGTCGGCGAGATCGTTGAACCGGAGTACTTGGCAGGCCGGTATCAGCCCGTCGATCGTCCTCCGGGCATTCCGTCCCCACTCGTGACCTGTATCAACCACCAGGCGCGCAGTGAACGGATCCCGCGCCGATGCGGAAATGAATGAGTCGAGTGCAGCTTTGGAGATGCGGGTTTGAGGCGCGTGGAACTTGCACTGGATCGCGCAGTACCCGCCCCCGTGCTCCTCGGCTACCAGGTCCACGCCTATGTCCTGACCCGGGAAGACTGGATGCTTGGCTGCCCATTCCGACCACAGCCAGACATCGGAGAACCGGTCTGCGTACAGGGGATCCTGCTGGAAGTACCGCTTCATGAGGCGTTCGAAGAACGCCCCTTGCGCGGCGCTTGAGTCGGCGTCGGCCCGAATCAGGTCAATCGTTTGCTGGAAGCCGCTGCTCATCGATCTTCTTGTAGCGGTCATGCCCACGGTGACCGTCGCTAGTCACGCAGGGGGACAGGAGGGCGGTGAACATTATCGCAGCCAGTCAAGCGAGGCCGTCTAATTCATTGACGGGCGTCGTTTCGCGACGCTAGCCCAAGTTTGCCACCCCATTTCATAAGTCATTTGCAATGAGCACATTGCGGTCGTGGAATCAGGCGTGTGGCACTGCATTCCGTGCATTTTTCCTTCGGCGTCTAGGCTGGACGACCAGCTTGCGGACCCCGCCCGGCGAGGCGTCCACGCCCAGCCGCTCGTGGATCGCCCGCTGCCAGGACTCGGCCTGCGTCGCCTTGCGCGCGGGCAGCATGCGTCCGTCCGCCTGGCGGAAGACCGCGGTCACCCGCCGCTGGCCCGCCAGGCGACGGCGCAGCGTCGTCCAGCGGGCCGTCTCCCCGCCCGCCCGCAGGCGCTGCCGGACCACCGGGACCAGCTGGCAGGCGAGCACAGACAGGCACAGGTGGCCCGCGCTGCGCGCGGGCCTGCGGTGGTGGATCGGGCGCGGTCCCAGTGCGCTCCCGAGAGAGCGGAGGACAGCCTCCAGGTCGGTCCGCATCACGCAGGTGCGCCACAGCCGCTCGGCGTCCCAGCCGACGCTGCTGGTGCGCAGGCCGTGGACCCCGGGATGGGTCGCCCCGCTGCCCTCCAGCGGCTGCCGCTTCCAGGCCACCGCCGTCGCGTTGCGGCCCCTGTCGTCGGCCTGCACGTCGATCGCGCAGTGCGGGGCGGCGGACGGATGGCGGGCCTGCAGCCGTGAGATGCGCTGCCAGACCTTCTCCACGCGCCTGGTCGTGCCCTGGCGCGACAGGCCCTCGTGCAGCGTCCGCAGAGCCGTCTCGAGGCGCGCGCCGGCCTGCCCCGCCATCGCCCGCTCCTGCTCCGCCCGCTGCGCGGACGCGCAGCGCAGGCGCGTCTCGCCGTTCCCGTCCGTCTCGGCGCAGGCCAGCACGCGCTGCCCGCCGGCAGTGCCGATGGCCATCGCCCGGCTCGCGTCAAAGACGCGCCGCCGCTCGCGCAGCCAGGCGACGTTCCCCTGCGTGGCGAGACCCCTGTCGAGCACGACGACCGCCTCGGGCGGCGCGTCCAGGGCCGTCAGCATGGCCTGCAGCGTGCCGCCCTCGGCGACGTTGCCGGCCAGGACCCTGGAGCGGCGCACGAAGCCGCTGGCGTCCAGCACCAGGCGGTCGCTGGCGCGCTGCAGGGCGTTCCGGCCCATGGTCTCGCAGTCGCAGCCGAGCAGCTCGCCCAGGGCGCTGCGCTGGCGCAGCCAGTGCCACGAGGCGCGCTCGGAGGCCGGCGCGGCCATGCGGCCGACGAGGCTGCCGAGGACGGCGGCGCGCTGCGGACCGGACAGGCCCAGCTCCTCGAGCAGGGACGGCGGACGGAGCTGCCGCATGGCCCACAGGGCGACGTGCTCGACGCCGACCGAGCGCGGGCGGACCAGCTCCAGGGAGTCGACGTCGACCCGCGGCAGGGCGGCCGACGGGTCGTCGGCGCCGTCGGCCGGGGCCGCCGGGCCCACGGGGGAGACGCTGGCCTGCACCAGCTGGGCGGCGCTGCGCTGGGCCTCGTCCTCGACCGCGGGGCAGCAGGCCCCGAGCTCGAGGGAGCGCTGGGGGGCGAGGATGCGCTCGACGCGGGCGCACCCTGGAGCCGCAGCGGACGGAGCGGACAAGGCGGTGGGTGAAGTGGGGCTCCTGGCCCTTGGCGCGGGGGCGAGTGGGGGTCCGGCGGACGAACAGGCTCCGATGGGAGCAGGCCCTGGGACGGGAGTCAGGGAATTGCAAGTTATTAGGGCACTGCATTGGGGGTTTCAGGGGGCTGGCCATGGAGAACCAACGACTTGCAGCGCAAAACACGCCGAATTCGGCCAAAATCGCTCCTCGCTTGGCAAACTTGGGCTAGGATCTGCACATCCAGCCGTCCCTGTCCCCGGACGGCAAGCAGATGGTCTTCGTCTCGAACCGGGGCATTCCGCTTGGTTCCAGTGCGATCTGGCGTGCGCCGGTTGCGGCCGGAGCGATGGACGACGCGACCCAGATCCTGCGGGAGGAGACCCTTTACCGGACTCGGCCCCAGTGGTCGCCCGACGGAACCCGAATCGTGTACAGCTCTCGCCGCGGCAGCTAGTTCAGCAATCTCTACGTGCTGCCGGTAAAGGGCGGGGAACCCTACCAACTGACGTTCGGGGACTGGGACCGGTTCGAGCCCCGATGGTCTCCGGACGGGGAGTGGATCGTCCATGTCTCGAACCGACACGGAGGATCCGAGCTGCGGCTGCTCCAGACGTTTGGCGGCATGGACCGACCCATCGAGATCCGCCAACGGGTCTACCGCAACCCAAGGAGGAACGCTCAAGGTGACCGTCGTGGACGAGCGTACGGGTCGTCCAAGTCCAGCGCGGACCATGCTGCGGGCCTCGGACGGCAAGGCCTACGCCCCATCCGGGGGCCTTCCATCGCGTGGCGGTGCGCGCTCTCCACTTTGACTTCTTCCACACGGACGGGGAGTTCGAGGTGAACCTGCCAGTGGGCGAGGCCAGCATCGTTGCGTCCAGGGGTATGGAACGAACGCCAGCCGCTGCCAAGGTGACGGTGGAGGCAGGCAAGGTCACGGTCCTGCGCCTCCCGCTTTCGCAGTTCACCGACTTTGGCGCCCTGGGCTGGTACAGCGGCAGCGACCACATGCACATGAACTGCGGCGGCAGCCTCCGCAACACGCCCGAGAACCTGCTGTTCATGGCTGCGGCCGAGGATCTGGACACGATCGGCGAAAAGATCGCCAACAAGGACAGCCGCATCCTTGACCGCCAGTGCTACGCCGGGCCCGTCGACAAGGGGCTGTCCACGCCCGAGCGCCTACTGTCGTGGGGCCAGGAGTACCGGTCGCCGTTCTATGGCCACATCAGCTTCATCAACCTCACGAAGCAACTGATTTCGCCGTTCACCACGGGTGCGAGGGGACTGCGATCGAGAGCCTCTACCCCAGCAACACGGACATGTTTCGCGTGGGCATCGCGCAGGGCGCCCTCGGAGGATACGTCCACCCGTTCTCGCGCGATCGACATCGCTCTGGGTACGGTGCACTACTTGGAAGTGACGACGAGTGCGACGCACGGCCGCTACGCCGGCAAGGTCTGGCATCGCGCCCTGAACTGCGGCTTCCGCGTGACCGCTTCCGGTGGCGAGGACTCGATCACGGACATGCATCGGTCCTGGGTGCTCGGATCGGTGCGGATGTACGCCCATCTCGGTGACGAACTCACTTGGGACGGCTGGGTCGAAGCGGTGCGACGCGGGCGGACCATGGTCACGAACGGCCCTCTCGTGCAGCTGCGCATCAACGGCGAATTGCCGGGCGCCGAGGTCCGCCTGCCATCGGGCGGCGGGTCGATCGGTGTCGAGGCTCGTATGGACACGGCGTTCCCCGTGACTCGTCTCGAGCTGGTGAGGAACGGCTCGATTGCCGAGACCCCCTCTGGAGGACGGCGGCTGGTCGGCCTACATGCGTAAGTCCTACCCTGTGACCCGCAGCGGTTGGTATACGTTGCGCGCACTGACGGACGAGCCGGTGCTGCCGGTGGATGACGTGAACCTCCACGGCGAGACCGGAGCAATCTATGTCTACTCCGGCGACGACCCGATCCGGTCTCGCCAGGATGCGGAGTACTTCATCCGCTGGATCGACGACGTGGCTCGCCAGGCCGAAGAGCATCCCGGCTGGCGTTCCGACCGCGAGCGGGAACATGTCTTGGAGCAGTTCCGACAGGCTCGGGAGGTCTTCGTCCAGCGCGCGTCCGAGGCGCGTCCGTAGGCTGGATCCGCGGGCTCTCCGTTGCGTGATCCCTTCGGTATCCTACGCTTGGCATGACAAGACGGAAGATGATGAGCGCGGCCCTGATGGCTGGTGCGCTACTCCCCGCTAGGGCACAGGCGAAGCGTCCGAACATCCTCTTCGCAATCGCTGACGACTGGGGCTGGCCGCACGCCGGCGCGTACGGTTGTTCGTGGGTCAAGACGCCTGCCTTCGACAGGATTGCCGCGGAAGGCGTTCTGTTCACCAATTGCTTCACGTCGAATCCCAAGTGTTCGCCGTGCCGTGCGAGCATCCTCACGGGCCGAAACACCTGGCAGCTCGAGGAAGCGGTCAGCCACTTCGGCGTGTTCCCGCACAAGTGGGCAGTGTTCCCCGACCTGCTCGAGGAGGCCGGGTACCACGTTGGGTTCACCGGAAAGGGTTGGGGTCCGGGCGACCACAGGGCCGGAGGGTTCAAGCGCAATCCCGCCGGCCCAGAGTACGTCAGGCACAAGCTTGACGCCCCGTTCGAGAGCATGTCCAACAAGGACTACGCCAAGAACTTCGACTACTTCCTGGAGGACCGTGATCCGGGCCAGCCGTTCTGCTTCTGGTTCGGCACCCACGAGCCGCACCGCGGGTTCGAGGTCGATGCGGGAAGGCAGAGCGGCAAGCGCGCCACTGACGTCGACGTGCCTGCCTTCTACCCCGACGACGAGACGATCCGCCGTGACCTCGCCGACTACGCCGTCGAGTGCGAATGGTTCGACACGCACTTGGGCCGCATCGTGGACAGGATCAAGGAGATGGGCGAGCTCGAGAACACACTCGTCATCGTGACCTCCGACCACGGCATGCCGTTCCCGCGAGTGAAGGGGCAGATCTACGAGTACGGATTCCATCTCCCGCTGGCCGTCCGCTGGGGCGGAGGTGGGCGAAAGGGCCGCAAGGTCGAGGACTTCATCAACGTGCGCGACTTCTCGCCCACGATCCTCGAGATGGCCGGGCTCGATGTGCCCGACACCGTGACAGGGCGCAGCTTCGTCGATGTCCTCGAATCGGACGACGATGGCTGGATCGACGAGGGGCGCGACGTGATGCTGATCGGGAAGGAGCGCCACGACCTCGGGCGACCCGACGATCAGGGCTATCCAGTCAGGGCCATCCGCACGCGGGAGTACCTGTACGTTCGCAACTACGAGCCCGATCGCTGGCCGGCCGGAAATCCAGAGACGGGCTACCGCAATTGCGACAGCGGTCCGACCAAGACACGGTTGCTGCGCGGGTTCGACGAGTACTACCGCATGTCGTTTGGCAAGCGTCCTGCCGAGGAGCTTTACCGTGTCGACACGGATCCTGAGTGCGTCCACGACCTCGCCTCCGACCCGGAGCATGCCGAGACCAAGGCTAGGCTGCGGTCGGAACTCCAGACTCGTCTAGAGCGGGATGGGGATCCCCGCGCACTCGGTCAGGCCGCCGTCTTCGACACCTACAAGTACACCGGAGCGCGTCGCCACGCCTACTCGACGTGGCTCGAGTTCCGGGAACCCTGAGACCCGGCCGTCTTATACTGTCATTTGCGCCGGATGCGGACTGCGCTAGTCCGTGCGACTGCGGCAGGGGGTCATGCAGCTCCCATCATCCAATTGGATCATTCGCCCTCGGCGGAAGCCGGTCACGGGATTAGAGGGACATGAAGGAATACGCAACAAGCGCTGTGCGCAACGTCGCCATCGTGGGCCACGGCGACTGTGGCAAGACGACGCTGACGTCGGCGATGCTCTACACCTCCGGCGCGACGAGCCGGATGACCCTAGTGGACGAAGGCAACACTGTCACGGACTTCGACGATGAGGAGATCGACCGCAAGGTCACGATTTCCACGGGCTTGGGCGTTGCGGAGTGGTCGAGCACCAAGATCAATCTGCTCGACACGCCCGGCTACAACATCTTCGTCAACGACGCCAAGTCCGCCCTCTCGGTGTCGGACTGCGCTCTGGTCGTCGTCGACGCGGTGTCCGGTATCGAGGTTCAGACCGAGAAGGGCTGGTCGTTCGCGACAGAGTACGGCGTTCCGAAGATTCTGTTCGCCAACAAGATGCACAAGGAGCGGGCTTCTGTGACCGCCATCGCGGAGCAGGCGCGCGACATGCTCGGCGTGACGGCGGTCGCGATTCAGATCCCCCTGGGCACGGAGAAGGGCTTCACGGGCGTTGTCGACTTGATCTCCGGCAAGGCCTACCGGTACAAGCTCGACGGAAACGGCAGAGGCACCGTGACGGGCGTGCCCGCGGATCTCGAGGACACTGTCGAGGAAGCCAGGACGAACCTCATCGAGGCGGTCGCCGAAACCGACGAGGACCTCATGAACGAGTACTTCGAGGAGGGCACGCTCGGGCGGTCCCAGCTGGAGACCGGGCTCCGCAAGGCCATTTCGGAGGGCGAAGTGGTGCCGCTGCTCTGCGGCTCGGCCCTCCACAACATCGGTATCGACCGTCTGCTGGACTTCTTGGCGCACTCGGCGCCGTCGCCGGCCGACCGCGGCTCCATCTCGACCGTGGACGGCGAGATGGAAATCGACGATGGCGGCGACCCAACGCTCTTCGTCTGGAAGACGAGTTCGGACGCTTTCTCAGGCCGGGTCAGCTACTTCCGCGTCGCGTCGGGCGTGCTCAGGACCGATGTGTCCGCCTACAACCACCGCAGCCAGACGATGGAGAAATTCGCGCGCATCAGCGCTGCCCAGGGCAAGCATCTGGATGCGGTGCCGGCCCTGCACGCCGGCGACCTCGGCGCTGTGGCGAAGCTGAGGTCCACAGCCACGGGCGACTCATTCGGCACCAAGGGCAAGGAGATCCTGTTCCCGACCGTCGAGCTTCCCGCGCCCGCCATCGCGTACGCGATCGTGCCGAGGACGCGCCAGGACGAGGACCGCCTCAGCAGCACCATCACGAGGGTGCTGGAGGAGGACCAGTCGCTCAACTTCTATCGCGACCCGCAGACCCAGGAGTTTCTGCTCGCGGGCAATGGCCAGCAGCACTTGGACGTGGTCTGCAGCAAGCTGCGGAAGCGCTACAACGTGGACGTCGAGCTGCGCCCCCCGAAGATCCCCTACCGCGAGACGATCCGCGGCACGGCGGATGTGCACGGCCGCCACAAGAAGCAGACAGGCGGCCACGGTCAGTTCGGCGATTGCAAGATCCGCGTCGCGCCGCTGGACCGCGGGGAGGACTTCGAGTTCTCCGATGAAATCTTCGGCGGCGCCATTCCCAAGACCTACATTCCGGCCGTGCAGAAGGGCATCGAGGAGGCCGCGGCGCGCGGCTACTTGGCGGGCTATCCGGTGGTCGACTTCAAGGTCACGCTGTACGACGGTTCGTACCACGATGTCGACTCGTCCGAGCTAGCTTTCAAGCTCGCTGGCAGCAAGGCCTTCAAGCTCGCCATGGCCGACGCCCGCCCGGCCCTGCTCGAGCCTGTCATGAAGGTCGAGATCGTGGCGCCGATGGACTTCGCCGGCGACCTGATGGGCGACCTCAACAGCCGGCGCGGCAGGATCCAGGGCATGGACTCCCGCGGTTCGACGCAGTCGATCCGTGCCGAGGTGCCGATGTCGGAGATGCTGACGTACGCGAACGACCTCACGTCAATGACGCAGGGGCGAGGCACCTTCACGATGGAGCAGGGGTACTACGACTTCGTGCCGGGTCAGATCGCCGAGAAGATCGTCGCCGCCAGCAAGCGCGACAAGGCCGACGGGGACGACGAGTAGCTCGCGGCTAGGCCGCCGCCACGATTCGCAGCAGGCTCTTTGCGCAGATCGTGCTGCCGGCGTACTTGTCATTGCCGGGCCCGTTCCAATGGGTCTCCAGACTCACTGAGCCTGCATAGCCCTGCGCCACGAGCGCATCCATCTGACCCGTCCAGTCAACGTCGCCGGCGCCCACGTCGCACCAGTCCGGGCGCCCTGTGTCGGGATCCACGGTGCAGTCCTTGGCGTGGACGTGGTTGATGCGCTCGACCGGCACGTGATCGAAGCCGTCGGGATAGGCCCGTTCGCCGCACACGAACGCGTTCGCGGGATCCCACACCACGCCATAGACCTCGGGATCCAGTAGCTGCACCGCAGCACCGACCTCCTCGCCCGTGCCGAAGTGGCAGGCGGCCTCGTTTTCGAGCCCCAGCTGGACACCCGATCCCTGGACCTGCTTGCCGCCCGCGCCGAGCGACTCCATGATGCGGTCGAAGTTGCGCTCGGGGTTCTTCGTGCGCCAGAAGCTGAACACGCGCACGAGACGGGCGTCGAGGCGGATGGCGATCTCGACCGCCCGGTCGAGCAGTTGGGGCTGGTCGTCGTACGTGAAGGACGCCTGAAATGCGTCCTGCTGGTAGCGGCCGTCGATCTCGCCGCCGTTCGGCAGCACGCACTTGAAGACCGGTGACGCCACGCCGACGATTCGGCGACCGTGACGGTTTGCCGCTTCCTTAAGGGCGTCCACCTCTCCGTCGGTCATGTCCATCACGTTCTTGTTCCACGCAGTGCGGATCTCAAGCTCTGGAATGCCGAGTTCGACAGCTGTCGCACAGACGCGCTCGAAGTCCTGGGAGAACTCGTCGGTGATGACACCTACGGGGAAGTTGGCCACGGACCTTCATCCTATCCTGCACCCCATCCAGTCCGGCATGGAATGCGGCTAGGCTCAGGGTGCGGGCTTGAACACTTGGACGCTCTGGCCGTTGACCTCAGTCACACATTGGGGTTCCATCCAGTGCATCATCCATCAGGAGCGGCAGCTTGAGGGACTCGGGATCACCTCATTGGGGAGTCGGCCTGCCTACGGAAAGGCGGTGGCGGCTGATGGTGTCGGCGTTACCGTCCGACACAACCTGCTTGATTCCGACTGACGTGCTCGCGGGATCGGAATCGGCCGCTACGCGAACAGGTAGGCGCCTTTTCCTCCGTCCTCCCGTCGGAAGCCCACCACGTGCATGCCGCGTTCTTGGAACGCATCGAACTCCGCCCGAATGCGTCTCTGCAGGCGCCTGGCCTCTCGGTCCGGGACATCCCGAATGCTCAGAGGAACTGCCACGCCCGCTTCGCCGTCGTGGAATGGTGGCCGTCTGCCGTACAGGCGCGCCACGACTTCTGGATCCTGCAGGTTCCACGAGACAAGCAGCCGATCCGTTGGCAGCGAACCGTGGAGGGCGCTGGAGGTGATGCCGTAGAAGTTCCGCAGGTACGCCTCGACCCGTACGCCGAGCTTTTCGATGTTGAAGTGCGCGTTGCGTGCCTGCAGCGGATCGAAAGTCCATTCGATGCGGTCGATCCTTGCGTCGAGGGCAGCCTCCCGCTGCCGCAGCTTCAGCGCCCTGCCGACGCCGAAGCCCTGCGCCTCGGGAGACACGCCCGCCATGTGGCTGTGCCAGTACGGCCTTCCGTCCGGCTTCCGCGCCGTGAACGCAAGCGCGAATCCGAGCAGTCGGCCGTCGACGAACGCACCCAGACACGAACCGCCGATCCGAGAGAACACCGTGAACAGGCGCGGCGCCACGAGGTCCTCGTCGCTGAACGCCCAGATGTCCTTTTGGACCCGCACCGTCTCGTGGAACTCGTCCAGCGAGCGCAAGGGACGGATCGCCAGGCCCTCTAGTACTGCTTTGCCCGTTGCCACAGGGCCTCCATCTCGTCCAGCGTGCAGTCCTCGAGCTGGCGGCCACTCTCGATGGACGCGTGCTCCATTTTCGTGAACCGCTCCCGGAACTTCCTGTTTGCGCCCTTGAGCGCCACCTCGGGATTGACCTTGGCGGCGCGGGCGACGTTCACCGCCATGAACAGCAAGTCGCCGACCTCCTCCTCCAGCTTGCCAGCGTCCCCCGACTCGTGCGCGTCGAGAACCTCGTCGAATTCCTCGTCGAGCTTGGCCTTGAGATCGCCGAAGTCCCGCCAGTCGAACCCGCACCGGGCAGCGCGCTTGCCGATCTGGCCAGCTTCCAGCATTGCTGGCTGACTCCTCGGCACGCCGTCGAGGCGCCCGTTCGAGTCCTGGCGACGCGGCTTTTCGGCTGCCTTGATCTGCTCCCAGCGGGTCGTGACGCCGTCCGCCGTCGCGATGGACTCGTCTGCGAACACATGCGGATGCCTGCGGACGAGCTTGTCGTTGATTCCCTCCAGCACCCGCTGCATGTCGAACAGCCCGTCGCTGCTTGCGACCTCCGCCTGGAACACCACTTGGAGCTGCAGGTCGCCCAGTTCTTCGGCGAGGCCGTCCCAATCCCTGCGGTCGATGGCGTCCACTACCTCGTAGACCTCCTCCACTGCATGTTGCCGCAGGCTGTCAAGCGATTGCTCACGGTCCCACGGGCAACCTTCGGGGGAGCGCAGCTTCGCCATCGTTTCAAGCAGACGGGCGAATTCCTGTTGTGCGGAGGACATCGTCCAGGCTCTCATCCTAGTCTGCGACAACCTTTGTGCACGGTCGCTTACAGCCCTTGCTCAATGCTCTCGGCAACCTCTCCGCGCGTATCTGGCAGGTCCCGCCCTGTGATACCGTTTATGGCGCCTGCGATGAAGCAAACACTGCGTTCCTCCTTCCTCTTGTTGATCGTGGCCGCGCTTGGTGGATGCGGTGGTGGGGAGGAGCCCGGGATCCAGCCGAACGTCCTGTTCATCGCCATCGACGACCTCAATGACTGGGTGGGTCCGCTCGACGGGCATCCGCAGGTCCAGACCCCGCACATGGACCGGCTTGCCGCGCGCGGCACGACGTTCTACAACGCGCACACCCAGGCCCCGCTCTGCAATCCGTCCCGCACCAGCCTGATGCTGAGCAAGCGGCCGTCCAGCACGGGAATCTACGGCTTGGCGCCGTGGTTTCGGGACGTGGAGTCCTTGGCCGATCTGGAGTCCCTGCCGCAGTACTTCGCCCGCCACGGCTACGCCACCTACGGAGGCGGCAAGATTTACCACGGCCGCTACGCTCGTGCGGAGACCGACACGGAGTTTCAGCATCTCGGGCCCCCGATTGGGGTTCTCGCGAAGCCCGAAGAGAAGATGGTCAAGACGCCGGGCGACCACGGGCTGATGGACTGGGGCACGTTCCCGCACAAGGACGAGGACAAGGGTGACTGGCGGATCGCGAGCTGGGCGGTCGACCAGCTGGAGGGGCCCTTGAACGGACCGCAGGAGCAGCCGTTCTTCCTGGCGGCCGGATTCTTCCTGCCGCACGTGCCGTGCTACGTGACCCAGACCTGGTACGACATGTACCCGCTCGAGACCGTGGCGTTGCCGCCCATGCGCCCGGACGACCGCGAGGACACACCGCGATTCAGCTGGTACTTGCACTGGAAGCTGCCGGAGCCGCGGCTCAAGTTCCTGGAGGAGGCGGACGAGTGGCACAACCTCGTGGCGTCCTACTTGGCATCCATAAGCTTCGTGGACAGCCAGCTGGGCCGCCTGCTGGACGCACTCGAGGCCAGTGGCCATGACGATGACACGCTGATCGTGCTCTGGTCGGACCACGGCTGGCACCTCGGTGAGAAGCTGATCACGGGGAAGAACACGCTCTGGGACAGGTCAGCGCGGGTGCCGCTGATGTTTGCGGGACCGGGCGTCGAGGCCGGGGCACGGGTGACCAGTCCGGCGGAGCTGCTCGACATCTACCCGACCTTGGTGGACCTTGCGGGTCTGCCTAGGAAGGATGGTCTCGAGGGACGCAGCCTGGTGCCGCAGCTGAAGGACGCGAACGCTCCGCGCGAGTGGCCGGCCATAACCACGCATAACGCGGGCAATCATGGCATCCGCTCTGAGAAGTGGCGCTACATCCGCTATGCCGACGGCAGCGAGGAACTCTACGACATGGAGAACGATCCCCAGGAGTACAGGAACCTCGCCGGCGATCCGCAGTACGCCGACGTGATCGCCGACCACGTCAAGTACATGCCGCAGGGCGACCTGCCGCCTGCCCCGGGGAGCCGTGCGAGGGTTCTCACGTACATCGACGGACAGGTGGTCTGGGAGGGGGCGGAAGTGGGCGCGAACGACCCAATCCCCGAAATGTGAATAGACTGAACGGTTGGCCGCTGAGAGCGTTCTAGGCGTCATACCGGCGCGCTACGGATCGCGCCGCTTTGAGGGCAAGCCGCTCGCCGAGCTTGGCGGCAAGCCGCTGATCCAGCACGTCTACGAGCGTTCTGTGGCGGCGCCGATCCTCGACGCCGTCCTCGTGGCGACCGACGATCAGCGCATCGCGGACGCGGTCTCGGGCTTCTCTGGGCGGTACGCAATGACCGCCGCGGACCACATTTCTGGAACGGATCGCGTGGCGGAGGTGGCCGCGGGCCACGACGCCGGGATCGTTGTCAACATCCAGGGCGACGAACCCTTCGTCAGCGCCCGCATCCTGGAGCAGCTCGTCGGCCCGCTGCTCGATGCGGATGGACCGCCGATGTCCACGCTCTGCAAGAGCATCGAGGATCCGGCGATGCTCACGAACCCGAACGTGGTGAAGGTGGTGCGCGACCGGAGGGGGTTGGCGCTCTACTTCTCGCGGAGCCCCGTGCCCTATCCCGGTCGGGTCGCGGATGTCGAGGCGTGGGAGCACATCGGCATCTACGCGTACCAGCGCGACTTCCTGCTGGCCTTCAGCGCCCTTCCGCCTACGCCGCTCGAGAGCGCCGAGGGGCTCGAGCAGCTGCGCGCACTGGAGCACGGCCACCGCATCGCGGTGGTTCCGACGAAGGACCATGTCGGAGTCAGCGTGGACACGCCCTCGGACCTCGAGAACGCCCGCCGCATCCTGCGTCTGATGGAGCGTCCGTGACTCCGATCCCATGTTTCGGAACTAGGGCCGGGCGGGCCATTGGTACCGGTTGTCGGAACCTTCTACAATGGAGCAAAGTGGATCGCTGCCGCACCTGCGGAGCGGCTCGATTCCGGGGGTTGGAATGTCGGAAGAACAGGCAGCGGCCCGTCCGTCGTTGCTGAACCGCATCAGAAGCAGCATCCAGGCGGAGGCGGCGGACGAGAAGGGTGCGGTGCAGTCGCGCCGCCGCATGGTGGGCGTGCTCACGGGTGCGTTTCTGACGACGAACCTGCTGATGTTCCTGCGGTTCTTCTTCCCGCGGACCATCTTCGAGCCGCGCACGCAGTTCCGCATCGGCGTCCCTGCCGACTACGCAATCGGCGTGGACACGCGCTGGCAGAAGAGCAAGCGGATCTGGGTCGTCCGCACCGCCGACCGGCTGTTCGTGATCTTCGCCAGCTGCACGCACCTCGGTTGCACGCCGGACTGGAAGCTCTCCGAGGCCAAGTTCAAGTGCCCCTGCCACGGCAGCGGCTATGACACCGAGGGGCGCAACTACGAGGGGCCGGCGCCGCGACCGCTGGACCGTGCCAAGATCGAGCTGGATCCTCAGGGGCGGATCGTCGTGGACACCGCGATTCTGTTCCGCGAGGAGAAGGGGCAGCAGACCCAGTTCGATGATGCCGGAAGCTACGTGCAGGTTTGACGAGGGGCGCTAGGAGAGAGCATGGCTGACACGAAACGCACCGACGCCTCGAAGCCCGCAGCCCCAGCCGCTGGCAACGGCTCCGGCAACGGGGCGCGCAGGCTGCTCGGCGTCAACGTCGATCCCGCCGAGATCAAGCGCAAGGCGCAGCTGGACCTCGACGCAATCAAGTCGCCGACGAAGTCCGAGGTCTACAAGTCGATCTTCCGCGTCAAGCACGACGAGACCGCGCGCAGCCGCACGCTCGGCGTGCTGAGCAACGTCTTCCTGCACCTGCACCCGGCCAAGATCAACCGCGACGCGGTCCGCTACAGCTTCACCTGGGGCATGGGCGGCATCAGCTTCTACCTGTTCTGGGTGCTCACGTGGACCGGCGTCCTGCTGATGTTCTACTACCACCCCACCAAGGTGCAGGCGTTCCGCGATGTCCTCTACCTGGAGCACGACGTGCCGTTCGGCAAGCTGCTTCGGAACATGCACCGCTGGGCGGCCCACGCCATGGTGCTCACGGTGCAGCTGCACATGTTTCGCGTGTTCCTGACGGGCTCCTACAAGAAGCCGCGTCAGTTCAACTGGTCCGTCGGAGTGATCCTACTGGTGTTGACCCTGCTCCTGTCGTTCACGGGGTATCTGCTGCCGGACGACCAGCTCGGATTCTGGGCGGTCACGGTCGGCACCAACATGGCGCGTGCCACGCCCATGCTGGGCCACGAGGGCCCCTTCGGCCCGCAGCTCGGCATGACGCCGTTCAACGATGTCCGCTTCGCGCTCTTGGGCGGCTCCATCGTGGACGCGAACGCGTTGCTGCGAGCCTATATATGGCACTGCATCGCGATCCCCGGATTCGCGGCGATCTTCATGATCGTGCACTTCTGGCGGGTCCGAAAGGACGGCGGCATCTCCGGCCCAGCACGCATGATGCTGGCCAAGGAGATCAAACCGCTACGGCGGCGATAGGCGGCTAGGAAAGGAAGCCCGGCGATGGATTGGCACCAGCTCTGGACGATCGTATCCCTACCCGACAACATCCCCATCGTCGGGATGCTGTTCATCATTCCGTTCTTCACGTGGTACGCCTTCCGGCAGGCCTTTGCCAACGACCGCCTGATCGAGAAGCTCGAGGGCGACCCGGACATGGCCAAGACGCACCACCGCAAGGTGCAGCCGTTCCAGAAGGGCTGGGTGCGCGAGGTCGCCGTCTGGCCGTATCTGCTGCGCATGGAGTTCCTCGCGGCGATCATCGTCACGATCATCCTGATGGTCTGGTCGATCACGCTGGACGCGCCGCTCGAGGAGCCCGCGAACCCGTCGCTGACGATGAACCCCTCGAAGGCGCCGTGGTACTTCCTCGGCCTGCAGGAGATGCTGGTCTACTTCGATCCGTGGATCGCCGGCGTGCTGATGCCGACGCTGATCATCGTGGGGCTGATCGTCATCCCATACATCGACGAAAACCCGCTCGGCAACGGCTACTACACCTACAAGCAGCGCCGCTTCGCCATCTGGACTTTCATCGGAGGGTTCCTCGTCCTGTGGAGCTCGATGATCGTCATCGGCACGTTGATCCGCGGTCCGGGCTGGATGTGGTTCTGGCCGGGCATGACGTGGGACCACAACCGGCTGATTTTCGAGATCAACCGCGACTTGCACGAGATCGTGGGTATCACCTCGCAGCCGTGGATCGGGATCTTCGGGGGCCTCGTGACGGGTGGCTTCGTGGCGGTCACTGGCTACCTCTGCCACCGCCTCGTCACGGCGACGGAATTCACGCGCAAGATCCTTGCGCGCATGTCGCTGCTGCAGTACGCCCTCATGCAGACGCTGCTGATCGTTATGCTGGCGTTGCCCGCCAAGATGGCGGCCCGCCTGCTGTTCCGCATCAAGTACGTGTGGGTCACCCCGTGGTTCAACGTCTAGGCCAGAACCGGACCGGAGCGCTCAACAGATAGGACCATCCATGGCGGTAGAGAAGAAGTCGGTGGAAGCGAACACACCCCAGCCGGATCCAATCGTCACCAAGTCGTACAGCGTCCACCTGCTGGTGTCGATGCTGCTGCTGATGGGATCCCTTCTGTGGGCCGTCTACGACGAAGTCGAGGTCATGCGCCCGTACAAGGAGTACCAGGCGAGATTCAAGGCCTACTACACCGGATTCCTGATGGAGAAGCTGCCCGAGCAGGCGGCCAAGGAGCAGGCCATCCGCACCTCCACGGAGTACCAGACGCTGGACCAGGACCTGCAGGCGGCGGAACAGACGGTGCTGGACCGGGTCGGGACCATCGACACCGAGGTGAGCCGCGGCGTCATACCGCGGATGACCGCCGCGAGGAACACCTTCCAGATCCTGCGTAGCGAGATCGACGCGCTGCGCTACCTGATCGAGATCTCCGGCGACGAGGACGAGAAGAACGACCTGCGCGAGGACATCGAGGAGATCCGCGCCCGCGTCGTCGAAGTTGAGCTGCCCATGGCCGACGGGTCGGGGATGGTCGAGAGCCTGGAGCTCCAGTACGAGCAGCTCGAGTCGGAGTTCCTTGGCATGCAGGACAAGCGCGCGCTGCTGCAGGCCGAGCGCCAGGACCTGCTCTCGCAGGCCAACGAGATCCGCGAAGAGCGCGATGGCCTGATGGGCGAGCAGCTGGACGGCCTCACCGCGGCCCAGATCGACGGCATCATCGCCCAGATGAATGACTTCTCGGTCGGCATCAAGCAGATCCACCTGCTGGACATCGATCTCGTGGACCGCTGCGAGTCCTGCCACCTCGGCATCCGCGAGCCATTCGACATCGGTCCCAACGACCTGCTCTACCCGGTCTTCCAGAGCCATCCGCGTCCGGATCTGCTCCGGATCCACGATCCCGAGGCCTTCGGGTGCTCGTCGTGCCACAACGGCAACGGCCGCGCCACCCGCAGCGTCACGAAGGGGCACGGGCGCCACAAGTTCTGGCTGTGGCCGATGTACTACCGGGAGAACTTCGAGGCGGGCTGCCACCAGTGCCATGCCAAGGAGATCGTCACGCCTGGCGGAGAGACGCTCAACAAGGGACGCGAGCTCTACATGAACAAGGGCTGCTGGGGGTGCCACCGCTTCGAGGGCTTCGACGCGGAGTCCGAGGAGCTCTCCGCCCTGCAACAGGAGATGCGCACGCTGACCGCCACGCGGGGCGCCAACGAGAAGGAGGCGCGCCTCAGCATTGCGCGGGGCGACACCACGGCGGACGCTACCGCGGCGCAGGCGCTCTACGCGCGCGCCGAGGAGCTCCGCCTGACGAACTCCCGCCTTGATGCGGAGGTGCACAATCTGCGTGTCGAGGAGGCGCACCTCGCCCGCGAGGTCAAGAAGTTCGGGCCAAGCCTGAAGGAGATCAAGGTCAAGGACCGCAAGGAGTGGATCCCGGGCTGGGTGCGCAACCCGCACGAGTTCCGGCCCGGATCGAAGATGCCGGTCTTCCGGCTGTCCGACGAGGAGGTTCGCCAGATCTCCGCGTACCTGTGGCAGAACGCCCTGGAGGGTGCGCCCATCCAGCATCCGCGCGGCAACGCCGAGCGGGGCCAGGAGCTGTTCGAGACTCGGGGGTGCCTTGGCTGCCACTCGATCGGCGAGGGCGAGAGCCGCATGGGCGGAGACTTCGCCGCCAACCTCAGCAGGGTTGGCGAGAAGATGAACTACGACTACATGGTGCGCTGGATCCACGACCCGTCCGAGGTCACGCCGGATCCGAACGTGCCGGACGAGCTGCGACCGCGACCCGTCATGCCCAGCCTGCGGCTGACGGTCGGGGAGTCGCGCGACATCGCCACCTACCTCAGCAACCAGCAGCGGCCGGACGTCGAGTACCCGGATCCCTCCTTCATGGACGATCCGGCGCTGGCCGATGCCGGCATGGCAGCGATCCAGCACTACGGCTGCGCCGGGTGCCACGAGATCTCGGGCCTCGAGTCGGAGGGCCGCATCGGCACGGACCTGACCCTGGAGGGCAGCAAGCCCGTCGAGCGGCTGGACTTCGCGCTCAAGACACACGAGGCCGAGCTGGGCGGCTGGTACAACCACAAGGGCTTCTTCGAGCGCAAGCTGCGCAAGCCGGACTTCTTTGACGAGGGCAAGGAGCGCGAGCCGCTGGAGCGGCTGCGCATGCCCAACTTCAACCTGAACGAGGACGAGATCACTGCCCTGACCACGTTCCTGCTCGGTGCCGTGGAGACGACCTTCCCCGAGCAATATCGCTTCGAGCCGGAGGGTCCGGACGCTGACGTGCAGGCGGGCTGGTGGATCCTGACGCGCTACAACTGCACTGGCTGCCACCAGATTCGGCCGGGCAACGTGTCGTCGTTCATGTCGATCCCGCGCTACGTCGACGACCCCGACTGGGCGGAGCAGCTGCCGCCGCAGCTGTACACCGAGGGCGCCCGCGTACAGCCGGACTGGCTGACGGACTTCCTGAGCAATCCGGCGCTGAGCGACTCCGACACCAACCGCAACGGCGTGCGCCGGTACCTGCACGCGCGCATGCCCACGTTCTACTTTTCGGATCGCCAGCTGTCCAAGATCACGAAGTTCTTCATGGCACGGGACTCGCAGCCGCTGCCGCACATTCCGGAGCCGATGGCCCCGCTGACGCAACAGGAGCGCGCCATCGGGCGGCAGCTCTTCACCAGCGACGCAGCCCCCTGCCTGAAGTGCCACATGACCGGCATCCCGTCCCAGGACGTGGACGCCACGGCACCGAACTTCCTGATCGCATCGGACCGGCTGAAGCCGGACTGGACCTACCGCTGGCTGCTGGAGCCAGCCCAGATCGCGCCCGGCACGGCCATGCCTTCGGACCTGTTCGCGCTCTCGGGCGACCGCTGGGCCTTCTCGGGCGACATCCCCAGTCAGGCCCGGGCCTACACCGGCGACCACGCGGATCTGCTGACCCGCTACATGTTCCAGATGGACTCGGCGGAGCTAAACCGGCTGCAGGCCCTACAGTAAGCTTTCACACCCTTCTTCGAGGAGAGAACCCCAGTGTTTCGACGCAACCTTTCCGTTTTCGCCGCATGTGCAGCGCTGGTTCTGGCGCTGACGTTCGCCTGCAGCGGCGACGACTACTTCGACCAGTACGACCAGGCGCGCACAGGTGGTGGCGAGAGCGACGACGGCGCACCGGCCGCCACCATGACGCAGGTCGATCCAGCGACGGCAGCTACCGTCAGCGGCGTGGTGTCGTTCGATGGCGAGCCGCCGAAGTTCCCGCCCGTCAACATGAGCGCCGAGCCGGACTGCGCGGGCATGCACAGCGGCCGCGTCGCGTCGGACCGCTTCGTGATCAACGATGGCAAGCTGGCCAACGTGATGGTCTGGATTTCCAAGGGTCTGGAGGGCAAGGCCTTCCCCGTCCGCGATGAAGTGGTCAACCTGGACCAGAACGGCTGCATCTACAAGCCCCACGTGGTCGCCGTCCAGAAGGGCCAGAACCTGAACATCACCAACTCCGACCCGACGACGCACAACGTGCATCCGCTGCCAAGGGAGAACCGGGAGTGGAACCGTTCGCAGACCGCCAACGCGCCGGCGATCGACTACGCGTTCCCGCGGGCCGAGATGAGCATCGCTGTCAAGTGCAACATCCATCCCTGGATGCAGGCATACGTCCACGTCGTTGACCACCCGTACTTCGCGGTGACCGGCGAGGACGGATCGTTCGAAATCGGCAACTTGCCGCCGGGCACCTACACTGTGCAGGCGGTTCACGAGCGCCTGGACGCGCAGGAGATGGAGATTACGGTCGGGGCCAGCGACAGCCAGCAGGTCGACTTCCAGTTCACCAGCTAGGCTGACCACCATTCCGTCGGTCGTAGAGCGCCATGAACGGCAACCCGCAGGCGACGGCGCGGGTGTCCCATGCGGGGTCCACGGTGGCCGTGCTCGCGGACTACTACGAACTCACCAAGCCCTCCATCGTCTGGCTCATCCTGATGTCGACGGTGATGGGGTTCTACCTGGCCGCGGGCGGTTCGCTCCTCTTTCAGCCTCTGCTGCACACGGTGTTCGCCACCACGCTGCTGGCGGCGGGGACAGGTGCGCTGAACCAGTTGTGGGAGCAGGATGTCGACGGACGGATGCGCCGTACGATGAACCGGCCACTTCCCAGCGGCCGGGTCGCGCACCGGCATGCCATGGTCTACGCATGGGGGCTCACGGTGCTGGGTCTGGGGTACCTGCTCGTCCAGGTGAACGCCCTCTGCTTCGGCATCGGCGTGGCGACCGTGGTTGCCTACAACTTCGTCTACACGCCGCTCAAGACGAGGACGTGGCTGTCCACCGCCATCGGAGCCCTGCCGGGCGCCGTGCCGCCGCTTCTTGGCTGGGCCGCAATGCGGGGACAGATCGACGCGGCGGGCTGGGTGCTGTTCGGGATCCTGTTCCTCTGGCAGTTCCCGCACTTCTACGCCATCGCGTGGATGTACCGGGAGGATTACGCTCGCGCCAGCATCCGCATGCTGCCAGTGGTGGAACCCTCCGGCAAATCGACCCACCGGCAGATCCTGCTCTCGTGCGCATTGCTGGTGCCGCTGTCGATGACGCCCGCTTGGCAGGGAGTCGTGGCCGGTTGGTATGCCGTGCCGGCCTTCCTGCTCAGTGCGGGATACCTGCTGTCCGGCATCAAGCTGGCGCGCACCGGAACCGCAGCCAGCGCCAAGGGGCTGCTGCGGGCATCGGTGCTCTATCTGCCGGCCCTCTACCTGTTCCTTCTGATCGCCCGCCCGTAGCGGCGGACCGGCCGCAGGGCTTGGCTCGCGAGCGGACTTACTCGTCGCCCGTCGCGACATCCTCCATCTGGCCGGGAGCCTGCTCGAGAACCATCTTTGCGCCGTCCCGGATCAGGCTGCCCTCGGACGGGCCCTGGAAGAACCGGAACCCGTCACGTCCCATCCACGCCATCGGGCCGGCGAGGATCTTGCCGGCCTTGAGGGTCTCGACCTTGATGCGCTCGACGAGCGCCTTGTAGCGCGGATCCTCGCGCTCCCAGCCGGTGAAGCTGTTGAGGTCACCGCTCGCAGCGAAGACAACGTCCACGCCGTCGATGGCCGCCACCTTGTCGACGATCTCGACGCCCAAGGGCGACTCGATCATCACGACCACCATGATGTTGTCGTTGGCCATCGCGCGGTAGTCGGAACCCCAGAGGCGGCCGTACTGTCCGCCGCCCCGGCTGCGCTTGCCTCGTGGCGGGAACTTGGCGTAGGTGACGCCGTCCTCCGCCTCTTGGACGCTGTCGACCATCGGCACGACGATGCCGAGGGCGCCGATGTCGGTCGCCTTCTGGATGTCGCCCTCTGTCGGGGTGGGCACGCGGATGAACGGAATCGCCGGAGCGTCGCGGCAGGCCCAGATCATCTTGGCCACTTGGTCGTAGTTCAACGGGCTGTGCTGCATCTCGATCCACATGAAGTCGAAGCCGGAGTTCGCCATGGCGCAGTAGACATTCGGATCGGAGGTGTTGATGGTGCCACCGACGACCATCTTGCCCTCGGCAAGCTTCTGTTTGACGGTGTTGAACATGCGCACCTCGCCGTCTGCGGCGAACGCCGCCGGCGCGAGCAGTGCGATCACGACAAGTGCGGATAGAAAAGTGCGGTAGATCACGGGAGCTCCGGGGTCCGGGAGGGCGAATGCCCAGTTTGAACCCGCAACAGTATACACTTCGCCACAGCGCGCCGAACGCGTCAGCGGCTAGGGCTAGGGCGAGCTATCCGGCGAGGCCCCCGTGGCGGCTCGAGAGCTCCACAGCCTCGTTCTTGCGCCGATAGTCCGCCACCAGATCCTCGACCGCCACCATCCCGGAAGGGTAGTTGCCGGTGTAGCAGGAGTAGCAGTAGTTGGATGCATCGCCGAAGTCATCGACGGCCCTGCGCAACCCTTCCATGGACAGGTAGGCCAGTGAGTCGGCATCGGTGTAGCTGCAGATCTCTTCGACCGAGAGCCGGCTGGCGATGAGGTCGTTGATGTCGGGGGTGTCCACGCCGAAGTAGCAGGAGGCGACCGTGGGCGGGCAGGCGATGCGCAGGTGCACCTCCTCCGCGCCGGCCGACCGCAGCAGGCGCACGATCTTCTGGCTGGTGGTGCCGCGCACCAGCGAGTCGTCGACGACGATGAGGCGCTTGCCCTCCACGATGCTGCGCACGGGATTGAGCTTCAGCTTCACGCCGAAGTCGCGGATCGACTGCTTCGGCTCGATGAACGTCCGGCCGACGTAGTGGTTGCGGATGAGGCCCGCGTCGTAGCGTATGCCGGACTCCTTCGCGAAGCCGACTGCAGCGGCGTTGCCCGAGTCGGGAACCGCGACGACGCAGTCTGCTGGCACCGCGCTCTCGCGGGCCAGCTGTCGCCCGAGAGCCTCGCGTGACACGTGAACCGAGCGCCCGAAGACGGTCGAGTCCGGTCGCGCAAAGTAGACTTGCTCGAACACGCACTGCGAACGCTTCTCCGAAAGCAGGAATGTCTCGCGAGCGATTCCCTCCGGTGTGCAGATGATCATCTCTCCGGGCTCGACCTCGCCGAGGTACTCGGCGCCGATCAGATCGAATGCGCACGTCTCCGACGCGAACACGTTGGCGACGCCGCCTTCGTACGGGATGATGCCGTGAGCCAGTGGCCGGAAGCCCCGCGGGTCGCGGGCCACGATCACTTGGTCCTTGGCCAGCATGGCCAGCGAGAATGCGCCCTCGAGCTGCAAAAGGGACTCGCGCAGGGCCAGCCAGAGCTCGGGCTCTCGCGTGCGCGCAATCAGGTGAAGGATCACCTCGGTGTCGTGGGTGGCGAGGAACAGCGAGCCCGAATCACGCAGCTTGCGTCGCAGGGCGTGGCCATTGGTGAGGTTCCCGTTGTGAGCCACGGCCAAGGGGCCCATGTTGCACTCGTCCACGTGGAACGGCTGAGCGTCCCCGCTGCGGATATCGCCGGCGGTCGAGTAGCGCGTGTGGCCGATGGCCATCGTGCCCTTGAGCTTGTTGATGGCCTCCGCTCCGAATACGTCGTGGACGAGGCCGGTGCCCTTGTGGCGGTAGATCTTCTTGCCATCGCTGGAGCAGATGCCGGCACTCTCCTGCCCGCGATGCTGCAACGCGTAGAGGCTCAGGTAGGCCAGCTTGGCAGCTTCGGGATGGCCAACGATGGCGCAGACGCCGCACTCCTCGCGAAACTTGTCCTGCCCGTCGACCCAAGGCTCGACCGGTGTCTGCGCCCCGCTCATTGCATCTCCAGATGGTTCTCGAGCGCACTGTCCCAAGGACGGTGGAGCTGGTCCACCGGAACCGCGAAGCCCAAACCTTTGTTGACGTGCAATGACAGAGTCTCGCCGCCCGTGCGGCCAAGCGTCACTGCCGGCACTTCAGCCTCCCCTGCGACCGTGCGCACGCGCTGTGCGTCCTCAGGCGTTGCAGAGACTAGCACGCGCGACGGTGCTTCATGGAACAGCGTGTAGATGGCCGGCGGCTCCCCGTCCAACGTGACCGCCGCCCCAATGCGGGGATTGCCGAAGCAGCACTCGGCTAGCGCCACTGCCAAGCCTCCCGTGCCGACGTCGTGAGCCGACTCCACGAGCCCGTCCCGCACAACCCGGCGCGTCACGGCCTGCACAGCCGATTCGAGGGTCGCGTCCAGTGCGGGAGGAAGCCCCCACTCTGTCAACAGCACGCTCTTAGCGTACTCCGACGAACCGAACCGAACCGCCAATTTGTCGTCGCTGCACGGCAGGAGACCGCCCAGAAGAAGGATCTCTCGTCCCGCGGAGACGAAGCAGGCACCGGTCGGAGCCGCTGCGTTGGGCAATAGACCGACGATGCCGACCACCGGCGACGGGCGAACGCCCCGCCCGAGCGTCTCGTTGTAGAGGCTGACGTTGCCGCCCGTGATGGGCGTGCCGAAGTGGCGGCAGGCTTCGCCCAGGCCCTCGACGGCCTCTACGAGCTGGGCCATGATCTCCGGCTTCTCGGGGTTGCCGAAGTTCAAATTGTTTGTCGCCGCGACAGGTTCAGCCCCCACGGTGGCGAGGTTTCTGCAGCACTCCGCCACCACGAGCTGGGTGCCGAGTCGCGGATCCAGTGCGCAGTAGCGGGAGTTGCCGTCCAGCGACATGGCGAGCGAGACACCCGCCTCCTTGATCCGGATTACAGCGGCGTCCCCGCCCGGACCCGCGGTCGTGTTTGTACGGACCTGGTAGTCGTACTGCTCCCAGATCCAGCGCTTGGACCCAAGTTCGGCCGTGGACAGTAGCGCCTTGAGACCCTCCAGTAGCGCCTCGCCGGTGGACTCGGGCAGTGGCGGTCCCACCATCGGGGCATCCCGTGCCGGGGTGGTGTAGGGGCGGTCGTAGAGGGGTGCGTCGTCGCTCAGGAAGTCGTTGGCGAGTTCGGCCACGACCTCGCCGCCCTCGCGGACCCGCAAGTAGCCGTCCGCCGTCACCTCGCCGATTTCGACGGCGTCCAGACCCCACTTGCTGAAGGCCTCGAACACTTCGCCCTCGCGGCCGCGCTCGGCAACCATGAGCATCCGCTCCTGCGACTCGGAAAGCATGATCTCGGACGGCGTCATGCCCGACTCGCGCTGCGGGACCCGATGGAGCTCGATCTCTATGCCGACTCCGCCGCGATCCCCCATCTCGGCTGTCGAGCAAGTGAGTCCGGCAGCCCCCATGTCCTGGATGCCCAGGATCGCCCCCGTTTGCATGGCTTCCAGGCAGGCTTCGAGGAGCAGCTTCTCGAGAAACGGGTCACCGACCTGCACGTTCGGCCGCTTCGCTTCGGAGTCCTCGTCGAACTCCGCCGAGGCCATCGAGGCTCCTTGGATACCGTCCCGGCCGGTCTTCGCGCCAACGTAGATCACCGGGTTCCCGACGCCCTTGGCCGAGCCGAGGAAGATCGAGTCCTTGCGGAACACGCCCAGAGCGAACACGTTGACGAGAGGGTTCGCGCTGAACGAAGGGTCAAACGTGCATTCGCCGCCCACGGTCGGTACGCCGAAGCAGTTGCCGTAGTGGGCGATGCCCTCGACGACACCCTTGGCGACGCGGCGGTTCGTCGCGCCGTTCTCTGGATCGTCCAGCGGGCCGAATCGCAGGGCGTCCATGCAGGCGACGGGCCTGGCACCCATGGTGAAGATGTCCCGCAGAATGCCGCCGACACCCGTGGCGGCTCCCTGGAAGGGCTCCACAAAGCTCGGGTGGTTGTGCGACTCGATCTTGAAGGCCGCTGCCCAGCCGCCGCCGATGTCGATGATTCCCGCATTCTCGCCCGGACCGACCAGAATGCGCCCTCCGGTCGTGGGGAGCTTCTTGAGGTGCAGCCTAGAGCTCTTGTACGAGCAGTGCTCGCTCCACATCACGCCGATGATGCCGAGCTCCGTGAGCGTAGGCGTCCGCCCGAGGCGTTCCTCGATGCGTCGGTACTCGTCCGCCGACAGGCCGTGCTCGGCCGCAACGGTCTGATCGACTTCAGGCTGCATGCGTCGTCGCGACCGTCTCGTGGGCGGCGATCATCGACTGGAATACTGCGATGCCGTCCGTCAGCCCCAGAGCCGCGTCGCAGGCTCGCTCGGGGTGCGGCATCATGCCCAGGACGTTGCGGCCTTCGTTCAGAACGCCAGCGATTGCTCGCCGGGATCCGTTGGGGTTCTCCCCGCTATAGCGGAAGGCGACCCGATCCTCCCTTTCGAGCAGGTCGAGCGTCGCGCGGTCCGCGTAGTAGCAGCCTTCGCCGTGCGCCACGGGGATGTGCAGAGACCTGCCGGTCGGGCAGGCGTTCGTGAATGGGGAGTCGGTGGTCACGGTCTCCAGCTCCACCGTGCGGCAGACAAACCGCAGGTTCTCGTTGCGCATCAGCGCTCCGGGCAGCAGGCCCGCCTCGAGCAGGATCTGGAACCCGTTGCAGACGCCCAGCACAGGGCCTCCCGCCTGCGCGAACTCACGCACCGCGCGGATCACGGGCGAGAACCGTGCAATGGCTCCGCAGCGCAGGTAGTCGCCGTAGGAAAATCCGCCGGGCAGGAAGACGGCGTCGACATCGCCGAGCATTGCCGACTCGTGCCATATCTCGGTGACGGACTGGCCGAGGTTGGCCGACAGCGCGTACAGCGCGTCGTGGTCGCAGTTGGAGCCCGGGAAGATGACGACGCCAAACTTCATCTAGGCCCCAAGAACGTGGCCGCCCGGACGGTGTCCCATCCTATCACCCACCCGATCGATCGACCCGTCACGCAGATGCATCGGCTAGCATGGATGCGCCCCCGTCCATCGTGCGGCGATGGCCTCGAGGAGGATCACAGACATGCTCGAACCAGGCACTCTGGCACCAGCAGTAGCCGGCGAACAGCCAGCGGGTCCCGCTCTGCTGGCTTTCTTCAAGACCGACTGCCCGGCCTGTCACCTTGCACTACGTTCGCTGGACACCATGGCGCGCCGGCTGGAGAGCGGCACCCGCATCATCGCCGTGTCACAGGACGGGAAGCAGCCGACAAGGGATCTCAAGGCGTCGTTGGGCTTCGACCTGTCGACGTGCCACGACTCTGATCTCTCGGCAAGCGTAGCCTACGGGCTTGAGGCGGTTCCGGCGCTGTTCCTCGTTGATGGAGGCGGTTCGATCGCCGACCGCAGCCAAGGGTTCGACAAGCTCGACCTGAACCGCATGGTCGCAGCGCTCGCCGAGGCTTCGGGCGTGTCCGCTCCGCCGCCTTTGGAAAAGGGGGACGGCGGTCCGGACTTCCAGCCAGGCTGTGTCTCTCGGCATTTAGAGCCGGAGAGCGAAGACCAGGAGGCGGCACCGGTCACGGACATGTACGTGCGCCAGGGCGCCGTAGCCGAGCGCGTGGAGGTCCCCGATGAGGTGGACATGAGCGAGTTCTGCTACGACCGGGGATTCGCCGATCCACTGCCGGTCGTGCCGCCGACCGAGACGAGGGTGGCTTCCATGCTTGCCGCCACCGCCAGACCGCCTGATGAGGTCGTCGCACACGTGCCACCGAACTACGGTGCCGCGACGGTCGAGAAGATCGCCGCCAACGCCGTAATGGCGGGATGCCTTCCTTCCTACCTGCCCGTGCTGCTGCCGCTCGTCGAGGCCCTGTGCGACGAACGGCTGGACATCCATGGAGTCCAGGGCACGACGCATTTCGCGGCGCCGCTGGTCGTGATCAATGGGCCTGTGCGCCAGGAGCTGGGCATAGCCTGCGGCAGCAACGTGTTCTCGAACGCGGCACGCTCCAACTCCACCATCGGTCGCGCGCTGCAGCTGATCCTGCGGAACCTTGGCGGTGCCGCTCCAGGTCGGATCGACATGTCCACCATGGGCAATCCAGGACGCTTCAGCTTCGTGATTGGCGAGAACGAGGAGGTCAGCCCATGGGATCCGCTGTGCGCGGACTTCGGCGTTGAGCAGGGGCGCAGTGCGGCGACGCTCTATTGTGCGGAGCCGCCTAGGCCCATCAGCGAGCACAAGGCGCGGACCGCCGAGGTGCTGCTTCGGGCGTTCTGTCCGGTGATGGCGAACCTTTGGTCGCACCGCGTATGCAAGCGGCCAGAGGCTTTGGTCGTAATCGGTCCGGAGCACGCCGCGACGTTGCGGCGAAGCGGCTTCTCCAAGGTGGACGTCGTGCACTACCTCTTCGAGAACACTGGTGTGCCGCTGACCGAGTACGACGGCGATGGCGGCGAAGGCACCCATGAGGCGGCCTGGTACGACGAGTGCGTCATCAGGGGCGTGCGCTGCTACCGCAAGTTCCGCAGCCCGGACTCGATCCGCATCATGGTTGCGGGCGGTCCTGCCGGCAAGTTCTCGGTCGTGCTCGGTTCATGGCAGACGGGACCGCGAGGCAGCCAGATGGTGTGCCGTCCGCTCGACTAGTGCAGCCCGTGTCGCTGATAAGCTGTGCTTGCACCAGATTCGGGTCTGGCCTCTAAGAACGCAAAGGAGTGCGTCCATGCCAACTACGCTTGTAAGTCCACTCGACGAGCGATCCGTGCCCGAGGCTTCTGAGCCTCCGCGCCTGGCGACGCTGGCGGGTCAGCGGGTGGCGCTGCTCGACATCAACAAGGGCGGCGGCAAGACGTTCTTGGACCGTCTCGAGGCCCTGTTGCTGGAGCGTACTGGCGTAAGCGAGGTTCTGCGCTACAGGAAACCGACTTTCGCAAAGCCCGCACCCGAAGGTGTTCTGGAGGACATCCGCAAGGCGCAGCCGCACGCGGTCATCGAGGCCCTCGCCGATTGAGGATCCTGCACGACGTGCAGTTTGCACGACTCAGTCCGCATCGAGAACGCTGGCATTCCGACCGTTGCGATCGCCACGGACGTGTTCCGCTCCGCTGCCCGGGCACAGGCTTCCGCCCTTGGTCGGCCGGACTACGACGCTGTCTACGTGCCGCACCCGATTCAGGATCAGCTCGACGAAGAGATCCAAGCCCGCGCCGACGCGATTCTGGCCCAGATTGAAGCTCGTCTGACCGGCTCCCCGAGTCCTGACGGCCAGTGCGCCTGATTGCAGATGGGCGCGCACTCGTTCGCGCGGGTTTCTTAGGCAGGCGATCGCAACTGGCGGGGGCCGTCGCGCTCCTGCTCGCAGCCTGCGGCACGTCGGATCCCGCTGGGCGCGGACCGGAGCGAGCAGTGGCTGATCTGGACCTGTATCCGGGCCTCGAAGCCACGCTGTTTGCGTCCGAGCCGGTTCTGTCCAATCCCACCAACATCGACGTGGACCATCGCGGCCGTGTGTGGGTCTGCGATGTGGAGAACTATCGGGAGCACGCCCGCAACGACCTCAGGCCCGAGGGGGACCGCATTCTGATCCTGGAGGATGAGGACGGCGACGGCGTAGCCGACACGAACAAGGTCTACTACCAAGGTCGCGACATCGACGCGGCGCTCGGCATATCCGTCCTAGGCAACAAGGTGATCGTCACCGCGGCTCCGCATGTGGTTGTGTTCACGGACGAGGACGGTGACGACATCCCGGACAGCAAGGAACACCTGTTCGTGAATGCGGGCAGCCCACAGGACGACCACTCAACACACTCCATCTCGTTCGGTCCGGACGGGAAGTACTACTGGAACATGGGCAACAACGGGGACCACATCCACGATCGCGAGGGAAAGCTGGTCGTGGATGCGTCAGGCAACGCCGTTCTGGACCGGAACCACGTGGACGCGCTGCGCGAGCGCCCGGCGGACAGCCGACCGGATTTTGCCGAAGCGTTCCTGGACATGGACGCGCCGTACCAAGGCGGCATGGTGTTCCGTTGCAACACCGATGGCAGCGGCATGGAGGTGCTCGCAAACAACTTTCGCAACAACTACGAGGTGGCGGTGGACTCACTCGGCGGAGTCTGGCAGTCCGACAACGACGACGACGGCAACTACGCCTGCCGGATCAACTACATCCTCGAGCACGGCAACTACGGGTATCGGGACGAGATCACCGGCGCACGGAACCAGGTCGCCCGCACGGGGATGCACGAGGAGGTTCCCGAGCGTCACTGGCACCAGAACGATCCGGGCGTTGTGCCCAATCTGGTGATAACCGGAGCCGGTGCACCGACTGGGGTGACGGCGTACGAGGGCAGGTTGCTGCCCAAGGAGTTTTGGGACCAGGTGCTCTCGGCGGATTCGGGTCCCGGAGTGGTGCGGGGCATCGTCGCTACGAAGGCAGGTGCCGGCTACACGGCCGAGGTGGTGAACCTTCTCAAGGGCGAGCGGGACAAGTGGGTCCGTCCGGTGGACGTGGCCATAGCGCCCGACGGATCGGTGTTCGTCAGCGATTGGTACGACCCGGTGATTGGTTGGAACCGCCAGGAGGACAGTGCGCGTGGACGGATCTTCCGGGTTGCGCCCTCAGGCCACGAGTACCGTCCGGAAGAGCCGAGCCTCGCGTCGCTAGAGGATGCGAGGGAGGCACTGAAGAGCCCGAACTACGCGGTCCGGTACTTGGCCTGGAACATGCTGGCGGAGGCAGGCGGGGAGGCGGAGGACATCCTGACCGCGATGTTTGTGGATTCGGGGAATCTGCGTCATCGCGCTCGGGCGCTTTGGCTGCTTGCCCGTATCGAGGAGCGCGGCGAGCACCACATCCGCAGCGCGATGAAGGATCCGGAGGAGGACATCCGAATCGTGGCGCTCCGTGCCGCGAAGCGGCGCGGCACCAACATCATTCCGCTAGTTGCGGCGTTGGTGGACGATCCGTCCGCCCATGTTCGACGCGAGTGCGCGATCCTCCTGCGCGGGCATTCGTCGGCTAAGGCCGCATCCCTTTGGGCGCGGTTGGCGGAGCAGCACGTTGCAGGCGACCGATGGTCGATCGAAGCGCTTGGCATCGGAGCCGACGGCAACTGGGATGCCTACCTGAGGGCCTGGCAAGCGACTGCGCACAGCCAGCGGAACACCCCTGCGGCTCGCGAGATTGTGTGGCGGTCTCGCGCTGCGACCACGCCTGCCGCCCTTGTGGAGATTCTTGGGG
This sequence comes from Bryobacterales bacterium, assembly GCA_965200705.1. Lineage (GTDB taxonomy): Bacteria > Acidobacteriota > Terriglobia > Bryobacterales > UBA6623 > VXMF01. The sequence goes on along the minus strand of OZ241376.1, from coordinate 1,599,852 downwards.
ACCCCTCTGTCGAGAGTGCTCGCTTCTTGCGGGCGTTCGATTTCCAGCCCGACAGCGCTGCCAAGGTCCGGGCCCTCCGCAGGCTGGCGTTTCAGACGGCTCCCGATGGCACGGCCTATCCGTTCGGAGTAGCGGCGGAGGCTCTGTTGCGCCTGCCGACCCTCGACCTCCAAGGGGACGCAGGGATCCGAGCCTCGGTGGAGACGCTACTGGGCCGCGGCGTGGGCACGGAGCAGTACGCGCGCCTGGTGCAGCGCTACGCCCTGGCGGATCGGTATCCGTCGCTGCTGGAGATTGCGGCGCGCAACAATGACAACCCGATCGGGATATCGTCGGCCCGGACTCTGCTCGCCGCCGGTGCGGTCGCGACGATCCAACAATTCATCAAGTCGAACCCGGACCTGACGGCGGATGTCGTGCAGGCTGTGGCAAATACGCGTTCTGAAGAGGCGGTTCCGCTCGTGTCGAGCGTGCTGCTCGACGAAAGCCAGCCACCGCAGGTGCGGGATCTGGCCGTGCGGTCGCTGGCCAGGTTCAACTTCGGTCAGGCGGCGCTCGTCGCCATTGCCGAGCGGGGCGACTTTCCGGCGGATGTCGCGCCGATCGCAGGAGCGGCTCTGGCCCGCTCGATGAACGTGCGCCTACGCGAACGGGCTGCGGAGCTGTTTCCGGAACCCTCCTTGCGTGAGGGGCAGGAACTGCCGCAGATGACGGACTTGCTGGTGCTGGTGGGCAATGCGGAGCGCGGCGCAGAGGTGTTCGAGGAGGCGACCTGCCTTGACTGCCACGTGGTCAACGGTAACGGGACGACGTATGGTCCGGACCTGTCGGAGATCGGCAGCAAGCTCTCCAAGGCTGGCGTCTACGAGGCGATCCTTGATCCCAGTGGAGGGGTCGCGCCTCAGTTCCGACTCGAGTACCTGCATCTGGACGACGGCCAGGAGGTGTTCGGATTCGTCGAGGACGAGAGCGGCCCATTCATCCGTCTTCGTACGGAGGGCGGGATCGTGGACGAGATCCCCAAGGCTCGCGTGACAGACCGTCGCGTGTCGTCGGTCTCGGCCATGCCCGATGACCTCCAGGAGCAGCTGAGCGTTGACGATCTGGTCGACTTGGTCGAGTACGTCGTGGAGCTGCGTTAGGATCGCCTCCCCAAAATCGATTCAGGCGGGCTCGATCGACAGCGCGCGCCCCATGTCGAACTTCGGCGGCCGTCGCTGGGCTATAAGGTCCTTCTGCTCCGCCAGCGCAGACACCAGTAGGGGCATCGCGATTGTGGAGTCGCAGTGGCAGTCCACCATGCTTGCGCCTTTGGCGATCTTTCCCCAGCTCTGTGACTCCGCCAGCGTGCAGCCTGACAGCCCGCCCCAGTGTGGCGCGTCCGTGACGATCTGGATGCCGTACCGGTGTCCCTCCTTGCCGCGATCCATGAGGATGGCCACGACCTCCGACTGCTGCGTGTAGTTCTTCGGCGTGCCGCCGCCGAAGTAGATCACCCCCGTGGCCTTGGAGTCCGCAACCGCGTTCGTGATCTCAAGGACGTCCGCCATCATGTCGAACATCAGTCGATTCTCGCCGCGGTGCCTGCTCTCGGCGACGCCAATGCCGATCGAGCTGTCTCCGATGGCCGGGCAGAACAGCGGCACGCCGTGCTTGGCGGCCGCGGTCACGATGCCGTCCTCATCGCAGGATGCGCCGACCTCCTTGCCGAGCAGATGGAGGAACTCGCGGGTCGTGTACGGCCTCGACTGGTCGAGCCGCGCCGCGAAGCTCCCGATCCACAGGTCGTGCTCGCGGAACCGGACCTCGTCGGCGAGCACGTCGTACATGCGGTCGACCATGACCTCTCCCAAGGCCTCGTCGTCCATGTCCGCCGAACCCTGGTAGTGGTGGAATCCCTTCGATTCGTGGATGTCGTGGAAGAAGTTCGCGCCGGTCGAGGTCAGGATGTCGATCAGGCGGTGCTCGATCATGAAGCGCACCACGCGGCGCATGCCGCCGGGCACCATCGCTCCGGACAGGCCCATGAGGATGGTGCACTCGGGATCCGCGAGCATCGCCTTCCAGACTGCGAAGGCCTCGCCCAGCTGACGGCCTTGAAACGCCGTACCGGCCATCTTCTCCAGCAGGGCCGATGCGGAATTCGCGTCGTCGACTGCGAATGGACGAGTGGGCTCAGCCAGCAGGCTCGCCTTGCGTTCCCTTGGATGCATTGACTCGGATCCTATCTGTGAGGCATCTGAGATCGGTGCCCCTCTACTGGACGGCGACCGCGTCCAGTGCCAGCCCGGACATGGTGTCGCTTCGGACACCGACAACCGTCAGCGCTGGTTGGGAATCCCCGAACTCCGCGGCGAAGCGCTCGCGGAATGCATCGACCTGATCGATCTTGGGCAGATAGGCCGTCATGCGCACCACACTGCTGGTGTCCATGAACGCCAGTTCCAGAGCCGACCGAATCCCGCCCAAAGCCTCGTCGAATTGGCCCGAAAGGGTCTCGCCTGTGCCGCTCATGGCAGACACGTATGCGGTCTGGCCACTCAGGGACACGGGGCTGGACATGGCGGAGGGAGCCTGATCGTGCATGAACAGGCGCGTCACGTAGGGATCCATGACTGCGATCGTCGTGATCTCGACCTTGATGTCGCCGGGAAGTCGTGACAGTGGCACATTGGAGCGGCTTGGGGCCGCACCCTCTCGGAACACACTGGCGAGGGCGTCCTCGATGGCCCCCTGCTCGGCGGTTGGAGGCACGTATGTGTTGGCAACGACGGCGTTGTCGAACGTGAGTCCAGCGGCTCCGAGAATGATGCCGACCGTCTCCATGGTCCTCGCGGCCTGCTCGGCCGTGCCGTCCGCCAGTTCCCCAGTGCCGGGATCCCTTCCGCCCTGTCCGGACAGATAGACCGTTGACCCGGTCCGAACACCCGGGGAGTACGGGCCCATGGCTGGAGGGATCTCGCTCTCTGGCGGTCGGACAACCTCGATTTCGTCGGCGTTCGCGTAGCCGATGCAAGCGATGTAGACACCAGCTCCGCTGATCAGGCCGGGCATTTCGATCGTCGTGCGTGCTGGGTACGCTCCTTCGCTGAAGTAGCTTCCGTACTCGGCGTTCATCTCGGCGTAGCCATCCATGTCCGCCAAGTGCACATGGCAGCTCACCAGGTGGCCGTGCTCGATGCCGGCTTGGCCCAGAATCGTTCCGATCCTGTCCATTGCCGAGCGGGTCTGCTCGGCCAGTGGGGCGGTTGGGTCCTGGGGACCCACACCGTTCAGATAGAGCGTATGTCCTACCTGCACAGCCAGCGTGGAACCGGCTTCGTCGCGCAGGATCGTGCGCGGTGTGGCGTGAGCTCCTGACTCGTCCTGCGCGGTGTCGTGGGTGCTTGGACCGCAGGCGAACGCTGCGATGATCAGGATCGCTCCCAGGACTCGCACTGCCTCACCGTATCAGACCAAATCGGGGGCAGGAGCCTTGTGGTTCAACGGGTTGCGGGTGTATCTGCCATCCCCTCTGGCTCCTGTGACTCGACTGTTAGAGTCTTGAGGATGCGCGGGAGCACCAGAAGGGATGTCCTGGGCGCGTTCATCGCTGCGCTTGGTGGTGCCTGCGCCAGCCAGCCGTCCCCAACGTTGCCGCCCGTCCGTGCGATCACCAAGGGGCCGAAGCATCACTGGTTCGGCTACTACGACAAGCTCGAGTTCGATCCAGCGAGCCGACGAGTGCTCGGCATGGAGGTCGATTTCGAGCACCGATCTCCCCTAGCGGAGGACGAGATTCGCATTGGTGTGGTCGACCTGGAGGACGGAGATCGCTGGACGGACTTGGGCGCCTCGACGGCATGGGGTTGGCAGCAGGGCTGCATGCTGCAGTGGATCCCCGGATCCAGCTCGGAGATCGTCTGGAACGATCGTGAGGACGGGGTCTATGTCAGCCGGATTCTCAACGTCGAAACTGGTGCAGCGCGCACCCTGCCAAGCCCTGTCTACGCACTGGCGCCAGACGGCAAGTGGGCCGTTACTACCGACTTCCGTCGCCTGAACGACACCCGACCAGGCTACGGATACGTCGGCATACCGGATCCGAACGCCGATGTCATGACGCCTGACGATGTGGGCATCTCGCGAGTCGACTTGGCCACGGGCGAGAGCGAGCTGCTGTTCTCGGTCGCTGAGGCCGCCAGCGTGGAGAACCCGCACGCCCAGACCGACCTTCTGAAGCACTACTTCAACCACCTGCTCGTGTCGCCCGACGGCCAGCGCGTGATATTCCTGCATCGCTGGCGGAATCCTCCCGGCACCCGCCCGGGGTTCGGCACCCGGATGTTCACGATCGGCGCCGATGGTTCCGACCCATACGTGGTCGATCCGTATGGCCGCACGTCGCACTTCATCTGGCGGGATCCCACCCACATCCTCGCTTGGGCCCGGCATCCGTCCCATGGAGAGAAGTTCTACCTGTATCGCGACCAGTCAGGCCAGGTCGAGGTCGTGGCACCCGAGACCATGCCGCTCAATGGCCACTGCACCTATCTTCCCGGCAATCGCTGGATTCTGAATGACACCTATCCGGACGAGAACCGGTTGCAGCATCCCTATCTGTATCGAGTCGCTACGGGCGAGCGCGTGCCCCTCGGCCACTTCTACTCCCCTCCGGAATACAAGGGCGAGTGGCGCTGCGACACCCATCCGCGATTCAGTCCTGATGGTGCCAAGGTGGTCATCGATTCGACGCACGGCTCCGACGGGCGCCAACTGTATTTGATCGACATCGCGGACATCGTTGATTCATAGGCGGAGCGGGCGTCTGGCCTTGGGTGGGCCGGTGCGACAATGGGCGCCATGACGCCGTCCGCGCTGCGCGACCGCCTCGAAGGCGTAATCGCCTTTCCGGTCACGAACTTCCAAGCTGACTACTCCCTCGACTTGGACGCGTACAAGACCAACGTCGAAGAGATGGTGCGCTTCCCGCTTTGCGCAGTCGTGGCGGCGGGTGGGACTGGCGAACTGTACTCCATCACTCCCGACGAGCATCGTGCACTGGTCGAGGCGACGGTTGAGGTTGTGAACGGCAAGAGCGCAGTAATCGCCGGCGTCGGCTTTGGTGGCGGGCTCTCGGTGGAGCTTGCGCGCCAGTCGGTAGAAGCCGGTGCGGACGGGATCCTGATGTTTCCGCCCTACTACCCCAACGCCGACTTCGAGGGCCTGCTGCGGTACTACAAGCGGATCGGCGAATCGGTGGACCGGGGGTTGTTCCTCTACTCCCGTGACTCCGTCAACCTCACCCCCACACAAGTGTTTCGCCTAGCGTCGGAGATCCCGAACCTGATCGCGCTCAAGGAGGGGCAGGGCGACATCCGCAACTACCAGCGCATCATGGGTCGCTGCGGTGACCGCCTGCACTGGATCGGCGGTATCGGGGACGACATGGTGCCGGGCTACTACTCGATCGGCATCCGGACCTACACTTCCAGCATCGCCACGATCGCGCCTCGCCTGTCGCTACAGCTCCATGAGAGGGCATCCATGCTCGACTATCCGAGCTTGTCGCGTCTGATGCGCAATTACGTGCTGCCGCTGTATGCGATGCGAGCGCGGCGCAAGGGCTACGAGGTCAGCGTCATGAAGAAGGCGATGGAGATCCTCGGCAAGCCGGCTGGTCCCGTCCGCCCGCCACTCCCGGAGGTCAGGCCCGAGGAGGTCAAGCAGCTGGAGGCTCTGATGGCCCGGTTCGATCCCGTTCTGTAGGCGACGGCTCGAAGCGCCGTCTACGCCACTGAGGGAATCGGCTCGCCAGATTCGTAGGCGAGCGCAGCGTGCAGCTCTTGGAGCCGCTCCGTAAGGGGTCCCTTCTGGCCGCTTCCGATCCGCCGGCCGTCCACATCCAGCACGGGCGCAAGTCCACCCATTGTGCCTGTGGTGAACACCTCGTCGGCTGTGTAGACCTCCGTGATCGAGATGTTCTTCTCGGTCACGTCAATGCCGTTTCTTCGAGCGGCGGCGATCACAGTTGCGCGGGTCACCCCGGGCAGGCAGCTGTCCGCATGGGGCGTCAGCAGCGCTCCATTGGCCGCCAGGAATACATTCGTTGCGTTGGTCTCGCTCACGAACCCCTGCAGGTCCAGCATAATGGCGTCATCGACGCCAGCCACGTCGGCCTCGATCTTGGCCAGTATGTTGTTGATCAGGTTGTTGTGGTGGATCTTGGAGTCCAAGCACTGAGGGCTCGAACGCCGGATGGATGACGTGATCAGACGTATGCCTTCCTGGTCATACACGAAGTCCTTCCACTCCGCCAGGACGATCAGCGTGCAGCCGGACTGGTTCCATTGAGGACTCATGCCGGAAGTGACCTTCTCTCCGCGCGTGAGGGTCAGACGGACGTGGGCGCCGTCGTCCATGCCGTTGGCGCGAAGGGTGTCGAAGACCGCGTCGCGGATGTAGGCTCTCGATGGAACACCCGTGAATGCCATGGCGTGGGCCGACGCGAACAGTCGGTCCAGATGCTGCGTCAGGTCCGCCACCCGGCCACGGTAGGCCCGCAGCCCCTCCCATACCGCATCGCCCCCCTGCACGGCACTGTCGAACACGGAGACCTTGGCTTCGGACCTTGGCTTGAGTGACCCGCCGACGTGCACAAGGATGTTGGCGTTGCGATTGTCTGGTAGCTGCATGGTGCGGGCCATCAACGCAGTGCGTTGTCGGCCGAAGGTGAGACAGAGCGTTCTTCTCCCGAGTTCGACATTATGGGGTAGACACAGCCGTAAGTCCTTGACAGCAGGTCATTTGGGGTTCGCTCGGCGAGTTGGAGTAGACGGTAGGGGCCTCCGAGCATGGCGCCATTGAACAAGACTTCGAACGGTGAACGAAGGAGCACGCGGGGGGACCGGACGCCCTGAATGAAATGGTCCTGTCATCAATGGCGCCTGCACGGCACAATAGTGACTGTTTGGCTGTAACATGGCGTTGTTCAATATTGGTCAACACATGGAATGCTAACCGGCACTGAGGTTGAGTGGAGTCGGCGCCACCTAGTGGGGGTGCCGAGGTGAGATTGTCGAAGCTGGATCCTAGGGAGCTGAGATCTGGGAGGGCAGGATCGCCATCCTCTCGCAAGGAGCCCGGAGACTCCGGCAACGGTGCGGCGATGTCGAATGCGCCGCGCGATACGGCGAACTATCGTTCCGCGGGCTCCTTGAGGACGACGAACTGATTCGTCTCCACATCCCGCGTTATCGACTTCGGTCCTGTCGGCCAGGCGACTTCGACCATCGCAGCCTTGGCGTCGCCAACTCCAAAGTGCAGGCGAAAGTCCCCTTGCGAGAGATAGCTGCCACCGCTGCGCACTTCCGCGATCAGCCTGCGGTCGCCGGCCGTCACCGTGACCCTAGCGCCGACGGCAGCGCCGCCCGTCGCAGACAAGGCCTGCACCGTTAGCCACCTACCTGTGGGCTCGACTTGGTTCTGCAGCAGAGACGGGGGTCGGTTTAGGTTGACGACTACGATCTCCATGTCGCCGTCGTTGTCCAGGTCACCGGTCGCGGATCCCCTCGACGGCATCTCGGCTGTGATGCCTGGGCCAGCCTCGGCCGACTGCGGATGGAAGACGCCGTCACCACGGTTCCAGAACAGCAGCCGTGGTTGCGCGAACGTCTCGTTGATGTCCGCACCATCGACGCTCGGCGCCACATGGCCGTTCACGGCGAACAGGTCTGGCCAGCCGTCGCGGTCGTAGTCGAGGAACTCCGCGCCCCATCCCACGTACTGGGTGACCGTCGCGAGACCTGCTGGGACGGTCCGGTCCCGAAAAAAGCCGTTCCCTTGGTTCCCGTAGACGGTGTTCGTGTCGGCGGCGAAGTTTGTCGCGAACAGGTCCAGTCGTCCGTCGCCGTTGTAATCCGCGGTGGCCACGCCCATGCTCGCCTGCTCTTGGCCGTCCTCGTTGTAGGCCGCACCGGACAGCAGCCCCGTCTCTTCGAACTTGCCGCCACCCTGGTTGAGAAACAGCAGGTTTGCCGTGGAGTCGCAGGCGACGAAAACGTCGATCCACCCGTCGGCGTCGAAGTCCGCCGTCGCCACAGCCAGACCGTGGTGTCGCTTAGGCGTGCCCACGCCCGCCTCCTCCGTCACGTCTCTGAACGCGCCGCTGCCGTCGTTCGCGAAGAGCGACATCGACTCCGCGGCGAGACCGCGGGGTCCGCACGGTATGGGGACGCGGTTCCACTCGCATTGCGGTGCCTCGCCAGGCAGCGGCGTGGAGTCGCGGTCGAAGTCAACGTAGTGTGCGACGAACAGATCCAGATCGCCGTCGCGGTCGTAGTCCAGAAAGCTACAGCCGGTGCTCCAGCGTGGCGCACTGTCCTCGAACCCGCGCTCGGGCGCGACGTCGCGGAACTCCGCGCCAGCTACGTTCTGCAGCAGGACGTTCCTTCCCCAATGGGTGACGAACAGATCCGTGTAGCCGTCGCTGTCGAAATCGCCAGCGCACACTCCTTGACCCCAGCCCGTGCTGCCGAGGCCGACCTCCCCTCCGACGGACTCGAACCGCAGGTCTCCGAGATTGCGGTATAGCTGATGGGGCCCACCCTCGGTGTCGTCCGCCTGCCTGCCCGTTCCCACTAGAAATACATCCAGCAATCCGTCGTTGTCGTAGTCGAGCAGAGCCACGCCGGTCCCGGTCGTTTCGGTGAGGTAGGTCATCGGGTGGTCAATCCGATCCGGCTCTGCGCCGAACAGGCCTGCGGATTTGGCTACATCGACGAAGTCAACCCTTGGTGCAACAAGGCCGTCCGGGAGGGGCACCGCCGGCAGAGCACGCTTGCGGTTCGTTGCCATGCCCTCGGACTGAGCAGTCTCCGGGAGCGCCGTCAGAAGCACCAATGCGGCTAGGGCGCCCCTGGCGATCATCCGTTTCCGCATGAGCCCTCACGTGCCGTTCGAGGGCATCCTCGAACTCCGCGAACCCGGCGGAACTGCACGAACTGTTGCCGTCGTTTTGGCATTCTGGGTACACTGCACCTGTCTTATAGGGGATTGCGGTGGGTCGTCTGGAGCCTTGGGCTCCATGATGGCAACTGTGTGAGGAGGAGTTGAGATGACGATTCAGGGATTGCGAGGGAGAAGCAGTGCGTCGCGCACTCTGCGCGCTGCGCTGGCGGTTGTCTGCGCCTGCTTGGGATTCGCAGGCATTGCATTCGGCCAGGCGTCGAGTTCCGCGGTGAACGGCACCGTCACCGACCAGCAGGGAGCCGTCGTTCCCGGCACGGAGGTGGTGCTTGGGAGCGTCGAGACCGGCATCGAGCGCAGTGCGGAGGCCAACGCAATTGGCCAGTACGTGTTCGTGAACATTCCGCCCGGCTACTACACCATTTCAGCCTCCGCGGAAGGGTTCCGCACCGCCGCGATCGAGCCGTTCCCACTGGTCGTGAACCAGACCGCAACCTTCGACATCGTTCTCGAGGTTGGTGCGGTCACTGAGTCCGTGACTGTGGAGGCAATCGGCGCCCAAGTGCAGTCGTCATCCTCCGAGCTGGGCACGGCGATGACAGAGCAGCAGGTCGTGGACCTGCCGCTGAACGGCCGCAACTTCACCCAGCTGCTCATGCTCACGCCCGGTGCGTCGCCCGTGAACGTCGCGCAGAGCAGGGGTGGTTTCGGAAGCACGTCGGTCGGCACGTTCAGCTTTCCGTCCATCAATGGCCAGAACAACCGCAGCAACCTCTTCCTGACCGACGGCGTGAACAACCAGGGAACGATGACCGGCACCTACGCCGTCCCCCCGATCATTGACGCGATCCAGGAGTTCAAGGTCCAGTCCCACAACGACCTGCCCGAATTCGGCGGAGTCACGGGCGGTGTCGTCAACGTCGTCACCAAGTCGGGCAGCAACGAGGTCCACGGAACACTCTGGGAGTTCATGCGCAACGACAACCTCGATGCGCGGAACACCTTTCTCCCAGAAAGGGCGACGCTCTCGCAGAACATGTTCGGCGCCACGGTCGGTGGTCCGATCGTCCGGAACAAGACCTTCTACCTTGGAGCGTTCCAAGGTTTCACCAACCGAGCGCCCGCGAACCGCAACTATCGTTCGCCGACGGCGGCAAACAGGACCGGTGACCTCAGCGACCTGAGCCGCCAAATCTACGATCCCTACTCCACGCGGATGGATCCTGACGGAAACGCCGTACGCGACGCGTTCGCGAACAACATGATCCCGTTCAGCAGGCTCGACCCGGGCTTCCTCCACTATTTGGAGCAGACGGTTCCAATGCCGATCGACCTCGGCAGCGACCTAGGCGTCCTCAACCAACGCGACACCACGGGTACGTCGCTTGACCAGTACGAGTACTCCATTCGCGTCGACCACCGCTTCAGCGACGCCGACGCGGCCTATGTCCGCTGGAGCGCTCAGGACAACCGGCGGATGGGCTCGGCGGGTCGCCAGAACTTCGGGAGCTTCGTCGACATCCAGAACCTCAACGTCGCCGCCAACTGGGTGCACACGTTCGATGCGAGAAGTGTCCTGCAGGTGCAGTTCGCGCGCACCGACGTCAAGCGCGACACGGGCAATTCCTTCTCCAGCCTTCCCGACGGGTTCATATCGCAGGTTGGGTGGAACCCCGATTTCGCCGGAGGCTTCCGCGGCGGAACTGCCTTCGTCCCGAACGTGGGCGTGGCGCAGTACTTCGGTGGTGGCGAGCGCATCGGGTTCACCCGCACGAGTGACACGTGGCAGTACAAGGGAACCTACACGAAGATTGTGGGTGGCCACACGCTGAAGTTTGGTGCGGAGTACAACATCATCGGGCACTTCGGTACCACCAACGACCACTCCAACAACTTCACGACGGTCGGCACGGCGAGCCCCATGAACCGTGGCGGGACTGGCGAGCCGCTGGCGTCGTTCCTCCTCAACGTTCCCAATGCCTGGTCGCGCCGCGACTTCCACAAGCGCGCCCGCGGCGGTGCCCTGTACTCGTACTTCGCCCAGGACTCCTGGAAGGTCACGCAGCGGCTTACGGTGAACTTCGGGCTACGCCTGGACAACACCGTTCTGCCTCAGTTCGGCAACCCCGAGGAGAACACGGTGGAGTTCGGCAACATCGACTACAACGAGGGGATTTACTGGATCACGGCCCCCCCCCCCCACCTGTGAAGTCAAGCGCATCGCGCCCTGCCTGCCCGATCCCAGTGGAGCCCTGCCGGACAGGGTCCAGATCGCCACGGGCGGCTACGTACAGGATCCGTGGCCCATCAGTTGGCAACCCCGCTTTGGAATCGCATACCGGCTGAACGACCGCACGGCGCTGCGGTTCTCCAGCGGTGTGTACTACGACAACTTCGCCGGAGTCACGCAGAACACGCAGAACCTGGGTCACACTTGGCCGGATGTGGGACGGAAGCTGCAGAACGGCACCAACCCACCCGACGCTGTGCCGTCCGTAGACGCCAAGAACCCTGCGCCGACCGGCATCCTGCCAACCGCGACGCCGTACAACCAGGGTGCGTGGTACTCCGACCCACGCATGGACAACGCCTACTCGATGCAGTGGAACTTCGGAATTCAGCGCCAGCTCGACGATGCGGCCATGCTACAGGTCAACTACGTTGGATCCGGCACTCGCAGGCTACCGCTCGGCACCTACTACAACGTCGCGCTCACACCTGGAACGCCGTCGACGGCGCGCGAGCGCGCTCCGTTCCCCCTGTTCCGTGCCAACAACTACCTCACGTCCTGGGGCCGCAGCAACTACCACTCGCTCCAGACGCAGTACAACAGACGGTTTTCCAAGGGCATCGCGTTCATGGTCAACTACACGTGGTCCAAGGCCATCGACATTGGCTGCTCCGGGTGGTTCGTTGAGAACTGCTCCCAGCAGAATCCCTACAACTTCAACCTGGACCGGAGCGTCGCCGGCATCGACCTGACGCACAACCTGAACTTCAACTGGGTCTACGAGATCCCGTTCCGGTCTGACAGCCGGGCTTTACAAGCGATCTTGGGCGGCTGGAAGTTCAACGGCCTCGCGCTCTTCACATCCGGTCAGCCGTACACGCCTAACGTGAACGGCGACATTGCAGGCACCGGGCTGCCGAATGGGCGTTACCGTCCCGACTTCGTCGGAAATCCGACTCCCTCCAACCCGACACCGGCCGCCTGGCTGAACAGGGACGCCTTCGCCGTTCCACAAGCCGGCACGTTTGGGAATGCGGGACGCAACACCCTGCGGGCGGATGGCATCAACAACTTCGACATCTCGTTCTTCAAGGTCTTCAACCTGAGCGAGAGGTGGAGGATCGAGTATCGTGCAGAGCTCTTCAACGCCTTCAACACTCCGCAGTACGCGGCACCGAACTCGAACATCAGCCGTGGCAACTTCGCCAGGGTGACCCGCACGGCGAACCGGGCGCGGCAGATCCAGATGGGCCTGAAGGTGTACTTCTAGCCAAAGGAAGATTCAGACCTCGAGCCTGCCGACATCGTCGGCAGGCTCGGCACGTTCAATCCGGGGATTTTCGCGCGATTCCCGTACTCTACGAACCGGGCGGGCGGGATCGCTGCGCCCGTTGATCGATGGTCGTGTTCGGGGAACTTAACGTCGCCTGGCTGAACGGCTGCATGCGGTTCGGATCCAAGGCTTGGCTCCTTGTCGCACTGGCCTGTGGCGTCGCGCCTGCTCAGTCGCTGGACGAAGCGCTGCGGCAGGCTGACCGCCACCGGCGGGACGGAGACGGCGTCGCGGCTCTGTTGGTTCTGGACCGGGCGCTAGCCAAGCAGCCGGACCATCCTCTGCTGCACCTGAATCGAGGTGCTGCGCTTGGCGAACTGGGTCGCCATGCAGAGGCAATCGAGGCACTGCGCACGGGTCTCTCCTTGGACCCTGCGGAGGCCGAAGGAAGGCTGACGCTTGCCAAAGTTCTACTGCACTCCCACCGGTACCGGGAGGCGCTTGCGGAGATCGATCGATACGCGGCGTCCGTTGGCGAATTGCTCCAGGGGTTCGACGGCCACTACGTGAGAGGGCTGGCGCTCCGTCGTCTGGATCGTGCAGACGAATCGCTGACCGAGCTTCGGAGGGCCGTCGCCATTCGCCCCTCCCACGCCGACGCACTGATAAACCTGGCCGCCATGCTCGCCGAGCGTGGCTCCGACGACAAGGCCGAGACACATCTTCGAGCGGCTGTAGTCGCGGAGCCCAACAACGCAGACGCGCGGTACCGACTGGCACGACTCCTGATCGACTCCGGCGATTCCGAGGAAGGGGATGTCCAACTTCAGAGGTACGAAGCGCTGAAGCTGCAGGCGCAAACGGAGACCCGCGTTGCTGTGCTGATGGGCCAGGGCGGCAGGAGCATGAGGGCAGGGGAGCCTGAACAGGCGAAAGAATACTTCCAGCAGGTACTCCGCCTCGACTCTACCAACGCCGATGCCCTCGCCAACCTTGGGGTTGCGTATGAGCACTTGGGGCAGGGCGACCTCGCCGAGGCTATGTTCCGCAGAGCGGTCGAGGTCGGCCCCGATCATCCGCAAGGGCACCTCAACCTCGGACTGAAGCTCGCTGAACAGGACAGGTTTCCCGAAGCCCTTGAGAGCATTGCCAAGGCCGTGGACTTGGCGCCCGACCAAGTCGCCGCCCGTGAGGGTCTGGCGATGGTCCTGACTCGGCTCGATCGCCCTGAGGACGCCGTGCCGCACTTCGAGTGGGTCGTCGGCAAGAATTCCAGTTCTGCGGAGGCGCACCTAAACCTGGGGATAGCGCTCGCTGAGTCGGGCGATCCTTCCCGCGCCCTGGGGGCATTCGATCGGGCGGTCAGCATCGCTCCGGAAGAGTTCCGACCGCACTACAACCGTGGCCGGGCGCTGCGTGATCTCGGCAGGCCAGCAGAGGCGCGGGCGGCGCTGGAACAGTCGATAGCACTGAATGGTCAGTATCCGCCGTCACTGCGTCTGCTCGGCACGATCGAGCGGACACGCAACAACCACAGCCGTGCAATGGAGTTGTTCGTCCGCGTCGCAGAGCTCCGCCCAGACGATCCCGCCGTGTACCACGATCTCGCACTCGCCGCTCAGCAAGCCGGCCGCGTCGAAGAGGCAGTGGCCCACTGGGAGCGGGCTCTCGATCTCGATCCTAGGCACAGCGAGACGCTGTACAACCTGTCCACGGTCTTGGCGGCGACGGATGCTGGGCGGGCCCGCCAGTACGGGCGGCGTTTCGCCGTGCTGAAGGCTGAGCGCCAGGACACCGACCGCGCCGGAGCGCTGTGGAACTTCGCGTTGGCTGAAGCAGGGAAGAACCGGTGGGAGCAGGCGTTCGACCTCTTCCGACAGGCCCTCGATGCCTGCGGAAGCTGCCCGGCGAAGGGCCAGATCCACAAGAACTTCGGTCTTACGCTGGGTCACGCAGGTGATTACAGAAAGGCTCTCGACGAGTTGCAGCGAGCCCAGGATTTGCTGCCCGATGACCCGGAAGTTAGGCAGGCGCTCGAGGTCGTGCGCGCCTCGATGTCCCAGTAGGGCGGGCCCGAACTCCGCAGACCGTGGGCTGCGGCTTGACGTGGAGGCGCCTGAAGGGCGGGCGGCCTCGTTATAATCGCCGCATCATGCGACAACTGGCAATTCTTCCGCTGCTATGCCTAGTTGTCGTGGCAGGCGCATCCGCGCAGCGCACGACGGTCTACCTCGGCCTCGGGGAGAACGCCACGAAGGTTGAGTCGTGGGACGGATCCTTGCGCGTCAGCGGCGGCACACTCGTCGGGGTTGAATCGCGTCATTTCATGGACCGCGACGCGCTTCAGGGGGCGGCGGGCTGGAGGGCGTCGACCCGGCAGCAGCAGATCTCAGGCTTCCCGCGAGTCAACTACAACGAGATGAGTCCGGCCGAGTTGCCGCCGACTCACTTTTCGCCGATCGGGGTGTTCGCGACCATCGACGGCGGTGGGTCGACGAGCGTTCGGGTGCGCACCAAGCAGGGTCAGTTCGATTTCCGGCTCGATGACCTCGCCTCCGGTCCGAAGACCTATCTGGGGGGTCGTGCCACAGCTGGCATCACGCCTGCGGTGGACGTCGTGTCAAGCACGGAATACGAGGACGACGAGACCGGGGCCGCAACCCTGTCGGACGGGTCGGTCGCTGTCGTGTGGGTCGCCTATCGCGACGGGCGTGACCGAGTCATGCTGCGGATCCGTGGCGAGAACGGTTGGGACGAGGCCCAAGAGGTGACGCCCGAACCCGGCGACCTTTGGCGGGCGTCGGTGGCAGCGGATGCCAGCGACCGCCTTTGGGTGTTCTGGAGCGAGAGGAACGACACGAGTTGGGACCTTTGGGGCCGGATGCTGGCCAACGGCTTGTGGTCTAGCAGACAGAAGATCAGCGCCTCGGGCTCGAGTACGTTCCATCGCGCAGGCTCGTCGTTCGACGGCAACGTGTTCGTGGTTTGGCAGAGCGCCGAGGAGCGGTCGGGGCGTGCCCAGAGTGACATCTGGATGCGTGTCTGGGACGGTTCCTCCTGGGGCGACCCGATGCAGGTCAGCGAGTCTGCGGCCAACGATTGGGAGCCACAGGTCGCCGGCGGTCCAGATGGCAGCGCCTATGTGGTCTGGGACAGCTACCACGCAGGAAACTACGACGTATTCTTCCGTCCTTACGAGAACGGATCCCTAGGCCACATCGAGCAGGTCACTGAGAGTCCCCGATTTCAGGCCCACGCTAGCGTGGCTGTTTCGCCAGACGGGATCCCCTGGCTCGCTTGGGATGAGTCCGGCACGAATTGGGGCAAGGACCACGGCTATCTGATTACACCGCCGCACGGCACTCCTCTGCATCAGGCACGCTCGATCCAAGTCGTGCGGCGCACGGGGGGCTCCTGGGAGGCCCCCAAGAACGTCATCGAGCCGTTCTACGCGTACCGACTGCACCCCAACTTCGAGAGTCCACATCTTGCGTTCGATGCCAAGGGAAACCCCACCATGCTGTTTCGCCATTGGACGCGACAGCGATCCCACAGCATCGGGGCGCGGATGACGTGGGAGACGTTCTTGACGCGGTTCGACGGGGACGCTTGGTCGCTGCCCATGCCGCTCGCGCACAGCGGAGGGACCATCGAGAAGCGCCCAGCCATCACCGCGACGCAGGATGGGCTGACTGCGGCGTGGATGACCGACAACCGCACGCTGCGCGACGCCACCCCGAGGAACGCAGAGATATACGCCGGTGACCTCGGTTCAGCGGCCGATCCGCCAACCTACACGGCGGAGAGCTTCGTCCCCTACGTCGAGCCGTTCGCCGAGGCCGTTCCGATCCATCCGTTTGAGGAGCGCAACGTGCGCACGATCCGTGACTACACGATCAACGCAGGTGACCAGAGCTTCAAGATCTACCGTGGCGACATGCACCGGCACACGGATGTCTCCCCGGACTTCAAGTACGACGGCTCCCTGATCGAGGTCTACCGCTATGCGTTGGACGCCGTCGCGTTCGACTACATCGTGCCGACCGACCACCAGCTCGGCTACGACCAGGAGTTCACCTGGTGGCAGGACGAAAAGCTGGCTGACCTGTTCCACGTCCCCGGAACATTTGTCCCGATGTTCGGCTACGAACGCTCACTGAACTACCCGAACGGGCACCGCAACATTATCTTCGCCAAACGCGGCACACGCACCCTGCCGATTCCGGAAGCCGAGAGGAGTGGCCAGGAGCGGGCGGAAAACCTCTACGCCTACTTGCACGAGAACGATGGGATCTCCATGCCGCACAGCTCTGGCACGGCCCAGGGTACGGACTGGTTGAACAACGATCCCGAGGTTGAGCCCTTGGTCGAGATCTTCCAGGGCTACCGCGCAAGCTACGAGTACATGGGTGCGCCGCTGGCGGCCTCGCCGCAGCGGCTGCGCGAGCAGCGCTCCGGGTTCAACCCCAATGGCTACTGGTGGGACGCGCTCCGCAAGGGATACAAGATCGGCGTGCAGGCTTCGTCGGACCACTGGTCCACGCACATGTCGTACGCCATGATCGTGGCTGAGGACTTCACGCGCGAGTCGATGTTCGCCGCCCTCAAGGCCCGCCACGCATATGGCGCTACGGACAACATCGTGCTCGACTTCCAGGCTGTGGACGCCGACGGCAAGCGGTACATCATGGGCGACATCATCCCCGCCCTGCAGGCCCCGCGCCTGCTGGTGAGGGTGATCGGCACCGACCGGATCAAGCAGTTTGTGATCGTCAAGAACGAGGAGATCATCTACACCAGCCACCCGAACCAGGAGGAGTACATGCTGGAGTTCCGTGATCGCAACTACGAGCCAGGTTCCACCTACTACTACATCCGGGTCGTGCAGAACGACGAACAGGTCGCTTGGAGTTCCCCCATCTGGGTGGAGTGATCACCGCGCGGCGCCGAGCCGTGCGCTGTCACGAACCGTCCAGGAACATGGGCGACATAGGCCCCGGAGTATCCTAGAGGGGTCATGCCTCCGCGCCAACTGCGTCTGCTGCTGATCGGCCTTGCCATCTTCCTCCTGCTGGGCAGTGCCCGCGGGATCGCCGATTTCTTCATCGAATACCTCTGGTGGTCCGAGGTCCAGCAGATCCCGACGTGGCTCAGCATCCTGGCCTACAGGATCGTGCCGATGCTGCTCGCCGCGATTCTTGGGTGGTTCGCGCTGCTGTGGGCTCACCGGCGTGGTGCGGCGTTCGCTGGGGCGGACACGTCAGGCTATTCGATCTACCGGTCGATCGTGCCGATCGCGCTCCTGGTGCTGGCGTTCGTCTTCATCGGATCGCAGGTCGAGTCCTGGGTGGTGATGGCCTTCGCGGGCTCCAGGGGATTGATCGCGGGTGCAGAGCATTGGGTGGACCCGATCTTCGGGAGGAACCTGGCGTTCTACCTGTTCGATCTGCCGTTCCTCAAGCTCCTAGTCAAGTACCTCTTCGCCCTCGCCTTCGTGAGCGCGGTCGTGTTCTGGCTTACCGGCCGCGGATGGCAGGTGTTCCACCAGATCAGGACGTTCCGCAGAGAGGGCGGAAACATGGAGGAGTTCGATCTCGGGCCCCAACCCCTGATGCTGCCTGGCGCCACGCGGAGCAGCTTCGCCAGGGTTCTCGCATGCATCGCCCTGGCTGGAGGCGCGGCCTGGTTCTTCCTCGGGCAGTACACACTGCTGCTCACCGACCACTCGTTCATGGTGGGCATGGACTATCTGGATGAGGTCGTCCGCTTGCCGCTGCGCTGGCTCGTGGTGGCTGCCCTGCTGGCTGCCATCCCGCTTGTCGCAACCTCCCGGCTCAAGCCAGCAGCGATCGTCGTGGGCGGGGCGTTCGCTCTGCACGCTGCTCTGCCGATCGCGGTGCAGGCGATCTACGTCAGCCCCAACGAATTAACCCTCGAGGAGGAGTACATCGCCCGGCACGTCGACGGGACGCGTCAGGCGTACGGAATCAGCCAGGGCGAGGAGATGTCCCTCTCGCTGAGCGAGACGCCGGCGCTCGATGTCGAGGCGCACTCCACGCTCATCGACAACATTCGCCTGTGGGACGAGCAGGCCTACACCGACACGATCACCCAGATCCAGGCCCTGCGGCTCTACTACAAGTTCGCGGACATGGACATAGACCGCTACCAGATCGATGGCAAGGTCAAGCAGCTGCTCCTGTCGCCGCGCGAGATCGACTTCGACTCTCTGTCCTCAGAGGCACAGACCTGGATCAACCGGCACTGGGTCTACACGCACGGCTACGGCGTGGTCACGTCCGAGGTCAACCGCACAACCCCGGACGGTCTTCCGGTACTGCTCATCCAGGACGCGCCTCCAGTGGTCAAGATCCCCGACATCAAGATCTCGCAGCCGGAGATCTACTACGGCGAGCTGACCAACCATCCGGTGTACGTCAACACCCAGCAGGCCGAGTTCGACTACCCAGAGGGCGACCAGAATGTCACCTCCCAGTACGAGGGCAACGGTGGGTTCGAGGTGCACTCGATCTTCCGGCGTCTGGCGGTAGCGCTGCGCGAAGGCGACTACAACATCCTGTTCACCGGACTGACGCAGGAAGGCAGCCGGATGATGATCTACCGCAACGTCAGCGAGCGCCTGTCGCACTTGGCGAGCTTCGTCGAGTGGGATCCGGATCCCTACTTGGTGATCACCGACGAGGGGCGCCTGGTCTGGATCGTCGACGGGTACACGACCTCGAACGTCCATCCGTACTCGCAGCCTGTGGGGGTCGCCCAGTTCGGGTCGAGCATCAACTACATCCGCAACTCCGTCAAGGCGACGGTCGACGCATACAACGGCTCCACGAACCTGTACCTCTTCGACGAGTCCGATCCAATCATCTCGGCTTACAACAACCTCTTTCCCGGCCTGTTCAGGGACCGCGAGTCGATGCCGACATCGATCCGCGCCCACGCTCGCTACCCGGAACTAATCTTCAACATCCAGGCCGAGATCTACCGCACCTTCCACATGACCGACCCGACAGTCTTCTACAACAAGGAGGACATCTGGGACGTGGGCAAGAGCCTGGCCGGCGACACGGGCATGGCCGAGCGTATGCAGCCGACCTATATCGTGGCGACGCTTCCCGGAGAGTCGGAGCCCGAGTTCCTGCTGATGCTGCCCTTCACGCCGAGCAAGAAGGACAACCTCAATGGCTGGATGGCCGCGCGCTGCGACGGCGACAGCCTGGGGGACCTGATCTTCTACCAGCTCTCCAAGCAGCAGCTCGCGTTCGGCCCGAACCAGATCGAGGCGCAGATCGACCAGGACCAGCAGATCGCGCCGGACATCACCCTCTGGAACCAGCAGGGTTCGCGCGTGCTGCGCGGCGAAATGATCGCTATGCCGGTGGACGACAACTTCCTCTACGTGGAGTCGATCTACATCCAGGCCGACACCGCCCGCATGCCGCAGCTGCGCAAGGTCGTGCTCGCCATGGGCGACCGGCTGGTCTACGAGGACAACTTCGAGGCCGCGCTGGCATCGCTGGGTGATCTGGAGCTGGCGGACGCCGCCGCTCGTGCGGCGTCGAGCGCCGCCGAGAGCGGTGCGCCGCCTCCCCCCCCGAGTATCACGGAGCGCTTGGACGACCTGCGCAGACGAGCGCAGCTGCTAGTGGATGAACTGGCCGTGCTCTCCCGAGAGGCGCAGTAGGCGCACCCGGTCAGGGGACTACCGCTCTCAGCCGTTCCAGTCCGCTACGAAGATGTTGAACTCGTAGCGCGATTTGGCGTCGCGGTCCGAGGAAAACACCACCCGGGTGCCGTCGGGCGAGAACTCGGCGAATGAGGTGAAGCCGCCGAAGTCGGTGACCTGCTGCAGGTTCGATCCGTCGAGGTCCATCAGGAACAGGTCGAAGTTCCGGCTGTCGCAGTCGTTGCGGTTCGACGAGAAGATCACGCGCTTGCCGTCGGGCGTGAACTGCGGCGCGAAGCTGGCGCAGCCGAAGTCCGTGATCTGGCGCATGTCCGACCCGTCCGCGTTGGCCGTGAAGAGCTCCATCTTCATCGGCGCGGTCAGGTTCTGCGCCAGCAGCTCACCGTACCGTTCGCTGTCTGCGCCCTCGGCTGGATGGTTCGCCCGGAGCACCAGCGACGCGCCGTCGCGCGAAAGGAACGCGCCGCCGTCGTAGCCGTACGAGGTGGTGAGGCGCTGCTTGTTGGAGCCATCCAGCGCCATCGTCCAGAGGTCCAGGTCCCCCGAGGACATTGACGTGTAGACGATCGAGCCGGTCGACCACGCGACCGTGGCCTCGGCGTCGTACCCGTCCGCATCGGTCAGCCGCTGCGGCTCCGCACGGTTCACGTCCGTGAGGAAGATGTCGTACCCGGCGTGGACTGGCCAGACATAGCCCTTGCTGCGGTCGGGTCTCGGCGGGCACTCGTCTCCGGCCAGGTGAGTCGAAGCGTAGACGATTCCCTTTCCGTCCGGCAGGAAGTACCCGCAGGTCGACACGCCCTTGCCGGTGGACACCATGCGCTGGTCGGTGCCATCCGCGTTCATCACGAAGATCTGGTCGCACGAGAGGTCGTCCCGGGTGGACTGGAACACCAGTTGCGCCCCGTCGGGAGACCAGTACGCCTCCGCGTTCTGTCCACCGAACGTCAGTTGCCGGATGTTGGTGAGGAGCTCGCGCGGTTCCTTCTCCACAGGGGGCTGCGTGCATGCAGGCAGCGCGATGGCCAACGCCATCAAGACGGTCAGCGCGACGGTACGGAAAGCATCTGTGCGTGGCAATCGACGAGTTTACCGCTGTCGTGTGCCCTTGCTCGACAACTCTCTTCGCTGCAAGGCTGCGGTAGCAACGGGCTGTCCGCTCGAGAGTGCAGGCGGCACACTGTATTTTGCGGTACCCTGAACGGAATATCCCTTCTGTTGTTGCATGGTTGACTGTCGACCGAGTTGGGTGGCTCAGTTTAGGCGCACTGCCACGTTGGATCATGGACGGCTGGCGGAATCCCTCCCGGCTGTGAGGCCAGCCGGGCGCACGTTGTGCTGAGACTACGGCAGATCGAGATCGCCGGGTTCAAGTCGTTCTGCAACCGAGAGCGTCTCCGCTTCGCAGGCCAGGGCATCGCCGCCGTGGTCGGACCGAACGGCTGCGGAAAATCAAACATCTGCGACGCCATCAACTGGGCCTTGGGTGAGCAGTCGGCCAAGTCCCTGCGCGGCGGACGCATGCGGGACGTGATCTTCTCGGGCACCTCCCGCCGCGCTCCGGCCGACCTAGCCACCGTCACGCTGACGTTGCGCGATCCGGAGGGCCTGCTTGCAGGCAACGGTGATCGACGGAGCGCGACCCCTTCGGTCACACTGCCTGTCGCCAAGAGGGCGGATGAGATCGTCGTCACCCGCAAGCTGTTCCGCAACGGCCAGAGCAAGTACCTGATCAACGGCAAGGTCGTTCGGCTGATGGACATTCGGGACATCTTTCTGGGCACAGGCCTAGGCATGAACGATTACGCCATCATCGGGCAGGGTCGTATCGGGCGACTGCTGAACGCCCGCTCTGTTGAGCGACGCGAGTTTCTGGAGGAGGCCGCTGGCATCACCCGCTTCAAGTCGCGTCGACGAGCTGCCGAACTGAAGCTGGCCAATGCCTCGCTGAATTTGGAGCGTGTCTACGACATTCTTCTGGAGGTTCGGCGGCAGGCCGCCTCCTTGGAGCGGCAGGCAAAGCGGGCGGAGCGTTACCAGTGCCTGCGGACTGAGCTGCGGGCAGCCCAGGAGGTCGTGGTCACCGGTCGCCTACGGCAAATCGAGGCCGAGCGGCGGCGCTTGTCTGCTCAGCTGGAGATGGCGAAGTCCGCTCTGCGGAAGGAAACGGCCAAGCGCGACCGGCTGAGCACCGAGTTCGCTGGGGTCAGGGAACGGGAGCAGGCTTGGGAGCTTATCCTCCGATCTCTGGGGACAGAACGGACCGATCTGCACGGCAACGTCGAGCGCACGCGGGAGCAGGTCAAGCAGCAGGCCGCGCAGGCCGAAGGCAACGAGCAGGAGTGCAGAAGGGCGCGCAGCGAGATTGCGGCCGTCGAGGGGCGCATTGGGAACTTGGTGGAGGCGCTCTCCGCAATGCGGATCGATGTCGCCAAGCTCGCCGAGGAGTTCCGGCGCTCGGGCGAGAGTCTCGACGCGGCGCAACGCCGCTGCAACGAGAAGGTTGATTCCCTCAAGGAACGAGAGTCGGAACTAGATGCCTGCCGCAGACGCAAGATCGAAGCGATCAACGCCGTCTCCAAGAAAGGCAACAACCTGGCCAGACTCGACGCCACGCTCAAAGGTCTTGGGGCGTCCATCGAGGAGGTAACGGCGAGGCGAAGCGAGTCCCAGGAGGATCTGGCGAAGGCGATCGAGAGGCGTGCTGCGCTCGGGCCTAGGGTGGTGGAACTCCAGACAAGAGTGAACGAGCTGACCGCAGTCAGGGATGCCTTGGTCGACGCGAGCGAAAAGGAGAAGGCGCAACTGAGGGTTCTGCGCCGCACCGTCGAGGAGGCGCGTGGGAAGGCGTCCGAACTCCGCGCGAGACGCGACTCGATCCAGAAACTGCTGGCGGACAGGGAGCATTCGACCGACACGGTGAAGGAAGTCTTCGCCGCGGTCGAGAAGAAACCTCGCGAGGGCTTCGCGCCGCGCGGCATCCTGGCCGACTTCCTGGAGGTGGACGACGGGTTCGAGACTGCCGTCGAGCACCTGCTCGGCAGAGATCTCGAGTGCCTGGTTGTGGGCGACTGGTCCGAAGCCGATCGCGGGGTCCAGATCGTGCGGGACGAACATCGTGGCCGTGCGGCCTTCCTAGTGCGTTCCTCGCTGAATGGATCGTCCCATCCAGGGCCCGCGGTGATCATGGGCGCCACCAGCCTAGCCGAGCATGTGCGGCTGGTGAACGATCTGGCCGCCTTGGGCGGCGGATGTATCCCCAAGCTTCGCGACGGCTACGTCGTGCCCAAGGGCGAAGTCGCCCAGAGCTTGGCCGAGGGGCATCCTGACCTGTACTTCGTCACGACGGAAGGTGTCCTGTATCACGGCAGCACGGTCCAGGCTGGGCGCAGGGACTCGTACGGACCGCTGGTGCAGAAGCACCAGCTTCGGGAACTGGCACCGGACCTCAAGGCCGCCGACGCGGCGCTTTCGGAGGTGGAAGCGCAGACCGAGGACATCGAAGCGTCACTTGGGCGCAACGAGAGCGACCTGGCAAAGGCCCAGGTGGACCTGCGGAAAGCTGAGTCCAATGCGCTCGAATCGGAACTCGAGTTGCAGACCCTGAACGGACGGGTGACCGGCCTGGAGGCTTCCGGGCAAGCCCTGAACGCGGAGATCGGCAAGCTCGAGGCCACGCGAGTTGAGACTCGGGCCCAGCGTACGCGCACCGCCAAGGACTTAGAGGGCCTGCGCAGAGAGTTCGAGGACGAGAAGAACCGTGAAGCGACTCTCGCAGCTGTCGCCGCTGAGGAGAGAGCCGCCCTTGCCACGATTCAGGAAGTGCGCAGTCAGTTGCGCACGGATGCTGCGCGTCTAGAAGAGCGCCATAGGTCCGTCAAGGCCGAACTTGCTCGGATGGAGACTGATCTCGACACCCACCGCAGCGGCGTGGCGAAGGGCAACCGCCACGTACTCCAGCTGCAGGTCGACCGGGGTCACTTGCTAGCCGACAACAAGCGACTCAGCCGACTCATTGCTGACCGCAAGCGGCGCATGGGCGCGATTGACTTGGAAGTGGAGAGGACCAATGTGCAGCTGAGGGCGTCGAAGGACGGAACCGCAGGCCTCTTCAAGTCCCTGAACGACCAGACTGGCGTAGTAGAGACAAGGCAGCGTGAGCTGTCTGCGATTGAGGTCGGTCTTGCCGGCTTGGCTTCGGACCGCAACCACCTAGCGGTCGAATGCGAAGACGAGCTGGGCAGTGCCCTGGAGAAGGTAAGCGAGGGGATTCCGGAGGATCTGTCGGAGGACGACCTGAAGAAGGCCACCGAGGCACTGCGAGATCTCAAGCGGAAGCTGCAGAACCTGGGGCCGGTCAACATCCTTGCCCAGGACGAGTACCGCGAAGTCGCTCAGCGGCAGGAGTTCCTGGAGACGCAGCAGAACGACTTGGTGGATGCGATCACCAACACGCGATCCGCCATCCGCGAGATCGACATCGCCAGCCAGGAGAAGTTCGACAAAGGGTTCCGCGAGATCAACGACCACTTCCGCTCGGTGTTCGCAATCCTCTTTGGTGGCGGGACGGGCGAGATGCGCCTGACCGATCCTCACAACCGCGACGAGTCCGGCATCGACATAGTCGCCCAGCCTCCGGGCAAGCGCCTTCAGAGCGTGGCTCTGCTGTCCGGCGGCGAGAAGTCACTGACCGTCATGGCGCTGCTTCTCGCCACGTTCCGGTTCAAGCCGAGTCCGTTCTGCGTGCTCGACGAGGTGGATGCGCAGCTGGACGAGACCAACACAGTCCGTCTCCGACGCCTGCTGCAGGAGATGGCCTCCGAGACGCAGTTCATCGTCATCACGCACTCAAAGACCACGATGGAGGTCGCCGAAAGCCTCTACGGCGTGACGATGGGCGAGGCCGGAGTGTCCAAGGTCGTATCCGTGCGGATGGTCGAGGCGGAGGCCAGCGTGTCACGGCCCGTCCCGACCCCAAACCGCAAGCACGGCGAATTCGCCGCTGTCGGCGCCTGAACGGCCGCCGCCGCGGGCGACTGGCTGGTCGCTAGTAGCGGCAGGTGGCGGGCTCGGACTTGACGAAGTGCTTCTTGTAGTTCGAGGCTTCCGGGTCCATGCAGCCGGCTAGGTTGAGAAGCTCAATCTTGCGGAACTCGACTGGATGGCTCTCGCTCTGCAGGGAGATGTACCCACCGTCAACCAGCTTGCCGGGCTCGATGTAGCGCGGGTCGTGTCCGTCGACGTTGCGCCCGCCCAACTGCGGCATCTCATACTCCAGCACGCTCTCACCATTGACGAAGTGGCGGATCATCGCACTGCCCAGCACGAGGATTTCGGCCCGCACCCACTGCTCGCCGTGATAGGTCTTCGATGCGGACTGGTTGCAGTGGCGGGTGACGAGCTTTCCATCCATCACGACGTTCGTGCCGGGTGTGCAGAGGTTCGCCGTAGTCCGCTCGCCTTCGCCTGTACCGCCCAGAAGCTGCACTTCGATCGAGATCGGGAACGTCTGGTCGACGCCCATCGTCTCGGGCGCCGGCGAGTGCAGCATGATGCCGCTGTTGCGCACTGCCCAGCCGGGGCCACCCTCGACCTGCTCGCCCACGAACCGGTATTCCACGCCAATCCGGTAGTAGGAGAACGGGCTCTTGTAGAAGATGTGGCCGAACCGCTCTGCGAACGGTCCATCGTAGCCCTCGTAACCGACCTGCATCGCGCCGTTGGCGACGCGAAAGGTGTTGGCGAAGTTGTCACCCAGCTCGTGACCGCGGATCTTCGGCGTCCAGCCGTCGAGAGACTCGCCGTCGAACAGCTGAATCCAGTCCTCGGCGGCGGGCTCCTGTGCCGTCACTGGAAGAACACAGCCTAGAGCGAGGATGACCCAGCAGATGTTGCGCACGGCAGGCCCAGTATAGCCACCGGTCCCGGAGACGGGATCGAGTCTCCATGGGCCTACACTGGTGGCGCTATGAAGACCACCGTTGCTGCCTTGGGCCTGGCATGCCTTGCGGCATGCGGCCAGCCCTCGACCGACGAGCCTGCCGCTCGACGGCCGAACGTGATCATCATGATGGCCGACGATCTGGGCTGGGGGGACATTGGTGCCAATGGCGGCACAGTGATCCAAACGCCCCATATCGACGCTCTGGCGGAGCAGGGAGTTCGCCTGACTGATGGCTACGTGTCGGCGGCTGTGTGCAGCCCGTCCCGTGCGGGACTCTACACGGGGCGGCACCAACAGCGACATGGATTCGAGTTCAACATCGCCGGACGCGACACGGATATGGGAATGGACACCGAACAGACCACCATGGCGGACATGTTGCGGGCGGAGGGTTACGCCACGGGCCTGATCGGCAAGTGGCACCTTGGAAAGCAGGAGCAGCACCATCCGCTTAGTCGCGGCTTCGACGAGTACTACGGCATGCTCGCAGGCGGTTCCTCCTACATCGACGCACGGAAGGAGGGCGTCGAGTCTTGGCCGAGGCGAAGGGCACCCACGGGGCGAACGGAGGTCAACGCGATCTACGACGGCTTCGAGCAGGTCGAGGTCGAGGAGTACATCACGGACGTCTTCCGGGACAAGGCTGTCGATTTCATTGCACGCCATCGCGACCGGCTGTTCTTCCTGATGCTTACGCCGAACGCACCGCACACCCCGCTGCAGGCCACCAAGGAGTACCTTGACCGATACAGGCACATCGAGGATGCCAGCACGCGCATCTACTCGGCGATGGTCGCAGCTATTGACGACTACGTCGGGGCGGTCAGCGCAGCGCTTCGTGAACACGACCTGGAGAACGACACGCTGTTCGTCTTCCTCTCGGACAATGGCTGCGCTGACTACGCGGTGAAGAACTGCTCCAATGCACACCTGCGCGGTGGCAAGAGGGACTACTGGGAAGGTGGCGTCCGCATTCCATTCATCCTTCGGTGGCCCGCTGGTCTCCCGCCAGGAACGACCTACAGCGACCCTGCGATATCACTCGACCTCTACGCCACGGTCGCGGCTGCTGTCGGCTCCGACGCGACTGAAACGGCGACGGACAGCGTCAACCTGCTGCCGCATCTGCGAGGCGAGGCTGGGGGTGTGCCGCACGAGTGCCTGTTCTGGCGCGCCAACCCGAACATCGCCGTGCGCAAGGGCAAGTGGAAACTTCTGAAGCTCAACCTCACCGATCTCACCTTTGAGGCAGTGACGGACGTGGGGGCCGGCAGACTGCCCATGAAGGCTTGGCCACAGGACTCCCCGCATGGCCAGATGAAGCTCCTCTACGATCTCGAGGCCGACCCGGAGGAATCCACGAATGTGGCTTCCGAGCATCCGGAAGTGGTCGCAGAATTGGAAGAGGCGATGGAAGCCTGGACTGACCAGCTGGTCGAACCGACGTGGCCGGCGTTTCGCTCGACGCTAGACCAAGTTGACGGCGAGATGGTGCATCTGTTCTTTTAGCCTCCGCTCGCGTCCGGTCTTCGTTGCCGCGCCGTTTTCTGGGCGCTGAGATGCTGACGGGGGTTGAGCCACCAGGAACCGGGGCGTCGTTCGTTCGACGGAGTTCCGGTTGATATCCTGCTTGAGCGCCGCTAGGCGAATGGTGCCCAGATGAACGACAGCGAGATCCGCCAACTCCTCGATCTAGTCGGCTCCGAAGCCGATCCGCAGGCAAAGGCCGATGGCCTGCGCGAGGAGTTCTCATCAGATGACCTGAAGGACGGTTCGGCCGTCGTCTCCCACGGACCAGACTTCGTCTGGGCGATCGAATCCGAGGCGCGTCCTCACCTGTACATCAACGACGAGCCAGCCAAGCCCATGCAGGAGGTGTCGGAGAGCCTATGGATGCACGCGCAGAGGCTGCGCACCGGGACATCCCACGCGCACCACTACCGCGTCAACACCGAGATTCTCGGCGGCAGGAGATTCGACACTGCGGCCTACGGCGCGGACTCCTACGCGCAGGACGGCGTGCCTAAGGGGGAGCTCTCAGGCGAACTCTTCCACGAGAGCCCGACCTACGGCGGATGGAAGGTCTCGTACTGGCTGTACGCATCACCCGGCGTCGATCCCGCCAAGCCGTCGGCCGCGATGGTCTGGCAGGACGGACATCGGTTCCTCGAGCGCGACAAGCGCTCCCGCATCACCACGGTCGTTGACAACTTGGTGCACAAGAAGCGGATTCCACCCATGGTCCTGGTGCTGGTCGCACCGGGGTACATCGGGAGCCACGACAACGCGAAGTCGTACGCACCACAGGCCATCGGCCACATGCGCAGCGTGCTCTACGACACATTCAACGATGACTACAACAAGATGATCATCGACGAGATGTTCCCGAAGATCGAGAGCACCTACAAGCTGCGCAGGGACGGCAACAGCCACGCAATCGGCGGTCAGTCCTCCGGCGGCATCTGCTCGCTGAACTCGGCCTGGTTCCGGCCTCACGCCTTCAGCCGGGTTCTCTCAAGGATCGGCAGCTACGCCAGCATTCAGTGGCGCTACGGCCAGGAGAACCCGTTCAACGGCTATCCCCAGGGCCGCTTCGGTCACAGTGATCCGTCCGAGATCCTGGACGGCGGCAACATCTGGCCCTTCCTGATCAGGAAGCGGGACCGGCGCAACATCAGGATCTGGCTCGAGGACGGCAGCTACGACCTCGAGAACGCACACGGCAGCTGGCCCCTGCAGAACATCCAGCTCGCGAACTCGCTGAAGATGAAGGAGTACGACTTCAAGTTCAGCTTCGGCAACGCGCAGCACAACACGACATACGGCGACGCCGAGCTGCCGGAGGCCATGACCTGGCTCTGGCGGGACTACGACCCGATGCGTACGCATCAAGACTTCAAGATGGATCCCGTGGAGAGGGACAGGCCCTATTTCCGCGTCAAGATCATCAACCGCTGACGGTCGGATCCTGCGGGCGACCGCTCCTCAGAAGCGCGAGATCTCCAGTTCCTTCGAGGTCAGGAACTCCAGCAGCGCCGGTGTCCCCTCCTCGGTCTTGGCGATGCCCCGCTTGATCGCCGGAACGATCTCAGAGGGATCGCTGATCCGCTCTCCATAGCCTCCGAGTGCATTGGCGAACTCGGCGTAGTTGCCCGAGATGTCGGTGCTTCGGTACTTCTCGGTCGAGACTGGCATGACTGGAATCTCGATGGCCATCGAGAAGTTGTTCGACAGGATCGAAAGGATCGGAATGCGCTCGCGGACCGCGGTCTCGAAGTCCATGCCCGTGAAGCCGATCGCGGCATCGCCCCACCAGTTGATGCAGAGCATGTCGGGTCGCTCCAGCTTGGCGCCCATCGCCATGCCGAGCCCGAAGCCGAGCTGCGTCGTCTTGCCCCAGCCGACGTAGGTCAACGGATCCTCGGTCTTCCAGAACGGGGTCATCTGGTCGCGCGGGCTTCCTGCATCGTGCGTCACGATCGTCCGTCGCAGGTCGACCGTCGTGTGCAGGTCGCGGAGGACGCGGTAAGGGTTGATCGGAGCGTTCGGAGAGTCGAGCTTCGCGCTCCAGTCCGCTCTCCAGGCTGCGTGCAACCTTGCGATTTCGTCCGTGATGGCGGCGCCGCGGCCTCGTGGGGCGGGCAGCAGGCATCGAACCTCGTCCAGCACCGCGGCGAGCGTCAGGCGGGCGTCACCGACGAGGCCCAGTTCGATCGCCACGTCCTTGTGCAGGTCCGCGGTGTCGATGGTCGCCTGAATGATCCTCGTGTCATCGACATAGCGTGGCCATGGCACGCCGAATGCGGTTTGCGTGAAGCTGGCGCCGATGCCGAAGATCACATCGGCGCGCTGCAGGAACTCGTGCATCTCCGCCGAGTACGCGCGCCCGCCCGACTGCAGAGACAGTGGATGGCTCTCGGGGAAGGCACTCTTGCCCTCGATGCTGGTTGTGACGGGTGCCTCAAGCAACTCGGCGAGCTCGCGAAGCTCCTTCCAGGCCCGCCCGTAGTGCACGCCTTGGCCGGCGTACAGGACCGGGAGTTCGGCGCTCACCAGTAGCTTCGCGGCGTCGCGCACCGCATCGGGATCCGGTGCGCTCACAGTACGGATGGACGGCTTGTAGTCGAGTGTGTCGCCGTACTCCGCGTTGAAAAGGTCCCAGGGGACCTCGACCATGCAGGGACCGGGCCGGCCGTTCTTCGCCTGCGTGAACGCACGCCTCATCACGTGCGGAACTTCGGCTGGCAGCGTGAGGTGCTCGACCGACTTGGTCACATGCTGGTAGTTGACCAGGGAGCTGAAGTTCGGCAGAACGCCTGCTCGGGCTCTGGGGTAGCCCGCGGGGATGATCACCATCGGCACGGACTCGCTGTAGGCCTGCGCCACGCCACCGAAGGAGTTCTCGGCGCCCGGGCCATGCTGCATTGCGAAAACCCCGACCTTGCGGCCTGAACTCATCCGACCGACGGCCTCGGCCATGTGGAGGCCCGTGCGCTCCTGGCGCACGACAACCGGCCGGATGTTCTCGCCAGCACTGGCCTCTATGACCGGGTTCACCGGATAGCCGTAGAGGCGTTCGACACCCTCCAGCTTGAGGACCTTCGCGATTGCCTGCGATACCTTCACGCCGCGCCTGCTCCAGATCGTCCGCAGCGACGGCGAAAGCGCGGGCACCTCATCCGTTGGATTACAGCACTCGACCTCTCCGCGACGCAACGAAGCGTCGCTCGGAACTGCTGTGCTCGACTCTTCGCGATCGGTCCCGCAGGTGCTGCAGAGATGGCTGAAGGGTGCTTGGACAGCGCAGCAATGCGATACGATGGGGGCGCCTCAGCGCGTAGGGAGATCACTGAAATGGCATGGGAAGCGAGTCGTCGCACCTTCTTTCACGGAATGTTCGGCAGTGTTGCGGCGGCGGCGGCCCAGGACGCACTGGCACAGCAGGACAGCCCTAATGGCATTCCGACCCGCAGGCTGGGACGAACCGACGAGCAGGTGTCGATCCTCTGCCTCGGCGGCTGGCACATCGGCGCCGTGCAGGACAAGAACGACGCAGTGCGGATCATGCACGCCGCGATCGATGAGGGCATGACCTTCTTCGACAACGCTTGGGACTACCACGACGGCGGGTCCGAGGAGATCATGGGCCGTGCGCTCTCCGAGTCTGGGAAGCGGAAGAAGGCCTTCCTGATGACCAAGAACTGCGAGCGCGACTACAAGGGCTCGATGAGCAACTTGGATGACAGTCTGCGTCGCCTGAAGACCGACTATTTGGATCTCTGGCAGTTCCACGAGATGGTCTACGACTCGGATCCGGACTGGGTGTTTGAGAAGGGCGGACTGAAGGCGGCGCTGGAGGCACAGAAGGCTGGCAAGGTGCGCTACATCGGGTTCACCGGGCACAAGGATCCCAGCATCCACATCAAGATGCTCAACAAGCCGTACGACTGGGCGACGGCGCAGATGCCCGTCAATGTCATGGACGCCCACTACCGCAGCTTCCAGAAGGAGGCGGTCCCGGTCTGCCTCGCCCGGGACGTTGGCGTTATCGGCATGAAGAGTCTGGGTGGCGGCGGCCAGCGGGGCGAGATTCCGATGAAGACATCGCTCACGCACGAGGAGTGCCGACGCTACGCCCTTAGCCTGCCAGTCTCGACGCTCGTGGTCGGGGTCCTGTCGATGGAGGAGCTCAAGGCGGAGATCAAGATCGCACGGGGCTTCAAGCCCATGAGCGATTCCGACAAGGCCGTCCTGGTGTCCGGTGTGATGGACGTTGCGGGCGACGGCCGTTACGAGCGGTTCAAGTCGACGCAGTCATTCGACGGTCCGCATCACCGCAAACAGCACGGGTTTGCGCTCCAGGACGCCTAGTCCAAGGATTTCTGGCCAGTTCCCCAACCGCTTCATCTTTGCGGTGCTGAGATGAGGCTCGTCCGACAGGCCCGCTTGGAACCCCTCGTAGGGGTGCGGTTCCTCACATGCGGTCCCGATAGGTCCATTCGTAGGACCTGTCGTAGGCCCCGTCCTCCAGGCGGGTGGCGTCGATTTCCGACAGCACGAACTGCACGTTGTCGGAATCCAGAAACGGATCGTTCGTCTCGGCCCGCCACGCCATGAGCGCGTCCTGCATGGCCCCCAGCACGGCCGCGTGTCCCTCGTCCTCCGCCACGTTTCGGAACTCGTACGGGTCTGACTCGAGGTCGTAGAGCTCCCACTGGGGGGGCTGACGCATCAGCTCGTACGCGTTGCGCACATGGTCCGGCGCTTCGCGCAACGCCTGAGCCATCTCCTTCGCGCCGATGAACTTGTCAACGGTGAAGTCGTAGCCTGGATTCACCACATTCGGCATCAGGTTCTGGATGAGCTTGTAGCGATCGCTGCGCACGGTCCGCTGCGGGAAGTAGTTGTGGTTCGAATGTACGTGGTACTCGGTGAACAGAAGCGATCTCCACTCAGGATCCTCGCCCTGTAGCAGCGGCGTGAGCGAGAGCCCCGGAAGATTCGGGATGGCAGCCGTTCCAGCGGCCTCGAGCAGGGTCGGAGCCAGATCGAGGGTCGAGACCAGCTCTTCCCGCACCTGCGATGCCTGCGACACCCCGGGCCACCGGACGATCAGGGGCACGCGCAGGCCGCCCTCATAGCTGGTCCGCTTGCCGCGCAGCAGATCGGCGCCGTGGTCGCCAAGGTACACCACAATCGTGTCGTCTTGCTTGCCGCTCGCTTCGAGCTCGGACAGCAGATCCCCGACCAGGCTGTCGAGGCGGTTGAGCGAATTGGCGTAGTTCGCCGTATCCTTGCGCAGAACTGGGGAGTCGAGCCCCATGTATGCGAGCGGTTCCACCTCGCTCTCGGACACCACCTCCTGCGGTAGGCCGTCGACCTGGACTAGGAACGGTCGGTGCGCATCCGGGTAGTTCACCGAAAGGAAGAACGGGGCGTCGCTGTCTCGCATGAACTCTCCAGCGTTCGTCGCGTAGGCACCGATATCCTTCCGCTGGAAGTTCGCTGAGGGGATGCTGCTGTAGTCGAACGGGAAGGCGGACGCGGGATTGATGTGGAGCTTGCCGATGATGCCCGTGCGGTAGCCTGCGTCCCGCAGCCAGGTGACGAGGTTTGGAGTGTCCTCCCGGAACAGCCCGTGGCGCCATGTCGCCAGCCCGATCTGCCCATTCTGGTGAGGATAGAGGCCCGTGAGCAACGCGGCACGGGATTGGCTGCATCCGGCCTGCGGCACGAACGCCCTCTCGAACCGGACTCCCTCGTCTGCCAGTCCGTCAAGATGCGGCGTTCGGGCGTACGGGAAGCCGTAGCTGCCCAGCTCTGGGCCGTTGTCCTCCGACACGATCAGGAGGATGTTCGGCGGTTTGGATGCGCTTGGACCACAGTGTGTGGATGCCACCAGCACGAGAGAAGCTACCGCTAGGATTCTTGCCAGTTTGCATGTCATCGAGCTTTGGATATCAGGGCTGCAAGGCTAGCATCTCGATTGAGGCGAGCTCAGGGCCACCGCCTCTGCCTCCGCTGCCTGTCGCGACGTAGATTCGGTTATCGATCACCGCCGAACCGCCGCCGTGGCGACCGACGTTCAGCGGCGGGCCAAGTGTCCAGGCACCGGACTCGGGATCGAGCACCTGCGTCTGGGAGTGCGCAAGATCTTGTCCAGACTCCCCGCCGAAATAGAAGATCGACCCATCCAGTGCGACGAGGCCTCCGGCTGCCGTGCCGACGGGAAGCGGATCGGGCAGGGTGGACCATGTGCCGATTGCGAAGTCGTACACGTCCACTTCGCGGACGACCCTGTCAAAGAACGCTGTGAAGTTGTCCGGTTCGTGGTAGCTCGTGTCTCGACCGCCAACCAGATACAGCCGGTCGTCAAGGACAACGGCGGAGAAGTGGTCCCGCGCCCGCGGCGCGTCGGGCAGTTGGCGCCACGTGCCTGTCGCTGGGTCGAATTCGTCGAACCATGGCACCGTGCCACTGGTGTGTCCGTCGATGATGCCGCAAGCGACGTAGATCTTGCCCTCACGCACCACCGTGCCTGCGCCTCCCCGCCGTCGGTCGACAGGTACTTCCGGACCCTTGGTCCAGGTGTCAACCGCCGGATCGTAGACATAGATGGTCTCCAGCGGCGTCTCCTTGGGGTATTGGCCGGTCATGGCGGTCATCACGTAGATCAAATCGCCGAACGACACCGGCTGGAAGTGATGCATCTCCATGGGCGTGGGCTGCATTGACTGCCAGCTGCCGGCAATCGGGTCGAAGACCTCGACGGGATTCACGCGACGGCCTCCCAGAAGGATCGCCTTGCCGCCATGGGCGACCATCGCAGCCTCATGCCTTGCGGTCGGCTCGCCCTTCGTCGAAACGGTTTTCCACGCACGGGCGAGTGGTTCGGATGCAGGGGTCTCGGCTTCTTCCAGCTCGCCGGAGCAGGCCGTCAACGCCATGAGCGAGACGGCAATCGCAAGTGTTCGGCTCATCAATGGACTCGCGATCCATCTGTGTCGGTGCAACGCTCTTCCATTATGGAGAGCCAGTGGATCGGACTCGGCCACGTCCAGCGGACCATACAGCCTAGCTCGCTCCACCACCCGATAGCACTACGGGAACCGTCAGCACGAGGATCTTGAGGTCCAGTGCCAGTGACCAGGTGTCGATGTACTCCAGATCCATGCGCATCCATTCGTCGAAGTGGAGCCGGTCGCGTCCGCGGACGGCCCAGAGGCACGTCAGCCCAGGTCGCATCCTCAGCCGCCGTCGCTGCCACGTCTCGTACTGTTCGACCTCGTCAGCGATGGCTGGCCGCGGCCCCACGAGCGACATGTCCCCCTTCAGCACGTTCCAGAACTGGGGCCACTCGTCAATCGAGAAGCGTCGCAGGAACGAGCCGATGGGTGTCAGGCGCGGGTCGCCGCGCAGCTTGAACGCCGGACCGTCCTTCTCGTTGAGGTGCTGCACGTCGCGGAGCTTGCTCTCCGCGTCCACAACCATGGAGCGGAACTTGTAGCAGACGAAACGGCGCCCGTTCAGGCCGCACCGCTCCTGCTTGAACAGCACGGGCCCCTTGGATGTCAGCTTGATCAGCGCCGCGACCAGCAGGGCCGGCACGCTTGCAGCCATCAGAGCGAAGGCGGCCATAGCGACGTCGAAGAGCCGCTTGGCGAACAGCCTCAGCTCGTCCATCGGCGCGACCGAGAACGTCAGCAGTGGCCAGTCGCCGAAGCGATCGAAGTGCACCCGGCTGTGCACATGGGGAAAGAAGTCCGCGACCACGTGAGTCTGGACTCCGTGCTCGTCGCACAGGGCGAAGACGTTGTGCAGCTTGCGCAGCCGGTCGCCGGAGGCCACGATCATGACCGCATCGACTGCGTGCTCCGTAAGCATCACTGGGAATGCCGTCAGAGGCTCGACCCTGCGCTCCGCCTGTGACCCGGTCTGAAGCCCGCACAACGGGTCGCAGTCGACGACAGCCAGGACCTGGACCGCACGGCCCTGGATGCGTTCGAGTTCGCCCGCAAGCCTTAGAGCCCGCTCGCTGTCTCCGATCACAACAACCGACATCGCCCGCTGCGGCTTGGTCTGCATCCGAACGCGGACTCGCGACGTGACCGCCCGGTGGAGCCATTGCATGGTCACCAGATACGCGAAGAACAGCCCAAGGAACATCCTGCTGACCGGAACCTCGAGGTTGAGGAGGTAGAGGCCGGCCAGCAGCGCAAGCGCGGCCAGGGTGTTCTGTCCAAGGGCACTGGCCAGCGTTCCATGCCAATCGTTGCCAGCCAGACGACGGTAGGTGCCCAGAATCTCTCCCGCTCCGAGCACTGCCGCGAGTGCGACGACGAGCGACAGCGCCCAGACGGGAGTCTCCAGATGGAGCTCCCGCATCGGAAGCGCCGAGCGAGTCCAGTACGCCGCCAGGAACGCCAGCACCACGAGCACGCTGTCTGCGGCTCGAAACAGCAGCACCGCCCGTCGCTGTTGGCGATGGAACATCGGGATGCCCAAGCTACCAGAGAGCGTCGCCCGAAGGTCGCCGGTGGATAATACTCACATGGCTTCCAAGCCCAGCTCCCACCAGGGGGGCGATCCCATTCGGCCTGACCAGGTCACCATCGAGCGCCAGCCCGACTATCGGGAGTGCTATGCCAACAGCGTTCAGGTCAAGGTCAGCGTGTGGGACTTCTTCCTGCAGTTTGGTCGGCTTGACATGGAGACGGCAGACAAGGTGACCTTTACGTCGTTCCAGGGAGTTTTCATGAGCCCGCAGCAGGCGAAGGCGCTGCATCTCGTCCTCGCTCAGAACATCGCCCAGTACGAATCGACGTTCGGCACGATCCAGATCGAGCAGCCGAAGGGCGCACCCGCCAGCCGCATAGACATCGTCCAGTAGCGAAGGGAAGAGCCCGGTCCGGGCAGATCCCGGCGCTATGAGTCGTCCGTCAGGATTTCCTGCGCCTTTCGCAGGAACGGGTCTCCGACCTCCTCCTCGGCCTTTTGGCGGCCCTCGGGAGTGTCGAACTTGCGGTGCTGCACCTCGCGGTAGCGGCGCAGGTCGCGCTGGGAGATGGGATGGTCGGGTTCCACGCCGTCGCGATGGATCGCCTCACCGTTGGGACCGTGGTACTTCGCGACCGAAAGGATCAGGGCCGCGCCGTCCTCGAGGGTGATCGTCTCCTGCACCGCGGCCAGCCCCGAGCTGCTCTCACCGACCACCGAGCCCCGGCTGTTCTGCTGAATGGCCGCCGCCACGATCTCCGCACCGCCACCTGTAGGCCGGTCAACGATCACCGCTACGGGTAGGTCCGTGACCTTCGATTCCGGAGAGGCCCTGAAGGCCTCCTCGGAGTAGTTCTGGCCCTTGAGCGTCGTGATCGTACCCTCTCCAAGCAGCAGGTCGGCCAGCGCGATACCCACCTCGGGGGACCCCAGCGCATTGCCCCTCAGGTCGAGGACGACCTTCGCCGCACCCTCGCTCTCGAGCCGCTGCAGGGCGTCGGAGACTTCCTGGGCGGTGCCTTCACCGAGCACGTCGGCGTCGATGTAGCCGATGCCATCCTCCAGCATCTGGCTCTGGATCGGCGGAAGGACGGGCTCGTAGCGTTCGATGACGTGCTCGACGGGCGACTCGTAGTCGTAGGACGGTCGGATCATCAGCTTGACGGTTGATCCGGGCTCACCGCTGAGCATGGCACGCAGATAGGCCGGTGGCATGACCCGCGTGCTGATGTCGTCGATCGCGTCGACCAGATCGTCGGGGCGGATGCCCGCCTTTGCGGCCGGCGAGTCCCGAAGGACTCCCAGAACGCTTGTGTAGTTGCCCTGCTTGTGCACTACCATGCCCGTCGCCAGGCCGCTGCCGCCGTCGACGTTGACGCTGCGCTCCTCGTACTCGTCGTACTGGTTAGCCGAGAGATAGCTGGAGAGGGGGTCGAGATACTCGACCAGACCCTGCAACGCACCCTGCGTCACCTTGGGGATGTCAGGCTCCTCGACGTAGTCGCTCTTGATCCTGGCGAGAATCTCCGTGTAGACCGCCAGCGGCCGGTAGGCGCCGTCCTGCTGTTCGCTCTTGCCCAGGACAGCCCCGACCACGAGCAGCAGCGTGATGAGAAACGAGGTGCAAACGAGGCTGAACTTGAATCTGGCGCTCATCGGACAACCTCATCATACGAGCTAGCACTAACCATTGCACCGGCCTCCTGCGCCGGTCGTCCGACCAGGCCGACCGTTTCGATGCCGCTGCGCGTGACCGGATTTAGGCCGGCCAGATGAGACGCAGCAATGCGATCGAGATGGCAATGCCGGCGGCGGGTGGGTCGACGTGCGTGTCGCCATGCTGGTGGAACACTCTGGAGAACCCCTCGCCCGCGGCGGCGCCCACCGCCCCGAACGCCGTCCCAACAAACAGGTCGCCGGACGCCAGGGCTGCAGCGGCCGCCGGAAGCGCAATATGGTGTGTGACCGGAACCTGAAGGCCTACCTGGGCGAACAGGAGCGAGGTTGCGGCAATGCCGAACCCGAGCACATCGCCGCCACCCTCCGCACCGAACGTCAAAGCCATGAACGACGAGAGCAGACCTGCGCCGAGGCCAATCACCACGAACTGCAACGGACGTTCCTGGTGCCTGACCCAGTGGTGAGTGTCGGTCGGCGTGAACTGCCGGCTGGCAAGTCCAGTTCGTCCTAAGGCGACCCTTGCGATGCAAGCGGAGACGACGACCGACATGGCGATCGTGTCCGTCCTTGGACCCAGACCGGCGACCTGCCAGAGGCTGTTGAGCAGGAAGCCCACCATGCCGAACGCTCCGCCGACGACCAGTACATCGGGCCTGTTCAGGCCCATCAGGGGAATAGTGATGTCCTGGCCCGACGAAATCAGTCCTCTTCGAAATGCGTACGCGGTCGCGGCCGCACCCCCACCGAATGAGATGTGGGGCCCGAACACTGGCCCGAAGGCAACCTGCGTGAGCATGGTCGTATCGCCACCGGCGGCCACGACCGCGACTCCCACCAGCACCATCACGCCCGTGAAGACAAATGCCGGCAACGTACCAATGGCAGCGCCGAAGAGACCGCCGCCAAACGCGGCCAGGAGGGATGTCCACTCTATGGGCATTGACAGGAGCGCTCCTGGCGCGATAGGTCGCCGCTATGACTCCAGTGGCAGGAAGAACTGGGTGCCTGCGACAGGTTTCGTGAGGTCTGCAAGAAGGCTCTTGAGGTCCTCGGGAGACTCGAGGATGTTCGTGTTGGACGTGTCAACGATGACGACATCGGAACCCCGGTAGTGCTGGAAGAAGTGGTCGTAGGCCTGCACTGCGCCTTCGAGGTAGACCTCCGATACTCTGGCCTCCATCCCATCCTTCTCCGTTGCTAGGCGCGCCCGCAGTGCCCCCGCGGTTGCCTTGAGGTAGACCGTCAGGTCGGGCTGGGGGGCTTGCCGCTTGAAGTACTGGTAGTAGTTCTCGTAGATCGCCAGCTCGGCGTCGTCCAGGCAGATGCACGCGAAGAGCTTGTCCTTCTCCAGCATGAAGTCCGCCACGATGGGCGTCCTTGACGCATCCACCTGCGCTGCTTGGATGCGTCGCGCACGCTCGAGCAGAAAGTGCATCTGCGCACGGAACGCCGCGCTAGGCCTGCCGCGATAGAAGTCGCCTAGGTGCGGGTTGTCCGTGACGTCTAGGAGCTGCGTCGCATGCAGGCTGTCCGCAAGCGCCCCGACCAGTCGGGACTTGCCCACGCGCAGTGGTCCCTCGACAGCGATGTAGTGCGGTGCCCTCTTCAATGTCCGACCTTAGAACCGCAGCGATCCCTGGGAGTTATGGGCACCGGACATGCCGAGGTGATCGACCGCGCGCTGCGTTCCGACCCGACCGCGCGGCGTCCGGTCGAGAAAGCCCAGCTGCATCAGGTACGGCTCGTAAACCTCCTCGATCGTGCTCGACTCCTCGCCCACCGAGGCGGAGATGGTGTTCAGCCCGACTGGGCCACCACCATACTTCGCCAGGATCGTCTCCATGATCTTGCGGTCGATCTCGTCCAGTCCGAGGGGGTCCACTTCCAGGAGGTCCAGAGCTGTGCTGGCCACGCTGCCCGTGATCCGCCCGTCCGCCCGCACCTCGGCGTAGTCCCGCACCCGCCGCAGCAGACGGTTTGCGATGCGTGGAGTTCCCCTGGACCGCCGGGCGATCTCGGCTCCCGCCTCCTCCTCGACGTCGAGTCCAAGCAGGCGGGCCGAGCGGAACACGATGCGCGTCAGATCGACATTGTCGTAGTGGTTCAGTCGAAGCGTGATCCCGAACCTGCCCCGCAGGGGTGCGCTGATCAGACCCTGCCTTGTGGTCGCGCCGATCGCCGTGAACGGTGTTAGGGGGATCGAGTGCATGCGCGCTCCCGGGCCCGTGCCCACGACAATGTCCACGCGAAAGTCCTCAAGGGACGAGTACAGCATCTCCTCGACGTCGGGAAGCAGGCGGTGGATCTCGTCGATGAAGAACACCTGACGCGGCTCCATCGTCGTCAGCATTCCGGTCAGATCGAGCTTCTTCTGAAGAAC
This sequence comes from Bryobacterales bacterium, assembly GCA_965200705.1. Taxonomy (GTDB): domain Bacteria; phylum Acidobacteriota; class Terriglobia; order Bryobacterales; family UBA6623; genus VXMF01. The sequence goes on along the minus strand of OZ241376.1, from coordinate 1,559,698 downwards.
GGGTCCGGAGGTGTAGTCGGTCCGGACCTGCAGTTCGTTGGCAATGATGGTCGCCAGAGTCGTCTTCCCCAGTCCGGGAGGACCGTACAGGAGGACATGGTCCATCGCCTCCTTGCGCCGCGCCGCCGCCTCGATGGCGATGGAGAGGTTCTCCTTGAGCGCGGTCTGCCCGATGAAGTCTGCAAGCGACTTTGGTCGCAGAGCGACATCGGACAGGTGATCATCTTCCGAGGATTCTGCACTGACGATGCGCTGATCCGCCATGGCCGATCGCGCTACCGCCCGATGGACTCCATGGCCGTCCGGAACAGAGTCTCGAAGTCCGTAGTCGCGTCCTTTTTCAAGGCTGCCCTGACGCTGCGTCTGGCGACTTCGGGTGTGCTGCCCAAGTTGATCAGAGCCGAGATGACATCCGCTTCGAGCCCTGCCGGCTCGCTACCAACGGCACCCTCCGGCACCTCGAATTCCTTGAGCTTCCCCTTCAATTCTAAAACAATGCGCTCTCCCGTCCGCTTGCCTACGCCCGGGATCCCGACCAGCCTCTTGGGGGCTCCTCCGCGGATCGCGGCCAGCAGCTCCGGTGTCGAAAGCCCTGACAGCAGTGCCAGCGCCAGCCTCGGCCCGACTCCGCGAACCTCTAGGAACTTCTCAAACAGGCGCTTGTCCTGCGGGTCATGGAACCCGAACAGGGCGAACATGTTCTCCCGGATGTGCGCGTACACATGCAGTGCCGCCTCCTTGCCTGGAGGGCCCAGATGCCGGTGCGTCGAATCGGAGATCATAACCTCGTAGCCGACGCCGTTCACGTCCAAGACCACGCGGTCGGCCTGCTTCGACAGGATCGTGCCGTGCAGGTAGGCGATCATGACCCGCCCGCCATTCTGGACGCATCGAGCGTAGGCATCTGCCGCATCCGGATCACGCGGCTGTCGTCCCCGGCGTGCTCCAGAAGGATCACAAACCGATTCCCGGGCAGCTCGACATCGAACTTCTCACCCCACTCGATGAGTACCACGGCCTGCTCGTCCCACAAGTCCTCGAAACCCAGTGTCTCGAGCTCCGGGACGGTATCCAGCCGATAAAGGTCGAGATGGTAGACCTTCGGGTCGTCGCCGTACTCGTGGACCAGCGAGAACGTGGGGCTCGAGACCTCTGCGGCCGGCGCGGCGCCTAGGGCCGCGACGATTCCCTTGGCAAGGGTGGTCTTGCCTGCTCCGAGGTCGCCGATCAGGAGCGCTGCGGCTGGCGGTGCGAGGCGTGCCGCAATCTCCGCGCCCGCCGCCAGTGTCTCCTCTGGTGAGTGCGTATGTATGGTCATGCGGCCGCTGCCTGCGTCGCCTCGGTAAGGTGCCGCGCGATGTCCGTCGCGAGCATGCCCTGCTCGCCAAGGCTCCTCGCGGCGAGTTCTCCGGCCAGGCCGTGCAGGTATACGGCGGCGGCGACGGTCTCCGCGACAGGCTCTTCGGGAAACTGCCCGAGGTAGGCTGCGACCATGCCGGCGAGCACGTCGCCCGACCCAGCGGTGGCCATGCCTGGGGTGCCTGTCGGATTGACGATGACATCCTCGTTCGGTGAAGCGATCAGGGTCCGATTGCCCTTCAGCACTACGAACGCGCCGGTCTCGCGTGCCGCTTGGCGTGCCGCGCCGAGGCGGTCGGACTGGACGGCACGGGAGTCTGTCCCCAGAAGGCGTCCCATCTCGCCCGGATGCGGTGTCAGCACGGTCACGGCTTTGCGCCCCTTTGGCACCCCGCCCTGCAGCGCTGCAAGTCCGTCGGCATCCACGACCAGCGGCAGCGGGCAGTCGGTGTAGACCCGCCGAGCCAGTTCCCGATTGGCATCCGCGTTCCCTAGGCCGGGGCCGAGCACTGCCACCGCCTTGCCATCGAACCAGGAGCCGCTGAATGCTCCTGGTCCGAGCGTTCCGTCCTCTTGCTCCGTTGCCGGCTCCACCATCAGTTCCGGCGCGACGGCGACAATGTCGCCCGACGCGCCGCTGGCGGTGACGACCGTCGCGAGCCCCGCTCCCGCTCGCAGGGCCGCATACCCGGTCATGAGGATTGCGCCCGGCTTGGCGCGGGACCCGCCGACTGCTACGACGTGGCCGTACGATCCCTTGTGCGTGGATCGGTCACGCGGCGCAGTGAAGCGCTGGATGTCCTCGGCCTCGATCAGATGCAGGGCTGAGCCTTCGATGGCCCGGAGCAGCGAGTCGGCCGTCCCGATCCGGCAAACACTGAGATCCCCGACACGGTCGCAGCCCGGGGGGAGAACCTGGCCGACCTTCGGAGCCGTGAACGTCACGGTTGCGTCGGCGCGCATGGGTTCGCCCAAAATCTCTCCGGTGTCGCTGTTGAGGCCTGACGGCATGTCGACCGCAATCACCGCAACGTGTGGATAGCGGTGGTTGATGTCGTCTATCGCCATCGCGGCCAGTCCACGGGCTGCCCCAGACACGCCCGTGCCTAGGATCGCGTCAACCACCAGAGTCGCGTCGGCGATCTGCGTCCGCGCCGCCAGCCAGTCCGATTCGGACGCGACGACCTCAGGGCTGTGATCCTGAGCACGAAGCATTGTCCAGTTCGTGCGAGCGTCCTCGGAGAGCTGACTTGGCTTGGCGAGAACGATGGTGCGAACACTGGCCCCTGGACGGCGCACCAGCAGCTGACGGGCCACCGCGAGGCCGTCGCCTCCGTTGTTGCCCTTGCCGCAGAGCACGACGATCCGCTCCCGCTCGATCTCCGGCCAGCGCCGGAAAAGCTCACGCGTCACGCCGTGTGCGGCGTTCTCCATCAGCACGATTCCGGGTACTCCGCGGCCCTCGATCGTGGCGCGATCCAGCGCACGCATCTGGGCTGCCGTCAGGACAGGCTGCATTACGCTTCCGATGCCTGATGCATTTCGCGCAGGGCCTTCCGTCTGCCCATCGCGATCAGCACGTCTCCGGCTTCGAGACGTGTCGAGTTCGACGGGTTGAACTGAAGTATCTCGCCGGACTTCGACACTGCCAGTAGGATGACGCCTAGGACGTTTACGATGTCCAAGTCGCTGAGGGTCCTGTTCTCCCAGGGACTGCCGACCCTAACGTGGTACTCCTCCACGTCGATGTCGCTGGCCTTCCTTGCCATCGCGGAGGCAAGGTCGATGAAATTCGACACTTCGGGTCGCAGCAGGGCTTGGGCCATGCGATAGCCCGTGTACTCGTATGGCGTGAAGACAGAGTGCGCCCCCGACCGCGTCAGCTTGTTCGTTGCGTGGTCCGACGCGGCCCGCGCCACGATCCGTAGGTTTGGGTTGATCTCGCGCGCCGAAAGGGTGATGTAAACGTTCTGCGCATCGCTGCTGGTAGCTGCCACGAGTCCGCGGGCGCGTTCTGCACCCGCTTGCTGCAGGACCTCGTCAACTGTGGCGTCGCCTACCAGCAATGGCACACCGTTCGCCCGAGCCCATGACTCGGTTCCGGACACCGGGTCGATCCCTATGACGGGCTCGTCGTATTTCTGCAACTGTTCGACCACTCCGCGGCCCACTCGACCTAGACCGCAGACGATGTAGTGGTCCCTCATGCGATCGACCATGCGTCTTGCCTTTCTCTTTTCGAAGAACCTGTCCAGCTCCAGCTGGAGCAGCTGGTGCGTGAAGATCCCGATTGAAACGAAGATGAACCCGACTCCCGACAGGATCAGGAACGTGTTGAAGATTCGCCCGGACCGGCTGAGTTCGAAGACCTCTCCGTAGCCAATCGTTGTGAGCGTGATCATTGTCATGTAGAAGCTGTCGAAAAGGTTCGAGCCCTCGATCCAGTGAAATCCCAGAGTCCCAGCAAGGACCAGAAACACGGAGATCGAAAACAGCAGCAGGCCAAGCTCAATGTGAGGGCGAAGGTTGGTCCAGGTCGGGTCTGGCGTCATGTCTTGCGGACCACCAGCATCGTCATGTCGTCCTGCAGTTCGGTTGCGCCCGTCCAGGCGACGACTTCGTCCATCACGGACTCGATCAGCTCTTGCGATGGCTTGGATTCCAAGCGCAGCAAGGCTTCCCTGAGCCTCTCCTCCCCAAACTCCGCCCGCTCGCTGTTCTCGGGCTCGGTCACGCCATCAGTGAAAGCGACCACTAGGTCGCCCGACTGGAGCCCCAGGCGAATCGCCGTGTACGGGGCGAACGGAAACGCTCCCACTACCATGCCGCAGACTTCTAGGGCCTGAATGGACCCGTTCCGCACAAGCAGCGGCGGAAGGTGGCCAGCGTTGGCGTAGGTCAAGCTCTCCGAGCGGGCGTCGTAGGCGGCAAAGAACAGGGTCGAGTACTTCTCGGGCGAGGTCGCCTCGTAGAGCTGCTGGTTAGCGCGCTCGGCGACCGTGGTCGCCGCCTGTTCGATCGCCCGCGGCTCGTCGTTGCCGAACAGCATGAGCTGTGAGCGGACGATCGAGTGCAGCGAGGCCATCACGAGAGCTGCCGAGATGCCCTTGCCGGCTACGTCGCCCAAGCTGATCGCCACCAGCCCCTCGTTGAGCTGCACGTAGTCGAAGAAGTCGCCCGACACGGAGAGGGCTGGACGGCAGATGCCGAACACTTCCAGACCGTTCATCTCGGGTGGCCGGGTGGGGAAGAGCCGGGCTTGGACCTCCCGTGCGATCTCCAGTTCGGCTTGGATTTGCTGGTGACGCTTGGAGTCTTCGATCGACTGCCGGATCGACCGCGTCATAGCGTTGAACGAGTGCGCCAGCTCGCTGATTTGATCGTTGCCGCGGACCGGTATCTGGTGGTCGAAATTGCCCTTGTTGACGTGCGTCGTGCCTACATATAGATCGTTGACGGCGCCCGTCATGGTGCGCGTGAGCTTGGTGGCGACGACCACGGACATGAGGATGCTGACCACCAGCGCCAAGGACAAGATCGCGCCGATAGTCAGGAAGAGGTACAGCGAGCCTACATGCTGATTGGCGAAGATCGCGTCCCAGACGGCGGAGAGTCTGGTGCGGACAAGGTAAGCGCCGGGCTCGATCGCCCCGATCTCTAGGTTGAGAACGTCGGTGCGCAAGGGCCAGCCGATCTCCCAGTCGAGCGGGTGCTGGGGCGGAGGAAGTTCAAGCTGGCCGGCCCTTTGGAGCAGACCACCGCTTGGCCTGGCCATGGGCCGGATCGCGACCCGGGACGCCGACTGATCGGCGTCCATGTAGCCCAGATCGCCCATGATGCGCCGAGACAGAGCGAATGTGAGCGGCACGCCCACGACTGCATGGACGCTCGCCCCCTCGACGACGCTCATGAGGAAGAGGTTGGAGCGGCGACGGGCCACGGTCATGGCGGCGTCCTGGAGGACCGAAGGGACCGGCCCCTCGAAAAACTCCGATGGCGACGAGATCCAGTTCTGCCCTGAGCCAACCGCGACTTGGATGCCTGGAAATCTTGTGTCCAGAGACGACCGGTACTCCGCCAGCAGGCTGGGCCACTCACTAGTCGGGATGTCGCTGACGTGGCTGAGGATGGGTCTCGAAGCCGACTGGATGGCCGTCAGCTCCGCGGTGTACCTCGACGTGATGATGCTGGCCGTGAGTGGGCCGAACAGAAGCGCCACCGCCCACACGATGAGTACAGCGCCGAGGAACAGCGGGAGGACTCCGACGAAGAAGAACACGGCCACCATGCGGTGGCGCACCCTCCACAGAGCCTGGTCGACGAGCCACCTCGCGCCGCGGAATAGCAGCATCGCGGCAACTAGGCCGGAAACCAACAGCGAAAGTCCGAGAAGGAAGTCCAGCAGTGCCGAGGGCTCCGGAAGGCTCAGATGCAGGAGGGCCAGGACGAGGGTCGTCAGACCCAGTGCCGCGAGCCTAGTCGCGCCCCTGCCCAGTCGGAACCCGAACGAAGCCATGAGAAGACCCATTCTACGTTTGGACTAGACGCCCAACGTCCGGCCCAAGGCCGGTCGTTCTGTGTTCTGCAGGGCTTGCGGGTCGCAGGGTGGACGGCGGGCGTGCACTAGACTGGACTTGCAATGGACTGGTGGCGAGAGTCGGGCTGGAGACGATTCTGCTTGATTGCGCTTGTGCTCTTGGCCGGCGCCGCGCTGTTCACACAGAGCACCGCCGCAGCGAATTCGGTGCTGCTGCTGGACATTGCCACGGTGATCCATCCGCTCACGTTCGAGATCGTCACAGATGCGCTGGCGCAGGCGGAGGCCGGAAACCACGACGCCTTGGTCATTCGCATCAACACGCCGGGTGGGCTTCTGTCCTCGACGCAGGAGATCGTACAGGCGATCCTCGCGTCCCCCGTCCCGGTGGTTGTGTACGTGGCGCCCAGCGGCGGCCGCGCCGCCTCAGCCGGGTTCATCATCCTCGTGTCTGCGGACGTCGCCGCGATGGCTCCCGGCACCAACACGGGGGCGGCGAGCCCCGTTCTCGCGATGGGCGGCGAGATTGAGGGGACCATGAAGGAGAAGGTCGAAAACGACACCACCGCTTCGCTGCGAGCGGTCACGGCTCGGCGCGGTCGCAACACGGACGCGGCAGCGGAGGCTGTGCTCGAGAGCAAGTCGTACACCGAGCAGGATGCGCTCGAGGCAAATCTGATCGACATCGTGGCCGGCGACTTGGACGAGCTGCTCACGAAACTGGACAGCCGCGTCGTCACCCGCTTTGACGGAACCGAGCAGACCCTTAGCGTCGACGGTGCACAGGTCGAGGTATTTGCGCCCAGCTTCCGTCAACGGGTTCTGCTGCCGCTGATCAGCCCCTCACTGGCGATGCTCGTTCTGATGCTGGGCCTGGCGGGCATCTACGTGGAGTTCTCCAACCCGGGTCTGATGGTTCCGGGCGTGCTCGGAGGGATCTTCCTGATCGTGGGGCTCATGTCACTCTCGTTCCTGCCGATCAACTACGCGGGCGTCGCCCTGATTCTGCTTGGGTTGGCGTTCCTGGTGATGGAGGCATTCACGCCCCTGAACGGCATCCTTGCCACCGGTGGGGTCATCGCGATGGTCATAGGCATGGTCATGCTCGTTGACACGGAGGTCCCCGAGCTCCAGGTGGGCTGGATGCGGGCGGTCGCGATCGCGCTCCCCTTTGCGGTGATCAGCGTGTTTCTGCTCGGCTTGGCGATCCGCTCGTTCCGGTACAAGGTCGCGACGGGTGCCGAGGCGATGGTCGGGGAGATCGGCGTAGCCCGGTCTCTCGTCGCGGGCAGTGGCTCCGTGTTCGTGCACGGCGAACTCTGGAACGCTCGTTCGGCGCAGCCTGTGGACAGCGGCCAGAAGGTGCGAGTGGTCAGCGTAGAAGGATTGACGCTGGTCGTACAGTCACACGGAACGCCCCCTTCAGACGCCATCTGAGCGCGTCAGGGCATCGGCCGAGGGATTTCGTCGGGTTATGATTCCCTTAGCCTGCGGGATGGCGACGTAGTCGTTCCCGCGGTGGGAGATTTACCATGGACGTAAGCGTCATTGCGATTATCGTCGTACTCATTTACCTGCTCAACTGCATCAAGATCCTCGACGAGTACGAGCGCGGCGTGGTATTCCGTCTCGGGCGACTGCTGCCCGACTCCAAGGGGCCGGGAGTGATCTTGGTGTTCCGCCCCATCGATCGATTGGTGCGCATTCCCCTTCGTGTCGAGACCCTCGAGGTGCCGTCCCAAGATGTCGTCACACGGGACAACGTGACGGTCAAGGTCAGCGCTGTGGTGTTCTTCCGGGTTCTGGATCCAGCCAAGGCTGTGGTCGAGGTCAAGCACTACATCCACGCCACCTCGCAGCTGGCACAGACTCGTCTGCGCTCCGTCCTTGGCGAGGCCGATCTCGATGAACTGCTCAGTGAGAGGGAGAAGCTCAACTCCCGACTGCAGACGACACTCGACGAGTCCACGGGCAACTGGGGCATCAAGGTGCAGGCCGTCGAGGTCAAGCACGTCGACTTGCCGGAGCAGATGATCCGCGCCATCGCACGCCAGGCCGAGGCCGAGCGTGAGCGCAGGGCGAAGATCATCCACGCTGACGGCGAGATGCAGGCAGCGACGAAGCTCACCTCGGCCGCGCAGCGGCTCAGTGAGGAACCCGCGTCCATCACCCTGCGGTACCTCCAGACGCTCACGGAGATCGGCACGGAGAAGAACACCACCGTAGTGCTCCCTCTGCCCGTTGATCTCTTCAGCGGACTTGCCCACTGGGCAGCCAGGGACGGCAACGGTTCCCACCCAAGCGAGTAGGATCCGAGCGACGCCGGAAACGCTTGGACGAACTGTCTGCGGCAACCATTCCGCGGGTTTGCTGGACTCTTCGAGGACAGCGGGCACCAGGTGTTGGGTGCCGGAGACACCTCGATCGGAGGCTGTGGCGGGGAGGTTCCTTCGGTAGAATCGCAGCATGCCGGCCAAGTCGAGGGGTGTCAATGAATTTGACCTCGGCTTGAAGCAGATCTTCGGCATCGTCGTCAGCCTCGCCGTCGTGCTGGGAATCGCCTTCGCTTGGGGTTTCGAGGCAGGTCACAGGCGCGCCACTCGCGGCGAATCCAGCCTGCTCGGGGTTCTCGAGGGCGACCCCGACCGATTTGCGAAGCCCGTCGAGATCCCGAAGGTGCTGCTTGAGCCCTTCGATGATGGGGGAGTTTCCGAGCCGAATCGTGACAAGCCAAGTCCAGCGATGACCGCCTTGGCGGAGTCGCCCCCCCCTACGCTGGGCACCCGCCCGCCCGAGGAGCCCGTTGCGCAACAGGTTCCAGTCGAGAAGCCACCGCCAGCCCAGCCGACGGCCGCACCCGCCCCTGCACCTGTCGCTGCGCCCGCCAGTTCTGGCGGCGAGAAGCCTATTCGCTATCAGGTGGCCGCGATCCGGGCGGAGAAGAACGCCACCGAACTTGCGGCTTGGCTGCGTAGCGAGGGGTATCCCGCGACGGTCGCGCAGAAGTCGCCCACGGATGGGCTCCACAGGGTCTACGTCGGCCCCTTCAATGACCCCGTGATGGCCGCACAGTTCAAGGCGAGGCTGAGCCGCGATGGGTTCGATGTCATCCTGCGCCGGTTCTGACGCCTACGTTTACTGACGCTGCGAACGCGATGCCTCCAGTTCGCGTGCGAGCGTCTCCTGTTCGGCACGCAGCTCTCGGTAGCTTGCGATCCGCACTGCACTGACGGTGCCGTCTGCGAGGCCCGCAAGCACCGCGCAATCAGGCTCGTCCCCGTGTCGGCAGTCGCGGTAGCGGCAGTCCCGCGCCAGGCCGCCGATCTCCGCGAAGACTTCGTCGACCCTGCTGGGCTGGCTCCACGGATAAATCTCGCGGATTCCTGGGATGTCCATCAGCAGGAGGCCGCTTGGGTGCCGCACCAGTTCGCGCCGTGTCGTGGTGTGCTTGCCACGGCTGTCACTGCCACGCACGGCACCCACGCGGAGGTGGTCGGTCTCGATGAGTGCGTTGACCAGCGAGGACTTGCCGACGCCGGACGGTCCCATCAGGGCGACCGTGCCGCCGGCGGTGAGCGTCCGCAGTAGATCCCGCAGGCCGGCCCCGGTCTCGGCGCTCGTCACGACAATGGGAAACCGGTCCTCGATGGCTGCCAGCGCGCGTAATTCGTCCGCGACTCTCCGATGTAGGTCGGCCTTGTTCAGCACGATTACGGGGTTGCTTCCGCCTCCTAGGGCGCACAGCAGATAGCGCTCGACCTGACGCGGGTTCACTGGGCGGTCCAGGCCCACGACAACCACGACGTCGTCAGCGTTGGCGGCAAGCACCTGCTCACGGGGCGCCGATCCAGGTCGTCTGCGGGAGATCTGGGTGAACCGGTCGAGGCGGTGCGTCGCTACCCGCTCGCGCGGATCGAACAGGAGCCAGTCGCCGACCGTGACATTCCGCAGGTTGCGGGGAAGAGAGACCCGCAGTCGCCTGTCGGCCGCGAACACGTCGGCCTTCCTAGCGGTAGCCAGGCGCACGCGGCCGGGCTCTGTGCCCGCGTGAACGGCTTGGCGGTCGAAGAACGGGCTCCAGCCGTACCAGCTGAGGCTCATGCGCTCGCGTCTTTGAGCCGCCCGCCTGCAGATGTCACCGTGTTCTTCATCAGCATTGCGATCGTCAGGGGCCCGACACCACCGGGCACTGGCGTGTACGCGGATGCCAGTTCCCGGACGTGCCTCGGATGGACGTCACCCACCAGGGCGCTCCCCCGCTTGTGGAAGGCAGCTAAGCGCTTCGGCTGGTCCGACAGCAGCGACTTGACCAGCGACGCTTCGGTGAGGCGGTTGATGCCGACGTCCAGGACCACGGCGCCCGCCCGTATGTGGTTCCTGGTCAGCATAGCTGGACGGCCTGCCGCGGCCACCAGTATGTCCGCCCGCTGGCACACCGCGGCTAGGTCCGGCGTCTTGGAGTGGCAGATCGTGACGGTCGCGTGTTCCGCGAGGAGTAGCAGTGCGGCGGGCTTGCCCACGATGTTGCTGCGGCCGACCACCACCGCATGACGCCCGCTGATCGGAATGTCGTAGCGCTTGAGGATCTCGATCAGTCCGCTCGGTGTGCACGGTGCCAGACAGGGCTGCCCAGAAGCCAGTCGTCCGGCGTTGATCGGATGGAAGCCGTCGATGTCCTTCTCCGGGGCCACGGCGCTTAGCACTACGGAGGACTCCACGTGCCGTGGCAGAGGCAGCTGCACGAGGATTCCGTCGATGTCCTCGCGGCCGTTCAGGTCGTGGACGAGGGCGACTAGGTCTTCTGTGGTTGACTCGGCTGGAAGATGGATCGTCTTGGAGTGCGCGCCAATCCGCTCGCAGGCCCGAATCTTGTTGCGCACGTAGACCCGGGAGGCGGGATCCTCGCCAACAAGTACAGCTGCGAGGCCTGGCCGCACGCCCTGCCCGGCGAGTTCCGCCACACGGGCCGCTTGGTCAGCAAGGATTGCGTCGCGCAGCTTGTTGCCGTCAAGCACCCGGGCCGCCATGACGCAAGACCGCAGGTTAGCAGACCGACGGCGGCTTGCCTCGGCCGTCGGAGTTGTGCGGTAGTGTCTGAGAATCGGAGTGTCGGCAGTGGCCTTCGCCGCGCCTGCTGAAGGAGCCCGACAGAGTGCCGCCCCTGCCTCTCGCGACCGAGCCCGAAGCGCTCTCGGGCGTGATCGAGCACGTAGTCTTCCACAACGAGGAGAACAACTTCGCCGTGCTCCGCGTCAAGGTTCGGGGGTACCGCGACCCGCGCACGGTCGTCGGACGGGTTTCTGGGGCGGCTCCCGGCGAGCGCCTCGAGGCTAGCGGACGCTGGACGAACAGCGGCGTCCATGGCCTGCAGTTCGAGGCCGACTTCATCCGGACCTCCCCTCCAGACTCGGCGGATGGCATCGAGACCTATTTGGGCTCCGGTGCGGTGCCTGGGGTCGGGCCAAGCATCGCCGGCAAGCTCGTGGCCGCCTTTGGCGGACAGGTCTTCGATGTCATCGACAACGAGCCCGAGCGCCTAAGGGAAGTGCCCGGTCTCGGGCGGGTCCGGATCCGTCGAATCCTTGCCAAATGGGACGAGATGAAGACGGTGCGGGAGATCATGGTGTTCCTGCATCGTCACGGCGTGGGCGGGGCGCGCGCCAGCCGGATCTGCAAGACCTACGGAATGGACGCCGTCCAGGTCATCTCGGAGAACCCGTACAGGCTGTCGCGGGACATCGCCGGCATCGGATTCAAGATCGCTGACGGCATCGCGATGAAGGCCGGGTTCAGTCGCGATCATCCCGCGCGGATTCAGGCGGGGATCCGATTCGCGCTCGACAACGCGACCTCGGACGGCAACTGTGGTCTCCCACGGGACGATCTCGTCGACCGTGTGCGGCAGCTCCTGGAGGTGCCCGACGCGCTGGTCAGGTCCGTACTTGATGCGGAACTCGAAGAGGGTAGTCTCGCTGCGGACTACGTGGACGGACGACCCTGCGTGTTCCTCACGCGCCTCTACCGGGCCGAGGCACGCATCGCTCGGAAGCTCGTCGCGATGTCCAAGGGCGACCTGGACTGGCCGAAGATCAACGACGCGGAGGCGCTGCCGCGGGTCGAGCGGAAGCTCGGGTTCACGCTGGCTCCAAGCCAGGCCCAGGCTGTTCGCAGGGCTCTCAACTCGAAGGTCACGGTCATCACGGGCGGTCCCGGTGTCGGCAAGACCACCATCGTCAACGCCATCCTGCGCCTACTGGGTTCGAACGGCGTGGAGATTGCGTTGTGCGCGCCGACCGGCCGCGCTGCGAAGCGACTGGAGGAGACGACAGGGATCGAAGCGAAGACCATCCACAGGCTCTTGGGCTGGGACGGCGTGAGCTGGTCGTTCAACAAGGGCCCCGACGACCCCTTGGACTGCGGGCTCCTGGTGGTCGACGAGACGTCGATGGTGGACGTACCGCTGATGGACGCGCTCCTGAGCGCTCTACCGGTCGAGGCAGGACTGCTTCTTGTCGGCGATGTCGACCAGCTTCCGTCGGTCGGGCCGGGCCAGGTCCTCGCGGATCTCATCGGCAGCGGCGTGCTCTCGGTGGAGCGGCTCGTCGAGATCTTTCGTCAGGCAGCCGCGAGCCGAATCGTCGTGAACGCCCACAGGGTCAATCGCGGTTCGATGCCAGATACGCGGCCTCCCGCGGGTGACAGCGACTTCTACTTCGTGCCGGCGGAAAGCGCCGAATCGGCCATCCGCAAGACTGTGGAGATGGTGAAGAACCGCATTCCGAACCGATTCGGACTGGATCCCGTGCGCGACATCCAGGTGCTCTGTCCAATGAACAAGGGCGCTGTCGGGTCTGTCGCCTTGAACGAGTCGTTGCGTGCGGCGGTCAACCCGAATCCGAAAGCGACGATTCAGAAGGGCGGAAGCACTTTCGCGCACCGCGACAAGGTCATGCAGACCTCGAACGACTACGAGAAGGAGGTCTACAACGGCGACATCGGATTCATTTCGCAGGTGGACACCGACAAGGAATCGCTAGTGGTCAACTTCGATGGACGGGAGGTGGAATATGCCAGCGGGGATCTGGGTGCCCTCATTCCGGCGTACGCGACCACGATCCACAAGAGCCAGGGATCGGAGTACCCCGGAGTCGTCGTTCCCCTTATGAACAGCCACTTCGTGATGCTTCAGCGCAACCTCCTCTACACCGCCATCACCCGCGGCAAGCGGTTGGTGGTACTCGTCGGGCAGAGGGACGCGGTGCGCCGAGCCGTGGGGGAGAACTCGCGCTCCAGACGGTGGTCGAAGCTCCAGGAGTGGATGCAGGGCTATGCATCCGGAGACTTGTCCCAGGTGCTTCCGGCGAATGGCTCAGCCTCGGACGACTTCTAGCTGGCCATGGGCGAATCGCAGAATCCTGTCGCACCGGGCGGCGTAGGCCAGGTTGTGGGTCGCAATGAGGATCGCCAGGCTCCTCTTGCTCACTAGGTCCAGCAGCAAGTCCATCACGCCTTCACCCGTGTCCTCATCGAGGTTGCCGGTGGGTTCATCTGCCAGCAGCAGCTGGGGCTCCGTGACCAGCGAGCGGGCGATCGCGACTCGCTGCTGCTCGCCGCCGGACAGCTCCCCTGACTGGTGACGTGTCCGATCTGCAAGCCCGACCTGCCCCAAGAGCGTCTCGGCCCTGCGGTTGCACTCACCGTTCGAAACACCCCGTAGCCGCAGCGGAAGTCCCACGTTTTCGAGAGCCGTGAACTCAGGCAAGAGGTGGCAGTTCTGCCAGACGTACCCAATGCTGCGGTTGCGGTAGTCCGAGAGCTCGTCCTCGGAACGCTTCTCCAGCGGCTCGTCTTGGAACACGACGCTGCCAGTCGTTGGCCTCTCGAGCGCTCCTAGGATGTGCAGCAACGTCGACTTGCCGGCGCCGGACTCGCCCACCAAGGCGATGCTTTCGCCGCGGACAATCTCGAGGTCCACATCCGAGAAGACCGTGAGCGCCTGGTCACCTGTGCGGAATGACTTGGACAGCCCGGCAGCGCGAATCAACGGCTCAGCCATCCGACACCCATGCCTTCATCCATGATTGTCCGACGATCCGATCCGCGACCTCCGCGGCCGTACCACTGGCATCGATCCGATAGTCCGCCCGCGAGTACGACGGGATGCGCTCGGAGTGCAAGCTGCGGAACGCCGATTCGTCCTGAGCCAAGGGGCGATGCGAGGCTCCACGCACGCGGTTCCAAAGCAGATCTGCGTCCGCCGCGAGCCACAGTGTGATTCCCAGCTGGCGCAGCAGCAATCGATTGCGCTCGCAAGCGTAGGTGCCGCCGCCTAGGGCCACCACCGCACTGGTCCCGGTTGCGCTGCGGTCGGCCTGAACCGACAGTGCACGGTGCTCCAAGTCCCGGAATCCCCCCTCGCCTTGCGCATCGAATATCGACGGGATCGGCATGCCGGCCAGTTCCTCGGTGAGGTCGTCGAGGTCTACGAACGTCCAGCCGAGCCGTTCCGCGACGACCATGCCGACGGTCGTCTTGCCGGCACCCATGAAGCCCGCCAAGTAGAGCCCTTGGCGCTCAACTCTTGGGTGGCCGAGGCGCGGCACTTACAAGTGGAGCGCGGTCCGCGCAGGAGTCATGAACCGGTGCAGCGGCCCGCGCAGCAATCGGTTGAGGAGAACAAGGATCCAGATAAAGCGCGGAAGGAAGATGGTGTGTTTGCGCCGGAGGATTCCCCGGAGGATCGCTTTGCCGCACTGGTCTGGAGTGAGCGCGATCCTGGCCTTGCTCATAGAGACCGCCCGCGGGCCGCTGAGCATGCTGCCGAAGAAGCCAGTGGCGACGTGTCCGGGGCAGAAGTTCAGGACCTGGATGCCATCTCGCCGCGTCTCGATGCGAAGTATGTCTGCCAGCGCGGACAAGGCATGCTTGGAAGCCGAGTACAGACCCAGTCCTGGCATCGCGACCTCACCGACGATCGAACTGACGGTGACGACCGAACCGCCTCGAGGCATATGCGGCAGCAACCGCCGGATCATCAGCATCGGTGCCATGAAGTTCACAGCGATGATCTGCCTGGCGTGATCCGGTTCTGTGTCGCGGATCTGGCCGACTGCTCCGACACCCGCATTGAGGACCAGAATGTCGAGCTTGGAGTGGTTGGTCAGCACCTGGTCACACAGTTCGTCCACGGCCGTCGGATCCGCGAGATCCGCCACGATGACCTCGGCGCCTGAGAGGCCTTGCGCAACCTCCTTGAGTGCTTCCAGGCGCCGTCCGGTGAGGATGACGGCCGCTCCAGCTTCGGAGAAACGGTGAGCGCAGGCGCGTCCTATGCCCGACGACGCACCGGTGATTAGGGCTGTCCTGCCACTGAGTTGCACGCGCCTGTTGGGCTCCGGACCGTCTCTAGGCTGCATACTGTACCATGCCTGCCACAACGATCCGGACGAGTCGTCCGGCCTCATCCGGGATGCTCCAAGCTGGTCAGATTGAGGCCTGACTGGGTTCCACTGGGGTCGCGATTGACAAGATGATCCGCATCGCCAACGGTCAGGGGTTCTGGGGGGACTGGTTGGAGGCCCCTCGTCGACTCGTTACAGGTGGACCGATCGATTACTTGGTGCTGGACTACCTGTCCGAGGTCACCATGTCGATCCTCGAGAAGCAGCGGCGCCGCAATCCGTCCGCGGGCTATGCGACGGACTTTGTGGACCTTGCCGTGGACCTGTTGCCGAGGCTCCTGTCGGACGACATCAGGATCGTCACCAACGCTGGCGGCATGAACCCGCGAGGATGCGCCGAGACGATTCTGGCGCGCGCTTCCGAGTCAGGGATCAAGGGCTTCAAGGTCGCTGTCGTGACAGGGGATGACATCCGCGATCGGATCGATGAACTGGCTGACAGGGGTGTCGACTTCACCGATCCCGAGACGGGGCTCGGGATCAAGGACATCCGGGACGACCTGCTGAGCGCCCACGTGTACCTTGGCGGCTTTCCGCTCGCCGCTGCGCTCGATACCGGTGCCCAGATCGTGGTTGCCGGACGGTCCACGGACTCTGCCCTGGCGCTGGCGCCAATGATTTGCGAGTTCAACTGGTCGGAGACGGACTGGGACCGGCTCGCGGCTGGCACCATCGCCGGCCACGTTCTGGAGTGTGGTGCGCAGTGCACCGGCGGGAACTGCTCGCTCGACTGGGAGTCGATTCCGGATATGGCCAACATCGGATTCCCCATCGCAGAGGCTCAGCCATCGGGGGACTTCTTGGTGACCAAGCACTCCGGCACGGGAGGTCGTGTGACCGAGGCGTCCATCAAGGAGCAGCTTCTGTACGAGCTGGGAGATCCGCGCCGCTACCTGACGCCGGACTGCTGCGCAGACTTCACCAGCCTGCGCGTACGGCAGGACGGTCCGGACCGGGTGGCGGTGGAGGGGATTCGCGGCAGCCAGAGGCCACCAACCCTCAAGGCTTCGATCAGCTACGAGGCCGGCTACCAGGCGGTCGGCACGCTCGTGTTCAGCTGGCCGAAGGCCCTGCAGAAGGCTCGGGCAGCGAAGGGAATGGTCCTGAGCAGGCTGAAGGATCTGGGGCTTGCGCTGCAGGATGTCCAGGCGGAGTTCCTGGGGGTAGATGCTTGCCACGGTCCGGTCGCAGCGCCCAATCCGGATCCGCCGGAGGTCCAGCTACGCATTGGCGTCCGGGCCGTCAGTAGGGCTCCAGTGGAGCGGTTCAGTCGCGAGATGATCCCGTTGGTCCTGAACGGACCGCCCACGGCCACGGGGTTCGGGGAGGGCCGACCGCGCGTCCGTCAGGTCGTGGCCCATCACTCGGCGCTGGTGCCGCGCGATGAGTTTGCGACCGGCCTCGAGATCTTCGAGGCCTAGCGCGGCGCGGGAAGCATGTTGCGGATCGCGGCGATCCGCCATCCGTCGTCCGTGCGGACGCACAGGAAGGTGCTCCACATCCTGCGGTCGGCGGCGCCGTCGACGCCCTTGATCACATAGCGTGCATCGGCGACCGCCGTGACAGCCGCGGGAAAGCGCACACTCTCGACATCCAGGCTGCGGCTTCCGGGATTGCGCCGCGAACTGCCGAGCATGCCCTCGACCAGCGCCTCGCGGCCACGACGCCAGACCCCTGAGGACACCAGCTGGTCGGCTGACTCGGTGAACAGCTTGCGGATCGCGGCCGGATCCCTGGTTTCGCGCGCGTCGGCGTAGGCGGCCACAAGAGCCTTGACCGCCGCAGTGTCGGCGGTGGAATCGGCTCCCGAGACGGCAACGGGAGCTGCAAGCCATAGGACTGCCAACCAGAGGAGGGCTGCACGGCGGCGCATGTCGATCACCTCAGTACACGCCTACGGTGACGCTGCCCGACTGGGCGTCCCGGTACGGCCGCACGTTGCGAACGCCGTCCCAGCAGTAGAGGTCCGTCGGAGGTTCGCGCTCGCAGCTGTCCCGTTCGGGAAAACGCGGCATGAAGAACTCCTTCGTGAGTGTCGTCAGCACGGCTCGCCCGGTTTCGCCGTAACCGACCGTTTCGTCCATGCAGTCCGGATTGCACACTTCGAGCACGGCGCGGGGCTGCGGCGGGTAGTAGATGATCGCGTAGTTGTCGACGGGGTCGAAGGGCTTGTGGCAGGCGAGGCCCATCAGGGTGTTGCCGTACGTCGCGGCGAAGTACGCGCCCTCCAGCAGCTCCTCACGGGCGAACCGATGGAACTCGGGAGTCATCTCGGTGCCGCCACAGAAGACCCCCGTAATGCCCCGTCTGGCCAGCGAGGTGCGCTCGCAGAGACCCTCAAGAAGCTTGGGCGTCGCAAACAGGCACTTGATGTTCGGGTGGGCCTTCAGGATGGTCATCGCTTGGTCGAGGCAGTGCTGCTTGTAGCGCTCGGCCTCCTCCATGTGCCCGCGCTTGAGCAGCTTGACCACCCATCGTGGATCCAGGTCGACCGAGAAGCAGATGCCGCCCCGCACCTGAGCCAGGTACTCGACCGCGAGCCGCAGGCGACGTGGACCGCTCGGTCCTAGGTGCAGCCAGTCCGATCCCGGAGGGAAGAACTCGTCTGGCAGGGTCTTCGAGAACTCCGCGTAGTCTGTGCGGAAGTCTAGGACGTTGATCCGTGACTTCGGCACACCGGTTGTGCCGCCGGTCTCGAAGACGTACACGGGCTGGTCGGCCAGCCCCTTCGGCACCCAGCGCCGCACGGGGCCACCCCGCAGCCACTCGTCCTCGAACGGTGGCATCTTCTTCAGGTCTTCGAAGCCTCCGATGCGGTCACGGGGATCCCATCCCAAGGTCTCTTTGGCGTACTTGATCCAGAACGGGCAGCCTGTCGCGGGGTCGAAATGCCACGCGACCATGTTGCAGACGTGTTCGTCGAGGTTCGCTCGCGCGGCCTCGATGCGCTGCTGTAGATCCGACATTGGCGTGCTGTTACTCGTCGCTCCCGGTGGCGGCGATGGCGTAGAGGTGCGAGCGGGTCATGATGTACAGTGATCCGTTCGCTGCCACGGGCGTCGAGTAGATGACGTTGCCGAACCCGATCTCGGACAGGACCTCCATCTCGCGGCCGTGCTTGAGCACGGTCAGGTCGCCGTCCTCGTCGCCTAGCATGACCTTGCCGTCGACCACGTAGGGCGATCCCCACACGGCCGCGAGCATGTCGTACTCCCACAGCATCTCGCCGCTCTTCTGGTCCAGGGCGTGGAAGAATCCGGAGAAGTTCGGCACGTACACGATGCCGTCCTTGACTGCGACGGTCGAGATGGTGCGTCGGAACGGGTGGTGCCATACGACGTGCGAGCTGGTGACGTCGCCCTCGCCCGATGCGTCGATTGCCCAGACGTGGCCGATCCCCTCGCCGTGTTCAGGGTCCTGCCCCACCGACACGTAGACGATGCCGTCCAGCAGCACCGGCGTCGCGATGATGTTGTTGCGGTCGCCGCGTCCCTGCTTCCACTCCGATTCCTTGGGGTTCGCGTCGAACTTCCAGATCAGATCTCCCGTCTCGGGGACGAAGCTGTACAGCCAGCCATCGCCGCCAGCGAAGATGACTTGGCTCTTTCCGCCCGCCTCGCCATAGGCCGGCGAGGACCACTGGCCGTGCAGGATGTTGCGGCCTGGCGAGGCGTCCTCCCACAGAACCTCGCCAGTGTGGCGGTTGACGGCCAGGAAGCTTGGACTCCGAGGGGAGGGGATGTTGATGTGGCTCTCGTCCACGCCGTTTGACGTGTTGACGAACAGAATGTCGCCGGCCACGAGCGGGGACGTCGCCGCCATGTTGTGCGGGAACACGCCCAGCTCGTTGTACATGTCCAGCGACCAGATCACGTCGCCGTCTGTCGCCTTGGTGTTTGGCTCGTCCTGCACGGCCCCGTCGTTCTCGCCGTCGCGGAACCCCTCCACATCGAGCGCGAGGACCTCCGCGCGGTTCGAGACGTAGTAGACGATGTCGTCGACGACGGCCGGCGAGGAGCACACGCCCTGCTCGGGCCAGTCGTTGACGCGGCCCGCGGCGAGCTTCTCGTGCGTCATCTGCCAGAGAAATTCGCCGTCTTCCTCAGCGAAGACCATGAGCACGCCCCGGTCGCCGCCCAGGTCAGGATCCCGGAGCAGTTCGTTGTTGGTGCCGACGAACACCTTCCCGCCGGCGATCACAGGGTTGCCGTAGGACTGCGACCCGATCTCAGCGGTCCACTTGATCCCGGCCTTCGTCTTGGTGTCCCAGGTGCGCGGGATGCCAACTTCGTCCGACACCATATTGCGGGAGCCGTTGCGGCCCCACATAGGCCAGTCAGCCGCGTGCGCAGCGGTGGTCAGCGTCGCCGCTAGGGCCAGTACGGGCCAGAGGGCAGGGGTCTGCCGTGTTCGCATGACGTTCTCCAAGTGCCTGCGGTCAGCGGCCAATCGGCGTGACCTTTAGATTGTCGTAGTGAAGGTCTGCGGCGGAGTAGCCGTAGATGCCGGGGCTGCCGTGCTTGTGGCCGAGATGGTCGACGGCCTCGATGGTCCAAGCCTCTGGCTCGTCCTCGTCGCGCGGCCAGACCTTGCCCTTGACCGTGGTTTCCGGCCCGTCGCCCGCCTCGACGCGGAGCTTGACGCGGTACCAAGTGTCGGGATCCCAGTCGAACGGGATCTCCTTCGAGAACCGCTCCAACTCGGACAGCCAGGTGCGGAGCATCAGGGACTGGGCGTTGCCCATCATCGCCAGCGTGTAGCGGTGCGAGACCAGCCCCATGTCGCCCATGCGACGCCGCTGCTCGGCCGACTTCATCTCGGCCTCGATCTCGTACCCGCGCTGCGAGGGATGGCCGGTGTAGACGGTCGTCCTCCAGGAGCGCGGGTTGCCGGATGGCTTCTGCAGCAGCTTGCCTCCCTCTGCCTCGACGACCTTGTAGCGCCCGCGGATGGCGGACCAGCCATCGGGCACCGCATCCGGCGGATAGCGCTCAAAGTCCTCGTGGAACGGGCCGATCGCCTTGACGGCGACGCGCGCCTTGCCGACCAGATCGCCGACCGTGGCCACGACGAGCCCGCCCTGCGGAAAGTCGTCGCTCGCGGTGAACTGGCCGTCGGAACTGATGGTGCCGTGCAGTGCACCCTCAAGCGACCATATGGCATCGCCCACGCCGAGCAGGTTGCCCTTCGCGTCGAACAGGCTGGCCTTGAAGCTGGCCTTGCCGCCGGGCGTCAGTGTGGTCTCGCCGGGCGTGACCTGCAGGTGTGCCGCTTCGGAGTCGCCCGGAGCCGGATCCGAAGCCGAATCTGCACTGGGCCTCGCAACGCCGTTGCCCTGGCTGGTGCGGATGGAGTAGAGGTCGTTCTGGGTGACGAAGAACAGGCGTCCGTTCGCAACCGCGGGCGAACCGTTGATCTGCGTGAAGCTGCCGTCCTCGTTCTTGAACTCGTCGACATCCAGCCCGACCGGCTCCTCCCGGCCTTTCAGCTGGAGGATATGCAGCTTGCCGTCCACGTCCGAAACGAAAATCTTCCCGTCGGCGAGCACTGGCGAGGCACGCTGTGCGATCCCGAGATTGACCTTCCAGAGCTCTTCTCCGTTCCCGGCGTCGAACGCGACGAGATTGGCGGAGTTGTCGACGTGGTAGAGGATGCCGTCGGCGACGACCGGCGAAGCGTAGCCGCCCGCGAACCCATCCACCATCCATACCTGCTTGGGCTTGCCGTCCGTCACGTTCGCTGCGTCCAGCGCCACCACCCTGCCCATCGCCGTGCTTGCGTCGACGTTCTCTTCGCTGTGAGAGGCGTAAACCAGGTTGCCGTCTACGACGACGGAGGAGTTGATGCCGCGCTTGGAGAGCGGAAACTCCCAGACCTTCCGGCCGGTCGATACATGCATTGCATAGATGCCGCCGTCGCCGTTGCCGGTGAGAAGAAGCCGCGCACCGTTGATCTCGCGCACTACGGGGACGGTGTAGGTTGTGTCGTACGGCGCGTTGCCGGGAGTGGAAATCCAGACCGTCTCACCCGTCCGCTTGTCTAGGGCGTAGAAGCGGTGCCTCGGAATGAACGTGGACCCCCAGCCCGCCGAAAGGAAGCTCACAACTATTAGGTCGCCATCGAGGACCGGTGTAGCCGTGCGTCCGCCGTAGCCCGAAATCCGCCCCACCTCCTCGGAAGTCGACCGCTGCCAGAGGACCTTGCCCTCTGGATCGAAGGCCTTCACCATGCCCTCGACGCCGTGAGCGAAGACGTTGCCGGTCTCGGGGTCGGCCACCAGGCTCGCCCATCCGACCCGGTGGTGCGGAATGTCGGTCTGGAAGACGTTGTAGCGGTGCTCCCATCGCACGGCACCGGTCTCCTGGTCCAGACAGACCACCTGCTCCTGCCAGCGCTCGATCGTGTCGGGCTCCGCCAGACGCATCATGCAGACGCGGCCGTCCACGACGACCGGAGTGGACCGACCGCCGTACGGCGCTTTCCATTCGAGGTTCTCTCCGTCGGCGGACCAGGTTGACGGCAGTCCGGTGTCGTCCGAGACGCCGTCCCCGTTCACACCGCGCCACGAAGACCAGGTCTCCGCTGCGGCGGTTGCGGCGGACAGCATGCCAACGAGAATCACCCAAGCAGGGGCTGATCGGACGAACGTCATTCGCAGTCTCATCGTAAACGCTGGTGCACTCGCTTAAGCGTTGGTGGGGGCGAACGCTCCCTAGGTGTTAGGCGAATGCAACGGCGCTATGGTTTCGGGTCCCGGCGCCCGCCGGGCTCGCCGCTGCCTCGAATCCCGTTGATAGCATAGAAGCGCCATGGAGACGGGTTCGCGCGAGCCGCCGATTCGCGTTCTTGTCGCCAAGCCTGGCCTTGATGGCCATGACCGCGGCATCAAGGTGATCGCGCGTGCCATGCGCGATGCCGGCATGGAGGTCATCTATGCGGGTCTCCGGCAGACGCCGGAGATGATCGTGTCCGCCGCCTTGCAGGAGGATGTCGAGTTCATCGGCCTGTCGATCCTGTCCGGTGCGCACATGGCGGTGGTGCCACGCGTGCTGGCCCAGCTGGAGGAGGCTGGTGCGAGCGACATCCGCCTCGTTGTCGGTGGCATCATTCCCGACGCCGACATCCCTGAGCTTGAAAGAATGGGCGTGGCGCAGGTCTTTCAGACCGGCGTTTCGCTCGCCTCCATCGTGACGTTCTTCCGAGAGAACCGACCTGTGCGCGTTGCGTCCTGAGACGGTTCCAATCGTTGGTGGTGATGCACTCCGGCCAATGGAGCCCGAAGCACTGATAGGTTTCGTCGGGGGCGGCAAGGTCGGCAGGACGCTCGGTCGCCTCCTGTCGCCACGCTTTCGGATCGCGTACGCCTCCCACCGAGGCGCGGAGCAGGCGGCAGAGTTTGCGGGCGGCGGTGCCCGCACCGCGTCCTTGGCCGAGATCGCTGTGGAGAGCGATTGCGTCGTCCTTGCCGTGCCCGACCGGTTGCTGCCGACAGTGGCGGGCAACTTGGCGGAGCATCGCCCGGGCGTCGTGCTGCACACCTGTGGCTCGGTGGGTCCGTCGGGTCTCGCACCTCTCCCGACCCTTGGCGTGGCGTGCGCGACCTGGCATCCGCTGCAGACTTTTCCAAGTGCCGGGGACGGTCTGGCACGGCTGCCGGGATCCACGTTCGGAGTCTCCGGAGACCCGGCGGCCAAACAGTGGGCCGAACGGCTCTCGGCCCGCCTTGATTGCTCCGTCCTGCATGTCCCGGAAGAGCATCTTGCGCTCTACCACGCCGCTGCCGTCATGGCGAGCAACTGCACTGTGGCGCTAGTTGATGTCGCTGTCGGACTGCTGGAGCAGATCGGTGCCAGCGCGGACCAGGCGCGCGACTCGATGCGGCCCCTCATGCTCTCAAGTGTCCAAAACGCGCTTACAATGGGCGCGGGCCACGCATTGACGGGTCCGATCGTGCGCGGTGACGCAGTCACTGTGCAGCGCCATCTGGACGCGTTGCGCACGGGCCAGCAGGCGCCGAGGGCGCTTTACGAGGCGTTCGCGAGGCACCTGCTCGACGTCGCGGCTCGGCAGGGACTGCCGCACCGCAGCGCCGCTGCGGTGCGGAGAGTTTTGGATGGGATGCCAGGGCCAGAATGATAAGCCGCGGCAGGTCCGAGTGACGGACCTGCGTCGAATGAAGCGGGCTGGCGACCGCATCGCCATGCTCACGGCATACGACTACACCATGGCCCGGCTTCTCGACCGGGCGGGCGTCGACGTTCTCCTCGTCGGCGATTCACTCGGCATGGTGGTGCTCGGTTACGACACAACCGTGCCGGTCACGGTCGAGGCGATCGTGCACCACACAAGGGCGGTGTCGCGGGGATCCAGGAGGGCGATGGTCGTGGCCGACATGCCGTTCCTGAGCTGCCACACTGGCGTTGACGATGCGGTCCGCACGGCGGGTCGACTCGTGCAGGAGGGCGGCGCCCATGCAGTCAAGATCGAGGGTGCGCGACCCGTCCTCGACGTGTGCAAGACGATCGTGGCCGCGGGCATACCGGTGTTCGGCCACCTTGGCCTCACCCCCCAGTCCGTGCACCAGCTCGGAGGCTTCCGCCAGCAGGCTAGGACGGACGAGGAGGCGAGTGAGCTTTGCGAAAACGCTCGGGCTCTGCAGTTTGTGGGTGCCTGCGCGATCGTGCTGGAGGCAATCCCGGACGATGTCGCCGCGCACGTGACCTCAATGGTGGACATTCCCACGATCGGCATCGGGGCTGGACCGTACTGCGATGGCCAGGTGCTGGTGAGCCACGACGCTTTTGGGCTTTACGACGACGTCGCTCCGCCGTTCGTAAAGGAGTTTGCCGACCTCGGCACGCAGATGGTTGCCGCGGCGCAGGACTATGTCCGTGAAGTGCGTGATGGCTCGTTCCCCGAAGCCCGCGCTAGGCGCAGCGTTCGCTCGTCATTTCGCTCGTAGCGGCCCATGGCCACCGCGTGCATTGCGGGGATCGCCGAGATCCGCGAGTTGATTCGACGCGCCCGCCTCGGCGGCGCTCGCATCGGCTGTGTGCCGACGATGGGCTCGCTGCACACAGGACACACGGCGCTGTTTGATCGCGCTCGAGCCGACTGCGATGTGCTGGTGGCGACGCTGTTCGTCAACCCCCTGCAGTTCGATCGGCAGGACGACCTGCGGAGCTATCCGCGGGACTTCGACGGGGATCTGGAAGTGTGTGCACGGCACGGGGTGGATCTGCTGTTCGCGCCGACTCCGTCCGAGATGTATCCGCAACGACCGGAACTCACCGTTGAGGTGCCCTCCCTGTCCTCTGGGCTCTGTGGTGCGAGCCGGCCCGGCCACTTCCGTGGCGTCGCGACGGTCGTCCTCAAGCTGCTGAACATCGTGCAACCAGACTTTGCATGCTTCGGGGAGAAGGACTTCCAACAGCTGGCGATCATCCGCCGTCTAGCCTTCGACTCCAACCTGCCGACCGAGATCGTCGCGGTCGAGACCGTGCGCGAGTCCGATGGCCTGGCGGTGAGCTCCCGCAACCGCCTGCTCTCTGCGGAGCAGCGGGCGGCAGCGCCTGCGCTGGCGCGTGCGCTGCGGGCAGGAAGCGACGCGATCGCCGCGGGGGTGAGGCATGTCGACCGACTGCGCACCATCGCCTTGGACGAGATCGGTCGGGAGCCTCTGCTGAGCGTCGACTACATCGAGTTCGTCGACCCAGACACGCTTGCCGGAGTGGATAGCGTTGAAGGCCAGGTTCGCATTGCAGGCGCTGTGTTTGTCGGTGACGTGCGGCTTATCGACAACGTTCCGGCGTTTCCGCCCGAGGCGCGATAATGGCGATCATGCGCAGCGCCACCTTGTTGCTGTTCGCCGTGCTATTGGCCTCCGCCTCGACCGCGGCCGCGGCGCCCAACATAGTTCTGCTGTTCGCCGACGATCTGGGCTACGGCGACCTTGGCGTGTACGGCAACCCGACGATCCGCACGCCACACCTCGACGGGCTTGCCGCCGATGGACTGAGGATGACCGCGTTCTACTCCGCGCCGTCATGCGTGCCGGCCCGGACCCAGCTCATGCTTGGGCGTTACCCGAGCCGGGCGGCCGTCGGCAGAACGAGCGTCGGTGGGGATGGTGGGATGCCCACGGACCTGACAACACTCGCCGAAGCACTTCAGTCCGCGGGTTATCGCACCGCAATGGCCGGCAAGTGGCACCTGGGCTACGCACGCCGCGAGTTCCTGCCCGTCGGTCGCGGCTTCGACTCGTGGTTCGGACTGCCGTACTCGAACGACATGATCAAGCCTTGGGTTCAGACGGACGAACCGCTGTGGCTCTACCGGAATGCCGAAAAGGCCGAGCATCCGGTCGACCAGGACACGCTCACTGTCCGTTACACGCGCGAGATCGAGGCGGTTATCCGCGACGACTCCGAGCAGCCGTTCTTCGCCTATCTCGCGTACAGCATGCCGCACTTGCCGCTGCGCACCGCAGGTGTCTTTCGGGGCACCTCGAGGGCGGGCCTGTACGGCGACGTCATCGAGGCCATCGACTGGTCCGCGTCGGTGATCCTGCAGGCCTTGGAGGAGCGCGGGGTGGCTGACAACACGATCGTCGTCTTCACCAGCGACAACGGACCTTGGCTCAACCTCCCCGATCGGATGATCAGTGGCGGTGTGGTGCCTTGGCACGCGGGCTCGCCGGGTCCGTTGCGCGGCGCAAAGCACACGACGTATGAGGGTGGCGTGCGCGTGCCGTTCATCGTGCGCTGGCCAGGCCAGGTGGAGGCCGGCGCGGTGACGGCCGAAATGGGCGCCACGCTGGACATCTACGCGACGCTGATCGCCGCTGCCGGCGGCGAGGTGCCGGACGGCGTCGACGGACACGATCTGACACCGCTATGGACGGGCGAGACCCAGCAGTCGCCGCGGCGGGAGTTCCTGTACCACCGTGGGCGGAACGTGCAGGGCATCCGGATCGGACCGTGGAAGCTGCGGACAGTGGACGGGGACGAGCTGTTTCAGCTAGACGAGGATCCTTCGGAGCGGTACAACCGAGCACAGGATCACCCGGACATCGTCGCTGCACTGCGGGAGCGGATCCAAGGGTACGAGGCCGACGTGGCGGAAGAGTTTGCTCCGTCGCCGGCCGAGCAGTGATCTGTCGCCGCCCCTGTGAGCGGCGTGATTGCTAGTCGCTGTTGCTTGGGCCCGCCAGCGGCAGCTTCACGACTTCGCCTGTCTTGGCCGAGCGTACGGCCGCGTCCAGGATATGCATCGCGTTGACGTTGAGGTCGAGCGCGACGATGTGCTCGAGGGGCGCGTCCCGGCGGACACGGTCGATCATGTACCGCACGGGGTGGCTGTTGGTCGCATCGAGTTCCCCGACATCCATGGGGGCCGGCTGCTTGCGGCTCGCTTGGAGAGTCGCTTCGGCCCGGTTCATTGCGATGCTGCCCTTCGATCCAATGACCTCCAGTTGCTGGTAGCCGCGCGGCAGGTTCCAGCTTGCCTCGAACACTCCCATGCCCTGCGGGTAGGTCAGCACTATGACCGCGTTGTCGTCCACCTTTGGAAAGCGTTCCGGCTGCAGCTGCTGGGCGGATCCGTACACAGCGGTGGGCAGGCCCAGGTGCCAGGCAGCCCAAGTCGCGCTGTAGATGCCGAAGTCCACCATTGCTCCGGCGCCGTTGGCGTCCGGATCGGTCAGCCAGTCGAAGAAAACCCTGCGTCTGAGGTCCCTAGGCGCAGGTCCGCCGTTGCCAACGACTCCGTGCAGCCGCCAGACGTCGCCAATCTCGCCGGCGGCGACCGCGCGCTTCTGGGCGTGATTCGTTGGCCACCAGGCCATCTGGTAGTTCGTCATCACCTTGATGCCGTGCTTGGTCGCCAGATTCTGGATCTGGACAGCATCGGCGTAGATGCTGGCCAGCGGCTTCTCGAAGATGACGTGGACACCGAGCGGCGCCAGGAACTCAACGATTTCGAGGTGCCGATTGTTTTCAACGAACGCCCACACGATCTGCGGCTTCTGATCCTTCACGAACTGTCGGTAGTCTGACGCGTAATGCGCGTTCGGCTGGACCTTCTTGGCCTCCTCCACAAGGCCTTCGATGGATTCCGCGACACCAACGAACTCCGCCTCGTCGATGGTCGAGATGTCAGCGAGCTGACGCCATGCGTGGCCGTGACGCAGGCCGACGAAGCCGACCCTGACGGCGTCCGCGGCAATCGCCACGGCCGGCAGGAGAACAAGTCCCACCAGCATCAGCAGGCGGCAGGAGTTTCGGGGGAACCGCAACATTACGGTGCTCATTGTGGCAAACAGCCGCCCAGCTCATGTCCCGCACCACGGCCTTGCAAGACCGACGGGGCTGAGAGTCCCTCAGCCCTCCACTTACGCCCGTCTCTGGGTCGCAGCATCGCGGGTGCATGGCGCCTCGCTCCGCAATCCCGCGTCGTCAGGACCGATTCTGTATGCAGGACTTGAGGAATCAGCGGTGGCCCTGCGGGCCTAGAGCACTCTGTGGGCTGCCACGAAGGCCACTGATCGAAAGGCTGCGCTGGGCACCTTGATTCACGGCCTCCACAGCTAGAACTAGAATGACGTATGGTCACGGAACCGCTCTCCCTAGCGCTGACGTTCGACGACGTTCTCCTCCTTCCGGCCTACAGCGAGATCTTGCCCACGGAGGTGGACACGACCACCCGCCTCACGCGTGGCATCTCGCTCACGGTTCCGATCGTCAGCGCGGCCATGGACACAGTCACTGAGTCGCGCCTTGCCGTGTCGCTGGCGAGGCAGGGAGGGATCGGCGTCATCCACCGCAACATGAGCGTGGACCGCCAGGCCGAGGAGGTTGATCGTGTCAAGCGCAGCGAGTCGGGGATGATCGTCGACCCGATCACCGTCCCGCCCGACGCAAGAATCAGCGACGCACTCGAGCTGATGGCGCGGTTCCGCATCTCGGGCGTACCGGTCACCGAGGGAGACCGACTGGTCGGCATCCTCACCAACCGCGACCTGCGCTTTGAGAAGCGATTGGACCTGCGGGTGGGTGCCGTCATGACCAAGAAGGACCTCATCACGGTGCCGGTCGGGACGACGCTTGAGGAGGCTGAGCGACATTTGCACGCAAACCGCATCGAGAAGCTGCTTGTCGTTGACGAGAGCTATTCCCTCAAGGGCCTAATCACGGTCAAGGACATCCAGAAGAAGCGCAAGTTTCCAAACGCGTCCAAGGACTCGCAGGGTCGGCTGCTCGTCGGTGCCGCCGTTGGTGCGAAGGGCGACTATCGGGCGCGAGCCCAGGCGCTGTTCGAGAAGCGAGCGGATGTCATTGTCGTGGACACGGCACATGGCCACTCCAGCGGGGTCTTCAATGCGGTCAAGACGCTTCGAGCCGATCTCCCCGATGTCCAGCTCGTCGCGGGCAACGTCGCGACAGGCCAGGCGACCCGCGAGCTGATCCAGCTCGGAGTCGACGGCGTCAAGGTCGGTATTGGTCCCGGGTCCATCTGCACGACGCGGATCGTCTCGGGGGCTGGCGTGCCTCAGGTGACGGCGGTCGCGGACTGTGCCCGCGCTGCCGAGGGATCAGGCGTGCCGGTAATTTCCGACGGGGGAATCAAGTACTCGGGCGACATCTCGAAGGCCATCGCGGCGGGCGCCCACTCGGTAATGGTGGGAAGCCTGATGGCCGGCACCGAGGAAAGCCCTGGCCAGACGGTGCTCTACCAGGGCCGGACGTACAAGACCTACCGTGGCATGGGGTCGATCGGCGCCATGAGTCAGGGCAGTGACCGTTACGATCAGAGCGGCGCGAGAGACAAGCTGGTTCCCGAAGGCGTTGAGGGGCGTGTGCCGCACAAGGGAGCCCTCGGCGACCTGGTCCACCAGCTGGTCGGGGGTCTGCGAGCGGGAATGGGCTATTGCGGCTGTGCCACGATCGAGGCGATGCGCACCGCGACGCGCTTCATTCGGATCTCCCCCGCGGGCCTGCGCGAGGCACACGTCCACGACGTCCTGATCACGACCGAGGCGCCGAACTACCAAGTGGAGAGTTAGACGAACCATGGACCCATTGATCTCCTTCAAGCTCGGACCTCTTTGGCCCCTGGCCATCGCCGCCCTGGCGGTGCCGCTGGCGGGACAGGTCGAAATCCCCTACACGAAGTACCGCCTCGACAACGGCCTGACGCTCTTGGTGCACGAGGACCGCAAGGCGCCGATCGTGTCCGTCAACGTCTGGTATCACGTGGGCTCCAAGAACGAACAGCCTGGCAAGACAGGGTTCGCACACTTGTTCGAGCACCTCATGTTCAACGGGTCGGAGCACTTCAACGACGACTATTTCCAGGCGATGGAGCGTGTCGGCGCGACCAACCTCAATGGCACCACCAACTCGGATCGCACGAACTACTTTCAGAACGTCCCGACCCCGGCGCTGGACTTGGCGCTCTGGATGGAGTCCGACCGCATGGGCCACCTGCTGGGCGCCATCGATCAAGCGAAGCTCGACGAGCAGCGTGGGGTGGTGCAGAACGAGAAGCGACAGGGCGAGAACCAGCCCTACGCCATCGGCTACGAACTCATCACCAAGGGGACGTACCCCAAGGGTCATCCCTACTCGTGGACCGTAATCGGCGAGATGGAGGATCTTGACGCGGCCACGCTCGATGACGTGCACAAGTGGTTCCGCGCCTACTACGGAGCGGCGAACGCGGTCGTTTCGATCGCCGGCGACATCTCGCCCGGGGAAGCCCTCGCCAAGGTCAAGGAGTACTTCGGCAGCATCCCCGCCGGCCCTCCGGTTGCTCGCCATCAGTCTTGGATTGCGCGGCGAACTGGCGAGCAGCGGCAAGTGGCTGAGGACCGCGTGCCGCAGGCCCGCGTCACGAAGGTCTGGAACACACCCGAGTGGGCCACGCGGGAGGCCACGCTGCTAGATCTGGCAAGCGACATACTCGCGACAGGCAAAAACTCCAGGCTGTTCGAGCGACTCGTATACGAGGACCAGATCGCGACAGACGTAGGGGCGTACGTGTATCCCCGCGAAATCGCTGGGCAGTTCCGTGTCGAAGGCACGGCGCAGCCGGGCGGCGACCTAAAGGCGGTGGAGACGGCCATCGACGAGGAGATGGCGAAGTTCCTGAAGGACGGCCCGACCGCCGAGGAAATGGAGGTCGTGCAGACGCGTTACAAGGCCAATTTCATTCGCGGCATCGAGCGCATCGGGGGTTTCGGCGGCAAGTCCGACATCCTCGCCCGCTGCGAGGTCTACGCGGGCGACCCCGGCCACTACAAGAAGCAGCTCAGGTGGGTCGAGGAGGCGACAGCCGAGGACATCAGGGCGGTCGCCGCAGAGTACCTCTCGGACGGCGTGTACGTGCTCGAGATCCTGCCCGTAAGCGAATACAAGGTCACGGAGAGTGACGTTGACCGGTCCAGGACTCCAGAGTCCGAGGGGTTTCCTGAGTTCTCGTTTCCAAGCACGCGTGAGGTTGCCCTTTCCAATGGCCTCCGCGTCGTCCATGCGACCCGTAGTTCCGTGCCGACTGTCGAGATGTCGCTGGTGCTTAGGGCCGGATACGCATCCGACCACGGCGGCACGCCGGGCCTCGCCAAGATGACGGCGGAGATGCTCGACGAGGGGGCCGCTGGGAAGAGCGCCCTGGAGATCGCGGACGAGGCCGCCCGACTGGGTGCCCGCCTCTCGGCGTCGGCGTCCCTAGACACGGCATCCGTGCGGCTGTCGGCACTGTCCGAGAACCTCGCGCAGTCACTCGATTTGCTCGCGGACGTGGCGTTGCGGCCAGACTTCATCGGGGCGGAGCTCGACCGCCTGAAGCGCCAACAGATCGCCGGCATCCAGCAGGAAATGTCCCAGCCGCTCACGCTTGGGCTGCGACTGCTCCCGAGCCTTCTTTTCGGTGACCGCCATCCCTACGGAGCGCCCATGACGGGTAGCGGCACGGTGGAGTCTGTGCAGTCGATCACGCGCGGCGATGTCGCGGAGTTCCACCGCAGCTGGTATCGGCCAGAAGGCGCGGTGCTGGTGGTGGTCGGAGACGTCTCGCTGGATGAATTGCAGCCAATGCTCGAAGAGCGGTTCGGGACGTGGGCGGCGGCCGGCGCCACCGCATCGGTCGACACGCCGGCGGTGAGCGCGCCGGATGCACGGTCAGTGTATTTGGTGGACAAGCCTGGTGCGCTGCAGTCGGTGATCATGGCCGGCTTACCTGCCCCGCCGACGAACAATCCGAGGGAGATCGAGATCGAGGTGATGAACTCGATCCTCGGCGGCAGCTTCACCTCCCGCATCAACATGAACCTGCGAGAGGACAAGCATTGGAGCTATGGAGCCCGCAGCACCCTCGTCAGCGCGACTGGACCGAGGATGTTTCTGTCGTACGCTGCAGTCCAGACCGACAAGACGGCGGAGTCCATCGTCGAGATGGACCGCGAACTGCGCGACATCCTCGGCTCGCGGCCGCCCGAGGCGGACGAGCTGGCCAAGGCCCAGCGCAACCTCACGCTGCGTCTGCCGGGTCGCTACGAAACCAAGGGATCTGTGCTCTCCTCCTTGGTCAATATCGAGGTCTACTCACTGCCCGGCGACTACTACGCGACCTACGCCGACAAGGTGACGGGGCTTGGGCTGGAGGCCGTTGCGTCCGCCGCCAAGGAGATTGTCCACCCCGATCAGATGGTCTGGGTCGTGGTTGGGGACCTCGAGGAGATCGAGTCCGGCGTCCGTGACTTGAAGCTCGGCGAAACCCGTCGCCTAAGTACGTCAGGAGGTCGGATCGACTAGCCGCTACTCGGGCACCTCCGCCGCTCCGCCCTTCTTGATCTCGGTCGTGGCGAGGTTCATCATCGGCAGGCCGAGGCCGCTCCCGATGGCCGAGAGTGCATCAAAGTCCACTGGGCCGAGGATCTTGAGCACGGTCACCTCGTCGGGGTCCCGCGACACTACCGTCACCCCTGACACGTGCTCGTCTTCGGAGTAGGAATACACCGACAGGGCTTCGGGCGTCTGACGGTTCTCGGTCTCGATCATCGGCACCCAGCCGTCGGCCGTCAGCTGCTCGTGAACGGGTTCCGTGTCACTTCGGCTGGGCTGCTTGCTCCGAAAGCGGTATGTGCGCCGGTAGACGGCGGTGATTCCGCCTAGGAACGAACGCATCGAACCGGTCACGTTCTTGCGCAGGCCCAGCAGCTTGCGCGCCTGATCGAGGGACTGCCCCCACAGGTTGACCTTGACGACTTCGTCAGCCTCACTCTCGAGATCGGCGAACTCGAGTGGCCTATCGGCGTTGTCGCCCTCGGCCCGCATCACACTCGTCGATCCCGCCATCAGCAGCAAGAGGACAAGCCACCCTGCGGCACCACATCGCATAGCTCTAGTCATCGTCGTAATCCTCCAGCGGACCCAGCGCGGCTCTCTGTGCCCGGTTCCACTGCATGCCCGCGAGTTGCAGTGTTTCCGCCAAGTCGCGTTCCGCTTGGCTTAGGACTGTTTGCTCGGCTTCGCGCTTCTCCTGCCAACGGTCTGCGACAACGCCAGCGACGAACAGGACCGCGAAGGCCGTGCCGGCAGCCATCGACCATCGCAGGCCCATGGGGAAGGTCAGCCAGCCGCCCCCATCGGCTGGCTGACCTTCCCGTGGTGAGCCCGGTTCGGGCTCGGTCCGTACACGCGCCATGACCCTGTCGACGAGGCCATGCGGACTCCGTTGCGGAGCCAGCGCCTGTCGGAGCGACGTCTCTAGGTCAAACCGATCGTCCTGCTGTCGCAAGCGACACCTCCGGTCTCAGGTGCGCGACTCTCGGTCGCAGTCGGATCAAGGCACGCCGCAACAGTGTCTTGACCGTGTTCAGGGGTATGCCGGTGGTCTTCGCTATCTCCACCAGCCGCATGTCGTTCTGGAAGCGCAGAATCACGACAACGCGCATCTTCGGCGGAAGCTTCGCTATCTCACGCCTGAGCTCCTGGGCGCACAGAGGATCCGCCAAATGCGGTGAGTCCGAGGACTCGGGCGCGTCATCCAAGTGGAGATGAGGCTGGTTCTTCTTGCGTCTTGAGTGGTCGATGCACTTCCGCGTCATGGTCTGGCGCAGCCAGTTCACGACGTGCATGTCGGACTCGAGCCTGTCGAGGTTGCGGAACAGCTGCAGATAGACATCCTGGACTAGGTCCTCGGCGATGGCGCGGCTGCGAAAGAACGACAGGGCGAGGCCATAGACCATTCCTTCCGTGCGCTTGACGATGGCGGCGAACTGTTCTCGGTCCGCGAGCGCCGCATCCAGCAGCTGACGATCCGTCCCGTCCATGGCTCAGTTGCGACGGACCGAGCAATCCGCCGCTCACGTGCCCCCTACAGGCACTCTACGCCCTAACGTGCGCCGAAGGTTCAACGCACGAGCTTGGGTGTCGCGTGTGGGACGCGCTCTCGATGTCCGGGGGCGCTCAGTCGGACGGCCAGACCACGCCCTGCTGCTTGTCGGTCACGGGCGCCAGACCCTTGTAGAGGAATCTCTGCACGCGCTGGCCGCGGTAGGTCTCGGTGGTGTAGATGTTGCCCATCGAGTCGGTGGCGATGCTGTGCACGCCGTAGAACTGCCCTGGCTGGCGTCCTCCGTCACCGAAGCTGGTCAGGACCTCTAGGGTCTGGCGGTCCAGGATGTGAATCCTCTGGTTCGTCCCGTCGGCCACGTACAGGTACTTCTGCTCTGGATCGCGAGACAGCGCCGTGTCGAATGTGGAGCCATCGCCGAGCGTGTCAGGCTCGACCCAAGCCTCCTTGACGAACGTTCCGTCTGTCTGGAAAACCTGAATCCGGTCGTTGGTCCGGTCGCAGACGTACACCAGCCCGTCATCCGACAGGGAGACGCCGTGCACGGGGGTCCGGAACTGCTGGGGGGCTGGCTCGCCGGGCTTGTAGGCGGGCAGCTGGGTGTCGTCGGGTTTGTTGCCGTAGGCGCCCCAGTGCCTCTTGTACTCGCCCGTGTCGGCGTCCAGAACGATCACACGGCGGTTGCCGTAGCCGTCGGCGACGTAGACCTCGTTCGCGTTGGGGTCGACCAGCGTCTTCGCCGGCATCTTGAAGTTCTCGGGGTCGTTGCTCCCCTTGCCCTCGAACGGCTTGCCGACCTGCAGCAGGAACTCGCCGCTGTTGGAGAACTTCAGCAGCATGCTGTCATGCACTCGGCCTTGGCCCATGGCGCTCTCGTCGTGCGGCAGTGCCGCAGCTGCACGGGATGCGCCGCGACCATTGCCGCCAATCCAGACGTTGCCCTTGTGGTCCACATCAAGTCCGTGGTTCGACACGGGCCAGTCGTATCCCTCGCCTGAGCCGCCCCAGTGGGCGATGACCTCGCCGGCTTGGTTGAACGCCACCACAGGCGGTGCAGCCACGCAGCAGTACGATGCGGGTGGGTCCCAGGTCGGATAGACTTCCTTGTCTTCGAGCGAGCTTCCCCGATGCACGATCCAAACGTTGTCCTGGTCGTCCACGTCGAGGCCGATCGTGGCTCCGAGCAGCCAATGGTTCGGGAGGGGCTGCGGCCACATCGGATCCACTTCGAAGCGCGGCGCCATCACCGTCCCTTCCGGTGCGGCGTCGCCCTGTCCTGAAGGCGCCGAGCAGCCGGCCAGAAGTATCGCGAGCGTGACCGTAGTCACGGTCCAAGTATGTTTGCGCATGTCCAATTCTCGTCTTGCGACTATGAGGCATCATACGTGCTGACGTGAAACAAGGGCAACCACCCTACTCGCTTTTCGCGCGGCTCGCCGGAGTGGCGCTCGCGCTGTTGACTGCGGGCACTGCGGCCGCACACGAGATCCCGACCGACGCCACCGTGCACCTGATGGCGCGGCCTCACGGCGGCGTTTTCCAAGTGGTTGTACGTGTGCCGCTCAACTCCATGCGGGACGTGGAGGTGCCGGAGTTCGGTCCCGGCTATCTGGATATCGAGAAACTCGAACCGCAACTGACCGAGCTCGCTGCCCAGTGGATAGCCCCCTTCCTGGAAGTCCAAGAGGATGGCGTGTCCGTGGGGCTGCCTGGAGTGTCGGCTCGGCAGTTGTCGCTTCCCTCGAACCGCTCGCTCGTCGATTTCGACTCCGCGCTGGCGCACCTGTCTGCTCCGCTTCCAGAGAACTCCGAGAACCTCATTTGGGGGCAACTTTTCTTTGACGTGCTGCTGGAGTACCCCATTCGCTCGGCGGACTCGGCATTCGCCCTGCGCTCGGGCCTTTCGCATCTGGCGGATAGCGTGCAGGTGGTTCTTCGATACCAGACGCCCGCCGGTACTGAACGTGCGTACCAGTTCCGCGAGGACCCCGGCGTCCTGTCTCTTGATCCCAGCTGGTTCCAGGCCGTGGGAACGTTCGTCGCTCTAGGGTTCGAGCACATCCTGGTGGGTGTCGACCACCTGCTATTCCTCTTCTGCCTGGTCATACCGCTGCGCAATCTGCGTGCGCTCGTCGTAATCGTGACCGCGTTCACAGCGGCGCATTCGATCACATTGATCAGCAGTGCGATGGGACTGGCGCCCGACGCCCTCTGGTTCCCGCCCCTGGTCGAGGCCCTGATTGCCGCCTCGATTCTGTACATGGCCCTCGAGAACATCCTTGGAACGGCACGCCGGCGGTGGTTGTTCGCGTTCGGGTTCGGGCTGGTGCATGGATTCGGGTTCTCGTTTGCTCTGCAGGAGACCATGCAGTTCGCCGGTTCTCACCTGCTGACGTCCCTGCTGGCGTTTAACGTCGGCGTCGAACTCGGTCAGTTGGCCGTGCTGGTCGTCCTCGTCCCTGCGCTGGCGGGCTTCTTTCGCGTCGTGACGGCGCAGCGGACTGGAGAAATCGTCCTGTCAGCAGTTTCGGCGCACGTGGCCTGGCACTGGGCCAGCGAACGTGTCGCTGTCCTATGGCAGTACGACATTGGAGGCCCTGGACAAGACTGGTCCAGAGTCGGGTTGTGGGCGTTCGCTGTCGCAGCGGTCTGTGGGACCGGGTGGCTGGTGTGGAGGCGTGTGCAGCGGCCTACGGATGGGGTTGGCACCACCGAGCGTGGAACGACCTGATGCGGTCCCAGAGGACATCCAGCACGCCGAGCAAGCCGTGATCGCCGTCCAGCAGTTCCAGATCCACGTTCGGACGCTCGCGGGCGAACGTCTCCGATAAGGACGCGGGAACGGACTCGTCGTTCTGCCCGTGCAGGACCAGGGTGGGCATATCCACGGAAGGGTACGCCTCGTACGTCCTCGCGTCCTCCAGGAATCGATACGCCAGAGGGAGCTCCCTCTGGGCTGCGTAGTGATAGAACGGCCGGGCACCTGTACGGCCCCACGCCTCCTCCTCTGGACCGACCGCTGCTCCGAGCCTTGCAGCGAAGTCGAACGCGGGCGCGAGCAGCACCAGCGCCGGCACCGAGTCGGGCCACCGTGCGGCATGCAGCGCAGCCAGGTAGCCGCCCAAGCTCGATCCAATCAGCATGCATGGACGGTGCTCCCGGACCATCCGCTCAACGACGGCGAGTTGCTTCGAGAGGGTCGTCGTTGTGAAGCGGCCTCCGTCCAAGTCGGGCCGTAAGACCATCACATCCTCCTTGGCGAAGCGCTCCGCGAGGAACACACCCTTGGCAGACCCCGAACTCGAGCAGAAGCCATGCAGGTAGAGGACGCCCGACATCAGGACCGCGGAGGGGTTGTCACCTGGCACACGACCGGATTGTGGCAGGAGATTCGAGAAGGCTCAATTCGCGAAACGTGTGCATTGGGGTGCCAGGGAGGCGAGCAGGCAGGCCCGCGGGGAGGGCTGGCTGGCCAGACCGATCTCCTGATGCCAGCGCAGATGGTCGCCGAGGCACTTCGTCGCCACGCCGTGGAACGGCAGCAGGAACTGCTGCAGCTGCCGGTGGCGCTGGTTGACCGTCTCCAGCACCGCGCCCGTCGTCCCTCCCCCTCGGGCCGTGGCCCCTTGCGGCTGTGCCGGAAGCACGTCTCGTCGGCCTCCACCAGCCCGGTCAGCGGTGTCCCGGTCAGTGGGGCGGGGTCTGGTTCGGCAGCGGACCCAACATGGCGCCCCACGGCGTCGCTCGGGAACATGGTCGCGATGGCCGAGGGGGGGGGCCGTTCCATGCGCCAGGACGCAGGACAGGAATGCAGAGTTCACCGCCCGGCGATTCGGGCGGCACCTCGTCTTCGGCCCGCGTTGCGATTGCCGCCTGGACCCTGCCGTCCATGGCTGCAACGGCCCGTTCGAGAGCCCAGGGGCGAGCCCCATGCCGGACTGGCCGACGGCGGGAGATGTCCGGGACCACTCCTGGCGTCACGCCGGAGTCTCAAGCCAACGGCTGTGGTCCGGGCGAACCCATTGCCCTGGCCTTCGCCACGGGAGCGGGCTCGCGGCGGGCACGCTTCGGGATGGCGGCGCGGGATGCAGGACGCCCAGTCGGCCGTGGAGTAGTCCTGGTCGAGGAGCACTTCCCTGCAGCGACTCGCAGACGCAAAGTCCGCACCGGGCTCGGTGCGGGTGCATCCGCGTCCAGCCACTCCTGGTGCCGCCGCTCGAGCCCCTCGGGCTCCATCAGGGACGCCAGCTGCACGCAGCGTTCGATCTGACCGGCGCTGATGCTGTCCCACGCCCGCTTCTGCACGGCGCGTCCGCGGCCCCGCCGGGAGGCATGCCGCAGGCACTCCCAACGATTGGCAGTGCCGCCTCTTCGCGTCTGCGGTCAGCAGCCAGCACGGTCCGTCCGGCGTGGCCAGCAAGTGGTCGAGCATGAAGAGCCGCTGCTGCACTCCGCGGCGCGCTCGAGTCAACCTGCCGGCCGCGGCGTCGGACCCGACGGCGGCGTGAAGCGCCCTGCTGCGGATGTGCCAGAGGCGGTTGTCGGCGAAGCTCACGAGGTGGCGGTTCTCGAGGCCACGACGGATCATGCGCATCTCCGCCGATCCAGGCCTGCGTCCACCCCACGCGCGGTAGTGACGGCGTTCGAAGTACCCGCCGAGCAGGGCGGCGAAGGTCAGGAACTCGGCGTCGTGGGCGCTGTAGCCGAACTGCCGGAGGGCCTCGGCGCGGTGCCCGATCGCAATGGATCGACGAAGCCTCGGAACGACGTGGGGCTCTGGCCCGCCGGGGTCCACCGCGCTCATGGACGGGATCGGGCCGTGGTCAGGGAGCGGTCGGACCGCCGCCGGCAGCCATGCGGTGGATCCGGAATCCTGCCTTGGCCCTGGCCGCGACCGCGGCACTGCGGTGGTCGGGGGCGGTGACTGCGACGGCCACATGCCTGAGCGGATCCGAGTCGGACCGGACGCGGACCACCCGGGCTCCACGCGACTCGCGGGCGTCCATCTCCCGCCCTGCCGCCCGGTGGACGGCTGCATCGTTCAGGACCTGGTGCCTGCCTGCCCGGCCGGACCGGTACGTCTGCGCAGTCGTGTCGCCCGGATCGCGAGGATCGATGTGACGCTCCAGCAGTCCCCTGCCCCACGCGGTCAACGAGACCGCCTCGACGCCGGTCGAACCCCGCTGCAGCCGCTCGACCGTCAGCAGCCCAGGGTTCGTCAGTCCCTGCACCGCTGCACCGCTGCGCCGGCGTGACCGAAACCTGGCGCCGACGTCCTCGCGGCGCATCACACGGAACATGCCGACCACCTTCCGCGCATCGACAGAGTCCTCCGCGAGACGGTGCCGGCCCCACGCGGCGACGCCCCGACCTGGATGCTGCGGCGGGCATCGGGTGGGTTCGCAGAGCGTCTCCCGGCTCGATGCGGCCAGCTCGCGCGAGACGGGCTGCGGAGATGGATCGAACCGTTCCCTCGACCAGCGGCCAGAAGCGCGCGCCGGCTGGTGCGCGGGCAGGCGCTCGAAATGGTGCCACGCGGCAACCCGAACCGCTCGAACGGTGCGTTGCATCCTGCGTCTCCCTCTTTCTGGAGCCGGAGTCGATCGGCGACCTCCGCGTTGAACGTCCTGCCCTTCTGCACCTCGCGTTCGAGACGGCGCAGCTTCCGGCCGGCATCGCCGAGGCCGAGTCGACGGCAGAGCGCATGGAGCGGCGCAAGGCAGTGGCATGCCAGCGCACCGCAGCATGCGGCGATCACCAGACCGTGCTCCCGGACCAGGGCGTCCCGACATGGAGCGAGACAGCGCGGCTCGTCGAGGAGAAGCCATGCCGCCGATGGAAAGGGTCAGTCCGAATGCGATGCGTGCCATGAGCGCTGGGGCCGGGGATCAGGGCTCGGTCGTCGCTCCAAGAGTGGCAATCATCATCCACATGTCAATGCATGCCTGCTGAATTCGGTGTGGCAGGGGACTGCTGCCGGGCACGATCACGCCAGAAGAATCCCAATCTGGCGTGGCAAGCCTTCGTCGTTCCACACTGGACCGGTTTCGCGATGGGCATTGCCGTCGGGCAGGACCACGTGGTGCATGCACGGCGACAGGTTGCCAGCTCGCGCAGTTCGTTGCGCCGACTCCGGGATTGGCTATAAATGGTGCTCGTGGATCGGGCAGTCCCACGCCCCCGGGATGGCGAGTGCGGGGGAGGTCCATGCCAGAGAGTCTGAACGCTGCGGCCGGGCACGTCGGGCTGCACAACGAGCGGGAGTTCTACAGCGACCACTACCTGGCGGAGCTGCTGGGGAGCGACCTGCGGCCGGTGGTGGCGCGGTGGCGCGCCGCGGCCGCGGCGGGCGAGGAGCGGTCGGACGCGCCGGACGTCCAGCTGGGTGCCCTGGCCGGGGAGCACCGGCGCATCCGGGAGGCGTTCCGGCGGGCGGGCGACGACGGGCAGGCGGTGCGGATCCAGCGGCGCTGGTTCCGCCTGCAGCTGGAGGCGCTGGGCCACCGCTGGGCGCCGGCCGCGTACCCGCTCGAGACCGGGGAGGAGATTCCGGTGCTGGGCGAGGCGGAGGGGGTGGGCGGACGCCTGCTGGCGTTGGGCGCCTACGCGCCCGACGCCGACGGCGACGACCCGCCCCTACCGGCGGCTCAAGCTGGTCCTGGACTACTGGTGCGCGCTGTGGTTCTGGCCGATCGAGGCGAAGGTCGGTCCGCCGAGCCGGGAGGAGTTCCTGACCGAGGCGAGCATCGTCCTGACGGGCGACGTGCGGGCCGCGGCCGCGCGGAGGCGCCTGCAGCTGCGGGTGTGCGAGCCGGCGATGCGGCGGGCATGGCGCGGCGCATCCTCGACGAGACGGGGCTGCTGGACCTGGAGCGGCTGTGCGAGCTGTTCCCCCGGCTGGGGTTCGTGGACGAGCTGGCGAAGCGCATGCGGTTCCTGCACTGGGACCTGGCGTTCGCGGACGTCCTCTACGGAACGGGGCCGGACGGGGAGCCCTCCACGGGCTTCGACCTGGTGCTGGGCAACCCGCCCTGGATCAAGCTCTCCTGGGACGAGGCCGGCGTGATCGGGGACTTCGAGCCGAGCGTGGTCGTGCGCCGGCGCAGGGCCGCGGCGCTGCGCCGGGAGCGGCCGGGGCTGCTCGCGCGCAGCCCCGGCCTGCGGGCGGCCTACCTGGACGAGTACGCCGCGACGGAGGCGACCAAGGCCTACCTGGGGGCGCCCCAGAACTACACTCTGCTCCAGGGCGTGCAGGCGAACTCGTACAAGTGCTTCCTGCCGCAGGCCTGGAGCGTCCTCGGCGAGCGCGGCGTGGCCGGCCTGCTGCATCCCGAGGGCGTGTTCGACGACCCCAGGGGCGGGGCGCTGCGCGCCGCGGTCTACGCCCGCCTGCGGGCCCACTTCCAGTTCCAGAACGAAACGCAAGCTCTTTGCGGACGTGGCTCACCGCAGCCCGGTTCAGCGTGAACGTCTACGGGCCCGAGCGCGGGCGTCCGGGATTCGTCCACATGGCCAACCTCTTCGCCGCGGAGACCATCGAGGCGTCGTTGGAGCACCCGGGCACCGGTCCGGTGCCGGGCATCAAGCGCGTCGGCGGGGGCTGGGAGACGGACGGCCACGCAGGGCGGATGGTGCGGGTCGGCCCGCGGGAGCTGGAGACGTTCGCCGCGGCGCTGGACCCCGCGGGGACGCCCGCCGGGCGGGCCAGGCTGCCGGCGGTGCACTCGACGGAGCTGATGTCTGTGCTGCGGAAGTTCGCCGGCCAGCCGCGGCGCCTGCGCGACCTGGCGGGCCAGTTCGCATGCGGAGCCATCTGGCACGAGACCAACGCCCAGCGGGACGGCACGATCCGCCGGGAGACGCGCTTCCCGCGCGAGCCCCGCGAGTGGATCCTGTCGGGCCCGCACTTCTTCGTCGGCAACCCGCTCGGCAAGACCCCCCGCCGCGCCTGTCGGTCCAACAGCGACTACGACTGCATCGACCTGACGGCGATCCCGGACGACTACCTGCCGCGCACGAACTACGTCCCGGCGTGCGGCCGCGACGAGTACGCGCGGCGGATTCCGTCGGTGCCGTGGGCCGCGGACGCTCCCGACGGCCCAAGCCGGAGGGTGACGGGCCACTACAGCATGGTGAACAGGGCAATGGTGGGTCCGGCGAGCGAGCGAACGCTGATTGCGGCGATCGTGCCCACGGGGGCTGCCTACATCCATGCGGTTGTCGGCACGAGCCAGCGGGATCTGCGGGATCTGCTCGACTTCCAGGGCATCTGCCAGGCGCTGCCGATGGATGGCTTCGTCAAGATGACCGGGGCAACCGACATGCATCCGGTCCGGCTGCGGCAGCTGCCCCTCTGCAGGCTTGGACCCCGTCCTCGACGGTCCCTGCACGCGCGCGTGCTCGGCCTGCACTGCCTCACGAGCCACTACCGGACGCTCTGGGAGAGCTGCTGGGACGACGCGCACGCCGCCGACGGCTGGACCCGTTCCGATGCACGCCTGAACGCGGGTCGCTGGGGCGGGCTGGAGAGAGCGTGGAGCCGCGACTCCGCGCTGCGGACGGACTTCGAGCGACGCCAGGCGCTGGTGGAGGTGGACGTGCTGGTGGCGATGGCGCTCGGGCTCACCCTCGACGAGCTGCTGGTCCTCTACAGAGTGCAGTTCCCGGTCCTGCGCGAGTACGAGGCGGACACGTGGTACGACCAGGATGGCCGGATCGTCTTCACCACCTCGAAGGGACTCTCCGGCACGGGCCTTCCCCGGAGGGCGAGGAGAGGGGATTCCAACTATGCGACTGGTGCAGCCGGGCCGGAGCGAGACCGGACTCGCGCTCGGCTGGGAGGACGTCCAGGGGCTCACGGACGGAACCGTCTTCCGGACCGTCGAGGACGACACGCTGCCGCAGGGGCGGAGGGAGCGCACGATCGCGTACCGCGCGCCCTTCGTCCGGTGCGACCGGGAGGAGGAGTATCGGGCTGCCTGGGACGAGTTCTCGCACCGGTTCAGGTAGTCGAGTCAACTCTCGTGTGGACTGGACCTGGTCAGCTGGATGCGTTTGGACTGGCCCGCACACTTCACCGGAGGGGCCGCCGGGGAGCTGGGATTCGGGAGACGGCGGGACAGGCTGCCCGGGCAGCCGGGCAGCGCCTGCGCGGCAGCCACCCCATCCAGACGGTCAACCAGCGCCACCGGCAGCTGCAGCAGTTCCTGCTGCCGTTCCACGGCGTGGCGACCAAGTGCCTGGGCAACCATCTGCGCTGGCATCAGGAGATCGGTCTGGCCAGCCAGCCCTCTCCGCGGGCTTGCCTGCCCGCCTCCCTGGCACCCCAATGCACACGTTTCGCGAATTGAGCCTTCGAGAATAGGGCTGGACAAGGGAGTCGGCAAGTCGGCTGGCCCGTACGTGCTGCGTTCCGCTTGTGGTGTGTCGCGCGGTGCGGCAAACCTCATGCCTCCAGAATGGAGTTTGGCGGCACCCTCGTCATTCAGCAGGGCACCACACGGCACGGTTGTTGTCCTGACCGTGCCCGTACTGGGTTCACTCATCGCCGAGCCACTGACGGGTCTGGTGGACACGGCCTTCGTGGCGCGGCTCGGCGTGGAGCCGCTCGCCGGGCTGGGCGTGGGCACGATGCTCATATCGGCCGTCTTCTGGGGGTTCAGCTTTCTCGGTGTCGCC
Source organism: Bryobacterales bacterium (assembly GCA_965200705.1). Classification (GTDB taxonomy): domain Bacteria; phylum Acidobacteriota; class Terriglobia; order Bryobacterales; family UBA6623; genus VXMF01. Next base: position 1,516,309 of record OZ241376.1, on the reverse strand, counting down.
ACGCAGACTCATGTGGCGATGCTCTCGGCCAAGTCGGAGGACGGCGGGCGCGGCGCCGCTGCGGCGAACCTTGGTCTGACCGCGATCGTCCTAGCTGGGATCACTGGAACCGCGATCGCTGTAGCGGGCTGGTTTGTCGTGGCCGGTGCCGTCGAACTGATGGGAGCCGAGGGCAGAGTGGCTGATCTCTCCGCGTCCTACCTGCGGGCACGCCTGGTTGGAGCCCCGGCGATGCTAGTCAGTCTCGCTGCGTTTGGAGCCTTGCGCGGGGCGCACGACATGCGGACGCCGCTCTGGATTGCGGTCGCCATGAACGCGCTCAACTTGGTTCTGGACCCGTTGCTGATCTTCGGTCTGGCCGGACTGCCAGCCTTGGGCATCACCGGAGCGGGCATCGCCACAACTGTGAGCCAGTGGATTGGAGCGGCTTGCGCCCTCGCGTCCACCCTGCGACGCCTTGGGCGTCCGACCGGGATGGAATGGTGCGCAGCGTCGCTGCTGCTGTCCGCGGGAGCCAGCCTGGTGCTCCGAGCAGTGAGCTTGAACGGGTTCCTGTTTCTCGGAACCAGGCGGGCGACCCTGATCAGCGCAGGTGCGGGTGCGGTGCACCAGGTCATCCGCAGCACTTGGTTCTTCAACGCGCTGTTCATGGACGCGTTTGCGGTCTCGGGACAGAGCTTGGTGGCGTACTTCCTCGGCAAGGACGACCGACCTCAGGCTCTGCGGGTCGCGAAGGTAGTCTGCCTGTGGTCTCTCGGCACCGGGGCAGCGCTCGGGCTCGCGATGCTCGGTGCCGAGCGCTGGGTCCATAGGCTGTACCTGCCCTCTGCACTGGCGACGGTCTTCGCGCAGCCTTGGCGGATCGCTGCCGCGGCACAGCCGATCAGTGGTCTGACGTTCGGAACCGACGGCATCCTGTTCGGCTGCGGTGCATTTGGATTCCTCCGAAACGCCGTCCTTGTGGCCCTCGGAGTCGGAGTCGCGGTGATGTTCTCCGTTGAGGCCGACTCACCGATCGCCCTTCCCGTGGTCTGGTGGGCCTTCGTGGCCTGGGTCATCGTGCGGGCCGTCGCGGGACTCGCAAAGACCTGGATCGACCTGGGGAGCAATGATGCTGCTCCGGACCTGGTGCAGTAGGGCCCGAGTTCGGCTGCTCAGTTCTCGGGCAGCCGGAACGCCATCAGCTTCGCCATGAAGCTGCCCGGGTTGTACTTGTTGCCTCCTCCCACGGCGATGACCAAGTACTGTCGTCCCTCGATGGCGTAGGTCATAGGCGTGGCATGTGCGCTCGCGGGGAGGCGATGCTCCCAAAGCATTGCTCCGCTGTCCTTGTCGAACGCCCGGATCCTGCTGTCATTGGTGGCCGCGATGATCACGAGGCCGCCTGCGGTCACGATTGGACCGCCAAGGTTCGAGGCGCCAGTCGGCGGGATGCCCCGGGCACTGAGTGCGTCGTATTCCCCCAGTACCGTCTGCCAGCGGAACTCGCCGGTATTGAGGTCGATCGCCGTGAGATGACCCCACGGTGGCTGCTGGCACGGGTACAGGTTCGAGTCCCAGAAACGACCCTGCGCCGCGCTGCGGCTGCGCCAAGGGATGACGGCGTCCTCCCCTCTCGGCACCATGCGGGCGAGGGTGCCGACGTCCATCGAGTTGATGAAGAATGTGTCGGTTGCAGGGTCGAAGGCGCCGCCTCCCCAGTTCGAGCCTCCGTTGGTACCGGGAAAGAACACGGTGAACTGCTGCAGCCTTGGACGAAACAGCGGCCCTTCGATCGAGGCCTCTCTGAGCATTTCGAGGCACTCGGCGCGGGACTCTGGCGTCACTGTCGTGATCTCGTCCTCGCGCATCGACTGCCGGATGAACGGCTTGGGCAGTACGGGACGCGGCTGCGTCGGGTGGTAGTACTCGCCTGGGATGTCCCCTGAGGGCACTGGGTGCTCCTCGATCTCGAACAGCGGCTCCCCCGTGGCCCGATCAAAGAGATACACGAACCCGGTCTTCGTCGTCAAGGCAACCGCCTTGACGGGCTCTCCGTCGCGGACCACCTCGACGAGCGAAGGCTGGGACGGCAGGTCCCAGTCCCAGATGTCGTGGTGGATCGTTTGGAAGTGCCAGCGCCGGCTACCTGTGCGGCAGTCCAGGGCTACTAGGCTGTTGCCGAACAGGTTGGCGCCCGGCCGGTCGCCGCCGTATAGGTCATAGGACGGTGACCCGAGCGGTACGTACACAAGCCCCAGGTCCTCGTCCACGCTGGCGACGGTCCACAGGTTGGCCCCGCCGCGGTCGCGCCACGAGTCCCCTCCCCATGTCTCGTTGCCGAACTCTCCGGGGTGCGGAACTGTACGGAATCGCCATCGCAGTTCACCTGTGTGAATGTCGTAGGACCGGATGTCACCGTTCGGACCACGAGGCAGCCCGTCCGTCACTAGACCGCCGACGATCAGCCCGCCCTCGCACTGCGAGATGGGCGAGGTGAGCCTGAAGTCGCCTTCGATGCCGCCCTCCAGTGCGGTCACCGAGGCATCCAACACACCGCCGTCTCCGAAGTCGGGATCGGGCTCGCCGGTGTCAGGATCCAGCGAGTGCACTCGGCCCCTCTGGGTGCCTAGGACAATCCGTTGCTTGTCGCCTTGGCGCCAATAACTCACGCCGCGGTTGATGAAGAGGTTGGCCCGGAGGGTTCGGTCCAGTTCCGTGTCGAACTCCCAAATCAGCTTGCCCGTGGCCGGATCGAGCGCCAGCAATCGGTCAAAGGGGGTTGGGACGTAGAGTCTGCCCCCGACCATCAGCGGGGTCGCCTCGAAGGCGGATCGCGTCGGCGAGAAGGTGGCTCCGTCGGAGTAGTCCATGGAGTCGTGTTCCCAGGCGACCTCGAGCGTGTGGACGTTCGATCGGTTGATCTCCCGCAGCGCCGAGTAGCGTGATCCTCCGGGATCGTTGCCGTAGTGCTTCCATTCCTCGCCGCTTGTCGGGGCTGCGATCAGGCAGAACAGTAGCAGGACGCCACGCATGCGCGGATTGTATCGACAGCGTGACGGTCCGCCGCCTCCTCGACTGGTGGCAGGGACCCAACGATCGGGGTTCCATGTGCTCTTCTGCGGCCTTCACCTGCCTGACAGTGCGGTGGACGGTCGGGCTCGCGACGAAAGGCACTTGTACACCGTGCGATGGTCCACGTCGCAGCGCTTGCCGGCGGAGGCGCTTCTGTGTAGCCTGTCTCGATGGACAGGGGTAGCGCTGGTTTCCAGTGAGCAGTGGTACAGAGGCATGACTGGGCGAAGGTTCGATCAACTTTTGTTTCTCGTGTCGGTGCTGGTTCCTGTGGCCGTCGCGCAAGTGTCGCCCACCACCGTCACCGTTGCGCTGGGTAAGTCAGCGGAGAGCGTGGTCCTTACCGTTGTCGAGGGTGGTGGATACACCCTTGACGGCGAACCATTCAGCGGCGGCGACGTGGCGCTCCCCGATGGATCAGCTACGTACACCCTCGCGCTTGTGGAGGAAGCCTGGGTCGCCACGTTCAAGCAGGAGTCGTTCACGGTGTGGCTGGGGACGACCGGCGAAGCCGTGATGATCAACACCGTCGAAGGCGGCGGGTACATGCTGCCGGATGGGTCCACGGTTCCCGCAACGGGCACAGTGGCTGCGATGAATGGCAACGCCTACTCGCTGGTCAGGGTGGACGGTGCCCTGAATGCCGTATACAGCCCTATCCGCCACCCCCATCGCCGGTACGCGCTTGGTGGCACTCTCCAGGGAAGGTGCGAACGGCTACGACGTCGGACTGGCGAGGCTGCCGACCACGGGCGTGGGGGACGTCACAGTCAACGGCGCGATGTATCACATCTGGAACGTGAATGGCGCGCTGATGGGGGCTCGCTTCGACGCGCCCATCGAGTCGGACACGATTCAGCTGATCCATGACTTGGAGGGACTGAGCCTTATGTTGTCGTCGGATGACCTTGGAGTGGTAGGAAACGAGACTGGCACGACGCTCCTAGTGTCCGGAGAGGTTCCGATGACCTTTTCGGTCGGCGACCTGCTCGCGACGGGATCGGCACAGTACTCTGGAATCAACTTCGTCTCCGAGGCTTTGGAGACCGTCCAGAAGGAGCGCAAGGACATCGCTGCGCTGCTGGGTCTGGAGTCCTCGGTGGCCGGCCTGGACATCATCCTCGACCTGAAGTGGCGGACGGTCGCGGAGGAACTGAAGACGGCTTTCGGGAAGGAAGTCCTTGGGGAGAGGCCGGAGGGTGCCGAGTTGCCCGGCAGTCTAGACGCCGTCACTGACGCCTTGTCGGTAAGCGCGGCTTTCGCAGCGGCGTCGGCGGAGGACAGTGACGGCGTGTTCGCCTCGCTGGCCCTTGATGAGCAGGAGGCCATCGAGGCGTTCGAAGCGACTGCGTCGCCAGCGACGGCTGTGCTGGGCGCCGTAGGTCCGACCCGCTTCGGGGCGATTGCGCAGCGGACCCGTGGCCACGCGTTGTTGGACTTCACCGACGTTGCCAACAGGAAGATCATTGTGCTCGTCAGGCACATGCTTGGCGGGAACCCTGATTCATCGGGCCTCGAGCGGCTTAACGCAGACGGGAGCAGCAGCTACCTAGGGGAGGTGGCTTCTAGCTACGTGAGCCACAGGCGGTTCGAAGAAGCCTATGGCAGCCCTTTGGCAATCGACTACAGCGCGTGGTCCGCGGCATCGGAGGATGGACGCACCGATCTCGTTACCGCGGCGATCCAAGGCCAGGAGGGAGATGTGTGCCTCGCCTGCACCGTGACCCGAGACGCCACCAACGCCGAGGAAGTCTACCAGATCGATTCGGGCGGCACGTCTATCGCGACGATCAGGGCGATGGAGGTGACGTTCGACTGGGCGGGCACGCTCGGTGCCTTTGCGTACTCGGTTGACTCGCAGGCAGGTCGGACGCGATTCGTCCAGACTTCGGGCAACGCTTATTACCGTGGTGGTACCAAGGCTGTCAGCGGCGACGGTGAGCTCTACACAGGTGGCATCGAGCTCGAGGTCCGCTTTCGCACCAGCGAGGTCTCCGGCTTGGTCACAGACCTTCGCAGCGTTGACGACGATGCGCTGTGGAAGTTCGGGTTCGCAGATGTGGCCAACATCGTTCTGCCCGACGCCGACCTGAGCCACCTCGCGTCCTGGAACACAGCCGACTCCGATTCTGGGCAGCCGACCATGGCGCAACTTCTGTATCCAGTTCGCATAGGCAGTCCCGGCCCGACATCGGTCCCTGCGACGTTCGCAGGTCTCTTGATCGGTACTGGCCTGGAGGCGGGCATGCACGCCACAGGCACTTGGTCCGTTGGCGATGCCGCAGACGATCTCAGCTCATATCTCGCCGGGGCTTTCGGAGCGGAGCGGGACCCAGATCAGGGAACCAACCAGCCGAATCCGGCCAGTCCGGAGGCGGTGGAGGCCATGGTGCTGCTGGGGGGCGCCAAGATCAACGAGGGTGTTCTGGACCTGACGTTTGACGGCGAGCGTGACTTCGACGTTGACGGAGAAGTGGACTCCGTCGAGGCGGGTCTGGCGGACCTGCTCGCGCTGAAGGGCCAAAGCCATGTCTCTACTGGGGCCACCCACGTCGACATCGCGAGGAAGCAGGTCTCCAAGATTCGTACGGATCTGGTCGCGCTGCAGGGGCTTTCCACGCCGTTTCCAGAGGTGGAGGCAGCCAAATGGATGGATTTCCAAACCGCGATTGAGACCAACCTGTTCGAACTGAACGCAGACAGCACACTCAAGCGCGCTTACTCAACGCTGGACGACGGAGAGGCGCTGGAACTGATCGATGGTGCGTTGCAGGCTCTGACAACACCCCTGACTCTCGGTGACGCCTTGGCGCCGGACAGCGAAGGCGTGTTCGCTGGTCAGTCGGAGGCCGACCCCGCCGACATGCTGACCCAAACGACTCACCAGGTCACAGTACTGATGAAGTCAACGGACTTCACCCGGTATGGGATTTGGTGGCTGGAGACTTCCGCCAAGGCGTCGGAGGCGCTTGCGGTTCACGGGGCGGGTGACGCCAATGGGCCTGGCCTGTTCGCCTACAGCCTCTTGGCGCAGACGGCCTACCGTGGCGTCGACGACCCCGAGTATCCGGGAGGCGCATCGGCGACCTACCGCGGCAAGACCATCGCGTTACAGTCCAGCGCGCGCTACTCTGCCGCGTTCGAGGCCATTGTCCGTTGGAATGCTACTGCTGCCATTGGCGGGTCGATGGATGTGGTCTTCACAGACTTCACGAGGCTTGAACACAGGGATCCGCTCTACTTGACGGCTGAGAACGTCAGCGCGGTGAATATGGCGGGCGAAGCGACGGAGTACTCCTTTGTCAGCGAACGCGAGGTGCGCGAGCTTGTCTTCGCGGGTGTTCCGATTGACACTGACCTGGCTTTCGACGCAACGTTGACCGGCTCACCGACCACCACTGTTGGCCCCTCTGTGCAGATCACATTCGATCGGCGCACCGATCCTGCGCTGAGGATCCCTTCCGGGGATCTCGCCGCCGGCACACTGATCAAGGGCTTCTTCGTAGGGAAGGACGTGGACGCTCCGTATGCCATAGTCGGGTTGTGGCGCATGGGCTACGACGTTCGGACATCCACCGGCCAGCCAGTTAGTGTTGGCGACGAGCGTGTCAGTCTCGGCGACGGCACGCTGTTCCATGGGGCGTTCGGCGGGCCTGTGGTGCCCTAGCCCATGTTTGCCACCCCATTTCATAAGTCGTTTGCAATGAGCACATTGCGGTCGTGGAATCAGGCGTGTGGCACTGCATTCCGTGCATGTTTCCTTCGTCGTCTGGGCTGGACGACCAGCTTGCGGACCCCGCCCGGCGAGGCGTCCACGCCCAGCCGCTCGTGGATCGCCCGCTGCCAGGACTCGGCCCGCGTCGCCTTGCGCGCGTGCAGCATGCGTCCGTCCGCCTGGCGGAAGACCGCGGTCACCCGCCGCTGGCCCGCCAGGCGACGGCGCAGCGTCGTCCAGCTGGCCGTCGCCCCGCTGCCCTCCAGCGCGCTGCCGCTTCCAGGCCAGCGCCGTCGCGTTGCGGCCCCTGTCGCCCGCCTGCGCTGCCCCGCCATCGTCGGGCGCGGTCCCAGTGCGCTCCTGCTCCGCCCGCTGCGTGGACGCGCAGGCGGTCGCGTCTCGCCGTTCCCGTCCGTCTCGGCGCAGGCCAGCACGCGCTGCCCGCCGGCGGTGCCGATGGCCACCGCCCGGCTCTCGTCGAAGACGCGCTGCCGCTCGCGGCTGGCCACCAGGCACCGGTGGCCCCGCTCGCGCAGCGCGTCCAGGGCCGTCGGCATGGCCTGCAGCGTGCCGCCCTCGGCGACGTTGCCGGCCAGGACCCTGGAGCGGCGGCACAGAATGGCCGCGGCGTGGCCCTCGGCGACGTTGCCGGCCAGGCCCTGGAAGCGTGAGCGGCGGACAGTCGTGGCGCTTCTCCCTGGAATGGCCGCGGCGGGCCAGCGGCTGCCGGTCCGCGCGTGCTCTCGAAGTACGTGTTGGTCAGGTCGTGCAGGGTGACGGTGGGCTGCAGGTCGAACAGGTCGGCGGCGCGCTCGGAGGCCGGCGCGGCCATGCGGCTGACGAGGTTGCCGAGGACGGCGGCGCGCTGCGGACCGGACAGGCCCAGCTCCTCGAGCAGGGGCGGCAGACGGAGCTGCCGCATGGCCCACAGGGCGACGTGCTCGACGCCGACCGAGGTTGAGCAGGGTGCGCTGGCGCACCCTGGAGCCGCAGCGGACGGAGCGGACGAGGCGCTGGGTGAAGTGGGGCTCCTGGCCCTTGGCGCGGGGGCGAGTGGGGGTCCGGCGGACGAACAGGCTCCGATGGGAGCAGGCCCTGGGACGGGAGTCAGGGAATTGTAAGTTATTAGGGCACTGCATTTGGGGTTTCAGGGGGCTGGCCATGGAGAACCAACGACTTGCGGCGCAAAACACGCCGAATTCGGCCAAAATCGCTCCTCGCTTGGCGAACTTGGGCTAGGCTGTCGCTGGTCTAGTCGTCCGCCGCAGCTTCGGGCAGGCGGATCGCAGTGGCGGACTGCAGCCCTCTGATTGCCCCGTCCGGGACGCGGGTACGTCAAGGCAAGAGCAAGGCTCTTGCGTCCCTCTCGTCAGGCATGGGCGCCCAGCGCAGATCGTGCAACGGGCGTGGTCGGTGAATCGGGTGCTACTGGGCGAAACAGTAGTAGAAGCCCTTGCCCCCCGTGCCCTCGAGATTGGCCTGGCCGCAGCCGCGGGAGCCGTGCGCTGAATTCCACGAGGTGGGATTCTGCCCGCCGCCGGTCCGGTCGTGGTGACCGACCTGCGCACTGCCGTCCCCGGAGTTGCTGGTCCAGTTGCCGCAGGTGTGGTCGGCGCCATCGGCTGCGAACACCGTGCCGTCCAGCTGCGAGCCCGTGATGATGTCGTGCATGTTCGGCGAGTCCCCGCGACCGTTGACCACGTCGCCCTTCTCGGTAAGGGAGTTCTCCTTGCCCAGCTTGTTGTTGTCCGAGTGCAGGTCGTCAACGTTCATGGCGACTTGCACGCCATTGGAGTTGAACCAAGGTCCCGACCCGATCCGGTCGCGTGCGTTGACGGCCGCCATGCCGTCCGCTTCCGCTGCGCTCAGGTACGCGCGCCAGGTCTTGCCGCTGGATCCGGCAGCCTCTGCCAGCTTCTGGCAGTGAGCGTCCGCACCGTCGAGGCCGCCGAGGTTCGCGCCGTCGCCTGAACCGACGCTCGTGATGAAGAAAGACATCTTCGCGTCCTGTGAGAACGCGGGAGAGGCGAGTAGTGCCATGCATGTCATGGCAAGAAGAAGAGATCTCATGGTGTGCAAATCCGTACCTTTCCTCCCCAATCTCGAGGTGAACGGGACCAGGATGGCTGTGAAGTGGACAGATTCTAGCAGAACACCGCTACTCAGACATCAGTCGGGGACGGATGTTTCCATGGCGCACGGTACGGCCGCGCGAACAGCTTGTTGGCTTCGGCGTCGTTCCTCACCTCGCCGCGCTCCACGTCCCATGCCAGCGGTCGCTGCAGTTCCATGGACATGTTGGCCAGGAGGCAGGCTGTCGTGGAGATGTGACCCTCCTCAATTTCGGCGACCGGTCGCGAGCGCTCGTCGACGGCCTTGAGCCAGTCCTTCATGTGGTAGCGGACCGCGTGCGCTGAGTGGAGCTCGAGGTCCTTCTCGGTTCTGTCCTCGGGGTACTGGTCGAGCTCGTGTTTGTTCTTGCCCGCCATCGCCTTCGCGTTCTTGTCGACCGGGATGAAGTCCCAGCTGTGGACGCTGCCCTTCAGCGTGCCCTTCGAGCCGTAGATGAAGAACGCCCACGGATAGTCCGGATCCGTCGGCGTGCCCCAGCTGCGGTGCGTCCAGACCACCGGGAACTCCGGGAACTCGAACGTGGCGACCTGCGAGTCCGCCGTGTTCGCCTTGGCGTCCTTCTGGATGCGGATCCCGCCTGACGAGGATACGCGCTCCGGCCATCTCAGGCCGGTCATCCAACGCACAGCGTCCAGCATGTGCACGCACATGTCGCCCATGATCCCGTTGCCGTACTCCATGAACGCCCGCCAGCGCCGTGGATGCTTCAGGACGTTGTAGGGCCGCATTGGAGCTGGACCAGTCCAGAAGTCGTAGTCGAGGTGCTTCGGTGGATCGGAGTCGGGAGGATTCTCCTGAGCCCGCATGTGGAAGTAGCAACAGACCTCGGCGTGCCCGATCTCCCCGAGGAGTCCCTCCTCCACCACACGCCGCTTGGCATCGATCAGATGAGGCGTCGAGCGCCTCTGCAGACCGATCTGGACGACCCGCTCGTGCTTGCGGGCTGCGGCGAGCATCGCTTGGCACTCGAGGATGTCCACGCCGATTGGCTTTTGGCAGTACACGTCGGCACCCGCCTGGCAGGCGGCGATCATCGGCAGCGCGTGCCAGTGATCAGGCGTGGCGACCAGCACGAGGTCGAGCTCCTCCTGCTTGAACATCTCGCGGTAGTCGGAGTAGGTGCGCGGCTTCTTGCCCGACTTCTGCCGGGTCGCCGTCAGCTCCGCCGCTGCGGCCAAGTTGCGGGAGTCCACGTCACAGAGGCCCACCACCTCCACAGGCTCGACCTGTATCAGCCGGAAGAGGTCGATCTTGCCGTACCACCCGGGGCCCACCACGCCTACCTTGCGCGGCTTGTCTGCCGCGCGGGCTCCGGGCACAAGCAGCAGGCTGCTGGCGGCAGCTCCGATGAAATGACGGCGGTTCGTGAGTGCGGATTGCATGGTTAGGGTTCCGAAATCGGTCTCCAGTATGATACCGACGCACCGGCGGTCCAAGCTGAATCTCTGCGCTGGTGCAGCCCTGCGATGGCTTCCAGAAGACCGAACGTAATCCTCATCGTGGCCGACGACATGGGTTACGGCGACTTTAGTTGCTTCAGCGACGGGACGGTTCGCACGCCGCACTTGGACCGCCTCGTGGGGGCGGGGATGTGCTTCCGCCAGCACTATTCCGCCTCTCCGATCTGCGCCCCGGCGAGGGCCGCGCTGCTGACAGGGCGCTATCCGCACCGGACCGGCGCTATCACACAGCACGAGCTGCACGGTTTGGACCGGATCGCCTTGCGTGAGGTGACCGTGGCGGACGCGTTCCGATCGGCCGGTTACGCCACCGGTCTGGTCGGCAAGTGGCACAACGGCACGTTCGACCGGCGCTTCGAGCCAAATGCCCGTGGCTTTGATGAGTTCACCGGATTCTGCGGTGGTTGGTCCGACTACTACCGCTACTTCTTGCGTCGCAACGACAGCCTCTCACCTTCCGACGGCACCTATCTGACCGACTTGCTGGCGCACGAGGCGGTCCAGTTCATCGAGCGCCAGGGAGACGATCCATTCTTTCTCTACCTGCCGTTCAGTGCGCCGCACTCGCCGTTCCAGGCCGAAGACGACTGGATCGCGCCCTATCGCGACAAGGGCCTCAGCCGCATCGTCGCGACGACCTACGCCATGGTCGAGCGCATGGATGCTGGCATCGGACGGGTGCTCGACACCCTGGACCGGCTAGGTCTGGCCGAGAACACGATCGTGGCGTTCACTAGCGACAACGGGCCAGCGTTCTTCAACCCTCCGTACATGCTTGAACCTGGCGAGCCGACGTTCAATGAGCGGTTCAATGCGGACCTTCGGGGCAGCAAAGGATGGATCTACGATGGCGGCATTCGCGTGCCGATGGTCGTGCGCTGGCCTGGCAGCGTTCCGGGTGGGCGCATGCAGGACGACCTGGCACACTTCACAGACTGGATGCCGACTTTGCTTTCGATGGCAGGAGTCGAGCGGCCGGCGGGTCCGGAGTTGGATGGGCAGGACCTCAAGCCTCTCCTGACTGGACGGCCGCAGACTGTCGAGCCTAGAAAGTATTGGCAGTGGAACTACTACTGGCCCGATATCGGAACGAACGCCGCCATGAGAGACGGAGACTGGAAGCTGGTGCGGCCATTGATTCGCGGTACGCGATTCTTCCGCGACGAGAACTGCGTCAGCGACGAGGACCGAAACCGCACGGCTGCTTTCATCGAGAACGATATGAAGCACAAGGAGAACCCGGCGGCCGTGCTCGGGATCGTGCCGGTGCCGCGGCTCAAGGACCAAGAGCCCGAGCCGCCCGAGCTTTACGACCTGTCGGCCGACCCGGGCGAGTCGGCGGACTTGGCGGCCGAGCACCCAGACCGGGTGCACCGCATGCTGTCTGCGCTGGAGGGCTGGTTTGAGAACGTGGAGTCTGATCGACGAACCATCGATTGGCAGGATCCCCAGGAATCCTGACTCCCATCCGACGCTGGCACCGTGGGCTGACTCGAGACGCCCCTGCGGCCCTCATCAAAAGAGGAGCATGGCGCTGAGCGGCGGCCGCAGTTCGACTACTCTGGTTCGCCGCTGTCGGTCCGCACCAAGCGGTACCGGTTTCGGCGGACCTCCTCTTCCTTGGACTGGTTGAGCTGGTTGCGCATCCTTGCGGCAAGCGCTGTGGCCTCGTCCGAACGCCCAACGCGACGCAGCGCAATCATGAGGTTGTACGTGGCTTGGCGGTTGTCGGGATCCAGTGCAGCCGCTTCTTCCAACACGTCGATGGCCCTTTCGGGATCCTTCGCCCTCAGGTATAGCTTGCCCAGCTCGACGCGAGGCGACACCTCCCGAGGCAACTTCTGGACAGCCATCGCCAGTCCGTCAAGCACTCGCTCGAACTCGGCAGTGCCAGGCTCCACCCCCTGCCTGATCCGGGCCTGGGCGAAGAAGTACATGGCAACCGCGTCGTCGGGGCTCTGCTCGACCCGCTTGCGCAGCACCTCCAGCGACTCGTCCATTCGTCCCGTCTTTTGCAGCGTCATCGAAAGCCCGTAGGCGGCTTCCTGCGCGTCGGGATCCGTGTCTGCCGCCGTCTGAAACGCTGCCTCGGCCTCGTCGTATCGACCGAGCTCCGCCAGCAGGATGCCTCGCATGGTGGGGATCCTGTGCGAACCGGGTATGTTTTTTCTGCCAACCTCCACGATCTCGATGCCGAGGTCGTACGCCCCGTGCTCGATGCACATCTCGGCGAGCTGCAGATAGAGCCTCTCGCTGCGCGGATGCCTGTGAATTGCTTGCTGCAGCGTTGCGATCGCACCAGGTGGATCCATCGCGGCGTGCTGCGCGTCTGCTAGGAGGCTGAGCATCTCGATTTCGGGAGTGGTCTCCGCATCGACCGCTGCACGGAGCACATCGACGGCTTCCTTGGACCGTTCCGCCTCGTGCAGCGACAGGCCGAGGTTGTAGCGCAGGTCTGATGTGGCGCCGTTTTGCTGAATCAGTCTTCGGTAGTCAGCGGCCGCGGCGTGAAAGTGGCCACTCATGAACTGGCACTCCGCACGCTGCCGCAGGACTGCGGGATCGGCCGCGACGGCTGGCTCGCCCTTTGCGAAGTGTTCCAGCGCGCGATCACAGTCGCGGGCGGCGTAGGCCACGACTCCGAGCATCGCGTGCGCCGTAATGTTGCCAGGTTGGATACGCACAATCCGCTCCAGCCTCTGGCGCGCTCCTGGCAGACCCTTGCGGAGCTCGATCTGGGCCGCTCCTTGGAGGGCGGGCAGGTAGTTGGCATCGATCGCAAGCGCCCCATCGAACGCTCGGACGCTCTCCTCATGGCGTCCAAGCGTGGCAAGTGCGATGCCCTTCATCGTCCAAGGACGGGGGTCTCGAGGAGATGCCTCAATGGCACGATCCGCCAGCGTGACTGCTTCCGCCGCCTGTCCGGATCGGAGGGCGTCGGCGACGCTGTCCAGCGACGGCGATTGCTGGGCGGTCGACGGATGGACCACGATGAATCCCGCGGCTGCCACGATGGCCCGTGCGCATGCGGAGATGCGCATTAGGGAACTACGCCTCCTCCTTCTTCGATCACGTAGAGCTGTCCCGCGGCAAGCCCGTTGACGACATCCTTCCCGCCCGATGGCCAGATGACCGAGAGGTCCGCCGACTCTGCGGACCCGAGTCCGAAGTGCAGTCTGGGGTCGTTCACCGAATAGAAGCTTGATTGCGCGGTCGCTGCTTGGGCTTGCACGTGGTCCCCGTAGCGGAGCACAACGAGCGCTCCCACTGCGGATCGATTCGACTTGCCGCTGGCTCCCAGCAGGCGGACCTTGAGCCAGCCTCCGTCTCCGGAGTAGTCGTTCCGCAGCAGCGATGGGCGCTCGTTCATGTTGACCACGAGGATGTCGAGGTCGCCGTCGTTGTCGTAGTCCCCAAACGCCGCGCCACGGCTGGAGTGCTGGCTCGCGATGCCTGGACCCGCCTGCTCGACTAGTTCTTCGAAGCGTCCGTCCCCGAGGCCTCTGAACACCACGTTCGAAGTCCGGTAAGGGTAGTGCGCAAGCTTCGCCTCGACTTCCGGATAGACGCTGCCCGTGACGTATGGGAGATCGGGCAGGCCGTCGTTGTCCAGGTCCAGGATCGCTGCGCCCCAGCCAACGAATCTCGTCTCGACGCCAAGGCCCGCCTCGATCGTGTCGTCGTCGAAGACGCCGCTTCCGTCGTTGCGATACAGGACGTTGGTGTCATCCGAGAAGTGCGTCTTGAACAGGTCCAGGTCCCCGTCGAGATCGTAGTCGCCGACACCGACACCCATGCCGGCCTGCTCAATCGCGTCCTCGCTGAGCGCGACGCCCCGCTCGAGGCCCTCCTCCTGAAACGTGCCGTCGCGCTGGTTCAGGAACAGCAGGCTTGGCGTCCCATCGCAGGCTAGGTACAGGTCAACCCAGCCGTCCATGTCCAGGTCCGCCGCCACGGCGGTCATGCCGTAGCCAGGTTCGGACCTCCCGATTCCGGCGGCTTCAGTAACCTCTTCGAACTTCTGGCCTTCCACCGCACGGTACAGGCTGTGGCGCCCGACCGGCAGGCCGCGCGGACCGCAGTTCACCGGCACACCCTTCCACTGGCAATTGGAGCCCGATCCCTTCCCGGGTGTCGTCGCCGGGTCGAAGTGGAGGTAATTCGCTACAAACAGGTCCAGCAGACCGTCACGGTCATAGTCCAGGAACGTTGCGCCGGAGCCCCAGCGGGTGTCGGTGTCGACCAGGCCCGCCTCCTCGGCGATGTCCGCGAACGTGCCGTCGCCGCGGTTCTGGTACAGGGCGTTCTGCCCCCAGAACGTCACGAAGACATCCGGGTCGCCGTCGTTGTCAAAGTCCGCGATGGTGGCGCTGGACGCCCAGCCGACGCGGTCCATTCCCGCGTCCCGAGTAACCTCCTCGAACGTGCCGTCACGTTTGTTTCGGTGAAGCTGAAGAGAGCTCTCGGTGGGTGGCTCGCCGAACTTCGTGCCCCCAAGGATCAGCGCGTCCAGCCAGCCGTCGCTGTCGAAGTCGAACCAGGCCGCGCCGCTGCCGATCGTCTCGAGGATGTAGTCCTTGTGGTCGTCCTCGCCGAACACTGTCCGTCGGTGGAATCCGGCCTCGTCGGCGACATCGACGAAACGGGCATGGAACGGAATGCCGGAAGGCTCACCCCGAGGGCTTGGCAGCACGCCGCGAGAAGCGACGCCTTGCCCAAATGATGGGGACTGGACAGTCGCAACCGCGATGCCCAGAAGCAGCGCCAGGATGGTCCGTCTGCGAGCGTCCCGCAGTGGTCGACTCGTGCCCACAAGGAGAGTTCATTATCCGGCAGGGCCCTCAATGCTGACGGACCGGCCACGGCATTCGGCTCGACCGCGTGCCTCGCAACACGTCGTTGCAGCCTCCAAAAGGTTCGGCGGCGGCACGGCCCGTCCTTCGGTGATCAGGCACCGTGGACGAGCGGAACCGCCGCCGTGTGGAACGTCGACCGACTAGAAGTCGTGATCCGGGGGCGCACCGGCGGCAGCCGGCTGCTCGTCGGGGATCTCGTGCACTGTGGCTTCCGTCGTCAGCATCAGGCCGGCGATCGACGCGGCGTTCTGCAGAGCGTTGCGCGTGACCTTGGCGGGATCGATGATTCCGGCCTCGACCATGTCGGTGTAGCGGTCGTCGTTCGCGTCGTATCCGACCGACCCTTCCGCGTTGCGAACCCGCTCGACGATGATGGCGCCCTCCTGGCCAGCGTTCTGGGCGATCCAGCGCAGCGGAGCCTCCAGCGAGCGGCGAACGATGTTCACGCCCGTGCGCTCGTCATCGTCGCTGACACTGACGTCGTCCAGAGCGGAAGTGGCGCGCACCAAGGTGACACCGCCGCCGGGGACGATTCCTTCCTCGACTGCCGCACGCGTGGCGTGCATGGCGTCCTCGACCCGGGCCTTCCGTTCCTTCATCTCGGTCTCGGTGGCCGCGCCGACCTTGATCACCGCGACACCGCCCACGAGCTTCGCGAGGCGTTCCTGGAGCTTCTCGCGGTCGTAGTCGGATGTAGTCTCCTCGATCTGGTCGCGTAGCTGCTTGACGCGGCCCTCGATAGCCTCGATGACGCCGGCACCCTCGACGATGGTCGTGTTGTCCTTGTCGATCACGATGCGGCTGGCGTTGCCGAGATCCTCCACCTGCACTCCCTCGAGCTTGATGCCGGTCTCTTCCATCAGCGCACGTCCGCCGGTGAGGATCGCGATGTCCTCGAGCATCGCCTTACGTCTGTCGCCGAACCCGGGGGCCTTCACGGCGGCGACGTTGAGCGTCCCGCGCAGCTTGTTGACCACCAGCGTGGCGAGGGCCTCGCCCTCGATGTCCTCGGCGATGATCAGGAGCGGCCGCCCCTGGCGCGAGGCTGTCTCGAGCACCGGGAGGAGATCCTTCATGCTGCTGATCTTCTTCTCGTGGATCAGTATCAAGGCATGCTCAAGGACAACCTCCATCGAGTCCTTGTCCGTCACGAAGTAGGGCGACAGGTAGCCGCGGTCGAACTGCATGCCTTCGACGACATCCAGCTCCGTCGCCATGGACTTGCCTTCCTCGACCGTGATCACGCCGTCCTTGCCGACCTTCTCCATGGCCTCGGCGATGATGTCGCCGATGGCCGCGTCGTTGTTGGCCGAAATGGAAGCGACCTGCGACACGGAACTGGCCTCGACGGGCTGCGACAGGTCGAGCACGGCGTCCACGACGGCAGCTGTGGCGGCATCGATGCCGCGCTTGATGGCCATTGGGTTGGCGCCGGCGGCAACACTCTTCACGCCCGAGGCGTAGATGGCCTGGGCTAGCACGGTTGCCGTGGTCGTGCCGTCGCCGGCCACGTCCGAAGTCTTCGATGCGACTTCGCGCACCATCTGGGCACCCATGTTCTCGATGGGGTTGTCCAGCTCGATCTCCTTGGCGACGGTGACGCCGTCCTTGGTGACCGTCGGGCCGCCGAACTTCTTCTCCAGGATCACGTTGCGGCCCTTTGGGCCGAGAGTGACCTTGACGGTGTTCGCGAGCTTGTTGACACCAGCCAGGATGGCCTGGCGAGAGTCCTCTCCGTATACGATTTCCTTGTCTGCCATTACGGTGAATGCTCCTTTCTGGAATTAGGGGTGGCGAGCCGTCGCGGCGCTGCGCGACGGAATGCGCCCTGCGCTAGTCCTCGACCACGCCGAGAACCTCGTCCTCGGTCATGATCAGCAGATCCTCGCCATCGACGCTGACTTCATTGCCGGCGTACTTGCCGATCATGACGGTGTCCCCCACCTTCACGTCGAGTGGGATCACGGTGCCGTCGTCCTTCTTGGATCCGGGGCCCACGGCGATGATCGTGGCCGTCTGGCCTTTCTCCTTGGCGGAGTCCGGAATGATGATGCCGCCCAGCATCTGCTCTTCCTGCTCGATTCGCTGAGCCACAAGGCGGTTGCCAAGAGGTTGGATTGCCATTTCGGTCTTTCTTCCTCCAAATGAAAAGGGATGCAGTCGGCGTCCGACCCACACTCTGGTGCCTAGCGATCGCAGCTCCAGCTAAGTGAGATGACCTGCCTCGAGGTCGGTTCGAGGGCCTATGCGCCCCTGCACGGAGGCTCCGCTCGGGCGCCTCCGATGCATCAAGTGTCACACAGGAGCGGGTTGTTTGGCAAGCAAGCGCAGGTGCCGCCGTGGACTAGGATGGATGCTTGGCTGGCGCCCTGAATTCGGGGTGGCCGAACTGGTTTCGGACAGCGCTGGCTCCGCGCCATGGATCGGATCGTCGTCCTTGATTCTGGTGGTCAGTACTGCCATCTGATCGCCCGCAAGGTCCGCGAGCTGGGCGCCTACGCGGAGATTTTCCCGATCGGTGTGGACCCGTCGCACCTGCGCGGCGTGCGGGGTGTGATTCTGTCGGGCGGCCCGTCCAGCGTTTTCGCCGACACCGCGCCCCAGCCCCAATCGGGCCTGTTCGAGATCGACAAGCCGATGCTCGGCATTTGCTACGGGCACCAGCTCATCGCCCGGCACCTCGGTGGCACCGTCGAGCGGGGTGACACCCACGAGTTCGGCAGCGCACAGCTGCGTGTGCGGGCCGACGCGGGCTTGTTCGATGACATGGCACGCGAGCAGCAGGTCTGGATGAGCCATGGCGACCAGGTCGTCCAGCTTCCGGAGGGCTTTGAGACGCTCGCCGACACGGCCAGCTGCCGTGTCGCCGCGATGGGCTGTGCGGATCGGGGCCTGTACGGTCTGCAGTTTCATCCCGAAGTTGTCCATACGCCCCATGGAGCCGAGATCCTGTCCAACTTCCTCCGCAACGCCTGTGCTTGCGCGATGGACTGGCGTGCGGGGAACCGCGTTCCCGAACTGCTGAAGCAGATCGCTGATCAGACGACCGGCAAACGGGTGCTGTTCTTCCTCAGCGGTGGTGTGGATTCCACCGTGGCCCACACGCTTACGGTGCGTGCGCTCGGACCGGAGCGGGTGGACGGCGTTTACGTGAACACCGGATTCATGCGCTCGGGCGAGACCGAGGAGATCGAGCTTGCGTTTCGCGACCTGAATCTCGGAAGCCTGCGCGTCGTGGACGCGGAGGGCCCGTTCATGGAAGCGCTGCATGGAGTGGTCGATCCCGAGCGCAAGCGGGAGATCATCGGCAGGGCCTTCCTGGACGTGCAGGATCGGATCCTTGAGGAGGAGGGATCCACGGGTGACGACTGGGTCCTGGGGCAGGGCACCATCTACCCCGACACGATTGAGTCGGGAGGGACGGCTTCCGCGGACGTAATCAAGACCCACCACAACCGCGTCGAGCGGGTCCAGGAACTCATCGACCAGGGCCGGGTGCTGGAGCCGCTCAGCGAGTACTACAAGGACGAGGTGCGCGAGATCGGCCGGGCACTTCGCCTGCCGTCGATCTTGCTGGACCGCCATCCGTTCCCCGGCCCAGGTCTCGCAATCCGCTGCCTGTGTGCAGATGAGGCTGCCGGGTCGTATGAGGATCGGGCTGTCAGCGCGCTCGCGCGCGAGCACGGCTATCGGGCGATGATGCTTCCATTGCGCAGCGTCGGCGTGCAGGGGGACAGTCGGAGCTACGCGCAGGTCAGCGTCCTGCACGGTGGATCACTGCGGTACGACGGCCTGCTGGGGCTGTCCACCGCTCTGACCAACGACTTCCGCAGCACCAACAGGGTTGCGGTGGCGCTTGCGCCCCAGACCCTTGACGTCGAACAGTGGCGAGTCGTCCCAGCCACGCTTACGCGGGAGCGGATACAGCTGCTGCAGCGGGTCGACAGCCTTGTGACCGAGTTTCTCCGTTCCAGCGGCTACTACAGCGATGTCTGGCAGTGTCCGGTGGTCTTGCTGCCCCTGCGTGGGAGGTCCGGCGAGACGGTCGCGCTTCGGCCGGTCACCTCCGTCGACGGAATGACCGCCGCCGTGGCAAGGCTCCCTGCGGAGGACCTCGTGGCGCTTGCGGAGCGCCTGAGTGGATGCGACGGCGTTGACGCAGTCCTGCTCGACGTTTCCCACAAGCCACCCGCCACGATCGAGTGGGAGTGACCGAACCGTCGCTGCTCAGGCCGACAGCCCAGTGAGGAAGTCGCCGATCTCCGTTCTCAGTCCTTGGCGTCCGACGCCGGTCTGGAGCCGGATGTTGTCTTCAGCGTCCAGCATCTCGTAGACGCTGACCAGCTCCGCCATCTCCCGTGTCGCCTTCTCGATCGAGACGCCCTTCCTGCGTGAGTCCTGCGGGTTGATGATCAGCAGTGGCCGGGGAGCGGTCGACGCGTAGAGATCGCGAATCTCGTATGCCCTGAGGACGCCTGGAAGCATGGAACTCACGGGCTGCGTGGTTCTAGGATCCTCCACCATCTCGCGGAACGACAGCGGGGCCTCGATGGAGACCACAGCGGTAATGCGCTCGTCCATGGCTGCGGCGTGAGCTGCGACGAGACCTCCCGCGCCGATGCCGATGACCACCCATCCGCGTCGCTTCGTCAACCGTGGTGTTGACGACAGAAGATCCTTGATCCTCTGACCCAGCATCGGGCGCCCCAGTTCCAAGGCCCGATAGGCGAGGAAGTCGTCCCACGAAAACGAAACGTCTAGGTAAGGCATGCGTGGAGCGGTGGCGCCCCAGCCGCGGAGGTCCAGGCCATGCGCACTGTAGTCGGCTGCGACGATCCCGTCGATGCAGTAGCGCTGCACCACGGGATGGTCGATGCCTTGCTCCGCCACTAGGAAGACTGTCCCCTTTGCGTACACGCCGGCGTCGCGGAACCGGCCAGGCACGTCGATGCCGTGCTCGGCCTTGGGCGCACCGGCCCTCGTCACCGCGCGGGCGCGGTTGGCAACCTCGTTGCGGTAGACCTCGAACTCCCCTGCATTGCCTGCAGGTGGCAGATCCTTGTCGAACTCCCTCGCCCTGGTCGCGTTGAGGTCCGCGAGGCTGACGGAGCCGAACGCAGTGGCGACCTGGCCCGTATCGGTACAGCTGAGCTCCTCGACCGTTGGAAGTTCCACTTCCGTCTCGCTTACGGCCTGCCCGCCGCCGAGTGCATCCACGAAGAACCTGGCGGCGGCTTCGCGCAGTTCATGGTTCAGGCCATGTCCAGCGTCAGTCTCGACTAGGGACACTGCCGACTCTGCGCCGACGGCTCGATACACGCCCTGCAGTTCCTGGTAGGTCCTGCGAGCGCTGTCGATGGGCACGTAGTCCCGAAGCGCCGCGCCGATCAACAGAGGCCTAGGGGCCAACGTGGACAGTAGCTCGGGGTGATCGATGCCCGCGCGCAGGGTGCCGTAGAGGATCTGCTCGGGGTCGGCCAGCAGCAGGGCTTCCGACTTCGCACGGAAGCTCGCAACGGCGCAGCTCGCGAATGCAGCCTTAATCCGGTCGTCGAGTCCCGCAAACTGGAGCGTGACCATGCCACCGCCGGACTGGCCAGCGATGCCGATTCGATCCGCTGCGACATCGGGTCGGACTTCCAGGTAGTCAAGGGCCCGGACTGCATCCCAAGCTCGGTACTGCATCAGATTTTCGCCCAGCAGATAGCACTGGTGGCCTAGTACTCGATGCTCGGCGCTTCCCGGGGCGATGGTCGGTGCACCGTCGGATTCCGTGGGGAACTGCGACCGTTCTCCCTGGCCGAGCGGGTCGCAGACCAGCGCGATCAGACCGGATCGAGCCAGCAGGACGCCCATCCTCTGGTAGCTCTCACCGGCCTTGCCCTCCGCGGCATGGCCGCACACAAAGAGCACGGCGGGCAGCGGACCATTCTTGTCCTTGGGCCTGTACACGTTCGCCGTGACGAAGAACTTTGGCCGGCTCTCGAAGACGATTCGCTCCACCAAGTGGTCGCCACGGTCCATTGCCCCGATCTGCTGCGCGTTGAACGGTGTGCGCTCCGGGAACGGTCCCCACATCCGCGTCAGCTCACTGCGGACCCGGTCGCGGAGCCTTGCGAGGTCCTCCTCGGACCGGATCGCCGCGAGCTTCTTCGCGCGGTGCTCGTCGAGGATTCGCACGTACTCCCGCATGAAGCTCCACAGCATCTCCCCGTGGGATGACTGTGCGCGAGCGAGCGGCGCTGCGCCGACCGTGAGCGCCGCTAGCTGCCGTCGGGTGATCATGCGGTCCGACCGAACTCTGCCACAGCCAGATGCTGCGGGGCGACCTCGACTTGCGGGCTAGCCGAGGACGGAATCCGCTTAGGCTCTTGCACCGCCGTGCACGAGTTCGGCGACCGCACCCACAGCTTTCGCAGGATCGTCGTATTGCCAGATCTGCCTGCCGAAGATCACGCCGGAGGCGCCGGCTTCAAGGACTTCGTTCACAGTCCCCAGAGTGCCGCTCAGTCCGCCCTCGCGCCGCGGCCCGCCGGCGACCAGCACCGGCCTTCCGCAGGCCTCTACGCTGCGGCGGAACTCCTCCACGCTGCCGGAGTACCGAGTCTTGATGAGGTCCGCTCCAAGCTCCGCGCCGATGCGGCAGGCCATCGTGATCTCCTCGCCGACGTTGTCTGGAAGGACTGTGCTGCCCGTGCCCGCCATGTCCATGTGGTTGGTCATCATTCCTTGGCTGAGAATCTCCGCCACGACCGGCATGCCCCAGGACCGGCCTTCGCTGGCGATTGTGCCGACCTTCTCGAGCTCGTCGGCCTCCCACTTGGCACCAAGCGTGGCGTTCATAACCACAGCGTCGACCCCAAGCTCCACGGCTTGGGCGACATCCGCATACAGCAGCATCGGCCCGTCGCCAAGCGAGCTGACGCAGCCGTCGATGCGCAGTAGGATCGCTAGGTCGCCCACGTAGTCGCAGACCTGCTCCAGAATGCCAGGGGTCACCAGGATGGCGTCCGCTCCAGCGCCAGCGACGGCCTTGACCACTTCTGCCGGCCGCTCCAGTCCACGGACGGCGCCGGCGGCGTTTCCGTGGTCCATCGCGACGACGACGGCACGCCCATCGCGCAGTATGCGCCGCAGGCGAAGGGCCTTTCCAAGGGATCGAGTTTGCATGGTCCTCCTCTGGCCTCAGCGGCCCCGTAGGGAACTTCCAGTGTGACCGATCGCGGAAGCCCGCGCGGGATGTCTCAGGAAGCTGTGAGCGTCCGCTCCATTGGCAGCAGGAACGGCTCCTCCAGGAGGAACTCGAGGCTGCTCATGGCGGCTAGGGCCCGGTCCACGGCGCTCCTCGGGGCGGGCTCCAGCGTCATCACGAACGGTAGCGTGTCCTTGTCTGCGTGGGGTTCCTGCAGGACGGCATCGATGCTCACGCCCTGCTCCGCGAGCGTAGCCGCGAGCGCCGCCAGAATCCCGGGCTGATCCTGCACTCGGAAGCGCAGGTAGAACTGCTGGACCTCTGTGCCGGGGTCAGCGGGTTCGTGGACGCCAAGCCGCTGAAAGCCGAAGGGCGGCACCGTTTGGCCGCCCGAGCCCTGCAGATCGCGGGCCGCCGTCATGAGGTCGCTGACCACCGCCGTACCAGTTGGCGCGGGGCCGGCGCCCTTGCCGTAGTAGAACGTGTCGCCACCGTGTCCGTGGACCCACAGGGCGTTGTAGGAACCCTTCACGCCGGCCAGGATCGTGTTCTGTCCCACGAGGGCCGGACGCACTGAGAGTCTCAGGCCGGCATCCTCGAGGCGTGCCGTGGCAAGCAGCCGAATAGTGTGGCCGAGACGGCCCGCGTATGCGAAGTCGATGTGGCTGATGCGTCGAATGCCCTCGACCGGGATTTGGTGCGGAGGAACCTGCACGCCGAATGCAAGCCCGGCTAGGATCCCCAGCTTAGAGCGTGCGTCGTACCCGTCGATGTCCGCGGTCGGATCGGCCTCGGCATAGCCGAGTGCCTGCGCCTCCTGGAGCACTGGCGCGAGGGGGGATCCTGTGCGTTCAATCTCCGTAAGGATGTAGTTCGAGGTGCCGTTGAGGATGCCGATCAGTGCATCGCACCCATCACCTGCGATTCCCTCTCGCAGCGCCGTTAGCACCGGTATGCCGCCACACACGGCGGCCTCCATGCCGATGCCCGAGCCATGCTCCCCAGCAAGGCGCACCAGGTCAGCGCCGTGCTCGGCCATCAGTTCCTTGTTGGCCGTGACGAACGGCTTGCCGGCCCTGATCGACGCCTCCACGATCTCGTGCGCGACACTCGTGCCGCCGACGAGCTCCGCGACGATGTCCACACGGGGGTCGGCAACGACCTCCCTCCAGTCGGTTGTCCGTCCGGCGTGCGGATGGAGCGACACCGCTGCCGGGGGCGTGCTGCGGACTGAGCGAGAGCAGACCGACGCGACGGTCAGTGGGAACCCGAGCTTCCGCTGGATCTGTTCGGCATTCGCGTGTAGCAGGTCCAGTGTCCCGCCGCCGACGTTGCCAAGCCCGACTATGCCTACACGGACGGCCCCCACGGATTTCCAAGTTTAGTGCACCCTCGAATTACGGGCTTTCGGCACTGCAGCCGGCCTGCCAAGTGGGCTGGTGTGGCGGCTGGAAGTCCTTTGTTGGACAGGCGAATTCGCGCTATGATCTGGGTGCAGTAAAGCGGAGTTTGGCAGTGGACGGATACAGACAGGATCGTCGGCAGTTTCTTAGGGGCGCCAGCTACACGATGGCGCTGCCACTCCTTCCTTCTGTTTCAGGTGCAGCCAATACGCCATCCGATCGCCCGGCCTCCCGGCCGAAGCGCCTCGTTTGCGTCGGCACGCAACTTGGGTTCTACAAGAAGGAGTTCTTCGCTGAGGAGGGCACGCCAGCGCTCATCGAGCCCTTGGTCTCCGCTGGACTGGAAGGCCAGTTCACAACGATCTCGGGACTGGACCACAAGGGGCCGACCGGCAACGGCCATCAGCTCGTCTACACCCTCTACACGGGTCAGGTTCTGCCGAGCATTTCGCTCGACCAGTTTGCCGCGCCCGAGTTGGGCAGGGAGACCCGCTACGAGTCCCTCCAGCTCTGCTGTGGCGACGCACAGCAGAAGCCGTCGCTCGCGTTCACCAAGTCCGGCGTGGCCCTACCGGTAACGAGGAGGCCGAGCGCTGTCTACGCCAAGATCTTCGGGGCTGGTCCTGTCGCCCTACAACGCCAGGAATACCTCCTCGAGTCCGGTCGAAGCCTGCTCGACGATCTCTCGGATGACGCCAAGCTCATCAGCGGCCGTGCCAGTCCCCATGACCGTCGCAAGCTGGACGAGTACATGACCGCGGTGCGCGCCGTTGAGGGCAGACTGGAGCGGCGGCGGGACTGGCTCGACAGGCCGTTCCCGACGCCTCCCGACGGATTTGGGCTGCCGGACGAGGAGAACGTGGACGGTTCGTACCTGCTCGACAACGAGGATCTCATCTGGGACCTGATGGCCTTGGCCATCAAGAACGACTCCACGCGAGTGATCTCCATGACCATCCCGATCACCGACCGGGTACTGTTCATGAACGGCAAGGCCATGAGCGAGACCTACCACCGGCTCTCCCATCACGGCAAGAAGCCCGAGAAGATCGACAACTTGCTGAAGGTCGAGACGCACCACATGCGCGGCGCGGCGCGGTTCCTCAAGGCTCTGCGGGACACGCCGGACGAAGAGGGCGGGACCCTGCTCGACTCCACGATCACCCTCGTCGGCAGCGCGATGGGCGACGCCGCCGCGCACCGCCGCACGAACTACCCGCTTTTGGTTGCCGGCGGAGGTCTCAACCACAAGCGCCACGTCTCCTGCGGTACGGACGCACTTTCGAACACGATGGCGTGCGACCTCTACGTGACAGTCCTCCAACGGCTCGGATTCGACGTTGGCAAGTTCGGCACGAGCGAGTCCGACCTGACTAGCGTCCTGACATGATCTCGATCCGCGGGCTCGGCTTCGCGGCGCTTGCGGTTGCGCCGCTCGCAGCTGCGGAGGCGGATCCCTCGTTCACGGGGCAGTTCGTCGCGGAGTACTGCACGGCCTGCCATGCAGGACGTGGTCCGCAGGGTGGGTTCCACGCCGACCGCCCGGTGGAGGCTTCGGCGTCCAAGCCGGTTCTCGAGCAGTGGAGCCGCGCCGCGGACTACGTCGCCAAGGGCGTCATGCCTCCCCCTGACGTGCCCCACCCCTCGGAGTCCGAGAGGGACCGGTTCGCAGCTGCCGTGCTTGCGTCGATGCGGGGAGACGAGGGGCCAGACCCCGTCATGGTTTCGTCGGTTCGCCGGCTCAACCGCATCGAGTACCTCAACACCCTGCGCGACCTGTTGCAGATTCGCCAGATCAACCTGCCGGTCACGTTTCCAGACGACAACCCGGATCTGCGCTTTGACACGGCCGCTGATGGCACCAGCGTCAGTCCCGGTCACTTGGACGCCTTCCACGAAGTGGCGGTGGACATCGCCGACAGGATGGTGCCGCTTCCAGGCGTGGAGCAGCACCGGTCCTCGGCTCGTCGTGGCACCGCTGGCCACGACGCGAGCAGGATCACGTACTGGTACCGGGACGGAGACGACACGGGTCTCTATTTCACGGGCCTGAACATCGCCGGCTGGTCGGGCGCCCTCTGGGACAAGGCATTCATTGCCCATGCGTCTGGCACGTACCGGGTGCGCCTCAAGGTCAACGCTGAGGCCGACCTCGGTGGGGACGGCAAGCCTTTCCGGCTTGGGTTCTACGCCGTGAATCCCTTGGAGTACGGCCTGCCGAAGCGGGCGCTGCGGTCCGACCTGCCGCTGGTCGCCAGCGTCGAGGTGCCCGGCGGGAAGCCCAGCGTCATCACAGTCGATGTCCCGCTGGAAAAGAACGAGACATTCCACCTGTACTGCGAGAACCGCATGACGAAGGAGTACCCTCCAGCTCTAGCTCGGGAGACCGGAAACACCGCAGACCTGCGGCAGCTTCTCAAGCGCTATCTCAACGAGACTGAGGCCTTGGGCCTGCCCACGGTGCGGTTCGAGAGCATGGAGATCACGGGTCCGGTCGGTCCCTTGCCGAGGCAGACCGAGTTTCTGGGACCCGCGCCGATCCACTTGGACGAGGCATACGTCGCCAGGACTCTGCTGCCTCTGGCCGAGCGGGCCTATCGCCGTCCCGTCACGGAGCGCGAGCGTGAGGAGCTCGTGCAGGCAGTGCTGGAGCACGGAGCTGACGCGCCGTCCCTGGAGTACGCCATCCATTACGGGATCCGAAGAATCCTGCTGTCGCCCCAGTTCCTGTTCAAGGAGCGTGACGAAGCTGATCTGGACGATTTCGGTCTTGCGAGCAGGCTGTCATACTTCCTTTGGAGTTCGATGCCGGACGCGGAGTTGATGGCGCTCGCGCACCACGGTCGGCTTGCGAACCCCGGCACGCTCGACAGCCAGGTTCGCCGGATGGTGCGGGACCCGAAGGCGCAGCAGTTCGTCAAGCACTTCTCCGGCCAGTGGCTGGGCGGACGCAAGGCCTCCTCCGTGATGGTCTGCGACGTGCGTCACGTCTGGAGCGAGCTGATTCGGCACGGCATGGTTCGGTCCTCGGAGATGTTCCTGAACGAGATTCTGCAGCGGAACCTTTCGGTTCACAACTTCATCGACTCGGACTTCACCTACGCGAACGAGCCGATGCGAATCGCGTGGGGCATGCCTGGCAGCGAGGTCGACCTCCGGCGGCTCGAGGCCGACCAGCGGCAGAGCCTACTCTGGCCGGAGCCCGAACGCCTCGACCTGACGAGCCTCGGGTCGGGGGTGCCCCGCCACGTCGCGGGCAGGGGCGGTGCGCTGGGACTGACCAGCGTGCTCGCTGCGACTGCAGATGGTGTGGAGTCCTCACCGATCCTGCGAGGCGTTTGGGTCCTGGAGAATCTGTTGGGAACGCCGCCGCCGCCACCGCCGCCCGATGTGCCCGCCTTGGTCACCGACACGTCCAAGGCCCGCACGGTGCGAGAGACATTGGCGGCACACCAGAACGTCGAGACCTGTGCCATGTGTCACCGGTCGATCGATCCCTTCGGCTTGGCCCTCGAGAACTACGATGCTGTCGGTGGCTGGCGCACGGCCTACTACCAGGAAGATCCGACATCGGCCGATGAGATTCCGGTGGAGTCCAGTACCGTCACTCCGGATGGTGCGGCGCTCGACGGTGCCGCGGCGATCAAGGAATACCTGATGGCGCGCCCGGATCGGTTCACCCGGACTCTCGCGCATCTGTTGCTGGAGTACGCGACGGGTCGCAAGCTCACACCCGCCGACAAGGAGGCAGTCCGCACGATCGTCGCGGAGGAGCCGAAGGAAGGATATGGGCTACGTGATCTGGTCGCACGGCTCGTGACCAGCGAGGTATTCGTGGCACGTTAGCGGGCAGGTGCAGCGAAGAGGGGGCTCTTCCATGGCTGAATCGAAAGCAGGGCGAGAGGGCGAGATCAAGCGGAGAGCCTTCCTCGCAGGAGCGATTGCGGCGCAGGCGACGGTGGCACGCGCCGCCAAGAAATCTGTGCGGATCGGCTTCCTCGGAGCCAGCCACTCCCACGGCGGTGGGAAGATCCGCATCGCCCAGAAGTCTCCCGAGTACGACATCGCTGGTCTCTGGGACTTCGACCAGGCCGTGCGTGGCAAGTATCGGGCCGAGGGCATCGCGATCGTCAAGCCCGAAGACCTGCTCGGCGACCCCACGATCGACGTGATCGCCGTGGAGGGTCCGGTCTCCGACCACGCCAGGGACGGCCTGCGCGTCGTGCGGGCGGGCAAGCACCTCCATCTGGAGAAGCCACCGGCGATGGACGTGGAGTCGCTGCGGTCGATCCTGCAGGTCGCCGATGCCAAGGGTCTGGTCGTCCAGCAGGGCTACATGTGGCGCTACCATCCAGGGCTCAACCGAATGCTAGAGGCGGCGCGAGAGGGCTGGATGGGCCATGTCCATCTGGTGCACGCGACGATGCACAAGACGCTTGCCGCGTCCTCGCGGGCCGATTGGGCGCAGTTCCGCGGCGGGCACATGTTCGAGCTGGGACCGCACGTCATCGATCCGCTCGTGCGACTGCTCGGGCGCCCGGACCGAGTCACCCCGTTCCTCAAGAACCACGGGAACCACGACGACAACCTGGCGGACAACACCATGGCGGTGTTCGAGTGCTCTAGTGCCCTAGGCTTGGTGACCGGTGCCTCACTGGCTGCCAATGGCAGCCGTTACCGCAGCTTCGAGGTGCATGGCACGCGTGGCGTGGCCACGTTGCGCCCCATCGAGTCCCCGCGCTTGGTGATGGATCTGACCGAACCTGCTGGGCCCTATCCGAAGGGAGCGCACGAGGTCAAGCTTCCACCATACGAGCGCTACGTCGACGACATGGCGGCCCTCGCCGCGGCCGTGCGTGGCGAGAAGCCGATCCATGTCTCATTCCAGGAGGACATCGTCGTGCAGGAGGCCCTGATCGCGGCTTCTGGGATGTGACCCCGGCCCAACTCGCTACCGTCCGTCCGCGAGCGCCCCTCTCAGTCGGAGGCTGTTGGTCAGGACCGAGAGACTCGACAGCACCATCGCCGCCGAAGCCAGCATGGGAGAGAGGAGCATCCCGGTCCACGGGTACAGCAGCCCCGCCGCGATCGGGATGCCGAGCAGGTTGTATCCAAATGCCCACCAGTAGTTCTGCCCGATAGTTCTCTGCGTCCGAACCGAGAGTTCGATCGCCCTGCCAACGTCCGTCGGATCGTCGCGGACGAGGATCACGTCCGCGGACTCGGCTGCGATGTCCGTGCCGGATCCAATAGCAATGCCCAGATCGGCCTGCGCCAGTGCCGGTGCGTCGTTGATGCCGTCACCCACCATGGCTACACGTCTGCCTCCGTCCTGCAGCCGACGGATCGCATCAGACTTCTCGACCGGCATCACTGGGGCAAGGGCCTTCTGAATGCCTGCTTCGGACGCGATCGCCGTGGCCACCGCAGCACTGTCGCCGCTGAGCATCAGCGTTGCGATGCCTCGCCGATGCAAGGCCGCCGCCGCTGCCCGAGACTCCTGGCGCAAGGTGTCCCTTAGGGCGAGGACACCTTGGAGTTCGCCGTCCATGGAAGCCAGAACCGTGGTCTTGCCCTCGCTTCCGAACCGGTCAAGCGTGGCCTGCGCCGCCAGGGTGCTGGTCCCGTCCTCCTCCAGGAGGGCCTGCTTGCCCAGCAGCCAGCGATGGCCGTTCAACGATCCCGTGGCACCGGCCCCTGGCAGCGACCGATAGTCCTGCACGGCGGCGGCAAGGCCGCCGGGAGCGGCTTCGGCGATTGCTCTGGCGATCGGATGCTCGCTGCGGCTCTCGATGGCGGCCGCCGCCCTCAGGATCTTGTCCTTCGTCGTTCTGCCAAGCGGCTTGATGTCCGTCAGCGCCAGCCGTCCAGTTGTCAGGGTTCCCGTCTTGTCGAACACTACGGTGTCGACGTGGCCGGCACCCTCGAGGGCCGCTCCATCGCGAATCAGGATTCCGCGCTGGGCGCCCCGACCGATGCCGACCGCCAGCGCGGCGGGCGTCGCCAGACCCAGCGCGCACGGGCAGGCGATGATCAGAACGCTCACCGCACTGCTCACGGCCACGCGCAGCGTGTCCTCGGACTGGCCAAGCACCATCCAGAGAACGAACGTCACCGCCGCGATTGCCAGCACCACAGGTACGAACACGGCCGCAATCCTATCGGCCAGCTGCGCGGCGGGCGCCTTGGAAGCCTGCGCGTTGCGTACGAACTCGATGATGCGAGCCAGCGTCGTGTCGGCTCCGACACTGGTCGCGCGCACGACAAGGAATCCGTCCACGCTCAACGATCCGCTGGTAACTTGATCACCCTCGCGCTTCTCTACGGGCACGCTCTCGCCGGTCACCGGAGACTCGTCGATGGATCCCGCACCTTCGACGACCGTGCCGTCCACGGCTACCCGCTGCCCAGGGTGGACCAGCACCTCATCTCCGACGACGACGTCATGGGGTGGGACCTCGACTTCCCTGCGGCCGCGACGCACTAACAGCGTGCCGGATTGGAGCTCCATCAGCTTGCGGATGGCGGCGGATGTGCGGTGCCGTGCACGGGCCTCGAGCATCCTGCCCGTGAGTACTAGGGAAATGATTGCCGCGGAGGTCTCGAAGTAGAGCGACGGCTCACCGGTTGGCGATATCAATGCGGGGAACAGAAGCGAAGCCAGGCTGTACGCGAACGCTGAGAGTGTGCCGACCGCGATCAGTGTATTCATGTCCGACCGCCAGTGGCATGCCGCGTGCCATGCGGCGGCATAGATGGGCGCTCCGCCATACACCAGAACGGGCACAGTCAGGGCCAGCTGGATCCAGTCGGCGCCGGGAATGGCCGCAAGGCCGGGAGCCATCGCCAGTACGAGCAGCGGCGCCGTTAGCGCGGCCGAGGCCGTGAGCCGACGGGACTGCGCTGACGCATCCGTATCCTCGCCGTCGGCCGAGACCTCGGTGGTCGCGCCATAGCCGGCCGCGCGGATCGCTCCCACAACTCCCTTGATGTCGCCGGCGGCTGGATTGAGCTTCAAGACCGCTGTGCCCTCAGTCAGGCTCACCGAGCAGGACACGACCCCGGGCGCCGATACCGCGGCGGTCTCGACCGATCTCACGCAGCTGGCGCAGGTCATGCCATCGATGCGCAGCGTCCGGTCCTCCAGCTTGGGGACGGGCTTGGCAGCCTTCCTCTTGGGCGCTGGACCAGGTTGGATTGTCACCAGCGTCGTTGCGGGAGCTTGGACGGGCGGACCGTAACCTGCCGCCTTGGCCGCCTTCTCCAACGCCGGTATGTCCACCAGCTCGGGGATAAAGTCGACCGTCGCGCTCTGGCCACCGAGGTCCGCGGTCGCCGACGCCACGCCCTCGAGTTCAAGCAGCGTCCGCTCGACGGTCTGCACGCAGTGGTTGCAGGTCATCCCGCTGAGCCGCAGGGTCGTCCGTTCTGTCGGTGCGGAGATCATCAGTCCCGAATTCGAACTAGGCATCCAGTCGGACTCCGCCAGTTGGTTGGAGACCCTCCACCATCGCCTTGGCAGATGCCTTCTGGATTCAGACTACACCGGCGACTTGCACGCCGCAGGGGGCGTGCGGCGGGACTTGGCTGTTCCACCGAGGTGCTTTGTGACGTAGTCGGTACAGGATGCGGGGATGCGAAAGTCCGGCTCTAGATCTGTCCTGCCGGTGGATCAGACAGGTCGGACTGTTAGCTCCTTGCCTTCGGGCGAACTCGTTTCGACCAGCATGGACATGTCTGGGGCGAGAATCAGCCTACGCTCAACCATCCCGCCTTCCGCAAGCGAGCCGGACGAGGCAGGCAACGCGCTACAGGGCCTTGATCGTTTCCCGCACGTAGATAGCCCGCTGTGGGCACCACGCTCAGCCATTCCATGCAGAACCAGCTTTCCCCAGAAAGGCGCCCGTGCGCCCCTGCTGCACTCGTTCTAGCCGCGCTCTGTCAGCCGCCGCCAGCGGTGCCGACCGACCGAACATCGTCCTCGTCTTGGCAGATGACCAGGGATGGGGCGAGACCGGCTACAACGGTCATCCGCACTTGCATACGCCCGTCCTCGACGCCATGGCGTCGGGGGGGCCTGCGGTCCGACCGCTTCTACGCTGCGGCACCGAACTGTTCGCCGACCCGACCCTCGATCCTTACCGAACGGCATCCGAATCGGTCCGGCGTCTTCGCTCCGAACCACACGATCCGGCCCGAAGAGATCACACTTGCCCAGATCCTCAAGGATGCCGGCTATCGCACGTGCCACTTCGGCAAGTGGCACGTAGGAGCCGTCAAGGCTGTGTCGCCTACCAGTCCGGGCCGCATGGGCTATGAGGAATACCTTGCTCATGACAACCTCTTCGAGCTGGATCTGTCACTCAGTCGCAACGGTGCGGATCCGGAGGTCATCAAGGGTGAGAGTTCCGAGATATGTGTCGACGCTGCGGTCGCCTTCGTGGAGCGAGTTAACGCCGAGGGGAACGCCCCGTACTTGATCACGCTGTGGTTCGGTTCACCGCACAGCCCCTACCGGGCCCTGCCGGACACCGCCGCCCAGTACGCACATGTCGAGGGCAAAGAGCTGGGCGACAGGTTCGCGGAGATCACCGCGATGGATCAAGCTCTGGGGCGCTTTCGTCGCGTTCTGCAATCGACTGGCGAGGCAGAAGATACGCTTCTCTGGTTCATGTCAGACAACGGCATGGATCCCTGAAGAGCAGCGTGACGGACTGCACAACGGCGGTTGGAGGGGCCATAACCCAAGTTTGCCACCCCATTTCATCAGTCGTTTGCAACGAGCACATTGCGGTTGCGGAATCAGGCGTGTGGCACTGCATTCCGTGCATTTCTCCTTTCGTCGTCTGGGCTGAACGACCAGCTTGCGGACCCCGCCCGGCGAGGCGTCCACGCCCAGCCGCTCGTGGATCGCCCGCTGCCAGGACTCGGCCTGCGTCGCCTTGCGCGCGTGCAGCATGCGTCCGTCCGCCTGGCGGAAGACCGCGGTCACCCGCCGCTGGCCCGCCAGGCGACGGCGCAGCGTCGTCCAGCGGGCCGTCTCCCCGCCCGCCCGCAGGCGCTGCCGGACCACCGGCACCAGCTGGCAGGCGAGCACCGACAGGCACAGGTGGCCCGCGCCGCGCGCGGGCCTGCGGTGGTGGATCGGGCGCGGTCCCAGTGCGCTCCCGAGGGAGCGGAGGACGGCCTCCAGGTCGGTCCGCGTCACGCAGGTGCGCCACAGCCGCTCGGCGTCCCAGCCGACGCTGCTGGTGCGCAGGCCGTGGACCCCGGGATGGGTCGCCCCGCCGCCCTCCAGCGGCTGCCGCTTCCAGGCCACCGCCGTCGCGTTGCGGCCCCTGTCGTCCGCCTGCACGTCGATCGCGTCGTGCGGGGCGGCGGACGGATGGCGGGCCTGCAGCCGTGAGATGTGCTGCCAGACCTTCTCCACGCGCCTGGTCGTGCCCTGGCGCGACAGGCCCTCGTGCAGCGTCCGCAGAGCCGTCTCGAGGCGCGCGTCGGCCTGCCCCGCCATCGCCCGCTCCTTCTCCGCCCGCTGCGCGGACGCGCAGCGCAGGCGCGTCTCGCCGTTCCCGTCCGTCTCGGCGCAGGCCAGCACGCGCTGCCCGCCGGCGGTGCCGATGGCCACCGCCCGGCTCGCGTCGAAGACGCGCCGCCGCTCGCGCAGCCAGGCGACGTTCCCCTGCGTGGCGAGACCCCTGTCGAGCACGACGGCCGCCTCGGGCGGCGCGTCCAGGGCCGTCAGCATGGCCTGCAGCGCGCCGCCCTCGGCGACGTTGCCGGCCAGGCCAGCGGCTGCCGGTCCGCCGCGCCCTCGAAGCACGTGCTGGTCAGGTCGAACAGGGTGACGGTGGGCTGCAGGTCGAACAGGTCGGCGGCGTGCTGGAAGAGACGCGTCTCGATCGTGTCGCGGTGGCGCAGCAGGCGGTCGCTGGCGCGCTGCAGGGCGTTCCGGCCCATGGTCTCGCAGAGTCGCAGCCGAGCAGCTCGCCCAGGGCGCTGCGCTGGCGCAGCCAGTGCCACGCGGCGCGCTCGGAGGCCGGCGCGGCCATGCGGCCGACGAGGCTGCCGAGGACGGCGGCGCGCTGCGGACCGGACAGGCCCACCTCCTCGAGCAGGGGCGGCAGACGGAGCTGCCGCATGGCCCACAGGGCGATGTCCTCGACCGCGGGGGAGCAGGCCTCGAACTCGAGGGATCGCTGGGGGGCGAGGATGCGCTCGACGTGGGCGCACAGAGCCGGCCCGTCCCCGCACGGCAGGGCGAAGTGGCGGCCGAGGTTGAGCAGGGTGCGCTGGCGCACCTTGGAGCCGTAGCGGACGGAGTGGACGAGGCGGTCGGTGAAGTGGGGCTCCTGGCCCTTGGCGCGGGGGCGAGTGGGGGTCCGGGGGACGAACAGGCTCCGATGGGAGCAGGCCCTGGGACGGGAGTCAGGGAATTGCAAGTTGCTATGGCACTGCATTTGGGGTTTCACGAGGCTGGCCATTGAAAACCAACGACTTGCAGCGCAAAACACGCCGAATTCGGCCAAAATCGCTCCTCGCTTGGCGAACTTGGGCTAGCCTTGCCCACTCCGACTCCTCCAGCTCCGGGGCCCGCGTCGGCAGCACGACCTCTTGCATCAGTCGCGTGATCGCTTTCCGCAGCGAACTGCGTTCCGGCCCCGCCAGCCGCCGCTGCAGCCGGCTCGCCACGTCCGCCACCTCCGCCCGCGACCCCCGCAGGAGCCGGAACACCGCGTCGCTCAGGTTCAGCGGCTCCAGGTCCAGGTCCTGCTCGTGGCAGGCCTGCACCAGCGTGCACTCGATCCCCAGCTGACGCGCCGCCACGTCCTCCGGGCAGGGCATGTACAGGTCGCTCAGCCGCAGGCTCCAGTCCCACCGCTCGCGGCCCGTGTACAGCACCACCGCCTCCACCGGCGGGAGCTGTCCGGGCTCCACCCGCCCCTGCTGGACCTCCGCCTGCAGCGTCAGCCCGACATAGACCGCCATGCAGAGGGTGAGCCCCGCCTCCACGTGCGTTCCTGCCGGATGGCTGCGAAGCTCCGATCAGATCTTGCGCACTCTCGACAGGAACTGCTCTGCGGTGGCAGCGAGCAGGATTGATGTTCCGACCTGCTCGAGTGCCTCGGCCGATGCGATGGGAGCGAGAATCCCCTCCAGGTCAGCGGCCACTTTGCCACCCCATTTCCGCTCGGCTTGGGTCACAAGAAGGCCCTTCTGGCCCTCCGCCTTGCCTTCCGCCTTGCCCTCCGCCTTGCCCTCCGCCTTGCCTTCCGCCTTGCCCTGGGCGATGAGTTTGGCCCGCTCGGCCTCCTCGAACGTGATTGCGTTGTTGTCCAGCATTGCTGTCAAGTCCTCCAGATTCGTTAGTTTCGCCCGCTCCGACTCCGGCAGCATTCGGGCCCGCGTCGGCAGCACGACCTCCTGCACCAGTCGCGTGATCGCTCCTAGCAGCGACCTGTCTTCCGGCCCCGCCAGCCGCCGCTGCAGCCGGCTCGCCACGTCCGCCACCTCCGCCCGCGACCCCCGCAGGAGCCGGAACACCGCGTCGCTCAGGTTCAGCGGCTCCAGGTCCAGGTCCTGCTCGTGGCAGGCCTGCACCAGCGTGCACTCGATCCCCAGCTGGCGCGCCGCCACGTCCTCCGGGCAGGGCATGTACAGGTCGCCCAGCCGCAGGCTCCAGTCCCACCGCTCGCGGCCCGTGTACAGCACCACCGCCTCCACCGGCGGGAGCTGGCCGGGCTCCACCCGCCCCTGCCTGACCTCCGCCTGCAGCGTCAGCCCGACATAGACCGCCATGCGCAGGGGCATCGCCCATTCCACCGTCGACTGCAGCTCCAGCATGACGACCACGTACTGCGGGCTGCCGTCGTCCAGCTCCAGCCGCCACGCCAGGTCGCCGCGGCGCCGGTCGAGCCGATCGCTCACGTGCTCCGTCCCCACCGGCGCCAGCGTCGAGAAGTTGGCCCGCTCGACCCAGCTCTTCCCGACGAAGCCCCGGATGAAGTCGGCCATCATCCGGGGCTCCGAGAAGACGTTCTTGAACGCGCCGTCGTGATCCATCCTGCCGCTCATGCGGCCCGCGCGCCGCGGACCACTTTCATCCTACTCCCGCCTGGCCTGTGCTCCCTTGTCGGGATCCACCTGACCTTGACACGAAATCAGGCCTTTCGCACGAATAACCCTAGCCCAAGTTTGCCACCCCATTTCATCAGTTGTTTGCAATGAGCACATTGCGGTCGTGGAATCAGGCGTGTGGCACTGCAGTCCGTGCATTTTTCTTTCGTCGTCTGGGCTGGACGACCAGCTTGCGGACCCCGCCCGGCGAGGCGTCCACGCCCAGCCGCTCGTGGATCGCCCGCTGCCAGGACTCGGCCCGCGTCGCCTTGCGCACGTGCAGCATGCGTCCGTCCGCCTGGCGGAAGACCGCGGTCACCCGCCGCTGGCCCGCCAGGCGACGGCGCAGCGTCGTCCAGCGGGCCGTCTCCCCGCCCGCCCGCAGGCGCTGCCGGACCACCGGGACCAGCTGGCAGGCGAGCACCGACAGGCACAGGTGGCCCGCGCTGCGCGCGGGTCTGCGGTGGTGGATCGGACGCAGTCCCAGTGCGCTCCCGAGGGAGCGGAGGACGGCCTCCAGGTCGGTCCGCGTCACGCAGGTGCGCCACAGCCGCCCGGCGTCCCAGCCGACGCTGCTGGTGCGCAGGCCGTGGACCCCGGGATGGGTCGCCCCGCTGCCCTCCAGCGGCTGCCGCTTCCAGGCCACCGCCGTTCCCGTCCGTCTCGGCGCAGGCCAGCACGCGCTGCCCGCCGGCGGTGCCGATGGCCACCGCCCGGCTCGCGTCGAAGACGCGCCGCCGCTCGCGCAGCCAGGCGACGTTCCCCTCCGTGGCGAGACCCCTGTCGAGCACGACGGCCACCTCGGGCGGCGCGTCCAGGGCCGTCAGCATGGCCTGCAGCGTGCCGCCCTCGGTGACGTTGCCGGCCAGGCCAGCGGCTGCCGGTCCGCCGCGCCCTCGAAGCACGTGCTGGTCAGGTCGTACAGGGTGACGGTGGGCTGCAGGTCGAACAGGTCGGCGGCGTGCTGGAAGAGACGCGTCTCGATCGTGTCGCGGTGGCGCAGCAGGGCGTTCCGGCCCATGGTCTCGCAGTCGCAGCCTGGAGCCGCAGCGGACGAGGCGGTGGGTGAAGTGGGGCTCCTGGCCCCTGGCGCGGGGTCGAGTGGGGGTCCGGCGGACGAACATGCTCCGATGGGAGCAGGCTCTGGGACGAGAGTCAGGGAATTGCAAGTTGCTGTGGCACTGCATTGGGGGTTTCAGGGAGGCTGGCCATGGAAAACCAACGACTTGCAGCGCAAAACACGCCGAATTCGGCCAAAATCGCTCCTCGCTTGGCGAACTTGGGCTAGCCTTGCCCACTCCGACTCCTCCAGCTCCGGGGCCCGCGTCGGCAGCACGACCTCTTGCATCAGTCGCGTGATCGCTTTCCGCAGCGAACTGCGTTCCGGCCCCGCCAGCCGCCGCTGCAGCCGGCTCGCCATGTCCGCCACCTCCGCCGGCGTCCCCCGCAGGAGCCGGAACACCGCGTCGCTCAGGTTCAGCGGCTCCAGGTCCAGGTCCTTCTCGTGGCAGGCCTGCACCAGCGTGCACTCGATCCCCAGCTGGCGCGCCGCCACGTCCTCCGGGCAGGGCATGCACAGGTCGCTCAGTCGCAGGCTCCAGTCCCACGGCTCGCGGCCCGTGTGTACAGCACCACCGCCTCCACCAGCGGGAGCTGGCCGGGCCGCACCCGCCCCTGCCTGACCTCCGCCTGCAGCGTCAGCCCGACATAGACCGCCATGCAGAGGGTGAGCCCCGCCTCCACGTGCGTTCCTGCCGGATGGCTGCGAAGCTCCGATCAGATCTTGCGCACTCTCGACAGGAACTGCTCAGCGGTAGCAGCAAGCAGGATTGATGTTCCGACCTGCGCAATTGCCTCGGGCGATGCGATGGGAGCGAGCATCTCCTCCAGGTCAGCGGCCACTTTGCCACCCCATTTCCGCTCGGCTTGGGTCACAAGAAGGCCCTTCTGGCCCTCCGCCTTGCCCTCCGCCTTGCCCTCCGCCTTGCCCTGGGCGATGAGTTTGGCCCGCTCGGCCTCCTCGAACGTGATTGCGTAGTTGTCCAGCATGGGTGTCAAGTCCTCCAGATTCGTTAGCTTCGCCCGCTCCGACTCCGGCAGCATTCGGGCCCGCGTCGGCAGCACGACCTCCTGCACCAGTCGCGTGATCGCTCCTAGCAGCGACCTGTCTTCCGGCCCCGCCAGCCGCCGCTGCAGCCGGCTCGCCACGTCCGCCACCTCCGCCCGCGACCCCCGCAGGAGCCGGAACACCGCGTCGCTCAGGTTCAGCGGCTCCAGGTCCAGGTCCTGCTCGTGGCAGGCCTGCACCAGCGTGCACTCGATCCCCAGCTGACGCGCCGCCACGTCCTCCGGGCAGGGCATGTACAGGTCGCTCAGCCGCAGGCTCCAGTCCCACCGCTCGCGGCCCGTGTACAGCACCACCGCCTCCACCGGCGGGAGCTGGCCGGGCTCCACCCGCCCCTGCTTGACCTCCGCCTGCAGCGTCAGCCCGACATAGACCGCCATGCGCAGGGGCATCGCCCATTCCACCGTCGACTGCAGCTCCAGCATGACGACCACGTACTGCGGGCTGCCGTCGTCCAGCTCCAGCCGCCACGCCAGGTCGCCGCGGCGCTGGTCGAGCCGGTCGCTCACGTGCTCCGTCCCCACCGGCGCCAGCGTCGAGAAGTTGGCCCGCTCGACCCAGCTCTTCCCGACGAAGCCCCGGATGAAGTCGGCCATCATCCGGGGCTCCGAGAAGACGTTCTTGAACGCGCCGTCGTGATCCATCCTGCCGCTCATGCGGCCCGCGCGCCGCGGACCACTTTCATCCTACTCCCGCCTGGCCTGTGCTCCCTTGTCGGGATCCACCTGACCTTGACACGAAATCAGGCCTTTCGCACGAATAACCCTAGCCCAAGTTTGCCACCCCATTTCATCAGTCGTTTGCAACGAGCACATTGCGGTTGCGGAATCAGGCGTGTGGCACTGCATTCCGTGCATTTTCCCTTCGTCGTCTGGGCTGGACGACCAGCTTGCGGACCCCGCCCGGCGAGGCGTCCACGCCCAGCCGCTCGTGGATCGCCCGCTGCCAGGACTCGGCCCGCGTCGTCCAGCGGGCCGTCTCCCCGCCCGCCCGCAGGCGCTGCCGGACCACCGGGACCAGCTGGCAGGCGAGCACCGACAGGCACAGGTGGCCCGCGCTGCGCGCGGGTCTGCGGTGGTGGATCGGACGCAGTCCCAGTGCGCTCCCGAGGGAGCGGAGGACGGCCTCCAGGTCGGTCCGCGTCACGCAGGTGCGCCACAGCCGCCCGGCGTCCCAGCCGACGCTGCTGGTGCGCAGGCCGTGGACCCCGGGATGGGTCGCCCCGCTGGCGTCCAGCACCAGGCCCAGCGTGAGCAGCGGACAGTCGTAGCGCTTCTCCCTGGAATGGCCGCGGCGGGTCAGCGGCTGCCGGTCCGGCGCGCCCTCGAAGCACGTGTTGGTCCGGTCGTGCAGGGTGACGGTGGGCTGCAGGTCGAACAGGTCGGCGGCGCGCTGGAGGAGACGCGTCCCGATCGTGTCGCGGTGGCGCAGCCAGTGCCACGAGGCGCGCTCGGAGGCCGGCGCGGCCATGCGGCCGACGAGGTTGCCGAGGACGGCGGACGGAGCTGCCGCATGGCCACAGGGCGACGTGCTCGACGCCGACTGAGCGCGGGCGGACCAGCTCCAGGGAGTCGACGTCGACTCGCGGCAGGTCGGCCGACGGGTCGTCGGCGCCGTCGGCCGGGGCCGCCGGGCCCACGGGTGAGACGCCGGCCTGCACCAGCTGGGCTGCGCTGGGCCTCGTCCTCGACCTCTGGGGAGCAGGCCCCGAGCTCGCGGGACCGCTGGGGGGGGCGAGGATGCGCTCGACGCGGGCGCACAGCGCCGGCCCGTCCCCGCGCGGCAGGGCGACGTGGCGGCCGAGGTTGCGCAGGGTGCGCTGGCGCACCCTGGAGCCGCAGCGGACGGAGCGGACGAGGCGCTGGGTGAAGTGGGGCTCCTGGCCCTTGGCGCGGGGGCGGGTGGGGGTCTGGCGGACGAACCGGCTCCGATGGGAGCAGGCCCTGGGACGGGAGTCAGGGAATTGTAAGTTATTAGGGCACTGCATTTGGGGTTTCAGGGGGCTGGCCATGGAAAACCAACGACTTGCAGCGCAAAACACGCCGAATTCGGCCAAAATCGCTCCTCGCTTGGCGAACTTGGGATAAGGGTTCGCTGTACGAGGGGGGCGTGCGCGTGCCGGGAATCCTCGAATGGCCACCCGTCGTTTCTGCTTCAAGAAGGACTTCCGTGCCAGTTGTCACGACGGATGTGTTCGTGACTCTGCTGAGCCTGCTGGATCTCGATCACCCCGATTCGGAAAGACCGTTGGACGGCGAGGATCTGTCGGACCTGATCAAGGGCCGCGAGGGCTTCGAGCGACAACAACCGATCGGATTCTGGAAGTACGACCGTAGGCTCGATGCCAGGAACGAACGCTGGATGGCGTCGTCCCTCACCAAGGGCCCGACGCCAACTACGCGGAACCCGGGAATCGACTTTGTGAACTTCCGTCATCCAGTGGCGCGTACCGAGAACTTCGGCGGCGTCGCTGCTTGGATGGAGGCGCACTTCAAGCTCGTGCGTGCCGGGGCCAACCCCGCGGAGCTCTATGACTTGCTGGCCGATCCTTTCGAGACTGCGGACATCGCAGCTGGGGCGCTGGCGCGAGTCGCCCAGATGACCGCTGCCATGGAGAAATGGCAGCGGTCGGTGGAGCGCAGCCTGTCAGGAGCGGACTACTAGCGAGCGCACTCGCTGTGCTGCCTCACCCGGAGCGGCAAGGCGGAACCCGTACAGACCGGGGATCTCCGTGACTGTTCACGCAGACACTAGACTAGAGGTGTCGGCAGACCGTCGTCAGTCACAGAGAGGACTTGGATGCCCAACCCTCGAAGCTCCTGATTGCCATCGGACTTGGGAAGATGTCGCCCGCAGCGATTCGCGGTCCGGAGCGTTGCTGATTCGGGCCGCGACCGCCCAATGGGATGGTCCCGATTCGCCCGCTGCCAACGAACGCGGCGAGCGTCCTGCCCCTTCCGATTGCAGTTGTTGACTCTCCGCGTCCGGTATCCAAGATCGGCTAGGCGGCCGAGCCGCTGCATCGCGGTCGCTTGGCGCCTCGTCCCCGCGACTCAGCCCGTCAGGATTGATCTCGGATGCGGAGTTCAGGAATCACTCTTGTCAATGCACCGGTGTTGGGCTCCGTGTTAAGTTAATGCTGTCTCACGCGCCTCTGCGAGGCGCCGATGAAGATAGGCGCCACCGCGAGCGGGTGCGATTTCGCTAGTCCGAGGGACTTGAGTAGGTAGGCTTGTACTCCCCGGCACGTGGCGCGAGAACGCGTCGTCGCTGATGCTTCCAATCTAGGTGTGGCGGGATTCCAAGTCCGAAAGTAGGGGGCCATGATCATTTCGATGAAGCCTGGCGCAACGCGTCAGCAAATCGACCGTGTCTGCGAACGGATCCGCGAGATGGACTTTGAGGTCCGGTCGATCCAGGGTGACGAGCGCGTCGTCATCGCAGCCGTTGGTTTAGGGAACGTAACGCACGCCATCGAGGCGTTGCGCTCGGTGGACGGAGTGGAGAACGGAGTGCCGATCAGCGCTCCTTACAAGCTCGTCAGCACGCAGGTCAAGAGCACACCCACCGTGGTGACCGCTGGCGACGCGTCGATCGGCGCCGGCGAGTTTGCCGTGATCGCCGGGCCGTGCTCGGTGGAGACCGACGATCAAATCATGGCCTGTGCGGAGGCCGTTTCGGCGGCTGGCGCTCGCTTTCTGCGCGGCGGCGCTTTCAAGCCTCGCACAAGCCCTTACAGCTTCCAGGGCTTGGAGGAGAAGGGCCTCCAGATGCTCCAGAAGGCAGCGCGCACCTACAACCTCTACAGCGTGACCGAGGTGATGACAGTCGCCAACGTCCAGATGGTTGCTCACTATGCGGACGTGCTGCAGATCGGCGCGAGAAACGTGCAGAACTTTCCCTTGTTGAAGGCGGTCGGCGAGCTCACCACGTGTCCGGTCATGCTCAAGCGCGGGCAGAGCGCGACCATCAAGGAGTTTCTGCTCTCTGCCGAGTACATCGTGACCAACGGCAACCCCAATGTGTTCCTCTGCGAGCGCGGTATCCGGACGTTCGAGACGGCCACGCGCAACACGTTGGACATCAATGCGGTGCCTGTGCTGAACCAGCTCACGCACCTTCCGGTCATCCTGGATCCGGCCCACGCGACCGGCAAGCGCGACCTGATTCCGCCGCTGGTTCGGGCGGCCGTGGCCGTTGGGGCGGACGGTGTGATGGTCGAGATCCATCCGGATCCCTCGCGTGCTTGGAGCGATGGGGCACAGTCCATGACTTTCGATCAGTTCACGCAGACCATGAAGGACATTAAGCCGTACGTAGATCTCTGGAAGGCCAGCCGCAACACTGTGGCCAGCCATGCAGCCTGAGTGTGATCCGCGCTTGGAGGATCCGCCAGCAGGAACGCTCAAGGTATCCGGCGGACTCCGCCTGTGTCTCCCTCAATGCGGGCATGGCATCGGTGATGTGATCACCGACATCGATTCGCCGCGCTTAATCGAAGACTTGGAGGTGGCGCCGGTCGCGCTGTGGCCAGACGACCGCGGGTACTTCCTCGAGATCGCTCGGCTGGGCGACGCTCTGATGAGTGAGTTTCCAGTGGACACCACGCAGATCTCGGCCTCGCTGAGCTATCCCGGGACGATTAAGGCCTTCCACTACCACGTACATCAGACAGATGTCTGGGTGCCGTGCCAGGGGATGCTGCAGACGGTTCTGGTGGATTTGCGGGTTGGTTCGCCGACCTTTGGCCGGCGCAACACTTTGTACATCGGCACTCTGCGACCTTGGAAAGTCCGTATTCCGCCAGGTGTGGCTCACGGGTACAAGGTGGTCGGCGACACGGCCAGCTTGCTCGTCTATGTGACGAACCGCACCTACGATCCGTCCGATGAAGGGCGCCTGCCGTACGACAGCCCG
The DNA here is from genome assembly GCA_965200705.1 of Bryobacterales bacterium. Taxonomy (GTDB): domain Bacteria; phylum Acidobacteriota; class Terriglobia; order Bryobacterales; family UBA6623; genus VXMF01. Next base: position 1,473,337 of record OZ241376.1, on the reverse strand, counting down.
CAGCTCGCCTACGACTGGGAGACGCAGCACAAGTGAGATTGCTGGTAGCCGGAGCCGAGAGGCCCGTCGGCTTAGCTCGTGCGCGATGGACCTCGGTCCGCCGTCGCGACTCCCTATGCTTGCCGCCGCCCTCCTCAGGCATTCTGGAGACCTTGGAGCCGGTGGCGGGTGCACTGGGGTTCGAGTTCGAGCGACGGGACGTTCGCGACGCTTTGACGTTGGAGTCCCCGTTCCACAGATTCCATCAGACCGTCGTCGTGCATCTTGCCGCGGAGTTCCGCATGGATTGCGGCATTCTGACCCCGACCTAAGCCACCGTGTCGAGACTGCAGGGCTCGGCCGCCCTGTGGAGTCAGTTCGGGAGCACTGCGGGAAGCTGTTCGTGCAGGTGTCCTCAGACGAGGTTTATTTCAGAATTGAAGTTGCGGACGAGTCGAGTCCGCACTCCACATCCAAGGCGCTGGCAATCCCACTACGAGCGCAACCGTGCGCAATGTCGCCACGTGGGGCCACCCTCGCGAGCTAGCCGCTGGGGCGTCGCTAGAACCAGCGGTTCTTGTCGACTACGTTGGTCAGCGGTTCGTTCGCCACGAACCGTCGGAGGTTCTCCAGGAAGACGACGAGGTGGCGCTCTGCGATTGCTGGGGAGTGACCGGCGATGTGCGGCGTGAGGATCACGTTGTCGAATCCCCAGAGTGGATGGTCGGCTGGCAGCGGCTCTATCTCGTAGACATCCAACGCCGCGCCGCCGATCTCGCCCATCCTCAGGGCCTCCGTCAGATCCGATAGCTTCACGATCACACCGCGGCCAATGTTGATCAGGATCGCAGTGGACTTCATGCGGGCGAACCGCGGCGCGCAGAACAATCCCTCGGTCTCAGGTGTGTGCGGAGCGGCGATGACGGCGTAGTCGCTGGTCTCGAGCAGATCGTCCAGACGTTCGGACGGCCAGGGGCCTTCCACCCCTCGAGGAGCTTCCCGAGGATCGCTGTCTACCGCAACCACCCGCATGCCCATGCACACGCCGCGGCGGGCGATTTCGCTGCCGATGGAACCTAGGCCGATGACGCCAAGCGTTGCGCCTGCCAAGGTCGTATGGGCAAGGTCGACGCTTGTGGTGATTGCTGGACCGCTTCGAAATGCCTGGCCCTCCTTCACCCCTCCGTAAGGTCTCCAGTGACGTTCCTTTTGCTGTCGGACATAGATGTGCAGGTTGCGGGCGAAGCAGAGCATGCAACCGAGCACGTGATCGGCGATGTTGTCGTGGAAGAGCCCACGCATATTGGTGAGCTGCAGCGGGTGTTCGACCAGCTCCGGGAACACGTAGTGTTCTAGGCTGGCAGTCGGAGACTGCACCCACTGCAGATTCTGTGCAGCGGCCAACATGGCTGGGGTCAGCTTGCCGAAGAACGCGTCTGCGTTCCGGATTTCCGCGACGGCCTCGCCCTCGGTTTGGCAGTTGGAGACCTGTACAGCCGTCGAAACGGACTTGATCCTCTCGAGACGCACCTCTTCGACCTCCGGGTACAGCACAACCTTCATTGCGTCGAGTCCTTCTTCCTGAATCGCGACCGCGTTGATCGCGCTGCTAGTTGTGGCGTTTCACTCCTTGAGTCGTTGCGCGACGACCGCAAGCCGGGCACCGAGCTTTCGGGCCTGGCCTGCCTCGTAATCCCCCACGCCCTTCTCGTAGTCGGGACCGCCGGTTGTTGCGGATGCTCCGAGCCCACCGTAGGGCGTGACCAGCACCATCCCGTACTGCATAAGGCTCAGGGCGATGCTAAGCATCGTGAACTCCTTGCCATTCGATGGCGCACCACCGGTCGCGAACACCGCGCACGCTTTGTTCTCGAGGCCTCGGCTTTCCCAGAACCCTTTGCCGTAGGCCCAGTCGACAAGAGCCTTCCGGACCTCCACGGCGACATCGCCCATGTGCACAGGGGATCCGATCGCGACGCCGTCGGCACTTTCAAGATCTTGCTTGGTCACCTCGGAGATCTTCCTGATCACCACGTCCGCGCCTTCGCTCCTAGCGCCCTCCGCCAACGCTTCTGCCATCGTCTCGGTGTTGCCGGTCTGGGAGTGGTAGGCCACGAGGACATTCAGATCCTGTCCAATTGCGCAGACGGCCGTCAGAAAGAGGGCTGCAAGTCCGAGGAGGTGCTGGAGAGTCATAGACGGTCTGCCGCAGGCCTTCGCACGGCGATGCGGCTCAGTGTAGTGGACGGTAGCCGTGGAACAGCCATGCTAGCCGGCAACGGGCTGAGTGTGAGACTTCCCTGTGGCGACATCGGAGTCAGTGCATGCGCTTCCGCAAGTCATGGCGGGACCGTAGCGAGGCGGTCGGCGAAGCGTTGAAGCCAGCGCATTGCATGTCGCTGACTTGGAAGTCCGCCACCCCAAGCACCGCAGAACGTTCCAACGCTGGTCGAGCGACGTGTATGAAGGGGGCAGGAAAAGGCGCGGCGTCCAGGTCGGACCGATTGGGGATGGCTCTTGTCAGATGTCCGGCCGGTCTGAACTCCGTCTCGAGGCGCTGAGGTGTACCAATTGCCGGCTAAGCGATCAGTCAGGCTGGTAGTCGACCCAGATCGGCGAGGCCCAAGCCATCTGTCCGTCCTCCTGTTGAACGCGGACGTAGTAGTAACTCTCGCCGGGTTCAGCACCCGCGTCGCGGAACACGAAGGCCGCCTCGCTCCTGCTTGGTCTGACGGTGTACGCGTAGGAGTTGTCCTTGATGACCTGGATGCTGTGGATCGGTCCAGTGCCGCGCACCATAACGCGCACTTGCGGAGTCTCGTTGGTCGAAGTGAAATCGCCCATGATGGCGTCTCCGACCCGAACGTCGACCACGATGTTGTCCGTCGCCGCATACGCGTGTCGCCGCTGAAGAGCACGGAAGATCCCCGTGCGTGTCGGTTCATCGGCGTACACTGCGGCATACGAGATGTGCGTCGAACGATGGTCCGACGAAGCTATGAATCCGATCTTGTAGCCCTTTTCCAATGCGCTCTGGGCCAGCCCGGAGGCGAATCTCGTCCCGGAGTTCACACGCGGCGCACCGTCCGCCTCGTAGCTGAGCCGGCATCCCTGGTAGATCTCCAGCAACGGCTCCAGCGCGGGATCGTTGTAGGCGAAGTTCGTGCCTCCGCCCGCGGCGATCGTGTGCGGAATGCTGATGGCCTGCTGGCTGCGCAGGTGGTCCCATAGGCGCAGCTCGTCGGGCTCCCGTGGATGGTCCTCGTTCTGGCGGTCGCCGGGGATCGTATGCGCGAACGCGGTCGTGCCGCGCTCGAGATTGATGATGTTTCGATGCCCATAAGGCCACCGGATCGAGCGCTCGTACCCAAATAGGGGCGAAAAGCGGCCGCGCACGTAAAACGCATCGGCGAGCTTCTGCGTCCGCCACCAGTCGTACCCAGTGTTGGGTGATGCTCCGATGGTGCCGCCTCCACCGTAGAAGTGATCGGTCGATGCGATGAAGTCCAGTTCCGCGGCATCGAAGGCGTACCGGTACATATCCCAGAGCGTTCCGTCGAACCCACCGTCACTGCTGATCTCGGTGTGGCGGTGCAGGTCTCCCCAGTACAGGTCGTAGCGTTCATTGCCCGAGGCAATGGAGTGTCGTCGATCGCTCCATGCCGTTCGCCTGTAGGGACGCGAATCGGTCGAGGCCACTGTGGCTCGCAGTTCGACTGGGTTCAGTGGCTCGGCTTCGACCGGGCTCACGCGGATCCTGCCCTGAGCGCGCTGATTCTGGGGCAGAACCGGGCCGCCGGGAGACCAGCGGTCGTCCGCCGGATATGCAATCCATCTGCGACCCTCTGCATCGATGGCCGATGCAAGCCGCTGGTCGTTGCTGCCTGAGCTGGATTCGACTCGCACCGGAGCGGACCATTGGTTTCCGGAGTAAGTCATTGCGTTGATTACCCACGCCGCTGGTCGCTCCTTCATCCCACTACCATCGTTTCTGGGCATCCAGCGCCGCAGGAACAGCCGCGGCGTGCCGGTGCTGTCGATCGTCATCTGCGGAATCTCGTAGGACAGGGCGAACTCGTCCGCCATCGCGTCTTCGAGAGAGCCCTCCGGCACAAGCTGCTTGCCACCCGCGAACACTGCGACGCCGATCTTCTGTGTGTAGCGCAGGCTGACTAGGCGTCCGACCGAGTTCTCGACGCTCCAAGGCGGTGGCGTTCCCCAGTCGCCCGCTTTGCTGTCGCGATCCCAGAACGGCATGTCAAGTGCCCAGTCCGGTCCTTGGTCGTCCCAGGCAATCCAGGCACGGCCCTCGTGGTCGACCGCGATCGTGGCTCTCGCTTCAAAGTGGTCGGAGTCTGCGATCGGATGCTCGGGCGAAAGCACACCGTTGTCAAGGACGCGTAGGTAAACGTCGTAGTCGCCGTGCCGATAGGTGTCGTAGGCGACGAATAGGCGGCCTTGCGCATCCACGGCTGCGTCAGGCTCCCAGTCGTTGGCCTCGTGCGTCGTGACCGATATGGCGTCCGACCAGCGGCCTCCTTCGAGGACCTTGAGCAGGATGTTGGCGTCGCCGGTGCGAAACGACTGCCAGACGAGGAATAGCCGCCCGGAGCCATCGGCGACCAGACGGTGGTGGATGTCCGGCTGTGGGTCGGTAGTCAGCCTCTGAACCGGATCCCATCGTCCACCGCTCCAGCTCCGTGCGTAGATGTCGAAGTTGCCGTCGACCTGAGCTGCCCAAGCCACCCATACGCGCCCGTCAGGCTGGACCGCGGCCGCAGTCTTGAGGTAGTCGCCGGGCCGGGGGCTGACCGTCATCGGCTCTTGCCATCCCTCGGCCGACCGTCGTCGCACAACGATCGTGTCCGAGCCCTTGCCGTCGTACGCCGCCCAGGCAACCCAGAGGTCACCGTTCGGCGCGAGGACCGCAGAGGGCCAGTCCGCATGGTGATCGTCCCCCGAGACTACGACCTCCTGAGCCTTTAGGGGATCTGCGCATAGAGTCGCGACCAACCCGATGCACAGGAGCCAGAGTCGCAGTTTTGGCTTCGATGCTTCGCATCCCCGCGCGGCCGCTGAGGGCTGCGTTCCCGTGTGCGCGATTGGCTCGATGGCCGGATCGTCTCGAAGCATGACTGCGGCCATTCTAGTTGCTGATTCCCGAGGAGCAGTGCCAGCAGTGCCTGTTCCAAGCCCGCTGTCCCGATAGTCTCAGCTCCTCCGTTGCCGCTCCCTTAAGTCGCGCCGTATCACGCGATGCATTGCATGTGCAGGGTCGTGCTCTTAACGAAGCGTTCCGGCAGGCACTGGCTGGTCCCGCGCAGACTGCGCCGGCGCACCCGCGCCCAACGCAGCATCGCCCACCGGCTCCTGGCGGTCGCCTGAGCCATGCTCGCCTCGAAGACCCTGCTCGATCCCGCCCGCCCTCCTGCCGCGGCCTGGTCGCGGCTTCCAGCTGTCTCGCGGCAGGCTCTCTTCGCCGCGCCGAACGCCTCCAGCCTGCACCGACGACAGGTTCGCTGCATCCCGCCCACCGGCCACAGCCATAGTCGCCGAGCAACGTGCCGGACATCGGGGCCAAGTTCCGGTTCACAGCCCAAACGCCGCCAGGAGTCCAGCTCTGTTTTCGATCCACAGACCGCTGCCACCATGAACTCAGGCAGATTCCCTTAGCAGTCCATCTGGATCGAGTAGAACAGTAGCCTAGCTACAGTATTCTCTGGGAAAACATGGTAAATCCAGTCGAGAGCCGGAATAATCCTCTGCCTTCACCGTTTGCAGAAGTCTGGTAATTCGTTACTATCTGGAAGGTAATATTCAAGGAAAATCTTCTCGATAAGACTTGGATTGGCTGGGAAATTGTGGATTGTTGTGACAGCGATGGACGTGTCTGTTTGGCTGAATCAGTCTGTCAAAACTTAGGAGAAGTGCTGGGATTACCAAGGGCGGCAAGGTGAGAGATGGTTGCCTTGTCTGTCCATTTCATGGATTTGAGTACGATAATACTGGCCAGTTTATTGCGAATCCGTTCGCTCCGCCTCCGAAATCGGCCAAGCTCAGGACCTTCAAGACGAGGGAATTTCGTGGCCTGATCTTCGGGTGGTGAGGGAATGGTGGACGGCCCTCGCAGTGGAAGCTTCCCGCGGATCCTGTGGCTGGAGATGACTGGACGGATTTGCAGTTCCGATCCGTTCGGTTTTCCGGTAATTCCCAAGAAAATACTGAGAACTCCGTGAATATTCCCCACCTTTGATACGTGCAAGTCTAGAACGATTTGGTCCATCACGGGCCTCTCTCAGTGGAAGATTCCTATTTCCGGAACTGCTTCGAATTCAAGCGAGAGAGAACCATTGCGGGAATCTTTGATATCTCTTTCGATGTCTCTGCCACTGCCCATGTCTATGGCCTAGGGTACTCGTTCGTCGAGATTTTCGAGCATTATATTGGCATGGACCTACGTCTGTGGGTGCTCGTAACACCGATTGACGGCACTATTGTCGAAGTGACGCTAGCCGGACAGGTGCGGGAGTTTCGGAAGCCGAAACGGCCGATAGTGGGACTGAAGTTTATGCCGCCTCGACTGCGAGCTAGGATGATCAATAAGATTGTTCTCTCTGAGCAGAAGCGGGATGTACTGCAGGATGTCCTGAGATTATATTCGTAAAATGATTTTATTTTGATTTCTATATAATATGATTAATTCCGAATAAGGGGCTTGGAGCCCATGACCAACGAGGAGTTCCAGCGCTGGCTGGCCGGGGTGGAGCAGCTGACGACGGCCCAGCGGGAGCGGCTGCAGCAGGTCGCCCAGGAGCAGTGGGACGAAGCGGCCGCCCTGGCCGCGATCGAGCTGCGCGTCGACGAGAGACGGCACTGCCTGCGCGGCCGCCGCCACCCCATCCAGACGGTCAATCAGCGCCACCGGCAGCTGCAGCAGTTCCTGCTGCCGTTCCACGGCGTGGCGACCAAGTGCCTGGGCAACCATCTGCGCTGGCATCAGGAGATCGGTCTGGCCAGCCAGCCCTCTCCGCGGGCTCGCCTCCCTGGCACCCCCAATGCACACGTTTCGCGAATTGAGCCATTCGAATTCAGTGTTGGAGAACGCCGCTTCCGCTTGGATCAGTGAGATCTCCGCCCGCCGGCCCCTAATGGCGACCTCGGCTTCTTGGACTAGGTGCAGAAAGTCGGCATCTTCGATGCGGAAGATCGCTTAGCCCTCCTCGACGCGGCCACTGGTCTGGAAGCCTGGCTCCATCCAAGCTACTCGGCCGCTGACTTCAGAAGAAGTATCGACTTCCGCGCTGGTTCGCACCGTCCCCACTCCGTGGACGGGGATGGCGCCAGAGCCGGCGATGACTTGTCTAGTCTGAGCGAACGGAATCTGCGGAGGCGGTTCCTGTTTTTCGGGTTCAGGTGCCTTCGATACCAGATAGACCGCCAGCCAGACGGAGCCAGCAAGGATGGCGATCGCTACGACGAAGCCTATTCCTCTTTCTCATCCTGATCCACTCGGCAGATACCTTTGGGCCTCAGACCGTCGCTGCGTTGTGGAAACGCCAATCGAGAAACGGTTAGTTGGGAGCGGGGACGGACCATGATTGAAATGATCCCGAGCCCCACTGGCCGATTAGCGTTCCGCAGACCCAGAGCCGGGCTGCGGTCGGCATGACGCACGTTGGGCGCTGATCTGTGGCCTAAGTTCAGCAAACTAGTTCGAACACTATCCCTTTACGGCGGCTGACTGCGCACTGCTGATCGCAAGCTTGCCGTTTGCAGAGTGAAGTTCACAAGTTCTTGTGGCTGTACAGGATGAGGGAGGCAGGCAGGATCCAGCACTGTGCGTCCGCGCCGGATGTCAAGTGGATTGCTGGAGGAAGTGTTCTTGTGGTGAGCGTGAGGATCGAGTCCAGTTGCGAGCCGCCCGGATCATGCGGCAGGCTCGGGCGGGCGGGGGGCTCGGCCTGCCGCAAGCGGTCCTCGGGAGGCAGGGTGCCGACCAAGAAGGCCAGCTTGCGCTTGGAGGCGACGAGGGAGACGTATATGGGCCTCCTGCCGGTCAGCAAGTGCTCGTGACACGCCCTGGCGACCGGGTTTCAGCGGATGGTGGTATCGGTGGCCATCAACGCCAGTCCGGAGCGAGGGAGCGGGCGCGGCCGAGCAGAGAGGTCGTCTAGCGTGGGCTGATCGAGCCCAGCTTCGGCGACGCGGCGCAGAGGGAGGCACCACTGACGCGACAGTGGCGGGAGATGGACTGAACAATCGCGTTGCGGCCGGAGAGAGCGTTGTCGGCATTGATGCTCTGGTGCATGCAGCGGTCACACGCCCCGATTCCGGACGCGGCAGACTGGAACACCGCAGCTAGGCAGGTAGCGGCTGCGGCGACAGCGTCCGCTGTGCGCGAAGACGGTCTGGGTTGCGGAATCTGTATGGAGTCAGGTCATGGTCGGGCGAACTCGCCTTGCGATCGTCGGCTCGGCACCAGCGGTTCGGACTTCGAGCAACGGTTTGGGATGATGTAGCCGCAGAGCGGCGTAATCGGAGTCGACTGCAAGGGTTTAGGTAGGAGGCCACTATGCATCCCAAACGAGTACCGATCCTGGTTTGGATCGGGATTCTCATGCTTCCAGCGATCGGGCTGGCACAGTTCGGCAGCAGCATCCAGGGCACCGTCGCCGACCAGTCGGGCGCCGTGGTGCCTGGAGCAAGGGTCACCTTGATCGACCAGGCCACGGGCATCGAGAGGACGACCGAGAGCGGCGCGTCGGGTGCGTACCGGTTCCCCAGCTTGGGCGCTGGCGAGTATGAATTGCGATTTGAGGCCGAAGGGTTCGCCATCACGGTGATACCCGTTGACCTGCTGACGAACCAGATCGGCGAAATCAACGCTCAGCTTGACGTGCAGGCGGCGGCGGAGCGCGTCGTGGTGACGGCGCAGGCGCCGGTGCTCGACACAGCCGACTCCAGGGTCCAGGCCACGATCGAGGAAGAGGCCCTCGACGACCTGCCGTTCGGTTCGCGCAACATGCTCGGCCTGGCAGCGGTAGCGCCGGGCGTCACAGGCTACGGCCTGCTCGCGGGTGGCACGGCGACCGGCCCTCCCGACAACTTCAACACCGAGGTCGCCATCGAGGCCAGCGGCAACGGGCGCAACTCGAGTGGCAACCTCTACACGCTCGACGGTTTGAACATGACAAGCAACATAATCCAGGGTCGGCCCAACGTGACGCCCAACGTCGAGTCGGTCGAAGAGGTCTCGATCCAGACCAACACGTTCAGCGTGGAGCAGACGAACGCGAGCTCGATCCAGGTCGCCATCACGACCAAGAGCGGTTCCAACGAGTTCCACGGAACGGGCAGCTACTTCTTCACCAACCAGGGGCTGACGGCCCGGACGGTGTTCTCCCCGGGAGACAAGCAGAAGTTCAAGAAGAACATCATGAACGGCACTATTGGAGGCCCGTTCGTGAAGAACAAGACGTTCTTCTTCGGCTCCTTCGAGGGTCTGCGCTCCGAGCAATCGCTGGCGGACCAGGTGCGCACGTTCGAGTCTCGGGAGTTCGTGAATTGGGCCCAGGAGAACTTCCCCAGCTCGCTCGGCACGCAGTTCCTTGCCGAGCGGCCGCCGGTCGATGCCATCGTGTCCGGCGATTCGCGTTCCGCGGAAGACGTCTTTGGACGTGGGCAGTCCGGCTGCGAGAGCGTCGCTACGCGCTTTATCCCGTGCAGCCTGCCTCTCATCAATGAGGGACGCTTCGTCAGCAGTCCGTTCCGCAACGGCAACCAGTTCAACGCCCGTCTGGACCAGTACTTCAACGACTCGGCGGATCGTGTGTACTTCAACTTCTACAAGATGAAGTACTTCATCGAGACCCAGGTCAACCGGCGCGGCTTTAGTACGACCGACGACGGCAACATGAACGCCTTCCAGGGAAGCTGGACCCACACGTTCTCACCGACAGTGCTCAACGAGTTCGGCTTTGGCTGGGGCTATGTCGATGGTTGGCGAGGCTTCAACGAGTCGACCGATGGCGGACCGATCCCTGTCGACATCCCGGGCATCTCCGTGCAGGGCCAGAGTCTCGGCATCAGCCCGGCTTGGGGACCGGCGGTATTCATTCAGAACAACTTCAACTGGCGCAATGTCGTGACAGTCCTGAAGGGAAACCATTCGCTGAAGTTCGGCGTGAGCGGATGGTGGGGTGACGACGATGCTCGGTTCAATGACACGTACGGTCGGATTTCGCTGGGCTTCAACAACTTGGTCGACCTTGTGACGGACCAGCCGTTCTCGCAGAACGGACCGTGGATCGACCCGCTCACCGGTGTCGAGGGTCCAGGAGGGTACGAGCACCTGCTCAACACGTGGGGCTTCTTCGTGCAGGACGAGTGGAGGGTCACGCAGCGTCTGACAGTCACGATGGGTGTCCGCTGGGACGACTTCGGCAACATCACCCGCAACAAGGAGAAGGGCGTGCCGCTGGGCAACGTATTCCTGCCGCAGCGGTTCTCCACCTTGGGCTCTCCAAGCGACATCGACGCCGCATTCGCCGACGCGGCTGTCCGGTTCACGGACGAGGGCATCTACGCGGGCAGGGTCACGAACAACATCTCCCCTCGTGGCGGGTTCGCCTGGGATCCGACGGGCAAGGGATCTTGGACGATCCGCGGCGGTGTCGGCCTCTACCACGACTGGATCCCGCTTGGCGAAGCGAACCGCGTGCGAGGCAATCCGCCGGGGTTGATCAGCCTCACGGCGCGTCGCGACGATCCCTCAACTCCGGATCCGATCTTTTCCAGAGCGCAACGGCTCTCGTTCCCTTATGGCTGGGTCCTGCCGCAGTTCCCGGTGCGCGAGCTGGACGAACGCGGTGGGCTGAGAGGTGCGCGGGCCGGTGTCGGCGCGATCGACCGCTACATCGAGGCGAGCGACACATACAACTACAACATTGGCGTCGAGACGCGTCTACCTGGCGATATGGTTTTCGGCGCAATGTACAGCGGCTCCAAGACCACGGGCGGCCTCGTTGGCAGCGACTTCAACCGCTTCGCGGGCGACTTGCTTGACGGGAGCTTCGACCGGCTGAATCCGAGCTTTGGGCGGATCTACTACGAGCGGAACGCGAATGCCGTGGACTACAACGCGATGATCATTTCGTTCCGGGGCCGTCTCGGCGCGAACGGCTCCTTCCAGTCCTCGTACACCCTGTCGGAGACGGAGGATCTCGGCCAGGCCGGCTCGCGCGTTAACCGCGACCCCGGCAACGCCACGCCGTCTCAGCACAATCTGGAGCGGTTCAGGGCACCTGCGGACTGGGACTTCCGGAACCGATTCTCCTTCTCGGGCCTGTATCAGTTCGCCACGCCGGAAGGGCTCGGCCCCTTCGGCAAGCACGTGCTCGGAGGCTGGGAGTTCGGCTCCATTGCGATCCTGCAGAGCGGCCCGCCGTACAACGTGCTCAGCACGGCTCCCTTCCAGCCGCAGCTCGACGCCAGCGGAGCCGTCGTGGGCCTCATGCCCGGTAGCGGGGACTACAACGCGGACGGCGTCAACTTCGACTTTCCGAACGCACCGTCGGGCGGCGTCTCGGGAACCCCCGGTCGGCAGCAGTTCCTGAGCGGCGTGTTCTCGCGGGACGACTTCCCGCTTCCCAGTCCGGGATCGCTGGGCAACCTCCCGCGCCACTCGTTCCGTGGGCCCGGAATGATCAACATCGACTTCTCGCTGATCAAGAACAACCAGCTAACGGAGAAGGTCGACTTGCAGCTTCGGTTCGAGTTCTTCAACGTGCTGAACCGGGTCAACCTGCGCAATGTGAACGGCAACCTCGCGAGTTCGGTGTTCGGCCGCGTGACGTCGACGTTCCCGGCGCGGCAGATTCAGCTCGGCGCCCGCCTCGCGTTCTAGCAGAAGCGGGAGGCCGGTCGTGTCGACCGGCCTCCCGCTTTCAAGTCAGCCACGGCCCGGGGGCGGAGTTCGACCTCCTGAAAGCGTCGGTGGCGTTCCGGGTGTGGCCGCTGGGCCGGGTGAGCTCGACTCTATTTCACCCAGACCGGCGAGCTCCACGCGTACTTGCCGACGACGCGAGGCGAGTAGCTCGGATCGTGCACCTGGCCCGATAGCCAGACTCTCACGTAGTAGTACGTGCCTGACGGTGGGTCCGAGGAAACTCTGTACTCGAATGACGTGCTGGTTGGCGTACCTTGCGGCGAGTGGGTGTACACGTAACTGCCGTTGCCGACAATCTCGACCTTCTCGATAGGCGACTTCCCGCGGACCGTCACGGAGAGAGCGAGGCCGTTGTCGCCCACATCGACCTCCGACCCTTGGAACGCTCCGTTGGCCCGGAAGTCGACCAGGACCGGTTCGCCGCCGCGCACCGCATAGCTGCGCCGAGCGCGGAGTGCATCCACCACGGATTCGCGGGTGAGTTCCTTCGCGAACACAGCGAGCATGCCGGTGTGGTAGCCGCTGATGCCGTCGTGGCGGTCGCTGGAACCAACGAACCCGAACTTCTTGCCCATCGCCAGTCCGTCTTGGATGGACGTTTTCCCCACCGGAGGGCGGCGCAGCCAGTCTGTGACGGCCTTGGACCTGTCGTAGGTCTCGTAGATTCCGTGGCCAGATGTCACTTCGACCACGGGCTCCGCGACAGGATCGTGCTTGGACCAGTCCACCGCACCCCACGGGGCGCCAACGTGATGCACCCAGGGGATCGCGTTGTCGTTGGACAGCAGCCTGCGCAGCTCCTCGATGGAATTGCTGTCGGGGTCGGTGATCCGATATATCGGCGAGAACGGCCGCGTGAAGACGACCGTCCGGTCTCCATAGCGTCGCCGACCAGCTGCATCGCCGCTCCACTCGTAGCTTGAGAAGCCCTCGAACCGACCCTCCTCTGACAGGACGTTGGCGTAGGACTGCTCGACCCGATACTTGGAGTTCGTCATTGACGGCCAGTCGTGGTCCGACGATGCGCCGAAATCGAGCACGCCGCTGTGCATGGCGTTCATGTAGTAGCGGTCCGACCAGAACTCGATGGTGCGGTCGTTCGGATACTCGCCGAGGTGCGTGTGCAGCTCGCCGTAGTAGAGCTTGTACGTCTCGCCGTCAATCTCGAGGGTCTCGTGCGGGATGTGGTCAGGACGCGGCGCAGCCTCCTTGGTCTCGCCGAGCGGGCCGTTGGCAACCTCGCCCCGCACCGTTGCCGACACGGGTTCGAGGATCTTGCGGTACACTATCATGTCGGTTGCGTGCCAGAACCCATGCTCGTCAAAGACCGGAGCACGGTAGCCGATCGCGACCTCCAGGGTGAATGGTTGGAGGGTCTTGCCGTCGAACCACGCACCTTCGGAGGTTGGCGAACGGCCGGCACGGTAGCCTGGGTTGCCAGGGTGCCACGAGACCGCCTGCCGGAGGAACCAGAAGCGACCCGACGCGTCAATCTGGAACTCGTCCAGACTGCTGAGCGACGACAGGTACTCGCGGACATTGGCTGGCAGTTCGACCCTCTGCTCGCCACGCACGCCAGACACGCGCTTCGACGCGTGAATCCAGGCGGTTCCGTTCTGCGCAAAGCGGATGGTGGGACGTTGCTCGTCCTCGCTGGATGCCAGGAACGCCGTCTCGTCCGCCCATTCATCCCCCTCTAGGGTGCGGACGAAGACGTCGTAGTCGCCATCCACCCACCTGTCGAACGCCAGCCAGACGGTGCCGTCCGTCGCCGCAGCAACGTGCGGACGGAAGTTGAATCCGTGGTCGCCCGTGAGCATCTTCGCGTCCCACCGGCCGTCCTCGAGCGTTGCGGCCATGATCCGTACGGCCCCCTTTCGGGCTGATTCCCACGCGACCAATGGACCACCACCCTCTGCCAAGGTGATCGACGGACGCATGTCGGGACCGCTTTCTGGGCTGACGCGCAGGACCGGACCGAAGCCGCCGCTGTGCCAATGCCTGCTGTAGACATCGAAGTCCTGCTCGATCTCGTTGAACTCCGACCAAGCGATCCACAGCCCCCCGTTTGCGTCCGCCACCGCGACTGGGCTGTACACGTAGCCGTCCCGTTCGTTCACCTTGGCGATTGACGTCCAGTGGTCGCCCTGCCACCGGCCGAGCGAAACGAACTGCCGCGTCGCGTTGAGGACATCGGTGGCATTCGACTGGACGCCGAGTGTGTAAATCGTTCCGTCGCTGGCGGCCACGATGCTCCGGCACTCCTCCCTAACGGTCGGGTGGAATCGGTGTCCGTCCTGGCCCGAGTAGATGTCCACGTAGTCGTATGCGATCGGCTCTTGGGCCCCGAGCGTTACGGCGAGTACGATGAAGGCGATGGCAGTGTGTTTCATTTTGGGTATTGTATGCTAACCGATTCGACAAACATGATCACGTTTGACAACATGGGCACTTGGTTGCATCTCACAAGATCGGGTGGGAACGTGCCCAATGTGCACCAAGCACCAAGACAACTGCGACCGCTGGACTCTTGCTTAAGGCAGGGCAGTGTGCAGAAACACATGCATGGTTATCCATGTATAAGATTTTCTTTCATTTCCGCATATCCTAGCCCTTTGTAGGGTGCTGCTACGAAGCGCAGCCTCTTGGAAAATCTGGGCTCTCAGACAATCTCCTTCGACTCAGGCGTCACGAGGGTCCGATTCAAGCTGTGCCTTGAAGCTGTCGCGCATCGGCCAATGCGGAACGCCCGCACGACGATCCCTACCCGAACGGATTCACCATCAAGAAGGCCGCCCGGGCTGTGCCAACAGCCTTGGTGGCGGAAGTGCTTGGCATCCTATTTCCGAGCGATTCCCTGCGCTTGCAGGGCAACGCAAGAATACCGTTGGTTACGCTAGGAGTGGCTTCGGATGCAGCGGCTACTTGTCCGGGCGACGAACTGGCTGGGTGACGCAATCATGTGCATCCCAGCGCTGCGCGAGATCCGCAGGGCGCATGAGGGATGGCACATCACGATCCTCGCGAGACCGTGGGTGGCCGATCTCTATCGAGGCGAGGACTTCTGCGACGACATCGCGCTCTACGAGAACCATGGACAGCATCGTGGGGCGTTCGGCAAGGAGAGGCTGGTGCGGAGCTTGCGCAGGCGTCGTTTCGATCGGGCGATTCTTCTGCAGAACGCCTTTGACGCAGCGTATCTCGCCTGGCGCACGGGCATTCCCGAGCGGATCGGATATGACCGTGATGCACGGGGACTGTTGCTGACCAAGGCCGTGCCACGGCCTGTGGCGGGGAGCATTCCCGTCCACCAGCGGTTCTACTACTTGGAACTCCTGCGACGGGCAGGCCTGATCGAAGCCATGCCCGTCGACACCGCAGCGCGGTTCGACAACGTAGCCGACCTGCGTCGCCGAGGTTCGCGTCGGTGGATCAGCCGTGAGTGTCCTGAAGGGCCGTGGATTGGCGTGAGTCCGGGAGCCGCCTTTGGATCCGCCAAGCGCTGGATACCGGAGCGTTTTGGCGAGGCGGCCCGGAAACTGGCTGAGAACCTTGAAGCGAACATTGCAGTGTTCGGCTCTAAGTCCGAAGCCTCGATCGCCGACGAGGTCGCCGCAGCCGCTGGCGAGAGGGCTCGTTCGCTTGCGGGCAAGACCGGCCTGACGGAGTATCTCGAGCTCGCATCTACCTGCACGATCTACCTGACGAACGACTCTGGGTCGATGCACGTCGCGGCTGCGCTGGGCCTGCCTACCGTCGCTGTATTCGGAGCCACGGACCACGTCGCAACCGGACCCGCGGCCCCTTGGGCGAGGATTGTGCGCGAACCGGTCGACTGCTCGCCGTGCATGCTGCGGGAGTGCCCACTGGAGGGACACCCGTGCATGGAGGGTGTAAGCGTGGCGCGAGTCCTTGGCGAGGCGAGGTCCCTTCTGGAGAGTGTCCGCACGACCCCAGGCTCGGGCCCTAGGCTTAGTTGAGTGGACGGGGCGGTCGTAGTTGAAAAGCCCGCGGGTATCACTTCATTCGGAATCGTCCGCCGCGTGCGGAAGCTTCTGGGTGGTGAGAAGGTGGGCCATCTGGGCACGCTGGACCCGCTGGGCACCGGCGTCCTACCGCTGCTGATCGGCAAGGCGACGCGATTGGCTCAGTTTTATGGCGACCATAGCCGGACTTATGAGGCGACGATCCAATTCGGCTGGGCGACCACGACCTACGACTCGGAAGGCGATGCTCTGGGCGACCCAACCACGGTGTCGCTCGACCGGTCGGTGGTGGACGAGGCCTTAGGTTCGTTCGAAGGCAAGACCCTGCAGGTTCCGCCGCCCGTCTCGGCGAAGAAGGTCGACGGCGTACGGGCCTACAAGCTCGCACGCCGACGGCAGCGGGTTGATCTGAAGCCCGTCGAGATTGAGATCAACGAACTGAGGATCCTTGAGATCGGCACCGACACGGTTCAGGTGCGGTGCCACTGCTCGGCTGGCACATACATCCGGTCCTTGGCGCACGATGTGGGACAACGGCTGGGCTGCGGGGCGCACATCGTCGCATTGCGTCGCACGCAGGTCGGGGAGTTTGATGTCGGGCAGGCACGGACGCTCGACCAACTTGAGGCTCTCGCCGCAGACGGTCGCCTGCAAGAGGCCATCCGTGGACCCCTCGAACTGCTTCCGGACATGCCTTCATTGCGCGTCGCATGGGAGGACGCCGCCCGGATCCGGCACGGGCAGGACTTTCGCATTGGTCCTTTTGGCGGGGCAGGCGAGTCCAAGTTCGTAAAGGCGGTCGACTTCGATGGCCGGATCCTGTGCATCGGACAGTCAGTTGCCCCAGGAATGTTCCATCCGATCGTTGTCTTCCAGGCGGCTGCATAGACCACGTGCTTCCGCACTCGGCTGACCGGGTTGAGGGATAGACTTAGCCGTATGTGCAGCTGGAATGTCTTGTCCGGCAGGGCCGTCTGGATCGCCGTAGTGTTGGGGTCCGCCCTCTCTGGTCCGGCGGAGGGTTCGTGCGTCGGCGCGGAGGCGCAGCTGGGTCAGGTTCGGGCCAACCTTTCGAGCGGGCAGGGTCCAGTAGCCCTGCAGCAGTTGGCATCGCTTTCCCGCAGCCATTCCGAGTGCCCTGAAGTCGCGTTGCTGCAGGCCCAGGTCGATGCCGCCCGTGGCCAGCCGGAGCGTGCAGAGGCCGGCTTCCTCCGGGCAATCGAGCTGGCGCCAGGCCGGCCCGACACGCATTTCCAGCTGGGGATGTTCTACGACCGCCGACAGCAGCACGGAAGGGCGGCAGAGCAGTTTCGCAAGGTGCTCGCGGTCGCGCCCAAGGATCCGCAGGCATACGACTATCTTGGACTCAGCCTGGAGGCCCAGGGACAGTTCGACAAGGCGGAGTCGGCGTATCGCATGGGCTTGGCGAATAACTCGGGGCCGCGATTCGATCCGATGCTGCACTACAACTACGGACGGTTGCTGGCGAAGCAGAATCGCTGGAGCGATGCCCGGAAGCACTTGGATCAGGCGGTCAAGCTGGCCCCCAAGGTCCGGGCGGTCCACTACGAACGGGCGAAGCTGGCCGAACGGGATGGTGCCATGGCCCAGGCGCGCACGTATGCGGAGCAGGCCTTGAAGACGCCTGATCCCGGAGGCGTGATCCTGGACATGCAGGTCCACTACCTCTTGTCGAGGATCTACCGTGCACTCGGGGAGGTCGCGCTCGCGGCTCGCTACACGGAGCTCAGCCAGAAGGCTGAAATCCCGCTGAGCGCGAGACAGCGGTCGGGCCGATGACACCCTGCGGCAGGCTCGCCGGCTCAGCGTTCGGCAGGCTCCACTAAACGCAGCACCTGCCCCGATCGAGCCGGACCTGCGCTCTGTACGATGCCGGATGGCCAGTGCACCTTGATTTGCTGGACGGTCTCTGCAGCGCCTAGGCCGAAGTGAACCGGACCGGAGCTCGACGATGCGTATCCTACGCTCGTCGTTGCTGTATTGAACTGGTCCGTTCCGTTGGACGTGACCTGCACAACGGCGCCGATGCCATTGCGGTTGGAGATCCTGCCCTGCAGATCGATGGCCAGCCAGTGAGCATCGGCATCGCTCGCGTTGAGCCACAGCTCTGTTTCCTCGCCCAGCGCCGTCACGACCAGGTCGAGTCTGCCATCCCCGTCTAGGTCCCCCACCGCCGCGCCTCGGTGCCTTCGAGCTGGCGCCGCTGTGAACCCCGCAGACTCCGCCGTGGCTGCAAAGGTGCCGTCCTCCATGGCCCGGAACACCGTGTTGTGTTGGTGCACCGGTACGGTGGGATCGATGGGATGGGTCTGGACATCGCCGAGCGAAAAGAACAGATCCTTCCGGCCGTCGTTGTCGAAGTCCGCGATGAGCGCACTGTAGCCAGCCATATCCCGCACTTGGGCGGCAAGTCCGCTCGCGTGCGTGATGTCCTCAAAGTAGCCGTCAGGCGTGTTCCGCATTAGCGGAAACGACTCGCCCGGGAGAGCCGTGTAAACGACGTCTACGAGCCCGTCGTTGTCGATGTCCCTAGCGTCCAGCCCCATGCCGGAGATTGCCCGACCGTGCTCCGCGAGCGCGATCGTGGACTCGAAGGCGATTTCGTCGAACCGTCCCTGACCGTCGTTGCGGAAGAGGAAGTTCGGCAGCTTGTCGTTCGTCACGAACACGTCGACGAACCCGTCCTTGTCGAAGTCGGCCACCGAGGCCCCCATGCCCTTGCCGACCTTGGACCGGATCCCGGAGCTCTCCGACACGTCCACGAACGTGCCATTGCCTTGGTTGCGGTACAGCGAGTTGGGAGTTCCCTTGTAGTGCTTTGGGTGGCAGTAGTCGCGGACTCCCGTGCCGTCGCAGACCGGATCGACGCCCGGCGCCCACGCGAGGTAGTTCACGACAAGGAGGTCGAGGAGGCCGTCCCGGTCGTAGTCCATCCATGCTCCCGTGATGGACCAGAGCGGCCCGTGGTCTGCGTCGTTCGAACGGAGGCCGGCGTCCGACGTGATGTCGGTGAATCGGCCAGAGCCGTCGTTCTCGTAGAGCTGATTGCCGTGCAGGCCGGCCACGAACAGGTCTTCGTCCCCGTCGTTGTCGTAGTCCCCCACAGCCGCCCCGAAGCTGAACCGAAGGCCCTGAAGTCCAGCCCGCTCGGTGTCGTCCGTGAACTGCCCGGAGCCGTCGTTGCTATAGAGACGGTTGTGGAACCTGCTGGAGGACTTGACGTTGTCGGGCAGGTCCGCGCCATTGGCAAGGAAGAGGTCCAGGTCGCCGTCCCCGTCGCAGTCGAACAGGGCCACGCCGCCTGCCATCGTCTCCGGCGCGTATCGCTCCAGAGACTCTGCGTTCTCGAGCTTGAAGCCGATCGTCCGGTGCTCGAACTGGATGTCTGCGCCGCACTGCGCGGCGAGCAGACCTGTGGCGGCGAACCGAGCCAACACCCGCGGACTCGCTGCCGTCGGGTTCCTCAAGGAGACTCTTGACACAGCCAGTCGGCAGCGTTGCAGTGCCGCTCCCAGCGACGCACGAAGCTAGGCCGACATGGGAAGCAGTCTCGCTTCGCAGCCATTGCCACGTCCTATGATCCTTGAAATCGGAGCGGGCCGACATCGAGGGCCCGCGGGGCCCGCGGGGGTCGGAAACGCGAAGCGGCCCGCGTTGCCGCGGGCCGCTGAAGGATTGGCGGTGACGCCGCGCCGCACACTGGGCGACGCGGCACGGGTCAGAATATGAACTTCAGGCCGAACTGGAACACCCTCGGCTTGGTGCCGCCAGCCAGGCTTCCTATTCGTCCGAAGTTCGGATTGCCCAGAGTGACGTTGGGCGATCCGAGATTCTGGATGTTGAACGCGTTGAACGACTCGATGCGAAGCTCGACGCTGTATCGCTCCCCGATCGGCACCGTCTTGAACAGCGAAATGTCAACGTTCTGGACGCCCTCCGTGTAGAGGACGTTCTTGCCGAAGTTGCCGTATGAGAATACGGGAGTCCCGAATGCGTCCGTGTTGAACCAGCGCTCCTCCGTCGGCGTGCCGGTGAACGGGTCGCCGACGAGGTTGGGCCGGGCGTAGTTCCACCACGCCACTTCGTTGCCGATATTGGCCACGTCGCCCGTCACGTTCAGGTTGATCGGCTGACCAGACCGGAACTGGGCGATGGTGTTCAGCTGCCAGCCTCCGAGGATGTAGGCGCCGGCGCCGCTCTGCAGGAACTTTCTGCCGGGCCCGAATGGCAGCTCGTAGACCGCGGAGATCGAGACGAAGTGCGGGACGTTGTATCCCGACGGTCCCTTGCTGCCCAGCGGATCGTAGTAGTTCTGGACTGCGGAGCTGCCCCCGATGCCGTTCTCCGCGCCGAACCAGCCGCTCTGGGTGTCCAGGGACTTCGACCACGTATAGCTGATCAGGGCTTGGAACCCATCGGTGAAGCGACGGTTCAGCTTCATCTGCAACGAGTCGTACCAGCCCTGCCCGTGGAAGTTCCCGTAGAACATCGTCGTCTGGTACGGGAACGGACGGCGCTGGCGGACCTCCTCCGGGGAGCCGGGTCCGGCCGAAAGGGCGGTGTTCGCCGATCCGTTGTGCTCCAAGCGCTTGGTGCGGCTGCCCACATAGGCAATCGAGAACGTCAGGTTGTTCCGCAGCTGCTCCTGGATCTCGACGTTCCACTGGTGCGAGTACGCCGGCTTTGTGCGGGGATTCGCGTACCAGCCGGCACTGCCGAACGGCGAGGGGTCGGGCAGCGGTGCGCCGCCCAGCTGGTTGGCGCGGGCGACGCTCGTGAGCGCCTCGCCGACGCCGTTGTAGGCGGGCTGCGCGAACTGCTTGTCCGGCCACGTGCCGATGGACTGCTGGAAGCCCTGCATCACGCCGGTGAAGCTGTCGTAGTTCACTCCGTATCCTGCGCGCAGAACGGTCGTGTCGCGCAGTCGCCAAGCGATGCCGACGCGTGGCTGGAAGCCATCGTGGGCGGGCTGGTAGAGGTTGGGATCGTCGGCCAGCCTGATGTGCTGCCCATTCGGCAGGTCAGCCAGGTTGCCGCTGCCCGGGATGCAGGGTGCGATGCCGACCGCCGAGCAGGCGCCCGGAAGGGATCCTCCACCGATGATCCAGTGGCCTGTGTCCCAGTCGAATCCGGACTGCATGCCGCGGTTCATCTGGCCCACCCAGTAGGTGTCGTAGCGCATGCCGATGTTCACGGTCACCGCGTTGCTGGCGCGCCACTCGTCCTGCACATACAGGCCCAGCGTCGGCCAGGTGATGTTGTAGTTCTGGTTGCGGATGGTGTACTGCGCCGGAAAGCCCAGCAGCGCCGATGCGACGGAGTTGCCCGTGGCGCCAACGTTCATGGGGTTGGCCGTCTGTGCGTTGTTGAATGGAACGCTGTGCTGGGTGGTCAGGGCGTCGCGCTCCTGCCATACGTACATGCCGCCGAACTTGAAGTTGTGGTTGCCGGAGATGACGCTCACGCCCTCGCTGAACATCCACTGCCAATCGGTCTCGGGACGCGGCGTGTTGATGCCTGGTCCGCCGTACGGCGACTGCATGCCCAGCCCGGGCGGTCCGAACTCGTCGATGCCGACCCAGCCGTCGCCCAGGAGCGGGTCGAGGCCAGCCGCGAGGTCGGCCTCCGTGTTCAGCGCTTCGCGGACCCAGCCCAGCTTCGTGTCGAGGACGACGTTGCTGCCGATCAGGTGCACCCAGCCACCCGCGAAGTTGCGCGGCCGGTTGCTGAATACGCGTCCGTTCTTGAGGGTCGCGGGCAGTGACTGCGGGTTGTTCAACTGGCTGTAGCGCGCCCAGATGTTGTCGGCGTTGCCGAAGCGGTGGTCGATCTTGATCTGGATTGTGTTGTTGTCGCTCGCCTGCGGGCGCGAGTTGATGACGTTGAAGTTCGGATTGTTGATGTTCGGACGGTCGTAGTAGTTCTCGAAGTAGTTCCGGGTCAGCGGATCGATCCGCGACGAGGGGACCATGCGGTTTGCGAACACGTCTCTGAGGAAGCTTGAGGGGTCCGCTGGGTCGATGCGCGTCGTGCCGGGATCGTAGATGTCTTGGTTCAGGATCGCGTTCGCGAAGTTGCCGTTCCGCTCGTCGTCTGTGGGATGGAAGTAGGTTTGCTGCTGTGAGCGGCGGTACTTCCAGCCCTCCCAGGCGAAGTGGAAGAACGTCTTGTTGCGGGCGACAGGACCACCCACGGCCACGCCGTACTGGTTCTGGCGGAAAGGTGTGGGGCCTTCCCTCGTGGCGTCGAGGAATGGGTTCCTCGAGTCGAAGGCGTCGTTGCGCAGGAATTCCCAGACCGCACCGTGGATCTCGTTGGTGCCGGACTTGGAGACCAAGTTGATCACGCCTCCGACAACGCCGCCGTACTCGGCCTTGTCGTTGTGGGACTGCACCTTGAACTCCTGCACCGCATCCACGATCGGCAGCACGGCCCAGCTCTGACCGTAGAACCAGTGGTTGATCACGCCGTCGAGCAGGTTCATGTTGCTGCGGTTCCACGCGCCGTTGATCGACGGGAGTGCGAACGACGATCCGGGCAGGGCCACGGGCGCGTTGAAGCTTGTGCCGCCGGCGTTGCCCTGAGCCGTGCTGACAGGCGTCGCGCCAGGCGTCAGCGTCAGGAGCTGCGAGAAGTTGCGTCCGTTGAGCGGCAGGTCCTTGACTGCCTCCTCGGTGATCGCGGTGCCCAGTTCGGACGTCGACTGCTGCAGCAGCGCGGACTCGGCGACGACCTCGATCGTCTCGGTCACGGCGCCAACCGCCAGCGCGAAGTCGTGGGTCCGGGTCTGGTTCACGTTGAGCTCGAACTCCGGCTCCACCGCCCGGCTGAAGCCGTCGGCTGACACGGTCAGCGAGTAGGAGCCGGGCACTACGTTGATGAACACGTAGTAGCCGTTGGCGTTCGTTTCGCCTTCGGTCTGGACCTGTGTCTCGATGTTGGTGAGCGACACCGTCGCGCCCGGAATCACGGATTCGCTCGCGTCGGCGACCGTTCCGTTGATCGAGCCATAGGCGGTCTGGGCGGACGCCACGCCTGTGGTCAGCAGACCTAGGCAGACGACGACCGCACACAGCCGCACTCCATGGCCTAGTGCAGATTGCATGTGTGTTCCCTCTCTAACGGTTGAAGCAGGGTTCGATCTGGCCCGGACTTCACTGTCCGGCCAATCCAATGAGCCCAAACCCCCTATCTTTGAATCGAAAGGATCATACTAGCAGTCGCTTGGCAAGGGCTTTGTCTCCAGACGGCCTTTCACGGCCAAGGCGGCCGGTCGACCGATTCACCGGAGAGCGCCGGAATCGGCCAGCCTGAGCCCGCCTACCGTCCTAGCGCGGCGATGCCCGATGCGCTATGCGGACGTCAGGACCTCGGCGAGGTTGTTCTGTCCGCCGATGTCGGTCAGGCGGAAGTCCCGTCCTTGGAACGGGTACGTCAGAGTCTCGTGGTTGAGTCCCAGCAAGGTGAGGATGGTGGCGTGCAGATCGTGCACGTGAACCTTGTCCTCCAGCGCGTTGAGGCCGATATCGTCCGTGGAGCCAAAGACCCTGCCCCCTTGCACGCCGCCTCCCGCCATCCAAACGGTGAAGCCGTAGGGGTTGTGGTCGCGACCCGCGTTGTTGCGCGAGCCTCCTTCGCCGCCATCGGTGAACGGCGTCCTTCCGAAGTCCCCGCCCCAGACGACAAGCGTCTCGTCCAGTAGGCCCCGCGCCTTCAGGTCAGCAAGCAAGCCGGCAATCGGTTGGTCGACTTGACCAGCCATGGTCTCGTGGTTGTAGTCGATCTGGTTGTGGCCGTCCCATCCCGGACTGGCGCCGTTGTTGCCGCAGCCGGAGTAGAGCTGCAGGAAGCGCACGCCGCGTTCGACCATGCGCCGCGCCAGCAGGCACTGCCTGCCGAATGGCCGGGTTTTCGGATCGTCGAGCCCATAGAGTGCCTTTGTCGATTCTGTCTCCGCGGAGATGTCGGTTGCCTCGGGGGCGGCTGTCTGCATTCGGAAGGCCAGCTCGTAGGCGTTCATGCGTGCCTCCAGTTCCGATTCTTCGGCCCGCCCTGACAAATGCCGCTTGTTGAACCAGTGCAGGTTCCTCAGCATCAGCTCGCCGGACTGCGGCTCCGCAGGCGTCGCCCGGTGAATGTTGAGGATCGGCGGCCCCTCGCTGCGCAGTACCGTTCCCTGGTACATCGCGGGCAGGAACCCGGATCCGTAGGCGGGCGACCCCGATTTGATGCCTCCATCCAGCATCACAACGTACGCGGGGAGGTTCTCGCTTTCCGAGCCGAGTCCATAGACGACCCACGAGCCAAGGCTAGGTCGGCCCACCTGCGCCCACCCTGTGTTCATCCAGTTCTGACCGGTGATGTGCGTGAACCCGTTGTGGTGGCAGGAACGGATGACGGCCAGGTCGTCCGCGTGTCGTGCCATGTTGGGGAAGAGGTCCGAGATCTCGAGGCCGGATTGACCGTGCCTTGAGAACGTTCGCGGCGTTCCCAGCAGTGGAACCCTGTCCATCTTGGTGAACTGGAAGCTCCTCGTGCGGAACGACTCTGGCACGAGCTCGCCATCAAGCCTTTGGAGCAGGGGCTTGGGGTCGAACGTGTCGATGTGGCTGGGCCCGCCGTGCATGAACAGAAGGATCACGCTTCGGGCCTTTGCCGGCAGTGTGGGCTTCTTGGGCGCGAACGGTCCCTTGGAGGCCGCGGCCGCATCCTGGGCAAGGAGGCAGGACGCCGCGAGTCCGCCGAACCCGAGTCCGGCCCGCTCCAGAAAGGCCCGTCTCGAGGAGGGCGTCTCGGCATGCGTACGGAACATGGTGATCCTCAGTCGATGTAGATGAACTCGTTCAGGTTGAACAGCATCAGGCAGAAGTCCCTCGTCCCTGCATTCGCCAGCATCTCGACTGCCTGCTCCATCTCGTCCTGGTCCGGTGGACGGGAGAACGATAGCTCCCATGCAGTGCGCACGGTCTGCTCGGGATCCTCAGGCGATGCGATCCTCTCGGCGAGCGCTTCGGCGGAGCGCAGCATGAACTCGCTGTTGAGCAGAGTCAGGGCCTGGGGCGCGACGGTCGTCACGGCTCGCCGTCCGCAGCTCGATGCGGGGTCGGGCGCGTCGAAGGTCTTGAACATCGGGTACGGGAACTGCCGCTTCGCAAAGATGTAGACGCTGCGGCGGTTGTGCTCGCTGGCGTCGAAGGACTCCGGCCAGTCGTTCTGGTCCCACATCCCGAGGCGCTCCTCCTTCGAGAGTGGCGGGCGGACCGGTCGTCCGCCCATCTTGGGATTGAGGCTCCCGGCAACCGCCAGGACTGCGTCGCGCAGGCTCTCGGCGTCAAGGCGCCTGCGGTTCATGCGCCACAGCTGCACGTTCGACGGATCCTTGGCGAGGTTCGAAGGCTCCGATCCGGACCCGGCGCGATAGGCGCTGGACAGCATGATCAGCCGGTGGATCGCCTTGACGCTCCAGCCCGACTCGACGAACTCGGCCGCCAGCCAGTTCAGAAGTTCCGGATGCGATGGCGGCTCCCCCTGCCTGCCGAAGTTGTTGGGCGTCCGGACTATGCCCTCGCCGAAGTGACCCTGCCAGATCCGGTTGACCATCACACGGGCGACGAGTGGGTTGCCGGGGTCCGACAGCCAGTTGGCGAGCGCCTTGCGCCGACCTCCCGGGGCTGCTGCCTCGATGGCGCCGGAAAGCACTGCAGGCACTCCGGGCTCCACCACGTCCCCGGTCGAGCGCCAGTCGCCACGGTGGGTCATGCGTGTTGGGTAAGACACGTCAGCCCGGCCGAGCACGGTCGCCGCCTGCAGCTCGAAGAACGCTCTTGACGCCGCTTCGCCCAGCTTGTTGATGAGGGTGTCGCGGAGGTCGCGCTCCTCCTTGGTGTGGCCAGGATCCTGTGTGTAGCCGCCCGGGTTCTCGAGCAGGCCCGCTTCGGTCAGGGCACGCTCCAGAATGGCTGCCTTGACCTGCTCCTCGACGCTGCGCTTCTTCTTGGGCTTCCGGTACGCAGCCACAATGACGTCGTCGAATCCCGCTGCAATCTCGTCGACCCGGCGCTCACGGACACGCGCATCCAGGGCCTTGATCGCCTCCTGGTACTCGAACACCTGGAGTTGCCGCGGATAGGCCGAGTAGTACCCGAACTCGGTCATCTTGTTGACCACCGGGATCCGTCGGATCTCGGTGCCCTCGAAGAACGCCATCATGCGGTGGTAGTCCTTCTGCGAGATCGGGTCGAACTTGTGGTCGTGGCACCGGGCGCAGCTGATGGTCAGTCCTAGGAACGCCTCCCCCGTGACGTCCACGGAGTCCACCATCCACTCGTAGCGAAGCTGCCGCCCGTCGAGCGCGGCCTCGTGGTAGACCGTGCCCACGGTGTACAGACCTGTGCCGATGCGCGCGTCGAGGTGCCGCTGCTTCTCCTCGGGAATGTCGTAGGACCCTCGCAGTTCGATGTCGTCGGGCCAGATCTCGTCCGCCGCCACCTGCTCGCGGATGAACTGGTCGAACGGCTTGTCGTCGTTGAAGGACTTGATGACGTAGTCGCGGTACCGCCAGGCATCGCGGAAGTAGATGTCCGTTTCGAACCCTCCGCTGTCGGCGTACCGGACCGCGTCGAGCCAATATCGCCCCCAGCGCTCCCCATAGCGCTTCGACTCCAGCAGCCGGTCCACGACCCTTGCGAATGCTTCCGGGGAGTCGTCGGTCAGGAACGACTCAACCTCCTCGGGTGTGGGCGGCAGGCCATGCAGGTCGTACGTCGCCCGGCGGATCCATGTCCGGCGGTCTGACTCCGGCACGCGAGCGAGCCCCTGCCGCGCATGCCCGCGTGCGATGAACCTGTCGATGTCCCCACGCGCCCAGTCCTCGCCTGCTTGGGGCACACTCGGCCGGGAAACGGGCCTGAACGACCACCACGTCTCCGCGGAAGTGACCGCAGGGTCTGTCGGCCACAGCGCTCCTTCGTCAACCCACTTGCGCAGGACTGCGATGTCCTCCTCCGAGAGCTGATCTGCGTTCGGAGGCATTTGCAGTTCGCCGGCGCGCAGCACGGCCTGGACTAGGACGCTGGACGAAGCGTCGCCAGGGTGGATGCTGGCGCCACGCGTCCCGCCTCGCACCAGGCCCTCCCGGGTGCGCATGTCGAGACCCGACATGCGCGTCTCGCCATGGCAGGCGGTGCAGCGCTCGGCGAGGATACGGACTGCATCGGTCGGCACATCGCCGTAGATGGCCGATGCGAATGCGAGCAGACCTGCTGAAGCTGCCAGAATTTGTTGCAGCATGGGTCCGTTTCGGTCGATCCGAGTATACAGGCGGATCCGCCAACGGAATCCTGCTCGAGCCGGCCTTTGCATGGCCGGCGGTACTGTAGGGATCGGCCTGCTGAACCGTCAGTGAGGCCGTGGCTCGGCCACTACTCGACTCGACGTGAGCAAGCGACGTCGGAAATCCACGAAGCGGCCTGTCCGGCCGGCACCGAAGCCGCTGCAATCCAGCGGGCGGCGTCTGTACCCAACCATCTTTGCGACCGGGGCCGCGCTCGCTGCGCTGGTTGGGGTCGGCGGTTGGCTGGCCATGCGTGATCCTGCAGTGGTCCCCGCCGATGAGCCGGGTGACGTGCGGGACATACGGTTTGCGACGGCCGATACAGGTGTTGACTTCGTGGTCAACAACGGAGGGCACGAGGACAAGCCCATGCCCGACTCGACCCTTGGCGGCGTCGGCGTCCTCGACTGCGACGGTGATGGCCTGCTCGACATCGTCTTCGCCAATGGTGCCAGGTTCCCATCGCTTCAGAAGGACGGCCCTTCGTTCCACAACCGCCTCTACCGCAACCTGGGCGAACGCCGGTTTGAGGACATCACCGCCGCCGCAGGTGTTGAGGGGCGGGGCTACAGCATGGGCGTGGCCGTTGGCGACCACGACAACGACGGACTAGCCGACCTGTTCGTGGCGGGCGTCAATCACAACATCCTCTACCGCAACCGTGGCGGCTGCCGGTTCGAGGATGTCACGAATGCAGCAGGACTCGCCGATCCGTCGCCCAAGCCCTGGTCGGTGGCGGCTGCCTGGCTCGATTTCGATAACGACGGTGATCTGGACCTGTTCGTCGTCAACTACCTGCGCTGGTCTTGGCAGCTAAACCGGGTCTGCGGCGACGAGGGACGGCGCCTGTCCTGCTCGCCCGCGCACTACGAGGGCCTGCCGAACAGCCTGTACCGCAACAGGGGCGACGGCACGTTTGAGGACATCAGTAGCGAGACCGATCTCGCGGACCATGTTGGCAAGGGCATGAGTGCGGCGATCGCGGACTACGACGGCGACGGATATGTGGACGTATTCGTTACGAACGACTCCGTGCGGAACTTCCTTTTCCGCAACAGTGGCGGGCAGAGGTTCGAGGAGTTGGGCGTCCAGGCGGGCGTGGCGTTCACTGGGGACGGCATCCCCGTGTCGAGCATGGGCGTTGACTTTCGGGATCTCGACGGCGATGGCCTGTCGGATGCTGTAGTGACCGCACTCGCCAACGAGACATACCCGCTGTTCCGCAACAGCGCGGAGGGGGTGTTCGTGGACGCCACCTACGAGACTGGCCTGGGTCTTGCCTCCTACACGATGTCCGGGTGGAGTGTGGGGGCGTTCGACTTCGACAACGACGGCGACCGCGAGGTGTTCACGGCCAACTCGCACGTCAGCGAGAACATCGAGCTGTACCGCCATCAGACCTACCGGCAGCCCAACGCGGTGTTCGTACGGAGCCCCAGCGGGTCGTATCAGGACGTGGCGCCGAGCGCAGGGCCTGCCATGGCGGTCAAGGCGGCTCACCGGGGCGCTGCGTTCGGCGACCTTGACAACGACGGCCGCATCGACGCTGTCGTTGCGGTCCTGGGTGGTGAGGCGGAGGTGCTGTTCAACGAATCTGATGCCGGACACTGGCTGACGCTGGATCTGCGTGGCAAGCGCAGCAATCGCTCTGCCATCGGCGCGCGTGTCGTCCTGACGGATGGCAGCGGATCCACCCAGCACGCAGCGGTCACGACCGCTGTGGGCTATGCGAGCGCTTCCGACAGAAGGGTCCACTTTGGTCTGGGCGCCGAGACCGCAGTGCGGGAGATTCGGGTACAGTGGCCCAGCGGCGAGATCCAGACCCTGGCCGATGTCCAAGTCGACCAGATCCTGATGGTTGAGGAACCGTAGGCCCCGGCGCGTACCTGGGTTCCTACCGGGAGTTCGACGGGCTCGGGGAAGGCTGTCGCCTATGGGACGAGCAGCAGCGCAGCCTTGGTGACCTGAACCGGCATCAATGCGCTGGCCAGCACGAGGCCGGCTATGGCGAACAGGTAGGCGGCAAAGCGCCTGCGCGCGACGGTCGCCTCGGCGCGCAGGCTCAGGCGCGGCCCGATCTGCGAGCCGACCAGCACGAACAGACTTAGCACGAGCGGCTCGTGCCACTGGATCGGGCCGTTCATCGCGTGCCCGACCAGCCCGCCACCGGCGGTCAGGCACACCATGAACGCGGATGAGCCGAACGCCACGTTGACAGGCATCCGGAACAGGCACACGAGCATGGGCACCTTGAGGAATCCGCCCGCGGCACCCGTCAGGCTCGAGACGATCCCGATGACAAACGCCAAGGGCAGTCCCTGCGCGAGGTTGATGACGTAGGTTTCCCCGCCGAACTCGCGCTTCCAGTGCCAACGTCGCAGGTTGGCGGGCAGGTCGACGCCGCGAAGTCGCATCAGCATGGCGGCGCCAGCCGCGAAGACCAGCACGCCGAGCAGCGCCGTCAGGACCACCTTCGGGATCAGATGGACGTACATGCCGCTCAGGACGGCGCCCGTGACGGCTCCGCCTTCAAGGGCGATCGCCGCGCCCCAGTCGACATGGCGGTTCTTGCGGAACAGCATGACCGCCGAGAGGGCGGTCAGGATCGTGAGCCAGAGGCTTTGCTGGACAGCCGTGTCGAACGGGACGCCGAACAGGATCTGGATCGGGGCGTAGAGGATTCCTCCACCCTGGCCGTGCATGGAGAACCCGACGGCGCCTGCGCCGAGGATCGTGGCCAGAATGAAGGTGCGTGGTTCCAGCGCGGTTGCCCTGCGTCAGCGCTATCCGGACACGGAGCCCGGGGAAGCTCTTTCTCGCCGCCAGTTGATTTAAGGAGCGGCTGCCAGCGGCAGCGCCGCCGCTCCAGTGGCCCTTAGGACCCTGCGCTCTCGGCGGGATCCGCCGGCGCGTCCGCCTCGGGCGGCCCTAGGTTTTCGGGGTACGGGCCGGTGAGCGCTTCCATGAACGCGATCAAGTCGGTACGCTCCTGCGCCGTAAGGTGGTCAAGCTCGTGGATTTCCTTGTCGCGGAAATCGTTCGAGTTGCCTGCGCCGATGTAGAAATCGAGCACTTCCTTGAGTGTCTTGAGATGCCCGTCATGCATGTACGGGGCACTGTCGGTGAGGTTGCGCAGATGGGGCGTCTTGAACGCCCCCTGATCCGCCTCGACCTGCGTCTGCTCGAACCGGCCGATGTCCGCGAGCGAGCCGTCGATTTCGGCACCAACGCCTAGGTTGTGGAACTTGTTGTCGGTGAACAGGGCGTAGCCCTCCTCCTCGTTGATCGTGTGGCAGACTTCGCAGTTGGCCTTCTCAGGGTCGCGAAACAGCTCGAGGCCACGGATGGCCTCCTCGCTCATCGCGTCCTTCTCCCCGCCGAACAGGTACCGGTCGAACGGCGAGTTGCCGACCAGCACCGTCCGCTCGAAGCTGGCGATCGACTTCGCCACCATCTCGAACTTGATCGGCCGGTCGCCCCAGGCCGCCTTGAACTGCTCGGTGTACTCCGGATCCGCCGTCAGGCGGGCCACCACGCCTTCGTGGGTGAATGCCATTTCAATGGGGTTCTCCACGGGACCGCCGGCCTGCTCCTCGAGGCTTGCCGCCCGTCCGTCCCAGAACTGCGTGGTGAAGTAGGCGGCGTTCATCACGGGCGGAGCCT
The DNA here is from genome assembly GCA_965200705.1 of Bryobacterales bacterium. Classification (GTDB taxonomy): domain Bacteria; phylum Acidobacteriota; class Terriglobia; order Bryobacterales; family UBA6623; genus VXMF01. Next base: position 1,442,409 of record OZ241376.1, on the reverse strand, counting down.
GGCGGCCGCCCAGTTCGCCGCCGACGCCCTCCGAGAACTGGTTCGGATCGGCGAAGCCGTCGTCTGGCGTGTGGCAGCTGGCGCAGGCGATCGTGTTGTCCACCGAGAGCGTCTTGTCGTAATAGAGCTTTCGTCCGAGCGCGATGGTCTCAGCCGTCGGCGGGTTGTCCGCCGGGATGTCCAGTGGGGGCAGTCCGAGGGGTACGTTGATCTCGACTGGCGTGCCGATCGGCAGGATTGGAGCGGCATCCTCCTCGGGCTCGCTGGCGCAACCTCCGAGAATTGTGATAAGCGCAATTGCTGCCAGCGCGAATGAACCCTTGTACTTCATCAATTTCACTCGTTCCAGAATGCATGTGAACCGACGCAGCTGAAGCTGCCGAAGGGACTTACGGTACTTGCCGAACCATTGCGCCCCGAGGGATTCAGCCACAATGTGGATATACCGATATCGGATGTCTGGAAAGTCCTGTTAGGATACCCCAATTCGCCTTATCTTGGCAACGCTCCGGCGTTGGGCCAAAGCTGGTGTGTCTGCCATCGGAGCTGGGGCCCGCCCTCCGTGCGCTTCAGCCGGCCAATCTGGGCCTCCGCCAGCTGCATTCCGCGAAAGGCATCTCCATCCCGCAGCCGTTTCTCTCGTCGGCTAGTACTGGGCATTGCAGGCCCTGCTTTGCGTGCGAGAATGCGGGCGATGCCGTCACGTCTCGCGGTAGCCGCTGCGATCACCCTCGCCCTTGCCTGCGGACCGAGTCCACAGGAACAAGCCGAGGACTTCCTGCAGACCTACGACCAGCTCCTCAAGGAGATGTACCCTCTCATCGCGGAGGCGTACTGGAAGTCCTCCACGGACGTCACGGAGCAGCATGTCGGCGAGCGCATCGGCGCCGAGAAGCTGTACTCGGCGTTCAGCGGCAACCCATGGGTCATTGAGACGGCCCGCGACCTGTTGGCTCTGGAGAGTGGCATAGATCCTGTCACGCGCCGCCAGCTGCGCAGCATCCTCCTCTCGGCGTCCGAAAGCCCCGGCACGATCCCAGACGTTGTCGCGGCGCGCGTCTCGGCGGAGGCCGAGCAGAGCGCGATCCTGGACTCATTCGAGTTCTGCGCGGATCGCCGCGGAGACGATTGCCGGACGATCGTCACGCCAAATCAGATCGACCAGGTTCTGGTGGAGTCGCGCGACGAAGCCGAGCGCCGCAAGATCTGGCAGGTTGCGAAGCAGACCGGCCCAGCCCTCAAGGAGGGTGTCGCCGACCTGCGCGACCTGCGCAACCAGGTGGCGCAGGAGATGGGCTACGACTCTTTCTTCGCCCTCCAAGTCGACGATTACGGCATGACCGTGGACGAAATGATGGCGATGATGGAGCGCTTCAACGCCGACATCAAGCAGCTCTACGACCATCTGCACACATGGACCAAGCACACCTTGGCCGAGCGCTACGGACAGGATGTGCCTGATCTCATCCCGGCGCACTGGATCGGCAACCGCTGGGCCCAGGCTTGGCCCGGGCTCAGCAGCGGCGTGGACCTCAACAGCCTTGTCGAGAGTAAGGACGCGGAGTGGATCGTCCGTCAGGCCGAGGCGTTCTACACGTCACTGGGCATGCAGCCGCTGCCGGAGTCGTTCTACGAGAAGTCCGACCTTTACCCATTGCCTCCCGGGGACCCGCGGAAGAAGAACACCCATGCCTCGGCATGGCACATGAACCTCGAGCTGGACGTCCGCTCTCTGATGAGCGTCGAGAACAACTGGCGCTGGTTCGAGACCTCGCACCACGAGCTGGGGCACATCTACTACTACATGGCCTACAGCAGGCCTGGCGTGCCGCTGACGTTGCGCGGGGGCGCCAACCGTGCGTTTCACGAGGCCATCGGGGACCTGATCGGCATCGCATCGCGTCAGCCGGCCTATCTCAGGGAAATCGGCCTGCTCGAGGAGGACCACGAGATCGACGAGATCGCCTGGCTGCTGGATGAGGCTCTCGACCAGGCAGTGGTCTTCATCCCGTTTTCGGCGGGCACGATGACCTTCTTCGAGCACGACCTATACGAGGAGGACCTGTCCATCGACGAGTTCAACGAGCGCTGGTGGTCCCATGCCGCGCGGTTCCAGGGCATCGCGCCCCCCAGTCCGCGCGACGAGCAGTACTGCGACGCTTGCACCAAGACCCACATCACGGACGACCCCGCCCAGTACTACGACTACGCCATGGCGTTCGTGATCAAGTACCAGCTCCACACCTACATCGCAAACAACATCCTTGACCAGGACCCCCGGGACTGCAACTACTACGGCAACAAGGAGGTGGGCCGGTTCCTGATGGATCTGCTCAGCGTCGGCGCCACTCGGGACTGGCGGGAAGTGCTCCGCGAGAAGACCGGCGAGGACCTCTCCACGAAGGCGATGCTCGACTACTTCGAGCCATTGATCGCGTACCTGGAGACCGAGAACGAGGGGCGCGAGATCGGCTGGCAGGCCGTCCAGTGACCCGCTGTCGAAACTGTCGGCCGCTGCATTGAACTAAACATGGGCGATTCCCTCGTAGCGGTCGCCATGAGCGGCGGCGTGGACTCGTCCGTGGCGGCGGGGCTACTGCATCGTGCGTCCCAGCCGATTGTCGGCATGACCATGCAGCTCTGGAACCAGCGCCGCATGCCGGAGCTCATTCCAGAGGGCGGGTCGTCGGGACGCTGCTGTTCGCTGGACGACGTCTACGACGCGCGCTGGGTCGCCCAGCGTCTCGGCATCCCCTACTACGTGCTCGATTTCGAGGACAGCTTCGAAGAGCAGGTGGTGCAGCCGTTCGTGGCGGAGTACTTGGCCGGCCGCACGCCGATTCCTTGCACCCTGTGCAACAACTTCCTCAAGTTCGACCGCTTTATCGAGACCGCTCACCAGGTCGGCGCGGAGTCTGTGGCGACCGGCCACTACGCGCGCATCCGCTATGACGAGTCCACGGGGCGCCGTCTCCTGCTGCGGGGCGTCGACGAGGACCGCGACCAGTCCTACTTCCTGTTCGGGCTGACACAGGATCAGCTCGAATGGTCGCGCTTCCCGCTGGGCGACCTGCGCAAGGCCGAAGTCCGTGAGCTTGCCCGAGACCTGGGCCTGGGTCTGGAGGGCAAGGCCGAGAGTCGCGAGATCTGCTTTGTGCCCAACGGCGACTACGCGTCCTTCGTCGAGACCTATCGCCGAAACCAGACCGACCAGTACGAGCCGGGCCGCGGCGAGCTGGTGTCCGAGAAAGGCGAGGTCCTCGGGGAGCATGCCGGCATCCACCGGTTCACTGTGGGGCAGAGACGGGGACTCGGCATCGCGACGGGGTCCCCGGCGTACGTCACCGAGATCCAGCCCGCCGAACGGAGGGTCGTCGTTGGGCCCGCTGAGGCCCTGATGCGGAACTCGATGGAGATCCGCGACACGAACTGGATCCCTTGGGCGACGCTCGACGAGCCGATCCGAGTGGCCGTCCGTATCCGTCACCACTCGACCCCGGCATGGGCTGAGGTGCGTCCGATCGAAGGCGGTCGAGCGGAGGTGCGCTTCGACGAGCCGCAGCGCGCGGTCTCACCTGGTCAGGCAGCGGTCTGCTACGACGGTGACATCGTGGTCGGCGGTGGATGGATTGTCTGATTCCGACGGAAGCTAACGGACAACGAGTTTGCGGCGTCCAATCACGCAGAGGAACCGCACTGAAGTGGAATTGGCCAAGGCGGAGTCACTGACATTCGGAGTAGGCAAGTCAGATGCCCACGCGGCCGAGAGGGCGCTAGTCGAGGCCGCCCAGAGGGGCGACGACGGTGCGTTCGCCGAACTCGTGCGGATGTACGACCGGAGCGTCCTGCGCATAGCGCTGCGCGTGCTCCGTTCGCAGGAGGACGCCCGCGAGGCCTACCAGGAGGCGTTCCTGCGCGTGTACCGCAAGCTCCACACGTTCCGCTTCCAGTGCCGGTTCCACACGTGGGTCTATCGCATTGCCACGAACGTCTGCCTGGACCAGCTGCGACGGCGCAAGGCCCGCCCCGAGTACACCGCCATCGAGTCGAAGGACGGCGACGGCTGGTCGGTGTTCGCGAGGGCGGCGGCTCCAGATCCCATCAGCTCCCCGGACCGAGTGCTCCACAGCAGGGAGATCGCACAACGCATCGAAGACGCGCTCGACGACCTCTCTGACCGCGAGCGCATGGTGTTCACGCTGCGGCACCACGAGGGCATGCGGCTGCGAGCGATCGCAAACATGTGCTCGATGAGCGAAGAGTCTGCCAAGCAGTGCCTGTTCCGCGGGACGCGGAAGCTCCGCAAGCGGCTCAAGGACCTGCGTGGCTGAGGGCGTCTCGACGATGGAAAGCGAACTTCTGCGCCAGCGCATCCGCCTCTATCTGTACGGTGAGCTCGGGCTTGCCGACCGGCTGGAGGTCGAGCGCACCCGCGACGAGGATGCGGATTTCCGCGAGCTCTTCGAGGAGGAGAGGGCGTTCTTGCTCTCCCTGAATGCCGACGGTTTCGGCGATGGGCTCGACGACATGCTCGAGGAGTGCCGCATGGACTTGGCCCTGGCCGTCACACAGGAGGAGCGCCAGCCCGGGCGGGCAACCCTCGGCACCCGTCTCGCCATGGCGTTCCGAGGGTTTCGGGACAGTTTGGCGCAGCACCGGATGGTTTGGCAGCCTGCCGCGGCCGTGCTCCTTCTCTGCGTCGGATTCTTGGGCGGCCGTTCCGATCTCGTCCCGCCATTCTGGACAGACGCCACCGAGGGCACGTTGATTGTGAGCGAGGAACTGCCCGACGACCCGCAACGCGCACTGACCGGCATCGAGAACGTCAGTCTGAATCCGGAGGACGACAAGATTCAGATCGTCTTCGAGGAACGGCGCGTCGTCACGGGCGCATCGTCCGACCCGTTCATCCGCAGCATGCTGCTGAGTTCGGTGGAGGGATCGCACGCCGGCGCTCGGCTGTCATCGCTCGAAGCCCTCAGCGGCCATGCCGCTGACATCGAGGTGCGTCGAGCGTTGCTGCGCCGGATGGTCGAGGACGAAAACCCCGGTATCCGCCTGATGGCGCTGGACGCCGTGCGCTCCCAGGTCGCCCAACCGGATGTGCGACAGGCCCTTGTGCGGGCCCTGCAGAGTGATCCGAACTCCGGGATGCGTGTGCATGCCATTCAGGCCCTGGGCGAGCACCCAGACCGCGATCTGGCCGGGCCGCTGCAGGAATTCGTCCAGCGCGAGTCCAACCCGTTCGTGGTCGAGGAGACCCAGCGCATCCTGCATTCTCTTGGAGCCTCGGTGGACCACTACTGATCCCATGTTGAGTTCGAGGCTTCATTGCGCGCTGTACGCGGTTGCATTCGCGGTCGCGGTGACCGCCATGGCGCCGGCCCAGGCCCTGCCTGAGGTTCGGCCGGAGAACGGCTACTGGACGACCGACTCGACCGCCGATGCCGCCCCTGGGGATGCGGTGCACATCGTCACCCGCGGTCCGGTCATCGTGCGCGGTGCGGACCGCGAGGACGTGGGCTACACGCTGTTCGTCCGCATGCGCGGCTCAGTGGACCAGGGCATAGCCCGCGAGAAGTTTTCACAGGTGGTGCTGGAACCCAGGGAGGACGACGCTGGATCGCTTCGTCTGAGACTGCGTGTGCCTGAGTGCAGAGGCTGTCGGCTTGAGACTCGCATCGAGGTCGAGGTGCCTGAGAACCTTCCATTGATCGAGGTGCAGACCCGCAGTGGGGGTGTCAACGTTCAAGGCATCGGCGGAAGGGTCGGCGTCCAGAACATGGGTGGCTCGATCGCCCTGGACAAGATCGGTGGCGCGGTGGTCGCCACCACAGCCGGAGGCAACATCTACCTAGGCGCGGTCGCTGGGCCGGTGGACTGTCGCACGGCGGGCGGCTCGATCAAGCTGATCGGTGCCCAAGCGTCGGCCCGACTGCGGTCGTCCGGTGGCGAGATCAACGCCCAGTCCGTGGGCGGTGACCTCGATGCGGAGACTGCGGGAGGAAAGATCAAGATCGGGCGTGTGCGGGGCATCGTTCGCGCTTCCACGGGAGGCGGGTCGATCCGCGTGGCCGAGGCCCTGAGTGACATCCACGCGGCGTCCGGCGCGGGAAACATCCACATCGAACGCGTTCTGGGCGCACTCTTCGCGGAGAGCGGAGCCGGTGACATCCTGGCCTCGTTCGCCAGCAGTGGAGGACTGCGGGGCTCGGTGCTGGAGACCGCGGTTGGTCAGATCGTGGTGTCCATGCCAGAGTCGGTCGCCCTGACCGTCGATGCCAGCGTGCGTCTGGCCCGCGGCCTCCAGGGGATCGTAAGTGAGTTCCCGTCGGTGCAGGTTGAGCGTTCGGCCGCTGGCTTCGGCCCCGCCAGCGAAGAGGCCGCCGGCGCGATCAACGGAGGTGGGGCGGTTCTGCGCCTGCGCAGCGGCGTTGGCCGGATCGAACTGCGCAAGCAGCGCTAGCCGCCTGCCCTTTGCAGAGGAGGAGTTCCGATGCTGTGCAAGTCCGTTGCGTGTCTAGTCTTGGGAGGCTTGCTTGTTCACGTGCCCTCTGCGACTTCCCAGACCGAAGTCCGTGAAATCCGAAGGGTCGAAACGCGCGCTGGCGGCACCTACGTTGGCGTCGGCATCATCGACATTTCCGACGAGGCGGCCAAGGAGATCGGTCTTGTCAACCCGCACGGAATCGAGGTTCTCGGCGTCCGGCCAAACAGTCCAGCCGACGAGGCCGGGCTGCGCGAGGGTGACTACATCCTGAGCTACCGAGGCGAGGAGGTGCAGGGCGTGGCGCACTTCTCCCGACTAGTCAACGAGACTCGGGCGGGACGCCAGGTCGAGCTCGGCGTCGTGCGCGACGGTGATCGCATGTCAATCACGGTTGAGGTAGGCTTGCGCCCCGCGAACAGGACCATGGAGGATGCGGTGGAGCGGATCGGTAGCCTTCCCGAAGAGCTCGCAGAACGCTTGAGGGGGGCACAGTTCAAGCTTCGTCTGGAAGGCCGCTTGGACGAGGATCTGGCGGACAAGTTCGATGCACATCTCAACCTGCCACGGGTGCACGTAAACACTTGGTCCCGCCTACTAGGAGCTGAGTTGGAGGACATCGAAGGCCCATTCGCCAGATTCCTTGGTGTCAGGGAGGGCGTGCTGGTTCGTGAGGTGCGGGAAGGCTCGCCGACCGCCGCCACTCTGCGAGCCGGAGACGTGATCGTCGGTCTCAACGGCCAGCCCGTGAGCAGGGCTTCGCGCCTCGTGCGCACCCTCTCCTCTCTCGACGGGGACGAAGTCGAGCTGGAGATCACTCGCGAACGCACCTCGACTACTGTCGAGGTTCAGCTTCGCAAGCGCGACGCGGCGCCGTCGCCCTGACCTGCCGTCCCGAACCGCTGCTATCGCTCCCTGCCGCCGGCGGTTGACTGCTCCGGGTCGGTGTATAGCGATTCAAGCGCGTCGAGGCTCTTGGGCCTCCCGGCATGCATCCGCACCTGCTCCAGAAGAAAGTGCTGCAGCGCTGCCGCTTCCGGCTGCGACCACGGCACGTCCTCTAGGGCGTCGAGGCGCTGCCCCAGCATCCGTTCCGCGAGCGACCGACTCTCGGGCGGCAGCATCCAGGTGTCAGAGTCCGCCAGAGAATGGTGCAGCAGGCCGATCGACTGGTCGCTGTAGCAGGAGGCCTCGTCCGGACCGAAGGCTCTCTGCGTCCGGATGCACCGGTCCAGGGGCGGAAGCAGGCCTTCCAGGCGCATCATCCAAATCAGGAAGTACACGAGGCATCGGTGCGCACCGATGGGTAGGGGACGCTCCCTGCCTCCGGAACCAATGCTGCGGCAGGCCTCCTCCACGACCAGCCGCACCAGCCGGAAGATCGCATCGTCATTGTCTCGGGGGTAGGAGTCGTCGCTGACTCGCTCAGGCACCAGCATGTCCGTCAGTTCCGCGATCACGTCAAGGACGACGGCCGTCGCGTAGTCCGCCTTCCACAGATCGGCTCCGCCGATGAGCTCCGCGCGGTCCAGCTTGACCAGGCTGGAGAACTGCTTCGGGACGAAGTAGTTGAGGTGGGACACCGCCAACCGCTCAAGCGCCGGTCCGAACCGGTTCACCCTTCTCTTGCCGCTCGGGCGACGGGCGCGCTTTGCAATCCCGCGAAGCTTGCCATCCGCTCGAGTGAAGACGACGACGATCAGATCGGCTTCGTCGAACGGATACGACCGGAGGGCGATGGCCTCGCTTTCCTTGGCCGGCATCTGCGACTGCGGCCTGCGCCGACCGACCCGGCCTGCACAGCGTTGAATTCCGACTGAGACCGTCGGCCGCGCTGCTAGAATAGCGCCGCTTTGAACACAAGGTCGCTGAGCCGCCGTGAACTGATCGGGACCCTTGCTGCCGCGGGCGCCGCGCCTGCGGTGGCACAGACCGCCAGGCCGCCGAACGTGCTGTTCGTGTTCAGCGACCAGCACCGGGCCTGCTCGATGCCGGGCGAACCCTTCAACGATGCCGAGGCTCCGGCGCTTGCAAGGCTGGCCAGTCAGGGAACGACGTACACGCGGTGCATTTCGAACTACCCAGTGTGCTCGCCGTACCGCGGCATCCTGCTGACCGGCCGATGGCCCTATCAGACGGGGGTGATAGACAACGCGCATCGCCTGCCGCCGTCTGAGCTCACGCTGGGCGAGGTGTTCCGGGATGCGGGCTACCGCACCGGGTACGTCGGCAAGTGGCACCTCGACGCCCGCGGTGCAGAGGGACTCGCATTGAAGCCAGAGGGCGAGGCTCGGCACGGGTTCGAGGATTGGCGCGCTTGGTACAACACCAATCCCCATTTCGACACCTCCCACACCTACGACCCCAAGTCCGGACGGCACCAGGTGCCGCTGGGATACAACGCCACCCTGATGACCGACGATGCGATCGGGTTCATCCGGCGCAACCGCGAGCATCCATGGATGCTCGTGCTCTCGCTGAATCCGCCTCACCCGCCACTGCGGGACGCACCCCCGGAGCTGCTGCGGAAGTATCGGCCCGAGGACATGCAATTGCGTCCCAACACAATGGAGACGGTCACGCGCGGCGTGGGCTCGGTCGGGCGCTCAATACGCGGTGACGTCGCGGGCTACAACGCTCACATTGAAGGCGTGGACCGCGAGATCGCGCGGCTCATGGCTTGTCTCGACGAGGAGGGCATGGCGGACAGCACCGTGTTCGTCTACACCTCCGACCACGGCGAGATGCTTGGTGCACAGAACCGTGTGGGCAAGAGGCTGCCGCACGACGAGTCCTGCCGTGTGCCGTTTATCGTCCGCGCCCCAGACACCCCGGCCGGTATCCGGACCGACACGCTGCTCGGGGCCATCGACATCTTCCCCACGGTTTGCGGACTGGCGGGGCTGGAGGTGCCGGATTCCTGCGAGGGCCGTGATCTGGCGGATGCAGCCCGAGGGAGGCCACATGACGCTCCCGAGCATCAGTTCCTGATGCATGTCGAGAAGTCACACGCCAGCGGTGGCAGGAACCATCCAGCTCCGCTGTTTCGGGGACTCCGCACTCCGCGCTACACCTACGCCTGTGGCGAGATCGGACGCTGGTGCCTCTACGACAACCAGGAGGATCCCTACCAACAGCACAATCTGGCCGACGACTCGGCCCGGGCAGGCGTGATGGATGAGCTCGACGGCGAGGTGCTGGACTATCTGAGGCAGGCCGAGGACCGGTACCCCTACAGAGTCAATCGAACCTGAGACCTGTTCGCCCGCACGGCACCTAGCCTCACAAAGCTACACGTGGGACAGATAGTCCTGTCGGCCGCCGTCGGCCATCAGAAACTGCCCCGTCATGAAGCCGCTCTCCATCGAGCACACGTAGCTGACGAGGCTGGCGATATCCTCCGGCTCGCCGGCTCGCCCGACCAGCGAGCGGCCAGCCACGCTGGCGAGCAGTTGTTCGACCTCGTGGTCGGACTTGCCCGCCAGCACCATCTCGGTCTTGGTGAACCCCGGCAGCACGGCGTTCACCGTGATCCCGTGCGGCGAGAGCTCGAACGCCATGCGCTTGGTCAGCGTCAGTACCGCCCCCTTGGTCGCAGCATAGAGAGTTGTACCGGGCAGTGCAGTGCCGATCGCCGCGTTCGAGGAAAGGTTCACGATGCGGCCCCATCCACGCTCGATCATGCGCGGTGCCACGGCCTTCGAGCAGTGCAGCACGCCCTTGACGTTGGTGCGCCACATCCGCTCGAACTCGTCATCGTTGTAGTCCAACAGGGCGCCCGGGTAGAGGAGACCGGCATTGTTCACGAGGATGTCCGCCGGCCCAAGAGCCTGTGCGAGCGTCGATGTCGCGGACTGGACCTCTTCTTCGGAGCCAACGTCCGCCTGTACGCAGCAAGCGCTGCTTCCGATTTCGCGCACTTCGACGGCCACAGCCTCGGCGGCCTCGGACCGGCTCCGAAAGCCAATCCCCACTGTGGCGCCGCGTCGCGCCAGTGCTAGGCAGATCGCCCGACCGATGCCGCGTGAACCTCCTGTGACAAACGCCACTCTGCCGCTTAGGTCCATGGAACCGTCTCCCATATGTCTGGCGCCAGGGGCTGGCTAGCTGTCGTTGCTGTCCCAGTCTCGGCCTCCGTAGTTTCCGCCCGAGTCGCCGCGGTCGAAGTAGTCGCGATCCCTGCGCGGCCCACCCTCCGACCACCGGTCCCTGTCACGGCCATAACCTCCACCACGCCGGTCGCGACGGTAGCCGCCGGGTCGCGCGTCCCTGCCGTAGCCACCAGGACGGGACTCCCGTCGGTAGTCGCCGGGGCGTCGATCCCTGTCGAACCCGCCGAGTCTCCGATCCCGGTCACCGCCGTGGCTGGGCTGGCGTCTCTGATAGCCTTGGCCGCGCATGTCCTGCGGTGGGCGCCTGGGACGCGGTCCCCGAGCCTTGCTCCCCGCCTCGCGCAGCTTGGCCTCCAGAAGCTGGTTCGCCTCGATCAGTGTCTGCTGGCACTCCAGCGCTTCAAGAATCTCGGTGTGCAGAGTCTCGAGATGCGCTTTCGCGGTCTCGACCTGCTCGCTCTCCTTCGTGCCCCATCCGGGCGACTTCCGCGCGGCGAACTGGAACCCGGGCACCAGCATCGATGCGAACGGGACGACCTCACGTCCTAGGCGGTTCGAGCGGATGCTCTCGCGGCAAGCCACCCAGCGCAGCAAGTTGCCCAGTCGCTCGGCCGTCTCGGGCGTGTCCATGCGGTGGGGCATGAACAGGTCGTGTCCGCCTTCCGGGTCGGTGTCCTCGCGGAACCCTCGCAGGTAGATCCGCATGGCCCCGCGGTAGACCGAAAGGCGCTTGCCGAACCGGTTGGTGAGCTTCCATGTGTACTCGGCTGGGAGGACGACCACCTTGGCGACTCCGAGCGTGTCCGTCGCCAGAGGCGTTGGGTCGAGCAGCGGCATGTTCGGATCCGACGACTCCTCGGGAACCGTCAGCACAAACGCCGGCGTCCTGCGATCTGGATCCACCAGGAATTCCGTCAGGTTGGCGGCGTCATAGTCGGATTCGATGATCCACGGATCCTTCTCGATCTTGGCGGCTCCCTGTTCGAGAATGCACTCGTCGGCGACCTGCGCTAGGAACGGCGGCGCCGATTGCGGCGTCCGCAAGCGGGCTTCCGCGGACTTGCGCTGGCAGCGGATGCTGAAATGCGCTTCCTCTCCGGGTGTCTCGCGGATGGCGAGCTCCATGATCACCGCTGTCTGATCGTCTTGGTTCTCCCGTAGCACTGCCCTCAGCGCCCAGACTGGCCCTCTGTCCGTCTCCGCTTGCAGGGCGGTCATCTTGTGGCCGCCAACCTCACTGGTGAACGCTTCGCCCTTCCAGGCGATCTCAGGGAGGTCCCCCTTCGATTTGTGCTCCAGCCACTCGAGGATGATCTCCCTGGCGAGCCGTGGTTTGTCCAGCGTGGAAGACAGCCGCAGCATGTCCCGCGTCCTCGTTGCCTGGATGTGTCTGTGAGATTCGTAAGTGGGTCTATCGTGAGCCATAGCTCTCCTACCTTTGATTTCCTTGCTGATTGGTCTTGCTCCCGTGGTTCGAGGGCGTTGCGCCCTATGCAGGGGAGCCCGCGATCGATCGGTCGGCGCGTGGGGAGCCTCGTACGGTTGATCCGGCTAGTGTCTAGTCAACCCGCGCGTGCAGCCACCGAGGACACAGTTGCATGCTTCTATCGGTTTAGTTGGCCATATCGTGATCACGTTGAGGGCAAGAATAGCACGGCAAGTCCACAACCATTGCGTTGCGATGTCCGCAAGCCGGCCATAACCTCTTCGATAGTCAGGGGTTAGTTCGAGCGCACGGCGGAGAGAGGACTTCGTTGTGGGGTGCTGCACGCCCAGCGGCACGGTGAATGCGTAGGTCCGCGCGAGTCCGTTCCGATGACTGATCAGCCGTCGAAACCCAGTTGGAGTAGGTGTCGGTGGGCTGGGGCCAGCTCAGTTCAATCGTCGGCTTGCTGGCCATGTCCCACGCCTGATCAAGGGTCGACTTGGAGTCGCTCTGGACTCCTGCCCCCCCCCTCCCCTTATCTACTAGCCCATGTTTGCCACCCCATTTCATCAGTCGTTTGCAATGAGCACATTGCGGTCGCGGAATCAGGCGTGTGGCACTGCATTCCGTGCATGTTCCCTTCGTCGTCTGGGCTGGACGACCAGCTTGCGGACCCCGCCCGGCGAGGCGTCCACGCCCAGCCGCCCGTGGATCTCCCGCTGCCAGGACTCGGCCTGCGTCGCCTTGCGCGCGTGCAGCATGCGTCCGTCCGCCTGGCGGAAGACCGCGGTCACTCGCCGCTGGCCCGCCAGGCGACGGCGCAGCGTCGTCCAGCTGGAGCACCGACAGGCACAGGCGGCCCGCGCTGTGCGCGGGCCTGCGGTGGTGGATCGGGCGCAGTCCCAGTGCGCTCCCGAGGGAGCGGAGGACGGCCTCCAGGTCGGTCCGCGTCACGCAGGTGCGCCACAGCCTCCCGGCGTCCCAGCCGACGCTGCTGGTGCGCAGGCCGTGGACCCCGGGATGGGTCGCCCCGCTGCCCTCCAGCGGCTGCCGCTTCCAGGCCACCGCCGTCGCGTTGCGGCCCCTGTCGTCCGCCTGCACGTCGATCGCGTCGTGCGGGGCGGCGGACGGATGGCGGACCTGCAGCCGTCCGATGCGCTCGCCGGCCTGCCCCGCCATCGCCCGCTCCTGCTCCGCCCGCTGCGCGCGAAGCCGCTGGCGTCCAGCACCAGGCCCAGCGTGAGCGGCGGATAGTCGTGGCGCTTCTCCCTGGAATGGCCGCGGCGGGCCAGCGGCTGCCGGTCCGCCGCGCCCTCGAAGCACGTGTTGGTCAGGTCGAACAGGTCGGCGGCGCGCTGCGGACCGGACAGGCCCAGCTGCTCGAGCAGGGGCGGCGGACGGAGCTGCCGCATGGCCCACAGGGCGACGTGCTCGACGCCGACCGAGCGCGGGCGGACCAGCTCCAGGGAGTCGACGTCGACCCGCGGCCGGGGCCACCGGGCCCACGGGGGAGACGCCGGCCTGCACCAGCTGGGCGGCGCTGCGCTGGGCCTCGTCCTCGACCGCGGGGCAGCAGGCCCCGAACTCGAGGGACCGCTGGGGGGGGGGGCGAGGATGCGCTCGACGCGGGCGCACAGCGCCGGCCAGTCCCCGCGCGCCAGGGCGAAGTGACGGCCGAGGTTGCGCAGGGTGCGCTGGCGCACCCTGGAGCCGCAGCGGACGAGGCGGTGGGTGAAGTGGGGCTCCTGGCCCCTGGCGCGGGGGCGAGTGGGGGTCCGGCGGACGAACAGGCTCCGATGGAAGCAGGCCCTGGGACGGGAGTCAGGGAATTGCAAGTTGTTGTGGCACTGCATTTGGGGTTTCAGGGAGGCTGGCCATTGCAAGCCAACGACTTGCAGCGCAAAACACGCCGAATTCGGCCAAAATCGCTCCTCGCTTGGCGAACTTGGGCTAGGGCCTGAGACGGCCCTTCCGCCACACCTCACGCCGGACTCCACTGTCCCTTCACCACCGGTGGCATCGGAACAGGACGCGCTCAGCCCGGACTGGGACTTATGGAACAATACAAGGCGTTCGCAAGGCGCATCCCTAGTATTGAGTTGCGTTAACGAGAGTAAGGGAAGACTGCAATGAGCCTATCCAAGCCCGGTGCCAAGTGGCACCAGCAATTGCACTGGAGGATCGCGATTGCGATGGGTCTCGGTGTCATTGCGGGCCTCGTGGGGGGCGAACCGTTCGCTGACAACGTCGGCTGGCTGGGAACCCTCTTCATCAAGCTTCTTAAGATGATCATCGTTCCGCTGGTGCTGACGTCCATCGTCACGGGCGTTGCCTCGGTCGGTGCTGGAGCCGGCTTGGGCCGCCTGTTCGGCAAGACGCTCGGCTACTACATGCTGACGAGCCTCTTCGCGTGCGTGGTCGGCCTGCTGGCGGTCAACATCATTCAGCCAGGTGTCGGCGCCGAGCTCGGCGGTGCGCAAACGGAAGAGCTGCCGGAGCTTTCCGTCGTCAGCTCGCCAGTGGACCTGATTCTCGACATCGTCCCTGAGAACGTCGTCGCTGCGTCGGCGGAGACGAAGATGCTCGCCATCATCTTCTTCGCCATCGTGCTCGGCATCAGCATTAGCGTTCTCCCGGATAACCACCGAAAACCACTGCTGACGTTATTCCAGTCTGGCTTCGAAGCCATGATGGTGCTGACGGGGGGGATCATCAACATCGTCGCCCCGATTGGCGTATTCGCCCTGATCGCCCGCTTAATGGGCACCACTGGCTTGGCCGCGTTCAAGTCCCTCGGCCTCTACGCTCTGATGCTCGTGTGTGCCCTGACGGTGCACCTGCTCATCACAATGCCGCTCGTCCTGCGATTCCTGGGCGGAATCAATCCGCTGAACCACTTCCGCAACATGGTCGAGCCCATCGTGATGGCGTTCTCGACCAGCTCATCCGGCGCGACGCTGCCTGTGACGATCGACGCCGTGGAGAACAAGGTCGGAGTGTCCAATCGCGTCACGTCGTTCGTCCTGCCGATGGGCGCGACGGTCAACATGGACGGCACGGCGCTATACGAGTGCGCCGGCGTGCTGTTCATCGCTCAGGCGATGGGTGTGCAGCTCGGGATCGAGCAGCAGCTGATGGTCGTGTTCACCGCCCTGCTGGCGTCAATCGGTGCGGCGGCCGTACCTTCGGCTGGACTCGTCGTGATCTTCATCGTGCTGCAAGCCGTCAACATGACAGGACCGCAGGTGGAGCTGATCGTCGGTGCCATGCTGGCCGTGGATCGTCCGCTGGACATGTACCGCACTGTGGTCAACGTCTTCAGCGATTCCTGCGGCGCCGCGATCATTGCAAAGTCTGAGGGAGAGACTGGCATCGACGAGTCCTAATCGGTCCACGTTCGTCGAGCGGTGCGTCGCATCACCTTCGGCGTGATAGGTTAGACCTCGGAATCGCCCTGCATGCCCGACCAAGCACAGCCCGGCCGGGCGCACTGGACATCTTCACTCGGGTTCGTCCTCGCAGCGGTTGGCTCAGCCGTTGGGCTGGGCAACATCTGGAAGTTCCCCTACATCACTGGTGAGAACGGCGGCGGCGCGTTCGTCCTCGTCTACCTCGGCTGCATCCTGCTGGTGGGTGTACCGGTCATGATCGGGGAGATCCTGCTGGGGCGTACCACCCGGTCGTCGCCCGTCCGGGCATTCCGGGGTGAGGGCGTCGCCAGGCCTTGGCAGGGTGTCGGTCTGATCGGTGTGGTGGCCGCCTTCCTGCTGATGTCGTACTACTCGACGGTGGCTGGATGGACCTTGCACTTCACCTACCTGTCCGTGACAAATCAGATCGCCGGAGCCAGCGCTGAGAAAGTCACGGAACTGTTCGAAGCGCTCACCAGCAACGCGGCTCTTGGGTTGTTCTGGCAGATGCTGTTCATTGCTCTTGCCATCTGGATGGTGGCCTCCGGAGTATCACGCGGCATCGAGCGGTGTGCTCGGATCATGATGCCCGGCCTGTTCGCATTGCTGCTCGTGCTGCTCTTCAATGCGATGAGTCTCTCCGGATGGGGCCAGAGTGTGGATTTCCTGTTCAGCATGCGCTTTGACAGCCTTACGGCTGCGGGTGCGCTTGAGGCGTTGGGACATTCGTTCTTCACGCTGAGCCTGGGCATGGGGGCGATGATCACCTACGGCAGCTACCTGAGCCGCAAGGACGATCTCGTGACGGCTTCGGTCGCTACGGCCGGCGCCGACACGCTCGTCGCCATCGTGGCGTCGCTGGTGATCTTCCCCATCGTGTTTACGTTTGGCCTAGAGCCAGGTGCGGGTCCAGGCCTTCTCTTTGTGACGATTCCCACGGCCTTGGCGCAGATGACGGGAGGAACGCTGCTGTCTCTCGCCTTCTTCGTGATGCTCTTGTTCGGAGCCCTGACCAGCGGCATCGCAATGATCGAGGTGCTCGTGGCCCACCTGATAGACGAATACGGCATGACGCGTCGCAGGGCCACCTTGTTCGGTGGTCTGGCGGTCGCCCTCACGGGCATCCCAGCGACCGTCAGTGCGATTTGGTTCGACAGAGTGGACTACTTGGTCTCGAACTGGCTCCTCCCGCTCGGTGGACTGGGTGTCGCTGTGTATGTGGCCTGGCGCATGGACCGAGCCATTCGGCAGGACGGATTTCAGGTCGGCAGTGCCGTGAAGGGGGCCTATAGTGCGTGGCTTTGGATCCTCCGAATTCCTGTGCCCATCAGCATCGCGGTCGTTTTCCTCTGGACCATTGGAGTGATCCAACTGTAGGTCTGGGTTCACGGGCCAATGGCAGGAGTGGTCTCGTTCGAAGCCACCGTCGTGAGCTGTGATGCCTGACGGCATTGAGATCTACCTCGATGCGAACGCGACCGTTCGACCGCTCAACGCTGTGATCTCCGTCGTTGAGGAGACGATGCGGGACTGCTGGGGCAATCCATCGAGCGGTCACGCCCGAGGCGTGTCACCACGAAGGCTGCTCACCAGGGCCCGTGACGCCGTCAGCGCTCTGCTGACAGGCATTCATCCCGAGGATGTTGTGCTGACTTCTGGCGGCACGGAAGGAAGCAACACGGTCCTTGCAGGCGCGGGCAGCGACACGCACGTCATCGTCACGTCCATCGAGCATTCCGCGACGCTGCGGCCCGCGGCCTACGCCGCTTCCCGCGGTGCAGCGCTGACTGTGATCCCCGTTGATTCTGATGGTCGGGTGGATCCAGATGCATTCAGGCGCACTGTTGTTGAGACCTCATCAAATGTCATCGCCTCGGTACAGTGGGCGAACGGCGAAACTGGAGTGCTGCAGCCCATCGCGGCGATTGCCGAGACGGTTTCTGCCTCCCGGCCCGATGCGTTTCTCCACATTGACGCTGCACAGGCCGTAGGACGCATCGACACCCCAGTCCTTGATGGCATCTCGGCCCTCTCGTTCTCCGGACACAAGCTCCACGGTCCCCAGGGCACCGGTGCTCTAGCGTTCACAGAGGGTTCGGCTGATCGGGTTGCGCCCCTGCTCTCTGGTGGAGGTCAAGAGACGAATCGACGATCTGGCACTCACAATGTCGCCGGGGCGGTTGGCCTAGCCGTGGCGCTTGAGGCAAGGGCACGAGACTTCGCGAACACCGTCGCTCGGATGAGGCGCATGCGCGACCTGTTGGAGTCCAGGGTTATGGACTTGGTCCCAGACGCGGTCGTCAACGGTTCTTCGGTGCGGCGCCTGCCGAATACATCGAGCATTCGATTTCCTGGCGTAGATGGCGCCGCGCTCGTGGCACGTCTTGACCAAAGGGGCGTTCGATGCTCTCAGGGATCCGCCTGTTCATCCCGACGACCTGAGCCATCTCATGTCCTGCGGGCGATGGGCCTCTCTGAGGAGGAGGCGTATGCTAGCCTTCGATTCTCCTTCTCCACGCTGAACACGGAGGATGAGGCGGAATCAGCGGCAACTGAGGTTGCAAGTTTAGTGAAGGCTCTTCGCTGAGGATGGTGTCGCAGTCTCTCGCGCGATTCGAGTACGGACGACACGAAACGTTTCCAGTACGTTATGGATGGCTAGGCAAAGGACTTCGGCACCTACTGGATCAGGGCTGGTATCGAGCCGACATCGACGTGGCGGATCGCCTCGGTCTTGGGACCAAGATGGCGAAGTCACTGCAGTTTTGGCTCGAAGCCAACGGACTCGCGGTGCCTTCCATGGCCAACCTTGCGTCCGGCGTCGGCGCTCCGCGCAGAAGGAAGACTTGGCGAATCACGGAGTTTGGTAGAATCATCGCGAAACTAGACCCATACTTCGAGTATCCGGCTAGTTGGTGGTTCATGCACATGTCCATGGTGCGGCGCCAGAGAACGGTCTGGAGCTGGTTCTTCGCGGACTTCCATGAACGCCGGTTCAGTCGGCAGACCTGCGTCGAAGCGTTCCGAAGCCATGCGTCAAAGCACGCGTCGAATCCTCCCAGCCTCGCGATGGCTCAGCGTGATGTCGGCTGCTTGCTGCAGGCTTATGCTTCGACGCGCGGAGAAGTGACTGATCCAGAGGATGCGACAGTCTGCCCGCTGCGAGACCTAGGCCTCGTCGCCTTCGACCGAGACGCGGGACGGTTTGAGAAGACACGCCCAATCGATGCGATTCCTGTGGAGGCTTTCCTGGCGTGCGCGTCCAAGGTCGCAGAGGGCAACCGCGTGCCTCTTGCTCGTTTGATGAGTGACCGAGCGGGGCCTGCACGGGTATTCGGGTTGGGGAGCGGCCAGATCGAAAGCTTGGCCGAGAGCGCCAGCGACGCCCATCCCAGTGAGGTGCAGATTGACCTGCTGGGGGCTGAGCGGACTCTGGTCGTTCCTGACCGCGCACCTGCGGAATGGCTGTCTAGGCATTTCGATCGTATCCGGGCGACTCCAGTGGCGGTGTGACACGAGGTATGTCGCTGCGTTCCGTCAACCTTCTCAGCGATCTGGCGCAACCGAAGCGCCTCTCCCACTACCGCCCGACCAGCCGTTCGTTGCCGGTGGTTCGCGCCGTTATGCAGCGCGACGCCACTATGGCGGTTGCAGCATATGGCAGCGGGAAGTCCCTCGCTGCTGGGGTGGGTGCGCTCATCGTGAGGAACGATCGCTCAGCGCGTGAGGCACTCGAGCCAGTCATTAGGCGGCTTGGCGCCGTCGACGAAGACCTTCATCACAGGGTCGTCGAGCGCCAAGGCTCGAGGGCTAGGGGCCGGGCTGTCGTGTTGTCCGGCCATGAGAGCGATATCCCGGCTGCATTGCTAGGAACGCAGATCACCCCCCCCCCCCCCCCCCTCCGAATTTCTGGGATCTCTTGGCGGACGCTCTGCTGCTGATTCCAGCGCCCATCTTTCGGCCGCGCTAGAACACCTCTCCAGAGGTGGCACCGATCACATCGCGGTTGTATGGGACGAGTTCGGTCGCCACATCGAAGGGCTGATTGCGGAAGGCCGCACTCATGCCCTCCACGCCGTCCAGAGTCTCGCGGAATGGGCGGCGCGGGCTACGCAGCCTTCCGTCAGCCTCGTGCTTCTCATGCATCAGAGCCTGCTTGCGTACGCAGGCAGCCTCAACCAGACATCGCGGGGTGAGTGGCGCAAGGTCGAAGGGCGCTTCCAGCACTTGCGGTTCCTAGAGGACAGCCGCGAACTCTACGCCCTGATCGCCGAGATCATTGCCGCGAAGCGACCAGCGCAGTATCCAGCCATCTCTGGGCACAAGCTTCGGAGGATCGCCGACCGTTCGGTTGCGGTCCGTTGGTTCGACGGCGAACGGGATAGAAGTCGGGTTCGGAGAATCTTGCGCCGTTCCGACCCCCTCACCGCGGCAGCACTGCAGACTCTACCCCGCGTCGTGGCGCGGGTCGGTCAAAACGAGAGAAGCCTCTTCACCTTCATCGACGAAGTCCAACTCGACGCGACCGTGGGAACCCTTGAGGTCTACGGAGCGTTCTCGGACGCCATGCGCATGGACGTGGGCATCGGAGGCACCCATCGCCGCTGGGTTGAAACGGAGAACGCCTTAAGTCGTGCGGATGGACTTCTGGCGCACGAGGCGCTAACAGCCGCTTGCCTGTTCCAGCTGGGAACCCATGGCGAACGCCGACGACTGAGTCGTGGAGCACTGGAACTCGCTCTGGCGAGTCGACACGGTTGCGGCGCCAGGCAGGCCGTCGCAACCGTGCAGGCGTTGATCGACCGAAAGCTCTTGATTCACAGGCGGTCGCATGACGACGTCTCGATCTGGTGCGGAGCTGACGTGGATCTCGTCACTAGGATCCGGGACTTCAGGGCGCAGCGGGTCGACTCGTTTGACGTTGTGAGATTCCTCGATGAGCACCGACCAGCGCCGTCCGTTCGTCCCTCGCGACACAACACGGAATACGGCACTGCGCGTTATCTGGAGGGCCACTACGTCATGACCTCCGCAGTGATCGCAACCTCGGTCTTGGAGGATCTCGTTTCCGACGACGAGGCTTGGGGCCATGTCCTCTACGTTCTGGCGGACGGACGGGGCTCGCTGAGGACGGCGATGAAGCGCGTCAAACAGGGCCAGTGTTCCTCGAACTCGCGGTTGGTGTTTGTGCTCGCGGACGAACCGATTCCCGTTCACGATGCGGCGCTCGAAGTCGAGGCGCTCCTCGCCTTGCGCAAAGACGACGTGATTCTTGGGGAGGATCCGTTGGTCAGCCAGGAGATAGACGAACTCCTTTCGGTCGCGCGTGCACATCTGGACCTGGTCCTACATCGGCTTATCAGCGAACGGTCGCCCGACACCTCTTGGATTTCGGGCGGGTCAAGGCTAGCGGTCACACCTGAGACCCCTGCTGGTGTGGCGGTCTCGCACCTGATGGACAGCTGGTATCCAGTCACGCCAATCATCGCGAACGACCAACTGATGCGGAACAAGCTGTCCAGGCAAATCCGCACCGCTAGCGTCCGGGTGATTCTCCGGATCATGGAGCACGGTCACAAGGCGCGTCTCGGATACGCCCCGAAGGACACATCAGCCGAGGCGTCCATCTATCGGACTGTCCTCGAGAAGACGGGCCTGCACCTTGCTGACGGATCGTCAGGCAGGTTCGCCAGCCCGGCGGAGGTCGAAGACCGTGGGCTGAAGGTTTGCTGGCAGAGCCTTCAGGATTTCTTTCAGAAACCTGCGACGACGCCGAAGCAGATTCCCAGCATCATTGCGGATCTCCGTGGCCCGCCGATCGGCCTGCCCTCCGGAGTTCTGCCCGTTCTCGTGATGGCTGCCTACCGTGCATTCGCCCGCGCGGTATGCGTGCGCGCCGACGGAAAGTACGTCCCAGTGCTGTTGGGCTTTAGCGCCAGCAGCATGTTCGTGGAGCCGCAGCGCCACGCGGTGGCAGTGTACAAGTTCGACGAAGCGACGTCTTCGTACTTGGCCGAGATCGCCTACGTTTTCGCACATGTCCGTCCACGGGACCCTTGGAGTGAAGAAAACGTCCGGTTCGCTTGGGACGCGCTCAATGTATGGAAGGCCACCGTTCCTGCAGGTGCGTGGAGAACCACTCACCTGTCCAAGGATGCTCGCACTCTGCTTCAGCTCATTAACGGAGCTACGGATCCCGGAGAGCTGTTCCTGAAGGATCTTCCGAACACCCTCGGCAGTTCTGACGAGGCCGACCGCTACCCGCAGATCATCGCTACGGTCGAGCGGGTGCGCGGAGAGGTTGACGGGCTAATCGAGGGCTACACCGATCTCGCGATCGAGATCATCGCCGAGACCCTGGCCGTGGACACGGATGGCGATCCCCTCGCACGTGTGGGGAGCTGGATTCGCTGTCTCGATGTGGATGCACTGCGCGCCCGTAGCGACCTCAGGATCACGGACAAGACCGTCCTGCGGACTGCGCTTGACACATTGAACGGCCGGTACACGCCTCAGAGCTTGGCTCGCGCACTGAGTTCGATTCTCCTGCAGCAGGGAGTAGATCAATGGCAGGACTCGACTGCAGATCGATTCCGGCTGCAGCTCCGCGAGTGCAAGCAGCGGATCGAGGACACGGCCCTCGCGTCTGCAAGCCATAGCAAGGCGATTGCGCCACTTGTGCACGCCCGGATTCAGGCACTAGAGCAAATACTCCGCAATGTCTGAATCCACGCCCCGCCGATGCCGTGAACACAACAAGGATTTGACACAGTGATCGAACCGGTCGAATCGAGCGTTGCTTTCCAGGATTGTGGCGCCCGCCACATCGTTCCGCTCTCTGGTGGTAAGGACAGCACCGCTCTCGCTGTACACCTCTCACAACACTTCCCGGACATTCCGTTCGAATACGTGTTTTCTGACACTGGCGCCGAACTGCCGGAGACATACGCCTATTTCGACCGTCTCGAACATGTCCTCGACGCCCCGGTCGAGCGGGTCTCGGCCCTAGAACTGCTGGACGTGGCGGCGAGGCCTGGGCGCACGGCGTTCGATGTCGTGCTGTACGAACACTTCGCAGGATTCCTGCCCAGTCCGCGTAGCCGCTGGTGCACGCGCATGCTGAAGATCCATCCGTTCGAGCAACACGTGGGATCAGATCGCGCCTACTCGTACATTGCGATCCGCGCCGACGAGCAGCGCAAGGGCTACACAGGATCTGGCAGCAAGCCTGTCGTCCTTTCCGAAAAATCCAACATTACGCCCGTCTATCCGTTCAAGGACCTTGGCTTCGGCCTGGCCGACGTTCAGCGGCTACTCGACGAGAGCGGCCTTGGGCTGCCCGAGTACTACACCTGGCGATCGCGCTCAGGGTGCTACTTCTGCTTCTACCAGCAGATCGCGGAATGGCAGGGACTCAAGGAGCGCCATCCCGCCCTCTTCGAGCGCGCCAAGGGCTACGAAGAACAGCAGGACGGTCGAGGGTACACGTGGGTGGACGGACGATCCCTCGATGAAGTTGCCGCCATGCCGCGGCGCGCTGTGAAAACCAAGGGCGACTCAGAGGGATGTGCCATCTGCCATCTGTGACGGAACCAAGCCCATGACCTACAACCCACTTGTCCAGCTCCTCCGGACCTACGGTCCCAGCGCCGCCTCGGATTCGCTGTACGACGAGCACGTGCGCAAGGGGGCGAAGCGATTTGGTGTCGAGGAGTTCCGGATCAGGGCGCCGCTTGTCGAGACGATCGGCAGCATCCTGAACAGCGATGCACCTACGAACATCATCCTGACGGGCACAGCAGGGGATGGCAAGACTTGGCACATTCGGCAGGTCTTTGCGGATCTCCCAGGCGGGGAGCGGACGGCTTGGCCTGGCGATGACCTGGTCCTGACCGTCTCGTTGCAAGGAGGAAGGACACTTCGCGTCATCCGAGACCTGAGCGAATTCCCGGCGTCCAGGAAGGCTGAGGAAATCGACGGCATCACACGCAGCCTCACTGGACGTGATCCAGACACTGTCTATTTGATCGCTGCCAACGACGGCCAACTCCTCGAAATGTGGCGAGTGGCGACCGAGAACAGTCCCAAAGGCAGCGAACACCACCTTGTGCACTTGACGCTGTCAAGGATGCTGCACGAGGACTGTACTGAAGATCCCGTCGGCAAGCTGTCGTTCAAGCTATTCAATCTGAGCCATCGCACAGAGGAAGCAGAGAGGTCCGTGGTCGGCGATGTCATTGATGAGCTCTTGGCTCACCCTCAGTGGCAGTCGGGTTGCGAGGGCTGCTCGCTCGCCGCCGATCAGGACCGGTGTCCAATCCAAATCAATCGGAGGCTTCTGCTCGGCGACGAAAAGCCCGACAGCCGGAACTTCCGAGGGCGGCTTCAGGGGGCGATTGAAATCGCCGCAGCAAACGGTCAGCACATCCCTCTGCGACAGATCATCTCGCTGGTCGTCAACATCGTTCTCGGAGACCACAAGGATCACGATGCGCCGCTGATGACTTGTGAAACGGCTTGCAAGAGAGCGGAGAAAGACGCTTATCGAAATACCAACCCCTACGCCAGTGCCGTCGGATTGAACCTGACCAGCGACACGCGCAGTCGGTACGGAGTGTTTTCTGTACTCGACGGACTCGGCATCGGCGCCGAGTCAACGAACCGGTTTGACCGTCTACTGCTCTTCGATGATCCATCGTCGACGGCAGAGCGCCTAGAGGAGATTGATCCGATCTATGGTCGGTCCGTATTCCATGAGACCCGTGCCCAGTACCTCCAGGAACCTAGACATCGGTCAAGACTGAGTCAATTTCCGTCAGCAATTGCCTCGCAGAGACGGCGTCTCTTCTTCCAGATGCCCGACGACCGCCAGGTTGACGAGTCGATCTGGTTGCTCACCGTGTTACACAACGGTTCGCACTACCTCGACTTCAAGCACGCGGTTGCCACCGACAGCGGATCCCGCACGCGCATACAGAGCAATGTCATTGACCACCAGATGTTCAAGATCGTCCGAGGAATGAATAGAGCTCTCACCGGCTTCATGACCAGTGAAGACAGCTTACTTTGGATCGCATCGAGCATTGGCAAGGCCGATGATCCAAGCGGGATCATCGCGACGACAGGAGGCATTCCTCGCAACGTCAGTGGAATGAGTCTATTTCACATTCGGGAGTGCCATGACGAGAACCGCAATATACCTTGTCTAGAAGTCACGTCGCAACACCTTCCGGACTTCGATCCCCCAAGGATAGGCATTACTCCATATCTTTTCGAATATCTGGTTCGTGTCTCCAAAGGCTATCTGCCAACCAGCTTCTCAAGCCAATGCCAGCAAGAGATCAAGCATTTCGCGATGGTCGTGCGTGAGTCAATGGCTAGAATATTGGGCTACAATCGACGGAACTCGGTTGACATCAGGTTTGACGATATCAAGATTCTTTCGCTCGATAGCGAAGCTTCGATCAAGAGCCAAGCGATCAAGGTGATGAAAGCATGATTCAGCAGTGCCGCAACAGCACTCGGTTGGTAATCCCCGCCGAGGCGATGGATGTACCCGAGTCTCTGCAGATCAACCACATCAGAAACTGGACTCAATTTGGCATCTGGGGTCTCGTCTTCTACGACAACCAACCTCCATGGTTCGCGCTAATCGAATGCATGCACATACTGTTCCATCGACACATAGAATCAGCGCCATCTGGCCTGTTTGAGCCCTTGTCACTTGTGGAGGATTTGGGCGGAAGAGCTAATACGCAACCGAGATTCAAGCATGAATCCGTGAAGTACTGTGTGTCTCGGAACTCAGTGCTTCGACATCTGCTGTTTCGGGACACCGACATCACAGATCCGAACCTTAGCGCCACTTGGGGGAAGATCAAGCACCGGACGAAGACGCGGTACGAGAGCTGGCCCCATGATCTTGACCACCTATCCAAGGTCTTCGTCGACGAGGCCTCGTTTCACCGCGCTGTCTCACTGTTGCGCTCGGCCGAGGTCGAGGCAGGTTCTGCGAAGCGGTGGACATCGCGACATCTGCTGCCGCTCGGTCCGAACATGCTCTTTGCGGACATCGGTACGGCCGAAAAGGGCGCCCGCGCCGATCGTCGGTTCATGCGGCGTAGCGGAGAGATGCTCTACCTGATGCTTGGTCGCTCCGATCCGGACCAAAGGAAACGAGCAGAAGCGCTGCTGCAGGAGCGACTCCTCTCCAGAGAGACACCCTGGAACCGTCTAGCAATGCTGATCGGAAGCGGCAACTACCGCGGAACGAGCGGCGGCAGCGTCGAGCTCAGGACAGGCTACCTGCCTTTTCCTCGGCTCGAACTGTACGACTATCTGGCGGAAGACTGGATCTCCCTCCTATCGCTGCGCGGGATGCAGATCGAAGAACTTCTCGATCCGCTGATGAGGGTCAGTGCGCTGCACCTGATCATCTATCTCTTGGACAGAGCTAGCAAGGCCGAAGGTCTGTCGCCGCGGAAGTTTCCGCCGTTCATCTTCGACCTTTCCGCAGCTCGGTCGGGCAACGAGGTGCGCAGGATGGCCATCGCACAGTACGACAGCCACATCAAGCTGCCAAAAAAGGCTATCGAATCCTATCTTGACGGCTTTTCTCAGTCGGAATTCTGGACCGGACAGTCCGGAAACGGGCTGAAATTCGAGAGTGCCAAGAACAGACTTAGGGACATGTTTCGCTTCCAGGGTACACAGGGGCGGACTCCTGCGGCGATGCTGGAAGATCTGCAGTCCGATGCGCTCAGTTCGAACCACTCAATATGGTCCACTATCGCAAGCCTAGCAAAAGGCTCCGGTATTTCGACCAGTCGACAGGGCGTCGGGACTTGGTATGCACCAGACGATGCTTTTCTCGGGGCACTGGTCCTTGTGAATGTACAAGGACCGATGGAATTGGGGGTTTTCGTTCAGCGACTATACTCCCGCTATCGGATTGTGATCGGCCAGCGTCAGGCATTGGATTACTTCGGCAGTCGCGCAGCGTTTCTTGAGCCACTAAAGGAAAATGAGCGGTGTCTAGAGGATCGACTACGGACACTGGGATTCCTGGATAGGAAGTCGGATGCCTGCGCGTTCGTCAAGAACCCATTTCACAAGGTAGAGCAATGAACGTCATTGCAAAAATGGACGATCCATCCGCACTCATCGGCGAGGTCGTCGCGGCGCGTCTCCGGCCCGTGATCCGGCGAGCTGGTGGTAGCCGCGTAGTCTACGCAATGGTGGACCTTGGCAAGGATGTCACTTGCGCAGTTGCGGAGGCCGTTTCCGAGATCAGCGTATCCGACCACAACCGTAGCGATGACCACAACCGTATCGAAGTGGGGATCCATCCAGAGCTTGCGACGGACTGGTTGTCCAGTCGACTGCGGTCTGATGAGGCCGCGACATGGTATCGAAACCACAGTGGCGAAGGAGTCGTTGCGACTCTGTTCTCCGTACCGGGGCGTCAGATGGAAGAGGTCCTCCAGAGCCTCGGCGGCGTACAGAGAATCAATCACGCATGGATCATGGATCCCACCAAGGCTGATGTTTGGGCGGATCATGCGCTCCCCACTTATGGGGGCACGTCCGTTGCAGGTGAGTTGACCTCAGTGCTCCGAGGGCTGATGGAATCCGGAGTCCTAGCATCGTCGAGCATGCTTGCGGAGTTTTGCGTAAGCCTGCGCGACTCCATGACGGGAGCTCGCGGGATGTCATTGCGACGGGCCATTAACCACGGTCTTCCGACTTTGCAATTGCCACGCGACTGCCTTGCTGACAATGAGCTGGACTCGCTGATGTCGTCTCCCGCTGCTTCCTTTCGGGGTTGCCGCGACGAATTCAGACCCTACCTGTATTTGCGCAGCAGGCGTGGAGACGATCGACGCAAGAAGGAAATGTGGGACGCCATTGAACGACTGTCGGGAGATGGCGATCTCACGAACGAGACTGCGGCAGCCCTACGAGGCCTAGTCGGCGACAGGGAACTCACAGCGAATCGGTGGCGTCCTAGCCAGAGTGCCGTGGCACGGGTTCCGTGGCCACAGGTACGAAAGTTCTTCGAAGACAAGAAGAAGACGGGTCCCGCGAACCTAGGCGCTTCGACGATTAAGTTTCTCGACGACAACCATCCTGAAACCCTGCAAGAGGATGAGCGATCGATCCTGGCGCGCCTGCATGGAGGCCGAGTGCGGCCGACGCCGGAACTCCGCAGAATCTACTTTCGTCACCGAGAGCGCCTGAGAGATCTTGTCAGCCTCTACAAGAAGTGGCAGCGTTTGGTCTTCCAGAAGCCGATCAAGCAAGACGACGACTTGCTACTCGGGTTAGTTGACCTGACCGAACGCGCATTCGGGTCGGTCGACAACCCGTCGGATCGGACACTGATCATCCAGCTGCGTGACGGGGACAAGAAGCCGTTCTGGACAGAGCACAAGAACTCGGATCTCTGCCACTTCCTGCGAGATCGCTACCGTGGTCTGGACCAGCTCCTCGGACCAAGAGTCAAGCTAAAGTTCGGTCGATGCTGGACCGGTGAGTGGGAGGACGAAGTCCGGTCGGATAGTGCGACCAGGAAGGGTAGGAGACGGCGCGAGTTCGAGTTCGAGGCCTATCTGGTGGAGCAGGCCTCGGCAGATCAAGCCGGAAACTCCGGGCCTGCGCCCTCCGCTGCGCTTGGGCACCCCGCCGCGCAAATGATCTGGTCTCCGGATCCGCAGTCCTTCGTGGCTGCGATGTCATCGGACCTACGTCGTGTTCTGCCCGACGAGGCGGAGTCTGCCCACCTACTGCGCTCTAGGGTGGCAGCAGCACAAGGTTCCTCCGGTTCCAAACTCGATCGGCCGACTTTGAGTCAGGTCGCGAGCGTCACCGACAGCTACGGCTATAGCGAAGGTGCCTTGGCGAACGCCGGCGAGGATCCGGCGGACCGGGAATGGAACTGCATCGATCAATCGTGGCCCGACGCCCTCCGAAAGCACTCCGAAGGGGTATTGAACGAGGACCGTCAGGGAGAGGCGCTGAGGTTGTTCGAGAGCTTCCGCACCTCGTACACCGCGGCTATCAAGGCGCTGGTGGCCCCCGGAGGCAGCGGATTGGCTGACCCGAGTCTCGTCGAACAGTCTGAGCGATATGGTGCGCTCCTTGTGTGGCTGCGCGAACACGCCCGTTCTGCCGTGCTCGTTCAGCAAGTTTGGGAGCCTCTACTCGAAATTGGCACTGCTACGGTCAGGGGGGTCACGCCCGCGATGATCGTGACCCCTTGGCATCCGCTTCGTCTCCTAGAGCTCACCGTGAAGGCTCATCAGGCCGCAAGAGCCATGCAGCGGATCTTGTCGAGTCCATCGATTGAGGGCGTCCAAGTCGAAGATTACGCCAACGACCGCCGTCGGAGCCTCCAAGACTCGTACTACGCGAACACGGCCTTGGTCCGCACCGAGGATGGTCAGTCGCACTTGGTCGTCGAGACCGAACAGAGAGGGGGATACAGTCTGCTGCAACCGGCAGCCACGGAGTACGGTGCCGACGCCGGAGCGCCCCCTGTGGAAAAGCCGGTAAAGGATGTGGTTGGCCGATTCGGCAAGATCGCAGAGCACTATCTAGCACTCAATCCGCACGACCAAGCAAATTTCTCTGTCGTTCTGTTCGACTCGGAATCAGAGGAACTTCCCGTCATGGTGGCGAAGCACCTCGCTCAGCTGATTCAGCGGCATTCCGATCTGCGTTGCGATCTGACGGTCACGCACAGCGACCCGACCAAGCTCCGTCGCATCTACGAGCATCAGAATCGTCGCATCGGACGAGAGCTCGAAGCGTCGCTGACAAGCGAAGCGGCCCGCACATTCCTCTCACGCCTACGCATCGGGATCTCGGCACAAGACGCACTGGGTGGGAAACACCAGCATGACTTGTTGCTGCTTCACGATGTCCTGGCACCGCACGCACGCGTGTGCTGGCACGAGGTTCACCAGCCAGATGCCCGAGAGTCTCCTCTAAGCCATGCCCCCAATGACACAACTAGACGCAAGAGCCTGAAGCGTGGCAGTCTCTCGACCTCGGTTTACCTCACCTCACCACTCCAGACAACCTGTACTCAGAGCTATCTTGATGTGCTTCATGACGCGAATCACCGCAAGCCTTCGGCAACCGCCAAGCACTTCGTTCCCGCACAGGAAGTCGAGTTTGCATCGGTCGAAATCAAGCAGCGCCTTGAAGAAGCCCACAGCATCGCGAGCTGGGTAGTCACATACGACCGTATTGCCGACCGGAGGACGATCGGCTGCGAAGACGACAAGTTGCGCATCCTCCGGTACTTCTCAACGCCCCGTTCCACCCATAACGTGATCGTTTCCACGGAGATGTTGCGTAATGACCTACGCAGTCGTCTTGAGGAAGACGTGCGTCGGATGCTGTCAGGTCGAAGTCCCGAGGAAATGGATGCGATCGTTGATGCCATACACGAACGAGCTACGGGCCTTTCGGGCGGGATCTTCATGCGGGGCTCACTGTGGGACAACTATGCGCGCGAATTGATCGGTGTGATCGTCACTCAGCGAGAACTGGAACTGCTGCTCAGGCAAGGCGTGCAGGACCATCGGACAGCCATGTCCTTCTTGGATGAGATTCAGGACTGGCTGGATCTAGAGGGCGAACTTGCGGATATTCTGGCTGTCGACCTGCAAGTGGACTCGTCCGGTGGACAACGGATCCACCTGGTGATCGCGGAAGCGAAGTGCATCGGAAAGGCTGGTGCAAGCAAGAGCAAGAAGAAGTCCTGGGACCAGTTGGAGGAAACCTACACTGCGATCAAGGGCCGGTTCCAGCGGGGCGAAGGAACTGTCGACAACACCATCTGGCACAAGCGGCTGGCAGATCTGTTGGTAGAGCATATGGAGCCATGGGCCGACCTTGACCGCCTTGGAGGGTGGTCATTCGACGAGTGGATCGACAACATTAGGAGCTGCAATGTCCCTGTGGAGGTCTCTGCGCATTCAGTGGTAACCGTGCATGACCAAGCAGGATCAGACCAAGATCTGGACCTGCAAATCGCTGATCCGAACTGTGACAGAATAAAGCGTCGCAAGATTGCGCAATGGACGCTTGGTGCAGACTTGATCGCGAAGTCGCTCCGCGGCATACTGCACGACCAAGCGGGGTGCTTGCTCCACATACCGCCATCTTGGCCGAGTACACAGTCTGAGGATGGTCCGGACCCGACTGGAGTCGGAGGCGACTCGGGCTCAGACGTGGAGTCGGTAGGCGTCGCACCGATCGATACCGATCCAACCGAAGCTGGCGCGCAAGCCTCTGGCGAGACCGACGGCCGGGGCCAGGGCGCTACGCCCGAACTGACTTGCCACGGCCACGAAGAGCCCTCCTCCGTACCGATTGGTTGGAAGGACGAAATCCACCGCGCAGTGTCGGAAATCCAGCCGCCGGCAGACCAGGACAGTGACCTGAACTGGCTGCAGGACCAAACACACCGACTGCGTGTTGCGTTGCAGGAAGAAGGCTTCGATGCGCCGGTGGAGGCGATTCGCCTGACGCCGAACGCCGGCCTGGTCCGTGTAGGGGGACGGTCGGTCAACATCAACTGGATGATCAGGCACAAGGTCGATCGCATGCTGGTTCGCCACAGCATCGAGATCGTTCGTGTCACGCCCAGACCCGGCTATTTCGTAGTCGCGATCCGGCGTCCGAACCGCAAGATCCTGCTATTGGCCGATGCGTGGCTGCGGAGAATGCTAAGCGCAGATTCTCCGACCCACAACCTTGCCCCGGTGATCGGCGAGAAGGAGGATGACGGGAAGCTGTTCTATCTGCCGTTGGCAGGCGACTTCGCAGCCCAGCCGTCTGCGGCCCCACACACCCTCGTCTCAGGTACCACCGGCAGTGGCAAGGGGATCTTGGCGGCAAACCTGATTCTCGACATCTGCGCATTCAACGACCCGCGGTGCGTGGAGGTCCACCTGATAGATCCCAAGCAGGGTGTGGACTATCCTTGGGCACCGAACCTGCCGCACCTGCAAGGGGGGATCGTTGCGGAGCGTGACGCTGCCATCAAACTTCTGGAAGACCTGGTTGCCAAGATGGAGAGCCGCTACTCGCGCATCGCGCTGGCCAAATGCGCGAACATCGCGGAGTTCAACCGCACCTGCGAGCCATCCAAGCGAATTCCCTATGTCTTCATCTTCTTCGACGAGGTCGCGAACTGGATGCAGGACGACGAGTTCAAGAAGAAGGTGGAAGGCATCCTCAACAGCATTGCGACCAAGGCCCGAGCTGCTGGCCTTCATTTGGTGATGATCTACCAGAGGGCGGACAAGGACGTCATGACCATGCAGCTGCGAACCAATCTGGGCAACAAACTGATTCTGAGGCTGGCCGACCAAGGTTCGTCGAAGATTGCGCTCGGAAGCAAGGGTGCCGAAGAGTTGATGGGGAAGGGGCACATCATCGCGGACCTCGGGTCGGGAGAGCGGATCTACGGCCAGGTGCCGTACATTGACTCCAGCGACTCTCGGACTCTCGCCGCTGCGATTCGGCAGGCGTGGTCCGCTGATCGGGCGTGAAGGATACGCTTACCGGACTCTGGTCGACGGGTAAGCGAGTCGGTCAGGCACTCTACCTCCACATTTCTGCCGTCGACGGTCGCGACACGGCTGTGCAGCGATCGATCGACGCTGCCGTGCGCCTCGCAGCTGTCGAGCGTCAGGCCTTCAATGTGGTCAAGCTGCACGCATCGGATCCCCATCGCATTTCGCTCTTGGCCTACCAGAGCTTCGATGCGCATCCGTTTCCAGCGCTGCTTGACAGCTGGACCGTCGACACGAAGGCCAACACATCGAGCCACCGCAGCTATCGGGCGTCCCGCAATCCGCCGATACTCCACAGAAAGGAACTGCTTCTGCCCTCGGACGACCCGCGTCGAGCGGTGTTTGTCCGCTTGACCAAGACACTCGAAGACCGCGGTCTCTTCGAGAATCCAAAGTCGATTGGTTTCCGCAGGCAGTGGGAGACGCGACTCCGAAACGCTGGCCTTACCGTGGTCGAGCACGAAGTCGCTGAATTGTCGGTCCAAGGGCCCCGCTCGAGCGAGCAGCGTGTGGTGGTCCAACGCTTTCGGACAGCGATCTCGCGCTCTACGCTCTCCGCGCCGATGCAGGCTCTGCATCGTCACGGACTCTTGGGTCGCGCAATCAAGGTGTTCGACTACGGATGCGGCCGAGGAGATGACATCGCTGCATTGACCGCAGCCGGTCTCGAGTCTTCAGGGTGGGATCCTCACTACGCTCCAGACGCGCCCCTGAAGGAATCCGATGTGGTCAATCTGGGATTCGTGCTCAACGTGATCGAAGATCCGGCGGAGCGGATTGAAGTCCTGCGAAGGGCGTTCGCTCTGGCTCGGTCGGTTCTCTCCATCGCAGTCCTGACCGCAGGTCGGGAGGATGTATCACGGTGCCTGCCGCACGGCGACGGGTACCTCTCCTCCCGCGGAACGTTCCAGAAACACTTCGCGCACGGCGAGACGCAGGCGCTTGTGCGGAATGCGATCGGCCAAGAGGCGATTCCGGTGGCACCGGGCGTCTACTTCGCCTTTCGGGACAAGATCATTGAGCAGGAGTTTCTTGAAGGCCGACGACATCGAGACCGGGAGGCAGTGTTCGGTCGACCACGTCCTCCGATCGCCAAACGACCAATCCGGCGCACACCCGAAGCACTGCTGGAGGAGAATCGTGAACTCGTTGAGGCGGTCTGGGTTCGAGCCTTGGAGTTGGGCCGCTTTCCCGAA
Organism: Bryobacterales bacterium; assembly: GCA_965200705.1. GTDB lineage: Bacteria > Acidobacteriota > Terriglobia > Bryobacterales > UBA6623 > VXMF01. The sequence continues at coordinate 1,409,186 of OZ241376.1, read as the reverse complement.
CTGGACGAACTGCATCACGATGTCGCACAGGAAATCCTGACCCAGTTCGGATCCCTTGCTAGGGCCACGCGCATGGTGGCCACTGCCTACCAAGAAAAGGCATTGAAGCAGCGGGCCTCAGCGCGGACTGAAGACCTGACGCTCTACTTCGCACTGAATCTCTTTGGGGAGCGAAAGCGATACCGCAAGCTGCCCACGGGATTGCAACGGGATGTACGAGCGTTCTTCGGCTCCTACGCGAACGCCGAGGCCACGGGTCGGAGCCTGCTCTTCTCTCTCTCGAACACATCCGTCCTACACGAGGCCGCAACCAAGGCCCATGCGGAGGGCATTGGCTGCTTCGATGGGCAGGACGCAATGCAGGTCGACGTGCGTTTAGCGGATCGCCTGCCGACCGTGCTGCGCGCGTATATCGGATGTGCAGAGCAACTCTATGGCGACATCGAGCAATCTGACTTGATCAAGATCCACGTCGCTTCCCAGAAGCTCACGCTCCTGAAGTGCAATGCCTATGAGACCTCGCCTCTGCCGCTGCTTCGCGAGCGCGTCAAGATCGACTTGAGGAGGCAGACAATCCGCTACCACGACCACGCCAGGAACCGGCGGGCCAAGCGGTTGCTCTACATGAAGTCCCGGTACATGGATCAGAGTCTTCCTGGGTATAGAAGACAGCGGGAGTTCGACAGGAAGCTCGCATCCCTTGGTCTGTTGGGCCCGGAGGCGCCGGATCCCGCACCATTGGAATTCGCACGTCTACTTTGGAACCGCAAGCTAGCGATCCGTGGCTTCGACATTGTTCCAAGAGTCGTGTCGGCTGGGTGAAATCCCTGGACGAACCGCTCTTCGTTGCCCCGGCCCTCTAGCCCAAGTTCGCCAAGCGAGGAGCGATTCTGGCCGAATTCGGCGTGTTTTGCGCTGCAAGTCGTTGGTTTTCAATGGCCAGCCTCCTGAAACCCCAAATGCAGTGCCCTAATAACTTACAATTCCCTGACTCCCGCCCCAAGGCCTGCTCCCATCGGAGCCTGTTCGTCCGCCGGACCCCCACCCGCCCCCGCGCCAGGGGCCAAGGAGCCCCACTTCACCCAGCGCCTCGTCCGCTCCGTCCGCTGCGGCTCCAGGGTGCGCCAGCGCACCCTGCGCAACCTCGGCCGCCACGTCGCCCTGCCGCGCGGGGACGGGCCGGCGCTGTGCGCCCGCGTCGAGCGCATCCTCGCCCCCCCCCCCCCCAGCGGTCCCTCGAGTTCGGGGCCTGCTGCCCCACGGTCGAGGACGAGGCCCAGCGCAGCGCCGCCGACCTGTTCGACCTGCAGCCCACCGTCACCCTGCACGACCTGACCAGCACGTGCTTCGAGGGCGCGGCGGACCGGCAGCCGCTGGCCCACCGCGGCCATTCCAGGCAGTGACGGGGGGAGGGATCGCCCTGCAGTGCATTTCCTTCCCGCCTCCTCTCCGGAATGGAACCCGATGGAGAGGATCTGGGGCCCGTGAGGCGGGAAGCAGGACAGAGGATGTTCAAGAAGGCTCAATTCGTGAAACGTGTGCATTTTGATCGATATATTCTATAAGTTTTTTCGAATGAAGGACTTGGATCCCATGACCAACGAAGAGTTCCAGCACTGGCTGGCTGACGGCGGCCCAGCGCGAGCGGCTGCAGCAGATCGCCCAGGAGCAGGGGGACGAGGCGGCCTCCCGGGCCGCGATCGAGCTGCGCGTCGACGAGAGACGGCGCTGCCCGCGCTGCGGAGCCGGCGGGGCTGTCCGGCGGGGCTGCGCGCACCGGCTGCGCCGCTACGCCTGCAAGGCCTGCCGGCGGACGTTCCACGCGCTGACCGGGACACCGCTGGCCGGGCTGCACCAGCGCAAGCGCTGGCTGGCCCGCGAGTCGGTCCGCAAGGCCGCCCAGCGCTGCGGGGTGCAGGCGGGAGAGCCGGACTGGCGGAGGCCGACGAGACGTGCTTCCGGCACAGCCGCAAGGGGGAGCGGAACATGGACCGCAAGCCGCGCCGGCGCGGGGGGGGCGGGGGGGCCGGGCCAGGCGGCGCTGGAGCCGCTGCTGGCGTCCGACGCCGTGCTGGTGACGGACGGCGGGACAGGCTGCCCGGGCTGCGCGCGCAGCCTGGCGGTCCAGCACGAGGCCGTCCACCGGGCGGCCGGACAGCGCCTGCGCGGCAGCCACCCCATCCAGACGGTCAACCAGCGCCACCGCCAGCTGCAGCAGTTCCTGCTGCCGTTCCACGGCGTGGCGACCAAGTGCCTCGGCAACTACCTGCGCTGGCATCAGGAGATCGGTCTGGCCAGCCAGCCCTCCCCGCGGGCCTGCCTGCTCGCCTCCTTGGCACCCCAATGCACACGTTTCGCGAATTGAGCCTTCAAGAATGTGGAGGAGATGCACAACCTTCTCCTGCGCGCACTGGAGGCGTTGCAGTCGACGCCGGACTGCATGCAGTCGTTCTTTCACGGCAAGCAATGCTGCCACACGATCGCCTGATCCGTGGAAAGGACCTTTGCACCCCTCTGTGGCCCGACCCACACGCACCGCTAGCGCCGCTGCGCCGCTGCCCTCGCGGACAGCGTCGCGCGGCTCGCGGTGAAGCGCGGCTTGGCCAGGCCTTCGTTCCAAGGGGCTTCCACCCTCTGCCTTCCCGCCAGTTCGCCTGGCGCGCACATCCCATCCACTGACTTCAGAACCGCACGGTGCATGGGCCTGCGCCTGCGCCCGGACGACGAGGGCGCGGAACCGCAGCAGTAGGCGGCTCCCTCTGGGCCTCAGCCAGCCATGGGCAGCCACCCTCCAACCGATTCAGTGCAGGATCGAGGGAGCACGGCCCTTGACGGTCCCCGAACAAAGATTGCCCGCAGGCCAAGCGCGCGCGAGCTCGCAAGCGATGGGAAACCTCCACTGTTCGGTCCGGGTCGGTTGACTTCCCCCCCCCCCCCTCATACAATTGCGGGCACCATGATCCTGCACACATCCACCAGGGGCGGCGGGCAACCGCTGCGCGCTCCCCTCCCTCTCCTGATTGCCGTCGCGCTGCTGTCCTCCGCCGCTCCATCGGCGGGGCAGTCCTCGACCTGCGTGGTTTCCGACGGCACGCTGCTGTCGGGCTTGGCGGCGCACACCGAGGGGTTCGTGACGAGCGTCTTCCAACCGGGCGATGCCGTCGATGCGCTGCAGGGCTGGAACTTGGCGCCGGCATTCGCCTTCACCGTCCTGAGCACGAACGGCCGGGACCTCGACCTGCGCTGCCTGGCGGCGGATCCGGTGGCGTCCGGAACGATCGAGACCGTGGCCGGACAGGGCCGCACCGGAGACGTGGGGGACGGCGGGCCCGCTCTGGCGGCGGAGCTTGCCCGTCCTTACACCCTCCTTGCCGCTCCGGATGGCAGCGTGTTCATCGGGGACCTCGACAACCATCGGGTCCGGCGGGTGGACCCGTCGGGCGTCATCACGACGGTGGCCGGCACGGGGGAGCCGGGCTCCAGTGACGACGGCGGCCTCGCCACCGAGGCTCAGCTGCGCACTCCGGTCGCCTTGGCGCTGGATGGGATGGGGAATCTCTACATCGCCGATTACTTGGCACACCGGATTCGCCGAGTGGATCCCATGGGCGTCATCACGACGGTGGCCGGCACGGGGGAGTCGGGCTTCAGTGGCGACGGTGGCCCCGCCACCCAAGCTCAACTGCGCAGTCCCTCCGGCTTGGCGCTGGATGGGGTGGGGAACCTCTACATCGCCGACCGACTCAACGCCCGCATCCGGCGGGTGGACCTGTCAGGCGTCATTACAACGATCGCCGGCACCGGAGAGAGAAGCTTCGGCGGCGACGGTGGACCCGCGACGGAGGCCACGATGAGTTCTCCATGGGGCTTGGCGCTGGATGGGATGGGGAACCTCTACATTGCCGACAGGTTTGACCACCGCATCCGACGGGTGGACCCGTCGGGCACCATCACGACGGTGGCCGGCACGGGGGAGCGGGGCTCCGGCGGCGACGGAGGCCACGCCACCGAGGCCCAGCTGAACTTCCCGTACGGCGTGGCGGTCGACCCGGCGGGCAATCTCTACATCGCGGATCGGTCCAACCGCCGTGTTCGCAGGGTGGATACCGCAGGAACCATCGAAACGGTCGTAGGCAGTGGGGACTGGGGCTTCAGTGGGGACGGCGGGCCCGCTACAGCCGCGAGGCTCGTGACGGCGACCGCCGTTGCAGTTGGACAAGACGGCAGCCTCTATGTGGCTGACGAGTTCAACCACCGGGTCCGTCAGGTGCGTGACGGAACCATATCCACGATCGCCGGACCCCGGACTGCGTCTCTTGCCGACCCCGTCCCGGCGGCGAACGCCAGACTCTACCGCCCCTGGAGCGTCGCAGTCGATGGGGCCGGCAACGTGTTCTTGGCCGACCTCTTAAACCATGTCATCCGCCGGGTGGACCCGTCGGGTGTGATGACCACGGTGGCCGGCACGGGGGAGTGGGGCTTCAGCGGCGACGGCGGCCCCGCCACCGAGGCCCAGCTGTACAATCCGGAAGGCGTGGCACTCGACCCGGCGGGCAATCTCTACATCGCGGACCTGGTCAACCACCGCATCCGGCGGGTGGACCCATCGGGCACCATCACGACGGTGGCCGGCACGGGGGAGTGGGGCTTCAGCGGCGACGGCGGCCCCGCCACCGAGGCCCAGCTGCGCAACCCACAAGGCGTGGCGGTTGGCCCGGCAGGCGATCTCTACATCGCCGACCGGAGCAATCACCGCATCCGGCGGGTGGACCCGTCAGGTGTCATCACCACGGTCGCCGGCAGCGCTGAGCGGGGCTTCGGCGGCGACGGCGGCCCCGCCACCGAGGCCCAGCTGCTCTTCCCACAGGGCGTGGCGGTCGGCCCGATGGGGAACCTCTACATCGCCGACCGAAACAACCACCGCATCCGGCGGGTGGACCCGTCGGGCACCATCACGACGGTGGCCGGCACGGGGGAGCGGTTCTTCGGCGGCGACGGCGGCCCCGCGACGGCGGCTCGGCTGGCCTTCCCGTACGGCGTGGCTGTTGGCCCGGCAGGCGATCTCTACATCGCCGACCGGAGCAATCGCCGCATCCGGCGGGTGGACCCGTCGGGCACCATCACGACGGTGGCCGGCACGGGGCAGCGGGGCTTCGGTGGCGACGGCGGCCCCGCCGCCGCGAGTTCACTGGATCCGTCAGCGATTGCGTTCGATTCGGACGGCAATCTCTACATTGCCGATCCATCTAACCACAGGATTCGGAGGGTCCGTGTCGACTGACTTGAATCCTTCCAGCGGAATTTCGGTTCCGCGATTTCAGTTGGATTCCAGGTCGAACAGCTGGTGCAGGTGGACGGCCCGCCGAACTGCTTGCCGGCGTCGGCAGGGTGGATAGTCTCGACGACCAGCAGGGAGGAGCCTGCAGCCAAGCTCCAGAAGCAGAGGCTCGAACCAGAGCGTCAGCAAGGGCGACACGCGCAGCCAGTACGGACGATCGTGCTGTCGCCCAACGCCGTCACTCCTCGCAGGGGACCTACGCGCCTCGTGGCAGGCAGGGAACTGCTGCTGGCTGTGGCGGCACGGACCGCCGACGTTCGGAAGGGAGCAGGGCTTTTTTGACCGAAACTCCCCAGTTGGGCGGTGATCAGAGCCAGTGTGGCCGCCGTTGAGGATGCCGTTCAGAGGCTCCTGGCGCTCGGCTTCAGGCCAGCGGCGCTTGGGGGATGCGGGCCTGGCACCTCGCCGCGGCAGCGTTTCGTGCATGACCAGCCGAGAATCCGGCACCAGCGCTCCCAAGCGCTCCACTGCGGAGCCGTTCGCAATGCTTGGGGAAAGGCCGCCAGCGCCCGGAACGTCGGGCGGAGCCGCTGGGCCGTTGCGTGCACGACGGTCAGCCGCAGCGTGGTCTGCCGAGCGTGCCGCGACACCCTCCATCCTCTGCGGGCGGCTCGTCTTCGCCTCCCGCCACGCCCGCGGGCTCAGCATCCGCACGGAGATCGACCACCAGTTGGAGGCCAACGCGTTCCGCAGCGCCATGCGCCGCGGCGGCGTCAGCTGCCGCGTCAGGAACCCTGCCCAGCCCGATGGGTTCTTCAGCTCGTCGAACGTGTTCTGCGTGTCCGACCGGTCCCGGTCCCAGCTGCGCCACCGTCAGCACCTCCTGCCGCGGGTCGACGTCGACTCCCTGGGGCTGGTCCGCCCGCGCTCGGTCGGCGTCGAGCACGTCGCCCTGTGGGCCATGCGGCAGCTCCGTCTGCCGTCCTCGGCAACCTCGTCAGCCGCATGGCCGCGCCGGCCTCCGAGCGTGCCGCGTGGCACTGGCTGCGCCAGCGCAGCGCCCTGGGCGAACTGCTCGGCTGCGACTGCGAGACCATGGGCCTGAACGCCCTGCACCGCGCCAGCGACCGCCTGCTGCGCCACCGCGACACGATCGAGACGCGTCTCCTCCAGCGCACCGCCGACCTGTTCGACCTGCAGCCCACCGTCACCCTGCACGACCTGATCAGCACGTGCTTCGAGAGCGCGGCGGACCGGCAGCCGCTGGCCATCGGCACCGCCCGGCGGGCAGAGCGTGCGGGCCTGCGCGCGCCTCGAGACGGCTCCGCAGACGCTGCACGAGGGTCTGTCGCGCCAGAGCACGACCAGGCGCGTGGAGAAGGTCTGGCAGCGCATCGGACGGCTGCAGGCCCGCCATCCGTCCGCCGCCCCGCACGACGCGATCGACGTGCAGGCGGACGACAGGGGCCGCAACGCGACGGCGGTGGCCTGGAAGCGGCAGCCGCTGGAGGACAGCGGGGCGACCCATCCCGGGGTCCACGGCCTGCGCACCAGCAGCGTCGGCTGGGACGCCGAGCGGCTGTGGCGCACCTGCGTGACGCGGACCGACCTGGAGGATGTCTTCCGCTCCCTCGGGAGCGCACTGGGACCGCGCCCGATCCACCACCGCAGGCCCGCGCGCAGCGCGGGCCACCTGTGCCTGTCGGTGCTCGCCTGCCAGCTGGACGACGCTGCGCCGTCGCCTGGCGGGCCAGCGGCGGGTGACCGCGGTCTTCCGCCAGGCGGACGGACGCATGCTGCACGTGCGCAAGGCGACGCGGGCCGAGTCCTGGCAGCGGGCGATCCACGAGCGGCTGGGCGTGGACGCCTCGCCGGGCGGGGTCCGCAGGCTGGTTGTCCAGCCCAGACGACGCAGGGAACATGCACGCAATGCAGTGCCACACGCCTGATTCCACGACCGCAATGTGCTCATTGCAAATGACTTATGAAATGGGGTGGCAAACTTGGGTTAAGCTCCCGGCCAGCCTCGACGGGGACGCCGCATCAGTTGGTCGGCTCGCAGGCAGCCTCGTGTCTCACCCGCGCAGCTGGACCTTTGATTAGAAAGCTACTTGACATCCGGCACCGAGGGCTCGGACATCGTGCGACACCCTGACCAAGGGGGCCGTTCGTGACGCTGGGGTCCTCAGCCCTCCGTCTCGCCGTTGTCGGCGGCTGGGGCATCGATCACTTCGCCTGCTTTTTGCTTGAACCGCACAGGGAAACGCGACTTCAGCGGAATCAGCGCGTTCGAGAGTGGATCGTCCGCCTCGTCGTCGGACGCCCAGTCCATCGAGTTGTTGACGTACTTCACGAACTCGCGCATCTGCCGCTGCATCTCGTCCATGCGGCTTCGCATGTTCAGGATGATCTCCACACCGGCAAGATTGACCCCAAGGTCACGCGTCAAGGACAGGATCACCTCTAGGCGCTCCATGTCCGCGTCATTGTAGAGCCGGGTGTTTCCGTCGGTCCTGGAAGGCATCAGAAGACCCTCGCGCTCGTATAGACGCAGCGTCTGCGGATGGACGTTGAAGTGCTCGGCGACGACCGAAATCGTGTAGCTGCCCTTGGTCTTTCTACGCCTCGCCATGGCTAGAGCGAATCAAGCAGAAGGTCGCGAGGGTTCTCGGGGTTGCGCTCGGCGTACTGACGCATCAGGCTCTTCGTCGTCTCGTCGGGAATCTCAGGAACGACGATCGAGATTGTAACGAAGTGGTCGCCCCGCTTCTTTGTGCGCGGATCCAGCACACCACGCTCGCGGACGCGGAAGATCTTGCCCGAGCTCGTCGCTGGCGGGATGAACAGCAGCGCCTTGCCATCGACGGTTGGGACTTCAACCCGCGCCCCGAGGATGGCTTCCGCCGGAGTGACGGGGATTTCGGTGTGGATGTCGTCGCCCTTGCGCTCGAAGAACGAATGGCTGCCGACGCGTACTTGCAGGTAGAGGTCGCCCACGGCACCGCCGCGGATGCCTGCGTTGCCCTTGCCGGGTAGGCGGACACGCGAGTTGTCGCGAGTGCCCGCAGGGATGCTCGCACTGATCGCCGAGCTCGTGTCAGTGCGCCCTTCGCCGCTGCACGAACGGCAGGGCGTTCGCATCTGGCCAGTGCCACGGCACTGGCCGCACGGCACCGTGAAATTCATATTGCCAACCGCCTGCTGCATGTTGCCCGAGCCTCGGCAGACCGCGCAGGTGCCAGTCCGTGCGCCCCGGGCCTCGCCAGAGCCCCTGCAGGCCCCGCAGGACGCCTTCCGGTTGACGTTGAGGCGAACACGGGAACCGTTGATCGCGTCGTCGAAGCTGATGTCCAGCGAGTACTCGAGGTCCTCGCCGGGCTTCGGCTCGGTGTCGGGCCGCCGACGGCCACGGCCTCCCATGAAGGTCTCGAAGATCGACCCGAAGTCCGGGCCCCTTGGCCCCCCGGGACCGGCCTGTCGGCCGAAGTCCGTAAAGTCGAAGCCGTCGAAGCCAAATCCGCCGGGCCTTCCTCCCGCTGGCCTGCCTCCTCCTGAGTAGGCCTGCTCGGAGTAGAATCCGTGGCGGTCGTAGAACTCGCGCTTCTTCTGGTCGCTTAAGACCCCGTAGGCCTCCTGTACGGCCTTGAAGCGGTCCTCGGCGGAGCGGTCGCCAGGGTTTACGTCTGGGTGCAGCTTGCGGGCCAGATGTCGGTAGGCTCTCCGGATGGCGTCTGGCTTTGCGTTCCGAGGAACTCCCAGCGTCCCGTAGAAGTCCTGCGACCTTCTGGGCACTCTCACCCCCGCCCAGAGCCGCGTGACGCCCGCCAGGCGGGCGCGGGTCTTGCGTTAGGACTTTGCATCATCGTCGGGATTGATGAACTCCGCGTCAACGACATCGGCGTCGCCGCTGCCGCCCTTGCCTGAGGCATCTGCGTTCCCTCCAGCACCCGCCGTCGGGTTCTCTGACGTCTCCTGCTGGGACTTGTACATCGCTTCCGCCAGCTTGTGGCTGGCCTGCGTCAGGTTCTCGACCGCCTTGCGGATCTCCTCTGTCGTGCCGTTCTTGACCGCTTCGCGGGCCTTGGAGAGAGCCTTCTCGATCTCCGCCACGTCGGCGGCGTCGATCTTGTCGCGGTGTTCCTGGAGCGTCTTCGCGGTGGAGTAAATCATCGAGTCCGCCTGATTGCGGGACTCCACCTGCTCGCGACGAGCCGTATCCTCCGCCGAGTGCGCCTCGGCGTCTTGGGCCATCTTCTCGATCTCATCCTGTGACAACCCGGAGGAGCTGGTGATCGTGATCTGCTGCTCCTTGCTCGTGGCCTTGTCCTTGGCGGACACGTTCAGGATGCCGTTGGCGTCGATGTCGAACGTAACCTCGATCTGTGGAATGCCGCGCGGCGCCGGTGGGATGCCGACGAGCTGGAACACGCCCAGCAGACGGTTGTCGGCTGCCATTGCACGTTCGCCCTGCGACACCTTGACCTCCACGGAGGTCTGGCTGTCAGCAGCGGTGGAGAAGATCTCGGACTTCCGGGTGGGGATCGTCGTGTTTCGATCGATGAGCTTCGTGAACACGCCGCCCAGGGTCTCGATGCCCAGTGACAGCGGTGTCACGTCGAGCAGCAGGACATCCTTGACCTCTCCGCTGAGCACGCCGCCCTGGATGGCGGCGCCGATGGCGACGACCTCGTCGGCGTTGACGCCCTGGTGGACATCCTTGCCGAACAGCTCCTTGACGAGCTGCTGGACACGCGGGATGCGGGTCGAGCCACCTACCATCACGACTTCGTCGATCTGGCTCGGGTTCACGCCGGCATCGGTCAGTGCCCTCTTGCAGGGCTCGAGCGTACGCTTGAGCAGGGGCTCGACCATCTGTTCCAGATGCGCCCGCGTCAGTGAGAGCAGCAGGTGCTTCGGACCGCTGGCGTCCGCGGTGATGAAGGGCAGGTTGATCTCCGTCTCCATCAGCGTGGACAGGTCCATCTTGGCCTTCTCCGCCGCTTCGCGGAGGCGCTGCAGCGCCATGGTGTCCTGGGTCAGGTCGATGCCGTGCTCCTTGCGGAACTCCTCGACGATCCAAGAAACCAGGCGGCTGTCGATGTTGTCGCCGCCCAAGTGGGTGTCACCGTTGGTGGCCTTGACCTCGACCACACCTTCTCCGACCTCCAAGATGGAGATGTCGAACGTGCCTCCGCCGAAGTCGTAGACGGCGATCGTCTCGTTCTCCTTCTTGTCGAGGCCGTAGGCTAGGGCGGCCGCTGTGGGCTCGTTGATGATGCGCAGAACCTCTAGGCCGGCGATCTTGCCGGCGTCCTTGGTCGCCTGCCGCTGGGCGTCGTTGAAGTACGCCGGTACCGTGATCACGGCCTGCGTGATCTTCTCGCCTAGGTACGACTCGGCCGCCTCCTTGAGCTTCCCGAGAACCATTGCCGAGATCTCCTGCGGGGAGTACTGCTTACCGCCCGCTTCGACCTTGAGCAGGTCGCCCGAAGCGCTGGTGTTGTAGGGCATCAGCTTGGACTCCTCGGCGACCTCCGAGGGGCGTCTGCCCATGAATCGCTTGATGGAGTACACGGTGGCCGCGGGGTTCGTAACGGCCTGCCGCTTCGCCGTCTGGCCAACGAGTTGCTCACTGCCCTTGGTGAATGCCACCACCGACGGCGTTGTGCGGGTGCCCTCTTGGTTCGCGATGACGCTCGGCTGGCCCGCCTGCATCACCGCCACCACCGAGTTGGTGGTGCCGAGATCGATTCCGATGACTTTGCTCATTTGCTATGTTCCCAAGTGTCGGATTGAGCCGACGAATCGGCTTCCCAGCTGATTCTTAGTGTAGCCTGTTGACTTAACTTTAGTCAAGCATTGTCAGGTTTCGTAAGTTCTGCCACTGGCAACGCGATTGTGATGCGTTATTACATTACGGATCGTCATCGGTGTACCGGTTCGCTGATGGACTGCATCGAGGCCAACACGAGGCTTGGCGTGCCGTGGATTCAGGTGCGCGAGAAAGACCTTGAGCCCCGCGATTTGCTGGCCCTGGTGCGAGAGGCGGTGCGACGGTCTCGACCCTTTGGAACGAAGGTGCTGGTCAACGCGCGCTTGGACGTTGCTCTGGCTGCGGATGCGGACGGGCTTCACCTGCCCGGGAACGGTCCTCCCGCGTCCGCGCTGCGGAGCAGCTGCCCAGATGGTTTCCTGATCGGATCCTCGACGCACGACTTGGAGGAATTGCGCCGTGCGGAGCGGGAGGGAGTGGACTTCGCCGTGTACGGTCCGGTCTTCCCCACAAGGTCGAAGCCGGGCCTGACCGAGGTCGTCGGGCTGAAGGGCCTGCAGGCCGCGTGCATGTCCGTGCGGCTGCCAGTCTTCGCCCTCGGAGGAGTCGATGCAGGTCGCGAGCGGGCCTGTGTGGATGCCGGCGCTGCAGGAGTTGCCGGCATCGGCATGTTCCAGCGAGACTGCCCGGCCGTTCGTTGAGGCGACTTCTGCGGCGTATCGCCGCGCGACTGGTCAGTCCGCGCTGGGTGGCGGCACCACGGGTAGCCGAGGGAGGCTGTCCGGTGGGCGGCTGGCCGAGATGTCCTCGAAGAGGAGGGCCGGCACGACTAGACTGGCTGGCGACCCGATGCGGGACGCAAAGCTGAACCCGAATCCCACCGGACGCGCTCGGAACCGAAACGTGAAGCTGTTCTGCACTTCGGACGCCGCCACTATGTCGCGGAACGTCTCTGCAGACACACCCGACAGGGCTGCCGAACGGACTAGCTCACGTCGTCCGTCCGGGTAGACCTTCGCGGCAACAACAGCTCGCACCAAGGGGCTTCCACGGCGGCGAGTGGCCGTTCGTGTCGCAAACGCGTTGGTGGAGGACTCCGACACCCTTGACACGATCAGGCCGTACTCGAGTTCCCGCTCCTCGACCAGAGCCATGAGCTCTTCCGTCAGCTCTTCGTCCGAAAGCCCGTCCGTGGGCACAAGGAACAGATTGGATGGCGCTGGTCCGCCTCCGCGGCTATGCCCGTTGCTCTGCTCGACGCCCTCGATCGGACTGCGCGTCGAGAGCAGCGTCTTGAGGATCCCTCGCCGTACGAGCTCGGTTTCCTGGGCCGGCACGCCCTCGTCGTCGACGGCGAAGCCACCCCGCAGTGCCGTCCCGTCATGACTTTCTGCGGAGGGGTTGTCCACAATGTCCAGATCCCTCGGCAGGATGCGACTGCCCAGCTTGTCGTGGAACGGGTTGCCTTGACTCGATATGGGCGGTTGCCCGGGTCGCGTGCGCTCACCTACCGGTGTCTTGCCGACAAGCAGACGCGGCAGGAGCACCGACCGCACGAGTTGTCCCGCCGCTTGGCCCTCGAATAGCACGGGGCCCGCGTAGCGATCCAGGATCGGGGCTTCGCGGAGTGCTGTCAGTTGATTCCCGAGTTCCTGAATCCGGTTTATCAGGTCCGCAGCGTTCGGTAGATCGGCTGCCGTACTGCCAAACACGGTGAACCCGTCGGAGATCTCCTCTCCGTCGGAAGCGCGGGTGCCTGCGGTGGTGGTCAGCCACACATCGGAGCGGTCCACGTCGAACGAGGAGCCCTCACTGTTCAAGTACAGCGTGCGGCCATGTCCGGCCTCGATCTCCACGCTGGAGACATGGATGGCGGGTATGCCCGCGTAGGTGCCGGAAAGCCGCTTGGCGAGGCCCTCAAGCTCGGCTACGTCGATCTCCTCTGGAGATGGTGCACCCTCGTGCTGAACGGTCTCTGCGTCACTGAAGTCCGCCGACCGATCCACGACCGTCTGGTTCTGCAGCGCTGCTTGCTTGCGGCTCAGCATGTCTAGGGCCCGCTTGTAGGCGCTGTCCGTAGCGAGCCAGATCGCGCGACGAATCTCGTTGTAGTCGTCCTTCAGTGGTAGAACGGACAGTCCGCCCAGCCCTGGGCCCGGCCTGCCTGAGAAGTTCGTGTTGTCAAGGTTGTGATCGCCGACTCTAATCTCAACGCTCAGGATCCGCTCTGGCTGCTCTCGGCGCGTGACCACGCCTCCGAGCTCCGCAATCACGCGGAACGTGCTGCGATCGAACACTGTGTACGAGAGGAAGTAGGGCTTCGGCAGGTCTTCGAGCTGCAGCTCGGCCATGCTGCGCGCCATCTCGTCCTTCATGGCCCGCACCACGACTTCGTTGCCAGCCAGCGGAGCGGCAGCGAAAGGCAACGCGAGCGTTGCCGAAAGAGCTAGCCTCAGACCGCGATTCATCGTGCACCCCCAGCATGGCCGTGGAACGAACGTGGCGGATCCGTTGTCCCGATTGGCGGGGGCAGCAACGGCAGACGATCATGCGACCGCGCCTTGCGCTGGACCTCGACCTGGGAAACGAGGATTGGTGGGGAGACCGCACTCACTGGTACGCCTCCTGATTCGGCACCGCAGGTTCCGTTGAAGACACCGGAGTCGGTGCCTCCGGCGACAATCTTGCTGAACGTCGTCAGCGGCGTACCGATGAGGTCGACACCGCGGACCACCTCTTCGCGTCCGTCCGCGTAGATGCGGAACACGAGCGTCGGAAGTACATTGAATGAGTTCGGCATCGTGCGTCCAGTCAAGGTAAATCCGCCTTGGATGTCGTCGAAGAGCAGTCCGTACTCAAGGCCTTCCTTCTTGATCGCGTCGATGAGCATCGCCTTGAGTTCCTCGTCGGAGTGGTTCTCGGTCACCTCGACGAAGAGATTCGACTGCCTGGCGACGGCCGCGAAGCCGGACTGCTTGCGTCCATGGCCGTTGGATGCCGGGAACCCGTCCGCCGGCTTGCGACCCATGAGGAACCCGCGCAGCACGCCGTCTTCAATGACGGGTACGCGCTGGCCAGCTACGCCCTCGTTGTCGAACTGGTAGTAGCCGGCGAGATCCGTGCCTGCGGCGTGCTTGGTGCTGGGATCGAACACTACGGAAAACGATGCTGGCAGCAGGGACTCTCCAATCATGTCCTTGAACACCTGACCGTCGTCCGACCTGCGAAGGCGATGTCCCTCCACGCGGTGGCCAAGGATCTCGTGAAAGAAGACACCGCTGGCGCGGCCTGTCAGGATCGCGGGACCGCTGTACGGCTCCGCGACGGGTGCGTTGAGCAACGCCTTGAGTTCGACGACAACCTGCTCGACCGCATCCATGACTTCCCCGTCCGAGGGAAGACCATCCGCGTCGAAGGCAAAGAAGCGTGTGGAGCGCGGAAGCGTCATGCCATCGTCCGCCTTGGCGGATGCGGAGATGGATAGCTGGTACGCCGTTCTCGAAGTCCGGATCCGAGATCCCTCGCTGTTGACGTACCAGCGCGTTGTCCCGGTGACGGCGAGCACCGCGTTCGCTTGATAGACCTGCTCGACGTCTGAGAAGGCTGCGCCATAGCGCTTCAACCTCTCGATCCAGGTAGCGCGGTCAAAATCCACGTCTCGGCGCGGCTCCTCGAAGACAGATGGCTCTGCCTTTGCGAAGTCATCCGCGTCGCTGTCCTCCTCGACGTTGATGCTGACACTTGCCCTGACACGCGCATACTGTTCGCTGGACTGCTTGTATCGCCGATCGGTCTCTAGCCAGAGGACACTCCGTAGCGCGTGCTCGTCAGACAGCGGTACCTGCACTCGCGTTGGTCCTCGGCGGGCCTGGCGACCGGCATTGCGCACCGGGTGGGTGTTGTCGAGGGCCGGGTCGCCCACGCGCAGCTCCAGGTCGAGCAGGTGGTCGGTGCTTCGGCTGTCGCCCACAAGTGCGCCGAACGAAGTGACCAGAGCGACCTGGTCTCGTTCACTGATCTCGTAGCTGAGGAAGTGCAGGGGCGTTTCTTCCTTCGACAGGGCGTCCACCGAACGCTCGAGTTCCGTGGTCATCGCCTTCATCACGTCCAAGGAGTCCTCGGATGTCGCTGCGGATGCCAGCAAGCAAGAGCTGCACAGTGCCAAGACCAACGCCAGCCGCAGCGAGCGCAGGATCGTGTCGGGGATGTATGTCACGAGAATCACCAGGAAGCGGAACCGATTCGAGCGGCGGCCTATAGAACAGAGACGGGATATCGAGTGCCTGAGTTATCAGGCACTCACCGGGGCAGCCCGCCCGTGACCGAGGCCTTGATCGTTTGAATCGCCTCTAGTATCGACCGCCAGACCATCCCGGCGAGGACTTCGACCCCGCCCAGGATGCTCCCGTCGGTCAGAGCTCTTCCGCCAGCGCGTCTATGGGCTTGCCGCCGGTCCGCTCCCACCATGCGAGCACCGCTTCGCGCATCTCGGCCACTCGCTCCGCGTGTTCGGGCTCCGCCGCTAGGTTGGTTTGCTCTCTCGGATCGGCTTGGAGGTCGTACAGGTCTTCGTCGCCCGTGCTGCGTGTCGGGTATTCGGTCTCGATCCACTGGATCCGGAAGTAGTCCCGATTGCGCGATTCGACCACGTCCTGCAAGAACAGGATGTACTTCCAGCGTTCGTCGCGGACGTACAGGGCGTAGATGTCTCGCTCGGCGCGCTGGTCGTCCTCAGTCACGAACGCCGGATAGATCGCACCGAAGAGGCGTTCCCGGCTCGCTGTGGATTGGCCTTCGATGATGGGCCGGAGGTTGTTGCCAGAAGCGGTTTCCGGGATTTCCGCCCCGGCGTAGTCGAGGACTGTTGGGTAGATGTCCAGGGTGCTGGTGAGTTGGTCGAATCTCTGACCTCCCTCGATCTCAGCGGGCCAGCTGAAGAACACCGGCGTGCGCAGGCCCTTCTCGAAGGCTGAGCCCTTCGAGACCTGGCCGTTGCACCAGCCGTTGTCAATGACGAACACGAACATGGTGTCTTCGTAGACGCCCTTGTCGCGCAGCTTGTCCTCGAGCCTGCCGATTCCGTCGTCCAGCCAAGCCTCCATCGCCATGCTGGTGTGCTCCTTCTCCAGGAACGTCTCGCGGCGTCCTTCGCCGATCCAAGGGGGCACAGGGACCTCCCGCCGTTCGAAGAGTGCAAGGTACTCCTCGGGCGGGTTGTGCGGGAGATGGGGGATCTTAGGCGCCCACCAGATGAACATCGGCTGCTGTCCGCCGACTTCGTCGATAAACGCGAACAGGTCGTCCTGTCCATCGCGGACGAATTCGTTCGCCGTGTTGCCCGCGCCATGGGTGAAGCCCATGGTCTTCGGATCGCCCTCCCAATACTTGCCCTCTGCGTAGGTTGCGTAGCCAACGTCACGGAGGAGACTGGGCAGGGAGTTGGTTGGTTCGAGATAGCCGGTGCCGAAGTTGAAGTAGATGCCGGACTGGTGGGGCCATCGGCCGCTGAGGAAGCTCGCGAGGGTCGGATGGCACCGCGACATCGGCAGGTGCGTCCGCGTGAACACCGTCCCCGCTTGGGCCAATCGATCAAGGTTGGGAGTGTAGACGAAGTCGTTGCCCATGAAGCCCAGGTGCTCGTTGTCGTGGTCGTCGGAAATGATGAACACGATGTTCGGCTGCTTGGGGATGTCCTCGGCGCAGCCAGTTGCCAGTAAGGCAATGGAGGCGAGCAAGAAGCCGATGGCGGCTGGTCGATACATGGATCTACTTGTCTTCCAAGCGTTAAGGGACACGGCGTTGCAGGCCATGATAGGCCAACAGTCGACTCCTGCGAGCACGTATACTGCCACCTGTAGCGGCCCATGCTCGGGACGACAGGCAGGCTGGGGCTTGACTCCGTGCTCCGACAACAGAGGGGCCTGGGCGTCTCCGGTCTCGCCCGATCCTTGGTTCACACTCGACGGTGGATTCTCGACGAGCGCCGTCAGCAGGAAGCCGCCGCCTAGTGGCCATCGAGGACCCTGACGTAGTCGTCGTCGGAAGCGGTGCCGCTGGCGGCATGGCTGCGTGGAGCCTGACGCGCCAGGGCGTTAGGGTTCTCTTGCTTGAAGCGGGCAGGAAATTCGAGCGCAGCGAGTTCTGGTCGCATGTCAAGCCATGGGAAGAACGCACGCGTCGCCGGCGCGGCGAATCGCCACCGGACTGGATGGGAACTGCTCGGCGCGAGAGCCCCTACCAAACCTTGCCGGGCAAGGACTTCTATCTGGCGCGCGTCTGGGGCGTGGGCGGGAAGACGAACATCTGGGGTCGGGTCTCGCTGCGGTATTCTGACCTGAACTTCCAAGAGCCGGCCAAGGACGGCTGGGAGATTCCTTGGCCGATCACCTACGAGGAGATTGCACCCTACTACGACAACGTCGAGCAGAAGATCGGCATCTGCGGTGGCGACGACGACACCCCGTGGCTGCCTGGCTCTTCGAATCACCTCCGGCCGCCGAACCTGCGCTGCGGCGAGACGCTGTTGAGCAGGGCCGCGACTCGGGCAGGGTTTCTCCCGGTGCCCATTCGCCGAGCTGTGCTCACCGAACCGCACAACGGCCGTGGCCCGTGCCACTACTGCGGCGCCTGCGGCCGTGGCTGCGACATTGGCGCGTTCTTCAATGCATTCGACTACTTGCTGAAGGATGCACTTGAGACCCGACGACTCGAGCTTGTTGAGAACGCGATCGTCGAGGAAATCCTCGTCGATGAAGAGGGGCTGGCGTCGGGCGTACGGTACTTCGACCGGGTGACCGGTGGCGAGCGGACGGTCGCAGCTAAGCGTCTGGTCGTCGCGGCGTCGGCCGTTGACTCGACACGGCTGCTGCTCAACTCCAAGTCACGTCAGCACCCCAACGGCATCGGCAACGGTTCCGACGTCATCGGGCGCTACTTGGTCGAGCAGTTTCGGTTGCAGATTCAGGCGATCGCACCCGAGCTGGTCGGTGCGCCGGCTTCGAACGACGACGGCATCTCGGGTGCGCACATGTACATCCCGAGGTTCGAAGAGAGCGACGAGGGTCGAGGCTACCTGCGAGGATTCGGTGTCCCGGTCACGGGGGCCGGATGCGCCGCGAACGCTAGGTTTGCCAAGAGCGTGGAGGGTTTCGGACTCACCTACAAGCAGGCCGTCAAGGAACTCTATCCAGCCCTGTTCAAGCTGCTTCCCTACGGTGAGGTGCTTCCGTATCGCCACAACCGGATATCGGTCGAGGGCATGCCGAACGATCGCTTCGGTTACCCGCTAATCCGCATCGAGTACGACATCGGCGAGAACGAGCGCAGGATGATCGCTCGGATGTATGACGTGTGCGAGGAGATTCTGCACGAGATGAAGGCCGAGCCGTTTCCCTACAATCGCGGCGACATCGAAACGCTGGGCACGTCCATCCACGAGCACGGCACCTGTCGGATGGGAGACGATCCGAAGCGATCGGCCCTCAACAGCTTCAACCAGATGCACGAGGTCAGGAACGTGTTCGTAATGGACGGCAGCGCGTTTCCGACAGCGACCGAGAAGAATCCGACGCTGACCATCTTGGCGCTGGCGTGGCGGGCTAGCGACTACATGGCAGAGCAGATGAGGCGCGGGGAGATCTGAGCCGTTTGGCTGAGTTGGCGGGCACTAGTAGAAGCGAGTCTGACTAGGATCAAGACGCGCCCGACGACTCTGCCAACGGACGCGAGTCACCGATTTTGGGGCTTTCTTCGAACCGTCCACCGCAACGGCGGGATTGGTTCTCCCACGTTGCTTGACTCGATCAGGGTGTTCAGCCGACGCTGCCGAGTCGATTCCTGCTTTGCGCCCGTCACCCAAGCGATGGCTTGCCGTTGGTAGGACGGCCGCATCGAAAGGAAGAAGTCCCACGCTTCTGCATGTTCTCGGAAGCTGCGTGCGTATTCCTCAGGAAGATCGCGCTTGCCGCTTGCTGGCGAAGGTGCAACCTTGTAGTTCGCGAAGGCATCGAGGCCTTCCTGTCGCATCAGTCCATCCTGGATCAAGATCTTCATCCGCTCGACATTGCGCAGGCTCCAGCGACTGCCCTTTCTGCGCGGCGTGAACCGCACCATGAATCGTAGTTCGTCGACACGTTTGCGGAGGCCGTCGATCCACCCGTAGCAGAGCGCCACGTCCACCGATTCTTCCCAAGTGACGCTCGCGATGCCGGTGTGCTTCTTGTAGTAGCCGATCCACTGTTCGTTCAGCTTGTCGGAGTGTTCTTCGAACCAGCGCCGCATGGACGGAACATCCGGAAAGTACCGAACCGACATCGCGCTTCCCCGGGGTCCATCGCCCCAGCCTGAGCTCACTGTATCGCGCTGTAGGCAAGGTAAGACCCTCGTTCCGGACAGCCGCTTACCGGACAATCCAGCTGATGGGATCAATACAGGAAGCGGTTTGGGTCGCACTCCGATTCCCACTCTCCTGCGGCAAGTCGCCGCAGATCGTGATTCGGTGACGGTTGACACCTTGGTCTGGCGGTGCGCGACATCTTGTCTTGCGAACGGCTGGTCGCGGAGCACCCGCAGACCCAGCGCAACGTCCTCAGGAGGCACTATGATCGGCACTCGCACACCTTCGACGATCGCCTCGGCCCCTTGGCGTGAGCTCCCTAAGGGCATCGGAACGCGCCTCCTAGCCGGTCTCTTCGACACCCTCCAACTTGAGAAGGGCAGCTAGGGCCCCTGCGCAGGATCAACGCCGACAGAGTGCTCGGTCGAGGCCAATGGCTTGCTCCTGCCGCCTGGGGCGGGCGCCTCTGTCGTGTGCCTCCGACCGTAGATGTACTTCCCAACGCAGCGGGCGTCCTGGTGTGCGGCGAACACCTACCTCGGCAGCGCTTCCACCGTCTTCATCCAGTGATCTACAAAGGCGGTGTTGTTCGGTCGGTACATAGTCAGTTCCACCGAATCTCGGCACTATGATTCCCTGCACGGCACGTCTCCGTCAACATCGCTGCCACATAGAGATCGTGCTACAGTGAACCACACTGATCGGCAAACTAGTGACGATCGAGAAGGTCTGAATCGTGAAATAAATATATGTTTTAGCACCATACTTCAAAAGTATTTTCTGCAATATTGCAGCCGGTTGTGAGGATTATATGATTGAAAAATACAAGCGTATTTCATAAAAAATTCTGGTGAAAATCGCTGATATTCAACCATGTTAATGGGAAAATAAATCCGATATTTTTTAATAAATAGTCATCACTAACACTACTATATAGGTGAATAGAAGGGAGATATATGAAAAATTCAGTAGCGTTCTTGACTTGTATTACAGAGGGGATCAAAAGTCTTTTCCACCAGATCCCGGCAGATCGCGGAATAGTCTCTTGTATCATTTTCTGCAATTGTCCCATGGATTATTTCCCTTGAAAGAACTTCAGGTCCGCATAAAAATCCGAGAACTACGAGACTCGAAAGATCGCCATTGTCCTGTATCATGTTCTGCATTCCATCCCTGTTGCTGCGTCCATTTGCAACGGCAGCACTCGCACTGTCAGGTCTTGGACTCTGCGGTGCGGTCAAGGCGGATTCGGAGCTCTTGAAGACCGCCCTCGCAGCGGTCGAGCGCCCAGGCTCGGCCCCGAGATCCTCGCATGGATTCTCTGTGCCGTCACGGACCCCAATCCCAGCCAGTTGCGCTTCCAACTCGCCTGTTGGACCGCGGTCCGCGTGCGTCAGGCCGTTCTCGAGCGCTTCGGTGTCAGTGTCAGCGTGTGGACAGTCCGCCGAGCCATGAGGCGATGGGGCCTGACCCCCCAGAAGCCCAGGTTCCGCTCCCACTGCCGCAACGAAAGGCACGTAGCGCATTGGATCAGCAGGACTTTCCCGGAGTTGAAGAAGATGGCGGAGGCGCATGGAGAGACCATTCTGTTCGCCGACGAAGCCGGCATGGCTGCCGACTGCCACGGGGGCCGCACCTGGGGCCGCCGGGGCGAGACTCCCGTGCTGCAGGACACCGGCAGGAAGTTCCGAGTGCACATGCTGGGTGCCATCGACACGTCAGGAAACCTGATCTAAAGGACGCATGTCGGTGGCACGACCGCCGAGGTGTTCGTGACCTTCCTGCAGCAATGGCTCGAGGAGAGCAGCGGGAAGATCCAC
Source organism: Bryobacterales bacterium (assembly GCA_965200705.1). GTDB lineage: Bacteria > Acidobacteriota > Terriglobia > Bryobacterales > UBA6623 > VXMF01. The sequence goes on along the minus strand of OZ241376.1, from coordinate 1,387,980 downwards.
TTGGTGGTGGACAATCCGAGCATGCACAAGACGGGAAGGGTGCAGCAATTCCCAGGCAGTGATGGGGCGAGAGATCGAATGGACATGCATTGCCTGCCCACATGCTCTCCTGATCTGAACCCGATCGAGAAGGTTTGGGGGCACGTGAAGCGGGAAGTGGGACAGAAGACATTCAAGAACATGGAAGAGATGCACAAACTGCCGCTCGGCGCATTTGAGGCATTGAAGTCGACGCCTGCCCTCATCCAATCGTTCTTCCACTGCAAGGAATGCTTCTACACTATCGCCTGATCGGCGGAAAAGGCTTTTGCACCCCTCTGTACCTGCGCTGGTATCAGGAGATCGGTCTGGCCAGCCAGCCCTTCCCGCGGGCCTGCCTGCTCGCCTCCTTGGCACCCCAATGCACACGTTTCGCGAATTGAGCCTTTCCTGTTGATCTGCCTTCCATTCAACGTCAGGGACCCGCACCCGCAGGCCAGTGTCCGGGACTCGCTGCGTATACTCCGCAAGTCTCACGTTTCGTGACCGTGCGGGAGCCTAGGCGCTCAGTAGCCTACGGCGCATACCGCAGTGGCCGCAGGTACGGCGGAGTGTGAAGCCAACTCCTGAAGCGACGCTCGTTCACTTGTCTGGCACGGCGCTCGAGTCGAGATGCAGTTGCTAGGATCAAGGCAGGATCCGGTATGGCGAGCATCTTGATTCCCACCCCCTTGCGCCAGTTCGCGGCAGGCCGGGACTCGGTGACGGTGGATGCCCAGACCGTCGGCGAGGCGTTGCGCCAGCTCGTTGGCGACCATCCCCAGATCGAGCGCAACTTGTTCAACGAGCAGGGCAAGCTGCGCAGTTTCGTAAACGTCTACGTCGACGACGAGGACATCCGCTACTTGGATCGTGAGGACACCGCGCTGGAGGGCTCCAGCGTCATCAGCATCGTGCCTTCAATCGCGGGCGGACTGTCCGCCACCGCCATCGCCATCGCCGAACCTCCCGCCGACGTGCTCCCCCAACTCTCGAAGGAGGAGATCATGCGCTTCAGCCGGCACCTGATCCTGCCGGAGGTGGGCCTGACTGGCCAGCGCAAGCTCAAGGGTGCGCGGGTGCTCATGGTAGGCACGGGTGGGCTGGGTGCGCCGCTCGGACTCTACCTGGCCGCCGCTGGAGTCGGACGCATCGGGATCGTCGACTTTGACGTCGTTGACGAGACAAACCTGCAGCGCCAGGTCATCCACGGATCGAAGGACGTGGGTCGGCCCAAGATCGATTCGGCGGCCGAGACGATGCAGGACATCAACCCCCGCCTCGTCATCGACAAGTTCGAGGTCGCACTGTCCAGCGAGAACGCGCTCGAGATCTTGGCCGACTACGATGTCGTGGTGGACGGCACCGACAACTTCCCAACGCGCTATCTGGTCAACGACGCCTGTGTCCTGCTCGGTAAGCCGAACGCGTACGGCTCCATATTCCGATTCGAGGGCCAGGCCACTGTCTTCCACCACGAAGGGGGGCCGTGCTATCGATGCCTTTACCCCGAACCGCCTCCGCCTGGGCTAGTGCCCAGCTGTGCGGAGGGGGGTGTGCTGGGCATCCTACCAGCAGTGATCGGCAGCATCCAGGCGACGGAGGCCGTAAAGATCGTCATTGGTAAGGGCGACTCCCTGAGCGGTAGGCTGCTCCTCTACGATGCGCTGAACATGCGGTTCCGCGAACTGCGGCTGCGCCGCAATCCGGAGTGCCCCGTCTGCGGAGACAACCCCACGGTCCGGGAGCTGATCGACTACCAGCAGTTCTGCGGCATTCCCCAACAGGCCGCCGAGGAGGCCGCACAGGAGCGCCTACCCGAAATCACGCCCGTCCAGCTCAAGGGGCGTCTCGACGACGGCGATGACGTGTTCGTCCTCGACGTGCGCGAGCCGCATGAGTACGAGATCGCTCGCATCGAGGGCACTACGCTCATTCCGCTTGGCACACTGCCGGAGCACGTCCATGAACTCGACAGCACGGCGGACATCGTCGTGCACTGCAAGAGCGGGGTTCGCAGCGGCAAGGCGCAGCGGCTCTTGAAGGAGATGGGGTTCAGCCGCGTCACCAACCTTGCCGGCGGCATCCTCCGCTGGAGCGCCGACGTGGACGCGACCGTGCCCCGGTACTGATCTCTCCGCGCCCGCTGAGGGCCGCGTCAGTAAGTCCGTTCCGCTTTTCGTGGACGTCGGTACGGCTTGGACAGGTACTCGCTAGCCACGTTCTGTGCGTTCTGCGTGTTGTCGCGTGTACGCACTGCAAGCTGGTACTCGTTCACGGCCCGCTCCCTCTGACCGGTGAGATCGAATATCTTGCCGAGATTGATGTGCGACCAGACAACGACCCATGAGGGGTCTTGGTCGCCGTTCAGCGCCTCGCGGAACTCGTTCGCGGCGGACTGCAAGTTGCTCTGCAGCTGGAACACCTCGCCTGTGCGGTAGTGCGCCAGCGAGCTGAACCGGTTGATGTCCATCGCGCGCTGGTACTCGATCAGGGCGTCCTGGTAGTAGCCCAGTTCCACCAGTTGCTCGCCACGCCGGATCGCGACCCGCACGCGCGTGTCGTCATCCAGCCGCAGGATGCGGTGGTTCGGATCCAGGATGACCTCGCGGGGCTTGCCGAAAGTCTCCAGCGAGAAGTCCGAGGCCGTGCCAGTGACGTCCACCACGTGGTACTCGGGCTCGCCCTCCGTCTCGATCTTGAGCTCGACGGGCATGCTGAACGTATCCATGTCCTGGTTGATCTTGCCGATGACGCGGAACCCCTCGTTGCCCCCCAGGCGATAGATCGTGTACTCCTGCTCGAACTCGGGTGTCAGGTTCGACTCAGTCCATTGAAGGAAGAATCCGTCGAGGTCCCGGCCGCTGGCCTCCTCCATCAGATCCCGGAACGTGTCGGTCGTGAATGAGCCCCACGTGTAGTTGGCGATCATGTCGGCGAGGACATCAAAGAACACCTCGTCACCGATGCCCCACCGGAGCATGTGCAGCACCATTGCTCCTCGAGCCGAAGTCAGTGCCCGCATCTGAGGCGACAGGTCCTTGAGTTCACCTGACTCCCGGAGCGGGACTTGATCGAACGTCAGCGCCTCGACGCGGGTCGTGCTCAGGGCGTCCGTGAACGCTTCTTCGCCATCCCGTCTCTCGATCGCCAGCAGGGACGAGTAGTGCGCGGGGCCGTCCACCAACCAGAGGTGGTTGCGGTTGCCCGCTCCCACGAGCGTGCCGAACCATTGGTTGGCGATGAGCTGTCCGAGCAGGATCTGGTTGACCTGGTCTTGGCGGCCGAACGGGCTCAGCAGCACCATTCCAGGAGCCCATGCCCCGTTGGGCGCGTAGTCGCCCATCTCGATGATCGAGATGTCCTTCGAATAGGGTGCGCCGTACACGTCGGAGTAGAACTCCACCATCTCGGCGCCCGCCTCCGCATAGGACTGCGCCAGGCCTTCGGTCGCCGTCGGCATGTACACCGATGCTGCAACGCCCTCCATCCGCACCTCGACTGGGTCCTCGCGCACCACCGCGATCGTCCCGGGGAACGACGGGTACTGAAACTCGTACCGGTGCTGGATGCCCTGGATGGTCCCCGTACGGGTGGACGTGCCGCTCCCGAGGACTTTGAACCCTTCGGGGACAGTGATGCGGATGTCCGACGTGAACCGGTCGGCGTTGTAGCCGTTCACTGGGAACCACCGGCCCACATAGAGCAGGATGGCGCGGTCGGCTGTGATTTCGGCCACCGAGTAGCCCTCCTCGGGCGAATCCTCGTAGCTCTGCAGGCGGCCGCCGTACCGGAACTTGATCACCTGCAGCTCGTCGACCGGCAGCGTCTCGTGGAAGTTCAGGTGGACCGTGGAGTCCTGCCGGTACCGGATCGGATTGAGGCCGATGCCATCGCCGATCTCGGCGGCGTCCACGTTGAGCGCATTGTGGAGCTGGAATGTGGCTGTCGATGCGGGGTCGAGCGGCCGGAAGTGCACTTCCACTGTGGCCTCCAGCAACTGGGCCTCGAGATTGATGTGAGCGTCGATGTCGTAGTGCTCGACGTTCAGTAGCGGCGTGGTAGTCAGTCCCTGTGCAGTCAGGTGCGCCGCAAAGGAAAGGCTGAGTGCGATGGCCAGGACCGTGGCGCCAATCACGCGGCCCTTAGACCGAAGCGTTCGCACACCGCCGTCGCAGTGCGCTGTGCGGCAGGCACATCCGACTGGAGCATGTTCCGGACCTCGCGAAGGTTTTCTAGCATCTGACATCGTGCGTTCTCCGTACGGAGGAGACGTAGGGCCTCCTCTGCCAGTTTCGCTCCCGTGCAGTCCTGTTGCATGAACTCCGGGATGACTGGTCTGCCCGCCAGCAGATTGACCATGCTGTAGTGCGGCACATCGATCAGGTGGCGCGCCACTTGGTAGGTCGGCCACGACAGCTTGTAATACGTGACCATAGGCGTTCCCAGAACGGCCGCTTCCACGGTGGCGGTGCCGCTGGCGACGATGGCAATGTCGGCGTGCGCGACCGCATCCGACGTGCGCCCCTGGACGAACTGGACCGGAGGTCCATGCCACTCTCTCTCCATCGATCTAGAGTCGACTGTTGTCGAGACGGGTAGGACGAACTGACGCACACCCTCGACGTTCAGCCGCCCTATGGCATCTTGTAGGACCGGAAAGTGACGTAGCGCCTCTCCCAACCGGCTTCCGGGCAGTAGCGCGACCGTTGGCTGGTTCGGATCTAGGCCAATCTCCTGGAAGAAGGCATCCCGATCGAGTGTAGGTCGGACCAGATCGCCCAGAGGATGGCCGACGAACACCGCGTCCACACCCCGATCTCCGAAGTAGCTCTCCTCGAAGGGAAAGATCACCAGCAGCTGGTCCACGAGGCGACGGATCTTCCTGATGCGCCACTTACGCCATGCCCAGACCTGTGGTGCGACATAGTAGGCCACAGGGACGCCCATCCCGCGCAGGACCTTGGCGAGCCGCAGATGAAAGTCTGGTGCGTCGGTCAAGATCGCGAGGTCAGGCCGCCGGGTTCGGGCCTCGGCGGCTAGGTCCTTGAACAGGCGGCGGATGCGCGGGATGTGGCGGACCACCTCGAACAGTCCCACGACCGCAAGCTCTTCGCTGCGGACCACGGTCTCAACCCCCGCCGCCCGCATCTGCGGACCACCGCATCCGAAGAACTGCGCCCGCGGCAATCGCTTTCTTAATTCCGTGACAAGTCCGGCTGCGTAGCGGTCTCCCGATGCCTCGCCGGCTGATACCAGAATTCGCAATCTCGCTGCTCGCTGGCGGACGCCGAGCTAGTTCCAGTGTAGTGTCGGGGGCCTGGCCAGCCGCCGGATCAGTCCCTCGGAACGGCATCTGATCTCGGGTCGCGGGCTCGCATGTACAATCGAGATTCGGTCGGGCCCGACGGGCCCCAAGATAGCCATGCAGAACCGATTTGAAGGCAAGTCAGTGCTCGTCACCGGAGCGTCCGCAGGCATCGGCGAGGCGATAGCCGTGCGGTTCGCGCAGGAGGGCGCCAGCGTCGCCATCAACTACAGCCGCAATGACGCGGGCGCCGAGGCCACTAGGCTCCAGGTAGTCGAGGCGCACGCCGCTGGCGGCCATGCCGACGCAACGGCGTTTGTCCACAAGGCCGATGTCGCGGACGAAGCGCATGTCAAGGGGATGTTTGCGGCGGTGGTGGACGCGTTCGGCAGGATCGACGTCGTGATCAACAACGCCGGCATCCAGAGGCCCGCTCCGAGCGAGGAGAGCGAGGCCGATGACTTTGACCGCGTGTTGGGTGTGAACCTCCGAGGTTGTTACCTCTGCAGCCGCGAGGGGATCCGCCATTTTCTCAGCCGTCCCGGTGGCGGATCCATCGTCAACAACTCGAGCGTTCACGAGATCATCCCGAAGCCGCAGTACCTGTCGTACTCGATCTCCAAGGGCGGGATGGAGAACCTCACCAAGACGCTGGCGCTGGAGTACGCCGACCGCGGCATCCGCGTGAACGCGGTGGGGCCGGGCGCAATTGTCACGCCGATTAACATGAACTGGATCAACGACCCCGTCGCCAAGGGTGTCGTGGAGTCCCATATCCCGATGGGAAGGGCAGGGGAGTCGGAGGAGATCGCTGCGGTGTTTGCGTTTCTCGCCTCCGACGAGGCCTCCTACATCACCGGACAGACCCTGTTCGCGTGTGGCGGCCTGACACTGTTCCCCGAATTCCGCACCACCTGGTCGTCATAGTGGCGATGGCGGGCAGTCGTCCCGTGCACCGCCACGCTGATGGGCGACCCGACACGCCATGAACCGGGTCCCGGCCGTCGCGGTCGCGATGTTCTGCCTTCTGGCGCTCTTCTGGCGCTTGGACGGCGTTCCCCTCTGGCGCGACGAGGCGACCACTGCGGCCTGGGGCCGACTGATGGTCGAGCGTGGCACCGCCCTTCCGTACGCCTACGACGAACTGAACGGTCAGTTGCTTGTCCAAGACGACGACGGCCACGACGTCAACTCCAAGCTCCTGCCGGCAATGCAGAGCTATTTGCAGTTCTATGTCTCAGCGGCGGGGCACTGGCTCTTCGGGGACGGCACGCTCGCGGCCCGTCTGCCGTTCGCATTGTTCGGCCTTGGATCCTTGGCGCTGCTGTTCTGGCTGGGGCGCCTCCTGCGGGGTCCTACTTGGCTACCGTACGCGCTGCCACTGTCGGCCAGCGCGTCGATCTACTTCCTGCATGCCGCGAGGCAGGGACGTTACTACATCCTCGTTGTCTTCGCGACTGTACTGCTTCTGGTCGCGATCGCCCGGTACCTACGCGACCCGTCCTTAGGGACTCGCTGGTCGTTTCATGTCCATCTCTGCCTGCTCGGGTGCGTGCTCTATTTCAGCAATTACGTCAGCTTTGCGGCCACGTGGCTGGCCTTGGGTCTGTTTCTGGTTCTCACGGACCGGCCTGCCCTCTACCGACTCTGCGGGGCTTCGGCTGTGCTCGCCCTGATCCTTGGAACGGAGTTCTGGCTTCTCCACACCGAGTTTCTGACCGCGTGGGAGCCTGGCACGGAGGGTAGCTTCTGGGAGGACTTCCGCTATGTCCTATCGCGGCGTGGATCGGACTACTGGCGCTGGGTGCCGTTCGTGTTCTTGGCGCCGGCCGGCGCATTCCTTGCATGGCGTCGCATCGACAGTCACTCGGTCGCCGTCCGTGCGGTCCTCGCGGTTGCAGCGGCAGCGCCCCTGCTCGGGTTCGTCCTGGTCGAGCCCTCCGTGCGGCGCACGGGCGACCTGACCTTCCTGCTGATCTGCGCCGCCTTTGTCACCGTCTTGGTGACGGGCTGGCTGCTCTGGTCGTGTGACAGGAGCAGGGGGGCCTTGGCAAAGATGGCCCTGTTCTGTGCGCTCATTGTCGCGGTGTGTCCACTGTTCACGATCGCCGTGGCAGGCAGGGGCACGCTGCCGCGCTACTACTACCAGACCTGCCCAGCTGCGGTGGTCCTGATCTGTCTGGCAGCTGCCGGGCTGGATCTCACCGGTCGTCGCAAGACGGCAGTTGTCCTCTTCGTTGGTGCCACCCTCTGGCCGAACTTCGACTTGGCGGGCGGAGGCACTGAGCAAGTCGTCCTACGCCAGTACGCGCGGTACGACGTGCACAACCGCCCCATGCTGGACTACCTGGCCGAGCACACCCAGCCCGGACAGAGCATCGCGTACTACCGCAACGTCAAGGGCATGGTGGGCTACTACTACTTCCCGGACCGTCGCTGGGTGAACCTCCTAGACGCGAGTCTGCCGTACAACCAGCAGTTCCGAGACGTATTGCCGGCCGACCAGTTCAGCGACTGGGGCGAAGCGGACTGGTTCGTCCTCTGGGACAACCGTGATCGACGACCGGAGGTGCTGGACGACCGGTTCGAGCTCGCATGGGAGCAGTCCTACCAGGAGCTGAGGAGTCTCTGGAGGCTCGGATCGGAGCCGCGCGAACGGTCCTACCAGATCTACCGTCGGCGCGAGCCTGCTGCGACTACGTCCGGACCGTGATGCCCAGCCGCGTCTCCAGCCTCCTCCGAACCGTGGCTGCAAACCCGTTGACAACCTGATCCGTCAGGCTCTCGTCCAGACGCTGCCACGCCGCCCGCAGCAGCAGTCCATAGCGATCCGGTGGCAAGTTCTTGCTGCGCATGACCTCAACGGGCTCCAGGCTGCTCAGATCAGGCATTTCGCCGACCGCATCGACGATGCTCGCGAACGTCACCGTGTTTGGCACGATCAGAGAAAAGTCCCTCCAGACCGCCGGCACCTTGGGCAGGCTGCGATGGGCCGGGATTCGCAGACCTAGCCTGTAGACCGGTTCCAACAGGATCTCGGCCACCCAGACCGAAGCGCGGACCTTGCGCTTGCGCGCGATGGAGGGATCGATCTGGCCGAAGAACGCAAGAGCCTCTGAGCCGCTTCGGACAGAGGCCGCGTGACCAGTCCGGTAATAGTTGGGGACATCGCTGGGATCCCACTGCAGTGTGTCGGTCGCGAACGGCTCCAGCAGCGCGGCTAGGTCCGCCTTCAGGTCGTAGAACCCAAACTCCTCCGCCGAATCGCTCCATGCCACCGGACGGCGTGTGCCCGACGCTCCCAGTGCGAGCACCTTCGGCTCGAGGTTGCGTCCGTTGCTGCGCTCGTACATCCGCCCAAACTCGGCCAGCCGCACGAACGACTGATTGCGGCGGAGATTCCACTCGAGCGCGCGTAGCATGGTTGGGATCGGGCTCGTTCGCATCACCTCCCAGGTGCGGGACAGCGGGTTGCGCAGTGCAACAGCGGGCGACCGCCCAAACCGATCGGCATCACCCACCGAGTCGAACGGGAAGCCGATCGTCTCGTGGTAGCCGAGCCCACGAACCGTGGCCCGCATCCGCGCGTCCTCTGCACCGGCCGGCACGGCTGGCGGAGCGACGCGCGCGGGCGGCAGCGTCGCTGGGACGCGCTCGAATCCGTAGATGCGCGCAATCTCCTCGATCAAGTCGATTTCGCGCTCCACATCCAGCCGGGCGCTAACCGCCCCCACGGTCCAACCGGTCTCTGACGGCGCAGGTTCGAAGCCCAGCGACCGCAGGATCGCTTCCACCTCGGTGTCGGGCACGGCGATCCCGATGTGACGCTCAACGTTGCGGCGGGCGAGATTGATCTGCACCAGCGGACGAGCGTTCGGATGGCAGTCAATGACGCCGCGATGTACGTTGACCGCCGCGGTCTGCCCCAGCAGCCCCGAGATCCGGTCGAGGGCCTCCACTGTGCCCTCCCAGTCCGCTCCCCGCTCAAACCGGTGTGAGGCGTCGGTGTGCAGCTTGAATGCACGGGTAGCCCTCCGCACCCTGGATGGCTTGAACCACGCGGCCTCAAGAAGCACGTTTTGCGTCTCGGCGGTGATCTCGCTGTCCGCTCCGCCCATGACGCCGGCCAGGGCGATGGGCTTCTCCGCGTCACAGATCGCTAGGTGATCCGGTTCCAGCGTCCGGGACTGGCCGTCCAGCGTCACCAGCGTTTCGCCGGGCTCCGCCCGTCGGACCACGATCGCCCGCCCAGCCAGCTTGTCTAGGTCGAACGCGTGAGTCGGCTGGCCCATCTCAAGCAGGACGTAGTTCGTCAGGTCGGCCAGATTGTTGATGGGCCGGACGCCGCACAGATCGAGCCGCCTCTGCATCCAGCCCGGGGACGGCTGGATCGTCACTCCCGTCAGGACCCTGCCGACGTAGCGCGTGCACTCCTCCGGCACCTGGATCACCACGCTCGCGTGCTCCGAGGACGGCGGATCGATCTCCGCATAGCTCGAGCTCGGCGCCCGCAAGGACCGTCCGTAGATTGCGCTGATCTCGCGTGCCATGCCGCGGTGGTTCATCGCGTCGGGCCGGTTGCTGGTGATGTCGAACTCAAAGACCGTCTCGCCGTCTTCTTCTTCGATGGCGTCAACGGCCATGCCGGCCATCGTCAGCGCGTGCGCGAGCTCCTGCGGGGACTCCTGGATGTCCACGAAGTCCTCGAGCCAGCTGAGTAGGATGCGCATCTACCGAAACTGCCCCAGAAACCGCACATCCCCTTGATACATCAGGAGGATGTCGTCGATGCCGTACTTGAGCATCGCGAACCGGTCCAGTCCAAACCCTGCCGCGAAGCCCTGGTACTTGCGCTCGTCGAGACCGGCGTTGCGCAGGACGTATGGATCGATCATGCCGCAGCCCAGCACCTCGATGAAGCCGGTCATCTTGCAGATCCGACACCCGCTCCCTTTGCAGAACGGGCAGGTGATGTCGACCTCCGCGCTGGGCTCGGTGAACGGGAAGTAGCTGGGCCGGAACCGCGCCTTCGTCTGCTTGCCGAAAAACCGCTGCACGAAGTGCTCCAGCGTGCCCTTGAGGTCGCCGAACGTGATGTCTTCGTCCACCGCGAACATCTCCAGCTGGTGGAACATCGGGCTGTGCGTGGCGTCCGGGGTGTCGTTGCGGTAGACCTTTCCATGCACCACGTACCGCAGCGGAGGTTGATTCGCCTCCATGATGCGGATCTGGTTCGGCGACGTGTGTGTGCGCAGCAGGGAGCCCTCGCCGTCGTCGACGAACAGCGTGTCCATTTCGTCCACGGCAGGGTGGTCTGGCGGGAAGTTGAGCGCCTCGAAGTTGTAGAAGAACGTCTCGATCTCCGGACCCTCCTCCACGGCGTAGCCGAGGGGGCGGAAGATGTCGAGCACCTCCTCCAAAGCCATGCGTACCGGATGCACGGCACCGAGGCCACGCCGGGGGCCGGGCAGGGTCGTGTCCACAGCCGAAGCGGCCGCCTTGCGCTTCTCCACGCCCGCAAGCGTGGCCTCGACACCTGCCTCGATATCCTTTCGAACGAGGTTCTGCAGCTTGCCGACCGTCGGCTTCAGCGGTCGGTCGGCGGCCTTGAGCCAGTTCTCGTTGGTGGCCGCGAGCAGGCCGTTCTTGCGACCGAGCCAGCGGTCGCGCAGGAGTCGGGCCTCATCCGCTGTCGCTGTGGCGGCGCGTTCGGTCTCGAACTGGGACCGCAGCGCGGCGTATAGCTCGTCCGGCGACTCGCCGCCTGCCAGCAGGTCCGCGATGGGTCGGGCCGTCTGCTCTTCGATCGACACGTTGTTGCGGTCGTCGTCGACAGACCCGGACTTAAGCGACGGGAGCGGCGGCCTCGCCGTTGGCCGCCTTGGCCTGCTCCACCAGCTGCGCGAAACCCTCGGGGTCACGCACCGCGATGTCCGCGAGCATCTTGCGGTTCAGGTCGATCTTGGCCGCCTTGAGGCCGCGGATGAACTGGCTGTAGTTGATGCCGTTCGCCCGAGCGGCAGCACTGATCCGAGTGATCCAGAGTGCCCGGAAGTCCCGCTTCTTCAGCTTGCGGCCGATGTAGGCGAACTGATCCGCCCGGTTGACCGCCTCCCTAGCGTAGCGGTACAGCGTGCTCTTGCCGAGGAAGTATCCCTTGGCCTTGCTGAGGACGCGCTTGCGCTTCTGCAGACGATGGCTGCCTCGCTTGACTCTCGGCACAGTTTCCTCCTCGGGCCATCGTCCGCGGATTGCGGAGTGTAGCCCCGCTAGCCCCCGATCATGCGCCGGACCGCACCCTCGAAGGCGCTGCTCACGGGGGCACTCTTGCGCAGGTGCCGCTTCCGCTTACGGGTCTTCTTGGTCAGGATGTGGTTCTTCAGCGCGTGGCGCCTCCGGACCTTGCCCGAACCGGTGAGACTGAACCGCTTGGCGGCTCCCCTATGGGTCTTGAGCTTTGGCACGGTGGCTCCTCCGGGCGGCGCTTCGATGCGTGGATCGCAACGGCTCGCCTGCAGTGGGCGGCGCGACGAAGTCACCTACGGGACAGGCTGAGGCCTGCCCCAAACCATTATGCACGATCGCACGTGCATGCCGGATGTGGTGGGCTGCGTCGCGGTCGTAACGCTAGTGGGCGGCCTCCTCGCCCTCGGCCTCGTCGTTGCCGAACGTCAGCCTGCCCTTGGCATCGCTCACGGCGTACGAGAACTCGACTGGCGGCATGGCTCCCGTCCTGAGTGCCTTCCCATGGAAGGACGTCAGGCTGAAGTCCTGCGTCGTCTCCTGATAGTGGGCGCGCAGCTGCTGCCAGGCCTTCCATCCGAGGTAGACAGTCGCCGCGCTCATCGGGTTGACCTGAATCGACCGCACCAGAGCACGGGCCGAGGCGCTCTCCATATAGGCCCTGCGAGTCAGGAACTGAACTGCATCGCCCGGCTCCATGCCCTGCGTGTGCATTTGCAGGTCCACCAGGGAAGCGCCGATCGTCTGGAGCTTGTACTTGCGCCAGATGAAGTCCACGTCGCCCGTGTATGCCGTGCCCACCGTGGTCTCCGTGATGTAGATCGGCCAGCCCGCAAGGAAGCCCGGCAGGGGATCCACCAAGTGCGTCAGCTTCTTCGTCTGCGACTCCATGTCGGACGCCAAGGCCCCCAGCAGGGCATGCCCCGGTATGCCGAACCGCAGGGCCAGCAGCTTCAGCTGGTAGCTGTTGTTGGTCGTGAGCCGGTCGCGCAGCTCCGCGCGCGAGGCGTCTGCGGGTGCGGGCGTCAGCCAGACGACTGCCGTGTGGTCCTGCGACGCGGCCGTCGGTCCCAGGCCTCCGGCCAGCGGGACGGAAATGCGCATGAAATCCGGCGTCTCGACGACCTTGAGCTGCAGATCCTCCGGAACCGGAGCGATCTCCTCGTCGTTGCAGATCTCCCGAGCCTCGTCCGTGTCGCTCTCCATCTGGTCCATCATGCCTTGGTTGTTGCGCGCTCGGTTCTCTCCCTCGAGCACCTCCAGCACGTCGTTGATGAGACGGTAGTCGTCGCGCGGTCGGCTGCCACCGTAGATGCGGCGATTGATGGGCTCCGCGGCGCTGACCAGCGAGTTGTGGGACCGGTCGAAGTCCTCCTGCGTGGATGCGATCAGGTCTTCGACCGAATCCAGAGGCCTGCCCGTGGCGAGCTGCAGCTTGCTGTGGGCTAGGGCCGAGCCGACGCGCCAGTCGTCCGTCGCAGCTAGGTCGCCGAGACTCGAACGGAAGTCCTCAAGGCTACTGATCGCGGTGGCGGCCGTGGAGTCGAATTCGTTCTTCATGCCACCTGGCATCGCGTCCGCGAAGTCGTTCTTGATCAGGTTGATCACGCCGGTCGTGGCCTCCTGCGCCGCGGCGATGCGAATCTCGGAGGAGGAGCGTAGGTTGGACTGGGCGGTCTGCAGGTACTCCGGCACCTTCGAGAGCCGCTGCACAATGGCGGCGAACCTGTCGTTCTCGGGTGCGTAATTGAGGTGCAACGGCCCGTACAGCAGGAGGCCGAGCTGCTCCACGTACATCAGCGGGTTGTGCTCGTATGCCTTCTCGTCCGAGATGCGCTGCAGGATTCGCTGGGCGCGGTTCAGCAGGGTTCCGTGCTCGGTCCAGAGAGCCGGCGGCAGTCTGGAGCTGTCGAACCCCTCCTCGGTCTCGGGGCCTGCCGTGAACGGGCGCACCAGCCCGGACTGCAGTGAGACCTGTGCGTTCAGCCCGTCCTGGGAGTAGTCCGGCAGTTCACTGAGCAGCTGCACTTCGGAGCCGCCCTCGAGCGCTTCCTCAGACAGGTTGAACTCCTGCCCGGCGGTGACCGCCGTGGCGCCAGCCATCATGACGCCGTACGGATCGTTGGCCGCGCTGTCCCCGATGTACGGCTTGGCGACCTTGTTGTGCTCGTCCGGTGGATACTTGCCCACCGTGCACTGCGTGAGTAGGAGCGTCGCCATGGCGAGCATGGAGACAGCCAGCGTTCGGGAGTGCGTGAGTTTCATGTCCATCCTTCAGCGGTGCATCGAGTGGCTTGGACGCCCCGTGCCGGAACTATCGTAGTACTGCCTGCCTCGGGCCCAAAGCCGCCATCTTCACCTTTTGGCCGACGCGCTGTCGATCAGCGCCCAGATGTCCGTGTGGGTCAGTGTGCGGGTCTCCGAGGTTTCTCGCGAGACGCTCGTGTCGTAGTCCCTAGTGTGGACTTCCTGGAAGAGTTCGGGATAGTGCAGCTCATCCATGGCCTGCAGCGACGGGAACTCCGTCACCGTCACGTACTGGTAGTTCTTGGCACTTCCATCACCGCCGCCTGGAAAGTGGTGGCCGTACAGCTTCCAAGAAGTGATGTAGCCCTTGTCCACGCGCAGCTGGTGGACCGGCTTCCAAAGATCCAGCTCCAGATTCCGGTAGCGGAGCTGCTGCCCCTGCGGAATCTGCATATAGTCGATACGCAGGAAGTGACTCTTGCCGGACTGCGAGGCCCCGCTGGGCATCAGCGTGCCCGCCAGAAATGCTACGGCCAGCGCGGCCGTCATTGCGAATGCTCGGATGATCACAAGAGTTCCTCCTGGACCTGAATATACTGCAACCAGATCATGCGTAACAATTTCTCTTTCGGCAGCCTGACGATGCGGCGGGTTAGCGCCATCCCGTGGCGCCGTCGTGAATTCCTCGGAGTCGCCGCGATGCAGGCCTTGGCCCTGCACTGCGGCGCCTTTCGCCCAGCGATTCGACTCCCCAAGGACCCGTTTACCTTGGGCGTGGCGTCCGGCGATCCGATGTCGGACGGCGTCGTGCTCTGGACCCGGCTCGCGCCAGAGCCCCTCGAGGGCGGCGGCATGCCTGCCGAGGACGTCGAGGTCCGCTGGGAGGTCTCGACCGACGACTCGTTCCGGGGCGTCGTGCAGTCAGGCACCGCTGTGGCTGGTCCGCAGCTGGCGCATTCCGTGCACGTGGAGGTGACGGGTCTCGAGCCGGACCACTGGTACTGGTACAGGTTCATGGCCGCAGGGCATGAGAGCGCCGTCGGCCGTACCCGCACAATGGCAGCTCCCGATGCGCAGCCGAGTCAGCTGCGGTTCGCGTTTGCGTCCTGCCAGCACTACGAGACTGGTTACTACACCGCCTTCCGACACATGGCCGAGGAGGCGCCCGACCTCGTCTTCCATCTGGGTGACTACATCTACGAAGGGGCTGCGAACGAGCGTGTCCGCGCACATCGGGGCGGGGAGTTGACAACGCTGGAGGACTACCGCAATCGATATGCCCTCTACCGCACCGATGTGGACCTTCAGGCCGCCCATAGCGCTTCGCCGTGGTTCGTGACCTGGGACGATCACGAGGTCGACAACAACTATGCCGCGGATGTCTCCGAAGAACCCGACGTGGATCCCGCGGCGTTCCTCGAGCGGCGGGCAGTGGCGTACCAGGCCTACTACGAGCACATGCCACTGCGGGTTGCGCAGATGCCGCAGGGGCCAGACATGCGGCTGTACCGCAGCGGCACGTTCGGCCAGCTGGCCCACTTCTGCGTGCTGGATTCGCGCCAATACCGAACGGACCAGCCCTGCGGCGACCGCACAAAGCCGCCCTGCGGTGGCATGCACGACCCTGCTGCGACCCTGCTGGGACCAGAGCAGGAGGCTTGGCTGCATGACAGCCTCGGGTCGTCGGGGTCCACCTGGAACGTCTTGCCCCAGCAGGTGATGATCGCCCACGTGGACCGCACCCCCGGTGGCGAAGAGACGTACAGCATGGACCAGTGGCCCGGGTACACCGCCGCCCGCGGGCGCCTGCTGCGGTTTTTGGCAGACAGTGGGACAAGCAATCCAGTTGTGCTGACGGGGGATATCCACACCAACTGGGTCAACGACGTGCACGTGGATCCCCTGGACGTCACCTCACCCCTCGTCGCCACCGAGTTCGTGGGCACTTCGATTAGCTCGAGCGGCGACGGCGGTGCGAGAGCCGAGTACGCCGAGGGCATCATGCGCGACAACCCCTTCGTCAAGCTGCACAATGGGCAGCGCGGGTACGTGATCTGCGAGCTCACGCCGGACTTGTGCACGGCGCGCTACCGCGTGCTCGACTGGGTCAGCCGCCAAGGCGCTCCCCGTCGCACGCTGGCTGAGTTCGTTGTCGAGTCCGGGCGCCCAGGAGCGCAGAGTGCCTGACAACGGCAGCATGTTGGTACACGACATCAAGCTCGACGACAAGTACGCGCTCGAGTCCGGGCGCACGTACATGTCTGGTATCCAGGCGCTCGTGCGCCTGCCGATCGAGCAGATGCTGCGCGACCGGCGCGCTGGTCTGCGTACCGGCTGCCTCGTCTCGGGCTACGAGGGCTCGCCGCTTGGCGGCTATGACCTTGCGCTCGAACGGGCCCTGGGCTTTCTGCAGCAGCACGACATCAAGTTCATTCCCGGCGTCAACGAGGAGCTGGCGATGGCGGCGGTGATGGGCAGCCAGCTGTTTCAGGCATTCCCGGAACCCCTGTTCGACGGCGCCGTCGGCATCTGGTACGGCAAGGGCCCCGGACTCGACCGCAGCGGCGATGCCCTGCGTCACGCCAACTTTGCCGGCATCGGGGAGAACTGCGGCGCGCTCGCGCTTGCGGGCGACGACCACATCTCGAAGAGCTCGTCGATTCCGCACCAGAGTGAGCTGTCGCTCTACAACTACGCTGTGCCGGTGCTGAACCCATCGAACACCCAGGAGGTGCTGGACTTCGGGCTGCTCGGCATCGCACTGTCGCGGTTCAGCGGCACGTGGGCTGGCCTCAAGCTCTCGACGGACATCTGCGATGGCGGCGGCATCGTGGAGTTCGCGCCCGAGCGCTGCCCGGTCGTGACGCCCGAGCTGCTCGTGGACGGCGAGCCCTACCGCAAGGCGATGGGCCTGATGCTTGTCGTGCCCTACAGCCTGAGCCTCGAGGCCGAAGTGCACGAGCGCCGCCTGCAGGCGGCGCGGGAGTTCGCGCGAGTGAACGGACTCAACCGCATCACGGTGCGGCACGACGGCGACCGCATCGGCATCGCGACCACGGGCAAGAGCTACGCGGACCTCATGTCCGCCTTCAGCATCCTGCGCGTTGGCGAGGACGAACTGCGCCAGGCGGGAGTGCGCATCCTCAAGCTCGGGATGTCGTATCCGCTCGAGCCGTCCATCGTCCGCGAGTTCGCCGATGGTCTCGAGAAGGTCGTCGTCGTCGAGGAGAAGCGCTCGTTCGTCGAACTGCAGATGCGCGAGCTCCTGTACAACCTTTCGGTGCGGCCGCAGATCGTCGGCAAGAAGGACGGGGAGGGCAACACCCTGCTGCCCTCCCCTGGGGAGCTGGATGCGAGCGTGATCGCGCTGGCGATCAGCCGGTACCTGGGGCCGGTGGCCAAGCTGCCGCAGCGGGCGTCCCGTATGCCCACCTCCGCCAAGAAGCCTCTTGGCGACCGCAGTGCGCGAGGGGCGCGGTCCCCCAGCTACTGCTCCGGCTGTCCGCACAACCGGTCGACCTTGCTCCTCGAGGGGCAGTTGGCTGGCGGCGGGATCGGCTGCCACGGCATGGCCGGACTCATGCGCGAAGTCGGCCGCGGCATGGAGTACTTGTTCCAGATGGGCTCGGAGGGCGCGTCCTGGATCGGCATCGCCCCGTTCAGCGGCACGAAGCACATCTTTCAGAATCTGGGCGACGGCACCTACTTCCACTCTGGTCGGCAGGCCGTCCAGGCGGCCGTCGCGGCGAACGTGGACATCACGTTCAAGCTGCTCTACAACGATGCCGTGGCGATGACGGGCGGCCAGCATGCCGCCGGCGCCCTGCCGGTGTCATCCGTCACCCGCGAACTGGAGGCGCAGGGCATCCGCAAGATCGTCGTTCTGAGCGACGACACCAGCAAGTTCACGGGCTCGGCCCAGCTCGCGGCCTCGGCCGAACTGCGTCCACGCGAGGACCTCGAGGAGGTGCTTGCCGAACTCGCCCAGGTGAAGGGCGTCTCGTTCATGATCTACGACCAGCTCTGCGCGGCTGAGAAGCGCCGTCGCAGGAAACGCGGGATCCTGCCGCAGCCAACCCGGAAGATCTTGATCAACGAGCGGGTTTGCGAAGGCTGCGGAGACTGCGTGAGCGAAGCGAACTGCGTGTCGCTCCTGCCGGTGGACACCGATTTCGGGCCCAAGACCCGTATCCACCAGTCATCCTGCAATGCGGACTACACCTGCACTTGGGGCGACTGCCCTTCGTTCGTATCCGTCGAGATCGAACGGGACAGCGGTCTGCGGCGCCCGCCGCTGCCGAACCTGCCCGCGGTGGATCTGCCAGAGCCGGAGCGCAAGGTCACGGTGGGGCGCGGCTACCGCATACTCATGCCCGGGATCGGCGGGACCGGCGTTGTGACGATCAACGCACTGCTGGCGACGGCTGCCCACATGGACGGCCTGCAGGCCATCACGCTGGACCAAACCGGCGTGGCCCAGAAGGGTGGCGCGGTCGTCGCGCACCTCACGCTGAGCGAGACCTCGATCGTCTCCTCCCAACGGATTCCTCATGGTCAGGCCGACCTGCTCCTAGGGTTCGATCTCGTGGGGGCCGCGTTCCCGAAGAACCTCGACTGCTGCGATGCCGAACGCACCACGGCGGTGGTCAACTCCAAGGAGATTCTGACCGGCGAGGCCATTCGCAAGGGACTGACGGTCTTGTCGCCCGACGGCGGGTACCTGCAGTCTGTTCGGTCTGGCACCCGCTCGGATGCCTGTCAGTTCGTCGAGGCGTCGCGATACGCCGAGCAGCTTTTCGGCGGCCACATCTACGGCAACATGTTCCTGCTGGGCGTCGCGTATCAGCGTGGCCTTCTGCCGCTGTCGCTTGCGGCGTTGCATCAGGCGATCCGCCTGAACGGCGTGGCCGTAGCCCGCAATCTCGAGGTGTTTGCTTGGGGGCGTCAGTACGTGTGCGACCCCGCTGCCGTGGAGCGGCACACCCCGTCCCGCGCGACCAAGCCAGAACTTCAGTCGCTTGAGGAGCTGCTGGGCGATCGCGAGAACGAACTGACGGCATACCAGGGGTCCATCTACGCCGCGTCCTATCTGAGGGCTGTGGAGCGCGTCCGTACGGCGGAGGCGCGGGTGCGTCCCGGAAGCGAGCGTCTGACATGGGCGTACGCATGGGGGCTGCACAAGCTGATGGCCTACAAGGACGAGTACGAGGTGGCGCGGCTGCTCACCCTCCCGTCGTTCGAGGCTCAGATCCGCGATGCGTTCGCCAAGCCGAAGCGGGTCGTGTACCACCTGCATCCTCCGCTGCTGCGCCGTTTCGGCGTATCACGCAAGATCGCGTTCGGACCGTGGATGCGCCCATTCCTGCAGCTGCTAGCCAAGGGCAAGCGCTTGAGAGGGACCGTCCTTGACCCGTTCGGATGGCTGGCAGTGCGACGCGAGGATCGGGCGCTGCTCGCTTGGTACCGGCAGACCATGGAGAGCCTGGTCGCGAGACTTGACGACGCGACGTTCGACATGGTCGTGGAGGTCGCCGATGTACCGCGATCGATCCGCGGATACGAGGACGTGCGGCGTCGTAGCGCAGCCGAGGCCATGGCGTGGGTGGAGGAGCGCCTGCACTCCGCCGATGTCCAGAAGGCCGCCTGAAACTGCCCAGGCCCCTGTAGGGCATCATGGGCGGGATGACGTTCCAGTTTCCTGGCTTCGCACCCGAGGCGCGCCAGTTCTTGCGCGACCTCCGCGACAACAACCGGCGCGACTGGTTCAACCCGCGGAAGCCCGACTATCTCCGAAATGTCCGCGAGCCGCTGCTGGAGCTGGTCGAGGAGCTAGGCGAGTCGCTCGCCGAGTACGCCCCGGGGCATTTGCAGGACCCGCGCAAGTCGGTCTATCGGGTCTACAGGGACATCCGCTTCTCGAAGAACAAGCAGCCGTACAAGACACACGCCGCCGCCCTATTTCCGCCGGTCGGCGGCGGACGCCACAGCCGAGCCGGCTTCTACTTCCACTTCGATCCCGAGCATCTGCTTGTGGGCGGAGGGCTCTATGCCCCTGGCAAGCACGAGCTGATGGCGGTCCGGCAGCAGCTCGCGGTCACGCCTGAGGAGTTCCGGGCGATCCTCAGCGACCCCGCATTCACCGAATTCTTCCCCGGACTCCAGGGCGAGCGGCTCAAGCGAACGCCAAAGGGGTTCCGCAAGGACCACCCAGCATCCGACCTGCTGGTCTACAAGCAATTCCTATCCGGTGCCAAGGTCTCCGCGGACGAGATTGAGAAGCCGTCGATCACCGGTCTGATCGACCGGCACTTCCGTGCGCTCGCGCCGTTCATCGCATACCTGAACCGGCCGTTGACGACGGACTGGAACGGGTAGGCGATGGGATTCCTGATCACTTCAGGCACCGGCTGCGGTGCACTGGGTCGCATCCGTAATTGGATCGAATGATTGGGAGCCATCAGAGTTGATGTCCAACGGCATCCAGTGACGTTCTCTGTCCTATGTGCGAGCTGCCCCGCTCAAGTGTCCGGATCCAGGCAGACCGGGCCAAGACCAGCTACTGGAACGTTCACTGAGCCAGAATTCGAGTCAAACCAATACCCACTACCGTTCCAGCCGCGTGAGGCTGGCGCATCGACACGCCCGGTGCCCGAATCAGTGTCAAGCGCCTGCGCTGGTGCCTGCGCCTAGGCCCCTACTCTTGGCGCAGGCCGAACGCGAGGATCGCGTTCCCCGCGATCGAACCGAACTGACCGTAGCCCGAGTTCACGTACAGAATTCCGTCCACGACCACGGGTCCGGGCCCGTTGAGGGATCCGCCGGTGGCGGGCACCCCGTTCACTGTCAAGGTGTACTCCCGGACAGTGTCGTAGCTCCACAACACGGAGCCATCTTCGGTCGAGAACGCCCGGATCACACCGTCCAGGGCCCCAGAGAACACGACACCCGGAATCACCGTGACTGCCGCTGACTGACCGGGCGAGCAGTTCCTGCGCCCGGACGGGCAGGGGATGCCAGGTACGTGCCAGAGCCGCTCGCCGTCCTTGAGCCGATAGGTCGATAGACCGCCGCCGGTGTTCGGCAGCGGGCCCCTGTAGGACGTGCCATCGGGCAGCTCCTGCTGCCCGTACTTGATGTCCGAGACAGCGACGTAGACATTCTGGCTGTCCGCACCGGGACCGAACTGGATGCCGCCGAGCGCGCTGCCCAAACCGGCTCGCCGCTGCCAGAGGACCTCCCCGTCGCGATCCGGGTCCATGGCATGCACCATGCCCGACTTCTGCCCCGCGACAAGGACGCGCTTTCCGTCCTCCAGCTCAACGAGGATCGGCGAGGCGCCGAAGTCGAAGTCTGGGCCTCGCGCCTCGGGGCAGTTCGCGTTGTTCCTCCGACCGCCGCAAGCCATGTTGAACGCGTCGCCCTTGGTGAACTGCTGGGTCCAAAGGCGCTCTCCTGTCGCCATGTCGAATGCGATGATGGCGTCGCTGTCGTCCGTCGGGGGATCCGAGTAGTTGTCTCCCGTCCCCACGTAGAGACGTCCGAGCTTGGTGTCCAGCGTGGGCGCCGACCAGATGCCCGCCCCTGACGGCCCGTACTGCATTACGCCCACTTTGTTCTTCTTGCGGGGTGTCGGCTCCTCGGGGATCGTGTAGGTTTCCCAGGCGATATCTCCGCTGGTCGCGTCCACGGCCACCACCCTGCCGCGGAACTTGCAGCACTCGGCCTCCGGAAACATGCCCGTGAACTCTTCGATGGAGCTGAGGCCGACATACAGTCTGCCGTCGTGCAGGACCGGAGAGGCTGTCAGAGTCGCTGCCGGATAGCTGTCGAGCTTTAGCACCCAGATCTGCTTGCCCGTCCTTGCCTCCAAGGCATACAGGTTCGTCCTTGTGTCGCCAAAGTAGAGCGTCGCGTCGTCGTCCGATTCGTTCACAGAGATCTCGATCGCCGTGCGTACCTCGGCCTGCGCCTGAAACTGCCAGATCGAGCACCCAGTCTTCGCGTCCAGGGCGTGCACTCGACCGCCTCGTTCTCCGAAGTACAGCCTTCCGCCCGCGATCGCTGGCTGCGCCCGAACCCGATCCGCATCGGGAACGCCGAATGCCCACAGCAGCTCCAGCCGTGGCACGGAGTCGATGTCCAGGCCTGCATGCGTGCCGGGCTGGTATCGGGTGTTCTCAATATCTGCGCTCCATCCCACCCAGCGTGGACCGTCCATCGGATTGCGCCAAGGTGTGTCTGGACAGCCTGGGACAGATGCAGCCAGGCGAGCGTCCGTGCCACGGCCCAGATAGGCCGAGACCGTCTCGGCCGCACCTGTCGGCAGCGTCTTGCCGATGTCCGCCATCACGCCGTCACGCAGCGATGCGAGGATGGCCTCCGGCGACAGGCGGTGCAGGGCGTCCAGCGTGGGCGCCCGGTTCTGACCCGTCTCGTGGCAGGTCTTGCACGACTGCTCGTAGATTGCCGCGCCGTCGGGCTCGACGGCGGTCAATTCGCCCACGGCGAGGTACCCGATCCCGATGCCCGCAAAAATCCGGGTCCAAGTCGTCATCCGATCCACCGAATCCTGCAAGTCACCCTAGTCGCGCAAGGTGGAGAATTCAAGGCATCCGGCGCTCCAACCCTTGTTCGGTTCGGGGGTGTTCCGTAGACTGACTATGGAATTGTGGGGTTGGTGGCTCGCGGCCGTGCATTGGCGTCCGCACCCCTTTCCACACATCCCAGCGGTCGATGATCTGGCAGCGCAGGCTCGTTTCGGGCTTCGTGGCGGTGCTCTGTGTACTGCCGACGCTCGTTGCATCGGCTCCCGGACCGGAAGTGCGAGGCATCCTCGCCAAGCATTGCGTGGCCTGCCATGGCGCTGAGGCCCAGAACGCCAACGTAAGGCTGGACACGCTGACTTCGGATCCAGTCCGTGACCGTCGCGCCGCCGAGACCTGGCACGACGTGAGGAACGCCTTGAACGCCGGGCTCATGCCGCCTCAAGGTGCTGTCGAACTCTCGGCGGCGGACCGAAAGACCCTGCTCGACTGGCTCGACACGACATTGCGCCAGTCCACACAGGCCTTCCTCGGCTCGGACAGCGTCCGCATCCGTCGACTGAACCGCGTGGAGTACCAGAACACCATGCGAGCCCTGCTGGGTCTAGACATTGACTACATCAAGGACCTCCCTCCCGACGAAGTCAGCAGCGACGGGTTCACCAACAACGGCCGAGCGCTGCGCATGTCGGACCAGCTGCTGGAACACTACCTGAAGGCCGCACGCGATGGGCTGGCCCGAGCGATCATCCAAGGCCCCGCCCCGCCGGTGCACAGCCACAGCGCGACCGAGACGGTTGTGGACAAGGTGAGGACCCAGCATTGGTCCAACCGCCTCGGCCGAACCGGCACGTTCGTCGCGCGCGTGCCCGAGTTCCCGAATCAAGGATCGTTCGAGATCCGGGTGCGGGCGCGTGCCGAGGCGCCGGACGGCGCCCCGCACCCCCGCATGCACGTGTCGATGGGCTACCGCGCCGACACGCTGACCCCGTCGCGGACGGTGGCCGAGGTCGACGTCATCGACTCTGCGTCGCGCGTGTTCGAGTTTCGCGGACGCATCGGGGAGTATCCGATCCAGAGCAGGACACAGAGCAAGTATCCGGGCCTGCTGGTGTGGATCCGCAATGTGTACTCCGACGGCCAGCCGCCGCCCGATCCCCGCACGGTGCCGATCGTAGTGGACGGCAAGAAGAAGGATCACTACGTCTGGGACGAGGATCCGACGTTCCCCAAGATCGTCATTGAGTCGATCGACTTCAGGGCACCGGCCTACATGACCTGGCCTCCCGTCCATCACACGTCCTTGGTGCCAGTCACCCCCACGAGCAGGTCGGACGAGCCGAAGGCCGTCGCGGCCGCGCTGCGCAAGTTCATGGGCCGGGCTTACCGCCGCCCGGTCCGCGACGCGGACCTGCGGCCGGTGATGCGCTTCTATCGGGAGAACCGAGAGACCGTGGACAGCTTCGAGGAGGCCCTCCGCGAAACCATGGCGATGGTCCTGATCTCGCCGGACTTTCTGTATCGCGTCGAGGGCAGTCCGAAGGGCAGACGACTCAGCAGCTACCAGATCGCATCGCGTCTCTCGTACTTCCTCTGGAGCTCGATGCCATCGCAGCGACTGCTCGATCTCGCCGGGCGCGACGCATTGAGAAACCCTGACACGCTGCGGCTCGAAGCCCTGCGGATGCTGGAGGATCCGCGCTCCCGAGCGTTGGTCGACCATTTCAGTGACCAGTGGCTCGATCTCCAGGGCGTCCATCGCGTGGCGATCAACCCGAACTACTACCCGGACTTCGACCTCCGACTGAAGGGGGACATGCGCCGCGAGACGCAGGAGTACTTCGCGACGCTGCTTGCGGAGAACCGCAGCGCTCTGGAGTTCCTGCGCTCGGATTTCACGATGCTCAACGAGCGTCTGGCCCGCCACTACGGATTGGACGGCCCCAGGGGCGGGACGTTCGAGCGCGTCGCACTCGATGCCTCGAATCGTCGAGGAGGCCTGCTCACCCACGGCAGCATCCTGCTCTCCAATTCAACCGGCGAAGACTCCCATCCGGTAGAGCGAGGTGTCTGGATCCGCAGGGCTCTGCTGAACGATCCACCCGCCTCGCCCCCGCCTGCAGTACCGAATCTGACCACCACGGACGCGGACTTCGCCCTGCTCCCCCTCCGCCGGCAGCTGGAGATGCATCAGGACAGCCCGGCGTGTGCGCACTGCCACCAGGGAATCGACCCATGGGGCGTCGCGCTCGAGGCGTTCGACGCGGTCGGCCTGCGTCGGTCGGAGGTCAGACGCCGGTTCGGCGCAAAGCTCGTGACCCACCCTGTAGACGCGGCCGCCGTGCTACCCGATGGTCACGCTGTGCACGGCGCCGATGAGCTTTCCGACTATCTGCTCAAGGAACAGGGGACGCGGTTCGCGAGAGGCCTCGCCTCAAAGCTGCTCGCCTACGCACTGGGTCGCAGCCTCAGTCCTTCCGACGAGCGGCACCTCAACGAGATCGTCGAGAAATTTGCCGAGAGCGGCTATCGACTACGCGATCTATGTGCCATCATCGTGGCCAGCGACGCGTTCCGTTCGCCCTAGGTTAGGAGTCGGATGTCCACCAAGTCATGGCAGCTTGACCGCAGGACGTTCCTGCGAGGCAGTGGCGTGTCCCTGGCGCTGCCTCTGCTGGATGCCATGGCGGCGGACTCGCCCGCCCCGCTGCGTCCCAAGCGCTTCTGCGGCATCTACTTCCCCTACGGCATCGTGCAGCGGCCGGAAGGCACTGAGGCTGCGGAGTGGAACTGGTTCCCTCGCGGCGAGGGCCGCGACTACGAACTCAACCGGAGCCTCGCTCCCCTAGGGCCGCATCGGTCTGACCTCACGATTCTGAGCGGGCTCTCGCACCCCTTCGGACGGAACATGGGCGGGCACGACACCGCCGACACCTGGCTGACGGGCGCCTACCTCCGCGAAGGGCACCTGGAGAACACGGTTTCACTGGACCAGGTCCTGGCCGACCACGCAGGTGACCAGACTCGGTACCGCTCTCTGGTGATTTCCACGGACGGTGGGGTGGGCGAGCCGACTCGATCCAGCACGCTTTCCTTCAGCCGCTTGGGGCGCCCTGTGCCCGCTGTCAACAAGCCGCAACTGGTCTTCGACCGTCTGTTCGGCGTTGATCCCAGCTCGCGCAGAGTGAGGGAGCGGCGGCTCGACCGCTCGCGAAGCATGCTGGACCTCGTCCACGGCCAATCCAAGTCCCTTCGCGCTCGACTCGGCCGGGAGGATCGCGTCAAGCTCGACGAGTACTTGGACTCTGTGCGCCAGATCGAGCGGCGAGTGGACCGGTCGCACCAGTGGCTCGACGTGCCAAAGCCGAGCGTGGACGCCACAGGCCTGCATCTGGAGGCGGACGACACCACGCCTCGAGAATTGATCCGCACGATGTACGACTTGCTGTACCTGGCGTTCCGCACGGACTCCACGCGGGTCGCTACGTACCAGATCGGCAACATGAACGGAGCGACATCGATCGCTGGCAAGTTCCCCACTTTGCTGGGACTGGCCACCAACATGCACGCCTTGGCTCACGATGCGCGCAAGCACGATGGTGGCGCCCAGCCGCTTGGTGAGTGGGATCTGTTCCTGACGCAGCAGCTCGCTTACTTCCTGAAGCGGTTGAGGGACACACCCGAGGGCGATGGATCGCTACTGGACCGCACCGTGGTGCTGTACGGCAGCAGCAACAGCCAGACCCACGTGAACCTCAACTATCCGCTCGTGCTCGCGGGCGGCAATGCCCTTGGACTGCGACATGGCAGCTACATCCGGTATGAGGAGGAGCAGCCGCTGTCGAACCTGTTCGTGAGCTTGCTGGACCGCTTCGAAGTGCCAGACGAGCGCTTCGCGGACAGCACGGGGAAACTCGCCGAAGTGCTGGTCTAGATCCCTGCCTGAACCGCGTTCCGGTACAGGAGCCAGAGCAGGGCTAGCACAGACCCTGCGATCAGGGTGCCTAGGAGGCGACCGCGCCGCCAGAAGCCTGGCTTGAGAACTGCGACGACGAACTCGACGACCAGCTCGAAGACCAGACTCACACGTCCAGACCCCGGCCTGATCGGACGGACCGCACTGTGGTGCGAACGGGGAGACTCGAACTCCCACGGGTTGCCCCACTAGAACCTAAATCTAGCGCGTCTGCCAATTCCGCCACGTTCGCCTAGCTGGGGTCCGCGACAGCCGCTCGAACCACTCAGTGTCCCCATGGTAATGCACGGTCTGTCGCGCTCGGTTGCAGTTCCGGCCAGCGCCACCCCGCTGACCGCGGCGTCCGCCGCAGCGGTCCGGCTTGCGAGTCGGGGCGCATCCGCCTATTGCGGGGTCAAGTAACATAACCTGCATGTCCGAGCGAACTGCACTTTTGAGGGATGCGCTTGCCGCAGGCGAGGGCGTCGTGCGTCTGGCCCCTTGCTGGGTGCCACGATCCTTTCTCATGCCAGGCGGGCGTTTGAAGCTGCACCCCGGAGATCTGTACGCCTTGGGAGCCCACCGCGGCGGTATTGACGAGCGCTGGTTCTCGTCGACCACGCAGGCAGACAACGGCCCCGGCACCCCCGAGGACGAGGGCCTCAGCTACATAGTTGCGTCCAGCAGTGCGAGCCCTCAGAAAGTCCTGCTGAAGGAAGCGGTCGAGGAGATTGGTGACGAGTTCCTCGGACAGGACGTGATGAGCGAGCGGGGCGGCTGGAACGTGCTCTGCAAGTTCTTCGATAACCTCGGTCCCATCCCGCACCACATGCACCAGGACGAGGAGGCCGCCGCCCGCGTCGGCCGGCGCGGCAAGCCGGAGGCCTACTACTTCCCTCCACAGCTCAACGCCAAGGAGAACAACTTTGCCTACACGTTCATGGGACTCGAGCCCGGCACGACGAAGGACGACGTGCGCCGCTGCCTAGAGCGCTGGAATCAGGGCGACAACGGCATCCTCTACCACTCCAGGGCTTACAAGCTGAAGCCCGGCACGGGCTGGCAAATTCCGGCGGGCGTCCTGCACGCGCCGGGCTCTGCGGTCACCTATGAGCCACAGGTGAACTCCGACGTGTTTGGCATGTTTCAGTCCTTGGTCGAGGGCCGCGCCGTCGGCTGGGAGCTCCTTGTCAAGGACGTGCCCGAGGAGCACCACCACGATCTCGACTACATCATCGGGATGCTCGACTGGGAGAAGAACGTCGATCCGCACTTCATGCAGAACCGGTTCTTCGAGCCGTTGTCGGTGCGCGAACCCGAGGCCATGGCAGAGGACGGCTACAGCGAGATGTGGGTCACGTACTCCACGGGCAACTACTCCGCCAAGGAACTGACCGTGCATCCGGGCCGCAGCGTGACCATCACCGACGCGGCGGCGTATGGGCTGATTCTGACGCAGGGTCGCGGTTCGATCGGTGTATGGGACGTGCACACGCCCGCCATGATCCGCTTTGGCGAACTGACGGCCGACGAGTACTTCGTCACCGCCGCCGCGGCCAAGGGAGGCGTCCGCATCACGAACGCAAGCGCTCAGGAACCGCTTGTCATGCTGAAGCATTTTGGGCCTGGCAACCCCGACGCAGCGCCTCTGATGCGCGAGGGCTAAGGGCATCTCCGCCGCGTCGTTGCGCTTCGACTCGGGCAGCGGGAAAGCCTCGATCAAAAATTCTTATCGCCGACAGAACGGCCGAATCGGCCTCAGACGGCCGTGATACAATCGCACTTCCGTTGGATCCCGACGGCGAGCGCCGGTTAGTGGCGCTCATCTTTCCCAACTCTCCGGAGTTACACGCAGGAGGAGCCTATGGCAACCAATCGAACCGCCGCTGAAGTGATTGCGTATGCGCACGAGAACGACGCCAAGATGCTGGATCTGAGATTTTCGGACCTGCCTGGCCTTTGGCAGCACGTCTCGTATCCGATTTCGATGCTCGATGAGGATAGCTTCGAGGACGGATTCGGCTTCGATGGCTCGTCGATCCGCGGCTGGCAGGCGATCAGCGAATCGGACATGCTGATCCTGCCGGATCCGACAACCGCGTTCATGGATCCGTTCAGCGAGGTTGCGACCCTTTGCCTGATCTGCAACATCGTCGATCCAATCACCAAGCAGCACTATGAGCGCGACCCGCGCTGGATCGCCCTCAAGGCTGAGAACTACCTCCAGTACGTCGGCGTGGGCGACACCGCCTTCTTCGGCGCAGAAGCCGAGTTCTTCCTGTTCGACAACGTCAGCTACGACTCGTCCTACAACTTCGGCTTCTACCGAATCGACTCCGAGGAGGGCCGCTGGAACTCCGGCCGCGCCGACAACAACCTCGGATACCGGCCGCGCTACAAGGAGGGCTACTTCCCGGTTCCGCCGACCGACCACCTGCAGGACATTCGCACCGAGATGGTGCAGGTCATGGAGGATTGCGGCATCAACGTCGAGTGCCACCACCACGAGGTGGCCTCGGGCGGCCAGTGCGAGATCGACCAGCGGTTCGACACGCTGGTCCGTTCGGCCGACAACATGATGCTGTACAAGTACATCGTTCGCCAGGTGGCGTTCGAGCACCAGAAGTCCGCGACGTTTATGCCGAAGCCGATCTGGAACGACAACGGATCGGGCATGCACACACACCAGTCGATCTGGAAGGACGGCGAGCCGACCTTCGCCGGAGACGGGTACGCCGGCCTTAGCGAGACCGCTCTGCACTATATCGGCGGTCTGCTCAAGCATTCGCCGGCCTTGGCGGCGATCGTCGCTCCGACGACCAACAGCTACAAGCGTCTGGTGCCTGGCTTTGAGGCTCCGGTGAGCCTGGCGTACTCGCGCCGCAACCGCTCCGCGGCGTGCCGCATCCCGATGTACTCGCCGAATCCCAAGAGCAAGCGCGTCGAGCTGCGCTACCCCGACCCGTCCTGCAACCCGTACTTGGCGTTCTCGGCCTGCTTGATGGCTGGCCTCGACGGCATCGTCAACCGGATCGATCCGGGCGAGGCGCTTGACAAGGACATCTACGACCTTTCGCCCGAGGAGCTGTCCAACGTGCCGGCACTTCCTGAGGAGCTGTCCGGGGCGCTGCAGGCGTTGGAGAGGGATCACGAGTTCCTGACCCAGAACGATGTCTTCACCGAGGAGTTGATCGCGAGCTACATCGACTACAAGCGGTCTGCCGAGGTGGACGAGGTTCGGCAGCGTCCGCATCCCTTCGAGTTCTCTCTGTACTACGACATCTAGTCAGTCGACACCCTTACTTTTCCGTTCTAACGGCCGGAGCTCCACTGCGGAGCTCCGGCCGTGTTGCTTGTGGCTTGCAGGGTTGGTTAGGCCGTCCGCTCGGCTGGCATCTACGCGCACCAACAGGGCATCCGGGGTCAGCTTCACGACTTCGACACCCACGCTCACATGGCGCAGGATCCGCTGGCGCACTTGGCCGCTTGGCAGGCGCACCGACTCCACCAGCTGGACCGACTTACGCGGGTTGTTTGGGGTCGGTCGACTTCACTCGGATGAACATGGCCCCATGGTCAGTGGAGGGAGGTGCACCGGTTCTCCATCCGAATCATTTGCTAGGCACTACCAACGGCTTACACCCACCGAGCACCGAAGGCCCCTTGCAGCCCCTTAGCTTGCTATCCCCGGCCCGCGACGAACGGGTCAGAGTCAGCACCAACAGTGCATAGCGTCGACAGCCTGGCGTCGCTATGCGTCTTGGGCGGGTTGCCCGCTACTGCTTGGTCACCCAGATCGGGCTAGACCAAGCCACATTGCCGTCGTGCTGCTCAACCCGCACGTAGTAGTAGTGGTCACCCGCGTCCAACTCCTGTTCGCGGAACGTGAAAGTCATGCGCTCGCCGTCCCCGTCCCGCGTGTGAACGTAGGTGTTGTCGCGTACCACAGCAACTTCCTTGATGTCGTTCGTGCCGCGGATCACTGCCTTCACCGTGGGAATCTCCGAAGTCTCGAGCTCGTCGCCTTGGATCCACTCCCCGCCTCCCGTCGTCATCCGGTAGTCGAGGATGATGTTGCTGGTTGCGGCATAGGTGTGCCGCATGCGCATCGCGTCCACCAAGCCTGTCCGGGTGAACTCCTTCGACAGCACCATCGCGTAGGAAGTGTGCGTGGACACGTGGTCCGAGCTTGCCTGCACGCCGAGCTTGTATCCCTTCTCCCAAGCTAGCCACACGAACCCCTTCGGCCGGTAGTTGCCAGCCCAGAGGTCCGTGCGAGCTGCCGACGAGGCCAGCGGTGCTCCCTCGTGTTCGACCGAAGTCCTAGCCCCCTGAAAGATCTCGACGATCGGCTCGAGTTCCGGATCGTTGTCTCGCCAGTCCGTGCCCATCGTCGTGTGCGAGGTATGCGAAGTGGCGATGCCGTTCTGCTTGCGCAGCGCGTCGTAGAGGTACGGTCCCGTGCTGGTGTCGCGCTCCTCCCGCGTGATCTGGATCGGGCGGTTGCCACGCTCGGCGTAAATGATGTTGCGGTGGCCGTTCGGGTAGGACAGGCTCCGCTCGTAGCCGAACAGCGTGACGAACTTCCCGGGCACATGGAACATGTCCTCGGCCTTCTCAGTGCGCCACCAGCTGTACTCCGTGTCCCGCCGACCCCAATCGGAGTCGGGGTCGTAGGTGCCCTTGTGATCTGTCACAAGGTAGAAGTCCATCATTCCGGCGTCCATCATGTAGCGGAACGAGTCGTACAGCGACCCGTCGCCGGAGCCGTCCAATGAGATGTCCGTATGGCGGTGCATGTCGCCGCGGTAGATCCGGTAGCGCTTGCCTCCGGAGTCGATGACGTAGTTGCGGATGGCGGCGACCTGTTCGGCCTCGCGCGGCTCCAGGGGCAGCATCGCGGGGTCTTCTGTACCTCGTGGGCCCAGGATCGCCGGCTCAACGGGCAGATGCCGGAACTGCTCGGACAGCTCTGCGAAGAACAGCTGGTTTTCAAGCGGATAATGGCCGAAACCCGATCCACCCCAGAGCTTCTGGTCTGTGGTCCAGGTCGCGTAGAGCCGTCCATCGCGCCCAGCGACTACCGACATGGGTCCCTCGTTGCGGCCCACGCTCTGCGGCAGGCCGTACGGCTCGACCCATCTGCCGCCCTGGTAGTACGTCGCCATCACCGCCCACTTGCCACCCGCAGCCCAGAGGGACTCCGGCTTTACGGAGCGGACTCGCGGCCGCAGCAGCAGCCAAATGCGACCGTGGCTGTCGGCGGTCAGCTCCGGGGTCTGGACGTACCGCCGGATGCTTGGCCGGAACCGCCTGTTGACGTCGTCCATCGGCGCCAGCCATTGGCTGCCGTCCCACACCACGACGCGGCTGGTGCGCGACTGGTAGATGCCGGCTCCGCCACGCAGCAGAAACCCGGTGTCCTTGCCCCAGTTCTCCTCCGCCTCGTCATACGCGATCCAGACGCGATCCTCGGCGTCCACGGCGATGCTTGGCCTTCCGTGGTAGCGTGGCGTGTCCGTGACCCGCATCAGGTCGCCCGCCCGACCTTGGCTGACCGGGCGCATGCGGATGTTGTAGCTGCCACCCTCGTAGCTGTCCCAGGAGACCCACGCCGTACCGTTCGAGTCAGCGGCGATGTCCGGATACCATTCGTTCGCCATGGCCCCTGGATGGCTGAGGGCCACCTCGTCGGACCATCCAGAACCCTCGTTCGACATGTAGTAGATGGCGGAGAAACCACCCCTCGCCGACTGCCAGGCCAAGTGCAGGGTGCCCATCCGGTCGGCAGCTAGCGTCGGGAAGAGGTTGTTGCCTGTGCCGGCACCGACAGTCTCCGGAGCACTCCATGAGTCGCCCGTGCGCATTGAGTGCAGAAGGCGCCACTCGACGTCGAACCGCTGGGCCCAGACCAAGTGCAGCGATCCGTCCCCGTCGTAGGCGCTGGCCAGGCCCTGCAGGTCCCCAGAGGCGCCTTGCACGCTGCTGATCTCGTTCCACTCTTCACCGGAGCGGTCGCGCACGAAGACCTGGTCGTTCTCGCCCTTGTAGCCGATCCAAGCCAGTGACAGCGTTCCGTCGGGAGCCATGCTCGTGGAGGGGTAGTCATCTTCGAACTCGTCGGTGGTGACCGCCTCGACCGGCGGCACGCGTCGCAGCTCGACCTTGGTCGCTAGGATGTGCATCGCCTCGGAAGTGGGCAGATCCGCCGGTTTGAAGAAGAAGTCGCCATTGACTGTCGAGACGTTCACCGTCACGTCCTCGGGCGCCCGGTAATAGAGGGTTACCCCGACGTCCTGCACTCGTGTGACGTGCGGGAACGGCAGTTCGTGCGGGTGCATGCCGCCCGTTGGCACAACCCAAGGATCCGTGCGTGCCGTCCAGGAGTGGTCGTCGCCGATGGACTCTCCCTCCTTGAAGCGGTAGCCACGAAGCTCGACTATCTCGCCCTTGTCGATCGACAGCGAGCCGTCCCACGTGGTGGGATTGGCGTCCTTGATGCCGAACTCAATGTTGAGGGCGCGCAGCGGGTGTTCCTGGCCGAACGCCGGTGTCGTCAAGAAGATGGCTAGCAGGCAGGCCGCAGCACGGATCATGGCGACACTATTATGCACGCCGTTCCAGCAGGTCCCGACTAGACAGCTCGCTTCCAATTGGCTAAGGCGCGGTGGGTGCCCGGCTGTCACGGTTGCGGCACCCGTGGCCAGTGAGAATCGATCGAGGACAAACGATGGATTCCGTTGCCGTGGACAGGCCGCAAACGGCCTCGTGGACGGTCAATCGTCGTGCGGTCTTCTCCTCACAATCGGTGAGTCTCCTGTCTCTTCGATTGCGATCACCTCGCTGCCAGCACAGCTCCGTTAACGCTTTCGGCCAACTAGCCGGAGCAGAAGTGCAGCAGCTTTCCCCGTGATCACTGGCTCCAGCTGTAGCTGACGCGCACGTAGTAGTAGCCGCCGCTGAACCCCCATGGCGTGTACTGGCTGTGCGGCAGACCGAAGTTCTCGGCGAACAGGGGCACACTGTCCGAGAAGGTGTTGAAGATGTTCTGACCGCCAATCGACAGCGTGACGTTGTGTGCCAGCGGAATGCCAGCCTCCAGGTCGACGATGTGGCGTCCTCCGAGCACGGGTGCGTCTGCACCTCGGATCGACCGCGCATCGAGATGGTCCACCCAGGAACCGTAGTAGTGCAGGCGGCCGAGCAGCTGCACTCGTCCAAGGCGCTGGTTGACGGCGGCATTCCACCGGAACCGAGGAACACCCCGCTCCAAGGCGAGCACGTCGCCAGGGCCATGATGCTCCGACTGCTTTGAAACGGACGTGTCGGTGTAATTCATGGCGAAGCTGAGGGCCGTGTCCCCTCCCAGGTCGGCGGGCGTCCACGTTGCGTTCAGGTCCAGCCCTCTGGTCCGTGTGTTGAAGTCGTTGACGAAGAACCGGAAGAATGCAAGGTTTCGCGCGGTCGTGATGCCCTCCGAAAGCAGGAGAGCGCGCTCGTCGTCGGCAAGGGTGAAGAACCGCGACACCGCGAGCCGATTCGACACGTCGACGCGATAGTAGTCCGCGGTCACCGTGAACCCTTTGGTGTCCACGACGAGGCCGAGCGTCCTGTTGAACGAGGTCTCGGGGTCGAGTGCCATACCGCCGCGCAGCTGCGCGGCCCGGAACGTTGACGGGACTGTGGCACTTTCGACCAGGTCCAGAGTCTCGGGGTTGATGGTCGTCTGCACGTTGAACGTATTCTGCTGGCCTGGCGTGGGGGCGCGGAATCCGCTGCTCACGCCACCGCGAATGGCGACGGCGTTGGTCAGTGCGTAGCGGCCGGACAGCTTGCCGTTCGTCGTCGACCCGAAGATGTCGAAGTGCTCGAACCGCACGGCACCCCCGATCGTCCACCGGTCCGTTGGGTCCCTCATCTCAACGTCGCCATAGAGGGCGATGTTGCTGCGGTTCCAGGTTCCGGCTGCGTAGTCGGGAAATCCGGCGTAGCCGTTGGATCCGGCGACGAACCCCTGCGGCGCGTAGGGACCGACCTCCCATGACGCCCGCCCACCCTCGCGAATCGTGAAGCGTTCATTGCGCCATTCAGCTCCACCAGCCAGATGCACCATGCCGCTCAGGGCATAGGAGAGGTCGCCGTTGAAGCTGAATTCCTCCTGTCGGTAGAGGCCCGGGTCGAAGTCGCGTGGTGAGTCCGGGCCAAGGGAGGCGTTGACGGAGTTGTAGAGGAAGAAGTCCGCCTCGTGGCTTCCGTAGCTTGCGCTGCCGTCCCAGGTCAAGCCGCTGGCCAGGGCCCGGCGCACACCGACGACTGCGGACTTTTCTGACATGACGCCACTGAAGTAAGGCGTGAACCCTCCCCGCGCAATCTCCTGGAAGGAGAAGCAGTTGGGATCCGCCAGCACCTGGTCCAGAGCGGTCGGGTCGGGCCGATGGTTCTCGATAGGTACGGATGGGCAGTTTGCCGATCCATCGAGGATCCCGTCCTGCGCATCCAGCACATCGCCGATCAGCAGCGATTTTCCGCCGTCCACGCTGAAGATGTTGGCCCTGGTGTTGGGGTTCCGGAAGTAGAAGCCCTGTGTCGAAGTCTTCTTGGCGAAGTTCGTGTGCCCATAGGCCTGCATGCCGTTGCGGAACAGGTGTCCGAAATTACCCAGCAGCTTCACGTCATCGTCGATTGCCGGATTGCCCCAGGGCTGCACAGGGTCCAAGACGGCCGTGTTGCCAGCGGCGATCAGGGCGGCCGCGTCGGCGCGTTGCACACTGCGGCTGGTTCGGTCAGCGTTGCCGTACTCGAAGCTCAGGTTCGCGAACCCTGTCTCGCCCACCGGCAGCCCGACGTTGCCGGCAGCGGTGTAGGAGTCGCCGTCTCCTTGTCGGTACGTGCCCGTGCGGAACTCGAGGCTCCCGCCTTCCCGGTCGTCCTTCAGCAGGAAGTTGATCACTCCGGCGATCGCGTCCGAGCCGTACTGCGCCGACGCCCCGTCGCGCAGCACCTCCACTTGGCGCAGGGCGATCGCGGGAATGGTCGAGAGGTCCGGGCCCTGGGTGCCGTCCGTCTGGCCGCCGAACCAGACGAGGATCGCCGAGCGATGCCGCCGCTTGCCGTTCATCAGCACCAGCAGGTGGTCGTGCGCGAGGTTCCGCAGGGTGGCGGGCCGCACCAGCGTAGCCGCGCCGCTGGTCGGATGGGTGGCGACGTTGAAGGAGGGAACCAGCGTCCGCAACTGGTAGTCGAGCGACGTGGTGCCTTGGTTCGCGACATCCCGGAACGGTATGGCATCGATCGGCACCGACGACTCGGTGACCGACCGTGGCTTCGAGCGGCTGCCGACGACGACCACCTGTTCATCGACCTGCAGCGACAGCTCCACTCTCAGGTCGACCGTCGCTCCGGGACGGACCTCTATTCCTGGGCGTTCCACAGGCCTGAACCCGGGCAGGACGAAAGTCAGGTCGTAGGTCCCGCCATCGAGTTCGGTGACGCTGAACATGCCAGAGGCGTCGGTCAAGGTGCTCTGGAGGGGGCTGCCAGTCGTGGACGATCGCAATTCGACCGCGACGCCGGCCAGCCCTGCGCCGGATTCGTGGGTTACCACGCCTGACACGGTTGCGCCAACGGCCTGGGCGCCCATCGGGAACGGTGCCAGCATGGCGAGTGCAGCTGACAGGATGCACGCGACCGACGGTGTGCCTTGGCAGGGTGTCCGCATGAATGTGTACCTCGGGATCAATCGAGGGACGGTGCCCAGGGACGCGGTTTGCGCGGGAAGCGACTGACTGCGCTGTGGGTCGGGGGCGTTCTCTAGATCTTAGTTCTGGTCTTGGCGCGATCCTCTGGGCTGGAGACAGCCAGCGTTTCCGCTATAGTCGGGTTAGCCGCAGCGGTAGCTAGAGGAGGGGATGTTGCCCACTCGCTTCGCTGCAGCCTCCCAGGAGGGAACGCACCATGGATCCTGATCTCGAGTTCGGCTCGCTGCGTGATTTCATCGGACGGATGCTGGGCGGCGGTGTCGCACCCTTGGTTGTGCTCGTCATCCTGGTGCTGCTCGCTTTCAACAGCTTCGCCGTCGTCGGAGCCGGAGAACGTGGCGTTGTCTTCTCCAAGTTCGGCGGTGTCCAGGCAGCGGTGCTTGGCGAAGGCCTGCAGTTCAAGGTGCCGTTCGTGCAGACCATCATCCTGGTGGACGTGCGCATCCAGAAATCTGAGACCGACGCGACCGCGTCGTCGAAGGATCTCCAGACCGTCAACTCCCGAATCGCGGTCAACTACCACGTCGCGCCCGACGAGGCCTCGAAGATCTACCAGGAGGTCGGCACCCTGTACAAGGAGCGCCTGATCGATCCCTCCGTGCAGGAGGCCGTCAAGGCGGCCACCGCACAGTTCACCGCCGAGGAGCTGATCACGCGACGTGCGGAGGTCTCCACGCTGATCAAGGAGATGCTCACCGCGCGTCTGATGCCCCGCAACATCATCGTCGACGAGTTCAACATCGTCGACTTCAACTTCTCCGAAGTGTTCAACCTGGCGATCGAGGCCAAACAGACCGCCGAGCAGGCAGCTCTCAAGGCGCAGCGCGATCTGGAGCGAGTCAAGATCGAGGCCGAGCAGACGATCGCGGCCGCTACGGCCGAGGCCGAGTCCCAGCGACTGCAGCGCGAGACCATCACCTCCAACGTTCTGCAACTTCGCGCCATCGAGAAGTGGGACGGCAAGCTGCCTCAGGTGACCAGCGGCGCTGTGCCGTTCATCGACCTGAAGGCCCTGTCGACGAACTAGCGTTCGCGGGCACCCGCGCCGCGACTCGGATTCGCTGTCGATCAGCGTTCGGTGAGACCGTGTTGCAGGCTGCGCGTCAGCGCGTCTAGCCGGCCCGCTCCTCGGTCTGTCGCAGCGCTCGCAGGGCGTTGCCGCCCATGACCTTATCTACGTCCTCGTCGCTGAAGCCGCGTTCCTTCATGGTGGCCACAAGGTTCGGGGTCTTCCCGATGTGCTCCAGGTCCGCCGGCAGCTTGAGGCCGACTGCGCCGTAGTCCGATCCGATTCCGACGTGGTCGATGCCGGCGACCGTCGCGGCATGCTCGATGTGATCCACCAGCCGGTCTATCGAGGGTGCGCCGATCAGGTCCACCTCCGCCAAGTTAAGCTTCCAGAGTTCCTCGGACAGCTTCTTCTTGTCGTCCGCGAACTGCCGCGTCGCCTCGCCGCGCATTTTTCTGATCTCGCCTAGCTTCGAGAAACTTGCCCGATACTCGTCGTCGAGCATCCCACCGTAATAGGCCACGCCCAGGACGCCGCCGTTCTCGGCCAGCGCCTTTAGCATTTCGTCGGTCAGGTTGCGCGGGTGGCCGGACACGGCTCGGCATGCGGCGTGTGTGTTCAGGATCGGGGAGGTTGACACCTCGACAGTGTCGAAAAAGGCTTGGTCTGAAGCGTGCGACAAATCGGGCATCATCCCAATCCGGTTCATCTCGCGGACGATGGCCTTGCCCTCCTCCGTCAGACCCTCCGGGCCGTCGTCGTACTCGGCCGCGCCGACCCACGGGGTGTTGCCGCTGTGAGTGAGGCCGAGGTAGCGTGCGCCGAGGCGGTAAAGCTGACGCAGCACCTCCATGCTCGAGTCGATCATGTGACCGCCCTCGACACCTAGGAACACACCGACCCGGCCCTCTTTCCGTGCTCGGAAAACGTCGGCGGCGGTCGTTGCCAAGAACAGGTCGTCGGGGTACTGGTTCACCATCTCGACGATCACGTCCGTGATCCGCAGGGCGTCCTTCACCGACTCGATGGGCTCCTTGTTGCGTGCCGAACTGAACACCGCGAAGAATCCAGCATGCAGACCGCCCTCGCGCATCTTGGCGATGTCCACTTGGCTGTACTCGGGGCTTTCGCCAATGTCCAGTTCCTCGGCCACAAGGCGTGAAGGCGTGTCGATGTGCAGGTCGAAGTAGAGCGGGCCCTCAGCTTCCGCCGCGGCGCCTCCTTGGTCTGGCATCTCCTCTTCGGAAGCGGCGCAGCTCGCCAGCAGCGCCGCGGAGGCGACGCCAAATTCACGACGGTTCAGCATGACGCCTGCGATTGTACCGAGAACCGCCGCCGAGCCGATCGATTGACTCAGGAGACGGGACTGGCCTCGACCTTGCGCCGCAGGCAGGCGAAGAACCGGTCCGCGAGCATCTTGGCCGTGCCCACCAGGAGCCGCTGGCCGACTCGGGCGACGGGGCCTCCAACCCTGGCGTCAGCCTCCACTCGGACCGTACTGCCCGCATCCTTCGCATCGATCGCGATGCGTGCCTCGCCTCGAGTGAACCCTGCGCTGCCGCGGCCATCGACGCTGAGCGTGTAGGAGTTTGGCCGGCGCATTTCCCGCAGGGCGACTGTGCCGCGGAAGCGACCCTTGATGGCGGCGATGCCGACCACCATCTCGGCACGGTAGCGGTTGTCCCCAAGGGGCTCGAGCTCGTCGCACCCTGGCAGGCACCCAGCGACCGTCTCGGGGTCCGTCATGAGGTCGAAGACGGTTTCTGGCGTCGCGTCGAACGTGTACTGGCTGGCGAACTTCATGTCGACGATGCGCAGCTAGCCTAGCAACTGGCCGTTGATGTGCCTTTCCTGTCGGCTCGCAGTGCGCCTGGACCCTTGGGGCAGCGAATTGAGTGCCAAGGCCAGTCGGTCCAGACTCGCGACGTTGTGGACAGGCAGGAAGTCGTCGACATGCGGCAGAGCGGCGACCAGCCCGCGAGTGAGCGGTCGATACCGCGGATCGCCGAGGAGTGGTGTCAGCCAGATCAGACGGTGGCAGCTTCGCTGCAATCTTCCTACCTCACCCGCCAGCTGCTCGGGGTCGCCGCGGTCCCAGCCGTCCGAAACAATGAGCACGACCGCCCCATTGCGGATGACACGTCGGGCCCAGCGGGTGTTGAAGGTCCGTAGCGCATCCCCGATGCGCGTGCCTCCCGACCAGTCCGGCACCAGACGGCCAATCGCCTTGAGGGGATCACCTTGCCGCCCGCCCCGCAGTTCCCTCGTGATGCGTGTGAGACGTGTCGCAAACACGAACGACTCGATGCCCGGAAGCCTCCCCTGCAGACAGCAGGCGAACCACAGCAGCATGCGCGAATAGCGCTCCATGGAACCACTGATGTCGCACAGCAGGACCAGATTGCGCGGCAGCTGCTTTGGTGCCCGTCTTGGGGGCGGAGAGCAGTCCGCCTCTCGTCTGGTAATCCGGACCAGGAGCCTTCGCAGGTCAGGCGAGGCACCGTCTCCCGGGATCCAGCGCTTGGACCGCCGCGGTGCCGGCTGCCAGCGGAGTTCGCGTAGCATCTCGACCGCCTGATCCATTTCGTTGGCGGTCAGATGCCGAAAGTCCTTCTGGCGGAGCGTCTCCCGGTCGCTGTACGTGGCGATGCGGACGAATTCTGGCCGTCTCTCCTCGCCTTGCCCGTCCGACCCGGATGGAGTTGAGAGGGACTCCATCTCGACGACCGGATCACCCCAGCGCCGCTCCTTGCCAAGGGGCTGGAGGTCCAGCTTGGTCCGGGTACCGGATGGCGGCTTCCAGAACGACCGGAATGCCTTGTCGAACACCTGCAGGTCCTCAGGGCGACGCACAAGCGCGGCACGCAGCGCGAACCGGAAGTCGTCGCGCCGTCGCAACCCGACGATCGCGGTGGCGCGTATCGCTTCCAGAGACGCGTCCGCGGGGACGTCGAGACCGAGCCCACGCAGGACTTGCGTGAAGCGCACGAGGTTCTCGACGACGTGGCTTGGGCCGGCGTCGCCCTCCGGTTCAGCTCGTTCGAACACCGCGGTACTGGGCTCGCTCCAACATGGCCCGGACCGGATCGCCGCGCACGGCCTTCAGGTCCTCCTGGTTCTTGAGCAGCATTCCCAGCGTCTGGTCGACCCTCTCCGCCGTGACCCGTTCGTTGTGTAGCGCAACCAGCGCCGCCACCCAGTCGAGAGTCTCCGACACGCCTGGCGTCTTGTACAGGTCCGCTTGGCGAAGCTCCTGCACGAATGCCGTCGCCAATGCAGACAACTGGCGGGCGGCACCCGGCACGCGCGCATCGACGATGCGCAGCTCCTTGTCAAAGTCCGGATAGTCGATCCAGCTGTATGTGCATCGCCGTTTGAGGGCATCGTGCAGCTCGCGTGTGCGGTTTGAAGTGATCAGCACGATCGGCGGCTGCTCGGCCCTGACTGTGCCCAGTTCGGGGATTGTGATCTGGAAGTCCGCCAGAAACTCGAGCAGATAGCCTTCGAACTCCGGATCGGCACGGTCGAGCTCGTCGATCAACAGCACTGGCGCAGTGCCGTTGTGCTCGACCGACCGCAGCAGCGGCCTGGGAACCAGCAGTTCGCGCCGGAACAACGAACGGGCGGCTTCGTCCCTGTCGACGGGCTCGCCACCGCGCAGCATCTGGATCTCCAGCACTTGGCGCGGGTAGTTCCATTCATAGACGGCCTGATGGACATCGAGGCCCTCGTAGCACTGCAGGCGGATCAGGTCACGACCGAGACCCGCGGCGAGAGTTCTCGCCACCTCGGTCTTGCCGACTCCCGCCTCGCCTTCCAGCAGCAGTGGACGGCCCAGCTTGAGCGCTAGGTACAGCGCCGTCGACAGCGCGCGATCCGCGATGTATCCCTGCTCGTCCAGCAGCGACTCGAGCTCGTCGATCGTGCTGGGTGACGCATCGCTACCAGCCATGCATGAGTGCGGTGGCCTAGCCGGAGCGCGATGCCGCTGCCTCGAGGGCGCGTCGCACCCACACCTGTGCCACGGATTTACGATAGCCCGCCGAGGCGTACACGTCGCCTAGCACCTCGTCTGTGGGAAGGCAGTCTCTCGTCAGTGCAGAGGCGTTGGCGATCGCGTCGGAGGTCAGGGCCTGGCCCGCGAGCGCATCTCCGACGGCCGTTGCCTGCTTCGGTGCCGGACAGACACCACCGAGCACGACGCTTGCCTCCTGGCAGATGCCTTCCGACACGCGGACCCTCGCTGCCGCTCCGATGACCGCGTAGCGCGATGCGGGATGGGAGAACTTCACGTACGCCGACGCGCCTCCCTCGCCGTCCGTCGGCACATCGATACCGGTCAGGATCTCATCCTCGGCCAGCGCCGTGGTCATCAGCCCTTCGAAGAAGTCTCCTGCCGCAACGGACCGCGTGCCGGACTTGCTGGACAGGTGAAAGCTCGCACCCATGCAGGACAGCACTTGCGGCAGGTCGGAGGCCGGATCAGCGTGGGCGACGTTGCCCCCGATCGTTCCGCGGTTGCGCACCGCAGGGTCCCCGATCATGCCTGCGGCCTCGGCCAGACCAGCTGCGTTGCTTTGCACATCCTCAGAAGCGGCCACCTCGGCATGCGTCGTCAGCGCCCCGATGCGGATCAAGCCGTTGCTTGCCGAGACTCCTCGAAGCTCGTCGACGCGTCCAATGTCGATGAGCGCCGACGGTGCCGCCAGCCGCAGCTTGAGAATCGGTATCAGGCTGTGTCCGCCCGCCAACACCTTGGCGTCGGGATGGGCGGCCATCAGGTCGTGCGCATCCGCTAGGGTCGCGGCGCGAAAGTAGTCGAAGTTCGGTGCAAACATGTCTCAGCTCCTTCCATCTGCGTCCTGAATGGACTGCCAGACCCGTTCGGGCGTCATTGGCATCCGCACGCTCTCTACGCCGAGCGGCCGCAGGGCGTCGGTCACTGCGTTGTAGACAGCCGCTGTGGATGCAATCGTGCCCGCCTCGCCGATGCCCTTGACACCAAGCGGATGATGAGGCGACGGCGTGACCGTGGAATGGATCTCAAGCGGTGGCAGTCGGTCCGACCGCGGCAACGCGTAGTCCAGCATGGAGCCGGTGATCAGTTGTCCATCGTCGTCGTAGACCGCTTCCTCCCAGAGTGCCTGTCCGATGCCTTGGACGATTCCGCCGTGCACCTGTCCCTCGACGATCACTGGATTGATCTGGGGGCCGCAGTCGTCCACCGCGACGTACCGCTTCAACTCCACTTCGCCGGTTGAGGGATCGACCTCCACGACTGCCAAATGAGCCCCGTACGGGAACACGAAGTTCGGCGGATCGTAGAAGGATGTGGCCTCGAGGCCAGCTTCGATGCCTTCCGGCAGATCCCATGCGACGTTCGCCATCAAGGCGATGTCCTGGATGGTCTTCGCCGAGTCGGGCGCGCCCTTGACGAAGAACCGTCCGTCTTCGTAGTCCATGTCCTCGACGGCGGCCTCCAGCAGATGTGCTGCGATGACCTTGGCCTTGTCTCGGATCTTGCGGGCCGCTAGGGCCAGCGCGGCGCCGCCGACCGCGGTCGTGCGGCTGCCGTACGTGCCCCAACCCATCGGTGTGCTGTCGGTGTCACCGTGGATCACCTTCACGTTGTCTGGAGACACCCCTAGCTCGCCAGCGATGATCTGGGCGAACGTCGTCTCCTCGCCTTGGCCGTGAGGGGACGCGCCGATCATGACGTGGACTGCACCACTGGGGTGGAACCGGACGATCGCACTCTCCCAGAGACCTCCCTGGAAGCCGATCGCGCCCGCCACTTGAGAGGGCCCCAGGCCACAGATCTCGACGTAGGTCGAGAGCCCCAGACCGATGTGGCGGCCGTTCTCGCGGGCGGCGGCCTGCTCCGCACGCAGAGCGTTGTAGTCGGACTCGCTCAGAAGCTTGGCCAGTGCGCCACCGTAGTCGCCGCTGTCGTACGTCAGGCCCGTTGCCACGTCGTGTCCGTCGTCGAACTTCGGGATAAAGTTCCGGCGTCGGATCTCGGCCGGATCCTCGCCTAGCTTGATGGCCAGCAGGTCGACAAGGCGCTCGACCATGAACGTCGCTTCTGGCCGGCCGGCACCGCGGTACGCCTCGACTGGCGTTGTGTTCGTGTACAGGCCGTACACGTCCTCGTGGATCGCGGGTATGTCGTACACGCCCGACAGCATCAGGCCGTGCAGGATGGTGGGGATTCCCGGCGCGGCCGTCGACAGGTAGGCGCCCATGCCGGCATGGACCGTGGCCCGCAGCCCGAGGATTTTGCCTTGGGCATCGGCGGCCAGTTCGATCTCCTGGACATGGTCCCGCCCATGTGTCGTGGCTTGGTAGTTCTCGGTGCGCGACTCGATCCACTTGACCGGCACGCCTAGCTTCTTGGAGCAGAAGACCGTGACGAAGTCGGCGGGGTACACGGCAATCTTGCTGCCGAAACCTCCGCCCACCTCGGGAGCGATGACCCGAAGCTTGTCCTCGGGGACTCCCGCCACCAGCGAGCAGAGGAACCGCACGATGTGGGGGTTCTGCGTGGTGTTCCAGAGCGTCAGCTCGCCACTGGCCTTCTTGTAGCTCGCCAGCGCTCCCCGAGGCTCCATGGCGTTCGGGATGAGCTTCTGCTGGACGATTGTCTCCTTGACCACGATGTCGGCGTTGGCAAAGGCCTCGTCAATGTCGCCGCCGCCCGTGACCTTCCAGTGGAAGGCTTGGTTGCCCTCGATGTCTGCGTGCAGTTGCGGCGCGCCCTCGGCGGCTGCCTGCTTGGGCGCGATCAC
Organism: Bryobacterales bacterium; assembly: GCA_965200705.1. Taxonomy (GTDB): domain Bacteria; phylum Acidobacteriota; class Terriglobia; order Bryobacterales; family UBA6623; genus VXMF01. The sequence continues at coordinate 1,344,111 of OZ241376.1, read as the reverse complement.
GGCCTCTAGCGGCTCGTAGTCGACGTCGATGAGGTCCAGCGCGTCCGCTGCTTCGTAGTCTGTCTCGGCCACGACCACAGCCACGATGTCGCCCACGTAGCGCACCGTGTCGCGTGCGATGCAGGGATAGTCGGCTATCTTCAGGTCGGAATCCGGAAGAAGCCAGGCGCAGGGTGCCGCCCCGAGCTCGCCCTCCAGATCCGCACCGAGGTACACGGCCACAACTCCGGGCGCAGTCTGAGCCTGAGATGTGTCGATCCCGTTGATGCGGGCGTGGGCGTATGGGCTGCGCAGCATCATGGCGTGCAGCATGCCCGGTAGAGCTAGGTCGTCGGTGTATGTGGCTCCGCCGGTGATCAGACGGGGATCTTCCCGGCGGCGTATGCCCGATCCAAATGTGGTGGCGCTCATCACTCGCCTCCTGCCATCGAGCTGGAGGCGTCCTGGACGGCTCTGACGATGTTCTGGTAGCCGGTGCAGCGGCAGAGGTTGCCTTCGAGGCCGTGGCGAATCTCAGTCTCGGACGGACTCGCGTTGCAGCGCAGCAGCTCATGGGACGCCATGATCATCCCCGGCGTGCAGTAGCCGCACTGCAGTCCATGGTTGTTCCAGAAAGACTCCTGCAGCGGATGCAGGCCGTCCTCGCCTCCCAGGCCCTCGATCGTCGTGATCTCGGCGCCGTCCGCCTGTACGGCTAGGCATGTACAGGACTTCGCCGAAACGCCGTTCAGCAGGACCGTGCAGGACCCGCACTGGCTCGTGTCGCACCCCACCTTCGTGCCGGTCAGCCCCATCTCGCTGCGAATAAGGTGCACCAGAAGCAGCCGGGGTTCCACATCCCGGCTGCAGCGGCGTCCGTTGATCGTCATCGACACCGATTGCTTCATATAGCGATCTCCTTCCGAGAGGCTCCTCTCCGGTTCGTTTCCAGCCGCCGGGAGAATGCCACGAGGATTGTATCTCAGAGGTTCGCCCGCTGCTGATCGCTGCTTCCTGCGTCTCGTGGAGGCTTCCAAGCACCGCCCGTGGTCCCCTCCGCTGGCCGGTGTCGGACCTTGGCGCAATCATTCCGTCACCGAGACCGAAATCGCCTGTGAGACCATGAGGCGCCGCGCCGGAACCGTACTTTGGGCGGCACCTGATGCCACAGGTTAGGTTTGGTTCGCGCTGGGCCCTGATGCTCGCCATGCTTGGCATGGCGGTCGGTACCGGCAACGTTTGGCGTTTCCCCCGCATCGCCGCCAAGAACGGCGGAGGGGAGTTCATCGTGGCTTGGATCGTGTTCCTAGCGCTGTGGTCAGTGCCGCTGATCATGCTCGAGTTCGGACTTGGCCGCAAAAGTCGGTCCGGTCCAGTGAAGGCGTTTACGCGCATCGCTGGCCCAGGCTGGGCCTGGATGGGGGCTCTCGTCGTCTGTGTCTGCGCAGCGATCCTCTGCTACTACTCGGTGGTTGCCGGCTGGACGGCGCGGTACGCGCTCGCCGCGGTCGTTGGCGACCTCTCGGGAGCAGCTCCCGGCTCGTTCTGGAACGACTTCTCCACCTCCGCCTGGCCAGCCTTGTGGCACGGCATCATGCTGGCGCTGGTGGGTCTTGTAGTTGTCCGGGGGGTCTCGGCCATCGAGAAGGCGGCAAAGGTGCTGATGCCGTCGCTCCTCGTGCTGATCCTGATCTTGGTGGTCCGGGCCGTGACGCTTCCAGGCGCTGCGGATGGGATGGCCTTCCTGTTCTCGATCGACTGGGACGCACTCAAGGACGCGAGGATCTGGATCGAGGCACTGACCCAGAACGCCTGGGACACCGGAGCGGGCTGGGGTCTAGCGATTTGCTACGCGGCCTATCAGCGCGACCAGGACGACACTGCGCTCAACGGGATCATCGTGCCAACCGCGAACAACGTGATTTCGCTGCTGGCAGGCATCATGGTGTTCTGCACAGTCTTCTCGGCGGTGCCTTCCCTAGTGGCCCGGGCCGCGGCAGATCCCCGGCTGCTCGACGGCCTGCCCGCCCTGCAGGAGGCGGTTGCCGCTGGAGCACAGGTCTCTCCTGCCTTGATGCAGGACACGATCTTTTCCCAGGGCGACACGGGCATCACGTTCATATGGATGCCCGAGCTGTTCCGGACGATGGCGGAGGGCAGGATCCTGATGTCCGTCTTCTTCCTCGCTCTAGCGGTTGCGGCGTTCACCAGTCTGATGGCCATGGTCGAGGCTGTCACGCGGACGTTCGAGGACGCGGGCTTCGATCGCCGGAGGGCGATCGGCGGCGTCCTTGCGGGTGCGTTCCTGATCGGCCTCCCGTCGGCGCTTGACGGGAGTGTCCTGAACAACCAGGACTGGGTGTGGGGCGTAGCCCTGATCCTGTCGGGCCTGTTCTTCGCACTGGCGGTTGGGAAGCATGGTGCCCGCCGGTTCCGGGAGGAAACGCTCAACCAGCGCTACTCCAACATCCGCATCGGGCGCTGGTGGGACTACGTAGTTCGTGTGATCGTGCCCTTCGAGGCCGTCGTTCTACTGACTTGGCTCCTGTACCAGTCCTGGCGCGAGAGCCCGGAGGGATGGCTGCTACCATTCGATCCTGGCAACGTGTTCAACGTCGGCACAGTGGTCTTTCAGGTCGGCGTGGTCGCATTGGTGCTGTGGCTGTGCAACCGCAAGCTGGCCGCCGCGGTTGCGGACGACGCCAAGGCCTGATCTGGGCCGCGCTACTTGCCGGGTGGTCCGTCGGCTCGCGAACGTTCACGCATCGTGAAGTAGATCGTTCCGGTCACGAAGTAGATCAGAGTCGGGATGGCCAGGTCCTCGTGCAGGCTTGCGAGTGCGGGCCGGTAGTCGTCGCCGGAGGTAGTCAGCACGCTGTAGCCAAGCCAAAGGCAGGCACCCAGCGCCAGCAGCGACGCCACGCCGGCGAGTGTCTGCCACTTGTCACCCGCAGGTCGCGCGGGCTGACCGCTTTCCGCCTCGTCCATGCCTTCCGCATCCGGTTGTTCCTCGGGGGAGTCGACCGCACCCGCGCCCATCGCCTTCGCGAGCATCCAGTATGCGCCCATCGCGAATCCGTACACCGGCAGGAACAGGTAGAAGAGGTGCACAGTCCCGGACCGCTGGAGGACCACCGCCACCGCGATCGAGAGGATCCAGGCGAGCAGCGCGGCCCAGTTCAGGGACAGGCCTCTGGCCCGCGCCCAGTAGCGTGAGAGCCCGGTGCGTGGAAACACCCAGTGCTCGGTGACGACAATCGCGCCGACCGGGGAGATCAGCAGACCGTATATCGCGACATAGTCCAGCAGCCGCGTGAACACGAACGGGAAGCATGCGACGGCCGTCGTCACAACCCCCGCGACAAGGGTCACCTTCGCGCGTGACCAGTTGGGAGTAACTGTCTGCAACGCCAGGCCGACCCGGTATAGCGTCGGATTCGAGGTTGTCCAGCCAGCGATGACCACGGCGAGCGCTCCGACCCATCCCAGGGCCTGGAATCCGACCTCCCCCGCATCGAGCTCGACGAGCGGTCGCTGTGTCAGGAGGGCTGCTCCCGCGCCCATCAGGCCTGCGCAGATCCACGCCAGATAGTGGCCCAGGAACATCCCGAAGGACGAGTAGAGCCCGTAGGATGCCTTGCGAGCGTAGCGGAACAGTGCCATGTCGGACAGTGCACCGTGCATGCCCAGATTGCAGATCCAGGCGAATGCCGCGACCTTCCAGAAGCCCATCGGCTCGCTGCCGTCCGGTGTCTCGCCGATCCAGACCATGTCCCGCGCCATCGCCAGAAACGAGTCGGCTCCGCTGGCAGCGTAGAGGCCCGGCAGAGTGGCGGCAGCCCCGACTAGGAACATCAGGAACATCCACGGCGAGCAGACTGTCGCGAAGGTGGCGAGCTTCTTGAACCCGAGCACGGCAAGTGTCACCACCACCGCGCCGACGCCGAGCACGACCAGAACGAATCGGATGTCGTTCGGATACCAGTCGAGCTGCGGAGGTATCCCGAACGGGATGCGTACCGCCGAGGCCGAGACCGTGATCATGCAACCCGCCATGATCGAGTACAGGAATGCGTTGACGAGGTTGTAGATGGAGGTGAACCGCGGTCCGCCGATCTTGCGCAGATACCAGTAGAGAGTCAGGCGCGTGTCCACCGCGATGGGTGCGCAGACAAGCGTCCAGGTCAGCACGGCCAGCAGGTTGCCGATGACAAGTCCGACCAGGATGTCCTGAACGCTGGCTCCCCAGTTGACGAAGGTGACGCCGATGACGAACTCTGTGGCGGCGACATGCTCCCCGGCGTACGCACCGGCGAAGTAGCCCGGACCAAGAAGCTTGGACCGTGGTATGGGCTCGCGGTCGAATTCATACAGGAAGTCGCTGCCGGTCTTGGTCACTGAACCGGTGCTTGCTTGCGTCATCCTTGGCCTCTGGTCGTTCGTTCAAGCGCGTGCGGACAGGACCGTGCGCTCGTAGAGTTGCACTTCCGGCAGCCACGCGTCCTCGGTGGCGGTGTCCTGCGTTTCGCAATAGTGGTCCCAGACGGCGCCGAAGGGCAGGGTCAGCAGTCGCTCGTGCAGAGCGAGCCTAGCCGTGTAGTCGCAGTCGGTCTCGAGCCTGCGAAGCGTGTCCGCCGGCTCCAGCAGCGCGAGCAGGAGCGCCTTGAGCACGGCGCGAGCCCCGATCGCCCAAGCCGCTACGCGGTTGATGCTGGCGTCGAAGAAATCAAGTCCGACGCGGATGCGGTCGAGCTGGTCGCTGCGTACCAGCTCCTTCGCGATCTCGCGGACCTCGTCCGAGAGAACCACAACATGGTCGCTGTCCCAGCGCACACCGCGACTGATGTGCAGCAGGATACGGTCCACCCACAGCAGGACCGAGGAGATCTTGTCCGAGATCGTTTCCGTGGGATGGAAGTGGCCGGAGTCCAGGCAGAGCATCTTGCGGCGCGATGCGGCGTATCCAAAGTAGAACTCGTGTGAGCCGACCACATAGGACTCCGAGCCTAGGCCGAAGAGCTTGCACTCGACCGCGTCGATGTTCACCGAATCGTCGAGGGCCTCCCGGAACACGGCATCCAGAGACTCCACCAGGAGCTCGCGTGGACGCGTTCGATCCGCGGGAATGTCCTTGTAGCCGTCCGGGATCCAGACATTCGTCACGCAGGCCGTGCCGAGAGCCTTGCCGAACGCGGCTCCGATGCGGCGGCAGACCTGTCCGTGTTCGATCCAGAACTGCCTTACGCCTGGGTCGCGGTGTGCCAGCGTGAACCCGGACTCTGCCAGTGGATGGGCGAAGAACGTTGGGTTGAAGTCGAGTCCGACACCGCGCTCCGACGCCCAGTCCCTCCAGCCGCCGAAGTGCTCCGGCTCCAGCTCGTTGCGCGGAACGTGACGGTCGCCGGTTTCGGCGTAGATCGCGTGCAGGTTCACGCGATGGCGGCCGGGTATCACGGAGAGCGCCTGCTCCAGATCCTGCCTCAGCTCCGCAGCGTTCCTGGAACGCCCGGGATGGGATCCAGTGACGGCAAGGCCGCCACCGAGATCGTCGTCGCTGCCCTCGAAGCCTTGGATGTCATCGCCCTGCCAGCAATGCAGTGAGAGCGGTATCTGGGACAGCCGCTCTAGCACAGAATCGCAGTCCACGCCAATGTCGTGGTAAGCGGCGCGGGCGACTGCGTATCGAGTCGCTGTGGGCAATGCCGTACAGAATACCCGATGCTCTGGCCGCAGCGCCCTTGCGGACGCTTCAGGCACGACATGAGAGCCGACGCCACCTCCTTGCTTGTGCGGAGGCCGCGAGTCCACCGACCCGATTCAGCCCTGGCGCATCTGCTGGGAAAGGTACAGCCCCAAACCTGTGTCGTCGATGATCTGGATCTGGGCCTCCAGCCAGTCGATGCGGTCCTCTTCCTTGGACAGAATCCCTTCGATCAGCTCGCGCGACGCGTCCTCGTCTTCCGCGATGCACACCGCGACACCCTCGTTGGCGCAAACGGCCGTTCTTTGGGTGAGATGCAGGTCGTGACGGTGGATCTTGGCGACGTTGTCGCCGACCTGCATGGCGTGAATGTCACGCAGGTTGGGCACGCTCTCGAGAAACAGAATCCGATCAATGAGCTGCTCGGCATGGACCATGTTGTCGATCGAGGCGCGACGGATCTGTGCCGCGACACGGTCGTACCCCCAGTCCAGGCACATTCGCGCGTGCAGAAACGACTGGTTGATTGCAGTCAGCTCAAACTTCAGCAGCTTGCGAAGCGCGTCGACGACAGCGGGCTTGCCCTTCATGTCTCTTCAAGATTGCCACGTTGACGCGCGGCGTGCGGTGCCGCCATCAAGACAGTGACCCGGCGCTCGGGGGACAATCCGAGCGCCCGGCCTGGCTGGTTAGATTCGGCCTGTGTCTAGAAGACCCACTTCAGACCGAACTGAATGCGTCTGGGCTCCGACGCCGTGACGATGCGACCCGCAGCCGGTCTGCCGATGGAGGTGTTCGGACGTCCGAACACCGGCGTGTTCGTGAAGTTGAACGCCTCGAAACGGAACTGCAGGTAGTCGCCCTCCCATGGGAGGTTGAAGCGACGTGACAGCGAGAAGTCGATCGCTCTCGTGCCCGGCCCCCAGATCAGGTTGCGGCCTGCGGTGTCGAGGATGCCGGGCTGGCCGGCGACCACCGCGTCCGTGTTGAACCAGCGGTCGATCGTCCGCTGCGACTTGGGGAGGTTGATCTCCCCGACCAGATCGCCGCGGTTCGCACCGCCGACGTTCGTGGTGTTCTGGTTGAAGCTGTGCCCGTCGGGCGTTCCGCCAAGCAGGTTGACGATGGCGCCGACCTGCCAGCCGCCCAGGACCCACGCACCTGGCCCAGAAGAAAGCATGTTCTTGCCGTGACCGAACGGCAGTTCGTACACGACGCTGGTGACGTAGGCCAGTCTGCGGTCAAGCGAGGCATTGCCGCGCTCGATGCCCTGGTTGTAGGTGAAGCGCTGCTGGGACGTTGTGCCGGTGGTCAGGTTCTCGTTGACCACGTCGATGTTGTGGGCCCAGGTGAACGAGCTGAGGAAGGTGAATCCGTCCGTGAAGCGCTTCTCCGCCTTGACGGTCAGCGAGTTGTAGTTCTGGTTCAAGAAGTTGACCCCGCGCAGGCCCACAGAATTGAAGAACGGACGGATCCGCCTTGCCTGCCAGCGGACGGTCGGGTGCGGCGTCAGCGGTCGATTGATGTTGACCGAACCGTGGATCTGGGATGTCGAGGAGCCGTTGTAGCCGACGGTCAGCAACGTGTCCCCGGGCAGCTCTCGCTGGATGTCGAAGAACCACTGCGCGGCGTAGAAGCTCGGCCAGACGCCGTCCTTCTTCACGTTGACGTTGAGGCCCGCGCGCGGCAGGCCGGCCCGAGTGGACGCTGGGAATCCATCTCGCGTAAAGAAGGTGCTGAAGTTCCGCGGCTGGTTGTTGTCGAACTCGTTCGACTGCGGTGCGCCCGTGTTGAATCGGGCCGCCTCGCCGCCAGTGTTGTCGTGCTCGCCGTAGAACATGCCAATGCCGACCCGGACAACTGTGCTGTTGTTGACTCGGTACGCCAGTCCGATTCGCGGTGCGAAGTTGTTGAGGTCGTTCTCGCAAGCGCAGTCGGATCCGCTGGACGGTGTCTGGAAGTGCGGCAGGTATTGGGCTTCGCCCCAGCCGCCTTGGTTCACCGCCATGCGCTCACCCGGATCGATCGCTCGTCCATTGGCCTCGCCGATGAATCGCACCACCGTGCTGTTGAGCGTGTGGCTCTGCGGGTCGGGGAACGTGGGCGTTAGGAAGAGCTCGTAGCGCAGTCCAAGGTTCAGCGTCAGCCTGTTGGTTAGCTTCCAGTCGTCCTGAACGAAGAAGCCCCAGTACGGAATCACCTGCTCCTCTCCGTTCGGCCAGCCCCAGCGTCCGTTGTTGTTCCACCCGAGCAGGCCGTCGGCAAGTGCGTTGCCGGAGGCGCCACGACTGGCGGCGGAGTTCGGCTCCTCTGCCGTGTAGACGCCCGTGTACTGGAACCTACCGCGCCGGAAGCGCGACGGCGACCGCGGGATCTGTGTCCGGCGGTACTCGCCGCCAAACTTGATGGTGTGGCTGCCCCTGACCCAGGTGAAGTTGTCCGAGATCTGGAGGTTGTCCATCTTGTTGACGTTTGGCCAGAACGCCCGCGGGCCAACGGCCTGGAATCCTGACACCGTGGACAGGGCGTAGCCATGGTCGAGGCCGTCGTCGATCGAGTCGCCCGGGGCACCAAGTACTCCGAACGTGCCGTTCAGAGGCTCAGTGAACGGAATGTCGAACCGTGTCGGAAAGAACGTGTAGCCGAAGCGCAGTTCGTTGAACATCGTGGGGCTGAGGGTGGTGTGCAGAGCCGACGCCCAGTTCTGCCCTGGCAGGTCGATCGTCTGGCCGTTGCCGCCGTTGGCGGGCAGGGGAAGGCTGCCGTTCTGCAGCACGAACTCGTCCCGAATCGAGTACCGTGCGAACCAGCGGTTGTTCGTCGTGACGTTCCAGTCGAACTTCATGTCGTACTGGTTGTGGTCAATGGTGTCGGCAGGGGCGTAGAAGTGGTTGTTGCGCATATGCTCGCGCCCTCCGATGTTGGGGGGGGGGGGTAGTTGCTGAACAGGGCAACCGCCACAGGGTCCCAGCGGTCCTGGGGAACCATCAGATTGGGGAACTGGCTCCTGACGCCGTTGTCGTCCAGAGTCAGCGGATCGTAGATCAGGCGATCCGGATCCGGTTGCTGCGAGAAGTCACCGCCGAGCGCGTCCCGGCTTGGCACCGAAGCCGTGAAGCTCTGCCCCGCACGGTCCTTGGTGCCCTGGAAGCTGAAGAACCCGAACAGGGTGTTCCGTGCGATCGGCCCGCCGATGGTGCCGCCGTACTGGTTGCGGCGCAGCGTCGGCTTTTCGGAACCGACGCGGTTGGCGAAGAAGTTCGTGCCGTCCAGCTTGTCGTTGCGGAGGAACTCGTACAGCGAGCCGTGCACCTCGTTCGTGCCGGACTTCGTGCTGACAAGCACCTTTGCGCCCATGCGGTAGCCGTATTCGGCCGACATGTTGTTGGTCACGACCTTGAACTCGCCGACGGCGTCCACCGACGGCTTCGTCGCCTGCGCCTGGAAGCCGAGGGCACCGCCTGAGTTGCGCGAGGAGTTGTCGGCTCCATCCAGCAGCACGTTCGTCTGGGCGGCGTGCATGCCGACCGCAAGGATGCCGCCCTCACCACCGCGCACACCGTCGTGCCGCGTGCCCTTGCCCATCTCGCGCGAGGGCAGTACGCCGACCGAGAACTTGGCGAGCTCCAGGTAGTTGCGGCCATTGAGCGGCATCTCTAGGATGCGCTTCGAGTCGATCACCTGACCGACTTCCGTCTTTTCGGATTGGATCAAGATCGCGGCGGCGTTGACCTCCACCGTCTCCGTGACCGAACCAACCGCCATGGCGCAGTCGATGCGCATCGTCTGCTGCACCTCTAGGCGCACCTCGGGGAACTGCTTCGACGAGAACCCCTCCGAGGAGCAGGTCACCGAGTACAGACCCTGGTTTAGGCCCGGAGCCGTGTAGAAGCCCACTTCGTTCGTGGACAGGGAACTTTGCGCACCGGTCTCGATGTTCTCCACCAGCACATCCGCTCCCGGTATGACGGCACCTGTGTCGTCGGTCACCGTACCTTGGATCGTGCCTGTCGTCTGGGCGAAGACAAGTGGCGTCGCCAAGGCGACGACCGCAAGTGCTCGCAGGATCGCTTGCATTAAATTCAACCTCCCATCGGTCACGGCCCGACGCAACTATCGGTCTGCGCCAAGACCCCGCAACAACGCGACTATAACTATAGCCCCCTCTGTCAAATCGGGTCAATCGGTGCCGACCTAGCCCAAGTTTGCCACCCCATTTCATAAGTCATTTGCAATGAGCACATTGCGGTCGCGGAATCAGGCGTGTGGCACTGCATTCCGTGCATGTTTCCCTTCGTCGTCTGGGCTGGACGACCAGCTTGCGGACCCCGCCTGGCGAGGCGTCCACGTCCAGCCGCTCGTGGATCGCCCGCTGCCAGGACTCGGCCTGCGTCGCCTTGCGCGCGGGCCTGCGGTGGTGGATCGGGTGCGGTCCCAGTGCGCTCCCGAGGGAGCGGAGGACAGCCTCCAGGTCGGTCCGCGTCACGCAGGTGCGCCACAGCCGCTCGGCGTCCTAGCCGACGCTGTTGGTGCGCAGGCCGTGGACCCCGGGATGGGTTGCCCCGCCGCCCTCCAGCGGCTGCCGCTTCCAGGCCACCGCCGTCGCGTTGCGGCCCCTGTCGTTGGCCTGCACGTCGATCGCGTCGTGCGGGGTGGCGGACGGATGGCGGGCCTGCAGCCGTCCGATGCGCTGCCAGACCTTCTCCACGCGCCTGTCGCGCCCTGGCGCGACAGGCCCTCGTGCAGCGTCCGCGGAGCCGTCTCGAGGCGCGCGCCGGCCTACGCTGCCCGCCGGCGGTGCCGATGGCCACCGCCCGGCTCGCGTCGAAGACGCGCCGCCGCTCGCGGCTGGCCACCAGGCACCGGTGGCCCCGCTCGCGCAGCCAGGCGCGTTCCCCTCAGTGGCGAGACCCCTGTCGAGCACGACGGCCGCCTCGGGCGGCGCGTCCAGGGCCGTCGGCATGGCCTGCAGCGCGCCGCCCTCGGCGACGTTGCCGGCCAGGACCCTGGAGCGGCGCGCTGGAAGAGACGCGTCTCGATCGTGTCGCGGTGGCGCAGCAGGCGGTCGCTGGCGCGGTACAGGGCGTTCCGGCCCATGGTCTCGCAGTCGCAGCCGAGCAGCTCGCCCAGGGCGCTGCGCTGGCGCAGCCAGTGCCACGAGGCGCGCTCGGAGGCCGGCGCGGCCATGCGGCTGACGAGGTTGCCGAGGACGGCGGCGCGCTGCGGACCGGACAGGCCCAGCTCCTCGAGCAGGGGCGGCGGACGGAGCTGCCGCATGGCCCACAGGGCGACGTGCTCGACGCCGACCGAGCGCGGGCGGACCAGCTCCAGGGAGTCGACGTCGACCCGCGGCAGCTGCGATGCGCTGGGCCTCGTCCTCGACCGCGGGGCAGCAGGCCCCGAGCTCGAGGGAGCGCTGGGGGGGGGCGAGGATGCGCTCGACGCGGGCGCACAGCGCCGGCCCGTCCCCGCGCGGCAGGGCGACGTGGCGGCCGAGGTTGCGCAGGGTGCGCTGGCGCACCCTGGAGCCGCAGTGGACGGAGCGGCCGAGGCGCTGGGCGAAGTGGGGCTCCTGGCCCTTGGCGCGGGGGCGGGTGGGGGTCCGGCGGACGAACAGGCTCCGATGGGAGCAGGCCCTGGGGCGGGAGTCAGGGAATTGCAAGTTGCTATGGCACTACATTTGGGGTTTCACGAGGCTGGCCATGGAAAACCAACGACTTGCGGCGCAAAACACGCCGAATTCGGCCAGAATCGCTCCTCGCTTGGCGAACTTGGGCCAGGAAGCCGTGGTGGAACTCTTCGACGCCCGGCAGGACATGCCAGCGCTCATCGGGAAGGTCGCCTGAACGCCCCCTCCCCGACCCGTTCTCCGCACGCCGTGGCAGGGCAGGCAGGTCTATGTCTCGAGGTTCGAGGCCTCCGGTCTCCTCTCCGGCCTAACTTCCAAGGCCCGGAGCTTCGCTTCGAGCCCCTCGCGCAGGCGGCGCTCGGCCTCCGCCCTGGCGTCCGCCTCCTCCGCCCTGACGTCCGCCTCCTCGGCCCTGGCCCTCTCCTTCTCCGCCCTCGCCCTCTCCTTATCCGCCCTGGCGTCCGCCTCCTCGGCCCTCGCCCTCTCCTCCTCGGCCCTGGCTGTGTGCACGGTCACCCCTGGCCACGGCCTCAGGCAGGGACTCAAGGTACTGCTTCGCCCCGGGATCCCACAGCCGCAGCCTCTCCCCGTCGAACACCATCTCCAGTCCGAGAACGGCGCTGCGCAGGCGCACTTCCCCCGCACCTCCGCTCTCCGCCGCAATCTCCTCGTAGCGCTCCCCCTGCAGCCGCAGCCCCTGCAGCCGCACCTCGTGCAGCCCCCCGCTCGGGTCGTACAGCCAGTACTCCTCGACCTGCAGCCACTGGTACAGCTCCCGCTTGTGCGTCCGGTCGTTGTCCGCGGTGGACCGCGACGCCACCTCCAGCACGAACTGCGGCACTCTCCCCTCCTTCCACACCAGGTACGAGTCCCGCGGCGGCTCCCGCCGCACGCCAAGCGCCACGAAGACGTCCGGCGCCACTCTGACGTCCGGATTGCCCTTCTCGTAGTAGAGCAGCAGGTCGCCGCCCACCAGCACGTCCTCGCGCCACGCGAAATGGTGCTCCAAGGCAGGCAGGATCGCGTCCAGCGCCCGCCGCTGCCTCTGGTTCTCCGCCACGGGACGCCCGTCCGAACTAGGGTATTCGACAGCCTCCGGGACCGTCTGCGGAGGCCGCCACGCCACCCGCCGCGGCTGCGCCACGGGCACGACCACTTGCTGGTCGACAAGCCCGCGCACACCGTCGCCTCCCCGCTCCGGCACGCTCGCATTGTATACCCGGGCATGCCCGGACCGGCGCGCAACCGCCGCCAGCGCCGTCGGCCACCCAGCCATTGCGCGCAACCGCCCCGTCGCGGCGCCCTGCGGCCAGCGGACGGGGAACGGCGCCAGTCGCACGCGGGCGGCGCCGCTGCATGCGGCGCCGAGTGTGCGGCGAGCCAGTCCGTGTCCTGCTGCGCGCAGCCTCCGGGCTCCTCTCCGACATTGGCTTCCAAGGCCCGGAGCTTCGCTTCGAGCCCCTCACGCGGGCGGCGCCTGGACAGCCGTCCCGCTCTCTCCTGCTTGGCCGTGGCTGTGCCACGGTCGCCCCCAGCCACGGCCTCAGGCAAGGACTCAAGGCACTGCTTCCCCGCGATCGCACAGCCGCAGTCGAGCCCCCCAGCCCCTGTTTGCCACCCCATTGCATGGGTCGTTTGCAATGAGCACATTGCGGCCGCGGAATCAGGCGTGTGGCACTGCATTGCGTGCATGTTCCCTGCGTCGTCTGGGCTGGACGACCAGCTTGCGGACCCCGCCCGGCGAGGCGTCCACGCCCAGCCGCTCGTGGATCGCCCGCTGCCAGGACTCGGCCTGCGTCGCCTTGCGTGCGGGCAGCATGCGTCCGTCCGCCTGGCGGAAGACCGCGGTCACCCGCCGCTGGCCCGCCAGGCGATGGCGCAGCGTCGTCCAGCTGGCAGGCGAGCACCGACAGGCACAGGCGGCCCGCGCTGCGCGCGGGCCTGCGGTGGTGGATCGGGCGCAGTCCCAGTGCGCTCCCGAGGGAGCGGAGGACGGCCTCCAGGTCGGTCCGCGTCACGCAGGTGCGCCACAGCCGCTCGGCGTCCCAGCCGACGCTGCTGGTGCGCAGGCCGTGGACCCCGGGATGGGTCGCCCCGCTGCCCTCCAGCGGCTGCCGCTTCCAGGCCACCGCTGTCGCGTTGCGGCCCCTGTCGTCGGCCTGCACGTCGATCGCGCAGTGCGGGGCGGCGGACGGATGGCGGGCCTGCAGCCGTCCGATGCGCTGCCAGACCTTCGCCACGCGCCTGGTCGTGCCCTGGCGCGACAGGCCCTCGTGCAGCGTCCGCAGAGCCGTCTCGAGGCGCGCGCCGGCCTGCCCCGCCATCGCCCGCTCCTGCTCCGCCCGCTGCGCGGACGCGCAGCGCAGGCGCGTCTCGCCGTTCCCGTCCGTCTCGGCGCAGGCCAGCACGCGCTGCCCGCCGGGCGGCGCGTCCGGGGCCGTCGGCATGGCCTGCAGCGTGCCGCCCTCGGCGACGTTGCCGGCCAGGACCCTGGAGCGGCGCGCGAAGCCGCTGGCGTCCAGCACCAGGCCCAGCGTGAGCGGCGGACAGTCGTGGCGCTTCTCCCTGGAATGGTCGCGGCGGGCCAGCGGCTGCTGGTCCGCCGCGACCTCGAAGCACGTGCTGGTCAGGTCGTGCAGGGTGACGGTGGGCTGGAAGAGACGCGTCTCGATCGTGTCGCGGTGGCGCAGCAGGCGGTCGCTGGCGCGCTCGGAGGCCGGCGCGGCCATGCGGCCGACGAGGTTGCCGAGGACGGCGGCGCGCTGCGCACCGGACAGGCCCAGCTCCTCGAGCAGGGACGGCGGACGGAGCTGCCGCATGGCCCACAGGGCGACGTGCTCGACGCCGACCGAGCGCGGGCGGACCAGCTCCAGGGAGTCGACGTCGACCCGCGGCAGATCGGCCGACGGGTCGTCGGCGCCGTCGGCCGGGGCCGCCGGGCCCACGGGGGAGACGCCGGCCTGCACCAGCTGGGCGGCGCTGCGCTGGGCCTCGTCCTCGACCGCGGGGGAGCAGGCCCCGAGCTCGAGGGAGCGCTGGGGGGCGAGGATGCGCTCGACGCGGGCGCACAGCGCCGGCCAGCCCCCGCGCGGCAGGGGGACGTGGCGGCCGAGGCGCTGGGTGAAGTGGGGCTCCTGGCCCCTGGCGCGGGGGCGGGTGGGGGTCCGGCGGACGAACAGGCTCCGATGGGAGCAGGCCCTGGGGCGGGAGTCAAGTAATTGTAAGTTGCTATGGCACTACATTTGGGGTTTCAGAGGGCTGGCTATTGCAAGCCAACGACTTACAGCGCAAAACACGCCGAATTCGGCCAAAATCGCTCCTCGCTTGGCGAACTTGGGCTAGGGGCCCGGGACCATGGCCACAGACGCCGGGCCGGCACTCGCCTGTCGGATCGATCGACGGTAGACGGCGGGTTGGGCCACCTAACCCGCCGATTCAGACCATCAGGGGATGAACTCAGCCCCGAATGAACCCTTCAGGGTGTCGAACTCCCATACGCCGATGACGGCCGAAGGCCCGGAAACCGTGGATCCAACGAACTTGCCCTCGAAAGCCCTTGGGCGGCCGGTGAAAGTCCGCTCCGGGATGCCCGAGAACACCGGGTAGCGGACCCTAACCGTAGGAGAGGAGTCGTCGAATCCGATTCGGTTGGAAACTCCGACGCGAACCGAGGATTCGCTAAATATCAGGCTACGGATTGCGCCTCCGCCGTGGGCGAATGGGTCTCCAGTCCGCAGGGAATTGAGATTTGAGATCTCCGCAGTGACCCTAGACCGGCTTGCGGTCGAGCTCCAGCTAACCGACAGATCGATGTTGCCGTCGTAGAACTCGGGATCCGCACCGCTGGTCTCCACTGCGAGCGTTCGTCCGGCGTAGTCGGCCGTCGTGTCGGCAAAGAAGTCAAAGTCGTTCCTGGAGTACTGTGTCTGCTCGATTGGGCTGTATGCGAACACATCTGGGCTCTCCGATCCGGTCGCGAGCGAAAAGGTCGTACTCGTCGCATCCGTCCTCTGGAGCTTCATCCACGCTCCGAATCGTGTCAAGTCCGTGTAGTCGAAATGGACGACCGTTTCGTTCGAGCGGGCCGAGTAGATTTCGCCGATGTCGTAGCTGCCAGTCAGGATGTCCTCGAAGATGCCGCCGGAGCCGAGTGCGCTGAGCAGTGCACTCTCGGAGCTCAGTGCGCTCTCCGCCAGGGCGAGATCTTCAAGCGCTTCCCTGTCCCGACGAGCTTGCGTCGACCCAGGCGGGTAAGACGCGCCGAGCACGTTGGCCACGCCGAAGACGGATTCGAGCGCGTTGTTGGTGGCAACCCAGGCACCGTCGCGCGGGCCTTGGCCAAGGTTCGTCTGGATGTAGACCTCGATTGCCCGACGTTGGCCCTGCACCGCAGCCAGCGCGTTGTTCACCAGCGTGTCCCCCTCGGCCGCTGCAAAACGGTCCGCGTACAGCGTGCTGGCCGAGAACTCGAGCCGGTCACCGCTGGAGTCCAGCGCGTCAATGACAATGTCGCCTCTCGAATCTGGCTGGGTGATCAGCCATGTTTCGGATTGCCCTCCTCGGTCGACGGGCGTCGGCTGTATTGGCGGCACCTCTGGCGCCGCGCTGGAGTCCCAGTCCGCGCCAAAGCCACCGGTTAGCGTGACCAAGCCACTCCGTTGGAGGCTCCAGGTGCCGATGACTGACGTGCCCGGATTGGCGCTTGTGCCCACGAATTGCCCACGCAGCTGGCCGTCGAGACGTCGTGAGGGCGTACTTGAGAACCGCAGGGCGTTCTCGATCGTGGCGTCGCTTCCTGCTGTTGAGCTGAACGATCCGTCGCTGGTGGCCATCGTGGCCGTGGGCAGGAAGATGCGGAGGGCGTCGTCGCCGAGGTAGGTCCACGGGTCTCCGCGTTCGTCCTGGAGGTTCGTGACGGTGCCTGAGACCTGACGGTTGCTGAAGACCGCCCGCAGACTGATGGACCCAGTGTAGGTTGCCGTGGGATGCTCGCGGCTGACCGCCACGGTGTCGCCCTGATAGTACGCCTCGCCTCGTCGAGGCAGGGCTGAACGGCGTGTGGCGTCGAGTGTGCTGTACGCGAACGCACCTATCCCATTTTCACCCGAGGCCACAAAGAGCGAACCGAGCGCGCTAGTCCGCTCGCGGTTCATGTATGCCCCGAAGCGCGAGTTGCCTGCGGACCCGAAGGCGATGACGTCGATGCCTTGGACGGTCTCGAAGCGGTCCTGCGCATCGTCCACAGTCAGGTTGCTGCCCGAAAAGACGCCGCCCGTGTCGACAGCATCTTCGAACGCACCTACGTTGGACAGCGCCACGAGCGCCTCCTCAACTGTCTCGATCATTTCCTCGTAGTCGTTATCGCCTCGCCTAGTGGGTATCGAACCCAGCGCAGCACGGCCACTACCCGCTCTTCCGAAGACCACGTCAAGTTCGCCGGCGATCTCCCCCCCCCCCAATGCCCTCAATCCGCCCCTGTAGCGTCGGAATGGCGTCGAGCAGCCCGATCAGGGCCCTCATGTCGCTAAAGAGAGGCTCGATTTTCTCGCGCGCACTGTCGGCGAAAGTCGGCGAAGTGACGATTCTCTGCTCGGCGAACAGTTGCGCAACCGAGTATGTACGGCCACCCACTTCCAGCATGGAACCCTCCCGGGTTGAGGTACTGCCTTCCTCGCTCAGGCGTGGTCGGGACCCGACGTAGGTCTCGAGAGAGTCGGTGCGCCTCGACTCTCCTGCCGGCGGGACTACGGGTGGTAGGGGGCCACTCTGCGCCGTGGCGTTCCAGCTGCCGTTGGTGAGAGTGAGCGTGTAAATGACGCCTGACACAGTGACCTCGTGCCCAGAGGAGCCCTGCATGCCATCGAGCCAGTAGGTGCCGTCCTCCAGCCGTGTCATGGCCAGTGTGCCGCCCCTTGGCAGGCTAATCTGCACCGCCCGCGGCAGTGGCTCGGCGGTCCAGTCCCTGCCGTCCAGAATCAGCCGATACTCATGGCCGTTGCTGCCCATGACCGTGGTGCCAGAGGTCACGGCCTGGCCGTTGAGCAGGTAGCTGCCCGAGGCGGTCGGCACCAGCATGACGGATCCGCCGTAGTTGCCCAGTGCCACGGTGACCTCTTGGGGGACAAATGTGGCCGTCCATCCGTCGGTTGTCAACGTGAAGCGGTAGTAGTAGCCGTCGAACTCGCGCTGCTGGCCCGTGAACACCGGCTCGCCCTCCAGAACGTACGAGCCACCCTCGGTCCTCTGGATCAGCACGGCCCTGCCGCTCGTTCCCAGTGGCACGGCCTGGGGCTGTGGGGCGACGAACACTGCCATCCACTCGCCCTCGGCGTTCCGCTCGAACATGTACGACCTGCCGCCACCCGTCGTCCTGACCGTGTCCGCGGTGATCGTTTTGCCGTCGAGCACGAACGTACCGTCTTCGCGCTCCTGAATAGAGACGAATTCTCCGCTGGTGCCGAGTACGATGCGCTGCGCAGCCGGCTCGACGAACTCCGCCGACCACGTTGATCCGCTCAGCGTGAGCCTGTAGTTCAGACCGTTCTGGCCCGTCGCTGTGGAGCCGCTTGTGAATGTTTGGCCGTTGAGCTGCCAGCCGCCGGCCTGGGTGCTGACAAGAGTCACCTGGCCGCCGTGCTGCCCCAGCGTCACGATAACGGTCTGGGTCTGAGGAACGGCGGATGCTGGTGCGGGGGTAGCTGTGGGCTCAGAGCCGCCGCAACCGACTAGAACTGCCAGCACCAGCACGGCTAAGGCGCACATGACGGAGGATGCTGCGTGATCGCGAATCGCCACGAATCGCCATGAAGACTCCCTTCATCCAGTCTTAGTGTAGACCTCGAATCAATCGCTTCCTGATTCCCGTAGGGGTTCTCTGGCCACGCACCGCCATCTGCGTCCGAGCGGGGTGGGGCGTAGACCCCTCAATGGCTGAGGGCGTTCGATTCAGCTTCGACTTGTCATTCAATGCTAAACAAATCCGGAATCAAATGCTTAGCCTCGCTGCGCCGTTGCAACGTCGCTCCGCACGATTCCAACGTCAGGCCCCAACGCGGCTGGCTCCTACATGGCCGCACTTCCAGAACGGGGACGGATTGCAGAAACTGCCCGCGTTCGGTGCCTCCGGTCTCTGTGCTCAAACATTTCCTACAATCTTGTTACTCTAGATGGTAGCGTCATGCTGCGCTGCCTTGAGGATGAAGTTATGACTTGCAACCGGCCGCACCACCGCAGAGCGACGTCCATCGTCGGGTTGTTGGTGCTGGCGGGGGGCCTATGGGGATGCGGATCCGACTCGCAGACTACAAGAGCTCCCGCACCTGCACCCGCACCGTTTCGACCGCAGACCGTTACGGTCGCGCTCGGGGAGAACGGTGGCCAGGTGACTCTTGTCAGCACCCAGGCCGGTGGCTGGCAGCTCAACGGCCAGGCCTTCACGAGTGGGTCCACCGCGAAGGGCCAGAACGGTCTGAACTACAGGCTCTCGCTGAGCGGCTCCACCTGGACCGCTGAATTCGTCCCGCCCTCTCGTACGAGCGTGGTACTGGGCACCTCGGGGCAAACGGTCGTAGTGGAGCGTCGCGAGGATGGCGCCTATTTCGGCGACGGCGAGCCGCTGGTCAGCGGCACCGTCAGGTCGATTGCCGGCGGCAGGCAATACCGGTTCGTTCTGGACGCGGACGGGATGTGGACCGCGACGTTTGTCCCGCCGCCGCCTCAGGCCGTGCCTCTGGGCACGAGCGGTGAGGCGGTCCTTATCCATATGCTCGAGAACAGGACCTACTCTCTGGACGGAACGCCACTCATTGCGGGTCGGACGCATACCACGGCGAACGGCCTCACGTACCGGTTCCAGCTGACCGACGATGGGTGGGAAGCGGTGTTTGTGGTTGGGACCGCCACCGTTGCCTTGGGCCGCTTGGGCGGTACTGTCGTGATCCGCGAGACTCAGCCGGGGATGTTCACCATCGGCAGTGACACGTTGCAGTCCGGCGACGCCATTCAGAGCCCCACCACGGGTGGCACCTACCGTCTGACGCGGGGTGTGGCGGGATGGGTTGCGGAGTTCATTCCGCGAGCCGTCTCCGTGGCGGTGCCATACGGCGGCAGCGACATCGTGCTCGTGCAGTACGAGGACGGTGGCTACAGATTGGGCGAAGCGACGGTGCTGGACGGGTCGGAGATCGAGCACGCCGGCAACGTCTACGCCTTGGCCCTGAGTGGAAACACTTGGACCGCAAAGCTAGTCTCCGGATCGCTGACCGTGCCACTGGGCAGCCGAGGGGACTCCGTCGAACTGGTTCTGCGCAGCAATGGGAGGTACTTCTTCGGCAACGTCGAGGTTAGGAGTGGGCGGACCATCACGAGCCCCAGCACTGGCGCTCGCTACACGCTGACGCTGCGGGAAGGAGTCTGGACCGCCAGCACCTACTTCCCGACGATCCCTGTAGGCGGCGGCGGTGGCGGCGGCAGCCCGATCTCCAGCTCGGAGAGTCTCGGCAACGGACTTGTCGAGCAGATGGTCGGAGTCATCAATGACGGAGGCCTAAGCAGCCTCAATGACGTGTCGGGCGTCGATTACGACACATACCGGAGTGGGACGGTCCAGACGTTCGCTGACGAGGCGTTTGCGCTGTTCGATTCCGTCCTCGGAGATGTCGCCAGACTCTCGGTGGGCACCGATGCCGAGAAGCGGGTGGCACGGCTCGTGGTCAATGCCCAATGGGGCCCCCTTAACCAAGCGCTGTCCCGTGTCTTCCTTCCTACGGCTCCCACCACCTCCATTCTTGGTGCAGGTCCACCAATGCGCGGCGGTGACGTCGACTTGGAGGATGTGGTGGAAGACCTGACGACATTCCGCAACGCGTTGCAGAGCCCGTCGGACTTCGAGTCCGCCTTCGGTGAGGACGGCGAGCTGTTCTCGGACCTCAGCCTAACTGTGAGGACTGCGCTGGACATCGGCCAAATCAGAACGGCGGACCTGTTCGACAGCAACCTCATGGCGTTCCGAACCACCGAGAACACTCGTTTTGGCTTGGTGGCCATGGTCCTTGATCCAAGTGGAAGCGTGGGCTTGAGTGCGAAGCCGTTCGCGTACAGTCCTCTGTCAAACGCTGCTTCCGGCACCGGCACGGCGACGTATATCGGCCACACGTGGGCGTTTGATCCCAACGACGGCAACCTGTTCGGCGCCGACATCGAACTGTTGTTGAAATTCGGTGCGGGTAGTAGTGGTTCCGACATACTCGAGACCACAATCGACAACATTGATCCGGTGGCTAGCTCGGAGGCGTGGCGATACGGGGGCAAAGTAGTGGATTCCATCGAGTTCGGAAACGTGGAGAGTGCAAACATCGCCCGTGAATGGATGGTGAACGGTGGCACGGCTACCTTGAAGGACTCAGCCGGCACTTCCCTGAACGCCTCCGGCGACTCTGTTTCGCTGAATTACCGCGGGAAGGCCGTACGAAGTCTCACTGGCTCCGATAATGCCGCACTCGGGCAATGGGAGCTGAACGACGGTTCAGATTCGCTCCTGCTGCAAGGGGCCTTCGGCGCAGAACTCAGCCCGTAGTCCTCGACAACTGGCTCGGATGGGTGTGGGCTGTGCGGCCGTCTGGTGCAGATGCCTCGCGAGGGTTCTACCATCACGGCACCGCTCCGATGGCATCGTGCACCGCCACAAATGACCCGAACTACCCGAAAGACGGTGCCTGCTACGGGGGTCCAGCGTGCGGCGTGGACGAATAGGGGTGAGATGCTACCGGACCGGTAGCCGTGCCCGGGTCATTTGGAGTACGTCGACGGTGTCATCAAGCAAGATCACCGTCCACGAGGTTGTGCCCAAGGCTAATGCCCTGACGTTCGGTAATTCAGCCGTCAGCTGAATCGTCTATCAGGGTACGGTTGACAGTAACGGTTCGGAATTCGGCGAGCTCTCAACCGATTCGTTCGTCACCGGCAAATCCAGCATGTCATGGATGGCCGGCAGACTCTGTGGCGACTTCCTAGCTGAAGGCATCGCGGGCACCGCGGGGCTGGAAGGGACTTACGGGCAGCTGGGATGCGGAGGGGGTTCGTTGACGGCTGGCGGGCAGATCGTTTCCTCCATTGCAGGCGCCTTTGGCGCTTTGAGAGCAAGCACCACGTACGAGATCACTTACCCCTAGCCCGCCGACCCGAGGCCGCATCGAGTGGGTTGTGGCCGGCCGCCGTGCGCTACGGAGACAGCTTCCGGAACCGTTCCAGTGCCTCTCTGGCAGCCTGCTCCTTCCCTAGCCTCCGGTAGACCTGGCCCAGGAGATAGTAAGTCTTCGGTTCCGCTGGGCTGACGCGCACCGCCGCTTCCAGGGCCTCCGCCGCCGCGTCCATGCGGTTGCGCTTTCGACGCACGATGCCCAATTGGGTCAGCGCTGGGGCGTGCTGGGGGTCGATCTCCGCGGCGCGTGCCAGATCGGATTCCGCTTCCTCCAGCTTTCCGGCCGCATGGAGCAGGCTGCCAAGGTGGTAGTGAGGCCACGCCGAACCCGAACCGTCTCGCCGGCTCCACTCTATGGCGTCCCTATATCTCCGCTCCGCTTCGGCCAACTTGCCGAGACCCTCCAGGCACTGGCCCAGCAGATCGCTGGTGAGAGCGCTCCTCGGCTCCAGCCTTAGTGCTTCCCGAGCATGGGAGGCACCTGCCTCGAACCGGCCGTGACGGTAGTGGATCCGCGCCAAGGAAATGCGGTGGCTCGCGCTGTCGCCCACCTCCTCGACAAGCCGCTCGAACTCGGCCCGTGCCCAGTGATCCCGCTTCATCCGCAGGTACGCGTTGGCGAGGAGATGCCGATCTGCGGGGGGAAGTGGACGAATCGCGTCCGCGCGCTTCAGGGCGGCGGCGGCAGCGTAGTTGCGACCGGCTTGGTGGTGCACCGCTCCGAGCGCACGCAGGATCGAGGCGTCGTCAGGAGCATCTATGCTCGCCCGAAACAGGATTCCCTCGGCCTGCGTCCAGTCCTCGCTCGCCAAGGCGGAGTCGAGCTTGGCTCTAACTTGCGAGGCGAGTTTCAGGCGCTCTACATCCACCACATGCTCGACGGCGACCTCGGCCCGCGCCGCCATAACCGCTAAGGTCGTCACAAGCATCAGCCTGCGGGCACGACACCACCAAGGCTGGAGGTTCATGGACCGAGGCAGTCTTCCGGCAGGTAGGGATTGATCCTGCGCAGGCCGTCGCAGACCTCCGTGGCACCGTGCGTGTCAGCCGTGGCGCGAAGCAGGAGGAGCAGCGGTTGGTACGGACTAATGAACCATACGTCGGCTTCGACCGCTCTACGCAGCGCCCGGATCGCCGCAGTCGAGTTGCCTAGAGCCAGATGTAGGCGTCCGATCTCGAACCACGCCGGTGCATAGCCGGGGTAGGCATCAACGGCGTGCCGGAGGCGTTCTAGGATCTGCGCAGCGTCGGCCGAGTCCGGATCCCGCATCGTGCGGATCGCCGCGTGGTAGGATTTCCTCGCCGCTGGCGGTGCCGCGAGATGAGAGGGACTGATGGCTTCGCCCTGGTCTTGGTTCAGTCGAAAAAGGGTGATCGCCGGGATCCTCGGATCCACAGCCAGATCGCGCACCGCCACGGGCTGTGCAACATATCCAGGGTGCCCCGCCACCACGGCGCAGCTTCCGTCGATGGCCGATGCGTCCAACGAAAACCGGCCCTCCACATCGATCTCGATGGGCCGCGTCGCAGACTCGCCGCACCGCAGCACAGCGGAGGTTCCTTTCGAGAGCGGCATGCCATCGTCTGTGACGATCGTCCCGCCTAGGATTGCGGAAGGCAGCGCTGGTGCGCCGAGCGCTGCAACCAGCACCATCCGCCCGAACACGCGCCCATCATACTGATTAGCCATGCGGCCGCCATGGCTCCTGTTGGCATTGCTCGCCTTGGGCCCGTCGTCGGCCCAGCAGTTCGTGGATGCGCTACCGTCGTCCGGCATCGCATTCCGGCACGAGGCCTCCAAGACCCCGCGCAAGTACCTGCCCGAGACGATGGGTGGCGGAGTGGCGCTCCTTGACGCAAACCTCGACGGAATGCTTGACGTATTCTTCGTCAACGGAGCTCGGCTCGAGTTCCCGCACGAGCATGGATCGGAGCCATCCAAGGTCGATCCCAAGTACTGGAACCGGCTGTACCTGAACCGTGGGGAGATGCGGTTCGAGGACGCCACGGTCGCCTTTGGGCTGCAAGGTCGCGGCTACGGCATGGGCGCGGCCGTCGGGGACTACGACAATGATGGGGATCCGGACCTGTTCGTGACGAACGCCTCCGACGGTGACGTGCCGGCGGCCGTCCTCTACCGCAACGAAGAGGGCGCTACGTTTCGGGACGTCTCGGGTCAGG
Source organism: Bryobacterales bacterium (assembly GCA_965200705.1). Lineage (GTDB taxonomy): Bacteria > Acidobacteriota > Terriglobia > Bryobacterales > UBA6623 > VXMF01. The sequence continues at coordinate 1,320,423 of OZ241376.1, read as the reverse complement.
CGGGCGTTGACGTGCGTGGCTGGGCGACCAGCGCGGGGTTCTTCGATGCCGAGAACGACGGCGACTTGGACATCGTGGTCCTGCGCTATATGGAATGGCGCTTTGACGTCGATCGTCGCTGCGGCATGGAGGCGAGCTATGGCCGCACGTACTGTCACCCGGACCTCTTTCCAGCGGTGACCAACCGCTTCTATAGGAACAACGGCGACGGCACCTTTACCGATGCGAGCCGCGCATCCGGAATCGAGGCGCACGCGGGCAAGGGTCTGGGAGTCGCGTTCGCGGATTACGACAGGGATGGCCACATGGACTTCGTGGTCGCGAACGACTCCCACCCGCAGTTCGTGTTCCGCAACCGGGGCGATGGCACGTTTTCCGAAGAGGCCATGCAGGCCGGGGCGGCGTACGACGGTGACGGTGACGAGTTCGCGGGAATGGGTGTTCTGTTCGACGATCTCGACCAGGACGGCTGGCCGGACCTCCTGACTACGGCGCTGTCCCAGGAGCGATACAGTCTCCTGTTCAATCTGGGAGACCAGCAGTTCGACTACTACACCGCCCGCTCCGGACTCGGCAACGTGACCCAGTTCCTTGCCGGATGGGGCTTGGCGGTCTTCGATGCGGATGGAGACGGGAGTCGCGAGGTTTTCTTTGCAAACGGGCACGTGATGGACAACATCGAGCACTCGCAGCCCCACGTCCGCTACCGTCAACCGCCCCTGCTCGTCTCATTCGATGGTCGTCAGGTCGTCGACCGGACGAGCGGAGCGGGCGAGATCTTCCTGGCGGCTTGGGCTAGTCGGGGTCTCGCACTGGGCGATCTCGACAACGACGGGCTGCAGGACCTCGTCGTCTCCAACCTGGACGGGGCTCCCTACATCGCCCACAACGTCTCCGATGCCGGCAACCGCTGGATCGGGGTGGCCCTGTTGGGGTGCGCGAGCAACCGGGATGGACTTGGAGCGCGGGTCACCCTCGAGCAGGAGGGCAAGGCGCGGCAGCACCGCACGGTGACCAGGTCCGGTAGCTACCTGTCTGCGAGGGATCCGAGGGTGTTCTTCGGACTTGGCGCCGACGGTGCGCCGTCACGCCTGACGGTTGAATGGCCCAGTGGCGGGAAGTCGGTCCTCGAGCGGCCAAGCGTCGATGCGGTGCATCGAGTGATCGAAGCGTCCGATTGCGTTCACGGGACGGGCTAGCGTCAAGCCATCCGATAGTTGGTCCAAGGTGCGCTGGTCGACCTGCTAGACTCGCATCGCCCACCTTGGGGAAGGGCCACGCCATGAAGACTCTCCTCCACGGGACCCTCGCCGCAGCGCTGCTGACCGTACTGGCCTCCATCGGGAGCGCCGCCCCTCTGAACGTCGTCGTGGTGCTAGTGGACGATCTTGGCTGGATGGACCTGGGGTGTCAGGGCTCGGACTTCTACCGGACTCCGAACATCGACCGGCTGGCCGCGTCGGGCATGCGATTCACGGACGGCTATGCGTCCTGTGCCGTGTGCTCGCCGACACGGGCGGCGCTCATGACGGGGCGGTCGCCCGCACGGCTTGGAATCACGGACTGGATCCGAGCCGAGTTCCAGTTGACCGCACGCCAATGGCCCAACGTGCGTGACCGCTATGGCTACCACCGCCCGAGCGCCACGGACCGACTCCTGCTCACACCTGTCAACGAACTCCAGCTTCCCCACGACGAGATCACACTTGCCGAAATGCTTGCCCCGCTTGGGTACCGCAGTGCCTTCATCGGCAAGTGGCACTTGGGCGGCAGAGGTCACCTGCCGGTCGACCAGGGGTTCGACGAGAACTACGGTGGCTGGGACTACGGCCAGCCGCCCTCCTATTTCGATCCCTTTGTCGAGCTGCCGAGGCTGCCTATGGGAATCCCGACGCTTGCTCCACGCAACGAGGGGGAGTACCTCACCGACCGCGAGGCCGACGAGGCCGTCGAGTTCATCGAACGCAACCGGGGCTCGCCGTTCCTCCTGTACCTGTCGCACTACGCCGTACACACCCCGATCCAGGCCAAGGCTGGCCTGACCGCAGAGTACGAGCGGTTGCGGGACGGCAAGGGACAGGATGACCCCAAGTACGCGGCCATGGTCCACAGCGTGGACGACGCGATGGGCCGTGTTCTGGAGACCTTGGATCGCTTGGACCTCGCCGACAAGACGATGATCGTCTTCACGGGTGACAACGGCGGCTTGGACCGCTCGGGTCGCCCCACGGAGAACGCACCCCTCCGCAGCGGCAAGGGGTATGCCTACGAGGGCGGCCTCCGCACGCCGTGGATCATTCGATGGCCCGGCGTCACGGCACCCGGGAGCGTGTCGAACGAGCCGATCGCCAGCGTCGATCTCATGCCTACCATCGCGGCGGCGGTAGGCACGCGACCTCCCCTGGACAGACCCATAGACGGTGCCGACCTCGTGCCTGTCCTACGGGGCGGGGAACTGGCGCGCCGCGACCTCCTGTGGCACTTCCCCCACTACCGGCACGGCCCAGGGCACGATCCCTACTCGGTCATTCGCAGGGGCGACTGGAAGCTGATCCGCTTCTACGATCCGCCAAAGACCGAGCTGTACAACCTCGCGGCCGATCTTGGCGAGGCGAACGATCTGGCCTCGTCCGATTCGGTGCGCCGCGAGGAACTCGAGAGCGCTCTGGACGAAGGGCTTCGGGCTACCGGCGCGAAGATGCCGGTCTCGCCGCAGTAGTCCGAGGGTCTAGGCTGCCTCAGCCTCGCCCATCGCTTCTAGGAACCGGGCGGAGGAGACGATCCCCATGTGGTAGTTGTGCAGGCTGAACTTCTCGTTCGGGCCGTGCAGCCCGTCGTCCGGCAGTCCGTAGCCGATCAGCACTGTAGGGAGGCCTAGGTAACGCCGAAAGGCATCCACGACCGGTATGGAACCGCCCGACCGCACGAACACTGTCTGCGTGTCCCAGACCCCGTTGAGCGCCCGAACCGCCGTTTGCACGGCAGCATGGTCCGTCGGCGTCAGCGTCGCGGGAGCGTGGTTCAGCAGCGTCACGTCGACCGTGATGCCGGCCGGGGCGTGTTCGTGCGCGAAGTCGCACATCGACTCGTAGATCTTCGACGGATCCTGGTCGGGCACCAGTCTGGCACTGACCTTCGCAACCGCCACCGCTGGGATGACGGTCTTCATGCCACTGTCGGTAAACCCGCCCCTGACGCCGTGCACCTCGAACGTCGGTCGCGCACCGATGCGCTCGAACACGCTGTACTCCGGCTCTCCGGTGAGTGCCTTCGCGCGAACCTCGTCACGGCGGAACGCCTCCATTTCGAACGGCACACGCTTCCAACTCTCGGTCTCGTCCTGGGACGGCGCCAGGACGGCGTCGTAGAACCCGGGAATCTGGACGTGGCCGTCCGCATTCTTGCATTGGCTCAGCAGTTCGACGAGTCCGAAGATCGCGTTCGGTGCCACGCCCCCGTATAGTCCCGAGTGCAGGTCGCGCTCCGCTCCGCGTGCCGTCCACTCTGTGTAGACCATCCCTCTCAGGCAGGTGCAGATGGTCGGCGTGTCGGGATGGCACATTGCCGTGTCCGACACGAGCGCCGCGTCCGCCTTAAGTCGGCCAGCGTTGTTGCGCACGAACGACTCCACGTTCTTGCCGTTGGTCTCCTCCTCGCCCTCCACGAGGAACTTGATGTTGACGGGCAGAGTCCCGTTCGCCTCGCGCAGCACCTGCAGCGCCTTGAGGTTCGCCAGCACTTGGCCCTTGTTGTCCGAGGAGCCACGCGCATAGACCTCACCGTTCCGAATGGTGGGTTCGAACGGGTCTGAGACCCATTCCTCCAGCGGCTCCGCCGGCTGCACATCGTAGTGCCCGTAGATGAGGATCGTTGGCTTTCCTGGCGCACCCAGCCATTCGCCGTACACCACGGGATGCCACTCTGGATGGTCGGGGTTGTAGCCGACGACGATCCCTTCCAGTCCGGCCTGCTCCATTTGCGACTGGACGAACGCCGCCGCCCGCTGAATGTCGGGTCTATGGCGTTCGAGCGTGCTGACGCTGGGAATGCGCAGGAAGTCGAACAGTTCCTCCTGATAACGTCCCCGCGCTTCGACGGCGCATTCGGCTGCCGTTGCCATCGCCATTCAGCATACATAGCCTCCGGAAAGAGCACTAAGCGGGCCGTGCCAAGATGGGATCCCCCCCCCCCCCCCATGAGAACCGCGATCATTGGTTTGCCGCAGGTCGGCAAGACATCCCTGTTTCGCATCCTGACTGGGGCGGCATCCGAGACCCGCATCGGCGTCACGAAGGCGCAGATCGGAGTCTCCAAGGTTCCGGATCCGCGGCTCGACGCCTTGGCGGAGGTCTTCAGTCCGCAGCGGGTCGTTCCCGCAACGATCGAGTACGCCGACATGCCGGGCCTCTCGCGAGAGGCGCTGCGCGAGCCGGGCTACATCAGCAGCCTGCGGGTTGTGGATGCGTTCGCCCATGTTCTGCGTCTCTTTGAGGACGACACGGTGATGCACATCGATGGTGCGCTCGATCCGGTGCGCGACTGGGAGAACATCGATCTCGAACTGATCCTGAACGACCTTCAGGTCGTGGAGAACCGCATCGCCCGCGTAGACAAGGACAGGAAGCGCATCAAGAGCGCCGAGCTCACCGCTGAGTACGAGCTGCTCACAAAGTGCCGCTCCTGGCTGGAGGACGAACGCCCCCTGCGCGAGCTCGAGATGACCCCTGCGGAGGCCTTGGTGACGCGGGGATTCCAGTTCCTCTCCGAGAAGGCGATGCTGCTGGTGGTCAACGTCGGTGAGGACCGCACAGCGGACATCGCATCCGTCGCGGCCGAGTGCCGGGAACGGCTTGTCGGCGACCGTAGGAACCTCGGGCTCGTCGCCGTCTGCGGAAGCGTCGAAGCCGAACTGGTGGATCTTGATCCAGAGGACCGGGAGGAGTATCTCGAGAGCTACGGACTCAACCAGTCAGGGATCGAGCGCATGGTCGGGGCGACCTACTCCCTGCTTGGACTGATGTCGTTCCTGACGGCCGGCGACAAGGAATGCCGGGCCTGGACGATCAGGAAGGGCGCGACCGCCGTGGCCGCAGCCGGTGCCGTCCACACCGACTTCGCCCAGAAGTTCATTCGCGCCGAGACCATCAACTGGCAGAAGCTGGTGGACAACGGTGGCTATGCCGGGGCCCGGAGCCTCGGCGAGCTGCGCCTCGAGGGGCGGAACTACGTTGTGCAGGACGGCGATGTCCTGGCGTTCCGCCACGGCTGAGCGAGCGCGCAGCCAGCCCGCTACCGATTGCGTCGCGGGTCTTCGACGAATCCGTCCTTGTTTGGCATCTCCACGTTCGATAGCGACTCGCTGTCCATCGTGGCGTCCGCGCCGATGATGCCATTGAGGTGCAGGATGTACGCAGTCACCGCGTAGAGCTGGCTGGCGTTCAGCGTGCCCGGCTCCTCGAACGGCATTGCGCGCCTCGTGTAGTCGAACAGTGTGGTCGCGTAGGGCCAGAAGCTGCCCACGGTCTTGAGCGGCGGCGTGTCCGTCAGCTGCGACGGCTTGCCAATCAGTGCCGCTTGGTCGCCTCCCTGACCCGCATCGCCGTGGCACTCCTTGCAGCGCACTTCGTAGACCTGCGCACCCTCCTCGACCGTGCCGCTGCCCTCGGGCAGCCCGGCCCCGTCAGGGCCGATCGTGATGTCCAGGGGGGCGACCTCCTCGGGCGAGGCCGGCCGGCCCACGCCGTACGTCTGTGCGACTAGCGGCAGGCCGACCGCGGCGACTAGCGGCAATAGGCGGGGACTACGACTCAGCATTGGTGACACTCCCGTCGGCGGCGATCTGCCAGGCCTTGATGCGATTGCAGTGGTATGCAGACCTGGTGCCTCGCTCGGCGATCAGCTCGGCACGGGATGGCTGCAAGTAGCCGGTCTCGTCCCGACACCGCGAGAGCAGCACGTGCGGATTGCCGTCCCACTGCCAGGGCATGCGGAACCGGGTGAAGGCACGCGAGTAGATCGGCTCTTGCAGAGTCGCCTCGGACCAGGTCTCGCCGCCGTCGTCCGAGACCTCGACACCTGTGATCCTGCCACGACCCGACCATGCCAGCCCGGAGACCTCGTGGAATCCAGCATCGGCGAGGGTCTGGCCGCCGGATGGTGATGTGATCACGGACTTTGCATCCATCTCGAACGTGAAGATCCACGCCTTGCCGTCCTCCATGAGCTCGGTGTACTTCGAGGTCTCGTCCTTCACGTACTGTGGACCTTCGGTCAGCTTGATGCGATGTAGCCACTTGACGTTGGTGTTGCCCTCCCAGCCTGGAAGGATCAGTCGCACCGGGTAGCCCTGCTCCGGTCTCAGCGCTTCGCCGTTCTGCCCATAAGCCACGAGGCCGTCGTCCAGAGCCTTCTCGAGGGTCACGCTGCGCTGCATCTTGCATGCGTCGGCGCCCTCGGCCAGCAGCCACTTCCCCTCGGGCTTCACGCCCACCTCCTCGAGCAGGATTCGGAGCGGCACACCGGTCCATTCGCTGCAGCTCGCCAGACCGTGGCTGAGCCGTGCCGTCGGCGAACCGGACGGGCTCCATTCGCCGCCGCTGTTGCCGGAGCACTCCACGAAGTACACCCCTGAGGTGGACGGCAGTCGCATCAGGTCGTCCATCGTGAACACCATCGGACGCTCGACCAGGCCGTGGATCGTCAGCGTGTGCTGGGCGGGGTCGATCTCCGGTACGCCCGCGTGGTGACGCTCGAAATGCAGGGCGGATGGCGTGATGACGCCGTGGAGTTCCTCCAGCGGCGTGCGGGATGAGGCCGCTTCGGGGTTGGGCGTGTCGCGCACGCTGCGGGCAGTCCTGACGTGGGGGCTGCGCTCACCATAGCGTCGCACCGGCGCACCGAGGGCGCTGGGCCCGCTGGCTTCGCCCTCCGCCTCCGGCGTCGCAGTTTTGCACGCTGCCCAGGTGGCGCCGGCCAGCGCCCCCGCTCCCAGAAATGCACGTCGACTGGAATGCGTCATGGCCCTAAGGGTAAATCAGCTTACGCCCGCACTCTGCCTGGCCCCAAACTTTCGCGGATCCTTCGGTCCAGGTCGGCAAGGCTTCGCATCAGGTGTACATGCAAGGGATGCCGTGGCCACGGACCGATGCGCATCAAGGGACCGCGTGGGCCAGCCTCCCGAACCGCCAGTACGCGGCAGGCACCACCAGCATGTTGAGTGCCGTCGCCGAGGCGAGACCGAACAGCACGACCAGCGCTAGCGGGGCGTGCAGTTCGCTGCCGGTTTCTCCTAGCCCGAGCGCAACTGGGATGAGTGCGAGGCCCGTGGAAAGGGCCGTCATCAGGATGGGGCCGAGCCGTTCTGAGGCTCCGCGGTCGATGGCCGCCCGCAGGTCGTGCACGCTCTCCTCGGCGGCTAGGTGATTGATGTGCGATATCAGGAGGATTCCGTTCCGGGTTGCGACGCCGAACAGCGTGATGAACCCGATCAGGGAGGCAACGGTCAGCACACCTCCCGCGACGAACACTCCGACCACACCGCCCACCAACGCGAGCGGTAGGTTGAGCATGATCACCGTCGCGTCCCGCGCGGACCGGAACGCTGTCGCGAGCAAGGCTCCTATGCCGAGCAGCACCAGCGCCCCTGCGAACACGATCAGTCGGGTTGCACGAGCCTCGCTCTCGAACTGGCCGCCGTATTCGACGCGGTAGCCGTCCGGAAACTCTACGTTCTGTTCGACGCTCTCTTGGATTGCCTTCACGACGCTTCGGAGATCCCGCCCCGCCACGTTGCAGGAGACGACGATCTTGCGCTGAACGTTCTCTCTGTCCACGACGTTGGGGCTGCGGTCCTCGCGAACGTCGGCAATCGCCGAAAACGGTACCCGAGCACCGGAAGGCGTGTCGATCCTCGTCCGCCGGATCGTCTCGATGTTCGAGGGCGAGTCGCCCTCGTAGCGCATCACCAGTGGCACTGCGACGGAGCCTTCCTTCACGGTGCCCACCTCGACACCGAAGAACACTGCCTCGAGCGATTCTGCGGCCGCTCCGGCGTTGAGCCCGTATCGGGCCAGGTCGTCCCGGCGGAACCGCACGCTCACGGTCGGGACATTGGACTGCCGCTCGGCAGCCAGGTCGACCACTCCAGGCACGGGGCGCATGGCCCTCTCGACATTCGCGGCTAGGGAACGCAGAGACTGGAGATCCGGGCCGAAGATCTTCACGGCGACGCTCGAGCGGGTGCCCGAGAGCATGTGATCGATCCGATGGGACACCGGCTGGCCAATGGTCACGTTGGTTCCGGGCACTAGGGATACCCTGTCGCGAATCTCCTCGAGAACGGCATCGCGAGGTCGTTCGCCCATGGCCAGTCGCACGTCGATCTCCGCGGCCTCCACGCCCTGCAGATGCTCGTCCAGCTCCGCGCGGCCGGTGCGTCGGGCCGTCGACGCGACCTCCGGGATGCTAAGGAGCACGCTTTCCAACGCGAATCCGAGCTTGTCGGACTCTTCGAGGCTCGTGCCCGGTACAGTGACTGCGCTGATCGTGAGCGAGCCCTCTTGGAACTCGGGCAGGAATGAGCGGCCCATCCACCAGAAGCTCGCGATCGCAGACGCAACCGCCAGGACCGATGCCGCCAGGACGGTGGTGCTGTGATCTAGGCTCCAGTGCAGCATCGGTCGATAGAGGCTTCGCAGGAACCGAATCGATGCAGGTTCGCCCCGCGAGGCGCGTGCGCCGAACTGCGGTAGCAGGTAGGTGCAGAGGACGGGCGTTAGGGTCAAGGCGACCAGCAGCGACACGAGCAGGGCAATCACGTACGCAAAGCCCAGTGGCCGCAGCAGTCGACCCTCGAGCCCGCCGAGTAGAAACAGCGGCACGAACACGAGCACAACGATGACCGTCGCGAACGCGATCGGACGCCGGACCTCCGCGCTCGCCCGATACACGACCTGCAGACGCGTCCGGCGTTCCGTCAATGGGCGGAGGGCGTTCTCGCGGAGGCGTCGCACGCAGTTTTCGACGTTGACAACCGCATCGTCCACAAGCTCACCCAGAGCGATGGCTAGCCCGCCGATCGTCATGCCGTTGACCGAGAGACCTAGCGCGGATAGGCCAAGGACCGCTCCGACAAGCGAAAAGGGAATAGCGAACAGCGTGATGACGCTCGCGCGTGCGGACGCCAGAAACACCACCACGGCCAGGACGACCAGCAGCCCTCCGTAGCTGACGGCCTCGCGCAGGTTGGCGATCGCGGTATCGATGAAGTCCGCCTGCCGGAACACATCTCGATGGATCTCCACGCCTGCGGGAACGCTGGCCTGCAGGTCGTCCAAGGCATCGTCGATCGCGTCCGTCAACGCAAGCGTGTTGACACCGACCTGCTTTCGGATGCCGATCACGACCGCGAGCTGGCCGTTGAACGAGGCCTCGCCACGCTTCAACGCCTCTCCAATCTGCACGTTGCCGAGGTCGCCGACTCGTAGGGGAATGCCGTTCCGCGTGCTCACCACGGTTGCGCGGATGTCATCGAGGTCGTCGAACTGGCCCACGCCCTGAATCAGGTACTCCTGCCCACCTCGAACCAGGAACCCAGCCGAGGCGTTGGCGTTGGCGTCGACGAGTGCGGAGCTTATCTGAGACAGAGTCACTTGGTACGCCGTGAGGCGTTCCGGCGACAGCAGCACTTGGTATTGCTTCCGACCGCCGCCGATCGGTGTGACCTGCGCGACGCCGGGAACGGTGAGCAGCCGTCGGCGCACGTCGATGTCCGCAATCGAGCGCAGTGCGATCGGGGAGTGAACGTCCGTCCGCAGCGCGATGAACAGGATCTCTCCCATGAACGAGGCCACTGGCCCCAGCACGGGCTGACTGATGCCTGGCGGAAGCAGCGATGCAGCGCCGCCCAGTCGCTCTGTCACCAGTTGACGGGCGCGGAACACATCCTGGCCCCAATCGAACTCGACCCAGACGATGGTCGTCCCGACCACTGTGGAGGACCGTACCCGTCGGACTCCGGCGACGCCGTTCACCAGGGTCTCTATCGGCAGCGTGACGAGCTGCTCCATGTCGGTCGTCGCCAGTCCCGGGTGTTCGACGATCACGGTCACGGTCGGAGCGGTCAGGTCCGGAAGCACATCGACCGGCATGTTGGCAACCGTCATCCCGCCCCACGCGAGGAACGCGGCGCTGAGAGCCAGCACGAGGGGGCGGTTTGCGAGGGACCACCGAATCAGTGGGTCGAGCATCCGCAGCCCTTAGTGCGCATGCCCGTGCGATGGGGTCTGCTCAGACCTGGAGGCGAGGCGTACGAGGAACGCTCCTTCGCTTACGACCCGCTCGCCGGAGCTTACGCCAGACCGCACCTGCACCCAGTCGCCCTGGCGAGCACCCAGTTCGACTCGCCGGGCCGCAAACGTCTCGCCGCCGGTCTGCACGTAGACCGTCGGCTGTCCGCGGTCATCCACAATGGCCGATCTCGGCACGATCGTGACCTCGGTCGGGTGTGACGTGAATAGGCGCATATGGACCGACTGCCCGATGGCCAGCCTGCCGCTGCGGTTGTCCACGGCGTAGGATGCCTTGAGGGTTCGCGTGGCCGGATCCACGACCCGAACGGCGGCCTCGAGGCTCCCGACCGGCATCGTGCCTCTGGATTCGGGCAGCACGACTTCCGCGCCCCTGAGCTGACTGAGGACGGCTGCCCTCGACTCGGGGATGGCACCGGACACGCGGACGATGTCCGTTGCGGTCACCTCAAGCAGAGGATCCCCCTCTCCGACGTGCGCGCCATCCCGAACGAAGAGTGCCGAGACGACCCCGGCAAGGTGCGCCCGCACCGAAAACGTCGCCCGCGGCTCGAGCTGCGGAGCATCGATTCTGCTCGTTTCGTAGTAGCGCATCCGACCAACCGCCGCCTCATGCCGAGCCACGGCCAGAGCTTCCTCAGCCTCGGCATCGGCAAGGCGACGGGCGGCAATGGCCCCCACGTCGAGCAACCGCTGTGTGCGGGCCGTTTCACGCTTGGCGGTTTCGAGGTTCGTCTGGGCCTCGTCTATCGCGAGCTTGAGGGTGCTTCGGTCCGGCAGCCCCTCCCAGTCCGCACCGATCGCGGCGATTTCCTGTTCGAGCACGAGTGAATCGCCGAGCGCCGGAAGCCGCACCGCATGCAGAAGGAAGCCCGACACCGGCGCGGTCACCAAGATGCGACCGCCACCGCGCGGCTCGACGATTGCCGGGACGAGCAGGCTCTCGCGCATCGCTGCCGAACCAACGACTTCCGTCGCAAACTCCATGGACCACTGCTGCTCCTTCAGGAAGCTGATTGCCCCGTCGTCGTGGTGGGAAATGGTTGGAGCCGGCGATGGGCCATCGGCTCGGGAGGGATCGACGACACTGGTTGGCCCCAAGTCATGGCTGTCCTCGACACCGCGTGACCGCAGCGTGATGGTCAGAGTTGGCGTTCCGACAGTCTTCGGATCGACGTCGACTCCGAAAATCCCTGGCTGCGAGGGCCCCAATGCCGTGAACGCCTCGGACCTCCCGCCGCCATAGTCAAGGGTCACCGTCACCTGGCCGTCATCGAGGGGTTTGAACGAAGCCAGATCGGTCAGGTGGATCGCAAAGCGAGAGGTCGTGCCCAAGCGCAGTGGAGGAGACTCCATGAAGAGTTCGGTCCGCTCAGTCCATTGCGTCACGACGACAGACTCCTCGGCCTCCGGCTCGGAAAGGCCCCTCGAAGGGGCCCCAGCGTCCGTGCACCCCCAAGCCAGCAGCGCAGCGGCGAGGAGCCTGGTGTTCATGGCACCAAGTCCCTGGCCACGGCCCGGTCATACTCGACTTCGGCCAGCTTGGCCCGCGCCCTCAACTCGAGCAGCTTCAGCGAGGCCTCCTGCGTCAGTCGGTACGAGTCCAGCAATTCGAGCACGCCCAGCTCACCCTCTCGGTACGCCGTCTCGGCAATGCTCCGTATCTCCTCGGCTTGGCTGCTGGATCCGGCCTTGTAGTCCTCGGCGATGCGTCGTTGCATCCGCAGGGAGGCGTGAGCGGCACGCACCTCGGCCACGATCCGCCTCTCGAGCGCCTCCCGTCGGGCGCGGACCCGCGCCTCCTCGGCCTCAGCGAGGCGCCTCTCGACCTGCCCTTTGTCGAACAGCGGCAGATCAACGGACACCGAGAGCACCGGGCCAGCTGCTGGGCCGTCGAACGTCTCCGCCTGCTTGAGGCCACCAGCGATTACCGGGTTCGGCACCCGCAGTCTGTTGGCCGCGGCCGCCCTGAAACGCAGCTCCTCGATCCTCTCCCCTTCGAGATGGTAGTCGCTGCGGGCTCCCAAGGCCGCGGAGATGGCCTCGCTGAGTTCGGGCAGGTCGTAGTTCGGATCCAGAGAGCCGTCGGCGACCAGATCTTCGGCATTGACACTCTGGCCAAGAAAGCCCGACAGCTCGGCCCGCAACGCGGCGATCGTCGTCTCTGTGGTCGCCCGCTCCGTCCTCCGCTCCATCAACTCGCGCTCCGCGCGTAGCCGGTCGAACTTGGACCCCTCTCCCGCCAACTCCCGCTCTCGGAGTATGCGCACGACCTCCACCAATTCCTCGATGCTGTCGCGGATCAGGGATTCGCGCCGCTGCATGTACACGAGTCGATGGAACGCTTCGCGCAGCTCAACCTCGATGCCGCGCAGAGCATGTTCGGCATGCGCCTCCTCTGCCGACACCGAGTGCTTTGCGGCTTCCCGCAGCAGAGTGCGCCGGCCATTGACCGCAATGGTCTGCTCCACGAGGTAGAAGTCAGTGCGGCCCGCGCCTTCTAGCGATGCGCTGACGTTGGGGTTCGGGTAGAGAGAGGCTCTCTCGCCTCTCGCTCGTTCCAAGTCGATGCGTGCCAGCAGTTCGCGCTGATAGGGGCTCTCACGCAGCAGTCGAAGGGCCTGGGTCTCCGTTATGTGCACCGCCACGGCACTTGACGAGGAGCCGCAGAGCAGCGCGGCCAGCAGCCAAGGCAAGTGAGCACGCGCGACAGGGGGTTTCCCGCAATGCGGCGGTGGAGTTCCGGCTCTTGGGCCAATCGAGAGCCTTGGCATCGATTGCGATTGTAGGGCGCGGTGTCGCCCAAGGTGCGTCAATCCGCCATGGAAACGACGCCAGGCTTTGCAGAGTCGGTCAAGAAAGTGCCCCGCCCCGCGCCGCCTGCCGCCTCAATGCTGCGTTGTCGGCAGCCAGTCCGCGGAGCGATTCCGGCTCGCTAGAATACACCGAGACTTGCAATGAGCCGCCATCCCCTGCTCCCCACTGCCCTGCGGCTCGGCTTGGCGGCTGCGATCTTTCTCATGCCACTCCGCGCCGGTACCCGTCCTGTAGTCATGGGCACGCGAGGTGTTGCCGTGTCCGGGCACCACAAGGCCAGCGACGCTGGCCTCGACATGCTCAAGGCAGGCGGCAACGCCATCGATGCTGGCGTTGCAACGGTGTTCGCCCAATCAGTGACCGAGTTCGATCGCTTCGGAATCGGCGGCGAGGTGCCGATCCTGATTTACAGCGCCGAGCAGAACCGTGTAGTGGCCGTGAACGGCCAGGGCCAGGCTCCACTCAAGGCCAGTATCGAGACGTTCCAGGCACTTGGCGTCGAAGCTATCCCGGGGGACTGCTTCCTTTCGGCTCCTGTCCCGGGGGCGGTCGGGTCGCTGATCCTCGCACTTGAGCGCTTCGGCACGATGACGCTCGGCGAGGTGCTGGCTCCCGCGATCCGCATTGCCGAAGAGGGGTTCGCCGTTTTCCCGACATATCGGGAGAACCTCGCTAGGGCGGCTTCGCGCATGGCCGCCGAATGGCCGTCGACGGCTGCAGTTCTGCTGCCTGGCGGCCAGGTGCCTGATGTCGGAGACCTTCTGGTGCAGAAGGACTTGGCGAGCATGTACAAGCATCTCGTGGCCGCGGAGGCAGCCGCCACGGGTGATCGTGCTGCTGGGCTGCGGGCGGCGCACGACCTCTTCTACCGCGGCGCCATCGCCGAGGAGATCGTCGCCTTCCAGAAGGAGTTTCGATGCACGGACGCTAACGGCGTGACATCGAACGGGCTGCTGGAGATGGAGGACTTTGCCGCATTCCGTCCGCGGATCGAGGAGCCCGCCCACTCGAGCTACCGCGGCATCGATGTCTACAAGATCGGATTCTGGTCCCAGGGTCCGGTCCTGCTGCAGGCGCTAAACATCCTCGAGGGCTACGATCTCCGGGCGCTAGGTCACAACACGGTTCCCTACCTCCATCTGCTGGCCGAAGCCATGAAGCTGGCGTTCGCGGATCGCGAGTGGTACTACGCCGACCCCGACTTCGTCGGTGTACCCGAGCGCGGCCTGCTTTCCAAGGAGTACGCTGCATCTCGCCGCGAACTGATCTCCCACACCGAACCGTCGCTGCAGCTGCGGCCCGGCAACCCCTACCCCTACCAGGACGAACAGGCCTCCGCTCCCGTCCCGGACGTGGTGGCGTTCCGGCCCGACCCGCCCGGAACCACCGGCACCAGGGTCGCCGATGCGGCGGGAAACGTGTTCTCCGCCACGCCGAGTGGCGGATGGTTCCACACGTCGCCCATCATTCCTGGGCTCGGGTTCGTGCTGGGAACGCGCTGCCAGAGCTTCTACTTGGATCCCGAGCGCTCCAACAGCCTCGCTCCCGGCAAGCAGCCCCGCACTACGCTGACCCCGACGCTCGCGCTGCGCGACGGCAAGCCTTTCATGGCTTGGGGCACGCCGGGCGGAGATGCCCAGGACCAGGTGAACCTGCAGTTCCTGCTGAATGTCGTGGAGTTCGACATGGACATCCAGTCGGCTCTGGACGCGCCGCTCATTCAGATCTTGGACTTCCCACCGTCGTTCTTCCCGCGGGCCACTGCGCCCGGCGCAATGCGGGTCGAGACGCGGATGGACCCCCTCACGATTCAGGGTCTTGAGCAACTCGGTCACGAGGCGAGACCGGTGGGACAGTGGTCGATCGGCGATGCGACCGCAATCCTCATAGACCCCGAGCGCGGTGTGCTGTACGGTGCCGCCGGTCCGCGCCGCGACAAGTCCTACGCTCTCGCCTGGTAGCGCCAGGCGAGAGCGACCGCCCTCCCCTCCCCAATAGCGAGGTTGGAGATCGACCTGCGACTGATAGGATGAAATTTCGGCGGTCTGGCGTCGTCCCGGCCAGCTGGGCAGTAGTTCGCCATGCGCTGGAGCCGGCTGCACATTCCGACCCTGCGGGACGATCCGGCTGAGGCCGAAGTCGCCAGCCACAAGCTCCTGCTGCGCGCCGGGTACGTGCGCCAGTTGTCGGCTGGGCTGTTCTGCTACCTCTACCTCGCCCAGCGCTCGCTCCGGAAGATCGAGCAGATCGTGCGCGAGGAGATGGACGCCATCGGCGCCCAGGAGATCTACACTCCCGAGCTGCACCCTGCCGAGGTCTGGAAGCAGAGCGGTCGTTGGAACAGCATCGGCAACGACATGTTCCGTCTCAAGGACCGCTGGGGCAGGGATCTCTGCCTCGGCATGACCGAGGAGGAGGTCGTCACCAACCTCGCCCTCGGCGAGCTGAGGAGCTACAAGCAGCTTCCGCAGGCCTGGTACCAGATCCAGGCGAAGTTTCGAGACGAGCCACGGCCCAAGGCCGGCCTGATGCGCGTCCGTCGCTTCACCATGAAGGACTCCTACACGTTCGACATGGACAAGGCGGGCCTTGACGCCGCCTATGACAGGCATCACGGCGCCTACTGCAGGATCTTCGAGCGTTGCGGCCTCGACTACGTGGCCGTGGATGCCCATTCGGGCGCCATGGGCGGCAGCGAGTCGTGCGAGTTCATGGTGCCGTCCACGGCGGGTGAGGACTGGCTCATCGAATGCCCCGCCTCGGGCTACAGGGCGAACCTGGAGAAGGCGGTGACGCGGCCTAGGCCGCCGACCCAGCCCGACCCGGAGGGGGACTGGAAGCCCGAAGCCTTCCACACTCCGGGAATGAAGACGATCGAGGAGGTCAGTGCATTCGACGGTGCGCCCGCCACCTCGCACATCAAGGCGCTGGTAATGATGGCCGACGACGAGCCGATCATGGTTCTGCTCCGCGGCGACCACAAGCTCAGCGAGACGAAGCTCATGTCGGAGACCGGCGCGGCCGACCTGCGTCCCGCGCATCCGGAAGAGGTCGAGCGGAGGCTGGGTGTTGAGATTGGCTACGTGGGCCCGGTCGGTGTGCGTGGCATCACGCTGCTCGCGGACACTGCCTTGGACGGCCGTCGGAATATGGTGGCCGGCGCGAACCAGTTCGAGCGCCATCTTCGCAGCGTCACGCCGGGACGCGACTTCACAGCGAGGTTCGCGGATCTGCGCGAAGCCGAAGACGGAGACTTGGACGTGGCGTCCGGCGAGTCCGTCATTCGTCGCAAGGCGATCGAGGTCGGGCACATCTTCAAGCTCGGGTACAAGTACTCCGAATCGCTTGGCCTGACTGTGCTGGATGAGGACGGCAAGGCGGTGACGCCCATCATGGGCTCGTACGGGATCGGGATCGAGCGGGTCCTGACCGGTGCGATCGAACAGGGCCATGACGACATGGGGATGGCGCTTCCAGTCTCGATCGCGCCGTTCGAAGTCGTCGTGACGCCCGTGAACATGAAGAACGACAACCAGCGCGAGGCCGCGGAGTCGCTGTACGAGGGTCTTCAGACTGCGGGTGTCGAAACGCTTCTCGACGACCGTGCCATGCGTGCTGGTGCGAAGTTCAAGGATGCGGATCTGATCGGCGTGCCGTTCCGCGTGACGGTCGGTCGGAACGTTACGAATGGAATGGTCGAGGTAACCGACCGCAAGACGCGTACGTCGAACGACGCAAAGATAGAAGATACAGTGGTTTTGTTGAAGAACTTGATTTGGCAGTCAGCACCGACTGCTAGCGCTGCAAGCTAGCAGATGGTCGACGTCGGGTCGGGTTCATCAGCGGGACAGACAGCAGGAACGAATGGCGAAGCCAACACCGTCGAAGGCTGGCCGTGTGACGCGGAAGACGGGGCGGCGAGTTCGGGTGCCCCGGGTGCTCACCGCGCTCAATAGCCCCCTCGGGCGAGCGTTCCTCGCCGTCATGCTGATCCTAGGGGTAGTTGGGGGCGTTGTCTTCAACCACCTCTACTGGAAGTACAGCGCCATCATCGACGACCGGCTGGCCGGCGGCGCTTTCGACCGGACCGCGCGGCTGCTTGCGACTCCACGGATGGTGGCCCTGAAGGATCCGGCGACGATTGACGGCATCAGCAAGAGCCTCCGGGCCGCAGGCTACACGCAGGATCGTGACAACCCGATTGGCTGGTTCGCCATGACGGAGGATTCGATCCGCGTCTATCCGGGTGACGCATCGCACTTCCAGCCAGAACCGGCCCAGATCGAGGTCGAGGACGGCTACGTCAGCCGCATTGTCGCCCTTGACACCGGGGGGCCTCTGAGCGCGTATCAGCTCGAACCCGAGCTGATCACGAACCTCTTCGACGCGGAGCGCTCCAAGCGCAGGCTGTTCAAGTTCAGCGACTATCCACAGCATCTGGTCGACGCCGTGATCGCGATCGAGGACCACCGCTTCTACTCGCACTGGGGAATCGACTTTATCCGGACCACTGGGGCCGCCATCGAGGGGCTGAGGCAGTGGAAGAAACCGCGTGGCACGTCGACTCTGACCCAGCAGCTGGCGCGCAACTTCTTTCTGACGCGTGAGGCGACGGTGACCCGCAAGGCCGCAGAGGCCATGATCGCGATCCAGTTGGAGGGCCGCCTGACGAAGGAGCAGATATTCGAGAACTACTCGAATCAGATCTTCATGGGCCGCCTTGGCAGCTTCAACATTCACGGCTTCGGCGAAGCGGCGACGGCGTTCTTCGACAAGGACGTGCGAGACATAACCTTGGCCGAGGCGGCCCTGCTCGCCGGTCTGCCGCAGGGGCCCAGCTACCTCAATCCCCACCGCTACCCCGATCGCGCGAAGTTCCGCCGCAACCAGGTCCTGACCGCGATGCTGCGGACCGACATGATCGACCAGGAAACCCATGACGCGGCGGCCGAAGAGGGGATCGTGCTGGCGAGGGGCCACCTGGAGTCCAGGGACGCACCGTACTTCGTCGACTTGGTGAACAAGGACCTGCAGAAGCAGTTCGTGCGGCAGGATCTGATCACCCAGGACTACTGGGTGTTCACGACGCTCGACAAGCAGCTGCAGCAATTCGCCGTCGACGCGGTCCGAGAGGGCATGCAGCTTGTCGACGAGCGCCTCTCCAGGCAGCGCCGCTTCCGGAACGTGGAACAACCTCCGCGGGCGCAGGCTGCTCTGGTCGCGATGGACCCGCATACGGGCGAGGTCAAGGCCGTTGTCGGAGGACGCGACTACGGTGGCAGCCAGCTCAACCGTGCCTTGGCCAGCCGGCAGCCTGGATCGGTGTTCAAGCCGTTTGTGTTCGCCGCCGCGCTCGACTCGGCGCTCGACTCGACTCGTATGCGCCTGATCGAGCAGGGGCACGGCTCGCTCCTGCCGGAGTACGCCCGCAAGCAGTATCCGGCGCCTCCGGGCAAGCTGACGACCAGCACGATCGTGCTGGACGAACCGACCGAGTTCATTTTCTCGGAGGAGCAGCCGCCGTACAAGCCCTCGAACCATCTGGACAAGTTCTTTGGCCGGATCAGTCTTCGGTACGCGCTGCTGAAGTCTGTCAACGTCGCCACGGTGAAGGTGGGCGAGATGGCCGGCTATGAGCGCGTCGCCGACCTCGCCAGGCGCGCTGGTATGGGCGACGTGCAGCCGTTCCCTTCACTGATGCTCGGTGCGTTCGAGGTCACGCCTCTGGATGTCGCGGCAGCGTACACGTCGTTCGTGAACAAGGGCGTCCGCATCGAGCCCCGGTTCGTGCGCTACGTACGCGCCACGGAGGGCCGGACCCTCTTCGAGTCGCAGATGGACACGCGAGAGGCGATGGACGCTCGCGTCGCCTTCATCATCACGGACATGATGGAGGACGTCATCCGTCATGGTTCGGGCGTCCGCGCGAGGTTCACCTATGGCATCACCGATGCCGCGGGCAAGACTGGAACGGACGACGACGGCTGGTTCGCCGGGTTCACCAACAACCTTGTCTGCGTCGTCTGGGTCGGCTTCGACGACAACACCGATTTGGCGCTTGAGGGAGCGCATTCGGCATTGCCCATCTGGGCCATGTTCATGAAGAAAGCGCATGAACTCTCCGGCTTCTCGAATCCGGGGCCGTTTGAGGCCCCAGAGGGAGTCGTGCGGGTTCCCGTGGATCCGGTGCAGCGGATGCTGACCGAGAACTACTGCACTGGCTGCAAGGACGAGGTCTACATCGCAGGTTCGCAGCCCGACTCCGCGGACATGGCCAGCCACATGGACCGGCGCCGCCGCGCCGCCGCGCGGGCAAAGAAGCTGGAACAGGTCCCGCCGGGGCGCGGCATCCTCCCTCGCCTCCTCGGTGTGTTTGACAAGAATGACGCCGTGGCGCGTGCGGGCGACCAGCCGGAGTAGGCCTGACGCTGCGCTACCAGTTCGCAGGACGCTCGTAGCCCGGCGGGCGCTCCACGTTCGTCCTCTTGGTGCGGATCGGAGGCTCATGCGCCGCGTCTCCCGAAACGCCGTGTCTAGGAATCAGCAGCTTCGGCTCGCGGTCGATCTTGCCGATCGGGCGAGCTGTCGCCGGGAGCGAGATGCCGGGGTCCGTCGGCCATGTGGGACCGTCGCCGATGGTCGCCCGTGCATCGGCGAGCAGCTTGCCCAGACGCTCTACAACCTCAGGCTCTGTCTCGGCCATGTCGCGGCTCTCCGCGATGTCGACCTCAAGGTCGTAGAGCGTGCCGTCGCTGTGCAGCTTCCATTTGCCGCTGCGCACCGCGGCTAGGCTGTAGCCTCGATAGAAGTAGAACGCGTCATAGGGCGAGGCCTTGTCAGTCCGACCCGCCAGGATGGCGGAGAGGTCGTGCCCATCGATCCGATCCTCAGGTGCGGAACCCCCCGCAAGGGCGGCGAAGGTGGGGAGGATGTCCATCGTCGTGGCTGTGTCCGAGTAGGAAGAGCCAGCAGGAATCATGCCGGGCCAGTACGCCAGCGTCGGCACTCGCACTCCGCCCTCGTAGGTGCTGCCCTTGCGTCCACGAAGGGGACCCGCACTGCCTCGTGCCGGTCCGTTGTCGGAGGTGAAGAACACCAGCGTGTTCTTCGCGATGCCGTGCTCCTCCAGCTTCTTCCGGATCTCGCCCATGCTCCAGTCCAGTTCCTCGATGCAGTCGCCAAGTATCTCGTTCCCGGAGGTCCCCTTGAAGTCTTCCCCGGCCCACAGCGGGACATGAACCATCGAGTGCGGGATGTAGAGAAAGAACGGCCTGTCGTGATGGCGATCGATGAATCCAAGAGCCTCCTTGGTGTAGTCGCCCGTCAGGAACGACTGGTCCTCGGGAACCTCCTGCACGACCTCTCCGTTGCGCAACAGCGGCAGGGGCGGGTGGTTGCGCGGGTTCAGCGGCATGAATGGGCTCATGTCGTTCGAGTACGGCAGGCCGAAGTAGTAGTCGAAGCCGTGGTTGTTCGGCAGGAACTCCGGCTGGTCCCCGAGGTGCCACTTGCCAACCATCCCCGTCGCATAGCCGGCGTCCTTGAGCACCTCCGCAACGGTGACCTCGTCGGCATGGATTCCCTGGGGATCGCCCGGCATTAGGACGCCGTGCCAGTACCCGGTTTGTAGACCGTTGCGGATGGGATAGGACCCCGTCATCAACGCGGCGCGGGACGGTGTGCACACAGGATGCGCGTAGAAGCTCGTGAGCTTCATGCCCTCGTCAGCCATCGCGTCGAGGTTCGGCGTGCGGTTCAGCGTCGAGCCGAATGCCCCGATGTCGCCGTACCCCATGTCGTCGATGAAGACGAGCACGAAGTTGGGCTGGTCGGCGGCATCGCGTCCGCCGGACTCGTCCGCGGAGCAGGAGACCGCTGCTGCCAGGATCGCTGAGGCGAGGAGCCAGCGGAAAAAGGGTTTCATGGCCAGAATATCTTCCCACCTACCGCCCGCCGTGGGCAATTGAGCGCGCGTTCTACGCTTGCGCTTCGAGCGCCCTAATCAGCGCCGGCACTATCTCGAAGAGATCCGCAACGACGCCGTAGTCGGCGATCTCGAAAATCGGGGCACCGGGGTCCTTGTTGATCGCAACGATCGTCTTGGCACCCTTCATGCCCACCACGTGCTGGATGGCCCCCGAGATGCCTAGGGCCATGTAGAGGTTGGGCGATACCGTCTGTCCCGAACTGCCAATCTGCCGGTCGAGCGGCAGCCAGCCGTTGTCGCAGATCGGCCGTGACGCCGCCAGCTCGCCTCCAATCGCCCTTGCCAGCGCTTCGGCCTGCGGGATGTTGGCTGGATCCTGTATGCCACGGCCAACGGAAACGATGATGTCCGCGGCCGTCAGGTCGATCGCGTCCTTGGCGTCCTGGAAAGGCTCGAGGGACTCGCTCCGAATCCCGGACGGGTCCAACTGCAGCGACACCGAGCGGATCGGAGCCTGCGCCTCGCCATGCTCCACCGCATCGGCACGGAAGCAGCCCGACTGCACCGAGGCGAACTGTGGCGGCTGACCTGAGGCGACGACATCGGCGTTCAGCTTGCCCTGGAACACCTGTCGCACGAAGACTAGGCCTCCCTCTTCGCCGCGCAGCCCGACTACGTCGCTGATGAACGGCTTGCCGAGTGAAGCGGCCAGCTTCGGTGCGACATCGCGCACTTGGTAGGTGTGCGGGAATAGCACCAGCGTCGGGACCACTGCGGCTACCACCTGCCGCAATGCCTCCGCGTATCCGTCCGGCGTGTAGCTTGCGAGCGCCGGATCGTCCACTTGAATGACTTCGTCGATCCGAGTGGTCGCAGCTTCGGCGGCCAAGTCATCGATGCCCGAGCCAATCACCGCGACACGGAGTTCGCAGCCCAGCGCACCAGCTGCCCGCTGCCCCGCCGCGACGGCCTCGAACGACATCCGGTGCCATGCACCACCCTGCTGCTCTGTGACGACCAGTACGCTCATATCGTGCGAGCCTCGAATCGCAGCTTGTTGAGGAGCTCTTCCGCGACCTCCTCGCTGCTGCCTGTCAGGAACTCTGTCTGCTTCGTCTGCTCTGGCGGATATAGCCGTCGCATGACCTGCGAGACGGGGATGTCGATGCCCAGTTCTTCGGGTGTGTGGCGCCGGAACGGCTTGCGGCGGGCGCGCTTGATGCCCATCAGGGTTGCGTAGCGCACCTTGTTGATGCCGCTCTGGATGGTCAGCAGGGCGGGTTGCGGCAGGTTCACGGTCTGGAACCATCCAGCCTCGAGTTCGCGCTTGCAGGAGAGCCGGCCGCCTGAGGCGTCGATCTGCATGATGATCGTCGCGTGCGGCAGGCCCAGCAGTTCCGCCAGCACAACTCCGGTCTGCCCAAACCCAACGTCGTCGGACTGCAGTCCGGTCAGGACCAGGTCGTGCGGCTCGCGCCGGATCGCTGCCGCCAGGGCCGTCGCCGTCGCAAGGCAGTCCGCCTGCGCGTAACGCTCATCCTCGATGTGGACGCCGCGGTCCGCGCCCTTGGCCAGGGCTTCGCGCACAGTCGAGGCGGCACGGACAGGGCCGGCGGTGATCGCCACGACTTGTCCGCCATGCTTCTCCTTGAGCCGAAGAGCTTCCTCGAGGGCGAACGAGTCAGGCTCGTTCATCTCGAAGGTCAGGCCGTCGTCGACGATCCAGGTCCCATCGGTGTCCGTGCGGAGCACAGAGTCCCGTGCCACGACCTGCTTGACGCAGACGAAGATGTTCATGGTGAAAAGCGGGAAAGCGCCGGGCTTCCGGCGCGAACGCCGATTTTATCAGTCTCTGCCGGATCGCTGGGGCCGGCCGACCTGTAACGGCTAGAGGTCCGCGACCACGCCGGTACTCGTATTGAGCTGATCCACCTCGATGCCCATGCGCTGGGCGAGTGCGAGGTGCAAGTTCGTGATCGGGGTCTCTTCGGGCAGGACGATGTGGCGGCCCGGCCGAAGGCTGCCGCCGCCCCGTCCAGCAAGCAGTACTGGCAGGTTCTGGGTCGTGTGGCCGTTGCCGTTCTTCAGCGCGGAGCCGTACAGAATCATCGTGTTGTCGAGCAGAGTTTTGCCGTCGTGTTCCTGCACGGACTTCATCCTATCGACTAGGTAGACCAGCTGGGAAACGTACCAGCGGCTGACGATCGTATAGGGCTCCGTTAGCTTTGGATCCTCCTTGTGGTGGGAGATTGAGTGGTGGTCCCCCGTCACGCCGTCCAGGAACGTGAAGTTCTGGCGGCTGAAGCCGTGGGCCATCATCAACGTCGCCACGCGGGTGGAGTTGGTCTGGAGCGCCAGAACGATCAGGTCCATCATCTGCCTCAGGTGCTCGTCGCGCGTCGCTGGGATGCCCGCCTCGGGCCGGTACAGGTCAGGCTCCACGAGCGGCTTCCAC
The DNA here is from genome assembly GCA_965200705.1 of Bryobacterales bacterium. Lineage (GTDB taxonomy): Bacteria > Acidobacteriota > Terriglobia > Bryobacterales > UBA6623 > VXMF01. Next base: position 1,296,917 of record OZ241376.1, on the reverse strand, counting down.
TCGGCTTCGGGATCCGAAGGGTTGAGGTTCCTCTGGATACGCTTTTCCACACCCCTCACGGATGCTAGGAACTCGTCCAGCTTGCGCCGGTCCGAGTTGCTTCCGCGGGACCGCAGCGACTTGGCATCCTCCAGCACGTGATCGATAATGCTCGCCTCGTCGCCGAGCTCCTGCCTCGTCTTCCGGTTGACGCCGAACAGCCGGTCGAAGACCGCCTGCGGCTCGATCTCTGGATCGACCTTGGTGCTGTCGGATCGCCAAGAGACAGTGTTCGCGAACGAAATCGCCAGCCCGTTCTCGCCACCCGAGCGGGGCGGCTCGGCACCGACCTCGAGGGAGGCGATGCTGGTCTCCTGTCCGATGCGCTCCGCGACGAACTGATCCAGCGACGTGCCCATCGACGGCGTGTTGATTCGCCCAGCCGCCTTCTTGTGCAGCGGTGTTCCGGTCAGGAACGACGACGTCGCACCGACATGGCCCTTGGCGCCGGTCCCGAGGTTCGAGATCACGCTGACGTCCTCGCGCACCGGGGCAAGCGGCTCAAGGATTCGGGACGGAACGTAGTCGCGGCCCTCTCCCTGGGGATCCCAGTTCTGCGGATAGACACCATTCGGATGGAAGAGCGTGACGAGGCGAACGGGATCCGTGGTGCGCGTCAGCCGCGAGGCCGCTAGAGCGGGTCTGCTGACGTCCAGCCAAGGCAGGGCAAGGGTGACACCCATGCCTCGCAGTACAGACCGTCGCGTCAAGGTTCCTGTGTTCATGGACCGCTTTCTCCCTCTGGCTCCTCCATCGCGCCCCTAAAGCGAAACGGAAGGCTGTCCACTACGCCCAGTATCAGAGTAGCTGGACTAAAGCCGCTCTCGACAACGGATTTGCTGATTTCCTCCACCGTTGGTTGGTCAAAGTACGCTAGGTCCCTCCCCAGCGCGAACTTCAGCATCTGAGCGGTGATCATCTGCGCGAAACTCTCTTGGCGTCCGAGCAGGATCTCCTTAAGCTCCGCCGGTCCCGTGAATCGCTCTCCGCTGGGGAGAGTGCCGGAGGCGTCAACGGGCTGTCCGTTGTCCTCTTTGCGCCAGCGGCCGATGGCGTCGAAGTTCTCCAGGCCGAATCCGATTGGATCGATACGCTCATGACAGACAGCGCAGCGCTGTTCGTCGCGATGGAGTTCGAACATCCGTCGCAGCGTCATGCCCTCGGCGGTACCGCCTTGGACGGGCAGTTCGCCGGCATCCGGTAGCGGCGGCGGCAGTTCCTCCCCAAGCATCGTCTCGAGCACCCACTTGCCGCGCACGACCGGGCTGGTACGGGTGGGGAGTGAGGTGGCGGTCAGCACAGCGCCCATCCCCAGGACGCCTCCGCGCCGACGGTCATTGAGATCGACACGACGCAGGTGCCGCCCGAAGACGCCCTTGATGCCATAGTGCCTCGCCAGATCCTCGTTCAGGAAGCTGTAGTCCGCATCGAGCAGATTGAGCAGGCTGCCGTCGGTGCGAACAAGGTCGTCGAAGAAGTGAGATGCCTCCGCCAGCATCGCTTCGCCTAGTGCCGGGGTGAACTCCGGGAACGCCACGTCGTCCGGCTTGATGGTGCCGCCTAGCTCTGCGAAGCCGAGCCACTGTCCAAAAAACGTTTCCATGGACGCCTTGGATCTGGGATCCGCGAGCAGTCGGCGGGCATGTGCCCGGAGTGTCTCGGGTTCGCTCAGGGAGCCGTCGTGCGCAGCCTCGAGCAGTTCCTCGTCCGGCATCGACATCCATAGGAAGTACGAGAGCCTGGATGCCAGTTCATACGGGTCCAGCGCACGGTCGGAATCGGCGTCACCGCCCTGCTCGGGCCGATAGAGGAACCGAGGCGACACGAGCGCTGTGCGCAGGGCGAGTCCGACTGCCTCCTCGAAGCTGTCGCCGCGTCTTGCGGCCTTGTCGTACATCTCCATCAGGCGACGCACGTCGGATTTTCTGGCTGGCCGCCGGTAGGCATGGGTCGCGAAGTTCACAAGGATCCGCTGCGCTGCTTCCCTTGCAGATGTCCTGCCTACCGGCTCCGCGATCCACACCAGCGACCCGTCCTCGCTGGGTCTGGGGTTCTCGCGGATCTCGAGCCAGTCCAAGGACAGCAGCACCGGGCCCGGGCCTGGTGGCTTCTTTCCGGCTGCCTTGGCTTCCTCTCTGCGGCGCTTGGCCTCGGCGGCGAGGCGGCTGTTCAGCTCGCTGGTCTCGGCCGAGCGAGCCCGGAACCAGTGCAGGGACACACGATGGCTGCCCGCCCGCACATCCCCATCGAAGACGAGGACGTCAGGCGACTCCTTCGTGCCTATGACGTGTGCCTGACCGACGATCTTGCCAGCGACGCGGACTGTGACTCCCGGAACGGCGCCCTCGACTGGCGACTGGCCCCATGCCTTAACGCGAAAGCGGTAGCGGCCGAACTTGGGGAACGAGATGTAGCGGTAAACGGTCTGTTGGTAGTTCCTGAGGTCGAGCCCGTACTCGGTGTACGCATGGTTGGTCTCTGTGCGGAGAAAGTCCTCGATCTCGAGGCGCACGGACAGGTTGTCCTTGGACTGGCGTGTCTCGATCAGAGCGTCAACGACCTGATTGGAGGCCGTCATGTACTTCTCGGCCAGCATTGGGCTCATGAAGAGCCCGTCACGGTCATTGCGGAACCCGCTCTCACCCTGCCCGTCTTCAGGGAACGCGTCCGCGGGTCGCAGGTCTAGGCCGGTAAGGTCCCGGATCGTGTTGTTGTACTCGATCCGATTGAGTCGCGGAATCGTGACCGATCCCGCACGACGAAACTCGCTCCAGTCGAGGTGGTTGATCGCGTCGTCAACCCAGTTCACCATCCGCTGTCGCTCGGTCGCCGTTGGCTGTGGCCCGACTGGTGGCATCTCGTTCTCTCGCAGCACCCGCAGCACCCGCTCCCACACGGTGCGAGAGCGGACCACAGCGGCGTGGTCTGGGTAGTCCGAGAATGCAATCCCGGACGTGCGGAGATCCTCGCCGTGGCACTTGGCGCAGTAGTTCGCCAGAAGCGGCTGGACATCTGTCCGGAACGACTCGTCCAGCTCATCGTTCGCAGCCCCTGGCAGAAGTGCGGCGGAAGCCGCAAGCAGCATCCATGACGCCAGTCGCATCATCGTGGTCGCGGGCTGTGGCGACGGCCACTGACCGCCTGCCCGGGGCCTCACAAGGGCTGATGCAATTCTAGTCGAGCGAGCGGCTCGCCCACGCAGTTTTGCCGTCCAGAAGGCGAGAGATGCCCGGAAGTGCCGGTCGTCCGACCGCTAGTTGTCGGTGAACCGGCGGAAGACCAGACACCCGTTCGTCCCGCCGAAGCCGAACGAATTGCTCAGGGCGTACTCGATCTCCATCGGGCGCGCATTGTCCGGCACGTAGTCCAAGTTGCAGCCCGGTCCTGGCTGCTCCAAATTGATCGTGGGCGGCGCAACCTGGTCCTGCACCGCCAGCGCCACGATGCCTGCCTCCAGGCCCCCGGCGCCACCCAGGAGGTGGCCTGTCATCGACTTTGTGGAGCTGACGGCGATACTTCGGGCGTGGTCGCCGAACAGTGATTCAAGCGCCCGGGACTCGATCGCGTCCCCGACCGGCGTGGAGGTGCCGTGGGCGTTTATGTAGTGGATGTCGGCGGGTGAGATGCCCGCGTCGCTCATCGCGTTCCGCATCACACGGATCGCCCCGTCGCCGTCCTCGGCGGGGGCCGTGACATGGAATGCATCGCCGCTCATGCCGTATCCGATGATCTCCGCCAGGATGGGAGCGCTTCGCCGACGCGCAAACTCCAGTTCCTCGAGGATCAGGATGCCGGCACCCTCGCCGATCACGAACCCGTCGCGGTCGGCATCCCAAGGTCGCGAGGCACGGGAAGGCTCGTCGTTGCGCTTAGAGAGGGCCCTCATAGCCGCAAAGCCTGCAACGCTCAGGGGCGTGATCGCGGCTTCTGTGCCGCCGCAGATCATGGCATCCGCGAAGCCCTGCTGGATCAGTCGGAACGAGTCGCCCACCGCGTGCGCTCCACTGGTGCACGCCGTAGCAGTGGCTGAGTTCGGGCCCTTGGCGTTCCACCGGATCGAGACCTGACCGGCGGCTAGGTTCACGATCGTGGATGGAATGAAGAACGGCGTGATACGTCGCGGCCCCGACCGGAGGAGCTGCGTGTGAGTCCTTTCGATGACGTCGAATCCACCGATGCCGCTGCCGATGAAGACACCAACACGATCCGCCACGTCGTCCCCAATGGCCAGCCGGGAGTTCTGTATCGCGAACCCGCTGGCCGCGACCGCGAACTGCGTGAAGCGCCCCATCTTGCGGGCGTCCTTGGGCGGAATATAGTCCTTGGCGTCGAAGTCACTGACCTCGCCGGCGATTTGGCAGGCGTAGTCCGAGGCGTCGAATTGGGTGATGGGTCCGATGCCGTTACGGGCCTCCTGCAGGGCCTGCCAACACTTCTCCGTGCCGACTCCGACAGGGGAGATTAGGCCGACACCCGTGACGACTACTCGCGGCAACAGAGCCTCTGACTATCCGTTGCTTTGCGTCTGGTGGATGTAGTCGACTGCGTCGCCAACCGTGCGTATCTTCTCGGCGTCATCGTCGGCGATCTCAATGTCGAATCCCTCCTCGAACGCCATGATCAACTCGACGATGTCGAGCGAATCCGCGTTCAGGGATCCCTGGAACGAGGCTTCGCGCGTGACCTGGGACTCCTCAACGCTCAACTGCTCGCAAATGATCTCTGTGACCTTGCTCTGAACTTTCTCGACTTCCATTTTCGCTCCCTGACCGTACGGTGCCGGATACTTTCGTGTTGGAGGGTGCCTCGCTGATGAGGCTCGTGCTGCGCTAGAGGCTCAGGACGTAGGCAACGATGTTTGCCTTTTCGTCATCGCTGAGCATGGTCTCCATGGGCGGCATGCCCGTCGCACCCTTGTTCACCACCTCGAGGACGATCTCCTTGGTGGCTTCCTTGCCGCTGGGCAGCTTGCCGTTCTTCACGCCAGCCAAGCCCGGCCCAATCTTCTTGTCCGCGCTGTCGTCGAAGTGGCACATCAGGCACTTCGCCTCAAAGCCGGCCTTGCCCGCCTCGACGTCTCCGCCCCCCTCGTCCTGTGCCAGTGCCAGCGTGGCAGTGGCGAGCATGGCCAGGGTAAGCGGAAGGATGTTTCTAATCATCGTGGACTAGCGCTCCCAAACCCCAGTCTACCAACGGCCGACCCACTCAGCTCGGCGGCGGGGGCACTCATCCAAGTCTACAATACGTACGCCATGTTTCTCTGGCGCCGACTAGCCGTCCTGCTCGCGCTTGCAGCCTGCACAGCCCTTGCTGCTGACCTTCGCATCTACTGGATAGACGTCGAGGGTGGCGCAGCCACCCTGATCGTGACGCCGGATGACGAGACCATTCTGATGGACGCTGGCTGGCCGGAGCTCGAAGGTCGTGACGCGGAGCGGATCGTCACGGTTCTGGAGAACGAGGTGGGGCGCAGCGAGCTGAACTACTTCATCTCCTCCCATTTCCACCGCGACCACACTGGCGGCGTTGCCAACCTTGCGGAACGCGTGCCAATCCAGCGATTCGTCGACCACGGGGACAGTGTCGAGATCGGCTGGAACGAGCGCGCCGACGCGCTCTGGCAGAGCTATGTGGAGACCGCCGGGGACCGCAGGATGCAAGTGGCCCCGGGCGACAGGCTACCGCTGAAGAGCACAGACTTTCAGTTCGTCGCCGCGCGGAGCAAGTTCATCGACACTGCGCTGGGGGAGCAGGCCCCGAACCCGGCCTGCCGCGACGCCACGTCACGGGCGGTGGACCGAGGGGAGAACGGCAAGAGCGTTGGGTTCATCGTGCGGGTCGCCGATTTCGAGTTCCTCGATCTCGGCGACCTCACCTGGAACTACGAGATCCAGACAGCCTGCCCGGTGAACCTGTTCGGCCAGGTCGATCTCTACCAAGTCACCCATCACGGCATGCACACGTCCGGCGCACCGGCGCACCTGCAGGCGATCCGTCCGCTCGTCGCCGTCATGAACAACGGTCCTCGGAAGGGCGGCAGCCCCGGCACGTTCGAGGCGCTCGTCGCCGTTGACTCTCTGCAGGACCTGTGGCAAGTCCACCGCGCCGTGCAGAGCGGACCGGAGCACAATCCTCCGGAGGATCTGATTGCCAACCTGGGCGAGACGGAGGGCTGCGAGGCGCACTGGATCCTCGCCACCGTCGCCGAGGACGGCACGTTCACCATCAAGAACTCGCGCAATGGGCACGAGGTGAGCTACGAGCCGCGCTAGCCCGCTTTGCGATGCGCCTACGACGGGACCGCGTGGGGCTTGCTCCGCTCCATGAGCGCCGCGGCCTGGTCCAACAGCGAGCGCGCTTGCAGGACCACCGGGTCGTAGTTGGCGAGCATGCGCAGCCCCTCGTCGTGATCGAAGTACGAGGTGTGCAGGTGGGCCGTGAGGGAGCGCATCAGAAACTGCCTCTCCTCGGGCTGCAGCGCGAACTCCACGGAGATCCCCTGGTCGGCGACGAAGCGCAGCAAGGACCCAAACATTTCCGGTGACGGGGATTCCCCGCGCAGCATTGCGCGGCCCCTCGAGCGCACCCTCGCTGCAAACCGCTCGACGACGCGCTGACGCCTGATGCGCTGTTGGAACGCGGTCTCGCGCGGCTCGAGGATCTCGATGTCCGGCGCGATGCCTCCGAGCTCGTAGACCTTGCGGCCGCTGTCCGTCAGCCGCACTGCACCCCGCCTCTGCCTGTACTCCGACTCGCAGGGCTCGTTGAAATAGTCCGCAAGGTCGATGCGGTCGTACGGCCTCTGAATCAGTCGTCCTGACGGCGAGTAGTAGCGAGCCGTGGCCAGCACGACCCCAGTAGACTCCGGCAGTGCGAACACCGACTGGACCAGGCCCTTGCCGAAGGTGTTGGTCCCTACGATCAGGGCGCGGTCATGGTCCTGCAGTGCTCCCGCGACGATCTCGGACGCCGAAGCCGAGTTGCAGTTCACCAGCACCACGATGGGGAACTGCGAGAAGGAACTCGTCTCGTTCGCGTGGTAGCTGCGCTCCGCCGAAGCCCTGCCGCGATGCGAGACGACGCTCTGGCCAAGTTCCAGAAAGCGGCTGGCCACGCTCACGCCCGCGGAGAGTAGCCCGCCCTTGTTGTCCCGCAGGTCCAGCAACAGGCCCCGCATCCCCATGCTCTTGAGCGAATGCAGCGCCTCGTCGAGCTCGGCTCCGGTGCTTTCGCCGAAGCTGGTCATGCGCAGGTACCCGACGCCGTCCTCGAACTTTGTATGAATGGGAATCGTGGGCCGCGGGATGACGTTCCGCACGAGCTCGACCTCGAGCCACTCGTCCACCGCTTCGCGCGAGAGGCTCAGGCGCACCTTCGTGCCAGGCGTACCCTTCAGGAGATGGGCGACCTGGTCAAGGTCCAGGCCGACGATGGACACGCCCTCGACCCTCTCGATCGTGTCGCCAGGCAGGACTCCGGCCTCGAAGGCGGGCGTTCCCGGGAACGGGAAGTCAACGATCGTCTTCGCGCCGAATCCCACGATCTGCATGCCAATGCCCGCGTAGCTGCCACGCTCCTGCTCGCGCATGCGTCGGAACTCGGCGGGCTTGAGGAACGTGGAGTGCGGATCGAGGGTGGCGAGCATGGCCGGGATGGCCCCGGCGTACATGACCTCCTCCCACTCGATCGGCTCGACGAAGCGGCGCTCGATCAGTTCGGTGATCTCGTAGGCTTGGCCGACTTGGCCCACGAGCGGACCCATGCGAATGAAGTTTCCGTTGGTGCCGATGCGCAGTCCGTAGAGGCCGCCGACCAGGCTGGACAGCGCCACCACCGCGACGATGATCGCAATCGCTCGCAGGTTCCTCATTGGAGTCCGGTCTGATTGGACTGGCCGAGCCTCCAGAGGGTTAGCCTCTCGGCAGCTGGTCGATCTTGGCGGCCAGCACGAAGTCCGACTCGGTCAGGCCATCGATCTTGTGGGTCCAGATCTTGACTCCGACCTTGCCCCAAGCCAGGTAGATGTCAGGATGGTGCCCTTCCTGCTCGGCGATTGCGCCGACCCCGTTGGTGAAGTCGAGGGCCGTCTGGAAGTTCTGGAACGCAAACTCACGCTCGATGTGATGGCCGTCGATGACGTTCCACTCGGGCGTCTCAGCGCTGCAACGCGCCAGTTCCTCGCCCTGCAGCGGTGGCACGCCGCCAGAGCAGGGTATGCAGGACTTCTCAGCCAGTGTCGACACGGCCTCCCCCATCGCTTGCGCCATGCGCCTCGTGCTCGGCGTGATTGGGACCATTGATCTCCTTCTGCAAGTCGTCGGTGGCCGATATGGCGTCAACGGGCATTGTCCTGCCCTCATTGAATGCCCGCAGCTGCGCAAGGCGTAGCTGCATCTGCGCATTGAATTCCTTGTGCGGGGCAATAAATACCCGCATCTGCGTATTGAATTCCTCTGTATGCGCAGCCTGGACCTGATTCCGCGTCTTGACCAGCCAATTCAACCGTAAAACGTAGATGGCAGGGGCGGCGAGCCCCGCAAAACGGGCGATGCTGTCGGCTCCGATGGAGAGTCCCTCCGCTGGCATTAGAGTATCACCGCCGGCGCGGCTCTTGGGCTTTCGTGCATCTAGGACCTGGATTGCGCCTCCTAGGCGTCCAAAGTGTTCCGCCTGAGGCGGAGGTCGGGGATTCAGGCCCGCCGCGGATGCGGAGTCGATGCAGATGGGATCCTTGGGATCGCACAGAGAAGGGCAGCCGACTGGCGTGAGTCGGACAGAAGAGCGGGAGCATCCGATGGTCACACTTGCAGCACGGGCGGTCCTCGATTGCTTGCCGTGGGATTTCGCTACCCTGGTTTGCCCCCCACTTCGATCAGAAGATGCAGCATGAGCGGCCACACTCGACGCTAGCGCCGCACGGCCTCGGCAGTCGCAGGGCGACGCTGCTTGCGCTTGGGCACCGCGTCCCGGTCTAACCAACCGCGGGCGCCGGATCCGCTTCCGATGCTTAGGGGCGGCGGTGGGAACCGTTATTGTCGGCGGTCAGGACCAGCCCCGCTGGCGCCTTGAGTAGACTGGAAGTCAGGGAGTTCGCTCCCCTCTGATGTCCCGGCAAAGACCCGTCGGACCCGATTCCTCACCGCGTTGCTGCGGACTGCCTGGTGGCTGGACCCAGCTCGCTCCTCTAGCCGTTCTGGTTCTGGCCGCGGACCGGCTGACCAAGGTCTTGATTGCGGAGCGTATGCCGTATGGGACCGCCGAGGCCGTGATCGACGGGTTCTTCAATCTTGTGCATGTGCGCAACACGGGCATTGCGTTCAGCATGTTTGCCGATGCTCCGGAGTGGTTCCGCGGCACTGTGCTGCCGTTGCTTTCCGTTGCCGCCATCGGCGTGATTGTCTGGATGCTGGCTAGGGGTGGCGGCTTGGGTGGCCGGAGTCGTTACGCCCTCGCGCTGATTCTGGCCGGTGCGGTCGGCAATCTATACGATCGGCTGGTGTTCGGCTACGTGGTGGACTTCCTGGACTTCTACATCTCTGGACTTCACTGGCCGGCGTTCAACGTGGCGGACAGCGCCATCACCGTTGGTGCCGGGCTCCTGATCTTGGACGGCTTTGGCGCCCAGCGATCGCAGGCACCTGACTCATCGAGTTCCGCTTAGGAGTTTCAGCACTATGTGGCCCAGACTGATCGAGGTCGGCTCGTTCACCCTGCCGACTTACGGAGTGCTGGTCGCCCTGGGATTTCTCGCCGGCATCTCCCTAGCTGCTCGGCTGGCTCGCTCGACGGGCAGGAAGGACATCGATCCCGAGAAGATCACCAACCTCGGCATCGTGCTGCTGCTATCCGCGATTGTCGGCGCGAAGCTCTTCATGATCATCGACAACTGGTCCTACTATGCAGCGGACCTGTCGCGTCTGTTCTCACTGTCCGCGCTCCGTGCAGGAGGCGTTTTTTACGGAGGCCTGCTCGCGGCCATTGGTGTTGCGTACTACTACACGCGCCGCAACAGCATGCCGTGGATCGCCACGGCGGACATGATGGTGCCGGGTCTTGCAGTCGGGCACGGCATTGGACGGCTCGGTTGCTTCGCAGCTGGCTGCTGCTGGGGACGCGAGACGGACGTGGCTTGGGCGGTGGTGTTCACCAACCCACATGCCCATGACTTCACCGGCGTGCCCCTCAACGTTGCACTGCACCCGACGCAGCTCTACGAGGCGCTCGGCACCCTCGCGCTGGGCGGCCTGCTGCTGTGGCTATACATTCGGTCGTTCCGGCCTGGGACCGTCTTGGCTGCCTATCTCGTCCTCTATTCCAGCTTTCGGTTCGCGGTCGAGTTCTTCCGCGACGACGGTGCCAGACCGTTCATCTACGGCGACACGATCAGCGCCACCCAGTGGGTCGCCGTCGGTCTGGTGGTTTGCGGCCTCTGGATGCTGAGGCCCTCTGCCCGCCGCCGAACCTGAACTGCGAGGCTCCCTCAGCTGCGGGTGTTCAGCTCGTTCGACGTGCCCGATTCGTAGGCCGTGATCGCCGGCATCCGCTGCTGGATGTAGCTGAGCTGGTCGCCGCCCTCCAACAGGCACTGCCTCGAGAACTCGTCGACCGGAAATGTCACCGAACGCCCGCTGGGCAGTGACAGTGTCTGCGCATCGAGATCGATCGTCACCTCGAGCCCATCGTCGCCGTCGGCAGCAGCGAAAAGCTCCTGCTGGGTCTCCTCATCCACAATGATCGGCAGCAGGCCGTTCTTCAGGGAGTTGTTGCGGAAGATGTCCGCGAAGGACGTGCTGATCACAGCGCGGAAGCCATAGCCAAGCAGCGCCCACGGGGCGTGCTCTCTGGAGCTGCCGCATCCGAAATTGTCCCCCGCCAGCAGGATGCGGCCGCCCGCTGCACGGTCGGTGTTGAGCACGAACTCTGGGTTGGGGCTTCCATCGGGCAGGTAGCGCCAGTCGTTGAACAGGTTGTCACCTAGGCCTAGCTTCTCGATGGTCTTGAGGAACCGGGCCGGGATGATCTGGTCCGTGTCAACGTCGTTGATCGGCAGGGGAACGACCTTGTCCTGGAACGCCTTGATCGGTTGCACGTCGAAACTCCTCCTTCTCCGTCAGAGGTACCGGCGCGGGTCCGCCACGGCGCCTTCGATGGCCGCGGCCGCCGCCGTGAGCGGACTGGCCAGGAACGTCCGACCGCCCTTGCCCTGGCGACCCTCGAAGTTGCGGTTGCTGGTCGAAACGCAGTACTGGCCGTTGTTGAGCTGGTCGCCGTTCATGGCGATGCACATGCTGCAGCCCGCTTCGCGCCAGTCGGCGCCGGCTTGACGGAACACATCGGACAGCCCCTCCGCTTCGGCCTGTGCCCGAATGCGCTCCGAGCCTGGGACCACCATCATGCGGACGCCCGGACTGACCTTGCGGCCCTTCAGGATGCCTGCGGCCTCGCGCAGGTCGCTGATGCGGGAGTTCGTGCAGCTCCCGACGAACACCACATCCACAGGCTGGCCCAGCAGCGGCTTGCCCGCCTCGATCTGCATGTAGTCCAGGGCCTTGCGCACGCCCGTACCGCCGTTGGGCGTCGGCACCGGTTCCGTCACCGAGACTCCCATGCCAGGGTTTGTTCCCCAAGTGATCATCGGCTCCAGCTTCGCCACGTCGACGGGGACGGTGTGGTCGTACTCAGCGCCAGGATCGGAGGGAAGCTCCCGCCAGCGCTCCACGGCCGCATCCCAAGCTGCCCCCTTGGGCGATGTCGGCTTGTCGGCGAGGTACTCGTAGGTCTTGTCGTCTGGAGCGACCATCCCAGCTCGGGCTCCGCCCTCGATCGACATGTTGCAGACCGTCATCCGGCCCTCCATCGAAAGCGAACGGATAGCCTCGCCCGTGTACTCGAACACCTGGCCTGTGCCGCCGCCGATGCCGATCTTGGCGATCAGAGCCAGGATCAGGTCCTTGGCCACGATGCCGCTGCCCGGTGTGCCCTCGAAGCGCACCTCACAGGTGCGCGATCGATGCTGTAGCAGACACTGCGTGGCCAGCACGTGCTCGACTTCCGTCGTGCCGATACCGAAGGCCAAAGCCCCGAACGCGCCATGCGTGGAGGTGTGGCTGTCGCCGCAGACCACCGTGATGCCCGGCCGCGTCAGGCCGAGCTCCGGGCCGATGATGTGGACGATTCCCTGGGACTCGTCGCCTAGGTCGGCCAGCGGCACACCGAACTCTCGGCAGTTGATGCGCAGCTGCTCGACCTGCTTTGCAGCGATCTGGTCAACAATGGGCAAATCCTGGTTGCGGGTCGGAATGCTGTGGTCCATCGTGGCCATCGTGTGATCCGGCCGACGGACCTTGATGCCGCGGTCCCGGAGGCCTTGGAAGGCCTGCGGGGAGGTCACTTCGTGCACCAGATGCAGGTCGATGTAAAGGACCGCTGGGGCGCCATCCTCGTGCGCTACGACGTGGGAATCCCAGACCTTGTCGTATAGCGTCCTAGGCCCTGCCATTCCCTTGATTCTATCAACTGGCCACCGCGCACTAGCCTGAAGCGCACTTTCCGAGGGGCTAGGGACGGCTTGCCGACATTCGACTGCGAATCATTTACAGTTGGTACCCGCATGTCTCCAATAAGACTCGCCTAGAGTCGGGAGCTGCGGGCTTTCCGCACCACGGAGGAGCATGGACCGACGTCGTCTCGGATCGTTTCGCGTGCGGCTGCGCGCCAAACGGGAAGATCTCAGTCAATTCGTGTCGAGGACACGGTCCGCCAGCCGTGACATGGGAGCCGAGGATCGTGGTGACGACGGCGAGGTCGCGGCTCTGTCGTACCACCGTGACATGCTGTACTCTCAGAGTGATAGCGGTCTGACACTCCTTTACCAGGTGGAGGACGCGCTGCGGCGCATCGACGACGGCGAGTTCGGGATTTGCGAGTCATGCGAGGGTCCCATTGGCATGCGCCGTCTGGACGCGGTCCCGTGGACGCCGTACTGTCGCGATTGCCAGGAAGAGGTCGAGCGAGAGGCCATAGGGTCCTGAGAGAGGTGAATCTTCCCTAGCACCTGGCCCATCCGACCGATCGCCAGGTCGACGGGAGCGCGGCTTCCAGTTGGTCTTGGGCGACTTGATGCGACCCCGCCGCTTCATGGGGCCCGGAGTCGCTGATGGGGATGGTGACTGCAGGGACCAGCCTTCTTTGCAGGCCCGTCCTTGTCCTTAACGCGAGCTACGAGCCCATCCACGTCTGCGCCGTCCGGCGTGCCCTGATCCTTCTCGTCAAGGGCATGGCCCACACCGAGGAGTCGGGCGACGGTCACGTCCGCTCGCCATCGCGGACGCTGGCTGTCCCGTCTGTCATCCGGCTGGTCGAGTACCGTCGCATCCCGCGCCAGATGCGGGCGATCTCGCGCAAGAACATCCTCATGCGCGACCAGCACACCTGCCAGTACTGCTGCCGCGAGTTCGGCGCTGGCGACCTGACGCTAGACCATGTCGTGCCGCGGTCACGAGGCGGGAATAACACCTGGGAGAATCTTGTCGCCTGCTGCCTTCGCTGCAACAACAGGAAGGGCGACTTGCTGCCGCAAGAAGCCTCGATGACTCTGGCCCGTCAGCCCAAGCCGTTTAGCCTGCATACCAGCCGTAGCCTGATGCGCCAGATGGGCAGTCACCAGGTGACCTGGCGCAAGTATCTGTTCTTCTGATGCCGTTCTTGGGGCCTGTGGAGACCCCGGAGTGGCTCCTCATCGACGCGGATGACACACTCTGGGAGAACAATTTGTTCTTCGAGGAGGCGATCGCCGACTTCATCGCTTACCTTGACCATCCAGCGCTCAACGCACACCAGGTGCGGGCGGAACTGGATCAGATCGAACTCCGCGCGATCCGACGCAACGGCTACGGCACGAAGAGCTTCACAAGCAACTTGGTGCATTGCTTCGAGCACCTGCGAGGTCGGCCGGCCAGCGACTCCGAGCGTGCCCGAGTGATCTCCTTCACGGACCGGATCCGCAACCATCCCATCCGTCTGCTGGAGGGTGTCGCCGAGACCCTCGCCACACTGGGGAGCCGGATCCCCCTGGGTCTCCTGTCGAAGGGCGACGGTGAGGAGCAGCTTGGGAAGGTGCAGCGCTCCGGCCTCGAGCACCGCTTTCGCCGCATCTGGATCGTCAGGGAGAAGGATGCGGACAGATATCGCGACGTCGTCCGTGAGATCAACTGTCTTCCGAGCCAGGTTTGGATGGTCGGCAACAGCCCGAAGTCCGACATCCATCCTGCTCTCGAAGCGGGTCTGGGCGCGGTGCTGGTGCCCAACGCGTGCACTTGGAGCCTGGAGCTTGGACCGTTGCCCGAGCAGGGCCCGAGGTTCCGCGTCGTCGAGCGGTTCGCTGACCTGACAGAGTTGTTCTGAAGCGAATCGGGCGCGGCGTCAGTTGAGGAGGCTCCGGTAGAGGGTCAAAGCCTCACCGGCCATGCGCTCCGTGTGGAAACGCTCGCGTACAGCCTTGCGGCCACGCTCGCCCAGTTCCTTCGCACGCTTGCGGTCGATGAGCAGCGACTCCAACTTGTCTGCTAGATCCTCGCTGCTTGCGGGCTCGCAGGTCAGCCCACCGTCCGTCGCTTCGAGGAGTTCGCTGTACGCGCCGATTCTGGGCTGGACGACCGGCACCCCGGTCGCCATCGCCTCGAGGACGTACAAGCCCTTGGAGGCGCGATAGCTTGCTGGCACTGAGAACGCGTCTAGGCTCGCCAGGAATGCGAACTTCTCTTCGCGAGTCAGGTAGCCGTGGTCGTCGAAGGCGAACTGGGTCCGCAGTTCCTTGATGAGGCGCTCGCCGTCCGCACCGCGCCATCCAGCGACGTGCAGGTCGATTCTGTTCGACGGGTGACGGCCACGTAGCAGCTCGACAGCCTCCGCGAGCGTGCGGAGACCCTTGACTGGTGCCACGCGGGCTAGGAATCCAACCCTGAACGCTTCGGCCCCGGACGACTCCATCGCCGGATGATCCTCTGCCGACAGCCCCGGCATGATGATCGCGACCTCGCCCTCCGTCCCTTGGAACACGCCCGCCATCGCGTCAGCTTGGTCGGCACAGGGCGCCACGAACCGGTCGACGTGCCCGGCGTACTTGCGCAGGAGCTTGAAACACTCGTCCCGGTAGGGTTCGGGCAGGCCATGCAGGAAGTCGGCCTCTCCCTGCAGGGAGCAGACGACTGGAATGCCGAACTCATTCCGAATCGGCTCTGCCATCGAAGCGAGCATCGAGTTGGTCAGGTGCACGATCTCGGGTTCGATCGCCCGCAGCACCTCGAGCATCTTCCGCATCTCGCGGGCGTACGGTCCGTTGATGCCGGCGAGAGTGTCCCGGGTCATGGGCCCTAGGCCTGACGGATCCGTTTCGACAGCGAACCCGGAGACCCATTCCAGAAGCTTCGGGTTGTCCAGCAACCTGTCGAGAAAGCTGAACCTGCGAAAGATTGGGAACCGGCCCTGAAGATAGAGGCTCAGTCCGCTGTACACGACCTTCTTGTCGGCGACGTTTCGCTCGTCCGTTCGCACGGGCGTGTAGGCGGGGATCAGGATGATGTCGTGGCCGCGCCCCTGAAGCGCCATCGCCAGAGCGTTGTCCTGCAGGCAGTTCCCGCAGATCGTGCCGGCCGCGCCTGCAGTGATGAACGCGACCCTCATGTCTGCGCGGAGGGCGCCGCAAAGAACCTGTTCAAGGCCCTGTCGGGCGGTGGTTGCGTCAGGAGCGAGACCCCGACCAGCACCACTGTCGAAACCGCCACCATCGATGCGACTGGCATCATCCCCAAGAACGTGTAGGTTGGATCGCTGCCGTAGCCGCTTGCGCGGAAGAGCAGGAACCCCACGGTCACGACGCAAAGCACTGCAGCGATGGCGCCCGCGGCAGTAGCCCGTCTCCAGTAGATGGCAGCTACGACTAGGGGGAACAGCGACGCATAGCCGCTGAAGCACCAAACGCCAAGCGTGAACACGCTGCGTGGGCCAATCAGGGAGGCGCCGTAGGCCAGGACGGCGACGCCGGTGACGCACAGGCGAGCGAGCCAGACACGTTGTCCTTCCGACAGCGACCGCTTCCGCAGCAGCTGTGCCGCGACGTCGTTTGTGAACATCGACCCGATCGCCAGGAACTGGGAGTCGAGTGAGGACATGATGGCTGCGAGGATGCCCGCGCCGAGCAGACCGCCAAGAAGGGGCGTCGAGAGTCCCTGCACCATGGCGGCCAGTTCGCTGTTTACGGGTGATCCGGCCGGAACGACCGCCGAACCGTCAGGGAACGTCGCGGCGGTCGCCCAGATGCCGATCAGGACACAGGGCGCCCAGACCAGCATCGTGCAGATGGGATGCATCACCACCAGCGGCTTGAACGCCGAAGCAGACTTGGCGGTCAGCCAGTGCTGGTAGACATGCGGGAACATGCCGATCGACAGCGGTATCAGGAAGTAGCTGGCATAGACCAGAGGACTATAGGTGGCGGCCACGGTTAGCCTCTCCGGCAGGGCGGCCTGGACCGCGCTGGTAGCTGCCTCGGCCCCACCGAGCTTGGCCGAGATGACGAGGAAGGCCGAAATGCCGGTGACGATGAAGATCGCAGACTGCAGGGCGTTGGCCCATGCGGCCGCGCGCAGGCCGCCCACGAATACGTACAGCAGTACGACGGCGCAGATGGCTAGACCGGTGAGCCACGGCGGCAGTCCGCCGCCGGTAGACGCGAACACCACGGGGAATGCTCCACGCGTGAGCGCCTGAACCACGCTGCCTGAGCCAAGGAGCCCGACCAGCACATACGGCACCACCAGTCCGGCGAGGGCGGGGAACAGCAGCAACCCCAGCCAGGGACTGTCGAACCGGTCGCGAAAGAACGCCACCTGCGTGGCATAGCCATGCCGTCTGCCGATGCCCCATAGACGCACGCCAACGAAGTAAAAGACCGCCGAATGGACCAGCCCCGACCACGAGGCCATCAGGCCGAACACGCCGATGCCGCCCCTGTAGGCCTCGCCCGAGCTGCCGACGAGGGAGAACGCGGTCATGGCGGTGCCGAAGACCGAGAGCAGCAGCACGACGGGACCGATCGAGCGGCTGGCGAGGAAGTAGTCCTGCGCCGTGCCGCGGAACCGACCGGCGCTCCAGAACCCGATCGCGACCAGGACCAACAGGTAGACGCAGATGATGCCGAACTGCATCATGGCTCGGAGTCTCCTTGGTCCACAGGTGTTGAGTTGTCCGGCTCCAAGTCAGTCGGCCAGGCAAAGCGGACGGCCCACGCCCAGAGGCTGGCTGTGACAGCCATGAACCCGATCTGGTAGGCCAGACTGACCGGCAGAAACCCAAGCACGACGGACGGGTCGTCCCACAGCCAGAAGTCCTGGTGCAGGACCGCCAGAATCGCAAGCAACGCGAAAAGGAACCGTCGCGGCATGTATTGATGAGGCGTCTGTTGGAGGCGCGACAGCGCGCCGCACGACGCTAGGCCAGTGCCTTGCTGACCAGATTTCCGTGGACGTCGGTAAGCCGGAAGTGGCGGCCTTGGTACTTGAAGGTCAGTTTCTCATGGTCGATGCCGAGCAGGTGCAGGATGGTCGCGTGCAGATCGTGCACGTGCACCGGATCCGCCGTGACGTTGTAGCTGAAGTCGTCGGTCTCGCCAACGGACGTGCCGCCCTGGATGCCTGCCCCAGCCATCCACATCGTGAAGCAGCGTGGATGGTGGTCGCGGCCCCAGTTCTCTGCGGAGAGCTTGCCTTGGCTGTACACCGTCCGCCCGAACTCCCCACCCCAGACGACGAGCGTGTCCTCCAGTAGGCCACGCTGTTCGAGGTCCCGTACCAGGGCGGCGGACGGTTGATCTGTGTCCGCGGACTGTTTCCTGATCTGGTCCGGGAGGTCGGTGTGTTGGTCCCATCCGCGGTGGAAGAGCTGCACGAAGCGCACGTCCCGCTCCAGGAGCCTTCGAGCGAGCAGGCAGTTCGCCGCGAACGTTCCCGGCTTCCGCGAGTCTGGGCCATACAGCTTGAACGTGGATTCCGGCTCGCCGGACAGATCCGTCAGCTCGGGCACCGAGGTCTGCATGCGGAACGCCATTTCGTACTGCGACACCCGGGTGAGGATCTCCGGGTCGCCGTAGTCGTCGTACTTGATTCGGTTCAAGGAGCCAAGATCGTCGAGGAACCGCCGCCGCGCGGATCGGTCGACCCCGTCCGGATCGGAGAGGAACAGCACTGGATCGCCGTTGGAGCGAAACTTGACGCCTTGGTACCGGGTCGGTAGGAAGCCGCTTCCCCAGAGGCGGTCGTAGAGCGGCTGGCCGTTGCGGCCCGACCCCGAGGAGACCATGACGACGAACGTGGGCAGATCCTTGTTCTGGCTGCCAAGTCCGTAGGAGATCCAAGCGCCGATGGAAGGCCTGCCAGCCAGTTGGGCGCCGGTCTGGAAGAAGGTCACTGCCGGGTCATGGTTGATGGCTTCCGTGTGCGTGGACTTGATGAAGCACAGCTTGTCCGCGATGTCCGCCGTGTGCGGCAGCAACTCGCTGAGCCATGCACCGGACTCGCCGTGCTGGTGGAACTCGAATTGGGACGGCGCGATCGGGAACGTCGACTGCGTTGCGGTCATTGCAGTGAGCCGCTGACCCTTGCGGACGGAGTTGGGCAGATCCTCCCCTTGTCGGCGGTGCAGCCCTGGCTTGTAGTCAAACAGGTCGATTTGCGACGGTGCGCCGGACTGGAACAGGTACACGACACGCTTGGCCTTCGGCGCGAAGTGTGTCGCCGGCGCCACGTTGGCCTGCAGGTCGTCGCCGAGCATCCCGGCCAGTGCCGTGATGCCTAGTCCGTGGGCGCTGCGCCCAAAGAAGTGCCGACGAGTGCTGAGAGTGGACTCCGCAGTCAGTGCCGCCTTCAGATCAGTATTCCCGGTCATGCCGCGAGAGCCTCCTTCTACTCCCTGGTGATCGCCTCGTCGAGGTTGAGCACCAGGCTGGCCATCATCGTGTAGGCCGCCAGCTCTTGAACTGGAACGTTGGCCGACGGTTCCCCTTCGGCGGCGACCAGCGCCGACGCGGCTCCAGGGTCGTCCTGGAATCTGGCGGCGTGGTACTCCAGGCCCTCCGTCAGCACCCGCATCTCCGCGGCCGAGGGCGCACGGGTCGTCACCAGCCGGAACATGTGCGAAAGCCGATCGGCATCCCTGTCGCCCCCGTTGCGAACGACGCGTCGGGCGAACGCCCGCGACGCCTCCATGTAGGAGCGGTCGTTCATGCGGTTCAGCGCCTGGAGCGGAGTGTTCGTACGCACGCTGCGCACGGTGCAGGCCTCCCGCCCCGCGGAGTCGAAGAGAATCATCGAGGGCGGCGGAACGGCCCGCTTCCAGAAGGTGTAAAGGCTGCGTCGGAACAGTTCTTTGCCGGCGCCCATTTCGTAGTCCTTGCCGCCCGCCAGCTCGGTCCAGAGGCCGTCGGGCTGATAGGGCCGAACGGAAGGACCACCCACCTCCCGGACCAGCAGTCCCGACGCTGTGAGTGTGAGATCGCGTACCGATTCCGCTGGCAGCCGCAGGCGTGGGCCCCGTGCGAAGAGCCTGTTCTCGGGATCCTTCTCGAGGAGCCCGGGTTGGACACGGGACGATTGCTTGTAGGCCGAACTTGTCACGATCGTCTTGAGCAGCGCCTTGAGGTCCCAGCCCGACTCCATGAAGTCAACGGCCAGCCAGTCCAGCAGGTTGGGATGCGTCGGCCACTCACCCTGCGAGCCGAAGTCTTCCACGGTGCTGACGATCCCAGTGCCCCAAAGCATCTGCCAGACGCGGTTCACGGTCACGCGGGCGGTCAGGGGGTTGTCTCTCGAAACCAGCCACCGGGCAAATCCCAGCCGGTCCGCGGGATCTTCGCTGGAGAGCGACGCTGGTAGGCCCGGCTGAACCTCCTCGGCGTGCGCATCGTAGGCTCCGCGGTCCAACCGGTATGTCTTGCGCCGGGTCGGCCTCTCCTGCATGACCATCACGGTCGGGATGGAGTCCGTGTAGGCGAGCAGTTCGGCCTCTGCCTTGCGAATGCGTGCGGTGAGTCCGGTAAGGTCCTGCGGTCCTAACGCGTTGCGGTAGGAGTCCCTCAGCTTCAGGGACGCTGGCTTGCCGCGGTCGGCGGCCTTCAGTCCGGCGATGGCGTCCACGCTGGCCTCGATGCTTGCGACGCTGACCTGTTCGGGGGTCAGTTCGCGGTCGTACACGAGAACCCGCCGCATCGACCCCTGAAACTCCAGCCCGAGACCTTGTCCGACCCGAAGGGGCTCCTTGGACCGGATCTCCTGGTTCATCTCGTCGCGGATGGCCGTCTGCGGCACACGTTGCCCGTTGACGTAGATGTGCACGCCACTGGCCAGCTTGGTCCCGTCGTACGTGAACGCGACGTGCGTCCATTCGTCCACTGGGACTGCAACGTTGCTCTCGATGCGCAGGCAGTCGTCGAGCCAGCGATTGACGAGGTTGACCTGCGGCTTGCCGTCCACCAAGTAGAAGCCCCATCCCGGGTTGGACTGCGTGTCGTCTTCGGCTGCGATGTGACGCGTGCGCGCCACTATGGCGCCGTTCGGATCCGTCGGCCGGATCCACGCCGCTGCGCTGAAGCGATCCTCAAAGCCGAAGTTGGCCTGGTCGCCGAGGTCGGCGAACTCGCCGTCCCGGAATTCACGGACGCGCGGTTTCGGACCAGCGGCTCCCTTGGGAAATGCAACGAGCAGTCCGACGGGGTCCGTCCAGTCGGTTGCCTTCCCTGCGACTTCCGTCTCCCAGGCAAGCCGCTCTACATGGCCACGGTGCTCTAGGTCGTCGCGCTTGGCAAGCAGATCGGCGAGCCCCTCCTCGAGTGCCGACAGCCGCTCACTCTGGTCCCGAGTCGGTGCCCGCACGAAGGGTGGCGAGTTGCCGTACTTGAACGCCTTGCCCTTCTCCGGAACGTTGTTGAAGTAGGCAAAGAGCTCGTAGTACTCCTTCTGGCTCAGCGGGTCGTACTTGTGGTCGTGGCAGCGGGCGCAGCCCGCCGTCAGACCGAGCCAGACTGTCGCGGTAGTGTCGACCCGGTCCACCACGTACTCCACGGCGTACTCTGCGTCGACGATGCCGCCCTCACCGTTGCCGCGATGGTTGCGGTTGAACCCTGTGGCGATGACCTGGTCCAGCCGAGCGTCCGGCAGCATGTCGCCGGCGATCTGTTCGATCGTGAAGTCATTGAACGGCTTGTTCGAGGCGAACGCTTCGATAACCCAGTCGCGCCAGCGCCACATGTCCCGCGCGGCATCTGTCTGGTATCCGTTCGTGTCTGCGAAGCGCGCGGCATCGAGCCAGCGGATCGTCATCCGCTCGGCGAAGTCGGGAGACGAAAGGAGGCGGTCCACTGCGCTCTCGTAGGCGTCGGGAGACGGATTCGCAAGGAACTCGTCCACATCGGCGAGGTCCGGCGGTACACCGGTGAGGTCTAGGCTGACCCGCCGCATGAGAACCTCGGGCGAGGCGGGGGGAGCTGGTTCCAGGCGCTCGGTCTCCAAGCGCTCCAGGATGAAGCTGTCGATCGGATTGTTCGGCCAGCCAACGTACCGAGCATCCGGGATCGCGGGTCGTGACGGCGGGATGAACGCCCAGTGGCCTTCCCACTCTGCACCGTCGTCTATCCAGCGACGGATCAGGTCGATCTCTTCCGGCTTCAAGGCATCGTGGCCGAATGCTGCGGGCGGCATGCGGCGGACCGGATCCTCCGCGGCGACGCGCAAGAACAGCTCGCTGGCCGCCGCGTCGCCCGGCACGATGGTGCTGCGTCCCCCGGGAAGCTCGACCAAAGCGCCCTCCTCGGTATCCAAGTGCAGGGATGTGACGCGCTTGGATGCGTCGGGTCCGTGGCACTTGAAGCAGTTTTCCGAGAAGATCGGCCGAATGTCACGGTTGAACCGGACTTCGGTTGCTGCGGCGAGCAAGGCGACCGAGCCCGCGAACAGGGCAATCAGCGGGACTCGCGCCAAGCGTAGCATCGCCGTCAATTATAGAGTTTCAGGGGTGTTTGGCGGTGCCTGAAGCCGTGATTCCTATGCTTCCACGGCTGCAATGAGTGCTTGGATGTACCCCACCGTCCATGCGCGACCGCGATGGCACCAATCGCCGTCGCCAACCATCCGCGGCACATGGTCGGGGATGATGAACCCGTTGAAGCCCACCTGCTTGAGAGCACGGACCGACTCAACCGGGTTGCAGTTGCCGTCACCCAGATAGCACTCCGTGAAGTCCTCCACGGGACCTTGCACGTCGCGGAAGTGCACGTAGAAGATCTTGCCGCGCTCCCCGAAGTGACGGATCGCGTCCGTGACGGCTTCGCCCGCCCGCATCTCGGACCAGCAGCCGTGGCAGAAGTCCAGTCCATGCATGGGACTGTCGAACGTGTCCATTGCACGGCGGAAGTTCCCGAAGTTGCGGAAGAGCCGACTAACGCCGCCAAGTGACGGCACAGGCGGGTCATCGGGATGTAGCGCTAGCCGTAGGCCGACCTCCTCGCACACAGGCAGGATGCGCTCCATGTACCAGCAGTAGTTCTCCCAGATCTCCTCCTCCGTGTATTCACGGTCCACTGGCGATCCCAGCCAAATCGAGTAGCTGCCGCCGTCGCCGGGCTGTACGGACAGTGCCGTCTCCATTCGGAACGACGTGGCAAGTGCGCCGCCACGCACCGGCGTCTCGGTGGACGTTCGCCAGACTCCGCCGGGCATGAACGCGTAGCCGAGTATCGGTATGCCTGCTCTGGCGACGTTCCGGACGGTCTGGACCATGTTGGCCAGCTGCCTCTCGCGCCCGTTCTGCCCCAGCATGATGTGGTTCCAGAACTCTTGCGGCACGTTCTCGATTGCAATGAGCCGCAGTTGCGCCTCCTCTGCCTGCGCGACAAGTCGTGCGAGATCCTCGTACTCCCAGCGCTCGGTGCCCGGCAGGTTCGGGGTGTTCAGCTGAAAGTCGTCGCAGCCGCACTGCTTGATGAACTGAAGCCTGGATGGCGTCACTTCCTGGAACTGGCCAAGGCCGACTCGCATCGGCAGGGAATCGATGTCGATCATGCTTCTTGCGCCCGGTTGCCGCCGGCCCCGGTTTCTGGTCCAACGAGGCGCAGCGCCCTAGCGGGCATCGGAGGGAGTATAGCCGTGCAAGGATAGTCGGTCCGTGTTTCGGATTCTGATAGCGGAGTGCAAGCACGAGGTTTCGACCTTCAACCCCGTGCTAAGCGGGTACGAGGACTTCCAGGTTCGCTGGGGGGACGAGGTCTTCGACTACCACTCGAAGGTCCGGGAGGAGGTTGGCGGTGCGCTACAGGTCCTGGGCGAGAAGGGCGGTTGCACTTGCATCCCCACCTATAGCGCCAAATCCATCACGTCCGGCGGGACTCTGCGCGGTTCGGACTTCAGGCGCATCGCCAGCGAGTTTCTGGACTCTTTGCGCGTTGCGCGACGAGTCGACGGTGCGTTTTTTGCCCTGCACGGGGCCATGGCGGCCGAGACGGAGGACGATCCGGAAGGCTTCCTGCTGCAGGAAGCGAGGAGCATCCTCGGCGAGCGCATTCCGATCGTCGCTTCGATCGACCTGCATGGCATCGTCACGGCGCGCATGCTGCGGTACAGCGACGCCATTGTGCCGTTCCATACCTATCCGCATGTGGACTTCTATCAGACGGGGGCCCGTGCCGCTGAGGTGCTTCTGCGAGTCCTTTGGGATGGGATCAAGCCGGTCACGGCGCGGGTGAAGCTGCCTATGCTCGCGCGAGGCGACGAACTGATCACCGAGACCGGCAGCTTTGGCGAAGTGATCCGTCAGGCGCAGGCGTTCGAGGCGAGACCGTTGGGTCTCGCAGCGGGTGTGACCATCGGCAATCCATTCACCGATGTGCCGAGCCTGCGATCGAACAGCTTGGCTGTGGCGGTGGGTAGCGAGGAACTCGCGAGAGCGTGCGCGGAGAGGCTCGCCGGAATGATGTGGCGGCGACGGGAGGGCATGCAAGCCTCCTTGGTGAGTGTGGGGGAGGCGATTCGCCGCGCGGACGCGGTGGACGGCACTGCCGTGCTGATGGATGCCGCAGACGCTACAAGTTCGGGTGCGTCCGGCGACAGCAACGTGATCCTGCGCCAGGCCGTCCGGGACGGGTTCGAGGGCAGGATCCTCGCGCCGATTGTGGATCCCAGGGCTGTCGAGGCGGCTTTCGCTGCTGGCGAGGGCCAGACCGTGCTCACAACCGTGGGCGGGGCGATCGATCCTCGGCGATTCTTCCCCATGCAGATCCACGCGCGAGTCAAGGCGCTGTCCGACGGAGCCATTCGGAGCGAATCCTTCGGCTTGGAGTGGTCGGCCGGTCGAACCGCCGTGCTGGCATATGGGCAGCATGTCCTAGTGGTCACGTCACGGCCGGTCAGCCTCTATGACCGATCCCTGTTCCTAGCCCACGGTCAGGATCCTAGGGAGTTCGACCTCGTCGTCGTGAAGTCGCCGCACTGCGAGCCGCACATGTACCGCGATTGGTGCCGCATCCTTCTCAACGTCGACGCGCTTGGCTCGACGAGCGCGAACCTTGCCTCGCTTGGGCACATGCGGTGCGACCGTCCCGTCTACCCGCTGGACGAGGACGTCGAGCCGGTTCCGGTGGTCGAGGTGTACCGCCATGGCTCCTCTTAGATCCGGGCTCCTCTCGCGCAACGGACGCAGGCTGGCGATGGTTGCGATCGCAGCCAAATAGACATGCGGGATCCGTATTCCAGAAGTGCGGACGAGTACCTCGATCCGCCCCGCAGCTTCCGGGCCACGCTCAAGCATCTCGGACCGGGCATGCTCCTCACGGGCTCGGTTGTGGGATCGGGCGAACTGATCGTCACCACCAAGCTCGGCGCCGTGGCGGGCTTCATCCTGCTCTGGTTCGTAATCCTGTCGTGTCTCGTCAAGGTCGTCGTGCAGACCGAGCTGGCCCGGCACACCATCGCCAGCGGCGAGACCTTCCTCAAGGTCTTCAACTCGATGCCGGGTCCGAAAGGCAAACGGCCGGCGTGGCTGACTCTTCCTTGGATGGGCGTGTTCCTAGCGGCCAGCGTCCTCGCTCTTGCGACGTTCGTGAAGCTTGATCAGCGATCCGGCACCGTTGCCCTCGCCGGTGCGCTATGCGCTGGGGTGGTCGGCGTCGGCCTGCTTGCCGCGTGGATTCTCAGACCGCGGTCGCCGTTGACGCCCAAACGGGTCGCATCCGAGACGGAGCGTCCGTCGATGGGCTGGTTCATTTGGCTCTACTTGGCCGCGAAGCTGCTGATCTTCGTGAACTCCGGTGCCATCCTCGGCGGAACAGGACAGGTGGTCCAGATGGTCTTCCCGGGCGTGTTCGGCGAGGGAGGCGCTCGCTACTGGTCGGTTCTGGTCGCCGTCCTGTGCGCAGCAGTGCTCCTCCGCGGGACCTATGCGTCCTTGGAGAAGACACTGCTGATCCTCGTCTCCACGTTCACGTTCTTCACCATCGTCTGCACCGGTCTGCTGCACTGGACCGATTTCGCTGTCAGTTGGTCCGACGTCGCGTCGGGACTGACGCTCGATTCGCCTGAGGTCCTCACGACGACTCTCGTGCTGACAGCACTGGCGATGTACGCGGGCACGGGTGTGGCCTTCGGAGAGATGTGGAACTACACCTACTGGTGCGTCGAGAAGGGCTACGCCCGCAACGTCGGTGCGCCACGGCCGGGGTCGGCGTGGGAAGGCAGGGCGAAGGGCTGGATCCGCGTGATGTACACGGACGCCGGCGTGACGATGGTGGTCTACACGGCCAGCACGCTCTGCTTCTACTTGCTCGGCGCCGCTGTCCTCCACGTTCAGCAGCTGGATCCGGATGGCCGGGAGACGCTGTCGGTGCTGAGTTCCATATACACCGACGGGGTCGGGGAGTGGGCGGCCGGGCTGTTCATGCTGGGGGCCTTCTTCGTGCTCATCAGCACGGTACTGTCGTCCGCCGCGGGAAGCGGCTGGATGCTGGCCGACGCGGCAGGAGTGATTGGACTGGTTGACACCACGGACTACTCACGGCGTGTCCGGTACATCCGGATCTTCGTGGTCATCAGCTTGGCGGTCTACGCCATCGCGTACTTTCTCTTCGAGAACCCGCCTCGCATGCTTCTCGTGACCAGCAGCATCATCGGCGCCATCATGTATCCCGTTCTCGGGCTGGGCACGCTGTACCTTCGGCATCGTCGGCTCGCACCGGGCATCGCACCGGGCCGGCTCACGACGGCATGGCTGTGGATCTGCGGGCTCGTCCTGACGATCCTGTCTCCGGCCGGGATCATCCTCGCACTCGCGATCGGAGCCGGCTGGATCGAGATTGGCTGAGCCAGCTGGGTGGGGACACTCCCCGCCTTACATGACGTGCGGTTCGCTGCGGCGGGCCACCAACGCCACGGCGTGAGCCTCGGCCAGCTGCCCTGTGCCCACCGGACCGACACCCTCGCCTGTCTTCGCCTTCAGGCTGACCGCAGTCTCGGGGATCTTCAGGATGCAGGCCACCCTCTTGCGGATCGATTTCCGATATGGGAGCAGCTTCGGTCGCTCGATGATCACCACCGCGTCGATGTTGACGAGGCGCCACCCGTAGCTCTCCAAGAGCTCCGCGGCGTGGATCAGAAAGATGCTGCTGTCCGCGTCGCGCCACTCCGGATTGTCTGGCGGGAACAGCTCTCCGATGTCTCCGAGGGCGGCGGCGCCCAGCATGGCATCGGTGATGGCGTGCAGCAGCACGTCCGCGTCCGAGTGACCGGCCAGGCCCTTCTCGAACGGGATCTCCACGCCGCCCAGCACCAGTCTTCGGCCGGGCTCGAGTCGATGCGCGTCGTATCCGATGCCGGTCCGGAACTCGGGCGGCTCGACGCTAACCAGCGGCGGCAGATTCACGGGCCTCCTGCTGATAGTAGAGCTGAGCCAGCGCCATGTGGTGGGGCCGGGTGATCTTGATGTTCCGCTCGCTGCCTCTGAGCACGCTGACGTCGAAGTTCAGATGCTCGACGAGGCTCGCCTCGTCAGTGCTGCGGAAGCCGTCGGCGCGCGCCTTGGCGAACGCGCGCCGCAGCAGGCCGGCCTCGAACACCTGCGGCGTCTGAGCGAGCATGATGCGCTCCCGCGGCAGGGTCGACTGGACGATCGTGCGGTTCACTTGCTTGACCGTCTCCTCTGCGGGCATGCCGAGAATGACGGCCTTCACTGAGGTGGCCAGCTTGATGGACTCCTCGATCAGCGCCACGGGCACGAACGGACGCACCCCATCGTGCACGGCCACGATGTCGCAGTCGTAGGAGACGCAGTCCAGGCAGGCACCGACAGACTCCTGACGGGTGCGGCCACCGACCACGACGCGCAGGCGGCTGTCGTCGCCGGACGGGCCCAGCAGGGATCGGACCGTGTCCTGGCTGCCCTCTGGAACGGCGATCAGGATCTCCTTGACGGAGGCGACCGCCAGGAACTTGCGCACAGTCAACGCCAGGATCGGCACGCCGTCCAGCAGCATGAACTGCTTGCGGTCTCCTCCGAACTGCTCGGAGGCTGCCTTTCCCATGCGCGTGCCGTGCCCGGCAGCAGGGAGAATGGCCGCTACTCGCATCGGTCCGAACCGTCCACCGGGACGAACACGCTCAGGCCGCGCACCACCACGGGCCAGCGCCGTGCGGCTAGCTCATCAGGGCTTTCTTGCAGTAGGCGAAGCACTTTCCGACCTCCGCTACGGTGTCGCCTCCCTTGTATTCGTACTCGATGTTCGCAGGCACCGCCAAGCCTAGGTCCTTGAGCAAGTTGAGGACCTCGACGATGGGCGTGTCGCCCTTGCCGAACTCGACGTTCTCGCCCTGGTTGCTGCGACGGTCCTTGATGTGCAGTGCCACCAACTGCGCCGAATGGTTCCTGATGTACTCGATGGGGTCGAATCCCGCCGCCACGAAGTGGCCGATGTCGAGATTGACCACAATGTGGCTGTTGCCCTTGGATGCGGCGGCGAAGTCATCGGGCGTGGCGTACTCGTTCTCGCGGATGTGCGAATGGTTGTGCATGCCTACGCGGAGCCCGTACCTCTGAGCGTACTTGTTGACCCGTCCTGCGACCGATACGGTCCCGGAGGCCGTCAGCGCCTTGGCACCCATCGCCACCGCCATCTGGAAGCCACGGTCTATCTCCTCGTCCGTGAAGTGGTCCCGGAAGCTGTAGTTGAACGAGTTCAGCTCGATACCTGCTTCATGGAACTGCGTGCCGATCTCCTCGTACTTGCTGAGCGGCGTCTCGAGACGGTACTTGCGCAGCTTCTCGCGCCCGCCGGCCCCGCGGAATTCCCGGAGCGGCTCGGTGTGCCCGCTCCATAGTTCGCAGGTGCCGATGCCGATATCCTTCATGGCGGCGACTGTATCGTCGAGCGGTCGATCGCGAAAGCTGTAGCTCTGGGCGCCGATGGCGACGCCGTTGAATGTCGAATTGATGGGGTCGTGCGCACTGGCCGAACGGCTGCCGACGACTCCCGCAGCGGCAAGCGCCAAGCCGAACTGACGACGTGTTGCTATGCGGTTCATATGATTTTCCAAAACGCCCATTGTGTCATATCTCGCAGGAACGAATTCCTGGCCGACTCACGCCAGCGTTCCGGCCAGCAACCTCGGTAAGCCCCTGCGAATTCAGGAGCCCTGACAGGATCGAATCCGTCGTCTGAGCGGACCAGACGGCTGCCCCTGCGAGGCTCTCCCGCTCCTGCCACAGACGCTCCAGATCCTCGAGCTCCGTTCTCGAAAGGCCACTTGTCTGGCGCCCCATCTGCGTCAGCTTCGCCGCCTGCTCTTGCAAGCCCCTCGGGCACGCCCGCACCAGCTCCGCCTATCCCAGACATGGTTCGGGGTGCCCGGTTGCCCCACACACTGGCTGAGCCACTCTGCAGTGCCACGGTCGCGGCTGTCCACGAAGCCCAGTCCGCTCCAGGGGGTGAAGGTGCCGCGCCTGTGGTGCGGGGCGCTGCTGTAGAGTGGGTTTTCTCCGATGACCCAGCCGTTCAAGCTCTCTGTCTGCAATGAACTCTACGGCGAGGCCGATTTCGCCGCATCGTGCCGATCGATCAAGGCTGCGGGGTGGGACGGCATCGAGATCGCGCCGTTCACACTCATGCAGGACGCCACCAAGCTGCCCGCGAGCCGGCGGCGCGAGGCGCGGGACATCATCGTCAGCGAGGGGCTGGAGTTTGTCGGCCTGCATTGGCTGACCGTGGGGCCGGAGGGCCTGCAGGTCACGACGCCCGATGCCGCCGTCCGACGCGACAGCTGGGACTATGTCCGCGGGCTGGTGGATCTCTGTGCCGATCTCCGTGCCGTTGGCGGGACGGGTGGCGTTATGGTGTTCGGCTCGCCGGCGCAGCGACGGACGACGGGTGGCCTGTCACGCGAGGAGGCTGAGGCCAACTACGTCGAAGGGGTGCGATCCATCGTCCCCTCGCTGGAGGCGAGCGGCGTGACGCTCTGCGTCGAGGCGCTGCCCCTGGATCAGTGCGACGTCATCGTCTCCCTCGACCGTGCGGTCGAGATTGTCGACGAAATCGGGAGCCCCAACGTGCAGAGCATGTTCGATTCCCACAACGCCATCGACGAAACCGAGCCGCACAACGACCTGGTCGCGCGCCACTGGGAGAAGATCCGTCACATCCACGTCAACGAACTGGACGGCAGCTACCCACGCCCCGACGGTGGCTACGACTTCAAGCCTGTGCTCCAGGTCGCCAAGGACCGCGGATTTGGGGGCTGGGTGTCGATGGAGGTGTTCGACTTCTCCCCCGGGGCCGAACGCATCGTAAACGAGGCCTACGGCTATCTAAGGTCCGAGATCGCCGCGCTGGCCTGAGGCGGCGCGCCAGAGGGACGTCAGAACACCGAGAACACGAACACGCTGTCCGAGCCCTCCGGCGTCAGGCCGTATTCGCCTGGCTCGAGGCTGGCGTTGACCCGGATTCGGGCAACACGGTCCTGGACCGCCTCAAGGTGCAGGAAGAACGGCTGCGCGACCACTTTCTTCTTGTTGCGGTAGAGGAGTTCCCGCCGGCCCTTGGAGACCTCGAATCGGTACAGTTCCAGATCCCGCGGGTGGATGTCCTGCGAGTCCATCAGAAACTCCGGGCCGGCTAGCGGAGTTCGGGTCGAAGCGCTGGTTCCTGGGAGCCAGTAGATGGTCTGGTTCTTGGTCTCGTCCCTCTGGGCCATCAGGACCTCCAGCTCTTGGATGTCGCTGCCGTGAATGAGGTACGGGACGTCCGGCTTCGACGGGTTTGGAACGCCGAGCTTGTTGGTGCCCGCCGACTGCTGGCCGGCGAGCGTCAGCGCAACCACCACCGTGCACAACGTCAGTCGACCCGCTGTCCGCACCCCAAAGCCCATCATTCCAGCTCCTACCTAAAATAGTGCCATGGTATTGCGCGAGGCGCGGCCCACCGACATCGACACGATCGTCGACTTCAACGCCCTGCTCGCCGAGGAGTCGGAGGGCGTAGTCCTGGACCGCGATCGGCTTCGCGAGGGCGTCAGCGCTCTGCTGGACGATCCAGCCAAGGGGCTCTACTTCATCGCCGAAGACGACGACCGACCCGTTGGCCAGGTGGGCGTCACGTTCGAGTGGAGCGACTGGCGCAATGGCGTCTTCTGGTGGCTCCAGAGCGTCTACGTGCGTCCGGAGTACCGTCGCCATGGCGTCCTGCGAGCGCTCTACGGACGGGTGCGTGAACTTGCAGCGGAAAGCGGAGTCTGCGGCGTGCGCCTCTATGTCGAGCGCGAGAACCTGACCGCCATCGCGGCCTATCGCCGCTTGGGTCTGGCACGGACCTCCTATCACATGTACGAGACCGACTTCGTTCTGGACCGGGAGCCCAGACCCTAGCGGACGACCTGCAAAGCTCTCCATGGAAGACCTGCCCGCCGGACTGCGGCTGATCCTGCTGCTCGCGCTGCTGGGCGTGAACAGCTTCTTTGCTGCCGCAGAGGTCGCGCTCGTTTCCGTTCGCAAGACCAGGCTGCGGGAACTCGCCGCCGCTGGCAGCAGGAGCGCCCGTCTAGCCATCGACCTTGCGGATGCGCCGGGCCGAATGCTTTCCGCCACACAGCTCGGCGTAACCGTTGCGAGCCTCGCTCTCGGCTGGGTGGCCGAGAGCGCCCTCTATCCGTACATCCAGGCGCTATTCGATCTTCTGCCCCTGCCGCCTGCCGAGGGTCTGCTGCATGGGCTGTCGTTTGGCCTTGCGTTTTTCGGGATCACTTTTCTTCATATGGTCCTCGGCGAGGTCGTGCCCAAGAACCTGGCCATTGCTCGATCCGAGAGGCTTGCCTTGGCAGTTGCTCCGCCGCTGCAGGTGTTTGCGGCGGCCACAAGGCCGTTTGTGTCGCTGGTGCGCGAGTCCGCCGCACTCATCTCAAGACTGGCCGGCCTACGCATGCAGGCCGGCGACCGAACGTACTCGGCCGACGAACTGAAGCACGTCTTCGACTCCATCGGCGGTCAGGGCGGCGCACATGGCGCCAGGCGGGAGCTCCTTGAACGCGCGATCGACTTCTACGACCTCACAGTCCGCGAGATCATGGTGCCGCGGAAGGATCTCATCTCACTGCCTGCCAGCGCGTCGCTGGACCAGACGATTGACTGCTTGGCACGGCACAGGCATTCGCGGCTACCGATCTACGAGGGTTCGCCCGAGCACCTGGTCGGCGTCCTGTACGCCAAGGACTTCTGGGGCTTCATCCTGCAGCGTCGCAGCTGGCGGATGCTGGATCGTCCCCCGCCTCGGTTTGTGATGACGTCACACATGCGCGAACTCGAGTTCGTGCCCGAGACCAAGAAGCTATTCGAGCTGCTCGAGGACTTCCAGAAACGGCAGTTCCAGATGGCGGCCGTCGTTGATGAGTTCGGCACCGTCGCCGGTGTCGTCACCGTCGAGGACGCCGTGGAGCAGATCGTGGGCGAGATACGCGACGTGCACGATCCGCCTGGGACACAGGCCGTTGGCGGACCGCTTGAGCTTGACGGCATCACGAACATCGTGGATCTCGACGCCATCCACGGCATCGAACTGCCTTCCGATGCGGGGTTCGAGACTCTGGCGGGATTCCTGCTGAGCAGGTTGGGTCACCTGCCGACCGTCGGCGAGACCGTCCGGTACGACGGTCGGCGCTTCACCGTGCAGAAGATGGACCGGAACCGGATCGGGATGGTGTTGGTCCAGAGCGAGACGGCGGCACCTGCCGGAGATGGTCCCGACGATGCCTGAGGGATCTGTCGGGCTGGCTATCATGGCTAGACCATGGCGTTACTGGAAGGCAAGACTGCCATCGTCACAGGGTCCGGCCGGAGCATTGGCAAGGCGGTAGCGAAGCTGCTCGCCCAACACGGTGCGCGGGTGGTCGTGAACGACCTCGACGCCGATCCGGCGGAGGAGACAGCTGCCGAAATCCGGGCGGACGGTGGCGAAGTCGTCACCTGCGTGGGCAGCGTCACGGAGGCGGACATGCCGCAGCGGATCGTGAGTACTGCGCTCGACTCCTTCGGCGCGGTGGACATCATCGTCAACAACGCCGGCTATACGTGGGACGGCGTGATCCACAAGATGGGCGACGAGCAGTTCGACGCGATGCTCGATGTCCATCTCAAGGCCCCGTTCCGCATGGTCCGCGCTGCGTCGTCGTTCCTGCGGGGTTCGGCCAAGGCGGACATGGCAGCGGGCCGGCCGGTGCCGTGCCGCAAGATCGTGAACGTCAGCTCGACTTCGGGCGTCGCCGGCAACGCGGGCCAGATCAACTACGCGGCCGGCAAGATGGGCATCGTCGGCATGACCAAGACGATCGCCAAGGAGTGGGGTCGATTCAACATCTGCTGCAACGCCGTGGCGTATGGCTTCATCGAGTCGCGGCTGACCCAGGCCAAGGAGGATGGCGACAAGACCTCCACAGGCATCGCGCTCGGGATTCCACGTGCGCAGCGCGAGGCTGCCATCAACCACATTCCGCTGCACCGCTACGGCACACCGGAGGACGCGGCCGGACCGGTGCTGTTCCTGGCGTCGCCCCTGTCGGACTACGTCACAGGCTCGGTTGTGCTGGTGACCGGCGGCAGCGTCGTCTGACGGTCGGTCCCGCGCTGGGGGCAGGCCCCGCAGCGCAGGGACTCGCCGTGCGCATCCAGCACGTCGGGACCTCCGCACGATCCGCGGAGGCAGCGGTTCTTCGACAGAAGGCCCACTGCCATCACGCCCATTGCGATGGCGAAGAACCCGATGGCCAGCAGTGCGATCGTCACGGCTCTACTGGCTCATTCTTGCACGGAACCGGGATGATGTGGTCTCCCTGAGTCCACCGCTCTCCTCGCGGACCAACAGGAGCACGGCAAGGTCGTCGCGCTCCGCCATGCGCATGCCCTCCTCCTCGCCCATCACCAGCAGCGCCGTCGCAAGCGCGTCCGCCCGCATCGCGCTGCGGTGCAGCACGGTCGCTGAAGCTACGCGGCTGGTCGTTGGCCGGCCAGTTCGCGGATCCAGCACATGGCTGACGCGCTGTCCGTCCACCTCGCGGAAGTTCCGGTAGTCTCCCGAGGTTGCGACGCCCGTGTCGGAAAGCATGAGCACCCGCCGCACCGCTCGCCCTGTGGCGTGTGGCTGCTCGATGCCGATGCGCCATGGCGTGCCGCTGGCGGTTTCGCCGGACAGGCGCAGCTCGCCGCCGACCTCCACCATGTAGTTGCGGCATCCAAGCGACTCCAGCGCGTGCGCCACCTGGTCCGCGGCATGCCCCTTCGCGACCGCCGACAGATCGCATCGCATTTCGGTCCGCCCCTTGCGGACGTTCGTCCCGCCGTGGTCGACCTCGATGTGCTGCCATCCAGAGTTCTCGCGCCAACGCTCAATCTCCGACTCGAGTGGCGGATCGGATCGCCTCTCTGGACCGAAGCCCCATGCGTCGACCAGAGGGCCGACCGTGATGTCGAACGCGCCGCCGGTCGCCGCGCTGATCTCCCGAGCCGCACTGATCACGAAATGCGTCTCAGCGGAAACGGCGAACGGCTCCATGGAGGCATGGGCGTTGAACCGCGAGAGCTCCGAATCCGGCCGGTATGTCGACATCAGCCTGTCTACGCGGTCAAGTGCGGCGGCCGTGGCCTCGGCCAGCTCGGCGCCGACCGCCGGCACGGGAAGCGGCACCAGGACACGGTAGGTCGTTCCCATCGAACGACCATCGATGGTCAGGGCTTCTGGCGGCCTCGCGGGCCCACAGGCGAAGGTTAGCGGCGCGGCCAGCGCGAACGACGCAAGCGCCGCCCGGCGGCTAGCCACCGAAGTCGTCGAAGAGGATGTTTTCCGGTTCCACGCCGAGGCTGTCGAGCATCCCGAAGCAGGCCGTCATCATCATCGGCGGACCGCAGATGTAGTACTCGCAGTCCTCCGGCGCCGGGTGGTCCTTCAGGTAGTTGTCGTAGAGCACCTGGTGGATGAACCCGGTGTGTCCGGTCCAGTCGTCCTCCTCCAGTGGGTCGGACAGCGCGAGATACCACTTGAAGTTCGGGTTCTCCTTCTGGATCATGTCGAAGTCGTCTAGGTAGAACGCCTCGCGCAGACTGCGCGCGCCGTACCAGAACGTGACCTTCCGCTTGGTGGCGATCCGCCGGAACTGGTCGAAGATGTGCGAGCGCATGGGCGCCATGCCGGCGCCGCCGCCGACGAACACCATCTCGGAGTCGGTGTCTCGCGCGAAGAACTCCCCGAACGGGCCGGCGATCTCCACCTCGTCGCCCGGCTTCAGGTTGAAGATGTAGGACGACATCTTGCCAGGCGGAATTCCCTCGGGCGCCCGAGGCGGGGGCGAGGCGACGCGGACGTTCAGCATGATGACGCCGAGCTCCTCGGGATAGTTCGCCATCGAGTAGGCGCGCTCGACGGTATCCTCCACCGTGGACACGTAGCGCCAGAGGTTGAACTTGTCCCAGTCCGGGCGGTACTCGTCCTCGATGTCGAAGTCCGAGTAGTTCACCGTGTGCGGCGGGCAGCTGATCTGGATGTAGCCACCCGCACGGAACGGCACCGACTCGCCCGCAGGCAGCTCGAGCACGAGCTCCTTGATGAACGTGGCCACGTTGTTGTTCGAGCGGACCCTGCAGTTCCAGCGGCGCACCGAGAACACCTCGGCGGGCACCTCGATCTCCATGTCCTGCTTGACCTTGACTTGGCAGGACAGTCGCACGCCCTCGCGGGCTTCGCCCCGCGTGATGTGGCTCGTCTCCGTCGGGAGCATGGCGCCCCCGCCGTCGCAGACCGTGACCTTGCAGACGCCGCAGCTGCCCTTGCCGCCGCACGCCGAGGCGATGAAGATCTTGCGGTCAGCGAGCGTGTTGAGCAGGGTGCTGCCCGATTGCACCTCCAGGCTGTTCTCGGGGTCGCCGTTGATGCCGATGCGAACGTTGCCGCTCGCCACGAGCTTGCTCTTGGCGACCATGAGCACGGCGACGAGCGACAGGATGACGCCCGTGAACATCGCTACGCCGAGCAGGATGGTGATCATCGTCGCTTCCTTTGATGCTGTGCCGCTGGCCTAGAGCTGGATGCCTCCGAAGGCCATGAACCCGATGGCCATCAGGCCCGAAAGTACGAACGTCATGCCCAGGCCCCGAAGCCCCACCGGGATGTTGCTGTACTGCAGCCGCTCCCGGACCGACGCCAGTGCAGCGATCGCCAGCGCCCACCCGATGCCGGACCCGACGCCAAAGACCATGCTCTCGCCAAACGTGTAGGTCCGCTCGACCATGAGCAGCGATCCGCCCAGGATGGCGCAGTTGACGGCGATCAGCGGCAGAAAGACGCCCAGCGCCGCGTAGAGCGCCGGGGCGTACCGGTCCAGCGTCATCTCCACGATCTGCACCATGGCGGCGATCGTGCCGATGTAGCACAGGAACCCGAGGAACGAGAGGTCGTAGTCGGCCAGCGCCGGCGACAGCCATGTCATGGCGCCGTCGGTGAGCAGGTGGTTGTAGATCAGGTTGTTGATCGGCACCGTGACGGTCTGCACGAAAATAACCGCCGCGCCGAGCCCCAGTGCGGTCTCGACCTTCTTCGAGCACGCCAGGAACGAGCACATGCCCAGGAAGAACGCCAGAGCCAGGTTCTCAACGAAGATGGCCTTGACTGCGAGGTTGAGGTACTGCTCCATCGGTCAGCCCTCCATTTCGACCTGGTCGGTCTTCCAGCTGCGCAGCGCCCAGATGAAGAACCCGATGATGAAAAAAGCCCCAGCGGACAGGCCCAGCAGCCCGTTGGGGTTGTACCAGCCGCCGTCATTGATCTTGGGCAGCACGACCACGCCGAAAACGCTCCCCTGCGCCAGCAGCTCCCGCAGAAACGCTGTGCCCATCAGGATGGCCGAGTATCCGAGGCCGTTGCCAATGCCGTCCAGCAGGCTGTCGAACGGTCCGTTCTGCATCGCGTAGGCCTCGGCGCGGCCCATGATGATGCAGTTCGTGATGATCAGCCCGACGAACACGGACAGCTGCTTGCTGATCTCGTACACGTAGGCCTTGAGCACCTGATCGGTCATGATCACGAGCGAGGCGATGATCGTCAGCTGCACGATGATCCGCACGTTGCCGGGGATGAAGTTTCGAAGGATGCTGATCGAGACGTTCGAGAGCGCCAGTACGCTGATCACGGCCAAGCACATGACCAGCGCGGTCTCCATCTTGGTCGTCACGGCCAGCGCGGAGCATATGCCCAGCACCTGGAGGGCGATCGGATTGCTCTCGAACAGCGGATCGAGCAGGGTCTTGGAGCGTGCTGCGCTCATGAGGCCTGACCCTCCTGTAGTCTCTGCAGGTAGCGGCGGAACCCCGCGTCGCCGAGCCAGAACCGCAGCATCGACGTCACGCCGTTGCTCGTGATTGTGGCCCCGCTGAGGCCGTCGACCTCGTGGGGCGCCTCGGAGGCTGGCGAGGCGGTGCCCTTGATTACTTGGATTTGGGGCTCGTCGGAGGTGCCATAGATGCGGCGTCCGGGCCAGAGCTTCCGCCAGTTCGGGTTGTCCACCTCACCGCCGAGGCCCGGGGTCTCGCCGTGCTGGTAGTAGGCGATGCCCTGAATCGTGTCGCCGTCTGCACCGACCGCGAGGAATCCATACAACGTTGACCACAGTCCGTATCCCTGGATCGGCACGACCGCCATGGTCGGCTTGCCGCCATCGAGGACCTCGTACACAAGCGCGTGGTTGGGAAGTCGCTTCACCGACGCGCGGTTCTCCGGCGCCAAGCGACTGGTGGCCTCGTCCTTGGCAGCCTTCTCCTGATCGAACGTGATGGGGTCGATGTCGGTCGGCTCGCCGGTCTGGAGATCGATCACGACGGAGCGGATGTTCTCGAAGCGCTGCTGCACCTGCGCCTGGTCCAAGCGCTCGCCGGGCTCTGCGAGCCCGGCTGCCAGCAGAACGTTGCGCTGTTTGTCGAGAGCGGCGTTGATCTGCTGCATCTCCTTAAGGGAGACCGCGGCGGACGACACCAGCACTGCGCAGGCCACGCACACTGCGCCCGAGAACAGCAGCGTGTACAGGACGCTATGTCGCATAGCGGGCCTTCCTGCGCTTGACGTTTGACTGCACGACGAAGTGGTCGATCAGCGACGCGAACATGTTCATGAAGAGGATCGCAAGCATCATGCCTTCAGGGAAGGCGGGATTTACGATCCGGATCAGGATCGCCAGCATGCCGATCAGCAGGCCGTACACGTAGCGGCCCTTGTTCGTGTGGGCCGCAGACACCGGATCGGTGGCCATGAACACCAGTCCGAAGGCCCAGCCGCCGAGGACGATGTGCCACTCGAAGGGCACGTTCATCAGTGGGTTGGTCGTGGAGCCCATGGCGTTGAGAAGCTGGACCATCAGGAACGAACCTACGACACCCGACACCATAATGCGCCATGAGCCGATCCCAGTCACGATGAGCAGGCCAGCGCCGAGCAGGCACGCCAGAGTGGAAGTCTCGCCCATGGATCCCGGGATCAGGCCCAGGAACGCCTCCATCCACGTCACGCCGCCCGCGAGTGCCTCCGGCCCGGTCACGGCTGCCTCCGCTAGCCAGGTCGCACCACTGCTGCCGTCCACCGCCGTATTGGCTGCGGTCCAGACCTCGTTGCCTGAGATCTGGGCTGGGTAGGCGAAGAAAAGGAAGGCTCGCGACATCAGCGCGGGGTTGAAGATGTTCATTCCCGTGCCGCCAAAGATCTCCTTCCCCACGATGACCCCGAAGGCTATGCCCAGAGCGACCTGCCACAGTGGGATCGTTGGCGGCAGCACGAGCGGAAACAGCATGCCGGTGACGAGGAAGCCCTCGTTGATCTCGTGCTTGCGCACGACTGCGAACAGCGCTTCGCAGTTGCCGCCCACGGCGAAGGTCACCAGAAGTACGGGCAGGTAGTAGAGCGCCCCGTGCGCGATGCAGCCGAGGATGTCCGCTGGGTCGAAAGCGCCAAAACCGATCTGGCGGAGAACGCCGGTCTGCCAAGTGTCGAGGGGCAGCGCACCCTGAGAGATCGCCAGGTTTGCCTGATAGCCGGTGTTGTACATGGCCATGGCGACGCAGGGCAGGAGCGCCACCACGACCGTCACCATCATGCGCTTGACATCGATGCCGTCGCGCACATGCGAGGCGCCCTTCGTTGTCGATCCGGGCGTGTACAGGAACGTGTCCGCCGCTTCGTACAGCGGATACAGCTGCTCCAGCCGGCCACCCGGCTTGACATGCTTTTCGATGGAGTCGAGAAGCGCTCTCATGGCGATCCGCGGTGCTAGCCTTCCGCCTCCAGTGTCGTCAGAACGCCGCGCAGCAGGTTGCCGAACTCGGCCTTCTCGGGAGACACGAACGAGCAGAGCGCGAGATCCTCTTCGATCAGCTCAAGCGCCCCGAGCTGCTCGGCCCTCTCGGGGTTGGCGATCAGCAGCGTGCGGAGCAACGGCGCGGGCAGGATGTCCATCGGCATCACGCGCTCATAGACGCCCACAGGAACCATGGCGCGCGTGGAGCCGTTTGTGGTCGTGGTGAACCGGTACTTGGCGCCGGGCAGCCACTTGCCGAGGAACAGGCGCAGCACCGAGTAGGTGCTCGAGCCGGGCGCCAGCCAGCCAAGCAGTCGCCGCTTGTCGTCGGTGGGCAGTGCGGTGATGTGAGCGTGGAATCGTCCGAGGTAGCCGAAGATTTTGCCCGATGCCTCGCGGCCGGCGAGCACGGAGCCCGAGATGATGCGGCACTCCACATCGTCGAGTTCCCGTGAGGTCAGCGAGTCGACCGCGGCCCCGATGCGCGTCCGCAGCAGGCGCGGACGCTGGACCCCGGGCCCGGACAGGGACACCACACGGTCGACGGCAAGCTTGCCCGACCCGAACAGTTTGCCGATTGCGATGGTGTCCTGGTAGTCCACGTGCCAGACCTGCTTGTTGCGGTCCACAGGGTCAAGCATGTGGATGTGCAGGCCGGCGGTGCCGCTTGGATGCGGTCCTGTGAACTCCTCCAGGCGAACGTTCGCGACGTCCGGGGCGGCTACGGCGCTGCCTTCCTCCCTGCAGACGTACACCGGAGCGTCGCCCGCGAGCTTCGCGAGCGCCTGCACGCCGCGTGCGAAGTGTTCTTCGCTGCCGGACAGCACGATGTCCACGGAAGGGGCCAGCGGGCTGCTGTCCATGGCGGTGACGAACAAGGAGTGTGGCGTGGCGTCGGCCTGTGGCACCTTGCCGAACGGTCTCGCACGCAATGAAGTCCAGTGACCGGACTCCAGCAACAGGCTCCGCACCCGCTCGGCGGTGAGCTCGGCAGGATGCCGGCCCGTGTACTTGTCGAACGACACGCAGTCGTTGCCGCCCGCGAGCTCCGCCTGGTCCAGTTGGAGCACCACCGACTGTAGGGCGCGCCGCTCGCCACGATTGATGCTGACGACTGTGCCGCTGCCCGGCGCGGTGTAGCGCACGCCGGGAGCCTTCTTGTCTTCGAACAAAGCCTGGCCACGACGGACGCTGTCGCCGGCTGCGACGAACATCGTCGGTCTGAGTCCGATATAGTCCGCGGCCAACAGCGCAACATGGCTGGTAACGCGCGCTTGATCGATCCGCTGCTCTGGTCCGCCCTGTATGGGCAGGTCCAGTCCCTTCCTTACCCTATGAACCGCCATCGGAGCGCTGCGCTTGGAAATAGGTGCCGACCGCTAGGCTTGTGTTGCTCGAACCTGTGGGGTGGAGTGCAAGTCCAATGTGTGCATCAACTTGTGGGTCGCAGGCCTATGCATGGGTGGACCGTCGGGACCGTGGGCGAATGCATCCCGACAATCAACACAGAAGGCCATTGTAGCGTGTTGGTCGGGTTGCATCGAATTCGAACCGCCCCGGTCGCCGAACCAGGGTAGAGAGGGGGGGGGGAGTTTGAGCGGACGCTGGACGTGAGGTCGCAGCGGGTATAATCTCGGGAGCTCGTGCACGCTGGTTGGAAGGCGTCCACGGATTCCATGGCGATCACGCTCAACGGTGAGGAGTATGCTCTCGAAGTGCCCGTGACGATTCGGGAACTGATTCGGCGCCTGAACTTGCAGGAGGATGCCGTCGCCGTCGAGAGGAATCGAATCATCGTGAGTCGGAGCGATTGGGCATCGACCTCGCTGTATGCGGGGGATCGGGTCGAAGTAGTGCATTTCGTTGGCGGTGGGTAGATCTTGGTGTATAGATCTCATTGCCCCGGCGGCACTTCTGCGAGCCGACCTGTCGACTCGCTCTTGTATGGGTGGTTCGAGAGACACGCGCTTTATTAGGGTTGCGTGACCGGGGGAGTGGCGTAGCAACAGTGATTGGTCTTGCGGGAATGTTCCAGACGAGTACACGGTATGGCACGTCCGACGTGTCTCGTCGCACGGGCGCGACACTGCGCCAGCTGCAGACTTGGGACGAGAACGGCATCGTGTCGCCGCAGCATGGTCGCCACCGCCGACAATACACGGCGCTGGAAGTGCTGCATGTCGGCCTGATCGCAGGTCTCCGTAACCGCGGCCTGTCCTTGCAGAAGCTCAAGCCGCTGGTGGGGCGCAAGTGCATGGACTTGGTTGCGCTTCGGATTGCCTCGTCGCCGGAAGGGGCCAAGACCTACATGCTGGTGCAGGTGCAGCCGACGTCGCAGGTCTTTTTCGCCACGGGTCCGGTCGAGCTGGCCGAGATCACCGTGAAGAACCCGGGCGTCACAACCTTGTGCGTGTCGGACCTGTGCGAGAAGCTCGACTTGGATATGCCGCGTCGCAAGTCGGTCAAATCTGCCACCACAAGTACGGGTCGCGCCAAATCGGGCTCCGCGGGGGCGCCTCGCGTTGCGGGGATGCGCAACCGGAAGCGCTGAATCGTCTCCGGAACTTCGCCTGCGCGTATCTATCGTGCGCAGGAAGGCTGCGGAGCGTTTGTGAATCTTACGTAAGTTTCTGACATCAGTGTGCTTGCGAAAGGTTGCGCGGGAGTTTCTGCGATGGCGGACTGAAGGCCTGAACTGATCGAGTTCCAATCGACCCGCAGACTGAGAGTGGTGGGCGATATCGATGTTGGACTCATGAGTTCCGACGGTGGAGCCGTGCGGCTACATGAGGTTGTCGACCGCAGTAGGCCGTTCGGCCGCCTGGCCACCCTCTTCACAGATCACCGCGATCAGAGGTGGATCGAGCACACGGTCGAGATATCGGCGGCACAGCGGATTGTTGCAGGGGCGGTGGCCTGCGCGGGTCTCAACCACCACTGCAGCTAGGAGGATGACGGGCCGCAAGGGCTGTAGTAGGGAGCCCCGGCGGGGCAGGAAGGGTTTGGCGGCGGCGCGCTCGCAATCCTGCTTGACGTCTTCCACGGAGAGCTGGCCGTCGGTCGGGGAGTCACTGGTGCGACCGATGCATTCGATGCCGAAGGGCAGGACGCGGGACAGGCCGGGAGCGAGCGGGAGAGCCGCCGGCATCAAGTGGCACCACTGCTTGATCTTCTGATGGCCCTGTATGTCGTGCACTGCTGAGATCGCGGTGGATCTTGCGCGAGGACAGGACTCGATGCCGTTGACCGCGACGAGGATGAGTCCGTGGAGGAACCGACTCGCGGGTCCGGATCTTCCCACGATGGCATTCGGGCGCTGGTCCGGTCAGGGACGATGCCGCACGTCCCAGTGCGAAAGATTGGGATGCGCAAGCAATTTGCATTGAGCTGCCTACGGACTTTCTCCACTCATGCAATGGATTGCCAAGTCATTGACTCATTCCCGAATCCCAGCTCCCCTGCGGCCCCTCCGGTGAAGTGTGCGGGCCAGTCCACACCCATCCGGCTGACCAGGTCCAGTCCACACCCGAGGTGACTGGACTACCTGAACCGGTGCGAGAACTCGTCCCACGCAGCCCGATACTCCTCCTCCCGGTCGCACCGCACGAAGGGCGCGCGGTACGCGATCGTGCGCTCTCTCCGCCCCTGCGGCAGCGTGTCGTCCTCGACGGTCCGGAAGACGGTTCCGTCCGTGAGCCCCTGGACGTCCTCCCAGCCGAGCGCGAGTCCGGTCTCGCTCCGGCCCGGCTGCACCAGTGCATAGTTGGAATCCCCTCTCCTCGCCCTCCTGGGAAGGCCCGTGCCGGAGAGTCCCTGCGAGGTGGTGAAGACGATCCGGCCATCCTGGTCGTACCACGTGTCCGCCTCGTACTCGCGCAGGACCGGGAACTGCACTCTGTAGAGGACCAGCAGCTCGTCGAGGGTGAGCCCGAGCGCCATCGCCACCAGCACGTCCACCTCCACCAGCGCCTGGCGTCGCTCGAAGTCCGTCCGCAGCGCGGAGTCGCGGCTCCACGCTCTCTCCAGCCCGCCCCAGCGACCCGCGTTCAGGCGTGCATCGGAACGGGTCCAGCCGTCGGCGGCGTACGCGTCGTCCCAGCAGCTCTCCCAGAGCGTCCGGTAGTGGCTCGTGAGGCAGTGCAGGCCGAGCACGCGCGCGTGCAGGGACCGTCGAGGACGGGGTCCAAGCCTGCAGAGGGGCAGCTGCCGTAGCCGGACCGGAGTTATGTTGGTTGCCCCGGTCATCTTGACGAAGCCATCCATCGGCAGCGCCTGGCAGATGCCCTGGAAGTCGAGCAGATCCCGCAGATCCCGCTGGCTCGTGCCGACAGCCGCATGGATGTAGGCAGCCCCCGTGGGCACGATCGCCGCAATCAGCGTTCGCTCGCTCGCCGGACCCACCATTACCCTGTTGACGACGCTGTAGTGGCCCGTCACCCTCCGGCTTGGGCCGTCGGGAGCGTCCGCGGCCCACGGCACCGACGGAATCCGCCGCGCGTACTCGTCGCGGCCGCACGCCGGGACGTAGTTCGTGCGCGGCAGGTAGTCGTCCGGGATCGCCGTCAGGTCGATGCAGTCGTAGTCGCTCTTCAGCCGACAGGCGCGGCGGGGGGTCTTGCCGAGCGGGTTGCCGACGAAGAGGTGCGGCCCCGACAGGATCCACTCGCGGGGCTCGCGCGGGAAGCGCGTCTCCCGGCGGATCGTGCCGTCCCGCTGGGCGTTGGTCTCGTCCCAGATAACCCCGCATGCGAACTGGCCCGCCAGGTCGCGCAGGCGCCGCGGCTGGCCGGCGAACTTCCCCAGCAGCGACATCAGCTCCGT
This sequence comes from Bryobacterales bacterium, assembly GCA_965200705.1. Classification (GTDB taxonomy): domain Bacteria; phylum Acidobacteriota; class Terriglobia; order Bryobacterales; family UBA6623; genus VXMF01. The sequence continues at coordinate 1,253,166 of OZ241376.1, read as the reverse complement.
CGAGTGCACCGCCGGCAGCCTGGCCCGCCCGGCGGGCGTCCCCGCGGGGTCCAGCGCCGCGGCGAACGTCTCCAGCTCCCGCGGGCCGACCCGCACCATCCGCCCTGCGTGGCCGTCCGTCTCCCAGCCCCCGCCGACGCGCTTGATGCCCGGCACCGGACCGGTGCCCGGGTGCTCCGACGACGCCTCGATGGTCTCCGCGGCGAAGAGGTTGGCCATGTGCACGAATCCCGGACGCCCGCGCTCGGGCCCGTAGACGTTCACGCTGAACCGGACGCGGTCACCCACGTCCGCAAAGAGCTTGCGCGCGTTCTGGAACTGGAAGTGGGCCCGCAGGCGGGCGTAGACCGCGGCGCGCAGCGCCCCGCCCCTGGGGTCGTCGAACAGGCCCTCGGGATGCAGCAGGCCGGCCACGCCGCGCTCGCCGAGGACGCTCCAGGCCTGCGGCAGGAAGCACTTGTACGAGTTCGCCTGCATGCCCTGGAGCAGACTGTAGTTCTGGGGCGCCCCCAGGTAGGCCTTGGTCGCCTCCGTCGCGGCGTACTCGTCCAGGTAGGCCGCCCGCAGGCCGGGGCTGCGCGCGAGCAGCCCCGGCCGCTCCCGGCGCAGCGCCGCGGCCCTGCGCCGGCGCACGACCACGGTCGGCTCGAAGTCCCCGATCACGCCGGCCTCGTCCCAGGAGAGCTTGATCCAGGGCGGGTTGCCCAGCACCAGGTCGAAGCCCGTGGAGGGCTCCCCGTCCGGCCCCGTTCCGTAGAAGACGTCCGCGAACGCCAGGTCCCAGTGCAGGAACCGCATGCGCTCCGCCAGCGCGTCCACGAACCCCAGCCGGGGGAATAGCTCGCACAGCCGCTCCAGGTCCAGCAGCCCCGTCTCGTCGAGGATGCGCCGCGCCATGCCCGCCGCATCGCCGGCTCGCACACCCGCAGCTGCAGGATCCGCGCGGCCGGCATGCCCGCGTCGATGCGCTCCTCCAGGGCCTGCCGCACCACCGTCCGCGTCAGCGGCTCCGGCGTGTAGAAGCTCGCCGTCCGCTCGCGCTCGCGCCCCGTCCTCCGGAACAGGAACCGGCCCTTCGGGTGGCGCAGCAGCCGCCTGCGCCCCCGCTCGTCCCGGACGTGGACCCGCTCCTCCTCCGTGTACTGCTCGAGGGCCTCCGCCGTCACGAACCAGGCCGGCTCCAGCTCGTCCCGCACGCTCCCGGGGACCTGCACCTCGTACAGGTCCTCCCGGGCGATGGAGCCCCGGAACGACAGCAGGGCCTCGTGCACCCCGCCGAGGTGGCTGATGCCCAGCTGACCGTACGAGATGCGCCGGTGCTCGCCGGCCAGGGCACCCAGCCGGACATCCGGCGCGCCACCACCGGCCGCAGGTCGCTCCCCAGCAGCTCCGCCAGGTAGTGGTCATCGGTCCGGCCGGGCAGGCAGGCACCAGGTCCTGCACGATGCATCGGTCTACCGAGCGGCAAGGCAGGAAATGGACGCCCTCGCATCCCGTGGAGCTCGGGTGGTCCGGATCCGGTCCGACTCGGATCTGCGGTCCGAGATCGCGGGACGCGTGGAGCGGCATCGCAGGGACGGACTCGACCGTGCGGCTGCAAGCAGGACCGCCCTCGATGCAATGGACCTGATCGAGTGCGATGGCAGGGCGGTCCTGCCCGATGTGCGCATCGTCCACCGCGAGCTAGGCGACCACGCTGCGGATCCGCTCAGGCATGTGGACGTCGAAGTCACCACGCCCGACTATCGCAGTGCCGCGGTCGCGGCCAAGACCAATGCAGGATTCCGGATGTACCGCATGGATGTCAGCGGCGGTCTGACGGGTCCCTGACCACGGCCCGATCCCGTCCATGAGCGCAGTGGACCCCGGCGGGCCAGAGCCCCACGTCGTTCCGAGGCTTCGTCGATCCATTCCGATCGGGCACCGCGCCGAGGCCCTCCGGCGGTTCGGCCACAGCGCCCACGACGCCGAGTTCCTGACCTTCGCCGCCCTGCTCGGCGGGTACTTCGAACGCCGTCACTGCAGAGGCATAAGTCCGACAGGTTGCTGGCGGGGCGAGAACGTCGTGGCCCCGGTCGCCGGCTGGGACCCCCTTGCCCGAGAGCGGCGCAATCGGATCCGCGACCGCCGCAAGCGCGTCACCGGCGGGTTCGATGCCTTGGGCCTGCCGCTGGACCTGTTTGTCGAGGCTCACACCGAACTGCTCACGGAGACCGTTCTCGGCGATCAGACGGGCGCGATGTGCACGCTAGCCCCTGCGGCGCTGCTTCGAGAGCACCACGATCGGAGTGCCCTCAAGGTTGAACCGCTTGCGCAGTTGGTTGGCGAGATAGCGTTCCAAGCCGAAGTGGAAGGGCTCGCGGCGGCTGCTGAAGAACACGAACGTTGGTGGCCCCGTGCTGGCCTGCGTGACGAACGATAGCCGGGGCTTTCGACCTGGCACCGTGACCCTCTCCAAGTCCAAGTTGGCTAGGAACTTGTTCAGGTCGGCCGTGGGGATACGTCGGCGCGCGTTTGTGAACGCCTTGCGTATCAACGGAAAGAGCGTAGGCACACGTCTGCTGGTGCGGGCGGAGACGAACGCGATGTGCGCGTACCGGAGCATCTTCAACTCCTGTCGGACATGTCGGCGGAAGTCACCCTGCGTGGGAGTCTCGAGGTCCCACTTGTTCACAACGACTACGCATGCCTTGCCTGCCTCGTGGGCGTAGCCAGCGATGTGTGCGTCCTGGGCTGTGACGCCCTCGACCGGATCCACCAGCAGCAGCGCGACATCGGCCATGCGGAGGTGGCGCTGCGCCATGACGACGCTCAACTTCTCCGCCATCTCACGGGTCCTGCCCTTGCGGCGAATTCCGGCGGTGTCGACGAACTGATATCGCTGCCCACCACGCTCGATAGTCGCGTCGACAGCGTCCCGCGTCGTGCCCGGCACGGCCGAAACGATGGACCGTTCGTCGCCCGTAAACCTGTTGAGCAGCGTGGACTTGCCCACATTGGGCCGTCCAAGGATGGCGACTCGGATCGGCCAGCGGACATCGCGTTCCTCCTGATCATCTTCGGAGTCGTCGGCAAAGTTGCGCGTTGCCGACGCCAGCAACGCGGAGATCCCGCGGCCGTGCTCCGCCGAAACGCCAAACACGGATGCGAACCCTAGCTCCCCGAACGCCATCGGCAGATCGTCCAGGGCCGGCGTGTCGCACTTATTGACGGCAACACTGACCTTGCTGCCGCAGCGCCGCAGCAGGGCCGCCATCTCCCGGTCCGGCTGGGCCAGTTCGGTACGGCCGTCGACGACGAAGATCACGTGATCAGCAGTCTCGATGGCGGCCCGGACCTGCTCGTCGACCAGCTCGGGCATCTCCTCCTTGGCGAAGAACGTCATGCCGCCGGTGTCGGTGACCTCGAACAACTTGCCCTTCCACTGGGCCGGCATGCGGATACGGTCCCGGGTCATGCCGGGCAGGTTCCCAACGATTGCTCGCCGGGACTTGGTGATGCGGTTGAACAAGGTCGATTTGCCCACGTTCTGGCGACCAACGATCACCAACTGCGGTACGTTGCCGTCCTGCATGACGTTCCTCTCGCTGGACCGCCGATGGAGAGCTGGTTCTCCGAGGGGTCAGTGGACGACCGCTACCCCGATGTCCTCGCCGTCCATGTGGCCGGGCGGCTCGTAACCGAAGAGCCGCATGGCAGTTGGCGCCATGTCCTCGATACCCGGAGTCTCCGCGGCGAAGTCGCGGTTGCAGAAGACCACGCCTGGAATCTGGGGCGGGTCGACGCAGTGGTCACCGCTCCAGGCCTTGACGTTGTCCTCGAACACCGGTCCGGCCACCCTGCCCAAGGCGACTCCCCAGGAGCTCCGGTATCCAGGGTTGAACCCAACGACGACATCGGGCGCGACATCGACGTAGGGTCCGTGGTAGATCGCATGCTTTGTGTATCCCTTGTGCACCGCCACAGCCTCCCGCGCGGTGTCACGGAGTCCAGTGATTGCTTCGGCTATCTCGGACGCCAGAGCCTCCGCCTGTCCGCGGGGCACGATGCCTCCGCTCTCGCGGCCTTCGACGTTCAGGTAGATTCCAGCCAGACCAAAGCTGTACGCGCGGGTTCGGGTCCAGTCGATGGATCGCAGGTAGCCCTCGTCGCCCGCGTCCTTCTTGACCTTGAGGTAGCCCTTCTGCTCCAGCCAGACATTGAGGTTCACTCCCCGCTGGAACGACTTGAAGCCATGGTCGGAGAGCACGATCAGCACAGTCTCGTCATCGACGTGCTGCATGGTGTTGCCGACGATTCGGTCCATCTTGACGTAGAGTTCCTCGATGGTTCGGCCATAGCGATCGATCGAGTTCCCGTTGGTGGCGTGCGCCGGGTGATTTGGCTCGAGATAGCGGTAGAACATGTGCTGGACCCGGTCCGGTGTGTCGAACACACATGCGACAACGCCCCTGCGGGTGCGCTTGAGGGCTGACTCAAACATCGCCTCACGCTCCCTGCAGATCTGGTTTGCCTGGTCCAGGAACGCCTGCTCGTCGATGACGCGCTCGTTGAGGGCCCACGTGTCCTCAGCCAGACCGAGCGTTGAGAATTCGCCCAGCAGCTTGGCCAGGTAGGGTGCGTAGAACGGCGGGTGCGAGACCGGGAGTGCGGGCTTCTCTGGGTCGATTGCGATGGGCGAAACGTAGAGGCACGGGTGCGGCTCGGCCCGTACGAGTCGGAATTGCGCGATTCCGGTCACGCTGATGCCAAGTCCGGCCGCGAACTTGAGCCGGATCCACGGGGTGTGACTACTCGCGTGGAGATCGTACTCCTTGCCGTCGATCTCGAGCGTTCCGCAACACGACGCTGGCCCGACCGTGAGCCGAAACGGGACCGTCATCGCTCCGGAACCGTCGAGGATCGTGTTGTCAGGGCCGCGGATCTCTCCAACGTAGGCGTCGCCGTCCTTGCGCAGCGGGTAGCTGGCGCCGCCCTCCTCGAACGCCGCACCGCTCGACTCGGTCGAGAACGACTGGAAGCTGCCCTGCGTGCCGAGCAGGTCGGGCGTGCACATGGCCGACAGCAGCCTCCCCTCGAACGGTTCGGGTGGGAAGGTGATGGGCACGCGCAGAATGGTCGAAGTGACGGCGTGGTCGCCGAGCATCGCCCAGAAGGGCCTGCTCTTCCGGCGCATCTCAACCGTTGGCTTGGAGAGCGGCAGCCGCCAGCGGCCAATGCTCCACGTACGTGATGGCTGGTGAACCCTGGACGACGAGAGTTCGGGCAGGTAGGAGCGCAGGTTGCGGTTCAAGAAGTCGAACAGGTTGTGCTTGCCTGGATTCGATCCGGTGGCAAATGTGGCCCAGGCCACCGGTGACAGCGCAGGATAGGTGGTTCGCAGCCGACTGTACCGGCCACTCTCCCGCAGGGCGGCGAGGTTGGGCAGCTTGCCCTCCTTGAGGTATCGATCGACCAGATCCGGCTCTAGGCCGTCCAGCCCTAGGAAGATCAACTTGCGGATCTTGGCCTTGCGAAATCCCTGCTGGCCGCGTACAAAGCGCCAAGCGAATCGAAACGGGAGAACGAGGATGGCCGCCGCTCCTGCGGCGAAGGCCGCAAGGAGGCTGAACAGCGAACCCACGAATGCGAAGCCTGCGCCGGGGCCCACATAGGCCTCGAGCGGAGTTGCCGTCGCGGCAGCCGCAAGGACGATCCAGCGCCATGCACGCATCACATCCATCCTACGGGGCTGGGCCCGCTAATCGGAGCTATGGCCGCTGTCCTGCGTTCCAGCGGCTCGGGCTAGGCGTGCGAGATGAACCTTGGCGGCAAATCCGAGCAGCATGCACAGTTCAAACGGCAGGACTGCCACGTGCACGACCTTGCGCAGAAACTCGGGGTTGCGCACGCCACTGCGGGAAACAGCGAGCTGCAGGGCTTGGCGCCAGTGTTTGCGGTCCAGCCAGAAACAGTCCTCGTGGCCCGTCACGAGCAGAATCTTCGCGGGCAGCAGCGCTGCCATCACCAGCTTCCATCCCGCAAGCAGGGGACTGTCGCCCACAGGATTGCGGCCGCCGGATGGCGCTCCCTGCGAAGGACCTGCAGGAGCCGCCAGCGTTCCCGGTTGGTGGCTGCCTCGAAGCTTCGCCATGCCCGGGCTCCGACGCCCAGTCCGCTGGGCTCGTCCGGAAGGCACGTGAAGAGGTCGATCGGCGCGTCGCCGCAGACCTGCTCCCGCAGTGCAGGTATCAGATGCTGCACTTCACCGCGCGGTCCGCTCTCGATCAGTAGCAACCGGTCGATCGGCGGCACCGTGCTGCGCAGCGCCCATCGCACAAGGCATAGCTTAGCTCGGTAGAATTGTCTGGTGGCCGAGATGCGCTTCTATCACAAGCCAAATTGAACGTCTTGTCGCAAGGCCAGGAGTTACCTGACCGAAGCTGGCACTGATCTGGAGCTGGTCAATCTGAACAAGGGCCTGAGCGTGGATGCTCTTGACGCCCTGATCGGATCGCGGGACCACCTGCCTTTCCTGAACACGCGCAACAAGGTGTACAGGGAACTGGGCTTGAAGGCGAATCCCCCGGACCGCGCGACGGCGCTGCGTCTGATGTCGGAGAACCCGAATCTGATCAAGCGCCCCGTCGTGGTGAGTGGGGAGAGGATCGTGCTCGGTTTCAAGTCGGCCGAGCTGGACGCCCTGCAGAGCGGCTAGGGACCGCGGTAACTGGAGCCGACGACGGGACTCGAACCCGTGACCTCGTCCTTACCAAGGACGCGCTCTACCAACTGAGCTACGTCGGCCTGGGTCTCTTCATGCGCGGATGGAGCGGGAGACGGGGATCGAACCCGCAACCAACAGCTTGGAAGGCTGTGACTCTACCATTGAGTTACTCCCGCGCTTCCGCGATCGGTCTCCGGTCGACCGCCTTGACAAATGGAGCCGGCGAGAGGACTCGAACCCCCGACCGTCTGATTACAAATCAGATGCTCTACCAGCTGAGCTACGCCGGCCCTGCCAAGCGCAGAGCCCATCATAACATTCGGGGCCCGATTCCCTCTGTCCGGAAGCGTGTCCGGAGCCGTTCAAATGCGCCCGTGAAAACGCTCTCGCACGTGGCTGGGAGGCAGGGATTCGAACCCCGATAAACAGATCCAGAGTCTGCCGTGTTACCGTTACACCACCTCCCAGCAGGGAGGAGCCACGCCCAAACTCAATTATACTGTCTTCCCTCCAGGCCGTTCCTCGTGGGGCAGAACGCGTTGTGGCGCGAGCAGGATCTGAGTTTGCAGGCACTCTCGCATCGCGATTTCGTGCTGGTAGCTTGGTGACAGCTTCTGGTTGAGCGGAGCGTTCTGAAATGCGCATTTTGGTCGCGGGCGCTGGAGCTGTAGGCGGATACTTCGGCGCCAGGATGATCGAGGCTGGCCTCGATGTCACGTTCCTCCTTCGTCCCCAGAGCGCTAAGTTACTGCGTGAACAGGGGATACGCATCAGCAGTCGATTCGGCGACGTTTCGATCGACCATCCGAAGGCGGTTCACGCTGACTCCGACTATCACGCTCCGGATGTGGTGTTCTTCGCATCCAAGGCCGAGCATGTCTCCGCTTCGGCCGCCGCCGCAGCGCGCTTGGCTGGCCCGAAGACTCTGTTCGTACCGCTCCAGAACGGCGTGAAGTCGCCCGAGATGCTGACCGCGGTGCTCGGGCCTGAGCGGGTTCTTGGCGGCCTCAGCAGGATCTTCGCTGAGCGCAAGTCTCCAGGCCGCATCGAGCACACAGGCATCCTGCCTTCGATCACCTTTGGCGAGATGGCGGGTGGGGTGTCCGCGAGGGCATCCGGACTCGAGGACTTGCTCAAGCCCGCGCAGGGTATGGTCGCCGATGCCTCACCGGACGTTTGGACCGAGATGTGGACGAAGTTGGTGATGGTGTGTTCAATCGGCTCCGTTGGCGCCGTTTCGCGGGCACCCTTGGGCGTGCTTCTGGCGGTCCCTGAGACGAGGTCACTGCTCCAGGCTGCGGGCGAGGAGATCGCTGCTGTCGGCAACGCCTGTCGCGCATCCATCCCCGAAGGCTTGGTGGTGAAGATGCTGGCTCGATATGAGAAGCTGTCGCCACTCACAACGGCTTCCATGCATCGCGACCTGGAGCGTGGTGAGCCGTCGGAGCTCAACGACCAGCTTGGTACGGTGTGTCGTGACGCGCGGGAGAAGAGCGTCGCCACTCCAGTGTTGGACGCGCTGTACGGAGCGCTGCTGCCCGGGGAGCGCCGGGCGCGCCGGGAGCTGGACTATGCCGGTGTCGCGCAGCGGGACGTTGCTGGCTGAATCCCCTCTGCCCGATCCGTAGGCGAGCGGGCCTCCTTGCAGGTCGTCATCGGGGCCTGCGGTCGCTATCCGAGCACGGTCTTCGTCGAGTCCGCCACGGTCTGAACGATGCTGTCCAGCTGGGCGTCCGTCGTGACGAGCGGCGGTGCCAGACACAGGACCTCCCCGCGCATCCGAGTGAACAGTCCGCGCTCGTACATCGCCGTTTGCAAGCGCTCCCCCACCTGTAGCGACCTTGCGAACTCGGCTTTCGTGTCTCGGTCTTCGACGTACTCAACGGCGCACATCAGGCCCTTGCCCCGAATCTCGCCCACGTGCGGGTGTTCAGACAGCGCCCCGTGCAGTCCCAGTAGCAGACGCTCGCCACTCTTGGCCGCCCGCTGAGGCAGCTCCTCGCGCTCGAGGATGGCGATGTTTTCCAGCGCCACGGCACAGCCGACGGGATGGGCACTGTAGGTGTACGCGTGCATCCACGGCGAGCTGCATTCGTCTACGGCGCTGGCGATTTCGTCCGAAACGCCAACGCCGCCGAAGGGGAAGTAGCCCGAGGTGATTGCCTTGGCGAACTGCACGATGTCCGGTTCAACTCCCCAGTGCTGCAAGGCAAACCACTCGCCCGTCCTGCCAAACCCAGTGATGACCTCGTCAGCCACCAAGAGCACCTGGTAGCGGTCGCAGATCTCGCGGATGCGAGGGAAATACTCGTCCTGCGGCACGAGGACGCCTCCAGCACCTTGGACCGGCTCCGCTATGAACATCGCCACGGTATCTGGTCCCTCGCGTAGGATCGCGGCTTCCAGTTCATCCGCGGCGGCTACGCCGGGGTTGGTGCCGGGAGGTGCCTCATACCGATAGGGATACGGCGACGGTATGTGCACGAACCCAGGGACGCGTGGCTCGAACAGCGGCCAGTAGGCAGAGATGCCCGTCGCGCTCATGGCGGCCAGTGTCACGCCGTGGTAGCCCCATTGCCGCGAGATGACCTTGGTCTTGCTGTCCTTGCCGCGAATCTTCCAGTACGAGCGCGCCAGCTTGAAGCTTGTCTCCGAGGCCTCGCCACCACCGGAGGTGAAGAAGAACCGGTTGATGCTGGGGTAAATCAGATCCGCGAGCCGTTCCCCGAGCTCGATGGCCCGCGGATTGGAGCTGCCTGCGTATCCCGAGCAGTACGCGACTGTCTCCATCTGCTTGCTGGCCGCCTTTGCCAGTTCCTGGCGACCATGGCCGGCTGCAACGTTCCACAGGCCTGCCAGACCGTCGATGCATTCGTGTCCATCCGCTTCGACGATCAGTGCGCCTTGGCCCCGAACCCAGACGTGACCTCGCTCGTGCTGTCTCCTCGAGTGCAGCGGATGGATGAGGTGCTCAAGGTCGCGTTCGAGGAGGCTGCGCTTCGATCCTGGCATTGGTTTCGCCTCTGGAGTCCCAGCGGCGAAATCATCCTACTTGGATGATTCCGACCGTCCAAGTACAGCTTGTCCGAAAGGGGCTCCCGTACAGCAGTTCTGGCCGTGTGCTTGGCGCAGCCCTCTAGCGCCGTGCCGCTCGGGTGCCGGGCCGGCGTCTGCTAGCTCAGTTCGATGCGCAGTGGGTGTGCGTGGCCCTCGGGAAGAGGACTCGCCAGGTTCACCACCAGCTTGCCGTCGTTGTATGTGGTCTCCGCCTGGCCCGACTCGCCCACAACACGGACTGTGGCTGTTGTTCCAGGCTCGCCCAGCTCCAGAGCGATGGAGGTGCCCTCCGGCTGTCCGAGCAGCGTTGCATAGATCACATCGTCTTTCGCGGTGAACCGCACATCCACACCGCCGTCCGTCTTGCCGGTTGCGCGACTCCATGGCCTTGTGCCGTAAATGGCCTCGCCGTTGCGGCCTAGCCACGCTCCCAACGTGCGCAGCCGGCTTGCCTGCAGCTCTGGAATCGTGCCGTCGGGCATGGGGCCGGCGTTCAGGAGGAGATTGCCGTTCTTGCTCACGATATCGACGAGCAGATGGATCAGCTCCCCTTCGCCGATCGTGTGCTCATCCGTCTCGACCTGGTTGTAGCCGAACGAGTACCCCAGACCACGGCAGGTCTCCCACTTGTAGTCCGTGATCTCGTCCATCTTCGCGTACTCCGGCGTTTCGAAGTCATGGTGGCGCGGCGGCGCTCCATCCTTTTCGATCTCAAAGCGGTTGTTGATCAGTCCATCGGGATGGGTGTTGTAGAAATCCGCCACGATCTGCGCGAGGTCGGCCTGCTCTGGATAGCCGATGTCGTTCCAGAGGATCGTCGGATCGTACCTGGCGATAAGCTCCCGCCAGTGCGCGTCGGCGTAGTCGGCGAACTCCTGCGTGTGGTTGATCGTGGAGAAAACCTTCTCTAGCGTGTCGATGGGCTCGGGATTGAAGCTCCAGTCCAGTCCCCCGGAGTAGTAGAACCCCATGCGCATCTGCGCCGTCTTGACGGCCGTCGTCAGCTCGCCCACCACGTCGCGGGAGGTGGCACGGCGGTCGGCAGGCAGGTGCGGATTCTCGACCTCGCTCGGCCAGAGCGTGAACCCGTCGTGGTGCTTGGTGGTCAGGACGACATACCGAGCACCGGCGTCGGAAAACAGTCCGGCCATCGCCTGTGGGTCCCATTGCTGTAGCGACTCGTTGAACTGTGGCGCGAAGTCCATGTACCCGAAGTCCTCGCCGTAGGTCTCTCGGTGGTGCCTCTGCGTCGGCGAACCGTCGATGCGGAGTGAGTTCAGGTACCACTCCGAGTAGGGGTTGTTGGCGAACCACTTCCCCCAGTCGATCTTGCCGAGCTCGCCTACGGGTGTAGCCCAAGCGGGGACCGAGTACAGCCCCCAGTGCACGAAGATCCCGAGCTTCGCATCGTGGAACCAGGATGGGACTTCATGGGTGCGGATGGAATCCCAGTTCGGTTCGAACGCGCCCGCCGGGGCGCCTTCGGGAGCGTCTTCTCCGGCGCAGGCGTGCAGTGCGAACGCGGTCCCCGTTGCTCCGAGGAACGCTCTTCGGGTCAGTGGTCTTGGCATGGCAACTCCTGTGAATGCCTGGGGAGGGACGGTCGCCGGTCTATGCCAGAAGTGGCTCCACAACCTCGCCGTGCACGTCGGTCAGCCGGAAGTGGCGACCTTGGTACTTGAATGTAAGGCGCTTGTGGTCCACGCCCAAGCAGCGCAGAACGGTAGCCTGCAGATCGTAGACGTGGACCGGATCCTCGACGACGTTGTAGCAGTAGTCGTCAGTCTTGCCGTGGGTTAAGCCCGCCTTGATGCCCCCTCCGGCCATCCACATCGTGTAGCAGCGTGGATGGTGGTCTCGTCCGTAGTTGGTCTCGCTCAGCTTGCCCTGGCAGTAGACCGTGCGGCCAAACTCGCCACCCCAGATCACAAGCGTGTCGTCAAGCAGACCGCGTTCCTTGAGATCCATCACCAGAGCTGCCGAGGCTTGGTCCGTGTCCTTGGTCTGCAGTCGGATGTCGCGTGGCAGGTCCGTGTGCTGGTCCCAGCCCCGATGGAACAGCTGAACGAACCGCACGTCCCTCTCGGCGAGCCTCCGCGCCAGCAGGCAGTTCGCCGCGTGGGTGCCGGGACGGCGCGAGTCGGGCCCGTAGCGCTCGAACACGTGCTCTGGCTCGCCTGACAGGTCCATAAGCTCCGGGACCGACGTCTGCATGCGGTAGGCCATTTCGTACTGGGCGACGCGCGTCTCGATCTCGGGATCGCCGAACTCCTGTGACCGCAGCCTGTTGATCTCGGAGACGACGTCCAGCATGCTCCGGCGCGTCGAGGAGTCGATGCCCTGTGGGTTGGACAGGTGGAGAACCGGATCGCCGCTTGAGCGGAACTTCACTCCCTGATAGCGCGACGGCAGGAATCCGGAGCCCCACAGGCGTGAGAACAGGGGCTGGGACTGGGCTAGGTTGCTGCCTTGGGAGATCAGCACGACGAATCCAGGCAGATCGCTGTTCTCGCTGCCAAGTCCGTAGCTCACCCATGAGCCCATGGAGGGTCGCCCCGGCTGCTGAAATCCGCTCTGGATGAAGGTGATGGCGGGATCGTGGTTGATGGCGTCCGTATGGACGGTCCGCACCATCGCAATGTCGTCCACGACCTTGGCGGTGTGCGGCAGCAGCTCGCTGATCTCGGTTCCGGACTGGCCGTGCCTCTGGAACTCGAAGATCGACGACGCCACAGGCAGGCGATCCTGGCCGGACGTCATCCCGGTGATGCGCTGTCCTTGACGCACGGAGTCCGGCAGATCCTGGCCCTGGAACCTGCGCAGCATCGGCTTGTGGTCGAACAGGTCGATCTGCGACGGAGCTCCCGACTGGAACATGAAGATCACCCGCTTTGCTTTGGCGGCGAAGTGCGGCAGATCGGGCAGGCCGGCAGCGCCAGCGTCGCCTGCAGGTACGTTGGCCAATCCGTCGGCGGTGAGGATGCTGGACAGGGCAATGGGTCCGATCCCCGTCGCTGTCCGTCCGAAGAACTGGCGGCGCGTCGTCAGAAGGTTGCGTTCGAGCCCGGGGTTCACGCTGGAGTCACTCCTTGCTGATGGTCTCGTCGAGATTGAGGATGCTGCTTGCGACGACGGTCCAGGCCGCAAGTTCCGGCGGCTCCAGACCGGGATCGGCCTCCGAGGCACCGACTTCCAGCAGTTCGCGGGCTTGGTCTGGTGCATCCCGGAACTTGGCCAGCTGCTCGTTCGCCAGGCCCACCAGAAGTGTCGTTTCGACGCGGCTGGGCAGGCGGGCGAGGGTGTTGTCGAACGCGAGGCGGATGCGGTCTGGCGCATCGTCCCCCGCTTCGTTGAGCATGCGCTCAGCCAGTGCCCGCGACGCTTCCACATACGTCGGATCGTTCAGCAGGACCAGCGCCTGCAGTGGGGTGTTGGTCCGGGAGCGCCGGGCGATGCACTTCTCGCGGTCCGGCGCGTCGAACACCCCCAGCGATGGCGGCGGGATGGTGCGCTTCCAGAACGTGTACATGCCGCGGCGGTACAGGTCCGATCCAGATCCGAGCCGATAGACCTGGGCTGTGAACATGTCGCCGTACGCCATCTCCTTCCAGAGTCCGTCCGGCTGGTAGGGAAACACGCTCGGTCCGCCGATCTCGGAGTGCAGCAGACCCGAGGCCTGCAGGGCGTTGTCGCGGACGAACTCGGCATGCAGCCGATGGCGGGATCCCCGCGCCAGCAGCCGGTTCTCAGGATCCTTTGTCAGCAGGTCGGGCGTCGCCTTCGAGGCTTGCCGATAGGTGGCCGACATGACGATCTTCTTCTGCAGCGCCTTGACATCCCACCCGCTCTCGACAAACTCCCGCGCCAGCCAGTCCAGCAGCGCCGGATGCGACGGCGACTCGCCCTGCAGGCCGAAGTCCTCGGAGGTGTCTACCAGCCCATGGCCGAAGTAGGACTGCCAGTAGTGGTTGACTGCCACGCGGGCGGTCAACGGGTTCTCGTCGCTCACGATCCATCTGGCTAGGCCGAGCCGGTTGCGAGGTGCACTGTCGGGGAAGGGGGGCAGCCACGCCGGCGTGTTTGGCGTAACCTGCTCGCCGCGGTTCCGGTAGTCACCCCGCCCGAGCATGTAGGTCTCGCGGGGCTCCGACAACTCCTGCATGACCATGACGTTGGGAACCTTGGCCGCGACGGCCTTGCGCTCCTCCCGGAGCTCTCCCTGCTGCACGTAGAGCTGCCGCTGCTTGGTGGGCGCGGCGTGGGTGAGGAAGTAGTCCTTCAGCTGCGCCTCGCGGTTGCGGCAACGAGTGATCTTCGAGTCCGTCTTGGGGGCGTAGATGTCGTCTTCGGCCTTTGGCGGCGCGTCTGCGAGCACCGCACGGCAGTCGATGTACGGCATGCCAAGGGCGGCTCGCACGGGCTCATGAGTGTGAATCACCTGGACTTCGTCGGTGGACAGGATCCGGGAGTAGATCCGGAGGTCGTCCAGCTTGCCCGTGTAGCGGCCGTTGAACCGTGCGTCACCGATGGCGAAGGGCGCGTCGTTGGCGGGGCTGCCCGCAAGTCCATTGGCCAGGATCTCTGTCTCCACGAGCTCGCCGTTGAGGTGGATCTGCATGCCGCTCGCCTCGCCGGACCCGTCGTACGAGATGGCAACGTGATAGGTGTTGCCACCGTATCGCCGGTCGCGCAGAGGTTCGGCCGGACGCACCGCGATGGCCGAGTCGGTGCTCGACAACAGCCGCACGGTGAGTTCGTATTCGCGCAGCAGTGCGTCCGGGATCGAGACGGGGCGGCTCAAGGTCATTGAGAGGCCGCGCATGCTGGCCGGGTCATCAATCTTGTGAATCAGGCCGGTCTCGACCAGACCGCTCCGCCCCATCCAGAAGGTCACGGTGAAGGGGCCGGACAGGTCGATGTCGCGAGTGCCCGGGAACTCGATGTGGGTGTCGATGTCGAAGGACGCCCCGGTGCCGGACTTGAACGCGGGGAACAACGGTTCTCCCCGCATGATGCGCCCGTGACGGTAGCGTCCCGAGGAGTCGGCGAACCCACCCTCCATCTCGTAGTGCGCCTCTAGCCCGGCCACAGTGGCGCGTGGGATGGTCTCAGTGGCGGTCTTCAGCCAATCGTCGATCAGCCGCTGCACGATCCTGTTTGGCAGGTCCGCCTGGACAGAGCGAATGGCCTCGTCGAGGCGGGAGATCTCGTCGGCCTGACTGCCGCTCGGAATCGTCAGCATCGGGACGGCGTTGCCGTCGACGCCGTCGAGGCCGAGTTCGTCAACCGAGTTGAAGAACGCGTAGAACTCGTAGAATTCCCGCTGCGTGGTCGGGTCGTACTTGTGGTCATGGCACCGGGCGCATCCCATGGTCATGCCCATCCAGACCGTGGAAACCGTCTCGACGCGATCGACCACGTACTCGGTGTGGTACTCGGCGGGGATCGCTCCGCCTTCGTGGTTGATCATGTGATTGCGGTTGAACCCGGTCGCGACCTTCTGCTCCAGAGTCGCGTCCGGCAGGAGGTCGCCGGCGATCTGCTCGACCGTGAACTCGTCGAACGGCTTGTTGTCGTTGAAGGCGTCGATGACCCAGTCGCGCCAGAGCCACATGTCCCGGCGGCCGTCGATATGGAATCCATGCGTGTCCGCGTAGCGCGCGAGGTCGAGCCAAAGCATCGCCATCCGCTCGCCGTAGTGCGGTGAACTGAGCAGCCGGTCCACCTGTCGCTCGTAGGCTTCCGGGGACTCGTCGGCGAGGAACGTGGCCATTGAATCGGGGGTCGGTGGCAGGCCCGTCAGATCGAAGCTCAGACGCCGCATGAGCGTGCGTCTGTCCGCCTCCGGCGAAGGCTCCAGTCCGGTGTCGGCGAGTCGTGCCAGCACAAACGCGTCGATCTCGTTCGCGGCGTTGGTTCCGCTTCGCACGTCAGGAGGCACGGGGCGGGTCACGGGCCGGTAGGCCCAGTGGGACTTCCACTGCGCACCCTCGTCGATCCAGCGGCGGACCGTCTCCACCTGGTGCGGGTTCGGTCGACGCTCCGCTTGCGGCGGAGGCATCCGCAGGGCCGCTTCGGTATGGTTCATCCGCTGGAACAGCCGGCTCCCGTCCGCGTCGCCCGGCACGATCAGCTGGTACCCGCCGCGGTCGGCGAACACGCCCTCCTTCGTGTCCAGCCGCAGGTCCGCCTGCCGAGCGTTGCCGTCGGGGCCATGGCACGCAAAGCACGCGTCAGCCAGAATCGGCCGGACATCCTTCTCGAAGTCGACCGAAGGGCCGATGGCCGGAGCCGCCAGCACGGATGTCGCAAAGAGCAGGGTGCTCAGCGTCAGGGCTGCACGCATCGTGACCATCCACCCCATTCTGGAGGCCGGTCCTAAGCCGTGCAAGCGCAGGCGGGCCGACCTGGCCAGCCTGCAGATCGTTTCCGGCCCCGTGGCGGACGGCGAGCCGAGGTGTGCGCTACCGGCCCGTCACCCAGATCGGTGAACTCCACGCTACCTGCTTGTCGCGGTCGGACTGACGCACCCGGACGTAGTAGAAGTCGGCCTCCTCGCCGGGAGCGCCGCTGTCGCGGTACTCGAAATCGACGATCTCGGTGCCCGGAGTCTGACGGTAGACCTGGGCGTTGTTCTTGACGATCTCGACCTCGCCCAAGTTGTCCGTGCCCTCGATGTGCACGCGGAAGACCGGCGTCCCGTCGATCTCCGCCGCTTCGCCCATCATGTGCTCGCTGCCATCCTCCACTAGGCGGAAGTCGACAATGATGTTGTCGGTCGCTCCATAGGTGCGGCGAGCCCGGATGGCGTTCACGAGCGCCTCGCGCGAGCTGTCCTCGGCCAGCAGCATCGAATACGAGGTGTGCGTGGCGAGGTGGTCCGAGCTTGCCTGGACGCCCAGCCGGTAGCCCATCTCCCACGCCTTGGACACCATGCCCTCGGGGCGATATCCGCCGAACTGCTTGGACGGATCGTCCTGTGGTGCGGATCTCCAGCAGCCCTCGCATTCGTAGCTGTTGCGGTCGCTCTGGTAGATCTCGACGATCGGCTCGACCTCTGGATCGTAGTCGGCCCAGTCCGTGCCCATGTCCGTGCCCGACGTGTGCGGCATCGCGATCGCCTTGTACTTCCGCAGATAGGCAAAGAACCGCTCGGCGCCCTGACGCTGATAGTTGGAGGACTGGGACCACTCGTAGTGCTGGTAGTCGAGGATCGGTGCGCCACGGTAAGGGAAGACCACGTTGCGGTGGCCATTGGGATACCGGATCGAACGTTCGTATCCGAACAACGGCACAAACGAGGAGCCGACGCGGAAGATGTCGACGTACTTCTGGCTACGGTGCCAGTCGTACTCGTCGGCCACGCCGAAGTTGTGCTCCGTGATCGCCAGGAAGTCCAGCGCGCCCGGGTCGAGGGCGTACCGATAGGTGTCCTCGGTGGAACCGTCGTTGTAGCCGTCCCACGAAATCTCCGTGTGGCGATGCATGTCGCCGCGGTAGATCTTGTAGCGGGCGTCTCCAGTGTCGTAGGTGTAGGCGCGGATCCGCTCCACGTCCTGCACTCCGTTCGGGTGCACGGGCTCGTCGACCGCCATCTCGCGCGTCGGACGGTTGGGCGGCTGGCGGGCGGCCTCTACGGGTGGGAGCCGCAGGTTCCGCAGCTGGTGCGCCTTGGCGTTGTCGCTGGGCATCGGCAGGCGCGAGGCGAATACGTCCGGCATGACGTTGACGAAGTCGCGGAAGCTGCGCCGGTCGGTCGGGTAGGTCACGACTAGGCGCCCGCTCGCGTCCGCCGCAGCGTCGACTCGCATGTCCGTTCGTCCGGTGGAGTAGGGCAGCAGGAGCGTCGGCGACCATTCGTTACCGTCGTGGTAGCTGGCGTAGATCTCCCACAGCGCGTGGTGCGACGGCGTCCGCCAGTAGACGTTGTGCTGCATGGGACGCCGATGCCGGAAGAACACCCAAACCCGGTTGCCGCCGTCCACGGCAAGCTGCGGGTATTCGTAGAAGTTGGTCCCAGGGCCGCGATCCGGCAGCGAATCCTCCAGCGAGCTGGCCGGAGCTCGCATCGTGCCGCCGTCGTACACGGCCATGCGGATGTTGCGCGAGTTGTAGAGGCCAGTGGCATTGGCCTGGATATCGAACGGGTAGCCCCAGTCCTTGCCCCAATTGATGCCCGACTCGTGCCAGGCCATCCAGACCCGGTTCTGCTGGTCGGCAGCAAGCGTGATGTAGGCCTCGAAGCGCTTGGTCGCCGCGACGGCACGCGGTGGATCCCACGCGCCACCGCTCCTGCGCGCCAGGTAGGTGTCGTAGCCCGTCTCTTCGCTGTATTGGTCCCACCCCACGTACGCCACGCCGTCTCCGTCGACGGCCAGGGAGGGCTCCCAGCAGTTGCCAGCGCCGACGGCGCTCACCCGCGAGGCGTCGCCCCAGCCCTCGCCCGCCGTATAGGTCCTGTGCCAGATGCCGAAGCGGCTGTTGCGGGCACCCTGCCAGACGAGATGGATGCTCCCGTCGGGGGCGGCCATGGCCTTGTGGTGGATGTCCGGCTGCGCCGCTTGCGTCAGACGCTCGATTGGCCCCCAGCCCTCGCCGTCGAACGCCCTCGCGTACAGGTCCCAGTTGCCACGGACCTGCTCGGACCAGATCACCCATGTCTTGCCTTCGCCGTCCTCCGCGACCGCCGTGCGGTAGACATCGCCGCCGTCTCGGCTGACCGCGTAGGGCGGCGCGTTCTCCGCCGTCGACGCTCCCGGACGGATGCGGGTCGCGAACACGCGGTCCGAGCCGTCCGAGAACCCGCTGTAGGCGATCCAAACGGTGTCGTCGGAGGCAACCGCAAGGGCGGGGAAGTCATTGTCGGTCAAGCGTTGGCTGGTGGGTCCGGGGTCTCCCCTGCCCACGAGCATTGGCATTGGCACCCGTGCCACCGTGGCGCGGCCATCCAGGAACGCGGCGTTGCCTGTCAGCGGCACCTCGCTCAGCACAACCTCGAAGTCGCCCTGCGCCGTCCTGAACGACACCGTTGTCGACGGTGTGCCGTTCAAGTAGACGTAAAACCGGGGTGACAGGTAGACCGGTTCGGCGAGGTCTTCGAGGATGTTCTCATCGTGGGCGCGCCGCGTGAACGGGAACGCCGACCTGGTTGCAGCCTCCCAGCGCCGCGGCGGGTGGATCACGTCGCCGACGCGCATCTCGTAGCCCACCAGCTCGACCAGCTCACCGCTGCCGACCTCCAAGGAGCCGTCCCACTGGACTTTGGACTGCTCTCCAACGCCCAAGGTCACCAGCAGCACATGGTCCGCTCCCGAGGGTGGGTTGCGCAGCGTGGTCTGCGTCGAGGACTGGCTCCATAGGACGAGTGGTAGGAGCGTGGCACAGGCCAGCAGTTTCAGACGAGCCATGGGAACTGCCCTGCCGGGCAATGCGAGAATACCACGCACTCCGACGCTGGGAATCGGGTCCAAGCTCGGACGCAAGTGTCGGCAGGGACTAGGCTTTGCGCCCTGCGTACGCGTTGAAGAGGTACTGCGAGACCATCCTCTGCGTGTTGAAGAACGATCCGTTCAGGGCGATAGCGGAGCGCATCACCTTGGCGTACTCCTTCGGCCGGTCGTAGAAGAGCGGGATGACCACACGTTCGAGCTTGTCGTACAGCGCGTGCGCCACGCTGGCGTCGTCGTCCGGTGCCCCGGGGTAGTTCGCAGCGGACCATCCCGTGACACCCTCCACGTGCCCCTCGGTCCACCAGCCGTCGAGGACGCTCAGGCTCGGCACGCCGTTCAGGGCCGCCTTCATGCCGCTCGTGCCGGAGGCCTCGCGGGTCTTTTGGGGTGTGTTCAGCCACACGTCCGCACCGCTCGTGAGCAGCAGCCCGAGGTCCATTTCGTAGTTCTCGATGTAGACCACCCGAACAATCGGCTCGAGTTCTCGGGCAGCCTCGTGCACGAGGCGGATCATGCGCTTCCCGCCCTTGTCCCGAGGGTGTGCCTTGCCGCCGAAGATGAGCTGGAACGGACCCACGTTCTCGGCGATCCAGCGCAGCCTGTCAAGGTTTTCGAACAGCAGGTGACAGCGCTTGTACGCGGTTGCCCTGCGAGCGAAACACATGGTGAACGTGGCCTCGTCGAAAGCGATGCCCGTCCGCTTGGCGATGACTTGCAGCAGCTCCCGCTTCGCGTTGCGATGGGCCGTTTGGAGGTCGTCCAGCGGAATGTCGCTGGCGTAGCGCAGGTACATGTTGTCCGCCCGCCACTCCGGGATGCAGCGGTCGAACAGATCGCGCATCGGAGCTGATGCCCATGTCACGGAGTGAACGCCGTTCGTCACTGCACGGATGCGGTATTTCGGGAACATGTCCTGCGAAACGGTCTGGTGTATGCGGGCGACGCCATTGACGTAGTGCGAGCACTCGAGCGCAAGCCCCGTCATGTTGAGGGTGGCGCCGTCCAGCAGCCTGGCAGAGGCGAGTAGTCTGGTCCGCTCCTCGCCGAGCACACTCTCCACCAGCCAGCGAGGGAACTGGTCGTGGCCCGCGGGCACTGGCGTGTGGGTGGTGAAGACGCATCGCCTGCGCACCTCCGCCACGTCCGCGGCGCCGACCCGCCTTGATGACCTCTCGCTCATGCGCCTCTCGAGCAGCGCCAGGCCCAGCAGCGAGGAGTGTCCTTCGTTCATGTGAAAGACCTCCGTATCGCCGTGGCCCAGAGCAGCTAGGATGCGCTGGCCGGCGATGCCCAGGATCGCTTCCTGGCAGAGCCGGTAGCGGTCGTCGCCGCCGTAGAGGTAATGGGTCAGCTCGCGGTCGTCGGGGGCGTTCTTGTCGAGGTCGGTGTCCAGCAAGTACACCGGAACGACGTGGCCCGTCTCGCCTTGCACGTCATAGCGCCAACAGCCCACCGTGACTTGGCGACCCTCGATCGTAATCTGCACCTGGGCGTCGGTGTGCAGCATCGTGCCTTCCGGCGTCCACTCCACCGGCTGCTCCACCTGGTCGCCCTCGACGCTGATGCGCTGTCGGAAGTACCCGCGGCGGTACAGCAGGGTGATGCCGACCATGTGGATGCCCAGATCGGCGGCCGAACGAAGGGTGTCGCCGGCGAGCACGCCCAGCCCCCCCGAGTAGGTCGGGACGTTGCTCGCCAGTCCGATCTCCATTGAGAAGTAGGCGACGTGCGGCGACTTGCTCGAACCGCTGCCTGTCGACGAGCTGGCTGGTGCCGCCAGTTCCGAAACTGCTGGTGTCATGCTTGTGCCTTTCTCATGGCCGCTGTGCTGTCACGCTTAAGAGGGAACCCGCATTCCCCTACGCGGCGTCCTGCTGTGTCCGGTGCCGTACAGCCGCGCGTACTTGTCGAAGACGATGTCCCAGCCAAATTTCGTACGCACCGCCTGGTCGGCGTCCCGCTGCATGCGGGCGTAGCGGTCACCATTGGCCCGCAGCGCGATGGCTGAGCGCATGGCCGTCACCAAGTGGCGCACGTTGTGCCGATCGTCGGTCGCCAGGTATCCGATGCCCGTCACGCCGTCGATCACCTTGGACAGGCCTCCGACCTGGTTGACGATCGGGATGTTGCCGTTGAGCTGAGCGATCATGTCCACCAGCCCACAGGGCTCGAAGCGCGACGGCACGAGAAAGAAGTCGCCCGCCGCATAGACACTCGCGGCTAGACGTTCGCTGAACGCCTCGATCACCACGACCCGCCCCCGGAATCTCTCGACCAGGTCGTTCAGGTCCGCCCTGAGGAATGGCTGGTTGCCCTCGCCGATGACGCAGAGACCCGCGTCCCGGTGCAGGTCCAGGACCTCGTCCGCCGCACGCGCGATGATGTCGACGCCCTTCTGGTACGACCACCGGCCAACGAAGGTGAACAGGCACCCTCGGGGCTCCATCCCCTTGAGGTCGCCGAGGCGATTCCCTGGGTCGACGCCCCAGCTTGCGGGCATCCGCGCGCGGGAGATCCTCTTCTCGAACCTCCGGCGGAACTCCGGCTTCCAGCGGAAGTTCCCGGCGACGCGGTCGGCGCGACTGACCTCCGGCTGCAGTGTCTCCGGCCCCTTGAGCTTGGGCAGGATGCCGTTGACGATGCCGAACAGGCGGATGCCGTTCCGTTCGAGGAAGTGCGAAAGGCCAACGATGTCGGGATCGGCGCCCGAACTGGCCAGGTTCGCGCGCTGGATCTCCCAGGCGTAGCCATCGCTCACAGTCGTGAACCGGTCGGCGTAGAGCGCGGCGGATCCGAACGGATCGAACTCGCCGTCGATCACGCACTGCTCGACGGCCGCCTCGGGAACGCCCGTCACGGCCGCAACGAACTCCCGGTCAAGACAGCGCTGCCGATAGGCGGCGCCGCAGTTGTGGGCGGTGACGACGAACGTGGAGCCAGCGTGCGGTGATGGGGGATCGGTCAGCTTGGCCAGCATCGGCAGGGTCGCCGTGTGGGCGTCGTGGCAGTGCACTGCGACATCCTCTGACGAGACGTGCTCGATCCAGAAGAGCGCCGCCTTCTGCAGCAGGACGTTCATCGCGAAGTAGTCGAAGTGGCCGACACCCTCTCGCACCGGATAGTCTGGCGGCGGCAATTCCGCCCCGCAGACGGCGGGGGCCGACCGCGGCGCCATCAGGATCGCCTTTGCCTCGGCGGCTGAATAGGTGTATGGGCGGCTCTTCTGGGTAAAGCGATCGGCTACGACAAGGACGATTCGCAGCGGGCCGCGGCGACGAAACTCGAAGGGCACGAGCTGGACGGACTCCGCGCGATCCGGGGCGTCGGCATAGCCCATGGCCAAGTCCGTCTCAATAGCCCTCAGGAACTGGGGCTCCGCGTCCTTCCACGGCAGCGCTCGGGAGACGTTCTCGGCGGCCCGTCTTGCGCTGTCGGGGCTGTAAGGCCCGTAGTGGGGCAGCACGATCGTCGTCGGAGTGCCTCTACGGGCGCCCTCGATGCCAAGCTGCAACACGACGTCGCCGACGCCGCCTGCAGGGGCGATCCCACTGCACTCGCGCGCCACGTGGACCACGTGCGAATGCTTGGGAGAGTCTGGCTGGGTATTCTGCCGCATCGCTGGCTATTGCTGGACCTCAATTGTCCGCGGGCAGCGCGTTCCGGCTCGCTGCCTATTGCCAGCGCAATGCGGAACCCGTCCCGGTCGGATCCCTAACGACCGCTTGGATTCTATCGATGACCCCTAGCTTGACTCGACCAAGACAGCCATCCTGAACTATCCTAGCGATACCTGTTTGAGTCGGTCAAAGGATGGCGCTGGGCGGCTCCGTCTCGACGTGGGCATCCAGATCCTCGAGAGCCATTAGAGCCTTGGGATCAATGACTTACAGCCAGAGTTCAGGCATGCGGGTCCGGTCGCGGGTCGCGGGCAGATCATGCAGGATCGCACCTCTCCAGGATTGCCGCATCCTCTGGGCGCCACGGTCTCGGGTAGCGGCGTAAACTTCGCGATTCGCTCCGAAGGCGCAAGCCAGATCCACCTCTGCCTGTTCGACTCGGCCGAGCTACCCAGCAGGGTCGAGACCATCCCGCTCGCAGATCGTACGGGCGCGGTGCATCACGTAAGGGTCAACGGCATTGGGCCGGGCCAGGTCTACGGGTACAGGGTCGAAGGCCCGTGGGACCCCTTCCACGGACACCGGTTCGATCCTTCCAAGACGCTTCTTGACCCCTACGCCCAAGCTGTGGCGCGGCCAGTGAGCTGGGATCCGAGCGTCTATTCGTACCGTGCAGAGCGGTATCCCGATCCCGATGCGGTGGCCCGCGATCTGAACGGTCTGGACAGTGCCGAGTCTGCTCCTCTCGCAGTCGTTGCCGATCCCGCGCCGGTGCTCTGGGATGAAACGCGTCCGTGCACTGCGTGGCGGGACACGGTGATTTACGAACTGCACGTGCGGGGCTTCACGCGCCTTCACCCTGAGCTGCCCGAGCACGAACGAGGTACGTACCGCGGATTGGCAGCGCCGCCTGTCGTGGAGTACCTGCGCTCCCTAGGTGTGACCGCCGTGGAACTGCTTCCTGTACACCACCATGTGGACGAGCAGCGCCTGACCGATCTGGGACTGACGAACTACTGGGGTTACCAGCCGATCGGCTACTTCGCACCTGAGCCGAGCTACGCCTCTGTTGAGGGCGCGGAGGTGGTGGACGAGTTTCAGTCAATGGTTGCAGGTCTCCACGCCGCTGGGATCGAGGTGCTGTTGGACGTCGTCTTCAACCACACTGGCGAGCTGGGCCACGACGGTCCGACACTTTCGTTTCGGGGTATCGACAACGCCGTCTACTACCGCCTTGACCCGTCCAATCCGACTCGGTACCTGGACTACACGGGATGCGGCAACACGTTCAACACCTCCCATCCAGCCGTCTCGCGGCTTGTGGTGGACTGCCTTCGCTACTGGGTCACAACGATGGGTGTGGACGGTTTTCGGTTTGACCTCGCCGCGACGCTCGGGAGGACGGAGGCAGCTTACGATCCGATGGCGCCACTGTTTTGTGCGATCGGCGACGATCCAGTCCTGCGGACCGCGAAGCTGATCGCCGAGCCTTGGGACCTGAAGCATCCGGACGGGGACCAGCTGGGCAACTTCCCGGAGAGATGGTCGGAGTGGAACCGGTGCTACCGGGACGACACGCGCCGCTACTGGCTCGGCCACGGGGGCTCCGCTGCGACCTTGGCCACGCGTCTCGCTGGTAGCAGCGACGTGTTCGGGTACCGCGGACGGGCACCGACAGCATCGGTGAACTTCGTCACGGCACACGATGGGTTCACACTGACGGACCTGGTCTCCTACTCTCGCAAGCGCAACGCACCGAACGGCGAAGCCAACCGGGACGGGCACGATTGGAACTTGGGCTCGAACTGCGGCGTGGAGGGCCCGACCCAAGATCCAGACGTGCTCGCCCTACGGGGCAGGCAGCGCCGCAACATGCTCGCCACGCTGCTGTTGTCCCAAGGGGTTCCGATGCTGACCGCTGGAGACGAGTTTGGGCGCACGCAAGACGGCAACAACAACGCGTACTGCCAGGACAACGCCGTGAGCTGGGTGGACTGGGAGTTGGCCGAGGGCCATCCCGACATCGACTTCGTCCGCCTGCTGAGTGGACTGCGGTCCGCTGATGGCACGTTTCGGCGGGAGCGGTTCTTTGGAGGCAGGTTCGTTGAGGGGGCGGACCGCAAGGACATCTGTTGGAGGCATCCCGATGGCAGCGAGATCGTCGGGGAGGACTGGCAGCGGCATGGGTTGGACTCCATGGCGGCTGAGATCTTGGGCGAAGCTGGCGTTGGCTATCTGCTCTTGTGCAACCCCACGATCGAAAGTTGTCGATTCTCGCTGCTCGGCCGGCGCTGGCAGGTGCTGGTCGACACACGGAAACCCGCGAATGCCCCGCGTCTTGAAGAGTCCTTGGTAGAGGTGGGTGATCGCAGCCTGTTGCTGCTGGAGGAGTGCTCTTGAGAAAGCCGACACACCGCAGCTTTGGCACTGGACCATGGAGCGCCGTGCCGTGAGTCTTTCTCCGCTGCACAGGCTGGCAAGGCTCTACGGCGTGATGCCGGAGTACCGCGACGGGTTCCGTCAGCTCCGACGGCCCGCGGAGGAGGCGGTGCTGGCAGTTCTCCGAGCCCTAGGTGCACCGGTGAACGGGCGACGGGACATCGAATCGGCGATCGAAGCCGCTCTGCATGACCGTTGGGGCCAGATCGTCGAACCGGTCGCTGTCGTCAGCTCCGAATCCGCTCCGGAACTGTGCTTGCGGCTGCCTCGCGAGGCGGTTGGGAGCAGCGTGGAGGTCTCGCTGGAGTCGGAATCCGGTGGGTTTCATGAGTGGTGCGCAAGCCCGGACCGCGTTCGATTGCGACGCGAAGTGGAGATTGCGGGACAGAGGTACGTGCTTGCGAGGCTGTCGCTTGATCCGTGGCTCAACGAGTTCGGCTACTACCGCTTGCGTGTCCGTGTCAGTGGGTTCGTCGGCGAATCGCTGGTGATCCACCCCCCGGCGAAGGCCACCCAGATGGCGTGCCGGTCTTGGGGGCTGTTCATGCCATTGCACGCACTGCACTCAAGCCACTCGCCTGCCTCGGGGACGTTCAAGGACCTCGGGTCGCTGATCGAGTGGTTGCAGGGTCTCGGTGGCAGTTTCGTCAGTACATTGCCGCTGCTGGCGACGTTCCTCGACGAACCGTACGCACCAAGCCCTTATACGCCTGTCAGCCGTTGCTTCTGGAACGAGTTCTATCTGGACTTGCCCAGCGTTCCGGAGTGGCGTCCCGAGTTCGGCGGCATCGGCGAGCAGCTCGTCGGCCGGCATGTGGACTTCCGCCGACTGATGCGCAACAAGCGCACGGCATTGGAACTAGCTGCCAGGCACCTCGGTGGAGCGAGGCTGGAGACGTTTCGGTCGACCTTGGAACGCGATCCTTCGCTGTGTGAGTACGCATCGTTTCGAGCGAGCGTGGAGCGTGGCGACCAAGGGGCCGGCAAGTTCAGCGCGGAAGACAAACCCAGTCTCTACCACGCCTACGCCCAGTGGCTTGCGACACAGCAGATCGCCGATCTGGATGTGGCGGCCTCCCGCAAGGGGCCTGGTCTCTATCTCGATCTGCCTCTGGGGGTGCACCGGCAGGGGTTCGACATGTATCGCCACCCGGAGATCTTCGCGAGTGCGGCTTCGGGCGGCGCACCGCCGGACCGGTTCTTCAGCAAGGGGCAGGACTGGGGGTTCGCTCCGCTGCACCCTCATCAGGCGCGCGTGCGGGGTCACTCCTACTTCATCGATTGCATTCGTCACCACATGAGGCACGCCGGTGCGCTCCGAATCGACCACGTGATGGGCCTGCACCGGACCTACTGGATTCCGGATGGATTCGAAGGTGACCAAGGCGTCTATGTTCGCAATCCGTCAGCTGAGCTCTATGCCATCGTGTGCATCGAGTCCATGCGCCACTCCTGTGCCGTCGTCGGCGAGGACCTCGGCACCGTGGATCGATCAGTGCGCGACCGCATGGCCGAGCATGGACTCATGCGGAGCTACGTGGCCCAGTTCGAGTTCCGGCCCGACCCCAAGCGGCCGGTGATTCCGCCGCCTCCGGACGCGGTGGCGTCCATCAACACGCACGACACCGCAATGTTCTCGGCCTTCTGGTCCGGCGACGACATTGACGATCAGGTCGACTTGAAGCTGCTGGATGACGACCATGCCGCGCAGGCAAGAGACCGGAGGGCCTCCGTGCGTACTGCGCTACTGGACCACTTTGCTCAGACGGGTACGCTGCCAAACGGCGAGAACGGCGCGGACGCCGTGCTGCGGGCTTGCCTTGCCAGGCTCGCGTCCTCGGAGGCCCGGTGTGTCATCGTGACCTTGGAAGACCTCTGGGGAGAGCGGGCACCACAGAACACTCCGGGCACAGATTGCGAGCGGCCCAACTGGAGGCGTCGTGCGTCCCGCAGCTTCGACAACTTCCGGAATGACTCCGACGTGCTGAACGCGCTCGCGAGCGCAGACGACGAGCGCAGACAACGCAAGGTGATCGCTCCATGAGTCCGGCGGAAACACCGGTGTTTCTGACCGACCATGACTTGGCACTGCTCTCGACCGGCAACCATCTGCGGAGCTACGAGAGCCTCGGCGCCCACCGTGCGGTGTATCGCGAGACATCGGGTTTTCGCTGCTCGGTCTGGGCCCCGAACGCCGACTACGTCTCGGTGGTCGGTGACTTCAACGACTGGGACACGGATGCCGACCCCATGTGCCGCCGTGACGGCTGCGGGATCTGGGAGACCTTCGTTCCATCCGCGGAGGTGGGTCACCTATACAAGTACTTCGTCCGCTCCGAGCGACACGACTTTGCCGCGGAGAAGGCTGATCCATACGCGTTTTCGTCCGAGTCCGGATTCGGCATAGCGTCCAGGGTTGTTGACCTTGGTGGGTACCGGTGGGGCGATGGCGAGTGGATGGACACGCGGGCCGCGAGGAACCGTCATGACGCGCCGCTTTCGATCTACGAGGTCCACCTTGGTTCGTGGATGCGCAATCCCCACGACGGCCATCGCTGCCTCTCGTACGGCGAACTGGCCGACCGGCTGCCGGGCTACGTGGAGGAGATGGGCTTCACCCATGTCGAGTTCCTGCCTGTCATGGAGCATCCCTTCGGAGGATCGTGGGGGTACCAGACCACCGGATACTTTGCGCCTACCAGCCGGTTCGGGTCGCCGCACGACTTCATGCATCTGGTCGACAGCCTGCATCGTCGCGGCATCGGCGTCATCCTGGACTGGGCCCCGGCGCATTTCCCGGGCGACAGCGCCGGTCTCGGTCGCTTCGACGGCTCGCATCTGTTCGAGCACGCGGATCCCAGGGAGGGCCACCATCCTCACTGGGACACACTGATCTTCAACTACGGCCGGACTGAGGTGGTCAACTTCCTGCTATCCAGCGCCCTGTTCTGGCTGGACAAGTACCACGTGGACGGCATCCGAGTCGACGCGGTGGCCTCGATGCTATATCGCGACTACGGCCGGCAGGATGGCGAGTGGGTGCCGAACCGGTACGGCGGCAAGGAGAACATCGAGGCCATCGAGTTCCTGCGTCGGCTGAACGAGGAAATCTACGCCAACTACCCCGACGTCATGACTATGGCGGAGGAATCGACCGCATGGCCGGGAGTGTCACGGCCGACTTCGCATGGCGGTTTGGGGTTTGGCTTCAAGTGGAATATGGGCTGGATGCACGACATGGTCGACTACATGGGTCAGGACCCGGTGTATCGCAAGTACCACCACGACAAGCTGACGTTCAGCATGATGTACGCCTATCGCGAGAACTTCGTGCTGCCGTTCTCCCACGACGAGGTCGTGCATCTGAAGCGCTCGATGCTGGAGAAGATGCCGGGGGACGATGCCGAGAAGTTTGCGAGCCTGCGCCTGCTGTACGCGTATATGTATGCCCATCCCGGCAAGAAGCTGCTGTTCATGGGCAACGAGATCGCCCAGCGTACTGAATGGAACCACGACCGGAGCCTCGACTGGCACCTGCTCGAGAACGGCTCTCACAGCGGTGTGCGGCGGCTGGTGACGGACCTGAACCACTTGTATCGGGAGAAGAGGGCCCTGCACCGCACGGACTCCGACGAGCATGGGTTCAGCTGGGTCGACTGCGAGGACCGGGATGCGAGTGTCGTCAGCTTTCTTCGCTTCGGGAACGCTCGGGTCGACTCACTGCTAGTCGTGTGCAACTTTGTGCCCGTGGTGCACGTGGAGTACCGACTGGGTGTGCCTCAGCGCGGTGCTTGGCGCGAGCTCCTCAACAGCGATTCCGAGCACTACGGCGGATCGAACACCGGAAACGCGGGTGTTGTCGCGACCGACGAGATCCCGCATCACGGTCATCCGCAGTCGCTCCGCCTCACGCTGCCACCACTGGCGGCGGTGATCCTCGAGCCGGCGCCTTAGCCCCAGCTCGTGGGTTGCAGGGCCAGTGCCTCGACGCGACGGGCCAGTCGGGCTCCGTAACAGAAGCTAACCCAAGTTTGCCAAGCGAGGAGCGATTTTGGCCGAATTCGGTGTGTTTTGCGCTGCAAGTCGTTGGTTTTCAGTGTCCAGCCCCCTGAAACCCCCAATGTAGTGCCATAGAAACTTACAATTCCTTGACTCCCGTCCCAGGGCCTGCTCCAATCGGAGCATGTTCGTCCGCCGGACCCCCACTCGCCCCCGCGCCAAGGGCCAGGAGCCCTACTTCACCCACCGCCTCGTCCGCTCCGTCCGCTGCGGTTCCAAGGTGCGCCAGCGCACTCTGCTCAACCTCGGCCGCCACTTCGCTCTGCCGCGCGGGGACTGGCCGGCGCTGTGCGCCCGCATCGAGCGCATCCTCGTCCCCCAGCAGTCCCCCGAGCTCGGGGCCTGCTCCCCCGCGGTCGAGGACGAGGCCCAGCGCATCGCCGCCCAGCTGGTGCAGGCCGGCGTCTCCCCCATGGGCCCGACGGCCCCGGCCGACGGCGCCGACGACCCGTCGGCCGATCTGCCGCGGGTCGACGTCGACTCCCTGGAGCTGGTCCGCGCGCGCTCGGTCGGCGTCGAGCACGTCGCCCTGTGGGCCATGCGGCAGCTCCGTCTGCCGTCCCTGCTCGAGGAGCTGGGCCTGTCCGGTCCGCAGCGCGCCGCCGTCCTCGGCAACCTCGTCAGCCGCATGGCCGCGCCGGCCTCCGAGCGCGCCTCGTGGCACTGGCTGCGCCAGCGCAGCGCCCTGGGCGAGCTGCTCGGCTGCGACTTCGAGACCATGGACCGGAACGCCCTGCAGCGCGCCAGCGACCGCCTGCTGCGCCACCGCGACACCATCGAGACGCGTCTCTTCCAGCGCGCCGCCGACCTGTTCGACCTGCAGCCCACCGTCACCCTGTACGACCTGACCAACACGTACTGCGAGGGCGCGGCGGACCGGCAGCCGCTGGCGCGCCGCGGCCATTCCAAGGAGAAGCGCCACGACTGTCCGCCGCTCACGCTGGGCCTGGTGCTGGACGCCAGCGGCTTCGTGCGCCGCTCCAGGGTCCTGGCCGGCAACGTCGCCGAGGGCGGCACGCTGCAGGCCATGCTGACGGCCCTGGACGCGCCGCCCGAGGCGGCCGTCGTGCTCGACAGGGATCTCGCCACGGAGGGGAACGTCGCCTGGCTGCGCGAGCGGGGCCACCAGTACCTGGTGGCCAGCCGCGAGCGGCGGCGCGTCTTCGACGCGAGCCGGGCGGTGGCCATCGGCACCGCCGGCGGGCAGCGCGTGCTGGCCTACGCCGAGACGGACGGGAACGGCGAGACGCGCCTGCGCTGCGCGTCCGCGCAGCGGGCGGAGCAGGAGCGGGCGATGGCGGGGCAGGCCGGCGCGCGCCTCGAGACGGCTCTGCAGACGCTGCACGAAGGCCTGTCGCGCAAGGGCACGACCAAGCGCGTGGAGAAGGTCTGGCAGCGCATCGGACGGCTGCAGGCCCGCCATCCGTCCGCCGCCCCGCACTACGCGATCGATGTGCAGGCGGACGACAGGGGCCGCAACGCGACGGCGGTGGCCTGGAAGCGGCAGCCGCTGGAGGGCAGCGGGGCGACCCATCCCGGGGTCCACGGCCTGCGCACCAACATCGTCGGCTGGGACGCCGAGCGGCTGTGGCGCACCTATGTGACGCTGACCGACCTGGAGGCCGTCTTCCGCTCCCTCAAGAGCGAACTGGGACCGCGCCCGATCCACCACCACAAGCCCACGCGCAGCGAGGGCCACCTGTTCCTGTCGGTGCTCGCCTACCAGCTGGTCCAGGTGGTCCGGCAGCGCCTGCGGGCGGGCGGGGAGACGGCCAGCTGGACGACGCTGCGCGGTCGCCTGGCGGGCCAGCGGCGGGTGACCGCGGTCTTCCGCCAGGCGGACGGACGCATGCTGCACGTGCGCAAGGCGACGCAGGCCGAGTCCTGGCAGCGGGCGATCTACGAGCGGCTGGGCGTGGACGCCTCGCCGGGCGGGGTCCGCAAGCTGGTCGTCCAGCCCAGACGACGAAAGGAAAAGGCACGGAATGCAGTGCCACACGCCTGATTCCACGACCGCAATGTGCTCATTGCAAACGACTGATGAAATGAGGTGGCAAACTTGGGCTAACGCTGCGAGACCCCGGCGGAGAGGCTCCGCCGGGGTCTCTTGGGAGTGGACACCACCGAGGAAATTGGCTCCTCAGGTAGGACTCGAACCTACAACCCTCCGGTTAACAGCCGGACGCTCTACCATTGAGCTACTGAGGAGTACGCTGGACACTTTCATGGTGGCAAACGATCGGTTTGATGTCAATTTGACGGCCTCGTCCGACGCCTCCCGACCGACTGTCACGTCGGGCTGAAGCGTCACTCGGCCCGTAGTATCTCTTGGGGCTTGCTGCTCAGCACGCGAAAGCTCGCAGCCCATCCCGCGATACTCGCCAGCAGCGCTGTGGCGACGACGGTTGCAAAGATCGCTGGCCATTCCACAACCGCGTCCAAGTCGAGGATGTCGCGGGTCAGCAGCATCGCGTAGGCAACCGCCAGCAGGCTCCCGATCCCCCCCGCGACCGTGCCAAGGACGAGAAACTCCACCGAAAATATCTCGGTTAGGCGACCCCTCGTCGCCCCTAGAGTCTTCAGGACCGCGACCTCGCGGAGCCGCCGGAACCTGGTTGCGGTCACGCTGGAAACGAGGATGATGATGCCTGCGACGATCGCGAAGCCCGACACGAACCGCACGACGAAGGCGATCTGGTCAACGACCTCCTGGACGGTTTCGAAGAAGTCCACGGCGTTGATGAAGAGCACCGACGGGAACGCTTCGAACGTTCGCCGGGAAAGCTCGCTGCCGTGCTCAGGACGGACGCGGATGCCACCGATGTAGGTCGCCCGCATGTCCTTCAGGGCCGCCTCGTTCAGCACGAAGTCGTAGATCCAGTCCGGTTCGCCTTCGTAGCTGTGGATCGAGGCGACGCGGGCCTCGACCTCGTCCGGTCCGACCTGCCAGCGGATCGTCGTTCCGATCTCAACGTCCAGGAAGTCGGCAAGATGGTCCCGGACTGACACTAGGGATTCGCCTGAATCGGCCGACCACCACTCTCCTTCCTCGACCGCCATGCCCCGTGGCGGAACCGCCGACCATGTGATGTCGCGTGGCCGACGAAACCTCCGGCCGGCGTCTCCGCGGCCACCACGGCCTTCGCCCCTACCGTCGCGACGCGCTCCGTCGCCGTCGGGGCCTCCGCGATCACCGCCGCCTCCGCGGCCCTCGCCCATCGGCGGAAGCCCGCCAACCGACATGAGCCGGGCTGAGATCGTCGGCAGCAGAAGGATGTCGCCGTCGATGCCGGGTTGCCGCTCTAGGAACGCCCTCAGCTCCTCATGTTCCTCGTCCATGATGTTGCTCAGGAACACGTTCGGCATGTCGGGCGGTGCGCTCAGCGCGAGCTCGTCCAGCACCGTGGTCTGCAGAAGATAGACGGTTAGCGTGAACGTGACGCCGATACCTAGCGCCACCAGGATCACGTCGGCATGCAGTCCCGGACGGTGCAGGTTTGCGATGCCGTGCCGGATCCCTACCGGAAGCCGGAACGGCAGCTTTATGGGAGCCTTCCGCAGGAATCGCAGAAGGAGTGCTGCGCACAGTGACAGTGCGAGCAGGCTGCCAGCTAGGCCCCCCGAGAACCACAGGCCGAGTTCGAATGAATCTCCCAGCCACATTGCCAGCAGTGCGATGGCCACGAGCATGGGCACCGCCATGGCGGCCCTGGAGACGCTGTAGCGCAGCCAGCCCTTGCCTTCCGACTGCTCCGTCATCTCTCGACGGAAGATCAGTGCAGGAGCGACACGCCGGATGGCCAGAAGTGTCGGGATGGTGAACACGAGGACCGTGAAGAGCCCGACTCCGCTCGCCTGCAGGGCAGGCAGAGGTTGGAAGTCGAAGGTGGGAGCTTGCGGAAAGTAGGCGGCGACGAACGTCGGTGCGAGCCCCTGCAATAGGAAGCCGATGGTGACGCCGAGTGCGCTTCCCAGCAGGCCAAGGCCCACGGTCTGCAGCAGAAAGACGCGCATGATGACCGGGGAGGTAGCGCCGTAGCACTTCATGATGGCGATCGTGTCGAGACGCTGCTGCATGTGCGAGTACACGATCATGGCGACCCCCAGGCCGCCCACAGCCATGGCCAGTAGTCCCACCAGACTGAGGAAGCTGGTCGTGCGGTCGAGACCCCGCCGGATGCGGGGGCTGGTTTCGCGGTAGTCAGTGATGCGGCTGCTCGGAATCCCGGTCTCGATCGCGGTGCGCACCGCGTCGATGTCGAGGCCTTCCTCGGGCAGCTTGACTAGGAACCGCCGCGCAGCGCGGCTCCCGAACTGCGTGAGGCCGGTTCGGTTCAGTCCTTCGCGAGACAGCATGGCCCGGGGACCGAAGTTCATGGCTCCGGTCATGCGGTCGGGCTCGAGGCGGACCACGTCGGCAATGCGGAAGTCCGCTGTGCCGAGCCGCACCGTGTCGCCCACCTCTGCGCCGAGGCGGATCAGCAGATCCTCGGAGACCATTACAGCGTCATTCAAGAGCGCATCATTCAGCGGACGGCCGGTGTCGAGCTCGACATCGCCGTAGAAAGGGTAGGTCGATGCGTCGACCGCCTTGAGGTTGATCGCCAGCGGTCGGTTGAGCGAGGCTCCGCCCATCATCGTCATGAGCTCGGTGACGGGGGAGATCTGGACATCATCCGCAGCCAAGGCCTCGAGCACAGCCCGCTCCTTTGGTTCTGGCTCGCGGTTGAGCGAGACGGAGAGGTCGGCGGCGAGCAGCGTCCGGGCATCGCGCAGGAGCATGTCCTGGAATGCTGCGCAGTAGCCGCGGACTCCGCTGAGAGCAGCTACACCAACGCTGACGGCGAGCACCGCGAACAGGAACTTGAGACGCGCTGCGCGCAGATCGCGCCAAGCAAGCCTTGCCGAACACCTCCAACTCGCGATTGCAGCCAAGACTCAGAGTAGCGGGTCTCTCGTAGCGAGTCCTATCCTCCCGGTGACGGGAGGGTGCCGCGAATAGCTTCGTGCGCCCATTCGTCACCGGTGACAAGTTCTTCCGGTGGCTCAGCCCCGCAGGTCATTCGCCGGGGCGGGCTGTCCGCCGCGCTCCCGCACGCGGCGCGACTTACACGAACACGCCCTGGTCCTTCGCCTTCTGGAAGATGACCTCCCGCCCTGCGGATAGCCGCGGGCGTTGCGGCAGGCAGCGTGAAACGCCTCGAAGGACACGCCCGCCCCTTGCACGCCGCCATGACCGGTAGACACACGCCGTTGCGGTCGCCAAGGTCCAGCCGCGCCAGCGTGGGCAGCAGGTCGCCCGGGTCGTCGCCTTCCAGATCGCCGTTCAGCGTCTCGGCCAGCGTCGGCCCGGTCAGCGGGGCCGGGGGCAGCGCGATCCGCTCCGTCCTCGACACGGCGCCGTGGACCCGCTCGCTGCCCACCGGGTACAGGTAGAGCGCCTTGGCGGGGTCGGCCAGCGTGGTCGGCTCGAAGCAGGAATCCGGCAGTCCAGCTCCCCGCAGCTGGCTGATGATGGCGTGGGCCAGCCGCCCCTGTCCAGCGCGGTCCAGCGGCGGCTCGACGGCGACCAGGGCCTTGACGCCGGACCCGCTCGGCGACACCCAGGCCAGCCGCACGAAGGGCAGCGCGCCCACGTCCTCGGCGATGCCGTCGATGTCCAGCCCCACCCGGTCGATGCCGTCCAGGTCGAGCTGGACCAGACCGGAGTGGTGCGTGATGCAGTCCTGCCCCGGTGCTGCCACCTGCCCGTAGCGTTGCCCTCGGCGGGCGGCAACCAGCGGGCGCGCATCCAGGCCAGGACGAGGGCGGGCAAACCGAGCTTGGCCTGTTTCCGATCATCGTCAGTGTCCGCCCGCTCCCAGGCCGTCGCGAAGTCCGCGAAGACGTGCCGCCACTGCTGCACGTCGCCGCCCCACTGCAGGCGGACCTCGGCGGTGCCGGCGGGAGGGTCCGCCTCCCAGCGCCCGCCGTTGCCGGTCCAGTTGGCCATGCTTTGGAGGCAGTGCGCAGAGGGAACCGCTTGGCGCAAAGCGACGAGAGCGTGAGGAAGGAGTCGATGACCGACCCGCGGCAGCGA
This sequence comes from Bryobacterales bacterium, assembly GCA_965200705.1. Taxonomy (GTDB): domain Bacteria; phylum Acidobacteriota; class Terriglobia; order Bryobacterales; family UBA6623; genus VXMF01. Next base: position 1,217,760 of record OZ241376.1, on the reverse strand, counting down.
GATCGGGAGATGCCCTGAGACCGCCCATACGGGCTGGGGGACGTCATGGGCTATGCCAGCTCGGACGACAGTTCCATGCCGACACTAGGCGTTGATCACTATTCGTGACTTGGGTGCTGAATGAGAGTCTGTGCACCAACGAACTATCGGGACCATCGCGTCAGGCACGGCTAGCGTGGGTGGAACCGCTGAGATGGGGCACTGGAGTATGGATCAGGTGCTGCACTCGGTTCGAATCCGCTCTTGATCGGAGTGGGCAAACGACTGGAAACGACCTAGCTCCCCTGGTCCAAGAGCTGGGTGCACTAACGGAACACGTGCCCCAAGCCACGTGCCATGGTGGAAGTCCGGTGAAGGGTTCGCATCGAGAGCGTCGGTAACGGGACCGAAGACCACCGTTGCGGCCCGCGTCCGAAGCGGACCGGGAGCAGGGAAGGATCAGCGACCTGAGCGACAGAGTGACAAGACGATGCACAGCCAGCGAGGACTGGTCGTCCTCGGAGCACACGGTCCACGTGACAGATGCGGGTGGGACGTTGTCAGGGCGGACTGGACCCGGCTACTTTCCGCGCCGATGACGAGTTTCGACCGAGGGGCTCTTCCTTCTAAGGACAGCACTTACGATCCCGAATCCCGCATCTGGCCTGATTGCTGAAGTCGGCTTTGAATCGGCTCGTATGGATCGCTCGGGCCTTGGTTCGGGTCCACGTAGAGGGCTAGGCCTCGCATGGCGATGACCGTGCAGTCACGATCCCTCAGGTAGTCCATGTAACGAACGAAGTCTTGAGGGTCGGTGTGAACCCAAGGATGTTCAGCCGCGGGCACGCCGTGGAACGTCAGGACCGCAATCCTGCCGTCTCTTGCCTGATCAACTGCCCAGACTAGATCCTCGAAACCCCATTCCGGGCCAGCGTAGCCAGTCGTGGGAATCAACAGTGGATGGTCCTCTTCGGGGTTGTATGGGCGTCCACGCGCTCCCCTGCCGCCGTCTGGGTGCTCGGGGCTCACGCCTCGACGCGCGAAGACGTAATTCCTCTCGCGAAGAACCTCCACGACCGGCAGACTGTGGCGCCATCCCGGATACACGAAGGTCTCGGGTCTCGGTATGCCGTGCCGCTCGCAACGCTGCTCGATCAGTTCTAGGTTGGAATGGATGTCGTTCTTGGGCAGAGTCGCCATGTTGGGGTGCGATCCCGTGTGGTTTCCGATTTCGAATCCTAGATCGTGCAGCCTTCTGACGTCCTCCCACGAGACATACCGCTCCTTGTTCGTGTCAGCCGCATAGCCGAGTCCCTCTGTGATGTAGAAGGACGCTCCGAAACCGTACTCCTTCAGCTGGGGCGCGACGAACGAGATGTCCGACTTGTTGCCGTCATCGAACGTCAATACGACAAGACCGTCGGGGATCGGAGTTAGGCCGCCTTCTGGCGAGTTGCTGCAGCTGGCCACTGTCGCGAGCACCGGCACGACAACTGAGAGGCTCTTCCATTCCATGACCGCTCCTAGTCTACGTTCGTGGGATCTGAGATAGGCGAGCCGTGCCGGCGAGTTGGTCTCCCAAGTGATCCTGTCGATCGAGAGAAGAGACACCGACGAAGCAGATGGTCCTAGTCCGCTGAAATCCGTCAAGGATCACGTTGAACGACAGCAAGTTCTCGGCCGAGTTGCTCCGGCCAGGCACTTTGGCGATCCGCAGCTAGTAGTCCCCAGGGCGTGGTCGAGGCAAGTGTCGCTGATCCGCAACAGGGTCCTAGCTTCGTGCGCTTTCGAGACGGATACGCAATAGGCTCGAATCGAGGGCGTGACGGGCGCCGTCAGCCGCAATGGCAGAGATCTTGCATGAGCGTCGCTCACTCAGAGGCCTCGGACGCTGCGAGATCGGACTCCGCGGCCCAGCTAGCGCCGATCAACCTTGCCAACCCCATTGGCTTGGGCTAGGAGTCGGCACGTGGTCTGTGCCGTGCATATCCATGGGGTTGGCACAGCAGTTCGACCAGCAACTGGATTAGATGTTATACTAGTCTCTTGCTGAGACGCAGGTCTGATGCCGTAACAGGGATGTCAGGACGGTCCAATCGACGGAGTCCTGCCAAGCCGAACAGTGCGTCAAGATGGAGCGTCGAGAGCGGGAAAGGTGACCATTGACTGCTGACCGACTCTGGGCCCGAACCGGAGGCCATCCCCGTCTGCGGCCCCAACGCCGAAGCCTGCTCAGCGCCGTGGCCCTGTCAATCGCCCTGCCGCTGTTCACCATGCTTGCGTGGGGACAGGAGGACGAGCGTGAGACTTGGAACAAGGAAAGAATCCTCACTGCGGCCATGGGCCTGTCCCTTGGTTTCGAGATCGGCTGCGACGCGACTCCAGTGGCCTCGTCCGCATGGGCAGGTACCCAGGAACAGGTCGCGGAGCTACATGGCGGACGACTCTCTCCGTACGATGGCGTTGTATTTCCGAACTTTCACTACGTGCAGATTGAGCACATCGTGGCCCGCAAGGAGGCAGACGTGTCGGGCCTCTGCGGAAGGGGGGAAGCGGAGCGCCGGGCTTTTGCGGGCGACCTGCTGAACCTGACGCTTGCACCAGGCTCGCTTAACGCGTCCAAGAGCGATGGCGACATTCACGAAATCATGTCGGCCGAGACCTCGGTCTTCCGGGACTCCCTGACCCCTGATGCAAAGTGCTGGTTCGCGGCTCAGTCCATTCGGGTCAAGGACAAGTACGCACTGACAGTCGACCTAGAGGAGCGAAACACCCTGCTGGAGGTCCTCGGCGAATGCGAGGAAGAGCAAGTGCACCGGCCGAGGCTTGGAGATGGTTCGGACTGGAGGTTCCGCAGCGAACTGCTCTCCGCGCTGACTTTGGCGAGCGATGTCCAAATCGGACAGTGCGCCACGCCGGTCACAGATCCCACTCGGCTTCAATCGGCCGCGGACATCGTCTCCACTCACCTAACGGAAGTTGCCTGCCGCTCCTACCTGCTGCCGTCGGAGCGGCCCGTTGTCGAGACTCTGCCAAGTGATGGCGCGGACGGCGGTCAGACGCATCCGCCGACGAATCCCAGATCGGCACAGATCGAGGCGCAGAAGGCGTGCATCCAAGCCTTGGATGAGCAAAACCTCTCGCGGACCTGCGGCAACGTGTCCCGGGCGTGTACTACCGTTGAACCCATTCTGGAGGGCGAGCCGTTGTACCAGTTCCTGCGAGACGCCGACGGCAACGGCATTGTGTGCCAAAGCCTTTAGACGGTGAAGACTGTCGATCCTATGCGAGGGTTGTACTTCTCGGGAACATACGGGACCTACATCCGACGGTCGCATCGCATCCCGATTCGATTCCGGGGCGACCCATGGCGCATGCACCGAAGATTCTGACTTCGTAGGATGCCGGCGGGTACGGTTCCGGCTGCAGCCGTAGCAGGATCAACCACTTGCATCGACCCGGTGGGTCAACGCACCGGGGTGGCGTCTTGATCCAACTAGCCAGCGAGGCGTCGAGCAACTGGCCGTCGCACCCTCCCGCAGCTCCGTCAGTGCAGCCGGCGGAAGCGGACCGGGGCAACAGTCATCTGATCTGCATGAAGGTGGACTGTGTGACGACGATTGGTCCGTACTTGTGGTTGGCAGCCACGCACTAGCGATCTACGCGGTGATGTGGACCGGCCCGTCGTACGCCTCGGGTGCCGAGACGTTCCAGCAGTGCTCGCCGAAGACGCAAAGTTGCACATAGGTGACGTCCGATGTCGCGACATCGGCGGGACTCTGCTGACGGCGTGCGCAAAGCAGACCGTGAGTTTTGCCGGCTTGTCGAACGAGGCGACTGGAGCAGGACCGATCGAGGGTATCCACCTCGGATGGCCGGGCTGGGTGGGTTCAGAGCGTGAAGGCGAGCGCGTCGTCCGACATCATTCGCTTACCGATTTTGGTCCACGGATCGCTTGTTCTGGCCATCTCAGGATCACGCGGTTCTGGTCTGATCCCGTCGCCGCAACCACTCTACGGTCCCCAGAAGCAGGACGGCGAACACGATCAGGAACGTAGCGACCGCCAGAATCTCAGGACTGATCTGCTCGCGGATGCCGCTCCACATCTGCCTGGGCACTGTCCGCTGGTTGAGACCTCCCAGGAACAGGACCGTGACCACCTCGTCGAAGGATGCGGCGAATGCGAACAGGGCTCCGGAGATCACGCCGGGTGCGATCAGCGGCAGCGTGATGCGGCGAAAGATAGTGGGCGGGGGGGCCCCCAAGCTCGCCGCCGCACGTTCCAAGTTGCGGTCGAATCCCACGAGCGTGGCAGTAACGCTGATGACGACGAAGGGCGTCCCCAGCGCTGCGTGCGCCAGAATGATGCTCAGGTGCGTCTGTGCGAGGCCGAGGCTCGAATAGAAGAAAAACATGCCCGCTGCCGAGATGATGAGTGGCGTGACCATCGGCGAGACCAGCAGGACCGTCACCAAAGTACGTGCCGGCATAGCCTGACTGGCTAGACCCAACGCAGCTGCGACGCCGAGCACCGTGGCAACGACGGTCGACGAAACGCCGATCAACATGCTGTTCCCCAGCGCACCCATCCAAGTACCGCCTTGCAGGACCGCTTGATACCAGCGGAGGGAGTACGCATCGGGTTCAAGCCGGAGCATGCCTTCGCTGAACGTGAAGTACGGCTCGGCGTTGAGACTGAGCGGCACGACGACGAGCAGTGGTGCCACTAGGAAAACGAACACGGCCCCGCAGAAGGCAAGGTGCGTCCTGCGACCGAGACGGTCCCACGAAGCTGAGACGGCCCTGCCTTTGGACATTAGGACAGCCTCAACTTCTCCACGCCCACAAGACGGTCGAACGCCACGAACAAAGCCACTACACACGCCATCAGAATCGTCCCGAGCGCGGCCGCCAGGCCCCAGTTCAGGGACTCCTGCATGTGGTACGCGATCATGTTCGAGATCAGCTGGCCTGATTGCCCACCGACCAGTGCTGGCGTGATGTAGTAGCCGATCGACAGAATGAAGACGAGCATCGATCCCGCGGCGACGCCGGGTACCGACTGCGGCCAGTAGACCCGCACGAAGCCTTGGCGGAAGGTAGCGCCTAGGCTTGCGGCGGCGCGAAGATGCGCGGGCGAGATCGAGCGCATCACCGCGTAGAGCGGGAGAATCATGAACGGCAGCAGGATCTGCGCCATGGCCACTAGAGTGCCGAACATGTTGTAGACGAGCGCGATCCGACCGTCCTCGTTGATAAGGCCAACGGCAACAAGCAGGTCGTTCACGACACCTTGGTTCTGCAGGAGGACGATCCACGACGTGGTGCGCACCAGCAACGACGTCCAGAACGGCACGAGAACCAGCAGGAGCAATAGGTTCGCAGTTGAGGGCCGGGCGTTTGCGATCAGGTACGCGACTGGGTAGCCCAGCAGAAGGCAGACCGCAGTAACCACAAGAGCGACGCCAATTGTGCGCCCAAGAAGCGGAAGATAGACGCGCTGATTTGCTGGTCGGGCCACGATGGCTCCGGACGGATCCCGCTCCAAGTCCAGCGCACGCAGGAAGTGGCGCAGGGTGAATCGCTCGCCGGCTCGCTGAATCGCACGCCAGGCTCTCGCATCGGCCCAAGCGTCGTCTGCAGACACAAGCGCATCGCGCCAGGAGTCAGGGTCAGGTTCGTCGAGTGCGCGGGCTGTGGTGATCAGCGTACCCCGCATGCCACCTTCGAGCTGGTTGACGCGGGTCGCTACCGTACCGATCTGCTGATCCTTCTGCAGATCGCGTAGCTCCAAACCCAGTGCCCTGAACGCGGTTTCGTCCGGAACTGACGTGCCGTCCCAGTCGCGGAGCACCGCAAGCGTTTGCGGGAGCCTGTCTGCAACGCGCGGCGTGTGGAAGCTTCGCATCAGCATCAGGCCGAGCGGTGCCAGGAACGTGAGCCCAATAAAGCCCAGAAGCGGCAGTGTCAGGGCCGCTGCACGCAGCTGGCCTCTACTCATTGCAGAAGCCATGCACTGAACCGCTCGTTCATCTCCTCGCCATGGTTCGTCCACCATTCCGGATCATTGCGCAAGGCACGGGTCATGTTCTCCTCGGCGCTTGGCATGTGCGGGCGCATGTCCACTCCCGTGTCGAGGTGCGTCCCCACGAGACCGATCGCCGATCGACGTGTGGGGCTGTAGGCGATGTACTTGCTGATTTCGGCCATCGACTCCGGGCGCGAGGAATAGGTCAGAAATGCCATGGCGGCCTCTAATCGCGGCGTTCCCGCCACGATCGCGAACTGGCCGTAGTCGAGGACCTGGCCATCCCACACGATGGTGAAGGGCTGATTCTCCACCACCTGAGCGTTGAAGATCCGTCCGTTGTAGGCGGTGCTCATGACGACCTCGCGGTCGGCCAGCATCTGGGGTGGCTGGGCGCCGGCCTCCCACCAAACGATCTGGTCCTTGACCGTGTCCAGCTTGCGAAACGCTCGGTCAACGCCTTCCGGTGTGCTCAGGACGGCGAAGACTTCCTCGGGCGGAACTCCATCCGCCATCAGGGCCATCTCGAGGTTTACGGTAGGTGCGCGCCGCAAACCGCGACGACCTGGGTACTTCTCGAGGTCGAAGAGATCCTCGATCCTGGACGGCGCGTCTGTCGGATACGTCGCGCGGTTGTAGGCGAATACGCCGGAAAAATAGAGTCCGCCTCCGCCGCACTCCGAAAGAGTCCCTTCTTCAAAGTCCTCACTCGCTGGCGTGCCGTCGGCGGCAGGAGGCAGCGCATCGATGTCAATGCGCTCGAAGAGGCCCTCGTCGCATCCAAGGACGACGTCCGAGTAGTCGAGATCGACCACGTCCCAATAGACGTTCCCCGTTTCCACCTGAGCCCGGACCTGGGAGAGGCCGCCGTTGTGGCTCTCGACCTGGATTCCCAGGCCGGTTTCGGCCGTGAATGGGTCAAACAGGGCTCGCTGGCATGCCTCGGCATAGGATCCGCCCCACGAGACGACCGTGATGGAGTCGGAGCCGCATCCGGCTTGCAGTAGCGCCAGTGTCGTGATCGCTATGGCGATGCCCGTCACTCGCCGTTCGAAGGCCCGCCCGGCACGTTCAGTCTGAGTAGTGGTCACCAGTTCTCCTTTCGAGGTTCGAACGAAGCGGCCCGCTCCGAGCGCATGGATCACATCATAGGTCGGCGATTGGCATGCTCCTGAACGGCGGGGCTGCATGTGGTCATGGCTGAGAGGATTCGACGCGGTCGCGCGTAGTCCCCTCGTCAGGGAATGCCCTGCAGTCGGTCACAGCCCAGCCTACGTCGACGGCGTCGCCTCGGAGGACCGCGCCGTGTCCAACGATGTTGGCAATCTTCACTCGGAGGCGAACGTCGCCAGCCAGCTTGACTTCCAGGTGCAAGTGGTCTCCGAGAAACATCACATCCTCGACGGTGGCTTCGAACTCGTTCGAGTAGAGGCCCTTCCTGGAAAGTCCGATCCGTTCCGGTCGAATCGCTAGCACGGCGTTTTCCCCCAGACGGAACAAATGCACGGGAAAGGCGTTGACCCTGCCGAACGCCGTGTCCACTTCGCAGGCTCCCGCATTGGACCTCACGATCCGCCCACGAAGTATGTTGTTGTCTCCGATGAAGCTGGCCACAAACTCCCGGGCTGGCTCCTCGTACAGCGTCTCCGGCTCGGCGACTTGCTGTATCCCCCCGTCATGGAACACGGCCACGCGCGTTGACATCGCCATGGCCTCGCGCTGGTCGTGGGTAACGTACACGACGGTGACGCCCAAGCCGCGCTGGATCTGCCGGATCTCCAGCTGCATTTCGTCGCGCAGCCGCCGGTCAAGCGCTCCGAGCGGCTCGTCCATCAGCACCAGCTTGGGCTCGAAGACCAGTGCTCGTGCAATTGCGACCCGCTGCTGCTGGCCGCCCGAGAGTTCGCCGGGGCGCCGGTTCTCGTATCCCGCCAGACGAACGATGTCGAGCACCTCACTGATGCGCGCGGTCCGCCGGTCCTCGGGAACGTCCCGGATCTCTAGGGGGAACGAGAGGTTTTGTCCCACAGTCAGGTGCGGGAAGAGGGCGTAGTTCTGGAAGACGACGCCGATGCCACGGTCTCTGGGGGGCGTCGCGCTCACGGACTTGCCATCCATCAGGATGTCGCCCGTTGTCGGCGTCTCGAATCCCGCCAGCATCATCAGGCAGGTGGTCTTCCCAGAGCCTGACGGACCGAGCAGTGTGAAGAATTCGCCCGACTCTACGCGCAGGTCGAGATTCGCAACGACCATTGTCTCGCCGTCGTACGACTTGCTGACGCCCCGAAACTCCACATGCGCGGCGGAGCGATCGCTGGCTCCGCTATCGGCGCTGGATGAGTCCATCATCTGATCCTTCGGTCGAAACCACCGCTCCATGCAAGCTGACCAGCTTACTATGCACCCATAGAACCGGACCGCCGCGGCGAGTCGTGCCGGTTAGATGCCAGAACCGCCATCTGGGGCGGTGCCGCATCGATGTCGGCAGTCTCGAGTCTCGGTAGGTCGCGAAGAAGCCGCGCCTTCCATATTGGAGCAATGAAAAGGCCCCGCCCGCTTCGCGGACGGGGCCGAAGAAATGCAGGCTCTGCGGTAATCGCGGACTAGTACTCGCCGCCGTGCGGGTCGGGCGGCGGCGGCGGGTTCTTCTCGGGAATCTCGTGCACCGTGGCTTCGGTGGTGAGCATCAGGCTCGAGATCGACGCCGCGTTCTGCAGAGCCGTACGGGTCACCTTGGCCGGGTCGATCACGCCCGCGCCAACGAGGTCGCAGTAAGTGTCGGTGGCCGCGTTGTAGCCGTACGTGTCGCTGTCGCCGGTGCGCACGCGCTCCACGACGATCGCGCCTTCTTGGCCAGCGTTCTGGGAGATCCAGCGAAGCGGCGCCTCGATTGCGCGTCGCACGATGTCAATGCCGATCTGCTCGTCATCGTTGCAGCCGGAGACGCCGGCGAGGGCCGACGCCGCCCGAATCAGGGCGACCCCTCCACCCGGGACGATGCCTTCCTCGACTGCCGCGCGGGTTGCGTGCATGGCGTCCTCTACGCGGGCCTTCTTCTCCTTCATTTCGGTCTCGGTGGCCGCGCCGACCTTGATGACCGCAACGCCGCCAACCAGCTTCGCGAGCCGCTCCTGGAGCTTCTCGCGGTCGTAGTCCGAGGTCGTCTCCTCGATCTGCGCGCGCAGCTGCTTGACGCGACCCTCAATGGCGTCCTTGCTGCCGGCGCCCTCAACGATGGTCGTGTTGTCCTTGTCGATCACGATCCGGCTGGCCTGTCCGAGGTCGTCCAGCTGGACGCCCTCCAGCTTGATGCCGGTCTCCTCCATGATGTGACGGCCGCCCGTCAGGATCGCGATGTCCTCGAGCATGGCCTTGCGCCGATCGCCGAAGCCCGGGGCCTTGACGGCTGCGACGTTCAGAGTGCCGCGCAGCTTGTTGACCACCAGCGTGGCCAGCGCCTCGCCCTCGGTCTCCTCGGAGATGATCAGCAGGGGACGCCCCTCGCGGGACACCATCTCGAGCACCGGAAGCAGGTCCTTCATGCTGCTGATCTTCTTCTCGTGGATCAGCAGGCGCGCGTTCTCGAGCACGCACTTCATGGAGTCCTGGTCGGTCACGAAGTATGGCGACGCGTACCCGCGGTCGAACTGCATGCCCTCGACCACGTCGAGCTCGGTGTCGATCGTCTTGCCTTCCTCGACGGTGATGACACCGTCCTTGCCGACCTTCTGCATCGCCTCGGCGATGATGCTGCCGATCGCGCCGTCGTTGTTGGCGGAGATCGCGGCGACCTGCGCCACGGCGTCGCCCTCAACAGGCTTGGCCATCGCGTGCAGCTTCGCCGCCAGCGTCTCGGTCGCGGCCTCGATGCCGCGCTTGATCGCCATCGGGTTGGCGCCCGCGGCCACACTCTTGAGCCCGTCGCGGTAGATCGCCTGGGCCAGGATCGTCGCTGTCGTCGTGCCGTCACCGGCCACGTCGGAGGTCTTGGACGCCACTTCGCGCACCATCTGCGCGCCAAGGTTCTCGAGCTTGTCCTTGAGCTCGATCTCCTTGGCCACCGTCACGCCGTCCTTGGTCACGTTCGGTCCGCCGAACTTCTTCTCGAGGACCACGTTGCGGCCCTTGGGGCCCAGCGTCACCCGCACCGTGTCGGCGAGCTTGTTGACGCCGCTGAGGATTGCCTGGCGGCAGTCCTCGCCGTAGACGATGTTCTTTCCAGCCATGTTCTTGTTGCTCCTTCTTCTCTTCTGCTAGCCAATCACCGCGAGGGCCTCGTCCTCGCGCATGATCAGATACTCGTTGTTGTCGACAGTGACCTCGCTGCCCGAGTACTTGCCGAACAGGATCGTGTCACCCGCCTGAATATCCAGCGGAACGACCGAGCCGTCATCCTTCTTCTTGCCGTTGCCGACGGCAACGACCTTGCCCTGCTGCGGCTTCTCCTTCGCCGAGTCGGGGATGATGATGCCCCCGCTCGACTGCTGCTCCGCCTCGTCCAGCCGCTCGACGAGGATGCGGTCGTGCAATGGTCTGAGACCCATGTTGAGTGAATCCTCCTAGATTTGGGATGTATATGGGGTACGAACGGCCGAACCGAAACGGCGTTCGCTCATGAAACTTGATTAAGTTCCTATCAAGTTCCGGCAACCACAGTTTACTAAGCCCACCTCGACCTGTCAAGCGCATGCAAGGGCTGTTGCCACGGACCCAATCGGTGCCAAAATGGTGCAAGTTGCAGCCATGTTCCGATTCGAGTCGCCATGGATGCTTCTGCTGCTCCTTCCACTTGCCGCGCTGATGGTCTGGCGCTGGCGGGTCCGGGTGCGCCTGCAGTTCCCATCCACTGTGCCTACGAGCAGGCTCCGGGCACCTTGGCGGGCCAGGCTCGCATGGGTGCCCCAGGCTCTGCGTGCGCTTGCGCTCGTTGCGCTCGTGGTGGCCATGGCTCGCCCACAGGAGGGCAGCGAGCAGGTCCGCGACATCTCGCGGGGGGTGGCCATCGCCATGGTGCTGGACCGTTCGTCCAGCATGGGCGAGCGCATGCGCTTTGACGGGCGCACCGCAACGCGGCTCGATGCCGTTAAGCACGTCTTCCGGGAGTTCGTCGACCCGACGGAGGGCGAACTGCAGGGACGGCCCAACGACCTCATCGGGATGACTGCCTTCGCGCGGTACGCAGACTCCGTGTGCCCGCTGACGCTCTCGCACGACACACTGGCTCTGCTGCTGGACACGGTGCGTCTCGCCGAGGGTCCGACCGAGGACGGCACAGCCATCGGCGATGCAGTGGCCCTGGCTGCGGCTCGGCTGCGGCAGGCCGAGCGGTTGCTCAATGAGCGCGGCGACGAGTCCACTTCGTACGAGATCAAGAGCAAGATCATCATTCTGCTGACGGACGGAGAGAACAACGTCGGAGATCGGAGCGTCCGTGAGGCCGGCGAGTTATGCAAGGGGTGGGGCATCAAGGTGTACGCCATCGGCGTCGGTGACGACCGCGGCGTGCAGACGCCCTTCGGCCGCCTGAGGGCACCCATCCGTCCGGGATTCGACGACCGGCCGCTGCGGGCCATTGCCGAGACCACGGGTGGCCGCTACTGGCTAGCGACCGACGGCGACACCCTACGCCAGGTGCACGCCGAGATCGACGCACTGGAGACCAGTGAGTTCGAGGCGGTTCGCTACCTCGACTACCGTGAGGCATTCGTGCCGTGGGCACTGGCGGGACTATTCCTGCTATCGGCTGAGACGATCCTGCGTCAAACACTTTGGAGGACTGTTCCTTGAGCGACCTACAGTTCGGCGACGTGTCGATGCTGCACCTGCTGTGGCTCGTTCCCGTGCTGGTGGCGCTCATGCTCTACGCAGCCGTACAGCGGCGTAGAGCACTCGCTCGGTTCGTGTCGACCGCCCTGCTGGACCGAATCGGAGTCTCGTCACGGCCCGATCCCGCGCGACGGGTCGTCAAGGGCGCACTGGTCGTTTGCGCTGTTGCTGCGCTCGTGCTGGCCTTGACCAGGCCCTCTTGGGGCGCGAAGCAGCAAGAGGTCACGCAGCGGGGCCGGGATGTCGTGTTCCTGCTCGACGTGTCGCGCAGCATGTTGGCGGAGGACTTGCCGCCGAACCGGCTGGAGCGGGCAAAGCTCGCGATCCTCGATGCGCTGGACCGGCTCACGGGCGATCGGGTGGCACTGGCCGTATTCGCGGGCTCGACTGTCGTCAAGTGCCCACTCACGTTGGACTACGGCTTCTTTCGGATGGCCTTGAACGACGTCTCCCCGCTGAGCGTCACGCGCGGGGGATCACTCATCGGCGACGGGCTGCGTACCGTCGTCAAGGATGTCTTTGACGGCAAGCGCAGCAATTACCGCGACATCGTGCTCATTACGGATGGCGAGGACCACGAGAGCTTCCCGGTCGAGGCAGCGGTCGAAGCGGGGGAACTCGGCGCTCGGCTGATCGCGATCGGCCTCGGCGACGAGCGTGTGGGACGGCGCATACCCGTCCAGGCAGAGGGCCAGGATGCAGGGGGCTTGACGTTTCTGCAGTTCGAGGGCCAAGAGGTCTGGTCCCGCCTTGACTCGCACACGCTGCGCAAGATGGCGGGAGCCACGCCCGGGGGCCGGTACCTGAACGTGGCGACGGGCAGCATCGATTTCGGTGACGTCTACCGTCGTTTGATAGCCACTGCCGACGACCAGGAGCTGGCGACGCGCACCATCGAGACGCTGGAGGAGCGGTTCCAGCTTTTCCTGGCGATCTGCCTGTTGCTGCTGGCCCTCGACATCGCACTAAGGGACCGTGCGGTCGCGCGCGGGCCGGTAGCCTTTTTGGCGCTCCTGACGTTGCTGCCCGGCAGCTCGAGTGCGGCATCGACGCGCGGACTCGTCAACGAGGGGAACCAGGCCTACGCCGAAGGGGAGTTCGATCGTGCCCTGCAGTCCTATGAAGAGGCCTTGGAACAGGATCCGGACTCGCCCCACGCCGCTCTGAACCGGGCAAATGCCCTCTACAGGAGCGGCCAGTTCGAGGACGCGGCGGAGGCTTACACCAGGTCGATCCAGGCCAGCCTAGACCGCTCCATGCCCGAACTGGAAGCGGCTGCTCTGCACAATTTGGGCAACGCGCTGTATCGCCAGGCGGAGCAACTGGCTCCCCAGAACCCGGGCCAGGCCCTGTCGCTGCTAACGCCGGCGGCCCGGTCCTACCTCGACGCGCTCCGGGCGGATGCCCGTCGGCTGGACTCCGCCGCCAACCTCGAGGTCACCCGCAGAATGATCCGCGAGCTGCGGGAGCAGATGCAGCCGTCGCCGCAGTCCCAATCTGGTGGCCAGCAAGGTTCCGACGAAGACGAGCAGGACCAGCAGCAGGATCGGTCACAGGATCGTGAGGACGCGCTGCGCGACGCGGCGGAGGAGCAGGAGCAGCTTGCCGATCAGAGCGAGCAGCTCGATCAGGACCGTCAAAATCAGACCGGCACCGAATCGCGCCAGGAGCAGCGACAGCGAGCGCAGGATCTCGCGGACCGGCAGGAGGACCTAAACCAGCGCACTCAGGAACTCGCCGATGGCGCCGATCCCCAGACCCGCGAGGCGATCGAGGACGCCGCGCGAAATCAGCAGCAGGCGTCCCAGTCGCTAGAGGACAACCAAGCTGGCGAGGCTGCGGAGGCTCAGCGCGAGGCAGCGCAGGCGCTTCGAGCGGCGGCGGGCGACGGACCCCGGGATCCCCAGCCATCGCCGGGCGAACAAGCTGAGGACGGGACCAGCGGAGACCCAGCGATGACGATGGAGTCGATCCTGGCGAAGGAGCAGCAGGATCGTAGAAAGCGTGCCATCCGTCAGCAAGGCCGGATCGCACCCGTCAACAAGGATTGGTAGATGCGTCGCACGCTTTGCTTCCTTGCCGTGTCCGCTCTTGCGTGGCCGGCGTTGTCCCAAGAGGACCATCCTCTGCGGGTCCAAGCCGCGGTGGAAAGCCAGCGGGTCTATGTGGGGCAGCCATTCCTGCTGCAGATCCAAATTCAGGGTTCCGACCAGCCCGACGCCGTTGACATCGGTCCTCTCGAAGGTGAGTTCGCGGTCACCGAGGCAGGCGGCGGATCGAACTCCAGCACATCCGTGAGCATCGTGAACGGGAGGGTCCAGCAGACCGTACGCCGTGGCTACAACGTCAACTACCGGTTGTCCGCCCGGCAGGCCGGAAGCGTCCAGATTCCGTCGCTGCGGGTGTCGTCCCAGGGGCGGACTGCGCACACACAGCCCATTGCACTCGAAGTGCTGCCGCCTCAGCAGAACGACGACTTCAAGCTCCGCATGTCGCTTTCGGATCGGAACGTCTACGTCGGCCAGCCAGTGGTCCTGACGGTGGAGTGGTACATCGGCAGGCAGGTGCAGGAGTTCGGTTTCAACATGCCGATCTTCGAGGACGACCGGTTCGAGATTCGGGACTTGCCGACCGAGGGCCCCCCGAAAGGGCAGGGGCAGGACAACCGGTTCGAGTTCCTCGTCGGCGATCGCAGAGTGGTGGCGGACCGTGTTTCAGGTGAGATCGACGGTCGGCAGTACGGCACCGTACTGAGGTTTCAAAAGCTGCTGCTGCCACGGTCGGTCGCGGATGCCGCCCTCCCCGCATCCACGGTGACGTTCCAGTCCCCCCGGCCGAACCAGCGGCGGCGCACCTCGGTGTTCGACGACTTCTTCGGCGACAGCTTCGGATCTTCATTTTTCGGCGGCCGTGTCGCAATGGAGACGCTGGCAATTCCGTCGAACCAGCCCCGGCTGACCGTCAGGGAACTGCCTTCCGCCGGACGCCCAAAGGGGTTCAACGGCTGGATCGGCGACTTCTCGATCGTGACCGAGGCCAAGCCTGCGGAAGTCGGTGTGGGCGAGCCTGTGACCCTGGTGGTTCAGGTTGAGGGTGCCGAGCTACAGCCCACGCTGGCCTTGCCACCCCTCGACTTGCAGGACGCACTTGCGCGGGACTTCCGCGTGCCGCGGGAGATCGGTGCTGGCAGCCCGCATGGAAAGGAACTGCACTTTACGCAGACGCTCCGTGCCAAGTACGCTGGCATCACCGAAATCCCTCCAGTCGAGCTCCC
This sequence comes from Bryobacterales bacterium, assembly GCA_965200705.1. Lineage (GTDB taxonomy): Bacteria > Acidobacteriota > Terriglobia > Bryobacterales > UBA6623 > VXMF01. Next base: position 1,202,652 of record OZ241376.1, on the reverse strand, counting down.
GTACTTCGACCCCAAGACTGGATCGTACAGAGTCGCCCGCAGCGAACCCATCCCCTTGGAGGTTAGGGCGACCCGCGTCGTTACGGCCGACGATGCCGAGGGCATTGACAGTGGACCCCGCCAGCTCGAGGTGGAGTCCAGTGAGGAGGGACTGGCCCACAACTATGTGGATGTCACGGCGTTGGCCCCCATGGGCTCCGGCGTCGTCGTCTACCTGCGGTCTTTTGGTTCGCCGGTCGTGGCCATTGTCTTGCTGGGTCTGCCGCCCCTCGCGTTCCTTACGATCGCAACGGTCCGGCTCCACAGGACTGGCGTTGGCATCCCTCGTTTGGGCTTCCGCTCCGCCTATTCGTCGTGGCGCAAGGAGGTTGCGGGAATCAGGACCGACAGCAGCGTCGAAGAGGTGGCTGAGTCCGTTATCGCGGCCGTTCGCACGTACCTTGCTGCGCGGCTGTCGGGATCGAAGCCCGCCTCGTCTTCGTGGACGTTCCGTGATGCCGAAAGCGCGATACGCGCCCGTGCGGACCAGCAAGGCGAACCACTGGAGGACGCCCTGCAACAGCTTCAGGCGGTGTTCGAGCGTTGCGAACTGGCCAGCTATGCCGGCGCTGGCGCACTGGACGGTCAAGGCGGTGAGGGCTTGGTGGACGAAGCCCGCAAGGCGGTCGACGCCGTTGAAGGGTGCCTCGGATGACGGTTCGGCGGCTTCTGCGAACCGGGGCGCTCTCGTTGGTCGCAGTGCCTCTCGCGGCGCAGGGCGATGCGACGGGGGTGTTTGCGGAGGCGAACGATTTGTTTGCGCAGGCAAATGAGGCTCGGGTGGCTGAGTCTGCGACGGCCCCTGAGATCTACCGTCGGGCCGCGCTTCGCTACGAGCGCCTGGTCGGTGAGTACGGCATCCGCAACAGCATGCTCTTCTACAACCTCGGCAATGCTTACTTCCAGGCGGGAGACGTGGGTCGCGCCATCGTCAACTACAAGCGGGCCGAGGATCTCGATCCCAGCGACGCAAACGTCCGCCGGAACTTGGCGCTGGCTCGGTCGCAACGTGCCGACAAGCTGGATGCGAGCGTCGGAGGCCAGGCGACTCGGACACTCTTGTTCTGGCACTACGACGTCTCCACCGTCGCGCGCATGCGGATTTTCGTAGTTGCGTGGGTGGTGTTCTGGACCTTGGTGATCCTTCGGTTTGTGGGTCTCTCGTGGGTGCCTAGAGAGATAGCTCTTGCGTCGGTGGCTGTTGCGCTGCTTCTGTTTGGTTCGCTGGCTGTGGATGCCGTCGACGCGAGTCAGTCCGTGGAGGGCGTGATTGTTGCGGCGGACAGCGTCGCCCGGCAGGGCGACGGGGCCAGCTACGAGCCTGCGTTTCGCGAGGCGTTGCATGCGGGTGCGGAGTTCCGCGTGCTGGAGCAGCGTCCGGAGTGGCTGCGCGTCGAATTGCCGGACGGGCGGCTGTGCTGGCTTCCGGTCCGCGATGTCGAACTCGTTCCCTGACTAACGGCGTCGGCCAGACTGTCAGGCCCTGACCGGTTCACGCTTTCCGAAGATCGCGGTCCCCACTCGGACGTGGGTGGCTCCCTCGTTGATTGCGACCTCCAGATCCCGGCTCATGCCCATCGAGAGCCCACCGACTCCGTGGGTGCTGGCCAGAGTGCGCAGCCTCTGGAAGTAGGGGCGGGACTCCTCGGGATCGTCGCTCCAAGGCGGCATTGTCATCAGTCCAGCCAGCGTCAGGTTGGGTGCTGCACGGACCGCCTCGAAGACCGCCGCGAGATCCTCCTCCTGCATCCCCGCCTTGGACTCCTCGGGGCTGAGCTTGACTTCGAGGAACACCTCCAGCGGTGACTCGAACCTGTCGAGACGCCGAGCGAGCTTGACGCTGTCCACTGTGTGTATCGAGGCAAATAGCCTCGCCGCGCGCTTGGCCTTGTTGCTCTGCAGCCGACCGATGAGATGGAATCGTGCTTCGGGGAAACCCTCCAGAGCGGCTTGCTTGCCTTCGAGTTCCTGGACGTAGTTCTCACCAAAATCGCGCTGTCCGGCCTCGTACGCCGCGACGATGTCCCGGGCGGGCTTGCGCTTGGACACTGCAATGAGCTGGACGGAACCTGCAGGCCGGGAGGCCGCGACCTCGGCCTCCAAGATGCGCTGGCGCACCCTTTGCAAGCGCTCGGCGATCGAGATTGGCCCTGCGGTGCTCACGCCTTGAGTGTGGCCCGCGGTGAGGAGTCGTGCAAGCGAGGCGCCGCTGTCAGGCGATCACGTCCTCGATGACGTGGCCGTGCACGTCCGTGAGTCGGCGGTCGATGCCATTGTGACGGAAGGTCAGCTTGGTGTGGTCGATGCCCAGCAGGTGCAGCACGGTGGCGTGCAGGTCGTAGCAGTAGATTGGATTGTCAAGCGACTTGTACGACCACTCGTCGCTCGCACCGTACTCGACGCCGCCGCGGACTCCGCCCCCGGCCAGCCAAGACGTGAATGTGAATGGGTTGTGGTCGCGGCCGCGCCGGCCTTGGCTGCAGGGCATACGCCCAAACTCCGTGGTCCAGTACACAATCGTGTCCTCCAGCATGCCTCGGGAGGCCAGGTCCTTGATCAGCGCCGCGGACGGCCGGTCCATCTCGCGCCCCATCACGCCGTGGTCCTTCTGCAGATCCTCGTGGCTGTCCCAGTTGCGCCGCGGGAACCCGTTGTCGGCACCGCTCCACACCTGCACGAAACGAACTCCGCGCTCAAGCAGACGCCGCGCGACAAGGCAGCGCAGGCCGAACTCCTCCGTGGTGGGGTCATCTAGGCCATAGAGCTCCTTGGTCGAATTCGACTCGCCGGTCAGATCCATGACCTGCGGTGCGGTGATTTGCAGCCGGGCTGCCATCTCGTAGGCCTGAATCCGTGCGTCAAGACGGCTGTCGCCCTCGCGTCCCGCCATGTGTCGGCGATTCAATGACTTCAGCGCCGCCAAGCTGGCGGCCTCGCTTCCCTGTGAGATGAACCCGGCGTCAGCCGGCGGGAACAGGTCGTGTATCGGGTTCTCCCGGCCGGCCCGGATCATGGTGCCCTGGTGCTGCGCCGGCAGGAATCCCGCGGAGTGGTTGCCCGGGCCGTTTGGCGCGAATCCGCGCGCGTCCGGCAGCACCACGAAGGACGGCAAGTCGTCCGTCAGCGATCCCAGGCCGTAGGAGATCCAAGCGCCCATGCTGGGGAAGCCAGGCACGACAAACCCGCTGTTCTGCATGAACGTTGCAGGACCATGCACGTTCGACTTCGAGATCATCGAAGGGAAAAACGCCATGTGGTCCACGCACTCGGCAAGATGTGGGACGAGGGTGCTCATCCACTTGCCGGATTCCCCGTGCTGGTGCCAGTCCCAGGGGCTCCGCATGACTGGTCCTGGGCTGCTCTGGAACAGCTCTACCTTGCCGCCGGGGTCGAACTTTTCGCCATTCCTCTCAATGAGGAGTGGCTTGTAGTCGAACATGTCGCACTGGCTGGCTGCTCCGGACATGAACAGCTGCACCACGCGCTTTGCCTTCGCTGGGTGGTGCAGCCCACCGTTGAGCCCCGGTCGGGCGCCCTGCGCATCGCGTCCCAGCAGGTGGGCGAGAGCAATCGATCCCAGACCGCCGCCCCACTGCTCGAGAAATGCTCGGCGGTTTACGCCCTGTGCTTTCGTCGTGGGTTCCATGATCTTCAGTCCACGAAGATGAACTCGTTGCTGTTCAACAGGATCCGGACCAGATTCTCCAGACCGTGATCCGCTGCGTACCGGCCGAGGTCCCGGGATTCTTCGGCGCTCGGCGGACGCCCCAGCGCGGTCCAGACCGCAGCCTCGACCTGATCGCCAAGCTCATTCGACTCACTCCGCAGCTCGCTGGCAAACCGGCGCGACTGCTCGATGACCAGGGGATCATTCAGCAGTGCCAATGCCTGGATGGCAGTGATCGTGCTGCTGCGCTTCGGCACCAAGAGAGACGGGTCGGCGCAGTCGAGACTCTCCATGAACGGATCCTGCACGCTGCGCACCAGAAACCGGTAGACACTGCGCCGCCGGGCAGCGTCGCTTGTCACGTCGAAGCGGGCGTAGTCGTAGATCGGCGAGTGATCGTCCTTGAAGTGGAAGTGCTCCGCTGCAGGGCCTCCTACGGCCAAGTCAATCTGACCGGCCATGGCAAGGATCGCGTCGCGGATGGCCTCGGCGTCGAGGCGGGTGCGGTTCATGCGCCAGAGAAACCGATTGCCGGCGTCGATCTCGGCCTGGCGGGGATCGAGCGTCGACGCCTGCCGGTAGGTGGAGCTCAGTACGATCGACCTGTGCAGCTGCTTCAGTGACCCAGAGCCGTCACGGAACGTGGCCGCCAGCCAGTCCAGCAGGGCTGGGTGCGTGGGCACGGATCCCATGCGGCCGAAGTCGTTTGGGGTGTCCACAATGCCGCGACCGAAGTGGTAGTGCCAGACGCGGTTGGCGATCGAGCGCCATGTCAGCTGGTTCCGCTGGTCTGCCAGCCAGCCCGCAAGGGCCACCCGTGCGGCGCCCTCATCTGCTGACGGGTCGAGGTCGAACCGTGCCTGGAGCGAGTCCACGGCGCTGAGAGCGCCCGGCCTAGCCAGAGCGCTGGGCGCTTCGACGCTGCCCTTGGCGAGGACATGTACGGGCCGAGGCTCCCAAGCAGCCACGAACTTGCCGTGGGTCCTGAAGTACCGCGCCGCGCTGTAGACGTAGTTCGGCTCGGGCAATGCGTCAAACTTTGCCTGCAGAGCGTCCTTGAGCGCAATGAGGTCCTCGTACTCTTGGCGTGCCTCGGAATCCATCAGCAGGATGGCTAGCTGCAGGCGCTTCTCGCGCAACTCCGCGATCTCCCCACGGATCGCCTTCCTGCGGTCGATCGTCCTCTGTGTGTCGACTTCGCCGACCTTTGGCAGCAGATCCTCGCTTTCCTGGTTGAGCTCCACGATCGTGCTGTCGATCTCTTCGATCTCAGGGATTTTGGCGGACGCCAACTCCTCGGTGAATGGCCGCAGCTTCTGCTCCACGGCACCGATGCGAAGCCAGAGATCCCGACCACGCACGTGCAGCTCCGGCTGGTCGAAGTAGGGCTGCTCAGCCCGGTCCACCCCGGCGAAGACAGCCTGCAGAGCGTAGTAGTCGGTCTGGCGGATGGGGTCGAACTTGTGATCGTGGCAGCGTGCGCAGTGCACCGTGAGGCTGCTGAACGTCGACATGGTGGTGGCCAGCATGTCGTCTCGGTCCAGCAGTCGCGCGAGCTTCTTGTCCTTCGTGCCTTCGCGCAGTTCGGCGTGGCCGACGTAGTCCCACGGGCCGGCCGCGATGAATCCGGTCGCGATCAGACCAGTTGCGTCATCTGGCCAGAGGACATCCCCAGCCAGTTGCTCGCGGATGAAACGCGGATAGGGCTTGTCGTTATTGAAGCTGCGGATGACGTAGTCGCGGTATGGCCAAGAGTTGCGCCGGGCCTTGTCCTTGTCGTAGCCGTGGGACTCGCCGTAGTGGGCGACATCGAGCCAGTGGCGACCCCAGCGTTCGCCGTAGCGGGGAGAAGCGAGCAGGCGGTCTACCAGCCGTTCATAGGCGTTCGGCCCGTTGTCGGCGACAAAATTCCGGACTTCCTCTGGCGTGGGCGGGAGCCCGTGCAGGTTAAACGTCAGCCGCCGAATCAGGGTGGCGCGCGACGCCTCGGGCGATGGCTCCAGCTCGTGCTCCAGCAGCTTGGCTGACACGAACCGGTCGATCGCGTTGCGTGACCAGTCGGGATCGCCGACTGGCACGCTGCCTCTCTCAAGGGGCCGCAGCGACCACCATGTCGCCGGTTCATCGCTTGACGGATCCCCTCCTGGTGCTCCGGCGGCGATCCAGCGCCGGATCATTTCGATCTCGGACTCCGCCAGACGCTCCCCAGTCGGAGGCATGGCGGGTTCCTGACCGGAGACCTTGGCCAGCAGGAGGCTTTCGTCAGGGTTGCCGGCGACGACGGCCGGACCACTGGCACCGCCATGGAGGACGGATGCGTGCGAGGCAAGCGAAAGACCGGCTTGGCCGCCCGTGGACGGGTGGCAAGTCACGCAACGAGCCTCCAGGATCGGGCGGATGTCGTCCGCGTAACTCGGCGTGGTCCCGTACGCACCGGACGGCGCCAACGCGATGGCAGCGACTGTGCAGGCCAGCGTCGCGATGAGGTGGTCCTGGGCCCTTCTCGAGCGGCAGGAGGGCGCGACTGTCAATGCGGTGACATTCTACCGGATCGCCTCCTCCCGGCAACCGATACGGCCCGTTGTCAGCGCTTGTCGGGAAGGTGGATGATGATTTCGCCGTCGCGGGACCAACCGAGCTGTTCCCGGGCGATCTTCTCGATGCCGAACCCATTGGGCTTGAGCGAGTCCATGTCGGTCTGCAGGGCTTGGTTCTCATCCTCGAGGGCCGTGATTTCGGCCTCGAGGCGCGACTCCTCTTTGAGCGTCTCGATTACAGACTGGTAGGGGCCATGACCCAGCGCATGAGCCAGCCCAATCAGCAGCGCCACGGCTGGCACTCCGTAGAACCAAAGCGAAAGCGCAGACACCCGCGAGGGCTTTTCAATCCATCCTCCCTGAGTCGCCGAATACTCGTCGGTGATACGCTTCGCCTGCCGCTCCAACACAGCGGTGATTGTACCGCAGTCCGGAACATTCTTGGGTGTTGTGCTTTGGCTTGCGTGACTCGGTGAGGCGTGTGCCAGGAGGGCTACCCGCCTTGCTATAGTTGCCCGCGATGTCACACCGGAGCCAGCCCAATGACCATCCCCATCGAAGGGACTTCTTGCGCACTGCCATGGCTGCCACAAGCGTGCTGCCGGTTGCCCGTTCGTTTGGCGCGGAGCGCAAGTTCACGATCGCGTTCGTGCCCGGAAGCATCGGCATCCAGGCGGATCAGGCGCACTCCATCAGCTTGGCCGCGGCCCATGGCTTTGAGTCCGTCGAGCCCATGCACGCTGATCTACGGCGCGACGGCGTGGAGAAGCACGTCGAGGCCCTGAACAAGGCCGGTCTGCAGTGGGCTGCTGCTGCTCTCCCAGTTAATTTCAAGTCGGACGAAGACTCGTTCAAGGAAGGACTCAAGGACCTGCCGCGTGTCGCGGACACACTGAAGGCAGCTGGGGTCACGCGGGTCGGGACGTGGTTGCGGCCCTCCAGCAACGATATGAGCTACACACAGAACCTCAAGCTGAAGGCAAGGCGCCTGAAGGCTATGGCCGAGATCCTCGCGGACCGCGGCCAGCGCCTGGGACTCGAGTACGTGGGAACCCGGCGCAACTGGACCGGCTTGCGGTATTCGTTCGTCCACACCATGGCGGGGGCCAAGGACCTCATCGCGGAGACCGGGGCGACGAACATCGGCATCGTGTTGGATTCGTGGCACTGGTGGACATCGCAGGAGACCGGCGAGGACATCCGCACGTTGAAGAACGACGATCTGGTCTCGGCGGATCTCAATGACGCGCCGAAAGGCGTGAGGCTGGAGGACCAGTACGACAACCACCGCGAACTGCCGCTTGCCACCGGCGTCATCGATCTGAAGGACTTTCTGTCGTCGCTGGTGGCTGTCGGGTACGACGGCCCGATCCGGGCGGAGCCCTTCAACCAGTCGCTGAGTGCCATGAGCGACGATGTCGCCAGCAAGGCGACCTCTGAGGCGATGCACAAGGCGTTCGCACTGGTCGGCTAGGACGTTGACGATCGACTGCCAAGGGCGCACGCACTGCCACCAAGCCCGCCGAGGGGTCGAGGGGCCTATGCGAGAATGGCATTCGGGCTGACATGCCTTGACCAAGGCTGGTTCAAGCTGGCTAGCCGCGCTCTTGTCGCTTGTCTTTGGCTGCGCGGCCTCCGCACAACAGCACGCGATCGAGTGCCGGGCTGAGGCGTCGCCGCAGCCCATCCGGACCGAGGGGGTGGCCGAGCTTCTCTCGGACATCGAGATCATCTGCATCGCGGATCGGCGTGCCGCAACCAACTCCCTCGCCAACATCCAGCTCGACCTGACCGTGCGCCTCAATGTGGCGGTCGGCAACAACGTTGGGTTCGGTGCGGGCGACTCGGTGACCGACGCAGTCTTGGTGGTGCAGGGCAACGAATGTCCCACGCCCAGTCCAACCGGATCCACGTTCGGATCTTGTGGTGCGCAGTTGACCTCGGTGCAGGACCCCCAGTACGGCCAGAGACCCTTCGCTCACGTCGTTACATGGCGTGACGTCACTCTGCCGTTCGAGTCCATTTACAGTGGCGGACAGACAGCGGCAGCCGTTCGTCTCAAGGTGCAGGGCCTGCGAGGCAACGCCACTCAGCTGGCCGTTTCGGACGCTGCGGGTCCACCTCTCACGGCGGCTATCGAGATGGATTCGGCCGTGGGGGTGATCCTGCGCAACGCAGTGCTTACGCTTGGTTTTCCGGCAAGCGGATTGCGCCTGACCGCAGAGCGGGAGTCCAGCGAGTTCGCGTGCAGCGCCAGCAACCGCGGCACCGCGACCCTACGCCTGACCGAGGGCTTTGCGGGTGCGTTCAGTTCCGCCACAAACAGTCCCGCGACGCGGGTCGTGGTCGCGATCGAGGAAGTTCCGTCCGGCATCGAGATGCGGGTTCCGATGGTTTCTGCATGCGGGCGTTCCGCCACGCCAGGGCCCCTAGGGGACGCCTCTGGAACGTTGCGTCTGGGGCTGGTGCGAGGAGCCGACGAGAGGGGCCTCGGAGGATCGCCGGCCACAGGTCTCGGGCTGGACGCGGAATCGGTGGCGGTGTCGCTCAATGATGGCCAGAGTCTTGTCGTATACGAGGTGCTCACGTCGGATCCCTCGGCAATCGAGGAGTGCTTTATCCCAGTGGAGTTCTCCACCCAGGAGAGCGGCGTTTCGAACGCCCGTGCCAACGTCACAGCCACGTTCGGGCCACTGGCGGACGACTCCATCGCCGCCGGAGAGGCCGCAGGCCCGGCCTATCTCCCGTCTCCGTCGGGTGGCGTCGCAAGGCTCGATCTCCAGAGCTGCGGCACCACTCTGTTGTTTCCGTTCGTGTCCAACCAGGCTGGGTTCGACACGGGCATCGTCATCTCGCACGGCTCGCAGCGCGTCCTGGCTGGTGAGGTGAGCGAGCAGTCGGGAGGTTGCGACCTGTACTACTACGGATCGGACGCTACTAGCGCGGACATCCTGCTACTGCAGCACACGACCGCCCTGGCGCCGGGTGACCAGATCGTGTTCACACTCTCGGGCGGGAATCCCGCCCAGAACGTTCAGGGCACAGATCAGTTCGTAGGTTATTTGATAGCGGACTGTCGCTATCCGGGTGCGCGCGGCTACGCCTTCATTTCCGACGGCTTTGGTGGGATCGCTGATCTTGCCATGGGGTATATCGCACCGGTTGTGCAAGTGGACTCCAACGGCAAGAGGCGGGTTGCTCGCGAGGTTGTCCGGTGATTCGGATTCGGGCCACTCGTGCTTGTGCTTGGGCCTTGCTGGTCGTTGGCTGGTCCCTTCCGGCTGACCTTCAGGGGCAGGATGCGGTCCTGGATCCGAGCGCCGACCTCGGCACTATCCGCTGCACCGCAACCGCCACTGCGCCACTGGTGCGCGCCGGTGGCGCAAGCGAGCTCGCAGGCGACATTGTCATCACTTGCAATAACGTCGCGCCGGTCGACGGGTTCTCCCAAAGGGGGTTCTTCCAAGCCGATGTCGCGCTGTCGTACAACGTCGGCTCGGCCAATCCGGTTGTTCTCGGGGACGACACCAACGTCACCGACGCCGTGATGATCGTCAACGACATGCACTGCCAAGGTCCGAGTCCTGAGGCGAACTTTGCAGACTGTGGTGCCCGGCAGGCGACAGTGCAGGGCCCAATGCTGGCGCGCAGGCACGCGAATGATGCCAGGGCAGTGATCTGGCAGGACATGGCCTTCCCGATTCCGGGCGCGGCGATTCCGGTTGGGCCCGAACCGGCGGAGGCGGTCTTGGATTGCACAGGTCGCTACGGCGTGGCGGGCGGATGCCATCCACGGACGACACAGCTGCGCCTGACAAACCTCCGCGTGGACGCCACGGACCTCGGAGGGGTGGGATCGGCACCAGTCATGGCGTACCTCTCCATCAATTCGCGGGAGGCCTCGGTTGTGCTGGAGAGTGCCCCGCTGGAGATCGCGCGCACCGCTCCAGCGCTACGCGTCTCGTCAAGCGTCCGAGATGCTGACCGATTGTGTTCGCATGGCGAGACGTACCTTGACGTGGTGGTAACGGAGGGATTCGCGTATGCGTTCAAAGCGAGGGGCTCGCAGCGCCAGAGGGTCGGCGATCCAGGGTGGATGGATGGAATCTACCTGGACCTTCTCAATCCCGCCACTGCCTTCTACAGAGTGGCTCCGACGCGGTTGCAGGTGACCCTCGAAGGTGTTCCTGACAACGTGGATGTGCAGGCACCTTCCGCCGTCGCCTGCCGGGTCCTTGGTCGGTCTCAGAGGCAGTTCCTAGGCCTGGTGGCCGACGCCGATGCGCGAGGAATGGGTGGGGAGGCGACGGAATTCTCCGGTGCGCTCCAGACGCTTGGGCGAGGGGCGGACGGCACGCGGTCGGTCGTCTATGAAGTGCTGACGACGGACCCCTTGCTTGCCGAGACCTGCGAGATTCCCCTGCGCCTGAGCGCGCCGACCCGATCGAGAGGGGAGATCCGCGACGCAACTGCCAGTCTAGAGGCCCGGCTGATGCCTGCGGGTGCCCGCTCTGATCCCGACTTCGGCGTCAGCGGCCTGCGGTTCGTCGCCTCTGGCGTGGCGCCGTCGTCGAGTTTCCGCATCAACAGCTGCGGCACGTTCCTGTTCTTCCCGTTCATCACCAACCGGGGCAGCTTCGACACCGTGGTCGTGATCTCGAACACCTCCTCGGACCCGCTCGGATCGCGTCACCAGGCCGGCCGGTGTCGGCTCCAATATCGCGGCTCCGGGGTCGCTGGGCAGACGGCCCCCGAAGCCGTGACGACGGTGGAAATTCAGGCTGGACAGCGCCTGGCGTACACGCTGTCCATCGGCAATCCGTCCATCGGCGTCGGCCCTGTGATGGATTTCCAGGGCTATCTGGTCGCCGACTGCAGCTTCCAGCACGCTCACGGGTTCGCCTTCGTCACGGAAGCAGTGGGAGGAACGTCTGTTCTCGCTCAGGGCTATCTGGCGGAGATCGTTTCGGGCGACCCCGCCACGACGTCTGAGGGAGAGTGATCGGCGGCTCCTAGGGTGTGTTGACGGGCCATCGAAATCGCCACCCTTTGATAGATTGATCGAAGGCATGGACGTGGCGGCATCGAACTCTGCCCCGAACTCTGGAACGTCTCCGCAAGGCGTTTCGGTCCGCGAAATCACCGCGAACGTCGCGGCCGAGGCGGCTTCGCTGGTCGCGGTCCAGGACGCTGTCGGGCGGGTGATCGTCGGTCAGGAGCGGCTCGTTGACGGCCTGCTGATGGCGTTGCTGTGCAACAGCCACGTTCTGATTGAAGGTGTTCCGGGCCTCGCCAAGACACTCTCCGTCACAACGCTGGCGCGCACCATTCAGGCCTCGTTCCAGCGCATCCAGTTCACGCCGGACTTGCTTCCCGCCGACCTGATCGGAACGTTGATCTACTCGCCCGCGGACGGCGGCTTCCACACGAAGAAGGGGCCCATATTCGCCAACATCGTGCTTGCGGACGAGATCAACCGCGCACCGGCCAAGGTGCAGAGCGCTCTGCTGGAGGCGATGCAGGAGCGCCAGGTCACCATCGGCGACGAGACCTTTGGGCTCGATGACCCGTTTCTAGTGCTGGCAACGCAGAACCCGATCGAGCAGGAGGGCACCTATCCGCTGCCCGAGGCACAGATGGACCGGTTCATGTTCAAGTTGCGCGTCGAGTACCCGTCGCGCGACCAAGAACTTGCGATCTTGCGTCGCATGGCCCGCTCCCAGGTGCGGCACGACGTGCAGCCGGTGCTCGTGCCGGATGACATCCTGCGCCTGCGCCAGCTGTCGGACTCCATCTACATGGACGCAAAGGTGGAGGAGTACATCGTCGATCTTGTCGAGGCTACTAGGAATCCGGCCAATTTCGGCCTGGAGCTCGAGGAATGGATCCGTCATGGTGCTTCACCCCGCGCCACGATCTACTTGGCGATGGCCGCTCGGGCAAACGCTCTGATGGAGAAGCGCGGTTACGTCACGCCGCAGGACGTCAAGACCGTCGCACCCCACGTGCTGCGCCACCGCGTCATGGTCACGTACGAGGCGGAGGCGGAGGAGAAGACGGCTGAGGATGTGGTGCGCGCCGTTCTAGACGGCGTCGGGGTGCCCTAAGCAAGCGCGGCAAGTTCAAGACTGCTCGCGAAATCGCAGGCCCATGGACCTCACCGATTTCACGCGCTCGATCGCGCGGAAGATCCGACTGATCGAGATCCAGACAGACAAGGCTGTCGATGCAGTCCTTGCCGGCGAGTACGGCAGTGTATTCAAGGGCAGCGGCATGGAGTTCGAGGAGGTGCGCGAGTACCAGCCCGGAGACGAGATCCGCAGCATCGACTGGAACGTGACGGCTCGCATGGGCAAGCCGTTCGTCAAGCGCTTCGTCGAGGAGCGCGAACTGACGGTGTGGCTCGTGGTCGACCTGTCCGGATCGGGCATGTTCGGCAGCCGGGACCAGCTCAAGAACGAGCTGGCCGCCGAGTTCTGCGCGCTTTTGGCGTTTGCGGCAACGCGCAACCACGACAATGTCGGGCTGATCGCATTCACCGACCACGTGGAGCTGTCGATACCGCCTCGCAAGGGGCGTACGCACGTGCTGCGACTGATCCGGGAGCTGCTGCGATTCAAGGCGCAACGACACCGCACGGACCTGGCCGGGCCGCTCGAATACCTGGGGCGGGTGACCCACAAGCGCAGCGTCGTGTTCCTGGTCTCGGACTTCCTGACGCCCGAGCCACTTGAGGAGCACTGTGGGAAGCAGCTGCGCATCCTCTCCCGGCGGCACGATCTGGTGGCTGTGACGATTCGCGACCAGCGCGAGCGGGAGCTGCCTGATGTTGGGCTTGTGGAGCTGGAGGATGCCGAGACGGGGGACGTCATCCTGGTCGACACATCCAGCACTGCGTTCCGCAACGCGTATGCCGAGGACGCCCGCACGAGGTCGGAGCAGCGAAGGGACTTCCTGAGCGCCACAGGCATTGACGAAGTGGAAGTGACGACCGGGGAGGACTACGTCCACAATCTCCGCCGTCTGTTCCACCGGCGTGGCAGACGCAGATGATGGATGCTCGGTGGCACTCGGGCAGGACTCGCCGCGTCGCGGTGTCCCTGGCGTTCGTCCTCGTCGCTTGCGGTGGCGCAGGCTCATCCGACCGTGACGTGGGCCTGGCCGTCGTTCAGACGCACATCGAAGGCGACATACGCCTCGAGCTGAGCCTCGACAAGGACAAGCTCACGACCGTTCAGACGGCGGTGCTGCAATTGCAGCTGTCTGGCCCGGAGTCCATCAATGTGCAATTTCCCGACCTTTCGGCGGGCGTGGGGGAGTTTGCGGTGAACGAGACCCGGAGTCTGCCGGATCGGCTGCTCGAAGGTGGCACTGTGGCCCGTGCCCAAGAGCACGTACTGCAGCCGTTCCTGCCTGGCGATTACGAGCTTCCGGCAGTCAAGGTCGTCGTCGACGAGTCCATCGAGATAGAGACCGACCCGGTTTCTGTCACGGTGACGAGCGTCCTAGGGGAGGACGACACAGGTGAGCTGCGTGACATCACCGATCCACTCGCGATCCCAGTGCCCAAGTGGGTCTGGGTCTTGGGTGCGGTGCTGCTCGCCGCCGTCGTGGCCGGATTGTGGTGGTTGTACCGGCGTCGGAAGCGGCGCGAGCAGGAGCCTCGGGTCGTGCCGCCCCATGAGAAGGCACTGACGGCGCTGGATGCGCTGCTCTCGGAGCGTCTGCTGGAAACGGGCCTGGTCCAGCAGTTCTACCTGAGGCTCTCGAATGTGGTCCGGGTTTACATTGAGGACCGGTTTGGCCTGCGTGCGCCCGAACAGACGACCGAGGAGTTTCTCGGAGGCTTGGCGTCGACGGATCAGATCAGCCCAACTCACCGGCAGCTCCTGCGCCGGTTCCTGCAGCAGGCTGACATGGTGAAGTTCGCGCGGTTCGAGCCCGGTGACGACGAGACCGGCGGAGCGGTCCGTGCTGCACGTCAGTTCGTAGAGCAGACTGTGCCTGAGGAGACAATCACGGCCTCGAAGGGATGATCCCGTGTGTAGCTTGGAGAAGCCGTCGCAGGATCTTGCCCGCGGGTGACCGAGGCACTGCGTCGACGAACTCAACTTCGCGGACCTGCTTGTAGCCTGCGACCTGGTCCTTGACGTACGCCTGAATCTGACCTGGAGTCATTGACCGCCCCGGATGCATGGCGACGAACGCCTTGGGGCTCTCAGCACCATCGCTGTCCTTGACGCCGATCACCGCCACGTCGCGGACCGCGTCGAGTTCGAGGATCACGGACTCGAGCTCCGCCGGTAGCACCTGGAAGCCTTTGTACTTGATCATTTCGCGCTTCCGGTCCACGAGGTGGATTCGACCGAGGCCGTCGATGTGGCCGATGTCGCCGGTATAGAACCAGCCATTGCGCAGAGCCTTGGCGTTCTCCTCGGCCGAGTTGTGGTAGCCCTGCATGATGTTTGGTCCGCGCAGCGCCAGCTCCCCAGTCTCGCCGGTTGGCATGCGGCTGTTGCCGCTCTCCACGTCGAAGATCGCCGCCTCCAGATCCCGTACGGGGATCCCCGCAGTCTCGGCCACGTCCCAGCCCGCGCTAGGGGGGTTCAAGGATGCGATTCCCGAAGTCTCAGTCATGCCATATCCCTGACGCACTCTTACTCCGGTGGCTTCCACGAAGCGGTGGACGGCCGGTACGGGCACGGGTGCCGCGCCGACGTTGATCCAACGGAGCGAGGACAGGTCCCTGTCTCCGAGATCTGGCCGCGACAGCATCCCTAGCAGTACCGGGGGCACCAGCGAGAGATTCGAGATTCGCTTGCGCTCGAGTGTGTCGAGGCAGTCATCCATGTCGAACCTGGCTCGCAAATGAATCGTGTTGCCTCCTGCCAGTGCGACGTTCATCACGACGTTGAAGCCGTAGATGTGATACAGCGGCAGGAAGACGTAGCTGGTGCCGTTGGGCTCGTGCATGCCGTGGCTGGTGAACAGGATCTGCCGGATGGCGGCGACGAGATTCGCTTGGGTCAGCTCGATTCCCTTCGAAAGCCCGGTCGTGCCACTCGAGTAGGGCAGGAACGCGAGGTCTTGCTCGCGGTCGACGACCGTATGCGGGTCGCGGTCCGACGCGGAGTCCCAGAAGTCGCTGTGCAAAGGGATGAGACGGCAGCCCGGCAGCCGGTCAAGGCACGCTTCGAGACGGGGCATGAGCGTCTCGTCAGCGAATACGGCGGATGCGCTGGAGTTGGTGATCTGATGCACCAGCTCGCGCTGCTTGTAGCTTGAGTTGAATGGTGTGAAGACCGCGCCGCTCGCGAGAATCCCGTAGCCAGCGGTCACGAAGTCGAACGAGTTCGGGCTGAACACACCCACGACCGTGCCAGGGCCGATGCCCTGCGATCTGAGAGCGTTGGCAAACTTGCAGGACCGACGGTGGTTTTCTGCGAACGTCAGTGTCTGGCCCGAGCCGCCAATGATGAACGGCCTGTCGCCATAGGCCTCGGCAGCGTTCCGGACGATGGAGGGGACAGTCGCGGTTGGCGACGCAATGGACTCCAAAGTCGAATCAACGTCCGGATGGCATACGGAGTTAGGCATGGCGTGGCACTTCTGCACCTACGGCCCGCCTGCACCGATCTGGTATGCGGTGCAGGGAGCCGAGGGTTGATTCCGTTGGTGATCGAGAGGGGATCAGTCGGGTTCTGGGTAGATGACGAACTCCGGATAGGCCTCGATCCCAAGCTCACCCGAGTCTTGGCCTAGTTCCTCAACTCTCTCGGATACGCGGGCGCCAAGGGTCTTGTGAATCACGAACCACACAAGCATCGATGCTCCGAACGCGAAGACACCTACTGCAAGGATGCCGACGATCTGCGCCACTATGTCGCCGCCAGCGGCGATGCATACCGCGATCGTCCCCCAGATGCCTCCGCAGAGGTGGGCAGGGATCGCGCCGACCACGTCGTCAACCTTCAAGACCTCCAGGGTCTTTTGTCCCAACAGGAACACGACGCCACCGATGGCTCCGATCACAATGGCCCAGTGGTGGGAAAGAATGTCAGGCGCTGCCGTGATGCTCACGAGGCCGGCAAGGATGCCGTTTAGGCCTGCCATCAGGTCCATCCTGCCCAGGATCGCCTTCGAAAGCGCAAGAACTGCGATCAAGCCAGCCGACGCGGCTAGGTTCGTGTTGGCGAAGATGTTGCTCACGGCCACGGCATCCACGGCCCCCGCCATCGCGAGCTGAGAGCCGCCGTTGAATCCGAACCAGCCCAGCCAGAGGATGAAGACCCCAAGGGTCACCCCTGGCACATTGGACGGCGGCGTCGGTTTGATCGTGCCGTCGGCCCGAAACTTACCGCGTCTCGGACCCACCATGAGAACTCCGGCCAGAGCGGCCCAGCCACCGGTCGAGTGGACGATCGTGGAACCCGCGAAGTCCATGAAACCCATCTCGCTCAGCCAGCCACCGCCCCAGGTCCAAGCGCCGATGATCGGGTAGATCAGACCTGTCAGCACCAGTGTGAACACGAAGAACGGCAGGAGTTTCACACGTTCCGCCAGTGCACCGGACACGATGGAGGCTGTTGTCGCGACAAACACCATCTGGAAGAACCAGTCCGACATCACGGAGTAACCGGATTCCACCACCGCTGATGTCGACGCCTCCTGGCCGCCGAGCATGGCGGCCTCCTCCGCGGTGCCTCCATACAGAAGCTTCAGCGATCCAATCCATCCGCCCGGATCGACGCCGACGTACATGAGGTTGTATCCGATGAAATAGAAAATCAGGCCGGCGATCGAGTACAGACCCACGTTCTTGAGGCAAATCACCGACGCGTTCTTCGTGCGGACGGAGCCGGCTTCGAGCATGGTGAAGCCTGCGGCCATCCACATCACCAGCGCACCCCAGATCAGGAACGCGAACGTATTCAGGACGAACTGCGTCTCGCCTTCCACGGCTGCGCTGGCATGCGCGGGCGCCAAGGCGAGGACGAGGATGATCGCTGCCAAGCCAAGCTTGGCCAAGCCTCCTCGACGAGGAGGCCCACCAGCAATGTGTCGGGATATTAGTTCGGGCATTTCCACTTGGCTCCTAACGAGGTTTGCAACCATCTGTTTAACTCAGCATCAGGACCGAAGGCGCTCTCCGGCGCAACGTTGTCGTTGCCGATCCACGGGTCGTCCACCACCACGGCCCCGCAGGCTCTGCAGGCGTCGTTAAGGAGGCTTTGTGATCGACTCCGCGATCGTCTTCCAGGCCGATCTCTCCGCCAGCCACTCCGAAACCCTGGCCAAGCTGAGCTCGATCCAGGGCCTACTTGGGGTCTACCTGATCGGTAGTCGCCACGGTCGCAGCCTAGAGGATGCCAATCAAGGATTGTGCGGAACCGCCGCGACGGACATGCGACATCCTGGTCCTTGGTGGACTTCACCAGTAGCGTTCTCGCCGCATTGCCGTTCGCGTACGGCGCTTGTTGGATGCTAACTGCGTCCAACAAGCTCCTTACTGCTGGATCCACTGTGCGAAACACTAACACAACGGCACAGCGGTTGCAGGGCACGCGACCGCGAATCGCGACAGGCCTGTCTTGCGGTCGATCAGCGATGCGCCATGCGCGGTTGCCATTGCTGCCTTGATTCGGCCAGGGCGATCTTGCCACACAAATTCTGCGAGCACCCCTCGGACGGTAGGATGGCTGCACGGGGTGGCCGTCGGCAAGCGGTCTCCCGATGGACCCCGAGACCGAGGGTTACCAGCAACTCTCACGAATGGCTGTGAAGATCCGCGGCATTCTGGCAACCGTCTCGACTCCGTTCGACCATACGGGGGCGATCTACTGGTCGAAGTTCGACTTCAACCTTGCGCAGTTGCAGAGAACTACGCTGTCTGGACTCGTGGTGGCTGGCCAATGGGGTGAGGGCCAACTCCTCTCGGAGCGCGAAAAGGTCAAGCTGTGGCAACGTGCCTGCGACCGCGCCACGAGCGATCACATCGTCCTCGCGTCGGTGTCTCATGCTGGAGTCGCGTTGGCGCGCGAGTTTGTGTCTGCTGCGGCCAATGCCGGCTGCGCTGGAGTCTTGCTGGAGGCGCCGGACACTAATGCGCTAGCGCCCGGGGCCGAGACAGGTTCGCTGTTCTTTCGGGCTGTGGCTGACATGGCGGACCTGCCGATCATCGCCGCAATTCGAGCTACAGGTCTCGTGGACAGGGACGCCGAGCGACTGGCGCGCCTCAGCGTGCATCCGAGGATCGAGGGCGCGGTTGTGACAGGCTGCACCGCGGACTTGACGACACGGGCTGTTGCGGAATGCGCACAAGGCTTCTCGCTCCTGACCGCCCAATTCGAGACTGTCGCCGAGTGTCTGAGGGCTGGAGCCAGAGCCGCCGTTCTTCCGCTTGCGGCAGTAGTGCCGTTCTTTGCGCTATCGATCGAAGAAGCCGTCCGCACACGGGACTTCGATGCGGCCTTGGACCTAACTTCCAGGGCCGTGGACCTGAACCAACTGGTATGCAGCCACGGCGTCGCCGCCTTGAAGCAAGCGATTGACCTGCGCAGCGGATACGGCGGTCGGCCTCGAATGCCGCTGACGCCGGTGTCCCAAGGGATAGCCTCACGTATACAGGCTGCGCTGGATGGCCTTGCGAGCTGAGAGATCAGGTTGGTCCCCAGCTGTGGCAATAGACGGCTAGCTGGCCGGGAGGGCACGTGTCTCCCAACCGGTTTGGACGTACTTGGGGACAGCACCGAAGCGGCGTTTCGGGGATATGTTGGACTGGTAGGTTCCGATGGCCCACCGATCCGAATCTTGCGGCGATCCCACGGTTTGACCGCTGTCTCGTAGGCCCCCACTCGGCAGGTCGACGCCCATCGCAGCGGGAACCACGGGTGCTTTTCGCTGCATCCGTCCACTCGCGATCGTGGCAGCCTGGACGCTGCTGGCTGGTTTCATCCAGCCACCGCTCCATGAGCAGTCCGACAGCGACCTCGGGCGTATCGCGGGCACGCTAGTCGGTCGGAGCGGAGCCGTCTACCAAGTCGGCACCCTTCGTCCGGGAGAGTATGCCGTCACGGCCACCGGCGAGGCCTTCCAAGCATCCGAAACGTCCGACGTGGTAGTCAACGTAGGCCACACCGTCGCCGTGCCTATCAGGCTCGCGCTGGAGCCCACTCACGTATCCATTGAAGTAACCGCTTCGCTCGTCGACGCCACGCTCCCATCCTCAAGCAACGTAGTCGCAGATGAGGCGTTCAACAAGCTGCCGATCAACGGGCGGAGGTTTCACGACTTCGTCCTGCTCACGCCGTCGGTGCAGATCGGACAGTCCGGGCACCTCTCCTTCGCGGCCCAGCGAGGCGTCTACACCAATGTCATGGTCGATGGCACCGACTATAACCAGGCGTTTTCCGGAGGGATCCAGGGCGGAGCGAGGGCAGGGTCCATCATCACTCCGCCGCAGAGCGCCATCCAGCAGTTTCAGGCAATCACCTCGGGATTCACCGCGGAGTACGGTCGCACGATCTCTGGCGTCGTCAACGTATCCACCAAGTCCGGCGGCAATGAGTTCCACAGAGACGCCTTCTACCAGATTCGACACCCCGATCTAGGTCGGACCGATCCGTTTGGAGTCAAGGTGCTCGAACGACTCCAACAATTCGGCGGATCTATCGGAGGTCCGCTCAAGAGGAACAAGGCGTTCTGGTTTTTGCGGCCGAAATCCAGGAGTCATTGAATCCAAGGTTCGTCGAGTTCCCTCTCCTGGAAACCGCCGACCGCGAACGTGGACCTGAGGTCTACGACCTCTACCAGAGCCTTGAGCGTGGATTCAGCGCCACCAACGACGCCTGGGCGTTCACGCCGCCGATCGACTTGGTAGTCGATCCGCGAACCAGATCATGGTTCGGTTCAACTACAGAGAATCGACGGCGGTCAATAGCATCAGCGTCGGAGATCGCCCGCCACCACGGACCACCAATGCGGTCAGCAATAACGGCACCGAGGAGGACTCCATCCATTTCCTGACGTCCCAGTGGACGAGTTCGCTATCGCCCAATGTCGTTAGCCAGCTGCGGTTCACGTTCACCCGGGAGATTCGTCCAAGGACGCCGAACGTAGTCCAGCCCAGCGTCAGCACGGCCGTCGGAGCATTCGGCACACGCTCGTACCTGCCGACCACCGAGTTGGACGTCAGGCCCTTCGTCAAGCACAACCTGATGGTGATGTCGGGGATCGCACAGCTTGAAGTTCGGCGGCGAGTTCGACCGAGTCGGCGTTGATGACATATTCGGTTCCAACCAGTTCGGGAACTGCATCATCTTTGGTTCCGATCCCAACTACCTTCTGGATGCGCTGACCCCGGGTGGCAGCATCCCAAACCGCTTCGAAGGGCCTGGACTGTACCTGCGGCAGAGCGGCAACGTCACGGAAGTGATGGACCTCGGTCACGCCGCTCTCTTCGCTGCGGACTCATGGCGTGTAGCACCGAATTTGACTCTGGATCTCGGTTTCCGATGGAGTGCGCAGTACAACGACGAATCCCTTGCGGGCAACCAGGATCTCGTGGGGCGCGTCCGCGGTGTGTCGTTCCCCGTCGAATCGCTGGATCCGACGTACATCCCCGACGCGACGCGGCAGTTCATGCCTCGGTTCGGCTTTGCGTACAGCCCGGGTTCCTCGGGGAAGCGCACTGTGGTCCGCGGCGGCGTCGGGCTGTTCTGCGGCACGTCGACGGCGGTATGGTTCAACGCCCCGACGAAGCCCTTAAGGAGTCCGTCGTTCAATCTGTCCGTCAACATTCCCACCACAGGCGCGACCGTCTACCAGCAGTTTCTGGCCGCCGGCATTGACCTCAATGCCTACCCGCTGAACGAATTGCCGGTTTTCCCGATCGATGAGATCGTTGAGGTGCTGGACGGTGACCCTTGGCAGGGTGCGTCGCCCAGAGTGATCCACAGCGAGTTCGCGAATCCCCGCTCGACAAAGTTCACGCTGGGAGCTGAGCACGCCTTGACAGATCGCATGGTGCTCGGCTTCCAGGCGATGCACCAGCGCAACGCGAACCTCCAGATCCTTCGCGACTACAACCCGCCTCCGCCGCAAGTGAGACAGGACGATCCGGCAGGCATTGCCTTCTGCGACATATACCAGCGGCCGTCACCGACCTTGGGTCCCGTGGTAGTCGCCGAGTCCACGGGATTCGGTCGCTACACAGGGGCCACGGCTAGCTGGAAGTGCCGTGGAGACCGACTGGACTTCGCGACCCACTACACCTACGCAAGGGCTTACAGCAGCAGCGTGAATGAGAACAACCCTTACAGCGCGAGGTTCACGGACCATGGCAGACCGGAAGATGAGTGCGGACCGTCCAGCCTGGACATGCGCCACCAGCTGACCTCTCATGTGACCTGGTCGCTCCCCGGCGGGCTTACCTGGTCTGGCATCATTCGCACCACAAGTGCGCCACCAGTCAGCCCTGCGGCCGGAACGGACTTGAACGGCGACACCTTCTCGCGTGATCGAGCACTGGAGCGGCCGGGCAAGTTCTTCGGTCGGAACACCTTCAGGAACAGGGGAATGCGGAACGTCGACATGCGACTCCTCAAGGCCCTGCCATTCGGCGAGCGGAGATCTCCCTGGAGGTCTTCAATCTGTTCGACATCGACAACGTCGAGTACGGTGGCTTCAACCTCGTCTACGGTCCGGGACTCGACCTGGCGACCGGTGCATCGATTGGCCCGAACCCATCGTTTCTGCGATTGCGGTCCGACGATGGTGAGTACGACCGCAACAACCGGCAGATCCCGGGCACCCGCCCGTTCCAGCTCCAGATCGGGGCGCGGTTCTACTTCTGAGGCCACCATGCCGAACTACGCGGTGGGTCGCCGATCCGCTACAGCTCGAGCACGGTGTGCTCTGCACTGCCAGGATTGATCGCTTCCCTGACACGGTCGACGAACTCGAGACCGAACTGGGCGATGAACGGCAGCGTGCCGAACACCCGCTCCTGCAGCGTGTCGTTCGGATAGATCCAGTCCGCAAGGCGGCCGGCGTGCTCTTGGCCTCGGTCCGCCCTCCTCAGCGCCTCGCGAGCCACCTTGGACTCGATCTTGGAGATCTGATAGTCGATCTTCCGGCGCGAAGCATTGAAGGCGGACGCCAATGTGGGGTCGAAGTCCTGCAACGCGTCGTGAATGCCCTCCATGGCGGTATCGATCACGTTATGGTCCGTTCGGAGGATTTGTCTCAGGTCGGCTGGCACGGCCCGTTCGCCGATGGCCTGCTCCGTCGCGGCTCTGGAAGCAATGCAGTCTGTCCACTCGAGGCCGTACTTGCCCAGAAGCTTTCTGGCACCGTGGTCCAGCACCGTGAAGCTCGCTCGCGGAAGCACTGTGGGCATCCGACCCAGAAGGCGGTCGTAGAGGACAGAGGACTGGCCCAGATAGGCGGCCTCCGACGGACCGGCGACGAGCGCCGCCGTTGGAAGCAGGTAGTCCTGCATGACTGGCCGCAGCAGGGCATTGGGTGTTACGGCATTGGGTTCGCTCTCCAGCCGCTGCAAGAGTTCACCCCTGCTATATGAGCGGGATGCCGACCAGTACATTCCGTTCCGGCGCTTGAGCGCGACACGGGCCTGATCCTCGAACAGCATCACGACCGAAGAGCTCGACTGGAAATGCACCTGCTGGTGGTACCCTGCCCGGTCAAGGCTCGTGCCACGTTCCATCAGGTCATCTGTCAGCGTCGGGGCCTCTTCGATCACCTGCCGCAGAAGGGGCACAGTCAGGGATCGGATGGTCCCCTCGGTTGGGCATAGGAACAGCGTCCCGGTGCCACGCAGCAATGTGGTGTAGAGGGACCGGAACGCATCCCCGTAGAACGGAGCGCCGTCATAGGTCGACCGCGCGAGGGACAGGGCTTCCGCCCCTGCGGGCATGGTGGCGAACAGGTCGTCGAGACCCCCGAGACGCGCTTCGGCAATGCGAATCGCGCCAACGGCGGCGTTCTCGGGCCCGGCGGACTCGGCCGTGAGGCAGACTGGCCGCCGAGTTCTGCCGAAGACCCAGCAGTGATCGATTTCGACCAGGTCATGGTCCTCCGTGGCGAGCCAGAACACGGGAACTGCCGGTGTGCCGAGGCGTGTGAGCTCCTCTGCCCAGCGCACGGCGGTAAGCGCCTTGTAGAGCGTGAAGACTGGTCCGCCGTAGAGCCCGACCTGCTGTCCGGTAACGACCGCCACAGTGTTGGGCGAGGACAGGAGGTCCAGACTTGCCGCGGTAGACGGATCCCCGGAATCGTTCTGCTCGGAGAGTGCATCCACGAGGCTCCGACGGTGCTGCGGATCCAGGCGAACCTGTGAAGCCGCATGCAGAGCGCCGTCCACAGATGGTTCGTGAGCGTAGTAGCTGCGCACGCTCGGGTAGTCACCGAGCAAATCCGCGTAGAGAGGCCGGACGCCGGGAAGGTCGGCGTGTCGCAGCGGGTCGGACGCCATGGCGGCCTAGACGTGTCCCCGTGCGTCGATCTTCCAGACTTGCCGGACCGAGTCCCCCCGACAACAGTACATGCGGTCGTACAGATTCACGTTCGGGTCACAGTGGGGCACGACCAGTTCGATCTTGTCGCCGAGCTTCACCTCGTGCTCGGCGTCCGCGAGCGTGAGCCGGCCATGCTCGTCTCCTTGGAAGGCGTACGAGAGCCCGTTGGGTTTCGCAACGGTTGGCCCGAAGTCACGATCGGTGGCGAACGCCTTCAGTCCCGCGTCGACCGTGGCGATGTCGTCATGGTTCTTGCTGATCACCGTCGCAAGTACGTGGAGCGCGTTGCCAAAGTCCTCGTACGTTTCCCCCGAGCGACCGCCGATCACTCGATAGTCGACGTCCATGAGCACATAGGAGCCCACCTGCAGTTCCGTCATGCCTTCGAGGGCGGAGTCGATGTTGTACGTGCCCGTACTGGCACCGGACATGATCGTTACCGGCAGGCCCTTCCTGCGCATCGCCGAATAGGTGTCCAGCACAGGCATCATGTAGCGCTCGGAATGCTCCTTGCGCTCTGCGAATCCCTTGACGTGCGACGACGCGCCACAGTAGCCGTGAACGCCTCGGAGATTGAGATTCGGAAGCTGGTCGACGGTCTCTGCGACTTGCACCGCAACCGGACCGGGGGGGATGCCGGTCCGTCGCCCGTACGGATCGACGTCTATCAGCACATTGATCTTCGCGCCGGAAGCCCCTGCGGCCTCGTCGAGGTTGCGAGCGTTTTCCGCACTGTCCACGACGGCCATGGTGTCCGGATGCTGCTTCGAGAGCCGGACGAGTCTGTGGATCTTGTTGGGTCCGACGCTTTCGGACGTGAGCAGAAGTCCCCGGATGCCCGCGGCCGCCATGGCCTCCGCCTCGCGGATGGTGGCCACGCAAACGCCAACGGCGCCCGCTCCGACCTGGCGTCTCGCGATCTCCGAACACTTGTGCGTCTTGGCATGGGGCCGCAAGTCCATGCCGCTGTCTCTGGCGTGTTTCGCCATCCGGGCGACGTTCGCCTCGAACACGTCCAGGTCCAGCAGGATGCTCGGTGTGGGGAGGTCGGCCTTCGTGACACCCTCGATCGTGGAGCCCTTCGCCAGCTTCGCCTCGATCTCAGCGATTTCGTACGCTGCGGCGCGCGGGGTCATGAGAGGGGGCGCTAGGGCTGCGTGCAGGCCAATGCGCAGCCAGTCTCTGCGGGACGGTTTCATCGCAGAAAGGCCGTGAAACTTGATGATACCGTCACGCTTGTCTCGGTTCGTTGAGGAGGCTGAGCCAAGGGTGTCGTATTGCATTCGGTTGCCCAAGGGCCAAGAATACAGGCCTTCGTCGACTGCGTTGGATGCGCCTGACTACACCCAAGCCGAGTGTTTCCGCGCCTGCAGAGGAGCGGGCGCTGCCAGATCTGCATCCAGCTATTGATTGATTGGCTGCGGTGGGGATTCGGCGGGTTCGGCCTGGAGCGAAGCCAGCATGTCCTCCAGGGCGCGACTGAAGTCCCTCGGAAGCGCAATGGGAAATACACTGCCCCCCAAATCGCGGAGTGCGGATTCGATCGCCCCTTGCCACGGATAGCTCCTAGGACTGGGATGAAAGGCGAACTGGAATAGAGCCGGAGGATCCCCGACCGGCGCAATGCTGTCGGGATCCGGTCTGGCTTCGCGACTGACCTTGGGACCTAGGACCACCACGGCGTCTGGTTGGTCCTCTTCCGAGCCAGCCAACGCTTCGCGAATCAATTCGGCGAGGAACTTGCTCTCGTGATCCTCGTCAGCCAAAGTCTCTGCCTCGACCAAGCCAGCCGGCGTGTTCTGGACGAGTTCGCCGAGGCTCTCGAAGTCGATGCGAGTCTGCCCCTTGACAGACAGGACGCGCTGCCCTTCCACGGCCCTGAACGCCGTGATGCTGAACCGACCGAAACTGGGTTCTCGGTGCAGGGTCCGGAGCATGCCGATGATGCTTGCCGTCTCGTACACACTCAGCTTGAAGCGGTCACGGTCAAGCGGAGCGAGATTCAGCAGCACGGCTATGTGCAGCCCACCATCTGCCCCGTGTCGTCTCGCCACGGGCGGCTCGCTCTCAAATGTGTAGGTGTCGAACGGGGCAATGAGGCCCTCGGAGGCAGTTGCTGCGAGTCGGCCTGAGTGTCCGGGCTGCGGGGCGTGAGCCGTCCAGTGTGCCGAACACACCAGCCCGTACTGGTTGCGCATTAGCCAGTCGACCTTGTAGCGCCCCGGTCCTAGGAAGAAGCGACCCGAGAACGCGGCCTCGCTGCCCTCGTCGGCGGAATGCGCGGCGATGTGGAAGTCCTGTCGGAAGTGGATCGGATCTGCAGTACCGTCGACTTCCTGAATGCGAAACAGCACTCGCAGCCGGTCACCTGCCGCGTCCAGTGCGCGTCCGGGCACCCGCACTACATATCCAGCGGTGTACTTGAGGTCGAAGCCCAGTCGAGGTTTCTGCGGCAATAGCCGACATTCCAAGTCGCGTCGGGTGTCGTCACTGCCGAGGACCGCGGTGTCGTTCGGATGAAATCTCAGGGGACTGCCAGGGGAGACCTCGAAGAGCTGCTGCCCATGGGAGGCTGCTCCAACTGCTGCGGCGAGCGCCAGTAGGCATGTCCAGCGGCGCATGCGGAGTTCAAGCGGCCCTTGATGTACGGGAGCACACCTCGCGGATGGCCACGACGGCATGTTCGCAGTCGGACCGACAAAGATCCTGATGAGTGACCATGCGGATGCGCCCAGGACCGAGCGCCAGAGCGAGCACGCCCCGCTCTCGGATGGCACCCAAGAATGCGCTGTTGTCGAGACCAGTCCCGTCAATGGTGAAGAAAACGATGTTGGTCTCGGTGGCTTCCGGGTCGGCGTCGATGCCGGGAACCTCGGCGAGTGACTCGGCGAGAAAGCGTGCGTTGGCGTGCGACTCGGGGATGTTTGCGACGCTTTGCTCGATGGCGACCAAGCCTGCCGCCGCCAGCACTCCGGCCTGGCGCATGCCACCCCCCATGGCCTTGCGCACTAGGCGTGCTTCCTTGATGAACTCGGCGCTGCCAGTGATCAGGGATCCCACGGGCGCCCCGAGTCCCTTGGAGAGACAGAAGGAAACGGAGTCGGCCGTCTCCGCCACGGTGCGGATCGGTACGTCGAGCGCCGCGGCGGCATGAAACACGCGGGCACCATCCATGTGGACCGGCACACCTGCATCCCGGGCACCCGTCTGGATCTCACGAAGCGCCTCCAGCGCATAGACCCGACCACCTGCAAAGTTGTGAGTGTTCTCGACTTCGATAAGGCCCGTGCCCCGGAAGTGGTTCGACGGCGGACGAACGGACGCTCGCACGCTCTCCCAGGTCAGTCGTCCGTCTGCGGTGGGGATGGACTTGGCGACGCATCCGGAGAACTGGGCAAGCGTCCCCATTTCGTACATGACGACGTGGGAGTGCTCTTCGCAGACGATCTCCTGGCCGGGTGACGTATGGACCGCGATCGCGATCTGGTTGGCCATTGTGCCCGAGGGCACGTATAGGGCCGCCTCCTTGCCCATGAGTTCAGCTGACTTGGATTCCAAGGCGTTGACGGTGGGATCTTCCCCGAAGACATCGTCCCCGACGACCGCTTCGCTCATCGCCTTGCGCATTGCCGGCGTGGGCCGCGTGACTGTGTCGCTGCGGAGGTCTACTGGCTGCATCGGACTGTGCTGTTTGCTCAGAGCTGGAACCCCCAGTCCCGGACGGCATCCGGCTGGACCCACTTGCGAATGCCCGGTATCTGGCAGTCGAGCCAGTAGGAGGGCCAGTCGATTCGCTCCGGATCCCAGGGCAGGGTAGTGCGGTCCTCTGCCGAAAGCGATGCGTACGAAGAGCGGATGTTTCCGGCCTCGAAGATGTAGCGGTTCTCGAGGATGAACGGCAGGTACTGCCGGAAGGTGTCCTCGTGGAAGGCAATCTGCAGTTCGAGAATCCGCAGCCGTGATGCGAGGAGGGTCTGACCCGCGCTCTCCATGAGGCGTCGCATTCGACGCACCCGCTCGAGGCGTACTCGCGTGCGCCTCGCCGCCCTACCGTGATCGTGGAACCGCACGCGCGGCCAGGGATCCAGCAACAACGAGAAGGTCCAATGGATGTCGCTTGTGGACCGCGCTTGTTCGCAGAGCAGGCGGATCAGATCGCCCAGCGGGTATGGGTTTACGTCGGCGGCGGACAGGTGGTAGACGGTCTTGGCACGGCTGTCCAGCAGTTCAGCGGCGACGACCA
The DNA here is from genome assembly GCA_965200705.1 of Bryobacterales bacterium. Classification (GTDB taxonomy): domain Bacteria; phylum Acidobacteriota; class Terriglobia; order Bryobacterales; family UBA6623; genus VXMF01. The sequence goes on along the minus strand of OZ241376.1, from coordinate 1,174,629 downwards.
GGGTCGCGGCCGCCACCAAGTCAACAGGAACAATCTCAAGGGCAAGGTCCGGCCGCGCCGGCCAGTCCCGCAGACCACCCAACGCCATGAGTACCAGAGGGGCCGCTGTGCGGCCGCCTTCGATCCAGCCTTGGAAGGGATAGCGGAGTGCGCTCTCCACGATCGCGGGGCGCACGATGGCGCATGGCACTTCGGACTGCTCGACAAGCAGTTGCTCTCCCAGGCTCTTTGTGTAGGTGTAGGTGTTGACCCAGCCTAGGCGGCTGGCACGTCCGCGTCCCAGCTCCGTGAGTGTGTCGTCTCGGGACGGTCCCTCTAGGCCGTGGGTCGCTTCTGTGATCGCAGCGCGGCACGCCTCCAGCTCGTCCCTGGCCCGGAACGAGTCGTGTCCGTTGCTGCCGCGGGTCGGGACGAAGCCCTCAATCGGCTCCGTCTCCTCGACCAGTCCATCGCCCTCGCCGGCGACGTAGCAGGTCGAGACGTGGAGTAGCTTGGCATCGATGCGGGCACAGAGGTCCAGAAGCTGCTCCACGGAGTCGACGTTGGCGCGGATCGAGCGATCCACCGCGGGGAAGAACTCGACCAGTCCGGCGCAGTTCAGGACTAGGTCAACGGAATTGGATAGCTCTTGGACCCGTTCCGTCGAGAAGCCTGCCTGGGGCAAGGCCGCATCGCCCGCGTGCACCCGCACTCGCTGGGCCACCTGAGCCCTGCCAAAGCGCTTGATGAGAGGACGGAACGGTGGGCTGTCCAGCACCTCTTGTTCGAACCGCTCGCTGGCCGAACGGTCGGGCCGCGGCCTCACGAGCACGTGGACGCGTCGGACACCCGGAAACCGGTCCAGAAGCAGGGCAAGCAGGACCTTGCCCAGGAAGCCATTGGCTCCGGCAATCAGGATCTCCGACTCGCGGAAGATGGAGACTAGTCCGGCCAAGGCCTTAATGCTTTAACCTATGCCCGACCTGCAAGGGCTGTCAAGACTGGCGGGCTCTGTGACGGGGGCGTTGGCCTGAGACCAACGTTGGACTAGAGCTTCGACCGCCCGACGACGCTGCGGGGATCCGCTGGCGCTAGTCGTTGCCAATGCAGTACAGGTACTCTGCCGTCCGGATGAAGATTCGGTTGCCTGCGACCGCGGGCGATGCCAGCGTGTAGTCGTCCAGGCGGTTGACCGCCAGGATCTCAAACTCATCCCCGGCCTTTAGGACGGTCGTGGTGCCCTCTTCGCTGATGGCGTAGATCTTGCCGTCGGCCAGCAGCGGCGAGGCGCTATAGGTGCCCGGCTCGATCCTGGACCGGTCCCAGACAGTGCTACCGTCACGTACCTTCAGGCTTAGTGCGACGCCTCTGTCACCGATGATGTAGACCCGTTCTCCGTCGCTGGTGGGAGTCGGTACATCGGGACCGTACTCGGTCGACCAGAGCCTCTTGGATTCTGTGATGTCGCCCTTGCCGTCTGTCTGGAACGCGATGAACGGACGTTTCCGCGAAGGAACCAGCACGACGTCGTCGACCACTAGTGCTGAGGCGATGGTGCGGTAGTTCCGCGCGTCGTCCGGATTCAGGCCTCCACCGCGAAAGACCTCTTCGCCCGTTGCAAGGTCGTGGCCGGTGACGTAGCCGGCGCCTGCAACGATCAGGATGAAGTCGTCGCCGACCGCGGCCAGCGTGGCGGTCGAGTAGGAGTCGGGTGTCTCGTGCCTTCCGTCCGTGGGCCTGTCGACCTTCCAGATGGTCTTTCCGTCAGCGGCATCGATTGCGATCACATACGACGGGTCGTCCGTGTACATTCCCTGGAGGTTCTGGAGATACAGCACACCCTCGTGCAGCAGCGGCGAGGACGCGTATCCGAACTGGACCCCGAACTCGCCGAAGTCCTTCTGCATGTCGCGCATCCAGAGCAGGCGTCCAGAGAAGTCGAACGCGCGCAGTTCGCCGTGCCCGTTGGCCACCCAGATCCTCTCCCCGTCCGTGACGGGTGACGGGGAGGCCATGTTCTGCTTGTTGCCGATGCGGTTCCCGCTGCCAATCGACTGCTGCCAGCGCACACTGCCGGTCTCGCGGTTCACGGCGATCAGGTACAGCTGATCGCGATTCTCGTCGCCACCCTCGAAGAGGCGGGAGTTCGGCCGGTTGAGGCTGGATCCCTCCTCGGCCGATGTCACGAAGACCGTGTCGCCCCAAATGATTGGCGTCGCAGCGGCCCAGCTCGGCAGCTTTGTCCGCCAAATGACGTTCTCGGTGGTTGACCAGCTCACCGGCAGTCCGGTAGCGGAGGCCGTTCCGTTGCCATTGGGGCCCCGCCAATTTGGCCAGGAATCGCCAGCTCCGGCCAGACTGGCTCCCATCGCGAGTAGGAGCAAGATCCGAATCATGCCGGCCATGTTATCAGCGGAGGGCTCCGATGCGGCCCGACCGGCGCCGTCAACCAAGTTCCGCCGGTCCCTGCGTTTTCAGATCGTCTCGCGACGTAGGTTGAGGCAGTAGTTCGCGGAACCGGATCCGTTCTGGTCAGTTGCGCGGTGGGAGACTCGCCTTGGCACGGACCATGCGCCGTGGATCGGTTCGATTGTTAGACTTCCACCGGCACTCCATGCAATTTCGGCTCGCCTTCGCTCGCTGTCACTTTACTGCGAGCGTCTTCTCACTTCTGGCGGTCGCTTCGGGCCTGGCCGGAGCACAGCCTCAGCCGCAGGAACATGAGGCGATGGTCCGCATGGACGACGGCGTACGTCTGAACGCCTCGGTATTCGTTCCGGCGGCGGACCAACCGAAGGGAGGATGGCCTGCAATCGTCTTCGGCCACGGACTCGGCGGCAGCAAGCCGGTTGCGTTGGCTCTGAGTGCGGCTCGACGCGGCTACGTCACGCTCGCCTACACGGTGCGCGGTCAGGGCCGTCGGCCAGACGGGGCACCATCGGAAGGTTTGTCGACTCCGGTCGGACTGCGTGAGGCGCGGGACCTGCGGGCCATGCTCGACTGGTTCCGCAAGAACCAGCCGGTGAACTCGTCGAAGATCGGCATCACTGGCGGATCGCAGGGAGGCATCCACTCGTGGATGGCTGTTGCACACGACATGGGAGTTGCCGCTGCAGTCCCGCAGATCTTTACTGCCAACATCTCTGATGCCGTGGTGGTGAACGGCGGAATCAACCGCAATCTGATCGTCCCTAGGAACCCTCCGATCGCCTATCGTCCGGAGACGCTCCGTTTTCGCAGAGAGGCGATCACCGCATACGATGCCGAGCGCATTCGCGCCGACACTCGGAAGCGCGACCTGAGGGAGATGCTTCGGGGGACGACGGTGCCGGTCATGGTCCACTACGCGTTCGAGGATGGTTGGGGAATCGCGAACAACGCGATTGACGACTTCCGCGCCCTTGCCGGTCCCAGAAAGCTCTATCTCGGCACAGTTGGCCACGGATCACCCAACATCGCCAGCGAGCGCAAGTTTCGGCAGGACTGGACGGATCGCTGGTTCGATCGCTGGCTGAAGGGCGAGCCGAACGGAATCGACAAGTCGCCGGAGGTCGAAGTGGCTGTCTTCGACACATGGCGGCACCTGAGTCTCACGTCGTTTCCTCCACCGGAGGTCACGATGACGAACTACTACCTCGAGGGATCGGACGAAGACGGAGGCAGGCTAGGGCGCGAGGACCGGGTGGATCGTACCGAGCACCTCAAGCGGAACAGCGATCTGCAGTCCGTGGATCCCGCGAATGCGCTGACTTCGCAGACTCTTGAGCATCGCGTGGACGAGGGTTTCCAACTAGCCGAGTTCTACGAGTCTCGAGGTCGGATCGGGACCGCGCAGGGCATCCTCGAAAGAATTCGTCTCGACTCCCTCCGATACTCGACGGGGCCCGTCCAAGAGGACCTCCTGATCGTCGGCGTTCCCGAGGTCCAGCTCTCCCTAACGGGCACTGCGGCCACCCGCCAGATCGCGTTGCGGCTTTGGGATGTCAACGAGTCGACCGGTTTCCGGAGGCTGATTTCCAGGATCTCGTCGACCATGGCACGACCAGCCGAGGACGGCCATGCCGTTCGCATCGAGATGGCCGCGACCGCCTACGAAGTCAAGGCGGGGAGATCCATCGAACTCGAACTTTCGAACCTCGATCTGAGCTGGAACACGGCAAAGCAGGCATGGCAGAGTCTCAAGGTGGTCCCACTGCCTGAGTCTGCGGACATCTCCGTCCACACGGGTGGCTGGCTATTTTCGCTGCTCCGATTGCCGGTGTACCACTCGTCCGCGAGACCGTGACGATGTCGGACCCGCCACAGGCGGTCACGCGCCGCTCGTTCCTGCGTACTGCAGGTGGAGCGGGATTGGTGCCCTCGATCGCCTCCGCGCAGGTCCAGCGACGGCCGAACATCGTCTGGATCATCGCTGAGGACATCAGCCCCGACCTCGGCTGCTACGGGGTCCACTATGCCAGGACACCCGTAGCCGACCAGCTCGCGGCAGACGGAGTGCAATACACGCAGGGTTTCTCCGTCTCCGGTGTCTGCGCTCCGTCGCGATCCGCCCTGGCTACGGGGATGTATCCCACGAGCATCGGCACGATGCACATGCGCACTCGGGTGGCGCCGCCTGCGGACGTCAAGTGCTTCACCGAGGCGCTCAGGTCGGCGGGATACTACTGCTGCAACGACGGCAAGACGGACTACCAGTTCGAGGAGCCGTTCACCGCATGGGACCACAATGCGCCCGAGGCCCACTGGCGCAACCGGCCGCGAGCCGACCAATCGTTCTTTGCAGTCTTCAACCACCGGGTCTGCCATGAGAGCCAGATACGCGTCTCGGAATCCGAACGCCGAGCCAACCTGCGGCGGCTCCGTCCAGATGAGAGGCACGATCCCGCCAAGGCAGAATTACCTCCGTACTATCCCGACACCCCAGCCGTGAGGGTTGACTGGGCCCGCTACCACGACAACGTCACCGCATTCGACTACCAGACTGGCGATCTGCTGCGCGAGTTGGATGAGGACGGTCTCACCCAAGACACGGTGGTGTTTCTGTTTGGCGACCACGGTCGTGGTCTGCCACGTGCCAAGCGCTGGATCTACGATTCGGGGATCCATGTCCCGCTCATCGTCCGCTGGCCGGGCGTTCTAGATGAGGGGACGGTCAGCGACCAGCTGGTGAGCTTCGTGGACTTTGGACCCACGGTCCTGTCGATTGCGGGCGTCGACATCCCACCGGCGATGCAGGGCGTCCCGTTCCTCGGCGACCAGTCAGGATCCAGAAGGCGCTATGTCTTTGCGGCGAGGGACCGCATGGACGAAACCTACGACCGTATCCGCGCTGTTCGCGACGGTCGGTTCAAGTATCTGCGCAACTGCCAGACCGACAAGCCCTACGCGCAGCACATCGGCTACATGAACGAGATGCCGACGATGCGGGAGTGGAGGCGGCTGTCCGCAGAGGGCCGTCTCGTCGGTCCGCAGAGGCTGTTCTTCCAGAACAAGCCGCCCGAAGAGCTCTGCGACACGGTGGCCGATCCGCACGAGGTGAACAACCTCGCCGCGGATCCCCAGCACGACGACACGCTGTGGCGGATGCGGAAAGCCTCGGATTCATGGACGGTTGAGTTCGGTGACCAAGGCAGCGTTCCGGAGTTCGCCATGATGCAGTCGATGCGTCCAGGTGGCAGGTACGAGCTGACCGAGCCCGTGCAGATCGACGTCGCGAAGCTGGGCGGGGCAGCACAGGTGCGCCTTCGCTGTTTAACCGAAGGGGCTTCGATCGGGTACGCAACGGAGGTTGGTTCCGATGCGAGCTGGCTCCTCTATTCGGACTCTGTCGAGATTGTCGGACCGGCAACGTTGCGAGCGAGGGCCATCCGGTATGGGTACCTGGAGAGCGCCGAGACGACGGTCGACCTCCGGTAGGTCCATCCCGGTCAGCGGTACGAAATCAGGTCCGGTTTGATTGCGAGGTGCGGGGTCTCGTTGAACCCGTCCAGCGAGAAGCGGCCCCGACTGTACAGGAAGCTCGTGACGGAGCTGTTGCGCACCCGCCAGTTGATTTCCACCGCGGACCGATCCGGGGCTCGCAGGCAGCCCTGGACCGCCACACCGATGGGTCCTCCCGAGGTGAACGATACGATCTGCAGCCCGCGGCCTGGCGTTGCGCGGATGCGCCGAAGGGCGTCGTTCACGCGGCCCTTGAACGACGACCAAGGCTCAAGGCCGGCCGCTTCCAGCTTCCCTTCGATCCAGCGGATGACGAGCGCTTCGAACATCAACTGAAACCGACGATTGCGGTCCCGCTCGTCCTCAACTGTCCTCCAGCCATCCCAGAGGGGTGCGAATGCTTCGTCGTTAGCCGCTATCTCGGGTGCTAGCGAGGTGACTAGGTCTTGCGCTTGGTACTCGTCCAGCCCCGGGAGAACGGTCGCTACGGGGAAGTCGGCACCCGCTTCACGGTATGCCTCACTGACCGCTTCGTAGGTCTCGCGCTGTCGCCGCAGCGTTCCATGGAACGCTGCGCTGAAGCTCCTCCCGCGGTCCACCCAGTACTGGCCCAGCGTTCGAGCCTGCTTCCAGCCCAGATCGCTGAGCCGGTCTGGATCGTCCGTGAACGCTTGGGCTTGGCCGTGCCGAACGAGGGCAAGGGTGCTCATGAGGCCAGAGGATAGCTGGCCGGGGAGGCCGGCCAGTCCGTGTTCAGGCGAGCAGCCCGTCGATCAAGTTGCCGCCGACATCGGTAAGACGGAAGTCTCGGCCCCTGAATCGGAACGTGAGCTGCTTATGGTCGATGCCAAGCAGATGCAGGATCGTCGCCTGGATGTCGTGGACGTGCACCGGGTCCTCCACTGCCGAGAACCCTATCTCGTCAGTTTCACCGATGTTTTGACCGGGCTTGGTGCCACCGCCAGAGAACCACATCGTGAACGCGTCGATGTGGTGGTTGCGGCCGACCGTGTCCCGCACTTCGCCCATCGGCGTGCGGCCGAACTCGCCGCCCCAGACCACGAGCGTGTCCTCCAGCATGCCGCGCTGCTTGAGATCCATCACCAAGGCCTTGCAGGCTTGGTCGGCCGAGAGGCAGACCTCGTCGAGATCCTTGTCCAGGGACTCGCCTGGACCACCATGGTGGTCCCAGCTGGAGTGGTAGAGCTGGACGAACCTGACTCCCCGCTCCACTAGGCGCCGGGCCAGCAGGCAGTTGTTGGCAAACGACTTCTCGCCCGGCTTGGCACCGTACAGGTCGAGCGTCGACTGGCTCTCTTTCGAGAAGTCGATCAGTTCCGGGCCGCTCGTCTGCATCCGATGGGCCATCTCATAGGCCGAGATGCGGGTTGATATCTCTGGATCCTCGATCCGCTCCAGGTTCATTCGGTTGAGATCGAGAATGGCGTCCACCGTGTCCGCCTGGCGCTTGGTGTCGAATCCCTTCGGGCTGTTCATGTTCAGGATCGGAGCGCCGCCGCTGAGCAGTGGCACGCCCTGATGCGCCGTCGGCAGGAACCCGCTCGTCCAGTTCATGGCTCCGCCCCGAGGGCCGCGCGGGCCGGACTGGAGCACCACGAAGTTCGGCAGATCCTTCGTCTCGCTGCCGATGCCGTAACTGACCCAGGAACCCATGCTCGGCCGACCGAAGAACGGTGTGCCGGTGTTCATGAAGATCTTGGCTGGCGCGTGATTGAAGTTCTCTGTGTGGACTGTTCTCACAAAGGTCAGGTCGTCCACTACCTGGGCGGTGTGCGGCAGGCACTCCGACACCCACTGCCCGCTCTCGCCGTACTGCGCAAACTTGCGGCGTGTTCCCAGCAGCTTGGGCGGACGCTTCGCGAACGATTCCATGAACGCGAAGCGCTTGCCCTCCATCAGGGACGGTGGCAGCGGCTTGCCACTGAGCTTCTGCAGCTCTGGCTTGGGCTGGAACAGTTCGAACTGGCTCGGCGCACCCGCCATGAACAGGTAGATCACGCTTTTGGCGCGGGGAGCGTGGTGCATGCCCGCACTCGGTTCGCTGGCTGTCGCGAACAGCTCATCCCCGACGAAGAGCGACGTGAGGGCAACCTTGCCGACGCCGATGCCACAGTCCTTGAACAGTTGCCTTCTGGTGCGTTGCGCCAGCGGGCTGGAATCGGGTTGCATCTGCTGCCTGTGTCTCCTAGGTCTACTGTCGAGTCACGAATTCGTCCAAGTTGATCATCACCCGCGCCGCCGCCATCCACGCGGCATCCTGTGAAGACGCTGCGCCGGATTCCTCGACCGCACTGGTGTCCGTGGCGAACGCGTCCGTCATGCCCGCAAGGAACTGCTCCATGCGCTCCTTCTCAGAGGGTGCGGGCGGGCGGGACAGACAGAGTTCGAACGCGTAGCGAATGCGCTCATCCCGGGTGTCGGCATGACTGCTGATCCGCTTGGCCAGAGCGGCCGCGAACTCGGTCTGGGTTTCGTCGTTCAGCAGAGTCAGCGCTTGCAGGGGCGTGTTCGAGCGGTTGCGGCGGGTCACCGTCTCCTGCGCGATGGGTGCGTCGAAGAGTATGAGTCCGGGATGCGCGGCTGACCTGACGAAGTACGTATACAGCCCGCGTCGATAACGGTTCGGCCCTTCGTCGGTCTTCCATTCGCGGTCAACCTGCGTGAAGTCACCGGTACCCGCTGGCTTCGGCGGATAGACGCTCGGGCCTCCGATGGCCGGAGCCAGAAGTCCAGACGCCGACAGGGACGCGTCACGGATGATCTCGGCCTCGAGGCGCAGCCGGTTCTGCCTGCCGAGCATCCGATTGCTGGGATCGATCTTCGCCAAGTCCTTGCGGTACTGCGACGCCTGCCTGTACGTGGACGACAGCAGAATCAGGCGGTGCATCGCCTTCATGTCCCAGTCCCTCCGCACCAGTTCCGACGCGAGCCAGTCGAGCAGGTCTGGGTTGGTGGGCTCCTCACCTTGCGATCCGAAGTCGTTCTCGGTCTCGACGATTCCGAGTCCGAAGTAGCGCTGCCAAACCCGGTTCATCGTGACCCTTGGCGTCAGAGGGTTGTCGTCCGACACCAGCCACTCGGCCAAGCCCAGTCGGTTCCGCGGCGCGTCGGCCGGCAAGGCTGGTAGGGCGCGCAGAGTGCCGGGCTCCACGGGGTCCCCCTTGCGGGTGAAGTCGCCCTGGACGTGGATGTAGGATTCGCGCGGCTCGACGAGGTCTCGCATCACCATCGTCCATTCGATCTCGGGAACCTTCTTCGAGAGCTCCTTCAACTCTTCGCTCTTTGCCTTGAACTCCGGCACGTACGCGTCCATGACGCGCAGCAGCACGCTGTTCTGTACCGAGGATCTCTCGTCCTGGGGGATGACAATGATCTCGCGGGCCCGTTCGATGGGCTCGGCGCTTCCAGCCGGAAACCTCTCGGACCACTCAGACTCCAGCTGCTTCCGGAGTGCCACCTTCTCCTTCTCGACTCGGTCGATGTCCTGCTTGAGTGCGTCTCGCTGCGCGATCGTGGCGGCATCGGCCAGCTCGAGAATCGGCTCCATCATGCGGCTGCGTCCAACCGATTCCGATAGGTTGCCGCCGAGTTCGTCCACGTTGTTGAAGAACGCGAAGATCTCGTAGAACTCGCGCTGGGAGATCGGATCGAACTTGTGGTCGTGGCAACGCGCACAGCCGAGCGTGAGTCCCAGGAACGCAGCTCCTGTGGTGCTGACGCGATCGACCACAGCCTCGACCCGGTACTGCTCGAAGTCGATGCCTCCCTCTTGGTTGACCATCGTGTTGCGGTGGAATCCAGTTGCGATGAGCTGCTCTTGGCTGGGGTTGGGAAGCAGGTCCCCTGCAATCTGCTCGATCGCGAACTGATCGAATGGCATGTTGTCGTTGAGGGCCTTGATGACCCAGTCGCGGTAGCGCCAGATCAACCGCGGCCCATCGATCGAGTACCCGTTGGTGTCGGCGTAGCGGGCGATGTCCAGCCAGTGCCGGCCCCACCGCTCTCCGTAGTGTTCGGACTGCAGGAGGCGGTCAACGACGCGCTCGTAGGCGCCAGGGCTCTTGTCGTCCAGGAAGGCCTGGACGTCCTTGGGTTGCGGTAGCAGCCCGATCACGTCTAGGGTGGCTCGTCGGATCAGGGTGCGTCGGTCCGCCTCGGGCGACGGCGTGGTTGCGGCTTCGTCGAGCTTCGCCAGAACAAACGCGTCTATCGGATTCCGCACCCAGTCGGGGTCGCTAACCGCAGGAGGCTCGACTCGCTCCACCGGCCGAAACGCCCAAATCTCCGTTCCTGGCGCCGGACTGGTCGGTGCGGAGCCCCATGCAGCGCCCTCTTGGATCCAGCGACGCAGCGCATTGACTTCGGCCGTTCCCAGAGGCTCTCCGGGCGGCATCTGCAGCGGACCCTCTCGCTGGACCGCCAGCAACAGCGCACTGCCATCCGGATCGCCTGGCACGACCGCGGGACCGCGCATGCCTCCTTCCAACACCGCCTCGCGGGTGGCCAGCGAGAGATTGCTGGTCTTGATTTCCTCGTTGTGGCAGCCTTGGCACTTGGCCACGAGGACGGGGCGCACGGATTCCTCGAAATGCTGGACGGGGTCGCTCTGGCCCAATGCGGCAGTAGCCGCGCACAGCACCCCCACGATCGCGGTGATAGAACGCAAACCTGCCAGCATTGTACGCGCTAGCCGTTCAATCCATCGCCCTCCGCGGGCCCATTGCGGGGCGCAAGGCCCCATGGCGGTCTTGGCTTGCGGGCTACTGGATGTACCCCGCGATGATGCGGCCGGCGTGGTCGGCATCCTCGAGCTCCAGGCCAGCCACGACGACCACGTACTTGTTCTTCTGGAACACAAGCGTGGGCGTCTCTCCGTCGATGCCGTAGAAGCCACCGAAGTGCGGAACGAACTTGTGGTCAGCTAGCTGGTCACGGTAGTCCATCGCAAGGAACATGGCCTGTTCATTGTTGCGACGCATCGTGAAGAAGACTTCGTACTGCTTTCCGTCCTTTTCGTACATTGCGTGGTTGCCACCGGGCATGAAGTCCTTGCCGCCCACGTGGTCGGGCATGACCTTTGCCTCAACCAAGCCGTCCTTCTGGAATCGATGGGTCTCGTCCCGGATCTCCTCGAGTGGCCTAGCGGGCTGGGCTTCCTCCTGAGTTGCCTCGGGCGCCGTGCCAGAGCAGCCCGCGACTGCTAGCAGTGCCACCGTCACCAAGGTTTTGCACTGTGAATAGGCCATGTTCATCCCAGTGTTCGTCATTGTAGGGGACTCGTGTAGAGAAGCCGTACGGACGCCTCACAGTTAGAGTGGCCGGAGCGCCACCGTTCACGTGCTGCCCACCAGTAACCGGTCATAACGCGCTACAATCTCGTGGTCTGAGGGCTGGACAGAGGGCGGAATGGCGGATCCGTTGCAGTCGCAGTTGATCCGGAGCGACGTGGACGAATGGAATCGTTGGCGTCATAGCGAACCGGGTGTTCGTGTGGACCTCACCAGCGCGAACTTGAGCTACGCCGACTTGCGCTTGGTGGACCTGCATGACGCCGATCTCCGGGATGCGAATCTGGTGATGGCCAACCTCATGGGCGCAAACCTTCGCGGAGCGGATCTTCGCAGAGCAAACCTCGTCGGCGCACGGCTGATTGGCGCGGAGATCACTGCCACGGACCTGCGAGGTGTCGACATCCGCACTGCCGAGGACCTCACGCAGGAACAGATCAGCCAGACCCGTGGGGACGCGGGCACGATCTTGCCCGACCAGCTCGTTGCCCCCGACGGCTGGCTCGAATGAGCCGGTGCGCTATTCCTGCTGCGTAAGGGCCCGCTGATCATCGGCGGATCAGCAAGTCCCTGTTTGGCGGGTAGCCGGGCACGCTAGCCAGCTCGTCAGGCCACGGTCCACCATGCGGTCGGCGGGATCCTCGTACGAGCCACTTAGGAGTGCCGCCGGAGGCGCACACACGGGCGGCGCTGTGGGAAAGCGACTTGGATCCTCCCCATGTGTGGGCAGCTCGACGGCCTCGGGGAGGGCTGTCGGGAGCGGCGCGCCACCCGTTCATCTGGACTTGCGCCTAGCGGAGCAGAGGCACGAGCCTCCGCCCCAAGCCGTTCGGAGCCCCAGGGTGGGGAGCTTGTCGGATATCTTCCTGAGACGTGACTGGGCCCGGTCAGCCTCACGAATTTCGTAAGGTTCGTAAAATTCTGCAACAGTTGATGTTCTAGCCCGCCACAGGTTGCGGAGGTGCGATGCCATGTCCGATAGAAAACTGCGTGAAGACCAGGCACCCTTTCCTAACACTGGTTTGATCCTTCCCCGTACTGCCGCTAGACATGGTGGCGGGTAAGGGATCGGTGAGCGGATTCGACAGGTGCTCCCTCAATGCGAGGTTGAGACGCCGCGTGGAGCCTCGGTGCCGCATCATGCCGCGGGGTGCGAGTCCTGTATGTGTGGCACGCAATCGCGCAAGCTGTTGCCGCTAATCCGGCGCTCGAGAGAGGTGGCGGAGGCTCCCCTCCAAGCGATGCAGTGGACGCTACGGGGCTTCAGGTCGCCGGTCTGGATGTCGCTACTCCTGCAGACCGCGGGGAGCACCGGTCCTCGTGGACCTGGTCCACGCCTGTGTGTGACGCCGCAACCGGCAACTGCTCAAGCCCTTCGCTAGATCTGCTGCATGACTGCTTCGGTCATTTCGGCACACGTGAGCGAGCCGCCAAGGTCGCGGGAACGGCACTGCGGATCCTTCAAGGCCGCTTCGACAGCGTCGCGGATAGCACCGCCGTGCTCCGGAATGCCGAGCCAGTCGAGCATCATGGCCGCTGAAAGAATCGTGGCCAGCGGGTTGGCGATGCCCTGTCCGGCGATGTCCGGCGCGCTGCCGTGGGCCGGCTGGAACACCGCGTACCGGTCGCCAATGTCCGCTGACGGCGCGAGGCCCATGCCGCCCACGATCCCCGCCGCCAGGTCCGAGAGGATGTCGCCGAACATGTTCTCCGTGACCAGCACATCAAAGCGCTGAGGATCCTGAACCAGGAACAGCGCGGCCGCATCGACGTACACCCGCTCCGTCTCGACGTCGGGGAACTCCTCGGCAACTCCGTCAAAGATGCTTCGGAAGAACGCCATCGCCGGCAGGACGTTCGCCTTGTCCACGAGCGTGACCTTGCATCGCCGACCCACCGCGGCCTCGAAGGCTCTCCGCACGATGCGCTCCGTGCATTGTCGGGTGATTCGCATGGCGTTCTCCACGATGGCCGCCGCAGGATCGTACTGGTTGGCGCGCTCCGCGAACAGGCCCTCAGTGTTCTCGCGGTAAAGAACGAAGTCGATTTCGCCAGCCTCGATGTTGCGCAGTGGCGAGAGAGCCTCTTGGTAGAGGCGCACGGGTCGAATGCCCTGGTAGAGATCCAGCTGCTCCCGAATGTCGATCTGCGGAGTCATCTCGGTACCGTGCGGCCAGCGCACGTCCGGCAGCCCCATCGCACCGAGCAGGATCGCGTCGCACTGGCTTGCCTTCCTGAGCGTCTCCGGTGGCAGAGGATCCCCGGACCGCAGGTACTCGCGGGCGCCGACCGAGTAGGTCTCGAAGTTGAACACCAGGTCGTCGGTGGTCGCCTCGACTGCCTCCAAGACGCGAACCGCGGCTTGGACGACTTCTGGACCGATGCCGTCTCCGGGAAGCAGTGCGATTGTGAGGCCGCTCAATGGAAATCCCCCAGTCCAGCTATCCTATGCCCAATGGCCGATGCGGTGCTGGAGGCCGTCCAGGGCGCTCCCGCCCCCGAGGAAGCGCTGTCTAGGCTTTGCGTTAGCCCGGGCTACTTGGTCTGCGAGGGCTTCTTTCCGGCGGACCTGATCACCGAGGCGAGACAGCGGATCTACGAGCTCGTCGACGAGGAGCCGAGCCGCACGTCGCACTTCTACGGCGACGGCCGCAACCAGGACCAGGCAAGGGTCTGGAACCTTCCAGCCAAGGGACAGGTTTTTCGGGATCTGTGCTCTGACGAACGGCTGATCGACTACATGAGGCCGGTGCTGGGGCAGGATCTGATGCTCAGCTCCTTCGCCGCCAACGTGCTGCACCCTTTCGCACAGGCCCAGGAGCCGCATGTTGACTATCCGTACTGGGACCTGCACGCGCGTGAGCGTTGGCCGCGTGACCTCAATGCCAGCTATTTCTCGCCGTAGAGACCGTGATCCCGCTGGATCCATTCACTGTTGAGAACGGCGCGACCGCGATCGTGCCGGACAGCCACCGGCTCGCGCAGTGGCCCGACAGCGCAGTGTTCGCTCGGCAGAGCATACGCGTCACCATGCAGCCGGGAGACCTGCTGATGTTTCCCGCGCTCTTGTGGCACGCGGGCCAGACCAATCGCTCCGCCGCGTCGCGGGCCGCCCTGCTCGGCTCCTACACCATGAAGTCCATCAAGCCGCTAGAGGACTGGAGTCGCGCGATCGACCGTGACACGGTCCTGGGCTATAGTCCGCTCATGCAGGATCTTCTGGGTCTCCGATACCCGTATCCCGCCGTCATGGATCGCCTTCCCGGGCGCAGTTCCGAGGGTGCGCTGAGCCAGCGGTCCATCCTTGTCGAATCGGACTCTGACACCCATGCGGGCTAAGGCAATGGCAGGGCTTACACGGCGAGAGCTCTTGGGAGGGGCCGCGGCCGCGCTCGCGGCGTCTTGCGGCATCGAGGCCACACCTCGGCGGCCAAACATTCTGCTGGCGTACACCGACGACCAGTCCTATCCGCACGCCTCGATCCTCGGGGATCCCGTCGTGCGCACACCCGCATTCGACCGTGTTGCTCGCGAGGGCGTCATTCTGACGCACTCCTATACGGCCTGCCCGTCGTGCACGCCGTCCCGATCGACACTGCTGACCGGTCGTCCCATCTGGCGGATTGGCGAGGCGGGCCTGCTGTATGGAACCTTGCCGCCGGAATACCCCCTGTTCTCTCACCAGCTCGAAGGCGCCGGCTATCACATTGGATTCGTCGGCAAGTCGTGGGGGCCGGGGGACTGGCAGGCCGCCGGCCTGCAGCGCCACCCGCTGGGCAAGGAGTACCACGAGCGGCTGGAGCCCGATCCCCCACCCGGCATCGACACGCGGGATTACGCAGCCAACTTCGAAGACTTCCTTGCCGATCGTCCAAGTGACGCCCCGTTTTTCTTTTTCTTCGGGGCCACTGAGCCGCACCGCGACTACGATCCCGGCCTCGGAGAGCGCAGCGGGCTCGATCCGTCCAAGGTCGTAGTGCCGCCATACATGCCCGATGCCCCGGAGGTGCGGTCGGAACTACTCGACTACTACTACGAGATCGAACACTTTGACCGTCACCTGGGGCGCATGCTCGACGCGCTGGAGCGCATGGGAGAGCTGGACAACACACTCGTGGTCGTGACCTCGGACAACGGTATGCCGTTCAGTCGAACGAAGGCGACTCTCTATGACGGAGGCACGCGCATGCCGACGGCGGTCCGGTGGGGAGCCCGCGTGCCGGGGGGCCGACGAGTCGACGACATGGTCAGCCACATCGACTGGGCACCGACGTTTCTGGAAGCGGCCCAAATCGAGCCGGAACCGCTGCACGACGGGCGGAGCATCCTGCCAGTGCTGGTGCAGCCTGGAAGTGGCCAGCTCGATGCGACGCGTGACCACGTGGTGACCGCTATGGAGCGGCACACTTGGTGCCGACCCGACGGCGGGACCTATCCGATGCGGGCGATCCGCACCCACAAGTACTTGTACATCCGCAACTTCGAGCCGGATCGCTGGCCATCTGGCGGGCCAGAGTTCATCTCTTCGAACAAAGCGCCCCATGGCGACCTCGACGATGGGCCGTTCAAGGACTTCATGGTGCGTCCGGAGACAGAGCGGGACTTCCCCACGGCATATGCAGCTGCGTTTGGCAAGCGGCCGCTGGAGGAGCTCTACGACTGTCAGACGGACCCGGATCAGATGAACAACTTGGCCGACGACCCAGAGCACGCTTCGGTCAAGGCGGAACTTTGGGAGCGGCTAGCCGACCACCTCAATGCGGGCGACGACCCTCGCATGCGAGGTGAGGATCCGTGGCAGGGCTACGCCTACCGCCAGATCGACGGGTTCGGAGCGACGTACAATCGCCTTCTCAGCGACGAGGAGCGGGCGGCAGCTCAGGACCGCGGGAAGCACGCCGTGGGCCACGCGCGACCTGAGGAATAGCCCCATTCTGCGGGTACGAAGGGGCGGTCTGCGATCAACCCCTGTGGGCTATCGTTAGGCATGCCTAGGTCTGGCATCCGCGTTCCGATCCTCGTCATTTGCCTGCTCGCACTGCTGGTCGCGTGCCAGCCCACCGCGGTCCATGAGCTTGCCCCTGGCGCACCGGAAGGGGTGTCGGTCTCCTCCGAGCGACTTGCGCGCTTGGACGAGGCGATGGAGCACTACGTCGAGGAAGGGCAGCTTGCCGGCGCTGTGGTGCTGGTTGCTAGGGAGAGCCGGGTGGTCTACCACAAGGCATTCGGCCTGCAGGACGTCGAATCCGGAGCAGCAATGCGGACCGATGCCCTGTTCCGCATCGCATCGCAGACCAAGGCCATCGTCAGTGCAGCCGTCATGGCGCTGCAGGAGCAAGGCAAGCTCCTCATCACCGATCCCGTCGGAAAGTATCTGCCCGGGTTCGCCGAGACCACCGTCGCCGTCGAGACCGCTGGCGGCGGATACAACGTGGTTCCTGCATCCCGGCCCATCAACCTGCGGGACCTGCTCACCCACACCGCGGGCATCAGCTACGGCAACGGTCCGGCGGACGACAAGTGGGAAGAGGCTGGTATCCAGGGCTGGTACTTCGCGGACCGCGAGGAACCCGTTGGCGAAACCATCGCAAGGATGGCCGCCCTGCCGTTCGACGCACAGCCCGGCGAGCGCTGGGTCTACGGGTACAACACCGACATCCTAGGCGCCGTCGTTGAGAAGGCGAGCGGCCAGCCACTCGACGAGTGTCTGCGCGAGACGATCCTAGACCCCCTCGGCATGAACGACACCCACTTCTACGTCCCGGAAGAGAAAGCCGGTCGGCTCACGACCGTCTACTCCACCACGGACGACGGTCTCGCACGCGCTCCCGATCCAGGCCACATGGTTGGACAGGGCCAATACCTCGAAGGTCCTCGTGCCAGCTTCTCCGGGGGAGCCGGATTGGTGTCGACCGCCCGTGACTACTCCCGGTTCCTGCAGATGACGCTGAACGGTGGCACGCTGGACGGCAATCGGGTGCTGAGCCGCAAGAGCGTCGAGCTGATGGTGTCGGATCACCTGCACGGAATCGAGTTCAGGCCGGGACAGGGGTTTGGCCTCGGGTTCTACGTCATTGACGACGTAGGCGCGCGTGGTGCGCCGGGATCGGTCGGCGAATACGGTTGGGGCGGCGCTTACCACTCGACATATTGGGTCGATCCCGCGGAGGATCTGGTTGTCGTCTACTTGACGCAGCTGATACCGGCCCGCAGGGTCGACGACCATGCCAAGCTGCGGGCGCTGGTCTACCAGTCGCTCATCGACTAGAGAGCCGGACCTGGATGGGGCGATCCGCTACTCGGCGGGCCCCTGGTCGCCTTCCGTCATCTTGTCTCCGGCCTTGGGTTGCAGGCCGGTGGCGGCAATGTCGGGTGCTACCTCCGCGGACGAGAGGAATTCGATCAGGTCCTTTGCGTCGCTGGGGTTGCGGGCTCGCGTGGTCAGTCCGGCCGAAAACGTTGACGTTTTCTGGAATTCGTCGGGAATGGGACCGACGTAGTCCAGCCCCTCGATGGGTAGGAGCTCGCTGATCTGCTGGAAGCCGATCTCGACTTCTCCGCGTGCCACAACGGCACCGACACGCTCGCCGACCACACGGTTGCTTCTTGGTTCCAACTCCTCCCAGATCCCTAGACGAGGGAGCAGGTCCGTGGATAGGTAGGTGCCGCTGAGGCTTGCCGAGAAGCCGATGGACTCGGCCGCCCGCAGGGCGGCGATGAAGGCGTCGGGCGTCGAAATGTCCGGCTTGCTGGCTCCGCTCTTCACGGCCATGCCGATCTGGGAGTCGACTAGGTCGACTCTGCTGGTTCCCACTACCTCACCTTGCTCCGCCAGCCTTTCGAGGGCCGGCTTGGACATGATCAGCAAGTCCGCCTCCTCGCCCCGAGCCAAGCGCATGGGAATCGAGTCGGGCGCCCCTCCGCCCGAAGCGCCGTAGGCGGTTGCCAGCCGAATGCCCGTTTCTTGCTCGAATCTCGGGCCGAGCACATCGTAGGCGGCAGCGAATCCTCCGGAGGTGATCACATTGACGGTCCGGGCATCGCTGTCACCCGACTCGGTTGGACCGGACCCGCACGCACACAGAACTATGAGCAGTCCAAGTCCGATCTGGATCCATCGCTTGCGGCTCATGACACAAACTCCTTTCGGGTCGCATGCGATCCCGTGCGACCCGTCAACCCCTCGTCGCCCCAATTCGATCCGTTCCGGTCCATCAAGCGTTTGATCAAGCAAGCCCAGCATCCGCGACCGCGAATCCTAGCACGTCCCAGACCTGCTAGGGCCACCTGCAGACACTGCGCGAGCGGCCCTTCTGGCGCCATGCCCTGTGCCACAATGGCCCTCGAATTACGCGGGCGCACTGGCCGTTGAGAGCCGGCGGGGCAGTATGCGCAGGACTCAAACAAGCGCCACTACGGAAGGAGCCTCGTATGCCCAAGGTCCTGATCACTATCGGGGATGCCGCCGAGGCAATGGACACCCTCTACCCCGTGTACCGGGTCCAAGAGGACGGTTACGACGCTGTCGTCGCCGGTCCGGAAGCCCGGGTCTACCCGCTTGTCATGCACGAGATCCCGCCTGGCTGGGACATCACTCGTGAGCAACCCAGCTACCACTTGGAGGCCACGATAGCGTTCCGAGACTTGAACCCGGACGACTACGACGGACTGTTCCTGACAGGTGGCCGCGCACCCGAGTACATCCGCTACGACAGGGACCTGATCCGTGCGGTGCGGCACTTCTTCGAGCACGAAAAGCCCGTTGCGGTCGTCTGCCACGGCGCGGAGATCGTCGCTACGGCCAACGTCATCGCCGGTAAGCGCATGGCGACGATACCCAAGTGTCAGTTCGACATCGAGGTCTGCGGCGCCACCTTCGTGGACGAGGGATGTGTTCGGTCCGGCAACATGGTGAGCGGTCGGGGCTGGTTCGACCAGCACCTGTACATGCCAGAGTTCATGCGCATGCTCAGGGCCTACACGGCCCAGCGAGATGCTGTGAACTCCGTTTCCTCCCCGACCGTCACGGTCGCTGGCTGAAGGTAATCGTCAGCCAGATCGGGATCAAGCCACGCTTCAATCGTCGGCGCCATCCATGGAGTGCGGCTCGCGATGCAGGGGAAGGGTGTCCAGGGGACATGGCCCGCGGTGTTGAATCACGCCGCCACGCACGACAAAGCCAGTGCCGATCCATTGAACGCCGGCTTCGAACCGGTGCCCAGCTTCGGCAAGCTCCGCCACGATGTCCGGATGGTCAGCCAATAGGTTCGTGATCTAGGCGGGGTCTTCCAGAGCGTCGAAAGAGTCCTTGCTGGCCGTGGGGGCTGGGCCTACCGGCCCTCCGTCCGTCCGCCGCCCGGCGGGCCTATTCGCACCAGTCGAGCGTCTCCGCCCCGGCCGGAGTGCAGCCTGAAAGGATCCGGTTTCGCAGGGCAACCATAGCCGCAACGGTCCTAGGTTCGGTTCGCGCCGATGGTGATGGTGCCTACCTGCACGTTGCCCTCGGTCGTCATCGTCGGATAGACGCCTTCCGGTTCATTCCCTTCGCCTCCCCAGAACTTCACAAAGTCATTGGAGTTCCGAGTTGGCGTCGGGTACCGCTCAACGTAAGGTTCGGCTTGGTGGATGGTGTCGGTCAGCTCGTCCGGGAAGTAGAGCTGCGTCGTGAGGATTTCGCTGTCACCGACATGCACCTTGACGTGAACATGCACGGTGCGATCGCTGTACCAGCCTGGATAAATGGTCAGGAATTCGACCTCGCCTTCACCGTCGGCCACCTGAGACCCCCGCAGGAACCTCAGTGGGCCCGTCGGCTGGCGGTGGCCACCGCCAACTCGACCAGGTTGACCACCTGGAGGTCCGCCGCGAGACTCACCTGCGCGGTCGGCGGGAGGTCCGCCGCCCGGTCTGCGCGGGGGTCTTCCCCCTCCGCCGCCGGCCCCTAGGCCTCTATCACGGGGTCTCCTGTCTCCACCGAGCCGCTCGTCCGGATCCATGTCCGGGTGACCGCTGTAGATGCCGAGAGAGTCGCACGACCAGACTTCCGTCATGGCGCCGCCGATCGGCTTGCACGTACCCGCGTCGACTATCTTCAAGCGCAGCATGAGGTCCACGCCAGGCTTGCCCGCGCGGACATCGCTACGACCTTCCACGCCTGCAATGTGATACGGACCCTCGACTTGGGTCGATGTTACTACGCACTCGGCAGCGCGCGCGAAATCGGGACCGAGAGCGAGAGCGCCGAACGCTGCGCCTCCTGCTGCCAGCACTTCCCGTCGCGTTGGTTGGATGATGCGTGATTCGTGATCGGTCACCGTTCCCTAGCCTCTGTCGTGTATTGGCGTCCGAACCGACTGGCGGTCACTCGTGGCTTGTGTGAATTTGCACTGAATTGACGGAGCGTCGCAGGAGGTTCGACCAAGCATCGGCCGCCAGGAACGGTTGCGTCCGAACATGAGAATGCGGCCATGGTGCGGGATAGACTCGGACCGCGCAATGCGGATTCCCGTTCACTACGGCTGGTTCGTTGCAGCCTCATGCTTCTTCATCCTCGCGATGACGGTCGGCATGCCCATGTATGCCATGCCGTTCTTCTACGACCACTACATCGAGGAGTTCGGCTGGAGCCGCGCTGAGACGACATCCGGGTTCTTCATCTCCACACTGATGATCCTTCCGCTCGGTGGGTTGCTCGTGCACCGCTTCAGCCCGAGGAAGTTGATCATCTTCGGTGCTGTCTCGTTCGCCGTCGCCTTGAACTGTCTGGCCCTAATGCAGGGCTCGCTGACCGCGTACCGCCTGATCTGGTGCCTAGTGATGGTCGGCTTCGTGTATTCGGGTCCGGTGCCCAGCCAGGTCCTGCTGGCGAACTGGTTCAACCGCAATCGGGGCAAGGCCATGGGCCTCGCCTATCTGGGTCTCGGAATCGGGGGAGCGATGTCCCAGAAGTTCGTTGCCGGGCCGCTGATCGAGGCCTACGGCTGGAGGACGGCCCTGCAGATCATGGGCGTCCTGATCCTGCTCGTGGTGCCCGTGGCGCTGTTTGTGCTCAGGGATCATCCAGCCGACAAGGGGCTGCCGCCGGAGCCATCGTCCGATGTTTCCCGCGAGAGGAGTTCGTCCACGCTGACGTTCGGCCGATTGCTCAAGCTTTGGCCGTTCTGGCTGATCACGGTAGGGTCCTACCTGAGCATCGCGGCGATTGGCGCCGTGAACCAGCACATGAAGTTGCTGTTTCTCGACGCGGACCTGGCGGCCGATCTGGTCGCGGACACGACCTTCGTCATCCTCGCTTCGAGCCTTGTCGGCCGTGTCATAACCGGATGGCTGGCAGACAGGTTCCGCAAGAAGCACGTCATGGTCGCGGCCTACGTGCTGGTGTCACTGCCCGTCCCAATCCTGTACGTCATCGACCAGCCCTCGATGCCATACCTCTTCGGCATCGCGTTCGGATTCGGGCTTGGCGCCAACTACATGCTGATACCCCTGATGGCAGCTCAGCTGTTCGGCACTGGCGCGCTTGCGAGGGTTATGGGGATTGTCTGGCCGATCGGCCAGGTCGGCCAGGCGACTCTACCGTTCCTGGTTGGCGGCATGCACGACAGCGCAGGTAGCTACGATGTCGCGCTCGCCGTAATCTTCCTCATCGGGATGGCCGGTGCCGTCTGCATCGCGTTGCTGCCCTCGAACGGGAGTGGCAGGGAGCCGGCCCTCTCGTCCGCGCAACGCTGATGAGCACCGACGTGGCCATGGCGCACTGATTCGACGCGTTCAAGTTCTTGCAAAGTCCTGTCTAGGTTGGCGGAGACGAGCAACTGGCGGGGGCTGGCTCCATCTAACGGAGTATGGAGCCCAAGGTGTATCGATAGATCCTGGTCGCCGCCGCAAGACGCGTTGCAAGCGTCCGAGGCTGGGCGGTTCTGCCGCTGCTACTTGGCCACGCAATCGATACGGTTGCCGCGGAAGGGCCGTTCCTGCCCGAGGTGCCGTATGACTACGCCGGGATTCAACTGCCCGCGCACTACCTGTCCAGCGACATTCGCGGAGGAGGGGGAGGTCAGAACGGCACGCTGCGACACGACAACACACCTGCGACGAACCCTGTCACCAACACCGGCGCAACCCTGGCCCAAGTTCGCCAAGCGAGGAGCGATTTTGGCCGAATTCGGCGTGTTTTGCGCTGCAAGTCGTTGGCTTGCAATGGCCAGCCTCCCTGAAACCCCAAATGCAGTGCCACAACAACTTGCAATTCCCTGACTCCCGTCCCAGGGCCTGCTTCCATCGGAGCCTGTTCGTCCGCCGGACCCCCACTCGCCCCCGCGCCAGGGGCCAGGAGCCCCACTTCACCCACCGCCTCGTCCGCGCAGCGGGCGGAGCAGGAGCGGGTGATGGCGGGGCAGGCCGGCGCGCGCCTCGAGACGGCTCTGCGGACGCTGCACG
The DNA here is from genome assembly GCA_965200705.1 of Bryobacterales bacterium. GTDB lineage: Bacteria > Acidobacteriota > Terriglobia > Bryobacterales > UBA6623 > VXMF01. The sequence continues at coordinate 1,151,962 of OZ241376.1, read as the reverse complement.
AGGGTCTGTCGCGCCAGGGCACGACCCATCCTGGGGTCCACGGCCTGCGCACCAGCAGCGTCGGCTGGGACGCCGAGCGGCTGTGGCGCACCTGCGTGACGCGGACCGACCTGGAGGCCGTCCTCCGCTCCCTCGGGAGCGCACTGGGCCCGCGCCCGATCCACCACCGCAAGTCCGCGCGCAGCGCGGGCCACCTGTGCCTGTCGGCGCTCGCCTGCCAGCTGGTCCCGGTGGTCCGGCAGCGCCTGCGGGGGGCGGGGAGACGGCCCGCTGGACGACGCTGCGCCATCGCCTGGCGGGCCAGCAGCGGGTGGCCGCGGTCTTCCGCCAGGCGGACGGACGCGTGCTGCCCGCACGCAAGGCGACGCAGGCCGAGTCCTGGCAGCGGGCGATCCACGAGCGGCTGGGCGTGGACGCCTCGCCGGGCGGGGTCCGCAAACTGGTCGTCCAGCCCAGACGACGAAGGGAACATGCACGCAATGCAGTGCCACACGCCTGATTCCGCGACCGCAATGTGCTCATTGCAAACGACTCATGCAATGGGGTGGCAAACAGGGGCTGGGGGGCTCGACTGCGGCTGTGAGATCGCGGGGAAGCAGTGCCTTGAGTCCTTGGCCTGAGGCCGTGGCTGGGGGCGACCGTGGCACAGCCAAGGCCAAGCAGGAGAGAGCGGGACGGCTGTCCAAGCGCCGCCCGCGTGCGACTGGCGCCGTTCCCAGTCCGCTGGCCGCAGGGCGCCGCGCCGGGGCGTTGGCGCGCCATGGCTGGGTGGCCGACGGCGATGGCGGCGGTTGCGCGCCGGTGCGGGCAGGCCCGGGTATACAATGCGAGCGTGCCGGAGCGGGGAGGCGACGGTGCGCGCGGGCTTGTCGACCAGCAAGTGGTGGTGCCCGTGGCGCAGCCGCGGCGGGTGGCGTGGCGGCCTCCGCAGACGGTCCCGGAGGCTGTCGAATACCCTAGTTCGGACGGGCGTCCCGTGGCGGAGAACCAGAGGCAGCGGCGGGCGCTGGACGCGATCCTGCCTGCCTTGGAGCACCATTTCGCGTGGCGCGAGGACGTGCTGGTGGGCGGCGACCTGCTGATCTACTACGAGAAGGGCAATCCGGACGTCAGAGTGGCGCCGGACGTCTTCGTGGCGCTCGGCGTGCGGCGGGAGCCGCCGCGGGACTCGTACCTGGTGTGGAAGGAGGGGAGAGTGCCGCAGTTCGTGCTGGAGGTGGCGTCGCGGTCGACCGCGGACAACGACCGGACGCACAAGCGGGAGCTGTACCAGTGGCTGCAGGTCGAGGAGTACTGGCTGTACGACCCGAGCGGAGGACTGCACGAGGTGCGGCTGCAGGGGCTGCGGCTGCAGGGGGAGCGCTACGAGGAGATTGCGGCGGAGAGCGGAGGTGCCGGGGAAGTGCGCCTGCGCAGCGCCGTTCTCGGGCTGGAGATGGTGTTCGACGGGGAGAGGCTGCGGCTGTGGGATCCCGGGGCGAAGCAGTACCTTGAGTCCCTGCCTGAGGCCGTGGCCAGGGGTGACCGTGCCACAGCCAGGGCCGAGGAGGAGAGGGCCAGGGCCGAGGAGGAGAGGGCGAGGGCCGAGGAGGCGGACGCTAGGGCCGAGGAGGAGAGGGCGAGGGCCGAGGAGGCGGACGCTAGGGCGGAGAAGGAGAGGGCGAGGGCGGAGAAGGAGAGAGCGGGGCGACTGGCCGAGCGCCGCCTGCGCGAGGGGCTCGAAGCGAAGCTCCGGGCCTTGGAAGCTAGGCCGGAGAGGAGGCCGGAGGCCTCGAACCTCGAGACATAGACCTGCCTGCCCCTGCCACGGCGTGCGGAGAACGGGTCGGGGAGGGGGCGTTCAGGCGACCTTCCCGATGAGCGCTGGCATGTCCTGCCGGGCGTCGAAGAGTTCCACCACGGCTTCCTAGCCCAAGTTTGCCAAGCGAGGAGCGATTTTGGCCGAATTCGGCGTGTTTTGCGCTGCAAGTCGTTGGTTTGCAATGGCCAGCCTCGTGAAACCCCAAATGCAGTGCCATAGCAACTTGCAATTCCCTGACTCCCGCCCCAAGGCCTGCTCCCATCGGAGCCTGTTCGTCCGCCGGACCCCCACCCGCCCCCGCGCCAGGGGCCAGGAGCCCCACTTCACCCAGCGCCTCGTCCGCTCCGTGCGCTGCGGCTCCAGGGTGCGCCAGCGCACCCTGCGCAACCTCGGCCGCCACGTCGCCCTGCCGCGCGGGGGCTGGCCGGCGCTGTGGGCCCGGCGGCCGCTCTGCCGCGAGTCGACGTCGACTCCCTGGAGCTGGTCCGCCCGCGCTCGGTCGGCGTCGAGCACGTCGCCCTGTGGGCCATGCGGCAGCTCCGTCCGCCGTCCCTGCTCGAGGAGCTGGGCCTGTCCGGTCCGCAGCGCCGCCGTCCTCGGCAGCCTCGTAAGCCGCATGGCCGCGCCGGCCTCCGAGCGTGCCGCGTGGCACTGGCTGCGCCAGCGCAGCGCCCTGGACGCGCCGCCCGAGGCGGCCGTCGTGCTCGACAGGGGGCTCGCCACGGAGGGGAACGGCGAGACGCGCCTGCGCTGCGCGTCCGCGCAGCGGGCGGAGAAGGAGCGGGCGATGGCGGGGCAGGCCAGCGCGCGCCTCGAGACGGCTCTGCGGACGCTGCACGAGGGCCTGGTCGCGCCAGGGCGCGACCAGGCGCGTGGAGAAGGTCCGGCAGCGCATCGGACGGCTGCAGGCCCTTGTCGTCCGCCGCCCCGCACTGCGCGATCGACGTGCAGGCGGACGACAGGAACCGCAACGCGACGGCGGTGGCCTGGAAGCGGCAGCCGCTGGAGGGCAGCGGGGCGCCCCATCCCGGGGTCCACGGCCTGCGCACCAGCAGCGTCGGCTGGGACGCCGAGCGGCTGTGGCGCACCTGCGTGACGCGGACCGACCTGGAGGCCGTCCTCCGCTCCCTCGGGAGCGCACTGGGACCGCGTCCGATCCACCACCGCAGGCCCGCGCACAGCGCGGGCCGCCTGTGCCTGTCGGCGCTCGCCTGCCAGCTGGTCCCGGTGGTCCGGCAGCGCCTGCGGGCGGGCGGGGAGACGGCCCGCTGGACGACGCTGCGCCATCGCCTGGCGGGCCAGCAGCGGGTGACCGCGGTCTTCCGCCAGGCGGACGGACGCGTGCTGCCCGCACGCAAGGCGACGCAGGCCGAGTCCTGGCAGCGGGCGATCCACGAGCGGCTGGGCGTGGACGCCTCGTCGGGCGGGGTCCGCAAGCTGGTCGTCCAACCCAGACGACGAAGGAAAATGCACGGAATGCAGTGCCACACGCCTGATTCCGCGGCCGCAATGTGCTCATTGCAAACGACTCATGCAATGGGGTGGCAAACAGGGGCTGGGGGGCTCGACTGCGGCTGTGAGATCGCGGGGAAGAAGTGCCTTGAGTCCTTGGCCTGAGGCCGTGGCTGGGGGCGACCGTGGCACAGCCAAGGCCAAGCAGGAGAGAGCGGGACGGCTGTCCAAGCGCCGCCCGCGTGAGGGGCTCGAAGCGAAGCTCCGGGCCTTGGAAGCCCATGTCGGAGAGGAGTCCGGAGGCTTCGCGCAGCAGGACACGGACTGGCTCGCCGCACACTCGGCGCCGCATGCAGCGGCGCCGCCCGCGTGCGACTGGCGCCGTTCCCAGTCCGCTGGCCGCAGGGCGCCGCGCCGGGGCGTTGGCGCGCCATGGCTGGGTGGCCGACGGCGATGGCGGCGGTTGCGCGCCGGTCCGGGCATGCCCGGGTATACAATGCGAGCGTGCCGGAGCGGGGAGGCGACGGTGCGCGCGGGCTTGTCGACCAGCAAGTGGTGGTGCCCGTGGCGCAGCCGCGGCGGGTGGCGTGGCGGCCTCCGCAGAGGGTCCCGGAGGCTGTTGAATACCCTAGTTCGGACGGGCGTCCCGTGGCGGAGAACCAGAGGCAGCGGCGGGCACTGGACGCGATCCTGCCTGCCTTGGAGCACCATTTCGCGTGGCGCGAGGACGTGCTGGTGGGCGGCGACCTGCTGATCTACTACGAGAAGGGCAATCCGGACGTCAGAGTGGCGCCGGACGTCTTCGTGGCACTTGGCGTGCGGCGGGAGCCGCCGCGGGACTCGTACCTGGTGTGGAAGGAGGGGAGAGTGCCGCAGTTCGTGCTGGAGGTGGCGTCGCGGTCCACCGCGGACAACGACCGGACGCACAAGCGGGAGCTGTACCAGTGGCTGCAGGTCGAGGAGTACTGGCTGTACGACCCGAGCGGGGGACTGCACGAGGTGCGGCTGCAGGGGCTGCGGCTGCAGGGGGAGCGCTACGAGGAGATTGCGGCGGAGAGCGGAGGTGCCGGGGAAGTGCGCCTGCGCAGCGCCGTTCTCGGACTGGAGATGGTGTTCGACGGGGAGAGGCTGCGGCTGTGGGATCCCGGGGCGAAGCAGTACCTTGAGTCCCTGCCTGAGGCCGTGGCCAGGGGTGACCGTGCCACAGCCAGGGCCGAGGAGGAGAGGGCCAGGGCGGAGAAGGAGAGAGCGAGGGCGGAGAAGGAGAGGGCGAGGGCCGAGGAGGCGGACGTCAGGGCGGAGAAGGAGAGGGCGAGGGCCGAGGAGGCGGACGTCAGGGCGGAGAAGGAGAGGGCCAGGGCCGAGGAGGCGGACGTCAGGGCGGAGGAGGCGGACGCCAGGGCGGAGGCCGAGCGCCGCCTGCGCGAGGGGCTCGAAGCGAAGCTCCGGGCCTTGGAAACTAGGCCGGAGAGGAGACCGGAGGCCTCGAACCTCGAGACATAGACCTGCCTGCCCTGCCACGGCATGCGGAGAACGGGTCGGGGAGGGGGCGTTCAGGCGACCTTCCCGATGAGCGCTGGCATGTCCTGCCGGGCGTCGAAGAGTTCCACCACGGCTTCCTGGCCCAAGTTCGCCAAGCGAGGAGCGATTCTGGCCGAATTCGGCGTGTTTTGCGCCGCAAGTCGTTGGTTTTCCATGGCCAGCCTCGTGAAACCTCAAATGCAGTGCCATAGCAACTTGCAATTCCCTGACTCCCGTCCCAGGGCCTGCTCCCATCGGAGCCTGTTCGTCCGTCGGACCGCCACCCGCCCCTGCGCCAAGGGCCAGGAGCCCCACTTCACCCAGCGCCTCGTCCGCTCCGTCCGCTGCGGCTCCAGGGTGCGCCAGCGCACCCTGCGCAACCTCGGCCGCCACTTCGCCCTGCCGCGCGGGGACTGGCCGGCGCTGTGCGCCCGCGTCGAGCGCATCCTCGGCCCCCCAGCGCTCCCTCGATTCGGGGCCTGCTGCCCCGCGGTCGAGGACGAGGCCCAGCGCAGCGCCGCCCAGCTGGTGCAGGCCGGCGTCTCCCCTGTGGACCCGTCGGCCGCCCTGCCGCGGGTCGACGTCGACTCCCTGGAGCTGGTCCGCCCGCGCTCGGTCGGCGTCGAGCGCGTCGCCCTGTGGGCCATGCGGCAGCTCCGTCCGCCGTCCCTGCTCGAGGAGCTGGGCCTGTCCCGTGCGCAGCGCGCCGCCGACCTGTTCGACCTGCAGCCCACCGTCACCCTGCACGACCGGACCAGCACGTGCTGCGAGGGCGCGGCGGACCGGCAGCCGCTGGAGGGCAGCAGGGCAACCCATCCCGGGGTCCACGGCCTGCGCGCCAACAGCGTCGGCTGGGACGCCGAGCGGCTGTGGCGCACCTGCGTGACGCGGACCGACCTGGAGGCCGTCCTCCGCTCCCTCGGGAGCGCACTGGGACTGCGCCCGATCCACCACCGCAAGCCCGTGCGCAGCGCGGGCCGCCTGTGCCTGTCGGTGCTCGCCTGCCCGCTGGACGACGCTGCGCCATCGCCTGGCGGGCCAGCAGCGGGTGACCGCGGTCTTCCGCCAGGCGGACGGACGCGTGCTGCACGCGCGCAAGGCGACGCGGGCCGAGTCCTGACAGCGGGCGATCCACGAGCGGCTGGACGTGGACGCCTCGCCGGGCGGGGTCCGCAAGCTGGTCGTCCAGCCCAGACGACGCAGGGAAAATGCACGGAATGGAGTGCCCACACGCCTGATTCCGCGGCCGCAATGTGCTCATTGCAAACGACTGATGCAATGGGGTGGCAAACAGGGGCTGGGGGGCTCGACTGCGGCTGTGAGATCGCGGGGAAGCAGTGCCTTGAGTCCTTGGCCTGAGGCCGTGGCTGGGGGCGGCCGTGGCACAGCCAAGGCCAAGCAGGAGAGAGCGGGCCGGCTGTCCAGGCGCCGCCCGCGTGAGGGGCTCGAAGCGAAGCTCCGGGCCTTGGAAGCCAATGTCGGAGAGGAGCCCGGAGGCTGCGCGCAGCAGGACACGGACTGGCGCGCCGCCCGCGTGCGACTGGCGCCGTTCCCCGTCCGCTGGCAGCATGGCGCCGCGCCGGGGCGTTGGCGCGCAATGGCTGGGTGGCCGACGGCGATGGCGGCGGTTGCGCGCCGGTGCGGGCAGGCCCGGGTATACAATGCGAGCGTGCCGGAGCGGGGAGGCGACGGTGCGCGCGGGCTTGTCGACCAGCAGGTGGTGGTGCCCGTGGCGCAGCCGCGGCGGGTGGCGTGGCGGCCTCCGCAGACGGTCCCGGAGGCTGTCGAATACCCTAGTTCGGACGGGCGTCCCGTGGCGGAGAACCAGAGGCAGCGGCGGGCGCTGGACGCGATCCTGCCTGCCTTGGAGCACCATTTCGCGTGGCGCGAGGACGTGCTGGTGGGCGGCGACCTGCTGATCTACTACGAGAAGGGCAATCCGGACGTCAGAGTGGCGCCGGACGTCTTCGTGGCGCTCGGCGTGCGGCGGGAGCCGCCGCGGGACTCGTACCTGGTGTGGAAGGAGGGGAGAGTGCCGCAGTTCGTGCTGGAGGTGGCGTCGCGGTCGACCGCGGACAACGACCGGACGCACAAGCGGGAGCTGTACCAGTGGCTGCAGGTCGAGGAGTACTGGCTGTACGACCCGAGCGGGGGACTGCACGAGGAGCGGCTGCAGGGGCTGCGGCTGCAGGGGGAGCGCTACGAGGAGATTGCGGCGGAGAGCGGAGGTGGCGGGGAAGTGCGCCTGCGCAGCGCCGTTCTCGGGCTGGAGATGGTGTTCGACGGGGAGAGGCTGCGGCTGTGGGATCCCGGGGCGAAGCAGTACCTTGAGTCCCTGCCTGAGGCCGTGGCCAGGGGTGACCGTGCCACAGCGAGGGCCGAGGAGGCGGACGCCAGGGCCGAGGAGGCGGACGCCAGGGCGGAGAAGGAAAGGGCGAGGGCCGAGGAGGCGGACGCCAGGGCGGAGAAGGAGAGAGCGGGGCGACTGGCCGAGCGCCGCCTGCGCGAGGGGCTCGAAGCGAAGCTCCGGGCCTTGGAAGCTAGGCCGGAGAGGAGATCGGAGGCCTCGAACCTCGAGACATAGACCTGCCTGCCCTGCCACGGCGTGCGGAGAACGGGTCGGAGAGGGGGCGTTCAGGCGACCTTCCCGATGAGCGCTGGCATGTCCTGCCGGGCGTCGAAGAGTTCCACCACGGCTTCCTAGCCCAAGTTCGCCAAGCGAGGAGCGATTCTGGCCGAATTCGGCGTGTTTTGCGCCGCAAGTCGTTGGTTTTCCATGGCCAGCCTCCTGAAACCCCAAATGCAGTGCCATAGCAACTTGCAATTCCTTGACTCCCGTCCCAGGGCCTGCTCCCATCGGAGCCTGTTCGTCCGCCGGACCCCCACCCGCCCCCGCGCCAAGGGCCAGGAGCCCCACTTCGCCCAGCCGGGCGGGGTCCGCAAGCTGGTCGTCCAGCCCAGACGACGAAGGGAAAATGCACGGAATGCAGTGCCACACGCCTGATTTCACGACCGCAATGTGCTCATTGCAAATGAGCTGTGAAATGGGGTGGCAAACTTGGGCTAGACGGCCGATCAGGTAGGCTGCTGCTGGCGAGCCGTCCGCAGTCTCGCCTCGGGCCCACAGTGCCGCTGCCCTCCGCGCTGCCGCCTCAGCCTCCGGATCAGGGCGAGAGTCCGCCTGCCGGCGGGCCATAGCAGGCCGCTTGGGCCGCGATCGCGGCGAAGCTTTTGTACCGGCGGATCGCTCGGCTCGCCGGCGCTCGGGGAATCCTGCCCGCCGCTCGCAATGAATTGCAGCGCGTCGCCCTTGCGGCCGCATGACCAGCACCGCCATCCGAGAGTCGCAGTGTCAACTCGGAAGCGCCGCGATCGCGGGTCATCGTCGCCATGGAACAGACATTGACCCTCCCACAGTACCGGACCGCCGAGTGAACGTGACGGCAGCGAACACGTCCTCGGGCGTCAGGCAAGGCAGGACGTCCTGCCGATAGTCCGGCCCTCATTTGTGGCACACCAAGCACGGCAGGTGCGGACGGCTCGGGCCGTCGTCAGCCTCGGCCTCCCACGCATCCTCGGCGGCCTCAGCCGACGGGAACGGCAGGACCAACTGCCGGCCTGCCACGGCCTCGCTGGTAGAAACAGAAGTAGCAGCCCGAGCGCGAGCGCCACGCGTAGTACTCGGGCAGCGCGATGCCTGCCTCGCTCCGGATGTGTCGCACGCCGGTCAGGTTGATTCCCGCCTCGGCCTCAGTGAACACGCGCTCGGGCAATTCCTGCCCGCACGTCGGGCAGCGGTCCGGGGCCGTCATCGCACGCCGTCCAGCACGGCAGTTCGCAGCCGCAGCGCGACATCGGGCCGGGGCCGCAGCACCTCGGCGTCCTGGGCGCAGGCGTCCGAGCACGTCTTGCCATCCCACAGGCAGGCCGGGCAGCATTCCGCCCGGCAGTCCCAGCACACGGCCCGGCCGCAGATACCGCACTCGGTCGCGGCAGCGCGGACTCGGTCATGACCGCAGGCCTCGCAGGCCGTCATCGTCAGCTCAGCCGTCATGGACAGCCTCCCCGGCGAGAGGCCAGCACCGAATTCGCCGCCAGCGCGTAGCGCACGCGGTCCGCGGCGTCGCTGACGCGCTGCCAGCCCGCGTAGTGATTCGGCCTGCCCGTGAGAGGCACGACCAGCCAGTGCCACGGCCCCTCTGTACTGCGGTCGAGAAGGCAGCGCTGTTCGCGTTCCTTCAGACGCTGAACGACGAGACGCTGCAGACCGCCGACATGTACTCCGATCCGTTCATCGATCCGAGCGCTCCCCACATCCAGGCCGTAACGAGCAGCGCGAGTGGCTTGCCAGTCGTTGCCAGTTCGGCGTGGATCGACATCTCGGGCAGAAACCTGATCGCAGCGCAGGATGGTCCCACGCCCACCGCTGCGGCGCTGCCTACCAGCCTCCATGGCACGACAGTGCTAATTGGCGGTCAGCCCGCGGTGATCGGTTCGATCACCGCGGACCGGACAACGGCTACGCCAGCCAGACCCCTGGACTCGACTCGCTTCGCGAAGCCGGCGCGATCGCTCGGTATGTTGCGGCGCAACGTCTGGACGGGAGCCGGGTGGCACGCAGCGGCTCAGTCTTTGGTGCCGCTACGACGGAGGCTCGTCCAGGCGACCTGATCCGGCTGTTCGCCACGGGGCTTGGTGGAACGATGCCCAACGTGGGTCCTGTGCCATTCGTCGGAGCGGCAACGCTTGTTAGCGGTGCAGTTTCGGTTTGCTTCGGGGAGACGATCACGGCCGGAGCCAGCGCGGTCCTTGTCGCTCCAGGTCTGTTTCGGATCGATGTCGTTGTGCCGGAGGTGCCTCCGGGCGACGTGGCAGTGACGGCCGAGATCGCTGGCCACCAGTCGCAGGCCAACGTCTACCTTGCCGTGCTCTGAGGCTTGTGCCCTAGAGCAGCTTCGACGAGTCCAGAAGGATCGTGACTGGACCGTCGTTGACGAGAGAGACCTGCATGTCGGCGCCGAACTCACCGGTCTCGACATGCAGGCCCTCGGCCCGCAGTAGGGCGACATACCGTTCATAGAGCTCAGTTGCCGGCATTGGGTCCGCAGCGCCATCAAAGCTAGGTCTCAGTCCCCTCCGGACATCGCCGTAGAGGGTGAACTGTGAGATCGCGAGGATCGATCCATCCACGTCCCTGACCGAACGGGACATCCTGCCGTTCGCATCTGGAAACACCCGTAGGCCGGCGGTCTTGTTCGCCAGGTACGAGGCATCCTTCGAGGAGTCTTTGCGGCCGACCGCCACCAAGGACACCAGCCCTGACTCAATCCTTCCGACGCAACGGTCACCGACCATCACCTTGGCCGACGAGACCCGCTGGATCACAGCCCGCAACGCCGGCACATTGTATCGGCAGCGGATCCACGGCTCATGGCGGCTGCATGACCCAGCGCAGCACCAGCATCCACCTCGACCGCTTTCTGCCGACCGGAGCACAACTTTGGACGGGGGCGATAGGCATCTCCCGCTCGGGCTGGTGGTCAAGCCCTTGCCTCCAGACCAATCGGCCTTCAGCACCTTGAAGCTGAGGCGCGGATGGCTCCGCGTACGCTTCCTCCCCTAGGGTGCCGCTCCGCTTAGACGAGGGATCGCGGAGTGCCTCCGCCCTTGCGGTCTGCGAGCTATCTCCGTCGCCCAAGGCAGCGAAGCGCAGTGCAGGCAAGTCTGTCCCGTGGGCAGCTGTGGCGGTTCCCAGTCCAGCCGCATCTCGACAGCAAGCTCTGGATCCGCCTCTTCGCCGGTGCCTGTCTGTATGGTGGACGGGCCAAAACGGGGCCTGCACCTGTTATTCAATCGGCGGAACTGATGGTCCTAGGATCATCGATTCGCAGGGCTTGCGGGCACAGATTCCGGATCAACAGTCCCGTAGAGTGGTCGGCTATCCTAGGGCGATGCGTATCGCTGCGTTGGTGTTAGTCGTTGTTCTGACTGCTTCTGCACAGGTCGACCAGAAGCGGATGAACGAGGCAGAGTCTGAGCCCCACAACTGGCTTACGTACAACGGCACCTACTTTTCCCAGCATCACAGCAAGCTGGAGGGCATCGACCGAGACAACGTCGATGGTCTGGAACTTCAGTGGGTGTACCAAGCCGCCTCGACGGACAAGTTTCAGACCACGCCACTCGTAGTGGATGGGCTGATGTACCTGACCGAGCCGCCCGACAAGCTGGTGGCGCTCGACCCGACGACCGGACGCGAGTTCTGGGTCTTCCAGCACGAACTGCCTAGCCGCATCTACCCGTGCTGCGGTCGCGTGAACCGTGGCGCGGCGATATGGGGGGACACGCTCTACTGGGGCACGCTTGACGCGAAGCTCATCGCTGTCGATGCGCAGACCGGCGAGAAGCGATGGCAGACGACTGTCGTCGAGGACTACGAACGCGGCTACGCGCTGACTGTCGCGCCGCTCGTCATCAAGGACAAGGTCATCGTAGGCACGGCGGGTGGGGAGTTCGGCATCCGTGGCTACCTTGCCGCATACGACTCCGAGACGGGCGAGGAGGAGTGGCGGTTCTATACGATCCCCGCTCCGGGTGAGCCTGGTCACGAGACCTGGGAGAATGACGCTTGGAAGACCGGGGGCGGATCGATCTGGCTAACCGGTTCCTATGACCCCGATCTCAACCTGACCTACTGGGGTGTGGGCAATCCGTCTCCTGACTGGAACCCGGACGTTCGGCCCGGCGACAACCTCTACACAGATTCGGTGATCGCCCTGGACGCTGACACGGGCAAGCTCGTCTGGCACTTCCAGTTCACGCCGCACGACGAGTGGGACTGGGATGCGGTCCAGATCCCCGTGCTCGCGGACATGGAGTGGGAAGGTCGGATGCGCAAGCTGATGCTGTGGGCCAACCGCAACGGCTTCTACTACGTGCTGGACAGGGAGACGGGCGAGTTCCTGCTGGGCAAGGCATTCGTCAAGCAGACCTGGGCCGCCGGTCTCGACGAGGACGGCCGGCCCGTGAAGATTCCAGGCCAGGGTCCTAGCCGCGAGGGAACAAGGACGTGGCCTGGCGTGCAGGGTGCGACCAACTGGTACTCACCATCCTTCAGCCCGGTCACCTCGCTGTTCTACCTGCCCGTCTGGGAGGGGTATTACTCCGTCTACTACAAGTGGGACCAGGAGTATGAGCCTGGTACTCGCTACCTCGGGGGCGCGCCGCGCAGTCCCGTCTCCGCGACGGTGCGTCGGCGGTTCATGAACTACACCGAGGATGACGGATATGGGGCGGTGCGTGCGCTGAATCCCCGTACTGGAGAGAAAGTGTGGGAGTTCTCGATGACTGACGTCACGGACTCTGGACTGCTCACGACCGCTAGCAACGTGCTGTTCTCAGGTAGCAGGGAAGGGTACTTTTACGCCTTGGACGCGACCAACGGCGAGATGCTCTGGCAGCGCTACCTCGGTGGCCAGATCGCTGCATCGCCAATCACGTACGAGGCCAATGGCCGACAGTACGTGACGATAGCGGCGGGGCACTCTGTGTTTACGTTCTCCCTGCCATAGGAGACTTGTCGCCTAGGCGCGATCCATTGATTGCGGTGGCCTGGAACTAGGAGGGATCGCGCATCTTGGTAATTACGTCCGCACGCGCAGCATCAGGAACGCGCCGGCGATCGTGAACAGCAGGCAGGGCGTCCAGGCTGCCAGCGGTGGGTCGAGCTGGCCGGTGCGCCCGAGCTGTTCGGAAATGGCGTTGGCGACGTAGTACACGACGACCATCCCTAGGCCGAACGCGACCGGCCACATTGCGCCACGCCGGCCGGTCAGCATCGCAAACGGTATCGCTAACAGGGTCATGGAGAACGCGAACACCGGGAAGGCGGCCTTCTTGTGCATGCGCACTCTCAAGCCCACCGTGTCGAACCCGCTCTGTGTTAGGTCTGCGATGTAGGCCCGCAGTTGCGGCATGTTCATCTGCTGGTCGTGCCGGTCGCGCTTGACGAAGTAGTCGGGAGGTTCGTGGATGCTTGGGAATGGCTTTGACTCAAAGGGCTCGAACGCGACGGTCTCGATGCCCTCGAGATCACGGACCCAGCCGTCCCGGAATACCCAGACTTCGCTTGATGCGTCCCAATGCGCACTCGACGCATGGATGTGGCGCCGGAGCTCGAAGGGCTCTTGTCGCAGGTCGTAGACGCTGATCCCCGTGAATGTCTGGTTGCTCGAGTCGAACGCTCGGTGATAGAAGATCCGGTCCCTCAGGCCGAACGTCCATTGCCGGTCCGGCCGAAGATAGGTTCGTGGTGGCCGACCCTTGATTTCGTCGCGCAGTGCGTCTTGCCGCCGATTGGCCTCGGGCAGCCAGGTCTCCTCGAGCGCGAACAGCGCCCCGCCGATGCATCCCACCACCGCCAGCACGGGCACGGCCAGTCGGTAGAGGCTCACTCCGCAGGCACGGAACGCCGTCAGTTCGTGCTGTCTCGCCAGCAGGCTGAAGCACACAAGTGTCGCGATCATGATCGCCAATGGGGTCAGGTTGTAGATAAAGTACGGCGTCAGGTAGTAGGCATAGGGGATGAAGCGGTCCAGCAGGTCCCGAGTGAGCATGTCCTCGAGAAGCTCGAAGAACGTGAACAGGTAGAGCAGGGCAACAAACGCTGCAGCGAAGGCGACGAAGTAGAACAGGAACCGTTGCAGGACGTAGCGGTCCAAAACCGGGACCAGATGGTTCAACGGCCCGTGGACCGGGGTGCCCTGCCAGTGCCGCCTACGGCGCTTCCAAAGTCGCGGAGCCAGCCTGATCCGTCGGGCCAGCCGCGACGACGCGGGTCCGCCCAGCCTTCGACTGCCGGAGCGCTGCGTCAGGTCGACTGTGCTTAGGAGGAGGACACCGACGATGCCGAACAAGGCGTTGGGATACCATGCCGCGACTGCTGGGCCCACTAGGCCCTCTTCGGCGAGGGCGGTACCAGCGAGGGCCATCATCCAATAGGCGAAGCACAGGCCCAGGGCAAGCAAGACTCCCGTCGACCGCTCAGTGGACCGCCTGGAGATCGCGAGCGGCAGTCCGACCAGCGGAAGTATCCAACAGGCGAAGGGAAGCGCGAAACGCTCATGCAGGAGCAGGCTGGCCTCGGAATCGTCGGTCTCTCTGGCGACTCTCAAAAGGGTGGAGGTGTCCATGCGCGGATAGCGACGGAGCATGGAATCGAGCTGCCGAGGCTGCGCCTCAAGGATTTGGTCTGCGCTCTCAGAGCGGACGGCCAGATAGCTCTTTGGATCGCCGGACTGCTCGTACGTGGTTGTCTGCGGAAACCGGATCTGGATTCGGTTCTGCTCCGGGCGCGGTAGCAGGAACGCCTCGGATGCCACCGTGATACGCGGTCCGTCCACGGATGCGTTCAGGCCGCTGATGGACCCCCGGACGTCAGGAGGACGCATGTCGGCCATGAACACGCCTTGCCAGTGGACGGCGTCGCCCGGCACGACGTCCTGAACCCAGAGCACCTGCTCCGGAAACTCCTCGATGAACACGCGGGGCTGAACCTGAGTGCCCGCTACTTCGATTCGAAAGCCTTCTGCGATGCGTACCTGTTCGCGCTGTGACCAAGGAGTCAGCCACAGGGTCGTCCCCGCACACGCCAGCATCGCGAGCAGTGCCACGACGGCCACCGGGCGGAGAAGTGTGCGGCGACGGATCCCACAGGCCGTCATGGCCAGCACTTCGTTGTCGCTTGACAGTCGCCCGACGGCGACGACGATGCCGGTCAGAACACCAATCGGAACAGTGAACGGGAGCGCCTGCGGAATGGTCAGGATGATCAGCCGAAGCATGTCGGCCGCGGGCGCACCGCCACCAACGAGCAGTTCCATGACGGGCTCGACCCGCTGCAGGAACAGTGCTAGCGTGAACAGGATCGTCCCGACCAGTGACGCTGCGGCCACCTCCACGAAGACGTAGCGATTAAGGATGCGCACGTGCGATGGGCCCGGTTCGGTTCCGGCTCATTATCGCGCTCGGTAGACGACGGCCTCGATTTCTAGGGGCGGCGATGGAATCGCCCCAGCATGCTTGTTTGGGCAAGAGCAGAATGCCTAGGTCGCCCAAGCCAAAGATGTCGGCACCTGCATCGAACAATGCCTGAACCCAACTTGAGCTTTACAACCTGATCTAGCGACGTCGTGTCGGCTTGTAGACCTCGACCTTGCAGGTCGTGTGCCGGCCTTGCGTGGCCTCCTCGAACGTCGCGTCAATACGCAGATCCCATCCCGATCCTCACGGGTACGCTCCCAACCAAGGTGGATCGGCTCGAAAGTCGGGGGGCTTCCTGACTTCGACAGTCTGTCATTGAACACAAAGGTTCACCGCGATCCCAACAGGCACTGGAGAAGGGACCGTGGAAGACGGCTACGGCCTTGCTGAGACTGCGGTCGGACAGGGTGCAGAGAGCGGAGGAACGGTTTCGTCCATGGCCCGGCAGGCCAAGTGGCGGAGGTAGGAGCAGGCGGAAACAGCTTCGGTTCCAGTGCTGCCCGCTCTTGGCGTCGAGGCACTCCGTCAGCTGGCGTGACTGCACCAGATCCCTGTCAGTCTCCGCGCCCCCACGTGGAGCGCGATCCGCTGGCGCACCTTGCCGCTTCCGCATCTTCCGTTCAGAATCGCACCTTGATGCCCAATTGGCCCCGCTGGGGGTTGCCTAGCCCGCTTCGAAGAGTGCCATCGAAGTTGAAGAGGAGAGTTCCCAAGGCGTTGTCCAGGAAGTTGTCGGCATTCGTCAGGTTGAATACCTCCACCAGCGGCTCCACATCGACGTTCTCCCCGAACCGGAAGATCCGGGAAAGGCGCATATCCCACGTGAAGAGTTCGTTCTCCCTCCTCAGTGTGTTGCGCTGCAGGATCGTTCCGTCGGCACAGATACGATCTGAGGGCTGCGCGGCCTTCGTGCCGCGGTTGGCGCACTGCTCGGAAACTGGCGAAGCCGACAGGTATCGCATCACATGGTTGAGCTGCACTCCTCTAGGTAGCGTCAGCATCAGGTAGCTGCTGAACTGATGGCGGCGGTTCCGGTTCGACCAGCCGTACTCGGGCGAGAGGTCGGCAGCACTCGCGTAGCGGATCGTGAATGGAGCCCGCTCGTTGTCGTCGTCCGACCGATCGAAGGCGAGTGTGTAGTGCGCTTCGAAGGTGACTAGCCTCTTTCGGATGCCGCCACGCCCACGCAACTCCATCGTGAGTGCCTTGTACCGGGATCGAGCAGTGCTTTCGGTGACGGTTAACGAATTGAGCCTTGCGATTCGTGAATCGGAAGAGATTGTCCGCCCGGGCGTGAATGAACACTGCGCTGGCTGCGAGTCCGCTCCCGAGATCGTGCTCGACGCCGGTGCTGAACGGCCAAGTGCGCGGTAGCTGGAGGTTGCGGTCAGCCACCTGAATGTCCGGGAGGAACGGTGGCGTGGTCGAGGCATCGATGAGCTGATCGAGGGCGGGCACGGGCCCTAGCGCTCCGGCAGCCGCAGTGCTTCGGAAGAGGATCTGCTGGAACGCTCCATTGGTCGATTTGTGCTGGGCGAAGACCAGCAGCGGGATCCGCGCGAAGTACGATCCCGCTGCTGGCCCGCACAACTGTCTTCCCTCGTCCCGTCCCACGACGCCTCCAGACGAGGCTGCAGGTTGTTCAGATCGTCCGGAATCCGGCCATCGGATGGGAACAGCGGGTCATCGAGATAGGGTGCGAAGAACGTGTCTTCCGGCTCGATGAAGACATCCTTCCCAGCTCAGCCCGAGCGAGAGTGTCAACTGGTCGTGCGGGTGCCACGTGTCCTGCAAGAAGAGGCCAAGCTCCTTTGTCCGGAACGATTGGCGCCCGAGTTGGTCAGGTGGCACGCCCGGCACGGTCGCGGCCTGCAGGAACAGAAGCATCGGGCCGGTCACATTCGCCCCCTGTGGGCAGACGCTCATTGAGCTGGACGTCCCGTCAGAACACGTGACGAATCTGCTGCCGTGGTTCACGAATCCTTCGAAGCCGTCGACCGAGTCGAAGATGTAGCGGCTGTTGGCCATTCCAACGAACTGCTGGTCCGCCCGTGTGTGGTTGAATTCGAAGCCGGCCTTCAGAAGGTGGTTCCCGGTTGCGGAGGATACGTTGTCCACGATCTGGAGCCGGGTGTCGAAGGATGGATCGATTGGCAGGTAGAACGGCAGTCCGATGCGGAACCCGTCGGCGAAGTCCATCACAATGTCGGGAAACGGGCGACCTCCCAGTTCCACGAACTGCGGAGGGCCCGGTAGCTCCGCTCCCGGCATGATAGGTCCGTCATACCAGCGCGGCCGGTCCTCGCGAGCCACTTGGATCCGCAATTCGTTCGAAACGGTGTTGCCCGGCAGGGAGTTCAGGCTTCCGTTCACCGCGTGGGAGTGTTGGCGCTCGATTCCGTTGGCGGATGCCCCCCTAGGCATCGATGTCGAAAGTACCGTTCACTTGCTCAGACGAGGTGTAGTTGTACTTGAGCGACGCTTGATGGCGACCATCGAAGTTGAAGTCAAGCTTCGAGAGCAGCGCCCGCGAGTCGTCGGTTCTGCGAATGGGCCCGAATTCGTCGTCGAACAGACCCGGCCAGCGCTGCTGCAGGAAGCTCTCGAGCCGCAGGAGGTTCGCCGGGTTGACGACGTGCCTAGTCTGCTGCTTCGTTTCGGCAGCGGCTTGGTGATCGTACGAGAGGAAGAAGAACGCCCGGTCTCGGGCGACGGGTCCGCCTAGCGTTCCCGGAACTCCGGAAACGGGGCTGCAATCCTGTCCCGTTGCCCGAGATAGTGGGCGGTGCCGTCCAGGGTGTTAGTCTCCGACTTGGTAATAACGGTGACGAACCCTCCGGGCGAGCCCGAAATCCTCCGTTGCCGCCTTGACAATGATGTCGTATGTGCCCGGCGGCGGCAGCGTGCGGACGAAAATGCCGGACGCTGATGACTCGACCGTGGTCACTAGGTCGGTTTCGCGGTGCTGGATGGAGATGGTCGCATCGAGCATTGAAGCGCCCAGTTGGTCTCGGACCGTTCCGCGGATCACACCGGTCGTAGTACCGGACTGGGCCGCCACCGGCGGTGCGTTCAAGCACACTGTCGCCGTCAGGGCTGCAACGACAAGGCTGTGTGACAGTCCAAGAAAGCTGGCGATCGTCTTGCATCTTGGCATCGGCTCTTGCTCCAACGTTTACTGTTCCTCCCGCACCCTCGGGCAATGGCTTCCCTACGACTGAGGATGTGACGAACTACCACAGACGCGCACCTGTCCACTGTGAATAGGTGCGTCAATCCAGACTCACATTAAAACCTAGGGCCCGGAGCCTGGACCCGCATACCATGAGGTCTCAGGTTGTTGTGTTCACCGCCAAGGATGTCTGCGAACAATGGAGTCCAACGCACATGATCGCGGAGAAGAACCATGAAACTGAAAGTCGTGATCCACGAGGCCGAGGAGAACGGATTCTGGGCCGAAGTGCCGTCCATTCCGGGATGCGCCACGCAGGGCGACTCGTTCGAGGAGCTGCTGGGCAACCTCAACCTATACGAAGCAGTCGAGGGATGTCTTTCCGTCGAGTTCGAACAAATTCCCCTGTCCGGTGCGGACAGGGTGATCGAGATCGCGGTGTGAAAGCCGTCACCGGAAAACGGTTCTGCACGATTCTCGAGGCGCAGGGCTGGCAGTTGAGACGAATCAGCGGCAGCCATCACATCTACACGAATGTTGGTCTCCCGGCCCGCATCTCGGTGCCGGTTTACAGCGGGAAGGTTCCGAAGCGCGGCTTGCAGACGCACCTGATGCAGATCGCACGCATATGACCGACCAGCAACGCAAGCGTCCCAACGCCGAGAACACGTTGACGCACGACCAGCCCCGGTTCGGGCAGCGGCTCAGGATGTCTCGCAGGCTGATGCTGTCGTTGACGCGCAGCTCCTACTTGGCTGCCTTGTCCATGAAGCACATCCTCCTCCGGTCCGGCCGGAAGTCCGCTGCGGAGGGTGCCTTGGTGCCGGCGCAGGCGAGCTGCAGCGGCTGGCCTGTGGCACTGGCTGCCAAGCCCATCAGGGGGCGTAGCGGAGAATCAGCCCGCCGATCACGATGGCTACGCCCATGACCCACTGGAAGGTGTTGAGCCGGGATTCTAGCGCATCGAGCCGAACGGTCTGCGCGGCTTCCAGCGCGTCGAGCCGAGCTTCGATGTTTCGTCCGGCCATCCGTCGAATCTCCTCGAGTGCATTATGCACCGATTTAGGATCCCTAGGATCGATCCGGCTCAGCAGCGGGTAGAGCACCGTGCCATCGAACTCAGGCATCCATCCATCTTCTCCCAGGCCCGTGCGCGACCCTTCCCCGCCAGCCTGCCCCAAGGTGACAGCCCAACCCAGCACGCGCCGCGGTTCGGATTCCAGCAGCAGCTCAGAATGCCTGTTCACAGAACCGCGCCGAATTGCTCGGCGGTGGGTAAGGGCCTCAGATTGGCTGCCGCACGATTCTCGTGGCTCTCAGTACTTCGGATGCTGGATGTCTCGCAGGCTGATGCTGTCGTTGACGCGCAGCTCCTACTTGGCGGCCTTGTCCGTGAAGCGCATTTTCCTCCGCCCCAGCCGGATGTCCGCTGCAGAGGGTGCGCCGAAGCCGGAGCAGGCGAGCTGCAGCGGCTGGTCAGTAGCGCTGGCTGGCAGGTCGATTAGGGGGCGTAGCGGAGAATCAGCCCGCCGATCACGCTGGTGACGGACGGCGGGACAGGCTGCCCAGGCTGCGTGCGCAGCCTGGGGGTCCAGCACGAGGCCGTCAACCCGGGCGGCCGGGCAGCGCCTGCGCGGCAGCCACCCCACCCAGACGGTCAACCAACGCCACCGGCAGCTGAAGCAGTTCCTGCTGCCGTTCCACGGCGTGGCGACCAAGTGCCTGGGCGACCATCTGCGCTGGCATCAGGAGATCGGTCTGGCCAGCCAGCCCTCTCCGCGGGCTTGCCTGCTCGCTTCCCTGGCACCCCCCAATGCACACGTTTCGCTTTTTCTTGGGGCACTGCGGCCCCTGCGCCCCAGGTGCCAAAGGGACGCCAGGGTCGGCCTCTACGTCTTAATTGAGGGGGTGGACACCTTGGCCTTGGCACAAGTCGGGTTGCCTTGCAACCATTCCGAATGGCTGATAAGCTGCGGTTTGGCTAAGGCGCTGTCGTCTAAGGGTTAGGACAGGGCCCTCTCAAGGCTCAGATCGGGGTTCGAATCCCCGTGGCGCTACCAATCTTTGCCCGTCCCTTGGTCTCCTTCAATCTGTGCGGGGCTGGGATCCAGCGGATGCCGGTCCCCAGCAGTTGAATGCCGGATCGCAAGCAAGCGAAGGGACCCTCCCGCAAGACGCTTGGTCTGATCGCGGGTGTTCTAGCTTTCCTCGCCATCCTGCTTGCTCCGACTCCCGACGGGCTGAGCCCCGAAGGGCACAAGACGGCCGCGGTGGCGGCTCTGATGATCTGTTGGTGGATCTCAGAGGCCGTGAACATCGGCGTCACGGGGTTCTTGCCCCTGGTTCTGTTACCCCTCTTGGGAGTTGATTCCAGCCAGGCGGTCTCGGCGAACTTCGGCAACCATCTGATCTTCCTCTTCATTGGCGGGTTCATCATCGCCAACGCCATGGAAGCCTGGAATCTGCACAAGCGCATCGCGCTGTCGATGATCGATCGATTCGGCTCGCGTCCGAAGCCCATGGTTCTCGGCTTCATGGTGACTAGCGCCGTGTTGTCGATGTGGATCTCCAACACGGCGACCACGATGATGCTTCTGCCGATGGCTATGGCCGTCGTCAATCAGCTCGCACCTTCGGCTCAAGTCGTCGGTGCGTCTACCAGTGCCGATGCGTCCAGAATCGCTCGTGACACGTTCGGGACAGTTCTGCTCCTGGGCATCGCCTACGCGGCATCCATTGGTGGGATCGGAACGATCGTTGGCTCGCCGACCACAGTGGCCTTTCTAGGTTTCGCCGAGGAGTTTGTTGCTGATGTCGAGCCGATCGCCTTTCTGCAGTGGTCGCTGGTCTGTCTGCCGATCATCGCGGTGTTCCTGCCTCTGACATGGCTCTACCTCTGCCGGTTCGGCGCTGGCATGTCGCTGTCGAACATTCATTTCGTCAGCAGCCAGCAAGTGATCCGGCGGGAACTTGATGCGCTTGGTCCCATGTCGACGCCAGAACGCCGGGTGCTCATCGTCGCGTCCTTGACGGGTGTGCTGTGGGTTTCCCGAGTGCCCTTGGACATCGGTGCGATCCGCATTCCTGGCTGGTCGCAGATGTTCGCCGAGTCAGCCTTTGTCCATGACTCCACGGTGGCCATGCTGATGGCGGTTCTGTTGTTCCTGCTTCCGGCCAGCCAGCCTGGCAAGGGCGTGCGTCTCCTCGCGTGGCGGCAGGCCGCCATCGGGATTCCATGGAACATCGTCTTCTTGGTCGGTGGTGGGTTCGCGCTGGCCGCCGGCATCACTGACAGTGGTCTCGCGGCTTGGATCGGATCAGCCCTTGGCGCGCTCGAGGGCATGCCCAGCTGGGTGCTCGTCATGGCGATATGCCTGCTCACAACGGTGATGACCGAGACCACATCAAACGTCGCAACCGTACTGATGCTCTCGCCGGCCGTCGCGGCGATGGCCAGCGAGATCGGCGTCCATCCCTATCTTCTGCTGACGCCTATGGCGGTGACGGCTTCGTTCGCGTTCACCATGCCGGTCGCAACACCGCCAAATGCGATCATCTTTTCGAGCGGATGGATCGGAATGTCTCGAATGTTTCGGGCCGGAGTGGCATTGGACCTGTTGGGGCTGGCCATCGTGCCGGTGGTGATCTTCACACTGGGTGCCAGTGTGTTCGGGTTCGGATAGGGCGCCCTCGACCGCCTGCCGCCGATCAAGAGGCTGGTGTCAGCGCAGCTGGCGAGCCAAACAATTCGCGGGGTCTTCGACCCGATGCCCCCGCAGATCCTGGTCGGGGTGCCCATCGTGGCTGGGCACCCCGTGTCGCACACTGTGTTGAGGGGAACCCAACGCTTGTGTTTGGAGAGCAGCGTGGCTGCCCTGAAGCGAGACGGGCCCGGCTAACTGATGGCTGCGCAGGGACGAAGTGTTCGAACGGGCGGGAGAGCGGCAGGGAGTCGCAGAAGGTGACGCGAGACCTGGATCGAGATTGGCGAATCTCGGCTCATTCGTGAGATCACGAGCGGCGGGAGGTGAAGGTGCGGGTCACATTCGCCTCGGCGTGAGTGTGCGTGCGGCGCTTGGCGAGTTCGCGAAGTAGTAGCGCAGGTGACACCCGACGTGGGATCCGGACGAATTCCTCTCGGCGGGCGAGGATGCACTTGTTAGGCGCTGCAGAGTGTCGTGGACCCAGGGGCCAAGTGGGATCGGAGCCGGCGGAGGTCTCCTCTGACGAGCTGTCGAGTGCCGCGGCTGTCGAAGGTGCGGATCGCCTTCGCCCGATGCCAGTTGCCGGAAGCTGTCGTATGGTAGGCGGGCCTGTGGTTCGCCACAGCTAGGAGGCTCTTTCAGTCCATCACCGAGACGCGAGCGGTCGTAGGGCAAGTCGATGCTTGGTACTGCTAACCCATATAGACCGCGATCAACTAGTCCGTGGCACGAACAACGCGCATGGAGACTCTCCTAGACCTTCTGCCACGGATCGAGCGCCTCGGCACTAGGGAGGCAGTGCGGTTCTGGAACGGATACCGAACCTGGCACTGGACGTACCGGGATCTGGATGACGGCATCCGGCGATTTGTGGCCTATCTGGATGGCCACGGTATCGGCCCGGGAGACCGCGTGGTGCTGTGGTCCGAGAATAGGCCCGAATGGGTCGCCGTGTTCTGGGCCTGCTTAGCGCGTGGTGTGCAAGTGGTGCCGCTGGACCACCAGTCTTCCCCGGAGTTCGTGGATCGGATCGTTGCTCAGACCGACGCGAGGCTGCTGGTTCATGGTGACACCCCGGCCCTGCCGACCGCCGTCCTGAAGCGATTCGCGATCCAGGCGCTGGAGAACCTGCGAGACACTCCAAGGTTCACGCCGACGACGGTGACCCGCGACGACGTGGCCGAGATCATCTTCACCTCCGGCACCACTGCGGAGCCAAAGGGAGTGATCCACCTGCATCGCAACATTTGCGCCAACCTCGACCCGATCCGCGAGGAGATCGACCGCTACAAGCGGTTGGCCTACGCCTTCCAGCCGATACGAATCCTCGACCTGTTGCCGCTCAGCCACATGTTCGGGCAGTCTCTGGGCATCTTTGTGCCTGTCCTGCTTGAATGCGCTGCGGCCTTCATGACTGATCTGCATCCTGCGGCGATCCGACAGGCAGTTCGAAGGGAAAAGATCTCGGTCCTTGTCTGCGTGCCACGAATCCTCGACAGCCTTAGGGCCCACATCGAGAGGCGGCATCCCAGCGCTAGGGTCGGCCCGGGAAGGATGGGCGGACCGCTGACCCGTTGGTGGAGACACCGAGCAGTGCACCGCGACCTGGGCCTCAAGTTCTGGGCCTTCGTCGTCGGCGGCGCGAAGCTAGACCCCGACACCGAACGCTACTGGGCGGGTATTGGCCTGCTGGTGATCCAGGGATACGGGCTCACCGAGACGAGCCCTGTGATTTCAGTCAACCATCCGTTTCGAGCGCGTCGCGGCACTCTCGGGGAGGTGATAGGAGGCCAGGAGATCCGGATCGCCCACGATGGCGAGATCCTCGTGCGTGGACCAAGCGTCGTGGACGAGTACCTCGAGAGTGGCGCCAGGCGCACCCGCACCGTTGACGAGGATGGTTGGCTGCACACGGGCGACATCGGTGAGCAAGACCCTGAGGGGAGGCTTGTCTATCGGAGCAGAAAGAAGGACGTGATTATCACGGCCAACGGCATGAACGTCTATCCAGAGGACGTGGAAAGGGAACTTACCCTCGAAGCTGGGGTGCGCGACGCCGTCGTCGCGGCCGAATCAGCAACCGGGGACGCGATCCATGCCGCGCTGATCCTCGCAAATCCTTCCGAGGACACCCTCGCCATCGTCGAGAGGGTGAATCGCCGTCTTGAGCCGCACCAGCGAATCCGCAGCGCTTCGGAATGGCCGGAGGCGGAGTTCCCGCGAACGCCCTCGACGTTCAAGACCCAGCGCCGGAAGGTCGCGGAACGGCTGTCGTTGGCGGGCGGGACTCCCGCTAAGGGCGGGGCGTCGGGTCTGGACGAGATACTGACGTCGCTTACCCGCCGCCGCGCCGAGGATCTATCCGATGACCAGCGCCTGGAAGAGGACCTTGGACTGTCGTCCCTCGAGCGGATCGACGTTCTGGCGTCGATCGAGGACCACTACGGCATTGAACTCGACGAGGCCTCGTTCTCGTCGCTCTCGACGGTGGGACAGGTTCGCACTTGGGCGGCTCGCCAGTCGACCGAGGCGGCAACGGTTGGGCGAGAGATTGACCGCGATGAGGCCAGGGCCAAGGCGACGCAGCAACACATCCAACCACCACGGTGGGCCCGTCGACAGCCTGTCCGGGCGATACGGAATGCGATTCGGTGGGCGTTGATCCTGCCTTTGTTCCGCCACTACATCCCGCTCTCGATCACAGGGTGGGACAACCTCGACCAGCTTGACCCACCGGTCATATTCGCCGCGAACCACTCGAGCCATCTCGACACGGTCGCCTTGTTCGCGGCGTTGCCGGGGAGTTGGCAAGACAAGCTGGCCCCGGCAGCGCGTCAGCAGTTCTTCTTCCCATCCGGCGCGGCGCTTTGCTTGCGCGGCCGCATCAAGATGCGAACTGCGTACATCCTTGCCTGTGGACTGTTCAACGCCTACCCCCTGTCGCAGGACCTTGGTGGGGTCCGCGACTCACTCCGCTACACCGGAGAAATGGTCGAGAGCGGATTCTGCCCACTCATCTACCCGGAAGGACGGTTTACGCCGGACGGTTCCCTGCAGGCGTTTCAGGCGGGAATCGGGCTGATGGCGGCTCGGCTCGCGGTGCCCGTAGTACCCATCTACTTGAAGGGTCTCTTCGAGATCATGCCGATGCATGAATCTTGGCCCCGCAAGGGGTCGGTCAGCGTTAGGTTCGGAGCACCCGTCACCGCTGAGGCTGGCGAGGACTACGTCCGCCTAGCCACTCGCATCGAGGCGAGGCTCCGTCAGATGGAGGCCTCTTCAAAGGCCTGATCTCAACGCATTGCCAGTTCAGGCGAGTGCCGCTCTCGCCACGCGCAGCACGTTGCCACCAAGGATCTTGCGGATGGTCTCGTCAGAGTGGCCGCGCTGCACCATTCCCACGGTGAACAGCGGCCAATTCGTCCAGGCCAGGCTCCGCGTCATCTCGTGCGTGGTGACGAAGTCGTCTTCTGGCCATAGCGTGGCGAAGCGAGGTCTCGTCGGGCCTACTGCCGGGACCTTGTGGGCCTCCGCCGCCGTGTACGGCGAGCGGTAGGCAACGTCGGTGCCGATGGCGACATGCTCGGGGCCGAAAGACCTGACCACGTAGTCGATGTGGTCGAGCAGGGCACTAATGTCGCCGCTGCCTCGCAGGAATCGGGAAATGCAGCAAATCCCGACATAGCCGCCAGTGTCGGCGATGGCGCGTATCACCTCATCCGGCTTCGACCGGATGTGAGGATGGATGTGGGCGCAGGTGGTGTGGCTCGCGACCATCGGCTTAGCTGATGCACGGGCGGCCTCAAGGCTGGTCTGCCATCCAGAGTGGGCCACGTCGACGATCACGCCAGTCCGGTTCATCTCTGCGATCGCCGCCCTCCCGAAGTCGCTGAGGCCACCGTTCGCCGTTTCAGCGCATCCGTCGCCGAGACGGTTACGGCGGTTGTAGGTCACGTGCATCATTCGTATGCCGAGC
Organism: Bryobacterales bacterium; assembly: GCA_965200705.1. GTDB lineage: Bacteria > Acidobacteriota > Terriglobia > Bryobacterales > UBA6623 > VXMF01. Next base: position 1,126,295 of record OZ241376.1, on the reverse strand, counting down.
TGGAAGAAGATTCGGACGTACCGCAGCTCGTCCTCGACGGAGTTCCAGTGCTGCGTCAGCGGCACGCCGTTGCTGGTGAAGTAGAGACAGCCGAAGCCGTCCGCGTGCGCACGCTCGACATCTTCGGGGGTCACGGTTCTCCGCAGGACGCCCTCGAGGTGGTCGGTCAGGAAGGTGTGCCGTGCAAGGCGCTTGATCAGACGCAGTGGGTCGCTGCTCTCCTCTCCACAGTTCTGGAAAATGCAGGTCACGCCCGCCGCGTTCCACGCCTTGATGAACTCGTCTCTCTCGGCCTGCACCAGAGCTGCGCGCGTCATGGTCATTTCTTCGCGATGGTCCTGTAGTTCCATCGCCGAGGCCCCCGCCTCCACCAGCTCGCGCATCGCGTCGCCGTCCATGGCTGACCTTGGCGAGAACCCGTAGGCGTCGAACACGAGCGCCTCTTGGTGGAGGCTCAGGCCGTACTCCAGGTCCCTTGCGCTCGGCTTCAGGATGTCGATGGCGACGGTCCTGTCTCGTTCGATCTGGTCGTTAGTCTGCGCGGCAAGCTGCACCGCAGCGGCGAGCATGCCTCCTGTTCTGATGAATTGCCGACGGTGCACGGATCTATCTTCCTAGTTCGAGTTCGACCTGTGGCGTGAAAAGGCGACCCTATCGGGTGGTTGCTCAACCCACGCATCAACTGTCGCTGTGGTTGGCAGAAGTCGTGGCGGGTGATAGAGGCAACGGCATGGCCTGAAGTCCCTTGGTGGTAAAGGGCTGCGCGAACAGCTCAGCGACCAGACGGGCCAGAACCTGAGTGACGGCCGATAAGGCCTCGAGACAGGCGTTGCGGACGTTGACCCTACGGCAAGTTGGACAAGATTGGCATTGGTCGGGAAGTGATCGACGCGAGCACCGACCTACTACCCCGGCGTCCTAGCGTCGATGCGCATGAAAGGGAAGGGGGACCAGCAGCACCGGAGGGGGCTCGGCCGGCAGTCGGGCCCATACCAAACCTGCATCTCGCGAGGGGCAGGTCGGTCTGGCAGGGTGGCGGACGGGCACGAGGGCGCGGGAGGGTCAGGGCAATGCCCGCTTAGGGTCGGAACGGCAGCGTAAGGAGCAAGGATGCGGGCGCGGGAAATGACCAAATGTTGTATTCGAGAAGATCAGGCGACGCGTTCTCCTGTCGCAGTGCCGTCCCTAATCCACAACAAAAATTTCTAGTTCAACAACAACCGTGATCGGCACTTTGTTCCTTTTAGTATCCGGATGTGAATCCATAATATTCTCGATACTTAACGCAGAAAATCGCTGAGAACCAACGTTTCCTGTGTCGATTGGATTCGTAGATATTTTGACTATTTCACACAGAAAAATAGTCATCAATATGGTGAAATTTGTGTAGAGAATCGAAGAATCTAGCTTGAATTTCCGCTGCAATTTGAACCAAATACGAGGAGATACTCTCCTACTTCCAGCCATGGAATTGGATGTGGATCCTAGAAATGGGAGACCCAACACCACACGACCTAGCTGGAAATCCTCTCTCCTCTCGATAGATGATCGAATGCTTCCAGTACGCAGTGCTGGGTCCTGCACTCGCCGAAGTCTCTGAGATCGCACCGCTTGAGCGACGGAAATGAGAAACTTGGGTCCGGAGAATCCAAGATCCACTCAAGGTCGGCTCGCTTCAGACCATACATCGATGGGAATATGGAATCCAGCTCACACTGGAGACGATGGCGCCGTGAATCGTCCCAAGAAAACGGTCACTCGTGATAGCCAAGATCGCTCGCAACCCCCTCCAAACTGCGGCTCGTTTAGGTCAGATCTAGCACGCGAGGCACTACGAGTTCCACGTACTTGCAACCGCACTGGGCCTCAGCGAAGTACGCTTCTGGGGGGGGGGGGAGGGCGGAATCTGCTTCACGATGAAGAAGTTCATGTGGACACCTCCCACCGACAATCGCGCCGCCAAATCGAGAGGAATGGAGTTCATGTTGGCAACGACAAGGGCTGCGGAGACGGCAGGAACGGTGGTGTAGTCAATGACGGGAGCAGTGTTGCCCACACCGCCAGACGAAAAGTCGGATGTGATCAGGGTGCGCTCATCCGTTGCGCTAGTGATGTCACGGAGGGCCTGAAGCCATGTGCGGAGATCGACGTTGAGAAGCGGAGCCTGGTTGCTCACGGCTGTTCTCCGTGCTGCGGTGAAAGTGGCTGTCCTCTGGTTGGTTGGGCTAGCGATATCCCTGAACAGAACGTGCCAGTCCCGAACATGATCGTCGTTTCCGAATCGCTCAGCTCGGTTGGTGGACTCACAGCGACGATTTTCTTCCCTTCGTCGGTTGCCGTCGTGATCTTTCGGATGGCGAGTTGATAGCCAGCTTCTCGAGCGCGAGTAACTTGCCCCCTCCCCCACCTTCTCAAACGGATCGACTGTTCGTGCGTTGGCGAGTCTCTCTGCGACTTCGGTTTCCGGCACCCAATACCTCGGAATGACCACAGATTAGGAACACAGACACCGAGTCGGCTGGAATAGCGGTTTATCCGTGACCGAGCATCATGGTTTGGCACACCCAGGACCGGACAGGTCGTCCAAAGCGATGTCGTATTCCGCCTCGGTCGATGCGGCTACCTGGGATTCGGACACATCGGGCATGAGCCGAACCAGCTTCATCCGACCTGCCACGAAGCGAAACACGGCCAGATCCGTAATCAGGACATCCACCACTTCGCGTGCGGTAAGTGGCAAATTGCAACGCCGAACCACCTTCGATCTGCCACTCCTGTCGGTGTGGGTCATGGTGATGATGAGCCTTTCCGCACCTGAAGCGAGATCCATCGCGCCTCCGACCCCTAGCAGGGGCATCCCTGGCACCGCCCAGTTCGCTAGGTTGCCAGCCTGATCGACCTGTAGTCCACCCATGATCGCCACGTCGATGTGGCCTCCCCGAATCATGCCAAAGGATGCCGCTGAGTCGAAGTAGCTGCTGCCTTCCAGCGCGGTCACGGGTACCTTACCGGCATTGACTGGGTAGTCCATCGCCCCGCCATCCTCGGGTTCCGGCCCGACCCCCAGCATGCCGTTCTCGGTGTGCAGGACGATGCCGTGTTCAGGCCGGATGTAGTCCGCGACCAGTGTCGGAATACCGACGCCGAGGTTCACGACATCACCTGGCCGCAGTTCCGACAGTGCCGTCAGAGCCATCCTGGTGCGCGACTCGCTGACCCGCTTGCTGCTGGAGGCGACAGAGGCGGACGAGCCGAGGTCCTCCAACCGCACGTTGGCTTGCACGAGATAGTCGACGAAGCATCCTGGCGTATGCACCGTGTCCGGATCCAGTCCGCCGGCTGGCACGATCTCCTCGACTTCGGCGACGACGAGCCTCGATGCCGTCGCAGCCGCATCGTTGAAGTTTCTTTCCGTCATCCGGTACTGCAGGTTGCCTGCCGTATCGGCCCTCCAAGCCCGAATCAACGATACGTCACCTCGGATCGCGGGGACCAAGACCATCTCGCGGTTACCGATGCGACGCATCTCCTCGCCGTTTGACAGCGGCGTCCCTGCGGCCGTCGGAGTGTAGAAGGCGCCGATGCCCGCGCCTCCCGCCCTGATGGCCTCGGCCAGTGAGCCCTGAGGTATGAGCTCGACTTCGAGCGACCCTGACTGTGCTGCCTTGACGACTTCCGGGTTGCTCGTAAAGAACGAACCTATCGTCTTGCGGATCTGTCCGTTGCGCAGCAGTCTGCCCCCGCCCAGGCCGGGCTCGCCAACGTTATTGGCCACGAACACTAGGTCGCGGACTTCGGCCTCCGCAAGAGCGTGCAGCAGGCGCACGGGGCTCCCGGTCATGCCAAAGCCGCCCACTATGAGGACGTCGCCGGAGTTCACCAGCGATGCGGCCTCGGTTGCGGTGATTTGCGGAACAGCTTTCAACTTGCCTCCCAAGCGACCGGCAAGGCTGCCGGATTCCATTGAATAGCGACGAGGCGCAGAGGCTTGCTGCCGAGCTCGGTGGGACCGGCATCGGACCGAGAGTCAAGCGGTCACGGCGACATCAAGCACACAACCGCCTCTATTGTCATAAGGACAGATCGTCAACTACAATCCAGTGCGATGCTTGGGGTCTTAAAGTGCGGGGAGATTTGGTCACTTCTGGCGCTTGCGCTGGCGGTTGGAGGCGCCGGACATGCCCAGACAGGGTCCGGCCGCTTGTCCGGGACGATTCTAGATCCGGACGGTCTTCCAATACCCGGCGTCGACATCCTGATACAGAGCGAATCGACAGGCGCCGTTCTTGATGTGAGCTCCGATTCAGCGGGCAGCTTCAAGGTGGCTGCGCTGCTGCCTGGTTTCTATCGGATCGAAGTCAGCACACCGGGTTTCCAGCAGCACGTGGTAGAGGGGCAGAAGGTCGACATCGCGCGTGAGACCTCGATTCCTCCCATCACGTTGAGACTGGGTTTGATGAGCGAGACGGTTGTCGTCGAGGGCGGAGTTAGTCAAGTCCAGACGAGCAACGCCGAGGTGTCGTCGATTGTCACCACGGACCAGATCGCCGAGCTCCCTCTCATCGGACGCGACCCATTGGACTTCGTGTCCCTGCAGGCTGGCGCGGCCTACGCAGGCGCCAATCCGACTGTGCTCAACGGCCAGAGAACAGCCTCTTCAACCGTCACCCTCGACGGCATCAGCATTCAGGACAACTTCATCCGCAACAACGGCCTCGACTTCCTTCCCAGTCGTACTCTCTTGGACCAAGTTGCCGAGTTCAGCATCACGTCGCAGAACGGTTCCTCGGCGGTCAGCTGGGGTGCATCCCAAGTCAGTCTCGCAACGAAGGCTGGCGGTTCGGAGTGGCATGGCAACGCCTACTGGCACACTCGCAACGACAAGCTCGCCGCGAACGGGTGGTTCGCGAACCGTCAGGAGATCGAGCGCCCGCGACTGAGCTTCAACCAAGTCGGGGGATCGCTCGGCGGCCCGATCGTCCAGAACCGTCTCTTCTTCTTCGCCAACTACGAAGTGATGACTGATCGGAGGGACTCGCTCGTCAACCAGACGATTCTCACCGAATCGGCAGCACGGGGCGTGTTCAAGTACGTCGATCTCGGCGGCACCCCTCGCGAGATCGATCTGTTGGGCTTGGCGGGATTGCAGCCTGACCCGGTGGCGGGGGCCCTCCTCGGCCGGATTCCAGGGCCGTCGGAAATCAACAATTTTGATCGGGGGGACAGTTCTCAGGATCGTCAGCTGAACACCGCCGGCTACCGCTTTCTTGCGTCCAACAACGCAGACCGACGCGCACTCACTGCGCGTGTGGACTGGAACGTCACGAACCGCGATGCGTTGTCGGTCACGTACAAGCCGGGCTTCGAGGAGAACAATCGACCCGACATCGAAATCGGATACGGCAACCAATCTCCGGCAGGAGACATTGCGAGGTCGGAGTTCCTGTCGGCGGGTTGGCGCACGAGCCCAAGTCCGCGCTGGACCAACGAGCTTCGCGTCGGCTTCCTCCTGACGAATCCTGAATTCGTCAATTCGGAGTACCGGCAAGACTACTGGGTGGAGGGCCTTGCCTTCTCGAATCCCGACGTGAACTTTGCGCCCCAGGGACGCGCCACCGACACCTACGTGATCCGCGACAGCGCCCTGGCCCGGATCGGCCGCCATTCGATGCAGTTCGGTTTGGACATTCAGAGGGTTCGGGTGAACAGCTTCGACAACTTCTCCGTAGTGCCGACCATGAATCTCGGCATCGGACCGCAGAGCGCATATCAGATTCCGGGCGCCCTGTTTCCCGGAGGCGTCGGCGGTGCGCAGCTGAATAACGCTTTCGCCCTGCTGGCCACCATCGGGGGCGTCATCGAAACTGCCGATCAGTCGTTCAACGTGACGGATCGCAACAGTGGGTTCGTGTCGGGAGCAGAAAACCGACGGCGGTACAAGTTCGACTCGTTCGGCACCTATTTCCAGGACAGCTTCAAGCTCAAGCCGCGGTGGACAATCAACCTGGGGCTGCGCTGGGAGTACTACAGCCGCCTCGACGAGCGCGACGGCCTGATGTTGTTGCCGGTACACAGGTCGGGCAGGTTGATTGACACCCTGCTGACGGACGCGGTGCTCGACTTCGCTGGCGGCGACACAGGTAGGCCCCTTTGGAGGCCCGACCGGAACAACTTCGCGCCGAACATCGGCATCGCCTGGGATGTCTTCGGCGATGGCAAGACCGCTCTGCGGGCGGGTTACAGCATCAACTACGTGTACGACGAGACCATCGGCGCCGCGCAGAATGCCGTAGGCGCCAACGATGGGCTAGAGGGATCGAATCGGCTGCAGAACTTGGATGCGCTTCTGGCTGCTGGCCCGGTGGCCTTGGAGGCGCCGGAGTTCAAGGTGCCGCGCAACCTCAGCGAGAACCACGCGCTGGACCCGAGCAATGCGGTGTTCTCGATCGACTCCAACCTGCGTGCACCTTACGTTCAGCAGTGGAACCTGTCCATACAGCGCGAGATCGGCTACGACACGGTCCTGGAAGTCCGGTACCTCGGCAACAAGTCCACGAAGCTGCTGCGAGCCTTCGACTACAACCAGCTCATCGTGCGCGGCAATGGCTTCCTGGACGACTTCCGACGGGCCCAGAGCAACGCAGGACTCGCGCAGGCTGCTGGACTCGGGTTCGACCCCGCCCACAACCCGACGCTCGCAGGTAGTCAAGAGCTGACCGTCTTTCCCAACATGATCAACGGCGGGTTCCTCTTCCACCCTGTCATCCGCAATGAGATCCGGCGTGGCGAGGTTGGCGCCCTCGCCCAGATCTACGTGCTGAATGGGCTCAACGGCGACGTGGTCTTCCGCCGCAATCAGAACGCCTTCGTCGCGGATCTCGTCACCAACTACTCCAACTCCAGCTACCACGGCCTGCAGGTCGAGACTCGTCGCCGCATGTCGAAGGACCTGACCTTCCAGGGGAACTACACTTTCTCCAAGGTCTTGACCGACTCCAGCGGAACACAGGTCCGCTTCGATCCCTTCCTCGACAATGAGCAGCCTTGGCTCGAGCGCGCCCGTGCGGAGTTCGACGTCAACCATGTCTTCAACATGAACTGGATCTGGAGGCTTCCGCTTGGTGCCCAGGGACGGCTGCGGCGGGGATGGACCGTGTCGTCGGTCACAACCTGGCAAACTGGTGCACCACTCTCCGTCCTGTCACAGAGAGGGACCCTGAACAGGCCCGGTCGGTCTACCCAGAACACAGCGACCACGTCGCTGACGAAGCCGCTGCTCGACCGGATCGTTGGCTTCCGCATGACCGATGACGGGCCGTACTACGTTGGAGCTGGCGCCATCAATCCGCTGGACAACAGGGGTGTCGCCGAGGATGGCGCCGCGCCATTCACTGGCCAGATTTTCACCCATCCCGAAGCCGGGGAGGTTGGCACATTACAGCGTCGGATGTTCAGCGGGCCCTCCGCGCTTGCCTTCGACCTCGCCGTCAGCAAGACGACGCGCATCAACGACCGGCACTTCGTCAAGGGTGGGGTCCGTATTTCCAATATCCTCAACCATCCGACTTTCTTCGCCGACAACTTGCTCATCGGCTCGGCGCAGTTCGGCCGCGTCACCAGTACCCTGACCGATCCGCGGCGGATCGAGTTGTTCTTGCGTTACGAGTTCTGATCGCTCGGCGTCGTCTAGGGGGCCGCTGATCGCCAGGCGGTGCTTGCTAGGATTAAGACGAGTGGCTAGGTAGCTCAGTTGGTAGAGCGCGGCCCTGAAAAGGCCGGCGTCGGCGGTTCAAGTCCGCCCCTAGCCACCATCTCCGGCAGCGGTCGCTGAAGGATTGCCCGGTAGGGGCTGTCCCCAGTTAGATGTGCAGGGCGCGCCCGTCCGTGCCCAGCGCAGCTTCCTTGAGGGTCTCCGCCAGAGTAGGGTGCGCATGCACGCAGCGTGCGATGTCCTCACTGGAAGCGCCGAACTCCATCGCGACCGCCGCCTCGGCGATCAGCTCCCCTGCCCGTGGGCCGATGACGTGCACGCCGAGCACCCTGTCGGTGCGTTCGTCCGCGAGGACCTTGACGAACCCATCAGTGTCGGCCAATGCCTGTGCGCGGCCGTTGGCCACGAACGGGAACCGGCCCTTGCGGTAGGGGATGCCCTCCCGTCTGAGGTCCTCTTCGGACTTGCCGACGGCCGCGATCTCCGGATGCGTGTAGACAACCCCGGGTATCGCGTTGTAGTTCACGTGCCCGTACCCCGTGGCGATGCGCTCTACGCAGGCGATGCCCTCTTCCTCGGCCTTGTGTGCCAGCATCGGGCCCCGGATCACGTCGCCGATGGCGTACACGCCGGGCGCGGAAGTCTGGAAGTGGTCGTCCACGGCGATCTGGCCCCGGTCGTTGACCTCGATGTCCGCGGCCGCGAGGTCCAGGCCGCTTGTGTTCGGTCGTCGGCCCACCGAAACAAGCACTCGGTGCGCCTCCAACGGCTCACTCCCTTCGGCCTCAACCGTGCAACGGTCGCCGTCCACCTTCGCGCCCGTCACCTTGGTACCCAGACGGAACTCGATCCCCTGCCTGGCAAAGAGCCTCTGCGCGAAGCGGGAGATCTCAGCGTCCATGCCGGGGAGGATCCGGTCGAGGTACTCGAGCACCACGACCTTTGCCCCGAGGCGTCTCCAGACCGATCCCAGTTCGAGTCCGATGTAGCCGGCCCCGATCACCACGAGGCGTTCGGGCACTGTGTCGTAGGAAAGGGCCGTCGTGCTGTCGCCGATGAGGTGCCCGTCGATCTCGACTCCAGGTAGCGAGGCCACCGAGCTTCCGGTGGCGATGAGCACATGCTTGGCTTCGAGCCGAGTCGATCCGTCTGCCTCGTCGACCACCACTTCGTGCGCCGAAGCGAAGCGGGCCGTGCCGGTGTGGCGCTTGATCTTGTTCTTGCGGATCAGATGTGCGACACCTCGGGTGAGCGACGCCACGACCTTCTCCTTGCGTTGCATCATCCGCTTGAGATCGAGTGACACGCCCTTGGTCACGACCCCGTGCACGCTGAGTTCGCCGGCTGTTCGTTCATACAGCTCCGAGGACTCAAGCAGAGCCTTGCTGGGGATGCAGCCGATCCGGAGGCAGGTACCGCCGAGGGTCTTCTCCTTGTCCACGCACGCCACGTTCATGCCGAATTGAGCGGCGCGTATCGCGGCCGTGTACCCTCCCGGGCCTGCCCCGATCACGATTAGGTCGTAGGATTCCGACGGCATAGATGGTTGCCGGGCAGCGCCGCCCGTGAGCGGCGCACAGGCTCTAGATTTCCAGCCAGATCCTCTCCGGGGACTCGACCGCATCCTTGACCGTGCGCAGGAACGTGACGGCCTCACGTCCGTCGACGATGCGGTGATCGTAGGTCAGAGCGACGTACATCATGGGGCGCGCCACGATCGATCCGTCCACCACGACGGCCCGGTCCTTGATCGCATGCATGCCGAGAATCCCGCTCTGCGGAGGATTGACGATAGGCGTCGACAGCATTGAGCCGTAGATTCCTCCGTTGGAGATCGTGAATGTGCCGCCCTGCAGCTCGTTGAGCTCCAGCTTGTTCTCGCCTGCGCGGACGACGAAGTCCCCGATGGCCTTCTCTATGTCGGCGAAGCTCAGCGAGTCCGCGTTCCGCAGCACCGGCACGACTAGGCCGCGGCCGCCACCAACAGCAATCCCGATGTCGTGGTAGTTGCGGTAGATGATGTTCGTGCCGTCGATCCGGGCGTTCACACCGGGGACTACCTTCAGCGCCGCGACCACCGCCTTGACGAAGAACGACATGAATCCCAGCTTCACGCCGTGGGCCGCCAAGAATTCGTCCCTGTACTTGCTGCGGAGTCCCTTGACCGCGCTCATGTCGATTTCGTTGAAGGTCGTCAGCAGCGCTGCGTTTTGTTGGACCGACACAAGGTTGCGGGCCACTGCCTTCCTTAGCGGGGACATCGGAACGGTTTCCTCGCTGCGACTTGGCACGGAGGGCGGAACCGCTGCGGACGGCTGCGGCACTCTCGGTTTCGGCGGATCCGACTTCGGCGGCGCCGGAGGCTTGTGCTTGGCCTCCACAACTGCTCGAACGGCGTCTTCCTTCAGCACCCTTCCGCCCGGTCCCGATCCCCTGGCCGTGGACTCGGGAACGCCCGCTTGGCCAAGCACTCGCTTGGCGCTCGGCATCACTCGCGGTTCTGGCTCGCTCGTCACTGCTGCTGGAGGTTCCTGCGTGGCTGGTGCCTTCGATGCCTCAGCAGACCGGTCTGGTGGAGCTGAGGTGCTCTCTCCACCGTTGGCCCTTTCGTTGCTGCCTGCGACCTCGGCGATGACGGCGATCACGGCGCCGATCCCCACGTCGGCTCCTTCTGGCATGAGGATCCTCTCTAGGATCCCGCTGGCCGGCGCGGGCAGTTCCATGGCCGCCTTGTCGGTCTCGATCTCGACGATCACCTCGTCAGATTCGACGCGGTCACCTTCGGACTTGCGCCACTTGCCGATCTGCACCTCGGTGATCGACTCGCCGGCGGATGGGATTGTCAGTTCGATGGCCATCGTGCTTGGGTCTTGCTCAGTCCGTCGCTAGTGCGGCCAGGATCAGCTGTCTCTGCTCGACCTTGTGGCTGCCGGACGAACCTGTCGCAGGGCTGGCGGACTCGGGTCGGCAGACCACGTCGGAAAACGCATGCGGGAAGCGCATCTTCACATGCCGCCACGCACCCATATTGCGGGGCTCCTCTTGGACCCACACCACTTCAGCGTTCACGTACGGCGCCAGCGCTTCGTCGACCGTCTTCGCGGACAGCGGGTACATCTGCTCGAAGCGCACGATGGCGATGTCGTCTCGGCGGGCCTCCTCGCGTGCCGCGTGCAATTCGTAGTAGACCTTGCCGCTGCAGGCCAGCACACGCTTCACTTTGGCCGGATCCACCTGGTCGTCCCCCAGTATGCGGTGGAACTGGCCCTTGCTCAGTTCGCTTAGGTCGGCGACGACGCTGGCGTGGCGCAGCAGGCTCTTTGGCGACATCACGACCAGGGGCTTGCGCAGCGGTCGAACGACCTGACGCCTTAGCAGGTGGAAGTACTGCGCTGCCGTCGTCGGGTTCGTGACTTGGATGTTGTCCTCGGCCGCCAGCTGCAGGAATCGCTCCAGCCTTGCGCTGGAATGTTCCGGCCCTTGGCCTTCGAACCCGTGGGGGAGCAGCATCACAAGGTTGCTCCAAAGGTTCCACTTGTCCTCGCCGCTCGATATGAACTGGTCGATGATCACCTGCGCCGTGTTGACGAAATCCCCGAACTGGGCTTCCCAGATCGTGAGGCCGTCCGGCACCTCGAGGCTGTAGCCGTACTCAAACCCCAGCGGGCCAGCCTCCGACAGGGGGCTGTTGTGGATCTCGAGCGGTGCCTGCATCGGCGAGATGTGCTGCAGAGGTATGTGCATGAAGCCCGTCTCCGCGTCATGCACCGAGGCATGGCGATGCGAAAAGGTGCCCCGTTCGCAGTCCTGGCCCGAGAACCGCACGCGATGGCCCTCCAGGAGAAGGGTGCCGATCGCGAGGGCCTCGGCAGTCGCCCAGTCGACTGGCCGCTCACCGGACGCCATCTCCACCCGGTGCTGGAGCAATCTGGCGATGCGGCGGTCCGGGACAATTTCCTCGGGCACCTTGCCGATCTTCTGGAGGATCGCAGCTAGGCGATCCCGACTGACACCGGTGTCGGTGTCGGGGATCTCGGCGTCGCTGCCTCGGTTGTAGGCCGACCACTCACCTGTGGCTTGGTCGCCGATGTGGATGTAGTCCTCGCTCTTCGCGGAGGCGAGCTCCTCCTCGAGATGCTCGCGGCGCTCTTGGGCGATGTTCTGCGCCTCTTCTCTCGTCACGCCTCCCTGGTCGAGCAAATGACCGACATAGCTCGCCAGCACTGGCTTGCGATGCGAAATGGCCTCGTATAGCAACGGCTGCGTGAACCGCGGCTCGTCCGTCTCGTTGTGTCCCCGACGCCGGTAGCCGTACATGTCGATGACGACGTCGCGCTTGTAAACGTTGCGGAAGTCAACGGCTAGGCGCACGACCTGGGCGGCCGCCTCTGGATCCTCCCCGTTGACGTGGAACACCGGAATCTGCAGCATTTTGGCCACGCCAGTCGCGTAGGTCGTCGAGCGGCCTTGGGCCGGGACCGTGGTAAATCCGATCTGGTTGTTGACGACGATGTGGATTGTGCCCCCGACGCTGTAGCCTCTCAGCTGGCTCATGTTGAGGGTCTCCTGCACGATCCCCTCACCGGCGAAAGCGGCGTCGCCGTGCAGCAGAATGCAGAGCCCGTGCTTGCGCAGCGTATCGTCCCTGCGATCCTGACGGGCCCGCATCCGGCCCACCGCCACGGGGTTCACAAACTCCAAGTGGCTTGGGTTGAAGCAGAGCGAAAGGCGTAGGCCTTCACCTTGCGAACTCGTCCATGTCCCGCGGTAGCCGAGGTGGTACTTCACGTCGCCACGGCCCACATAGTGGTCGTGGTCCAGGTCGGCGTACTCGCGGAAGATCTGGCGGGGGCTCTTGCCGATCACGTTGGCCAGCACGCTGAGGCGTCCGCGGTGCGCCATGCCGATCACGATGTCGCGGACTCCGCTGTGGCTGGCCCGCTCCATGAGCAGATCCAGAAGCGGGATGAGGGTCTCGCAGCCCTCAAGGGAGAAGCTCTTGGCTCCGACGAACTTCTTCTGGATGAAGTCCTCGAAGATCGTGGCATCGGTGAGCTTCGTCAGGATGCGAACCTGTCGAGCCTGGCTCAGTTGAACGTGGTTGCCCGAGGTCTCCATGCGCTCCTGCAACCACTCGCGCAGGCTCAGATCGTCGATGTGCATGAACTGCACGCCAATCGACCGTGTGTAGGTGTCCTGAAGGCGCTCGATCACCTGGCGCGGTGTGTGCAGCGAACATCCGGACAGGGTGTTCGGGGAAACGTCCCTGTCCATGTCCTCCGGACGCAGACCGTAGGAGGACGGCCTGAACTCAGGCAGCTGCCGAACAGCCAGCTCGAGGGGATCGATTCTGGCGACGATATGGCCGCGGACCCTGTAGGTGCGCACGATCTTGTCGACCATGAACTGCAGGCCATCCGCAGATGTCTCGGTGCCTGCGGGATCGAAGCGCTCCTCGAGGTGGCTCTGCGCGTCGGGAGCCGAGACGGTTTCGGGCTGCGGCAGCGGTCCGCGGCGACTGGTCTGCCGAGACGCTCTAGTCCCTTCAATCGACTCGAAGTACGTGCGCCAGCCAGGCGAGACGGATTCTGGGTCTTGGGAGTACTCTTCGAAGAGGCCTTCGACGAAGGCCAGGTTGCTTCCCGTTGGCAGATCGCTTGGATTGGACATCAGAGCGCTGCCGTCTGTCGGTTACTTCCCACCGTACATAAGAATAGGCTCAATTCGCGAAACGTGTGCATTGGGGTGCCAGGGAGGCGAGCAGGCAGGCCCGCGGGGAGGGCTGGCTGGCCAGACCGATCTCCTGATGCCAGCGCTGGAACTCTTCGTTGGTCATGGGCTCCAAGTCCTTTATTCGAAAACACTTGTAGCATATATCGATCAAAATGCACACGTTTCACGAATTGATCCTAAGAATATATCCACAGGTCCGCTCTCACAGTACGCCCCTGCTGCAGCCGAGGCGGTCAAATCGACGTGTCGACCTCGAGCAGAAACATCTGGCGGGTGCCGTCTTCGGTCATGCCGGGCAGCAGCAGTTGGTCGCCGGTGCGGTTCCAGCGAGGGGCAGGGTCGCAGCGCAGGTCTCCCGAGACTCGGCCAAAAAGGTCATAGGGTCCGCTCCGCAGTGTCCGCTCGGTTGGCCGGTGATAGACGACGTAGCTCATCTTGCCGTCCTTCTTGTAACCGTTCGCAAGCCACTCTAGGTTCGGCGACAGTGCGATATCGCCTTCTGGGTCCGGAAACAGGGACGCGTCCCCGAGGATCTCCACCATCTGCTGCGAGTCGACATCGAAGATCGCCTGCCGCTCGGCGATGTTGCCAATCATCCTCGAGCCCTCCGCCCATTCAGGATGGCCGCCGATGTGCGTTTCCATCTGGCGAAGATCCGCCCCGTCGCGGGACACGACGAACGATGCATTGAGCCGTCCCGGCTTCCCGAAGTTTGCCCGCGCGAAGAAGAATAGCCGTTCGCCGTTGCGGCTCCAGAGGGTGTGGTTGATGAAAAGCGGCATGGAGTCGATCGCGGGCCGGGCGCGCCGCACCGCTTGGGCCAGCTGGCGGAACGAGACCAGCAGGGTCTTGCTGCCGGTCTCGACGTCCACTAGGAAGACACCGTCGTCGTCGGGAGCGCTGACTCCCGTGGTCCAGTCCCAAGCCCCCGGGTATCCGGTGACGCGGCGCAGCCGGGCCATTCGGGCGTAGTTGATGCCGGCGAAGTGCCTGCCGTCGAACGCCACTCCGCCGTTGCCGACCGGCGTGTCCTGGAATCGATACTCGCGGATCCGCTTGTTCTCGCGGATGTCGAACAGCACGCAGAACACCTTGCCGGTCTCTGGGTCTCTGTCGTTGAAGAAGAACTGATGCTCGGGTTCGGCGGGGTTCCAGTAGAACATCGTGCCTTGCTGCACGTTCCATCCCCGCGACGTGTCGACGACCTGCGCGGCGTAGTCGTTCTCGGTGTCGAGCAGAATCACTTCTGCCGCGTCCTCCGGACCGGGCATGCGGTCCACGAAGTCCGTGCGCAGCCCCACGATGTACTTTCCGCTGGCGTTCCAAGGGATCGTTCCAACGTGGCCGATATAGCCGAAGAAATGGTTCTTCGGCCCGAACGTGATCTGCTTGCGCTCGACCTGGACGCTCTCCGTGAGGTCGGTGGCAGGTGGCGTGGCACACCCTGCAAACGCAAGGCATGCGGCAATCGCAACCACGGCCGAGCCGACTGCGATCGGCCACGCTTGGTGGCTTAGAAACTGCATCCGCATTTCGCATACAGGTTACTGCGATGGCGGGCGGGGAGCGTGGCGCTCGCTACGATGGCACCGGTAGGGGTCGGCCGTGCATTTAGGCCGCGACCTGACCGATCTGAATCGTGCCGGAATTCCAGATGAAGAACCCCGATGTGGAGGAGGAGATCCGCCGCAGCTTCGCCAGCCAGACGTTCATGATGTCGATCGGGGCCCAGCTTCTGAATGTCTCGCCGGGAGCCGTGGAGATTGAACTGCCACTCCGTGCGGACCTGCTGCAGCATCATGGCTACCTGCACGGCGCAGTCATCGCAGCGATCACCGACACGGCGTGCGGGTACTCTGCGCTCAGCCTGATGGAAGCGGGCTCGACGGTGCTCACGGTCGAGTACAAGGTCAACTTCCTCGCACCTGCGGTTGGCGAACGGATCGTTGCGAGAGGCAGAGTTCTCAAGGCGGGCCGGAAGCTGACGGTCTGCTCCGGAGAGGCCGTCTCGGAGTCGGATGGACGCACAAAGATCGTGGCCGCACTGCTGGCTACGATGGTTCGCGCACCCGGAGCGTCCTAGGCAAGCCCTGACGCTAGAGGCCGAGAGCGAACCCGTTGCCGAATCTTCCGTTCAAGGCAGCCCCGATGCTCATTGACAGGCCAATTCGGGACTCTACGCCCAGCGACTTGTAGACCTCGACAGTTGACTTGTACGACGGTGGCATCGATCCGTAGAACGTGAGCCTTCGCGGCGCGACGAGCGCAGCAACATCCGGGAGGTCGACCTGTCGCAGGGCTCCCAGTAGTACGGGACCCTCCATGTGGGATGACGGTGCGCTCACTAGGAGAACGTGCGCAATGGACTCATCGAGCGCAGCGGCATAAAGTGCCCATCCGGCTGCTTCGCCGATTCCGCTGATGGCGACAGGACGATCCGCACCCGCGCGGTCTTGTAGCAGGCGGGCGGCGGCAAGGACGCTGCCGATGCGGATACCATCGACACTGCGGCCCGTGTGCATGGCGTTGCGCAGCAAGTCCTTCCAGTCGGACTTGGGCCAGCTCCCGGTTCCCGTTCCGGGAGGATAGACTACCAGAACCGGATTTTGGCCGAACCGCGAGAGGTTCCGCAGCAGTTCTCGCGTCGCTGGAAAGTCCTCGCCGGGAGAGGCCACATAGAGCAGGCCAGGCCCCTTGGGCTCTGCGGGGAGGCGGAGCAGGGCTTCGACCTCTATCGCCTCGTCGAAGTCGAACGCGAGGGAGACGTAGCCGTCCGGTGCATCGAGGTTCCCCGGCTTGGCGATGGGTGGCACATCGCTTTCTGAAATCCCGCGGAGCGCCGTGTCGCGGAGCGCGCTCAGCCGTGAGGCCCGAACTGCCGGCCAGTCCGTGTCCCCTGTTGGTCGCACAGGCTCTGGATCTGGGATGAAGAACTCGTGGGCCCGGTAGTTCAGGGCATCCTCTGGCGGATCGCCGCCGAACACTGCCAGCTCCGAGGGCTCGATCTCCTCGTAGGAGGTGTCGACTTCTCTTGGCTCGCGATGGACCAGCCACCGGTCGAGCCACTTGACAGCTTGGGATCTGAGCAGGTCCGAGTCCTCGTGGCCCGTTTCGACGACAAGATGGCGAAATCGTTCCGCATCGCCGTAGGACGCGTAGAGCCCTTCCAGTGCGGTCGCCGTCTGCTCGTAGCCCGGAACGGGGAACAGGGCGTCCGTCCTGCCGTGGGCCGTGAACAAAGGCCGCGGCGCGATCAATGCGCTGAGGTGCGGCCAGTCGTGGCCGTGGAAGTTCACCGCATACATGCAGTCGCAGTGCCGTCTCTGGGTGTCGTCCGGGACCGTGACCGCGTACGTGGCCATGCCCATGATCGGGACTGCCACCTTGATCCTTGGCTCCACAGCTGTCGAGAACCAGCTCATGGCTGCACCACCGGACCGGCCGGTGATCGCGAAGCGCGTACCGTCGACCTCGGGACGCGTTTCGAGGTAGTCGAGCGCCCGGATGATGTTCCAGACCTCGAGTCCCGCTGGTGTGTACCCGCGCGTGTACCAGTCGTACATCTCTTGGTTCTTGACGCCGTGGTGAAGGCCTGCCACCTCGGCAATCTGGATGGGATCGATCATCAGCGCCGCATAGCCGTGGCGAGCAAGCGTGTGCCCGTGTCTCTGGTAGGCTGTCTTGGCGCCGTGCGGCGAATATGCGTGTCCGCACACGTAGATCACTGTCGGGACGGGCCCCGACCGCTCGGTGGGTAGGTACAGGTTCGTGGTCACGTAGACCTTGGGCATGCTTTCGAACGAGATCTTCTCGACGCTGTATCCGTCCCGCTCGATCCGACCGGTGATCTGGGGATTCAGGGGAGTGTCCCGAGTCTGGTAGTCGATGCCTAGCATCGACCGGAGCTCTTCCCTCCGTGTCTTCTGCACGGCCTCCCAGGACTCCTGTGAGGCCGTCTCCTCGACAAACTTGTCCGTGATCTCTTGAGCCCTTTCCGTCAGGTAGGCCATGACATCGGCCTTGGACCGTTCACTCCAGGTCGGGACGGCCTCTTCTCCAGATCGGACACATCCAGCGCCCAAAGCAGCGATGGCGAACGCTCCCACGCCGATGCGGAGGGCACAGTCTCGGGGTCTCATGGCTCGAACCGGGACCAGCATAACCACCGCCGCATAGAGGAGGTGCTTCTGAGGTTTGTTCGGCGCTGCGGTAGTGCTGGTGCCTGAGTGCCGTGCGCGGACACCGGCGCTCGCCTTACGGGCTCTTGATCCCGTGGCTGCCTTCGCCGGCGCGTATTCTGCGCAGGAGCTCCCTCATCTTCGCGACGCGCTCAGGCTCGTCGGCGTAGAGGTTGTTCCGCTCGCCCAAATCGTCCCGCAGGTTGTACAGCTGACCGTACGGCTCGGAACGGTCGTAGTCATACGGGTTCCAGCCGTTCACGCCATACGGCTGCCCGACTGGGCGGCCACCGCCACCCTGCATCATCATCAGCTTCCAATCACCGACGCGGATTCCGTATCCGCCTCGGTAGCCGTTGTGGACTAGTGCCGTGCGGACTGGACCAGCCTGGTCGCGGCCAAGCAGGGCGCCCAGGAAGCTGAAGCTGTCTGGACCGGCACCGGAGGGCAGGTCCTCCTCCAGCAACTCTGCGAACGTTGCCATGGTGTCGGTCAGGGCAACTAGGGCGTCGGACTTGGAACCCTCCGCGATCCTGCCCGGCCAGCGCGCCAGCAGGGGAACTCGGTTGCCACCCTCGTAGGCCTCGGTCTTCTGGCCACGCAGCGCTCCGTTCACCTGGTGGCCCTCTTGCGAGCGGACCACGGCTCCGTTGTCGCTGGAGAACAGGACCAGCGTTTCGTCGGCTAGTCCGGCCTCGTCCAGCGCATCGAGCACTTGACCCACCGACCAGTCGAGCTCAAGCACGAAGTCCCCGTAGGCGCCGATGCCGCTCTTGCCCCGGAAGCGCTCGTTCGGGGTGACCGGCGAATGCGTGTTGCGGTGCGCGAAGTAGAGGAAGAACGGCTCGTCGGCGTTGTCCTTGACGAACTTGACGGCCTGCTCCGTAATCTGCATCGCCATCTCGCGATGGTCGTACAGCGCACCCTCGCCGCCGGTGAACACATGCCGTGGCGGGAATCCGAACCGCTCGAGATGCGAGGTGCGTCCGATCCAGCGGTCGTCGCGGATCATTGTCAGCGGCGACTCCTTGGACAGGCCGACGACCCCATGGTCCTCGATGAAGACGTGCGGTTGCTGGCCGACGTGCGGAATTCCGAAGTAGTAGTCGAACCCAACCTCGAGCGGTCCGGGCGCGATCTTTCCGTTGTAGTCCACGCCCGCCTCGGTCCAGTTCGACTCTCCTGGACGGCCGTATCCGAGGTGCCACTTGCCGACGATCCCCGTCTTGTAGCCGGCCTTCTGAAGCAGCATCGGCAGGGTGTACCGGCCCTCCTCAATCAGCAAGGGATCGTCGGACCATACGTTGGCGGTGCCGGCCCAGGTGCGCCAGCTGTACCGCCCAGTCATGAGGCCGTAGCGCGTGGGCGTGCACACCGGGTGCGGCGTGTGCGCATCTGTGAACAGCCGGCCCTCCTGCGCGAGTCGGTCGATGTGGGGCGTCTTGTAGTGGGTCGCCCCGTACGAGCTCAGGTCCCCGTAACCAAGGTCATCAGCGAGTATGAGAACGATACTGCGCGGAGATTCTGCCCTTAGATCCGTGCCCCACGCCACGAAAGCCACGAGCGTCGCAATCGGGATGAGGGCTTTCGGCGGTGGACGCATGGCTCGTGGACCCCGCGGTGGGGGACCGAACCATTCTATGCCGACGGTTGGCTAACTTGGCGGGAGGTCCGAGGCTCCACGCTCTAGGGTGGGCTCAGCGTGGATCCCAATGTGGTCGCAGGGAATGGTGGGCACGCCCAGACTCGAACTGGGGACCTCCTGCGTGTGAAGCAGGCGCTCTAACCAACTGAGCTACGTGCCCGGGCGTCTCGTCCGCGGGCGAGGCCGACAGCCCTGATTGTACAAGTCAATAACCGAGGTAGATCGTCTTGTAGTCCGTGTAGAAGTCGAGCGCCACCGATCCCTGCTCCTTCGGACCGAAGCTCGACTCCTTCGATCCTCCGAACGGAATCTGGTACTCAACGCCCGCGCTGGGCAGGTTCACCGTGATCAGGCCTGCCTCGATCTGGTTGATGTACTCGAAGATCCGAGACACGTTGCTGGTTTGGATCGACGCAGAGAGCCCGAAGTCGGTGTTGTTGGCGATCCGCATGCAGTCGTCGAAGTCGCTGGCCCTCATCACGGCTAGGACCGGACCGAAGACCTCCTCCTGCGCTATGCGCATGCTCTCGGTCACACCGCTGAACACTGTGGGCTCGAAGAAGTACCCCTTGGCGTAGTCCCCCTTGCTCAGCACCCTGCCGCCGCATTCGAGCTTGGCCCCCTCGGCCTCGGCAACGCGGCAATAGCGGTCGTCGGTATCGAGCTGATCCTGGTCGATCGCAGGACCGATGTGCACACCGGGCTCCAGGCCGTTGCCGACCTTGAGTGCCTTCACGGCCGCCACGGTGCGGGCAAGGAACTCGTTGTGAACCGAGTCCTCCACGATCACGCGGCTGGTTGCGGTGCACTTCTGGCCGGTGGAGAACATGGCAGCGTTGACGGTGTTCCCCACGGCCTTGTCGAGATCCGCATCGGCTAGGACGATGGTCGGGTTCTTGCCGCCCATCTCCAGCTGAATCCGCAGCCTCCGCGCAGCGGCGTCCGCATGCACGGCCCGACCGACCGGCACCGAGCCCGTGAACGAGATCGCCTTGACGGGATCGGCGTGCACCATTGCGTCACCGACCTCGGCTCCGGACCCACAGAGCAGGTTCACGACACCGCGCGGGATGCCGGCCTCGTGGCACGCCTCGACGATGCGCCAAGCCGACAGGGGGGCTGCGGTCGCCGGCTTGACCAGCACAGTGTTGCCCGCGACCAGCGCCGGTGCGAGCTTCCACGCCGGTATGGCGCTCGGGAAGTTCCAGGGGTTGATCTGCGCGACCACGCCCAGCGGCTTGCGCACTGCATACATGAACACGCGGTCTCGTTCTGACGGCACTTGGATGCCGGGCATGCGGGAGCCTTCGCCACCGAAGTAGCGAAAGATGTTGATCGACCGCATCGTCTCGCCCTTCGCCTCCGGCAGAGTCTTGCCTTCCTCGCGCGTCATCTCCGCGCCGAGGGAGTCGAGGTTGCGCTCTAGGATGTCGGCGACCTTGAACAGGTAGGCTCCGCGGGCCGGCGCCGGTAGACCTGCCCACCCAGACAACGCCTCTTCCGCACCTTGTGCGGCCACGTGGACGTCAGCTTGGTTGGCCTTGCAGAAGATGCCGACGCAGTCGTTGAGATCCGCTGGATTCCGGTTCTCGAAGCTTCGGTCGGACTCGACCCACTCGCCGTCGATGTAGTTCGGGAATACTCTGGGCTCGCTCATCGCTAGGGATCCTGCCCGCGCTCGCAGGCACCTCGCTAGACTGGTGCCCCATGCAGGAGCATCCATCATCGCACGCGGCCCTCGTCACCGGAGCGTCCTTGGGCATCGGCGCGGCCACGGCCATCGAGCTGGCGCGGCAAGGTCTTGCCGTGGCCGTTCACTACAACTCCAGCGAGAAGGAAGCGCTGGACATTGTGGCGACGATCGAGGGCGAGGGTGGCTCCGCGGCCGCATTCAGGGCCGACCTGTCCGACCCAGCGCAATGTCGGGCTCTGGTCGCCGAGGCCGAGGCTCGATTCGGCCGGATCGACGTCCTCGTGAACAACGCCGGATCGCTGATCGACCGCCGCACGCTGGCGGAGATCGACGAGCCGTTCTGGAACGCTGTGATGAACCTAAACCTCGCGAGCGTGCTGTGGACTACGCAGGCCGCCGCGGTGGGCATGCGCGCCCGCGGGAGCGGAGCAATCGTCAACCTGGGCTCGATCGCCGGCCACAACGGCGGTGGCCCTGGCGCGATCCTTTACGCGACGTCCAAGGCGGCTGTGACGGGGATGACCAAGGCCTTGGCCAAGGAGCTGATCGCCGACGGGATCCGTGTCAACGCCGTGAACCCGGGCGTCATCCTCACACCTTTCCACGAGCGATTCTCCAGCGCCGACCGCATGCGCGACATGGTGGCCCAGATCCCGCAGGGACGCGCAGGCGAATCTCCGGAGGTGGCCTCTGTGATCGCCTTCCTTGCCAGCGACGCCGCGGCCCACATCGTGGGCGAGTCCGTCGAGGTGAACGGCGGGATGCTGATGGACTGATTTCGGGACGGCCTGTCAGCCGTTCGCCTTCAAGTAGGCGTCGCGGCTGGCCTCCGACTCGAAGTAGTGCACCGTTCCACGCACCTTTGCGCTTACAGCGTTAGCAGGGTCCACGTACGTGCCGGTCTGCGGATCCTGCACCAGCGTGCCGCCCCTCGCCCGTGCTGCCGCAGGCTGGCCACCCGTGTTGCCCCCCATCTGCCTCTGGAGGAACTTGCCAATCTCCTTCAGGAGATTGCGCATGATCGCTAGGCCGATCACGCCGATGAGCAGCATCAAGACGTTTCTCATGCCGTCTTGGATCTCCCTAGCGCTGGAGCGGCGACGCCTCCATAGTGCGGCGTCGCTCGCAATCTGTCTTGAATCCGCCAGGCCATCAAGGCCCGACCGGTCCTACTTCTTCCTTCTCTTCTTCGGCTGCTCGAAGGTCGTCTCCAGCGTTGTGCTGAGGCTCTGCACCATGGCCTGTGCGCTGGCCGCGTAGGGCCCCTCCGGCTCCAGGTCCAGGTACCTCTGATACGCCTCGACGGTGCCGGGAGCCGGCACGACGGATCCGTCTTCGTTCATCTTGGCGGTCCCGACCAGCACTGTGGCGAGCTGGTAGAAGGCGGCGGCGTAGTCTGGCTGCGCCTCGGTGGCCTTGCGGAACGCGTCGATGGCGCCCTGGTTGTTGCCAGTGTTCACCATCGTGGCTCCGAGGTTGAAGTAGTAGGTGCCCGCGTTCTCGGGAGAGAGCTGGGCGGCCTTCTCGAGCTCGGCCGTCCCCTCGTCGATCCGCTGCAGCCTGATGAGCAGCAGGCCGAGGTTGTTGTGGTAGGCCGGATCGGGCTTCAGCTCCATCGCCCTGCGGTAGGCCATGACGGCCTCCTCGCCCACGGTGTTGCGCTCGTCGCCTGTCTTGGTACGTACCAGTCCGGCCAGCGCCTCCGCCATGTTGCCCCAGACCACGTCCTGCTCGGCGTCGATCTCGGCGGCGGCCCTGAACTGCTGCACGGCGACCTCCCAGTTCTCCAGGCGCTTCGCTTCCATCGCGGCGTTGAAGGTCTCGTTCAGCTTCTTGTTCTTGCTGATCTGCTGCTGACGCGCCTTGAGAGCCTTTTCGTAGGCCTTGCGCTGTGCGTCGCTCATCGAGGACAGCTGTTCCTGGCTGGCGTTGCCCGAACTGGCCGCCTCTTGCTCCCGTTGGATCTCGCCCAGGTCGAAGTTCAGCGGCTCGGGCTCTCCGAGCTTGATGGCGTAGTTCTGGATGTTCTGGACCTCGCGGCCTTCAATCTCCAGACGCACGTTGTAGCGGCCTAGCGGCAGCCCTGCGTGGTAGTAGTCCCCTCGCTTGCGCGTCTTGACTTTGTAGTTGCCCCGCACGCCTACGCGCTCGATGTAGACCATGGCGTCCCTTACGCCCTGTCCCTGGGCGTCGACGACCTTCCCCCGGAGCGCTCCCGTCTGCGCTGTGGCGTCCGGCGCGAGCAGTGCGAACAGCACCGCGACGAAGGTGGCGATGCGAATCAGTGTGGTCGGCATAGCAGTGGCCTCCTAGATTCCTTCAGTCGATGCGGCACAGTAGCCGCAAGGTAACCTTACCCTAGCCGACAAACACGGGTACGCGCAACTGCCGAGGGCCTCCATCCGAGCCGCCATCAGAGAGGTCCTGTGGGCCGCCTCAGAACGATTGGGGCAGGCGAGCACGTCGCTTCGGATGAGTAACGCAACTGGCCGTGCACCATACTGATAATGCTTGGTGTTGCAAGAGTGACTGGACGTTTAGACGCAGTCGGCAATCCGGCGATTGGCGACCTGGACACTGAGGAGTTTCGCGCTGCGGGTCATGCGCTGATCGACTGGATCGCGGACTACCTGGACCATCCGGAGCAGCACCCGGTCCAGCCCGAGGCTCGTCCTGGCGAACTGCTCGACGGCCTCGGGCTGGAGGCACCGGCGGAGGGTCTCACCCAGGACGAAATCCTCGAGGACTTCGAGAAGCGCATACTGCCTCGGGTCATGCACTGGAACCATCCCGGTTTCATGGGCTACTTCTCGGCTGGCGGTTCGAGCGCTGGCGTTCTAGGGGCCGCCCTGTCGGCCGCCCTGAACAACGTCGGGCTCCTGTGGTACTCCTCACCGGCAAGCGCTGAGCTGGAGCAGGCCACCTTGCGCTGGCTAGCCACGCTTCTGGGGCTGCCGGAGCAGTGGTTCGGAATGATGCACGACACGGCGTCCACCGCGACGCTGCACGCCATCATCGCCGCCCGCGAACATGCCGCAGGGCTACGCGCAATGGCCAAGTCCAGGCTCGATTTGAACCGCATCACGATCTACACGTCGAAGGAGGCGCACTCCTCGGTTGAGAAAGCGATGGCGGCGCTTGGCCGGGGCGTGAGAGCGTGCCGCAAGGTTCCCTGCGACGAGAACTTTGCGATGAGGCCCGCATTGCTCGACCGCATGATCTCGGCCGACGTTCGGGCGGGCTACCAGCCCATCGCTGTGGTGGCGACGGTGGGCACGACATCGTCGACTGGCGTGGACCCTGTGAAGCCGATCGCAGAGGTGGCCAAGATGCACCGGGTGTGGCTGCACGTGGATGCGGCATATGCGGGAGTCTCTGCCATGTTGCCCGAGATGCGGCATCACTTCGAGGGCTGCGAACAGGCGGACTCCTACGTCGTCAACCCCCACAAGTGGCTCTTCGTTCCGATGGACTGCACCGCGTTCTATACGGCGCGGCCCGAAGCACTGCGCCGCGCACTGTCGCTGGTTCCCGAGTACCTTCGAAGCCGCGAGGACGAGCGTGCTGTGAACTTCATGGAGTATTCCGTGGCGCTGGGCCGGAGTTTTCGGGCGCTCAAGCTCTGGTACGTATTCCGGTCGTTCGGCACAGAGCGGATAGCCGCCACGATCCGCGAGCATGTGCGCTGTGCAGCGAAGCTCGCTCATTTGGTAGACGAAGCGCCCGACTTCGAGCTCATGGCGCCCACTCCGTTCTCGCTCGTATGCTTTCGCTATGTGCCAGCCGACGCTGCCGAAGACGACCTCGGGGCCATCAACGAGCGCCTGTTGCGAAGCGTCAACGCCACAGGAGAGTTCTTTCTCTCGCACGCGAAGCTGAACGACCGCTACGTCATCCGCGTCGCAATCGGCAACGCCCGTACGACCGAGGATCACGTGCGTCGCCTATGGGACATCCTGCAAACCAAGGCCCGACAGGCAGATTAGGCGCACCAGCGGAGCTCGGTTTCGCGGCCCCGGATGTACAATTCTCAAGCGGAGGATCGCATGAGGAGTAGGACGGTTCTCGTAGCAGGCTTGGTTGTAGCCTCCGGTCTTGGGCTCGGTACCGCGCTTGGATCGGTCGAGGAGGCTCGATCCCTGGAGCGAGAAGGAGAGCCATTACAGGCTCGTCAGCTGTTGGAGCGGCTCGTGCAAGCCGACGCGCCGGATCCACAGGCGCTGCTGGAGTGGGCGTCGTTCCTTGAACGCTACGGCGACTCCGGTGCGGTTGCCGCCTATGCCGTCGCTTTGGAGGCCATGGAGGGTGGCGCCGCGGCGGAACTGGATGGCGTGCGCCGCCGTCTCGTGGTAGCGGCCATCATGCATGGCGACCTTGCTGCGGCACGCACTGCGTTCGAAGGTCTGAGCGAGTCCGGCTGGACATCGGCGGATGCCGTGCTCCAGCCGCAGTCACCCCCTGCACCCGAGTCGGTCCACATACCTGGGACGCTCAACTCGTTCAGTCGCATGGCGGCGCTCTCCACCGACCTGCAAACGGATGGAATCCTGCCCTCGCTGGCGCGAACCATCTTCACCGGCGGATACCACGCGGCCCGTGGCACCGGGATCTTGGAGCCGACGGAGTATCTTAAGCTTCTGCGCCAGTACCTCACGCAGGCGCGCGAGCTCGAGGCCTTTGCAGGCGACGACCACACGGTCGACGTGGCCGAGTGCGAGTCCGCGGAGACCGCCCGTCTCCTCAAGATCATCGGCTACCGTCTGCGCGGCGAGTGCGGGCCTGATGCCGTCCTAGAGACGGTCAACCCCTCACGTGCGTTCCTTGCCATCGACTCGGCGTTCCCCTTGGCCGATCTTGAGCTCGCGTTCCGCGACCAGGAGCCGTTCAGCACGGCGCTAGGACCCACGCGCATCCCAGTGCTGTTCGGTTCGGAGTACTGGCTCAGCGCCGCGCAGAGCAAAGAGGACACCTTCATCGACAAGTTCATCGACGACCCCACCCTCGCGCGGCTCTACGCAGCCATGGCCAACGCCCACCGTCCAGTGGCCGAGGCCCTGCGCGAGACCGTGGACGCCGAGCGCCTGCGGGACTACGCTCCCGTGCTCGACTTCTACGGCGAGATGTTCGAGATTCGGGACGGTGTCGCCGTCGTGCCGGGCGGGGCCAGAGCCCGACCTGCCTGGGAGAAGCTGACCGACGCGAACATCAACAACCCAGGGCGGTTCTTCCAGCGGATCATCGAACTGGACGACGGCTGGCTGGCGGCCTTCTACGATTCCATGGCCCGCGTGCGCGGCGAGGGGGCGCAGGCGTACTTCCTGGATCCCGACCGGATCGAGCGGTTCTATGCCGCGGTTCGCGGCAAGGTCACGAGCCCGGGACCAGCGCGGCCGATCTTCCGGGCGAGCGCCGACCTGATGCTGCTCGCGGCCCGAGCCGACTTTCTGGATAGCGGCGCTCCGCGGATCCCCGGGGGCATCGAGCCTTGGCGGGATCTCTTCGTCAAGCATCCGCACGGCAAGTACGACGGCAAGCTGACCGCGTCGGCCGCCGGCTGGCGCGACGCCGACGACGTCATCGAGGCGATGTTCGCCCTCTCCCGCAAGATCATCGAGAACGAGCCGCTGCGGATGTTCTTGTCGATATCCAACGTGGACCGGCACAGGGAGCGTCCACTCTCAGCGGCCGTTGTGGAACGGCTGATCCACGCCTATCCGAAACACGGTACGCAGTTCTCGCTGTACACGGACTCGCCCAATCTCAGCGACGAGTCCATCCTGGCGCACCTCGATGCGATGGCCGCTCTGGACCGGATGCGCAACTACCCGCGCCGCGCCAACGCGATGGGCATGCTGCAGGCCCAGTGCCTGATCTGGCAGGCGTTGCGCCGCAACGGCGCGATCCCAGAGCATCGGGCCGACGAGTCACTGCAGTCCCTCCTCGCTCTCTCGGCCGCCGTCGATGGACAGCAGGATGTCTTCGAGCTTGGCCGCGACGGAATCCTGGCCATCCTGAGGGCAGCGGACAGGGAGGGCGCCGAGTCGCCTCAGGACACCCTTCTCGAACTGCTGCTTGGCGAGCCTGGCGAAGGCGAGGAGTCGGTGCGTCAGGAGCTGCTTGCGCACATGAACCAGCTGCTCGCGCTGCAGCGCCTCGTTCCTCTCAAGACGCTCTTCGACCTAGCCGATCACCTCGAGCGTGTCTCCCGTGGCGAGGCCTTCAACGTCGCGATGGCCAACCGTCTGTCGGCCAGCGTGTCGGACATCCGGCTCCCGAGGTCCTTGCTGTCGTCCGAGGAGGCCAACGCGATGACGACCGGACGTTGGGTCGAGCGGCACATTCAGCGGCAGCGCTCACTGAACCTGCGGCGCGCGGTGGACCGTGCGGCGGGCGATCCAAAGCGACTCCTGGCCATACGCGGAGAACTGGTGCCGATTCTGCGGGACTCGCTGGTCGGCATCGTGTACGCCCTCTACGCGCCGCCCGGCGCCGAGTTGATCCGCGCGAATCCGCTCTTCGTGCGCAGCCATGACTTCCTCGGTCCGGAGGCCCGCTTCGGCTGGAGCCGGACCCGCATGCACGCCACCGGATGGCCCAGCAGCGGCGGCGGGCGGCTGGTCGGTTCGCTTGTGGGCCTGCCCTACGAGCTGGCCGCCGCGGAGCAGAACTTCCTGGTGCCGAGCCAGCGCCAGGCGCTCATCTGGCAGGATCTGGCGCCGCAGATGTTGATCGGTGCAACCGTGCCGCGCTGGTGGGATCTCAGGCCAGCCGACCTGCACTACGTGGGACTCCAGGTTCGCATGGTGCGGTCCGCGCTGGCGCAGGCGGCGCTGGACCCGGACTTGCTGGCTAAGTTGGAACCGCACCTGCGGCGCAAGCTCGAACCGCCGCGGATGTGGAGCCTTGTGGATGGGTTCAAGCGAGGTCGTGTGGTGGACGCCATCCGGGAGCTGACATCGTCGGAGCTGATCGACCTTTCCTATCGGCTGAGAGAGCTGGAGAGCGAGGCCCTCAGCGTGGCAGGCGGCCCCTTCCTTCCAGCCATCGAGGAACTCGAGTCCCGGGACAGCGAGCGCTTCAACGAGCGGCGCTTGTCACAGCTGTTCGGCATGCCGCATCCCCGGCTGGCGGACACCTACCGGCTCGAACTGCTGCACTTGCCGCTGTTCCCGACGCTGATGGGCCACTCGAGCCGCATCCTCGCCGAGAGCTGGGAGTCGAACAACCTTCTTTGGGCCGAGCTGTCCGACGAACTGCATGTGCCACCGGCCGAGCTCAACACGCTTGTGCCGGAATGGACCAAGCGCACACTGGAGCGCATCTTCGCCACGCACCTCGACGACTGGCCAGCACTGTGGAGGTCGCTGCGCATCATCGCTGACGAAGTCCGCGCGGAGAGCGGTGGTTCGAGGCCTGCGGGTGCGGAGATCGCGCAGAGCCGATGATGGGCTCTGGATTGCGGTACGGGACGGGGGAATGCAAATGCTGAAGCCTAGGAACCTGAAGTCGAAGGCATGGACCGTCGCAGCTGCGACGGTCGCACTCCTGCTCGGTTCCTCGCTGACCACGAACGCCCAGCAGGGATCCGATGTCGACGATGCCGGTGCGCTGTTCGAGGTGGATGTCGATCTGGTGATGCTGAACGTCGCCGTCACCGATCAGCGAGGCCGTTACATCCGCGACCTGAGGCCGGGCGACTTCCGCATCACAGAGGATGGCATCGAGCAGTCGATCGCTTCGTTCGGCGAAGGCAACGCGGCTCCGGTCCGTGTCGCCCGCACTACCACGCGGTCCACCAATGCGCCCGAGACGCAGATCGACCTCCCAGAGGCGATCGCTGGTCAGATCGTCGGGACGAACGTGTTCGTGCTGTTCGACACGAGCAACTTCATGTACCGCAGCTTGGTCTACGCCGAGGACGCGATCGCCGACTTCATACGCGGGCTCGACGGTGCGGACTCAGTGGCGGTGTACTCCTTCAGCCGCAATCTCACGCGGCACGCATCCCTGTCAGACCGTCACGATGACGCTCTCCGGGGACTCCGCCGGTCGGTGGCCGGCGACGAAACCGCTCTCTACAACTGCCTGTTGCTCACTCTCCGCGACGCGGCCAAGGTTTCGGGTCGCAAGGTCATCATCGTGTTCTCCAACGGACCCGACAACGCCAGCGCCGTCTCTCCCGATGACGTGGGTGCGATTGCGGAGGACGAGGGCGTGCCGATCTACGTCATCAGCACCCGGGAGCTCAACCGCGACAAGATTTCGAGCAATGCCTTCCAGCGCATCACGCAGCGCACAGGCGGCAAGGCCTACTTCGCGAAGACCTGGCAGCGACAGTCCGAGGCCTTCGTGGAGATCCGCGAGGAGCTGGCGAGCTCCTACACCGTGACCTACTATCCACAGGCCAATCCCAACCGCGGATGGCGCAACATCCAGGTCGAGCTCGTCTCACCGGAGAGCCGCCGGTACCGCGTGCGCACCCGAGCGGGCTACCGCCCCAAGCTGTAGACCGTCGCCCGGGGCCGGCGGGAACTGGCAGCACCATGTCTCGCAGGGTCATCAGCCGCCTCCGCGATCACGGCCACAAGGCGTACTCGGTGGGTGGCTGTGTACGGGACAGCCTGTTGGGGCGACCGGCCAAGGATTGGGACGTTGCGACCAGTGCGCTCCCGGACCAAGTGGTGGCACTCTTTCCAAACGCTCGCGTCGTCGGCAAGGAGTACGGCGTGTGCGCAGTGCCCGATGGGCCACAGAAGTTCGTGGAGGTTGCGACTTTCCGTCGGGACGGCGGCTACGGAGACGGCAGACGTCCCGACAACGTGGTGTTCACCGACCGTCCCCGTCAGGATGTTCTGCGCCGGGACTTCACCGTCAACGGGATCCTGCACGACCCAATTCAGGATCGCTACCTGGACTACGTCGGAGGGAGGGACGATCTGGAGCGTCGCGTCATTCGCACGATCGGAGACCCCGCACAGCGATTCGACGAGGATCGGCTGCGCATGCTTCGTGCGGTGCGATTCGCGGCCTCGCTGGGATTCGAGATCGAGCCCGGGACGCTGGCGGGCATCCGGGCTATGGCCCGAGGCGTCAGCGCAGTCGCCTCTGAGCGGATTCGCGACGAGCTGAACCGCATCCTGACCGAAGGCGGAGCGCGTCGGGGCTTTGAACTGCTCGAATCCTCAGGCCTGCTCGCTGTCGTCCTGCCGGAGGTGTCCAAGCTCCGAGGCGTCGAGCAGCCTCCACAGTTTCATCCCGAGGGGGATGTGTGGACGCACACGATGATCATGCTCGACGGCCTGGAGTCGCCGTCTGTTCCGCTTGCGTGGGGTGTGCTGCTCCACGACATCGGCAAGCCCGACACCATGACTGTGACGGACCGGATCCGGTTCCATGGCCATGTCGAGCGAGGCTGCAGGATCGTAAGGCGGATTTGCGGGCGCCTCAGGTTCTCGAAGGCGGACACGGCCGAGGTGGTCGCCTTGGTCGCGAACCACATGCGCTTCATCCACCTCCAGCAGATGCGGCCCGGCCGACTACGAAACTTCCTCGAGACCAACAACATCGAGGACCACTTGGCGCTGCACCGGCTGGACTGCTTGTCGAGCCACGGCAGTCTCGAAAACTACGAGTTCGCGCAGGAGCAACGCGAGACGTGGGCTCAGCAGGAGTCTGCCGCACCCGTGGCGCTGTTGACGGGGCGGGACCTCAAGGAGGCGGGATATACGCCCGGTCCCATTTTCCGCAGAATCCTCGACACGGTCGAGGACCTCCAGCTGGACGGTGAACTGACTGACCGCGACAGCGCTCTCGCGCTGGTCAAGGAGAGGTTTCCGCTTGAGTCTGCCGACTAGCGCGGATGGATCAGTTGCTGTCCTTCCGCCGGTCCGCTAGGCATTGGTCGATTGACCACTGTCCGGATCCGTGAGCCCAGAACAGCAGGAAGACGAAGCAGTAGAGAACCGCCAGCTCGCCCCTGTTCAGCAGCGGCAGGAACGCATCGAACCCGTGCCCTATGAAGTAGGCGGCTGCCATGAGTCCGGAACAGACGAACGCTACCCAGCGGGTCTTGAAGCCGACCAGGATCATCATGCCACCAACAACCTCGATCACGGCCGCGGTCGTGGGAAGCGCACCGCCACGAGGTCCAACGCCACCGAGGCCGAACAGCTTCTGGTAGCCGTGCGGGATGAACAGGAATGCCGTCATGATGCGCAGGAGCGCGTAGGTGATACCTTGCCAGTTCATCGAATCTCCAAGACCTGCCAGGGTGGACTACAGCCCGAGGAGCCGGTCGACGCGGTGGCCCAGATCCTCTAGGTAGGCACGGTCGCCACCCTTCAGCTCGACCGTGGCCTCGCCATTGTATCCGATCGCCGCTAGAGACTTGCGCACGGCAGGCCAGTTGACGTCGCCCTCGCCGAGGTTCACGAAGCCCTCGCGGCGCGAGTAGTCCTTCAGGTGCAGCTTCACAATGCGGCTGCCTAGCTCGTCGATCCAGTGCTCGGGAACGGCATAGTGCACGATGTTGCCGATGTCGAAGTAGGCTCGGACCAGGGGGTGGTTGAACTCGTCGATGTATTGCCGGAAGTCGCGCGCTGTCAGTAGGAACTTGTTCCAGACCTCCTCCACGCCGATCATCACGTCGTGCTCCTCCGCAAGCGGGATCAGCTTGCTGATCTCCTTCTGAGAGCGTTCCCAAGCCTCCTCGTAGGTCGTATCGCCGCGAACGACTGCGGGTACCAGTAGGACGGTGTCGGCCCCGTACAGCTTCGCCTGGCGCATGGAGGCCTTGATGCCGTCGATACACGAGGCGACTTCCGCCGGATCCGGGCTGGACAGAGGGTACTTCCAGTGCGACCCGTTCATCACCGAGTGGATCCGGAGACCAGCCTTCTGGGCGGCGTCGTGGATCGCGTGCGCCTCGCTGTCGCTTTCGACCGCGCGTACTTCCATCGACTTGAAGCCGACGTCCAGCGCGAGCTTGAAGCGGTCGACCAGCGACAGATCCTTGGGCAGCATGCTGTCCAGCACGGCCCTCTCGATCTTGCTCTCGGCTGCGAAGGCGGGCACGGCGGCGACGGACGTGGCCGCGATCATCCACTGTCGGCGGGTCATGAGCATAGACTCCGGGATGCCGCCTCGGCTGTCAAGTGGCGGCCCCGACGGCCAGTGCACCAATCCCTAGCCCATGTTTGCCACTCCATTTCATAAGTCATTTGCAATAAGCACATTGCGGTCGCGGAATCAGGCGTGTGGCACTGCATTCGGTGCATTTTTCCTTCGTCGTCTGGGCTGGACGGCCAGATTGCGGACCCCGCCCGGCGAGGCGTCCACGCCCAGCGGGCCGTCTCCCCGCCCGCCCGCAGGCGCTGCCGGACCACCTGGACCAGCTGGCAGGCGAGCGCCGACAGGCACAGGTGGCCCGCGCTGCGCGCGGGCCTGCGGTGGTGGATCGGACGCAGTCCCAGTGCGCTCCCGAGGGAGCGGAGGACGGCCTCCAGGTCGGTCCGCGTCACGCAGGTGCGCCACAGCCGCTCGGTGTCCCAGCCGACGCTGTTGGCGCGCAGGCCGTGGACCCCGGGATGGGTCGCCCCGCTGCCCTCCAGCGGCTGCCGCTTCCAGGCCACCGCCGTCGCGTTGCGGCCCGGACAGGCCCAGCTCCTAGAGCAGGGGCGGCGGACGGAGCTGCCGCATGGCCCACAGGGCGACGTGCTCGACGCCGACCGAGCGCGGGCGGACCAGCTCCAGGGAGTCGACGTCGACCCGCGGCAGGGCGACGTGGCGGCCGAGGTTGCGCAGGGTGCGCTGGCGCACCCTGGAGCCGCAGCGGACGGAGCGGACGAGGCGCTGGGTGAAGTCGGGCTCCTGGCCCCTGGCACGGGGGCGAGTGGGGGGCCGGCGGACGAACAGGCTCCGACGGGAGCAGGCCCTGGGATGGGAGTCAGGGAATTGTGAGTTTTTGTGGCACTGCATTGGGGGTTTCAGGGAGGCTGGCCATTGAGAACCAACGACTTGCAGCGCAAAACACGCCGAATTCGGCCAAAATCGCTCCTCGCTTGGCGAACTTGGGCTAGTGGTAAGCTTTCGTCCGGATCGGACCGCACGCCAGCTGTTGCGGGTCGCCACCACGGATCGCCATGGATCGGATAGACACTCGCTCACTCTGGATCGCCTTGTCGCTGACGGTGGCGCCAAGCTCCCTCGCGCTGGACTGTGCGGCGCTGCAGCACTTGGCGCTCCCCGACATCCGCATTGAAAGCGCGAAGGCATCGAAGGGCGAGGATGCGCCGAAGGAAAACCTGCCCGCTGGCGTAACGTCCACCTCCGCTCGCGCCACTGTCCCGCACTGCAAGGTCGACGGGGTGATCGGGACGGAGATCCGTTTCGAGGTCCTGCTGCCGGACGACTGGAACGGCAAGTTCCTCATGGGCGGCGGAGGCGGGTTCGTCGGGGCCCTCGGTTACCAAGGCCGATTCTCCGTCAACCGCGGCTACGCCACGGCGGCGACCGACACGGGCCACGAGGGTTCCGGCACGCAGGCTGATTGGGCGCTTCACCACCCTGAGCGGCAGGCCAACTACGGCTACGCAGCAGTGCACCGCACTTCGGAAGCGGCCAAGGCGATCGTGCGGTCGTACTACGGGAAGGCGGCGGCGAGATCCTACTTCTACGGATGCTCCAACGGCGGGAGGCAGGCGATGATGTCGGCCCAGCGATATCCAGAAGACTTCGACGGCATCATTGCGGGCGCACCGGCGCACCACATGAGCGGCATCCTCGCCGCATTCGCCTACAACATGCAGCGCATCTACCCGGATCCTTCCGACCTGAGCGCTCCGGTCATCACGCCTCAGAACCGGCAGCTTCTGGAGTCGTCCATCCTCGCTCGCTGCGACGCCGAGGACGGCGTCGAGGACGGCTTCCTCAACGATCCACGCGATTGCGGATTCGAGCTGACCGACCTGCCACTCTGCTCGGGCCCGGAGGGTGCCGACGACTGCCTCACGGTGCGGCAACGCGAAGCCATTGCGGCGGTCTATGACGGCCCGCGCAACTCCCAAGGGCAGATCTTTCCGGGGCTGCCTTTCGGAGGCGAGTCCGGCGAGAACGCTTGGCAGTCCTGGGTCACCGGACCGAATCCGGACCTGTTCCGTAACAGCGGCGCACCGAGTTTGCACTTCGCATTCGGCACGCAAGGACTGAAGTACTTCATCACAAGGGATCCGGACGCAGACTACTCGACCTACGACTTTGACCGGTACGACGAGGACTCTGCGCACATGGACCGGGTCCTCAACGCGATCGACCCAGACCTGTCCGGCTTCAAGAAGGCGGGCGGCAAGCTGCTGCTCTGGCACGGCTGGTCAGACGCGGCTCTGACGGCGCTTGCCTCCATCGACTACTTCGAAGAGGTCGAGAACCGAGACGCCGAGGTGCGCGACTACCTGCGACTGTTCCTAATGCCAGGCGTATTCCACTGTGCGCGCGGCCCGGGCCCGGACCGGGTGGACTGGCTCGGCGCTCTCGAGGACTGGGTCGAGCGGGACGAGGCGCCGACGAGCCTCACGGCAAGGAAGGTCAAGGAAGGTGCGGTCGCACAGTCGCGCCCGCTTTGCGTATACCCGGAGCGAGCGGTCTACCAAGGGGGCGCCACCAACACAGCGGACAGCTTTGTCTGCCGAGCACCCTGACTCCGCGCCCGCTACGACAGCGATTCGAGCGCTTGGACGATGTCGTTCGCGATGTCGTCACGATCCTCGATGCCGACCGAGAGCCGGACCAGGTTCTCGCCGATGCCGAGCTGCTCGCGCCTCTTCGGGCTCAGGTTGCGGTGCGTCGTCGTCGCTGGATGGGTGATCAGAGAGTGGATGTCGCCGAGGCTCGGTGTCCGCACCACGAAATGGAGCTGGTTCATGAATTGAAACGTTTCCGACCGACCCGCGTCGGGCACCTCGAACGCGACCATGCCGCCGTACATCCTGGCGCGGTCCGCGTCGCAGTCGAAGAGTCGATCCGCGACCTGCTTGTCCGCATGGCTCTCAAGTCCCGGATAGTGCACCCGCTCCACCCGAGGATGGGCTTCCAGTACTCGGGCCACGTGCATGGCGTTGCGGCAGTGCTCCTCAAACCGCATCGGCAGTGTCTTGATGCCACGCGAGGTCAGGAAGCAGTGGAACGGGCCTAGATTGGCGCCGAGATGTCGGCCAAGGCCCGTCATGAACTCGCTGTGCTCCGCGTCGCACAGCGAGATCCCACCCAGCACGTCGGCGTGACCGGCCAGGTACTTCGTTGCGCTGTGGACGACGACCGAAGCCCCGACCTCGATGGGACGGCTCATCACGGGGGTTGTGAAGGTCGCGTCCACCAGAACCGGCACGCCCCTTGCCTTCGCCAACCTGCAGATGTCGTCCAGCGGCGCAACCCGCAGCGAGGGGTTCGAGACGGTCTCCAGCAGCAGGCACCCGACCTCGTGCCTGTCCAGAGCGCTCTCCACTTGGCCGAGGTCGCACATGTCGACGTACCGGGCGTCCACCCCCTGCTGCTCCATTAGCTGCAGGAGCTGATAGGTCTGACCGAACAGCACGTCCGCACCCAGCACGAGCCTTGGCCGCTCATGCAGCACCGTCATGAGTCCCATGTGCATGGCGGCCATGCCGGAGCTGCTCGCGACGGCCGTCGCGCCACCCTCGATCGCGCTCATCTGACGCTGCAGCATGGCAGCCGTCGGGTTGCCATAGCGCTGGTAGACGAATCCCTCCAGTTCACCGTTGGCGACGGCTGTCAGGTCACGGGCGTCGTGGTAGTGGAAGCTCGCCGACATCTCGATCGGCGCCGCTGACGACGTGAAGTGCCCGTTCTCGCTTTCGGGCAGGCAGCTGTGGATGGCCAGGGTCTGCCGGTTCATGCTGCCTCCAGGGCCAGTCGCAGGTCGGCGAGGATGTCGTCGGGATGCTCGCCCCCCACCGAAAGCCGGACCAGCCCCTCGGTGATGCCCCTGGACAGTCGCTCCTCCATAGGGAGCATACGATGGGTGGCGCTTGAAGGATGCAGCGCCAGCGTCGTGAGGTCGCCGATGCTGGCGGAGGTCTTTGCCAACTGCAGCGCGTCCAGGAACGCGTATGCGCCATCGGCCCCTCCCTTGACGTCGATGCCGATGGCCCCTCCGTATTGACCCTCAGGAAGCAGCTCCTTGGCCAGCTGATGGTCTGGATGGTCCGCAGATCCGGGATAGATCAGCTGCCCGATCTTCGGATGGCCGCGCAGGCCCTCGAACACCGCGCGGGCATTGTCACAGTGCTTTCGCATACGCAGCGCGAGCGTCTTGACGCCGCGCATCACCAGAAACGCCTCGAACGGCCCGAGGTTGCCGCCGAGGCAGCGCTGCACCTGCCGCAGGCTCTCCGCGTGCGCTTCGGTGCCGACGACAGCGCCGGCCAGCACGTCGCCGTGGCCGCCCATGTACTTCGTGGCGCTGTGGATGACCATGTCCGCCCCGTAATCCATCGGGCGCATGAGTATGGGACTGAACGTGTTGTCGACGAGCATCAGCGCACCCGCGTCGTCGGCGATCTTGCGAACTTCCCGCAGGTCCGCCACGCGCAGGCACGGATTGGAGACCGTCTCCGTGATCAGCAGGGCCGGGCGCGTCTCGTCGACTGCCGAGCGCAGTTCGTCGAGGTCGCAGAAGTCGCAGAACCGGACATCGACGCCCGACTGCCGGAGTACCGAGTCCAGGAGTTCGAGGCTGCCGCCGTAGAGCACATCCGCGGCGACGACGGACTGACGCCGGTCAAGAAGTCCGGCCATCAGAGCAAGGTGCACGGCTGCCATGCCGGACGCGGTGGCGTACGCGCAGCTCCCACCCTCCAGAGCGAGAATCTGCTCCTCCAGCGCACTGCAACTGGGGTTGCCCAACCGCGAGTAGACCTCACCAGGCTCGCGGTCGGCGAAGACATCTGCCAGCTCCTCCGACGTGTCGTAGAAGAAGCTCGATGACGCGTAGACCGGTGTCGAGACCGGCGTGTAGCGCCCAAGCTTGTGCCGGTCGCCGGCATGCACGAGCTTCGTCTGGAGCTTCATGAAATGGAGCGGGCAGGCCCCGCAACCATGAGTATAGGCGGCTAGTCTTGGCCTGGTCCCAGCCTGTCAATCCGACTCCTGTGAGCCCTCCAGAAACAGGCGAATCACCTTGGCCACGTAGCCCTCGGTTTCGGGGTACGGAGGGGTGCCGCCGTACCGGTCCACACTTCCTGGACCGGCGTTGTAGGCGGCGAGTGCCTTGACGATCTGGCCTTCGTCGCCGTCGTAGCGCCCTAGCATCTGCTTGAGGTAGCGGATGCCGCCTCGCACGTTCTCTTCCGGCAGGTGCGGGTCGACGCCGACTTCGCCGGCGGTGGACGGCATCAGCTGCATGACTCCGATCGCGCCCTTGGGCGATACCGCGTCTTGGCGCAGGCCGGACTCCGCGATCGCCACGGCCCGAACCAGCGCCAGCGGCATCCCTTCCTCCGCCGCAATGCGGGGCAGGGCACTCTCGATGACCACCGCACGAGTGGTGGGGGCCGCGGCGCCGACAGGCTTTGCCGGCGGCGCGAGCGGTTCATCCTCAGACTCGAACCGTGCCACGGAACTGGCCGGCAGACGAATCCAGCCGCCGTCCTGCGTCACCAGATGCACATGATCGCCGCGGACTTCGTGGCGCTCGATCTGAATGCGGGCCCCATTCCGCAGGACGGCCGTGTCGGCAGTTGCGGCGAGGGCGGCCAGCAGCACCAGGCCAATTGGACGCACCATCGAACCGTGTTCCATACTTGCCTAGTTGCATGCTACGACGTTCATAGACCGCTTGGAGTGCAGTAGAACCGGCGAAGTGGTCCCCGCCGGCATCTTGCAGGGTCTCTCGCCTGCGGGTGCACCTCTGCTCGCCCGCTACGACCTGCAACAGGCCAGAGGCGACCTGGATCGGGATACCTTCGTTCAGAACCGGCGGTCGCTCTGGCGCTACGGACCCCTCCTGCCACTCAGCGATCCGGACAACATCGTCAGCCTCGGGGAGGGTTGGACACCCCTGCTGCAGATCCCACGACTAGGTCCGCAGATTGGCTCCCGCCGCCTGTGGATCAAGGACGAGAGCGCGAACCCGACCGGGACGTTCAAGGCTCGAGGCATGGCGCTCGCAGTCTCGATGGCCAAGGAGCTCGGCGTTCGCAAGATGGCGGCTCCCTCGGCCGGGAATGCGGCCAGTGCGCTCGCTGCCTACGCAGCGCGGGCCGGCATCGAAGCGCACCTGTTCATGCCGCAGGATGTGCCACAGGCCAATGCGGTCGAATGCGAAGTGATGGGTGCCAACGTCACGTTCGTGGACGGCCTCATCAGCGACTGCGGCAGGATCGTAGCCGAGCGGAAGGACCGGGAGGGGTGGTTCGATCTCTCGACCCTAAAGGAGCCCTACCGGATCGAGGGCAAGAAGACGATGGGCCTGGAACTGGCCGAACAGCTTGGCTGGCGTCTGCCGGACGCAATCTTCTACCCCACGGGTGGCGGCGTCGGCATCATTGGGATGTGGAAGGCGTTTGCAGAGCTGGAGGAACTCGGCTGGATCGGCTCGCACCGGCCCAAGATGATCGCGGTCCAGGCATCTGGATGCGCACCGATCGTGCGTGCCTGGGAAGCCGGCGAACAGAAGTCCAGATTCTGGGACAACGCGAGCACGGTCGCGAGCGGTCTGCGCGTTCCCAAGGCGCTTGGCGATTTCCTCGTGCTCGCGGCAGTGCGCGAGAGCGGTGGGACGGCCATCGCGATCGATGACCACGACACGCTGGCTGCAGGGCGTCGCCTCGCCGCGTCCGAAGGGTTGTTCGTGGCACCGGAGGGTGCGGCCTGCGTGGCGGCCGCCGAGCGTCTCTTGGCGTCCGGGTTCCTAGGCGCTGACGAGGAACTGGTGATCTACAACACCGGCACGGGACTCAAGTACCTAGAGGCCTGGTCCTCCTCCTAGCGCAGGCTGCGGTCGGCTCCGTGCTGCGAGAATGAAGTCGATCATGCGGGTACGCGTGCTCTTCTTCGGGCAGCTGAAGGATGTGGTCGGTTGTCCTGAGGACGACCTTGAAGTCGATGATGGCGCGTGCCTCGCAACGGTCTTCGATCACTACGCGTCTCAGCATGCAAGGTTCGCGGCAATGAGGTCGAGCATCGCAATCGCACGCAACCAGCGTTTCGCGGAGCCTTCTGAGCGACTCGAGGCCGGTGACGAAGTCGCCATGATGCCGCCGGTGAGCGGAGGCACCGGGTGGCTCGCCACCGAATCGGCGGACGGCGTCTTCGCGGCGGTGACGCGGGAGCCGATCGACAGTCGCGCACTGGCCGAGGATCTTCAGGGAGACGGCGACGGGGCCGTGATCGTCTTCGAGGGAGTGGTGCGCAACAACTCCAAGGGACGCCGCACACTCTATCTCGACTACGAGTGCTACGTGCCGCTGGCCCTGCGCCAGCTGGCTGCAATTGGCCACGACATACTCAAGCGCACCGATATCCACGGGATAGCGCTGGTGCACCGCATCGGGCGCCTCGAGATTCGCGAGGCGAGCGTCTCCATCGTTGTCGCCTCGGCACATCGGCATCCTGCGTACCAGGCGAGCCTCGACGCGATCAACGAGGTCAAGCGCAAAGTGCCCGTGTGGAAGAAGGAGCACTTCGCTGACGGCGAGGTGTGGGTGGAAGGCGAATGGGACGCGTCCGTACCGTTGGCCGCTTCGTGACGCGTTCATGCGTCCTCGCGGCGGCCCTGTGGATGCTCTGTGGCGCAGCGTTCGCCCAGGAGGCCCCGACGTTTGAGTCGGACGTAAGTCTGGTCACTCTGCCAGTGACGGTCAAGGACAGTCGGGGTGCGCCGATCGGCGACCTCAACCGTGAGGACTTCGCGGTTCTCGAGGAGGGCGAGCCAAGGGAGATTGCGGTGTTCGAGAGGCGCACGAACAGGCCGTTGTCACTTGTGCTGATGCTCGACACCAGCCTTAGCACGGCGATCGAGCTCCGCTACGAGGTCAAGTCAGCCGAGCGATTTCTGGACGCGTTGTTCGCCAGCGACGTGGAGGCATCTGACGTTGCCGCCGTCTACTCGTTCTCCAGTGGCGTCGAGGCCCATGCCGGCTTCACGCGCAGCCTCTCGAAGCTGCAGGGCGGACTGAGACAGATCCGGCCCAAGACCGGGACGTCGGTGTATGACGCCATCGTGCTGGCCTCGAGGTCGCTTGGCACGCGTCAGGGTCGCCGGGTCCTCCTCATGATCACCGACGGGGGCGACACCACGAGCGGGTGGCAGTTCAACGATGCACTGCAGGCCGCGCACGACCACGAGATCGCCATCTATCCGTTGATTGTTCTGCCGATCCGCGCCGACGCTGGTCGTAACAGAGGCGGGGAGCATGCTCTTCTGACGCTGGCGAAGAATACGGGCGGTGAGTCATTCGTACAGCACGGAGCCGAGAACTTGGACGAGGTCTTTCGGGAGGTCCTGCGCAACCTGCGCACGCAGTATCTACTCGGCTTCTATCCCCTCGACGGTGGCGCAGCGCCCAGCAAGTCGCTCCGAAAGATTGATGTTCAGGCGAATCGCGAGGGTGCCGTGACGCTGTCCCGGTCGGCGTACTTCGCGCGCAGACCTGAACCGCAGGCGCGGCGTGCGCGGCCCAGCACTTCCACAGGCTCAGTGGTCAACGTGCGACGCATGCCGCAACGCGGTGACACGGTGCAGGAGGAGCCCGAGGACGCTGAGAAGGAGGCTCGTCCGCCGGACGGGCGACCTCGGCCCCCGATCGTCCGAGGAGCTCCGTCGTTCTGATCATTCGGCCAAGGGCTGCGTTGATAGCCTGAATAGGACGCCGAGATGGCGCAAACGGACTACATCTCGTTCGCCACCGAGGTGGCGCGCGGCGCGGGATCCATCCTCTTGCGGCACTATGGCCGTGTCTCGGTCGAGTACAAGGGGCCATACGACACGGTGACGGCTGCCGACCGGGCGGCCGAACGTTTCGTCGTGGACCGCATCCGGTCCCAGTTCCCGAGGCATTCCATCGTGGCCGAGGAAGGCGGTGGGTACGACGGGGACAGCGACTTCGTCTGGTATATCGATCCCCTCGACGGGACGACCAACTTCGCGCACGGGCTGACGCGGTTCTGCGTGAGCATCGGCCTGTGGTGCCGTGGCCGAGGTCTGGCGGGGGTCGTCTACGACCCCACCCGCGACGACCTCTACACCGCCGAGCGCGGTGCCGGGGCCTATCTCAATCGCCGCCGCATCCAGGTCTCCGGCCGAGGGGACGTCAAGCAGGGCCTCTTTGCGACGGGGTTCCCGAGCTCGATCCGCAGCACGAACCCCAATCTGCACTACTTCCAAGAGATCGCCATGCTCACGCACGGCGTGCGTCGCACCGGTTCAGCCGCCCTGGACCTCTGCTCCGTTGCCCAGGGTCACTTCGAAGGCTTCTGGGAGATCGGCCTCAAGCCGTGGGACGTGGCGGCAGGGGTGGTGTTGGTCAGGGAAGCGGGTGGCAGGTACTGCGACCTCAATGGCGGACGGTACGCCCTTGGCGACCGGTACCTCGTGGCGACGAACGGCCTTGTCACAGAGGATCTGTTGGCGATGTTCCGGGTTGTTGCAGAAGGGCGTTCGACAGTTCCAGTCCCCGCGCCCGAAAACTTGGCGCGGACCTAGACTCTCGTTCGCGAATCGTCGCAGGACGGGTGCCATATCCGGCCGCCTGCACCGTTCGGGCACATCGGGAGCCTGCGATGGTGCGCAGGGTCCGTGCCCGAACAGCTACTAGCAAGGCCTCGAACCGTCCGTATACGTGGTAATCTGTCCCTGTATGCGGCTTACGCGCAACGCCGCCTGCATTGTGCCTCCGACTGTGGTGGCGCCAAGGCTGCGCGCCAATGTGACCCGTAGAAATGGAACGCATCGTAGACCTCATTCGGAGCAAGCGGAACGGTGGCGAGATACCGCTGGCGGAATTCGAGCGGCTGGTCAAGGGCTTCACTCTGGGCGAGATCTCGGAAGCGCAGATGGGCGCGTTCCTGATGGCGGGCGTGTGCAGCGGATTCACTGAGATCGAGGCTGCCTCAATCACCACAGCCATGCTGGGCTGTGGCGAACGGCTCGACCTAGGCGACCTTGGCAAGCCTAGGGTCGACTGCTACTCGACGGGCGGAGTCGGCGACAAGACCCCTCTGATCGCTGCCCCCATCGCCGCGGCTGCTGGGGTTGCAGTTCCGATGGTCGTCAGCCACGGCACGGGACCGGTCATCGGCAACCTCAGCAAGCTGCAGGCGATACCGAACCTGCGGACCGACCTCGACATCGCCGAGTTCACAGACCAGGTTTCGCGCAACGGCCTTGCGTTCGCCGAGCAGAGCAACTCGTTGGCACCAGCAGAGAAGCGGTTTTTCGAACTGCGTGAGCAGACGGCAACCGTGGACAACGTGGCGCTGATTGCTGCGTCGGCCATGTCCAAGAAGCTGACCGAGGACATCGAGGGCCTGATCGTCGACATCAAGGTGAGCCGTGGATCCTTGCTCTCCAGCAGGACGGAGGCGCGTCGGCTCGCGCAGCAGATGATCTCCATCGGCCGCAAGCTGCGCGTCAAGGTGCAGGCACTGCTGACCGACATGGAGCAGCCACTCGGATACACGGTCGGGAACGCCCTCGAGATCATGGAGGTCTCGCAGACGCTGCGTGGCGAGGGGCCGGAAGACGTGCAGGGCTTGGCCAACGAGCTGGCCGCCCGGATGATATTCCTTGCAGACACGTCGATGTCCATCGAAAGCGCACGCG
The DNA here is from genome assembly GCA_965200705.1 of Bryobacterales bacterium. Taxonomy (GTDB): domain Bacteria; phylum Acidobacteriota; class Terriglobia; order Bryobacterales; family UBA6623; genus VXMF01. Next base: position 1,083,500 of record OZ241376.1, on the reverse strand, counting down.
AGACGGCGCAGCAGGCGGTTGCCGACGGATCGGCCCTGCGGGCCCTTCTGAAGACGGTGGAATCCCAGGGTGGAGATCCAGAGTCGCTGGTGGACAACAACAAGCTGCCCTGTCCGTCGGGAGCCACTGGGATCAGCTCTCCCCGCGATGGGTTCGTGAGCAAGATCGACGCCCACGAGATCGGACGTGCCGCGATCCTGCTGGGTGCGGGAAGGGGTCAGGACGAGGCCAGTGCGGATCCGGCGGTCGGAGTCGTGCTGGAAACCAAGGTCGGCCAGCAGGTCGTCAACGGCACGGGCCTCTGCTCGCTCTACTACAACGACGAGACGAATCTGCCGGAGGCGCAGGAGCTAGTTGAGAATGCGTTCCGCATCTCGACCTTCGAGCCGCCGGAGCACGACCTTGTACTGGATCTGCTCTAAGCGATCCCTTTAGTCGGTCTGGGGCACGCCGAACACGAACACCCCGCTGCCCGACGCGACCGCCACCAGCTGGCGTCCGTTGACTGAATAGGTCATTGGACTGGACTGCACCGCGGCGCCAAGGTTGATGCGCCAGAGCTCGTCGCCGTCCTTGGCATCCAAGGCCTTGAAGAACCCATCGGAGGTTCCGGCGAAAACAAGCCCTCCGCCGGTCGAGACCAGTCCTGCCCAAGCAGGCTGGAACAGCCTGTGCTCCCAAATCCGCTCGCCGCTCACGGGATCGTATGCGCGCACGGCACCGTACCAGTTGTCCATTGTGCGCTCGTTCACGAACATGCTGCCCCAGTAGCGCGTGCCGGGACGGTACTCGGTCTCGCCCTTGAAGTAGGTGCTGCTGCCTTCTCGGCAAGACACGTAGTAGAGACCTGTGTCGGGGTTGTAGGCCGGCGACATCCAGTTCGTCCCTCCGGCTACCGTCGGCCACACCTCGGTACCCTCCGCGCTCGGTTCCATACCGGGCCTGCGGATCGGGCGTCCTTCCTCGGAAATGCCAACGGCCCAGGTCTGCTTGACGAACTGCGTGGCCTTGAGGAACTCACCAGTCTCCCGATCCAGGAGGTAGATGAACCCGTTGCGATTGGCGGTGACCAGCAGCTTCCGGTCCTCTCCCCGGTACGGCTTGTCCAGCAGCACCATGATCTGGGTCGCGTCCCAGTCATGGACGTCGTGCGGCGTGAACTGATAGTGCCAGCGGCGCTTGCCGGTGTCGGCGTCCAGCGCCACAACGGAGTCTGAGAACAGGTTGTCGCCCAAGCGCACGTCCCCATTCCAGTCCGGACCCGGGTTGCCGGTGCCCCAATAGACGAGGTTCAGTTCCGGATCGTAGCTAGGCGTGATCCAGACCGAGGCGCCTCCGCGCTTCCAGGAGTCGCCCGCCCACGTGTCGTTGCCGAACTCGCCTGGGCCGGGGATCGTGTAGAACCGCCAACGCCTCTCGCCGGTCTCGACGTCGAAGGCGTCGATGAATCCTCGGATGCCGTACTCGCCGCCCGCGGTTCCTACCATGACCAGGTCCTTCACGACCAGTGGGGCGTGGGTGCCGGAGTATCCCAGGGAGTAGTCGATTAGCTCGGTCTCCCAAAGCAGACGCCCAGTCTTCCGGTCCAGGGCGATCGTGTGGGCGTCCAAAGTCGCCATGAAGAGCCGGTCGCCCAGAATCGCCAGTCCACGGTTCACCAGGCCGCAGCAGGCGATGAGCTTGGGAGGAAGCTGCCGGGAGTAGCGCCATAGACGCTCGCCGGTCTCGGCATCAAGGGCGTACACGTCGCCTGGCGGGACGGTGATGTACATGATGCCCTCGTGGACGAGGGGCGTGACCTCGAACTTCTCCTGAATTCTTGACTGGAACACCCACTCCATACGAATGCCGCCCACGTTGGACGTGTCGATCTCGTCAAGCAGGCTGTGTCGGTGGCCTGCGTAACCGCCGTGGTAGTTGAGCCAGTCCTCGCCGACCTCCGGATCCATTTTCAGGTCTTCTAGAGAGACCTGGGCGGCGCCGTACGGCGCAACGAGCAGGACGGCGAGCGAGAGCGCGCATATGGTCGCGAGGCGTGTCATTCGGCGGTCTCCTTGGCTTCACTTCCCAAGCTGCAGAGGTAGGCGAGCAGGCTCGAGAGGTCGTCCTCGCTGAGGATGCCCCCGTAAGCCGGCATCAGGGAGTCCTTGGGTTTCTCCAGCGATCTCAGAGCCTCCTTGCGGAACGAACGGATGTCGTCTCCACGGTCCATGATGTGGATCTTGTAGAGGTTCTCGTTCATCCAGACCCCTTCGACCCTTTCTCCGTCGGCTGTCTCGACTCGCACTGTGCGGTAGCGCCTGGCCACGTCCTTGGACGGTTCGAGCAGGGCCACCTTGAGTTGTTCCGCGGAGAACATCGCACCCGCGAAGCTCATGTCGGGTCCGAGTCTTCCGCCGTCGGAGCCGACGGTGTGGCATGCCAGGCATGAACCACGCTCGTTGAATACGGCCCGGCCCACCTGTGCGTCGCCCGCGCCGACTTCGCAGGACGAAGTGGCCTGCTTCGCGAAGTCCCTGACGAAGAGCAGGATGCGCCAGATGTCGTCCTCCTCCACCCAGAGGCCCGGCATCTCCGTGCCGATGATCCCACCCTCGATGATGTCGAAGAGTTCGGCGTCGGAGTTGCCGTGCCGGTATTCACCCCGTGCCAGCCGAGCGCCCCGGCCGGTGTCGCCCTGCATGCCGTGGCAGTTGCCGCAGTGGATGCGGTAGAGCCGCTTGCCCTCCTGGTAGTCCTCAGCGGAACTCATTGGATTTGTGTCGTGTGTCCTCGCCGCAGACAGTGCCAAGGGCAGGGCTGCCACTAGGAATAGGTGCTTCAGATATCGCATTGACAGCGAAATCAAGGCTAGCAAACACCGTCTAGGCGACCGGATTTCGCTTGGCGTACAGATGCCTAGGCGAATGCTCCACGGAGGATCTGATAGCTCTCGGCTACAGCGTCCTTGGCCGGGGCCTTCCCCTCCATCTCCAGCGACACGTAGCCCCGGAACCCGGCCTCCCGCATGATGCCCGCGATTCTTGGGTAGTCCAAGTCGAGGGTGTACCAGACTCCTCCGCCCTGATAGGTCTTGGCCTGCACGATGTTGGCGTGCGGGGCCAATTGCTCTATCTGCGGATACGGGTCTCCGACATAGTTGCCGGTGTCCATGTTGATTCCCAGCCACGGGCTGTCGACCTCGCCGTGAATCCGCAGCAGCACATCCACCTTCGTGGAAAGGCCCCAGTGGTTTTCGAGGGCCATGACCACACCAGCCCCAGCGGCGTGCGGGACGCATTCCGCGATCGAGTCCACGCACCACTTGATGCCGTCGTCGTTGGTGTAGCCCTCGATCGTGGGCTCGTCGCCGTTGGCCGCCATGAGGTCGTCGAACGAACGGATCGTGCCCCACCGCCCGGTGTTCAGGCGGATCGCCGGGATACCGAGCTGATGGGCTAGGTCGATGCAGTGCTTCGTGTGGTCGATCGCCTCTTGGCGTTTCGCCGGCTCGGGATCCACGAAGTCCTGGTGGATCGAGAGCATGATCAGGTCGAGACCCGCGTTCCACGCCCGCCTCTTGAGGGCGTTCATGTAATCGCGTTCCTCGCTCTCCATCTGCCGGTGGAGGATTTCCACGCCGTCGAAGCCCACTTCGGCGGCGTGGTCGATGACGTCCTCGATCGGAAACTTCTCCTGCTCGAAGTGCCAGTACGAGTAGCTCGACACTCCCAGCGGAATGCGGTAGTTCTCGGCCGCTGCTGGCTCCTCGGACGCGGTCGGTGCGCTACAGGCGGCACCGACCGCTGCGAGCGACCCGCCCTGGAGGATGCGACGACGCGTGACTGACTGGGGCATTGCTCTCATGCTAAACGCACTTCCACCCTCGTCAGGCTAGTCTGCCTTCGATTCGCGCTGTGTGGCGGGCTTACGCCGCGGCGAGCATCGCGTGCGGATCGATGACGTACTTCTTCGCGGCACCCTTGTCGAAGTCGCGATAGCCCGCAGGCGCCTCGTCGAGGCTGATGCATGTGACGTTGCAGGCCTTGGCAGGATTGGCCTTGCCGTACAGGGTCGCTTGCATCAGGTTGCGGTGGTACTTCATCACGGGGCATTGGCCTGTCATGAAGTGGTGCGACTTGGCCCAGCCCAAGCCGATGCGAATGCCGAGGTTGCCGATCTTGGCGTTCTCGTCGACACCGCCGGGATCGCCCGTCACGTACAGCCCCGGAATGCCGATGCCACCACCGGCACGCGTAAGCTGCATGAGGGCGTTCAGCACCGTGGCTGGCCGCTCGACGACAGCATTCTTGCCGTGACCCCTGGCCTCGAATCCGACGCAGTCCACGCCACAGTCGACGGCTAGCTCGCCGCTGGCGTCCGGAGGTCCGATGATCTGTTCGATCTGCTCCTCCAGCGTGGCGTCGGCCCGCAGGTCGACGGTCTCACACCCGAAGCTGCGCGCTTGGGCCAGTCGCTCCGGAATCATGTCGCCCACGATCACGCACGCCGCGCCCAGAAGCTGGCAGGAGTGTGCGCAGGCAAGGCCGACCGGGCCCGCGCCGGCGACATAGACGATGGTGCCGGGCCCCACGCCGGCCGTGACCGCACCGTGATAGCCGGTCGGAAAGATGTCGGACAGCAGGGTCAGGTCACGGATCTTCTCCATCGCCTGGTCCCTGTCCGGGAACTTCAGCAGGTTGAAGTCAGCGTACGGGACCATTACGTACTCGGCTTGGCCGCCGACCCATCCGCCCATGTCCACGTAGCCGTAGGCCGCGCCAGGCCTGGCTGGATTGACGCTAAGGCAGATTCCGGTCTTCTGTTCCTTGCAGTTCCGGCAGCGACCGCAGGCGATGTTGAACGGCACGGAGACGATGTCACCGACGCTGATGAATTCTACGTCGCGGCCGGCCTCGATCACCTCGCCTGTGATCTCGTGGCCAAGGGTCAGGCCCATAGGGGCTGTGGTGCGCCCGCGCACCATGTGCTGGTCGCTGCCGCAGATGTTGGTCGAGACGATCTTGAGAATGACGCCGTGTTGGCACAGGCGGTTCCCCAGCTCTAGCTTCGGGAAGTCGATCGACTGGACTTCGACGACACCGGGACGAATGTAGTTGACACCTCTGTTTGTTGCCATTGGCTTCCTTTCAGGCTCGCCCGGAACCGCAGTCGAAACCCGGCCCCTTACGGAGCGGTGAATAGGATACATGCCGTGCACGATCACCGCAAGATGACGCCTTAGGGAGCCCCTTTGGGACGCTTTGAGCGGCCCGCTGGAAGTCCTTACATCCGCAGCGCCAGAGTGGCTGCTGACGAACCCAGCCTGCCGCCTCAGTTCCTATCCCGAAGGACTGTCACAGGCCATGGTCACTGGGGCAGACCAGCCGCCACGTTGGACCCCGTCAGCGGCTCACGATCTCTCATCTGGCCATAGGCGCATTGCCCAGCCAGATCTTCTCCTCGACTCGGATACCCACCTAGCGGTGGTGACTTGTGCGCAGACCTCAGGAGCGTGGAGAAGATCTATCCATCACTGCGATGATGCTCGGGTGGAATGTGGAGGATTGCTCCGGCGAGATACTGGGATTCTGTCAGGAGTACCTGGATGGTCTGGGGAGAGAAGACCTCGCCACATTCTGACGCTGAGTCGATATGTTGGTGTGCTCCTTGGGAAGCGGGACGGAGAGTCGCTCTAGTAGTAGATCAAGGGACCGGTGAGGGAGATCCGCAAACAGCAGGCCGTGGGGGCTCGGCTTGACGCCCTGATCGGGCAAACTTGGGTGCACTGAGGTTCTGGGAGCTGTGACGGCCGCCGTCCATTACAAAACAGGAGGGTTCCCACCCGAAGAACGTCTCGACTGGCCGAAGTTGATTCCGTTTCTTGGTCCAGCCTACGCGGCCGTGGCGCGTTACGACGGGATGCTCGCTGCGATACCCAATCGGAATGTTCTGCTGGGTCCGCTGACCACCCGTGAGGCTGTCCTTTCCTCGCGCATTGAAGGCACCCAAGCCACCTTGAGCGATGTGCTCGGATTCGAAGCAGGACTGGAGCCGGAGTCGGCCTCACGCCGCCTAGATGTCCAAGAGGTCTTGAACTATCGCACCGCACTACGGCGTGCCGTGGAGATGCTGCAGACTTTACCCCTTTCTCAGCGGGTCATCCGTCAATCGCACCGAATCTTGCTTGACGGCGTGCGCGGAACGGGCAAGGCACCTGGCGACTACCGACGCATCCCCAACTGGATCGGTCCGCCGGGCTGTTCCATTGATGAGGCCACATTTGTTCCTATCGGGGCGGAGGCGCTACCCGACGCCATGAGCGCTTGGGAGCGCTATCTGCACCAAGATGCCCCCGACCGTCTGGTGCAACTAGCCATCCTACATGCGGAGTTCGAGGCCCTGCACCCGTTCCTGGATGGCAATGGACGTCTCGGACGCATGCTGGTGCCCCTGTTCCTCTGGCAGCAACGCCTCATCCGTGCGCCGACGTTCTACATCAGCGCTTGGCTCGAATCCCACCGAGATGCCTACTACGACGGTCTGCTCGCCGTTTCCCGTGACGACGACTGGGCGGGCTGGTGTAGGTTCTTCTTGCAGGCTGTGCAGGAGCAGGCGGAGGAAAACCTAGTCAAGGCCCAAGACATCTTGAATCTCTACGAATCCCTCAAGAGACGTATTCTCGGTCTCACTCGGTCCAGTTTGGGCATTTACGCTTTGGACTGGATCTTCGATCGGCCGATCTTTCGTGGCACCGAGTTCGTGGAGCAGCTGGCCATCCCGCCATCCTCGGCACGGCGAATTCTGAAGTTGCTACGTGACGAGGGTGTTCTGAGATCCGTCGTCGGGGGACGCGGGCGCCAGTCTGCCGTCTTGGCATTCCCCGAACTGCTGAACATCGCTGAAGGAGGGGATGTGTTTTGAGTGGCACAGATGACACACAACGGACCTTGCCGCTCACTTTTCGAGGAAAAGTGGCACCCAAACCTCCTTGTGGCCACAAGTGATCGACAACGAAGGTGCCCCCCCCCTGCTCGTTGAGTCGCCTGTTGTCGCGGTTTGGGAGCGCCGGAAGCCGGAGCTGGCCGGGCTTCGCCAGGGGCTTGGTCGCAGAGCGCGATCGGAACGTCACATCGCCGTCGGACCGAAACTCCGAATAGGCGGGCCTTCGTGAAGAGCCGGCCAACGGCCACGAGCGATTCGAGCGGCTCATCCCGAGGCGCTGAGCTCACTGCCCGAGGCCGAACGGTGCGTCGAGGCCAACGACCATCCAGCAGAGGATGGCGAGTTGCTGCGTGAGGACGGTGCTCTGAGAACCGTCGTCGAGGGGCGCTGTCGCCGGTCTGCCGTCCTGGCGTTCCCCGAACCGCCGAACATTGCCGAAAGAAGGGATGTGTTTTGAGTGGCACAGAATACGCACAAGGGATGTTGCCGCTCACTTTTCGGGGAGAAGTGGGCCACAAATCTCCTTGTGGCCCACAAGTGATCGACAACGGAGGTGCGCCCCTGCCTGTTGAGTCGCCTGTTGTCGCGGTTTGGGAGCGCCGGAAGCCGGAGCTGGCCGGGCTTCGCCAAGGGCTCGGTCGCGGAGCGTGATCGGAGCTTCACGTCGCCGTCGGACCGAAACTCCGAACGAGCGGGCCTTCTTGAAGAGATGGCCAGGTACCACGAGCGATTCGAGCGACCCATCCCGAGGGCCTAAGCCCACGGCCCGAGCCCGAACGGTGCGCCGAGGCCAGTGACTCTCCAACTGACGAAGGCGAGTTGCTGCGTGCGGATGGTGCTCTGAGAACCGTCACGGAGGGAGGCGGCAGCTGGTCCACCGTCCTGGCGTTACCCGAACTGCCGAACATCGCCGACGGAAGGGATGTGTTTTGAGTGGCACAGAATACACACAACGGACGTTGCCGCTCACTTTTCGGGGAGAAGTGAGACACAAACCCCCTTGTGGCCCACAAGTGATCGACAACGAAGGACCGATAGCAACTAGCCCTCATATCTCACCTGAGGAGGTTGGGCTTCGGGAACCGAGCGGATTCGAGGGGTTGGGAGACCTCCGGCAGGGATGCGGGTGTGAATCGGGGCACGCGGCGCGCAGCGATGCTGGTCTGCACCGCGATCCGGATCAGCCGCCCACGGATGGTGCCGCGCTGCGCGTTCTATACAGGAGGGCCCCGCATGCCGAACTGGCGCACGTACTCCAGCAGCGCGCTGGGGAAGCTGCTCAGGTACAGCCGGCGCTGGTGCGGTCGGCGACCAGCTCCAGTTGCTGCTTCTGGACCCGGTTCTCTATGTCCCCGCGGGCGCAGCAGCGCTCCTCGTACAGTCTCTGCGGCCCGCAGGTCAGGAACCGTGTCGAGTTACGACCACCGCTGGCATGGTGGAGTCTGGAAAATGGTGAGCGCGCAGGGACTCGAACCCCGAACCTAGTGATTAAGAGTCACTTGCTCTACCAATTGAGCTACGCGCCCACGATCACGGGCCCGGCAGCATCCATTGCATGCTCGTACTGGCCCCGCCGTATTCCCAGAATACCACCCGCCTTCGAGGTCTATTTGCTCAAGGATTGTAGATGCCCAAGACGTGCTGGTCGAAGTCGATCAGTGCGCCGGTCATCATGGCCGCGGTGTCGCTGAGCAGATAGACGGTCATTGAGGCGATGTCCTCGGGCCGCAGGATTCTGCCGAACGGTGATTCCGCGTCGGCTTGCTGCAGCCAGTTCTCGGGCTGCCCCTCCGAGACCTGAACCCTGTGTTCGGCTGGCGTGGCCATCCAGCCGATATTGAGGGCGTTGACGCGGATGCGGTGCTTGCGCTGCGAGTACGCGGCGTTCTTCGTCAGTGTGGCCAGCGCTCCCTTCGACACGCTATAGGGCGTTAGGTTCGGCGTTCCGCCGTGGCTGGACATGCTGAGGATGTTCACGATGCTGCCGCCACGCGCTTCGCGCTGCATCATCCGTACAGCACCCTGCATCAGTAGGAACGGCGCACGGAGATTGATCGCCATGAACTTGTCCCAGTGTTCTGTGGTGCTGTCCTCGAGCGTGCCACGCTCTGTGCATGCCGCGGAGTTCACGAGTCCGTCGATGCGACCGAACTCCGCTTCGGTCATGTCAATGATGTTCCGGCAGCCGTCTGGATCCTCTAGGCTTGCGGGCACGAAGATCGCCTTACATGCACTCGATGTGCATGATGTCGCCACCGCGCGTCCGCGGTCGATGTTGCGGCCAGTGATCACTACACCCGCGGCCCCCGAATCGGCCGCGAGGCGAACGATAGCCTCGCCAAGTCCCTGCGTCGAACCTGTGACGACTATGACCTTGCCTTGTAGCGACATTTGGGTGCGACTCACTTGCCTCAGTGGATCCATGCGCTCCAGAAGAGCGTGGCAACGGATTGGCGGTCCGTCTCGCGACCGCTAGCCATCACCGTAGTCGAGCCAAAGCGGCTCCTGAACCGGCGGCTCGGAACCGTCTGCGAGAGGCTCAGGCTTCGGCATTGGCTTCGGCAGCGGTGGGGAGAACGCAGGTGAGAAGGTTCTCGACCCGGTTTCCACGAACTTCGGCCCGCGAATCGGCTTGGGTCGTAGTGGTGGTGCCGCTGGCTTTGCCGGCGTAGGCGGCGGCTCTGGCGGGGCGGCCGGCTCCTCCGGAGCAGCCGTTTCGGGCGTTGCCTCTACCGGTTCCTCGACGGGTGCTTCGTCCTCGGAGTCCATCCGCGCCGCGGCCGATTCCTCGGCAATCGGCTCCTCCGAGGCCGCGACCTCAACCTCCGCCTCGCGGACATCGTCCTCTGGCTCATCCGCGGTCGGAGCTGGCTGGCTGTCCACGGGGCTCGCTTCCGCCGTTTCAACCTCCTCCGGCTCTAGGTCCTCGTCTGACGCAAACTCGTCGTATCGCGGTGGAGGTTCGACGGGCAGTGGTGGCTCCTCCGGAGCTGCGGCCACCACGTTGACCGGTTCCGCTGTGGGCGGAGCTGGCTCGGTTGGCGGCGCCGTTGCAGGCGGTGCGGCCGCGGTCGGCGACGGATCCGGTTCGGCTTCTAGGTAGCCCGTCTTGTCCAGAACGTAGCGCTGCAGGCCATACACCTGATCGGGCGTCCACGCGTCCTCGTTGGTCTGGGCATTGATCGCCGACCTCATGATCTCGAGCTTGGAATCGAGGTCGTCGATGTAGTGCAGCGCGAGCGCCTCGGGAAACGCCGGCAGCACGGGCGAGCCGAACTCCTTCTTGCCGTGATGCCCGAGAACCAGGTGCAGAACCACGTTCTTCAGACGCGGCGGGAATCCCTCGATCTTGTCGCATCGCTGATCGATCCAGGCGGTTCCGATGTAGATGTGCCCCAGTAGCTTCCCCCGGTCGGTGTACCCAAACGTACGGTCCGCCTTCAGCTCGCCAATCTTGCCGAGGTCGTGCAGCAGGACACCCGTGAGCAGCAGGTCCTCGTCGAGGTCGTCGTAGTGCGAAGCGACGGCTCGCGCCAGATCCATGAGGCTCGACACGTGTTCCAGCAGACCGCCCACTCGGGCGTGGTGCATCATCTTCGCTGCAGGCGCCTTCTTGTAGGCCGTCGCAAACTGCTCGCTTCCGAAGATCGACCGCAGGAGGCGTCGGAGGTGCTCGTTCTTGAATCCAGCAATCGCCTGCAGGACTTCGTCGTACATCTCGTCTGGATCGCGCTCCGTGTGCGCCACGAACTCGCGCATGTCGACCTTGGACTCGGGCACCTTCTGCAGAGTCTGGATGTTGATTTCCTTCGTGCCGCTGAACTCGTTCACGTGACCCCTCAGATGAATGTAGTCCTCCTCAGCGAACCGCCCCTCGATTGCCTCGACGTTGTTCCACAGCTTGCCCGAAATCGAACCAGAGCTGTCGCCGAGCTTCAGGGACAGAAAGGGCTTCCCAGCCTTGGTCAGTCGTGAAACCTTATCTAGGACAAGGAAGGTGTTGTCGACACTATGCCCCTTCGGGCGGCTACGCAGATCCGCGACGCATTCGCGTTCGCTCATGAGGCTGCGGGCCCTTCGCTGACGCTGTCGTCGGTGTCGTCTTCATCGACCTTGTTTCGCGGCAGCGGCACCACCCAAAGGAGGCGCTTGCGCGGACGCGCCTTGATGACCTCCTGACGCGTCGTCGTCTGCGGTGCCAGCCGGGAGGGGTCGCTCCACGCCGTGTTCATGCCCTCAACGCCGCCGGCGTCTGCATAGCCGGGCCGGATCTCGATGTATGCCTGGGTCCTGAGTTCGCTGAGGTACTTGCGTATTTCCGGCTGGAAGCGCGGTCCGCTTATAGTGGCCCGGATGTCCTCCTGCACTTCCTCGAGCTCTGCCAGTCCCTCACGGTAGTTCTGGTCGACGCGCAGCAGGAGCAGGCCGTTTGGCACCTCGATCAGATCGGTGACGTGACCCTGAAGCTTTCCGAACACCGCGGTCTCGATCTCGGTGCGCAGCATCCCGCGTCGATAGATGCCGATGGCCCCGCCGAGCTCCTTCGTGCCCTCGTCGTCGGAGAATCGGCGTGCCATCTCGGCGAACGGCTCGCCGCGGTGCACGCGGTCACGGACATCCTCAGCCTCCTTCCGCGCAACTTCCTCGTCGCCTTGCAAAGTGAACAGGATCTGGCTCAGCCGGACACCTTCGGACCGCACGAAGTTCTCCTTGTTCTCCTCGTAGTAGGCTTCGATCTCGTCTCGTGTCACGACGACGCGGCGGGACACTTCCTGGCCAAGGACTGCCTGCGATAAGAAGTTCTCGCGCATGCGGTCCATGAGGTCCTCGGCCGGCTCGCCTGTGCGCTCCAGTACCCAGGCCTCGAAGTCGTCCGTGGATTCGATGTCGTTGCGGCGCATGATCTCGTCACGCTGGTTCAGCACCTGCGCCTCGACGCTGATGCCCAGCTCGTCACCCTTCTGGACGAGCAGGCGCTGGTCGATCATGTCCCGCAGCGCAACGCTCTCGCGCTGACTGATCTGCTTCTCGAGATCCGCCTGCGACAGCGATTCGTCCTGGTAGATGTCACGGATCCCCTGGGCTAGGCTGCGGTCGTACTCCGACCGCAGGATGATCGCGTCGTTGACCTTCGCGATGATCTCCTCAACGATCGAGATGTCGGCTCGGAGGGACGCTGTGAGCAGTAGCGGAGCCAGACAGAGCAGCCGTCTCATGTATCGTTATCTTCGCATGGTCCGCTCCCTAGGATTCTCCGCTTGGGCCCTGCCGCTCGCGCTTCTGATGGCGGTCGGCGCCTGTGGCCAGACGTACGATCTGGTTCTTGCGAACGGGCACGTGATCGACCCTCGCAACGGCGTGAATGGCGTGCACGACGTGGCTGTGCACGAAGGGAAGATCGCGGCGGTCGAGCCCGAAATCGCGCCGGACAAGGCGGTCCAGGTGCTCGATGTGTCGGGTCGGTACGTCGTTCCGGGTCTGGTCGACATCCACACGCACTTGTTCTCGACAACGGGTACGCCGTCCGCGTGGGCGGGTGACCTCAGCATCTGGCCGGACAGCTTCAGCTTCCGGGCGGGCGTCACGGCGATGGCGGACGCCGGCAGTTCGGGCTGGCGCAACTTCGAGGCCTTCCGAGAGTCCGTCATCGACCGCGTGCGGACCAAGGTGTTCGCCTTCATCAACATCGCCGGTCCGGGCATGGAGTCCCAGGAGGCCGAGCAGGGGGACTTCGATGCAGCCTCGGTGGCGCGGGTGGCTGAGAAGCACGCCGATGTCGTTGTCGGCGTCAAGACCGCGCACTTCCAGTCGGAGGCTTGGACATCCGTGGACAGCGCCGTCGAGGCGGGCCGCGAGGCTGGCCTGCCGGTCATGGTGGACTTTGGGAAGTTCCTGCCCGGACGGCCGTTCTGGGAGCTGGTGGAGGACCATTTGCGTCCGGGCGACATTGCGACACACTGCTTCCGGGCACAGGTGCCGTGGGTCGACGCGGAGGGTCGTCTCTACGACTATCTGGGTCGAGCCAGGTCGCGTGGCGTGAAGTTCGACGTCGGTCACGGAGCGGGCAGCTTCGTGTTCCGCAACGCGGCTGCGGCCATTGCGCAGGGGTTCCCGCCGGACTCCATTTCGACCGACCTGCATGGCCGGAGCATGAACGCGGCCATGATGGACATGCCCACCCTGATGTCGAAGTTTCTCGCTCTGGGGATGCCGCTGGAGGACATCGTCCGGGCCTCGACGACCACGCCGGCGGAGCTGATCGGACGGCCGGAACTCGGCCACATGACCGTAGGCGCAGCAGCTGACGTCGCTGTCTTGCGGCTGTCGGAAGGCCGGTACCGGTTTCGCGATGTGCGCGGCGGTGCGGTCGAGGGCACAAAGCGCCTTTCGGCGGAGCTGACGCTACTAGATGGCGAGGTTGTCTGGGACTGGAATTCCCTCACGGGGACAGATCACCGCGAGCTGCCCGGCGACTACGGCGTCGACGAGGGCGACGCCCTGCTCGTTCCGCCGCGCTGATCCCAACCCGATCAGCCGTCGAGTTCCTTGCGCAGGATCTGGTTCACGGCCTTGGGATCGGCCTGTCCGCGCGTCGCCCTCATCACTTGGCCGATGAAGTAGCCCAGCACGCCCTTCTTGCCGCCGCGGTACTGCGCGATCTGCTTTTCGGACCGCGCCAGCACTTCTTGGATGATGCGCTCCAGCTCGCTGGTGTCGCTGATCTGGCGAAGCCCCTCCTGCTCGATCACCTGCGGCGCCGACCGCCCCGACTCGAACATCTTGGCGAAGACTTCCTTGGCCAGCTTGCCCGACAGAGTGCCGTCGTCGATCAGGCTGATGAGCTCGCCAAGGCTCTCCGCGTCGACAGGGGAGTTGGCAATGTCCTTGCCGGCGCCGTTCAGGGCGCCAGACAGCTCGCCCTGGACCCAGTTGGCAGCCGCCCTCGCATTCCCCGACCGCTCTGCGGTCCGCTCAAAATAGCTTCCGATCTCAGCGGTCAGCGTCAGGACCCTCGCGTCATAGGCCGAGAGTCCGTACTGGGACTCGAAGCGTGCCCGTCGCTCGCGCGGCAGTTCGGGCAGGTCGGCCTGTATGCTGGACAGCCGCTCCTCCGACAACACCAACGGCGGCAGGTCCGGTTCGGGGAAGTACCGGTAGTCGTGCGAGTCCTCCTTGCCGCGCATGCTGGAGGTCACGCCGTGCGCCGTGTTGAACAGGCGCGTCTCCTGATCGATAGACCCGCCGGCCTCAACAATCGCCACCTGTCTCGCGATCTCGTAGTTGATGGCCTGCTTGACGTAGCGGAAGGAGTTCAGGTTCTTGACCTCGCAGCGCGTGCCGTACTTCTCGCTCCCGCGCCGCCGAACCGAAACGTTGGCGTCGCAGCGCAGTTGACCTTTCTCCATGTCGCAATCCGAGGCGCCGGCGTACTGGATCACGAGCTTGAGCTCGTTCAGGTAGGCCACTGCCTCCTCGGCGCTGCGCATGTCGGGCTCGCTGACGATCTCGCACAGCGGAGCACCTGCCCGGTTGAGATCGACATAGCTGTAGCGGTTGGAGTCCGCAAATCCATCGTGGATGGTCTTGCCCGCGTCCTCCTCCATGTGTAGCCGGGTGATGCCGATACGCCTGACGCCCTTGCCGGCATCGATGTCCAGCCAGCCATGCTCCGCCAGCGGCTCGTCGTACTGCGAGATCTGGTAGCCCTTCGGGAGGTCGGGGTAGAAGTAGTTCTTGCGCGCGAACCGTGAGAACCGATTCACATCGCAATTGATGGCGAACGAGGCCCGGACGGCGAGGTCGACGGCATGGCTGTTGAGAATCGGAAGAGCCCCCGGCAGACCCAGCACGACGGGGTCCGTCTGCGAGTTCGGCGGCAGACCGAACCGGTGCGTCGAGTGGGAGAAGATTTTCGTTCGCGTCTTGAGCTGAACGTGCACCTCGAGCCCTATGACGGGCTCGTACAGAGCAATGGTCCGAAGGTCGGCCAGACCTGCTTCCTGCGCCAGCATGCGGAGGGGGATCGGCCGAGACCGACACGCGAATTATATCAGCGGGTCCCGAGGTCCAATCGTGTGAGCGCTCTCTGCATCGCTTGTTAAAGGCCGCCTCCCTGGGACGGCCGCCGCCTGACGGGCCGCCATGATTCTCGTGGCCCGCGAGCTGCGATGGTGCGCGAAAATATCGTTGATGTTTAGTTGGATATGCCCTGATTGTGGCCGCACAGTCGAAGCCTCGGAGCAAGAGTGCCCCGCCTGCGCCGCAAACGCCGAGACCGTCACGGATGTCCAAGTGCCTCCGATACGCGAGGCTAGCTCGACGGCACCGACTCCGCGGCCTGTGCCGCCTCAGGCGTCTCCCCCGCCAGCTGTACGAGCCCCGACTCCCCCGCCAGCCAAAGCGAGCCTTCCTGACAGCGTGTCGGCTGTTCCAGAGCCCGGGGGCTCCGAAGCGCCGCCTGCGCCAAAGGCCAGAAGCCGCGGCGTCAATCTATCCGGTCGCCACATGGCCATCTTTGGCTTAGGTCTAGTTGTGGCGATCGGTGCGGCGGTCTGGCTTGCTGACCCCTCGGCACTGCGTCTCGAGGATCCCGCCGAGTCGGAAATCTCGCCCGTCGAGACGTTCGCGATTGGTGTGCAGGGTCCGGTCGAAGTGTCCGGCATCCGCCCGTACTACGACGACGAGTACCAAGCGCACGTGAGGGCGTTCGTCGCGAACCACTCCCGCGATCCAGTGTCCGTCGCGGTGCACGCTCGGCTGCGGGTACGGGCTGCGAGCCCAGAGTCGCCGCCCCTTGCCACATTCGAGATCGTCGTTCCGAACCCAATACCTGGCAACGAGGGAACGGAAATCGACGTTCCCCTGCAGGCCATGGGCAGTCTGGCCAGCTTCCCGCCGTGGGAGGAGATGAGGGTCGATCTTGAGCCCATGGGGGCGGCCGCAAACTGACGCCCCGTCCCAGCGGTCCGAATCTAGCGCGGCCGTTCCGCTACGCTGTAGACTTTGTTGGCTTCGGCCCGCGTCGGCGGGCTGCGCTGAGGAGGTGTGTGTGAGCGATCTGGTCGTTACTGGGAAGGACAGAAATGTAGGCGTGATCACCGTGCAGAACCCGCCGGTCAACGCCCTGAGTCCTGGTGTGCCTGAGGGCATTCTGAATGGCATTGAGCGTTTCGGTGCGGACCCTGAAGTCGATGCGATCGTGCTGATCGGTGGCGGTCGCACGTTCATCGCCGGTGCGGACATCAAGGAGTTCGGCAAGATCACCTCCGGCCAAAAGCGTCGCGGGCCCGGGCTGACCAAGGTGATCGAAGCCCTGGAAACCTCGGACAAGGCCACTGTGGCAGCCATCCATGGCACTGCGTTCGGCGGCGGTCTTGAGACCGCACAGGGATGCCACTACCGGGTTGCCCTGCGCTCCGCCAAAGTTGGCCAGCCGGAGGTCAAGCTCGGCATCATCCCCGGTGCGCACGGCACTCAGCGCCTTCCCCGCCTGGCGGGACTCGTGAAGGGCCTCGAAATGTGCGCCCTCGGCGACCCGATCTCCGCGACCGAGGCCTTGGAGCACGGCATCGTGGACCACGTGGTCGATGGTGCAGGGTACGACGACCTGCTGGCTGGCGCGGTCGCGTTCGCACGCGACCGCGCCGCGGCAGGCCCGCCGTATCCGAAGGCGAGCGAGGGAGCTGTCAGCTATCCGGACGGCGAGGACCCGGCCGACATCATTGCGGCTGCTCGTGCTCTGGCTGCAAGGAAGCGGCGGGGATTCTATGCGCCGCAACGCGCAATCGACGCCGTCGAGTGCACTCTGACGGAATCGTTCGAGGCGGGGACCAAACGCGAGGCGGAGCTGTTCAAGGACTGCCTGTTCTCGACCCAGTCGAAGGCGCTGATCCATGCGTTCTTCTCTGAGCGGCTGGTTCGCAAGATCCCTGACGTGCCACGCGACACGCCGACGCGGAGCATCGCTTCAGCCGCTGTCCTGGGTGCGGGGACGATGGGTGGCGGCATTGCCATGTCGTACGCCAACGCCGGCATTCCAGTCCGGATGAAGGAGGTCACGCAGGAAGCCCTGGACCGGGGCATGGCGATCATCCGCAAGAACTACGAGCGCTCGGTGCGTCGTGGACGGTTTACGCCGGAGGACGCCGCGAAGCGACTGTCTCGAATCACTCCCCAGACCGACTGGTCCGGGTTCGACGAGGCCGACATCGTTGTGGAGGCGGTCTTCGAGAACATGGCGCTCAAGAAGGAGATCTTCGCCAAGATCGACAGCCTCGCGAAGCCGGGTGCCGTTCTGGCGTCCAACACCTCTACGCTCAGCATCGACGAGATCGCGAGCGTCACCAGCCGTCCCGAGGACGTGATTGGGCATCACTTCTTCAGTCCGGCAAACGTGATGAGGCTGCTTGAGATCGTCCGCGGCGAGAAGACGGCCAAGGACGTCGTCGCTACGTCGATGGGCTTGGCCCGGAGACTGCGCAAGGTCGGCGTCCTTGTTGGCAACTGCCACGGGTTTGTCGGCAACCGGATGTTCCACCCGTACCGCCGGGAGGCACAGTTCCTAGCCGAGGAGGGCGCAATGCCCGCGCAGGTGGACAAGGTGCTCTACGAGTTCGGCGCAGCGATGGGTCCGATGGCGGTCGGTGACCTGGCCGGCTTGGATGTCGGCATGCGGGTGCGCCAGGAGGCGCCGCACTTGTATCCCGAAGGAGTACGTCGACCGCTGGTCGAAGACGCCCTTTGTGAGATGGGCCGTTACGGACAGAAGACTGGCGCTGGCTGGTACCGCTATGGCAAGAACCGCTCCCGGTCCGAGGATCCGGTGGTGGACGAAGTCCTGAATCGCATCGCGGCCGAGGCGGGCATTGAGCGACGCACGATCGACGACGCTGAGATCCTCGACCGAGTTGTGTACGCGCTTGTCAACGAGGGCGCCCGCATCCTCGAGGAGGGCTATGCTCTGCGATCCGCGGACATCGACATCATCTATCTGTATGGCTACGGGTTCCCCGCGTTCCGGGGCGGTCCGATGTTCTACGCCGACACTGTGGGCTTGGACAAGGTCTTGGAGCGTGTCCGCGAATTCCACGATGCCCACGGACACTGGTGGAGACCCGCTCCGCTCCTAGAGGAGCTTGCCAGCCAAGGCAGCAGCTTCTCCGCGTGGGACAAGCGGTTGCAGTAGGGCGCTGGAGGTCGGTGGCGACTAGTTGCCGATCTTCAGTTCGTTCACGACCTTCTTGACGCCCCTGACCGAGGCCACCTTGGTGGCCCGCTTGCGGAGCTTCTCCGAGCGGACCAGGCCTTGGATCTTCACGACGCCCGATTCGACGCTGACGGTCAGGCCTCGGATCCGGAGCCGTCTGTCGTTGTTGAGCTTGCGGTGCACCTGGTTGTAGAGAACGTCGTCCGAGACTTGGGCCCGGGCGATCGCCACGAAGCACGGTAGCCCCATCAGGAGCATGCGCCGAGAAGGCGCTGTTGGTGCAGTCAAAGCCACCTATGCTTCCTCTCTATCCGGCTTCCATGATCTTCCGGAAGTCCATCTCCTGCACGAACGAACGCTGGTTGCGCCAGTTGCGCCGCACCTTGACGAAAACCTCGAGGCGTACTTTGCGGTCGAAGCGCGCTTCGAGCGATTGCCGCGCCTTCGATGCGAGCTGCTTCATCTTCTCACCGCTCTTGCCGATCAGTATCGCCTTCTGGCCTTCGCGCTCGACGATCACCTCGACTGCCAGGTCGAGGCGCCTCCGTGTCTCCTGCCAGCGCTCGATACGCACTGCGACCGCGTGCGGAACCTCGTCGTGGGTCTCGCGCAGGATCCGCTCGCGGATTAGCTCCGACGCCATGAACCGCTCGGGCTGGTCGGTCAGGAAACCCTCGGGATAGTACTGCGGCGACTCGGGGAGCTGCTGGAACAGGCAGGTGAGCAGACGCTGGAGGTTCGTGCCGCGCGTCGCCGAGATCGGGATGAACTCATCGAATTCGTGCAGTTCCCGGCAGCGGGCGAGGAACGGCAGCAGGTCGGTCTTCTGCGTCACCTTGTCCACCTTGTTGGTCAACAGTATGGATGGCATACCAAGCCCTCCAACGGTGGCGATGGCCTGCTCGTCGCGATCGTCCAGAGTGGTGCTCGCGTCCACCATCAGCAGGGCCACATGACAGCCCTGCGCCGCCCGCTCCACCTCGCGCATCATCCGTTGGCCCAGCTCCCGGCTTGGCTGATGGATGCCGGGACTGTCCACGAACACGATCTGTCCGCGTGGCTCGCTCAGAACGCCTTGGATCGCATCCCGTGTGGTCTGTGCACGGCGGCTCACGATCGACACCTTGCTCCCGACCAGCGCGTTCAGCAGGGTCGACTTGCCGACATTCGGCTTGCCGAGGATAGTTGCGAATCCGGCCTTCACCCAGTGCCCTCGACCCTAGAATCCGGTTTCTCACGACGCCGTAGCTGAACCCGCTCGACACGACGCTCGTTCGACGCGAGCACCTCTAGCTCGATCTGCTCCAGACGGACCTTCGCCCCTGCGACAGGCACTTGTCCCAGCTGCTCGCAGACGAGGCCTCCGATCGTCGTGGAAGTGAACCCCTTTCGCGGACGATAGCCCACAAGGTCCTCGAGGCGGTCTAGGTCGAGTCCGCCGTTGAGAATCAGGGAGTCGTCCTTTTGCCGTAGAACATCGGCCGTCGGATCGGTCTCGTCCTCAATCTCGCCAACGATCTCCTCCATCATGTCTTCCATGGTGACGAGACCAGCGGTCTGGCCGTATTCGTCCACAACCATCGCGATCTGGGCCCGCGCTTCCTGCATCTCCCGCATCAGCTCCGGTATGCGCTTGCTCTCGGGAATCAGCAGAATCGGTCGCATGGCCTCACCGGCCTTGATCCGCGTCCGTTCCTCCTCGGTGTAGTCCATGGTGTCGCGACCGTGGATAAAGCCGATGGCCTCGTCGATCGAGCCGCTGTACACGGGAATCCTCGAGTGCTCGGCCTTTCGGATCAGTGCGCGGACTTCCTCAAGGTTGCTCTCGGCGCTGATCGCGACGACGTTCGGTCTCGGGGTCATGACCTCCCGCACCGTCTTGTCGCCGAACCCCACCACGGAATGGATCAGCTTGCGGTCCTCGCCATCGATCAGTCCTTCCTTGAGTCCCGCAGCCAGCAGTGCATCGATCTCCTCGGAAGGCTCGGGCTCCTGCTTGCTGGCGTGGACTTCGTCTCCGACGGAGGCGATGGACGTGACGACGCTGCCGGCGAAGGCCATAGGCGCAGCGCACCAGCCTAGGAGACGCGAGACCCAAGTCAGCCGGCCCGCCCAGCGGCCAGAGGACCGTGTCGCCAGCACGACCGGAACCGCGATGGCGCCGACGACAACCGCAAGTACCGACAGGGCGACTGCCTCGATCGTGGCGACGACTGGGGTGGCCTCCAGCGCACTCAGATAGAACAGGTCGATGCTCAACAGAACGATGATGCCCAGCTGTGCTGCAGAGAACCGTGCACGGCCCTGGTCGGGGGTGAGGCCGAGCCGAGGCTGGACCACAGCGGAGAAACCCTCCGTGGCAGCGTACTTGCCCCGACCTCGCAGGCTTAGTGCCTCGCTGTACATCAGCGTCAGAAACGAGGCGAGCATCAGTCCTAGGTACAGGACAGGGGCTATGGCGTAGAGTGCGATTGTCATGAGGTGCTGCGCACGATCAGACTGGACGCCAGACCGTAGTGCTGCCGCAGTCGCTCCTCCTCACGTTGCATCGCACCGTCGTCGATTTCGTGGTCATATCCGTTTAGGTGGAGCACACCGTGTAGTACGAGGATGTTGATCTCCTGCTCGATCGAATGGCCGTGCTCTGCGGCCTGCTCAAGGGCCCGCCGGGCCGAGATGAGGATGTCGCCGAGGTAGCCGTCCTCGCCGTCCGGAAACGAGAGCACATCCGTCGCGGCCGACACGTTGCGGAACTGACGGTTCGCACGGCGCAGCGCGTCGTCAGAGCTGACTACGACCGCGAACCCGCCTTCAGACGCGTGGTCTTGGGCGATCTGAGCAACGAACGTTCTGACGGCATTCTCGTCAAAGCGCACCGAGCGCTGGCGATTCTCGAAGTACCAAGCTGGCTCAGGCTCGTCGTCGTTCATCGACGTTGTCAGGCCTCCCCTCGGCAACCTCTCCAAGATTGGAGGGCGTAGGCTTGAACCGATTCGAATTATATCTGTCGTAGGCGCGGATGATGCGCTGGACCAGGCCGTGGCGCACGACATCGCGCTCGTCGAACTCGACGAACCGGACGCCCTCGACATCGGACAGGATGTCCACTGCCTCCAGCAAACCGCTGCGCTTGCCCGAAGGCAGGTCGATCTGTGTGATGTCGCCGGTGATGACCGCCTTCGACCCGAACCCCGGCCGCGTGATGAACATCTTCATCTGCTGGGCGGTGGCGTTCTGGGCCTCATCCAGGATGATGAAGCTCTCATTGAGGGAGCGTCCCCGCATGAACGCGAGCGGCGCGACCTCGATCGTCCCATTGGCGAGGTTCCGCTCCACACGTTCCGCATCGAGCATGTCCTGCAGCGCGTCGTACAGGGGCCGCAGGTAGGGGTCCACCTTCTGCTGCACCGTTCCCGGCAGGAACCCCAGCCGTTCGCCAGCCTCAACCGCCGGTCGAGCGAGGACGATCCGCCGAACCTGCTTGGCCAGCAGCGCCCAGATCGCGTAGGCCACGGCAAGATAGGTCTTCCCCGTGCCGGCCGGACCGATGCCGAACACCATGTCGGAAGCGTCCATCGCCTCGAAATAGCGAAGTTGGTTCAGGCTTCGCGGCGTGATGGACTTCCGACCACAGACCCTCTGCCGACTGTTCTCCACAAGACCCTTGAAGCTGATGGCCTGGTCGGACACCGCGACGCGAAGGAAGTTGTGCATGTCTCCGTTCGTGAACCGGTGACCTTCGCTGAGGAGCTTGAGATAGTCCGCGATGATGTCGTCGGCCCAGCGCACGCGATTCTCGTCGCCTTCGATTTCGAGGGTCTCGGCCGACAGGTTGGCGGTCACGCCGAGCGAGTTCTCGAGCAGGCGCAGGTTCTCGTCCCTTGTCCCGAAAAGTGACTCAATGCCGTAGCTGAGGTCGATGGATACTTTGCTCAATGGAATGCTTGTTCCTCCTTTGTCGGGAAGATCACTTCGCGTCCCATTGGGACGCGAGCGGCGCACACGACCGTCACGCAGACATGAATGGGGTGCGCCGCGTGAGCATCTTCCCCAGCCAGCGCTCCGCCTTGGCCACAGGGGTCGCCTGAATCACAGATGAAGACTCGTCCGCCCAGAGGCTGAGGGCACTTGTCCTGACGGCAGCCTGGTGGTGGGGTCTGCAGCTGCGAGAAGCTCTTCGCTCATGCGAGGACTTCGTTGATCACGTGACCGTGCACGTCGGTCAGCCGGAAGTCTCTTCCGCCGAATCGGAACGCCAGCTTGGTGTGATCGATGCCGAGAAGATGCAGCACGGTCGCGTGCAGGTCGTGGACGGTGCGGATGCCTTCGATGGCGTGGTAGCCGTACTCGTCCGTGGCGCCGTAGACCGTCCCGCCCTTCACGCCGCCTCCCGCCAGCCACAGGCTGAACCCGAATGGGTTGTGATCGCGGCCGTTCGTGCCCTGCACGAACGGGGTGCGGCCAAACTCGCCCGAGAAGATCACCAGCGTGCTGTCGAAAAGTCCGCGGGCCTTCAGGTCCTGCAGCAGGGCCGCCACCGGCTGGTCCACCGAATAGGCGTTGCGGGTGTGTCCCTTGATCAGGTCGGTGTGCTGGTCCCAGGGATTGGACGAATTGCCCGTGCCTCGCTTGCTGCCGTCGACCATCGTCAGCTCGACGAAACGCACGCCACGCTCGACGAGCCGACGGGCGATCAGACACTGCATGGCGTAGTTGCGCTTGGGTGGGAAGGTTGAGTCGATGCCGTAGAGCTTTCGGGTGGCCTCGCTCTCGCCACGGATGTCGACCAGTTCTGGAACCGCCGACTGCATGAAGTACGCAGTCTCGTAGTTCTTGATCGCAGCCTCGACCTGATTGTTGCCGGACGTGCGCTCGAGGTATATACGGTCCAGCGACCGCACGAAGTCGAGGCGTCGCCGCTGCTTGACGTCTTCCTCTCTGGGCTTGATGTTCGCGAGCGGCTCCTCGCTGCCCGGGTACAGCATCGAGCCTTGAAACTCGGCGGGCAGGAACCCGCTGCTGAACACATTGATGCCGCCGAGCGGTATTCCACCGGTGCCGATCACCACGAAGCCCGGCAGCTCCCTCGACTCGGTGCCGAGACCGTAGTTCACCCACGCGCCCATTGAAGGGAATCCGGTGAAGGGCTGGCCACTGTGGAAGTAGAAGTTGCCCTGAGCGTGCTCCATGAACTTGGCGGTCATGGAGCGAATCAGCGCGACATCGTCGATCTGCGTGCTGATGTGCGGGAACAGGTCGCTGACTGGAATGCCGGATTTGCCGGAGTGGTGGAAGTCCCAGGGGGACGGCATGATGTTGCCGTCTTGGTTGAACATCGTCCGCGCCGTCTCGAAGGGCATCGGCTGGCCGGCTTCCTTGGCCAGCCGGGGCTTGGGATCGAACGAGTCGATGTGTGAGAGGCCGCCCGACATGTAGCAGAAGATCACGTGCTTGACCTTCGGCTCGAAGTGCGGGGCCCGCGTCGGAACCTCTGGAGCCACAGCGCCGTAAGCCGGATCAGACATCAGGCCGGCCAGTGCCAGCGTGCCGAAGCCTGTCGAGGTGTTGCGCAGCATCTCCCGCCGGGAGAGGGGAGGGCGCGGTCGCGGATGCAGTCGGGAATCGATCATCGATCGACCTTCAGGCACAATATAACCTAATTCTAGGAACGGCCTTGGGTGTCGTAGTCCAGCTCCACGCCCCTGACAGCGATACGTCGCGTTGAACTGAAAGGGTGAGCCATTCGCAGAATCGCGGGCGGTGGTGCACGACTCGGTCCGGAACGCGAGGTTCCTCCGAGCGTGCTGCCGTAGTAGCGTCCCTTGTGCACCATCTGTGGTCCGCACCCAGTCGCGGGCAGGTTCGTGACCACGAGGCGCGGCTGGCCTTGCCCACCACTCGACGGGACCTGTTCGAGATCCTCAATAGGCCGTGGTAACTTGGCCGGTCTCCGATGTGGGCAAGCCAGGTCGTCCGGTATCGCAAGGTCCTCGACGGGGCCGTGGTGCCGCGCTACGCCCATGGTCCTCGCGAGGACGCGGGCATGGACCTGTTCGCGGGGGAGGCGGCTGTGATTCGGCCGGGCGAGTGGTGCGCGGTGCGGACGGGCATCTGCGTCGAGCTGCCGCCCGGCCTGGAGGGGCAGGTGCGGCCGCGCAGCGGTTTGGCGGTTCGGCACGGCGTGACGCTGCTCAACAGTCCGGGCACGATCGACCCTGGCTATCGCGGGGAGGTCCGGGTGCTGCTCGTGAACCTCGGCAAGCAGCCCTACGCCGTCCGTGCGGGCGACCGCGTCGCGCAGCTCGTGGTCGCCGGCTACGCCGCGGTGGAGTGGCAGCTGGAGGAGACGCTGGAGGGCAGTGCCCGCGGACAGGGCGGGTTCGGCTCGACGGGCGCCTGACGCCCGTCCCGCGCACCGGGCCTGCCACTTTGGCCTGGCCGCGGACAGGCCCGGGAACGCGCTTGACTGGCGGGGCCACGGGCTGTTGATGTAGCGTACGTTCCGGGGCCCGGCGCGGCGCGGCCATCCGCGATGCGCTCCGCCGTCCGGTCAGAGGTCCGTCCATGAGACTCGCCGTCGCCCTCCCGCCTGCGCTGTGCGCCCTGCTGCTCGGCTGTGGCTCGCTCGGCACGGACCCCGCCGGGGGGATCACGGTGCCCGACGGGTTCGCGATCGAGGTCGCGGCGGGCCCGCCGCTGGTGGAGCGGCCGATGGTCATCGCGGCGGACGAGGAGGGCCATCTGTACGTGGCCGAGTCGTCCGGGTCGAACGACGCGGTGCAGCGGCAGCTGGCCGAGCGACCGCACAGCATCCTGCGGCTGGAGGACACGGACGGGGACGGGCGGTACGACCGGCGGACGGTGTTCGCGGACCGGATGATGCTGCCGGAGGGCGTGCTGTGGCACGACGGGTCGGTCTACGTGGCGGCGCCGCCGAGCATCTGGAAGCTGACCGACACGGACGGGGACGGGGTGGCGGACGAGCGGGAGGAGTGGTTCGAGGGGCAGACCCTGACGAACTGCGCCAACGACCTGCACGGTCCGTATCTCGGTCCGGACGGCTGGATCTACTGGACGAAGGGCGCGTTCGCGGAGCAGACGCACGAACGGCCGGGCGGCAGGCGGTTCGTGACGCGGGCGGCGCATGTCTTCCGCCGACGGGCCGGGGGCGGTCTCGTCGAGCCGGTCCTGACGGGCGGCATGGACAACCCGGTGGAGGTCGCGTTCACGCCCGAGGGCGAGAGGCTGCTCACGGCGACCTTTCTGGTCCATCCCCAGGTCGGCCAACGCGACGGGATGGTGCACGCGGTCTACGGCGGCGTCTACGGAAAGGTCCACGGCGTGACCGACGGGCATCCGATGACGGGGGGCTACCTCTCCGTGATGACCCACATGGGCGGGGCGGCGCCGGTCGGGCTGGCGCGGTACGAGTCGGGGGCGTTCGGCCGGGAGCACGTGGGGCGGCTGTTCGTGACGTCGTTCAACCAGGGCCGGGTGACGGCGCACCGGCTGGTGCCGAGCGGGGCGACGTTCGTGACGGAGGACGAGGACTTCCTGGTGGCGGGGAGCCGGGACTTCCATCCGACGGACGTGCTGGAGGACGCGGACGGGAGCCTGCTGGTGGTGGACACGGGGGCGTGGTACAAGCTGTGCTGCCCGACGGCGCAGCTGACGAAGCCGGACGTGCTGGGGGCCATCTACCGGGTGCGGCGGACGGGTGCGGAGCGGGTGCGGGACCCTCGCGGGCGGGGCCTGGACTGGGGTGCGGCGGGACCGGGGGCGCTGGTGGGGCTCCTGGACGACGCGCGCCCGGCGGTGCGGCGGCGCGCGGTCCGCGAGCTGGCCACGGAGGCCGCGGTCGACGCCTTGGCGGGGGCGCTGGCTGGGGGCGCCTCGGTGGAGACCCGCCGCAACGCGGTGTGGGCGCTGACGCGGATCGAGTCCGCTGCGGCGCGGGAGGCGGTGCGGACGGCCCTGGCGGACGGGTCGGCGAGCGTGCGACAGACGGCTGCGCTTTCGGCTGCGCTGCACCGGGACGCGCAGGCGGCCGGGGCGCTGACGGCGCTGCTGGGGGACGCCTCGGAGGCGGTCCGGCGGTCCGCGGCCGAGGGTCTCGGCCGGATCGGCGAGGCGGGGGCGGTGGAGGCGCTGCTGGAGGCCGCCGCGGCGACGGACGATCCGGTGCTGACGCACTCGCTGGTCTACGCCCTGATCGAGATCGGGGAGCCGGATGCCACGCGGCGGGGCCTGCGGGCGGCGTCGCCGCAGACCCGGCGGGCGGCCCTGATCGCGCTGGACCAGATGGAGCCGGCGGCGCTCGGGCCGGCCACGGTCGTGCCGCTGCTGGACTCCCGGGAGCCCCTGGTCGCGGAGGCGTCTCACTGGATCGCGGCCCGGCATCCCGAATGGGGCGGCCACTTGGCCGGGCATCTCGAGCGGCGTCTGAAGGAGAGCCCGGTGCGGGACGCGGAGGCGCTGTCGGAGCAGCTGGCGGCGTTCGCGGGCAGTCCGGCGGTGGAGGCGCTGCTGGCCCGGACGGCTGAGGGCGACGGGTCGGTGGGCGGCCGCAACGCGGCGCTCGCCGCGATGGCGGCGGTCGGCGGGAAGGACCTGCCGGAGGGCTGGGAGGCAGCCGTTGCCACTGCGCTGGGGCAGGCAGGCACGCGGGAGCGGGCCATCCTCGCGGCGCGGAGCCTGCCCAGGCCGGAGCAGGGACTGCCTGTGCTCGACGCGGCGCTGCTCGGACTGGCGCGCGACCGGTCGGTCGATGGGGAAACCCGTGTCCGCGCCCTGGACGCGGCGGTTTGGTCGGCGGCGCTGGACGCCGCGCTGTTCGGCCTCGCGCTGGAGCAGGTGCCGCCGGCGCGGCCGGTGCGTGCGCGGGGCGCCGCGGCACGAGCGCTCGCCCGGGCCGAGCTGGACCGCGGACAGTTGCTGGCTCTGGCCGCGGTCCTGCCGGCGGCCGGACCGCTGGAGCTGCCACTGGTCGTGCAGGCGTTCGGCCAGACCGACGACGGCGAGGTTGGAGCGCGCTTCGCGGAGGGTCTGTCGCGCGCCGGCGGGCTGAGCAGCCTGCGTGTGGACATTGTCGCGCAGGCTGGGCGCGGGTTTGCGCCGGAGGTGCGCGCCCGGATCGACGCGCTGCTGTCCGGGGAGGTGGCCGGCCTGGAGGAGCAGGCGGCCCGGATCGACGCGCTGCTGACTGCGCTGCCCGCGGGCGACATCGTCCGCGGACAGGCGGTGTTCAACAGCAGCGAGACAGCCTGCAACGCCTGCCACGCCATCGGGTACCAGGGGGGCCGGATCGGCCCGGACCTGACGAGCATCGGGCAGATCCGGGAGCGTCGCGACCTGCTCGAGGCCCTGATCTACCCGAGCGCCAGCTTCGTCCGCAGCTACGAGCCAGTCGTCGCGGTGACGGCGGAGGGGAGCCACAGCGGGGTGCCCTTGGAGGAGACCGCGACGCACCTGCTGCTGGCCCTCGACGCCGACAGCCAAATGCGCCTCGCGCGCTCCGACATCGAGGAGATTCGGCCGGGCACGGTGTCCGTCATGCCGTCCGGCCTTGCCGATCAGCTGACACGCACCGAACTGGCGGATCTGCTGGCATTCCTCGAGGCCACGGAGTGGGGGCCTCGGCGAGCCCAGCGGTAGCGGGCGGTTTCTGCGACGCCAATCCCCACCCCTGCTCAGTGGGTGAGGTGGAGACCATCTGCGTGGTCGATGGCCAGAGTCGGCTGACGCGCGACTCGCGGCTCTCAGTGCCTCGCATGCGGGCGAATCCAGCCAGAGCGGCTTTCCTCGAGCGGTCTCGATCGCTGGTTGCTGCCAGCTGCACGTCCGCCGCACGGGCGTTCTTGGTGCTGTTCTGGCCAGCCCTCTTCAGCCGAACAGCCGAAACAGCGTGAGGAAGACGCCGAGCAGGGCGAAGCCGCCCCCAACGAGCCAGCGCAGGTTCTCGATCTGAGCGGCTAGGCGGGCTTCCGTCGCATTGAGCTTCGCTTCGACGTTGTGCCCAGCCATCCGTCGAATTCTCCGCTATCGCATCATGCACCGATTCGGGATCCGTGGCATCAATGCGGGCCAGCAGCCGGTAGCCCGGGAAGCGCCGCCGCAGGCTGGCGCCGCCAAGTTCCTCGAACGGGATGCCATGTGCCACGCACGAGTCAAGGGACCCTTGGATCGTCCAGCTCGCTCAGTGAACTGCCATCCAGGCTCTAGGCCTGCGCTGACCTACCAGCACAGCTACGAGATTCGAAGGGGTGGCAACAGCTAGGGGGTCTGCGCCTTCCTGATCAACTCGAGCGAAGGTATGAAGCAGCCCACCGCCTTGGTGCGCGGCTCCGACACCTCCTTGCCGGCAAGTACCTCGGTCAGCGCGTCGCGGAGGTCGTGCTTCGTGGCGAATCGGCGAGGCTTCCCCAGCTCAGCGTAGAAGTTGTCGACTCGTCCCAGATAGACCAGATCCCCGTTCTGGTCGAAGACGGCGGACTCAGGAGTCACCGTCGCCCCCGCCATCTTCACAAGTTCGTGCTGTTCGTCCAGGATCGCGGGCAGGGAAGCGCTGTATTCCTCCTGATGGCTGCGGATCATCTCTGGAGTCATCGTGGGATCGACGTATGCCATGAAGCAGCGCACGCCATCCTCGGAGAAGTCCCTGCAGATACGTCCGATCTCTGGCAGGAACTTATTCGAGATCGGGCAGTCGTTTGTGACGTAGAACATGATCGTGGCTGCCGCGTCGGGGCTGGCAGGCAGCATGTGCTCGTTTCCGTCGATGTCCCGCGTCACTCCAGAGAGCACGAGCGGCAGGGCGAGGATCAGGGGGGATATCGAAGCGAATCGCACGAAGAGTCCTTGGCGCAGAACGGGCAAAACCGATTCTGCAGTCAGGATATCGGCTGGTCTGCGGGTTGGCAATCGCGCCACGAGCCGCTGCAATGTAGGCTTGCCGGGTGCCTAGGGGGCCGGCGCCGCCTCGGCTTCTCCTTGCGCAGCCCCACCCGGGAGCCGCTCATGGGACGAGACGAGCGCCTGCAGCTTGAGAATCTGATCGCGCTCCAGCAGATCCCGGAAAGGCGGCATCCCCGTCGCCCCGTTGGAGACGGCCTCCAGGAACTGACCCGCGCTTAGCACCGAACCAAACAGGTTCGGACCGGCGCCGCCCGCACCCCTGTGGCAGCCGATGCAGCGAGCACGGAAAATGCCCACTGCCTCGGCTTCGGCGACGGCGTCACCCACGAACGGGTTGGTGATGCTGTCAGCGGAGGCGTCGGCTGACCACGGCGGCGGAGGGCCAGCCACCTTGATTGGCTGGCCGCCTTCCGTTGCAGGGAATCCGTATCCCGGCAATACCCGACCGCCCAGCGTATGCCCCGGCTCCCCGATCCGCGGAAGGCTTCCGGGTATTACGGACAGGCCTGATCCAGACGCGACCTGGACCGGTCTGCCACCGTCCAGTGCGAACACCCAGAGGTTGCCTGCCCGCGGTTCTGTGTAATAGAACGTCATGTCGCCACCGATGCCTCCCGATGGCACTGCGACGTACTGGATGCCGTCCAGTTCGTACGTAATGGGGCTTCCAATGATTCCGGAGCCCGTCTGAAACTGCCAAAGGACGGCTCCAGACCTCGCGTCGAGCGCCATGAAGTAGCCCCGCATGTCGCCCGTGAACACAAGTCCACTTGACGTCGCTACGGACCCAGCCCAAAACGGTGCCGGACTGGACACCCGCCAGGAGACCTCCCGCGTTTCTAGGCTGAACGCAACGAAGTTCCCAGGGTCTTCGCTCATCAGGTACTGCTGGTAGTCGGCCCCTAGGTACCATTCGCCGTTCGTGGGCCGCTCGAACTTCGACTCCTCCCAGAACTTGTATCCCATGGCCCAGTGGTTGGACATGAAATAGAGAGTCTTGAGCTCCGGGTTGTAGGACGGTGGCTGCCAGTCAGTGGCCCCTTCAAGGCTAGGGATGATCGGCCCCACTTCTGGCCCGCCTGACTCCGCAACCATGTCGGGGTTCACGTTTGGCCGGCCTGAATCCGGATCGAGACCGAACGCCCACGTGATTCCCGGCACGATGGGCACGCCGTACAGAAAGTCGCCGTTGGTGCGGTCGAGCGCGTAGAAGAAGCCGTTCTTGTCGTAGTGCAGGAGGGCCTTGACGGTGCCGCGCCCTTCGATCTCGAGATCTGTCAGGACGTTCGTGGCGACGGCGTCATAGTCCCAGCAGTCCCAGGGCGTGTACTGGAACCCCCATTCAATGGCGCCCGTGTGGATGTCAAGGGCGATCGTCGCTGCCGTCCACTGGTTGTCGCCCTTGCGGACCCGGCAGTTCCACGGCGCCGCGTTGCCAGTGTTCCAATACACCAGCTCGAGGTCCGGATCGTAGGCCCCGGTGGTCCACGTCGAGCCCCCGCCGTGCCTCCAAGTGTCGCCGGGCCAAGTTTCGTTTCCGGGCTCGCCCGGGCCTGGGATCGTGTATGCGGTCCAGCGCAGTTCGCCGGTCGCCGCGTCGTACGCCTTCACGAACCCGCGGATGCCGAACTCGCCGCCCGCCACACCCGTGAGGACAAGCCCGTTGACCGCCAGAGGCGCTCCCGTGATGCTGAAACCCTGCCGCCAGTCCACGACCTGCGTCTTCCAGCGGACTTCCCCTGTCTCCATGTCGAGGGCGACCAGGTGCGCGTCCATCGTGCCGACGAACACCAGATCGTCCACCAGGGCGACGCCACGGTTGATCGAACCGCAGCAGTAAACCCGCTCTGACTCAGGTGGCAGTTCAGGATCGTAGGTCCAGATCTTCGCGCCGGTTCTCGCGTCGATCGCAAACACCCGAGAGCCATCGGCCGAGACGTATAGCACGCCGTCGCGCACAAGCGGCGTGGCTTCGAGGCCACGGTTCTCGCCGCCCGTGGCAAACACCCACGCCGGGTGCAGTCGTTGCACGTTGTCCGGCGTGATCTGGTCGAGTTCGACGTACCGGTGCGCGAGGTAGTCCCGGCCGTACATCAGCCAGTCCTGAGTGTTGGTCGCTGCCTCGTCTAGGTCGGCCTGGTTCACAGGCTGCGCTAGCGACATCCCGGCGCCAACGATCAGCGCAGCCATGGACCCGCGGGCCCACATCGCAGCCATCCGCACAAGGCCGCGGGTGTGCCCAATGGAGTCGGGCTGACCATGGTCCCCTGGAGCCAGCGACATGATCACTCCTCAGCTTCGCTATGCCACAGGATTTGCTGCATGTTGGTCTTCGGCGGAGGAGGCCAGTGGTGACCCCTCTGGCTGGACAGGCCGCGGTTCGGTCCGGGCCTGAACTCCCGGCCCGGTCGACCCCGCAGCTGTCCGTCCCGCACCCACGTCTCGTCTCCTCCGTAGAGCTGGCTGATCAGCAGTTCCGTCAGCTCCTGCAGAATTCCGGCGTGCTGCGAGGAATCCGCGAGATCCTCGGTTTCGCAAGGATCGGACTGGAGGTCGAAGAGCTGACGCACGTTACCAGCCGGATAGTAGATCAGCTTGTGGCTTCCCCTGCGGATCATGCGGGTGGCGTGGTCGCCTTCGCCAACCTCGCCATAGAGCCATTCGCGCTTGCGGTCGCCGAGCATCGACAGTCCTTCCACGGACTCCGGAATCTCAATGCCGGCAAGGTCCAGCAGCGAGGGCATCACGTCCTGCCATCCCACAATGCGGTCGTCCGTTCGGTGATGGCTGGCACGGCGGTCGGACGCTGGCCCGCTCAGGATCATCGGGATGTTCGCGGCGCCTTCGTAGAACAAACGCTTGGCCCACATACCGTTGCGACCAAGCATGTCTCCATGATCCGAAGTGAAGCAGATTGCTGTGTTGTCGAGCAGGCCTTCCTCCCGGATCGTGCCGATCACGACGCGCAGCTGGTGGTCGATGTGGGTGCACAGGGCGTAGAACGCACGGAGCGCGGCCATGATCTCCGCCCTCGTCATCCCGGCGGCCCGACCACGGATCGCCTGCAGCAGGTACGGAAGCTCTTCAGAGCTCCATGGATCGTGCTGGGGAGGCTGCAGATCCCGGTCCGCGTACATCTCGAGATACGTCGTCAGTGGTACCAGCGGTGGGTGCGGGTGCCGATAGGACAGAAACCAGAAGGCAGGCTTGTTGGGATCTCTCCGCTGGATCGTTCGCACCATCTGGCTGGTGGCCCAGTTCGTCGCATGCGCCGCGTCCGGCAAGTGCCACGGGCGGGTCGTGTAGTCGTTGTTGCTCATGCCGTGGTCGAACTGCTGGCCAACGAAGCCTTGGTCCGCTAGGAACGTCTCGTAGTCGTCGATCACCCCGTATTGCGTTCGTCCCTCTTCGTCCAGGACCACGTCGTCGAAGCCGATGCGGCTTCGCTGGGGATAGACGTGCAGCTTGCCGACGGCGTACGCCTGGTAGCCTCCGTCACGGAACGTCTGCGCCATGGTCGGCAGGTCCGGCATCGGCATCGTCTCGCCGAAGTCGCGGTCGCCGTGTGTACGGGGGCTGACACCGGTCATGAGCGTCCGCCGCGCCGGGATGCAGACCGGGCACTCTCCGTAGGCGTTCTCGAAGCGCACGCCGCTGCGGGCGAGCTCATTGAGTGTGGGAGTCAGGATCTCGGCGTGGCCGGCCTCTCCAAGCAGGTGCGCGGGCCAATGGTCGGTCGATATGAGGAGGACGTTTGGGCGTTCAGACACGGTGGGAACCCGCACGGGTTGCGGTGCGTGCGGCGTCGAGAGCGGAGCCGCTGGCGGAAGCTAGTGGGAGTCGAACCCACCCTTGACGTGGACGCCAAGCAGCGGTTTTGAAGACCGGGCCCGACACCGGCCGGGATTAGCTTCCGATGGCCGATTCTAGCGCAGGGATTGTCCTCGTCAGCTGATGTGTGCGCCCTGTGCTTCGACGTACACCGCGTAAAGGCTCTGACTGGCCGTCATGAACAAACGGTTGCGCTTCACGCCCCCGAAGCAGACGTTGGAGCAGATCTCCGGGAGCTTGATGAGACCGATGCGATCGCCGTTGGGCGCGAAGACGTGGACACCGTCGTAGCCGTCTCCGACCCATCCGGCCGAGGACCAGATGTTGCCGTCCGTGTCGCAGCGGATGCCGTCGGCGTTGCCGGCTTGGTCGAAGCCGTCCATCTTCATCGAGATGAACCGCCGACCGTTCCGCAGGGTCCGGCCGTTGTTCACGTCCCACACCTTGATCTCACGCTCCGCCTCGGGATAGTGGGACGCGCCTGTGTCCGCGATGTAGAGCAGCTTGTAGTCCGGCGAGAAGCAGAGGCCGTTGGGCTTGTAGATCTCGTCGGTGACCATCTCCATCTTCCCGGAGGCGGCATCGATGCGGTAGACGGCTTCCTTGATCTCAAGGGGCGCCTTGTTGCCTTCGTAGTGCATCAGGCTGCCGTAGCCAGGGTCAGTGAACCAGATGTTGCCGTCGGGATCGACGACCGCATCGTTGGGTGCGTTCAAGCGCTTGCCTTGCCAGGAGTCGGCGAGCACCGTCGTCGAACCGTCGTACTCGTAGCGCACGATCCGCCGGTTGCCGTGCTCGCAGGACAGTTGCCGGCCCTCCCAGTCGAATGTGTTTCCGTTCGAGTTGCCGGATGGATGGCGGAACACGCTGACGTGCCCGTCGTCGTCCAACCAGCGGAGCTGACGGTTGTTGGGAATGTCGGAAAACACGAGGTAGCGCCCGACTGTGTTCCACGCTGGCCCCTCGGCCCAGAGAGTTCCAATGTGCAGCCGCTGGATGGGCGTGTTGCCCAGCTTGTACTTGTTGAACCGCGGGTCTAGGGCAACGATATCGGGGTCTGGATAACGTGTGGGCGTCACGTTCGTCCAGTCCCTTTGGCCGAGGGCCGGAGCCGCTGCGGAAACCGCGCCTGCCGCTGCGGCCACAAACGCTCTGCGAGTTGGCGTTGAGGGGTCCATAGCCCAGAGACTTTATCAGATCGCCGTGACTGGCTTGAGACCGAGCGCAGGCCTCTGCACCGGCTGGATACCGCTGTCACCAGTCCTCGGAGCAGGCTGGACACGCTTCCGCCCGCAATCGAAGGAACCAGGATTCAACCTGATGGCCGACCGGACTTGGGGCGATGGCTGTGCAGGCCTAGAGCAGCCGGAAGCTGACTTGGACGTGGGCAACGACCCGGACGGGCTTGCCGTCCTTCTTGCCCGGCGAGAACCGCCACTGCTCGACGGCCTCGATGGCCTTCTCGTCCAGGCCTAGGCCGAGGCTCTGCACGACGCGGATGTTGTGCGCCATGCCGTCCTCCCAGACCTCGACGGACAGCAGCACCATGCCCTGGTACTTTGCCTTGCGGGCCTCCTCGGAGTACTCTGGTTCGACCTTGTGAAGCAGGCGCGGGCTGCTGACGCCGCCGCCGATGCGGAAGACGCCGCCACCAATGCCACCGCCCGAGCCAGGTCCGACACCGGATCCGCGGCCCGATCCGACACCGGTGCCGCGACCACTACCGATGCCGCCGCCCGTGCCAGGTCCCGCCGACGGCGGCCCGTCGGCGCCGAACGGGTCGCCGAACACCGACAAGTCAACCTGCGGAACGCTGATCTCGGGGGGAACTCGAACGGTCGGCTCCACGGAGAGCTTCGGATTGGGGTTGCGAATTATCGGGGAGGGCGGAGCGAGCTGGGGCTCGAGCGAGAATCGGGGCAGCCGACCACGGCTGGCTGGGAGCGGCGAGTTGGCTCCGCCGCCGCCACCGCCACCGCTGTCTCCCGGGGCCGCCGTCGGCGGCGAGCGCAGCTGTGCGAGATATGGAGAGATGTCGACGGGAATGATGAGCGTCACCGACCCGTGCCGGGTCTCGTCTACGTCGGGGCCGCCAAAGCCGAACATGCCGATGATGAACATCAGGTGTGCGCCGACTGTGACCAGCATTCCTTGACGGCGATAGCTGAACCCTCCCCAGATCTCCTTCACACGGAGGGGCTTCGAGGTCAGGACCAGAGGTGGGGCCTGCTTGAACTCCCGCTCCAGGGCCCAGCTCTCGAGGATGCCGAACCACCAAGGGGTGGCAAGGGAGCCGATCGTCAGAGGCGGAAGCTCCAGCTGGCCCTCCATCGCTGGCGGGTAGGCGCGCAGAGGGGGAAACTTCTTCGCCTCAGACAGATCGCGAAGCGTGTCGACGATTCCCAGCCACCAGGGTCGGCTAAGGGAGTAGACGTTAGGGTCGCCGTACTCGGGCGCGCCTGGCCGCGCGGGTGGGTACTCTGGAAGGGGCGGGAACTTGGTTGGATTCAGCCCATCGCTGATCGCCTCAGCAAGGTGACGAATCCAACCTAAGTGGATTGACTCCAGGACCATCGGGCCCATGCCCGGAAAACCCTGGTCGACGCCCTCACGTGCGTCGGTATCCGTTGCGTTTCGCATCGTCGACTCTGTTCTGATTGACGCAGCCGCTCGACGACTCGTTACAAGTCCGCTCGAACGATCGCCGACCCGACGGGGACGTTCCTCGCCCAGTTCCACCGATACACAATGATAGACGCGTTCTGTACCGTCGCTGTAGCCCTTGTGGCCGCACCGATGGTTGCTTACATCTGCCTTGGACGTTAGTCTCCGACGTAGGCAACGCAGTCGATCTCGACCTTGAGCCCGGCAGCGGGAAGCGTGGCCTGCACGGTGGTCCGGGCTGGCTTGGCCTGACCGAAGAACTCCGCGTAGACCGCATTCATCTCCGCGAAGTCCCGGATGTCGGCGAGGAACACCGAGCACTTGATGACGTCGCTCAGCTTCGCTCCGGCTGCCCGCAGGATGGCCTCTACGTTCTGCAGGGTCTGGCGGGTCTCCTCTGCGACCGTGCCGTTGATCGGCTTGCTCGTGTCCGGATCCAGCGCGGCCTGGCCAGACACGTAGACGAATCCGCCCGCCTTGACGGCGTGGGAGTACGGTCCTTGCGGGTTTGGCGCGTCGGGTGCCGTGCAGCGCTCGATCGCGTCTCCATCGTTGTTCTTCACTCTTCGTCCTCTCCTGCGTTGGTTGACCGCGGCCCGAGTTGTGTCACCGTCTACTGCAGCTTCCCGCGGCCTTCCACCGGCCACGAGCACTCGACCGATTCTCCACGAACGCCGAACGCTGTCTCGTGCATGTTCACCGTGACACAGATG
Organism: Bryobacterales bacterium; assembly: GCA_965200705.1. Taxonomy (GTDB): domain Bacteria; phylum Acidobacteriota; class Terriglobia; order Bryobacterales; family UBA6623; genus VXMF01. Next base: position 1,047,248 of record OZ241376.1, on the reverse strand, counting down.
TGGTTCGGAATGATCCGCAGACGGTCGCCGATCCGCGGACCATCGCCTTCATGATCACGCAAGTCGAGCATGCCGTGCTCCTCGCTCATCCTTCCGAAATGGGCGCGGGGAAGTCCCAGCACCCGGCCGAAACCGCCGTCACCGTGTGGACGCAGTGGATCCGAGGTGAATGTCTTCGATCCGCTGTCAATGATGGCCGTGTTTCTGTTCGGCCGCGACACGACCGTAGTCAGCACGGTTCCGGCGCAGTCGTCCCACCCGCAAGCCTCGAGCGCGACCTGCATGCGGTCGTTGAACACATACGTGCCCGGGCGAATCTCGGTGAGAGCGGTGAGCCTGTGCGAGTGGTACAGCGTTGGCGTGGACCCGCCGCTCACCACGGCCGTCGACAGACCGTCCCGTCGCATGCCCTCCAGCGCAACGTCCAGATCCACCGCCAGCTGATCCAGTTGGTGTGAACCGCCTGGCTCCGAGGGCTGCACGTGGCCGGGGTAGAACATCAGCCCATCCAGCTCCAAGCCGTGCATCTTCGCCAGTGACCGGGTGAACTCCTGAAACGTTCCCCCGGGCGGATAGCCGCACCGGCGCATCCCGACGTCGACCTCCGCCAGCACCCGGATCGTGATGCCAGCCTTCGCTGCATGGCGGCTCAGTCCCGAGGCCACGTCAGCGTTGTCCAGAGCCACGGTCAGTGGCACGCGCTTCGACAAGGACACCAGCCGCGCCCACTTGCTGTCCCCCCATACCGGATAGGCGACCAGGATGCTGGGCGGTTCTCCCGCCGACATGACCTCGGCCTCGCCGACCTTGGCAACCGTGATGCCATGGGCGCCGCGGTCGATCTGCATCTGCGCCAAGCGCGGAGACTTGTGCGTCTTGGTGTGCGGCCGCATCCCTAGTCCGTGCTCGTCCGCATAGCGGCTAGCGCGGTCTAGGTTGGACTCGGTGCGATCCAAGTCAATGATCAGAGCCGGCGTATCGAGTTCGTCCAGCGTCACTGCACCTGCCCGCACCAAACCCTTCCAAGGGTTCCAGGGCGCCGTCTATTATGGGCCCTTGCCGTTCCGTCTTGGGCCTGTTGCGTGCCTGCCGCGAACCTTCTTGTGCTTGGTCAGCGCAGCTGCTTTAGGTTTGGCTGCGCCGCAGGCCGAGTTCGGGCCCTGGCGTCAGGCGGGGTTTCCGGGCGCCGAGCAACGTCTGCTGGACGCCAGGGAGATCTATCCCAGAGGCGAGCCGAACCTGGGGTGGCAAATGCACGCCACCGTGCTGTTCGACCAGACCACGCCTTGGACGCAGGCCCGCGCCGTAAGCCACATCCGACGCACCGCGGCGATCCTTGCGCGCTGCGAAATCGCCTTTGGCACCGTGCGTCTCGTTCGCTTGCGTTTACCGGCCGAGCGACGCCGGGTCGATGCGGGTGCCGCGTCCGAGGACACCGGAGTTCCGCCCACAGTGGCTACGTTGTCCGCCTTGCTGCCAGCCGACACGCGCTACCCGTTGGCCTTTCTCGTCGGTCGCGTGGACGGCACCGAGTCGCTTGCCGTGTCCTATAGGGCGCACCCTGAGACCGTTTCGCCAGCTCCGTACCTCGACACGGCGTGGATCGGGTATCCCGCGCACTGGATTCCACGGTCGGACGACGAGTACTCTCCCCTCGCCCACGAGTTCGCGCACCTGCTCTGTCGATGCGGCCATGTCTGGTCCGCTGGTCGCCATTTGCTGCATAGCGCCCGAAATTTTCTCTCCTCCGATGTCCTGCCAGAGCACTGTGATCGCTTTCGAAACAGCCCGTTGGTTTTTCCAAGTAACTGATTTTAAAGGGATTTACAGACTCATTCGTGTAGTAAATGATCTGGATTGAGCTAATAAAAATATTCTTTTTGCTTCTGGGCGAGGCCACGTCTACTGTTTGAATAACGGCGTGCTGGCATCCGATCCGCACGCCAAGTCGCACCTTCTTCGCCGCGGTTCAGTGTCCGCTCCGAAGTGCGACAGGGAGGGAGTTTTGAAGTATTCAATCGTCAAGTTGACTGTCGCCATCGTGATGGTGATGTCAGTGGTTCCGCTCTACGCAGCGGAGCCGGAACCGAATTCAGCGGACGTGGAGGCGGAACTGCGTGCGGAACTGGCCTCGCTGCGCGCACGTCTGCTCAAGCTCGAGACCATGCTCGACTCGCTGGGCGAGAAGGGTGAAGATGAGGCCCTAGCGGCGAGCAGTACGCCAGTTGCAGCGCCCGGGCCCGCGACTGTGGAGCCCGTGGCAGTGGCGGCCTCGGATGCCGAAGCGCCAGTTGTCGGCACGGACACCTACGCGAACGTCAAGTGGACGCCTTCGGCGCCGAAGGCCATCGCGGACGCGGAGCCTGCGCAGGACACCGCTGTTGGTGTCGCGAGCAGCGGCGGCCAGTCGATCTCGTTCACTGGTCTGCTGGACACGTACTACACGTACAACACCAACAGCCCGGAGGACGGCACGAACACGCTCTACTACACCAATCCGAACTCCCGCGGCTTCGGGCTCAACCAGGCCAAGCTGGAGATTGACGCCAGCGGTGACGGCCCGATCGGCTTCCGGTCGGACATCTGGTTCGGATCGGGCGCGCGGCTGTTCCGCGATGGCTTGGAGCCTGGCCCGTTGGAGGACGTGATCTATCTCCAGCAGGCCTATGGCTACTACCAGTTCGACAACGGCGGCCAGCTCGATGTCGGCCTGTTCGGCACGATCGCTGGCCTCGAAGTCGCCGAGTCCCATCTGAACTGGAACTACACGCGCGGCATCCTCTGGGCGTGGAACGAGCCGTTCTCGCACCTGGGCGCGAAGTACAGCGTTCCGGTCACCGACACGTTCACCACGACGTTCATGCTCGTCAACGGCTTCGACAACGCTTGGGATCAGAACAGCGGCAAGTCGTATGGTCTGCAGGGATCGTTCGCGCCGAGCGACCGCTTCAACACCACGTTTACGTGGATCCATGGACCGGAGAACTCACTTTCCAACGCCGGCTGGCTGAAGGACTTCAGCTGGAACTTCTACGCCGGCCTGCACGACCGGTTCGAGATCATGGCGAATCTGGACTACATCCAGGCCAATGACGCGACGACGAGCGCCACGTCCTGGGGCATGGGTGGCTATGCCAGGCTTCACTTGAGCGACCAGGTCCGGCTCGCGTACCGCATGGAGTTCATGGATGACTCGGAAGCCCGCTCGACTGGTGTGGAGCAGAACCTTCGTGAGAACACCATCACGTTCGAGGTCCAGCCCATCTCGGACGACCCTCGGTTCCTGACCCGCCTCGAGTATCGTCGGGACTGGTCCGATGTGGCGTTCTTCGCCTGCCCAGGCTGCGACGGTGGCATGTCGATGAACCAAAACACCATCACGCTGGGATTCATGTGGGTCTTTGGCCCGAAGGAATAGCTAGCCTCACCTATTCCGAGGATCCAGCCAACGGCGCCCGCCTGCCCCCTACCAATCCCCCACCCAGGCGGGCGCCCCTCTTGACCGACACGTCACGGACCCGACCCGAGGGTTCGTGACGTGTCGGCGTCTGTGCAGTCCACAGATGCGGAGCCCCGGAAGGCTGAGTCCACATGCGTTGGCTACAATGAACGCCGCGGGAGAATAGGGGCGAACGTGGAGCGTCGAAGCTGGATCAAGACAGCGGTAGTTGGCGGCGGCGCTGCGGCTGCCAGTCCTCTGGTTCCATGGATTGCTCCAGCGCCAGCCGCGGCGGCAGCAGCGGCCGCGGAGTCGGAAGCAGAGACTGCTAGCTGGGAGCCCATGCTCTTCGACGAGCACCAGAACGCAACGGTTGTCGTTCTGTCGGAACTGATCATCCCCGAGACCGACACGCCGGGCGCGAAGGCGGCGAAGGTCAACGAGTACATCGACCTCATGCTGCACGATGTGGCGGACGACCAGGGCCACGAGTTCCTGAAGGGCTTGGGCTGGCTGGACGGACACGCCCATGGGCTTCACGGTGCGCCGTTCGTGGCGCTCGAAGAGGAGCAGCAGGTGGCTGTCCTGGAATCCATCGACGGCAGCGAGGATCCCGGCCTCGCATCCGGAGCGGCGTTCTTCCGGCGGATGAAGCGCCTTACCGTCGAGGGCTACTACACCTCGCGTATCGGCATTGCCGAGCTCAACAAGAACGGCGTGCCCGCCACGTTCGCGTGCGAGCATCCGACGCACGCCTGACCCTGCTGCGCAGGCCATTGGCCTGGCGGCACACTACTCTGCCTTGGTGATGCCGTACGCGCGGTGGACCTCGGCCAGACCAATGACGCCGACCATGTAGCTTGGGTTGACGCGGCTGGCCACCGGTAGCAGTGGATAGACCGCCAGCTTGCGAAGCACCTGATCGAGAGGGATGTCTGGATGAGTCCGGATCACCGATCGTATTCGGATGCCTTGGTTGATACCTAGCTGGGCCCGGCCCTCGTGCATCGCTCGCTCTAGGTCTCGTCGCGACACCCACCCCCAATTGCCGGGACGAATGTCGACAACCAGAGCTGCACTGTTCTCCTCACGGAGTCGCAGCAGGGCTTGGGCGATGGGCGTCGACTTGTCCACGACGAGATCGCGATCGGTACGCATCGCGTCCTCCACCTTCATCACAGGTGTTTCTCTGCTCTCTTCGACGGAGGGGAGGTGGAGGCCGTCCTGATACCCGGCCAGTTGCAGGACGGAGTCGCGCTGTAGATGCCGGGAGATGAGCAGGGCGATCGTGTTGGCCACCATCACCGGAAGGATGATTTGGTAGTTGGCGCTCAGTTCAAAGACCATGAACACCGACGTCATCGGTGCTCGGAACAGACCTGCGAAGAACGTGCCGATGCCCACTAGGACGAAAGGGCCGACATCGCCGGTGGAGAGCGGCCAGAACTCGTTGGCCAAGCCGCCGATGCCACCACCGAGCATCGCCCCGACGAATAGAGTCGGCGCGAAGAGGCCCCCGGGCGTACCGCAACTGAAGCAGATCCCCGTAGTCGCGAGCTTCAGGAGTCCGAACACGACCAGCAGCTGCCATGCGAATCGGTCGTGCAGGGCACCGTCGATCACCTCGTAGCCCGCGCCCAGCGTCTCTGGCGCATACAAGCCAACCAGTCCGACTACCAGCCCGGCCACCGCCGGCAGCGAGACTTGGCGCCGGGCCGACAGGCCACGGATCCAACCCCGCAGGCGGATGGCGTTCCTCGTGAACAGCACGGAGAGATATCCGCCCGCAAGGCCGATGGCGGCATAGATCAGCAGCTCCGAATAATCCCCGAAGTCGAAGCCTGGGACCCGGTACAGCGGTTCGTCGCCCAGGAACCAGCGGCTCACGATCACCGCCGAGACCGACGAGAGCACGATCGAGCCGAGGACGCCTACGTTCCATGCCGAGACGACCTCCTCCATTACGAACAGGACCGCCGAGATGGGTGTGTTGAACGCCGCGCCGATGCCAGCCGCCGCACCGATCGGAGCGATGGAGCGCATGTGGGCACGGGTCAAATGGAAGATCCGCCCAAGCAATGAGGCGATGCCGGCGCCCATCTGCAGGGCTGGATCCTCTGGCCCCATCGGATTGCCGGTGCCGATGGAGAGCGAGCTCGTGGAGAACTTTCCGAGGACGCTCCGGAACGGCACGTAGCCGTCGGACGCGTACACGGCAGTCTTGGTGTAGTTGATGCCCGTGCCGCGTGCCGCCGGCACCACGTGCTGAATCAGCAGGTACGAGGCCAGTCCGCCGATCGCGGGCCAAAGAGCCATCATCCACCAAGGCGATGCGGACAGGGAGTGGATCGTGTGCCAGTTCAGGTACTCGATCGTGATGTGGAAGCAGACGACAACCAGGCCGGAGAAGATTCCGATGACGATCGAAAGTAGGAGGAAGCGCTGCGGCTCGTCCAGAACAGGGCCCTTTCGGCTCATCGCCGCGAGCCGCATCAGCACCTGTCGGATCGTCGTCATCGAGACAGCTTCGCCATCACCAGTTCGAGTGCTTCGTTGTCTGGTTGGCGGTCCGCGCACAGCGGCCGGGACTTGCTCCAAAGTTCCGTAGCTAGCAAGATGTTGGCCTCGACGGCCTCCTCTGTCGCCTGCCTTCGCGTGTGGGCTAGGGCGTAGTTGACCTTGTCGAAGGCCTCTTGGAGCCCCAGATCCAGCGGCGGCAGTGGTCCCACGAGGGCGTCGCCCAACGGATTGCGGCATGCGGCACGGTTGTCCAGAACCTGCCGCATGACTTTCCGGCTGCGACTGTAACGGTCGGTCAGGTGAACGCCCCGCTGCGTGGGGTTCAGACGTACGATGCGGTCGCAGAGTGCGATCCGAGCCCGAATCGTCTCGTCACTGGACTGCCGCGCGGCTCTCCGATAGTAGGTTCGCGCGGTCAGATAGTTGCCCAAGTAGAACTCCGACTCCGCACGACCCGTCGCCGCATCGAGGTCATTGGGGTCCAACCGCAGGAGTACGCGGAACTGTTCCGTGGCCCGGGTGTAGGCTTCGATCTTCAGCCACTGTCTCGCGAGCCTATGACGCACCTCGCGGTTCTCTGGGTCGTTGTTCGAGAGCTCCTGCAGCTCCGTGGCCAGCTCCTCGTCCCTGCCGGATCGCTCGAGAACCGCGATCAGTTCGAGCCGGACGGCCCGTCGCTGCTCGTCTATCCGCACCTCGTCGTTCACGTCCCACTGGCCGTACACTGCAGTCCGGTAATAGATCGCGGCGTCGTCCCACCTTCCATCGGCTTCCGCGAGTTGGGCGAGCCGATGGTTCGCGACGCCGGAGGTCGGACGCTCCACCAGCAACTGCCGCAGGTGGTTCTCCGATTCCGGGTACTTGCCAACCTCGTACAGGGCCTCAGCGAGTCCAAGCCGATAGTCCGAGTCGGTTTGGACTTGGAGCAGCGCGTCTCGAAAGTGCTCGATCGCGTCTTCGAAACGATCCTTCTCCATGAGGGTGTTGGCCATTTCAATGTGCGTTGCGGCGCGGTCTTGCTTGGTGCTCTTGAAGTTCCCCGCAACCAGAGTCGTGAACACAAAGCACCCCACCAACACGACGAAGACCGTCGCGAGGATGCGCGGCGAGGCTCCCTCGGTGATCAGGGAACGGCTCTTGCAGTACGGGCACTCCGCTCCGGGATGCGCGATCTCGTTCTGGCAGACCTTGCAAGTGAACCGATTGCGCATCGCCTAGGGCTACCGCTCCTCATTGCAGCATAGGCCCCTCAGGAAGCTGTCCGCTCCTGGTCGTTGCATTCGCCCGAGAACGGCGGTCCGAGCTGGCGCTCAGCCGTCCGCCGACATGCGCAGCACGTTCGGCTCGAAGGGCAACGCGCCCCGCGCAACGTCGACCAGATGCTCGTGGTGCGTGAAGAAGATGACCTGACAACGCTCCGCGAGTTCTCCCAGTACGCGGAAGCCCGCGGCGGCCCTGTCGTTGTCGAAGTTCACGAACAAGTCGTCGGCCAGGAATGGCAGCGGCTTGGCATCCTTGATGTGCTCCGTCAGTGCGGCCACACGAAGGGCGAGGTAGAGCTGGTCAAGCGTACCGTCGCTCATTCCCTTGACGCCGACATTGGATCCCTCGGGGCGTCGACCGCACAGTCGGGCTCGGTCCTTGTCGTCGTACTCGACGGTCAGGCCTGCAAAGGAGTGGGCCGACAAATCCGCGAAGAGCCTTCCAGCTGCCTTGAGCAGCGGCCCTTGCCGTTCTTGGCGGTCACGCTCGATGGCCCAACGAAGGATCCGTGCTGTGGCTTTGGTTCTCGCGTATTGCTCCGCGGCGTCCTGCATCTCCGCCAGTGCGCTCTGCCGCTCCGATTCGGCCTCGGCGGCGGCGGCGCTGTCGTCGATCGCCTCGAAGGCTGACCTAGCCTCTCGATATGTGTCGCGCGCAGCCACCCAGTGGTCGTGCGCTTCCTTCACCTCACTCTCGAGTCGGTTCTCATCCGCCTGCAGGCGGTCGAGGTCCACCCCTTCGCATTCATGGACGAGATCTTGCACTGACAGCCCATCGCCTTGACTGAGGAGTGTGCTGTGAATCTCGTTACGCTGCGACTCCAGGCGGTGGTAGTCGTCCACGCGCTTGATGGCTGCGCGCAGTTCCTCGGTGCTCGTCGCCTCCGCCTCGGCCTGCAGGGCGGTGATGCGTGCGATGTTCGCTTTCCTCGATGCCTCAAGGTTGCGAATCTTCGACTTCCGTACGGCGATTTCTTTATCGAGCCGTCTTGCCTCCCTTGAAGCCTCTAGGCTGGCGGCCAGCTCTTTGGTGAGAGCGACGGAGATTCGTTCCGGATCCTCTTCGGTTGTGGCTGGATCGAAGGCTCTCCCTAGGTGAAGTGCCGTGTCCTTGAAGGACTCCAAGTCGCGTTCGATCTTCTTGACGCGCTTGTCACGCAGCGTCCGGAATTCGTCCAGGGTCTTCCGGAGCTCATCGAACGCATCTAGCTGGTCGACCCTCCCTTCCACGGTGTCGGGCGGCTCTAGGCCGAGGTCTCGAAGATCCTTGGCGACATCGCCATGGATCTGGTCGAATCGATCCTGCGCGGCTACATCCGCTTCTCGCTTGTCCTTGACATCTCGGTCGAGCTCCCGAGCCTGCTCGTGGAGGGCGTTCCTCTCCACCGCCTTCGCGCGGCACTGGTTGACCACCTGGTTCAAGTACTCAAGGACGGTGCCGAGCGGCTTTCCGACCACTTCTTCGTCCCGAAGCCCCTTGTCCCGCAATTCGGCGCAAATGCTTGCGACGGCTCTCCCCTCAACCTGCCGAAGGCGTTTGGCCTCCCGTTGAGCAGTCTTGCTGTCGTGCAACAGTTGCTTGGACTTGTCCAGGATCTCGAGCCACTGCAGCATCTCGCTCGGACCAAGCGGATCGATCCCGGTTTCGGCCCAAACCCTCCTCCATGCCGCCTGGAGATTCTCATCCTCTCGTTCCAGTGACGCGGCCTCGTTTCGCAGGTCGTTGAGATGGCTCGAAGCATCGGCGGCAGTTTTTTTGGCTAGTCTGACCTTGGAACTGAAGTCCACCTGTTTGTAGCGGGTGTCCGCTGCAGCGTCTGCTTCGGCGACTGCCTCTTCATACGTCCTTCCAGCGTTCGCTTGCCCGCCCAGCTGCGTGTGCACTTCGTCGTCCGGCACAGCTTCGCCGTCGACGAACTTCCGCCGGATCAGGCCCCAGAGGCGGTCGCGACGGTTGCGCCGTTCTGCGAGCATCTCGCTGCTGACCGGCTCGCCATGCTCGTGAACCAGAGCCTTGACCTCTTGATCCCGCTCCGAGCGTTTGGTCTCGGCACGCCTGATCGCCTCGCTCCGCTCTGCACGGAGCCGGTCCAGATCGCGTCGCAGTTGCAGGTGGTGCTGAACGCTGCTGACCACGGGCACCGTGAGTGCGGAGGCTGCCTCGATCGAGGAGGGCTGAGGTCGTAGTTGCTGGAATAGTTGCACCGCCTCAGCCAGCGCATTCTCCGCATCTCTGTCGCACCGACTGGTATCGGAGAGGATGGATCCGAACTCAGTCCTGGTGTTGCGATCTACAGCGGAGAGCGCAGTTATCTGCGCCTCGCTCAGAGTCGCTCCCAACTCGTCGATCTTCGCGTGGACATCCTCCAATCTGGCTTCCGCCTCGACCTTGGCCCCGTTCTGTTCCCGCAGGAGCGCCTCACGCTTCGAGCACTCCAAGAGGAGGCGCCTGATCTCCCGGAACTTGGATGCGGAAGGGATCCGTCCCTCGATCTCGGGTACGGTCACGTCCTTCCAGCCGAGATCGCCGCCACGTGCCAATAGCTCGCGCTCCTTCGCTGATAGCTCCGTCCTCCGCTTGGGTAGATCTGCACGAGCTGGTGTGACTTGGATTCTCTGCTCGCCAAGATCTCGAATCTCCTTGGCTCGGAGCAGGATGCCAGGTTCCCAGGCTAGGCCGTCTCGCTGCTTCTCGGACACAGCCAGCTCGCCGCGATGCACCGCGACATCCCTGCCTGCGTCACGGATGGCCTCTTCGGCCTTGGCCAGAACCTCCGCCGCATCATTCCGGAGCGATGGAATCGCGCCCAGCTCCTTGATCTGCCGCGCGACTTCTTCGAGCTTCCGAACGTTGGGTGCAACCCTGCGGATCCGGATCACCCTCGCGTGCTCGGTTCGCTTGGCCTTCGACCATTCCTCCGCTCTGGCCAGCGCCGCCTTTCGTTCGTCGCGGGCGCCTCGAGCCTCCTTCCACTTGGCGGGCCGCACTTCGTGTTCGCGCAGGCGCTGGGCCGCGCTGTTCCGCCGATCATCTGCTTCGTAGTACTTCCTGGTCTTGGAACGGCGCACACCCCACAGCTTGTCGGCCTCTGCCTCCAGTTGGGCCACCCTCGACTGAATGCCATGGATTCCTGAGCTTGCGGCGAACACCGTTGCGTCGGCGTCGTCGCGTTGGTCAAGGATGCTTTCGCCGCCTTCACGCAGCCGGGAGTGGTCCAGTCCGAACATGCGCTCGAAGAACCGCTTGCCTGAGTTCCCGACGTGCTCGCGCAGAATGGCCTCGCCGTCCCTAATGTGATTTCCGCTCGTATCCAGGACTGTGTTGGCACGGCCCTTCCGCCGCAGGTAAGTAAAGCTCTGTCCGTTGGTTGAGATCGTCGCTCCGACACGCATGTCGCGGTACGAGTGCAGGAAGTCGAGGGGCGAGCGACTGGGAATGCCATAGAGAACGTCACTGAAGGCCGACAGAGCCGTGGACTTGCCTGCTTCGTTCAGCCCGAACACGATGTGTAGGTCGGGCCTCGTGTCGCTGAACTCGAGGTTGGCGTCTGTGAACTTGCCGTACCGCTTCAGTACGAGACGATCGATGCGCACGTCATCCCTCCGTCCCGGTCAGTTGGGCCATGGCGTTCGGCGCTGCCAGCTCGATGAGCCGACGGTAGTTGCCCTCCAGTGCCGCCCTAAGAAACTCGTCCTCCACAGACTTCTTCACTTCCGAGGGCAGTTTCGAGACGAGGCCGCGGAGATCCTGCTCCAACTCTGCCTGCAGCGTCTCATCGCTACAGGCCGCTTCAAGATCGCCAAGCGCATCGGCTAGGGAGGGATCCAGGACTTGGTGGTCCGGCGTCGTAGCGATTGCCACCTTTTCGATCCATAGGATCTCTTCCCCGAGATCCATTGCAGTGGTCTGGGCCTCGGCCAGCAATTCGTCACGGGCTCCTTCGATGGTTCCCTGAATCGGCGTTGCGCCTGAAATCTGGATGCGGCATGCCAGCAGGCGATCGTCGTCCGATTCGCCGACCTGACGTTCGATGCCGGCCCGAACGCGACCGTGCACTTCTGCAAGGGATGTGCAGCCCTCGGCGGACACGTCCACGAGACACCACCGGACCGTGTCGACATGAAACCATTCGATACCGACGATGGCCCCGTCCTCCACCGAGACGGACACTGCCCCTCGCGGCCCCTCCTCACGGATGTGCCGGCCCTGCAGGTTGCCGGAGTAGACGACGAACGGATGTTCGTTGCGGACGCTCGGCTGATGGATGTGGCCTAGGGCCCAGTAGTCGTACCCCTTGGTGACAAGGTCGGACAATGAACAAGGCGCGTACGGTTCGTGTCCGTCCTCGCCCGCCAGACCCGTATGCAGAATGCCGATGTTGAGCATGGCGGGGACTGGATCGGGGTACTCAACGGCCAGATTCTCCTTCACCGCGCGGTTGGCGAAGCTCTGGCCATGCAGAGCGACGCCGAGTTCTTCGACTAGGTGCGACTCAGGCCGGCGAGCCGAGAACACCTTCACGTTGTCTGGGATCGAAAGGTGCTTCGTGATTTGGCTGGCCGCATCGTGGTTGCCGTAGATCAGGAAAACCGGGATGCCTTTGTCACGGAGGCGAGCCATCTGCTTGAAGAAGAACAGTCCGGTGCGGTAGTCCTTCCAATCCCCGTCGTATAGATCCCCAGCGATCACGAGGAAGCGTGCGTCCTCCTCGATCGTGTGTCGGACAAGATCCTCGAACGCGACTCGAGTTGCCGATCGAATGCGCTGCACGGCCTCGTCGTGCGAGTCCCTCGAACGCGTGAGACCCCTCAACGGGCTATCCAGATGGATGTCCGCGGCGTGAATGAACCGAAACACGTTTCGAACCTACGAATCCGGACTGGACGCGATCCACAGTCCAGTCCGGTCTCTCCTTAGCCTGGGGTGCGATTCCCAGTCGTCGCAGTCTCACGGCTTCGTGATCTGTGAAGCTTTGAACCGTACAACTCTGCCCAACGTAGCACCTTGGGGCGCGGATGTCCATAGTTTATTCGCTATGTAATTTTATTTGAAGCACATCAGCACTGTAAGCATTCGACTAGTTTCCGTATGAAACGTGCCCAGACTACACTGGCTGCGGACGTTCAGGGTCGCTAACCCTCGAGTCCCGTCCGGTTGGAGGTCAAGCTGTCGGCGAATGCTCCGTGCTGCGCGGGCGCCGGTCGGCTCGCGGCGGCCAACGCCGAGTCCGTGCCCGGCCGCCCAGCGAAGGAACATAGAGGGCCACAACACTCGGAGAAAGGGAAGCGGCCGAGCGATGGCACTGCAGCACGGACGCCTTGAAAGGGATCTGTGTCTTGATCGTGGATGGGGTCAGAGGCGCCCCCGGAAGGACGTCAATGTGCCTTGGCAAGTGGCGATAGCGAAGTCAGAAGTGCCGCTCTGCCGGTCTGAGCGTGCCGAACGATCCGACGTTCGCGATGGCGAGGCTGACCCGGATCTGATTGTCGCTGCGGGCGTTGCCGATCGAGAGGCGACGCAGCTCTACGCTGAAGCCGCAACAGTCCGTGTTGTACGTCAGCTGCGAGATCGAGTACAGGAACGAAGCCTGGCGGTAGTCGTAGACGTTGTGGAGCGAGACGTTCCACCCGCGTCGGTTGTAGTCTCCGTAGCGCACGCCAGTCAGGACCTGGTTGCTTGGTGGCGTCAGTGTCGACGGTACCCGCACGGCCCGGTGACCTGCCGTGACCGCGATCTTCGAACCGATCCGCACCGAGGCGTCGGCGGTTGTGTTGACCACTCTTTCGCGTAGAGGATCGTAGTCGTTGCGCCAGCGCACGCTCCAGCGCCAGCTCGGAGCGAGGTTCAACGACATTGCCACCGGGGAGTAGTGTCGAGCCTCGGTCAGGAACGAGAACGACGAGAAGTCGAGCGTCGACTGCAGGACGTTGCGACGCCCAGGAATGATGGCGCCGCCGAACTCCGGCTCGAAGTACCGTCGCTGCCAGACCTCAAGGCTGGCGATCTCGCGGACCCTCCCTGTCGAGTCGGTCTTCGCATAGAGGCGGTTCGTGACCGCGATCTCGGCCTCGTTCGTGTTGTGGACCAGGTCGCGCGTGTCGAATCGAATGACACGCTCGAAGTCCTGTGCGCCTCGTGTGTAGCGGTACCGCAGCCTCGGCTCGATGACGTGCTTGACCCTGTCTCCCAGCCAGCGGGGCGCCCGGTAGATGCGCTCGAAGGCGGGCAGCGCCACATCGACGGCCACCTCGCCGGTGCGCCGGTACAGGTTCTTGCCTGTGAGTCCGTCCGGGCCGCGCTGCTGTCCATAGGCCATTGCCCTGGCGCCCAGCGTGGGCAAGATGGTCAGGCCCTTGAAGGCCAGCCGGCTCGAGACCCGTGGAAAGAACATGCCACGCTGCACGAATCGACGCGTCTGGTAGCTCCGCTGAGTGCGGCTGACGAAGTCCAGCGAGGAGTCGAAGCTGAGCCACAGCGGCACGCGCCTGCCAAGCTGCCGCATGTGGCTGTTGAACTCCAATGCGGGCAGCTTGCGGATTACGATGCTGTCGTCACGGGAAACGCTTTGGAACTGCTCGTTGCGCTGCAGGGACGCGTTGAACGAGTAGGTTGAGAAGTTCTTGCTCAAGAAGCCGATCGAATGGATCTGCGAGAACACCGCCTCCTCGTAGGACTGTGTGAATGCCTGGCGGAACTCGAGCGAGCTGAGGTACTGGAGGTCGGCGACACCGCGCCAACCGTTTCCGAACGTGACCTTGCCGTTCATTTCGAAGGAGTTTCCGCCCTGCTTCAGGCGCGAGCCGTCGCGCAGCTCGCGGCCACGGTCGCGCATGTCGAAGAACACAGCCGCGAAGCTGGAGCTCTTGGTGGGCTGGCCACGGAGGCTGATGTTGGTCGCTAGGCCGCGGGAAGTGTACACCGTCGCTCCGGCGGTTAGGTCGTAGCTGCGGTTGATGGCCCAGTAGTACGACTGCCCGAGAATGCGCCCGAATCGCGAGCTGTTTCCGATGGTCGGTGTCAGGAAACCGCTCTGGCGCGGCATCCGCCTGAGCGACTTGCGGAAGTAAGGTACCCAAAGGAGGGGGACGCCCCGTAGCCGCAAGACACCGTTCCGCACGATCGCCGATCGTCCTGGCATGACCTCTGCGCTGGTCGAGCGCAGCGTCCACCACGGGCTGCTGGGCTCGCAGTTCGTCACCATGCCGTTCTGGATGGAGTAGCGGTCGCCAGTCTTGTGCACGATCCGGGCCTCGAACTGGAAGGGGTTGTCAGTAGTAAGCAAACGTGGCCCCCCCTGGCTGGCCACCGATGCGCGTCCCCGGGCTTCATAGAACGTGCCCGCGTCGGTCAGCGTGTTGTAGGCCAGCTTGTCCGCGCGTAGGTCCTGCGTGCCGTCCACCGTCCAGTAGTGGACATTGCCGACCGCCTCGATTTCGCCGCTGGCTTCGTGGTACTCCAGCGAGTCCGCCGTCAGGACGATGTCGCGATACCGCAGTTCGACGTCACCCGTCGCCCGGCGCAGACCGCCCTCCTGGATCTGCGCATGGGCGCGGATCTCGACGGGTGAGCGCAGGGCGGGCGACTGCGACGGTGAACTCGTCGCGGGGCCTTGCGGCGCCTGTTGGCCGAAGGCAACGGCTGCGAACCCGCAGGTGGCGACCAGCCAGCGGGACAACGTACGAGTCGCTCGCACTCCGAATCTGCACCGTATCATGCGCTCCCGCCCGCTGCAACGAAAGTCGCTCGGGTGGTCGACAGCAGGTGTCGCTGAGCGCAGTTTGACCTGCTGGATGCAGCAAGGCTCCTGTCCGAAGCGCATCTGATACCTTTCAGGCATGAGGACTCGTTGTTTGGTCGTGTTCTGTCTCCTCGCCTTGGCGGCACCGGGCCAGGAGAGGCTGAACGTTCTGTTCATCGCAGCGGATGACATGAACAACGACCTGGGCACCTACGGTCATCCAGTAGTACAAACGCCCAACTTCGACCGGCTGGCTCGCCTCGGGATTCGCTTCGACCGAGCGTACTGCAACTATCCCGTCTGCAATCCCAGCCGCGCCTCCCTGATGACCGGACTCTATCCGGACCAGACCCAGGTCCGAAGCAACGGCCCGCACTTTCGCGACTCCATTCCGACCGTCAAGACGCTGCCGCAGATGTTCCGCGACAACGGCTACCGTGTTGCCCGCGTTGGCAAGATCTATCACTACGGTGTACCGACCCAGATCGGCGAGAGCGGGCTCGACGACCCGGACTCATGGGACGAAACGGTCAACCCCAGAGGGCGCGACAAGTGGGAGGAGGATCAGATCTACTCCATTGATTCCATCACGGGGAATCTCGGCGGAACCCTGAGCTGGATGGCGCAGGACGGGACAGACGAGGAGCAGACTGACGGTCTTGGCGTCACCGCGGCCATCGAGTTGATGGAGGACTACCAGAATGACCCGTTCTTCGTTGCGATGGGATTCTACCGGCCGCACACTCCGTATGTGGCGCCGAAGAGGTACTTCTTCCAGTACCCGCTCCACATGGTCAGGCTGCCCGCAGAACCGCTCGACGACCTCGTCGACATTCCTCCTGCGGCGTGGGTCGACCGGCCGTATCAGCTGAACCTGCCCTTGCAGAAGCAACGCGAGGCGATCCAAGCCTACTACGCTTCCATCTCGTTTGTTGACACTCAGCTTGGGAGGTTGCTGGACGCCGTCGAGCGGTTGGGTCTGCTTGACAACACGGTGATCGTGTTCTGGTCCGACCACGGTTACCACATGGGTGAGCACAAGCTCTGGCAGAAGACCACGCTGTTCGAGAACTCGGCCCGCGTGCCGTTCCTTGTGGCCTCGCCAAAGCACCGCGCCACAGCGGGACTGCCAACAGATGCGCTAGCCGAACTGGTTGATGTCTATCCGACGCTGGCGGATCTTTGCGGCCTCGATCCGCCCGGCCATCTCGCTGGAAGGAGCCTTGTGCCGGTGCTCGACGACCCGACCAGCCCGGTCCGCAACTCGGCCCTCACGACATTTGACACGCACGATCGTGTGAATCCGAGGAGGCCGCTGCGACCGAGGGCGGTTGGATACACGATCCGTACAAACCGATATCGGTACACGGAATGGGGTCCCGACGGAGAGCAGGGCATCGAGCTCTACGACCATTGGAACGATCCCAAGGAGTACGTCAACCGGGCTCTCGCGCCTGGCGACCAGGAGACGGTCAGGCGCTTGGGCAAGATCCTCGACGAGCGGGTGGCTGAAGCCACTGCACCACCGAAGCTGTAGATCGGCCTGATCTGGGTCAGGCCCGGAGCAGTACTGTGCTATATCTTGGCGGGCCCTGACAGGCAGATTGGCGGAGACTACGAAATGCCATCACTTGATCGACCGATAACGCGCAGAGGATTCCTGGGCGCCATGGGCGCCAGCATGGCGGCGCCTGCAGCGTGGGCCGCTGACGAGGGGTTCGTGCCGATGTTCAACGGCAGGGACCTGGAGGGTTGGGACGGGGATCCGTTCCTCTGGCACGCAGAGGACGGGATGCTGGTCGGCCGATCCCCCGGCATCTCCTACAACGACTTCCTCACCACCACGCGTGACTACTCTGACTTCGTACTGCGGTTCCAGATCCACCTTGTGGACAACATCGGCAACAGCGGCGTCCAGATACGCAGCCGGCGGGCGCCCGGATCCATGGAGATGATCGGTTACCAGGCGGATGTCGGCGAGCGCTACTGGGCCAGCCTGTATGACGAGTCACGCCGCAGGGTCACCTTGGCTGGACCCTCGGAGGCCACCATGAAGCGCGTGCTCAAGCCCAACGACTGGAACGACTATGAAGTGCGGGCGCAGGGCAAGCACATCGTCCTCAAGCTCAACGGAGTCGTCACTGTCGACTACACGGAGGATGACGACTCGCTGGAGCAGACTGGACTGATCGCGCTGCAGGTGCACTCTGGACCGCCGCTTGAGGCGCGCTTCCGCAACATCGCCATCAAGGAGACATAGGTCCCTCGCGCCCCCGCGCGCCAGTTGGCAGGGTTCAGACGACGCGGGCTACGGGCGTTCCGCGAACCTCACCGCGATCGGTCCGATCACGGGCAGCTTCGCATCGCGCCCCTGCCAGGCCATGATTGGCGCATAGATCCACATGGCGGCAAGCCCGAGTTCAAGCGCAGCCATCAGGACTCCTCCGAGAATCTGAAGCATCGCCATGTACGCGGCGATGAAGATAAGCCCGATTGCTGTTGCCGTCAACAGCAGGCACTGGAACGAGTGAAATCGAAGGAGGTAGTTACGCCGGTAGGGGTCGTGAAGCAGTAGAAGGACTGCCGGGATCGGCGTTAGGTAGGCCAAGGCCGCCAGTTCGTTCTCCGTGAACGACGATGCGATCCCACCTCCGTCGGGCCCGCCCCTGCGGAAGTCGAACCGGCGGTCTCCGAGCGAAGGCTCCTCGACCTTCGCGCCGCAACGGCGGCAGTAGATGTCCTGCGCCACATCCGCACCGCACTGTCCGCAGTAATGCATCTTCAACTGGACCCCTTGCAGCTGGTCCTTGCGATTAGTGTACACATTGGATTCCGCCGCCAATTAGCCGCCGAGCACAACAGTATTGACGGTCACACGGGCGCGGCTCTGGTCCGTTCTCCTGCTGCGGCTGGCGGCAGGATAATGGACGTTGACGACGGCATTGACGACACGTCGGGGCATCGTTTCAGCGGGATGACCGGGGAATCTCACGAGCTCTCGAAGGCTCCGGAACAGAAGTCCTCGTCTTCCGCGCTCCGGCGCGTCCTGGGATGGGCGGTGCCGCGGATCGCCGTATTCGGTGTCGCGGCCGGCATCACGTTCGTGGGCTTCATCCAGTATTGCGATCTGCTATTTGACTGCGGCTGCCGACCCCTCTGGGACGGCGCCGCTGCTCTTTGCAACGTCCACAACGCGGAGCCACCACACTGCCCCTGGTGCGTGGGCGACGGTGAACTTGGCACTTGGTCGTTCCGCGCCATCCTGTTTGGCCAGGGCCTTGTGGCCGTCATCCCCGGTCGGTTCGGGTGGGTACGGGCCGCCGCCGTCCTGCTTGCGTTCCCTGCCGTTGGAGGAATCGGTGCGCTGGCATCAGGAATCGTCGTCGGATACTGGCAGTGAGGGACCTAAATTCCCTCCGTTGGCGACGAATGGTCGCCACGTAAGTCTGGTGGTTTCCGGCTGGCAGGCGTTACGCGAGGAATTGAGTCGTTGGGCGCAGAACCAGGCCGATCCGAACTTCGTCTCCGTTGCTGGCCAATGCCGTCGACCCGTTGAAGGGCGGGCAAGGCAGCTGTGTTGACGTCACCGGGATCGTCCGGCGATCCGCAGCCCTGCCGGATCCTCTTCGCCGATCGGGACTCGGCCTCGTCAGCTCCCAGCCCCCACGTCTCCTACGCTGAACATCCGTCCCGTGCACCGCAGTGCGGGGCTATTTCATGGATGGGTCATTGCTGACCTCTGGCTGGGTCGCCGACAACTTCGTTAGACGGTCTCCGGCACCACAAACGGCATCCGGTACCGCCTGGTAAGCATGGCGTTCGCCATGCCGTTCCCTACGAATCGTCCGCTCGTCGGGTCCACGTGCAGCTGCTGCTGGCAACGGTAGCTGATGTTGGCGAAGTGGCAGAGCTCCGCAGCGGCAGCGCCGATCTGGATGTCCGCGTGGAGCGCGTTCTGGTTGCGCGAACGCACTGCTTCGAGGAAGTTGGCCATGTGCGGCGTTGGATCCCAGACCCGCTCCTCGTGACGCTTCTCGTCGTGGGTCTTCTCGCGCTCGTCGCCCGAGTAGATCTGGAATCCGAGTGGATCGACGACTAGGTAGCCTTCGCTGCCGAAGAAGATGTTTCCGACGAAGTTGCGGCCTGCCAGCGGCACTCCACCCTCGTTCGGACTGGAAAGGTTGCGCACGTCAAAGACGATCTCGGACCCATCGAACTGGAAGTGCGCCTGCTGAGTGTTGGGCGTCTCCTGGTCGTCTTTCCAGACGTACTTCCCGCCAGACGACGAGATGGTCCGCGGTCTAGCGTACTCTCCCAGGCCCCACCGGCAGATGTCCATTTCGTGGACGCCTTGGTTGCCGATGTCCCCGTTGCCGGTGTCCCAGAACCAATGCCAGTTGTAGGCGAAGCGGTTCTTTGAGTAAGGGCGCATTGGCGCCGGCCCTAGGAACGTGTCCCAGTCCAGGCCGGGCGGCACCGGTTCCACGGGTGTCCGGCCGATGGACTTGCGGCGCCGGAAGCACAGGCCCCGGGCCATGTACAATTCGCCTATCGCTCCCTGGCGCAGCATCTGCATGGCCCTGCGTTTGTGCCCAATTGACCGGCTTTGCGACCCGACTTGGACCATCCGCTTGTACTTTCTGGCCGCCGCGACCGCCTGGTCCCCCTCGAACACGTTGTGGCTGGCGGGCTTCTCGACATAGACGTCCTTGCCAGACCGGCAGGCCCAGATCGTGGTCAGTGCATGCCAGTGGTTCGGCGTGGCCACCGACACGGCCTGGACATCGCTGTCCTCGAACAGCTCGCGCATGTCCGAGTACTCCTTCGGTGCATGTCCCTGCAGCTTCCGAACAATCGCAGAGGCGCGCTCCCGTGCTTCCTGGTTCACGTCGCAGATCGCCGCTAGGCGGGCGCCGGGGACCTGCGAGAAGTAATTGAGATGCCCGCGTCCCCGGCCACCCGTGCCGATCACAGCGAGGTTCACGCTGTCATTTGCGCCGAGGACGGGGAATGCCTTGGTGGCCGCGGTGAACGCCGCCCCCTGCAGGATTCGTCTGCGCGTCGTGCCTTCCATGGAGCCTCCCGCGCCGCGCCGGAGGGCAACGGCCCGGCCAGAGTATCAACTCGACGGGCACCTCTGCCATGACTGGAGGCCAGCTTCTGGAAGGCCTTGGAGGCGTCTGCTTCCACGCGGCGTTGCTAGGGTAAGGCCATGTCGGGGGAAGGCCAGCGCACCGAATCGCTGGCCGTCCCGAGGTCTGATCCGGACGGGCGTCACGCTCGGCGAGGATTCATGCAGCGCCGCATCCGAGAGGTGGAGCGGCTCGAGGAGCGGCTGCGTCTGGGCGACGCAAAGGGCGTCAAGCGGCAGCGCGATGCGGGCAAGATGCTCGTCCGCGAGCGCGTTGAGGCGCTGCTGGATCCCGGATCTCCGTTCCTCGAGCTGGGACTGCTTGTCGCTCACGACGCACATCAGGGCCGAGCACCTGCGGCTGGTGTGGTGACTGGCATCGGCCAGGTTGGCGGCCGGCCCGTAGCCGTGATGGCGAACGACGCCAGCGTGAAGGCTGGCAGCTGGTTCCCGGAGACCGTCGCCAAGATCTTGCGGATCCAGGAGGTCGCCATGCGCTGCCGGGTCCCAATCGTGTACTTGGTGGACTCGGCCGGGCTCTTCCTGCCGCTCCAGCACGGCACGTTCCCCGGCCAACGCGGCGGCGCGAGGATCTTCCGCAACTGCTCCCTGATGCGCCGGACTCTGCGTATTCCGCAGATCGCGGCCGTGATGGGCCCGTGCATCGCCGGGGGTGCCTATCTGCCTGCCCTCAGCGACGTCATCCTCATGGTCGAGGGCACCAGCTTCATGGGGCTCGGTGGCCCGAACCTGGTCGAGGGTGCGATCGGCACACGGGTCGAGGCCGAGGATCTCGGTGGCGCGGCCATGCACACCCACCGCAGCGGTGTCGCGCACTACAGCGCCGTTGATGACGCTGACTGCCTGCGGCAGTTGCGGTCGATGCTGCTGGATCTACCGCATGCTGCGCCCGTGCCGCGCGAACCCTCTGAGCCCGGCCAGTCAGGCACTTTGGACGAGGTGCTGCCCAGCAACCACCGGCTGCCATACGACGTGCTGGACGTCGTCCGCCAAGTCATTGACCGCAATGGACGCATTGAGTTCATGGGCGACTTCGCGCCGGAAATCTACTGCGCAAACGCCCGGATCGACGGCTGGCCTGTGGGTCTGCTCGCGAACCGCCGCGGCGTGTTCCGGCAGGACGGTAGGGCCCGTGTCGGTGGGATCCTGTACACGGAGTCTGCCCGCAAGGCGGCTGAGTTCGTCGAGAAGTGCGACCGGCAGGGGCATCCAGTCGTCTACCTGCAGGACGTGACCGGGTTTATGGTCGGACCGGAGGCCGAGGCCAGCGGCATCATTCGTGCTGGCGCTTGGATGATCGAGACGATGGCGACGACCTCGGTCGCGAAGAT
The DNA here is from genome assembly GCA_965200705.1 of Bryobacterales bacterium. Classification (GTDB taxonomy): domain Bacteria; phylum Acidobacteriota; class Terriglobia; order Bryobacterales; family UBA6623; genus VXMF01. The sequence goes on along the minus strand of OZ241376.1, from coordinate 1,025,805 downwards.
CGTAGTTACGTTGCGGCATGCCAGCGGGGCGGGATACTACGCGATGGCGGGCCAGGGGTTCGAGCCCGAGTTCATCTTCAGTTGGCCGACGGCGCGCGTTGGGGTGATGGAGGGCGAGTCCGCCGTGCAGGCTTTGTTCGCATCCGAACTACGCGCTCTGGGGGGGGCTGGCGAAGACATGCCCGATGATCTGCGACTCCAGATCGACAGCACGCTTGGCGAGTACGAGCGCACCTTGGATCCAATCTGGGCCGCGGCGCGCGGGCATGTTGACGCGATCATCCGGCCCGACCGCACGCGGAAGGTTCTGTCGCAGTGCCTGCAGGCACTGTCGGCATCTGGCTACGCCACGTCGCCCGTGCGAGCATGACAGTCGACCATCAGGCTGGGGACACGTGGGGAACCCTGCATCAGCGGCATGCGTCACACTGAACGGGTGGGGATAGAGTGCGTACGTTTCTAGCTCCACTGGCTGTTGCGGCCGCTTTGGTCAGCGCAGCTGTAGCGGCCCCGCTGCCGGGCGACCTGCAGATCTGCGGAGCGCCGCACACCCTGCAGGAGGCCGTATTCCTGCACCAGCAGCGTGCGGTGCAGGAGCGCAAGGTTCTGCAGCGCGGCGCTCCACGATATCTGGAAAGACCAGCTCCCCGAAGCGTGGCCAACGGGGATATTGCCATCATCGAGGCTACGCAGGAGATCGTTGCGCGGCCCAACCCTATCGACATTTCGAACCGCCGCATTGTTTTTTCGCCAGGCGAGGCCGGCACGGGGCTGATGTCCGAGACGTGGATGTTCGACCCCGCGGCCGGGATGCTGGGCGTGGCCGTGGACCTTGCCGACGACTTCTACGTCAGCGTCACGCTGCCGTTTCCGTTCCCCTATTACGGGGAGACCTACGACACCGCGTTCGTGCACTCCGATGGGAACGTCACTTTCCTCTATCCCGAGTACAGCTCGACGACGCGCAATTTCTCGCGGGCGTCGTCGGGACCTCCCCGCATCGCGCCGCTGTTCCGGGACCTCGATCCCAGCGTGGGTGGCGAGGTCCGACTGCAAACGCTCGCCGACAGGGTGATCGTGACGTGGTTCGAGGTGCCCGAATTCGTGGAGGCCGAAAGTCCCGAAGGCCGCAAGCAGACATTCACGGTCGAGCTTGCCGCGGATGGTCGTATCGAGTTCCGCTACGGTTCTGTCGATGCCGACGATGCCGTGGTCGGCATCTTCCCAGGCGAGCCTTCGAGTCCGTTCGATGCCGTCGACTGGACTGGCGAATTGCCGGAGACGGTCACGGACGAAAGCATCGTTGCCGAAGTCTTCATCGATGAGGAGACGCTGGACGAGTTCGCGATCGCCCACGCGTTCTACCGCGATTTCGAGGACGCCTACGACGGTCTTGTGGTCTTTAACGACCTGGAGCTGTCGGCCGGCCAGTTCTCGTTCGCCCACGCGTTCACCGTGCGGAACGAGGTCCGCGGCATCGGTGAATTGATCTACGACTCCGGTCCGGTGTTCGGGTCTGAGCGCAGACTGTCCTCGTTCGTCAACATGGGGCCCCTGAGCAACTACCCTGCAAACCCGCTTGCGACGATCGAGTCCGTGCCCAACTCGTCGATGCTGACCGTCGTGGCGCACGAGGTCGGACATCGCTACCTTGCCTACGCGTTTGTCGAGGATCCATTGACGGGTCGCCTTTCGAACGCACTCCTCGGCCGGCAGAACGCGCATTGGAGCTTCTTCTTCAATTCGGACGCCTCGGTGCTGGAGGGCAATGCCATCCGCGACAACGGCCCTTCGGCTAGCCCGCGCTTCTCCACCTTCGCTGCTTCCCAGACCTACAGTTCGTTCGACCAGTACTTGATGGGCTTTAGAGAGGCCAGTGAAGTGGCGCCGACGTTCATGGTCGAGAACCCAACGGGCGGGATCAGGCTGGGCAATGCATCACGCTCGCCGGAGGTTGGCGTGCAGTTCGACGGACAGCGCCGCGAGGTCCGCATCGAGGAACTGATCGAGGCAATGGGCGAGCGGCGGCCGGAGGCCAACGTTGCGCAGCGCCACTTCCGCCATGCCTTTGTGCTGGTTGTGGAGGACGCCGAGAACGTCAACCCCCAGGCGCTGACCACTCTGCAACGGCTGCGCACGTCGTGGGGGGCGTTCTTTCGGGCGCACCTCGAGTCGCGTGCGACCACCGAGTCCGGTTTGGTCAAGATGATGCACCTGTCCACTTGGCCTGCCGCAGGAGTCGTCAAGGGATCCGAGGGTGCGGCGCGGATCGAGATCAGGGATCGCAGAGAAACGGACTTGACCATTTCCTTGACGCTCCAGGAGGCGCTGGCAGTCGTGCCAACGACCGTAGTGCTGCCAGCTGGCGAGACCTCTGTCGACTTCCCCATTCAAGGCCATGAGTCCGGCGTCACGACGCTCGTCGCGCAAGCGAACGAGGCTGGCTACGACCACGCGGAGACTCGGCTCGTCGTGCGCAGCGGCCTGGAGGGCCTAGTGATTGAACGGCTGCATCCGCCCGTAGTCCTCGGCCCCGACCCCGACAAGGAGTACTTGGGACTCCCGTTCCGCGTGGTTGACGAGAACTTCGTGCATTACAGCGGCGTGAAAATCGTCTTCGAGCCAGTCATTGCCGATGCCGAGCCTGTCGACAGCGTCAAGACCGGTCCAGATGGCATGGCGGAGGCGCAGTGGACGCTCGCCGCCGAACCTGTCAGGCAAGTGATCAGGGCGCGGCTGGCGGGACTGCCGGACAGCGAACCCGTCTCCACAGAAGTGGTGCAGACCGGTGTGCGACCCATGTTCGATGGCGTTCCATTCGTCAATGCAGCCAGCGGCGTCGCGCCGTCGACGGGCGAGGGGTTTGCGCCAGGTGGGCTGGTCACCATCCGAGGACAGGGTCTCGCCACCGAGGCGGTGGCCGCGCAGACGAAGCTGGTGCCTTCCCTGACGACGCTCCCCACAACCCTGGGCAACGCCACGGTGTATGTCGGTGGCCTGCCAGCACCACTTGTACGGGTCGCTCCAGAGGCGATCACATTCCAGCTGCCCTTCGTGGTTCCCTACGACGAGTTCGTGCCATTGTTCGTGGAGAAGCGGATGCTGCGCTCGGCCGGGGCGCTCCTGCCTCTCGGGGACGCGATGCCGGGCATCTTCCCGGACCGCATCAGTTCCGGCGGGACTCCGGAAGCGCCGTCGCCGCCCCGAGCTGGCGCCCCGCTGCTGGTCTATGCCACTGGGCTCGGTACCGTGAATCCGCCTGGTCAGGACGGCATGGGAGGGTCCTCCAGCCCTCCGCAGAATGTCGTACAGACTGTCGAGGCATGGGTGGATGACACCAAGCTTCCCGCAAACTCAGCCCAGCAAGCCGTCTTCGAGGCGGGAGTCTACCTGGTCATCCTTTGGCTTCCGGAGGATCTTCCCCCGGGCGAGCACCGGATCCGGCTAACGGTGGCCGGCGTGGAAAGCAACGAGGTGACGTTCGTCACCGAGTGACGGCTCGGTCTGTGGAGCCGCTGGCGGAAAGGCTGCACCGAGCATGAGCAGGGCTGCGTTGCGCTGGGCCCTGCTGGCCGTCCTTGCCATTGCGCTAGTACTCGTGCAGTTTGCCCTGTTCGAGGGCCGGCTGCTGGACGCGACGGAGGCGTTCCTAGAGTCGGGCTCTGGTAGGGCCGCAGTTTCGCTATGGATCGGATCTGCGCTCGCGCTGGATGTGTTCCTGCCGGTGCCGTCGAGCCTGCTGGCCACGGCTTCGGGAATGCTGCTTGGCATCGTGCCCGGCATGCTCGTGACCTGGACAGGGATGCAGGCAGGTGCTTTCGTCGGATACTGGTTCGGTCGTTCAGCAGGTGCCGCGGCAGTCAGGCGATTCGTCGGCGGTTCGGAGCTGGCGCGTGCGGAGCGCTCTCACCGACAGTGGGGAGGGTTCTCGCTGATCGCGGGACGCGCAGTTCCAGTGCTGGCCGAGGCGAGCGTCGTTCTGGCTGGGGCCGCGCGCATGCCCGTCGCTCGGTTCGCCACGCTGACCGCTGCCTCCAACTTGGCGATCGCAGCAGTCTACGGGGCCGTCGGCGCGTTCGCGCTCGAGGCGCGCGCGTTCTTGCTGGCGTTCGGCGCATCCGTCGCCTTGCCTGGCATGGCTATGCTGCTGCACCGCAGGTTCATGGGTGGCGACCAGACACGCCAGGCGAAGAGCGTTTCGGAGGTTGCTGGATGAGAGTGTCCTCAAGTTCCGCCGCGCCAGTTCTCACTTTCACCACAGACTTCGGGCTGCGAGACCACTACGTCGGTGTCATGAAGGGCGTGATCGCATCGGTCGCCTCCGGCCTCGTCGTCATCGACATCACGCACGAAGTCCCATCTTTCTCTGTCGATTCCGGCGCGTTCCTGATCGCCCAGTCCTACCGCTGGTTCCCGGCAGGATCGGTGCACGTCGTGGTCGTGGATCCCGGCGTTGGATCGGAACGGCGCGCCGTGGCGGCGCGGGCGGACGGGCACCTGTTCATCGCGCCCGACAACGGCGTGCTTTCGCAGGTGCTGGAGCGGGCCCGGCCCGCTGCAGTGCGCATGATCGACCCGCGCCATGGTCTCGAGCGCCTGAGCCGGACGTTCCATGGTCGGGACCTGTTCGCTCCGGCGGCGGCAAGGCTGGCTACGGGCCTGGCGTTTGACCGGATCGGCCCTACGGTGGATGATCCAGTGCTCCTGGAGCCCGCGGGGGTCAAGGACGGCGTCGGCCGGGTCCTGCACATCGACACCTTCGGTAGCATCGTGACCAGCTTCCGACACTCCGACCTGCCGCACGAGGCGGCCCTGACGGTCGGGAGATCGACGGTCACGGCCCGTGCTTCGTCGTATGCGACCGCCCCGGATGGTGAGCTGTTCCTGATTGAGGGAAGCTCGGGGTACGTCGAGGTCGCACTCGACCAGGGATCGGCCGCGGCGGCCCTTGGCCTGAAGGTTGGCGCAGCAGTCAGGCTGGCGCCAGATCGCCGGTGAGCCCTGAGCTGGGGGCGATCAGTCCGCCAGCGAGAACTCGTATGTGCGCTCTCGGTTGCGCAGGTACCGATACGGGTTGACCGAAATTCCCCGTAGGTGTATCTCGTAGTGCACGTGGTTGCCGGTGGTGCGTCCCGAGCTGCCAACGAGCCCGATCACCTCGCCGCGTCGGACCATCTGCCCCCGGCGCACTAGGTAGTCGTTCAGGTGTCCGTAGAGCGTTGTGTAGCCGTCGTTGCCGTGCACGATCCGAATGGTGCGACCACGGCCGCTGTCCCAGCCGACGAACGAAACGTAGCCGTCGGCCGTGGCCACGACGGGTGTATAGCGCGGTGCGCTGATGTCCATGCCAGGATGGAACGCGCCCTTGCCGTGAAACGGGTCGACGCGCCTCCCGTAGGAGCTGGAGATATACCCCTTCACCGGCCAGATGGACGGTTTGCTGTTCGGCAGTGTCTCGCTCTCCCAGAAGCCGCCGCTCCGTCCGTCCAGCGCTGTGCGCAGATGGCCGTATTGGCTCAGAGAGGCGTAGTACGCGGGCTCCATGTCCAGGTTGTCCAGCGAGTCGAGGTCCCTCTCGTCGCGACGAATCCCGTAGGCAATCGAAACCTCGTAGGCCACGCCAGCCAGCGAGTCCAGCTGCTGGTCTCGCTCGCCCACCGTGGCGGCCGCGCTATGGTAGGCCCCCTGCAGGACGGCGTTCTCGCTCAGGAGCCGGCCGGCCTCATTCTTGGCGCGCACATAGTCGATGCCGAAGCCGAATGTCGCCACCATCGCCACAGCGGCAAAGCCAATCACTAGGTGCAGCAGTGAGGGCTGAACTCTAAGGCGCAGGATGCGCCCCCAGCGAGGATGCGCTACGACTACGAGAAACCTCTCGTCCTTCATGTGATAAGCGGGTAAGCCGCGCTAGGTCGTGTGTCCAATTGAGTCTACTGGACCACAGACCCCCCCCCCCCTCATGGGGTAATACACTGACCATAGAGAACTTGGCTGGACGTGTCAACCGTTCCCACAAGGGCTCGTCCGTCCTTCCATTGTCGGGCATGGCGCGGGCACTGACCAGTCCAGATCGGGAATCCCGAATCATCCGCTCTGTCCGGTCCTTGTGGAGAGACCACACCGACCCGTCCGTGGTGGTGCCGATCGGCGACGATTGCGCAGTCGTCCGCGGACCGGCCGGGGGGATGGACCAGCTGGTCACGGTGGACCAGCTGATCGAGGGCAGCCACTTTCTACCTCGCGCGCATCCGCCGGAGGCACTCGGGCGCAAGGCGCTTGTCCGCTCGCTAAGCGACATCGCGGCGATGGGCGGCCTGCCGGTCCATTGCCTGCAGACGGTCTGCCTGCCCCCCTGGGCCAACGGCGACTTCCTCGCATCGTTCCAGCAGGGCATGCGGGCCATGGCGGACGAGGCTTGCGCTGGGCGTCTGACGCTGATTGGCGGCGATGTAGCGAGAGGAGGGGCCTTCGTGGTCACCGTCACGGTCATCGGGAAGGTCGAGCGTGACGGGGCGCTGCGGCGTTCGGGTGCTCGACCGGGCGACAGCGTGCATGTCTCTGGCCAGCTCGGTGGCTCGGATTTGGGCCTGCAGAGGCTTCTCCGCGAGGGTGGCGAGGCCAATCTGCACGATCCAAGCGTGCAGAGGCATATCGCGCCAGTCCCCCGCCTTAGCCTCGGCCGCGCCATCCGTTCCGTGGCGGCGACTGCGGCGATCGACCTCAGCGACGGGCTCGCCACTGACGCTTGCCGCTTGGCGGGGGCGAGCGGCGTGGCGATGGTGCTCGATGCGGCAGCGATCCCCCGGTTCGGGGACGCGGACCTGGAGACGGCCCTTAGGTCGGGCGAGGAGTACGAGCTGCTGTTCACGCTTCCACGTGGGTGCGCTGCCCCGGACGGCTTCGACACGACCGAGATCGGGCGCGTGGAGGAGGGCTCGGGCGTGACTCTACGCGAAGTGGGCGGGAGCCGGCCGCTGCCACCAATCGGCTTCCGGCATTGCTGGCCCGACGCGGGCGGGGCGCTATAGGTCGATCAGTGCGTCCACGTCGTCGGGCAGCTGGCGGGGAGGCGTGACGAGCGAGACCAGCACGAAGACCGCGGTCGCGGCGAGCAGCGCCACAGCCCCGACCGCAAGACCAGGCGGGAGGAGTGCGTAGCCGTGTCGAGCCGACATCTCCAGGCTGAAGTTCAGGAAGATGCTGGTGGCGATCGATGCCACGCACGCTTGACCGGTAGCGCGCCTCCAGTTCATCCCGATGCAGATGCTCGGCACGATCGCCGCTGCGAACGTGCCCCATCCAAACGTGCCCAGCAGGGCGATCAAGCTCTCCATGTACAGTGCGAACACCGCCGAAAGCACCAGCAGCACGCCGGTGGCGATGCGGCTCCACGTCAGTTCGTGGTCCAGCGGCCGTCCCCGAATCGCGGTGGGGATGTCCCGCACCATCGCCGCAGCGCCAAGATTGAGGAACGAGTCCGTGGTGGACATGACCGCTGCCAGCAGGCCCGCGAACACGATTCCCGCCAGAAGCTCGGGTGTGTAGTGAAGCAGGAACTCCGGGGCCGCCAGATCCGGGTTTTCCAGGGCAGGGTGGTCGCCGCGCGCCACTAGCGTCCGCATGGCAAGGCCGGTGCCCATCCAGAGCATGGCGAGCACCAGGTACGAGACGCCTGTGGCCAGTGCGCTCCACTTCAGCTGGCGCACATCCTTGAGCATCATCAGCTTCGTGATGGCGTGCGGCTGGCCGGCGGCGCCCACGCCGAAGAGCAGCATCCAGCTCAGCGCCGCCATGTCGCCCCGCGTGCCCCATGGACCGAAGAAGTCGGCGTCCATGGTCCACAGCGTCTCGCTGATGGCACCCATGCCCCCGCCGGCCTCGAGGCACTTGAGCAGTACGGCGATGGCCGCCCCTAGCATGAGAACCCCTTGGAAGAGGTCTGTGTACACGCCGGCGACAATGCCGCCCGCAATCGAATAGAAGGCGAGAACCCCTAGGCCGATTGTCAGGGCCAGAAGCAGGTCGATCCCAAGCACCGACTGCAGGACCGTGCCGATCGCGAGGACCTGCGTGCCGAGATAGCCCATGACTCCCAGAACGATGGCGACACTCATCGCCAGTGCCGGCCAGGTGCCGCCATAGCGTGCCTCTACGGCGCCAGGCAGGGTCAGCACGTCGCGGATCTCCACCATGAGTCGCAGCCGCTTGCCGGTCAGGATGAACGCCACCGGCAGACTGAATGCCGACACGAACACCATCCAGAGCGAACTCGCCCCCGACTCGTAGACCAGTCCGGGACCCCCGACGAACCCGAACCCGCTCATCACGCTGGAGATCGTCGCCATCACGACGACGACCGGTCCGATCGACATGCCCGCAAGGAAGAAGTCGCTGCTTGACTTGGTGCGGCGCATCGCCCACACACCGATGCCTGAGCAGATCGCTAGGTAGATCACCACGCAGGTGATGATCAGCTGAGAGTCTGGAGTCTCCACGCCGTTTTGGGGCTCGCTACCGGCCGTGACGCTGCAGGAAGCTCGCCAGTCTGTCCTCGGGCAGAGTCACACGATCGAAGAGTGCACCGTAGAGCAGGCCGACGAGGAGTCCCAGGGGAGGGAGACCATAGATGAGCATTGCTGTGCCGGCAGGGATCGCACCGATCGTTCGGAGCGGCCCGGACGGGTCGTGCAGCCAGTACGCGAAGGCGATCAACGTACAGAACGCGACGCACCACACCGCCAGCGCGATCTGAGCCGGTGCGTTGGGGCGGCCGCTAGGCACACGGAACCCGATCACCCCGAGCAGGCTGACCATGACGACGCCCCCGAAGCCAACCAGCATGGCGCTGCCGGTGAGGGCGGCTGCAAGGGTGACAATGCTCGTCACGGCGAGAGCGAGCGCCGTGGGAGTGTTGTTCACTTCCACGGCGGCTCTCGCTCTGCGAGCACCTCGTACGCCTCGGTGTAGACCTCCACCATTCGCGCTTCCCACTCTTCGGCGATCGACGGATCTTCAGGCTCCTCGCCATGATCGCCCGTATGGGCGATCCAAGCGTCCAGGACCGACGACATGCGTGTAAGAATCTGCTGATGTTCTGCAGACTCGGCTAGATTCTCCAGCTCGTGCGGATCCTCCAGCGTGTCGTAGAGTTCCTCTTCCGGTCGCGTCTTGGCGAGGAACCCGAAGTCGTCCGCGCTGATGTCGCCGCTGCCCTCCAGGCGCAGCATCTGCCGCCAGATTGGGTAGGAAACCTCCTTGTAGCGGTTGATCTGCATGTAGGGGCGGTCGGGATGGTAGTTGCGGATGTATTTGTAGCGCTTGTCGCGAACCGCACGGATTCTGTCGACGGTCTCGTCGCAGCGATCCCGGGCTGCAAACACATACTCGCGGTCCGCTGTCTTGGCCGGGCCGAGGAACACGCGACCCTCCATGTCCTCCGGAACCTCGATCCCGGCCCATGCCAGGGAGCTGGCGGACAGGTCGATCATGCTGACGAGTTCGTCCCGCACACTGCCGGCCTCCAGCTCTCCCGGCCAGCGGATGATCAGGGGAACCTTGATGCCGCCGTCGTAGAGGAACTGTTTGTCGCGCGGCATCGGCCGCCCGTGGTCGCCGAAGAACGCCACGATCGTGCGCTCGGCCAAGCCGTCCTCTTCCAGCCGATCGAGCACTCGGCCAACCTTCTCGTCGAGCGCACGCACAGCGTCGAGGTATCCGGCCCAGTCCTTGCGTGAGATCTCTTCGTCGGGATAGTAGGGCGGGACCTGTACGCTGGCGGGATCCGTCGGGTTCTCGATCCCCTCTATGAAGGCCCATGGCTCGGTCGCCTTGCCGCGGTGCGGCTCGAAGATGTTGACCTGCGCGTAGAACGGCTGACCTTCTGCGCGGTCACGCCAGTTCGACCCGTCGAATGGCTTCTCGTACTGGAAGTTGAAGTCGGTCTTGTTGCGGCCTCCGAGACCGCTCTTGTTGTCGTTGACTGTGTAGTAGCCAGCCTCGCGGAAGCGGTCCGTGATAAGACGCACTCCCGCTGGCAGCTGATAGCCGTCTCCGCGGTGGCTGCGGTGCCGATGGGCGCCTATGCTCGTCTGGTACATCCCCGTGATGAGCGCGGACCTCGAGGGCGAGCAGACCGGCGCGGTCACGTAGGCGTTCACGAACCGGGCACCCTCGCTGGCGAGGCGGTCGATGTTCGGCGTGCTCACGTCCGTCCGCCCGTAGCACGACAGGTCTGGCGAGAGGTCGTCTGCGATGATCCAGACGATGTTCCAGGGGCCGCTGGGCGCCTCGCCGCAGCCTGCAATGGCTGCCAGCGTGCCACTTGACGCAACACTTTCCAAGAATCGCCTACGGCTCAGTTGCATAACGCTAACGGTGTGCCGTCGGTCCCTCTAGGCGTGCGCGGCACACGGGATGTGGGTGCGCCGCAATAGTGCGGCGCCTAGCCTACGGCGAGCCGATATTGTACAGGAACGTAAACTGCAGCCGAATGTCGCCGCCGAGGTACTCGTTCGGCAGTGGCGGGAATGGGTTCGACGCACTAATGCCGGCGACAGCGGCCCTGTCGAGAGACGCCGCGCCGGAACTCTTGGCGATGACAAGCTTGGGTACGGAACCGTTCCGGGCCACGGAGAACTGGATCAGAGTCCGCCCCCTCGACATCCCGAGCCTCGCGCTTTCCGGGATCACGGCGAACCAATTGCGGCGCACGTTGGCCAGGATCTGGGTCAAGTAGGGACGGAAGTCGACGCCACGCGGGTCGCTCAGCAGTTCCACCACGCTGCCGGAGTTCGACGGCCCGGATGGGACGACCGCGGCCGAGCGCGCCCCGCCGACGCCGTCACCCACAGCCTGACGGCCCCCGCCGCCCCGCATCATTTGTTGGATTGCGCCCTCGATCACTTGGTCGGGCCTCGACGTGAGCTCTAGCGTGCCCAGCTGCGCGCTCCCAGGACGGCTCGGCATGCGAGCCTTGGGATCCTCCAGACGCAAGGCCGCCCTGCTGCGCGACGGCGCCTTCGGCATTGGCAGCAGGCGCGGATCGCTGGACGAAGCAAACTCCCGTCCGGACTGGAACTCGCCCGGATCCGGACTCTGTGCGACCGGGGCCTGCGCGACGAATGGTTCCGGCTCCATCTCGATCGCGGGCGGCTCCTCGGTGATCTCCGGCTCCGGCGGTTCGAGGGGTTGCGGCACCGCGCCGGGATCATCCTCCTCGACCGGTTCCTCGACCTCAGCGTCGATGCCTGGTTCTGGTTCCAGCGACGGCTGCTCGAGGCCCCGGAATCCACCCTCGCCGTCGCCTGGTATTTCGTCCGTACCGTCCAGCGGAGGCAGGTCGTCCAGAGATGGCGTCACCAACGTGATCTGCACGGCGTCCCAGTCCGGGGGCTTCTGCATGTCGATCTGCATCGTGCCCGGGATTAGTACGAATAGGGCGCCGACCGCGTGCAGGACAACTGACACGCCCCAGGCGTAGTACGGCGACGATGGGCGTGCCGCGGACAGGTCAAGCGACGTCTCCTCGTCGGGAGGCCAGGCGCCTTGGCCCGGAGCCTCGCGGTAGCGCTCCGCCGGACTCAGCCGCGACGGAACCAGCTCCGGTGGCGGCACCGGCGACGGTCCGATGACCGCGCGGTCGGGGCTCTGGCGGCCTTGCCACCTCACCCTCGCAGGGAAGTCCTGAACTGCGATCAGGAAGGGCCGGTCGGAGGCTGGCAGCTTAGGCACATTCTGTGACGAGATCCGGCGACGCAAGCTCCTGCCGTAATCCTCGAGCAAGAGGAAGACATCGGGACTGCGTTCTGTGGCCACTTATCCGCCAGTCGCTAGGGTCCTCTCGATCAACCGCGAGTGCCTATTGATCGCCATTCTTATTTTAAGTGCGAGTTGCAGTGCCTGAAGGCCGTCCTCTCCACTGACGCGGGGTTGGCTGCGATCCCGGACGCAGGCTGAGAATGCCCGCAGCTGGCGCTGCAGCGGTTCGCCTTGCTGCCCGTGGAGGTGCTCGAATCGCAGCTCATTGCGTTCGTCGAGTCCGATGCGGACACCCGCTTGGCTGATGTAGTCCACCGATACGTATTCGCGGGGCTGAAAGAACCGCAGCTTGCGAATCTTCTCTGTCGAGACCCGGCTCGCTGTGAGGTTGGCCACGCAGCCGTTCTTGAACTGCAGGCGGACGTTTGCGATGTCCGTCTTGGGCGATATGACTGGCAGACCACTGGCGTCTACGGTGTCCAGCTCGGAGTCGACCAGGGAACGGACGATGTCGAGGTCATGGATCATCAGGTCGAGGACCACGTCCACGTCCAGGCTTCGCGGGCTGAAGGGGCTCAGCCGATGGACCTCGAAGAACAGCGGCACGGTGGCCGCCTTCGACGCTGCCTCCACGACTGGGTTGAACCGCTCGAGGTGGCCGATCTGCAGGACGCGCCCTTTCCGCTCAGCCGTCTCGACGAGTCGCCGTGCACCGTCCAAGTCTGCCGCGATGGGCTTCTCGACGAGCAGGTCGACTCCCGCCTCGAGCAGCGGACAACCTGTTGCCGCGTGCGCGACCGTAGGCACTGCCAGGGTCGCTGCCCTTACCGTCGGCGGCACTCCTTCTGTGTCGGTCCGTGCCTCGCAGCCGAACTCCGCCGCCACGGCGCGCGCCCTGTCGATGTCGCGGTCCACGACCGCAACGAGGTTGGCGTCCTCGAGACCAGCGTAGACACGTGCATGATGGCGGCCGAATGCGCCGACGCCGACGACCGCTACAGGAATCGGTTGCGAGCCAGTCAAGTAGGGGATGCGCCGATGCGCGGCTAGTTGAGACGGAGATCGTACGCCGCCATGTGCGTTTGGTTGCGGACCAGGAGGCGTCCTTGGGCTAGGGCAGGAACGTTCCAGGTCTTGCCGGGAATGGCCTCAAACTGGACGATCTCGTTGTGGCCCTTCGGGCTGGCCTCAACGAGCGCTAAATCCCCCTCTTCGCTGATGACGATGAGGTGTCCTGAGGCATACAGGAGCTGCCCGAAGCGGTAGCGACCCCCCTTCCAGAGCCGCTCGCCTGTCCAAACATCGATTGCGGCCAGGATCCCCTCGTCCAGTCCATAGATCACCTCGTCCACCAGGACCGCGGAATTGAACTTGTTCTTCATGTTCTTGTTGGACCAGACTTCGGTTGCAGTGAATCCAGCGTCGAGTTCCGAGATCCGCAGTAGGGCGGCGCCCTCGCCATAACCGGACGAGACGTAAACGTGGTTGTCGTCGACGATCAGTGGTTGGGCGCAGTTGTTGCCCCAGTCCGTCCCCCAAGGGTGGCTCCAAAGCAGCGAGCCATCCTCCGTGGAGGCGCCCAGTATCCGCTCTCCCGTGACCACGACGATCTGTCGACGACCGCCTAGGGTCGCCAGTTGGGGTGATGCGTAGGCGGCCGTGTCGTCGAGAGCCGACCAGCGGATGTCGCCCGTGTCCAGATCGTAGGCGATGATCGAACGGCCGTTCCGTCCGCCAGGCACGGTCACCAGGACGTCGTCAACCACCAGAGGGGAGCCCGCCATGCCCCACGGAAGGTTCGACGTGTCAGCGTCCTTGAGGATGTTGCGCTTCCACAGTAGTTCTCCGTCGTCCTCCTTGAGGCACACTAGGTGGCCGTTTCCTCCCAATGCGTAGACCATCCCGCCGTGCCAGGTCGGCGTCGCACGTGGGCCGTCACCGCCCATGGCTTCGCTGAAGCGGTCTGGCCACGAGTGCTCCCAGAGCTGGTAGCCGTCCGTGAGGCCATACGCCGCCACGACTTCGCGATCTCGTCGTTGCTCGATCGTGTACACCTGTCCGTTTGCCACCACCATCGACGCATAGCCTCCGCCAATCTCCTGCCGCCAGAGCTCGGGAGGACCGGAATCGGGCCACGCCGTGCTGATGGGCATCTCTTCATAGATGCCGCTCCGGCCCGGGCCGCGGTATTCGGTCCAGTAGATCCCCAGCCCGGGCTGTTCTGCCTCGGCCGGGGACTCGGAGCCGTCAGTCGCCGACGGAGCAGGGAGCCGGACCAGCGTCGCAGGCTCCTCCGTGTCCTCGGAGACAAGTTTCTCCCTAGTCAGCTTGCGCTCGGCAATAGCGTGCGCACGGTTCTCCTCGATGCGCTGCATTCGCTCTTCGCCATAGATGTTCTCGATGACGATGGTCCGGCTCGAGCCGGCTAGTCCCACCGTCGCACCAGTCCACGCCACATAGGACAGGAACAGACCCAGACAGGCGACCAGGCCTCCAAGGAGCAGCAACAATGCTCGTACGAAACGATTCTTAATCCAAGTCATTGAAGGAATTGGCACTTGATCCTGAACTGCGCGGCTGCTTGAATCATCGCATGAACGCCTTCGTCGCCAGTGGGACCCGAGGTGTGCTGGCGGGTGACGCCGGGCTTCGTTCCCATCGAGTGGATCAGCGAATGTAGCGCTGCGCGATCGGCATTCGCCGCCCCATGCCGAACGCCTTCGAGGTGACCCGCAATCCGGGTGCGGCCTGCTGTCGCTTGTATTCGTTGCGATCGACCATGTGGACGATCTCCTGCACCAGGCGGTGTGGTTGGCCCCGTTGCTCCGCGATGGCACTGACGGACATGTTTTCCTCGACGTAGAGCTGCAGGATCGGATCCATGACTTCGTAGGGCGGCAGGGAGTCGCTGTCCTTCTGGTCGGGCCGCAGTTCGGCGGACGGCGGCTTCGCCAGAACGGTCTCTGGAATGGCGCCTGGTCGTCGCTGGTTCGCCACGCGTGCGATGCGATAGACCAACGTCTTTGGCACGTCGCTGATGACGGCGAGGCCTCCGCACATGTCCCCGTAGAGCGTGCAGTACCCCACCGCCAGCTCGCTCTTGTTGCCCGTCGTCAGGACGAGGCCACGGAGCTTGTTCGACAGTGCCATCAGAGTTACGCCCCGCAGACGGGCCTGAAGATTCTCTTCGGCCACATTGGCGGGCATTCCCTCGAACACTGGCCCGAGGCTCTCCAAGCAGGTCTCGTACGCGTCGCGGATGCCGAGAATCTCTAGGCGGATGCCAAGAGCGCGGGCGCTGCGCTTGGCATCGACCACGCTGCCTTCCGAGGAGTACGGTCCAGGCATTGCCACGCCCATGACGTTCTTGCTGCCCAGTGCCTCGACGGCGATCGCAGCGGTCACCGCGGAGTCGATGCCGCCGCTTAGGCCGATGATGGCCGATCGGAAGCCGCACTTGCGAACGTAGTCCCGCGTGCCCAGAACCAGCGCGTCCAAGACCGCTGCCGACTCGTCCATGTCCAAGGGGTCGTCGATACGAACGTCGCCGCCCTCGCCTGTGTCCCAAATAACCACGTCCTCGGTGAACGACGACGCTTGGGCGCGGAGCGCACCGTCGCCGTCCACCACGAAGCTTGAACCGTCGAAGACCAGCTGATCGTTGCCTCCGACCTGGTTCACAAACACGATCGGCACGCCGTGGCGGCTGGCAGTTGCCCCCAACATCTCGCGGCGGAAGGCTCGCTTGCCGGTGTGGAAAGGCGAAGAGGAGATGTTGATCAGGAGGTCGATGCCAGTGGCCGCGAGCTCCTCCACGGGGTCGCGTCCATAGCGCGCCCGCTCCCAGAACTGCTTGTCGTTCCAGACGTCCTCGCAGATCGTCAGGCCGAGTCGCGTGCCACCGAAGTGCCAGACCCCGAGGTCCGACCCTGGCTCGAAGTAGCGCGACTCGTCGAACACGTCGTAGGTGGGAAGCAGGCTCTTGTTCTGCCGGAACACCACTTCGCCGTCGTAGATGCACGCGGCGCCGTTCATCGGTCGATCGCTGGACACGGACCTGCTGCAGCACCCGACCACGATCGCGGCCGAAAGCGACGCCGTCTCCCTAGCCAGTTGCTGCAGCGCCGACTCGTTGGCGTCCAGGAACCCCGCTGTGTGGACTAGGTCCAGCGGAGGATACCCGCAGACTGCCAACTCCGGAAAGACCACGATGTCGGCTCCGGCGCTGTGCGCCTCGCGGGCGACATCCAGGATGCAGGAGACATTGTTCGGAATGTCTCCGACCACCGGGTTGATCTGGGCCAGCGCGACCTTCATGGGTCCCTCTGCACCGTCTATGGGCTGGAACGGGTGGCGGTGGGATCCGACACCCCGAAATCGCTTGGGCGAGGAAGCGGTCTAGTTCGCCGGCGGGGTCGTGGGAGCGGGATCCAGCTCACTGGCCTCGAACTCCGCCGTGTCGGTGATCATGTGCTGGGCCACCGTCCCGTCCATCTGCCGGATCCCAAGGACGAAATCCGTACTGCGCATCTGGGACTTGATGATGATGCCTTCCAGATCAAGCATCGTGGTCGTCATCCCGGTCGCGGTCGCGGTCGCATGGTCTTCCGGAAGGGTCGCGACCATCATGCCGGCCGCCGTGCGCAGAGCCGCTTCGTCGATGGTCTCGTGGTTGGCAGCGAGAGCGACCGGATCGCTGTTGTATTGGCAAGTCAGCACGTGCTGCGGCGGCTCGCTCTCTGCCATGGTGAGAGTCTCGATCCCGTACATCGGGATCTGCCCACCGTAGGGTAGGTCCATCATCGACACGACAATACGCGGCTGATTCAGTTGCAGCGTCATGCCGGGGAGGTCCATGTAGGTGGACCGGTAGCGTGCCTCATCCTCCATCTGCATGGTGTCCACGCTGAACATGCGCCGCATCGTGGGCCCCAACGATTCCGGGAACAGCCCTTCTACGGTGTTCGGCAGTTCGTCATAGCCGGTGATTCCCGTAAGGTTGCCGACGCTGTCAAGGTTGTAGATCAGGATGAGGTCGGACGAGGCCCTCAGGACTGGACTCGGCACGCCTTCGCCATTCTGGTTGAGGACCTGTGTTGTCACGGTAACCACGTTGGCGTAGCCGGTTTCGGTCGGCTGCCCGACCGTCTCGACGGGCTGCACGACTAGAACGGACCTGCGCTCGCGGCTCACGGTGTCCGCTTCGGCATCCGCATCCTGGGCCGCCATCCCGGTCTGATCTTGTCCTGCCGCCGTATTCGGGGCCAGGCCTGCCACCACGGTCGATCGAGACTGCTTCTCGAGCAGGTTGTAGGTCTTTCCGGCGGCTGCACCGTAGCTCAGCTCGACACCCGGCGTGGTGGCGGACTGAGTTGTGACGGGTGCCGGAGTCACCTCCTGCGCATTGAGGCTGGCTACCAGTAGTGCCGGCAGAGCGCCCTGAACAAGCTGTCTGAAGGGCGTGGTCTTGATCATGGCGTTCGTCGTGTCTGTCAGGCAGCCCTACGCCTTACGGCCGAAGCTAGGCTAGAACGTATGGCCGTCGTTGAGAATCAGTCTAAACGGATCTTTGCGCAGCGACGAGGCGACGCCATCGATTGTTAGCATCGTGCCCTTCCGCAGTCCCGACCGCAAACGGTTCTCAAGGTTCAAAACCACCTCGATGCCGCCGTCGGGCTCGCTGGTGAGATTGACCGTTCCCGGCCGCTCGGGAGGCGAGGCGGACACGACGTAGAGCCGCATCTTGGGTGTCAGGGCGCCGTTCAGCCTGCCCCACGTGGCATCGCCTTGGGCGCCGGACAGGGCGGTCTTCAGATCCTTGTACACCCACAGGTACGGGTTCTCCTTGCGCGACTTCTGCTCCGCGTCGAAAGCCAGTTGGTCGTCCGACTTGAGTTCGATGCGCTTGGTCGGGAGCGGACCTGCCTTGGCCATCTCCTCGAGCTGCGGCCAGTACAGCTTGAAGCTCTCCTCACCGTAGTTCTTCTTGATCAGGTTCTGGACGTACTCCAGGACCTGAGTCCGGCCGGCGGGGGCCATGGCGCCTTCGCCGTCATACAGCGCTGCGCGCGCGAACGAGGCGAACGCTACGTCGTATAGCTCGGCATTGCCCTGATTCAGCACGACCTGACCCAGCCAGTAGGAGACCTCTCCGCGGGTGGGATCCTTCGAGAGGACCTCGCGGAACGACTGCTCGGCTTCCGAATCCTCCTTGTTCTGCATTCGGCCCCAGCCAATCGCAAGGTGCGCAAGGACTTCGGCCTGCGTCTTGGCGTTGTCCCAAGCCTCCTGCGCAACGGCGTCGGGCTTCGTGGCGAACTGGCCCGGGATGCCCCGCAAGAGGTCGTTCGCGGCAGTGGTCATCTGGGTGATGAAGTCTCCGCCGGACTGGCCCACGTAGGGGCTCAGCCGGGTGATGGCGTAGTTGGCCGCGAACCGGGCCGGTGCCTGAGCTGCTCCTGCGGACGCGGGAATCAGTTCCAGCAGATTCACGGCGGCCTCGATCGCCTTTGCGCTCTGATTCGTGCGCTGGAAACTGTCCAGGTAGAACTGCGCGCGCTCGATGGCGTAGTCGGTTTCGGCGTACTTCGAGGTCCACTCGTCAAGTAGGACGATCTTGGCCGCAGGATCGGCCTCACCGTAGACCTTGGTGATGATGTCGTACTCGGCCCGGTCCTTGTACTGCTTCTCCTGAGGGTTGGGGACAGCGACCGCCACCACCAGAAGCAGAAGGAAGAGGCTGAGGAGGCACTGCGTAGCTTTTCTCAAGATCATCGTTGAACTCCGGGAACCGATCGCCCCCCGTATCAGGCAATCATGGCACAAATGTGCGGGCTGCGCAGCCCCTACACACACCACCTGTTGGGTCTAGTCTCGGAGTATACGGTACGCCCGCGAGGGCGCGCAACTGAAGCAGGGCCTCCCAGCAACCAGTAACGCAACGCGCCTGACCGGGCGTGCGAATCGGTGTCGGCGTGGTGCGCTCGGGCGGTCTCAGCTAGTCCCATCCGAGTGGCGCCGAACACCGACCGGCGGGCGCCAGGCTCTCTTGGCGCATCACATGGACGATTCGCTGGTCCGATCATGGCGACGGCTGGGCCACTCTGTCTATGGCGGACAGGTCGACCGCTTTGGATGCGCGTGAATGTGATCGCTAGCCCTGAGGATGTTTGGCTGGGATCGTACAGTCATAGTTACTAGGCAAGTCTAGAAATACGTCCTGCATTGCCTTGTCATCAAGTGAACGATGGGTTGACATCTCTCGACCCTTCGCCTTGACGACCAACATCAATGTTGCAAGAATATCCATAGTGTTAAGACATCACTCAATCCTTTGTGGGAATTCGCATTGCGATTGCGGCAGATCACAAGTTCTGAGAATTTTCGTGCGAACGCATCGCAGTTCTGCACGGTGATTCAACGCGAGAATAGGGGAACTACCTAACGATGGATATCAACGAGACCTTAGAAGGCCTAAGGGTCGAGCTTCAACAATCAAGGGATGCGCTTGCTGCCCTGCAGAGGCTTAGTGTCGGCAAGCCCAGCCTCAACAAGATCGTCGAAGAGACGGAAGAGGAGTTCAGGCTGACCAAGAACGCTGTACTGGCGCTCTACGAGCTGGCCCGGGTCAAGGGCAAGAGGCGTGGGCGCCGTCCGAAGTGGATCGCCGAAATCTGATCCACCGGATTCGCAATAGCGACAGAACGGCGCCGTCGCCGTGTCTCCACTGATGGGAGACGGGCTCAGTAGAGCAGGTATCGACGGCGCCGCGAGCCGAATTCTTCCAGTGCCTCGGCATTGGACGACAGGATGGTAGCGATGTTCTGACCCGCATTCAGCCCTTCGATTGCGGCCCGACTTCCAATCAGTCTTTCGGTTTTCCCGAGATCCACTTTGTCGGGGTAGAGGTTCTTGACCGCTCTCGCCACCGCCAGACCGAGCTGTGTTGGTTGCAGCACATCGCGATTCGTGATGCTGAACTGAACGCCGTCGATGATGGTGCCCTCGAGCACCGATGCCGCAGGTCGCAGCTTGCGCGGATATACACGGACGCCAGGCACGAAGGACTGACGTATGGCTCCAGCCAAGTCGCTGCCGTTGATCCAGTCGGCTCCTACGAATTGGAACGGTGTGTCGGTTCCGCGACCGACCGAGTACTGGTCGAGCCACTCCAGCATCGCAATGCCGGGATAGAGGGTCGCCTGATCAAGGTTGCGGAGGTTGGGAGAGGGATTAATCCACGGCAGACCGGTCTCGTCGTACCACAGGTGTCGTTCCCAGCCCTGCATGGGAACCACCGTCAGGTCGGTGCCGATGTCGCGCTCTTCGTTGAACATCCTTGCAAGCTCGCCCACGGTCATGCCATGACGGACGGGGATCCGGTGGTAGCCGATGAAGGACTCTAGTTCCTGATCCAGGATGGGGCCCTCCACGGCTATGCCGTTGATCGGATTGGGCCTGTCCAGCACTACGAAGGTGATCCCCGCCTCAGCGGCGGCTTCCATCGCATAACCCATCGTTGTGATGTAGGTGTAGAACCGCGCACCGGCGTCCTGGACATCGAATACCAGCGCGTCCAGACCTTCCAAGGATGCGGGGGACGGTCTGCGGCGGCCGCTTTGATAGAGGCTATAGATGCGGGTGCCCGTCCGAGTGTCTGTGCCGTCTCGGATTTCCGGCTCGTCCAGGTTGCCCTCCAGGCCGTGCTCTGGCGTGAAGATTGCCACCAGATTCACGTTCGCAGCCTCTGCCAGCAGGTCGATGTTCCGTCGACCCTGCCGGTCTCTGCCGGTGTGGTTCGTGATCAGGCCGACGGACTTTCCATCGAGCGGGGAGAACCCGTCCGCCACTAGCGTGTCCAGTCCGGTGCGCACCGCGGAGAAGGGTGTGCGCGCTGCGCGGGCTCTTGCGAAACGGCCACGTTCCCGAGTCGCCATGAACGCACGGTCGAGGTTCGCTGCAGTTATGGAGGCTATGAGACTGCGCAGCCGAACGACCGATGTGCCGACTTTGGGGTGAACTCTGTTCGTCATTAGTGCTACGAACGACTGGCTCGTAGGATCGATCCAGAGCGATGTTCCGGTATAGCCGGTGTGTCCGTAGGAGGCGGTGCCGAACAGGTCGCCACGGGGTGACGAGTAAGGCGTGTCGATGTCCCACCCGAGTCCTCGGGCGGCCTTCCCCTCAGGACTTTGCGGCGTCCTCATGCGCAGCACGCTGAGGGGGCTCAGGATCCGTGTGCCGTCCAGCTCGCCGCCATTCAGCATCATGCGTGCGAACTTGGCCACGTCCACTGCCGTCGAGAAGAGTCCCGCCTGCCCCGATACGCCACCCATCATCCGTGTCGTCGGATCGTGCACGACACCCCGCAGGATGGTCCCGTCCTTCAGCACTTCTGTTGGCGCGATGCGGCCGCGCAGATTCTCCGCTGGAAGAAATGTGGTGTTGTTCATTCCAAGCGGCTCATAGATCCTCCGTTCGGCAAACTCGTTCAAAGGCATTCCGCTGGCTCGCCGAACGATCTCGGCAAGCAGGACGTAGTTGATGTCGCTGTAGACGAACTTCGAGCGTGGCTCGTTCACCGGAGTTTCCTGCAGTGCCAGCGAGACTCCATGCGCATATCCCGACCAGGGCGGATCAAGGTCCAGCACGGGGCGCAGGCCGGAGAAGTGAGTCAGCAGATCCCGTACATTGATGCGCGACTGGGTCCGAAACTCCGGCAAGTACGTCGTAATGCTGTCGCCGAGGCGGATCTTGCCCTCCTCGACGAGAATCATGATCGACGGCGCGGTTGCCATGACCTTCGTCATCGACGCGCAGTCGAAGATCGTTTCGAGCGTCATTGGCTCGCGTTCCGGCTGCAAACTGCGCGATCCATAGCTCGCGAAGTGCAGTCTCCTGCCACGGGATTCGATCCACGCAACAGCTCCGGGGGTTAGGCCGTCGGTGACGGCTTGCTGAATCGCTTCGTCGATCTTCCGCGAACCTGACCAATCGCCGATCTGCGCCGGAGCCGTGATCGCGGCGGCCAGAATGGCAACGCAAAGGCCCGCCAGCCCAGCCGCTCCGACTGGCACTTTGGAAGTTCGCATGGGCCAATCGTAGCTAATGCGTCCTTCGTCAACTCGGGGGCTGCCGAGGGGGTTGGACGGCTGATTGGCGTACGATACTGAAAGCCTCAGCGGCAGCTTTCGCGCCGTCCGCCAAGGCCCGCTCGTCAGCCGCCCAGCACCGACGCCGGCCGACTCGGTCCCTTCCCCCACCCATGCTTGACCGCGCCTACCTGCGCCAGCACATCGACGAGACGCGGACGCGGCTTGCGGATCGCGTCGCGGTCGACCTCTTGGACAAGTTCGCCAAGGCGGATGCGGACCGCAGGGCTGCGGTGACGGAGATCCAGGGCCTGCAGCAGCGCCGGAACGAACTCTCAGCCAAGGTGGCCAAGGCGCGCAGGGCGGGCGAAGACTCCTTGGACGTGGTTCGCCAGGCACGTGCGGTGCACGGTCAGATTCAGCGGCGAGAGGCGTCGATGCACGAGCTGGACGAGGCCCTGAATGGCGTCCTCAGCCGGATTCCGAACGTCCCGCACGAGAGCGTCCCGCCAGGAACGGACGAGTCGGGAAACGTCGAGATCAGCCGATGGGGAAAGCGTCCGGACTTCGCCTTCGCACCCCGACCTCACTGGGATGTCGGCGTCGATCTGGGAATCGTGGACTTCGAGCGTGCGGCCAAGCTGGCGGGATCCCGTTTCGCCGTGTACATGAAGGCTGGCGCCAAGCTGGAGCGGGCGTTGATGAACTTCATGCTCGACGTGCACACCAGCGAGCACGGGTACACCGAGGTGCTGCCCCCCTTCGTGACGAACTCCAAGAGTCTGTTCGGCACCGGGCAGCTGCCGAAGTTCTCCGAAGACCTGTTTCGGCTTGAGGGCACGGACTACTGGCTTGTCCCCACGGCGGAAGTTCCCTTGACGAACCTCCATGCCGGGGAGACCCTGTCGCTTTCGGAACTGCCCATTCAGTTGACCGCGTTCACGCCTTGCTTCAGGAGTGAGGCCGGATCCTACGGCCGCGATGTCCGTGGCGTGATTCGCCAGCACCAGTTTCAGAAGGTCGAGCTCGTCCGCATGGTTGCCCCGGAGGACAGCTACGAGGCGCTTGAGGCGCTGACCAACGATGCCGAGGACATCTTGAGACGCCTAGGCCTGCACTATCGCCGCGTGCTTCTGTGTGCCGGAGACATGGGCTTCAGCGCATCCAAGACCTACGATCTCGAGGTCTGGCTGCCCGGCCTTGGAGAGTTCAAGGAGATCTCCTCCTGCAGCAACTTCGAGGCGTTCCAGGCTGTTCGGGCCGGAATCCGGTTCCGTCGCAAGCCCAGCAGGAAGGGCAAGTCGGAGCATGTCCATACGCTGAACGGCAGCGGACTCGCCATCGGCCGCACATGGCTCGCCATCGTCGAGACGTACCAGCAGGCAGACGGCACCGTCGTCGTTCCGGAGGTCCTTCGGCCCTACCTCAACGCCGAGCGCATCGACGCAAACGGCGATCTGGCGTAGTGCGACGCCTTCGACTCAGCGGTACCGACCCATCAGCGCGTTCGCCCGGACGCGGCAGATGTCCAGGAACGCCCCCAGGCCGCCGAGCGCTCCGACGGAGGAGTCGGCAGCGTTGTTCCAGCGCACCGGCACCTCGGCGACGCTTAGTCCGAGCTTGTGCGCCAGGAATAGCTGCTCGACGTCGAACCCGAATCCGGTCAGGCGCTGTAGCGAGGCGATGCTCTGCGCCGCATCCCTCCGGAACAGCTTGAACCCGCATTGCGTGTCCGAGAACCGGAGGCCAGTGACGGTGCGGACCATTAGGTTGAACACACGACCCATTGCCTCTCTGTAGAGCGGCTGGTGGACGCCGATCAGGGAGCGGTCGATCGCCCGCGAGCCTATCGCGACTTCGTGATCTTGCTTGGTGGCCTCGGACAGGGCCGCAAGCTCCTCGATCGGAGCGGAAAGATCCGCGTCTGTGAACAGGATCCATTCGTAGGTCGCGGCCTGTATGCCCCTTCGCACGCTGTATCCCTTGCCTTGGTTGCCATCGTTGGAGAGGACCCGCAAAGCACCCCCAGCGTTCGAGATGGCCCCTCCCAGGGCACGTGCCGACTCGGCCGTGGTGTCGCTGGAGCCGTCGTCCACGACAATGACCTCGACCGGGTTGTACCCGCAGTAGGGGATGCAGGCAGCCACTTTGCCGAGGGACTCCGGGAGGCGATGCGCCTCGTTGTACGCAGGGATGACGATGCTCAGGGAAGGCATGGCCTCAGTCAGCACCGGACGAACCGCGCCAATGCCCTCAAGGCCTCACGGCGCGTGTCCTTAGGTACGCATAGAGCGGCTTGCATTCCTCAAGCAGTGGCCGAATTCGCTTCGGCACCCTACGTCCGGCCGAGCGATGGCGCTTGAAACCGGTTGATCCGTGGACGCCTTTGTACCAGCGCGGTGCCCATGCGCCGTCGCAGGGCTTAGGACCGCGCGGCCAGCGTAGCATCCGGGTCTCGAACGGAATCTCGAGGTGTCGGCAAACTGCCCTCAGATACGTCTCCGGAGCCTCCAGCAAGTCACCGGAGTCGAGGACGACCGGGCGCTGGCCCCAGCCTTCCAGCATGTCTAGGATCTCGCACTGACGAGCCAGCCCGGCATCTCGCAACGTCGGAGTCCCCAATTGCTCTGCAAGCGAGGGGACCATCTGTGCCGGATCCCGGGTCAGGAAGAGGTTGACCGTGTGGCGCATGAACTCGAGGTCCAGGTCGACCAGATGATGCGCCATCTGCTTGAAGAAGATCACTGGCCGGTCGGACGGTCCGAGGACAACCTCTCGGACCACCCGCTCCCCATCCGTGTCCTGCGCTGCTAGGCAGACCTCCCGCATCGGGTGCGGAGCCCCACTGACACGCAGAAAGTGCGCGTACAGAGGCTCGTCAATCGCCCTCGTATCGCTGCGCTGGTGGAACGAGTACAGCAGCGCCGTCGAGATGTTGCGCGGACCGCTCCACAAGCAGACCCGCTTGATTGCGCTCTCCATCTCGCCACGTCCCGCAGGTCGCTCGGACCGTTCCCAGTCGCCATTCTGGCACGCGGTCTCTGACCCGATCCGCAGGCATTCGGCGCCGTTGCAGGTTCTGCGCTGAATGAAAGGTCCACGCCCGTAGGCCGGGCTGGACGCCGCTTGGCGGTTCGATGACCGGAAGGCCGGGATCCCTTTGCCATGATGGAGCCATGGTCGAGAGTCAGGGCGGGAGCGCGGGCAGCCCGGTGCGGCCCGGCACGGTCCGCGCGCCGGAATTCCCGGCAGATCTGGAGTGGCTCAACGTCAACGAGCCGCTGACGATCCGCCAGTTGCGCGGCAAGATCGTCATTCTGGACTTCTGGACGTACTGCTGCATCAACTGCATGCACGCCCTTGAGGACCTGAAGGGACTTGAGAGGAAGTACCGCCGGGAACTCGTCGTCATCGGCGTGCACACCGGCAAGTTCCACGCCGAGAAGTCGATCGAGCGCATCCGTGAGGCCGTGCTGCGGCTGCAGATCGACCACCCCGTGGTGAACGACGGCGAGATGCGCATCTGGCAGGAGTACGCGGTCCGGGCCTGGCCGAGCTTCCTGCTCATCGACCCACGCGGCATGATCGTCGGTGCGCATTCAGGCGAGCGTTTGTTCGAGCCGTTCGATCGCGTGATTGGGCAGATGATCCGGTATTTCGACAGTCAGGGCGCGATTCGACGCGAGCCGCTGGCCCTGCGCAGCGAGGCACAACTGTCGCCCACCACGGGCCTTTCGTTTCCCGGCAAGGTGCTTGCTGACCAGGACGGCGGCCGCCTCTTCGTCGCCGACACCAACCACAACAGGATCGTCGTGGCCTCGCTGGCCGACGGATCCGTATTGAGCGTCTATGGAAGCGGGACTGCAGGTCTCGCCGATGGTCCGGCCGATGCTGCGCAGTTCACCCGGCCCCATGGGATGGCGCTGGATGGCTCTTGCCTCTATGTTGCCGACACCGGCAACCACGCTGTGCGGTGCGTTGATCTGGATGAACGGTGCGTGTCGACAGTGGTGGGCAACGGACACCAGGACGAGGAGTGGAATGGCGCACCGACGAGCGTCGAGGGCAAATGCCTGAACTCCCCTTGGGACCTCGAGGTGTCTCACGGCGTGCTGTTCATCGCGATGGCCGGCAGCCATCAGGTATACGGGGTGGACCTCGAAGGCGGCTATGTGGCGGCGCATGCGGGAAGCGGTCGCGAGGACCACGTGGACGGTCCACTGATGGCAGCGATGCTGGCGCAGCCCAGCGGAATCACGACCGATGGCCAGAGCCTGTTCGTGGCGGACAGCGAGTCAAGCTCCGTCCGTGCCGTCTCGCTCGACCCGCGGGGCGGACATGTCCGAACGGTCGTTGGCAAGGGGCTGTTCGACTTCGGCGACCAAGATGGCGACAGGTCCGATGTGCGCCTGCAGCATCCCTGCGGTATTGCTTGGGTGGACGGCACCCTATTTGTCGCTGACACCTTCAACAACAAGATAAAGGCGGTTGGCCTCCCTTCCTGCTCGGCGCAGACGCTCGCAGGATCAGGCGCCGCGGGCTTAGCCGATGGCAGATGGGACGAGGCGCGGTTCCACGAGCCTGGCGGCGTCAGCCACGCGACGGGCATGCTCTACGTTGCGGACACTAACAACCACGCCGTCCGTACCGTTGACCTCGATACAGGTGCCGTAGCGACGTTCTCGTTGCGCGGTCTCAAGCCTCCCGAGACCGCCTCCGATCGTGTGCAGTGACTCGGTCCCTGCAGAGTCCGAGCGGAATATGCGGGGATTCGTGTTTAGGTCGGGCCAGTCCCGAGCTGTGAGTTCGCGGAGGAACTGTCCGCGGGTGTCACGCTGCGGACGGACCGCCGCATCTGTCCGGCGCCGCTTAGCGAAAACGTGCGAAAGACTGTGCGCGATCTGCAGGTGGCCGACCCAGTCCGAGTCGACGCCAGCGTTTATCGCTGCCTCGCTCCCGAGATCACCGGCCTGTACCGAACCGTCGCAAGGATTCTTCCTGTCAGGGTCCTCCCTCGAAAGCGGCGACGCTGTTGATCTGAGCTTCGGGATCCTCTGCCGCGGCGCGTCAGCGAAGTGAGGCGTCCTCGCCATCGTCGATACGGAACGTGCCGATTGGCTCGACCCCCGTGAGGTCCCCGCTGGTCGCAGCCCGGGTTTCCTCCAGCAGGTTGTTCAGGATCGCCGACATCTCGGCGATTTCCCCTTCCGGGACGGCGATCCCCCGCGCCTTGGCTATTGCCTTCCAGTCTGGCTTGGGATCGTGGGGCACGTCGGGTCCGCTTGCGCCGATTCATGCGTAGTATCCTGCGAATAACGAGATTCGGCAAATGGGCGAGACACTTGCAAACCTCTATAGGAAATCGGTAGCGCACGACAAGTCTGCTGCAATCCTGACGAAGGAGTCGGGAGAGTATCTCCCAATCAGTTCGGCCGAGCTCGCCCGCAGGGTCATGCGCCTGCACGCTGCGCTGTTGGAAGCCGGCCTAGCCAAGGGTGATCGCTGCGCCCTGATCTCCGAGAATCGCTGGGAATGGGCCGTGGCGGACTTCGCCATGATGACGGCTGGCATCGTGAGCGTGCCGATCTATCCGTCCCTGCCCCCAGACCAGGTCGGCTACCTAGTCGGCCACTCCGAGTCCAAGGGGATCTTCTGCTCCACTCCGGGTCAGGTCGCGAAGATCCAGGAGGTGCGCGGTGAGCTTCCGGACCTTCGGCTGGTGGCGGCCTTCGATCCCGTGGACGAGGACGGCGTAACCCAACTCTCGTCCATGATCGCTGACGGCGACCCGGACGAGGCGGAGCGGCAGCGCTTCGACGCGGCTGTCGACGCCGTCGATGAAGAGGATCTGGCGAGCATCATCTACACCTCCGGCACGACTGGCGTGCCCAAGGGCGTCATGCTCACGCACAGCAACATGGCCACGAACGTGCGCGATTCTCCGATCATGGTCACTTCCGAGTGGGTGGCCCTCTCGTTCTTGCCGCTGTGCCACGTGGCGGAGCGTCTAGCCGACTACGTGTACTTCAGTAGTGGCGCGACCGTGGCCTACGCTGAGTCCATCGAAACAGTCGCGGCCAACATGGGCGAGGTGCAACCCACGGTCGCGTTCGCCGTACCGCGGTTCTACGAGAAGGTGTACGGCCGCGTCATGGCCGCGATAGCGGAGGCCCCTCCGGCGCGTCAGAAGATCTTCCATTGGGCTGTTGGCGTGGGTAAGGCCGCGCTGGCATACCGCCTGGCTGACAAGCCGGTTCCGAAGATGCTGTGCCTCAAGCACCGCATCGCCGACGCCATGGTGTTCAAGAAGCTCCGCGGGCGGCTAGGCGGGAAGATGAAGATCTTCTTCTCGGGCGCCGCACCGCTGCCCACGCACCTCTTCGAGTTCTTCCACGCCCTCGGCATGCCGATCTACGAGGGCTACGGTCTCACCGAGACATCGCCCATCGTCACCATCAGCACCGCCGACGCGGTCAAGCTCGGCAAGGTGGGCAAGGTCATCCCGAATGTCGAGGTCAGGATTGCCGAGGATGGCGAGATCCTGGTGAAGGGCCCCAACATAATGCGCGGCTACTACAAGATGGAGGAGCAGACGGCCGAGGTGATGGATGGTGAATGGTTCCGGACCGGCGACATAGGGAACGTCGACGAGGAGGGGTACCTGGCCATCACCGACCGCAAGAAGGACATGTTCAAGACCTCGGGCGGCAAGTACATCGTGCCGTCGCCCATCGAGGGCCTCATCAAGCGGAGCACTCTGGTGGGCACGGTTGTCGTCATAGCAGAGCGGCGCAACTTCCCGAGCGCCCTGGTCGTGCCGAACTTTGAGACGCTGGGCGCATGGGCCGATGCCGAAGGCTTGCCCTCCGGCAGCAACGAGGAGCTGTGCGCCAACGAGCGCGTGCAGGAGCGCATGATGGAGGAGGTCGCCGACCAGTGCAGCGACCTTGCCAAGTACGAGCAGATCAAGAAGATCACCCTGATCCCGCAGGACTTCTCGCTGGAAGGCGGTGAGCTGACTCCGACCATGAAGGTGCGACGTCGCGAGGTGGACAAGAAGTACGCTGCGCAGATCGACGCGATGTACGCGTAACGCACGTCCGGTCGCAACGGTCTGATCTGGACAGATCCCGTATGTCCCGGTCCGTCGCTTCAGCTAGTCATTGCCTGCGGCTCATCGTCGCTTTTGCGCTGGCCCTGGTGGGTGCCTCCGCCCAGGACCAGTTCCCTCTGCGGGAGGTTGAGTTTGTTGGCGGCAGCACGTTCTCCAGCGAGAGCCTCCTAGCCGTGTCGGGTCTCGAGATCGGCCAGCCGGTCTCCAAGAGGGACTTCGACACCGCCCTGCGCCACATCAACGACACCAGCCTGTTCGAGGGCATGCGCTACAGCTTCGAGCCGCTGGCCGGCGGCTACAAGCTGACGATCACCTTGCAGGAGATCACGGAGCTGTTCCCTGTTCGCCTCGATGGCTTTGGCGACGCGGCGTCGGATCTCGAAAGCCGGCTTCGCGCCAAGCTGCCGCTCTACGAAGCGGTGGTGCCTGCCACTGGGCCGGCCGTGCGTACGCTGGTGAACATCGCCGCGTCGTGGTGGCGCGAGCAGGGCGGGGAGGAGACGGTCGTCGCCGACTTGGTCCCTGTCGGCCAGGCCGGATTCGAGATGATCGTCGGGCCCGAGCGCGAGACGTTCAACATCGCGTTCACCACCTTCGACAACACGGGCGCCGTGGACAGCCGCGAGCTGCAGCGGACCTTCAATCACGCTGCAGTCGGCGAGGCGTACACGGAGGCGAGGCTCAAGGAACTGCTGCACTACAACGCTCGGCCCTCCTACACCGAGCTCGGCTACATGAACGTCCAGTTCTGTCCCTGCACGACCGCGCCCGACCCGGAGTCAGCAGGTCTTCTGGTCAAGGTCCACGTTGAGCAGGGCGAGGTCTACACCTTTGGCGCGATCAACTGGCCGGACCCGCTACCGATTGATGAGGAGAGCCTTGCTCGATCCACCTTGATCGGAGTGGGTCAGCGCGTCGACCTAAAGGCGGCCTATGAGACGATGGCGGCGATCAGCGAGGGCATGAAGCGGCAGGGCTACATGAAGGCCCAGGCCACGTTTGACGAGCACATCGACCATGAGGCGAAGAAGGTTTCGCTGGACGTTGAGATCTCGCCGGGTCGGCAGTACTTCTTTTCGCGCCTCGTCATCGATGGCCTGGACATTCTTTCGGAGCCCTTTGTGCGCAAGCGCTGGGGCATGCAGTCTGGCGCACCGTTCGACATCCGCTACCCTGCGTACTTCCTCGACAGGGTCAAGGCGGACGCTATGTTCGAGAACTTGAAGCGGACCTCCTGGTCGATCGACGAAGACGACAACACCGGCTTGGTGGACGTCACGCTGCACTTCTCCGGATTGGCCAAGGAGCCGATACCCGACCAGCCCGACAAGCTCACGACCCCGTTCTGAGGACCGCGTTCGGCCAGGCCCGAACGAAGCGCGAGCTGTGCGGCGGTCCGCTGCCGTCCCTTCTATTCCTTCTTGGCCTCGGGCAGTCCGAAGCAGTACAGGGTCGAGGAGAAGTCGACGGCGTAGACGTGGCCGTCCGCCACGGCGATTCCCGTGAAGTGGCTCCAGGTCTCGAACGCGCTGGGACCCGAGTCGTACAGCACCTTCCCGGTCTGGGCGTCGAGCGCCTGCAGTCTCGCGCTCTCCTCGTGTTCGACCCTCTGGTCGTCCTTCAGCAGCTCTTCGGAGTTGAACTCGCCGAACGGGAAGATCCCCGCGTTGACGGTCTGACGGACGTTCTCGCCGTTTGACAGCAGGAACACCACGTCGTTCGCGATGGCGACAGGCTCCGGCACGGCCGAGTCCCCGCTGATCCACTCAGCCTTCAGGTAGGCGGTGCCCGTCTCCGGATGGTCTGCCATCGAGAACGCCATCAGCGAGCCGTTGGGGTTGGGACCGTTGGTGATCGGGAACTCGGGGGCCTTGGTCGACACCGGGCCCCAGGTCGGCACGTAGACCCAGACCTTTCCTTCGCTGTCCACGTAGCTCGAGAATCCGCCCCATAGCCCCTTGCCCTCGAACCACTCGTCGTCGTTGGACAGCAGGGGCGTGGTGTAGAGGTTGTCGTGGTGAGTCAGGCCGCCCATGTTCTCCGCCTCCATCAGGTAGAGCAAGCCCTCCTTGCCGCCGATGATCACGTACTCGTCGCCGTTGTACTCCAGGACCAACGACGAGGCCGTGATGTCGAAGTCGCGCTTCCAGACGTACTCCCAGTTGGCTGGCGTGTAGTAGTCGACGAGTTCCAGCGTGTCCGGGTCGAGCCGGAACATGGTGTTGCCGAAGATCCGGCGTCCGGGATTGTAGGGCCCGTCGCCTGTGCCGCCGTAGATGCCTCCGTCACGGCCTATGGCGACCCCGGCGCGGCCCCAGACTCCGGCTCCGTACTCGGGCGTGGACCGCCATACGCGGATGACGATGTTCTCGGGGTTGCTAATGTCGATCGAGGTCACGCCCGACACCGTGTCGCCACACTGCTGCGAGATGGGAGTGTAGATCACGTCGCCGATCCGATTTAGGCTCCAGGCCTTGGCGAAAGGTGGCACCCACTGCTGGGACCGGAACAGCTCCTTGCCGGTTCCGAGTTCCAGGGCGTAAAGTCGGCCGTCCGTCGAGATGAGGTACAGCCTGCCCTTGGCGACGTCCGCCATCGGTGTGGCGTTCAGGCCCTTGGGGCACAGCCACATGCCCTGCACGTCCGTGTCGATCTGGGACCGGAACTTCTTCTCCCAGACCGTCTCGCCGGTAGCAGTGTCGATGGCGTAGACCACGTCACCCGTGCCAGCGATGTAGACGAGGTCCTTCTTGCCGCTCTCCGTGGGCACGTCGGTGACCACAATCGGTGCGGTCAGGGCCGCCAGCGACTTCTCAAGGTTTTCTACGGAGGCCTTCCACTTGAGCTCCATGCCCCCCACGTTTTCGCGGTTGAGGATGACCTCTGACTGTGCCCAGCCGCTGCGCCGGGCGTCGTATCCGAACGTCACCCAGTCACCAGCGAGCAAGGGCAGGGCCACGAGCAGGGCGAGTGTGATGCGGATCAGAGTTCGTTGAATCATGTCCTTGTACCTGTGTGTCGAACGCAATGTAGTGTCCCACGGGCCGCGAGATTCGGCCAACGGTGTTGCAGTGGCGCGTCAGCGGGCTCTGTACAGAGCGAGCCTGTAGATCATCCCCCTTGACGGCAAGGCGGGGTCGTAGAGGACGGTGGCGGTCTGGCCCGACCGGAGTTCCGGGTTGCGCTCCCGGCCTGAGATCGAGTGGCGCCGGCCATCCACGTCGTAGTTCACACGGAACGATCGAACGCCGCCGCGGCGGCGCACGTCCGCCACGAACCCTGGCACGGCCATACCGGTCGAAACCAGACGCCGGTGCTGTCTCCTCTGCGCCTCAGCGATGCCGCCGATCAGCAGCAGGACGAGACCGATAAACAACACCATTTTCGTCGATACCGGAGAGGTGTGCTCGGGGAGGTAGTGGAGTGTCGGATTGTCCGGCCAGTACACGACCTCGACCTCCGTCCTCTCTGCGAACCGAGGGAAGACGGCGGCGTCGACGCTCCGATTGATGCGAATCAGCTCGCCGTCGGCGGGCAGGAAGCTGTACCCGACGAAGTGCATCTGCTCGCCGTTCTCGAGGCTCCGCGTCTCTCGGGCGTGGATGGAAGCTGTCGCGTGCAGGCCCTCTGAGTCGAGCTGCTTGCGTTGGTCTGGTGGCGGAAAGCGGGCGAAGTGTTGCAGTGCCAGCCCTGCGAACACCGCCACGGTCGACAGCCAGACGAATAGCCCCAGCTTGCCGCGGGCATTCAGGACAACGCCGCGGGGTGCCGCTGCGCGGAGCTCTGGCTCCACGTTCTTTGCCGACGATGCAGCGGGCCGAGCGCCTTCGACGGCGGCCGGCTCGCCTGCGCTGACGCCGATTCGCAGGCACAGGCTGCCGGACACGATCAAGGCGACGCCGATCCACAGCATCTGACCGCCTTCGGGCAGCGAAACAAAGATCGCAAACCCGCCCGAGACCGCGAGGGACGCGCCCACGGCGACCCAGACCTTGGGGGACAGTCGCAGCGCCATGGACGCTCCTAGTTTAGAACCGCTGCCATATTCCTTGGAGAAGTCTCGGTGCCCTTGGAGTCAATGTCGTTGTCGAGTGGTGTGTTGGCTGCTCTGGGCCCAGCCGGCACCTTCACCCCTGCAGGTGCGTCCGGACCGGCGTCGAAAACTCGGAGTGCGCAGGACGAGGCGATGGAGGTGGTTGCTCCTCCCGTGTGACACCACTGTTCCAGCCCGAATGGGGTCCGACAGCAGGCATCCGGCGCACCGTGGCGGGCCCAGGAGAGAGTGGCCCACGCAATGCGGTCCGATCCAATCCCGCATGGTCCATTGCACAGTGCTCAACCCATTCCGGAACGGTTCGGCGGATCGAGCGAGACGCGAATACGCGCCAGTGCTACCTAGGCCAGCAGGCGGCTGGGAGTTTGTGTCCAATGCGGCCCCGAACCCGCGTGAGGTCTATAGTGGATCGTTGTCGACGTGCGTATTCGGACTATTTCTGCCCTACCCGCCATCGCTCTGCTGGTGCTCGCCTGCACAGCAGTCTGGACCTCAGCGTTCCAGGGCCCGTTCGTCGCTCGCGCTCAAGAAACCGCAGACCGCTGGGAGCCGGCGATCCGTGCTTTCGAGGCGCAGGATCGGGCGCATCCACCAAAGCCGGGCGGAGTCGTGTTTCTAGGAAGCTCAAGCTTCCGCCGCTGGGATCTGGAGCGGTACTTCCCCGGGAAGGGGCTCGTCAACCGTGGCTTTGGCGGCTCACAGATGGCCGACGCGCTGCGCTACTTGGACCGCATCGTTCTGCCCCTCAAGCCCAGGATGCTGTTCCTGTACGAGGGCGACAATGATGTCGGCAACGGCGACACACCGGAGACCGTGGTCGCGGAGTTTCAGGAGCTGGTGGGTCGCGTGCATGCCGCGCTGCCCGAAACGCGGATCGTGTTCGTCTCCATCAAGCCGAGCATCCGTCGCTGGCACCTGATCGAGATCGCTAGGGAAGCGAACGCCCTCATCAAGGCAATCGCCGATGCGTCAGATCTCATCGCCTATGTCGACGCAGACTTACCGCTCATCGGCCCTGATGGGACACCTCGCGCCGACCTATTCGTAGAGGACGATCTGCACCTGAATGACGCTGGCTACAGGATCTGGGCCGATCTGATCGCGCCGTACCTGGAAGAATGAAGCCGGGACCACCCCGGGTATTCTGCGAAGCGGCGCTGCCGGTCCCGATGGACCGGCTCTACACGTACCGCGTGCCGGCCGCCATGGTTGGCCGGGTGTCGCCCGGATGCCGCATCCGGGTCCAGTTCGGCGGCCGCACCATGACCGGAGTCGTGCTGAGCACGGGCACCGACCAGCCGAAGTTCGAGACCCTGCCCGTTCGCAAGCAATTGGATGACGCTCCTTCGTACACGGCCGAGATGCTGGAGCTTGGCCGGTGGGTCGCAGAGTACTATTGCACGCCGATCGGCGAGGTGCTCAAGTCGATGGTTCCCCTCGGCGGTGAGGTCCGTCGCAGCAAGGTCGTCTCACTCACGCCTCGCGGTGTGCAGAAGGCCGAGACGATCCTCGACCTGGGCGATGCGGAGACGCAGGTCCTGACAGCTCTCAAACGCCGTCCGCTCACCCTCCCTTACCTGAGGTCCAAGGTCGAGGGTTCCGGCCCAGTCATAGAGAGTCTGCGACGTCGGGGCCTCGTCACCGTTGACGTCTCGGTTGGTGATCGGGATCCGACACGTGCTCGCAACGCGGTCCTCATGGTCGAGGCGCTGGAAGGTGGCCCGACCGATCACAAGACCGACGCCGCCAGTCGGTGGCTGCTCAAGTATCTGCGGCGCAATCCGGGACGGCACGACGTACGCGCTCTGAGGACACAGCGCTCCGGACTCGTGCCCGCGGCGCGACGGCTCGCCAAGGCTGGGCTGCTCCGGCTCGAAGCTAGCGTTCCGCCCCGGGCGGTCACCACGTCCCGAGTCGAACTGGAACTGACAGAGGACCAGAGACGCGCCTTGACCGTGATTGGGGAGGCACTGAAGGCGGGTGAGTTCCGAACGTTCCTGCTGCAGGGGGTGACGGGTTCTGGCAAGACCGAAGTCTATATGCGCGCAGTCGAGGCCGCGCGTGCACTTGGTCGTTCAGTGCTGCTGATGGTGCCCGAGATCGCACTCACGCCCGTTGCGGTCGAGCAGTTCCATCGACGCTTTGGCGACGATGTCGCCGTTCTGCATAGCGGGCTGCAAATGGCCCAGCGATCCGACCAATGGCGTCGCATCCGCGACGGCCGGGCCTCGATTGTCGTCGGCACCCGTAGCGCGGTCTTTGCGCCGCTCTCGGACCTAGGCCTCGTGATCGTTGACGAGGAACATGACGGCAGCTACAAGCAGGGCGAAGCGCCGCGCTACAACGGGCGTGACGTGGCGATCGTGCGGGCGCGGAGCGCCGCCGCAGTTGTAGTGGTCGGCTCCGCTACACCAGGCATCGAGACCCGTGCCAACACCGAGAACGGCAAGTACCAGCGCCTGGTTATGCCGCACCGGATCATGCGGCGACCGCTCCCCACCGTCCAGGTTGTCGACATGCGGCAGGAATTTACCGAGACGGGCAAGAACCTTCTGTTCTCGCGCAACCTCGCGACATCCGTCCGCAACTGCCTCGATCGTGGCGAGCAGGCCATGATCCTGCTCAACCGTCGCGGGTATTCGACGCACGTCCTGTGTCGGTCTTGTGGACAGCGCATCGAGTGCCCGAACTGCTCGGTGACGCTGACGTACCACAAGGGACGCGACACGCTGCTATGTCACTACTGCGAGCACGCGAGGGAAGTGCCCGAGGTGTGCGATGAGTGCGGACGGCCCTACCTGCACTTCCACGGCGGAGGCTCGGAGCGGGTCGAGGATCAACTGCGCACCAACTTCCCGGAGGCCAGAATCGCTCGGCTGGATCGCGACACCGTCAAGGCCCGCGATTCGTACGAGACCATCCTGGGCTCGTTCCGAGACGGCACCTGCAATCTCCTTGTGGGAACGCAGATGATCGCCAAGGGGCACGACATTCCGAACGTGACGCTGGTCTGCGTCGTGGACGCCGACGTCGGTTTGGGCCGGCCGGACTTCCGAGCCGCCGAACGGACGTTCCAGCTACTCACCCAGGTTGCGGGACGAGCCGGGCGTGGTGAGAAGCCGGGCCGCGTGCTGCTCCAGACGATGCACCCCGAACACTACGCCATCGCATTCGCTGCGCAGCACGACTACGAAGGCTTCTATGAGCGCGAGATAAGGTTCCGCAAGGCGCTCTGGTATCCGCCCTTCACGGTCATGGCGACGATTGTCGTCCGGGGCGGGGAACTCGGTGAGGTCGTGGCGATGAGCGCATCACTCGGCCAGCACCTCCGGACAGACTCGGGTGATCTGCGACTGCTGGGGCCGGCTACCGCGCCGATGTCCAAGCTCAGGACGGAGTACCGCTTCCAGTTCGTTGTCAAG
This sequence comes from Bryobacterales bacterium, assembly GCA_965200705.1. Lineage (GTDB taxonomy): Bacteria > Acidobacteriota > Terriglobia > Bryobacterales > UBA6623 > VXMF01. The sequence goes on along the minus strand of OZ241376.1, from coordinate 989,367 downwards.
TCCACCAGTCGGGGACCGGTGGCAAGGCTGCTTGCCCGCGCCCGTGCGTTCGCGGAGGACAACTCATGGCGGGCGACGGCGCTGGTCATCGACGTCGACCCAGTGGATTTGGCATGAGCACGTACCACTGGCTTCTGGCGGCATGGACAGCCGCGGCGATAGCGGTGGGGCTGTATCTGCTGCGGGAGGCCGCCCCTTACGGTCGGCATGCGGACCGATCCCAAGGCCGGCTGCTTCCGTCTCGGTATGCGTGGATAGTCATGGAGCTTCCCACTCTGCTTGTCTTTCCTTGCTGGTATGTCGTTGGACGATCTGCGTCCTCCATGCAGCTGACGGATCTTTTCGTGGGGGTACACCTCGTCCACTGCGCGAATCGATCCCTCGCCTATCCCTGGCGCATCGCGAACGTCCGCAACGTGCCAGTGCGGATCTTCTTGGGTGCGGTGGCCTTCAATCTCGTCAACGGCTCGTTCTTTGGCTACTACTTCGTGCACCTTGCGCCCACCTATGCCGGATGGGTGCAGGATCCTCGGTTCTGGTTTGGATTGGCACTCTGGCTAGTCGGCTTGGCCATCAACTGGGATGCCGACAACACGTTGATCGCGCTGCGGAGCGAGCGGCAGCAGCTCGGATATCAGGTGCCAGAGACTCGACTGTTCTCGTACGTGGCCTGCCCGAACTACCTAGGCGAGATCGTGGAGTGGGCAGGGTATGCAGTGATGACGTGGTGCCTGCCGGCGCTGTCGTTCTTCATCTGGACAGCGGCGAATCTGATTCCGCGGGCGCTGGCGCACCGCGACTGGTACCGGAAGCACTTTCCGGAGTACCCACCTGAGAGAAGGGCGCTCATCCCGTTCCTGCTCTAGCAAGGCCGCAGCAGCGGCTACTCCACTCCCTTCTGACTGCTGTCCCCCACTGAGCGCCTGCGGTCCTCGTGCCCAGATGGCTTGGCGTCCTCGACCAGCGACAGCCAGGTCTCGAAGATCGGCGGGTTCTCCAGCCAGACCAGTAGCCACTCGAGCGTCCTGTCCTGCTGCGCCTTCCTCTTTGGGTCCTTCGTGCGTCGCGCCCCCATCTGCAGTCGTTCTTTGGCTCGCAGAACGGCTCGGCGCACGTCGAGACGTCGAACGGCGTCGCTCGTCGCCGAATACTCCTTGGACATCGCAAGAAGCGATCTTCGCGCCTCCTCGAGACTGCCGACATGTACTCGTCCGCGAAGATCCCGCGGAATGCCCCCGATCTGTCGATGGACCTCCACGTCGGTGTCGAGCAGGACGTCGATCAGGTATCGCCGCGAGGGAGTCTTGGGCAGTCCGAGCGCTCTGACGCAATGACGCTCAATGGCCCCCAGAACGTCGCGATCCACCATCGCGATCCTGTGCTCGGCGATGAACTCGAGCACGGTGCTGCGGATCGTCGAACGCTTGCTCGATGCCACCGCCCCGTTACCGGTTCGATCGCTGGTACCGCCGATAGTCTCGTACCGCCCGGTTGTGCTCCCGCAGGGACTCGGAGAACACGTGCGAGCGCTCGGTACCGGCGGACGCGACGAAGTAGAGGTAGTCGCTTTCGGACGGGCCGAACGCCGCGCGGATAGACTCCATTCCTGGGCTGGCTATTGGTCCCGGGGGCAGTCCGGGGTGGACGTAGGTGTTGTACTCGTGCGGATCCTTGAGGTCGGCGAGAAGGAGCCTCCCCCGGTAGCGGTCCTGCAGGACCAGTCCGTACACCACCGTCGGGTCGCACTGCATGAGCATGCCGCGCCGGATTCGGTTGTGGAATACCGACGACACCAGACCCCTCTCAGTCGATCCGATCGCCTCTTCCTCGATCATCGATGCCAAGACGAGCGCGTCCCAATCCTCCATCGAGGCCGATCCCTCCGAGCGAGCCTGCGCAAGCGCCGCCCTGAGGCCAGCCAGCATAGCCTCCAGCAGGTCTTCGGCCGTCGAGGTCTTCGCTAGGGAGTACGTCTCCGGGAACAGGCATCCCTCGAGGTTTTCGGCGTCGGGAAGGATGTCGCGCACACGGGATGCATCTTCGGTGAGTGCAAGAAACTCCTCGCGCTTCGCCAGGCCAGAATCCGCTACCACGTCGGCCGTCTCGAACCGCGTCAGACCCTCTGGGATCGTCACCGGGTAGAGCCGTACGCGACCCTCTTCGAGCATGGCCATGGCCTCGGCGGCGGTCATCGGGTGCTCGAAGCTGTACTCGCCAGCCAGCAGAGTGCTGTCTCGATTCCAGAACCGGTGCCACAGAAAGCCCCACTTGGAGGCGATCACCCCACGCTCCGCAAGGACCTCGGCGATCGACTCCGATGACTGTCCGCGTTGGATCTCAAGGACTTCCGGCTCGTTGAACGGATCCGGCCCTCTTGCGCCGGCACACGCCGCGACCAATACGCACGCGATCGGCGCGAGCCACCTAGGAGCGTCTGGCCGCAAGGTAGCTCTCCAGCAACAGGACCGCAGCCATGCGGTCCGTCGCACCCCTGTCCCGTGAACGCGGACCAATCAACTGCTGAGCCTCCCAGGACGTCAGCCGTTCGTCCCACATGTGGACTTGCGTGCCGGCGTGCTTCGCAAGCCGGCGTGCGAACCGATCGGCAAGGTTGGAGGATCGGCTCGGAGAGCCGTCCATGTTGATCGGTCTGCCCACGATGACGGTGCTGATCGAACGCTCTCGGATCACGGCTGCCAGGGCGTCGAGGTCGAACGCGATGTTTTTTCGACGCAGCGTCTCGAGCCCGTGCGCCGCGATGCCAAGTTCGTCGCTCACCGCAAGGCCGAGGCGACGTTCGCCCCAGTCGATGGCCAGTACCTTCTGTGAGTGCACGGTCGATCTTCCCTCTATCGCTGGCTGTCCTCGATCGTCTTGTCCCACGGCTGCGGGGGCAGGGGGTTGTACTGCGGTCTGGCGTCCTTCGATGGCATTCCCGCTGCGACCGCACGGAGCTTCTTCAGTGCCGCCTTGTGGACGGGGTCGTCGCTATCCACGAGATTGCGGGTCTCGCCGGGATCCTCTCGCAGATCGTGGAGGCGGCGGACCTCGCGGTCGTGCACATGGACCTTGTACCTCTTGTCCCGGATGCTGCGCGGTGCGTAGTCAAGCACCCCACGAACGCCGTTCTCGTCGAGGATGGCGGGGCCGAAGCCCATGGCCATGATCCATTCCCTGGAACTGTCCGATGCCTTGCCCAAGATGACGTCCGCGATCGAAACTCCATCCAGCTCCACTCCCTGCGGGAGATCGGCGCCGGCTAGGGCGCAGAGCGTCGGCAGCAGATCCGAGAAGTCCGTCAGGGCATCCGTGGTGACCCCTTCAGGGACGAGTCCAGGACCGTTGACGATGAATGGTGCGCCGGGACCGTTCTCAGTGAGCTGACCCTTGCCGCCCCGGACCTCCCGACCGCCCATCCGTCCCTTGATGCCGCGAGCGGTGCCGTTGTCCGTCGTGAAGATGACGATCGTGCTGTTGCGAACTCCGGCGTCGTCGATGGCCTTCATCAGGCGCCCGACCAGGTAGTCCGTGTAGAGGACCATCGCCTTGTGTCGCTCCATCGAGCTCTCCGCGAACGGTTCGTGCGGGGTCGTCACCAGGGGACCGTGGGTCAGGGCCATCGGGTAGTACAGGAACATCGGACGCTCCTTGTGCCGCCCGACGAAGTCAACGAGAAAGTCGTTGTAGATGTCTGGACCGTACTCTCCCTCGTAAGTGCGACTGGGGGTTTTGTCCGAGTAGACGTAGGGATCCCAGTACCGTTCATTGCTAGGAGGGTTCCCGCCCTCGCCTCCTGTCCACATGGACCACTCGTCGAACCCGTGGCGGTCGAGGATGCGGGGCTGGACCCGGAAGTCGTTGATCTGCCACTTTCCGGCGATGGCCGTCGCATACCCCGCCTTACGCAGGAGCCTTGGCAGCGCAACGTTGAGGTCCGGGTCGAAATGGCAGCCGGCACCCCATCGCGGCACGTCCCAGTGGTTCGTCCAGCCGTGCCGAAACGGGTACTGGCCGGTCAACAGCGTCGCCCGCGTCGGTGTGCACTGGGGCATCGAGTAGGCGTTGAGGAAGCGCATGCCGCCTTGGGCCAGCTTGTCGATGTTGGGCGTCTCGATCAGCTCGGCGCCGTAGCTGGAGATCCATTCCGGACCGAGGTCGTCGACCATGATGAGAACGAGATTCGGCTGCGCCCCGAGAAGGGTCGATGCAAGAAGCCACACATACAGCCTTCCCACCCATCGCATCCCTCAACACTACTACGGCACCATTGCGCTTGGGCCACACTGAATAGGCCGATGGACCCACTGTTCGCAGCCGACGACCCTTCCGTGTACGCTGTGCAGGTTGCCGCCGCCGGGCCGTCGGGGCTTCTGCCGCTGACGCCCGAGATGCTGCGAACCGAGCCAAGCGGAAACATCTTTGGTTGGACGCAGGATGCTGGGATGGGCTGGAACCCCGCTCATCTCGGTCGCGACGAGTACCTTATCCTGAGCACGCAGGGCGGCATCCGGGCGGAGGATGGCACGCCCATCGCGCTCGGGTACCACACCGGCCACTTCGAGGTGGGGATGCTCATGCAGGAGGCTGCCGAGACCCTCTCCGCAAACGGCTCCATACCGTTCGCCGGGTTCTGCAGCGATCCCTGCGACGGACGGACGCAGGGCACCACGGGGATGATGGACTCCCTGCCGTACCGGAACGACGCGGCCCAGGTGCTGCGACGGCTGATCCGTTCCCACCCGACACGACGTGGTGTGATCGGCGTCGCGACCTGCGACAAGGGCCTTCCGGCCATGATGATGGCGCTAGCCTCGATGCACGATCTGCCGTGCGTCCTGGTCCCGGGCGGCGTGACGCTTCCGTCCTTCGTGAGCGAGGACCTGGGCAAGGTCCAGTCCATCGGCGCAAGGTTTGCGCACGGCGAGCTGTCTCTCGAGGACGCCCAGAAGCATGGATGCAATGCGTGCGGTTCGCCCGGTGGCGGATGCCAGTTCCTTGGTACGGCTGCGACGGCGCAGGTGATTGCGGAAGCCTTGGGTCTGGCCCTGCCTCACACAGCTCTCGCGCCGTCCGGGCAGGAGGTCTGGAAGCACGCTGCACGACGCGCCGCGCATGCGGTGGTGGCGCAGCGGGCCGCGGGCATCACCGTGCGGGACGTGTTGACAGAGGGGTCGCTCCGCAACGCGATGGTTGTCCATGCCGCCTTCGGCGGATCCACCAACCTGCTCCTGCACCTGCCCGCGATTGCGCACTGCGCGGGCCTAGGCCGGCCCAGCGTCGACGACTGGGCCGCCGTCAACTGCAAGGTCATGCGGATCGTCGATGTCCTGCCCAACGGTCCCGTCGGTCATCCCACCGTGCGCGTGTTCCTCGCGGGTGGGGTGCCTGAGGTGATGCTGCACCTGCGGGATTCTGACTTGCTGGATCTGGACGCTCCAACGGCGGTGTGCCGGCCCCTGGGCGATGTCTTGGACGTCTGGGAGCGCAGCGACCGGAGGCAGGTGTTCCGGGCGCGGCTGATGGAGGCCGACGGCGTCGATCCGGATGAGGTGATCTTCGACCCTGACACCGCGGCCAAACAGGGACTCACCAGCACCATCACCTTCTGTCGCGGCAACCTCGCGCCTCAGGGTGCCGTGGTGAAGAGCACGGCCATTGACCCGTCCGTCATCGGCGAGGACGGCGTCTACAGGTTGCAGGGCCCGGCCCGGGTCTATGTCCGCGAGGCCGACGCGATCGACGCGATCAAGCGTGGCGAGATCCGGCCTGGCGACATCATGGCCCTCATCTGCTGCGGGCCGCTTGGATCGGGGATGGAGGAGATCTACCAGATCACGTCAGCGCTCAAGCACCTGTCGTACGGGCGCCAGGTGGCGGTGGTGACCGATGCCCGGTTCTCGGGCGTCTCCACGGGAGCCTGCATCGGACACGTCGGACCCGAGGCGCTGGCGGGTGGACCGCTCGGCCGGCTCGTGCGAGGCGATGTCGTTCGAATCGAGATCGACTGCCGCAACCTGCGTGGATCCGTGGATCTCGTGGGGCACGAGGGACAGCTGTTCGGAGCCCACGAGGGCGAGCAGGTGCTGTCGCGTCGGAGTCCGCGCGAGGACTTGGCGCCCCACCCGATGCTGCCCGCGGACACCCGGCTCTGGGCAGCCATGCAGGCACGTAGCGGTGGCACTTGGGGCGGCTGCGTCTACGATGTCGAAGCTATCGTTGCAGCGCTGGAAAGCTCCTCGTAGCGCTCGCGGAGCTCCAACTCTCCACTCCGTCCCGGCCGCCTGCCTGGGCAGGATTGACGCTGGATGCCCATTCGCGGCTGCGAAGCCGGTCAGGGGCGGATGACCGACCCGTCGCGACGTCGCGTCGTGCCCCAGCGGTAGTCGAACGGCGTGTCGTACCTGGAGTCGAAGTGGTACGTCGCCGCGAGTTCCTCGTTGATCTCCATGCCCCAGCCAGGTGCTTCGTTTGCGAAGAAGAACCCGTTTTCGAGGCGCGGGCATCCTTGGAACACTTCCTGCACGGAGTCCGGCCACGTGCGCCCCTCCTGGATGCCGAAGTTGTAGCAGCTGAGATCCAGCGCAATGTTCGCCAGATGCCCTACGGGAGACGTGTCGCCCGGTCCGTGCCATGCAGTGCGCACCCCGAACCACTCGCACAGTGCCGCCAGCTTGCGGGCCGGTGTGAGACCGCCGATCTGCGAGATGTGGACGCGGATGAAGTCGATCAGGCGTTCCGCGATCAGGCCGGTGAACTCGTGCGGGGAGTTGAACAGCTCGCCCATGGCGATCGCCGTTGTGGTCTGCGACCGCATGTGTCGGAAGTAGCCAATCTGCTCCGGGGACACAGGATCCTCGATGAAGAACGGCCGGTACTCCTCGACCCGCTTGAGCAGCCACATAGCCTGGTCGTTACTGAGCCGCTCGTGCACGTCATGCAGCAGCTCGATTTCGTCGCCAAGCTTGTCGCGCATGTGTTCGAACAGCTTTGGGACGCTGAGCAGGTACGGAGTCGGCTCGTACATGCGCTCCTCGTGGGGTCCGCCCGAAGGGCTGCCAAGAAACCCCGATGGGTTGCCCGCGGAGGCCTGTGCACCGTAGTTTGCGTTGCCGGCAATCCCGACCTGGATGCGGATGTGGCGCACCCCTTCCTCCATGTAGGCGCGGGCCTGGTCCTCGACTTCCGTCGATGTAGATCCCGAGGCATGACGGTAGACGTCGGCGCCGTTGCGTGCCTTGCCGCCCAGCAGCTGGTAGACAGGCATGTTGGCTCTCTTGCCCTTGATGTCCCAGAGGGCTTGGTCGACTCCGCTCATCGCGTTGTAGAGGACCGGTCCGTTGCGCCAGTAGGAGCTGACGTACATCGTCTGCCAGATGTCCTCGATCTGATCCGGATCCTTGCCCTTCAGGAATGGGCGGAGAAACTCGTCCACCGCGGTCGCAACCGCTCTTGCACGTTGGGTGAACGTGGCACAGCCGTAGCCGTACAGCCCTGGCTCGCTGGTCTCCACCTTGACGATCACCGTGCGGGGCAGGCCCGGGGGAGCGGTCAGAATCGTCTTCACGTCCGTGATCTGGAGCGGTGGCAGACCGCGCCGTGTTGCGCTCTCCTGTGCTGTTGCAGGAATGGAGGGAAGTGCAGCCAGCCCGCTTCCGGCGAGCCAGCGCAAAGCGTCGCGGCGTTGCATGGCGACGCCCATGGTCGGGCAATCGGTCTTGGCCGTGCAACCTTGTCACGCCGACGCCGATTGTGGGTCGGGTGAACGGCCGCTCAGGCAGATGCCAGCGTCTTCTGCTGGGCCCGAGCGAACTGATTGGCAGGCGCGCCAGGACTCGAACCTGGGACCCTCTGCTTAGAAGGCAGATGCTCTATCCAGCTGAGCTACGCGCCCGCGTTGTTCCCATGGTAGACGTGCGTCGCTGGACAGGCTTCCCGGTCGACCTTTACCTAGCGGACCAGTTCGGGTGCGGGACGTGTGCCTCCGTCATGATCTCCTCGATCTCCTTGACGACCTCGGGGTGGTTCCGGGCGATGTCGTAGCGTTCCATCTGATCCCTGGTCACGTCGTAGAGTTCGACTTGGCCGCTGACCATCGGCTTGCGCACGCCCTTCCACTGGCGCAGGCGCACTGCTTGTGATGAGACGCGTTCGTAGAACTCCCAGTACAGATAGTCATGCTGCTTCTGATCGGGCGCCTCGCCGCGCAGCGTCGGAACGAAGCTGATTGAGTCGGTGCCGGATGGAGCAGTTGCGCCGGACAGCTCCGCTGCCGTGGCCATCAGATCTCCGAAGTACCCGATGTGGTCGGAGACCTGCCCGGGCTGGATGGTCCCTGGCCACGTCGCAAGGAACGGTACCCGGATGCCCCCGTCGTAGAGTGCGCGCTTGGTGCCGCGGAGGCCGCCTGAAGGATTGAAACGCAGCAGGTCGTGGCCGGCCTCGTTGTGGGGGCCGTTGTCGGACGTGAACATCACTAGGGTCTCGCGGGCGATGCCGAGGGATCCCAGGAGGTCCAGCAGTCGGCCCACGTCGCGGTCCATTCGCGTGATCATCGCGGCCTGTCCCTTGTCTTGGTCGGGCCAGTCCTCTTCGCTGTAGATCCCGTAGTCCGGCACTTCCGCGCCATCGCCGGTGGCGCGCGTGGCCTCGTTGTTGGCGTGCGGAATCGCGAGCGGCAAGTACAGGAAGAAGGGGCCCTCGCTGTTGTCCTTCAGCCACTTGAGCGCTTCGTCCACGATTACGTCGTGCGAGTATTCGCCCTTCTCGGTCGCCCATCCGCCACGAAAGCCGCCATACAGGCGCTGCGTCAGTTCGACCTTGTTGCGCAGGGCCGCCTTCTCCATCCCACGCCAAAGGAACTCTGGGTAGTAGTTGTGTGCGTGCACTTGGTTCAGGTAGCCGTAGAAGGTGTCGAATCCCTGCTTGAGGGGATGGCCCTCGTTGTCCGTCTCCCCCAGCCCCCACTTGCCGAACAGGGCCGTCGAGTAGCCGGCTGACTTGAGGACTTCGGCTACCGTCACGTCGATGTCGCGGAGGGACTGCGCGGTCATGTCAGGGCCTGGGGCGTTGCCCCGGACATGTGTGTGCCCCATGTGCTTCCCGGTCATGAGCACGCTGCGAGACGGGGCGCAGACGGTTGAACCGGCATAGAACTGCGTGAACCGCATACCCTCGGCCGCCATGGCGTCGAGACGCGGGGTCTGGATCACCTCTTGTCCATAGGAGCCCAGATCGCCATAACCGAGATCGTCGGCAAGTATGAAGACGATGTTGGGTTTACTGGACTGTGCAGGGGCCGGTGTCAGGGCGACCAGGAGCGTGGCAACGGACATCGCTGCGCGTAGTGCTGTATGCATTGTTCTAAGGCAATGATTCTAGCCCGGTAGATGCGTGCGCCTTGGACCGCCTGCGGACTTGGTAGCCCGACAACCGCCTGCGCGGCGGGCAGTTACGCGAAAACGCACGGTTTGCGGCGTGGCTTGGAAATCCGGCAGTGTCCGAAAGGCACCTGCAACGGGATTTGTGAGACCCGTACGGTTGATACCGAGGCTCTGGGCGCACCCTAGGTGCCGATTGGGGTAAAGAAGCGCAGCTGCTGGGGCCCGCAGGGTCCTGTTTTCCAAACTGCACTGCAATTCGTGTAGACGTTTGCGTTTGCAGGCCAATGCGACCAGACTCCACTCCCCTTGGACATCTTTCCACTCCTGGCAGCGTAGAAGCTTCGCAGTCCGAGGACGGACTTGATGATCCCAAGGACCGGCTCGACCGTCTGCCTTCTCAGCCCGTGTTGCTCCCGACCCTCGGAGGTCCTCGGCGTCCGGGCCGCATGAGCGGCAGGATGGATCACGACGGCGCGTTCAAGAACGTCTTCTCGGAGCCCCGGATGATGGCCGACTTCATCCGGGGCTTCGTCGGGAAGAGCTGGGTCGAGCGGGCCAACTTCTCGACGCTGGCGCCAGTGGGGACGGAGCATGTGAGCGACCGGCGCCGCGGCGGCCTGGCGTGGCGGCTGGAGCTGGACGACGGCAGTCCGCAGTACGTGGTCGTCATGCTGGAGCTGCAGTCGACGGTGGAGGCGGTGGTGCTGTACACGGGCCGCGAGCGGTGGGACTGGAGCCTGCGGCTGAGCGACCTCTGCATGCCCTGCCCGGAGGACGTGGCGGCGCGACAGCTGGGGATCGAGTGCACGCTGGTGCAGGCCTGCCACGAGCGGGACCTGGACCTGGAGCCGCTGAACCTGAGCGACGCGGTGTTCCGGCTCCTGCGGGGGACGCCGGCGGAGGTGGCGGACATGGCGAGCCGGCTGCAGCGGCGGCTGGCGGGTCAGGGAGGTAGGTCGCTGCTAGGAGCTATCACGGAACTGGTGCGAGCTGTCGTGCTGCCGACGCGGGCCCCCAGCTGGAGGAGTCGGAGCGGGCAGAGCTAACGAATCTGGAGGACTTGACACCCATGCTGGACAACTACGCAATCACGTTCGAGGAGGCCGAGCGGGCCAACCTCCTTGCCTAGGGCTATGCCCAGGGCTTTCCGCGGGGGCAGAAGGGCCTTCTTGTGACCCAGGCCGAGCAGAAATGGGGCGTCGAAGTGGCCGCTGACCTGAAGGCGATGCTCGCTCCCGTCGCATCGGCCGAGGCACTCGGGCAGGTCGGAACATCAATCCTGCATGCTGCCACCGCCGAGCAGTTCCTATCGAATGTGCGCAAGATCTGATCGGAGTTTCGAAGCCATCCGGCAGGAATGCGCGTGGCGGAGGAGCTCGCCCACCAGTGGTCTTCCCGCTAGGCAACTGATCAATGACCGGATCGGATTCCACGGCGCCGAGAGGTCACACTCAGCGCTCGGGCGGAGCACGCCTACCGCAGCTCTCTAGGGCGAAATGCACGGTGGGCAGAGACAACAAGAAGATCGGTTCAATAGGGGTACGGCCCGAACACACTCTGTACCCTGAATCGGCCGGCTAGACCGTCCGACGAACCGGGACCGCCTCGACGGCCCCAATCCGACGAACGGATCAACTGGCACCGCAGCGGACTGTTCAGACGCCAGAATCCGTCGTCTTGGATATGATCACGAGTTACAGGTACTGGGGAACTAGCTTCGTAGCGCAATTGTTGACCTGATCGTTCGGGGCTCTCGCGTTGCAATGCTTGCCAACTGACAATCGAGGTGAACCGGTACGGGTCGGACACCACGGTGAAGCGAATGAGACGACATCGGGCCCACATCCTCGGATTGATGATCGCCGCGTCGGTGGGCGTTGTCTCCGCCAGCGGTGAGCCGCTCACGATTGATTTCCGGACCGAGGCTGATCGAGAGCAGGCGTACATCGAGCAGATCGCTCGGGACCGGCAGGCCCGGTCCTGGCTGGCAGAGCGCAGCGCTCGAGGCCATGCAGCGATGGCCGAAATCCCTCTGGCTGCGGGAGGGCTTGCATCCTGTCCCGCGCTGGGTGACCCTGTCAGCGGTCCGCTGGACAAGCTGACCCGACAGCCAGCACCGCGTTTCTTCACAGCCAGTGATGAGCGGTTTAGAACGACGTGGCCGGGGGTTGCGCGAAGCACCGACTCGGCCGCAAGCGTATTCGGCGAGTTCATCGATGGCCCGATCGTCGGTGCAAGGTGCTCCAACTGCCATATCGAGGGTGGATTCTCAGGCCATACCCGGCTCGTCTTTACCTCGCCAACAACCGACGGCAGCACCGCGGCCAACCTGAAGGTCTTCGAGGACTTTCTCTCGGCGGTCGAAGACGGTGGCGAACGAATCCTCAGGAAGATTCAGGGAGTTGACCACGGCGGTGGCATTCAGGTGCCGGCCGGAAGCGCCGAGTTCGCAAACATGGAGCGATTCCTGGCGCTGCTTGGCGTCAGTTCCGGGGGCGGACTCTCGCCGGCCACGCTGTTCGACGGCGTCACCATGGCCTCGCCCGCCAGGACTCTCCGTCGGGCGGCCCTGATCTTCGCCGGACGGGTCCCCACTCAGGCTGAGATCAACTCGCTCGGCGAAGGGAGCGACTCCAGCCTGCGCATGGCGATCCGGAACCTAATGTCCGGCCCAGGGTTTCATGACTTTCTGATTCGGGGTGCGAACGATCGCTTGCTGACCGACCGTCATCTGGACGATGTGGTGCAGCCGGGCAACCAGACGTTCCTAGTCGATCTCACGAACCTCCACAAGGAGCAAGCCGAAGCGGCAATTGCTCGAGGGGCCCCGGCTAGGTTCCGCGACGACACATTTTCGACCTGGTTCGAAAACACGCAGTTCGGGATTGCGAGGTCCCCACTGGAGCTAATCGCGCACGTGGCTGAGAACGATCTGCCGTACACGGAGATCCTGACAGCCGACTACATCATGGCGAACCCGCTGGCGGCCAAGGGTTACGGTGCAACCACCGCCTTCGACAACGAGAACGATCCAAGTGAGTTCCAGCCATCTCAAATCGCCAAGTACTACCGAACGGATCGCTCCAAGGTCACTCAGCGGGATCTGCTGACGCAGACGAGGGTCGTCAATCCCGGCAACCTCGCTACCGTCTATCCGCATGCGGGAATCCTGAACACGACAGTCTTCTTGCGGCGCTACCCTTCCACGGCCACAAATCGAAACCGGGCCCGGTCGCGCTGGACCTTCTACCACTTCCTTGGGTTCGACATCGAGAAGTCGGCGAGGCGAAGCAACGATCCGGCGGCTCTGACTGACACCGACAACCCCACACTCAAGAATCCGAACTGCACGGTTTGCCACATCCGCATGGATCCGGTGGCGGGGACATTTCAGAACTACGGCGACATGGGCTACTACCGGGACAAGTACGGGGGACTGGACTCGCTCGCCCGCCTCTACAAGTTTCCCGAGGACGGGACCGATTCTCCGTACCGTCGAGGCGACACGTGGTACCGCGACATGCTGGACCCTGGGTTCAAAGGCGAGACCGCGCCGACTGCCGACAACAGTCTGCAATGGCTGGCGAAAGAGATCGTCGAGGACGACGCGTTCGCCGAGTCGACAGTCAAGTTCTGGTGGCCCGTCATCCTGGGGTTCGAGGCCGCAGTGGCACCAGAAGAGGAGGGGGACAAGGACTTCGACGCGCTGCTGGTCGGGGCGAATGCCCAGGCAAACGAGGTGGGCCAGATGGCCGCTGGGTTCAGGTCCGGCTTCCGAGGTGGGGCGCCGTACAACCTCAAGGACCTTCTGACCGAGATCGCGCTCTCACCGTGGTTCCGTGCCGAATCAATCGCGACCGTCGATCCGGTGCGCGCGGTCGCGCTGCGGGACGCCGGTGTCGAGCGACTGCTGACCCCTGAGGAACTGGCGCGCAAGACGCAGGCAATCACGGGCTACGGATGGGGAAGAAGGGCCAACGCGCGGTTCGGCACCTACACGCAGTTCGACCAGCACTGGAACAGCTATGGGCTTCTGTATGGCGGTATCGACTCCGACGGTGTCACGACTCGGGCGCGCACGATCACTCCGTTGATGGCGGCTGTCGCTCAGAGTCATGCAGCCGAAGTCAGTTGCCCGATCGTGCGGAGAGAGTTGTTTCTCCTGCCCGACGATCAACGTTTCCTGTTCGGCGGAATCGACAAGCACGTCACTCCAATCTCGGAGGAACGCATGGACTTCGCCGTCACGGCCACGTCGTCAGACCCCCGGCAGACGTTCTCGACCACAGTCCAGTTCACTCCGGGCACGAAGACCATTAGGGTTGCCTTCACCAACGACCTGGACGACGAGACCATAGGTGACCGAAACCTCTACCTCGACCGGCTCGAGATTCGCGACAGTGGCGGAGCCATTGTGAACACCATCGAGTTCGAAAGGTTCCAGGACCGAGCCTGCGGCAGAAGCGAGGATGAGGATTCTTTCATGATGTGGAGCAACTGCTCGTTGCGACTGACGGAGGAGATAGCTTTCCCCGGCACATACAGTGTCAATGTCGTTGCTTGGCAGGACGCAGCCGGCGACGCGCCTGCAAACATGCGGGTGCTGATCGAGGGGAAGGGCATGAACTCGCAAGGTGCCGCCGCAATTCGGAGCAAGCTGGCCGAACTGCATCAGAAGCTTCTCGGTGTCACCGTCGCGACGGACTCTCCAGAAGTCAATGCTGCCTTCACGTTGTTCTACGAGACCTTGGCGCGAAAGCAAGCCACGGAAGGGAACCGATTCCGCGACGGCAATCCTAGGTGCGGGATCAATGACCATTTTTACTTCGAGGGGATTGCCGACGGTGTCCTGGGGTACGACGAATTCGGGGAATCGCAGTTCAACTGGGAGCGGGCGAGTGAGGTGATGCACCGGAGCGGTAGGTTCAGCTTCGACGATCCAGCCTATGTGGCCCGAGCATGGGTCGTGACGCTTGCCTACCTCCTTACGGACTATCGGTACCTGTACCTGTAGGAGGCCTGGGATGAATCGCCGAAATTTTCTCAGAGGAGCATTGGCGTTTGGCGTCGGATCGGGATTCCGTCTCCCGTTCGCAAACGGCGCGGCCTACGGCGGCAAGCTGTTCGTGTTCGTGCAGGCCGACGGCGGCTGGGATCCGACGAGCTTCTGCGACCCGAAAGTCAATGTCGGCGGCGAGCCGGTAATCAACAACTGGGCCTCGACAGGGGAAGTGCGTCAGGCGGGCAACATACGTTACGCTCCGTTCGCCAACAACCAGGCGTTCTTCGACAAGTACTACCAGCGCATTTTGGTAGTCAACGGGGTAGACGCGCAGACCAACGCCCACTCGGCGGGAGTCGTCCACAACTGGAGCGGCCGTATCTCGGAGGGCTACCCGACTACCACGGCCCTCCTCGCCGCTCACAACGGACCAGGGCTTGCGATGCCCTATCTGACGTTCGGCGGATTCTCCAACACTGCAGGACTGTCGACGTCCACCAGGCTCAGCAATCCTAGGCAGATTCGGAACATCGCTGCTCCGGAGGCTTCGTTCTGGGACGACGACCCCTTGTTCAAGAAGGAGGACTGGGAGGCGATCGAAGCTGCCCGCGGGATGAATGTCGCGCGCTTGGCATCGGCTCCCAACCTGCTGCCGAGAGCGGCTCAGAATCGCAGCGCCTATCAGGCGGCGCTGCTGCCTGATGCCACAGAGGGTCTGCGAGCCTACGCAGCGATGATTCCCTCGGAGGACCAACTGCAGCCGGTTGAAGAGTACAGCCTTTTCCGCAGCCGGCTCAAGCGCCAGGCGCAGCTCGCCGTGCTGGCGTTCAAGGCCGGAGTCGCGGTCAGCGCCGACCTGTTTCTCGGAGGATTCGACACGCACGACAACCACGACCCCGACCAGGGCTGGTTGCTGGGGAATCTCACTAGCGCTGTCGACTACCTATGGGACCAGGCAGAGGTCCACGGTGTGGCGGACCGCCTGGTTGTGGTGATTGGCTCGGATTTCGGCAGGACCAATCACTACAACGCCGATGGCGGAAAGGATCACTGGCCGATCGGGAGCTTCATCGTGATGGAGAAGAACCAGAGTTGGACCAACCGCGTGGTCGGCGAGACGGACGAGCTCCACTTTGCTCGCGAGATCAATCCCGCGACTCTGCAAAGGGACGGCTCGGGGGGCACTTTGATCTATCCGAAGCACGTGCACAAGGCCCTTCGCCGGTACCTGGGAATCGAGCACACGCGCGGAAGCCAGCTGTTCCCCTTCGGAACCACCGAGGACCTGCCCTTGTTCGCCTGACCGCGCTTGGATGCTCGAGCCTCGGAGCCCAACGGAAAGAGTCTCGACCCGGCCGACGTAGGCGAGTCCAGTAGGGCGCCTGAATCCGAACCGCCAAGACGCAGCCCCTGCCATCGGCGGTACGCCCGAAGCTCGTCCACGACCCGAGTTCGAGTCAGGTGCCCGCGTGGCCTGTGGGTCCCGGCATGCGCTTGCGCCGGCTCAACAGGGTGTGGACCGTCACCAAGGCTCCTCGTCGCCTACTGCTTCCGCGACCTCTCAGGAACGGTGCTCTTGTTGGGGTTTTGGCCGGGGGGCACCCGTGCCTCTCGTCAGATCGGAGGTGCTTTTGTGTGCGTTCTGACCGTCTGGTAGAGTGAACCCGAACTGCTGCACGGGCAGTGTGCTCGGAGGTTGTCAGCTGGGCTGTGGACTGCCTAGGCCAATACTTGCTGTCAAGCACCGCCCGTGACTTTGGGTTTCGAAGAGGGATGGCGCAATGACTCTTCCCACGCAAGCCCGCGTCGCCGCTGAATTGATGGAGTCCGACGAGGAGTTTCGGAGACTCAAGCGCCAGCACGCGGGCTACGAGCGGCGGCTCAACGAACTCGGTCAGCGGAAGTACCCGTCTCAGGAAGAGCAGACAGAGGAAGCGAGGCTCAAGAAGCTCAAGCTTCGGCTCAAGGATCAGATGTCGTCGATGGTTGCAGAGCACGCAGCCAAGATTGAGTGACGTACAGGCTGAGGCTGAGTCTGCGGGGGGCTGGCTACCCGTGGTAAGGGATGGGTGGTTCTATTTTGCGGGTTCTGTTCTCGGAGCCCTGCTGACTGGCATTGGCCTCGAGTCTTGGCCTGCTGCCGCGGCGTTCGTGGCAGTCGGCCTGTTCACGCTGTACTTCTTTCGTGATCCGGAGCGGGCCATACCGGAAGGGGCGGTCTGCGTATCGCCTGCTGACGGCAAGGTCGTGCACATTCGCGAGCAGCCGGACGGGCGCGTGCGCTTGAGCATCTTTCTGAGCATCTTCGATGTGCACGTCAATCGTTCGCCGATTGCCGGCGTTGTGCAGTCCGTGCACTACTCGCGGGGCCGCTATCTGATGGCGCATCGTGAGTTGGCGTCCGCCGAGAACGAGCAAAATGCCCTAGTCATCGAGGGTGAGTCGGGATCAGTTGTGGAATTGCGACAGATCGCCGGTCTGATCGCTCGCCGCATCGTGTGTCGGCCGGTTCCCGGCGATGCGCTGGAGAAGGGTGAGAGATTCGGCTTGATCAAGTTCGGGTCCCGCGTCGACGTGGTACTGGGTCCCGAATGGGAACTCTCGGTCCATCACGGAGACCGCGTGCGAGGCGGCAGCTCAGTGATCGCGAGCTTGAGATAGGAAGGAGTGGGGTAATGCGTCTTCCTGAGAAGGCCCGCAGCCGGTCACGTGTGGCGCTCCCGACCCTGTTCACTGTCGGAACACTCTTCTGTGGCTACTACACGTTGGTCCAGACGCTCAGGGCCATGGCGCTGCCTGCTAGCCGTGCGGCGGAAGCTGCCGTTCTGCTGGACTACGCCGCCATCGCAATCGGCATCGCGATGCTGACCGACGGATTGGACGGCCGAGTCGCACGCTTGGCGAAAGCGGAGAGCGAGTTCGGCGGCGAATTGGATTCTCTGGCTGACTGCATCACGTTCGGTGCGGGTCCGGCCCTCCTTGCGTACGCCTGGGGCGTGCATGGCGCGATGTTTCCAAACGCTCCGGTGATCGCAGAGCTACTGCCGTCCCTGGGCTACTTCTGCTCGTTCCTCTTCCTCACGTGCAACGCCGTGCGGCTAGCCCGCTTCAACGTGCAGAAGGACCCGCGGCCCTTGAACCCCGGAAAGAGCCACCGCGCCTACTTCGTTGGCATGCCATCGCCTCCTGCGGCTGGTCTGCTCGGCTCGGTCATCCATTTCTCCCAAGGACGCCCCATCGAGCACTGGTGGCCGGGCGGATTCCTGTGGTGCGGACTACTGGCGTGCGTAGGCCTCCTGATGATCTCCAGGTGGCGCTATCGGAGCTTCAAGGAACTGACCCGCCTTAGGGAGCCCGCAATTGCCGTCGTGCTCTTCGCGACGATGATCTTCCTCATATGGAACTTCTCCAGGCCGGTGCTGCTAACCATGGCGTCCACGTTCGCGGTCAGCGGTGTCATCGCACGCATCCTGAGCCTTTTCCGCCAGCCCGCTCCGGAAGTTGCCGAGGGGGCGGCCCTGGAGGCATCCGGGCCAGACCAGTAGAATCCTGCGCTACCGTCCAATGGCGTCTTCTCGGCTCCCTGCACTGCTGGTGGCGATGGGCGCGCTTGCGTCGTCGTGCGGATACCGGCTCGTTGGTACAGCCAACACCCTCCCGGACAGTCTCCAGACCATAGCGGTCCCGGCATTCGAAAACGCCACGGCCGAGCTGAAGATCGAGCAATACCTGACGGAAGCGGTCGTCCAGGAGTTCCTTTCGCGCACCAACTACCGCGTCACGAGCGATGCGACGAACGCCGACGCGGCGCTGCGGGGCACCGTAGTCCTGTTCGACGCCGTCCCACTGAACTTTGATCTCAGCACCGGGCGCGCGACCAGCATCATGACAGTCACGCGGCTGCACGTGTCGCTGCAGGACACGTCCGATGGCAGGGAACTCTATTCCAATCCGGACTTGACGCACCGGGAGACGCACGAGGTCAGCGCCGATCCTGACGCATACCTGGACGAACGCGAAGCCGCGCTGCGACGTGCGAGCCGCACCATGGCTTCGACGCTTGTTTCGGCGGTCCTCTCGGGCTTCTAGCGCAGCGCCGGGCGTCCCTTGCGAGCGGGGCTCATCGTCCCAACCGCCCCACAGCCCGCGTACCCTGGGAAACCCGTGCGGTGGACAAGTGTCGCAGGCTCAGAGAGACGATCCGGTAAGGTGGGACCCAATAAGTCTCCGGTGCGGTCGGAGAAGGGTGCCTGCGTCCAGTGCTACAATGATTTTACAAGTGCAGTATGGTTCATTACGAGATGAGGGGGATCATCGTTATGCGGTGTCATGCAAAGCCACCGACTGGCGGGCGCGACCAGCGCCCTGAGGTGCGCATACCGGAGCGATAGTGGCCCGCCTGCCCGCTCATTTCCAGTCCCTTCAGAGACGCTTGAGAACTAGGTCGCTGGTTCGACAGCGGGTCACACACCGGTGGCTCCTTGGTTCGATTCTCGGTTGTGGCCTCACCCTCGCCATCCTGGCGGGCGTGCAGATGTCGCTGCTCGACGAGGTCACGACCGTCAGACGCCATCAGGCCCAGGATGCGCTGGATCTCTCGGTCCGCACTTTCGAGCGCAGCCTCCAGCAGGACCTCTACTTCCTGACGTCCTTCTTCGCGCCTGAGCGGGCGGCATCACGTCGGGATGTCGCGGACTTGTATGGCGTATGGCTGCACGGATCGGACCACAGCGCTGCCATCCGTCGCCTGCTGTTCTACCAGGTCCAGGGGACGGACGATAGTGCGTTCTTCGAATTGACTTACGGTGAACCGTCCGCCGTGCCGGTGGTGTGGACGAAAGAGCTTGAGGTCCTTCGTGAGAGGATTCAGCGGCTGGATTTCCGTCCTGGTCAGAGGGTGGAGGCTCGATGGCTCAGGACCTGGATGTTTTATCCGGATTCGGACGCTCTGGTGCGTCCCTTCGGCAGCAGGCCGATTGCCGAACGCGAGGGCAGAGTCTCCTCTGTTCTGACGGGTTTTCTGGTCCTGCAGGTCGACTGGAACTACGTTGCCGAGCAGGTCGTACGGAGGCAGATCGCGCGGCACTTCCGCGGCGAGGGTCCCGAGCCGGCGTTCGACGTTGCGATCTTCATCGATGGCAACCCCGTTCTGCTGCACGAGGCGCCGGAGGAGGACAGCCGTGCCCTTGCATCGCTCGGTAGCCGCGCCGCCCGCACCGAGGAAGCTGCACCGCATTCCGCAATGCCCGATATGGATTCAGACTGGCTGGAGGAGGCCGACGCGCAGCGTCGACTGATTCTGTCGGCAAGCTCCGTACCCCCTGCCGCTGCCCGCCGCGGTGCAATCCAGCGCGTCGCAGTTTGGCGCCCGACGCGTCAAATCGCGCAGGCTGAGTCCGGGGCCCGGCCAATTGGGACGGAGGGCCTGCCCGCGATCTTTTCCGGCGCCGTGTTCAACGGCGGGCACGAACCGCGCTTGTTCCTTGCCGGGTCCAAGCCCATGAATGTGCGGATCGCCGCGAGGCATACAGACGGTTCGCTCGAAGCCGCTGTAAACGCCCTCGCGGAGCGCAGTCGGGCAATGGGCTTCGGCGTCCTGGCACTTCTTGGGCTTGCCATGGCCCTGGCGGCTGTGTCCGCCAAGAATGCGTCCAACCTTGCCAACGAGCGTCTCAACTTCGTGGCTGCGGTGTCGCATGAGTTGCGGACCCCACTGGCGGTCATCCGCACGATCGCCGACAACATCGCTTCGGGTCTCGTTGGAAAGGACAGGAAGACTCTCCAGTACGGTGACCTGCTGAGCGAGCAGGCAAAGCGCCTCAGCAACATGCTGGAGCAGACCCTGCAGCATGCCTCGATGGAGTCCGGCGGCATGCAGTGCAAGCTCCGGGAGCTCGCTGTAGACAGCGTCGCCGACGAAGTGCTGGACGACCTCAGGGAGGACATCGAACGCTCCGGGTTCACTGTTGAGCGGGCGCGGGGCGAGGCGGTGCCCTCCGTGCGTGCTGATGCGCAGGCGCTGCGTCAGAGCCTTGCGAATCTCCTGACGAACGCGCTCAAATATGGCCGCAAGGCAGCATGGGTCAGGCTGGAGACGATGTCGGCTGACACCGCGCACGGCGAAGAGGTGCGGATCAGCGTCCACGACCGCGGTGAGGGCATCCCCGCCGACGAGGCGGACTCCATTTTCTCCGCGTACTTCCGCGGCTCCTCGGCAGCGAAGACCAGGGTTTCCGGAACTGGCTTGGGCCTCAAGCTCGCACACGACATGGTCTGTGACATGGGTGGGCGGCTGTCGGTCCGTAGCCGGCCAGGACAGGGAAGCGTGTTCACGATCCACTTGCCGGCACATGGCGTGGCGGAGCCAAATGCCTGAGCGAGTACTGCTTGTCGAAGACGAACCGGCGCTCGCCGTGACACTCGCCGACCGCCTGCGAGCAGAGGGCTACTCGGTCACGTCCGTGGAGGATGGTTCGATCGGACTGGAGGTGGCGGTGCGCGACATCCACGACGTGATCATCCTCGACCTGATGCTGCCCGAGGTGGACGGGCTCGAGATCTGCCGGGAACTGCGCAGCAAGGGGCTCGCCATTCCGGTGCTGATGCTCACGGCGAGGACTCAGCTCCGGGACAAGCTCAGCGGGTTCGAGGTCGGTGCGGACGACTACATCACCAAGCCGTTCGAGGTCCTTGAGCTCCTGGCGCGGGTCAAGGCCCTGCTGCGCCGCAACACCGATCGCGTCGGTGGCCGGGCCGTGCTGCACTTTGGGCCGAACCGGCTGGACACGCGTACCGCCGAGGTGCACCGGCACGGCAAGCCGGTGTCCCTCTCGGTCAAGGAGTACAACCTGCTCCACTACCTGCTGACGCATCCCGGCGAGATCGTCACGCGGCAGACCCTGCTGCGGAAGGTCTGGCATTACGACGAATTCCGTACGACGCGCACGGTGGACGTGCACATTGGTTGGCTCAGGCAGAAGCTGGAGGACCGGCCATCGAAGCCCGAATGGATCCTTACCGTGCACGGGCGAGGCTACCGCTTCAGTCCCCACAGAACCCAGCACGGGACTTGACCGCTGTCAGTAGCGGGGGCTACAATCGTGGATAGGGTCGCAATGCATCCGCCCTTCAGGCGGACCCATGATGACTGGTCGACACCCAAGCGCGAGAGCACACTTCGACACCGCGCTTCGAGGTGCGCAGCGCCCTTCCTGCGCCCTGCCCCGGCTGTGCTGCATTAGCATTCCGGTCGCTGTATCCAGCCCCGGTTGAGGCCTCAGCAGAGTTGCAGAGCTCGCCACCGACCGGGGCAGTAGAGAGGTCGGGGGGTCGGCAGCCGTCTATCCCCTGCATGACGGCGATAGGGTAGAGGGTAAGAGAAAGCGAGGGATTCTGTCGATGGCGCTTCTGAGCGGAGCACAAATCCTGATCGAGAGCTTGGCGCGAGAAGGCGCGGAGGCTGTCTTTGGCTATCCCGGCGGCGTAACGCTGCCGATCTATGACGTTCTGTACGATCACCCGCTGCGGCACGTCCTTGTGCGGCACGAGCAGAACGCCGCATTCGCGGCGCAGGGATATGCGCGCGCGACGGGCAAGGCGGGTGTCTGCATGGCGACGTCAGGACCAGGTGCCACGAACCTGACAACGGGCCTCGTCGATGCGCTCATGGACTCGATTCCGGTGGTGGCGATCACCGGCCAGGTGCCTCAGGCGCTGATTGGACGGGACGCGTTCCAGGAGGCCGACACGTTCGGCATCTCGAGATCGGCCACCAAGCACAACTACCTGGTCAAGGGCGTCGAGGAGCTGTCGCAGGTCATCCACGAGGCGTTCTTCATCGCCACGAGCGGGCGTCAGGGACCCGTGCTCGTAGACATCACCAAGGACGTGCTCCTGGCGAAGGCGTCCTACGAGGACTCGGCGCCGATGGCACCGCTGCGCGGATACCGCCTGGACACGGATCCGGCCGCCAGCGAGATCGAGCGTGCTGTCGACTTCCTCTGGAACGCCAAGCGGCCTTACATCTATGCCGGCGGCGGCGTCGTGTCCTCGGATGCAAGCGCCGAGCTCGTGCGCTTTTCGGAGCTGTTGGAGGCGCCGCTGGCCCACACCGTGATGGGCCTTGGGGCCATGCCAACCGGGCACCCCAACTTCATTTCGATGCTTGGCATGCACGGTAGCTACGCGGCCAACATGGCCGTGACCGAGTGCGACGCCCTGATCGGCCTCGGCGTGCGCTTCGACGACCGCGTCACCGGCCGCCTCGACAAGTTCGCTCCGCACGCCAAGGTGCTGCACGTGGACATCGATCCCGCCGAGATCAACAAGAACCGTCGCGCCGATATCGGCGTCGTTGGCGACGCCAAGGCAGTCCTGGCCGCCCTCAACGCACGGCTCGAGGCCACCCGCGGGACGGACGGTGTCAGGCGACGCATCGATCGCTTGGACTGGATGGAGCGCGTGCGCGGCATGAAGCGCGAAAACCCCTTCCACTACGAGTCGTCCGAGGACGAGATCAAGCCACAGCAACTGATGGAGAGGCTCGACGCGATCTCTGGCGGCGAGGCGATCGTGACCGTAGACGTTGGGCAGCACCAGATGTGGGCGGCCCAGTACCTGCGGTTCAATAGGCCCCGCCTGTGGCAGTCCTCGAGCGGCCTCGGCTCGATGGGTTTCGGCCTTCCCGCTGCAGTGGGCGCGAAGTTCGCCCGCCCCGACAGGACGGTGATCTCGATCGTTGGCGATGGGGGCTTCATGATGTCCATGCCCGAGCTGGGCACGATCTCCACCAACAACCTGCCGGTGAAGATCATCGTGATGAACAACAACTCGCTGGGCATGGTCCGTCAGTGGCAGGAGCTTTTCTACAGCGAACGCTACAGCCAGGTCGACATCACGGCGTTCCCCGACGCCTCGCTCCTGGCGGGAGCGTTCGGCATCGAGGGTGGATCGGTGAGCAGGCCCGAAGATCTCGACGATGCCCTGGACCACGCGTTTGCCAGTCCCGGCCCCTACCTGCTGAACGTCCAGGTCACACCCAAGGAGTGCGTCTACCCGATGGTGCCTGCGGGTGGCGCGGTGAGCGAGATGATCCTGCAGCCGGACCGTGAGGCCGAGACGGTCGCGGGCGACTAGGGACCGGAGCGCAACATCATGTCCGAGTCACAGATAATCTCTCTGTTGGTCGAGAACAAGCCTGGCGCTCTCATGCGCGTTGCCGGCGTGCTCACCTCACGCGGCTACAACATAGAGAGTCTGACCGTCGCCAAGACGCTTGACCCGACGCTCTCAAGCATGACGATCGTTGCCACGGTCGGCGAGCAGGGGCGCGAGCTGCTGATCAAGCAGATCTCGCGGCTGGTGAACGTCATTAAGGCCGTGGATCTCACGGATTCACAGGCCGTGCGCCGGGAGTTGGCGCTCATCAAGGTGCACGTCAAGGAAGGCCGGCGCGCCGAGATGCTCAAGGAAGCCGACATCTTCCGGGCGCGCGTCGTGGATGCCTCGCCGAAGTCGTACACACTGGAAGTCACCGGCTCGCCCGACAAGCTGAACGCGCTGATCTCGCTGCTGCGCAGCTACGGAGACCTCGAGATGGTCCGTTCCGGCGCGATGGCGATGGCACGCGCCAAGCACAACAAGCTGCCCGTGCCGCGCTACACCGAGGCTGCGCTGTCGGAGCCCTAGGCCACACCGGCTCTCGCGCAAGGCAGCCCCCGAAAGGAATACCTCAGAACACAATGCCCGCAACCATCTACTACGAGTCCGATGGCGACTTGGATCTGCTGAAGGACAAGAAGATCGCCATCATTGGCTACGGCAGTCAGGGCCACGCTCACGCGCTCAATCTGCTGGAGAGCGGCCTGGACGTGATGGTCGGCCTCTACGAGGGGTCGAGCTCGTGGCCGAAGGCCGAGCGCGCTGGTCTGGAAGTGCGCACGGTGCCCGACGCGGTCAAGGCCTCTCAGGTCGTCATGATCCTGCTTCCGGACCACATCCAACCGGACCTGTACAAGTCCCAGATCGAGCCGCACCTCGATCCCGGGGACACGATGATGTTCGCCCACGGGTTCTCCATCCACTGGAACGAGATCACGCCGCCGGACGGCGTGGACGTGTCGATGATCGCGCCCAAGGCGCCGGGCCATCGAGTGCGCGAGTTGTTTGTCGAGGGCGTCGGCGTGCCGGGTCTTGTCGCGGTGGCTCAGGACTGCTCGGGCCAGGCTAAGGAGCAGGCTCTGGCGTACGCGCTCGGCCTAGGCTGTCTGAAGGCTGGCGTCATTGAGACCACGTTCAAGGAGGAGACGGAGAGCGACCTCTTCGGCGAGCAGGCCGTGCTTTGCGGCGGCTGCGCCGAACTCATCCGCGCGGGGTTCCAGACGCTGGTGCAGGCCGGCTACCAGCCCGAGATCGCCTACTTCGAGTGCCTGCACGAGCTGAAGCTCATCGTCGACCTGATCTACGAGGGTGGCCTCAGCTACATGCGCTACTCGGTGTCTGACACGGCCGAGTACGGCGACTACACTCGCGGCAAGCGCGTCATTGACGACGATGTGCGCACCCGGATGAAGGACATCCTCGCCGAGATCCAGTCGGGCCAGTTCGCCAAGCAGTGGATGGACGAGAACCGCGCTGGCCGGGCGGACTTCCTGGCCATGCGGACGGCGCAGGAGAGCCAGCTCATCGAGCAGGTTGGCGGCGGTCTCCGCGCGATGATGCCCTTCCTGAAGAAGGAGAAGCCAGACTCCACGCCCATGGCCCCGTCCGCGGACGGCTAGGAGGAGGGACAGATGCCATGCGCGTCGTAGCCTACGACACCACCCTTCGGGACGGCACGCAGGGAGAGAACGTCTCGTTCTCGGTCGCCGACAAGCTGGCGATCGCCCGCAAGCTCGACGACATTGGCATCGCCTACATCGAGGGTGGCTGGCCAGGTTCGAACCCCCGCGACGCCGACTTCTTCGAGCAAGCCAAGACCGAACTCCACCTAGGTCAGGCCCGTCTCGTGGCGTTCGGCTCCACGCGCCATGCGAACAACCGCGTCGAGGAGGACCCGAACGTCGCGATGCTTGTTGAGTCGGAGACACCCGCCGTGGCGATCTTCGGCAAGAGCTGGAAGTTCCACACAGAACGCGCCCTGCGGGTGACCGAGCAGCAGAACCTCGACATGATCCACTCGACCGTGCACTACCTCAAGTCGCTCGGTCGCGAGGTCGTGTATGACGCGGAGCACTTCTTCGACGGCTATATCACCGATCGTGACTTCGCTCTCCGCACCGTCGAGGCGGCAAAGAGCGCGGGTGCGGACTCCCTGGTCCTTTGCGACACCAACGGTGGCACCCTGACGTCCCGCCTCAGCGAGATCGTGCGCGACGTCCGGGAGCGATTCGACGGAGTGATCGGCATCCACACCCACAACGACTCCGAGGTGGCCGTGGCGAATGCTGTGGCAGCGGTCGAGCTGGGGGCGACGCACGTGCAGGGCACGATGAACGGGTACGGCGAGCGCTGCGGAAACTGCAATCTCGTGGCGACCATCTGCGACCTCGAGCTGAAGCTCGGGCATACCGTACTCGGCCGCGAGAACGTGGCTCGGCTTACGGGGTTCGCCAACTACATAGCGGACATGGCCAACCTGACTCTGGCCAACGGCGCCGCGTTCGTGGGGAAGAGCGCGTTCGCCCACAAGGGCGGCATCCACGTGAGCGCCGTGCTGCGCGATGCGGACACCTACGAGCACGTCACGCCGGAAGCTGTCGGCAACCAGCGTCGGGTCCTTGTCAGCGACCTCTCTGGACGCAGCAACATCGTTTTCAAGCTGCAGGAAAAGGGCTGGGACGAGCTGCTGGATCCCAAGGCGCGCAAGCGTGTGCTCGAGCAGATCAAGCAGATGGAGTACGAAGGCTACGAACTGGAGTCGGCGGACGGGTCGTTCGAACTGCTGATACGGCAGGCCTTGTCCGGCGAGCATGAGCACTTCCGCCTTGAGAGCATGCAGATGACCACGCGCAAGCACGGCGGTGGTCGCTCGCATTGCGAGGTGGAGATGATCGTGTGGACTCCCGAAGGAACCCGAAGCGCCTCGGTCGACGCATCGGGTCCTTTCGACGCCACCGCAGGGGCCCTGAGGCGCTGCCTGTCCACGGTCTATCCTTCGGTTGCGGACATTCGCTTGGTCGACTACAAGGTGCGCGTCCTGAACCCTGGCAAGGGCACCGCCGCGAAGGTGCGTGTCCTGATCAACTGGACTGACAACACCTCCAGCTGGACGACCGTGGGAGTGTCGGACGATGTCCTGGAAGCGAGCTGGAACGCGCTCTGCGATTCCGTGCGGCTGGAGTTGCTGAGGCTCGGGCAGCCCCTTCCTCAGCCTGTTGCGGAGAGCGCCTGAGCCACACCAGCCTGAGCCGTAGGGAGCGCTGCCCGATTCTCGTGGTCGAGCAGATTCAGGCGGTCAGCCGCTGCCGAGCCCACTCGTAGAGGACCACCGTCGCCGCTGCGGCTACGTTGAGCGACTCAACCCCTTGGGTGGGGATGGAAAGGGTCTCCGCTGCCGCTAGCAGTTTGGGAGTGATGCCGTGCGTTTCGGAGCCGACGACGATGGCGGCACCCTCTGTCAGGTTCAGTTCGTGTAGCGGCGTGTCGCCGAGCGACTCGGCGGCAAGCAGCCGGATCCGTGCGCTGGCAACGAACTCGAGCAGCTGATCCACGTTGACGCCAGCCAAGAAAGGAATCCGAAAGATCGACCCGGCAGCGGCGCGGAGCGTTTTCGGGTTGGTCGGTGCGGCAGAGCCCTTCAGGAAGACCACACCGGAAGCGCCGAACGCCTCGGCGGACCTCACGATCGCCCCTGCGTTGCCTGGGTCCTGAACGCCGTCCATAACGAGAGCGAGCCCACTCAGGACATCTTCGGCTCCCCAGGACGGCAGTCGGACCAGAGCGAGCACGCCTTGGTTGTGCGTCGTCGTGGAGACCTCGGCAAAGAGTCGGTCGGCAACAGGGTGCACCGAGAACTGCTGGTGCGGGGAGAGCTTGGACAGGACCGCATCCGCGACGCGCTCGGAGACGAAAACGCGATCGATCTCAATACCGGAGCGCAGGGCCTCCTCCAGCAGTCGAGGCGACTCCGCCATCGCTAGGCCACCACGTACGAGCGCACCTCGGCTCGCAGCTTGCCGCAACTTCTTGAGCAGCGGATTGGCCCTGCTGGAGATGGGGTCGCGCAGGACAGGCACGTGGGAGACCTCTCAGTCACTGTCACACAGTTGGCAGACATCAATGTTGGTCCTCGAGGACAAGTCATCGCAGGCGGTAGCAGGAGGCGCGTTTCGCGGCTTCGAGCTGGCCAAGGGCGGGCGCCAATGAGCCCAAGCCGCACAGGCTCGCGAAGGGGAATGCAAATGCTCTCGACCTCGAATAGCGTTCTAGCCACGATTGCGGCGGCTGTCGAGCTCCCAGCTCCGACCGATGCTGACCTAGCCGCATGGCTGGAGCAGCGCCCCACGGATGCCCTCGCGGAGGCTTGGGGCCGGATCCCAGCCCTGGCACAAGCGAAGCTGCGAGGGGGCCTGCGTGTGGCTGGCCTACGTAGCCGAGGCCGTACAGTCGGGCGCCCATGCATCCGTGATCGTGACGTCCAATGATCGGCTGACGCTGACCATAGACCACGCTGGCCCCGCAGGCGCATACGTGGCACTAACTCGCCTGACCGTGATTCTGTTGCTGGAGGTGCTGCATGAAGCATGGCGGGCGTCAGAGCCGCGCCCTGACGCTCACCCCTTCGAGCCGATCCTGAGGGCGTGGGCGAAGCGGCCCAGGGAGCTAGCCCAAGTTTGCCACTCCATTTCATAAGTCATTTTTAATGAGCACATTGCGGTCGCGGAATCAGGCGTGTGGCACTGCATTCCGTGCATTTTCCTTCGTCGTCTGGGCTGGACGACCAGCTTGCGGACCCCGCCCGGCGAGGCGTCCACGCCCAGCCGCTCGTGGATCGCCCGCTGCCAGGACTCGGCCTGCGTCGCCTTGCGCGCGTGCAGCATGCGTCCGTCCGCCTGGCGGAAGACCGCGGTCACCCGCCGCTGGCCCGCCAGGCGACGGCGCAGCGTCGTCCAGCGGGCCGTCTCCCCGCCCGCCCGCAGGCGCTGCCGGACCACCTGGACCAGCTGGCAGGCGAGCACCGACAGGCACAGGTGGCCCGCGCTGCGCGCGGGCCTGCGGTGGTGGATCGGGCGCGGTCCCAGTGCGCTCCCGAGGGAGCGGAGGACGGCCTCCAGGTCGGTCCGCGTCACGCAGGTGCGCCACAGCCGCTCGGCGTCCCAGCCGACGCTGCTGGTGCGCAGGCCGTGGACCCCGGGATGGGTCGCCCCGCTGCCCTCCAGCGGCTGCCGCTTCCAGGCCACCGCCGTCGCGTTGCGGCCCCTGTCGTCGGCCTGCACGTCGATCGCGCAGTGCGGGGCGGCGGACGGATGGCGGGCCTGCAGCCGTCCGATGCGCTGCCAGACCTTCTCCACGCGCCTGGTCGTGCCCTTGCGCGACAGGCCCTCGTGCAGCGTCCGCAGAGCCGTCTCGAGGCGCGCGCCGGCCTGCCCCGCCATCGCCCGTTCCTGCTCCGCCCGCTGCGCGGACGCGCAGCGCAGGCGCGTCTCGCCGTTCCCGTCCGTCTCGGCGCAGGCCAGCGCGCGCTGCCCGCCGGCGGTGCCGATGGCCACCGCCCGGCTCTCGTCGAGGACGCGCCGCCGCTCGCGCAGCCAGGCGACGTTCCCTTCCGTGGCGAGACCCCTGTCGAGCACGACGACCGCCTCGGGCGGCGCGTCCAGGGCCGTCGGCATGGCCTGCAGCGTGCCGCCCTCGGCGACGTTGCCGGCCAGGACCCTGGAGCGGCGCACGAAGCCGCTGGCGTCCAGCACCAGGCCCAGCGTGAGCGGCGGACAGTCGTGGCGCTTCTCCCTGGAATGGCCGCGGCGGGCCAGCGGCTGCCGGTCCGCGCCGCCCTCGAAGTACGTGTTGGTGAGGTCGTACAGGGTGACGGTGGGCTGCAGGTCGAACAGGTCGGCGGCGCGCTGGAAGAGACGCGTCTCGATCGTGTCGCGGTGGCGCAGCAGGCGGTCGCTGGCGCGCTGCAGGGCGTTCCGGCCCATGGTCTCGCGTCGCAGCCGAGCAGCTCGCCCAGGGCGCTGCGCTGGCGCAGCCAGTGCCACGTCGGAGGCCGGCGCGGCCATGCGGCACGAGGCTGCCGAGGACGGCGACGCGCTGCGCACCGGACAGGCCCAGCTGCTCGAGCAGGGACGGCGGACGGAGCTGCCGCATGGCCCACAGGGCGACGTGCTCGACGCCGACCGAGCGCGGGCGGACCAGCTCCAGGGAGTCGACGACCCCGCGGCAGGGCACGGGTCGTCGGCGCCGTCGGCCGGGGCCGCCGGGCCCACGGGGGAGACGCCGGCCTGCACCAGCTGGGCGGCGATGCGCTGGGCCTCGTCCTCGACCGCGGGGGAGCAGGCCCCGAGCTCGAGGGAGCGCTGGGGGCGAGGATGCGCTCGACGCGGGCGCACAGCGCCGGCCAGTCCCCGCGCGGCAGGGCGACGTGGCGGCCGAGGTTGCGCAGGGTGCGCTGGCGCACCCTGGAGCCGCAGCGGATGGAGCGGACGAGGCGCTGGGTGAAGTGGGGCTCCTGGCCCCTGGCGCGGGGGCGAGTGGGGGTCCGGCGGACGAACAGGCTCCGATGGGAGCAGGCCCTGGGACGGGAGTCAAGGAATTGTAAGTTACTATGGCACTGCATTTGGGGTTTCAGGGGGCTGGCCATTGAAACCCAACGACTTGTAGCGCAAAACACGCCGAATTCGGCCAAAATCGCTCCTCGCTTGGCGAACGGGCAGCCATCCTCCAACCGATTCAGTGCAGGATCGAGGGAGCACGGCCCTTGACGGTCCCCGAACAAAGATTGCCCGCAGGCCAAGCGCGTGCGAGCTCGCAAGCGATGGGAAACCTCCACTGTTCAGTCCGGGTCGGTTGACTTCCCCCCCCCCCCCCTCATACAATTGCGGGCACCATGATCCTGCACACATCCACCAGGGGCGGCGGGCAACCGCTGCGCGCTCCCCTCCCTCTCCTGATTGCCGTCGCGCTGCTGTCCTCCGCCGCTCCATCGGCGGGGCAGTCCTCGACCTGCGTGGTTTCCGACGGCACGCTGCTGTCGGGCTTGGCGGCGCACACCGAGGGGTCCGTGACGAGCGTCTTCCGACCGGGCGATGCCGTCGATGCGCTGCAGGGCTGGAACTTGGCACCGGCATTCGCCTTCACCGTCCTGAGCACGAACGGCCGGGACCTCGACCTGCGCTGCCTGGCGGCGGATCCGGTGGCGTCCGGAACGATCGAGACCGTGGCCGGACAGGGCCGCACCGGAGACGTGGGGGACGGCGGGCCCGCTCTGGCGGCGGAGCTTGCCCGTCCCTTTGCCCTCCTTGCCGCTCCGGATGGCAGCGTGTTCATCGGGGACCTCGACAACCATCGGGTCCGGCGGGTGGACCCGTCGGGCGTCATCACGACGGTGGCCGGCACGGGGGAGCCGGGCTTCAGTGGCGACGGCGGCCCCGCCACCGAGGCTCAGCTGCGCACTCCCGCCGGCTTGGCGCTGGATGCGATGGGAAACCTCTACATCGCTGATTACTCGACACACCGGATTCGCCGAGTGGATCCCATGGGCACCATCACGACGGTGGTCGGCACCGGGTAGTGGGGCTTCAGCGGCGACGGTGGCCCCGCCACCCAGGCCCAACTGCCGCTCCCGCCGGCTTGGCGCTGGATGGGGTGGGGAACCTCTACATCGCCGACCGGAGCAATCACCGCATCCGGCGGGTGGACCTGTCAGGCGTCATTACAACGATCGCCGGCACCGGAGAGAGAAGCTTCGGCGGCGACGGTGGACCCGCGACGGAGGCCACGATGAGTTCTCCATGGGGCTTGGCGCTGGATGGGATGGGGAACCTCTACATCGCCGACCGGGGGAACCACCGCATCCGGCGGGTGGACCCGTCGGGCACCATCACGACGGTGGCCGGCACGGGGGAGCGGGGCTTCGGCGGCGACGGCGGCCCCGCCACCGAGGCCCAGCTGAACAATCCCGTACGGCGTGGCGCTCGACCCGGCGGGCAATCTCTACATCGCGGATCGGTCCAACCGCCGTGTTCGCAGGGTGGATCCCGCAGGAACCATCGAAACGGTCGTAGGCAGTGGGGACTGGGGCTTCAGTGGGGACGGCGGGCCCGCTACAGCCGCGAGGCTCATGGACGGCGACCGCTGTTGCAGTTGGACACGACGGCAGCCTCTATGTGGCTGACGACTCCAACCGCCGGGTCCGTCAGGTGCGTGACGGAACCATATCCACGATCGCCGGACCCCGGACTGCGTCTTTTGCCGACCCCGTCCCGGCGGCGAACGCCAGACTCTACCGCCCCTGGAGCGTCGCAGTCGATGGGGCCGGCAACGTGTTCTTGGCCGACCTCTTCAAACCATGTCATCCGCCGGGTGGACCCGTCGGGTGTGATGACCACGGTGGCCGGCACGGGGGAGCGGGGCTTCGGCGGCGACGGCGGCCCCGCCACCGAGGCCCAACTGCACAATCCGGCGGGCGTGGCACTCGACCGGGCGGGGAATCTCTACATCGCGGACGAGTTCAACGAACGCATCCGGCGGGTGGACCCGTCGGGCACCATCACGACGGTGGCCGGCACGGGGGAGCGGGGCTTCAGCGGCGACGGTGGCCCCGCCACCGAGGCCCGGCTGTACGCAACCCGGAAGGCGTGGCGGTTGGCCCGGCAGGCGATCTCTACATCGTCGACCGGAGGAATCACCGCATCCGGCGGGTGGACCCGTCAGGTGTCATCACCACGGTCGCCGGCAGCGCTGAGGGGGGCTTCGGCGGCGACGGCGGCCCCGCCACCGAGGCCCAGCTGCTTTTCCCACAGGGCGTGGCGGTCGGCCTGGCGGGGAATCTCTACATCGCCGACCGCAATCACCGCATCCGGCGGGTGGACCCGTCGGGCACCATCACGACGGTGGCCGGCACGGGGGAGCGGGGCTTCGGCGGCGACGGCGGCCCCGCGACGGCGGCTCGGCTGGCCTTCCCGTACGGCGTGGCGGTTGGCCCGGCAGGCGATCTCTACATCGCCGATTCGAGCAATCGCCGCATCCGGCGGGTGGACCCGTCGGGCACCATCACGACGGTGGCCGGCACGGGGAGGGGGGGTCTTCGGTGGCGACGGCGGCCCCGCCGCCGCGAGTTCACTGAGGCCGTCAGCGATTGCGTTCGATTCGGACGGCAATCTCTACATCGCCGACGCATGGAACCACAGGATTCGGAGGGTCCGTGTCGACTGACTTGAATCCTTCCAGCGGAATTTCGGTTCCGCGATTTCAGTTGGAGTCCAGGCCGAACAGCTGGTGCAGGTGGACGGCCCGCCGAACTGCTTGCCGGCGTCGGCAGGGTGGATAGTCTCGACGACCAGCAGGGAGGAGCCTGCAGCCAAGCTCCAGAAGCAGAGGCTCGAACCAGAGAGTGCGTCAACAAGGGCGACACGCGCAGCCAGTGCGGACGATCGTGCTGCCGCCCAACGCCGTCACTCCTCGCAGGGGGCCTGCGCGCCTCGTGGCAGGCAGGGAACTGCTGCTGGCTGCGGCGGCACGGACCGCCGACGTTCGGAAGGGAGCAGGGCTTTTTTGACCGAAACTCCCCAGTTGGGCGGTGATCAGAGCCAGTGTGGCCGCCGTTGAGGATGCCGTTCAGAGGCGCTCCTGGCGCTCGGCTTCAGGCCAGCGGCGCTTGGGGAAGGGCCGCCAGCGCCCGGAACGTCGGGCGGAGCCGCTGGGCCGTTGCGTGCGCGACGGTCAGCCGCAGCGTGGTCTGCCGAGCGTGCCGCGACGCCCGCGCGACGCCCTCCATCCTCTGCGGGCGGCTCGTCTTCGCCTCCCCCCACGCCCGCGGGCTCAGCATCCGCACGGAGATCGACCACCAGTTGGAGACCAACGCGTTCCGCAGCGCCATGCGCCGCGGCGGCGTCAGGAACCCTGCCCAGCCCCATGGGCTCTTCAGCTCGTCGAACGTGTTCTCCGTGTCCGACTGGTCCCGGTCCCAGCTGCGCCACCGTCAGCACCTCCTCCCGCAGCGTCGTCACCAGGGTCACCAGGACCGGATATGCGTGGCACGGCAGCTCCTCCTCCAGCAGCGCCACCGGGATGCCCGGCAGGCTGGGCTGCAGCCGAGCCAGGGCCCGCTGCGAGTGTCTCGCCTTCTCCGGCAGCCGCCGCTTCGGCATCATCACCCGTCGCTCCCTCTGCCAGCCGCGCAGCTGCCGCTCCGCCCTGCGTCCTGCCAGCCGCCTTGCCCTGCCAGTCTCTGCGGGTGGGCGTCCTGTTGAAAGCGCACGATACGAAGGCGGCCCGAAACGAGGCCCGCGTAGGGGGTGATCCTGGGGCCAGAGTCGTGGCGGGAGCGACAGCCTGGCACGATGCCGTGCGATCCGTTCTGTACATGCACAAGCGCACGGGTGGGATACGCATCCTAGAATGCACGAAGGCCAACGATGCCCTGACGGGCTGGGGCGCGATGCTGACCGAACGCCAGGTTGCAGGCACGCATCGCGTTCCTTTGAGATGGAGTAGTGTCCTCGCCCTTCGGTCCAAAGCGTCTGGGGCAATACCGGATAAGAGGGATGACCGGATCCACTGGCGAGCGAATCCCAGGCAGGGGACTCCGGATTCCCGTTCACCGTGACCGGCCGGACTCCGGTGTCGTCGGTCGCGCTGGGTCGCTCATCGCCAGCGGCCAGGTGGTCGCCGCTGCCACAGATACGCTCTACGGCCTACTGACCGATGCAACCAACGAGAGGGCCATTCGGGAGGTGTTCCGCATCAAGGGCCGCCCCGAAACCAAGCCGATCCTCTTGCTGATCGACTCCATCGCATGCATGCGCGGTCTGGTCGAGGATCTCCCTAGCTCATTCTCCCTGCTCGCTTCGCGATTCTGGCCGGGTCCGCTCACAGTTGTCGTGCCGGCCAGCCAAGCGGTGCCTAGAGCGATTACGGCCGGCGGGGACACTGTAGCTGTACGATTGCCTAGGTCTCCGGTCGTGCGGGCCTTGGCACGCGCTTCTGGCTGCGTCCTCACTGGCACTAGCGCCAACCGCTCCGGCCGTCGCGGCGCCCGGTCTGCGGAGGAGGTTGCGGTGCAGCTGGGTTCGCGCTTGCCGCTTCTGCTGGACTCCGGCGCGATGGCAAGGGCCGTGCCCTCGACCATCGTCGACTTGACCTCCGATTCACCGCGCATTCTCCGGCAGGGACGCATTTCTCAGGCCGAAGTCGAGCGCGCTCTAAGCCGGACGATCGACGGGTGAGCATAACCAACCCCCCAGCTTGGCGGTCTATTTGTTTAAGCGAAGGAGGATCGCACGATGATTTCTAGAAGGACATTCATGGCCGGGGCACCGGTCGCCGCAGTTTTTGCGGGGAGACTGCGGGCCGAGGGCATTGACGGCAAGTGGAAGGCGGAGATCCAGGGCCGCGACGGGATGACCGATTTCTACTTTGAGTTCAAGGCCGACGGCGAAATGCTGAGCGGCACTGTCGGGAACGACGCGATGGGTACTGTCGACATTGCGGACGGCAAGATCGAGGGCGACAAGGTTAGCTTCGTGCAGATGATGACCCGCGGCAACTTTCAGATACGGCTCCAGTACGAGGGCACGCTCGCGGGCGACGAGATTGAACTGACGAGAACGATGCAGCGGCCAGGCGGCGGCCAGCGCCCGGCCCGGTGGCGGCGCGGAGGTGGCGGAGGCCGTCCGCAAGGTGGCGGACGTGGCGGTGCAGTGACGTTCACCGCCAAACGCGTCCAGTAGAAGCACCACATTCGACTGCGACCGTCCTTACGGTCTGCGATAGGATCATTCGACGCCGGGTTGCGCTGCGACTCGGCGATCCGCCATGGACTTGTTCACTGCTGCGCCATATGTGCTTATCGTCGTGCTCGTAGTGGTGAACGCGTGGCTGGTGTCGCGGTCCGACATCACGCTGCGTCGCGACGACTGAGGGGGCTCCTAGGCCATGTCGGAATCCTGGCCGCTCCTAGTGGCAGCCTGCCTCTATGCAGGCGTCTGTCTGCTGATTGGGTACTACTTTCGGCATCGAGCCACGCTGGGAGTCGACGACTACTACGTTGCCAGGCGCAGCATACCCGGCTGGGTGGTTTCGCTGGCATTCTTCTCTACCTTTGCCAGCACCAACACCTACATCGGGCAGGCTGGTCAGGCGTTCGCCTCGGGTCTGAGCTGGGCATGGGTGGGCGTAATCTGGACCGTTTTCTGCATGCTTTCGTGGCTGCTCCTGGGCCCTCGTCTCAGGAACCAGACCGTGGGTCTCGGTTCGGTCACGATTCCCGACTACTTCGACTACCGTTACCGGAGCCTCTTGTCCAAGCCGACTCGGGTGCTATCCGCACTCACAATCCTATTCGCCACGATCTGGTACATGGCGGGCATTGCCAAAGGCTGTGCCCACCTGCTGGATTCTGTGCTGGGCATGCCGTACGAGTGGGGTGCCGCCATCATTCTCGGCATTACCTGCGTCTACACGGTGATGGGCGGCATGTACAGCGTGCTTTGGACCGACGCGGTGCAGGGCGTGATGATGCTCGTCGTTGCTGTCGTCATGGCGGCGGTCCCATTTCTGTATGCCGGCGGCATCGGCCCCCTCTTCGAGAAGCTGGCTGACGTCTCGCACGTTTCGGCGACGGGTGAACCAATCGGGGACGGGTTGCTGACCTTCGGAGCCCTCGCCTCGCTGCCGTACATCGTTGGCATTGGACTTTCCGTTGGGATGAAGCAGATCGCCGAGCCGCGCTGTCTGGTGCGGTTCTACTCGGTCAACGACGCCAAGGGCATGCGCTTCGCGATGATCTGGACGCCCATCTTCTTGGGCGTGTCTCTCATCTCCGTGATGGGCCTCGGGGCTCTCGTACACGGCATGGCCGACGACCAGGAGGCTGCGTTCCTGCTCCAGAACACGGATCAGGTCGTTGGGTTTATGCTGGCGAAGTTTGACAACTCCGCGGTTACCGCAGTCTGCATCACCGGCCTGTTCGCCGCAGGCATGTCCTCGCTGGCGTCCGTCATGCTGATCGTCGGCACGGCCGCGGTCGGCGACATCTGGAACCTCTGGCGTCCGAGCGACTCCCGCAAGACTGTGGTCGGCACCCAGGTGGCGATCGTCGCCTACACGGCCTTGGTCTTCGGGGTGACCCTGTATCCGCCGGCAGGCATCGTGGAGCTCACCAGCTTCGCCGGAGCCGTGTTCGCCGCCGGTTTCTTCCCGGCCGTGTTTGGAGGCCTCTACCTGAGATGGGGTACCGGGCACGGGGCGTTCTGGTCCATGCTTGCGGGTATGATGGCGACTATCGGATGGCGGTTCCTAGTGCGCTTCCGCGTGCCTGGCATGGAGTCCGTGCACGAGGTGATTCCGGCGTTTTGCCTCTCGCTTGCGGTCTACTTCGCCGTGAGCATGGCCACACAGCGCCATCGACCGCCTGAGGAACAGGTCACCGCCCTGTTCGGCCCCGCGGGGACCTGAGACCGGGTCGCTCGGAAGTCCGTCCGCCGCGTCTGGTTAGCAGGCGTCCGCCACGGGCCAGCGGACCACAGTCTTCAGGCGCGATGGCTCCGTTCTGCGCGGGTCCGAAAGGTAGACTTCGTGGTGCTTGCCGGCCATCACGCAGCCCTGTTCCTCGGTGAACCGCTTGACCGCTTCGATCGTAAGTCCTATGGCATCGTAGGGCCCTACGTGCAGGGCCTGGACGCAGCGACCCTCGGATAGGGTCTCCAGGCACAAGCGGGAGTGCTCGGGCGTCGGCCTGCCCTTGGCGGTCAGGTCTGCAACGACCTGCGCAAGGTCTTCAGCGGTCACTTCGTCTGGCTGCATCGACATTAGTCGCCAGATCCACTCGTCGCGACGGTTCTCATCGAATGCCGTCGGATCCTCGGCCCACCAAAGGCACTCCAGCGGTGCGACGACGTAGTCCACGCGTCCGGCACGCTGGCAGTGGAACTTGAGCCCGTAGGCAGCCGAGTAGAGTGCCTGCACAGCGTCCCGGAAGGCATCGTCGTTTGGGTCGCCGGCACCGTCTAGGGCAAGGTGCCGCACGGTTGGCGCCACCACGAAATGCGGCTTCCTCTTCAAGGAAAACAGCTCCTTGTGCCTTTTCTTGAGATCGATCTTGGCCAGCATCGGTCGGGCGACTTCTCGCGCTTCCCGCGGTTCGGGCGATTCATTCTGGCACGCTGCCCACCTCGGTTCTCACCCTGGTTCGATGCCGTCGTGGAAGGGGGGACGGTCCGCCCAAGTCCGCTCCCAACGGGTCTTGGCTTGTCCCCCAGCACCGTTGTTGCGCCGACGTTGGAGACTCGTCCAGCACCCTCGGGCAGAGCTTGATTTGCCTGCATATACTCTTGGTTCCGATGCATCAGCACTTCGCCCACCTGCATTGCCACACCGACTACTCGCTCCTGGACGGTGCCTGTCAGATCCCGCAGATGATGAAGATCGCGCAGGAGCAGGAGTGGAAGGCCATCGCCATCACGGACCATGGCAACCTGTTCGGAACGGTCAGCTTCTACAACGCAGCGCGCAAGGCCGGACTGAAGGGCATCATCGGCTGCGAGGTCTACACGGTTGCCGATGATCACACGAGGCGCGACCCGAAGGTCCGCTACAACCACCTCGTTCTGCTCTGCAAGAACGAACAGGGCTACCGCAACCTCATCAAGCTTGTCTCGACTGGCTATCTCGAGGGCTTCTACTACAAGCCGCGTATCAACAAGGATCTGCTCTCCAAGTACTCCGAGGGGCTCATATGCCTCTCGGCGTGCCTGCGCGGCGACCTGCAGGAGGCCCTTCTGCGGTCCTACGGCGAAGGCCGCAAGATGGCCCACGAGTACCAGGACATCTTCGGCAAGGAGAACTTCTATCTCGAGGTCCAGGACCACAACCTCGAGTTGGACAAGGAGCTGATCCCGCTCCAGCAGAGGCTTGCGGGGGAGACTGGCATCCCGCTTGTGGCGTCCAACGATGCGCATTACCTGACCCGCGGTGACGCCGCGGCACACGAGGCGCTGCTCTGCGTCCAGACGGGCAAGACGCTCAGCGATCCAAAGCGTATGCGCTTCGGAACGCAGGAGTTCTACCTCAAGTCAGTGGATGAGATGGCGTCGCTCTTCAACGGCAACATGCAGCCGCTCTACCAGACTGGCGAGATCGCGGACATGTGCAACCTGGATCTTCAGGCAGTCAGGGATCCGTTTCCGAAGTTCGATGTGCCCGACGGGAGGAGTCTGCCCGACTACTTCGGGTTCATTGCCAAACAGGGCTTTGAGCAGCGCAAGGTGCTGCTTGAGCAGATGGCTGCACGCGGCGAGCTGCGCCAGCCACTCGAGGCGTACGAGGAGCGCCTCGAGTACGAGATCGACGTGATCCGGAAGATGAACTACTCCGGGTACTTCCTGATCGTCTGGGACTTCATTCGGTACGCCCGCGAAAGGAACATTCCCGTGGGTCCCGGCCGCGGATCCGCAGCCGGGTCGCTGGTGGCGTACGCGATGTCCATCACGGACATCGACCCCATGCAGTACGGGCTGCTGTTCGAGCGGTTCCTGAACATCGAGCGCAAGTCGATGCCGGACGTTGACATCGACTTCTGCATGAACCGGCGCGGCGACGTCATCCGCTACGTGACCGAAAAGTACGGTCGAGAGCAGGTGGCCCAGATCATCACCTTCAACACGATGGCCACCAAGGCTGCCATCAAGGACGTTGGCCGCGTGATGGACATGAGTTACGGCCAGGTGGACGGCCTCACAAAGCTCGTCCCCAAGGTCCTGCACATTTCGCTGGACGATGCGATCAAGCAGGAGCCAAAGCTGCAGCAGGCGATGGAACGGGACGGTCAGGTGGGGAAGCTGATCGAGACCGCGCGACGGCTGGAGGGGGTCGCGCGCAACCCGTCCGTGCATGCCGCGGGCGTCGTGATCGCGCCACAGCCGCTCCAGGAGCTCGTCCCGCTCTACAAGACAAGCAAGAACGAGATCGTCACCCAGTACGACATGAAGAGCCTCGACCAGATGGGTCTTCTGAAGATGGACTTCCTGGGGCTGACGACGCTCACGATCATTGACGACGCCTTCAACTGGATCGAGAAGAGCACCGGGACCAAGCCGAAGCAGGGGGAGATCCCGCTTGACGATGCCAAGACATACCAGCTGTTCGCCGACGGCTTGACCAGCGGAGTCTTCCAGTTCGAGTCGAAGGGCATGCGCGACATCTGCATGCGCTACAAGCCCGAGCGCCTGGAGGACCTCTGCGCCCTCAACGCGCTCTACAGGCCGGGGCCGATTCAAGGCGGCATGATCCCGGACTTCATCGGCCGCAAGCACGGGCGCAAGAAGGTCACGTACTTGCTGAGGGAAGTCGAGCCCATCCTCAAAGAGACCTACGGCGTCATCGTCTACCAGGAGCAGGTCATGCAGATCGCGAACGTGGTTGCGGGCTATTCGCTGGGCGAGGCGGACCTGCTGCGTCGGGCGATGGGGAAGAAGAAGCCCGAGGAGATGGCCCTGCACCGGGA
Source organism: Bryobacterales bacterium (assembly GCA_965200705.1). Taxonomy (GTDB): domain Bacteria; phylum Acidobacteriota; class Terriglobia; order Bryobacterales; family UBA6623; genus VXMF01. The sequence continues at coordinate 949,325 of OZ241376.1, read as the reverse complement.
GCGGTTCCTGAGTGGCTCCAGGGAGCGCGGTCTGCCTGCCGCGGCTTGCAGCAAGCTATTCGATCTGATGGAGCAGTTCGCCGGCTACGGGTTCAACAAGTCGCACTCCGCCGCCTACGGATACCTCGCGTACATCACCGCGTACTTGAAGGCGAACCATACGGTCGCGTTCCTCTCGGCGCTTCTCACGGCGGAGCAGCGCAACACCGACAAGCTGCGGCTGTACCTCAGGGAGTGCCGGGACATGGGCATCGAGATCCTTCCGCCCGACGTGGGAGCGTCGGACTGGGACTTCGCGCCGTTGGGCGAGAAGGCGATCGTCTTTGGCCTGGGCGCGCTCCGGCACGTCGGTCGCGGCGCCGTGGAGTCCGTAGTTGCCGCCCGCGAGGAGGGCGGAGAATTCCGTTCGCTGAGCGACCTGTGCAACCGCGTTGACTTGAACAAGGTGAATCGGCGGATGCTCGAGAGTTCCGTCAAGGCCGGAGCCTTGGACAGGCTGCCGGGTCATCGAGCCCAGCTCCTCGCGGGTCTGGAGAGTGCGGTCGAGGCTGGCCTGCGGGTTCAGCGCGACCGCGAGACGGGACAGGCGTCGCTCTTCGGCGGGTTCGATGCGGATCCCGAAATGGATGCCGGACCGACACTGCCGGACGTGCCGGAGTGGGATCCTCTGGAAAAGCTAGCGCACGAGAAAGAAATGCTGGGTCTGTATGTCAGCGGACATCCATTGGATAGCTATCGCGACAAGATTGAGGACCTTGAGGCGGTGACGTGCGCGGCGCTCGCCCAGCGGGAAAGCGGCGAGGAGGTTCGCTTGTGCGGCGTGCTGCACGGTGTCCAGCAACGCAAGAGCCGGGAAGGGCAGCCGTGGGCCTTAGCGACGCTGGAGGACATGACTGGATCCGTCGAGCTCCTCGTGTTCACCTCGCAGCTTGAAGCGCTCAGCAGTCGGCTAGTCGCGGACCGTCCGGTCCTTGTGGACGGCTCCGTCCGAGCTGAGGACGAGACCGTCCGCAAGGTGGCCGTGAACGACATCATCCCTCTTGAGAGCGCCAGGCCGAGCTTGCCGGAGCAGATTTCAATCACTGTGCGCCTGCCCCGTGGCGAGAATGAGGCGTCGGCTCTGTCGCAGCGACTGCAGGACCTAATCAGGAGGCATCCCGGCGAGACGGACGTCATGCTTCGCATCCGCCGGGCCAGAGACTTCGAGGTGACGTACGACATCCCGCAAAAGGTGCGGGCGGGAGTGCGGTTCCGGGCGAGCGCGGAGGAGATCTGCGGCCCCGAGGCCATCGAGTTCCAAGGCTGAACGGGCACGTCGAACCCGAGCCGACTTACCACCGCTCTAGCGGCAGGGCAAGACCGGTTGAGGGGGAGGTCGCAGTCGGTCCGAAACTACTCCGAGCCGACCACGACAGGCATCTCGGCCTCGCGCCAGGCACGCCATCCACCTGCGAGCGAGTAGACCTCGCGATAGCCCATCTTCTGGAGCGCGTCTGCGGCAAGGGCTGACCGATATCCGCCGCCGCAGTACAGCACGAGCTTCGAGTCCGCGTCCGGCACCCTTCCCTCGATGTCGCGCTCAATCACACCCTTGCCTAGGTGGACGGCGCCGGCGGCGTGGGCGGCAGCCCACTCCGTATCCTCGCGGGTGTCGACTAGGACGAACTCGACTCCGTCGGCCTGACACTGCTGGACATCCTTGACCGACAGTTCCCGGATACGGCTCTTGGCGTCGTTGACGATGGCCAGGAACTTGGGCGAATGAATCACGGCTTTCCTTTGCCCAGGCGCCGTCCTAGAACTCGTACTTGACGTTGAGCTTCGCTTCGACCTCGGCGATTGGAACCATCACGATGGCGTCCCACGGACAGCCGTCCAAAAATGTACCGTCCGGGCCCTTGGAGAGGCACTGCTTGCACCCGATGCAGGTCTGCGCGTCTACCTCAATACGGCCGAACGGCGGATGGTCCTCGTCGTCGATCCAGTACATGCACTCGTCCACTGGGCAGTAGTTAATGCAGACCGGCGAACCCGCACACCCCGTGCAGTTCTCGTTGGTGACAGCCACCAATGCCGGCTTCTTCTTCCGGTTTGCAACCATCTTGCCTTCGGAGAAGGGCCACGACTTTTCGTGCGGTGCAGGCTGAGGCGTCAGCGCGGCGATGCGCGCCGCCTCCAAGGCCGCCTTACGCTTGCGCTCAGCGGCAGCAGCCTTGCGGCGCGCGGCAGCGGCACTTGCCCCTGGCCCACCCGCGGCGGCGGCCTTGCGGCGCGCGGTGCGCGCGGCCGCCCGGGCTGCTCTGGTCGGTTTGTCCCCTGTCGGCTTGTCTGGCATGCGAAAGGCTCAGAGCTCGGACTAATCTTAGCAACTCGCTGGGGGTCCCCCCTAATCTGGTTCCGAGTAGGCCTCAAGGCCTGACACAGGTGTTCGGTCGCGCTTGGCTGCCAGAGGTTCCCTGGTCGCCCATCCACCGCATCGCCAGGTGTCGGGCAGCATGTGGCGTTCCGAGCGCGGCGCAGTGAGAGGACTCTGTTTCGAGGGAAAGGAGTCACTGAAAAGGCCCCGCGAGGGTAGTCGATAGACTCTCGAAGGGATTCTTCAACTGGCCCCATCGCTCCGATTCGAGATCGTCGCCGAGTGCCCGCACACGCGGGCAAGGGCGGGGATCTTGCACACTCAGCACGGATCGGTGGAGACACCGGTGTTCATGCCTGTCGGCACGTACGCGACAGTCAAGGGCCTCACTCCGGACCAGCTCCAGCAAGATCTTGACGTTCGCATCCTGCTTGCGAACACCTACCACCTCTGGATGCGGCCGGGCGAGGCGACGGTTCGGGACGCGGGAGGCCTGCACCGCTTCATGCAGTGGCCCCGAGCCGTGCTGACCGACTCGGGCGGATACCAGGTGTTCAGCCTTGCGGGCCTTAGGAAACTCTCGGAGCAGGGCGTTCGATTCCAGTCCCACCTTGATGGAAGCGCACGGTTCCTCAGCCCTGAGAAGGCCATCGACATCCAGCGCTCCTTGGGCAGCGACATCATGATGGCGCTCGACGACTGCCCGCCGTATCCCGTGGCGCACAGTGTCGCGCGGGAGTCCATGGAACTGACCCTGCGCTGGGCCCAGCGGTCATTCCGGCGCTGGTTGGACGGCACTACCGATGGCGCTGCGCTCTTCCCGATCGCTCAGGGCTCGACGTACTCGGATCTGCGGCGGGAATGCGCGGAGCGACTGCTAGCGCTGGATGCCGCTGGCTACGCCATCGGGGGACTCTCGGTCGGGGAGCCCCGCGTTCTGAGCTACGAAATGGCGGCCCTCTGCGGCGAGATCCTGCCGCGTGACCGGCCACGCTACGCGATGGGTGTCGGCATGCCCGTGGAGCTCGGGGAGTACGTCGCCATCGGCGTAGACATGATGGACTGCGTGCTGCCGACGCGGAACGCTCGAAATGGCTGCCTGTTCACGAAGGAGGGCAAGCTCATGATCAAAAACGCGAAGCACGCAGACGATCACGGAGCTGTGGACCCGCAGTGCAGTTGCTACACATGCAGGGGTTTCAGCCGTGCATATCTGCGCCACCTCTTCCTGGCCCGGGAGATGCTCTACGGCACCTTATCCACGATTCACAACCTGCGATTCTACCTTGACACCATGCGGGGGATCCGGGAAGCTATATTCGAGGGAACGCTGCCGGCGCTCCTGCGGCGAAACGCTGTGAAAGCCGGCTGATCTAGCCCCACGCACAGCCTCAGCTATAGTGGTGGGGCGCCGCGTCGGGGGACTATCTCAGGCTTCCGCGAACGCCGTGAACCCGCTCACAGTGGATTCAGTGTCTTGGTGTCCCGTTACCCCGGCCCTGCTGCTCCAGCAGGGCGGATTCGGGAGCTTCGTGCCGATCCTGCTGATGATCGGCATCTTCGTCCTGCTGGTCATCATGCCGGCACGGAAGCGGCAGAAGAAGCTGGAGAAGATGCTCGCGGAATTGCGCACTGGCGACCGCGTCGTGACCAGCGGCGGGCTTACCGGTACCGTCGTGGGCCTCACGGACGGCGCGGTTGTCCTGCGGATCCCGCCGGACGGCGTCAAGCTTGAGATGGCCCGCAACGCCGTTGTGGGTATGGCCGAGAAGCCGGGTAAATAGCGGCGCCCAGGGACGACAGGCGATGAAGAGCGGATTCAGGCTCAAGATTCTGCTTGTGGTGGGCGTGTTCGCGCTCTGCTTTTGGCGGGTCATCGGCGTCTCGTTCAGCGTCGACGACATCCGGCAGAACCTCTCCGACAACATCGCCCTGGGACTGGACCTCAAGGGCGGCACCCACCTGATCCTCCAGGTCCAGGTGCAGGACGCGCTCAAGTCCGAGGCCGATCAGACGATCGACCGCGTCCGGGCTCGGCTCTCCACCGCGGGCATTGCCGTGGTCGGCCCGTCCCGGAACGACCCGCAGTCGATCGAGGAGGCCGACAGCATCGAGATCCGGGTTGACGAGGTGCCCCCGAATCGAGTTGGCGACGTGCGCACGATCCTCGAGGAGGAGGCGCCGAGCTGGGTGATCAACTCGACCGCCGGAGGCTCGTTCGCGATGAACCTTCGGGCCAGCGAGCTCCTGCGCATCAAGTCCGAGACACTCCAGCAGTCCATGGCCACGATCGAGAACCGTATCAACGGCCTGGGGCTGACGGAGCCGCTCATTCAGCAGCACGGCCGTGCCGAGGCGGAGCACGAAATCCTGGTGCAGCTGCCGGGCGTGAGCGATCCAGCGCGCGTGATGAACCTTCTGCAGATGTCGGCGCAGCTCGAGATCACGCTCGTGGTGGACGGCCCGTATACGTCACCTGACGCGGCGCGCTCGAACAACAACGGGATCCTGCCCGCCAACAGCGAGCTGGCTCACTACGCCGACCGTGGCCGAGACGAGTGGTATCTCCTGCAGCGGAACCCCGTCATCACGGGCCGCGACTTGCGCAGTGCGACTGCCAGCCGCGATCCCCAGAACCCAGGAGCCTGGCAGGTGGCGTTCAGCCTCTCGCGCCAGGCCGGCCAGCGGTTCGGCATCTTCACCCAGAACAACATCGCCCAGAACCTGGCCGTCGTGCTGGACCGGCGCATCCAGAGCGTCGCGTCGATCCAGGAGCGCATCGGGTCCGAGGGCGTCATCAACAACATCGACTCGCAGACGGAGTCGCTGGACCTCGCGCTGGTGCTGCGCGCGGGCGCGCTGCCGGCGTCGGTGGTGTATCTCGAGGAGCGGACGGTCGGCGCCTCGCTCGGTGCGGACTCGATCCGACAGGGTGTGCAGAGCGCAATGTGGGGTGTGGCGATTATCGTCGCCGCGATGTTCATCTACTACCGCCGGGCAGGCATCAACGCCAACATCGCCCTCTTCTTCAACCTGCTGATTCTGCTTGCGGTGCTGAGCGCATTCGGATTCACGTTGACGCTTCCCGGCATCGCCGGCATCATTCTCACGATCGGCATGGCGGTCGACGCCAACGTGCTGATCTTCGAGCGTATCCGCGAGGAACTCCGCGAGGGCAAGGCCGTCGTAGCGGCGCTGAATGCGGGCTTCGGCAAGGCCTTCCTCACGATCATCGACACGAACCTGACGACCATCATCGCCGCGGCGTTCCTGTTCCTCTTCGGGCGCGGTCCGGTGCGCGGCTTCGCCGTGACCCTGGCGATCGGGCTGCTGGCCAACCTGTTCACCTCGGTGTTCGTGTCCAGGTTGATCTTCGACCTCGGCTTCAGCCGCAAGCGCCAGGTGCAGGAGCTGAGCATTTAGGACGCGGAACATACGGGCGCTGCGCGGTGTCTATATGGACCGAGTCGCGGTGCAGCCAACCAAGACATGCAGCTGATCGGCCAGACGAAGATCGACTTCCTCGGGAAGCGGCGGGCGTTCCTGGTGCTTTCGGCGCTGCTGCTCGCCGCGGGCGTCGCTAGCGCGTTCCTGCAGGGCGGACTCAAGTTCGGCATCGACTTCAAGGGCGGAACGCTCGTGTACGCGAAGTTCGCCGAGGCCCCGGACCTGGGCCGGATCCGGCAGGTGCTCACGGCGAAGGGCCTCACGGTTGCGACGCTGCAGCCGTTCGAGGACAGCGGCGACGTGCACGAGCTGAAGATCGATCTTGACTTGGCGGGCGATGTCGTGGAGACATCCGGCAAGAACCAGGTGATCGAGACGCTCCACGAGATCTATCCCGTTCCCGACGGCAAGGTGGACTTCAACAACGCCAGCGCCGACGACGTGGCGCAGGTGCTGCTCGGGATCCAGGGGCTGCGGGATCAGGGGCGGTCCAGCCAGGAGCTGCAGGATGCCGCCGCGACGCTGATCGCCTGGCGCGATCAGGCACCCCACGGAGGCCTCGTGCAGGACGTGGAGACCCTCCGCGGCGCGCCCGGTGTCCCCGACGGCGTTGCCTCGACCGTGGCCGCGGAGATGGCCTTGGGAGCCTTCCACATCGGCGGCGTCGAGGTGGTGGGCCCCAAGATCGGGGCCGAACTGCAGTGGCAGGCCATCAAGGCGACCCTGTTCGCCTTGGCGGGTATGCTTGTCTACATCGCATTTCGCTTCGAGTGGATCTACGGAGTGGCCGCAGTACTGGCCGTATTCCATGACGTCTTCATCACCCTCGGGTTTTTCTCGCTCTTCGGACGCGAAATAGAGTTGACAGTTGTGGCGGCCTTGTTGACACTAGTTGGCTACTCGATGAACGACACGATCGTGATCTTCGATCGTGTGCGGGAGAACCGACGTACGGCGAGGCGCAGCAGTCTGACCGAGCTACTCAATCTGAGCATCAACCAGACGCTGAGCCGCACAGTGCTGACTTCGGGTTTGACACTCATCGCTGTCGTGTGTTTGTTTGTTTTGGGAGGGGAGGTTCTACGTGGCTTTTCGTTCGCCTTGCTGGTGGGCGTGCTAGTTGGAACTTACTCCTCGGTCTTCATTGCGAGCCCGGTACTTCTATGGGGTGAGGAGCGCCTAGCGTCGCGCTCGGCCAGAGGCCGAACGCGACGGCGCTGACAAAGCCGGAAGGGAGCCGGAAAGGAGATTGCATCATGTTTGAAAACGCCTTGATGGAGAATCAGGTCAAGAGCACGTCCGGTTGGGCGGTGATTCTGTCCACTCTGGTTCAGTGCCTGATCGTGGTCGTGGCTCTGTTGATTCCCATTCTCAACTACTACGAGCTTCCCGCCGCGGACTTCGTGAGCTTCCTCACCGCGCCGCCGCCACCACCACCGCCACCGCCACCGCCAGCGGCTGTCGTGAAGGTCAAGGCCGTGCCGCGCGAGTTCGACACCGGCGCACTGACGCAGCCCGTGGCGATCCCCGACCAGGTCGCCATCATCGAAGAGGACACGGCGGCTCCGAGCGCCGGCATCGCCGGCGTGGTCGGCGGCGTGCCCGGTGGCAGCGTCGGCGGTGCTGTGGGCGGCGTGCTCGGCAGCATCATCTCGAGCGCACCGACGGCGGCGCCCCCGCCTCCCCCGCCGCCGCCAGTCAAGAAGAAGGCCCCGCCGAAGCGCATCCGTGTCGGCGGCAACGTCGCCAAGGCGCGCCTGACGCGTCAGGTGCGCCCGCAGTATCCGCCGCTCGCCCGCCAGGCGCGCATCCAGGGCACTGTCAAGCTCTCGGCGGTGATCTCGAAGGACGGCTCGATCCAGAAGCTCGAGGTCATGTCCGGTCATCCGCTGCTGGTCCCGGCGGCGCTCGCGGCCGTGAAGCAGTGGCGCTACCGGCCGACGCTCCTCAACGGGGAGGCGGTAGAGGTCCTGACTAACATTGACGTGAACTTCACCCTCAGCGGGTGAGACACGCGTCGCCAAGCTCCCCTTGCGGGAGTCGGCGAGCACGGTGCCGTTCCGGCGGCGCCGTGCTACCGGCACGAAAACTTACAGCTAGACAACGTCATTCGTTTGTAACCCAGGAGGAATAAAGGCAAGATGCTTTCTCAATTCGTAACAACGGCCTTTCTGCTGCAGCAGGAGGTCGGCTTCGACATGATGTCGATGTGGAACCAGATGGGATTCGCGGCCAAGGCCGTGGTCATCGTCATGTTCGCAATGTCGGCGTGGTCGATCGGTGTGATGATCGACCGAGGACTGGCGTACTACTCCGCCAAGAAGCAGTCCCGCGCATTCGCCCCCGCGATCGCGGGCGCACTGCGCAACGGCAAGCTGGACGAGGCAATCAAGCTCTCGGACCGCTACAAGAAGAGCCACCTGGCCAAGGTCGTCACGGCCGGCCTGGCAGAATTCAAGTCGCACGAGGTCGGCAGCGACGTGCCCGGCCGGACGGTCGACGCCTCCAAGCGCGCTCTCGAGCGTGCCCAGGCGATCACCCACGCCGAGCTGAACCGCGGTCTCAGCGGTCTGGCCACGATCGGGTCTACGGCGCCGTTCGTCGGTCTCTTCGGCACGGTGGTCGGCATCATCAACGCGTTCGAGGGCATCTCACAGGAGCGCTCGACGGGTCTGGGCGCGGTCGCCGGCGGCATCTCCGAGGCGCTCGTGGCGACGGCCATCGGCCTGTTCGTTGCGCTGCCCGCGGTTTGGATGTTCAACTACTTCAACTCCAAGGTCGAGGGCTTCGACGTGGAGATGGAGAACGCGAGCTCCGAGCTGATCGACTACTTCCTGAAGAGGAGCGCCTGACGCCGGTCAATGGCGCACGAAGGGCGTCAGGCTTGCTGTAGTATCGTGTAGGCGGCCGCCCGCCGGAGTTGCTCAGGCATCGACCGGCGGGCGCCGCGGAGTAGCGAGGAAAGTGGCATGGCAGAAGAACAGGGCTTAAGAGAGCTCGAAGAGGATTCTCACAAGGGACCGCCAGATCATGGCGCCATGAGTGACATCAACGTCACTCCGATGGTGGACGTGATGCTGGTGCTGCTGATCATCTTCATGGTGATCACGCCCATGCTGAGCAAGGGCGTCAGTGTTGACTTGGTGCGCACACGCAACCCGGTTGCGATGGACGAGGCCGACGCCGAGGACGCGCTCGTTGTCGCAGTCACGCGGGACGGGCAGATGTTCCTCGGACGCACCAAGATCGAAGAGGTCGGCGAGCTGACGTCGCAGGTCAGCGACGTGGTCAGCAACCGAATCGACAAGACTGTCTACATCAAGTGCGACGCAAGGTCGCGCTACGAGCGGGTCGTGGAGGTCGTCAACGCCGTACGCACCGCCGGCGTAGACCAGGTCGGCCTGCTGACCGAGAAGGAAGAGAATACCTAAGGCTGACCTGCGTTCACCTGCAGGGGCCTTATCTAGGAGGAATACACCATGGCAATGGCAGTTGGGGGAGCCGGCGGAAAGGTCGCTCCCAACATCAACATGACGCCCCTGATCGACGTGCTTCTGGTGCTGCTGATCATCTTCATGGTCATCACGCCGATCACGCCGAAGGGCCTCGAGGCGCTGGTTCCCCAGCCGAACGAGGACGAGCAGGCGGCGCAGCCCAACGCTCGCACGGTCGTGGTCTCGGTCAACAGCGACCGCGGCATCATGATCAACCGCGACCCATCGACGCTTGACACCTTGGAGGAGCAGCTGCGAGACATCTTCAAGACCAGGGCGGAGCGCGTGATGTTCGTGCGCGGCGCACCGGCGTTGGACTATCAGGACGTGGCGCGGATCATCGACATTGGCAAGGGCGCTGGCGTCGACAAGATCGGGCTGCTCACGGAAGAGATCGAATAGGCTACGCGACGGCGCCACGGAGGAATTGATGAATATTACGAAGAAACACTACACGGTAGCCGGCATCTCGGTCGGCATCGTGCTTGTGCTGGTCCTCGGCGCGATGGTGGGTCTGCGGCAGCTGGGCGTTACCAGTATCGTGGACCTGCAAGCCCGCATGGCACTCAACAGGGGTGTGCAGGCATACTCGGCCGGCGACTTTGTGCGTGCCGCGGAGTACTTCGAGAACGCCTCGGAGATGGATCCGGAGCTTTCCGCAGCACGAATCTACATGGCCTACTCGACCATGATGCAGTACGTGCCCGGAGCCGAGTACGAGGAGAACATCAACATCGCCAACAAGGCTCTGGCCAGCTTCCAGGAGATCCTCGAGGATGATCCGGGCAACGAGAGCGCGCTGCAGAGTGTGGCCTCCCTGTTCTTCAACATGAACAGGATGGAGGAGGCCAAGGAGTGGCACGCCAAGGTTCTGGATGTCATGCCCGAGAACAAGGAGTCGTACTACACGATCGGCGTGATCTGCTGGACTCAGTCCTATGAACCACGGCTCGAGTTCCGCGCCGAGATCGGCATGCAGCAGGAGGATCCGGGACCGATCCGCGTCCGGGGCGGCCTGAACCGCAACCAGCGCGAGTCGCTGACCGAGATCTCGGCCGAGATCACACCCTTGATCGACGAGGGCCTGACAGCGCTCGAAAAGGCGATCGAGATCGATCCCGACTACGATGACGCCATGGCGTACGTGAACCTGCTCTACCGCGAGCGGGCGGACTTCGCCGAGACTGCCGACGAGTCAGACGAGCTCTTGGCCATGGCAGACGAGTGGGTGCAGAAGGCGCTGGACACGCGCAAGCGCAAGGCCGAGGAGAGCACGATCGAGATGATCACGCAGGACGAATAGTCGCCTAGCAGTCTTCGTCCTATAATCGGCCTGAGGCCCATCCCAGGGGTTCTCGGGCCGTTCCATTTTCGACCACAGGGGTCCGGTGAGACCGTCCGCCATGTCCGTCGCAGGCACCAAGACCGGCTCGGGCGTGCCGATATCCGCGGCCTTGCGGCGCCGCTTCGCCGATCTGGAGCACAAGCTTCTCGATCACCGGCCGGGTGAGGACATCGCGCCGCTGCGCCGCGCCTTCGAATTCGCCGCGGCCAGCCACGCCGGCCAGACTCGCAAGACCGGGGAGCCGTTCCTTTCCCACCTCCTTGAGGTCGCCCACATCCTGGCGGATATGCGGCTCGACGGCGTCACGCTGGTTGGCGCACTGCTGCACGACTCCGTCGAGGACACCTCGGTCACCCTGCGCACGCTTCGCAGGGAGTTCGGTTCCGACATCGAACGCTGCGTGGACGGCGTCACCAAGATTGGACGCCTACGCTACGACTCCTCCGAGGTGCGCCAGGCGGAGACGTTCCGCAAGATGCTGCTTGCGATGGTCCAGGACATTCGCGTGATCCTGATCAAGCTTGCCGACCGCACGCACAACATGCGGACGCTGTACGGTCTAGACGAGCGGCGACAGAAGCGCATCGCGCTGGAGACGCGCGAGATCTACGCTCCAGTGGCACTGCGCCTGGGCATGGGCAAGGTGCGCAGCGAGCTGGAGGACCTCGCGTTCTCCTACCTAGAGCCCGTGGCGTTCGAGCAGATCACACAGCAGATCGAGTCGCGCCGAGAGGCGAGCGAGGAGTTCCTGGCCTCGATCCAGGCGACGCTGCAGAAGACCCTGGACGATGCCGGCGTGCCCGCGCGGATTGAGGGACGCGTCAAGCGGCCGTATTCGATCTACCAGAAGCTGCAGCGGCAGAAGGTGACGTTCGAGATGGTCTACGATCTCATGGCCCTCCGTGTCGTGACCGACACCAAGACCAACTGCTACGCGGCCATGGGCCTGATCCACGGCCAGTGGCATCCCGTGCAGGGTCGGATCAAGGACTTCGTGGCCATGCCACGGCCGAATCTCTATCAGTCGCTGCACACATCCGTCGTGACATCCGAGGGGCAGCGGTTCGAAGTCCAGATCCGGACCGAGGAGATGCACCGCATGGCGGAGGAGGGCATCTGCGCCCACTGGAGGTACAAGGAGGGCCAGCACAGCGGCGACGCCACAGACGGCCGCATCGCATGGCTGCGCCGGCTGGTCGAGTGGCAGCGCGAGGTGCGCGACTCGACGGACTTCCTGTCGACTCTGAAGATCGACCTATATCCCGAAGAGGTCTATGTGTTCACGCCGCGCGGCGAGGTGATCTCACTGCCTCGCGACGCGACTCCGGTCGACTTCGCATACGCGATCCACACGGAGGTGGGGCACACGTGCAGTGGGGCGCGAGTTGACGGCCAGATCAGCTCTTTGAAGCGTCCGCTGCAGAACGGCGAGATCGTCGAGGTCATCACCCAGACCGGTGGCCACCCCAGCGCGGACTGGCTCAATTTCGTCAAGACCTCGAGGGCCCGCAACAAGATCAAGCAGTGGCTCAATGCAGAGCGGCGCCGGCAGGCGGTCGAGATCGGTCAGCGGCTCGTCGAGCGCGAGGCCCGCAGCGCGAAGCTGTCCCTGCGCAAGGTGCCGGACGAGACGGTCGACGAGGTCTGCCAGGAATACGGCTGCAACAACCTGCAGGATCTCTACGCCCGAATCGGCTTCGGCCGCTTCTCTGTGCGTCAGGTGGTGCGCAAGTTGGCTCCGCCGGGTGCCGTGCCCGACCCGTCCCAGCTGCGCGCTAAGCCTCCGGTGCCGGATTCCGGCGAACCGCAGGCCCCGGCTAGGGAAGCCGACGGCCTCGAGGTCCGGGGCATGGACGACATCCTCATCTACCGGGCGCGCTGCTGCAATCCCATTCCGGGAGAGGCGATCGTGGGCTACGTGACGCGCGGCAAGGGCGTCGGTGTGCATTCGTTCGAGTGCAGCAACGTCCGAAACCTGATGTTCGAGACCGAACGGCGCATCGATGTGCGCTGGGCACCTAGGGAGGACGCCCGCTACGAGGCACGGCTCACGGCTCACGTGAACGACCGGCGTGGCCTGCTCAATGACCTGACGACAGTCCTCAACAACGAGGGGCTCAACATCGTCAAGGTCGATGCCCACGCCACTCGGGGCGGGAAGGCAGCGATCGACTTCGTGCTCGAGGTGTCGGACAAGGAGCAGTTGGACCGCGTTTCAGTCGCCCTGCAGGCGATGGATTCGGTCCGGGCGGTCGCACGAGCCATCCGCTTGTAGCGTCCGCTTTCGGTATCCTCTCTCCTGCTGGCTGCCATTGTCGGTTGACTGACGATGCTTGGCAGGAGCTGATCCCATGCTGCAACTTTCTCGTATCGCTACCACCGTCACGGTCCTGCTTGCCCTGTCCACTGCCGGCGCCCAGTCGCTGGAGAACGTCGCGATGAGCGGCACCGAAATGTACGAGGACGACTTCCCAACCCTGACCGTGGCTCCGGACGGCACAGTGTGGATGGCTTGGGTGGCCTACTCCGACCGGCGTGACGACATCGCCATCAGACCGATGCGGGACGGCGAGTGGGGCAACATGCGGTTCGTGCCGAACACGAGCGGAGACGTCTGGATGCCGCAGTGCGGCGTCGATGCCAGCGGCCAAGTCTGGGTGGTGTGGACCCAGAGTCTGGACGCCAACTGGGACCTCTACGCCCGCCCTTACAGCCCGAGCGCGGAGGCATGGGGACCGCTCGTGCGACTGTCGACCGCTCCGCAGCCAGACATCAATCCTCGCTTGGCTTCCGACGGCAAGGGTCGTTTGGCTGTGGTCTGGCAGGGGTTTCGCAACGGAAAGTCGAACATCTACCTCAGGACCCTCGAGAGCGACGGAGCCTGGTCCGATGCGGTGGCGGTCACGGGACGTGCGGTCAACGACTGGGAGCCCGCAGTGGCCTTTGACTCCACTGGCACTGTGTGGGTGGCATATGACACCTACGCCAACGGAAACTACGATGTCATGCTCGCGGGGGTACGGGATGGCTCGGTCGCGGTACCGGAGATCGAGGTGGCCTCGACGGAGCGGCACGAGGCCAAGCCGACGGTTGCGGTGGACGCGGTCGACCGTGTGTGGGTGGCCTGGGAGTACGGCGGTGCGAACTGGGGCAAGGACACGGGATTCAACATCCGAACCAGGGAACCGGGAGTCGTGATTGGCGCCGAGCGCTCGGTGAACGTCGCGGCCTATGCGAACGGAAGGCTGCTTACGACAGCCGTAGATCCGCAGGAGACCTTCGCGGCTGGCGAGGGGACGCCGAAGTGGACGTATCAGCCCCACGTGTTCACGGATGTCCGGGGAAACGTCACGCTGATTGCCAAGCGCTTGATTCGCCACCGAGGGCAGCGCACCGGCACCCGGGGTTACTGGGAGTATTGGATGACCCGCTTGCAGGGGGACTCGTGGTCCGAGGCGCAGCCCCTGCCGCACAGCTTCGGGCGGTCGAGCACCCGCATCAGCTGGGCGAATGCGCCGAACGGCAGCGCATGGGTGGCGTGGCCGACTGACAACCGCACGACGGCCTACGCTCATCGGCCCATCGAGGGCGAGGTATGGACGGGGCGGATTCCGTCGTCCGATGCACCATCCGAGCCGGAGCTGAAACCACTGGCCTTGGAGGAGGTGACGGCGAAGGCATGGCATCCGAACGAGGCTGCCGACCTCGACGCCATGCGCGGATATCGCACAACTGTGCACGGCCGTCCAGTCCAGATTGTCCGGGGGGACTTCCACCGACATACCGAGCTGAGCTGGGACGGCGGCGGAGGGAACGACGGCAACCTGCAGGAGTTCTACCGCTACATGATCGACGCCGCTGCGATGGACTTCGGTGCGTCCACCGACCACCAAGGTGGGGCGTACCCCTATTGGTGGTGGTACTCGCAGAAGATGACCGACATGCACTACATCCCCGGCAGCTACACGAGCATCTACGGGTACGAGCGCAGCGCGACGCAGCCGAACGGGCACCGCAACATCTTCTTCGCTGACCGGCGAGGGGAAGTGACGCCCTTCTTCATGAAGTCCGCCGCCAACTTTGGTCTCGGCAGGAGCCATCTGGGAGACATCCCACCGGTTGGCACCGGTTCGCTCGTGCGCGATGACACCAAGCACCTCTACGCCGAGGTGCGGCGCATGGGTGGGATCGCGATTTCACATACATCCGGCACGCGGATGGGCACGGACTGGCGGGACAACGATCCCGAGATCGAGCCCGTGGTCGAGATCATGCAGGGAGCCCGGACGAACTACGAGTACGTTGGTGCTCCGCTGTCCGCAAAGAGTGGTGAGGCCGCGGACGCTCCCGGGGGCTACTTCCCCATCGGCATGGTGCGCAACGCTTGGAACAAGGGCTACAGGCTTGGGACGACAGTGAGCTCAGACCACGGTTCGACCCACTACTCGTACACGATGGTCTACACCGACAGAGTCACCAGGCAGGGCATCCTGGACTCCATCCGCCGACGGCACACCTACGGTGCGACGGACAACATCCTGCTGGACGTGCGCATGGGCGAGCACTTTATGGGCGATGAGTTCCACACGACCGAGCCAGTGCCGCTGCAGGTGCGGGCGCGGGGCACGACGGGTGTCGATCGCATCAACGTCTACCGTGGCGAGTCCCTGCTCTACTCCCATGAACCGGATAGCCAGGACTCCACGTTCGAGTTTCTGGACCAGGATGCTAGGGCAGGCATGGGCCTCCAGTACTACTACGTACGCATAGAGCAGAGCGATGGCAACGTTGCTTGGAGCAGCCCGCTCTGGGTGAACTACTGAACTGCGGAGGGCGCCAAGGCGCTCGAACAGCTTGGTGCGGACGCCGACCGTGCGCAGCAGCTTGGCTTCACCATCGAACTAGACCACTACTCTTCGTCCAACGAAGTGTGGGAACTTAATCGGCCTGAGAGCCCGGCCTTTCATCGCACGAATTGCACCTACCCAATACGTAGGTTCAATGAGATCGGAAACCTACATCGACATCCCGACCCCTCTGCGGGCTGGTTGGAGCGATTCGCAGGCTAGCCCATGTTTGCCACCCCGTTTCACAAGTCGTTTGCAATGAGTACATTGCGGTCACCGAATCAGGCGTGTGGCACTACATTCCGTGCATTTTTCCTGCGGCGTCTGGGCTGGACGACCAGCTTGCGGACCCCGCCCGGCGAGGCGTCCACGCCCAGCCGCTCGTGGATCGCCCGCTGCCAGGCCTCGGCCCGCGTCGCCCTGCGCGCGTGCAGCATGCGTCCGTCCGCCTGGCGGAAGACCGCGGTCACCCGCCGCTGGCCCGCCAGGCGACCGCGTAGCATCGTCCAGCTGGTCGTCTCCCCGCCCGCCCGCAGGCCGTGGACCCCGGGATGGGTCCCTCCTCGGCGACGTTGCCGGCCAGGACCCTGGAGCGGCGCGCGAAGCCGCTGGCGTCCAGCACCAGGCCCAGCGTGAGCGGCGGACAGTCGTGGCGCTTCTCCCTGGAATGGCCGCGGCGGGCCAGCGGCCGCCGGTCCGCCGCGCCCTCGAAGCACGTGCTGGTCCGGTCGTGCAGGGTGACGGTGGGCTGCAGGTCGAACAGGTCGGCGGCGCGCTCGGAGGCCGGCGCGGGCATGCGGCCGACGAGATTGCCGAGGACGGCGGCGCACTGCGGACCGGGCAGGCCCAGCTGCTCGAGCAGGGACGGCAGACGGAGCTGCCGCATGGCCCACAGGGCGACGTGCTCGACGCCGACCGAGCGCGGGCGGACCAGCTCCAGGGAGCCGATGTCGACCCGCGGCCGGTCGGCCGCCGGGTCGTCGTCGCCGTCGGCCGGGGCTGCCGAGTCCCCGGGGAGACGCCGGCCTGCACCAGCTCGGCGGCGCTGCGCTGGGCCTCGTCCTCGACCGCGGGGGAGCAGGCCCCGAGCTCGAGGGACCGCTGGGGAGCGAGGATCCGCCCGAAGCGGGCGCACAGCGCCGGCCCGTCCCCGCGCAGCAGGCAACGTGGCGGCCGAGGTTGAGCAGGGTGCGCTGGCGCACCTTGGAGCCGCAGCGGACGAGGCGCTGGGGGAAGTGGGGCTCCTGGCCCTTGGCGCGGGGACGGGTGGGGGTCTGGCGGACGGACAGGCTCCGATAGGAGCAGGCCCTGGGGCGGGAGTCGGGAAATTGCAAGCTGTCATGGCACTGCATTGGGGGCTTCGGGGAGGCCGGCCATTGCAAGCCAACGACTTGCGGCGCAAAACGCGCCGAATTCGGCCAGAATCGCTACTCGCCTGGTGAACTTGGGCTAGGGCCGTAGTAGGGAGCCCCGGCGGGGCAGGAAGCGCTTGGCGGCGGCGCGCTCGCAATCCTGCTTGACGTCTTCTGCGGAGAGCTGACCGTCGGTCGGGGAGTCGCTGGTGCGACCGATGCATTCGATGCCGCAGCGCAGGACGCGGGACAGGCCGGGAGCGACCGGGAGAGCCACCGGCATCAAGTGGCACTATTGCTTGATCTTCTAATGGCCCTGTATGTCGTGCACTGCTGAGATCGCGGTGGATCTTCTCCACTCATGCAATGGATTGCCAAGTCATTGACGCATTCCCGAATCCCAGCTCCCCTGCGGCCCCTCCGGTGAAGTGTGCGGGCCAGTCCACACCCATCCGGCTGACCAGGTCCAGTCCACACCCGAGGGGACTCGACTACCTGAACCGGTGCGAGAACTCGTCCCAGGCAGCCCGATACTCCTCCTCCCGGTCGCACCGGACGAAGGGCGCGCGGTACGCGATCGTGCGCTCCCTCCGCCCCTGCGGCAGCGTGTCGTCCTCGACGGTCCGGAAGACGGTTCCGTCCGTGAGCCCCTGGACGTCCTCCCAGCCGAGCGCGAGTCCGGTCTCGCTCCGGCCCGGCTGCACCAGTCCATAGTGGGAATCCCCTCTCCTCGCCCTCCGGGGAAGGCCCGTGCCGGAGAGTCCCTGCGAGGTGGTGAAGACGATCCGACCATCCTGGTCGTACCACGTGTCCGCCTCGTACTCGCGCAGGACCGGGAACTGCACTCTGTAGAGGACCAGCAGCTCGTCGAGGGTGAGCCCGAGCGCCATCGCCACCAGCACGTCGACCTCCACCAGCGCCTGGCGTCGCTCGAAGTCCGTCCGCAGCGCGGAGTCGCGGCTCCACGCTCTCTCCAGCCCGCCCCAGCGACCCGCGTTCAGGCGTGCATCGGAACGGGTCCAGCCGTCGGCGGCGTGCGCGTCGTCCCAGCAGCTCTCCCAGAGCGTCCGGTAGTGGCTCGTGAGGCAGTGCAGGCCGAGCACGCGCGCCTGCAGGGACCGTCGAGGACGGGGTCCAAGCCTGCAGAGGGGCAGCTGTCGCAGCCGGACCGGTTGCAGGTGGGTTGCCCCGGTCATCTTGACGAAGCCATCCATCGGCAGCGCCTGGCAGATGCCCTGGAAGTCGAGCAGATCCCGCAGATCCCGCTGGCTCGTGCCGACAAGTGTGTAGATGTAGGCAACCCCCGTGGGCACGATCGCGGAAATCAGCGTTCGCTCGTTCGCCGGACCCACCATTGCCCTGTTCACCATGCTGTAGTGGCCCGTCACCCTCCGGCTTGGGCCGTCGGGAGCGTCCGCGGCCCACGGCACCGACGGAATCCGCCGCGCGTACTCGTCGCGGCCGCACGCCGGGACGTAGTTCGTGCGCGGCAGGTAGTCGTCCGGGATCGCCGTCAGGTCGATGCAGTCGTAGTCGCCGCTGGACCGACAGGCGCGGCGGGGGGTCTTGCCGAGCGGGTTGCCGACGAAGAAGTGGGGGCCCGACAGGATCCACTCGCGGGGCTCGCGCGGGAAGCGCGTCTCCCGGCGGATCGTGCCGTCCCGCTGGGCGTTGGTCTCGTGCCAGATGGCTCCGCATGCGAACTGGCCCGCCAGGTCGCGCAGGCGCCGCGGCTGGCCGGCGAACTTCCGCAGCAGAGACATCAGCTCCGTCGAGTGCACCGCCGGCAGCCTGGCCCGCCCGGCGGGCGTCCCCGCGGGGTCCAGCGCCGCGGCGAACGTCTCCAGCTCCCGCGGGCCGACCCGCACCATCCGCCCTGCGTGGCCGTCCGTCTCCCAGCCCCCGCCGACGCGCTTGATCCCCGGCACCGGACCGGTGCCCGGGTGCTCCAACGACGCCTCGATGGTCTCCGCGGCGAAGAGGTTGGCCATGTGCACGAATCCCGGACGCCCGCGCTCCGGCCCGTAGACGTTCACGCTGAACCGGGTCTTGCTGTCGACGTCCGCAAAGAGCTTGCGCGCGTTGCGGAACTGGAAGTGGGCCCGCAGGCGGGCGTAGACCGCGGCGCGCAGCGCCCCGCCCCTGGGGTCGTCGAACAGGCCCTCGGGATGCAGCAGGCCGGCCACGCCGCGCTCGCCGAGGACGCTCCAGGCCTGCGGCAGGAAGCACTTGTACGAGTTCGCCTGCATGCCCTGGAGCAGAGTGTAGTTCTGGGGCGCCCCCAGGTAGGCCTTGGTCGCCTCCGTCGCGGCGTACTCGTCCAGGTAGGCCGCCCGCAGGCCGGGGCTGCGCGCGAGCAGCCCCGGCCGCTCCCGGCGCAGCGCCGCGGCCCTGCGCCGGCGCACGACCACGGTCGGCTCGAAGTCCCCGATCACGCCGGCCTCGTCCCAGGAGAGCCTGATCCAGGGCGGGTTGCCCAGCACCAGGTCGAAGCCCGTGGAGGGCTCCCCGTCCGGCCCCGTTCCGTAGAAGACGTCCGCGAACGCCAGGTCCCAGTGCAGGAACCGCATGCGCTCCGCCAGCGCGTCCACGAACCCCAGCCGGGGGAACAGCTCGCACAGCCGCTCCAGGTCCAGCAGCCCCGTCTCGTCGAGGATGCGCCGCGCCATGCCCGCCGCGTGCGCCGCGTACTCCTCCCCGAACTGCAGCGCCGCCTGCCCCGGCCCGTCGGCCGCGTCCCGCACGTCGCCCGTCAGGACGATGCTCGCCTCGGTCAGGAACTCCTCCCGGTCGGCGGACCGACCTTCGCCTCGATCGGCCAGAACCACAGCGCGCACCAGTAGTCCAGGACCAGCTTGAGCCGCCGGTAGGGGCTCGCCGTCCGCGCCCGCGTGCCGAACACGCCCTGGCCGCGGATCGTCTCCTTCCACCCGTTGGCCGTCCGTCGCTCCGCATGCTCGGCCCCCCAGACCGCGGTCGCGTCCTCGGTCGCCGCGCGGTCCTGCGCCAGCTGCTCGGCGTGCAGCCCCCACAGCCTGTCGGCCGCCTGCGAGAGGCGCTCCAGCTCGTCCGCGTCGGCCTCCCCGAACGGCCGGCAGAACGCCTTCCGCCATGCCCGCAGCGCCGCCATCGGCTGCGGCGCGAGCTGCCGCACGAAGCGGTCGCCGTAGCGGCTCATGCCCGGGTCCGGCAGCAGGAAGTGGTAGACCGCCCCCGCCGGACAGGCCGCCGCCGGCCCCCGGCCGACCGCGTCGGGCTCCCGCCCGAACCACCGCGCGCCCCCTCGCCGCCCGGCGGCGATCTCCGCCCGCGGGTACGTCCGCCGCCGCGCGCCCACCAGCGAGTTGCCGGCGAAGAGCTGGTACCCGAACCACGGCACGTGCCCGTCCTGCACGAGGCAGTTCAGCCACAGCGACACCTCGGCCAGCTCCACCGCCACCGGGTTCAGGTCGACCCCGAACACGTTCCGGTCGGCGATGTGGTGCCGCGCGCGCTGCAGCTCCTCGGCGCGCTCCCGGGGCGGAATGCGCCGCCCCAGCTCCCGCTGGCGACGCTCCAGGTAGCGCTCCGCCAGCTGGTTGACGGCCTCGTTCAGGAACGCCGCCGACCCCATCGCCGGCTCGCACACCCGCAGCTGCAGGATCCGCGCGGCCGGCATGCCCGCGTCGATGCGCTCCTCCAGGGCCTGCCGCACCACCGTCCGCGTCAGCGGCTCCGGCGTGTAGAAGCTCGCCGTCCGCTCGCGCTCGCGCCCCGTCCTCCGGAACAGGAACCGGCCCTGCGGGTGGCGCAGCAGCCGCCTGCGCCCCCGCTCGTCCCGGACGTGGACCCGCTCCTCCTCCGTGTACTGCGCGAGGGCCTCCGCCGTCACGAACCAGGCCGGCTCCAGCTCGTCCCGCACGCTCCCGGGGACCTGCACCTCGTACAGGTCCTCCCGGGCGATGGAGCCCCGGAACGACAGCAGGGCCTCGTACACCCCGCCGAGGTGGCCGATGCCCAGCTGACCGTACGAGATGCGCCCCCGCCGGCGCCGTCCCTGCGCCGGCCGGGTCAGCGAGAGCAGGCGCAGGACCCGCTGCATGACCTCGTCGCGCAGCCGGGCGCGCTCCAGCAGCGGCGTCCTGGCGGGGTCGAACAGCCGGCTGTCGAGCGGCTCCATGCGGAACGTGCCGTGCAGCGTCCGCTCCTCGAACGTCAGCCGCCGCTGCCCCCCCGGCGCCGGCTCGAAGCCCTCCCGCACGAGCTGGAAGAGGCGGTCCAGGCTGCGCCGGATGTGCTGGCCGTCCCGGTCCCGGGCCGTCTCCAGACGCGCCATCTCCAGGTCCCGCAGCCGCTCGAGGCCGTACCCTCTGCGGTAGGCCTCCGCGTCCACCGGCGCGTAGCCCAGCTCCGGCCGCGCCTCGCTGCAGAACAGGAACAGCAGCCGGTACAGGTAGCGCAGGCACTCCGTCCCCAGCCGCTCCGCCAGGTCGCCGCCCCCGGCCTCCGCCCCCGGCGCCTCGCTCCGCAGCGAGCGCAGCGCCTCGTCGCCCAGCAGCTCGACGGCCTCGCGCAGCTAGGCGACGTTCCCCTCCGTGGCGAGACCCCTGTCGAGCACGACGGCCGCCTCCGGCGGCGCGTCCAGGGCCGTCGGCATGGCCTGCAGCGCACCGCCCTCGGCGACGTTTCCGGCCAGCGCCCTGGAGCGGCGCGCGAAGCCGCTGGCGTCCAGCACCAGGCCCAGCGTGAGCGGCGGACAGTCGTGGCGCTTCTCCCTGGAATGACCGCGCCCTCGCAGCAGGTGCTGGTCCGGTCGTGGAGAGTGACTGTGGACTTGTAGGTCGAACAGGCCGATGGCGCGCTGGAGGAGACGCGTCCCGATCGTCTCGCGGTGGCGCAGGAGGCGGTCGATGGCGCACTGCAGGGCGTTCCGGCCCATCGTCTCGAAGTCGCAGCCGAGCAGCTCGCTCAGGGCGCTGCGCTGGTGCAGCCAGTGCCACGAGGCTGCCGAGGACGGCGGTGCACTGCGGACCGGACAGGCCCAGCTGCTCGAGCAGGGACGGCAGACGGAGCGGCCGCATGGCCCACAAGCGACGTGCTCGACGCCGGCCGAGCGCGGGCGGACCAGGTCCAGGCAGCCGACGTCGACCCGCGGCAGGGCGGCCACCGGGCCCACGGGGGAGACGCCGGCCTGCACCAGCTGGGCGGCGCTGCGCTGGGCCTCGTCCTCGACCGCGGGGGAGCAGGCCCCGAGCTCGAGGGAGCGCTGGGGGGCGAGGATGCGCTCGACGCGGGCGCACAGCGCCGGCCCGTCCCCGCGCGGCAGGGGGGACGTGGCGGCCGAGGTTGCGCAGGGTGCGCTGGCGCACCCTGGAGCCGCAGCGGACGGAGCGGACGAGGTGGTGGGTGAAGTGGGGCTCCTGGCCCTTGGCGCGGGGGCGAGTGGGGGTCTGGCGGACGAACAGGCTCCGATGGGAGCAGGCCCTGGGACGGGAGTCAGGAAATTGTAAGTTATTATGGCGCTACATTTGGGGTTTCCGGAGGCTGGTCATTGAAAACCAACGACTTGCAGCGCAAAACACGCCGAATTCGGCCAAAATCGCTCCTCGCTTGGCGAACTTGGGCTAGGTGTTGATTGATCCGCCGTCCACGGCGATAGTCTGACCGGTCACGAAGTCGCTGTCCGACGAGGCCAGAAACAGGAGCGCACCGATCAGATCCTGAGGCTGTCCATGCCGCTTCAGGGCGCGGCTGGCGAGGACTGCGTCAGCTGCCATGGCAATGTGGGCCTCGTTCTTCAGGATGCTGTCGCTAAGGGTGAGTCCGGGAGCGAGCGTGTTGACGCAGATTCCGTGATCGCCGAGCTCGCGTGACAGTGCTCGGGTCAGGGAGAGTACCGCTCCCTTTGACGTCACGTAGTGGGCCATGCCGGTTGGCTGGCCCTTGTACGCAGTGCCGGACGACACGTTGATGATCTTTCCCTGGCGCCGCTCGACCATCGCGGGGGCGACGTGCTTGGCCATGAGGAATGAACCCCGGACGTTGACGGCCATCACCTTGTCCCAGGTCTCCACGTCGATTTCGAGAACGGGTGTCGGTGGCAGAGTCGAGAACACGGCCGCATTGTTGACGAGAATGTCGATTCGGCCGAAATCCTCCATCACACTGTCGACCAGCTGGTGGACGGCCTGCTCGTCGCTTACGTCCGTCACGACGGCGGAACAGGGTCCACAGGTCTCGCGGACCTCCGCCGCCAGACTTTCGCCGTCAACAACGTCCGCGATGACTACGGTTGCGCCTTCGGCAGCTATGGCACGTGTGAATGCGGCGCCCAGTCCCTTGGCTCCACCGGTGACGATGGCCACCTTGCCTTCCAGCCTTCGCAAGATTCTGTCCGCGGTCAAGCCCGAGCATCGGCTGGAAGCCGCAATGCCCGAGTGTACTGAACTGGTGGCTTCTGAGCTGCTGATGCGGGCTTGCCTGCGGTCATCGGCCGTTAGGCTCAAGTACGATATGGGCTCAGCACACCTGCGGTTGCGCCGCATCCAACGACTGACGACATGGCAGTGGTTGCGCAGCGGAATCGAGCCCTGGGCGGATAGCGACGGGTTCGGCAAGCGCTGGCGCCAGAAGGCATGCGAATGACACCTGCAAACCTCGGCAAGAGGTCGACGCATTGCGTGGCGGGCCATGGAGTGCCCTGCGTGCTCCTGCTAGTGGTAGCGCTCACAGCGATCCTGATGAACCCCGGCTGCGCGGAAGGCCCCAGCGGCGAACTCAATGGCATCTTCGACGAGTGGTATGAGGACTACCTGCGTGAGAACCCGGAGTTGGCAACGTCCATCGGACGCAACGAGTACGACGACCGATGGCGGGATTGGTCGCAGTCGGGACTCAAGGCGTGGGAAGACCGGATCCGCTCATACTCGGCGCGGCTCGAAGCATTCGATCCAGAATCTCTGGAGGATGAGGACGCCCTCAGCCTGGAACTCCTGCAGCTCCAGTTGGACGACGAACTGAGCGGTCTTCGATACGAGGCCGGCCTCACGCGCCTAAACCAGCTCTTCGGACTGCACACGACGGTTCTCCATACGATTCGCGAGATGCGTACCGACTCGGAGGAGAACTTCGAGGACATGCTGGCGCGCATCGAGACGGTTCCTGCATACATCGACCAGAACATCGAGACCCTGCGGCATGCCATCCAGAACGGTCTTGCGCAGCCGCGGCTGATCGTTGACATCGTGGTTCGCCAGCTGGAGATTCAGGCCGAGTCGCCTGCCGCAGAGTCACCCCTACTGGCCCCGTTTCGCGCCATGCCGGAAAGCATTCCGGAGACGCGCCGGAGGGAGATCCTCGAGCGTGCCGAGGCCGCGTATGAGGAGGCGTTTCAGCCGGCATGGGCAAGTCTCCGCCAGTTCCTCACCGAGGAGTACGCACCCGCAGCCAGGGGCACAGTCGGCGTGACCGGGCTTCCAGGCGGAGACGCGATCTACCGATTCTTCATCAAGCACCACACCACCCTTGACCTGTCCGCGGAAGAAATCCACGAGACCGGACGCCGGGAGGTCGAGCGCATCCACAAGGCCATGGAGGAGGTCGTGCAGGACGCGGGCTTCGATGGCTCGGTTCAGGAGTATGAGCGTCATCTGTTTACTGACAAGCGCTACTTGTTCGCCAGTCGGGAAGAGATGCTGGCCTACCATCGCGATGTAGCGATGCGGATTCTGCCCGGCCTTGCGGGTCTCTTTCGGGTCCTTCCGCGCCATCGAGTTGGCATCCGCGCCATTCCCCCGGACACCGAGGCAGCCTCCGCGTCGAACTACGACTCTCCCGCCATTGACGGGTCTCGGTCAGCGTGGTTCAATCTGAAGGCGTACCGGGCGACGGAGCAGTCGCGGTTCGACAAGCCGGCCTTGGTGCTGCACGAGACCAACCCCGGTCATCACCTGCAGATTGCGCTGCAGCTCGAGCTCACGGGTCTGCCAAGGTTTCGAAGGCTTTATCGGAAGACTGCGTATGTAGAGGGTTGGGCGCTGTATGCGGAGTCCCTCGGGCACGAACTCGGCGTATATGACGATCCGGCCAGTCGTTTTGGCGCCCTCGAAAGCGAGCGCTTCCGTGCCCGGAGACTGGTGGTCGACACGGGCCTTCACGCCATGGACTGGACGCGCGAGCAGGCGGTCGAGTACCTCGGCGACGAGAGCGAGGTGGACCGCTACATCGCTTGGCCGGGACAGGCTCTCGCGTACAAGCTGGGCCAGCTCAAGATCATGGAACTCAAGAAGACGGCGCAGGACGCCCATGGGGCTTCCTTCAACATCAAGGACTTCCACTCCGCCGTACTTGACAGTGGTCCCCTGCCGCTCGGAATGCTCGAGGATCGTTTCGGTGCCTATCTGGGGCGGGCCTCCGGCACTGCCGAATCGGCCCCCTAAACCGGCGCTTGGCAGCGGTCCAGACGACACGGGTAGCGGAGAGGTTCTGGCAAAACTGCCAAAATAATCGTGAGGCCCTAGCGGGCAGGGTATGCCACAGGTATCGGAAGTGACAGAATTGCTGGACGGCAACGAGCAGACGCAGGCCGGCAACTACTTCGTCTCGAACTATCCGCCCTTCTCGGTGTGGCAGAGTGGCGCTGGCTCCTCCGCGTTGGATCGGCTTGCGAAGCCGGGCAACGTCGACACGCCGCTTGGCCTCTACATCCACCTGCCGTTTTGCCGTAAGCGCTGCGACTTCTGCTACTTCCGCGTCTACACCGACAAGAATCACAGGGAAATCGAGGACTATCTGAGAGCGGTGATCGAGGAGGCGAGGGTGCTCGGGCGGCAGCCCTTCCTTCAGGGCCGGTCGCTGGACTTCGTCTATTTCGGCGGCGGAACACCTTCATACCTTTCTCGCAAGCAGCTGGAGATGCTGACCGATGCCCTCCAAGAGGCGCTTCCCTGGGATGCGCCACGGGAGGTGGCGTTCGAGTGCGAGCCCGGCACGCTGACCAGAAGCAAGCTGGAGGCGATCCGGAGCTTCGGCGTGACTCGTCTGAGCTTGGGCGTCGAGAACTTCGACGACGAAATCCTCAAGCAAAACAACCGCGCCCATCGCTCCCAGGAGATCTACCGCGTCTGGGATTGGCTTGGCGGCACCGAGTTCGAGCAGGTCAACATCGACCTCATCGCTGGCATGATCGGTGAGACTGACGAGAAGTGGACGCATAGCGTCGAGGAGACGGTTCGTCTGGCCCCAGATGCTGTGACCGTCTACCAGATGGAGGTCCCCTTCAACACCACGATCTACAAGGAGATGCGCGACGGCGACGGCAATGCCAGGCAGATCGCCGACTGGCCGACCAAGCGGCGCTGGACGCGCGAGGCCTTCGAGGCGTTCGAGTCCGCGGGATACAACATCGGCAGCGCCTATACCGCGGTGCGCGACCGTTCGAGCATCCGGTTCGTCTACCGCGACGAACTCTGGGACGGTGCCGACATGCTCGCGCTCGGGGTCTCGGCGTTCGGACACCTTGACGGTGTCCACTACCAGAACGACGCTCACATGCAGCCTTACCTGAAGCAGGTCTCTCAGGGCGCACTGCCCGTGGCGCGAGCGCTCACCACCACCCAGCAGGAGGCGATGATCCGCCAGTTCGTCCTCAAGATGAAGCTGGGGCGGGTTGAGACCGCGCAGTTCCGTGAACGGTTCGACGTGGACGTGACGGAGCGTTGGGGCACCATTCTCGACCAGTTCCGAGACCATGGTCTGCTGCACTTCGATCGCGACTCAATTGCCCTGACAAGGGACGGGCTTCTCCAGGTGGATCGCCTGCTGCACGCCTTTTTCCTTCCGGAGCACACCAACATCCGCTATGCCTGAGGAACCGCTGCGCACGGGCCAGGCAGCGCCGCGACGTTCCGGGGATTGGGACGTCGTCATTCTCGGTGGCGGTCCGGCAGGATCGACCGCGGCGGCCGTTCTAGCGGAACACGGTCACAGGGTCCTTGTCGTTGAGCGCGAAGGGTTCCCTCGCTACAAGGTCGGCGAGTCGCTGCTGCCCTACTGCTACTTTCCGCTTGAGCGGATCGGCATGATCGACAAGCTGCGCGGGTCGGCCTTCATCAAGAAGTACAGCGTACAGTTCGCCTCGTTGGGTGGCCGGGTGTCGGCCCCGTTCTACTTCCAACAGCACTTCGATCATCCGGCCGCCCAGACCTGGCAGGTCGTGCGCAGCGAGTTCGACCAGATGATGCTCTCCAACGCCGTCGAGAAGGGGGCGCAGGTGATGATGGGAGCGACGGCGAAGCGGATCCTTCTGGAGGATGGCCAGTGCACCGGACTGCTGGTGGAGCGGGACGGTGAACGGTTCCCTGTGCATGCGCCGATCACGATCGATTGCGGAGGACGGCATGGGTTCGCCGCGACTCAGTTCGGCTGGGTCGTCCAGGATCCGGCACTGAACAAGGTGGCCATCTGGTCGTACTACAAGGGCGCCAAGCGCGACAGGGGTCTGGACGAGGGCGCGACGACCGTGGCCTACCTGCCCGGGAAGGGCTGGTTCTGGTACATCCCGCTGCCGGATGACATCGTCAGCTTGGGCGTCGTTGCCGAACGGGACTATCTCTATCGCGAAGGCAAGGACCTGGAGATGATCCTCGACCGCGAGATCGCGGTGAATCCATGGATCAGTGACCACTTGGCAGAAAGCCAGCGCTGCCAGCCAGTACAGGTGACCGCTGAGTACTCCTACCGCTCCCGCCACTGTGCTGGAGACGGCCTCGTGCTCGCCGGGGACGCATTCACATTCTTGGATCCGGTCTTCTCGTCCGGTGTTCTCCTAGCACTGCTGAGCGGCGAGCGGGCGGCGCATGCTGCCCACGAAGCGCTGGACGCGAACAACGTCAGCGCCAGCCAATTCGATGCCTATGGCCGGGAGCTCTGCGCAGGTGTCGAGGCGATGCGCAAGCTCGTCTACGCGTTCTACGAGGAGGCCTTCAACTTCGGTCGGCTGTTGAAGAAGCACCCGCACCTTCGCGGGGACCTGACGGACTGCCTGATCGGAAACCTGTCCAAGGACTTCCGTCCACTCTTCGCCGCCGTGGCGGAGTTCGTCGACGTGCCCGCGCCGCTGCCCTATGGCCGGGCTCCGGTTGAAGAGCCGGTCATGGCTCTCTGACGGCGTGGCCGTCCAAGGGCGTTCCAGTATGGGAGTATGTGCGTGGGGAGAACAAGCTCATGAAGATCGGTCAGGTGCTCCACGAAGGCCGGGTGACTGCAGCGATTCAGAACGGCGCTGGCCTCCAGGCCATTCCCGGCGTCACGGTCAGTGATCTCTGCCGGCTGTCGGATGAGCGCAGTGCGAGCCTTTCCGAAGTCACTGCGGTCCGCACGACGGTCCCGGTAGCGGACGAAGACAGGGCGATTCCCATCCACCCTGAAGAAGTTTGGGCCTGTGGATGCACCTATGCACCTAGCGCGGATTTCCGGGACGGAGAAATCGGAACGCGGGAGGGCATGTACTCCTATGTCCACAAGCCTGAGAACCGACCGGAGATCTTCTTCAAGGGCACTGCGCGAGTCTGCGTGGGTCCGGACGACCCGATCGGCATCCGGGCGGATTCTACGTTCACCGCTCCTGAGCCTGAGATCGGCATCGTGATCGGCTCCAGCGGCACGATCCTCGCTCTGACGCTCGGCAACGATGTCTCGGCGTGGGACATTGAGCGCGAGAACGCCTTGTATCTGCCGCAGTCGAAGGTCTACGACCGCTGCTGCGCCATCGGTCCGGTGCTCGTCACTCCTGACGAGGTGGACGATCCTTACTCCCTGGAGATGACGTGCACGATCCAGCGCGGCGATGCGCTCACGTTCGAGGGCAGCGTGTCCACGTCGAAGCTTCGCCGCAGGCTCGAAGAACTGGTGGATTGCCTGATTCTGAGCAATGCCGTGCCCACTCCGACTGTTGTCTTGACGGGGACTGGAATTATCGTCGAGCAGGAGGCCGCTCTGCAGCCCGGGGACATCTGCTCGATACACGTGCCCGAGATCGGCACGCTGTCGAATCCGGCTGTCGCCGTCTAGCCCGCGGCCGCCTCGATATCGCGAAACACGCGCAGCGAGTTTGCGCCCAAGATCTTCTCCATCGCGTCGCTGTCGAATCCGCGGCTCTCCAGGCCGGCAACGATGTTGCCAATGTTGGAGATGTCGTCCACGCCCTCGGGCAGTTCGCCGTCCACGCCGTCAAAGTCCGAGCCCAGTCCAACTGCCTCAATGCCGCCCACGTTCGCGGCGTGTTCGAAGTGGTCCAGCAGCGTGTCCAGGCTAGGTCTTCCGATCGCCGCGAACCTGGCCCGAGTGCGGGCACCGAACGGCCCGTCCCGGCCGGTGTTGGGGTTTGCTTCGCTCCACTCGCTGGAGCGTTTGGCGTATTCGTCGTCCAGGAAGCTGTTGTAGTAGTTGATGTGGACCACTCCGCCGCCCTCGGCCGTCGCGCGGACCATCTCGTCGTCCATGTTGCGCTTGTGGGACGCGATGGCGCGCATCGAGGAGTGCGATGCGATGATGGGCGCTTTGGTCGTCTCCATGACATCCCAGAACGTCTGGTCGGACACGTGGGAGACATCCACCATCATGCCGAGGCGATTCATCTCTGCAACGACCGACCGTCCGAACTCTGACAGCCCTGTGTTTCGGGTCTCCCCAGATGAGCCCGCCCACGGCGTGTCCCGTGAGTGAGTGAGGGTCAGATAGCGTCCGCCGAGATCGTAGAGGGAGCGCAGGACACCCAGTGACGAGTTGATCATGTGTCCGCCCTCAATGCCGATGAGCATGGCGATCCGCCCGTCCCGACGCGCCGCTTCGATGGCATCCGCCGATGTCGCCAGCACCAGGTCGTCCGGGAACCGGAGCGTCTCCTGGCGCACTGAGTCAGTGATTTCTAGGGCCTTCTGGACCGCCTCGAGCTCCGTGTTGCGCGAGGCGCTGGTGTACACGGACATGAACACAGCCGTGACCCCGCCCTCTCGCATGCGCGGAATGTCGACCTCGCCGATCTCGTTTCGGATGCCGATGTCGTAGCTCTCGTTCTGAAAGAGCATCGGCGTGTCGCAGTGCAGGTCTACGACATGGTGCGGCAGGTCCTTCGTAGCGTTATCGGAACTCTCGCCGGCGCCTTCGCGATTGTCCTGCGTGGCGCATCCAAGCGCGGCAACCGCCATGCCGCACGCCCATCGGCGTCGCGTGGTTTCCATATTGAGGATCATAGCCTGAGCACCTCATGGCCCCACCCTTCAGCGAAGCAGTCGCGTTCGCCGCGACGCTGCACCATGACCAGCGGAGAAAGACCGGCGGAGGGCCCTACCTCTCGCATCTGCTGGGGGTCGCCTCGCTCGTCATGGAGGCGCACGGCAGCGAGGAGCAGTGCATCGCCGCGCTCCTGCACGATGCCGTCGAGGACCAAGGAGGCTTCGCTACCGCCAAGACGATCCGTCTCCGCTTCGGCGATCGGGTGGCGAAGATCGTCCTGGAATGCACGGACAACCTCGACCCGACCCTCTCATGGCGTCAGCGCAAGACGGCAGCCGTCGACAGCGCCGCCATCGTGTCACCCGAGTCAAGGCTTGTCCTCGCCGCAGACAAGATTCACAACTGCCGGTCGCTGACCGCCGCGCTGCGCACGGAGGGCAGTGGCGTGTGGAAGGCGTTCAGCGGCGGTCGGACAGGTACGCTCTGGTACTACCGGGCCATGGCGGAAGCCCTTGCCAAGGCCGGCGGCTCCGCCCTGCAGCCCGAGCTGGAGGCGACCGTGGACGAACTCGAGGCCGTCGCGTCAGACGTAGGTTTCAGCTGACGCGTTCGAGGATCGTGTGACCGCCCGTCACCTCACGCGCTTGCCAGCCAGCGGGCACGTGCAGGCTGGCAAACCTTGGATGATCGGACTGCGTCGATAGGTCCGGCTGGTCTTCGGGTGGGGTCTCGCCAATAGCTTGTATGCGAGCTGTGACGGACTGAGTCTCGCGGCCCTGGTGGCTGTATCCGTATCGCTGCTGGTGGTATCGGTCGAAGTCCTGTCTCTTCTCAACGGGCACGTTGAGTTCATAGGACTGGCCCTTGTAGCGCATGTCCAGGGTGCGGATCAGTCGAGGTGCTTCGAATCCCTGCTCCTGCATGTCCCGGCGGGCCTCGGTTTCGAGCTCCGCGTATGCCGCATCGAGCTCTGAGGCGAGCACGCTCTTGGAGTAGTCCCGCACGCAGTTCGCCACGAGCATGCCAAGGGCCGAGAGGACGCCGGCCTGGGCTGGTGTCACCACCGTCCTGATGCCGAGACCCTCGGCGAGGTCGCAGGCGTGGAGCGGTCCCGCCCCTCCGAAGCAGATCATTGCGTAGTCTCGCGGATCATGGCCGCGTTCGACCGAAACCGACCGAATTGCGCGTTCCATCTTCGCGTTGGCGGCGCGCACGATGGCAGAGGCCAGTTGTTCCACGGTCGTGCCCGCGGTTTTTGCGACCTGCGTGGCGACGTGCCGGGCGCGGTCTTCGTCCAGCTCGATCGTTCCGGCGAGGAACCCTGCCGCGTCAATGCGGCCAAGCAGCAGGTTCGCGTCCGTGACCGTGAGCTCGGTTCCCGTTCCGTAGCAGACGGGGCCCGGCACGGCTCCAGCCGAGCGCGGGCCAACCTGCAGTGCCGCTCCCGAGTCAGAGAATGCGATCGAACCTCCCCCCGCTCCGATGCTCTTGATGTCGAGCATGGGAACGTGGACCGGCAGCCCTCCCGCCTCGCCCTCGGTCGTGTACTGCAATGTGCCGTCGAAGAGCGACACATCTGTAGACGTGCCTCCCATGTCGAAGCTGATGAACCGTTCGATGCCGAGAAGTCGGGCCAGCGCGGCGGCTCCCACGAGACCCCCCGCAGGGCCGGACAGAACCGTGCGCACGGGCTGGGTCGAGGCCTCCTTCGCCGACACGGATCCACCGTTGGACTGGAACACGCGCAGTTTGGCCTGCGGAAGCCCGTCGTCTAGGGACTGCAAATAGCCCTTCATCAACGGCGTGACATACGAGTTGAGAACCGTTGTCGCAGCGCGCTCGTACTCGCGGAACTCCGGCAGGATCTCGCTCGAAAGCGAGACGGCGAATCCCGCGGCCCGCAGAGCCTGCCCGACCATCAGCTCGTGGGTGGGGTTGGCGTAGCTGTGCAGCAGGCAAACTGCCACCGACTCTGCGTTGCCAAGCTTCTGGATCAGGGAGTTGATGGAGTCAGGGGTCAGGGGCTCCAGAACCGAGCCGTCGTGCAGAACGCGCTCGGGAACGCCATGCCGGTCCTCGCGGCTCACGAGCAGGCGGCGAGGAGCGGGAGTCCAGTCGTAGAGGTCGGCACGATTCTGGCGAGCCAGTTCCAGGAGGTCCTCGAACCCCTTGGTGGTCACGAGTGCTGTTCGCGCCCCAGTCCGCTGCAGCAACGCGTTCGTTGCGACGGTGGAGCCGTGGATGACCTCGGTCGCGGTGAAGGCCTCCAGTCCCTTCAGAATCGCTTGGTCCGGATCATCCGGCGTTGATCGCACCTTTGCGCTGCGCAGCGCGGTGCCGTCCCACGCAATGCAGTCCGTGAACGTGCCACCGCTGTCAACGCCTACGCGCATCGGAAGGGAGGTTGCGGCCAGGGTGGAGTCTCGCACGGCGGATCAGTCTGTCCATCTGTTCATGCTCTCACCGAGCCGCCTGCCGTTCAATGGCCTCCACCGCAGCACGTCGAGCCGGTCGGGTCGAACGCTTTGCGGACCATGAGGCGCAGCGTCTCTTCGTTGAGGTCGGCAAGCCTGCGTACGTATAGGCAGGACCGGCCGCGGTTGTGTTTGCCAAGCGCCGCGAGGAGGTCGGCGTTGGCGTCGAGATCCATCATCAGGTAGAGCGTCAGTGCCTGCTTCCGATTGGCGAATCCCGTGCGGAACCAAGTCCCCGAGCGCCCGGACGCGTAGCGGTAGTCGTAGCTGCCGAATCCAATGATGCTGTCGCCCCACATTCGTGGTGGCTCGCTCGACTCGCTCTCCATCAGATCGAGCAGCGCACGGCAGTCGGCACGCCGAACCTCGTCGGCGATGGCCTCAACGAACGGACGTGGGTCCGCACCAGTGGGCTTCGTCTTCAGCTCCGCCATGGAATCATTCTCACCTGATCGGACACTCGTGGCGGCGAGTTCGGTAACGGCCCATCACGATTGTTCGTCACAATGTCTTGGGCCCCTCGGACTCCATGGTCGGTCGGGTTGTGTCCCGCTACCGTGTCCTCGAACTGCTGGGCGAGGGCGGCATGGGTGTGGTCTACAGGGCGGAAGACACCCGCCTGAAGCGCACCGTCGCGCTCAAGTTCCTGTCTCGCGACCTGGTCGGCATTGGCGAGCACGCGGACCGCTTCCTCCGTGAGGCCCAGGCCGCGGCCGCGCTGGACCACCCGAACATCTGCACCGTCTACGAGATCGACGATTCCAAGGACGCCACGTTCCTCGCGATGGCCTTCCTCGACGGCGAACCGCTCGGCGAACGCGTCAAGAAGGGACCCATACCGTTTGATTCGATCTATGAGATCGGCAGGCAGGCCGCGGAGGGACTAGCCGCAGCGCACGCCGCGGGTGTGGTCCACCGAGACATCAAGTCGTCGAACATCATGCTCGGCGAGGATCGCAATGGTCGGCCGACCGCGACCCTGATGGACTTCGGCCTCGCCAAGGTGTCCGGTGCCTCGATGATCACGAAGGTCGACACCCGCATGGGGACGACCTCCTACATGTCGCCCGAGCAGGCCCTGGGCGATGAGGTGGGGCCACCCAGCGACATCTGGTCGCTCGGCGTCGTGCTGTACGAGGCCATCACGGGTGGTCTGCCGTTCAAGGGCCACTACGACCAAGCGATTCTTTACGGGATCCTCAACGACGAACCCGAACCTCTCACCTCGGTGCGTTCGCGCGTGCCGATGGAGCTCGAATGGATCGTCGAGAAGTGCCTCGCCAAGACCGCAGCCGAACGCTATCTGGACGCCCGTGAACTGGCGGTCGACCTCGAGATGCTCCAGCGGCGCACCGCCACAGGCAAGACTTCGATCCAGCGACTTGGCGGCACTTCGGGCGGTCCGACGCGAGTCGAGACCGATCCTCAGCCCACTCCGCCAGCTCCCGCTCCGGAACGAGCGTCCCCTCCTCCAGCCGTAGCTGCACCCGAGCCGCCGGCTGCGTCCAACGTTGGCGCGATCGTGCGGGCCAAGCTCCAGCGGTTCGGCGTTCCGATAGCGATCACTGCCGCGCTGGTGGTCGGACTGGTCGGCGGCCTGCTGCTAACCACGGGATCCGAAACGGAGCCCGTGGTGCGGAAGTTCTCCCTGCGCCCACGGGCGGAACTCGACGGCCAGACGGGCATCGGCGGCGCACGCATCTCTCCGGACGGACGCACCGTGGCTTACGCGACCGTAGGAGCCAACAGTGCTGTCTGGCTGCAGCCGCTGAACCAGCTTGACCCCATTCGCGTCGACGGCACTGAGGGGGCACGGAACGTGTTCTGGTCACCCGACAGTCTCTTCGTCGGGTTCACAAGGACACGAGGCGTTGGCAAGGTCTCGATGCGGGGCCTCACAGTGACCATGCTTCACGAGAACTCCGCGGCCCCGATCCAGGACGGCGCATGGAGCCCGGACGGCCAGTTCATCGTGTACACGATGCGGGGTGAAACGCTTATGCGCATCTCGGCGATCGGCGGCGCTCCGAGGCCCGTGGAGGTGGACATGGCACGGCGCCGGAGCACGATCCTGTCGCCGTCCCTCGCGACCGAACCCGACGGTTCAACGGTGCTGCTCTACAACGAGGTCTCAATGGATGAGGACTTGGTTATGGCGCGTCGCATGCGTGGCGAGGAGCTTGGGGACCCCATCCGGATCACGGAGGGCAGGGCACCGTACTACTCGACAAGCGGACACCTCTTGTTCCAGCCAGGGGGCACAACGACGGCGCTGTGGGCAATGCCGTTCTCCCTCGGTGACTTGGAGAGCCGGGGAGAACCGTTTGTTGTGGCACAGTCCGGCAGCCTGCCATCCGCCTCCAGCGACGGCACGCTGATCTACCGGAGCGACCCGTTCACTGGAGCCACACAGCTCGCTTGGGTGGGGCGCGACGGGACATTGCTCGAGCCCGTGGGTAAGCCGCAGCAACGCATTGTGACGCCAATGCTGTCACCGGACGGTCAGCAGGCGGTGGTTTCGGGTGGCGCCGGGAGGGAGCTGGACCTGTGGGTCCACGAGTCTGAGCGCGAAGTGATGTCGCGCCTGACATTCGACGAGGCCGAGGAGACCACCGCGATCTGGTCTCCGGACGGTAGGCGGATCGTCTACGGCACATGGGGGGCCCCGGACCTCTTCTCGGTGTCGCTGGGTGGTGGTGCGCCCCACCAAACGATCTATGTTTCCGGGGAGGAGGCTGGTCGGGGAAGGCTCATGCCGCAGGACTGGTCGCGGGACGGCCGTTACATTCTGATGCTGCAAGTCAGCCGACGTGGCGGAGGTGGCGACCCGCGTCGACCGGACGGCCCTCCGACTGGGGAAGGCTTCAGCATTGAGCACGAGCTGTCCTACCTCGAGCGCAGCGGAGAGGGCTGGGAGCCGAGACCGTTCCTGCCGCGCGCACCGTTCATCATGGGCAATGCCTCGTTCTCGCCGGACGGACGCTTCATTGCCTACGACAGCACCGAGTCCGGTAGCTTCGAGGTGTACATTCGGCCGTTTCCCACTGGCGACCAGCGCTGGCGCGTCACCACTTCCGGCGGACGCATGCCCCGGTGGAGCGAGGGCGGGTCGGAACTCTATTTCCTGAGGGACGACACGCTCTATGCGGTTGCAGTGGACACCAGTAACGGAGTCGGGTTCGGCGAAACTCAGAGACTCTTCTCGCACCCGAGCCTGCTGGTACGGCGGCGGTCCATGACGTATGACGTCGGACCAGATGGCCGCTTCCTGATCGTTGCCCCAGCTGGTCAGCAGGAAGAGCCCGCCATTCATGTGGTCCTCAACTGGGCAGAGGAGTTTCGGACCCCGTAAGCATCCATGCGGGCCCGCGGACCCGTCCCTCGGGCCCCAAGTTCAGAGGGGCCCTTTCTGGCCCAAGCCGGATCGCGACAGGCTCCCCCAGCGAGCGCGGCTGAGTGTCGAGGATAGTGACGTCCAGCAGTGCCTTGAATCGGGCACCGTACTCTCGCAGACGACTGGCGTAGTGCCCTGGCCCTTCGGGATCCTGCGCACAGTACCCGATGACATCGATACCGAAGTGCCGGCCCAGGAACACTGCCCGAGCCGCATGGAAACGCTGCGACACGACGGTGAACGACGACTGGCCCATGACCTTGTGAGCCCGGACGATGGAGTCTAGCGTCCGATCACCCGCGTTGTCCTCGGTGATGGCGTCGGCCGGAACGCCGAGTTCCACCAGATCCTTCTTCATGACCACCGGTTCGTTGTAGTACCGGCTCGGGTTGGAGCCGCTGACGATGATGTGGTGGGTCTTGCCCTCGCGGTAGAGCGCCTCCGCCGCGGCGATCCGCGCCGAGTAGTACTCGTTCCTGACACCGTCGGTGTAGTACCGCGCCGTGCCTAGCACCACGGCCACGTTGCGGTAAGGAACCTCGGAAACGTCGGCGAACAGATCCGAGGTGGTCGTTTGGTCGATGTGCCAGCTGACTGCCAGCACCGCGACCCCGAGTGCGAGGGCTCCAGCCGCCACAGCAAGTGCAGTTGTCCGGACCAGAAGGAGGATTCTTCTTCGATCGCGCGTCGGTGGCGCGGAAGGAGGAGCCGCGCTGGACATTAGGAGCGTTTATTGTCGCAAATGAATGTGGTGTGCCCCGCTGCAACGTTTCGGGGATTCCGTGTTCGAAGAATCGGTGGTGTCGGTAGAATCGGGCGATGCACAAGCTCCGAGGGTTCACTGTCGTATTGGCGTTCGCGCTTTCGGCGTCGCTGGTCCACGCCCAGAGTTCGTCGCCAGAGAGGCCGAACATTCTGGTGCTGCTGGTCGACGATCTTGGATGGACGGACCTTGGCTGCTACGGCAGCGACTTCTTCGAGACGCCCAACATCGACAGCTTGGCGAAGGATGGTGTGCGCTTCACGCATGGCTATGCCGCCTGCACTGTCTGCTCGCCGACGCGAGCGGCGCTGCTGACGGGCCAGTACCCGGGTCGAACGCGCGTCACCGACTTCATCGCTGGTCAGCGCAGACCGGACGCTCCGCTGCTTCCGCCGGACTGGACGATGAAGCTCGAACACCGCCACAAGACCTTGGCGGAAGTGCTCCGGGAAGAGGGCTACCGCACGGCGCACGTCGGCAAGTGGCATCTGATGCCGCGCCTCGAGCCCGACATCATGTCCGACTACCTTCCGGAGCGGCACGGGTTCGAGATCAACATTGGGGGCAACGAATGGGGTGCGCCGGGAAGCTACCACCACCCCTACGCTCGGCCGGATCGCAAGGTGCCCTTGCCGCCAGGAGGAAAGTCGGGCGACTATCTCACCGACAGGCTGACCGACGAGGCGCTCCAGCTGATCGAAGGGTTCGCCGACGAGCCCTTCCTGCTGTACTTTCCGTACTACACGGTCCATACCCCGATACAGGCCAAGGTGTCGGATCTCGAGCGGTTTGAAGGTCGAGTGGATCCAGCCAAGCGGCACCGCAACCCCAGCTATGCCGCCATGCTCGCCGCGCTTGACCGAAGCGTCGGGAGGCTCCGGGCCAAGCTGGACGAACTCGGGATTGCCGATCGGACGATCATCGTGTTCACGGGGGACAACGGCGGTCTCGACCGCAAGGGGCCGGACGGCCGCATGGGCAACCCGACCGAGAACGAGCCCCTGCGAGCGGGGAAGGGATCAGCCTATGAGGGCGGCGTACGCACCCCCACGATCTACCACTGGCCAGGTGTGACCAAGGGCTCGGCAACCAGCGACGAGCCTGTCATCACGGTCGACATCTATCCAACGGTGCTGGAGATTGCCGGCGTGGCTGGCGACCCCGAGCACAATGCCAAGTTGGACGGCGTGAGTCTCGTTCCCCTCCTGCGCGATCCAGGGGCGGACCTGGACCGGCAGACTCTGTACTGGCACTACCCGCACTACCACGCGGGCGGCTCCACGCCGCACTCGGCGATTCGCGATGGCGACATGCGGCTCGTGCACTTCTACGAGGACGACCGCGTGGAGCTCTACGACCTCGCCAACGACGTCAGCGAGAGCAAGGACTTGGCGGGCAGCATGCCCGACCGGGCAGAGCAGTTGCTTGCCAAGCTCAACGCCTGGCGGAACAGCGTCGACGCACAGCCGCCTCTGCCGAACCCGGCAGTGCGCTGACGGGGGGTCTACACGCTCAGCGCGTGTGCACGCGAATGTGGTCCCGGCGGATCGACGCGAGATTGGGCGCACCGACCTGCGCCATGTCCTTCGCAAACTCGGTCTGCAACATTTCGACCACGCGCTGGACGCCGGCTGAGCCATAGCTCGCCAGGCCCCACAGGACCGGGCGGCAGATCATCACCGCAGTGGCGCCTAGCGCCAGCGCCTTGATCACGTCGCCGCCATATCGGATCCCGCCGTCGACGAGCACAGGGATCCGCCCCTCGACCGCTTGGACGACTTCCTCCAGGGCACTGATGGACTCGAGTTCTCCGGCGGATGTGCGGCTGCCATGGTTGGAGACCATGATTCCGGAGATCCCTCGATCCGCAGCGATCCGGGCATCCGCTGGCCGCATCACGCCCTTCAGCACAACCGGGATACCGGCGCTGTTTTGGAGACTCTCGATCTCGTCCCATCCGAGATGCGCGGTGGTGGAATCGCTGCCACCGAGGGCACGGTTCGCTGCGCTTCCGTGGCGTGTGTTCCCGAGAGACAGGCATAGTGCCGCGCAACCTGCCGCTGCGGCCTGTCGAGCGCGTCCCTCGATCACGGAGATATCCGAGTCGGGATAGATCTGCCGCCACGCGCCCGGCGCGGCCTCCTGCGACTCCTCGATTGGAGTTCCGCTGTGCTCGGCGGTGACGATCACGGCCATGCCCTCCGTGGCACCCCGCGCAGTGGCCGCTTCGCCCTCTGGATGGAACCGCTTCTGCCCGGACGCCGGCCCCACCATGATCGGCGTGAGCATGGACTGGCCGAACAGCTCTAGCGTCAGGTCCATCTCCTTGGTGTTGACCATCATTCGGGGCCGAAACGTGATCCGGTCGAGTGCCCGCCGGTCGCCCTCCGCGATGCTGGCGAAGGTCGCTGCATCCAGCCTGCGTTCGGCCATCGGCTCGAACTCCGGCACGTTGCCGAACTCATCAAGCGGCGTTATGCGCCCGGCGGGCTCGCCGATGAGCTCGGGTGCATCCTGGGCGCAAAGCACCGGCGACGGCGCGAAAAGCGCTGCCAGCTTGGTCAGTGCCGACCTGCGAGTTGACCTGTCCGACATCACGGGAAGTCCGTCCTGACGATCGATGAATCGATGTCGGCCAGCTTGTAGACGCCAGAGCGCCTCATGGACTCGGCTAGCTCCGCCTGAACGATCTCCATCACCCGCGTCACGCCCTCTGCGCCGAATGAGCCAAGGCCCCAACGGGGAACGCGGCCGACGCAGATCGCAGCCGCACCTAGGGCAAGGCCCTTCAGGACATCGGAGCCGCGCCGGAAGCCGCTGTCGATCAGAACGGGGACGCGGCCCCTGACCGCATCCATGATTTCCGGCAACACCTCGATGGTTGACGGGGTGTAGTCCAATGTGCGGCCCCCGTGATTGGACACGATGATGCCGTCTACGCCATGCTCGATTGCCAGCTCGGCGTCTTCGCCCGTCAGAAGCCCCTTTGCCAGGATCGGCACCTCGACCATCGGGCGAAGCTCGTCGAAGAGGCGCCATTCGTACCAGAGTCGCGATGAGGACATCCGGTAGCGGGCCGTGGGCCCGCTGTAGCGCGATGGTCTGCGGCGGCGCAGCGACAGATTTCGGTCGTGATAGTTCCGGTAGTAGAACGAGGCCTGCTGATCGATCGTGACAACGATCGCCGTACATCCCGCGGTCTGGGCGGCGTCCAGCGGCTCGCGGTTCTGCTCAATCTCCTCTCGCGGATAGAGCTGGAACCACAGGGGGCCTCCATCAGCCTTGGCGATCTTGCCAATCGGCACGCTCGACACGTGGCTCACGATCATCCCGGTCGAGGCCGCGGCGCTGCATCCGGCATAGGTGGCGTGTTCCCCGTCCGGGTGCAGATCCGCATGTGCCGCGGATGGGGCCAGCATCACGGGAACCTTCAGGTCGGTGCCGAGCACATTTGACGACGTGTCGACGGCGCCCGGCGTTGCGGCGGCTCGCGGCAGCAGCCGGACCCAGTCGAACGCGTCACGGTTGCGTTGGGGCGTGAACTCCGTCCCGCCACCGCGGGCCGTGAAGTTGTATGTTGCTCTCGGAAGCCGCTCGTAGGCTGCTGCCTCGAAATCGAAGACATCGCGCATCTCGTCGAGGCCGGCCACACGACTGTGGTCGCGGAACGGGTCGCGCTGAGCCGGGGCCAGCGCCGGTGCTGCCAGAAAGCCTCCCAGACCGGCCAAGGCCTTGCGGCGGCTGAGGCTACGCCTCCACTTCAGTTCGCTTTCCGTCATGCTGAAGGCACCTTCCGGTGCCGTCACCGCCCGATTGTAGCCGAGCGATGCTGTCGACAGGAACGGTTTGTCTGGCCGAACAGCGACCGCTCGGGTCTTCTGCTGTGCCTACGGCAGGCGTTTGCCGTACACCTCGATCCAGTCGACACGCGAGCAGGCACGGCTACGACCACCGGGCATCAGGTCGGTGAAGCCGACAGCCCTCACCCGGCTCAGGTCGGGACTGGCCTCCCAAGGGCCTTCCGTGACGGTTCCGACGTCCAACCGCCGCCAGCGCGTCCCAGCAAAGCCGAACTCCGACACACGCCACTGCTCAGAAGCACCGTCGGATGCATCGCTGACCAGCCACTGCCCGGACTCAAGCCCAATGATCACCCGGAGCGCCCGGAACCCCGACTGCCGACTTCGCCATCGCACGGTCGCAGTGCCGGTTAGGTCCATCACGCCGCCGTCCTTGAGGGCGAGGCTCACGGCCCACGGTCGCTTGGCGAGGCCGGACCAGGCGTAGTGCGGATCCCAGTCGCGGGCATCGTGGAAGCTCTTCTTGACGATGGGAGGGCCCTCGCCGTGCACGGTCACAACTAGCTCGCCGTTGGCGACATCGCGCTGCGTCAGCGGTATTGCCGGTGGTGTCTCGGTCCAGTCCTCACGGAAGACCAGCGGAGCCTGTCCCACGTCCGCAGCGAACAGGGTTGAGGCTAGGACCAGTGCTAGGGGAATCCAACGCACCATCGCAAGAAAGGATAGCTGAGCAGGTGAGGGCTACCACCCCAATTGCCCTTCATTCCGGTGACAGCGGTATATAGGCGAAATTCTCGGGAACTCGATGCAGGGCCTCAAACCCTCGGGCGTCCAAAACGTTGCAGTACAATCGCGCCGTGACGAATCGGCGCATCGTGCTCACCCTTGCGGCCGTCGCGGCGGTGGTGCTCTGGATGCTTGGGGAGCGATTGGCTGTGGCCGAGCCGGGTGACGGAGATCCGGACAGATGGCAGGTCGAGTACCGGCCGGGCGCGTATATGCCGCCGGCGTTCCCGTTGGAGGGAGTGGTCAAGATGCTCACCTCCCCAATTGCCCAAGCCGGTGAGCGGCACCGGGTCAGGCTCGAGTACACCGTCGGCGAGGCTGGCGTCGAGGAGGGCGAATCGCTGCAGATCTGGAAGCACTTCACCAGCGACGTCGAGGAGTTTCAGGTTGAGGATCCGGATGCCGCGGCGCACTTTGCGGTTGAGACCACTGCACCTGGAGCTACGTTGAAAACCCGCTTCTTCTCCAACGCGCTGCAGCGCAACACGCCGAGCGTGTTTCCGTACCGGCGGGCCGCCGAAGCCTTGTTGGAAAGCGGGTCGTTGTCTGCCGGGGACAAGGTCTACTTCGATCTGGGTGGCCCGCGGGGCGTGCGGATGCAGCACTACGCGGAGAACCTGTTCAACTTCCGCGTCGTGATCTGCGACGCCAGCAAGCGAACTCGCGACTACGGCGGCGACGCGTATCTGAAGGTCATGGGTGGCAAGGCCTCGAAGCTGCGCGTCTATGCGCCCCCTCTGGTTGGTGTCGGGGACCGCTTTGCCGTGGAAGTGGTGCCAAGCGACCGCTGGGATTCGCTGGCGTCGGACTACCAGGGACTCGACCTGTCGTTCTCCACACCCGATCTGGCCACTGGCCCGTTCGAGTACGATCCCGACCTGCACCACTACGTGGCGGGGAACGTAGTAGCGAACCAAGCCGGCGTACACCGATTGGAAGTCCGCACCGCCGACGGAATGCTGCGTGGCACCAGCAACCCGATTCGTGTCGAGAAGCACCCCAAGCGTCGCGTCTACTACGGCGATCTGCACCAGCACACCTATCTCCACGACGGCCGCGGCACGTTCGAGGAGCTTTACCTGCACGCCCGCCGCTACGGCGTTCTGGACTTTGCGTCTCTGACGCCTCACCACACGTTTCTGGGTCTCAATGGACCCAGCTATCTCTTTGACAAGTACCAGGATCCTCGGGACAACTGGCCCGCGATGATGCGAGCCAACAAACGCCTCAACGGCTGGAAGGGGCTGGTCACGATCCTTGGCTACGAGTACAGCGTCGGCACCCGCGCCGGTGGCCACCACAACGTCATCTACAACTCGGACGACGCCAAGACGACCATGCAGTTGGATCCCAACGAGCCTCGCGCCGACGTCGGCAAGATGATGGATCTCCTGGAACGCTCGCGTGCGCCCGCCATGGTGATCCCACACGTGGGAGGCGGTCCTCCGAACTGGAACCACCGCACCGATCCGCGCATCGAGCGCAGCTTCGAGATCGCCTCTGTGCACGGCGTCTTCGAGGAATCGTGGCAGAAGCATCTCGATGCCGGGCTGCGCCTTGCGGCGACGGCCTCGAGCGACAACCACACGGTGGGGTTCGGCAATTCCTATCCGGGGCTGATCTACACCATGACGAACGCCTTGACTGGAGTGTTTGCGTACGGCAAGACCCGCGACGACATCTGGAATGGCCTTTACGAGCGACGCACCTTCGGCGTGACGGGCAACGAGCGCATGCTGATGGAGTTCAGCGTGAACGGCGAGCCCATGGGAGGCGAGCTGTCGTCTGCATTGCACTCGACGGCTCGGGCAGCAGTGCGGGTCTCCGGCACGGAACCGCTGACTCGCGTGGAGTTGATCAAGAACGGCAAGGTGCTGCACGCCGTGCAACCCGCCCGGAACCGTGGCCCACTAGTGCGTGTGGTCTGGGGAGACAACATCTACCAACGACGCGCCAACACCGCATTGGCTGAGGGGACACTCCGGGCGAGTTCCGGAAGCTTGCGGCTAGAGCGCTATGTCGACCGGGATGCGGAGTTCGAGTGGATGCGCCAGGACGGCGATGCGGTCGCATGGCAGGCGGCTACGACATCGAACGATCGGGACGGCATGATCGTGCGGCTCGAAGGTGTTGCCGAGGGCACGCTCTCGTTCTCCCTGCAGGATCCGCGCCTCGGTGCGGTCAACATCGAAATCCCGTTGGCGGCCCTCCGCGAGGACGGGTACTTCCGCTGGAGCGGCCAAGGTGAAAGGCCGGTCGAGCACAGCTACCTCGAACTCATGGACATCGAGACGGAGTTCGAGCTCGAGGCGGAACTCGTCAACATCGATGGACCGATGGACGTAGAGTTCGAGTTCGAGGACCGCGAGGCACCCAAACCGGGTGACTACTACTACCTGCGGATGGAGCAGCTCGACACCAACAAGGGCTGGGCGAGCCCGGTCTGGATCAACTAGCGGCGGCTCCGTTGCCCGCGCCGTCCTCGCTCGCGAGGAACCGGAAGTCGCAGCCGAGGTGCGCCTGGGTGACTTGGTCCAGGAACAGCTTGCCGTACCCGCGGCGGTAGTGCGGCTTGGACTGAGGCCGGTTCTGTAGCCGTCTCTGGATTTCACGATCCTCGACGCAGAGGTCAATGCGCCGCTCAGGCACGTTCAGCTCGATCTCGTCGCCCGTGCGCACGGCAGCAAGTGGTCCCCCGATTGCGGACTCCGGCGATACGTGCAGTACGTCGGTTCCGAAGCTGGTGCCGCTCATGCGTGCGTCGGACACACGCACGATGTCCCGGATTCCGGCACGGAGCAGCTTCGCCGGTATCGGCAGGTGGCCCCACTCTGGGAACCCTGGTCCGCCTAGGGGGCCCGCGTTCTGGAGGACCAGCACGGTGTTGCGGTCGACGTCGAGGTCGTCGTCAATGGTGGCGCGCAGGGTTTCGTAGCGGTCGAATACCAGCGCCTTCCCGCGATGGCGCAGCAGATGCGGCGAGGCAGCGGTCTGCTTGATGACCGCTCCGTCGGGCGCGAGGTTGCCGTATATGATCGCCGTGCCACCCTCGTTGTGCAGTGGGTTGTCGATCGGCCGAATGAGGTCGCGGTTGCGCACCTCCACGCCGGCGGTGTTTTCCGCGACGCTGCGACCGTTGGCGGTCAGGGCATCGCCGTGCAGCAGCGGCAGCAGTTCCTTGGTCACGCACGGCAGGCCGCCTGCATAGAAGAAATCCTCCATCAGGTGCTCGCCGGATGGCTTGAGGTTTGCGATGTACGGCGTATCGCGCGAGATTCGATCGAAGTCACCTAGCACGAGGGGCACGCCCGCCCTTCCCGCGATCGCAAGGAGATGCACGACGGCGTTGGTTGACCCTCCGATCGCCATGTCCGTCCGAATCGCGTTCTCGAACGCTTCACGGGTGAGGATGCGATCCGGTGTCAGGTTCTCGCGCACCATTTCCACGATGCGCCGTCCGCTCGCCTCCGCCAGTTGGTAGCGCCGCGAGTCCACAGCGGGGATCGCGGCTCCGCCTGGCAGGGTCATGCCGAGCGCCTCGGCCATGGACGCCATCGTCGAGGCCGTGCCCATCACCGTGCAGTGGCCGGCGCTGCGCGAGATGCAGCCCTCTACCTCCGCCCACTGCTCCTCTCC
Organism: Bryobacterales bacterium; assembly: GCA_965200705.1. Lineage (GTDB taxonomy): Bacteria > Acidobacteriota > Terriglobia > Bryobacterales > UBA6623 > VXMF01. Next base: position 904,419 of record OZ241376.1, on the reverse strand, counting down.
TATCCGTCCAGCCCGCAGATCCTCGAACAGTCGGCGGCCATCGGTGCCTGACCCTAGAGGTTCGCCGTGCCAGCGGCCCGAGAGCATGGGTCCGCCGGTCACCATGATCGAGGGAATGTTGGCCGAGGCGGCGCCCATCAGCTGTGCCGGGGTCGTCTTGTCGCAGCCGCTAAGCAGGACGACGCCGTCGATCGGGTTCGCGGTGATGGACTCCTCGACATCCATCGCCATGAGGTTGCGGAACAGCATCGTGGTTGGCTTCATGAACATTTCGCCGAGCGAGATCGTGGGGAACTCCAGTGGCACGCCACCGGCTGCCCAGACCCCTCGCTTGACCGCTTCCGCCACTGTCCGAAGGTGGGCGTTGCAGTTGGTCAGTTCGGACCACGAGTTGCAGATGCCGACGATGGGCCTCCCGTCGAACGCCTGGTCCCCCAGACCCTCCGAACGGAGCCATGCCCGGCGCGAGAGATGCTCATATTGATCGCCGTGGAACCACGAATAGCTCCGAAATGTTTTGGGATCTCTCATGAAGTGCCAAAGATAGCACCCGGCACTTGAGGACCGATTCGCCGGCCATCGCGCCTTGGACGACCCCGATCGGGGGCTTTCTGTGCCAGTGCTAGCATGGCGCCGATGCCTCGCCTGACTGTTGTGCTGGCCGTCCTAGGGCTCCTAGGGTGCGGCGATCAGCGTCAACGCCCTAGGAGCGGTTACGCGGACTGGGAGGTCTACGGCGGCGGCGCAGAGCAGCGCCGGTACTCGCTGCTGGACCAGATCGACCGAAGCAACGTTGTACGACTGGAGCGCGCATGGGTGTATGACGCTGGAGACGCTTTCCCCGGATCCCAGATCCAGTGCAATCCGCTCGTTGCCGACGGGATGCTGTTTGGCTCCAGCGCGAACGGTCGCGTGTTTGCGCTGAACGCGGCCACGGGCGAGGAACTCTGGAGTCGTCGGCTGGAGGTTGACGGTGAGCCGTTCGCGAGCCGCACCCAGAACCGCGGGTTCATGCTCTGGCGAGACGGAGAGAATGCGAGGCTCTTCGCCTCCGCCCGCCACATGCTCTACGCGCTGGACACCAGAACCGGCGAGCCGGTTCCCGAGTTCGGCAAAGCGGGTGCGATCGATCTGCGGCAGGGGCTCCAGCCCTGGGCAGACGGCCTCTCGGTCACTCTCAACACCCCCGGCGTTGTGGTCGGTGACCTACTCATCCTGGGCAGCGTTGTGAGCGAGACGTTGCCTAGCGCTCCCGGCTACATTCGGGCCTTCGACGCGCGCAGCGGCGAACTTCGTTGGGCTTTCCATTCGATTCCGCAGCCAGGCGAGGCGGGGCACGAGACTTGGCCCGAGGACGCATGGAAGCGTCACGGCGGCGCGAACTCGTGGGCCGGCATGGCGTTCGACCGAGAGCGCGGTCTTGTTTACGCCGGTACCGGCTCAGCGGCCTTTGACTTCTGGGGCGGCAATCGGTCCGGTGACAACCTCTATGCCAATTCGCTGCTCTGCATACGGGCAGAGACCGGGGAACTCGTCTGGCACCACCAGTTCGTGCGGCACGACGTTTGGGACATGGATGTCCCGACGCCACCGGTGCTGGCGACCGCGATGCGGGGCTCACGGCTCGTCGACGCCGTCGTAGTGTGCACGAAGATGAGCCAAATCTATGCCTTCGACCGCGACACGGGCGAGTCACTCTTTCCACTCAAGGAGATCGAGACTTCGCCATCGGACGTTGATGGCGAGCAGCTCGCCACCCGCCAAGTTGTCCCAGTGCATCCAAAGCCACTCGGCCGCCAGCGCCTGACAGAGGAAGAACTGACCTCTCGGACTCCCGAGGCGCGGGCCGCAGCGCTGAAGCGCTTTCGGCAGGTACGCAGCGACGGCCTGTTCACTCCTCCCAGCCTGCAGGGAACGATCATCTTTCCCGGCTTCGACGGTGGGGCAGAGTGGGGTGGCCAGGCATTCGACCAAGAGACGGGGATGCTCTACGTCAACGTGAACGAGATGGCGTGGATCCTGAGGCTGCACCGCAAGCAGGAAATGGGCGGCGCACTCAACGGCAAGCGGCTCTATCAGAGATACTGCGCCGCCTGTCACCTCGATGACATGAGCGGCGCACCACCCAGCTTTCCAGCGCTTACGGATCTGTCACTCGATGAGACTGCGTTCGCCAAGGTCGTCCGTGAGGGGCAGGGACGAATGCCGGCGCTGCCGAATCTCAGCGACGGCGCGATCCGGGCCATCACCCGGTTCGTGTTCGCGGGGGAGGTGGGCCTGGCCGTGGATGTGCAAGGCCAGCCCGACGACGTGCCGTTCACGCACGATGGCTACAATCGCTTCCTTGATCCAGACGGCTACCCGGCGATCGCGCCGCCCTGGGGCACGCTCAACGCGGTGAGCCTCGACACGGGCGAGATCGAATGGCGCGTCCGTTTGGGCGAATACCCGGCCCTTGCCGAGCAGGGCGTGCCGATCACGGGAACCGAGAACTACGGGGGACCGGTCGTTACGGCCGGTGGACTGCTCTTCATCGGTGCAACGGGTCCCGATCGGAAGTTCCGGGCGTTCGACAAGAGTACAGGCGATCTCCTCTGGGAGACCGTGCTTCCCGCGGGCGGCAATGCGACGCCGGCTGTGTATGAAGTGGACGGCCGGCAGTTCGTTGCGATCGCCGCCGGCGGAGGCAAGACCGGTAGCCCGTCCGGCGGATCGTATGTCGCCTTCGCGCTGCCCGAGCGGTAGGCTGTTTTTCACGGGCCTTCATACTCATTGAATATGTGATGTAAGTCACTGAATATTAGACGCTTACATCGCATTCACGGCAAGTAAATACAGTCAGGATGTGCGGCGGAATCCAGTCGGCTCCCGCATACAGCGGGGGTATGGATGTTGGCGCCCCAGCCGTCCCCAAGCCTCCTCGGAGCAAGCGCCGACGCTAACGGCTTGTACCTGTTCGTTCAGCCCACAGGGACTCGAAGCTAGCCCATGTTTGCCACCCCATTTCACAGGTCGTTTGCAATGAGCACATTGCGGTCGTGGAATCAGGCGTGTGGCACTGCATTCCGTGCATTTTCCCTTCGTCGTCTGGGCTGGACGACCAGCTTGCGGACCCCGCCCGGCGAGGCGTCCACGCCCAGCCGCTCGTGGATCGCCCGCTGCCAGGACTCGGCCCGCGTCGCCTTGCGCGCGTGCAGCATGCGTCCGTCCGCCTGGCGGAAGACCGCGGTCCCAGTGCGCTCCCGAGGGAGCGGAGGACGGCCTCCAGGTCGGTCCGCGTCACGCAGGTGCGCCACAGCCGCTCGGCGTCCCAGCCGACGCTGTGGGTGCGCAGGCCGTGGACCCCGGGATGGGTCGCCCCGCTGCCCTCCAGCGGCTGCCGCTTCCAGGCCACCGCCGTCGCGTTGCGGCCCCTGTCGTCGGCCTGCACGTCGATCGCGCAGTGCGGGGCGGCGGACGACAAGGGCCTGCAGCCGTCCGATGCGCTGCCAGACCTTCTTCACGCGCTTGGTCGTGCCCTGGCGCGACAGGCCCTCGTGCAGCGTCCGCAGAGCCGTCTCGAGGCGCGCGCCGGCCTGCCCCGCCATCGCCCGCTCCTGCGCCGCCCGCTGCGCGGACGCGCAGCGCAGGCGCGTCCAGGGCCGTCGGCATGGCCTGCAGCGCGCCGCCCTCGGCGAGGTTGCCGGCCAGGACCCTGGAGCGGCGCGCGAAGCCGCTGGCGTCCAGCACCAGGCCCAGCGTGAGCAGCGGACAGTCGTGGCGCTTCTCCCTGGAATGGCCGCGGCGTGCCAGCGGCTGCCGGTCCGCCGCGCCCTCGAAGCACGTGCTGGTCCGGTCGTGCAGGGTGACGGTGGGCTGCAGGTCGAACAGGTCGGCGGCGCGCTGGAGGAGACGCGTCTCGATCGTGTCGCGGTGGCGCAGTAGGTGGTCGGTGGCGCGCTGCAGGGCGTTCCGGTCCATGGTCTCGAAGTCGCAGCCAGTGCCACGAGGCGCGCTCGGAGGCCGGCGCGGCCATGCGGCCGAAGAGGTTGCCGAGGACGGCGGCGCGCTGCGCACCGGACAGGCCCAGCTCCTCGAGCAGGGACGGCGGACGGAGCTGCCGCATGGCCCACAGGGCGACGTGCTCGACGCCGACCGAGCGCGGGCGGACCAGCTCCAGGGAGTCGACGTCGACCCGCGGCAGGGCGCTGCGCTGGGCCTCGTCCTCGACCGCGGGGGAGCAGGCTCCGATGGGAGCAGGCTCTGGGACGAGAGTCAATAAATTGTAATTCATTATAGCACTACATTTGGGGTTTCAGAGGGCTGGCCATTGAAACCCAACGACTTGCAGCGCAAAACGCACCGAATTCGGCCAAAATCGCTCCTCGCTTGGCGAACTTGGGCCAATATCGGGTTCGAGTCCTACGACCGGTTCTTCCCGAGCCAGGACACCCTGCCGGCCGGCGGCTTCGGCAACTTCATCGCGCTGCCCTTGGAGCACGGTCCGCGAGAGAGCGGCAACAGCCTGTTCCTGGACGAGGGATTCGAACCCTGGCCGGACCAATGGGCGTTTCTCTCGTCACTTCGCCGCCTATCGCTGGCGGAAGTATCGGGCATCGTCGACGAAGCCGGCCGTCAAGACCGCATCGTCGGCCTGCGCATACCGATTGATGACGAGGACGAGGAACCCTGGACCGCGCCACCGTCTCGGCGCCAAACGTTGCCGGGATGGCCGCGCCGTTGCCGGAGCGTGTGGACGCGGTTCTGGGCGACCGGATCTACATTCCGCGCGCCGGATTGCCGGCGGCGCTCGTCAACCGTCTCATTCGCCTCGCTGCCTTTCAGAATCCAGCCTTCTACAGCGCCCAGGCGATGCGGCGTTCGACGTTCGGCATTCCTCGTATCGTAGCCTGCGCCGAATTGCTCTCGCATCACGTCGGCCTGCCGCGAGGCGTTGGAGGGACTGCTCGAAGACCTGGGCATTACCCTGCATCTGCGTGATGAGCGCAATGCCGGCCATCGCGTCGAGACGGCCTTCCTTGGCGAACTGACGCCGGAACAGACGGCCGCTGCCGACGCCGCTCTGGCGGCGATCACTGCGTTCGGCAAGACGGTCGTCGCCGCGTCCGTCATCGCCGCTCGCGGAACTAGCACGCTGGTTCTGGTTCACCGCCGGCAACTCATGGAGCAGTGGATCGCACGGCTCGGGGCGTTCCTTGACCTGCCGTCGTCCCCCATCGGCCAGGTCGGCGGCGGCAAGCGCGAGCCCATGGGCATCGTCGATGTCGGAGTGATCCAGAGCCTTGTGCGGAAAAGCGAGGTAGACGACATCGTCGCCGACTACGGACATCTCGTCGTCGACGAGTACCACCACCTCTTGGCGGTGAGCTTCGAGGCGGTGGCGTGCCGCGCCAAGGCGGGATTCGTCCTCGGACTATCGGCAACCGTCACGCGCAAGGACGGGCACCATCCGATCATCTTCATGCAATGCGGCCCGGTCTGGTTCCGGGCGCACGCGAAGGCGCACGCCCGGCAGCGCCCATTCGGGCACCGGGCGCTCCTGCGCCCGACAGCGTTCCGGATGCCGGAGAGGGTGGACGGAGAGCCCCCGCCGATCCTGCTCACGGAGCGCAAGGACTATGCGCAGCACTTCGCCGACAGACTCGACCGCTTCGCCCGCAATGTGCTTCTGCTCCGGGGCGGTATGGGTGTCAGGCAGCGCCGCGAGGTGATGCGGCGCCTGAAGGATGTTTCTGACACAGAAGAGCGCGTGCTGATCGCGACCGGCCGCTACATCGACGATGCCCGCCTCGACACGCTGTTCCTGGCGATGCCGGTCTCTTGGCGGGGGACCTTGGCGCAGTACGTGGGCCGCCTGCACCGGCTGCACCTAGCAAAGCGCGAGGTGCTGGTCTACGACTACGTCGATGACGTGGTGCCGACGCTCAGGCGCATGAGCGAGAAGCGCATCCGCGGGTATGGCAGCCTCGGCTACTCCGTCGAGAGGTTCAGCAGCCGGACTGTCGCGTAAGCTGACCGACACGGGTTGCGCCGAGGCGGGCCGTCGTCCAACTCTTCGAGATCGATGAGCCATGTCCGGGAAGAGCCGACCGCACTATCAGCCGGGGCGGCGTGCAGCCGAAATCGCGGTGGGCGGCGTGAAGTCAGCCGAGCCAGCGCAGCGCCCCGAGGAGCAGGCCCAACAGGCCGACCGTTACCGCTGTTTGCATCAGCATCGCGCGGTAGAGGCGTGCCTCAAGGGAGGAAACCTCGGCGCGCAGATCCGCTTTCGTTGCCAGCGTCTCGACATCAATGCCGGCAGCATCATGCTCTGCCGCTTCCCGGCGGGCATCCGTGAGTGCGTCGGCCTGCTTGTCGGAAAGGCCAGCGTCGATGAGGCGACGGGCAATCGCGTGAGTATCGAACACAAGGGCATGCTACTACGGAGCGCCGACGCGGCAGTGGCGACGGCGGACCATCACAGCGCGGCCCCGCGAGCACTCTTGAGTCTACTGGGATGCTCAGACCGTCCGTGGATGCTGCGGGTGGTCCGCTGGAATCCCCGGCATCGCCCGCTCCTGCTCCGCCCGCTGCGCGGACGCGCAGCGCAGGCGCGTCTCGCCGTTCCCGTCCGTCTCGGCGCAGGCCGGCGCGCGCTGCCCGCCGGCGGTGCCGATGGCCACCGCCCGGCTCGCGTCAAAGACGCGCCGCCGCTCGCGCAGCCAGGCGACGTTTCCCTCCGTGGCGAGACCCCTGTCGAGCACGACGACCGCCTCGGGCGGCGCGTCCAGGGCCGTCGGCATGTCGACGATGACTGTCGCTTCCGTGAGGGCCGACATCACGATGTTGCGCTCCGGAAAGAACAGTCTGTTGCGACGGTAGTCCTGCAACTCATGGCGCTTCACAGGCACTGGGCTAATGAGCAGAAAGTGCTCCGCGATCTGGTGCTGTAACGCGGCGTGTGCCTTCGGATAGACAAGGGGGTCCCGATGACCGCGATCGTTCTTCCTCCGCACTCCATTGCAGTCTCGTGAGCAACCCGATCAACCCCCGTGGCCAGTCCTGAGACGATCGTGAGGCCGTCGTCCACAAATTCGCGTGCGAGCCGCCTTGTCCGTGCCAGCCCTTCTCGCGATGGCTTCTGCGTCCCGATTACAGAGACAGAACGGGATGCAATAAGGTCCCACCATCCCACGTAGCAGAGAAGCTCGACCGAATGCCTTGCGTCACGTAGCTTCTCTGGATATTCGCCAGCGCCGTGCACGCGGATCCCAAACCGAGGGATCGAGGCTGCCGCAAACCGTCGTCTCACGAACTCCGTGCACGCAATGGCGTCCTCCCGTCGGATGAAATCCGACGGGAGGGGCAGCCCGGGTGTTGGGCGAATCGCTTCGCGAGTGACTTGAACGTCGTGTTGGGATCGGACCGGAGAGCTTCGTAGGCTCCCATTTCCCGGTACGGGGAAACGGCGCGTACATCGAGACTCGATAGCAGCGGAAGTTGCGACGCGGCTGTCCGGCGCTCAGTGACCGGCACGATCGCGGGGACGATACCACACAAGGAAGAGCTCACCCATCTTGGCGGTGGTTTCCTGCCGGTCGCTAACGGCTCGGATGGTCCTTTGGTTTCCCGTCTAGAGAGTGGCAATAGACGAGGGAACGTCAGGCAGCGCTCGGACTCAAGTCACTTTCTGTGAAGGACTTATGTGACCTCGCCAACTCACTCGACTGCCGCCGCCAATGCAATCGCCGAACGCAGGCTCGGGCGCCTGCCACCCGTCGCGACTGTTAGACTGAGGGCCGTTGCGAAAGCCGCTACAGGCCGCCTTGGTTGGGGCGGGAATCGTGGTTCTCGCGCTCGCGCTTCGCGACTACTCGACGTCACATCCCACTGCGGCCGAAGAGCTTCTGGCGGATCTTCCTGAGCTGCCCGAACAGCTCGCTGCACAGTCCACCGCCTGGCACTGGGTGCAGTCAGACGGCGACTCGACGCGGATCGAGGCCAGCGCCCAGGGCTTCACCCGTAGCTCTGATGGCCGTGCGGCGGACCTGCGGGGCGTGGTGCTGCGCATCCACAACTTAGGGGACCAGACTCACGACCGCGTCGAGAGTGACGCGATGCGCATGTTGGACGATGGCCGGCTCCGTAGCGCAGCCGAAACGCTGTTCTTGATCGGCATGGATGAGTCCGGCGAGGATCCGGCCGTGGTGGCGCGTGCATTGGATGTCACCTTCGACCCGTCCTCCAGCAGTGCGCTTACCGAGTCGCGGGTGAACTACGAGTTCGCAAGAGGGCGAGGCAACTCCATGGGAGCTGAGTACCACGCCCCTACGTCGGTTCTCCGCATGTTGTCGGACGTGCAGATGGAATTCGAGGGCAGGGCCCCCGAGGACGCTGCAACCTTGGTGACCGCTGGCGGCATGCGGTACGCCGAGGGCAGTGCCCGGATCGAGCTCACGAGTGGCCTGAGGGTTGAGCAGGGACCGCTCTGGATCCAGGGGATTCGTGGATTCGCTTGGTTGGTTGACGGCCGTATCGACCGCATCGAGGCCCTTGATGCCGAGTGCGGGCAGGAGGTGGGCGATCAATCGGTCCGGTTTTCCGCAAAGCACATCGAAATAGACTTCGACGCCGAGGGCGCTGCCCAGCACCTTTCGGGACGTGACGCGGCGGTGCTCGAGTCCTTGCACACGGCTAACGCTCTGACAGTGCGGGGCGACACAATGCACCTCCGCTACAAACCCGGTCCGAATCCGGGCGAGAGTCAGCCTTCCAGCATCGAGGTGCGAGGCAATGCCAAAGTCGTTGCGGACGCCACAGAGTCTGGCATTGGGAGTCGTGTGGAGGCCAGTGCACTGCGTCTTGGACTCGACCCGTCAACCGCCGCCGTCACGTCGCTCCAAACCCTGCGGCGCGGGCGCCTCGTGCAGTTCGGAACGGGCGAGGTTGGCACGAGTCGGGTGCTGGAAGCGGGACGCATCGTGCTCCGTTTCGCCGAGGGTGCTTGGATCGAGGCGCTGGAGGCGACCGGCGCCGGCCATCTGGCGCAGCATCCGGTTGCTCCCGACGCCCCGGTCCTCCATACGTGGAGCGAGCGCCTTGAAGCGGCGTTCGATCCGGAGACTGGAACCATGGCCAGCCTCGAGCAGAGCGGGGCTTTCCGGTTCTCCGAGGGGCAACGCAACGGCAAGTCGGCTATCGCGAGGTTCGATGCTGAGGGTGGGTCGCTTTGGCTCGATGAGGGCGCAACTATCGCCGCCGAGGGGAGGTCGATCTCCGCTCAGCGAGTGGAGCTACAGCGCGACACTGGCGGCATCACTGCCGAAGGCGGCGTGACCGCGACGCTCACACAGGAAGCTGGGGCCTCTGAGGGGCAAACGCCCAGCATGTTTGGCGGGGGCGGTCCACTCTACGTTGCGGCGGACGCCATGCGGTCCGATCCCAAGGCTGACACGGTCGAGTACTCGGGTGGAGCGCGCGTTTGGCAGGGGGGCCGCCGCATTGACGCGGAGACGATTTCGATGAACACGTCCGACGCCTCCCTCGAGGCGAGCGGCGGGGTTCTCGTTGCTTGGGGCGATCCTTCGGGAGAGGCGCAGACCGACGAACCGCCCGTCTCAGTGCGCGCCCAGCAAATGCGCTACGCCCCGGAGTTGGGAGCGGCCGTGTTCGACGGGATGGTCGATATGCACCGGGCGGGCATGCGCTTGCGTGCCGAGCATCTGCGAACCGGTCTTGCAGGCGAGGGCGGCGATGGATCGGAGGCCGCAACGGCCCAGGGACAGGTTCAAATCTCCATGCCTTCTGACGGGTCGGGGGTTGTCGGCTACGGCAATATGGCGGAGATTGACGACCTGGGCTCCGCCGTGGAGCTGCGCGGTGAGCCCGCGCGTCTCATCATGGCTGACGGCACTGAAACGAGAGGCGGTGCGTTGACCTTCTCTATTGCCGGTGATAGTCTGCGGGTCTCCGGGTACGGGGCAGACCGCGCCTACACGTACCGACCGGCAGCCAGATAGGAACGTCCGCCGGTCGCGCCGTCCATATGGAAACCCTGCGGGCAGCCGGTCTCTCCAAGAGCTATCGCGGGCGGACCGTCGTCAGAGACTTCACCTTCTCGGTTCGTCGCGGGGAGGTTCTCGGCCTGCTTGGACCGAACGGGGCAGGCAAGAGCACATCCTTCAACATGATCGTCGGGCTGGTGCCGCCGGACTCCGGCAAGGTGCTGGCGGATGACATAGACATCACGGATATGCCGATGTACGAGCGTGCGCTGCGCGGCATCAGCTATCTTCCGCAAGAGCCGTCTGTCTTCCGCAAGCTCACCGTCTCCGAGAACATCCTCGCCATCCTGCAGACCCTGTCAATGTCGCAGGCCGAGCGTCGCGAGAGGCTCAACGACCTGATCGCGCGATTCGGTCTCGACCGTGTCCGCAACAGCCTTGGTTACCAGCTGTCTGGCGGTGAACGCCGCAGGGTGGAGATCGCTCGTTCGCTCGTGCTTGATCCCAGCTTTCTGCTCTTGGACGAGCCCTTCTCCGGCATCGACCCCAAGCAGGTCATCGAGCTGCAGGGCATTCTCGAACAGCTCAGCGCTGACGGCATCGGCATCGTGATCACGGACCACAACGTACGGGAGACTCTCAGCGTCACCCATCGCGCCTACATCCTCCACGACGGCGCCATATTCCGATCCGGCTCGCCGTATGAACTCGAGACCGACCGGGAGGTTCGTCGGGTGTATCTCGGTGAGCACTTCGGCATGCCAACCCGGGTCCGGAAAGGCTTCTGAAGCCGTGCCCACCGTCCGCTTGGAGCGACCCGGCATCTTCGGGCCGGTGGGTGTGGTCGACACCGCCGATGCACGCCGGTTTACGATTCGTGGGGTCCTGCAGGGTGCCTCTCTGCTGGTGCCCTCGGCGGGCGACATCGACCGATCCTTGGCTGCCGGGCCAGGACCTGTGGTCGAGACACGGTATCAGCTGGCGTGGTTCCTGGCTGGCCAGCGACATCCGCAGGGAAGGGGACTGATGCTCGGCCTCGGTGGTGGCTGCGGTGCCGTCGGGCTGTTGCACGAGTTCCCGCAAATGCGTCTCGACGCCGTCGACGTTGACCCAGTCATGGCGGCGATGGCGAGGGAATTCCATCCGTTGGTCGGTGCCTTTGAGCGCGATGGTCGTCTGCGCATCCACGTCGCCACCGCGCTGGACTTTCTCACCTCCTGCGAACGGACGTACGACTTCGTGATCGTTGATCTCGTCGTGGACGGCGACAGTCTGCACAGCCTCGACTCCCAAGAGCTGATCAGCGGCCTCGCCGAGACCACTGGCGAGTGCTGGTTCCGCGTATTCGGCTCTCTGCCGGACGGGGACCTGCGGCCAATTTTCGAGAAGTTCGCCGCCGCGGGAGCGGCCGCGAACTGGCTCTACTCGCCTGTGAGTCCCGTCATCCCATTGCCTCGAACGCGCGATTGGATTCTGGCTTCTGGCGTGCAGGATCGTCCTGATCCGCGGGGGTACGCACCGTTCGGCGATGCGAGGGGACCAAGCGTCAGAGCCGTGCGGGAGGCCTATCGCAGGCTGGCAAGCCGGGTGGTTCCCGCAACCCGTGCCCTAGACTAGGGACTAGGGATAGGCTTCCCGCTCAACAAGCAACTCCTATGGGAATGATGTTCTTTGACCCGCTGTACCTGCTCTTCATGATTCCGGGATTTCTGCTGTCGCTCTGGGCGTCAGGACGCACCAAGGCGGCGTTCAACAAGTGGGGCAAGGTGCGGGCGCGCATGACGGGAGCGCAGGCAGCCCGCAAGATGCTCAACGATGCGGGTCTGTTCGACGTCAAGATCGAACGCGCCCAGGGATTCCTTTCGGATCATTACCATCCGACCAAGCGCGCCCTAGCACTGTCACCCGAGGTGCACGACAGGCCGTCCATCGCAGCGGTTGGAGTCGCGTGCCACGAGGCGGGGCACGCCATCCAGCACGCGAACGGCTACGCTCCCCTGCAGCTCCGGTCCGCACTCGTGCCCATGGCCGGCATCGGTTCGAACTTGAGCTGGCTCGTACTCATGGTGGGATTTTTCATGTCACAAATGAATCTCGTCTATCTGGGCATCGCCCTCTTCTCAGCGACTGTGCTCTTCCAGTTGGTGACGCTGCCCGTCGAGTTTGACGCAAGCAATCGGGCCAAGGCGCTGGTGGTCGACTACGGCATCCTTGGTCAGCACGAACGGGAGGGCGTGGACAAGGTTCTGAACGCTGCCGCCTGGACGTACGTCGCCGCCGCAGTCAGCAGCGTCCTGACGCTGCTGTACTTCCTGATGAGGGCAGGACTCCTCGGCGGCAGGGACGAATAGGGTCCATAACCAACGCGCTCTGTAGCTGGCGCAGATTAGGCACGTCCTATGTGGGCTGTGTATCCGTCAGCGTTCCGATCTGTCTGACAGCGGCTCGCCCGCCAGAGCCCACAGGCGTCGTACATTCTCCCCGTGACCGCCGTCAATGAACGGCGTTTCCAGGATCATGGGCTTGGATCGCAGCTGCGGATGGCGCAGGATTCGGGCGAAGGCCTGATTGCCGATGTGGCCGTCACCGATCGACTCGTGCCGATCGACATTCGATCCGAGCGCAGTCTTCGAATCGTTGACATGGAGTAGCCGCACTTCGCGTGACCCGAGAACATTGCGCATCGAGCGGACCGTGTCGCGCAGTCCGGTCGCCGTCGCCACGTCGTAGCCCGCCGCCAGGCAGTGCGCGGTGTCGAGGCAGTAGCCGAGGGGTGCGTCGCAGCGCGACTCGACAGCCTCTCGGAGCGTCGCGAGCTCCTCGAACGAGCGGCCCAGCGTAGCTCCTCCGCCGGCGGTGTTCTCAAGCAGGAGACGCAATGCTCCCCACTCAAAGCCCCGCTGCGTTTCGGCAAAGGTGTCGGCGAAGCCCTCAATCGCCTGTTCCACCGTCTGCCCCTTCGCGCTGCCCGGATGAATCACGAGGTAGTCCGCGCCCACGGCGGAGGCGTTCCTCAGTTCGATCCGGAACGACTCCCGGGAGCGCTCTAGGATCGTCGGATCGTTGCTTGCAAGGTTCGTCAGGTAGCAGCCGTGCACCGCGAGTGGATGCAGGTCATGCTCCTGCCGCACTGCCTGAAGCCGGTCAATGCTGGCCGGTTTGGGTGCGGTGCCGCGCCACATCCGCGGGCTCCGCGTAAAGGTCTGCAGGGTGTTGCAGCCTATGGCTGCTGCCTTCTCGGCGGCGCGGTGCACTCCTCCGGCGGAGGACGTGTGCGCCCCAATGCGACGACGGGTTCTCGGCATGGGACGGAGGTCGACGGCTGGCTTGCGCTACGCCGGCAGCGACGGCTGGGAGCCTTCGCGCCGGACCGGTGTCGTCGATTCGATTCTTTCACGACCTGCGGGCCGGTTCGAGAAAGCGGTGCGACGGGGATGCGGTCCAAGACGACCCTCGCCAATGGACCCACAGATACAATGGCGGTTCATGCGTCTGATCCTGATTCTTCTCGCGTTAGCTGTGGCGCAGGCTGAGGACTGGCCGCAATGGCGGGGGCCGAAGCGGCTGGGCGTATGGGAGGAAACGGGAATTCTGGATCGGTTCCCGGCCGAGGGTCCGCAGCGCTCTTGGACACGACCCATTGCACGCGGCTACGCAGGACCCGCCGTTGCCGCCGGCAGGATCTTCGTGACGGACTACCGCCCGACCGAGAACCGCAAGGGGATCGAGAGGGTGATGGCCCTCGACGAGAACGACGGATCGACGCTCTGGGAACAGGAATGGGCCGTCGACTACGCCGGCCTGCAGTATCCGCTAGGTCCCCGCACTACGCCGACGGTCGACGGCGATCTGGTGTACGTGCTGGGGTCGATGGGCGACCTGCTCTGCCTGAAGGTGGACGACGGCACAGTCGTGTGGCAGCACAACTACATGCGGGATTACGCGGCGGAACTGCCTACGTGGGGGTTTGTCGCGGCACCGCTCGTTGACGGGGACCGGTTGATCACGCTCGTGGGCGGTTCACCGGACGCCAAGGTCGTTGCGTTCAACAAACGCACTGGCGATGAGATTTGGCGGTCCATGGATGCGAATGCGGAGCCGGGTTACGACCCGCCGATGATCGTCGAGGCCGGCGGGACCCGCCAGCTCATCGTCTGGCATCCCACGGCAGTGGCGTCCCTCAATCCCGAGACCGGCGACGTTTACTGGGAGCAGCCGTTCAAGATTCAGGCTGGGCTCACAGTGGCGACACCTGTTTTGAGCGAGCACGGCCTGCTCGTGTCGGCCTTCTACAACGGCTCCCGGATGTATCGGCTGCTGCCGGACCGGCCCGCCGCCGAACTGCTCTGGAAGGGCAACAGCGATAGCGAGATCGACACCGACGGCCTCCACTCCCTCGTCACCACACCTGTGGTGGACGGCGACTACATCTATGGCATCGGCAGTTACGGCCACTTGCGATGCATCGACGCACGAACGGGCAAGCGAGTCTGGGAGACCCTCGACCTGACCATGGAGAACGCGCGCTGGGCTTCCGGCCAGATCGTGCGGCACGGCGACCGCTACTTCATTAACAACGACCGTGGCGAGCTCGTCATCGCGCGGTTCACTCCAGAGGGGTACGAGGAGATCGACAGGGCCGCGCTCCTCAAGCCGACCAATCCATTGCGTCGTCGGAGGGAGTTTGGGGCAGTGCACTGGACCCACCCGGCCTACGCCAATGGCCACATCGTGATTCGCAACGACGAGGAGATCGTGCGTTTCTCCCTGGAGCAGTGAGCCCCAGGGCTAGGCCGGATCAAGGCCGCAAGGAGAAGACCATGCCACGAACACTCGCCGCAGCGACGCTCCTGCTGTGTCTAGCCTGCAGCAGCCCAGCGCCCCCGCCCAACTTCGTGATCGTCTTTCTCGACGACGTCGGCTACGGGGACCTGGCGTGCTACGGCTCAACCAAGAACAGCACGCCACGACTGGACCGCATGGCCAGCGAGGGCATGCGGTTCACCAGCTTCTACGCACAGACCGTGTGCGGACCATCCCGCGGAGCGCTGATGACCGGCCGCTATCCCGGTCGCGTGGGCGGTGGTTGGGCAGTCCGGCCAGAGGAGGTCACGGTCGCAGAGGTCCTCCGCGATGCCGGATACGCAACGGCCGTCATCGGCAAGTGGGACATGAGCCGCCGCCGGCCACTGGATGGCCTGCTGCCGAACGACCAGGGCTTCGACCACTTCTACGGCACGCTCGGCGCCAACGACAACGGCACGGTCACGCTCTGGCGGAACCGGGCGGAGCTTGAGACGACCAGCGACATGGGCTCGCTGACCAAGGCGTATACGGATGAGGCGCTTGAATTCCTGAAGAGCCGGGATCCGGAGAAGCCGTTCTTCCTTTACGTGGCTCACACGATGCTCCACGTGGTGATCGGCGCCTCCAAGGAGTTCATAGGGACGACCGAAGGCGACCTCTACGGCGACACGCTGGCAGAAGTGGACCACCACACCGGACGCATCCTGGATGGGCTCGAAGAGCTTGGCCTGGCGGAGAACACGATCGTCCTGTTTACGAGCGACAACGGCCCGTGGTCCCAGCCGGAACGAGTGGACAGATACTTCGAGAGCCACGGCGGACATCTTGCGACCGGCGACTCTGGTGGTCTGCGAGGAGCCAAGGGCTCTTCTTGGGAAGGCGGCCTGCGCGTGCCGGCGATCGCTTGGGGGCCAGGCAGGATTCCCGCTGGCCGCGAGACTGGCGAAATTGTCTCAACACTGGACGTCATGCCGACATTCGCCTCGTTGGCGGGTGCGCCACTGCCCGAGAACGTTCGACTTGACGGGAAGGACCAAAGCGCATTCCTCCTGGGAATGTCGGACGAGAGCGTCAGGGACCGGTTCCACTACTTCGTGCGCATGGAGCTGCATGCGGTGCGCAAGGGCCGCTGGAAGCTCGCGATGCCACGCGAGCAATTCCACGGCTACGCTCCCGACAGACGGTCTGTCGATGCACCGCAACTGTACGACCTCGCGGAGGACGTGCAGGAGACCCGGGATGTCGCGGCCGACCACCCCGCGGTCGTTGAGGAGCTGCGGGCCGAGTTCGAGGACATGCGGGCCCAGGCCTCGGAGTGGACGGTGTACGAGCCGTAAGGACCGCCTCAGACGTTCAAAACTTCGATCTGGGCGCCCACTGAGGTCAGCTTCTCGACCATCCGTTCGTAGCCTCTCCGGAGGTGGTAGACGCGGTGCAGCAACGTCTCGCCGTTTGCGACAAGGCCAGCCAGGACGAGGCAGGCGCTGGCCCGAAGGTCGGAAGCCATCACTTCGGCACCCGACAGCTGCGTTCTGCCACGGATGATGGCGAGGTTGCCGTTGATCTTTACGTTGGCCCCCATCCTCCGGAGTTCGGGCGCATGCATGAACCGGTTCTCGAAGACGGTCTCGACCAGGTTCGCCGTTCCATCCGCTTGGGTCATCAGGCCCATGAACTGAGCCTGCATGTCGGTTGGGAAGCCGGGGTGCTCGCGGGTTGTGACGTCTACGCTTTCCAACTGGTCGCTCGCACTCACCACGAGCGTCGTCGCGTCCGGTCGCTCGACGGAGCAGCCGGCCTGGCGCAGCTTGGTGATGACGGCCTCCAGGTGTTCCGGACAGGTGCCGACGAGTCGCAGTGGATCGCCGAGCAGCGCACCGGCGACGAGATAGGTGCCGGCCTCGATGCGGTCGGCGATGATGGCGTGATCCGTTCCCTTCAGTGCGTTCACGCCCTGCACCCGGATCGTTGCAGTGCCCTCGCCCTCGAGTATCGCGCCCATCTTGCGCAGCATGTTGGCCAGGTCGACGACCTCCGGCTCGCGGGCGGCGTTCACTAGTTCGCTCTCGCCCTTGGCCAGCGTCGCGGCCATTAGCAGGTCCTCGGTCCCAGTGACAGTGGGTCGCCGGAACGTGATCCTCCCGCCTTGGAGGCCTCCTCGCGGCGCATTCGCTTCGATGTAGCCTAAATCCTGGCTGATCGTCGCGCCTAGCGCCTTAAGGCCTTCGAGGTGCATGTCGATGGGCCGAGAACCGATCGCGCATCCGCCGGGCATCGACACGCGGGCCCGACCGCAGCGCGCCGCCAGCGGTCCGAGCACAAGGCTGGACGCGCGCATGGTCTTCACAAGGTCATAGGGTGCCACCGGCTCGAGGTTCCGGATCGCGCGAATCCTGCAGACTCCGGGTTCGTAGGAGACGTCAGCTCCGATGGACTCGACCAGACTTGCCATCGTCCGGATGTCCACCACATCCGGAAGACGCCGCAGCGTAACCTCGTCCGCCGTGAGGAGACTGGCTGCCAGTGCGGGCAGCGCCGCGTTTTTCGCGCCGCTGATCTCGATCGTCCCGGCGAGCCTGCGGCACCCGTGGATCTTCATGGCCTCCATGTCGAGAGCCGCCATCCCCTGCGTCGGGAACGGGAACGACCATTATGAGCGAAGCGCTCGAAACGGCTCAGCTGCCGATGCTGCGGGTGCACTCGACTCGTAACCCCGCAACCGTCGCCCGCGCCTTTGCTGAGTAGTTCGCCGGAATGTGCGCCGGCCTCTGTGTTGCACAGGCACTCATGACGAAGATCCGTGTCGTTTCGGTTGTCGCCCTGCTTGCGGGGCCACTGCTGACAACCACGTCTCGAGCTGACTGGCGTCAATGGCGCGGGCCGGAGTTCAACGGCAGCACCGCAACGGCTTCGGGCCTTGCAACGGAATGGACATCCGACGAGAACGTGGTGTGGAAGGCCGCGTTGCCAAGCTGGAGCGCAGCCACTCCGATCGTGGCTGGCGATGTGGTCTTCGTGACGTCCGCGGAGGAGGGCTTCAGCGGCGTCCAGTCCATGCGTCGCGGACGCGGCGGCGGTGGCCCCCCGCCTGGCACCCGCGGTGTGCGTCCTGGCGGAGGTCCGCCGCCAGGTGCAGGGGGTGGACGGCGTGCCCGCGCCGATGGCCCCCCGTCGTCGAGCAATGGGCACGACGGGATCCTGCTGATGGCCTTGAACCGCAAGGACGGTGCCGTCCTCTGGCAGCGCCGCATTGGAAGCGGCAACCGGATCTATCGCAAGCAGAATCTCGCGTCGCCCTCCCCCATTACCGACGGCAAGCGAGTCTGGTCTCTCACTGGAGGCGGAGACCTGGCGTGCCACGACATGGCTGGCCACGAGGTTTGGTCCCGAAACATTCAGGAGGACTACGGCAGGTTCGGACTGAACCATGGCTATGCCTCGACGCCGCGGCTCCACAACGGACATCTATACCTGCAGGTTCTGCATGGCATGAAGACCGACGATCCCTCCTACGTCTTCGCGGTGGAGGCGGGCACGGGAAAGACGGTCTGGAAGGTCGACCGGCCGACGGATGCGCGGGCCGAGTCACCGGACGACTACTCCACACCCCTGATCGTGAGGGTGCAGGGCAAGGAGCAGCTCGTGGTGTCGGGCGGGGACTACGTCACGGGCCACGATCTCGGCAGCGGCGCCGAACTCTGGCGCATGGGCGGCTTCAATCCTGACAACGACGGGTTCTACCGCACGATCGCCTCCTCGATCAACATTCAGGACATCGTGTACACCCCGAGCACCCGCGGCAAGCCGTTCATCGCCTTCAAGGCGGGCGGAGAGGGCTGGATCAGCGATTCGGCCCGTGTCTGGGAGAACGGCCTCGGCGCGGATGTTCCGACCCCAACGACCGATGGCAAACGAATCTTTGTAGTTGCGGATCGCGGAATCCTCAACGTGCTGGATGCTGATTCCGGCGAGCTGCTGACCGAGCGGCTGCGCTTGGAACCGGGCACCTACTCCTCGTCTCCGCTGCTGGCGGACGGCAAGATATACGCCGTGAACGAGGAGGGCACGACCACCGTCGTGGATGTGGAGGACGGCTACCAGATCGTGGCGACGAACCGGCTGGACAGCCATACCCTGGCTAGTCCGGTCGCTGTGGGTAACCAGATCTTCATCCGCACGGCAGGGCATCTCTACTGCATCGCACCGCAATAGGAGGCTCCATGGCCGACCACCTCCGGCTTGGCGACATCATTGACGACTACTGCTCGCGCTGCAAGTGCGTGATGAACCATTCGATCGTCTCCATCCTCGACGGCAGGCCTGCCAAGACGGAGTGCCGGACGTGCTACTCCGCGCACAAGTACCGTCACGCCACGGGCGCCAAGAAGCGCCCGGGCTCGAAGCAGGCGCTGTTTGACGAGGTGCTTCAGAAGATGGGTCCCCTCGGACACCGCTAGCCGAGGCCCAGGCCTTGGCGGCCGCCCATCACTTTCCGACGCTCGAGGCGTTTCGGGAGCCATCGCCGCGGCTGGCCCGCAACCTTCGCATATGGAGGGTGGTCGCCTCGATACCCGCCGGCAGGGTCGCCACGTACGGAGACGTCGCGCGTGCGGCGGGACTGGTCCACGGGGCGCGGCAGGTGGGCCGGGCCATGCGCGAATGCCCGTCTGACTGGGACATCCCGTGGCATCGCGTGCTGGCCGCTGGCGGACGCATCGCACTGCCGGGTGAGCGTGGGGCCGAGCAGCGCCGCCGGCTGGAAAGTGAACAGGTGCCGTTCCGGCGGGACCGCGTGCTGCTGGAAGCGTGTCGCTGCGATCCGCGCTGGATCTAGTGCGCCTCCGCCAACGCGACGGGCGGAGTGCGACGATGCCAGTCCGTGGCAAGTTCGTAGGCATGCCCGATGGCGAGGATCCGCGCCTCCTCGAACCGTCCACCGACGATCTGCATGCCGATCGGCATGCCGTCCGTGCGGAATCCGCATGGCACTGACACCACCGGCAGTCCGATCAGGTTCAGTGCACGAATGTTCCGTGTCGTGGCGAGGCGGACGTTCTCCAGCTTGCCGTTGCAGACAATCTCCATCTGTTCGACACGGGCCGTCGGAACCGGTACGCCAGGGATGACGAGTGCGTCGACGGACGTCAAGACGTCGTCGAAGCTGTCGCACAACTGCCGTCGAGCTCGCTGAGCATCCAGATAGTCGGTGGCCAGCACGAAGCGCCCCTGGTCGAGGAGCTTCCGCACGTCGTCCCCGAATGATTCGCGGTGCGCATCCAGTCGTCTGCGGTGCACCGAGGCTGCCTCCGCAAGGAGAATCAGCCGGTGCAAGGCGTTGGCGGCAGCGATGTCCGGCACGGGCACTGGCCGCAGATCCGCACCCAGCCCCTCCATGACCCGTAACGCATCCTGCATGGCCCGGTCAATCTCTGGGTCGAGGTCCTTGTAGTAGAACGTGTCCGGTATCCCGAGGACGCGTCCAGACAGGTTCGGCGAGACCTCGAACGAGGGCGATTCGACTGGTCGGCGCACCGATGCCCGATCATCGGGATCCCAGCCCGCAAGCGCGGAGTAGACCACGCCCAAGTCCTCGACGGTGGTGCCAAACGGGCCGAGCGTGTCGAGGGTGTGTCCCAGTGGGAACGCTCCGCGCCTGCTGATGCGCCCGAAGGTCGGCTTCAGGCCCGCGACACCGCACAGCGCCGCAGGAAGGCGGATCGAGCCGCCCGTGTCCGAACCCAGCGAGAACACGCACAGCCCAGCGGCCTGTGCCGACGTTGAGCCTCCACTGGAGCCGCCAGGTATGCGCCTTGGATCCCAAGGGTTGCGTATGGCCCCGAAGTGGGGGTTCGTGCTCGTGATGCCGTAGGCCCATTCATGGAGGCCCGTCTTGCCGATGAGGATCGCTCCCGCGTCCGCCAGCCTCTGGACGACTGCGGCGTTGGATTGGGGAATGTTTTCCGCCATGAGACACGACCCGACAGTGGTTCGCACGCCTTTGGTGTCGAGCAGGTCCTTTGCCGCATAGGGCACGCCGTGGAGCGGACTACGCATGCCAGAGGAGCGAATCTCCTCCTCGGCGCGTGCAGCCTGGGCGAGAGCCTGGTCAGCCGTGACAGTCAGGAACGAGTTCAGAGCTGGATCGATGCGCTCGATGCGGGCGAGGGTCTCCCGCACGACCTCCACCGGCGACAGGGTCTGCTCCCTGTACAGTCGGCCCAGTTCCCGGATGCTGTGGATCGGCGCACCGTCCATGGTGGGGACTCTAACACTTGAGTGGCCAGGTGAACTCGGACCACACTGAACGAACCAGCCGGTTCCCCGCAATGCAGACTTCGATGCACCTCAGGTCCTTGGCGGTGGCCGCTGCTTCGTGCGCGGCGTGCGCAGGTGCGCCGAGCTGTGAGGCCGCTCCGGAACTGCCCAACATCGTTTTGATCCTGGCCGACGACATGGGCTATGGCGATGTTGGCGTCTACAACCCGGAGTCGAGGATCCCGACGCCCCACATGGATCGACTGGCCGCCGAGGGGGCTCGGTTCACCGACATGCACTCAGCGGACTCTGTCTGCACACCCTCGCGCTACGCGCTCTTGACTGGTCGCTACTGCTGGCGAACTCCCCTGCAGCGGGGTGTCCTGTTCGGTCACGAGCCACCGCTAATCGAGCCGGATCGATTGACGCTGGCATCGCTTCTCAAGCGGAGGGGCTATCGGGCCGGGATGTTCGGCAAGTGGCACCTCGGACTGCAATTCACCGCGAAGCAGGGCCACGAGTTCGACTTTCAGAAGCCGCTCCCGTGGTACTCCGGGCCGGACCCCGATCCAAAGGTCGGCGCGAGCATCGACTTCACCCTGCCCGCCACAGGCGGTCCCACCGAGCTCGGATTCGACGAGGCCTTCTATTCGGCCGGCTGCCCCACCGACCAGGAACCCTTCTGTTTCATCCGGAACGGATCGTTGCTTGGCATGGAGCGGGCGGCGTGCCGCCGACCCGCGGGAAGCTGGCGCGCCGGCACGGCGGCTCCAGACTGGGTCAACGAGACCATGGACGTGCGCTACACGGAGGAGGCCACGGAGTTCCTCCGCCGGTCGCGCCGCACTGATCCTGGCCGCCCGTTCTTCGTCTATCTGGCCCTGTCGGCACCGCACTCTCCTCACCTCGTCCCTTCGTTTGCGGCCGGAACGGGCGAAGCGGGGGTCCGCGGCGACATAGTCGGGCTCGTCGACTGGGCGGTCGGTCGGGTGATGGCCGCACTGGAAGAACTGGAACTCGTAGAGAGCACCCTGCTGATCCTGACGAGCGACAACGGGCCCCTGCGAGGCTCACTTGAACCCGGCGCCCCCGAAAGCACCGCACGCGTCTCGAACGGCCACCGTTCGGCGGGCGGCCTGCGAGGGTTCAAGTCCCGCATCTTCGAGGGCGGCCACAGAGCCCCGTTCCCCGTTCGCTGGTCCGGACGGATCGCGCCGGGCTCGGTGCGGGACCAGCCCATGTCCCATGTGGACCTGCTGGCGACGTTCGCCTCTCTGATCGGCGAAGGGCTTTCCGCCGACGCCGGCGAGGACGGCCACGACATGCTCGGGACGCTCGACGGTTCCGAGACGGAGTCGGCTCCGCGTCCTCCGATGGTGCATCACTCGGGTCGCGGAGCGTTCGCACTGCGCGACGGACGCTAAAAGATCGTGTTCGGCCGCGGGGAGGACCGGGTCGAACCCTCCGAGAAGGCTGGATGCCTGTTCGACCTAGCGGCTGATCCACGCGAGAGCGAAGACCTGAGGGAGCGCCATCCCAAGGTCGTCGAGTGTCTGTCCGCTGCGATGCAGCGCTATCGGAACGAAGGGCGCAGCGTCTTGCGGGACTGACGAGCTACACCACCAAGACTCAGTCAACAATCAAACTTTCGTAATAATTCCGTCGAGCCCTGACTTGGTTTCTGGCGAACCTTGACTTGCCCCTTAGGCAGGTTCTACGCTGGCCACAAACGTGGATGCGTGGGCAGATCAACGACGATCTGGTCATCACGTAAGGGGGAAATTGATGAACAAGAGGATGTTGGTGCTTGTCGCCATAGCACTGGCCAGCGCTTCGATGGCGCTGGGCCAGTCCAACTTAGCCACCTTGACCGGGCTTGTTACGGACACCGCTGGGGGTGTGATCCCAGGCGCCGAGGTCTCGGTGCTCAACACTGGCACGGGGATCTCTCGCGACCAGGGCACGAACGCGACGGGAGGCTATACGTTCCCATCGCTGATACCGGGCGAGTACGAGCTGATCGTGACGTCCGATGGATTCCAGCAGCACGTGGAGCAGGGGATTGTGCTCCGGACGGGTGACAACCGGCGCGTGGACGTTGAGCTGCAGATCGGTCAGGTCACCGAGTCGGTGACCGTTGACGCTCAGATGGTGACGCTCAACACCGAGAACGGAACCATCAAGGGCGACGTGATCGTCCAGGAGGAGATCCAGGAGCTGCCGCTTGCCAGCCGCGACTTCACCGACCTTGCGTTCTTCGTGCCGGGCGTGGTGCCCAAAGGCAGTGCGCAGGGATCGTTCGCGTCCATCAACGGTGCGCGCCCGACCAACACGAACTTCTATGTTGACGGGTTCGACAACCGCAACGCGCAGGGTGGGGCCGCTCAGGTGCGCCCCAACATTGACGCGCTGCAGGAGTTCAAGATGGAGGTCAGCGGATACTCCGCCGAGTACGGACGCATGGCGGGCGGCATCCTGAACATGTCCCTGCGATCCGGGACGAACGACATCCACGGCAACGTCAGCTACTTCCTGCGCAACGACGCACTTGACGCGCGTGGGTTCTTCGAGGCGGACAAGACCAGGCTGAACCAGAACCAGTTCTCGGTCACGGCAACCGGGCCGATCCGCAGGAACAAGACGTTCTTCATGATGAGCTACGAGCTCCAGCGGCGCGATCAGGAGCAGACGCGCCTGTCACGCGTTCCCACGGCCATGGAGATGCGGGGCGACTTTAGCAACACAATCGGGCTTTCGCACCTCGACAACTCGCAGGACGTGACGGACCAGGCTGTTCTCGACGGGCTGCGCAGTGCCTTCGTCATCCGCGACCGCACAGCACGGGGCGGATGCAACGCCAACCTCGTTGCGCGTGGCCGGAGGAACTCCTGCTTCCCGAACGATCTCATTCCCATGTCGCGCGCCGATCCAGTCGCGCAGCGACTGTTCCAGGAATACCCAGATCCGAACCTCGGTCTGCGTCGCGACCTCTACAACTACCGTGTCGTGGACAACGACAACGACAACTTCGACAGCGTCATCGGCAAGATCGACCAGAAGATCGCCGAGAACACCCTTGCCGTCCGCGCACAGCTGCGGGCCAACAACACCGAGAACCCGTTCGGGGGCTCCAGTTTCCTGCCCCAGTTCGGCAACACCATCGACGACGACCGGTACCTGATCGGCGCCGACTACACCCACATGTTCACGCCCACGTTCCTGATGGAGCTCCGGATCGGACTCAGCGGCAATGACGTGTTCCAGCGCGGCGCGTTCGCCGATACGAACATCATCGAGGAACTGGGCATGGCGAGCTTTATCTCGGATGAGGACCGTGCGACCTATCCCGGGATTGACGACTTCCCGCGGATTCGCGTTGACAACCACGTCACGATCGGTTCCGCCGCGAACCAGCCCGTCATCACCGATGTGAGGGACACGCAGGGCAGCATCAAGATGACCAACATCAAGGGCAGTCACACGATCAAGTACGGATTCAACTACAACCACGTGGTCTATGCGCGGCCCGGCGTGAACAACGCGCGCGGAGACTACCGATTCCGCGGCTTCCGCACCGGCGGCTGCAACTCGGCTCGCTGCAAGGACTGGGGCAGCCCTGTCGCGGACATGTTCCTTGGCTGGCTGCACAACGTCAACGTCCGCGAGGGGATCAACGCTCCCGACTGGCGCCAGATTGCGATGGGTGGGTTCTTCAACGACGACTGGAAGGTGACCCCGAGGCTCACGATGAACCTTGGCGTCCGCTGGGAAGTGAACCGCATGCCTTGGGATGTCAACGACAAGATGGGAAGCTACGTCCCCGAGCTCAACAAGATCGTTCTCTCGAGCGACCGCAACCTCCCTGACAACTTCGACGAACTGCTGGGCGGCTACGACCTGGCCGGCCGGTTCCTCACCGCTGCGGAGGTGGGATACCCGCGCTCTGTGATCCAGACGGACTGGAACAACTTCACGCCGCGGTTCGGATTCGCCTACCGGCTGACGAACAAGACGGTCATCCGCTCGGGCTACGGCCTGTTCGTTGCGGGCACCATCCTCAACCCGTTCCGCAACAACCTCGGCAACATCTTCCCGTACACGGTCAACACGAACTACGCTGCGAGGAACGCGACCCCGACCAGGGCACCGGAAGTCCTCCTGCACGACCCGCTAGGGACTCTGGGCCGCCCCGTTGTGATCGGAGGTGGGTACCTGACCGACCGACCGACGGCCAGCGGAATCACCCAGAACCCGAAGCAGGCCTACCTGCAGTCCTGGAACTTCACGATCGAGCGCGAGCTTCCGGGCGGAACGAGCATCGAGATGGACTATCGCGGTTCGAAGGGAACGTTCCTGATCCGTCGCTACGACCACAACCAGGCGATCCGCACGCGGGATTGGTTCCTCACGAACCGCACGGAGACCGGCGGCTTCACCGAGAACGTCAACAGCCTGCGGCCCAACCCGGACTGGAACACGATCAACTTCTACAACACGGGATCCAATTCGACCTACAACGCCGCCAACGTCTCGTGGCGGAAGCGCAGCCGCGGCGGCATGTTCTGGCGCATGAACTATTCGTTCAGCAAGTCGATCGACGACGCTTCGCGCACGAACGGCTCTGGAGCGGTGGACTTTGCCAACGCCCTTGACCGCCGCAACCTACGACTCGAGCGTGGTCGCTCGACCTGGGATATCCGCCACGCATTCACCTTCGCCGGCTCCTACAACCTGCCCTTCGGGCGCGGTCGCAAGTGGGGGCGCCAGTGGAGAGGTGTCTCGCAGGCAGCCTTCGGAGGCTGGCAGCTTTCGGGCACGCAGACCTCCTATTCGGGCTCTCCGTTCACGGTGATGGCGGCCAACGCGGACGTCAACCTAGGCGAGTCGCAGCGTCCGAACCGGATTGCGAACGGCCTCCAGTTGGATGACCCCTCTCTCGGGACGATTCGCGGCTCCGACTATCCGTTCTTCGACGTGCGGGCCTTCGAGGATGTGCCCAGCTGCATCGATGCGGACATGGAAGCTGGCACGCCGCTGTTCTGCCCGGAGGGCGCGTTCGCGCTGGGCACGTCCGGACGCAACATCCTGGACGGTCCCGGGCTGCTCTCCGCCAACATCGCGCTCTCGAAGAACTTCCAGATTCGGGAGGGCATGCGGCTGCAGCTCCGCATCGAGTCGTTCAACTTTTTGAACCGGACGAACTTCATCATGACCAACGAATTCCGGCGCTTCAACGGCGTCGGCGGCGGGTACTTCACCCGTGTGGGCAACATTGGCCGCGGCGGCGGCCCGCGGATCTTCCAGTACGCAGTGAAGCTGCGTTTCTAGGCAGGATGGCCCGCGACAACCGGGCAAGTCCGCGGAGTGGACGAAGTCTAGCTGCGCGGACGCCGACGGCTTGAAGGGCCCGAATTCGGAGCGCCCTTGGAGGGCTCCGAATTCGGGCCTGCTCGGCGAAGCCCCGCCAGCCCTCTTCCTTGCGGGAAAGTCTTTTGTGGGTTAGGCTTTAACCGTGTACTATGTTGCTAGGTCGTCGCCCACCATCCGTTCTATTCCGAAAGTTCGAGCGACAAAGTTCGAACAACACTGGGCGAGGATTCTCGGGATTCTTGTCGTCCTTGCGTGCCTGGCACCGACCCTTCAGGCACAGTCCGCCAGCCTGAACGGCGTTGTCATCGATCCCTCGGGCGCCCTAGTTCCAGGGGCCGAAATCGAAGCTGCGAATCAGAACAACGGATTCAATCGTTCGGTGGTCGCTGACGGCACAGGCTACTACGTATTCGCGCAGATCCAGCCCGGCACCTACACGATCACTGCCAGAGTGGAGGGATTCGAGGACGCCACGACCAGCGATGTCGTGCTTCTCGTGAACACGAGCATCACGCTGGACATTCTGCTGGGCCAGGTCGAAGCCTTGGTGGATGTGGTCGAGGTGTCGGCGGCTACCGCCTCGGTCAACACGACCGACGCCACGATCGGAAACGCATTCGGCGAGAAGCCGATCCGGCAGTTGCCCCTCAACGCCCGGAACCCTGCTGGCCTGCTGTCGCTGCAGGCGGGTGTCACTTTTCTGACCGCCGATCCATTGGACGCCCAGAAGTCCGGTGACATTCGGAACGGAACGGTCAACGGTGCGCAGAGCGATCAATCGAACGTGACGCTGGATGGCGTGGACGTGAACGATCAGAATGGCCGCTTGCCGTTCACCAGTGTGCTGCGCAACACGCTGGACTCGATTCAGGAGTTCCGGGTTGTGACGACGACCGCCAACGCTGACCAGGGCCGGACGGCAGGCGCCCAAGTCTCGCTGGTCACCAAGAGCGGCACGAACGATGTCCATGGATCCCTGTACGAGTTCCACCGCAACACCGTGACCGCGGCAAACGACTTTTTCAACAACAGGGCTGGAGTAGAGCGCGCCAAGCTAATTCGGAACGTTTTCGGCGCCTCCGTCGGAGGGCCGATGAAGAAGGACCGGGCGTTCTACTTCGTGAACTACGAGGGACGGCGCGATTCCAGCGAGCAGTCCGCGATTCGCAAGGTTCCTTCCGAGTCCTTGCGACAGGGCTTCGTCCGCTACAGGGGCGTCGACGGGTCCACGCAATCGCTGGATCCAGAGTTCCTCCGCACCGCGATCGATCCGCAGGGGATCGGCCCGAGTCCCGAAGCGCTCTCGTACTTCGGATCGTTCCCGGTCCCGAACGACACGTCCGCGGGCGATGGTCTCAACGTTTCTGGATACCGGTTCACAGCCGCGACGCCGCTGGTCTGGAACACGGTCATTTCGAAGCTGGACTGGAACGCGGATCGGAACGGTGCGCACCGAATGTTCCTGCGGGGCAACTACCAGCACGACCGGATCAGCGGCGTGCCGCAGTACCCGGGCCAGATGCCGAACATGGAGACCAAGGACAACAGCCGCGGCCTGGCGTTCGGGTACACGGGCCTGCACGGAAACAACGTCGTCAGCAACTTCCGCTACGGATTCACGGGACAGAAGATCGATCTTTCCGGAGCGCAAACGGACTCGCTGGTCAGCCTTGGCGACAGCCTGCTGGACAACCTGGTCGGCAGTACCACGGACTTGATGACTGACCTTCCGACCCAGACCTTGGCGGAGGACATCTCGGTGCTGTACGGTGCCCATTCCATCAAGTTCGGCGGCGTGTTCCGGTCCATCCGCAATCGACGTCTCAACTACGCCAACAGCTATCACTTCGCGAAGCAGGCAGCTTGGGCTCTCCTTGGCGCCCCGGCGACGTTCGACTCCCCGCTGGCGATCGCTCCAGAGAGCCCGGGGGTCTACAGGGAGACTATGGCCACCGCGCTCGGGATAGTCAACTTCTTCGACGCCAACTACAACTACGATCTGGCCGGGAATCCGCAGGGACTCGGCGACCCGGTCAGCCGGACCTTCGGCATGGAGGAGCTTGAGCTGTACGCCCAGGACACCTGGCGTGTCGGACCGGCGCTCACCCTGACGGCCGGCCTGCGGTGGTCCCTAATGCCTCCCGTAAGGGAGGTGAACGGCCTCCAGGTCAGCGTGACGCCGTCTGTCGGCGAGTACATTGCCCGCCGACTGGACCTTGCGGCGTCGGGCAGGCCCACACGAGACGCCGGGCCACTAGGTTTCGTCAGTAAGGACGGCCCCGGTGGAGGTCCGCTCTGGGAAACCGCGGCGAACCTGTCGCCAAGGATTGGCATCGCGTTTTCGCCGCAGTGGCGCGACGGATTCCTGGGCAAGCTCTTCGGCGGGCCCGGGCGAACCTCCATTCGCGCTGGGGGCGGTCTTTTCTACAGCCTCTTCGGCATGGGCATGATCCAGATGCTCGACCGGAACGCGTTCGGACTCAGCAGCAGGGTTACCAATCAGTCGTTCACGGTGGCGAACTCGCCCCGGTTCACTGGACCGAACACTCTCCCGCCGGGCGGCATCCTCCCAGCGCCCCCAGGTGGGCCGGGGACGCCGAATCCCCAAGGTCTGGGCTGGAGCCAGGTTGTCGATTCCGGCGTGATGCCGCCATACAGCATCAACCCCACCATTTCCATTGCGCGGGAACTGGGTGGCGGATTCGTTCTGGACGCCCGCTATGTCGGCAGGTTCAGCCGCAGACTTCTCGTCAACGACACGGCCGCCGCGCAGTACGTCAATTTCAAGGACCCTTCTTCCGGGCAGTACCTGCACGAGGCTCTGCGTGAGCTGGAGCTGATGGCCCGCGGGGACTGGCCGGCCCAGTCGGTTCCGGGAGTGCCGTTCTTCGAGAACCTCTACTCGATGGCGGCGACGCCGGGCATGACGGCGACGCAGAACGTATACGACGCCGTGCGGGCGAACAGTCCAGACACCGGAACGACACTGTATTACATCGACTACGCCTGCACTCCGTTCTGCAGTGACCTTGGGCAGGGAGCGTTCATGAACCCGCAGTTCTGGAGCCTGGACGCCCTGCGGTCCTTCGGGACGGCATCCTTCAACTCCATGCAGCTGTCGCTGCGCAAGGGGTTCTCCCACGGTTTCCAGTTCGACCTGAACTACACGCTGTCCGAGTCAAGGGACCTAGTCTCGCTGAGTGTGAGGCGAAGCCAGGGCGAGAGGTTCGGGCAGATCCCGGGCGACACATACTGGTCCACGTTCAGCGTGATCAACTCGTGGGACAGGGAGGCGCAGCGTGCGCACTCGGACTACGACATGCGCCACCAGTTGAACGCCAACTGGGTGGCGGAACTGCCGTTCGGCAAGGGCAAGCCGTTCCTGACCGACGTGGGCCCTGTGGGTCAGGCTGTCCTGGGCGACTGGCAGCTTAGCGGCATATGGCGCTATACGACGGGCATGCCGCTGAGCGTTCTGAACGGGCTCGCCTGGCCCACCTGCTACTGCTATCAGCACTTCGCGGAACCGGTCGCGGCGATACCGAACCAGACCAACTCGAAGAACGCCAACCTGATTGGCGGGGGCACGGGTCCCAATCTGTTCAGCGACCCGGCCGCCGCCCGGTCCTCCTTCAGGCAGGTCGTCGTGGGCGACATCGGCAAGCGGAACAACCTCCGCGGCCATGGGCTCTTCTCGATCGACATGGCCATGTCCAAGCGCTTCCAGATGCCGGCGGAGGGGCACAGTCTCCAGTTCCGGGCCGAGGCGTTCAACTTGACGAACGCCGTTCGGTTTAATGCCGACGCGTGGGAGACCCTGTCGTTCGCGTTCCCAGGGGGCTTCGGCAACTACTCCAAGCTCCTGATTCCAGCGCGAGTCCTGCAGTTCGGCCTGCGGTACGAGTTCTAGACGTCTCCAGGCGCGACAGAGGGCACTCGAGGCGCCGTGGGTTAGGACGGTCGCTGGCCGTCGGTGGTGAGTTGGCCGACGATGGCGCCGACAGCGACCGTCGTCACGGTGCCAATCGGCACGTGCCAGAGCCACGACGTCGCGTCACCGACTGCCAGCGTCGCGGCGATTCCGGACACGATTCCAGTCAGTACCGCCCGGGAGCCCGGTCTCTTGGTCAGCACGGCTAGGACAAACGCTCCGAGGAGTCCTCCGTAGACGACCGCCGCAACGCTCAGTGCCGCCTCGACCGCCGACGTTCCGCGGGAGAGAGGGATGAACAGTACCGCCCCACCGGCAAGAATCGCTGCCCATCCGAGCGTGAACGCCTTGCCCGCCCGCAGGATGCGCCGCTCGTCTCCCACGGCTCCCGCCAGCGGCGCCCAGTAGTCGAACGCCGTCGCTGATGCTAGCGCGTTGATCGAGGAAGAGAGCGAGGACATTGCCGCCGCGAACACGCCTGCGATCAGCAGACCCGTGATCCCCGGGGGAAGCTGCTCCACGATGAACCGCGCGAACACCTCATCGCTGCGCTCGAACGCCTGGCCGCTGTAGAAGGCCCACACTCCGATGCCTACGGCCAGGAAGGTCGCGAACTGCACCGCCACGGCGATGCCGCTGCCTACCAGCGCCTTCTGGGCGTCGCGCAGGGTCCGGCAGGTAAGGAGCCGCTGGACGATGAGCTGGTCGGTGCCGTGCGACGCCATGGCGAACACTGCGCCACCCAGTACTCCGGCCACCAGCGTGTAGGACGCCGAAAGGTTCCACGAAAGGTCCAGCAGCTGCAGCTTGCCAGCTGCGCTGGCAGAGGACATTGCCGCTTGCCAACCGCCGGGAACCAGCACTTGGATCGCAATGCAGGCCACAAGAGCGCCGAGCATGTAGAGTCCCATCTGCGCAGCGTCGACCCAGACGACGGCCCGGATCCCACCGACATAGGTGTAGATCACAGTCAGGACGGCAATCACGGCGATGGAGACCGGGTAGGGCCAGCCGGTAACGAGGGCCAGCGGGATCGCCGTGGCGAAGAGTCGCACCGAATCGGCCAGTACACGGGTGACCATGAAGATGCCGGAGGCCGACCGTCGCGTGCCGGCACCGAACCGTGATTCCAGCAGGCCGTAGGCCGTCTCCAGATCCCCCCGGTAGTACGCGGGCAGCAGAAAGAAAGCCACCACGACTCGCCCGAGCGCGTATCCGACCGTCAGCTGGAGGAACACTAGGCTGCCGCCGTAGGCGACACCCGGGATGCTGAGGAACGTGAGCGTGCTTGTCTCGGTCGCGACAACCGACAGCAGCACGGCGGGCCAGGGAAGGGACCTAGCGCCGAGGAAATAGTCTGAAGCCGTCGACTGCCCGCGTCCAAGCCACGCGCCCCACAACGTGATCGCGAGTAGGTACGCGATCACGACGGCGAGGTCGATGCCCGTGAATCCGGCCACTTGATCGTTGTCCTTGGTCGCAGGGTGTCGCGGTGCCTAGCGCGGCGTCATTGGAACCCAGTCGCCCGGCTACACTATTCTCACGCAGCGTTCGGAGGCTTAGGCGAGCCTCCCTGAACGGCTCTCATGGCCGCCTTTCGAACCATCGCAATCGCCGCCGTAATGGCCCTTGCGTCGGCTGGGTGCGCGACGCAGAATCCACGGCCGCCAAACTTCCTGCTGATCTTGGCGGACGACATGGGTTTCGGAGACGCTGGCAGCTACGGCGGCGAGATCGCCACGCCGAATCTCGACGCGCTGGCGGCCGGGGGACTGCGGTTCACGCAGTTCTACAACACCTCCCGCTGCTGGCCGACTCGAGCCGCTCTGCTAACCGGCTACTACCCGCAGCAGATTCGCCGGGACGGCATGCCAGGTGTCAGCGGTCGGGAGTTCGGTGGGCGAGGTGTCCGGCCGGGCTGGGCCCGTCTCGTCTCGGATCGATTGGCTGAGGCTGGCTACCGCTCGTACCACTCTGGCAAGTGGCACATCGACGGCGATCCTTTGGGCAATGGGTTCACCCACTCGTACAGGGTCGGAAACCGGACAGGGTTCTTCCATCTGAGTGGCCAGGACGAGGATGGCACGCCGTTGGAGGACATACCCGCGGACGAGGGCGTCTACATGACGACTCTCACTGCGGACTACGCCATCGAGTCCCTGCGGTGCCATCAGGAGCAGGCTCCCGACCAGCCCTTCTTCCAGTTCCTCGCGTTCCATTCCCCGCACTTCCCGCTGCACGCTCGACCTGAGGACATTGAGCGCTACAGCGAACGCTACCTCGACGGCTGGGACGAGCTGCGGGTCGAGCGGCATGCACGGCAGACGGAGATGGGAATCCACGACGGAGCTTTGTCCGCTCTGGACGAGGACTCTGGGCCGCCCTACCACTTCCCCGATGCGTTCGAGCTGCTTGGGCCGGGTGAGGTGAACCGGCCAGTTCCCTGGGCGGAGCTGAGCCTGGAGCAGCAGAAGTTCCAAGCAACGAAGATGGCTATCCACGCGGCGATGATCGATCGCATGGACATCGAAATTGGGCGGGTCTTGGACCAGATCCGCGCCATGGGGGAGTTCGACAACACACTGGTGATGTTCCTTTCGGACAACGGCGCCAGTGCAGAGATCATGGTCCGGGGTGACGGACACGATCCGGGCGCGTCACCAGGCTCGGCGGGAACGTACCTGTGTCTTGGACCGGGCTTTTCGAGTGCAGCGAACACGCCGTTCCGCCTCCACAAGACATGGGTGCACGAAGGCGGTATCGCGACGCCGCTGATCGCCCACTGGCCCGCAGGGATCGCCGCGCGAGGAGAGTTGCGCTCTGCGGTTGGACATGTCATCGACATTGCCCCGACGATGCTGGACCTGGCCGGTTTGAGCACAGCGCCAGACCCCGGAGCTCCAACATTCGCAGGCACGACCCTGGCACCTGTGTTTGACCGCGACGGACCACTGCACGACACTCTCTGGTTCTTCCACGAGGGCAATCGCGCACTCCGACGGGACGATTGGAAGATCCTTCACACCGTCACGACCCGCGACGACCGCTGGGTGAGCGTTGAGGAGCCCGAGAACGCTAGGGAGGGCGAGTGGGCTCTCTTCGACCTAAATGCGGATCGGGCCGAGCAGCACGACGTTGCCGCCAGTCATCCGGAAGTGGTGGAGGAGCTCGACTCCGTCTGGAACGAGTGGAGGGAGCGGTTCATCCGCGAGGCGACCGCGGCGAACTGATCGGCGCAACCTACGCGGATCGTGGCGCCAGGTGGCGGCGGTAGGCCTCGATTGTCGCCTTGGCGGCCCTCGAGGAATCGGGCAGCGGGAACGCTTCGGCTGAGACGTATCCCTTGTAGCTGGCGTCGCGCAGCCCTGCGCAGATCGGCTGGTACTGCATGTGGCCCATGCCGGCGGCACGCCTGTTTGAGTCCACGAAGTGCACGTGGCCGATCGCTGAACCCGCCTCGCAGATTGTCTCGTACAGGTTCACCTCCTCGATGTTCATGTGGAACAGGTCCGCGAGGAGTCGCAGGTTGTCGGCCTGAACCGTCTCGATCATCGCCATTCCGTCGGCGAGTGTCCGGACAAGGTCCGTCTCGTAGCGGTTCAGAGGCTCGAACAGGAGATTGGTTCCGGATTCCGCAGAGAACCCGGCCAGTTCGCTCAGGGACTCGGCAAGACGTCCGAGCGCGGCATCGCGGGCTTTCGGGCCGCCGGCCAGTCCCTGCATCGAGCCGATGATGGCTGGCGCCCCGAACTGCGCCCCGAACTCGATGATCTCTCGGACAAACGATCGTGCCTCGGCACGTGCGCGCTTGTCCGCAGCGCTCAGACTGTGGCCGTGCAGTAGCATGCCCGCCCCCGTTCCGACTGCCGAGAGCTTCAGTCCATGGTGATCCAGCAGCGTCTGCAGGTGCACCGGATCGACGCATCGCCCACTGGGGCCGAAGATCTCTACGGCGTCGAAGCCCAGTTCAGCCGCTTCCTGGCAGCTGGCCTCGAGATTGCCGTGGAAGACGAATGGTCCGGCGGCTGCTTCGGGAACCAGGCAGATCGTGACGGAGGACTTGATCATGCTGCGTCCGATACTTCGATGATTGCCTTGATCACGCCGGACTCGGGCCGCGTGTAGCCCTCGAAGTTGCGGACAACATCCTCGAACGCACAGCGATGGGTGATCCATGGTCCGGTGTCGATCGTGCCCGTCTCGATCAGGTCGATGATCCGCGTGAAGTCGCTGGGAACTGCGTTGCGCGAGCCCTTGATGGTCATTTCCGGTCGGTGCAGGGCTGGATGCGGAAACGTCACGTTGTCGGTAGTGATGCCGACGTAGACCAGTGTCCCGGTGTGCGCCACATACGTCAGTGCTGAACTCATCGAGGCGGGGCTGCCGGTGGCGTCCGTGACCAGCGAGTACATGTCCCCACCAGTGATCGAGCGCATCTCCTCGACCGCGCCATCGATGTCCTCGAACAGTACGGTGTTGCGGATCCCGTACTGCCGTCGGCAGAAGTCGAGCCGCGATTCGACGCGGTCCATCACCGTGATCACCGCACCGGTCAAGCGCGTAAACTCCAGAGTCGCCAGACCGATCGGTCCCGCGCCGACGATCAGCACATGGCTGCCCTCCCTAGGTGTGCCACGGTCCGTGGCGTGGCATCCGATCCCGAGCGTCTCGACCAGAGCCAGCTGCTCGAGGCTGAGGCTGCGTGACGTGTGTAGTTTGTCGGCGCGGATCAGGAACCGCTCGCACAGACCGCCGTCGATCATCACGCCGATCACTTCCAGCGTCTCGCAGCAGTTCGGTCTTCCCTGCCTGCAGGCGTAGCATGTGCGGCAGTTCATGTAGGGCTCGACGCTGCAACGATCGCTAGGGACGACCGAGGTCACGCCCTCGCCCGTCTCGAGGACGGTGACTCCCAGCTCATGACCGGGTATCCGCGGATAGCGGAAGAACGGCATCTTGCCCAGATAGCCGCTGTAGTCCGTTCCGCAAATGCCCATTCGGTGTGTCTGGACCAGAGCCTGACCCGGACCTGGAGCGGACGGAGGGGGGATGTCCACGTGGCGAAGCTGACGCGGTTCATC
The DNA here is from genome assembly GCA_965200705.1 of Bryobacterales bacterium. Lineage (GTDB taxonomy): Bacteria > Acidobacteriota > Terriglobia > Bryobacterales > UBA6623 > VXMF01. Next base: position 868,993 of record OZ241376.1, on the reverse strand, counting down.
CAAGCGAATCGCTTTCATAGTGGACTCCGGCTGCTAGAGGCACACGCCCCCACCACAGCGCTTCAGACTATCGCCAAGACTGGCAGCTTTGCAACGCCGACCACTGGCGGCGTGGGCCGATGCATGGCCGCGCTAGCCAGTACCGGGGTGGTCAGAACAGGGACAGTACGACTGCCTGGATGATGATGACGCCCAGCCAGTGGCCTAGGTCCAGCAGCGCCAGATTGAGCTTGGCTCCCTGGAATGCGTAGTTCGTCGCCATGCTGGAGGCGATGAACCCAAGCCACAGGTAGAACGCCAGCGTTGCCGCCTGTCCTACGGTGATCGATGCCCCGAGCATCTCCATGATGGCCGCCGCTCCCGAGTTCATGACCCCCGACAGCACGGCCGCCATGACCACCAAACCGACGAAGGAGATGATGAAGGGCAGCCGCGTGCGCTCCTTCTGGACCTCCTCTTCGGTCTTGCCGATTCCCTCGAGCCACTGCTTGGAGAGCACGGTGTAGTACACCGCACCGAACCCGAACGACGCCGCAGCAGCCACGATTGCTGGACCTAACCTGATCTGACCTAAGTCCATGATGCTCCCTCCAGCGAGCACACGTCTGATGATCGCCGGGTTGATAAAACCACAAGGACGCTGGACTGTCAATGGACGTCGGGCCGGCATTTGCTCAGGTCTCAGGCATGAAATCGCACCGCTACCGCTGTCGAGGGCCTGTTGTTCATCCATGCTCCCGCGTTGCAAGTGGCTTTCGTAGGGAGGTCTCTCGCAACCGAGGGTAGCTTCGGGTAGACCGCTGGCGCACTGCTGCGGTCAGCTCATCACCGTTGGATCAGACGGCCCAGAGACGGAAAACGGGGAGTCTGTCTTCGGGAATTGTGCATATAATCCCCCATGCATTCTGCAGGTAACAGCCTCAGCAGGCGCGAGATACTGCGCATGAGCATGGCGGCCGGAGCGCTGCCATGGGCCTGTTCTGTCGCGCCAGAGGAATCGTCGTCCCGCCGTCCGAACATCGTTCTCGTCATGGCCGACGACATGGGTTTCTCGGACATCGGGTGCTACGGCGGCGAGATCAACACGCCAGTGCTCGATGCCCTCGCAGCGAACGGGCTGCGCTTCCGGTCGTTCTACAACCAGGCTCGATGCTGCCCGACGCGCGCATCCCTGATGACTGGTCTCTATCCCCACCAGACCGGTGTGGGACACATGATGAGCGAGTACCGCAAGGACGGGGAGCCCATTCCGTCCTACATGGGCAACCTGAACAAGGAGTGCGTCACGATCGCGGAAGTGCTCGGTCCAGCGGGCTACGCCACCCTCATGAGCGGCAAGTGGCACGTCACGCCGGCCAAGGGTTCGGGCGGAACGGTCGATGAGTCCAACTGGCCCATGCAGCGCGGTTTCGAGAAGTTCTTCGGCACGATCCACGGCGCTGGCTCGTTCTACGATCCGCCTTCGCTCAAGCGGGGCAACGAGGAGGAGGACCCCGGTCCGGACTTCTACTACACGACGGCCATTGGAGACAACGCCAAGCAGTTCATAGCGGAGTCTCTCGACGCGGATCCAGAGAAACCGTTCTTCCTATACATGCCGTTCACTGCGCCACATTGGCCACTGCACGCTCCAGAGGAGGCCATTGCCAAGTACAGGGGCCGCTTCGACGCGGGCTGGGACGTTCTGCGGGAGGAGCGCCTCGCCCGCATGGTCGAGATGGGAGTGCTCACCGAGACCGCCGGGATGAGCGACCGCGATCCATCGCAGGTTCCTTGGGAGGACGCCGAGCACAAGGAGTGGGAGGCCCGTCGCATGGAGGTCTATGCGGCGCAGGTGGAGCTCATGGACGAGGCGATCGGCGCTGTCGTCGAACTGCTCAAGGACCGGGGCCAGTTCGAGGACACCTTGATCTTGTTCCTCGCAGACAATGGCGGCTGCGCGGAGGTGCTGACTCCCACCTGGACGGGCCTGCACATCGCGACCCACACCTATGCGGGAGATCCAATCGCGCTGGGCAATGACCCGTCCATCATGCCTGGAGCCGAGGAGGACTACCAGAGCTACGGCGTACCGTGGGCGAACGTCTCCAATACGCCCTTTCGCTACTACAAGCACTGGGTGCACGAAGGTGGCATTGCTTCACCCCTGATCGCGCACTGGCCCGAAGGAATTGAGCCTACGGGCGAGTGGACGGACCACGTCAGTCATTTAGTGGACATCATGGCCACCTGCGCGGAGGTCGGCGAGGCCGAGTACCCAGAGACGTTCGCCGGCAACCAGATCACGCCCCTCGAGGGCACGTCGCTGGCGCCCCTGTTCCGGGGCGAGCCGCCGGAGGGTCATCCCGAGGGTCTCTACTGGGAGCACGAGGGCAACCGCGCCGCACGGGTCGGGAAGTGGAAGCTGGTCTCGAAGCACTCCCCTCCGGAGGCGGGCCGCTGGGAGCTCTACAACCTCGAAAGCGACCGCAGCGAACTAATCGACCTTGCCGCCTCGATGCCCGAACGGGTCGAGGAACTGGCAGCCAAGTGGCAGTCGTGGGCCGACAAGGTGGGGGTCATCGAGTGGCGGTCCTGGGACCGGTAGACGCTCTGACGCAAAGTCTGCGCTTCGCATGAAGGCTGTCGGAGTCGCCGGACCGTCTGGATCCGGGAAGTCGGTTTTGTCCACTGGACTGGCCCGTCACATTCCGGGCTGCGGTGTGCTCTGCACAGACTCGTATTACCGGGATCTATCGGACCGCACGCCTGAGGAGCGGGAGGCGGTCAACTACGATGCGCCGGACGCGCTGGACTGGCAACTGCTTCTGACTCACTTTCCCAAGCTGCGTAATGGGGAGACCGTCTCCGTGCCTCGCTACGAGTTTTCCACTCACGGTCGGCTCGCGGTTACGGATCTGTGCGGGCCCTGGAGTGTGGTCGTTCTCGAGGGCATCTTCGCCCTCTGGCACCCGGAGGTCCGCGCGACGCTGGACTTGGCAGTGTTCGTCGACACGCCCGAGCACGAGTGCCTCCGACGTCGCATCGTGCGCGACACCACGACCCGCGGGCGTACCGAAGCCTCGGTGCGCGAACGCTGGAGCCGAGACGTGGCCCCGATGTACCGCAAGCACGCGCTCCCCACCCGCAGCAGAGCGGACCTGGTCGTCGACGGCCGTCGGCCGACCGACGAGATGGTGCGTTGCGTGCTGGCGACCCTCCCCTGACCGGGCCTGTGTGCTGTAGCCCCTAGCTACACTCGAATTCATGGTCCGGCTGTCCTCAGCGCGCATGCGCTATGGCGCCCGGGTCCTCTTCGACAACTTCGACTGGCTGGTCACCCCCAACGATCGCGTGGGCATCGTCGGCGGCAACGGCACCGGCAAGTCCACGCTGCTGAAGATCCTTCACGGATCGGAGACCCTTGAGTCCGGCACGATCGAGCGTCAGAAGGGCATCGGTGTTGGCTATCTACCGCAGGAGGGTCTCGCATTCTCGGGCCGCACCGTGTTTGACGAGTGTCTCAGCGTGTTCGACGAGGTCATCGCACTGGAGGCAGAGATCGAGGACCTGGCCCTCCGCATGGGCGAGGTCGATCCGGAGTCGGCAGAGTTCCAGTCCGTCCTGAACCGCTACGACTGGTGCATGGAGCGGTTCCAGGCTCTGGACGGCTACACCAAGGAGGCCCAGGTGGGAACCGTTCTGGGCGGCCTCGCATTCCCGAAGCAGGATTGGCGCAAGCCCTGCGACCAGTTCTCCGGCGGCTGGCAGATGCGCATCGCCCTGGCGAAGCTGCTGCTCGCCAAGCCGAATCTGCTGCTGCTTGACGAGCCCACGAACCACCTTGATCTCGAGGCTCGCAACTGGCTCGAATCCTACTTGGAGGCCTATCCCCACGCCTACGTGGTGATCTCGCACGACCGCTTCTTCCTAGACAAGACGGTGAAGAAGATCGTTCACCTCTGGAACTCCAAGGCCCACTTCTACACGGGCAACTACACCAAGTTCGAGAAGATGCGCGACGAGCGCATTGGCCAGATCAAGTCGGCCTACCGAAACCAGCGCGTTCGCATCGAGCAGTTGGAGGCGTTCATCAACCGATTCCGCTATCAGGCAACGAAGGCCAAGCAGGTGCAGAGCCGGATCAAGGAGCTCGAGCGCATGGAGCGGATTGAGATCCCGCCCGAGGAGAAGACGATCCACTTCCGCTTCCCGCAGCCGCGGGCTTCGGGCCGAGTTGTCGCTGAACTTGTGAATGCTGCCAAGAGCTACGGCACCAACCAGGTGTTCGAGCGTGTGTCCCTGCGCGTCGAGCGTGGTGACCGGATCGCGCTGGTTGGGGCGAACGGGGCGGGGAAGTCGACGCTCATCCGCATTCTGGCCGGCATCGAGCCCCTGACGGGAGGCCGGCGCAAAGAGGGCTACCGGGTCGGCATCGACTACTTCGCCCAGGACCAGTACCGGGAACTGAATCCCGACGCCATCCTTTACGAAGACCTCCTGCACCATGCGCCGATGATGGACGAGTCGGACTTGCGTGGACTCCTCGGCTGCTTCCTGTTCAGCGGGGACGACGCCTTCAAGCGCATCGGCGTGCTTTCAGGCGGAGAGCGCAACCGCTACGCCCTGGCACGTCTCCTGCTACGGCCAAGCAACCTCCTTCTCCTGGACGAGCCGACGAACCACCTCGACCTACGCGCCAAGGAGATGCTGCTACCGGCACTGCTCGACTTCGACGGCACGCTCGTGTTCGTGTCTCACGACCGCTACTTCATCGATCGGCTGGCCAACAAGGTCGCCTATGTCGGCGAAGGCGACGTGGAACTGTTTCCGGGAGGCTACGAGGAGTTCCTCTGGTCCCGCCAGAAGCGGGCCGAGCGCCAGGCTGCCCGCGAATCCGCAGTCACGGAAATCGTTGCTTCACCCGCAAGGAACGTCGCGCGGACATCGCGGTCCAAGCGGACAAACCCACTCTTAGTCCAGAAGACCCGTCGCAGGATCGAGACCTTGGAGGACGAAGTCCGCGACTTGGAGGAGGACTGCAAGCGCATGCAGAGCGAGCTCGCCGCGGCGCGCACCAGCGAAACGCAGCGCCTGTCCCTGCTGCGGACCCTCGCCGCTCGCCAGCGTCAGATTCAGGCGCGGGAGGACGAATGGGCCGAACTCTCGGAAAACCTCGCCGTGGAAGCGCGTTGAACGTGTCCGGAGACTCGTCTCCTCGCATAAAATGAACCTAGAGTCGTGCTGTTTCGAATCGTTTCGCTGGCTTTGATCGCGGCATCGGGCCTCATCGGCGCGAAGTTGCCCGACTGGTACGTTCGCTCGCTGCAGGACGCGGAGTTTCAGGTCCGGCTCGTGCGGGACACCGGCGAGATCGAGCGCTTGGCGGGGGACGCGCTGGACGGAGAGGTGATCCTCGTCGAACTGCGGGTCAAGCCCCTCTACGGCGCCAAGTTCGCCTTGGATCGAGACGCCTTCCTGATGCGGGCGCGCAACACGAACAACACCTCACCGGCGCAATCTCCGGAGCGGATCGCCGGTAGCGGTGTCCTGGCGCTGGGCACGCAAAGCAGCAAGACCACGCCCGACATCTTCAGCCAAGCGGATGACGGAATCTGGGCTGGGGCTCCAGGGACCGGTTCGCGTCCTCGCCGCTTGGGTCCGCACGACGTGGCCGGCGGGGGCTCGACCACCGCGGAAGTCCAGTCGGTCAGCCAGCAGGCCGTCGGCGACGACTCGGTCGAGGGCCGACTCCACAGATTCGCGCTTCCGCTCGAGGCGGAAGAGCATCCCGTCAACGGCTATCTCTACTTCGAGATCCCCGCCAAGGTAAAGCGCAAGCATCTTGAGTTGAGTTACGATGGGGTTTTGGGAGAGTTCCTCGTCGAGTTCAAGAGACCCGAGTAGCCCGGCAATACGTCCAGCAACGTAGCGCCGTCCCGGCCCAGTCGGCCAATCCCCGCCCAGCTTCGACTGAAACAGCGCGCTGCGAGCATGCGTACCTAGTTCATGAAGCTAACCCGACGCCACCGCCGGGTTCTTCGCCCCCTCCGTAGATCTCCGTCCATGCGTCTGAGCCGTTCGACACAGATCGCCGGAGCTCTAGCTCTTCTGCTTGTCGCGACCGCGCCTGGGCAGGACGAGTCGGTTCCCGCGCCCCCGGAACCTTCCGTGGTCGAGTCCGTCGACCTTCCCGAGGCACCGCCTAGGCCGACGTTTCTTCTGGCGCAGGCCCAGCAGCAACAGCAGCCGGTGTCGCCGTTCGAGGACATTCCCTTGGAGGCGAGTCCGAACGCCCCGCAGTCGCCCTTCGAGGACATCAAGGAGGAGACGCCGGGCGAGCAGCCCGTTCGGCGTGAGGGCGAGGACATAGTCGAGGAGGTTTCCTTCCGCGGCACGCGCCGCATCCCGCGCGACAGCCTCCTGGCCCGGATCTTCACCAAGCGCGGCGACCTGTACGACGAGCAGACGCTTCGCCGCGATTTCATGGTGCTTTGGAACACCGGATACTTCGACGACCTGAGGCTGGAGGTCGAGGACGGCGAGACCGGCAAGGTCGTCCGCTTCATCGTCACCGAGCGGCGCGTCGTGCGGACGATCCGGTACGAGGGCAACAAGTCTGCCACCTTGTCGGACATCCTCGAGCGGTTCAAGGAGCGCAGCGTCGGGCTGACGGTTGAATCGCGCTACGACCCGACCACCGTGAACCGCGCCGTCTTCGTGCTGCAGGAGCTGCTCGGCGAGCGCGGACGCCAGTACGCCACCATCACGCCCGAGGTGCGCCAGATACCGCCGGCTTCCGTCGAGATCGTGTTCAACATTGACGAGGGCCCAAAGGTCAAGGTCGGTAAGGTCACCTTTGACGGACTCAGCGTGCTCGGGTACCGCGGCGCGCGCCGCGCCATGAAGAACACCAAGCCGCTGGGCGTCCCGAGGTCCATCGTCCTGGAGAACATCTTCACGCGGACGTTCGACATCCGGAAGCTAGAGGAGGACAAGGAGCGCCTACGGAACGCCATGCAGAAGCGCGGCTACTTCCGCGCGAACGTGCTCAGACACGACTTGGAGATCCGCGACTCCCCGGGCCGTGGAACGTTCCTGATCCCGTGGTCGATGCTCTTCAACAAGCCGAAGAAGCACGCCGACATCAACCTCCTGCTCGAGGAGGGGCCGCGCTACGAGCGGGGCCTGCTGAGCTTCACCGACGTGGAGCTGTTCCGCGTGCCGGAGCAGGTGCTGGGCCCGGTCTTTGCGATGCGGGAAGGGGCCCTGTTCGATGTTGAGAAGCTCCGCAAGGGCATGGAGAACCTCAAGAAGCTGTACGGCGAATTCGGCTACATCGACTTCGTCGCCGAGCCCAGCTTCGAGTTCCGCGAGGACGACGACCCACCCAAGATCGACCTGAACCTGGCCGTTGACGAGGGCAAGCAGTTCTTCGTGCGGCGGATCGACTTTGATGGCAACGCAACCACGCGGGACAAGGTCATCCGGCGCGAGATCCTGCTGGACGAGGGCGACATGTTCAACACCCGTCTGTGGGACGTGAGCATGCTGCGCCTGAACCAGCTCGGCTACTTCGACCCGATCAAGACCGAGGGGCCGGAGACCGATACGGTCGTGACCCGCAACACCCGCGAGGGCTTGGTGGACCTGACGCTCAAGGTCAACGAGCGGGGCCGCAACATGATCAACCTCAACGGCGGCGTCTCGGGATTCGCCGGCAGCTTCGTGGGGTTCGGTTACTCGACGAACAACTTCCTCGGCCTCGGCGAGACGCTCTCGTTCGACGCCCAGCTCGGCAGCCGCGAGCGGGTGCTGCAGTTCGGCTACACCGAGCCCTATCTGTTCGACAAGCCGATCCAGGCCGGATTCACGGTCTTCTCGAGTCGATTCAGCTTCAACCAGGCGCGTGAGGCCTCGATCTTCGCGGGCGCCAACCTGATTCCGCTGTTCGACCAGCTCGGCCGGGAGAACATCCTCGACTACCGGCAGAACTCGACCGGGTTCACGACGTTCATGAGCTACCCGCTGCGGCGCAGCTTCGCCCGGCTGAGCCTCACCTACAGCTTCCGCAAGTCGAGCGTGGTCACCTTCAGCCAGTCCGCAAACAACCTGTTCACCTATCTGAACTTCGAGGGCGTGTCCGGCCCGAACTCCCTCGAGGGCATCACAACCAGCCAGATCACGCCAGCGTACTACTACAACACCGTCGACCATCCGATCACGCCGTCGAAGGGCAAGAGCGTCTACGCCAGTTTCGGGATTGCCGGCTGGGGCGGCAACACGAGGTTCATTCAGCCGACGGTCGAGGCGAAGTACTTCAAGCCGCACGGCGGGCGGCGAACAATCGCGATGCGCGGGCTGTTCTCGTTCCTCTCCGGTTACGGCGGCCGCGTGCCGCCGCCGTTCAGTCGGTCCTTCATGGGTGGCGAGAACGACGTGCGTGGCTTCAACATCTGGTCCATCAGCCCGATGGTCTGGATCCCCGACTTCACGACCGTGCAGATCTTCAACGACAACGGCACGGAAAGGACCCAGGTGCAGGTCATCGACGGTGTCGAGGAGCGCGTGCCGATCAGGACGGAGGTGCCCATCTACCGGCTGAACTACCCGGGCGGCGACTCTCGTTTCGTCTACAACCTCGAGTACCGCATCAAGCTGTTCGGCCCGGTCGTGCTGGCCCCCTTCTGGGACATCGGGTTCAACCGGATCTTGCGGAAGAACCAGGTGCGGCTGAACCCCGGGCGCGTCGCGGAGCTGAACAGGCAGTTCCCGCAGGCAGGCTTCGAGGAGCAGATCGCGGTGATTCCCGCCACGCAGAAGATGCGTGCCTCCACGGGCCTCGAGCTACAGGTCATGATGCCGGTGGTCAACGCGCCGTTCCGGTTCTATTGGGCGTACAACCCGATGCGCGTGCAGGAGTTCCTGCGTCCGCCGATCGTGGCGGACCGTTCGCTGTTCCCGAATCACAGGTCGTTCATCGAGGCGGTTCGTCCGGTCGGCACCTGGCTTCCCTACTTCGAGAAGCGGTCGATGTTCCGATTCACCATCAGCCGGACCTTCTAGGACGGGTAGGGCAGGCGGGCCGTCGGGCTTGCCGTGATACGCTGAAAATGCAGTACAGTAGGCCGCATTGGCCACGGAGGGATCCGAGATGTTTGGCAGGGGTTGGACAGGTGCGCACTGGCGCATCGCGCTCGCAACGTGCGTCATGGTGGCGACAGCGATGTCGGCAGCCGCGCAGGGAACCAAGATTGCGTTGATGAACGTGCAGGAGGCCATCTCGCGCACTGGCGAGGGCCAGAAGCTCATTCGTCAGCTGGAGGAGAAGTATCGTCCCCGTCAGGACGACCTGCAGGCTAAGCAGGACAAGGTCGCCCAGTTGCGCGACCAGCTGCAGCGTGGCGCCAACACGATGAGCGACGAGGCGCGCCGCAACTTGACCCGCGAGATCCAAAGGGCGGAGACTGACCTGCAGCGCGAGGCGGAGGACGCCCGCGGTGAGTTCAACCAGGAGCAGGGCGCCCTGTTCAATTCGGTGGGGCAGAAGATCATGGACGTGATCAACTCGCACGCCACCGAGAAGGGCTACGAGATTATCATGGACATCTCGAATCAGCAGAGCCCGATTCTCTTTGCGGTGAACGCTCTCAACATCACTGACGCGATCATCGCGGCCTACGATGCGGCGCATCCCGCGGACGGCGCCGCGGCACCGGCCGAGTAGGACGAAAGTGCGCCGTCCCAGGGTCCCGTGCCTGAGCGGACGGCAGGGCCGCCCACGGGTGGCCGACGAGCAGTATCGGTAGTTGCGCCGCGATTGGGCGGCGGATTGACGACGAGCATGAGAGATCAGACGAAACGCTCATCCGGACGATACCGGCAGTCGCATCGGCGACGGTCGTCGGGTCGAGGGCGTCAGTCGGACGGGGACTCGCGTTCGCGCATAGTCAACGGCAATCGCCTGCGCAACGGCAATCAAGGCGAGATCGCACTTTGTATCCGGTGCGGCCATCCAGCCCCAGACGGCAGGCTGTGCACGTTCCACCGCTCGCTGCTGAACGTGTTCCGCAAGGAACTTCCCGACCAGGACCCCCGGCGCCTCAGGTTCTGACGAGGGGCGGGCTTGGCCATCAGGACGCCAGCGGAGCGCATCGCGCTGTTCGTTTGCCTGCCGCTACTGTTCCTGGTATCGCTTGCGACCTGGCGCCTGTGGCGCCACGTCGAAGAGCTCGACCGCTCGCTTGCCGAGTCCAGAGCCACGGAGATATCGCTGCTGTCGAAGATTCGTGATGCCGTGGGCCGCGAGGCGCTTGCGGGACGCGCCCTGCAGCAGTCGATGTCCGAGCGCGACTATGCGCGCAACGAGGCGGCCGAAGCGCGTGCCGAAGCCGAGCAGGCGAAGCAGGCAGCGGAGCGTGAGCGGTTGGCCGCCGAACGTCTTAGGGATTTACGGAACACCGAGCTGGATCGCATGCGGGACGCCCTCGGGCGGATCGCGGAGACCGAACGTACACCAATGGGCATGGTGATGCACTTGGGAGAGGACGCGTTCCTGTTTCCGTTCGACAGCGCAGATCTGGGGCCTGACAATCGCGAGATCCTAAGTCGCATCGCAGGCGTCCTGCTGGCGTCCTACGGCTTCCGGGTCTCGGTCTACGGCCACACCGACGACCAAGGCATTGCCAAGTACAACGTCGATCTCTCGGAACGCCGCGCCACGACGGTGCGACAGTACCTGGTCGATGCGGGCATCCCAGGGGAGATCGTGGATTCCCGGGGCTTCGGCGAGTCGAGCCCACGGGTAGAGGGCAGATCCAATGAGGCGCGACGCAAGAACCGTCGCGTCGAGATCGGCATTGTTGACACGGTGATCGAGTACCAGGGACAGGTGGTGGAGGAAGTTCCCCTCGGAGCCGAGGGAGTAACCTCTGCCGGCCCTGGACTGGAGCCCTGACAATGGCTGATCCGTGGGTTCCCACGGAACCGGTGCACTTCGAGGTGTTCGCCGAGATCCGGCCCTCCGATGCACTGCGGGCGGCGCTCGCACAGTTCATCCGCCGCGCACCTAGACTGGCGAGGGCGTATCTGGCACTGTTCGCGATGACGCTCCTGAGCGCGATCCTGCTGGGAGGCTCGGCTTGGTTTGGCTGGGCCTTGGTGGCGGTTGTCGGCATCGCAACCATCGCTGTGCTGGCGTGGGTGAGCCGACTCGGGCTTCGCGCTCGGGGGGGACGACCAGTACGGCTGCTCTATCACTTCTGTGACAGCGGATTCGAAGTCCGACTCGAGGGACGGAGCGACTGGGTCGCGTGGGACGACCTGTGGGATGTCGGCGAGACCGGCTCGAGCTTTCTGCTCTCGCCGTCGGCCGACACCCAGTACATTGTCCCCAAGCGAGCTTGCCCGGACCGAGTGGCACAGATCAGAGGCCTGCTTGAAGCCGTCGCTGCAGGGCGACGAATGGGCACCTGACCGCAAGTCGCCCGACGCCGGCGCATCCGTCGCCGTAAGCCGCCGGATGAGATCCCAGTCCAGCGCTGACACCCGGTCCTGCTACCGCGGGGAGTCGATCAAGTTCGTCATCAGATACGGGTCTTCGGCAAGGCCGAAGAGCTGATTCACCATCTCCACACCCGTGTGGCGGATGTAATTCCGAACGATCAGGGTCTCCGCTGCGGCGACCCAACCCAAGTTCGCCAAGCGAGGAGCGTTTTGGCCGAATTCGGCGTGTTTTGCGCCGCAAGTCGTTGGCTTGCAATGGCCGGCCTCCCTGAAGCCCCCAATGCAGTGCCATGGCAGCTTGCAATTTCCTGACTTCCGCCCCAGGGCCTGCTCCCATCGGAGCCTGTTCGTCCGCTGGACCCCCACCCGTCCCCGCGCCAAGGGCCAGCAGCCCCACTTCACCCAGCACCTCGGCCACCACGTCGCCCTGTGGGCCATGCGGCAGCTCCGTCTGCCGTCCCTGTTCGAGGAGCTGGGCCTGTCTGGTGCGCAGCGCAGCGCCGTCCTCGGCAACCTCGTCGGCCGCATGGCTGCGCCGCGGCCTCCGAGTGCGCCGCGTGACACTGACTGCGCCAGCGCAGCGCCCTGGGCGAGCTGCTTGGCTGCGACTGCGAGACCATGGGCCGGAACGCCCTGCAGCGCGCCAGCGATCGTCTGCTGCGCCACCGCGACACGAATCGAGACGCGTCTCCTCCAGCGCGCCGTCACCCTGTTCGACCGGACCAGCACGTGCTTCGAGGGCGCGGCGGACCGGCAGCCGCTGGCCCGCCGCGGCCATTCCAGGGAGAAGCGCCACGACTGTCCGCCGCTCATGCTGGGCTTGGTGCTGGACGCCAGCGGCTTCGCGCGCCGCTCCAGGGTCCTGGCCGGCGCGCGCCTCGAGACGGCTCTGCGGACGCTGCACGAGGGCCTGTCGCGCAAGGGCACGACCAGGCGCGTGGAGAAGGTCTGGCCGCGCATCGGACGGCTGCAGGCCCGCCATCCGTCCGCCGCCCCGCACTACGCGATCGACGTGCAGGCCGACGACAGGGGCCGCAACGCGACGGCGGTGGCCTGGAAGCGGCAGCCGCTGGAGGGCAGCGGGGCGACCCATCCCGGGGTCCACGGCCTGCGCACCAGCAGCGTCGGCTGGGACGCCGGGCGGCTGTGGCGCACCTGCGTGACGCCGACCGACCTGGAGGCTGTCTTCCGCTCCCTCAAGAGCGAACTGGGACCGCGTCCGATCCACCACCGCAGGCCCGCGCGCAAGGCGACACGGGCCGAGTTCTAGCAGCGGGCGATCCACGAGCGGCTGGGCGTGGACGCCTCGCCGGGCGGGGTCCGCAAGCTGGTCGTCCAGCCCAGACGACGAAAGGAAAATGCACCGAATGCAGTGCCACACGCCTGATTCCACGACCGCAATGTGCTCATTGCAAACGACTTATGAAATGGGGTGGCAAACATGGGCTAGACTCTCCGCAGTCGACTGAAGCTGAATCGATCCATTTGGAAGCCAGTCTCCTGATTGGCTCTGCCTCGTGATGTCGGGCGATGCGATAAGGGAGCATTCGATGTCGTCGGCATCCCAGCACTGCACTCCGTTGCTGTGGATCCTAGCTTCGATACCGTGTCTAGCCCTCCAGCTGGCGGATCGCTGGGCAATTGGATCGGCGGATCGACGCCATACGGCAGGCGTCGTGAACAGGTCGATGTCCGTGCTGCGCCAGTGCCTCCAGCGGGCCTCCAAGGCCGTTCCTCCGCCAAGCAGGCAATCGTCCGGGAAGATGGAGGGCTCCAGCAATTCGCAATTCACGAAACCTCTTCAGTGCCTCCTCCTGCGCCTGTGAGAGGGGATGGATGTCGGTCAAGGAGTTCCTTCTGGTTCAGGGATCAGTGGCATCCTGTGATTCACAATTCTTCCGCATTGGTCAACGCAAAGTGGAGACGCGACAAACCGAACCGAATCCGCATCGATGGAAAACATGCAATCGTGTGGGTCACGTCTAGAACACGATGCAGTTTCATTGATGACATACTATTCAAGCGATTCATAATAGGGAACACAACGATGATTCAGTCCTTACAGTTAACTGTGGAATACTCTATAACCGTATCTGAGAGAATGATACAACTTTTGATTGCAGCAGGTTTGAATATTAAGGAAACAAAAGTACGGACGAAAATTCCCATGAAATCAGCGTCTATTGACAATTCATGCCGCGGACTATTGTCCTAGAAAATTGTTATTTGAGGCCATAATTGCGATGAAATTTTGTTGTGTAGTATCTGGTTTATTCCTTGGTTTATCATGATTATATCATGCACAAAATTGCCTGTCTTGTCCTGTCTCGATCGGCTGAGTTGGGCACTAAAGAATGTAATCCACATGCGTTATTCTGTCTGTGTGCATCCCAGCTATCGTTCAGGCTCTACGCATTGCAGCGTGCTGGCACCGCCACGTCCTGACGGCCATCGGTGCTCGGGCGGGGAGGAGAGGTCCGTCCCGCTTGATGGGCGGCTTGTAGGCGCTGCCATGCTGAGCGAGGTCTGCGATGCCTGACCAACCGTCTGTGTGGCTTTCCCGCGAATTCGAGTCGCAGTGCAATCGATTGCCGCCAGTGCAGCGGAATCGCGCCCAGCCGACGATCAAGCGATTCATGGAGAGTCCGCGCCGTTCGGGACTGAACTATGAGCGCGTCCTCGGGGCTCGAGACTCCAGGCTGCGCTCCATCAGACTCGACGGTGCCTATCGAATGATCATCCGTGCGCCCGAGAGCGGCAACACATACCTATTCCTGTGGGTCGACAAGCACGATGAAGCCTATCGATGGGCTCGCAATCGAGTTTCCCACGTCCATCCCGAGACAGGTACGTTTCAGACCTTCGAGCCGGAGACCGAAAAACTGCCGGTCGAATCCGCTTCGCTGGCGATGGTCCATCAGAGAGTCCCTAGCGGCCCTCTCGGAGCTCTGGATCGTGGGCAGCTCACGAGGCTTAGCTGCCCTGATTCCATGGTCGAGGAGATCGGGGGCCTTCGCGACGTCGCCGCGCTGGATGAGATCGAGAATCGACTTCCCGGCGAGTTGTATGAACTGCTGGGCTGCCTCTTGGAAGGCCTGCCGTACTCAGAGGTGTTGGAGTTGGTGGAGGCTCCCGACGAGCCCGTCGACGCGGACAACGAAGACCGTGCTCTGGCTCGCGTCACGTCGCGGTCCCAGTTCGTGAACATCCACGACGCATCTGAGCTCCAGGCCATTTTCGACGCCCCGCTTGAGAAGTGGCGTGTCTTTCTGCATCCGAAGCAGTTCAGCATCGTCGAGCGTGACTGGAGCGGGCCTGTTCGCGTCCTTGGTGCTGCTGGAACAGGGAAGACCGTGGTGGCGATGCATCGTGCCCGCTGGCTGGCGCGGAAGGAGGGATTCGGGCGGATCCTGCTGGTGACCTTCACCAAGAACCTGGCTTTGGACATCCTCAGGAATCTGCAGTCGATCTGCAGCGAGGAGGAGTTGGATCGCATTGAGGTCGTCAACCTCGACGCATGGGTCGTTGACGTTCTCAATCGACATGGGATCGAGGGCGGAATCAGTTATGGAGGCCACGCCGCCAGTTGGGTGAGCGCCATGGCTCTACGGCCGGCGGACCCAGCGCTGCCCGACCAGTTCTTCAAGACGGAATGGGAGAGGGTGGTCCAGCAGGAGGGGGTCGAGAGCCTCGAGGCATATCTGAGTGTTTCCCGTGCTGGCAGGCACAGGCGTCTAGGTCGTAAACAGAGGGCTGAGATCTGGAAGGTCTTCGAGGAGTACAAGCGACAGCTGGCGCAGAATGGTCTCAGGGAGCGCGAAGATGCCTTCCGCCTAGTCGCAACTCTGATCGCGAACCGAGAAATCGAATTGGATTACGCCTCCGTGATCGTTGATGAAGCCCAGGACTTCGGGGCGCCAGCCTACCGCCTAGTCCGCAGTATCGTGCCACCTGCCATAAATGATCTGTTCATCACAGGGGACACCCATCAGCGCATCTACGGCCGAAGAGTCAATCTTGCGCAATGCGGCATCCACACTCGTGGCAGGGCGACCAAGCTGCACGTGAACTACCGGACGACACGAGAGACTCGAGACTGGGCGTCGCGGCTTATCGAAGGACGCGAGTACGACGACTTGAACGGGGGCATTGGCGACAACTCCGTTATTCGTTCCCTCACCACCGGTCCGGACCCTGTGATTCGGAGGTGCGCATCATTCGAGGACCAGATACAAGCGATTGTCAGTTGGCTGGGCGAGATCGAAGGGGCAGGGGAGGCACCTGCGGACGTTTGCGTAGCGGTTCGCAGAAACGCAGAGCGGAATGCGATTCGACAGGCGCTCGAGGCCCAAGGTGTCAGCGTGTTCGTGCTTGAACGGGAGACCGACGACCGCTCGGTGGCCGGAGTGCGCCTAGCGACCATGCATCGAGTAAAGGGGCTGGAGTTCGATCGGATCGCACTCGCGAGCGTGAATGCTGATCAAGTTCCGCCAAGGAGTCTCTGGGAAAGGAGGGTCCATCCAGAGGAACGGGCCATCATGGAGACGCTGGAGCGGTCGCTACTGTATGTCGCTTCGACCAGAGCAAGGCGCGATGTCCTAGTGCTCAGCTACGGTGAACCAAGTCCGTTCCTTGGAGACTAGGGATCGCCGGTTCTCGTCGGCGCATGCGCTGGTGGCCGAAGACGCTCCGCGAGCAATCGGCACACGTTCCTGCATCTGGCTGCGTGCAACAATCAAGCAGGCAGGGGCCCGTAGCTCAGCTGGATAGAGCGGCCGCCTCCTAAGCGGCAGGCCGGGGGTTCGAATCCCTCCGGGCCCGCCACGGTTCCACACCGCAGGTCATCCGGGCGGTTAGTTGCCGGCGGCGAGAATCGCCTGCAGCGTTGCGGGATCAATGTTCCCGCCGCTCAAGACGCACACAACCGGGATCGGCTGCGAGTTCGATTCCGCTGCGAGAGCAGCCGCAACCGTCACGGCTGCGCCAGCCTCAACCACCAGCTTTTCCTCGATTGCAAGGGTGCGGATCGAACTTGCCATGGCGTGCTCTTCCACGAGGTCGACTCGCTTGACAAGGCGGCTGATGATCGGAAACGTAAGCCGTCCGGGTCGTGGAACCGTCAGCGCGTCAGCGAGAGACGGTGCCGGATTCGAGCGAATGCGCCGTCCCGCATCCAGCGAGCGACGCATTGCAGGATTAGCCGTGGCCTGTACGCCGATGACTCGGCATCCTGGTCGACCATCCATGACGGCCAGTGTCGTTCCGGAAATCAGACCACCACCGCTGATCGGCACGTAGACCTCGAATTCGCCGTCGATCTGCGCCAGAAGCTCACGACCCAAGGTTCCATTGCCAGCGATCGTCTCGGCGGTGTCGAACGGATGTACTCGTCGGCGACCGCTCTCGGCCGCGATCCGGTCCGTCATCTCCGCCCGCGCTGCGAAGCTGTCCTCGCAGACCGCTACGCGCCCGCCGAACCTTTCCGTGCGTTCACGCTTGAACGGTGAGGCACTGCGCATCATCACGATGGTCGATTCGACTTCCAGCGCGGTCGCCGCGTAAGCAACGGCCTGGGCGAAGTTCCCGGACGAGTTCGTCACGACTCCGCTAGCGCGGTTTGCCTCAAGGTCCGACAGGATGCTATTGAATGCCGCTCGAACCTTGAACGCTCCCGTAGGCTGCAAGGATTCCAGTTTGAGCCAAACCGGGCGTCCGATCTTGGTTGACAGATGCCGGGAATGCACCAGAGGGGTCGGACGCAGGTGGGCGTCGAGCCGCCTTGCGGCTTGCTCGATCCTCTCCCTCCATGCCGCTGGATCGGTCAGCGCGGGAAGGTCGACATCTTGCGGGCAGGCCGTTTCTTCATCGGTGGGCTGTGCTGGGAGATCTTCTGCCATGGCGGATTCAGCGTGTAGTTTTCTCACGTGTATTCAAGCACTTATCCCTACGCCGAGGTGCTAGGTCGTCTCCTCGCCACAACGGCTCAATCCTAGCCTTGGTTCCCAAGGAGTAGGGGCGACATGAAAGTCGCGATGCTGGCGGAGCGGTACTCGGCCTGAAGGCGGTCGGCGATGTCGCGGATCGAGAATTCATCGACGCGCAGGGCTACGTGCCGCTCGCGGCGCACACGGTCATCGGTCCCGACCGTGGAGTCGGCTCGGGATCGAGAGCGAAGGTGCATCTGGAGTGATCGGAGCGTCCGAAGCTCTCGGTGACATCGCGAACGGCCAACGGTCGACAGAGGGTGCGCTCAAGGCCTCGCGGCACCGGAGGGCACAGCTCACGGAGGCGAGACGGTAGGTGGCGTCCTTGGAGTGGCCTCCATATTGACCTGATCGACATTGCACCACGCAGTCAGGCTGGTCCATGCCTACGGAGACCCCGTGCCTGCAGTCGAAGCGGGCCATGCACTATGGGACAGGATTCGGGCCATTCGTTGACGGCGGTACCGATGGCACACCTCCAGGGGAAAGTCGGGGCGTGTCCGCCGTACTAGCCTCTCCTAGGGAATCGGGGATAGAGTAGGAGGAACCGTGGAAGTTCATGAACACTCCTCCAACCGTGGGATGCGGCGTGCCCGCGCCGCCCTGTCGGCGCTGATTGCCGTGCTGGCCTGTCTGGCGGTCCTTCAAGCGCAGACGAACACGGGCAGCATCCGCGGAACGGTGTTCGACCAGTCCGAAGCGGTCATTCCAGGCACGACTGTCAAGGCTATCGACGAATCTCGCGGCACCGAGCGTGCCACCGAGACCACGGAGCGCGGGGAATACGCGATTGATTTCCTGGAGCCCGGCCTGTACACGCTGGTATTTGAATCAGACGGCTTCGCTCAGATGCGCGTGGAGGAGTTTGAGGTCCTCGTTGGGCGCGTCGAGGAGTTCTCACCTGAACTCGCGATCTCGGCGACCCCGGAGCAAATTGTCGTCGCCGCCACCGACGCCCGCCCCATCATTGCGACAAGACGGACGCAGCAGGCTGACCACATCGACTTCCAAGGGATCGAGGAGCTTCCCATCAATCGAAGGGACTACCTTGACCTCGCGCTGTTGACCCCTGGTGTCGTCGACACCAACTACGTCGCAGAGGACACGGACTTCCGTATCGCCCCGACGCCGCAATCCGGTCTCGGTGTCGGTGGCACAAACGGTCGTGGCAATACGTTCATGATTGACGGTTTGGACAACGTGTACAACTCCGGCTCGGTCCGTTCATCGATTAGCCAGGAAGCCGTACGCGAGTTCGTCGTCAACCGGAACACGTTCTCGACCGAGCAGGGTGGGGCGCCGGGGGCCGCGGTCAACATCGTCACGCGGTCGGGCACCAACGATCTGCATGGCTCGGTCTTCGGCCTGTTCCGAAACCGCCGCTTGCAGGCCCGCAACACGTTCGATCCCAGCAACTCTCCATACACCCGGTCGCAGGCGGGTGTCCGTCTCGGAGGGCCAATCCGTCGCGACAAGTCGTTCTTCTATACGGCGTACGAGCGCCTTGACCGCCACGAGTCGAGGTTCGTGCCGCTGCTGGACGACCGGTCCTTCCTGAACAACCTCACGCCTTCCCAGCAGGCGCTCGCCGACGTCCTCAGCCAAGCCGCTCCACCGCCGTTTCAGCCGCTGGTCGCGCAGATAACGGGAGCGTTGACGCCGGGAAACTACCCGGATCTCGTCCGTTTGTTCGAGGAGAACAGTGGGGTGTTCCCGTTCGGCGAGGCGCGTGACCAAACGTTGTTCCGGTTCGACCACACTCTGAAGCAGGGACACTCGATGTTCCTGCGCATGAACCACACCAAACAGGACTCGGAAAACACCAACTTCGGCTCCCTCATTGCGCGCAGTCGCGGAAGAAACTCCAGCGTGAACGATTTCGGGTTCGCATTCGGCGACACCTACGTGCTCGGGTCGAAGTGGATCAGCGAGACCCGGGCCGGATTCTTCTACCACGACTTCGGTGTCTATCCGACCGACGAAATCGGGCCTGCCATCGAGATCGCCGGGTTCGGCACCTTTGGTCGAGACTTCATTCTGCCCACCCGCGTCCTCGAACGTGCGTATCAAGTGCGCCAGAACTTTATCCGGACCACGGCGAACAACACCCTCAAGTTCGGAGGCGACTTCAACCCGGTGCGCGACTGGGCTCGGTCGGAGACGTTCCTCGGGGGCCGCTTCTTGTACGGGGAAGCTGTGCCACTGTCGGCGGTCCTTGACCAGGCGGGTGCCGGCCTTGGACTCCCTAGTCTTTCGGGATTGGTCAAGAACCTGCTGACCGTGGGTGGCCAACCAGAGCTTGCGAGCTCAGTCGACGCACCGATCTCAGCGCTGCAGTCCTACGCCCTCGGTTTGCCCATCGTCTACCAGCAGGGATTCGGCAACCCGTACTGGACTGGCTGGGCGAATCGCTTGAACTTCTTCGTTGAGGACACTCTTCGCATCAAGGACCAATTCACGCTGACCCTCGGACTGCGGTACGAGCAAGAGGCGAAGACCAGGTTTCCAAGGGACAACAACAACTTCGGCCCGAGAATCGGCTTCGCTTGGAGTCCAGATTCGAAGACCGTCGTGCGAGGGGGTTACGGCATCTTCTTTGCCCGCATTGACGGTCAGATCACATTCGTGAGCGACCTGCTCGGAGACAAGGCCCAGATCGTTCAGGCGTTCATTCCTCTGACGGGCGCTCCGGGGGTCAATAGCCCGATCAGTGGGGGGCCACTGACCTCGGCGGAAATCTTCGCGAGCGTAAGGGACAGAGGCATCTTGGGGAATCGGCCCATCACCCTGGAGGATATCGTTCCGCATGGAATCAATCCGTCACCGAACTCGCCCTTGCGCGTGACGTTCCGCGTGCAGGATGACGTCGTAAATCCTTACGCGCAGCAGGCTAGCTTTGAACTGCAGCGCCAGGTTGGCCAAATTGCACTGTCGGCGGGATACAACTTCAATCGCGGCATCCACATCATTCGTCCCCTCGATCTCAACGTCTACAAGGCCGGTGAGGATCCCGTGACCGGAATGGGAATCCCTGGGTTCCACAATCCCGCCATCCTCCAGGACAACGTCTACGGCAGCTGGGGCCGGTCGTATTACCACGCAATGATTCTCCAGGCGACCCGTCGCTTCCCACGTGGCGTGTCGTTCACGACACACTACACGTGGAGCAAGAGCATCGACGAGGCCACCGACTACAACTCGTCGTTCGAGCCTCATATTCCTTGGGATGCACGTAACGAGCTCGCCCTCTCGCACTTCCATCGCGGGCACCGGTTCGTAGTGCGCACGGTGATGGAGTCTCCATGGAAGGCGGGAAAGGGCAGGGGGTTCGTGGACAACGCTTTCGGCGACTTCACGCTGTCCGGCATTGTCGTCGCACGTTCCTTCGCTCCATTCAACCTCAATGCGGGCTTTGACAATATCGGCGACCGCCACACCGACACCCACCGGCCGCTGGGTCTGGGTCGCAACGTTGGACGGGGCCCGGCGTTCTTCGGCGCCGACATACGCCTCGCGCGGTCGTTTGTGCTGACCGAGAAGCTGGAGATGAAGGTGATGGGTGAGGTCTTCAACCTGCTGAACAAGACCAACTACAGGACTGTCAACGGCAACGTCGGCGACCTGAAGCTCGAAGACGTGCCTGACAAACCCAGCGGGCGCGTCGGTCCTGTCACGGAGCCCTTCTCGTTCACATCCGCCTTTGATCCAAGGCAGCTCCAGCTCAGCGTGCGACTGACCTTCTAGTTCGCCGCAGCTATCACCGCTTCCGCAGCGGCGTATCCGCTGCGGACGGCGCTTTCCTGGGTGGCTGGCCAGCCCGTGTTGGTCCAGTCACCCGCGAGAAACACATTCGGTGCAGCGCTGGAGGGCCCGGGCCGAACGGGGTCGAGTCCAGGTTTTGAGGAGAAGGTAGCCCGCACTTCCTTGACAACCTTGGAACGCAGAAGCCGAGCCTCAGCCAAGACCGGAAAGTACTCCCGGAGGCAGTGACTCGCGAGTTCGACAATCGAGCTGGCGGGCTCTCGCTCCAAGGCTCGCGAGGCGCTTACCGTGACGGTGTAGTATCCGTCACCCTTGTTGAACAGGAAGTGCAGGTCACTTTCGAGAAGCATGCAGTGTGGCAGGTCGGTGAACTCTCGGTCATACCAGAGGTGGACGTTGACTATCGGTGAGTGGCCGAAGCGCTCGACCAGACCATCAAGGCCAAGCCCAGGCAGCAGACTGGGCACCGCGTGGTGGGACACGGCGCTGACGTAGTAGTCCGCCTCGCTGGCGCGGGCATCGATCCGCGTCACCTTGGATCGCAGGTGTACATTCACCGAGGGCCAAAGCCTTTGGTCCACAGCACGGTGGTAGACATGGCCGAACGGCACGGTGAGCTGGCCGATTCTGAAGCTGGTCCGGCTACCCAGCAGGCCCTCAACCAGGACCTTCAGTGCTGGCGCCGCCGCCGCTCGGTCGAGGTCTTCGTTGAGTGCGGAGCTGACAAGCGGCCCGAGAAACCTCGCTATCAGTCTTGGCGTGGCGGCCTTCTCCTGTAGCCAGTCCATGCACGTGATGTAGTCCAAGTCCGGCCTTCGCCCGTGCTCGCGCTGGGCGGCGAGGGAGATCCGGATCAGCGAAGCCTTGTCGCTCCACCCTAGGCAACGCAGTCTCGCAAGACTCCGTGCCAAATGGAACGGTTTGGGAAGGGGATCCGCGGACAGCGCCTCGGGTTGCCCACCGGGAAGTTGCAGATAGACGCTTTCGTGAAACTTCAGGAATCGTGACGCGTCGCACCGCCGATAGAAGTCGAGCAGCGCCGTGAAGCAATCGAGCGTGACATGGTCCCCGTTGTCGATCGTCGGTGAGTCTGGATCGGATGGATCGACCGGGAACGAGCAGCACCGCCCACCCAGAAACGGGCGTGCCTCATGCAGGTCTACCTCGAAACCCGCGTCACCCAGCTTGACTGAGGCCGCCATTCCCGCGAGACCGCCACCGACGACCATTACTCGAGGCACGGAAGGCTCCTACCTGTGAACCGGGCCCACATTGCTCGGGCCACCACGATTGACTTCTGGCGCATCGAAAGGCCAATGCGTCTCTCTAGTACGTCGTATCCCGATCTCCGAATCTCCAGAAGCGTCCCACGGTAGATTGCAACCATTGTCCAAAGAGCTGGCCGTGTGGATGAGGGCGCCATCTCAAGCAGTGGTAACGATTCGCGGTAGTACTCATCAGCGCGATTCCACTGGAATTGCATGAGGGCTTGGAACCGCGGGTCGGAGGCTGGCACCGCACCCTCGACCAGCTCGCTGCGCTGCAGGCTGAATCGTGTCAGCTCGTCGTCTGGGAAGTAGACGCGACCGAGACGCGTGTCCTCGGCGACATCGCGCAGGATGTTGGTGAGCTGGAATGCGACGCCGCACTTCTCGGCGAGGGGCAGTGAATCCGCAGTGGCGCATCCCAGCACGTGGACGGTCGTCATCCCCACGACCGATGCGGCCTGATAGCAGTAGCGGTAGAGATCCTCGAATTTGCGGTGCGGATGACCCTGCAGGTCGGCCTGCATCCCGTCGATCAGGTGAAGGAAGTATTCGTGGGGAATCCCGTAGCGCCGGACCGTATCCAAGAATGCAGGGAACAGCGAATGGTTCGTGTCGAGACCGTCTAGGGCACTCAGCAGATCGTCGCGCCAGTGGCCCAAGGTTGCGCGCCGCGCGGCAAGACCTACAGATGGATCGTCCGCGATGTCATCCGATCGGCGCATGAACGCGTAGATCGCGCACATCGCGTCCCGCTCCGCGCGGGGGAGCAGTACGAACGAGTAGTAGAAGTTCCGCGCCTGAGAGCGCGCCACGCCCCGGCAGTGGGCATAGGAGGATTCGAGGTCGATCACAGAACGAACCGCGTCTACGGACCGGACTCTACAGTCGATTCAAGGCGATACCTAGGCCCAATCTGACTTGATCCGCTCGCGACATCGTCGGTCGTGCCTGAACGGTGTCGTAGTCCAGCTCGCGGATCATCTCAAGGACGCGCATTCCTGCCCTCGCGAAGAGTTCAATCTCGAATCCCAGTCTTCCACCCAATCGGTTCGCCAGCGGCAGCCCTGCGCGGAACAGCTCGTCGGTGCAACCCACCAGTGCTGCAAGCGTCCGCCTGTAGCGCTCCGAGGCGGTTCCGGCCCGCATGTCGGCCGCCAGCTGATCGTACGAGAACCCATGGCTCGCCATCGATTTCTCTGGAATGTAGCACCGCCCGATCAGCCAGTCTCGGTGGGTGTCCTGCCAGTGGTTGGCGAGTTGCAGTGCGGTGCAGATGAAGTCCGAGAGTTCCAACAGCGACTGGTCGGTCACGCCGTTGAGACGCAACACGAGTCGCCCAACTGGGTTCGCTGAGCCACGGCAATAGGCCAGCAGGTCGTCGAACGTCCGGTATCGCAGGACTGTCTGGTCCTGCACGAACGCATCAAGCAGATCTTCGAAGTCCTGCCGCGGGAGTTCGTGCCGCTGGGCGGTCTCGCGTAGAGCCACGAACACCGGGTGGCCAGATTCTCCTCGCGCCGCTGCGTGCAGTTCTCCCCGCCACCACGCCAGCAGATCGAGGCTCAACTGCGGGTCGCCGGTCTCGTCCGCGAGGTCATCGGACCAGCGGCAGTAGGCGTAGAGGTTGCAGTAGTCCTGATAGAGCCTGCTTGGCAGCAGGATGCGATTCGCAACGGAAAAGTTCTCGTAGTGCTCCTGCGTGAGGCGGCGCGTGTAGCTCTTGGCCGAAGCTAGGTCCCAAGCCGGAAACGCCCGCCCGTGATCGCGCAGGAAGTCGAGCGGTTGCAGCACGATCGGCTGGCTAGTATCCAAATGCCACGCCCTCGCTCCGCGAGTCGGCCGCCCCCGCGATGATGTCGTCGGCCACTTCGATGGCTTCAATGTGTCCTAGCCCTCGACCGAAGTGCAGCTTGTGGCCTCGGGATCGCAGAGCGTCGTGGGTGTCCGTCGAGTGACCGTTCGGTTCGAGGTACAGGAGATCCGGTAGCCACTGGTGGTGGAATCGCGGGTAGTCGACGGCTTGCTGGACGTTCATGCCGAAGTCCAGAACGTCCACGGCCACCTGAACGACAGACGTGATGATCGTTGGTCCCCCCTGGGCGCCGAGCACGAGTCTTGTCTTGCCGTCCTGGACCACAATGGTTGGCGACATCGCGGATAGCGGACGCTTGCCAGGCTCGATCGAGTTGTTCTCGCTCTGGACCAGGCCGTAAGCGTTGGGGCTTCCAGGCTTGGCGGTGAAGTCGTCCATCTCGTTGTTGAGCAGGACGCCCGTGCCCTTGGCCGTCACGCCTGAACCGTAGCCGCCATTGAGTGTGTACGTCACCGCGACGGCGGAACCATCCTCGTCGACAACCGCGTAATGCGTGGTCTCGTCGCTCTCGTAACCCGCTGGATCGCTATCACCGACATCCGGGCTAGGCGTCGCCCGGTCCATGCGAACGCTCTTGGCGCGCGAGGCGGCGTACTCCTTCGACAGCATTCTCTCCAGTGGTATCGAAACGAAGTCCGTGTCGCCAAAGTACCGCGCACGGTCCGCGAAGAATCGTCGCATTGCTTCGGCGACGAGGTGCATGGCTGCCGCCGATCCAGGCGCCATCGAGGCCAAGTCGAAGGACTCGAGTATCTGCAGGATCTGCACGACGCCTGTCCCCCCGGAACTTGGGGGAGGTGCACCGAGCACTTGTTGCCCTCGATAGCTGCCGGCGACGGGCTCCCTTTCCACCGGGAAGTAGTCCGCCAGATCCTTCGCCGCGATGGTTCCGCCGTGGGCCTTCATGTCTGCGGCGATCATCGCGGCCGTCTTGCCGGTGTAGAAATCGTCGGGGCCTATACGGGCAATTCGTTCGAGGGTCGCGGCCAGATCCGTCTGGCGGAGCGTCGTGCCGAAAGCGAGCGGCTTGCCGTCATTGAGAAACACACGCTTCGACTCGGGGTTGCGTGACAGGCGCCCGCTGTTTCGCAACGAGCGGGCGAGGTCCCATGAGACGGGAAACCCGTCCCTTGCGAGCCGTATCGCCGGCTGGACTAATTCGCTCCATTGCTTCGTGCCGTATCTTTTGAGGGCCATTTCAAGCCCACGCACGGTGCCGGGTACGCCTGACGCCCTGTATCCGACCACGCTGTCTTGGGTCGCATTGCCCTCCTTGTCGATGTACATGTCGCGGTGGGATGCGCCGGGAGCCCGCTCGCGAAAGTCAATGAAGGTTGTGCGACCGTCCGCGAGCCGCAGGAGCATGAATCCGCCGCCACCGAGGTTGCCAGCGTTTGGCTCCGTCACCGCCAATGCGAGCCCGATCGCTACCGCCGCGTCGACCGCGTTGCCGCCAGAGCGCAAGACGTCGACTCCGATTGCGGTTGCGTGACGCTCCGCCGTCACTACCATGGCCTTCCGGGCGTAAACAGGTTCCGGCCGGAACGCCAATGCAGGCGTGGCCAAACTAGCTAGCAGCGCGATCCCGAAGGCGGCGCATGTAAGGCGCCGCCGCACCCCACCGTCCCCTGCGCCTATCGAAAGCAAGCGTCCCGTTTGGCTCATGGCCCAGCTCGATTCGCGTCCCTCTGACGCGCTACTTGCCGAGTGGGGGTAGAGGGAGCCTGGCAGCTTGCGAAACGACACAGGAATGGACTTCTCCACCATCCGAACCTCATCATAGCGATGCGTGTCCAGCCCCGTTCCCTGGTCGTGAGCGGTGCCAAGAACGCCCCATTTCGCTCTATCCGCCCTGTGCTGACTCTCAGTGCCGCGATGGACCCGGGCGGTTCGGCGCCTGTTGCTGGGTCTGGTGTTGGGCCCGATCCGCTAGACCGTGCGGCCGAGGCCATGGGGATGGGTATGACTAGCCAATCCAAAGGGTGGGAATTGACCGTATGTTAGTCTACGAGCAGCGGTAGCTCACCGACCGCCACGGTAGCTCAGCTGGTAGAGCAGCGGTTTCGTAAACCGCAGGTCGTCGGTTCGAGTCCGACCCGTGGCTCCAGTTCCGCCAAGCTCGGCATCTGCGAACTGGCCTCAGCTTGAGCGTGCGTGTCCTTGGCCTTTGACCGGCTTCTGAGGCGAAGCGGGCACCAGAAACACAGACGAGGAGTATCTGTCGCTCCTTGCCAGTGGGCCGCAGGGTTCGATCGTCTTCGCGCACTACTCGCTGATCCGGTGGGGCGCTGGCATCGGATCGGACTCGGGAGCGCAAGTACTGGTGGGCTGACCCCATGCGCCTGTGAGGATCACTTGCAGCTCACCGGACCTGCGATTTCGTGCTCGGCAAGGTCGGAGTTTGGAGAGAACGTGCGATCCGAACCGGCCACGCAGTTCTTTGGTTTGCCACCGTCGCTAGGTGGAATAATGAGGCCAGCCTGCGGGACTGGAGAGCGCTTTGGTCCGTGCCCATCGAGACCGAAGCCTCCCATCTGGGAGCGTGGCGGATGAGAAGGCAATGCCGGTCGCGGCCGGATGCAGTTCCGCACCAGGCGTAGGTCATAGCCATGATCGTTGGGTGACAAACCACTAAGGCTTCAATGAGGCTAGCGGTCGACCCTGAAAGCAGCTCAGACCGACCGTAGTGTGGCCGCGCACTGGGGTTAGGAAGGCGAACCGGAAGTGAAGATCACAGACGTTGAAGCGATCTATCTGCGATCGCACCGTGTGCGTGAGCTGTGCGATTCGGGTCAGGACGCCTTGATCGTGCGCGTGAGCACTGATGCTGGGATCACGGGCCTCGGGGAGGTGGACTCCAACCCGCTAGCAGTGAAGGGGGCGATTGAGGGACCGTACTCCCACACCGTCACTTGCGGGCTGCGCAAGCTCGTGCTGGGGGAGGATCCGTTCGAGACGGAGAAGATCTGGCACAAGATGTATCGCGGCAACATCTACGGCGGTCGCCGTGGCGTCGGGTTCCACGCCATGAGCGGGATCGACCTCGCCCTGTGGGACATCAAGGGCAAGGCGTTGGGACTGCCGGTATGGAAGCTGCTCGGAGGCGGGTTTCACGACAGCATCCGCTGCTATGCGAGCGTCCTGTGGGGTGCGACACCGAGTGAGACCTGCGATCTGGCAGCCAGATATGCGGACAGTGGCTTCTCAGCGGTCAAGTTCGGCTGGGAGCCGATGGGTCAGGACGAGGCCACGGACATCGCGTTGGTTCGCAGCGCCCGCGAGGGTCTGGGCGAGACCCCGGACCTCCTCGTCGATGCTGGCCTGGTCTGGGATGCCAAGACGGCGATCGCCAGGGCGCGGGCGTTCGAGCCGCACCGCATATTCTGGATCGAGGAGCCGCTGATGCCGGACGACTACGCCGGCTACCGTCGGCTTAGTGAGGCTGTAGATACGAGGATCGCGGCGGGTGAGGAAGAGAGCGGGCGCTCGTCCTTCCTGGACCTCATGGATCGCGGCAAGGTCGATGTCGTGCAGATCGACCTCACACGGGTCGGAGGCTTCACGGAAGCAGTGAAGATCGCGTCGCTAGCGCAAGACCGAGGCCTGCCAGTCGCTAACCACGGATTCACGACATACATCAACGTTGCGGCCGCGCTGCACTTCCTGAACTCGGTTCCGAACACCCTGATCGCCGAGTATGTCGCCGAAGAGGAAACGACACTACGCGACTACGTCACGCGTCAGCGAATCACGGCCAGCGACGGGATGCTGCCGATTCCGCAGGAGCCCGGACTTGGTGTGGACCTGAACCAGGAGATGATCGAGCGCTTCGTCGTTCGATGACGGGCTACTCGTCCGACTCGATGCGGGTTGAGTACTTCTTTAGCGCCGCCACCTGGTCCTTCTTGGCCTTTGCGCTCAACGGGTTTCCCTGCAGCGAGACAGTCCAGTAACGGGCAAACCGGCTGTCGCCGGCGATGTCCTTGTCCGCCATCTCCACCAGAGTGCTGATGTCGGTGACCTTGTTGTTCTTGAGCGAGAGGCGCTGCAGGGATGTCAGCGGAGCTAGCGCTTCAACGTTCGAAACCTGATTGCCATCAACGCTGAGCGTCGACAGCCGCGTCAAGGAACTGACGGGGCCGAGATCTGCCACCGAGTTGCCGGCCACGTCGAGCGTCCAGAGCTTCGACAGGCCCTTGACGGGCTCAAGATCGGAGATCGTGTTCCCCGCGAGATAGGCCGAGTTCATGGCCTCCAGATCCTTCAGCGCCGAGATGTCAGCGACCTGGTTATTGGAGATCTCAAGGTACTGCAAACGCTTGAGACCTGCGATCGGTGAAAGATCGGACACCTTGTTGTTCGTCAGAGTCAGACTTTGCAGGAGACTCAGCTCAGAGATGGGCGACAGGTCCGTAACTTCGTTGTCCGGCAACTCCAGCAGCATGAGACGCTTACAGTGCTCCAAGCCCGTGAGGTCGCTGATCCCCTGGCTCCGGGCGGTGATCGTTGAGATCGTGGCCACGTCCTCGGCAGTGATCGGCTCGTCGTTATGCCGCTTCTCGAAGACGTACTTCCGTACGGCTGCCTCAAGGTTCGCGTCCGGGAAGATGTCCGCCGCCAAGGGTGTGGCTAGGGCAACGCACGTAAGGACTGCTATGAATCGCACCATTGCTTTGACCGCTGCAACCCGGCAGCGTTCCATCGACTGCCCATCATACTAATTGACCGAGGCCTCCACCGACCTCCTAGCACTATGCGCCGACCCATGAAGCCGTCGACACAAGCGGAAGGGTCTCGGGTTGGGTCAGTCGACGATGGCGGAGTACACCTGTGCCGCGAAGCGCAGGCGCAGGCGCAGGTCTCCGCTCGGCCGAACCTGCACCATCAGGATGCCGATGAGATCCTCAGCCGGATCGATCCAGAACACCGTTCCCTGAGAGCCACCCCAGTAATACGACCCTGCCGAATACGGCAGGCCGGACGCGGCACGATCCGAGACGACCGCAAACCCAAGGCCGTAATCGAGCCCGGGCCTGAATGTCGTTCCCGGATCCAAATGGTTGTCAGCGATCAAATGGACTGTTCGTGGTCCGAGCACCCTATGGCCGTTCAGAATCCCGCCGTTGAGAAGCATTTGGCAGAACCTCCAGTAGTCCGCCGCCGTGGTTTGCAGTCCGCTCGCTCCGGCGATGAATGTCTTTCGGGCGGCCGCCTCCACGGGTTCGCGGCTTAGCCGCTCAGGGTCGTCCTTGCCGTTGACGACCAGCTGTGCCCGTCTCGACTGCTTCGAATCAGGTGGCCAGTAGTGGGTGTCCTTCATTCCGAGAGGTGACAGGACATTGGCTTGCAGGTACTCATCCAAGCCTTGGCCGGAAACGGTCTCGACGAGATAGCCCAGAACGTCGAGGGAGTCGCCATAGATCCACTTCGATCCAGGCTCGGCCTGCAGCGGTAGCTTGACGAACTCCTGCATATAGGCCTCCATGGTGGGAAACACATAGGTCTCGGCACGCGACCGTGGGTCGCTCACGCCTGACGTGTGGGTGAATAGGTGACGGACGCGCATCTGCTGTGTTGCCGGGGTGGGATCGCCAGTCTCGGTTGCCACCACGGGTTGAGCGAACGCTGGCAGATGATCGGAGACGGGATCGCTCAGCGAGACTAGGCCTCGTTCGTAGAGTGTGAGTGCGGCCACTGCCGTCAGCGGCTTGGTCATGGAAGCGATGTCGAACAGCGCATCCAGCGGCATCGGCTCGTGAGTAGTCATGCCTAGCGCACCCACCGCGCGATGGTGAACGACTGTCCCTCGTCGAGCGACCAGGCTCACGAACCCGGCGGCTTTGCGCTCCTCGACGATGCCCGCAAGCCAGCTGTCGATCCTAGCCAGGCGTTCCCCAGACATGCCTACCGACTCCGCCACTCCAACGGAGAGGTCCTGGCTGGAGTCCGCAAGGAGGTCTGGACTGAACTGCCCGACCGCGAGGACGAGGCAACAGATGCGAAGGAGGTGAGGAATCCGGTTGCAGATCGCGGAAGTCATTGGACGAACGGAACCATTAGACCGACTTGGCCGCTGCGATGAAAGGACTACGCTCGCCCCTTAGCCACATTCCAGATAAGGGGTTGCGTGCCCCCAAGGCCGCAATCCCTTGATCCATTTCCGGCAGGCACCCATCTCTGACGTTTGCGGTCTCGTTCCTGAGGACCAGCAAGAGGTTGAGCGTGCAGTACTTGCCCCGCAGTTGGAAGGCCCGGACCTTCACGCCGAGGTCAGGGCAGGCGTGACATTCGTCGTCTGAGAGGAGGGCGGGGAGGTGAGACGGTGGGCGACGAGAGCCAGGACGTAGTCGGAAATGGGGTCGAGCCGGTCCGGCATGCCTTGCTCCAACCAAGGGGCGTGCAAGTCGAGAAGAGTGCCTCGATCAGGTCTCCATCCTCCAGCGGCAACAGTGCGCCACTCCCCCAACGCATTCTCAATATGGGCTGACCATCAGCCTCAACACATCGAAGCCCCCAAAATTCATCGTGGACTCATTCTCCGAACCGGCTGTCAACGGCCGGTCCAGGTCGGTGGGCGCTTTTCCGCGAATGCACGTGGACCCTCGAGCGCATCGCGGCTGTCCAGCATCCTGCTGACCGCCGGGTACTGTCTGTTGATCGACTGCGCCAGCGATCCCTGTTCGAGAGTTCCGCGGGCGACCTGCTTGGTCGCCTGAATCGCCAGAACAGCGCACCGCAGCACGTCCACGGCCCAGCGATCGACTGCCGCGTCCAGATCCTCCCTCGGCACAACTTCGTTGATCAGGCCCATGTCCAACGCAGTCCGCGCGCTGATGTGACGGCCTGTCATCAGGAGGCCCATCGCCTGTTTCGCAGGGAGATGCCGGACAGCTCTCTGGGAGGACTCCGCGGACCTTCTCGGTCTTGGCCTTGAGGTTCGACCCCGCGCAGAACGCCTTGTCGCCAGCGCCGCGGATCACCGCGATGCGGAGCCCCGGGTCCGAGGCATAGGCGTCGAAGGCATGCGCGAGTTCGCGATGCGCCGCATCGTGAAGGGCGTTCCGTGCGGCCGGTCGGTTGATCGTGACATGAAGCCCCCCCCCCCCTCCGTGCGCAATTCAATGTGGGATGGTTCGCTCGCCGCGGTCGCGCTGAAAGAGGGCATCAGGACCCTGTGCTACCTGCTAGGTACTTCGACTCGAGCCCCTTGACAGTCGCAACGAACACCTCGTTGACAGGAGTCGGCACTCCGAGTTCGCGACCCAGCTGAACGATGACTCCATTGATGACGTCGATCTCGGTCGGACGCTCCTTGATCACGTCAACGCAGAGGCTGGCCTTGTTGTCGCCAGTGCCCTCCTTGCCTACCAACTTGTCTAGGAATCGGAGCGTCTCGGTGGCGTCCATGTGTATCCCTGCCGCGTTGGCAACCGCTGCTGCCTCTCGGACCGCCTTGTCGGTCAAAGCCCTGAGTTCAGGAATGGACACCACCTCGCCGATCGAAAGGTTGGTCATGGCAGATGGTGCGCTCAGTCCCACATTCAACATCAGCTTCTTCCACATACCGTGGACGATGTCGGCACTTGCCTCGATCGGCAGATCTCCCACGCTGAGCGCCTTCGCGATCGCCCGCGAGCGGCTGGACATGCCGCCTCCCATTTCGCCGATCTGTGATGGCTGCTCGGCGTAGTTCCGAACCACGCCGGGACCCTCGATGCTGGCCCCGAGCGCTGTCCACCCTCCGAGGACTCTCTCGGCTCCGACAACCCCGGCGATCTTCTGCTCGTTTCCGATTCCGTTCTGGAAGCTGATTGCGACGGTTCCTTCGTGGAACAGGCAGACAGCTGACTCGATGGCGCGGCGCGTGTGCGGCGCCTTGCAGTGGACCGAAACGATGTCAGCCGGTGGCACGCTTAATGCATCGATGGTCGCCCGGACCGGGATCGCCCGGTCACCGCCATGCCCCACCATGCGGAGACCGTGTCGGTTGATCGCGTCCACGTGATCCGCCCACACGTCGACGAGCGTCACATTCAGACCGCCCTCATGGAGAGACAGCCCATGGCACCCGCACCAAGGATCACGACGTGGCTTTGCTGGTGGATTTCGGTCATCAGGACGCTCCGATGGACGCATGCACCTCGCCCAAGCCGTGGAATACGGCGGATGCGTGTACGCCCGGTTGCAATGGCTGGGGTTCCGTGACTGATCCTGTCAGGACGAACATGCCCTTGGCCAGTCCGATCCCACGGCGGGTCAGGCTGTTGACCAGCCACGTCAAGACATCAAGCGGATCTCGTCGCCAGCGCCCGGCGTACGCTGCCACCGACGGGCCGTCGTCAAGGCGGAGTGTGATCGCGGCAGCCTCCAAGTCCAGCCCGCGCCATTCGGTGATTTCGGGGCCGATGACCGCACCACCACTGTTGCCGCTGTCCGCGATCTCCGAGAGTGGATCGGGAACGGTCGAGTACCGCGACTGCGTCAGGTCGAAGGCTGTGTGGGAGACGACGGCTTCCGCAAGCTCGCCGAGCCATACGGCACATTGCGTGGCTGCACGGCCCCCGTCAGGACGAACGCAAACTCCGTCTCAAGGTTTGCGGCGGGGTAGTCCGAGGGTGGAAGCTCGGCCGGACTGGTGTAGGCGCGAGGTCCGGGGATTGGTTCATCGAGATTCCTAACCGCCATGATCGCTGGCGTAGCCGCACCGACCTTCCATCCGGCGATCGGCAAACCGACCTCCCGTGCCATCGCGTCCTGGATCGCGTAGGCTTCGGTTCGCGTGTGGGGGCGAAGTTCGCCCAAGTCTGCGAGTTGCCTGCCTGCCGTCCACGCGTCCGCGAGAATCCGTCCGGCTTGGAGAGCACGTGAGGTCAGTGCAGATCCTCCGTCGCACCACCGTCCACCGCGATCGCGGTCCCCTGGATGTGACGTGCGTCCGGAGAGCAGAGGAACGCTGTCAGCTTGGCGACGTCCTTGGGGGTGCCCAGACGGCGTAGGCCATGCCTCTTGATAGCCTTGGCCCGAATCTCGTCGGCGGAGACCCCCATCTGAGAGGCGCGACCCTCGAACAGCTCGTGCACGCGTTCTGTTTCGGTCAATCCGGGATGGATGGCGTTCACGTTGACCCCATCACGCTTGCCACGCGCGGCCAAGCCCTTGCTGAAGTTGGCTATTGCGGCGTTCACTGCACCTCCGATCAGAAAGTCCGGGTCGGGTGAGCGGGCGAATCCGCCAACGATGTTCACCACGCAACCCTGGCTCATCACAAGATCGGACCAGAACAGTCTGCTTAGCCGGACGCACGCGTAGAACTTCAGTGCGAACCCGTCCTGCCAGAGTTCGTCGGGCTGCTCGAGGAAGTCACCGCCCTTCGTAGCTCCAGCGTTGTTGACCAGGATGTCCAATCCACCGAATGACTCGCGCAAGGCCGCGTGAACCGCCGCGCAACCCTCGTTGGCCCTGAGGTCGCCTGCTACGGTCTCGATCCGACGTCCGGTCTCATCGCCGATCTGCCGCTGAGCCTCGACTAGGTTGGCTTCAGATCTCGCGGCAAGGAGGCAGTCGCAGCCGTTCAGGGCGAGCTCCATGGCAATGGCTCGCCCGATTCCGCGACTCCCACCCGTTACGACCGCGACCTTGCCTGCGAGCGGTGCTGCCATGCCGTAATGCCAGACAATACCATCGAGCGTCTACGATCGAGGATGCCCCTTTCACGATGGACAGTGGAAGTACCTGATCCGTCAGCACCTATGAGTACAGCGTTTGTGGCCGGCGCGACCGGCGCGGTGGGTACGGCGTTGATCACCCACCTAGCTTCGTTGCCTGACTGGCATGTCCTCGGTGTGGCGCGCAGATCCCCGCGCCGCCCAGTGGAGGGAGTCTCGTACGTGCACTGTGACCTGACTGATCGGTCATCCTGCGCCGAGGCCCTTGCCGGGCATCCTCTCGTGACGCACATCTTCTACTGCGCCAGGGTGACGCATGCGGACCAGCCAATCGAGAGCATCAGCGAGAACCTGAGCCTTCTGGAGAACGCTGTCGAAGCTGTAAGTCAGATCTCCCCAGACTTGCACCACGTTCATGTGGTTCAAGGAGGGAAGTACTACGGCGTGCATCTGGGTCCGTTCCCCACGCCAGCCCGCGAGGATCAGGGTCGTTGCTACGAGCGCAACTTCAACCACGCCCACCAGGACTTTCTCCGCGACCGCTCCGCCACCGCCGACTGGACGTGGAGCGCATCGCGGCCCAACACGCTGTTGCACTACTCGCCGCAGATTGCACGAAACATAGTCAGCACGCTTGGCTGCTATGCCGCAATCCAGGCGGAGCTAGGCCTGCCGCTGGAGTTTCCAGGACACGTCGAGGCACCTTACAGCTTGACCCAAATGACGACGCTCACAGTCCTAGCTGATGCCATGGAGCGGATCGCGAAGAATTCGACGTGCGCGGGCAAGGCATTCAACATAACGAACACAGATCTCTTTCGCTGGTGGGACGTCTGGTTGAGACTCGCGCGGCACTTCGACCTCGAGGTAGGCACTGTGCGGCCCACTAGGCTTGCCGAATCCATGGCTGACAAGGAGGATGTCTGGAGGCGGATCTGCGAGAGACACAGCCTTCGCGCCACCAAGTTGAACGACGTGGCGAACTGGCCCTTCGCCGATGCCACGCTCGAACGGCATTGGGACGAGATCCTTTGCCACAACAGGGCCCGCAGCCATGGTCTGGACGGCTGGGACGACAGTGTTGCTCGGTTTTTCAAGCTCTTGGAGCGATACCGGGAGGCCCGTATCCTTCCTTAGCCCAAGTTCGCCAAGCGAGGAGCGATTTTGGCCGAATTCGGCGTGTTTTGCGCTGCAAGTCGTTGGTTTTCAATGGCCAGCCTCCGGAAACCCCAAATGCAGTGCCCTAATAACTTACAATTCCCTGACTCCCGTCCCAGGGCCTGCTCCCATCGGAGCCTGTTCGTCCGCGTCGAGTGCATCCTCGCCCCCCAGCGGTCGAGGACGAGGCCCAGCGCAGCGCCTTGGGCGAGCTGCTCGGCTGCGACTGCGAGACCATGGGCCGGAACGCCCTGCAGCGCGCCAGCGACCGCCTGCTGCGCCACCGCGACACGATCGAGACGCGTCTTTTCCAGCGCGCCGCCGACCTGTTCGACCTGCAGCCCACCGTCACCCTGCACGACCGGACCAGCACGTGCTTCGAGGGCGCGGCGGACCGGCAGCCGCTGGAGGGCAGCGGGGCGACCCATCCCGGGGTCCACGGCCTGCGCACCAACAGCGTCGGCTGGGACGCCGAGCGGCTGGACGTGGACGCCTCGCCGGGCGGGGTCCGCAAGCTGGTCGTCCAGCCCAGACGACGAAGGGAAAATGCACGGAATGCAGTGCCACACGCCTGATTCCGCGGCCGCAATGTGCTCATTGCAAACGACTGATGCAATGGGGTGGCAAACAGGGGCTGGGGGCTCGACTGCGGCTGTGAGATCGCGGGGAAGCAGTGCCTTGAGTCCTTGCCCGAGGCCGTGGCTGGGGGCGGCCGTGGCACAGCCAGGGCCGCGAAGGAGAGCGCGGGCCGGCTGTCCAGGCGCCGCCCGCGTGAGGGGCTCGAAGCGAAGCTCGGGGCCTTGGAAGCCAATGTCGGAGAGGAGCCCGGAGGCTGCGCGCAGCAGGACACGGACGGGCGCGCCGCACACTCGGCGCCGCATGCAGCGGCGCCGCCCGCGTGCGACTGGCGCCGTTCCCCGTCCGCTGGCAGCATGGCGCCGCGACGGGGCGGTTGCGCGCAATGGCTGGGTGGCCGACGGCGCTGGCGGCGGTTGCGCGCCGGTCCGGGCATGCCCGGGTATACAATGCGAGCGTGCCGGAGCGGGGAGGCGACGGTGCGCGCGGGCTTGTCGACCAGCAAGTGGTGGTGCCCGTGGCGCAGCCGCGGCGGGTGGCGTGGCGGCCTCCGCAGAGGGTCCCGGAGGCTGTCGAATACCCTAGTTCGGACGGGCGTCCCGTGGCGGAGAACCAGAGGCAGCGGCGGGCGCTGGACGCGATCCTGCCTGCCTTGGAGCACCATTTCGCGTGGCGCGAGGACGTGCTGGTGGGCGGCGACCTGCTGATCTACTACGAGAAGGGCAATCCGGACGTCAGAGTGGCGCCGGACGTCTTCGTGGCGCTTGGCGTGCGGCGGGAGCCGCCGCGGGACTCGTACCTGGTGTGGAAGGAGGGGAGAGTGCCGCAGTTCGTGCTGGAGGTGGCGTCGCGGTCGACCGCGGACAACGACCGGACGCACAAGCGGGAGCTGTACCAGTGGCTGCAGGTCGAGGAGTACTGGCTGTACGACCCGAGCGGGGGACTGCACGAGGTGCGGCTGCAGGGGCTGCGGCTGCAGGGGGAGCGCTACGAGGAGATTGCGGCGGAGAGCGGAGGTGGCGGGGCAGTGCGCCTGCGCAGCGCCGTTCTCGGGCTGGAGATGGTGTTCGACGGGGAGAGGCTGCGGCTGTGGGATCCCGGGGCGAAGCAGTACCTTGAGTCCCTGCCTGAGGCCGTGGCCAGGGGTGACCGTGCCACAGCCAGGGCCGAGGAGGAGAGGGCGAGGGCCGAGGAGGCGGACGCCAGGGCCGAGGAGGAGAGGGCCAGGGCCGAGGAGGAGAGGGCGAGGGCCGAGGAGGCGGACGCTAGGGCCGAGGAGGAGAGGGCCAGGGCCGAGGAGGCAGACGCTAGGGCGGAGAAGGAGAGGGCGGGGCGACTGGCCGAGCGCCGCCTGCGCGAGGGGCTCGAAGCGAAGCTCCGGGCCTTGGAAGCTAGGCCGGAGAGGAGACCGGAGGCCTCGAACCTCGAGACATAGACCTGCCTGCCCTGCCACGGCGTGCGGAGAACGGGTCGGGGAGGGGGCGTTCAGGCGACCTTCCCGATGAGCGCTGGCATGTCCTGCCGGGCGTCGAAGAGTTCCACCACGGCTTCCTAGCCCAAGTTCGCCAAGCGAGGAGCGATTCTGGCCGAATTCGGCGTGTTTTGCGCCGCAAGTCGTTGGTTTTCCATGGCCAGCCTCGTGAAACCCCCAATGCAGTGCCACAACAACTTGCAATTCCCTGACTCCCGTCCCAGGGCCTGCTCCCATCGGAGCCTGTTCGTCCGCCGGACCCCCACCCGCCCCCGCGCCAAGGGCCAGGAGCCCCACTTCACCCAGCGCCTCGTCCGCTCCGTCCGCTGCGGCTCCAGGGTGCGCCAGCGCACCCTGCGCAACCTCGGCCGCCACGTCGCCCTGCAGCGCGGGGGCTGGCCGGCGCTTGCGCCACCGCGACACGATCGAGACACGTCTCTTCCAGCGCGCCGCCGACCTGTTCGCCCTGCAGCCCACCGTCACCCTGCACGACCGGACCAGCACGTGCTTCGAGGGACCGGCAGCCGCTGGCCCGCCGCGGCCATTCCAGGGAGAAGCGCCACGACTGTCCGCCGCTCACGCTGGGCCTGGTGCTGGACGCCAGCGGCTTCGTGCGCCGCTCCAGGGTCCTGGTCGGCAACGTCGCCGAGGGCGGCACGCTGCAGGCCATGCCGACGGCCCTGGACGCGCCGCCCGAGGCGGCCGTCGTGCTCGACAGGGGCCGCAACGCGACGGCGGTGGCCTGGAAGCGGCAGCCGCTGGAGGGCAGCGGGGCGACCCATCCCGGGGTCCACGGCCTGCGCACCCACAGCGTCGGCTGGGACGCCGAGCGGCTGTGGCGCACCTGCGTGACGCGGACCGACCTGGAGGCTGTTCTCCGCTCCCTCAAGAGCGCACTGGGACTGCGTCCGATCCACCACCACAAGCCCGCGCGCATAGGGCGACGCAGGCCGAGTCCTGGCAGCGGGCGATCCACGAGCGGCTGGACGTGGACGCCTCGCCGGGCGGGGTCCGCAAGCTGGTCGTCCAGCCCAGACGACGCAGGGAACATGCACGCAATGCAGTGCCACACGCCTGATTCCGCGGCCGCAATGTGCTCATTGCAAACAACTCATGCAATGGGGTGGCAAACAGGGGCTGGGGGGGCTCGACTGCGGCTGTGAGATCGCGGGGAAGCAGTGCCTTGAGTCCTTGCCCGAGGCCGTGGCTGGGGGCGACCGTGGCACAGCCACGGCCAAGCAGGAGAGCGCGGGACGGCTGTCCAGGCGCCGCCCGCGTGAGGGGCTCGAAGCGAAGCTCGGGGCCTTGCAAGCCCATGTCGGAGAGGAGCCCGGAGGCTGCGCGCATCAAGACACGGACTGGCTCGCCGCACACTCGGCGCCGCATGCAGCGGCGTCGCCCGCGTGCGACTGGCGCCGTTCCCCGTCCGCTGGCAGCATGGCGCCGCGACGGGGCGGTTGCGCGCAATGGCTGGGTGGCCGACGGCGCTGGCGGCGGTTGCGCGCCGGTGCGGGCATGCCCGGGTATACAATGCGAGCGTGCCGGAGCGGGGAGGCGACGGTGTGCGCGGGCTTGTCGACCAGCAAGTGGTGGTGCCCGTGGCGCAGCCGCGGCGGGTGGCGTGGCGGCCTCCGCAGACGGTCCCGGAGGCTGTTGAATACCCTAGTTCGGACGGGCGTCCCGTGGCGGAGAACCAGAGGCAGCGGCGGGCGCTGGACGCGATCCTGCCTGCCTTGGAGCACCATTTCGCGTGGCGCGAGGACGTGCTGGTGGGCGGCGACCTGCTGATCTACTACGAGAAGGGCAATCCGGACGTCAGAGTGGCGCCGGACGTCTTCGTGGCGCTCGGCGTGCGGCGGGAGCCGCCGCGGGACTCGTACCTGGTGTGGAAGGAGGGGAGAGTGCCGCAGTTCGTGCTGGAGGTGGCGTCGCGGTCGACCGCGGACAACGACCGGACGCACAAGCGGGAGCTGTACCAGTGGCTGCAGGTCGAGGAGTACTGGCTGTACGACCCGAGCGGGGGACTGCACGAGGAGCGGCTGCAGGGGCTGCGGCTGCAGGGGGAGCGCTACGAGGAGATTGCGGCGGAGAGCGGAGGTGGCGGGGAAGTGCGCCTGCGCAGCGCCGTTCTCGGGCTGGAGATGGTGTTCGACGGGGAGAGGCTGCGGCTGTGGGATCCCGGGGCGAAGCAGTACCTTGAGTCCCTGCCTGAGGCCGTGGCCAGGGGTGACCGTGCCACAGCGAGGGCCGAGGAGGAGAGGGCGAGGGCGGAGAAGGAGAGGGCCAGGGCCGAGGAGGCGGACGTCAGGGCCGAGGAGGCGGACGCCAGGGCCGAGGAGGAGAGGGCGAGGGCCGAGGAGGAGAGGGCGAGGGCCGAGGAGGCAGACGCGAGGGCGGAGGAGGCGGACGCCAGGGCGGAGGCCGAGCGCCGCCTGCGCGAGGGGCTCGAAGCGAAGCTCCGGGCCTTGGAAGCTAGGCCGGAGAGGAGGCCGGAGGCCTCGAACCTCGAGACATAGACCTGCCTGCCCTGCCACGGCGTGCGGAGAACGGGTCGGGGAGGGGGCGTTCAGGCGACCTTCCCGATGAGCGCTGGCATGTCCTGCCGGGCGTCGAAGAGTTCCACCACGGCTTCCTAGCCCAAGTTCGCCAAGCGAGGAGCGATTCTGGCCGAATTCGGCGTGTTTTGCGCTGCAAGTCGTTGGTTTGCAATGGCCAGCCTCGTGAAACCCCAAATGCAGTGCCATAGCAACTTGCAATTCCCTGACTCCCGCCCCAGGGCCTGCTCCCATCGGAGCCTGTTCGTCCGCCGGACCCCACTCGCCCCCGCGCCAAGGGCCAGGAGCCCCACTTCACCCAGTGCCTCGTCCGCTCCGTCCGCTGCGGCTCCAGGGTGCGCCAGCGCACCCTGCGCAACCTCGGCCGCCACTTCGCCCTGCCGCGCGGGGGCTGGCCGGCGCTTGCGCCACCGCGACACGATCGAGACACGTCTCCTCCAGCGCGCCGCCGACCTGTTCGACCTGCAGCCCACCGTCACCCTGCACGACCGGACCAGCACGTGCTTCGAGGGACCGGCAGCCGCTGGCCCGCCGCGGCCATTCCAGGGAGAAGCGCCACGACTGTCCGCCGCTCACGCTGGGCCTGGTGCTGGACGCCAGCGGCTTCGTGCGCCGCTCCAGGGTCCTGGTCGGCAACGTCGCCGAGGGCGGCCCGCTGCAGGCCATGCCGACGGCCCTGGACGCGCCGCCCGAGGCGGCCGTCGTGCTCGACAGAGGGCTCGCCACGGAGGGGAACGGCGAGACGCGCCTGCGCTGCGCGTCCGCGCAGCGGGCGGAGCAGGAGCGGGCGATGGCGGGGCAGGCCGGCGGCGCGCGCCTCGAGACGGCTCCGCGGACGCTGCACGAGGGCCTGTCGCGCCAGGGCACGACCAGGCGCGTGGAGAAGGTCTGGCAGCGCATCGGACGGCTGCAGGCCCGCCATCCGTCCGCCGCCCCGCACTGCGCGATCGACGTGCAGGCGGACGACAGGGGCCGCAACGCGGCGGCGGTGGCCTGGAAGCGGCAGCCGCTGGAGGGTAGCGGGGCGACCCATCCAGGGGTCCACGGCCTGCGCACCAGCAGCGTCGGCTGGGATGCCGAGCGGCTGTGGCGCACCTATGTGACGTTGACCGACCTGGAGGCCGTCCTCCGCTCCCTCAAGAGCGCACTGGGACCGCGTCCGATCCACCACCGCAGGCCCGCGTGCAGCGCGGGCCGCCTGTGCCTGTCGGTGCTCGCCTGCCAGCTGGTCCCGGTGGTCCGGCAGCGCCTGCGGGCGGGCGGGGAGACGGCCCGCTGGACGACGCTGCGCCATCGCCTGGCGGGCCAGCAGCGGGTGGCCGCGGTCTTCCGCCAGGCGGACGGACGCGTGCTGCACGCGCGCAAGGCGACGCGGGCCGAGTCCTGGCAGCGGGCGATCCACGAGCGGCTGGACGTGGACGCCTCGCCGGGCGGGGTCCGCAAGCTGGTCGTCCAGCCCAGACGACGAAGGGAACATGCACGGAATGCAGTGCCACACGCCTGATTCCGCGGCCGCAATGTGCTCATTGCAAACGACTGATGCAATGGGGTGGCAAACAGGGGCTGGGGGGCTCGACTGCGGCTGTGAGATCGCGGGGAAGCAGTGCCTTGAGTCCTTGCCCGAGGCCGTGGCTGGGGGCGGCCGTGGCACAGCCAGGGCCGCGAAGGAGAGCGCGGGACGGCTGTCCAGGCGCCGCCCGCGTGAGGGGCTCGAAGCGAAGCTCCGGGCCTTGGAAGCCAATGTCGGAGAGGAGCCCGGAGGCTGCGCGCAGCAGGACACGGACTGGCTCGCCGCACACTCGGCGCCGCATGCAGCGGCGCCGCCCGCGTGCGACTGGCGCCGTTCCCCGTCCGCTGGCAGCAGGGCGCCGCGACGGGGCGTTGGCGCGCAATGGCCGGGTGGCCGACGGCGATGGCGGCGGTTGCGCGCCGGTCCGGGCATGCCCGGGTATACAATGCGAGCGTGCCGGAGCGGGGAGGCGACGGTGTGCGCGGGCTTGTCGACCAGCAAGTGGTGGTGCCCGTGGCGCAGCCGCGGCGGGTGGTGTGGCGGCCTCCGCAGACGGTCCCGGAGGCTGTCGAATACCCTAGTTCGGACGGGCGTCCCGTGGCGGAGAACCAGAGGCAGCGGCGGGCGCTGGACGCGATCCTGCCTGCCTTGGAGCACCATTTCGCGTGGCGCGAGGACGTGCTGGTGGGCGGCGACCTGCTGCTCTACTACGAGAAGGGCAATCCGGACGTCAGAGTGGCGCCGGATGTCTTCGTGGCGCTCGGCGTGCGGCGGGAGCCGCCGCGGGACTCGTACCTGGTGTGGAAGGAGGGGAGAGTGCCGCAGTTCGTGCTGGAGGTGGCGTCGCGGTCGACCGCGGACAACGACCGGACGCACAAGCGGGAGCTGTACCAGTGGCTGCAGGTCGAGGAGTACTGGCTGTACGACCCGAGCGGGGGACTGCACGAGGTGCGGCTGCAGGGGCTGCGGCTGCAGGGGGAGCGCTACGAGGAGATTGCGGCGGAGAGCGGAGGTGGCGGGGCAGTGCGCCTGCGCAGCGCCGTTCTCGGGCTGGAGATGGTGTTCGACGGGGAGAGGCTGCGGCTGTGGGATCCCGGGGCGAAGCAGTACCTTGAGTCCCTGCCTGAGGCCGTGGCCAGGGGTGACCGTGCCACAGCCAGGGCCGAGGAGGAGAGGGCGAGGGCCGAGAAGGCGGACGCCAGGGCCGAGGAGGAGAGGGCGAGGGCCGAGGAGGCGGACGCCAGGGCCGAGGAGGCAGACGCCAGGGCGGAGAAGGAGAGGGCGAGGGCGGAGAAGGAGAGAGCGGGGCGACTGGCCGAGCGCCGCCTGCGCGAGGGGCTCGAAGCGAAGCTCCGGGCCTTGGAAGCTAGGCCGGAGAGGAGACCGGAGGCCTCGAACCTCGAGACATAGACCTGCCTGCCCTGCCACGGCGTGCGGAGAACGGGTCGGGGAGGGGGCGTTCAGGCGACCTTCCCGATGAGCGCTGGCATGTCCTGCCGGGCGTCGAAGAGTTCCACCACGGCTTCCTGGCCCAAGTTCGCCAAGCGAGGAGCGATTCTGGCCGAATTCGGCGTGTTTTGCGCCGCAAGTCGTTGGTTTGCAATGGCCAGCCTCCGGAAACCCCCAATGCAGTGCCATAGCAACTTGCAATTCCCTGACTCCCGTCCCAGGGCCTGCTCCCATCGGAGCCTGTTCGTCCGCCGGACCCCCACTCGCCCCCGCGCCAAGGGCCAGGAGCCCCACTTCACCCAGCGCCTCGTCCGCTCCGTCCGCTGCGGCTCCAGGGTGCGCCAGCGCACCCTGCTCAACCTCGGCCGCCACGTCGCCCTGCCGCGCGGGGGCTGGCCGGCGCTGTGCGCCCGCGTCGAGCGCATCCTCGCCCCCCAGCGGTCCCTCGAGCTCGGGGCCTGCTGCCCCGCGGTCGAGAACGAGGCCCAGCGCAGCACCGCCCAGCTGGTGCAGGCCGGCGTCTCCCCCGTGGGCCCGGCGGCCGATCTGCCGCGGGTCGACGTCGACTCCCTGGAGCTGGTCCGCCCGCGCTCGGTCGGCGTCGAGCACGTCGCCCTGTGGGCCATGCGGCAGCTCCGTCCGCCGTCCCTGCTCGAGGAGCTGGGCCTGTCCGGTCCGCAGCGCCGCCGTCCTCGGCAGCCTCGTAAGCCGCATGGCCGCGCCGGCCTCCGAGCGCGCCGCGTGGCACTGGCTGCGCCAGCGCAGCGCCCTGGGCGAGCTGCTCGGCTGCGACTGCGAGACCATGGGCCGGAACGCCCTGCAGCGCGCCAGCGACCGCCTGCTGCGCCAGCGCGACACGATCGAGACGCGTCTCCTCCAGCGCGCCGCCGACCTGTTCGACCTGCAGCCCACCGT
Organism: Bryobacterales bacterium; assembly: GCA_965200705.1. Taxonomy (GTDB): domain Bacteria; phylum Acidobacteriota; class Terriglobia; order Bryobacterales; family UBA6623; genus VXMF01. The sequence goes on along the minus strand of OZ241376.1, from coordinate 825,323 downwards.
CACCCTGCACGACCGGACCAGCACGTGCTGCGAGGGACCGGCAGCCGCTGGCCCGCCGCGGCCATTCCAGGGAGAAGCGCCACGACTGTCCGCCGCTCACGCTGGGCCTGGCGCTGGACGCCAGCGGCTTCGTGCGCCGCTCCAGGGTCCTGGTCGGCAACGTCGCCGAGGGCGGCACGCTGCAGGCCATGCCGACGGCCCTGGACGCGCCGCCCGAGGCGGCCGTCGTGCTCGACAGAGGGCTCGCCACGGAGGGGAACGGCGAGACGCGCCTGCGCTGCGCGTCCGCGCAGCGGGCGGAGCAGGAGCGGGCGATGGCGGGGCAGGCCGGCGCGCGCCTCGAGACGGCTCTGCAGACGCTGCACGGGGGTCTGTCGCGCCAGGGCACGACCAGGCGCGTGGAGAAGGTCTGGCAGCGCATCGGACGGCTGCAGGCCCGCCATCCGTCCGCCGCCCCGCACTGCGCGATCGACGTGCAGGCGGACGACAGGGGCCGCAACGCGACGGCGGTGGCCTGGAAGCGGCAGCCGCTGGAGGGCAGCGGGGCGACCCATCCAGGGGTCCACGGCCTGCGCACCAGCAGCGTCGGCTGGGACGCCGAGCGGCTGTGGCGCACCTGCGTGACGCGGACCGATCTGGAGGCCGTCTTCCGCTCCCTCGGGAGCGAACTGGGACTGCGCCCGATCCACCACCGCAAGCCCGCGCGCAAGGCGACGCAGGCCGAGTCCTGGCAGCGGGCGATCTACGAGCGGCTGGGCGTGGACGCCTCGCCGGGCGGGGTCCGCAAGCTGGTCGTCCAGCCCAGACGACGAAAGGAAAATGCACGGACTGCAGTGCCACACGCCTGATTCGACGACCGCAATGTGCTCATTGCAAACGACTGATGAAATGGGGTGGCAAACTTGGGTGAGCTCTCGCCGAGGCGCATCGAACCGACGGAAGTTGAGCGTTTTCGCCGACGGCTTGACTGACATCGGCGTGGGGAACCGCTACTGGGCCTTGATGTCGAAGGCGTAAAGCCGGCTCTGGTCTCGCAGGTACAGCCTGCCGCCCGAGATGACGGGAAGCGTCCAGGTGGGAAGACCGCCGCTGCCGATCTCGAATCGCGAGATCTCGCGGTACCCGCGCCTGTTGGGTACGACAAGGCCGACTACACCGTCCTCGCTGAGGATGTAGAGCCTGCCCTCCGCATAGATGATCTGGCCCTTGCCAACGGAGCGGTCCCGCCAAATCACCTCGCCCGTCTCGAAGTCCATGGCGGTGAGAATCCTGCCCGAGAAGCCATAGAGGACTCCGTCCAGCAGGATGGAACTGCTGTAGTGGTTCCGCATGTCCCGGTTGAAGTAGACCTCTGATGCTTTGATCGACCCGCCAGACCGTTCGAGACGGAGGAGAGCACAGCCTGTGCCGTACGACGACGAGAGGAACACATGGTTGTCCTCCACGATCGGCGTGGCGATGTTTGCTGTGGAGTTGGCGGCCCCCGAGTAGCGCCACAGCAGCTCGCCGTTGTCTGCCCGTACTCCAACCGCCGCATCGCCGGTGAATACGATGTAGTGCCGCAGACCACCGACATCCACAGGCACCGCGGACGAGTAGCCCGGCGAGTCGCTCTGCGTCTTCCAGATCTCAGCACCAGTGGCCTTGTTCAGCGCAACGATCGAGGCACCGCGGCCACCAGCATTAACGATGACCTTGTCGCCGTCAGTCAACGGGGACTCGCTGATGCCCCAGCGGATGTTGCGGCCACCGTAGGCCCTGAGGAGATGCTTCTGCCAGATCTTCGAGCCGGTAGCGGTGTCTGCGCAGATGAGATTGCCGCCTGCTCCCAAGGCGTAGACGCGATTGCCGTCTACGACGGGCGTGCCCCGCGGTCCATCTCCGCGTCTGTTCGAGTACCTCCCACCGTGTTCGGTACGCCAGAGCGTCTTCCCGGTCTTGGCGTCCACGGCAATCAGAAACTGCTTGCCGTCATGGAGTCCCTGCGTGAAGAGTCTGTCCTCAGCAACCGCGAATGATGAGAACCCAGCCCCAAGGGAATCGATCTCCCAGGCTTGCTCGGGGCCACCGTCCGGCCACTGGCCCAGCAGTCCGGTCTCGGGCGACTTGCCGTCTCGGTTCGGGCCAAACCACTGATTCCACTCCGCCGAGACAGGCGCAATTTGGGCGACGGATAACAGAACAATTGCCAAGCTCGTGAAGGTCGGGATCCTTGCCAGGTGCATCTGTCCGCAAGCACCTCCGCACCATAGGGTGCGACGGTTGTGTGCCGGTGCCATTATGGCAAGGCCCCTTTGAGGTCGTGTCGTCAGACTCGCCGCATTCGTAGTCGATGTGGCGTGAACTGCTCGGAATCCCAGCGCTAACCTGTCGCGGTCAAGGATTCCGATCGTGAATCCGGACGGTGCTCGATGATCTTGGGTAAATCGTCGAGATCAGACTCTTTCGTTCCTATGCCACGGTCCAAGATCGTTTCCGCCAGTGCCGCTGCCTCGTTGGTTCCGGACGGTTGCGCGATCGGCGTGACCGGCGGCGGTGGGGGACTGGTGGAGCCGGACACCCTTCTGGAGGCAATCGAACGACGCTTCTTGGAGACCGGGTCACCGCATGGATTGACTTTGGTCCACGCAGTGGGGCTGGGCGACCGGGACCGGAGGGGTGTCAACCGGTTTGCTCATCCGGGAATGGTGAAGCGCGTGGTCGGCGGGCATTGGGTTTGGTCGCCCAGGATGCAGGTCATGGCCCGTGAAGAACGGATTGAGGCCTACGTTCTCCCCGCTGGTGTGATTACCCAGCTCATGCGTGAGATCGGGGCAGGTCGGCCTGGCCTCATCACGCACGTTGGATTGGGGACGTTTGTCGACCCGCGAATCGAAGGCGGCAAATCGAACTCCGCTGCCCGCGAGGATGTCGTGGAGCTATTCGAGATCGACGGACGGACTCTGTTGCGGTACAAGCCATTCCCAGTTGGCGCCGTATGCATCCGCGGCAGTTTCGCAGATGCCGACGGGAACTTGTCCTTGGACGAGGAGGGGGCCACGCTGGACGCTTTCTCTTTGGCAATGGCGGCTCACAACTCCGGCGGCACGGTCTTGGCTCAGGTGCGGCAGGAGGTTCCGTGTGGCGCCCTGCCGGCCCGCTCAATTCGTGTGCCCGGAGCGATGGTCGATGCCGTCGTAGTCGATCCCTCACAGAGGCAGAGCTACGTGGCCGAACTCGAACCCGCCGTTTCTGGGTCCGTTCCGCCCCTCAAGAGCACGCCTGCCCAGCCGGATATTGGTCCGCTGAACGTCAGAAAGGTGATCGCCCGACGGGCGGCACGGGAGTTGCGGCAAGATGCCGTCCTCAACTACGGATTCGGGATCCCCGACGCGATCGCGAAACTGGTGGCTTCACGGGGCTTGGTGGATGACTACTACCAGACCATTGAGCACGGCACGTACGGAGGTGAACTCCTCGACGGTGCCCTGTTTGGGTTCGCGCGCAACCCCCGCGCCATGATCGATTCGACCTCGCAGTTCGATTTCTACAGCGGAGGTGGCCTGGACATCGCGTTCCTTGGCATGGGGGAGGTCGATGGCAAGGGAAACGTGAACGTCTCAAAGCTGCAAGGCATACCGGTCGGCCCCGGAGGCTTCATCGACATCGCGCAGAACGCGGCCAAAGTGGTCTTCTGCGGAACGTTCGAGGCGAAGGGTGCTCAGTTCGACATCGGCGGGGGAACGCTGCGGATCGCTCGCCAGGGCAAAGTGCGCAAGTTTCTTCCGAACGTGGCCCAAATCACGTTCAGCGGTCCGGAAGCGCTGCGCACCGGCCAAGAGGCCCTATACGTGACTGAGCGGGCTGTGTTCCGGCTCTGCCCGGATGGAATGGTTCTAGAGGAAGTTGCGCCGGGCTTGGACCTCAGGTCCGACGTGCTCGACCGAATGGGCTTTGTTCCCTTGATGCGAGGGGAGCCGAAGGTCATCGACCCGGCGATCTTTGCCGAAGTAGAGGACTCGACGGATGACCAATCCTGAACCACCGATCCGCCTCGGCATCATCGGCGTGGGTGTGATTGGCCGGCGGCATTACGAGCTGGCGCAGGCGGAGCCACTTTGCCGGCTGGTGGCGATGGCGGATTCGGCCCCTAGGGCAGCTGAGATAGCGTCAGCCGCTGGCGTGCCGTGCTACCGCGACTACCGCGAAATGCTTGCCAGTGAGCAACTTGACGGCGTCGTTGTTGCCGCTCCCACGCAGCTGCACGCGGAAATTGGGCTTGCGCTGGTGTCCAGACGGATACCGATGCTGATGGAGAAGCCCTTCACGGACACGGTCGACTCGGGTATCGAGCTCACGGCCGCAGCTGCTTCGTCGGATGTCTCGATCTCTGTCGGGCATCACCGCCGCTTCGACCCGGTGGTGGCGGAAACCCGCGCAATCCTCGAGGGAGGGCAAATCGGCGGCTTGATTGGCGTTGCCGGTCTCTGGGCCGACCTCAAGCCAGCCTCGTACTTCGATGTCGAATGGCGAGGGGCTCCAGGTGGCGGGCCCGTCCTCATCAACATGATCCACGAGATCGACATGCTGCGGTGCTGGTGCGGAGAAGTCGAAAGCGTCTACGCGGAGACGATGTCGAGCAACCGAGGGCTGGCTGTCGAGGACAGTGGTGCAATCCTGCTGCGGTTCGCGAGCGGCGTGCGGGCGACGATTTCATTCTCAGACGTGTCTCCATCTCCTTGGGGGTGGGAGCGGGGCACTGCTGACAATCCAGCTATCCCGCCCTCAGGCCAGAATTGCTACCACTTCTTCGGATCGGAGGGATCGCTCGGGTTCCCCCGACTTCAGCTGTGGAGATACGAGAGCGACGGCGGTGAGCCCGGCTGGAGTAGACGTATCGTCTGCGAAGATCGCCCCTCGGCACCACGTGCCGCTCTAAGGGACCAGTTGCGCAACTTCTGCAAAGTTGTTCGCGGTGAGGCCGAACCACTCGTTGGGGCGCAGGATGCCCTTGCGACACTCGCTGCGGCAAAGGCAGTGCACCTATCGGCGGAACGGGGAGTTCCTGTCCCGCCAGCGTTCACGAAGGAGCAGTAGCGACGGTACGCAAAGGGGAAACGATCTGTCGGTTCTAATCAAGCGGTGCACTGACAAAGACCGCAATCCGCGCGGCCAGGGGTCGTTGCTTCGAACTTGATCTGACGGGTGGGCGACTAGGCGTTCGGGACCCACTGAAGAATGTGGTTAGCTACGGCTACAAGCACTCCCTCTTGGTTGGTGACTTCGATCTTGGAGTACGACCTGCGTCGGTCTGGGTTCACTTCTGTGATCTCGTAGCGCACGGTCACTGTGTCGCCAAGGAACACGGGCTTGATGAACCGGACCCTGTCCATCCCTACCGACACCGGAGTCTCGGTTTTGTCGTCTCGGCAATGCGCAATGGCCATCGACGATGCGGTGGACATGAAGCCGACCAGCAGCGCACCATGCGCCATGCGCCGACCATATGTTGAGCGCTCCATGTAGGACTGGTCGACGTGGTTCGGAGCAAAGTCTCCGGTGATCCCCGCGAAGAGGTGGACATCGCTTTCGCTGACGGTCTTGGTGAACTTCACCGCGTGTCCGACGGAGACGTGGAATCCGGGCATCGGTGCTATTCTACGGCACCCCGATGAGACCAGAAGACGGACCGCCACCGGCCTCGGTCGCCGTCGTCACCGGGGCTGCCCGCGGCATTGGGCTAGGCATCGCACGTCGTCTAGAGCGCAACGGGTGCCAAGTTTCTGGCTGGGATCGCGACCTCGCTCCTCTCGCGTCGGAGCGACCGTTTGCCCATGCTGTTGTGACCGATGTCACAGACCCGGCATCAATTGGCCGGGCCATGGCAGAGACTCTGGCCAACCTTGGCAGGATCGACGTCTTGGTCAACAACGCAGGGGTGAACGGCCCGACGGTGCCCGTCTGGAAGTATCCGCTGGAGGATTGGGAGCGGGTTCTGGCTGTGGATCTGACGGGGGCCTTCCTGTGTTGTCGGGCTGTCATCCCACACATGCGAGCGAGGGGAAGCGGACGCATCGTGAACGTCTCCTCTGTCGTCGGCAAGGAAGGGAACGCCAAGGCACCGGCATATTCGGCGGCCAAGGCAGGCGTGATCGGTCTGACGAAAAGCATGGCGAAGGATCTCGTCGATAGCGGCGTGCTGGTGAACTGCGTCACACCTGCGATGGTCGAAACCGATCTGCTTGCCGAGATGACCGACGACTACATCACGATGGTCAAGGCAAAGATCCCGTTAGGACGGCTCTGCACCGTCGCGGAAGTTGCCGACATGGTGGCGTGGCTGGCGGGTCCGGAGTGCACGTTTTCCAACGGCGCCGTGTTCGACCTGTCGGGCGGCCGAGCCACCTACTGAGGGAGCGGCACCCATGGAGGACGAGTCGAGACTGGCCATCCACCAAGTCACGTTCCTCCCCCAGTGGTCTTTCAGGGAATCGGTTGAGGGGCTGGCTAGCCACGGAGTACGGAAGACGGCGGTGTGGAGAGAAAAGATGCTCGCGGTTGGCGTCGACGAAGCCGCTCGTATGCTCCGCGACCACGGCATGGAGGTGACCGGTCTGTCGATAGGTGGCCTGGTGACTTCTCCTGACCCCCAGGAGCGGATGACAGCAGTGGACGAAACGCGGCGGGTGATCGACGAGGCCGTGACGATCGGGGCGGACCATGTGGTCATCATTTCCGGTGGACTCGTGGGAGATTCCAGAAACGTCCAAGGCGCCCGTCGTCGAGCACTCGACGCCCTTGGGATGGTGTTGCCGCACGCCCGTCAAGCGGGCGCCAAGATTGGGTTGGAGCCGCTCCACCCTATGCTCTGCGCGGACCGATCGGTATTGTGCACGCTTGAGCAGGCCAACGATTGGTGCGACACCCTTGGCGATGAGGAGACTGTCGGAATCGTGGTGGACACGTATGCGGTCTGGTGGGATCCTCGGATCGAGACCGAGCTGGAAAGGGCAGGATCCAGAATTTGCGCGTTTCACGTCAGCGACTGGCTGCCCGATACGCGGGATTTGCGGTTGGATCGGGGCATGATGGGCGACGGAGTGATTGACCTTCCAGCGATTCGCCATGCCGTCGAGAACGCGGGATACCGAGGCCCGTGCGAAGTCGAGATCTTTTCGGAGCGTGACTGGTGGCAGAGGGACCCTCATGAGGTCGTCAGGGTAATCAAGGATCGGTATCGAATCCACGTATAGGGCAACAGCGTCTCCGCGGGGTCCAGAGTGGTCACTCCTGCTGGCGCACGTCGGTCATCCCAACATGGCGCACGAACGCGCCGGTCAGCACGAACTTGTCGTCGCGCGTCTCCATGCCGCCTTCAGGCATCGGGGCGCCATCGTGATCCCGAAATTACAGAGGCAGGCCTTTCGAGAAGTTGACGGGCCGGTCCACTGGGTCCTAGCGTTGGTGATGGATGTGAATGTGCGGCTCACTGGTGTTGCCGGAGTTGTCGCACTCGCCGAGCTGCTCTCCCTCAGTCAATCCGTCCCCAGTCCTCACGAGAACGCTGTACGGCTTGAGGCGAGCGATGACCAGATATGTACCGGTCTCAAGCCCGAAGATCACGGTATTGCCGATTGGATCGGGGATTACATGTGAAATTACCCACATTCACGCCTCACAGCGATGAGGTAATATGATGTAAGATATTGATAGATTAAGGAGTTGCGTCATGGCCAAAGAGCCGGGAAGGAATCACCGCAAGGAGATTTCACGCGTAGATTTTATTCCGCGGTATTCGTCCTACGCGAAGGCCGAGGCATGGTTTGTCGAGCAGCGCAGGCCGCATGGGATCTGCTGACCGATCTGCGGTTCCCGAAACGTCCAGACCGAATCCATGCACGCGATGCCGTACCGATGCAGGGAGAAGGCCGGCGGGCGACGACGCCTCAGCATCAAGTCCCCCGTGGGAGGTATCTGCACAGCGGCTCTTGTGGCACTGGTGCTGGTGATTCCGAATTCCGGGGATTGCGCAGGAGAGTGCGCCTTCAGACAAGCAGTCTGCGTACAGACCCCCGCGCAATCCATCAAGTGCCTAGTCGGTGGTTCAGTCCGTTCCCAAGAGGGAAAAGGATCACCCTGAAGTTGCAGGACGGAAAGACCCCGTCAAGGGAAGGTTTGATTCTGCAACCTTTGATTCCGTAATTCTCCGTAGAAAGGACAAACTGGAGAGTCTTGGCATTACTTCTGTCCAGCGGGCAGGCATCTGAAGAGGGCTATCCAATAGCCATGTGGGATGGGTGGTAGCCGTCGTTGGTGCAAGCAATACGATATTTCTTGTTCCAGATTTATCGCATCACTTCTTCCAAGGGGACACGAAGGCTGTGCGAAAATTTTGGATTTGGAGTATGGTCGGTTTCGTAGCAGCCATCACTCATGTTGTATTCCGGACACAACAATACAGGACGATCTACTTGGCCGCACCTGTCACTCCAACGAAATAGCCACTAATCTCGGCCGAGACGTTTCACTCAGCCTTCGAATATGGCCCAGACGATCTTGCAGTCAGGGACGGTCGCATAGGTCTTGCCGCCGTCTTCGGTGACTAGTCACCTGTCGGACATGGTGGCGCGAGAACCGCCTGCACGGCCAGCAGTCGCGCGAAGACCCACGGTTTGCGGTGTCGCTTGGAAATCCGGGAGTATCCCCAATGCACCTAAGTCGGGATTGTGACGCCCGTACGCTTGATGCTGAGACTCCGGGAGCCGATTGGGATGCTGGTTCGCGCCCGCGAAGCGGACTCCCAGATGCATGTGGGTCGCTCGTTCGATGCGATGTGACGCGACCATGCCGTTCGCGCAGCGGTAAATCAGCAGCTCCGGCTTCGTCCGCGGATTGTACTGCGTCGAACCCGTGCCCCGCCGGTTCATCCCGAATCGGGCGATGTCCACATGCTCCACCGCCTCCACCACGAAATGCATCAGGTCGTCCTCGGGAATCACGAAGGAAGAAACGGCGAACGCGATCCCGTCAAGGGCGAGAGTGGGTTGCTTGCGACGCCGGCACTTCCACGGCTCCCCGAACGGCTCGGGGTCGCAGTTCGGCAGATCGTCGCACAGCGACGCGACGGAGGGTATCGGATCAGCAGGGCAGTGTGTCTCCAGCCCGCCTGGTCAAGCCGGACCTCGGACGACAGCTTGGCGTCGAGCCAAGAAGGCGCCTTCGGTGCATGAGGTTACGCTGCCCCTGCCCATGGAATTCCTCATGTAGGTGGTACCGATCGCAGACATCGACCAAGGACCGAGCACCAAGTGTGTACGCTCGTTCGGGGCCAGTCCAATGTTGTCGTAGCCTTCGCGTTCTGTCGGAGGTGGGAAGTGGGAGAGCTGCTCCTCTGGAGCAGCTCTCCCCTGACGACGGAAGTCGAACCTGATTTCGTCGAGTGAGCTTCGCGGGGTGATCGCACTCCCGGCATCAATCCCCACCCGGGTGAGGCCGAATTGAACGGTAGGTCCCTTGATGCTCACAAGAGCACAACCCAGCCATGCTGAACCCGCTCTCACAGATTGACGCGTTGGTTGGGCATTCGGTTGTATGTCCCAGTTTCGGAATGACTTAGCGAGGAACGTTGAGCCCGACCTCTTCGAACCAGGACACTAGCTCACCCCAAAGGTTGTTGGCCACGTCGGGACGCTGGGATGCTAGGTCAACGGTCTCAGCAAAGTCGGTCTCCAGGTCGTACAGCTCGACCGGGTCGGTTGGGCCCGGACGCACGACCTTCCATCGCCCCTGCCGCAAGCCATAGGTCTCGCGGTATCGGAAGTAGAGGCTGCGGTGCGGCGACGGACCGCCGTCGCGCAAGACAGCGAGAGGCGATCGACCGTCAATCACACGGTCGTCAGGTACTTTGCCACCGGCCGCCTCCAGGGAGAGCACGAACAGGTCCATGTTGATCACTGGTTCGCGAATCACGGTGTTCGCTGGGAGGCGTCCAGGCCATCGAATGATGCAAGGCGTTCGGATGCCGCCCTCGTACACGGAGGTTCGCCCGTCTCGGAATGGTGCATTGGAGGCAACCTCCAAGGGAGGCTTGCGTGGGCCCACCCACCCGCCGTTGTCGGAGGCCAAGATCAAGAGCGTGTTTTCAGAGATCCCTTCCCGATCGATTTGGTCCAGGACGCGACCAATGCCGGCGTCGAGGGCGGACACGACGGCACGGTATCCCGACACCGGATCGTCGGTGTCGGGGTCGTAGCCGTAGAGCGTGAAGAACTCGCTAGGTGCTTGCCACCGAAGGCGTTCACCCTCCCGCTTGTTCTTGGGATTCGGGCAGTGCGCTGCGTTGAACGCGACGTATGCGAAGAACGGCACCGCTGCATTGCGCTGAATGAACGCCGCAGCAGCATCGGCGAACAGGTCGGTCGTGTAGCCCTCCCTCTCGACGGGCTGCGTTCCCTCGTAGAGGTCGTGCCGCCCGTTGTACGAATACGTGTAGTAGTCGCAGTTCCCGGAAATGCAGCCGATGTACTCGTCAAAGCCACGGTCGGTCGGTCGACTGCCAGGGGCGAAGCCGATGTTCCACTTGCCGAACGCACCGGTGGCGTACCCAAGGTCGCGAAGGTACTCGGGCAGGATCCTCTCGTTGTGTGGCAGGCCCACTCCGTGCCAGTTCTCGTCCCTCGAGAGCTGGTGGCCCAGCCCGTTCCGGTCCGGATAGCGCCCCGTCAGCAGGGACCCGCGTGACGGTGAACATGAGGAGGAAGGGATGTAGAAGTCCGTGAGTCGGACTCCCTGGGCTGCGAGCCTGTCAATGTTCGGCGTACGTGTAGTGGGATTGCCGTAGCAGGCGAGATCACCCCAACCGACGTTGTCGATGTAGATCAGGACAACGTTGGGCGTAGGTTCGGCGACAGGCTGTGCGGCGGCTGAGCCGAAGGCGGCTGCGACCAGTGCCAACTGGCGGACCATTCGCCAATAGGTCTACCACACAAACCCTCTGCGAGGGTCTGCCGTAGACCACCTGGGCCCCGTGCGGGGCAACCCAGTGGGTCGAGAGGGTGCCCTATGGCACCTACTTGAGGAGCTAGGGACCCCTTTGAATCAGAGCGGCTCTACGAGCGTTTAGGCGTCCGGGTTGGCCTTGGCTATGACCGCCTTCTCGATCTTCGTGATCTTCTCTCCGGAGACTTCACCGGTGATGGACACGACCTCTCCCGCGAACCCTTTAATCTTGTCCTGCTCCGCGATTGCATAGACCTTGCCCTCGTCCGTGACGAGCACGGCGGTTGCACCGTTCGAAATGCAGTTCTTGGCGCACTGTGGGTTGCGGCTCGACTCGTTAAGGGCGCAACCCTCGTCGGAGATGTAGCCGACGACGACGGATGCACTGCAGAGGCCGGCGGCCAGGAGTGCAATGGTGACGAGAGAGAGAATTCTTTGCATGGTCGGTCGTCCAGTTCGACCGCTTCGTGGCGGCCGACCCAGAGTTCGATAGTAAACCTCTATCCCGAGTGCGTCAACCGAGCTTCTGAACGCTCTATGCAGTCTAGAGACTTACTGTATCCGCGTCGCCTCCTCGCCGAGCATGAGTGGGTTGCCGAACACCTTCAGCGGGTCGTTGGTTTCTTCGATCCAGGCGTCGAGAAGGCTGCGCATCGAGTCCAGGACATCGGAGTGACGCCGGTCCCCAGCCAAGTTGTGCTGCTCGTGTGGGTCATTGCGCACGTAGAAGAGTTCCTCTGCCGGGCGCCGGCGATACCGGTCAACGATCGCCATCGCCTCTTCGTCGGACTGGGCCTGCCGCTCCCAGGAGACCCAGTAGGTCCTACCTGAGCGCTCTCCGCCTCGGTTGATATGCGAAGCGAACTGGAATTCTGGATGGAGGTTGCGGATGTACTTCCAGTCAGGCGTTCTCACCGCCCGCATCGGATACACGTTGAAGTCGCGGTCCCCGCTGTGAGTCGTGAAGATGGCGTCCCTGTGCGAGTTCGTCTCCCCGCGCAGAACAGCGGCGAAGGAGCGCCCATCAATCTGGGTTGGTCGCGCACCACCGGCGATCTCGACCAAGGTCGGTAGGATGTCGATCCACTGCACCATGGCGGATGTCCGGACACCGCGTGGAGTCACTCCTGGCCAGGTGGCAATCATCGGTGTGCGGATACCAGCGTCGTAGAGGTTCCACTTGCCGAATGGCATCTGCAGACCGTGGTCGCTCGTGTGCAGAAAGAACAGGTCGGTGCCGAACTTTGCTCGTGCCGCGTCGTAGACAAGACCCAGCTCCGTGTCCATGGCCTCCACGGCCGCGTAGTACTTCGCCCGATCCACCCGGGTCTCGGGTGTGTCGATGAAGGTCGGAGGTAGCAGCACGCTGTCTGGCTCGTAGATCTTCTGGTCTTTCGGCCAAGGCACGTGAGGCCAGTTCGAGCCCACGAAGAGGCAAAGTGGGCGTTCGCCGTCCCACTCTTGCAAGTACTGCAACGCCGCGGGTATGGACTCATGGTCGTGGAACGTGTCGTGGGCGAAGTGGTCAAAACCGTAGTCCGCGGTGTACCGGTAGTGCGAGACCTTGCCGAACGCGACGACCTCGTATCCTTGCTCCTGCAGGAAAGCAGGGAGCGTCTTGAGCGTGGCATCCGGCTTTGAGTGGTTCGCCTCGGCCCCGTTCTTGGACGGGTAGAGGCCGGTCAGCAGCGAGGCGCGACTTGGCGCGCAAGCGGGAGAGTTGACGTACGCCTGCGTGAAGAGCAGCCCTTCCCGAGCGAGCCGCACCATGTTGGGGGTGCGCATGTCGGGGGCACCATACGCGGCGTTGTCGATTGCGCCGTGATCGTCCGACAGGAAGACGACAATGTTCGGCGGCTTGGCCGCGGTCACACTCGTCCACAACGTTGCGACTAAGATGGGCACCCAAAGATGGCTAGGTAGGCGACGTAGCATCCGATCCCTTCCCGATACCTGGTCGATCCTCCGCCGTGCGCCGCAAGAGTGTCTGCGCGTCTAGGCCGATGCCGAACGGACCTTGCCGAAGAAGTCCGTCATCACCTTGTCCCGCAGCACGCGAATCGCAGTGCGAACGCGATGACGATTCGTCCCAGTCTCCCATTGCAAGTCATCCGTCAGCACGGGACTCGACACCACCGCAGACTGGACCCATTCTGGATTCACCAGCCATGCGATCGGTGCGAGGTCCCAGATGGGCTGGGTGACCGAGCTATGGTCGTCCCGCTTCTCGGTCCCGGCTCGCGCCTCATACAGCCGCAGCAGGTCTTTGCCGATCGGCGAGGAGTCGGTTAGCCGACGCCGCAATTCCGCAGGGCTGGCACTGAGGTTCTCAGCCAGCCCTGGCGCCGGAACATGCATCAGCCTAGCGCCCGACTCGAAAAGGGTCCGGGCCGCCGCCGGATCCTGCCGGAGGTTGAATTCAGAGGCCGACGGAAACGAGTGTGGCGCACCGCCGAGCCATACGACGTTGATCCGGTGCGCAAGCGAGGGCTCGATCTGCAGGGCGCTGGCGACATTTGTTGCGGCCCCTATCGACACGACGTAGAGCCCTTCGTCCCGTTCATCCATCACCCGCTCGATCAGGTCAAGGGAAGCGGGGTTCTTGACTGGAGTCTGCGTGTCGGAGAGCCATGCACGGCTTCCCTCCAGCACTGGGCACCGGACGCGTCCTTCAAGGACACCCAGTAGACGTTCGATTTCAGCCAGACTCTGCTCCATGCCGGAGGCGGGTGACTTGGATCGCCGATTGACGAACGGAGCGGCGTAGATCGCTTCGATCTCAATCGCCTCGCCGGACAGTGCAGCGTACGCGAGGGCGAACTGATCGTCGCAGTAGTTGGCCGCATCGGTGTCGATCAAGACGCGGAGCCTGCCCTCTGGGACGGGGATCGGCGTGCTTTCGCCGGACTGGCCTCGGGCAGCGCTAGCAGCGATCGCCGCTCCTGTCATGAGTCGACTCGCGCTGACGAGAGCCTGTCGGCGGTTCACTCCAGGTCTTTCCACGTCAGCGATCGATCCACCGGTAGGCCGCCTTGCCATTGAGCCGGAAGTACTTCTCCTGCACGCTTCGAGGCTTCGTAGCAAAGTACTCGTGCACGATGCCGAACACCTGCGCATAGCTGCCGAGCGGTTCGCTGTTGGGCCAATCGCTGCCGTAGAGGACCCGATCCTCGCCGAATGCTTCTGCGATCTGGTCTATCGTTCCGACGTAGCGCGAGAGGTCGTATGAGACCGAACCCTCACGTTCCAGGAGCACTGCGGAGATCTTCACGTAAGTCTGCGGCCTGGACGAGAACTCGCGCAGGATTCGCTCATATCGATCTCTTTCGCCGTCCGGCACCTGGATCTTGGGAAGGTGATCCACAACCATGCGTAACTCGGGCAGCCGGTCTGACAGGCGCAGCATGGCTTCTAGGAGCTCCAGATTCGGGTTGGCCGTATCAAGGGACAGGCCCGCATCCGAAACCAGGGTCATGTCGCTCATGAACTGAGGGTTTCCAAGCTGCTCAGCCAAGCTGCGGCCCCAGAGGTTGCCATAGCGAATCCCGCGGAACAGTGAGTTCGCCCGGAAGCGCTCGAGATCCTTACCGAATCCCGGCTTCCCGACATCGAGGAACCCGACTAGGCCGAGGATCGAATCGTCGCCCTTCGACACGTCGAGCACCCACTGGTTGTCCTCGATGACGGGACTGCATTCGACCACCACGGCGCCAACTACGCCGTGGGGAGAAGCAACCTTGCGGAAGCGCTCTGGATACGTCGGTTTCGAGCGGATGGGGTCGTCCGCCGGCGGCCACGGAATTCCCCCGGGGCGCTTGGGATCGAACAAGTGGATGTGCGTGTCGACGACCGGGATCTCAGCTTGGGCGCGTAAGGGGCCCAGCGCGGCCGCAAACAAGAGAAAAGTCCGACGATCCACCGTCAAGAGTATAGTGGCCCGGCGCTTAAAGCAGCTTCGCCACGATGCGGTTGCGGCGCAGGGATACTAGAGGCAGGTTTCAGGTGCCGCGTTCCGTTGACATGGCAGCACTACGGGAGCTGCCCGGAGTGGAGACAGTGTTGCAGAGCGAAGCCGCCGCTCACTGGGAAGGATCAGCTTCGCGCGAACTCCTGGCGGACCTTGTGCGCGCGGCGATCACCTCCAAGCGAGAGAGCATCCTTGCGGGTGAACCGCAGAGAGGTTCGGTCGCGGAGAGCATAGCGTCCGAGGTGAGCCGCACGGTTCAACGCCTCTCTGGACCCTCGCTGCGTCGGGTGATCAACGCATCCGGGGTGATCCTCCACACGAACCTAGGCCGGGCGCCGCTCAGCGCCGCTGCGGTCGACGCGATCCGTGATACGGCCGCGGGCTACGTGAATCTCGAGTACGACATCGACGCGGGCCAACGCGGTCGGCGTGATACGCACTGCGACGAGCTCCTGCGAGAGCTGCTCGGAGCGGACGCGATCATCGTGAACAACAACGCGGCGGCGATCTTGCTGGTCCTCAATGAACTGGCACGCGATGCGGAAGTGATCGTCTCGCGTGGCGAACTCGTCGAGATCGGCGACGGATTCCGGATTGCCGAGATCTTGGCGGCGTCCACCGCACGGCTCGTGGAAGTCGGGGCCACGAATCGCACTCATCTCAGGGACTACCGCCAAGCCATCCGACCCTCGACCAGGGTGATCCTTCGGATCCACCCGAGCAACTTCCGTATGGAGGGCTTCACCGGTCGACCCGACTTTTCCGAACTCGTTGCTCTGGCGGAAGAGCATTCCCTTCCGGTCGTTGAGGACTTGGGCAGTGGATGCCTGACGGATCTCACGAGCGTGGGCATCGAAGACGAACCACCCGTGACCAAGAGCCTCGGAGCAGGAGCCAGCCTCGTAACGTTCTCAGGTGACAAGCTGCTCGGCGGACCGCAGGCTGGCATCATTGCTGGATCCCCGGAACTCGTCGCCCGTTGCCGACGGAATCCGATGTTTCGCGCCTTGCGGGTAGACAAGCTCACCCACGCGGCGCTGCAGGCCACGCTGCGTCACTATCTGGGCGACGCGAAGGAACACGTGCCCGCGCTTAGGATGCTGCACGCCCCCTCGACAGCCGTCGAGGGGAGGGCGAATCGCATGCAGGCCGAGCTGGAGGCGCTGGGCGGTTTGCAAGTCAGTGTCATTTGCGGCGAGTCAGTCCTGGGCGGCGGATCGACGCCTATGCAGCGCGTACCTACGGCCTTGATCGCGATCGAGCCGCCCGCGGGCACCAGCGCGGCTGCATTGGAGAGAAGGCTCCGTTCACACGCGACCCCGGTCATCGCTCGGATCGAGCGCAATCGGGTGTTGCTAGACCTGCGCACGGTGTTCGAAACTGAGGAGCAGCGGTTGGTGGCGGCCCTGAGAGAGGCGCTTGAACGATAGTTTCGCCCCAATTCTTCTAGGGCCTGTGGAATTTTCGATCTCTACAAAGGGGTTCACTGACATTGTGGACATATCCCGACGTGTGGAGAAGTGCGTGTCCGACTCCGGCATCAGCGGAGGCGTGGCCCACGTGTTTGTCCAAGGCTCAACCGCAGCGATTTCTGTCATTGAGTTCGAACCCGGCGCCGTCCGCGACCTCAAGGAGGCGTTGGAGCGCATCGCCCCAATGGACGGCCACTACCACCACAATGAGGCGTGGGGCGATGGCAACGGGTTTGCACATCTGCGGGCGGCGCTGATGAAGCCGTCGCTCTCGGTGCCAGTTTCAGGCGGCAGGCTGCTGACGGGCACGTGGCAGCAGATCGTGCTCCTTGATTTCGACAACCGTCCACGGCGACGGACGATCCACGTCCGTATCACGCCTACGGTCTAGCACGAGCCACACAGCGACAGGCAGACAGATCATCCGGATGTCAATCAGGCGAGTCTTGCGGTCATCCATCGGAAGTCGTTGCGAGACCCGCAGGAACCGTATCTTCTCGGCGCTGGCACTAGGCGCATTGTGGACAGTTTGTGCTGGTGCGCTGCACGCCGGAGAAGCCGTCTCGTGGATCGAGAACTACGACGAAGCGATTGCACTCGCACGCGCGACGGGAAAACCGATCTTTCTCGAATACCGGTGCTCCCCTTGAAGGGCAGGGAGAGAATTTGACGCACAGGTTGTGCTGACCGAGGAAAACACGAAGCGAGGACGTCTGCTCCAGAAGTATGTGACGGCAAGGGTTGTGCGGCTTGACGGCATCAACATCGGGCTATACGACTACGACCGCTACAACACGCTCTACTTCTTCATCCTCAATGCCGACGAGCACATCTACATGCGCTACGGGGGTAGGGACGAGCGCTCGGCGCTCACGTACCTAAATCTAGAAAGCTTGGAGCTGGCCCTTGAACAGGGACTGGAGCTGCACGAGCAGTACAAGGCGGGACAGGTCCCGCGCCGGGAACCCCCCGTCGCTCGGTACCCTCGGCAGATACCCGAACTTGCGAAGCGCACGATCAATGCCGGGCGTTGCGTGGAGTGCCATCTGGTTGGGGACTTGGAGAACGTCCAGCGGGAGATCGACGGAACTCTCGACAAGCTCCGCCACATCTATCGCTCCCCGGACATTCGGACGATCGGCATCGAACTCGACGTGCCCAAGGGACTACGCGTACGCAAGGCAACGGGCAGTGTCGCTGAGGCTGGCATGAAGGACGGCGACACCATCCGGGCGTTCAATGGCACCGTCGTGTGGACGTTCGGGGACCTGCAATGGGAGTACAGCCGAATACCGCATCACTCGCAGCAGATTGAACTGACCTTGGATCGAGATGGCCAGGCCCATCGGATCCAGGTCGGTCTACCGCCGTTCTGGTGGTATTCGGATCTCACCTACCGCAACCTCTCGGTGGATCCGAGGGTTTACTTTGCATCCAAGCCGCTCACCGTCGCCGAGAAGGCCGCCTTCGGATTCGACACCAACGGCTTCGCCAGCCGCGTGACGTATCTCGATCCGCTGGCAGAGATTTTTGGGAGCCACCAACTGCAGATGGGGGACATCATCTACGGGGTCGACGGCGTAGGTACGGATGATGTTGCTGACACCGCGCACCTGTACATCAAGCTGCGCAAGCAGGCCGGCAGCACAGTCGCCCTCCAAGTGCTTCGGGGTGAGGACCGGATGGACCTTGCGCTCAAGACCGAGAGGATGAGCTTCCGCAAATGACGATCTGCGTGCGTGTCCTGGCGCTGTTGGCCCTAACGACGGCTTCCTGGGCGGGAGAATGGTCTCCTCCGGCCGGCGCCACCAGCCGTGACGGCACAGTTCTGGTCACATGCCGCGCTCGCGTGGCCGGTGAGTACTTGCTAGTCGAGGTCACCGCCAGGGACGGGTGGCACGTGTATGCGATGGACAACGAGACCCGCGCCAAGGAGGCTCTTGCGGGCAAGATGTCCCTTGGTGTGGAGCAGAGCACGGAAGTGAGGGTGAGCGGAGGTCTGGAGGTTGTCGGTAATTGGCTGCAGACCGCTCCCGAGGATTTCTCGCAGCCCGCGCTGCGCTGGTATTCGTACGGCTTCGAGGGCACGGCGATGCTTGCGGCCCCTGTCAAGCGCTTGAACATGCCGACCGCGGATGTCGCAGTCCGTGCTCAGGCCTGCGACAGCAGCGCCTGCATCAGCGTTGATGCCGAGATGGAAGTGGTCTTGGGAGGCTCAGGGGACGACAAGTTCGTGCCCGACGGACTCGTTCCGGTCCGCGGAATCTGACGCACCTACGCGATCGGCTGTGCGGGCGTCGCCGCCGACATCTCGCTGTCAGGCACTGCCGAACTGTGCTGTGGGTGGCATCCCGGGATCCCTGCGGATTTGCGTCGCCTGCTCGAAGGCGTGGGCAAGGCCGATCAGCTTTGGTTCCGACCAAGCACGTCCAAAGAAGGACACGCCGACTGGAAGTCCCGATACGAACCCTCCGGGAACCGTAATGTGCGGGTACCCGGCCCTGGCCGGGGCGGAGGAGCAACTTGGGAACATCCCTCGGTCCCCCCGCTCTAGGTCGGTAAGCCACGCGGGACCCGTTGACGGCGCGAAGAGCGCATCGAGGGAACGCGAGGCCATGGTCTCGTCGATGGCTGCGCGGCATACATCCCGGCTCTGGCGCAGAGCGGTCTGATAGGCCGGTTCCGTGAGGTCGCCCTTCAGCGATGCGGCCTCCATGATTTCCTGGCCGAAGTGCCGAAGCTCTTCACCGCTGTGATCTTGGTTGAACCGGATCACGTCGTCCAGGGACCGCACTTTGGCGTCCGGGCCGAGAGAGGAGAGGTAGCGGTTGAGGTCCGCCTTGAACTCGTACAGCATCAGTTCGAATCCCGGTCCGTTTGAGTTTCGGACGCCCGGAAGTTCGTCGATTTCGTGGACCGTTGCTCCGCTGTCGTTCAAGGCTGCCACTGAGTCGTCAAGGATTGCGTCCATCTCGTCCATGAGACCCCAGTAGCGGCGGATCACCCCGATCTGGGCACCCTGTAGCGCTGAGGGGTCGAGATGGACGGTGTAGTCGTCGAGAGAGATGTCTGAGCTGGCGTCCGTGGCTGGGTCCCCAGGGTCGGATCCAGTCAATGCTCCAAGCAGTGCCGCCGCATCCGCAACGCTACGCGCCATTGGGCCGGCCGTGTCCTGGGTGTGCGCGATCGGTACGATTCCGGAGCGGCCGACCAGTCCCACAGTGGGCTTGATGCCGACGATGCCGTTGATCGAAGAGGGGCAAGTGATCGAGCCGTTCGTCTCCGTGCCGATCGCTAGGGGTGTCAGCTTGGCGGAAACGGCGACGCCGGACCCGGAGCTCGATCCGCAGGGGTTGCGGTCGAGGGCATAGGGATTGAGCGTCAATCCGCCTCGTGCGCTCCATCCGCTGGTCGAGTTGCGCGACCGGAAGTTTGCCCATTCGCTCAGGTTGGTCTTGGCGATCAGGAGCGCCCCCGCGACGCGCAGTCTCGCCGCCACCCAGGAATCCTCGCGAACGCCGGCGTCCACAAGGGCCAGCGATCCGGCTGTCGTCTGCATCGCATCGGCCGTGTCGATGTTGTCCTTGAGCATCACTGGGACGCCGTGCAGCGGACTACGGACTCGTCCCGCGCTTCGCTCTGCGTCCAGCTGTTCCGCGAGGAGCGAAGCCTCTGGATTCACCTCGATGATGGAGTTCAGCCCGGGACCACTTCGATCGAGGGCCTCGATCCGCCCCAAGAACGTTTCGCAGAGCGACTCCGTCGTCCATGCGCCGCTTTCCAAGCCGGCGCGCAGCTGATCCACCGATGCATCTGCAGGATCAACCGAGGACGGCTGGTCTGATCCTGGATCCGGTTGCCGAACTGAGCACTGCGACAGGCCGAGGGTGGCGACGGCCGCACTTGAGCGCAGAATCGTGCGTCGTGGTATGCCACAAGCATCGCGCTCAACCATGCGGCTATGTTACGGCCAAACGACTCTCAGCGCACTTCGTTACACTCGGATTTCGGCACCGTCGTCAGGTTGGGACGGGCCGCAGCCATGTGAACAAGTTTGTCCTCATCGGTCCCCGGAACTCGGGGAAGTCCACACAGAGCCGGATGCTGGCGCAGCGGTTCGACTTCGTCCACATCTCCATCGGACGCATCATCCGGTGGCATATCGAGCAGCGGACGAAACTGGCGTCGGAGATCACCCCGATCCTGGACTCAGGCAACATCATTCCGGACAGAATCATTGAGGACGTTGTTCGCAGACGCCTTGCGCAGCATGACTGGAACTTCGGGTTCGTGCTGGACGGGTTTCCGCGGCGTCTGGAGCAGGCTGAGTTCCTGCGCATGAACTGGGACATCGATTGCGTCGTCTACATTGATCTCCCGGACGAAGTGGTGGTGCAGCGCGTGCGGGACCGCGCCATCGCTGGCTGGGGCGCTGGCTACAGCAAGCGAGCAGACACCGACCCGACTGTGATCCGTCGACGAGTTCGGGAGTACCACCGCCGGCTGCGGCCGATCCTCCGGCTCTACAACGACCTGGGCATCCTGACTCACGTGGACGGCATGATGACCGAGTCCGCGGTATTCTCGCGAATCACACGAGTCCTGGGCCTGATGGATGGCCCAGTCTAGCGACCCTCGCGTAGGATCGGCTGCCTAGAGCTCCTTGGAGCGGGTCCACTCGTACTGGACGTTGCCGTCCACGTCGTGGTGCCGAAAGACGATCGAACTGGTCTCCAGCACCTTGGTGGCTGTCACGGACAAGAAGCCGCCGTTAACTCTGTGGAACTGGTGGTAGTCGTCGTTCTCTCCGGGAGTGCCTCCCGCGTGTTCGTCCGACGCTGGGCCGCACGAGAACTCGTGAAGACCGGTTCCGGGATGTATCGAGTGGTACTGCCAGTGACGGTCGCCGCAGGCGACAAAGAAGTTCTCCGGTAGGTTCTCCTGGAACCACGCCCGTACCTCGTCGCCCTCGTGCTGGAACGCCATGTTGGCGTGGTTGTCGCCCTTGTTCGTGCGATCTGGCCCGACGATCGGCGTCGGGCTGACCAACACCTTCCAATCAGCGTCGCTGGCCAGCAACGTGTCCTTGAGCCACTGCTTCTGGGTCGCTCCCCAGATGGTCTTGTCTGGACCGTCCTCCATCGGGTTTGGCGAGCGGAAGTCCCGGCCCTCCACGATCCAGACCTGCAGTCCCTTGCCCCACCGGAACGTGCGGTAGGGCAAGTCGCTCATCGGAACCTGCTCGTCGTACACCTGGAGGCCCTGCTCCCAACTGAACGTGCCCATGTAGTCACGGGACATGCCCGGCCAGTTGTCGTTGTGATACGAGTCGTGATCGTCCTTCTCCCAGTACCCAGGCACGCTCAGGTGGAACCGAATCAACGTCGGGAAACTGTACATGCGGTTCCAGTGGAGGCGCGCTAGGTCGATGGACGTGGCAAGGGGCTGGTCCGAGTCGTAGTAGATCGTGTCGCCGGTCGGGACGATGAACTGCGGAGCGAGATCCAGCATCGAGCGATAGATCTTGAACCCCTCGGGATCGTCGGTGTCGCGGTATGCCATACCGGTCACCACGGTGAACGTGACGGATTCATGCTGGTCCGGCGGCGGCGCTGTCTGAAACCGGCCGTTAAGCCCCTTGTGCTGGACGGTGCCCTCGAGGTTGCTGGTCTGCACCTCATAGAAGTAGGTCGTGTTGGCCTCTAGGCCCGTCAGGCGAAAGTGGTGCGTGAAGTCATCGTCTGGCCCCACTTCCATCCACTCGGTCACGACCGGATTGAAGAAGTTCACGTTGCTGTCGTAGCGCAGCCGCACACGTCCAGGGGCTCCGGGAGCAGACCCCTCCACATCGCTCGGATTGACAACTGCAATCTCGGCTTCTGAGTCCTTCTCGGGCCTGCCTCGGTATGGGAGTCCGTCCGCACGCCGCGCGGACGCCGCCGTCAAACGGGTCCAGATGACTGCAGAGTCCGTCGAGACCTCGCCCACCTTCACGCCTGTGGCCTGACGGGACTCGTCCAGGTGCTCAACAGCCGGGCTGCAGGCGAACAGCGCTGCTGTGCACAGTGCCGAGAATGCACGTAACATGCGGGCCATTCTAACGAACGGGACCGGAGCGCAGACGGCCAACCTGTCGTTCCAGTGAGCGGATCCTCGCGATGACCGCCTGCTGGCTAGAACCGTCGCAGTCGCAGTTCCCGGGTGCGGTCTCGAGCTGGATCAGACGCACTTCGAGCCGATCCAGTTTAGCCTCCGACTCGAGTGTCAGCCGGTCCTCGGGTCCCGTGCCCTCCCGGCGCTCTTCTACGCGGGCAATACGATCCTCGAGCTCCGCCAGACGATTCTCGATTGCCGCCAGCCGGTCGTCCAGCGTCATGCGGAGTTGCGGGCTGGCTTGCCTTGTCGAAATCAGGCCGACCGCACCGACTGCAAACAGGACGAGGGCCAACCGGCCGAATCGATTCATGGGGCTATCTCCGCTGTGAGTTTCGCACAGCGGCTTTGCAGCTCAGCCCCGCGGGCTGCGGGATGTCGATTCCGCTACTGGATGTGCAGCATGCGGTCGATCGCTGTCCGTGCCTTCCCGGCGATCTCAGGCGCGACGGTGACTTCGATGCGGTCCCGCTCAAGTGAGTCCGCGAGCTTCTCGAGCGTGTTCATCTTCATGTACTCGCAGACAGCGTCGGGGCTGACGGGATGGAAGGTTTTGTCAGGCATCTCGCGTCGCAGGCGATAGACCATGCCCATTTCGGTGCCCACGATGAAGGATGAGGCCGAGGACGTCTCGGCATGCCGGATCATGCCCTCGGTGGACAGGAAGTACGCTTTCTGGTAGGGCGACGTACCGTTCATGACTCGGGCCATGCAGTGGGACGCGCATCCGCATTCGGGATGGATCAGGAGCTCCGAGTCGGGCCAGCGGTTGAACGCCTCTTCGAGGGCGAACTCGCCGATCTTGGCGTGCACGTGACAGAACCCGTCGTAGAGGTCCACAAGAGTCTGGTCCACAACCTCGCTCTGCGCTATCGACACGGATCCAAGGAACTTGTCCGGAAGGAATAGAATCCGTTTGCCGGGATTGCTCCGCGCAGCGTGGTCGAGCACTTGTGGCGCGTTGCGTGAGGTGCAGATGTAGTCGCTCAGTGCCTTGGTCGAGGCGTCGGTGTTGACGTACGAGATCACGATCCCGTCGGGATTCAGTTCCTTCCAGCGCTTGATGCGGGCTAGATCGATAGACTCCACCAGCGAGCACCCTGGACGATCGGGCATGAACACGCGCGTGCGGTCGCCGGTGATGGTCTTGGCCGTCTCCCCCATGAACCAGACTCCGCAGAAGTCCACGCGGGGCGAATCCTGCTTGGCGACATAGCGGCTCAGTCCGAGAGAATCGCCAACTTCGGCGGCCACCTCCTGCAGTTCCGGGAACTGGTAGTTGTGGGCAACGATCACGGACTGCTTCTGCGCGGCCAGATCGCGGATCCTTGCCGCTAGGTCAACGAGGTCGCGCGTGTACTCGCGGGTGTACCGTCCGGGATACAAGTCTCCCGCGTCCCGGTTGAAGGTGTCGTACCACTGGTCGACAGAGATGGGCTGCATGGCGCTACCTCAAGGTGCGCGAACTCAGTGAACGGGCGAGCATCGCATCAGACCTGGAACGACTTGCCACAACCGCAGCTCTTTTCCGCATTTGGGTTCTTGAAGAGGAAGCGCTGCTCCAAGAGCGTTTCCACATAGTCCAAGGTCATTCCGTTGAGGAATTCGAAGCTCTTGGGGTCAACGCAGAGACGGACCCCCTCTACTTCGAATACGTTGTCCTTGGGCCGTGCTTCGCGTTCGAACCGGAACTTGTACTGCAAGCCAGAGCAGCCACCGCCGATGACGCCGAGACGGAGCATGCCGCCTGGATTCTCGCTCGCCAGCATGCCGCGGATGCGGTTCGTCGCGCTCTGCGTGACCTCGATCATGCTTGCTTCCATGATACCCGCAATGGCCAGCTTCTGATTCGTAGCGTCTTCGTCAACCAATCCATTGAGGGCTCTGGCTCTCCCTGGGGCGGGGCAGGGGAGAAAAGGCCTGACCGTACAATGGTGAGACAGCTAAGTGGTTCGTTTGGTTGACAGGCACGGCCGTCCGCTCGAAGATCTGCGGGTCTCGGTCACGGACCGGTGCAACTTCCGTTGCACCTACTGCATGCCGAACGACCAGTACGACTGGATCGCCCGGGACCAGATCCTCAGCTTCGAGGAGATCACCCGTCTCGTTCGGATCTTCGCCGGGCTCGGTGTCACGAAGCTCCGCCTCACCGGCGGCGAACCCTTGCTTCGGAAGGATCTTCCGGACTTGGTTCGCATGCTCGCGTCAATCGACGGGATCGATGACCTGTGCCTGACCACGAACGGGATGCTCCTTGCTGATGTGGTCGAGGATCTGCGTCACGCAGGCCTGACCCGGGTGACCATCAGCCTCGACACGCTTGATCCAGGCACGTTCCTGCGCATGGCCCAGCGAGGCAACCTGCAGAGCGTTCTCGCGGGTATCGCATCGGCAAAGGCCGCAGGACTGGGCCCGATCAAGATCAACTGCGTCGTGGAGCGCGGCGTCAACGATGCCGAAATCGTCTCCATCCTCGAGTTCGCCCTTTCGGAGGGTCTTGAGCTGCGCTTCGTCGAGTACATGGATGTCGGCAACTCCAACCACTGGACTTCCGACAAGCTGGTACCCAAGGCTCAGATATTAGAGCGAATCGCGGAACGGTTCGCGTTCGAGCCTCGCCAAGGCAACCGAGGCAGCGCTCCGGCCCAGAGCTATCGAGTTCTCAACGGTTTGGGTGTTTTCGGCGTGATCGCGTCGGTGACGGAACCGTTCTGTGGCGCTTGCACAAGGACGAGGCTCACAGCGGACGGCAAGGTCGTGACGTGCCTGTTCTCGAGCCACGGGTACGCCCTCAAGGGGCTCCTCAGGTCTGGCGCCAGCGATGACGTGCTCCGTGACGTGATTGTGTCGTTGTGGACGCGTCGTGTGGATCGGTACTCCGAGAAGCGGCTCGAAGCGCTGTCCTCGAAAGACGGGTACCGGCCCGAAGCGGTCCAGAAGCTCGAGATGATCAGCTTGGGCGGCTAGCTGGCCGGCTCCAGGCTCGAACCCCGCGTCACTTCGACGCTGGCACCGTCCAGGTAGATCTCGCAGGATCGGCCTTGCCGCAGGACTCCATGGTCAAGTCCAACCGTAGGTGGCTTGGCCCTCCCGTCGGTTCGCCTTCACCATCGGCGACGGTCATGCATGTGGTGCCGTCGGCTAGCTTGATCCGCCCGTCCGATTCGAAGGAGAATCGCTGCAGGTTCGACGAACTACACTCCCTCATGTAAATCGCAGCCCCTGGCTTGGTTGATTCGGCTTCCGCGCAGCGGCCGTACGCCTGCATGTAGAGCTGGCCTTCACCGGGCTGACCGGGTGTGAAGAGCTCATCCGCAGCCCCCGGCTTGCAGGTGTGTGCCATCAGAGGTGCGTTGAGATTCAGTCGCCGACCAAAACCGGGCACATCCACGCAGTACTTTTCAGGCTCGTCGAGGGGATCATTCAGTTCAATGAGACCCTCTGCGCCAAAGAGGGGCGCAACGAGAGCTAGAGCGAGGACGGGCAGTGGCCTCAACATTGCGCTTTCTGCACGTTTCCGGATTTCGGAGGCCGGTCGTGAACGGCTGTCAGGCGTCCACATGGTGGTGGAAGTGCCGGTCGAGGACATGCTTGTTGGCCTCCGACATCTCCTTGGAGAAGCTGTCCATCTCGTCGCTAGGCATCGGCTTGTATGACCGGGCGATCTGGGCGTTCTCCCGAAGGAAGTCCAGTTTCGGCATGCCCACGACGGCCGAAGCGATAGGCAGGGACCATGCGTACTGCAGGAGTCGGTCAACGCTGGCCTTGCCGTAGCCGGTGCCCACGAGCGATTCCTGGCCCGTCGCCTTCATCGCGAGCACGCCCATGTTCTTGCGCAGCGCAATGGGCAGGGCGACAGCTTCGAAGCTGTCCTCCGGTGGCGTGGCCACTGGTTCGCGCGAGTTTCGGCTTCGTCCCTGCTTGGCCGCGTTCAGGGCCATCTGGGTGCAGTCGAAGTCATGGCGTTCGAGCGCCGTGGCCAGCACGTCTGGATAGGTATGACTCGTGATTCCGGCGAAGCGGCAGACGCCCTCGTCCCGTAGCCGGAACAGCGCCTTGAGGGAACCAGCCTCGATCTCCGCGAGGTTGTCGTCGTCGCCCAAGCTGTGAATGTGCAGAAGGTCGATCTTGTCCGTCTGCAGGCGCTTGAGACCAGCCTCCGTCTCGCGGAGCGCCTCGTCGTAGCCACGCACGATGATCTTGCTGGCGAGGAAAACCTCCTTGCGGCGGTGCTTCAGAACCTTGCCGATCCACGTCTCGCTTCCGCCACGGTCGTATGATTGGGCGGTGTCGATGTAGGTGACGCCGAGGTCAAGGGCGGTGTTGATGGCCTCGACGCCCTTGTCCTCCTCCTCGTACATGGCGAAACGGCTACCGCCGCCGATGGCCAGGATCGGCACCTTCGCGCCAGTTCGGCCGAGTGTCCGCATCGGCATCGGTCCAGAGTTGGCGGCCTCGCTGGGTCTGACAGCTACGCTGGCAGAGGCGGCAGCGGCTCCCCCTAGGAATGTTCGGCGTGTCAAGTCTTTGTGCATCGTACGGCCCCTTCCGACGGGTTCACTATACGCAGCGAGCGTTCCTTCCGGCAAGCAGCAGGCCTAGGTGCTGATAGCCGAACCCATACCTCATTTCGCTTCATGTTGATAAGGGTCCCGCAGAAGGGCCCGGCTAACACTTCTTCGCGCCGCTCTCTCCGGTGCCGCTAGGGGCCGCAGGCACCGGTGCGGCGGGTAGCTGATCCTTCCTCGCGAGGACGGGGAGATTGCCGAATCGCTTTCCGCAGCCATCCGACTTCCGACTAGCCCGCTGCGCAGCGCATACGAGCGGCTGGCCCCGCCCTCATCGCGGTCTCCAACGACGAATCTGGTCGGAAATCAGGAATTTATAATGGCCGGACATGTCTTTCGATCCCTCGAAGCTTCGCTCGCAGGAATGGTTCGGTCGCGACGACAAGCTCGGCCTTTTACACCGGTCCTGGATGCGGGCGGAGGGCTTTCCGGGAAGCGTCTTTCAGGGCAAGCCTGTCATCGGCATCTGCAACTCCTGGTCCGAGCTGACGAACTGCAATGCGCACCTCCGGCAGGTTGCCGAAGCGGTCAAACGGGGCGTGTGGTCTGCCGGGGGCTTCCCACTCGAGTTCCCGACCATCTCCTTGGGCGAGCCGTTCATGCGGCCGTCGTCGATGATGTTCCGCAACCTGATGGCGATGGACGTCGAGGAGTCCATCCGGGCGAACCCGATGGACGGCGTCGTCCTGCTGTGCGGCTGCGACAAGACCACACCGGCGCAGCTAATGGGAGCAGCCAGCGCCGACCTGCCATCGATCTTCGTGACCGGCGGCCCGATGCTAGACGGTGTCTGGCGCAACAAGAAGCTCGGTTCCGGTACCGATGTCTGGCACTACTGGGACGAGCTCAGAGCCGGGCGCATCACTCAAGAGGACTGGTGCGAGATCGAGTGCGGCATGTCCCGGTCGGCTGGGCACTGCATGGTCATGGGCACGGCCTCGACCATGACCAGCTTGACCGAGGCTCTCGGGATGACCCTGACAGGTTGCGCCAACATCCCGGCGGTGGACTCCCGGCGCTATGAGATCGCGCATCGCAGCGGAGAACGCATCGTGGAGATGGTCAAGGAGGATCTTCGACCGTCGCGCGTACTCACGCTCGCGGCCCTTGAGAATGCGGTTCGAGTGGACATGGCTATCGGTGGCTCGACCAACGCCATCATTCACCTGAAGGCGCTGGCAGGAAGGCTGGGCATCGACTTCCCGCTCGAGAGGTTCGATGAGATTTCGCGAGAGACAGCGGTCGTGGCCAACATCCAACCATCGGGTGAGCACCTCATGGAGGAAATGTTCTACGCCGGCGGAATTCCCGCGGTGATGAACGACCTGCTGCCGCAGTTAAACGGCGAGGCGATGACGGTCACTGGCAAGACCATGGCCGAGAACGTCGGCGACGCCCAGTGCCACAACCGCGACGTCATTCTGCCGCGCGAGCGCGCCCTGCAGTCCGAGGGCGGCACGATCATCCTCAAGGGGAACCTCTGTCCGAGGGGTGCCGTGCTGAAGACGAGTGCCGCGACACCGTCGCTGCTGAACCACATTGGCAAGGCGGTTGTGTTTGAGGACCACGAGGACTTCATGCGTCGCGTGGACACTCCAGAGCTAGAGGTGGACAAGGACTCCGTGCTGCTCCTGAAGAACGGCGGCCCCATCGGCGCGCCGGGCATGCCCGAGTACGGCAATCTGTCGATTCCCGCCAAGCTGCTCAAGCAGGGCGTCAGCGACATGGTACGCATTTCGGACGCACGCATGAGCGGGACCAGCTACGGGACGGTCGTGCTGCATGTGGCGCCCGAGTCCGCCTCGGGTGGCCCGCTCGCGCTGGTGCAGACAGGTGATCGTATCCATTTGGATGCCGCAAACCGAAAGCTGGAGCTCCTCGTCGAGGACAGGGAACTGGCGCGTCGTCGGGAAGCCTGGCGGCCACGCGAACTGCACTACGATCGCGGGTACGGCCGGATGTTCCTCGAGTCCGTGCTGCAGGCCGACGAGGGCTGTGACTTCTCGTTCCTGCGCAAGACCTCAGGAACCGCGAAACGGCTTCCGTTGGCCTTCTGATTTACCGGGCCTGGACCCTGGCCCGCTGCCGGTCACGAACCGAGCAGCCGCTTCGCGATCGTCTGGAGCTGCATGTTTGACGTGCCTTCGTAGATCGTGCCGATCTTCGCGTCCCTGTACATCTTGGCCACCGGAAACTCCTCGGTGAAGCCAACCCCTCCAAATAGGTCGACACACTTGGCTGTCACCCTGACGGCCATCTCCGTTGCGTAGTACTTCGCCATCGCGCCCGCTTCTAGAAACGGCTGACCACTGTCCTTGAGGCGAGCGGCGTTCCAGACCAGCAGCCTAGCGGCCTCAACCTGCGTCGCAAGGTCGGCAACCTGGAACTGCACTCCCTGAAAGTCCGCCAGTCGCTTGCCGAACTGGCGGCGCTCCTGGAGGTAGCTGAGGGTATGCCCCAGAGCACCCTCCGCAACGCCCAACATCTGCGCTCCGATGGCGATGCGTCCCTCGTTCAACGTCTCTATCGCTATTCGGTACCCCTTGCCGACCTCTCCGATCAAGTTCTCCTCGGGAACGACGCAACCGTCAAGCAGCAGTTCGCAGGTCGACGACGCACGGATGCCGAGCTTGTCCTCCTTCTTGCCCACGCGGAACCCCGGCAACCCCTTCTCGACGAGGAACGCCGTGATGCCTCGGTGCCCGGCAGACGGATTGGCATTGGCGAAGACGAGGAACAGATCGGCCTCGGCCGCGTTGGTGATCCACAGCTTTCGGCCTGACAGCTCGAAATGACCTCCACGCCATGTCGCAGTGCTCTGCATGGCGAACGCGTCGCTGCCCGATCCGGCCTCGGAGAGCGCGTAGCTGCAGATTGCGTCCCTGCAGACTCGGGGTAGGTAGCGCTGCTTCTGCTCGTCATTGGCCCACCGCAGAAGCGCATTCGTGACAAGCGTGTTCTGAACGTCCACGACCACGGAAACCGATGCGTCAACTCTCGAAAGTGCCTGGATCGCCAGCACGGCGTCCATGAAGGTGCCTTCGGGGCCTCCAAGGTCCTGGGGCACCTCGATGCCCATCAGTCCGAAGTCGAACAGCTTGGCAAGAACGTCTGGGCGCAGCCTGGCCGCTTGGTCCATCTCGCGGACAAACGGACCGATCTCGTTCTCGGCGAACTCGCTGACCGAGTCAAGAAACAGCTGCTCGTCTTCATCGAGCGTCGTTAGCGCTGCGCCGCCCGGCATCAGCTGCGCGATGCCGCCGCCATCTCGTCTCCGGCAGGATCCTCTGTGACAGCAGTGAGTTCGATATCGTCCTTCAAGTACAGGATTAGACCGCAGCTCTCGCAGGTGAGGATCGCTACGGACTCGTTGTACAGATCCTGCAGCGGCTTTGGCCGAACGCGCATGTGGCAGGCCTCGCAGATCTCATCATCCACCGCAGTCATCGCCCTGCCGCGCGTCTTGCGGATGCGCTCGTAGGTGCGCAGTGCACTCGTGTCCGCCGTAGCGGCGAGCTGGGTGCGTTGAACCAGCCTCTGCTCGCGCTCTTTCTGGTCCGCGGCGATGCGGGCCGTTGCAAGCGCCACGTCCCGCTTGACGCTGGCCTCTTCCTCCTTCAGGCTCGCCTTGGCACGCTTCACGTTCGCCTCGAGGTCCTCGGCCTGCTCCATCTTCTCGAGGATGCGCTCCTCGAAGCCATCGATGCTGTCCTTGCAGAATTGGATCTCGTGCTGGAAGGCGCGGAACTGCTCATTGGTCCTGGCGATGTTCATCTGGTCCTGCAGCTTGGAGATCTTCCGCGTACAGTCCGCGATCTGACCCTCTAGGTACCGGTGCTCCTTGCCGTTGTCGGCAAGGATCTCCTGTGTCTTCGCTAGTTCCTGCTTATGGGCCTGCAAACGGCCTTGGATGCGCGCCACGTGGTGCGGTAGGTTCTTGATCTCACGAGTCAGGGCGACAATGCGCAGATCCAAGTCTTGGAGTCTGCGCAAAAGTGAGAGTTCAGCGTGCATCGGCGATAGGGATCACGATGGGGATTTTATCACGCACGAAGCTGAGCCTTGGGGCCTAGCCGCTCTCGTGAATGCCGGCGAATCGGATCGAGCCCGGCAGGATCCTCGCCTCCAGAGGGATCTGGCCGATTGCCTCGCCATCGACCTCGATGCGAACCGCTGCGGATCCATCCGATGTGGCGGAAATCGAGTCGACCCGATAGTGCAGGCACTTGGGATGCTCGTAGGCTGCACCGGAGTACAGCTTCGGTACTGCCCGTAGGAACTCGAACAGCGTGACGCCTCGGATCACCGAGATGTCGATCTTGCCGGACGAAAGATCGGCTAAGGGGCAGGGAAGCATTCCGCCTCCGTTGTAGCGCCCGTTGCCGATGACCACTTCGGAGATGTCCACAGGCTCTCCAAGCTTTGCTCCGTCAAAGGACAGCCGGACCATATGTGGCTGGTGCCGAATCAGGGCGCTCGTGGTGGCCCAGAGAAACGCCAATTTACCGCTGTAGCGCGTCAGGAAGTTGCTCTTGCCCAACAGGGCGATGTCGCCGCCCAGCCCGAAGCTGGCGATGTTGATGCAGTATCTCTCGATGGTCGTTCCGCCGTCCGCGACCAGCTCGATGCGGATCGTGTCCAGGCTGCGGACTGGTGCCGTGCCAATCAGTTGCATGGCGTCGGCTGGGTCTGTTGGGAGATTCGCTGACCGGCGAAAGTCTCCGCCCGTACCGATTGGAATGAGCGCGATCGCGGCGTTGGAGTTGATCGGCGCACCGTCCTCGAAGTAGCCGTTGACGACCTCGCTGAGAGTGCCGTCTCCGCCCGTGGCGACGACAAGGTCCGCCCCGCTGTGCAAGGCTTCCCGGGTCAGTTCTGTGGCGTGATCTGGCGCTTCTGTAAAGCGCGTTTCAAAGGGACCGAGCGTGGCCTCGAGCACGCCGCGCAACGCTGGCCAGCGTCGCCCAGCGCGTCCGCTCCCGGCGCGTGGGTTCAGGATGAGCCACGGAGCCGAAAACCGATGGCTCGGCATTGGAGCGGTCAGTTCGCGGGCTGCCAGCCGGGCCTGCCGCCACAGCGGTGGCAGCGCACCTGCCCGAATATCTCGTCCCAGTCCCCGTCGCTGGCGACGTAGTCGAGGACGCAGCGCAGGGCCTTGTCGCGGTCTTGCAGGTTGTACTTGCTCGCCGCAGAGTCAAGCATTTCCAGCAGGTCCGCCTGAACCTTGAAAGTGGTGTCGGACTTGAGTCCCGCCATGAGTGGCTCTCCTTGTCGATAGCTAGGCGATCCCATTGGATCGCATGTAGCGAATTGTGTCTTGAATGGTCTCGCGGGCCCTACGGGGCGAGAACCCGATTTCGTTCCGAGCCTTGGAGATGTCGCAGTACCAGAACAGGGACGACATCCGTACCGACTCGTCGTCGAGCTCGAACTGCCTTCCAGTGAGCGGATAGACCTTGCGAAGGACTGATGCCCCGAGCCGCGCCATCGATTCGGGCAATTGCATCGACGGTCCGCCATTGCCGGCGATGTTCGCTGTAAGCGATATCCACTCCCGAAACGTCAAGTTCTCGCCGCCCAGCAGGTAGCGTTCGCCGATCCGCCCGTTTCGCATGGCGCCAATCAGGCCCTGCGCCGCGTCGCGGGCATCCACCAGATTCAACCCGCCCGTTGGCACAGTCTTGATCTGGCCCTTGAGGAACAGCCGCACATCGTTGGTGGACGACAGCCGGTCATCGCCTGGCCCGAGGAGCAAGGTCGGATTGACGACGGTGATCGGGAGCTTGCGGTGCTCGCAGTACCAGAAGGTCTGCTTCTCCTGGTAGATCTTGCTCAGGTAGTAGGGCCAGCGATGCACGACAGCCTGCTTGTAGCCTGATTCCTCCGTGTGCTCCACTGGATCCGGTCCAACAGCGATCGTCCCTGACGAGGACACGACCACGCACCGGCGTGGTCCCTTGCGACGCATGGCTTCGCACAGGGCTCGCGTGCCGCCGACGTGCGTGTGGTAGACCTTCCAGGGATCGCTCGACTGGCGCTCGACTGCGCCAGCGAGGTGATAGACCTCGTCCACGCCGTCCAAGGCGGCCTCCACCGCCTCGTCGTCAGTGATACTGCCCCGCACGCTCTCTACGCTGCCGTCGTTCTCGTCCGGGTATAGGGACCGACTGAATGCCCGAATCCGGACATCTCCGTCTTCCGCTCTAAGGAGCCGGATCAAGTGCCGGCCTAGGAAGCCGCTTGCGCCGGTGACGAGAACGGTGTGCATCAATTCCCTCGGCTATCCGCAAGCGGATTCCGATCGTACAGCAGGCTGACGAGGGACTGGTTCCCGTCGTGCAAACCTTAGACTGGGGTCGATCCTACGCCCTGCGTCGTCGCACGGGGTTGCTGAGGACGCCGATGCCAGTGACCTCGACCTCGCAGGTGTCGCCGTGCTTCATCGCGCTGGTCTTGCCGGGCGTGCCGGTGTAGATGACGTCGCCTGCCTGCAGGGCCACGAACTTGCTGATGAAGCTGACGACCGCCTCCGGTCCGAACAGGAGGTCGCTGATCTTCTGATCCTGCATGGTGTCGCCGTTGAGGCGCAGGCTGATCTGGGACTTTGAGTGGTCTAGGCCGACCGCAATCGAGGGACCCATGGGGGCGAACGTGTCCGACCCCTTCGCGCGCCACCACTGCAGATCGCCAGCCTGCCAGTCGCGCTCGCTCACGTCGTTGCCGCATGTGTAGCCGAAGATGTGGTCAGCAGCCTGACTCTCCTCGATGTTCCGGGCGTTCTTTCCCATCACGATCACGAACTCCGCCTCGAAGTGCAGGTTCTTGGATCCGGTCGGAATGAAGATCGGACTGCCCGGATGCTGCAGGGACGTGGTTGGCTTGTAAAAGATCTCGGGGTTGGACGGCGCGTCGCGACCATCCAAGTGGCTCTTGTAGTTGAGGCCGACGGCAAAGACCTTCGGCGGCTTGATCGGGAACAGGAGCTTTGCGTCGGATTTGTTGACGGTGTCTCCAGTACGCTCTTGATTCTTCAGGAACGACTGCTTCAGGACGTGGATCTTGTCGCCTTCGAGCTCTCCAAACCCATTCTTGCCGTCGCTGCGGAAGCGGACATAGTGCCTTACTTGGTTGTCCGCACGTAGGCCAGGCAGTGTCAGAGAGGCCGCTGCTCCGGCGAGAAGATGGCGTCGAGTGATGGTCATCGTTGGGTTCTCCTTTGGCCCGATACTAGCACTCAACCGGACCAGTTGCGCAAGCACTTGCACTAACTCGATACAGGGGCGGGATACTGTTTCTCATGGCTAGTGCGCAGTGGTCGGCGGTACTGGCTGCAGCGCTAGTGCCGGCGTCGCTGGCATGGGCTCAGAGTCCTGGTCTTGTAGCGACAAGCGACGGTGCATCGGTACCCCTAGCCGCGCCGATGATCCACCTGTCGGGAAGCGAGAGCCTTGTTCCGGGATCCGACAAAGCCGGGATTGTGATCTCCGGCGACCTCTCGATCATCCGGACCGGGGACTACCGGTTCTTCCCCGGAGAAGCGTCACTACGCCTCGATGGTCAGGGCATCTCCGACGACCCGATCCGGCTAGAGGCGGGCACCCACGAGTTCGAACTGGAGGAGGTGCGCGGATCTGGACCTCTGCGGATCGAGGTGTCTTGGGAAGGACCAGGGTTTGCTCGGGAGCCGATGCCGTGGCACGTCTTCTCGCACCGCGACGAAAGCAGAGGTGGACCCGACGGCCGTCAGCTATTCGAGGATCTTGGGTGCTCGAACTGCCATGCGTCGGACTCGCACTCGATTGAGAAGCGGCCGGGTCCCGTTCTGACGGGCGTTGCCAGTCGGGTTAGAGCCAACTGGATCGCGCACTGGCTGGCCGATCCACGTGCGTTCCGAAGCTGGTCCACCATGCCTCAGGTGCTGACGCCTGACCAGCAGGCGGACGTCGCAGCCTTTCTGTCCGCACTTGGAGCCGCCCCTCAGAAGGAGCTGCAGATCCGCAAGAGTTCGACCGAATCCGGTAGAACGGCGTTTCAAGCCCTTGGCTGCTGGGCATGTCATGGTGCGGACTTGCCCTTGGAGTCGCAGGGTTCGAAGTGGTTCCCGTCAGAGCTGCGGGCGTTTCTGCAGGACCCGCTTCGGTTGGTTCCCGACGGACGCATGCCGTCGTTCCGGCTGAACTCGGACGAGGCGTTGGAACTGGCTGGGTACCTTGGCCTTTCAAGTAGCCCTGCGTTCGAGCAACCGCTCAGGAAAGGGGACCCAGACCGAGGCAGGGAACTGGTGACAACCAGCGGCTGTCTGGCTTGCCACGAACTCGATGGACTTGAGTCGACTGCGGTGGCACCTCCGCTTCTGGATCTGGATGCGACGAACGGCTGTCTCGCGGACGCCGTCCCGGCCAATGTGCCGAGTTACCGGTGGCGGAGAGGGGAGCAGGCAGCATTGCGCTCGTTCGTGACCGAATACCAGAGTCGGCCCGACAAGGCTTCCGCACCGGTGTTCGACCTGCAACGTCGACTCCGACAGTTACGCTGCGGGGCATGCCATGAAGTGGACGGCACCCCTGCGCACAGCTGGCTGCCGGAGTCCGCTCCACCTCTCACTGGTGTGGGATCCAAGCTACGTCCAAGCTGGATCGCCCACGCGGTCGGCACAGACTCAGCGGTTCTGGATTGGCAGGAACTCCGAATGCCGTCCTTTGGTGACGAGCACGCATCATGGCTGGCGAGAGCGTTCGCCAAGGCCAGCGGCGTCGATCCAGATGCAGCGGAGGAATTGGTGGACGCCGGATTGGCTGCGGATGGAATCGCCCGACTTGGCGTCGACGGCACCAAGGGCGGCATGGGCTGCATCGGCTGCCACGGCTGGGGGCCTCACCCATCGCTGGGCGAACTAGGGCCGAACCTTCGCGAGGCCGCTATGCGGCTGCGGTGGCCCTGGTTCAAGGTCTGGATGCACGGGCCCGACCGCATTCTTCCGGGTACGTCCATGCCGAACTACTTCGGTGGCGCGACCAGTGAGGATTCCGAGCCGGCGTTGGCCGCGCTCTGGTCCGCGCTTGGACCGGCCGACGATCTGGCCCTGCCTTTTGGATTCGGGGACGTGACCTCAGACAGTGCCGAGACGCAGCCTGTACCGACGGACCGGGCGATCGTCGTGCGATGGGACATGCCCGAGGCGTCGCCCGCAGCCATCGCGGTCGGACTGCCGGGTGGTCTGTCTTACTGCTTTGACGCCGGTGAGTCGCGGCTGCGCTACGCGTGGCGTGGCGGATTTCTCGACATGTCGCGGACCCTCTACAACAAGAAGAACCGCGAGACGAATCTGACCGAGACTGCCGAGATCATCGGCGACATCTTCTTCCGCGAGGGCCCTTACCCGCTGCGGTTCGGGGCATCGGGCCGCATACCGCAGCGCCAGTTCCTTGGCTATCGGTATCAGGGGCAGGTGCCGGAGTTCCACTACACCGTGGACGGCATTGACGTTTACGAACGCATTGAAGCGATCGACGACGGGATCGCACGACACTTTCGACTCGAGGCGGTCGATGAGCCCATCCAGTTTGTGAGGGCGGACGCGGAGGGCGTCCAGATTGAGTCAAGCCTGGACGGAGACGTCGTCACACCGGGAAAGTCCGTCGAGTTCGAGGTGAGGATCCGTGTTGCGCCATAGGTCCGAACGAGTCTCGCGTCTAGCTTCGGCCCTCATTGCGACGGCCAGCTTGGCCTCGGGCCAGGTGCCGGGTGATTCCTACCGTGTTGAAACGATCCAAGGCCCCCGTGGCGTGGCTTTCGAGGTCAGCGCAATCACGTTCGGACAGGACGGAAAGCTATATGCGGCGCTCAGACGTGGCCGCATCTATACCTACAGCCCCAGATCGAAGCGCTGGGCGCTCTTCGCTGATGGGTTGCACACGCCTCTGGGCATGGCCCCGGGAGATCGCGCCGGGGAGGTACTTGTGGCCCAGGTGCCGGAGCTGACACGGGTTGCGGATACCGACGGTGACGGCACGGCTGACCTGTTCGAGACGCTTTCGGACGGTTGGGGCCTGTCCGGAAACTACCACGAGTTCATCGCGGGGCCAGTCAAGGACAGGGAAGGGAACGTCTACGTTTCCCTCGGACTGGCCTCAGGCAACGCCGATCCTCGCCCACCGGCTCGTGGGGACCTCTTGCGCAACGAACGGAGAGTGTCAGAGCCCGTGCC
This sequence comes from Bryobacterales bacterium, assembly GCA_965200705.1. Classification (GTDB taxonomy): domain Bacteria; phylum Acidobacteriota; class Terriglobia; order Bryobacterales; family UBA6623; genus VXMF01. The sequence continues at coordinate 787,979 of OZ241376.1, read as the reverse complement.
CGGTCGAGTCAACCGGATAGGTCACTACTCTCCAGTGCCATTTCGCGGCTGTGCGCTTCGCATACGGCCAGATGGATCCGTGGAGACGGTGTCCTGCGGGTTTCGGCAGCCCAATGGCCTAGTGGCCAATCCGAACGGTGAGATCTTCGCGTCGGACAACCAGGGGGACTGGGTCGGTACCTCGCCGTTGCACCACGTCACCCAAGGTGCATTCCATGGCCATCCGGCTTCGCTTCCATGGCAGCCGGGGATGCTCGGGACGGATCCCGTCAGGGCAAGGGTGGACGAGCTGGACCGCCTCCGCAAGCGTCCCGCAATCCTGTTTCCACAGGGAGACATGGGCGGATCGTCGGCGGGTCAGGCGTTCGACCTCAGCGAGGGAAAGTTCGGCCCGTACCAAGGACAGATGTTCGTGGCCGAATGGACGTACCCACGGGTGTTGCGCGTCGAGCTTCAGCAAGTCGCAGGCCAATTCCAAGGCGCCGCTTTCCCGTTTGTGGAAGGAAACGGTCTGAGGATGGCGAACAACCGGTTGGCGTTCTCTCCAAACGGCCATAGCCTATACGTCGCCCAAACCGCCCGCATCTGGGGATCGACCGAGGGGCTGCAGCGCATTGTTTATCAGGGGCAGCCACCTTTCGACATCCGATCGATGCTCCTCACCAAGGACGGATTTGAGCTGGCGTTCACGATGCCCGTGGATGTCGAATCGGCAAGCGACGCTGAGCGCTACTCCATGACTCGCTACTACTACCGCTATCACGCGACATATGGTTCTCCGAAGACTGAGATCACTCCGGTGCGCGTGCAGTCGGCGACGGTTTCCGATGACGGAATGTGGGTGGCGCTGGCGATCGAGGACCTCAGAGAGGGCTGGCTGTACGACCTACGGCCGTCCGGGATATCCAGCGCCGACGGCGTGGTTCTCTCGACGGGCATGGTGGCTTACACGCTCAACCGGCTGGTCGACTGAGCGACCGCTGGCTCAGAGCCGACGGATGCGGATGTTGCGGAAGGCAACCCGCATCGGTTCACCACGATGCAGTTGGAGCGCTAGGACACCGCTTCGCGCACCCGGATCCACTACATCAGCCGTCACGACGCCGTTCACAGTGATGCGGATTCGGTGGCCCTCGCAGCGGAGCTCAATCTGGTTCCAGCCCGCATGTACGACGAACTCGGCCTTGTCCTGCCAGCCGTCGAGAATCAGTCCGCCCGCAAGGCCCTCGCCGTGCAGGTTGCCCCAGCCCTTGCCTCCAGCGAAGTCGACCTGGTAGCCGCGAACCGTCCATGCGTCTGTCCGCTCGCTGCGGAACTGCATGCCGCTGTTGCCGTTACGCAGCCTCACATCGAACCGCAGATGGAAGTCCGCGAACTCGTCCTGCGAGATCAGGAAGGAGTTGCTGGTTAGTGGACGGCCATCCGTGGATCCCACAATCGCGCCGTCCTCGGCGCGCCAGAGGCTCGGGTCACCGTCCCACCCGTCCAGATCGGCACCGTTGAACAGCAGCTCGAAGCCCAAACGCCGCTCTTCCGGCGTCAGGGCGTTGAATCTGTCGCCCTCACCGGAGGCCGCGCCCAACGCGAACAGCAGTGATGCAACAAGCGCTGCCATTGGAAAGCCCATAGCCGTCAAGCCGCTTGGGCCGCTAGCGCTTGGGCTTGGTGCGCCGCCGTGAGCGGGTCTATCAGCATGTCCAGATCCCCGCCAAGCACCTGTGTCAGCTGCTGGATCTTGAGGCCGATGCGGTGATCGGTCACACGCATCTCAGGGAAGTTGTACGTCCGGATCTTCTCGGAGCGGTCTCCGCTGCGGACCATTGCCCGACGCTGCTCGGCCTGCTCGGAGTGCTGGCGTTCCCGTTCGATCTCGTACAGGCGTGATCGCAGGACCTGCAGCGCCTTCTTCCTGTTCTTGATCTGCGACTTCTCGTCCTGGCAGGTCACCACTAGACCAGTCGGAATGTGTGTGATCCGAACAGCCGAGTACGTTGTGTTGACCGACTGTCCACCCGGCCCGGACGAGCAGTAGGTGTCGACTCGAATCTCGTTCTCGTCGATGGCGACATCCACCTCATCCGCCTGTGGCAGAACGGCCACCGTGACGGCCGAGGTGTGCACCCGCCCTTGAGACTCAGTCTTCGGCACTCGTTGCACGCGATGTACACCGCTCTCGAACTTCAGTTTCGAGTACACACGTCGACCGGTCACCAGAGCGATGAGCTCCTTGATGCCCTTCTTCTCGGACTCGTTGTGCACCGTGACTTCGATCTTCCATCGGTGGGCCTCGGCGTACTTGACATACATCCGGTAGATCTCGCCCGCGAACAGCGTCGCCTCGTCACCGCCCGTGCCAGCTCGAATCTCGAGCACCGCGCCCTTCTCGTCCGCGGGATCCACGGGCAGGAGCAGGACACGTATCTCGTCCTCGAGTCTCTTGCGCCGCGAACCGAGCACATTTAGCTCCTCCATGGCGAGTTCGACGATCTCACTGTCAGCTTCGTCCAGCAGAGACCGCGTAACGTCCACCTGGGCGCGTACATCCTTCCATTGCCGATACTTCTCGACGACGGGCGCGATGTCCGCGTGCTGCTTCATGCAGCGCTGGAACTCGATGCGATTCGCAACGAGATTCGGGTCCGCCAAATGGGCTGACAGCGCCTCGAACTTCGTCTCGACGTCTTCAATGCTCCTTGTCCAGTCCATGTGCCCCTCCGATGCGCCGACTTTCGACGCACACCTCGACTAGTCCACTGCGTCGCGGCAAGGGTGCTAAGCGACGACCGCTTGGCCGCCGTTGCGCCGCTCGAAGTCCAGGGCTCGGTTCAGCGCTAAGAGCGAGACCTCGACCTGGCTGTCATCGGGCGGTTTGGTCGTGATTCTCTGGAGCCACAGGCCTGGCCGCACCAGCAGGGCGAAGAAGCTCTTCTGCCTCTTGGCCACGAACCGAATGATCTCGTAGCTCAGCCCGGCGATTAGCGGCAGCAAGGCGAGCCTGGAGGCGAACAGGGCCAAGAAGCCCTCGAACGGCACCAGCGCATAGACCACGATCGCGATCACCATCACGACCATCAGAAAGCTCGTTCCGCAGCGTGGATGCCACGTCACGAAGCTCTGGGCGTTCTCGACGCTGAGTTCCTTCTTTGACTCGAAGTTGAAGACCACCTTGTGCTCTGCGCCGTGGTACTGAAACACCCGCCGTATGTCCGGCAACCGCGAGATCACGAACAGTACGGTCAGGAAGATGGCCAACCTTATTACGCCCTCCACCACGCTGAATCCGACCTGGTTGTCCAAGGCTGGCTGCCAGCGCTGCAGCTGCTGGGTCACCACGAGCGGCAGGAACTTGTACATCGCGATGAAGAATCCCAGCGAGAACGCTATGTTCAGCCAGAGCATCCAGCGAGGCAGCTCTGCGGGCTCCGTCTCGCCCTGTTCAGCAGCTTCGGCCTGCTCGGCCTCAATGGCTTGGGCAGTGGAGAAGTTCAGCGCCTTGATGCCGAGGGCCATAGACTGCCCGAGCACGCCGCAGCCACGAATGATCGGCAGCCTCCAGAACCTGCTCTTCGCCGAGAGCTTGGGCGAGGCCTTCTCCTGCACGACGATCTCGCCGTCTGGCTTGCGCACTGCGACGCAGTAGGCCTGGGGCGTCCGCATCATAACGCCCTCCATCACCGCTTGGCCGCCGATGAGGGGGTCGTCGCCGCTCTCCAGTGCTGGGAGCAACTGGCTGTGTGCCCATAGTCTTAAAAACTGTCGTGAGCGCTGCATGACCGTACCAGCTTGTCTCGAAACAGGCCGGTTCCCTGAGGTTTAGAATACACCGGCCCTAGGTTTCTGAAAGGGCGTTCGCAACACGCTTCTCTGGTCGTAAGAAAGGGGAGGGTCGCCGCTCTCCAGTGTCCGTAGCAATGTGCTCTGAGCCTTCGAAACTGTGGTGCGCGCCGCTTGGCCGTGCCGGCTGGTTCCGTGAGGGGCTGAATCCCGACCGTAGGCTAAACTGACTCTGTGGCCGGCGGCTTCAGGCAGGGCCTTCGCAACACGCTGCTCTGGTCACACCGGCGCGGTTCATGGCAGTACGACGTGATCTGCGCTCTCATCGTAGCGTTCATCATGCTGACGCCGCGAACCCTCTTCAATGATCGGCCCAGCGCCACGGTCGTTCGCGAGATTGCGGCGGTCGAGGAGGACATGCGCCTTTTCTGGGTTGAGCCTGAGTCGCTCCGCGGCCATCCCCCGGAGCTGGTGCGCGATCAACTGCGAGACCTTGTGCGCGACAAGAGCGGTGAGCAGGACCTTCAGGTGATCGGCACCGAGACGGCACGCGACGAAGCGGGCAATATCCGCGCGTACTTCGTGCACGCTCACCAGTGACCTCCGCTGAGCCTAGGCGGCCGTACACCGTGCGCGTTTCGTGTCCGCGATCGAGGCTGCTCCGCAGCATCTTGCTGTCGCTGGCCCTTTTGTCCCTGACGAGCATTCTTCATGCCGCACCGACGCTGGACGCTGTCCTTTCCAACATGGATGCGGCGGCATCGAAGTGGACGGGCATGCGCGCTGCGATGCGTTCAGTCCGCTACTCGGCGTTGCTCGACGACGAGAGGGTGGAGCAGGGCCGCATTGTGGTGCGCCGGGTGAAGTCTGGATCAGTCGAGATGCTGGTCTCGTTCGACGATCCGTACGAGTACTACGTGTCGGTGGCGGGCGCGAAGATCCGGATCTACAAGCCGAAGATCAAGACGGTCGAGGAATACGACGCAGGAGACCAGAGGGATCGGCTCGAGACCGGCTTGCTGCTTGGATTCGGCACAGCTGGCAGCTATCTACAGCAGCACTATGAAATCGAGCTTCAGGGCGACGAGGACATCACCGGCCAGCCCGCCGTCAAGCTAGCACTGAAGCCCCGCGATCCCGACCAGCCGACGAACAACCGGCCGCTGGAAATGTGGGTTTCGACCACAAGCTGGCAGGCACTGCAGATGAAGATCTACGACGTGCGTCCGGGGGACTACAGGCTCTCGTCCTACTCCGAGGTCGAGATGAACCCATCGTTCAAGAACAGCGAGTTCAAGTTCAAGCAGGTCCGCGGGACGCGCACGGTCCGACCGCAACTATAGCCCATGTTTGCCACTCCATTTCACAAGTCATTTGCAATGATCACATTGCGGTCGCCGAATCAGGCGTGTGGCACTGCATTCCGTGCATTTTCCCTTCGTCGTCTGGGCTGGACGACCAGCTTGCGGACCCCGCCCGGCGAGGCGTCCACGCCCAGCCGCTCGTAGATCTCCCGCTGCTGGCCCGCCAGGCGACTGTGCAGCGTCGTCCAGCTGGCCGTCTCCCCGCCCGCCCGCCCGCAGGCGCTGCCGGACCACCGGGACCAGCTGGGCGGCGCTGCGCTGGGCCTCGTCCTCGACCGCGGGGCAGCAGGCCCCGAGCTCGAGGGACCGCTGGGGGGCGAGGATGCGCTCGACGCGGGCGCACAGCGCCGGCCCGTCCCCGTGGGCAGGGCAAAGTGGCGGCCGAGGTTGCGCAGGGTGCGCTGGCGCACCCTGGAGCCGCAGCGGACGAGGCGGTGGGTGAAGTGGGGCTCCTGGCCCCTAGCGCGGGGGCGAGTGGGGTCCGGCGGACGAACAGGCTCCGATGGGAGCAGGCCCTGGGACGGGAGTCAAGGAATTGTAATTTATTAGGGCACTACATTTGGGGTTTCAGGGGGCTGGCCATTGAAAACCAACGACTTGCAGCGCAAAACGCACCGAATTCGGCCAAAATCGCTCCTCGCTTGGCGAACTTGGGCTAAGGGTACGCGTTCGGGAGCATCACATCGTCCACCGTCACGCGGCTCAGGCGACCATTGACTCGCACTGTGCCCGCCCACTGCACAGGCAGAACTACTGCGGGGTTCAGTGGCCATCCTCTCGACGACCTGTTGATTGGCTGAATCGAACCACCCAGCCTTTGACTAGAGCCATGAGGACCATGCCAATGATTGGTCCCATTGTGGTGCAACCTGTACCACAGCATCCGGCTTGACGCGATGTCCAGATCTCCCGAGTTATGGCGGGGCGACGCAGGCGACGTTCTCCACAAGACCCGTGGTGCCCGTCCTCGCCCGCGGCAGCTGTCGGATCTCCTTGGGTACCGCTCAGTGCGCTAGTCCCGATCGCCAGCCTAGCCGTGACTTACGAAGAAGGAACCTATGGCCGCAACTCCAGGAGAAAAGTGAGCATGGTCACTCCTGCGACCACGAAGCCAATGCCGATTCCCATCATCCACATCAGCATTCTCAGCTGTGCGCCCTGGGCGTCGAACTTGGACTCGACGACTGTCCGAAACGCGTCGAGCTTGGACTCGACTTCTTTCCGATGGGCATCGAGCTTGGACTCGAAGCCTTCCCGGTGGGCATCGAGCTTGGACTCGACGACTTCCCGGTGGGCATCGAACTTGGACTCGAAGCGGGCGATTGTGTTGGCGGACGCCATGGAGCGGATAGCCGCAAGTGCATTGTACGCCTCCTCGAGCGCCAATGGTCGCTCAGTGGTCAAGGCGTGGATGACGGCGAGGGATTCCCCGTCCACCGGGGGTGTCGGCGGTGTCGCTGTACTCATTTGAATTCTCCTCCTGGTTGTGATGGATCAGTTTGAAGTGAGCGTCACGAGCGTCGGGCGTGGTGACGGCACGGCATGCGTGGGGCTCCAGCACGGGGTCACTGACATCCCACCAGCGTGGTGCGACTGTCCGATCCTCGATGCTCATTGATTGTACCACAGATACAAACAGTTACTGGACCTATAGTTCCGATCTTTAACCAGTTTCTTGGATGGACTGCAAGATCAACCCTTTGCCTCAAGTCACAAGGATCAGGCGAGGGATGAATCCCGTTGTGGATGCAACCTGCACCACAGCAGTCGGCTTCGTACGAGGTCCAGATCTCGCGGCGCTGGGAGGGGAGATGCGGGCGACGTTCTCGACAAGACCGGTGGTGCCCGTCCGTGCCCGCGGCAGCTGGCGGATCTCCTCGGATCCCGCTCAACGCGCAAACCCCGAAGGTCAGCCTAGCCGTGACCTACGAAGAAGGAACCTGGGGCCAAAACTCTAGCCCAAGTTTGCCACCCCGTTTCACAAGTCGTTTGCAATGAGCACATTGCGGTCACGGAATCAGGCGTGTGGCACTGCATTCCATGCATGTTCCCTTCGCCGTCTGGGCTGGACGACCAGCTTGCGGACCCCGCCCGGCGAGGCGTCCACGCCCAGCCGCTCGTGGATCTCCCGCTGCCAGGACTCGGCCTGCGTCGCCTTGCGCGCGTGCAGCATGCGTCCGTCCGCCTGGCGGAAGACCGCCGTCGCCCGCCGCTGGCCCGCCAGGCGACCGCGCAGCGTTGTCCAGCGGGCCGTCTCCCCGCCCGCCCGCAGGCGCTGCCGGACCACCTGGACCAGCTGGCAGGCGAGCGCCGACAGGCACAGGTGGCCCGCGCTGCGCGCGGGCCTGCGGTGGTGGATCGGGCGCAGTCCCAGTGCGCTCCCGAGGGAGCGGAGGACGGCCTCCAGGTCGGTCCGCGTCACGCAGGTGCGCCACAGCCGCTCGGCGTCCCAGCCGACGCTGTGGGTGCGCAGGCCGTGGACCCCGGGATGGGTCGCCCCGCCGCCCTCCAGCGGCTGCCGCTTCCAGGCCACCGCCGTCGCGTTCCGGCCCATGGTCTCGCAGTCGCAGCCGAGCGGCTCGCCCAGGGCGCTGCGCACCGGACAGGCCCAGCTGCTCGAGCAGGGACGGCGGACGGAGCTGCCGCATGGCCCACAGGGCGACGTGCTCGACGCCGACCGAGCGCGGGCGGACCAGCTCCAGGGAGTCGACGTCGACTCGCGGCAGATCGGCCGACGGGTCGTCGGCGCCGTCGGCCTGGGCCGCCGGGCCCACGGGGGAGACGCCGGCCTGCACCAGCTGGGCGGCGCTGCGCTGGGCCTCGTCCTCGACCGCGGGGGAGCAGGCCCCGAACTCGAGGGACCGCTGGGGGCGAGGATGCGCTCGACGCGGGCGCACAGCGCCGGCCCGTCCCCGCGCGGCAGGGCGACGTGGCGGCCGAGGTTGCGCAGGGTGCGCTGGCGCACCCTGGAGCCGCAGCGGATGGAGCGGACGAGGCGGTGGGTGAAGTGGGGCTCCTGGCCCTTGGCGCGGGGGCGAGTGGGGGTCCAGCGGACGAACAGGCTCCGATGGGAGCAGGCCCTGGGACGGGAGTCAGGGAATTGTAAGTTGTTGTGGCACTACATTTGGGGTTTCAGGGAGACCGAGCATTGAAAAATAACGACTTGCAGCACAAAACGCACTGAATTCGGCCAAAATCGCTCCTCGCTTGGCGAACTTGGGATAGGGGCGTCGAGCTCGGCGCCCTCCGGGTGGATCGCTTAACGTGCGATGCGCACGATGGCCTTGGCCGGATCCACGATGTAAGGGGTCGTCCCCTCGTCTGACAGGACCGATTCGGCCCGGATCTCGACTTCATGTTCGCCTTCGGGGGCCTTGTCCGTGGCCTCGCACTCCAAGGCGTAGTCCGTGGTCGGACTGGCTAGTTCGGCGGACTGGCAGGACACCCCGAGGGGCAGGCCCACAACGCTCACATTGATGGATCGCTGGAACAGGGGGTCACGCCAGAGGGAGCCCTTCCATGTGGTCTTCGAGCCCGCTTGGATGTCCAGCGGTTCCTCGGGTGACGACAGTGCGTAGCCATCCACCACGTCGATTTCCAAGGGCTTGGAGATGATTTGTTCGTCGCGTCCCCCAGAAGTCACCGTCGCAGTGATGTTGAGATTCGCCATGCCAAGCGACGACCGCTCGTGCGTGAACATGCGGAATTTTCCACCCTCCGCATCCTCGGAATCCCCGACGCTACGGATGCGCAGGCTGCCCGCGTTGCGCGGTAGGTCGATGGGCTTCTTGAGCTTGGCGGACGAGTCGTGCGCCTTGTACGACCAGGCAGAGAGCAGCCCGTTGGCTCCACGCACCAGTCGAAGCCGTCGAGGCTCGTCGAACGAAAGCGTGGCGCCTTGAGCCGGATTGATCCGTGCCGGCAGGTTGAGGCCCATCCAAGGAGCGGTGACAGCGGTATTCGTCTCGCCCTTGACGCTGACGCGCACACCAGGGCCCGTCGCCCGTCTGTCTAGGTGCTTCATGCCAGGCTCGGTGGCCTTGCCCCGCACGACCAGCTCCAGCATCCTGTGGTCGGCATCCGGTGTCGCCGACAGGGTCAGCCGACTGGTCTCGAACCGAGGGAACGTGTTGCCGAGCGTCGATGTTGGCGCGAAGTGCCCTCCTGAGAACTCAATGTCGCCCGGTGCGCCTTCCAAATACAACTCGATCGGGCCGAAGTAGCCGCGTCGCTCGGCGGTCACGTTGACCAAGACGGAACCACCGCTCGGGATGTTGATGTAGGGGGTGTTTAGCGTGAGCAGGAAGTCCGGCCCCTCCTTGCGTGCCAGGAGCCGATAGCCAAACGCAGACCCGCCCCGGTCCAGGAGATCCTCGACCGTGACAACGAGCTCGGTCGTGTCCGGAGGCACCGTGAGGTTGACAAACGGGAACGTGGCGGTCTGGCCGGTCGTCGTGATCACGTAGGGGTTCGGGTCTCCCGCGTGCTTGCCCGCAACGGCCAGAACTTCACTGCCACTCGCGATTGTGATGACACCGTAGAGGGACGAACCAGGTAGCTCGCCCGACCGCAGCTGGAAGGACCAGTCCTCGCCGGGCTGGACGGGCAGGCGATAGGTGTCAGACTCCTCTGCCTGCAGGATTCGACCGTTGACGACCACACCGTCCTCAAGCCCTCCATTGGCATCGCTTTCAAGCACCTCGTCGCGGTCGCTTACTAGGAAGGGCATGAACGACGGCGTGTCGGGAACTCGCAGCCATGTCTCCGACGCATAGCCCGATCCACCGTCGACATCCACCTCTGCCACCACAGATTGCTCAAGGTTGCCTCCGAAGAACTGGGCCTGGACCCGTTCACCGCGCTTCCAGCCGAGAGGAAAGACTCCACCCGCGAAATCGAAGTCACCGACGGTCAGGCGGTAGAAGTCATGCACCTGATCGCTGTAGCGCTCGTCACGAACGGACAGGTAGTAGGTCCCGGCCTCGTCCGGCCGATGACTCAGCCGAGCATCAAGGCCTAGACCTTGCGCGTCGTGGTTGCGGGCGATCACGCGCCCGTCGCTGTCAGAAAGCTCCAGGTTGGGATCGATGGCCGACCCAAGCCTTCTGGCCGCGACTTCCGCGACGATCCGCTGGCCCGCCTCTACCTCGATGCGGTAGATGTCCCGATCCGCACCTTGAAGTCGGCCCTCCACTGTGACCGGCGCCTGGATTGGCTGCGCGGACTCGAGAAAGTCGTTCCTCGGAATTTCCTCCTCCAGATCGGTCTCCGACTCAAGCTCAACGACCTGGTCGAACTCGGTGACGGTGAAGAGCAGGGCATTGGAGATGCCCTCGCTGGTCTCCATCCGCAGTGCATAGATGCCCGGCTCGGCGGCCGCATCGATCTCCGCAAGATACACAAGAGAAGTCGAAGATGCGGACGCATCCGCAAAAGTGGCGACGAGGGATGTCAGTGAGATCCTGGCATCCGTGTGCAGACGAGGCGATGGGCCGAGCCGTTTGCCCTCGAGCGTCAGGCGAACGGCGCTGCCGACCTTGGCCCCGCGCGGACGGACGCTTTGCAGGAATGGTTCTGCAAAGGCCTGACTGCAAGCAAAAGTCAAGCCAATACAAATACATGCAGAGGATAATTTCATGCGATGCAATCGGTTGTGCCGCGGACTTGAGTCGGCACGGGGGGTTCGTTGTGCCCCAAGAATAGCACCGGCAATGACGCCGTGATCACTGGATTCTTCTCGTGAAAGTCGCGACTTCCCGAATTCGAGTGACCTGCTGGCAGGTTGAGTGGAGCATGGCGGGATATACTCGCTTTGCCATGGTCTTCCGTGCAGCGCTAGGTCTCCTTCTCGGCGCAGTTGCCGTCGCCGCCAGCGAACCCGACTGGCCAGCTGCCAAGAAGGAAGCGCTTGAGGTCCTCGTGGATCTGGTCCAGCTTGAGACCGCACAACCCGAGGGCAACGAGATCCTCGCCGCCAAGTATCTGGAAGAGAGACTGGATGCCGAGGGCATCGAATCCCAGATTTTCGAATCCGAACCCGGCCGTGCGAGCATCGTCGCCCGAGTGAAGGGCAGCGGCGCGAAGCGGCCACTACTGCTTCTCGGGCACCTCGATGTCGTGGCAGTAGAGCGTGACGAATGGTCGTTCGACCCATTTGGGGGCGCGGTGAGCGAGGGCATCCTCTACGCCCGCGGCGCATCCGATGACAAGGGTGTTGTTGCGGGCTCGTTCCAAGTGCTGTTGGAACTGCACCGCACCGGCGTGCCGTTGGACCGCGACATCATCTTTCTCGGCGTGGCAGACGAGGAAGCCGGCGGTGTCCACGGCATCACCTACCTGCTCAAGGAACACAGAGATGCAATCGATGCCGAATTCGCCATCAACGAGGCCGGCAAGGGCGTGTTCGGACGAGACATGAAGTACGAACGGTTCGAGATCCAGACTGCCGAGAAGACCCCCAGGCGCATCGATCTCAAGGCTTCGGGAACGTCAGGGCATGGCTCCATCCCACTCCGGGACAACCCAATCGGTGTCATGGCCCGCGCTGTAGGTCGACTCTTTGACCATGAGATGCCGCCGCGCCTGAACGAGACCACGAGGGAATACTTTCGGCGGCTGGCCGAGACGTCCCCGCCGGATAAGGCCAAGGTGTTTCGGGCAATCATTTCTGAGAACCCGTCAGATGAGGACTATGAGCGGCTGCGTGAACTATCTCCGGTCTACCACTCCATGGTTCGTACGTCGATCGTGCCAACGATCCTAGTTGGCGGCTACCTGAAGAACGTGATCCCGTCCGAGGCGCACGCGACGGTCGACATCAGGGCCCTCCCGGACGAGGACCCTGAACGGCTGTTCTCCCTTCTGAAGCAGGTCATGAACGAGCAGGCGATCGACCTCGTGCCTCACCCGCAGACACGACCGTCCCACGATCCTTCGCCGATTACGAATGAGGTGTTCCGTGCCTTCGAAACCGTCTTGACACGGATGCATCCCGACATCCCGGTGTTTCCGACCATGTCGACTGGCGCCACCGACTCCGCACAGTTGCGGGACGCGGGTATTGCGAGCTACGGTTTCGGTCCGGCTCGCCCCGAATGGGACCTCGCAAGCGGCATCCACGGCAAGGACGAGTACCTGTATGTGCGGCCGTTCCAAGACTACGTCGAAATCCTCTGGAATGTCGTCCTAGAGATAGCGGGGAAGGAAGACTGAGGTCCGAGCATTCCAAGCACAGCCGATTGCGTGGACGGGTTCTTGGCGATAGTTCACTGGTCACATACGAAATGCAATCTTAAGTTTCTTATTTGAAGCAGGTTCAACTAAGGACCACGGTCAGTAACAGACCCGTCTCAGATGTTCCATCGTCAAATCGGGCCACACCGCCCGAGCGGTGCTCCGCACGTCCTGTAGCGCGCCGCCGACCTGTTCGACCTGCAGCCCACCGTCACCCTGCACGACCTGACCAGCACGTGCTTCGAGGGCGCGGCGGCGCGTCTTCGACGAGAGCCGGGCGGTGGCCATCGGCACCGCCGGCGGGCAGCGCGCGCTGGCCTGCGCCGAGACGGACGGGAACGGCGAGACGCGCCTGCGCTGCGCGTCCGCGCAGCGGGCGGAGCAGGCCGGCGCGCGCCTCGAGACGGCTCTGCAGACGCTGCACGCGGGTCTGTCGCGCCAGGGCACGACCAGGCGCGTGGAGAAGGTCTGGCAGCGCATCGGACGGCTGCAGGCCCGCCATCCGTCCGCCGCCCCGCACGATCGACGTGCAGGCGGACGACAGGGGCCGCAACGCGACGGCGGTGGCCTGGAAGCGGCAGCCGCTGGAGGGCAGCGGGGCGACCCATCCCGGGGTCCACGGCCTGCGCGCCAGCAGCGTCGGCTGGGACGCCGAGCGGCTGTGGCGCACCTATGTGACGTTGACCGACCTGGAGGCCGTCCTCCGCTCCCTCGGGAGCGCACTGGGACTGCGCCCGATCCACCACCGCAGGCCCGCGCGCAAGGCGACGCGGGCCGAGTCCTGGCAGCGGGCGATCCACGAGCGGCTGGGCGTGGACGCCTCGCCGGGCGGGGTCCGCAAGCTGTTCGTCCAGCCTAGACGACGAAGGAAAATGCACGGAATGCAGTGCCACACGCCTGATTCCACGACCGCAATGTGCTCATTGCAAACGACCTGTGAAATGGGGTGGCAAACATGGGCTAGCGACGCGTAGACCAGAGTCGGGGGAACGATTCCAGGAAGCTTCCGCTAAGCCGTTGGGATACGCCCACGTACGAGATCCGCGAGGGCCTCGACGAACGCGGGGTCCTCGTTTAGCCCTTCGGTCGTAGCGAAGTGCCGGATGCCCCACCGCTTGGCGTCTTCACGGGCCTCGATGTCGATTTCCGAGAGAGTCTCCAGATGATCCGACACGAACGAAATCGGCACCACGAGCACTGCTTCGGTGCCTGACCGGCCTAGCTCCTGCAGAACGGCCGTCAGTGTCGGATCGAGCCACTTCTGTGGACCGATGCGGCTCTGGTAGCAGAGCGTGTGCGGTCCATCGAAGCCGCACCGGTCGATCAAGAGCTCGACCGTCCTTTCGATATGCGACTGATATGGATCGCCTCGCTTCACAAGGCGGACGGGTATTCCGTGAGCACTGAAGATCAGGTGCACATTCGCGACCGGGGGAAGCGACTGGAGGCCCGCATCAATCCGTCCCGCCAGCGCGTCGAGGTACCGAGGGTGGTCGAAGTACGGTCCAACTAGGCCTGTTGGCAGATCCAAGCCGGCAGCAGCGCAGCGTCGGTGCCACTCAGCAACCGAGCTGCCGGTAGTCGCAACGCAGTATTGCGGATAAAGCGGCAGCAGAACGATCTTCGTGCAGGCACGCCTCCGAACCTCGCGGATGGCGTCGTCGATCGTCGGTCGTCCATAACGCATGCCCACCGTGACGTGGCAAGGCGGATCGTTCTCGAGGGCTTCCGCTAGCAGTTCGGCTTGGCGCCGCGTGATCTCGCCGATCGGTGACTTACCGCCGATAGACGCATAGAGCGGGCGGGCCTTGGGAGCCCTCCATCGGGCGAAGGCAGCCGCAAAGGGCGAGATCAGCCAATCCGGGGCTTGGATCCCTAGTAGGTCGGGGTCCCGGAACATGTTCTTGAGGAACGGTTCGATGTCGTCGAGCGAATCCGGTCCACCCAGCTGCAGCAGGACAACCGCTGTTCTCTCCACGCCTTCAGGTTCGGCCATTGCGCGGCCTCGGAGACTCGTGTCGATGGCGAAGCGAACGCGTAGGAGGGGAGTGTACGCCTAGATCTCGCTCAGTTGATCGAGGGTACCTGTGCCGTCTCCAAGGGTTTCGGCGTGGACTCCAGCCCGGTCCAGCAGGGACAGGTAGAGGTTGTTCATGGGCGTCTCGGTTGCGTACTTGAGATGCCGTCCCGGATGCAGTGTTCCCGCACCGTGACCAGCGACCAGCACCGGCAGATCGTGGTGCGTGTGCCGGTTACCGTCCCCGATGCCGGATCCATAAACGACCATCATGTTGTCGATCAGACGTCCGTCACCGTCTGTCGCGGCGGCCAGCTTGTCGAGGAAGTGGGCGAACTGCTCGACATGGTGGGTGTTCACCCTAGTGATGTCCTCGATCTTGTCCGGGTCGCCACGGTGGTGGGTCATGCCATGGTGGGCCCGGGTGACGTTGATCGCTGGATAGGTTAGATTGCTGCCCTCGCGACCCATCATGAACGTCGCGATGCGGGTCATGTCCGTCTGAAACGCGAGCGTCATTAGGTCGAACATCAGCCGTGCATGGGCGCTGTAGCTAGCAGGAATGCCTTGCGGGCGTTCCATGCTGGGCGGAGGAACGTGGTTGTCTTCGCTGCTCGCGCCAATACGACGCTCCACGTCGCGCACGCTCGTGAGGTACTCGTCGAGCTTCTGGCGATCCGTTGCTCCCAAGTTGTTCCGCAAGCGAGCTGCCTCGTCTACGACGTAGTCCAGGACGCTCTGGTCCCGCTCGCGCCGCTTGGCACGATCCTTGGCGCTGGTCGGTGCCTCGACGTCTCCAAACATGCGGTCGAAGACCTGGCTTGGATCGATCTCCGGAGGATTGGGTGTCCTCTCGCCACGCCACGAAATGCTGTTGGAGTACGCGCAGCTGTAGCCCGAGTCACAGTTGCCGGCCAAGCGTCCTGGCTCGATCCCCAACTCCATCGAGGCAAACCGCGTCCGGTCCCCGATGGCGTTGGCTGCGACCTGGTCAACCGAGATGCCGAGGCTAATGTCCGCACCCGCGGTCTTCTTCGGGTGGATTCCGGTCAGGAAGCTCGACGCGGCCCGCGCATGGTCGCCGGCACCGTCGCCTAGGGCCCGACCAGTGTTGTGCGTCAATCCCGAAAGCACCAGCAGATCGTCGCGGTGGCGCTCAACTGGCTTGAGGATGCGGGAAAACTCAAAGCTCGAACCGCTCTCGGCGGGGGTCCATGCCTCCTGGATCACGCCGTTCGGGACGTATACGAATGCAAGGCGCTTCGGCGAGGCCCCGACGGGATGCCGGGACGCGGCGAATGCCGGAGTCATTGCGTCGAGATAGGGCAGGGCAACCGCTGCACCGGTTCCACGCAAGAAGTGCCGACGGTTCAAACGCGTTTTGAAAACCATGAACGACCCGAGATCAGGTCTATCATACCTATCCTGTGGGCCAGTAGGGGCATCGTCATGCGACGCATCGATACAGCAAAGGGGCAAGGCCTTCTGGCGGCTGGCTGGAACCTCGCCTTCGGATCGGGCAGTGCCAATCGGCCCCGGACATCCGAGTGGATGCTATTGGCGTACTTCCTCTACGCGTCGGTCCTCGCACTATCGCTTGATCTGCCACTGCAGGTCCGGATCCTGGCGCTCGCTTCGAACGCAGTGGCGCTCACGGCGCTGCACATCATGGCGTGGTGGGAGGCTGGGCTGCGGTCTCCGTGGATCCGGAACATCCTGCCTGTGGGCTGTATCTTGCTGGCCTATCGGGAGATGGGCTGGTTTGCGCAGCCACGGCCAAACACGGATCTTGAACTCTCGTGGGTGCGGTGGGACCGGCTGCTCTTGGATGACTGGGCACTGCAGCAGGCCGTCGAAGCTCTAGGGCCTATCGTTCCCTCGCTGCTGGAACTCCTGTACGTAGGGACATACTTGCTTGGACCAATCGGTCTGCTGATCTTGGCGAAGCATGGTCAGGTTGACATGGCGGACCGCTTCCTGGCATTGTACGTCGGGTCCGCACTGGCGGCGTACATGTGGTTTCCGTTCTTACCCTCGGGCCCCCCTCGTGAAGTATTCCCTGAGGATCTCGTGCCGCACTACCAGACAGTCTTCCGAGCCTTCAACGAATGGATTCTCGGGAGTGCTGGCATCCACACAAGCGTCTTTCCGAGCGGCCACGTTTCCTCGGCATTCGGCTTTGCCTTTGGCCTTCGCTGGGCGCTGCCGGAACACCGATCACTGGCTCGCCTTTCGTTCGCGGTTGCGGTCGCAGTCGCGCTGTCGACCGTGTACGGCCGCTATCACTATGCCGTCGACGCCGTGGCGGGCTTTGCTGTGAGCTGCGTTGTGGCTGCTGTCTACGTGACGATTTCGCGGCGTTCATCGACGCGGACTTCTCGCTGACAATCACGTTCGGTTGCCACCAAGTGGCTAGCCCGTCTTGACTACCATGAGGACTCGATGTCGGTGGATCGTTCAGTACTTGAACACGACGGCCTAGGCCTAGCGGGCCTCGTCCGGTCCGGCGAGGTCCAGCCGGTCGAGCTGGTGGACACCGTCATCGAGGCGATCGAGAGGCTGGATGGTCAACTCAACGCCATTACGACACCGATGTTTGAGATCGCTCGCGAGCGAGCTGCGGAGCCTACCCTGCAAGGGCCTTTCGCCGGTGTCCCGTACTTGTTGAAGGACATCCGCGCCTCCTATGCCGGCGTGCCAACTTCGGATGGCAGCGCATTGCTACGTGAATTCGTGCGTCCATACGACAGCGAGATCGTCGCCCGTCACAAGCGTGCCGGTCTGATCTGCGTCGGCAAGACGAACACGCCGGAGTTTGGACTGACGGGCACCACCGAACCGCATGCGTTCGGGCCAAGCTGCAACCCATGGGACGTAGGTCGGACGACGGGCGGTTCCAGCGGGGGCGCGGGGGCCGCCGTGGCGGCGCGCATCGTGCCGGTGGCCCACGCTAGCGACGGTGGTGGCTCGATTCGTATTCCAGCCTCCTGCTGTGGGCTGGTCGGACTGAAGCCCACCCGTGCACGGAACCCGCTCGGACCAGAGATCGGAGACGTCATGAACGGTCTCGTTGTGGAGCACATGCTGACTGTGAGCGTGCGGGACAGTGCAGCACTGCTCGACGCAACGAGAGGGCCCGATGTCGGCGATCCATATTGCGCTCCAGAGCCGGACCGGCCATTCCTCGACGAAGTTGGCGCTCCCGTTCAGGCCCTGCGCGTTGCGGTGTCGACCGATTCCCCACTCGGCAGTGACGTTGATGACGAGTGCGTTGAAGCCGCCAGATCTGTCGCGAAGACGCTTGAGTCGCTGGGCCATCACGTGGAAGAGGCACGGCCAGAGTACGACGACGACCTGTTCCGCAAGGCGTTCACAACCGTCTGGTTCTCAAACCTCGCAGCCACGATACAAACGCTCGAAGCGGAGTTTGGAGAGGCGGCAGTCAGCCAACACTGCGAAGCGCTCTCCTTGGTCACCGCAGGCCGGGGCAGGGAGTTCAGCGCCTCCGACTACGTAAGGGCAGTGGTGGGCATGCAGGTTTTCGCGCGGCGAATCGCACAGTTCCACCAGACATACGACGTCTTTGTGACGCCAACGCTGGCAAGGGGCCCCGCACCTCTCGGAGTTCTGCATCCAGCGCGCGGCGAGGCCAACCTCCGGCTGTATGCGAAGCGGATGAAGGAGTTCACACCGTTCACACAGATGGCGAACGCCACCGGTCAGCCGGCGGTTTCGCTCCCGCTGCACTGGACGGAGGCGGGATTGCCCATCGGCGTGCAGTTCATGGGTCGCTTTGGCGACGAGGCGACGCTGATCCGCCTGGCGTCGCAACTTGAGGAGTCGCGGCCATGGCGCCACCGCCGTCCGAGCGTTAACGCGTTGGCGGCCTAGGCGCCTACTGCGTAGCGATCCAGCCGGCGCGCTAGAGAGGGCGAGAGCTCGGCTGTCACTGCAACCGCATCGGCATCGTTTTCGCGCTCCAGCACCCGGCCTTGCTCGTACAGCAACGTCAGTGCGCTGCCATCCGCATAGGGCACAAGGAAGCGCTTGCAGATGACCGCATTGACTTCCAGCAACTGGTCCACGGCAGCCAAGAGACTGTCCAGTCCGACCCTCTCTCTGGCCGACACATGGATAGCTCGGGACATCTGGTTCCAGGCTGGATGTCGTTTGGCGGCACCCTGGGCGCCGCCTGGCAGTAGGTCCGCCTTGTTGAACGCTAGGACCTGCGGCTTGGTGCCTGCGCCGAGAGCTGCCAGCACGCGATCGACCTCTTTGCGGTGCATCCCGGCGTGCTCCGCCGACGCGTCGACCACATGCAGGATCAGGCTCGCCTCGGTGACCTCTTCGAGCGTGGCGCGGAAGGCCTCGAGCAACGTGGGAGGTAGGTTTCGGATGAATCCCACCGTGTCCGACAGCAGTGCCGAGCGACCTGAGGGGAGTCGCAGCTTGCGAATCGTCGGGTCGAGTGTCGCGAACATGCGGTCAGCCTCCTCAACGTTCGCTTCCGTCAGAGCATTGAAGAGCGTGGACTTCCCCGCATTGGTGTAGCCACACAGCGCAACCGTGGGAAGCGGCACGGACATGCGCCGACTCCGTTGCAGGCGACGGGTCAGGCGCACCTTCTTGAGGTCTGCCGTGAGCTTGGCGATGCGCTTTCGAATTCTTCGGCGGTCCGTTTCAAGCTGAGTCTCACCAGGGCCGCGCGTGCCGATGCCGCCGCCAAGGCGCGACATGGCTGACCCGCGTCCGGCAAGCCGAGGAAGGAGGTATTCGAGCTGCGCAAGCTCCACCTGAAGTCGACCTGCGTGCGACCGCGCGTGCTTGGCGAAGATGTCCAGTATTAGCTGGGTCCTGTCTAGGACACGGCATTCGAGTGCGTTCTCAAGGTTGCGCTGCTGCGTGGCCGTGAGATCGTGATCGAGCAGAACAAACTCGCATCGCTCCGCAGCAGCCCATGCCTTGAGCTCCCGCAGCTTGCCCGATCCCAAGAGCGCAGACGGCGAGAGCCTGTCGCGGACCTGCAGAGTTGCGCCCACAACTTCTGCCCCAGCGCCGCGAGCCAGCTCGGAGAGCTCGGCGAGGGACTCCTCGGCGGTCAGGCTGATGCCGTAGCTCCTGATATCCGGCCCTTGCGTCCGGACATCCACCCCGGCAATAAGGCATCGCTCGGGAGGCGCGTCGCGGGGACGAGTGGCGACGAGTGGCTCACTGCTGCGGTATCTGCGGGACGCTGGGGCCTTCAAATGGTTGGGCGAATCCTGCTTGGGCTCCGAACCAGTGCGGGAGCTCGGGATGATTCCTCGCAAACAGCCTATCAGGGCGGCGTATCTTCCGAAACAACTTGCAGTTGCGCTGCGTCCTACTGATAAGGGAGCGTGCTGGGATACCTCCCACAGCCATTCCCTATACTGAGCCCCGTGGGACGGTCGATCATTGGACAGATTGGCTCCGCCATACGGATGCTCAATCCTGAGACTGTGCGGCGGACGGCCGGACGCCCCGTCCCTCTCGGTGTTCTGGCTGTAGACGAGGCACTTGTTGAACGCATCTACCACCGACTAGTGCCGGAACTCGATGGCGATGTCCCGCAGGGTGTCATCCGCATCGGGAACGAAAGCCAATTCGACCAGGTGGTGGTGGGCTTCTCAGAGAGTGGAGTCCCGCATCCGAGTCACTTCCATACATTCGATCCGATCGACCCAGACGGTTCCGTGGGGACTCTCTTGGACAGCCACGAAGAGCACCAGATCGCCTTGGCGAATCGATATCCGGGGCTTCGGAGGGCCGTCAGTCAGCGACTCATCAGGAAGATCTCCAAGGAGAACGCCCTCATCGCGATTGCGACAGCGATGCCCAATGTCGTGCCGTCGCTGCTTACGATTCCCTGGGCCCTGGGCGAGTTCGCATCGGACTCGGCCGCGCTCACGGCCAATCAGGTGCGCCTGTCGCTCCTACTCGCGGCAGTTCACGGGCGCGAGGTGGGTTACGACCGCCAGACCCTCCAGATCGGTTCGGTTCTTGGGGCGGCATTCGGATGGCGCGCCTTGGCGAGGCAACTCGTGTCGAAGGTCCCCGCAGGCGGCGGCCTGATCTCGAAGGGGATGGTCGCCTTCGCTGGCACCTACGTGGTCGGCTCCGCCCTCGAGTACTGGTTCCGGGAGCAGGAGCTCTTAGACAAGGAGACCAAGGAGAATCTGTTCCAAGCATCCTGGGAGGGATCCCGAGAGACCGTCGAGCGCCTCTTGACTACTGTTCGGTCCAAGGCGGGTTGGGTGGGCGGAACCGCCTGACGCCCCGCGTCGGATCCTGCTGGGGGACGGGCCGACGGTCGTTCCGGCGCGCCTCGTCCATCCTGAGCACATGCGGGTGATTGCAGGTAGCCTGCGTGGTCGACCGCTGCACTCGCTGCCTGGCACTGCGACTCGTCCAATGCTCGGGCGGATGCGGCAGACCCTGTTCGACATTCTCCAGGGTGAGATCAGGGGCAAGCGGTTCGCGGACTTGTACGCGGGAACTGGGGCTGTCGGCATTGAGGCCCTGAGCCGGGGCGCGGAGTCGGTCGTCTTCGTCGAGTCAAGCAGGCGGGCCGTGGCGGTCATCAAGAAGAACCTTTCGGCTCTGGGGGTTCAAGACCGTGCTCAGGTTCGGGTCTCGGCCGTAAAGGAGGCTTTGGGACGCGTCACCGCCGACATCTTCTTTTTGGGACCGCCATATGAGGCGACCAAGGAGTACTTTGAGACGCTCGGCACCCTGGGAGGATCACGGTTGCCGCTGGTCATCGCCCAGCACGGCAAGACCCTCGAGCTGGCGGCGCGTTACGGGTACTTGGAGCGTTTCCGAGTCGTCAAGGTCGGCAGCAACCGACTGGCCATCTACCGGTCATCATGCAAACATCCCAACTTCGACACCTAACCCGGCCGCCAAGCGGATTCGACTGGTAGGGCAGGGGCGCTCAGGCTCTGGCCTGAAACAACGGATGAACCACGTCCTCGATCTGATCGAAGACCCAGTGGATCTCCTCGTCGGTCACAACATAGGGCGGCATGAAATACACGATGTCCCCATTCGGTCGGAGCAGCACGTTGCGGTCGACGAACCCGGACGCCATGCGCGGTCCAACTTCGGCGAGATAGCCTTGGCCTCCGGTCTCCAGCGCAATGATGCCAACCGCGCCGATCTGTCGGACGTCTCGCACGTACGGCCTACCGACGAAGCCCTCGAGACGCGAGCGCATCGTCGCGGCAATGGCCTGTATCCGCTCGATCACTCCTTCCTCGTCGAAGATGTCGAGGCCAGCCAGCGCCGCAGCGCAGCCCAACGGGTTCGCAGTGAACGAGTGGCCGTGGAAAAAGGTCTTGCGTCGATCGTCGCTGAGGAACGCGTCATACACTTGCTCCGAGGCCGCTGTCACGGATAGCGGAAGGTAGCCCGCCGTCAAGCCCTTGGACATGCACATCAGGTCGGGCTGGATCGGGCCGTGTTCGCAGGCAAACATCTTCCCCGTCCTGCCGAACCCAGTCATCACCTCGTCGGCGATGAGCAGTAGTCCGTGCTGATCGCAAAGCCGACGGAGCTGGCGAAGGAACTCGGGATGCCAGACGCGCATCCCGCCCGCCGCCTGCAGCATGGGCTCAACAATGACAGCCGCGAACTCCTCGGCGCGGTTGTCCAGCAGGTTCTCGAGTTCCGTCAGCGGTTCGCTTGCGGTGCAGTTGTTGGCTGGATCCAGTGATGCCAAGTAGTCGTCTGGCACGGTTGCGCGCTCAACCTTGAACAGCAAAGGAGCGTAGCTGGCGGTGAACAGCGAGTCGTGACTGGCGGACATCGCGCCGACCGTGTCTCCGTGATAGGCATGCTCAAGGGCAAGGAAGGTCCGCCTCTGGTCCTCGCCTTGGTTGGTCCAGTACTGGTAAGCCATCTTGAGGGCGACCTCCACTGCCGTGGAGCCGTTGTCGGAGTAGAAGATGCGGGTGAGTCCTGGAGGCAAGCGCTGCAGCAGCCGTTCGGCAAGCTCCACGGCCGGAGGGTGTGTGCAACCGGCGAACATGACATGTTCGAGCGTTTCCGCTTGTCGTGCGACGGCACGGCTGACGCGAGGGTTGCAGTGTCCATGCACGTTGACCCACCACGACGAAATGCCGTCTAGGATCCTCCTACCGTCTGCTGTGACGAGGTAGGCGCCGTCGCCGCGCACGATCTCCAAGGGATCCGGAGTCAGCTGCATCTGCGTGAACGGGTGCCAGACAGTGGCCCGATCCCTTGCCGCGAGTGAAGGCATCGTGTTAGCGTAGCCCAGCTATTCGGGGTCTCGCGAAGCCCGTTGACCACCGACTGGGGCGGGCGGTCGGAGCGCCTGTTGTTGGCATGCTGCGACTGATCATATGCCTGCTTTCAGCGGCATTGACTTCCACAGCTGCCGTTGACGCCGATGTGTTGCGCGACCGCGCGACCGAGCTTCTGCCCGACGCGCTGCGCCAGAACGACATCGACCTCTGGCTGGTGTTCACGCGCGAGGAAGCCCGTGATCCGTTGGCGGCTGACTTTGGAGCGGGTGACGCCGTCGCTCGGATGGCGCTGCTCTTCTCGGTCCGGGACAACGCGCTCGAAGCGAGCGCGATTGCAGCCAGCTACGATGTCACGCCCCTAGAGGAGACCGGCATCTTCGGTGAGGTTGTCGCCTACCGTCAGGAGGGCATCAAGCCCCATCTTGCGAAGGCGTTGAAGGACATGGATCCGAAGAGGATTGCGGTGAACACGTCCCGTGACATGCCGATCGCGGACGGCCTGACAGCCGGTATGCGGGCCTATCTGGAAGAAGTGCTGGGATCTGAGATCACTGGTCGGTTCGTGTCTTCGGAGCCGCTGGTCGCCTCGTTCCGAGGCAGGCGCCTTGATCGTGAAGTCGAAGTCTTGCGTCGGGCCGCGCGGCACACCGACTCGATAATCCGCGAGGCTCTGTCCTATCTGGTAATCATTCCGGGGACTACAACGGAGCAAGATGTCGGTGAGTATCTGCAGACCCGCACCTCTGGTCTGGGCGCCACGGTGCCGTTCATGAGCGTGGTTGCTGGTCCATCACGAGGTCACGCAGATCCTAGCGAGCGCGTCATTCAGCGGGGAGATCTGGTGCGGATCGACTTCGGTATCACACTCGATGGCTACTCGACGGACCTGCAGCGGACGGCATATGTCCTGCGCCGGGGCGAAGAGCTGGCGCCTAAGGCGATACGCAAGATGTGGGAGACCGCACGCGTCGCTGCGAACCGCCAGATCCAGGCGATCAAGCCGGGTGTCACTGGAACGCAGATCGACGCGATCGCTCGGAAGACCATGCAGAACGCGGGGTACGACGGACCTCCCCACGGTACCGGCCACGCGATCGGATTCGCTGTGCACGACGTAGGGCCGCTGATCGGCCCGGACTGGCGGGAGCGCTACGGCACCACCGTGTTTCTCAAGATGGAGGAGGGGCAGACCTTCGCGGTCGAACCGATCGTCTACGCACAGTACGAGGACGTGGGCGAAATCCACATCGGTCTGGAGGAGGACATCGTAGTGACGTCCACTGGGGCCGAGTACCTGGCGGAGCCTCAGACCGAACTGATCCTGATCCCCTGAGAGTGTCGCCCCCCCCCCGTGAATGGGGCCGTTCCGACGGCATGGAACGAAGCCGCAATCGGAAGAGTCGCTGTCGGTCTACAGCTCTCGGATCTCTTTGCTCAGATCCTGAAGCGCCTTCTTGGCGTCCGCAAAGAACATCAGCGTCTTGTTGTCGGCAAATAGCCTGTTGGGAATGCCGGCGAACCCTGGGCTGAGGCTGCGCTTGATCACGATCACCACCTGGGACTTGTCCACGTCGAGAATCGGCATGCCGTAGATCGGGCTGCCGGGTTCATCACGAGCGGCGGGATTGACCACGTCGTTGGCCCCGAGCACGATGGTGACGTCAGCCTCGGCAAACATCGGATTCGCCGTGTCCATGTCGTAGAGCCTGTCGTAGGGCACATCTGCCTCAGCGAGCAGCACGTTCATGTGACCAGGCATGCGCCCGGCCACGGGATGAATCGCGTACCGCACGTCCGTGCCACGCGATTCCAGCAGGTTGGCGAGATCCCGGACGGCATGCTGCGCCTGTGCAACGGCCATGCCGTACCCGGGCACGACCGTGACGACCCGCGCCGTCTCGAAGAGCATGGCCGCCTCCTCGGCGCTGGTGCTGGTCACGCGACCGGTGTAGATGTCCTCCTGGGTGCCGCTCGCGGCCACCTCGCCCAGATCGCCGCGCAACACGTCCCACAGGGACCGGTTCATGGCCTTGCACATGATCTGCGTCAGGATGAACCCGGACGCACCTACCAGCGAGCCCGAAATGATCAGCACGTTGTTCCCGAGCACGAATCCGGTGGCAGCCGCCGCCAGACCGGAGCAGGAGTTCAGCAAAGCGATTACGACGGGCATATCCGCCCCACCGACTCCCACAGTGAGCAGCACGCCGTAGAGGAGAGAGCCTCCGCAAAGCGCTGCGAACATCCAAAGCGACTCCGAGTCGAAGGCGTACAGGCAGCCGGCCGCAATGCCGGCCAAGGCCGATACAAAGCTCACGGCTTGATGCAGGGAACCGCGTGGCTGCCAGTACAGGAAGCCGCTCAGCTTGGCCCAGGCCACAAGGCTGCCGCTCAGCGTGGCGCAGCCGATGAACGCCGATAGGGACACGGAGACATCGACCTGGAACGCCGGAACGCCTGGGATCGATCCCGGCATGAGTGCGGCCGCCGCCGCAACAAGCGCGGAAGCCCCGCCGCCGAAGCCGTTGAACGCTGCCACGAGCTCGGGCATGGCGGTCATCTGGACCTTGACCGCCCAGAACACGCCGATCGCTGCGCCAATGGCGCAGCCCAGGACGATCAGTTCGTAGGTCACGATCTGCTGGTCCACCAGCGTGGCGACTACCGCCAGCAGCATGCCAAGTGCACCGAGCAGGTTGCCGCGCACCGCAGTGCGCGGAGAGGTCAGCCCCTTGAGTCCAAGAATAAAGAGGACCGCGGCGGCCAGATAGGCGACATCGATGAAGTATGCGGGCATTGGACGCTACTTCTTGCGGCGGAACATCGCCAGCATTCGGTTGGTGATCAGGAACCCGCCCACAACGTTGATCGTTGCCAGAACGACAGCGCCGCAGCCAAGGTACTTGGCGATGTCGCCCTCGCCGCTACCGGCAGCGACAAGCGCTCCGACGATCGTGATCCCCGAGATGGCGTTCGAGCCAGACATGAGGGGGGTATGCAGGGTCGACGGGATCTTGGTGATGATCTCGAAGCCCACGAACACGGCAAGCACGAACACTGTGACCGCGATCAGGAAGCTCTCCATGACTACGTCCTCTCGAGTGCCTCGACCACTGCGGGGTGGGTCACGCTCGCCTCATGCGCTACCAGGGATCCCCTTACGATCTCGTCGTCGAGGTCGAGCTGCAACTCGCCGTCCTTGATCAGCAGGTTCGCGAGGTTGAACATGTTTCGCGAATACGCCTGGCTTGCGTGGCTGGGTATGGAGGACGGGAGCCCGAGCGGGCCGTTCACGACGACGCCGTTGCGAACAACGACCTCGCCTGCTTCCGTGAGCGCACAGTTGCCTCCTCGCTCGGCAGCCAGGTCGACGACGACGGTGCCCGGCCGCAAGCGATTTGTGATGGCCTCAGGCAGCAGCACCGGGGCCTTGCGTCCGGGCACTGCGGCGGTGGTGATGATTACGTCCACGCCCGAAAGATGTTCGCCCAAGGCCTCCTGCTGGCGCCGGTAGAACTCCTTCGACTGCTCCGCTGCATAGCCCCCGGAACCGGATTCGCGCTCCATGCCGACATCGAGCTCCACGAAGGACGCGCCGAGGCTCTCGACCTGCTCCTTCACTTCGGGTCGAATGTCGTAGCCCTCGACCACCGCACCGAGCCTCTTCGCCGTGGCGATCGCTTGCAGGCCAGCCACCCCTGCGCCGATGACGAACACCTTGGCTGGGGTGAGGGTGCCGGCCGCCGTCATCATGAGCGGAAACAGGTAGGGCGAATGCGAGGCCGCGATGAGGACGGCCTTGTATCCGGCGATCATTGCCATCGAGCTGAGAGCATCCATGCCCTGTGCTCGTGTAATGCGGGGGATCATCTCTACGGACAGCAGAGAAAGGCCGTGATCCGCCAGGGTCTGGATCTTCTGGGGATCGTCCAATGGGGCTAGGAATCCTGCCAGGGTCGCACCGGCCTTGACGGTAGGGGCCGCGCCCTCATCGATGCCGTTGACCGTTAGGATCAGGTCCGACCCACCGAGAACCTCGCTCCGAGAGGTGACGGTGGCGCCAACCGCCTCGTAGTCCGCATCGGCGTGAAGGGAAGTCACACCCGCGCCGGATTCGACCAGTAGAGCGGCACCCTTCTTGGCGAGCATCGCTGCGTCACGTGGTACCAGCGCCACGCGCCGCTCGCCGGGGGCAAGTTCCTTGAGGACACCTATCCGCATGGATCAGTAACCGTGGGGGTCAGAGGCGCCCGAAGAGAGGCAGGCCCTAGTTCCAAGTCTCGCAAATGGCCAAGTGCGTTCCTCATGGAAAGTTCCTATGGGGCCAATTCCCTGCGGACCGCCCCGTTCTTGTGGCTGAGATTCCTCGTCCTAGGCCTCGTAATGCCTGAGGGTGCTCTCCCACTTGCCCTGGGCCTTGAGGATGAGCTCGACCACGTCCCTGATCGCACCGCTTCCGCCAGCCGATGGTGTGACCCAGTGCGCGACTTCGCACACCTCGGGCCTCGAGTTGGAAGGTCCCACCGCCAGTCCAACGCGTTTGAGCAGGGGGATGTCGGTGACGTCATCGCCCACAAAGGCTACTTGGTCACCGGTAAGGCCGGCATCGGCCAGAATTTCCTCGAAAGACGCCAGCTTGTCTGTGCGGCCTTCGATCAGGTAGCGCATTGATGAAGATCGCGCCCGCTCCTGCACGGCGAATCCACCACGCCCCGTGACGATCCCGGTGTCGAGGCCAGCCCGACGAATCCACGCCAAGGCGATGCCGTCGTGGCAGTCGAAGCCCTTGGTCTCTGCGACGCTGCCGTCCGGCGCCGGCACAAAGAACACCTTGCCGTCCGTCAGAACGCCGTCGCAGTCCATCAGGAGCAACCGAACGCCGGCGGCGCGGTTCAGTAGATCGGGCGGGTAGGTTGACACTCACCTTTATCGCACGCACAGGCGAAGCGGCGCGGCATGTCCGGCGAATGGTCGAGTGGGCACGGAATTCGCTACGATCAAGAGCCGGGTTGCAACGCCTTCCCAAGTTGCGCGTCGAGGCAATCCGGGCCCGATAGTCCCGCTCGCTGAAGGTCGTCTGATGGAGACATGCAGGCGCTCGCCTTGGGACTGCCCCAGCTCACAAATCAAGTAGAGGTCACACCCACCATGGCAGCAAGGATTGCAATCAATGGATTCGGACGCATCGGACGTAACGTCTTTCGCGCCCAGATGGACAACCCGGATGTGCAGGTTGTCGCGATCAACGACATTACCGACACCGCGACTCTGGCCCACCTCCTGAAGTACGACTCTGTGCTCGGCAACCTCGATGCCGATGTCGCACAGGCAGATGGTGGAATCACTGTGGACGGCGAGACGTACCGCATCTTCTCCGAGCGGGATCCAGCCCAGATCCCGTGGGACTCGGTGGGGGCCGAGATCGTTGTCGAGTCGACTGGTCTGTTCACGAAGCGCGAAGCCGCCTCGAAGCATCTGGGAGGCAGTGTGAAGCGGGTCGTGATCTCCGCGCCGGCCAAGGGCGAGGACGTCACGGTGGTGCTGGGCGTGAACGACGATCAGCTCAAGGACTCCGACACGATCATCTCGAACGCCTCCTGCACGACGAACTGCCTTGCTCCCGTTGCCAAGGTGCTCCACGACTCATTTGGCGTAGCCAAGGCAACGATGACGACGGTGCACTCGTATACCAACGACCAGCGCACACTTGACCTGCCGCACTCGGACCTCCGCCGTGCCCGCGCTGCCGCGCTGAACATGATCCCGACGAAGACCGGCGCCGCGGCCGCGATCGGATTGGTCATGCCCGACCTCAAGGGCAAGTGCGACGGCTTCTCGATCCGCGTGCCAACCCCGAACGTCTCGGTCGTCGATTTAGTGGCGGAACTGATCTCGTCAGCCACCGCCGAAGAGGTCAATGACGCCCTCCGCGCAGCCGCTGACTCGAACCTGAAGGGCATCCTGGCCTACACCGAGGAGCCTCTCGTATCGAGTGACTTCATGAAGAACTCCAACTCATCGATCGTCGACGGTGCGATGACCCGCGTGATTGGCGGCAACATGGTCAAGGTCCTGTCCTGGTACGACAACGAGTGGGGATACTCCAATCGGGTCATCGACCTAGTGACGAAACTGGCGGCCTGACGCGGGACCGCGACTGAGGCGTCGTCTGCGCTTGCAGGCGGCAGACAGGGGTTCGTCATGGACTACCGAACCATCGACAAGCTAGACCTTGACGGTCGACGCGTGTTCATGCGCGCGGACTTCAATGTCCCGCTGGACAAGGCCACAGGTACCGAGATCACCAGCGACACGCGCATTCGCATGGCACTGCCCACCGTGCGTGCCTTGCTGGATCGTGGTGCATCGCTAGTCCTGGCCTCACACCTCGGACGGCCCAAGGGACAGCGCAACCCCAAGATGAGCCTATCCCCAGTCGCAGAGCGACTGGCCAGCCTCCTGGGCAGGCCTGTGAGCTTGGCTCCGGATTGCATTGGTCCGGCGGTCGGCGCTTTGGTTTCGGGCCTGGGGGCCGGCGAGGTCGCGCTACTCGAGAACCTTCGATTCCACTCCGAGGAGCAGGCGAATGATCCGGAGTTTTCGAACCAGCTGGCATCACTGGCGGATGTCTACGTCAACGACGCATTCGGCACCGCCCACCGGGCCCATGCGTCGACCGTAGGTGTGGCCGGACTGATTGCGGAGAGGGCGGCGGGGCTCTTGATGCAGCGGGAGCTGGAATACCTCTCGATGGCGACATCGGCGCCCAAGCGCCCCTATGTCGCGATCATCGGGGGCGCCAAGATCTCGGGCAAGATCGACGTGATCGAAAACCTCCTTGAGATTGCGGACCGGGTCCTGATCGGCGGTGCCATGGCGTACACCTTCCTGCGGTCGCAGAGGATCGAAGTCGGGGCCTCAATGGTCGAAGAGGACAAGGTTGATCTGGCAAAGGACCTGCTCGAGAACGCCGAGGGCCGCATTGAGCTGCCGAGCGATCACGTGGTGGCAGAGGCGTTCAGCACAGACGCGCCGAGGCAGACGGTCACCGACGCAGTGCCCGCTGGCTGGATGGGCCTCGACATCGGACCGAAGACGGCCAACAAATATCGGCGCATCATTGGCGGCGCCCGCATGATCGTTTGGAACGGTCCCATGGGTGTATTCGAGATGGAGCCGTTCGCTGCGGGCACAACGGCCATTGCGCGAGCCGTCGATAGTGCGGCCGACGACTGCGTCAGCATTGTCGGTGGTGGCGATTCGGAGCAAGCGATCCGGGCCGCTGGTGTCGGGCAGGGAATCACCCACATCTCGACTGGCGGCGGGGCCTCGCTAGAGTTCCTTAGCGGCCGGCCCCTGCCTGGCGTTGTGGCGTTGAGCTCCTAAGTCGGACGTTTCGCGTCCTGGCAAGTCACTTGGATGGGCCGCTCGTAGGCCCTGGGACCTCCGCTTCAGAAGCGACTGAAGGTGTCATCCGGCATCCGCTCCGGAGTGAAGATCGCGTCGGGCATCCGCTTGAGGTTCGGATTGATCTCTGGCCTGAAGCCCATTTGTGGCAATAGGTCGCGCTCGATGTCGACTCCCGGAGCAACCTCCTCAAGGACGACGCCATCCTTCCCAAGTCGGAAGACCGCGGCCTCTGTGACATAGACGACTTGCTGCCCGGTTCGCCGGGCATAGTCCGCGCTGAACGTGACGTGCGCCACATTCTCAACGAGCTTGGGGGCGCCGCGTGCGGTGTAGGTCAGCGCTCGGTCTTCGATGACTGGCCTCGCACGGATCGACAGCGTGCCGCAGAAGACCACTGTGTCGGCCTTCTGGACGATGTCGATGAATCCGCCCACGCCAATAATCCGCGAGTCGAGCTTGCTGACGTTTACGTTTCCGGCTTGGTCGATCTGTAGGAATCCAAGAAAGGTCTGGTCGACTCCCCGACCGTGATAGAAGTCGAACATGTGTCCGGTCTCGACGATGGCGTCTGGATTGTAAACGGCCCCGAAGTCCAGCCCGCCGGCAGGAACGCCGCCGAACTGCCCGTGCTCGATGGTCGCCGTCACCTGATCCGCGAAACCCTGCTCTCTGGCAACGGATGTCACGCCGTCCGGAATCCCAAACCCGACGTTGATGACGGCTCCCGGGGTCAGCTCCATCGCTGCCCGTCGCGCAATCACCTTGCGCACGCCGAAGTCCAGGGGAGGGAATTCAGCCTCGTCCAATCGGGTCTCGCCGCAGAACGAAGGCTCGAAGTCCGTCTGATACGTCTGGCCCTGACTCTCGTCAACGACAAGGACGTCGACGAAGCAGCCTGGTACATGAACAGACCGTGGGTCGAGTGTCCCGCTCTTCACGATCCTGCGAACGACCGCGATCGTCAGGCCCCGCTGGGCCTTGGCGGCCTGGGCGAGGGCACAGTTGTGCCAGAAGCCGGCTTCCCGGCTCATGGATAGGTTGCCGCGAGTGTCGGCTTCCCAAGCATGCAGTAGCGCAACGTCGATGGGCAGCGTCTTATAAAACAGCCAGGGCTTGCCGTTTCGTTCGCAGTACTCGACGAGATTCTCCGTGGCTTTCGCATTGAGACGCCCACCCGAGCGACGCGGGTCCACGAATGTGTCGAGTCCAGCGTGGGAGAACCAGCCTGGGCTGCCCGCTGCGGCGCAGTGGAACAGCTGGACCATGACGCCTGCGGGAAGGCAGTACGCCGCAAATTGGTTGCTGGCAGCGAGCCTCGCCATTTCCGGGGCCATGGACCAATGTCCACCGATCACCCGGCGATACATGCCGGGGCAGGCTGCTCGCTGCAGGCCTTTGGTCTTTTGATCTCCTACGCCGAACGGGTGCAGGAGCGTGAGGCCCGTCGGCTTCTGAGTGGCTCGGTACCTGTCCCCGAGGGCCTGGAGCAGGGCTTCCGGGATGGCGTGACCGGCTCCAGAACCACCAACTGCAACTGCCTGACCGGTCAGTATGCGGGCGACCGCCTCGGAGGCCGTCTCCACCGGCTTGGCCCGATCGGCGCGTAGGGCGCTCACGTGGCTGCTGGCGGTCGTTCCGAGGACGTACCTCTCAGGTGGTCTGAAGCCATGGCGAAGAGCAGGTCACCGCGGCCAAGCGTCATCAAGAATCGCCGCAAGGCGCACCGCAGACTTAGCCAGCTGATCGATTAGAAGCGTCACGGCCTGGCCGTCAGGCTTTGGGTCGATGCGGGTGGATCCCTTGTCCTTCACAGTCGGATACACCTTCTCCACTGCGACCATATGCGTTTCCCAGGTCCAGTCGTTCAGGGTTCCACTCTTCCACTCTTCGGA
This sequence comes from Bryobacterales bacterium, assembly GCA_965200705.1. GTDB lineage: Bacteria > Acidobacteriota > Terriglobia > Bryobacterales > UBA6623 > VXMF01. The sequence goes on along the minus strand of OZ241376.1, from coordinate 756,001 downwards.
GTTCACCGTGTCGATTCGTTGACGGACCAGTTGGACGGCTTCCTCCTCCGAGCCCAAATGCTGGATCAACTCGCTCTCCCAAGCGTCGAATAGAGACATTTTCTTGCCTCCCAGCACGACTTGGTTCGATTCCTTCCCGTGCATGGGCGGATAGCCGTTCAGCAGCGGCTGATGCATGTCTCCGGCGAGTCCGACGATCATCTGAAATGCTTCCACGAGCTCGCTGCGCGGACGGATCGAAAGGCGCAGGATGCCAATGAACTCGCGAATCTTTGCCGTGACGCAGTCTCCTATCGGGCAGTCTCGCCTTAGGCTGAGCCCATCGACTCCAGGCGGAATTGCGATGGATTGCCAAGAGTGGGTCTCCACTCGGCTGGCGGCGAGCGCATTGACGAACTCTGCAGAATCCACTAGAGCGCCTTCCTTGCCTAGCAGGTAGGACATCCGTCGCTTGGCGTTGTCACTCAGGCTGTCAGTAGCGGCGAGGGCCACGATGCGATGACCTTGGTTGCTCCAACCGACGAGGTCCGAGGGCTGTGTCAGAAGCCAAACCGGGAGAGTCAATAGCCCTGCACGGGTGATCCACTTCATCCCTGTAGGATAGTTGCTGCGCGGCGCCCGGCGTGGACCGTCCCTGAGTCACGACGGTGGCGGCGTCACGATCGATGACGACCGCGGAAATTGCCAGTCTCGTCGGGGGAGAGCTGGTGGGCGACGCGGACCTGGAGATCGACTCCGGGCACGCCCTCACAAAGGCAACTGGGTCTCAGATTGCGTTTTGGGAGCCGAGCCGAAGCGAAGAGTCGGTTCCGGAGACGGGTGCGGGCTGTGTCCTGATCGGCCGCGGCTGCGAGGTGCCGGATCGCACCGTCATCCGAGTGCGCGAGCCTCGGAAAGCCTTAGCGCGTGTGCTGCGGACCTTGCATCCGCGTCCAGCCCACACACCGGGCGTAGATGCCCTCGCGAGCATCGATCCGACGGCTTCCATTGGCGCTGACGTCTGCGTTGGAGCCTTCGCTGTCGTTGGTGCAGGCGCAGAAGTTGGCGCTGGGACCGCCCTTGGTCCGGGCGTCTACATCGAGGCTGGGGCGGTCGTGGGCTCGAAATGCCGGATCGAGGCGGGTGCCGTTGTCTACGGCAACGCCCGTCTAGGGGATCGCGTGGTCCTGCGTGCCGGGGCAGTCGTCGGCGCCGATGGCTTCGGGCTCGTGTTCGAGACCGACCACTACGAGAATTTCCCACAGCTCGGCGGCGTCGAGATCGGCGACGACGTGGAGATAGGTGCCAACTCGTGCATCGACCGTGGAGCCCTTGACGCCACTAGGGTGGGGCGGGGAACCAAGCTCGACAACTTGGTGCACATCGGCCACAACTGCCAGATTGGGCGCCACGTGGCCATGGCTGCACAGGTCGGTTTGTCTGGTGGGGTTGTGGTCGAAGACTATGCTGTCCTGGCCGGTCAGGTAGGCGTCGGGGATCGGGCGACGATCGGCGCGAAGGCGCAAGTCGGAGGACAGGTGGGATTGCTCCCCGATAAGAAGCTCGCACCGGGCGGAGCGTACTGGGGTACGCCGGCGCGGCCTCTTCGTGAAGTGCTCAAGGGGCAAGCTCTAGTGAATCGCCTGCCGAGGCTCGCTGCGGAAGTCCGCAAGCTGGCCGCGCGCGTTAGGAAGCTCGAACGGTCCTCTTGATCACGTCGGTTGCCCAAACTGTTGACCTGAGCTGGAAGGCTCGGAGTCGATCCTTGCCCGAACTGAACTGCGACATCGGATCATGACGAGAGGTCGGTCAACCGCCGCCGCAATCGGGCTTCGGCATCTGGCCCTATAATCCTCAAAATGAAGCTCTTGAGTTTCGCGAAGGGGGGAAGGACCTCCTATGGTCTGGTCCTAGACGATGGCGTTGTCGATCTCGGCTCTCGGCTGTTCAAGCGGTGGCCTTCTCTGTCGGCGGTGCTGAGAGACGACGCATTAGATGAGCTTCGGGCCGTGGCGGAAGGGCTCGGGCCGGACCACGCGCTGGAGGAGGTACGGTTCCTTCCACCAATCACAGATCCGGGCAGAATCCTGTGCGTCGGACTGAACTACCGGACGCACATCGAAGAGACTGGCAGGACCATGCCGAAGCACCCGACGCTGTTCGTGCGGTTTCCGGACTCGCATGTCGGTCACGGCGAGCCAATGATACGTCCGAGGGTGTCCACTGAATATGACTTCGAGGGGGAGCTGGCGTTCATTGTTGGCGATCGTGGTCGCCACCTCTCTACAGCCAACGCACTCGATTTTGTAGCAGGCTACAGCTGCTACAACGACGGCTCCGTGCGGGACTATCAGCGGCACACGAGCCAGTTCACGCCCGGTAAGAACTTCTGGCACTCGGGTGCCTTTGGACCGTGGATGGTCACGGCGGATGAGATTCCGGATCCGGGTCAGCTCTCGCTGGAGACTCGCCTCAATGGCGAAGTGATGCAGAGCGCACCTGTCAGCGATCTGTTGTTCGACATTCCCTGCCTTATCGAGTACGTTTCCAAGGTCTTCCCCCTGCAGCCTGGCGACGTTGTTTCGACCGGAACGACAGGCGGTGTCGGTCGGGCTCGCACGCCCCCGGTGTTCCTAGAGCCCGGAGACCGGATCGAAGTGGAAGTGTCCGGGATAGGAGTCCTGAGCAATCCCATCGTGGACGAAGGGGCGGCCTGAGCGAAGGTCATACTTCCACTCCTGGGCACAAGACGGCCGAAGCTTGACCGCTCGATGGCCGGTTGCTAGTGTAGGAGCACTGCGGGGTGGAGCAGTCTGGTAGCTCGTTGGGCTCATAACCCAAAGGTCGCAGGTTCAAATCCTGCCCCCGCAACCACCTAGGCCGACACTCCCGATGCGGGGCTGTCGGTCCATTCGATGATCGTTGCGAGATCGTCTGGTGGGACCGACCCCATACCTCGCCGAGGGTGAGCAAGGCCTCCTCGAACCGGCCCCGGATGGCGGGCGCCGCCGCGTCGCGATCCTCGGGATCGTTGAGCGCTTGTGTCACCTTGCGCCGGTCGATGTCGGCGATGTTTTGGCGAGTGTCCGGGACTTCGATCGGAATGGCGGAGAGCCACCGAGTGAGTTGGTCCTGGTGTGCTTCCAGTTGGCGCAGCGGGTTCACCATGCCCGGACATGGCCGCCGTCCTTGATGATGGCGATCATGGAAGCGATCTTCCTCTCTGCCAGCTCCCGGCGGTCGTTGGCACCCGTTGCGTGGCGGTCCCGATTAAGCCGTTTCGTTTCCTTGACTTAGGATCACATCGCCTCCACAGAGGTTTCGGGCGCCATCAGCCAGTTCTTCAGCCCGGCTGGGACGCGCTCCTCGAGGACGGCGCGGCGGATGCCCCTGGCGTGGGACCTTGCGCCGGTAAAGATACGGCTGGAGCAGCCGAAGCGATCCTCGGATCGACGACCTAGCGCATCAATAGTTGCGATGGCCGCAGTCGCGATCCTTGCGGATCAACTCTTCCGCCGGGGTATGCCGGCGGCCCTCCGTCTTGCGCCGCAGCCGGTCCGACGCCACAATGAACGCCGCACGCTTCGCCGCCATGTCATCGGCTACGCCACTCTCGAGAATATGGCGTGCCTCGCCCTCTAGGGAGCGATTGTTCAATAGGGCGCGCTGCTTGAGGCGCCCGAACACATGATCGTTGAGTTGCCGCACACTGATCGTCGCCATCGTTCATCCTCCATTGCCCGTCACTCCATCAGACCGCCGACCGTCTGGCGACACCGACTGGTCGGCGCATGAGCTGTGCCGATGCCCGGTCCGAGACGCAACCGCATGGCCGGAGGTGCTGTACCGGACTGACGATAGAGCCGAAGCCGGTCCCCTCGCTCACTTGGTCGCCAACCGGCCCACTCCCCCGAGTGGTGCCGAATGCGCACGTGCAATCCGTTGGAGCAGCATGACGCAGTCGGATGGCAACCCATTTCGGGGCGCCCCGGTCGTGCTCTTGAACTCCGGCGTGTCTGGCTGCCCTGACGTGACCATGGCCGTGGTGCGATGGATCAGCCCTTCCGCATTCCGACTTCGTCGCTTTCCGAGTCGGCAAACGGCTCTGGGAGGCCGGCAACGATACGGACAGTCTCGACGCTCACGTGCACGATCCGCCGAATCGCCGTGACGAGATCCCTAGGTTTCGAGAACCAAGCGTTAGGGTCGTTCAAGATTCCGCTTCTAGAGTCTCGCTTCACGCGATAGCGGTCGATGAACCACTCCAGTGGCGACCGTCCATTGACCACGTAATCGTGGGCTTCGCCCGGAATACCCGCGAGGCGGACGTGCTCGTTGACGATCAGCACGGTTCTGGCGTCATCCGCAAAGCGCATCGCCCGTTTCCCAAGCCGGAAGTGACGCGACTCGAGCATGCCAGGCTGGGTTCCTACGATCTCCAGCGGTTGCTCAGAGCAGGTCTCGTAGCCGAGGTGCAGGGTCGCCAGATCTCGGCCAGCCGCGGCAAAGGCACCAAAGTCGGGCGCCATCGGAATTCGTGGCAACGCCTTGGACAGGTCGTTTGCGAACCGCTCGCGGTACGCGGGCGCGTGGAGCACGCCGTAGACGTAGTCGAAGATCGCGTCCTTCGTGATCTCGTCGTCGGCGTAGTACGTCCGGAAGGCACGTAGCGCTGTGTCGGTGATGTTGTCGACACGCACCAGTTCGGTTGGAGGTCGGTCGGCCTCGTCAAAAAGACCCCTGCGGGCACTTGGGATAGGTCCAACGGGGGAAGCACTGGCCGAACTCGAGGAAGTGCAGATCAGGCGTTCGGTCGGCGATGAGGACCGAGAATGGCTTGTTGGCGCCGATTCCCGGGACGCAGATGACGCGATTCTCCACTCGTACCGGTATCGTGGGAGGCACTGGCCCTTAGACACCAACTCCAAGTCCGGCATTGCGTCGACCATGAGAGCCGAAAATCCCTTGGTCGCGCCCACACCTGGCACGCAGATGGCACGATTCTTTGCCTTGATGCGAGAATTAGTACAGTTTATGGGGGGGGGCAGCGGGAAGATTCTGTCCTGCTGGTATTTGTTGCTTATAAGCAGGTAGTCAACGTAGCAGTGCTGCTTGACGAAGGGCCGGTAGCTCGTCTTCCAGATTCTTTCCGGCGAAAATGTCGCTGCCCTCCGACGGCGCAGGTTGTTCTTCAACTCACGGTCCCAACGGACTTGCGAGGAATGGCGGCGGGCGGCTTCTTCAACGGAGCACCTCGGATTCTCCTCCAGCATCTGCTTGGCACCCATGTAGTCGCCCACCACCCCGCGCGCGTTCTCTTCGCAGGCCGTGCGCGAGAAGTTGTAGAGGTAGGCGTCGCGTCCCGTCTTGTACCCGTTGCTGTAGAGCCGGAAGATTGAATCGTCCGACTTCCCGGCCTTCGTTGCCTTCGATCCCAATGGGTAGAAGTCTTGGAACGCCTCGTCGCGCTGGCCGATCCAGTCGTGGTGCCGGTCGGGCTTGATCTCCAGCCAGTCATTGATGCCTTCGGTCGACCCCGCTTCACGCAGGATTCGAAGTTTCTCCTCGCGACTCAAGTAGTCGCCGATGTCTCGGTACAGGATGCGGCAGCCGGCATGCGCGGCGTCCGGGTTGCGCACCAGGATCGTGACCGCCACCGGGGCGCGGGAGCCTTGGCCGAAGACCTTGCCACCCTCTTGACGGGAGCGCTCACCTTGGGTGCGCTGGTTGCCCCGCAGGTTCAGAACGTGGATGCTGCTGAACTCCTCCGCGAGGCAGGCCCGCACACCGGAGTCGACGTTGCCGTCGATCCACGAGCCATTCGTGACTAAGGCGACAACGCCCTGATCGCCGATCCGGTCCGACGCCCAGCGGATCGCCATCTTGTAGGTGTCGTACAGGCTGTTCTTGTTCGTTGCGGTCGAACGCTTGGCGTAGGTGTCGGCCACGCGGCGTTCCAGTTCCGGGTAGTCCACGTTGGGGTTGTCGTCCGCTGAACTTCGCTGACCTGCGGACCAAGGGGGGTTGCCGACGATCACTTGGATCGGCAGCTTCTGCTGACGCTCGACCCGTTCGCTGTTGTCCGGCAGCCACTCCCTCGGGAACCCGCTCCGTTCGGTGTGCAGATTGAACGTGTCGGTCAGGACGATGCGGCCGAATGGTTCGTAGTCGCTGTCCTCCCCCCGCCTGCCGTGGAACGCCTCTTCGACGTGGATCGCGGCGATGTAGTAGGCGAGAAGAACGATCTCGTTGGCGTGCAGCTCCTCGCGGTACTTCCGCGTCAGGTCCTCGTCCCGAACCAGCCCAGACTGAAGCAGCCGCACCAGAAAGATGCCGGTGCCGGTGAACGGGTCCAGCAGGTGCACTCCTTCGTCGGTCAGCGAGCGGCCGAACTCCCGCTTCAGGACGTGCTCGGCACTGTTGAGGATGAAGTCGACAATCTCGACCGGCGTGTAGACGATGCCGAGCCGGTCGGCCTCCTTCTCCAGGGCGGTCGCGAAGAACTTCTCGTACAGCTCCATCAGCACACGCTGGCGCGCCGCGGTGTTGTCGAGGCCGCGCGCCCGCCTCCGGACGCTCTCGTAGAAGCCCTCCAGATCGCGAGTCTCGTTCTGGAGGCCGAACTCGCCAAAGTCCCGTCGCAGACCATCGAGCACCTTGGCGACGGGGTTATTTGAGGCGAAGTCGTATCTCTCGAACAGCGCCTCGAAGACTGGCCGCGTCAGGATGTGCTGGGCCAGCATGTCAACGGCGGCTTCGCGGGTGATCGATTCGTTGATCGAGAGTGTCAGTTCGCCGTGGAACGCGTCGAACCACTCCCGCAGCGTTGTATTCTCCGAATTGTGGAGCAGCCCGTCGATCCGGACGACGAGGCGCGAGAAGATGTCGGCGAGATCCTTGGCCCACGTCTCCCAGTACTTGCGGTCGCCACACTTCTCGACGATCTTCGCGTAGATCGCCTCCGGTGGGAGTTCGAGCGGCGCGAAGGGCAGGGAATCCGGAACGCCAATGTCCCTGTCCTCGCCCGTTCCGTCACCGCTGAAGATGATGCGGTCCGTCGGCGTGTCGTTCAGGTCGATCTGGTTGATCTCGGCGTCGAACCGGTCGTCATGCGAGCGCAGGGCGCGAAGCACGCTCCACACTGCGTCGAACCGCTTGTTGTCATTAAGCGCCGTGACCGGGTCGGCGCCCGGCGGCACCGCGACCGGCAGAACGATGTAGCCGTACGTCTTGCCCTCCGCCTTCCGCATCGTCCGACCAACGGCCTGCACGATGTCGATATGGCTGTTGCGGGGACTCATGAAGAGCACCGCGTCCAGGGCCGGCACGTCGATCCCCTCGGACAGGCAGCGGGCGTTCGAAAGGATGCGGCAAGTGCCTTCGGAGGTGCCCTTCAACCACTCGATGCGTCGCTTGCGGTCGAGCGCGTGGGACTGGCCATCGACGTGCTGGGTTTCGCACTTGAGCGCTTCGGCCCGCTCCGATTCCGGCAGTTGAGCAACGGCCTGTCCAACGACGCCGTCCCAATGCGCCTCGAGCCGCTTTGACGACCTGATGGTGTTCGTGAACGCGATCGCGCGGGCGAGAGGCCGAATCGGTCCGTCGCCAGGTGGCCGGTTCTCAGGGTTTTGCAACGCGCGCCAGCAGCCGACAATCTTGGCTGCGTCGTCGAGGTTGAGCTTGCCGCGGTTCGCGGCCAAATGAGCCTGCAACGCTGAGTCGACGTGCCCCTCGGAAATGGCGAGCACGACGACCTTGTAGTCGGCAAGCAGGTCCTGTTCCACGGCCCGCGAGAACGGCAACCGGTGGAACTCTGGTCCGTAGGTCGCCGGATCGTCCATCGAGAACACCTCGACGCTCTGGCGTGCCGCCTTCGACCTGGCGCCCTCCGTGTACAAGCGCGGTGTTGCGGTCATGTAGAGTCGCTTCGAGGCGCGTATCCGTCTGGAGTCATGCACGAGCACGAACGGCGAGGTCTTGTCGCCCGGGCGGTCGATGCCCGTAGTCCGGTGCGCCTCGTCGCAAAGCACAAGGTCGAAAGGCGGTGCGCCGCCGTCCTGCGCCCGCTCGACGAGAGCGAGGGAATGGTACGTGCAGAAAACGACCGTCATGGCATCCGGTGTCGACTCGCGCAAAGCACTGCCGATCGCGGTCGGATCCGTTGTCACGGGAATCTCCAGTTCCTCAAGCGACGCATCCTCGTCATTGCGCCCAGCGCGGGTGTCCGAGCAGATGCCGACATAGCGGTGTGAGACGGTTCGCTGTTCGGCCCACGCACGCATCGACTGCTGAAACAGCGAAATTGAGGGCACCAGGTAGAGAACGCGTCCACCGACACCGGTTATGGTCTCGGCGATGCGCATCGCCGTGAACGTCTTCCCGGTGCCGCAGGCCATGACAAGCCTGCCGCGGCTGCGCTCTTGGAAGCCTCGGACGACGTCTTCCAGGGCCTGCTTCTGGTGCGGACGCAAGTTGAACGGCTCGGGGCGCCAACGCAGTGCCTCCGGATCTCGACGCCTAAGGTTCGGCCAGTCGATGGTACGGTCGGCGAGATCGTTGAACCGGAGTACTTGGCAGGCCGGTATCAGCCCATCGATCGTCCTCCGGGCATTCCGTCCCCACTCGTGACCTGTATCAACCACCAGGCGCGCAGTGAACGGATCCCGCGCCGATGCGGAAATGAATGAGTCGAGGGCAGGCTTGGAGATGCGGGTTCGAGGCGCATGGAACTTGCACTGGATCGCGCAGTACCCGCCCCTGTGCTCCTCGGCTACCAGATCCACGCCTATGTCCTGACCCGAGAAGACTGGCTGCTTGGCTGCCCATTCCGACCACAGCCAGACATCGGAGAACCGGTCTGCGTACAGGGGATCCTGCTGGAAGTACCGCTTCATGAGGCGTTCAAAGAACGCCCCTTGCGCGGCGCTGGAGTCGGCGTCGGCCCGAATCAGGTCAATCGTTTGCTGGAAGCCGCTGCTCATCGATCTTCTTGTAGCGGTCATGCCCACGGTGACCGTCGCTAGTCACGCAGGGGGACAGGAGGGCGGTGAACATTATCGCAGCCAGTCAAGCGAGGCCGTTTAATTCATTGACGGGCGTTGTTTCGCGACGCTCGGTGCGAACTCCGAGGTGTTCATAGTGGTAGTCAAACACACACGGCGCGCCGACCGCCTCGCGAAACCACAGTGTGGCGCCGGCCCCGAGCGAGTCCGTGAGACGCACCGGCTCGTTTAGCGCGAACTGCACTGGTTGAGCCTGACCGTCGTTGATGGCAACGTTGTCCGCGTAGAGGTATGTGCGATCCAAGCTGTCCAGCATCGGGTTCAGCAGGCCGCGAATTCCTGGCAGGTGTCCCGACCGATTGGCGATAACCTGCGAACCGCCTTCCGGCGCAGGTTGCAAGTGGACATCCAAGGCCCCGTCCGATGGATCGTAGCGCTCGACATGCGCCCTGAATCGCTCGGCAGCGCACAGCACAGTCATCGGCAGTCGGGCGTGCAGCACGAACTCAGCTCGCCCGAAGGCGTCAGTCCGCGCCTCGCGATAAGTGCCATTGGGGTAGAGCATCAGCACGTGAACGCCCGACAGCGGCTCGCCGGTGCCACTGTTCGCAACCATCACACGAACGCCCACGCCTTCCGCCACTGGCGGGCGAGCCGCTGGCAGAACGACTCTCAGTTCGTGTTCGCCCATCAACTCGAAGATCGGCCGCTGACCGGCGAGAGCAAAGGTCTCGTCTTGGATTGCCCTCACTCCGTCGCCACGTCTTTTGATGAAATAATGCCGTCCGCCGGCGCCCGGCATCTCTCCAACGGCGCACTGGCCTAGTCGCGACGCCAGCAGCTCGTTGCGCGTGAACTGGTTCGTCAGCAGGTCGTCCGCTGTCATGGAATTACACAGGCCACCGGGCGAGTACAGCTCCAAGCGGTCATCGAACATAAGAAGGCGTATACGCGATCCAGAAACCGTGTAGTCGCGGTGTACCATGGCATTGACCACCGCTTCGAAGACCGCGCGATCGCTGAATCGCGGAACGTCTGTCCGCACGGGGTCCTTGTACGCCGCCACTCGTCGGTTGGCAACTACGAAACGCACTGCGTCACGGATCTGTCTGTCGAGCGGCCCGACAATATCCCGGGCGTGCACTTGCCGACTGCTGTCCGCCCGGATCCCGCGATAACACACCGCCTGGATCTAGGCGTTCGGCAGCCATTCGCTCGGATCCACTGCCGCAAGAAGAACGCCTGCTACTGTCGTCCGCAGACTTCCCTGCAAGTCCAACCTCGAAAACCTCAGCTCCGTTAGAGCGATCTCGGGTACGTCCTGCACGCGTGAACTCGCATACCTCCGCCACAGTTCCGGTCGCAGATCGTTTATGCCGGTGCCATGCACTACCTGCGTATCCGTCGATGTCGTGTCGGACTGCCCTCACGCCAGCGACAGCCGGCGGATCTCTGCCGAATCCATTTGGCGCTTGGTGTCTCCGCGCCATCGGAAGTACCCGCCGGGCGACCGGTGTGCTGTCACACCCTCGGGTATCTCGGCAACGAGCGCACCGCAGCTGGCCGGTTCCGGTGCCAGTACCCGGAACAATCGGAAGTCGAGCGATGGCCTGATCGCGTGCGTGCAGATCTCGGTTACTAAGCTCGCCAGCGCGTTGAGCTGCGCGGGACCAAGCGCCTGCGGTTCGTGGGCGTCCGTTACCCTCAGCACGAGCCTGCCGCCAGTGGCGTTCCCGAACGCCGCCAGCTCGTCAGCGAGCGCATCCCGTCTCGGTGCCGACACCTTGCCGCCACGAAACCGCACAGCCTTGAGTTCCAGGTCCGAAGCCTCGCCCAGCGCGACCAGTCTCCACAGGAGTGAGGAGTCGATTGGCATCACACTACTCTCGGTCCAATCAGCCGCGGCTTACCGGAGACCACGTTCGGCGACAGCGTGTCCCCGTCGGGCACCACCGGGCTCTAGGTGGTTTCCTAGTCACGAGACCTTGTGTCCGATACACCCGCAATAGTCCGGCGCCTGACCGTCGCTGACCTTTCCGACAATCAGTCGGACGCACTCATGGTTGCCTTCCGGGTAGCGGTAGAGCATGACGCTGTAGGCTTTGGTTTCCAGACTCTGGCGACGAAAGCGAACCTGTGTGCCGAGGCTTCGTCTCTTAAGGCACGCCTTACCGGGCAATGCCAATGCAGACCGGACCGGGAGAGCACCAGCATCCCCACAGCCGACCGAACCTGGCGCATGGTCAAGTGGTCGTTCGGAATCCACCACCAGCGGTTAAGTTAGGTGACCAGCGAGCCGGTGATGAACACACTCTCGGCTGAACGGCTCCGTGACTGCCGTGCCCCGGCCTAGGTTGGGTAGCAGCTTGGTCTCGCCAAGCAATAGTCAGCGACCATCCACCCCAAGACTCAGCGCTGCCTCAGAAGAGGAACTTCAAGCCGAACTGAAGCTGCCGGTTGTCCGCCGCCGTGCCACCAATAATGCCGACGTTCCTGTTACCGATGGCGAGCCCCGGCAGTCCGAAGTGTGGACGGTTGAAGAAGTTGAACGCCTCGAACCGGAACTCGATCTTGGACACATCGTTGAACGGCAACCCGAAGTTTCGGTGGAGCGCGAAGTTCACCATGTTCGTTCCGTGCCCGTACAGGATGTTTCGGCCAGAGTTTCCAAACGTGTAGCGTTCTGGGAACACGAACGCGTCGATGTCAAACCAACGATCGATGGTGGGGTTCGAGAGCGTTCCGTCGCTGAGGCGGTCCGGCCTCGAAATCGTGCCGGTGTTCGCATTGTCGAAGTTGAGCGACGGCGTGAACGGAATGCCATCCGAGAAGGTGACGATGCCCGAGATGTCCCAGCCTCCTAGGAGGTGCTTCCCTGCTCCTTGGGTCATCCTGGAGTGCCCTTCGCCAAACGGCAGGCTGTAGACGCCGCTAAACACGAACCGGTTCGGGATGTTGTGGTTCGAGGGTCCCCGGTTGGCACCGAGGTCCCGGCTGTTCTGGATCCCGCCATAGTCTCCGGACGGCCCACAGCCATCGCAGTTGCCAAGGTTGCTTGCGAGGTCGAGGGACCGACCGTGCGTGAACGCCATCAGGAACGAGAGGCCTCCGCTGAACCTCTTCTCTAGGCGCGTCGAGACTCCGTGATAGTCACTCGTCGCCCATGGCTCCGTCCGAATGATGCGCGCCCTGCTGTACTGGCCAAACGGTCGTCGGTTGTTCTGTGCTCCCGGCCCGGGTATTGGCTGATTCCCCTCGTAGGACGCGTAGAGTTGGCGACCGGTGTTGCCAACGTAGTTGATCTCCCACATGATGTTGCCCGGCAACTGCTTCTGTATGCTGAGGTTCCACTGCTGGATCGTGGGCATCTTGAGGGTCGGAGCCCAGCTACGCAGACGCGCCGTCGCATTCGGATCCAGCACGAAATCTCCCGGAGGAGCGGGATCCGGCCGTGGAGGCAGGGAACCGCTGAGGGCGATCGTGCTTGACGGATACAACTGGTCGCTTGGGAGGAAGATGCCGCCGAACCCGAAGAACGGCGGGTTGTTGGTCATGCGCCGGAACACGCCGGTGCCCTCGTCCTGGCCATAGAAGACTCCATAGCCCCCTCGGAGCACCAGACCGTCCGTGATTCGGTATGCGAATCCGAAGCGGGGCGCAATGTTGTTCCAGTCGGTGTTGAGCAGGCTCCTTGGCTTGCGGCTGTCTCCGGCAATGATCAATTCCCCGAACGACGGGTCATCCGACTCCATGACGAAGTTCGCCATGCGGTTGTCCAGCTCGAAGAAGGGCTGCGTCAGCTCGTAGCGCACCCCCAAGTTCAGAGTGAGTCTGGAGCTAACCTGCCAGTCGTCCTGGAAGTACCAGTACAGGTTTTGCTGCTGCTCCCGCGCCGTGGCGCGGGTTCCGGTCTGGATCGTGTTGGGCAGCCCCAAAAGCACGTCGGCGATGGACCCTCCGGTATCGGGACGTGACTGCGGATTCTGCGAGAAGACGCCGTTGAAGCTGAAGCTACCCCGACCGGCCAAGGTTGCGGAGGTCTTCGTCTTGATCAGCTGGAAGTCAAATCCGAACTTCGCGGTGTGGCGTCCCTTGACCATGGACAGGTTGTCCGAGAAGTTCCAAACTGCGGACGACTTGAGCAGCGGCAGGTTGCCGAATCCCGGCGGCGCGACTCCGATGGCCGTGAACCCTGCCGGGCCAAACGACGGCGTACCGCTTGTCACGTCGGGATGTAGGGCGCCGGAGATGACTTCCTCGCGAGGCGTCAGGCCGTCCTGATCGACTCCGATACGGTTCCAAGCGAAGCGGAACTCGTTGACGATACTCGGGGAGAACGTCCTTGTGTAGCCGTATCCGATGCTGAATGCATCACCCTTGCGAACCACAGGGTTGCCAGCGGGGGATTCGAACACCGCGTTCTGCTCGAAGTCGGGGAGGTTGAAGAGGGGAGTAGCGGCCAAACATGCTGTCCATGTCGCTGACTCTCACGTCCCCGCGAGCTGTGAAGTTATCGGTTCGAATGCCGTTGTTGGGTGCTCGCACGTAATTGCGGGCGGGTTGATTGAACACCGGAGCCGGATATCTCGAGACCAGATCGCGTCCGACTGGATCGATGGTTGACGCGGGAATCTCGTTGTTCGCGAACTGGTCACGGACTGGGCTGCCGTCCGGTCCCATGCGAGTCGAGAACGGATCGAATATGTCCCGACCGCCGAACCGTCCCTGCCTCTCGTCGGCCAGCGGAACGTTTCCCGTGAGCGTTGTCCCGCGGGTGACGTGCGTGCGCTGGTAGGCGCCGTGCCAGAACACCTTGTTGCTGACGATGGGGCCACCTAGTGCGCCGCCCGCCTGATGCTGGATGAACAGCGGATCGACAGTGGTCGGAGGAGCAAAGAAGTCCTTTGCGTCCAAGTTGTCATTGCGCAGGAACCAGAAAGCGGACCCGTGGTACTCGTTGGTGCCGCTCTTGGTCACAACGTTGACCACTGCACCCGCTGACGCTCCGTATTCAGCAGAGAAGTTGCTGGTGTTGACCTTGAACTCCTCTACGGCTTCGAGCGACGGGCGCATGGCGTCGCGCTGGCGATTGTCGAGTCCGCGCAGATAGTTGACGTTGCGCGCCCCGTCCAGCAGATACGCGTTCTGGTATCCGCGGTTACCGTAGGCGGAGTACGTCTTGTCACGTGATCGCGCGTTCGGCACGGTGCCGGCGGTCAGATTGCCCAGATCGAGGTAGTTGCGTCCATTGAGTGGCAGCTTCTGAATCGTCGTTTCACCAACCACCTGGCCGATGGCGTGCGTGGTCTCCTCGAGCTGCACCGCCATGGCCTCGACAGTGACTTGCTCCGTGATTGTGCCGGGCTCGAGTATCAGGCGGAGATTCATGACTTCGTCCACTCGGAGCTGAATGTCGGACTGGACGTACTGTTTGAATCCCTCGAGTTCGGCCGCCACGGTGTAAGTGCCTGGCCTGAGCAGCGGGGCAGAGAACCGGCCTACCTCGTTCGACTGCACACGACGAGCTGCTTCGCCGGTTTCGGTGTTGGTGATCTCCACATCGACGCCAGGGATGACGGCTCCAGACTGATCGAGGACGGTGCCTGCGATCTGGCCCGTTGATGTCTGCGCCAAAGCATCCTGTAAGCCGATGGCAACCGCGCATAGCGCAACAGCCAAGGACAATGCCAGTTTCCTCATCTCAACTCCTTCGAATGTCATGCCTGAATCTCGCTCCATGCCACAGTCACTGATAGCATACCAATCGAGATGGCGACACAGGATGGGCGCACCCGCTAGCGTTTCGCGGGTCAATATCTTGAGACTCATCTGCAACCGAATGATTCCAATGACTTTGCTACCTCCTGAGTCCCGGGTCCCATTGTGCACTGGCCAGCTTGTATCCGCAGGTTCACGGAATCAACGCGTACGCGGACACCTGACAACAGGGGGTTCGTGAGCATCAACACACCGCTCATCGCCGCAGCCGAATCAGATGCAGGCCATCCATAGGCCTTCGGCATCGGGGTGGGTGCGGAGGTCTCTTGCACGTCCGCCCTGTCCCAGACCTCAACACGGTCCCAGCTTCCAAATTCGAGAAATCTCGACGGCGTCGGTCTCGGACGGTCAGCTGTGTCCCACAGACTTCCCACACCAGTCAGGCGGGATTGACTGCAGCGTCCAATCGGCTAGCCGCTGAGGTCGCGCCGCCGCCTCGGGCACTGCGATGAAGCCATCTGCGTGCAGGCTCTTTGAATGGGTACATGGAGTTGGTGTGACTCGGAGGCTAGAGACACCTATGCTCGTCCCGTGCCAATATTGCTGTCGGGCCGTGTGTTGATCGTCCGCAGAGTGTTGTCTCCAACCAAAAGCGCCAACAATCTGCTATGGGGTCCGACGTGCCTGCAGCATGGCCGTACGTTCGTTCGAATCGTCACGGGCCCGATCAAGGAGCACTCATGATCAAGATCACTCGTCGAGAAGCTGTCGGAGCAGCCCTAGGGACGCTTGCGCTCCGCGCCAGTGCGCAGTCGCCGAACGACCAGATCGGCGCTTCCATGATCGGTGTAGGACGTATGGGCCACAAACATGTCGAGCGCATCCTCAAACGGGATGACGTGCGCATGGTGTCGATTTGCGACATCGACCAAGCCAACGCCGAGCGTGCCGGGAGCACCGTCAACCAGAGCCGCGGCGACACCCCGGAGCTCGTCGAGGACTTCCGACGGGTGCTGGAAGACAAGGAAGTCGATGCCGTAATCGTCGCAACGCCGCACCATTGGCATGCACCGATCGCGATTCGCGCGATGCAGGCAGGCAAGGATGTCTACATCGAGAAGCCTGCGAGCCACGTCTTTCGCGAGGGACGCCTGCTGGTCGAAGCGGCCAAGAAGTACGGGCGGATCGTGCAGCACGGTACGCAGATGCGATCGAGCGAAGTGACCAAGAAGGCGGATCAGTTGCTTAAGGAGGGAGTCATCGGCGAAGTCAAGATGTCCAAGGCGTGGAACTGCCAGCGGCACGAACACAGGCAGCCTGTCGCGGACGCCCCGATTCCTCCGGGTGTCAACTACGATCTGTGGGTCGGTCCCGCAGCGTACGACGGGGCCTTCAATCCCAACCGCTACAACCGCAACTGGAACTGGTACAGGGCCTTTGGCAACGGTGACCTTGGGGGCGACGGCCCGCACGACATCGATCTAGCCCGATGGGGCCTGGGAGTGACAACCCATCCTGTGCGGATCACCGGCCACGGAAGCAAGATCGATCTCGAGGGGATCCGCGAGTTCCCGGACAACATGACCGTGGCCTACCAGTACGAGGAGGGAAAGGTGCTCCTCTACGAGGATCGAGGCTGGACCCCTTACGGCCTGCACGGCTTCGACAGCGGCAATGCGTTCTACGGCACCGACGGGTACATGATCTTCTCGCGCCGAGGCTACTTTCAGGTGTACCTCGGAAAGGACGAGACCAAGGGCCCGGGCATGGCCAACGGCCCGACTGGTCACCCGGAGCACATGTACAACTTCCTGGACTGCGTGAAGAGCCGTGAACAGCCGGTAGCCAATGCCGAGGTTGCACACCTCTCGTGCGCTCTCGTGCATCTTGGCGAGATCGCCTACCGTGTTGGCCGAGTGTTGCACTTCGACCCGTCCAAGGAACAGTTCATCAACGATCCGGAAGCCGACAAGCTGCTGACGAAGGACTATCGCGAGCCCTGGGCTATCGACGACCCTGTCTAGGTGATTCCACCCGAGTCAGGTTGCCATCGGTCGTGATCACGCAAAGTTGGCCAGTTCCCTCACTTCGGCCATGGTCTGCGCAAGGGTGATGCTCGGGTGGTACTCGAGACCCGCGTAGCCGTCGAACCTCCCGGACTCCTGCAGTTCGTAGATCGCACGGAACACGTTGCGGTAGTTGATCTCACCGGTTCCAGGCTGCATGCGTCCGGGATGGTCGCCGATTTGGAAGTGGCCGATCCAGTCAATGTTGTCACGAATCTGGAGGATCAGATCCCCGTCCGTGACCTGCACGTGATAGATGTCGAACAGCAGCTTTACGTGCGGTGAGTCCACGCGGCGAAGAATTTCGAAGCCCTCGCGAGCTCCCGCCAAGAAGAACCCCGGTCGAGTGACGATCGTATTGATCGGCTCGAGAACTATCGTCATGCCCTGTCGTTCTAGGATTGGCACGGCTTCCTTCAGACCAGCCACGCAGCTGTCCAACTGCTCGCCGCGTGGCACACCCTCGCGTTCGAAGCCCGTCAAAACGACCAGTCTCCGGCAGTCCAACTCTTTCGCTACGACTGAAGCGTCTGCGATCTCCTTGAGGAATCCTTCTAGCTCGGCCGGGTCCGTCAGGCCGCATCCGGGAGCCCGCACACCCTTGTTTGCGGTGAGGCAGACGAGTTCGAGTCCGTGCTTCCGCATGGCGGCCGCATAGGCCGCGCGTTCCTCTTCGTTCCGCCAGTCGAACATTTCGAAGCCCTGGTACCCATGGCTCTTGGCCAGGGCGAGGGCTTCATCCGGCGTGTAGCTTACGTCGGGATCGGGCCGTGGATCCTTGCGGTCCACCGTGTCGACAGGGAGGCCACGCCTGCTGCCACGGAACATGTCGCAGGTGATCGACAGCTTGAGGCCGCCCACGGCAGTCTTGTCCAACGGATCGCAGGCCAGTGCGAACGGAGCAGCGCCAGCAAGCGCTGCCATGAACTCTCGTCGATCCACTGTCGATTCGGAATGGCCGGGCGGGGAACTGGCCTTAAATTGATAGTGCCTGTCCGAAATATCTAAGTGATTGTATAGCAATGAGCTAGAGGTTTTCTTGCACGTGACGATCGAAGTGACTCAGCGGATTCTGAGATCTCGCAGTCGATGTGTGGGAATCCTCGATGGAAGGAGAACATGGGAGCGGTGATCGATGTCCAAGTGCGTCTGTGCGCACTGCCCGACGCTAGGACATCATGCCGGAGGCTCGCAGCAGCGTCTCGTGCACCAGCAGCTCGTGGTCGTACGAGTATTTCAGCGGCGTCATGGTCTTGAATGCCCGTGAAAACTCCACGAAGTCCGCGATGTACCGCGGTTGCGGACCTAGGTCGACAGTCCGCCAGCCCCGCTTGTACGGACCGTGCGCCTCGCGCATGGTGACCCGCATCGACGAGTGTCCGCCCAAGGGCTGGACCATGAAGCTGCCGTCGGTGCCGATGACCTCGAACGAACGGTGGTCGCTGGACCCATACATCCTGGCTGTCGTCGACACGACTGCCAAGCCACCGTCGAACTCAAGGACCGCCAGCGTGTTGTCCTTGAGGCTGTCGTCGATACCGGTGTCTTGGCGAAGCCACGTGTGGACCTTGGTGGGCCTGCCCGTGAACTCCAGCACACGGTCGATCATGTGTCCGGCGAGCTCGAACATCGCTCCGCCTGGATAGCGTGCCTCCAAGTCCCGTTGCGGCATATCGCGGTCGGAATTCATGGTGGCCCGGATTAGGTGAACTTCGCCCAGCCAGCCCTTCTGGGCCGCCTCGACAGCGGCGTTGATTCCCTCCTGGCCACGCAGGACCCATCCCTTCTGCAGCAGGAGTCCTCTGGACCGGGCATCGTCTAAGAGTTCCTTGAAAGGCTCGAACGTGTCCCCAGCAGGCTTCTCGAGATGCAGGTGCTTGCCAGCGGCGAGCACCTTCTGCCCCCAAGGGATCGCCTGCCACGGCTTGCATTCCACGACCACCAAGTCGATCGACTGGTCGCTCAGAAGTTCGCTCTCTGAGACCCAGGTCTGTCCCTTGTAAAGGGGATCGACCGCTTGCTTGCTCTGGACATCCGCATCGTGCTCGCAGATGCAGACGACTTCATAATCGGGGGAGTCGATCATGGCTTGGAGCTTGCCTCGGACATGGCCGTGCTGCGTGCCCAGGACAGCGGCACGAATCTTGGCTTCGGCCGCCTTCGCCGTGGAGGCGGCCGCCATCGCCGCACCGGACGAGATGATGAATTCCCTTCGATCGATGGACATCTGATGCCTCCCTAGGCCGCGCCGGACTTCCGCGACATGGTGAGGGGCTGGAGTCGTTCGTAGCTCCTCCTCACTGCCTCCTCCACAGGCATCACGTCGCCGAACGCTTGGTGCACGGTGAGGTACCCCTCGTAGCCGACTTCGTGCATAGCATCGAACACGCCGTCTACATCGACGCCGCCCTGCTCCCAGACACCGATGTGGTCGACTGGTACGAGTCCCTTTTTCCAAGTCGTCACGTTCGTGACCCCGTCCGGTGTCAGCCTGTGGTTCTGGATGTAGAAGTTGAAGAGGTGCGGCTGCATCTTGCGGATTGCGTCGATGCCATAGTCTTCGCCGGCGATGAACCAGTTGGCCGGCTCGTAGATGATTCCGAAGTTCGGTCTGTCGACTGCTGTCAGCACTCGCAGCGAACCCTCGACAGTCTCGAAGAGGCTCGCGCAATGCGACTGATGTGCCAGACGGATCCCACGCTCGGCAGCTTCGTCAGCGGACTTCTGGGCGAACTCGATGTCCTCATCCTTCTTCATGCAGACTCGGATCAGGCTTGATCCGAGAGCTTCCGCCAAGTCGAGATAGGGAGTGATGTTGCGGAGCAGCATGGGCCCCTCCTCGTTGTTGCTCGGCACAGCGAAGTCGCCAGTCACCATGGATACCTTGAGGCCGGCCTCGTCGATCTTCGAGCGAGCCTCAGCCACCTGTTCCGGCGGCGAGTGGGTACCAAGCTGTGATGCCCGCATGCAGAGAGCCTCGTAGCCGAATGCCTTGGCCATCGCGATCAGCTCGTCCAAGGTCATCTCGGAATTTCGCTTGTCCGAGAAGGACTCAGCCACTCTCACGGAGAGCGAGAGCTTCATCGGTGCCTCTGCGGTTCCCGGGCTGGCAGCGGTCTCGACAGGTTCTGGCTGCGAGCAGCCGTAGATCGAAAGACCTGCGGATGCGGCGAGGAATGATCTTCTGGATTGGCGTGTCATAGCGGTCACTCTCATCCGGTTGAGGGCAGTGTCGCACTTGCAGCCAGGGATGTCGCGCGAGCTTGCCGCACGACGATGACGATCCTTGACCCGGCGCGCTTGGACACAATGCACGCATAGTCGTCGAGAACGATGCGTGCCGGTCTTGCCGATGTGACGAAAGCCGTCCGCGGGCAGTACGCTCCCGCTCTAGCAGGCAACGGCCTCACAAGCAGCCTGCTGACCTGATGGGGCCGTCGCAGGCTGGCGACGGCGACTCCGCTCGGGAGCGGCCTAGGTGTTCGCGATCTCCTCCCACGCCTTCCGGGCTGTGATGCGAACGGTGTTGTGGTCGCTGTCCAGCTTCGGAAAAATTGCGGCGGCCGCCTCAGCCGAGTCAATCTTCGCGAGTCCAATGATGCCGGCGCACTGCAGGTGCTCTTCCTCGCGCGCCAGGGCGTCGCGGTAGATCGCTGCCGCTTCGGCCGCATCTCCCTTTGCGAGCCGGGCATCGGCGTACCGCAGGAGACTGTCGTCGTACTCGATCCGTTGCCACTCGTTTAGCTTGTCGCGCTCGGGGAGCTGGACCTCTTGGTCGGTGGTCACCCCGATCCGAGCCCATGCCTTCATGCCTGCCATGGCCATCGTTGCGTCGTCGCTGCGCATGGCGTCGATGCAGACACCTGCCGCCTCCTCGGCCTGCCGATGTCCCACTGCAGCAAGGATGCGGGGCTTGAATTCATCTGCCACCGAGGGCAGGGCATTCAACATCGCTTCTTCGGAGAGCTTTCCAGGGATTCGTTCCAGACAGAACGCCGCCTCCTCGTTGAGTGCTTCGTCCATCAGGAACTTCGCGATTTCCGGCACAGCGTCGCTGGTTGCGATAAGCGAAAGATGCCGTAGCACAGTGGTCTTGGCAAGTTCGGAGGACTTGTTGTTCCCAAGAACCGCCAGGAACTGCCCAACGACCTGCTGACGCCGATCCATCCTTCCAGGGTCGTCGGGACGGCCTACGTTTGCTCCAAGCCGTGCGGCGTCAATGGTCTTGCCAACACCGTGCGTAACGTTCTTCAGGGCTTCAGCTGCCGCATTGCGCACGTTCGGCTTGTCCGCGGTCAGCAGCGTGCAGAGCGTCGGAACCACACTCGGATCGACCTGATCGGCGGTCGACCAAGCCTTGTAGTTGGCCTCTTCGTCTTCGCTGCGGATGCCCTTCAGGAACTCGTCCTCGTCCTCAGCCGCTTTGGCGGCACCGGCTGCGGCCAGTGCTACGGCCATCCCTGCAAGGTGCTGCTTCCGAACTGAATCGTTGTTGCTTCCGTCTTTCATCGATCTCTCCGTTCCTCTGCTCTCATAGCCTCGCTGTGTGCCCGAGCCTCTCCCTATAGGTGCCAAGGCCCGTTCCCTGGGTTGCTGAGCATTCGGTTCGCCTCCTGGTCGTTCAGGACGACTTCGTTGACGGGATCCCATTCGAGCTTCCGTCGGAGACGGTAGGAGACGTTGCCAAGGATGCACAGAGTCGACACGCGGTGTGCCGCCTCGATGTCCATCACCGGCTTCTCCCTCGAAATGATGCAGTCCTCGAAGTTCTCGCCGTGGCCTGGGCTCTTGAACACCTCGACGCCACCGTATGGCAGTTCGTAGTCTTTGGCCTGTTCCTCTGTGTCGGTCGTGTTCCGGTCTCCGTATGTCACAGTGATGCGGCCCTTGTCGCCCCAGTAGACGGCGCCGTACCGCGCGTCCAGCTCTTCCGACGGCTCACCGGGCTGGGCCCAGATCAGAGTCCAGTCTGGGTCCTTGAACTTGTACGTTACCGTCATGTGCTGCGGCGAGTCGTAGATGCCTCCGAAGTGCGGAGTGCCGACAGCCTCGACGGTGGCCGGACCGGTCTCGTCAGCGTTCATCACCCACTGCGCAACGCTCATCACGTGGGCGCCGCGGTCGCGGATCTGACCTCCCCCGAAGTCGAGCATCCAGCGGAATCTTCCATGGGTGCGTGTCTCGTTGTAGGGCACGTACCGTGCCGGACCGATCCACTTGTCGTAGTCCAGCCTAGAGGGAGCCTCAGTGTCTGCCGTCCAGTCACCTCGTGGGTTCTCGTAGTGCCAGCACTTGACCTCGCTGACGGTGCCGATCTGGTTGTTGTTGATGTACTGCTTCGCGTAGAACGCGGCCTCTTGGGACCTGCCTTGGGAGCCCACCTGCACGACGCGGCCGTAGCGCCTAGCCGCCGTGACCATGGCGCGGCCCTCCTCGATCGTCTTGGCGGCGGGCTTCTCAACGTACACGTCCTTGCCAGCCTGGCAGGCCATTATCGTCATCAGCGCGTGCCAGTGGTCGGGCGAGGCGATGTAGACCGCGTCGATGTCCTTCTGCTCGAGTAGCCGGCGGAAGTCCTTGTAGAGCCGAGGCTTGCCTCCTACCATCGTGGCGGACATGTCCAGCCGGCTTGAGTCGACGTCGCACAGCGCCACCGAGAGGGCGGGGCGCATGTAACGGTCCCCGGCGCCTCCGAGGTTCTCCCACGGCACGAGCTTCTGGTCGACCCGAGACAGCGGTCTCAGGAAGCGCCGGCCTCGACCACCCAAGCCGATGTGGCCGATGTTCAGGCGGTCGCTGGGCGCGGGCGTCGCGATTGCGGATGCCGGGATGATCGTCATCCCGAGAGAGGCGGACGCCGCTCCGGAAAGGAATGTTCTTCGTGTCGGTTTGCTGTTGTTTGGCATAAGTTGACTACGGATATCTGAAATCGATGAGTGGGGAGCCACGACGCGATCGTTGTCGTTGCGACCGTCCAATACTACTGCAACCACTCTGCGATTTGTCTCAGGCTCAGCAGCGAGGAGTCGTCGATGTCCCCGTGTTCATCCACCGCCCAGTTCGAGGACGCGAGCGAACTCGTCTGGAGTGACGCTCGACACCGAGAGTCGGCTGCGCCGTGCGACCACCATGTTGCACAGCAGTGGGTCCTTCTTGATAGTGGCCAGCGAGACTGGCACCGCCAGAGGTCGGACGGGCTTGATGTCCACCACGCTCCAACGTGTGTCCTCGGTGGTCGGATCCTGGTAATGGTCACGCGTGACCTCCGCGATGCCAACCACCGCGACGCCCTTGTTGGAGTGGTAGTAGAGCAGCTTATCGCCAACTGCCATCTTGCGTATGTTGTTGCGGGCCTCATAGTTCCGGACCCCGTCCCAGTAGGTCCAGCCGTCCCGCACCAAGTCGTCCCAGGAGTACGCTCCAGGTTCGGATTTGACGAGCCAGTAGCTCGGCAGAGTGCTCATAGAGGGCGCAGGATACCAGAAGGGCTTGCGGGACCTGGCGCGGTCAGCGCCCCAACATCCGACGGATGTTGGACTTGTGCCGCCAGAACAGGAACAGCGTCATCAGCATCGCGTATTTCGTGTGCGGCATCCCCGCCATGAAATGCAGGGCCACGGCGAAGTACACCCACGTCAGAAGCGAGGCCACGGCACCACGTTCGTTGAGCGCGAGTCGGATTCCCAAGAGCCGGACCGCGACGAAGACCACAAGCCCGGAGACGGCTGTCAACGGGTAGATGGCGAGCATGGCGCCCGCCGACGTGGCAATCCCCTTGCCGCCTCGAAACCGTAGAAACGGTGAGTAGCAGTGGCCGAAGACCGCGCCCATTGCGTACAACCACGCCAGATTGACGTAGTTGCTCGGGTCGTAGAACAGCCAGACGGGTAGGAAGCCCTTGCCGATGTCGCCCACCAGGGAGATGAGCGCCCGCTTCTTGCTGAACCGCAGGACATTGTTGAACCCCGGATTGCCGGATCCGATGTCCTGGATGTTGGTGCCCGAACGCCACATCGCGATCACCGCGAAGGGGATCGCACCGATGACGAAGCTGGCGAGCAGCTTGAGCAGAATCGTGGTTGGTATCGGCAATGGAATAGCTTTAGAGGTCTAGCAGCGGGGTGAAGGCGATCAAGCCTGCCATGGAGGCCGTTGAGAAGTTGGACAGCGTTGCGGCGATCATCGCGCGGAACCCAAGTGCGGCGAGCTCACCTCGCCGAACGGGAGCGATCGCACCCAAGGCAGCGATCTGGATCCCGACGGACCCAACATTCGCAAACCCGCACAGCGCGTAGTTCGTGATCAGAAACGATTCGGGACGCAATGTGTCCTTGATGGTCGCAAGTTCCGCGTAGCTGATGAACTCATTGAGCACCATCCGGGTGCCGAGCAGACTGCCAACGGTCGAGGCGTCTTCCCAAGCGACCCCCAACATGGCCGCGACGATGGCGAACGGAGGGCCAAGGATTGCCTGGATGCTGCCGGGAAACCAGCTGACACCGAGTAAGTCACGAATCGCACTGAAAGTGCCGTTGAGCACGCCCACGATGCCGACGAACGCGATGAGGATCGCGCCCACGTGCAGTGCAACGGTCAGTCCCTCGTTGGCCCCACGGGATGCAGCGTCGATGAAGTTGCGGTCGCCCAGATCGGCCTGCTTGGGCGTGCTCCCTAGAGTCTCGGGCACTCCAGTCTCGGGCTCCATGATCTTGGCCATCATGATGCAGGTGGGTGCGGTCATGAGCAGGGACATCAGCAAATTCTCGGCATTTGCGGCACCGAGCTGTACATAGGCGATCAGGATCGCTCCCGACACCGTCGCCATGCCGCCGGTCATGACGGTCATGATCTCCGAGCGCGTCATTTTCGCTAGGTAGGGACGAATCGTCAGGGGTGCCTCGGCCTGGCCCAAGAAGAGGTTCGCCGCGACGCTGAGGGATTCGGCCCCGCTGGACTTCATCCCGCGCTGCATGAGGAACGCCAGCACCGCCACGATCTTCGGCAGGATGCGGAAGTGGTACAGGATCGCCGAAATCGTGGATACGACGATGATCAGCGGAAGGATCTGGAAGGCCAGAATCACTCCGTTCGCCGACCTGCCGAGGTCTCCGAAGACCAGGAAGCTGCCTTCCTCTGCCAGCAAGACAAACTGCCGGAACGTCTGGCCCAGCCCATCGAACACCAGACCGAACGGGGTGCGCAGCACTAGCACCGCCATCAGGAGCTGCAGGCCTAGGCCCCAAGCCACGATCCGATGACGCACCTTGGACCGGTTCGAAGACAGTGCATATGCCGCAATGAGGGTGGCGCAGAGGCCCAGAATGCCCATGGGAGCAACTCATTGTAGGCCTGCGAGTAAGCGAGGATCGGCGCGCTAGACTGCGGCCATGAAGCCGGAGCCGTCCCCGGTCGATTCTTCGCGCGTTGCCGAGCTGTCACGCCAGACGATGGCCCGCGCACCGTTTCCGATGCTCGCCAGCGTCGAGCATGGCGAGCCTAGGCTGCGTCCTGTCTCGCCAGTGCGAGTGGATGGCTTCACGGTCTTCGTGGCATCCTTGCGCAGCTCCCAGAAGACTCGCCAGCTGGAACTCAATCCGGCCGTCGAGCTCTGCTACCTCGACAACGGCCACGACCAAGTGAGGATCTCCGGGACTGCAGAACTCGTTGAGGACAGGGCAGTTCGACAGGAAATCTGGGATGACAACCCGCTGCTGCGGAGCTTTCTTGGGTCGATCGACAATCCCGAATTCATGCTCTACCGCGTCCGACCGTCTCGGGTTCTGTTCATGCGCGAGTGGGCGCTGGAATACCACGAAGTGCCTCTGGACGACGGAGCCTGATCTTAGGCACCGCCTTACAATCGGGTTGCCCACGGGGGCTTAGATGGATCGACGCGAGTTTCTCACCAACACCGGCGCGACGGTCGCCACCTTGACCGCAGCGCAATACGCAAGGGTCCTGGGGGCGAACGATCGTCTCCAGACCGCAGTCATAGGCGTGAACGGCCGTGGCAGGTCCCATCTGCGGGCGGTCGCCAACAACTCCGGCATGGCTGTCGCGGCGATTGTGGACATCGACCAAGCTGCCGTCGAGAAGGGCACCGCCTATCTCAAGCAGCATCAGACCGAACCGGCGAAGGAGTACCGCGACCTGCGCGACATGCTCGGCGACAAGGACATCGACGTGGTCACGATCGCCACGACGAATCACTGGCACGCGCTCTCCACGATTTGGGCGTGCCAGGCGGGCAAGGACGTCTACTGCGAGAAGCCGGCCAGCCACAACATCTTCGAGGGACGGAAGATGGTCGAGGCGGCTCGGAAGTACAGGCGGATCGTTCAGATCGGCCATCAGTCACGCTCGCTGCCCTTCAAGATCGAGGCCATCCAAAAGCTCCGGGAGGGCCTGATTGGCGAGGTCTACATGGCCAAGGGATTGTGCTTCAAGCGGCGCGAGACCATCGGCTCCGTGCCTGTCAGTGCGGTGCCCCCAGGTGTGGACTACGACATCTGGCTCGGTCCGGCGCAGCCTCACGAGTTCAAGCAGAACCGGTTCCACTACAACTGGCACTGGCACTGGGCGTTCGGCAACGGGGACATCGGCAACCAGGGCGTCCACGAGATGGATGTTGCCCGATGGGGCTTGGGCGTTGACCATCTCCCGGAGCATGCCTATTCGGCGGGTGGCCACTACGTCTACGACGACGACCAGGAGACGCCCAACACGCAACACGCCAGCTTTGACTATGGCGGACAGATGCTGCAGTTCGAGGTGCGCGGCTTGATCACGGGAGGGGAATGCCGGCTACTGGAGGATTCCGGGGGCGGCAGGCACACGATCGGCGACATCTTCTTCGGCAGCGACGGGCTCCTCACCATGTCCAACAGGGGCTACCAAACCTTCATGGGCGAGAAGCGCACACCCGGACCGACCCGGGAGGCGGACGACGTGGATGGCACTGCGCTGCACTTCGAGAACTTCCGCAAGGGCGTGATGAGCCGACGCGTCAGCGATTTGACGTGTGATGTCCTGGAGGGTCACCTTTCGGCAGCGCTATGCCATTTGGCGAACATCTCCTACCGCACCGGCGACAAGCTCCTGTTCGACCCGGACAAGGAGCAGTTCATCGGCAACTTCGGCGCCAACACGCTCCTGAAGCGCGACTATCGCGCACCTTGGATCGTTCCGGACGCTGTTTAGTCCCGTCGGGCCGAGAACTAGGCGTCTGCCCCGTCGCTGCCCCAGACCGAGAGCGGCTCTGCACCGCGGTCGCAGTCAGCGACCGGCTCAGGGCGGGGAAGCGGCTCAGATCTGGTCGCTATCCTCGCTCGTGTCCGAGGATTCCCTGACTT
Organism: Bryobacterales bacterium; assembly: GCA_965200705.1. Lineage (GTDB taxonomy): Bacteria > Acidobacteriota > Terriglobia > Bryobacterales > UBA6623 > VXMF01. The sequence continues at coordinate 728,884 of OZ241376.1, read as the reverse complement.
GCGTTTTCAGATCGTCGAATTGGCGCTCGATGTCCTTTGCCCGGCTCGAAAGTAGAGTCAGATAGCCGACGTGCAGGAGCCACGCAATGCTAAACGCTGCCCAGACCCACTTTAGGTTTTCTTCCACGGTGGCGTTTCTCCTTCTAGGCCAGCGTCTGCACTTCTCGACGGAGCCCATCCGCCGCGCGAGCAAGGGATTCGAGCCGACGTCTCTGCCTGACGAGGCACCAGAACAGCAGGATCATCGCCGCCATCGTGAAGAACAGCACGAACATCATCCTTGGGTCCAAGGAGCCTCCGCCGCCGATCACCGGTGCGGGGTGTTGCGTCCGCCACCAGCGGTTCGCCATGTATACGATCGGTATGTCGACCATGCCGAAGATTGACACGACAGCGCAAACGACCGCTCGCTGGTCCGGCTCGGTCAACGACTGCCGAAGTATCAGGTAGGCCACGTAGATCAGTGCGAGCAGGAGCATCGCCGTGAGCCGCGCGTCCCAGGCCCAGTACACACCCCAGACGGGCTTCGCCCATAGGCATCCAGTGATCAGGTTCACGAACGCGAACACGAGACCGACCTCGTTGCACGCCACCGAGAGGTCATCCCGAGTCCCCACCCGATTCATCAGGTACCCGATGGCGGCGGCGCCCCCGATGAAGAATCCGAGGAACGCAACCGCCGCAGAGGAGACGTGGATGTAGAAGATCCTCTGGACCACTCCCATCGTGGCCTCGTTGGGAACCCAGAGAAAGATCAGATAGAGCGATGCGAGGATCGCTAGGATCGTCACCGCCTCCAAGGGCTTCGGTATTGCGGAGCGCACGAGTCGCGGAACGTCCAGATCCAGTGTATATCGCAGGCCTTCTGGCTTCACTCTCCGACCCGTCGCTCGAAGGTGCCAGTGCTTCGCCATGAACCACCTAGTGGAGTGCATACCGAACGTGTCCGAAGGATGCGACAAGGCTTGGCTCACGGACTTGGAGGGGATCGCCACGTCGTTCGGCGTCGCTTCACTGGACCTGCACACGGATCCAGATCACAACCGTTCAGTGCTGACGCTTGTGGGCCAGCTCGACGCCGTTCCAAATGCAATCGACGGCATCGCGGAAGCGGCGGTGGAACACATCGACCTAAGACAGCACCAAGGTGTCCATCCGCGCGTTGGCGCACTCGACGTCGTACCGATCGTGGCGCTTGGGGATGTGGCCCCTGAGGCTTGCGTCGATGTCGCACGGTCCTTGGGTGCGCGACTTTGGGACCACTTGCGCGTACCCGTCTATCTCTACGGCGAGGCATGCACAACAGCTTCGAGGCGTCGGCTTGAAACCGTACGCAGGCATGGGTTCGCCAAGCTGGCACGATCCGTCCGGCAAGGTGAGTTCCTGCCAGACGTAGGCGGGCCAGAACTTCATCCGACCGCTGGCGCGTGCTGCGTCGGAGTGCGAGAGGCGATGGTCGCCTTCAACGTGCAGCTTGCCGGCCGCGACGCTAGTGTGGCCAAGCGCATCGCTCGCCGCATCAGGGAGTCGTCAGGCGGCCTCCCAGGCGTGAAGGCGCTTGGGCTCTATCTGGAGTCGGCAGGCGTAGCGCAGGTCTCAATGAACCTCACCGACCTCGGGCGCACCACGGCCGAACAGGCCCTTGACGCCGTCGACCAAATGGCTGGTCCTGAGGGTGCTCAGGTGCTCGGCGCGGAGCTGGTTGGTCTAGCGCCACGCGCTGCGCTGGGAACCGGTCCCGAGCGGCTGCGCATCCTCGGGTTCAACGAGGGCATGATCCTCGAGAACCGCCTAGGCGCAGTGCAGCCGCACGGGTCGAACTGGAGGTCGAGCTAGTCCGACGGATTGCCGCGGCGGCCACGGTCGTCGGACCGCGATCGGGAGTCACTCCTGAACCGCCGACCTCTGCCACCACTCCAACCGCGGTCCCTGCCGCCACGGTCCCTGCCGCCACGGTCCCTGCCGCCGCGATCCCGGTCACGGCCACCGCCACCGCGTGGACCACGGTCGTGACTTCGAGGAGGTCCACCGCGACGGTCTTCGAAGATCGCCCGCCGGCTGAGCTTGATCCGGTTGCCATCTACGTTTAGACAGCGCACCTGCACTTGGTCGTCTACGTCGAGCTCATCGCTGACCGCGCGAACATGATGCTCGGAGATCTCGCTGATGTGAAGCAGACCCTCGGTGCCCTTGAAGATCTCCACGAACGCCCCGAACTCGGTGATCTTCGTGACTCTGCCGAGGTAGTCCTTGCCGATCTCGGGAGACCTGGCCAAATCCTTGACGCGTTCGATCGCAATCTTGGCCTTGCTGCGATCTGTTGAAGCGATGCTGACGTTGCCGTCGTCGTCGACGTCGATCTTGGCGCCAGTTTCCTCTTGTAAGCCCTTGATGTGCTTGCCGCCCGGCCCGATCAGGTCTCGGATCTTGTCCTGCGGGATCTTGATCTTCACGATCTGCGGAGCGTGCTCGGCCACATCGGCGCGAGACTCCGGCAACACCGCAAGCATCTTCTCCAGAATTTCCAGCCTTGCTGTGCGGGCTTGTCCGAGAGCCTTCTCAAGAACCTCGACGCTGACGTTGGGCTGCTTGATGTCCATCTGCAGGGCGGTGATGCCCTGTTCCGTGCCAGCGACCTTGAAGTCCATGTCGCCGTAGTGGTCCTCGGCGCCGGCGATGTCGGTCAACACCATGAAATCGTCGCCATCACTTACGAGGCCCATGGCGATGCCGGCCACAGGCGCCTTGATGGGAACGCCGGCGTCCATCATCGACAGCGTTCCACCACAGACCGTTGCCATCGAGCTCGAACCGTTCGACTCGAGGATGTCGCTGACAATGCGGATGGTGTAGGAGAATTCCTCAGAATCGGGCAGGACGGGTGTCAACGCCCGCTCCGCCAACAGACCATGGCCGATCTCGCGGCGTCCAGGGCCTCGCATAAACCCTGTCTCTCCAACACTGAAAGGTGGGAAGTTGTAGTGAACCATGAACTCCTTCTCGTAGTTCGGATCCTCGATCCGCTCCTGCCGCTGACGGTCGACCTTGGTGCCTAGCGTGGTCGTCACCGATGCCTGTGTCTCACCCCGGGTGAACACCGCCGAGCCATGGGCTCTTGCGAGCTCGCCGACCTCGCAAGTGATGGGACGGATCTGGTCCGGTGCCCGGTGGTCCGGACGTCGCCCGTGCTCGAAGACCTGCTTGCGGAAGAGCTTCTCCTGCCAGGGATCCATGAACTTCGCGGCTTGGGCCGCCTTCTCGCTGTCGCCGGCGTAGGCCTGCTTGATCTCCTTCTTGATCGCGCGGAACCTTGCGTAGCTCGTGAGCTTGTCCTGCTTGCTCGTGTCGAGAGCATCTTCGGCCTGCTCGCCCCAGCGAGCCTCGATTTCGTCCCGCACCGCTTGGTCGACTTCGCCGGCCTGGAAGTCGCGCTTAGGCTTGCCGGCCTTCTCACGCAGTTCCTCAATCGCCGCAATGATTCGCTTGCATCCGTCGTGCCCCTGCCGAACCGCCTCGAGCATTGACGCCTCGACGGCTTCGTTCGCTGCGGCCTCGACCATCACGATGCCCGCCTCGGCTGCGGCCACGATGAAGTTGATGTTGGCTTCGGCCAGTTCCTCGTGGGAGGGGTTGAGCACCCAGTCGTCCTCGCCGATCCGCGCGACACGCACCGTGCCCGTGGTGTGCACGACTGGAATGTCGGAGATCGCCAAGGCGGCGGAGGCGCCGATCATCGCGTAGACGCTTGGATCGTGCTTCGGGTCGGCAGACATGACGAACGCGATGATTTGCGTCTCGTTGCGATAGCCGTTCGGGAACAGCGGGCGCAGCGGCCTGTCGATGAGCCGGCAGGTGACAACTTCCTTTTCGCTAGGCCTGGCCTCGCGCTTGATGTAGCCGCCTGGATACCGTCCGGCTGCGTAGGTGTACTCCCGGTAGTCGACTGTTAGCGGGAAGAAGTCCACGCCCTCCCTGGGGTCGGGCGCGGAGGTGGCCGTGACGAGCACCTGTGTCTCGCCACAGCGAACGACCACGGCGCCGCCCGCCTGCTTGGCGAGTCGGCCCGTCTCGAGCGAGACCGTCTTGTTGTCTAGCTCGAATTCAACTGTGTGTTTCATCTTGACTGTGTCTTTCCTTCTTGGACTCCCGGCTTTCGCTCGGGAGGTGCTTCAACGTTCCTAGGGCGGGATAAATGCTGTACTACGGCGTCATTTCGACAGGTGCGGCGTGGCGCCGCCTGTCATCGGTCCGCAAAGGCCCCTAGAGGAGGCTGGGATGCGCACTTGACGTGCTCGGCGACCGTCTAGGCCGGCCACAAGCTATGTGGTGCACTGTTTAACCTCGGAGGCGCGGACTAGCCGCGAATGCCCAAGGACTCAACCACCCGTACGTACTCGCCTGGGTTACTCTTGCTCAAGTAACGCAAGAGTCGACGACGCCTGCTGACCATCTTCAACAGACCACGCCGCGAAGAGAAGTCTTTGCGGTGCGACTTGAGATGCTCTGTCAGGCTGGCGATGCGGTGTGTCAGCGCTGCGATCTGGATTTGGGAGGAGCCGACATCCTGTGCGTGGTTGCCATACTTCTTGACCAGATCCCCCATCGCCTGAGATTCGAGTGACATGCTCGCTTCAGGTCTCCTTTTGTCTTTCTTTTCCTACTGCCCTAGGACTTGAAGAAATTATAGCAGACGGAACGTTCGGAGCCGCTATTGTTTGGCCCGGAGATGGGGGGCTTGATCCACCCGGGGATGCCGGCTGGCCTTGCAAGCCCTTAGCTGACGCGTCATCTTGAACTCTCTAGCATGGCAAGCCCGGAGTGTCGGATCCAAGCGGATTCCCTGCACACCCGCCGGACGGTCTCCGGCTTGGTGCTTGCGACAGCCCTCATGCTGGCGATCCAGGCGGCAGGTCAGCCTGAACCTGAGCGGCCAGACCGATAGGCCTAGGCTGTTTCCCGGAGCCACAGCGGACGTGCGAGCCCCTGGTGGGGCGGTAGTCTCGCGACCTAGGCTTGGTGCTGCCTCTAAGTGTCACTAGCCATGGGTGGCGGTGGTTTACGTACATCTACACTCGCCTCCGCAGCACGGTCAGGCCTGTCCAAGACGTTCGCCACAGTCTCGTGGCGCTGAACCAGCCCAATCCAGCCGTCACGTTTCTCGGGAGTGCGCAATGGATCGCCCCGGGGCGACGCCACGGACCGCGACCCTTTCGTCACGCCAAGTGGTGCAGGTGCCGGAAACCTCTAGAGAATCGCTTGCCCATCGTCTGGCGAAGTCAAGGGCGGGGATGAGCGCCTAGTTCCCAAAACGTGCCATTTCCGTGGCTTAGGCTGTATGATCCGTCGGCCGGGATCATTTCCGCGCCACAGCCCATGCCACGCCGCTTCATAGACATCTCTGTGCCTCTGGAGGCAGGAATTCGCTCCGATCCCGATCCTATGCTTCCGAAAGTGTCCTACCGACGGCACGCGGAAACGGCGGGAGAGATTTGCTCGATCTTCCCGGGGCTACGGCCGGACCAGCTACCTGAGTCCATGGGCTGGGCGGTCGAGGACGTACAGATCTCAACCCACAACGGCACGCACCTTGATGCCCCATGGCACTACCACCCCACCATGGACGGCGGAAACCGTGCCATCACGGTCGACGAGATTCCCTTGGAGTGGTGCTACCAGCGAGGCGTGAAGCTTGACTTCCGCCACTTCGAGAACGGCTATCTTGTCAAGCCTTCCGATATCGAAGCCGAACTGGACCGGATTCGACACGAACTTCAGCCCCTGGACATCGTCTTGGCGAACACCGCGGCAGGGGAACGATATGGCTTGGACGAATACTTGTTCAGTGGATGCGGATTCGGTCGGGAGTCTACGCTCTGGCTCACCGAAAGAGGTGTACGCGTGGTGGGTACCGACGCGTGGTCGTGGGACGTTCCGTTCCCTCATACGGTTCAACGTTGGATGCAGACGAGGGATCCGTCAATCATTTGGGAGGGACACAAGGCTGGCATCGAGAGAGGTTACTGTCAGATCGAGAAGCTAGGAAACCTCGACAGTCTCCCGTCAACTGGGTTTGATGTCATCTGCTTTCCGACGAAAATCAAGGATGCGTCAGCCGGATGGACACGTGCCGTTGCTGTCTTCAGTGAGTAGGCGAACTCCTCGCGAGCCCTAACGAACGGGCCGTCCAAGTGCTGGCGCCGCCGCCGCTTCGCATCTAGGAGCTGCCGTGGTTGGAGTGCCTTCTTCACTTCCCCCGACCGCCACTTCCAGCGCATCGCCTTCGCTAAGGCGAACATCCCACGGATGCGCTCCAGCCGCGCGCCATGGCAGGTTCTGCCATCGCAGAGCCTGCAAGCACCCCCTCCTTTCGGCATCGCCCCTGTGACCCGCCAAGCGTACAGTTCACCGAAGGGTTTGTGGAGGCTTTGCGCGAGCGGCGGCAGGCACCCACCGACATGCCGCCGACACTGGCAGCGAAGGTGCAGAGCTGGTTCCACGAGCATGGCCAGCCAGCTGGTGCGCTCGCGGTGATCCTGTTCGGCTCGCGAGTCAAGGGGGTCGAGCGCCTGGACAGTGACTGGGACCTCGCCGTGGTCCATGCCGACGACTCTGAGCTGTCGCTCGCAGAAGCCCCCTCCGAGCACGAGGGGAATCCCATCTTCTGGCTGCAGAGGCCCGTTTCCCACCTGCGGGAGGCCTTGCGCTACGGGGCGACCATCGATCGTGCCGTCGTGACGCAGGGAATTAGGCCCTGCGGCTCTGTTTCGATCACGATCGAGGAACCCCTCCTGGACGCAAGAGGTGCTTACAAGCTGGAAGAGGTGCTTACAAGCTGATTCAGACGAGCATCGCAAAGTGCATGAACGGAGTAGCAAGTTTAGGAACGGCCCAGAAATGGAGTGCCGATGGCGACGGACTCACCTTCGAGTCGTCTTCCCAAGTCGCCGAGTGTCTCGCCCAGACGGTCTGCCACCTCTATCGTGTCACGCCGATGAAGGTGCGCGGCGTGGAGGACATCTGCGACAGCCTCGAACGGAATTGCAGGATGTCTGGCTGCTGGCCCGCCTCCGCAAGCTAAACAGTTCGACAACATCGGGCAATACGGAGGTCCACCCTGATATTCCTTGGTCACCCGAGCCTTTGAGCCATTCCGCAGAGGGGTTGCTGGGTACGCTTGGTCTGATTCCCGATGTGCTGATTCACGGGGAGAGGATCTTGGCAAAAACCTTCTCAAGCTATCGTGGCGGCGGAGCAGATGCGGCGACTTTGTAGTGACATGAAGCGCATCGCTATCTGGCAGGCTATGGTGGATTATCTGAAGATTCAATTCGTGAAACATGTGTATTTTGTGTATTTTGATTGATAAATGGTTTAATTATTTTGAAGGAAGGGATTGGAGGCCATGACCAACGAAGAGCTCCAGCGCTGGCTGGGTTGGAGCAACTGACGGCGGCTCAGCGCGAACGGCTGCAGCAGGTCGCCCAGGAGCAGGGGAACGAGGCGGCCTCCCTAGCCGCGATCGAGCTGCGCGTCGACGAGAGACGGCGCTGCCCGCGCTGCGGAGCCGTCCGGCGCGGCTGCGCGAACCGGCTGCGCCGCTACGCCTGCAAGGCCTGCCTGCTCCAGCTCCCTGGCACCCCAATGCACACGTTTCGCGAATTAAGCCTATCTGAATCAGCCACTGCAATCCGATTTCGCACGAGTCATTCGCTACGTGCAGAATGTCTGTTCAGAGACTGAATTTTTCGAAAAATCCATCAATAAATATCCAAGAATGGACAGTTGGACTTCGTGATAAATATTCAGTAATTGATCCATTCCACGAAGAACATTGCAATAAATGAAGAGGTGCACTAAGAATACGATAACAGAGTTTGTAGTCTGTACCAGCTCCATGCTGTAGGCAATGTTGGGCTGCGGAAAATCGAAATGCGCTGGTAGAGAGCGGCGTGACACGGAAATAGGCACCTATGCTCTTGGTGTTGCGGGTGCCAAATCGAGGCATTGAGGCTGTCCGTCGGCAGCATCAAGCCGTAATGTCGGTCGGAGTTGACGTCACGTACCGTGATATAGGTGCGAATCTGCGGGTGGCATGCCGACGCACACGGACGCTCCTTATTGCGCTTGTCGAACGAGCCCAAGTCGCCTGAGCGAGGCTAGGCACGTAGCCCTGATTCCTCACCAAACGTCAGAGGAACTGGCGCCATTTTCGGTTCTCACATAGGTTGCTTTTCGCACATGGGTGTTTCGGGATCCTAATCCGCGCATGATACTTTGATGGATCGCACAGGCTGTGCGGACTATCACCACTGGAGCCGCGAACATAGTGCAGGTCACGTGCCCGTTCAGCCGCTGGGTCTCCGCATGTGCATTGACCGCAGTGATTGTGGCGAGCGCCCCCACCCTGCGGGCCCAGGCGACATCACGCTCCGTCGGCGACCAGGTCTGTCAGGGTTGCCACGCCGAGATCGCTAAGGACTTCACAGGGAATCTTCACTTCCGGGTGCCTGCCAAGGCGACCGAGGTGGGTGAGCGTCAGGCCTGCGAGGGTTGTCACGGCCCTGGTCAGACGCACATCTTCGATCCGGAGCACCGCAGCATCGCGATCTTTTCGGAACTGACACCAAGCGAGTCGCAGACTCTCTGTCTCGAGTGCCACGCAGGTGACTTCGGCAAGATGCACCTTCGGCTGTCCGTCCATCGGCGTGCCGAGGTCGGCTGCATCGACTGTCATGCGATCCATCAGGCCCATCCCGACGGCCCGCTACTGACTGGGCGTGAGCGCGAGCTCTGCTACAGCTGCCATCAGTCGATCCGTGCGCGGTTCGACATGCCGTTCAAGCATCGCGTGAACGAGGGCGCGATGGAGTGCACCGACTGCCACAACCCTCACGGAGCGGAGATCTCCTCTTGGGGCGGTGCACATGGCCCGAGCATGGTCTCGACGGTGCTAGGCGGGGACCAGGCCTGCTTCCGTTGCCACGTGGACAAGAGAGGTCCATTCCTGCACGAGCACGCCCCCGTGGTGTCGGAAGGTTGCGTTACATGCCACAACCCGCACGGCAGCACCAACGCACGATTGCTCAACCGACCCGTGGCCTTCACCCTATGCATGGAGTGCCACAGCGACATTGCGGGATTCGGAACGCGCGGTGATGCGATCCCGGGCCCGACGGACTGGTTCCACAACTTGTCGGACCCCAATTTCCGCGAGTGCGTAGTCTGCCACGCAAAGATCCATGGGTCGAACGCCGATTCGAAGTTGCGCCGATGAGAGTGGCTCTTCTTGCGTGCCTCGTCTGCGGCACCCTGCAGGCACAGCAGCCAGTCACGTCTGCAGAGGGTGCTTCACCAGTCAACCGGGATCGCGGTGGTTACACGGTCGCGAACTCGCTGGAGTTTGGATACCGAATGGCTGCGACGGATGGCGACCTCGACCTTTATCGCTCCAGCGTCAACTTCGGCAACGGTGTCCGGCTGTTCAATGGTCAGTTGCGTGTGCACGCTACAGACGGCACTGGTCGCCTGTTCGACGAAGTTGCGGCCCGAGTGACTGGATCGCTTGGCGATCCGTACCAAGCTCACACCCTGCGGGCCAGCAAGGCCCGCCGATATCGCTACGACGGCCAGTTCCGCGTGATGGAGTACCACAACCGGATAGCGTCCCTTTGGCGGGGCGAGCATGGACTCCGAACGAAACGGTCGCTGCAGACGCACGACGTGGTACTGGGACCAGGTACGAAGTTCGAAGTGCTCTTCGGCTTCGATCGCAACCGTCGCAGTGGCCCAGGATTCTCGTCAACCGGCATTACTGCCATCGACGGCGGTTTGGACAACCGCAGGTTCTTGCGGTTCCAGACCGATCTGGACCAGCGTGGAAGTCAAGTGCGGTCGGGGTTCACCATGCGGATTCTGGGCATGGCACTGACCGTAATGGAAGCTTTTGATAGCTACAGGGAGGCGGCCCTCAACCGGGACGCCTCGACATTGGAGCCACGGATCCCCAACCTCCAGCCGATCGCGACGTTAGACCGTCTGCACCCGATTGAGCGTGTCACTCCCTTCACCACGCTCGCCCTGCGCACGGAGCGCGAGCGCCGTGTGGCATTCAGCGCTCGCTACACCTATGCCGGCGGAACGAGCTCTGGGCGACTCTCCGAGCGGCTGGCGGTGCTTGACCCCGCCGGCAGCCCGGCAATGCAGCGCGAGGCGTATGTGATGAGCGACGCCAGTCGAAGGCACACGACGGGCCAGTGGACGGCGACTTTCATTCCGCACAGCAGTCTGATCGTCACGAACATCTCATCGTTCTTCAACATTCGAGTGGACGGCGAGGCGATGTTCGAGGAGATCGGCTTCTATCGGGACGAGTTCCTGCGTGTGGAGCAGCTCGGCATACGCCGTGTGTCGAATGCAACGGAAGTGACGTTCCGTCCAGTCCGGGCTTGGAGTTTCGTCGGCGGATACCGACGCTCGAGGCGGGACGTGGAGGCTGCAAACGCGACGCGCTATCCCGACTTCGAATTCGCTCAAGACCTGGATGGCGCGCGCAACTCGATCCAATCTGGATCGGCCGGGGTGCGATGGCTGCCTGGAAGGAACCTCCGTGCCTCGTTCGACATCGAGGCGGGCAGGACGGACCGTCCGTTGACGCCAACCAGCGAGCGGCGCTTTACGAACCGCACAGGCCGGCTGCGGTGGCGACACCGAGATCTGACTCTTGGTGTGTACTTCCGCGACCGGATCAACGACAACCCGACCGAGCTGCTCGCTTACAGCTCGAAGAGCCGGTCAAGTGGGGCGCACGCGAGTTGGTCCGATGCCACTGGGGCCATGACTCTCGACGCGTCCTACAACCTGATCGCGCTTGAGGCCTCGGCGGGAATCCTCAACCTGTTCGCCGCAGCCAGCGAGCACGGACCTAGAGGACGGTCCATCTACGCAAGCCGCATCCACAACTGGAACGTCGCCTTCCGAGCGGTCCCGTCGAAGCGAGTGGAGCTGCTCGCGGGGCTTGCGTGGACCCGGGATGTCGGTGGCTCCGAGTTCGACCAAACGCGGGCTGGTGCGGAGCGATTCACGCTGGAAGACGCCCTGGTGGTCTCGAGTCTGCCCATCTCCTATGCTTCGCCGCAGTTTCGAACGTCCATCGCGCTCAGTTCGTCACTGTCGTTGAACTTCGGATGGCAGTACTACTCCTACTCGGAGCGGCTAGAGCGAGGGCTTGGCTACAGCGCCCACGTGGGCTACACGAGCTTCAGCTACTCGTTCTAGACACCCAACCTGCAGTACCGGAACTGCGCGTCCAAGATGCTGCGCACTAGTTCGAAGTGCCGAAAATTTCCTTGAATCGTCCTATCGACGAGCGGAACCCGTCCTCGAACGATCCGCCCTCGGGGTGGTAGACGCTCTCCAACGAAACGATGCCGTCGAATCCGTCGTCGCGCAGCGCCGCGGCAATGTCCGGGAAGTAGTCCGCCATCTGACCCTCGCCTAACCGACACTGAGCAACCGTCGCACCTGGGATGTCGACGGTGAGGTCCTTGATGTGGATGTGCCCAAGGCATCCACGCAACGCGCTATATCCATCGGGGAATGCGGGCTCGGCGCAGTACAGGCTGTTGCCTGGATCCCACAAGATCTTCAGTCGCTCGCTGCCCATCTCGTCCACCAGCCTCCGGCCTAGGACCCCTGAGGTGATGATCGCGTTATTGCCTGTTTCAAGCACGAGAGTCACGTCCTTGTCGTGCGCGAGCTGCACGGCTGGCTCCAGAAGCACCTTGGCCTTGTCCCAAGCGCCCGTAGCGACGTTCCACTGCTCAGCGCCGCCAGAGCCGAACAGGATCATCTCCTTACGAAAGCTCATGATCCGGACGAGACCGCAGCCAAGCGCCTTGGCCGTGTCGACACAACGCCTGAGCCCGTCCATCTGATCCGAGTGCCACAAATCGCCCACCTCGGTGCTCCCGACCGGAGCTCCAGCGAAGAGGTGTCGTGACAGGCAGCAGACATCCATGTCGTACTGCTTGATGAGCGCCTGCACTCGTCCGACCTGTGCATCGGATAGGTCGCCAATCTCGCGGTCCCAGACGTACTGCAGTTCCGCCTGTCGCAGACCGTGCTCTGCCATAACCTCCAGAGCGTGCTCAAACTCCCGGCTGATGCCGTCAGTGATGACTCCGATCTCGTGCATCCTCAGTTGCCCTCCCACGTGGCTTCCGTGCCGGCAATGGCCTCGAGGCACTTGGCGACCACCCAGTTGTCGCCCTCAGGAAACTGGGAGATGCCTGCTTGGAACAACTGTAGGGCTGCGGCCGTGGTGAACATCGGAGCCCCGGCCTCTCGTGCCACACGCAGACTGATGTCCAAGTCCTTGTGCATGGTCGCGATGCGGCTTCCCGTATCTTCGAACTCCCGGTTCAGCACATGGCTGGCTGTGGACTGGAAGAGCGGACTGCAGACGCCGCTGGACGAGAAGACCTCGTACAGGGTCTTGCCGCTGACCCCGGCATTGACTCCCATGACCAGGGACTCGAATGTCGCAGCGAACGTGCAGCCGATCATCGCCTGCAGGGCCGCCTTCACGACCTGGCCCTGCCCAGGACGCTGTCCCACGTGAAAGATCTTCTTCGACACTGCCTCCATCGCTGGTCGACTGCGTTCGAGCACGTCCGGTTTGCCGGACGCCATCAGGGTGAGTTGGCCTGACTCGGATCCCGCCTTGCCACCGCTGACAGGTGAGTCGACTAAGTCGATGCCGAGTTCCGACAAAGGTGGCTCCAGCGCCTCGAGCTCCGCCGGAAGGATCGTGGACGTGATGATCACTGTCCCTCCAGGCTGCATGGCAGTCGCGACTCCGTCCTCGCCGAAAAGCGCGTTGCGTACGTGATCGCCGTTCATCACCATGACGAAGACGCTGTCGCATTGGGCACCGATTTCGGCGCCCGTAGCGGCTCGAATGCCGCCCAGAGCGGCCAGCATCTCCATCCGCTCGTTTCGAAGGTCACGCCCCACGACCGAGAAGCCGGACGAGATGAGGTTGCGGGCCATGCCGATCCCCATCTCCCCCAAGCCCACGACGCCAACCTTTCTGCTCACGCTGTCCCTCCTTTCACTACTGGCACCATTCGGTGCAGTGGATGGCTTGGACGCCTCGGTGCAGCGCCCTACCGATGTGCTGGGCAAGACTATAGGCCGGCACGTGTCTTGTCGCGACCCCACAGCGGGTTTCTAGGCTCCGCTGGTCTGCCGAATTCAATGCGCAGGTTCCGATGCGCGGACCCTTGCCGTGCCTATGTGGCTCCTCTGCAAGGGGTTATCCTGCCTCTTTCCCAACTCCAATCTCACGACGGAGCTTGTCCAGCGTAAGAGTCTGAATCACGACTTTGCCCGGACCCGCTACGGTGGCGAGGAATAATCCCTCTCCTCCGAATAGGGAAGTAGTGATGCCCCCGGCCATCTCGATTGAGTAGTTCACGGTCTCGTCGAAGCAGACGAGCGAACCGGTATCGACCTGCATCGCTTCGCCCGGCGCTAGATCGAACTCCGCAAAGTCCCCACCGGCGTGGATGAACGCAGTGCCGGGACCAGTCAGGCGTTGCAGGATAAAGCCTTCGCCGCCTAGGAACCCGGCACCTAGGCGTTTGGTGAAGGCGATGGTCAGCTGGACGGTCGGTTCGGCTGCGACGAAGCCCCCACGCTGCACCAGCACGGATTGACCCGGCTGCAGATCCAAGGCTCGGATCCTACCTGGGAAGTCGCCGGCGAAACCGACTTCGCCGCCGTCCAGAGGGCAGGAGAAGTGCGTTAGGAACAAGGACTCGCCAGTGAACTTTCGGCGCAGGCCGCCCATCAGCTTCTCGCCAAGGCTTTTGCCCTGCATAGTGGTCTTCCACTGCACCGATGTCGTCTTGTAGACCATCTTGCCGGCTTCAGCGACGATCTCCTCTCCTGTGTCGAGACTCACCCGCACAAGTTCCAGGTTGTCGCCTTCGATTGTGTACTTCATGCTCCTTGCGGACCGTAGTCGTTACTTCATGGTTGCACGCCTGTCGACGGTCTTGATCGAGCCGAGGACTGACGGTCACAAGAGCTGAACCGCGGACAGTTCGGCCCGTCAGGCCTTGGGGAATGCAGTCGGCAGGATTTCCGGTCGCTCTGCTTGAACGCCGGAAAGCCTAGAATGAGCGCATGGGTCGTTCTTTAGCGACACTGCTGGCGCTTGGACTAGCGCTGGCCATGCACGCTCACGCGGCATTGACGTACAGCCAGTTGCGGCAGTTCGTCCAGTCCTCCGTCGACCAGAAGCTCAAGGACAAGGACATCGCCAACTACCTCAAGGGCCAGACGGTCGGGTTCGCGATCACCGACGAGCTGATTGAGGAGTTTGTCGGGTGGGGCATCGGCCCTCGAACGCTACGGTCGCTGGAAGCACTCAAGACCAAGACGGCCAGTCTACCCAAACCCGAGACGGCTGCGACGAAGAAGCAGGTCCGAAAGCAGCCGCCACCGCCCAGCGAGGAGGAACGGCTTCGGATCATCGAAGATGCGCGAGGCCTGTCCCAGGCGTACTCGACCGACCTCCCCAACTACGTTTGCCTCCAAGTCACTCGTCGCTACTTCGATCCAACTGGGACGGAGATGGACTGGTTGAAGCATGACGAGATCAAGACGCGTGTTAGCTATGTGGACGGACGAGAGGACTACGAGACGCTGACCATCAACGATGCCGCCACGACGAAGGGTTTCCAAGACTTGGGCGGCACAGTCAGCACGGGAGAGTTCGGCACAATCCTCGATAGCCTTTTCGACGAGGCGACGGCAGCGGAGTTCAACTGGGCACGCTATGCGCTGCTACGCGGACGTCCTGCCTATGCGTTTCAATTCAAGGTCCCAAGGCACCGGTCCAATTGGACCCTGACATCGGACGGACGGAGTGGCGGAGACAAGCTCCATCGAATTCGCACGGGATACGAGGGTCTCGTGTACGTGGACCGGGACTCTGGTCGCGTCCTGCGCATCGACATGAAGGCTGTCTCGATTCCGAGCGACTTCCCCATGCAGGAAGCCCGCAGTCGACTGGACTTCGACTTCATCGAGATCAGCGACCAGGAGTTCCTCCTCCCGCTCAAGGCGCAGGCATACATCCGTAGCGGACGCCTGCTGACCCGCAACGACCTGGAGTTCCGGCTCTATCGGAAGTTCACGGCGGAGGCGACGATCTCGTTCGAGGAGATCGAGGGGCTGGAGCCGCTCCCAGAAGACGACATTTCCGAGTAACTGGCGCACCGGGCATCGGGGCTCCTAAAGTCCACGCCTAGCGCGGAGGATGTCATTGAGGTGTTGCCTATACTCGTTGCCGACCATGTGTCTCCGACTCCTCGCTCTGTTGACGGTTCTCGCGCTTCATTCGGCCGTGGCAGAAACCCGACCACCCAACGTTGTGCTGATCATGGCGGACGATGTCGGCTACGAGTGCTTCAGCCCCTACGGAAGCCGCCAGTACAAGACCCCGCGGATCGCGAAGCTCGCGGACGGCGGGGTGCGCTTCACGAACTGCTACTCGACACCCCTTTGCACGCCGAGTCGTGTGGCCCTGATGACGGGTGCCAGCAACGTTCGCAACTATGCGGACTTCGGATCACTGCTGCCCGACCAGTACACGATCGCGGATCTGTTCAGTGATGCCGGCTATGCAACGGCCGTTGGCGGCAAGTGGCAGCTGCAGGGCAGCAACAACGCCGCAGGCGTCCCGGCTGGTCATGGCTTCGACACGCACTGCCTCTGGAACACTGGCAACACGGAACGGAGCCGCTTCTGGAACCCCTCGCTGGAGTCGGACGGCCGGATTCTCGGTGCCGGAGAGGACGACTACGGTCCGGACATCATTACGGACTTCCTGATTCGCTTCATCGAACAGCACAAGGACGATCCATTCTTCGTGTACTACCCCATGATCCTGGTGCATTCACCGTTCCTGCCGACACCCCATTCGAAGGACCGCAATTCGACCGACAAGCAGAGAAACTTCGAGGACATGGTGGCGTACACCGACTTCCTAGTTGGTCGGCTGCACGACAAGTTGGAGGAACTTGGCCTGCTGCGCGACACGGTGTTCGTGTTCACCGCAGACAACGGCACCCATCACGACCTTCGCTCGGATCTTGAAGGTCAAGAGATTCTCGGAGACAAGGGTGCCCCGACCGATGCTGGGACACATGTTCCCCTTGTGGTCAGTGCACCGGGCAGGATCTCTGGAGGACGGGTCATCGACGATCTGATCGACTTCGCCGACATCCTGCCGACCTTGGCGGACTCCGCCGGACTCGAGCTGCCGGCCAGAGACCACGCCGATGGGCGCAGCTTCTGGGACCCCTTGCAAGGCAAGCCGGGCGACCCTAGGGAGTGGCTGTTCACCTACTACTTCCCGCGTCCGTTCTCCGGCAAGTTTGAGACACCGTACACCCATCCCGAGGTGGCGTATGCGCGCGACAAGCGGTACAAGCTCTACCGCGACGGATCGATGTTCGACCTGCGAACCGATCCAGCGGAGATGCAGCCCCTAGCACCCTCAGATCAAGCATCCAGCTTGGCGCGGCGCAAGCTTGAGGCGGCGCTGAATTCAATGCCTGCCACTGGGCTTCGTATTCCGGAGGGTAGGGGAGAGGCGTCAGCCCGCGCACCACGACCTCGATGGCCACGCGACTAGCGCTTGGGCTTGAGCCGCTTCGAGCAACGCGATGCCCTCTTGGCCGCTGTATACCTCGTCGCTGTGCCACCGCAGCGCGTTCGGGTCGGGGGCGTAGTGGTCCTCTACTCGACGGACGGAGCTGCCGTGGAGGCTGTAGCCTGGCCACCTCGATCCGGTTCCGGGCGGCGTGGCGCGGAGCCCCCGCGCCAAGGGCTAGGAGCCCCACTTCACCCACCGCCTCGTCCGCTGCGGCTCCAGGGTGCGCCAGCGCACCCTGCGCAGCCTCGGCCGCCACTTCGCCCTGCCGCGCGGGGACGGGCCGGCGCTGTGCGCCCGCATCGAGCGCATCCTCGCCCCCCAGCGGTCCCTCGAGCTCGGGGACTGCTCCCCTGCGGTCGAGGACGAGGCCCAGCGCAGCGCCGCCCAGCTGGTGCAGGCCGGCGTCTCCCCCGTGGACCCGGCGGCCGCCCGGCCGCGGGTCGACGGCGACTCCCTGGAGCTGGGCCTGTCCGGTCCGCCGCGGCCATTCCAGGGAGAAGCGCCACGACTGTCCGCCGCTCACGCTGGGCCTGGTGCTGGACGCCAGCTCGCCGAGGGCGGCGCGCTGCAGGCCATGCCGACGGCCCTGGGCGCGCCTCGAGACGGCTCTGCGGACGCTGCACGAGGGTCCGTCGCGCCAGGGCACGACCAGGCGCGTGGAGAAGGTCTGGCAGCGCATCGGACGGCTGCAGGCCCGCCATCCGTCCGCCGCCCCGCACTGCGCGATCGACGTGCAGGCCGACGACAGGGGCCGCAACGCGACGGCGGTGGCCTGGAAGCGGCAGCTGCTGGAGGGCAGCGGGGCGACCCATCCCGGGGTCCACGGCCTGCGCACCAGCAGCGTCGGCTGTGGCGCACCTGCGTGACGCGGACCGACCTGGAGGCCGTCCTCCGCTCCCTCGGGAGCGCACTGGGACCGCGCCCGATCCACCACCGCAGGCCCGCGCGCAGCGCGGGCCACCTGTGCCTGTCGGTGCTCGCCTGCCAGCTGGTCCCGGTGGTCCGGCAGCGCCTGCGGGCGGGCGGGGAGACGGCCCGCTGGACGACGCTGCGCCGTCGCCTGGCGGGCCAGCAGCGGGTGACCGCGGTCTTCCGCCGGGCGGACGGACGCATGCTGCACGCGCGCAAGGCGACGCAGGCCGAGTCCTGGCAGCGGGCGATCCACGAGCGGCTGGGCGTGGACGCCTCGCCGGGCGGGGTCCGCAAGCTGGTCGTCCAGCCCAGACGACGAAAGGAAAATGCACAGAATGCAGTGCCACACGCCTGATTCCACGACCGCAATGTGCTCGTTGCAAACGACTGATGAAATGGGGTGGCAAACATGGGCTAGGGTGTCGAGCTGGGCGTCAGGGCCAGCGGGCCCTCGTAGCGGCTGCGCCTACGATAGGCTTATGCGTTTCGCTCGCTCGGCTCTTGCATGGATCGCACTGTCCGTGCTCATCGGCTCGAGCTGCTCCGGTCCAGTCGCGGGCCCTCCTCCGGCGTCTGAGGTGCATATGGTCGAGGAAGAACTGCACGGCGTCACAGTTGCAGATCCGTACCGTTGGCTTGAGGACGCCGAGACGCCTGAGAGCCAGGCTTGGATCGACTCACAGGTCGCCTATTCGCGCACGTACCTGGACAAGGTGCCGGTGCGGGACGAGATTCGCGCACGGATGACGGAGATCCTCAGGGCGGGTTCCATCTCGCCGCCTGTCGAGGCCGGTGGCCGCTACTTCTACTCACGCCGGGAGGGCGATCAGGATCAACCGGTCGTGCACATGAGAGTTGGGATGGATGGGCCTGACCAGGTGCTGCTGGACCCGAACCAGATGAGCGCGGACCGCACCACGACCGTGGATTGGTACGTCCCGTCCCCTGATGGCAAGTTGTTGGCCTACGGAAAGTCGGAGCAGGGAACTGAGACCAGCACGATGTACATCCGCAACGTCGATGCCGGCGAGGACCTTGAGGACGAGTTTCCGAGAGTCCGCTTCGCGAATCCCCAGTGGCTGAAGGACGGTTCCGGGTTCTACTACTCGCGTCCTCAGGACGTCCAGACCATTGGCCCTGGCGAGGAACTCTACAACCGTCGTGTCTACTTCCACGAATACGGCCGGGAATTCTCCGATGATCCCGTCGTGTTCGGTGAAGGCATCGAGAAGTCGGAGATCCCGGACGCATATCTCAGCTCGGACGACCGATATCTGGCGCTGGACGTGTTCCTAGGTTGGGGGCGGAACTACCTCTACGTGCGGGATCGTGCGTCCGGCCGCACCGTCACGATCGCAGAGGACGGTGAGTTCAGCTACACCGGCGACTTCGTAGGAGACACGTTCATCCTCCACACCAATTCCGAGGCGCCGCGCTACAGAGTCGTCGCGGTGGACTTGCGTAGGCCGCAGAGGGAGCACTGGCGCACGCTGATCCCGGAGGGCGAAGCGGTGATGGATTCCGTTCATGTCGTCAGCGACCGGATCTTCGTCGTGCGAACGCGTGACGCGAAGTCTGAACTCTACTCCTACGCGCTCGACGGCTCGGACGAGCGCCGGATTGAACTTCCCGGCATCGGTTCCGTCGACGGGTTTTCGGCGAAGTCGACTAGCGAGGAGGCGTTCTTCGTCTTCAGTTCGTTCGTGCGGACGCCAGCCGTCTACCGAATCACAGCCGATGCCACCGCTCCAGAGCGCTGGGACGGCGTTGCTCCGGTCGTGGACCAGGACGCCTTCGAAGTCCGCCAAGTGTTCTACGAGAGCAAGGACGGCATGCAGATCCCCATGTACCTGATCGGCAAGAGGGGCTTGCCGGCCAACGGTACCGTGCCCGGTCTGCTCTACGGCTACGGTGGCTTCAACATTGCCCTGACGCCGTCATATTCGACCTGGATCTTCCCCTGGATCGAAGCCGGCAATCTCCTTGCAATCGCGAATCTCCGTGGGGGCAGCGAATACGGCGAAGAATGGCACCGGGCGGGGATGCTCGGCAACAAGCAGAACGTATTCGATGACTACATCGCGGCGGGCGAGTACCTGAAGGCGGAAGGGCTGGTCGACCCGGATCGGTTGGTCAGCCACGGACGAAGCAACGGTGGTCTTCTGGTGGGAGCAGCCATAACCCAGCGTCCGGATCTCTGGCGTGCGGCGGTCAGTGGCGTACCCCTGCTGGACATGTTGCGGTACCACAAGTTCCGCATGGCATCGCTTTGGGTCTCCGAGTACGGGAGCGCCGACAACCCGAAGGACTTCGAGTGGCTGCGGGCATATTCGCCGTATCACAACGTCGAGGCCGACGTGGACTATCCGGCCACGCTGATCTACACGGCCGACTCCGACTCCAGGGTCGATCCGATGCATGCGCGCAAGATGGTTGCATTGATGCAGGCCTCGACATCGGGCGACGGTCCGATCCTTCTGCGATACGAGAGGGATGCTGGCCACGGCCGCGGCAAACCCCTGCACAAGATCGCCGACGAGTGGGCCGATATCTGGAGCTTCGTGTTCGCGCAGATGTAGGCCTCGCCCTCCAGTTCTGCGGTGCAGCCTGACTCGACCGATCCCATGGACACCGGCGCCGGGGGCGAACCACCGCCCGGGAAGACCTCGGGCAAGACTCCGTCGTCGACCGAAGACACAGCCTACGCTCAGGTCGTTCGGAGCGCAGGCGTTGTAAGCCTGGCTGTCTTCCTTAGCCGCATCACTGGACTCGTTCGCGAGACCGTGTTCGCCGGCCTGTTCGGCGCCGGCATGATCTATGACGCGTTCGTCGCTGCGTATCGCATCCCGAATCTGCTGCGGGACCTGCTCGCCGAGGGCGCCCTATCCGCGGCCTTCGTGACCACGTACTCGCAGACACTGGCGACGAAGGGGCCGGAAGGGGCGAACGCCCTCTCAAATCGAGTCGCCACCCTGATCGTTCCGATGGTGTCGGTGCTCTGCCTCGTGGGCGGGCTCCTTGCGCCCCAGCTCGTCCGACTCATCTTCCCTGGCTATGCGGAGGTCGAGGGCAAGTTCGAGCTGACAGTCACGATGACCCGCGTGCTAATGCCGTTCCTTCTCTTCGTGACGTTGGCGGCGAAGGCGATGGGAGTCCTGAACTCCAGAGGGCGATTTGCCATTTCGGGCCTGGCTTCGGCGTTCTTCAACGTCACGTCCGTTGTCCTGGGCTTGCTGTTCGGGTTCGTGCTTGGACCGGAAGTCGGTCTCCAACCCATCGTCGGCATGGCGATCGGAACCCTGCTTGGCGGCTTCGTCCAATACGCCTGTCAGATTCCGAGCCTGCGTGCGACGGGTCTGCGATTCCGCCCCGAGTTCAAGCCGAGGGATCCGGCAGTTCGGCAGGTTCTGCGCCTCATGGGTCCTGCGGCGATCGGCGCTGGGGCCGTGCTGATCAACGTGATGGTGAACAGCGTCTTCGCCTCGCGACTCCCGGGACCTTCGGGGGAGGTGCTCAACGGTCCAGTCTCGTGGCTAGGGTATTCGTTCCGCTTCATGCAGCTCCCACTCGGTTTGTTTGGATTCGCTATCGCTACGGCGACCCTCCCAGTGATCTCACGGGATGCAGGCCAAGGCCTGATCAACGACTTTCGGCAGACACTGTCCCGCTCCCTCGGGCTGGTGTTCCTTCTGACGATGCCGTCGACAGTCGGCCTATTCGTCCTTAGCGAGCAGATCGTCGGCGTTGTCTACCAGCGCGGTAGCTTCACGGCTTACGACACGGAGCAGACGGCGCTAGCCCTGTCGTTCTACTGTCTGGGTTTGGTGGGATACGCGGGCACGAAAGTCCTTGCACCTGCGTTCTACGCGCTCGACGACGTTTGGATTCCCATGTCGGTGTCGGTAGCGTCGATCCTTCTGAACTTTGGCTGCAACAAGACGTTCGTAGACGGTTTTGGCTTCGGTCACTGGTCGCTGGCCCTGTCCACATCTCTGGTCGCCAACTTCAACTTCGTAGTCCTGTTCGCCTTCATGCGGGACAGGGTGAAGGGTATTCAAGGGCGTCGCCTTCTTGCTAGTGGCTTCAAGATCGGCGGCGCGTCACTGCTCATGGGGGCGGTTTGCTGGTACACCGGTGGAGCTGTGGAGACGTTGTTCGGTGCCGGGACGTTCATCGGCAGGCTGGCATCCCTGCTCGTATCCGTGCCGCTGGGAGTTGGGGTTCTCTACGGGACTTGCCACGCCATGGGCGTGACCGAGCTGGAGCTTGCCCAAAGGGCGATTCTGGCTCGCCTGAGTCGAGGCAGGTAGAGCCCAGCGCTCTCAGGGACTTGTCATCCGCCTGTGAGGGCGAGCGGTCGCAGGCAATTTCCGGGAGCGCCCACAACTATTCGGCGGGTTCCGGTGCCGACTCCTCCTCCGGCAATTCCTCGAACGTGGTCAGCGACTGCTTGACATCTTCCGGAAGTGCGATGAAGGCTTCCTCGATCGCTGCGGTTGTGAGCGGCCCGCCCTCTCCACGAGAGTTCACGTAGAGGGTGTCCAGTGCGGCTCCGAAGCTCGTGTCGCGGGAAAACTCCGGCGGTTCGCCGAACACGAGGAACCGAAGCGTATCTGTGAGGCGCTCCGCCCACACTCTGGCAAGGAGCTTGGCGTTGTCCGTCTCCGCCAGTACCATATCGTCGGCCGTGACCCGGATGACTTCGTGGTACTCGGACGCGCTGGGGGTTTCCTTCTGAATGATGCGCGGAAGACCCGCATCGCCTGCTGTGTCGATGGTAATGACGCGGCCCGGGCTCTCCTCCAGGTCCTTGACCGCTTGTTCGAGGCTCGCGACGATCTGTCTCGAACGCTCCGCGCCGGCTCCTCCCGCCATCGGATCGCTGATCTGGAAGACCAGCAAGTCTCCAAGCTGGATCGCTACAGGAACGCCAGCCGTAAGGCCCTCGTTGCGGAGTAGCGCATGGCTGGATTCTGGCAGTTCCAAGGATGTCGCACCGGGATCCTGCTGGAGGTACACCACCAGGCCCGCGAGGAGCGATCCGAGAAGGATGGCGACCACTGTGATCGGCTTCGAAAGCACCTCGCGAAAAGATGCCTTCTTGCCGCCGGTCGCCAGCGACTCGAGCGACTGCGCGGTCTCTTCCTCGGTCCGGACTGGCGTAGCGGCCGCATGGTTCTTGGGTGCTGACATGCTTGGCTCGAGCGGCGCGAACCCTTTCATTGTTACCCGTACTGCGCGAGGTTGTCTAACGTGGAACCGTACCCGCCCCGCAGCGGGTCCGGACGGCCTCGGAGGTGGTTCTGGAATCCGCCTGGACTGTCTTGGGCTGCTGCGATGACATTGCGCGCCCCTGCACCCGGACTCGAGTTGTCGGGCTCTGTTCGCCACGAGGAGGCCAAGAGCATTCTCAGTCGTTCTAGCGGATTCATCGCCAATGCAGGATTCACCCACTCGCTGACGCCAGCGCGGAACTGCCTTTACGGCTGCTCGTACTGCTACGTTCCGACGCTACGTATTTTCGGCGGGCTTCGGCGCGAGGACTGGCAGCGCTGGGGACGATTCACCACGCACAAGTCCAACGCAGCTGACCTCCTCGCCCGGCAGCTGCGACGGGACCAGGTGCTCTACTGCTCACCCCTTGTCGATCCATATCAGTCCTCGGAACGCCAAGTCCAGATGATGCCGAGGCTGCTCGCGGAGATGTGCCGAAGACCGCCAAGAACACTGGCGCTGCAGACGAGGAGCCCGCTGGTTCTACGCGACGTCGACCTGCTGCAGCGACTAGGGGAGCGCACGCGACTACGGGTGAGCTTCTCATTGCCCACAGACCGTGACGAAGTCAGACGGCTCTATGAACCGCGCTGCGAGTCCATTCAAGAGCGCGTACAGACTATGAAGTCCCTCAGCCAGGCTGGTATCGAGGTGCACTGCACACTCGCTCCGATCCTGCCCTGCAACCCGGAGAACCTTGCAGCTCTGGCGCTTGAAGCGACTCAAAGTGCAGTGATCGCAGATCCGCTCCACACCCGGGCCCTCAAACCGAGTGGTGCAACGACCCGGCCACAAGCCCTTCAGGTCAGCCGGAAGAACGGGTTCGAGCAATGGCACGAGCCTCCCTTCCAGAAGTGCGTCCTCGACGCTCTCCGGCTGCACGTCGAGGCGTCCGGGCGGATGTTTGGCGTCGGTGAGGACGGATTCCGAATGCTGACAGCCTGATTCGGGCCCTCCAGTACAATCGACCCGTGCGCGTCCGGCTGGTCGAGATTGCCCACGTCCGGTCCGGGGACAAGGGGGACAACGCGAACATCGGCCTGATCGCGATGGACCCGCGTCACTATCCGGCACTGGTCCGGGAAGTGACCCCAGAGCGTGTGAAGCAGCACTTCGCCAGTCTCTGCAAGGGCCGCGTGGAGCGCTTCGAACTCGCAAACATCGGGGCTCTGAACTTCGTGCTCCACAATGCTTTGGGTGGCGGAGGGACGCTTTCTCTGCGCGTCGATGCACAGGGAAAGACCCTCGGAGCGGCGCTTCTTCGCATGGAGATCGAACTGTCCGAGGATGAGGCAGTACCGGCGTAAACCAACCATCCCAGCCTTCCAGAGGCCGTGTGCTAGCGTGAAGTTTCAGGGCGATCCTTGAGCGGCCAGCTACGAGTAGTTCCCATCGGCGGGCTCGGCGAATTCGGCATGAACATGCTGGCGCTCGAGTCGGGGTCCGACATTGTTGTCATCGATGCCGGAAGTCTCTTTCCGGGTGACGACCGGCCGGGAGTTGACGTCGCCGTTCCCGACTTCAGTTATCTGGACGCCAATCGGGAGAAGATCAGGGGCCTCGTCCTGACCCACGGACACCTCGACCACATTGGTGCCGTTCCGTACCTGCTGGACAAGATCGACGTCCCGATCTACGGAACCCCGTTCACGCTTGGTCTGGTGCGGAAGCAGCTCACGGAGTTCACCGTACTGCGACCGCCGGCGCTGAACACGATACAGGCAGGGGAATCCTTTGAACTGGGATGCTTCAGATTCGAGGGCATCCACGTCACGCACAGCACCGCGCAGTGCCTGGCACTGGCGATCGGCACTCCTGCTGGTTATGTGATTCACACGGGTGACTTCAAGATCGACCAGACCCCGATTGATGGCCGGCCCTTCGACCTCGGGAGGTTTGCCGAGTACGGCAGGCGTGGCGTGCTCCTGCTGCTAGCGGATTCCACGAACGCCGATGTGCCCGGGTTCAGTCGCTCGGAACGCGAGGTCGGGCCGGTGCTCGACGATCTGTTCTCGCGGGCGGAGAGGGCCCTGTTCTTCTCGTGCTTCTCCTCGGCGGTCCACAGGGTGCAGCAAATCGTCCAGCGTGCCGTCACGTTCCGGCGGAAGGTCGCGCTCGTGGGCCGCAGCCTGACGTCGTCGTCCGATCTGGCCATCGACCTGGGCCTGCTGAAGATTCCGCCAGGGACTCTGGTGGATCCGCGCAGCATCGAGACATATCCACGGCATGATCGCGTCACGATCATCGCCGGATCGCAAGGCGAACCAATGTCCTCGCTTACCCGCGCCGCCCGAGACAAGCATCCGACAGCGGTCATCGAGAAGGGCGACATCGTGGGGATCAGCGCCAAGATGATCCCAGGCAACGAACGGCCGATATATCGAATGGTCGATCATCTTTGCCGGCGCGGCGCCACCGTCCACTACGGCGACTCCCTTCCGAACCTGCATGTCTCGGGCCACCCCTGCCAAGAGGAGCTGAAGCTGCTGCTGAACCTCGTCCGACCTCGGTACTTCGTGCCGATACATGGCGAGTACCGTCAGCTGTCGCATCACCGGACCCTCGCCAAGCAGGTGCGTGGCAAGGACTTGGTTGACGCTCCCATCATCGAGAGCGGCGACGTGCTGCACTTCGACGAGCACGGAGCGCGAACATTGCCCGAGCGTGTACCCGTCGGCCAGGTGCTGATCGACCACGGCACTCGCAGCAGGGTGGACCACAAGAGCGTCATTCATGACCGCCGTCTGCTCTCAGGCTCAGGCGTGTTGGTTCCCGTCGTGACAATCGACGAACGCAAGAGGAGAGTGGCCGCCATCGAGATGATCTCTCGCGGATTTGTCGTGTCTGAGGACACCCAGGAGCTGCTCGCGGGGGCCGAGGAGGCCATACGTGCGGGCGTGGATGCTAGCGGCCGGAACGATCTCACTGACCTTGAGCAGATCGAGGAGCGCGTTCAGAGAGATGTCCGACGGTTCCTGGCTCGCAAGACCTCGCGTCAGAGCAGGCCGCTTGTCGTGCCGGTAATCCTCGAGGGCTGACTGCGCGAGGGGGGGGGGGGCACTCAATCAGGTGGGCTCCTGGCCCATTCAGGTTCGTTCTGAACTCAGGAGGGGTCGCGTGGCATCGATCCCGAACCAACAGGCCATGGCCAGGAAGCATGAGCAGGCGACCAGCGCCAGCGGGAAGTTCCAGCCGTAAGTGTCGACCAGCGCACCGTAGCCGATGCTCATCACGACGGCTCCGGCCTGTCCGGCCGTGTTCATTGCGCCACTGATGGTGCCTGCCGCCTCGCGTCCCACGTCCACGCAGACCGCCCAAGCGACGGGCAGCATCACGTCCGAGGCGGCAAAGCCAAGTGCGAGAGCGATGCTCGCTAGGACACGGTCCTCGATGGCAAGGGAGGACAGCATCAGGACACCAGCCAAGCCCACTCCAGCCATGCCAACCGCTCGGCGGCCCCACTTGAGACCCATCCGCCCCACTAAACGGTCGCTGAGCGATCCACTGCCCCAGTCGGCCAGTGCTGCCAGCAGAAAGGGCAGGGCAGTGTAGGCGGCGAGCTCGGAGCTCTCCCAGCCCTTCGCCGAGGCGAGGTAGCTTGCTGTCCAGAACAGGTACCAGTTCGACGCGTAGCAGAAGAAGTGGTACATGCCGAGGATCGCCCAGAAGTTCCGGCTCGCAACGAGCCGACCGAGTGGAATCCTGTGGGTCGATGGCGGTGGCTTCCCAATGAGACCGACCTCGGCCTCGTTCACCTGCGGATGGGCGGACGGATCGTCGCGGAAGAAGCGCCACCACCACAACGCCCACACCACGCCAGCGACGCTAAAGACGTAGAAAACGGCACGCCAGCCCCAGTTGGCGATGAGCGGGAGCACCAGCAAAGGGGACAGCGCACCGCCAAGGCGCCCAGCCATGAACACGATGCCCTGTGCACGCGCTCTTTGGTCCGCTGGGAACCACCGCGATACAACGCACGAAGCGTTCGGATAGGCGCCCGCCTCGCCAGCGCCGAACATCGCGCGGACGACTAGGAGCTGCCCGTACCCGCGAACGACCCCAGTTAGGGCAGTGAACCCTGACCACCACACGACGATGCGCGTCAGGACGATACGAGGACCGAATCGGTCCCCGAGCCAGCCGGCAGGAACCTCCAGAAGGCCGTAGGTGGCTAGGAACGCGCTCAGCACGACACCCCACTGGACGTTGGAAAGCCCAAGTTCGCGCTGCATCTCCGGTGCTGCGGAGTTGATGCAGACGCGGTCTAGGTAGGTGACGACCGAGAGAAGGAACAGGCCCAGCATGACCCGCCTCCGGACGTTGGTGGGTCGAGCCGCCGGGGACTGCGTGGTCTGCTGGTCCGGATCCAGCACAATCGGATCCTGTGAGTTTCTAGGTGCTTACGGAAGCGGACTTGCGGTAGTCCGCCAGGAACTTCTCAAGCCCGATGTCCGTCAACGGGTGATTGAACAGCTGGTCGAAGACCTTGTAGGGCAGTGTGCAGACATGCGCTCCGGCCAGGGCGGCTTCCTTGACATGGAGGGGCCCACGGGCGGAAGCGGCGAGGACCTGCGTCGGGTAGCCGTAGTTGTCGTAGATCTCGACGATTTCCCGGATCAGTTCGCCGCCGTCCATCGCGATGTCATCAAGGCGCCCTATGAACGGGCTGATCAGGTAGGCACCCGCCTTCGCCGCGAGCAGGGCCTGCATCGGGGAGAAGCAGAGGGTGACATTCGTTCTGATCCCCTCGCTCGAGAGCTTGGACACAGCCTTGATTCCCTCACGGATGATCGGGACCTTGACTACGACAGAGTCGTGGATCTTGGCAAGATCGCGCCCTTCGCGCACCATGCCGTCCACATCGGTGGCAACGACTTCGGCGCTGATGTCACCGTCCAGGATGCCGCAGATGGCCCGAATCTGGTCGTGATGGTCGTGGCCCTCCTTGGCGATCAGAGACGGGTTGGTGGTGACGCCGTCGATGATGCCGAAGGCGGCCGCCTTGCTGATCTCGTCGAGGTTGGCGCTGTCAATGAATATCTTCATCGGTATTCTCCTCCGCCTCTATGGGCGGCTCGTCGTAAAGGGTGGGCGCGTCTAGCGCTCGACACCATCCTTCTTTTCGCCCTTCCGCCAATCGTCGGCGATCGAGAGCTTGCGGTCGGAAAGCTTCTTTCGCAGGACCTCGATTTCGTCTGAGTCCCGGTTGGCTGGCGCTGCGCGGCCCCATTCCTCGAGGCCGCGACGCCAGAAGCGTCTTGCATCCTCGACTCGGCCCTGCTTGTAGTACGCATCGCCCAAGTGCGACAGGACGGTTGGATCGTCCTTGTACTCCTCCAGAGATCGCTCGAGGAACTTGACGGCAAGGTCCAGCTTGTTCTGCTGGTAGTACACCCACCCAAGGCTGTCGAGGAACGCACCGTTGTCTGGCTCGATGTCGAGCGCCTTCTGAATGAGTTCATGCGCCTCGTCTAGATGCATGTTCTGCTCCGCGAACATGTACCCGAGATGGTTCATGGCGTTGGCGTTCTTGGGATCCATCTCCAGCACGTCCCGAAAGCGGGCTTCCGCCGTCTCGTAGTCCGCCGAAGCCTCGTGCAGGGTGCCATAGGCGAACAGCACGCTGACACGGGCGACATCGGACGAGGCCCACTCGTCGGCCTTCTCCAGAGCCACGTTGGCCTTGTCGAACATGCGGGCCCGGACATACAGGCGGGCCACCGTGAGCCAGACGTCAATGTCCTCTTCCTGGTCGTCCAGCAGCCGCTCAACGAGCCTGACGGCTTCCCTGGTCTTGCCTCGGTCGCCGAGGATCGCCACGAGGATGTGCACCAGACGGCTGTCGGTGGGGAACTCCGCAACAGCTTTGCGCGCTTCCTTCTCGGCACGGTCGAACTCTCTGGACCAGTGCCAGGTCTGGGCGATGCTTGCGAGCGCGGCCGGCTTCGCGGACGGATCGAGCTTCGCGATCTCCATGTAGGTTGAGGCTGCCGTTGCCGGACTTTCGGCCTCGCGCTGCATTCTGGCGAGTTCCTGCAGCAGCATCATGCGACGCTCACGCTCGCGACGCGAGTATTCGGGCTTGCTCGTGTTGTCGAGATGGGCCCTCATCTGCTCGACGGCCTCGGCGATCTTGCCCTGCATCTCGAGCAGGCCGATCACCTGCATCTGAATCTCAGCGGAGTCGGGATCGAGCCTTCGCGCCGTCTCGATGGCCTCCCAGGCCTCGGCGAAGTTCTTCCGCTGGGCCTCAATCTGAGAAATCCGCAGCGGGTACAGGTAGTGCTCGTTGTCCGCGGCATGGAGCATCTTGTACTGCTCCAATGCACGGCCCAGCTGCTTCGAGAACAGGAGGTTCTCGGCCAAGCGCAGGCGAATTCGCGGATTGCTGACGCCCATGCCTATCATCCGCTCGATCAGGTCTGCCGCGTCCTCGTGCCTTTGCACCTGCTCGTACGCGCCGGCGAGCCGGTCGATTTGGCCCCGAGTGGGCGTGCCTTCGTCCATCACCTCCTCGAGGAGAGCGATCGCTTCGTTGAATCTGCCTTTCTGAAGCAGGACTTCCGCTAGTCCGGTCTGTGCGTCGGCGAGTCCCGGGTCCAGCTCAAGTGCCTTCTCGAGAGCCTTGGTGGCTTCGTCCGGGCGCTCCGCCATGCGGTAGATCACTCCCAGATCGGCGTGATTCTGCGCGTTGTCGGGTTCGATCTCGACCAGCTTTTCGAAGTGCTCCACAGCCTTCGCTAGGTTCTTCTCGTCGATCCCTCCGCGTCTCTGCTGCGAGTAGCTCCGATAGAGCCGGGCGATCAGGCGTCTCGCCTCGACGTGGCGCGGAGCGTGCTCGAGTATCCATGCGGCTACTCGCTCGGCGTCCGGCAGGCGGTTGGCGCCCGCGTAGAGATTGATCATCTCGATCCGGATGACGACGGATTCCGGATCCGCATCGAGGGCCGTCGAGTACTCCTTGACCGCTCGGTCGACGTACTCCTGACGCCGGTACTGCTGCGCGAACTGGTGGTAGAGGTGCCCGAGCGCGAAGTGGTAGTAGGCGTCCACGCGACGCTCGTCGCTGGACTTGCCGGCAGATGCGCCGTCGGCCTGAGCAAGGGCTGACCCTGCGGACAGAATGACCGCCAGACCGAGAAGTAAGCACCGGCTGCGCCGCCGCAGGCCGCCTGCCGCGGGGACGAATGCAATTTGAGCCATGCGCTGCCGAATAGTATAGCCTGACCGCCCTCAGGTTACGCTTCGGTCAGCCAGCTTCCGAGTGCTCGTTTGGTGGCCTGGTCTTCCACCGGCGATGGATCCAGAGCCACTGGTCGGGATGCTTGCGTATCAGCACTTCGAGGGTCGATTGGAAGCGCTGAGAGTTGACGAGAGTGCTCTGGTTCGACTCGTCGGGCGGGTCCACTTCGAGGGTGGGGCCGTATTCGATCACGTGCCTGCGGGACCGTTCGTTCCACCAAGCCACCGCGGGCACGACGGCTGCACGGGAGTGCTGCGCGATGCGAGCAAAGCCCCTATTTGCAGCTGCCGGCGAACCGAAGAAATCCACGAACACAGCCTCCTCCGGGTGCGTGTTCTGGTCGGCGAGGATGCCTACCGTGCCGTTGGCTCGAAGGACCTCCAGCACTGCACGCGCCGACCGCTGCTTGGGAATCACCTCGTTTCCATGGGACCGGCGACGCGACTCGATGAATCCGTCAACGAGTTCGTTCGCAATGGGGCGCACCATCACATGCATTGGTCCGACCAGCGCGCCATGCGCCAGAGCCCCAAGCTCCCAGTTGCCGAGATGAGCCGTGAGAAGCAGTACCCCTCGGCCGCGTGCCTCGGCTTCCCTGAAGTGGTCGAGGCCGACGAATTCGACCTGCTTCCGAAAATGATCCCGGTCCCACTTGGGTGCACACGCAAGCACAAGGGCGACTCGACCTAGATTGCGGAACACCCCTCGCTGCACACCAAGCCTCTGATGTCCGTCCAGTTCGGGCATCGCGCGACGGAGGTTCTGCTCCGCGACGCAACGCCAGCGCCGAACCAGCCGGCCAGCGATCATGCCAACCGCCTCGGCGGCGCGGCGGCCGAAAGGGAAGGGAAGGATGCCGAGCAGGCCTAGCAGAGCGCGTGCCGCTCCGTACTCCAAGCGCTGTCGCAGAGACGGCGACGCGCCGCTGGCGCGCCCCGGGGGGCTCATCCGGACAATGCGATGCCGCTGCCGGACTGCTCGGCCGGGGCTCCCGCCATCTGGAAGGATCGCGCCTCGTAGAGCCAGTCCACGATGTTGCCCTCATGGGGCTGGAGCCAGTCGAGACGGGTCGTTGGTATCGGCCCGAGGTTCAGTCGGTCGATCGCAGGGCAGGTGATCAAGTCCCGCTTGAACTCTGGATTCGAAGAGAGGCCCGTGCAGACAAGCGTCGGACCAATGCGTTCAAGCATCTCGCTCTCCGGGCACTCCACGACACTAACGAACGGGAACATGAACTCCTTGTTGGCCAGGGGGTGGTCCGGAGACTCGCAGAACACTACCGTTGGCAGGAGGTAGGAGCAATGCTCCCGCGTAATGGCTCGCGAGTCCGAGCGCATCGTTGCGGTGATGTCTTCGGCCCCGCCACTCGCGAGGAGCCCGTCGACCAGCCCGGAGACCGCTTCACCCACGCCGGCAACGGTGAACGCCGCGAGTGAGGCGCTTGGATCGGCCGGATCTGTCGGCCGGATTCCGTGCAACCGCTCGGCCAGCGCTTGGGCGATTTCCTTGCCGTGGCGAGGTACCCAGATCGACGACGTGTTGATGCAGCTGCGCCCGCTGTTGAGGAACACGCTGTCCACCATGACATCGATGTGGTCGGCCCACTGGTCAACCGCGTCGTCTCCAACCAGGATCTTGCTGTATCCGGGACCGTGAACCTGCACGCCCGGGTTGCCCGCGTACTGGTCCATCGTGGCTTGACCGCCAAACACCATGCTGCGTCTCGACCTCCGCACAATGGCCTGTCCCACGTCATGGCCGCCGCAGTACACCGCCACGGCCTCCTTGGGTATGCCCGCCGCGATCATCGCCATCGCCATCCGAAACGGTGTCCATGGCTCCTGCGAGCCTGGCTTAAGACAGAGGCCGACCTGCAGGGGAATCGCAGGTATCCAGAGCGTGTGCACGCCGGGAGAGTTGCTGGGCAAAACGGCACCAAGCACGTCGGCCTGGGCTTGGAAGCTCAGCGTCCGGCCCGAGTGATCGATACCGTAGCCCTGCGAAAGGATGTCTAGGTCGAGTCCCCGTGTCAGGGAGTCGAGGATCGGCCCCATCTCGCGGCACACGAACGCGAGCTTGTCCATGTTGGCGCGGCACATGACCTCCGGGAGGCCAGTCGTGGAGGACTGCAGCCGCACAAACTCCTCTGGAGTCTGGCTGTGTTCGCCGACAGGCAGCTCGGCCTGCATGTAGAGCTCGCCGGCCGTGGCGATCCGGTCGATGAGGACCTGTGGGCGTTCCGCCTTGAGCACCGCCTGCGCACGGGCCATGTGGCGCATGTCGTGCCGCACCATGGCCGAAAGCACTTGGCTGACCCTGGCTACGGGTTCACCGGTGTCGAAATGGACAACCTCCACCGAGTCAAGGCTTTCGTAGGGGTCTCCCCAACGCAATGCGGGCAGATGAATCATGCCCTTAGTCTAGCCAGCCGGATGCTTGGCCAGACAGTGCTCGGCCGGTTCCGGACGCGCCGAATCCGCTCCGGTTTGTCAGTCGCGTGGCGAAGGGGCGCCTACCCCAGGAACGTCTTGCCCTCGCGCCGGTTCCAGTAGACCTTCTTGTTCGTGCGCAGCGACATGGTCGCCATATGTCCGGTGATGGCCGCCTCGTGTCCAAGCTGGGCTGGGCAGTTGAGCTCGGCGCCGTGCGCGATGGCGTCAATGAAGTTCTTCAGGTGGTCGTTCGTGGAGTTCGACTCGTTGAAGTCCTTGCGCGCGTCGAAGTGCATCTCGGGCCGCCCCAAGACTTCCTCCGATAGCCCGCGAGCCTTCTCGGGGTACACGTTGAGGTAGCGCAGGTTCATGATCTCCATCGCACCCTCACTGCCGCATAGCTGTTCGCCGTATCCGTAGTGCGAGGTGCTGAAGGCCGCGCTGTAGTTGATGTGGAAGTGATCGTCGTACTCGAAGGCGGCCGACACTGTGTCGGGCACTTCACGGTCGTCTTGGGTCCAGTAGTGAATGCCGCCGTTGCACGTAACGGAGTCGCAGTAGTGGCGTCCGGTGATCATGTGGATGGCGTCCGTCTGGTGGACGAGCAGATCCGTAGAGATTCCGCCGGAGTAGTCCCAGTACAGCCGCCACTGGAAGTAGCGCTGCTTGTTGAAGGCCGTGTCGCGCGCCGGACCAAGAAACTTCTCGTAGTCGGTGTTGCTCGGATCAGCGTCCTTCGGGATGTTGTAGCGCCACGCAGGGCGGGTGAGCGCACTGTTGCGGTACCAGAACGCCCGGGCGTAGACGACCTTGCCGAGCACGCCCGACTCGTAGATCTCCTTGGCCTTCATGTAGAGCTTCGAACTGCGGCGCTGGGTGCCCACCTGGAAGAGCTTGCCGCTCTTCTCCACGGCCTCGAGGATTTCGAAACCCTCCTCGATCGTGTGCGAAAGGGGCTTCTCGCAGTAGACGTGCTTGCCGGCTTCGAGTGCTGCGATTGCCATGTCGCGGTGCAGATGCTCCGGAGTCATGATCACGACCGCATCGATCTCGGAGTCCGAGAGCATTTTGTAGTAGTCGTCGTATGTTTCGGGCGCCGTGCCTTGGTCGGTGATCACAGTGTCCTTGGTCGAGGCCAAGCGTGGCGCGAATGTGTCGCAGATCGCCTTGATGACGACATCGTCCTTGGACACCTTCATCATGGTCCGGATGTGCTTGCCGCCGCGGTTGCCGAGTCCGACCCACCCCACCTGCACCTTGCTGCCGGCCGCCTGAGCGGACAGGAGTGCTGGCGCGGCGAGCGCGGCGGTGCCGGAGAAGGCCCGACGAGTGACTGCGAGAGGCATAACCCCTCTAGTCTATTCGAATCATGCCCCGCGAACCCGACGGCGAGGCTGCGATAGCGGGGTCGCCGTGTGACTGCCGCCACCGCTCGACAACCAGCTTGAGGACGCCTTCGCCGCCGACCGCCATCATGTCCAACGCTTCCTGACCGCGTTCGATCGGGAAGCGGTGGCTGGTGCCTTCGTAGGACCACATGGCTCCGCGCTCGAGGAGCGCGAGCGCTTCGTGGTAGTCGCCGTTGGATCCCTCAGGATGCTCCCCTTGCTCGGAGGTTCTCCAGAGACTGGACCCCGCTGAACCATTGGGACAGTCGCTGGAGCAATCTAGATCGGACTCCGGTTCGCGATGGTAGGCTCCCTGGCCAGGCGCTCCCGCCAGTCCGCGAGGACATGCGCAGAGATCCCGTATGCCTGCGCCACAGCGTCATCGATCTCGCGCCGAACCGGATCGGTGTCGGCGTGCGCCCACGGCTGCAGGCGCGCATGGCACAGACGGTCGTATGCGGCAACCAGAGTCGCTTGTTGTTCCTCGTCACCGAGTGATGCGGGTACGCGAACTGACTTGAGTTGCGCCACCGACCAATTCATATACGTCAATGTCTTCGTGCGCATGTTGAGCAGCTGGAGGAGGGCAGGCGTGCTGTTCCACACGACGCACAATGCCTTGGCTTGCTCAGGTGTCTCCGTTATTACCGGCATCAGGCCGGACCCAAGGCCCTTCTCCGATGCAAATACACCCACGACGGACGCTGACTGAGTGTTGGCACGATTCATCACCAGCATCCAACCCCTCCTCGAGAGATACGAAGAGGCCATTTTTTCTTTCCTAGGTCTCGGCCGCCACATCGCATCGGGAGCGCCGGCCAACGACACGCGGAGACCGCTTGAGACCGAATCAAAGACGGGCACGTCACTGGGCATCGAAGCCCCATCGGTCACCCGCTCGAAGGCATCCCATACGCGCCGACCAGCCGGTCCCATGCCGTAAGTTTCGTCCAGCCGACACAGACCGGGAGCGACTCGCATCTCCGCCACCGCTTCCGCCAGTCCCGGATCGAACCACTGCACCGGCGACCAGTCACCCGCACGCACCCGATCCTTCTGCCACTCACAGACGCTGCCAACCTCATCGATCCGTCGATTCCGGATCGCATCGACGACCT
The DNA here is from genome assembly GCA_965200705.1 of Bryobacterales bacterium. Lineage (GTDB taxonomy): Bacteria > Acidobacteriota > Terriglobia > Bryobacterales > UBA6623 > VXMF01. The sequence goes on along the minus strand of OZ241376.1, from coordinate 693,788 downwards.
CCCGAACGGCATCGATCGATTTCGGGAAGCGGCGCAGATTCACGAACATGGTGGCAGCCTTGGAACCCACACCGTCGCGCTTCGCAATCAAGAGGCACTCGTTGATCGACGTGTGCGTAGACAGATTCGCCTCCCTCGGGTCGTGGCTGCACACGACCATATCGATGTGGAACCGCGAGGCAAGGAAACGTCGCTCACGAAGGCCTGATGCGCCCGTGCAGGCCGTCACAGGTATGACTGTTGCCAATACACCGTCGTTCTCGGCCAGGACCTTTTCGGCCAGCGGCGTGAACATCGTCCGGATGCTGTTCGCGTCGATGACCCCGGCCGCCTTTGGATCGCTGGCGGCCAGCCGGTCTCGGACCTCGAGCTCCCGCCGTTGCAGCCTCTTCACGACATCCGCTGTGAACTTGCGGCCCCTTCTGTCGTTCGCGGTAAACGGCGGATTCATCATCACGATCCGTCGGTCTTCGACATCCTGCACGATCTCCGGATCCACGGACGACCACTCGAATAGCGCACCCTGCTCCAGCTTGTCGCTGTCGGCGCCACGCCCCCCCCCCCCCCTCTCCTCCGACGATGTCCTCGTCGGTCAGCAACTCCAGTGTCCCAAGCCGCACCGACTCTCCTTCAACGGCGCCATAGGGCATCGCCCGAAGGGCCATCTTGCGGTAGTCGACCGAAGGGTTGGCGAGCGTCATCCGCCCCGCCGCCATCTGCAAAGAAACGGGGTTGATGTCGAGGCCCGTTACTAGCCGTTCGACAGCGTACTTGTGGAATGCAGCCGCGCCGCGCTCGTTGTCGTTGGCCTCGCGGATTCGGTTCTTGACGGTTTCTAGGTAAGCGTTCAGTAGCGTGCCGCTACCGCAGGCCAGATCGGCCATCTTGAGCCGTTTCCACGTCTGCCGTGCCGCCCAGTCGGACTCTCCGGTCGCGTCAAGCGCCAACTCGGCCAGCAGCCGCGCCGCTGGCTGCCGCGTGAAGAACGCGCCATCGGACGCCTGATGCCCAAGAACCCGGCTGAACAGCTCGCCGGCGTACTCCATGCCCATCGATACGTAGGTCTCGGCGTTTTCCTTCGCCCACGCAGCGACCGTACGCACGGTCTGATTGACGCCGCCGAGCGCATCCGCGGCCGCCAGAGCCTCGAGTACGTCAAGCGCCGGACGGAACACCGGCTCGTAGTCGTACCGGAGCACGGCCGTCCACGCCTTGCGCAGCACTCGAACAGGGTCGGTCCCAGTCGCCGTGTCCTGCAGCAACCCGGAACGGGCCAGATTCGCCGCCTGTCCCGTGGCGTGTTCCAACCGGGCGTGCAGAAGCGCCGCGTTCATGAGCAGCAGCACGCTCACAGTGCAGGCATCTGCACGGTTGTCCGTGTGTTGCAGGTGCTCCATGCCGAGCACAGAGCGCAGCCGCCCCTCCAGCTCTTCACCTCTCAAGTACGCGGCTGCCCGCTGGACGGGCTCCATCAGCAAGTTGAAGTCTCGCGTCTCAGTCCCGCGCAACCCGGACTTCTCCATCACTTCGACGCGAAGATCTTGGCCAACGCCGTCCTCCCGGACTTGCTCCAGAAGTCGCTGCGTCGGCGACAGTTCTGTTGGATGTCCGCCCTTGGAACGACCACTCCGGGCAGCGCGCCGCCGGGGCCTCCTCGTTAGCAGGTCGAGTGACTCGGCTCGCTCACATGCGTGCTCTATCGTCTTCCCGACATCGACACGGCCGTGCTGCTCCATCGACCGAGCAGCCCCCTGCACAGTGCAACGGACTCCGCCCCGGCCACGCTGGACGACCAACACGGCAGGCGACTGCTCCAATATCCGTTCGTCATCGCGAGACTCACCGTCGGTGAACTGATCAGGCTTGCCAGCGAGCGTCGGCTTCTGTCGCCACTTGAAGCCCTTGCCTTCCGTCAGGTACTCGGTGACGGGAGCCGCGCCGGGGTCCGAGGCGTCACGCCATGGCGGTACTTCCGCCCGTGCCACGGCGTCTTCGGCATGGCCCCTAGGTCCGATCCAGACGCCCATGCGCGTCACAGCCCCGTCCCGGACGACCAGCGGTTGCGGAAGCGGTTGTTTGGCCTCTGGCGGAACGTAGATCTCCAGCAAGGCAGAGATCTCGTCCTCGATCCGACCATCGTGCGCCCGAAGCGCCCGCAAGACCTCGCCAAGCACCTTCCACTCTTCGCCGAGCGTGTCCATCGACAAACTCGTCTCTGCGTCGATGCCCCGCGGCAGCGGAACCGGCACGATCACGTACCCATAGCGCTTTCCCGGGGACCGGCGCATGCAGCGCCCGACGATCTGGATCACATCGGTCGGGCTGCGGCGCGGGGCTAGGATCGCTACTGCGTCGAGGCTCGGACTGTCCGTCCCTTCGCCGAAGATCCCTACGTTTGCAATACCACGCGGCTTCACGGCATCCGCCGCTGCGAGGACACGCAGTGCCCGCCGCCGCTCGCGTACCGGATGCCCCGCATCGAGATGCTCTAAGGCATACCGTCGCCCAGTTCCTTCGACCCCGCCCTCGTTGAAGTACCGCTCGATTTCCGAACGTCCTTCGTCGCTATCGAGCCACTCGACCATCTGGCGGGAGCGCTGTACCTTGTTCAGGAACGCGAGCGACCGGCTCACGCGCACGTCGCCATCGTCTCCGGCCGCCCCGCCGGCCAACGCCACTCCGTAGACCAGCCACGAGAGCGCCTCGCGCGTCTTCAGACCGCGGGTCTCGTCAGACTGCTCGAACAGCTGAACGATGCGGTTCGCTGCGGCCCAAGCTCGGTCATCGACGCCGATCGCGATGATCCGGTAGTCGGACAAGAACTCCTTCTCGACAGCGTCCTTGTAGGCCAACCGATAGGCCACCGGGCCGAAGATCGACTGGTCCGACATGCTCGCGACAACCCACTTCGTGGGGTCGATGCGCACCACCTTCGTATTGCTCGCATCGTAGACGCGGGGCGTCGCCGTCTGGTACAGCCGGTAGCGGGCCGGAATCGCATCCTGCTCATGACACAGGGTGAACCTGCGCAGCCGTTCACCCTGCCGTTGCCTCTTTGCTGGCCGCAGCTGCGCCGTCCGGTGTGCCTCATCCAGAATCAGAACCTGTGCGAACTGATGTTCCTGTAACAGAGCGTCCGACGTGTGGTGTGCCGACTGGTAGGTCGAGAAGATGATGCGAAGGTCGGTCGAGTCAGCGCTAGCGCGGAGCCAGTCGGCGACCGCTTCGCCGTTCTTCGCCTGCTTGCAGCCGATTTCGGCCGCGCGAACCTGTCCGGTGTCCCTCGTCGGATCCGCAGTCAAGTTCGGGTCTTGCTTGGCACCGATGTGTCCCGCCGTCTCGTCGCTGCACACCGCAAGCGTTCGCACCGGCCGGTCGATGTGGGATAGGTACTCGGATCGCACCTGTGAGATCAGGGCGATGCTCGGCACGAGCACCACGCCGAGGTCGCCCGGATCCGACAGCTCCGACATGATCCGCATCGAAACACGGGTCTTGCCGGTTCCGCACGGCAGCACGAGCGTCGCTCTTGCGGCGTCATCCGGCATCCAGGCCGCCGGATTCTGGCCGAGCCAACGGTCCCGATGTTCCGGCAAACCGGCGCGCAGCGCCTGCACGCAGGCAGCCACAGCCTCATCCTGCATGGCCGTCCGCGGATCCGGTTCGATTGCCGCGCGCTCTCGTTCCCGCGCACTGTCCAATGCCTCCACCAGGGCCGACTCGAAGTCCATGAACGTCACGCTTGCAACTTCAGCGGTGTTCTCCGTTGCCGCACTGCGGTGAGCGTCCGTCACCATCCAGCGCTCGGCGAACACCGACGGTGGGGCCGCGCCTCCGAACTTCTGCACATCCGTCGGCGTCACCCGTCCGAAGCCGCTCCGTGCCTTGCACTGGATCGCCACCCGGGAACCGTCACGCTTGATACCCACAAGGTCGATGCCGACATCGTGCGGCGGCAGGGGAACGTCCAATGTCGTTCGCTCCGGCCATTCCACATAGCGCCAACAGTCGGCGATCTCCCAACTCGGGATATCTGCTGCATGCTGAAGTACGGCGTCCTCGAACTTCGTCCCATCGATCTTCCGGGCGCTCCTGTCGGCTTGCAGGGACGCAAGCGCTTCGTGGAAACCCGAAACCTGATCTGTCATGGTGCCGTGTGAGTGTACATTGTGGAGGGTCGGTGGCCGGGATGGCATAACAACCGATTGTGACATCGCTCTAGGACCGACCTGTCCCTGGGCTAGCGCTCGTCGCCTGCTCCGGTCGCCTTCAGGCTCAGATCTGTCCGTCGGCACTGTATGACGCTCCATTCACGCCCAAGTGCGGTGGTCTCTCTGAGGAACTCTTCGCGCCCCTGTGGCTTCTCACCTGTTCGGGGTTCGCGCTCGACAATGCGGTGTTCCGGCTCTTCCTGATCCGTGCTGTCGACTACCGTCGCTACGGGAGAACGTTGACGCGTCTCGAAGTGTGCCGCGGCCATCATCCCTACTTCAGGTGCCATTCTCAGCGTGATCCACGGCCCGAGCGCGCTGCGGCTTGGTGTCCGAAGGGCTGCCGCTACCACTCGATGACGGGCTTGAGGACATCCTCGCTGTACGTCGCCATCATGTCGAACGCCTCCTGACCACGTTCGATCGGGAATCGGTGGCTGATGAACTCGTCGGACCGTATGGCTCCGGACTTGAGGAGCGCGAGCGCTTCGTGGTCGTTGCCGTTGGATCGCTTCTGCACGTGGATGCGGGCTTCGCGGTCCAGTGCCGTCCACAGGTCCACCGGCACCGGGGATGCCGACGGGATGCCGACCAGCACCACTCGGCCGCCCGGCCGGAGACAGCCGAGCGCGTGCTGAAACGATTCGGCCGTTCCCGCGCCGTCGACCACCACATGCGCACCGTGGTCGGTCAGGTCCATGACCGCGTCGACGGGCTGGTCCTTGCGGACGTCGACGGTCGCCGTGGCGCCCAGCCGTTCGGCTCGTTCGAGCCTATGCGTCAACCTGTCTGCGGCAACGATCGTCGAGGCGCCAGATAGCTTGGCCAGCGCAACGGCGATGAGGCCGATCGGCCCTACGCCGATAACCGCGACGCTCTCGCCCATGCGAAGCTCGGCGAGCTCGTAGGTGTGAAGCAGAACCGCAAGCGGCTCCACAAACGCGGCGTCGGCGTAGGAGAGCGACTCCGGGATCTCGAGCAGGTTGCGCCGCGGCATGACCGCGTACTCGCGGAGCGCACCCGGAACCTCCCTGCCCATGAACGAGTTCTCCCTGGCCAGGTTCTGCCGTCCGCTGCGCGTAAACTCGCATTCGGACTGCACGATGAAGGGTTCCACCGCCACCCTCGCGCCGACCGCCAAATCGCTGACGCCCGCGCCGACTTCCGCCACTTCGCCGCCGGGCTCGTGGCCGAGGACGGTCGGATACTCGACCTCCAGGCCAGCGATGCCGCCTTCGCTGAAGGCGTGCATGTCGCTGCCGCAGACACCTGTGGAGTGCAAGCGGACTAGCACCTCGCCGGGACCGGGATCCGGCGGATCGGCCAAGACGCCCATCTCGAGCCGTTTCGGGGCAACGAGCTGCAGAGCGTTCATGGGATCTAGGGACCGGCGTGCCAGCGCCGTCGCCGGACGCCAACCATTCTATGGGGTTCGTACGGTACCGCTCGCTACGCGGCGTCGCGCCCCAAGCGGCCAATCGCGAAGGCAACGCCGAAGGCCGCTCCAGCGATGGCCAGTGCCCCCAGTCCGACCAGTGGACTGGGCAGCGCCCGCTGGGAAGCTGCGTCGGTGAACGGCCAAAGGCCCAGCACCGCTCCGGCAAGGAGCCCAAGAAGCAGCCCAAGCGTGATCGGCTGATGGTTCTCGAGGAGCCAGCGTATCGCCCGGCTCATCAGCACCAGTGCCAGCAGGCAACCGATGGCGAACGGCGCCAGAACGGCTGCCGGTGCAGTCAACTCGCCCAGACTCGGCCCACCGGCCTGGAACAGCGAGGTCTTGATGGCGTCGATGGAGCTTAGGATGACTACGTATTGACCACTGAGAATGAGTACGTAGCCGCCGGAGAGTCCGGGCAGCAGCATTGCGGCGAACGCCCCGAATCCGGCTAGGGGGAGCATCGCCCATGCCGCGGTCGCATCGCCATCCGCGGATTCCGGCGCGATCGCCGTAACGAGCATCGCCCCAAGGCCCAGGGCGAACCCGAACCAAGTTCTCGTGTCCGCTTTGCCGACCATGCGCCAGAGGACAGGGACGCCGCCGAGGGTGGCGCCGAGAAACAGGCTGTACATCACCCATCTGGTGTCAAGAACCAAGTCCCGAACCGTCCCAGCCAGGAGGAGAATGACGACCGCTGCGGCGCCCGCGATCGCCGCCGTTAGCGCCAGAGACCGCCGATCGAAGCGGAGAGCGACGAGCTTGGCTATCGCGTCGATCGTGTCGGGGTAGACGCCCGCCACCAGCAGCATGGTGCCGCCCGAGACCCCGGGCACGAGGTTCGCGAGACCCATCAGTGCGCCGCCAGCCATGCCGCGCAGCATGAGAGCCGAAGAGCAGCACTTCATGGATGCGCCCGGCATCGAGGCAGTGCGGTGCGTGGCGTAGGGGAGTGCGAGTCGCACTCAGCGGCTCATCGCGCGGGCCCCGCCCTGCGACGACACGGTCTCGGTCGATGGCGGCTTCGGAGGGGCGGGATTGGGCTTGTAGAGCGTCACGAGGCAGCCCCCCAATGCCGCGAAAGCGATTCCGGCGAAAAACTGCCAGCGGATCGCTCCCACCCCTCCGGCAGGCGGGTGCATCGCCATCGACACGATCGCGTTCACAATTGGTGCGCCAGCAAAGATGATTGACATCACCACGGCGGGCGTGCCCTTGGCCCCGAACGCAAGCAGGACGCCGAACGCGCCGATCGCACCGACGATGCCGGCGATCAGGGACAGAGCCATCCCGCGCGTGGGGAAGCTCCAGTCGCTGCCTGCCACGAGAAGCATGGCCAGCGGAGCGAGCACTGCCACGAGAAAGTAGGCCAGGCCCACGAACAGGAACGCCTTGTACCGCCCGTTGACGGGGTCGGCCATGCCGACCTGTCCGCCGTGCAGGAATATCCCATAAAGGCCCCAGCACGACACCGTGAGCATTGCGAAGTAGAGCCATCCAAAGCCGGCTTGATTCATGGGTGGATTCCTTGATTGCCGCTGGGTGGCGGCCATTGTTCAATGCCGGACTCTAGCGGCTCCTCAGGCTTCGCGATGGTTCTTGAAGTCCCACCTGTGCAGCGAGCCGCTCTCGACTGACGCATTGACCAGGTGTGCGCATGACGCGGCGTAGTGACCCGCCCATGCGTCCTCCACCACTGCTCCGCGATGGCGGACGGCGGAGAAGAAGTCCACGAAATGCGCCTGCGTGGCTGGCAGGCCACTGTCCCGCACCGCTTCAGGCTCAATGGGAGGAACGCGTCGCAGCTCGGCCTGACCTTTCGAGGTCTGGTAGTAGCCCTTCTCGAGGGCCAATGGCCAAGAACGGACGATCCAGCCGTTGTTGTCGATGCCAGGATCGGAATAGAAGACCGCTCCCGATGCGGTCAGCTCCGCCGTCCCCTCCGTCCCGAGCACCTGGAACAGGCTGCCGCCGTCGGCCCTGCTGTTGAAGGTTGTGCTCAGGCTCACAGTGAATCCTTCGCGGTAGCGGAGCAGGGCGTTGAGCGTGTCCGGGACGTTTCGGCTCTCGGTCCAACGATAGAGGTCGCCCATCGCCATCACCTCGGATGCCATCTGCGCACCGGTGACGAAGTGGATCGTTGTGCATAGATGCACGAACAGGTCCGTCGCAATGCCGCCGGAGTACTCCCGGTAGCAGCGCCACCGGAAGAACCGCTCCAAGTCGAACTCTCGCTTGGGCGCGGATCCGAGGAACGCCTCCCAATCCACCGTCTCTTCAGAGGCATCAGGTGGAATGGGGTAGATCCAAGCGCCGCCTGCCGTATTGCGGTTGTACGCGGCGCGGATCATGGTCACTTGGCCGAGGCGGCCGTCGCTGATCCAGCTGCGCAACTCCTTCGCTGCATTGCTGCTGACGGTCTGGCTGCCGACCTGGAAAATCCGGCCGTGCTTCTCAGCCGCCGCAGTGATCTCGAGGCCCTCGTCGACCGCGAACGTCATCGGCTTCTCGCAGTAGATGTCCTTGCCTGCAGCAAGCGCCTCCAGAACCATCTGCTTGTGCAAGTGGTCCGGGGTGCCGATCGTGACGGCGTCAATGCTCGGATCGTCGAGCAGCTCCTTGTGGCTGGCGTAGGCCTTCGCGCGACCGTCAGTACGCTCGATCGCCCGTTCGACCCGTCCGGTGTACGCGTCGCACACTCCGACGATCTCGGTGCCGGGCACCTTCTTGATGAACTCCAGAAGCTCGTGGGATCGTGCGCCCGCGCCAATCAACCCGACGGTGATGCGATCGCTGGGCGCAGTCGTCTGCGCCTGGGCCAGAACTCCGGCTCCAGCGCCCAGAAAGACCCTTCTCGTGACTGCCATTGATGTCTCCTGGAACCCGTCGATAGGACTTCTCTCTAGATTTCGCGCTCCAGCCGCTCGAACGCCTGGTCGATCATCTGCTGCAGCACATCGGCGGACCTGGCTCCGATCACCAGAACGCCGTCAACGATGTAGGCCGGCGTGCCGTCGATGCCGAAGCTACCCGCTTCCCCCGCATCCTTCTGGATCGCCGCGTCGTGCTTGTCCGAGTCCACACAGGCGATCAGCTCGTCGGCGTCAAGGCCCACTTCCTCTGCGATCGACTTGTACATGCTGTCCGTGAACAGGTCGTTCTCGAAGAGCTTGGCCCGGTACTCCCAGAACTTGCCCATGTCGTCAGCGCAACGGGCGGCCTTCGCAGCTCGCATCGCTTCGGGATGGAGCTGGACCAGGGGCAGGTCCTTGAAGACGAACCGAACCTTGTCCTTGTTCTCCTCGCGCAAGGCTGCCAAGTCCTTGTCCGAATCGCGACAGTACGGACACTGGAAGTCCAGGTACTCGACGAACGTGACCTTCGCGTCTTCAGGACCGACGGATCGTACGTCGGTCAGGTCCACCGGAAGCCTGGGCGGCTCCAGCATGACGACCAGTTCGTGCTGTTCGCGCAGCGTGCGGATCAAGTCCGAGAAGTGCTCGTTCGCCTTGGCGGTGCGAAGGCCGTTGGCGATCTGTTCACGGACCTCCTTGAGAGGCTTTCCGATTCTGGCCTGATTCGTCTTGTAGAAGTCGCCGATCTCCTTGTCGGTGGGGGCGCCGATCTTGGGGGTGATCTCCGCGGCGATCAGTTCATCGACCGTGATCTCGCGCTTCTTGGCTTCGATTTCCATCATCCGACGACGGACTGTCGCTTCGAGCGCTTGGGCCTTCAGTTGGTAGAGCTGGCGCTCAGCCTTTCGTTGCTCGACGGAAACCGTGAGGTCGGATTCGAAGATTGGTTCCCCGTCCAAGGTCGCCAGGGGCTCTTCGGCTGAAGCGGTCAGGGCGAGGCCGACCGAAAGCGCCACGAGGGCCAAAAGGAAACTGCGCATATGGACTTATCGTAGCGCGGAGAGCGGGGTTTCAGGGTAGGCCCAGGGCACCAGTCCAAGGCTGTGGCGGAGCCGCTGGCCAGCGCTGCTCTCGAAGCGCCAGAGGATCGGGATGACACGCCCCCGCGCCTTGCAGGTTGGCCCCGAAAACAGTTATGTTGGGAGTCCGCTGACCGGGCGGTGGACTGCTGCTGACGGCGATGTCCCCCCGTCCGAATACCAGATTCCGAGCGACGAACAAGATAGCCGCTTATGCAGGACCGGCAGGGCCTCACTGCCATCGAGGCCATTAACCTAAGCAAGTTCTACGGCAACTTCGCCGCCATCCAGGACGTGTCGTTTCGCGTCCAGCGAGGACAGGTCACGGCCTTCCTCGGGCCGAATGGTGCAGGCAAGTCGACCACGCTCAAGATCATCACCGGCTACCTCAAGGCCACCCGCGGCCAAGCCCGCGTCGGCGGACTCGACATCGAGACCGACCGCATCGAGGCGACGGCCAAGATTGGCTACCTGCCTGAGAACGGACCGCTCTACCCGGACATGACGCCGGTCGAGATGCTTCGCTTCTTCGGCGAGGCTCGCGGCATGACGCCGCAGCACCTCGCCGAGCGGACGGACGCCGTAATTGCCCAGTGCGGCCTGGGGGCCGTCGTCGAGAAGCCGGTCCACAAGCTGTCGAAGGGCTATCGGCAGCGCGTGGGCATGGCTCAGGTGCTCCTGCACGAGCCGGAGATCCTGATCATGGACGAGCCCACGGCAGGACTCGATCCGAACCAGATCCGCGAGGTGCGGAGGCTGATTCGCGAATTGAGCGAAACCAAGACCGTCCTGCTGTCGACCCACATCCTGCAGGAAGTGGACGCCGTCGCGGACCACGTCGTGATCATCAGCGAGGGGCGCGTCGTGTTCGACGGCACACCAGAGGAGATGGCTGGCGAGGAGGGGCTGGACGCGGCCTTCGAGAGGCTCACCAGGCCGCGAGGCACTCCTCCAGAACCCACATCGGACGAGGAGGCAGGCGAAGGGACAGACTCTGAGCCAGTCACCCAGTCGGAGGAGGACGCGCAGTGACACCTGGCCTGCCGCAGATCTCGAAGCTCTCTTTCCCGCAGGTTTCGAAGGCGGTGCTACGCCGCGAGCTGACCTCGTACTTCAGCAACCCGACCGGGTACGTGTTCATATCCCTGTTCGTGTTCCTGAGCGCCGTGGCAGCGTTCTGGCAGGAGACGTTCTTCGCCAGCAACCTCGCCAACCTCGACACCCTCAATGCGTACTTCCCGTACCTGCTGATCTTCGTCGTGCCGGCACTCACGATGGCCTCGTGGGCCGAGGAGCGACTGCATGGCACGGACGAGCTCCTCCTGACCCTTCCGGCCACGGACTTCGAGATCGTCCTCGGCAAGTTCGCGTCCTATGCGGCCGTCTACTCGGTGTCGCTGGTGTTCTCTCTCAGCCATGTCGTCGTCCTGATGGTGCTCGGCAGTCCGGATCTCGGCCTGCTGGTGTCGACGTACTTCGGCTACTGGCTTGCAGGGACGGCTCTCGTCTCGCTGGGGATGCTGGCGTCCCAGTTGACAGCGAACCTGACCGTTTCATACATCCTGGGCGCGGTGCTCTGCGCAGTGCCGGTGTTCATCGAGCACGCCGGCAACATTGTCGGCGGCTCCCTGCGTGGGCTGCTGGAGAGCCTCTCGTTCGTCGAGCAGTTTCGCCACTTCGCTGACGGCGTGATTCCGCTGTCGGGAATTCTCTTCTTCGCCGGGTTCACGGCGACGATGCTGTATCTGAACGTCATCGCCCTCGGTCGCCGCCACTGGGCCACGGGCAAGGACGCACCGCCGCTAGGCCGGCACTACCTTGTCCGCGGCGTGGCCCTGCTGGTGGCCCTTGGGGGCCTGACGATCCTGGTCGGCCGCCTGGGCGGGAGGTTGGACGCCTCTGCGGAGCGTCTCCACTCCCTGTCGCCGGACACCCGCGCGCTGATCGACGAACTGGATCCCGAGCGGCCAGTGTTCATTCAGGCCTACCTGAGCCCCGAGGTCCCCAGACGCTACGTCCAGATTCGTCACAACATCATTTCGATGCTCCGCGAGTTCGATTCTCGCGGAGGCGACCGGATTCACGCGACGGTGACCGACACCGAGCGGTTCACGGACGCCGCACGGGAGGCGCTGGACCGCTTCAACATCCGTCCGCAGCCCGTGCCGCCCGTGTTCCAGACCCAAGGCAGCCCCGACGAGATCTTTCTCGGCTTAGTGTTCAGCGCTGGCAGCGAGGAGTTCGTGATCCCGTTCTTCGACGTGGGCCTTCCGGTGGAGTACGAGGTGATGCGCTCCGTGCGCGTAGTGGCCAACACCGAGCGCAGGCGGGTCGGCATCCTACGCACGGGCGTGGATCTCTTCGGCGGGTTCGACTTCCAGTCCCGCCAGCAGACACGGTCGTGGTCGATCGTCTCGGAGCTGGAGAAGCAGTACGAGGTGGTGCAGGTCACTCCCGATACGGACTATCCGGAGGGTCTGGACGCCGTCATCGCCGTCCTGCCGAACACGCTCACGATCGACGGGCTGGAGCGCTTGGCGGAGTGGGTCAAATCCGGTAACCCGGCCCTCGTGGTTGTGGATCCACTGCCTTCGTTCAACATCGAGCTGTCCCCGCAGCAGGTTCCTCAGAGCCCCTTCCAGCAGCAGGGTCAGCCCCAGCGCGTGCCGACCGACACGAAGCCGCTCATGGATGCTCTGGGCGTGAGCTGGAAGGCGGACAGCATTGTGTGGGACCGCTACAACCCGCATCCAACGTTCCGCAGCCTTCCAGAGGAGGTGGTGTTCGTAGGCGAGGGCAGCGGGGTCGAGGGTGCGTTCAGCCCGGACGATCCGGTGAGCGCCGACCTGCAGGAGGCTGTTTTGCTGTACGCAGGGGTGCTGGAGCCCGGCGAGGGCACGGAATTCACGCCCCTCCTGCGCACCGGCGAGGACTCCGGCACGACGTTCTGGTTCCGGCTGGTGCAGCAGTCGATCTTTGGCCTGCAGCTGTCCACGAACGTGCCTCACGAGCCCGACGAGCACAGCCACGTGCTTGCCGCGCGGGTCTCCTCCACCGACGAGGAGAACCCGATCCACGCGATCGTGATCGCCGACTCCGACATGCTGGGCGAGCAGTTCTTCCAGCTCCGGCGTCAGGAAGCCGAGGATCTCACCTTCGACAACGTCACGTTCCTGCTCAACGCGGTCGACCGACTCGTGGGCGACGACTCGTTCATCGACCTGCGGAAACGTCGTCGGGAGCACCGCACCCTGGAGACCGTGGAGGCGCGAACGCGGAGCTACGAGGACGATCGTCTGGAGGAGACCAGAAGGGCGGAGCAGGAGGCCGAGGAGAAGCTGAATGCGGCCCAGGCGCGCCTGGATGCGGCAGTTGAGGCCGTGCAGAGCCGAACCGACCTCGACGCGCAGACCAAGCGGATCATGATTGCGAACCAGGAGCGCATCGAGAACCGCCGGCTCACCGTGGCCCGCAGCAACATTGACGACGAGAAGGAGCGTCTGATCGAGACCGCCCGCGGTGACATGGAGGCGGCGGTGCGACGCATCCAGAACACGATCAAGCTTCTTGCCGTCGCGCTTTCGCCGGTGCCAGCGTTCCTGCTGTTCTTGTTCGTCTCCGTGAAGCGTCGGAGCAGAGAGGACACCGGAGCAGCCGAAGATCGGCTCGTGGAGGTTCCTTCGCGATGAACGAGACAACGAAGACGCTGTATTTCGTGCTGGCGGCCGTGGCCGTCGCGGCAACGGCCGCTCTGGTAGACCCCAGTCGGACGACCCCCGACGTGTTTGACGATGTCGGCGACGTATTCTTCGCCGACTTCATGGACCCTCAGGCCCCCAAGGTCATCGAGGTCGTCGACTACGACGAGGCGACGGCCACTGCGACCCCCCTCAAGGTCGAATTCACGGACGGCAAGTGGACGATCCCGTCCCACCATGGCTATCCCGCGGACGCCGAGGAGAGGCTAGCGAAGACGTCTGCGGCCCTGATAGAGCTCCGCAAGGACCGGGTCGTGTCGAACTTGGCTCACGACCACGCTGAGTACGGCGTGGTCGATCCGCTCGATCAGGAGGCGACCTCGCTGCAGGGTCGCGGCAAGCGGGTGCGCCTGCTCGATGGTGAGGACGGAACGCTCGCGGAGTTCATTGTCGGCCAAACAGTGGAGGGCGAGTCCGGATACCGCTACATGCGTGTGCCAGGCCAGAACCGGACCTATGAGGTGAAGACCGACGCTGATGTGTCGGCGCGTTTCGAGGACTGGATCGAAACCGACCTCCTGAAAGTCTCGCCGTTTGATCTGCGCCGGATCGAGATCAACAACTACACCATCAACGAGCGCATGCGGCGCGTCGAGAACCGCCAGCAGCTGATCCTCACCCAGAGGGATGAGAAGTGGAGCTACGCGGGCTCGGAGCCGAACACCGACACGACGAACGCGCTGACGGCCGCGCTGGACCAGCTGCGCATTGTGGACGTGCAGCCGAAGCCGGACGGCCTGAGCGAGGACCTCAAGGCGCGCGAGGGGATCCAGCCGACGCGCGAGAACTTCGTGTCGCTGCAGGGGAAGGGATTCTTCCCCAACCCCTACACGGGACAGATCCTGTCGAACGAGGGCGAGATCATCGTGGACTCCAAGGACGGGCTGCGGTACGTGCTGCGATTCGGCGAGATTGCCCCGGGCGGCTCAGTGGACCGCGACGAAGAAGATGCCGGAGATGAGTCCGGTGAGCGACGCTATCTGATGATCAGCGTGGACTTTTCGAAGTCACGCGCGGAGAGCTACGAGGGCGACGAAGCGAAGGGCGAGGAGCTGGCGGCGGAGCTCCAGTCCCGGTTTGCCGACTGGTACTACGTGATCTCCGGCGCGGAGTTCGGGAAGCTTCGGCCGAGCCGAGCAGACCTGCGCAAGGGGTGACGACCGGTCCCGTCAGGCGTCCAGCTCTTCCCCACAGGTACCGCAGAAGTTAGCGCCCGGGACGTGTCGGGTACTGCCGCATTCGTCGCAGCGCCTCACAGCAGCCGGTCGGTTCATGCTGCGGGTGAGCTCGGCTGAGAAGATCCCGGTCGGGACGGCGATGATCCCGTAGCCGAGCACCATCAGAATCAGGGCCAGAAGCTGGCCCAGCGCCGTCTGCGGTGCAATGTCGCCGTAGCCCACCGTCGTCATCGTCACAACGGCCCAGTAGATGCTCGTCGGAATGCTAGTGAAGCCCGCAGCGTCCCCTTCGACGAGGTACATGACTGTGCCGAAGATGACTGCGCAACTCAGCACGCCCATCGTGAACACCACGATCTTGGGCCGGCTCGAGCGCAGTGCCATGACAAGTCCGTGCGCTTCCTTCACGTGACGGACGAGCTTGAGGACACGGAACACACGCAGAAGTCGAATCGCACGAACGGTGGCCAGGGACTGGGAGCCCGTGAACATCGCGCTGGCGTAGGTGGGCACGATGGCCACGAGGTCGATGATGCCGAAGAAGCTGAGTGCATAGGAGCGCTTGTCGTGGACGGTCCACAGACGCACGCCGTACTCGACCGTAAAGATGACCGTGAAGAACCACTCCGCTACTCGCAGAAGCGTCCCGTGACGACCTCGGATGTCGGGTACGCTCTCGAGAAACACGACTACGACACTGAGCAGGATGGCCCAGAGCAGCGCGACATCGAACGCTTTGCCAGCTGGCGTGTTGACGCCAAAAATGATGCGGCGAAGGCGTCCCCGAAAGGTGGATCGGCGACCGTTCTCTCCAACTTGCGCCATGCGCCAAGTTTAGGTGAGGGAGGGCCTTCGGGCTCCGTCTGGCGAATTACTTTGAAAGGTCCACACGTACAATGCTCAAGAGGTGGGGGTTCTTCTCGTACTGCTGGCGGCTGCTCTCACTCCAACGGTTCTCGCAGAAGACGGTGAGTACAGCCTGCCGGTCGAGTACGGAAAGCAGCGCTCGGTCGACGGCGTCCTCGCGAAGGTCGTCGCTGCGAACGACAATTGGGTCGGCGAGCAGGACTTCGAATCAATCGATAAGCACCTGAAATCGATAGCCGCCGAAATGATTGACGACCCAGGCTCGTTCGAGCCGTTGGCCGAACTGGCGGGAGCCTACAAGGGGCTGAGTCTGGCCGAGTTCAAGATCCTCGCGATCACTCGCGACTCGGAACTTGCGAACCACGTTCGCCTGACCGCTCGCGCCGAGATCGGAGGCGAATCGCAACAGGGCGGCCTGCTGTCAACGCTGGGTTACATGGACATGCTCTGGCGGAGCGACCCGGAAGGCTGGACGTTGCGCGAGGCTGAATCCCGCGAGTTTCGGGAACGTCGTCGAGAGGCGTTCGGTTTCCGCGACGTGAGCGACGAAGTCTTTGGTGCGATCGACTCCTATCGCGAACAGCTTTCCCACGGTGCCGATCACTGGCGGAACTCGATGGACGCAGCGCTCGGCGTATCCGTCTACGGCCACCACGGGGTCTCACTGGGAGACTTCGACGGCGACGGCCTCGAGGATCTCTACGTGAGCCAGCCGGCGGGACTGCCTAACCGGCTCTACCGCAATAATGGCGACGGCACGTTCTCCGACGTGACCCGCAAAGCCGGCCTTGATGTCCTGGACGAGACGTCCATGAGCCTGTTCGCCGACTTCGACAACGACGGCGACCAGGACATCGTGCTGATCGCAGCGAAGCCAATTCTGTACCGAAATGACGGTTCGGGCGTGTTCTCGCTGGATACCCGGTCGGGCCTCGGGGTGCCTCCGGAAAAGGCCGCAATGTTCACGGGAGCGGCGGTCGCTGACTACGACCTGGACGGCGACTTGGACCTTTATGTCTGCGCCTACGACTTCTGGGAGCCAGGAGCGGACTATGACGCACCAACGCCGTTCTATGACGCCGTAAACGGTCCTCCGAACCTGCTGTTCCGCAACGACGGTCCGGCGGGCTTCACCGAGGTGGCGTCGGAAGCGGGGATGGCCGAGTCCAACGTGCGGTTCAGCTTCACGGCCTCCTGGGGCGACTACGACGACGACGGGGATCCGGATCTGTACGTGGCGAACGACTTCGGCCGCAACAACCTCTACCAGAACAACGGTGACGGCACATTTCGAGATGTAGCAGCGGCCCTTGACGTTGAAGATCTCGGAGCCGGCATGTCCGTTGGCTGGGGCGACTACGACAACGATGGGGACCTTGACCTCTACACAGCAAACATCTGGTCGTCCGCGGGCATGCGCATCACAGGCAGTTCGCAGTTCGAGTCCGTTGCGCCCCAGCCGCGCGAGCGCCGAGCCTTCTCAAGACAGGCGCAGGGCAACACGCTGTTTCGCAACGACGGCTCAGGGGGGTTCCGCGACGTAAGCGTTGAGGCCGGAACGCGGGTCGGGCGCTGGTCGTGGGCCTCGGACTTCGTGGATGTCGACAACGATGGGCTGCTCGACCTGTTTGTCCTGAACGGCTACATCACAGGAGAGCGTCTGGACGACCTTTGAAGCTTCTTCTGGCGGCAGGTCGTGTCGCAGTCTCCCCTGCGGGCCGAGGGCTCGAAGAAGTACGGCGACGCCTGGCGCGCCATCAACATCCTGATCCGATCCGACGGTTCGTGGAGCGGCCGTGAGCGCAATCTCTGCTACCGAAACCTCGGAGACGGACGATTCGATGACGTCTCGTTCGTCAGCGGCCTCGACATCAAGGCCGACGGCCGGGCATTCGTGCCGCTGGACATTGATGACGACGGGGATCAGGACCTCATCGTCAAGAACCGCAACGGCCGCCAGCTCCTGGCCTACCGCAACGAGATGGGCGCTGCGGGAGCCCGGAGACTCGTCGTGCGGCTCCGTGGTTTCAAGAGCAACCGCGACGGGGTCGGAGGACGAGTCTCGCTGATCACTGACCGGAGGACGCTGATGCGGGAGATCGCGTCTGGCAGTGGGTATCTGTCTCAGCGGTCGCGCGAGGCCAGCTTTGGATTGCAGCAGGGAGAGCGGGTGCGGCAGCTCAGGGTCCGCTGGCCGGGCGGAGCGGTCCAGACGATTGCGGACCCGCCTCAAGACGGCAGCATCTTGGTTAGCGAGGGCTCGGGCTCATTTAGCCCTGGGAGACGGACACCGACGGAGGCTAGCAAAGGAGAGCGGGCAGGGGCGACCTCGCAGGACGCAACGCCCGGGACATGGCTGGCTGTACCGGTCCCCGCACCAGAATTCACGTTGCCGGAGGCGGGCAATCCGGACCGTCTAGTACGGCTGAACGACGTTCGGGCCCGGCCCGTGCTCATCAACTTCTGGGCGACGTGGTGCCCGCCATGCCGAGTTGAGCTGGCCGGGCTTCAATCTGCCGAAGCCAAGCTCCGGACCGCGGGTGCGGGCGTCATCGCCGTGTCGGTGGACGAGCCCGATGCCGCAGGGACGGTTGCTGGAGTCGCCGCCGAGATGGGCTTGGGCTTCCCGGTGGCCATCGCCGATCCACGGACCCGGGAGTCCTACAGCATTCTCAACGAGCGTCTGTTCGACAGGCGACGTGAACTCGCGATCCCGACTAGCTTCCTAGTGGACGGCAGCGGCCTGATTCGAAAGGTTTATCGAGGAACCGTGGACGCGGAGGACATCCTTCGCGACATGGAGGCGGGCGAAGGAGAGGCCCTGCCGTTCGACGGGCACTGGGTCGTCTCCGAGCCCAGTCGGGACTTTCAGGAGCTCGCATCCGCATTCGCCGAGCGCGACCTGACCGCTCCGGCCCGCCAGATGTTCCGCGCTGCCCTAGAGGCTGGTGAACGTACGCCGCAACTGCTCAACAACCTGGCCGGTGCCCTCATCTCGGACGGCGAAACGGCACGTGCGGAATCGCTTCTCCGTGAGGCGCTGCGCACCGAACCAGGGATGGCCGATGCGCTTGTGAATCTTGCGGCGCTTCTGGTTGACCGTGGCGATATCATCGAGGCCGAGGGGTTTCTGCAGCGGGCGCTGGAGACGCAGCCTGGGGACCCACAAGCCCTGTCGGCAATGGGGTCTGTCCGTTTCGCCGAAGGGCGATACGACGACGCGGAGACGCTGTTCAGGTCGGCGGCCGATGCCGAGCCAAACGAGCCGCGGCATCACGAAAACCGTGGAGCGGCGCTGGCTTCGCAGGGCAGGTTCGGCGAGGCGTCAACCGAATACGAGCTTGCTCGGGACCTTGGAGCCTCCGGCTCACAGCTCTTCACGAACCTCGGTGTCCTCTACATGGAGACCGGGCGGACTGACGAGGGGCTGAGGGCGTTTCAGCAGGCCGCCATGGCGGCTCCGGGCGCGGTCGAACCCTTGCTGAATCTAGGCCGCTACTGGATCAAGGCAGGAGATGGAGCGCAGGCGATGCGCATCGTTGCGCAGGCCAAGGCACTGGATCCCATCAACCTGTCCGTTTGGGTTCTGGAGGCGGAGACGCTGCGTGCCCTGGGCCGCACGGACGAGGCGCGAGAGATTGCGGCAAGAGCGCTTCGCGACCATCCAGACTCGCAGGTGGCGGCCGCATTGGCGCAGTCGCTTCAGCGACCGTAGCTCTCCGCCGGTCGCGGTTTTCGGTGCATGCCGATGCCGCCGTGTTGAATGATCGGAGAGTGGTCTACTAACATGGCAGGACGATGACTACGCACTAGCATCGGCTTCACTACGGGTCTCAGGGGGTACCCTTCATGAATTCACGCACACTTGCGGCGCTCTTCGTGGCGCTCGCGATCCCACTATCAACGCCTCTCCTTGCACAGCAGTCCGGACTCACCGGATCCGTCACCGACACGACAGGTGCCGTGATTGTCGCGGCAGATGTCATGCTGACCAACGCGGACACGGGCGTTGACCGGATGGCCCAGACCAACGAGTCCGGGGTGTTCAACTTCACGCTGCTGCCGCCCGGAACCTACGAGCTGCACTGCGAATCGATCGGCTTCAAGACATACCGCCAGTCGGGTCTGGTCATGGAGACGGGCCTGACCAAGACCGTGATCATTCCGCTCGAGGTCGGTGAGATCACGGAGACCATCGAGGTCACCGGTTCAGCTCCACTGCTGGAGACGGAGAACACGACTGTGGGCCAGTTCATCGAGAGAAGGACTGTGGCCCAGATGCCTGTCGGCAGCCGACAGGCTGGCCAGCTGATCAAGCTGGCAGGCAACGTCACCTTCGCTACCTCGGGAGGTGGCCTCTATGACCTGCCGTTCTTCTCGATGGCCGGAGGCCGCTCGCGCAACCAGATGTGGCACTTGGACGGCGGAGTCGTCCAGAACATGGCGCTCGGCATCGCACAGCTCAACCTCAACCCGCCGGTCGAATCGCTGCGCGAATTCAAGGTGGAGTCCAACAACTACGCGGCGGAGTACGGACGCAGCGGCAATGGGCTCATCATCATGAGCACCCGGTCAGGCACGAACGACTTCGACGGGGCGCTGTACCACAACTTCCGCAACGACAAGCTGGACAGCCGCACATTCTTCGCGCCTAGCATTGCGCCTCTCCGCTACAACATCTTCGGCGGCTCGCTCGGAGGACCGATCAAGAAGGACCAGACGTTCTTCTTCGTCAACTACGAGGGGCAGAGGCGCAGTGACGGCGTGACGGTCGCCAACACTGACGTCCCACATCCGATGGAACTCAACGGCGACTACTCGAACCGCCAGGGATTCGACCTGATCGATCCAATGTCGGGCGAGCCCTTCCCAGGCAACATGATTCCGCTGTCGAGGATGGACCCGCTCGGACGCGCCTTCGCCGGATTCTATCCAGCGCCGAACGTGGCGAGCCCACTGTCGTCAGCTCCGCGCGACAACTACGTGAAGAACGTCTCGAACCAGGGCGTCTCGGACTTCACGACGGTGAAGGTCGACCACAACATCAGCGCCAAGGACCGCATCTCGAGCCGCTTCAGCTACGTCAGCGCCCCGGCGAACCCTCAGCCGGTCTATCCCAATGAGTTTGCCGACTTCCGCGCGTCCAAGCAGACCCGCTCGAACCTGGTCTCGACTTCCACCTGGAATCACAACTTCACGACAACGATGGTGAACGAGTTCCGCTACACGTTCGGCAACCGCAGCTTCACCACCCGTGGGCTCGGAACCGGCAGCGGCAAGAACGGGGAGCTGGGGGTGCCCAACGTGGACGAAACCTTCTTCTCCACGGTCAACGTCACTGGCTACACGCGACTCGGCGCAAACAACCAAGAGCGCATCCAGACACCGATCCGCACACACCAGATCGTCAACAACACCTCATGGTTCAAAGGCTCCCACAGCGTCAAGTGGGGCATGGAGTACCGCTACTCGCGCAACCAGGACGACTTCAACGCCTCGGCCGGTGGTCGGTTCGACTTCAACAACCGCGTGACAGGGGACGGTCTGGCACAGCTGCTTCTCGGATGGACCACGCGTGGCCAGCTCGTCGATACGGACATCCTCAACACACGCAGCGACTACTGGGGCTTCTACGTGCAGGACAGCTGGAAGGCCACAGATCGGCTGACCCTGAATCTCGGCCTGCGCTGGGACATGGACACGCCGCGGTTCGAGCTGAGCAACAACCAGAGCGGCTTTGATCCCGTGGGGATCAACGACGTCTGCAACTGTCCGGGCGTGATGCTTTTCTCGGGTCGCAACGGTCGCGGGAAGTACGCACACGACACTGACTTGAACAACTTCGGTCCGCGCGTTGGCTTCGCCTATCGTGCCGGAGGCTCGATTGTCATCCGAGCCGGCTACGGTGTGAACTACAACGGCGCCTACGCCCGGGCGGTGCCGTTCACGCAGTTCTGGACGTTCTCACGGACGCTGGACATCAACTCGCCCGACGGCGGCTTTACGCCAGCGTTCATGTTCTCGGACGGACTGCCGCCGGTGAACCCGTTCACCGAGCAGGACCGGGTCGGAACCTTCGGGGCCACGGTTACGGGACGCCGCACCGTGTCGCCGGACTACATCCAGCAGAACCAGAAGAACGGACAGTCACAGCAGTGGAACTTCACCGTGCAGAAGCAGCTTCCCAACAACATGCTGCTGGAAGCCCAGTACCAGGCGAACGTTGGGCATCACCTCGGTGGCCAGAACGTCAACAGCAACATGATTCCGCTCACAGGTGGAATGGGCCCAGCGCAGCAGAGTCAGGCGTTGCGGATGTTCCCGCAGTACAACAGCGTCTTCATTGAGAGCCCCGACTGGGGGAACTCGACCTATCATTCGCTCAACGTCAAGGCTGAGAAGCGCTTCGATTCAGGTTTGAGCTACCTGTTCAACTACACCTGGTCGAAGTTCATCGACGATGTCGAGTCTGCGAACGAGCTCGGGGGCGAGCAGAACAACGGATACACCCACATCCACCTGAGGCATCTCGACAAGGCGCTGTCTGGCAACGACATTCGACATCGCGCCGTCATCAGCGGCGTGTACGAACTGCCCGTTGGCCGCGGCAAGCCGCTTGCGATCACCAATCCTGTCCTGAATGGGATGATAGGAGGCTGGAGCCTCGGGGTCATTGGAGAGTTCCGCACCGGATCCCCGTACGGCATCATCGAGCAAACTAACCGGACGAACACCTTCAGCCATGGACAGCGGCCCAACATACTGGGCAACCACGTCCTTTCCGGAAGCCGGTCGAAGGCGGAGAGGCTGGCCGAATGGTTCGACACCAGCCAGTTCGTCTCTCCTGGCGTCGGCGTGTTCGGGAATACGCCACGCAACCTTTGCTGCGGACCGGGCTTCGCCGTGGTCGACGTATCGATCCAGAAACGGTTCTCGATTACCGAAGGCTCAACCCTCGAGTTCCGCGCAGACTTCTTCAACATCGCGAACCACGCGAACTTCCGGATTCCGGAGCGCCGGCAGGAGAACTCCGGCTTCGGCCGCATTCGCGGCACGATCGGGACCGGTCGGCAGACGCAGCTGGGCCTGCGCCTAGAGTTCTAGCAACGAATCGCTACGGACGAACGAGACTAGTTCGTCCGATTCGTCTCAGGCTCTCGCGGGCGCCGTCGGCTGGTCGCCGACGGCGCCCGTCTTCTTTCATTCGTAGACATCTTCATCACCGGTGCCCAACCCCACACGCGCCATGGTCGGCTGCCGCTGATAGCGAACAGGGAGATGTGGGTGACTAGACCAGGTCAGGACCACGGATCGGCGCCGAAGATCCCACCTCGCCCCAACTACTTGACTCCAAGGTTTTTTAGAGGAGACTGCCTATCAAGGCCGCTATGAGTGCACCACCCCAGCCCTCGAATCAACGCCGCCCCGTCGGGCGACCGAGCGATGTCCGCACCAACCCGTCCTACCGACCAACATCGAGGGGTGCCATAGGCGCCTGCCTTGGAGTGTTCGGCGGCGGATTTCAACCCGCCATCGCCCTCGCGTCCCCACTTCGGACTGGCTTGGTCCCGCAAGCCTGATCAACCGCTGCAACATCTCCGCCTGTTGCTGGAAAGTTCCCGGCCATACTCATCCCCGACTCTACCTGGGCGTGGGGCCGACGGTCATGGGGCGCGTGTGGGCCTTGTTTGAGAGAATTCAGAACATGTCCACCGAAGTCCTTCTTGTCGCCAACGGCGATCTCCGGCTGTCCGCGAATCGCATGTGCTGGCCGGCGCAGGCAGACATGGAAGGCCGTCTGTCGGAGGCGGTACAGGCCGTCGGAGGCACTGTCAGGCGCGCCCACGAATACGACGCCACCAAGCAACACGGCTTCATCGACAGTCAGAAGCGCGGTCTCGAGGTCTTCCGCTCGATCAACCGCAAGGCGCCTTTGGTCGTTGCAGAGGCCGTCTGGCAGTACTCCCAGCACATCCTCGCAGGCCTGATGAGCCACGAGGGCCCGATTCTGACCGTGGCCAACTGGAGTGGCCAGTGGCCGGGTCTGGTGGGCATGCTCAACCTGAACGGCAGCCTGACGAAGTCGGGTGTCCCCTATTCCACGCTCTGGAGCGAGGACTTCACGGACGAGTTCTTCCTTTCGAACCTGCGCACGTGGATGGGCGGCCACGCCATCAAGCACAAAGCGCCTCATGTCGTGCCAGCCGCAGACCTGGTCCTGCCGCACAAGGCGACTCTGACAGGACACGCAGTCGCCGACGAGCTGATGGACAGCAAGGCCATCATGGGCGTGTTCGACGAAGGCTGCATGGGGATGCACAACGCCATCATTCCTGACGCCGTCCTCAGCAAGACGGGAGTCTTCAAGGAACGTCTGAGTCAGTCGGCGCTCTGGGCGGCCATGCAGGCTGTCAGCGACGAAGAAGCGCGGGAGGTGCTGGACTGGCTGCTGGAACGGGGCATGAAGTTCCAGCTCGGCGACAGCGATGAGACCGAGCTCACGACCGCGCAGGTGCTCTGGCAATGCAAGATGTACATCGCAGCGCTGCGCATCGCGGACGAGTTTGGGTGCTCCACAATTGGGATCCAGTATCAGCAGGGACTCAAGGACATCTGCCCGGCATCGGATCTGGTGGAGGGCATGCTCAACAACGTTGATCGCCCGCCAGCCCGGAGTGCGGACGGCAGGGTGCTCTTCGAGGGCCAAGCGATGCCGCACTTCAATGAGGTCGACGAGTGCGCGGGCCTCGACGGTCTGCTCACAAACCGGATCTGGACGCGGCTTGGCTACGACCCTGAAACCACTCTGCACGACCTTCGCTACGGCGAGGACTACACCTGGGAGGACGGTCGCACGGAGTTCGTTTGGGTCTTCGAGATCTCTGGTTCGGCTCCAGCGAACCACTTCTCGGACGCCTACGCGGGCGCGGTCAGCGAGAGACAGCCTCCGATGTACTTCCCACTAGGCGGGGGCACCTTGAAGGGCATCAGCAAGCCAGGTGAGGTGGTCTGGAGCCGGATCTTCGTGGAGGGAGATGCCCTCAAGGCGGATGTTGGTCTCGCCGAGGTGGTGGAACTACCACTCGAGGAGACGGAGCGACGCTGGCAAGCAACCACGCCGCAGTGGCCCATCATGCACGCCGTGACAAGGGGCGTGAGTCGTGACCGGATGATGGGGCGCCACAAGTCAAATCACATCCAGGTCGCCTATGCTCCGGATATCGTTGCGGCGCGAACGGCGTTGAGCGCCAAGATCGCCGCGTTCCGGCAGTTGGGGATCGAGGTCTTCGTGTGCGGTTCAGGCCACGAACTAGCTTGATGTGGTCCGCCGTGCCGTTACAATCGCTTCGTTCGGTGTAGCGACTGATGTCTAGCGCTTCGCGCCTGCTGACACTCGCAGTGCTCCCCTTGTGGAGCTTCGCCGCTGCCATAAACGAAGGCGGTCCAGACCGCGAAAAGCAGGTTGCGGTCTGGGTGCTGGCCCAAGGTGGCCAAGTTGGCTTGCATGGCAGCCCGGGAATGATCCGGTCTGCTACGGATCTACCGCTAGACGGAGTGCGGCTCCGTGACATCGTGCTGACAGGTGCCTTGGTGCACCCGCGCGATCTGGGCCGGCTCGGAGGCCTCAAAGGGTTGCGCACGCTCGCGCTGCCCGGCCCGATGTGGAACGCCGTGTGTTGCGGAACGCTGGGCAACGTGAATGACAGCGCCTTGATGGCCCAGCTCGCCGGTCTCTCTTCCTTGGAGTCACTGCATGTGAGCCATCACTTCGTGAGTGTCTTCAAAGGCATTCGCATCTTCGACCGAGGCATCGAGGAACTGCTTCCGCTGCATGGCCTGCGGTCGCTGCAGCTAAAAGGTACGCGCATAACCGGCAAGCACCTTGATGGGTTTCCCCTGCTGGAGCGTCTTGACCTGACCCAGACCGACGTTGATGACCAGGGAGTGGCGAATCTTGCCGAGCTCGGTCACCTGCGATCACTGAGGCTCCGTAGCTCGAAGATCAGCGACTCCGGAGTGGCGTCGCTGGCGAACCTCGACCAACTCGAGGAGCTGGATCTGGCAGATCTCTCGCTCACCGAAGCGGCCATCGAGCACCTCACCGGCCTGAGTCAGCTACGTGTCCTCAACCTTCGCGGGATGGAACTGACCGATGCCGGCTTGGAGCACCTCCGCGGTATGGAGAGGCTCGTGGACCTGAACCTGTACCGCACGAAGATCACGGACGCGGGCCTACCGGTGCTGGCCTCCCTGCCGTCGCTGCAGCGAGTCGATCTGCGCTACAGCCGCGTCAGTCCAGCTGGTGCAAGCGCCCTGCGAGGCCAGAGACCCGGTCTCGATGTGTCCGTTTCCGGCGCCGACCCTGCCGCGGCAATTTCCAGATCCGCTCACCCGCAACCCGGCGATGTCAAGGACCTTGTGCGCTGGGCGGAGGACATCGGCGGAGCCGCAAGCGTCGCCGCGGACGGCGCGATCAGCTTGGACCTGAGGTCCAGTGCGGTGTCGGACCGTGACCTCACGATGCTTGCGGCGTATCCCGCAGTTGCGGCGCTAGATTTGACCGCAACCGACGTAAGCGACCTCGGTGTGCAGGCCCTCGCGCAACTCCCGCACCTTTCGAAGCTTAAGCTCGGATTGACTCGAATCACGGACTCGGGACTCGCACACTTGGAGCCACTGGCATCGCTGAATGAGCTGCACCTCGACCAGGCGCTCGTCGAGGGCCCGGGTCTGACATCTGTGGCTTCGCTGGCGCAGCTGAAGGTCCTGTCCTTGGCTGGACTGGAGATCGGAAACCAGGAGATCGCTCACCTAGTAGGTCTGGAGGGGCTGCGAGTTCTCAATCTTGACTACACCCAGATCGGCGACGGTGCCATACCGCACCTTTCCAAGCTCGTACATCTGGAGGAGTTGGGCTTGACTGGTACCCGCGTTGGGGACGAGGGGGCAAGCGCCCTTGCACCATTGGCCGAGCTTACCCGTCTTTCGCTGGCGTTCACATCAGTAACGGACGATGGTGTGCCTCACATCACCGCGCTCAGCCACCTGCAGGAACTCGACTTAGCCAACACAAGGCTGAAGGATGTCGGTGTCACCGGCCTCGCCGAGTTGCGTCAACTGCGAGAGCTGAACCTGGACTACGTCGATGTGACTTCGGAAGGCCTCGCCTCCATCGTCGAGGTCAAGACGCTGGAGAACTTGAGTCTCGACAACACGGATGTGGACGACGGTGTGGTCAAGACACTGTCAGGTCTAGCCTCGCTGAAGTCCTTGAACCTGTATCACACGCTGGTGTCTGAGGAGGGCATTGCGACTCTCGCCCGAGCACTGCCGGAGTGCAGGATCACGGCTGACCGCAACTCCTCGCAGCCTAACCGTCGAGAGTGACCGCTAGCGGGCGGGCCGACGATCCGATAGTCCGGTCTATCCAGATGGTCAGGCTGGTCCCTGCGCCAGCCTGACCCGCATCTGCTCCAAGGCTTCGGAGTGCTCGGGATCTACTGCGAGATTGGTGAATTCGCGGCTGTCGTTTTCGTGGTCGTATAGTTCCTCGCCTCCGCCGTCGCCCTCCCACTGGATGTAGCGATAACGGTCCGTTCGCACGGTTCGCCCGAAGATTCGGTCCTCCCACTGCACCTGTGAGAACGCTGCGTCCTTGACGGATCCATCGGGATCGTCAAGGAGGGGTGCGAGGCTCACTCCGTCGAGATCATCTGGTGGAGTCAGTCCGCAGAGATCCGCAAGCGTTGGATAGAAGTCAACGAACTCCACCATTGCCTTGGACGCTCTTCCCGCACCTCGTGCGCCAGGGGCGGAGATGATCAGCGGTGCCCTGACGGATTCCTCCATCAGGCTCATCTTCTGCCAGTGCGTGTGCTCTCCGAGATGCCAGCCATGGTCACCGAAGAAAACGATGACAGTACGGTCGGCGACACCGAGGCTCTCAAGCTCGTCCACGACTCGACCCAGTAGCTGGTCCATGAACGAGACCGAGGCGTAGTAGCCACGCAGCGAGATGCGCTGGTTCTCCTCGCTCATTCCCATCTGGCGCCAAAGGAATGGACGCAGATTCTTTGCGGGGTCGGGGATGTCGTCTAGGTCGTCCGGCGGATTGTGGACCAGTTCGATGGACTCCATCGGATACATGTCAAAAAACGATGATGGCGCGACGAAGGGCGTGTGGGGCCGAACGAACCCCAGCCCGAGGAAGAACGGCTGGTCTGCGGACTCGTGCAGCAGCTCGATGGCGGTGTCCGCCGCGTTGCTGTCCGCTTGGCCGGTGGCGTCGGCGGTCATGACCCACTGCATCTTGAGGCCGTGCCGCAGGTCGGGGTTCGGATCTCCGCCCGGACCGACGCTCTCGTTCTCGTCACCTGGCGGACTGATCGAGACATCCCATGACGGCGGATCCTGATGCCTCATGCTGCCCACGCCGCCTGGCACTCCCATGTGGAACATCTTGCCGACGCGCATGGACCGCCAGCCGGCGTTCTTGAACATCTGAGGGAGCGTGACCCTGTCCGGTTGACGAGCCCGAAAGTCGACATCTGCGTTGGTCACGATGCCGTTCGCATCGGGGCGCAGACCCGTCATGAGCGAGGCGCGGCTGGGACCGCAGAATGGGAACTGGCAGTAGGCGTTGTCGAAGCGCACACCCCGCGCGGCCAATCGATCGATGTTCGGCGACTGGACAAGGGGATGACCGTAGCATCCGAGCGTCGTTGACGTCAGATCATCCGACGCTATGAACAGCACGTTCAGAGGCTCTTCCGGCCGACTGCAGGCGGGAAGGCAAGCGGCAAGGGAGGCCGCGAACTCCCGGCGCGAGAGCTGGGTGGGCATAGGCATCATTATTCAACGTCGGCGTTGTCACTTGCACTCTCGACGTGCCGAGTACCATAGGCCACGTTTGACGTCCCTAGTCGCACATTGGCGAGGTATGTCGCTGCTACTTGCCATAGCCGCATGCCAAAGTGCCGGCACCATTGCGCGATGCAATGAGCCCGACGAGGTCGCTCTCTGGGTCGAGGAGATCGGCGGTTCCGTTGACCGAGGCGAGCACGGCATCATCCGGGGAATCGACCTTGCCCGGACTTGGGTGTCCGAGGTTGACCTGACACGACTCGAGGGCCTGCCGGATCTGGAGCATCTATCGCTCGCCCAGACGCATGTCCCAGACACATCGTTGGCGGTGGTGTCGAAGCTGCCTTCGCTGCGGTCGCTCGACCTCTTCTTCTGCGAGCACATCACTGACACGGGAGCGTCTGCCTTGCGAGCCGCACCGGGGCTGGAAGAACTCAACCTTCGAGGCACGAAGATCAGTGATTCCGGCGTACAGTTCCTGACAGAACTCAAGAACCTCCGAACCCTTGACGTTGGCATCGCCGAGATCAGTGACGCGACG
Organism: Bryobacterales bacterium; assembly: GCA_965200705.1. GTDB lineage: Bacteria > Acidobacteriota > Terriglobia > Bryobacterales > UBA6623 > VXMF01. The sequence goes on along the minus strand of OZ241376.1, from coordinate 665,000 downwards.
ATCGAATTACTCTCGGACCTGCCACGCCTCGAGTCACTCGCGATCGGCGGCAATCGAATAGGTGAACCGGGCATTGCCAGCCTAAGGGCGCTCAGGGCCCTGCGCCATTTGGACCTGAGTGGTGCTCAGATCACGGACAGCGGAATCTGGGCGGTCCAGATCACAGACCTCAACCTTGATGAAATCGGTGCGCTAACCCAACTTGAGACGCTGAACCTCTCCGCTCCAAGCCCGGAGTACGTCGACGCCGTCAGTTCGGGTGTGCCCCGGCTTCGTGGCGCAATACGCGTCACAGACTTAGGTGCAGAGCAGCTGGCGCACCTTGCCTCACTGCAAAAGCTCAATGTGTCACGCTCACAACTAACCAGGCAAGGTATCGAGGGACTGCAGGGGCTGATTCAATTGGAGGACTTGAACCTCGCGCACTCCAAAACGATAGATGACGAAGCAGGAGACGCCTTGGCCAAGCTGCCAGCCCTCCGCGTCCTAGACGTTTCGTTCACCGACTTCGGTGCGGTTGGTCTTCAGGCTCTTGCCAATCATCCGACGCTCGACACGGTCATTGCTGTGGGGACACTGATCGGGGATTCCGCTGTCGAGGCGTTCGTCGGCAGCCGCGACGGCCGTCGGGTCATTCGCTGACCAACCGATTGGGAACCCTATTCGAGAGCGCTCGGATTCCGCGCAATACGCGCCACTTTCCGGAGTTGGCCTATATTTTAATCTATATATAATATAATTATTTTCGAATGGATCAATTCGTGAAACATGTGTATTTTGATCGACATATGCTATAAATTTTTGGAATGAAGGACTTGGAACCCATGACCAACGAAGAGTTCCAGCGCTGGCTGGGGTGGAGCAACTGACGGCGGCTCAGCGCGAACGGCTGCAGCAGGTCGCCCAGTAGCAGGGGGCGGCCGCGGCCTCCCTGGCCGCGATGGAGCTGCGCGTCGACGAGAGACGGCGCTGCCCGCGCTGCGGAGCCGGCGCGGCTGCGCGAACCGGTTGCGCCGCTGCGCCTGCAAGGCCTGCCGGCGGACGTTCGACGCGCTGACCGGGACACCGCTGGCCGGGCTGCACCAGCGCGAGCGCTGGTGGTCCGCGAGGCCGCCGAGCGCTGTGGGGTGGCGCCGTCGACGGCGTGCCGCTGGCGGCACCGCTGCGGGGCGCAGGCGGGAGAGCCGGCCAGGCGGACGGACGCATGCTGCACGTGCGCAAGGCGACGCAGGCCGAGTCCTGGCAGCGGGCGATCTACGAGCGGCTGGGCGTGGACGCCTCGCCGGGCGGGGTCCGCAAGCTGGTCGTCCAGCCCAGACGACGAAGGAAAAATGCACGGAATACAGTGCCACACGCCTGATTCCGCGACCGCAATGTGATCATTGCAAACGACTTGTGAAATGGGGTGGCAAACATGGGGTAGGGGACTTCCTATCGGATCTTCAGTCCAAGAACCCTACGGCGGATCAGGTCCAGTGCCGCTTGGACACCTAGCATTCGAACTCGCCGTCGCGACGAACCTAGGGAACGCCTGACGACCTGCACCCCGCGTTCGTCCGCCAACCCGAAGTAAGCCGTGCCCACCCGATCGTCCTCCGTACCGCCCTGAGGGCCGGCATAGCCGGTCGTCGAGACTCCAAGGGCCGGCGAACCGAGCGCTTCGGATGCATGCATGTAGGCGGACTTCGCCATCGCTGCTGCCACGTCGGCACTGACCGCCCCCTTCGACTGCAGGAGATTCGCGTCGACCTGCATCCAGTCCCGCTTGGCGGCGTCGCAGTAGCAGATCGTGCCGCCAGCGAAGTATCCGGAACTGCCCGGAACGTCCGTCAGCCGGCCAGCGAGCTGGCCCCCCGTGAAGCTCTCGGCGACAGCCACCTTCACGGCGCGATCAAGGCAGAGATTCGTCACCGCCACATGCAACTGCGTGTCATCCAAGGCGTAGACCGCCGAGCCAAGCCTCGTGGCCACCTTGTCTCCGAGGCTCTTGGCGATGGCGCGAGCACTCTCGGGGTCGTCGGCCTCCGCTCGAAGGTGGATCTGAATGTCCCCGGGTGCGGAGAGGATTGTCGTTGTGACGCGCTTCTCGGGACTGTAGATGGGTGCGATGCGCTGGTCGACGTCGGACTCGCCGATGCCAGTCACGCGCATGGTGTGTGTATAGAAGTGTCTTGTCTGCGTACGGCGTGCGAGCCGCGGCAGGCAGGATTCGACGAACATCGGCTTCAGTTCGCGTGGAGGGCCCGGCAGCAGCGCGAGGATGCCGATGTCGTCCTCCAGCCACTGGCCGGGAGCGGTGCCTCGCGGGTTCGGCAGCACCTCAGCCCCGTCCAGCACATAGGCCTGGCGTTTGTTGACCTCGGCCATGGGCCGATTGAAGAGTCGGAACCGTTCGCGGATCTCCGATACGATCTCTTCCCGCATCAGTAGCCTGCGGCCCGTGGCGTCCGAGGCGGCGTCGCGAGTCAGATCGTCCAGTGTCGGACCAAGTCCCCCGCTGAGGATGACAAGGCCCGAAGACTCTCGGGCTCGCCGGATTTCCGAGGCCAGCAGGTCGCATTCGTCCCCCACGACGGACTTCCGGGCGAGGAGGATGCCGACCTCGCCCAGCTTGTGCGCGAGAAACAGGGAGTTCGTGTCGACCTTGTTCGGCGCCAGCAGCTCACTGCCGACCGCGATGACTTCTGCGCGCAACGCTTGCGTTGCCGTATTGCTCTCCCTGCCCACGCGGTCAGACGACTTGGCTGACGAAGTGCAGTTTGCGTCCGGTAGCCAGCACGACGCCTCCACTCTGCTGGTCGAACGCGAGACCGACGATCCCGCTGCCAGCGACAATCAGTTCCGGTTCCGCGTCGGGTGCGGTCACACGGAACACGCCACGACGGCCCCGGAATGACGCGCAGACATGGAGGTGTCCCTGGTCGTCGAACGCGAGGCCCTGTGGCCGGCCAAAGCCACGGTGCCACTCATGTACCGCTCCACTGGGATCGATCCGGTGGATGGACTCGAAGCTGGAGGTGGTCGGGCCTGTGACGTACAGGTCGCCGTCGGGCCCGACCGTCATGTGATACGCGGCGACGGACGGCTCCAGCGTCGCGAAGACGTAGATCTTGCGATCCTTGCTGATCTTGAAAACCGTGCCCGAGCGATCGCCCACGTACACGTTCTCCGCGCTGTCAACCGCCAATCCCGTGGCGACGCCCATTCCCTCTGCGAACACACTGATTTCGCCTCTTGGAGACGCCGTGTACACTGTGCCCTCGTGGCGGCTCGACACGAGAAGGGTGCCGTCGTTTAGGAACAGGAGGCCTGTTGCATTGACGATGCCGGTCAGGAACGGATCGGCGTCTCCTCGTGGATTGAGCTTGTAGACCGAAACGGCCGTCTTCTTGCCGCGTTCTCCGGAATGCGTTGTGTAGACGGCTCCCTCCGCATCGATGGCCGGGTTGGCTACCGGATGGACATCGCGTGCGATGGTCTGTCCAAGGCGGAAGCTACCAACACCTGGTTTGCGTCCCGAGTCTCGGATCTCGAACTGATCGCCGGCTGCCCGGTCCGGCACGCGAATCGTCAGCCGCGTCCCGCTGCAAGCGATCAGTCGCCCCCTGGCTTGGCCGAACACCACATTGGGCTGTTCGAACTCAGTGCCCGCGAAGCCGGTGCCGCCGACCTCCAGCAGTCCCCCCGGAATGGCTGCCTGCGGCGCAACGTCGCTGATGCGAATCGAGGGTCGTCGACGGACCCGACCGCTGCCTTGGATTGCCACGAAGGTTAGGGGCCAATCCAGCGGATCAGCGTGACCCCGAGCATAGCGCAGAGCCCAGCGGCGACATCGTCGGCTACGATGCCGATGCCGCCTGGGAGAGCCTCCAGCCGCCGGATGCCGAACGGCTTCGCGATGTCGAACAATCGGAAGATCGCAAGGCCCGCGATCCACTGCACGGGAGAGTCCGTTGCCGCCGGCGCCACGGCTAGGAGCACGCCAACAACTTCGTCGACCACGACCCGCGAGGGATCGGACGAGCCAAAAGTGTTCGAGGCGACTTCGGCACTCCAAGCTGCAATCGGAGCAATCAGAATGGCAACGACGGCGAACGCCCAGCTCGGCACCCCCGCACCGCGGGCCAGTAGCCAGGCAGGGCCCCAGGCACAGATCGCCCCCACCGTTCCGGGAGCCACCGGCGCATAGCCCGTGTAGAACCAGGTCGCGATGGTGACGGCGAGCCTGGCCCTAGTCACTCCGGTATTCCTCGTCTAGCATCGGCCGCGGATCCAGCGCCTCGTCCGCTTCTGTAGGAAGCGCGGGCACGGCGTACGTGCCAGTGGCCCAGTTGGCCAGATCTTGAGTGCGGCACCGGGGGCTGCAGAACGGGTACCAAGACGCGCTCCGGTCGGCTGGCCGACCGCAGATCGGGCAGGCTATGCAGGCTGCGGTCACGCGATGCTCGCCGCAGCCTGCTCTGATGGCATCACTGGGAACCAGTCGCGGTTTGTACGAAGCGCTGGCCGCGTGATGCGCTCGACTTCGCCAAAGAGATCGTAGTCGCTCGACCGGTTGATCCTGACAATGCCGAAGTCGCCTGGCTGCGGCGTAACGCCATCCGGGAACCGCGTGATGTACGTCTTGCCGTCGATCTCCTCGGCCTGGCCCTCCAGTCGGCCCTCCCAGAGCAGATCTGTCTCAGAAGAGGGGCCCGTGACGAGCAAGAGCCGTCTCTGTCCCACCAGCGCTCGCTTGCCTCGCCGCGAGATCTTGCGCTGGAGCGCCATGAGATGCCGCTGGCGGTTGTAGGTCTCGCGCTTGCTCAGCTTGCCGTCCAGCGCAGTGCTGGCAATGCGTTCGTCGTCGGAATAGCGAAACGATCCGACGTGGTCGAACTTGGCGGCCTCGACGAACTGGCAGAGCGTCTCGAAGTCCTCCTCGGTCTCCCCTGGGAAGCCGACGATGAAGCTTGTCCGAATCGAGACTCCGGGGATCGTCCGCCGGATGCGCTCGATCATGCGCAGGAAGATGTCGCCGTTCGATCCGCGACGCATGCGTCGCAGGACCCTTGCGCTGGCGTGCTGCAAGGGAATGTCAAGGTAATTGCACAGCGCTTCGTGCTGGGCGATCGTCTCCAGAAGCCGTTTTGTGACTCGGTTGGGGTAGGCGTAGAGCACCCGAATCCAGCCCGCCTCATCCAGCCGTGCCAAGCGGTCCAGGAGCGTAGGCAGGCCGCTGCGGATGCCTAGATCCTCACCGTACGCGGTGGTGTCCTGTCCGATCAGGGTCAGTTCCCGTACTCCCTCGCCGAACAGGCGGCCGGCCTCGGCGACGACCGACTCGAATCGACGGCTGCGGAAGCTTCCGCGCAGCTGCGGAATCATGCAGAACGAGCAGGGGTGGTCACAGCCTTCGTTGATCTTCAGATACGCGAGATGCTGGGGCGTTGCGCGTCGCCTCGGCGTCCGGTCGTGGTAGAGGTAGCCGCCTGCAGATGGAGCATCGCCTTCTGTCGCAAAGCCTTCGCAGTGGCTGACGATGCTCTCGATCTCGTTCGTGCCAAGAACTGCGTCCACCTCCGGTATCTGCTCACGGATTTCGCTGCGGTAGCGCTCGACTAGGCAGCCCGCGACCACCAGCCGCTTGGCGCGGCCCGTTTTCTTGAACGAAGCGGCTTCCAGTATCGTGTCGATCGACTCCTGCTTCGCGGGCTCGATGAAGCTGCAGGTGTTGACCACGAGCGCTTCAGCCTCCTGAGGCTGCGTCGTGAGGTCATGGCCGCGGGCCTCCAGCAGCCCCATCATGACCTCACTGTCGACAAGGTTCTTTGGACAGCCGAGGCTGATGAAGCCGATCTTCATGCGGCGTCGAGGGGTTGTTCTCCGGTCACCCGTTCCATGCGCAGCCTAGGAAATCCGGATACTGCTTCCATTCTACGCTCCCCCTCGCGTCGCTCTCTCGCAAGAACTGTGTAATAATACATTTCTGTGAATAAAATTGCATTTATGGCCGACGGCATTCCGGCGGTTGCGACGCGGCACTTCTTGCGCGACCGCGATCTGACGGCGGACGAGCTGCGCAGGGTTCTGACTCTTGCGGCGGACGTCAAGGAGAATCCCGCCCGCTATCGACGGGCCTTGGACGGAGAGTCGGTCGTTCTGCTGTTCGAGAAGCCCTCCCTGCGGACGCGGATGACGTTCCAGTTGGCTGCGGCGCAGCTGGGTGCGTTCTCGGCGTTTCAGGATCACCGCGATGGCCGCATCGGTGAGCGCGAGCCTGCCAGGGACATCGCACGCAACCTGGACCGATGGTTCGGCGCGATCGTCGCCCGGACCTACGCACACCGGACACTGGAGCTCTTGGCGAAGTGGTCCAGCGTCCCGGTTGTGAACGCCCTCAGCGAGGCCTGCCATCCCTGCCAGGCCCTTGCGGACTTCTTGACCCTGCGCGAGCAGTTCGGATCGTTCGAGGGACTCAAGATGACCTACGTCGGTGACGGCAACAACGTGGCGCACTCGCTGCTGCACTGCGCCGCACAGCTGGGGGTGTCGATTACGATGTGCGCGCCGTCTGGCTACGAGCTACGGGCCGAGGAGGTTGCGTCGGCACGGGAAGCGGGTGCAAGGACCGGTTCCGTGGTCGAAGTGGTCCAAGACCCACCCGAGGCGCTCGATGGTGCGCACGCGGTCTACACCGACGTGTGGACCAGCATGGGCTGGGAGGAGGAGACGCAGCGGAGGATGATCGCCTTTACTGGCTACGAGGTGACTGACCGCCTGATGTCGCATGCCCACAAGGACGCGGTATTCATGCACTGTCTCCCGGCTCAGCGGGGACAGGAGGTCAGCGACTCTGTGATGGAGTCGAAGCGGTCGGTCGTGTTCGACCAGGCCGAGAACCGGCTGCACGCCCATAAGGCGCTGCTGTTGGTGCTGATGCAGAGAAGTTGGTGCTGATGCAGAGAGGATGAACCGCATGGGTACGAAACCGAGCAAGGTCGCGCTGGCGTATTCGGGAGGCTTGGACACTTCGATCATCATTCCGTGGCTTCGGGAGATCTACGGAGCCGAGGTCGTAGCGGTCTGCGGCGACGTGGGACAGGGGTCCGAAGAGTTGGAGGGCTTGGAGGAAAAGGCCCTTGCCAGTGGCGCCCGGGAGGTCTACGTCGAGGATCTGCGGGAGGAATTCGTCCGCGACTACGTCTGGCCGATGGTCCGGGCGGGTGCTGTCTACGAACACAAGTACCTCCTTGGCACGTCCATAGCGCGGCCCCTGTTGGCCAAGCTGCAGGCTGACGTCGCATTGCGGACTGGCTGCGACGCTCTGGCGCACGGCGCGACCGGGAAGGGCAACGACCAGGTTCGCTTCGAGCTCGCCTACAAGGCCATGGCGCCCGATCTTCCCGTCATTGCACCTTGGCGGGAATGGGACATCGCCTCCCGCGAAGACGCGCTCGACTATGCAGCCAAGCACAACGTGCCAGTGCAGCAGAGCAAGGAGAAGATCTACAGCCGGGACGCCAACCTATGGCACATCTCGCACGAGGGTGCGGAACTCGAGGATCCTGCGAACGGCCCTTCGGGCGGAGTATGGACTCTGACCACGGATCCGGAGGCCGCGCCTGCGGCAGGCTGCGAGGTCTCGATCGATTTCGGGCAGGGCACGCCGACTGCCCTCAATGGAGAGGCCCTTGGGCCAGCTGCGATGGTGGAGGCCGCGAACACGCTCGGCAGCGAACACGGCATCGGGCGCATCGACCTGGTCGAGAATCGATTCGTGGGAATGAAGTCGCGTGGGTGCTACGAGACCCCCGGAGGAACGATCCTGATGGCGGCCCATCGCGAGCTCGAGGCGCTGACTCTGGACCGTGCCACGATGCACTACAAGCAGAAGCTCGCCCTCGACTACGCTGAGCTTGTCTACGACGGCAAATGGTTTACGGCGCTTCGCGAGGCGCTGGACGGGTTTGTCGACCGAACACAGCGCTGCGTCACAGGTTCGGTCACGATGCGCCTTTGCCAGGGCCGCCTCGACGTGCTGAGCCGGAAATCGCCGTTCTCGCTCTACTCGTCGGAGATCGCCAGCTTCACGATGGGAGACGAGTACGACCAGACCGACGCAGCTGGGTTCATCAACCTGATTGGGCTCCCGATCCGTGTGCAAGCGTCAGTGCAGGAAAGCGGCTCCAGAGAAGGCGGTGGTGAGTGATGAAGCTCTGGGGCGGGCGGTTCGAGACCGGTCCAGCGGCGCTGTTCGAGAGCTTCTCGGGCTCGCTGCACTTCGACAGGCGCCTGTTCAAGGCGGACTTGGTGGGGTCCAAGGCCTTCGCCAGTGCGCTGCAGAGCGTCGGCATCCTCAGCGAGGACGAGCGTCTGCAGATCCACCAGGCGTTCGACGACATGCTGGCGGAGAGCGACTCATCCGGATACTTTGACGCCGACGACGAGGACGTGCACACGTTCGTCATCCGCAAGCTGGGCGACCGCGTGGGCGCTCTGGCCGAGAAGATCCATACAGGGCGTAGCCGCAACGAGCAGGTTGCGACCGACTTTCGTCTGTGGATGAAGGAGACGATTCGCGAGGCCCAGGGCGCCCTAGAGGAACTCATGGCGTCGCTGGTCACATTGGCGGAGCGCGAGCCAGATGCGCTGCTGCCCGGCTACACGCATCTGCGGCGTGCCCAGGCAGTGCTGTTTCGGCACTACGTGCTTGCGTACTTCGAAATGTTTTGGCGCGACTGGCAGCGCCTGGAAAGAGCCCATGAATCTGCGGATGTCTTGCCGCTCGGCAGCGCTGCGCTGGCAGGGAGCGGATTCCCGTTTGACCGTGACCAGATGGCCGAGGAGCTTGGCTTCGGTGCGATTTCTGCGAACAGCCTGGACTCCGTCTCCGACCGGGACTTCGCCATCGACTTCCTGCATGCCGCGTCCGTGACCATGCTGCACATCAGCCGCCTTGCGGAGGACTGGATCCTCTACAGCAGCGAGGAGTTCGGGTTTCTCGAGATTGGTGACGCCGTGACCACGGGTTCGAGCCTGATGCCGCAGAAGCGCAATCCCGATTCGCTGGAGCTACTGCGCGGCAAGGCCGGACGCGTATGCGGCGATCTGCACGCGCTGATGATGACGGTCAAGGGCCTTCCAATGTCCTACAACCGCGACATGCAGGAGGACAAGGAGGGCGTCTTCGACGCGGCCGACCAGCTCGTTTCGTCGGTGCGTGTCCTGAAGCTCGTTGTCGATTCGGTCCGGATCCATCCGAGGGTGATGGAGGCTGCGGCGGAGGACGGCTGGACATCGGCGACAGCCCTTGCGGAGGTGCTTGCCAGAGGAGGGGTTCCCTTCCACAGGGCGCACCAGATCGTCGGCGGCATCGTTCTTGAGAGCGTCAAGCAGGGCCGAAGGCCGGGGGATTGGACCCTTGAGGAGCTGCGCGAATTCGCATCTGAGCTGGACGAGCGCTCTTTCGCTGGGCTGAAGCCGCGCAACGCGCTCGACAACCACACCATTCCCGGCGGGACTGCTCCGACAGCCGTCGCCGCTGCCCTGTCCGAGGCACGGCAGCGTCTGGAAGGGCTTCGCGGGGAGGCTAGGGAGCCGACCGAATGAGGCCGTCCAAACTGCGGCGACAGCGCGAGATACGACGATTGATCGGCGACGATCGGATCCGTACGCAAGACGAACTGTCGGCAGCGCTCGTGGCACTGGGCATCCGCGTGAGTCAGGCCACATTGTCGCGCGACCTACACGAGCTTGGCGTCGCTAAGGCGCCTGGCGGCTACGGTGCACCCACTTGGACAGACGCTGCCCCCACGCGAGCCGTTGGTGAGACCGTCAACCCGTTTCTTGTAGGGACGCAGGTGGCCGGCAATCTGGTCGTCGTGCGGACGGCGCCCGGTGGTGCCGCCCCTGTCGCACAGGCGTTGGACGAAGCGGGCTGGAGTGAAATCGTCGGCACGATTGCGGGCGACGACACCATCTTCGTGGCCACGGCGGATCGGAGTACGGCGCGGTCGGTAAAGCAGCGCATTGACGCGCTCTAGTTCGATGAGATCCGCCCGTGCCGAAGGTAGACTCGGCTGGTCCCCTGTTGAGCGCGATGGATTCGCCAGGTGCTTGATATGCTGGCGATTCGGGGATTTCAGAGGGCGGACGGACCGGAGCAGACCATGAGCAGCATCTCCCTCAAGGGACACATCGCCGTCGTCACAGGCGCGAGCAAGGGGCTCGGCCGTGAAATGGCCGAGGCGCTCGCCGAAGCCAAGGCGCAGGTCGTGCTCGTCGCCCGAGACGAGGTGCTGCTGCGCGATGTGGCTGAAGGCATCCGGGCGAGCGGAGGCGAAGCGGAATACGTGGTCGCGGACGTCACCGACGAAACCGCTGCCGCCGAAGTGGAGCAGGCGGTCTCGGAGGTGTTCGGCACCTGCGACATCCTGATCAACAACGCCGGTATCAACAATCGCAAGCCGATTGAGGATATGTCGCTGGAGGAGTGGAACCAGATCATCGCCGTAAACCTCACGGGCCCCTTCACGATGTCGCGCGCCTTCGTGCCCGGCATGAAGGACAGGGGGTGGGGCCGGGTGATCAACATGACCTCGATCATGAGCCACGTCTCGCTTCCCAACCGCACCGGTTACTCGACCACCAAGGCTGGCCTGATCGGGTTCACTAGGGCCTTGGCCCTCGAGGTCGCGGGCACTGGGATCACCGTCAACGGCATAAGTCCCGGCCCGTTCGCAACGGAAATGAACCGGCCGTTGATCGAGGATCCGGAGAAGAACCGCCAGTTCCTCTCACGCCTCCCAATCGGTCGCTGGGGACGCGTCCAGGAGATCGGTCAGCTTGCCGTCTTCCTGTGCTCCGACGACGCAGGCTTCATCACCGGCACGGATGTCGTCATCGACGGTGGCTGGACCGCTCAGTAGCTTCGGCCAGCACCCGCTTGTTCGGGACTGGCGGTGAATTGAGCTTCGTCGAGCGAAACGAACCGGTAGCCAAGGTCTTGCAGGTGCGGAACGATCTGCTTGACCGCCTCTAGCGTCTCCCTGCGGTCGGCATGAGGCCGCACCGTGTCGCCGTCGTGCAGACAGATGATGCCGCCGGGTGTCGCCTGTTTGATCACACGGTGCGCAATCTGATGCCTTTGGAGTCTCCAGTCCCTGCCGGACACCGTCCAATGAACTCCGACCAAGTCCAGTTCAGGGAGCAGCCTCGTGAGAGAAATCGCCCGCAGTCCATACGGCGGCCGGAACCACTTGGGTGTGAGGCCGGTCGTGTCCTCGATGACTTCCTGGGTAGCCGCGAGTTCTTGCCGCACACGGCCGGGTGAGCAGCGAGGCAATCGGGGATGGGTGTACGTATGATTGCCCACGGCGTGACCGGCTTTGACGATGGCCTGCGCGACTTCGGGTCTGCGTTCGACGTTCGCACCGCACAGGAAGAACGTTGCCCGCACGCGCAGCGCGTCCAGCGCGTCGAGGAAGAAAGGCGTGTCGTTGCTCGGACCGTCATCGAACGTGAGGGCGATCAGCCGATCCTCGACCGGCAGTCGATGGATGCTTGGTCCCCACCTCCGGGCGGACGGCCAGGCGCTCGCATAGGCCGCGTAGGCCAGAACGACGGCCGGCACGCCGAGGAAACTCCACATCGGAACGAGCAGCTGCTACCGACCGCTGACGGGCGCTTGCCGACATGGCAACGCAGCACTATAGTGATACATTCTTAGGCCAGAACGGTCACCGACCGGGTGCAAGATGCCGAGTGCGCGTGGTGCAAGGATGCAGTCGCCGCAGACGGAGGCGGCGGCGTTTTACGGCCTCTTCCTGCGTGGGCACTCGGCCGATACGCTGCGTGCTGACATCGACATTCCGACCAAGACGCTGCAGAAGTGGATGTGCGCACGCGAATACGACCACAGCTTCCGTGAGCAGCTTCTGAGACGCTACCTCTACCGTAAGCAGGTGCTTGCCATCTTTGATGCCTTGGTCTCCAGCGACCGATCGCAGGCCGTCTGGCAGTAGGCGTCGTTCAAAGGCCCACGTCGACGGGGCCGAGCTTTTTCGTCGAGTGATTCGAGGAATCCATGGAACTCTACCACCCCTCTGAGGAATTTGTTGCCCGAGCCAATGTCAGTGGCCAGGACGCGAATCAGGAGCTGAACGCTCTGGCCGCAGCAGACCTTGAGAAGTTCTGGGGCGACCTGGCCGCTTCGGAGCTGCACTGGTTCCGGCCCTGGGATCAGGTGATGGATGCATCGAACGCACCCTTCTACCGGTGGTTTACGGGCGGTCGCACCAACGTGTCCTACAACTGCGTCGACCGGCACTGCCAAGGCTGGCGCAAGAACCGCGCAGCCATCATCTGGGAAGGTGAGCCGGGCGATCAGAGGATCCTCACCTACCAGGAGCTGCTGCGTGCGGTGCAGCGATTCGCGAACGTCCTCAAGGCTCAGGGATTCAAGTCCGGGAACCGCGCCATCCTCTACATGCCGATGGTGCCGGAGCTGCCCATCGCGATGCTGGCGTGCGCGCGGCTCGGCATCATCCACAGCGTGGTGTTCGCGGGGTTCTCCGCCGAGGCACTGAAGACAAGGATCCTCGACCTTGACGCTGGCTTGGTCATCACGGCCGACGGTGGCTGGCGACGTGGCAAGGTGGTGCCTCTCAAGGCTGCGGTCGACGAGGCGCTGGGGGACTGTCCGGGAGTGCGGAGCGTGATCGTCCACAAGCGCACTGGCAACGAAGTCACCATGCAGGCGGGCCGGGACGCATGGTGGAACGAACTTGAGGCGGGCGCAAGCGAGGACTGCCCTGCCGAAGAGCTCGACAGCGAGCATCCTCTCTACGTGCTCTACACGTCGGGCACCACCGGCAAGCCCAAGGGCATCGTGCACACGACGGGGGGCTACCAGCTACAGGTCTCCATGGCCATGCGCTGGGTGTTCGACATCAAGGACGAAGACACGTACTGGTGCGGGGCGGACATCGGTTGGGTGACTGGCCACAGCTACATCGTCTATGGCCCACTGCTTGTGGGCACGACGACCGTCATCTACGAGGGAGCGCCGGACTTTCCGGCACAGGACCGGTTCTGGCGGCTCATCGAGAAGTACCGAGTCAACGTCTTCTACACCTCACCGACCGCGATTCGGGCGTTCATCAAGTTCGGCAATGAGCACCCAGGCCGCCACGATCTGTCCAGTCTCCGTCTTCTTGGATCGGTTGGCGAGCCGATCAACCCATCCGCGTGGGAGTGGTACTACAACGTCATCGGTGGCGGCAGATGCCCGATCGTGGACACGTGGTGGCAAACCGAAACCGGTTCGATCATGATCTCCCCGCTGCCTGGGTCCACGCCCCTGAAGCCGGGTTCTGGGACGTTCCCGCTGCCTGGGATCGAGGCTGACGTGGTCACCATGGACGGCAAGTCAGTGCCTCCAGGCAGCGAAGGCTACTTGGTGGTGCGCAATCCCTGGCCATCGATGTTCCGCACGTTGTGGGGAGATCCGGAGCGGTTCAAGGAGACCTACTGGAGCCAGATCCCGGGCTTGTACTTCGTGGGCGATGCGGCTCGGCGCGACGAGGATGGCTACATCTGGGTGCTAGGTCGGGTTGATGACGTGATGAATGTCAGCGGACACCGGCTTTCGACGGCGGAGCTTGAGTCGACCCTGGTGCGTCACGAGGCGGTGGCTGAGGCTGCTGTGGTCGGAATGCCGGACCAGCTGACGGGGCAGTCGGTGATTGCATTCGTGACGCCGATCCAGGGCTACGACGCATCGGACGCCTTGGCAGGCGACCTGCGAGAGTGGGTCGCGATGCAGATCGGCAAGTTCGCGCGCCCCAAGCAGATCCGGTTCAGCGATGCTCTGCCCAAGACGCGTTCCGGCAAGATCATGCGTCGACTGCTGCGCGAGATCGTGACGACCAAGACGGTGACAGGCGACATTACGACGCTCGAGGATTTGTCCGTGATCGACCGCCTTGGTGCGCAGCAGGACAAGGACTGAGTGCCCCGACGGATGGTTGATTCGGAGGGTCTGCCTTGACCACTGGCTATTCCGACACGCACGCCGAGTCGGTAGTGGACGCGGTTCTGTCCGACATCGCGACATGGCAGAATCAGTACACGAAGAGCGGCTACACGGTTGAGATGGAGTGCCCGGAGTTCACGTCGATCTGTCCGAAGACAGGGTTGCCAGACTTCGGAACGCTGGTTGTTCGCTATCAGCCCGCAGAACGCTGCCTTGAGCTGAAGTCGTTCAAGCTCTATCTGCTGGAGTACCGCAATCTGCCGATATTCCAGGAGAATGCGGTCAACAAGGTCCTTGATGCTGCCGTCGCGGTGGCCGATCCGGTCTGGGCGAGCGTCGAGGGCCGCTTCGAACCCCGTGGCGGGCATGTCACGTGCATCGTTGCCAAGCATCGACGCCAGGAGCCGTCCTAGCTGAGAGGGTTGATCAGGAAGGAAGCGTCGTTGACGATGATGTCGGTCACTCGCCCGTCGGACCGTTGATTCGCTCCTCGACGCTGGCGAGCGACTGATCGAGAAGACCCGCTGCCCGCACCGGTGAAATCAGCTGTTCGCCCAACGCATGCGACACGAGGCGTTCGAAGCGGCTTGGCTTTTCGAAGGCTGAGTAGCGGTGATTCTCGCCAATAGGATCCGGTTCCGTAATGCGCCAGGAGCGGGCGAACGTCGCGAAGGCATTTCTGACGGCCACCGGCGGCAATGCGCCAACCTGACCGAGACGCACTAGAATGGCCGCCGCTGAGACGCCATACATGTGCTTTAGGCGAATGATCTCGTAGTGGGTTATCCGCTGGCGATTACCACCCACCTCGCGCCTCAGACGTTGGCCCGGAACGAGAAACGCACCTGCAAAGCGATCCATCGCCGCCTCCACGCCAATTGCAGGGTTGCCGGTGGCGCGGATAATTCGGTGGGCGATCTCGTGAGCGAGCGTGAATCGCTTCTGCTCGACATTCATTCGGCTGGACATGGCGACAGCTTCTGCCACGATCTCGTCTCCGCGCAAGACGTGGCACGAGAGGCCGTTGATGCTCTCAGGGAGGTCGGCTTCGATCACCTTGATGCCCTTGTCCTCCAGTAGTGCGCAGAGGCTGGGAATCGGGTCCGTGCCAAGCTCCCAGGCATCGCGGAGTTCATCGGCCCTGTTGTCGATTTGGGCTTCGCTCTGGATGCTGTCGCAACGATGTCGCTCAATCCAGTCCACGTCCGTTGGCAGGTCTAGGATGTGTTCAATCGCCAAGTAGCGCTCCAAGCTCTCAATTGCGATCACTTCGGCCTTTGCACGGTCGCGGGCGGAGGCACGGCTGTGATTGCGGAACACCACGCCGTCGAGCGCTTGGACTGGTCCGCTCATGAGGAAGTCCAGCGAGACATCGAGAGCCTTGCCAAGTCCGACCAGGACGGTAGATGAGGGGAGCATTTGGCCCGCCTCGTACTTACTGATCGCTTGGGCGGTCACCCTCGGCTTCGTCGCGTCTGCGAGTGCTCGCATCGATAAACCAGCCCGCTTGCGGGCTAGCCGGAGTCGTTGTCCGAACATCTCCAACTCCCTCCTTGTCAACCTTTAGTTGACATTAATCCATGAAATAGGAACTTTGTAAACTTCAGATTGGAGTCGTTGCCTGTGCGATTCCATTCTCGAGGGCAGCGTTTGGAGTGCTCGGTCATGGGTGGACCCCGGCCGTGACCGCATCCCACTAGCGCACTAACAGACGTGCGAAGAGTCGGGCCGCCCCTCACCGAGGGGACTGGCTTACGGACGCGTATCTAGGGGCCGGGCCGGGACACCCTCCGACTGCCGCATCCGCACCACCTCTCACCGCCGATTCACGCTCGCATCCCTCCTAGAGGTCTCCCCAACCCCCGAATCCGCTCGGTTCCCGAAGCTCGCTTTCCACCGTGAGAAATCCGGGCTAGACATCGGATTCTCCCTCTTGCAGGATCCGTTGCTGCGTTCGCAGGGCGTGGTAGAGTTGCAGCGGAACCGATGCAACGGGTCAAAGCCCTAGCTGTATGCGTCACCTTGGCGACGGGCATGCTGCATGCAGCGTCCCCTTCGTTGACGGTGCAGGTGGATGCGAGCCAGCTGCAGGCTGCGGTAGATGCAGCTCCGCCGCACGCAGTGCTACTGGCGGACAAGTCCCGCCAAGTCGAAGTCTCAGAGACGGTGCGCATCGACAAGCCGCTGACCTTGGTTGGCTTACACATGCGCCTGCAGCTGGGTCTTGCGGACACACCGATCCTCGAGATCGTTGCGGAGGGCGTCGCCGTGCGCGACTTCCATCTCATTGGAAACGGCGACTCCGTCGAGCAGTCGGACCGGGCGCCCTTGATCGTGGTGCGCCGTGGACGGTTCCTGATCGAAGACGGACGGACCGACAACAGTGCGAAGGACGGCGTCATGATCACGCCGACTGCCGAGTACGGAAACATCGAACATGGTGTGATCCGCAACCTCACGGGCCACGACACGATCCGCGACATCGTCTCGATCGGCGGCCGAGGGCATGAGGGGCTTTACGTACGCCATCTCGTGGTGGAGAACATCCGCAGCTATGGCTCGAAGCTGAGAGGCCCTGTGGAAGTGTCGGACGGCAGCCACCACATCACGGTTCGGGACGTGTACGCCGAGTCGAGTTTCTACGGTGTCGACGTTCAGGACCATAGCCAGCCCGGAATGATCAATCGCGGCATCGTCATCGATGGCGTGCAGGTAAAGGACTGTGTGACGGCCATCCGCACCGCGAACCGCGACTTCGGTCACGACGGTCTCACGATCCGCAACGTGGTCGGGGAACAGTTCCGGCCGCATGACACGTGGCGTCCGCTGCATGTCCGCAATACCCGGAACCTGCAGATAGAGAACGTCGTGCTACGAGGTGGGCCTGCGAATGCGCCGTGGGTTGTGATCCAGAACAGCGACGGCGCTGCGATCCGCGACATCCGTCTCGAGGGTGCGCCGAGCACCGGTCCCGCCGTCCTTGTCGAGGATGCCGACCGGGCGATGCTCGACAACATTTCGATCAACGGGGACGCATATCCTGAGGTGGGCGTGCTGTATCGTGTCAGCGCTGACGAGCGGTTCAGCGGCTTGCGCGTTCGAAACGTCGTCGTTCCGGATGCCAGCAAGGCGGGAATCGCGATCGAGAACGCCAGTGCCTCCGGGGGTCTCGACTCTTATGCGATCACCGACAACATCGCGGTCGTAAAGGATGGCGTCCAGTCGGAGAGGCGCTTGATCGAGCGCAACCTCTAGCGGACACTTTCGAATTCCAAGCCCATGGTGAGCGCCGCTCCCACACCACTACATACGCCGATCTGCGACGCGATCGGGATCGACTATCCGGTCCTGCAGGCCGGCATGGGAATGATCGCCCAAGCACCGCTGGCAGCCGCAGTGAGCGAGGCAGGTGGACTCGGGGTTATTGGCACGGGGCTCAGCATGAAACCCGACGAACTGCGGGAGCAGATCCGCATCGTCCGTGGCGAAACAGACAAGCCGTTCGGCGTGGACATCCTGTTTGCCACGGTGCGAGCACGGGGCAGCACGGTGACGCGCTATACAGACGGCGTGAATATGCTGATCGACATCACGGTGGAGGAACGGGTTCCGGTGTTGGTGGCGGGGCTGGGCAGTCCTCGTGGGGCTGTGCCCGACGCGCATGCGCAGGGGATCTATGTGATGTCGGTCGTTGGCGCCGTACGGCACGCCGAGAAGGCTGTGGCCGATGGCGTGGACGCCGTAATCGCGTCTGGACATGACGGCGGCGGACACGTCGGCAAGATCGGCACAGCATCGCTCGTACCATCGGTCGTCAATGCGGTGACGGTCCCGGTAATAGCGGCGGGTGGGCTGGCGAGCGGCGCTGATCTGGCAGCGGCCCTTATGTGGGGTGCTCAGGGTGTTTGGCTCGGCACGCGGTTCATCGCGACGGACGAGGCCGGCGCACACCGGAACTACAAGCAGAAGATTGTGGACACCGATACCTCGGGGACGGTCGTCACCCTCGCGCACAGCGGCAAGCCCTGCCGCATGATCCGCAATGCGTTCACCGACCATTGGGCCAAGCGCGCGGACGAGATCAAGCCCTTTCCGCTGCAAGCGCTGGAGGTGGGCAATCCCGCATCCATACGAGGACGGCTGGACGGTGACGCGGAGAACGGCGTACTGCCAGCCGGACAGAGTGTAGGCGGCATCGCGAGCGTGGCACCGGCCGGCGACGTGGTGCGTGAGATCGTAACCGACGCGCGCAATGCCGTCAGCGCTGCAAACGAACTCTGCGCATAGGCCGCGTTCAGACTGCGGCCCTGAACGGTTGTCCTAGCTGACGAACGGTATTCCTAGCTGACCAGCTGTGGGATGGGATGACCGTGAACGTCAGTCAGTCGCATGTGACGACCATTGAAGAAGTACGTCAGCCGAGTGTGATCCATGCCCAGCAGATGCAGCATCGTCGCGTGCAGGTCGTGGTAGGTCAGCACCTGTTCGGCGGCCTTGTACCCGAACTCGTCCGTTGCGCCGACTGACTGTCCGCCACGGATGCCAGCCCCCGCCATCCAGGCGGTCATGGCGTGCGGGTTGTGGTCCCTGCCCACGCCGCGCTGCGAGATCGGCATGCGGCCGAACTCGGAGTGCCACACCACCAGTGTGTCGTCAAGCAGCCCGGTCTGCTTCAGGTCCTTGAGGAGACCGGCGATCGGCCGGTCTACCTCCGCAGCGTGCAGCGTGTGGTTCTCGACCAAGTTGCTGTGGGCGTCCCACGTGTCAATGTTCTGCTGGCGCAGGGCGCCGCTGTAGAGCTGTACGAACCGCACGCCGCGTTCGACTAGGCGACGCGCCAAGAGGCACTGCCGACCGAACGGTTCGGTGACGGGGTCGTCCATGCCGTAGAGCTGCTTGGTGGCCTCCGACTCCTGTGTGACGTCGACGGCCTCCGGGGCACAGCCCTGCATCCGGTAGGCGAGTTCGTACGACGCGATCCGTGCCGCCAGCTCCGACGATCCGGGGTGGCGTGCCGCGTGCGCCTCGTTCAGCTGCGCCAGGTGATCGAGACGTGCCCGTTGCTGCTGCGAAGACAGTGACCCCTTGGGTGGACGGAGGTCGAGGATGGGATCTCCCTGGGACCGGAACACCGTGCCTTGGTACGTGGCCGGAAGGTATCCGCTGCTCCAATTCGACGGACCGGAAAAGGGACCGCCGCGGTGGTCGTAGATGACTACGAATCCGGGCAGGCTCTGGTTCTCGGAACCCAGACCGTAGGTCACCCAGCTACCGACGCTGGGGTGTCCCATGAGGACAGTGCCGGTGTTCCATTCGTAGTGGGCCAGGACGTGGTCGTTCGAACGTCCCTGGCAGGAGTGCACGAACGCAAGGTCGTCCACCATCGATCCCATGTGCGGGAACAGCTCGGAAACCTGCTTGCCGCACTCGCCATGAGGCTTGAACTCGAAGGGACTGCGCATGAGCGGACCAGGGAACCCCTGCCGCACGCGGACGCGGCCCTTGCCGGTGAGCGGCTGGCCGTGGTGCTTCTCGAGCATCGGCTTGTGGTCGAACGTATCGACGTGGCTGACGCCTCCGCTCATGAACAGGGAGATCACCGCCTTGGCGCGAGGCTTGAAGTGCGGATCGCGCGGTTGGGTCGGTGACGAGACGCCGCTTGCGTCACAGGGCGCCTGCGCGGCCAGCAGGCCGTCCTTCTGGAGCATCGCCGCCAAGGCGATGCCGCTGATGCCCTCGCCCGCGCGAAAGACGAAGTCGCGTCGTGATACGAAGCGTGAATTATCCGGCATACAGAAACTCGTTCAGGTTGAGGAGGACGGCGCAGAAGTCCGTCAGAGCGGCGAGCGAGTCGCCGTCGTGGTAGTCCTTCTGGCGGCGCAGGAAGGCTAGGTTTGCTGCGACCTCAATCTCGGTCGGGCTCCGGCTCAGAGCGATGCGATAGGCCTCTGCAATGCGACCTTCGTCGTCCTGCACCATGCCGGACAGCCGTTCGGCAAAGAACCGGGACTGACGCAGCGCAAAGTCGTTGTTGAGCAGAGTGAGCGCCTGGGTGGGCACTGTCGTCACCGTGCGTCGCTCGCACGTGACATTCATGTTGGGCTGGTCGAAGACCTCGAAGAACGGATAGCGCAGGCCACGCTTGGCGTAGGCGTATACGCTGCGCCTCCAATTCGTCGGGCCTGGATCGGACGCCTCCCAGAGTCCCTTGGGGAAGGATGCGCGGACTTCCTCTGGGATCGGCGGGAAGAACCCGCGTCCGCCAGCTTCGAGATTGAGCTTGCCGGACGCGTTCAGGATGATGTCCCGGATGGCCTCCCCTTCAAGGCGACGCTGGCGGAATCGCCAGAGAAGCTTGTTCTCGGGATCTGCCTTGGCGGCGTCCGGGTTGTCATGCGAGGACACCATCTGGTAGGCGTCCGAGTTCATCATCAACCGGTGCATCGACTTGACGCTCCAGCCTTGGCGAGTGAACTCCGTGGCCAGCCAGTCGAGCAGCTTGGGATGGGTAGGCCTCGTGCCCATGCTGCCGAAGTTGCTGGCGGTGTAGACCAGTCCCTCGCCGAAGTGGTGCATCCAGATGCGGTTGGCCATCACCCGCGCTGTCAGCGGGTTGTCCGGCGATGCGATCCATTCCGCCATCGCTAGGCGCCGCCCGCTCGAGATCCGGTGGGCCGGTGACTGTGGTTCGAACGGTCTCCCCTTGGACAGGACCTGGATGTAGCCTGGCTCAACCACATCGCCCAAGGTCCGGTAGTCTGCGTTGGGCAGGAAGCGTGTGTCCGGGGGCTTGTAGCCCTTGGCCGGAAGCCAGGTCCCCTCGATGCCGCTGAAGTCCTGACGGTCGCCCTTGCCAGGCTGCACCTCGTCGCCTAGACCGTTCGGCGCGAAGCGGTAGTCGCCGTCCCGAATGCCCATCGCCAGAGGCAGCGGGGGAGGCAGCTCCTTCTCCAGTTCCTTGATCTCGCTCTTGAGTTGCGCGATCTTCCCGGCATCCTCCGGGCTGATCAGTTCGCTGTATCCGCTGGAGCGGATGGACTGCACTTGTGCGGCCAGCAGCATCTGGCCCTCCGTGCGCTCGCTCTCTGGCGTGCGGACCGCAATCCGGATTTCCTCCGGGAAGCGTTCGAGTGCCTTGTCGGCCGCCATAGCCCGGTACGGCTCCTCCAGTGCACGGATCGACTCCAGGAAAGGCTCCATCTTCGCCTTCACCGCAGCCGTGGTCTTTTCGTGTTCCGCGATGGTCTCCTCGTTGGCGAGCGGGAACTCGTAGCGGATGTAGGGGAAGAACACCGCCATCATCCGGTGGTAGTCCATCTGCGAGATTTCGTCGAACTTGTGATCGTGACAACGTGCGCAGTCAACCGTGAGGCCGAGGAACACCCGGCTTGTCGTGGCGATCATGTCGTCGAGGTAGGTGTAGCGGTACTGCGGGTTGTCCTTCTCCCGGAAAAGCACCCGCGGACCCACGCGCAGCATGCCGGTCGCGATCAGGGTGTCGTGGCTCTGACCGCTCATTTCGTCGCCTGCAAGCTGCTCCTTGACGAATCGGTCGTACGGCTTGTCTTCGTTGAAGGCCTTGATCACGTAGTCCCGATAGCGCCAAGCGTGGGGCTGGTCGTAGTCGTGCTCGTAGCCAGACGAGTCTGCGTAGCGCACCGCATCCAGCCAGTGGCGGCCCCAGCGTTCTCCGTATCGCGGCGAGTCCAGTAGGTCTTCAACGAGCCGACTGAAAGCCGCCTTGGACGGATCGTCTGCGAACTTCTCCACGACTTCCGTCGGGGGCAGGAGGCCCACAAGGTCCAGGTATGCCCGACGAACCAGCGTGCCGGCATCTGCCCGCGGAGCTGGCGTCAGACCCTTGGCCGCCAGTGTCTCTGCATGGAACGCGTCGATCGGGTTCTCGGTGTCCGAAGGCGGCTCATGACGCTCGGGATCGCGGAACGCCCACCATGTCTTGTCGGCGGGATCCTCGGCTTCGACGGCCGTCCACGAGGCCCCTCCCTCAATCCAGCTCTTAAGCGTCGCGATCTCCTCCGGTGCGAGCGTGCTGCCGAATGGCATCCTTGGCTCGGCCATTCCGGCGATGTGCCGGTACAACGAACTGGCTTCCGCATCACCGGGCTCTACGACCGGGCCGTTGGCGCCCCCCTTCAGCAACGCCTCGCGACTGTCAACGCGGAGTCCGGCCAGTTGCTGCTTCTCGCCGTGGCACTGGGTGCAACGCTGCTCCAGGATTGGCTCGACATCGGACGAGAAGTCCGGGCCGATTGCCTCGGCGGCTTCAAGGGCGGCAACGCCGAAGAGTACCGCGCCGAGGGGCAGGATTAGATGCAGTTTCGACATTTCCACCGCTGTCAGTTTAGGAGAGTTGGCCGCAACTGGTCAAGGATGCTGGCCTCGTGCCGCGGCTCGTTCACGACCTCGCTGGCGGCATGGATGGCAGGGCCGTTTGCGGGCTGCCGAGCGAAGACCTGCAACGCATGCAGCGGTGCTAACGTCACATCGCAAGAAGGTCGCCGAACGGCACACTGGGGCAGGGGCTTACAGGCCGCTATCATGGTCTGGGAGAATGCAAACCAAGCCCACTGATTGTGCTCTCACTCGGGACTCGAATCCGAACTACGTCGGGACGGCGCACTCATTGGGAAACTGAATGTTTTGAGAAGAAAGGATTGAATTATGACCCGCATTAACTTGACACTCCTCGTCGGGATCGGTCTCGTGGTCGCTGGACTGATTGCGAACGGAGTGGTCTCGGCGCAGAGCGCTTCGACCACATCTGGGCAGGACTGGGAAATGTACTCTGGCACCATCGCGGGCGCGGCCGCTGGCGGTGCCTCGATCTCCGCTGGCCAGACGGCGTACGGAGACCTGTTCCTGTACAACCGGGTCTCGGGCAAGGCATACAAGTACTTCCCGAGCTGTCAAACAAACGGTGCGGACTCTCCCGAGGGATGCTTCTTCGCTATTCCCGTGGTGGACGCCCGTGCTGGATTCCAGGTCCATGTGTCCCCCACGAGCCGGGGCGGCGGAACGGGTCAGTAACGAGCGCGGATCCCCTTGGACCAGTGGATCGAACCGTATTGATCCCGCTCTTCGGCGGCGTTGGGACAACATGCGCCCATCGCTTGAACTAGGTCGCGGACTCTGGTGATGCATCGCGGGACGAAGAGGTGTGCCCGTCGCAGTCGGTCGGTGGCGTGCCTCGGCAAGATGGCCTGAAGCGTGCCGAAAAGCTCTCTGCAGTGAGTCGGGAGAGCGGCTGGGCCGCGATCCGGCTCAGGTATGATTGGCCGGATGTTGGATGCCGCCAAAGCTCTCACGGCAATGCTGTTGGTGGGCGTCGGATCCGTTCTTGCGGCCGATGTCCCCGTCGACTTGAGCGCATACCGCGATGGTCCCGTGACCGCGCGTCTCGAAGGCGACAACCTGCGGATCGACTGGAAGGATGCCGAGGGCAGCAGCCTGTGGGCGGAGATCCGTCGGGATCCCGAGAAGCCGTTGATCGCCTCCATGGGCATCGGGGAGGCCGTCATCGGACGCGATGCCAGACCCTTCTACCGGGTCGAGACGGGGACGCGATCCAAGGGTTGGGATGCGTTCTTCGACTATCCGCCCAAGCACGCCGACGGCACCGCGTCGCACTTCGGAACCCTGTCGTTAACCGCAATCCGAGTGGAGACATCGGGCAACCGACTGAACGTGCACTGTGAAGGCTTTGAAGCGGGTTTGTTCAGCGGATCGGTCGTCTATACCTTCTTTGCGGGTTCGCGCCTGATCCAGCAGAGTGCGCTTGTGGCGACCGACCGGCCCAACACGGCTTTCTTCTACGATTCCGGGTTCGAGTTTCGGGCGCCGAGCCAAGTGCTGCCGGGCCGCAACATGCGCACTCCGTATGCCTACTACGACACCGAAGGACGACTGCAGGAGGAGGTCGCCAACGGATTCCAGCCAGAGCGTGTCCCACACAAGGTCCGGTTCCGGGCCTTGGCGACCACTGGGCATCAGGGCAGTCTGGCGGCCCTCCCCGCTCCGCACCAGTACTTTTTCCCACGCGACTTCACTTCGAACCTCTCGCAGAACTGGCATCGCTCCTGGCGCGGCTCGGTTTCGCTGGGCATCCGCCAGCTCTCAGACACGAACTGGCAGTTCTATCCGTGGGTCAACGCTCCTCCCGGCACCGAGCAGTCCCTGTCGCTGTTCTTGCTGCTCGGGGACGGAACCCCCACCGAAACGCTCGAAGACGCGCTGCGCTACACGCATCGCGATCGCTTTCCAGCACTGGACGGCTACAAGACGCTCGCGTCGCATTTCCACCTTGCGTACACCGTGCAGGCTGTGGAGGAAGACAAGAAGTGGGTGCCGCCATTCAAGACAGTCCTGCAGGACATGGGCGTCGATGCGGCGATCATCATGGACTTTCACGGCGACGGCCATCCGCGCGATCTGACGGAGCTGCGGTTGCGCGAGCTGGACGACTTCTTTCGGGTCTGCCGACGCCAGTCCGGCAAGGACTTCCTGCTGATTCCTTCTGAAGAGGCCAATGTGCATCTTGGCGGCCACTGGGCCTTGGTGTTTCCCAAGCCGGTGTATTGGTGGATGAACCGGCCCCCTGACGGCAGCTTCATGAGCAAGCATTCCAAGTACGGAACGGTGTACAGCACGGCCGATGCCGCTGAACTCCTGGATCTCATGCGCCGCGAGGGAGGTTGGGCGTATCAGACGCATGCCCGAACCAAGGGGTCGACGGGCTATCCCGATGCGATTCGCGACTCCGAGCACTTTCGCGATGCGACCTACTTCGGCGGTGGCTGGAAAGCCATGCCTGCCGACCTGTCCTCTCCTCGTCTGGGCGAGCGGCCGCTGCGGCTGCTGGACGACATGCAGAACTGGGGTCTCGACAAGCGACTGCTCGGCGAGGTCGACGTCTTCCAGTTCGACCACACGCACGAGGTGTACGCCCACATGAACGTCAACTACATCAAGGCCGACACGCTGCCCAGTTTCGACCGGTACGACGAGCTGCTGGCTCCATTGCGCGCTGGCGAGTTCTTTGTCTCGACCGGGGAGGTCCTGCTCCCGTCGTGGTCGATTGGTGGTTCCGGGGACGTGATCGAGGTCTCTGCGGAAGTACGCGCCACATTCCCCCTCCACTTCGCCGAGGTCGTCTGGGGAGATGGCAGCGGGACGCAGCGCCAGATCGTGGATCTCTCCGACACCAGCGAGTTCGAGAGCGAGTCCTACGCGTGGAGCGTACCCGCTCCCGCCTGGAAGTGGGCGCGGCTCGCGGTCTGGGATGTGGCGGCCAACGGAGCCTTCGTGAATCCCGTCCGGCGTGCGGACGAACAGTAGGAGGTAGACGGCTCATGCGTACCACCGAGCTGGCGAACACTGGGGCAACGGTGTCCCGCGTTTGTCTCGGGACGATGACATTCGGGTCTCAGGTCACCGACTCAGATGCGGCCACGATGGTGGACTACGCCCTAGACCAAGGCGTCAGCTTCGTTGACACCGCCAACGTCTACAACCAAGGGTTGTCGGAGGAGATCACGGGTCGGGTGCTTGGATCGCGCCGCTCGCAGGTCGTCCTCGCTACGAAGGTGCGCGGCAAGATGGGCAGCGGTGGCGACGCCTACGAGGGCCTCAGCGCGCAGGCGGTCCGACGGGCCTGCGAGGCGAGCTTGCGACGTCTCGGCACCGACTACGTCGATCTCTACTACCTGCACCAGCCGGACCGCAGCGTCGACATCGTCGAGACCCTTGGGGAGATGGACGCACTGCGCCGCGAGGGGAAGATTCGCTGGATTGCCACTTCCAACTACGCCTCCTGGCAGATCGCCGAGATGTTTGCCATCTCCAAGGAGCGCGGCTACCTGGCCCCAGTCGTGGCGCAGCCCATGTACAACGTTCTGGCTCGTGGCATCGAGCCGGAGTATCTCCCGTTCTGCGAGCGCTACGGCGTCGCCAACGCCTGCTACAACCCGCTCGCCGGTGGACTGCTGAGCGGCAAGCAGTCCCTTGAGCAGGGGCCGCTCCCAGGTACTAGGTTCGACGGCAACCAGATGTACTTGAAGCGCTTCTGGCACGCCGAGTACTTCAGATCGGTCGAGACGCTTCGCGGCCTTGCGGAGAGTCTGGGCACATCGCTGGCCACGCTGGCGTTGCGCTGGGTTGCTCACAGGGCCGGTGCGGACTGCGTGATCCTCGGCGCCTCACGTCTTGCCCATCTCGAGCAGAACATCGAGGGCTGCCGAGCAGAAGCGCTGCCGGAGGACACGCTTGCAGCCTGCGACGAGGTGTGGGGCGCCCTGCGTGGACCGACTCCGGTCTACAACCGCTGAGGCTGGGTTCCCTTCGGACCGCAGAGTCCGTGGCGCTGTGGTACGCCCGGCAGGATTCGAACGTGCGACCTCTTGCTCCGGAGGCAAGCGCTCTATCCAGCTGAGCTACGGACACTTGTAACAACCTTTGTCGTACAGCAGCAGCCTGGTAGCCTTCCCACCGGGCCTCGGGGGGCTCTGGACCTCGCAACGACTGCCGCCCGGCGCGGATGCGAAGCGGCGTATTTTCTAGCACCGGTAGCTACTTCGCGTCGAGTGCGACAGTCAGACTATGGTTTGTCGGTTGGCCCCCGGGGTTTGCGGTACTCATTGGCGGCTGCGGCGCAGCGTCCCCTGGTCACGCTGGTGGATGGCGGTTGCAGCGACTCTGCTGCTGTGCGGCGTGTCTGCCAGCGGTCAGGACACGGTTGGTACGGGGGCCGTTCGCGGAGTCGTCTTCCTAGGCGACGGCGCTCCGGCGTCGGGCGTGCGGGTCTGCATCTCCGGCACCAGCCTGTGTTCCTCATGCGATGAGTCCGGGCGGTTCCACGCCATTGATGCGCGTCCGGGGATGCTGCAGCTCGAGCTCCGGTTAGCGACGGGACAAGCCCTGCTCAGTGACCTCGTTGAGGTCCACGCAGGCCAGACCAGCGAGGTGCGCCTCGAGCTGCCCGAGATCGCCGCCGTCGAGAGCTCCGTGACTGTCAGCGCCTCCGAGCAACTCGTGCCGGACGAGGTCGTCACGTCTGGCGTCGCCATCCGCAACGAGGAGGTGGCTAAGGCCGCTGGCGCGCTGCAGGATGTCTCGAGGTACGTGGCGACGCTGCCGGGAGTCGTGACTGGATCCGCTGATTTCAGGAACGACATCATCGTCCGCGGCGGCAGCCCCCTCGAGAACCTCTTTGTCGTCGACAACATCGAGATCCCGAACATCAACTCTTTCGCCAACCTGGCCTCCGCGGGCGGGACCGTCAGCCTGCTGGACGTACAGTTGATCGAAGACGTGACTTTCCTTACGGGTGGCTATCCCGCGCCCTACATCAACCGCCTATCCAGCGTCATGCAGGTGGCACAGCGTGAGGGCAGCCGCGAAGACTTTCGCGGCCGCGCCACGGTCGCCTACGCCGGTGCCGGTGCGGTGCTCGAGGGACCTTGGGCGAACGGGAAGGGCTCCTGGATCCTGTCGGCCCGGCGGAGCTTCCTGGACTTCGTGACCGATGACCTCGGGACCGGCGGCGTGCCCGTCTACTACTCCTTCACCGGCAAGGTGGTGCGCGACTTCGGCAGCCTTGACCGGCTCTGGGTCACGAGCATCACCGGGATCGACAGCATCCGTCTCGGCTTGACCGAGGACACCGAGCCGGACGAGTCCTTGGGGGCCTTCGACGTTCGCTACGCCGGCCGCCGGAACGTCACGGGAGTCAACTGGCAACGGATCTTCGGAACGCGAGGCGTCGGACTCCTCGGTCTGACGCATTCGAGCGCCACGGTGGACTCCACCGTCAAGGATCTGGTGCATGACGGGCCTCTGGCACCCTCCACTCCTGTCGACCTGGCGATCGCGGATGGCGCCGTGACGTTCCGTCAGGACTCGACGGAGGACGAGACCACGCTCAAGTACGACCTGACCCTGCATGCCGGCTCGGCCGGCGAGTACCGCGTCGGCGGCACCCAGAAGATCTTCGTGAACGACTACGTCACGCTGTCGCCACTGGGCTACGACGGTCCGTTCACGGTCGTACCGGACCGGAACCCAATCGACCTCAGAGAGCGATTCACCGCCACCCAGAGCGGAGCATACATCCAGGGGACACACGAGTTGGCTCGGGGGCTGCGGCTCACCCTTGGTGGCAGGGTTGATCGGTACGCGCAGTTCGGGATGTCGCACCTACGGATGAGTCCGCGGGCAAGCCTGTCGCTCGCGCTTGCCGAGAACCTCTCCTGGAACGCGAGCTGGGGGATCTACCACCAGACTCCCGTCTACCTGTTTCTGGCCGCGTTCCCCGAGAACCGGTCTCTAGCCCCGGCACGCGCCGACCATTGGGTGACCGGCTTTGCGTGGACGCCCGGGCGGGACCTGCGACTCACCGTGGAGGCTTACTCCAAGCGCTACCGCGCCTATGCCGTCGCCACGCAGTTCCCGGCTCTCTCGTTCGCCAACGTGGGCGATACCTTCGATGTCCGGGACATCCTGTACCCCATGACCAACGCCGGGCATGGGGAGGTTGCGGGTGTTGAGCTGTTCGCCGAGAAGAAGTTCAACCGACTCTGGTTCGGCCAGCTCAATCTCGCCTACTCACGGGCTCGGCACGCTGGCTTGGACGGCCAGCTGCGTCCCGGGGCGTTCGACAGGCCCTTCGTCTTCAACGCGCTCGGCGGCCGCCGCATCGGCAGGAAGTGGGAGATCGCGTTCCGCGCCAGCTACCTGCAGGGGAGGCCCTACACGCCGTTCGATCTGGAACTCTCCGAGTCGCAGCGACGTGGCATCTTCAACCTCGACCAGGTCAATTCGATGCGCTACGACGCATTCTTCACGCTTGACCTGCGGGTGGACCGGACGTTCACTGTCAGAGGAAACAAGGTGTTGGTGTACGTCGGGATGCAGAACTCCACCGGCCGCGAGAACCCCACCACCCTGCTCTGGAACCGAGTAACCAACACACCTGAGTTTGCCAGCGGCCTGCCGCGCTTCCCGCTGGTTGGGCTGGAATGGGACTTCTAGGTGTTAGACATCGTGCTCTCGGCCGGTGTCCGAAGTCCCGATGCTGAATCGTCCGGAGCAGCGCTCAGACATCTTGATTTCATCTGATACCCGAAGTGAAGATGCTGGGCCGTCTAGGACTGGCTGTGGCTAGGCCGAACCACAGGTGGACTTCGGTCCGGGGTAGCGGGGGCCGCACTGACTGCCGACGGGACAACCAGCCGAGTCCAGGCCGGCTTAGTTGGGACACCAAGTCTGCGAGCACATGGATCGCGAGCCCCACCCCAGATGTGGGCTCGGCGTTGGGCGACGCGAGAGCTGACCTCCGGGGTGGTGTGTTAAGAGGGAGCGACGGGGGACGAGCATCGCCTTAGGGCCGGGGCCGGATGAGATTGACATGCTCGGACGGGCCGAGGCCGTGCGGACACTGCGGCTGGCGGGCAGTAGGGCTGGCCGCGGGCAACGTGGATCTGGTCCGGCAGGAGCTGGCGAGTGAGTTGGAGGTCGCGGTGAGCCAGAGCACACCGTGCTACTTGGCGGAGTTCCGGCACTGCCACCCCGTCCGACCTGACGCCCCGGCTGCTGGCTGGCGGCAGCCGTGGCGACGATGCGGCCACGCCACATGGCGCTGGCCGTGCGCGCACGGCCAGCTTAGGAGCACCGCCCGGCGCTGGCGGAACTGTACGAGGCGTCTCCGCGCCACCCGCAGCGCATCGCGCGGTCCACCGCGCACGGGAGGCGAACGCCAGCGCATCCGGTCGGTGCTGGAGTGGGCCATCGCCCTGGACATGCGCAACGACAATCCCTGCGACCGGGTGCTGCCGGTGCTCGGCCCACAGAACGACATCGTGACGCACCGGCAGGCCCTGGCGCACCGGGACGTTGCCGCGGCCATCGAGGCAGTGCGGTCGGGGTCCGCGCAGCCCGCCGTCAAGCTGGCGTTCGAGTTCCTCGTGCTGACCGCCACGCGGTCGGGCGAGGCACGGGGCGCGCAATGGACGGAGATCGACACGACGGACCACGTGTGGACCTTGTCGGCGCAGCGGATGAAGGCGAAACGGGAGCACCGGGTTCCGCTGTGCGGCCGGGCGCTGGAGGTCCTCGACGCGGCGCGGGCGCTGGGCGACGGCAATCCGCTCGTGTTCCCGATGCGGAGTGGGAGACCGATCTCGCCGTCGACGCTGGTCAAGACGCTCCAGAACCTTCGGATCGCGGCTGTACCCCATGGCTTCCGTTCGTCGTTCCGGGACTGGGCGGCCGAGAAGACCGACCATCCGCGTGAGGTCATCGAGGCGGCGCGGGCGCATGTCGTCCAGAACAAGGTGGAGGCCGCCTACGCCCGGTCCGACCTGTTCGACCGGCGGCGGCAGCTCATGGACGACTGGGCCGCGTACCTGGCCGACGAGGACCCGGTGACGCGCCCCGGCCGACGCCGCGCTAGCGGCTGGGGCCATGGTCGCGCTCCGGTCCGCGTTGCCGCATCAGTTCCACGGCCCTCGCAACGTCTCGGCGAGCGTCCTGTAGTCCGCGATCAAGCGCGTCACCTGCCCGGCGCAGTGCTCGGCCTGCCGCTGCAAGGCCGCGATCTGCGCGGCGTGCTTCGTCCGCTCCCGCCCGTACTGCGCGGACAACTCCCGCAAGGCTCTCGTCAACTGCTGTTCCAACGCGGTCATACAGTTCCCTCAGTCGCTCGACAGCTTCAAGGCAGGCCGCCTGACCACGGTCCAGGGCGGATTGCGCAGCGTGCCGGCCGGCAGCACCACGAAGCGTTCCCCGTCGATCTCGGTCAGCGTCAGCCCCCAGGTCGTGTCCTCGATCCGCGCCAGCGTCGCGCGGGCCTCCGCGATGTCCACGCGGAGCACTGTCAGGGTCTCGATCTGCTGCTCTATGGTCGTCCACAGCCAGCGCGTCCCCGCCCAACTCCCGCCGCAGATGCCGGCTGAGAGCATCAGGCCGAACAGCAGAGGCCACAGCCACGCGCGGTTGCCCGGCAGCGTCCCGCTCGCCGAGCAGGTAGTCGGCGGCGGCCTTCGCCGAGCCTGTGCCGCGGGCGATGAACTTAACGTGCATCGGGCCGCTCGTCTCGTAAGCAGGCCAGCCGCGCGACCTCTCGCTCGATGGCGACGAGGTGGGCGATGACCTCGAAGGCGTCGGCCTTGTCGGCGTGGGTGTTCGCCCAACGGGTGATCTGGTTCAGGTTGTTGCCGATGCGGGCGACCTGCCGGGTGCGCTCGCGCTCGACCTCGGCCGCCGCGGCGGTCCAGGTGCGGGTGCGCGCCATGGCCTGCCGCAGCAGGTCGGACAGCGGGACGCCGGCCGCTGCGGCCTTGGCCTTCTAGGCGGCGAACTCGGCCGCTGACGCGCGGACGGAGGCTTTCACGATGCGGCGGTCAGCCATCAGCGCACATCCAGAAAGCAGCGGGGGCCACGCCCGCCGCTCGTCCGCGAGCCTGCCAGGGCCGCGGGAAGCCGGGGGTTCGAAGGGAGAGCGCAGCTTACCCGTGCGCCGTTTCCGTCGTCCGTGAGCTGGTCATTTCGGAAGGCTTAATTTGCTGAATATTTATATTTTGATTGATATATGATATAAATATTTTCGAATAAAGGACTTAGAATCCATGACCAACGAAGAGTTCCAGTGCTGGCTGGCTGGGGTGGAGCAGCTGACGGTGGCCCAGCACGAGCGGCTGCAGCAGGTCGCCCAGGAGCAGGGGGACGAGGCGGCCTCCCTGGCTGCGATCGAGCTGCGCGTCGACGCGAGACGGCGCTGCCCGCGCTGCGGAGCCGGCGGGGCTGTCCGGCGCGGCTGCGTGCACCGGCTGCGCCGCTACGCCTGCAAGGCCTGCCGGCGGACGTTCCACGCGCTGACCGGGACACCGCTGGCCGAGCTGCACCAGCGCGAGCGCTGGCTGGCCTGCGGGCGGGCGCTGGTGGCCCGCGAGTCGGTCCGCAAGGCCGCCGAGCGCTGCGGGGTGGCACCGTCGACAGCGAGCCGCTGGCCGGACTGGTGGAGGCCGACGAGACGTGCTTCCGGCACAGCCGCAAGGGGGAGCGGAACCTGGCCGGCCCGCGGGGGCGGGACGGCGGGACAGGCTACCTAGGCTGCGCGCGCAGCCTGGGGGTCCAGCACGAGGCCGTCAACCGGGCGGCCGGACAGCGCCTGCGCGGCAGCCACCCCATCCAGACGGTCAACCAGCGCCACCGCCAGCTGCAGCAGTTCCTGCTGCCGTTCCACGGCGTGGCGACGAAGTGCCTCGGCAACTACCTGCGCTGGCATCTGGTGGCCAGCCAGCCCTCCCCGCGGGCCTGCCTGCTCGCCTCCTTGGCACCCCAATGCACACGTTTCGCGAATTGAGCCTTGCGGAAACGCCGGACACGATGGACGCACTGCGTCGGGAAGGGAAGATCCGCTGGATTGCGACCTCAAACTACGCGTCGTGGCAGATCGCCGAGATGTTCGCCATCTCCAAGGACCGCGGCTATCGGGCGCCAGTCGTAGCGCAGCCGATGTACAACGTCCTTGCCCGTGGCATCGAGCAGGAGTATCTCCCGTTCCGCGACCACTACGGCATCACGAACGCCTATTACAACCCGCTTGCAGGTGGCTTGCTAAGTGGCAAGCAGTCTCTCGACCAGGGCCCAATCCTCGGCACCAGGTTTGACGGCAACAAGATGTACCTGAAGCGCTTCTGGCACGACGCGTACTTCCGAGCGGTTGAGTCGCTGCGTGGCGTAGCAGATGATCTGGGCGTTGCGCCTGCCACGCTGGCCCTACGCTGGGTCACCCACAGGCCGGGTGCGGACTGCGTGATCCTCGGAGCTTCGCGGTTCGCTCATCTCGAGCAGAATATTGCGGGCTGTGGGGCCGAACCGCTTCCCGAGACCGCTATGGTGGCCTGCGATGAAGCGTGGAACGCCTTACGCGGTCCAACTCCCGCCTACAACCGCTGAGACTCGGCCGAGTGTAGGGCTCTGGCGGCCCCTGCCGTTCGGTGGTACGCCCGGCAGGATTCGAACCTGCGACCTCTTGCTCCGGAGGCAAGCGCTCTATCCAGCTGAGCTACGGGCGCCTATCGTAGCCCTTATCGTACAGCAGCGGTCTGTCCGACTTGCCTACTGGCCACGGGCAGAACGCTCTTCGACCGGGGCCTGCCTTGGACCGGCGAGGCGTGACTCAACCCGCCGTAGGTTGCCCAGACAGAAGACTCACTAACCGCAGGCACATCCGAGCTGAGTGCGCCGGCTGAACTGCGACGGTGGCATGCACCATTGTCGGCTGCCGGAGAGAGTTTGCGGTCTAGGACGCCAATGCCAGGCTCTTCCCCAACCCCTGGGTGGGCAAGACTGCACCGAGGTGTCAGGCGCTCAACCAGCCAGCATTCTGGTTCTGGAACCGCTGACAAGCCCACCAGTACAGAGCCACGCCGGATGGCTTTTCCGCCGCTCTCACGCTCAATCCGACAGCCCCCGTCGAGGCGTGACGGGTCACTGCCAACCACACGAGCCTAGTTGCCGAGCCGCTTCTTGAGTTCTGCAATCTCCGCTCGGTACTTGGCTTCGGACTCTTCCCTCGCTAGCCGTTCACTTTCCGCCCTCGCCTCGGCCTCGCGTCGGTCTCTCTCGGCCGCGCGTCGCAGTCTCTTCGCGTCCTCTGCTTGCGCCTGGGCTTCGCGTTGCATCTGCTGCGCCGCCTCTGCCCTGGCCTCGGCCTCCGCAACGGTAGGCAGGAACCGGCCGGCCACCGGATCCCAAATCCGAAGCCGGTCCCCGTCGAACAGCAGGTCCAGGCCCAGCACCTTGCTCCGAGCCCGGATATGACCGCTGGCATCCCGCTCCACCTTCACGGCGCGGTAGGTTCCGCCCACCAGCCGCAGCGCCTGCAGCCGCGTCCTGTGCAGCCCACCGTCCGGGTCGTGCATCCAGTACTCCCGCACTCCCAGCCGCTGGTACAGCTCGCGCTTCCCCTCGCGGTCCAGCCTCGCCTTCAACGGCGCCGCCACCTCCAGCACGAAGTCCGGCGTCTTGCCCTCCTCCCACACCTTGTAGGAGTCCCGCGGCGGATCCCGCGGCACCCCCAGCGCCACGAACACGTCCGGCGCCACCCTCGCCGTGTTGTCCCCTTCGCGGTAGTACCACAGCAGGCCGCCGCCCACGTGAACGTCCTCCCGCCACGCTGCCCTGCTCTTGGTGGATGGCCACCAAAGGTAGCACCCGCCCCCGCAGCAAGGGTCAAGCGACCGTTCCCTTCCCTCCGGTCCGGCATTCCCGCAGTATAGTCACCGCCCGCCGTCCCGGGCCGGGCCTTCCGGGACCGTCGGGGGGTGCTCGAAACGGCGTTCCCGCGTGGCTCGTCGCGGGGGCGTGGAGTGTCCGGCTCTCCAGCTGCCCGGGCCTCGCCCCGCGAGTCGTCGCGAAGGCTCCCTGCAGCGGTCCATTGCGTCGCTCTCGGGCGCGTACGACGTTCGACCGCAATGAAATGGGGCAGGACACAGCGTGTCGCCAAGCATGCAGGACGGCAGGGATGTCGGCATCGAAGGCGCACGGTTCGGTCGCATGGCCCGGGGCTGGTGGTCGGGCTTCGCGGGCCATCCGGCAAAAATTGGTCGAGGTCCCGCCACCGCCGCGTCGCCACGGAACGGGAGGGGAATCATATACGTGACCACCCACATCCGACTTTGACCAGCACCGCTGCAGGGACTTGACATGGCGGACCTCGACTGTCCGGGCAACGGCCTTTCCCAGTCCTTCCAACGTGGCGTCGATCCTCAGGTCCTCGTCCAGATCCTCTCGGCTCGGGCCGTAGTTCGGGTGGATCAGAGTGATCTCCGGAGGTTCGGTTTTCGGATCGGACTGGTTCAGTTCCGCGCGCTCCGCCACGAAGCGTTGCGGCGTCCCCGTGCCAATGGATCGGACAACCCTGTCCGCAGCCTGCCTGGTCCCGCGATCCCTGGCTCCGACCACGGCCGTCCTGCCGACAGCCCCGCGCCCGGCCAGTCCCTCGCGCCGACCCCTGCGCATGCTGCGACGCTTGCCGCCCATGTAGGTCTCGCCAGCCTCCACAGGGCCTGCGAACAGCGTGCCGCCCCGCGACAGCGCATCGCGCACTCTGCGGGCGAGAAACCATGCGCTCCTCCGCGCATCCCCCCGATCCCTGTGCAGCTTCATGCTCGAGACGCTCCCGAGGTTCGTGGTCGCCGGGAACATGGCAGCCAGCCAGACCTGACAGCCGAGCTTCGACCCCTCCATGACGGAACGGGACCTGGCGCTGAAGCGTCGTCGCCCGCAGGCCCTCCCCCTGCATCGGTGCGGCATCGCGTGCCCGCAGCCGGTCCGGACGTTCCGGGAGCCGCAGGACGGACGGCGAATCCCATGCGGCCAGCGCCGCTGTACGAACCACGCCTCGGCCTTCGCGTCCGTCGGATGCCGCTGGATGAACTCCACGAGTCAAAGGCACCTGCGATGATTCCTCCCCGGTGCCTTGGCCATGCCGTAAATACTTGATATATCAATGCGTTACCGAGGATCACCAAACGTTGTCAAGCGTGGATTTGGGTAATCACGTATGTAATCTCCCTCCAGAACGCCATCACGCCGCTCTGGAACTGAGTGACGAACATGCCGCAGATCGCCAGCGGCTTGGACGCCTGCCCCTAATGGGGCTGGACTGGAACTCTAAACCATTGGTCTGTGTCGGACTTAGCTCGACCGCTGGCTGGGAGTCCGGCCTGACCCTCGACAACGTCGCCCTAGTCGCACTACTATCAACCTCTTGATGCGCAACCTAACGACGATTGCCACGATCTGCTGCGCCCTGTCGAGCCTGGTCGGTCCGGGCGACATCTCGGCCCGACCAAACATCGTGATCATGATGGCCGATGACATGGGCTACTCCGACATTGGCTGCTACGGAAGTGAGATCCGCACGCCGAACTTGGATCGCCTGGCCGACAACGGCCTGCGCTTCACGCACTTCTACAACGCCGCACGGTGCTGCCCGACGCGGGCGTCGCTGCTGACCGGGCTCTACGCGCACCAGGTCGGCATCGGCCACATGACCAGCGAGAACGAGTCGCAGCGCTTCGATCTCGGCTACCCGGGATACCGCGGCTACCTCAACCGCAGCGGCGTGACCATCGCCGAGGCCCTGAAGCCAGCTGGCTACAGGACGCTCATGGCCGGCAAGTGGCACGTAGGCACATTTGAGGGCATGTGGCCTGTGGATCGCGGCTTCGACGAGTTCTACGGCCTCATTCGGGGAGCGTCGAACTTCTTTCGCCCAGCACCCCGAAAGCTTCTAGTACGCAACCGCGAGAGGATCATCCCGGGGGAGGACTACTACACGACCGACGCCTTCACCGATCACGCAGTGCAGTTCGTCCGCGAGTCGGAGCGGGACGACGACCAGCCATTCTTCCTCTACCTCTCCTACACGGCGCCCCACTGGCCGCTGCATGCCTGGCCAGAGGATGTCCAGAAGTACCGTGGCAGGTACATGGTCGGCTGGGACCGGATCCGGGAGGCGCGGCTCGAGCGTCTCCAGCAGATGGGGATCATCGACCGGGCTTGGAAGATGACGGTACGGGATGCGGTGCCGTGGGAGACCCTGTCGCGGAGCAAGAAGGACGAGATGGACCTGCGGATGGCGATCTACGCTGCACAGGTCGACCGCATGGATCAGAACATCGGGAAGCTCATCGAGGCGCTGCTGGATCTCGGCGAGCTCGACGACACACTCGTGTTCTTCCTCTCGGACAACGGCGGCTGCGCCGAGGGCGGCATGCTGGGTCGTGGACCGCTCGAAATCCTCACCACCAAGGACGGCTACAGCCAGTCCTACGGGCAGGCGTGGGCGAACGCGTCGAACACGCCGTTCCGCACCTACAAGCACTGGGTCCACGAGGGTGGAATCGCCACGCCTTTGGTCGTGCATTGGCCAGCGGGAGTGTCGGCGAAGGGCGAACTGCGCAGCGAGCCCACGCACTTGATCGACCTGATGGCTACGGCTTTGGACGTTGCCGATGCGGAGTATCCCTCGGAGTTCTCCGGCAATCAGATAACGCCGCTGGAGGGCGTCTCGATGGTGCCGGCCTTCGAAAGCCGGCCGCTGGATCGCGAGGCCCTGTACTGGGAGCACGAGGGCAATCGCGCGGTGCGTTTCGGCAAGTGGAAGCTCGTCGCGAAGAACGGAGGTCCGTGGGAGCTCTATGACATGGGGGCAGACCGTACCGAGACCGCTGATCTCATGCCTCTCGAGCCCGAGATGGGCAGGAGAATGATCGAGATGTACACGGATTGGGCGAAGGCAAGAAACGTGCTACCGGGCCGCCCGAAGCGCAAGCCGGGGTACGAGCCAGAGCCACGCCCGTACCCGGAGACCGCAGACTACGAGGCGCCCGTCACCTCGCCGTGACAGCCAGCCAGCCAGGCTCTTGGCTCATGCGTCCTTAGCGGGACTTGCGATGGTTCCGGGCACGTAGGTGCCTAGCACCGCTAGGAACTCGGTCATCTCCTCAAGGTGCCGAAGTGCGTACGAGCATTGCTGCTCGTCCGGCGAGGCCAGGATGTCGACATAGAACCGGTACTCGAAGGGCCGTCCCTTCAACGGTCGCGACTCGATCTTGGTCATGTTGATGTCCCGCAGGGCGAAAGCGCTCATGCACTTGAAGAGCGCTCCCGGCGCGTTCTTCGTCACGAACACGATGGTTGTCTTGCGCGGACCTTCGATGGACGGGCTTGTCGCACCCGAAGGGCCCAGCAGAAAGAAGCGCGTGTAGTTCTCGCGATCGTCCTCGATCGAGGCCTGCAGCACCTGTCCTCCGTAGTACTCCGCTGCGATGTCTGAAGCGACGGCTCCTAGGCTGTCGTCATCGCCCTCCATCACGGTCTTGACGCTGCCTCCAGTGTCGTAATGGCTTTCGACCCGAATGTTGGGGTGCTGTCGGAAGAAGTCGACGCACTGCGCGAGCGCCACTGGATGCGAAATGGCGCGTCGAATGCCCGTCACCGTCGATCCGGGTCGACCGATCAGGTTGTGCACGATGCGCACCTGAGTCTCAGCTAGGATCGAGGGCTTGAAATGCAGGAGATGGTCGTAGTTCTCGTGGACGGACCCGTGGAGCGTGTTCTCGATCGGAATGACCGCGTAGTCGACAGACCCCGATGCAAGCGTCTCGAAGGTGTCCACGAACCGCTCTCGCGGTGCGAACTCCAGATTCATACCAGCGAGGATCCGCCGAGAGGCTTGCTCGCTGAACGCTCCGCGCGCACCTTGGAAGGCGACTCTGGTGCGACTCGTAGCCATCTCCAGTCGTTCAGTTCCCTGGCGGTTGGGGCCGACCAGCCCTTGCCACTCTGGACATAGAGTACGGGTTCCCGACCCAGCGGTGAGATCGGCATCGGCGACAATGATGGTTCAGGCCACTGTCACAGTCTGAGAGTCTGCCGCGAGATGGATGCCAAGCTGGTCACCATTCGAGTGGCTCGGTGCAGTGGGTTTTACGGGTTTTTGGGCGCTTTGTGGTTCGGAGGGGCCACGAGAGCAATATCATGGTCACGTGATGTCCTGCCGTTGCGTAGGCGATATGCGCAGGCGAAGTCCGCTTGGGATCGGCTTTCTCGCCGTACTTCTGGCCTTGTTTGGTCTGGCGTCCGCACCTGCCTCTGCGGACGAAGGGGACGAAGCGTTCGCCCTGAAGGTCAAGCCGATCCTAGTGGCGCGATGCTTGGCCTGTCACGGCAGCGATCCTGACTTGCTGCTGGGTGGACTCGACCTGTCGAGCAGGGAGGGGGTGCTGCGCGGGGGCAACTCCGGCAACCCCGCGATCGTGCCCGGCGACCCAGGGGCCAGCGCCCTTTACAGAGCAGTCTCGGCGGCGGCGGATGTGGTGCCGATGCCGCCCAAGGAGAACGACCGGCTGGATGCGAACGAGACCGCAGCCGTTCGGGCATGGATCGAGCACGGTGCACCGTGGCCATCGGATGACCGGATTGCCGAGCTCCGAGCGGCGGCGGAGCAGAGCTCCGACCACGCTACAGGTGTCCGAGTCGCGACGAGCGGCGGTCAGACCGACGAATGGACCAACCGATCCTACGACCCGGCCGACATCTGGGCCTTCCGGCCAGTGCGCAAGCCCACGGTTCCGCTCGTTGCGGTGCCCAATCCCGTCGATGCATTCCATCGTGCCACGCTTGCCAAGGCCGAGGTTGAGCCGGCCCCGCGAGCAGGACGACTTGTTGCGCTTCGACGCCTCTACTACGGACTCACGGGTCTGCCACCGACCCCGGAGCAGGTCCACGCATACCTCGGCGATTCGACGCCAGGGGCATGGGAGCGTCTTGTGGACCGTCTGCTGGCATCTCCGCGCTACGGCGAGCACTGGGGTCGGCACTGGCTCGATGTCGCCCGCTACGCCGACACCGCGGGCAACTCCAACGACTACGAGCGATCGAATGCTTGGCGCTATCGGGACTATGTGATTCGCGCCTTCAACACGGACAAGCCCTACGACCAATTCGTCAGGGAACAGCTCGCTGGCGACGAATTTCGACCGAACGATCCCGAGATGAGGGTCGCCACCGGATTCCTGCGCATGGGCCCTTGGGGCTCTGCGATGGTGCCCAAGAAGATGGCGCGTCAAGCGTATCTGGACGATGTCGTGCACAGCGTGGGACAGACGTTTCTTTCCATGCCGCTGCGCTGCTCCAAGTGCCACGACCACAAGGTCGATCCGGTTCCGATGCGCGACTACTACCGGGTCTACGCTGCCTTCGCGACGACGCAGATGGCCGAGCGCCCAGCCGAGTTCCAGCCAGAGGAGAACCAGGCACGCTTTGCCGCTGGCCGGGCGCATGTGGGCCGGCTGATGGAGTTCGCCACGGAGAAGAAGGTTGCGCTTGAGGACCAGGTCGAAGACGCAGCCAGGGAATGGTTCGAGGAGCGTGGCCAGGAGTACGTGCCGGCGTCGAAGCGCAACAAGCTTGCCGACGATGCCAAGCCGCCACGCCACTACGGGCTCACCTCGCAGGAAGAGGGTCGACTCAAGGTCCGCAAGCAGGACGAGTGGATC
Organism: Bryobacterales bacterium; assembly: GCA_965200705.1. GTDB lineage: Bacteria > Acidobacteriota > Terriglobia > Bryobacterales > UBA6623 > VXMF01. The sequence goes on along the minus strand of OZ241376.1, from coordinate 624,896 downwards.
TGGAAGCGTAGGCTCGAGCGCTACGAGCCGCTGGCTCAGACCGTGTTCAGTGGACCGGACTACATTCCTGGCAATGGCCGCAAGCTGCGCGTTCCCGCGAAGCTCGACATGGACTGGCGTCCGGACTCACGAATCTACGACGGCGGTTCCGTCCACGCTCCGGGCGAGGGTGTGTCACCAGGGGTGCTCAGTGCTACCGCTCTGCCCACGAGGACCTCGCAGTCCGACGACCCCTATGCACTGCCTAGCGGTCTGGACGGGCGTCGGCTCGCGCTGGCGAACTGGATTGTGGATCCCGACAATCCCCTCGCGGTCCGTTCTATCGTCAACCGGGTGTGGGCCTACCACTTCGGTCGAGGGTTGGTCGCCACGCCAAACAATCTCGGATCGCTGGGGAGCAAGCCCACCCATCCGCAGCTCCTGGACTGGCTTGCGTCCGAGTTCGTGGCAGGTGGATGGTCGATCAAGCGACTGCATCGTCTGATCCTGACGTCGGAGGTTTATCGGCAAAGCACTGAGCGGCCTGATATGGAGCCCCTCCGCGAGAAGGATCCGCAGAACCTGCTGATCGCCTACTTCACTCCACGGCGACTCGCGGCTGAAGAGATCCGCGATAGCGTCCTGCAGGTGTCCGGGGAACTCAACACCGAGGTCGGAGGCGTACCGGCCATGCCGGAGATCAACTGGGAGGTTGCCATGCAGCCCCGAATGATTCAGTTCTCGATTGCTCCGGCATACCAGCCTTCGCCGACTCCGTCGGAGCGGCATCGCCGATCCATCTACGCGTATCGCGTGCGCGGGCAGGCGGATCCGTTGATGGAAGTCTTCAATCAGCCGAATCCCAACGACTCGTGCGAGCGTCGAGATGCGTCCGCGGTCAGCCCTCAGGCGCTGACGATGATGAACTCGGAATACATGACCGATCGCTCCGTGGCGATGGCGCTTCGGCTGGAGCGCGAGGCAGGCACGCTGGAGGAGCGCGTCAGCTTGGCGTATCGGCTGGCTCACGGTCGTGTGCCCGACCCGTCAATGCGCTCGCAGCTGGCCGAGTACGTGAAGGCTATGCAGCGCAGCCATGCGACGACGGCCCCCACGAAGCGGGATCGACCGACGTGGATCACGCGCTCCCTCGTCGAGGAGTTCACGGGAGATCCCTTCGAGTACGAGGAGTGGCTGGCCGGATACGAGGACTTCCAGCCGGACACGCAGCCTTGGGAGGTCAGCCCGGAGACCAGGGCCCTTGCGGACCTGTGCCTGCTGGTGTTCAATGCCAATGAGTTCGCCTATGTCTACTAGAGGGCCACTGGACCGCGGCATCGGGCGCCGGGACCTGTTGTTTGGTCTGGGCGCGTCCGCTGGTGCGCTCGCGTTCACGAATCTGCTCGCGCAGGAAGCGCGCGCGGCGGGCGGACCGCTCGCTCCAAAGACCCCGCAGGTGCAGGCCAAGGCCAAGGCCTGCATCTTCGTGGTGCTCGAGGGCGGTCCCGGTCACATGGACACCTTCGATCCGAAGCCCAAGCTGCAGGAGCTGCACCAAACGGAGTCCGTCCGGGATCCGAACCAGGTGCTCGTCGAGTTGACGGCGAAGACCTACTACGTTGGCAGTCCGTTCGGCTTCCGGAAGGTTGGCAACTCAGGCATCGAGATGTGCGACCAGTTCCAGCACATGGCCAGCCCGGCCGTCGCAGACGAACTGTGCGTCTATCACGGCTGCCAGGCGCAGTCGGTGAACCATCCCGACGCCCTGTACCACCTCAACACCGGGAGCCCGCTCGGTGCGGATCCTGGAGTGGGAGCGTGGATGCTGTACGGCCTTGGCACCATGAACCAGAACCTCCCCGGCTACATCGTGATGACCGAGCTGGCGCATCCGCAGGGCGGGGCGGGGAACTGGTCCAACGGTTTTCTGCCAGCTCACTACCAGGGCACTCTGCTGCGTCCCACGGGATCTCCGCTGCTCGACCTCAAGCCGCCGTCGTGGAAGACCGAGGAGCAGCAGCGCCAGAGCTTGGAGATGCTGGCGGCGATGAACCAGAGCCACGCTGCGCAGCACCCGTCCCACGACGATCTGGCAGCGCGGATGGAGAGCTATGAACTGGCGTTTCGGATGCAGGCCGAGGTGCCCGACGTTGTGGACCTGTCCACTGAGTCTGAGTCGATGCGGTCCGCTTACGGTCTGGACGAGGAGCCCACGCGGGCGTTCGGACAGCAGTGCCTGCTAGCGCGCCGCCTCGTTGAGAAGGGCGTGCGGTTCGTCCAGATCTTCTCGGGCGGGTGGGACAGCCACGACTTCCTGGAGCGGAACCACTCGAACCGCATCCGAAGCGTTGACAAGCCCCTCGCCGCCCTCATCCGCGACCTCAGGCAGCGGGGTCTGCTCGACGAGACGCTGGTGGTTTGCTCGGGCGAATTCGGCCGGACGCCGGACAACAACCGGCGAGGCGGCGTGGCGGCCAACGGCCGTGGACACAACGCCGATGCAATGGTGGTCTTGATGGCGGGAGGCGGCACGCCCGCGGGAACCGTGGTCGGCGCCACGGACGAGACCGGTAATCGCGCGGTTGAGGTCGTGCATCCCATCAAGGACCTGCACGTGACGTGGCTGCGTCTGATGGGCCTCGACGACAACCGCTTGACTTACTTCCACGGAGGCCGCTTTAAGCAGCTGTCCCAGGTTGGCGGTCAGCTCATCCCCGAACTAATCGCTTGATTCCGCGGACCGGCTACTCGGCCTGGCCAGACTCGCGAAGAAACTCCGCCCAGCTCACAGCCGCGCCATGGATTGGGGCGACGGTGGCCGGCTTGAGTCGGTTCTGGTGCACGTTGCGCAACAGGACCTGCTCCTCGGTGGTTGGCCGCTCGATAGACTTCGGCCGCAGGCCAGGATCGTAGAGGTCCGCCTCTATCAGGATGCGCTCGCGCGGGAGGTACGCCATCAGCATGCCTTCGACGTGACTGGCAAGGCCCTGTACGTAGTAGATCTCCAGCAGCCGCTCGCCGTCACTCAGGACGTACTTCTCGTCAACGTCCTCCAGCGTGTAGCCTTCAGAGATCTCCGTTGGTGGGTAGAGGGAGACCATGTCTGGCTGGAGCGTACGAGGGGCGTAGTCGAGGACCTCGGTCTCGTAGAACAGCCGATTGCGCTGGTGAGTGATGATCGTGGCACCCACGTGCAGGTAAGTGCGGATCCCTCCCAAGTGATCGTAATGGTCGTGGGTGTTGACAAGGAAGCGGATCGGCTTGTCGGGCACCAGATCAACGACTGCGTCAATCACGGCCAGTGACCGGCGCTCGTCCAAGGGCGCCTCCACGACGACGCTGTAGTCTGCGAACTCGATCGCCACGGAGTTGTGCGATCCGCCGCTCAGGAGCCACACGCCTTCGGCAAGCTCATGCGTATCCACATCAGCTGAGCGATCCACAGCGCCCTTCACTGGATCCGGCACTGGTGTCTCCTCGCAGCCGTTCACCCGCATGTCGGGGAACGAGCCACCAAAGCTGTTGTGGCCTCCGCTGATCAGAGGCACCTGGCGTTCGTCGTCCCAGCCGTCGTGATGGTGCCAGCCCGCGGGAAACTGGATGCCGTTTCCGAGATCGCGCCAGTCGGAGTACTCGTGCTCGTAGTTCATGTCGCCGATCACGGGGTGGGGAACCCGTGTCTGCGTTCGCTGCACGATGTTGCCGGCCCGGATTGTGGCGTTCACGCGGTACTTTCCCAATACAGTTGCGGACACGAGGGTCACACGCTGTATGCCTGCGGTTGTGGCTCCGTCCCGACCACTCTCGCCCAGCTCCCATCGCCAGATCGCCTTGGGATTGGCACCAGGCATTCGGGCGGCCCGCACGAACCCGTGCGGCGTCATCCACATGTCCAGTTGCCACAGCTCGGCCATGGTCGGGGCTGCCACGGGCACAGCGTCGTCGCCATCACGGTGCCATGCGTCGGTCCCGACGACGGCGAACGTCTGGCGCTCGCGCTGCTGGATCGGCGTACCGCCTTGCCAGCCGGAGCCGTACTTCCACGAGGCGGGGTTCTGGCCTGGCACCCGGTCGAACCGCTCGACAGACGAGTGCCGTTCGAAGTCAATGGTGCGCGTGTAGTTTTCGAGAGCCGCTCCTTTCGGCCAGTCCGTGCTCTGTGTCACGTTCTGTCCCACCATCCCGGAGTTGGCGATGCCGGTGAAGCTGATGCAATTGAGCTGATCAACTCCCATCGCCTTGGCCGCGGCGTCGAGGATGGGAATCGGATCGATGTAGCCGGGCTTCAGATCCTGTGCGCGGCTGCTGGAGACTCCGAGGCACGCAGCCAGCCCCAGCGCCAGACCTGTGAGTTTGAGTGTGGAGCTTCCACGTTTCACAAGGATCGAACCCTAGCGGTTATGGTCTCGCATCCCGCAAGGGCATGTCTGCGCAGCTCTTGCGGACATAGCCTGTCACTACACTGGCAGCATGCCGCATCGCTTGGATAGACGTGAGTTCCTAGCCACCGTCAGTGCACTCGCCGCCGGTGTCTCGTGCAGCTCGGACGCTCCCGATCAGCCTTTGGAGCTCTGGTACGACCGGCCTGCTGGGGAATGGGTCGAAGCGCTGCCAGTTGGCAACGGCAGGCTGGGCGCGATGGTGTTCGGTGGGAGCTCTCGCGAGCGCATCCAGTTTAACGAAGACACGGTCTGGGCTGGGGAGCCTCGCAGCTACGCGCACAAGGGTGCGCATACGTCGCTGGACGCCATCAGGGAGCTGCTGTTCGAGGGAAGGCAGAAGGAGGCGGAGGACCTAGCCATGGAGCGGTTCATGAGCACGCCCCTGCGACAGGTGGCGTACCAGCCCTTCGGTGACCTGCGGATCGAGCGACATGACATTGACGCCAATGCAGTGACTGGGTACCGGCGCTCGCTGGACCTCCGCACCGCCATTGCACATGTGCAGTTCAACGCTGGTGGCACGGTCTATCGCCAGGAGGTGCTTGTCAGCTATCCGAAACAGGTGCTTGCCGTGCACCTTGCCGCATCTGGGGAGCGTCAGCTGTCCTTCTCAGCCATGGTCGAGACACCGCATCTCGTTGACAAGAAAGCTGTGTCGGGCGACGTGCTTCGCTTGGCTGGACGGGTCCGCGACGGCGTGGTGCAGTTCGAGGCCGGACTAGCGATTCGGACCGACGGCGACCTGTCCTTCGAAGGGGGCAGGGCGACCGTCAAGGGCGCGAGCGATGCCTTCCTGATCCTCGCTGGGGCTTCGAATGTCGTGGACTTCCGCGATGTCTCGGCCGACCCGGCCGTGCGCGTGGACGAAGCCCTGGAGGGAATCAGGGGGAGCTCCTACGAAGAGGTTCGCGACGAAAGCACGGCAAGCCACGGTGAGCTGTTTGATCGGGTGCGTCTTGACCTCGGAACGACGGAGGCCGCCAGCGAGCCGACAGACGCGCGCATCGTCCGGTTCTCCGAGCGCGACGATCCGCAGCTCGTCACCCTGTTGTTCCAGTACGGCCGCTTTCTGCTGATCGCGTCCAGCCGCGGACAGGGCCAGCCCTCCAACCTGCAGGGTCTCTGGAACGAGCTCCTGACGCCCCCGTGGGAAAGCAAGTACACGGTCAACATCAACACCGAGATGAACTATTGGCCAGCGGAATCCACAGCCATCCCGGAAACGCAGGAGCCGCTCTTTGCCGCGATGGCCGAGGTGGCTGAGTCCGGTGCGGAGACCGCTCGCGAGCACTATGACGCCGACGGCTGGGTGCTGCACCACAACTTCGATCTCTGGCGCGGCACAGCGCCGATCAACCACTCCAATCACGGCATTTGGCCGACGGGCGGCGCGTGGCTGTGCCAGAACTTCTGGCAGCGGTACCTCTACAGCGGGGACGTGGAGTTCCTGCGCGAGACCGGCTACCCGATCATGCGGGGCGCTTCACGGTTCTTCGCGGACGTCCTCGTCGAATCGCCTGAGAACGGGCACCTGATCTCCGGGCCCAGTAATTCGCCCGAGACTGGAGGTCTCGTGATGGGGCCGACGATGGACCACCAGATCATCCGCAACCTGATGGGGAACACCATCGCCGCATCGGAGATCCTCGGCGTCGACGAGGAGTTCAGGGACGAGCTGCGCAGCGTCCGCAGCCGCATCGCCCCCAACACGGTCGGGCGTCTGGGTCAGCTTCAGGAATGGCAGGAGGACATTGACGATCCGGACAACAAGCATCGACATGTGTCCCATCTGTTCGGTTTGCACCCGGGAGTCGAGATCACGCCGTACGGGACGCCAGAGCTGTTCTCGGCGGCGCGCAGGTCGCTCGAGATGCGCGGGGACGGGGCCACGGGCTGGTCCATGGGCTGGAAGGTGAACTTCTGGGCGCGCCTGCTCGACGGCGACCATGCGTTCCGTATCTTGGCTGGCCTGCTTGGACCGGTGGGCGCAAACGCGCCGAACCAGCTCGACGGCAGGCGCGGCGGTCTCTACCCGAACATGTTCGACGCGCATCCGCCGTTCCAGATCGACGGCAACTTCGGCGCCACGGCGGGCATCGTCGAGATGCTTCTGCAGAGCCACGATCCGTACGGAGCTCCCCTGCGCGATAGCGCCGTGCAGCGCGGAGAGGCCGGGTTCCTCCATCTGCTACCCGCGCTGCCCGCTGCGCTGCCGAGCGGTCGCATCGAGGGCCTGAGGGCACGCAACGGCTTCGAGGTCGACATCGAGTGGGATGATGGCGCACTCGTGCAGGCTCGGGTGGTATCCCGATTGGGCAAGCCCGTCACGATCCGCTACGCAGGCTCCGAGACCAAGCCGGAAATTGCTGCTGGAGAGAGTCTCGTCGTTTCTGCAGCGTCGTTGGCCGGTGGCTAGTAGCCTGTCGGACACAGGCACGGGAAAGAGGCAGCGGTAGAACTGACGCTCCGGCCGAATGCCAGACGGTGGATGGAGCACTTACTGGCTGGGTGCGAGGAATCCGTAGGTCTTGGACCGAGGAAGTTTCTTGAGGCGTTCGAAAAAGTCAGTCTCAGTCAGCATGCTGGGCCAGTCGAGATTCACTCTGATGAAGACGGTTGGCCACCGATCGTCCTTGCTCGGATCGTTTCCAAGGATAGATATGGCTTCAGGTTCTACCAGCCTGCCTATGTCGCGGGCCATCGCCCAGAACGGTTGCTTGAGCTTCTTGAAATGGACATGCATGGTGGTTCGGAATTCAGACCACTCTACGTCGCCATCTTGGTCCAGCAAGTAATTGAGCAGCGTTAGCTGGCGTTGGACGATCACGCGCTTGCGAGTGCTCTCCAATTTGACGAACAGCTCCTTCCGCACCGTTCGTCCAAGTGTGCTGGCAACCCGATCGGTTTGTTCGCGCACTTCCTGCAGGACGAAGTCAAGTCGTGATTACGCTGTCGTACGAGAGCAAGTGTCTCTAGATAGCGGTCCTTGTTGTCGTGGTAGCAATTGGACATTGGGATGAAGAGAACATCCTTCAGTCTCGCCCTTTGCATGAGCAATGCTTCAAGTGCTCGGGTCGTTACTGGACAGAGCGGCTATGCACTGCTCCCCGCCAGGGACACCTCTTTGCCGGGGTGTGCCAAAGGTCACGTTCTGGCCCCAGCCCCTAGGCTCACCTAGTTCGTAATGGTCGTCGTCGCAGCCGGTCACGATGAGACGGTGGATGTCCTTGATGATGTCCAACGTGATTGGGCGGTTGTCGGGAATTCGGCTTATCCAGCGGTAGATTCGCTGGGCGGCGTTCGCTTGCTTCTGCGATCAGGTTGTCAGTTCGTCGGGTGCGGCGGCACGTACTGCGTTGTCCAGCTCGGCGCCAACAAACTCGGCGCCCTCTATCTTTGAGGTGCCGGCGACCTCCAACTTGAGTTCGATCTCCTGCAGCTCCCTAACCCACCACCGCTGGAAGGGAATCTGGCGAAGGGCCAAGATGGATGCCTTAGCGTTCAGCAGCGGCAAGACGATGGCTTCAACGTCGTATTGGGTCCAGCGCTCTGGCATCCTGTACTGCACAGCTTGCGTCACAAGCATCATCGCAACAGAAATTCCTGCAAAAATCTCAGTGTTGACTATTCTGTAAGTTACCGATAATAAATTATTTACTATGATGCATATGAAGATTCATACAAGATTTATTGCAAATAATCCCAGTGTTCGTCTTGTGACGCTGTAGGGAGTCGCGTGCTGAGCGTCTTGCTCCTTCGCGAGGCCCGTCCTCTGCTTGGAGCGAGTCGGTGGAACTGTCGGAGAAGGCCCGGATGGGGCGAAGGGAGCTGCGGTTCGCATTGCTCAACTGACGTCCTGTCTCCAACGTCAAGTCCGAAGGGAGGACCTTGGTGGCTGGCCCTGCAGATCCACCGCTACGCGAACGGCATGTTCTTGTCGCGTCGCATCGAACGAGCCACCCGCACGCATTGGGGAGCGCGCTTCGCGGCGGCGAACCAGCAGCCCGATCACGACACGATCGCGAAGTGCCGTCGGGAGAGTTTCAACGCGGTGTCCGAGTGATTCCTGCAGGTGCTGCTGGCGAAGAAGACGTGGCTGCTGCGCCCGGGGCGGTCCGCGTTGAGGGCAGAAGGTGAAGGCATCGGCGAGCAGACATCGGCCGGTTACGTACCACCGAGCCAGGGGCAGCCGCAGATGGAAAACGATGGCTTGCTGCAGCCGGCGGATCACAAGGGAGAAGTGGACGCGCCCAAGCTGCCCCGGGAGATCGCAGGGCGGAAGCTCCTGCAGACGGCGCGGAAGCGCTTAGAGGCCCAGGCGAATGCAGAGAGGGAGGCAAACCATCGAAAATGGGCAGCGCGTCATGCGGGCCTCTCAATCCCGTTGCAGGTCCGCTTCCGGACACTCCCGGAGTTCCCGGCCATGCCACAAACCGTGCGTACTCGCGCGATTGGCAGCCGCGCAGGCCGTTCTCGGGGCAACAAGTCCGAAAGGCTGCTAGCAAGGACGGCGTTTAGGTGCCGAGACGCCGTTCCATTTCCTCGAGCGGTACGCCCTTGGTCTCGGGCATGATCTTCAGCACCCAAATCAGCTGCAGCACCATCATGCTGGAGTAGAACGCGAAAGCGTGACCGCCGGACACTTCGGCGATCATCGGGAACGTCCAAGAAATCGCGGCGGCGAAGAGCCAGTGGGTGAAGCTACCTAGGGCTTGTCCTTGAGCGCGCACGCGGTTGGGGAAGATTTCGCTCAGATAGACCCAGATCACGGCGCCCTGTCCGAATGCGTGCGAGGCGATGAAGACCATCAGGCTCGCCAGCACCACCGCACTTCCCAGCGGCGTGAAGGCTGTGCCGAACATGTAGAACGCGATCGCCGTGGCGGCGAGGCTCGTGATGTAGCCGATGGAACCGGCCACCATGAGCTTGCGGCGGCCGAACCGGTCGATCACCACCAGCGCCGCCATGGTGAACACGAGGTTCGTGCACCCCACGACGACCGCCTGCCCAAGTGAGGAGTCGGTGCCGGCCCCCGCCATCCGGAAGATGTGCGGGGCGTAGTACATGAGTGCATTGATGCCCGACAGCTGGTTGAATGTCGCAATCGCGATGGCTAGGGACACTGGCTTGCTGTAGCGCTTCTGGAACAGCGGCTCCTTGACGCGGCCTGCGGTCTCGCGGAGTGACTCCTTGATCGCCTTCAACTCCCCGGCGACGTCCGCCGATCCGACCAGCGCCAGCACATCGGCGGCCTCCTCGCTTCGACCCTGCGCGACCAGCCACCGCGGACTGCGCGGCGTCAGGAAGATGAGCGCCAGGAAGGCGGCCGCGGGTGCGGCCTCGATGCCGAACATCACGCGCCACTCGACGATCCCCATGTCCAGCGCCGCCACGCCGTAGTTCGACAGGTAGGCCAGCAGGATGCCAAGGACGATGTTGAATTGAGTGATGGCAACGAGCCTCCCCCGGACTGAAGCAGGGGAGATCTCCGCGATGTACATCGGTGCCACCACGGAGGATGCGCCGACCCCTAGGCCCCCTAGCCAGCGAAACGCCAGCAGGGAGTACCAGTCCCACGCTAGGCCGCTGCCGACTGCGGACACGAGGTACAGCAGCGCGATGAGGGCCAAGGTGCTGCGCCGTCCGAGGCGGTCCGCGGGATGGCCGGCGAACGCGGCGCCGAGGATCGTGCCAATGAGGGCACTGGCCACGGTGAACCCGAGTCCGAAGCCCTGCAGGTCGAACACTTCACGCAGGTGGTCGGTCGTGCCCGAGATCACGGCTGTGTCAAAGCCGAAGAGCAATCCGCCGAGGGCGGCGATAATGGAGCAGCGCAGCAGCGCGGCGTTCGTATCCTTCATGGCAGGGCTGCACCTCGGGGACCGGACGTGATCGGCCCTGGCCAGCGAGCGTATAGCATCGCACAGCCCCCGGCACCCGCGAACGAGCTCGCAGGTGCAGGCCTTCGCTCTCGTCGGACCGACCCTGAGGGGCTCTGGACCGCTCGCATTTGGTGCAGCATCCGGCGGAAGCGTGAGGCCATAGGTCTGCGACGCTTCGCCGCGGTTGCAGCGTTCGTAGCTGCGGGCGCCGTCCAGGCGACTGCACAGGCCCCTGTCGAAATCGAGCCCGAGGCGGTCTACACCGTTCTGTTGGAGTCGCCCTCGGTTGGTGAGCGTCTACGAGTGGACGCGGTCATCGAGGGCAGCACAGGCCCTGTTCGCCGAAGCGCGGCTTCGATCGGCTTGCTGCGACGGGCCGTCGTGCGAGGCCAAAATCCTGTCGTCGAGGCCATAGAGCGGCTCGACGTCGATGTGATCGGCTCCACGAGCCACGTGCTCAACGCGCTCTTCGTGCGGGCTACCCTCGCGGAGGTTGAGGCCTTGCGCCGCCTCCCGGGCGTAGGCGACGTAGTTCCGAGCCGGCGGCATGAGACCGCTGTAGGGGGATTCGGCGAGATCATCAAGGTGGACGCAGCGCGCATGCGGCCAAGCGGTACTCCGCTGCAGGGTGAGGGTGTCAAGATCGCCGTGATCGACACCGGCGCTGACTTCACGCACCCTGCGCTCCAGGACGACACCCTTGCGCCCTTGGCTGGATACCCGAAGGGAGACCTCGAATACCTCGATCTGGCGTCGAACAAGATCATCGCCGTACGTTCATATGTCGAGATGCTGAACTCGGGCACTCCAGCAAACTCCTCGCCCGACGACGATTCGCCGGCCGATGGCAGTTCGCACGGCACGGCGGTCGCCATGCTAGCGGCCGGCAACGTTGTCGAGACTCCGTTGGGGCTGCACAGTGGAGTCGCCCCGAAGGCGCGCATCGGCGTCTACAAGGTGTTTGGGACACGGGGCATCAATTTCAGCTCGGCCGATCACGCCATTGTGGCCGCCATTGACGATGCCGTGGCTGACGGGATGGACATTCTGAACCTCAGCCTCGGACACGCCGCCTTCTGGAAGTGGGACGACGCAGGCCGGGCATGCTCCCAGCGGTCGGGCTTCTGTGATCCGGTGGCGCAAGCGGCGCAGAGCGCGGTGGTCGACTTCGGTCGGGTCGTGGTGGCCGCCGCCGGCAACAACTCGCTCATCGGGACCCACGAAGAGCCTGCACTCAGCACCATTTACACGCCCGGCATTGCCCCGGCCGTGGTCGCGGTCGGAGGCACACTCAGCTCACATGAGCGGTTTCGCCGTGCCGTGCGAATCGGCGACAGGTCCTACGAGGCCTCCGCCGGCACAGGTCCAATCGCCGAGGGCCCGTTGACGCTTCCGCCCGCGCTCGCCTGGCAGTACGGAAACGCGAAGGCGTGCGATCCGTTCCCAAGGGGAGCGTTCCGTGAACGGATTGTGATCGTCGAGCGTGGCGACTGCTTCTTCTGGAACAAGATCGAGCATGCCGACGCTTCGGGCGCTGCGGGAATCGTGGTGGTCAACAACACGGGTGATGACCTAGTCCACATGGCGGCCATCTCCGACACCGACATACCCGCGGTCTTTATAGGCAACAGCGACGGCATCGCCCTCCTTGCAGAGATAGAGAGCACTAGCGCTCCCGTGACGATCGATCCGACACCGATGGTTGAAGACAGGGAGTGGAACCGCGTGTTCCCGGAGGGTGGTCGCGGCCCGACGTTGTCCGCCGCGCCCAAGCCCGACTTGGTCGCTCCGGCCGACCTCGTCTACGCTGCGTCGCCTCGCTACAGCGCAGAGGGTGTGCTCTTTGCGCCAAGTGGTTACCGACAGCAGAGCGGCACTAGCTTCGCGGCGCCTATCGTCGCTGGCGCGGCCGCTCTGGTCTGGCAAGCCAACCCGGGACTGACGGCGAACGGGGTCCGGTCGGCACTGATCAACACCGCAACGCTGGGCACGCTCGACCTGGAAGACGAGCCGGCGCGGCTCAGTGCCGTTGGCGCAGGAGTGCTCGACATCGAGTCTGCACTCAGGTCCACCGTCGTGGCGGAGCCTCCGATTGTGGCCTTCGGCGATGTAGCAAGATCCCGATTTCCCGTTCGAAGGACCGTGACGCTGACCAGCACGTCCACGATTACGCAGTCATACCGGTTGACAGTCGAGGCAACAGACTCAGCTGCTGGTGTCAGGGTCTTGGTGGGCAACTCCCAGTCGACGCAGGTCCAGGTGCGCCCAGGACGCGGTGGCTCGACGCAGGTGACGTTACAGGGAAGGGCGCCGCCAGCGGGAAGCTACGAGGGCTACATCCGTGTCACCAGCCTCAGTTCGGGCCAGGAGAACCGGATTCCCTACATGTTCGCCGTCCCGAGCAACGTGGCTCACGATGCCCTTCGATTCGCCGGCGGGACGGAGCGGGGTCCGGCAGGGGAGAGCAACACCAAGAACGTCATCGCTAGGGTGATCGATCAGGCAGGTCTGCCCGTGGTGAACCGTGCGGTCACGTTTCAGGTGACCCAGGGCGCTGCCACGATCGGTTCAGGCAATGGAGCCTCCGGGAGAACCGGTCTGATCTTCGCGTCGGTGACCTTTACAGGACAGCCCTCGGTAGAGAGAGTGTCGGCCACGATGGACGGCCTCAACGTCGTGTTCGCCTATGAGGCGAACCAGATCAGGCCGGAGATCCTCAGCATCGCGAACGCAGCGAAAGGCGAATCGCCGGACGGTGTTGCACCGGGTTCGCTCGTAACGATCAGTGGAGTCGGTATCTCGCAGGCACCATCGGGCGAGGCATCGGAGCGTCAGGCCTCCCAGCTCTCTATGACTCGGAAGGGCGTCTCCGTCGCGTTTGACGGATCCAACGGAGTTAGCGAGCCGGGCCGGATATTCGCAGTTGGAGCGGACTGGGTCACGGTGCAGGTGCCGTGGGAGCTTCGGGGATCTGGACAAGCTTACGTAAAGGTCCGGTCTGGCCCTCACAGTCGTCCGTATCGCTTCAATGTGGCAACCGTGGATCCGGGTATCTTCGAGTACGAGTTGGATGGAGTCGAATTGGCGTCCGCGACGCATCCAGACGGTTCTCCTGTGACGGTTGGCTCGCCCACGCATCCTGGAGCAAGCGTCACGCTCTCGATGACAGGCAACGGGCCGGTGCTTGCGCTCCCCCGCAGCGGGTTCGCCAGCTCCGCCATGGTCGCCACCTCGATAAAGCCGACTGCCGAGATCGGCGGTGCTGCGGCTCCTGTGTCAAAGTCGGTGCTCGCGCCTGATCTTGCAGGCGTGTATGCGGTGACCCTGACGGTCCCCCTCAATGCGCGGCCTGGTCTTCAGCCTGTGGTGGTGAAGATTGGAGCCAGGCGCAGCAACGCCGTGCTCCTGCCCGTTGAGTGGCCAGTCACACCGAGTGCAGGACCGACAGTGTCGGGACTTCTCTCTCCGAACCGCTAGCGTTCGGCAAGAAGCCGTTCGACGTCCTTGAGCGTCGGCACCTGTCCGAACTGACAGTGCAGCGCTCCCGCCGCGCAGCCGAAGTGCATCGCGGCGGTCTCGTCATGTCCCTGCGCCATCGCCAGGGCAAAGGCTCCGTGAAACACGTCGCCCGCGCCCGTGCTGTCAACGACGCTGACCGGGAACGACGGAATCCGACCACCGCGGAAAGCGACGCCACGCTCGCCCAACGTTACCGCTGCCCATGCGCCCAGCGATTCGATCTTGTTGAGCAGGGCGTCGACACCGCCTTTTTGGAGGGCAAGATCCTCGTCGGCGATGGCGTGCGTCACGCAACCCGCGAGCTCCCAGATCTCGGGCAGGTCTTGGTCCAGATCGTGCACGACCGGCACACCCCGCTTGGCGGCGCGCTTGGCTGCACGCATGCCGCCTTCCGTCCATCTCCCGTCGATGAGCACTGCATCGGCGCGGTCGATCGCCTCGTCCGGTATCCAGGACGGATCTGCAGGCAGACCCTCTCCCAGACAGGGAAACAGGAACCGCTCGCCGTCTGGGCAGATAAAGACCTCGCAGGTTGGGCTGGTACCGGGAAACGATCGGAATCCTGCGATATCAACGCCGTGTCCCTGGAGCAGCGAAGCCATGCGATCTCCGGCGGGATCGTCGCCCCGCCGGCCCCAGAACGATGCCGTTCCACCAAGTCGCACGACGGCCACCGCCCCAACCGTGGCAGGGCCACCGAGGGCGTCCCATCTCTTGCTCGCGATCTCGCGGCGTTGGAGCGGAGGAAAGCGCTCCACGCATAGCCGAGTGTCGAGGAATCCCATGCCGACGCACAGAACGTGGGGCGTCGATCCGGGCATGCTGGCGAGCCGCTAAGTCGCGGAATGCCGCAGTTTATCGGATTGCTCGAAACCGTGTCAGAGAGCCACGCCGAAGCGGTTGCGCAACAGGAACGCGGTCACTATCGATATGCCGAAGAACCAGACCGCCCAATGGGTCTTCCACGCACCTAGTCCGATCTGACGTGAGGAGTACTCGATCGTCACGCTCGAGACTCCCTCCACCGAGAAACGGTTCTCGCCGGGCGCGAAGAGGAACCTCTGCCACCACGCTGCGGCGCGGACCGCTGAGAGATAGGATCCGGACGAACCGACCGCGGCAGCCTTCTCGATCTCGCCACCCGGCGTCTCCAGGACCAGCGCGTCGGTGCCGTCCCTGACGGCGCGCAGGCGCCAGACGGCGACGGACTCTTCGGCCTGCTCCACCGACACGCTGTCCAAGGCGACTGTGGCGGTGTCCCGCACGTTGAGGCGTTCGGCTGGAAGCGCCGTCTCGACGGTGAGCAGCGCTACCTCGCCCACGCGCATCGGCCTCTGTCCGTACACGGCGTCGAGGTGGGCGTAGAGGACGATCATCGGTAGCCCGAGGAACAGCGCCGGTCTCAGCATGTGACCGACATAGCGGCCGTTGTGCAGAAGTAGACGACCCTGGGCGCGCAGCACCACGCTAGGCTCGTCGCGGTAGAGGCGCATCTCGAGCAGGTATGCCTGCATGCGCTTCTTGGCCGTCGTGATCGCGGTCTGGTTCGAGGTTTTGCCGACGACCCAGAGCATCCCGATGCCGCATATCGCTGACACCAGGGTCAGTCCGACCATCGGGTGGAGACCGCCAAAGAGGCTGGCATAGCCGGCGACGCCCGTGCGGAGAACGAAGTTGAAGCCGTCTACCGGCAAGTGACGGCTCCGCTCACTCGATGTAGCCGAGGCCTTGGAGGCGCTTCGCGATCTCCTCGTCCGAGGCGCCGTCTTCGATCTGGGCAAGCTCCTTCTCGAGCACGTGCTCAACGAACTCCTGCGTCGAGGAGTAGCCGCCGGCGTCGGCGTACCGCTTGACCCTCTCGAAGAGCGCCTTGTCGAGCTTTACCGTTGTGGAGGAGCCGAACATCAGGACCCTCCATCATACGGCCCGCCGGCCTGCGGCTCTCCGGGCGCGAACGGTGGGTCAGGTTCGCCAAAGACCACGCAGGCCGTCCCCGTGCGATCTCGCAAACTTAGTGATGGCCTCGGAGTCGAGAGGGTCGAACGGAGGGACTTCCGCGATGACCTGTACTCCTCCGTAGGTTTCAATGGCCTTGCGGTTCTCCGGATTCGGAGGACCCACAAGCACGACGCCAGCGACCCGGATGGAGCGGCGACGCATTTCGGCTACGGTCAGCAGGGTGTGGTTGATCGTGCCGAGGCCGGAGCGTGCAGCGACCACCGTGGGCAGACCGAGTCGCACGATGAGCTCTGCGATCGTCGCCGTGTCGTTGAGCGGCACCAGCAGACCGCCAGCTCCTTCGACGACCCAGAACCGGTCGTCGGACAGTCCGCTCCCCATGGCAAGCAGCTCGTCTAGAGCAATCGATGTCCCCGCCAGCCGTGCCGACAGGTGTGGCGAGAGTGGTCGAGGGAGTCGAACTCCGAACGCGGCGATCTCCTCCGCGCCGCACTTGGCCAGCCGTGCCACCTCGGCCGTGTCGTCGTCCTCTTCGATCCCAGTCTGGACGGGCTTCCAGTAGCCGACCTCGCCGTCTAGGCGCAAAGCGGCGACAAGGAGGCTCGACACGACCGTTTTGCCGATCCCGGTGTCGGTACCTGTTACGAAGACTCCAGACACAGCCCTTCGTCCTTCAGAATGCCACCCAAGTCGCGGGCGAACCGGTCCAGTTGGTCGTACTCGAGAGTTGCGTTGAGCGAGACCCTGAGACGCGAAGTGCCTTCCGGCACCGTGGGCGGGCGTATGGCGCGCGTGTCGTAGCCTCGGCGGCGAAGGCGCTCGGCGACCGAGAGTGTGGCGTCGTTGGCGCCTATGATCACTGGGACGATCGGGGAGTCGTGCGGCGGCAGTCCAAGGTGGTCGCGCACCCGCCTGCCAAGCTGCCTGACATGTGTACGGCGCTCCGCAACGGCTGCAACCAGATCGAGCGACTCGTCGACCGCTTCGGCGATCGCTGGGGGCAGTGCCGTCGAGAACACGAACGAACGCGCCGACTGGATGAGGAGCTCGGTCGCCCAATGCGGACCGCAGACGAACGCACCGCAGACCCCAAGGGCCTTGCCCGCCGCGTTTGTGGAAACGAAGACGCTGTCGGCACAGTCCAGCTCCTCGACCAGGCCGCTGCCAGTGGCGCCGTAGACACCCACCGCGTGTGCCTCGTCCACGATGAGCGCGAATCCGTGGCGCTCTTGCAGGTCGGCGTACCGACCGAGCGGAGCGAAGTCGCCATCCATGCTGAAGAGGGACTCAGTGACCACGAATCGCTGCCCATCGCAGGGCTCGTTGCGTAGCGCTTCCTCGAGTGCGTCGGCGTCGCAGTGCGGGAAGACGACGCGCCTTGCCTTCGACAGGCGCATGCCGTCGATTAGGCTTGCGTGATTTAGGGCGTCGGAGAAGATGACGTCGCCTTGGACGGGAAACGTCGCCAGCACCCCAAGGTTGGCTGCCCAGCCACTGCCAAAGAACAGGGCCGTCGGAGTGCCCTTAAGGGCTGCGAACCGCTCTTCGAGGTTGCCGAACACCTGCCTGTGACCGCGTAGGAGGCGCGACCCCGTGGACCCAACGCCCAGTCGCTCTGCAGCACGAGCAAGGCGGTTGCGGATGCGAGGGTCGCGGGCGTGGCCCAAATAGTCGTTCGAGCAGAGGTCTAGGCCACTAGGCTTGTTGAGCGACCGTCGCAGGCCGAGTGTCCTGTACCGCTCAAGCTGGGCCCGAGACCGGCGTTCGAGATCCCGCACGGACACGGAGCGCCTATTGGGGATCCGCTACGTCGCAGCCGCGGTGGTCATTGGCTCTTCGCTCAGGCGCATGCCCAGTCGATCGAGCAGTCGATCGTCCTCGCGCTCGTCCGGGTTGGGTGTCGTCAGAAGGCGGTCGCCAAGGAAGACCGAGTTGGCGCCTGCCACGAAGCACAGGGCTTGGCTTTCCTCGGAGAGCTGCAGGCGTCCCGCGGACAAGCGCACGATCGATGCCGGCATGAGGATGCGGGCCGTTGCGATGACCCGCACGAAGTCCAGCGCGCTGACCTGCGGCAGATCGGCGAGCGGCGTGCCAGCCACCCGGACCAGACCATTGATCGGTACGCTCTCGGGGTGCGGATTCTGCCGAGCCAGTTCCTGGAGCAGTCCGAGTCGATCGTCTACAGTCTCGCCCATCCCGAGGATCCCGCCGCAGCAAACCGTGATGCCGCTCTGCCGCACGCGGTCCAATGTGTCGAGTCGATCCTGGTATGTCCTGGTGGTGATGATCTGCCCGTAGAACTCTGGACTCGAGTCGAGGTTGTGGTTGTATGCCGTGAGACCCGCCTCGGCGAGTTGGTCCGCTTGGCTCTGGGTCAGCATGCCCAAGGTGCAGCATGCCTCCATCCCTAGGGAACGGACCCCACGCACCATCGAGACCACTCGGTCGAACTCCGGACCCTCGGGTGCGTCCCTCCATGCGGCACCCATGCAGAAGCGCGTGGCTCCGCCGGCGCGAGCCTCCCTTGCCTTCTGCAGGGCTTCGTCTACGCTCAGCAGGCTCTCCACCTCGAGTTCCGTGGAATGGTGGGCCGACTGCGGGCAGTACGCGCAATCCTCCGGACACAGACCGGTCTTGATGCTAAGGAGTGCGCAACCCTGCACCACACCCGGGTCGTGGTAGACGCGGTGTGCCTCCTGCGCTTGAAAAAGCAGCTCGAGGAGCGGCTGGTCGTGGATCTCCCGGATCTCCTCGCGGGCCCAGTCATGCCGCAGCATCTTGGCCATTATCGTATGGGACGCTGATCGAGTCGCAGACAGCGATGGAACACTGCATTGGCCATGCGCTGGATCGTCCAAGGGGCCTCGGTCCATGCTCTGATAGCGCCTAAATGATCCACCCCGTCGCCCCGAAACTTAGAGAGAATGGGATCGGCGGAGGGACCGCGACCCTAGGTCCGGCATCCTTTTCGAGAGCTTGACCGATGCCACACACCGTCAACGTCCAGCAGGAGTGGGTCCCTGACACCCTTCGCAAGAGCTATCGGGCGGCGGCCCGCACCTGGGAGCGCTTCGACAATGTCAGAAGGCTCTGGGAGGGCGACGAAACTCTCTGGAGGTCTTCGGGTGAGTCTGAGTGGCTGGGCTGGCTGACCGTCGCCGAAGAGCAGCTTGCCTCGCACGAAGCCCTAGCGGCCCTCCGCAAAGCCTGCAAGGACCGCTACACCGATGCCGTGCTCCTCGGCATGGGAGGCTCCAGCCTCTGCACCGAGGTGCTCCGACACTGCTTCGGTGCAAGGCCGGGTTACCCCAACGTCAGGGTCCTCGACTCGACCGACCCGGACCAGGTCCTCGAATGCCAAGCGTCGGTCAATCTGGAATCCACGCTCTTGATCATGGGCAGCAAGTCCGGGGCGACGATGGAGACGGATCTGCTCGGGCGGTACTTTTTCGCCCAATTGGCTAGCCGCATTGGGGAGAGCAGGGCGGGGCAGCACTGCATCGCCATCACCGATCCGGGCTCTCGGCTGGAGGCGACGGGGCGGGAACTCGGATTCCGGCATGTGCTTCCCGGAGTTCCTTCGATCGGCGGTCGATACTCGGCGCTATCCAATTTCGGGATGGTCCCAGCTGCGGTGATGGGACTGGACACCGTGCGTATACTCGTGGGCGCAAACGCCATGACGGTTGCGTGCGCCGATCCGAACCTGTCCTCCAATCCGGCCCTGCGGCTCGGGCTGATCATCGGTCTGGCGGCGCGCGAAGGGCGCGACAAGCTCAGCCTTGTCATGTCGCAGGGGCTTGGGCCTCTCGGTCCGTGGATTGAGCAGCTAGTCGCGGAGTCCGCTGGGAAGGCCGGCACGGGCATCGTGCCGATCGAAGGCGACACTCTCCACTTCACGAAGGGCCACGGATCGGACCATGTGTTTGTGGTGATGGCCCTCAATTCGGAGGCGGACCGCCGCTGGATGCAGAGGGTCGACGACCTCGTAGATCGCGGCCACCCGGTCGTCCGCATCGTGGTTCGCGATGTGGACGAGATTGGCAGGGAATTCGTGCGGTGGGAGTTCGCCACTGCGGTAGCGGGCGCTGTGCTGGGCATCAACCCCTTCGACCAGCCCGAGGTCGAGTTGGCCAAGTCGGCGACGCGGCGAGCCATAGCGGCCTACGAAAAGGTGGGCTCTCTGCCCAAGCCCATGCCATTCTTCGAGGACGACGGGTTCAGGCTGTATGCGCCGCCGGACCACGCAAAGCGCTTGATCGAGGGTTCGGACTCGACATCGGTCGCCGAGTACCTGGCGGCGCATCTTGCTACGGCATCAGATGAGGACTACATTGGCTTGCTGGCTTTCTTGGTCAAGAACATCCACTCGGAGTCCTTGCTGGGCCGCATACGCGGGATGCTGTGCTCGGCCCTGTCGTCTGCAGTCACCGTAGGATTCGGTCCGCGCTTCCTGCACTCGACGGGCCAGCTGCACAAGGGGGGCCCGAACTCGGGCGTATTCGTGCAGATCGCGTGCGACCAGTGGTCCACAGTGCCGATCCCTGACAGCGATCTGAACTTTGGCCTGGTCCAATCCGCCCAGGCACTCGGTGACTTCGAGGCGCTTTCCGACCTAGGTCGTCGCGTCATGCGTGTCGAGGTGAAGCATAACCGCGAGGCAGGACTGGCCGCCTTGGAGAGAGCGTTCGCAGGGGCATCGCGCACCCTCTCTGAGCGCGGGTGATGAACCTTCCCCTGTCGCCAACGATGGACACGACACTGAATGCACACCTCGGCCTAATCCGCATCCCCGTACTGCCTATCGCCATCGCCGTCCTACTGTCATCGATCGGCCTCGCCCAGCAGGGCAAGCCTGCCAGCGATGCCAATCCCGATCCGGCAAGCGAGGCGGCTCAGCAGCCCCCGGAATCCGAAGAGCCGGCCGAGGGCGGCGACGCTGCGGCGGACCGCGCGGCCCTGAACCTACTGGGTCAGGAGGACACGGAGTCCGGCGAGGCGAGAAGGAACGAGAACGTCCAGTTCAACCTCGTGGACACAAACACCGTTCAAGAGCTCAACATCCGGCTCGGTGCCACCGCGACGATCGTTACGGACTTCCAGCCCGACCGGGACTACTACGGAGCGGAGTATGGTCGCCGGCCATCGCCGG
The DNA here is from genome assembly GCA_965200705.1 of Bryobacterales bacterium. Taxonomy (GTDB): domain Bacteria; phylum Acidobacteriota; class Terriglobia; order Bryobacterales; family UBA6623; genus VXMF01. The sequence continues at coordinate 603,963 of OZ241376.1, read as the reverse complement.
GACTCCATCTACGTCCTGCGCCTGGGCGGAACATGCATGGCAACCTGTCCTGGACCCACGGCAACAGCGCTGTCTCCGCACGCTCGTTCTTCCAGTTCGGAGAAGTGCAGCCGGCGAACGAGAACCGGTACTCGGCCCGAGTGACCCTTCCCCTGTGGAGCAAGGCGCGGCTCACCGCTAACGGCTCGCAGCAGAAGATACGGGGGCAGGTCAACGGCAACGTGCTGGTGCCGTTGCCCGACGAACGCACTCCGCTGAGAATCGACCCGGCCAACGGAGATCTCGTGGACGCGGAGACACAGGGTCTGGTCCAGCAACTGCTCGACGCCTACCCGGAACAGTTTCCCAATCGGACCGACATTGATCCCCGCGCCCTGAACACGAATGCGCCGCAGCGGGTCGACACGGATTCCGCCAACCTGCGGCTGGACAACGACCTCGGCGATTACGGCAGCCTTGGTCTCGGCTACGTCTTCACATCGCAGAGCGTGGATGCGTTCCAGCTCGTTCGTGGGTCTAACCCAGACACCGAGATCAAGAGCCACCGGCCGCGCGTGACCTGGACTCGACCCTGGTCGCCGCGCTTGGTTTCGAACCTGAGCCTCGGCTATGACCGGGTGGGTTCGCTGCTGATTGCCGAGCCGAACAACTTTGGCCCGACAGTCGCAGTGGGCCGAGCCCTGAACGGCCAAGGGCCCTCGCCCCTCATTCCGGTTGACCGCGCGATCAACACCTACCGCATCGCTGGGCAGGTCACGCGCACCTTCACGAAGCACACGATCAAGGCGGGTGCCCAGTTTGCGAGGATACAGCTGAACGGTGTCGAGCAGCAAGCTGTCCGGGGCACGGTTCTGTTCTCCAACAACTTCGGCAACGACGCGATCACGAACTTCCGACTGGGTCGACCGACCAGAGTATTTAAGACGGTCGGCAGCTTCCACCGCGGGTTCCGCCAGTGGGCGGGCCAGTTATTCGTATCCGACACGTGGAAGGCCCGGTCCGACCTGAGCATCAGTCTCGGACTGCGCTACGAGCTGGTCACGACGCCTTTGGAGGTCGATCAGTTCGAGACGTTGCCGTATGGCTGCGACTGCAACAACTTCGCGCCCCGTATCGGCATCGCCTATCGGCCAGGTGGCTCGCTGGGAACGCTTCGATGGGCGTACGGCATCTCCTACGGTGAGATATACCCGGTCACCTATAGCCAGTACCGGATCAACGCACCGAACGTGGTGCGCTTGGCCGTGCTGCGGCCAACGCTTGCCGACATCCTAAGCGGGAAGGCGTACGCGGATGTTGCTGCCGGTGGTCCGGGTGGGGCTCCACCACGCTCGACGCTCTTCGACATCGCGGACAACCTTGTCGAGCCATACAGCCACCAGTACAGCTTCAGCTGGGACTTCAGCCTTTCAAGGACGATGAACTTGCAGCTTGGCTACGTGGGCAGTCGCTCGCACAAGGTGTTTCAGGCATGGTTTCTGAACCGCGGCGAGCGCCCGTCCGGCATCCCGGTGACGGTTCGGACGACGAACACACGACGCGGGGATGATCGCTATAACGACGTGCTGCGGCTGCACAACGCCTCCCGGGCCTACTTTGACGCTGCCCGTGTCACGTTCGTGGTGCGCGACTGGAACGGCATCACGGTCGACGCAGCGTACTGGTTCAGCAAGGCGATCGATCTGGGCAGCGACTATACGAACACCATGAACGGCGGCGATGCCCGCAGGGCCGTCAGTCAGACCGCGCAGAACATACACGGTGACGTGAAGTCGCTGGCCTTCTTCGACCAGCCGCACTCGTTCTTGATGCGTGCGGCGTACCGAACGCCGGAGCGATCCGGCTGGTCCGGAAAGCTATTCGGTGGATGGGAGATCTCGACCGTCACGCTCCTGAAGACCGGGACGCCCTTCACGGTGCAGGCGGGGTCGGACGGACCGGGGTTCGGCAATGTTGACGGCGCCATTGGCGATCGCCCCCATGTGGTGGACCCCTCGGTTCTCGGCCGCACAATCGGTGACCCGGACACATCGAGTCAGCTCCTGCCGCGCGAGGCGTTTCAGTTCCAGGACATTTCCGACCTCGCTGGCAACCTCGGACTGCGAACGTTCCGCAAGGGAAAGATCGCAAACGTCAATGCCAGCCTGTCCCGAAGCTGGGTGCTCGGCTCGGACAGGCGGCTCAGCTTCCGCGCAGAGTCCCTGAACTTCTTCAACACGCCGCAGTTCGCCGACCCGACCGCGAGCCTCACTTCCCCGAGCTTCGGGCGCATTACGAACACCTTGAACGACGGCAGGACCTTCCGGTTCACTCTCGCGCTCGACTTCTGAATCCCGTCGCTCTTCCGTCTTGGAAGGGAACTCTCGACTGGTTCCCTCAGCGGCCGATGCACTCGGGTTGACCGATCCCTCCACAACGTCCTACCCGTTCAAGCGCAAGACGGCGATTCATCGGTCCATTGGCTGTGTCGGTGGCAGCCTCGGACCAGACACTGCAGGAGAGTCCCTTCAATGACGACCCTGCGTCGATCGGTGCACGCAAGGCGCTGTCTCGGCTGCGCTGCTCAGCGTGTCACGGCGTCCATGCGGAGGGCGGTCGAGTAACTGCGCTGAACCGTGGCGAGTTCACCACGGGCGACACGGTCTTGCCATCTACCGAGCCATCGCCAGAGGAGTGCTGGGCACAGAGATGCCCGGATTCAACGCGAGAAGCACCGAGGACAACAGCTGGTACCAGTTGAGCTACAGCCCCTTGTTGGGCTGTGCTGCTTCAACAGCGGCGACGGCTGCCAGAGCTATCGCAGCGCGACGCAAGACTTTGTCGAAGGCGAGTACTACCTCTGGCGAAAGCGACTCGCCGGACTGGATCCTATCGCTGGTGTGCCACGTCGTGAGGCAACCTCGACCTTGGGCAGATGCGTGGCCAACCTGGTCCTGACTGCAGCAAGAGCTGGATCTCCTGCAAGGTTCCGCCACTCATGCGGATCGTTGTCGTGGTCGTACAGTTCCTCGCTTCCATCTTCGTAGTGCGTGTAACGGTATCTTCGCCCTCTTACGGAATAGTTCCCTTGTCCCCAGGTCGAGACCGCTGCGCGATCCCAGGGGGCGTCTTGGTCTTCAAGAAGCGACGTCAAGTCGTGCCCTTCGACGTGACTTGGAACGGCTAGTCCTGCAAGTTTCGTCAGTGTCGGGTAGATGTCCTGAAGCGAGGCTGGTTGATCGGTACGCGTGTTGGGACTTGTGACACCGGGCGCGACGAAAATCATCGGTACTCGGGTGGCTTCCTCCCAGAGCGTGTACTTCTCCCAATAGCCCTTTTCGCCAAGGTGGTAGCCGTGGTCCGACCACAGCACGATGATCGTTTCGTCCGCACGACCTGAAGCATCGAGTGCGTCAAGCAGCCTCCCGACCATGGCGTCGGAGAAAGCGACGCTCGCGAGGTAGCCCTGTACCGCGGCCTCCCAGTGGCCGCCCCCGACCACCCAAGTATGGATGTCGTGGGTGTCGCCTTGTCTGGCCATGTCCGGCAAGTCGGAGCGATCTTCTGCAAGCGTCGGCGGGAGTTCGATGTCTTCCAGTGGGAAAAGGTCAAAGTACTTCTGGGGCACGTACCAAGGGATGTGCGGCCGGTAGATGCCCACGGCAAGGAACATCGGCTCGTCCCGTTCGAGTTGGAGTTCCTTGACCGCCCACGAGACGACCTGTGCATCCCCCAGGGCATAGTCCTCCGCTGCCACCGGGGACCAGTCGAAGAGTCCAAACAGGAAGTTGGGATTCTCGTTCCTGGGCCAACGGATGGGTCGAATCTCCTCAGGCAACTGGCGCTCCATCGAGGGGTAGTAGTCGTCCCAGGAAGGCTTGTGAAGAAATCCGCGAAAGCCGTTTCGCCGAAGGGTGTCAGCGTGGAAAATCTTGCCACCGCCGATCACTCGGTAGCCTTTCCGGCGGAAGTGCATGGGCAACGTCACGATGTCGCGCAGCTCATTGATCCTCTGGAAATCGACGCTGGGTCCGTAGATGCCGCTCGTGTTCGGTCGAAGTCCGGTCAGCAGCGCGGAGCGCGTTGGTGCGCACATCGGCACGACGGTGTGCGCGTTGGTGAACAGCATTCCGCGCCGCGCCAGTCTGTCGATGTTGGGAGTCTTGGCCTGCGGGTTGCCACCGAGGACGCCGACCCAATCATTCAGGTCGTCGATCGCGATGAAGAGCACGTCCATCTTCTCGGCCGCAATGGCCAAGAGAACTGTGCTCGGCGAAAAGCCGACCATGAGCACAAGAGCAAAGAGCGTTCGGACACCCATGCACCACCATCCTATCTCTTGTCGCAGCAAGTCTCGCGGTGTTCCCAAGTCACAGGATCCATTGGACCGTTCGACGATTCGACTGGAGCGGGAGACCCATGTACTCGGCTCTGGAAAGCAGTTCAGGCAATCATGGTGATGGCCGAGGGCATCAAGACAACGACGATACGATTGGCCTCGGTATCCGCTCGTCCACTATTCGGAGCTTGGAGCACTGTTTCTTTTCCGGATGGCCTGCCGTTCCTCCACGGTCATTGGGGTGTGGTTTCGGGAGGTACGCACTCGTTGCTGTCTCCATAGCAACGGATGACGCCGTCGTATTGAACGACTTTCTTCATCACGCCGTTGTACAGGTGACAGAAAACGGTCATGTCCTTCAGATTCCAGACCACTGAATCCTCGCCATTGGAAGCTTCAGGGAGGCCGGCCATTGCAAGCCAACGACTTGCGGCCCAAAACACGCCGAATTCGGCCAGAATCGCTACTCGCCTGGTGAACTTGGGCTAGCACCCCAATGCACACGTTTCGCGAATTGAGCCTTAAGGAAACGAGCCCAGAGGCCACAATCACGACAAGGCGCTTTTGGTCGCCTCTATCCGTTCCGCACCAGCCGGACGGCGAAGCGCAGTGTCTCTTGGTCCAGATATCGGGCGCACGAATCACCAGCGGCTCGTCATCTGTAACGTCACCGCGAACTGCCTTCTGGGGCAGCCAGCATACTCGCCTTGGCCGAGGGTGGCCGTAGCCTGTGGTGTGGCGCTCCACAGCTGGACACGCCGCAACGTAGTTCTCTAGATCTCTCCCAGAGTGTTCTCCTCAATCGTTTGCGGCAGCTGGTTGACGACCGCGCTGGTCGGCGATCCGTTCACGTGGGCAACCTTGGCCTCGAGCGGCTCGAGCTGATCAAGCCAGTAGGCATCGTCGTCCCGTCGACGAACGAAGAAGCGGCCTAGGCTGCTCGGATTCTTGGCTTGGTGATACCGCAGGTATATCCGCTCGGTGTCGACGCCGACGATCTCTACCTTTCCGGTTTCGTGCGACATGCAGTACTTGGCTCGACGTGCCAGTCCGGATCCGTGCTTGAGCGCCTGCTGGAAGATGTTCCAGCCCCGGACGATCGGCACTTCGTAGGGCTCATTACCCGCTGTAGGACGTCCTTGGAACAGGTAGTACGGCGGGCAACCGATGTAGGAGAGCTTCGCGTACATCTCGGCGAGGACATCGGGATCGTCGTTGATTCCCTTGATGAGCGGGCACTGGTTCACGCAGATCAGACCGCTTTGTAGACACGCGTCGATGCCCGCGACGGCATCTTCTGTCAGCTCGCGCGGGTGGTCGAAGTGCGCCATCAGATAAATGCGCTTCTCTGGAGTCGAGTACTTTCGGAAGGCCGCCTGCAGATCCGGGTCGCGCAACACTCGCCAGGGGTCGAATGCTGGCATCTTCGAGCCGATGCGAATGATGCGGACGTGCGGAATCGAGCGCAGCGCTTCAAAGATCTCCACTAGCCGCCGTGTGCTCATCAGCAGTGGATCCCCGCCGGTCAGCAGTACGTTGGTCACTTCCGGATGCGCTGCGATGTACTTCAAGCCGGCGCTGACGTCATTTGTCACCTCGTCGTTGTCGTCCATAAACAGACGCTTCCTGAAGCAGTAGCGGCAGTACGCGCCGCAGACCTCGTTGCAGAGCAGCAGCACCGTGTCGACGTACTTGTGCTGGACACCACGTGCGACGGTTACGGCAGTCTCGTTGCTGGCATCGAGCCGGCCCCACTCCTTGAGCTCGTCCTCGCGCGGGATGATCAACTGTCGGATCGGGTCTTCGGGGTCGTTCCAGTCGATCAGCTTCAAGTAGTAGTCGTTGGCGCGGAACACGTACTTCGACGTGACCGGTTGAAGGCGGGCCACCTCCTCAGCTGGGATCTCTGGAACCCGATCAAGTTTCCGCACGTAGCGGGGTCGCCTTCTGGAGTTCTGTCTAGGCATGGATTGTTCTAGATGCGCTGTCTGGTGGAGCAGCCGGAACCCCCCTACCCGGATAGCGATGAATAGCATACAGAGGTGGTGGCGTTAACGTCAAAGCGTTGTGCAAGCTAGCGGATTCGCCTGACGCCCCTGGGTGTCAGCCTCAAGACAGGGGGCGGAGACGGTGCATTCTGTGGCGACTGCAGGGTCTGGGCGATGGGGCTTAAGCCCCGGCCGAGCACCTGTAGCGATTCCCGGACCTGACGGTGGACATCACGGCAAGGACCGGGGAACGTGTCTACTTCCAGTGCTTCCTTTTCCAAGGTCCTACCAGGCAGCCGCACTCAAGCGAGGGATGGGTCCCACTTGGGAGGATGGCGTGGGTGGGCTTAGGTTGGATTCGGAACCTTGAGAGGGAGCCGCGGAGCTTGATTGGCCTACGAGGCTTCAGCCACGCAAGGCGTCCCAAGGGCTAGTACGAGCGGGGTAGGCCAAGCACACGCTCGGCGATGTACGACAAGATCAAATTCGTCGAGACCGGAGCAACCTGATAAAGGCGCGTCTCCCGGAACTTGCGCTCCACATCGTAGTCCGAGGCGAATCCGAACCCTCCGTGTGTCTGCAGGCAGGCGTTCGCAGCCTCCCAGGACGCGTCCGCCGCTAGCAGCTTGGCCATGTTGGCCTCTGGACCACACGACTGTCCCGCATCGTAGAGTGCCGCAGCACGGAAACGCATCAGGTCCGCTGCCTCGACATGGGCATGGGCCGTGGCGAGTGGGAACTGGATGCCCTGATTCTGCCCAATCGGCCTCCCAAACACGATGCGTTCGCGGGCGTATCCGCAGCCCTTCTCCAAAAACCACCTGCCGTCGCCGACGCACTCCGCGGCGATCAGGATCCGTTCGGCGTTGAGTCCATCCAGCAGCGCACGAAATCCCTCGCCCTCCTCACCGATGAGGTTCTCCACCGGAACGTGCAGGCCATCGAGGAACACCTCGCAGGTGTGGTGGTTCAGCATGGTGCGCAGCGGTCGAATCTCTAGACCATGCCCCTCGGCTTGGTGCAGGTCGACCAGCAGGATCGACAGTCCCTGCGTCTTCTTCTTGACCTGTTCGAATGGTGTTGTGCGGACCAGTAGGAGCATCAGGTCCGAGTGCTGAACCCTAGACGTGAACACCTTCTGGCCGTGCACGACATAGTGGTCGCCCTTCCTTACCGCCCTCGTCTGTGTCTGTGTGGTGTCCGAACCTGTCGTGGGTTCGGTGACGCCGAAGGCCTGCAGCCGAAGATCCCCAGCCGCTAGGCCGGTAAGGCAGCGCTCCTTTTGCTCGTCCGTGCCCCTTCGCGTAAGGACATCCATGATGTACATCTGCGCGTGGCACACGGCGGCGTTGCCTCCGGAGGCGTTGATCGCCTCCATGATCAGGCTCGCCTCCAAGATGTTGAGACCGCTTCCGCCGTATGCCTCGGGGATCAGCGCTGCCAGCCAGCCTCCCTCCGTCAGTGCGTTGATGAACTCGGTTGGATAGCCCTCCGTTGCGTCTAGTCCGCGCCAGTACTCGCCCGGAAAGTCCGAGCAAACTTCGTGCACTGCGGCCCGGATCTGCCGCTGTTCGTCCGTGAGCAGGTTGGTCACTGGTCTGAATCAGGGCTGCGCGGGACTAGGACTGTCCGCTTCAGGGTAAGAATTGTCTCGCCGCGCTGGTTGAATCCCCGACTCTCCACGAACACCAGTCCACGGTCCGGTTTGGACCGGGACGGACGCAAGCCGACGATGCGGCTCTCGGCGTAGATCGTGTCCCCATGGAATACGGGGCCGACGTGCTTCACGTCGCTGTAGTCAAGGTTCGCGACGGCCCGTCCACTGACATCGGCCACGCTCATGCCGACCACGATGCTGAACACCAGCGGGCCTACCACAAGTCGCTGTCCGTGCTGTGTTCCCGCTGCGTAGTGGGCGTCTATGTGGACCGGATGCTGGTTCATCGTCAGCAGCGAGAACCAAGTGTCGTCGGCCTCCGAAATCGTCCTGCCAGGCCAGTGCTTGAATACCTGACCAACCTCGAATTCGTCGAAGTAGCGTCCGTACGCCATCGTTGCCTAGAATCGTCTCGCGCACGCTGGCGGAGACCGCAGCCCATTATGGGCGCATCGGGATGCTGACCATTGACTATGCCTTTCGGAGCCTCCTGTTCGTACCGGGTGACAGCTCCAAGAAGCTTGCCAAGGCTCGTGGTCTTCGGGTCGACGCGCTGATCATCGACTGGGAGGATGCGGTCTCGGACGAGCGCAAGGCCCGAGCCCGAACCATTACGCGGGATGCACTTGAGGGCTGCCCGGACCAAGGCCCGGTGATCCTGATTCGCCCTAATCCTCCCGGATCCCCGGCATTCGAAGCTGACATCGAGTCCTTAGGTGCGATGGCTCCAGCCGGGGTCGTTCTTCCAAAGTGCGGTTCCGTGTCCGAAGTCGAACACTTCATTGGGATGCTGCCTGCTCAGACTCGGGTCGTGCCGTTGCTGGAGTCCGCGGCGGGTGTCCAGCACGCCTATGCGATTGCGCAGTGCTCCGAGCGCGTACCGGCCCTGCTCTTCGGCGCGGAGGACTACTCCGCCGAGATTGGCATCCAGCGCAGTCCCGGCGAGCCGGAGCTGGCCTTCGCTCGTGGCGCAGTCGTGAACTCGGCTCGTGCGGCCGGGAGAGAGGTGTTTGACTCGCCGCTCATGCAGTTCGAGGACTTGGACTTGGTCCGCGAGGCCGCCAACCGGGCGCGGCGTTTGGGGTTCACGGGAAAGGCTGCGATCCATCCCGGCCAGCTCGCGCCGATCCACGAGGCGTTCCGGCCGTCGGACGAGGAGATCGCCGAAGCACGCGCCACGATCAGCAGGTTCGAGTCCCACGGCGGTGGTGTGTACGCAGTTGATGGAGCCTTGGAGGACAAGCCCGCCATCGTCGCCGCGCTGCGGGTCCTCCAAGGTCTCCGAGAACCGGTCTGATCGGCTGGCCGCAGGAACTGACGGGCCGTCTCTTATACTCCCTAGCAAATGGCCGAAACGATCTCTGACCGGGATGTGAAGAGCCTCCTGCATCCCTTTACAAGGCCATCCACGCACGAAAAGGACGGACCGCTTGTGATCGTCCGCGGGGACGGTGCCTGGATCTACGACGACAAGGGAAGGGCCTACCTCGAAGCCGCTGCGGGCCTGTGGTGCACCTCTCTCGGGTTCAGCGAGAGGCGCCTTGCCGAGGCGGCCTACCGGCAGATGAACACCCTGCCGTTCATGCATCTCTTCACCTCACGCACGCACTCGCCAGCCGTGGAACTTGCGGAGCGCCTGCTGGCGATTGCCCCCGTACCGATGGCCAAGGTGTTCTTCGCCAACTCAGGATCGGAGGCGGCGGACACCGTCATCAAGATGGTGTGGTTCTACAACAACACGCTGGGCCGCAGCGAGAAGAAGAAGATCCTGGCCCGCATTGACGGGTTCCACGGATCCTCGATCGGCTCTGGCAGCCTCACGGGCATCGTGCGTAACCACCGCAAGTTCGATCTGCCGATCCCCAACGTCGTGCACATACCTCGGACCCACTACTACCTGGACTCTTTGCCGGGTGAGTCCGAGGAGGCATTCTCGTCACGCATGGTGGACCAGCTCGATCGACAGATCCAGGACGAGGATCCCTCGACGGTCGCGGCGTACATCGCCGAGCCAATCATGGGAGCGGGTGGAGCGATTCTGCCTCCGAAGGACTACTTCCCCAAGGTGGCGGAGGTCATCGCCAAGCACGACATGCTGATGCTGGCCGACGAAGTCATCTGCGGATTCTGTAGAACCGGGAGCATGTGGGGCTCGCAGACCTTCGGCCTTCGACCCGACATCCTGACGACTGCAAAGCAGCTGTCGTCCGGGTACGCACCGATCTCAGGGGTGATGGTGAACGAGAAGGTCTATCGCGTGCTCTTCGAGGGCAGCGACGAGGTGGGCGTGTTCGCCCATGGCTTCACCACCACAGGCCATCCCACCAGCTCGGCTGTGGCCCTGGAGTGCCTGAAGATCTACGAGGAGCGAGACATGCTCGGACACGTTGCGCGGGTCGGATCGATCCTGCAGAACGGGCTGCGGGACCGATTCGCCAGCCACAAGTACGTTGGCGAAGTACGTGGCGTTGGCCTGATCGCGGCAGTCCAGTTCGTGCAGGACAGGGATGAACGCCGTCTGTTCCCGCCGGAGTGGCATGTCGGAGACTACTGTGCCAGTCGCGCCTTGGACCACGGACTGGTTCTGCGTGCACTCGGTGATGCGATGGCTTTTTCGCCGCCGTTGATCATCGAAGAGCATGAGGTCGAGAGCCTCCTCGACCGCTTTGAACGCGCCATGAGAGACACGGTCATGTGGGTGGAGTCAATGAAATAGGCCGCCGCGTGTCCACGGCGGCCTGCAGCGGCGAATTGGACCCTATGAGCCAGTCAGGGCAGGTGTGCGCCGCCTGAGGATAGGGCGATCATCCTCGTCCTCGTCCGAACCCTGATCCACGTCCTCCGGCAGGATCGGTTCGTCGCTTGACCGACGCTTCAGGGTTGGTCGGTTCGGGTCGTTCGAAACCGGCTTGCGACGCGCGTTCAGCTTCTCCAGCTTTGCCTTGACGGCCGCGAACTCGCTGTTCGTCACCGCGTACTCGGGCTGCTCGGGAAGCAGCTCGTCGATTGTCTTCTGCACGGCCTTGATGCGGTTCTTGGTCAGCGGATGGGAGCTGAACGCCTGCGCGATCGCGCTCTTGTTCTTCTTCTTCATCGCCTGAAGACGTTCGAAGAACTGCACCATCGCAGTCGGGTCGTATCCCGCCTTGTACATGTACTGAACTCCAAGGAAGTCCGCTTCCTTCTCGAACTCACGGGAGAACTTCAGCATCGTCAGCGGCACCGCGAAGTTTGCGGCCTGCTGGATGCCGTAGCCGGCCCATCCCCCAACGAAGATCAGCGGGATGCTGGCGATCTGGATCAGCTGGGACTTGGTTGCGTTGCGCGTACCGTGCCGCGCCGCGACATGGGCGATCTCGTGGGCCATCACTCCGGCCAGTTCGGCCTCGTCCTCGGCCAGCTCGATCAGCCCCGTGTTCACGTAGAAGAAACCACCGGGCAGCGCGAACGCGTTGACCTCCTCCGAATCGATCACCTTGATCGTGAAGTGGACCCTCGCATCGGAGTTCCGCACGATGTTCTGGCCGATGCGGTTCACGTACTCGGAGATCACGGGGTCGTCCACGATCTTGGCGTTCCGGTCGATGTCCCGGGCGAGCTCGCGGCCAAGGGCGATCTCCTTCTCGAAACTGTAGAAGTTCACCGCCTTGCCGACGTTACGGTCGCCGATCTTTGAGACGTCTTCCTTGTCGGACTTCGGAGCACGCTTGTCGGGCTCCGCGGGCACCTCGACCTTTGCCTGCGCGAGGCACAGGCTCAGGACCGTCAGCACGGCGAATTGGGATGTCTTGGACAGCAAGCGATTCATGGGTTTCCTCCTTTGGGCTTTCTCCCTTCTGCCTTGTGTCAGACGTGACGATAAGCCCGACGGTTCCGATGTCGCAAGTTCTCCAAAAGCGGCCCTACAATACGGCTTGAAGTGACGTTCGCGGTCCGTCTGGTAGCCGCATTGGTCTGTGCTGCGGGGCTGCTGTCGGCCAACCAGGCGGCCGATGCGTTCCGTGCCATCAAGGGGCTCGAACTCGACGCAGACCGTTGCTATCGGGTTCGCGACATCTTCCTGCAGCGGGAAGACGTCAAGTTCTTCTTCACCGATGGCCACATCATCTTCGCCAAGCCTGCGCTGGAGCGAACGCTCGGAGCCCTCTTCGTCGCCTCCGAACCGGCCGACATCGGCGAGGTCCTGGTCGTGCCTCCCGATTCCGCGGAGCGGCAGTCCGCGGCCCGCTTCCTCGGCGAGACGATCCTCAACGAGAAGTTTCGCAACGCGATGCTGTTCTTCACGGACGACACCGCGGACGTTCTTCTAGACGCGATCGAGAACTCGTCCGGGTCCTCCGAGGACCTAGAGGAGGGTGCCCGCATCGCCTCGCGATGGTCGATCGTGATGCGTCACCTGATCGCGGCGTCGGCTCCGCGCTCGCTTCTGGACGTGTACTCGGGTCGGTCCGAGAAGGACGGATTCTTCGTTGCAGCCATCCGTGGTCGATCCCTCGGCCGGTTCGACATTGTCGTGGATCCGATGCTTGACGAGCAGATCTCGGCCGGGCAGCTGGTCCGTTCGGACGGTCGGGTCTTCTACGAGACTTGGACCCGGTTCCAGTCGCGCTCGGTTCGCGAGGGGCATCGCCAGCCGCCAACCCTCCGGGCCGAGCTCACCGACTACGCCATCCGCACGACTTTGAGCTCCGACCTGCACATGACCGTGAACGTCACCGCCAAGCTGGCTCTCCTGCGGGATGGGCTGCAGGCAGTCGGCTTCGAGATCTCCGATCGTCTCGAGGTGACCGCGATTCGCGTGAGCGGCGAGCCTGTGGAGTTCGTGCAGGATCGAATGGGAAACGCCGAGGCCCCGAGAGGCGGTCAGGCTTCGCTAGTGGTGGCGTTCCTCCCCGAGGAGCTCGCGGCACTGCCGACGCAACCGATCGAGTTCGAGTACCGCGGCAAGGTCGTGAGCGATGCCGGCTCGGGCGTGTACTTCGTGAGTGATCGCAGCACCTGGTATCCGCGGGCAGGCGGCGTGCAATCGCACTACGAACTGGAGTTCCGCTATCCACCTGATCTCGACGTTGTGGCTACGGGGACGCGGTTCTACGACGACGTAGGCGACGGTGTCCGCGTTTCCCGCTTTCGCAGTGGCAAGCCGATCCGGCAGGCGGGCTTCAACGTCGGCAACTTCGCGACGGCCAGTCGCGAGGTGCAGGGCTTCCAGGTTGAGGTCAAGGCGACCAAAGCGGTCGAGGAGCGTCTGCGGGCCTCACGCGCACCGGTCATGATGCCGCCGACCACGCTTCCGACTCGTCGCCGCGGGCGAATCGTCCCAGCGCCCATTCTCGTGCTGCCTGCACCCCCCACAGAGAATCCTGCCGCCGGCGTTGAGCGGATAGCCGACCAGAGCGCAGCAGCCTTCGCCTTCTTCCTCAGACGCTTCGGTGAGCCGGCGATGCCGGAGACGGTGATTTCACCGGTTCCCGCTGACTTCGGACAGGGGTTTCCAGGCCTCGTGTACGCCTCGACCCTGAGCTACTTTCGACGGGGCGACCGGCCGCTCCGGTCCTTGACGCCGTCGAACCAGCGCTTCTATGCCGAGATGTTGCTTCCGCATGAGATTGCCCACCAGTGGTGGGGCAATCTCGTCAGCGTCGACTCAGATCGCGACGCATGGCTCATGGAGGCCTTGGCGACCTACTCCTCGCTGCTCTGGATGGAGGAGAAGCATGGGGCGGCGGAACGTGACAGCATCCTGTCGGTCTACCTGCAGAACCTGCTGCGAAGGACAGACGGCGCTACCGTCGAGAGTTCCGGACCGATCATTCTTGGACACCGCTTGCGCACATCCAAGCATCCAGACGCCCATCGAACCGTCGTTTACCAGAAGGGCGCCTGGATCCTGCACATGCTGCGGGGCATCCTTGGCCACGACGGCTTCTTTGAGATGTTGCGTGCGCTGATCGACCTCGAAAACGCAGCGTCGTTGACCACCGAGGCCTTCCGCCAGCACGCCGCAGCTTGGGCTCCCGAGGGGCATTCCGATTCCGACCTGCGCGACTTCTTCGACCAGTGGGTATTCGGCACGGGCATCCCGAGGATCGAGGCGGACTGGAAGCAGGTCGCGAGAGGTGCGCGGCACCACTTCGAGCTGCGGTTGATACTCTCGGGTGTGCCGGACCACTTCTCGCTGGAGGTTCCAGTCGAGGTGCATACCTCGCCAGGGCGCTCCCTAGTCAAGACTGTGCAAACGGGCGAGACCGACGACGATCCGGGATTCTCGGTCGTGTTGCGCAACGCCGCATCGCGTGTCGTGGTCGACCCAGAGCGCTGGCTGCTTGCCGAAAGACGCTGACCCTGCCCGGTCCGAGTCTGCCGGTGCGGCTCTGCTGTACCATGGAACCTAGCCGATGCAGTCGCGGCGGCGGTACCCGAGTGCGCTCGTCCTGGTTCTGCTGGTCGCAGGCGGAGCCGTTTGGTGGGGCGTTGCGTCGGGCCAATCCTCGGCAGAGTCCGAGGCGGAAGCTAGGCTTCAGGCTGTCCGCAACCTAGGCAAGGCCTTCTATGAGACTCCGGGCTCCGGCCGTCAGGCCGTCGAGCAGCTCCGCATCGCGCTGGAACTCAATCCGGGATCGGCGAGGGAGCACCTCAACTACGGTCTCGCCCTGCTCCGTGCTGGCGAGCGCGAGGAGGGCATGGAGCAGGTCGTCACCGCCCAGAGGATCGACCGGAACCTCCCGCACACCTATTTCAACCTGGGAATCGAGTACAAGAAGGCGGGCGAGGTCGAGAAGGCCATCGATCAGTTCACGCAGATGGAGCGCCTCGTGGCGGACGAGGCGAAGACCCAGTACAACCTCGGCGCCCTGTACAAGCAGATCGGCAACATCCGCAGGGCGATCGAGAAGTTCGAGCGGACCATTGCACTCGACCCATCCCTTGCCGCCCCGCACTTCCAGCTGTTCGGCATCCTGCGTCGCGTGGACATGGACCAGGCGACGGAGCAGCTTGAGATCTTCAAGGAACTAAAGGCCGCCACGGAGGATGCCGCCGTTGGCGAGGATGTGGACTGGAGCTTCTATTCCGAGCTCTACGATCCATCGCTAGCGGATGGGAGCGCCGCACCTGCAGGGGCGTATCGATTCGAGACGGATGAAGTTGCCCGGCTGGAGGGCCCCGCACTCGGAGCGTTGGACCTCGACCTCGAGGGCGATGGGATCACGGACGCGATCGTGTGGTCGGAGCAGGACGCCGTTGCGGTAGTTGGGTCCTCCCAGGGCGACCCGACGGTGAGGCAGGTCGGACTCGACGGTGCGCGCCACTACGCGGCCGGCGACTTTGATGGCGACGGAGTAGCCGATCTGTGCCGGGTCACTGAAGAGGCCGTTGAGATTTTGGTCAGTGCATCGGGTCTGTCGTTCCGCAGCATCCATGCCATTGACGGGGACTTCGATGCTTGCGTGTTCGCCGACTACGACCGCGACAACGACTTCGATCTCTTTGCTCTCGGTTCGGACAGGCGCCTGCTGCAGAACGACGGGGAGGGTGGCCTGACGGACGTGACCTCAGAATTCGCTTTTGGAAGGGGCCGGATCCGTGCTGCCGTCACGGCGGAGCTCTTCGAAGACAACGGACACGATTTGATCGCTGTGTACGACGATGGCGTTCGGGTGCATCAGGACCGCAAGCTGGGTCTGTTTGGCGCTGGAGAGGTTGTGGATGGGGTGGACGTGCCGGCTGGCGCCGTAAGGATGGATGTCGTGGACATCGACCACGACGGTTTCCTCGATGTCGCGGTCACCGCGGGAGACCGGACGATCCTGCTGGAGAATCGGGACGGCGACCTCGTGGAAGGTCCCTCGATGTCTAGGGTCGAAGCGTGGGCGGACTATCAGCTACGTGGCCGGACGGACGTTACAACCAGCGATGGGTTCATGGTCAACGGTGGAGCGTTCGAGTTCAGCCGGGTCGCTGGGAGCGACGGTCCACCATCGGGCCATGCTGTCGCAGGCGATTTCAATGGAGACCTCAAGCCCGACCTGATCGCGGCTGGTGCGGACGGCAGGGTGCAGTACGCGGAGAATCGGTCCGAGGCAGACCACACTCCTCTGTTGGTGCGGTTGGAAGGAGTGAAGTCCCCGGCAATCGGGACTGAGGCCCGCATCGAGGTCAAGGCTGGGCTGACGTACGCCAAGCAGGTCTATCGGGGAGTGCCTGCCGTCTTTGGAATTGGCACTTTGCAAGAGGTCGATACAGTCCGCATCACTTGGGCGAACGGACTGATTCAGAACGAGATGCCCAAGGAGCCGACCACCGAGCTGTTGGTCAAGGAGGCCCCCAGGCTCTCCGGCTCCTGCCCGATGATCTATACCTGGAACGGAGACGCGTTCGAGTACATCAGCGAGGTGCTCGGTGTCGCCCCGCTGGGAGCGAGCTTGGCGCGAGGTGTGTACTTCCCGGTGGACCACGACGAATACGTCACGATTCGGGGGGACCAGCTTCGTCCGCGAGACGGCTACCTCGACGTGCGTTTGACCGAGGAGCTTCGCGAGACGGCGTACCTGGACAAAGTCCGCCTGCTGGCGGTCGACCATGCGCGCGATGTCCGCATCATCAGCAACGAGAAGGCCAAGGGACCTCCGTTTCCGGTGTTCAAGCTGTTCGGAGTCAGCTCTGCCATTGCGCCCACGGCCGCTCGCGACCACCACGGCCGGGACGTGCTGGACAGGGTCGTCAGGACGGACCGACGCTATATGGACATCCAGCGCGGCTATGAGAACCGCGCCGAGCTGCACTCACTTACGCTCGAGTTCCCCTCGTTCCGTGACGACGATGCAGTGCTGTTTCTCGAGGCTTGGGTCGACTGGTCCTCGGCGAGCAGCATCGTGGCCGCTTCCCAGACGCAGGGGGCCTCGATTCAGCCACCGTTCCTGGAAATGCAGAACGAGCAAGGCGAATGGACAACGGCCATCGCCGACATCGGTCTGCCGGGCGGCACGACGCGCACGGTGGCGGTGGACCTGAGCGGCAAGTTCCCGGACGACACACGAGCGATCCGGCTTACGACGAACATGTGCGTGTACTGGGACAGAGCGTTCATCGGGGTCGGCACCAAGCGTCCGGACGTCCGGGTGACGACCCTGGAGGCCGATGCGCCCGAGCTTCGGTTCCGAGGGTTCTCGCGCAACTACGTCGCGGAGGGTCGCGCGCAGCCCGAACGGTTCGACTACCAGCAGGTTTCCACAACCTCGAACTGGAACCCCACTCCGGGGCTCTACACACGATTCGGCGATGTCGGCGAGCTACTGCACGCCGAGGACGATCGCCTCGTGATCATGGGTGCGGGGGACGAGATCGTCCTTCGGTTTCCTGTGGACGAACTGCCCGCTCTGCATAGCGGCTGGACGCGGGACTACCTGCTCTTCGTGGACGGCTGGGCCAAGGAGAACGAGTCCAACACCGCCTTCGGCGATTCGGTTGCACCGTTGCCGTTCCATGCCATGAGCGGCTACCCGTACGGCGCGGGCGAGAGCTATCCGGACACGCCGCAGCATAGAGCGGACCTTGCGCAGTATCACGTCCGTCCCGCGATGCGGCTGACTCGACCACTGGTTGCGCGGGTCGCACCACGGTGAACGAGAGCGGAAGCTGGACGGCGCGGCTAGCCGGTCCGGCGTTAGTGTTCCTTGTCCTCAACGCCGGATGGCTCTGGGCGTTTCCGTCTGCCGATCTCTTCTATGTGGCCAACACGCTGCTCCACATTGCGGTAGGAGCGGCCCTCGCGATCGGCCTGTGGGTTTCGAGGCAAGAGATCTTCGCGACCGTACGCGCCCATCGCGCAGTGACGGTGGTCCTGTCCGCGTCCGCCCTCGCGGGTGCGGTGCTGTGCGTGGTCGGTGCGACGCGTCCCTACTGGGCACTTGTTGTGCTGCACGGAGCGTTGGGTTTTGGTGGCGTCGCCCTTCTTGCGCGTGTGTGGCGGGATCGACGCATCGCCGTAGGACTCGTCGTCGCCCTGTCGCTGCCGATCGGCTCCGCTGTGCGCGACCGCTGGATGCCGCGGGAGGGCGATCGCATCATCAACCCGACGGAAGCGCCCCTGTCCATGGAATTCGAGGGGGGAGGCGTTGATAGCCCATTTTTCCCCTCTGCTTCCCAGACAGCCAGCGGGGGCAAGATCCCCTCGGACTTCTTCCTCGAGTCGGCGGCGTGCGGGGAGTGCCACAAGGATGTCTACGAGCAGTGGCAGTCCTCGATGCATCGCTTCTCCTCGTTCAACAACCAGTTCTATCGGAAGTCGATCGAGTACATGCAGGAGACCGCAGGAGTGGAGGCCTCGAAGTGGTGTGCGGGATGCCACGATCACGCCATGTTTTTCAACGGCATGTTCGAAGAGCCTGTCGTGGGCCAGCTGGATTCGCCCGAGGCGCATGCAGGGCTCGCTTGCGTATCCTGCCATTCGATCACCCACGTCCCGGACACGATGGGCAACGGTGGTTTCGTGATCGAGTACCCCCGGCTGCACGGACTGGCCTCGAGCGAGTACCGACTGCTCCGTACAGCGCATGACTACGTCACCCGCACAGCACCCGCCGCCCACCGGCGGGCGTTCTTGAAGCCCTTCATGCGGGCCGATGGATCGGAGTTCTGCGCCTCCTGCCACAAGGTGCACTTGGATGAGCCCGTCAACGACTATCGCTGGATGCGCGGATTCAACTCCTACGACAACTGGCAAGCGAGTGGCGTATCCGGGCAGGGGGCTCGCTCGTTCTACTACCCGGAGTCGGCGCAGACTTGCGCGGACTGCCATATGCCTCTGGTCGAGTCAGACGATCCCGGGAATCGGGACGGGAAGGTCCGGTCGCACAGGTTTGCCGCTGCCAACACAGCCGTGCCCTACGTCAACGGGGACGAAGTCCAGCTCGCGGCCGTCCAGCGATTTCTGCGCGACGACATCGTCTCAATCGATGTGTTTGCCGTGGGTCTAGATGCCGAGGACGCCGACGCACCAGAGATGCTGCGACGCGAGGGTCAGGCGATGCAGGCGACCGGATTTGCCGTCGGCGAGGAGGCCGGCGGTCGTCGAGGTCCGGTCATCGTGCGTGAGGTCGGCCAGCTGGCGGCACCCATAGATCGGGTCCGACCGCCAGCGAAACCGGGCGACATCCTGCGGGTGGATGTTGTGGTGCGGACCCGCAAGGTTGGACACTTCTTTCCGAGCGGAACGGTTGATGCCTTTGACGTCTGGGTGGAGTTCGAGGTCTTGGACGCGGGAGGCGAGCGGATCTTCTGGAGCGGCAGCGTAGGCGAGGAGGGACGCGGAGCGGTCGATCCGGGTGCGCATTTCTATCGGGCCCTCCAGGTCGACGCCAACGGCAATCCGATTGACAAGCGAAACGCCTTTCATATGCGCGCTCTGGTCTATGCACGCTTGATCCCGCCCGGTGCGGCGGACGTCGTGCACTACCGAGTGGCACTGCCGGAGTCCCTCGAAGGCCCGCTGACGATGCGTGCCACGCTGAAGCACCGCAAGTTTTCCCACGCCTACACGGCGTTCGCTTACGCGGGGGAGGCGGGCGAGGGCACCTTCGGCCCCGGATTTGACAACCGCACGTTCACCTACGATCCAGCTGACATTCCTGCGAACGTGGCTGGCGCAGTCAAGGATCGCATCCCGGTGCTCCCGATCACGGAACTGGCTAGCGCCGAAGCGGAGATCCGGTTGGACGGTGTCGCTGGGGAGTGGGGTCCCGTGGTCGTGCAGGAGGACTGGGAGCGCTGGAACGACTACGGCATCGGCCTGCTGCTCCAGGGAGATCTCAGAGGGGCGGAGCACGCCTTCCTCAGGGGCACCGAGGCCGACCCTGAGCACCCGGACGGCTGGGTGAACGTCGCGCGGGCAATGGTCGGCGAAGGGCGGACCGAGGAGGCCAAGCAGTTCCTGGAACGGGCGCTCGCGATCCAGCCAGACCTTGCCCGTGCACTCTATTTCCGAGCGCTGGCGCGAAGGGCCGACGGCGACTACGACGGTGCCCTTCAGGACCTGCAGGTCGTCACCGATCAGTATCCAAGGGACCGAGTGGTTCTGAACGAGATCGCTAACATCCTCTTCCTGCGCAGGGAGTACGCTACGGCGATCGAGGTGCTCGACCGCGTCGCCCGCATAGACCCGGAAGATCTTCAGATGCACTACACGAAGATGAGGTGCTACCGCGGTCTCGGCGATCTCGAGGCCGCACAGCGTGAGGAGTCGCTGTTCCTGCGCTACAAGGCGGACGAGTCCGCCCAGGTGGCGACCGCTGCCCTGCGCCAAGCGAGTCCAGAGGCCAACAACGAGCGACAGGCTGTCCATGAACATGTCTCGGTTCCGCTCTAGCGCCGCGTCCATCGCGGCCTTCGGCTTGGTCATCGCCTGCGGTGGGCCTGCGGTGGACGAATCGGAGCCCTCCACTGCGAGTTCCGTTGCGGTGGCGGTGACGTTCACCGACGTCACTGCCGAGGCCGGGATCGACTTTGTGCACCACAACGGACGTTCAGGGCGCAAGTATCTCCCGGAGACGCTCGGCTCAGGGTGTGCCTTCTTTGACTACAACAACGACGGCCGGCCGGACATTTTCCTCGTGAACTTCCGACCTTGGTCGGGTGAAGCGGACGGCATCACGTCCAAGCTGTACCGGAACGAAGGGAACGGGCGATTCACGGACGTCACCGAGTATGCCGGCCTAGCGTTTCCGATGTTTGGGATGGGCGTCTCCTCCGCTGACTACGACAACGACGGATTCGCCGATCTCTACGTCACTGTTCTAGATGGAGATCGGCTGTTCCGGAACCGGGGTGACGGGACATTCGAGGACGTGACCAAGGCGGCTGGGATCAACAACGCACGCTTCGGCACGAGCTCCGCCTGGTTCGACTACGACCGCGATGGGCATCTGGATCTGTACGTGGCCAACTACGTCCAATGGTCGATCGAGGAGGACCTGTGGTGCTCGATGGACGGCACGCGCAAGTCCTACTGCACGCCCGAGTCCTATCCAGGCCAGCCTTCGGCTCTCTATCGCAATCGCGGCGACGGAACGTTCGAGGACGTTGGTGACGCCGCTGGAATCTCGGATCCCACGTCGAAGGCTCTCGGAGTCGCCATCTTCGACTACGACTCCGATGGCCTGCCGGACATCTTCGAAGCCAACGACACGGAGCCAAACAAGCTCTATCGGAACAACGGCGACGGCACGTTCGGGGAGCACGGTGTGTCGGCAGGCATCGCCTACGCCGAAGACGGCAAGGCGCGGGGGGCGATGGGCGTTGATGTGGCCGACTACGACGGGAGTGGACGTCCGCACCTGCTAGTTGGCAATTTCGCCAACGAAATGCTCAACGTGTTTCACAACGAGGGCAACGGCCTGTTTGTCGACGACGCCCCGACCAGCGCGATCGGACGGGACAGTCTCCTGTCGTTGACGTTCGGAGCATTCTTCTTCGACTACGACTTGGACGGCGGACTGGACATCTTCTGCGCCAACGGACATCTGGACGCCGAGATCGAGGCCGTCCAGCCGGCTGTGAAGTTTGCCCAGTCTCCGTCCCTGTATCGCAACGGAGGGAAGGGATCGTTCGACGTGGCGGCTTCAGAGGTCGGTCCAGACTTCCTGGAACCAATGGTGGCGCGCGGAGCGGCGTACGCCGACTTCGATGGAGATGGGGACGTGGACCTGCTGATGACTGCCAACGACGGCCCCGCTAGGCTTCTCCGCAATGACGGAGGTAACTCCAACAACTACCTGCGGGTCGCACTCCAGGGTGTCGAGTCGAACCGAGATGGGCTGGGTTCCCGTCTCACGCTCGTCACAGAGTCCGGCAGCCAGGTGCAGACGCTACGCGGTGGGTCGAGCTACTGCTCGCAGAGCGAACCGGTAGTTGTCTTCGGGCTCGGACAGGATCAGGTGGCCGATACATTGGTGGTCCGCTGGCCAAGCGGCACCGAGCAGTCACTGACAGGCCTCAAGGCAAACCAGCTGATACGGATTGTGGAGAGCGAATCGCCCTGACAGCCTCGCGGTTCAGCGCGTACGCGGATCCATCCTTAACCCAAGTTCGCCAAGCGAGTAGCGATTTTGGCCGAATTCGGCGTGTTTTGCGCCGCAAGCCGTTGGCTTTCAATGGTCGGTCTCCTGAAACCCCAAATGTAGTGCCCCAATAGATTGCAATCCCTTGACTCCCGCCCCAGGGCCTGCTTCCATCGGAGCCTGTTCGTCCGCCGGACCCCCACCCGTCCCCGCGCCAAGGACCAGGAGCCCCACTTCGCCCTGCCGCGCGGGGACGAGCCGGCGCTGTGCGCCCGCGTCGAGCGCATCCTCTCCCCCAGCGGTCCCTCGAGCTCGGGGCCTGCTGCCCGGCGGTCGAGGACGAGGCACAGCGCAGCGCCGCCCAGCTGGTGCAGGCCGGCGTCTCCGACGACCCGTCGGCCGCCCTGCCGCGGGTCGACATCGACTCCCTGGAACTGGTCCGCCCGCGCTCGGTCGGCGTCGAGCACGTCGCCCTGTGGGCCATGCGGCAGCTCCGTCCGCCGTCCCTGCTCGAGGAGCTGGGCCTGTCCCGTGCGCAGCGCGCCGCCGTCCTCGGCAACCTCGTCGGCCGCATGGCCGCGCTGGCCTCCGAGCGCGCCGCCGACCTGTTCGACCTGCAGCCCACCGTCACCCTGCACGACCGGACCAGCACGTGCTGCGAGGGCGCGGCGGACCGGCAGCCGCTGGCGCGCCGCGGCCATTCCAAGGAGAAGCGCCACGACTGTCCGCCGCTCACGCTGGGCTTGGTGCTGGACGCCAGCGGCTTCGTGCGCCGCTCCAGGGTCCTGGCCGGCAACGTCGCCGAGGGCGGCGCGCTGCAGGCCATGCTGACGGCCCTGGACGCGCCGCCCGAGGCGGTCGTCGTGCTCGACAGAGGGCTCGCCACGGAGGGGAACGGCGAGACGCGCCTGCGCTGCGCGTCCGCGCAGCGGGCGGAGCAGGAGCGGGCGATGGCGGGGCAGGCCGGCGCGCGCCTCGAGACGGCTCTGCGGACGCTGCACGAGGGTCTGTCGCGCCAGGGCACGACCAGGCGCGTGGAGAATGTCCGGCAGCGCATCGGACGGCCGCAGGCCCGCCATCCGTCCGCCGCCCCGCACGACGCGATCGACGTGCAGGCGGACGACAGGGGCCGCAACGCGACGGCGGTGGCCTGGAAGCGGCAGCCGCTGGAGGGCAGCGGGGCGACCCATCCCGGGGTCCACGGCCTGCGTACCAGCAGCGTCGGCTGGGACGCCGAGCGGCTGTGGCGCACCTGCGTGACGCGGACCGACCTGGAGGCCGTCCTCCGCTCCCTCGGGAGCGCGCTGGGACCGCGTCCGATCCACCACCGCAAGCCCGCGCGCAGCGCGGGCCACCTGTTCCTGTCGGTGCTCGCCTGCCAGCTGGTCCCGGTGGTCCGGCAGCGCCTGCGGGCGGGCGGGGAGACGGCCAGCTGGACGACGCTGCGCCGTCGCCTGGCGGGCCAGCAGCGGGTGACCGCGGTCTTCCGCCAGGCGGACGGACGCATGCTGCCCGCGCGCAAGGCGACGCGGGCCGAGTCCTGGCAGCGGGCGATCCACGAGCGGCTGGGCGTGGACGCCTCGCCGGGCGGGGTCCGCAAGCTGGTCGTCCAGCCCAGACGGCGAAGGGAACATGCACGGAATGCAGTGCCACACGCCTGATTCCAAGACCACAATGTGCTCATTGCAAACGACTTATGAAATGGGGTGGCAAACATGGGTTAAGGTGAGACTCTTACGCTTGGCCGGCGAATACGGTGCGATTGTTCAAGCTCCACAGCCGCCTCTGGCTGCCCAAGCGGCTGCCGCAGGTGTTCGGGTTCTTCGCTGACGCCTCGAATCTCGAGCGGATCACGCCGCCTTGGTTGAAGTTCGAGCTGCGCGACCCGAATCCGATCGATGTACGCAAGGGCGTGCTTATCGACTATCGGCTGAGGCTACGGGGAGTGCCGATCAGCTGGCAGAGCGAGATCACCACGTGGGACCCACCGCACCGGTTCGTCGATGAGCAGCGCCGCGGGCCCTACCGTGTATGGACCCACGAACACCGGTTCACAGAACGGGGCGGGCAGACGCTCGCCGAGGACATCGTCAGCTACGCCGTGCCGGGAGGGTGGATCGCCGAGCGGCTACTTGTCCGAAGAGATCTTGAGAAGATCTTCAAGTACCGCCGCGCAACCCTGCGCGACATATTCGGCGAGACGCAGGGGCCGGACGGCATGGCCGACGGTCGCTGAACGCCCGGCCATCCTGAGATCAGTCGTATTTGCGGAGCTCGAGCTTCGCAATGGCCTCCCGATGGACTTCGTCGGGACCGTCGGCCAGGCGCAAGGTCCGCTGGCTCGCCCAGGCCGATGCGAGGAAGGTGTCTTGGCAGACGCCCAGCGCACCGTGGGCTTGGATGGCACGGTCGAGGACTCGCAGCGCGACGTTGGGTGCGATCACCTTGATCTGCGCGATCTCCTGCCGAGCGATCTTGTTGCCGACAGTGTCCATCATGTAGGCGGCCTTTAACACGAGAAGCCGGAGCTGCTCGATCTCCATGCGCGAATCGGCGATGTCCTTGCGCAGGGCGCCGTGCTCGGCCAGCGTCTTCCCGAACGCGACCCGCGACTTCGCGCGGCGGCACATCGCCTCCAGCGCCCGCTCGGCGATGCCGATCGAGCGCATGCAGTGATGGATCCTTCCAGGTCCAAGACGTCCCTGCGCGATCTCGAAGCCACGTCCGTCGCCAAGGATCATGTTTGTCGCCGGCACACGGACGTTTTCGAAATTGATCTCCGCATGACCGTGCGGCGCGTGATCGTAGCCGAACACGGGTAGCAGCCGCTCGATCGTCACACCCGGTGTGTCGAGCGGCACCAGGATCATGGCCTGCTGCTTGTACCTCGGGGCGTTTGGGTCGGTCTTGCCCATGAAGATCGAGAGCTTGCATCGCCTCTCGCCGGCGCCGGACGACCACCACTTGCGGCCGTTGATCACGTACTCGTCGCCGTCGCGCTCGATCCGGGACTGGATGTTCGTAGCGTCGCTCGACGCCACGTCCGGCTCGGTCATCGAGAAGCAGGATCGGATTTCGCCAGCCAGCAATGGCTTCAGCCACTGCTCCTGCTGCTCGGGCGTGCCGTAGCGGGCGAGCACCTCCATGTTGCCCGTGTCCGGGGCAGAGCAGTTGAACACCTCCGGGGCCATGGGCGAGCGGCCCATAATTTCGCAGAGTGGTGCATACTCGAGATTCGAGAGTCCGGCGCCCCACTCGCTGTGCGGGAGGAAGAGGTTCCACAGGCCCTGGGCGCGAGCCAATCCCTTGAGCTCCTGGAGGATCGCCGGGTGATCCCAGCGGTCCCCTTCCGCAATCTGGGCTCGGAAGAGCGCCTCGTTCGGGTAGATGTGCTCGTCCATGAACGCGAGGAGCTGTTCGCGGAGCTGCTTGACCTTGGGGGAGAAATCGAAGTTCATATGGATGCTCAGGCGATTCTACGACAAGCGCGAGACCGACTCAGTGTGTGGCCGATCCCGAGTTTTCGGAGGCGGCGAGCCCAGCTTGACCCGTTGCCGCCGCGAAGGTGCTCGGAAGGTTCGGAAGCAGCTCAGTCAGTGGTCACCCAGATCGGCGACGACCACGCAACGTTGCTGTCATTCTGCTCAACACGTACGTAGTAGAAATCCTCGCCGGCCTCTTTCTTGGCGTCCTCGAAGGTGAACGAGAAGTCCTGTGGAAGCTTCTGCCGTGTGTATGCGAACTCCTGGTTCTTGATCACATCGACCTGACGGATCGCCGATGTACCGAGGATCTTGACGTTGAGACGGAAGGAGCCGCTGACCTTGACGATGTCACCCTGCAGGTACTCCTTGCCGTTGGCCGTCATGCGGTAGTCGAGGACGATGTTGTCCGTCGCGCCGTAGTTGTGGCGCTGCTTCATGGCGTCCAGAAGGCCTTCGCGTGTGAAGTTCTCGGCGATCGTGCAGGCGTACGAGTAGTGGGTCGAAAGGTGGTCCGACGCGACTTGGACTCCGAGCTTGTAGCCCTTCGCCCAGGCGTTCCACACGTAGCCGGCGGGCTCGAACCCACCAGCCTGGCTCGTGGGCCTCTGCCGCTCGGCCGCCAGCGGAGCGCCTTCGTACTCCGCGGACACGCGGTCGCCTTGGAAGATCTCGACGAGGGGCTCGACTTCAGGGTCGTTGTCCCGCCAGTCGGTACCCATGCCGGTCGCGGACGTGTGGGAGATCGCGATCCCCCCGTTGCCCTTGAGGTACTCGTAGAGTCGCTGCGCCCCTTGGGCGTGGCTGGACTCCTCTGGGAGGATCGGCAGGGTCGGAGTGCCGCGCTTGGGAAGCAGGATGTTGCGGTGGCCGTCGGGATAGCGGATCGACCGCTCGTATCCGTAGAACGGCTGGAACCGGTCGGAGACGCTGAACACGTCGACGGCTTGGTGGAGCACCCAGTTGATGTACTCGTTGTCTGGACCGCCCTGGAAGTTGTGCTCGCTGACAAGTAGGTAGTCGAGGCTCGCAGCATCGAGTGCGTAGCGATAGGTCTGGAACAGCGATCCATCGTTGTTGCCGTCCATCGAGAACTCGGTGTGGCGGTGGGTGTCGCCACGGTAGATCTTGTACGTGCGGCCCTCGGACTCAATCTCGTAGTCCCGGATCCGCTGGAGGTCGTGAACCTCCGTGGGCACTACGTCCCGGTACCGCACCGTGCGCTCGGGACGAACTACCAGCGACGGATCCCTGACGCTCCGGTCCAGGCGCGGCAGCCTCGAGCCGTAAACATCGGCGTGCTCGTACAGGAAGCCGAAGTAGTCGCGGTTGTCCATGGCCCAGGACGCCACCAAGCCACCGTCGCCGTCCGAGGCAACGCCCCAGCGCACGTCCTGCCTCCCGCCACTGGACGGGAACTCGTAAGGAGCTGTCCAGCGATCTCCGTCCAAGGTGGAGGCCCATATCTCCCAGACAGCTCTGTGCAGCGGGGTGGAATCGGGCATGTCCCGCTGCCGAATCGTGCGATACCTTCCGAACACCCAGACCCGCCCGTCGCCATCCGTGGCCACCACGGGAAAGTCGTTGTGGCGAGGGTCGAAGTGATCGGGCATCGACGCGTTGATGTCCGTGGCGGGCTCGTGCCAGGCGCTGCCGTCGAGCACCGCGACGCGAATGTACCGGTATTCGTATAGCAGGGTGCCCTCCACTGGCAGAAGGAAGCCAGTGTCCTTGCCCCAGTTCAGGCCGCTCTCGTTCCAGGCGGCCCACAGCCGGTTCTGCCCATCGACCGTCAGAGAGACGTGGGCCTCGTAAAGCGGTGTGTCTGCAATCGGCGAGGGTCCGGCCGCCCAGCGTTCGCCGTCCCAGGTGCGATACATCACGTCGTAGTTGCCGGAAGAGTAGCTGTCCCAGGCGATGTGGATCTCGCCGCTGTGGCCGGCCGCGACTGCGGGGGACCAGTCGTTCGCGCCGCCACTCGAGACCTGCTGTGCCGCGCTCCATTCGCCGTTGATGTACCGCTTCGCGAACACGTCGGACTGACCGTCTCGAAATCCTTGCCAGACGAGCCAGATCGTGCCGTCCGAGGTCGTCGCCATGTTCGGGAACACATCCGGCTGCGGAGCCTCTGTCAGACGCACCGTCGAGGACCACGAACTTCCCTGCAGCGAGCGGCCGTACAGGTCGAAGTTGCCGTCTTGCTGGTGTGCCCACACGAACCAGGTTGACCCGTCTCCGGCGTAGGCCATCTTGACGAGGTGGATGTCGCCAGGCTGCTCCGTCACGGTCTCGGTATCTCCCCACGAGGTGCCGTCGAAGGTCCTGGTCAGGATCACGTTGCCCCCGTCCTTGTAGGCCACCCATGCCGCCCGCGAGATGCCGTCCTTGGCGGCTAGCATCGTGGCGTAGTCGTCCTCGTAGCCATCGGTGGAGAGCTTCTCCACTGTCGGTACCCTGTCGACCACCGCGGCTCCGCCGAGGAATCGCATGGGGTGCCCGAGAGCTGCGTCGCGCAGCGGGAACCGGAAGTCCCCTTGGGCCGTCGAGATGTTCACCGAGGTGCCCGGACCGCCTTCAATGTCTAGGACCACCCCGGGCGTCCAGTAGTAGACGCTCAACGCCTCGTCCGGGAGGTTCTCGGTCGCTCGCCAGTTGTAGTTGACGCCCTTGTGCGTCGCGAGCTTCCACGTGCCGTCAGCGTTTACGACGTTTTCCGGCCTGCGGTGCCAATCGTTGATCCGCGCGAGCTTGCCTTCCGAAATCGAGACCGAACCGTCCCAGAGAGTCTCCTCCGTGTCCATTAGCCCGAAACGCACGCGCAGGGATGTCGTGTCGGCGGCTTGGAGCGTCCCCATCCCCATGGCGGCGATGCAGATGAGGGCAATCAACGTCGAACGGTAAGGAATGGGCATCATGACATCTCCTATCGTGACAGAAACCGACCCTCCCGGTCGCTCCAACTGCGGCGAACCGTTGGCAGTGCTGAACCAGGTGCGCCTAGCCCATGTTCGCCATCCCATTTCACAAGTCGTTTGCAATGAGAGCATTGTGGTCGTCGAATCAAGCGTGTGGCACTGCATTCCGTGCATGTTCCCTTCGCCGTCTGGGCTGGACGACCAGCTTGCGGACCCCGCCCGGCGAAGCGTCCACGCCCAGCCGCTCGTGGATCGCCCGCTGCCAGGCCTCGGCCTGCGTCGCCTTGCGCGCGGGCAGCATGCGTCCGTCCGCCTGGCGGAAGACCGCGGTCACCCGCCGCTGGCCCGCCAGGCGACGGCGCAGCGTCGTCCAGCTGGCCGTCTCCCCGCCCGCCCGCAGGCGCTGCCGGACCACCGGGACCAGCTGGCAGGCGAGCACCGACAGGCACAGGTGGCCCGCGCTGCGCGCGGGCCTGCGGTGGTGGATCGGGCGCGGTCCCAGTGCGCTCCCGAGGGAGCGGAGGACGGCCTCCAGGTCGGTCCGCGTCACGCAGGTGCGCCACAGCCGCTCGGCGTCCCAGCCGACGCTGCTGGTACGCAGGCCGTGGACCCCGGGATGGGTTGCCCCGCTGCCCTCCAGCGGCTGCCGCTTCCAGGCCACCGCCGTCGCGTTGCGGCCCCTGTCGTCGGCCTGCACGTCGATCGCGCAGTGCGGGGCGGCGGACGGATGGCGGACCTGCAGCCGTCCTATCCGCTGCCGGATCTTCGCCAAGCGCCTGGTCGTGCCCTGGCGCGACGGACCTTCGTGCAGCGCCTGCAGGGCCGCCTCGAGACGCTCGCCGGAGCGCTCGACGCTCGCCCGCTCCTTCTCGGCGCGCCGCTCCGACGCACAGTGCAGGCGTGTCGCGCCGTTTCCGTCGGTCTCGGCGCAGGCCAGCGCCCTGGAGCGGCGCGCGAAGCCGCTGGCGTCCAGCGCCAGGCCCGCGGCTGCCGGTCCGCCGCGCCCTCCAAGCAGGTGCTGGTCGGGTCGTGGAGCGTGACGGTGGGCCGCAGGTCGAACAGGCCGATGGCGCGCTGCAGGGCGTTCCGGCCCATCGTCTCGAAGTCGCAGCCGAGCGGCTCGCCCAAGGCGCTGCGCTGGCGCAGCCAGTGCCACGCGGCGCGTGCGGAGGCCGGCGCGGCCATGCGGCCGACGAGGCTGCCGAGGACGGCGGCGCGCTGCGGACCGGACAGGCCCAGCGGCTCGAGCAGGGGCGGCAGACGGAGCTGCCGCATGGTCCACACAGCGACGTGCTCGACGCTGACCGAGCGCGGGCGGACCAGGTTCAGGCAGCCGATGTCGGCGCCGTCGGCCGGGGCCGCCGGGTCCACGGGGGGGGGGGGAGGACGCCGGCCTGCACCAGCTGGGCGGCGCTGCGCTGGGCCTCGTCCTCGACCGCCGGATAGCAGGCCTCGAGCTCGAGGCGCCGCTGGGGAGCGAGGATCCGCTCGACGCGGGCGCACCCTGGAGCCGCAGCAGACGGAGCTGACGAGGCGCTGGGTGAAGTGGGGCTCCTGGCCCTTGGCGCGGGGACGGGTGGGGGGCTGGCGGACGAACAGGCTCCGATGGGAGCAGGCCCTGGGGCGGGAGTCGGGAAATTGCAAGCTGCCATGGCACTGCATTGTGGGCTTCAGGGAGATCGGCCATTGCAAGCCAACGACTTGCGGCGCAAAAACGCCGAATTCGGCCAAAAACGCTACTCGCCTGGTGAACTTGGGCTAGCGTCTGGGTCGGCGTCTGTGGAACTTCCTGCGCTCTGCGGCGCGCACTTCTCGCTCGTTCATGCCCAGATGGTGCGCAAGCTCATGCCACAGGGTCTCGTAAATGGCCTGACGAAGATCCCCCTGTGCATGCCGCTCTAGCGGGCCTTGGAACAGGGTCACGCGATCGGGAAGGGCCATTTGGTAGTTCCAGCCCCGCGCGTCTAGGGGAATGCCTTGGTAGAGGCCGAGCAGGTCGTCGCCCGGTGGCACACCAGCGGCCTCGAGCTCCTCGTCGTTGGGCTCGTCCTCCACCGCGATGACGAGGTTCGAGAACTCCTTGCGTATGGACGCCGGAATCGTGAGCCACGCCTCCTGGACGAGCGCTTCGAACCGTTTGCGATCCAGGCGGTTCCGGCGGAACCTGCGCCCAGCGAAGGGCATCGGCCTACTGCGGTCCCGTGGCCTTCCAGGCGGCGAACTTTGCCGGAATTTCGGCGTCCGCCGTGCGCCCGCTGTGGATGACGATGCGGTACCGGAATCGGATCGACTCACCTTTCGCTAGCGTGATGCTGCCGTCACGACTGTCGTCGTTGTAGAAGTGGTGCTCCCCGAAGACGTTGGCCGCGAACAGCCCGTAGCCTCGGACGTGCCAGAAGGTCGGGTGCTTGGGGTTGGACGGATGGTCGAAGATCGCGATGCCCATGGGCTTGTCTTCAATGGATCCCGAATAGTCCACCCACGGCGATCGCTTGCCCCAGACCCTTGCCTCAGTGGTTCCGCCTTCGGCACTGACGATCTTGCCGGTACGCGCGATGCCCTTGGCCCTGATGTGCTGCTCTTCAAGCTCGGTCGCGATGCGCACGGCGAACGTTCCTTCCTTCGTGTCGCCGAAGTGAACTGAGTCGGCCTCTGCGGTGAGGTTGAGCTCGAAGTCGACGATGTTGTCGTCGCCATGCCTCTTGAACCGCATGGAGCGGTCCTCGCGGAGCAGGACGGCACCATCCAGGTCCTGCCACTCGAAGGTCGCTTCGATCAGGCCCTCGTGTGGACCGGATCGCACCGTCTGGATGACGTCGAGAGCGATGACGCCCTTGCGGTTTCGGGAGCGCTGGCTCACCTCGTTCGCCCAGAAGTCGATGCCGTTGACTTCGCCATGGCTGAACCAGGCGCCGCGATGGTGTGGGTGGTCCCTCTGCTCTCCTCCGATCTCCTCCATCGGGTAGCCACGTGTCACGATCGTCCCGTCCACGGCGCGCAGGGGATGGAGGAACGGTTTCGTCAGGTCCGCACCGAAGTGGAATGCGGTGAAGGGCTCGCCGCCGATCGACACATCGATCCTGTCACCGTTCCTGACCAGCTCCACGGCACTGTCCGCGAAGGCGGCGGAGCACAGCGCAACCGTTACAAGCAGCAGCCAGCGCATTGCGCTATTGTGCACGACCCGTCTGGATGGGCAAACAACTGCGTGGCGGAATTCACCAGTCGCCTTGGAACTCCGGAGCCGTGTGCCCGCCCCAACGCACTGGAACGTCCGTGGTCTAGG
Source organism: Bryobacterales bacterium (assembly GCA_965200705.1). Taxonomy (GTDB): domain Bacteria; phylum Acidobacteriota; class Terriglobia; order Bryobacterales; family UBA6623; genus VXMF01. The sequence continues at coordinate 572,263 of OZ241376.1, read as the reverse complement.
TGATCCTGACCTGTTCGCTAGCGTGCACGAACAGCACGTCCTTGACCTCTTGGAGCGACGTCAGCGCAGCGACTGCGTTCTCCTCATCGAAGTCACTCCCGGACAGCCCCGCGATGACTAGGTCCGCTGCGGCGCACCGACGTTCGGCCTCGCGTTCCAGGGCCTCCCTGTCCTTGCACGTCAAGGTCGTGATGTTCTGCCGCGATATCGGTAGGCGACCCTCGGCCATCAGCCGCGAGAGCCGTTCAGCCTCGTCCTCGGATTCGCTGGACTTGACGCATACGAACACCCTGATCTGCGCACGGCGCCACTCCGGGTGCCCCACGATGATGTACGCCAGCAGCATCATCATCGACGCGTTCGCCTGGCCGTCTTCGGTGATCCAGACGTGGATCGAGGAGCGATAGCCGAACCGGTAGCTCGACGAGCGAAGCACGAGGACGTTGAACATCGAGGCCGTCACCAGCTGGGCTCCGCGGGCCACGTCCGCGATCTCCTCGGGATGCTCGCGGTCGAACTCCAGCAGCACGCTGTTGTTGGGAAGTCCAGATATGCCCGGCATCTGCAGCACCTGTGACAGCGCTTGCTCAAACGAAGGGCTGATCAGGGAGTCGACGTAAACGCCCGCGCCACTGATCTCGGAGCGCTCGATCATCTGATTGACCTTCGTGCGGGCCATGATTTCTTCGCTGAACGAGTAGTCGCCGGGGAAGTACTCGATGAAGTGCCCGAACCCGTGGCGGTGGCAGATCCAGCGAAGCAGGTCGAACTGGCCCAGCCGGTCCTCCGCGAATCGCGTTATGGCGACGATCGACGGCCTCCAGCCACCGAGCGAACCCTCCGTGCGGGAGCGCTGCAGGACGATCTGCAGCCTACGGGTCAGCTGGAACATCGTGCCCTGGAATATGGCCGTGAGGTCCCTCTCGCCATGCCTGCCCTTGCGGAGGCCGAAGTAGGTCACGCCCATCAGCACCACGGAGATGATTGCGTAGGCCGCGCCCATCTGGATCATCATCAGGCCGCACATCAAGGCGCCGAGCAGCGAGACGTACCAGCGGGAGTGGAAGGTCGGTCGGTACGAGGGATTGCCCGCGAAGTACTCCAGGAACGACACGGAGCAGAGTGCGCCGTACGTGACCATGAAAAACATGCTCAGGATCTGGGCGATGAAGTCAATGTCGCCCGCTATCGCAAAGGCCAGGGCCATGGCAGTCGACACCCAGGTAGCCGCCGCTGGCTCCTGCGTCTCGCCACGTCCCTTCTGCAGGGCTCGGTTCAACCCTGGACCGGGCAGCACGTTGTCCCGTGCGAGCGCCTGCAGCGTTCGGGGCGCCACCAGGAACGACCCGAGCGCAGAGGAAAGCGCCGCAGCGCCGAGGCCGAAGTAGATCGCTGGTCCCCAGATCGCGATCTGCACCATCACGAACTGGTCGCCCGCCAGCACGTCGGGTGTCGCGCTCTTCGCCAGCTTCACGGCGACCACGGCGTAAACCACCATGCCCAGCACCGTGGCGCCGATGGTGCCTAGCGGGATGCTCCTCTGCGGGTTGCGCAGGTCGCCCGACAATCCCAGACCGGCGATCATTCCCGTGAAGGCGGGGAAGCAAGTGGCGAACACCACGCCGAAGCCATCGCCGTTCTCGATCCTGGCGGTCACGTTCAGTCCATCCGGACGGATCGCCTCAGGGGCGTCTCCGATGAGGAACGCGACGATCGAAAGCCCCAGGACCGCGCTCACGACCCAAAGCGCACGCACGCCGACAGAGGCGCCCTTGGTGAGCACCAAGGCGGCCAGCAGCAAGGTGCTGGGGATGCTTACCCAGCGGGGGTCGAACTCCGCCGGAACCTCGTATATCGATGCCAGCCATGCGTACGCGGGATTGAACGCTTCCGCGAACGCCACGAGATAGAACGCAATCGAGATCGCCTGTGAGATGTACAGCGCGATGCCGATGGTTCCACCGATGCTCGTCCCGAAGGAGCGGCTGATGATGTAGTACGCACCACCACCCGCAACCCGTCGGTTCGTGGCGATCTCAGAGACCGCAAGGACGGTGGGGATCGTGACCAGATGCCCCAGCAGGATGATGACCAAGGTCCCCCAGAGGCCGACATTGCCCACGGCGTAGCCGAAGCGCAGGAAAAGGATCGCGCCGAGAATCGTGCTGACGGACGCGAGGAAGACTGGCGCGGTGCCGAAGCCGAGCGAGCTCTCGCCTGTGGTACTCGCACTGGATGAGGGGGCGGCAGTGACGCTGAACATTGGCCGGAGGTCTTCCCGTCGGAATCAGTCTGGCCATGTTACACGGGACCCTGAGTCATCCTGTGGCGCTGCGGGGCTCGGACGGATTCGCGGACTCTTCCGGAGCGGGCCCATGGTTTCGGTTGGCCTGTCCGAACGCGGCCGTTGCAGGCGTATGGAGCAAGGCCGACAGCGGAAAATTAGGTAAACTTGGAATCATATTTAGGGCGACCTAATTCTATTAGTTGCTGCCATGAACAAATTTCTTTGCGGGGCCCTTCTGCTTCCGCTGTACGGGGCTGCAGCGTACGGTCAGGCTGCGGCGACGCTGGATGGAGCAGTGCTGGATCCGGGTGGCGATGCCGTGCCAGGGGCGGTGGTGGAGTTGTCTCAGGCCCTGTCGGGCTTCCACCGCGAGACGCAGACCGACGGCGATGGCACCTTTTCCCTCGCGAACGTGCCGTTCCAGGACTATGTCCTGCGTGTCGAGAGTGCTGGTTTCATGCCGCACGTCGAAAGGGTGGCCCTGCGGTCCGCCCGACCCGTTGCCATCGAAGTCGAACTGGACTTCGCCGTGCAGATCGAGACGGTCGACGTCCAGGCGTTCGGGCAGCTGAATCTGCTGGATCTGACTGAGACCGGGACGAAGACGCAGCTCGATCGAAGGATCATCGAGAAGCTGCCTGTTCCCCCGAGTGTCCGTGGTCTCGAGGCGATCCTGCTCGCGTTTCCGGGATTCGCCGCCAACGCCAATGGGGCTATCCACCCTCGCGGTGCTCACAATCAGATGTCGTACGTCGTCGACGGGATGCCCATCAGCGACCAGTTTTCGGGGCAATTCGCCACATCGATAGACCCGAGCCTCGTGCAGAGCCTGGAGCTGTTCACGGGCAACATTCCCGCGGAGTACGGCTCCAAGGTGTCAGGTGTGGCGAACGTTACCACGCGATCTGGGCTTGACGGTGGCGGTCGTCGATTCCTCGAGGCCGGGGTCGGCGCCGCCGGCTACGACACGCTCATGCAGTCGACGCAGGCTGGCGGAGCCACGGACACGTTCGGCTGGTTCGGCTCGCTATCGGCGATCAAGAGCAATCGATTCCTGGACTCGCCATCATTCGACAATCTCCACAATGGGGGCAACGCCCAGCGCGGATCGCTCCGCTTCGACTGGCGGGCAACCGACCGCGACTCGCTGCGCCTCAGCAGCATGCTTGGCCGCTCGTCGTTCCAGCTGGCGAATCTGCGCAGCCAGCACTTGGCGGGTCAGGAGCAACGGCGTCTGCTAGACGACGTGTCTGTCGGATTTGGATACGTGCGGGTTCTTTCGCCGTCCGCGACATTCGATTCCGTGACGTCCTATCGCGACACGGCGTCTTGGCTTTCCCCCAGCCCGCGGGACACCCCTGTGACGGCATCGTTGTTTCGCACCCTCGCCACACTGTCAACGTTCAACCGCTTCCGGTGGCGTCTGGACAGTCACGATCTGCAGATCGGGCTCGACGGACAGTACTTTCCCGTCAGCGAGTGGTTCGAGTTCGGGCTGACGTCGCCGGCCGCCAACCATTCCGACTCCGACGAGTACAACCCGAACCTGCTTCTGCACGACCTGTCGAGGGGCGGGCAGCCGTTCTTTTTTAACGAGAGCCGTTCGGGCAGCATGCTCACCGGGTTTGTCCGGGACCGAGTCACGATGGGTTCGCTCTCTCTCGACCTCGGCCTGCGACTCGACCGCTACTCAATGGTGGTGCGCGAAACGTCCCTGCAGCCTCGTGTGGGGCTCGCATACCATCTCGAGATGACGGGCACGGTGCTGCGCGCCTCCTACAACCGCAATCTGCAGACGCCTCCGAACGAGAACCTTTTGCTGGCGAACTCGCCGCTCTCCGCGAGGCTGGCGCCACCCGAGGTCCGCCGAGCTTTCGAGGGTGGCTCGATCCCGATCGAAGCGCAGCTGCAGAACGTTTACGAGGTCGGTCTGCAGCAGAGAGTCTGGGGCCGCGCAACGGTGGACGCGGCGTTCTACCACAAGAACTCTTCGAGTCCGCAGGACAACGACAACTTCCTCAACACCGGAATCGTCTTTCCGACGGCGCTCGCGTTCTCGAGAGTGAACGGTGTGGAGGGCCAGATCCGAGTGCCAGAGTTCAGGGGTGTCTCAGGCACCCTGAGCGCGACGCACTTCCGTGCGATCGTCACGCCCCCATTCACCGGCGGTCTCTTTCTCGGAGCCACGGCGGTCGATTCACTGAGCGAGGGTCCGTTCGTGATTGACCACGACCAGGCGCTAGGGATTTCTGGCAATCTCATTTATCGCCCCAGAAGACGCTGGTGGACGAGCTGGCAGATGCGCTACGACAGCGGTCTGGTTTCCAACCCTTCCGATCCAGCAGAGGTGGCCGCGGATCCTGATTACAGCGACCAGCTCCCGTACGTGGACCTCCTGGGAGATCCTCCGCGCATCCGTCCGCGTGCAATCCTCGACGCGTCCGTAGGCTACGAGCACTACGCGGACGACAGGCGAGTATGGGAGATCGCGGTCCAGTTGTCGAATCTGACCAACAGGCGAGCCCTCTACAGCTTCCAGTCGGTGTTCGTGGGCACGCGAGTCGTGCAGCCGTTCACCGCGGGGTTCAAGATGCGGTTCTTCTGGTAGTGAGACCGTCAGGCGGTGGAGAACCCTGCATTGACGCAATCCGACGCCGAGGCGAGGGAGCGCGCGGATCGGCTGGATCATCTGCGTTCACGCCTTCGTGGACAGCCGTTCTACGTCTCTGCCCTGTCCAACATCCGCTACCTGACCGGGTTCAGTGGCAGCGCCGGCCACCTGCTTGTGGTTTCGGACGAGGCTGTGCTCTACACCGACGGCAGGTATCGAACGCAGGCCAAGCAGCAGACCAGCGGCATCGGCGTGGAGATTTCGAGCGGGGATTCCCGGATCGCCTTTGTCCAGGACATTGGGCGGCGCGGTCTGAGCACGCTCGCGTTCGAGCAGAACCGGCTTGACTATGCGACGTACGCGTATCTTGCGTCTGAACTTCCGCACTGCGATCTCATCCCTCGGCCGGCCGTGGTCGAGGATCTGCGGCTGATCAAGAGCCCTTCTGAAATCGAGGCCATACGGCGCTCCGTCCAGCTCAATTCGGAGGCTTTCGAAGCCGCGTGCTCCAAGGCGTCGGCCGGGGTTTCGGAGACGTGGCTGGCGGCGCAGATCGAGTATGAGATGCGAATGAGGGGGGCCGCTGGCGCGGCCTTTCCGACGATCGTCGCAAGTGGGGCGCACGGGGCGTTGCCCCACGCCGAACCACGGGATGTCGCGGTGCGTCCAAAGGCGCTAGTGGTCGTTGACCAAGGCGCGATACTCGACGGCTACTGCAGCGACATGACCCGCATGATCGCGTTGGGTGGACCAGCCACATCGCAGCGGAAGCTAGTCAATGCCGTAGCGGCAGCTCAGGCCGCCGCGATCGAAGCGGTGCGGCCAGGCGTGGAATGCAGAACTGTGGACCGCCGAGCCCGTCAGGCGCTCAAGGCTGTTTCGATCGGCGGAGTTCGGCTTGACAAGGCGTTCACGCACTCCACGGGTCACGGGCTCGGACTCGAGATCCACGAAGGTCCGCGCATCGCTCCACGTCAGCGTCAGAAGCTGAGGGCTGGAATGGTGATCACCATCGAACCCGGTTCCTACATCGAAGGGATGGCGGGTGCGAGGATCGAGGATGTCGTCTTGGTGACGTCTACAGGCTGCGAGATCTTGACTAGCACATCTCACGAACTGCGCGTGCTGTAGCGTTCGGGACAATAGGAACATGCCACTCCGAGACGGAGATCGCGAGACGATCGAGGCGCTGGCCGATCTGCTGGACGAGAAGGACTTGACAGCGGTCGAGTTTGAGTCCGGCGACGTTCGGATTCGCGTGGCACGCGAGCGGTCGGTTGTCGGCGCGGCGGTTGGCTCCGCACCGCAGTTCGCCGCCCAAGCGCCCGTGCCATCTGACGCCCCTGCGGCGGTCAAGCCAGGGGAGCTCGTGCTCTCCCCTATGGTGGGCACTCTGTACTTGGCGCCTTCGCCGGACTCACCGCCGTACGTCCAGATCGGGGACCGCGTCCAGAAGGGCCAGGTGATCTGCATCATTGAGGCCATGAAGCTAATGAACGAGATCGAGTGCGAGCATGAAGGCGTGCTTGCCGAGCGCTTGACGGAGAACGGGCAGGCCGTAGAGTTCGAGCAGCCGCTCTTCCGCATCGAGACCAGCTAGCGCCTCGTCCCGAATGTTCCAGAGGGTTCTCATTGCGAACCGCGGCGAAATCGCGCTGCGTGTCATCGCAGCCTGCAGGGATCTCGGCGTCGAGACTGTCGCGGTCTACTCCACAGCGGACCGTGACTCCCTGCACGTCAGGCATGCCGACCAAGCGATCTGCATTGGTCCGGCGCCAAGCGCAAGTAGCTACCTGAGCATCCCGGCGATCATCAGCGCTGCTGAGGTCGCGGACGTGGATGCCGTCCATCCCGGATATGGGTTCCTAGCCGAGAATCCGAACTTTGCGGAAATTTGCCGCGACTGCGGCGTCGCATTCATCGGACCTAGCCCGGAGGCCATGCGGCTGATGGGCGACAAGGCGCAGGCCCGCATGGCGGCAAGCGGTGCCGGCATTCCGGTCCTGCTGGGGACGGACGAGCCGCTGAAGAGTGCCAGCGATGCCCTCGAAATGGCGAAGTCGATCGGCTTCCCCGTGATCCTCAAGGCAGCTCATGGCGGTGGTGGCCGTGGCATGCGCGTCGTCCAAGAGGAAAGCGAGGTGCAGCCCCTCTTCAACCAGGCCGAAGCGGAGGCTGTGGCTGCGTTCGGCAGCGGGGACCTTTATCTAGAACGGTTCATCGAACGGCCTCGGCACATCGAGTTTCAGGTTCTTGGGGACCTGGACGGCAATGTCGTGTCCTTGGGGGAGCGAGAGTGCTCCATCCAACGGCGCCACCAGAAGCTCCTCGAGGAGGCGCCCGCCAATGGGGTGGATTCCGCGTTGCGCAGCAGGATGGGCGAGATTCTGCAGAACGCCCTGGCCGAGATCCAGTACGCCAACGCCGGCACGGTCGAGTTCGTCATGGACGAAGCCGGTGATCTGTACTTCATCGAGCTCAATGCCCGAATCCAGGTCGAGCACTGCGTGACCGAGGAAGTGACGGGCATTGACCTCGTCAAGAGCCAGCTGCGCCTTGCTGCGGGAGAACCCGTGTCGGCGGTCGTACCTGGACCGATCGAACCGATGGGGCACGCCATTGAATGCCGCATCAACGCCGAGGACCCAGATACATTCAGGCCTTCGGCCGGCCGAATCAAGAACTGGGTTCCGCCCGGAGGACTGGGTGTTCGCGTGGACAGCGCGGCATATGCCGGTGGCATAGTGCAACCGTTCTACGACTCGCTCGTCGCCAAGCTGGTAGTCCACGGCAGCGACCGCGCCGAAGCCATCCAGCGCACGAAGCGGGCACTCTCGATGACCAGTCTGGAGGGCATCAAGTCGTCCATTCCGCTCCATCGGAGGATTCTGTCCGAGCCTGCATTCGTTGAGGGCCGCTACGACACGAAGTTCATCGAAGAACTTGGGCTCTAGGGCGTGGACCAAGGTGTCGGCTGTGCGCCAATCGGGGTCGTCTCGCACGGCTGCAATGCCTCTTGTGTCGCGATTATGGGAGCGTCCAAATAGGGCCTTGCCGCCCAAGATGGGCGGCATTCGGGGATAGCCGCCATCCGCTCCGCGGGCTCACGGGCGGATTCGCCCGCCGAGGGCGGCTAGTAGGCCGGCAGAGCCTGCGGCCTGCCGGCCGGTTCCTGCAAGCATCTCGCGGTGGCTGCAAGGAGCCTTCAGGCTGTGAGCCTTGACGCTGGACGCCGTCTTGACTTGCGATGCGCTTGTGTGCCATCGTGCCTAATTCGTTGCCGGAGTCGGGTTCGGGCATGGTCCGCTCCCAGTCGCTGGAATGGTAGAGGCGCGGAAGCTTAGGATCCGCTTGGAAAGTACGCTGGACGCCGTGGAAGCTGCGGAACTCATCGTCCAGCGAATGGCGGACATCAACGGGTTCGACGACGACCAGGTCCATCAGATCGGCATGGGCGTGCGCGAAGCCGTAGCCAATGCCGTCAAGCACGGAAACCGGTTTCACGCGGACAAGCGGGTGTTGTTCGAGACCTCGATCGATGCCGAGGCCTTTCGGGTCGTGGTCATGGACGAGGGTGGTGGCTTCGATCCGGACGGTGTCCCCGATCCGCTCTCGCCCGAGAACCTGCTCAGTGGTTCGGGCCGTGGTTTGATGATGATGCGGGCGTTCTTCGACAAAGTCGAAGTGGGCTTCAAGGCCGAGTCTGGTGCGAAGATTAGTTTGCTTAAGTACCGTGCGGAAGGCGCGGGCCAGAATCCTTAGGAGAGAATTCCGATGAGTTTGTCAATCTCGATCCGAGACGTTGACGGTGTCAAGGTCGTCGACCTGTCTGGGCGCATTACGCTGGGCGAGGCGTCTGGCAAGCTGCGCGACGATGTCCGCGGCATGCTGCAGGACGGTGCGACGAAGGTTGTCCTTAACCTGGCCAGCGTCAGTTACATCGACAGTTCGGGGCTCGGCGAGCTGGTTTCCGCCTACACGACGGCGAGGGGCCAGGGCTGCACCGTGAAGCTGCTCAATGTACAGACCAAGGTGCAGGACCTGCTGACAGTCACGAAGCTATACACGGTCTTCGAGTCCCACACGGACGAGACCGAAGCGGTACAGAGCTTCTAGGCTCGCCAACGAGGGCCGCGCCCGCCAATCGGCTGTGCGGCCGGTTTCCGTCCTGCTTAGCCCAGCAGGAGCGAGAAGGTCACCGAGAACTCCAGGTTCTGCAGTGTGCCTTGGACGTTAGGCAGATAGCGCCCGAACGGTTTGCCAGTGACGTGGTTGCGCACGTCGAATCGCACGCCGTACATGAACATGTTGAACTTGACCCCGCCGCCATAGTTGTAGCCGAACTTGGTGTCGCCGCCGCCTGAAAGCGAGGAGATGCCCGGCAGGAAGAACGACGAGAACCCGCCGCCGCCAGTGACAAATGGCCGAATCGGGATGCCGGTGGGTGTCGCGTGCAGCACCATGTTGTAGTACATATGGTGCGCTCGGACAGCGCCGAGGTCCTCCTCGCCGGCACCCGTCGCGTCGCTCGTCAGGAAGTCGAGGCCCGCGTGCTGGTATGAGTACGAGACCTCGTGTCCGATGAAGGCCCTGGTGTTGAGCGCCATGCGGCCACCAACCCGAACGCCGTTCGTCAGCGCGAAGGTGTCGCGCCTGGCTGTCGAGGTCACTTCGGTCACGCTCAGGTCGTTGTCCGTGAGGGCACCGTATCCGGCTGAGATGCCAAATTCCGCGGATTGAGGGGTGGCTGGCAGTGCGAACAGGGCAATCACACCCATGCTCAGGAGAACGCGTTTGATGGGTCTCAGCATGCCATCCACGATCCCATCATACCGACCACTGGATGTTCGCCTCAGTGGTACTGGACGAACTCGATGGTGTGACCGTCGGGGTCACTGCAGAACGCTTGGCTCATGCCCAGATCTTCGTTCTTCCCTTCGACAAACTCGATGTCGCACTCGCGTAGACGGTTCTTGACCCGTTCCAGATCAGCCACTTCCATGGCCAGATGATCGCCCCGTCCGGTGGGGCCTCGTCCCGCCTGACCTGCCTTGGGATCGGCGATTAGGTGAATCTGGCGGTCGCCAACGGCAAGCCAAGCGCCGGGAAACCCGAATGCCGGACGCTCGTCCTCGGGAAGCCCGAGCGTGTCGCAGAAGAACCGCTTCGACGCCTCCAGATCTGCTACGGCGAACGAGACATGATGCATCCTCTTCAGCCCGATTTGATCCATGCGTGCCATTGTAGCGAGGGCGGAATGAGCCGAATCGAGGGTGTCGGCAGCCCAGACCGCCTGCCGCCTGCTGGACTGGGGGCAACAGCCAGTGGTCGAATTTGCTCGGTCTGCCGGGCAATCCCTAAGTGGGTTAGGCGAGGCCTTGGCGGCCGCGGACTGGGAGTCCGCCGTCCTAGCGCCGTGTTGATTCTTACGTTGTTCCGGTGAACTAGGCGTGGGGAGCGCTTCGACGCACCGGGCGCGGTGGGATTCAAGCGGCCCGCCGGCGACCCGCCAAAGGTGGTTTGCGCGGAAGCCCCCACTCTCATCCTGGGGCGGGCCGTTGCCTTGGCCATCAGATGACGCGGGCAAGGGTTCCATCAGGGTCATGTAGGCCGGCTGCGTCCTGTCTCACCAAGAATCTTGGAGCCTGAGGTGCGAACGGCTTAGTGGACTGTTCGGTGCTCGGAACACGGAGTGTCCGGCAACCGTCTGGCAAGTCAGGGGGCGGTGGCGGATTTCTGGGTGCCGATGTCACGGATCTTGCCCTACGCGGCGCCGTAGAGGCGCAGGGGTGCTGGCTAGTGAAGGAGGAGCGAAGAACTGGAACACCATCGTACGGCATAGTACACGAATATAGATCTTTGATTAACCAATTAAATTTACAATTAAAGACGCATTTACGGCATGTCCTCACTGTAGACTCGGACCTACCTTTGGAGTGAGAGTGTCGGCTGGACCACAGAGGAGCCAACGCACCGCCCAGCACTGACATAGACGCTCAAGGCACCGAAGGTTGTGCGGGCACAAGGTCCGCGGTTGCTGGAGAGCCCGCCCGTAGATTTGATTCCCTACGATTCCGTCGGTATCATCAAGGGACGAATCGCGCCTCTGGATACGGGTTTGGCGCGTTCAGGAAGACTCCTATGGGCCCCCTAGGCATGGGCGAACTTGTCGTCATCTTCGTCTTGGCCCTACTTGTGTTCGGACCGAAGAAGCTGCCCGAGCTGGGCCGTACGTTCGGCAAGGGCATGGCCGAGTTCAAGCGTGCTTCCAACGAGCTCAAGTCGACGTTCCAACGTGAGATGGACAACATCGAGCGCGAGACCCGCGACGTCAAGGACGCCACCCGGGCCGTGAGCAAGGACCTCACCAACACGTATTACGACGACAACGAGGACGACTACTACAGCGACTACGACTACGACGACAGTTCCGGCTCGACGAGCGGGTCGCAGAGTTCGACCGCATCACCCTCGTCGTCCGAGGCGGTCACGCCCGATGCGAATGAGGCAGATCAGTCATCTGGCGAATCCGTCGCGGAGTTGGGCACGATTGGAGGCGACGCGTCCGACTCAGTGTCTGGAGTCCCCGAAGCGGAAGAGGCCGTCGCCGCGAAGTCTGTCTGAGCCGGTATAGGCCGCTCCGAACGGCCCGAGCCTCCCAATCCCAGCGCCCCCCATGAGTGCCGAAGACAACGATCGGCCCGACGGCTCGAAGAGCTCTCCGAACCCGGATCCGGCTGCTCCGACGGAAGTCACGGAAGCGGGAGGTCAAAAGCCGGAGCAGACATCCTCCGTCTACGATGACCCGTCCTACTACGACGAGTCGGATCACATCTACGACGACCCGTACGCTCCGGGCCACAGCTCACAGGAGCCTGCCGCCTCTACTGCAAACACCGCAACGTCCGGAAGCTCTGGAGGATCGACTCCACCGCCTTCGACGGATGAGGACGACGAGGAAGACGGCATGGTCCGCATGTCCTTCCTCGAACATCTGGCCGAGCTGCGGACGCGCATCCTCCGTGCGCTGTTGGGGCTGTTTATCGTCTATCTCTTCTGCCTAATGTTCGCTGGGGACTTGCTCTCACTGGTTCTCGAGCCATTCCACGGGGCCGTCCAATCGATCAAGGACGCCACCGGACCTGACGGCATAGACATCAAGATCATCAACACCAATCCCCTTGAGCAGTTCAAGGTGATGTACATCAACGTCCCGCTCGTGGCAGCGGTGTTCTTGGGCTCGCCTTGGCTGATGTTCCAGGCGTGGCAGTTCATAGCCCCAGGCCTCTACAAGCGGGAGAAGCACTGGGCGCTGCCGTTCATCTTCACGACATCGGGCCTGTTCATCCTCGGCGGGGCGTTCTGCTACTTCATCGCGCTCCGGTTCACGCTCCAGTTCCTGCTGACCGTCACCGACCAGGTGGAGCCGTACATCGCCGTCACGCAGTACCTAACCACGTTCATCATTCTCGAGATCGGACTTGGCCTGGTGTTCCAGCTGCCGGTCCTGATCTTCTTCCTCACGCTACTGCGCCTGACCACTCCGTCGTTCCTGCTGCGCAATCTGCGCTACGCGGTGCTGATCATGTTCATCCTCGCGGCAGTGATCACCCCGACCGGCGACCCGATCACGATGACGATCTTCGCTGGCCCGATGATCCTGCTCTACTTCGTCGGCATCGGCGCGAGCTGGTTGCTGGTGCGGCGCAGGGAGGGGCGCAAGATTCCGTGGCTGAACCTAGTCTTGACGCTGGTGGTCTTCCTAGGCCTTGTCGCGGGCGTCGTCGCCTACCTGTACCTTCAGCTCGGCTACCGGTTTACAACAGTGTTCCCGTGGTTCGGGCCTGCCTAGCGCGCCATCCAGCCGATCTTCGCGCCCGCAGTTTCGGGAGCCGACTGTTCGCGGACACGCAGTCCGCTGCTGAGGGTCTGGCTAGACGGTCAAGAGGCGAAGGACGCGCCTTGAGCGCAATCGATTAGCGCCCATCCGTGTGTGGAACTGTCAGGCCACGTGATGCCCGACACCCTCGGCTACGGTGGGGGCGTACTTCCGCTCCACGTAGTCGTTCAGGATGTCGATGAACTCCGCCACGATCCGGTCGCCGCGCAGGGTCCGGTAGAGCTGTCCGTCCATGTAGACCGGCGCGACCGGCTCTTCGAAGTTCCCAGGCAGTGAAATGCCGATGTCGGCGTACTTGGATTCTCCTGGGCCGTTCACGACGCAGCCCATCACGGCCACGTCCATCGTCTCTACGCCCGCGTAGCGCTGCCTCCAGACAGGCATCTGGTCACCCAGATAGGTCTGGATCTCCTCCGCCATCTCCTGAAAGAACGTGCTCGTCGTGCGTCCGCAGCCCGGACACGCTGTCACCTGCGGGGTGAAGTGACGGATGTCCAAGGACTGCAGCATCTGCTTGGCGACCTCGACCTCCTCGCAGCGATCGCCGTCTGGCCGGGGTGTGAGCGAAACACGCACCGTGTCCCCGATGCCGTCCTGCAGCAGCACTGCCATGCCGGCCGTCGAGGCGACGATCCCCTTGTTGCCGATCCCGGCCTCGGTCAGCCCTAGGTGCAGGGGCAGGTCGGTCTGACTTGACAGTGCCCGGTAGACCGCGATCAGGTCCTGGACGCTCGAGACCTTCGCGCTGAGGATGATCCTGTCCTTGGGGAGTCCGTACTCCTGCGCAGACTCGGCCGAACGCAGTGCGCTGAGGACGATGGTCTCGTACATCACCTCAGCTGCGCTCAACGGCTGTGCGCGACGGCCGTTCGCGTCCATTCGCTCCGTGAGCAGCCGCTGGTCGAGCGAGCCCCAGTTCACCCCGATCCGCACAGGCTTGCCGTACTCGATGGCAACCTCGATCATCGTCCGGAAGTTGTCGTCGTGCTTCTTTCCGATGTCGACGTTGCCGGGGTTGATGCGGAACTTCGCCAAGGCCTTGGCGCACTCCGGATGGTTGCGAAGCAGCAGGTGGCCGTTGTAGTGGAAGTCGCCGACGATCGGCACGTCGCAGCCGAAGTCGTGCAGCGTCCGAACGATGCCGGGCACAGCCTCGGCGGCCTTGTCGTGATTGACGGTGACCCGGACAAGCTCTGACCCGACCTGCGCGAGCGCCATCACCTGATTGACCGTCGACGGTGAGTCGGCGGTGTCGGTGTTGGTCATCGACTGGACAACGATCGGGTTCGAACCACCGATCCGCACGCCGCTGACATCGCAACTGACCGTGGTCCTTCTCTGGATCATTCCTTGGCCAATCCGTTCTTCGCTTCGAGTCTATCAGCGGGTGCTTGCCAGCTAGCGCACCAGCGCGAGCGACAGCCATGGCACGTACGTAATCACCAGGACGCCGACCAGCAGCATCGCTAGGAACGGTAGCACGGACCGGTAGACCTGCACCAGTGGCTTGTCGAATCGGTACGACGACAGGAACAGGTTCATGCCCACGGGAGGCGTCAGGTATCCCAGCTCCAGGTTCGCCAGGAAGATGATCCCCATGTGCACAGGGTCCACGCCGAACGCCTCTGCCATCGGTGCGACGAGGGGCACGACGACGAGGATGGCGGAGAAGATGTCCATCATGCAGCCGACGATTAGGAGCAGGCCGTTGAGGACCATCAGGAAGACGACCTTGGACTCGATTTGCGTCTGGACCCAGTCCAGTGCGAGGTCCGGGACTTGGGCGTCGATCAGGTAGTTGGTGAACCCTAGGGCCACTGCCAGTATCAGCAGGACACCACCGACGAGCGCGGCACATCGGGCTGCCACGTCGACGAGACGGCCCCGGATCGGAAGCTCGCGATGGACGAAGCACTCGACAACGAACGCGTAGAGCACAGTCACGGCAGCAGCTTCGACCAGCGTCAGAACGCCGCCGAATATGCCGACAAGGACCAGCACTGGCAGTAGCAGGATCCACTTGGCGTCCTGCAGCGCTGCCTTGGCCTCTGCCAGGTCGAACCGCTGCCTCGTTCCGTCCAGTCGCGCCCCGTGCCTGATGCCCCAGAGGGCGACGATGCAGACCAGCAGAGCTCCTGGCAACAGGCCGCCGATGAAGAGTTCGTTGATCGGCGTCCGCGAGTAGACCGCATACAGGATCACTGCAAGACTCGGGGGAAAGAGCAGTCCAATGGATCCCGAAGCGGTCACCAGTCCGAGCGAGAACCGTTCCCCGTAGCGGGCTGCTCTGAGGGCAGGCATGAGCAGCCCGCCGAGCGACAGGATGGTGACGCCAGACGCACCCGTGAACGAGGTGAAGAATGCGAACGCCACCGCTGCGGTGACGGCCAGTCCGCCCGGCAGCCAGCCGACCCAGGCCCGGAAGACCTTGACAAGCCTCTGGCACGAGCCGCCTTCGGAAAGGATGTAGCCGCCAAGGGTGAACAGAGGGATCGCGGGCAGAAGCGGTTGGCCCGAGAGCTGGTAGGCAGCGAGCGGAACCGCCGAAACAGGCGTGAACTCGTACCAGAACAGCGTCAAGGCGAGGCCACCGATGACCGCGAAGATCGGAACGCCGAGCAGTCCGCCGGTGATCAGTGCACCAACCACGTACGGCAGGATTGGAAGCTCGCCGAGGAACTCCCAATAGCCGAGGGCTAGCGGCACGACGACGCCCAGCAGGCCAAGGCCTCTGATGCCGAGATGCCTAGAGGAGAGCCAGGCGACGCGAAGTCCGATCACTGCGAACCCGGGGGCCATCGCCAGAACGAACAGCCATACGGGAAGGCCGAATGCGACAAGGTCGCCGGCCTCCCGCTCGACCATCGCGAACTGCCAGGAGCCGTAGGCTAGGCATGCGCAGACGGCGACGGTGATCGTCGCCGAGAACCTGCGGGCAATCGGCTTGAAACGAGCCGGTATGAATTCAGCCGTCGAGAGCGCGAGCAGTCGGTTGTTGCGGGCCGCCATCGCTCCGCCGGCGATGGCCACTAGAAGGGTCAAGTGCTGGACGAGCGGAAGCGAACCTGCGATCAGGTTGCCTAGGCCCGCTATTCGGGCCACACCCTCGAGCAGCGGCAGCAGCGCGATCAGCGCCAACAGGACGGCCGAACACGAATTCTCGATGCCGCTCCACCAAGGGGCGCTGTCCGATCCCCGAGGGTGCGGCGGCGCTGTTGTGGACACTTCTGCGGTGCGCTCCGTTCGCAACCGCTCGGCAATAACGCCGGACCGGTCGAATTGCCCAATCAGCGTAACGAATACACACCTGACACTCCGATTCAGTCGAAGTGCAGGCTCGGATCCTGACCGCCACGAACTCACCCCCGCCAGGGTCGCCGGGCCAAGATCCCCGCACATTAGAGGCGGCTTCCCAATGGACTAGCCTGAAGATGTGGCGAACGTGGACTGGGAGCGCTGCAGGCAGATGTTTCCGGTGTTTGAGCACTGGACCCACTTGAACACGGCGGCCTTCGGGCCGATGCCGTCGACGGCCGTGGAGGCGATGACGTCTCACTTCCGGAACCGCAATTTGACGGCCGGACAAGACTTCCAGGAGTGGTTCGACCGTCTCGACGGGATCCGGGCGAAGATCGGACGGCTGATCGGCTGCGGACCGGAGGACATCGGCTTCTGCCCCAACGCGGGGACAGCGCTCTCGTGGCTGCTGAATGGCATTCCGTGGCGGGAAGGGGACGAGGTCCTGGCGATGGCACATGAGTTCCCGAACAACCTCTATGCACCGATGCTGCTGGACAGCAAGGGAGTCCGCTTCCGTCCGCTCGACCCGCCCGGCGGAGCACTGGCGCCGGAGGCAATCCTCGACCAGGTCACGAACCGCACCAGATTGGTCGTGCTCAGCTCGGTCAACTATTCGGATGGCGTGCGTGCCCCTTTGGACGACATCGCGCCGGAGTTGAGGCGTCGCGGTGTCCTGCTGTGCATCGACGGGACGCAAAGCGTGGGAGTGCTGCGCCACGATCTGCGGTCAACCCCGGTCGACTTCCTGCTGGTACACGGATACAAGTGGATGCTGGGTCCGGCTGGATCGGGGTTCTTCTACGCCCCTGACTCCACGCGAGAGTGGCTGCGACCGACGGTGGTCAGCTGGAGGAGCCACTACGCGTGGCGCGATCATGAATCACTGCACCACGGCCGACCCGAACTCCCAAAGTCCACGCAGATGTACGAAGGCGGTGTCCAGCCGTTCTCGGTGTTGTTTGGACTAGAAGCGAGCCTGGACCTCATCCTAGAGTGTGGCCCTGAGCCGATTGAGAGCAGGGCACTTCACTTGGCAGACCAGTGTCGTGACATGCTGCGCGGGCATGGGGCGGTAGCTGCCGATCTGACGGGCGCTGCCCGGTCGTCGATCGTCAGTGCGCGGATCCCGGGCCGAGACACGGTGGCGCTGCGCAAGTCGCTCGACCAGCGGCGGGTCGCCGTGTCCGCTCGTGAGGGCAACCTACGCGTCGCACTCCACTTCTTCAACAACGCTGACGATCTCGAACGGCTCTCGGAAGGAGTGGCCGACTAGTTTCCCGGTGCGAGGTCCGACGGCCTGTTCACGTTCGTGAAGGGCGTACCGTCGGTGACGCGAAACGGTTCCCATGCCAGCGCATCCAGCGCTTCCGTGATCCTGCGGACACCCCGCTCCAAGGCGCGGTCCAAGGGTTCGTGAGCGGATTTTGCATAGACCGCACACAGCGGCTGGAGCCGCCCGTCCGGCGTCAGCGGCACGAGAGCCTGCTTCGCCGACCGAGAGGCCGTCTCGAACAGCGAGTCCAGCGGCGCCGAACCGATGAGCGGCATGTCGCAGGCGCAGATCAGGCTCCAGGGGCCCTGTGCCTTGGCCAGGGCGGTCACGATGCCGGCAAGCGGACCGCACCCCTCAAGGAGGTCTTCGATGACTGGATAGCCGAGCGGTCCATGCAGGTCGGGCTTGCCGACCACGGTGACTTCCATCGCACGGCGCTCGAGTGCCTCGGCAACCCAGAGTGCCATCGGCTTGCCGCGCAGCATGAACGTTGCCTTGTCGCGTCCGAACCGGCTGCTGGCGCCTCCGGCAAGTACAAACGCTTCCAGCGGATGCCGTACGGGAGCGATCGGTGAAGCGGTCACGCGCTGCTACCGGGCCATTTGAGGCAAGGGTCTCCGTGGCCTCAATCGGGATCCCGCGCCACATGGGCGGGGCGGGCCCGACAGTCATCGTATAGCCAGGACAGAGGTGCCTACAGGGTTGCCCAAGCCAATGCACCCACTACCGTTGAACGCCCTGCAAGTCCTTGCGCATGGAGGGGCAACCTGTCAAACTGTGCACCGAAGGAGGCCAAATGTCTATGCACAGTCATAGGTTCACTAGTACTTCGTCACTCACCGCGATTGCGTTAGCCATCGTTCTCGCTGGCACGCTCTCGTGTTCATCCGCGCCAAGTGGCCCTGCTCAAGGCTCCCCGGAGTGGTACCTGCAGGCCGCCACCGACAATTACGCCATTCCTGACTTCACCAAGACGGTCGAACAGCTTGGCGAGGCCATGAAGGGCGAGGGCGAGGTCGCCGCAAAGGCGACCCTCTGGCACTCCGTCTTGACGGCTGGCTTGGCCCGTGGATACCACGAGCTGGCCCAGGCGTTCACGGACGGCTTAGAGGCCAACGACGCTCGAACCGACGAGTACCAGAACCGCATCAACGACTACCGGCGGCGCACGAAAGTGAACGCGATCGAGTTCTCCGAAGGCGTCGGAGCGATCCAGAAGATGCTTCAAGCGCAGCCGGAGATTGCGTTCGACTTTCCCCTTCCATCGGGCAACGCGAGCATTTCGCCGCTCATCGAGTCAGTCAAGGCGGGCAACAAGGTGGATGCCCAGGTAGCCGCCATGGAGGACCAGACGCTTACGCGGGCGATCTTCACGGTGACGTCCGACATGGTCGGCGACACTGAGCCGGACAAGCTTGCCGCTGCTGCTGCGGCGGGAGGTGTCAAGGCGAGCTCCGAGGCGATGACGTGGGGCATGGCCAACATCCTCCTCGAGGTCTCGCAGATGTTCGATCGCGAGGGAATCAACGATCCGCGGGTGCGCGGGTTTGTCCTCGACATGTCCGAGAGGTGGGCGGAGCCCTACTACGAGAACGAGAGCTTCGCTGACGGTGTGAAGGACTATCAGTTCGATCTTGAGAACGAGCGTCGCGACATCGCCGGGAAGCGCAAGATCAAGAAGTAGGACTGATCCGCCTTCCGGCGAACCATAGCGCGACGTCACCCTGCTTAAAGGGGGGCCTAGCCCGGGCGTGCACGCGTCTGACCTAATCCGGTGATCGTTACAGGTTCGAGAGGAGCCACCTTGTCATTGCGCACCACAGGAGTGATCCTCCTAATCGTCTCTCTCACGCTGGCATGTGCCGCGGACAGCAATCCACCAAGCCTGCCCAATGTAGTCGTCGTGCTGGCGGACGACTTAGGGTCTGGGGATGTACAGACCCTGAACCCAGACTCCAAGATCCCGACGCCCAACTTGGACGCGATGGCGGCCGAAGGCATGACGTTCGTCGATGCCCACACGCCCTCGGCCGTGTGCACGCCGACCCGGTACGGGCTGGTCACTGGCCGCTACGCATGGAGGACGCACCTCAAGCGCGGCGTGCTGAACGGATACGGGGAACCGCTCATGGCACAGGGCCGGGCGACCTTCGGGACGTTTCTGCAAGACATCGGATACACGACGGCGGTGGTCGGAAAGTGGCACTTGGGTCTGGGATTCGCAAAAGACGAAGCCGGCGAGTTCGACTTCAGCAAGCCTGTCAGCGACGGTCCGCATACGAGAGGGTTCGACGAGTCGTTCGTGATTCCTGCATCGCTGGACTTTCCGCCCTACGTTTACATCGTTGACGGAGAGATCACGGGCCATCCTCTGGACACTCAGGCAGCGATCAAGTTCCCGCCCTTCATGCGCGAGGGGGAGATCGGCAGCAACTTCGATCCGGAGGCTGTCCTGGACAAGCTCGTCGAGACTGCATCGGAGTTCATCAAACGTTCGGCGTCCGGAGACAAGCCGTTCTTCGTGTATGTGCCATTGACGGCACCGCACAAGCCCGTCTGGCCTGCAGAGCGCTTCAAGGGCGCGACGGACCTCGGTCCGTACGGGGACTTCATTGTGCAGGTGGACGATGCCGCTGGAGGCATTCTGCGTGCGGTGGACGAGGCAGGTGTCAGGGACAACACCTTGGTCATATTCACCTCGGACAACGGTTCCTTCATGTATCGCCGAGACGATCCGGACGAGCCCGACCATACGGACGACGAAACGATTCAGGCCTACCGGGCCGAGAACCACACTGCCAATGGCGTGTACCGAGGCACCAAGGCTGACGTCTACGAGGCAGGGCACCGGGTTCCGTTCTTCGCTCGGTGGCCTGGGCAGATCGAGGCAGGTAGTGTCGAGCGCGACACGATCTGTCTTACGGACGTGTTCGCCACGCTCGCCGATATCGCCGGCGCCGACTTGCCGGAGGGCGCTGCGGAGGACAGCTTCAGCTTCCTGCCGCTGCTGCGGGGCGGGGCGAGGTCCGAACCTCGCCCGTCAGTAATCAACCATTCATCCTCAGGGATGTTCGCGATACGCGATGGCCCGTGGAAGCTCATTGCAGGCAACGGTTCGGGCGGGCGCGAGCAGCCACGTGGAACACCGTTCGAGCGGCCGTACCAGCTTTACAACCTGGACGACGACATCTCCGAGCGGAACAACGTGTACGAGCAGAATCCGGAGTTGGCACAGGAACTGGAAAGCCAGCTCGACATGATCCGAGGTCTCTAAGGCAGTTTCCACCTCCGGTGTGCTCTGGTCGGTTTGGGGCACGAGCCTTCGCTCGGCCTACCTAGCCGGATGGCGCGAGGCTAGCGCCACCAGCCAGCGTTGGCGAAGAGACTCGCAGCTAGGCCCGGTTCCTAGAGAGGCTGGACGTACCGGGTGATTGCCGTCCAACGGTGGTCCCGGCACCGGTCTCGCTGAGTCGCACCTGCCGCGCGTGGCTCACGCTCCCGGGAAGCCGACAGGCGCCGCGACCCGCGATGGTCGCCTGCGTGGCGCGTGAGGCCCTGATCAGTGAAGGGGAGCCGCATACCAGGGCGGCATCGCGTGGCGTTGTGCAGGAATGTCTTCCGCAGAACGACTCCGAAAACCGCAATGCACTAGGAACGCATGGCCCGATTCGGTGGCAATCCACAGCCACCTGCGGGACGAGAGTGCTATCCGCCCCAGAGGGGCCGATACGTCATGCCAAACCGGTTCAGACGTCCAAGACCCTCACTTCCCGTGAACAGGAAAGAGCTCCTAACCCAGAAGGCGGCAGAGATCTGTACAATAGCCAACCATCCACTAGGCCAAGTTCGTATCTACGGTCCGTAGTGCGTCTAGCCATGGACGTAATCCGATGCGTCTCAGATCCGCAATTATCCCCATCTTCGTAGTCGCTCTCGTCGCAGCGATGCCTGTGGCTTGGGCCCAGGGCATCTCGGGCAGTGCGTCGGTCGCCGGGACGGTCACGGACGAAACCGGCGCCGTCATCCCCGGCGCGACCGTCACTCTGATCAGCGCCGAGCGCGGTTCCGAACAGGATCTCTCGACGAACGAAGCGGGCAACTATGTCTACCCGGACATCACACCTGGCACCTACACGGTCCGCGTCTCGAGTGAAGGATTCGCCACGCAGGAGATCACGGATCTCGTGGTTCAGGTCGGACAGCGTGCCGCCGTCAACGTCGAGCTCTCGGTTGGCCAGGTGACGAACGTTGTCACCGTCGAGGCCGTAGCCGTCTTGCTGGAGACGGAGAACAACGCGATCGGCACGGTCGTCGACTCGGAGCGCGTCAATGAGCTTCCGCTGAATGGGCGCAACTTCCTGCAGCTCGCCCTTCTGGCCGGCGGCACCGCACCGTCCGAGGGCCGAGCCTCGTTCCAAGGTCAGATCGGCCATCCCGGCCGGTTTGTGGTCGTGGGTGGGGTCAAGGCGGCGAACAACAGCTACACCATCAACGGCATCCAGGTCCGCGGTGCGCGGGGCGGGGAGCTTGCGGTGGGTCTCTCGGTGGCGAACGTCGATCAGTTCAAGGTCCAGTCGAGCTTCTTCATGCCGGACCAGGGACCGAACCCGTCGATGGTCAACGTCACGACTCGGAGCGGGGGCAACCAGTTCCACGGCGAGGCGTTCGAGTTCGTGCGCAACACCGTGCTGGATGCGCGCAACTACTTCGCGCCAGGTCCCGAGGAGCTAAAGCGGAACCAGTACGGGTTTCACATCGGCGGCCCCATCGTCAAGGACAAGTTGTGGTTCCGCGCTGGATACGAGGGTATGCGCGAGCGGGTCGCCTTCTCCCGTGGTGTGTTCACTCCGACGAGGACGATGTTCGGCGGGGACTTCAGCGAGGATCCATTCATCATTCACGATCCGAACACGCTGAACGAGGCGGCTGGCACGCGCGATCCATTTCCCAACCAGACAATTCCCCAGAGCCGATTCAACCCCGTCTCGGAGAACCTCCTGCAGTACTACTTGCCTGGATCGAGCTTCCAGATGCGGCCCAGTAACCTGTTCGTGCACCCGAGGAACACCGTGGACAACGACCAGTTCAACTTGCGAGGCGACACGCAGCTGACCAACAAGCAGAGCCTGTTCACGCAGTACATCTGGCAGGACAACTCCGCGGTCCGTCCCGGGGCGTTCCCCCTGAGCGGTGCGTTCTACCCGAACCAGTTCGCCATGTGGATGATGCAGCACACGTACACGATCTCGCCTAGATGGGTGAGCACGATGCGTCTCGGCGTTTCACGCAACCAGGCTCTGTTCAGCAACGAGGCGCGGGATGTCGGGGACATCCTTACGCCCCTCGGGATCACCGGAACGTTCGACACGCGCGGCGTCTTCGCACAGAGAATCCAAGGATTCACCGGTTTCGGTCGCTCGAACGGTGACCTCGGCAACATCGACAACAACTACCAGTTCGATCCAGGCGTGAGCTTCATCACTGGCAACCACCAGTACCGATTCGGAGCGAGCATCCGGTACCGGCGTACTTGGCAGCAGAATGCGAACGCTGGTGCGCACGGATCCCTCATCTACAACCGCGTCTACACGGCACAGCTGACGCGTAACGCTGCGGGCAACTTGGTTCCCTCTGGCGGTGACAGCGGGAACGGCTTCGCCGACTACCTGCTCGGAACGCCGGACCGTGGCAGCACGCGTGGACTGCCGATGCTGCAGTACCGGCACACCCAGTTCATGCCCTACATCCAGGACACCTGGAAGCTGCGGAGAAATCTGACTCTGAACTGGGGGCTTTCGTGGTTCAAGGACACAATTCCGAACCCGCAAGGCCGGGCCGCCGACTATCCGCATGGATTTGATGCAGGCACGGGCCTCCTCAAGTTCGCCGTCCTAGGACAGGTTGACCCACGGGTCATCCTGCCGGACAGCGACAACTTCGCGCCGCGGTTCGGAATCGCCTGGCAGGTCGACGACAAGACCGTCGTCCGTGCGGGTGCTGGGGCGTACTTCTCCGACATGCAGCTGATCGAGCTGCAGTTCGCGGCGGTTGGCCCGCCCTTCACGAACAGCGTGGACGCGATCAACACGGGCAAGCTCATTCCCGAGTTCATACCAGGCGTCAACGTCTTCCCAGTCATAGCCTTGCCGCCGATCGACGAGAACTTCGCCCGGGACCTTCCCAACGGCATCACGCCCTTCACGCTGCAGGAGGAAGGGCGGACACCCTACGTGCAGCAGTGGAACTTCTCGATCCAGCGCACGCTCAGCGACAACGACATGTTCGAGCTGACGTATCTCGGCAACAGCGGTCACCGTCAGCAGAACAGGTACGACAACAACCAGTGCCGAGTCGGATCAGACCTTCGGTGCGACCGGTCCACGAGGCCATACCTGCGCTACCGGGCGATCCTTCAGTCGGACTTCAATGCGAACTCGAGCTACAACGCCCTAATCGCGCGGTACCACCACCGCATGTCGCAAGGGCTCGACTTTAGGGCCGAGTACACCTTCGGCAAGGCACTCTATGACGGCTGGGAGCTGGGTGGCGCAACGAACAACCAGATCGCGAACAACCGTGCGCTGGACAAGGGGCCGACCTCGTTCAACGTAAAGCACCGGGCCGTGATCAGCGCCCTCTGGGAGCTGCCCTTCGGGCGCGGTCGGCAGCTTGGCACCGACATGACGAAAGGCTTGGACTACGTGGTCGGTGGATGGGAGCTGACGACGATCGCCACGTTCTCGAACGGCCTGCCGATCTTCATCACGGTTCCCAACCGCACCGGCAGCCCGTTCGTCGGCCACCGGCCGAACCGACTTTGCTCGGGTGAACTGGAAGGGGCGGACCTGCGTCGGGATCTGCAGTTCATCGACCGGGGTTGCTTCGAGAACACGGAGCGGGGCTTCTTCGGGAATTCCTCCCGCGCACCCATCAGCGGGCCTGGCCTCAACAACTTCGACATCGGGATCCAGAAGGACTTCTCGGTATCAGAAGGCAAGTTCTTCCAGCTGCGGGTGGAGATGTTCAATGCCTTCAACCACGCTCAGTTCCGCAACCCAAATGGCAACGCGGCCAACCGCAACTTCGGGCTCGTCAGCGCCGCTCGGCAGCCCAGGCTGGTCCAGATGGGCCTCAAGTTCATCTTCTAGAGCGCCAAAGGAGAAGCTGTCGTCGAGCGGTCCAGCGCCCCGCCATCTGGTCCTGTCTGCAGTCCTGGTGGCAGACTCGCAGCCCATCGGGAGCGCCGTGCAGGTCCGTCCGGCGTCTGATCACCAGCGAGACGCACCGGACCGAGGGACGGCGCCTCTAGTGGCTAGATGATCTGAGCAACAGGCATCAATGACGGAAACGATCGCCGTCCCGATGTGGATGGCTGGGATTGCAGCTGCGATCGTGGTCTGGTCTGTGCTGGACCGGCTGCTGATTCCCAGCACTCGCTGGATCCTTCGTCGGCGCCTCAATCGGATGGTCAACGAGTTGAACACGCGCCTGGACTTCCACATACCAGTCTTCAAGCTGACTGACCGCCGCTCACTAATCGACCGCTTGGCGACGGATCCTCAGGTCATGCAGGCTGTTAACGCCCGCGCACAGGAGTCCGACATCCCCCTCGGTGTGCTGCGTGAGAAGGTCGAGGGCTATGCCGGGGAGATCGTGCCGTCGTTCAATGCGTACTTCTATTTCCGGATCGGCTACTTCCTGGCACGTCGATCTGCGCAGGCGTTGTACAGAATTCGCATCGGGTACGCGGACGAGGAATCCCTCTCCAAGATCAGCCCAGACGCGAGCGTGGTGTTTGTGATGAACCACCGCAGCAACATGGACTACGTGATAGTCGCGTTTCTGACATCAAACCGGACGGCGCTCAGCTACGCCGTTGGCGAGTGGGCCCGAGTCTGGCCGATGAGGACCTTGGTTCGATCGCTCGGAGCGTACTTCGTCCGTCGCGACTCGGGAAATCCTCTCTACAGGCGCGTGTTGGCTCGCTATGTCCAAATGGCCACGGAAGGCGGGGTCGCACAAGCGATGTATCCGGAGGGAGGCCTGAGCCGCGACGGTTGCCTGAGGCCGCTCAAGCTCGGTTTGATCAGCTACATCGTTTCGACCTTTGATCCAAAGGGCGAACGGGACCTCGTGTTCGTCCCTGTCGGCATCAACTACGATCGGGTCCTTGAGGACCGAACTCTGGTCCGGTATCTCGATCCGAGTGCGGAGAGGCGGAGCGCCGCCTTCACGGCGGCGACACTGCTGAGGGCCATTGGACGCAATGCGTTTCTGATGCTGCGGCGCCGCTGGTATCGCAATGGATATGCCTGCGTGAACTTCGGGACGCCCATCTCCGTGCGTGGCTACTGCAACCGGCATGATCTCGACTTCCGGAGTTTGGAAGGGGAAGCCAAGGTCGAGGCCATCGAGAGGTTTGGGGGTGAGCTGAGCTCCGCGATCGCCTCGGCGGTGCCCGTACTCCCCGTGTCCTTGGTGGCAACGGTGTTTGTCCGTGATCCTCAACGATCCATTAGCGCGTTGGAATTGAAAGCAGACGTACAAGCCCTGATCAGGACACTGGAGTGTCGCCAAGCCTACGTCCATATACCTAGGGGGGACCGGGACTATGCGGTCTCTGTGGGCTTGCGGATGCTCGTCCTTCGGCGACTCGTGGTCGAGACGGATGGTCTATATGGGGCCGACGCCGACGAACTAACGATGTTGCGGTACTACGCGAACGGAATCGGCCATCTCCTTAGCTGATCCGGAAGCTGTCACCAAAGCTGCAGACCACCCTGGAATGGCACTCGCGGCTGCTTGACAGGGAATCAGCTTGTTAAAGCAGAACCGCGAAGCCGCCTGGCGTATAACCGCGAGGGGCCGTTCCGCGCGAGCAGAATCGCGGTCTTGAGTCGATCACCGCCGGTTCCACGACGAGTGCAGAAGAGCGACGAGATAGGCCTCTTCCAAGCAGTTCCCGCTTATCCGGAAGGCACACCATTGACTGGTGCGAGTACTTTTCCGGGATTCAGGATCCCTTCCGGGTCCAGCGCACTCTTGATGGCTTCCATTACGCGGACTCCGTCACCGTGCTGGTCGCGCAAGATGTCAATCTTGCCCATGCCGATGCCGTGTTCACCGGTGCAGGTGCCACCCGCGGCCAGGGCGCGGTCGATCATGCGTTGATTGGCACCGGTTGCCCTACGCATCTCCTCATCGTCGTCCGGGTCCACGAGGAAGATCGCGTGGAAGTTTCCGTCGCCCACGTGCCCGAGTATCGGTGCCGTGAGGTTCGCGTCCGCGATTTCCTTGCGTGTATCAGAGATGCACTTGGCCAGATCCGAGATTGGTACGCAGATGTCGCTAACCCAACCGTATGACCCTGGGCGGAGTGCCTTGATGGCGTAGTAGGCGTGATGGCGGGCGTTCCACAGCTCCTCGCGCCGCTCGCGTTCGGATGTCCACTGGAACGCACTTCCACCATGCTCGGCCGCGATTTCTCCCGATCGCTCGGCCTGTTCCGCAACGCTCGCCGACGTGCCGTGGAACTCCATGAACAGCGTCGGGACGGTCGCATGTGACATCGAGGTGTAGACGTTCACGGCTTGCATCGAGTCTTCGTCCAGGAGTTCACACCGGGCGACAGGAATCCCGGACTGGAGAATCTCGATCACTGTCTGCACGCAGCCGTCGACGCTGTCGAACGGACATACGGCGGCGCCGATCGATTCGGGCAGAGGATGCAGCTTCAGCTGAATCTCCGTGAGCACGCCCAGAGTCCCTTCGGACCCGAGCAGCAGCTTCGTCAGGTCGTATCCGGCAGAAGACTTGCGGGCCCGACCTCCGGTCTCGATGATGCGGCCGTCGGCCAGAACGCAGGTCAGCCCGAGTACGTTCTCTCGGATCGTGCCGTACCGCACGGTCGTCGTGCCTGACGCTCCAGTTGCCACCATCCCGCCCATGGAAGCGTCGGCACCGGGATCCACGGGAAGCCACAGGCCTTCCCTCTCCAGCTTTTCGTTCAAGGCAACCCGCCGGATGCCCGCCTGCACCCGGCAGTCCAGATCGTCCGGATTCAGGGCTAGGATCCGGTCCATGCGGCTCAGATCCACCGAAAGGCCGCGGCGCAGCGCCTGCACATGACCCTCAACCGCAGTTCCAGCGCCGAAGGGAATAACCGCAGTGCGATGCTCGGCGCAGATGCGAACGATCGCTGCGACCTCTTCATTCGTTTCGGGGAAGGCCACCGCGTCTGGGGGAAACGGAGGGTGGAACGATTCGTCGTGCGCGTGGCTTTCGAGATCGTACGCAGATGTCGAGCAGCGGCTGCCTAGGAGACTTCGGAGCGCAGCCATGGCGTCGTCCGTGACGGAATTGCTGTCGTGCATGTATCGCCCCATCGTACCGGCCCCAAACATGGTTGCCGCGACCGTTCGCTAGCACCGATGGATATCGAGCCGGCGCGGCAGGAGCACCCAGTCCGTGTCCAGATTGACTCCTGAAGTCCGCTGATACGATGGCCCCACGTATGGACTACTCGCGCATATTTCGCCTGGATGGCCGTAGGGCCCTGGTGGCTGGGGCGAGCCGCGGCATTGGACTTGCGATCGCGAAGGCCCTCGCCGCACAGGGTGCGCACACGGTTCTGGCTTCCCGGTCGGTCGACGTCTTGGAGGCCGAGGCAGAAGCCCTGCGATCGATTGGCCTGTCCGCCGAGGTCGCGCAGCTTGACGTTGCCGACAACGACTCGATTGACGCAGTAGCCGCTGCGTCCGCCTCGACGGACATTCTGGTCAATGTCGCCGGAACCAATGTCCGCAAGAGGTTCCAGGACTACAGCGCCGACGAGTATGAACGGATCATGCAGACCAATCTTCACGGGATCGTGCGTCTCACGAAGCTCGTGGGGTCGGGCATGGTCGACCGAGGCAAGGGCGGCAAGATCGTCCACATAGGCAGCCTCATGTCCGTACTTGGACTGCCGTATCTCTCGGTCTATGCGATGACCAAGAGTGCACTGGCGGGCCTCACCCGCGTCCTCGCCGCCGAATGGGGCGACGCGGACATCCAGGTGAACTGCATTGCGCCGGGATTCATCCTCACCGACCTCAACCGGGACATGTGGGAGCCGGAGCACATGAAGGAGTGGCTATCCACTGTCGAGTCGAATCCTCGTCTTGGCACGCCAGACGACATCGCAGGACTAGCTGCGTTCCTAGCCAGCCCAGCGGCCGACTACATCACCGGCCAGGTCATCGCCAGCGACGGTGGCTACACGACAACTGCGAAGTGGCCGTTCGAGCCAGTCTCCTAGCCGCGCGGACTAGAGGGTCTCGCCGCGGATGAGATCCTCGCGGGTCTCACGAGCGCGCACGATCCTGAAGCTCTCGCCATTCACCAGCACCTCGGCCGCCCGCCGCCGGGAATTGTAGTTCGACGACAGCACAAACCCATACGCACCCGCCGTGGCCACCGCGAAGATATCACCAGCGCGGCAGTCCGGGATCAGGCGTGCCTTGGCAAGGAAGTCGCCGCTTTCGCAGACCGGACCCACGATGTCGCTCAGCACTTGCGGTCCGTCGCTCTCCAGCACGCGGAGCACCTCGTGATGGGCGTTGTAGAGGGAAGGACGCATGAGGTCGTTCATCGCTGCGTCGACCACTACGAATGATTTGCTCACGGTGCTCTTGCGGTACAAGACCTTGGTCAGCAGCACCCCCGCCCGCCCGACAATGGATCGGCCAGGTTCGAGCGCGAGCACTGTGCCGTTCCTCGGCCACTCCGCCTCGAGCATCGCGCAGAATTCCTCGATTGACGTTCCGTTGCGTCCTGCTTCGTAGTCGACCGCGAGTCCACCACCGAGGTCGATGACATCCAGCGGGACACCGTCCTGGCGGAGTCGAGTCGCCAGACCGAGCATCTGACGCAGTGCGTCCTGGAACGCGCTGAGGTCCGAAATCTGGGAACCAATGTGGCAGCTCAGTCCCGTGAACCGAAGGGGATTCCAGCTAGCACCGTCCCGATAGATCGCTTCCGCCTCTTCCCACGCGATGCCGAACTTGTGCTCGTTCAGTCCTGTAGCGATGTAGGGATGGGTCTTGGCATCGATGTTCGGGTTGACTCGCAGAGCGACGGCCGGCTGGGCGTCCATCTGCTCGGCTTCGTGACGGAGAACTTCGAGCTCCTGGACGGACTCGCAGTGGAACGCACCGATTCCTTCGGCGATCGCCTCCCGTATTTCGTGCCGAGTCTTGCCCACTCCTGAGAACACCACCGACGACGCGGGCGCTCCAGTCTGCCGGACCCGAAACAGCTCGCCGCCCGAGACGATATCGAAGCTGCCGCCCTCCCTAGCTACCAGTGCCAGCACGGCGAGGCAGGAGTTTGCCTTGACCGAGTACCGAACGTCGTGCGGCACGGCCGCTAGGGCGTCGTCGTATGCCCGGTAGTTGTTGCGGATGGCGGCCGCGGAGTAGACGTACGTCGGCGTGTCGACTGAGGCTGCGATCTCGTCTAGAGACACTCCTTCGCAGTGAAGGTTCCCATCCCTGTAGTGGAATTCCTGAAGAGGCATGTTTGCAGCAGCGTGAACTGTTCAGGGCTCGACTCGCATCACCACGGCTGTGCGGTCGTCGGTCTGCGGGAACCCGTCGCAGAATTCGCTGACATCCTCAAACAGTCGGTCGAGGATCGACTCGGCCGATTCGCCTTGATGTTCGCTCAGAACGGCCAAGGAACGCTCTCGACCGTAGGTCTCACCGGCGCTGTTGACGCTTTCCTCGAAACCGTCGGAGAGCGTGACCGCAAAGTCACCGGTACTTAGGTCGAAGCTCACCTCCTCGTAGGTCGTTCCTCGCAACAGCCCCATTGGCACGCCCGAAGCCTCGGCGGAGACGACGGTTCCACCCTGGCACACGTAAACATAGGGCATCCCGGCGGCGGCGATCGTCAAGCGTTGTGTCGCACTGTCCCAGGAGGCGAGCACTGCCGCAACGAACCGCGCATCGATTTTCCGATCGAGCAGCAACTCGTTCACACAGCCTAGGATCTCGCCCGGAAGCCTGCCGGGAGTGGCTGCCGTTCGGATCAGTCCGCTGGCAAGGGCAGCGTACAGAGCCGCAGCGGCACCCTTGCCGCTGACATCGCCGTTCAGCACGGCCAATCTCTCCCCGTGAGCGTAGTAGTCGAAGAAGTCCCCGGAAACGACCGATGCAGGCTCGTTCCGGGCTGCGACGTCCATGCCTTGTAGTCGGAGCTTGGACGTCGGCAGCATGTGCCGCTGCAGATCGCGTGCTGCGACGAGATCTCGTCTGAGCTCTTCGAACAGCCGCGCGTTCTCGATTGCGGTCGCGATCTGCGGTGCGAGGAGCGTCAGGGTGTCAATGTCCTCTTCCGTGAATCGGGCCAGCGCCGTACTCTCTAGGTCGAGCACGCCGATCAGGTTGCTCTTTAGGATCAGCGGGATCGCGACTTCCGAGAGCACGCCACGACTAAACTCCAGGTAGCGGTCGTCCTTTCGGGTGTCGGCGACGAGCACGGCTTTGCGCAGCGCCGCCGCAGTGCCGACGAGCCCTCGGCCCGATTCGAGATCCCTCCACCGGACCCGCTTGTCCTTCTGGATGCCAAAGTAGTGGCGCAGCGAAGTGCCGTGCGGGTCCTTGAGGTAGATCGCCAGTACGTCGTACGGCATGATGTCGCGCACCAGCGCGGCGATCTTTTGCAAGAGTTCCTCCAACTGGAGGATTTGCGAGAACTCAGACGCGATCTGCCGTAGCATCTGCAGCTTCGAATGTTGCCTGCTCTGTGACTCATAGAGCTGCGCCACGTCGATGGCGAGTGAGAACCGCGACGCCACCAGCTCCAGCAGGTCGGAGACGCGCTGGTCGAAGGCATCTGGGTCGGCGGACTGCAGATCAAGGACCGCAACGACTCGGCCCCGCGCCAGCAGTGGCACGGCGAGTTCGCTTTGCACACCCTCCACGACGGGCAGATAGTTGGGCTCCGTGGACACGTCATCCACTCGGACGGGGGCTTTGGTGAGGGCCGCACTGCCAGTCACGCCTTGGCCCACTGGCACTCGCAGTGTGCGGGCTAGATCAGGGTCGTGA
The DNA here is from genome assembly GCA_965200705.1 of Bryobacterales bacterium. Lineage (GTDB taxonomy): Bacteria > Acidobacteriota > Terriglobia > Bryobacterales > UBA6623 > VXMF01. The sequence continues at coordinate 540,799 of OZ241376.1, read as the reverse complement.
CCCACCGAGTGTGCAATGCTCAGCGCCCCGTCCTTTCCGGGAACAAGCACGCAGAAGAGCTCGAGCTTGACGATCTTGCGAACAAGGGCCGTCAGCGCTTCCATCAGCGCTGAGAAGTCAAGCGTGTGCTCGGCCGCAGCTTCGGAGGCTTGGAGAAGGATCTCGATCCCGTAGTCCCGGCTTGCTGGGGGGACTCGGATCGGGATCTTGCTGATCATGCCAGCCATTTCTCTCCGCGCGGCGAGAGAGGAATCATCGCCGCGGCAGACGCTGTTTGCGTGGCCGCCGCCCGGATTCGGGGACGGTCAAGCGTCCCGGTCCCGGTAGGCAGGAGGCCTAGGACGGCTTACCTGCTTTCAGTTTAGGCCGCTAGGTCCAGAGGAGTGCCAATCTCAGCCTTCCGAGCACCGCATACCTCTAGAAGCTCTTGGCAGCGACCACACGGGTCGCGCCAGCCGCGAACGCCGCAACGGCGTGATCCCGCACTTCGATGCCGCCAGATGCCACGACATCGAGATCGCCGCCAATGGCTCTTCTCATGAGCGGAATGCTCGAGAGGTCGAGTCCTGGCCGGTTCCAGGCCGGGGACGCGACCACTGCCCGCGCACCGGCGAGCTTGGCCACGGCGCAACCCTGAATTACTGCGAGCTCGGGCAGACCCTCGAACGCAAACACCACGCTGACCGGGACACTTCGACAGCGGGCAAGATCGACCAGAGCCCGCAGATCGACGAACATCGAGTCCAGATCGCCGGCGTGAAGGGCGTCAATGTCAGCGACCGCGGTGATCTCGTCGACACCCAGTCTCAGCAGCACCTCCGTCTCCTGGCACTTGACCGGCGTGAGTGTCGTGCCATTCGGGTAGCCAACGAGCCCATTGACCAAGGTCGCGCTTCCCTCCAACACACGGACGGCCGTGGATACCCACGTGGACTCGACGAGTACGGACCGATAGCGTGCGTTGGCTCTCGCCGACAGCGCGTCCTGCACGGCTACGCGGCCCATGCGCAGATCTGTCAGGCCGACATCGATCGATGACAAGGACGGCTGCGAGGCCGCCTGAGTCGGCGGGGAGGTGATGCGTTCAGTTGTCTTCTCGCCCGTCGATCCGCACGCGCAAGCATGAGCGCCCATGCGCTCATCGAGCGTGGCCGCGATCTCCCGCGCCAGCGCAAGCCGTTCCTGCCCGGTCATTCAGGCTGCAACCATTGTGCGCCAACCGCCGCCGGCCGGGACGGATGGGCGTGCGGAGGGCCGTCAGTCCCACGGTGAAGGAGGCGCCGCGGTGTTGGACGACCACGGCTGTGTGACAGCCCGGTATGAGGTCCAGACCAGTCGGCAGCAGAACATGGAGACAAGGCCCACAGGAAAGGCCGAGATTCTAGCTTTGCAGCGCAGGCGGACGCTCTAACGTTGGAGCACCACAAATCGTTGCATTCGGTTGTGTTGTCTGCTTCAATTACGCTAAGCAGGCGCTGGACTTCAAGGGTGTCGTCAAGCGTGGAGAAGCAGCGTGGACCAACGGCTTAAGGAGCTGATGAAGGAGCTTGGCCACGCCATAGACGAGTCGCTTACGGTATCCGAGCCAATCCAGGATGTCGTTAGGCGCATCAAGGACGAAGGGTACGATGTCCTGCTGCTCCTCGAGGCGACTTTGGGCTACAAGCGTCGTGGGACCGAGGTTCTGCGCACTGACGCCGCCGCCGAGATCGAGTCCACGGACCTAGACTCGACGCTGACACCGCAGGACCAGCAGTTCCTCCGGTCCATGATGATTTCCCTGGAGGAGTAGTCTCCGTGGCGCGGTATGCGCCACACACCTACATGGTCCGAGTGACCTTAGACAGGTTTCTCGGCTGGTCGGGATTGAGCCCCTTCGACTCCGCCAGATAGGCTGCGAATAGCTGCGCTGGCACTATCGAGGGTATGGGTGCGAGTGAGTCCACGGGCAGTCCCTCCGCGTTGGCCACCGGAATCTCGACTCGAACCGCAGAGGAGCAGGGCAGGCCGCCGACGACTGCATCGGGACCGATGCAAATGGTCTCCGCACCCCGATCCGCAAGCCGACGCACGAGTATTTCCGACTGGTCCGCTGTGGGTCCGCTCGGAGTGAAGGCGAACACGCGGAAGTCCTCTTCGATCATGGCGATGGGTCCGTGCGCGAAGTCCGCCGCCGAGAATCCCGAAGCGACGATGTAGCTCGTCTCCATCATCTTGAGAGCAAACTCGAGGCTGTTGGCGTAGGACAGTCCGCGTCCGAGGACCACCGCATGCGTCATTTCGCTGCATGCGTGGGCCAGATCCCGGGCGGCCGGCTCGTCTCGCAGCGCCTCGGCCACAGTCTCGGAGACGGCGGCTAGATCCTCGTTGCGCAGGGGTGCGCCCAGCGCAACTGCCAGCAGATAGAGCGTCATTAGCTCGGCTGTGTAGGTCTTGGTTGCCGCGACGCTGGATTCCTTGCCAGCTGCGATGAGCAGCGTCTCATCGGCAAGTTGCGTCAGGGAGCCCGAGCCTTCGTTGGTTACTCCGACGGTGAAGGCGCCACGATCCCTCGCGGCCTCCACGTAGGCATTGACGTCCGTGGATTCGCCGGACTGGGAGATGCCAAGGACCAGAGCGTTGCAGGGCAGTGCGAACCGGTGATAGAGAGTGACGTTCGACGGTGCCGCCAGAAAGGTAGGGATACCCAGCACGATCTCGTAGAAGTACCGGCAGAACAGAGCGGCATGGTCGGAGGTGCCCCGCGCCACGATGATGATGGCCTCCGGGCGTGCTGTCGCAAACCGTCGCCGGAGGCTCGCGAGACCTTCCGGAGGCTCGCGTAGGAGACCTTCAAGCACTTCTGGCTGCTGCCGGATCTCATCGAGCATCAGCGACATGGTTCGGTTGGCAGACCTGTCCTGATCTTAAGGGCGGGCGGTGACGAATGCGGCTCTTCAGTCAATGCGGGACGGGCTGAAGCCGAATCCGACCCGCTTAAACGTGACAGGCCACCATGCCACGCTTGGCCAGATACTGCTGGTGATACTCCTCGGCGCGGTAGAAGTTCCGCGACAGCTCGATGGCGGTGGAGATGGGCAGGGCGTGGCGCCCGCTCTTCTCCAACCGGTGCTTTGAGGCCGCCGCCATCTCCATCTGAACCGGGTTGTCGCAGAAGATCACCGACCGGTACTGGTACCCGATGTCCGGACCCTGTCTCCGTACATGCGTCGGATCGTGGCATGTCCAGAACGCCTCGAGGAGGGCGTCATACGTGACCTTGGCGGGGTCGAACGTGACCTGGACAACCTCGGTGTGCCCGGTGTCTCCCCTGCAGACTTGCTGGTATGTCGGGTTCGGCAGGTGGCCGCCCGCATAGCCCACGACCGTCCTTGTGACGCCGGCGATCTCGCCGAACGCCACCTCGACACCCCAGAAGCAGCCAGCACCAAACGTCGCAGTCACCACTCTTGCATCATCACTCATCGCAGTCGCTATCCCTTCAGTACGCTCAGGTGCTCACGGAACTGCGAACGGACGGCGATGAAGTCCGTGTGCTCCAGACGAAGCTCCTTGGAGATCTCGCGGATCTCGTTGTCTTCCTTGACGCTGATCGAGTTGTCTGACGACGACACGGCGAACAGGCAACTCAGTAGGCCCCGCTTCTGAGCCAGCGTAGCCGTCTGGTTGAACTCCTGCGTCACAACGAAGTTCTCCGTCGTCCCGAACATTTGGTGCTGGCCCTCGACAATCTTGACGACCAGTGCGGCTTGGTCCTCCGGGAGGCCGCCAATCCGTTCGACGATCCGCTCCATCTCGTCGATCTCTTCGGCGCTGATGTCGAGGTCGGCGTTTGCCACACGCCCTAGGATGAACGCGAACGCCGCGATGTACCGGGCCCGGGACGGTGGCAGCTTGTCCATCGCCTTGCTGATTTCAACGAGGGTGTCCGACCCCGTCGCCTTGGTAGGGCGCTGCTTCTTCGGCGGTCTGAATAGGTCCAGCAGCGACACGTTCCACCTTGGTCGACTAGTCCGACATCAAGGCTAGATCAGGGCAACTAAGCTTACCAAGCTGCAGACGTGAGAGGGCCTAGCGGACCGTTTCGCCGTCTCACGGTCCGGTCTCAGCCGAGCACCAGTTCGCGGTCTACCGTCGCCTGCGGCGCAAACCTCTGGACAGTGCCGAGTCGATCGCCGCTTGGGCCAGAGGTGCCATGACCTTGTAGCCCTCCTCGTTCGGATGGAGCCCGTCGTCACTCAGATTCTGGCTCAGCCGACTGGCCGCGTCGGACATGGCGTCGTAGTAGTTCAAGTAGATCCAGCCCTTCGATTGACACAGGCCCTTGAGCCACTTGTTGAGCCCTAGGATCCGATCTGGGCTGCGGAATTGAGTCCTTACGAAGCGAGGTCCGGATTCCTTGGCGTAGTCACTCACCGGAAGAATGGATGCCATCACCGGCACCGCGCCGCTGGCCGCCACCAGCGTTCCGATGGACTCAAGGTTGTGCCGGATCGTGGCGTCCGGAACGCCGCGGGCGAGGTCGTTGGTCCCCCCAAGCAGAAGCATGACCTGTGCATCGAGGTCGATGACGTCCGGCTTGACACGGCCGAGCATCTGGCCTGTGATCTGCCCGCTGATCCCGCGGTTGATGTAGGTCTTGCCGATGAAGAACTGGTTAAGTCTCCAGCCGTCCGTTATCGAGTCGCCGAAGAACACGACGCGGCCGCGTCCGGCCTGGGTTGGCCCCACGCGCGAGTTCTCCTCTCGGTACCGACGCAGGTTGTCCCGATCCGATCCGAGCGCTAGGGCCTCGCGGTCGTCGAGGGTCGCGAGGAAGTGCGACTCAAACAGATGGATCTCAGTACGTAGCTCGGTGAGCTGGCGGCTGATGTCCTCGGAGAACTCCGCTGGTTTCGGCAGCATGTCGGTTAGCTGCAGGTAGCCCTTGGCGTTGGTCAGCATCCGGTACAGGACGCCGGTGTGCTGCTGGGACTGTCCCTCCTCGAGCGTCACTATGCCCTGGCGAAAGTTCTCTTGGAGCGGAGCACCGGCGCGGGCGAGTTCTGGCATGACGATTTCGGTGGCTTCGAGCAGATCTGCGATGCGTCCCATCAATGCCGTGGCCTCGCGCCTGCTCAGCATCTCGTCCGCTGAGGCTACGCTCGACATGGCGCCGAGCACAAAGGCTGCAAGGGCGAGTTGAGCCTTGAGGCGCAGCATGCCTACGAGTGTAGTGAACGGCCTGCACCCTTGTGGGCCACTTGCCTCACGGGATCTGCCGTCCAGAGCTCGCAGCGGGGGACACTAGCCGACCGACTGGAGGGTTCCCGCCGCATCAGGCGCCGAGCTCTCCAGGATCGGTTCCAGCGCCTCGATCACTTGGTCCGGATGACATGCGTGCATCGCTGCGGCTGGCGAGAGGTCGCGACGATATGTGGTCTCGGCATCTGGCGTCCGCAACATGGTCATCGTGCCTCCATACGGACCATTCCGTTGCGGATCCGTTGGGCCGAATATGGCCGCGCCCGGCTTGCCGAGAGCCGCAGCGAGGTGCATCGGACCGCTATCGACACCGACTACTGCCACAGCTTTGCGGGTGGCGCCAATCAGCTGCGGGAGGGTCGATTCGTGGCAGATCGTGGCGCCAGGCGGAGTCTGCGTGGCGATCTCATCCGCCAACGCCGTGCCACCCGGCGCGCAGTCCAACGCCATCGGCATGTGATAGCGGTGCCACAGCTCCGTCACCAGCCGTGCGTAGTGATCGGTGGGCCACTGCTTGGATCCCCATCCAGCCTGAGGGCTCGCCAGCAGGTACCGATCTGGCAGGAACGACTGAATCGTGCCCTCTGGTATCGGGAACTCTGGCTTCTGCGACACCGGCATGCCCGAGGCAAATGACGCAAGGCGCAGGTAGCGGTCCACAACGTGAATCGCGTCAGTGGGCACTCGCCAGTCGTATAGGGACTCCGCCACCGGTTCGCGAAGCAGATCTCTTGCCAGCCCGGCTGCGCCGACAGCGCCGCTTGCTCGTGCAAGGCTGGCGGACTTCACGAGACCCTGGCAGTCCAGCGCCAGATCGAAGTCCTGTCCACGAAGACTCGACAGGCATCCGGTCAACCTGCGCCACGCCGCAAGGCTTCCGATATTGCGGCGCCACGTCTTCAACGGGACTTCGATCACGCTGTCGACGTGTGGATTGGAATCCAACAAGGGAGACCAACGGCCTTCCACCGCCCAGGCGAGGAAACTCTCTGGGAACCGTCGCTTCAGCGCCGAAGCCACGGGCAATGTCTGGATCACATCGCCCATAGCGCCGAGACGTACGAGCAGAATCCGTGGCGCTCTATCGGCTGGTGCGCTCCAGAACTTCACGAACGACATTTCGCCCATGGGAGGCGTCAATATTGACCACGCTGTTTGCGTTCAGCGCAGAAGCAGCGGCTTCCGCATTCTGTGGATCGCAGACACGCACCTGATCGACGCATCCTAGCGCCGCGACCATTTGGGCACGGTCATGGGCGGTCAATGGTGACGGCCTGTCCTCAGAGTCTGGATGTATGAGAACCACCAAGGCTCCGCCATCCGGACGGTTCTTGCTCAGCAGACGGCAGACATCCGCTGTCAGGACATCAACCCAGCCGTAGGCCAGGCAAAGTGGTCGTTGCGCAGGGGGCGGGGCTTCGGGCGGAACGATCTTTGCCCGTGTGTCCATGACCAGCATCCTACGATAACGCTCGCTCCGCCCACGACCTGCAACGACAACTCGTTACGCTTGAGGAACTCCGATGGACGATAGCGGTGAGCGCCTCGTACCGGAAGCGAGCGACCCAGATGTGCGCAACGAGCATATGGCGCGGTACCGGTTTGCGGAGACCCTCGTCGCTGGGCGGCGGGTATTAGACGCGGGGTGCGGATTAGGCTATGGCTCTGCGCGACTTGCTGCTGCTGGAGCCACAGTCTTTGGGTTGGACATTAGTCACGACGCGGCGATCGAGGCCAGCAAGAGGAGCGGAGGCCTGGAGTTCCTGCAGGCCGACTGTTCTTTGTTGCCGTTCTCTGACGGGTCCTTCGACATGGTGGTGGCGTTCGAGGTTCTCGAGCACCTGCACGACTGGGACGGATTCCTACGAGAGGCCGCACGTGTTCTGACGCGCACTGGCTGTCTACTGGTGTCTACGCCGAACCGCACGTACTACGAGACCACTCGATCCGAGCCAAACCCGTTCCACGTACACGAGTTCGCGTACGACGAACTGCAGGCGGCACTGCGGGCGCGGTTCAGCGACTTCCGGATCTACCTGGAGAACCATGTCCCGGCACTCGCGGTGCAATCTCAGGTGGGGCTGGAAGCAGGCCAGGCCGTCTTTGAGCAGAAGGCGCTCGATCCCGCAACCGCGCACTTCTTCGTCGCGCTTTGTTCCCAACACGCGATCCCGAAGGCAGACGACTTGGTCTACGTGCCAGGCACCGGCAACGTGCTACGCGAGCGCGAGCAGCATGTACGGAAGCTGGAGGAATGGATCGGGTCTCTTGAGGCTCGTCACGCCGTCGTGGAAGCGCGCATGAGTCGGGAGCTCGCGCGGTTGCCGTATCGGCTGTTGCGCAAGCTAGGCATCGCGCCCAAGTTGCCGGGTCGATGGTCGGACTGATTGACTTTCTGCCAACTGGGGGTACGGATAATTGCATTCCCGTTTGGCCATGGCCACACTCAGCGTCCTGACACCGCACGCTGTCTCGCCGCTTCGCGCCCCAGTGCGATCGCGATGTGCTCGATACCCAGCCGCTCCGTCCCGTCTTCGAGCACCATGTCCTTGACCGCCCGAAGGAGGACGCGCTCAATGTCGGCGCTTGAACCAGACCCGCGCCGTCAGGGTCTTCAGATCGAAACTGCGAGTGACGCCACGCAGCTTCACGGCGACCAGTCGTCGGACCTCGGCCAGACGGCGGTGGCCTGGAAGCGGCAGCCGCTGGAGGGCAGCGGGGCGACCCATCCCGGGGTCCACGGCCTGCGCACCAGCAGCGTCGGCTGGGACGCCGAGCGGCTGTGGCGCACCTGCGTGACGCCGACCGACCTGGAGGCCGTCCTCCGCTCCCTCGGGAGCGCACTGGGACTGCGCCCGATCCACCACCGCAGGCCCACGCGCAGCGAGGGCCACCTGTTCCTGTCGGTGCTCGCCTGCCAGCTGGTCCGGCAGCGCCTGCGGGCGGGCGGGGAGACGGCCCGCTGGACGACGCTGCGCCGTCGCCTGGCGGGCCAGCGGCGGGTGACCGCGGTCTTCCGCCAGGCGGACGGACGCATGCTGCCCGCGCGCAAGGCGACGCGGGCCGAGTCCTGGCAGCGGGCGATCCACGAGCGGCTGGGCGTGGACGCCTCGCCGGGCGGGGTCCGCAAGCTGGTCGTCCAGCCCAGACGACGAAGGGAAAATGCACGGAATGCAGTGCCACACGCCTGATTCCACGACCGCAATGTGCTCATTGCAAAAGACTTGTGAAATGGGGTGGCAAACTTGGGGTAGGACTGGGATAGCCGTGCGATAGCGTTACGCGGGAGGACAAGCCGAGGGTGGTGAAGTGTTCGGAGAGGGATGTAGTGGAGACGGGACGCTGCACCGCCTGCTTGGCCGGCCCAAAACTGCGACCGCTGCCACGCAGTCAGGGATCACGCAGGCTTTAGAAGCCAGAGCCAGAAGTATTGCGTGCCGGCGCCACTGGATCGAAGCACCTCGAGCCCGTGCCTCGCGGCCATCTCGCGGGCCTGCGCCTCTGACACACTTGCTCCCACCCAGGTGTTGCTCCTATCCAAGAGCATCTCCTTGCCTTGGTAGCCCTGCATCTGGACTTTGAACAGCGAGTTGGGACGTAGCCGACGCGCCACCTCCCCTACATAGCCGTCTATGACCGTTTGGCTCGGTATGTGCTGAAAGACGATGAAGGAGTACGCGAAGTCGAACTCCAGGTCTCCGAGCACCTCTAGGTCGGTGCCAGAGTTGCAGTGGACCGACACGTTGCTTGTGTTGGCCAGGTATCGCTTGGCACGGGTCACCATCTCGGGACTCACGTCGACTCCGTGCACCTCACCGAACACGCCGGCGAGGGCGCGTGTCATCCGACCAACACCGCAACCGATCTCCAGGACGCGCATATCACTTGGCGACCGCCCCCGGCAGATGTCGTCCAAGTCGGGAGTGATCTGCTCGCGCACGTTTTGCTCGCCGGTGGCGAAGAACTCACCCGTGTCCCAGTCCCTGCGGCCGGAGTGCACGTAGTGCAGGGCGTCTTCCCGCGCACGGCGGTCCCAGTCCTTACGCATCCGCCGACGGACGTTGGCCAGACGCACTCGATCTGTGAGTCCAAGCCGCATGGTCAGGAGCCGCCGACCGTCGGGTCGTGCCTCAGGCGAACAGGTCTCGCACGACGCGGTTCGCCAGAAGTTGCGTCGGCGAGAAGATCTCGACGTAGTGGTAGGCGCGTCCGGAGGGAGTCTCTGAAATCGTCTTGGTCCAGTCGATGCCCATTGCCGAGTAGATCGTCGTCACCAAGTCTTCCGGATACACGGGGCGGTTGCCGACCCAGCCGGGATCCGCGATTTCCGCACCGCTGTCGTTGGTCGCACCCAGCACTTGGCCGGGCTGCACTCCGCCGCCGGCAAAGAGTCCCGTGAACGCGTACTGGTAGTGGTCACGCCCCGCGATGTTGGTGAGCTCGCCCGGCGTCCGCCCGAACTCGCCGACACAGACCACTAGAGTTTCGTCCAGCAGCGAGGTGTCGTCTTCGCGCTGCGTTGTGCCGAGGTCGTCGAGCAGCTGGCTCAGCGCGACGTCAAGCACCTTGGATTGGTCGTAGAAGTTGTCTTGGTCGTAAATCGCGCCGTGGTGATCCCAGTCCTCATGGGTCAGAAAGATGAAGTGCGTGCCGGCATCCGCCGCAACGAGGTTCTTGGCAAGAACGAACGAGTCGCCAACTGGATTGGCACCGTATCGCTGGTGCTCGTCCGGCTTGACGCGAAAGATCCCGGCGCTGCGCGGGTCCGACATGATCTCGACGGCGCCCTCGTAGTGGTTGTGGAAGTCGCGGTAGGTCTTCTTCTGCAGAGAATGGTCACCTCGCAGGCGTCCGTCGAACTGCTGCAGCAGCTTCCAACGCCGCTCGAACCCGTCGCGATCCTCCTCCCGCGGCGCAAGCGCGGAGATATCGGAGGACGTGTTGATGTGGAAGGGCGTGAACGTGGCTGGGAGGAAGCCTGAACCGACCAGACCGACCTGCGGAAAGGTGTTGAAGCCGACGAACGGTGGTAGGCAGTCGGTCTCTTTGCGTCGAGACGCGTATTCGTACGCCACGACCGATCCGAGCGCAGGCAGTTCCGGGGAGAGTGCCGGGTTGTGCTGGTGGCCGGTTTGCATGTAGTACTGGCCGCGGCCGTGCTGGCTCTCCCACGTGGCCATGGAACGCAGAAGTGAGTAGCGGTCCCGCCGCTTGGCCAGCTCCGGATACAGGCCCATCGGCCACATGCCGACGCCTGGCAGGTTGGTTGCCGCGAAGTCGTCTGGAGTCCAGGGGCCCTCCTTGAAATCCCAGCCGTCCACATGGGACTGGCCCCCCTCGAGCATCACGAAGATGCAGAACCGCGCACGTCCATCCGGAGACACGCGGCTCTTGGCCTTGGCGACCGGCGTTCCAAGAGGAAGGACGTGGTAGCCGGTCATGGCCACCGAGCCGACCTGGAACAGCTGGCGGCGCGTCAGGAAGGGGTTTGCGACTCTAGCCATCTTTGCTCTCGGTGCAGGTCTAGCGGTGGAACAGGAACTCGAGCTTGTTCATCAGGATCCACTGTAGATCCTCGCCGCCTCCGTCCTGCCCGCGGTCGGCAAGCAGCTCCAGTGATGCCTGCATCTCGCTCTCGTCCGGAGCCCGTGTCAGGAACTGCCAGTGCAGGGAAGTCGTCAGGCTTTCGTCGGAGACATCCTCGCCGATGAGCTCGGACAGGTAGCTGCCCTCGGACGGCTTTGCCTTTTCCTTCACGAGATTCGAGTTCATCATCAACGCCGCCTGGATGATCGATCCTGCGCGGGTGGGCTCGTTGAACTCGCGGTTGGCTTGACCGAACGACTCCGCGAAGAACTGTAGGTCTTGCCGGAGCTGCGGACTGAGCGTCACGCTGCGTCGGAGGTCGCCCGGCCCCCGGGTCTGGACCATGTACTGGACCTTCTGGTCCGTTCGGGGTATCTGGATGTCAGCCTGCAGATCCGTCGCTTTGACGATCGCGTCGTAGACCTGCTCGGCAGACAGGCGGCGCATCAACTTGCGCGCGAAATATCGGCCATAGCCAGGCTTCCACTCCGCGGGAAAGCTTGCTGAAAGCTGGTAGGCAGCGGAGCTTGCGATCAGCCTGTGCAGGTGCTGCAGATCGTATCCGCTGTCGATGAATTCCTGGGCCAGTTCCTCGAGAAGCTCGGGGTGCGTGGGCTGAAGGTCCCAGCCCTCCGGCAGTGCATTGGGGTCCATGCGGGCGAAGTCGAAGCCGTCCAGCGGCTCGACGATGCCCACGCCCATGAACTCCGCCCAGAAGCGGTTGACGATCGCTCGGGCGAACTGGGGATGCTCGGTCAGTATCCGGGCCAGCTCTACGCGCTTCGACTTGCCCGGTGCCGGACGATCTCCTCCCAGGATGAAGGCTGGCTCGACCATACCCTTGCCCTGCCGCGTGACACGCACCGTGCTGTCGGCATCCCTTGCGTAGCCCACGCGGGTCGGATCCTTGTCGTCGATCAGGTACTCGTCCTGCGTGTTGCGGAGCTCGACCCGTCGCAGCAGTCGCGTGTTGCCGAAAAAGGCCGCCTGCGCGTAGAACTCCTCCCGTTTGCGCTCCGTCAACCACACGTTGACCTGCTCGAGGTGGTTGGCACCGTCGTGGCATGAGATGCACTGGAGGTTTACTCCCATGAAGTGCCGGAACGCCATCACCGTGATCTCGTCAGCAGTGTCCTCGTGCATGATCTCGGTGCAGTTGTCCGCGAACACGGCCCACCGCACCAAGTAGCTGGCGGGCCCGACGTACCAGTTGCTCCGCGCCTCGGCGGTCAGGAGTTCGCGTACGAACTCGTTGTACGGCTGATTGAGCAGCAGGGCGTCGGCGACGTAGTCGTGGAAGAGGTTGCGACCAGCCCAGCCGACGCGGTTCTGGCTCGTGCGCCAGAGGTCCAGGTGCCAGTATGTCCAGCGGTCGCGCCATGCGACGCTGCCCACCAAGTCGTCGATCACCTTGGATCGTTTGTCTGGATCCGGGTCGATCACGAAGGCTCGCGCATCCTCTCCTGAGGGCAGCAGGCCAGTCATGTCGAGATGGATGCGACGGAAGAAGGTCGCATCGTCCGCCAGCGGGGCGTGCGGGATGCCGTCTCGCTCGATGAGGTCGAAGATGTGCTCGTCGATGAAATTGCGTCGCTCGACGGGCGCCACCTCGGCTGGGCTGCCGGGCAGCAGCGCATCCGTTCCCTCGGAAAGGGTCTGGAGTCGATTCGTCCGATCGGTTGGCGGATGCCCTTCGGGCAGCGTGGCCTTGTCCGTCTGGGCGGCAAGCAGGGCGACGCACACCGCGGAACAGGCGAATGCGAGCCAGCGTTGCATGATCGTCACCCACCCCTAGTGTAGGTCGGTGCCCGACCTGATCGCATGGAGTTTGGTGGGAATTCCTGCCTCAGAGTTCTTGCCAATCGATGCGGATCCCGCCGGAGGCCAGTCTTCAATCCCTGCCTAGAACGGAGCCTCGTCGTCGTATTCGGCGTCGGTGGGCGGAGGCGCTTGTTCCTCGTCTCTGTCCAACGGGTTGATGAACTTGGCGAACTTCTTCATGAATCCGAGCTTCACGTCGCCAATCGGCCCATTGCGCTGCTTGCCGATGATCAGGATCGCCTGTCCCTCGAGCGTCCTGTCGAGGGGCTTGTAGACCTCTGGCCGGAGGATGAACGCCACAACATCGGCATCCTGCTCGATGGATCCCGAGTCACGCAGGTCGCTTAGTCTTGGCCGTGGGTCGTTGCGACGGGGATCCTCGGGCGCACGGCTAAGCTGCGACAGCGCCAGAACTGGCACGTCGAGGTCCTTCGCCATGAGCTTGAGGCCTCGGGAGAACTCGGAGATCTCCTGAACGCGGTTCTCCACGCGCCGCTTCGAGCCTAGGAGCTGCAGATAGTCGACGACCACCAGCGCCAGACCATGCTGTTCCTTGAGGCGCCGACATTTCGCGGCGATCTCCATGACGGTGATGCTGGCGGTGTCGTCGAAGAACAGCCTGCTGGTTCGCAGTCGCTCAATGGCCTTCGTGAGCTCGCGCTTGTCCTTGGCGCTGTGGCGGTTCTGCCGATAGAGGCGCTGGTCGACGTTGGCCTCGGCGCAGAGAACGCGGGTCAGCAGCGCCTCGCTGGACATCTCAAGCGAGAAGACTGCGACCGTCTTGCTGGGTCCGAACCCGTTCGGCATTGCAATGTTGCACGCGATGTTCAACGCCATGGCCGTCTTGCCCATGGCGGGCCGGGCGGCGAGGACGATCAGCTGTCCAGGTCGCAGGCCGCCAGTCAGCTCGTCAAACCGCAGGAATCTGGTCATCTCGCCAATCGGGCGTTTGGACGGATCGACGAAGCCTTCAATGCCGCCCTCCGAGCGGTCTAGTGCATCCGTCGCGCTGGCGAGTCGTCCGCCCAGAAGAGATGTGCCGATACGCGAGACGTTCTTCTCGGCCCGAGCGAGGATCGCGTCGACGGACTCGTTCTGGGCCTTGGCTTCCGATATGTTCTGCTCCGATGCGTGTATCAGCTGCCGGAGGATCGACTTGTCCTTGACGATTGTGAGGTAGCTGTCGAGGTGTTCGAGTATCGGGATGCCCTCGGTCAGCGATGCCAAGTACCCGTAGCCGCCATACTCCTCGAACTTGCCCGAACGCCGCAGCACGTCCGCGACGGTTGTCTCGTTGATGCGCAGGCCACTCTTGTAGAGCTCGCCCATGCATGTGAAGAGACGTTGGTGCTTCTCTAGGTAGAAGTCTTCCGGATTGATCGCCCCAGCGACCGCGGGGTATCTGTTGTCGTTGGCGAGCAGCAGGCCTAGGACAATCTTCTCGGCTTCGAAGCTGACCGGTGGTGCGAGGTCCCGTGCGATTCGGTTTGCCGACTGCTCCGGCATGAACTCGGGTGGATCCGGCAGGGCTTCAGGCGGAATGGGCTCGGCAGACATGCGAAGCGAACGCTATGTGGACCGACTGGGATACGGCGCGAATCAGTCGATCCGACTGCCTGAAGGTCAGGCTAGCAGTCGTCGATCTGGCTCTGGCCCCTGTCCGCAGCGCGTCCCATCATACTCTGCCGTCCGGCACTCAATTTGGGGACTTGCGGTCGCTCGACCAAGCGTGTTCCGATGGCCTCGTGGGAGGCCGATCCGAAGATTGACCGGAGCCGGCACCACCGGGGCATCAGAGGCGTGGGCGCCGTGGCGGCAGTCCGAGTGGCGCCTCAGCGTAGGTGTTCCAGGTAGGCGTACAGGGCTGGCACTGCAAAGAGGAGCCCGTCGACGCGGTCGAGGACGCCGCCGTGTCCTGGCAGAATGGCGCCGCTGTCCTTCCGGCCGGCCGCGCGCTTGATCGTCGACTCGACGAGGTCTCCGACTTGGGCAAGCGCGTTCAGCACCAGCGCAAGGACAACCGCTTCAACAATGGTTGCGTCCCCGACAAGGAAGATCTGTGCGTAGATGGCGCCAGACACGATGGACACCACTGCGGACGCGACGGTGCCCTCCCAGGTTTTCTTCGGACTCAGTCGCGGGGCCAGCTTGTGGCGACCGAGCAGCTTGCCAATGACGAGTGCGGCGCTGTCGCCCAGAGCGGTCACGAGTATTGGAAACGCCAGCCAGTGGGGAGACATGGCGTGAAGCGTCAGCGCGAACAGCGCGGGACCGCCGACGTAGATCACGCAGAGCAAGGTGATCCCGGTGGACGGCAGCACCTGAGTGATCGCCCGGCCACCCAGCACCGCGGCGCTCAGCAGCACGATGGTCAGCAGGACGAAGACGAATCCGCCATCGAGGCTTGGCACCAGGATCCAAAGGGCGACGCCCGCGTAGCCGAGTGCGGAAAGCGGCTGGACCCCTGAGGAGTCCACCATGTCGAACAGCTCCCGCAGTGCGAAGAAGGCCGCCACGGTCATCCCAGCGGCCAGAAGCGCCTGCGGCGCGTTGAAGATCAGAAGCCAAGCGCCGCTCGCCAGCAGTACGCCGGTCAGAATCCGGATCAATCGCTAGCCCTCAATCGCCTACGACCTGGAGCTTGCCCTTGCGCCCGTCAGCAGTTGTCCGGTCGCGGCTCGAGAGGCCGCCGTAGCGGCGTTCGCGGCCCTGGTAGGCCTCCAGCGCCTGAAGCAGGTCCATGGTGCGGAATTCCGGCCAGAAGCGATCCGTCACCCAAATCTCCGCGTACGCCAATTGCCAAAGCAGGAAGTTGCTCAGCCGGAATTCGCCCGATGTCCGAATCAGCAGATCCGGATCGCCGGTCTTCGCCGTCCAGAGCAGGGAGCCGAACTGGCCCTCGTCGACCTCCAGCAGGTCGCCCCGGTTGTGGGCGCGGCGCAGCAGGTTGTTCACAACATCGACGATCTCGGTCCGCCCGCCGTAGTTGAGCGCCACCTGCAACCGCATGCCCTCGTTGGCGGCGGTTTCGAGCATCGCGTTGTCGAGGTCGTCGCGCACCGCCTCCGGCAGGTCCTCGATTCGGCCGATTGCCTGGAACCTGACACCGTTGGCCTTGAGCTCCGGCAGCTCCCGGCGAATGTACTCGCGCAGCAGTGCCCAGAGCGTCTCGATTTCGGCCTGCGGACGCTTCCAGTTCTCGACCGAGAACGCATAGAGCGTCAAGGCGTCAATGCCCAGACGGCAGCAGTCCTCGATGATCTGCCGAACCGAGCGGACGCCTGCGCGGTGTCCTGCCGCCCGCGGCAGGAACCTGCGCCGAGCCCACCGACCGTTGCCGTCCATGATGACGGCGATGTGTCGCGGCATTCTGGCGGGTTCAAGGCGGCGCGCGGCGTGCCATTCCTCGCTACGGGGCGAGGCCCATTTCAGAAAGTCCTGCATGGAGTTGGGCGAACTCCAAGTCCATTGTAGGACGCGCCCTTAGAGGCGAGGCCGGCGTCGGTTAGAATGATGGCGAAATGGGCCCTAGAATCGCTGCGGTGCTCCTCGCGCTTGCGCTGGTAGCCGCCTACGCCGTGGCGCAGTCCACAGGCGAGGGTCCGGAGAGCACGATTCGCGTCGAAGTCAACGTCGTGAACCTGCCGATCACCGTGACCGACGCGGAGGGCCGCTACATCGTGGATCTCGACAAGTCGGACTTCACGGTCTGGGAGGACGGCGAGCAGGTCGAGATCCGCTACTTCACGCGCAGCGTGGAGGAAGAGAAGAAGCCGCCACTGCATGTCGGGTTCGTGATCGACCTCAGCAACACTGCGCGGCTCTACTACAAGACCTACCAGTCGTCCATCGGCGACTTGGCCTGGCTGCTAGTCCCGGAGGGCGAGAAGAACCGGGGCTTCCTGTACGGCTACCACACGGAAGTCGACGAGCTGGTCGACTTCACGAACGATCCGGTGCTCCTGACCGAGAAAATGGAGAACCTCAGGCACGGCGGCGGAAGCGCGATGTTCGACGCTCTCTACCAAGCCTGCTCCGAGAAGCTCATCTCCATGCCCTATCAGGGCGCGAGCGAGCCGCGCAAGGTGGTGGTTGTGATCGGCGATGGCCATGACAACGCGAGTGAACGCACGATCGACCAGGTGATCCACGCGGCGCAGCTTCATCAGGTCACCGTGTATGCGGTCAGCACCGTGGGATGGGGCTACCACGAAGCGTCAGAATCGAACTTGGTTCGCATGGCCAGAGAGACCGGAGGGCGCGTGGTGCGCCCCATGCAGAAGGTGCACAAGGATGTCTCGGGCTACCTTTCCAAGCCTCAGGACGCGGGCAACTACCAGTACGAGGTCGGCACGGGCGGCTATGCGGCGGCACAGCTGCAGGCTCTCTACCAGGCCATCATCGACATCGCCGGGAACGTGAAGAGCCAGTACATCCTCGGGTACGTGCCGAGCCGCTCCTTCGAGGACCAGGCGTTCCGTCGCATCGACGTGGATCTGGCGCTGTCCGGAGCGGACGTACGGGTCTACCACCGGAGCGGGTACTTCCCGCCGGTTGCGCCGCGCTAGCTGTACGGCCGAGGCCCAAGCCCAATGGGCTGAAGGCCCTCGCTATAATCCGAACAGGGTGGATCGAGAAGTCCATGCTCGGTGGCTCCACGACATTGGTCTCAATGCCTATGAGTCGAACGCCTATCTGGTGCTCATCGGGCACATGCAGTTCAAGGCGTTGGAAGTCGCCAGCCGTGCCAACATACCGCGGGCAAAGATCTACGAAGTCCTGAACGGACTCGTGGACAAGGGCTTCGTCCGAGTCGTCCACGGCAAGACGAAGCAGTTCTCGGCCGTCGAGCCGCGGCTCGCCCTGGAGGGCTACTTGGGCCGCCGCCGAGAGCGGTTCCTACGGGAGTTGGAAGACCGCCAGCAGCTTGCGGCGCAGCTCAGCGACGACCTGGCGACCGTTTTCAAGTTCGGTTCGCACGACCACAGTCCGCTCGACTACCTGCGGATCATCGGGGATACCTCCCAGATCGTTGGAGAGTACCGAAGGATGCTCCTGCAGACCTCCAATGAGTACTTGGAGTTCGCCAGACCGCCCTACGGTGTCGATCCAGGCCACGAGCCCATGGTCAGGAGCCTCGCGGATCGAGGCACCTCCTGCAAGCTGATGTTCGATGCCACCGAGGTGCAGAGCCCGGCGAAGCGACATGAGTTGCGGACGCTGGAACAGGCCGGTGCCGAGGTGAGACTCGGCCGCAACATCCCCATGAAGCTGGCTGTGTTCGACAGTCACAGCGGCATGATCTCGCTGGACGATCCGGTGGTGAGCCACCAGAAGATCACAGCGTTGGTGTTCGAGCACCGCAGCCTGGGATCGGCGATGCGGACGCTCTTCTCCGACTTCTGGAATCGCAGCGCGACGCTGACGCTCGAGGACTGTGAGCCAGAGCTGGTCGAAGCTGCGACGGGAGACTAGAACACCATCGGCAGGGTCTCGCGTAGTCCTGTTTCCACCGCCGTCGTGCCCGTTGCGGGCATGGGGACTCGGCTGCTTCCCGCGACCAAGTCGCAGCCCAAGGAGATGTTGCCGGTCGGCCGCAAGCCGGTCGTGCAGCATGTCCTCGAGGAGATGGAGCGATCCGGCGTCCGAAACCTCCTTTTCGTCACGGGAAGGGGCAAGGCCGCCATCGAGAACCACTTCGACCGCGACATGGCGCTGATTCGGTTCCTAGCCGACTCGGGGAAGGCGGACCTACTGTCCGCGCTGGACTTCGAGCGGGTCGATGTGGCGATCCACTACACCCGCCAAAGCGTCCAGCGAGGTCTTGCCGATGCCATCCTGCATGCGGAGGCGTTTACTGGAGGTGAGTCGTTCATCGTGGCTCTAGGCGACTCGATCATCGGTACGCGGGGAGATTCCATGCCATGTGGCCGCATGGCAAGCGCCCACGTGAAGTACGAAGCCGACGTGGTCATTGCCGTCGAGGAGGTGCCCCTGGACCGCGTTCAGCACTACGGCATCGTGGTGGCCGGAGATGGCGATGAACTGTTTCCTATCCGCACTATGGTTGAGAAGCCGTCCCCCGAGGACGCCCCGAGCACACTTGCAGTGGCGGGACGTTACGTGTTCTCGTCGGCCATCTTTGAGCAGATCCGCCTCACGCCGCCGGGAGCGGGCGGCGAGGTTCAGATCACCGACGCGATCCGGGCAATCGCCGAAGGAGGCGGCCGGGTTCTGGGCATGCGGCTCGGCAGGTCCGAGAAACGCTATGACATCGGCAGCTTTCCGAGCTACTACCAGACGTTCTTGGAGTTCGCGCTGGCAGATTCCGAATACGGTGCCCAGGCCCGGGACCACTTGTCGGAGATTCTGGAGCGCGAGGGGTCGCCTTGCGATTGAGGAAGCCGATGCAATGCCTGACGCTCATTGACCTCCAGAATGACTTCATGCCTGGCGGGGCCCTAGCGGTTCCGCATGGCGACGAGGTCCTGAGCGTTGCGAACCGCCTTGGTAGTGGGTTCGACTATGTCGTCGCGTCCCAGGACTGGCATCCCGCGGACCACGGCAGCTTCGCCTCGCAGCACGCTGGCAGGAAACCCGGAGAGATGATCCAGCTCGCTGGTGTGGACCAGGTGCTTTGGCCGGATCACTGTGTGCAGGACACCCCAGGATCCGCGTTCCACGCGGACCTTGACTTGAGCATGATCAACGAGGTGTTCCGCAAGGGAACGCACAGGGAGGTCGACAGCTACAGTGCCTTCTTCGACAACGCTCGCCTGCACTCGACAGGACTAGGCGAGCATCTCCGGGGGCGCGGGCTGACGCAGCTCTGCATGGTCGGCCTAGCCACCGACTACTGCGTGAAGTTCAGTGCCTTGGACGCCCTATCGCTCGGATTCGAGGTCAAGCTTGTGCTGGCTGGCTGCCGCGGGATCGATGTCGCGCCAGGGGACACCGAGCTGGCCATACAGGCGATGCGCAACGCGGGCGTCAAGGTCGTCACGAATCTGGGGGATTGATGGCTGACGACATCGAGACGCTTGCGGCGGGTCGATTCCTGCGTTTGGTGCGGCGCGATTCGTGGGAATACGTTGAGCGCACAAACGCCACAGGCATCGCCGTTCTCGTCCCCATTACCGCCGACGGCGGAATCGTGCTCGTCGAGCAGTACCGGATACCGGTGCAGGCGACGACCATCGAGTTGCCCGCCGGCTTGGTCGGAGACGAGGTGGAGTTTGCCGGCGAAGGAATCCTTGAGGCCGCCAACCGCGAACTCGAGGAGGAGACTGGCTACCGCGCGGGCAGAATCGAGGTGCTTTGCCAAGGCCCGGTTTCAACCGGGATGTCCGACGAGGTGCTGACGTTCCTGTTTGCTACCGAACTCGAGCGAGTTGGAAAGGGCGGGGGAGTCGGGAGTGAGCAGATCAAGGTGCACGTCATTCCAGTGGCCGGTATCTATGAATGGCTGGTAGGCCAAGAGGCTAAGGGGCTCCTCGTCGATCCCAAGATCTACACGGGCCTATATCTGGCGAGTCGAGGCATAGGTCGCTGATTCGATCGAAGCGGTGGCCACCTGCAGCTCCGCGAGGCGCCGTTCCTATACTTGACTGATGGCCTGTGGGGACTACGATGCAGTCCTCCTCGTGTCGTTCGGCGGTCCCGAGCGTCGTGAGGACGTCATGCCGTTCCTCGAGAACGTAGTCCGCGGCAGGGGGGTGCCTCGCGAGCGTCTGCTTCACGTGGCGGAAAACTACTACGCCATCGGTGGCGCAAGCCCGATCAACAGACAGAACCGCGCCCTGATCGCATCGCTTCGTGAGCGGCTAGCTACCGAAGGTCCGGATCTGCCGGTCTACTTTGGCAACCGCAACTGGCATCCGATGCTGCCGGACACGATTCGCACCATGGCCGATGACGGTGTGCGTCGGGCCCTCGCGTTCGTGACCTCCGCGTTCGGCTCATACTCGGGCTGCCGGCAGTACAGCGAAAACATTGAGGCGGCCCGTGCAGTGGTTGGTCAGGGCGCCCCGGAGGTCGACAAGATTCGTCTGTACTTCAACCACCCCGGGTTCATCGATGCTATGGCCGATCGGGTTGCTGATGCGCTTGCCGATCCGAAGCTCCGCAACGAGCAGGACGTGACCTTGGTCTACACCGCACACAGCATTCCGATCACGATGGCCGACACGTCGCCTTACCTCGCGCAGCTCCGGGAATCCGCAAGGCTGGTCAGCGCGTGCGTGGGGCACGACAGCTGGAAGCTGGCGTTCCAGAGCCGTAGCGGTCCCCCGTCCCAGCCCTGGCTGGAGCCGGATATCTCCGATCTCTTGGTGACATTGAGCGAAGAAGGTGTCAAACAGGTCTGCGTCGTGCCGATCGGGTTCGTCTCGGATCACGTGGAAGTCATCAACGACCTTGACACCGATGCAGCGAGCCGTGCACGCAGCGTCGGTTTGGGGTTCGTCCGCGCCCAGACCGTCGGCATCCATCCACGCTTCGTGTCAGGTGTGTACGATCTGATCGCTGAACGGATGAACGGCTCTTCGGACCGGCAGGCTGTTGGATCTATGCCCCCCTGTGCGGACATCTGCAGAGTGGACTGCTGTCCGCGTCCAATGAGGCCTGGACGCGGGACGCAACACGGAGCGAGTCGGTCCTAGCCTAGTCGTCGACGGCTTGGCGCGGGTGACCCGGCACAAGTGGGTATTTTGGGTTTGCGGAACCCGTCCGCAACACTCATTTCCATGACCTACATCAACAACCGGTAAGCAGGTATTTGATTGCCATCAAGAAAGCGTTCCGGTGTCCTTGGATGCCGCTGGGTCGATCGCCCTGTAAGCCGGTTTCTGTCCCCGCAATTCGCGGGCGGCAGTCATTCATCTGGGACGACTGTTGCCAGTCGCCTCTAGCGACCTACCCGGAACTTCAATGCGACGGGCTATCGCATCGCTCCCTATTTGGTCTTGCTCCACGTGGGGTTTACCCTGCCACCGCAGTTGCCTGCGGCGCGGTGCGCCCTTACCGCACCATTTCACCCTTACCCCGCAATGCGTGGCGGTGTCTTTTCTGTGGCACTTTCCGTAGCTGCTTCCAAGAAGCGTCCCCCGGCCGTTAACCGGCACGTTGCCCTTCGGAGACCGGACTTTCCTCGACGCACGAAACATCGCGACTGCCCGGACGACCGACCCAGCAGCTCAGTATAAAGCGAAGCGTCCACGTCGACGGTGGGCGCGGTTGCTCCCAGAGTCTAGGGCAGTGGCCGCCTTGGCACGCTGACCCCAGCGAATGGCATCCGACCAGTTGTCGGATGGTCCGCCTGACATGTCCTGAAGGCTAACCGTTGATGACGATGCACACTTGCTTGGTCGCCTCATTGCCAGTCGGCCCGCCCAAAGCGCCAACCGCATGAGCTGGTCCGCAGTCGGTGCGACAATCCCAAACGTTTGCAGGTACAACAGCCGAGCAGCGGCTCCCGCGTGATCGCACTGATCCCGCGCTGGACCAAGGTTTCGCGAAACCATCCCCAAGCTGGGACTGGGATGGCCGACGATGTTCGGCAAGCAGCACTGGCCTCGGGCCGACCGCTGGGCTGGACCATTCCCAATGCCCTACCACCTGCCGAGGCTCACGCTCTCCTGATCAGGCCCAGGTCAACTCGGCCACTGTCTTGAGACTCCTGCACTCTGGCAACAGAGTAGGGTTGAACCAGTCAGAAAATAAACTTCAGTCCGAACGGCACTAGGCGCTGCGTACGCTGGAAGCAGTTCTCGCTGCCAGCCCTCGTGATTTGCTCAACTGCGGCGTGTTCGTCACGTTGAAAAACTCCGCCCGGAACTTTCCGCTCCCTCGGGAGCGCACTGGGACTGCGCCCGATCCACCACCGCAAGCCCGCGCGCAGCGCGGGCCACCTGTGCCTGTCGGTGCTTGCCTGCCAGCTGGTCCCGGTGGTCCGGCAGCGCCTGCGGGCGGGCGGGGAGACGGCCAGCTGGACGACGCTGCGCCGTCGCCTGGCGGGCCAGCGGCGGGTGACCGCGGTCTTCCGCCAGGCGGACGGACGCATGCTGCCCACGCGCAAGGCGACGCGGGCCGAGTCCTGGCAGCGGGCGATCCACGAGCGGCTGGGCGTGGACGCCTCGCCGGGCGGGGCCCGCAAGCTGGTCGTCCAGCCCAGACGGCGAAGGGAAAATGCACGGAATGCAGTGCCACACGCCTGATTCCGCGACCGCAATGTGATCATTGCAAACGACTGATGAAATGGGCTGGCAAACATGGGCTGGCAGTCAACATCCCACCCAGCGACGACTGGGACGCCAGAGGCTCCAAGGCTGCTCTTGAGGAAGGCGGACAGCCGTCGTGGTCTGTCGGCGTGGGACGACTGACATGCTGCCGCCGCGATGGCTGCCCGCAAGCTGCTCGGGGTCACTGTTCTTCCTGAGCACATCCAGAGCGAGGGCATCGACGGCCTGCTCGACAACCTCCGGAGAGTCGGGGCCAACGCGGTTGCGACCTCCCCCCACCTCATGGAGGAGGCCGATCGCGAGACGGGGCAGCGGGAGCCCCCCGCAGACGCGAACGCCGGAAACGTCCGCCTGCTCGACCGTACCCTCTTCGGCAGGAGGGAGGTGTGGGGCAGGACGGGGCCCAGCTTCGCGCCCGACCCGTCACTCCACGGTGGCCTTCGGCACCAGCCGTCTGAACCGACGGACCTCACGCACGGCCAGGGTCACATCCTCGACGACTTCGTCGAGGCGGCAAGGGGCGGGGGTTCAAGGCGTGCTTGCAGGTGCAGGCGGCGATCCCGCCGGGCTGCCGCGTCCAGTGCGGTGGTCCCGTGGAGGCGGACCAGCCTCGCATCCCCGATGGATCGATTCCCGGAAGGCGGGTCTCCAGGAACGGAAGTCTGGCCAGTCCGCACGTGCTGGCCCACGAGCACGCTCTCCCGAGGGACCTGATCCGCAGCCATCCCAGTCCGGACGGCCTGCGCATCGACTGGCCGGAATGCCCGCCGCATCTCCTCGACTCGGCGTTTCTGGACTTTTCCTGCAGCGCGGAGCGGGCGGCGGAGCGACTGGGCTTCCCCTTCCAGCGCATGCGGCGCGATGTCGGCCTGTTGTGCGACAAGCTGCATGGCGGGCTGACCGACGCCGACCTGGCGGCGTGGGCCAGGGGCGCTGACGGAGGTCGGTTCGGGCTGCTGCGCCTGATGTCGGACCATCCCGGAGTCTCGGCAGGGCTGCGGTTCGAGGCCGCTCTGGTCGAGGCGACGATGGGCGGGCTCGGCAGGGTCATGAACGAGAGTGGCGGGGGAGCCATGGAGCTGCTCCCCAATGCGTTCCCGCCGCCATGGACGATCGTGTCCGGCATGGACTTCCGCGGGGTGGCCCGGCACTCCACGGCCATCGGCCGCAAGCTCCACACGATGCACTGGCCCATGATGCTGCGGTTCCACGGAGACCAGCCGCTGGAGGCCAGCCCCGGGCTGTCCTCGGGTCCTGTGGCCCAAGCGCTGGTGACGCCAAGCTGGCCGTGGTCCAGGAAGTTGGAGTCTGAGGCTCCAGGGGAGGGAGGGGCGCGAGCGGGTTCTCCGGCCACTGGCCGCTGCGCTACTGTAGGGAACAGGAATCGTCGACGATGGCCTATCCAGAGGTGCTCATCCATCCGATGCGCGAGGCGCTGACGCGGCATGGCGTCGAGGAGGCCCGGACGCCGGAGGACGTGGACAGGGTTCTGGGCCCCGAAAGCGGCAACGTCCTGATGGTCGTCAACTCCGTCTGCGGCTGCGCGGCGGGCTGCGCCCGTCCCGGCGTGATCCTGTCGCTGCAGGACGGGAACGGGCCCGATGCCGTCGCGACGGTCTTTGCGGGCGCCGATGTCCACGCCACGGCGCATCTCCGCGGCAGACTCTCCATGTTTCCGCCGTCGTCACCGTCGTTCGCGCTGTTCCGGGACGGCGAGCCGGTGTACATGATGCATCGTCACCAGATCGAGGGTCGAGATCCGCAGAGGATCGCCAGTGCCCTGCAGGACGCCTATCGCATCCACTGCAAGGGCGAGGCGAGCGAGCCGGCCTAGGCAGCGTCCGGAGGCCACGTCGAGGGCCCGGACTCCCGAGGGCCGACGGCGGAGGCCCCGGTGGCGGAGGTGCTGGGGGGACCTACAATGATCCCCTTGGGCTCCGCCTGCGGCGGAGACTGCTGAGTTGTCACCGGAAGAGCGTATCTTTCAGCGGCGGTACGCCAAGATCGACCGCATCGCGGACCTTGGATTCGGCCGCTACCCGCACCGCTACCGGTTCACCCACACCGTGACGCAGGTGCGGGAGCTGTTTGACGACTGCGACGGGGACGCGCTGGAGGCTGCGGCGCCGGCCACGCGTGTGTGCGGCCGGTTGATGACCAAGCGCCGGCAGGGCGGGGCGGGCTTCGCCCACCTCAAGCAGGGTGGTGCGCAGATCCAGATCCACGTGCGCCGCGACGAGGTGCCGGAGAGGGACTTCGAGCTGTACAGGCTCATCGACGCCGGCGACCTGATCGGCGTCGCGGGCAGGGTGTTCCGCACGCGCAGCGGCGAGCTGACGGTGCGCGCGGAGGGGCTCGAGTTTCTGTCCAAGGCGATCCTGCCGCTGCCGGAGAAGTTCCACGGTCTGCGGGACGTCGAGACGCGCTACAGGCAGCGCTCCGTCGACCTGATGACGAACGACGCGGTCCGACGGACCTTCGTGACCCGTGGCCGGATCATCCGCCGCCTGCGCGGCGAGTTCGAGGCGCGGGGCTACATCGAGGTCGAGACGCCGATGATGCAGCCCGTGCACGGGGGCGCGCTCGCACGGCCGTTCCTGACCCACCACAACGCGCTGGACACGGATCTCTTCCTGCGCATCGCACCGGAGCTGTACCTGAAGCGGCTGACCGTTGGCGGCCTGGACAGAGTCTTCGAGATCAATCGGAACTTCCGCAACGAGGGCCTCTCGAGGCAGCACAATCCCGAGTTCACGATGCTGGAGTTCTACGAGGCGTACAGCGACTACCGCGACCTGATGGACTTCAGCGAGGCCCTGCTGAAGGCGTCGGCCGAGGCTGCGCTGGAGGGAGCGACCAGAGCGCGGTTCGGCGAGCATGGCATCGACTTCGGGCGGCTGCGCCGCATGACTCTCCCGGAAGCCGTGGCGGAGCATTGGCCACACGCCGCAACCCGCCCGCGGATCGAGGGTCTCGCGGAGCTTGGGAGGATCCGCGAGCTGGCCTCGGTGCATGCGGCCCACGGCGGGCGGGCGCTTTCCTGGCCGGAGGGCACGTCCGTCGGCAAGGCCCTGCTGGACCTGTTCGAGGCGGCGTGCGAGCGGCGGGTCATCCAGCCAACGGCAGTGCACGACTATCCCGTCGAGGCCTCGCCGCTCTCCAAGCGGAAGCCAGACGACCCCGCCTGGGTCGAGCGGTTCGAGATCTTCTGCGGCGGCATGGAGATCGCCAACGGATACTCGGAGCTGAACGACCCCGAGGAGCAGATGAAGCGGTTCGAGGAGCAGGCCGCGGCGCGCGCCGCGGGCGATGACGAGGCGCATGGGATCGACGAGGACTATCTGCGGGCGCTCTGCCACGGCCTTCCGCCGACAGCGGGCGAGGGCGTCGGCATTGATCGCCTCACCATGCTGCTCACGAACTCGCCGACCATCCGCGACGTGATCCTGTTCCCGCTGCTGCGCCCGGAAGGTCCCATCGGCGTGGCGGACAGGCTGCGCGCAGCGGCGCGGGCGACGAGGCGGCAGCCTGGCTCGTAGCTGGATCGACAGCCCAGCCACTGCGCCCTGCAGTCGGTCCGATGGGCCTGGATGGACCTGCGATCTGTTGCGGAGGGATGCGAGCCGACGAAGTGCGGATGGCGGACGCGGCGGACGCTCTCAGGGGACGTGGTCCCGACAGCCTCGGAAATCGAGTGGCGGCTCGAGACCCCGGCCGTCATGGCGGACGATCAGCCCAGTCGCGACATGGGCACGAAGCGGGCCGAGGCGATGCTGTCCAGACCAGGAGGACTGCAGCGATTCGTGCCCACGGTCGGGAAATCGGACGAGCTGGCCCAAGTTCGCCAAGCGAGGAGCGATTTTGACCGAATTCGGCGTGTTTTGCGCTGCAAGTCGTTGGTTTTCCATGGCCAGCCCCCGGAAACCCCCAATGCAGTGCCATAGTATCTTGCAATTCCCTGACTCCCGTCCCAGGGCCTGCTCCCATCGGAGCCTGTTCGTCCGCCAGACCCCACTCACCCCCGCGCCAAGGCCAGGAGCCCCACTTCACCCAGCGCCTCGGCCGCTCCGTCCACTGCGGCTCCAGGGTGCGCCAGCGCACCCTGCGCAACCTCGGCCGCCACGTCGCCCTGCCGCGCGGGGACGGGCCGGCGCTGTGCGCCCGCGTCGAGCGCATCCTCGCCCCCCAGCGGTCCCTCGAGCTCGGGGCCTGCTACGCCGCGGTCGAGGCCCAGCGCAGCGCCGCCCAGCTGGTGCAGGCCGGCGTCTCCCCCGTGGGCCCGGCGGCCCCGGCCGACGGCGCCGACGACCCGTCGGCCGCCCTGCCGCGGGTCGATGTCGACTCCCTGGAGCTGGTCCCGGTGGTCCGGCAGCGCCTGCGGGCGGGGAGACGGCCAGCTGGACGACGGTGCGCGGTCGCCTGGCGGGCCAGCAGCGGGTGACCGCGGTCTTCCGCTAGGCAGACGGACGCATGCTGCACGTGCGCAAGGCGACGCAGGCCGAGTCCTGGCAGCGGGCGATCCACGAGCGGCTGGGCGTGGACGCCTCGCCGGGCGGGGTCCGCAAGCTGGTCGTCCAGCCCAGACGACGAAAGGAAAATGCACGGAATGCAGTGCCACACGCCTGATTCCACGACCGCAATGTGCTCATTACAAACAACTGATGAAATGGGGTGGCAAACATGGGCTAACCAATCGGTTCCGTGTCTATTCGAGCACTAACTCCCTTATTAGCCCATCCGCTCGTACGACAAGTCTCAAACGAGACTGTTCGGTTCCGTTATTGAGCCGTCAGGCCAGGATGGGCTTCACTACGTGCGCTTCCTCAACGCCCGTCAGCTTGGCGTCGAGACCCTGATGCCGATGAGTGAATCGCACGTGGTCGATGCCGAACAGGTGCAGCAGCGTTGCCTGGAAGTCACGAATGGGGACCGGGTCCTTGACGATGTTGTACGAGAATTCGTCCGTCTCCCCGTGAACCACGCCGCCCTTGATGCCACCTCCGGCCATCCAGAGGCTGTAGCACCGAGGATGATGGTCGCGCCCGTAGTCGTTCGGCGTGAGCCGTCCCTGGGAGTAGATCGTGCGGCCGAACTCACCGCCCCAGATCACTAGGGTGTCGTCGAAAAGACCACGTTCCTTGAGATCCTGGACCAGCGCCCAAGCACCGCGGTCGGCCTCGCGCGCCTGCGCTGGCAGTACGAGCGGAACGTCGCTGTGCACGTCCCAGCCGCGATGGTAGATCTGCACGAATCGGACGCCGCGCTCCACCAGTCGGCGCGCCATGAGTGCGGCGTGCTGGAACTTGCCGGGTTCCCTCGCCTCCTCGCCCCAGCGCTTCCAGGTGCTCTCGGGCTCTGACGAGAGATCGCTCATCTCCGGCACCGATGTCTGCATCCGGAATGCCATCTCGTACTGCTCGATCCTCGCCAATGTCTCCGGGTCGCCGATGCGGTCGTGCTGCATCTGGTTCAGTTGCGACAAGCCGTCCAGCATGCGCCTGCGGACTGACCCCGTGACACCCTCCGGATTCTTGACGTAGAGCACCGGCTCGCTGCCTGGGCGCAGTCCCACGCCCGCGAACTCGGGCGACAGAAACCCGGAGCTCCACAGCTTGGCGGAGATCGCCTGCTGGCCTGCCTTGGGGTGGCTCCGCTCCGCGTTCATGACCACGAACGTCGGTAGGTCCTGGTTCATGCTGCCCAGTCCGTAGGAGATCCAGGAACCGATGCACGGCTGTCCAGCGACCTCGCGGCCCGTCTGGATGAACGTGATCGCGGGTTCGTGGTTGATGGCGTCCGTGTGCATTGAGCGGATGATGCAGAGGTCGTCCGCCATGCTTCCCATGCGAGGCAGGAGCTCCGAAATCCAGGCGCCGCTCTGGCCATGCTTCTTGAAGTCGAACACCGACGGCGCAATCGGGAACCGCGCCTGTCCGGAGGTCATCGTCGTCAGCCGCTGTCCCTGCCGGATCGACTCGGGCAGATCCTTGTCGTACCAGTCGCGCATCCCTGGCTTGTAGTCGAGGAGATCCATCTGCGGTGGGGCACCCATCGTGTGCAGGTAGATGCAGCGCTTCGCCTTCGGCGCGAAGTGCGGCAGTCCGGCCAGACCACCGACGCGCTCGCCTCCGCCCTTGGATGCCTTCGCCTCGTCAGCCATCAGGCTGGCCAGAGCGATACCGCCGATGCCCTTGGCCTTTCGGGCGAAGAACTGCCTGCGCGTTTCCGTCTGTATCGCTTGATGCACGGGATTCATGCTGTGTTGCCTTCCTGTGTGCGCTCGACCGCTGTCACAACGGATCGCGTCACTTGTTGAGAGCCTCGTCGAGGTTCATGAGCTGGTTCGCCATCATTGTCCAAGCCGCCAGTTCGGCCCGGGGTAGGGAGTCGTCTAGCGGCCACTCGCCGGTCGACAGCAGACTGTCCGCTCCCTCGGTGTCGCCTTTGTAGTGCTCGAGGAAGTCGCGGTAGCTGGCGTGTGCCACATCCCGCTCGCTGTCGCTGAAGTTTCGTGAGAGTACGCGCGTGGTCATGTGATCCAACCGGACGCTAAAGTCGGCTTCGGCGGCCTTCATGGCCTGCTGCGCCAGAAATCGGGACGCCTCGACGAACTGTGGATCGTTCATCGTCACAAGAGCCTGCAGGGGCGTGTTAGTCCGCTCCCGGCGCACAATTGAGTGCTCGCGGGTCGGTGCGTTGAAGATCTGCATCGAAGCCGGCGGCGCGGCGCGCTTCCAGAACGTGTAGAGGCTGCGCCGATAGAGTTTGTCGCCCGAGTCGCGCTTGTAGTTGCGGGTGTTGCTGCCGAGCATCGCCACGGCCTCCCAGACGCCATCAGGCTGGTAGGGCTTGACGCTCGGCCCGCCGATCTTCTCCGCCAGGATTCCGCTGGCCGCGAGCCCGAAGTCCCTTAGCATCTCGGCGTCCATCCGAAACCTTGGTCCGCGCGAGAGAAGCCGGTTCTCGGGGTCCTTCTCCAGACTGGCTGCATCGGTCGTGGACGCCTGCCGGTAGGCGGAGGACGACAGCATCATGCGCTGCAGTCTCTTGACGTCCCAGCTGTTCTCACGGAAGTCTACGGACAGCCAGTCGAGCAGACCGGGATGTGACGGCGCTTCGCCCTGCAGCCCGAAGTCGTCGCTCGTGCGCACCAGTCCGTTTCCAAACATGTGCTGCCAGAACCGGTTCACCGTGACTCGCGACGTCAACGGGTTGGCCTCGTCGACGAGCCACCGCGCCAGATACATGCGGTTCACAGGCTGATCCTCATTCAGAGATGGAAGGAATCCAGGGGTGGCCGCGTTGACCTTCTCGCGACGCTCGTCGTACATTCCGCGGAACAAGATGTGGGCGGCGGCCTCGCCTCCCTCGCGCTCCTGCATGACGTGTGTGACGGCTCCGCGCCGGCGGATCTCCCGAATCTCTCGCTCTGCACTCTGGGCGGTCTCGTAGCCCTTTCGGAATCCTTCGTCGTGCACGTTCAGGTAGTGCAGTCCGAGGACGTGTCTCTCCTCGCTGTCCAGTTGGTCTGGGGCCTTCGACTGCGTACCGCGCATGATGTGCCAGTTCGCCACGACGTCTGCCTCTTCCAAAGTCAGCTCGCGGTCGTAGACTCGAAAGTCAGCGATCGCGCCTCCGCCGAGGTCGCGGTGCTCGACCTCTTCGTCGTCCATATAGAACCCGCGGCCCAGCCTCACGGGATGGCCGGAGCCCAAGTCGCCCTCGAGCTTGGCGAAGTACTCGCTGCCCTGGAACGGCATGCGCTGCCCGTCGTAGTAGATGTTCAGGCCAGCGCGCTCGCCAGAGCCGTCGTACGTCACGGTGATGTGCTTCCACTCGCCCGGCGTCAGCTGGTACTGGTTGTTGGGCTGGATGTCGATGCTGTTGGTCTTCTCGCCGTTGAGGGCCGTCATCTTGAAGATGATCTGGCGTCCGGTCAGGGTGATCACCCAGCCGCGCAACTTGTTCTCGGTGTCCGTCTGACTGGCCGCGACGTAGTCGCCCGCGTCGTCCGGATGTCGCAGCCAGAACGCAACAGAGAACGCGTCGTCCTTGCCAATCGGCACTGCCGGAAGCTGAACCACGGAGTCCTTGTCGAACTCCAGCGAATTGACCGATGGGTTGGGTCCGTCGCCAGAGGAAACGCCCTCTGGCATGCTCAGATCGCTTGCCGAGCCGTTGTGGACGACATGCTTGGAGTCGGCTGACAAGATGGACCGCTCAGCGCCTAGAGGATCGTCGAGTTCGCGGTACTGGCTTGTCTCGAGCCAGCTACGGAACATGTCTCCCGGATCCTGGGCCGAGGCCTGCAGTGTGGAGCGGGCTTCGCGCAGGGTCTTGCGCACTTCGTCGTACCGCTCGCGGTCCTCTGCCGCCGGCACGATGATGAACGGCGGAACGTCGGAAATGTTTCCGTCCATGACGTACTGTGTGGTGTTCCGGAAAAATGCCGTCAGCGCGTAGAAATCCCTCTGTGTGACGGGGTCGAACTTGTGGTCGTGGCAGGTCGCGCAGCCGACCGTCAATCCCAGAAACACAGTCCCCGTGGTGTCGGCCCTGTCCTTGGCGTAAATGACCTCGTACTCCTCCGGAATGACGCCCCCCTCGTTCGTGGTCGCGTTGCAGCGATGAAACCCTGAGGCGATCAGCTGGTCCATCGTTGGATTGGGCAGCAGGTCGCCCGCCACCTGCTCGATCGTGAACTGATCGAACGGCATGTTGTCGTTGAACGCGTTGATTACCCAGTCGCGATAGGGCCACATTTCGCGGTAGTTGTCGATGTGAATGCCGTGGGTGTCGGCGTAGCGTGCCGCATCCAGCCAGTAGCGAGCTTGGTGCTCGCCGTAGGCCTTGGAAGCAAAGAGTGTGTCGAGGTAGCGCTGGTAGGCCCCTTCCTCCTCGTCGGCGAGGAAGCGCTCGAGCAGTTCGGGCTTCGGGGGCAGGCCGGTTACGTCGAGTGCGGCCCGCCGGGCGAGCGTCCTCCTGTCCGCCTCGGTGGCGGGTTTGAGACCTTCGGATTCAAGTCGCGCCAGGACGAAACGGTCGATGGGGTTGCGCACCCAGCTCTCGTTCTGGACTGCCGGAAGCGCTGGCCGCAGGGGAGCCTCGAAAGACCAATGCCCGCTCCACTCCGCGCCGTCCTCGATCCAGGCGCGGATCGTTGCCACATCCTCCGCTTCGAGCGTCTTGTGGGATGACGCTGGCGGCATCCGCAGGATCTCGTTCTCATGCGTGATGCGCTGGTAAATCAGGCTCGCGCTGGGATCTCCGGGAACGATTGGAGAGCCGCTAGGACGCTCACTGAACAAGCCATCCTTTAGGTCAAGGCGGAGGTCGGTGACACGGGTCGAAGCGTCCGGGCCATGGCACTGGAAGCATTTGTCCGCCAACAGCGGCTGGACATCCGTGCGGAACTCAGCAGCCTCGAGTTGCGGCAGCGCCAGCAACGCGCCACACACAGGCGTCAAGCGTAGGAAGCCCATCCAATTTGCCATCGTGCCGCACCATTATAGTTGCGAAACGGCTCGAACTGACTTGGAATTGCTTCCCCTGGAGCCTCTGGATTCGTGCCTTTCCGGAGAATCGAGTCGGTATTCCGGCCCTCGTTGGCAGTGCGCGGCCACATCGGTTTGTGATCCAGATTCTGGGAGGACGCCGGCGGGCGGCCGCTGCACGCGGCGAGGGTGCGGGCGTACTAGGGGAGGGGCGGCCGGCTGCGCAGGGACCGTGGGCGGGATGCGCTTGCGGTACAGGCGCCGCCGCAGACAGTCGGGTCCGGATTCCGGGACCAAGTGCAGGGCGAAGACGTGGCAGGCGGCGACGGCGTCGCAGGCGAGGGTCTTGGCGACGCTGTCCACGTCGTGCAGCTGGCGGCCCTCGCAGCCGATCCCGGACTCGAGCGGTCATAGGAACTCCTCGATGCCTCAGCGGGCCCCGTGGCGCACGATGAGCTGGACATCGGCAGGGCCGTCGGAGCACAGCAGCATCCGTTTGGGCGAGTCGATCGAGCGGGGCTAGAATCGCACGCCTGCACCTGGAACAGCGCGAAGTCGCCGGCCTCACGGACGCAGAAGCTGAGCACGTGCGTTCCAAGGCATACCGGCCCCAGCTCGCAGGCCGTTGCCGTGGCGATGCACTCAGCCTTCGCAGGCGCCAGTCGGCTTGGTCCGAATGGCAGAAATCGTATTCGGCCCAAGCTACCGACACAGCCATGCGTGGCACGCTGGACCCCAGCCGCCATGGCGGCTTGCTCGTGTCCACCGGCCCAGTTCGGATCCCGTCCTTAGGAGCCGACCACAACGTCATCAGGTGAAGAGGGGGAGATCCTCGGTCTGGTTGAACGGGAACAGCTGGCTCTCGGGCGTGTGCAAGATCCCCAGATACCTCCGCAACGCCCTGTGGACGTGCTTCGGATAAATGAGCGTGCCGCCCGCATCGTCTCTAGACAGCGTTGCCGGATTGACCTTCCGCGCGAAGTGCAGCTCGTCTGTTTCGCCAACGACCCGGTTGGTCCAGGGCCGGTTCTTCTCCATGACGAGAAAGCTCCCGATCGGCCAGTGATCCTTGCCGCCGTCCGCGTTGTACTTGTTCGTGCGCCCGAAGTCCGAACCCATGACCACCACCATCCGGTCGGCTATGCCGTGGACCTCCGCGAGATCCCAGAGATAATCCACCGAATCGGTCAGGTTGCTCAGCAGCCAGCTGTGTTTCGGATCATGCACGTCGTGGGTGTCGAAGCCGCCTAGGTACAGGTCGGCGCTAACCGCGACCCCGGCCTTGAACGCCAGGACCGCCAGCTGGGCCTGCCGCTTCAGTTGGCTGTATAGCCGATATCCGCTGGTCTCGTACTCCTCCGCCGGCTGCAACTGGTCGCCGTGCGGCAGCATGTCCGCGAAGCGCCGCAGACCCTCGGTGGATTCGGGCCGCAGCGCATCCGCATAAAGGCGTCGATTGCGTTCCGCCTGCGGCGTCAGGTTGGAGGCCGCCGCGTGGCGGATGGCGTTCCCGTTGCGGTACTCCCGCAGCTTCTGCCAGACCTCGTCCGGGAAGAATCCGCGGTCCCCGTCGTCCCACGGTGCTTTCTCCGGCTTGGCGACGGTCCGCAAGATCGCCGGGTTGTTCAGCCGCGTGAATGTTGCTACTCCCTGAGTGTTCGAGAAACCTCCGAAGCTCAGGTAGGGCATGGACAGCCCAGTCCCATGACGCGCAGCAAGGAGCGCCGTTGTCGTGGGGTACCCCTCCGAGATCCGACCGCTCCAGTTGTGCACGACGCCTGCCGTGTGGGAGTTGGTCTGCGCGTCGACCCCGTTGATGACCAGGATTCTCTGGTAGTACTTCTGGATGAATGCCCGGTTGTTTGCAAAGGGGGCGTAGCGGATGTTGCCCGCTTGCTGGACATCTTCTTTCTGGGCCCACTGGTTGATCACCGGCTCGCCCGCCACGTTGGTCTTGGGATCGCAGAAGCTGGTCGGATCCCAGCCCCCGTCGGCCTGCACGAAGACGTACAGCTGGCCGCGGTAGTCGGCGCCGCTGGCGATCGGAATGCGGAAGCCTCCTGCTGCTCCCGCGAAGAGCATGTCCCGAACGAACGAGCGTCTGTCCATGCGGTTCCCCCTCACAGGTACAGATACCGGTAGTCTGTCATCAGGTACGCCAGTACGACCGCCCACGCGCGCCCGGTTCCAAGGGGATCCGGCGAGTTTCCGAGCAACTCGCCGATCGGCGATGCCTTGAAATGCTCCCAGTCCAGCTGCGAGTTGCCTTCACTGTCGAACGACAGTGGATTCCCCGGAACTCCTTCGTAGAAGTAGTGGTCGCCTGTCCACCGACATACGCCGCCGCTTGTGTACGAAACGCCGTGGCGCTCGCGGTACAGGCTCGCGGACTCCCTGAAGAGGGCGTACGCCTCCAGCACCTCGAGCGAGTCCGGAGACGCATCCACTCCGAGCAGCTTTCCGTAAAGCTCGGCGATCTTGCGCCGGATCACGAGCCCACCATGCGAGGTGCTGGGATCGAAGACCAGCCGGACGTCCATGCGGGCATCCTCGCCGCCAGCCGCCTCCTGGGCCGCGAGCAAGTCGATCGTGTAGTTCCCCGGTGCCAGCGGCTCCAGTTCGAACGAGATCGTGCAGTTGGACCAGAGGTTCACCGCATTCCGGCGGCCGTCCTTCCCGCCGCATGTGCTGGCCGGATCCCAGGAATCCTGGGCATCAAGGGTTGCGGCGACGCTGCCATTGCTGGTTCGGATCACGACTCGCTGCAGGAAAAGGTTGCGGTCGTGGCCGTCAACGTAATAGTCGTTGATGAACGAGACCTGCAGCCGCTCCGGCCCCGTTCCCGCAACTTGGACGGCCAACGAGTGGGCCGCAAATCCCTCTTCGACCGATCGGCTCACGTCGAAGGTGCGCTGCCCATCCTGCCCGGAGCTGGGTGCGATGGCTAGGTCGATTCCCCCGAAGAGCCGGCGTTCCGGATCGGACGCGACGTAGAGCTCCTTGTGGGTGATGGGGCAGGCGGCCTGGATGGCATGGCTTTGGGCCACTCCCGCCATCAAGGGCGTCATGTCCCCTGTGCGCGTCGTGATGCCGTCCGAATCGATCCCGCCGTACAGCAACTTGTAGGTTCCGCTGTGGGCGGTCAGATAGCCGACGATCATGCCGCGGCTCTGCCACCTGGCTTTCCGTCTTCCCCAGGCGTAGCCGGTGATGGCCTCCGTCTTGAGCTCGAGCTCCTCGGGCGTCAGCAGGCGCTCGGCACCCGCGTGGCGCAGGGCCTCCCGCTGCACTGGGTTCGAGACGGCCAGTGATTCGGCCCGGAACCACGGCGACAGGACGATCTCGGTGAGCAGGTCCCTTCCGTTGTAGGGCCGCCCGTTGGCGATCCCGCTGCGGAACGCCTTGGCGATCCGGCTCACTTCGGCGGCCTGGGAGGCTGACGCCAGCAGCGCCCCCTCGAATCCCGCGTCGTTCGCGCCCTCAGGCGGCGATGCCACCTCCCTACCGGTGATCGCCGGCCACCAGAACTTCACGGCAGCCTCCGCGAACCGCTCGTCGGCGACGATCTTCTGGGCAAGCCACTGGAGGCTGTTGTCCGCGTTCGGCGCCGGCTCGCCGCCGAAGCCGGGCTCGCGCATGTCCCTGTACCAAGTGTCGCCCTTCCTGTAGGGCGTGTTGGAGCCATCCTCGGGGTACTTGTACAGGCCGGCCAAGGAGTCCAAGCCGCCATACTCGTCCCGGTAGAACTTCTCCCCGTAGTTCTGGTAGGTCCCCGCGACCGGGTCCATGATTACGTGGCACACAGTGCATGCCGGATTCTTCAGTGTCGGGTTGTCGGTGTCCGCCAAGGCTACGGGGTCGGTCGTTCGCGACGCCGACTTCTCGATGTCGACCCCGAGGAAGAAGTAGTAGGTCCAGCGCGAACGGGCCCGGTTGCGGTTCGTGGCCGTCGTCGGATACCGCACCAGGAACAAAGTCGTGTTCAGGATCCCCGCGTGCGGGTAGTCCGTGCCGAGGTTGCCTGGATTGATCACGCGATAGTGTCCGCGGGACTTGTCGAGGACCACGGAGTCGTCCCTGCGGTAGTAGCTGGCCATCCTCGACGGCCTGAACTCCAAGGGGTCGTCCTTGTCGGTGAAGGCCGTATCCGCTCCATACGCGGCGGCGGCCTGCGGATTGGCCATGATGTAGTCCGCCGTCAGGATTTCCGTGTACGGGAGATCGTTCTCGACAACGTGCGCGATCAGTTCCACGGGCGCGCGGGCGAATCCAATCAGTGTCTCGTTCCGCCACTTGTTGAAGGGGGGATATTCGTACAAATTAGTGTGGCCGTTGTTCAGTGCCTCTTCAGCCAGGTTCCAATGAATGTTCACTCCCTCCGGGAGAAACGTGTCGAACGCGAGGTCGATCGACTCGCCGTCCAATCCCCTGTCGGTCAGCAGGCGATCGTTTGCCGCACGCAGCAGGAATGCGTGGAAGCCAGCACCCTGCATTAGGGCCCGGATGGCCCGCCGAAGGCTGCCCTCGCGCCCGTCGCTCACCGAGTTGATCTCGGCCTGGGTCGGAATGCGGCCGGCGAACAGCAGTGCCGCCCTCCGCAGGGTCTTGGCTGGGGAAGCCATGCCGACGCCGTCGAACAGCTGCTCCGGCGACAGGCCCTGAGACCCTCCGCCACCGGCCAGGAGACGTACGAGCCGCTCCATGTTGGCGAAGTCGTCGGTGCCTGCGGGCACTTGGATTCCACCCCCATGCGACACGCCTTGGATCTTCGCCAGCACGAGATCGGCGCCGCCCTCCACGGATGACACCAGGGTCTCGAGGGCGTTCAGGTTGCGGGTCTGGTGATCGGCGACGGTCTCCGGCACGAGCACAAGCCGGGTGTGCCCGGACACGCCCCCCCCCCCTCGACATGGCAGTTGATGCACTTGGCCTGCACCACTGGGCCGGAGATGTGGCTGGAGAACACCTCGGACGGCGATGCCGTCTGCGGCGCCACAACTCTGGCGTCGGAACTATCCGCCCTCTGGAAGAACCGGGCCTCGCTCGCTCGATCCGTCCAAATCGGCTGGCGAGCCGAAATCCGCGAAGCCGATTCCGCCGATGCCCCGTAGACCGGACACAGCAGGCGAAGGGGGGCGGGCGCCGCACCTCGAAACTCGGCATGTGCGAGGGCACGCCGCCAGGAATCTTCGTTCTGCCGCAGCCAGTGCGCCTGCTCCTCGGCATTGAGCCTTTCCTGAAACTCGACGGCGGCACGCTGGTAGCTTGAATTCGCCTCCGCACCTGCGCACGGAGCGCACACGGCCGACATCCCGATCCACAGGAGCGGCCTAAGCGGCGGGTGGGCTGTCCACTTCATTCGAAAGGGGTCGATACCACTATGCTGCAGTCCGAGTTAGGAACGATATCGGGCTCCAGGGGGGCGATGTCAAGGGAAGCGCCGCACACTCTTCCAGCCGATACGGGAAGTGGCAGGAACGCTCCGGAGCCACG
Source organism: Bryobacterales bacterium (assembly GCA_965200705.1). GTDB lineage: Bacteria > Acidobacteriota > Terriglobia > Bryobacterales > UBA6623 > VXMF01. The sequence continues at coordinate 502,923 of OZ241376.1, read as the reverse complement.
GGTCCGCAGTGCTCAACACTCTCCGCACCTCCAAGCCCCACGAGCCTGCTCCGTTCCATGCACTCGAAAATCCTCCCGAACACACGCTCGCCCAACCAGCTTGCTGGAGGGCGGAGTCCCATCGATCGGTGCCCTCGGTCACCAAGACGGCCGCAACGGCCGCCTGCGAGGGCACCAACGCCCTCCCGCTTGTCCTCCGAGTGCGTCACGATCGGTAGGCCGATCCGCATCCACCTCCGACGCAGTGACTGCGTTCGCTTGCGTTCAGCGGTCCCAGAGCAATTGAGAGTGCCATCTGAGGTCGCCAGGTGCTCGATAGAATCAGGGCAGTGTCTGACCTGCGTCTGTGTGCCCTTGCGGGGCTACTCGCCCTGACCGCTTGCAACGCGTCCCCGCCAGTCGTGGGGGACGAGTTTGAGGTGTCCGAAGGCTTGGAGATGACGCTTTGGGCCAGCGAGCCGCTGCTCGTAAACCCCACTAACTTCGACATCGACGAGCGCGGCCGCGTGTGGTTCATCGAGTCGGTCAACTACCGCAGCGACCTCAAGAGCAAGCCGTGGAACGACCTCGAGGGGGATCGCATCGTGATCCTCGAGGACACGGATGGGGACGGCCGGGCGGATTCGCGCAAGATTTTCGACCAGCACGGGGACATGCTCGCGCCTCTCGGCATTTCGGTGCTGGGCGACAAGGTGATCGTTTCGCAGTCGCCGGACCTATTCGTCTACACCAAGGACGAGAACGACAACATAGTCTCGAAGGAGACCCTGCTCACCGGATGGGGAGGCATCGACCACGACCATGGTCTCCACGTGGTGCTGTTCGGGCACGACGGCCGCTACTACTTCAACTCAGGCGACCAGGGGTTCTCGGTAACCGACCGGTCGGGGAACTCCACACAGAGCAGTCGCGAGGGCCCGTACTACGCCGCGACGGTGCAGTCTGTGAACCCGGATGGGACGGACTTCCGAGTGCTTGCGCACAACGCCCGCAACCCGTACGAAATTGCTCTCGACTCCTACGGCTCCATCTGGCAGACCGACAACGACGACGACGGCAACCGCTGGACGCGGCTCCTCTATGTAATGGAGGGCGCCAACTACGGGTACTGGGGCCCGGGAGGCAGACGCTGGCGCGAGGACCGCGGGAGCCACTTTCACGAGGAGCGGCCGAGCACCACACCTTACGTCGCCCGCACAGGGCCGGGTTCGCCAACGGGCCTGGTCGTCTACGAAGGCGACCTGCTCCCGCCGAGGTACCGCGGCCAGCTCCTGCACTCCGAGCCAGGAAAGCGGCTCATTCAGGCGTTCTTCGTTTCGCCGGACGGTGCCGGCTACTCGATGGAAGCGGAGAACTTGGTCAAGACGACGGATCCGATCTTCCGGCCTAGCGACATTGCCGTGGCTCCTGACGGATCCGTGTTCATCGCGGACTGGCAGGATCCGGTAGTCGGTGGACACAACATGCTCGACCTCGAGCGAGGCCGGATCTTCCGCCTAGCGCCCATCGGGCACCGGTTGGAAGTGCCACGGCTCGACCTTGAGAGCGACCAGGGCGTTCTGGCCGCGTTCGCCTCTCCAAATCAGGCTGTTCGCTACCGGGCCTACCAGGAGATCGCGCTGCGCGGGGCGGACGAACGGCGCGACCTGCTCCTGCGCGCGTGGCGAGGCGAGTCCGACGTGGCCCGTGCGAGATCGCTCTGGATGCTGGCTGGACTGGGCGAGACAGGGGCGGAGGCTCTTGCTGAGGCTCGGCAGTCCGAGGACCCACGCCTGCGGGTGCTTGCGCTCCGGGTTGAGCGGGCGATGGGTCGCGACCCGCTCGCGCTCGCGCAGGCCTGCGCCGATGACCGGGATCCTCGTGTGCGACGCGAGGCGGCTCTCGCGCTTCGCGAGATCGATTCCGAACGCAAGGTCGCAGCCTGGCTGACACTCGCTGATTCCTACGACGGCGAGGACCGCTGGTACCTTGCGGCGCTTGGCATCGCAGCGACTGGAGCGGAGGACGCGGCGTTCCGGGCACTCTGGTCCAAGCATCCGCAATTGGACCACAGGGTGTCGCAGTTGTACCGCGTCCTGCAGGCTCTTTCCTCGGCATCGCTTCTGGCTGACATCGTCCAGGATCGTTCGGCCGCCGTAGAGCAGCGAATGGACGCCTTGAACGCCCTCGGCTGGCTGCCCTCCGAGCGTGCGGCACGGGTCGTTGCGGGCCTTGCCGCTCGAACTGACACTCCCGCCGAGCTGCGGGGGCGGGCCCTGTTCCTGCTGGCGAGGCAACTGTTCAGCGAATGGCGCGACTTGCAGAACGACCCACAGGTGCTGGCCGCCGTGCGCCGGTCGTTGGGCGAAGCGGAGACCCGCGCGATTGCGCTCGAGCTTGCTGAGTTGCTCAGGCGCCCGCAGTTTGCAGTGGAGCTTGCAGCCTTGGCAGGTGATGTGGCAGCGCTGGAGGGGGAGCGTGCGTCGGCTCTGCGGATTCTCGGCGCGGTCGGCGGTGATGTCGCGGTTCGGCTGCTGGAGGCACAGGCCGGGGAGGGGCCGGTCGCTCTCCGCGTTGCAGCGGTCCAGGGCCTGGGAGCGGCTGGTCCGGACGACATTCTGGAGAGGCTGCGCGAACTCATGCTCTCGGACGCACCAAACGACGTGCGCAGCGCTGCCCTCCAGGCGATGGGGCGAAGGCCCGGTGGCCAGCGGATGATCCTCACCATGGAGGAGTCGCTGGAGCTCCCCGCCGAGATGCGGGCGCTGGCGAGCAGCATCGTCAACGCATCGCGGGATCCCGAGGTGCGAGAGGCGGCGGCCCGAGTCCTGCCACCGCTGCGAGATCGCAGCGAGCGTCCGGTCTTCCGGGCCCGCCGTATCATCGAAGGGGTGGGGAGTGCAGAGCGCGGCCGCGCCATCTATCACCAGGCGGATGGTGCGAACTGCGTGAAGTGTCATTCGCTCGCTCCGGACGAAGAGAAGGTCGGTCCCAGTCTTGGCGCCATCGCGGCGAAGTACGGCAAGGAAGGCATGCTGCAGCAGATCCTCTACCCCAGCGCCGGCATCGCCGACCAATACGTGTCCTGGATCGTCGATACGACTAGCCAGGGCCTGCTCACCGGCATCCTTGTCGAGGACACGCCGGACCGGGTCGTGATCCGCACGGAGTCGGCTCAGGAGTTCACACTGACTCCCGCCGAGATCCTCGAGCGACGGCGGGCGAGCCTGTCGATCATGCCCGAAGACCTCGTGCAGTCCCTGACCGAGCAGGACATGATCGATTTGCTTGAGTTTCTGGCGACACTGACGGGCGAGGAGCCGAACGCCGGCTGATCCGTCACCAGAAAACGAACCACCTTAACCGCGGGCCGCGATGCAATCGCAGGATGCAGCGGGGCTCGCACAGCCACGTCGGACGCCTCACGCTGCACTTCTGGCGGTCGAGCGGACCCACCGCCGGATAGGCAACAATGAGCTGTAGGCGCTCGTGGGCTGGCTCCACCAAGCCGGTGCATGGATCGCCGGCGTAGCTGAAGTCCTCGGGCCAAGCGGCGTCCTCGTTGTCGCGCTCGCGGACAGCGCGCTCGTACCGATGCCGCAGGGCGTGGATGCCCTGCTGCTCGCGCAGTCCTTGGCGACCCCGGATCGCGCGTTCCTCGGTGCTGCCTTTGGCGTCATCGGTTCGACACTGGGCAGCCTAGTCCTCTACTACATCGGCCGGTTGGGCGGCCGGCAGCTGCTGATGGGCCGCGGACGCTGGTACAGCCCGCGCATCTCCGAGGCATCCGCGGTGCAGGTCAAGAGTCTGATGGGCGACTGGGGCGCGGCGCTGCTGGTGCCCGTCGTGATGACCCCGCTCCCGCTGCCGATGAAACCCGTGGTGCTGGCGGCTGGAATGTTCCAGATGCCAGTGCTGGCCTTCACGACGGTCGTTGTGCTGTCACGGTCGGTGCGCTACTTCGGCGTCGTCTTCCTCGCGCTCAGGTACGGCGATCAGGCCTTGGATTTTGCACTCGACCACCTCCATCTGGCCGCGATCGGCTGCCTGCTCTGCGTGGCAGCCTGCATCGCCGTTCACCGGTTGGGCAACCGCTGGATTGAGGGTCGCGCATAGTGGGACCGTTGGGCACCCCGATTGCTGCTCCGACCGGTCTACGGGTTGGGCGGCAGGAGGGGGAGATCCGAGGGCAGCGCGAAGACCGACTTGCTGAATGACCTGTTCGCCTCGTAGCTCTGCGCATAGAGCTCGAACACCTTGTCGCCATCCCGCTCACGTCGAATGACCCACGGCAGCATGGTGTTGCCGACGGGCTTGTAGCGGCCGAAGACCGAGGTCTCCTCGTACGGGATGCGCGTCTTCGGGTCGCGTCGCAGATACACCTGACGGACGGGCAGTCCATCGGACTGGCGCAGGTAGAGCGTGATGGCCTCTCCCTCCGCGTCGACGATGTCCACAGCCTCCGCCGGCACATTGTCGACGATCTCGGTGCCCTTGTAGTAGAAGTACAGGTCCGGCTCATTCCTCCGGTAGCGATAGAAGTAGAAGATGTCCCGGCGGCTCGAGAGGCGAAACCGCTCCATGTACTCCTCGGGCTGGGGCACGACCCCCCGGTAGGTCACTTCGTACCCCTCGCCGTGCAGAAACAGTGCGTAGTAGTCGCCCTTCTGGGTGTAGATCTCGCGGCGACTGAAGGGTAGCCAGCGCTCGCTCTGATCAGGCTGCATGTCGTCGAAGCGGTCGTAGATCGTGATCTGCGACTGGCCGCGCACCTGTCGGTTGTAGAAGGAGTACGCACGACCCTCCCTGGCTTGGGTACGGATCTTCAGGAACTCGTCTCCGCCGATCGCCTCAAACGCTTCGTCGACAAGACGCCTTCCCTTTGCCTGGCGGGTCTCGGCGAGCAATTTCGCGCCCGTTCCTGCGAACCCCAATGCGGCTGCGAACCCTCGCCGTGTCGTCCGTGCTGCCATGCCCACTCCCGACCTAGGCCTCATTCTGTCACGTGGCCACCTGGATGCTCCTTCCAGAGCCCGTTGATCAACGGCGGACAGCCAGGTCGCGGTTGGCGCAAAGCCTGGCCCGTCAGGCAAGTCGCTCAGGCCGCCATCCACTCTGCGGGCGGACAACAGGAAACCCTGACCGGGCGCGCCGAAAGGGCCTGTGGCTCCTTTTCGCCGAAGCCCTTGGGTGTCGGATACGTGAGCCGCGCGGGTTGTCGGCGAACCCGGATGGGACGGCCACAACCAGATTGACTGCAGTCACGGGACGATGGCCGTGCCGGTGGACCGACTGCTCGAGGGATTGCTGACGGATCGGAAAGCGCGCGGTCCGCTGGACGAGACACTTGTCCTGTGAGGCGGCAACCTGGGATCCACCCCGTTCCAACCGGCAGCACCGCCCGCGGCTTGGCCGGGCGGCCGTTCAGGTTCGCCGCAAGCTGGCGCAAACCACCTCTCCGGACGGCGAGCAGTCGCGCGATTGCATGGTGGCCTCGTGACGGCTTGCCATGCTTGAGGACAGCGCCCGCGCGCAGCCGCTGGCGCGCCAGCGCGATCACAGGGGTAGCGGGCCTGCCCAATGCTTGGCAACACGGAAGTGCCGCCTGAGTCAGGGTCTGACGATCGAGGAGCTGGAGCGTCGCATCGCCGAGCTCACTGAGCAGCTCAACGCGAAGCGAAGGACCGCCGTCGCCCCCAAACCCCCGACTACGCGCTACAAGCGCTCTCTGGAGAGGTGCGGTTAAGCGAACCGTTCGCCGGACACGGCAGGCTGCTGGCGATTCACAACATGGGTCAGCGGTGCCGAGACTGCACGCTTTGGGCGGACGGCGTCAACGGCTTCCTTCCACACTTGGAGTCGGCGATTGTTCCGTTCGGCATGGAACCTTCTCGCCTTGGCAGGCTGGGAGGTGACAACTGGACTCCCCAATTCTCCTACTGGCAGATGCCGAGAGCACTTGAGGATAGCGGCGCCAACGTGCTCGTGCCCCTACAGCAACCCTGATCAGCGCGATAGTCCTGCGGAACTGGCCGGAAGGCTTCACAGGCGATGGACCGGGGGTAGGCTACGGCGGGTCGCCCTTTCGACCAACACCCGGTCGCTCCGTTCAGGCGTGCTAGTGAACCACAGCGCTCCCGATGTCAAGCAATGCGGCCAGGCATGACCGCCCTCCCCCAGTGATCCGGTCCTTCCCGAACCGCGCGATCCTTGGGCGAGCGAATGCGCTCATGGAGCAGATCGCGACAAACTGAGACGCGATTCATGTAGTAGTTCATTGGCCGGTTGGTGTCGCGCCACTCTTCCAGCGACGGCATCGTGGCGGGCGTTCGGAAGCCGTAGTACGGGTTGTCGGGCATCCACACGGCGACCATGGGTGCTGCAACCAAGGGGATCGTGATCGCGGGACCTTCGGTAGGTGCTGCCAGCTGCGGAGCGTTCTGCAAGAGCGGTTTGGGTCCATGACGCTAGACCGCCCTGATGCACCGGGCGATGGTGCAGAGCCAGACCTGTGCCTTACGACGGCCACTCTCTACTGCTCGCCGGCTTCCCTTGGCCACTGCTCGAACATGGGTCATGCTTCGCGAATTTAGGCGAGCGAGTTCCGTCGCTCTTGCGCTGAGAGTCAGCCGGGATGCCGGTGCATCTGCTGCGCCATGTCGTCGATCCACCGCATCAAGTGCTCCGCATCCTCGCGCGAGCGGATCGGCTGATTGCCGCGATGCACGTAGATTGCTCCGTTTCGGCATGCAGGTGGGTGTCGTCAGGCGTTTCGCGTAGCGCAGGGGAATCTCTTCCGGCAGCTCGCTCAAGAGTGGCGGTCCCCGAGACAGACTTGCCTTCTCGCCGACCCGATGGCGGGTGTGCAATGGAGTCCTCGCCTCCCGTGGCCGCGAACCGGAACCCGCACTGCAGAGCCCGATGCCGGACACATGCCGTGTACCGGGCCTGAACGGTGCTGGTCATGCCGTCGGGGTACGGCAGCGTTTGCAATGCGAGGACCATCGGATCCGCGCGCGTTCGGGTGGCCGACATCCGAGGGCTCCTTCGAAGAGACGGTCGAGGTAGCCCCTGGCGCCCTGCTCGCATGGGTTCTCACGAGCGATTTCAAGCCATGCTCTATCCTGCAGTATCGGGCGATGGAGAGAGGCACCGCAGCAGACTTCTCGGCCCGTGTCGACAAGCTCTTCGATGGCCTCAGCATCCGCATTCCGGCGCGTGCGAGACGTCGGATCTCGCAGCTGCTGACCGCACTTCCCGATCCAGCGACTGCCTTGGTCCGCCTGGAGCAGTACTACAGGAACCTCCCTTGGGATCCCGGAGACGCAGACTTCGACGGCAAGGCCATCGACGCCGCCCTGACGGTGTTCGGCAACAGTCGGTACCTTTCCGAGGTCCTGCTCAAGTCGCCGACGCTCCTGCGCTGGGTCCTGGATACGGACAACCTCGACGGCACGATCTCGGCCGCCGAACTGAGATCGGAACTCGGCACCTTCGCTGCCTCTGCGACGGACCAGGATGCGGCGATGCTCATCGCTCGCTTCAAGCGATCGCAGATGTTTCGCGTCGCAATGCGGGATCTGCTGGCATCGGCTCCGTTGGCGGACACGGCGCGGGCCCTGTCGCACCTTGCCGAAGCGTCGATCCAGGCCGCCCACGATCATGTTCGCCAGCAGCTGGTGCACAAGTTCGGCCGACCTCTGTGCACCACTGACTCCGGCCAGATCCTCTGCAACTTTTGCGTGCTGGCTCTCGGCAAGTTGGGCGGCTCGGAGCTCAACTACAGCTCAGACATCGACTTGATGTACATCCACACGGGCGACGGCAGGACATCGGGGCCGGTCGTGACGTCCAACAAGGACTTCGTGGACCACCTCGCGATGCGGTTGACCAACCTGTTGTCCACGATGACTCCTGATGGATTTAGCTACAGGGTCGACCTGAGACTTAGACCAGAGGGCAACGCCGGCGAGCTGGTCCTGCCGATGTCCGCTGCCGCGATGTACTACTTCGATCGGGCCAGGGACTGGGAGCTGCAGATGCTGCTGAAGGCGAGGCCGGTTGCAGGCGACCTTCGCCTCGGACGACGCTTCCTGGAACTGGTCATGCCGCGGATCTACCAGACGACGACGGACTTTTCGCAGATCGAGAGGCTCGCGGAGACCCGGGACCGGATTCAGCGTCAGCGGCGCAGGAAGGGCGCCGCCAAGTGGGACATCAAGCTCGATCCAGGCGGAATCCGCGACATCGAGTTCCTTGCGCAGTGCCTGCAGCGATTGCACGGAGGCCAGGACCGGTTCCTCCGTAACGGCGGCACCATGTACGCCCTGCACAGGCTGCGCGAGAAGGGGTACCTCAACCTCAGGGACTACGGCGCCCTTCTGCGCGCCTACGACTACCTGCGCAGGATCGAGCACTTTCTGCAGCTCACCGACAACAAGCAGACCCACGAGCTGCCACGCGACGAGGCCGACCTGCGGCGACTGGCCACTCAGGGCGGCGTCAAGGACAAGGTGGACCCGGGCGGGGCACTGCTGAGGGAGATTGAGCGCCACTGCAGTGCCGTAAGCGAGATCTATGACCGTGTGATCGGTAGCCAGAAGGCAACCGAACCTGTGACGATTCCGAAGCCGACGACCACCGAAGCGGGTGACGCACGGCAGCGAGAGGCGATCCCCGTTCGCGTAGCGTCGACGGTCTGGCGGGGCTTCCTGCCGCAGATCCGGTCCGCCTCAGCCGCACTCGCTGGGCGATTCGATCAGGTTGACCTGAAGTGGGGCAACCGGCTGATGGAGAGCCTGCTGGAGCGTGTTGTCGAGAAGCCAAGGGTGCTCGCGACACTCGTCGAGAGGCCGGATCTTGTTCCGTCGATCGCGCAGATCGTAGAGTACAGCCCATATTTTTCGGGATACCTCGCCCGGTTTCCGGAGGACATCGGGATGATCGCCTCGGCTGGTGGCGAATTGTCGGGTGTCGCACCCGGTGTAGCGCGCCAAGACAGCGTTTCGATGCACCCGGACCTCGCGGCGATCCTTGACGCGCAGCTTGACGCCGACGAGACGGCAGCGCAGATACGGCAGTTCTTTCGCCGTGCCATGCTCGAGATCCAGACGAGCAGCATCTGCAGGGACGAGGATGTCTTCGAGTCTCTGGCACGGTCCAGCAACCTAGCGGAGTGGGTGCTGCGCGCCGCCCACACGCTGGCGCTGCGCGAGGAGGACGCCCGAGACGGCCAAGCCACCGACCCGTCGAACGCCCTGCGCGTCATCGCGCTTGGACGCTTGGGGATGCGCGAGTTCGATCTAGGGTCGGATGCCGACGTGGCGTTCGTGATTCCGGACACCGAAGTTGGACGGCAGGGCCGCTGGACGCGTGTGGCGAATCGCATCATCGAGATCATCAGCAGCTATACCGCCGATGGCCAGATGTTCAGCATCGACGCCAGACTGCGGCCGCTTGGTCGGGACGGCGATCTGGTGCAGACAGAGCGGCGGTTTCTGTCGTACTTCGGGGACGGTGCCGAGTCCTGGGAGGCTCTCACCTACATGAAGGCCCGCACCGTGGCCGGTGACAGGGACGCTGGCAAGGCCTTTCTTGCCCAGCTGCAGGATGTGCTTTGGCAGCGGTTCGCGCTCCGCGAGCAGGTCGGCCCCCTGCTGGTTCGGATGCGTCGGCGTCTTGAGAGGGAGCAGGGGGACGCCAAGCCGCTGAAGTCCGGGACAGGCGGCTACTACGACATCGACTTCATACTCCTCTACTGGCGACTCCTGCATGCGGAGTCCTTCTACGAAGCCCTAAACACCCCACAGAGGATCGAGATCATCCGTGAAACGGATCCGGGCTACAACGCCGATCTGGATACGCTCATGGACGCCACGAGAGTCTTCCGGGCGTTGGATCATGGCACCCGTGTGTCCAAGGGCACGTCCTCTCATGCCCTGCCGCCAACGGAATGGCAGCGCCAGTTGCTTGCCGGACTGGTCGGGCGATGGCTTTCCGAACAGGATCGTGAGAAGCCGCTGAAGGACCTAGTCTCGGATGCCAGGACCGCGGTGCGGAAGGTGTTCCGGACAGCCTTCGAACTGCCCGCCTGACCGGGGTCGGGAGGCTTGGCTATCCGATACAATGGCCGCGTCATGACCGCGAGATTGCTCCCCCTGCTCATCACGGCAGTCTTTGCGCTGTCTGTTCCGGCTGTCGCCGCGGAGGACGGTTGGGTCAGCCTGTGGGACGGCAAGACGTTCGACGGATGGAAGATCAGCGAGAACCCTGGCACGTTCAGCATCAAGGACGGCACGATCGTCTCGACTGGAAAGCGTGCTCACATGTTCTACGCAGGCGATGTCAACGGCGGCGTTTTCAAGAACTTCGAGCTGAAGATCGATGTTCTGGCGAAGAACAACTCCAACGGTGGCATCTACTTCCACACCGTGTATCAGGACAAGGGCTGGCCGGACAAGGGCTTCGAGGTTCAGGTCAACAACACCTTCGCCAGGGACCCTCGCAAGACGGGAGGTCTGTACGGCGTGTCGGACAACCTGGTTCCTCCGGCCAAGGACGACCAGTGGTTCGAGGAGCATATCGTCGTCAATGGCAACAGCGTCAAGATCTACGTGGACGGCCATCTGATCACGAACTGGGTGGAGCCGGAGGACTGGGACGGCCTGCGGCCGCTCCCGAGCGGTAGGGGCCAGAACTTCCCACTGCGAAAGCTCGACGAGGGCACCTTTGCGCTGCAGGGCCACGACCCAGGCAGCGTCGTGCTGTACAAGAACATTCGCGTAAAGGTTCTCGACTAGCGATCGGCACGGGCCGGAGCCCGGCAATCTATGGAGCTAGCCGAGTTCGTCAAGGAGGTCAAGGCCGGCACGGACATCGTCACCGTCATCGCGGAGCGTGTCCGGTTGCGCCCCCAGGGCGGCAATCGGCACAAGGGCCTCTGTCCGTTCCATTCCGAGAAGACGCCGTCGTTCAACGTGCACGGCGGCGAGCAGTTCTTCAAGTGCTTCGGCTGCTCGAAGGGTGGCGATGTCTTCACCTTCCTGATGGAGATCGACGGACTCTCCTTCATCGAGTCCGTCCGTACCTTGGCCGAGAAGCAGGGCCTCTCGATGCCCAGCACCTCGCGGGGTGCCGATGCTGACGCCGCGGCCCGGCGGCGGGAGGTGCTCCTGCTCCTGCAGGAGAGGGCGCAGACCTTTTTTGCAAGGCAGTTGCGCGGTCCAAAGGGCAACAAGGCCTTGCGCTACGTTCGCGGCAGGGGGCTGGCCGACGACGTCATCGCCAAGTTCGGACTCGGATACGCACCGCCGGGCAACGTATTCCAGAACGGCCTCCGGAAGGGTGGATTCAAGCGGGGCGAAGTGCTGGACTCTGGACTGGTTGGAAAGTCCGCGAAGGACGGCTCCACATACGACCGATTTCGCGACCGTCTCATGTTCCCCATCCACACGGATGCAGGGAAGCTGATCGGGTTCGGCGGACGGATTCTGGCGGCCGACAAGCAGCCCAAGTACCTCAACTCCCCGGAGACTCCGATTTACCGCAAGCATTCGGTGCTCTACAACCTGCATCGGGCCCGAGCGGCCATGCGGCAGGAGGGGATGGTCGTTCTGGTGGAGGGCTATATGGACGTGATCGGGGTCGCTTCCGCGGGCATTGAGAATGTCGTTGCGGCCTGCGGAACGGCGCTGACGCCGCAGCAGGTCTCGCTAATCCGGCGTCACTGCGAGACCGTGATCGTCAACTTCGACGCAGATCCCTCCGGACAGGCGGCAGCCGAGCGTTCCGTTGAGCTCCTGCTCCGGGAGGGGATGTCGGTGCGCGTCTTGGAACTCGGCGGAGGCATGGATCCGGACGAGTTCTGCCGGGCCCATGGGGCGGAGCGCTATCGGCGAGAGCTTTCCAGCGCGCCCAGCTACTTCGCCTGGCTGCTCAGTCGCACACGGAAGCTGCTGGACTTTGCGACCGCCGAAGGTCGGACCAGGGCGTTCGACCGCATCCTCAAAGCCGTGCTGCTCCTGCCGTCGGATCTACAGCGTGCAGCGACAGTGACCGAACTCGCCGAGCATCTAGGCCTGCCACATTCGGTTGCCCTGAGCCGCCTCCGAGGGCGCACCAACCCGGAGCGGTCCTCCGGTGGGCCGAGGCCTCCGCCGGAAGACGGGATGCTGATGTCGGAGCGCATTCTCGTCACGCTGCTCGCAACCGACGCCACAGCACGCCAAGAACTTCTCGATGAGTCGTTGAGACTGACAGCCAACGGACTCGCCAGCAACGCCATCCTGCAGGCGATCCGCGCCGTCGAGGCCGAGAGCGAGCAGTACGATGCCTTGGAGGTCTACGCGCGGCTGGACGAGGAGAACCGCGAGCGCCTCGCACGTCTCTCGTTTGACGGTGATCGTCCTCCGCCCAATCTAGGAGAGGGTCGCGCGGCGCTGGAGGGACTCCGGCAGACCCTCTTCAAGCACCAGTACCGCGAACTGGGTCGCGAGATCGTTAAGGCGGAGCGCCGCGGCGAAAGCGCGGCGGTCGATGCCCTGATTAAGCAGAGGAATGGCCTTGCGGGCCAATTGGGTGTGGCGGAGCGTCAGTCCTGAATATCCCGATCTGCCACGTCCGCTTGGGGTTGTGGGTGGCCCTGCCGCTTGCGAAGCAGTCGCTGCTCCCGGTGCTCCAGTGCCGCGGACGGTGACCGACATTGTGCCTCGCGCGTGAGCTGAAGAGCCGTTTCGTAGTCCCGTTCGCGGTGCTCGTAATGCTTGGCCAGCTGCTCGAGGGCCGCGACGCGGTAGCCGTTCTCGACGCGAGCGAGGTCGTGCAGCAGTGCCACATGCTTGCTGAAGTTGCCATTGCGTCGCTCGAGCGTGGCGGACTCCCACACGGACTGGCACAGACTGTGGACCGGCAGGCCAGCTTGGATCGCCTTGCGGTACATCTCGAGGGCGTCACGGTGATTGCGCCGCTTCTGGAGCCACTGGGCCAAGCCGAGCAGGTCCTCGCCATGACGCAGGGTAGTGCTTCTCGGAGCAGCCAGCGCGGGCAGTAGGACCGTGCCCAGGCAGGCTAAGGTCACGAGATCGAGGATGTTGTGCTCGAAGACCGGACGCAGCGGCGTGGCGATGCCGCTCCGCAGATAGTCGAAATAGCGCTGCGGGATCAGCGCTCCCGGAACGTCGCCTTGCCGTTCGTAGCCGAGGATCTCTGACTCCAGGGTGGCGAGACGGCAGTTCGGCAAGCGGTTCTTCCACACGCGACGTGCGGGGTGTAGCAGGTCGATGTGGTGCATGCGATCGAAAGGGCTCGACTGCCTCTGCAGGCGGTAGCGTGTCTCGAGCAGTGGAACGTCGTAGCTGCGGCCGTTGTATGTGAGCAGTACGTCGAATCGGGACAGGTGGTTCGCCACTGCCGACAGGGCGGCAGCCTCCTCGTGCAGGTCCCGAAGGAAGAAGAGTTCCACGTTCAGGCCGCTGGCCTCGACGTGGGCGATGCCGATCAGGAACGCGTAGGTGCCTGTACCTCCAGCCAGTCCCGTGGTCTCGGTGTCTAAATAGGCCCACCGTTCGACTCCTGCGAGTGGCGCCTCGGACTCGGGCTCGGAGACGCCTGTGAGCGAACTGGGGGTCAGGGACTGCAGGGCCTGGACGCGGATGTGGCCATGCATGTGTTCGTTCGGCAGGAACTTCGAGTGAAGGTGGAAGGACCCGAGCTCGGTGGTGTGCTCGCCGCCGGGAAGGTCGACGGCTCCCCGTCTGTGGCGATGCGGAGATACCGTGGATGGAGCCGCTGGGCGAGTGCTCGGCGCACTCCCGCCACGCAGGATCCGCTTCCGCAGGGATTCGATGTCGAGGCTGCCTGGCCTGAACATGGGCGGCCCCTAGGCGGCCTGTCGCTCCTCATGTGGTTCGGCCAGTGCCGAGGCAAGGCTCAAGGCGACCTGCTTGGCCTTCTCGCCGATTTCGCCAGGTGCGCCGACGCAGCTGGGGCAGCCGCGGTCGCAGGGGCACGCCGCGATTAGGTCGCGTGCGCGTGCCGTGAGTACATTGCGCATGCGGAACAGCGGCTCGCTTTGACCGATGCCGCTGGGGAAGGTGTCGTACAGGAAGATCTCCGGATCGAGGGGGTCCTCTCTGTCCCTCTGCTTGTTCGATGTCGAGATGCCGAGGTCGCGTGGATCGCACATGAGCAGAACGGCCCCGACCGTCCGCAACGCGTTGCCGAGGCCGAGAAGGCCATTACGTATCTGCTCGGTGCTGTAGGGCAGGCTGGTGAGGAAATCCATCGGGAAATGAAGCCAGAAGGCGGTCGTGTGCATCTCCTGCTCCGGCATCGAAAGCTTGCCGTCACCGACGTTCTCGTTCGTGTGGAAGCGGATCTTCTTGAACCCCACGACGCGTCGCGTGACACGAACCTCACCGTGATTGGCAACCGCGGGGCCGACGGAATCGTCGTCGAAGCCCTCCAGGGTCTCGATCTGGTTGTGCTCGATGGCGTCGGTGTAGTAGCCGCATTCGACTCTCCGCACGTAGGCCTTGCGTTCGTCGTATGCAAACTCGTCGACGTGGTACAGCTTGCCCTCGTGGATGTAGATCGCTTTCTCGTGCAGGGATGTCAGAGCAGCGGGGAAGGCAACCTCGCCGATCACCTTCGAGTCGTTGTCCCTGTCCACGACGACGAAGTTGTCGCTTGTCACCTTGCGCAGGCTGATGGCGTCCGCGGGATAGGACTCGGACGTCCAGTGCCATGCGCCGCCGGCGTGGTGCACCACGCCGGACTCTTGGAGGAACTCGCACAGATTCTTCGTCTCGTGCGGACCGAAGGTCTCGCCGTCTTGAATGGGCAGCTCAAACACCGCGCACTTGATGTGGTTGATCAGGATCTCGAGGTTGTCGGGATTGACGTGCGCGTGCTCGGGCGTTCCTTCGAAGAAGTACTCTGGGTGCTCTACGACGTACTGGTCCAGCGGCGCGGACGACGCCACCAGCACGCTGATGGATGCCTCATTGCGCCGGCCGGCGCGCCCCGCTCGTTGCCAGGTCGAAGCGACAGAACCGGGGTATCCCGCGAGCACCACGGCGTCCAGTGAGCCGATGTCGATGCCGAGTTCGAGGGCGTTGGTCGACACGACCGCTCGGATCGCGCCGGTTCGTAGCTGGCGCTCGATTTCCCGACGCTCGCGGGGCAGGTATCCGCCGCGATATCCCCGCACCGTCGGCGGCCCGCCGTTGGACTTGCTGGCGGACTCCTTGAGGTAGCGGGTCAGCACTTCCGTGTTGAGGCGACTGTTGGCGAACACGAGCGTCTGTCGGTCCCGCTCGAGGAAGGTCTCGGCCATGCGACAGGCTTCGTTGATGTAGCTGCGACGGATGCCGAGCTGCCGGTTGACCACCGGCGGGTTGTAGAAGACGAAGTACTTCTCACCGCTCGGGGCACCGTTTTCGTCGATCAGCGTGAAGTCTTCCTCGGCTAGGTTCTGAGCAAGCTCCAGTGGGTTCGCAATCGTGGCCGAGGAGCAGATGAATCGAGGCTTGGAGCCGTAGAATGCGGCGATGCGTTTCATCCGTCGCAGAACGTTCGTGACATGGCTGCCGAAGACTCCGCGGTAGGTGTGCAGTTCGTCGACCACGATGAACTGGAGATGCTCGAAGAACCTCGCCCAGCGGGTGTGGTGCGGCAGGACGCCGGCATGCAGCATGTCTGGGTTGCTGAGCACGACGTTCGCCCTCCGGCGGATGGTGCGGCGAGCGTCCGAGGGCGTGTCGCCGTCGTACGTGTAGGCACGCGCGTCTCTCCCGAGCGCATCTCCAAGAGCGTTGAACTCCTCCAACTGGTCCACGGCCAGCGCCTTGGTCGGAAATAGGTACAGGGCACACACGGCAGGATCGGACGCCAGCGAGTTCAGGACCGGCAGGTTGTAGCAGAGGGTCTTGCCGCTGGCCGTTGGTGTGACGACAACGGCATTGCTGCCGCTATCGATGGCGTTCCAGCTGGCAGCTTGGTGGATGTACAGCTGCTCGATACCGCGCATCGCAAGGGCGTCCCGCAGGCGGTGGTCGACCTCCTTCGGCATCGGTGCGAAGCGTGCCTCGCGAGCCGGCAGCCTCCGTAGCGCAGCTACTGGGGAGTTCGCTCGGTCCCGAAGATTCTCGAAGCGGTCGACTATTCCTCCGATCGATCGATCAGCTACGGGAATCGGCAGTGCGACTGCCTTATGGGACGGCCGCAGTTCGGGGCTTGCTTCAAGTGAAACTGTGGCTACGTGCTGCATGGTGAAGTATTCTCTTTGCTTCCAGTTGCTTGAACAGCGATATTTGTTCCTTGTATATTCACACTTATTGATCTTAGTGTCAACTATAGGGCGTATGTCCAACCCGCCAACTCGAAGAAGGGCACGGCGTCCATCCGCTCTACGTCGACTTGAGCGTGGCGGCGCGGGACTGACGAGTGCGTAGCTGGGCCCGGCTTCCACTTGGCGCTGAAGGTCAAGACCGGAGGCGGTCACCTAGAGGCGGAGATGGACAGCAAGAACGTGCGGTCGGGCGTCGGCCATTTGCAGCGAGCACGCCCGTTGCGCGGCTCGGTCAAGTCAGCCCAGGAACATTTAGTTTTGGGATTGAGGGTGCGAGAGGTAGGTTTGACGCATGGCGTCGCAGGTGGCGGGGAGGGCGGAGAGGGTTGGCTGCGCGGGTGTGAGTATGGCGCGGGGCGTGCGGGGCGCAGGTTGGCTGCGTCCGGGCGCAGGGGCGATCTGCGGCGGGGTGGCGCGCCCCGGATGGAGGGAGGTGAGGGCGACCGAGCACTGCTTGGAGGTCTGGTCCTGCTGGACTTGGCAGCGCGTGCGTTGGATGAGAATGGCGCTGCGGCGTCCGTGCAGGGTCGCGTGGTTGTTGCATTGCGGAGCGGAGATGTCCTGGAAGCAGTAGCGGCGAGTGTCGCTGCGGCCGTGCCCCTTGGCGACGGTCTCGACCCCGGGGCAGCCGTCGCACGGCAAGGTGTTCCAGTCGTGGAGGAGCGACTCCTGATGGCCCTTGACGGCGGTCAGGATGTAGTCCGCCGGGCAGTCCTCGACGAGGAAGCGGGCGGTCTCCTGCTGGGCGTGCATGGCGTCGAGGGTGACGACGCGGCCCTGGAGGTCGAGGTCGGCGGCGAGGTCGCGCACGGCCGGGATCTCGTTGGAGTCCGGCTGCAGCGCCTGCTGGCCGAGGACGGTGCCGCTGCTCTGCTCCACCGCGGCCGCCATGCGGCAGCGGTCGGCGCTGCCGCGCCGCTTGGAGGCGTGGCGGACCTCCTTGCCGTCGATGGCGACGGCGGAGAGGCGGCGGGTGCCGCGCCGGGGCTTGGCGGGGTCGGGCTGCTTCTTGCGCGCCTCCTTCTCCTTCTTCGCGTCCTGTTCGTCCTGCAGCGGCCCGGACCACGCTTGCAAGCACTCCTCCAGCGCATCCGGGGGCAGGTTCGAGAGAATGTTGTGAATGTCGCGACCGACGGCGTGGTGCAGCATTGCTTGCCGGGACTGCGGAAGCAGCCCACCTCGCGGCGCTGCTGCTGATCCAGGAACGAGGCCCGCTGGGCGTAGGCCGTCACGGCGCGGAGGCCCGCCAGGCGCGCCGTGACGGCCAGGGCCGGGATCGTCCCCGGGCTGGTTCAGCACGGCCCGGGCGTCGGGCTGGAGTTCGTACACGCACACCTCCTTGGGCTGGCCGTGATAGCGCCAGCCGGGTTGCGGGCCCGATCGGCGAAACTCTCCGCCAGGAGACTCGGGCAGCCGTGCGTGGCGAGCATGTCCTGCGAGAGCCGCCGCAGAGTCAGGCCGAGCACCCGCGAGGCCCGGTTGCTGCGGCGACCAGCCGATCCAGTGGTCCCGCACCCCGACCTTCAAGGCCCCGGCCTGCCAGCCGAGCAAGGCCCGCCACTCCCCCTCGAGGGTGGCGCCATGGCGCAAGCCCCGGCCGAACAGGCCGTGGCAGGGCAGGTAGTGATGGGCGCGCACCAGCCGGGTCCCAGCGCCGGGCCTCAGCGGCCCCGTGAGCGAGGCGCACGCTCACGGCGCGAAGGGAACGAACGCGGGCGGTCGTCCTCGACGGCTCCACCCTCTCGCTACGACGAAACCAGAATCGAATGTCCAGCTCTACGGCATGCAAAGCAGCGGCGGGCGCAGGCTTGTCGCCTCGGACGCACCGGCATGCCTAGGACCGCCCAAACACTGATTCTGGCAGTCAGCGCCGAAAATTAAATGGCCCTGATGCGGTTTCCCGAACGTGCAACTAGTGTGCTAGGCTGCGCGCATGAGCCCTGAGCTGATCGGCATTTTGACCGTGGGCTTGGCCTTGGGCGGGCTGATCCTGACGGCTTCTCTGTGGCTGGGCGGCTGGTTGCGCAACGTGGACTGGCGCTTGGCACGGCTGGAGGGCCTGATCGAGGGCGCGGGCTTGTTCCGCCCGCACGAGGGTGCGGCACAGGGCGATTGATGTCGCTCGCCTAGTCGATTAGCGCATCCCATTTGCGCTGACTGCGTTTGAGGCTTTGCGGCCAGTGGTCCGGGATTCTCGCCAGGGCGCGCTGTAGTGGCGCGGGCGGACACCGCGCCCCCGCCTTCTGCCCAAGGCCCCCTATCGTGCCCAGTTCAAATCGTAAGGACCGTTCGTGCCGACCCTAACTGTTCACTACGGTCCGCCGCTCGATCCCGTCTATTCCCAACCAGAAATGCGGTTGAACGGGGGATGTGGGGAATGCGGATTGTAGCAGAGTTCCGGAGGCCGTGGCGGCCATGCAGGCAGCATCCTCGATCAGCGCCTGCCGGTTCTGCCGCGCCCGGAACAGATCCTCCGCGGCCTCCCGGTCGGTTGGCGCGCGGGCCTGCCGGTCCAGCTCCGCGCAGGGGACCCCCGGCCGCAGAAAGGCCGCCACGTCAGGCAGCGAGCGCAGCTTCTCGTACGGCTGCATCCCGTCGCTGTGGCGGTACACGGTGCGCTCGCGCCCCCGGGCGTCCGCCTGGCGGCTGGGGAACTGGCCAGGGCGGTGGAAGTTGAGGTATGGCGAGAGCGTCTCCCGGCAGAAACGGTCGACCGTCGCAACCACCGGATACTGCGTGGTTTCGTCGACCACGTCGAAGGGCTGCAGGCCCGCGCTGCCGTGCAAACACCTCGGCGGTCGTGCCACCGACATGCGTCCTTTAGATCAGGTTTCCTGACGTGTCGATGGCACCCAGCATGTGCACTCGGAACTTCTTGCCGGTGTTCTGCAGCACGGCAGTCTCGCCCCGGCGGCCCCAGGTGCGGCCCCCGTGGCAGTCGGCAGCCATGCCGGCTTCGTCGGCGAACAGAATGGTCTCTCCATGCGCCTCCGCCATCCGGTTCCATATCGGCGATCGCTTCCCTGATAGGATCCCGGACGGCGCGCAACCACTCGCGATAGCGCGGGGAGCGGTGAACCCTCCCGGCTATCCACTTGTGAAGCTGATTGTGGGAAGGCGGCGCGGGAAGGCGGACTAGAAATCTAGGGCTAGGCATTGCTATTGCTGCTTGCAACTATTGAACCATAGTGCTAGGATAGCAGTGGGGACGGCCTATTTTTTCCTTTCCCAAACATGTTTCCTTTCGTTTGTTAAGGTCGTCCCCCTTGACATTGCTGCGGGGATATGAGAGGATAGTGGTTAGTCCGATGAGACATTTTCAAGGGCTCACGGGCTAGAAAGATCCTATGAAAGCTTACCGCTTGATGCGGAGAGTCTAGTAGGCCGGATCCCCAAAGTAGGCGCAAGCCCTTCGCAGTCTATGGGCGGATGGTTCTATCCAAATTCGGTGCGGCTCTAGCTAGTAAAGAGCCTCTAGGGCCGCATCTTTCTTTCCGGCTATTCAAGCCAGTAGACCTTGAAAGGGATCAAGGCATTTGGTCCCGCGGATTACCATAGCCCTCGGGAATACGGGCTCTCCGGCGTCATAGCGGCGCATCCATTCCTCGTTGATTCCCGAGACATAGGCGCAACGGTTGACGCCTTTAGGATCGCAGTAATAGGCGTCTTCTTCAATTCCGGGAAAGTCCTGCCAATCCACTTTGCTACGTGCCTTTCGTTGCGGCAGTGGGAGCGGAACCTGGGCTTCTGGGGGGCAGGCCCCATCGCCTCATGGCTCGGCGGACTGTCCACGCACTGACGCTGACACCGAAGCGCTCGAGAACGGCCTGACGCACGCGGACCGCGGTCCAACAGGCGAGTTGGAAGCGCAACTGGCTGGGATTGGAGTCCGTGACGGCACGGAGAATCCATGCGCGGATCTCGGGGCCGAGCCTGGGCGGTCGACCGCTGCGAGGGCGGTCTTCAAGAGCTCCGAATCCACCTTGACCGCACCGCAGAGTCCAAGACCTGACAGTGCGAGTGCTGCCGTTGCAAATGGACGCAGCAACAGGGATGGAATGCAGAACATGATACAGTACAATGGCGATCTTTCGAGTCTCGTATTTCTCGGCTTTTGATGCGGACATAAAGTTCTTTCAAGGGAAACAATCCATGGGAAAAGTACAGCAAAGGATACAAGAGACTATTCCGAGATCTGCCGGAATCTGTTGGAAAATACTTTTGCTCCCCTCTGTAATCTCATTCCACCAACGTGCAGAACTTCTCTGACTGTTCGCCGGACAATTGAAGAACTTCCGGCGATTTCCGCCGGAGATATGTTTCCGAGTTACCCAGTCCACCGTGCACCAAATCTGTCGTCGCTCGACCTTCGTCGCATCCGAGCCGCTCGGCCGGGTGGGACTTGGCACGAATGGTCAGACCCCTCTTTAGTTGCCGGTTGTCACCAACGCTGCACTGGGGCCAGCTACAAGAACGTCTACGGACGAATGAAGTGGGACCGTCCGGAACCAACCCTTACAACGGGATGTTTCTCGTTTGGTCGCGGACGCTTTGGGCACACTGAACAGGACCGGTCCATCTCCCACCGCAAAGCCGCGCTCCTGCAGAGTTTCCCTGAACACTACCGGTTCATGCGGCCGAGTGAACCAATTTCGTTCATGCACGCAGGACGAAACATCGGCAACCCAGTTCCTGTAAGCCTCGCTCAAGCCGTCGGCCTGTCGATTGTTGCCCATATCAAGGAGCACGCTGGGTAACTGTGAGCACGGTTCCCCAATCTCCGCTACTTGCGCACACGCCTCGCCCGTAGGTTCAGCGTTATCGGGGGGCCACAGGAACTTCTGAGTGAAAGAGGAAATCGGGGCGGCAGCGGATCACTGGGCACGGGACGGTGCTGCGGCCTGTCGTGTAGTGTAGGACCACGGATGCCAGTTCCTGATTTTCAGTCGCTGATGCTGCCTACCCTCATGGCGCTTGCCGACGGTTCCGAAACACCGATCGCGAAGGTCCGTGATCGCGTAGCGACTTCGGAAGAACTCTCCCTCGAAGATCGTCGTGAGATGCTGCCGAGTGGCCGAACGTCGAGGTTCGCGAACCGTGTGAGCTGGGCTGTTAATCATTTGGCCCGTGTGGGACTCTTGGAGCGAACTAAGCGCGGTGTGTATCGATTGATGCCTGAAGGTGAGCGCCTGTTGTCCCAGGCACCCTCTCGCATCGACCTGAAAGTGCTTCGAGAGTATTCGGGTTTTGCCGAACCGACAAAGCTGTCGCAGACGCCATCATCGGACAAGGTAGTTGCCCCTCAAGCGGTCGACGACTTGATTGAGACACCGGATGAAGCGCTTGACCGAGCCGCCAAGCGATTGCACGACGCCTTGGAGGATGAGGTGCTGAGCCGGGTTCGCAACGCAACACCCAGACTTTCTCGAGAGGGTGGTTGTCGACTTGCTGATCGCGATGGGCTACGGCGGCGGCGATGCGGAGAAGGGCCAAGTGACCGGACGTACGGGCGATGGAGGTGTCGATGGCAAGATCCGGGAGGACGCGCTCGGCTTGGACGAGGTCTACCTGCAGGCGAAAAGATACAAAGAAGGCAACTCCGTGGGCGAAGGTGATCTTCGCAACTTTGCAGGCGCGATCGACGCCGCCGGTACGACCAAGGGTGTCTTTTTCACCACCGCCAGATTTACACGCGCAGCGAAGGATTACGTGGAACGCAGTCCGAAGCGAATCGTTCTCATTGACGGCTCCAATCTTGCCCGCCTGATGGTCCAGCACGGAATCGGCGTGCGGACGAAAGTCCGTTACGAGGTCAAGTGGATCGACGAAGAATATTTCGATCAGGAAGCATCGTAAGTCCTGCGCCTGTCGTGGAACGAGGTTCGCACCCCCGCGGCCGTTCTTGCTGAGGGCTCGACGGGCACCGAATATGCGAGTGGGAGACACAGAGATTCTACCACGAGTTCGTTGAGGTCTTCGGGAAGCGCTGCCGTGAGGTTGCGCGATATAGGCATCAAGTTTCCAAGATCGACAACCGTTCGGGCTTCATTGACTTGTTCTGGCCTGGCGTGCTGATCGTCGAGCATAAGAGCACCGGTCCCGATCTAGACACAGCTTTCAAGCAGGCGGATGAGTACTTCGACGCGTCACTTGAACGGGAGCGTCCGCGCAGACGACCGGCTCTACCGGCGCAATTGGTTCGCCTCCGAGTGCGAGCGTGTTGAGCACCTATTCATACTCTATGAGCGGAGTTTCGCTGCGCTAGCGTCGTCGAAGGGCAGAAGATGTCGAAGGCGGTGAATGAGGCACTTGTGAGAGTCCGTCGATGGAAGCCGTAATAGGGCATTTGATTGAGCGCATCTCGGACAACTCCGTGAGGTTGGGTTGTCTGCAGGTGCCCAACTCATCGACTCATTGATCTCGCTGGTAGGGGGGGGGGGGTAATGTGGGTGAACTGTGGTAGTCAGCGTGACACTCCGCTTAAGGTATGTGACAAAGATTATCTTTAGTGGAGACAGACGCCACGATTTGGTTTGGGAAGCCCTGTATCCGTGGACACCGCATAAGGGTGTCTCTGGTACTCGACCTCCTGTCAAGCGGCAGTACGGTTCGGCAACTCCTTGACAGTATCCGGGAATCGAGGAAGCGGAGGTTCTCGCTTGTGTCGCTTTTGGGGTGGAGACGCCCCGCTAACCTGTCGAATTCCAAAGCCAGACGTCCAGTTCCGTGTGCCGCGAGGCCAGAACGGGAACTCTCCGATTGCCGAGTCCGCTCAGGACCAGCGATCAAGTTCGGCACGGAGCGTCGTCAGTTCGGCGCTGTATGCCGGGTCGTCGGCCAAGTTCCGGGTTTCGAGCGGATCGGCGGCGAGGTCGTACAGCTCCTCGGGCGGTCTGGGCAGCGGATAGGGCTGTCGGAGCGTGTCCGCCCCAATGCCCTGCCAGTTGCGGATGATCCGCGGCCGGACAAGCGGTTCGTCGCGTGAGTGATTGCGGATCAGCTTGAACCGTTCGCCGCGCACCGCCGTGAGGTGATCCTGCTCGTTGTGCTCGGAGAAGACGTACTTTCGCGAGGTGTGATCCCGGTCGCCGAGTCGCGGCGCGAGGTCCATGCCCTCGCACTCGTTGGGGGCGGCACCACCTGCAAGAGTCATGACCGTTTGGGCGATGTCTACGGTCGATGCCAGGCCAGTGTCGACTCGATTGCTCCCCGAAACGCCCGGTCCGCGAACAAGTAGGCTCGAGTGGGTTCCCCATTCGTACAGGGAGAACTTCGCGCGGTGCATGGACGGCCCGTGGTCCGTCATGAAGGCGATGACCGTCCGGTCCATCTCGCCGCTCCTCTCGAGCGCATCGAGAAGTCGGCCGATCTCGCTGTCCATCTTGCTGGTTTCAGACAGGTACTTGGCGTAGTCCCCTCGGACCGTCGCCGAGTCCCTTAGGTACGGTGGCACGCACTCCGACAGGCTCTCCGGATCGTACTCGTAGCCCTCGTGCATACGAAACGCTCGGTGGGTGTGGGTCGGGCAGAAGTACAGGCAGAATGGCCGGTCGTGGCTGCGTTCCAGGAACGCCACGGCTGGGTCTAGGTAGTCGGTTCGGCTGGGGAAGTCGTGCTCGAATCCATGCGCTGTCGCACCGGCGACCGACAGGTGCCACTTCCTTACGGCCACGTTCTCGTACCCGAGATCTGCAAGGCCCCTTGCCCACGTCCACTGCTCCGGCTTCATGGACAGTCGCTCGGCGTTCTCGCCCTGCACGAGCTTGGTAATCCCTGAGTTGTGGGGATGGAGTCCTGTCATCGCGGCTCCGCGACCCGGGCTACACAATGGCGCCGTTGTGAAGCAGTGCGTAAACCGCACGCCGTCCTTCGCGATCCTGTCGAGATTTGGTGTCCGAACAACCGGATGGCCGTAGCAGCCAACGTCGTTCCAGCCGTGATCGTCGGCAACGATCACGAGAAAGTTCGGTGGCCGTGCCTGCGCGCGCAGCGCGATGGGCGCGAGCCCGGCCAGCACGGCACGGCGGGTGAGCTCCGTTTCGCTCGCGCGGGTGCCCTTCGCTTCTAGGGCGAGGTGCTCGGGTTGCTGGTTGGATGCAGATTGCGACATGGGTGGTGGAGAGCGAGCAGGAACACGTATGCACCTTGCCGTACCGTTCCGCTGCGGCAGCCATTGTAGTCCGCGACTTGGCCAGTCAGACTTCGACGGCGAGCTGCGGCTCCTTTCCGAGCGCAGCAATCACCGACCAAGCGTTGCGCCAATTGCTGCCAAAGTGTGATTCTTGGGCCAATGACCGACTGGCCTCAATTCCGGTTCGTGATGGATCTACAGCGAATGGCATACGCATGCGTCGGTGAGCAAGGACTCCTGCAACGGCGGTTCATGTCCGTTGCTTCGGCGTTGCTTGCATTGGTGATCTGTGGCTCGGCTTTGGCCGGACCGGCGTTTAAGCTGACCTTCTCCGCGACGAACCGCGCGCACGGTCGGACATGGAACGGTGGCGTGGAGGATCCATCGACCCTGCAGGCGATGCTTGGCTGGCACCTGCACGATGACGACCGCCTGCGGCGACCGGTCCGTTGGGACGTGACCACGCGGTCTGTCGGCGGCGATGTCGCAGCGCCGGGGATCGTGCTTCAGGTCAACACCCCGGAAGGCAAGCCGTTCACGTTTTTCACACGCCGCGGCGACACTACGATTTCGCCGGCTGACATCCCTTTCGGCGAGGTGCACTACGCGGAAGGCTTTCGCGGGGACCTCGCGGTCGAGCGCGTGCCCATGCCGATCGTGGTCTCTGAGGAGCAGGCCGAGTCGGACTCACCGGCCCTGCTTCGTTCCTCAAGCGGAGGCTACTGGCTCGCTTGGATCGCGTTCCAGACCGTCAAAAGGGATGGCTACTACTTCGAAGGGGCTGATCGGGTCATGATCGCTTCGAGCGATGACGGCAGCCTCTGGTCAGCGCCCGCAGCGCTGACTCCTCCCGGGGACCATTACCGAGTCGCCTTGGGCGAGGACAGCCAAGGCAGCATCTGGTGCATCTACTCGTTGCAGAAGGAACTGGGCAGCGGCAACTTCGATCTGTACGGTCGGCGACTCGAGGGCGGCGTGTGGTCGGATCCCGTTCGACTGACCGACGATCCACGCCCCGATGCCTTCCACGATTTGGCTTATGGGGGCAGTGGGGCGTTGTATCTCGTTTGGGCAGGCTTCCGGGATGACCCGGACGGGGGACTGCCTCAGAGCGACATTCTGCTGCGCCGGTTCGACGGCGCAGACTGGGGGCCCGAGGTCAACCTGACGAACTCTTCGCAAGACGACTGGGAGCCTGCCGTCGCGGCGGACTCTTCCGGCAGGGCCTGGGTCGCATGGGACGCGTATCGATCGGACGGCTTCGACGTGCTCCTTCGGACGGTCGATGCGAGCAGGGAGGGGTCGGTTATGGAGGTCTCCGCCAGCCCGCGCGCGGAGATGGAGGCTGACGTGGCGATCGACGGCGCTGGTCGGGTCTGGGTCTCGTGGGAGGAGGGCGAGCCGAACTGGGGCAAGGACTACGGCTACGAAAACCCCGCACACCGCATTCATCTCAAGGACGGTGCAAGGCTGCACAACCCGCGTGGCCCACGCGAGAACCGTGTTGCCGTCCTCGAGGACGGCCAATGGCGGCAGCCCGCCTCGCCGCCTACGGCCGGAACGCCGGAGTTCCTCAACGAGGCCTTCTTCCAGAACCCCCGACTCGCTGTGGACGGGGCAGGCCGGATCTGGGTGATCCTGCGGCACCAGTGGCGGGTCACGGGCCGCCATGGTGGGCACTTCTTCGACCTCTATGCGACGACTTGGGCGGGCGGAAAATGGATCGCGCCGGTGCCGCTCATCGGCAGTACGGGCCGTCAGGACGCAATCTCAGCGACGGCCGCCGCGGACGGGGGATCACTTCTGGCAGCCGTGGTTGGCGACGGTCGGCGCATGCCGGTTGGCCTGCCGAAGCATTCCGAGGTCTCCATGCTGCGCATTGATGGCGCGAGCGTTCCTACGCGCGGAGAGGATGTCCCCCTCGTAGCCTTCGAGCCCAGCGAGGCGCAACGCTACAGTCCCACACACCCCAACGAGGTCCAGGACCTCGAAAGAATCCGGGGTCACCGGGTCGATCTAGGCGGCACGACTTGGAAGGTCGTCCGGGGCGACCTACACCGACACACGGAGATCTCGATGGACGGTGCGGCCGACGGCACGCTGGTCGATGCCTACCGCTACGCGATGAACGCGGCGCAGCTGGACTTCCTAGGCGTCAGCGATCACAACTACGGCCAGTGGCTGGACACAGACCAGCCCGAGTATCCGCAGTCGGACAACGAATTCCAGTTCTGGCGCACTCAAAAGTCGGCCGATCTGTTCCACGTGCCGGGTCGGTTCACGCCGCTCTACGGATACGAGCGAACGGTGAACTTCCCTCTTGGGCACCGCAACATTTTCCACGACACGCGCGGCGTGTTCAGCCTCCGGGTGCCCAAGCTCCACGTTCGGGAGACACCGCGGCTGCTGGATAGCGATCCGCCCAATCTCTGGAAATACCTGCGCAGGACGGGCGGCATCGGCATCCCTCATACGCCCGCAACCACGATGGGCACGAACTGGGAGCGGCGCAACGACGAAGTGATCCCGGTCACGGAGATCTACCAGGGGGACCGCAACTCCTACGAGACCCAGGGAGGTCCTAGGGCGGCCCTGCCAACGGATCCTGGACTCGGTGGAGCCGGACTTGCTCCACACCAGGACGGACTGGTGCAGAACGCCTTGGGCGTCGGATACCGCATGGGGTTCATCGCGTCCAGCGACCATTTCTCGACGCACATCTCGTACGCCAACCTGATCGTTCCGGATGGCGTGACGACGAGGAGCGACCTGCTGGACGCCTTCCGCAGTCGACGCACTTACGCGTCCACGGACAACATTGCGGTCGACTTCCATGCTGGGGACAGTCACCAGGGCTCGGTGATCACCGCTTCCGAAGCACCCAACCTGAACATCCGGGTCGACGGAACGGCCCCGGTGCTGCGCGTAGAGGTGATCAAGAACAACCGCTCGGTCTACGTGCACAAGGGCGATGGCTCGTCGTCGGTCGAGTTCGAGTATAGGGACGCCGACTTTGGCGATACCTCGATGGGCGAGACGGTCACCATCACCGACTGGGAGCGCCCTGAGACGGGGATCCGCGGCCGAACCGATACGACGGAGAGCTTCTACTACCTGCGTGTGTTCCAGTCGTTCAGCGCCGAGGAGCCGGACAAGGAAGGCGAGATCGCTTGGTCGTCGCCGATCTTCGTCTCGCGGGAGTAGCGGCCGGTCGCAGGTGTGCGCCGATGCCCTCGCTGCAGGGGAGGCGAGCCAGCGCTAGTCGATCAACGCCTGATAGGTGAGGGTCTGGAAGTCGCTGCGGATGTTGAGGTGCGTGTACGGCCGGACCTGGGTCATGAGGATCCCGATCAACTCGTCCACCGGATCCACCCAGAAGACCGTGCAGAAGGCGCCGCCCCATCCGTAGGTGCCCTCCGCGCTTGGCATTGCGCTCAGGCCTTGGTCTGTCGTGACGGAGTAGCCAAGCCCAAAACCGAACCCCGCTCCCCGGAGCCAGACGGCTTTGTCGCCGACATGGTTGGAGGTCATTAGCCGGACTGTGCGCGGCCCGAGGATGCGGGCGCCGTCGAGTTCGCCGCCGTTGAGCATCATCTGGTGGAACCGGAAGTAGTCCTCCGATGTCGACACCAGACCACCGCCGGCGCTGAAGTAGACGTGGGGCTGCTTGACCCAGCGGCTCTCGGCGTCCGGCGATTCCTGCAGTTCGACCTTCCCGCTCTTGTCGGGTCTGTACAGGGCGGCGAACCGCGGAAGCTTCTCCTCCGGCAGATAGAAGTGCGTGTCACTCATGCTGAGGGGCTCGAAGATACGCTCCCTTAGGAACTCGTCCAGGGTCTTGCCCGAGATGACTTCGACCAGTCGGCCAGCGATGTCAGTCGCGGGACCGTACTCCCACTGCTCGCCAGGCTCGAAGTTCAAGGGCAGCTTGGAAAGGGACGAGACGTAGTCCGCCACGGTGTAGCCAGGCTTCCGCTCGGCACGAACGTCGTCGTACAAGGCCTTCGTGACGCCCCGGTAGGGGTTGGGTAGACCTGCGGTGTGCGTGAGGAGGTGCTGGAACGTAATCGCCTTCTCGGCTTCCGTGGTCTTGAACGCCCCACGGGCGGATTCGCCGGGCTTCACGGGCCGGGCGACCCGCATGTCGCTGTACTCCGGCAGGAACTTGGAGATCGGATCGCGGAGCTGGAAGTGCCCCTCCTCCCAGAGCGTCATCAGGGCAGCCGTCGCGATGGGCTTGGTCATGGACGCGATGCGGAAGATGACGTCATTCGACATCGGTGCCTTGGACTCCACGTCGCGAAGACCGAAGCTCTTGTGGTAAACGACCTTGCCGGATCGCGCGATGAGCCCGACGATGCCGGCGACCTCGTTGCGATCCACGTAGCCCTGCATCGCTGCGTCGAGACGCTTGAGGCGCTCGGAGGAGAAGCCCGCGGACTCGGGTTTCTCCAGGATCGCGGACTCTGCATAGGCCGCGGGGACGATGGTCATGGCGGCCAGAAGCGTGAACGCAATTGCGAACGTGTGGAGTCTGAGCTTGTTCATGGTTCCTACGGGATGAGTGCCCGCCCGCACGGGGTGAGCGGAACCCAATTGTTGTAGCAGATGGTCCGCGACGCCCTTCGCTAGAATTCTCGCGATGTCCACAGTCCGCATCCTTGTGCTCACCTGCGTCGCCGCCGTGGCTTCGGCGGCTCCCAACGTCATCTTCGTCATGAGTGACGACCACGCCGTGCCGGCACTCAGCGCCTACGATCCCGGACTCATCCAGACGCCGCACTTGGACCGTATCGCGAAGGAGGGTGCGAGGTTCGACTCGGCGTTCGTGACGAACTCGATCTGCACGCCCAGCAGGGCCGTGGTGCTGACCGGGAAGCACAGCCACAAGAACGGCGTCCTGACCCTGCTCGACACGTTCGACGGCTCGCAGCAGACCGTTGCCAAGCTACTGCAGGCAGCCGGTTATCACACCGGCATGATCGGTAAGTGGCACTTGAAGAGCGAGCCCACCGGGTTCGACAGGTACGCGGTGCTGCCGGGCCAGGGTCTCTACTACGACCCGTTTCTCCGCCACACCGGCGAATGGCCCGAGGCAAAGGCCCACGAAGGGTATGTGACGGATGTCATCACCGACCAAGCGCTGGAGTTTCTAGAGCAGCGCCCCACGGACAAGCCGTTCTTCCTCATGTACCACCACAAGGCGCCACACGACGTCTTTGTGCCCAAGCGCGAGCATGCAGACCTGTTCGCCGATCCGATTCCCGAGCCGCCCACCCTGCATGAGGACGTCAGCGAGAGGATCGCACTGCGCGAGACGGTAGAGAAGATCGGGCACCGCCACACCTCGTACGGCGTGCCTAACTGGCGATGGTTCCTGGAGCGTGTCAGATACCAGCCCGAGGAGATCTCCAAGTGGGAGAGGGATCTCGCGGGCCTCACCGGGGACGCCCTGCGGGCGGCCCAGTACCAGATCTACATGCGTCGCTATCTCAAGTGCGTGTATTCGATCGACGAGAACATGGGCCGGATTCTGAGCTATCTCGACGAGCAGGGTCTAGCGAAGGACACGCTCCTGATCTATACCTCGGACCAAGGATTCTTCCTTGGCGAGCATGGCCTGTACGACAAGCGGTTCATGTACGAGCCTGCGTTCCGCATCCCACTGGTGGTGAGGTGGCCCGCAGCGATTCCCGCGGGCGGCGAACCGAAGGAGCTGGTGCAGAACTTGGACTTCGCACCGACGATGCTGGACGCGGCAGGTCTGAAGGTGCCGGGCGACATGCAGGGGCGCAGCTTCCTGGGCATCGCCAAGGGCCAAGCTCCCGAAGCGTGGCGGGACGCGGTGTACTACCGGTACTGGATGAACCGGGGCCACTTCAACATTCCCGGCCACCTCGGACTTCGCACGCAGCGTTACAAGCTGATCTACTTCTACGACAGTGACAAGGGGCCTGACGGAAAGACGGTAGTCAACGGTGCAAGGTCTCCGGTCCGGGACCCGTTTTGGGAGTTCTACGACTTGGAGGAGGATCCGCTGGAGGTGCGCAATCTCTACGACGATCCGGCCTATGCCGAGCGTATCCGCCGCCTACGGAACCGGCTGATCGAGCTGAGACGCCACTACGGCGACGACCGGGACGGTCTCGACCTGAGCGGCTGATGTCTTGCACCTACAAGCCGGCTTGGACCTGGCCGCGGATAGCGCTAGGTTACAATCGCCGCATGGTGCGACCGAGGTTCAATGCCCTCGTTGGAGCATTGGTTCTAGTTCTGGCGGTGGGTTCGGCCGTTGCGGCTTCGCCAGTCGACGGCAAGTGGCAAGTCACGTGGGACACGGAGGGCGGCGTCCGCCATCAAGAGTGGACGATCCGGTCGACGGATTCCGGCGTGGTGGTTGGCACCAATGACATGGAGTTCCAAGGAACGTTCGAGGACGGCAAGCTCAAGTTCTCCGGCAGCTACTATGCGGCGAGGGCGGGCTACTCGTCGAAGCTCACCGTGGAAGCAGAACTCAATGACGACGGCAAGCTCACCGGCTCGGGCACGTGGGGCCAATACGCCATGACCTTCGTTGGTACGCAGGCCGAATAGCACGCAATTGCACCTCCGGGTTGGCCCTTGGCGACTGTCTGGGCTAGCGCGAGCAGAGCCCTCGTCTAGGCCGAAGGAGCCCATCGGGTGGCTCGAACACCTGCGCTAACTTGTTAGTGATGGCATTGATTCGTAGGGCTTTGTGTACGACTTGCGTGGTCACCGTCGTGCAGGCGGTGTGCGTGCTTGGCGGCTGCGTTCTCCTTGCCGAGACAGGGCGCTACGAGGGAGACGTCTCCGACGTGCGGGTCCTGCGGCGTGTCACGCAGCACCCTTACGCGTGGCGTGTCTGGCAACCGTTCATAGTGCAGGGAGACCGCCAGCAGGACCTGATCGTGGCCTATGGGGCGATGGTCAATGGAAAGAAGGACATGGGAGACATCCTAGCCACGATTTCGCGGAATGACGGCGACACTTGGGAGGAGCCGGTCACCATCTTCGATCACCGGCAACGCCACGGCTCGATTCAGTTCGCCTACGCCAATCCTGTTCTCTACCGTGCGCCAGGCCAGGATGTCGTCTGGTGCTTCGCAATGCGGTGTCCAATTGCCTTCGAGAACAGCGAGGAGTCGGAGCTCATCGCTGCGTTCACGGCGGATGGTGGCCGCACTTGGACGCAGGTTGAGCTTGCCGTGCACTACACCGGTCCGCTCATTACCAACGCGGGGATCGTGGAGACGGAGATTGACGGCCGGAAGCTCTTCTTGCTGCCGGCGCACCGCAACACGCTCCAGAATGACCCGAGGGGGTCGCGGGACCACTTCCTGCTGAGCAGCACGAGCCTTCTGGAATGGAAGCTCGAGGCCTACATTCCCCAGCCAACCTCGGCACGCGTGTTTCTGCATGAGGGCAACGTTGCCGCTGGCGATTCCCCCGATGAGCTCAAGATCGTCATGCGGACTGCGAACTACGACGACTCAAGTCTGACTACGGATCCTCCTCGTGCCTATTCCAGCGTCAGCACGGATGGTGGCCACACGTGGAGCGTGGCCCAGGAAGAGCCGGAGCTTCACAATGCCAAGTCCAAGGCCTACTTTGGCCAGGCCACGGACGGAACTCACGTCTACGTCTACAACGATGGCCCGGCGCAGCGGGATCCAGGCGGACGCATGGCGCTGCGCTACAAGACCAAGCCGAAGGGCGGCGACTGGAGCGAGCAGAAGACCTTCTACGACGCGGGCATCAAGAATTCGTACCCGACGCTAGTCGAGGTCGCACCGGGCGACTTCCGTGCGGTTTGGGACAGTGGCACATCGAATCGTCCGCGCACCCACATCCATTTCGGGAAGTTGAAGATCACGAAGTAGGGTTCCCGAATGGTCCCGTAGCCGCCGAGCTGGGGCCGCGGTGTGCTGCAGGGATTCACCGCCTCGATCACAGCGGGACTCCTCGAGGCTTCTTCGTGGCCCATAAATCGATGCCGGCCATCTGTTGTTCGGTCCCTTCCACGTCCAAAGGGCCGTCGAGATTCTCTGCAAGGCCAATAGGCCGCGTGCCCAGTCCGAGCACTATCGCGACGGCACTACCGAACCGAGCGTCCAGCTGCGGGCGTGCTATCCGATCAGTCGCAGTCCAAACCAGCCGAGACCTATGACCAGCAGCAAGATCGCCACTATTTGTTCGCTGCGCTGGTTCGCGAATCTGAGGCGGATGGTGCCAGCAACAGCGGCAAGCGCACCCTCCGCTCCTAGCGCAGCAGGAAGAAAGTACTGAACCGGCAACTCCGCCGAGGCTACGAACGAAGCAAGGAAGAGGCCGTGGAAGCACCCGATCAGGGCGCAAACGACCCATCGGTGAGTGCCCTCGGGCAGGGCCAGCACCTCGGCGGCCAGGTACGCCACTGCCAGCGCGGCGGCCGACTCAAGGAAGCCCAACGGCGGCAGCCATCCATGTATCCCGGCCGTGGCGACGACGAGTGCTTGGACGCAAAGGAACCCGCCCATGCATGCGCTCAGCTCGCGCAGAGTGCGGCCTGCCAAGGCGAGCGCGATCAGGAACAGCAGCAGCTCGGGGTTCGTCAAGACCCGGCGCATGCCGGCGCCTGATGCGGTCTGGACGATTTCAAGAGTCGTGGGAGGTGCGAACCGGACCGAAGCCTCGCGCACGGTGATGTCCAGCACTGTCTGGCGGGCCATGTCGCCCTCGCCCGACCGCAGCACGTGAACGTGCTGCGGAACTGTCACGGAAGGGAGGTCGCTGCGTACCGAGACGGTGGTGGGTTCCGTGTCGAACCGAAGCTCGGTCCGGCATATCAGGTCGGCTCCGGAACTGGCCTCGCGGCACGATCCAGTGCCGCGCTCCACCGAGCGTCCATCCACACGAACGTCGAACGCCTCCAGCAGGAGCTGGTCGCGCCGCGGTCCCTCCGGTGCCTCGCTTAGGGGCATGCGGAGTTCGAATTGCGCCGTTGTGCCGTCGAGAACGAGATCACCCTGGCTCACGCTCACAACGTGAGCCGTCATGGGCGCCGAGTAGCCTAGGACCACCGCAATGGCGAGGACGTTGAACGTGGCGCCGACCGTTGACCGAGCGAGCCGTGGGCCGGCTCGGCTCATTGCACGCCGAACGCGTAGAGTGCCGAGAGCGACCGAACGTAAATCTGACCGTCCACGATGGCGGGAGTGGCAAAGCAGGTGCCGTCCAGTTCACTGACGTTCTTGACCCGCCAGTTGGGACCGGGTTCGATGGTGCTGATCAAGCAGCCCTCGCTTATCGTGTAAATCTTTCCGTCGCCGGCGACGGGCGAGGACCAGTACTTGCCGATCGCGTCACTGAGGCGTCCCACACGGTGAGCCTCACCCTTGTCGGGGTCGACACTGCTGAAAATGCCGCCGTCCTTGACCATGTAGATCACATCCTTGTACAGCAGTGGCGAGGGGGTGTTGGGCAAGGACTTGGTGTAGCGCCACGCAACACCGCTCTCGGTGATGTCGCCGCGTAGGTCGCCGGGGCGGATCGCCACGAGGTTGTTGATCGGAGCCCTCTTGGCGGCGTAGAAGCGCCAATCGCGCTCCCCGAGAGCGCCATCGCCGTCCAGGTCCGCCTCCCTCCATGGATGGTCCCTAGTCAGACGTTTGTCAGGGGATTCGTCCTGCGAAATCTTGCCGTCGCCGTTGGCGTCATGCTTGGCGATGACATCGGCGAACGAAGCCGTCTCCTGCTGCTGGCCCGGATCGCCTCCGATCTCCCACCCATTGATGTAGATGGTGTCGCCCCGGAACAGCGGCAAGCACTTCAGCTGCCATGCGAAGCCCGTCACCCACCAGAGCTCCTCTCCGCTCTTCAGGTCGTAGCCCGCGACACGGTAGGCACCCGGCACGATGACTTGGGCAGCGGCGCCATCCGGACGGAACACACCGGCCGTGCCATAGCCACGGGTTGTCTCCGGACGGTCGGTCTTCCAGAGGGTCTCGCCCGTCTCCGCGCTCACGGCGAGCAGATACGACCCCACCTGCTGGTCGCAGACGAGAATCACCATGCCTTCGACAAGGATCGGTGACGAACCGTGCCCGTTCTGGTTGATGAACGGTCCCAAGGGACGTTGCCAGCGCTCGTTGCCGTCGGCGTCGAACGAGATCAGGCCGAAGTCTCCGAAGAATGCGTAGATGTTCTCTCCGTCTGTCACGGGGGACGGTGATGCCGGCCCGTGCGTCCTCTGGAAGTTCTCCTCGCGGGGGCGGGGAACGGTGCGGATCCACTCCACTTCGCCGTTGCTGCGATCGACGGCGATGACCTGCAGCGTCTTCCCCTCGAAGGCGGTCAGGTAGATCCTGTCACCCGCGACGACTGGAGAGGAGTGGCCTGGTGGCAGGACGCTCTTCCACAGCAGATTGGTGTCCTCGCCGAACTCCGATGGGAGCTGCCTGCCCTCCGCGATGCCTGTGCCCCCGGGCCCCCGGAACTGTGGCCATTCAGCCGCGGAGAGAAGGCTGGCAAGTAGTGCTAGTCCCAGAATTACGGTGCGCAGCATGCACCTCAATATACCCGCAGGCGGCGCGGCTGGGCTCCGATACAGCGTGATAGAGTGCAAGAGACCAAGCTCCTCGATGCCACGGATCGGACGCTACGAAGTCGCCGCCGAACTGGGCCGTGGAGCGATGGGAATCGTCTACCGTGCCCACGACCCGAAGATCGGTCGCGAGGTAGCCGTCAAGACCATTCGGCTCAAGGACGTCGCCGACGCCAACGAGATCGGCACGCTCCGGCAGCGGATGGTGCGCGAGGCCCAGTCCGCCGGACGGCTGGCCCATCCCGGCATCGTGACGATCTTCGATGTCGACGAGGAGGACGGACTCGCATACATCACGATGGAGGTCGTCGACGGGCAACCTCTCTCAAATGTGAATGTTGCGGAAATGTCATTCGAGCGTCGCATAAGGTATGTGGACGAACTCCTGACCAACGTCTCGTCGGCGCTGGACTACGCCCACCGCCGCGGCGTGGTCCACCGAGACATCAAGCCCTCGAACATCATGCTCACCCGGCGGGGCGTCAAGGTCATGGACTTTGGCGTAGCCCGGATCAGCTCGTCGCAGCTCACCCGTTCGGGGACGTTCGTAGGCACGCCGAACTACATAGCTCCCGAGCAGGTGCGTGCTGAAACCGTGGATGGCCGCGCCGATCAGTTCGCACTTGCGGTCATCGCATACGAACTGCTGGCCGGCAAGAAGCCGTTCCGGGCTTCCGACATCGCCGCCACGCTGTTCCGGGTCGTCAACGATACGCCGGAGTCGCTCCGCGCCTTGAATCCGGCTGTGGGCGATGCAGTCGAACGCGTTGTGATGCGCGCGCTCTCCAAGGATCCGGACAAGCGGTTCGACAGCTGCACGGCGTTTGCCAAGGCGTTTGGCGACGCCGCCAGAATGCCCGCGATCCGGCGGGGCGCCGCCGCGGGCGCCGCAGCGTCTCACGGAGATGAGACGGCGGATGCCCAGGACATCGCTTCGGATCTGACACTGGGCCGTCCGCGCAGGGGTGCGGCCGTGGGCAAGGGGCGACCGACCCTCCCGTTGCCCTCCGCGGCGTCGGCCGACTCGGTGGTCGTGGAACCACAGCGCCCTCCGAAGTGGCCGATCATGGTGTTTCTCCTCCTGGTCGCTGCGTGCATAGCGCTGGCCGTGGTCCTGGTCGAGGCGCGGGATGTGCTCGGAGACCGGACGATCTACGAGGTCATCATGGGCATTGCGGTGCCTGACCCAGACCCAGACAGCAGCGCACCAGCCGAGGCGGACGCATCTCCGGAGCCCGTGGAGCCTGTCCAGCCTCCCGCCGAACCTCCCACGACCGCCGCTGCGCCCGAGCGCGAGTTCACCCTTCCACCGCTGGAGCGGGTTGACACACCGCTTCTGATCCCAGACGCAGCGATCGAGGGTGAACCAGAGACGCCAGTCGCGGAGACTCCGCTGTCTGCGGGTGCGGTCAGGTCCAAGGTGTTCTTCCGGACGGACATCG
Source organism: Bryobacterales bacterium (assembly GCA_965200705.1). Lineage (GTDB taxonomy): Bacteria > Acidobacteriota > Terriglobia > Bryobacterales > UBA6623 > VXMF01. Next base: position 466,420 of record OZ241376.1, on the reverse strand, counting down.
CGGGAGTTCTCGTTGAAGTGGACAGCAACCCCGACTGGCGATGCAGGACCCCCTGTCCATCCATGGAACTGCCGAACGGCTCGCACACCGTGATCGCCACCAAGAGGGGCTACGGCCTCCAGCGGAGAACCATCCAGGTGGCGTCTTCGCCCATGAGCGTCGAGCTGCAGATGGCAGCCAGCAGCGCGACGCTCATCGTCGCGAGCGATCCGACGGGCGCACGGATCTACATCAACGGTCTTGACACCGGGCAGGTCACTGCTGGCCGCGTGTTGGTGCTACCCGGAACGCACCAGGTGCGCGTCGTCAAGGGCGACCTGGATGCAACCCGCTCCATCGTCGTGAGCGACGGCGATACCAGCCATCTAAGGTTCCGCTTGGGAACCCAGTAGGCCGGGGACGACCGTGGTTTCTGCGATCACAGTGCGCGGAGCCCGCCAGCACAACCTGCAGAACATCGATCTCGCGATTCCGCGGGACAAGCTGACGGTGGTCACCGGGCTCAGTGGGTCCGGCAAGTCCTCCCTGGCCTTCGACACGATCTATGCCGAGGGCCAACGCCGATACATCGAGACGCTGTCGCCCTACGCGCGCCAGTTTCTGGAGCGGCTCGACCGCCCCGATGTCGACTCGATCGAAGGCCTGAGTCCGGCCCTGTCCATCGAGCAGAAATCGGCAGGGCGAAGCTCCCGGTCCACTGTCGGCACGATCACCGAGGTGTACGACTACCTGCGGCTCCTCTATGCCGCAGCGGGCATTCCGCACTGTACGGAATGCGGCACGCGTATCGAGCGCGTGCCAATCGACGACATGGTCGCCAGCATCTCGCGTACCTACCATCGCGAGGAGGTCACGGTGTTTGCGCCGGTCGTTCGTGGGCGCAAGGGCGAGCACAGGCAGCTCTTCCAGGACCTGCAGAGGAGTGGATTCCTGCGCCTGCGCGTGGACGGTGCGCCGATTCGGTTGGACGAGATGTCGTGCGGCTACAAGGTTGCGCGCAACATCCAGCACCACATCGACGTTCTCGTCGATCGCGTCCATGTCGCCAAGAAGTCCCTGAAGCGGCTGGGCAGCTCGATCCGCACGGCAAGCGAAACCGCGAACGGCCTCGTGCTGATCGTCGACGGAGAAGGCGCTGAAACGCTTTATTCCGAGCGGCTTGCCTGCACCAACTGTGGGCAGAGCATGCCGGAGTTCGAGCCCCGGTCGTTTTCGTTCAACAATCCTTTTGGAGCATGCGACCTCTGCGCGGGACTGGGTCTGGCGTGGGACTTCGATCCCGACAAGCTCATCCCTAACCCGCACAAACCTCTCGTAGATAGCGGTTGCCCCGAGAGTGATCACTTTCAGCAGATTCTCGCGTCGATGATCGAGTACTGCCTGGCGCAAGGCGTCCATGTAGACCAGCCATGGGCCTCGCTCGACGAACTCCGCAAGCGTTGGATCCTCTATGGATCCGTCGCCATGCCGTCCAAGCACCCGCTACGCAGGACCAGGACCCGCGGCTTGATACCCAGACTGCGGATTGACGCAGGCATGGGGCCGGGCTTCCAGCCCCGCAAGAGCCAGGAGCGCTGGATGTCGTTCGTGGTGTGCCCGGAATGCCACGGCACGCGGCTGAAGCCAGCCTCCCTGGCCGTCAAGATCGACGGCTATTCGATTGCGGACCTCGCCCAGATGTCGATGGCAGGCCTCGACACCGTGCTGCGGGACCTCGCGCTCTCGGGTCGCAAGCGCACCGTCGGCGTACGTGTCCTGAGCGAGATCTGCAAACGCGTGTCGTTCTTGGTGCGGATCGGGCTGGACTACCTGAGCCTCAACCGCGCCGCACGGACGCTCTCCGGTGGAGAGGCGCAGCGCGTGCGCCTGGCCACGCAGATTGGGACAGGACTCAGGGGAGTGCTCTACGTCCTCGACGAGCCGTCGATCGGCCTGCACGCCCGGGATCACCAACGCCTCCTCGATGCGCTGTGTGGTCTACGTGACATTGGCAACACGGTCCTGGTCGTGGAGCATGACGAGGCAACGATCCAGCGTGCCGATCATGTCGTGGACATCGGTCCCGGAGCTGGCAGGCTAGGCGGGCACATCGTCGCCCAGGGGCCACCGGAGGCGATCGCAGCCTGCTCCGATTCCATGACGGGCGAATACCTCGCCGGCACTCGATCGGCGTTCCTAGCTCCGTCCAGTGCGCCAAGAAACGGCAGCAAGCCGATCGTCGTTGCGGGTGCGAGGCATCACAATCTCAAGGACATCGACGTGGCGTTTCCGACAGGTTCGCTCTGCGTGGTGACAGGCGTTTCCGGAAGCGGCAAGTCCACGCTCGTCAACGGCATCCTCTATCCCGCGGCCGCCCGAAAGATCGGCTTGGACGAGGAGCCTCCCGGACCGCATCGCAACATCGATCTCGGCGACCAGGTCCTTCACGTCGTGCGCATCGACCAAGCCCCAATCGGCCGCACGCCTCGGTCCACGCCTGCCACGTACACCGGCGTGATGAATGTCGTGCGGGACCTCTATGCGCAGCTGCCCGAATCGCGGGCTCGCGGCTACACCAAGAGCCGATTCAGCTTCAATGTCGTAGGCGGGCGCTGCGAGGCTTGCAAGGGGGAGGGCATGGTCCGCATCGAAATGCACTTCATGCCCGACGTCTACGTCCAGTGCGAGACGTGCGCCGGGCGCCGGTACACGCGAGAAACGCTCGAAGTCAAATACAAGGACCACTCGATCGCGGACTTGCTGGAGGCCACCGTCGAGGAGGCGCTCGAGCTCATGAGGAATCTGCCGCTGGTCAGCCGCAAGTTGCAGACGATACTTGACGTTGGCCTAGGCTACATTCAGTTGGGCCAGTCGTCGACGACGCTCTCCGGCGGTGAGGCGCAGCGCATGAAGCTCTCCCGCGAACTCGTCAAGCGCCGCAACACGCAGACTCTTTACGTCTTGGACGAGCCCACCACAGGACTGCACTTCGACGACGTGCGCAGACTGCTGAAGGTTCTGCGCAGGCTGGTCGACCGAGGCGCGACGGTGATCGTGATCGAGCATCAGATGGACGTGATCCGTTCGGCCGACTGGATCGTAGACCTCGGACCGGAGGGCGGTGATCAGGGCGGGGAGGTGGTTTGCGCCGGAACTGTCAGCGACGTAATGGCTTGCGAAGCCAGCCACACGGGTAAAGCGCTGAGGGAGTTGGCCGCGGCGTGACCTCGATCTCCAAACTGGAGGACTCGTCCGAGGAGGAGCGCCCAGCTGCCACGACGCCTCGGCCCCACTGGGGTTATCGCGAGATTCTGACCCTCGGCGCCATTGGCCTGCTGGCGCAATGGGCGAGCGTTGGCGGCGCCACGATGGTGGTGCAGTCCGCAACGGGACTGAATGGGAGCGAAGCGTATGACCTTCTTTGGTCGGAGCCGCGTCTCCTTGTGCTGATGCAGCTCGCAGTCTGGCTGCCCGTGATGGGCTACATCTGGCTGGTCGTGACGCGCAAGTTTGGACGGTCGCTGGCCAGCGGCCTGGCGTGGCAGCAGGTTCCGCGCAGCGTCCGCACCTACATCAGAGTCGGGGCGCTTCTGGCCATCTTCTCTGTTCTGGCGAGCATCGCGTTCCACGACCGGACAGAGAGCAGCCCGATGCAGGACCTGCTTGCTCGCCGCGAGCATTTCCTGGTCTTTGCTGCGTTCGGGGTGCTGGCCGCCCCGTTGCTAGAGGAGCTGACGTTTCGTGGATTCATATTCGCCGCCCTCGAGCACGCGCACGGTCCCTGGGCGGCGGTGATTGCGACCAGCGCAGTTTTCGCCACGCTGCACGGTGCACAGTATGCGTGGCGGCCCACGAATCTCGCCCTGCTGTTTGTGATAGGAATGGCCTTCGGCGTCGTCCGGAAGTGCACCGGCTCGACCAAGGCTTCGACTGTCGTGCATGCCGCCTACAACGGCTTTCTGTTCCTCGTCTTGATGGCGTTTCCGGGCGGCGTGGCCTAGATCGGGGCATGCGCGGCTGCGTGTTCGTGCCGGTTGCGGCGACCTGGTCTACGGCGATGGTTCGGGTGGCTGCCGGGAATCCGGACATTCAAGCTACACTCGGAATCCCAGTCTCGGGCCTGGGCTGACAAGGGGAGCGATGGTCAACACAATCGAATGGACGAGCGAGGGCGTGGTCATGATCGACCAGCGGAAGCTGCCGTCCGAAGAGACCTTCATCACGTGCCGCGATCACCTCGAGGTGGCAGACGCGATCACGACCATGGTGATACGGGGCGCACCCGCAATCGGCTGTGCGGCTGCCATGGGCGTTGCGATTGGTGCGATCCGCGCCCCAGACGACGAACTCGACTCCTCCTTCGATCAAATCTGCGAGGACCTGGCCGCAACTCGCCCGACAGCGGTCAACCTGTTCTGGGCAATCGACAGGATGCGCTCGGTCTACCGTGCCGAACGGGACAATGGAGCGTCTATCGAAGCGATTCGAACGCGACTCGTGGACGAGGCCAACGAGGTCTTGCGCGAGGACATCGAAGCCAACCGGGCTCTTGGCCGGCACGGGGCCGCGCTGCTGCCGGACGGCGGGGCCGTGATGACGCACTGCAACGCCGGCGCGCTCGCCACTGGAGGATACGGCACCGCTCTGGGGGTCATTCGAGCGGCCGTGGAGCAGGGCAATTCCGTCGCTGTACTGGCCAACGAGACGCGGCCGTTCATGCAGGGATCCCGCCTGACGGTGTGGGAGCTGCAGCAGGACTCGATCCCGGTGACGCTCCTCACCGACAACATGGCCGGCCACGTCATGCAGCAGGGCCGTGTACAGGCGGTAGTCGTGGGGGCGGACCGCATTGCGGCGAACGGGGACGTTGCGAACAAGATCGGCACCTACTCGGTCGCCGTGCTCGCCAAGGAGAGCGGGCTGCCGTTCTACGTTGCGGCCCCGATCTCGACTGTCGACCTGGAGCTCCCGAGTGGCAAGGACATCCCCATCGAGGAGCGTCCTCCAGACGAGGTGACCCACATCCGGGGCCACCAGATCGCTCCGATTGGCACGGAGGTCTCCAACCCGGCCTTCGACATCACGCCCAACAGGTACGTTGCGGCGATCATCACGGACCTGGGGGTGGCCCGGGCGCCTTATCGTGAGACACTCCGGGAACTGGTTGCGGCCGGTGACTCGGAGCGCGCTGCGGCGGCAGGGGGCTGATGAAGTTCTCCAGGCTTCTGATCGACACCATCCGCCAGGCGGAGATCCCGCTCCGGTTCGAACCGGGCGCCGAGGAGGCAGTGGCGGAGCCGGTCACCGAGTTGCTCAAGGCTTGGGTTGCCATGCACGACCCGTATCCGGCGGGAGGGGAGTTCGCTTTGGGGCAGAAGCATCTCATCGTCCGGCTTCTCGAGGAGCTGGAGGACCTGCACGACATTCCTGTCGCTGACGAGCCGAGCGAGGGCGGAGAGACCGAACCCTGACGGTACGATAGGGCACTGGCCGGACTCCCACCGCTCTAGGCGGGTCGGTAGCTGGCCACGAGGGGAATCACAGATGGAACGCAGATCCTTTGTCGCGGCCTCGGCCGCGGCCACCGTCGCTGCGGCGACGTCTCGGGCGGCTACGAGCGGGGACAAGATTCGGCTGGGCGTGATCGGCTGCGGGCGCCGTGGGCGAAACAACCTCCGCTCCATCCTCAAGCTCAAGGACGACATCGTGGTCGTCGCTCTCAGCGAGGTCTACAAGCCCAACCTTGACATGACTCTGGCCATGGTGCCGGACGCGAAGGTCTATCCGGACTTTCGGGACATGATCGCCGACGAGAACATCGACGCGATCCTGATCGCGACGCCGGACCACTGGCACGCCTACATGACGGTCGAGGCCTGCAAGGCGGGGAAGGACGTCTACGTCGAGAAGCCGATCTCCGTCACGGTGCACGAGGGCCAGATGATGGTCAAGGCGGCCCGCAAGTACAACCGCGTCGTGCAGGTCGGCACTCAGCAGCGGTCCGGGCAGCATTTCCAGGAAGCCAAGGACATCGTGCTCAGCGGCAAGCTGGGCACCGTCAGCTTCGTGCGCACTTGGAACTACTCCAACGCCTACCCGGAGGGGATCGGCGTCCCACCCGACACGGATCCCCCGGAGGATCTGGACTGGGACCTGTGGCTCGGTCCCGCGCGGGAGCGACAGTTCAACAAGAACCGATTCGGTGTCAACCCGTACATGTACGCGCACTTCCGGTGGTTCTGGGACTACGCGGGCGGCATGATGACCGACTGGGGCATCCATCTCCTCGACATCGTCCTTTGGGCCATGGCCGAGCAGGGTCCGCGGTCCATCTCGACGTACGGCGGCAAGTATGCCCTGACAGACAACCGCGAGACGCCCGACACGATCATGGCGTCGTACGAGTTCCCGACCTTCGTCTGCACGTACGAGAACAGGGTCGCCAACGCCTATTCGGGAGGCCTGCCCGGCTACGGCATCCTCTTCCACGGCACGGAGGGGCCCCTCTACGTCAATCGCGGCTACTGGGAGATCACGCCGGAGACGCGTCGCTTCCGCGAGCCGAAGCCGCGCTCGGAGAAGCGCATGGAGGCTGCCCGAGGTCAATCCAGGAACCACACGACCGACGATCACTGGCGCGACTTCATCGCCTCGGTCCGGGACCGCTCGAAGCCGATCTGCGATATCGAGGTCGGGCACAAGTCGACGGCGATGGCCCTGCTGGGCAACGTGTCCATGCGTAGCCGGCAGCGGGTGGACTGGGATCCGGTCAACGAGACGACGGAGAACAAGGAAGCCCAGACCTACCTGCAGACCGACTACCGTCCGCCCTGGAAGCTTGAGCTCTGATCTCGGCTAGGTCCCTGCGGGCGGCAGCTCTCCAGAGGCGAAGTACCGCGAGAGGATCTCTCGGCCCTCGGGCTTGCCCAGGTGGGAGCCGACTACGCAGGCCAGCAGGCTAGCCAGGAGCGCCCAGACGAAGGGATCAAGCTGCAGGTAGCTACGCGTGCCGTAGGCCGCGTACTGCATGAGGAAGACACAGAACCCTGTGGCGATGCCCAGTAGACAGCCTGTGCGGTTCATGCGCGGCCAGTAGACGGCCAGCATGGTCGGGCACAGGAACGTCGCGGCCAGGCCTGTGCCCGAGAACACCACGATGTACTGCAGGTAGTCGGGAGGCCGCATGGCGAACAGCGCCGCCACGACCCCGACCGCCACGATGCCGGCGTGCGTCGCGAGCCGTGCCCGCCCTTCGCTGACCGGCCCGCGGGCGTTGCGTTGGTAGAGGTCCCGTGCGACCGCTCCTGCGGCGACGAGCAGGAACGAGCTGATGGTGGACATGATCGCCGCCATCGGTGCAGCGAGCACCAACCCGGCGAGCCAGGACGGCACCGAGGCCACGATCGTGGCCGGCATGGCATGGTCGCTGGCGGCCAAGTCCGGTACCAGCACCCTTCCTAGGATTCCGACAAAGATCACCGCAGGGTAGAGCAGGAGGATGTAGCATCCGATCAGGAGCGACGCCCTTTTGAGGGTCGGTAGGTCGCGGCATGCCAGGAATCGAGTGATCAGCGATGGTCCTCCGGCCGTCGCCAAGGGCCAGACGAAGAAGAACGAAATGGCGGCCGGAAGCGGCAGGAACCCGTCAGGCCCCTCCGGGGTCAGCAGGTCCGGGGACTGCGCGGCGAGACCGTCGAAGACTGCCTCCAGGCCGCCTACACGGTAGAGTCCGAAGCCGACGGTCAGCAGGACGCCGAGCAGCATGATCACCGCTTGGAAACTGTCCGTCCAGGCGACGGCGCGGAATCCGCCATAGGCCGTGTAGAGGCTGACGACTACGGCGAAGCCCACGACTCCCCAGAAGTAGGGCACGCCGAGCGCCGCTTCCAGGACGCGGGCACCGGCGATGTACTGCGCCACTATGAAGCTCGTGTGCAGGGCGAGCATTGCGACCCCGGAAATGGCACCGATCGAGCGGCTTTCGAACCGGTCCCTGAGCAAGTCCGGGAAGGTCAGGGCCCCAGTCGTGCGTCCTATCTCCGCGACGCGTCGGCCGAGCAGCCCGAACCCGACGGTCGCCACCACGATGTAGCCCGATATCCACAGCATCACGGACCACCCGTTGGCGTGGGCAAGGGACGGCGCTCCGATGAACGTCCCTCCGCTTGCGGACGTGGCGATCCAGGTTAGGCCCAGCACCCATGGTCCGATCGTGCGACCACCCACGAGGAACTCGTGGAGGTACGAGCCCTGCTCGGCCTGCCGCCGCGCTAGGTAGGCGAGCAGGAAGGTGAGGCAGATGTAGAGGACGAAGGCGAACCGCGCTAGCGGTGTCGCTTCATACATCGCTCAACGAGTACCGATAGCGGAGTCGCGCCGCAGGCAGAGCCAGATGTGGACCGCGAAAAAGACAATCCAAGGACCAAAGACGCCGATCATCGCCCAACGGGGGACGCCGGCCACGGACTTGACCGGATCCGACACGAGCGACACCGACAGACCGACGGTGACGAGCAGCGCGACTGCCCAGGCGGCCAGCGCTAGCAGAGCCTCCGTGCGCGCCTGGCGGGAGTCGGAGGGTGGCGCTTTGTCTGGCACGGCTAACCCCAATTGATCGTCGTGCGGTCTCGAAGCGTTGAGAGCCGACGCATCAAATGAACGCTGCTGTCCGCTCTACTCCTCGAAGGCAGCGTCGAACTTGACGCTGGACGGCTGGAAGTCGACGTTCTTCGTGAACAGGCAGGCCTCTTCGGCGCCCGCCTCGCGATTCATGCCGCTGTCCTCCCACTCGATCGAGAGCGGACCGTCGTACTCGATGTAGTTCAGTGCACGGATGATCTCCTCGAAGTCCACACCGCCACGGCCCAGGGAGCGGAAGTCCCAGCCACGGTCCTGGTGGCCGAAGTCCAGGTGCGAAGAGAGGATGCCGGACTTGCCATCCAGCTGCAGGGCTGCGTCCTTCATGTGGACGTGGTAGATACGGTCCTTGAACTCGCGGATGAACGTCACCGGGTCGACTTGCTGCCAGTGCAGGTGGCTGGGGTCGAAGTTGAATCCGAACGCCTCGCGGTGGTTGACTGCCTCGAGGGCCCGATGGGCCGTGTAGATGTCGAAGGCGATCTCGGTCGGATGGACCTCCAGGCCGAATCGCACTCCCACCTCGTCGAACACGTCCAGGATCGGGTTGAACTTCTCGGCGAAGAAGGCGAAGCCGTCGTTGATCATCTCCTCGGAGACGGGCGGGAAGCTGTAGAGCATGTGCCAGATCGACGAGCCCGTGAAGCCGTTTGCCACCTTCAGGCCCAGATTGCTGGCGGCCCGTGCGGTGTCCTTCATGGCCTGAATCGCCCATTCGCGCTTGCCCTCTGGATCGCCGTGGACCTCGGGCGGGGCGAAGAGGTCCGAGCGAGCGTCGTCGTTGGGATCGCACACCAGCTGGCCCGCCAGATGGTTCGAGATGGAGAACAGGCTGAGGTTGTGCTCCCGCAGAATGTTCTTTTGGTTCTCGCAGTAGTCGAGGTCGACGGCCGCCTTGGAGACGTCGAGGTGGTCGCCCCAGCAGGCAAGTTCCAAGCCGTCGTAGCCCCAGGACGCCGCCTTCTCGGCAAGCACAGTGAGAGGGAGATCGGCCCACTGGCCGGTGAAGAGAGTGACAGGTCTAGCCATCTGGATTACAGGTTCCCGCGTCTTCGGAAGAGAGAAACGGGCAGTTTAGCAAAGAGCGGACGGCGGCCCTTGCGCCGTGGTCTTGCATGTCGGTACCGATCTCCGACTTGGACCGCTGGCTATCCGTCGGGATGATGCGCGGCCTAATCGAGACGTCGCCCCGGCGGTGCAGTTGAACCTGCAAGCCTAGTTCATCTTGGGCATTGCTTTCGGTAGTTCAGTGGCGGTCGTTCTGTGGTTCGAATGCCCCTATGGGGACAAGAAAGCAGCACCTCGCACCGAGGGCGAACCAGCCACTGACCTTGGCGCGCCCCTGCCAATCCGAAGATTCAGACAGTATCGACAGGTGTCCGGCGCGAACAAGTGGTCGCGCGTGAAGGCCCTCCGGCCCTGCCGCAGCGCTTCACCAGCAGCCGCGGACGCGCCAAGTACGGCTGCGTGTTCACCTTGATCCTGCCCCTAGTCTCGGGGCTGCTTGTTCGCCCAGGCACCGGCCGAGCCTCCCTGCCACACCACAGTTGACTGTCTACGAACCCTCGCCCACTGCAGAATATGATTGTTCGGAGGCGGCGTTGTGGGCGGTCCAGTCGAGGAGGTTGGCACAGGAGAAATGTCCGACTGCCACCAGTCCACCAGAAGCGATACCGACCAGCCCGAGACGCAGTCCGGCCTGCGGCGGTGGATCTACGTTGGCCTGGGATGCGTCTTCGTTGCCCTCGGAGGTATTGGCGTCGTCTTGCCGGGGTTGCCGACCACGCCGTTTCTGCTCCTAGCGAGCTACTTCTTCGTGCGTTCCTCTCCCCAACTCAACCAGAGGCTGCTACGTTCCAAGACCTTCGGACCGATTCTGCGGGACTGGCACAGCCATCGGGGCGTCAACCGACGCATAAAGACCGTTGCCTTGATCTCCTGTACCGCAATGATCACCCTCTCGTTGGCCTTTGGCGGCCTGCCAATGATCGGTCGAGTCGTCGTCGCTATCGCTGGTGCCTACGGCATCTGGTTCGTTGCAAGGCTTCCGACTGTACCTACGGTCAGCGAATCAAGCAGTCATCCCACGGAGCGCAGCCAGTAGAATGCGCACCATGACTCGGTGGCTCCTCGCGTCGGTCACGGTCCTCGCCTTGGGTGTGTGGAGTCCTAGCCGAGCTCACGAAAGACCAAACTTCGTCATTATTTTTGCTGACGACTTGGGCTACGGAGACCTCGCGTGCTACGGCAACCGGCACATTCGCACGCCCAACTTGGACCGGATGGCTGCGGAGGGGCTGCGGCTGACGAACTTCTATGCCCAGAACGTCTGCGGGCCGTCGAGAGCGGCTCTGCTGACTGGCTGCTATCCGATCCGGCTCGGAGAACCCGGCAACACCAAGGGCGCCCACACGATTCTCCACCCGGACGAAGTCACCATCGCCGAGGTGCTGGGGGAGCAGGGCTACCACAGCGGACTGATCGGCAAGTGGCACCTCGCGGGTGCTGGGGGGCACGAACGGGGCAGGGGAACTGGACCCTATAGATCCGAACTCATGCCCAACGCGCAAGGGTTCGACTACTTCTTCGGTACGCCCTCGCACAACGGCGTCACACGCGAGGTTGATCACGACGGGTGGAAGACGGAGCTGATGCGGAACAGCGAGGTGTTGGAGAGCCCGACCGACCTTGACCTGATTACGCGGCGCTACACCGAAGAAGCCGCGGCGTTTATGGAGCGCAACCGCGAGGAGCCGTTCTTCCTGTATCTCTCGCACACCATGCCGCACGTGCCGCTTGGGGCGAGCGAAAGGTTCCGGGGCCGATCAGTCCGGGGCTTGTACGGCGATGTTATCGAGGAGCTCGACTGGAGCGTGGGCGAGGTGCTGGCCTCCCTTGACAAGCTGGGGATTTCGGAGCGAACGCTGGTTGTCTTCACTTCCGACAACGGGCCGTGGATCGAGAACCACCTCGGGGACTACGGCGGATCCGCCGAACCCCTGCGCGGGTTCAAGATGTCCACCTGGGAGGGCGGCCTCCGCGTGCCGGGCATCGTTCGATGGAAGGGTCGAATCGGCCCGGCGGGGACCAAGGACGGGATCGCGTCCACGCTTGACCTGCTTCCGACGTTTGCCGCGCTAGCGGGTGCCGCGCTTCCTGAGGGCCGGTCGCTCGATGGCATCAATCTCGCACCGTGGCTGTTGGGAGATCTGCCGAACAGCCCGCGCCAACGATTCCTGTTCTTCGCCTACACGCACCTTCAGGCCGTGCGGGACGGCCGGTGGAAGCTTGTCCTGAAGCGTCCGGCCGATCCTCCATGGACCTCTTGGTATGGCCGGATGATTGATGGCGTGGCCGCTCATGAACTGTACGACCTAGAGCTGGACCGAATGGAGAGCCGCAACGTGGCGGAACAGCGGAAGGATGTGGTCGCCCGCATGTTGGAGGTCGTCGAGTCAGTCCGGTCCGAACTGGGTGACTACGACCGCGTCGGAAACGATGTCCGGTTCTTCGACGCCGGAGGGAAGCGGCCAGACATGGACAGCTGGCGCCGGTGACGGCTTCTCAGGCGGAGCCGTGTTACTGGCCGCAGGTCGCCAAGGCGTTCCTCAAGCTCGGCCTAGTCGCATTCGGCGGCCCGGCAGCCCACTTGGCCCTGCTCGAGGACGAGTTTGTGACTCGTCGCGGCTGGCTAAGTCGCCAGAGGTTTCTGGACCTGATGGGGGCGACGAACCTCATACCAGGTCCGAACTCGACCGAGATGACAATGCACATCGGCTACGAGCGCGCCCGAATGGCGGGACTCGTGGCCGCTGGCGTGGGATTCGTCCTCCCGGCCGCGGCCATCACCGGTGTCTTGGCGTGGCTCTATGTTGCGTTCGGAACGCTCCCCGCTTCTGAGCAAGTCCTTGCGGGTGTACGGCCCACCGTACTCGTCGTGATTCTGGGAGCCCTGTGGAAGCTCGGTCGCAAGGCGGTCAAGTCTTGGCTGCATGGGGTCATTGCCGTCGGAGCGTTGGCCGCGATTCCGTTTGGTGTCACCGAATTGGCTGCGCTGCTCTTCGCCTCGGTGCTGGGAGCGATTCTGCTGCGGGTGATTCGACTCGGTCCGACGGTAGGTGCCGTTGCCGTCTTGGTGCTGGCCCCGCTAGAGGTTTTGGCGTCCTCGCGGAGCGGAGAGCTCCTGAAGCTAGGCCTGTTCTTCCTCAAGGTGGGCTCGGTGCTGTACGGTTCTGGCTACGTACTGGTCGCGTTCCTGGAGGGTGGCCTCGTGGAGGGCTACGGCTGGATCAGTCGTCAGCAGCTTCTCGACGCGATTGCTGTCGGCCAGTTCACGCCGGGACCCGTCCTCACGGCGGCGACGTTCGTCGGGTTCCTAGTTGCGGGCCCGGTAGGCGCCGCAGTTGCCACGGCCGGGATCTTCCTGCCGGCGTTCGCCTTCACGCGCATTCTGCACCCGCTCGTCGGCAAGCTGCGGAAGTCCGCCACGAGTGCGGCGTTCCTCGAAGCCGTCACAGCGGCGGCCGTTGGACTGATGGGCGCCGTGGTGCTGGACCTTGGTCGGGCAACGCTTGGTTCACCTGTGTCGTGGATCGTCTTCGTGGCCGCGACCGCGGCCGTCTTCGTGCTGCGGTGGCCAGCGATGTGGGTCGTTGCCGGCGGTGCACTCGTCGGAATGGGCGCAGCCGTCGCAGAGTTTCTCTGAGATCGGACATTGGTCAGTCGCATGGCGCGCACCCCTACACGGGGCCAGATCGGCGTTTCGCAATGCAGGCACGTCGCTGGACCCATGGTGGTTGGGAAGCGATTCCATTTGACCTCCCAGTCCCGCATGGATCCGCGGTCAATCCGAAACCCGCCAAAGGCAGGTGTCTGACGGACTCCTGTGGGTGTGCTGAGGAACTGCTACGGCCCACCAGGAAAGTGTCTATCGCAGCATTCACAGATTGGTGACTGGCGTACGCTCCCTGCTGAGGTTTGGCTGCTGCCTCTGCCACGACACCTTGGTCGGACCGCCGCGAGATTGGTTCGGCCTCGTCTCCCGGATACCCTGAGGAAAAAATGGATCCCGGCGCTGTACCCATGGAGTGCCTTGGCTGGTAGCCCACCGGATTTGATGTGGCGCATTGAGGAGCTAAATCGGTCCGGGCTTGTCCGAGACTTCGTCTGACTTGAGATCACGAGCCCAGGCCAGCATTGCGGCGCGGCGATGGGTGGATGTAGTTGGTGCATGGTGCGCCATCGGCTACCTTGCACTCGCAGCCCTGGCGCAGCGCCCAGGCGAGCCTGATCTGCGTGCGTACTTCGCCCTCGTCATTTTGACAGGGCTGCCGGTCTTCGGCCTCTACCTGTACCTTCGATCGCGCGACCGGGCGCCATTAATCCGCCGTGTCTTGCTGTGGGCCGCGGTCTTCAGGATCTGTGGGTTGCTTGGCGGCCCGTTCTTTGAGGACGACTTCTATCGCTACCTGTGAAATGGCTACCGCTTCGGTTCGACGGGCTCTCCATACGGTGTTGCGCCGGAATCGTTCTTCGATGATCCGGGCGTCGCCGATTCGTTCAAAGAGGTCTTGGACGGCGTCAACAATCCGGACTTGCCCACGATCTACCCGCCGACCACGCAAATTGTGTTTCTCCTGGGCTATTGGCTGAGTCCGGGGAGCGTGCTTGCGCTGCAGGGAATCCTTGTTGCGATCGACTTCGCGACCATCGCGATGCTCTTGCGCCTCGCACCTGCGACGAACGTGATGCTCTACGCATGGTGCCCATTGGTGGTCAAGAAGATCGCCTTCACTGCGCATCCCGATGGCATCGGTGTCTGCCTGCTGCTGGTAGCGATCATGCTTGTACGGGCGCGACGTTGGCCGGCCGTCGCAGTCTGTGTGGGCTTGGCTTGCGGGGCCAAGGTCTTCGCGCTAGTGCTCGCCCCACTGTTGCTCATTGGCGCACGAGCCCGGCACTGGTTGCTGTGCGCGGTGACGCTGGCGGCGCTGTACGCCCCCTTTGCAATCGGCGGCGGAACGGACCTCGAGTCGCTGAAAGTCTTTGCGCGGGAGTGGGAATTCAACTCGGCCGTGGTTGGGTTGCTTGCTCCTGCTGTGGATCCGCTTCCGGCAAAGCTCGTCTTGGGACTAGCTTGTGGCGCCATCTGGCTAGGCTATGCAAGGCATTTCGCTCGAACCGGCTCGCAGCAAGTCCCGAGGGGCGACTGGCTGTTTGGCGCGTTGCTTGCCGCTTCGCCGGTGATCAACCCTTGGTACCTGCTCTGGCTGCTGCCGTTCGCAGCCGTATTTCCCAGCGTCTAGTCTTGGACGGCTTCTGTCTCCGTGCTCCTTGCTTACGTGACTGGGCTGAATCTGAACGATTTTGGCCTCCAGCCCTACCAACATCCAATGTGGGTCCGACCGGTAGAGTTCGGCTTGATTCTGACAGCGCTGGCGGTCGATCTGTACCGAGGCTGGCGGTTCAGGGACGTTAACGGCAATGAGGATCGTCGCTGTGACACGATGCCACCATTTGGGCATAAGCGTGGGCGCAGTGTTTACCGCTCACATTGAGGCCAGAGGCCGTCCGGCTGGTGCCGGGTGAACTCTAGGCCGTCGAGCAGACCGTAGCGGGCTTGCATGGCGGCTACCGCGGTCGTTGCCGAGCCAATGGTCATTCCGTCGCTGCCGAGGCCTTCATCGAGCCTTGGTAGCCCCACCCCTCTGGGAGGGGCAGCCTTGGAGCTTGAGGAGGCAGGCGGACTGACCATTCGCTGAGCACCACCCGGAATCGGGGCTGCACCGTCACGGAATATCCGGCGTGCCCGTCGCCGACGGCCTGGAAGACGGGAGGCCCCATCACAAGACTGGCAGCCCACAAGGACAAGCCGTTGATGCCCCACACCTAGCGTCGTAAGCTGAATTAGCCATGACAAGCACGGAGCCGAGTAAGTTGACGCCCGCAACACGCGGGCAATTGAGGATCGCCTCCCTACTGATCGCGGTCGCTCTCGGGGGCGGCGCGGCCAACGGCCAGTTCAACAAATCGAAGCTCATTCCGTTCTGGGACGCCAGCGTCGAATCAAACACCGACCGCATCGATCACAGCGCATGGCAGGACATTCTGTCCGACTATCTCCGGATCGATGACTCCGGGGTGAATCTGTTCGACTACGCTTAGCTCAAAGCAAGCTCCGATGAGGCCGCGAAGCTCGATCAATACGTGAAGCACCTACAGGCGTTCGACCCGCGCGAGTACTCCGCTGCGGAGCAGAAGGCATACTGGATCAACTTCTAAAATGCGCTGACGGTGAAGGTTGTGTTGGACGCCTACCCGGTTGAATCCATTCGTGACATCCGCAAGAACTGGTTAGCGGGCTTGGTGTTTCCCAGTCCGTGGGACATCGTCTATATCACGGTCGCAGGCAGAGACGTGACGCTGAACAATATCGAGAACGGCATCCTCCGTCCTATTTGAAACGACAACCGGACTCACTATGGCGTCAATTGCGCGAGTCTCGGCTGCCCGGACCTCGCAGGAACCGCATTCACCGCCGAGAACACCGACGCTTTGCTGGAGTCTGGTGCCCGCGCCTACGTCAGCCACACGAGGAGTGTCGATTTCGTCGACGAGGACTTCGTCGTCATCTCAAGCATTTACGAATGGTGCGCGGAAGACTTCGGTGACACCCAGGAAGGCGTCCTCGAGCATCTGATCCAGTACGCAGAGGGCGAGCTCTCGGAGCAGCTCAAGGACTTCACGGGCGCAATTGACTACGACTACGACTGGAGCCTTAACAAGCCTTGAGGGCGCGTTGGCTTGGAGACTGTGCGGATCAGTTGAACGAGAACGTCACCGAACCATTGACGACTTTGCTCGCCGCCTTGTTGCGACCCCTGACCACCTTGCCGTAAAACGCCCCGACGCTGACTTGGTTCCCAAGCGGGACCGACACGGACCCTCCTAGAAGGTGTAGGTCCTCTTGGAGTTCCGGAAATCGGGCGGTTGAGAATCCAAGGCCGCCGATCTCTAGACCGGTCAGGGAGTCGTCGATCCGGCAACTTACGCTGAGTCCGATCCCGGGTCCCAGCACCAAGCCTCCGCCCAGCCTCAAGAATGCATTTGCCGGGATATTGCTGTTCCGATAGCGGTAGCCGACCTCGCTCGACACTGCGAACCAGTCGGACAGGAACTTTCCGACCAAAGCCAACATCTCGACGCCGCTGCCACCGTCGCCAAGGGCGTTGATATAGCCTGTCTCGTATCGTCCGGCAACGACCGCGCCGACTCGGAATGCGACGGTCGCTGACCGGATCACAACCTCGTCGACAGCACGCCACACCACGCCTGCCCGCACGTCCTGCAGCCCGCTGACACTGTCTCGCATGGGGAAGCTGCTTGAAGCGCCGCCCGCTTGAAAGTCAAGGGCGACGGAGTCGGACAAGCCGTACGTGCCGTTTACCCACACTGTCTTTTGCGCCAAGGTCTGGCCGCCTCCAGGAGTTGGACCCTTCGTTTCGGATCTCCAGAACTCGGTTGCCGACTGCGACACCACCGAGACGGTGAAGGATCCTCCGCCGGGTGCGGGAAGCCAGGGCGAGGTTTCTCCGAACGCTGGGGACGTGCTAGCGATGACGAGCACCGCCCAAGCAAGAAGCGATGACCGATTTATGTTCCTCATTGTTCGTTCCATCCGCGGTCGCGGTGTTGTCAGAGCTTGTAGCGACGCGACAGGTAGTAGTGAACAAGTTCTTGTTCGTCCGTCTTTCCGTCGCAGCCAGCGCCTTCGCTACCAGGGCACAGCACCTTGATGTGCTCGTCGTCCGGTGTGCCTGGATTCTGCGCCTCGTCGCGTGCCTCCAGGCTGTTCTTCAAGCTGAGCGCTCTGGCCTTGTCCAGCTCGCCTTTCTGGAGCGGGCAGGAATCGCACACGAGCTTCTGAAACGTTAGAGCCTTGCCCTGTGTGTAGGCGTGTCTTGGACTGACTCCGCCACCTACTGCCAAGGAACCGGATGCGGAAGCTGGCACATGGCTTACAAGAAACGCGACGGTAAATGCCAGAATCCATTGCAGTTTCTTCATGTTTTTGATTCCTCCCAAAGGTGTCTCTGTCGTGATGATTGCGCTTGAAGTGCTGTGAAGGGCAAGAGTCTACGCGCAATGCGTGGCGAATCTCGAAGATCGCGAGCACGTTCTGGCGTGAATGGACCGTTCCACATATTCTTCGTATAACAACAGATAACTTCCAGAGATTTGGGCGCCTATTCCCATGAATTTGAACGATATTTCCGTTGGATTTCTTTCGCAAATTCCGGAAAAATTGAGATGTAGGAAGCAACGAAGTCACTACGTTGTCCTCCAAGTATTTTGCCAACTACCGATGTGGAACAAGCGAAGTCAGGGGCGAAAATCAATCGCATTCGGTCTGCCTTCACGGACCGATTCTACATACGAATCACCGCTAAATCGACCCAATTTATCACACAGATTCGGATGTAGTTACAGTAAAGAAACACGCCGGTTCTGGACGGATTTCTGATTTCTGATTCATGCAGAAGCATCCCCAACCAAGCTGAATCCTATCAAGATCCCCTCGGAGGTGGGTGCCATTTGGCGTTGCCGACCGCATAGGACGGCAACGGTCTCTAACGTCGACGGGGAGCGTACTCTCCGCACATTTACAGAGGTGAGCAAAAGTCTTTTCCAACAGATCCCGGCAGATCTCGGAATAGTCGCTTGTATCCTTTGCTGTACTTGCCCCATGGATTGTTTCCCTTGAAAGAACTTCAGGTCCGCATCAAAAGCCGAGAACTGTGAGACTCGAAAGATCGCCATTGTCCTGTATCATGTTCTGCATTCCATCCCTGTTGCTGCCTCCATTTGCAACGGCAGCACTCGCACTGTCAGGTCCTGGACTCTGCGGTGCGGTCAAGGCGGATTCGGAGCTGTTGAAGACCGCCCTCGCAGCGGTCGACCGCCCAGGCTCGGCCCCGAGATCCGCGCATGGATTCTCCGTGCCGTCACGGACTCCAATCCCAGCCAGTTGCGCTTCCAACTCGCCTGTTGGACCGCGGTCCGCGTGCGTCAGGCCGTTCTCGAGCGCTTCGGTGTCAGCGTCAGCGTGTGGACAGTCCGCCGAGCCATGAGGCGATGGGGCCTGACCCCCCAGAAGCCCAGGTTCCGCTCCCACTGCCGCAACGAAAGGCACGTAGCGCAGTGGATTGGCAGGACTTTCCCGGAATTGAAGAAGATGGCGGAGGCGCATGGAGAGACCATTCTGTTCGCCGACGAAGCCGGCATGGCTGCCGACTGCCACGGGGGCCGCACCTGGGGCCGCCGGGGCGAGACTGCCGTGCCGCAGGACACCGGCAGGAAGTTCCGAGTGCACATGCTGGGTGCCATCGACACGTCAGGAAACCTGATCTAAAGGACGCATGTCGGCAGCACGACCGCCGAGGTGTTCGTGACCTTCCTGCAGCAATGGCTCGAGGAGAGCAGCGGGAAGATCCACTTGGTGGTGGACAATCCGAGCATGCACAAGGCGGGAAGGGTGCAGCAATTCCTGGGCAGTGATGGGGCGAGAGATCGAATGGACATGCATTGCCTGCCCACATGCTCTCCTGATCTGAACCCGATCGAGAAGGTTTGGGGGCACGTGAAGCGGGAAGTGGGACAGAAGACATTCAAGAACATGGAAGAGATGCACAAACTGCCGCTCGGCGCATTTGAGGCATTGAAGTCGACGCCTGTCCTCATCCAATCGTTCTTCCACTGCAAGGAATGCTGCTACACTATCGCCTGATCGGCGGAAAAGACTTTTGCACCCCTCTGTAACGGCAATGAGCATCCTACGCACGCCGCATACCCGCTGGTCGGTGAGTCGTGTGGGAGCCAAAGCGAGTTCCCCCAAACGCCTCCCCATGCTCCTTGGATCCAGCGTCGCTTTCAGCCCCATCGCCGCGACCTGAGCCGCTGAGGTGGCCAAATGTGGTGAGGCGGTATCGTAGTGTATGAGTGCCTTCTCGTGACTGTGCGGGTAGGTGCGCAGGGAGGACTTGGATGAACGACGGAAGCGGGGGCTCGCCGAGCCGGACGCAGCGGATTCTGGACCGGCTGGACTTTGCTTGGAGCGCTAGCGGAAACCTTGCCAAGTTCGTCGTCGACGAGGGCATCGGCATGCGCAGGTTTCGGCCGGGAGGGCCCCACGGCGTCTGGATCGTTGGCCACTTGGCGTTCTATGAACGGCACGCCCTGTCGCTGTACAAGGGTCTTGGCAGCAGTCCGCTGGCCGGTTGGAAGGAGCGGTTCGGCAACGGCAGCGAGTGCCTCGACGACACGGCCGCATACGATGATCCGGCCAGCATTCTGGCGACCTTGAAGGAGGGGCGTCAGCTCATCCGGGACACGATCGAAGGCATGTCGGACTCTGACCTCGACCGGGCTGTTCCGGCGAACGAGCGGCTCAAGATCCGCGACGTGCAGTCGCACATCGAGTTCATGATCTGGCACGACTCTCACCACGCGGCGCAACTCGGCGCTGTCGTCAACACGCACAACCAAGAGCAGGACGCCTGACCCAGTACTCTACTGTGTCTGCGGCCTAGCAGCCCGTCGGTCTTGTTGGCCCGAGAACTGTCTACGCGGCTGTCAATCGCGCGAAAACGCATGGTTTGCGGCGTGGCTTGGAACTTCGGGAGTGTCCGAAACAGTCCCGCAACGCCCAATATGAGCTTCTTCGACGCATGGTGGGCGCGGACTTCCGCCGCATATTCGCCGTGGCCGACGACGATCAGACGATTTACGAGTGGAACGGTGCCAACGTCCGCCGGATTGGCACCCTGATCAAGGACTTCAATTGCAAGGTCATGCAGCTTCCGACCAACTGCCGCTGCCCGCCAAGGATCGTTGAGGCCGCGATCGTCTCCTCGTCTACAACGTTAAGCGCGTGGTCGCGAAGCGCCCCGCGGAGCCAGCAGACGGCAATCGCCACCCCGACAGCGAGCCGATTCGGTGCCGCGTGTTCGAGACCGACTGGGACGAAGCGGTTGGGATTGCGACCGAGATCGTTGGTCTGGACATCAAGAAGCGCAGCCGAACGCGCTGGTGCTGGCCAGAACCCGCGCATTGCTGGAGACGATGTGCGACGCTTTGCAGGCAGAAAGTGTGAAGGCGACGATTCTGAGTCGCCGTGACGACTTCGCATCACCCGAGATGCGATGGCTGGTCGCCTGCCTGAAGCAGATCAACCGGCCACTCGACCGGCGAAACTTGGCCACCTTGGTCGAGACGTTCAACAGCTTCGCGCCTAAGTGCGCCGCGCCTGCGCTAGGCGGAACTGTGCGGCTGGACTCTGACGACGTTCTGCAGCGTTCCGCGACAGAAGTCATCACGTACTTGTCGGCTTGGTTGGATGCGACGCGAGCGGCTGGGCCATCGTCGCCCGCCGCCCAGATCGTCAACGTGATTGCACGTCTCAACGCTGGAGAGCTAAAGCTTGCCACCCCATTTCACAAGTCGTTTGCAATGATCACATTGCGGTCGTGGAATCAGGCGTGTGGCGCTGCATTCCGTGCATTTTTCCTTTGTCGTCTGGGCTGGACGACCAGCTTGCGGACCCCGCCCGGCGAGGCGTCCACGCCCAGCCGCTCGTGGATCGCCCGCTGCCAGGACTCGGCCTGCGTCGCCTTGCGCGCGTGCAGCATGCGTCCGTCCGCCTGGCGGAAGACCGCGGTCACCCGCTGCTGGCCCGCCAGGCGACGGCGCAGCGTCGTCCAGCTGGCCGTCTCCCCGCCCGCCCGCAGGCGCTGCCGGAGCACCGGGACCAGCTGGCAGGCGAGCACCGACAGGCACAGGCGGCCCGCGCTGCGCGCGGGCCTGCGGTGGTGGATCGGGCGCGGTCCCAGTGCGCTCCCGAGGGAGCGGAGGACGGCCTCCAGGTCGGTCCGCGTCACGCAGGTGCGCCACAGCCGCCCGGCGTCCCAGCCGACGCTGTGAGTGCGCAGGCCGTGGACCCCGGGATGGGTCGCCCCGCCGCCCTCCAGCGGCTGCCGCTTCCAGGCCACCGCCGTCGCGTTGCGGCCCCTGTCGTCGGCCTGCACGTCGATCGCGCAGTGCGGGGCGGCGGACGGATGGCGGGCCTGCAGCCGTCCGATCCGCTGCCGATGGCCACCGCCCGGCTCTCGTCGAGGACGCGCCGCCGCTCGCGGCTGGCCACCAGGCACTGGTGGCCCCGCTCGCGCAGCCAGGCGACGTTCCCCTCCGTGGCGAGACCCCTGTCGAGCACGACGACCGCCTCGGGCGGCGCGTCCAGGGCCGTCGGCATGGCCTGCAGCGTGCCGCCCTCGGCGACGTTGCCGGCCAGGACCCTGGAGCGGCGCGCGAAGCCGCTGGCGTCCAGCGCCAGGCCCAGCGTGAGCGGCGGACAGTCGTGGCGCTTCTCCCTGGAATGGCCGCGGCGGGCCAGCGGCTGCCGGTCCGCCGCGCCCTCGCAGCACGTGCTGGTCCGGTCGTGCAGGGTGACGGTGGGCTGCAGGTCGAACAGGTCGGCGGCGCGCTGGAGGAGACGCGTCTCGATCGTGTCGCGGTGGCGCAGCAGGCGGTCGCTGGCGCGCTGCGCACCGGACAGGCCCAGCTCCTCGAGCAGGGACGGCGGACGGAGCTGCCGCATGGCCCACAGAGCGACGTGCTCGACAGGGAGTCGACGTGGACCCGGCGGCCGGGGCCGCCGGGTCCACGGGGGAGACGCCGGCCTGCACCAGCTGGGCGGCGCTGCGCTGGACCTCGTCCTCGACCGTGGGGCAGCAGGTCCCGAACTCGAGGGACCGCTGGGGGGCGAGGATGCGCTCGACGCGGGCGCACAGCGCCGGCCCGTCCCCGCACGGCAGGGCGACGTGGCGGCCGAGGTTGCGCAGGGTGCGCTGGCGCACCCTGGAGCCGCAGCGGACGAGGCGGTGGGTGAAGTGGGGCTCCTGGCCCTTGGCGCGGGGGCGAGTGGGAGTCCGGCGGACGAACAGGCTCCGATGGGAGCAGGCTCTGGGACGGGAGTCAGGGAATTGCAAGTTGTTGGGGCACTGCATTTGGGGTTTCAGGAGGCTGGCCATTGAAAACCAACGACTTGCAACGCAAAACACGCCGAATTCGGCCAGAATCGCTCCTCGCTTGGCGAACTTGGGCTAGGAGCGATCACGCGACTGGTGCAGGAGGTCGTGCTGCCGACGCGGGCCCGAATGCTGCCGGAGTCGGAGCGGGCGAAACTAACGAATCTGGAGGACTTGACACCCATGCTGGACAACTACGCAATCACGTTCGAGGAGGCCGAGCTGGCCAAACTCATCGCCCAGGGCAAGGCGGAGGGCAAGGCGGAAGGCCAGAAGGGCCTTCTTGTGACCCAAGCCGAGCAGAAATGGGGCGTCGAAGTGGCCGCTGACCTGGAGGAGATGCTCGCTCCCATCGCATCGACCGAGGCAATTGCGCAGGTCGGAACATCAATCCTGCTTGCTGCGACCGCTGAGCAGTTCCTGTCGACCGTGCGCAGGATCTGATCGGAGCTTCGAAGCCATCCGGCAGGAACGCACGTGGCAGCGGAGGTCGCCCTCCGGTCAGAAGCTGGATTGTCCGGTTCGGCCAAGGCGGATTCAGTGCTCTTTCTGCCCCCCCCGCAACGGGCGACCGCCCCAGCTCAGTCCGGAGATCCGGGCATGGATGCTGCGCACTGTCACGGACTCCGCTCCCTCCCGGCTGCGCTTCGAATGCGCCTGCTGGACCGCCGCTCGCGTCCGACAGGCCGTTTGATTGTGGACCACCTGAGCCTCCACAAGGTCGCCAGGGGGAAGGCATTTCCAGGCAGCGACGGGGGGAGGGATCGCCCTGCAGTGCATTTCCTTCCCGCCTCCTCTCCGGAATGGAACCCGATGGAGAGGATCTGGGGGCCCGTGGAGCGGGAAGCAGGACAGGGGATGCTCAAGAATGTGGAGGAGATGCACAACTTCTCCTGCGCGCACTGGAGGCGTTGCAGTCGACGCCGGACTGCATGCAGTCGTTCTTTCACGGCAAGCAATGCTGCCACACGATCGCCTGATCCGTGGAAAGGACCTTTGCACCCCTCTGTGGCCCGACCCACACGCACCGCTAGCGACGCTGCCCTCGCGGACAGCGTCGCGCGGCTCGCGGTGAAGCACGGCTTGGCCAGGCCTTCGTTCCAAGGGGCTTCCACCCTCTGCCTTCCCGCCAGTTCGCCTGGCGCGCACACCCCATCCACTGACTCCAGAACCGCACGGTGCATGGGCCTGCGCCCGGACGACGGGGGCGCGGAACCGCAGCAGTGGACGGCTCCCTCTGGGCCTCAGCCAGCCATGGGCAGCCATCCTCCAACCGATTCAGTGCAGGGTCGAGGGAGCACGGCCCTTGACGGTCCCCGAACAGAGATTGCCCGCAGGCCAAGCGCGTGCGAGCTCGCAAGCGATGGGAAACCTCCACTGTGCAGTCCGGGTCGGTTGACTTCCGCCCCCCCCCCCCTTCATACAATTGTGGGCACCATGATCCTGCACACATCCACCAGGGGCGGCGGGCAACCGCTGCGCGCTCCCCTCCCTCTCCTGATTGCCGTCGCGCTGCTGTCCTCCGCCGCTCCATCGGCGGGGCAGTCCTCGACCTGCGTGGTTTCCGACGGCACGCTGCTGTCGGGCTTGGCGGCGCACACCGAGGGGTCCGTGACGAGCGTCTTCCGACCGGGCGATGCCGTCGATGCGCTGCAAGGCTGGAACTTGGCGCCGGCATTCGCCTTCACCGTCCTGAGCACGAACGGCCGGGACCTCGACCTGCGCTGCCTGGCGGCGGATCCGGTGGCGTCCGGAACGATCGAGACCGTGGCCGGACAGGGCCGCACCGGAGACGTGGGGGACGGCGGGCCCGCTCTGGCGGCGGAGCTTGCCCGTCCCTTTGCCCTCCTTGCCGCTCCGGATGGCAGCGTGTTCATCGGGGAGCACGACAACCACCGGGTCCGGCGGGTGGACCCGTCGGGCGTCATCACGACGGTGGCCGGCACGGGGGAGCCGGGCTTCAGTGGCGACGGCGGCCCCGCCACCGAGGCTCAGCTGCGCAGTCCGGTCGGCTTGGCGCTGGATGCCATGGGAAACCTCTACATCGCCGATTCCTCGACACACCGGATTCGGCGGGTGGACCCATCGGGCACCATCACGACGGTGGCCGGCATTGGGTACTGGGGCTTCAGCGGCGACGGTGGCCCCGCCACCCAGGCCCGGCTAGCCGCTCCCGCCGGCTTGGCGCTGGATGGGGTGGGGAACCTCTACATCGCCGACCGGAGCAATCACCGCATCCGGCGGGTGGACCTGTCAGGCGTCATCACCACGGTCGCCGGCAGCGCTGAGCGGGGCTTCGGCGGCGACGGCGGCCCCGCCACCGAGGCCCAGCTGTTCTTCCCGAACAGCGTGGTGCTCGACCCGGCAGGCGATCTCTACATCGCCGACCGAAACAACCACCGCATCCGACGGGTGGACCCGTCGGGCACCATCACGACGGTGGCCGGCACCGGAGAGAGAGGCTTCAGTGGCGACGGAGGCCCCGCCACCGAGGCCCAACTGAACAATCCGTACGGCTTGGCGCTCGACCCGGCGGGCAATCTCTACATCGCGGATCTGTCCAACCGCCGTGTTCGCAGGGTGGATACCGCAGGAACCATCGAAACGGTCGTAGGCAGTGGGGACTGGGGCTTCAGTGGGGACGGCGGGCCCGCTACAGCCGCGAGGCTCGTGACGGCGACCGCCGTTGCAGTTGGACACGACGGCAGCCTCTATGTGGCTGACGAGGGCAACGACCGGGTCCGTCAGGTGCGTGACGGAACCATATCCACGATCGCCGGACCCCGGACTGCGTCTTTTGCCGACCCCGTCCCGGCGGCGAACGCCAGACTCTACCGCCCCGGGAGCGTCGCAGTCGATGGAGCCGGCAACGTGTTCTTGGCCGACCTCTTAAACCATGTCATCCGCCGGGTGGACCCGTCGGGTGTGATGACCACGGTGGCCGGCACGGGGGAGTCGGGCTTCGGCGGCGACGGCGGCCCCGCCACCGAGGCCCAACTGTACGACCCGGAAGGCGTGGCACTCGACCCGGCGGGGAATCTCTACATCGTCGAGCGAACCAATCGCCGCATCCGGCGGGTGGACCCATCGGGCACCATCACGACGGTGGCCGGCATAGGGTACTGGGGCTTCAGCGGCGACGGTGGCCCCGCCACCGAGGCTCGGCTAGCCGCTCCCGCCGGCTTGGCGCTGGATGGGGCGGGGAATCTCTACATCGCCGACCGGAGCAATCACCGCATCCGGCGGGTGGACCCATCGGGCACCATCACGACGGTGGCCGGCACGGGGGAGCGGGGCTTCGGCGGCGACGGCGGCCCCGCCACCGAGGCCCAGCTGTACGACCCGGAAGGCGTGGCACTCGACCCGGCGGGGAATCTCTACATCGTCGACCGAAACAACCACCGCATCCGGCGGGTGGACCCGTCGGGCACCATCACGACGGTGGCCGGCACGGGGCAGCGGGGCTTCGGCGGCGACGGCGGCCCCGCGACGGCGGCTCGGCTGGCCTTCCCGTACGGCGTGGCGGTTGGCCCGGCAGGCGATCTCTACATCGCCGACCGGAGCAATCGCCGCATCCGGCGGGTGGACCCGTCGGGCACCATCACCACGGTGGCCGGCACGGGGGCATGGGTCTTCGGTGGCGACGGCGGCCCCGCCGCCGCGAGTTCACTGGATCCGTCAGCGATTGCGTTCGATTCGGACGGCAATCTCTACATTGCCGACGCATCTAACCACAGGATTCGGAGGGTCCGTGTCGACTGACTTGAATCCTTCCAGCGGAATTTCGGTTCCGCGATTTCAGTTGGATTCCAGGCCGAACAGCTGGTGCAGGTGGACGGCCCGCCGAACTGCCTGCCGGCGTCGGCAGGGTGGATAGTCTCGACGACCAGCAGGGAGGAGCCTGCAGCCAAGCTCCAGAAGCAGAGGCTCGAACCAGAGAGTGCGTCAACAAGGGCGACACGCGCAGCCAGTACGGACGATCGTGCTGTCGCCCAACGCCGTCGCTCCTCGCAGGGGGCCTGCCCGCCTCGTGGCAGGCAGGGGAACTGCTGCTGGCTGCGGCGGCACGGACCGCCGACGTTCGGAAGGGAGCAGGGCTTTTTTGACCGAAACTCCTCAGTTGGGCGGTGATCAGAGCCAGTGTGGCCGCCGTTGAGGATGTCGTTCAGAGGCTCCTGGCGCTCGGCTTCAGGCCAGCGGCGCCTGGGGAAGGGCCGCCAGCGCCCGGAACGTCGGGCGGAGCCGCTGGGCCGTTGCGTGCGCGACGGTCAGCCGCAGCGTGGTCTGCCGAGCGTGCCGCGACGCCCGCACGACGCCCTCCATCCTCTGCGGGCGGCTCGTCTTCGCCTCCCCCCACGCCCGCGGGCTCAGCATCCGCACGGAGATCGACCACCAGTTGGAGACCAACGCGTTCCGCAGCGCCATGCGCCGCGGCGGCGTTAGCTGCCGCGTCAGGAACCCTGCCCAGCCCGATGGGTTCTTCAGCTCGTCGAACGTGTTCTGCGTGTCCGACTGGTCCCGGTCCCAGCTGCGCCACCGTCAGCACCTCCTCCCGCAGCGTCGTCACCAGGGTCACCAGGACCGGATATGCGTGGCACGGCAGCCCCTCCTCCAGCAGCGCCACCGGGATGCCCGGCAGGCTGGGCTGCAGCCGAGCCAGGGCCCGCTGCGAGTGTCTCGCCTTCTCCGGCCGCCGCCGCTTCAGCATCATCACCAGTCGCTCCCTCGGCCAGCCGCGCAGCTGCCGCTCTGCCCTGCGTCCTGCCAGCCGCCTTGCCCTGCCAGTCTCTGCACCCGCTCCTTCGCTCGCTTGTTCATTGCCAGCTCAAGCAGATGCTTCTGTCCCCTCTCCTCCACCTGCTGCATCACGCGGTCCGTCCCGTAGCCGCAGTCCCCGCGCCCCAGCCACGGCCGCCAGCTCCCGTCCAGCTGGCGGGGCCCTCACCCTCCGGGTGAACGGCCTGCCTGCCCGTTTCCTGTGCCATGGCCCTTGCCATAGCAAGCACTTCCGGCCGGCTCCACTCCCGCCAACTGCGGATTCTAGGATCAACAGACCGCTCCAGAAGCGTTGCCCACTTGCATGAGAAGGGGTGCGGGAGTCTTTTCCACCCCTCTGTGGCTGGAGGGCCAGGAGGAGACTCGCAACGGCATCTGCGCGACCTCCGAGACAAGATGCGGGACCGCCGCGGGGACGTAATCGGGCAGCTGACCGAGCTCCGAGGCGAGGTGCAGGACATGCGAGTTGAAGTCAGGGACCTGGGCGAGCGAGCCAGCGGACTGGCTGCGTACGTGGCGCGTCTCGAGGGCCCTTCCAAGCCTGCCAGGCCAGTGGGCGCCCAGGCGCTCTCGGGGTTGCTGGGGGCTTCGGGGACTACGACCGGGGCTTGGACGCGCTCTGGCGTCGGCCGGCCGCAATGCCGGCAGACGCCGCAATGGCGCTCGCTTCCAACGCGGCAACTCGGTTCCCGGGCGGTCCCGCAGGCGGCCTCGGTCAGTGGGCCAATGGACGCTTCCGGCGTACAAACCGCAACATATGCGGGTCGCGGGCCTTCCCGTGCCAATCGACTCCGCGGTGACGGGTGTTCGCGTCAGTCGCCCGTACGGAGATTTCGGCCCCGTTTCCCACCTGGTCCGAGATGCGCCGTCCGAGCGGGTCCCGCCAAATCGGCCCGCAGGCATGGAATCCAAGTGTTTCGTCGAAGAATGAGATCCTGGTCGGTCTGCCGGGTCAAGCCGAAGGCCTCAGAGGGCCGAAGTCGTGGCGCTGACTGAGGGCTAGGTCGCGCCGGTCAACCAAGCTGCTCCAATTCTCGAACCACAGCTCACGATTAAGCTGTTGAGTAAATTCGTGAAATATTTGTATTTTGATTGATATATGCTACAAATGTTTTGGAATGATAGGCTTGAGCCCATGACCAACGAAGAGTTCCAGCGCGCTGGCTGGGGTGGAGCGACTGACGGCGGCTCAGCGCGAACGGCTGCAGCAGGTCGCCTAGGAGCAGGGGGACGAGGCGGCCTCCCTGGCCGCGATCGAGCTGCGCGTCGACGAGAGACGGCGCTGCCTGCACTGCGGGGCCGTCCGGCGCGGCTGCGCGAACCGGGCGTTCCGCTGGTCGGGCTGGTGGAGGCCGACGAGACGTGCTTCCGGCACAGCCGCAAGGGGGAGCGAGGCCTGCACCGCACGCCGCGCCGCCCGGGCTGTGCGCACAGCCCGGGGGCCAGCACGAGGCCGTCAACCGGGCGGCCGGGCAGCGCGTGCGCGGCAGCCACCCCATCCAGACGGTCAACCAGCGCCACCGCCAGCTGCAGCAGTTCCTGCTGCCGTTCCACGGCGTGGCGACGAAGTGCCTCGGCAACTACCTGCGCTGGCATCAGGAGATCGGTCTGGCCAGCCAGCCCTCTCCGCGGGCTTGCCTGCCCGCCTCCCTGGCACCCCCAATGCACACGTTTCGCGAATTGAGCCATACGGAATTTGCCGATCTAATGGCGAAGGAGGATGTCGATGAGGCGGCAATTAGGAAGTGGGCCGAAGGCTCGGGAATAGTGGAGTTGGTCAAGAAGCACATCGAAGTGTTCCAGCCGAAGTGATAGCGCGCAGGACCTAGCTGGGCTCGGCGATGCCGCCATCGTCGCCGTCATGAGCGAAGCCATGCTGCGCGTCTCCGAGCTGGCCGCCATCGAGGCCGCGGCCGACGGCACGAGACGCCTCACGGTTCTCGGGCCGCCAAATCCTACAGGGTGCCTGGTCCTTCATTCCAGTAGATCTTCAGATTATGCGTTGAGCGCCCTGACGCGACTATGTCAGGGAGTCCGTCTTCGTTGAGGTCCACGACCTTGAGGTCTTCCGTCGCCATCCCTCCCAGATCGACAATCTGCACGTGGTCGTCCGTGGGATCGTAGATCGCCACGCCTGGCTGGTTATAGGGTGCACTGCCCTCAAGCCGCCAGCCGAAGGCGATCTCGTCGTCGCCGTCCTTGTCGACGTCAGCGGCCCACAGCGCATGGCCGCCGCCTAGGTTTTCCACGACGACTCGGCGATCCCAGGGCTGTGTCTTGTCCCCGTCGGGCTGGTCGTACCGCACGATTCGGCTCGAGTGCCACGGCTCGACAGTAACGATGTAGGACTTGCCCGACTCCAGACTCCCCACTGTGATCTCGCCCGCGCCGCGAATCTCGTCCGATATGAATCCAGTGCCCAACCGCGTTCGAGTCCAGCCGTCGCTGGCCCGGGTCAGAAGGTGGACTCCTTCGTACGAGGCGACTAGCAGTTCGTCTCCCGGCTGGTTGTTGAAGTCGCCAACCCAGAAGTTGTGGACGATGTGGAAGGTGTCGTCGATAACCTCCTCATCCCATGGCTCTTCGATTGGCTTGTCTGATGGAGTGAGAGCGAGCAGCCGGACACCGTTGCCTTCCCAGTGAAGCGGTCCGCTTGTTCCGCGTCCGTGCAAGGGAGCAACAATCAGCTCGCGATCGCCGTCGGCGTTGGTGTCCGCCCAACGCATCCGGTGGGTTGTGGGTTCGTTGCCGAGAGGGTGATGCTTCCACATTGCCCCAGCCTCGTCCGTCCGTTCAATCCACTGCAGAGTCCCCCCGCCCTCCGTGTCGCTCGGACGCCAAGCCGCGCCGATCGCGAACTCGATCTGGTCGTCGCCCGTGATATCGGCAGCGGCGATGGCGACGTTGTCGGCTTCCGTGACACCGTCCAGGACCACTTGTTTGGTCCATTCCGGATTGCTCCACCACGCAACCTGCGTCTCGTTCAGGGCCACGACATCGATGTCTCCGTCCCCGTCGATGTCCTCGACGAGGACCGCATAGCCGATACCGAGTTCGCGCTCCAGTTCCTGGTGGCGGAACACCAACTCCTCTTCGACCGCCTCTTCAGCGGCCCCGCAGGCGAGGGTGATGCAGGCGAGACAAGCAACAAGAATGCGCATGGCGATAGCGTATCAGCGGAAATCCGCGCCAGAGCGATAGCACCTGAACGCTACAAGCGAGCTACTCCGCGGCTTGCTCGTACTCGAGGATCTGCCCGTCCTCCAGCAGCTGCCTGTGCAGCGCCTCGTAGGAGAGGTCCTGCACAGCGATGCCGGCCCGCTCTGCTAGTACCCCCGCCGTCGCGGCGGACTGGTCCAGGATCAAGAACACGGGCTCCATCCGGATGGACCCATAGCAATGTGGGTGGCCGACAGGCAGACCGGTACCAGCAGGTTCACGACCTCATCCTTCTCGGGAGTGATCGAGCGATAGGAGACGCCGTAGGAGCGCGAAGGCCGGACACCGATGTCCCCCTCGTTCTGCACTCAACCGTCTTGTGTGACGTAGCGCTGCACGTTGTGCGAGTCCATGGCGCACGACCCCATGCCGACAGACTCTGGCGTGTCCCGCGCACCAAGGCACTCGTGCTCGGTCATGACGAACTCGCCGACCATCCGGCGGGCCTCACGAATGTAGAGCTGGTGCGGCCAGTTCTTGCGGGCGACGAACTCATCCGCCACGAGGCCCCAAAGCGAGAACTCCTCCTTAACGTCGCTTGGCACTGCCGCGTCGTTCGCTAGGAAATACAGCAGTCCCTGCTGATAGGACCTGTGCTCGCTGACAATCTCCTCGCGCACCGCATAGGAACCTTCGGGGTACCCGTAGTTCATTCCGATGTTGTCGGTGCTGAACGGGCCGTGGTTGTTGGTGTCTGTCTTCGCGTTGGGGATCGGGTCGAACTTGCGGAACACCTCTCGCCAGCCAGCTTCAAGCACTCTCAGCGCAAGCGCGTACTCGTTGCGGTCGTAACCGGCTGACCGGGGAAGGGGACTCGGTTCTCGTCGACTCGAGTCAGGTACATGCGGCAGCAGTACGCTTGGATCCTGTGATCTCCGGTACCGTCGTCTCCGGGAGGTTCCGGGCTGATGCGGGGCAGTAGGCCGCTGGAGGGATCTCCGGGAACGCGATAGGGGTCGATGCCTTCGGGAAAGAAGTGTCCGTAGTGCCGCGCGCCCTTCTGAACGCCTGCCCACTGCTCCCCGTACTCCTCGGTTGATTCTCGTCCGACTCGATACGTCACGCCCGCCGCAGCCATCAGGTCGCCTTCGTAGGTCGCATCGATGAACACCGATCCCCTGTACACTGCACCGTCCAGGGTCCGGATGCTTTCGATCCGGTCGTCCTCAATCTCGACGCCATCCACCGCGGGCGTGCCCTGGCCACGGTTGCCGTACTCCTCGCGGTCCTGCCACTTCCACACGTCAGCTCTCTGGTAGTGCTACCAAACGCGGTGATAGAACTCCCGCGCGATACCTCCGATCACGGACTTGTTGCCAGTGTCGGTCCAGTCCAGACCTCCGGACGAGAGGCCTCCTGGAATGACGTCGGGTGCGACGAGCACAACCGAACTGCCCATGCGAGCGGTTTGGATCGCGGCCGAGACGCCCGCGGAGGTGCCGCCGTACACAACGATGTCGAAGATCGACTCTGATTGCTCCCCAGAGGGGGCTGCTGCAGCTGGCCGCGAAAATGGCGGTGCCAGCCACGACAAACAAGAGGGCACGCGCTGCGGGCGCGGGACCAAAGTGTGGCCGTTCGACACGGCTCGGAGTCGTTTTCTGGTGCTCAGACGACAGCAACATGACTCGTTGCAGTCAACTGTAATGGCTCAGGACTACCGGCGAACCGAGACCTAGGGCTAAACGCTCTCCACGTCGATCTGCAGATCCACCAGATAGCCACCGAGCATGCTGTAGGCGTCCTCGGAGGCTGCGTCCAGCACCTTGCGGACCTGCCGCACGTCGGGCGACACGCTCACGGCGATGACTGTGGATTCAGCGCGGCTGTCCTGCTGCGCGACTTCCGCGACAGAGACGTTGTGCCGGTTCCTGAGGCGGTCCTTGAGCGACTTCACGACTCGGCGTTTGTCCTTGAGCGACCGTGAATCGCTCACCCAAATCTGGAGCAGCAAGCATCCAAGGGCGTACTCCACCGATGCCCTCCGCGAGACGCCCCGTCAGGCGGCGCGTCAGACCGGGATCAAGTCGTCGATGTTCGGGGCGATCTCGATCGTCTTGAACAACTCTATCTCGTCGCCCTTCTTGACATCGTTGTAGCGCTCGAAATGCATACCGCACTCCTGTCCGATGCGCACTTCCTTGACGTCGTCCTTGAATCGCCGTAGGGAGGCCAACTTGCCGGTGTGGACCACAACGTTGTCCCGCAGCAGGCGTGCAGAAGAGCCGCTCAGTGCAATGCCCTCCTCGAGCCTGCAACCCGCCACCATGCCGACGTTGGTGATGTTGAACACCTCCAGAACCTGGGCGCGGCCAAGAGTCTCCTCCTTGCGGATCGGCTCCAGCAGGCCGGCCATGGCGAGCTTGAGCTCGTCGACCAGTTCATAGATGACCGTGTGGAGCCTGATGTCCACGCCCTCGCGGTCGGCGAGAACGGAGGCGGTGCGCTCGGGACGCACGCTGAATCCAACGACGACGGCGTTGGCGGTGACGGCGAGATGAATGTCGGATTCCTTGATGGCACCCACGCCGGTGTGGATGATCCTCACCTTGACCTTGTCACTGGTCAGCTTCGCCAGCGTGTCGCCCAGCACGGCCGCGGAGCCCTGGTTGTCGGACTTGAGGACGATCGGCAGTTCCTTCGTGCCGCCCGCAGCGAGCTGCTTCTGGAACTGGTCGAGGGACATGCGGGCAGTCTGGGCCATCGCCTGCTGGCGCTGCTTCTCCTCGCGGTAGTCGACCAGCTTGCGGGCGCGGTCGGTGTCGGCGATCACGGACAGCTGGTCCCCTGGCTCCGGCAGATCGTCCAGTCCGAGGACGACGACCGCCGATGACGGGCCTGCCGTCTTGACCTGTCGACCCGTGTCGTTGATCAGTGCACGCACTCTGCCCAACACAGAGCCGACGACGAAAGTGTCGCCGATGCGCAGTGTGCCGTTCTGCGTCAGAACCGTGGCGATCGGGCCCTTGCCGCGGTCCAGCTTGGCCTCCAGCACGACGCCGATTGCGGAGCGGCTCGGATTGGCCTTGAGTTCGGCCGACTCTGCCTCCACCGTGATCGTGTAGAGGAGAGTGTCGATGCCGTCGCCAGTCTTGGCCGAAACGTGGCAGAACTCGATGTCTCCACCCCATTCGACCTTGACGAGTCCACGTTCGGACAGTTGCCGCTCGACGCGGTCGGGATCGGCCTTCGGGACGTCGATCTTGTTGATGGCGACGATGATCTTGACCTTGGCCGCCTTCGCATGGTCGATCGCCTCCTGCGTCTGCGGCATGACACCGTCGTCCGCAGCGACCACAAGCACCACGATGTCCGTCACGGAGGCGCCGTGGGCGCGCATCTTGGTGAACGCTTCGTGGCCCGGCGTGTCGATGAAGACGACGCGAGACCCCTCCCGCTCCACGTGGTAGGCGCCGATCGCCTGGGTGATGCCGCCAGCCTCGCGAGCCGCCACGTTGGTTGCTCGGATCGCATCGAGCAGAGAGGTCTTGCCGTGGTCCACGTGGCCCATCACGGTCACGACCGGAGGGCGCGGCTCGAGATCCTCGGGCGACTCCTCCTGGTCGATGTCGAGGATGGCTTCCTCCTCGAAGGTGAGCTCATCCGCGGTGGCGTGGAAGTAGCCCGCTATCTCCTTGATGCGTTCGAGCTCCAGAGGCTGGTTGATGTTGACAGCCTGTCCCTTGTCGAACAGCACCTTGATGATCTGGCCAGCCTTGATGCCAAGCTTCTCGGCCAGCTCCTTGACGGTCGTACCGTCGGCGGCCATGATCTCCGTGTTCTCGGCTGTGGGGATCTCGGCCTTTCGCCTGCGCTGTTGGAGGCGAGCCTCGTTCAAGGCCTCGAGATCGACCTTGCGTGCCCTCTGTGCCGGGCGTGGACGTTTTCCACGGCCTCCGGGACCGGGACGTGTGCCGGGTGGGCCGCCCGGTCTAGGGGGCATGCCCGGCCGGGGGGGCATGCCGGGCCTAGGGGGCATGCCCGGCCGGTAGCCAGGTCTGTAGCCGCCAGGGCCGAATCCTCTGGGAGGCCCTGGTGGTGGGCTCGGGATGCCCGGCATGGTCGGCGTCGGCTGACTAGGCGCCGCACGAGCTGTGTTGACACCGCCGGGCACCACGACGACACGCGACGGGGGAACAGGTCGCCGGCGTACCCCTATCGGGCGAATGGGAGGTCTGTGCTCGGCCGGAACCGCCGGCCGCGATGTCTTGGGAGGAGGGGGCTTTGGAGCAACGGGTACGCCCGGCACCGACACCGGCCGGCTGGTTGCTCCTGCACCGCTAGAACCTCGGCCTGCGATCGGGGGTGCGGACAGGTGGGCACGCGGAGGCGAAGGAGCCGGCGGCTTCGCTTGGACAGTGGGGCCAGTGGGCGGCTGCGACCGGCGCTTTGCACCCGTCCTGGGTTGTCCCGCCTTGGGGATCGCAGGGCGGGTCTTGATTGGCAGCACAGGGCCGGGCCTGACTGGTGCTCCCGTCTCGGGGCCGCTCTTCGCCGACAAAGTGCGAGGATCTGGCGTCGGCGGCGCGACCGGCGGCGGCACCGTCGGATGTGCGCTAGTCGGCGGTGCGGCGGGAGCCGTCCGGGCAGCTGGAACCGTCCGGACTGGAATGGACGGTGGCTACACGAACTGGTCGCACTGGAACGGACGGTGGCGCGGCGGAAGAGGTCTGGACCGGAATCGAAGGGGGCGCCACGGGAGGCGTCCGAACCGGAACGGACGGTGGCTTCATCGGTGGGGCACCGCCCGTTCGAATCGGTGGTCGGACCCGTCCTGATGCTCCTACTTGCGGCTTGACGGAAGGACGGGCTGCGCCGCCACGGGGCGAACCCATGCGACCACCCAATTGAATTGAAGGGCGCTGGGCCGCCTGTCCCGCACGTTTGCCACGCGGTGTCCGTGCCGGTGCGTTCGGGCGTTTGCCACGTATGCGGCTTGCGTCGCCCGGCCGGGACTGGGGCCGACGGCGCTGCATGGGAAGCTGCAGCTCTTCATGCTTTGGAGCTGGCGATTCGGCCTTGCGGCCCCGAAAATGCTCGCGGACCCTAGCTGCCGTCTCTGGGTCGACAGTGTTGGAGTGGGTCTTGACGGTGTCAATCTCCATAGACCGTATGGCATCGATCACCTCACTGGACTTGGCTCCCAGCTCTCTGGCTAGCTCGTTAACGCGAATCGTTGTTCTCCTTTGCAGGGATATCCGCTGCTATGGGTAGCGCTGGCTCGCCAGTGCCGCCGACTCTATCAGCACCCTCAGCAGCGACCTGCGAACTCTCGTGCCCTGGCAGCGACACCCCTACCCCTTCGTCAGGCCCGCGGTACCGGTTTATCTTACCAAACCTCTCCAGTTCCTCCACGTCGAAGTCGAGGTCGTCCTCCTCTTCCTTCTCGGTCATTCCGGGCTCAGGCGCGCCCGGGAGGACAATGTCCACGGCTTCGGCATCCTCTTCCGCAGACTCCTCTGCAGGGCCCTCCTCGGATTCGCTGGGAGTTTCCGTTTCCACGGGGACGACGCCCACAGTCCGCGCAAGGTGCGCGTAGCACTCGTTCACCGCGAGCTGGATTCGATCCACGAGTTCCGGACCGACGCTGCGGATGTCCATCAACTTCTCCGCGGACCAATCGGCAAGGAGTTCGACCGTGACCGCGCCGGCATCCTTGAGCTGCTGGATGAGACCTGCGCTGAGCCCGTATTGGAGCAGCAGCTCCACCGGTGTGCCGCCACTCTCGATGGCGGCCAGCGCACGCTCCACCTCGGCACGCTTCTGCTCCTCGCTCTTGATGTCGATGCGCCAGCCGAGGAGTTTTGCCGCCAAGCGGACGTTCTGGCCCCGCTTGCCGATCGCCAGAGAAAGCTGGGTCTCGTCTACGATCACCTCCATGCGCCTCTGGTCGGGGTCGATGACGTTGACGCGCCCGACCTTCGCCGGACTGATGGCCTTGTAGACCATCTTCAGCGGATCCTCGATGTACTCGATGATGTCGATCTTCTCGCCGCGCAGCTCGCGGATGATGGTCTGGACGCGCATGCCTTTCATGCCGACGCAGGCACCGACGGCATCCACATCGCGGTCGCGCGACTTGACGGCGATCTTGGTCCTCTCGCCGGCCTCCCGGGCGCAGGCCTTGATCTCGACGGTCTCGTCGTAGATCTCCGGCACTTCCTGCTCGAAGAGACGCTTGACCAGCTCCTCGCTGGCTCGCGAGGCGATCACCGCGGGACCGCGAGCGGCCTTGTCGATCGACTTGACCACGACCCGGACGCGGTCGCCGGGCATGAAGGTCTCGAGCCGGGACTGCTCCCGCCTCGGGATGCGGGCCTCCGCGCCACGGAGCTCGACGATCAGCTCCGGACCTTCGATCCGCTTGACCGTGCAGTGCTCCATCGTGTTGATGCGGCCTTCGAACTCGGCACAGACGCTCTCACGCTCGGCCTCGCGGATCTTCTGGAAGATCACCTGCTTGGCCATCTGCGCAGCGATGCGGCCGAACGGCCGCGTAGCCTTAAGGAAGCGGAGCACTTTGCCCGGCCTGGCGGTCGGGTCGACGCGTCGGGCCTGCGCGAGGCTAACCTCGAACGCAGGGTTCGCAACGAGCATCGTGACGGTCTTCTCGGCGTAAACCTCGACCGCCCCGGTGGTGGGATTGATCTCGGCGACGAGCTCCTCATCCGTCTTGTAGTGCTTGCGGGCGGCCGCAAGCATCGCGTCCTTGACGGCCTCGAGAATGATCTCCTTGTCGATGTTCTTGTACTGGCTGACCTGGTCGATCTCGGAAAGTATGCCGCTCTGCATGAGATGACGCTCCTGGCTCTTCTAGAACGCTTAGAGATCCGGCACTAGGCGAGCTAGCTCGATGTCTTCGAACGGGATGTCCAGCGGCATCCCGGTGGATGGAACGAGCCGCACTGTCTCGTCCGAACTGCCCTCGATACGTCCGGTCAAGACGCGGGATCCGTTCAGTGCCTCGCGGACACGGACCTTCGCCAAGTGGCCCTGGAACCTGCGGTAGTCGGACCCGTGGAACAGCTTGCGGTCGAGGCCCGGGGACGAGACCTCCAAGCTGTAGGCCGACGGAATGGGATCCTCCACGTCCAGCACGACGGACAGCTGTTTGGAGACCCGCTCACAGTCGCCATGCGTGACTCCGGCTTCCTTGTCGATGAAGATGCGAAGCGTGCCACCCCGCGAGCTGCCCTTCCATTCAGCTTCGACTAGCTCCACGCCCTGGGACGCAGCGACGTGCGCGGCGATGCCGCGCACCCTCTCCACGATGGCCCTTCGTTGCGATGGCATCTGTTCGATAGCACAAAAAAAGCGGGTCAAGCCCACTTCCGGTATTGCCGAAACTGCGACTCCCATGATTGTAATGCGTCCCCAGCCCTTAGACAACAGTCCGGTCCGCTCGACGATTTTTCTGGCGGACGTGAGTTTGCGGCCTGCGCCGCCCTAGCGTTTCGTCGCGGGCAGCGGCGTTTTCCGCATCCTGCCTGAACGCTGCAAGCGGCATCGGCAGGAGAGGTTGATTGGGTGCCAAGCGTCGGGGCCCGTGGAAAGGGCACCGAGAGAACCAATCAAGGTTGGTTGCCTCGGCAACGAGAGCGTCCGGCGCGGAGGCCCCTCTGGTCGTCTCGCTAGGCTCCGGGGTGATTCGTTCTCAGTGGCGCGGTGTCAGCGGTCATCCCTTCGGCTTCCATCGGTCTCCTACAATGGCCGCCCATGTCGAAACTTCGGGTGGTCGGTCAGATCGAGCGGCTTGATCCGGGGCTGGATGCCCTGATCGCACGCACAGCGCAGGTTGAGCTGCTGGACGTTGGGTTCGCGTGGTCCGAGGGGCCAGTTTGGGTCGCGCAGGAAGACTGTCTGCTCTTCTCGGACATACCCCGCAACGCCATCATGCGATGGAACGAGGCATACGGGACTCGCATCTGGATGCAGCCGTCCGGCTACACGGGCGTGGACCACTACGGCAAGGAGCCAGGCTCGAACGGGCTGACACTCGACCGCGACGGTTGTCTTTTAGCTTGTGAGCATGGGGATCGCCGGATCTCCCGGCTCACGCCGGGCGGCGGCAAGGTGACGATCGTTGACCAGTACCACGGCAAGCGACTGAACTCGCCGAATGATCTCGTGCTGACTTCGAGCGGCGACCTGTACTTCACGGACCCGGCCTATGGTCTCCCCGGTCGGTACGAGGATCCCACACAGGAGCTTCCGTTCTGCGGCGTGTACTTGGTCCGGGCAGGCACCAGGGAAGCGATCCTCGTCAGCGATGCACTCAAACACCCCAACGGGGTAGCGCTGACACCGGATGAGCAGTTCCTGTACGTCACCCAGTCCGATCGCAATGCGGCATTCGTGATGCGCTACCCAAGGCTGGAGGACGGCACGCTGGACAAGGCGACCGTGCTGGTCGACCTCACGCGGCACTCGGCCGAGGAGCTTGGGGCGCCCGACGGCATCAAGGTGGACGCGAATGGGAACTTGTTCACGACTGGTCCGGGAGGCGTCTGGGTGCTTCGCCCCGACGGCCACGTCCTAGGACGGATCGTGACCGGAAGGCGCATCGCAAACCTTTGCTGGGGCGGCGACAGCTCGGACCTGTACCTCTGCTCCACCGACTACCTCTGCCGTGTTCGGACCAACACGAACGGTCCCATCCCTGGCATTGCCTAGACAGTCCAAGCAATCCCGAACATCGACCAGTGGATGGTGATCTCCGTGGATCGGGCCGATCTATGGGTGCTGGACACACCTATGAAGAATGCAGGCGCGAATCGGGACACAGGGCGGTGAGAGAGGGGTGCGGATGCAGCAGTCCGAAGACTCTCCACCATTCGTCAAAGGCGGCTGAAGGCCTGGGCTGGCTGTGATGGTGGAATCGAACACGCTAGCCGAGGCGAACTTGGTGCCGGCGACCGCTAGCAGGCGGTGTGGGCTGGCA
This sequence comes from Bryobacterales bacterium, assembly GCA_965200705.1. GTDB lineage: Bacteria > Acidobacteriota > Terriglobia > Bryobacterales > UBA6623 > VXMF01. The sequence goes on along the minus strand of OZ241376.1, from coordinate 426,787 downwards.
CTGCTCGATCCGTGTGTTTTCCCGTTGGCTCACTAGCGTGCACACAGGGTTCTGCCTAATTCAAGGTATGTATAGAAAGACGTTCAAGGCGAGTCATTTACATGACACCCAGACTTTATTAACGCCTGTTCGTCGTGCAGGTTCGACATCTGGGTGCTCTCTGGGATGCTGGTGAATGAGATGTCCGCGACAGGGGAGCCAGGCAGCACGACGGATTTCCCTCGGTGAGGCGAAACGTAGCCTGAACCACTTCAATCTCACGCCCGTGTGGGACATCGAGGCTTCGTTCTAACCCATGTTTGCCACCCCATTGCATGAGTCTTTTGCAATGAGCACATTGCGGTCGCGGAATCAGGCGTGTGGCACTGCATTCCGTGCATGTTCCCTTCGTCGTCTGGGCTGGACGACCAGCTTGCGGACCCCGCCCGGCGAGGCGTCCACGCCCAGCCGCTCGTGGATCGCCCGCTGCCAGGACTCGGCCTGCGTCGCCTTGCGCGCATGCAGCATGCGTCCGTCCGCCTGGCGGAAGACCGCGGTCACCCGCCGCTGGCCCGCCAGGCGACGGCGCAGCGTCGTCCAGCTGGCCGTCTCCCCGCCCGCCCGCAGGCGCTGCCGGACCACCGGGACCAGCTGGCAGGCGAGCACCGACAGGCACAGGTGGCCCGCGCTGCGCGCGGGCCTGCGGTGGTGGATCGGGCGCGGTCCCAGTGCGCTCCCGAGGGAGCGGAGGACGGCCTCCAGGTCGGTCCGCGTCACGCAGGTGCGCCACAGCCGCCCGGCGTCCCAGCCGACGCTGCTGGCGCGCAGGCCGTGGACCCCGGGATGGGTCGCCCCGCTGCCCTCCAGCGGCTGCCGCTTCCAGGCCACCGCCGTCGCGTTGCGGCCCCTGTCGTCGGCCTGCACGTCGATCGCGCAGTGCGGGGCGGCGGACGGATGGCGGGCCTGCAGCCGTCCGATGCGCTGCCAGACCTTCTCCACGCGCCTGGTCGTGCCCTGGCGCGACAGGCCCTCGTGCAGCGTCCGCAGAGCCGTCTCGAGGCGCGCGCCGGCCTGCCCCGCCATCGCCCGCTCCTGCTCCGCCCGCTGCGCGGACGCGCAGCCAGGCGACGTTCCCCTCCGTGGCGAGACCCCTGTCGAGCACGACGGCCGCCGAGGGCGGCGCGTCCAGGGCCGGCGGCATGGCCTGCAGCGCGCCACCGCTCGGCGACGTCGCCGTCGAGGACCCTGGAGCGGCGCGCGAAGCCGCTGGCGTCCAGCGCCAGGCCCAGCGTGAGCAGCGGACAGTCCGTGGCGCTTCTCCCTGGAATGGCCGCGGCGGGCCAGCGGCTGCCGGTCCGCCGCGCCCTCGCAGCACGTGCTGGTCAGGTCGTGCAGGTCGAACAGGTCGGCGGCGCGCTGGAAGAGACGCGTCTCGATCGTGTCGCGGTGGCGCAGCAGGCGGTCGCTGGCGCAGCCAGTGCCACGCGGCGCGCTCGGAGGCCGGCGCGGCCATGCGGCCGACGAGGTTGCCGAGGACGGCGGCGCGCTGCGCACCGGACAGGCCCAGCTCCTCGAGCAGGGACGGCGGACGGAGCTGCCGCATGGCCCACAGGGCGACGCGCTCGACGCCGACCGAGCGCGGGCGGACCAGCTCCAGGGAGTCGACGTCGACCCGCGGCAGGGCGGCCGCCGGGTCGTCGGCGCCGTCGGCCGGGGCCGCCGGGCGGCGACGGGCTGGAGACCTCGGCCTCGCACCAGCTGGGGAGCAGGCCCCGAACTCGAGGGACCGCTGGGCCTCGAGGATGCGCTCGACCGCGGGGGCAGCAGCGCCGGCCCGAGCTCGCAGGGCAGGGCGACGTGGGGGGCGAGGATGCGCAGGGTGCGCTGGCGCACCCTGGAGCCGCAGCGGACGGAGCGGACGAGGCGCTGGGTGAAGTGGGGCTCCTGGCCCTTGGCGCGCGGGCGGGTGGGAGTCTGGCGGACGAACAGGCTCCGATGGGAGCAGGCCCTGGGCCGGGAGTCAGGAAATTGCAAGCTGCCATGGCACTGCATTGGGGGTTTCAAGGAGGCTGGCCATTGAAAACCAACGACTTGCAGCGCAAAACACGCCGAATTCGGCCAAAATCGCTCCTCGCTTGGCAAACTTGGGTTAGCGAACGGGAGATCCAGACCTTTCATCAGGGGATTTTGTAGGAAAGTGCTTATCGCTGCCGGTCGATGTACTTCGTTGCTTGGAACCCTCGTAGAGTGCGCGGGCTAGAGTCGCGGGCGCAGGACTCGGATGTCGCGGTTGCCGAGCGCCTCTCGGAGTTGGTTGTAGTGAGCGTCGTCCCTGTAGGTGCCGATGATCGCTCCTCCTGAGCCCGCAAACTTTGCCGTCGCTCCCGAGCTGCGGGCCGTCTCCACCATCTCTAGATTGGACGGGCTGATCCTGCAGATGCGCGCGCGCAGGTCGAAGTTGGCATCGATCAGTCTCCCGAACGTATCGGCGTCCCCCGCGAGCAGGGCCCTGCGTCCCTCCTTGGCGATCTCCGCCCACTCAGACATCGCGTCGACAACGGCAAAGTCACCCGCTTCGAACCGTCGGCGGATGTCATTGTGGATGACCTCCGTGCTCTCGCTCAGCTGCGTGCGGTAGGCGACGTAGGTGTTGGGCAGGATCTCGGGATCCAGGCGTTCGTATTCGCCATAGCCGCGTGATGCCATGAGCCCGCGCTCGAAGTCCATGTAGACAAGGCCCTCGTAGACCTGCACCACCCGGTCCTGCAGGCCCGCTGCTACACCCAGCTCGCGGGTCTCGGCCTCGAGGGCGAGGTTGGCTTGTACCGGCAGAGGGATCTCGACGCCATAGAACTCCATCACGGCCCGCAGGACCGAGGTGATGATCGCCGAGGATCCCCCCATGCCTAGGCGCAGAGGTATGTCGGACTCGTACTCGATCCGGAAGTTCTCGTCCCGGAGATAGATGCCTTTGTCGGCGCAGTAGTCCGCGAAGCGCATGAGCACGGCACGAATGATCCGAATGCCGCCGTAGTAGCCCCGCCACCGGGTGCTGGCGCGCATCGCCTCGAGGTTGTCCCAGATGGGCGTGTCGGCCGTGGAGAGGCGTATCTCGAGCCGGTCACTCGGCATGAGGACGACACGGGAGCGAAAATCCTTGATCGTGACCGCGATCGTCCGGCCGAAGTAGCCGTCTGACGGATTGCCTAGAACACCCGCACGGGCGTATGCGACAGTCTCGATCACTGCCGTTCGCTAGTCGGTGGCCGCCACAGTATCGGAGGATCGCCCAGCGCCGGACTCGCCTGCCGATCGAGGCATGAGCATCCAGTTGACCGCGTACAGGGCAAGACCGGGGAACAGCGGAGGGATCATTGCAACGGCCACCCAGATGACCCGGAGCATAGGGAGGTTGACGCCGTAGTACCCGGCGAAACCCGCGCAGACGCCACCGATCAGGCGGTTCTCCTGCGACCTAAGGCAACGCTTCCTAGGGTGGACATCCCCCTGCACCAACTGACCGCATTCGCGGCAGTAGACGTCCGTCTCCTCGAACGCCGCGCCACAACTCGTGCAGAACATCGCTCGGACTGAGGCTAATCCATCGTGCCCGGTGGCGCAAGGCGGGCGCCGGGTCGTGTGGGTCCGTTACCGCAGCATCGTAGGCAGGACCTTGGGGGTGCGACCGGCCGCCAGCAGAAGTTCATACAGATACGTGGACGCCTGCTCGACGGGAAAGACATCGGCGATCGAAATCGGCGTGCGCCCACCAGCGTCGATCGGATCCGGATCGGCGCCCTTGTCGGCCAGGAACTGAATGACTCTGCAGATCTCGTCGGGTGTCGAAACGGCGATAGTCATCAGGACAGCCGAATGCATGACCGTCCGGCCGATGGATGTCCGCGCATGCACGTCGCTGTCCTGCTTGTAGGCGAACTCCACGACTGGCAGTTTGCCGCTCCGAGCGGCCTGCATTAGAAATGTATTGCCGTCCTGGGTGCGTGCGTGGGCGTTCGCACCGGCGTCGAGAAGCTCACGCAACACATCGATATGGCCGCCCATCGCTGCCGTCAGCAAAGGCGTATCCCTGCCGTCGCGTCTGCGTAGATCGCGGTCTGTGCCGTGACTGTCAACGTCGACGGTGGCCACGTTGGGATCCGCCTTGGCGTCAAGAAGCAGGCGCACGGACCGCAGGTCACCGCTCATGGATGCTGCATACAGAGCAGTACGTCCCGTCGCGTCGGCGGTTGCGATCTCAGCACCAGCCCCGAGAAGCTGTTCGATCGCATCCGCGTAGCCATACCACGCCGCCATGACTAGCGGTGTGCTTCCGTCAGCGGTCGCTGCGTTCGGGTTGGCTCCCGCCTCGAGAAGCACCTTGACGGAGTCCAGGTCGTTGCGACCCGTCGAAAAGCCGAGTGCCGTGAACCCTTGGTTCGACGCGGCGTTCACGTCCGCTCCTAGTTCGGTCAGTATCTCGACAGTGGCGCCGTGGCCCTCCGCGGCGGCCCACATCAGCGCGGTCTGACCCTTGGTCGACTCCGCTGCGTCCAGTTCTGCTCCCTTGGCGGCCAGCAGTCGCACGGCCTCAGCCTGTCCCGTCCCGGCAGCCAGCATCAATGCGGTTTCGCCGTTCCAGCGCTTCGCCGTCACGTCCGCTCCGGCCTCGACAAGCAGACGGATCATCGCGTCATCCCCGTTCGCCGCGGAAAGGATCAGAGGCGTGTCACCGTTGTCGTCAACGGTGTTGACGTGCGATCCGGCAGCCAGCAGTCGCTTGGTGCGCTCGTGGTCCTGCAGGTGCACGGCCCAGGCCAGCGCGGTCGCACCGTCTGGCAGCGCCGTGTTGACGTTCGCTCCGTCCTCCAGCAGGCGCGTGAAAGCTGTGCCGTCGCGGTCTTGGATCGCTTCGATCAGACCTACGCCAGCGTTGGATTCGGCCAGCGTGCGACTCGGTGTCGAGTGCAGCAGAGCCAGTGCGACCAGACCCACCATGCGCAGGGCCGATCGGTAGGTTGCGCCCATTGCGAACCGCTAGGCGTGCGTCAAGCCTTCGAGCCTTCCAGTGCTGTCACCGAGCTGATCGGTCGGCACGCCCGCCAGATCCAGGACGCTCAGCAGCAGGTTGTTCATCGGCGTCTCCCGCGGATAGCGGAGGTGCCGGCCACGAACGATGCGACCACCGCCGCCGCCAGCGAGCACGATCGGCAGATCGTGATGGAGGTGCTGGTTTCCGTCGGAGATCGAGCTGCCGTAGACCAGCATCGAGTTGTCGAGCAGAGAGCCATCACCCTCCTGGACGCCAGCCATCCGGTCCAGCATGTAGCTGAACATCTCGATGTGGTGCTTGTTGATGCGAATGACCTTGGCGATCTTTTCCTTGTCGTGCGAGTGGTGCGTGACGGCGTGGTGCGCGTCCGGCACACCGATGTCGGGATAGCTCCGCCAAGTGCCCTCGCGCCCCATCATGAACGTCGTGACGCGCGTCAGGTCAGCCTGCAGCGCCAGGACTTGGAGGTCGATCATCAGCTTGGCGTGATCGCTGAACCGGTCCGGCACCCCATTGGGACGCTCGACCGTCGGCAGCGTCTCGTCGCTGCGCGACTCGGCCTGCGCGATGCGTCGCTCGAGATCGCGAATCGACTCGACGTACTCGTCAAGCTTCCGGCGATCCGTCGCACCGACATCGCCGCGGAGCCTCGACAGGTCCTCCCGGACAAAGTCAAGGATCGTGCGCCGCTCGCGAAGGTGCCTCATGAGCGCAGCGCTGTCCGTGCTGTCGCTGTCCCCGAATAGGCGCTCGAACAGGTGCCGCGGGTTGTCCTGCACTGGGTTCGGAGTGGTCGGACTGCGCCAGGAGATCGTGTTCGTGTAGGCGCAGCTGTAGCCGGAGTCGCAACCGCCCGCGACGCTCGGCTCCTCGATGCCGGTCTCCAAGGACCCGAACTGGGTGTGCTTGCCAAGCTCCTGCGCGGCGATTTGGTCCGCCGAAACGCCGGCCCGGATGCCGACGCCCTCGGTCTTGATGGGACGCGCACCCGTCAGGAACGTGGCGCCTGCCCTCGCGTGGTCGCCCGCGCCATCCTCACCCGCGCGTCCGTTCAGGTGGGCCAGACCGCTGAGAAAGGTCACCTGATCCCGGTGCTTCTCGAGACCTTGCGAGATCTCGCTCATCTGGAAGTCGCGCCCCTCGCCCGTCGGCGTCCACTCGCCCTTGAGGTCCATGATTCCGTTCGGGACGTAGACGAAGCTCATCCGTACGGGGGACTGGATCGCACCCACCCGTGGCGCGGCCGGCACCATGGAGTCCAGGAAGGGCAGGGCTATCGTTGCCCCGATGCCACGCAGCGCGGTCCTGCGAGAAATGTGCTTTCGTGTGAGAACTGTCATCCGGCTCCTGCTCTCATCCCAAACGGCATGCTGCGTGCAACGGCAACCACAAGGTCCGCCAGTCGGTAGTCGAACTGCTCGGCCTCACGGACGATAGCCCGAACGGTTGCTCTATCGTAGTACTCCAAGCCCCTCCCCAGGGCATAGGTGAGCAGCTTTTCTACCGCTGTACGCGCGAAGGACCCACGAAGTTCGGTCGAAAGCACTTGTTTGAGTTCACCTGGGCCTCGGAACGTGACGCCTCCGGGCAGCTCCCCTGACGCGTCGATGGCGTGCTCGCCGTCGCGTTCCCTCCAGCGACCGACGGCGTCGAAGTTCTCCAGCGCGAACCCGATCGGGTCCATGCGCACGTGGCAGCTGGCGCAGGTCGGACTCCTGCTGTGGAGCGTCATCAGCTCCCGCAGGGTGCGCTGCTCCCCTTCCTCCGCAGCTTCCTCGAGCTCCGGGATGTCCGGCGGCGGTGGCGGTGGCGGCATGCCGAAGAGGTTTTCGAGAACCCACTGCCCGCGGATCACCACCGACGTCCGGTTCGGGTAGGAGGTCACGGTCAGCACGCTGCCCTGTCCGAGCAGGCCTCCGCGCCGGGGATCCTCCAGCGCGACCTCACGGAACTGCGGACCATGCACCGCGGGCAACCCGTAGTGGGCCGCCAGCCGACCGTTGAGGAACGCCCGCTTCGAATCGAGCAGCTCGAACACGCTGCGGTTCTCGCGCAAGATGTCCGCGAAGAACAGCTCCGTCTCGCGACGCATTGCCTGCCGGAGCTCGTCGTCGAACTCGGGGAAGAGCACTTCGTCGGGCTTGACCTTGTCGACCTTGCGGAGCTGCAGCCACTGACCGGCGAAGTTCTTGACCATCGCGTCCGACCGGGGGTCGGCCAGCATGCGCCGGACCTGTCGTTCGATCGCATCGGGTTGAGTCAGTTGTCCGTCTTCGGCGGCTTGGAGGAGCTCCTCGTCTGGCAGGCTGCTCCAAAGGAAGAACGAGAGCCGCGAGGCGAGCTCGAGGTCGCTCAGGCGGTACGGCTGTCCGGGCTCGACGCCCTCGGGATCGTCCTCGATTCGATACAGGAAGCCGGGGGCCACCAGAAGCGCTTGCAGGGCCCTCGTGATCCCGTGCTCGAACCCTCCCTCCAGGGCACCCGAGGCATAGACTCCCATCAGCGACGAGATGTCCGCCTCAACCACCGGTCGCCGGTATGCGTATCTCGCCAGGCGCGCCAGGATCTGCCGCGCACACGTTTCGGCGTCAAGGCCATCCTGCCCTGGCTCGCAGGTGAGGATCCGCCGTCGACTCGGGGTGCTTCCGGAACCACGCGGATCGAATGGCCCTTCCACGGAAATCCAGCGGAGCTTAAAGGGGCTCGTGCTCTCACCCATCTCGATCAGCTTGTGTCGTTTGCCGTCGATCCGGATGTCCAGCGGCGGATGTGGTGCGGATACGACTGCTGATGCGCGCGGCTGACTCCGTTCGACCCGTGCATTGCCACGCGGGAAGTTGAACCCCAGCAGGTGCATGCCGGCTTCGAGGTCCAGCTCCAGGCTGTGCTGCTGGTATCCCCGGCGGGAATCCCCATGGTCCAGAGCCGCCTCGACCAGGTACTTGCCGCTCGCCGGAAAGTAGTATCGCAGGCTTGCGCCGCCCCCTGACCCAAGTGGTCGGTCGCCGGGTCTGGGTGGCGCATGGCCGGCCTCGCGGAACCCTGTCTCGCGATTCCGCACGTAGATGTCCTTTTGTGGCTCTGCGGGTATCGTGCCCATCGCGAGCCGGGAGACGCGGCGCGCCGCCAGCATGTAGCGGTCCAGAAGCGTCGGCGAGATTGTCAGTACGTCCGCGATGTTGTCGAAGCCGTAGCCACTGTCATCGCCGGGCAGCATCGACTCGATGTCGACATCGAGGTCCAGCAGATCCCGCACGGCGTTCGCGTACTCGGCACGGTTCAGCCGGTGCGACGGAGTCCGTCCCGGGTTTGGATGGTCCAAGGCAAATCTGTCCAGGCTGACCTCGAGGGCCTCCGCGAACGATGCAAGAGCCTCGGTCCCCGGAGAGGGCATGTCGGACGGCGGCATCTCGCCTGAGGCGACCTTCCTGAGAACCGTTTCCCACAGCGCCGGATCCTCGTGGACAGCTTCGGGGTCGCGGCCTTCTAGGGTCACGCCGGCCACGCGTGCGGCGTCGCTGTGGCAGACAACGCAGTACTGCGCTGTCAGTGCGCTTGCCTGCAGGGCCTCGGCAGCACCCGCCGCGAACGGCACCGAAGCGGCCACGCAGGCGAAGGCTAGCGCTGTGCGAGGAATCGACATTATCGGCTGACCATGTATGCGAGTATCCTACCGAGAACGCCCCCTCCGTTGGTCGTAGCGATGCTTCCGGGGCGGCATGGTCTGCACAAATGCGAGCGGTCTGTCGAGTCCTAGCGGTTCTATGTGCGGTCGGCTTCCTGGATGCGTCCGAGTGGACGCGGTTTCGGGGGCCCAACGGCAGCGGCGTCGCGGAGGAGGGACCGTTGCCGGTCCGGTTCGGACCGGACGAGAACCTTCGCTGGAGCGTAGAGCTGCCGCAGGGCAAGTCCTCGCCCGTCCTGACTGCGGACAAAGTGTTCCTCACTGGATACCGCGAGGGCAGGCTCCTGACAGTTGCCGTCGAACGAGCGACGGGACGCATCCTTTGGCAGCGCGCAGCGCCAGATCGGCGTGTCGAGAAGATGCACCGGCTCAACGACGAGGCCTCGTCGACGCCGGTGACCGACGGGCGCAACGTGTACGCGTTCTTCGGGGGCTACGGGTTGGTTGCCTACGGTCCGGATGGCGGCACCCTGTGGACCCTGCCGCTTGGGCCGTTCACGAACTTCCACGGCATGGGCTCGTCGCCGATTCTCGTGGACGGAACGCTCATCCTGATCTGCGACCAGGACCTGGAGGCGTTTGCGATGGGTGTCGATCCGGCCACGGGCAAGATCCTGTGGAGGGAGTCCCGCCCGGACTTCGTGCACAGCTTCTCCACGCCCATCGTGGACAGGTCCTCGGGCGAGACGCAGGTCATCGTGCCGGGGTCCTACCGCATGACGAGCTACACCCCGGCTGGCCGTGAGTTGTGGCGAGTCGACGGACTGACCTACCAGGTCAAGTCCGGTGCGGTGCTGGATGGTGAGCGCATTTACTTCAGTGGGTGGGCACCGGGTGGCGAGCCGGCGGTCCGTCTGGAACTGCCTGGCTTCGAGCACATGCAGCGGAACTACGACGCCAACGCGGACGGTGAGCTCAGCAGAGACGAGGTGCCGGAGGACTGGCTGCCCGGGAACTGGGAGATGCATGACCGCAACAAGAACAGCACGATGAACGCACGCGACTGGATGCACTACCGCGCCCGGCGCGTTTCCGAGAACGCCTGCATGGCGGTGAACGTTGGTGGCAGTGGGAACGTGACCGACACGCATGTGGCCTGGCGCCACCAGAAGTCGCTTCCGGATGTGGCCTCGCCAATCCTGTACCGTGACCTGCTGCACTTGGTCCGCAACGGCGGGATCGTGACGACGCTTGAACCTGGCACGGGGGAGGTCCTGAAGCAGGGTCGACTGCGGGAGGCCCTAGATGGGTTCTATGCATCGCCGGTCGCGGGCGACGGCAAGATCTACATGTCGAGCGATGCCGGCAACATCGCCGTGCTCGACTCGGTTGCGGACTGGTCCGTGCTGCATACGAACCGGCTTGGAGAGCCGCTATACGCCACCCCTGCTATAGGAAATGGGTGCCTGTACGTGCGCACCGCGACCCAGCTGTACAGCTTCTGCGGGGGCGACGATTCCCCTTAGCACTGTGACTAAACGAGAGATGTTCATGAAGAGTCCTTTGGATCGACGCGAGTTTCTGGGTGGAGCCCTCGCTGCGGCTGCTGCGCCCCTTGCGGGTTGCGGCGGCGATCGCATGGAGACCGCCGAGCCCACGCTGCCCAACGTTGTCCTGTGCATGGCCGACGACCAGGGCTGGGGTGACACCGGATACAACGGACATCCCCACCTCCGCACGCCGCATCTGGACGCGATGTGCGCCGCCGGGCTGCGTTTCGAGCGCTTCTACTCCGGAGCGCCCGTGTGCTCGCCCACAAGGGGCAGTGCACTGACGGGTCGTCATCCTTACCGCTACGAGGTGCCGACGGCCAACGCTGGCCACATGAAGCCTGAGGAAGTCACTCTGGCGGAACTGCTTCGGGAGAAGGGCTACGCGACCGGTCAGTTCGGCAAGTGGCACCTCGGGACACTGACCAACGACATCGAGGATGGTCGTCGTGGTGGCCGTCAACCGGAACACTACGCGCCGCCGTGGGAGCACGGCTTCGACGAGTCGTTCGCGGCAGAGGTGCAGATGCCCACCTGGGATCCGATGAAGGATCAAGCGTTCGCGTCGAAGTACTGGACGGGCCCGGGCGAATATGCCACTGAGAACCTCGACGGCGACGACTCGCGGGTGATCATGGACCGTGCGATTCCGTTCATCCGCGATGCCGTCGCCAACGGCAAGCCGTTCTTTGCGGTCGTCTGGTTCCACACACCGCACTTGCCCGTGGTCGCGGGACCCAGCTACCGCGCGATGTACGCCGAGTTCAGCGAGGGCGAGCAACACTACTACGGCTGCATCACAGCCATGGACGGGCAGGTCGGCCGCCTGCGGTCGGAGCTGCGGACCTTGGGCGTGTCGGACGACACCATGTTCTGGTACTGCAGCGACAACGGCCCCGAGGGGAGGGTGCCGGCCAAGAACAGCCGCGGATCCACCGGGGGCCTGCGTGGTCGCAAGAGGAGCCTGTTCGAAGGGGGTGTGCGGGTGCCGGGCATCCTTGAGTGGCCACGGCGCGTGGATGCGGGCCGCTCGACGACGGTGCCCGCGTCGACGTGCGACTACTTTCCGACGGTGGCTTCCGCTGTGGGGGCCGAGGCTGTGCCCGACGGACGTCCGTTCGACGGCGTTGACCTGATGCCGCTGATCGAGGGCACGATGACCCGCAGAGGGAAGAGAATTGGCTTCCAGACGCCCCGTGGCGGCGCCAACCAGACGGCGGCTCGCCTGGGATCGCCCGACCATGCGCTGATCGGAGACCGCTACAAGTTCCTGTCGTACCTCGGCGCCGACGATATCGAGGACGACATGCTGTTCGATCTTTCCACGGATCCCGGCGAGCGGCACGATCTGGTCGAGGTAGTCCCGGAGCTCGCGGCCGAAATGCGAGCCGAGCTCGAGGCATGGGACAAGTCGTGCTCGCAGAGCGCGGCAGGCGCTGACTACGGCGAGGGCTGAATCGAGTAGTCGTCCGCTCCGGTGCCAGTCCTGGCATCGGGGACTCAGACACGGGCTAGAAGCGAACCGTAGAGGGTTGCGGCTGTCGATTCGAAGTGCGGCAAGGGTTCTACAATGAGGACGCCTCGCGATGCGGCGACGCGAGTATCAGGCGATTCAGGGGCGTAGGGACTTCCTGCGCAATGCCGCAGGCGGAGTCGGGCTGGCTGCGTTCGCGGAGCTGCTGGCCGCTGACGGACTGACGGCGGCAGCTCCCCTTGCGCCAAAGGCGCCGCACTTTGCGCCGAAGGCCAAGAACGTCATCTTCATGTTCATGGAGGGTGGCCCGAGCCAGTACGAGCTGTTCGACGCGAAGCCCGGCCTGGAGCGGTTCGATGGCGAGGCGCTGCCCGAGTCCATCACGAAGGACTTGACGCTGGCGTTCATCAAGCCGACCGCCAAGGTCATGGCAAGCCGCTTCGGGTTCGCGCCGCAGGGCGACTGCGGCATGATGCTCTCCGAACTGGTGCCGCACCTCGGGAGCGTTGCGGACGACATCTGCCTGGTGCGGTCGATGCGCAGCGACGCCTTCAACCACCATCCCGGCCAGCTGCTGCTGTTCACTGGATCTACGCTGCCAGGTCGTCCAACGCTCGGATCCTGGCTTCTCTACGGACTCGGCAGCGAGTCCAAGAACCTGCCGGGATTCGTTGTGCTGACGTCCGGGAAGGGAACCTCGGGCGGTACGACGAACTTCTCGTCGGGTTTCATGCCGTCGCACTACCAGGGGACGCTCTTCCGCAATCAGGGGGATCCGATCCTGTACCTGACGAATCCCCCCGGCGTCACGCCGGAGGTCCAGGGCGAGACGATCGGGTTCATCAACGACATGAACCGGATGCACCTGGACCGCACGGGTGATCAGGAGATCGCGTCGCGCATCAAAGCCTACGAGCTGGCGTTCCGCATGCAGACCGAAGCGCCGGACCTGACGGACATCTCGGACGAGTCGCCCGAGACGCTGGAGATGTACGGCATCGAGAGCGACAACACACACCGGCGGCAGTATGCGACGAACTGCCTCCTTGCGCGGCGCATGGTCGAGCGGGGCGTGCGGGTGGTGCTCATGATGGACGCGTCCTGGGATGACCACACCTACCTCAACAGGAAGCTTCCCCAACGCATGGACGAGACCGACTTGCCGACGGCGGCGCTGATCAAGGACCTCAAGCAGCGCGGGCTCCTGGACGAGACCTTGGTCGTGTGGGGCGGTGAGTTCGGGCGCACGCCCATGGTCGAGATCCGCAAGCCCGAGGAGGCTGCCAACGCCGGGCGAGACCATCAGCCGACTGCCTACTCGATGTGGATGGCGGGTGGCGGGGTCAAGGCCGGCCACGTGCATGGCGCCACCGACGACCTGTGCCTGCACATCACCGAGGATCCTGTGCACGTCCACGATCTGCAGGCGACGATCCTGCATCTGATGGGATTCGACCACGAGAAGTTTACGTATCGGTTCATGGGACGGGACTTCAGGCTGACCGACGTCAGCGGCAACGTGCAGACGGGGCTCCTCGCGTAGCTGTGGGCCTCGTTTGGGGCTGGTCGGTTGGGATAATGGGCCGATCTTCGGCCATGCTGCGAACGCTTCTCCTATCCCTCCTCGCCCTTGGCAGCGCTTTGGCGCAGCAGGATCCTCCGAACATCCTCTTCGCGATCTCCGACGACCAGTCGGCCATGCACGCCGGCGCCTACGGCGACACCTCCAACAAGACACCGGCGTTTGACCGCATCGCGGAGGAGGGTGTGCTGTTCAACTATGCCTTCACCGCGGCTCCCACCTGCGCCCCGTCCCGCAGCGCGATCCTCACGGGACGCAACATCTGGGAGCTCGAGGAGGGCGGCATCCTCCTCGGCATCCTGCGCGCCAAATTCACGGTGTTCACGCTGCTTCTGGAGGACGCTGGCTACGAGATCGGCGCTACAGGCAAGACCTGGGGGCCGGGCCGCATGGAGGGTTTCGAGCGGAACGTGTTCGGCAACAACTCCAGCAGTATCAAGCTGCCGGAGGATCAGCAGCGTCCCGGTCTCAATCCGACCGACTACGCCGCGAATTTCGATGCGTTCTTCGAGAACCGCGACACTAGCAAGCCGTTCTTCTTCTGGCTCGGCACGTCGGAGCCTCATCAGAGGTACGACGTTGGAGCATGGAAACGGGCAGGGAAGCGTCTCGAGGACGTCCGTCTACCGGGCGCTATGCCCGACACGCCCGAGGTGCGCGGCGAGTTCCTCGACTACGGTCTCGAGATCGAGCACTTCGACCAACATCTCGCCCGGGCGCTGGCAACGCTCGAGGAGGCTGGTGAACTCGACAACACCTTGGTCATCGTGACCAGTGACCATGGCAATCCGATGCCACGCTCGAAAGCGAACCTCTACGACTCGGGTACCCAGGTGCCCTTGGCGGCACGACTTCCCGGAAAGATCCCAGGAGGCCGCCGTGTCGACGATCTCGTCAGCCTGACGGACATTGCGCCAACGATCCTGGAGGCCGCTGCACTGACGGTTCCGGATGAGATGTCGGGGCGGAGCCTGTGGTCGATTCTGCAGTCTGGCAAGAAAGGGCTTGTCGATGCATCCCGGGACTTCGTGGTGACGGCGTTCGAGCGTCACACCATTGCCCGCCGCGGCGGTGTCGGCTATCCGATGCGGGCGATACGGACGCACGACTACGCATATATCCGCAACTACGAACCCGACCGCTGGCCGGCCGGAGACCCCGACTACAATGCGCCGCCGCAGGGGTTCTTCGGTGACGTGGACAGGGGCGTCGCCAAGGTCTACCTCATGGCGAACGCCCTCGATCCAGAGATCCGTCCGTACTACCTGATGTCGTTTGGGCGACGGCCCGCAGAGGAGCTCTACGACATACGCAAGGATCCGCACCAGCTGCGCAACATCGCTGACGAGCCAGAAGTCACACGCGTCAAGCGCGAACTGCTCTGGCAGCTGAACGCCTACCTGCAGAAGCACGGAGACCCCCGGCAGCGCGGCGAGAAGCCGTGGGACTCCTATCCTTTCTCAAGCGCCTGGGGACTGCTGGAGAACCCACACTGGCTGGTCGAGGGCTTGCCTTCACCTCTGCCTGAGTAGGAGGCTCCGACTGACCGGTTGACGACCGGTCACCACGGTCGGGAGGCAGACATGTCGAACTTGGCGGAGCGGCCGACTTCCCGGTCGGCGCCGTGCTCCTCGAAGCCGTGCTCGGCGTTCCACGAAGCCACCTCTCTCTCCGGGGCCCGTGCGAACCAGTTGTCATAGAACGGCCGCTCGGCGACGTCCATCCACTGATCGAGGCGGGTCCAAAGCCGCTTCCGGGTGTCCGCGTGGTCCGGATCGGCCAGCAGATTGGTGTCCTGGTAGCCGTCGGTGTTGGACCACAGCCGATGCTCTCCATCTCCGGTGACGGCGTAAGTGAAGTCGTCGGTGACGACGGCCCGCCAGATGATCTCGTGCCGGCTGCCGCGGTTGTTCATGTTTGAGGGATGGGCTAGGAACACTGAGTCGGGCCGCGCAGCATCGGGTTCTCCACGGAGCAGGGCGGCGAGGTCTGTGCCGGGCAGGGAGGAGACGTACTCGGAAGACTCGCCGAGCGCCTCCGCCGAAAGGCCGGCAAGCCCCGTCAGTGTCGGCAGCACGTCGATCGTTGATGTCGGAGCGTTCGAACGCGTACCCGCTGGCAACTGCCCAGGCCAGCGGGCGATGAACGGGATCCGTGAGGATTCGTCGTTCGGATGGCGCTTCTGACCGTAGGCGACCCCCTCGATGCCGGTCATGCCGCCGTGATCCGATGTGTAGAGCAGGATCGTGGAGTCTGCAACGTCCAGTTCGTCGAGGCGGGCCATGACCGCTCCGAGGTCCGCATCCATGCCCGAGATCAGTGCATGGTAGTCCCGATGCTGCGCGAAGTCCCGCGTGGTGTCCAGCGGATGGAAGGGCAGGGTGGTCTCATCCGGGTACAGGGCCTGCATCGCCTCTGGGGCATCGTGGAACGGACCGTGCGGTGGGTTCACCGAGATGATCGCCAGGAACGGCTTCGGCCCTCCGGCAACCGCGTCGAACCACTCCAGTGCCTGATCGGTTGTGGCGGTGGAGTTGGAGAGTCCCTCCCATACTTGGTTCTCGCCACCGTCCACTGAGAAGCGCGACTTGCGGTGGTTGTTGGTTCCCTGCCAGATGACGGACTTGTCGAACCCGAACGGTCTGGCATCCGTTCCGCCGAGGTGCCACTTGCCGAAGTGCCCAGTCGTGTAGCCAGCGTCATGGAAGGCCCAGGCCAGTGTGCCGCGGGTCTCCATGCCCTCCGGCATGTCGACTCTGCCCGCAAGGGACATATGGTTCGCCATCAGGCCTTGTTGGTAGGGCCATCGACCGGTCAGCAGCAGCGCCCGGAAGGGCGTGCAGATTGGAAGGTTGACGTAGTGCCGATCCAGCGACACCCCTTGGCTGCGCAGTGCCTCCAAGTTTGGGGTCTGGACCTGTGGGGTCTGCGTAAACGACATCGCACCCCATCGGTGCGTGTCGCTGACGAACAAGACAACGTTGGGCGGGGCAGCGCTCTCTTCGGGAGCGCACCCTCCGGCCCAGACGGCCGAGACCAGAACCGCTGCTGCAAGACTGCGCGTTGGCATTGCTGGGCATTGTAGAACCGTCCAAGGAATCGTCCGGGGCGGTACGGCATCGTTCGTCGGCAGGAACGTGTTCGAGGGCGACTCGGCACGCACTCTCGGGGCTGTTTTCCTGCGTCGCAAACGGTGTACTATCCTGAAGTTCCGCTGACCGCTCGCGGTGCGGACCCCTCCAAACCAGGTCCTAGGAGAGACTGTGCGTCGACCCGTCATCGCTGGCAACTGGAAGATGCACAAGACGGCCGATGAGGCCGCTGCATTCATTGTCTCTGTTCGCACCGTCGCCGAGCGCGTCGAGGATCGCGACATCGTGATCGCTCCCTCGTTTGTCGCTCTGGGTGCCGCCGTCGCCGCGGCGCAGGGCACCAACATCCAGATCAGCGCCCAGAACCTGCACTGGGAGCCGAGCGGCGCCTACACGGGTGAGGTTTCGGGAGGGATGCTCGCGGCGTCTGGGTGCACGCACGTGATCATCGGCCACAGCGAACGCCGCCAGTACTTCGGAGAGACTGATGGTACGGTGCACCTGCGGACACTCGCCGCGCTCGATGCGGGGCTGACGCCCATCGTTTGCGTCGGGGAGACCCTTGAACAGCGCGAGGCAGGCAACACGGAGACCGTTCTGCGGGAACAGTTCATTGGTGGGATCGGCCAGCTTGAGCCGGACCAGTTCGCGCAGCTGATCCTGGCCTACGAGCCTGTCTGGGCCATCGGCACGGGGCGCACGGCGACCCCGGAGACGGCCGAGGCAGCGCAGAGTGCCTTGCGCGGCATGGTGTCGAACCAGTTTGGCGCTACGGCGGCGGATGCCGTGCGCATACTGTACGGCGGCAGCGTGAAGCCTTCCAACCTTGCGGGCCTGCTGGGCTGCGAGAACATCGATGGCGGACTGGTGGGCGGTGCGAGCCTCGATCCCGAGTCATTCATCGGACTGCTGCAGGCATAGCGACCTGCAAGGCTCATAGAATAGGTGTTGAGATGTTGGTGTTGCTGACCGTGGTGCACGTGGTGGTGAGCTTGTTTCTCATCATTGTTGTATTGCTGCAGAGCGGCAAGGCGGCCGACTTGGCTGGTGCCTTCGGCGGCATGGGCTCCCAGACGGCTTTCGGGCCTCGAGGTGCCGCAACCGTGCTGTCAAAGGCCACGACAACGGCTGCAGTGCTGTTCATGCTGACGTCGATCACGCTGGGGATCTGGCAGGGGCGCGATGTGGGCAGCCAGTCCGTGATCGAGCGCAGCGGCATTGCCGGCGAGGTGGAAGAGGATGCGGACGAGTCCGCGACCGAGTCGGCTCCGGCTTCGGAAGGCTCAGGCGCGGCGGACGAGGGCGCGACGGAATGACCGCTTCTCGGCGGTCCGTGTCGCCATCAGGTGTGCGGAGGTGGCGGAACTGGCAGACGCGCTAGCTTGAGGTGCTAGTGGGAGCAATCCCTTGGGGGTTCGAGTCCCCCTCTCCGCACCATTTCTCGAACGGGACAGTTTTCTGCCAGCAGCGTGGCGCAAGGGTGGGGAAGCGCCCGTCGGCGCCTGCCTACGTTCGAGACAGACCCAGTCGAGCGGCTGGGCTGTCGATCCTTCGCCGCCTTGTCGCTACAGTGCGGTGACAGTGGGTGCCCAGGCAGCCCGTGTCCGCCGCTCGTGGATACGGTGCTCCATGTCACCGGGGCAGCACAGTCGCACACCCAGCCTCTGAGGCTCGCTGCTGACCTGAGGCAGGTTCGCCGGAATTCTAGGCCATGCCGCAAACCGTGCGTTTCCGTGCGACTGCCAGCCGCGCAGGCGGTTCTCGGGCCAGCAAGTCCGACGGGCTGCTGGCACCAACGTAGCCGCCGCCCGAACCAGAGTGGTTCTTGTCGCGGACTATCTTGATCGCGAGATTGCCCGCGGTCAGCGCTGGATCACTGCCGGCTGCGGGTTCTCGACGTATCCGGGTGCGCGCTGTCCGCTTCCAGGCGCTCCACGATCTCCAAGCTCGGCGCGAGCCGCCTCTGCGATCTCCATCAGTTGCGCCACGGTCTCGGGCCGGCCCTCCGCTAGGTTGGTGCGGCAGCCTGGATCTTCCACGACGTTGAACAGCAATGGCTTGGTGTCGACGTTGCCATCGAAGTGGGGATGCCGCAAGTGTGGAGCCTCGAGCGGCACGAACAGCTTCCACGGACCGTGGCGGACCGCCTGGAGCTGGTCCTGGTTGTAGTAGAGAAGCTCCTCGCGTGGCGACCGACCGTCGGCCTTGCCCAGCAGGGCGTCGCTTACATCCTTCCCGTCAATCACACGCTCCGACTGCAGCGGCGCGCCCGCGATCTCCGACAGCGTGGGAAGCAGGTCAAACATCGCCATGAGCTCGGCGGTTTCGGTTGCCGGTTGAATGGTGCCAGGCCACCAAACGATGGCCGGAACCCGGAACGCTCCCTCCGCGGTGGTGTACCCGCGGCCGTGCAATGGGAGGTTGCTTCCACGGGCTGGACTGGAGGGATCCGCGGCCAGAGGAGCACCGTTGTCGGATGTCCAGAGCACTAGGGTGTGCCGGTCGAGGCCCGTCTCGACGAGCTTGTCCAGGATCTCGCCCGTCGACCAGTCGAGTTCCTCCACGGCGTCGCCCCAGGCGCCGTTGTCGCTCTTGCCGCGGAACTCCTCACTTGCAAACGGCACCCGTTCGCTGCCCGGCATCGCCTGCGACAGGAGCAGGAAGAACGGGCGGTCCCGGTTGGCTTCTATGTACGCCAACGCCCGTTCGGTGTAGCGCTTGGTGAGGAGATTGCGATCCACCGGCGCTTCGACGACCACCTCGTCCTCCATCAGGGGCAGAGGCGGCCAGCTAGGGCCCTCGAAGCGCCCGCCGTCCCGGTTCTCCGTCATGTCGTCGCTGTAGGGAATGCCCAGGTACGAATCGAACCCGTGCCGCGTTGGCAGGAAGTCGCGCTGGTCCCCGAGGTGCCACTTCCCGATGATCGAGGTCGCGTAGCGACGCTCCCGGAGCACCTCCGCAATCGTCGTCTCGTCAGGGTTCAGACCGTACGGGGACACGGGTCGCAGTACATGGATGTCCCTCGGAGTCCGGTGCAACCCGACCCTCTGCGCGTAGCAACCCGTCATGAGGCTGGCCCGGGACGGTGTGCAGACTCCCGCACTTGCGTAGAAGTGCGTTAGCTTGCGGCCCTCCCGGGCCATCCGCTCGAGGTTCGGTGTGCGATGCAGCTCTGAACCGAACGGCTCGACATCCCCGTATCCGAGGTTGTCGCAGAGAATGACCACGAAGTTGGGCGGTCGGTCCGACTCCGCCGAGCAGCTGAGGAGCGCAATCGCTGTCAGGGCAGGGAATAGCGCCCTCGTCATGTGAACATCGATTCGATCACCGTGCCGCCGAAGTCCGTGAGCTTCTCGTGGCGACCGTTGTGCAGGAACCATAGACGTTCCTGATCCAGGCCTACGGCATGCAGGATCGTGGCGTGGAAGTCCCGCATGTTGTAGGGCTCTTCCACGGCACGGAGTCCGAACTCGTCGGTCTCCCCGATGGTCTGGCCTCCCCGCACGCCGCCGCCCGCAAACCACATCGTGTAGCCGTGACGGTTGTGGTCGCGCCCGTTCCCAGCCTCGGAGGTTGGCAGGCGTCCGAACTCGGCTCCCCAGATGACAAGGGTTCGGTCCAGCAGTCCGCGCTGCTTCAGGTCTTCCAGAAGGGCCGCTACAGGCTGGTCGCTGTGGCCGGCCATCTTCTCGTGGTTCGCCTTCAGGTGCTTGTGTGCGTCCCACTGCATGCTCAGCGGACCGCCGCCGGAATAGATCTGGATGAACCGCACTCCGCGCTCGACCAGTCTCCGCGCGAGGAGCAGGCGAGTGCCGAACTCACGCGTGTGCTCCTGCTCCAGCCCGTACATGCGCTTCGTCAACTGCGATTCCTGTGTCAGGTCCACTGCTTCGGGCGCGTGAGCTTGCATGCGGAACGCCAACTCGTAGGCCGCTATGCGGGCCTGCATGTCGCTGTCGAACTCGCCAGCGTCCATCTCGTTCATCGCCTGGAGAAGGTCGAGCAATGACCGCTGCCGGTCGACCGTCATGCCCTCGGGACGGTTCAGGTGCAGGATGGGGTTGGCGCCCGGACGCAGAAGCGTGCCCTGGTAGACCGAAGGCAGGAATCCCTGGCTCCAGCACGAAGTTCCACCCTCTGGCGTTCCTTCCGGCTGCGGCATGACCACGTACGCCGGAAGGTTCTCCGATGCCGATCCCAGCCCGTACGTGACCCAAGATCCGACGCTGGGATGTGTCGCGAACAGACGGCCGTTGTGCACCTCGTACATCGCGGGGGCGTGTACGACGCTCCGCGTGAAGAAGGATCGGACGAAGCAAATGTCGTCTACATGGCGGGCGACGTTGGGGAAGAGATCCGAGACTGGCAGGCCGCTCTCCCCGTATCGCCGAAACGCCCATGGGGAGCCCAGGATCGGGTTGCTGCCGTCGGTGAACTGGCCTCCCACCGAACCGAAGCTCTCGGGCATGGGTTCGCCCGCATGCTTGTTGAGCAAGGGCTTCGGATCGAACGTGTCCATCGAACTCGGCGCACCGACGTTGAAGATGAAGATGACCGAATCGGCACGCGGTTCCAAGTGAGGCTGCTTTGCCCGGAGAGGATTCACCTCCCGTGCGACTGGAGCTGACTGCGCCAGAAGGTGCTGCAGGGCAAGCGCTCCGAATCCGTTCGCCGCTCTGCAAAGCAGGTTGCGGCGGCTCTGGCCCCTGGCGTGGGCAGGCCCGCTACGGTCGGTAGACGAATTCATTGCGGTTCAGCAGCGCAAGGGAGAAGTCACGCAGGGCGCCTGAGCGCTGGCCGAGGAAGTCCTCGGCCAAGTGCCGCTCATTCTCGCTAGGTCGGCGAGCCAGCGTGACCTCGTATGCCTTCTCAATCTGGCAGTCGGTGTCTTCTGTGCCGCAGAGCCCGCGAAGGCGCTCGGCCAGCGCAAGCGACTGCTCCTGCATGAAGTCGCTGTTGAGGAGGCTCAAGGACTGCAGTGCGTGGGTGGACGTCGGCCGAACCGAGCACGAAGTCATGGTGTCGGGCTGGTCAAAGTTCGCCAGGAACGGGAGACGCACCGTGCGCTTGTTGAGCAGGTACAGGCTACGGCGGTTGTGCTGGGACGGGTCGGGTGTGACGGGCCAGAGGTTGTCCGGTTCTGCCTCAGTGAAGATCAGATCGTAGACCTCCTTCTCGATCGGGATCCACACTGGTCTCCCTTCGAGCGCCCGATTCAGGTTCCCCGAGGCGGCCAGCGCACTGTCTCTGATCACCTCACCTGAGAGACGACGACGTGCGGCGCGCCAGTACCAGAGGTTGTCCGGATCGACTGCGGCGCGTTCGGGATCGATCGCCGCGGACTGCCTGTACGCGCTGGAGAGCACGATCAGGCGGTCCATTGCCTTCACGCTCCAGCCTTCGCTGACGAAGCGGTTCGCGAGATAGCCCAGCAGCTCCGGATGCGTCGGCGTGCCGCCGAGCAGTCCGAAGTTGTTCGGGTCGGCCATGAGCCCGCGTCCCATCCGGAACTCCCAGATCCGGTTGGCCATGACCCGTGCGGTCAGCGGGTTCTCGACGCTGGTGAGCCACTTGGCGAGGGCCGACCGCCTGCCGACTCGCCCTTTTGGAGCGTCAACGCCGATTGTCCCCAGGACTTCAGGAAATCCAGGAGTCACCGGATCGCCGCGACGACGATAGTCACCGCCGTGGAGCACGAAGGTCCCCACGTCCTCTTCCATGTTCTCGACCGCAAACGCCGCTGCGGGCGGGTCCGGTCTGTGGAGCTCGAGGGTGTGCAGTTCACTCCGCAGCTCAGCCCTCCGCTGCTTCACGTCGGACGGCATCAGCGGTACGATCTCGTACCAAACCGGCGAGATCTGCGACTCTGCCTCCTTCGCGAGGCGCGTCTGCTCCTCGTTTCGGTCGTCCTCAGGCACTTCGAGCGCCGCGATGAACTCCGGGGCGAGATTGGCCCGCTTGCGCTCGCGCACCTGGTCGTTGAAGGGCTTCTCGATCTCCTTCAATTGGTCCTTGATCGGCTTGACTCGGGCTTCGTGAGCCTCCTCGGCCGCCTTCTGGTCAGCGACCTCGTCCGCGGTGGCAGTTGGCACGTCCTTGAGATCTGTCGTGCCGAAGAACGCCTCGAGCCGGTAGTAGTCCCTCTGGCTGATCGGATCGAACTTGTGATCGTGGCAGCGAGCGCACTGCACGGTCAGTCCGAGAATCGCTTGGCCCACGCCCAGCGCCATCTCGGTCACGATCTCCTGTCGGGCTTCCTCCTTGTCTTGGTTTCCACTGGTGACATGGCGTGGTCCCGCTCCGTGGAATCCAGTCGCCAGCAGGGCGGTCTCGTCGCCTGGGAAGAGCTCGTCACCTGCTACCTGCTCCTGGATGAAGCGGTCGTAGGGCGTGTCCTCGTTGAATGCACGAACGACGTAGTCTCTGTATCGCCAACCATGCTCCCGGTAGCCGTCCCGCTCGAATCCATCCGTATCGGCGAAGCGCACTACGTCCAGCCACTTCAATGCCCAGCGTTCGCCGTAGTGAGGCGACGCCAGCAGCGACTCGACTAAGCGTGCGTATGCACCCGGTGATCTGTCGGAGAGAAACGCCGCGGTTTGCTGGGATGTCGGCGGAAGGCCAGTCAAGTCGAGGGAGACACGACGGAGCAACCGCTCGCGGTCAGCCTCCTCCGAAGGAGCGAGTCCATTGGCGCGCAACGATCTGAGGACGAAGGCATCGACGTGCGTTCTAGCCCACGCGCCCGACTCCTCTGGGGGTGCTGCTGGCTCCAAGGGGCGGAAAGCCCAATACTGGGAGCCCTTTGCGGCAGAGGTGCCCTTGTCAGCCTCCGCCGAGACCAACGGCTGGGTACCGGCCAGACAGGCGATCAGTGCTGCCGCTACGGGCCATGCCACGCTGCACATTATAGGAATTCCTGGTTTCCCCACGAATTGACTTGAGAGGGTTGCAAAGGATCGGGTTTGCTGCGGCGATCGCAGTATCCCCTCTCCCCACGCGCCGCAGATGGCGCCCCCCTCGCCCAGGGACGGTGTCGCGTCCCCTCCCGCCGCATGGCGGAGAGGACGGAGGAGGTCGTCTGCTGCAGTGATCCCGGACCTTGCCGATGCCCCGCCGGACCGAGGCCGTTAGTAGTCCGTCCTCGCATGCCCAGACCTAGGACTGATGTCGTGGCGTTGCGCATTAGCGACAAATGGGCCAAGGCTGCTGTGACGCCCCGCCGGATCCGGCCAGCGCCTATCAGCGGGCACGTTCCCTGCCGTGGGTCGGGACCCTCTGATGTGAACCACCGCTGGACAGTGCGGGAAAGATCAGGTCACCTATACTGAACAGCCAACAGTCGTTCCACGACTCGTTTGGGCAATATGAGGTTCTCGAAGTCGGTGCGTCGTGGTCGTCACTACACGGTACTTTTGGCGGCGATGCTGATCACTGCGATGGCAGAACCCGTTGCGGAAGCCCAGTCATCATCCCCGACCCACTGGGTCTACTTTGGGACTGGCGCGGCACATATCTACGTTGCGTCCTTTGACGAGCAGTCGGGTGCCCTCGGCGCTGCCCGCGAAGCAGCCGAGATAGGCCGCCCCGGGTTCCTTGCGGTCCACCCAAGCAGGGATGTGGTCTATGCCGTCGGGCGCGAAGAGGCTGTTGGCGGAGGCATGCGCGGCGTTGCCCAGGCCTTCGCGATTGATCGCCGCACCGGTGACCTGAGGGCGATGAACAGTGGCGACACCGCAGGGAACGGCGCAGCGCACGTGGCCGTAAATCCCTCCGCGACTCTTCTCGCGGCAGTGAACTACGGCGACGGCAACACTGTCACGCTCACCTTGGAGCGCGATGGACGCGTCGGTTCCCTTGTCGCGGACATCCCCCACTCCGGAAGCAGTGTGCATCCAAGCCGGCAGACCAAGCCGCATCCGCACTCCGCCAACTTCAGCCCCGACGGCGACGTTCTGATCGTGCCGGATCTCGGAACTGACGAACTCGTGTCCTATGAAGTCGGGGAGAGGTCCCTAACGCGTCGACCTGACCCCCAGACGCGCATGGCCGCCGGTTCAGGTCCGCGTCACATGACGTTCCATCCCAACGGTCGATGGGCGTATGTCATCAACGAGCTGGCCTCGACGGTGACAGTTCTCGACTATGACGGCGAGACCGGAACTCTGGAATCAATCCAAACGGTCCCCACGCTGCCATCCGACTACGACGGTGCCGCGAACACGACTGCCGAGGTGCTCGTTCACCCGAACGGCAGGTTCCTCTATGGCTCGAACCGAGGCAGCAACACCTTGGCGGCATTCTCCATCGACGACGGTAGTGGTCGCCTTACGCCGTTGGGGCGCACATCGACGGGCGGCGACTGGCCCCGCAACTTCCGTCTTTCCCCTGAGGGATCGTTCCTACTCGTTGCAAACCAGCGTTCGAACGATGTGCGCGTGTTCCGCATCAATTCAGAGACCGGAGCCCTCACCGACACAGAACAGGCCATACCCGTTCCGAATCCGATGTGCGTCCGATTCGTTCCGGTGGGTTAGCTCCGAGCCAGGAGTGCACTCGCGACTGCGAACACCATCGTCATGCGTAGCCGAACTGTTTCGAAGCCACTCTGCGGCACATCCGCGATGTAGGCCTGTGGTCGTGGCAGGTTCATCTGCTTGTCGGGGCCGGCCTTGCGTAGCGAAGTAGCCGCGCGACTCACGGATGCTAGGCGACGGTCTCGAAGCCGTCCAGATCTAGAACCCAGGGTCTCCGGGAGACCCAGACATCGCTCCATGCGTTCCACTACGCGCTCGATGCGTGGAGGTGTCGAAGGATCGCTAGTGGCTACGGACGGTGTCCCTAGGCTGGCTCAGCAGATCGCCGCATGCGAGCTTGCGGCGATCGTCTTCGTTGTCAGGGGTCATCCGAGAGACGCATCGCAGGACAGGAGACTAGTTCTCGAGGGTCGCGAGCCGGGTGAACAGGTCGTGGAAGACTGCGTCCCGATTGAGGTCATTCGCCACGCGAATGTTGTGGCGGTTGGCACCGCTCTCCCAGCGCAAGTCGTCGGTCAGGACGGGACTCGGCACGATGGCGGAGGGTACCCACTCGGGTTCGATGAGCCAAGCAATCGCAGAGATGTCCCAGATCACCTTCGAGTAGGGATAGGGTCGGTTCTTGCCCCGTGTGCGGACTGCGAAGTACTGCAGGAACTGGCCGTACAGATAGTCTCCGATCCTTGATCGCCCTCGCAGGTGCACTTCCAGTTCGGGAACCGTCGTCCTCAGGTGCTCGGAAACGTTCTTGGTCGGTATCTGAACTAGAGCAACGCCGCTGTCGAACAGCACTTGCGACGCGATCACGTCCTGGCGAAGGTTGAATTCGGTCGCGGAAGGCCAGTAGTGCGTCGTCCCACCGAGCCAGACGACAACGATCTTCTCCTTGATGCTCGGCTCCATCAGCAGAGCGGACGAGACGTTCACAGGGCAGCCGATAGTCAGGACGTAGAGCGGCTGGCTGGACGAGCGTTGCGCCTTCTCGATCAGGTCTCGGGCGGCAGGGCTCTCGACAGGCCGGTTCTTGTCCTCAAGGAATCGGTCTGAACCCCGGAAGGCATCGGCGTGGTACTTATCGGGGAAGAACCCGAGCAAACGCAGAATCTCCTCGTAGCTCTTCTCCATACCGATCTCGGCGCTCGCCGAGCGGTCATTGACGAACGGCGCGGCGTAGATGGCCTCCACCGACATTCGTTCGCGGGAGAGGAGGCTATAGGCGAGGGCGTACTGGTCGTCGATCTCGTTATAGGTATCGGTGTCGAGCACCACGCGCACTTGCCCCGGCCCGGGGATCGAGAGCAGCCGTTCGAGGTCCACTGTCTGGCTCTGTGCTGCGGTGGCGGCCGCTAAGGCGGAGGCACCCATGAACTGTCGGCGAGTCGTCATCTTGGCCACGCGATGCTAGCACAGTGGATCGATAGATCATCTGCCGGCGAAGGCCGTCGTTTCGGGAGACCAACGATGTGCAGCAGCGCCGCAAATGCGGTACGGAAGCGGTCGTCGGCCCGACTCGCGAGTCGCACCTTGGACCATGCTCCAATCCAGTATGGGCAGGATCGGGGATGCCGAGGAGCGCCTGTCTCGGCTGCGAATCCGAACAGAATCACACGTGCGTCGCCGCACCGTTTGCCGAGAGCTTGCGGAAGGGCTCCAAGCCCCGACGCATCCCTTGATTTTCCCGCGTCATGCCCTCGTATAGTAAATGGACTACCCCTTGACTTCAACCCGACACATTCCCACTGTGCAAAGAGATCAGAAAATGGCACAAAATAAATCGTTTGAAGTGCCAGAAAAACTCTGTTCCAATAGCAGATTGGACTCCACTCTAGAACATTCTGGAGCCAATAAAGTTGCGGATTTGTTGACCTTTTACGGGTCAATTGGCAGTGAGAAAGTCATGGTAGGAAATGCGCATGAACAGATTATTGACGATTGCATCAATTCTTATAGCTGTTTCATTGGGTCCAGTCTTCTGTGAATAAATTACTCTAGGACCGAGGGTCGCAATCGAAGATCTGACGGAACAAGAACTAAAATTCGCTAATTTCTGAGGTGCATCTCTGCGGGGTTCCCGACTCATTGGTGCATCGATTGACGGCGAAAATTTGACTGATATGAGACTTGAATATGCCGAAATGAGTGAAGTATTTTGGACGACATAGATCTGAGTTGTGTTAACTTGACCCGCACAAATTTATCCAAGTAATTTCTGATTCGTGCCGTCCTGCGTGATGCGATTCTTGACCATGCGGACCTGAGCGGCGCGGTCTTAACGGGAGCGGACCTGAGTGGCACCAACTTCACGGGAGCGGACCTGAGCGGTGCCGTCTTGGATGGATCATGGGCTTGGCAGGATAATCCTCCAATCCTAGATTCGGCAGATATATTGAAACAAATTGATCTTCGGCAAACCAAGTAGTCTCCGTTCTAGACAACGAACTTGGACTACGCAGCCCAATTGACGCCCAATTCACCACCTTGGCGGCTTCGGGATTCAGTTCGACTCTCAGCTTGGGCTGGGTGGCCAGCAAGTCACTGAGTTTCGGAGGTTGCGCGACCGGAGGGGTGGCCCGGACATCGCCCAAGAGGCCCGAGCGGGCCAGTACGGCGACGTCCACAAGATCATTCTTGGCGAGGCTCCCGTTGGCCTCTGCGAAGCGCTGGGAGCGCTACGTGCTAGCCGAGCACGATCTCGAGGCCGGCCGCGGAGAGGCACCTCGTGGAGCTGCGGTGATGGCGCCTAGGTGCGCTCGAAGCCGGCGCGGGTCACGCCAGGCTGACGCAGTCAGTTACGCGGGGCGCGGTGGCCACCACGGTCACTGCCGAACCGGCGGTGGGCATTGGCATCGAGAATGTGGGCTTCGAGTTAGCGCCTGCTGACGTCAATTCCGGTCAATACTACAGGGTTAGTCCCGGTCATTCTTGTGTTCCCGTCTATTTATGATTCGGGCCTACACCTTTGCTTCCGTTGAGGTCACGCAAGAATGGATGTGAATGGCTGGGAAAGCTGTCAAGCGGGGAAGTTCTCTGCAGGCGCATAGGTGGTCTGTCCTACGGGCCTGCGCCTGCGCCAACCGATTGGGAAGCATGCAGGACTGCGGTCGGTTGGGCATCGATGAATCGACAGCCAACCAGCGTGTCGGACTCTGCGCGGAAAGCGGATCGAGGAAGCGTCGTTTGTCCTGTTTGCCAAGTGCGGAGAGAGCACGGCGCATTGGAACAGGCTCATGGAGAGACCGGCACGAGCGGTGGACAATCCCTGTCCGCAGGTACTGTTGCGGCTGTCGGAACCCTGTGTGCAGATCGTCAGAAGGAGAGAGCGAACAGGACCAGTCCGATCCGAAGACCGGCCCTCCGGATGTCGCTTGGATCCACCCGAACTTCAGCCCGAGCCGAGAGGATCTGGAAGAGGACCTGAGGATCGATGCCACGTTGGAAGAACTGGGAAAGGCCTTTATCCGGACAGTCAGGGGCCGCCATGCCACGTCCCTGAAGCGGCGCTGGTCAAAGTCGGATGTGGGTAGTCACGGATATGGTCCCCTTGACGCTCGGTTGCCGGCCATCATGGCCCGCGCTATCCTGATAGAGCTGGGTGGGGGTGCCGCCTATCCAGCTCTCCCGTACACTGGGGCCGCCCTGTGAGGCGTGGCGCTGACCGAGCGCCCCGAGTCTCCAAATGACACTGGCGGAACTGCATTCAAAGGACACAAAGTCCCTCATCGCACTGGCGAGTGGTCTCGAAATTGAGGGTGTCGAAGGCATCCGCAAGCAGGAGTTGATCCACAGGATCCTGCGTGCGCAGACCGACGAGGACGGACTTATGCCCGTCGAGGGGGTCATGGAGGTGCTGCCCGAGGACTTTGGGTTCCTCCGCTCCTCGGTCTACAACTACTTGCCTGGCGGGGACGACATCCTAGTGCCGTCTCAGGTCATGCGGCGGAACGCCATCTGCAACGGCGACACCGTCACCGGCTTCGCAAGGCCTCCAGTCGAGCGCGAGAGCTACAGCAGTCTCGTCCGCGTCACCAACCTGAACGAGGTCGACCCCGAGAGCGCAAGGCTGCGGATTCACTTCGACAATCTGACACCGTTCTACCCGCAGCGCAGAATCACGCTCGAGACCGACACGAAGAACTACAGCGGTCGCGTCATGGATCTGATGGCGCCGCTGGGCATGGGGCAGAGGGCCCTGATCGTCGCGCCGCCGCGCACGGGCAAGACGATGCTCATGCAGTCGATCGCGAACTCGATCTCGACAAACCATCCCGATGTCACGCTGATCGTGCTGCTGATCGACGAACGTCCCGAAGAGGTCACGGACATGCAGCGCTCGGTGAGGGGCGAGGTGGTCAGTTCGACCTTTGACGAACCTCCGACCCGCCATGTCCAAGTGGCCGAGATGGCGATCGAGAAGGCCAAGCGCCTCGTGGAGCACAGGAAGGATGTCGTAGTGCTGCTGGACTCCATCACACGTCTGGCGCGGGCCTACAACACCGTCGTGCCGTCGTCGGGCAGGGTGCTGACTGGCGGTGTCGATGCGAACGCGCTGCAGCGCCCCAAGCGCTTCTTCGGCGCCGCCCGGAACATCGAGGAGGGGGGTTCGCTGACGATCGTCGCGACGGCCCTGGTCGACACGGGCAGCCGCATGGACGAGGTGATCTTCGAGGAATTCAAGGGCACCGGCAACATGGAGCTCCACCTAGACCGGAAGCTCGTGGACAAGCGCATGTTCCCAGCGATCGACATCCATCGCAGCGGGACGCGCAAGGAAGAGCTGCTGCTGGAGCCGGAGACGCTGCAGAGGGTCTGGGTCCTCCGCAAGGTCATGAGCAACCTAGGCGTCGTCGAGTGCATGGAACTACTGCTCGACCGCATGGCGAAGACCAGCACGAACGGCAACTTCCTAGCCTCGATGAAGAGCTAGCGTCTTGTCCGATCTCCGCGTCGAGACCACGATCCGCGTGCGGTATGCGGAGACCGATCAGATGGGCGTGGTGTACTACGCCAACTACCTGGTCTGGATGGAGGTCGCGCGGGTGACCTACTGTCGCGAGGCCGGGTTCGAGTACCGCGACATGGAGCGCGACAGCGGTGCCTTTCTGGCTGTGACCAAGGCGTGTTGCCACTACCGGACTCCGGCGCGGTTCGACGATGTCGTCTCGTTGCAGTGCTGGGTCACTGCTTCCCGGTCGAGGACCGTGGTGTTCGCATACGAGATGCGACGGGACGGGGAGTTGCTGGCGACGGGTCAGACCCATCACACAGTGATTGACCGGAACGGCAAGATGATCCGGTTGCCTGAGCGGTACCGTCAGTACTTCCCGCTCAGCAAGTAGCTGCGCGCCGCCGCCACCGTCGACCCAGCGCAGGCGTCAACTACGTCCCCAGCTCACACACGGGTGGATCCTTCACCCACAGCTGAGGCATTCACGTCCGCCGCCTGCCACAGGACGCGGCCGATCAGCCATCTTCGCCGGGGTCTGGGGCTGGTCTACACTGCAAGCGAGGCCATGTCTACTCGCATCTTTCTACCGACCTTCGTCGGCATTCTCTGCATATTCGCCTGCGGCAGCCAGGAGTCGGCGGCGGTCGAGGAGCCCGCGCAGTACCTCGAGTACATGCCGGCTTCCGAGCCCGGCAACGGCCGCCACATCGTGCTGGTCTCAGGAGACGAGGAATACCGGTCGGAAGAGGGCCTTCCGATGTTGGCGCGCATGCTTTCCACGCTTCACGGGTACCGCTGCACCGTGTTGTTCGCTGTCGATCCTGAGACAGGTATCGTCAACCCCCACGTCAACACCAACATCCCCGGCCTATCGAGCTTGGATGACGCCGACCTGATGATCATCCAGACACGCTGGCGAGTACTGCCAGATGACCAAATGGAGCCAGTGGACCGCTACTTGAAGGCGGGTAAGCCCGTGATTGCCCTACGTACCGCGACCCACGCGTTCCGTGCGCACGACGCTGTTCACCAGGCCACCTTCGGGTATTTCCGCGAACTGCGGAGGGCAGAGGACCCCTCGACGGTTTCGCCGCCTGAGTTCGCGGAGGACGCTTGGGCAGCCTTCGACCACTACGGCGACGGCTACATCGGCCCCGATGAGGCTTGGCGAGGCGGGTTCGGCCGACTGGTTGTCGGCGAACGGTGGATCGCCCATCATGGTCGCCACAAGCACGAGTCCGCACGGGGCATCATCGCTGAGGATGCCGCCGACCATCCAGTCCTGCGCGGCGTCGCACCGGACTCCATCTGGAGCGCGGCTGATGTCTACACCGTCAGGCTGCCGCTGCCGGGAGACTCGATGCCGCTGGTCCATGGCCAGGTGATCGCACGGGCGGGGGAGTACAACGAGGAGGATCCCCACTATGGGATGCGTCCGTCGGACGACCAGCTCGTTGACGGGAAGAACGACCCCTTGATGCCAGTCGTTTGGACGAAGTCGTATCAGGTGCCGGGCGGCGCTCAGGGTAGGGTTCTTGCCACGACCTTGGGCTCGTCCACCGACCTGCTGCAGTCCGGCGTTCGCGGAATCCTCATGAACGGCGTGTTGTGGGCTCTGGGCGAGGAAGACAAGATCCCTGCCGAGGGCGCGGCCTCCGAACTCGTGGGCGAATTCAATCCCACTCGCTTCAACAATCACCCCCCGGAGTACTGGGTGGACCGTGGAGCGATGCCGGCAGACTTCCGCTAGGAAGATTCGGCGTACCGCAGCGGCGCCAAGGCTTCGATGGCGTCGCTGCCGGTCGGGGGCTGGAACGCCTTCAGGCCGAACTGCGGCAGTGAAGCGAAGACGTGGTCGAAGATGTCCGACTGAACGTCCTCGTAGGCGACCCACGCCGTGTCGGCGCTGAATGCATAGAACTGCAGGGGCAACCCCCTGTCGGTTGGCTGCAGCTGCCGCACCAGCAGCGTCAGGTCTTGGTTGATCTTCGGGTGACTGCGCAGGTACAGCACCATGTATTGCCGGAATACACCAACGTTCGTTAGGCGCCTGCCGTTCACGGGCACTGACTCGGTCACGGCTTGTTCCTTGTTGATGCGGTCCAGTTCCAGCGACCTTGTTTGGATGAAGTCCCGGAGCAGGTCGATCTCCTGCAAGTGCTTGAGCATCTCGCCGTCACAGAACTGGATGCTCGATATGTCGAGATAGATCGAGCGCTTGATGCGTCTGCCTCCCGACTCGCTCATGCCTCGCCAGTTCTTGAAGCTCTGGGACGCAAGGGCGTACGTCGGGATCATCGAGATCGTCTTGTCCCAGTTCTGGACCTTGACCGTCGGGAGCGTGATGGCGACGATGTCGCCATCGGCGCCGAACTGGGGCATTTCGATCCAGTCCCCGACACGGACCATGTCGTTCGAGACGAGCTGCACCCCGGCCACAAGACTCTGAATACTGTCCTTGGTGATCAATAGGATCACCGCTGCCATCGCCCCAAGGCCGCTGAGGAGCAGCAGGGGCGACTGGTTGGTCAAGATTGACGTACCGATGATGGCGGCCGCCGAGAACAGCACGACCCGCGCTCCCTGGACGTAGACCTGAATGGGGAAGCGTAGCGAGATCTCGTATGTGCGGTAGATCTCGTGGCCAACAGTGAGCACCGCACTCAATGCCGCGAGGATCGCGATCAGGCTGTAGAGCTCGGCCCCTCGCCGCGCCCAGTCGATGACTGTGGCCGACACGAAGCAGGCCGGTGCCGCAGCGAAGATGACTATGGCCGGAATGACATGCGCCAGCCGCCGGAAGACCTTGTGTTTGACAAGGCGGTCGTCCCAGTCAGAAGACGTTTTGAGGGCGATCTTTTGGATCGCACGAAGCGCTACCTTCTGAGTGATTCGGAGAGCCAGGAACGCGGCGAGAGCGACGATGACCACCTCGACACCATCGACGGCAAGCCCGGCTCGGTCCGATCCCAGGCCCAGCTCAAAGAAGTATTTGTGCAGCCAATCTCTCATGGAGGAGTGCCTTGCCGCGACTTCGAGTGCGCCCGGAGGGGAAGGGGGACCGGCGGGTTCACGCCGCCTGCATGTTCAACCGACAGACGACACCCACGTCGTCGCAGTACCACATCCAACCGTCCCGAATCGTCATGCCGTGCGGCAGGGGATCGCTGTCCGCAAGTTGGATCTTGGAATCGATCTCTCCCGTCTGCGGATCGAATCGATAGAACGCGTTGGCGTTCGACTCGGCGCACCAGAGCCAGTCGCCCTCCCAACCCAAGCCGTGCGGACGGTCGCCGGCAGTCGGGAACTGATGTTCCACGACAAACTTGGTCGGATCGATCCGGTAGATGGTCTGCGAAGGCGGAACCGAAACCCAGAGCTTGCCGTCGCGCCACTCCATGCCGTGCGCTCCCGTAGCGTTTCTGGAGCTGGGGGCCGCGGAGGGGGCTGGTGCCTGTTTCGACGGGGGGGCCAAGGGGCTCCGCCGGGAGGTCTTCCATTTCACAACGCCCGAGCCAGGTGAGTCAAAGCGCCTGATCGTCTTGCCGGACATTGCGTCGATCTCGAGGATCTCTCGGCTGTATGTCGATGCCGTCCAGATGTTCTTGCCGTCGAAGGTGATCCCGCTGCCCGATTTGGTGTCGGTATCAAGCTGCCGCAGCACCTTGCCGCCCTCGTATTCGACGAGGTATGCGCGGTTGTCCCCTTGGTCCAGGATCCACAGCCCGTCCGCCGTCGCTTGCAGCCCGTTTGGCTTCGGACCAGGCGTCTTGAACATGGTCTCGACGTTGGCTGTCCTAGCTTTCGGGGCAGTTGCTGCTAGTGCTGGGGCAACACCCAGCAAACTCAGGAATGTGCGGCGGTTGTGCCTCATCGAGTGTCCCTCATTGATCCGTTGGAGCGCTCAGATTGTACAGCAGCTACCGAATCGAATCGTGCAAGGGCACGTAGTTGGTGGCGTCAGATTTGTGGAACCGGTTCGGTGGAAGGTCCACCAAGCGCCTTCGTTCCTCGGGCAGGTCCGTCCATGCCGGAACCTCCTTCCGTGTGGGGTTCTGGGGCAGCATTGCTGCCAGCCTCTGGATGGTTTCGGCGTGTTCGGGCCGGTTCGCTAGGTTGTGCCACTCCATCGGGTCGGCTTCGTGGTCGTACAGCTCCTCGCCATCTTCGTATCGCGTGTAGCGCCACCGTTCGGTCCGAACCGAGGCCCGGTCCGGACTTCCGCTGGTGATGGCCGGCTTGTCCCAAGGAGCGTCCGGATTCGACAGTAGCGGTCGCAGGCTGCGCCCTTCCAATTCGGGACGGGCCGGCAGATCGGTTAGTTCGAGCAGGGTTGGATAGATGTCCAGCAGCTCCACAGTCCGTCCAGACTTCCGGTTGCGCGCTGGAACACCGGGACCGGCAAACATCATCACTACGCGTGCGGACCGTTCCCAGAGCGTGAACTTGCGCCACTGCCGCTTCTCGCCAAGCTGCCATCCGTGGTCGCTCCAGACGACGATGATGGTGTCGTCCGCATGCGGACCGTTATCGAGGGCCCTCAAGACGCGCCCGATGTTGTTGTCGGCGTAGTTGATGCATGCCAGATAGCCGGCCACAGCCTTCTGCCACTCGCCATGCTTGGTTACGTTGTCGTGGTCCCGGAAGCTACGCAACGCAGACTTGGGGACATCGTCGATGTCACCGTCCAGGGTCGCCGGAAGTTCCATGCTGGCTGCAGGGAAACGGTCGAAGTGCTCTTGGGGAGCGTACCAGGGCAGATGAGGACGGTAGAAGCCTACAGCTAGGAAGAACGGCCGCGAGTGCTCCTCACTCAGGTACCGTTCGGCCCACGCCGCCAGCTTCGTGTCCTCGGTGTCTTCCGGGTCGTTGTCCAGTCCGCTCCAGTCGAAGTGGCCCGTCTTCGGGATGCCGTTGACCGGCTTCCCCGGGGGGTGGAGGAATCCCTCGAACTGAAAGTAGGCCTCCCACGAAGCGGCTTCGTTCTGAATCCCATGGAACGTCTTGCCTCCGCCCAGCACTTCGTATCCGTGCAGCATGAAGTGCTGTGGCAGTGTGACGGCGTCCGGCACGGCCTCACGCCAGACGTGTTGGTTGCCGTATACGCCCGATGTGCTCGGACGCAGACCCGTCAGCAGGCTAGTGCGGGACGGATTGCACGATGTCGCTTGGCAGTAGGCGCGGGTGAACGTCACACCCCGCTTCGCCAGAGCGTCTAGCGTCGGAGTCTGGGTCTGCGGATGCCCTCCGAGTGGGCCGATCCAATCGTTTAGGTCGTCCACACCGATAAGGAGCACGTTCGGGCCCACCGAGCGTCTTGGGCCCTGTGCAAGGAGAATCGATGCCGCTCCAGCGACGATAACCGCGAGAGCCAGCACCCGTACATGCAAGTGAGTCGTACACATAGTGGTCTTCGAACTAACCTCCGCTCTTCGCAGGCATCATCGTACCGATTGGGCTTCGGTCCTTCTGATTCACTGCAACCTGCATCCTAGGCCAACCCGGCAGGGACCGTGCGAAATGGGTGGAAGCCCGGCAGCCTCTTACGTTGGAAATGCGCCGGAGATAGGTTCGGCCACCGGGGTCTCTCTTCGTGCCACAGGTGGCGTTAGCCAACCCTACGTCCGGTGTCGCATCCCTCCTCGCCGCAGGCCGGAGAGGATCCATGGGGATGGCAGGTCGGATCGTACTCCTCTCGCCAAGGGCGACGGAATCCGAACGGTTCAAGGGGAGTTCAAGAACCGGAGCGCCGCACGCTTGAACACGCCGAACACCTCATCCCCGAACAATACGAACGTGATCCTCTCTACCCGCGTGCTCCGCGTGGCTAGGGCAGTCCCCGTGACTTGGATCGCCAACGCTGCCGCTTCGTCCAGTGGATACCCGTAGATTCCCGCGCTGATCGCAGGAAGCGCTAAAGACTTCGCTCCGAGCTCATCGGAGAGGGCTAAGCACTTCCGGTAGCAGGACATCAAGGCCTGGGGCTCGCCGCTCTGACCATCCCGGTAGATTGGCCCAACTGCATGCAGGATCCAGTTCGCGTTGAGGCGTCCCGCCCCAGTCACGACGGCATCACCGTCGCGGAGGGGGACCATCCCCTTGCGTACCTCCTTGAGTTCGTCGATGATCGCCGGGCCGCCAGCTGCGTGTATGGCACCATCCACTCCACCGCCACCGGCAAGCTCGGCGTTGGCAGCGTTGCCAATCGCGTCCGCCTTGACCTTGGTGATGTCTCCGTTCCGGAGTTCGAGCGTCGCGTTCTCAATTGAGAATTGGAGCGTGGTCTCACTCACGGCCTGACATTCCCTCCACTAGATCGGCAGCAGCTGCCTTCGCAGGCATCTGTCAACTTGACCAATACAGCATTAGAGCAGCGACCACCACGCTGGGGCCATTGCTCCCTTCATTACAGGTCAAGGCTGCACGCGGTAAACGGCTCTCGGTCAGACTTGGCCAATCCGGACGAGCCGCCTTCCGTACCGGACCAAAAGGCCGTTGTCGACCGGGATAACGCCATACATGCGGCCTTCCACCGAAAGACGGTTCGCCGCTATGCGCTCGAAGCTGTCAGCTGTCGGTCACCTTGACGACCTCGGTCAGGCCGTCGACACCGAAGAAGTAGATCCGGTCGTCGCAGCCGATCGGAGAGGTCCAGAATTGACCCTTTAGTCGCCCGTGCCAGACCTTCTGACCAGTGTCGGCATCTAGGCAGAACGCCACGCCTGCCTTGTTGACCATGTAGATCCGGTCGCGGTGGAAGAGCGGGGAACTGAAGTACGAGGAACCCTCCGTAGCGCGCTAGGCCACTGTGGGAGTTTCGTAAGCGCTTTCGCCGAATCGAAGTGACAGGGTGTACCCCTTCTGGCTGGAGCCGATGATGGACCCTGCGTCAGTTGGTGTCGGCGACGGGATGAACAGCCCCTCCAGACCCCTGATCGTCCAATGCTCGGAGCCGTCCGCAGTGCTGTATGCCTCGACTGCGTCGCCAGCGCAAACGAGTGCGGCCTCTTGTCCACCGATCTCCACGACCGTCGGTGTAGTCCAGGAAGTACCTTCCTCGCGGTCTTTCTTCCAGACGGTGCTCCCGTCCGAAGGGTCGAGGCAGATCAGGTACGACGGGCGGTCGTGCGCGATCAGCACGAGGACGCCGGCCTTGGACAGCCGCAGCGAGCTACCGATCCCGTGGCGGCCACCGAAGTCCTCGGTGAGCTTGTGTTCCCAAAGGACATTGCCCGCGGGCGAGTAAGCAAGAACGTTGCCGGTCTCGAACAAGCAATAGAGCGCATTGCCGTCGATCGCCGGCGAAGAAGCGGCCTTGCTCACCGCGTCGGAGTCGGCGATGCGCTGACTTGACAGAGTCCGGCGGCTCCAAGCCAGCTCCCCCGAATCGAGCCGAAACGAAATGACGATGATCGACTCCTTCTCCTTGCCCTCCACGCTTGTCGTGAAAGCTGCGGTATCGGTTGCAACTGGGCTTGACTGGCCGTAGCCAGGAACTTCCACAGACCAGACGACGTTCTTCGAGTCCGACCACTCCAGCGGGACCGTCTGCGCCGTTTCGAAGGAAAGCGTGCCATTGTCCAAGAACTCGGACCAAGTCGCTCCCAGAGCTACTCCAGGTGCCGAAATCGCATCTAACCCAAGTTTGCCACCCCATTTCACAAGTCATTTGCAATGAGCACATTGCGGTCGCGGAATCAGGCGTGTGGCACTGCATTGCGTGCATGTTCCCTTCGTCGTCTGGGCTGGACGACCAGCTTGCGGACCCCGCCCGGCGAGGCGTCCACGCCCAGCCGCTCGTGGATCGCCCGCTGCCAGGACTCGGCCTGCGTCGCCTTGCGCGCGGGCAGCATGCGTCCGTCCGCCTGGCGGAAGACCGCGGTCACCCGCCGCTGGCCCGCCAGGCGACGGCGCAGCGTCGTCCAGCGGGCCGTCTCCCCGCCCGCCCGCAGGCGCTGCGCTGGGCCTCGTCCTCGACCGCGGGGGAGCAGGCCCCGAACTCGAGGGAGCGCTGGGGGGGGGCGAGGATGCGCTCGACGCGGGCGCACAGCGCCGGCCAGTCCCCGCGCGGCAGGGGGAAGTGGCGGCCGAGGTTGCGCAGGGTGCGCTGGCGCACCCTGGAGCCGCAGCGGACGGAGCGGACGAGGCGCTGGGTGAAGTGGGGCTCCTGGCCCTTGGCGCGGGGTCGAGTGGGGGTCCGGCGGACGAACAGGCTCCGATGGGAGCAGGCCCTGGGACGAGAGTCAAGGAATTGTAAGTTGTTGTGGCACTGCATGGGGGGGGGGGGGGGGGCAGGGAGGCCAGCTATTGCAAGCCAACGACTTGCAGCGCAAAACACGCCGAATTCGGCCAAAATCGCTCCTCGCTTGGCGAACTTGGGCTAGAAGGGTCCAACGGACGTTCGCCCGTGGTGCCGTGTGTGCGCAGGTTCGCAGTGCCATCCAGCCAACTGCCCGTTGAGAGCCTCTTCGCTTGCGAATGCGCGACTGGAGAAGAAGTTCTCCCGTAGGTAGCGGATCGGCCGTTCCACCTTGCCCTTGTTCTGTGCCCGGTATCTTCGGCAGGAACGCGGCATCAACCCCCAATGCGCCGAGAAGCCTAGGAACTCGCCGTTCAGAATCAGTTCCGCGCCACCGGTGCGGTTGTCAGAGAGCACCGCCGTGAGCATCTGGTCGAACAGCAGTTCGCGGGGCACTCCGCCGAAAAGGGCGAACGCGCTCTCTAGCCCATCGAACAGAACGTGCATCGCCTGCCGGCGATGAAACTCCACCCACAGCGGTCTCGAGTGGCTCAGCACCACCAGCAGTGCGTGCCGGTGGCCCC
This sequence comes from Bryobacterales bacterium, assembly GCA_965200705.1. Lineage (GTDB taxonomy): Bacteria > Acidobacteriota > Terriglobia > Bryobacterales > UBA6623 > VXMF01. Next base: position 388,130 of record OZ241376.1, on the reverse strand, counting down.
CCGCCACGTGAACGTGCCGAAGTCCACCTGACACTGACGACCTAGCGGCGTCTCGAAGCGGACGATCGGCTGGACCGGATCGCGCGGCCGCTAGCTGACGTAGTCCCTCACGCGACTGTAGCCACCCGGGTACCCGCCGCGCGCGCTTCGTCGAAGAGACGCTGTGCCGAAAGCTGAGGGAACTCCTCCAGGCGCACGTTGATGATGCCCTTGTACGAATCCAGCTTCTGCTTCCTTCGCTGCCGGTGCGCCGTTCTCGTCGCTCCAGCAGCGAGATCGTGGTCTAGCTGCCCCGCGGTGACCCAGTGATGGATCGTCCGTCGACTAATGCCGAACGCAGGGATCGGACTGAGTCGATGGATATGCCAATGGCCGCCAAGCCGCGGCCCATTTGTGTCGAGGCCACTCAGTTCGGCTCTTCTTGGTTCCCGCTCTAGACCTCCAAGGAGTTTGCAAGCGGCTCCCTATAATGGGCTGCCGGTTCTGGGCGCTCGCGTTCTACGGCCAAGCGCATTGGTGCGGACGGCAAGTCCTGTCCTAGCACTGGATCCCTTGCCATGAAGATTTCCTCAGTTCACACGCATCTCGTCTGTCCTTCTCAGTTCGCTGATCCCGTTCGCGAACCAATCGCCGTAGCCGTTTCGAACTTCGTGGTCGTGCAGGTTCGGACCGACGATGGCATCGAGGGCGTGGGATACACAGGGTTCGTGCGCCAGGAGATGCTCAAGCCTCTCCAGGCAACGGTGGAATGTCTAGCGGAATGGGCGGTCGGCTGCGATCCGACAGCTGTTGAGCACGTTAGCGCGCGCCTGCTCGAACTTGGCGGATTCGGCGCGCCCGCGGGAATGGTCACCTCCGCAGCGGCGGCCATCGACGTGGCCTTGTGGGACATCAAAGGCAAGGCGGCGGGCCAACCAGTGTTTCGCCTTCTTGGTGCAGGCCACGGTCGAGTGCCTACGTACGCCAGCGGTTACCTTTGGCGCACGTACGACGCGGATACGCTGGCGAGAGCTGGGAGCGACCTTGTGTCGCAGGGCTTTCGCGCGATGAAGTTCCGTATGGGTGCCGAGGCGTCAGCCACTGTGGAGATCCATAGGATGCAGGCCATTCGAGAGGCCGTGGGACCCGAGATCGACCTGATGGTCGACATCAACCAGGGATGGGACGCAAATCGGTCGATCCAAGTTGGCCGGGCCATGGATGCCGCCGGACTCTATTGGTTGGAGGATCCCGTGCAGCACCAGGACTATGCCGGTCTGGCGCGGATCGCCGACGTACTTGACACCCCGATCACCGCTGGGGAGTACCTCTACGGGATCGAACCTTTCCGCTGCCTGCTTGAATGCAGTTCCGTGGACATCGTAATGGTGGATCTCTTGCGGGCGGGCGGGATCACCCATTGGATGAAGGTTGCACACATGGCCGAGGGGTTTGGCCTGCCAGTGGTGAGCCACCTAGCGCCCGAGATACTCGCGCACTGTATCGCTGCAGCGCCAAACGGAGGATACGCGGAGCATATGCCTTGGGCCCTGCCAATGTTCCAGGAGCCGTTCACTATGGAAGACGGTTCGATCGTCCTGTCGGAAGAGCCCGGACTCGGACTGGAACTCGATCTCGACTTCATTAAGCGCGCCCAGCCCTAGACCGCAGGATGAGCTGGTTCGGGTTGCGTCGAGGTGTCTCGGAATCTCCTGGATCACGTCTACGCTCATCGTGAGTGCGGATTGATGAGACCTTTGTAGCCTCTCGGACTTGGTGTCCCGAAGACCGCCAGCGCGGCCGGCAGTCGCACGAAAACGCACGGTTGGCGGCGTGGCCTGGAAATCCGGGAGTGTCCGAAAATGGACCTGTTACGGGATTGTGAGGCCCGTACGCTTGATTCTGAGGCTCTGGGAGCCGATCGGAGTGAAAAACGCGGCTGCAGGGGCCCGCAGGGCCCTAGTTCCCCCAAACTGCACTGCAATTTGTGCAGACGTTTGCAGTTGCAGACCAATGTGACCAGACTCCGCTCCCCCGTACGCCCTCTAGTCCTCGCAGCGAGAAGCTTCGGAATCCGAGGACGGACTTGATGATCCCAAAGACCGGTTCGACGGTCTGCCTTCTCAGTCCGTATTTCCTTCGGCCCTCGGAGGTGATCAGCTTGCGGGCCGTCTTCACCAGCCAATCCGTCCTGGGATCCATGGGCTCTCTGGCCGACGTGGGTCGCAAGTCGTGCAGGAGCCACCGGCCCGCGGCCCCCGTCGCCACGTACTGGTCCACGCCCATGGCCTCGGCCCGCTCCACCTGCTTCTCGCTCAAATAGCCGTTGTCGGCCAGCACGGCATCCGTTTGCCCCAGCTCCGTCGGGATCGACTGCAGCCCCGCCGCCAGCTGCTGCCTGTCGTTCGCACTCTAGGCACTCCCTGACCCATGATCAGCTGGCTGCCCTCCGCATCGACGCTCGCCTGCGCGTTTTAGCCCTGCTGGGATTCGGTCGTCCTGCACCTGCGCATCAGCCGGCTGTCGGGATCCGTCAGATTGCTCAGCCGCTTCGCCTCCGGCCGCCCGTTCCCACGCGGAACCTTGGGCGGGCGACCCGGGCCGCCTCGTTTCCGATGCGCTGCCCGTTTCCGCTCGCATTCCGCCCGTTGCGTCTCCGCCCTGGCCTCCGCCTAGGCCTCCAAGCGCTCCCGCGCTGCCTGCAGCCTCTCCTGCAGGCGCTTCCGCCTCGCGATCTCCCGCGGCAGCTTCTACGGGTCCACGTCTCCCTCGTGATCCGCCTGCTCCAGCAATCCGTCGATCTCCATCTGCAGCTGCTCCGCCTCCTTCGCCAGCGGCAGCACATGCAGAAAGCACTCGGACACCGCTGCGAAGTTCTCCCGACGGAACTTCGCGATCGTGTCGTGACCGGGATGCTGGTTCGCGGCCGCGAAGCGCACTCCCACATCGCTGTAGGTGGCTCGTTCGATGCGATGTGACGAGAATATGCCGTATGCGTAGCAGTGGATCAGCAGCGCCAGCATCATCCGCGGATGCTACTGCGCCGACCCCGTGCCCCGTCGGTTCACCCGGAACCGGGCGATGTCCACATGCTGCACCGCCTCCACCGGCCGGAGCTGACCGGGCTGGACCCTTCCCTTCCTGATCTCCGCCTGCAGCGTCAGCCCGACATAGACCGCCATGCAGAGGGCGAGCTCCGCTGCCACCTGCATTCCCGCCGGATGGCTTCGAAGCCCCGATCAGATCTTGCGCACTCTCGACAGGAACTGCTCTGCGGTAGCAGCGAGCAGGATTGATGTTCCGACCTGCTCGAGTGCCTCGGCCGATGCGATGGGAGCGAGAATCCCCTCCAGGTCAGCGGCCACTTTGCCACCCCATTTCCGCCCGGCCAGGGTCACAAGAAGGCCCTTCTGGCCCTCCGCCTTGCCCTCTGCCTTGCCCTCCGCCTTGCCTTCCGCCTTGCCCTCCGCCTTGCCCTGGGCGATGAGTTTGGCCAGCTCGGCCTCCTCGAACGTGATTGCGTAGTTGTCCAGCATGGGTGTCAAGTCCTCCAGATTCGTTAGTTTCGCCCGCTCCGATTCCGGCAGCATTCGGGCCCGCGTCGGCAGCACGACCTCCTGCACCAGTCGCGTGATCGCTCCTAGCAGCGACCTGTCTTCCGGCCCCGCCAGCCGCCGCTGCAGCCGGCTCGCCACGTCCGCCACCTCCGCCCGCGACCCCCGCAGGAGCCGGAACACCGCGTCGCTCAGGTTCAGCGGCTCCAGGTCCAGGTCCTGCTCGTGGCAGGCCTGCACCAGCGTGCACTCGATCCCCAGCTGACGCGCCGCCACGTCCTCCGGGCAGGGCATGTACAGGTCGCTCAGCCGCAGGCTCCAGTCCCACCGCTCGCGGCCCGTGTACAGCACCACCGCCTCCACCGGCGGGAGCTGGCCGGGCCGCACCCGCCCCTGCCTGACCTCCGCCTGCAGCGTCAGCCCGACATAGACCGCCATGCGCAGGGGCATCGCCCATTCCACCGTCGACTGCAGCTCCAGCATGACGACCACGTACTGCGGGCTGCCGTCGTCCAGCTCCAGCCGCCACGCCAGGTCGCCGCGGCGCCGGTCGAGCCGATCGCTCACGTGCTCCGTCCCCACCGGCTCCAGCGTCGAGAAGTTGGCCCGCTCGACCCAGCTCTTCCCGACGAAGCCCCGGATGAAGTCGGCCATCATCCGGGGCTCCGAGAAGACGTTCTTGAACGCGCCGTCGTGATCCATCCTGCCGCTCATGCGGCCCGCGCGCCGCGGACCACTTTCATCCTACTCCCGCCTGGCCTGTGCTCCTGAACCCCCGCCCGATCCCCTCTGCGGTGCTGCCACGACAGTCCGGCAATCCATCGCCTCCTCGCGTCAAGCCAGTTCGGGCCGTCACGGCAGGTGTGAAGCACAAGCGGATGCTATCACGGACGCACGCGAGCAGCCGTGCCCGCACAGTTGGTTCTCGGGCCACCAAGTCCGACAGTCTGCTGGGGTCTACTGTTCGCCCGTCAGTTCCACGTCGACGTCGTGGCCGTCGTCCGATCCGAGGATGCTCGCGACCTCGTACGGCCAGCTCTGTCGATCGAATCGCTCGGCTGCCTGACGCTTCGGCCATCCCGAAGGAGTGGTCCGGCGCGGCCTGTCGAGGAGATAGTTCGCATGGATTTCCCGGGCGTACTCGCGGTGCGGCGCCACGGCCTCCTCCGTGTACCGGTACTTCTCGACCCGCTCTGGATCCAGACGCAGGCCATGTCCGGGGGAGTCGGACAGCCGCAGGTGCCCCCCGGACCAGTCGAACTGTCCGCCCTCGATCACGTCGTCACGGACGTGGATCGTCTCGTTGTCGATCGGATGGCAGGTCCGCGGCGCACGCCCCAGGTAGATGCCGACGCGCTCCGGCTCCTGCAGCAGGGCGGTCGTCATTGCAGCGCGGAACGCCAGTTGCAGGCACAGCTCGAAGTTGCTGTGCACGGCAAGGTGCAGCCCCATGAACTTGGCCAGCTGCCCGAATCGCCACAGACCCCATGGCCCGAGGCTGATGTCCGGCACCGCGACATCGGCGCCTTCGTACCGCTCCAGCATGTACCAGTCCAGATCCCAGCGGTTCGACATGCGACCCGCGCCCGCTGGATGCACGATCGGGGGCCACCAGTGACACGAGAGCGGCGTCCGCAGCTCCCCGCGGAGGGCGGTCATGCGCCGGTAGTAGTACTCCGCCTGATAGCCGCCTCCACCGGACGGGCGTCTCGGGGGTGGCGAGCCCGACGGGTGGAAGCGCTGCGGCAGCAGAGCATGCACCGGCTGCTCCGCGTACTCGAGGTTGCACTCCTCGACCGCGTGCAGGATCCGCCGCGCCTCCTGGTAGTTCCAGGTGCCGTGCGCGTCGATCCGGATTGCGGTGTCCGGACCGACCGCCTCGCGCATGCGATGGAGCAGGGCGATGTGGTCGGTCGGCTCGTAGGCCGTCATCGAGACCTTGACGGCCGGGAACCCCGCAGCCGCCCGCTCAGCCGCGAACCGCGGCCAGGACTCGTAGGTGATGGCGTCGTTGCCGCTCCTGTCGGCGAAGCGCTGCCACGTGTAGGCGGCCATCGGCACCCGGCTGCGGGGCGCGAAGTCGGCTTCGAACAGCTCGGCCCAGAGCTGGTGCAGCGGCTTGCCCAGGACCTGCCCGACAAGGTCCCACCAGGCCATGAACAGCGGCTCCTCGAGGGACGGGTCGAGCAGGTTGCGGTCAGGCTGGTCACCGAGCCGCGCGACGCACTCCTGCGTGGACGCGTCGAGATCGACGGACCACTCGCCCGTTCCAACCAGCCCCTCGCGCGTGCGCAGCTCCACGAATGCCCACGACACGGCTGGCAGAGCCTGCCAGCCGGGGGTGTAGACGCCCACCATCGGGATGAGCACCTTCTGGACCGCTGCCTCGGCCAGCGTCAGCCGGTGCGGCGCAAGCCAGTCGGCGAGCTTCGAGCGGAACCCTGCGATCCGCCGCCTGAGGACCCGGTCGAACTCGCGCACGTCGTCAAGGCAGAGCAGGCTCACTCGATCTCTCCACCGGGTCGGCGCAGTTCCGCAATTGTAGCTGGTGGTCCGATCTGCGCCGCGCCGCCTACCAGTGCAGGAGGTAGAGGGCAACGAACATGCCCACCGTGAGTGCCCACCACAGACTCACGTGCTGCCAGGGCGGATAGCCTGCCCTCACGATCCTGGCCGGAAGCCGGAGCACGGCGCGGCTCCAGATGACCCGCTCAACGGACCGGGCGTCCGGGGGGGACGTGAGGAGGCTGACGACCACCATGAAGGCGAGCGAGCCGACGTAGACGATTCCGGCGATGTTGAACGCGTTCATCTCGACGCCGGTCAGCCGCAGCCAGTACGGAAGCACGAACATCGGGAAGCAGAGGCCGAGCGTCCACGCGGCCGCCCTGCTCGTCGCACGCCGCCAGAAGACCGCCAGCAGGAAGATGGACATGATCGGGGCGGCGATCAGGAACCAGCACTGCTGAAAGTAGGAGAAGATGTCGCCGAACGTGGTGACGACCGGTGCCCATAGCGCGCCGACCACCAGGATCGCGACTCCGGCAATGCGCCCGAACCGGATCAGCTCGCCCTCGGTTGCCTTTGGTCGGCAGAGCCCCTGGTAGAGGTCGATCGTGAGGATCGTGGCGCTCGAGTTGAGCAGCGCTTGGATGGTCGACATGATCGCGCCGCACAGCCCAGCCAGGATCAGGCCCCGGAGACCCACCGGTATGACGGTCTTGATGAGGAAGGGAAGCGCTTCGTCGCCGGTCGCCAGATCCGGCTGGATGGCGTAAGCCACCATGCCAGGGAAGATGTAGGCCAAGGCTGTGAAGATGCCGAGGAAGCAAGCTAGAACGACACCCATCCGCGCGTGCCACTCGTCCTTCGCGCCGAGCGAGTTCTGGTTGATGTACTGATTCGTGCAGAAGTACCAAGGGCCTGTTGAGAGTGCCAGCACTACCATGGCAGTCCACGGCAGTTCCGGGTCCGTCGCTGGAAGGATCAGATGGGATCTCTCACCCGTCCCGACGACTGCCTGCCAGCCTCCCGGCACTTCGGATAGCCCGAGGAAAAACACCAGCAGCCCGCCTCCGATTAGCAGGGCCGACTGGAACACCTGCGTCCAGGCCACCGAGCTCATCCCGCCGTATACCGTTAGTGCGCCCGACAGGATCGCTAGGCCCCAGATGCCCGCTTGCATCGGGATGCCGAGCATTTGGTCCAGCATGAAAGCGCCCGAGAAGATCACCCCGGCGAGGTTGATGAAGACGTAGCTGATGACGCTGATGACTGCGTACATGTGGCGCACGGTCGAGCTGTAGCGGAGCTCTAGGAACTCCGGCATGGTCACGATCCGATTGCGCAGGTAGACCGGCAGGAACACGCCGACCAGAAGGCTGTAGCCGACGAAGTTGAGCCATTCCCAGTTGGCGACGGCCATGCCGTGGGAGTAGGCGTAGCCCACGACGCCGACAAGCTGCTCGGTGCTGAGCGATGCCCCGATCGTGGAGAAGCCGATCACGGCCCACGTCAGCGTGCCCTTGGTCAGGAAGAAGTCCCGCGACGACTCCTTCTTGCGGCGTCCGGCCCAGAATCCGATCGCTAGGGCCAGAACGAAGTAGCTTGTGAATACCGCTAGGTCGAAGCCACGGATCGCGTTCTGGTCTGGCAAACCGACCTCCCGTTCCTCGATCCCAGCCGTGGGGCCCTAGGAGTCGATCTCGAAGCGCAGGGTGACAATCTCCCATGCGCCCATCGTGAATCGCGCCTTGTTGTCGGCTAGGCTCACCTTGGGAGAAGCCATCCGCTGGCCGTTGAAGTCCACCGCTGAGCACGACTTCGTTCCGTCCGGCAGATCCACTTCCACAACGCCCTCCCCGCCAGTGCTGTCGTAGAGCCGGACCTCCTGGCCGTCTCCCCTCTGGAGCCAGCTCGAGGCTCCGATTGTGCTGGGACTTGCCGCCAGGAAGCTCTTCTCGCCTGGCAGGTCCGCTCCGCTGCGACCGTACACGTGCCGCGAGGCCATCGGATGGATGTGCTCCTCGGCGATCTGCGCCACCCGCGCAGCGCGCCAGTCACCGCCGTGGAGTACCAGTGAGTACTGGAACGAGTGCTGGCCCTGTCCAGTGAAGTATGGGTTGGCGAACAGATTCTCCATTTCCCCGCGAGGTTCGATCGTCATCATGAGGATGTGCTCGAGGGAGCGTCGGTCTGGATGGAACAGCCATCCTCGCTTGCCTTCGGCGGCAAGCACAGCTAGGCCCTTGCCGTCTCCGCTGTAGTCCACCCAGTGGTGGGCGAAGAATACGTCGCGCCGGAGGAGTTCCTCGTTGGGGTCGGTTCCGTCGCCCCAAGGTTCGCCGGATAGGTCACGCGGCTCGGCACCGTAGGGGATGCCGGCTGTGGGAATGGCATCAAATTCGAACACCGCGTTGGCGGCAAAGTAGCCGGGGCCACCCACGCTGTCGATGTCGCAATCGAAGTCGACACGGTCCGAACTGTGGTTCAGGGTGACGGTCATGCCAATCTCGTGGTCTCCGATGCGGCCGGTCATGCGGGCGGATGTGCGCACCGGCCCGTCCTCGGTCAGCCGCCAGCTTGCGCCTTCGATGTGATCCTCCCCGGTGACCGGCCCCCCGTGCCATGGCCACGGGTCCTCGTTCTTGTAGAACACAGGGTTGCCGGCGCCTTGATACGTGGCGTTGCGCACTTTGTCGCGGACTGACCGCACGCCTGTCGGGCCCAGCGTGACTAGTACGCGGTCGTTCTCCAGAGCCTCGACAGCGGCATCCGGGTACGCCGGCTCTTCGTCGCCGTCCGCCCGTTCCACACGCAGCGTCGTATACCCGAGACCGGGCACCTTGGCCTCGACGAGAAGCCAGGCTTCCTTGTAGGTGTTCTTCGCTCCCGGTGGCAGGTGCTCGCTGGAGTTGTTGAAGTGGCGCACCTTCAGCAGCTGGTGCGGCAGTTCGCCTCCTGCGGCGTCCAGTATCCGCACCTTGGTGACCCTCGGCTCGGCGAACACGGCCTTGATCTCGACCGTCTCGCTGCGGTCCCAGGCCAGCGTGTTGAACACGGCGATGGTCTGCGTTGCTCCGTCGGTCTGGATCCGGTGCGTGATGCGTCGCATCGCCTCCTGGCGCATCCGGTCCGACCGGTAGACCACATTGCGGCCGATCTCAATGGCGTCCGGCATGTCCTCGTCGCCGACATATAGACCGTCGTGCGGATAGAGCTTGAGAGCTTCGTACCAGAGCGTCTCGACCTCGGACTCGGGGAAGGGCATCCCCGCTTGGGTGGCGAAGCAGCCTAGAATCTCGGCGCGGACGAGACTGTGGTTCACCCGGTCGCGCCAGTTGTCCAGTCCGCGGCTTCCGCACTGTCCATACCAGAACGGCCATCCCACCGGATCGACGGGCCCGCTGAACTTCGGGATCTTGGGGCGTGCCTTCTCCAGCTCGGCGAAGTACTCCGTGGGCGTCGCGAACTGCAGGACAGCCGACTCTCGACGCTGCCACTCCTTTACGAAGCCTGGCAGTTCGAGGGTTGGCTCGCCGTCGGCGTCTGCGCTGTAGGTCGGAAGCGAGAGCGGCAGCGTGTGGTCCAGTCCGACCGGCAGCCAAATGACGTTCGTGTCGCTGGCGGGCATGAGGAACCGGAGCGCCGAGTCATACAACGCACGGACTGCGCCCTCCCAGTCCTGCATGTAGGCATTCAACTCCTTCATGTAGCCGCCCGGACCCTTGCCCATGCCCCATCCGCCGGCGAGCCAACCGTAGGGACCGTAGGTCAGGGTCACCTCGCTACCGTCGAGGCCCTCCCAGACGAACTCTCGCTTGTACCCCTTGCGGTCCAGTGCCCAGATCGGCCGGGTGAACCGGTAGTAGTCGTAGCCAGTCTTGCGCAGGAGCTGTGGCATCTGGGTGTGGCCCGGATGGATGTCGATGAAGCACGCGACATCAAGCTTGGCGTTCGGAAACTCCCGCTCGAAGAACTTCCTGCCGAGGGTCATGTTGCGAATGACAGCCTCCGGCTCGTTGAAGGGGTTGTCGTTGTTGGCCACTGTTCCGGCCGAGATCCCGACACGTCCCTCCTTGGACAGTCTCTTGAGCTCCGCCAACGTGTCTGGCTTCAGTTCGGCCGTCCGGTCGATGCGCTCGAGCTTGACGTCGATGAACCACTTGAAGTTCTCGTCCTCGCGCATGATCTCGACCGCCTTCTCGTCGATGAGGGCCGCACGCTCCCAGTGCCACGCCTCGGACGCGAACCAAGAAAAGTCGTTGTGGCTGTACGGGACGAGAAGGATCTTCGCGCCTTCGAGCTTCTTGCGGACCTGCTCGTAGGACTCCGATTCCTCGTCGCCCACCTGGCCCGCGGCATCTGTGGCAGCGCTGAGCAGCGCTAGCATCGCAAGGAAGTCGCGGCGGTCGATGGCCATGTATTAGACGCTAGCGCAGCCGGCGTCTCCGACATCTTGATGGCGGTCGACGGGAGAGGTCAAGACGTGCTGCCGGTGACACGTCCGGCGCCGTGGTCCCACGCAACGCAGCGGCTTGCGAGCCCACTCATGCAGGCTCGATTCGCCCGGTTCCCGCACCCGCCTAGACTGGACGCACGATGCCCCGGCCCTACAGATGCGGCAACTCGTCCTGAACTTCGAGCCACGGCGTCGACCTGTGCCAAGCCAGGAGCGTCTCGCGGAGGCGATCCGCGACATCGGCCTGTTCGGTCCCGTCTGCCAGGTTGTTCAGCTCGTATGGATCGGACCGTAGGTCGTGGAACGCAGCGCTGTCGTCGCGGACTGCGCGGTCATCCTCCGCTACCTCGATGCCGTACTTGTGCGTTGGCGTCCTGATCCCCATCATCGAGTACTGCATCGCATACGAGACGCCGGGATAGCCCGCGGCCTCCACGAAGGCGTAGTCGCGGTCCAGCGAAGTCCGGGTTCCCTTTAGGACGGGGAGCAGGCTCTGGCCCTGCATGTGCGTTGGCACCGCGAGACCGCAGGCATCAAGGACTGTGGGGGCGACGTCAATGTTGGAAGCCACCTGGTCGGTCGATACCGAGGGGCCAAATCCCGCCAAATGGCGGTAGATCATCGGCACGCGGATGGCCTCCTCGTAGAGCCGGTCCTTGTTGTAGGTTCCGTGGTTGCCGAGCAGTTCGCCGTGGTCGGCGGAGAGCACGACGATCGTGTTCTCCGCGAGGCCGTTCTCCTCGAGGGCGTCGAGCAGTTGGCCTATCAGGGCGTCAGTGCATGTCACGGCGTCGTAGTAGTAGGCCACCAGATCACGCAGGTCGAACCCGTTCGGCAGTCTGTCTCCCGGAGCGTCCGGCGCCCCGCCTCGGGTGCGCCAGAAGTAGTCCCACTTGGTGTAGACCTTGAACCACCAGTCGTCCCGGTGGGGCGTGCCGTCCGCTTCCACTGCGTTCCTGCGCAGCACAACGTCTTCCTTGCTGTACCTGCCGTCATAGGTCTCGGGCAGGTTGCCCGGGCCGATCGGCATGTGTGGCGGCGACACCCAGTAGTTCAGGAAGAACGGCCGATCTCGGTTCGCCTTGAGGAACCCCCGCATCTTGTCGCTGGCCGCCTGCGGCATGAAGCCCTCGACTACGCTCTCCTCACCGGTCTCCGTGGAGAGCTTGCCCTCCTCGCGCACTGCTTCGCGCATCGCCCTGCCGTAGTAGCGGTGGGGAATCTCGACGGGGTAGTAGGCGTAGTCGAATCCGAGCAAGAACGGATCGATGTGTGCGTGCCACTTGCCTACGTGGCCTGTGGCGTAGCCGGCCTCGGAGAGGAGTTCCGGCAGGGTCGGGTCAGGGAATCGGGTCCGCTCCGTACCGATCGAGCCCACGTTGCGAATCGATCCGGCGCAAGTCCTCGCGTACTGGCCGCTGAGCAGGTTCCCACGTGCCGGCGAGCAGACGGGACTGTTCGTCACGCCGACCTCGAACCTGCAGCCCTCGGCGGCCAGTCGATCGATATTGGGCGTTTGGACAACCGGGTGCCCGTAGCACCCGAGCTCGAACGGCCGCAGCTGGTCGGTTAGAACTACGACAACGTTGGGCGGCTGGGCGGCATCCCGGCATCCGACCCCAAGGGCGACGGAGCCCATGGCGGCCTGCGTCAGGAAATCCCGTCGATGCATGGTGGTTGGCTCAGTCCGAAGAGGTCCGGCCGCAGATAGCGTATCGGATGGGGCTCATGCCCAAGACCCTCGAAACCAGGGTCGCCGCCTGTCGTTGCTGAACTGACGGACCGAACGAATGTTGACCGGCTCTAGCAGCGGCTCAACGATCTATCCAAAGCTAGCCTCCACTGGGTTGACCGTGTCCTCGCTTATGCAAGTCTCGGCGGCCAGCAAATCCCGGCACGAACTGGCTTAGGCGTTTCTGCGAGAGCTAGTGGAGCGTTGGTTGGTCTTGGCGCTTGATCGTTTGCCACAACGACTCGATGCCGTCCGTGTGGACATCCGGCCAGACACCGCTGTTCAATCGTCGCGTGAACTAGGCTCAACAGAGCCATTCCTGACAGCAGTCAGCTTGCGTGGTGGGCATTCGACATAGTGCAAACCCGACTTCGACTCCTGCTCCCTGATGTACCGAAAGAAGGCGTCTACATCGTAGTCAAACCGGGCCGCCATCTGGTTTCTGACTGCCCACAGCTCCGCCATGATTGGGTCATCCTTCATCGGCCTTTTCCTCCATGTTGACGAGTTCGTCAGGTGGCACAGTATAGGGGGGTTCGAAGGCAGATGGTTTGGACCCGGTGCCGCGACACGTCGTTCGCGATGTGGTGGAGGTTCCACGTCACCAGAAAGTCGATGCCGTGAACAGCGGCCATGGCGATATGTGCCGCGTCCGCCGCAACCTCTTCCGGAATAGCCCCACCATCGATCAGCTGCCGTGTCAGTTCGTTGACCTCCGGCGGGGCTGCGAGCATTCTCAGCGGCGCGAGCGCGGCAAGACGAGCCCGCGCCGCTGAGAAATCTCCGACAGCTGCTTCATCTCGAACCACCTCCGAAATCACAAGTTCGTACCGCGTGTGCGCGGTCTCCCAACCAGTCGCGGGTAGTCTGCTGTCGGTAGGCGATCACGTTGTCCCTCCCGCGCCGGCCGCGCAGTCAGGTGGCTGACGATCGAGGGTTCCACGTAGACGCTGGGTTTCGTCATGTTGCTGTGACTGCGCCGCGACGGCTCTGGGGGGGGGGGGGGCGCTTGTCGGACTAGGGAACCCGTGTCGTCCCGTCGGGATCGGTGTTCGTCGGAGGAAGATCGCCGGACGCTCTTGCGGCAGACTTCATTGAAATTAACGCTCTGGAACTGAGTTGAAGGGTTCTCCGACACATCCATTCAGACGTGCGGGCAACGCTTCGAGAGTGTCCAGCCGGTGGGGCCCGTCTTGCGGGAATAACAGGACTTGTGTAGCATTTCAAGCATGTCGGACTGTGCGTTCGGCCTGACAAGGCGTGGCCTCGTCTGACCCGTGCGTCACCCTAATCCAATTATGAACACCACTACACCATCCTCGGCGTCCGGCAGACCGGCCATTCGCCTTCTTCTAGGTTGCCTCCTCGTTGTCGCGTCGGCGTTTGCGCAGAGCACCGTCGGCGGCGTGAACGGCACCGTATCCGACACCTCCGGTGCGCTCGTGCCAGGGGGCAACGTCACGCTTTCCAACCTCGGCACGGGTTTCGAGGTCACGGTCACGGCCAACTCCAGTGGGTTCTTCCGGTTCGTCAACGTGCAGCCAGGCGACTACAACTTGGTGGTCGAACAGACCGGATTCAAGACCGCGCTGGTTCCCGCCTTCAACGTCGGCGTGAACCAGACTGTGACCCAGAACGTGACGTTGGAGATTGGCAACGTGACCGAGACCATCGAGGTCCTAGCCCAAGCGGAGCAGCTGCAGCAGTCGACCTCCGAGCTCGGGACCGTCATTGGTGTGCAGACCGTGGAGGATCTCCCCCTGAACGGCAGGAACTACACCCAGCTGCTCACCCTGACTCCCGGCGCGACACCGATCAGCACTGCCCAGAGCAACGGCATCGGCGCAAACGACCTCGCCAATGTCGGCGTGCCCGGAGCCTCCTTCTCCAACCCGTCGATTCACGGACAGTGGAACCGCATGAACATTCATCTGCTCGACGGGCTCAACAACACCAACTACATCGGCAACATGTACGTCATTCCGCCGATCGTCGATGCGATCGAGGAGTTCAAGGTCCAGTCCCACAACGACAAGGCTGAGTTCGGCGGTGTCCTGGGTGGAATCATCAACGTGATCTCCAAGACGGGTACGAACGAGTTCCACGGCTCCGTCTGGGAGTTCCTGCGCAACAGTGCGCTGACCGCTCGCGACCCCTTCGGAGACGCCGCCAACGAGAAGCCGGCAACGTTCCGGCAGAACCAGTTCGGCGCCGCCGTTGGCGGCCCCATCGCGCGGAACAAGACGTTCTTCCACGCCGCCTACGAAGGGTGGAGATACAGTAGGCCGCGCTCCAATCGCTACTACGTGCCGACTTCGGAGCAACTGGGTGGCGACTTCTCGAATTGGCCGACCGGGAGAGTCCTCTTCGATCCATTGACCACACGCACCGACCCTGAGACCGGTGCGCTGATGCGGACGCCGTTCCAGGGCAACATGATCCCGTCGTCGCGCCTGAACCAGCCGATGCAGGCCTATCTGAGGGGCTATTACGACTCGCCCAATCTGACTGGCGATGCGGACTTCAATGTCGTCAACAACGACCCATCGACGAACAACGCGGACAACTACCAAGTTCGCGCCGACCACAACTTCAGCGACATGGATCGTGCCTGGTTCCGGTTCAGCATGATCGACGGGGCCCAGCTCGACCCGGTCACACAGCTGATCAACTCAGTGGGCGAGTTCCCGTTCTTCAATTACGGTGGCGGGTGGTTCCACAGCTTCTCGCCGAATGTGGTCATGGACCACAGCTTCGGCTACGCCAAGGACCCCTATCTGCAGGGATCGATCCCCGAGGATTCGGTGGGAGAGGGGCCCGCAATGGAAGCTGGATTCGGCGGCATTCCCGGCGTGCGGACGATCCCGCAGATCTCCATCGCGAGCGGTGGCTTTGCTGGCGGCGACGTTGGTGCACTGAGCAGGATCGAGGGCCTCAACGAGTTTCGATACCAGCAGTACCACTACACCGGAAACCTGAGCTGGATCCGTGGCAACCACACGCTGAAGTTCGGGTTCCAGACGCTCCGCCACACGTTGCGCCCCAACCCGATGGGCTCGGGTGCACTCAGCTTCAATTTCACGGAAGTGCCGACGCAGGGGTTGGCGCCGGACCAGGTGGGGACTACAGGCGATCCGTTGGCGTCTGCCCTTCTTGGCGTCCCGTCGCAGGTGTCGGGCAGCCTTCCCGGCGACATCTTCTTCGGGTATCAGACATTCGGCATGTACGCGCAGGACGAGTGGCGTATCAGGCCCAACCTGACGCTCAACATCGGTCTTCGCTTCGATCACCTGATGTGGCCGGATGTCGAGTCGAACTCTGGAGTCTTCAAGACGAATTTCGAGCTCGACACAGGTCGGTTCCTGATCGGCTTGGACTCCATGCCGCCAGCTTGCAATGACGCCGGCATCGCGCCCTGCATCCCGGGCAATGGCCTGCAGGACGTAGCCAATGGCGACCGGATCGCGCTCGCCGAGCACACGAGCATTGGACCGTTCCCAGTCTGGGACAACTGGCAGCCTCGCTTCGGCCTCGCATGGAGCATGAAGCCCACGACCGTTCTCCGCATTGGCTACGGCATCGTGTTCGATCAATTGACCGGAGTGAACCAGTCCTGGCAGGGCTCGGGCGGCTGGCCCTCCAACAATGGATTCTTCGAGCCGACCAACGCGATTGGCGAACCTGTGCGATTTGTCGAGGAACTGCGCGGCAAGCTCGGCAGCCCGCTACCGGGCTCCGATCCGTGGTCGGACACGTGCTGGTGCGTTGACCACTACACCAAGAACCCCCTCAGTCACCAGTGGAACGTCGAGCTGCAGCAGCAGGTCAGCCAGAACACGATCGTCGCGGTCGGGTACGTCGGCAGCGTCAGCAATCGCTTGCAGATCACTGGACTGGGCAACACCGCGGCCCCAGGTCCAGGCGGTCCGGACGAAGTCCAGGCGAGAAAGCCCCAGCCGCACATGCCGACGTTGTTCTGGGGAGACGACCGTGGCATGTCCAACTACCACGGGCTAGAGCTCAAGGCCGAGCGGAGGTTCTCGGATGGCCTGTCGTTCTTGGCGTCGTACACGTGGTCGCGCGCTTGGGACAACGGAGCCAGCGGCTTCTTCACAGCCGAGAACGGGACTGGTGGAAGCTCCTATGTGCAGGACTTCTACAACCTCGAGCGTAATGAGGGCGTCTCGGGATACAACGTGCCTCACTTCTTGTCTCTGTCCACCACTTGGGAGCTGCCTGCTGGCAAGGGCAAGGGTTTCCTCAACACCGGCCCCGCGGCCTGGCTGCTGGGGAACTGGCAGGTGAACAGCTTGGTGCAGGTGCGCAGCGGTGAGCCGGTCAACATGGTGGTCGGTGGCGATGTGGCCAATATCGGGAACGAGGTTGCGTGGTGGAGCTACATGCGCCCGAACTTGGTAGGCGACCCCAACTCGGGTTCGCGTACGGCCGAACGGTGGTTCAACACCGATGCCTTCGCGGTGCCGGAGTTCGGCAGCTTCGGCAATGCAGGGCGTGGGGTCGTCAGTTCGGAGGCAGTGACCGTGTTCGATCTGTCACTGTTCAAGCGCTTTAGCATCGGCGAGGGCCGGTGGGTCGAGTTCCGCTCCGAGTTCTTCAACATCCTCAACGTGGCGAACTACGGCGTTCCCAATTCCGTGGTTCTCTCACCCACGATGGGTAGGATCACAAACACGGTCATACCCATGCGCCAACTTCAGTTCGGGCTGAAGATAACTTTCTGATGTACCCCGGCAGGGCTAGGCTGCACGGTCCGGGCACATTGGGCCCGGACCGCATGGAGGTGTGTGGCTTCTAATGCGACCAGCGTCTAGTGGTGGTCGCGCCGCGGTGGGCTGGTTTGTTGTGGCAAGCGTGCTCTTGGCCGGGTTGCACGCCCAGAGTCCCTCTAGCGATTGGGATGCGCGCCGAAGCGAGGCCACCAGCAGGCTCCAACGTGGTGACCGCGCCGGAGCGATAGAGATCCTCAGCGACCTCGTCCGGTCGCGTCCCGACGACGCGGATACCCAATTGGCGCTGGGATTGGCGTTGTCCCAGGTTCTGCGTCGCAGCGAGGCGATCGAGGCACTGCTGCGAGCAATAGAGCTGCGCCCCGGCCATGCGCGATCACTGCTAGCCGCTGGTTCCGGGTTCGCGAACCTAGGAGAGCAGGATGCCGCACTCTCGGCCTTCCAACGAGCGGCTGACCTGGAACCAGACCTTGGACCTGCTCACCTCAGCATCGCCATCATCCTTGCTTCGAAGGAGGAGTTCGACCAAGCATTGGAACACATGGCCGTGGCGATCCGTCTCGAGAAGGATCCGAATAGGCAGGCGCACCTCCTCTTTCTGAACGCCAAGCTTCACGCGGAACGCGAACGATTGCTGGAGGCCGAGGCCGACCTGCAACGGTCGGTGGAACTCAACGCGGAAAACGGCGAGGCACTACTGGCGCTCGGGTTAGTGCGCACCAGACTTCTCAGGGAGGACGAAGCGCTGCCCCTGTTTGAGCGTGCAGTGCAGATCATTCCGGAGAACCCACAAGCTCGCTACCAGCTCGCACTCGCGAAGCGGCGTGACGGCGATCTGGGGTCGGCGGTCGAGCACTTGCAGGCCGCGCACGAAATGCGCCCGAACGAGCAGTCGATCCTCTACAACCTGATGCGCGTACTTCACATGGCGGGCCGGACCGAGGACGCGAGTCGACAGCGTCAGAAGCTGCAGCGAATGATCGCGACCCTGGACAACGCCAGAGAGAATGAGCTTGCCACCGCGAAGCTCCATGAGGTGGGCCTCCAAATGCAGGAAGGAGGGGATCTTGTGGGGGCGGTCGACAAGTTCCGAACAGTTCTTGAGTTCGAGCCGTTCAACAACAACGCTCGCCGGGACCTTGGCCTCGTCTTGTGCCGACTCGACAGATGCGATGAAGGGGTTGCGGAGCTCGAGGCAATCCTCCGGGATGATCCTGACGACGTGACAACACAGCGTGCTCTCGCGATGGCGCTGGACCAGTCCCAGGCCAGCGAGTCCGGAGCTTCAGACCAGTAGTTCCGAATCAGGTGACGCCCAAGGAGTCAGGGGCCTGCTCTTCAGGGGGGATTCCCACTCTGGTCAAGTTTCAGTGCCGCGATTCGCAGCTGAAGGCACTGCCTCGTACTTCGTGACTCGGATGTGGACCAGGTTCCGGAACACGCCGTGATGCTAGGCCAGTCGGTTGAGGGCTGATCCGCTGAGGAACGCCTGCACAACCTGGCGCTAGCACTCGATGGTACGGGTGTGGTGTCGGGACATGGGCCACTTCCAAAGACCCTGGACCCCATCAGTCCTCGTTTCCAGAACGGTCAATCTCAAGTGGCGCATTCTAGGGAGCGGACACCTTGGCTTTGGCGGGACATGCGACGAGGTCTTGCGGCGGGATCGCCCCTGTCGTACTCTGCACGTGGATCAACGTCCGACTGCTCCTTGCGTGCAACATTAGGTAAGTGGCTGCAACGTATTGGATTGCAGTGTCTTGTATGTGTAGTTGGTGCATCTCTGGCCGCTCAAAGGCCGGTCGGATCACCGCAGCCGGGCGGCGCGGCAAGCTTGTCCGTTGGGACGGCTGAGCGTCCCGCAACCAGCTCTTCAGAGCGTCCCGCCAGCAATGCCCAGACTCCGGCCAAGGGTCGGGCCGTCGTCCCGGTGCTTGTACCGCGCAAGATACAGGGGCACGTTGTGCTCTCTACCGGCGAGAATCCGCCTGAACCGGTCGTGGTCCTACTAAGCTGCGGCTCTGTCACGACGACGCTCCGCGCCTTCACCAATCTTGAGGGTCGCTTCGAGTACGCGATAGCCAAAGCTGGGCGCTCGGGAGGTAACCGCTCTTCGTCGTCGAAGGCCGGAGGCGCAACGGGGGTGGACGTGTCGGGGTGCATGGTATCGGCGGAACACGCGGGCTACCGCTCCAGCGCTTCGCTCCTGCGTCGCGACACGGTCTCCAGCGCCGACGGATCACTTGCAGGTGCGGTAGTGCTTCATCCCATCGAGGGAGTCCAGGGCAACGTGGTCAGTCCGACATCGCTCAGCGTTTCAGGGGGCGCGATCAGGGCGTATCGCCAGGGCGTCAGGCGTCTGTCACAGCCCAGACCCAACCTCGAGGAATCGATTCGGCACTTCGAGAGGGCCATCTCCGCCGCACCCCAATACGCGGCGGCTTGGACAGGTCTTGCCGAGGCCCTGCTCCGTGTCGGGGACGCTCCGAGAGTCGGCATGGCATTGCGCAAGGCTATCGAAGCGGACCCGCGCTATCTGCGCCCATACGAGGCCCTCATTCGGCAGGCCTATGCGATTGGGGACTGGGACACGGTCGCCGAGTACGCGGACGAGTACCAGAAGCTGACGCCGTCCATGGGATTCATTACGTATGTCGGGGCGGTCGCAGCCTATCGGTCCAACCGGTACGACATTGCCGAACGCTTGGCTAGGTCGTTTTTGGAGGACGGCCAGGGCGAGACGTATCCAGAAACCTACGTGATAGTGGGACAGACCCTCCGTCAGCGCGGCGAATACCGGCAAGCGGCTGAGATGTACCGCCAGTACCTGAAGGCTGCCCCCGAGGGACACCTCGTAAAGCGACTTCAGCGTGACCTATACGAATGGGAGGTGCTGCAGGTCATCGAGCCAGCCGATGCATCGGAGAGTACAGGGGTCACATCGGAGGTGTCCGCGCCCGCGGCCGTGTCATCGCGCACCGCAGATCCTTGATCGCGTACAGCCTCGACCCAACGCGATCTACAGGCTGTGTGATCGAGGAAAGCCAAGTGTCGGGGCATCGGTTCGCTACGATGATCCCGAATTAGGCATGGATGGATCGGAGCGCATCGTCTGGACCGCAACGAGCCGACGCTCGGCACTGCTCTTCCTAGTGGCATTGGTCCTGCTCTTCGCAGGGACCTTGCATGGCGAAGTCGAGCCGACGCTCAAGTCGTTCAATTTCGATGGTAGCTGGAGCAGTTCGTGGTCTCTCGAAGAAGGAGAGACGCTGGAGCTGGGGATTCGCATCGCGACGCCTTCGAGCCTGCCACCCAACGCTCGAATTGAGGTGACTTGGGATGGTCCGGACATCGACAGCCGTGCTGAGGACCGCAAGGATCACGGGGTCCGGGCAACAACGGACTGGACCAAGGTGCTGCACGCCCTGGATCCCGATGTCCTGACCGTCTACCGCGCACCGGTCTCCGGCACCTACGCACTTCGTCTTGCGACGCTCAAGGACCGACAGCAGCCGCTGGGCCCGATCCCTCATGACACTGGCCGGGCCCCACTCGCCAATCCGCTGCCCGCGATCACTCCGTCGGTCGATGGCGTCGAGCTGCAGGTAGAGATTCGGCCGATCGAGGCGCTCTCCGGCAACGGACTGGTGCTGGAGGCAGAGCCAAACGACTCTCCCGAGCAGGCGATCAACCTCGCGCTGCCCTCCGAGGACGGTAGGAGCGAACTGCACGTCATCGCGGGTGCGGACGACCTCGAGTACTACAACAACACCGCGACCGGAACCACCCCTGACGACTGGTACCGGATCGAGTACCGCGGTTCGGAAGCCACGTACTTCAGCGCCAATCTGCAGATCATCGAACCCGTGGTAAGCGCCCGGATTCGGTTCTACAAGCGGGGAACGCCGAGTACGGAGGAAATGCAGGAGCGCGACCAGCCCAACAGCCGCGACTTCGCGAACTTCAATCCGGTTCCGTACGTGCATCCGCCCGCCACGGTCATTCCTGGGCCCGTGCCGGTCTACACCTACGAGGAGGGCCGCGCGATCAACGAGCGCGCCCACCAGCAGGACCGATCGTTTCGAACCTTCGTCACGCGCCGTCTCGATCCGGGTGAGATCTACTACCTGCGGGTCGAGGCGAACCAGCCGCACTACGAGATGCATGTGCGCATCTTCGATCCTGCACCCTACGAAGACCCGGTTGAGGCCGTGCGGCAGGGCATCTACTACCACCTTGCGGAGATTGACGCCTGGCTGATCCATCGGCCACGCAACATCGCTCTGCATCGTCGGGTCCGGGACGCGACGGCGCTCTTCGGCGAGAACTGCATGAGCTGCCACACGCAGAGCGGTGTGTGGGGTGTGGCGGACGCGTTTCGGTACGGCTACGGACCTAAGGGGGTCGAGCAGAACTACCGGCGGCTCGTCAACACGATGTACGAGTCTCTGCGCTTGACCAACGAGCTCAAGGACGCCGCTGTGAACACCAGCGTTGCGCCGAACGACCTCGGGGACGGCCCGGCGGGCACCCGCGTGGCTGGCCGGAACATCGTCCTGCATGAGCGAACGTTCCGGCCGAAGGAAGTCCACAGACAGTGGCAGCAGCGCACAGCGAACTACGTGCTCCAGACAGCCGATCCGAAGGGCATCAACGCGGCAGGCCGCGGTTCAAACTTCGGCTTCAACGTGGTGTTCAAGTTCGCGGCCGAGGTTCTGGAGCGGGCATGGAGGGACACCGGCGAACCGCGCTACTTCTTCGGCCTCGAGGAGAAGGGCCGCAAGATCTTGGCGACTGGCGATACGGTCCGAGTGACCGATGACTATGGCCATCGCATCGAATTCGTGCACCGCATATGGCCCGCCGACTATGTGGACCAGGTTCGTCGGCTGACACACTCGGCACGCCGGATCGCCGAGGCGGAGCGTCTCGACGCCAGCCTGAGAGAGCGTGCACGGATCGACATCGAGCGCATCCTGACCCTGCAGCAGGACGACGGGGGTTGGGGGTTCAAGTTCGGCCAGGCCGACGATGAGGGGCGCTGGCAGCGGCCTGACGACCACAGCTATCCCGCCGCTACGGCGGTCGCGCTCATCGCCTTGGAGGCTGCCGGATTCGGCTCGGACCATCCAGTGGTGCGGAAGGGCGTCCAGTGGATGCTGGCAAACCAGTACCCCTACGGCATTTGGAACGCGGCGGCCCAGACGGGGTTCGTGACCAGCGCATACGCCCTTCGGGCATTGAGCCGGCTGCATCCAGCTCCGAAGGCGGGCGATTCGCCGGAGCTGCGGCTCAGCGAGGACGCTTCAGCGATTGAGACCCTCTCGATTCTGCGCTCCGCCCAGGCAACGGGCGACGTAAAGTACGCACCGCTCTTTCACGAGGCGGTCCGCAGCGAGGATCCCCGCCTGCGTCTGTACGGGCTACTCGGACTGGGTGGGTCGATGGATCAGACGGGAGTGCCGACCCTCATCGATCATTTGGACGACCCAGTAAAGGCCTGTCGCGAAGCTGCGTTCTGGTCCCTGAGACAGCTACTGCTGGACGGTGCTGGCTGGCGCGAGATTCTCGAGGCGTTCAGCCAAGGCAGTGACCGAGCGCGCCAGTCCGTCATGCAGGCCCTCGTTACCAGAGCGCACTTGGCTGGCATGGAGACGGACATCGACGTGCCAGCGTTGGTGAGTTCGCTCACGGCCGGCATGGTCGACTCGCATCCCGGCGTGAGGGCGTTCGCGTTCAAGGCTGCTTGGCACTGGTGGGTCTGGAACCCACCGATGCGAGAGGCGTTGAACCAGGCATGGATGGACGCCCTGCTGCGGCCTGAGCCCGAGGCCCACGTGGACATGGCGCTGCGGTACACCACCATTTCGCTGTTCGTGGTCAATGGCCAGGTCAACAACATCACTGGCGGCAAGTACCTCCGCCAGCAGTACCCGGAACTATCGACGCTGTTCAACGATCTGGCCACTTGGCGTCAGACCGCCGACGCCGAACAGAGGCTCTTCGTAGACCGGCGTCTCACGGCGATGGCTGCGTCCCACTACATGGAGCGAGCAAACCAGCAGAGTCCAGGACAGTTCGCGTACAGCACGCCGGGAGCGACGGAACTGTTCGGCAAGGCTGTGCATGCGGTTTACGGGAATGCCCAGGACGATCCGGGCCACATCCCATGGCGATCGATCGCGCTGGAGGGAGCACGCAACATCACCTATGAGCCGCTGCAGACCGAGATGCTCGAACTGGTCCGGAGCGCCGACCCCGAGGTGGTGGCAATCGCGGCGCGTGTCCTATCCAACCCCGGCAGCCTGTCCCTGCCCGCGACGCCTGCCGTTCTAGAGCCCCTCCTTCAGATGTTGCAGCAGTACGCGCACGAGGGCAGAGAAAAGGACGCTGACGCTGTGGCCAACTTCTTGGCCCGCATCCGATGGGACTTTGAGGGGCTTAGCCCGCAAGAGGAGACGCTCTTCTACGAATCGCTGCTCGGCGCCAGGGCCGACACCCGAGCTGGCGTCTTGCCGGTTTCAGCGACCTTGGCGGGCAAGCCCGCACCTAACTTGACCGCAGGACTGGACGATGTCGACTACGCGCCCTTGCTGGCGAAAATTCTCGGGGAGAACCGCACGCTGCAGCGCAAGGAGGCGTTCCGCCACCTCTCGGGCAACGCTCGACTCTGGCTCGACTCTACCGAATGGATGCTCGCGTTCCGTGAGGGCAGTGCGTCTTTGGAGGAGGCAGTCGAGGGTGCTACAGAGGCCGAGGATCTCGCCGTCCAGGAACTGACGTTCGGGCGCACGACCGAGCAGATGATCGCGGACGGCGTAGCCAGCGGAAACACCATCCTTCTCTGGGAGGAGGGCAAGGTTGGAGCGCACGTGTCGTTCGGTATTGAGGTTCCCGAGGATGGTCGGTACGAACTGCTGGCGGCATTCCTGTACGGAGCCTCACACGGCATCGTGGACATCTCCCTTGACGATCGGACAGTGCTGGAGACTGCCGACTTCTACCGGCCGGACGTTTCCTCAACCGGGCCGACTTCGCTCGGAGTGTTCGACCTCGAAGCCGGCCAACGGCTCCTCACCGTGAAGATGGTTGGCACCTCCCCCGAAGCGGAGCCTGAGTACAAGTTCGGACTCGACTACGTCAAGCTCGCACCGCATGTGGAAGGGCAGGCCGCGGGCGACCAAGATGTCGGGACCAGGGATCCGATCGTCGAGGGGAAGCGGCGAGTCCTCTCGATGTTTGTGGATTGGTTCGATGCCGACGCGCCCTTGGCCTTGCGCAACCAGGCGTCCCGGTTGGCGACGAAGCCGGCGCTGCGACGGAACCCCGAAGTGCGCAGGGCGATTGGCGAGTATGTCAATGACGAGCCGGATCGCGCGATCAGGGCCCGTCTTCGGAATCTCCTGTCCAATGACGATGAGAGCTATGGGCGACAGCTCCAGACGCTGATCGCGTCGATAGAGCCGGACTCGACTTCCCGGCGGCTTGAGCCCACGGAGGAGTTCGTCAAGGACATCCTTCATTTCCGCGACTACGTCTTCCCGGAGATGAACGCTGTCAGTTCGAGGGATGACCGCGCCTGCATCTCCTGCCATGGTGTGCCGGGTCGCGTGCCGACTCTGTATCTGCATCCCCCGGACGATGGAGGATACATCCCAGCGAACGAGCTTCTGACCAACTACCGCAAGATCCAGGAGCGCGTGGACGCCGAGGATCCGGACAGGAGCTTGTTCCTGCGCAAGCCGCTCAATGAGCAGACGGGTCAGGAGGAAGGCCACCAAGGTGGGCTTCGCTATGTTCCTGAGGATCAGGGCTACCAGATACTGCGCGATTGGGTTGTGCGGCAGGCCGCGCTCCAGGCCGTCCACCAGTCCCCCGAGTCAGCACCCGGGCTCTGATACAGTGAGCCACGAAGCAACCTGTTTCTAGTGCAGTTGCAAAAGTGTTCTTGTGGTGCGGGAAGGCTGAGTGGGAATGGGCGCTGGCCAGCGGCAGGGAACGGAACCAGGTCGGCCCACAGAGGGCTTGGAGGCGGCCCTCCAGTCGCTCTCCAAGCAGCTCCTTGATGTCGGTAAGCGCAACCGCCTCATTAGCTGTCCAGTGGGCAAGCCTGGGGCCAAGCACCTGGACATCGTCGACGAGCTGTCGGACGAGGTGTTTCGGATTCTCTTGCGGCGCGGCCGCAAGATGTCGTTCGAGCCATTCCGCGGCGCGGTGCCGGTGGCCGACACTGGCGAAGACAACGACATGGGTGTCTTCCTGCCGGACGAGTACAGATCCGGCACTCCAGCAGCGCATCACGTCGACACGAAGCTGCAGAGCGCACTAGGCCCCAAGCCGCTGCAACGCCGACTGCTGTCGCTCTACCGGGAGGCTCGATCCATAGAGGAGGAACAGGGCGTCAATGTGCTCTTCCTCGCCCTCGGTTTCCTCAATTGGTTCGAGAGCGAATCCTCCGACAAGGGGCGCTGGGCGCCGCTCATCCTGCTTCCGGTGGACCTCGAGCGTGACAGTAGTCGCAGTGGATTCAAGGTTTTCGTGCGTGACCAGGACATGGAACCGAACCTGTCCCTGCGTGAGCTCCTCAACACGGACTTTGGATTCAGGCTTCCCGATCTGCCGGACGGCGAGGAGTGGCTGCCCTCCGCGTACTGCGATCTGGCGGGCAGCGCAGTGTCGTCGATGGAGCGCTGGCGAGTCGAGCCGAACCTGATGCAGATCGGCTTCTTCTCATTCGCCAAGTTCCAGATGTGGAGTGACTTGTCTGCATTCACCAAAGCCGATTCGAGTTGCCTCCTAGCCAAGCTGCTGACCGAGGGGTTCGACACGAGCGAGAGCATCTCGACATCCGACGAGAACCTTGACCAGCGATTCCCTGATCCCCGTGAGCTTGGTCACATCCTCGACGCTGACGCCTCGCAGACGAAGGTTATTGCCGCGGCGCAGGAGGGGCGAAGCCTCGTCGTGCAGGGGCCGCCCGGGACGGGCAAGTCCCAAACCATCGCCAACATCATCGCTGCGGCTGCTGGCAGGGGCAAGACCGTGCTGTTCGTGGCCGAGAAGCGGGCGGCGCTCGATGTCGTGCATGACCGTCTGGTGCACTGCGGGCTCGGACCCATCTGCCTCGAACTGCACTCTCACAAGTCCGTTCGCAAGCACGTGTACAGCGAGCTCAAGAAGACGCTGGAGCTGGCGTCGCCAGAAGCAGTTGGTGCAGAGCACTACGAGCGCTTGAGACAGGTGCGGGACGATCTGAATCGCACCGCTGACCTGCTCCACACAGTGGATGCAGACTCGGGCGAGACACCCTTCGGGGTGATCGGGCGCCTGTCCAGGCTCGCTGCACGCAAGGTTCCGCATCCTGGATTTGAGATCGCTGGTTCTGACGGATGGAGTCGGCGGGAGTACGAGGACTGTGTCGCAGCCATCGAGGCCATGACGACGCTGATCCGCGAATACGGACGCGAACAGGATCACCCGTGGCGTGGCTTGAGCAAACGGATCAGCCCGATTGAGCGGCAGCGTCTCCAGAGCCAGATCGAGCTGCTCTCCGAAAAGCTCAGGATCGCCGAGGCCGCTGGGTCGAAGGGGTCCAGAGTCGTGGCAGACAGTAGCCTCGGGCAACCTGCTGCGGTCGAGCGAGTCGCGGCTGGCTTGGAGGCGCTGGTTGAGATGCCTCAGGCAGTTCCGGAGCTGCTAGTAGCGGATGTGCTTGTTCAGCGTCCGAAACAGGTGCTCTGCCTCTGCGAGGCGGTAGAGCAGCTACAGGGTATGCTCGCGGATTTGCAGCGGAGCGTGTCGCCGACCGCTCTGGACATACGCTGGGACGAGGTGCGCCTGGACATTGCCGCTCATGGCGAGAGTCTCCTTCGGTTCCTGAACGGCCGCTATCGCAGTGCGATGGCCCGCCTGAAGGCTGTGCAAGTCGGCGACCTTCCCGCGACCCACGAGGGTCGGCTCGAGCAGATTGACAGCATCCTTGCCTGCCAAAAGATGCGTCGCGAGGTCGAATCTGCGGACCAGTTGGGCCGGGAGGCCCTTCGATTCGAGTGGCGCTCAGCGGAGACGCGGGTGGGGACTGTGCTTCCCGGGTTGCGATGGATTGCGGCGCAGACGGAACTGCTTGGCACTGGACTGGCCGTGCGGGAGCGGGTCGCTGCGTTGCCGGATCGCAGCGACCTTGTCGCCCTAGCCGGAGAGGTTCGTATCGCGTGTGATGAGCTGGGCGCCGCGTGGAAGGCGGTCGCTGCGGAGCTGGCCCTGGACGTTCCGATGGCCTTCGGCGTGGAACAGATCTCGGAAGCATCGTTCACGACACTGCAAGAGCGTTGCCGAAAATGGACGGCCGACATGGGGGGTGTCGAATCGTGGCATCGCTTGGCTACATCCGGCTCCCGCCTGACGGAACTCGGTCTCGGGACGGTGCGTGAGCGCTTTGGCACCGGTGCCCTTGGTCTCGATCAGGCGGCGGAAGCGTTCGAGTTCGTCCGCGCCGCGTCGCTCTGGAAGCGCATGTGCAGCGACGCCCCGGAACTTGAGAGCTTGGACGGCAGGGAACGGACGAGCCGTGTTGCCGAATTTCAGGATCTCGACCAGAAGCTGCAGAGGCTGGCCGCACAGGAAGTCGCGATCAAGCACTTTGCAGGATTACCGCCAGGGTCAGCTGGGCAGGCTGGGATCGTCCGAGGTGAGGCAAGCAAGAAGGCGCGGCACATGCCCATTCGGCGCCTGCTCGATAGGGCAGCCGAAGCCGTCATGGCGATCAAGCCGGTGTTCCTGATGAGCCCCTTGTCGATCGCCCAGTACCTGAAGCCAGGCCGGATCACGTTTGATCTGCTTCTGATCGACGAGGCCAGTCAGGTCAGACCGGCGGACGCAATCGGCGCGATACAGCGTGCAAAGCAGATCGTGGTCGTGGGCGACCAGAAGCAAATGCCTCCCACCTCCTTCTTCGACCGGCAGGTCAGCGAATCCGGGGACGATTCGGACTCCGACGACCTTGCTGACATTCAAGCCGGTCAGGTCGGTGACATGGAGAGCATCCTCTCGCTCTGCGAGGCCCGGGGCATGACTGGCGCGAGGTTGCGCTGGCACTACCGGTCCAGGCACCCGTCCCTGATCCAGGTCTCGAATTTCGAGTTCTACGACGACAAGCTGATCTGTCCCCCGAGCCCGGAGCAGGGAGGTTCGGAGCTCGGATTGTCCTTGTCGTTCGTGGAGGGCGAGTACCACCGTGGCAAGAAGCGCAACAACCCGAAGGAAGCGGACGCAGTGGCCAGCGCGATCCTGGAGCATGCACGAACGCGTCCCGACGAGTCCCTTGGGGTTGTGGCGCTGTCCGTGTCTCAGCGCGACGCGATCCAGGACGCTGTCGAGCTGCTTCGAGTGGAGCATCCCGGGTTGGAGGCGTTCTGCAAAGAGGGTCGGCACGAGTCGTTCTTCGTCAAGAACTTGGAGAACGTGCAGGGTGACGAGAGGGACGTGGTGTACATCTCGGTGGGGTACGGCAAGGGTCCGGACGGCTACATGTCCCAGTCGTTCGGGCCCGTGTCCCGCGACGGAGGCGAGCGAAGGCTGAATGTTCTGTTCACTCGCGCCAAGAAGCGATGCCGGGTCTTCTCGTCCATCCGTCACTCCGACATCCGCACCGATGCGACGCGCCACCGGGGCCCACTAGTCCTGAAGCGATTCCTCAAGTTCGCCGAGACCGGCGAGCTCGACGTACCGGTGATCACGGGCGCTCCGATGGACAGCCCGTTCGAGGAGTCGGTGGCAATGGCATTGGCGTCACACAACCACCGTGTCGAGCCTCAGGTAGGGTCCGCTGGGTTCAAGATCGACTTGGCCGTGTACGACCCCGACGACGACAGCCGATTCTTGCTCGCTGTCGAGTGCGACGGCGCGAGATATCACTCCTCCAGCTGGGCACGTGAGCGTGACAGACTCCGGCAGTCCGTACTCGAAACGAAGGGATGGAAGTTCCACCGCATTTGGAGCACGGACTGGTTCTACAACCAAGACGAAGAGATGGAGAAGCTGCTGACAGCGATCGATCGAGCTCGCGACAGTGGGCGCAGCATGCGAACCGCGCCACCGGTCGAATCCGAGGAACCCGTCATCCGTCGAACCGAGACGAAGCCACAGCCTGAGCCGACGCATGTCGTTCCGTACGTGGAGGCCAGCTTCTCGATCTCGAAGTCAGTGCGCAGAGACCACCTGCATGAAGTTGAGACGAGCCAGTTGCTGCCCTACATCAGGCGGATCGTTGACGAAGAAGGGCCGATTCATGTTGATGAGCTCGGGAGGCGACTCAGCCGTCTGTGGGGCTACAAGCGCACGGGGAGCCGCATCCTGAGGGCCACGAATGACGCGGCAACACTTGCAGTGCGTCAGAAGAGTGTTCAGGAAGGCTCGGGTACATCAAGGGAATTCCTCGAACCGTTCGGTTTCGAGGGTGTCGAGCAGGTTCGGGACCGAAGCGATGTCCAGTCGTCGAAGCTTCGGGACTTGGCGATGCTGCCTCCCTCGGAAGTTGCGCGCGCCATTGTGCTGGCCGTTGAGCGCAACTTCGGCATCGAGGTTGACGACTGTGCAATCGAAGTGGCCCGCATGCTGGGATTCAAGTCGACCAGCGCTGCCATGAAGGCGCTCGTGGCGAGCCAGGTACAGGGGATGATCCCCAGTGGCCAGCTCGTCCTTGATCAGGACCTTCTGCGCCTTCCGCAGCCGGCAGCGTCAGTAGATGATGAACTCCACTAGATTGGCATCGGGGTCCCTCACATAAAGGCTGGTACCGCGGTCCTCCCCGCCGCTGCGCCCGCCTTGGCGCTCTACAGGACCCTCAATGACTTGGGCCCCTGCCAGGTCGAGACGTGCGGACAGGGCGGTTGCCGATCCCTGCCAAACGAAACAGATGTCACCGCACGGAGGCTCTACCTTGGGGGCGCGGAGAGTGAACGACTCATCCTGCCACAGGCTCGGGCGATGGAAGTTGATCTTCTGATCGCCGCAGTGCACCGAGCAGATCCTGGAGCCCTCGCGGACATCCATTCCAAGGGCGCGATAGAACTGCATCATCGCTTCGGTGTTTCGCATCGGCAGCGCGACATGGTCGATGCCAGCGACCCCAGCACCTTCGCTGTTGGAAGACTGGCCCAGGCCGCGCATCACGATCGACGATCCCGCTGCGGCTTGGACGGTCCTGCGGAGGAGTCCACGTCTCAGGAAACCACGCATCGGATCAGGTCGCTAGATTGCCAATGCACGCTGTTGCGAGGGACATCGGTTCCGTCAACTCTCAACGCCGCACGTCTTCCAGTTCCTGCTGCAACTCCCGAACGATGTCCGGCCGGTCGTTGTAGAGGTTGGTGGTTTCCCTCGGATCGTCGGCGAGGTTGTAGAGCTGTCCGCCCGGTCCGTCGATCGAGCGTGGCACCGTGAACCCGCCCGAACCCCTGCCAAGAATCAGCTTCCAGTCACCTTTTCGGTATCCGAACAGACCTCTCGCTGAGTGGTGGACAGCGGATGGCCTCCCCGAAACACCCGTCGAACGCAGTAGCGGTAGCAAGGAATGGCTGTCCTGCCCGGAAGTTCCACGAGGTCTCTGGTCCACAATCTCGGCCACCGTAGCGTAGAGGTCCGTCAACACCACCAGTGCATCGCTGGTGGATCCCTCCGAGACCGTCCCAGGCCAACGGACCACGAAGGGCACTCGATGGCCGCCCTCAAAGATGTCGGCTTTGGTGCCGCGCCAGTCCGCATTGCTGCGATGACCGAAGTCACGCACGTACGCCCCGCGGGCGGTGCTCGGTGCTTCGCCCCCGTCGTCCGCCGCGCGGAAGTCCCACCAATGCCAGAGCCCGCCGTTGTCGCTGGTGAAGACAACGATCGTCGAATCTGTCATGCCATTGCGGTCCAGGGCCTCAAGCACGCGGCCCAGGGCTTGGTCTGTCTCCATCACGAAGTCCCCGTATCGTCCCGCGCCGCTGCCGCCTTCTTCGTTGGGTGCGATCGGAAGGTGGGGCGAGGCGAACGGAAGGTACAGGAACAGAGGTTCGTCGCGGCCGGCGTGGAGATCCACAATGCGCTCGGCTTCCTCGGCGAGCCTCGGCAGAACGTCCTCCACGCGAAAGTCATCGGACCGGACACCCGCGAACAGCCCAGAAAAGATGTCGCCCAGTCCAGACGGCATCGGGATGGTTGGGATTGCCTCGACGGACCGGTTGCGTAGGAAGCAGTACGGGCTCATGTCAAGCGACGCCGAGATACCGAAAAAGGTGTCGAAGCCCACGTCGAGTGGACCTCCGGTTGTTGCAACCGTGTAGTCGACGTTGCCACCCGGTCGGAACCGTCCATTGCGTCTGGGCATCGGCTTGCCCCCGCGGTCGAGCCAGCGCATGCCCAGATGCCACTTGCCGACCACTGCTGTCCGGTAGCCGGACCGCTTCAGAAGGGAAGCGATCGTGTCCTCCTCTGGCTCGATCAGGGGTGGTCCGAACCCGTCGAGGACACCTGTCTCGAGCGAGGTGCGCCAAGCGTAGCGGCCGGTCAGCAGGCCGTATCGCGTGGGCGTGCACACGGATGACGGGCTGTGCGCGTCGGTGAACCGCATCCCCCCACGAGAGAGCCTGTCGATATGGGGCGTGGGGATCTTCGAGTCTGGCTGGTAGGACTGTGGGTCACCCCAGCCCATGTCGTCGGCAAGCGCGATGACGATGTTCGGCGGTCGCTCCTGTGCGCTGCTCAGCGCCGTGAATGCCAGAAGAAGCGGGACGAGAAGCCGCATGAGGCCGAGTCTAGCAACGGAGTTCTCGACCACCTAACGTGTCGGCAGGGGCCCGCTTTGGGGTCAGAGTTCTTTGAGGCGAACGTTCCGGCACTCGACCCGCATGCCGGGTCCTGAGTGCAGCTGTATCGCAATCACGCCCGACGCGCTGTGGTTGTCCTGGCCCTCGAATGTCACTTTGCCGTTCAGCACAAGCCGTACCGCAGAGCCGACCATGCGGATCTCGTAATCGTTCCAGTCCTGGATGCGGACCACGTCCTTCGCCCGCTGCCAGCCTTCGTCGTGCGTTGCCATCATCCCGCGCCCGCGGCCCTTCTCCTCATAGAAGTTGCCCCAGGCCGACCGGTCGCCCGCGTCGGACAAGTCGGCCTGATAGCCGTGCACGATCCACCCTGGCCCGTCGATGTGTCGACTGCGGAACTGGATGCCGCTGTTGCCGTTGCGCAGACGGACTTGGAGCCGCAGCATGAAATCAGAGACTGGCTTCTCGTGAATCAAGTACGTGTTCGTCCCCACTGCGCGCCCGTCACTCGAGCCGACGATCGCACCATCCTCCACGGACCAGAGGTCGGGGTCACCATCCCAGCCCGCAAGCGTCTTGCCGTCGAACAATGACTCGAAGCCTTCGTCCTTCTCCGCCTTGGACAGGCCTTCTGCACCCATAGATGCAGTGGTGACGAAAGCCACTGCGAGTGCGCAGCAACAGGTGACGATGGCCGCCTCACGGAACGGTTGCCGACGTACCGTCATGCGGATGCCATCATCTCCTCCCAGGTCACCGTGCGTCCGACTTGCATCGCCTTCTGGCCTAGGATTGCAGTGAGCGTGCTCTCTGCGCCGCGGATGCCCACGTTCTCGGTCTTGCCCTGGGCGACTCGCTCAATGAAGGCTTCAACCGAATCTTGATCGATGCTCCGTTCCGCATCCACGTGTATCGTGTCGTCCCTGCCGCGGTAGTGCTTCCAATAGTGCCGCGCGGTCTCCACTGCACCGCCCGCACCATGAAACCGCTCGTAGACCTCTCGGAAGAAGGGCGCTGTGATCTGGGAACCCACCATCGTGGCCTGAACGCCGCCCGCGTATTCGTACGCGACCGTCGCGTGGTCGAACATGTCGCCAGCCTTGGCAATGGTGCGGCCTCCCCTTCCAACAGCCTTGAGCGGATGCGTGTCTCCCAGAAACCAGTTCAGGACATCTATCGAGTGCACATAGGTCTCCACGATGATGTCGCCGTACAGATCCCTCCAGAACTTCCAATCCCTCACCTTCTCAACCATGGTCTCCGGGCGCTTTCGTACCGGTTCGTTGCCACTGACGGCCCCCTTCTGGAAGTGAGCTTCGGCATACCGGATGTCTCCGATCTCGCCAGCGTCCAGAACACCCCTTGCACCCCAGTAGGTTGAGCCATAGCGCTGCTGGAATCCAATCGAAACGTTCTGGCCGGGCCGAGCGGAGTCCGCAGCCTTCATGACTCTGCGGCATCCCGCCACGTCGACAGCCACGGGCTTCTCCATGTAGACGTGCTTGCCCGCACGGACGACTGCCTCGAGATGCTCTGGATGCAGGAACGGGGGTGTTGCGATGATCACCGCGTCGATGTCGCTGGCGAGCATCTCGTTGAAGTCCTTGTAGACCCTCGGGTTCTCGATGGGGATCACCTGCTTGGCCCTCTCGATCCGGTCGTCAAAGAGGTCGCAGAGCGCGACCAACTCGGCTCCGGGAGCCCTCACGACGTGGCCGGCGAGTCGACTGCCGCGCCCTCCCGAGCCAAGCAGGCCGACCCGGACCGCACTGTTGGCGGCTGATCCACGCACGGCTGCGAAAGGCAGGATTGCCGCAGCCTGAACGATTTCCCTTCGACGGATGACTGGAGGTCTACTGCTCATGAATCACGTCTCGACACGTGAGAGTGTACTGAAGCGCTCGGTGTTGCGGCGCTATGCCTCCCGGTGACTTGAAGCAGCCAGAGCAGGGAAATTGTCTATGCTGTAGGGCGTCGCGCTAGGGGGCTGCACGTTGCTCGCCGGCCCAATGCTGCGGCTCGCAAGACTGGCCGGATGGCCGGCCGCGGCCCGTCGGCCATGATCTCCTACGCACTTAGAAACCCCTATGCCGTAGGAGTGGCAGCCCTGACCACCGTCGTACTGGGCATAGCGTCGTTTCAGCGGCTGCCCGCGGACCTCCTGCCGATCTTCCGAACGCCCGCCGTCCAGATTGTGACGTTCTATCCGGGCATGCCGCCCGAGGTGATGGAGCGGGACATCATGAGTCGCCTCGAGCGCTGGACGGGCCAGTCCGTGGGCATCGACCACCAGGAGGCCAAGGCGATGCTTGGCGTTTGCGTGGTCAAGGACTTCTTCCGCGATGGGATCAGCCTGGAAACGGCGATGAGCCAAGTCACCTCCTACGCCGTCAGCGACATGTTCTACCTGCCGCCCGGGACCATTCCTCCGATGGTCATGCCGTTCGATCCCACAGCGTCCGTGCCCCTGTGCCTGGTCAGCGTATCGAGCCCTTCGATGAACGAGAAGGAGCTCTACGACATCGCCTACTTCGAGCTGCGAAACCGACTGCAGTCTATCCAAGGCGTGATTGCGCCTGCGGTCTACGGGGGCAAGTTGCGAAGGATCCTGGCGTATGTCGACCGGGCGCGGCTCGAGTCCCGTGGGCTTGTGCCGACTGATGTCGTCGACGCCCTGAAGCGGCAGAGCGTGTTCATACCGGCCGGCAACATCAAGGCTGGGAACATCGACTACCAGATCTTCGCGAACTCCATGCCCGCTCGAGTCGAGGAGCTCAACGACATGCCTGTGGCGGTTCGGGACGGCGTCCCGGTGCTGGTGGGCGACGTTGCCGATGTGCGCGACTCGAGCCAGATCCAGACCAATGTCGTGCGAATCAACGGGCGCAGGCAGGTCTACATTCCGATTTACCGTCAGCCAGGCGCGAACA
This sequence comes from Bryobacterales bacterium, assembly GCA_965200705.1. Lineage (GTDB taxonomy): Bacteria > Acidobacteriota > Terriglobia > Bryobacterales > UBA6623 > VXMF01. Next base: position 353,419 of record OZ241376.1, on the reverse strand, counting down.
CGATCGAGATCGTGGAGTCGATCCGCGGCAACCTCGAGAGGATTCTGCAGCGACTGCGGGAGATGGACGCCTCGGCGCGCGATCTGTCGATCGAAGTCGTTCTGGATCAGTCCGTCTACGTGCGCAATTCCCTGACCGCGCTGCAGGTGGCGGGGGCCTTGGGCGCGGGCTTTGCAGGGCTGGTGGTCCTGTTGTTCCTGCGCCGGCTGCGGTCCACAGCGCTTGTGCTGATGTGCCTGCCGCTCTCGATCCTGGCAGCGGTGGCGGGGTTGTACTTCACCGGAGCCACGCTCAACGCGATGACCATCGGCGGTCTGGCACTTGTCATCGGAATCCTGATCGACCAGTCCATCGTCGTGGTGGAGGCTGTCGTGCGCTACGTCGACGCAGGTAGGCCACCGTTCGAGGCTGCCCAGCAGGGAGCTTCAGAGGTCGCTGTTCCGGTGTTCGTGTCGACCCTGACCTTCTGCGTCGTCTTCTTTCCGGTCACGTTCCTCACGGGCATGGCCAGCTATCTCTTCGCTCCCGTAGCGCTTGCCGCGACCCTCGCCATGGGCGCGTCGTTCCTTTTCTCGCTGACACTGGTGCCGGCGTTCTGCGCCCGGCTGCTCAAGGCGACGCCCCAGGGGGCGAAGCGGAACCGCAAGGAAGTCCTGGCCCCGGCATGCCAGCGCATGATTACGCGGCTGCTCCCACGGCGCTGGGCAGTCCTCGGAGTGGCCGGCGTGCTTCTGGCGGGATCGTTGGTTCTGCTGCGATCGTCGGGTACGGAGCTGTTCCCGCCTGTAGATGCTGGCCAGTTCCAGGTCCTGGTGCGGCTGCCATCCGGCACACGGATCGAAATGACTGAAGCGCGTCTGCAGGAGATTGAGGAGTTGTTGATCGCGGAGATCGGCACGCCCGATCCATGGGAGGAGGAGCGACACCCGGACTCAAATCTCCGCATGCTGATCACGAACATCGGCGTGCTCATGGATTGGCCAGCGGCCTACACGCCCAACACGGGACCCATGGACGCATTTGTACTGGTGCAGCTCAAGAACAAGTCTGGTCACCGTGGCACGTTCGACTATGTCGGCGACCTGCGCGCCAAGCTGAGGCAGCGGTTCCCGGACACTGAGTTCTCCTTCGATACGGGCGGGATGCTGACCGCGGCGCTGAACCAGGGCGAGCCCGCCCCAATACACATCCAGGTCTCAGGCAGCAACCTCGAGACATCGCACCGCATCGCCGGCCTGATTGCAGAGCGGGTTGAAGACGTGGAAGGCGCCGTGGACGTGCGCATCGCTCAGCGGATGGACTACCCAATTCTCGACATCGAGATAGACCGTGTGAAGGCCGCCATGGCCGGCGTGGACGTCGATGACGTGGTGAAGAATCTTGTGACCGCCACAAACTCCAGCATTGGCTTCGATCCGGCGTTTTGGATCGACGAGCGCAACGGCAACCACTACTTCATCGGAGCGCAGTACGCCGAGGAAGACCTGAAGTCGGTCGAGACTCTGCGTGAGATCCCCATCAGCGGTCGTGCGGGCACCACTCCGATCGCCCTGAGGTCCGTCGTCGACATCGACCGCACGACCGGACCTGCGACCATCAGTCACCGAAACATCACCCGCGTGGTGGATGTCTACGCCAATGTGTTGCCCGGCTATGACGTTGGCTCCGTGGTGGAGGCCGTAGAAGCCGCGCTGGCGGGTGATCAGGACCTAATTCCAGTTCCACGGGAGTCGGACCGCGGACCCTACTTCGAGGTGGCGGGTCCTGCGTTTCTTGATGCGGGATACAGCTACACCATGACGGGCGAGGCGGGCGTCATGCGCGCATCCCTCGACCAGTTCCTGCAGGGCTTTCTGCTCGCGGTGATACTGGTCTACCTCGTCCTAGTCGTGCAGTTCCGGTCCTTCCGTGACCCGCTCGTGGTCATGCTGGCGGTGCCACTTGGACTCATTGGCGTGGGCGCGGCGCTGTACCTCGGTGGGAACCCGATAAGCGTCATGTCCGCAATGGGCATCGTGATGACAGTCGGCCTGGTCGTGGCCTACAGCATCCTGCTCGTTGACTATGCCGACCGGAGGCTTGGCGCAGGAGCGGGTGTGCAGGAGGCGATTGTCGACGCGGCCCGTGTGCGTGTCCGCCCTATCCTGATGACGTCACTGACCACGGTTCTGGCCTTGGCTCCAATGGCACTGGGGGGTGCCGGTGCCGAGGCAAATGTGCCACTGGCACGGGCCATCATCGGCGGTGTCCTGAGCGCAGCGGTTCTCACCCTCGTCGTGGTTCCGTGCCTATACGTCATCGTGAAGCGGAATCCCGACGCCCTCAGGGAGGCCACGGCATGAGCGGCTGCCGCAGTTTCAGGTCGGCGGATGGTCGATTTGGGGTCCCTTTCGTGCTCTTCTTGACGGTCGGTCTGGTCGGCTTTGGGTGTGGAGGCGCTGCCAGCGAGTCAGTGGCGCCACCCGATGCCATGGGAGAGGTCTTGGCGGTCGAGGTCACAGTAGCCTCTCCCAGTCGCGAGGACATCGTGCGCCGCGTCACGCTGCCGGTGACGATTGAGGCCTACGAACGGACGACCTTGTACAGCAAGGTCAGTGGCTACCTTCGCGAGATTTCCGTCGATGTCGGGGATCGAGTCGATCAAGGACGGTTGATCGGCACGATCGAAGTGCCGGAACTCGAGGACCGACTCCGGGCGGCCGAGGCGGAACAGGCCACGGCCATGGCGGACCGGGAGGGTGCAATAGCCGCGAGGAAGCTCGCTGAAGCGGACCTGTCCCTCCAAGAGACGACGTACAAGAGGCTGAGTGCCGTGAACGAGCAGGAGCCTGACGCCCTTTCCGAGCAGGATTTCGATGAGGCCAGGACAAACCTGGACACAGCCAAGGCCCAGGTACAGGTCGCCAAGAGCAGGATCGAGCAGGCGCAGGGCGAGATCAAGAGGTCGCAGGCGTCCGTCGCCAACCTGCGGACGCTGCTTGGCTTCTCGAAGATCGTGGCGCCGCTGAGCGGCGTGGTCACTGAGCGCTTCGTGGATCGGGGCGCCCTGCTGCAGCAGGCGACATCCTCGCAGATGGCCCAGCGGATCGTAACGATTGAGCGCGATGACCCTGTCCGGATCTGGATGGATGTCCCCGAAGCGGAGACCCCAATGGTGGATGTCGGCGATCCCATGGTGATGACGGTCGACGCCTTGCCCGGCAGGGAATTTCAGGGGGGAGTGACGCGGTACTCGGCTTCGCTCGATCCTGCGACCAGGACCATGAAGACGGTGGTTGACCTGCCCAACCCAGGTCGGCGCCTGCGGCCAGGGATGTACGGCTTGGCCACACTGACGCTTGACGTCCGGAAGGACGCCATAACGATTCCCGCCGAAGCGCTGCGATACGAGGGCTCGGCCAGCTACGTCCTTGGCGTGCAGGACGGGAGGGTCCGCAAGATTGATGTGGTGGCAGCTGTTGGAGATGGCATCGCGGCCGAGGTCCTGAGCGGTCTCAATGGCAGCGAGCGCATCGTAGTTGGTTCACAGGGCTCGATCGCTGACGGCGATTCGGTGCGCATTGTGGGTGCCGGCGCGGAGGCTGGACAGTGAGCAGACTCCGGGTGGCTGGTGCTCTCGCTGCGCTGAGCTTGGTACTGACGGGCGATGCAAAGCCAGAGCAGGTTGAGCCTCGGCCTCCCCGCCTGACGCTCGAGAAGGCTGTGACACAGGCTGTGGCACAGCATCCCTGGATCCGGCAGGCGGAGCAGGATGTCGATGTCGCCCTGGCGAACGTGAGGCGCGCCGGTTCGACCCGGATACCTCATGTCGATGCGGGCGGGATGGCCAAGGCAGGGCTTTCCGGCTCGGCGAACGCGTTCAATCTGCTTGGCCTCGCTTCGTCGCCGGAGCCTGAGGGTGCAGCCTCGTCGCTCAACGTGTTTCACGACGTGGTCGACTTCAGGCGCACCCACTTTGAGGTCCTTGCCCGTAGATCTGAGGTCGAGTACTTCCGCGAGACCGTGCGGGCGTTACGGGCAAGGATCGTCCTAGAGGCGAGCCGGGCCTTTCTGGATGCAATGCGATCCAAGGCATCGCGGGCTCTCGCATTGACACGAGTTGACGAAGCGGCGCTCAACGCACGAGCCCTAACCGCGCTGTACGAGGCTGATCTCGCGCCGAAGCTCGATCTGGACTCTGCGAACAGCAGGGTTGAACAGGCGCAACTCGGCCTGGTCGAGGCAGATGGGTCGATGCGCAAGTCGATCGCTCGTCTTGCCGCTGTCACGGGTCTGGCACTCGACGACACGGTGCTGGAACAGCCGAGGGCCGCGGTGGCGGACCTCGATCCTCTCGATGAACTGACTGCCAGAGCCTCGATGGCACATCCGGAAGTCGCGGCTGTCGATGCCAAGATCGCTGCAGGCGAGGACTGGGTGGAGCGTGCGAAGCGCGAGAAGTACCCGAGGATCATGTTGCTCTTCAGCGGCGGTTGGACGCGCTTCGCCGAGCTCACGCTCAGTCGTCTCTTGTTCGGTGGATTCGGCCTGCAGCTTCCGATCTTTGCGGGTGGAGCAATCAAGGCGGGAATCGATGAAGCGGAGGCCAAGCTTGAGAGGACCAGGGCTGTGCGCGAGGAACTGATGCGCGAAGTCGCGCTGCGCGTCGCGGAATCACACGCAGAGATGGGGACGGCCCGGGAGCGAATTCGTGTGTCCGAGTCGGTCGCGGAGCGTGTGTCCGCTCGGGAGCGAGCGGTCCAGGCGCGATACAGCAACGGTCTCGCTTCTGGCCTGAAACGAGCAGGAGCCAGAACCGCCGCAGCGGAAGCCGCGTTCGAGCTCGATAACGCCCGCTTCGACTACAGCGCCGCCTCGGCCGAGCTTGCGTTCGCCCTCGGAGAAGGTGCTGACTGATTGCGCGAGGGGGATCCGGCGGGCCTACTCCTCGTCCAGCGTGAACGCCAGTAGTTGCGCCGGCTCCGCAGCGCCGCCGATCCCCACGACGACGTACTGCCGGCCGCCAGACATGTACGTGATGGGCGTGGCGTTGTGATGCCTCGCCGGCAGGACGTACTCCCACACAACTGAACCGCTCGCCTTGTCGTAGGCTCGCAGGTAGGCAGTGTCGGAAGCGTCGCCCTTGTCCCCCACGAAGAGCAGGGTCCTAGTGACGAGGATTCCGGCTGCGTTCGGGTTCCCTAGGGGAGGCAGGTCCATCCCCTTCAGTGGCCCTCGCTTGCGGGGACCGTTGCCGTGCGGCACCTGCCAGGCGATCTCGCCCTGGTGCATGTCGTAGGCCGTTAGCGTGCCGTAGGGCGGCTTCACGACCGGGACGCCGTCGAGGGTGACCTGGTGGAACTCGTGCTCGTAGTCATAGCCGCGCTTCGCGGGATCCGGGACCTTCTTCATACCGACCACGATGTAGGAACGTCTGGAGGACACGTACAGGTAGCCGGTCTCAGGATCGAACGCGCCGCCGCCCCAGTTGCCGCCGCCACCCCAGCCGGGCAATTGAAGGGTTCCACGCAGTGAAGGGGGTTCGAAGAACGGTCCAAGGACGTGCGGCTTGACGGCACTCAGCGCGCGTGCCTTGAGCTCAGGGGTGAAGTCGATCAGGTCCTCCTCGCTTGCGCCCTGCTTTTCGAACGGCGGCGGCTTCATGGGGAACGGCTGCGTCGCCGCGGTCTTCTCGACTTCACTCTCGGGAACGGGAACCTCTTCGATCGGCCAGACGGGTTCGCCGTTCCGGCGGTCGAACACGTATATGAAGCCCGTCTTCGTGACCTGCGCGAGAGCGGGGATGGGCTTCCCGTCCACGACGATGTCGATCAGGTTCGGTGCCGCGGGCAGGTCCCAGTCCCAGACATCGTGATGGATCGTCTGAAAGTGCCAGACGCGCTCTCCTGTCTTCGCGTTGAGGCAGACGATGCTGTTCGAGAACAGGTTGTCGCCCGGCCGAAAGTCGCCGGCGAAGTTGAACGTCGGGCCGGTGACCGGCAGATAGACGTAGCCCAGATCCTCGTCGCCGCTCATCATCGACCAGACGTTGGTGTTGCCCATCCACTTCCACGAGTCGTTCTCCCAGGTCTCGTTGCCGAACTCCCCTTCTTGAGGCACGGTGTGGAACGTCCAGAGGCGCTTGCCGGTCCGCACGTCGTAGCCACGCACATCGCCGATCGGCCAGTTCTCCTTCCATCGGGGTCCCCCGGAGCGCTCGCTGCGTCCCGGCGGGCCGTCCGCAATCTGGTTGCCAACGATGGCCACGTCGCCGACGATGGTCGGCGGTGCGCTGCAGTTGATGAGCTTGCGGATCAGGGGTCGTCGTGAGCCTTGCGTGAGATCGGTACGGCCGTTGTCGCCGAAGTCCTGGATTGGCTTGCCGGTTTCCGGGTCCAGCGCAACTAGATAGCTGTCGCCGGTGCACAGCAGGATGCGTGCCTCGTCCCCGTCCGACCAGTACCCGAGACCGCGCGTCGCGAACCCAAAGATCCCCGGTCTGCCCCAGTCCGAGGTGCCTGGATCGTGCGTCCAGAGGGTCTCGCCCGTGGCGGGGTCGATGGCGGCCACGCCACTGAAGTTCGTGCGGATGAAGAGCTTGCCGCCCACCACGAGGGGCGTCCCCTTGAACCCGTCGGGAAACGTGGCCCGAGAAGGCTTGACCCCGGGCTTGATGTACTTCTCGTTGTCGAAGGCGTCCCAAGTCCAGGCAAGTTTGAGGCGCGACACGTTCGCCCGTTCGATCCGGTCGAGTGGGGAATATTTGGACGCAGCCACGTCGCCCGAGTACTGCGGCCACTCGCCGTCAGCAGTCGTATAGCGACCCCGCGAGTCGATCCAGTCGCGCAATGCCTGCTCGCTCCGCTTCGGTTCCAGGAACGGACCGCGTCGATACGAGTCCGGCACGTCGAGCTCGGCCCTCGAGACGACGTCGCCAGACCCCGAGCTGGTGCCTGCGTCCGTCTCGCGGGGTGTGTGCTCGCCGAGCCAGGGCACCTTCACGGCATCGACGCGTCGTCGAGCCTTCTCGTCGAGCAGCCAGTAGCCGCGCGCGTTCCAGCTCCTGCCACCACCGGGATCGAGATGGCAGAAGAGACAGTCCTTGGCCCCGAACTCAATGGCCTCGGCCAGGAATTCGGGATTGGCCTGAACAATGGCGGCGTTCGCCAAGAGGATCAGAAATGCCGCCGCTACTCGCATGCCGACCGCTCAGGCAGTATAGCCAGACGCCTCTTCGGTACGGTGTTCCGCTTCAAGGCCACAATGCGGGTGGCCATTGGCAAACCGGATATGATGAAGCCCACAGTGCAGGCACTGCCATTGGCGACACGGGTACCCTTGCATCCCGTGCTGCCGAGACTAATCCTCGCGGTCACGGCCACTCTGGTGGCGCTACCGCCCGTGGCGGCAGCGGATTTCGGTCGGGACGTACTGCCCCTTATCTCGGATCGCTGCTTTCGCTGCCATGGCCCGGATGCGGCTCAACGGCAGGGTGGTCTGCGGCTCGATCTGCGCCACGAGGCCACCGCAACGGCGCTGTCCGGCAACGTGCCCGTCGAGCCGGGCGAGCCAGAATCGAGCGAGCTGCTCCGGCGGGTCTCGTCGGAAGATTCCGCCCGTCGGATGCCGCCTGTCTACAGCGGCTACGCGCCACTGACCAGTGACGAAATCGCTACGCTGCGGGAATGGATAAGGGACGGCGCTGAGTACACCCGGCATTGGTCCTTTTCGCCTCCCAAGCAGTCTCCGGTTCCCCAGACATCGAATCCGAGCTGGACCCGACAGACCTTGGACTCGTACGTGCTGGCCCGACTCGACCAGTCTGGGCTGAGTCCGACCGAAGACGTTGAAGCAGGGACATGGTTGCGGCGGATGATGCTCGACCTGACGGGTCTCCCGCCCGATCCCTCACAGATCAGTGCGTTTCGGCGTTCCGTGTCCGACCGTGGCGAGGCGGCGTATGAAGAAGCGGTCAACCGAGCGCTATCGTCACCGCGGTTTGGCGAACGCATGGCAATGGATTGGCTGGACGTGGCTCGATATGCAGACACGCATGGGTTCAACAACGACTCCGAACGTTCAATGTGGCGCTGGAGGGAATGGGTCATCGATGCGTTCAACCGCAATCTCTCCTATGACCGGTTCATCACCGAGCAACTGGCTGGAGACCTCGTGGAGGATCCCACCCTGGATCAAGTCCTGGCGACAGGCTTCAATCGCAACCACGTCATCAATTCGGAGGGCGGGATCATCGACGAGGAGTACCGAGTCGAATACGTGGCTGACCGCGTGCGTACGGTCTCCATGGCCTGGCTTGGGCTGACGTTCGAGTGCGCGCGTTGCCACGACCACAAGTTCGATCCGATCTCACAGCGGGACTACTACCGGTTCTTCGCGTTCTTTGACAAGGTTCCGGAGCACGGGGAGGCAGGCAGGGTGTCGAACGCCCCGCCAATGATCAGCGCACCGACACTCGAGCAGGGCGAGCGGATCGCGGAACTCAAGGAGCGTGTAGCGCAACTCGCCGGCGCATATGCGGACGACCGCCGGGCGTGGAGGCTTTCCGCTACGTCGATTGACGATGTCGTCGTACCGGCTGTGCCGTTTCAGGCAGAGGTCGCGTTTCGTTGTGAGGCCCAGGAGGGTGGACCGGCCGGTATCTCGGGTACCGTCTGCGATGCGAGGGAGCACAAGCCCGACAACCCGGTCAAGGTTGAGAAGCACGGTGCGTTCACGATTGCTCTTTGGATGTGGGCCGACGAGGAGCAGTCGGACGCGCCGCTGTTCTCGGCGATCGACTACTCGCCCGATCCGGCCTCGCAGCAGCACGGCACGGGCGTTGAGCTGCGTTGGATCGACGGCGAGGTCGAGCTGCGCATCAGCCGACGGTTCCCGTCGTACTCGATCGGCGTGCGGAGCGTCGGCGCCAGTCTCGGCCCCGGCGATTGGCGGCATGTAGCGGCCGTTTTCGAGGGGTCGGAAGGCAAGGACTCGCTGCGCATGCACGCGGCGTGGGTGCGCCTGTTCATTGACGGACGCGAAGTGGCAACCAGGATTCTTCATGATGACGTGCGTACCGCCGTCTCATTCGCCAAGCCGTATCGCATCGGGTTCGACAACGCCACCCCGGCGATCCGGTTTCGGGGGAGCATCGACGAGGTCGCGGTCTGGAACAGACCGCTCACGGATGCGGAGGTCGGGGATCTGTTCGACTACGATGCCTTGCCGTGGTCGCTTGCCAACCGGGACTCGGGGCGCGCGAAGGAATGGCTCCATCGCCGATTGCATTCGGACTCCGAACTCGTCGACGTTCGCCGAGAGCTGTTCGGCTTGCAGCGCGGCCTTCCTTCCACCATGGTCATGACCGACCTGCCGGATCGTCCCATGACGAGGGTTCTGGGTCGGGGCAGGTACGACGCGCCAGGCGAGCCTGTCGAGCCGGGCGTGCCCGAGGACCTTCTCGGGGCTTGGCCGGACGCCGCCCCCGCGAATCGCCTTGGTCTGGCGGAGTGGCTGACGAGACCGGATCACCCGACTACGGCTCGCGTCGTCGTGAATCGGTTCTGGCAGCAGATCTTTGGCACGGGGCTGGTCAAGACAAGCGCCGACTTTGGCGTTCAGGGCGAGGCCCCAAGCCACCCGGAGCTGCTCGACAGATTGGCCACCGACTTTGTCCGATCCGGATGGGACACCAAGCGCCTTGTGCGCCAGATCGTGCTTTCGTCGACGTATCGCCAGGACGCGGCCGCCGGTTCCGATCTCTGGCGCATGGATCCCGAGAATCGTTTGCTCGGCCGCGGACCAAGGAATAGGCTCCCGGCCGAAGTGATCCGGGATCAGGCGCTGTTGGCTGCTGGACTGCTCGGCGGTCGCATCGGCGGTCCAAGCGTGTACCCGTATCAGCCCGAGGGCCTTTATGACGGAATCATCGTTGGAGCGGCCTACCCCGGCACGACCTGGAAGGAAGCGGATGGTGAGGATCTGTACCGGCGCAGCCTGTACACGTTCTGGAAGCGAACGCTTCCGCATCCAGCTATGACGACGCTGGATGCACCGGATCGCGAGTTCTGCACCGTCCAGCGAGCGATCACGAACACGCCCCTACAGGCGCTGACGTTGATGAACGATCCAACGTTCGTCGAATCTGCGCGCATGCTTGCCGGAAGGGCTATCCGGGATGGCGGCGAAGATCCAGCCTCACGCATCACCTACGCGTTCGAGCTGGTCACTGGACGGCGGCCGGACCAGATGGAGGGGCGGATCCTGCTGCAGTCGCTGGAGAAGTTTCGGCAGTCCTTCACGGCCGATCCAGACGCGGCTCGGGCGCTTCTGGACATCGGCAAATCTGGTGCCGATCCTGACGTAGAGAGCGAGGAGCTGGCGGCCTACGCGGCATTGGCGAGCTTGCTGCTGAACCTCGATGAGGTGATCACCAAGGGATGACGGCGAACGGTATCTTCCAACCACAATCGCGGCGGGACCTGCTGGTCCGAACTTGCTATGGGATTGGCGCGATGGGGCTGCACGCGCTGGGAGGGGTACAGCCCACGCAGGCGGCGTCCACGCTGCCGTCGTTGCAGGCGAAGGCGAAGCGAGTCATCTTCCTGTTCCAGTCTGGTGGCCCCTCGCACCTGGACCTGTTCGACGAGAAGCCACTACTCGCGGAGCAGTTCGGCAACGACATTCCGGAGTCGGTATTCCGCGGACAGCGGGTCACGGGAATGGTCGCGCATCAGGAGCGCTTTCAGTCCATGCCGTCGAAGTACAAATTCCAGCGGCACGGGGAGAGCGGCATCTCGGTCAGCGAGCTGCTGCCCCACACGGCCGGCATCGTCGATGAAATTTGTCTGATCCGCTCCGCGCACACGGAAGCAATCAACCATGATCCGGCGATCACCTTCTTTCAGACCGGAAGCCAGCTGCCAGGTCGCCCCAGCATGGGGGCTTGGATCGACTACGGCCTTGGCAGCTCCAACGAGAATCTTCCGGCGTTCGTGGTGCTCCACTCTGTCGCCAGCGAAGGGCCCGGCGGTCAGGGCCTGCTGGCACGCCTTTGGGGCGCGGGGTTTCTGCCGAGTCGACACCAGGGCGTGCAGTTCAGGTCGACTGGGGATCCTGTCCTGTATCTCAGCGACCCTCCCGGCATCGGACGGGATGACCGTCGCACCATGCTTGACGCGGTCGCGGAACTCAACGCGATGCAGCACGAGAGGATCGGGGATCCGGAAATCGAGACACGCATCCGGCAGTACGAGATGGCATACCGCATGCAGACGAGCGTTCCGGAGCTCATGGACATCTCCTCGGAGCCCGAATCCGTGTACGAGATGTACGGACCGGACTCCCGCAAGCCGGGGACATTCGCCGCGAACTGCCTGCTCGCAAGGCGGCTCGCCGAGCGGGACGTGCGGTTTGTCCAGCTGTATCACCGCGGCTGGGACCACCACGGTGACATTCCTAAGCGGCTTCCGGTGTCGGCAAGAGACACCGACCAGCCGTCCGCTGCGTTGGTGCGGGACCTCAAGCGTCGCGGTCTCCTGGACGACACTCTAGTGGTCTGGGCCGGCGAGTTCGGAAGGACGCCGTACGCGCAGGGCAAGGTGAATCGCGACAAATACGGCCGGGACCATCACGGCCGCTGCTTCTCGCTTTGGATGGCGGGGGCGGGCGTCAAGCCCGGCCACGTGCACGGCGCGACCGACGACTACGGATTCAACGTGGCGGAAGATGCGGTCTCGATCCATGACATCCAGGCCACGGTCCTGCACCTGCTGGGCATCGATCACGAGCAGCTCGTGTACAGATTCCAGGGGCGCCGGTTTCGCCTGACCGACACCGAGGGCCACGTAGTCCAGTCCGTCCTGGCCTGAGATCCGCACCGAGCGAATCGGACTTGGCTCTCGGCCCCCCCCCCCCCCTTGTCCAGGTGCCTTCCGCAGCCAGCGTCAGTCATCACTGAGGGGTCGTAGAGGGAACGCCGCGACTGTTGGCTAAGCTGATTGGAACGATGCGAATAACGGCTGCGATTGCGGCACTGGCACTCTGCGTTTCGTGCGCTCCCGAAACGGCTGAGCCGGAACCTAAGACCAACTTCGTCGTGATCATGGCAGACGATCTCGGCTATGGGGATCTCTCGACCTATGGCGGCTGGATTCCCACGCCGAATCTCGACCGCATGGCCGCCGAGGGGCTGCTCTTCACCGACTTCCACTCCAACGGAGCCGTATGCAGTCCGACCCGTGCCGCACTGATGACGGGACGCTATCAGCAGCGCGCCGGCGTCCCGTTTGTCATCGTTGCGCCGCCCACCGCGCCGACGCATCCCGATGGTCTGCAGGATGTGGAGTGGACCTTCGCCGAGATGCTACGCGAAGAGGGCTATGCCACAGGCATCTTCGGAAAGTGGCATTTGGGGTACTACCGCCGCAACAATCCCATCCGCAACGGATTCGACGTGTTCAAGGGCTACGTCAGCGGCAACGTCGATTTCTTTTCGCACGTTGACGGTGCGGGGCGCTTCGATTGGTGGCATGACGAGGAGCATTCGGACGAGGAGGGCTACGTCACGTCGCTGATCAATGATCATGCCGTGCAGTTCATTCAGGACCACTACGAGGATGCCTTTTGCCTCTATGTCCCCCACGAAGCACCCCACTATCCGTACCAGGGCCCTGGCGACGGTCCCGAAGGGTTCCGGGAGGTTGGAGGGTTCAGCGGTCGACTGACGTTGGAGCCCGAGGAAATCAAGCGCCGCTATCGCGACATGGTCGTCGCCATGGACGATGGCGTTGGCGCGATTCTCGACAAGCTTGAGGAACTCGAGATTGCGGAGCGCACGCTCGTACTGTTTTTCGCAGACAACGGCGCTACACCGGAGGGCAGCAATGGGCCCCTTCGTGGAGTCAAGGGCTCGGTCTGGGAGGGAGGTCACCGAGTTCCCGCGATTGCTTGGCAGCCGCAAACCGTGGTCGCTGGCGCGCGAACCGATCAGCTCGCGATGACCATGGACGTCTGGCCGACACTCGCTACGATCGCTGGGGCTGCGCTGCCCACCGACCGACCGTTGGACGGTGTCAGCCTAGCCCCTGTGCTCGGAGGCGGCTCGGTCGAGAGGGGGCCACTGTACTGGAGCCACGTGGATGGCCTCGCCATGCGGGAAGGGAACTGGAAGTTGGTGATTGGCGAGAACGGCCAGGACGCACCCCGTCTGTTTGACTTGGATGCCGATATTGGCGAGTCCCGCGATCTTGGGGACCAGCAACCCGAGCGCCTGCAGCGCATGAGCGAGATGGCCGAGGCATGGCTTCAGGAGGTGACGGCGGATGCGACGCCTCAGCCCTCCGATGCCGACGCCCGGCCCTCCGATGCCCAGTAGGATCTCGAAAGTCGCATCGATCCGCGCCGCCAGATGGGCCTAATCTGTCCGGCGGGACGCGCCCTGAGCGCGAACATGACGGTTGCCCCAGCGAAGGCGACTGATGGAGTTCTCCACCGCACATAATGGACGCCGCCGGTGGCGCATGGACATTCTGGGTGGCGGACAGTGAGGCCGCGATCAAGGATGACTTCGACCCGTCTATCGGATGAAGCAGCCCTTGAGTCGGTCTTGCAGAGCCTTGCGTACGGTCCCCTACTGACCGTAAGCAGCTACCGCTCGTCGGGTGGCAGTCTCCCTGACGGGCGCTGCGGGTCATAGGCATCGTTCTTGGACGGCATGTTGGCGTCCACTGCACCAAGCCACTCATCGAGTATCGATCCGAGTGCCTTGACCCTTTCGGGCATCAGAGCGGAGAGGTCGTATCGTTCACCTGGGTCGTCCCCAAGGTGGTAGAGCTCCTCTGTACCATCCTCGTACCACCGAATCAGCTTCCACTCGCCGTCACGGACGGCGGCCCCTGGAGCGCCCCCCTGATTGCCGTAGTGGGGGTAGTGCCAGAACATGGGACCTCGGTCCGGAGACTCCCCGCGAAGCAGCGGCACCATGCTGACGCCATCCAAGTGCTGTTCGGGACGTAGGTCTAGACCGGCCAATTCCAAGAGGGTGGGATAGAAGTCAGTGCTGGTGACCGGCCCGTCAACAACGCTGCCTGGCGTCGATGTGCCCGGAGCCCGAATCAGCATGGGCTCTCGAATGCCGCCCTCGTAGAGCCAACCCTTCCCACCACGAAGCGGCAGGTTCGCCGTGGGAGAGCCTTCCGACGTGCTGAGTCCGCCGTTGTCGGACATCAGGACGACGATGGTATTCTCCTCCAGTCCAGCTGCCCGCAGAGTGTCGAGCACAGTGCCTACGGCGGAGTCCAGTGCCTCGACCATGCCGCCGTAGACGGCGTGATCCTGGACCTGTCGTGCATCCCGAAATCCCTCCCGGATCCAGCGAGGACCGGAAAACTGCAGATGCGAAGCCTTCTTGGCGTACTTGGTCTCCAATTCCTTCGTTGTCATGAGGGGGGTGTGCACGGAGTAGAACGACAGGTAGGCCAGGAACGGCTCGTCGCGGTGTTCTCGGATGAACGTTGCGGTCTCTGCCGCGAGCCGCTCAGGCAGGTACTCGCCGCGAGGGCCATCGGTGAGGTTTGGGTTGCCATACGGAGAGAAGTACTTGTCTCCGCCCCACGGGCCACCATGCTCGACCCCGCCCTTGTTGATGTCGAATCCCTGATCCTCTGGCCAGTGGCCCTCCGACCCTAGGTGCCATTTTCCGGCGAAGAACGTTGCATACCCGTTCTCCGCCAGGGCCTCGGCGATCGTCACTTCGTCCAGCGGCATGTGGTCCGAGTACGGTGAGGGCAGAAGGGCGGTGTTCCTTTTCCACGACGGCGGCTGGTTCCCTCTGCTCGGGCTGATGTAGTCCGTCACCCTCATTCGGACCGGGTACTTGCCCGCCATGATGCTGGCTCTGGTCGGGGAGCAGACGGGGCACGCGGCGTATGCCTGAGTGAACCTCGCCCCTGATTCGGCTAGGGCATCGAAGTTGGGCGTCTCGTAGAACTGGCTTCCATAGCAGCCGAGGTCCTTCCAGCCCAAGTCATCCGCAAGGAAGAACACGACGTTGGGCGGCGCAGCCGTTGCGGATAGGCAGGCCATTGCCACTAGTGCGACCAGCGCGGTTCCATGGATAGGTTTCAGTTGCATTGCGGATCCTCTTGCAGGGTGCCTCTAGTTGGTCAGCATTGGGACACGGCATTGTCCGTAGCCGGAGACGAGGCTTTCAAGAAACAGTATTGGGCGGTTGCCTCAGGGAGTCGTGGGCGGATGGTCAACGATATGGCCGATGCCCAGCAGATAGACTTGCCTGCCGACACCCTCGTGGGACGAGTCGATGCTCACCGTGCGTCCGTCTGGGCTGAACCGAGGGTGGAGATCGATGCGGAGGTAGCTGGCAGACTTGAACACCTGCTTCCGGTTGAGATGCGTCCCCAGTTTCGCCAACGGGACTAGGAGACTCGATGGCAGGTGGTACATGTACAGGTAGATGAACCCATCCATGTTGTAGGTGTCGGTCAGGATCCAGTCCTGATCTTCCGACAGCGTGATGTGTCCGTTCGGGGCCTCGTAGAGCATCTCCTTCGGCTCGCCGGTGCCATCGTCCTTGAACACAAAGTAGCCACGGACCTCCTCCGTCTCGCCAGGCGGCACGTGCCAGCCGTTGTCCATGACGGTTTCGTCGTCGATCCAGAAGTGATGGCTGGGGGCTTTGTACAGGTAGCGGATGCCGCTGCAGTCCAGATTCATCGAATAGCCTTCGGTGCAAGTGTCGTGGCCGGGTGCAGCGTCCTTCACAAAGAATATGAATCGGTCGCCGGAGGGATTGAAACCCTCGCGGAAGAAGTACAGTGTGGCGTCTAAAGGAGGCTGATGGCCTTCCGGATACATGTGCTCGACCATGTCCGAGACGGCTAGCAGGGGCTCCGACGCACCAGTGCTGAGTCCATCTTCCAGGTGTGAGCGGTGTCCGGCGCCCAGACGCCCTCGTTTGGGTCAGTGATGCCGACGTAGTTGGTGCCACCGTGCTTCATGCGATGAAAGTCGTGCGTGAGCGCGGTGCTGCCATCTGGCGAGATCGTGTAGATGGGTCTAGGGAGTGTCCGGGTCGCCCTTGATCGCATGTTGTAGATGCGGCTGACAAAGTGCTTGCCGTCGTCGGAGCGTTCGTTCCAGATGATTTCCTCGGTCGATCCAGGTATCCACTGAAGACGGTTGCCCTGTTGCCAGTTCCATGCGGACGTTGTGCCAACCTCCTTCAGGCGTAGTCGCTCTCCAGGTCGACGATGCCGATGATCCCCTTGTCGTCGGGCCTGATGTCCCGCCCTTCGAAGGGCACCTGCAGGACCGCCATGTATCGGCCGGATGGGTCGAACTGCAGCAGCTCACGATGCTGGCAGTTGTAGGAGAAAAACCCGTGGTCAGCGGTCCCGGGCTGCGTCACGCGCACCGGTTTGATGTAGATCGCATCCGTGGCGTCGACGAGTTCCTGGAACGAGCCATAGGTCGAATACGTCTCCGATTCGACGTTCTTCGAGCAGCCAACTGGAGCGATGCCCACGACTGCTAGGAATGCGGTCGCCAAGATGGGCGACCGGACAGTGCAGACACTGAGGGCGCATGACATCGAATCAACCCTGTGTCAGGGATGCGGGGATTGTCGCACGCAGACCGTATTGCAGAGCCAGTCGGCGGGGACTGTGCAGTCGGTCCAAGCCGGCCCGCCAGCACCGACAGGAGGCTTCTGGCGGCTATGCCGTGAGAGATGCCTCTCGCCGGTAGCCGACGCTTGCCTCGGCCACTCGCGCGTGCTGCACGAGGGCTGCACGGCTGTGGCTCCAAGCCAGTGCGAGGCCGTTCGAGATGGTCGAACCGGAGAACCCTGCCACCGGACCAAGGACGACGGACTTGGCGACTGCCATGAGGACCCTAGTCCGAATGATCTCTAACGCTTCGCGAGTCTCGGCGCCCTTCACGTGCCGGAGCGCCACTTCCCACTCCGCGTGCCGGCGTTCCACGGCCTGTGCATCCTGTGCGCGGCGCCGCAGCCGTGCGATTGCGAAGCGGGTCAGGCTGATGGCACCGCTGCGGTCCGAGAAATGAAGAATGCTCTGTCGCAACAGCGAGCAAGCCTTGGTGGTCGGATGAATTCGACCACGTCTCACCTGCTCGAAGAGCTCCGCATCGAGTTCGTCTAGGCGTTCCCGCAGCTGCTCGGCACCCAGCTCGCGCCAGATCTTCGCGCACAACAGGAACAAGACTGTATTGGCGAAGAGCGAGTACAGGCTCGTGGTGGTCTGTGGATCAAATGTCATATCGGTTGCCTAGCCGACGGTTCGACTGCTTCTACAAGCGGCACGCGTGTAGTGATGAGCCCAACCAGTCTCGACGATCATAGGCACGCAATCGCACAAATGTCAATAAGTATTCGTTTTATTTTTCATTCTTTGGCTATATGCATTGCACTGTTGTGTCTTCGATGCGAAAACACTTGCCTGCCAATCCCGACCCCGCTGGCGCTCTCGAGGGTCGGGAACCCGTTAATCGGGTAGGCCGAACGCGAAGACGCCGCCCTTGGTGGTGATCGCCACGTACTGACGCCCTTGGGCTTCGTACGTGATCGGGGACGCGCGAATGGTACCGCCCGTGTTGAAGCGCCAGAGCAGTTCGCCCGTATCAGCATCGGCCGCCATGAAGTTGCCGGCCCGACTGGCGAAAAACACGAGCCCGCCCGCCGTCGCCATAGCTCCGCCAAACGTCACCTCGCGGTTCTCGATGCCGTGCAGGGGTATTTCCCAGCGAGTCTCACCTGTGTCGACTTCAATCGCACGCAGAGCGTTCGTGGCGTCGGTCTCGAGGTGGTCGATGCTGCGTCCGGTCCGGAAGAACACACCGCACGCGTCTCTCGACACGACGTAGAACAGGCCGGTGTCTGGATGGTAGGTCGGCGCCTGCCAGTTCGTTCCACCGTGTATGTCCGGGCAGGCCAGTGCGCCCTCCGAGCTGGGTGCGGCCTCCGGACGGAGCAGGGGGCGGCCTTCCGGTGTGAATCCGTTCGACCAAGTCTGCTTGGCGAATGCGGTTCCCCGCAGGAACTGGCCGGTCTCGCGGTCCAGAACATAGAGGAAGGCGTTTCGGTTGGGGTGCAGCAGAAGCTTGCGGTCTCGCCCCTCCCATTCACGGTCCACCAAGACCGGTGTCTGGTTGGCGTCCCAGTCATGTTCGTCGTGCGGCGTGAACTGGAAGTGCCACGCCATCTCTCCATCGTCGGGGCGCAGTGCGAGCAGTGACGCCGTGTAGAGGTTGTCCCCTTCGCGGTCGCGCCCGTCGAAGTCCTTCGGTCCCGGGTTGCCGGTCGGCCAGTACAAGAGGTCGGCTTCGGGATCGTAGGTGCCCGTTGTCCAAGGCGAGCCGCCGCCCACCTTCCACACATCCGTATCGGGCCAGGTCTCTGATCCAGGCTCGCCCGGTGCCGGAACCGTGTAGACGCGCCACTCGCGTTCACCGGTCTCGGCGTTGAAGGCGTCGATGAACCCGCGGACTCTGCCCGTGTCGCCGCCGCGGATTCCAATCATGACCCGATCCTTGACCACGAGCGGGGCTCCGGCCGAGCCGAAGCAGGGCTGGTCCTGCGCCACTGGAGACCGCCAGAGCAGGCCGCCGTTCCTGGTGTCCAGCGCGATCAGGTGGCAGTCTGGTGAACCCATGTATAGACGGTTGCCCGACATCCCGAATCCGCGGCTCCACGTTGGGTTTGTACGCCTTGGAAACTCCTGGTACGGGTAGTCGAAGCGCCAGAGTCGCGTGCCGGTGGCAGCGTCGATCGCGTGCGCCCGCATAGATCCTGCTGTCAGGTACATCACGCCGTCTCGGACCAACGGCGTCGCTTCCGTTCTGACCTGCGGAGGGTTGTACTGGAAGACCCAGAGCGGAACGAGACGGTTGACATTGACTCGGTTAATGCTGTCGAGTGCTGAATACCGCTGACCGCTGTTGTCCCGGTCGTAGGTCAGCCAGTTGGCTTGGTCGCGGTAGCGCTCTTCGATGACCTGTGACACACCGGGAAGGGCCGCAAGCACCGCGCCCAGAGCTGCGGCTGCCACGTGCCTTGAGAGATTGTGCATGGCCATTCGTCCACCAGTCCTCAGTAGTTTCCGAAGCCCCGAGTGACCCGGAAGTGCGGGTCTCGCTGGCGATCCAGATACGCCAGCAAGTTCGTTAGCTCAGTCGCGCTGAGCTTCTCGCCGAAGTCGCTGGGCATGTGGGATCGCTTGGGCATCTCGAGATCCTGCAGCCGAGGCCGTTGCAGCGAGCGGACATTCCCCTCGGTGGTAAGGACCAGCACCGTAAAGGTGTCCTCGTACTTCAGGACGCCCTCCACGCGCTGGCCGTCCTCAGTGACTGCCGTTACGGTCTCAAAGCCATCCGCGAGCTCGAGGTTTGGCTCGACGACGTCCTGCCGTATCGCCGCGCTTGTCTTCTGGCGTGAGATTGCGTCGAGGGGCGGTCCTAGGAAACCGCCGCTGCCGTTCACGATGTGGCATCCGATGCATCCCGCGTCCTCGAACACCGCTCTGCCAGCCTGAACGTCTCCCTCCAGCGGCGGTTGCCGACCGGGCAGTGCCTGTGCCCGAAGGTAAGCCACCATCTCCCAGATCCTGTCGGCCTCGAGATCAGGCTGCGGTGGCATGTCTGTGCCGGGAATACCCCTTCGGATGATCTGGAACACGCTCGCTGGGGTTCCCCCGCGAACAGTGCGGGTCTGGACAAGGTTGGAGGCCATCGCTCCTTGGCCGCCCTGGCCATGGCAGACCGCGCAGCGCTCGTGGAACAGCTTGTCCCCAGCCGTGACGGCAGCCGGATTTCTGTCGAAGGGATTGAACGCATCGGTGGCTGGCTCATCGGTCCCTTGCGCAGCGGCAAACGCCAGCGTGAGCATGAGTCCGGCGGCAGGCGCCAGTAGCCTGGTCCAATGCAGGCGCCGGGACAAGTCCGTTTCCAGTGGGTCCAAGTTAGACATTTGTCGCAGCCATTATGAGCAATTGCCGCTGCATGACCAGCTCGTCCCACTACGGCCTCTCTTCCTGACTCGAATGCGGCACGGATTCGAGTACGCGGTTCTCGCTACGCAGATACGGGATTCTCGGATCAGGGACGATCCGGTAAGTTGGTACGATAGTCGCGCTTAGCGAGTGCGATGAGGTGGTTAGGGTGTCGACTCACGGCTGGGACGGCCGTGAGCGAACGAGGCCTCCCAGGGCCTTCGCTGAGAATCGGAGGCATCCAACATGAATTCTTTCGGATACGTTGTTCGGCAGGGTGCGATTGTGGCAGCCCTGCTGCTGGCGGTGGTGCCGTTCGGTGAACTGCCTGCCCAGATCCTCTACGGAACGCTGGTCGGCAATGTCGCTGACAGCACCGGTGCGGTGATCCCTGGAGCGCAGGTCAAGATCACCAACGAAGGCACCGGTGCGGCCCGCGATGGCGAGACAAACGCTGCCGGCGCCTACAGCTTCGCCACCGTGGCGACAGGGAACTACCGCATCGAAGTGCGGTCAGACGGTTTCAGCACATTCTCGACCTCCGGCGTCGACGTGCCCGTCAACGACGTGACACGGGTGAACGTCACATTGCAGATCGGCGAGGTCACGGAGGTTGTCGAAGTCAGCGCGTCGTCGGTGCGCCTGCAGACCGACAGAGCCGAAGTGCGTGCGGAAGTCGGTACCGACCAGCTCCAAAGCGTGCCCGTTCCACTGGGACGGAACTACCAGATGCTGCTACAGACTCTGCCGGGCTTCTCCCCACCGCGGAACGCGCACTCTGTCCCCGCCAACCCTACGCGGGCCGTGCGGTACTCGGTGAACGGAACGACGGAGCAGACCAACAACGTACGCATTGACGGCGCTTCCAGCTACAACCCGAACCTGACCCACATGACGGGCATCAATCCTGCCCTGGAGTCCATCGAGGTCGTCAACGTCGTCTCCAGCTCGTTCGACGCTGAGCAGGGGCTAGCCGGCGGAGCTGCCATCAACCTGCAGATCAAGAGCGGCACAAACGACATCCACGGATCAGGGTTCTGGTACCACAACAACCAGCATCTGCAGGCCTATCCGTACTTCAGCGACCGCGGCAATGCCAAGCCGAAGTTCATCTACAACCAGGCCGGGGGCACGATCGGTGGGCCGATCAAGAAGAACAAGTTGTTCTACTTCGTGAGCTACGAGCGCACGGCGGAGCATTCCAACGCCACGAAGTTCATCAAGGTGCCGACAGTCGCGATGCGCAACGGAGACTTCTCCGCCTCGCCGCGGCAGATATTCGATCCGCTCTCCACTGCGGTCGGCAACGAGGCAATGCGAACCGCATTTCCCGGCAACATGATCCCGGCCAGCCGGATTTCACGAGCCTCGCGGATACTGGCCGACGACCCGGACTGGAGCATCCCGGATCGGCCAGGGGTCGGTGCGCTGGGCCTCAACCGCAACAAGCTGGCTGGCATCACGTACGCGTTCGACCGCCATCAGATCGATAGCAAGGCGAACTACAACATCAACGACCGCTGGACAATGTTCGCGCGGCTGAGCTTCTTCTACTACGACCAGGTGAACCCCGGGGCGTTCGGCAACCTCTCCGGCATCCACGTGCATCCGACCAACTTCCGTACAGACAACGGCTTCGGGCCGACCTACAGCGGGACGATCTCGGCCACGTACGTGGCGACGCCGTCACTGGTGTTCGACACGTACTTCGGCTCCACCCTCGTGGACAGCAACGCCTTCGCGGGCAACCTGCAGGAACGCATCGGGCTGGACCGCCTCGGCATTCCGGGCACGAACGGTGACGGTGTGCCGGGCGAGGCGGGATCGTTCTACGGGGGCATGCCTCGCGTTCGCTTCGACGGAGGCTTCGGCAACCTCGGGTACCGCGCGACCTCGCCCTTCATCGGCCATGACTACCTGCACCAGATCGTGGCGAACGGCAACTGGACGAAGGGCACCCATGAGGTTCGCTTCGGCACAGACTCGTTCCTCACGCACATCAACCAGGAAGTCGCAAACTTCCCTGGCGGCGACGCTCCGGCCGGAGGCTTCCGATTCCGCAACAACACCTCCAGCAGGCCCGGCGAGCGGACGAACGAGTACAACGCGATCGCCTCGTTCATGCTCGGCATGCCACGCGACGCAGCCCGGAACTTCCTGAACGGCAAGAACCTCCAGACACGCTCTCGGCAGATGTCGCTCTACGTGCGTGACCGGTGGCAGGTCCGTCCAGATCTGACGCTTTCCTACGGCGTGCGGTGGGAGTACTATCCGTTCCCGGTGCGGCCCACGCGCGGACTGGAGAAGTTCGACATTGACGAGAACATCATGCTGGTCTGCGGGATCGGATCGATACCGCGAAACTGCGGCCTCCCGCAGAGCAAGAAGCAGTTTGCGCCGCGTGTCGGGATTGCTTGGCGTGTGACGGACACCTTCGTCGTTCGCACGGGCTACGGCCTCACCTACGATCCCTTCAACCTCGGCCGCGACCTGCGGGGCAATCTGCCAACGCAGTTCTCGCAGCGTATTCCAAACCCCAACGCGCACGCATACGCCACGACCTTTGAGCAGGGCTTTCCGGCGATCCCGCCGATTCCCACGGATGACCGTATCGAGATGCCCTTGAGGGCTAACGTGGCCACAGCGGACGAAAACTACCAGCGTGGCTACATTCAGTCCTGGAACTTCACTCTGGAGAAGCAGTTCGGCTCGTGGATCGCCACCGCCGGTTATGTTGCCACCCGGTCGACCCGCCAAAGTGCGCGCATCGAGGCGAACTGGGGCGAGATCGGCGAAGGCAACGCAGGCAGGCTGTTGCGCAAGCGCTACGGCCGGACGGCGTCAACCCTGTTCTGGGGCGCTCTTGGAACGCCGAAGTACGATTCGATGCAGCTCAAGCTCGTGCGGCGGAGTAGGGGCGGTCATACGATGAACGTCGCCTACACGTGGTCGCATGGACGAGGCTACACAAACGAGGGCTCAACGGCCCAACCGCGAATCCGTCATCCGATGTTCTACGACCTCAACTATGGATCGCTTAGCCAGGACATACGGCACAACCTCGTGATCTCGAATTCGCTCGAACTGCCGTTCGGTCGCGGTAAGCAGTTTGCGACCTCGGGCGCGGCGGCAGCGATCCTCGGAGGCTGGCAGATCAACGCCTTGGCTTCGCTCTACACGGGACGGCCAACTACGCCGACGGCTCCCAACGGCTCTGTCAATGCTGCGGCTTCTGGACAGTTCGCGGACTGCCTTTCGGCGCCTATGAAGATCGGGCATGCCGAGGAGTGGTGGTCGCTCAGCACGTTTGCCGATCCCGCCGATTCGGACAACACGCCACGGTTCGGCACGTGCGGCTCCAATATCCTGCGCGGTCCTGGTCTGATCAACATGGACATGGGCGTCTTTCGCAAGTTCAACGTGACTGAGTCCTTCAGCGTCCAGTTCCGTGCGGAGGCCTTCAACATCTCCAACACTCCGCACTTCGCGACGCCAAACGCCAACATCGCGAGCAGCGGCTTCGGAGTCATCAGCGGCATGGCCAACACTGGCCGCGACGGCAACGACCAGCGCGTGTTCCGCCTCGGACTGCGCCTAGCCTTCTAGCACTAAGGCCCGGCGGGTGAATCGACTCTGTCCCCGCCGGGCCAAGGCGGAGATCGGTGGTCTCCTGACAATGACTTGGCTGCGACTCGGAACGACGATCATCGCGACGTTAGCCGCCACACAAGCAGACCTTGCTTGCGCGGAGAGCCACACGTTTCGCATTCGTTTTGGACTCGAGGACGTAACGCCGACCGAATGGAACGGCTCGGTGAGCGTAGAAGGGGGATACGTCGCAGGTCTTCGCAGCTGGCGTCCGAAGGAGGCAGATCGACTGTCGAATGACTCCTGGGAGCTGGCCACAGCTTTCGGGATCGCTTTTCGATACCGAAACTGGGAGCCCGAACCCTTGTATCCGGTGCTTCCGCACATCACCTATCCGGGCCTGTACATGACTGTCGAGGCCGATGCCGACGCCACGGTGGCCGTCGACACGGTGAACGGCAACTTCTCATTTCGCCTGAACGACCTGCCTGTGGCACAGCGGTTTCGCTATCTCGATGGTGCTGTGGAGGTTGAACGGTCCACGGGATATCGCTCGGTATCCGAGCCGACGTATCACAACGGATTTCCGGATGTTGCTGCCGGGGTGAACGGTTCGTACTGGGTCACATGGATCGGCTATCGAGATTGGGCAAACCATGTATTCGCTCGATCCATCGAGGGAGGGGAACTCGGGCCGGTCCACCGTGTGACGACGGACAACGCCGATGCGTACTACGTACGAACGATTCACGACCGTGATGGCGGGCTGCTGGTTGTTTGGGCCGACCGCAAGGAAGGGGACTTCGACCTATATGCGCGGCGATACGCTGCGGGGTCCTGGTCGGCGGTGGAGCAGCTGACGGACGAACCGGGTCCTGACATCCATCAGCGATTGGTCAAGGACAGTGCGGGTACGGTCTGGCTCGCTTGGCAGGGCTTTCGCAACGGCAGCTCGGACATATTCGCCCGAGCATGGGATGGAGAGACGTGGACGGTCGCTGAGCGCGTCTCTGGATCGTCGTTCGATGAATGGCACCCAGCCGTGGCAGCAGACTCTAAAGGGGCGCTCTACGTCGCGTGGGGAAGCTACGAGAACAACGACTATGACATCTGGATGCGCAAGCGCCAGGACGGCAGGTGGTCCGAGATCGAGGCGATCTCCGACACTTTGCGGTACGAGGCCTATCCGAGTCTCGCCTGCGATGCGGAGGACCGGCTTTGGGCGGCTTGGAACGAGAGTGGCGTCCAGTGGGGCAAGGACACCGGGTTCCTGCTCAACCGTCCGGCGACGCAGCTCTATCAGGGGCGGTGGATCGCCATGGCGGTGCGCGACGGTAGTGGATGGCAGCGTCTTGCCGAGCGGTTCGAGGAGTCGCTCCCTGCCGACCTGCAGGGCTTCAACGATTTCCCAAACCTACTGACCGACGGCGATGGCAAAATCTGGGCGCTGTTTCGCCATCGGCACCTGCGGCAGCTCGAGGTGCCGCACACGGCCGCGGCCCATCGCGGTTCCTGGGAAACCTACGCCACGGCGTTCGATGGCAGCGGCTGGAGCGTGCCAGTGCCACTTCCGGCGACGGCTGGTCGCTCAGACGCGGGTCATGGATTTGCCGCGTCGGACGATGGGTCGCTGTACGTGGCGTGGGCAACTGACAACCGCAGCCATGACGATTACTACTACCGGAGTGGCGAGGTCTTCTCCACGCAGTTGCCGGGGCTGACTGGACCCGTCAAGGACGCGGAGCTGCGGCCACTGGAGCGTGACGAGCTCAGGTCGTTCCTCAAGCATCCGAACGAACGCGACGACATTGCCCGAATCCGGGACTACGTGATTGAGTCCGAGGGTCGGACGTACCGGATTTATCGTGGCGACACCCATCGCCACACGGAGTACTCGGGTGACGGCTACAACGACGGAGCGCACAACGACACCTATCGCTATGCCATGAACGTGGCGGACTTGGACTATCTGGCCATCAGTGAGCACCACGGCGGCGGAGGGCCGAACATCGATTACATCAACTGGCTGCTCCAACAACGCGTGGACGTCTTCCACGTTCCCGGCCGGTTTGTTCCGCTCTTTGGATACGAGCGCGGCCAGAGCTATCCGAACGGTCATCGCAATGTCGTGTTCGCCAAGCGAGGGAACCCAATCTATCCCGACCAGCCGGGAGAGAGGGAGACTTCCAGCGGCGCCGTAGGCTTGTTCGACTACCTCAGAAAGTACGACGGGATCTCGATTCCCCATACCTCCGCCACCAACATGGGAACGGACTGGCGCGACGACGGTGGAGATGTCGAGCCCCTAGTCGAGATCTTTCAAGGAGACCGGGTCTCCGCCGAGTACGAGGGTGCACCCAAGGCCGCGACAGAGCAGGACTTGACTAGGCAAGCTGGAGGATTCCGTCCCTCGGGATACGTCTGGAACGCATGGGCGAAAGGGTACAAGTTGGGGGTGCAGGCCAGCTCAGATCACTTGTCGACCCACATTTCGTACTCGTGCACCATCGCCGAGGAGTTCACACGGGAGGGGCTGCTGGACGGCATGCGAAAGCGTCACAACTACGCGGCTACCGACAACATCGTTCTGGACTATCGCATGCAGGCCGGAGGTCGGGAGTATCTGCAGGGAGACATTGTGCCGGGCGATCCGTCCGACGTGGAACTGACGGTCAACATCATCGGCACTGGACCAATTAGCCAGGTCGACGTGATTCGTGGTCAGGAGTTCATCTACACCTTGCAGAGACGGCCAGCCGAGACAGCGTTCCGATACGTGGACAAGAACCCATCGGACGGCGTCCGGTACTACTATGTGCGCGTTCAGCAGGCTGACGGACAAATGGCTTGGTCAAGCCCGATCTGGGTGGGCCAGCAGTAGCTAGCCCAAGACCCAGTCAACGGCCGGTACGACGTGCACCGGAATCAACTCCCCAGAGTTGCCACGGTGTCAGAGGCTGCCCTCGGCTTCCGAAAGCAATCGCATGCGGAGAGTCCATGGGACGGCCCGCACCTCGTGCAAACGCTGCGAGGCACTGACCCGCGAACAGGCCGACGCCGTAAGGGTGTGGGCCAAGCAGGCCGCCGTTTTCACTGGGGTGTCTGCCGTCGTCGGAGCTCTCGGCGACCTTCACGGTTTGTGCTGTCGGTGTCCTGCTGATGGCGACTCCGCAGCAGTTCGCGGCACACTTCAGGGTTGGAATCACGTGGGCCGCCGAAGCAGCCAGTTCACTGCATTCCGCTGCAGCTTCACGTACTCAGGATTCCATAACACCCTGAGAAGGTGTCCTGGCGACATATAGCAAATCCGGCCTTCACCGTAGTCGTATGCCCATCCACCTGGAGCCTGCGGTCCCATGCCGCGGTAGTCGAGTCCCTCTTCGTTGACCGTTTCCAAAAAGATGTGTCCGGGAGCCTTGTCGTATTCCATGTAGTGCTGCTCGTCCGTCACGACGAAGTCGTTCACACCTTGCGTAATGGGGTGATCTCGGTTCGTGACCCGGACCTTAAAGCTCCGGATCGGCGGATGACCCGCGTAGGCAGCGCCAAGTACATCTCGGAAGACCGGATCTGTCAGTCCAGCATGCGTCACATTGTGCAGAAACAACGCCGCGCCGCCTTCTTCAACGAACGCGCGGACCGCCTTGCCCTGCTCTGGCTTCATCCAGAAGACCGGTTCCGCTTTGGTATCCGGTACGGGCGGTTCGGAGACTAGCTCCGGCCTACCGGTAGCGACCCAGGCAGCGTTCGATGTCTCATTGGGGTAGCCATCCGGCCAGATCATTCCGTCACGCAGGATGATCAGGAGCTTGTAGCCCCTCAGCGTCTCCGCGGAGAGTCGTTTCGTCTCGTCACAGAAATCAATGGTGATCCCGACGGGTTCGCCGATCGTCCTGTTCAGGGCTGTCCGGATGTAGTCGGAGTTGTGGTAGCGGTCCCCGATCAGTGCGAACGCATCACCCTTGAGCTCCGAGCCCGCTCCTGTCGACGCGGGTTCGTTCTGATCGGCGCACCCTTGCGAAGCTAGTGCCGTGGCGAATGTCGCAAAAATCAAACGTCGCGAGCAAATCATCGCTCAGAAGTGTACCGCATGCTAGCGGCGATGCAGAAGTCAGGATCTGTGCGTTAGCAGAGGAAAACCAAGGCTAGGAACCGGAATGACCTTGATCAAATGAAAGAGCGAATGGCTCACTCGTCGTCTCGGACATGTTGACAGATCACTGCGACTAGGTCAGTGTCCTTTGGCTGACCAGTTGCTCCTCTACTGCGCTAGGTCACCGTCACTTGCACGCAGTGTGCTTGTGGCTGTTCCCGAGGCACCCGGGCCCCAGCGATAGTAGATCTCCTCACCCGTGATCGCCTTTAAAGCTCGTTTGAATGGGTTGTTGGTTGCTCCGAACCGCGGTTGTTGTTCGAAGTTCTCCACAGCGCGTTGCAGGGGCTCGATGGCGCCACGGAGTTTCTCGTTTGCTTCCGGCGGCTGCGAATCGAGGATGCAGCCAACCCGGATCCGAGCATCGACGCTGGGATGATTCAACGCTTCGATCAAGACTGGCAGGCCTTGCTCGTAGCGTCCAAGGTTGAACAGGCCTTCGGCTGCAGTAATGCGCACGCTGACTGACTCATCCCGCAGAGCCGCCTCCAATGCAGGCTCCACGGTTGAAAAAGTCTCCGGACCGCTGGTCAGCGCGGTAACCGCCAGGCCGAGCGCGGCCCAGAATCGGACTGCCGAGTCGGGGTCTGTGATTCGGTCGATCAATTCAGGCATGGCCCTCTGACCTTGAAGCGGCAGGTTGGCGGTATCGAGAATACGTTCGTAGTTCTGCAGCGACTGTCCTAGATCCCATGGCGATGCTTGCCCTTCACTCAACGCGAGCATCTCTGTCTCATCGAGCAGGCCAAGGTCTCGTGTCTCCACCATCCAACTACGGAGCTGGTCCCGCATTCGCTGGAGGACCTCGCCGTATTCCGGATCAGCAGCCAGGTTTCTGACCATGTGGTGATCGTTTTCGGAGTCGTAAAGCTCCTCAAGCGGCTTGAACCGCATCGCGAGCATCTCCTGAGAGCCAGTAAGCTTCCCTTGGCGTGCCAGATCGACCCATTTCTGAACCACTACTGCGCCGAACTCAAAGTTCTCATACGGCTTGAATGGAAGCTGCGGATAGTAGTTTCTGTGGTAGCGATATCGCTGGTCGCGCACAGTTCGGACCATCTCAGACCGGGTATCAAGCCTGTCACGCATGCCAAACACGTAGTCCCTAGACTCAACATCATTTTCACGTCGGCTAAGTAGCGGCCTACCATGCATGAAATCGGGAGGATCGACACCCGCCAACTGCAGGACGGAAGGGCCGAGATCCATCAGCGTCACCAGTTCGTCAGTCACTGAGCCCGTGGCCGCGGGCGCAAGGTGTTGAAACTTCCTAGGGAAACGCACAATCAGCGGTACGTGGAGGCCCTGCTCCCACGCCGTATGTTTGCCCCGTGGCATACCGACTCCATGATCGGCCCAGACAAAAACAATCGTATTTTCCCAAACGTCATCTTCCTTTAGCTGTTGAATTAGATCACCCGCTCGATAATCAACCTGGGTGACTGCATCGTAGTAGCGCGACCAAGCCTTTCGAAACAGAGGTACATCGGGATGGTAGGGAGGAATCGGAGCCTTCATCGGGTCGTGAAATTCCTCTGCTTGGAGTCGCTGCAGTCGCTGCTCGACAATGTCACTCTCTGGAATCTTTGTGATGCTGGAATGGGACTCTGTCAGATTGAAGACTGCGAAAAATGGCTGATCGTTGTCCGATCGATTTCGCCAATGTGCCTCGCTGCTGCTCTTGTGCCATTCATCGCCACCCATGTTGTAGTCTCTTTTTCGGTTGTTGCTTGTGTAGTACCCAGACTCACGCATAAGATTCGGAAGTGGTTTCAAAAACTCTGGCTGCGTCGTGCTACTGCGGTGATGCATGGTTCCCAGAGAGTTTGGATACATTCCTGTAATCACACTTGATCGTGAGGGAGAGCAAACTGGTGACACTGCATAGGCACTGTCGTAGCGGATGCCCTCCTCTGATAGGCTGTCAAAAACAGGTGTGTGAGCATATTTGTCGCCATATGCTCCCATCATTGGCGTGATGTCCTCGAGTGAAATCCAGACTATATTTGGGCGTTCTGTCGGAGATGATCCGCAACCAATCAACGCGTATAGGAGCGCGATTGTTGCCCATAGGCTAGTTCGTGTCACACCGTTCATTCGAAATCTCCAGTCTACGATCCTTCTCGATCAGTTAATGGCTGCACTCGGCTTCGATCCGCTCGACATCGTACTCGAGCGAGCCCCAGCCTACCTGAACGCCTTGTGCCAAGCCCCGTCAGTCTCGCCGAAGCGTTCGTGCCAGAGGGCATCCTCGGAGGCCCTTCGATGCTGATCGGCTTTCACCTCCAGGAACGCTGGTTGCAAGGGCTGCTTTACTTCGAACCAGGCAGGGCAGTGGCGGGATGCGGTCTGTTGCGCGGAAGCCCGTCGGGTCGTCTGGCCGGTGTCTGTACAGCCGCGGCGGCACGAGACACTCCATTGCGCGAGCGGGGCTCGCTCGCACTGGTCCTAGCAGTCGTAGTGTGCGGCAAGTTCTGCCGGCCCGACCCACGATGGTAGACATTGATCTGAGCGCTGACTACTGTCTGCGCCCCGAACCAGAGCCCGGTGCCTAGCGGCCTGTGCGTGGCGACCACTAGAGAGCGACAGCCCGGGCGTCCGCACGTCGTGCCGGTCGGTGGGCGCCTCCCTCGGAGCAGCCCCATTTTTTTGAACGCTAGGTCGACTCCCACAAGTACGTTCCGGTACCCGGACTGCAAGCTCTTGTCGGCGACGATCGGTGACTTGGGATCGACCGCATCGTTTCTGGGCGAATCGAATCGGACCTCCACATACCAGTCCCATATAATTGCCTTGATTCGGCTTGGATTCATCTGGTGCTTGGGCCCAAAATCGGATTTGCCGGCCGAATTCACACAGATGCCGAAGTTCGAGACGGTGATCAGGCATCTCTGGTCGATTCGATTTCTCATCGCTCTGCTCGTCGCCCTTCCGGCTGCAGGCCAATTACCGCCTTCCGCGAAGGGCCCGGTCAAGTTCGAGGACCAGATTCAGCCGTTGCTTGCCGCCCGATGCTACGCGTGCCACGGTCCGGCACTGTCGTTGAACGGATTGCGTCTGGACCGTAAGGCCGACGCTATGGCAGGCGGGCACTCCGGCCCGGCTATCGTTCCCGGCAACTCCGCGGCGAGCCGCCTGATTCATTTGGTGGCGGGGCATCAGGTCAAGACGCTCATGCCACCCGCGGGCGAACCTCTCGCCGCGGAGGAAGTCGGACTACTGAGGGCATGGATCGATGAGGGTGCGCCGTGGCCGTCGGAGGACTCCATACCTGAAGCGACCTCGTCCGAAGCGCGTGAGTCCGACCACTGGGCGTTCCGGCCCATCCTGCGGCCTGAGGTTGCAGTGGGGACCGACCCGATCGATTACTTCGTCCGGGACCGCTTGCGGCGGGAAGGCCTCGAACCATCGCCTCCCGCGACCGACGAGGCGCTGCTGACGCGCGTCTCGTTGGACCTAACTGGGCTGGTCCCCACGCTCGCCGAACAGCGCGCATTTGTCGGCGACACGAGGCCCGGAGCTTACGACCGGGTCGTCGACCGACTCCTGGCCTCAGAGCACTTTGGCGAGAAGCAGGCCCTGCACTGGCTAGACCAGGTGCGCTACGCCGATTCCGATGGGTACGCCAAGGACTACGAGAGGCCCCACGCATGGCGCTATCGGCGGTGGGTGATTCAGAACTTGAACAGCGGAATGCCGTTCGATCAGTTCTCCATCGAGCAGATCGCCGGCGACCTGCTGCCCGACGCAACGCTCGAGCAGCAGGTCGCGACGGGCTTCCATCGGAACACGCTCCGCAATCGCGAAGGGGGCGTAAACCCCGTGCAGTACGCCTTCGAGGAGACGGTGGACCGCACCAGCACGGTAGGCCAGGTGTGGCTTGGCTTGACCGTCGGATGCGCACAATGCCATGACCACAAGTACGACCCGATCTCTCAGCGCGAGTTCTATGAGATGTTCGCCTTCTTCGACAACCTCGAGGAGGGGCGCATCTACGCGCCCGTGCAAGGTGAACTCGGCCCCTATCTCCGGACGGTCAACGCTTACAGGCGCAAGCATCAGGAGATCCTCGATTCCTACAACGTCCCAGCGCTGCAGGCGGAGTGGGAGCAGAATTGCTTGAAGGCCGGTGCGGCTCCCGGCGTGTACCTTGACTGGGACCTCGCTTGGCAGGAACTCGGTCTCAACACCGATGGCGGCCAAGAGATCGTCACGATCCCGCCCAGCGAGCGCTCGTGGAGACAGGCGAACGAGGTCACCTACTACTTCCTGCGGGCGTACAGCCTCATCGTCGGGAACGGCAAGAGCAAGGAACTCCGCTTCCCTGAGGCGTTGGAAGAACTAGCTGACCTAGCCAAGGCCTACCCGCAACGCAGCGAGGCTCGCGTTGTGACCGAGTCCCCCACCCGGCGTCCCACGTTCCTTCGTGTGCGGGGTAGCTGGGACCGCCCGGGCATAGAGGTCATGCCGTCGACGCCTGCAATGCTGCCGGCGGCCGAGAGCGGGGACCTCAACCGACTCGACCTAGGCAAGTGGCTGTTCTCCGAAGACAACCCGCTAACGGCGCGCGTGGCTGTGAACCGGATCTGGCAGGAGTACTTCGGCCAAGGTCTCGTCGCAACCTCCGATGACTTCGGCACCCGTGGCGCCGAGCCGAGCCACCCCCGGCTTCTGGACTGGCTTGCCGCTGAACTGCGCGATTCGGGGTGGGACCTGAAGCACATACACCGCCTCATCGTGACGTCCGAGACTTACCGACAGACGGCCACGGTGTCGACTTCTCTTGCCGAGCGCGATCCCGGAAACGTCCTCTTGGCGCGCCAGACGCGGCTTAGGTTGCCGGCGGAGCTCATCTGGGATCGCGCCCTGCGTGCGGCAGGCCTACTACATCAGGATGTTGGCGGCCCCAGCTTCAAGCCGGCCATGCCGCCTGGGTCTACGGGCTTCAAGGCGGGAGGCAGTGCTTGGGATGCCAGCGCAGGACGAGAGCGATTCAAGCGAGGTCTCTACATCCACTTCCAGCGCACCCAGCCGTACCCGTTCCTGATGAACTTCGACTCGCCGGAGTTTCGGGTCGCGATCTGCCGCCGCAACCGCTCGAACACTCCGCTGCAGGCCCTCAACCTGCTGAACTCCAAGACATTCTCGGAGGCTTGGCAGGCCCTTGCCGTGCGCGTTCTGACCTTGTCGGATGGCGAGTCGATGGATGCTCGCCTCAAGACGGCTTTCCGCCTTGCGTTGGGCCGGGATCCGTCGGCTCAGGAGACAGAGCGGTTCTTGGGATACGAGCTGGAACGAAGCCAGCGCCTCGCTTCGATGCCGGAGGCTCTTGAGGGGCTGCCGGAGTTCGACGGCCTTGATGGGACGCAACTTGCCGTCTGGACCGGCATTGGACGAGTACTGATGAACCTCGACGAATTCGTGACGAGACCATGACGCCCTTGAACCGCCTGGTGACTCGCACGCGGCGGGATTTTCTCGAACGCACGCTCTACGGTCTGGGCTTGGGTGCGTTAGCGCATCTGCTCGCGATCGAGAACCGTGCCGCGTCGCCAGCGCCTGACGCCCTGACGCCGCGCAAGCCGCACTTCGCGCCCAAGGCGAAGAACGTGATCTTTCTGTTCCAGGCCGGTGCGCCCAGTCAGATCGATCTCTTCGACCCCAAGCCAAAGCTGCACGAATGGGATGGCAAGCCGCTGCCTCCTGAGGTGGCCCGCGATCTGCAGCTGGCATTCATCAAGCCGACCGCGAAGGTCCTAGCTAGCCGGCGAGAGTTCCGCCCGGCAGGCCAGTCTGGCATCGAACTCTCCGAGTGGCTGCCGCATACCGCCGAGATCGCCGACGACATCTGTGTCGTGCGTTCCATGCACGGCGAGTCGGTCAATCACCATCCTGGGCAGTCCCTGCTGATGACTGGGAGCCCGATTCCCGGTCGGCCCACGGTGGGCTCGTGGGTCACGTACGGTCTCGGCAGTGAGTCGCGTGACCTGCCGGGCTTCGTAGTGCTCAAGACCGGCAGTTCTACGCAGGGCAGCACAGGGAACTGGACCAACGGGTTCCTGCCGTCGAACTACCAGGGCGTGCTGCTGCGCAGCCAGGGTGACCCGATCCTGCACCTCTCGAACCCCGATGGCTTCACCAAGGAAATGCAGCGCCAGGATCTCGACATGATCCGCCATCTCAACCAGGAGCACTTGGACCAGACTGGGGATGCAGAGATTGCTTCCCGCATCGGCGCATACGAATTGGCGTTCCGCATGCAGGCGGCTGCTCCGGGCCTGATCGACACCTCCGACGAGCCCGAGGCGATCCGCTCGATGTACGGCCTGGACGATGACAGCACGCGTGCCTATGGGCAGACCTGCCTGCTGGCGCGGCGACTCGTGGAGCGTGGTGTGCGGTTTGTGCTCAACCAGCACGCGCAATGGGACCACCACTCCAACTTGGACAAGGGACTGAGCCAGAAGTGCCGCACCACCGACATGCCCGTGGCAGCTCTAGTCAAGGATCTGAAGCAGCGCGGACTCCTGGACGAGACCTTGGTGATTTGGGCCGGGGAGTTCGGTCGCACGGCCTTGGCGGAATGGCGAGATCCGTCCGATCCGGCCAGCATCGGGCGAGATCACCACGCGGACGGGTTCAGCCTCTGGCTTGCCGGCGGAGGCATCAAAGGCGGTCAGGTCGTCGGACAGACCGACGAACTTGGCCTGACCGTGGCTGAGCGTCCTGTCCACATCCATGATCTGCAGGCCACGATCCTGCACTGTCTCGGACTGGATCACGAGCAATTGACGTACCGTCATGCCGGACGCGACTTTCGTCTGACCGATGTCGGCGGGGAAGTTGTGACGGAGATGTTGGCTTAGGTTCGCTCAGGCACCGTCCGACGCGGTGCTGTCTCGAACCATGGGGCAGTTCCCCGCAGCCAATCCTCGACCGACTTGATGGTCGCTGTCTGGCTGTTCTTGCACAGTGCGCACTTCCAGACCACGGCGACCCGCCAGCCGCTCTCAAGCAGCGCAGTGACATTGCGCTTGTCGCGTGAGACGTTGGCCTGGAATTTGGCCTGCCAGTAATCCACGCGAGAGGAGGGAGTGGTGGTCAGTGCGCAGCTGTCGTGTCGGTGCCAGAAGCATCCATGCACGAAGCACGCGGCGCGAAAGCGTCGGAACACCAGGTCGGGCGAGCCGGGAAGCTTGCGATTGTGCGGCCTGTATCGGAGACCGCGTGCGTGCAGGGCGCGTCGAAGCGTCAATTCGGGCCCCGTGTCACGGCTCCTGATCCGAGCCATAATGCGCGAGCGCGTCGCTTGATCGACCGTGTCCACCATGAGCGGTTCTCTCGCACTCCTCGTCAGAAACAGTGGATCGACATCAAGATCCTTTGGAGGCTCGTGGTCCCGACCATCGGCCATTATGGTGGGCCATATGGTGGCTGGGTTGTGTGAACCACTGTGAGGGTACCCCCGAGGTGCCGCGGCTCCATTGACCCGTCTTGCACTGGCTGCCCGCGTGGCGGTGACGCCCAGAGTGTATCCTTGCGGTGCCATGACCACCACGCGCCGTGAATTCCTTACGCGAACGACAGCGGGCGCCGCGGCCCTGAGTGCCTGCACCTCGATCCCTGGGCCCCGCACGACGACTCGGCCGAACTTCCTTTTCTTCTTTCCGGACCAGCACCGCTACGACTGGGTCGAATGGAACGAGAGCGTTCCCGTGCCAACACCAAACCTCGCGGAACTCCGCGAGCGCGGCGTAAACTTCCCGAACGCGATCGTTGACTCCCCGGTTTGCGGCCCATCGAGGGCATGCCTGGCATCTGGCAGCCACTATGACCGTTGTGGCGTCTCCACGAACGCGGACAACTTTCCGACCGACAGAATCTCCTACTACAAGGCGTTGCGGGACAGCGGCTACCACGTGATGGGTTGCGGCAAGCTCGACCTCCACAAGGGTGACTACTCCTGGGGCGTTGACGGGAAGGGAAGCATGGAGGCATGGGGCTTCTCGGACATGATCGATAACGGTGGAAAGGGTGGCGCCGCGAATGCGTACTGGAGGGATCCCGTCGGAGCGAAGGAGCCGTATTACGCCTATCTCGACTCTCTCGAGCCTCCTTTGGCGGCCGACTGGGCTGGGGAAGTCCGGCGGCTCGGCGAGGTGAAGTGGAACCAGATCTACTGGACCGAGCAGAATCCGAAGCGCGACAAGATGCTCGTGGACGAGACCTGGTTCGGCGCGACCGATCCAGTTTCCCTGCCGGACGAAGCCTACTGCGACAACTGGATCGCACGAAACGGCCTCGACCTGCTCGACCGGTCGCCTGACGACAAACCGTGGCATCTCGTGCTCAACTTCGTCGGGCCGCATCCGCCCATGGATATCACCGAGAGCATGGCCCGCAGTTACCGCGGTCCGGATCGGACGATTGACGGATTCCAGCAGCCGGTCGGATACGACGGCCCGTTCGGGCCCGAGCGGCACGTCCGAATCCGTCAGAACTATGGCGCGATGATCGAGAACGTCGACCGCTGGCTAGGTATCTTCGTCGAGACGCTCAAGGAGCGCGGGGACTACGACAACACCGTGATCGTGTACTCCAGCGATCACGGCGAGATGCTTGGAGACCTGGGTCTGTGGGGCAAGAACCTTCCTCACCAGTCTTCGGTGGGTGTGCCGCTCTGCATCGCCGGCCCCGGCATCAAATCGCTGCCCGACAGTGACGCGCTTGCCAGCCTGATCGACGTAACCGCCACCTTCATGGACTACGGCGAGGCTGGGGAACTCGAGTACCAGGACGGACATAGCCTACGCCCACTTCTGGAGGGCGTGGATGGCACGTACCGCGAGCATTCCCGGTCCTCGCTGACGTTTCGCGGTCGCCCGTGGCGGTTCGTCCAGAACGAGCGCTACAAGCTGGTCGAGGGTTACCCGCCAGAGGGACGTCAGCTCTTCGATCGCGAAGCCGATCCGCTGCAGACCGAAGACATTGCAGACGCTAAGCCTGGCATGGTCGAGGAACTTTCCCGCTTGATGGCAGACGGGTAGGGAAGTGACTCCGTGGACCTCGAACGATGGTTGCGGACTTCAGTACTCCTTGCGCATGTCCACGACGTTGCGGAGCTTCTCGCCGGCCGCAAACCGGGCGATGTTCTCCGCGTAGACCTCCGCCCTCAGTAGGCCGCCATAACGACCCTGCGTCGCCACGTGCGGCGTGATGATCGCGTTCTCGAACTTCCAGAGCGCGTGACCCTTGGGAAGCGGTTCAGGGTCGGTCACGTCGACGCCGGCGCCGCTCAAGTGCTTGCTGTCCAGCGCCTTGACCAGAGACGGCATGTCGTACAGCTTGCCGCGTGACACTGCAATGAAGTAGGCGTCCTTCTTCATCAGATCGAACTGCTTCGGGCCGATCATGCCTTCGCTGTCCTTCGTGTGCGGTGCGCAGACAAACACGACGTCGGCCTCTGGAATGACTTGGTCGAGACGGTCGGGGTAGACCATGCGGTCGAAGCTTACCCGAGGCGGAAACTCTTCGGGGTCGACGCCGATCACGGTCATGCCGAACCCCTTGGCGCGACGCGCCATATGGGAACCGATGCCTCCCGTGCCGATCACGAGCGCGGTTTGCCCTTCAAGCTCCGTCAGCCCATAGTTCCCGCCGCGCCACGTCTCGTTGGTCCGGTCAGGTATGAAGTGGTTGAGACGACGGGTCAGCGCTAGGAGCATTGCGAATCCGTGGTCCGCGATCGCCGCGGACGAAAGGGTCTGGGCATTCGTCATCACGACGTCGCTCTCGACGAGTTCGGGGTGAAGGTACGGCTTCACGCCGGCACTTGTGATCTGGACCCACTCGAGATTCTTGGCCGCCTTCGCCACCTCGCGAGTCGGGTTGCCGATGAGCGCGTGCGCATCGGCGATTTCCTTGAGCAGATTCGCGTCGTTCGAGCCGCGATCCGTCACGTGGGTGATCGACACGCTGGATGGACTACTGCTGCGCAGCTCATCGACCAGCTCGCCGGACTGACCAACAATGACGATCTTCTTGGTCTGTGCGCCAAGCGGCAGCAGGAGTGCGGAGATGAGGAGAAGAACCAGAGTGCGCATGAGAATCGGACCTACTCGGTGCGGCCTATAGCATATCCGAGCTAGGTCGCCTTGCGGGTCAGGCGCTCCGTGTTCCGCAGGGATGCCGATTAGCCTTCACGGTTCCCCGTCCGGTCGCATTGCAGGTTGGGACGGGACTGCTGAGTCGGGCTATGTGGACTTGATGGTCTCGTCTGTCTGCTCCGAGGGCTTCGGTCCAGGGTTGTTTGTGAACTGCCACCCGAATCGGCCCTTGATGCAGAGGTTGCCGGAGGTCACTTCCTGGTCGATAGGGGACGTTGCCTTGACGATCTGGTTGTCCTGCGTGTGCAGGGTCAGCGTGCATCCAACACCGCAGTACGGGCAGATCGTGTCGGTGGTCTTCTGCTTCGACTCGTCCCATTCTCCAGCCCGTCGCATGTCGTGCTCGCTCTTGAACACGAGGGCACTGGTCGGGCAGACGGCAATGCAGTTGCCGCAGTAGACGCAGGCGGACTCGGGGAGTGGTACGTCGAACTCCGTTGCGATGTGCGCGTCGAATCCCCGTCCAGCCACGGCAATTGCGAA
Organism: Bryobacterales bacterium; assembly: GCA_965200705.1. Classification (GTDB taxonomy): domain Bacteria; phylum Acidobacteriota; class Terriglobia; order Bryobacterales; family UBA6623; genus VXMF01. Next base: position 315,026 of record OZ241376.1, on the reverse strand, counting down.
CGTATTCTGTGCGTCCTCGCCGCAGGCCTCGACGCACTTGTAGCAAAGGATGCACTTGGCGTAGTCCCGGACGTAAAGCTCGTTGTCGATCTTGGCCGGTTTCGCGACAGTCTCGGCGTGGTTCTGGTCGTTGCCGTAGCGATCTGGGTCGGCCTCGTAGTCGGACATGTATCGCTGCAGCTCGGGGGCGGTGGAGACATCTACGCTAGAGGCGAGGAACTCCAGCACCATGCGCCGACTGAGTCGAACCCGTTCCGAGTCAGTCAGGATCGACATGCCGGGCTCTGCCTTGCGCGAGCACGCGGGCACCAGCGTCCGTGAACCCTCCAGTTCGACGACACACACGCGGCAGACATTGACGGGCGTGAGGGTCTCCAGGTAGCACAGCGTGGGTGTTTCGATGCCTGCGACCTTGCACGCGTCGAGAAGAGTTCCACCCGCTGACACGGCGACCTTCGCTCCGTCCACGGTCACATCCACCTGTGGCCCGCCGCCGAGATCCGGTCTCTGTGGTATCGGACCCCGTGGGACCGGTACGGTCAGGCTTGGGGCTTCAAGGTTCGTGGCGTCTTTCACTGCATGCCCCCGTTGAACACCGGAAACCGGACCAAGGCCGAGTCAACTGCGCTGGCGGCTGTATGTCCTAGGCCGCAGATCGAGGCGTCCCGCATGACTTGCGAGATGTCCTTCAGCAGCGCCCTTTCCTGTTGGAGCGAACCGATGGTGTTGCCGGTCGTCAGCCGTGCAAGCAGCTCTCCTTGACGGATAGTACCTACGCGGCAGGGGACGCACTGTCCGCAGCTCTCCTCGCGGAAGAATTGGGCGATCCGCATCAGGATGCGACCAAGGTCGACCGTGTCATCGAAAGGCATGACGACCGCGGATCCCACCGTTGCGCCGATTTTGCGCATGCCCTCGAACGTGAACGGTGCGTCGAGCTCGTCCGGCCTCAGGAACATTCCCGCAGCGCCCCCAACCAGCACCGCCTGAAGCTTACCGGAGCCCGCCATCCCACCCGCCAGATCGATCAGTTCGCGAACCGTGATGCCGAACGGGGCCTCGTAGACTCCTGGGCTGCCAACATGCCCGGAGAGACAAAAGAGCTTCGGTCCCGCCGAGCGGGCTGTGCCGGTGGCCGCAAACGCCTGGCCACCGTCCAGCAGCAGTCCCGGCACGGCAGCTAGGGTCTCGACGTTGTTGACCAGAGTCGGCCGGCCGAACAGTCCAGCCTCCGTTGGGTACGGGGGCTTGTTGCGCGGTTCCCCGCGAAAGCCCTCGACGGAGTTGAAAAGAGCAGTTTCTTCACCGCAGATGTAGGCCCCCGCGCCGCGTCGGATCTCGATGGGACAGGCCGAGTCCAGCAATCCTGCTGCTGCGAACGCATCAATCGCCGCCTGCATGCGCTCGCTGGCGTGGGGGTATTCGCCCCTGATGTAGACAAACGCTCGGTCGCACCGAGTCGCGAAAGAGGCGATCGCGATCGCCTCGACCACCGCGAACGGATCTCCCTCCATCAGCACCCGATCCTTGAACGTGCCTGGCTCCGACTCGTCTGCGTTGCAGATTACGTACTTCGGCCCGGAAGCCTTTGCGACCGCTCGCCACTTGATGCCTGTAGGGAATGCGGCGCCCCCGCGACCCACGAGGTTTGAGGCTTCGACCTGCTTCAGGACCCATTCTGCGCCGTTCTCGATGGCCCGTTGCAGAGCCTTGCAGCCTCCCTCGTCCCTGTACGAGTCCAGCGCATCCGGACTGGACTTGCCGATCCGGCGGAGAAGGCGCAACGAGTCGCTGCCGGCCTGGGGAACCGACTTCGCTGTTGCCACGGGCTCCGGGATCGCATCTGCACCCCGCGCCAAACAGTCGGTCACCGTTGCACTGTTGGTCGGTGCCAGGGTCTGGTTCCACGGCGGATCGCCCGATTGAGTCACCAAGGCGGCGGGCGCACGCTCGCAGAGCCCGAGGCAAGGGCTGCGTATCCAGGCGGCTGATCCCTCAGCGCCCTCGTGGCCGGCCGGGCCCCAATGGTTCTCGAGCGATGTGCAGAGCTTGCCGGCGCCGCGGGCTTCGCAGGCGATGTCGTCGCACACGCGCACCACCAGTGGAGGCCGCTCTTCGAGCGAGAACATGTCGTAGAACCCGGCCACGCCATAGGCATCGGCGGGCGGAACACCGAGCCGGCGGCATGCATAGTTCAGTGCTCCGCGGCTGATCCATCCGACTCGGTCATTGATGGCGTGCAGCACAGGCAGCAGCAGATGCCGCTGTTCAGCTTGGCGGTGACCGGACACCGATGTCTGCTCGTCACCGGAATCGGAACGGTCGCCCCCTGACCAGCGCGAATCGGGAGCACCCAGTAAGGCGTCTACGGCGCTAGCCTCGGTCTCGGTGGGCTGGTCGTTCGTGAAGTGAAGATCCACAGGTTGTCCCTGGTTCTATTCCCAGAACCTCAGTGCCCGAGGCCCCAAGATGCCGGTTTCAGTCTCTCTAACACGACGAATACCGTTCATCCCGTTGCCACCTTTGACCGTGAGCTCCAGACCGGAGCGGAGTGTAGTTTATCAGTGGTCTCATATTCGGGGGTCAAATCGCCCCCCCCCCCGCCACGATTCCGAAGCAATGCGGCAAACCGGGACTCCGCCCGCAGCCACTTGCATCGGCCGAAGTAGCCGATAGGCTTTCGGTTGGAGCCTGGGTCGCCTTTCGCTGCTAAGGGGCCCAGCTATGGAGCCAATTCAATCACCACGGTCACTGCTATCGAAGCGCGCGGCCGTCTAACCACCACTTGCGTTGAGACAAGACTGTGGGCTGCTCTGCCATTCAGGATCATCCACCGACGCCAATGCTGGAACGCTCCGTGTCCGTTTGGCCGCTCGGTCCAATCCTCTTGTCGATCCGTATCGCCGTAGCCTTGAATTCCGCCGTGCCGGACTTAGGGTCCACGGCGTCGATGGTGAGCCTGTTCGTGTCGACCTGGTCCGGAAAGTGCGTGGTCATGAACGCTAGGCCTGGCCGCAGTCCCGGATCGAAGCGCACGCGGGCCTCGACGCTGCCGCGTCTCGAGGACACAAGAACCTCCTCGAACTCCTCGAGTCCGTGACGCTCACCATCCTCAGGCGACAAGTCCAGCGTTTCCCCCCATCGCAGGGGAGAGGCCAGTTGACCGGACTGCACACCCGTGTTGTAGGAGTCGAGACGGCGCCCGGTGGTAAGTCGGATTGGGTACTGAGCGTCTAGGGTATCCACGGGCGGGTGATGCTCGATGGCGGCGAATGGCGCACGTGGGCCGATCAGTGGATCTGCCCAGAGCCGGCCGTGCAAGAACAGTTCGCCTGGATGGGACTCGTCGTAGCAGGGCCAGCGGATGCCACCCAGCTTCTCCAGCCGCTCATAGCTCATGCCAGCGTGCATCGGGCTGACGGTCCGCAGTTCGTTCCATAAGGCCTCCGGGCTGGGCGGCCCCCAGTCGTGGCCAAGGCGCCGCGCCAGTTCGAAGATGATCGCCATGTCGTCGCGGGTTCCAGCAGGAGGCTCCAGTGCACGGCGCACCCGCTGTACCTTTCGCTCGCTGCTGGTCACTGTGCCCTCGGACTCGGCCCAGCCCGCTTGGGCAGGCAGCACTACGTCGGCAATCTCACAGGTCTGCGACAGCAGGATGTCCTGGACTACAAGAAAGTCCAGGCCGCCAAGTAGACGCATCGTGCGGTTCTTGTCAGCTTCGGACACCACCGGATTTTCGCCGAGCACGTAGAGGGTGGTCAGGTCGCCACGCTCCATCGCGTCGAACATCCCGCTGAGGTGCCATCCTTTCTTGGGCGGAATCTTGCAGCCCCAGGCAGCTTCGAACTTGGCACGTAGTGCGGGATTCTCTACATGCTGGAACCCGGTGAGACGGTCAGGCAGGGCACCCATGTCCCCACCCCCCTGTACGTTGTTCTGGCCTCGTAGGGGACACAATCCCGAGCCGTAACGGCCGACGTGGCCTGTCAGCAAGGCCAGGTTGATGAGCGCTCTAACGTTATCGACCGCATTGTGGTGCTCGGTGATCCCTAGCGTCCAGCACAACTGAGCCGTCGGCGCCTTCGCGTAGGTGTGAGCCAGTTCCTTGATTGCCTCGCGTGGCACGCCGGTTTGCTCCTCGGCGTACTCCAGGGTGAAGCTCTGGACACTCTCCTCGTATGCCTCGAAACCGCTCGTCGCGCGGTCGATGAACTGGCGATTCTCCAGACCTGCGGCAAGGATCTCCCGGCCGACGGCGTTCGCTAGGACGATGTCCGTGCCGACGTCCAGCCCGAGCCAGCGGTCAGCCCACTGTGCGGAGCCTGTCCTGCGCGGATCCACCACGTAGAGCGAGGCTCCGTTATGGATGCCTTTGAGTACGTGGTGGAAGTAGATCGGATGGGTCTCGCGTGCGTTCGAGCCCCACAGGATGATTAGGGAAGTGTTCTCGGCCTCCTCGTAGGAGCTCGTGCCGCCCCCAGCCCCGAATGCTGCCGCCAGACCGGCGACGCTAGGCGCATGTCAAGTACGGTTGCAGCTGTCGATGTTGTTGCTGCCGATGACGGTCCGGACGAACTTCTGCGCGGCGTAGTTCAGTTCGTTTGTGGTCTTGGAACAACTGAACATGCCGAACGAACGGTCCGCGCCCCGATCGCTCGCCCTGCGAAATGCCGCGCTGACCGTCTCCAGCGCCTCGTCCCAGCTGCATGGTTCCAGGTGGCCATTGCGTCTGACCATAGGCTCGGTCGCCCGGATGGCTCGATTGGCTCGTTTCCCCATACGATCTAGATGATAGTTGACCGTGACCGAATCGCACAGGATCCCGACCATGGCGGGGCTGCTTCGAGGGCGGATCGTCGGTTCGATTCAGGGCCAAACGCAGCCCAGGTTCGCTAGCCCGCCTCTAGCCCAAGTTCACCAGGCGAGTAGCGAGACAGGGGCCGCAACGCGACGGCGGTGGCCTGGAAGCGGCAGCCGCTGGAGGGCGGCGGGGCGACCCATCCAGGGGTCCACGGCCTGCGCACTCACAGCGTCGGCCGGGACGCCGAGCGGCTGTGGCGCACCTGCGTGACGCCGACCGACCTGGAGGCCGTCCTCCGCTCCCTCGGGAGCGCACTGGGACCGCGCCCGATCCACCACCGCAGGCCCGCGCGCAGCGCGGGCCGCCTGTGCCTGTCGGTGCTCGCCTGCCAGCTGGTCCCGGTGGTCCGGCAGCGCCTGCGGGCGGGGAGACGGCCAGCTGGACGACGCTGCGCCGTCGCCTGGCGGGCCAGCGGCGGGTGACCGCGGTCTTCCGCCAGGCGGACGGACGCATGCTGCATATGCACGGAATGTAGTGCCACACGCCTGATTCGGCGATCGCAATGCTCTCATTGTAAGCGACTTGTGAAATGGGGTGGCAAACATGGGCTAGAGGAGACCCAGGCGACGATCCACCCCCGCGGCGGTTCGTTTGACCTCGCCCGGATCCCGCCGGAGGATCCCGCGACGTACCGTATGATCCAAAGCGCCGACACGGTCGGCGTGTTCCAAATCGAGAGCCGTGCCCAGATGGCGACGCTGCCGCGCATCCGTCCGGCCTGCTTCTACGACCTGGTGGTGGAGGTCGCCATTATCCGGCCTGGTCCGATCACCGGCAACATGGTGCATCCCTACATCAACCGGCGTCTCGGCAGGGAGCCCGTGAGCTATGCGCATCCATCGCTGGAGCCAATTCTTGCGCGCACGCTGGGCGTGCCGCTTTTCCAGGAGCAGTTGCTGCGCATGGCGATGACGGCCGCGGGTTTCACGGGCAGTCAGGCGGAGCAGCTGCGCCGGGCGATAGGGTTAAAGCGTTCGGTCGGGCGCATGGGCTACAGGCTGAGGCAGCCGGCCGGATCGTCGCCGAGCGTGCGGCACGAGGCCCGTTCGTGAAGGTGGAGTGCATTCATCCGCTCTGTGCACCAGCACTGGGCGTCGAGTCGCACGACTTTCACTGACTCCGTCAGCGACACCCGTCTGTGCCGCGGCCGGCCGAAAAAAAACGGGCCGGGACGTTCCGAGGAATCGTCCCGGCCCGCGAGGCCACTAGGTGGCTCACTGCACGGCGATCAGCCGCGAAGTGTCGATGGGCGCTTGCTTTGGCAGGGTGAGGACGAGGACACCGTCCTTGTAGGACGCCTCGACCTTGTCCGTGTTGACGGTCTCGGGCAGCCGGAAGCTCCGCTCGAACCTGCCGCTGGAACGCTCGCGCCGCACAAGGCGGACCTTGTCCTCTGACGCGGCCCGATCACCACTGACTCGCAGGACGTTGTCGTCGATGCGAACCTCCAAGTCCTTCTGGGACAGGCCCGGGACATCGCCACGCAGGACGAAGGTGTTATCCGTCTCCTCGACGTCAAACCTCGGCGACCACCGCGGTTCCGTCGCCGCCGTGGCTCCGAGAAGCCAGTCAAGCTCCCTCCAGGGACCAAGCACGTTGTCGAATTGCAATCTCATTGTCTTTCCTCCTTCTCAGTGCCCGCCAGATCGCTGCGGGCTTGTCTATGGCCCCAGTATAGGGCCTTAGGGCCATATGTCAAGTAATACGCTAAATAAATCTGAGTCTGTTAATATCAACTAATCTGCTAACTTCTATGAATATCTCATGCAGGGTTTTCCGAAGCTGTCAGATCCGCTGACGGACAGGCTCCGCGGCGCTGGCTGGAACTCGCTCGGCCCGAGGGGAAACGAGGTGCTACCATCGGCGCGGTACGGCCCTCCAATGCATCGACGAAACTTCATCGGAACCACGCTGGCGAGCGCTTCAGCGGTTGCGGCGCGGGCAGCGACAGGGCATCGCGGCGATGTCCCGACGAGGACGTTCGGCAAGACCGGTGAACACCTCACCGTGGTCGGCCAGGCTGGCGGCCGCTTCCCCCTGTGCAGTTTCGACGAGGCCAAGGCCATCGTGCAGCGCGCCTACGACCTAGGCATCAACTACTTCGACAACGCCCACAGCTACTGGGGCGGCAGATCCGAGGAGGTCTTCGGCGAAGTTCTGCCAGCGGTCCGGAAGGATGTCTTCATCACGACCAAGACCACGAACCGCACCCGCGGCGGAGCGGCCGCTGAACTGCGGAAGTCCCTGCAGCGGATGAAGACGGACTACGTCGACCTGTGGCAGATTCACTCCGTCAACAGGAAGGAGGAAGTGGAAAGGATCTTCGGGCCGGGCGGCGCGATCGAGGCGTTCGAAGCCGCCAAGCGTGACGGCCTCTGCCGGTACATCGGGTTCACGGGCCACCGCGACCCGTACGTTCATCTAGCGATGCTGGAGGCCTACGACGACTACGACACGATCCTGATGCCGCTGCATCCCGCCGATCCCGGCTACCTGAGCTTCGAGGACAAGGTCCTGCCAGTGGCCCAAAAGCGGAATCTGGGGATCCAGGGCATGAAGGTGCTGGCCAACGCAAAGCTGCTCCAGTCCCTCAGCGTTCGCCAGTGCATTCAGTACGTGCTCAGCCTGCCGGTCCACTGCATCGCGGTGGGTTGCACCACGATCGGCCAGATTGAGGACGATGTGCGCATCGCGCGAGAGTTTCGACCCTACGACGCCGACGAGCTGCTCTCCATCCGCCAACGCGCCTCGAAGCTAGCGGGTGCTGGCCTCGAGGACTGGAAGCGGGACACTCAGCAGGCGTTCAATCGGCCCGAATACACCGGAGGCTGACGAGGCAACGCTCGCCATAGAGCTGCCCGTGACCCGACCGATGGTACGACCCATGCCGCTTGGGATGCCATGTCCGGCATCGCCCTGTCCGGTTTCGCGGCGGGTGTTCCTAGCCAGTGTTGGCGGAGCCTCCATCGCAACCGGAGCAGAGGCGTCTGTGGGTTTGGCCTTCGGCTCCTATGCCCTCTGGATGCTGCGCTGGGAGGATGCGCTCGAACTGATCGGACGCACAGGCTATGACGGGGTCGAGCTGGCATTGATGCCCGAGTGGCCGACCCATCCAAAGCTTCTCGGTTCGTCGGACCGGCTTCAGATGCGCGGCATGCTCCGCGACCTGGATCTCGATCTCCCCGCATTCTTGGAGAACCTGCAAGTCGCGCACCCGACTCAGACTCAAGCCGAGAACCTCGACCGTCTTCGTCGCGCCATTGACCTCGGCGACACCCTCATGCCCAATCGGCCTCCCATGTTCGAGACCGTTCTTGGCCGGAGTCCCAGTGATTGGGAGGACGTCAAGCACCGCATGGTTGAAGAGGTGGGCGAATGGACCCGCGTGGCGGCCGACGGGGAGACGGTCATCTGCTTCAAGCCGCATGCCGGCGATGCAGTGAACAATGTCGAGCGCAGCCTTTGGCTTTTGCAGCAGGTGGGCAGTCCTTACTTTCGCTGCACCTACGACTACAGCCACCTGTTTCTGGAAGGCCTCGATCTAGCTCCCACGCTGATGGCGCTGCTGCCGGTCAGCCCATATCTGCATTTGAAGGATGCTTCAGGCACACCTGGCGAGCACCGTTTTCTGCTACCCGGCGACGGGTCAACGGACTACTTGCAGATGTTCACTTGGATGCGCGAGCAGGGATACACTGGGTACGCAACCGTCGAGGTGAGCAGTCAGATCCACAAGCGGGACGACTTCGATCCGATCCGGACCACTCGCACCTGCTACGACCGCATGGCGGCCGCGTTCGAGCAGGCGAAGCTGCCGCGGCCCTAGAGCGGCAGGCGTTTAGCGGGCTTCGCCAGCTTGGTTCGACTGGCGTTAGGGCCCGCCGAGGATCTCTCCATGCGGCTTGCCCTCGGCAAGCTCGGCAAAGCGCACGCGCACCTGCTCGGCGAATCGTTCGCCAACCCAGTTCGCAACGTCCGCTGAGACCTCCACCGTCGTCGCCACTCCGGCTCCATCCTCGACGGTCACGAGATCTTCAAGGGGCACATCGTTGTCGAATGCCTCTTGTACAGCGGCGTTGATCTCCTCGAAGAACTGACGCTGGCCTTCCGGGATTTCACGTCCGCCTGCTGGTCCGTGTCCGGGCAGAATCGTCTGTGCGTCGAGTTCTAGGGCTGCGGTCACGACAGTGGGCCAATTGCCTGTATTGCCATCCCCTGTGTAGTTGTAGGGTCCGTTGGCGATCGCGTCGCCCGTGCACAGGATGCCCTCGTCTGGCAGGAAGACCATTCCGTCACCCCTTGTGTGGGCCCAGCCGAAGTGGTGAAACTCGACCCGGCGGTCCACCCCCTCCAGCACGTACGGAACGTCGCTGAACGTCTGCTGCGGAGGCTGGACAGACTCCTCGCCAACTGCCGCTACGTCTGGCCTAGACGCAACGGTCTCCTGCCAACGACCCGGTTCGTAGCGCTGCATCTCCTCGGCGACGCCCACGTACGCGAGCGTCGTCGCGCCGGCTCGGGTCCAGATGGCGTTCGCGTAGGCGTGGTCGCCGTGGTGATGGGTGTCGAACACGTACTTCACCCGCTTGTCGCTTACGTCGGCAAGGTCGTCCATCAGAGCCTGCGCACCACTGGGGAAGTTGGCGTCCACAACCAACAGGCCGTCGCCGACATCGATCACTACGTTGTTGCAATGGCCTTGGTCACGTTCCCCCATCCGAAACCACACACCATCGGCGATGACCTCGAGGTTCTCATTGGTCGGTGGTGGCGGTGGTGGACCAGCGCAAGTCCAAGCGACGGCAAGTCCGATTGCCGTGACCATCAGTAGCAGTGCGCGCATAGTGCACCTCCTTGCAGCCAGAACTCCCGCCTGTGTGGCCAGATTGTAGCCCTATCGACCAGTGACGGCACTAGAATGTGCCTGCTAGGCACGAGATCTGGCAGAAGAGATTCGCATGCGAAGTGAAAGTGACTTGATCTCCCGTCGTTCTCTGATTGCGTCTGTCGCCGGCCTTTCGGCTTGCGGCTCCGTAACGTTGCCCGGCGCGCGGAGCGACCTTCCGCCCAATGTGCTGTTCCTGCTCTCCGACCAGCATCGGCCGGACTGGCTGGGCCGAAATCCCGACATCCCAGTCCCGACGCCGCACATGGATGCACTGGCGGCGCGCGGCATGGAGTTCACGCAGGCGATCGTGCCTTCGCCGGTCTGCGGTCCCTCGCGATCGTGCCTGGCCTCGGGCATGGAGTACGAGGATTGCGGCGTTGAAGTGAATAGGGATCCGTACGACCCTGCGATCACTACGCACTACAAGCATCTCCATGACAGCGGTTACTTCACGGCCGCATGCGGCAAGATCGACCTGCACAAGGGCAGCGAGGGTCGCACGGTGGACGGTCGCCAGAACATGGAGGCTTGGGGGTTTTCCGACATGCTCATCACAGCTGGCAAGGGCGGTGGGTACCTCGGCCGTCCGGTGGGGCCAAAGGAACCCTACTACGCGTACCTCGATTCGTTGCAGCCACCACAGGGCCGGATCTGCGCGGATGACATCGCTAGGCGAGGCACTGTACGCGAAGAGCACTGGTGGGGCATGACAGAGCCGTGCCCTCTGGACGACGAGCACTACCTAGACAACTTCACTGCGCGAGCTGGCTTGGAGCTTCTCGACCGCGCTCCGGAGGGCTCCCCGTGGTTCCTGATCGTGAACTTCAACGGTCCCCATCCGCCCATGGACATCACGGTCGGCATGGAGCGGCGCTATCGGGGGCCCGACCGCGTCATCGAAGGTTTCCCTCAACCGCATCACTACACAGGTCCGTTCCCGGCCGAGCAGCACGTGCGCATTCGCCAGAACTACGCCGCCATGATCGAGAACATAGACGGCTGGCTTGGAACCTACCAGGACCGTTTGCGAGAGCGCGGCGAACTCGACAACACCGTGGTCGTCTACTCAAGCGATCACGGGGAGATGCTTGGAGACCACGACCGATGGGGCAAGAGCGTGCCGCACCAGGCATCTGCCGGTGTGCCGCTGATCATGGCGGGCCCGGGCATCGTCAGTGGCGCAGCCAGCGACGCCATGGTCAGCCAGATGGACCTCGCCGCTACCTTCCTCGACTTTGCGGGCGTAAGGGTGCCAGCCGAGATGGCCAGTACCTCACTAAGACCTTTGCTGGACCAGGGCGGGGGAGAGCACCGCGAGTACGTGCGCTCCGCACTGAAGACCCCGCAAGCTCACGACGAGCGGTTCCGTCTCGTGCAGGACCATCGCTACAAGCTCGTGGAAGGATTCTTTGAACGGCCGTGGCTGTACGACCGCGAAGCAGACCCTGACGAGACCAAAAACGTTGCAGACGCCAAGCCCAGCGAGGTCGCCCGATTGCGCAAGCTCTTCCCGGACGCGTGACGGCGATCCGGCGAATTGGTATCTGGACTTCTTTATGGAGACGCTATCGATCATCCTTAGCCGTGGATTGCGACCGTTTTTTGCTTGCATCAGTGTATTGATGTGGATCTTTAAAGTAGTTTTCATTGCGGATTGCGGCCGTTTCTTAGTTTGCGGCGAAGTGATCGTACAGGTGGATTATGCCGCTGATACGAGCGAATTGCACGGTGCGCGACCGAGTACCCAGCTGCGCTGCTGTCGAGGGCCAACGAGACGACCTTGTCAACGAATGCGCTTCTGTGTCGTCGGGTCTCGACAATAGTCTTTATGGTACGAGGATACAGCACTCGCGCTCGATATCGTCCACTACGAGGTGCATGCGACTCAATCCACGAAGTCGGAGGTCCCCGCCATGCGACGGAGACCCCCTATTTCGGTGAATGACTTTGGGACACCGAGCCCGCACAAAGAGTCGATTTACTACGAAAAGAAAATCGGCCGCTTCTCAATTTGCTACGGTCCCATCCTACGTGGTTCGGAGGACAGAGTCAACTGGAATGTTCCCCACCACTTGCCCGATGGATCAGGCGCGAGGAGTTCGAGCGAGCATTCCGTCTGGACCAGCACATCTAGGCCGAAGTTGCATTGCCTCTGATGTCTGTACTCATTACGGGGTCAATAACGTAGCCCGCTGGACTGGCGGTTTCCGCTGTCCTCGCTGGAGCTCCTGCAAGTTCTGCCGCATGTCCGCCTGCCGTGTCATGTTCTAGTCCACCGGATGCCTCTCGCGAAGTGGTGTGTCGCCATCTATCTGCGTTCGCAGACGGTGAGCGGCATATCGGCGCTGGAGCTGGGGCCCAGGCTCGCTGACCATCACAGCACCGTCTAGGCGGTCAGGCAGAAGCTCATGTAGGCCATGCTGGAGCGCAATCGGGGCTGCAGGCTAGAGGGCACGGTGGGGCTGGACGACGCGTGCATACGCAGCGAAAACCCCAGCCGTAGGTGCGGGCGAGGCTCTCAGAACAAGAGGGAGATCCTCGCGGCCGTACACGTGACCGGGGATGGCCAGCCGGGCGTGATGAAGCCGAACTTGGTCGAGGGCTTCTGCAGGGATGTGGTCGCTAGGTGCGGCCGGGAGACTGCCTGAGGCCTGGCACGACAGTGCATTCGAACGGCACCGGCCGCTTCCTGGGGTGCAGGAGCCGAGCTGCGAGCGTCGGCTGTCCCATCGCGTCCAACACTCCGGCTAGGGCTGAAACGCCGCTTCGAGGACGCGTGTTGGGGGCAACTGAAATGTCTCGTGCGCCGTGGAAGGGCGCTTTTCCAAGTGGGTGAGAATCTCACGCAGCATCTGTGGCTCCGTTTGGAAGCGGCCGAAGCGGGTCACAGAGGCAGCGACTTGGACTGAAGCACCTCGGTCAAGAGGGCTGCGCCAGCAGCTCAGCGACCATGCGGGCCTGAACGCGAGTGAACGTCGGGCAGGCCCCGAAACGCGCGATGCGGAGGTCGATCCGGCGGAACGCTGGTGGGCTCCTCGGAGTCCGTGTCAGGTGTCTGTTTGGATGCCGTGCAGGTAGTCGGACACCGAATCGAGGCAGGACTTAGAAGTCCAGTAGGCATCCTCCGTACCCCAGCTGTCCATCTGGAACCATCCCCTGAACCCACCCTCGTACAGCAACGAGCAGAGCTTGGCGATGTCGTACACGCCCTCGCCGCAGGGCAAGTGCCGCGAGGTCCCCGCGCCTCCGCTGGGAAACGGCCGCAGCGTGGAATCCCCGTCACAGAACTGCACGTAGCCGACGCGGTCGACACCGAGATCCACCAAGAGATCTTCTGGCCTGCCCTGTGCGCCGCCCAGCACGTCAAAGTGCGACGGGTCGAAGATGACCTTGAACTCCTCCATGCCGACGGCATCGAAGAGCTTGTGGTATCGGGCCACAGAGTTGATCAGCAGCGGTGGTTCCCCTTCAATCGCCAAAACGAGCCCGCTGTCCACAGCGTGTTGGGCCACGGGACGGACGACGTCCGCGAATCGTTCAATCACTGCATCCTCCGGGAGCCCTTCTGGCTCGCGTCCCGCTGACCAAAGTCCCATTGCTTCGCAGCCCAGCTTGACCGCAAGGTTGACCTGCCGACGCAGCTGGCTGGTGTATTCGGATCGTTCACCGGATTCGTCGGAGACCGGGTTCACGCCGCGGACTCCCGACTGGATCGAGAAGATCTGCAGGCCGTAGGACTCAACCTTGGCTCTGGTTGCTCGAATCGCCTCGCCATCATCGGGGTCTGGGTAGCCATCTCGCCAGTTCCGCCAGAGCTCGATGCCTTCGAATCCCTCATTCCGAGCGAATTCAAGAATCTCTTCGTAGACGTAGGACTTGCCGTGATGCGTCTCCGAGGAGCCGAAGCCGTTGAGTCCGATCGCAAACTTCCAAGGCCCATCGGCTGGTGCCGGAACCTCGGGGCCATTCACACACCCTAGGCAGGCCAACTGTGCGAGCACCGCACGCCGAGTCAGATCTGGCATACGTCTTATCGTGGCACCGGCAGAACGCGGCGACTGTCCCCGGCTACTCTCGGGCGAAATCTACGCCTGTGCGCCGAGACTTGATGGGATCGGTGACCCAAGGGGCATCGATCCCGCGGCGGTTAGCGCCGCTTAGCCCTTGCGGTGCGGCAGGCGTCTGTATTGAAGGGTGGTTCTGGCCGTCCCTATAATTTGGATGCAGAATCCGTTGGTGCCGTCTTGGCTCCGGCGTTCGCCCAGACATGGCCTTCAGGCTGCTCGCTATTGGCCTCTTTGTGTTGATCGGGCTATGTCCGGGGCAGGAGGGAGGCTTGGGAGCCAGCGCTCCATTGGGCGGCGAGGCTGCCGCGGCAGCCGGCACTCCTGTCCAGCAGGTCCTTCAGGTCGTCGACCCCGAATCAGCCGGCATCCAGTCCGAACGCCAGGCTGCCGAAATCGAGCGATTCCTGGACGACCTCGCAACTGATCTGGTGTCCCGTAGCCTTGCGCTGCAGGGCATCGTTGCCCCGGACTTTCAGGGCACTCCACTGAGTCCGGCCAGCGAACAGCTTGTGCATTCGAAGGGCGAATTGCAGACATTCCACGGCACTGCGCAGACCGATAGCAGTGTCACCTTCGATTCCCTCGGCAACGAGTTGGATGGTCTTCTGGCGGACTACCAGACTGTGCACTGGGCCAAGTTCAAGATCGTTGGCATCACGTCCACCGGGCCTCGCACCGCTAGGGCGACCCTGCTGTTCCAGCTGGCGGGGAGAACGAGGGACGGCTACCGCCAGCAGATCAGCGCCGACTGGGAGACCGGCTGGACGCAGTCGCCGCAGGGCGAATGGTTGCTCGCTGCCGTCGCTGCCGGGTCCCACGAGCGTAGCCTCGCAAGAACGGAGGTCTTCGAGGACATCTCGGAGGCAGCCTTAGGTGGCAATCCGTCCTTCCATCAGCAGCTGAAGTTCGGCACCGAGAACTGGCGAACCCGCATGGATTCGGCTTCGGGCATGGATGTGTACGGCCAGCAAGGACTTGCGATTGGCGACTACGACGGTGATGGCCTCGAAGACTTCTACCTGACCCAGCCGGGCGGGCTGCCGAACCGGTTGTTTCGCAACCTCGGAAACGGTCGATTCACCGACGTGAGCGACAGGGCCGGTCTCGATGCACTGGACGGTTCCTCAGCCGCGTTCTTCGCGGACATCGAGAACAACGGAACTCAGGATCTGATCATCATCCTCTCCACCGGCCAACCGCTCCTCTTCGTGAACGGAGGGAATGGGCAGTTTCGGCTCTCCCGCAGGGGCTTTCCGATGGGCGTCAAGCCTGGGGCCGTCGGAGGGTGCCTCGGAGACTACGACCTCGACGGTTACTTGGACCTCTATGTCACCGCTTATTTATGGCCCAACGCCGCCTCGCAGCTTCCCCGGCCCTACTACGACGCCACCAACGGGCCTCCGAACGTGCTCTACCGCAACCTTGGGGACGGCACCTTTCAAGAGGTGACCGCGGATACGGGGCTAAACGAGAACAACGATCGGTTCAGTCACTCCTGTACGTGGGGCGACTACGACCAGGACGGCCTTCCGGATCTCTTTGTCGCCAACGACTTCGGTCGCAAGAACCTATACCGGAACGTCGGCAATGGCCGATTCGAGGACATCACCGTCGAGGCTGGAGTCGAGGATGCCGGAGCTGGCATGAGCGTCGCACTCGGCGATTACGACGGGGACGGGCTCGATGATGTCTACTTCGGCAACATGTGGTCGTCGGCTGGGCGGCGGGTCACGGCCCAGACTGACTTCAAGAGCGACAGCCCGAACGCTCCCAAGGACATCTACCGTCGTCATGCGCGCGGGAACTCTCTGTTTCGCAGTGACGGATCCCGGTTCGAGGACGTGACGATCCGCTCTGGAGTGGAGATGGGGCGCTGGGCTTGGTGCTCAGACTTCGTCGACTTCGACAACGACGGCAACTTGGACATCTACATCGTCAACGGATTCGTCACCGGCGACAAGAAGGACGACCCAGACCTTTGAAGTTTTTTCTGGCGGCAGGTCGTGTCGTCGTCTCGAGAGGATCAGGCTCGCTCGTCGCAGTACGAGCGAGGATGGGCCCTTCTGTACCGCCTCATCCGACTCAACGCCAGCCTCAGCGGCCACGAGCGGAACGTCCTCTATTGGAATCACGGGGATGGTTCCTTTGCGGATCTGTCTGCAGCTGCCGGGCTGGACTTTCCCGAGGACGGTCGCGCGTTCGCCACATTCGACTTTGACCTTGATGGCGACACGGACATCTTGGTCAACAACCGCAACTCCCCCCAGCTGCGGCTGCTGCGCAACAACCTGCCTACGTCCCATCATTCCGTAGCGTTCGCGCTCGAGGGCACTGCCAGCAATCGCGATGCGGTTGGGGCGAGGCTCGAACTGGAGACCGAGTCTGGACGACGCCTGGTCAGGTCCGTCCGCAGCGGGTCAGGGTTCCGCTCACAGCCGTCCCGGAGGGTGCATTTTGGACTCGAGAGCGAAGACAGGATCCGTGAACTCCGCATCTTCTGGCCGTCCGGCCGGATGGACAGGCACCGGAGGGTCCCGGCCGACCACTTCGTGGTGGTCAAGGAGAGCAGCACGGAGATCACCGCGAGACCCTTCGAGGACTCCTCGCCACGGACCCCTGTCCCAAGGCTGGCAGCGCCCGAGGTTTCGACGAGCCAGACCGGCATCTGGCTCACCGAAGCGACTCCAGCTCCCGCACTGCGGGGTGAATCCCTGGATGGGGCTGAGTTCGAGCCCGATGCCTATCTGGGCAAGCGGGTGCTGCTGAACTTCTGGGCAACTTGGTGTGCGCCCTGCAAGGTCGAGGTGGCCGACTTCATCGAACACCGCGCGGAACTGGAGCGGGCCAGTCTGGTGCCCCTGCTGGTGTCTGTCGACGAGCTCAGTGAGCGCGAAGCGGTGCACCGATTTGTAGCCAACCAGGAAGTGCCATTCCCCGTGGTGCTCCCCCGGAAGGACTCCGTGACGGCGTATGACCTGCTGGTCCGTCACTTCCTCGACCAGTCCGCCGAACTGGCGATTCCGACATCATTCCTGATCGACGAGGCCGGCAGAATCGTCAAGCTATACATGGGCCGCACGTCCGCCGAGCAGATTCTCAGCGACGTTGACAACTGGCCTCAGACCGGCACCGACATGCTGGAGCGGGCTCTGCCGTTTCCGGGACGCGCGTACGTGACTCGATTCGAGAGGAACTGGGTCCAGCTCAGCGACGCCTATGCGGCCGCCGGCTTCCACGATGAAGCCTTGGCCACGCTCGAATCCGCCGTGCAGTCCCATCCAGAGCACGCCGCGATTCTCGACCGGCTGGGAAGCCTCTACAGCGAGCAGAGGCGGTGGGAGGAAGCCCTGGCGGCGCACAGGAAGGCCTTGGACCTAGGGCTGCCGGGGATTGCGGCGAAAGTCCACATTGCTTCAGCACTGGCTGAGCTGGACCGGTTGGGCGAGGCCGCGGCGGTAGCGAAGGAAGCGCTCGAAGAGGCTCCTGAAGACACGGCTGCCTTACGTGTCTGGGGCGCGGTCTCTGCACGCCAGGGAAGGTTCGAGACTGCACTGCCAGCCTTGCTTGCCGCCGCCAGAATCGATCCGGAGAATCCCGAAACGCACTACAACCTTGGCTGGCTGTTCATGCACACCGGTCAGGCAAAACGCGCAGCGGAATCCCTGAACCAGGCTGTGAAATTGGCCCCCGATCATGTGCAGGCGCTGCATGACCTCGGCATCCTGCATGCGCAGGCCGAATCGTGGGACCAGGCCTCGACCTCCCTGCGCAAGGCCGTCGAGGTGAGGCCGGACTTTCCCGAGGCTCACTACAGCCTCGGCCTGGTACATGCACAGCAGGGTGACTATGAGCGGGCTGAGGACTCGCTGCAGACTGCGCTCAAACTTCGTGAGGACTATCCCGAGGCCCTCGCGGATCTGGGTGGTGTCTACATCGAGACCCGCCGATACCAAGAGGCCCTGCCACTGCTGGCCAAGGCCCAGAAGCTGAGGCCCAGGCTTGCCCAGCCCTACCTGAACGCGGTGCGGGCCCATGTAGCCCTAGGCGACAGGGCCAGCGCTCTGGCAAGCGTGGACGCCCTGTTGAAGGTCCATCCCAACGATCCGACTGCGATCGCACTCAGGAAGCGCCTGGCACAGTAGCGCTGGGCCACCCGTGGCGGACATGCCGCAGGGCCCCTAGTTGCCAATTAGTGGTCGGTATACTTCGGGTCGTGCTGAGGGGGCACCACGTTGTCCTTGCGTTGTGGCTAGCCGCCCCTCCAGCGAGTCCGGAGCAGTTCCCGACCCTCACAGCGCCAGAACGCTCCCCGGATGCCGCCATTGGCGTGGTCTTCGAGGACGTCACGCGCGAGGCTGGTCTGGACTCGTTCCGACACCAGGCCGGCTCCCCCCGCAAGGCGTACCTGCCCGAGACAATCGGCTCGGGCGTTGCGCTGCTGGACTACAACAACGACGACTGGCTCGACATCTATCTCGTCAACGCTCTCTCGGAGGCCGCACGGCAGGGCAAGGCCGCGCCGGGGTCTGCCGCGTTGTTCCGCAACGAAGGGGACGGGAAATTCACCGATGTCACCGCTGACGCCGGTGTCGCCAACAGCCGCTGGGGAACCGGTGTCTGTGCTGGGGACATCAACAACGACGGCTGGCAGGACCTGTTTGTCGCCAACTTCGGCAAGAGCCGCCTGTACCTGAACGGCGGAGACGGCACGTTCACCGACATCGCCGAAACCGCCGGTGTCCAGTTGGATGCCTGGTCTACCGGATGCGCCTTCGGAGACTATGACCGAGACGGCTTGCTCGATCTCTATGTCGCCGGGTACGTCGCGTTCGACTGGGCCGACCCACCTCCCGCCGCCGGCCCTCCGGATGCCTCCACGTCAGGGGTCCAGTCGATCGGAGAGCGTGCAGACACCGCTCCCGTCACGGGGGTTACCTTTGATCCTGACGACGGCGCCTGCATCTTCTACGGAGTTCGAGTCGCGTGTGGACCGAAGGGCTTGGATGCCGCCTCGGACTACCTGTTTCGCAGCCTAGGCAACGGTCAGTTCGAAGATGTCTCCGAGCGGTCTCAGATACGAGCCCCCCAGCGCAGCTACGGCCTTGCGGTCGCCTGGGTCGATGTTGACGACGACGGGAATCTGGACATCGTCGTGGCGAACGATTCGATGCCGAACTTCCTCTTCCACAGCCAGGGAGACGGCACGTTCAGGGAGCTTGGGGTGCTGAGCGGACTGGGCACGAACGGCGACGGTCTGGAGCAGGCGTACATGGGCATCGCTGTCGGAGACTATACCCGCGATGGCAGGAATGACTTCTTCTTCACCACGTTCGCGGGCGACAACTACACGCTGCATCGCAACAATGGGGACCTTGACTTCAGCGATGTCACGCTGCAGTCGGGACTGCTGGCTGTGACGCTTCCGTTCCTGGGCTGGGGCACGCAGTTCCTCGACTACGACAACGACGGATGGCTCGACATCCTTGCCGTCAACGGGCACATATTTCCTCAGGCCGACCCCGCAAGCTGGGGCACCTCCTATCACCAGAGGCCGCTGCTGTTCCGCAATCTCCGGAACGGGAGGTTCGCGGATGTGTCGGGAAGCTTGGGATCCAGCTTCAGCAGTCCGAGGAGCTCCCGCGGATCAGCGGTCGGAGACCTGCTGAACGACGGTAGCTTGGATGTGGTTCTGAACAACTTGGACGGACGCCCTGCGGTGCTGCGCAACGGCCGAACGACAGGCGAGGCGCATTGGATATCACTGACCCTGATCGGCGATGTCGAGGCCAATTCGCCGCGAGACGCGATCGGGGCCGTCGTGTTCTGCAGCGCTGGAGGATTTCGGCAGCGGGAGGAAGTGGCGTCTGGTCGCGGCTACATCTCGCAAAGCGACATGCGAGTCCACTTCGGCCTAGGCAGCTTGGAGCAGGTGGACCACATCGAGGTCCGCTGGCCAAACGGGCAGACTGACCGCTATGAACCACCTTCCGTGGACCGGATGTATGTGATCGAGCAGGGAAGGGGTCTCCGGAAGCCGTGACCTCCGCTGCCAGACTTCTCGCAATGACCCTCGGCGCCGCGCTTGCGGGAACAGGCCAGACTCCAGACTTCTCCCAGTACGTCGCCGACGTGCGGACGGCCGACGAACTGCTGGCCCAAGGCGACTTCGAGGGTGTTGTGTCGAAGCTCAGGGACTGGCCCGAGCGGATGCCCGACCGAGCGGAAGCCCATCACTTCCTCGGCCTTGCCCACTTCCGTCTACGGGACTTCGACGACGCGATCCGGCACCTGTCGGCCGCGATGGAAAGGGAGAAGGAGGAGTCGGACGCTTGGAAGCAGACAGTGGAAGTGCTGGGCTTGGCGCACTACTTCGAGGGCCGATGGCAGGATGCCGAGCCGCTCCTGGAACAAGCCTCACGCGGGAAGCCTCAAGACTCCGAGCTCCTCTACACACTGGCGATCGTGCGTGTTCGAGCAGGAAACGGCGGCCAGGCGAGGATGCCGTTCGCAAAGATCTTCCAGGTCGATCCCTCGAGCGCAGAGGCATATGCCCTGACTGCGGAGCTGATGCTGCAGGAGGGTCGTTTGCAGGATGCCGAGGAGCTGTTGCTCAGAGCTGTCCGACTGCAGCCCGACATGACGGGCGCAGTCCACGAGCTCGGCGTGATCGCGCTTCGCCAGGGCAACTACGACCGGGCAGCGGCACTCTTCCGCAGGGCTCTCGCAAAAAGCCCCAACAACGCCAAGGCTTGGCACTCGATGGGCGAGGCACTTCTGGGCTTGGGCAGGCAGCAGGAGTCGGTCGAGGCGCTGAAGCGAGCCACTTGGCTCGACAGCGAATCCTTCGAGCCGTTCCTTCTTATGGCGAAGATCCACCTCGAGCAGGGCCTCGTGGAACTCGCCGAGGACTTTGTCGGTCGTGCAATTGCAATACGGCCGCGGAGTTACGAGGCACACTTTCTCCAGAGCCGTATCTACTTCAAGACCGGTCGCGAGGAACTTGCCCGCGAGCGCTTGGACATAGCCGAAGAGATCCGGCGCTCCGCCAACCAACCGGAATAGGCCGAGACCGCGGCGTATCCGCGGCACACCTGCCCTCTTCGGCAACACCTGAGGCAAACAGCCGACGGTGCTGGGTAACTCGCGAAACCGCCCGGTGTTCGGGTAGGATTGTTGCGGCTTACGGGTAGAAACCTATGCATCGCTTTGCAGCGTCGGTCGTCGCGCTACTGATTTCCGTTGCTTTATTCGCTTGCGGGGGCGCTCCAGAGTCCCAGTACCAGGAGATCTCCCTGGAGGACCTTAGGGACAAGATCGCTGGAGGCTGGGCCGGCCAAATGATCGGTGTTGCATACGGAGGGCCGACGGAGTTCCGGCACCGCGAAACGATCATCCCCGAAGAGAATCTGCCCGAGTGGGAGCCCGACATGGTCGCGGACTCGATTCGTCAGGACGACCTGTACGTGGACATGACCTTCGCTCAAGTGCTGGACGATGTGGGACTGGACGCGACGGCCGAGGACTTCGGGGCGATGTTCAAGGAGGCCAAGTACCACCTCTGGCACGCCAACCTGTCCGCCCGCCGGGCACTCAGGCGCGGAGTTCCGGCCACGCTCAGCGGCACCCCGAAGTACAACGCCCATGCCAACGACATTGACTTTCAGATCGAGGCGGACTTTGTCGGCCTGATGACGCCCGGACTGCCCCAGGCATCGAACGACCTCTGCTACAGGGCCGGCCGTGTCATGAACCATGGCGACGGCATCGCCGGCGGGATGTTCGTGAGCTGCATGTACGCCGCAGCGTTCTTCGAGAGCGATCCCCGGAAGCTGGTGGAGGCCGGACTGGCGTGTCTGCCGGAGCAGAGTCCCTACGCGCAGCTGATCGGCGACGTTCTTGAGTGGAGTCAGGAGCATCCGGACGACTGGATCAAGGTCTGGAACATGGTCGAGGAGAAGTGGAACAAGCGCGAGCCATGCCCCGAGGGCGCGGCGAACGCGTTCAACATCGACGCCAAGCTCAACGGCGCTTATATCGCCCTAGGGATGCTCCACGGGGAAGGGGACTTCGGCAAGACGATGACCATCTCGACGCGCTGCGGCCAGGACTCGGACTGCAATCCTGCCAGCGCGGTGGGCATCCTTGGGGTGGTCATGGGCCTGGGAGGCATCCCCGACATGTACACGAGCGGCATCGAGAAGATCGCGGATGAGAAGTTCAGCTACACGGACTACTCGTTCCGGACGATCGTGGACAGCACGAAGAAGCGTGCCATCGCCATGGTCGAACGGCACGGGGGTCGCGTTGATGGAGACAGTCTTCTGGTCAGCACCCAGAACGCGGTGCCGGCAGAGCTCGACGTGTGGGACGACTACGGTTCACCGGTGGAACGCATTCCCGTCACCGACGAACGATGGTCCTTCAACGGGGCGTGGGAGGACGATTCGTCCAATTGGG
Source organism: Bryobacterales bacterium (assembly GCA_965200705.1). GTDB lineage: Bacteria > Acidobacteriota > Terriglobia > Bryobacterales > UBA6623 > VXMF01. The sequence continues at coordinate 292,753 of OZ241376.1, read as the reverse complement.
GCCCAACCCACACCTTAAAGATGAGTTCCAGCAAGGGCGCAGAGGCGTCAGTCGAATTCGAGGGCACCGGTGCGATCATCTCCGGGCACTTCTTGCCCACCGGGGGCAAGGCGGACATCTATCTCGACGGGGAACTGAACGCGACCGTGGATGTCTATCCGGACGAAGACCAGCGGAAGGGATGGGAGTCCATCTGGCACGACTACTGGCTCGAGGACGGCAAGCACACATTGCGAGTCGTCGTGCGTGGCGAGACATATCCGGGATCGGAAGGAAGTGACATATCCCTCACGCACCTCGTTGTATTTAGGTGACCGGTCGCCCCGACATCGGTAGGAACAGAGCTGGCTAGAGCGGAGAACCATGAGCGAACCAGATCGGATCGTTGTAATCGGAAGCCTGAACGCCGATCTCGTTCAGAACGTGGACCGCCTGCCAAGGGCTGGCGAGACCCTCTTCGGTGGCGACCTCCAGACGTTTGCCGGCGGCAAGGGTGCCAACCAGGCCGTCGCTGCGGGACGCATGGGTGCCCAAGTGAGCATGATCGGCCAGTTGGGCAGTGACAGCCTGGCCTCACTCCTGATGGAGAGCCTGGACTCAGCCAACGTAGACACCGGACCCGTGGGTCAGGCGGACGTCTCGACAGGCGCGGCCGTCATCTGGGTCCTGCCCGATGGGGAGAACGTGATCGTCATCTCGCCAGGTGCGAATGCGACCGTGACTCCAGCTGTGGCGGCCGAGAGGCTGGGCAACCTGAGCGAAGGCTCGTACCTGCTCTCGCAGCTCGAGGTCCCGATCGAGTCGGTCCAGGAATCGATGACGGTTGCCAAGTCTCGCGGGGCGACCACGATCTTGGATCCTGCACCGGCAAGGGAGCTTCCGGCGGAGCTTCTCCGCAACGTGGACTTCCTCACGCCGAACGAGACAGAAACGCTGACGCTGCTGGGCGAGCCGGACTTTGCGATGGACGCCGATGCCGACCTTGAGCTCGCTGCGAGAAGAATCCTCGCCTTGGGGCCTAAGTCTGTCGTTCTAAAGCTTGGTGCGCGGGGTTGTATGATCGCCACCGATCAAGGGAGCATTCGCGTCCCCGGATTCAAGGTGTCCCCCGTGGACACCACGGCGGCCGGAGACGTGTTCAACGGTGCCTTCGCCACAGCGCTGGCTGAGGGCCTGTCCGAGCCGGAGGCGGCGCGGTTCGCCAACGCAGCCGCAGCGCTGTCGGTCACCCGGCCGGGTGCGCAGAACTCGGTCCCGCTACGGCGGGAAGTGGAGGAGTTCCTGAGCGAGAACACCGACTGATCGTCGGAGTCGAATCAAGGGAGGACCAGAATGTTTGTCGTCGAGAGCCTGGGTCTCGCCATCTTCCTATGCATCATCACGATGATGGGCTGGGGCTCATGGGCCAACACACAGAAACTGGCGGGCAAGGAGGACTGGTCCTTCGAGCTCTACTACTGGGACTATGCGATCGGTGTCTTTCTCACGGGCATCGTGTTCGCCCTGACCCTCGGCAGCTTCGGCGAGGCGGGCATGGGTGCCATCGCCAACTTGGGTCAGGCCGGGTCGAGTCAGATCACCAACGCCGTCTTGAGCGGCGTGCTGTTCAACATTTCCAACATCCTGCTAGTCGTGGCCATCGACGCTGCCGGAATGTCGCTTGCGTTTCCGGTCGGCGTGGGGCTGGCTCTGGTCATTGGCACGGTGCGCAGCTACCTCCAGGACCCAAAGGGAGATCCGACGCTCCTGTTCACTGGTGTCGCGCTGATCGTCGTTGCGATGATCATGTCCGCACTCGCGTATAGCAAGCTGCCCCCTGTGGCAGGCCGCCGACTGGGCAGAGGTCTACTGTTCGCGGTCGTGGCCGGCTGCCTGATGGGTTCCTTCTACCCAATGCTGGTCAAGGCAGTCTCTCCTGACTTCGGAGCGGCGCCCATCGAAGCAGGCTTCCTCACGCCCTATACGGCTCTTTTCTACTTCGGCGTCGGCCTGCTCATCAGCAACTTCGTCGTCAACACGGTCTTCATGAAGGCCGGTGGCAAGACCTACGGGAGCTACTTCGCCGGAGGTCCGCGGCTTCATTCGCTGGGAGTCCTGGGCGGGATGATCTGGATGGTGGCGTTGGGGCTGAACGTGATCGCCTCGGGCTTGGCGGGTCCGGCGGTGTCCTACGCGCTGGGTCAGGGTGCTACCTTAGTGGCGGCAATTTGGGGCGTCTTCATCTGGCGTGAGTTCAAGGGTGCCCCGAAGAGCGCGATGCCCTTCATCGTGTTGATGTTCCTTGGCTACACGTGTGGTCTGATGCTGATCGGCGTCGCGACTCTCTAGCCATCGAATCCACGGCAGGGCCCGCATCAGGAGCGAAACCATGAGAAACAGTCTCAAGGTCGGAATCGCCTTCCTTTCGATTCTGGTTCTGGTCCAGTGCGGAGGGGCACCGTCCTCCGACGAGCTCTCGATCTCGCTGGACGAACTGCAGAATCGGATCGAAGGCGGCTGGGCCGGCCAGATGGTCGGGGTGGCCTACGGGTACCCGACGGAGTTCGTCTACAACCAGCGCCTCGTTCCTGAGGATGAAATGCCCGAGTGGACGCCGGACATGGTGGCCAACGCACTGGACCAGGACGACCTCTACGTGGAGATGACATTCGCCACGGTGCTCGACGACAAGGGTCTGAACGCCACCACTCAGGACTTCGGCGACCTCCTGAGAAACGCGCAGTACAGGCTCTGGCATGCAAACTTGGGTGCCCGACGCGCCCTGAAGCGCGGAGTGCCCGCGGAACTGACCGGGACGCCGGAGCACAACGCACATGCCAACGACATTGACTTCCAGATCGAGGCGGACTTCGTGGGCCTGATGACGCCGGGGATGCCCGTCGCGGCCAACGACCTCTGCCTGCGCGCAGGCCGTGTCATGAACTACGGGGATGGGATCTACGGCGGGATGTTCGTGTCCTGCATGTACTCCGCGGCGTTCTTCGAGGATGATCCGCGCAAGATCGTCGAGGCCGGGGTCGCTTGCATGCCTGCCGAAAGCCCGTACGCCGTGCTCATCAACGACGTACTGGCGTGGTCGGCCGAGCATCCGGACGACTGGGAGAAGACCTGGCAGCTCATAGCGGACAAGTGGGACAAGCGCGAACCCTGCCCGAACGGTGCCTTGAGGGCGTTCAACATCGACGCCAAGCTGAACGGCGCCTACATCGCGCTGGGCCTGCTGTACGGGAAGAACGACTTCGAGGAGGTCCTGCGGATCTCCACGCGTGCCGGCCAGGACTCCGACTGCAACCCGTCCAATGCCTGCGGCATCTTGGGCGTGATGCTCGGCTACAAGGGGATCCCTGATCAGTGGACGAGCGGCATCCCGGCCATCCTGGACAAGAAGTTCAGCTACACGGACTTCACGTTTCCCGGTATCGTCGAAAGCACGAAGAACCGCGCGATCGCCGTGGCGGAGCGTCATGGTGGGGGCGTGCAGGGTGATTACCTGATCATCAAGAAGCAGGCCGCCCAACCGGCCGAGATGCAGATCTGGGACGACTACGGTTCACCGCAGGAGCGCATTCCGGCCGCCGACGACCGGTGGGGCTGGAACGGCCCGTGGGAGGACCATCTCGTCACCGACCGCCGGGGCACCGAGTGGCGTGGCAAGTCGGCGTCCGGAAACGGGGCCGAGGCCACGATCACCTTCGAGGGCACAGGCGCCATCATCACTGGGCCGTATCTCCCAACCGGCGGGTCGGCCGAGGTCTACCTCGACGGAGAGCTGCACAAAAAGGTCGACGTCTATCCGGATGAGGACAATCGGAAGTACGGCGATGTCGTCTGGCATGCCTTCGGCCTCGAGGACAAATCGCACACAGTTCGCCTGGTCGTATTGGGAGAGCCGTACGGGGGATCGCAGGGGACGGACGTGGTTCTGGAGAACCTCGTCGTGTTCCGCTAGTCAGAGTCTGAACTGGAGTTCGACAGGCCGGGAGTGGTCCTCGGACCCAGCAGTGGAAAGGGAATCCAAATGAAGCGAGCAATTCACATGGCGCTGATGGTGGCGCTGGTGCTTTCCTTTGTGACAGTCGTCGAGGGCGTGCGCGCGGAGGAGCGTGTCATCAGCCACGACGAACTGATCGACAAGCTGTCGGGGTTCTGGATCGGACAGTTGCTAGGCAACTACATTGGTTTCCCGTTCGAGAACAAGTACGTCGAGGAGTCGGTTCCTGTACTGGTTGACCGGGTGTACACTGCCGACTACGACGGCGACCCTGAGCTGCAGATCAACCGGACCGACCGGAGGGGCTACATTCCGATCATGACCAACGCCCTGCGGGGCGCGTTCAGCGACGACGACACGGACATCGAGTTCGTGACGTTGCATGCGGTCGAGAAGTACGGCCTCGACATCACGTATCCGGAGATCACCCAGATGTGGATGACCCACATCAACGACTACATCTGGGTGGCCAACCGCGAGGCACGCAACCTCATGGACGAGGGTCTAGTCGCCCCGGACACCGGTCGCAAGGAGAACAACAAGCACTGGTTCCAGATCGATCCGCAGCTCGTCAACGAGATCTGGAGCGCCTTTTATCCCGGGATGACGGAGCGTGCCGCTGAGCGTGCGCTGTGGGGTGCCCGCATCACCAACGACGACTGGGGCACGCACCCCACGATCGCGTACGGCGCCATGATCAGCGCAGCGTTCTTCGAGAAGGATGTCGGCAAGCTGGTGGACATTGGCATCGCCGCGACGCCGAACGAGGGGCCCTTCGCCGAGGGCATCCGCGATGTCGTCAAGTGGCATGCCGAGAACGACAACTGGCGCGACACGCGAGACAAGATCCACGACAAGTACTACGCCTACAAGAAGGGCTCGTTCGAGGCGCCGGTCAGCGTCGTTTCCTCCCTCGCCAACGGCTTGACCGGCGTCATGGCTGTTCTGTACGGGGAAGGGGACTACATGAAGACCGTCGGCATCGCCACGTCCGCAGGGTATGACTGTGACAACCAGGCAGCGACCGCAGGTGGGCTGATTGGCGTGCTCAATGGCCTGAGCGGCATGGGGAAAGAGGCTGTGGCGCTGACGACGGACCTGCCGGCGTTCGGCAAGTGGGAGAGGCCCTTCAACGACGCGTACGTCAACATCTCACGTGACGACATCCGGCTGCGCACGCCCATCAGCGAGATCGTGGAGCGCATTGCCGCAGTCGCCAAGACTGCGATCATCGACAACGGCGGTCGCATGGAGAAGCGCCACGGCGAGGTCGTCTACGTCGTCAACTCGGACCTCTGAGTCGAGTCGGTCTGGTAGCGGGCGGCGCCTTCGGCGTCCGCCCCCGATCAGGCGATCAGCTCTTCGACGACCCGCGCCGGGAACTGATCGGTCAGGCGTTCGTCCAGCCCGTGGCGGCGAAAGATCAGGTCACGGAAGTTCATGCCGAGGAGGCTGAGCACGGTGGCGTGGAAGTCATGCACGCTGACTGGGTTCTCCACGGCGTGGTTGCCAAGCTCGTCGGTGGCGCCGTAGACCGTGCCGCCCTTGATTCCGCCACCCGCCATCAGCATCGTGAACCCATTGGGACCGTGATCCCTCCCTAGGCTGTTGGGGTTGTTCGCGTCCCCTTGGCCAAGTGGCAGCCGACCAAACTCGCCGCCCCAGATCACGAGGGTGTCGTCGAGAAGGCCGCGCTGCTTCAGATCCTTCAACAGCGCCGCCGAGGGCTGGTCCGTCTTGCCGCAGCTATAGCGCAGGCTCTCGTCCAGCTTGGTATGGGTGTCCCAGATCTGCACCTCGATATAGAGTTGGACGAATCGAACGCCCCGCTCCACTAGGCGCCGAGCCATCAGGCAGCGTCGGCCATACGACTCGGTCAGGCTGTCGTTCAGCCCATACATCTCCTTGGTGGCTTCGTCCTCTTGGTTCAGGTCCAACGCATTGCTTGCGGCTAGCTGCATGCGGGCTGCGAGTTCGTAGCTTGAGATGCGCGCCTGCAGGTCCGGTTCGTACGGACGCTGGTCCAGATGCGCCTGATCGATCTGGCGCAGCAGGCGCCGCTCGATGTCGAGAACCGGCTCGGGCCACTCCGGCCGAGGATTGAGGTTCAGGAGCGGAGAGCCTTTGGCACGGAACCGCGTCCCTTGGCAGATAGGCGGCAGCCAGCCAGACTGCCAGTTCTCGATGCCGCCGATTGGCAAGCCCTTGGGGTCGTCGAGCACTACGTAGGCCGGCAGGTTCTGGTTCTCGGTGCCCAGTCCGTACGCGACCCACGCACCGATCGCCGGCCTGCTGCCAAGCATCCGGCCCGTGTGGATCATGTTGAGCGCCGTCTCGTGATTCTGCGTCTCGGTGAACATGGAACGGATCACCGCGATGTCGTCGGAGCATTGGGCGATGTTTGGGAGCAGCTCCGAGAACTCGTGTCCCGACTCGCCATGCTTCTGAAACTTGTACGGCGACGGCAGGATGCCCGCGTTCTGCTGCGGACTCACCGCGACGGCCGTCAAGTCCCTGCTCGGCGTCTTGCCGACGTACTTCGTCAGGTCCGGCTTGGGGTCGAACAGATCAACCTGGCTTGGTCCTCCGTGCATGAAGAGCTGGATCACCGACTTGGCCTTGGGCTCGAAGTGCGGTGCCTTCGGGGTGAGGTCGAACACGCCGGAGGGACTGACCGCCAGGGCGGGATTCGGGGAGCCCAGTTCATTGCCAAGCAGGTACGCGAGACCAGCGCCGTGCAGTCCGTCGCTGATGCGCGAAAAGAAGTCGCGGCGCGAGAAAGCGCGAGTGCTGTTGGACGGTCCTCTTGCTATCGGCATCGGAGCCTCTCAGTCAATGAATGCGAACTCCGCGGAATTCAGGAAGGTGTGACACAGGTTCGCCAGGGCCAGCCAGCGGGAGGTTGACTCGACAGGTGCGTCGCGCCGGTCGCTCTTCAGCCGCTCGGGCCAGTGCGAGCGCAGCTCGCCCAAAGCGGCCACGGACTCGGTCACCTCTGTCTCGGACGGATACCGCGACAGTGTGCGGAGGAAGACCGCCTCAACCTGCTTGGCGTCATCGTTTCCGACGTCGTCGATGATCCGACCCGCCATGTAGCGCGACAGTTCCCACGTCCATTCGCTGTTCATCAGGTGCAGCGCCTGCGTCGGGACGTTCGACCGATTTCGGACGATGCAGTTCGGTGTCATCTGCGGAAGGTCGTAGGCCTCCAGCAGCGAGATGGGCGTGCGCGGCTGCTGGAAGGTGTAGACACTGCGCCGATACCCGTCGATCGAGCCAGTCGCACGCGACTCTCCGTCGTCGCTGATCTTCAACTCATCGGGCGGACCGAAGCGCGTGGAATCGATACGACCTGTTGCTCTGAGAATCGAGTCGTAGATCTGCTCGGCATCCATGCGGCGCATTGTCATGCGCGAGACCAGGACGTTTTTGGGATCCGCCTCCAGCAACCGGTCGCTCTTGCGCGAGGACTGGCGATACGCGGTGGACGTCATCATCAGCCGGTGCATGTGCTTCATGCTCCAGCCGCTTTGGACGAACTCCGTTGCCAGCCAGTCCAGCAGTTCAGGATGTGAGGGGGGGGCGCCCTTCTTGCCGAAGTTGTCCGGCGTGCCGACGATCCCCCTGCCGAAATGCCGCATCCACATCCGGTTGATCATCACCCTCGATGTCAGCGGGTGGTTCGGCTGCGTGAGCCAGCGCGCCAGCGCAAGGCGCCTGCCGCTGGTGTCGGCTCCCTCCCACGGTGGCTTGACCTCGTACGGCTCAAGGTGCGTTGCAAGGACGGCAGGGATCCCGGGCTCTACCGGTTGTCCTGGGCTGAAGGCGTCACCGCGCAGCAGGAGGTAGCTGGTCGAAGGATCGCCGCCCATGTCCACAAGTGCGTGGACACCCGGTTCGGGCTTCAACTCGCTCTTGGCCTCCTTGATCTGCTTGTAGATCGGCTCGGCCTTCGTTCGGAAAGCTTCGAATCGTGCCATGAGGTCCTGAGTGGAGACCTCTAGGGTCTGGCTGAACTTCTTCGCCAGATACTTCTGAACCTCGGTCCTCTTCTCCTCGTCCGTTTCCGCCAGTTCGCGCAAGTCGTCGCGAACGGATTCCGGGAGTCCGTCCAGGCGTTCCTCCAGCAGTTCTGCCCGATACGGGGCTGCCTCTTCCTCCATCGACGTCTCGAGCCGCTCGATCTTGGACTGGAGAGGGGCGTTGACCTCCTCGGCCTCCTTCTTTTCAGATTCAAGCCCAACGGACAGATCGCGGTCCTTAGGCTGCAGCCAGTCGTACGGGTCGTAGGCCGTCTGGAGGATCGCTCCGAGCGAGTAGTAGTCGCGATGGGTGATCGGGTCGAACTTGTGGTCGTGGCAGCGGGCGCAACCCATAGTCAGCCCGAGTATTCCCGATCCAATGATCTGCACCTCGTCGGCGATCACGTTCATGCGCTCGCCCAAGAAGGCAAACTCGATCTCCCAGGTCGGATCCGGCGCTGTGCGCATGAACCCTGTGGCAGCCAGCCGCTCGATGAGTTCGGCCGTGACCTCCTGCTCCTTCCAAGGGGCAAGTTCGTCCCCGGCGATCTGCTCGGTGAGGAACTCGTCGAACGGCTTGTCATCCTGCAACGCCCGGATCACGTAGTCCCTGAAGCGCCAGATGTGCTGACGGGTCGGGGCATACTCGCCGAATCCCTGTGTGTCGACGTAGCCGGCGATGTCCAGCCAGTGGCGGCCCCATCGCTCGCCGTACTCAGGCGAGTCCAGCAGGCGATCGATCAAGGCAGCGTATCGGTCCTCGCGCTTATCCGCCAGATAGCGGGACACTTCCTCTGACGGGGGCAGCATTCCCGTCAGGTCCAGGTATGCGCGTCGCAGCAGCGTCAGCGGGCTTGCCTCCTCGGAGTACCCGAGTCCCTGCTCCTCAAGCTTCCTGAGGAGGAACGCATCCACAGGGTTGGTCACTCCCGTGCTGTCCTTGACATCCGGAACCTCCGGTCGCTTCGGAGGCAGGAATGCCCAGTGCTGGCGATCCGCTTCCGCCACGTGCTGCTCCGGCTTGGATGGGGCATCTTCCTCGGGGGCGGGCAGCGCCCCGGCGGCGACCCATTTGCGGAGAGTGGCGACTTCGGCATCCGTCGGATTGCGGACCGCGTACTTGTACTGCATGTCCGGAGGCGGCATCTCGCCCGCCTCGACCTTTCGGATGATCAGGCTCTCGTCTGGACTGCCCGGCACCAGCAACGGTCCCGACTCACCACCGGACACCCGTGCTTCACGGGTGCGAAGGTCCAGTCCTCCATGCTGTTCACGCTTGCCGTGGCAAACGACACAGCGGGCCTGGAAGATCGGAAGCACGTCGCGGTCGGTGACGAGCGCCTGGTCGAGATCGCCAGCTTCGCTCTCCAGCCCCTCGTCGATCCAGCGTCGGATCAGTGCGATGTCCTGGTCGGCAAGCTTCGCGTCCCCAGGCGGCATCGTGCCAGCGACGATCCGAGTGACCAGCAGGCTGCTGCCAGAGGCGCCAGCCTCGATTGCCGGTCCCGACGTGCCCCCATCCAGGATGGCGGGGACGGTGCGCAGGTCGAGACCCTGTTGCGGAGAGCCCTCGCCGTGACAAGCCAGGCAACTGGTCTCGAGAATCGGCTGAATGTCGTCGGCGAAGGTGGGCGGGGTGCTGGCTACGGCAGCGGTGCTCAACACCGACGTGAAAGCGAGACACGCGACGGCTCGAATCACCGTTAATCGCAGCCCCGGGGCGCATCTTGAGACGTACATGCCAACCAGGAGACTGCGTGCATCGTACCATCGACACCCCCGCGCACTCCCTGCACGCAGTGGTGCCGGAGGTCTGTAAGGCGAGCCTCGCTCACACCTGGGTGGGCGATGTCCTAGGCGAGTATGTCGTGAGCGACGTTTCCATGAACGTCGGTCAACCGGAAGTCGCGACCGTCGAAGCGATAGGTCAGCTTCTCGTGGTCAAAGCCCAGCAGGTGCAGGATCGTCGCATGCAGGTCGTGCAGGTGCATCCGGTTCTCGACTGCGTGATAACCGAATTCGTCGGTCGCACCGTAGACCATCCCGCCCTTTATGCCGCCGCCGGCGAACCACATCGTGTAGCCGTACGGGTTGTGGTCGCGGCCGTCGCTTTCTGCGAACGGCGTGCGGCCGAACTCGCCGCCCCAGATCACCAGCGTGTGCTCTAGCAGCCCGCGCGCCTTGAGGTCCTTGATCAGTCCCGCGATCGGTTTGTCGATCTCTCTCGCAGACGAGTGGTGCCGACGCGCAACCTGGCGGTGGTGGTCCCACTTCTCCTCATGCCCGCTATGGGTGCACTGAACGAACCGCACCCCGCGTTCGACGAGCCTCCGCGCCATCATGCACTGCCAGCCGAAGTCCCCGGTGGTGGGGTCGTCGATGCCGTAGAGCTTCCTGGCCGCCGCGGACTCGGCATCCGTGGAGAGGGCTTCAGGAGCTTCCATCTGCATGCGGAAGGCAAGCTCCATCGACTGCATGCGAGCCTCTAGCTCGGGATCGTGCGCCTTGTCGATGGCATGCTGGCGGTTGATCTTCTGCAGCATGTCCAGTTCGTAGCGCTGCTGCTCGGAGGTCAGACTGCCGTTGCTCAGGTGTTCGATCGGCTCCTTCTTGACGTCGTCGACATTCATGGGGGAATAGCCAATCGGCGTACCTTGGTAGGCCGACGGCAGGAAGGCAGAACTCCAGTTCTTGCCTCCGCCATGCCACAGGGTCGGCTTGATTGTGATGAAGCCAGGCAGGTTCTGGTTCTCGGATCCAAGGCCGTACAGGACCCAGGATCCTAGGCTGGGCCGTGTGAAGTTGAACGCCCCGGTATGCAGCTGCAACATCGCGCCGCCGTGGTCCACGGCATCACCGACCATCGACCGAATCACACACAGGTCGTCAACGCACTCTCCGATCCGTGGAAAGAGGCTGCTCACGGGAGTGCCGCACTCCCCGTACTTCTGAAACTCGAAGGGCGATGGCATCAGGCCGCCGACTAGGTCCGGGGGAGTGAATGATACTTCCTTCTTGAGCGGCAGCGGCTTGCCCTCGTCGGTCTTCAGGCGCGGCTTGGGATCAAACGTGTCGAGGTGGGACGGCCCACCGTGCATGAAGAGAAAGATGACGTTCGTTGCCTTCGGCGCAAAGTGCGGCGCCTTGGGCTCGATGGGATTCGACAGGGTTGCGCCACGGGATTGCTCAGCAAGGAGCACCTCTGCGCCCAATGCCGCGAAGCCGAGGCCCGTCCGGCGCAGAAGGCCGCGCCTTGACAGCCTCTGGACTTGGTCTATACCCCTCATGCTTGCACCCTAGTTGACGAAGTTGTATTCGTTCGATGTCAGCAGCAGCCGGCAGAGGCTCTGCCATCCATCGATGCGGTCTTGGGGAGTGCCCTCGCCGACGGGATACCGCGCCACGTAGTCGAGCATCCCATCCACTTCCTCGGCGTCTGGATCGCGGGTCAGGGCAATCGAGTAGGCCCGCTTGATGCGAGCCGAGTCGCTCTCCGCATCCATCTCGACCAAACGGCTCGCCAGCGCACGGGCACGTTCCTGAACGAACGCACTGTTCATGAAGTACAGACCTTGCGGGGCAACGCTTGTCTTGGGCCGTGCGCCTACGCTCGCCGAGGGGTCGGCGAAGTCGAACAGGGTGAGCATGGTGGGCATCCTGTTGCGGTAGATCGGAAGGTAGACCGTACGGCGCCGCGTGTCATCCGGATGAACGTAGGCTTCCTTGAACCCGTACGAGTTGAGATTCTCGGTGACGGCCCCTCCCACTGCCAGGTCGAGCGTGCCATCGATGCCAAGGAGCGAGTCGCGCATCTCTTCAACCGTGAGTCGCCGACGGTTGAAGCGCGACCACAGGCGGTTCCCGGAATCTTTGCTCCAAGCCTCGTCCGAGATGTGGCTCTGCATCTGGTAGGTGCTCGAGAGCATGATCAGCCGATGCATCCCCTTCAAGGACCAGCTGTCGTGCCTGAACCGACGAGCCAGGTAGTCCAGCAGCTCGGGATGGGTTGGCTTCTCCCCCATGAGCCCGAAGTTGTTTGGCGTCCGGACGAGACCCTGACCGAAGTGCCACTGCCAGATCCGGTTCGCTATGACCCGGCTGGTCAAGGGATGGTCCTCGCTGGCCAGCCACTGCGCCAGCTCGAGCCTTCCGCTCTGGCTTTCGATGGGCGGCAGGTCCTGGCTGGTCAGAACGGCGGGGAATGCCTTCGGGACCGGTGCACCGAGGCTTTTGTGGTTGCCCCGGACGAAGACGTGTTGATTAACGCTCTCCACTTGCTTGATCGCGTACGCCATCTCCGGCTTGGCCGGCGCCGACTCCTTCTGCCGCTCAAGCTCCTTGCGCAAGACCTCCACGCGTTTCCGCTGATCCGAAGGCAGAATCGAGTCCATCGACTGCTCGTGCACCGCGAACGGGCCGTCCACGGCTGTCGCACCCTCGTCTTGGGACTTTGCCGGCAGCGTCACCTCGGAGAAGAACCGGTCCGAGCCAGGGGCAAGATTGGGCCTCGTGGGGAACTTACCGGTCCCGTCCCACGCGTCGATCTCCTCGCGCCACTCATCCAGCAGCCCGGCCCACTCAAGCCCCCGGCTCTGGAAGCGCTGCTGGTATTCCTCTGCCACTGGGCCCCGGGTCGAGTCGTCTGCGTCATACCACTGCTTCAGATGCAGGCGGAGTTCCTCCCCCGGCTTGAGGTAGTCAACCCAAAGCCTCAGAATCTCGCAGTCGAGCCGCTCCCGTGCCGCAACCAGGTCGACATCCGCGCCGTCGTTGTAGACCTCGTGGGCGGCGAGCATGTATCGCGCGAGATCAGGGCTCCGGTACTTGAGCACATGCCGGTACATCTGGGCGTCCGTGATGGCCGCGATCCTCTGTCTCGTGTTGCCGATCTGGTCCTGATGATTCTTGTACTTGCTGTACGTGGCCTCCGGCACCAGTGGTTCGAGATGCACCTTGGACACCGTCATCGCCGGATCGAGGCTCTCGAAGTTCTTGACGCTCGCGAAGATCGAGGCCATCGAGTAGTAGTCCTTGGCCGAGATGGGGTCGAACTTGTGGTCGTGACAGCGGGCACAGCCCATCGTGAGACCCATGAAGACCTTCGCCGTCGTATCGATCTGCTCGTCGATGGTGTCGTACTTCATCTTGATCTTGTCCTGCTGGACAAGAGGCTTTGTGCCCACCGCCAGAAAGCCCGTCGCGATCACGCCCCTTCGATTGACCTCGTCCGCCCCATCTGCGGGGAGCAGGTCACCGGCGAGCTGCTCGGCGATGAACTGATCGAACGGAGTGTCTCCGTTGATGGCGTCGACGACGTAGTCGCGATAGCGCCACGTGTACGGCACCTTGATGTCGTCGTCTAGGCCGGTCGAGTCCGCATACCGCGCCACGTCAAGCCAGTGACGGCCCCACTTCTCCCCATAGCGCGGAGAGCCCAGGAGCCGGTCGACGAGTCTTCGGAACGCACCGCGGGACTCGTCTGCCAGGAACTCCCGGATTTCAGCCTCCGAAGGTGCGAGGCCGTGCAGGTCGTACTTGGCCCTGCGGAGAAGCGTCAGCCTGTCGGCCTGTGGCGCTGGTGCGAGGCCCTCCTCCTCCAAGCGCGCCAGGATGTACCGGTCGACCGGCGTTTGTACCCAGTCCTCATCCTTCACCGACGGGGGCTCTTGATCCTGAACGGGTTTGAACGCCCAATGCTCCGTCCTGCCGTCTGACCACTGCGGTTCGGCACCGAGATCCTGCACGGTCGCGTGCGGATCGGCATTGGGCCAAACGGCACCCCGCTTGATCCAAGCGGTCAGTGCCTCGATTTCCTCGTTCGGAAGCTTTCCTGTCGGAGGCATCTTCACCTGCCCCTCGTAGCGCACGGCCACAAGCAGCCGACTGCTCTCGGGTTCGTCCTCCCGATACAGGGGGCCCGACTCACCGCCCTTGTAGAAGCCCTCAGCAGTGGTCAGGTTCAGACCTGCAGTCTGAAGGTTCTCTCCATGGCAGGCCGCGCATCTCTCCACGAGAACCGGACGGATGCGCTTCTCGAAGAAGTCGGCCTCGCCTTGGGTGGCGGCACCGAACGCCGTGGCGGCGGAGATCGCCGCCGCCACTGTGAGTCGAGAGCTAATTCCGTTCAGCATTGCCGCGCTGCATCTACCCGTTCGAATCCAGTTTGAGATGAGTATCGGGAAAATGCAACACCAAGGCTGCTCCGCCGCACGAGTCGGATGCCAGAGGACGGCGGAGTCATCTATGCGCTCCCGGCCCCTGCGCAGCCGGGTTCGCGCGATCAGAACGTCAGGCGCAGACCGAACTGCATGACGCGTCCGTCGTAGGAGTTCGTCACCCAGCCGAACGTGGTTCCCGAGAAGGTGGAGAAGTTGGAATTGATGTCCTTCAGCTGGGTGTGGTTGAAGAAGTTGTACATCTCGGTCCTGAACTCAAGGTTGATCCTCTCAGTGATGTTGAACGTCTTTGCCAAGTTGACATTCCAGTTGTTCTGGCCCGGACCACGGACCGTTCCAGGGCCTGAAGTGCCCTTGACGTCCAGACCGGGGTCCGTGAAAGCGTCGACATTGAAGAAGCGGTTCGAAGCCCGATCGCTCTTCGCCAGGTTCGGATCTCCGACGCGGTTCGGCATTTCGGGCTCGAAGTCCCGCGCGGAGGTCTGCCTGTTGAAGACCGTCCAAGCGTTGCCGGACTCGAAGGTGGTGATCACGCTGGTTCTCCAGCCATGGAGCAGCATCTTGGGAACGACCGGAAGGCCCTGGCCCCACTCGGGCTGCCAGACCACCGCCGAGACCCACCGGTGCGGGTGGGAGTACTCGGCCTCGCCGCGGCCCAGGTGGCGGTTGTAGTCCCACTGCAGCCTCGCACCTGCGGTTCTCCACATCTCCAGGTACTCCGCGGCGAACAGGAAGGGGTCCGTCACGGTCTTGGACCAGGTGTAGTGCGAAGTGAACTGGAGCCCCTGTCTGAAGCGCCTTTCGACCTTGAAGGTCGCCGCGTTGTAGAACGAGTTGTTCCCGTGACGAATCACTCGAATGTCACGGAATCGTCCGTTCGGATTGGGGCGGAACTGGTCCACGAACCCCGCGTCGTCCGGCCAGCCAGTCCGGTACGGCGGCGCATTCACCGGTTCGCGATACGGAAGCTTGGTCCCGCGCGCGCCTTGGTACGCCAACGAGAGCACGAGGTCCTGGCCCATGCTCTTCTGGATGTCGATCATCCAGCGCTGGTAGTACGGGTCCCGCTGCGACTCCTGGTCGACCATGTGGCACTCGCCGGTGCAACTCCACGGGAACTGGTAGTACCCGGTTCCCGTTCCCGTACTGACCGGATAGTTGCCCAGGACGAGATCGCGCCCAGCGGGGAAGATGTCGGCGTACGTCAGATTCGGCTGATCGTCGGGCACTCCCAGGGCTGCGTTGTTGAGCGTTTCGCCACCGGCTTCCGGCACGTTGCCCGTAGTGCGGGCACGGATCTCACTGATGCCTCCCTGATAGAAGAGCCCGTAGCTAGCGCGCACCACCAAGTCTGACTTGAGACGGTACGCTATGCCCAACCTGGGGCCGAAGTTGTTCTTGTCGGCTGAGAAGAGCTTCCTTGGGTAGCCCTCCGCCCGGCCGGGCACAACCAGCTGCCAGCCGGGATAGCTCTTGTCGAGGATGGCGCAGCAATAGTCGCTGGGCGAGTAGGTGGGAATGATCAGGTCGTAGCGGAGGCCGAGGTTGATGGTCAGCTTGGGGTTGATCTGCCACTTGTCCTCGACGTAGAAGCCCCAGACGTCGTTCCAGGCCGTTCTCCACGGCTCCTCGCCTCCGAAGCTGAATGGGTTCCTCATCGTGCTCACCAGGCCGAGCATCCAGGAGGCCATGCCGTCCCCACCCAGCGAGCTGTCAACGCTTCCTGCCCGCGTGAACGTTTCGTCGAACGTCACGGACCGGCCGCCGGCGCCGAGCACGCGCTCGCCCTTGTTGACGTAGTTGAAGCCAAACTTGACCGAGTGGTTGCTGCGCACCCAGCTCGCGTTGCTGCCGAACTGGACGCCCGGGTTGTCGAAGATCGTGGCCCCGCCGATGCCGTGGGTGGCGTAGCCCTGGTTGGGCGCTCCAACGCTGATCGAATGCATCCCGAAGCCGATGGCGTTCGGATCGCCGAGGTTCTTGAAGTGTCGATTGCGGGGCGTGTCCGTCTGCGCCAGGAGGTCCAGTGTGCCCTGGTCGACGCTCCTGAGGTTCGGCCGGGTGAATCCGAACGTGAAGTCGTTGGTCAGCGTGGGCGTGAACACGCGGGCATAGCTGATGCCGATGACGTAGGACGAGTCCTCCACGTTCCGGTCAAGCTCGGGGAAGAGGCCCCCTCGGTTGTCGTCGATACCAAGCGACTCGGAATAGGCCACGTAGACGTTGTCGTTGTCCGAGATCCTGTAGTCGAAGCGAGTGTCGATGCGCCAGTTGTAGTTAGTCCTCTTCGACACAACCCTGTGATTGCGCAGATCGTCCGGGTTGTTCGGATTGGAGAATCCGTTCGACGTGGGATAGATGTCGTTGATTTGTGCCAGAGCGGTCTGGTTGATCATCCCGGTCGTCCGAAGGTCGTTGTTGACGACTCGATCCCGGATGCTGTTGCCGTCCGCGTCGAACCGCGTAGTGAAGGGGTTGTAGAGCAGCACATTCGGGTCGTTCGGAAAGCGGTTCACCAGTCCGCTGTAGTCTCCCTGCCGTTCCTCTGTCGTCGGGACCCGGAACAGGTTGCTGCCTCCGAACGAACCCGTGGCGACGCTTCCGCTGTTGTTGTCAAAGCCCTCGTAGCCACCAAAGAAGAATGCCCTGTTGCGAATCACTGGGCCCCCGATGTTGCCGCCGAACTGGTTGCGCTGGAGCTTGTCTTTTCTCTGTCCGGGCTCTGCTTCGGACTTGACGAACGGTTGCCAAGCGTTCACCGCCTCGTTCTCGAGGTAGTTGAACAGGCCGCCGTGGAACTCGTTGGTGCCGGCCTTGGTCACCACAGTGGTGGTCGAGATGTCGCGCCCACTGGCTGCTGAGAAGTTGGCGGTGTCAACCTTCACCTCCTGCACGTTCTCCATCGAAGGCGAGTACTGCGTTCCGCCAAGCCACGAGTCGTTGATGTTGACGCCGTTCATGTACAGGCCGTTGTCGCCTCCGCCGCCCACCTGCACCGCGATACCGCCGACCGTATGGTGCGAACCGACCGACCAGGTGGCGTTGGCCGTGACTGTTCGGGGGAACGAGCTGACGTTTGGCGCCAAGGTGGAGAATGCGAGGAAGTTGCGGCCCAGCGCGGGGAGCGCTTCAACTAGCGTCTCGTCCACGACCTGACCCACTACAGTCTGCTCGGTCTGAATCAGAGGGGCTGCCGTGGTCACCTCGACGGTCTCGGTGACGTCGCCAACCTGCAACGCGATGTCCACTCGGACGTTGTCGTTGGTCGTGATGACGACGATGTCTGAGACACCTGTCTTGAAGCCATCCTGTTCGACAGTGACCTGGTAGTTCGCTGCGACCAAGTTCGGGAACGAGTACAGGCCTCCATCATTCGCACTGGCGATGGTCTCCTGGTTCCGGTCCAGGTCGCTCAGGGTGACCTTCGCACCGACGATCACAGCGCCGGTCTCGTCAGTCACCAGACCGCCAATAGTCCCTCGGAGGAGGAACTGGGCCTCCACGCTCTGGGCGAACAGAAGCGAAAGGGCCGATAGGCAGACGGCAATCTTGTATTTCATTGAGGTGAAACTCCTAACATCCGACCCACATGTCCGTATGGGACCTAAGCCACAACACGCACTCCCACCTAAGCCAGGTTGCCGAGGTCATGGCTTTTGACCGCTGAACGATAGCGCAAGGTCGTCAATCAAGTCAAACTACGCCCTTCATGCCCAATCACTCGGTCACCGTTGCCTTCCAAAGTCTGATCGCGGCCTGTGATTCCACCGGACTGTATGCTGAACGCGGCAGCCGCCGGAGTGCCGGGCCGGTCAGGCAGTTCTCGGGCCACTAAGTCCGACTGGCTCTTGGCGGGACCGACACCGACGCAACAACTGTCGCCACGGCTGGTCCAGCGGTTCCGGGACGATAGAGCCTCCTTCCAATGCAATTGGGAGCCCACCGATCTCCAAGGTTCCAAGGCAAGATCGGACAGTAGCTCCAGGAACAGGTTGATGCGAACGTCGGTGGCCTTCAGCGTGCTCCGATCTCTCGTCTCCCGAATCGCTCGGATCGAGTCGCGAAAGCGATCCTGCCAGTACTCGATCGTCGCAGCAACCTCCAGAACCAATCCGGGTACGTCCCGTATCTTCTTCATGAGTCACCGAATCTCAGATGAAGGTGTGCTTCCAATGGCATTTGGAGGAGCGTAGCCTTCAGTAGACGTGAAAACCACGTACCGAACTTTGTGCCATCCAGGACGCTCCTCCGCTACGACCAGATCGAATGCCTTGGCAACCACAGCGCCATATTTCAGGTCGCGGGAGAATGGTCCGAAACGGTAGTAGATGAAGTGGATGCCTAGGTCCGCGCCGTATCTGTGCAACAGATACGCAGTCATCTGCCTCCATACCTTTCCGGCTAGCTCTACCGTTCAGCGCAACGAGAGCGGTGACTACATCCTCGGTGTACATGGGCGAATCTCCTCCGCAACCTTTCTGAGTTCCATTGTTTGGTCTTGGGCGGGCAAGTAGAAGCGATGAATTCGCTCCAAGCCCTCTAGTGCCCTAAATGGGGCCGAGGAACGCCGATGTTCTCAGGCTCGTCCATTCCAGAATGGGACCCCACGAGAGAGAGTGTACTTTGCTGCCGCCGGCCCGTCAAAACTATACTAATGATAAAGTGTCCCACTGAATCTGCAGCAAAGAAAGACTTCCACTAGGGTCGACTTCCAGGCAGTTGACTAGCGAGTCTCGGTCAATACGACCATGTTGAGCCCCGCGCATCAACCGATCTCACTCGATGTAGTCCAAGCGACCAGCACCAACTTGCACCAGCCGACCAAAAGATGCCCTTCGACTGTCCTTGTATAGGGCCGACAACTTTCATGGGACGCAATTCGTCAACTTCCGCAAGCACTCGCCTCACACCCGTACCGACGCAGCGCGGCTTAGAGAGGCAAGTTGAATGCGGGGTCTCGCTTGGCGACTGCCAAGATTCAAAAGTGAGTCCAGAGTTGATCGGCACTCTAGCCGTGAGCGCGGCGTTGGCAGGGTTAATTGCGGCGGGAAAGCAGGATACGGACCGGCGCCTGTCGGATATGGACCGTCGCTTGACAAATTGGGCTGGCGCGTGGCACGTGTCGAAGGCCTGCTGGAGGGGCTCGGTTTATCTGGCCAAGCCGTGCCTGCTTCCAGTGATTAGGCCGCGAGTATCTCAGTCGAGGTTCTTGCGCCGAGTCGGGGACCGCCTCTGGAAAGCCTCATCGTCGGATGGTGAACTCCGGGAATCGAGCGAATTCGGCAGTCAGACGGTGCATGGTTTCGTGTCGCGGCGTGCGGAGCGAGATCAATTGACCACAGGTCTGGATCTTAGACGAAGCGCTGCCCTGACTCTGCAAGGGGCTTGGTAGAAACTGCTGCTCCCAGCACACATGATCCAAATCCTGTCCGTCACGTCGATACCATCGGAAACCGATCCTTGGGCTGGATTGAAAGCACAAGTTCAGCCGCTGAACCAGCCCTCCCCAGTGGACCGGAGACCGCAATCGCTTATGCGACCAGCGTGATCCGCTGCCCGCACGAGGCCGTCGAGGCTGTTGCTCCTGGGGCTGCTCTGCAGCCAGAACTTGGTCGTGCCGTTCGATCTGATGGGCTTGACGTTGCAGCGCGGCCCCCGGGGGGGGACACCAGCTCAGCGAGAGTTGACACTCTGAGTTTCCGATCAAGCCGCCCCGCCCGACCGGCGATTTCAAGACGGGCGACCGGCTGTCGTGAACGCCCCTGCCATGCAATGACTCGCGCTTCCACTTCGGTCTCGCGAGGGCTGCACGGGCCGATTTGGTCCGCATCGTGTGGCCCAACGGCGGGATCGAGGCTCTTGACGGCATAGAAGCCGATCGGCTTCTATGCCGCAGAGGGCACGGGCGTGGTTCGGGCCTTGGGACTTGAACCGGCCAGCGCTTGAACGATCTTCCGGGACCTCGATTCACAGTACGATCTTTTCTGTACTTGCCGTGAGTTGCTTTCCACTGCAGCCTCTGAATTCTCGGAGGGCTCGGATCGCACTGCTTCCGGCCTGCCCGAGAATCCGCGTGGAACAGCCTCGCCGTGCTTGGACGGAGAAGTGAGCCGCATGAGACCGATCTCTGTTTTTGCCACTGCGCTGATCCTTTCCTGCTTCAACAGCCCCCAGCCCTCGGAGGAGAGGCGGCCGAACATTCTCCTGATCGCCGTCGACGACCTGCGCCCTGAGCTGGCTTCCTTCGGCGTCTCCTACATCCACTCACCGAACATCGATCGTCTGGCGGCGACCGGAAGGGCATTCCGCAGCCACTACGTACAAGCGCCCACCTGCGGTGCCTCTAGATACACGTTGCTGGCGGGCCGCTACGGCGACGTGGGTAACTCCGCGTTGTTTCAGAGGGCCGAACGCATGCAGGAGAATCCCGGGACGGTGCCTCCAAGCATGCCGGCTTGGTTCCGGGACCACGGATACACGACGGTGTCCGTCGGCAAGGTTTCGCACCACCCGGGCGGACTGGGCGGAGAGGACTGGAACGATCCGCTGAAACTAGAGATGCCGAACTCGTGGGATCGTCACCTCCTGCCCGCGGGGCCTTGGCAGCATCCGCGGGGCTGGATGCACGGATTGGCGGCTGGGGAGATCAGATTCGACGCAGGCGACATGGACGTGTTCCAGGCTGTGGAGGGCCCCGACGAAATCTATCCGGACGGAGTGTCCGTGGACGAAGCACTTAGGCAGCTCGACCAGCTCGCCTCGGATCAGGACAAGCCGTTCTTCTTGGCTGTTGGCATTCTGCGGCCACACTTGCCGTTTGGGGCGCCGTCGAAGTACCTGGCCCACTACGTCAACGAGGAACTGCCGCAGACTCGACATCCCGGGAAGCCGATGGGACGAACCACCTGGCACGCCTCAGGCGAATTCATGAAGTACAACCGCTGGGATAGGGATCCCAACGAGGACCCAGAATTCGCGCTGGAAGTCCGAAAGCACTACGCGGCGTGCGTGTCGTACGCAGACGCACAGGTGGGTCGTCTGCTAGAGCGCTTGCGCAGTGCAGGAGTGGCCGACAACACCATCGTGATTCTCTGGGGCGACCATGGTTGGCACCTCGGCGAGCATGCGATCTGGGGCAAGCACTCACTGTTCGAGGAGTCGCTACGGTCTCCGCTGATCATTTCGCACCCCGGTCTTGAGCATGCGGGTGAGCCCACGGATGCAATTGTCGAGACGTTGGACGTGTTCCCCACGCTATGCGAGCTGTCGGGCGTGCCCGGCCCAGACTTTGCCCACGGAACATCCCTCGTCGCGCAGTTGGAAGATCCTGCGGCAGACGGCCATTCTGCGGTCGCCTATCACCGGAACACCAGGACCATTCGCACCGAGAACCACCGGCTGATTCTGCATGACGACGGCTACGCAGAGCTCTACGACCACACCACGGCAGAAGGCGAGACGAAGAACATCGCGGACTCCAATCCATCGCTCGTTTCGCAGCTCGGGGACAAGCTCGCGCATAGGCTGAAGCCGTCCGAACAGTGAGGCCAGCCCAGTCTCCGCGCAGCGGTCACTGACTCTTCGTCCCTACTCGGTCGGCAGTGCGGATGGGCCTTGCCTACTGGGGAAGCAACTGCAATCTGTGAGTGGTGTTCTCCTCCACGGCGGAGCGGCTGAACACCAGCGGAGCGTATTCCCCCTCGGCCCACATGGGAAGCAAGTTTCGGTAGTTTGGGCTTTCCGGCTGGCCCGACTGACCGGGCACGCTGGTGAACACCGACCGGTCCCAGTCGGCCAGATCCAGGATGTGGCGATAGGAGGCCCCACTGGACTGCCTGTAGCCTGGTCCGGATGTGGCGTTTGGAGTGAAGCCGTCGCCCCCACGAGGGACCGGCGCCAGGTCGAAGACCTTGCTTCGTGCATCGGAGTTCGACAGCGGATGGCGGAATCCGATCTGGTGCAGGGTCCCCCACTGCCAATCGACTGGTGCGCCTCCGAGCGTCGAGACAAGTTCCTGGTGCGCCTCCTCAAGCGCTGCCGCCATCACTGCCTGACGCTGGGCGTCAGGCAGGTCGCGCAGGCCTTCGATCACCCGCGGCAGCTGGATGAAGCGCTGGATAAGAGGCCGAGCATCCTCCGGTGCCACCGCCTCCACGTAGGCACGGGGCAGGCGACGCAGCCAAGCCTCGAAGAGCGCAGCCTCGCTTGAGGCGGCGTCCAGAACGAAGTCCCAGTCCGCAAGTGCGGCGGCTGGTTCCGACGAAGTGCCTCCGAACTCCCGCAGCATGGCCACCAGTTCGCGCGCGGGCAGCGAAGTCTCGTCGAGCTGCAGTCGCTGGAAGTCCTCCACACTGAACTTGCCCCCGTTTGCGAGCACCTCGTCGATCCTCTGGAAGCGATAGGGAGACCCCCAGTCGAAGCCCAGCTCGTGGCGGTAGTCCTTCGGCAGGATGTTGTGGTTCGCGGTGGCGACATACCCAGAACTGGGATTCTTCACCTGAGGAAGCTCCTCGATTTCCCGGAACCCATCCCACGCGTACCGGCCGGTGTGTCCGGGAACTGGCAGCAGTCCGGACCACCCCCGTCGCTTCGGGACCAGACCGGCGGCGACCCAGCCAATGTTGCCGTCCACATCGGCGTAGACGATGTTCTCGGCGGGCACCATCCACTTGCGCATCGCTTCCACGAAGCTGTCCCAGTCGCTGACCTGGTCAAGCGCCAGGCTGCCGAGATACCCCGCGGTGCCGGGCTCCTGACCAGTCCAGCGCAGCGCGACCACTCGGTCGCGGTCGGGATCCTCCCAGATCACCGGACCATTGCGCGTAAAGCGCAGTTCGACGGTCTCAGGACTGTCCTGTCCATTGACGCGGACTTCCTCCCGTTCGATCCGCATGTCGATCCAGCGCTCCTCCAGCAAGTACTGGTCGGGGTTTTCTGGGTTCGTCGTCTCCACGAAGAGGTCGGCCGCGTCGTACTGCACGATCGTGAAGCCCCACCCGACACGCTCGTTGTGGCCAATGGCCACGCCAGGGAGGGCGGGTTCCCCCGATCCGATCACGTTCCACCCGGGGCCGTTCAGGTGCACCATGTAACGCAGCGAAGGCAGGATCACTGGCCGGTGCGGGTCACTCGCCAGCAGCGGAGCCCCGGTCGAGCTCAGCTCGGCGCTGACGACCCAGTTGTTCGAGCCGTCCTGGCTGTGCAGCACAGGAATCGACACCGCACGGCGGTACTCGCTGGTAACGCGCTCGTCAATACCAGCTAGGTTGACCTCTGGATCCGGAGTGAGCTCACGGTGAGGATCGGTCGGGTACCACTCCTGCGTGGCCTTGGTCCCCAGTTGGGACACCATCTGCGCACGGTTGATCTCCTGCCGTATGTTGCGCACCATGAGCAGTCCGGCAACACGAAGTAGCACGTGTTCCGGCCTCCACACACCGGGCTCGAACCCAAGGAGTTCGAACTCGATCGGCAAGTTGTCACGGTTCGCCTCCACATAGGCGTTGATGCCACTGGTGAACGCTTCCGCGATCTCCCTTGCTCTGGGTGAATAGCTGTTCCACTCGGCCTCCATGTCCCCTCGGTAGCGCACTAGTCGGGCGATGCGGTCTCGCGAGAGATACTCCGATCCGAACACCTCGGCTAGTTCCCCGGCTCCAGTGCGTCTCCAGATCTCAATCTGGTAGAGACGGTCCTGTGCCGCGACAAAGCCCTGGGCAAAGAACAGGTCGTCCAGGGTGTCTGCGTAGATGTGTGCGACGCCCCAGCGGTCGCGGAGAATCTCCACTGGCTTCTCCAGCCCTGGTACCGAGATGGCTCCCTCGATCTGCGCCAGCCTCTCCACCGCCTCCTCCCGGAGAGACTGCACGGGATCCTCGGTTCCGGCGCAGCTCGCGAGGAGGAAGAGGAAGGGAATCGAGAGCCAGCGCATCCGGCCCATAGGATATCGACGGCAACGTCGTCGAGGGCCGTTCTGCAGCGACTACGCGCTTGTCTATAGGTGCCGACCAGAACGGGTCTCGCCCTCTGGGAGCGCGAGACCCGCAGGACTCTCTGCGGCTTGGTCCTTAGCCGGTCACCACTCGACCCGCACGCGGAGCTGAACCGTCCTTGGCCCTTTGGGCAGTTCCGGAACGATGCGGCCGAAACCACCCCATGACTCCTTGCGGCCCAGACGTCAAGTGGGTGCCGTTTGCCATCCGGACCCATGCAAACGGCCCTGCTCGGCAGGGCTATTGGCCGGGAGGTTGCGGGCGGCTTCCCAAGGCGCACAGAAGGGGTGTTCTTGCTCAGTCGCACTGCCGCTGCCGGGACAGCCGATCCACCCCGATTCCCGACTGCCTAGTACGAGCCGCTACTCGAGGGCGATTCCGGTTCGTCCGGCGTACCCGTCCCATTCCTCGGACAGCCGCTCAAGGATTTCGGGATGGCGATCTGCAAGGTTCTCGGCCTCGCTGCGATCCTTGCTGAGGTCGTATAGTTCCCAGCGAATCTCCGTGGGCATGCGCTTGCCCCACACAGCTTTCCACTGACCTTGGATGACGGCTCTCGCGAGCTGATGCTCAAAGTACAAGGTGCGGTCCGAGAGTGGTTCGCCATTGAAGGCCGGGAGCAGGTTGACGCCTTGCTCTGGATGCAGGTCGCGGTCGGCGAACTCCGTCGGGTAGTCAGCCTTGGCCGCGGCACGGACCGTGGGCATGACGTCGATGATGTGTCCGCGCTCCCTCACCCAACGGCCGGGATCGCGGATGCCCTCCGGCCAGTGGGCGATGAACGGCGTTGCAACTCCCCCTTCGGTTGTGAAGTGCTTGTACAGGCGAAATGGCGTATTGCCCAGATTGGCCCAGCCGCTGCCGTAGGAGTGGTACGTACCCGGCCCACCCATGGTTCGAAGGTCGTCGCCGACGTGCAGGATCGTGACGCCCTGTCGGCTACGCTCATCGAACCCGTAAGGGCCCCATTCGTAACAGGCTCCGTTGTCGCTGAGGAGCATGATCAGGGTGTTCTCGAAGTCGTCCGTGGCCTTCAGGTGCTCGACCATGCGGCCGATGCCGCGGTCGACGTGCTCCACCATGGCGGCGAACAGGGCCATGCGGCGCGCCAGATCCGCCCGCCGGGGACCGTCGATGGAGTCCCATGCAGGGTTCGGCTTGCCCGGGAATCCGTTGGCGATGTCGTCCCGGTCGACAGGCACCAGCGATCGATTTGTGAACGACCAGCGGTCGCCATCGATCAGGCCGATCTTCTGCATGCGCCCGTAGCGCTCCTTGCGCAGGACATCCCAGCCGCGCATGTACCGCTCCACGTACTTGTCGGCGCTTTCCGGGGGCGCCTGGACGGGGAAGTGCGGCGAGGAATGGCCTAGGAACAGGAACCACGGAGCGTCCTTCCTCTGCCCCTGTTTGATGAACTCGAGCGCGTAGTCGCTGAATACGTCGGTGGCGTAGAATTCGCCGTTCGGGGGGTTGATCTCCTTCGCTCGCCCATCGGGTCGGCGCACGTAGTAGTCCGCGTCCCACTGGTCGTGGGAATGGTCCAGCGCGTACCCGTAGAACTCGTCGAACCCGCGCGTCGTCGGGCCGGTCTTGTCGTGCAAGTGCCACTTGCCGACGTAGTAGCAACTGTATCCGGCTTGGCCCAGGACCTCCCCGAGGGTGACGCAGCGGTCGTTGAGGCGACCAAGGTAGGCGGGACCTCGGGTCGGGTGGGGTTCGCGGGTCGTGAAGCTGGCGATGCCGGTCTGCGGCGGGTAGAGTCCGGTCATCAGGGAGGCACGACTCGGGCAGCAGCGGGCCGAGTTGTAGAACGACTCGAAGCGCACACCCCCCTCGGCTAGGGCATCGATGTTCGGCGTGTCGATCTCTCCGCCGTAGCAGCCCAGGTCGGAATACCCGAGATCGTCCAGCAGAATGACGATGATGTTGGGCTGCTCCGCAGTGGACACCTGCGTGCACAGCAATGCCAGCGCTAGCGGGATCAGGAATCGATTCATGGGGACGAAGGTATCACGATGATCGAACGCAGCAGTTCGGCCTCGAAGCAGACCGGGTCGGAGCAAGGATCGACGTGTCCGGGGGGCTAGGCCAGGAGCTCCTGAACGATCCGGCCCTCGTCGCTCGGACCGATAAGGCGCTGGCGGAGCCCCAGATAGGGATAGTGGAACTCGTACGGATCGAGCCCCATGAGATGCAGCATCGTCGCCTGCAGATCGCGCGGCGTGACGGGGTCTGAGTCGACGTAGTACCCGATGTCGTCTGTGGAGCCTAGCGACAGGCCGGGCTTGATGCCTCCTCCCGCAAGCCACATCGTGAACGCGAATGGGTGGTGGTCCCGACCGTAGTACTCCGTCTTGTCGCCTTGGCGGTTCTCACGCATCGGCGTGCGCCCGAACTCGCCGCCCCAGACGATCAACGTCTCGTCGAGGAGACCGCGCTGCTTGAGATCCCGAATCAAGGCCGCGATCGGTCGGTCGATGTCGCTAGTGCGGTCCGGAAGGTCGTATCGGATGTCTGTGCGACGCGCGTTGCCGTGGTGGTCCCAGCCCCAGTCATACAGCTGGACGAACCGCACGCCGTTTTCCACTAGCCTTCGCGCAAGTAGGCAGTTGTTGGCGAAGGCAGGCTTGCCGGGACGCGTGCCGTACATCGAGTGGATCGCATCGGGTTCCCGGCTAATGTCCATGACTTCCGGAACGGCCGTCTGCATGCGGTAGGCCAGTTCGTACTGTTCGATGCGCGAGAGCGTCTCGGGGTCGCCCGAACGCTGGTGCTCCATGCGGTTGAGGTCGTCGAGTGCGTCGAGCGTCCTGCGGCGGAGCGCCCGGCTCATGCCTTGGGGGTTGCTGAGGTACAGGACTGGGTCCCCCTGAGTGCGGCACTGCACGCCTTGGTACATCGACGGCAGGAACCCGCTGCCCCACAGACTCTTGCCTGCGCTCGGCGTCTTGTTACCGCTGACCAGCACAACGAACCCGGGCAGATCCGCGTTCTCCGTGCCGAGCCCGTACGTCGCCCACGCACCCATCGAGGCGCCGCCGAGCCTTGAGTTCCCGGTGTGGAGCAGCAGCTGCGCTGGTGCGTGGTTGAACTCGGTCGTCGTCATCGACCGTACGATCGCCGTCTCGTCCGCCACCTCGGCAAACTTCGGCAGCAACTCGCTGACCCACGTGCCGGTCTTGCCGGCACGGCTGAACTTGTAGGGGGTGCCCAGGAGTTGCGGGACGCCCTTGATGAACGCGAATCGCTTGCCGTCGAGGAGATGCTGCGGGCAGTTCATGCCGTCGTGCTTCTGCAACTCCGGTTTGGGGTCGAAGAGCTCCAGCTGCGATGGTCCGCCGGCCATGTGCAGGTAGATCACCGACTTCGCACGTGGGGTGTGGTGCGGACCCGGAGTGCTCTGTTGCGCCGCCGGATGCTTTCGCTCCGCCTTCAGGGATGCTAGGAACATGCCAGCGAGGCCCATCTGGCATCCCGCTAGGAAGTGCCGGCGAGTCCGGTGCCGAAGAAGTTCGTACTGAGGATGCATCCCTTACTGCCTCATGAGGGTCTCGTCCAGATTGAGCAACACGTTCGCGACCACCACCCAGGACGCTTCGTCGGCGTCTTCCGGAGTGGGTTCAGGCATGCGGGGCGATTCCAGAGCGCTCATGCCCACATCGATGTGCCGACCGGCAGTGGACAGACCGGTGTGCGTAGCGTGCACTGCGAGGACATTCCGACCTGGACGCAGAGCGTTGCGGGCTCCTGCGGACAGCTTGTACGGCGAGTATGTGCCGGAGCCGTCCAGACCGTCCACCGCTGACAACCCATTGATGAATGTCTCGAATGCCCCGGAGAAACGGACTTCGAGGCGATGGTCGGTCATGCTCGGGTCGTCGAGCTCGAACTCAATCCGCATCCACAGATCGTCCGATTCCCACCTTGTGCCGCGGCCTTCGCTGTAGGGATCGTCTGACTTGGCTGCGGTGCCTGACCATCCGAATGAGCCAGGGCCCTCCGTCCATGCTGTGGCGTCGAACGATGGTGCCGACCAGTCTGCCGGAGGCTCTTCTTCGGTCGTGTAGCGCCAGACCGGCGATTCGGTACGCGAATCCCGGAGGACAGGTCTGCGTCGCTCGGATTGGTAGAGCACCCTATCGAAATGCGTCAGCTGGCGTGCTGAAGTGCTATCCCGCGCCAGCTCCCGGGCCGCGTTGTGACGCAGGTCAAGCACTCGTTCCACTTCGCCTTCGCTCGGTGGGCGGCTCAAGACGTAACGGTACATAGCTTTCACGCGAGCGTCCAGGTCGTCGTGCACGGACGTCCGTGCGGCCAGGTGCTGCGCAGCTTCCATCAGAGTTGGGTCGTTGAGAGAGACGAGTGCTTGCAGCGGCGTGTTCGTCCGGATGCGCCGAATAGTGCAGGTCTCGCCCGACGGTGCGTCGAACGTCGTCATGGACGGATAGGGGGCCGTGCGTCTCCAGAGCGTGTATAGCGACCGTCGGTAGCGATCCTCGCCGGGGCTGGTCTGCCACTGGTTGCTGCTGTACACGACTTGCCAGATGCCCTCCGGCTGCCAGGGCATGACAGGCTTCCCGCCGACTTTGCCACTAAGGAGGCCTCCGACCGCAAGGGCTTGGTCGCGCACGGTCTCCGCCGCCAGCCGGAATCGCGCACCTCGAGAGAGCAGGGCGTTGTCCGGATCCGCAGCCAGAATCGCTGGTGTGGTGGTCGACTGCTGGCGATACGTGGACGACGTGACGATCGCGCGAAGCATGCGCTTCACATCCCAGCCCTGGTCCATGAACTCCAGCGCCAACCAGTTCAGTAGGCCGGGATGGGTGGGGATCGAGCCCTGCGTGCCAAAGTCCCCCTCGGTGGCAACGATCCCCTTGCCGAAGAGCCGCGCCCAGAGGCGGTTCACGGTTACGCGAGCGGTCAGCGGGTTGTCGGGCGAAACGAGCCACTGCGCCAAGCCGAGG
This sequence comes from Bryobacterales bacterium, assembly GCA_965200705.1. GTDB lineage: Bacteria > Acidobacteriota > Terriglobia > Bryobacterales > UBA6623 > VXMF01. Next base: position 263,605 of record OZ241376.1, on the reverse strand, counting down.
CGGTTGCGGGTCACGTCTTGGGGCAGGGGGTGGAATGCCGCTGGCACACTCGCCTCTACGGTTGCGCCCCTGTTCATGAAGTTGCCGCTTTCGTGCACAAAGGTCTCGCGCCGGCTGTCCACAGGTAGCTCGCGAAAGATCGGTGTCGACACGCCGTTGGCAATCTCGAGGATCGGGCTGTCGTCGTTCTTGTCGGCGTCAGCTGTCTGGTTGAAGAATGCGTAGAGCGAGTAGAACTCGCTTTGGGAGATCGGGTCGTACTTGTGGGTGTGGCACTGTGCGCATCCCACGGTCAGTCCCATCCAGGTCTGCCCTGTGGTCGCGACGCGGTCCTTGACCGCAGCGTCTCGAAACTCTTCGTCGTCGGTACCGCCCTCTGTGTTAGTCATGGTGTTGCGGTGGAACCCGGTCGCAACGAGGTCGTCGTCCGTCGCCTCCGGCAACAGGTCCCCGGCCAACTGAGTGATCGTGAACCGGTCGAACGGCATGTTGTCGTTCAGCGCCTGCACAACCCAGTCCCGGTACGGCCAGATCGTCCGCAGGGTGTCCTTCTCGTAGCCCATCGAGTCGGCGTATCGGGCAAGGTCCAGCCAGACGCGCGCCCAGCGCTCGCCGTAGGTGCTCGAGTTCAACAGCTTGTCCACGTACGTCTCGTATGCGGAGGGCGATCCATCGTTGATGAATCTCTCAACGTCGTCGGGGTGTGGCGGCAGGCCAGTCAGGTCGAGCGAGAGCCGACGTGCCAGTGTGTACCGGCTTGCCTGTGGGGAGGGAGCTAGCCCCTCTTCTTCTAGACGGGCCAGGATGAAGCTATCGATCGGACTGCGCACCCACGTTGGAGCCGACACCTCGGGCGGCGCACTGCGCTGCGGAGCCTCGAAGGCCCAGTGGGTCTCGAACCCCGCACCGGCATCGATCCACGACTTGAGGGTCTCGATCTCGTCGGGTGTGAGCCGCTCCCCGCTTGGCGGCATCGGGTTGCTGACCGCAGAAACGCGAGCGATGACCCGGCTTGCCGCGCTGGCGCCCGGCACAATGCCGCGATAGCCGCCGGACTCGCCCGTCGCGCCTTCGTGGGTGTCGAGGCGCAGGTTCGCCATGCGCGCCTGGTCGTCTGGACCGTGGCACGGCAGGCATCGCTGCAGAATCGGTCGGACCTCCGAGCCGAAGTCAGGACCGGCGCTCGCCGCACGAACCGGGCCAACTCCGAACGCGATGCCCGTCACCGCCGCCAATAGGGCTAAGTCCAGGCGCCGAGGACCGACTCTTGCGATGCAACCGTGATTCCACACAAGCATGGGACGAGGACGCTTCGACCACCAGCAGAGAATCCTTCCGTTCTGTTTCTGGCGGTGGATGCTAGCCATTCTGACAGGTTCCCGTGCCAATCGTCGTTCCTCGGCGGGCTCCCGACCATGTGCTCTTGCAATGCCTGCCCAGCGGCACAAGCCTGCGCCGATCTCGTCCCAAGAGGGTGTGTGATGCTGTGGAAATGCGGACCGGAGCGATTGCAAGATTCGCCAAGCAGACCGTGGTCTTGGCAGCCGCGACCTGTCTCCTCTACACATGCGGCGGGCAGCCGACGTTTCGCAGCCGACCGACGCTAAAGCCGAACCCGAACCTGACTGTGCCGCTCGCAGCGGTCCTGCAGTTCGAGCCTTCGCAGCCCGCGACGACTCTTATCGACATCTCCGACGGCGAGAACGAATGGCGTCTGGAGTACGGACCGGACATGGACCCGACCGTTGGGCTCCCTGTTGTCGGGATGCGACCAGACAGGAAGCACGACATCCGTGTGTCGCTGAAGGGCAGTTCGGAGTCTGCTGTCCAGTTCGTCGAGCCGCTCGAGTTCGCAACGCCCGCACTGCCACTGGTTGGCATCGAGTTTCCGCCGATTCGCGTGCCGGTCAGCAGACCCGACGAGATGGAGCCCGGTGTGACTCTTTTCAATCCCCGTCGGCGCCGAGTCGGAAGGGGCGCGGCGATCGCTGAGTTCAATGCTGCCTTTGGCATGCTCGCGGTGCTAGACGACGCCGGTGAAGTGGTCTGGTACTGCCGCGTTGATTCGCGCATCAGCGACTTCGAGAAGGCGCGGAACGGCAATCTGATCTTCATCACTGCCGACTTCCGGATCATGGAGATCGACTGGCTCGGCAACGTCGTCAAGCAGTGGTACGCCACCGGCCGCCCGCAGGGGGAGGCGGACGGGACAGCAGTCGAGACGCAGACGTTTCACCATGAAATCGACGAACTGCCGAACGGCAACCTTCTCGTCCTCAGTTCGGAGTGGAAGGAGGTCGACGACTACTACACCTCCGAATACGACGAGAGCGCGCCCCGCAAGCGACAGAAGGTGATGGGCGATGTGATCGTCGAGTTCGAGCGCGAGACCGGGAACGTCGTCTGGGAGTGGAAGGCGTTCGACCACATGGACCCATTCCGCATTGGCTACGAGACGTTCTCGAACTACTGGATCCGCCGGGGATTCCCGGAGACGGTTGACTGGAGCCACGCCAACAACCTCCTCTACGACGAGTCCGACGACTCGATCGTGGTGAACTTTCGCTATCAGGCGGCGGCCATCAAGATCGACAGGGCGACGAAGGAGATCAAGTGGATCTTCGGCGAGCCCAAGGGATGGGGCGATCTCTCGGACAAGTTGCTCAAGGCCGACGGCGAGGTCCGCTGGCCCTTCCACCAGCATTCGCCCCAGCCGACACCGAATGGCACGCTGATGATCTTCGACAACGGGAACTACCAGTCGCGCCCGTTTACACCGCCCGCCGCGGTGGCCGACACCTACACCAGGGCCGTTGAGTACGACATCGACGAGGAGGCCATGACAGTTCGCGAACTATGGCAGTCCGAGTCCATGGGCAGCGACCGCGTCATATCGATCGCCATGGGCGATGTTGACTGGCTCCCTCGCACCCAGAACGTGCTGGTGGCCTATGGGGCGCTGCTCTCGCCGGACTCGATCGGCAAGGTTGGTTGGCAATCCAGTTCCCGGCAGGGGTTCAGTCAGTGGACCCGCATGCGGGAGTACAAGCGCACCGATCCTCCCGAAGTGGTCTACGAGGTTGTGCTGGAGAGCGACCGGTCCGACTTGGGTTGGACCCTGTTCGGTGCGGAACGGATCGATCGCGTCGGACCCTGACTCACCCGACTCGCGGGTCCGAGTGCGATCGGCCTTCTCGTGGGGTGCGCTTCAGATCCGGCCGATGCGTGCGTAGTAGGCACCCACCAGATCCCTGCCGGAACTGTCTCGGAACCAGCCCTGCAGTCTGTGCAGCCCCGCGGTGAGGTCAACCTCGAACCGAACCGACGTGGCGCCGTTGGCGGACTTGGCAGACGCGATGTCCCCGTCATCAATCACCAACGCGGCCGATGCGATGAGCAACGGTTCGCCTTGGGAGATTGGCACGCCGCCGATGGTCGTTGCGGGACCCTTCAGCGTCATATCGCGCTCGAGGAAGAACGGCCACCGGCTGAGTTCCACCGCGTACCGCCCGTCCGCTTCGACCTCCAGCTGCCAGGGGCCACCTCGACCAGGGCCGCAGGCTTCGGCGACGCGAGTGCGGTTGTCGCAGTCGACCTCGATCCAGCTGTTGGAGGTGATCTCAGTGGCAGTGTCCGTCTCGCTCCGGATCAGCAGGGGCTCGACCGGATCGACCTTGGGTCCCACCTCCGTCCAGTACTCCTCGAAGTGCGCGCGCATGGCCTCAAGGACTTCCGGGTTCGCATCCGCAACATTGGTCGTCTGACCGGGATCGTCGGCGATGTTGTAGAGCTCGCTGTCCCCGACGAGTCTCCACTCATTCCAGAGCACGGAACTGTCCGAGTACTTGGCGGGACGGTGCCGACCGCCGTAATGAACGATGATCTTGCGGTCCGGGCCCTCTGCGCCCGCGTCCACGAGCAGGGGCTTGAGACTGGCACCGTCGCGCTCGGAGGGCTCCGGCACGCTGATGCCCGCAAGGTTACCTAGGGTCGGGAGCAGGTCGGTCACGTGGGAGGGATAGTCGATCGCGCGTGATTCGCCTAGTCCGCCGTTGGGCCAGCGCAGGAAGCAGATCGCCCGGTGGCCGCCTTCGTACGGATCGCCCTTCTTGCCGCGCATCCCGGCATTGAAGACCGTCTCGCCCATCGCCGTGCCGTTGTCATTGAGGAACACCAGGATCGTGTTCTCCCGCAACCCGGTCTCCGCCATCCAGGCGTCCAGTCGGGCCATGTTGTCGTCGATGTTCACGATCAGCCCGTAGAAGTGCGCCAGCAGCGGATCGTCCACGGCATTCCGGTAGGGAAAGAAGTCCCTGCGGATCGCATCGAATGGATAGTGCGGGGTGTTCAGCGCAATGTAGGTGAAGAACGGCTCGCCGGCCGCAGCCCTCTCCTCCATCCAAGCCATCGCTTCGTCGAACCAGAGATTGGCGCAGAACCGGTCCGAATACTTCTCCTCCTCCTCGTCGAAGTACCGGGTGTAGTGCAGGTCGTTGTCGTACTCGACCTCCGACGCCAGTCCCCAGCCCTTGTGCCAGACGACGCGCTGGAAGCCGCGGTCCATTGGCCGGTGGGGATAGGTGTGCCCAAGGTGCCACTTGCCGAACAGCCCGGTGGCGTAACCGGCCTCGCCGAAGATCTCCGGCATCGTCTGGATGTCCCGGCGCATCAGGTTCCTGCCAGCCGGCACCATCGAGGCCTTGTTGCGCATCGAGTACATGCCGGTCATCAGTTCGCCACGGGTTGGGGTGCAGACCGGTGCCACGTGGAAGTCGGTCAGGCGGATGCTCTCGTCGTGCAGCTTGTCGAGGTGCGGTGTCCGCAGGATCGGATTGCCATGGGCGGACATGTCGCCGTACCCCTGGTCGTCTGTCAGAACGATGATGACGTTTGGTCGGTCGTCGCCAAGGGAAGTGGCACCGCCGCAAGCGAACAGCACGACGACGATGGCGATCGACAGGGTCGCACCGGCGATCCCCCAAAGGTTCCAGGTGTAGGGCCTGATGGTGACTGGCATATTTGCGATTGGTTTCCTCAGTTGGGCTGAACCCAGTCCGCAGGGTCAGCCAAAGCATTCTGCCACGATTATGTTTTGTAATGGAATCCAGATTCTATTCGTGCACGCACCAAAAGTGCAACGATCGGCCGGATTGGCGAGGAATCTCGACGAATGTGCGGGATTCTGGCAGCGTGGCAATATTAGGCCAAGAGTCCGCCTATGACCCTGCCGCGGACATCGGTCAGGCGAAAGTCCCTGCCTTGGTGTCGGTAGGTCAGCCGCGTGTGCTCGAGACCCAGGCAGTGCAGGATTGTGGCCTGCAGGTCGTTCACCTCGACCGGATCCTCGGCGACCTCCAGACCTAAGTCGTCGGTCTGGCCGTAGGTGAGTCCGGCGCGAATCCCTCCTCCGGCCAGCCACATGCTGAACGCGAGCCGGTGGTGATCGCGGCCGCGGGTCAACTCACGGCTTGGTGTCCGATCCTCGACCATCGGCGTCCGACCAAACTCGCCTCCCCAGACCACGAGGGTGGACTCCAGCAGGCCACGGTCGCGCAGGTCCGCGACCAGAGCTGCCGCGGGCTGGTCGGTCGCACGGCACTCCTTTTCGAGGCCCGTCTCGAGTTCAGCGTGGTGATCCCAGCTGCCGTGAATCATCTGCACGAACCGGACGCCACGCTCGACAAGGCGACGCGCCAATAGGCAGTTCCGGCCGAACTGCGCGGTTGGCTTCTCGTCGATTCCGTATGCCGTGCGAGTCGCCTTGCTTTCGCCGGAGATGTCGAACAGCTCGGGTGCGGCGGCCTGCATGCGGAACGCCAGTTCGTAGGACGCAATGCGTGCGTCGATTTCGGCGTCGCCGCTCCGCTCGCGATGCATCGCGTTCAGGTCCCGGATCGCATCGAGTCGAGCTCGCTGCGCCGCCTTGCTGTAGGCAGGCGGACTCGAAAGGTGGAGCACCGGATCGCCCTTGCTGCGGAACGGTACGCCTTGGTAGCTCGACGGCAGGAATCCGCTGGACCAGATGCCGCTGCCGGCATCCGCACCGCTCCCGGAGTTGAGGACGACGAATCCAGGAAGGTCCTTGGATTCGCTGCCGAGACCATAGGAGACCCAGGCACCCATCGATGGATGGCCGACGAAGGGCGTCCCGCAGGCCATCATGAGCTGGCCGGTGTGGTGGTTGATCTGGTTCGTCGTCATGGATCGGACGACGCAGATGTCATCTGCTCGCTCAGCGGTGTGCGGGAGCAGGTCGGAGAACTCCGCGCCGCTGTCTCCGTGCTTCTGGAACGGCCGCGGGCTGGCCCATATCCGGGAGTCGGGCTGAATGAACGCTAGCTCGAGGCCGGATCCCTTGGACGCCGGCAGCGGCTCACCGTCCCAGCGACGCATCTCAGGCTTGTGGTCGAACAGGTCAAGCTGGCTCGGACCTCCCGACTGGAACATGAAGATCACGTTCCTCGCCGTCGGTGCGAAGTGCGGCTCGCGCAACGCGTGGGGGCTGGAGGGATCGACGAGCTGTCCGTCTTCCGCAAGCAAGCTCGCGAAGGCGGCTAGGCCCAGACCGCCGGTCACCCCGCGCAGGAACCCTCGGCGCCCGAGCTGAACGCCAGCCGGAATCTGATGGTGTGGCTGCACGATCATGTGCGCGTCAGAAACTCCGACAGATTGAGGAGAACGCTGGCGACGGCAGCCCACGCGTCCTTCGGCGATCCGCTTGCATCGGTGCTGGACGTAGACGGCTCCGAGGTCAGGATTGCACTCTGCTGTTTGAGGAAGGCGGCCAGCCGGTCGACTTCCTCAGGTGTGGCCTCCCTGGACAGGCACAGCTTGAATGCATAGGCGATGCGCTCGCGAGTCGACTCGCCGGCCTCCTGCAACGTGCGCTCCGCCAGCGCTTGGGCCGCCTCGACGAATACCGGGTCATTGAGGAGTGTCAGTGCCTGCAGCGGGTTGGTCGACTGGTCTCGCTTGCACACGACCTGAAGGGTGTCCGGTGCGTCGAACGTCTCGAGCTGAGGGTAGGGAAGTGTGCGCTGCCGGAATATGTACAGGCCACGGCGGAACTGATCGGCTCCGACGCTCTGCGGCCACGTGACGAAGTTGCCGAATCCGATGTCGGTCGCTCCTTCCGGCAGATACGGTCGGATGCTCTCGCCGCCGAGCCGACGGTCCAGCAGGCCTGCCGCCATCAGCGTCGCGTCCCGAATCGTCTCGGCGGTCAGCCTGAGACGGGCCTGGCGAGCCAGGAGGCGGTTGGCCGGATCCACCTCGTCGATCCGTGGACGGGTAGTGGAGGACTGGCGGTATGTCGACGAGGTGACGATGAGGCGCTGTATCGCCTTGATGTCCCAGCCACTCTCGATGAACTCGACCGCGAGCCAGTCCAGGAGCTCGGGATGGCTGGGCAGTTCCCCACGCGTGCCGAAGTCGTCCGGTGTCGAAACCAGTCCCGTCCCGAAGTACCGCTGCCAGATGCGGTTGACCGCGACTCGCGCTGTCAGGGGGTTCTCTTCCGACACCAGCCACCGCGCGAGGTCGAGACGGTTCGGTGCGACGCTCCCGAGCTGCGGAAGCACCGTCGGCACGGCCGGCTCGACCGGGGTTCCCGGTCTGCGATAGTCACCGCGCACCAGGATGTGGGTCTCACGGGCCTTGGGGCGCTCAGTCATCGTGTAGGCCTGCGTGAGCCGTGGATACTCCTCCTCCAGTGCCTTGTAGGCCTTCTTGAGTTCGTCGAAGTCCAGATCCTCATAGCCCTTTGGGGTGCCGAAGTCGTAGCCACCCACCACGCTCAGCACGAAGTAGCGCGACAGCAGGTCGTGCTGCTTGGGGGTGCGTGATGCGGGTGGGGCCCGGACCGCGTCCGTGCCGCCATCGACCTCGAACATCAGCAGTTCCCACAGGATTTCCCAGATCGGCTCCAGACCCGAGTCCGGGTCGTTGACCGAAGCAAGCATGTTGCGCTCCCAGTAGTCCTGAAGCTCCGGCACCTTGTACTTGCCGAACAGTTCCGCCCGCCGCTCCTCGAACGCGGGGCGTCGCTCTCGGTAGACCGGCTCCTCGCCAGCCATCGGTGCGTCAATGTCCGCCTCCGTGGCGGTGTTCAGAAAAGCGTAGAGGCTGTAGAAGTCCTTCTGGCTGATCGCGTCGAACTTGTGGTCATGGCACCGCGCACAACCAACGGTCAGGCCGAGCCACACGGTGCCGACGGACGAGATCCGCTCGACGGTGCGTTCGACGCGGTCCATTTCGAGCGGGAAACCGCCTTCTCGGTTGTGGAGCGAGTTGCGGTGGAAGCCCGTTGCGACTTGCTGGTCGGTAGTGGCGTCTGGCAGCAGATCCCCGGCGATCTGCTCGACCGTGAACTGGTCGAATCCCAAGTTGCGGTTGTAGGCGTCGATGACCCAGTGGCGCCACCGCCACGCGAACGGCCGGATGTAGTCTGCCTGGTATCCGTCACTCTCCCCGAACCTGGCCTGATCCAGCCAGTGCAGGGCCTGTGCCTCGCCGTAGTGGGGCGAGGCCATGAGGCGGTCGATGGCGTCTTCGTAACGTTCGGCGCCCGCGAGGTGGCGCTCCAACTCGGTTGGGGATGGGGGTAGCCCAATTAGGTCCAGGCTCAGGCGTCGAAGCAGTGTATGTGCGTCGGCCTCGGGTGAGGGCTTGTAGCCCTCCGTGTCCAAGCGAGCAGCTACGAAGTTGTCGATCGGATTGCGAACCCAGGAATCGTCACGCACTGACGGCACCGCCGGACGGTGCATGCGACGGAAGGCCCAGTGCTCTGCCCCGGTTCGGTCATCCTTCGATTCTGGTTCGGTCGCAGGCCAGACCGCTCCCTGATTGATCCAGGCTGTCAGCAATGCAACCTGCTCCGTTGGAAGACGAGCCGAACCGAACGGCATGGAAGGGCCCTCGGTCTCCGACCTTGTCAGGACCCGAATCAGCAGGCTGCCAGCTCCGTCGCCCGCTGTGATCACGGGCCCGGCATGCCCGCCCTTGAAGGCGTCCTCGGCATTGTCCAGACGCAGGCCGCCCGATTGGACGCTCGGTCCGTGGCAACTGGTGCAGTGCTGCTGAAGGATGGGCTCGACGTTGGCGTTGAAGTCCAGACGAACCGACTGGGAGAAGGTCGGCGGTGTTCCGAGACAGATGGCTAGGGCGACGCAGGGCGCTGACCTCAGTGGTAGCAACGGCCGACTCAAACTCGCAGCCACAGTACCAGAAGCGATTCTGTGGGCAGGCTTCAAAGCATTGTCCCAAGAGCCTCTTACGCAGCTTGGCTAACCGAGCGGTTGCCGATGTAGCAGGTGCTGCGAACGCTCCATGTCGAACGCCGCAAGACCTTGGCCTGGCGGCTCGCCTCGCTCACTCCAGCGAGTGCCAGCGGGCGTTCTCCGAGGCCTCCGCAATTCGTTTGGATCGAGATCAAATGTGTAAGATCGTGTTGGTTGTGAAGGTGTCGAGCAGACTCTGGCCTCTCGCTGCGGTCGGTCTCGTAGGTGCCGTGGCGCCCTCCGAAGCGGTTGACTTTGACACCTCTGTCCTCCCGATCTTGGAGCAGCGCTGCATCGCATGCCATGCGGACAGCCCCCAGGCGGGCCTCGGACTGAGAACGACCGCGGAGATCCTCAAGGGGGGCCAGTCGGGCGCCGCCATCGTCCCCGGTGCGCCCGACCGGAGCCTCCTGCTCACCAAGATCGTCTCTGGCCAGATGCCGATGGGCGGCGATCGCCTGCCGGAGTCGGAGATCTTCACGATCCGCGAATGGATCGACGAGGCGGGCCGCTCAGAGGAGGTGCGGTCCGAGGCTGTCGTCACCGAGGCGCACGTCCTGCCGATCTTCCAGATGCGCTGTGGCCAGTGCCACGGCAAGCGCAAGAAAGAAGGCGGTCTGGACTTGCGGACTCTTGCCTCAAGGCTTGAGGGCGGCCGCAGCGGGGCCGCGCTCGTGCCGGGTGATCCGGACAAGAGTTTGCTGATGCAGCGAATCGTTGACGGCGAGATGCCACCGCCGGATCTGCAGTTCGCCAACAACGTCAAGACTCCCACGGAGTCCGAGGTGGCGCTGATCCGCAAGTGGATCGCCGACGGAGCGCTGCCCGAATCCGATCAGGCGCCGCCGTCCGAGAGGCCTCTGAGCAAAGACGAGCTGGAGCACTGGGCGTTCTTGCCACCGGCAAGGCCCAATCCGCCGGATGTCGAGAACGGGGACATGGTTCGAAACCCCATCGACGCGTTTCTGCTGCAGAGTCTTGAGACGAAGGGGCTGACGCTCTCACTCGAGGCGGATCCCGTCGCGCTGGTCAGGCGTGCTTCGCTCGACCTAACGGGCATGCCGCCAACATCGCAGCAGGTGCGCACGTTCCTGGCTGACAAGCAGCCCGGGGCGTACGAGCGATTGATCGACCGATTGCTCGAGACCGAGGAGTACGGCGAGCGCTGGGCGCAGATCTGGCTGGATCTGGCGGGCTACGCCGACTCGGAGGGAGTTATCGACGAAGACCGGCTGCGGCTCCACGCGTGGCGCTACCGCGACTACGTGATCCGGGCGCTCAACGCTGACACGCCGTACGACGAGTTCCTCGTTGAGCAGCTCGCTGGAGATGAAACGCTCGACTATTCGAACCTCACGCAGGTCACGCAGCGCGAAGTCGACACTCTGGCCGCCACTGGCTTCCTGCGCATGACTCCAGACGGCACTTACGGTTCCGCGACCGGTTCAATCGCCGAGCGGTTCAACGTGGTCGCGGACGAGATGGAAGTGCTCAGCTCCGCCGTCATGGGCGTGACGGTCGGCTGCGCCCGGTGTCACGACCACAAGTACGACCCGCTGTCGCAGCGCGAGTACTACAGCCTTAGTGCCGTGTTCCAGTCGGCCCTGGACCCGTACGACTGGGTGGATCCCACGAAGCGGTTCATCGAGGTTGGCCTCGAGTCCGAACGCAAGGCCGCAGAGGTCGCCAACGCACCCAAGGAGAAGGAGATCGCCGAGCTCCAGGAGGAGTTCGACGCGCTGGTGACTCCGTTCTTCGAGAGGGAGCTGGAGCGTCGGCTGGCCGAAATGCCCAAGGAACTGCGGGAGTCCCTGCGCGAGATCGCCAACACGCCGCGCTTGGAGAGGACCAAGGAGCAGAACCTGCTGGCCAAGCAGCACGACGACCTGCTGAAGATCCCGAATGCCGATGGCGAGTGGCACCAGATCGCCGAGGCCTTTCCTGAGCTCAAGGACACCGCCGGCCCAATCAACACGCGAATCAACAGCCTCAAGGCCGACCTGGTGCCGTTGCCGAGAATCCGTGGCACGTACGACATGGGCGGGCAGGCGTCGCATACCTACCTGCTCCAGCGTGGTGACGTTCAGGCGATTGGCCAGCGGGTTTTTCCAGGCGTTCCCCGGATGCTCTCCGCGGCTGCGGGCAAGTACGCGCCCGAGCCGCCCCGCGAGGGCACGAGCGGCAACCGGCTGGCGTTTGCACGCTGGCTGACGCAGCCGGACCACCCCCTTACGGCCCGAGTCATGGCGAACCGGATCTGGTTGAACCACTTCGGGCGCGGGATCGTTACGACGCCCTCGAACTTCGGGCTGACCGGGGCGAAGCCCTCGCATCCCGAGCTGTTGGACTGGCTGGCGACCGAATTCGTTCGCCGGGACTGGAGCATCAAGGCGATGCACCGCCTGATCATGACGTCGGCGGCGTACCGGCAGAGTTCGCATGTCAGCGATGCGGCCGCACGGGAGGATCCGGAGAACGAGCTTGTATCCCGCATGCCCCTGCGCAGGATGGACGCGGAGGTCCTCTACGACTCGATCCTCAAGGTGACGGGTCGGCTAGATCCCACACGCTTCGGGCGCCCGGTCGGCGTGACGAAGCAGGAGAGCGGCGAAATCGTTGCGGACGCCTCGAGTGCCGGGTGGCGCCGGGCCGTCTATGTCCTGCGCAAGCGTCGCCTGCCCGTGACCCTGCTTGAAGTCTTCGACGCCCCCAAGCCAGCACCGAACTGCACCGAGCGCCGTCAGTCCAACGTCGCTCCACAGGCGCTCCAGATGATGAACGGTGAGATGGAACTCGAGCACGCGCGGTACCTGGCTGGCCGACTGATCGATGAGCATCCGGATGCAACCGACGCGCAGGTTGCAGGGGCCTACCAGCGAGTGCTGTCCCGCGAGCCCACCAGAAAGGAAGTGGACATGGCTGTCGAGGACATTGCATCCCTGGAGGAGCATTGGAAGCTGTACCTCGACGAGGAACGTCACGTGGGTCCGCGACAGGCGGCGGCAAGGTGGATGGCCCTTGGCTCGTTCACGCATGCACTCCTGAACTCCGCCGAGTTCCTGTACATCGACTGAGCCGGACCATGCAGAGACCGAATCGCCGCGACTTCTTCTCCCGCATTGGGGATGGCATCCATGGCGCCGCCCTCGCCTGGCTGCTGAATCGCGACCTTCAGGCCAGCGTGCCCCGGACTGCCTACGATCAAAAGCCCCGCAAGCCGGACTTCGAGCCCAGGGCCAAGTCGGTGATCCATCTGTTCATGAATGGCGGTCCCAGCCAGGTCGACCTGTTCGATCACAAGCCGGCGCTGGAGCGACATGCGGGGGCCGCCGCACCGCGCGACATCGTCAACCAGCTGGAGTTCACCGACGAGGTCGGCACGCTCATGCCGTCGCCGTACAAGTTCCACCGGCACGGAGAGTGCGGGATGGAGATATCCGACCTGCTTCCCGGACTGGGCGGCGTGGTCGATGACATCACCCTCGTCCGCTCGATGTATGGCGAGCATTTCAACCACGAGCCGTCCCTGTACCTGATGCACTCGGGTCGGACTCTGCCGGGGCGTCCGGCGCTAGGGTCGTGGGCGGTCTACGGACTCGGGACGGAGAACCAGAATCTGCCCGGCTACGTGGTGCTGGACGATCCGCTTGGCTATCCGATCAATGACCTCCAGAACTGGCAGTCGGGCTGGCTGCCGCAGGTCTACCAGGGCACGAAGTTCCGCGCCGAGGGGCCTCCGGTCCTCAACCTCAGGCGCGATCAGGAACTGCCGAGCCCGCTGGTGGAGGCAGAACGGGCGCTGGTGCGGCGCCTGAACCTAGCGCACCGGGATGCCCGGCCCATGCAACCGCAACTGGACGCGCGGATCGAGAGCTACGAACTCGCCGCGCGGATGCAGATGGCCGCCACCGACGTCGCCGACCTCTCCTCCGAGAGCGAGGCCACCAAGGAAATGTACGGAATGAACGACGAGCGCACCCGAGCGTACGGTGCTCGGCTGCTGCTTGCCAGGCGGATGGTGGAGCGTGGGGTTCGGTTCGTGCAGGTGTTCATCGAGTATCAGATCTGGGACAACCACCTGAACCTCGATCGCGAGCTGGGATACGCCTGCCGCAAGACGGACAAGCCCGTCGCAGCCCTGATCCGTGACCTTAAGCAACGGGGTCTACTTGACTCAACTCTGTTGATTTGGGGCGGGGAGTTCGGCCGGATGCCGCTCGCCCAGATTGGGCAGGCCGGCACGAGCGGTAGGGACCACGGACCGGCAGGGTTCAGCCTCTGGATGGCGGGAGGCGGCGTCAAGGGAGGACACGTGCACGGTGCCACGGACGAGATCGGGCACAAGGCTGTCGAGGATCGTGTCAGCGTCCATGACTTCCACGCCACTATGCTTCATCTGCTGGGCTTGGATGCCGAACGACTCGTCTACAACGTCCATGGCTTGGACGAGCGTCTGATCGGGCAGTATCCGGCCCGGGTCGTCAAGGAAATCCTTGCCTGAAGCCGAGCCTGGGGGCTCGAGGGGAACCAGTAGCGTGCGTGCCGCATTGACCTGCGTTCGATTCGTCTGCAAGGAATTGGATCATCCGGAGGGCATCTGCCTCACGGCGGACGGGCAGCTGGTTGCCGGCGGCGAGCATGGTCAGATCTACCGCATTGACCCCGAAACCGGCACGGCGACGACGATCGCATCGACCGAAGGATTCGTCCTTGGAGTGTGCGCCGATGCCTCGGGAAACGTGTACGCCTGCGATGCCGGTCGCAACGAGGTGCTGCGCATCGCACCGGACGGCGAGGTCCGTTCCCTCACCTCCTGCCCGCTCGACAATCCGAACGACTGCGCGCTGGACGAGGAGGGCAACCTGTTCTTCAGCGAGTCCGGCAACTACTACCCGGGGAAGCCAGGCGGTCGGCTGCACGTCGTCACCAAAGAAGGGGAGTGCCGTTGCATTCATCCCGGCCCGCTTCGATTCGCCAATGGTGTCTACTTGCACAAGCACACCTCGATGCTGTACGTCGTCGAGAGCACGGAGCCAAGTGTTCTCGCCTTCGAAGTCGACGGACCGAACCTAGCCAGCACGACTCCGCGGCGTCGCATCGAGCTCGACCCGGGGACGGTGCCCGACGGCGTCGCAATGGACACCGACGGCAGCCTCTACGTTGCGTTCTATTCGCCCGACCAGATCGGTGTGGTCCGACCGGACGGGAGCTTCGATGTCCTTTGCCGGGACATCTACGCGGAGTGGATGAACCGACCGACCAATCTAGTCCTGCGAGAGAACGAGATTGTCTTCGCCAATCTCGGCGGATGGCACATCGGTGCAATTCACCACGACTTGACGCCCGTGCCGCCGTGCTTTCCGGCAAGCGGGCCAGCGCCCGCCTGACCGTCGCCGCAATTCAAGCGAGCAGCTTCTGCACAACATTGCCGCTGACGTCCGTCAGCCGGAAGTCGCGCCCTTGGAACCGGTACGTGAGCCGGGTGTGGTCGAACCCGAGGAGATGGAGCATCGTCGCGTGCAGATCATGCACGTGAACTGGATCCTCCACTGACCGGAATCCGAGCTCGTCCGTGCGGCCCACTGTGATCCCGGGCTTGATCCCAGCTCCCGCCAGGAAGGTCGTGAACGCTGCGGGGTGATGGTCGCGCCCGTCGCCGATGCCGTTGGTGTCCTGCGTCATTGGCGTCCGTCCAAACTCGCCGCCCCACAGGACCAAGGTGTCTTCCAGCATGCCCCGCTGCTTCAGGTCCTTGATCAACGCTGCCGTGCCTTGGTCGATGTCCTCGGCGACGTCCTTGATGCCCTTCGTGAGGTTGGCGTGGTGGTCCCACGCCTCGTGATAGAGCTGCACGAACCGCACGCCCTTCTCGACCAACCGACGCGCCAGCAGGCAGTTGTTGGCGAACGAGGTCTTGCCCGGTTCGGCGCCGTACAGCTGCAGCGTTTCCGGGGGTTCGTCGGCGATGTCCATCAGGGCAGGAGCAGTCGCCTGCATCCGGAAGGCAAGCTCAAACGATCGGATCCTCGTCTCGATCTCCGGATCGCCCGTGCGTTCGAGCTGGATGCGGTTCATGCCGTTGATGGCGTCCAGCGTGTCCCGCTGCACCTGTCGACTGATGCCGTCGGGATTGGACAGGAACAGGACGGGCTCGCCACCCGAGCGGAACGGCACGCCCTGGTGCACCGTCGGCAGGAACCCGGAGCCCCAGATGGCCGTGCCGGCGCTCGGACCCGAATCCGACGAGTTCAGGACGATGAACCCGGGCAGGTCCTCGGACTCGCTGCCTAGGCCATAGGTCACCCACGCGCCCAGGCTGGGTCGGCCGAATTGCTGTGCGCCCGTGCTCATCATCAGCTGGGCCGGCGCATGGTTGAACGCGTCCGTGACGGTGGAACGGATGAACGCGACGTCGTCCACCACAGTCGCGATGTGCGGCAGTAGTTCGGAGATCTCGAATCCGCTCGCCCCTGCCTTGCCGAAGCCGTACTTCGGGCCGAGCAGCTTCGAGCTCGGGTTGATGAAAGCAGCGCGATAGCCTTCGAGCAGCTCCGGCGGAGGCAGGGTGCCGTCGAACTTGGCCAGTTCCGGCTTGTGGTCGAACAGCTCCAGGTGGCTCGGTCCACCTGCCTGGAACAGGAAGATGACATTCTTGGCCTTCGGCTCGAAGTGCGGAGCGTTCGTCGCCGCATGGCCTTCTTGGCTGGTTAGGTGAGCGAGAGCCGTTGCTCCCAATCCGAACCCGCACTGCTGGAGGAACCAGCGGCGGGCAATCGGGTTCGCTTGGTACTTCTCGGTCATGGCTTCGTGATCGTCTCGTCGAGGTTCAGCAGAGCCCGCGCCACGACAGTCCACGCAGCCTCGTCGTCCGGTCGCGGCGTGCTTTCGGCTTCGGCGCTCGCGAGGAGCCAGGGGTCGATGGATCCGTCCGCGAGGTGCTGCTTCGTCTTGGAGAGCAGAGACAGCATCAAAGCGCTCTCCTCGGGGCGTGGGTCACGGGCGAGGCACAGCCGGAACGCCATGGCAAGTCGATCCCGCTCGCCCTCTGCATCCCGCACGGTGCGTCGCGCCAATGAGCGTGCCGCCTCCATGAACAGGTCTTCGTTGAGGGTCGTGAGGGCTTGGAGCGGCGTGTTGGACCGGTCTCGCCGGACGCATGCGTTCGCGCCGTTTGGTGCGTCGAATGCCTCGAATGCTGGATAGGGGGCTGAGATGTACTGGAACGTGTAGAGGCCGCGACGGTAGCGATCCTCGCCCGTCGATGCGGGCCATGGCTTCTGGGAGAAGCTGATGGGCGGCTCGAACAGCACCTCCGGTGCCGGCGGATGGGTCGGTGGACCGCCGATGCGCCGGGCCAGCAGACCGCTTGCGGTGAGGGCGATGTCGCGGACGATCTCGGCGTCCGCACGGAACCGCGGCCCGCGCGACAGAAGGCGATTCGTCGGATCCTGCGTCCGCGCCGCTTCGGTCTGGTGCGAGGCCCGCTGATACGTGTCCGAGGTCACGATGAGCCGGTGTAGGTGCTTGAGGCTCCATCCGCTGTCCATGAGCTCGACGGAGAGCCAGTCCAGCAGCTCGGGATGCGAGGGTTCCTCGCCCTGCGTGCCAAAGTCCTCTGGAGTGGCGACCAGTCCGGTGCCGAAATAGGCCTGCCAGATCCGATTCACGATCGACCGTGCCGTGGTGGGCGAGCGGCTGTCGACGAGCCACTGTGCGAACCCAAGACGAGAGAGGGGTGCGTCTTCCGGGAGCGCGTGCAGGAATCCTGGAACGCCTGCGGACACGGGTTCGGAGGGATTCAGAAAATCGCCTCGCTGCAGGACGCGAGTCATACGCGGTGCATCGCGCTCCGTGAGGACCAGCTGGGTGTTGGCGGCGGGGTAGCGGTCCCACAATGCGTCGATTCGCCCGTTCGCCTCGGCCCAATCGGGCACCGTGGTGCGCCAGTAGCTGAAGACGCTTCGTTGCTCGGCATCGGTCCGGCCTTTGCTGCCTCGCTCGACGATCTCGCGCACGTCCACAGGCAGCGGATCAGCTGTGGCGCCGGAGGCGTCGGTGACGGACAGGCGAATTCTCCCGAGGTTGTTGCTCTGGCCCACGTTGCTGTCGTAGCCGCCGTGGCTCTGGTCGAGAAAGAACGTCAGGATCGAACCGGACGGGTTTCTCACGGGCTTGTCCAGGGCGAACACGGCCTTGCGGGGCTGGTTGCTGCGGCCGTGTCCCACATAGAGATCCCACGCGGTGTCCGTGCAGCCGTCCAGAGCGAACTCGACCGGTCCCGTTTGGCGGACGATTCCCTCCTTGTGGGGAAACACCTCCGGATCCAGGTCGCGAGCCGCCGGGTCGATGTCGGCGCTTGCAGTGCGGATCCAGGCTGGTTTGCGCTCCTCTGGCGCATCAGCTGGAGCGGCCTCCAGGCGGATCTCGCTGAGAGCGCCGGTGCCGAAGACCGAACGCCCGGGGCCACCGAAGGGCAGAGTTGGATCCATCAGGACCTCGAGACGGACGGCCGTGACTCCCTCGAGGTCTGTCGGTGCCGACATCTCGGCCACGTGCTCTGTCGGGGCATAGCCCATCGCCAGAAGCGACCCGTCGGGCTGCAGCACGTAGCGCTGACCACCTGTGGACACATCGACCACCTCTGGACGCAACACAGTCCACTCGGGCTGGTCGCCGCGCACCGAAGATTCCCAGGCCGCCATCTCGGTCGCCCAGTCGGGCCTGCTGCCCATCAAGTCGTCTTCGATCTCGCGGATTCCATCTAGAACGGCTTCGCGGCGCTGCTGATCGTCGTCGGTGAAGACGGCGATCTTTGCCTCGTTGCCGTTGTTCAGAAAGGCGAGGAGCCGGTAGTAGTCCGCATGCGTGAACGGATCGTACTTGTGTGAATGGCATTGGGAACATTGGATCGTTAGGCCGAGAATCCCCTTGCCGATGGCGTCCATTCGGTCGAAGAGCGCCTCCATGCGGAACTGCTCGGGGTCCGTGCCGCCCTCCTCGTTAACCATCGAGTTCCGTAGGTAGCCCGTGGCGACAATCTGATCCTGTGTGGCGTCTGGCAGCAGGTCGCCAGCAAGCTGCTCGATGATGAACCGGTCATACGGCATGTCATCGTTAAGTGCGCCTATGACCCAGTCGCGATAGAACCAGACCTGCCGCGGCATGTCCTTCTCGTATCCGTCAGAGTCGGCATACCGAGCCGCGTCAAGCCACATCCTTCCCCAGCGCTCGCCGAAGTGAGGGGACGCAAGCAGTCGTTCGACCAGTCGTTCGAAGTCTGGATCGTCGACAAACGACTCAATCTCGTCCAACGTCGGCGGGAGGCCCACGAGGTCGAGGCTCACGCGACGCAACAGGGCTGAGTTGTCCGCGCGCGGCATCGGATCGAGGCCCGCGGCGACGAGCCCCTGGTTCACGAACCGGTCGATGGGATGGCTTGCTTTCCCGTCGGGTGGAGTAGCGCGTTCCGGTGCCTTGAAGGCCCAGTGCCGATCCTCGTCGGTTGTCGCGGTGCCGACACCCTCCGGCCACTCGGCGCCATCGGCGATCCACTGGCGGATCGCTTCGATCTGCGCGTCGTCCAGTGTGCCGCCCATTGGCATGCGCGTACCGTCGGTCAGGCCAGCGATGCGACGGTACAGTTCGCTCCGCTCAGGATCGCCGGGCGCAAGCAGGGAGTCTGGTGCAGCGTCGCCAACTACGAACGTCCTCGAGTCCAGACGAAGACCCCGAAGCTGTTGATCTGGGCCGTGGCAGCCGATGCACGACTGCTCGAGGATCGGAAAGATGTCGGTCGCGAAGTCCAGGTTCCCAGTTGCGGCCAGCGCGGTGCCGCTTAATGCAGGGGCGACTATCAGGATCGCAATCAGCGATACGTTACGTTGCAACAGCCCAGTACCCGTTTGGCACCAATCTATCACCCGTGCCGAGTCGGCAGTCCGTCCTCCCGATCCCTGACGAGGTTTGGAGCGGGCCAGACCGCCTACTGATGCAAGTGCCTCATCACACGGTCGATGAGGAACTGGACGTAGGCTTCAGTCTTGGGATCGGGGGTAAGGGTGGCGTCGCGAACCACGTCGTTCGACAGAATTCCTCGCCTACGCAGCAGCGCCTTCTCCATCTTCAGAAGTAGCTCCATGTTCTGGAGGCTGAACACCAGGTACGGCAGGATCGGCTCGAACACGTCCATGGCCGCATCCCTGTCGCCGCCGACAGCAAGGCCGTATGCCTTCTGGAGCACGTCAGCCACGCCAAGTGCTGGCATGGCACCGCAGATGCCAGCCTCAATGCCCTCTAAGAGGTACAGGCCGCCCCAACCTTCCAGAACCTGCACGGCTCCTCCAGTCTCCTCGAGGATTTCGACGACCCTCGGGGCCATCAAGGGCTGCTCGAGCTTGAGGTAGCGAAAGTGCGGGTAGTCGTCGTGCAGTCTGCGGGTCAGCGCTGCGCTGATGGTCTGCCCGCCGGGGTTGAAGTCCTGCACCAGGACTGGCAGGGAAGTCGCATCTAGAACGCGAGCCAGGAAACGATGGACATCCGCGTCGGCGATGTCGAAGAGACGTGGGACCGCGACCGAGATCAGGTCGGCTCCCAGCGTCTCGTTCTTGCGCGCAATGCCCGCCGCGAGCGATGCGGAATGGTGGTTTGACTGTGCAATGACCGGGATTCTTCCAGCTGCCGTCTCGACCGCGGATTGAACGAGCGCGTCGCGCTCGTTCATCGTCAGTTTGTAGAACTCGCTCG
Organism: Bryobacterales bacterium; assembly: GCA_965200705.1. GTDB lineage: Bacteria > Acidobacteriota > Terriglobia > Bryobacterales > UBA6623 > VXMF01. The sequence goes on along the minus strand of OZ241376.1, from coordinate 243,584 downwards.
CGTAGGCCGGCAGGCACACGGCAGCGAATCCGCTCGCCACGCTGAACTCGATGGCCCTCGACAGGCTCTCGTGGTCGAGTCCCTCCCCGTCGGGCGTGAACGGTGTGGGCAGTACGGGAACGATGCCGCGGATGTCGCGCTGGGTCATTTCGGAGCCGACGCCGCGCCGACGACGCAGCCCCCATCACATGTGATCGTCGTGCCGGTCAGGTAGTTGGCTGCATCCGAAACGAGGAATCCGACGACGTCAGCCACGTCGGAAGCCTGCTGAATCTTGCCGAGTGGAATGAGGCTCATGAACTCCTCCCGGAATTCGGGGAAGTCACTCAGCTCGCGCGCCGTTAGGCCCGCCTCGACGATGCCGGGTGCTATCGCGTTCACGGTTATGCCGTGTGGGGCGAGTTCGAGAGCCGCACACCGCGCCAGCATCCAGACGCCCGCCTTCGACACGCAGTACGGGGCGATGAGCTTGTACGGCACGTCCTGGACCCACGATCCCGTGTAAATGACCTTGCCCTTGTGGCCGTCGGCCACCCAACGCTTGGCGACCTCTTGGGTGACGTGGAAGTAGCCGTTGAGGTTGACGTCCATGTGCTGGTTCCACTGCTCGACCGTGTACTCGAGAAAGGGCACGTTCATTGAGATCCCGGCGTTGCACATGCACACGTCCAAGCGTCCAAACTCCGACCACACCTGCTCCACGGCGCCGGAGACCACTTCGCGGCTGGCTACGTCCGCTTGGACAAAGAGCACCTTGGCTCCCCTTGCGCGCAGCGACTCGACGCGCTCGGGGTTCGCCTTGATGTCGATGAGGCACATGTCGAGCCCCATGTCGACCATCTTCTCGGCGCTGGCGAATCCCAGGTCCCCGACGCCGCCCGTGACCAGGCCCACCTTCCTGTTCTGCATGTCCTTGATGTCTCCTTAGCAGCCTGTCGGACTTGGTGGCCCGAGAAGCGCCTGCGCGGCTGGCGGTCGCACGCAAACGGACGGCTTGCGGCGTGGCCTGGAAGTCCGGGAGTGTCCGAATCGGACCTGCAACGGGATTGTGAGGCCTGTACGCTTGATGCCGAGGCTCTGGATGCGCTCTGGGAGCCGATTTGGGCGCAAGAACGCAGCTGCAGGGGCCCGCAAGGTCCTATTTTCCCAAACTGCACTGCAGTATGTGCGGACGTCTGCGGTTGCAGGCCGATGCGACCAGACTCCACTCTTCCCGCACTGCCTTCAGTCCTCGCAGCGCGAAGCTTCGGAATCCGAGGACGGACTTGATGATCCCAAGGACCGGTTCGACGGTCTGCTTTCTCAGTCCGTGTTTCTCCTGACCCTCGGGAGTGCTCGGCTTGCGGGCCATCTTCACCAGGCAGTCCGCCTTGGGCTCGCTGGCACATCACCGAGCGATGCCTGCTCGCCTATGCCTTCTCCTTCGTGCTTTCCGGCGTCTATGTCCGACGGGCTGCTAGCCCGGGTGAGCCGGCGAACCAGACGATGCAGCAGTGGATTGGACCAGACGCCACTCCGCGTGGATAGTGCATGCAGAGAGCTGGATCCGCCGGACGGTGATCTTGGCGTCTGACCGATCAATCGCCACTCGTGCCGCCGACGCAAGTCCCCCGTAGGCGCAGTCGACCACCGGGCCGTCGGCCGCGAATGCCGACTCCCGTGTGTTCTCCAGGGACTTGAACAGGTCGCTGGGAATCTCGATGAGCTGATAGCGGTGCGGAATCGTGTCCGGCTCACGGAACGTCCGGAGCATGACGATCGCGTCTACCGCCGCGCGATACTCGCGGAACAGCTCGAACGTGTGTCGTCGCCGTGCCCTGGCACTCCTCACGTCCTGAATCCATGCGGCTTCCGTCAGCTTCGAGATGTGGGCGGTGTGCTCGGAGAGGTCCTTGGCGGCCGTCGATTTCAGGGACAGCCGCCGTGTCGTTTCGTCAGCCGGCGTGACCGTCACGTCGCCGCATCGTCGCGTCGCCGATCCTGGAGGGTCAAGCGACCAGTTCCGTGCTTCGCACGCGTTGCGAAACACGATCTCGAAACCGGTCAGTCCGAGAGGTGCAGTCGTCGTGCCGTGGTGTGCCGAAATCGCGAGCCCGAAGTACTTGCTCCACTCCAGATCCTCGGTTAGCCATGTTGGGGTGAAGATGTTCGGCGTGGGTGCCTCGGACAGCGAGTCAACGAGCCGCGCGACGAACCGCACGGCCATCGGCGACAGGGTGTCGATGCGCACCTTTAGACGGTCGCGATCGTTCATCGGCTCATGCGACGCTTGATCAGGGACACGTACTCCGCCTTGAGCTCGATACCGACCCACCGTCGGCTCAGCTGCGCCGCCGCGAGCAGCGTTGTGCCTGAGCCAGCGTACGGATCCAGCACCACGTCGCCCGGTTCGCTCGTGAGCGTGACGCAGCGCTGGGCCAAGCGGACTGGCATTGGCGCGGGGTGGTCATCGTCCGGAATCCGGCCACGTCGGCGCGGGCGGGTCGGAATGTCCCACACCGTTCGCAGCCGCCGCTCGTTGGCTCCGCGGACTGCGGCGACGTCGTAGTGGTAGTCCTGGTTTTTCGACAGCAGAAAGACCGTTTCGTGCGCCTTCGTCGGCCGGTCGGCGACCGACTCGGGGTGCGCGTTCGGCTTGTGCCAGATCACCTCGGACCGCACCCACCAGCCGTCATCCTGCAGCGCGAGGGCCACCCGCCACGGCAGCCCGATCAGGTCCTTGGGCTTGAGTCCGTGCGGTGTCCGGGGCCGGACCGACATCGCGCGCGCGATTCTTCCTGTCCGGTGCGCGGTAGCGGCGATTCCCGGAGGTGTAGGCATCGCCGATGTTCAGCCACACGGTTCCGTCGCCCGTCAGCACGCGCTGGAGCTTGCGGAAGTCGGCGGCGATGCTCGCCACGTAGTCGCGCAGCGTGTCGTCCCGTCCGAAGGGATCCCCGATGCCGTAGTCGCGCAGCGACCAGTACGGTGGCGACGTGACAACCGTCCGCACGCTGTTGGCGGGCAGCAGGTCGAGCGCTTCCGAGGCCCTTCCGTGGATCAGCGTGGCGGTAGGCAGGGCAGCGAGTTCACCGTCCGTTTCCGCATCGAGGCCACGACACTCAGTGCCTCGGTCACCATCAGCCTGCCAGCCGTCACGGCAAGTATGATATGCACATTTCATGCTATCGCGGAAGCACGTGACTGGAAACGGGCAGCATGTCAGAAGACCGGCGGCACGGGTCGCCCGCCCAAGCCCGGCGTGGGAATCGGCAGCCAGAACCGGAGCAGCAGAGCAATCGGGCGGATTCGACCGTTTAGACAGCCATCAGGGCTCGGCCGGACACTCGAATAGGCCTTGCGCGGTCAGGTCGAGTGGCAACTTCAGGGACTTGGCCTGTCGTCTTGGACAGAAACCACACAGCGCGGCGGCAAGAGGATCTCGGGGCCGTCTTCCTCGTCGAACCAGAAACCGCGGCATGAACAACGCTCTCTTGAGGAGACCCGCCAAGATGCCACCACAAGACTACTGGGCCCGGGGTTCAGTCCCTCGTTCAGGTGCCTCTCGCGCGGGGTGGGACGACCGCCAGTGCTGCCAAGCCCTTAATAGAGAATCCAGTACGTGAATCGCCCCCGGACGGCTTGGACGTTGGTGTTCGCGTCCGTGGTTCTGTTGCAGGCACAGACAGAACCTGAGACCGTCGCTGGAACGGAGCAGTCCACGACGGAGGGTGCGCGAAGCGACACTGAGCCGTCCACGGGCGCCTCGGGCAGAACGTCGCTCAACCTGCTCGGCGAAGTGGCGGTCGATGAGGGCGAGGGACGTCGGAACGAGAATGTCCGCATCACCCTCATTGACACCAATGTCCTGCGTGAACTAACGACGCGCATGGGCACGACGGCCACCGTTCCCCTCGACCTCAAGATCGAAAACCGACATTTCGCCTCGGAGTTCGGGCAGCCGCCCAAGCGGCTCAGGCAGGCCATACTGCCAAGGGCCGACGGACTCCACGGGGAGCTCAACTGGACGCACCAGAACAGCGTCACTAGCGCACGCTCGTTCTTCCAGGTCGGCGGCGTGCGGCCGGCCCACGACAATTCGTTCGGGTTCGCTGCTGGGGTCCAGGCATGGCGTGGATCCTCATTCCTGTTCCAAGGCAGCCAGGTCCGTTCCCGGGGCAATGTCAACGGGAACGTCTTGGTGCCGGCTCTCGACGAAAGGACTCCCCTGGCAACCGACCCCGACAGGAGGGCCTACGTCCAGAAGCTGCTTGATGCGTACCCAGACGAGCCTCCCAACCGGACCGACATCAACCCTAGGGCACTGAATACGAATGACATTCAGAGCATCAACAACGACCGAGGATCGATCAGGATTCGGCAGTCGGCAGGGTCGCGGGACACGCTGGTTCTCCAGTACGGATTCACGGGCCAGGCCGTTGACGCGTTCCAGCTCGTCGGGGGCCAGAACCCCGACACGACCACCAAGAACCATGTGGCCATCGCCACCTGGACCAGGGACTGGGAGCCTTCGACGACGAGCGACTTCACCTTGGCCTTCGAGCGAGTCGGCAGCCTTCTTGTGCCGGAGGAGTCCGCCGTGGGCCCGCTCGTACTTACCGGGTACGTGGTGGAATTTCTGGGCCCTAGTTCGAATATTCCCATCGACCGCGCCCTGAACCGGTTCACCTACGCGGCCCGGACTGTGCATATTCGCGGCGACCACACACTGACGTTCGGTGGCGAGGCGACGAGGAGGCAGGTCAACAGCACCGAGGATGAGAGCCACCGAGGTTTGTTCTTCTTCCGAAACGAGTTCGGAAGGGACGCGATCACCAACATTCGCCTCGGCACACCCAGCGTCTATCGGGTGGCGATCGGAAACGTCCACCGTGGGTTTCGAAACTGGGCGATGCAGTACTACTTCGGCGACAGCTGGAAGGTGTCGGACAGGCTGACCCTCGACATCGGCCTGCGGTACGAGCCCGTGACTGCGCCCACGGAAGTGCAGGGACTGACAGACCTCGGATACGACTGCGACTGCAACAATCTCGCTCCGCGGTTCGGCTTCGCCTTGCGTCCCGGCAAGGGGCTCGGCCTGTGGCGCGGATCCTACAGCGTTCACTACGGGCAGATCTTCGACGTGACCTACGGTCAGGCCCGTTTCAGTCCACCCAGAAACCTCAACATCGCGGTACAGGTTCCGGATCTCCTGCACCCGCTTAGTGGGCTGGGTCCCGAGGATTTCAATCCAACTGCGCGCTCCACGGTGTTCGCGATGGATCCTGAGCTGACTACACCGTACTCGCACCTCTACGGACTGGATTGGCAGATTGGACTTGGCGGAGACTGGACCTTGGACCTCGGCTACGTCGGGAGCCGGACGCACAAGCTTCTGACGATCTGGTACACCAATCGGGCACAGGTCGTTCCCGGTATTCCGCAGACCACGCGTACTGTGAATCAACGTCGTCCTGACCTGCGCTTCTTCGACAACCGTCTCGTTCTCAACGGTTCCCGCGCCTACTTCGATGCGGCCAAGATCGTCCTGACCATTCCGTCGTGGAAGGGTTTGACAGCTGAGGCGTCCTACTGGTGGAGCAAGGCCATCGACATGGGCAACGACTTCTCGAACACGGCTTCCGGGCAGTCCGGGAGGCTTGGGAGAAGCCAGTCCGAATTCAACTCCCATGCGGAAATGCGCGCCGTCAGTTCCTTCGACCAGCCGCACGCCCTGCTCGCGAAGACGACCTGGGAGATTCCGGGGCCCCGCGGTCCGGCACGGCACCTGTTCGCCGGTTGGCGCTGGAACTCTGTCCTCCTCGCGAAGTCCGGAACCCCGTTCGACGTGGTCGCCGGTTCGGACGCTCAGGGGTTTGGCAATGTGGACGGATCGCCGGGGGATCGTCCTAACCTGCTGGACCCGTCGGTGCTGGGCCGCTCCGTGGACGACCCCGACACCGCCGCATCGCGTCTGCTCACCTCCGCGTTCGCGTTCATCAATCCCACGGACATCGCTGGCAGCCTCGGACGCAACGGGTTTCGCAAGGATGGAATCTTCAACCTCAATGTGGCCTGGTCCAGGCGGTGGGTGCTGGCCGGAGATGCTGCGGTGACGTTTCGGGCCGAGGCCCTAAACCTGTTCAACCACCCGCAGTTCGCGGAGCCGGGCAAGGAACTGACCTCCCCGAACTTCGGCCAGATCACGAACACTCTCAATGATGGCCGGGCCTTCCGGGCAAGCCTAGAAGTGGCCTTCTAGCGGTAGCCTCGCACCCATGCGTCGAGGGTATTGGCGCCGTCCGTTGGCCACCTTCCGGTGTCGCGAAGCGATCCTTGGCTGATACTATGGCGTCAGTCGATCGACGTATAGAAAGGTGGGATTGCGATTACTGCGCCACTTCGCGGTAGCACTGGACCTGCGGTGCGTACTGACCATAGCCGCCGGGCTGGTCGTCCTGCCTGCTGCAACCGCCGCCCCCCAAGCCCCTTGGCCTGAAGAGTCCATCCGGTTCTTCGAAGCCAAGATACGTCCGGTCTTCCACAACCGCTGCGCTCAGTGCCATTCCGCTTCTGTGCGTAGCGGCGGCCTTTCCATATCGTCGCGAGAAGACGTACTTCAGGGCGGCAACCGGGGAGAGGCGATCTCGCTGCAGGATCCCTCGGGGAGCCTCATCCTCCAGGCTCTGCGCCGGTCCGGCGATCTCAAGATGCCACCGGAGGGTCCGCTGGACGACGCGGTCATCGCTGCGATTCAGCAATGGATCGAGATCGGGGCGCCGTGGCCTGAGCGGCTGGGACCCTCGTCCGGCGAGGTGGACGCCGGTCACTGGTCGTTCCAGACACTGACGAGACCCAAAGTGCCCATGGTCGCCAACGAGGGCTGGATCCGGAGCCCTGTGGACCGGTTCGTTCTTGCACGGCTGGAGGAGCGGGGTTTGGCTCCTTCGCCAGATGCGTCTCCCGAGACTCTGGTGCGTAGGCTCCATCTCGATCTCACTGGACTTCTGCCGACGCCAGACGAGATCCGTGCGTTTCTTGACGACACGCCGGAGGGTGGGTACGACCGCCTTGTCGAAAGGCTCTTGAGTTCACCGGCCTATGGCGAGCGTTGGGGAAGGCACTGGCTCGACCTTGCGCGCTACGCGGACTCCAACGGATACAACGCCGACGCAGAAAGGCAGATCTGGAAGTACCGCGATTGGGTGATCGACGCGTTGAATCGCGACCTAGCCTTCGACCAGTTCGCCATTGAGCAACTGGCTGGGGATCTGCTGCCCGGCGCGACTGTTGACCAAGTCGTCGCGACGGGATTTCATCGCAACACGCTCCTCAACCTCGAGGGCGGAGTCGACTTCGAGCAGTACCGCACCGAGGCGGTTGTCGACCGCGTCGACGTCACGGGCCTGGCGTTCCTTGGTCTGTCCCTAGGATGTGCTCGCTGTCACGACCACAAGTACGACCCGATTTCGCAGCGAGAGTTCTACGAGGTCTTCGCCTTCTTCAACAGCATTGATGAACTGAGCGGGGACTTCGCCAACGGCGAGGGGCGCGCCCGTGCCTTCGAGCCCGTCCTGGAGTTTGCAACGCCTGAGCAGCTCGCCCGTCGAGAGGCCGTTCAGGCCCAGCTGAAAGTGATGCAGGCCGAGGACAGGCAGTACCGGCGGGCACTCGAGGCCAACCAGCCGGCCTGGGAGGCAGGCCTTACCAGCGAGGAGCGCAGCAAGCTCCCTCCCGGAGTGCAGCAAATACTGCTCGTGCCGGCGGACGAGCGGCCCGAGACGCGGGCCAACATCGTTCGTAACGCGTTCCTGAATCTGGACATCGGCGTCATCGAGCGCCGCAAGGCGATCGACGCTGTCAAGAAGCTCCTGCCGAAGGTGCCAAGCACCCTTGTCATGCGGGAGCTGCGTGAGCCTCGCCCAACGCACATCCTTCGCCGCGGGGAGTTCCTGCACAAGGGAGAGCAGGTGAGTCCGTCAGTGCCTAGGGTTCTGCCTCCCATCAACGCCGAGAGCCCCGATCGCTTGGACTTTGCACGATGGCTGGTGGACGAGGGCAACCCGTTGACCCCGCGCGTCACAGTCAACCGCATCTGGCAGCGCTATTTCGGACGGGGGATCGTATCCACCGAGAACGACTTCGGCACGCAGGGAGAGATGCCCAGCCATCCTGGGCTGCTCGACTGGCTCGCGTCGGAGTTTGTGTCCCAGAACTGGAGCCTGAAGTCGCTCCACAGATTGATCGTCACGTCTGCGACGTACCGCCAGTCCTCCAAGCATCGAGTCGATCTAGCGTCCGCGGATCCCACCAACCGGCTGCTAGGCCGGCAGAACCGCCTGCGAGTGGAGTCCGAGATCGTCCGCGACCTAGCGCTCTCCGCCAGTGGGCTGCTGGATACGGAGATCGGCGGGCCAAGCGTGTTCCCCTCGCAGCCACCCGGCGTAATGATCCGGAAACCGTGGCCCGAGAGCAAGGGGAGGGCACGCTATAGGCGGGGCATCTACACGCATTTCTGGCGCACGAGCCCGCACCCGGGTCTGATGGTCTTCGACAGCCCTGACGCGCTGACCACCGTAACCCGCAGGAATCGGTCGAACACACCCCTGCAGGCGCTGACGATCCTCAATGACACGGGATTCTACGAGTTCGCCCAAGGACTAGGTAGGCGCATCGTCCAGGACGTGCCCAGCGGGGACGTGTCCATGCGAGCGCACCACGCGTTCCAAGTGTGCTTGGGCCGGTCGCCGACTCCAATGGAGCTGAGGGCCCTCGAGGGATTCGCCGCAATTCAGCTCGACGAAATGCAGACCTCACCCGATCGAGGCGAGGAAATACTCTCGCTCGACGGCAGGTCGGGCGAGGACACGGCGCAGGTGGCCGCTTGGACGATGGCGGCAAGCGTTCTCCTGAATCTTGACGAGTTCATCACCCGCGAGTGAATGGCCATGACACCCACCGAACAGATACTCCTCCAACGCACGCGCAGGCAACTCTACAGCGACTGCTTCGTCGGACTCGGAGCCATCGCCCTGGGAGGACTGCTCAACCAGAGCAGTAGCGGTGCCGTAACCGCGCCTGACGCGGCCAATCCATTCGCGCCAAGGACACCGCACTTTCCGGCGCGGGTCAAGCGCGTCGTCTACCTGTTCATGTCGGGTGCGCCCAGCCAGTTCGAGACTTGGCTCTGGCGGCCCAAGCTGCGGGCGCTGGACGGCCAGCCAACGCCCGACTCGTTCTTCGAGGGCAAGCGGTTTGCCTTTATGGAACGGTTCAGCCGCGACCGGCCCAAGCTTCTCGGTCCGCAGCGTGACTTCCATCGGCACGGTCAATCCGGCACATGGGTGTCCGAGGTCTTTCCGCACATGGCGTCGATCGTGGACGACCTTGCAATCGTCCACTCCCTCAAGACCGAAAATTTCAACCACGCGCCCGCGAAGCTGTTTTTCAACACGGGGTCGACCCGCTACGGGCGGCCGAGCATGGGAGCTTGGGTCACCTACGGCCTCGGCAGCGAGGCCGAGGACCTGCCCGCGTTCGTTGTCCTGCGCTCCGGCAGTACCAACCTGATGGGTGGCGTAAACATCTGGGGCAGCGGATTCCTGCCTTCGACCTATCAGGGCGTGGAGTTCCTGAAGGCTGCCGATCCCATTCCGAACCTCGCGAGCCCGCAGGGCGTCTCGCCGAAGCGCCAGTCGGCGCGCGTGGACGCGATACGGAAGCTGAACCAGGCACACTTGGCGGACGTGGGGGACCCGGAGATCTCCACGCGAATCGCATCCTACGAGCTTGCCCACCGCATGCAGACGAGTGGCCCTGAACTGATGGACCTCTCCTCGGAGAGTCCCGCGACGCTGGAGATGTACGGGGCCGAGCCAGGCAAGTCAACTTTCGCCAACAACTGCCTGCTCGCTAGACGGCTCCTTGAGCGGGGCACACGATTCGTGCAGCTCTACCACACGGGTTGGGACCACCACGGCAACCGCGTGAACAACCTCGCGGGCAAGCTCGACGAGGTGGCCCTGGACGTGGATCAGGCTTCGGCCGCCCTAGTGAAGGACCTGCGCCAGAGGGGTATGCTCGACGACACCCTTGTCATCTGGGGAGGGGAGTTCGGACGGACGCCGATGGGTGAGGTCCTGGAGCTGCCCGGTCGCAACCACCACATCGAGAACTTCCCGATGTGGTTCGCCGGGGGCGGCATTCGGCCCGGTCAGACGATCGGCGAAGTGGACGAGCTGGGATTCTTCATCACAAAGGACCCGATCGAGGTGTTCGACGTCCAAGCGACTATCCTGCACCTGCTTGGCTTGGACCACACCAAGCTGACGTTCCGCCACAAGGGTCGGGACTTTCGCCTGACCGATGTGGGCGGCCACGTGATCAAGCAACTGCTGGCCTGAAGCGCCGGGGCGGGGAATGCCCGCGGCGCACGACCGTTCGTAGTAGTTAATCGCTCTGGCCGGCGAGCCTCTTCTTGGGCCTGCGCTTGCGATACTCCCGAGCTGCGGCGGCGTGCTTCACGTTTAGCTTGCGAAGCTCTTTGCGGAGCGCAGGCATGTCCGCTTCGTTCACCGGCATCGCCGTGAGGATCAGGGCGCCCATCTCGTCGAAGGACTCCCGACCCCAGTAGACCTTCTTCGGCGGATTCGATGGGTTGCGCGGATTCTCCGCGGAGTTGTCGTAGCGGATCGTGGAGTGGATCGTCGCGCCGGCAGGGAGACGCACCGGCTCCTCATACACGTACATGTCCTGCCACGCGAAGTCCCAGTCCTTGATCCAGATCAGCGGCACTTCGGTGCCGTCGGGCAGTTCTGCCCAGCCACGGAACTCCTTGCCGATGTAATGCGCATGCGGGGTTGCACCGTAGATCTCCACGTCCGCAGCTAGGGTGAAGGACTCCCCGATGGTGAATTCGCTGTCGCCGGGCGGGATTTCGATCCCCGCGCCGAGTCCAAAGATCGGCGGCAGGCTGATGGAGAACCGTGTACGCGTGGCCGGCTCGTCCGTGAAGTAAAGGCCGATCGAGGACAGCTCGGCCTCTGCCTTCCCGGACGGATGGAAGTGTGACTCGAAAAGGAAGTCGCTACCTGCGGGCAGCCGGAGCGGCGCCTCTTCGGGGAACACACGGGCTCGTCCGCCTACGGCCCAGCCTCCGAGGTTGATCTTGTTGGGGACGCCGCCGTCCATACCGGTGTACCCGGGCACTTCATCTCGGGCATCCAGCTCTCGAGCGCGACCGGACGTGTCCGCCTTGAACAGGCTGTGGTGGACGACCGTCCGCTTCAGAGGCCGGAACTGGTAGGCGCGGATCCACTTCTCCTCTGTTGTTGGCACCTTGGCGGGGAAGTTGCGGTAGATGTCTGGGCCGTCGGCCGGAACCGTGTACGGGTGCTCCATCGTGACGATCAGGTCGGGCTCACCCAGGACCCATTCGGACCCGAATTCCGGGGGCTCGGGCTCCGCGCCTTCGCCTCGCGGTGCACCGGCTTCGATCCATCGCGAGATGAGTTCAACTTCGGAGTCGAGCATCCGGCGTGATCCCTTGAATTCGCCGTAGCCAGGCTCGGCGTGCCAGGGCGGCATGTACCGGGATTGCGTGACGGCGCCGATCAGTGCAGCGCGCTTCGCGGCGTCTTCGTAGGTGAGAAGCGAGAACGGACCCGCCTCGCCCGGCCGGTGGCACGAGGCGCAGCGTTCGTGAAGAATCGAACCGATGTGGCTATTGAACGTCACCTCTTCGCCGGGCGAGTTCTTGGCGCCGAACGCAGCTCCAGCCATTACGATGGACGCAGCGATCGCGAGGACGAACAGCGGCTTCAGATTCTTCATGTGATTGTTCCCTTGCTCCTTCTGTGCGAGTGGCTGCTCAGCGCACCGGCGGGTGATTCCGTGACTCAGCGTTCCAATGCTTGTGACGGAATGCCAGTGCAGCTCGACTCGACTCTAGGCCTAAGGATGCGATTGTACCGCCGATAGGTTTCACAACGAATCGTTCGGCCACAATCCATCTGTCGATTGGACGCGTCCAGCGACATACGGTTTGGTTCGGGTCCGGTTCTGCGTGCAATCCACCAGGCAGGATCGGAGCTCGGCGATGTTCGCCCATCTGGGGCGGGGAGTTCGGACGGATGCCGATAGGCTGGATCGAGGGCCGTGCAACACGCAGCCACCAACCAGGAACTGCCCGATGGAGCTCGCTCGCGAAGGCACGGGGCCCCACCAGACGGTCGTGGATGTGGACGGGCCGAGCGCCTCGCTGACGAGGCTGCAAGGCGAATCAACCGTAGGTCCGCCTGACGCATCGTGGGGGCCGAGGTTCCCACGAACGCAGGTTCGTCGTGTCGAGTCAGTCGCTCTGACCGGTGAGCCCCTTTTCAGGCCGTCGCTTCCGGTATTCCTTGGCCGCCGCTTCGTGCTTCCGATTCAGCTTGCGCTTCACCTTGTTTAGGCTTGGCAGGTCCTCTTCGTTCACTGGCATGACGGTGAAGATGATGGAGCCCATTTCGTCGTTGGACTCCTTGCCCCAGTAGACCATCTGTGGCGGATTCGACGGGTTGCGTGGGTTCTCGGCTGAGTTGTCGTAGCGGATCGTGGAGTGGATGGTGGCGCCGGCGGGCAACCGCACGGGCTTCTCGTAGACGTACATGTCCTGCCAGGCGAAGTCCCAGTCCTTGATCCAGATCAGTGGTACTTCGCTGCCGTCCGGGAGTTCGGCCCAGCCACGGAACTCCTTGCCGATGTAGTGGGCGTGCGGGGTCGCGGCGTAGACATCGACGTCGCTGGGGAGGGTGAAGGATTCCTTGATGACGTAGTTGCTGTCGCCTGGCGGGATCTCGATATTCGAGCCGAGTCCGAAAAGCGGCGGAAGGCTGATCAGAAACCGCGTGCGCGTCGCAGGCTTGTCGGTGAAGTAGAGGCCGATCGAAGATAGCTCAGCCTCTTCCTTTCCGGACGGATGGAAGTGCGACTCGAACAGGAAGTCGCTTCCCGCGGGCAGTCGGAGCGGCGCTTCCACTGGAAACTTCTGGGCCTGTCCGCCGACGGCCCATCCGCCGAGACCAAGCTTGTTGGGGACATCCCCGCCCATGCCCGAGTACCCCGGCACCTCGTCCTCGGCGTCCAGCTCCCGAGCGCGGCCCGAGGTGTCCGCCTGGAACAGGCTGTGGTGGACGACTGCGCGCCTGAGTGGCCTGAACTGGTAGGCGCGGATCCACTTGTCTTCGGTCGTAGCCACCTTGGCGGGGAAGTTGCGGTAAATGTCCGGCCCGTCGGCGGGTACGGTGTACGGCTCCTCCATCGTGACGATCATGTCGGGTTCGCCCAAGCTCCACTCGGACCCGAAGTCGGGTGGAGCAGGCGCTGCACCCTCGCCCCGCGGTGCTCCGGCGTCGACCCAGCCTGCGATGAGATCAACCTCGGAGTCGGTCATCCGGCGCGATCCCTTGAACTCGCCATAGCCCGGCTCGGCATGCCATGGCGGCATGTAGCGGGACCGCGTGACGGCGCCGATCAGCGCGGCGCGCTTGGCAGCGTCCTCGTAGGTGAGAAGCGAGAACGGACCCGCTTCGCCCGGCCTGTGGCAGGAGGCGCAGCGCTCATGGAGGATTGCCCCGACGTGGCCATTGAACGTTACGTTCTCCTCCGACGGGTTCTTGGCCGCGACGGCGACTCCGACGATGAAGATGGGTGCGGCGATTGCGGCGGTGAGCAGTAGTTTCGGGAAACTCATGCGGGTGCTCTTGGCTCCTTCCGTGTCGTGGAATTGTGCTAGCGACGATTTCAGATTCCGCGACCAAACGTCACCAAAATCGGCGGTGGAGGCTATGTTCCTTCCGGTTGATAGCCCTCCACTTGTCTAATGGTAAAGCCTGCAGTCACGGTGCAGAACCCAACCGGCCCCGACCAGAGTGCCGAACGGCCCGGTGCAGCGGCAGTAGGCTAGGCTCCGGTCGCGTTCAGCCTGCGTGCTAATATCGCCGACTACGGCGGCAGTTCCTGAACCCTAATGCGGCATTTGGTGCTCCGCGGCTTGCTGGTTGCAGCCGGTCTCTCGGCGATGTCGGTGGCTCCGGCCACGGCCATCGAGATCGCGACCGGCACCATGCTCGGTCCGCGCTACAAGCCGGATCGGTTCTATGTCCGTAGCTCTCCGGGCTCGGCTTGGAGTCTGACCTACGAGGGCGGTACCTACCGTCGCAAGGTCCGTGGCAGTCTGGCGCTGGTTCGCGTCACGCAGGCTCTTTTTGACGACGAATGGCTGCATGAGAAGGAGTTCGACCCGGACGCCAACACGGATCGGGTCATCGAGCTGCTCGACCTGTACAAGAGCCACGGCGTCGGCGGCATCGTGGTGGGCCTCCAGGGAGGGGATCCCGGCTACTCGCCGGAGGAGAACGGTGTGGCTCGCGGCGCCAGCGCTGACCTCGGTTCCAAGTCGGGCGCCCTTGTGAGCGCCTACGACTCAACGGGATCCCTCAAGCCGGCGTGGACCGCAAGGCTCGACAAGCTGCTCAAGGCGGCCGACAGCCGTGGAATGGTCGTTTGCCTGGTCCTGTTTCAGCAGGACCAGGATGAGGCGCTGGCCACGCCCGACTCCATTCTCCGAGCGGCCGCGAACATTGGCCGGCATCTGGTCGAACTGGACGCCCGAAACGTCATCATCGACGTTGCCGATGCCTGGGACCGGCCCGAGTCGAACTGGGACCATCGGCAGTTCGTGCCGCGCTTCGTTGAGCAATTGATCCGCACCGTTCGGGACCAGTTCCAGCACGCAGATTTCACCCTCCCCATCGGTGCCTCCAGCATCTCTGGACGGTCCTATCCGCAGTCGTTGGCGCAGCTTTGTGACCTTGTCCTCGTCCAAGGAAACGGCCACGCCATGGCAGACAAGATCCGACGGTCCAAGGACGCCAAGACGTACGGTCGGCCGCTGCTGATGATTGGCGACAGCATCGGTGTCGAGGCGACCTTCAAGGAGCTCGAGGAGGAGCGGACCATCGCCTTGGCCTATATCGAGCGGGCCTCTGGCTGGAGCTACGCGCCGTCGCGCATGGCGAATTGCTTCCCGTTCGTCTACCGGCCGCCGGAATCTGCCGAGCTGGACGAGGCATGGCCGGCGACTCAGCGCCACCCCGCCTACTACCGGGCCATGCTGGAGGAGATCGCTGCGATCATGCTCCGCCGGCCCCCGTCGACCAAGGTCAAGAGGCGGCGATAGCGCCATGCCTGATTCATCCACCCCGGTTCTGCTGATCGGCGGGGGGATGATCGCCCACGACCAGATCCTTCCGGCGCTGTTGCAAATGCGCAGGGAAGGTGCGATAGGGGAGGTCCGTGTCTGTTCGCAGCGGCGAAGCTCGGTGGATGCGCTCCGCGACGCGCCCGCGCTGCGACGCGCATTTCCGGATGTTGGCTTCATCCCCGTAGTCGACCCGACTGCATGCCCGGACAGCCCGAGGCCAGGTCTGTACCGGGATGCGCTCGCTGGGCTGCCTCCGCGCAGCCTGGTCGTGGTCGCAGTGCCGGACCAGCTGCACTACAAGATCGTTTTCGAGGCTCTCCGGGCCGATCAGCATGTCTGCTGCGTGAAGCCTTTGGTCCTCTCCATGGAGGACTCGGCACTGGTCGAGCGTGAGGGCCGCGAGCGCGGGCTGCTGGTTGGCGTCGAGTACCACAAGCGCTTCGATCCCAGAAGCCTGATGGCCAGATCGCGCTACCGCGACGGGCTGTTCGGCGAGTTCAAGCTCGGCACGGCGCGGCTGATGGAGAAGTGGCACTACCGCGACTCGAATTTCCAGAACTGGTTTTCTACGGACGAGACGGACTCGTTCGTGTACATCGGTTGCCACTACGTGGACCTGGTGCACTTCATCACGGGACTCGTGCCTCGGGCGGTGTCCGTCTACGGCATCGTCGACACCCTTCCCAATGGCACTGAAGGGTATCTTTGGACCGATGGCCGGGTGATCTGGGAGAACAATGCGTGCCTCAACGTCCAGAACTCGCTCAGCTTCCCGGACGCCTCTCCCGGTCCAAACACCCAGGGAATGACCCTCTATTGCACCGGCCGCGGTCGGGGCGCACTGATCGAGCACTCCGACCAGTACCGCGGTATCGCCTATACGTATGGCGAAAGGCTAGATGGCCCCGGGGGCACGGAGCACGCGGAGCCGAGCCCGGACTACTTCCTCTACCAGGACCAGGGCGGGACTGGTCTGGTGCCCACGGGGTACGGAGTGCGCTCGGTTCGGCGCATCGTCGAGGAGGCACTCCGGGTTGAGCGGGAGTCTAGTTCGCTGGAGGACCGCCAGCGGCAATTGCATGCACTCGACGAGCAGGGACTGGTCGCCACCGCGGCGAACAGCCGATTCAACGTTGGCGTCTGCGAGGCTGCCCGCGAGTCGATCCTGAACAATGGCCGCCTCGTGGACGTCCCGATCTGAGCCACCGGCTGCAACCCAGTTCCGCCCCCAAGGCGGTCTGTAAACTGGATTTTCATGCAAGCCGACCCCTCGTTTCGCATCGAAAAGGACTCCATGGGGGAGGTCAGAGTGCCCGCCGACGCACTCTACAAGGCCCAGACGCAGCGAGCCGTCAACAACTTTCTGATCAGCGGCTTGCGGTTCCCGCGGACATTCATCCGTGCCCTAGGCCTCGTCAAGGCCTCGGCCGCCTCGGTGAACGCGGATCTGGGCTTGCTGGAGGCCGATCGCGCCGCGGTCATCCGTGAGTCCGCGATGGAGGTCGCCAACGGCCTCCACGACAGCCACTTCCCGGTGGACATCTTCCAGACCGGTTCGGGAACCTCCTCGAACATGAACACGAACGAGGTCATCGCTTCGCTGGCCTCGAAGAAGCTCGGTTCGCACGTGCATCCGAACGATCACGTCAACATGGGCCAGTCGAGTAATGATGTGATACCCACCGCGATCCACGTCAGCGCGTGCTTGGAGACGAATGAGACGACCCTGCCCGGCCTTCTCAGGTTGCAGAGGTCGCTCGATGGCAAGGGCGCGTCCGTGGACCACGTCGTGAAGATGGGCCGCACCCACCTCATGGACGCCCTCCCAATCCGCCTCAGTCAGGAACTCGGAGGATGGGCTGGCCAGATCGCGGATGGCCGCCGCCGAGTGCGGTCCTCACTGCACGCGGTCTCCGCCTTGGCCCTCGGTGGCACGGCGATTGGCACGGGAGTCAACGCGCACCCCGAGTTTGGCGCCCGCGTGGCGAAGCGATTGAGCCAGGAGACTGGTCTGCCTTTCGTGACGAGCCCGAACTACTTCGTCAGTCTCTCCAGCCAGGACGCCGCGGTTGAGATGAGCGGCCAGTTCAAGACTGTTGCCGTCTCGATGATGAAGATCGCAAACGACCTGCGTTGGATGAACAGCGGACCGATCGCCGGGTTCGCGGAAATAGCGCTTCCGTCGCTCCAGCCTGGCTCCAGCATCATGCCCGGCAAGGTCAATCCGGTCATACCCGAGGCCGTGGCGATGGTCTGCGCACAGGTCATCGGCAACGACGCAACGATCACCGTGGCGGGACAGTCTGGCAACTTCCAGCTCAACGTGATGCTGCCCGTCATCTGCCACAACCTGCTGGAGAGCGCAAGGCTACTGGGCAACGCCGCCGTCGTGCTGGCGGATAGCGCGGTCGATGGCTTCGAGGTGAACGCCGAGCGCTCGCTGGACCTGGCCGAGCGCAATCCGATCCTGGTCACGGCGCTGAATCCGGTCATTGGCTACGAGAAAGGCGCAAAGGTTGCCAAGCAGGCCTACGCAGAAGGACGACGGGTCAAGGAAGTCGCGGCCGAGTCCACGGGCCTTGAAGCGGAGGAACTGGATCGGCTGCTCGACCCTCGAAAGATGACCGAGGGCGGCATCGCCGAGTGATCGTCAGGCCGCTTCAAGTCCGAAGCAGCCGTTCGATGCGGTCCAGCAGCTCCTCGCCCTGATCGACTTGGAGCCCAATCTCCAGCACGTACACCGGTGCTGGGAACCGACTCGTGTCGCTCAGTCTCACCACATCCTTCGCGGTCGTGACGTAGGCGGTCGCTCGGTTCGCAACCCCTTCGCGGATGACGGCGTCGATTTCGGCGTCCGTGAACCGGTGATGGTCCGCGAATGCGGTCTCCACCACGGGCTCGCAGCCGGTCGTGCGCAATTGAGAGAAGAACGACCGTGGGTTGCCGACGCCGCAGAACGCCGCGCCGCGCTCTCCCGTGAGGTCGGTAGGCTCCAGACGGTCGCCTGTGTTGAGGTCCACCACTGCGGTCGTGACCATTCGTGACGTCATGACGCGCAGTTGCGGATTGATGGCCGTCAGTTGGTCGATGAGCGATGCATGGGCTGCCCCAGCCTTGGTCCTGGTGAGGAGCGCAACGTCCGAGAACCGAAGGCTTCCAAGGGGTTCGCGAAGGCGCCCCGCCGGCAGGGTCCAACCATTCCCGAATGGGTTTGATGCATCAACGAGAACGATGTTCAGATCCCGGTGCAGCCGCATGTGCTGGAAGCCGTCGTCCATGACGTGGTAGGCCACCTGTGCTTGGCTCTCCACAGCACGGCCCGCTTGGTACCGGTCTGCCCCGACA
The DNA here is from genome assembly GCA_965200705.1 of Bryobacterales bacterium. Lineage (GTDB taxonomy): Bacteria > Acidobacteriota > Terriglobia > Bryobacterales > UBA6623 > VXMF01. Next base: position 225,016 of record OZ241376.1, on the reverse strand, counting down.
CCGAGAACCGTGGCTGGCGCCGTGCGCCCGAACCGGGCAGCCAGCATTGCGGGTTCGTCCCCTGCGATGTCCGAAGACGCTGGCTGCCCGCATCGAAGCAGCTTCATCGAATGGGGTTGATCGCGGCCGTATCCCCGAGTCAGCACTGAACCCGAATGCCCTCGCGCAGCAAGGCTCTCGACCAGCCAGGCGACCGTGGGGGTCTTGCCGGTCCCGCCGACCATCAGGTTGCCGACGGATACGACTGGCCGGTCCAGTTTGCGTTTCGCCAGTTGACCCGTTCCATACGCCCAGCGCCGCAGCTGCGAGAAGGTCTTCCAGAGTGTGGAGGGCAGGCAGAGGCCGCAGGCTGCGAGAAATCCCAGGGGAGTGCGTGGCGACGCCTCGTTGATGAGTTGCTGCGCGGCTTCGACGGCCCTGGCCGAGGCGCCACGCTTGGACGTCGCCAGTCGGACGGCGGCAGAGCCGATCTCGCTGCGCCGATCTGGATCGGTCGCGAGGTCCGTCAGCGCGACTTCCAGTTCGTCGGCGTTCTCCACTTGCATCAGTCCGCCGGCGCCCCTCAGATCGTTCGTGATCTGACGAAAGTTCTGCATGGTGGGTCCGACGACCACCGGCTTGCCGAACAGTGCAGCCTCAAGCACGTTGTGGCCTCCCCATCCGTTCAGAGAACCGCCCACGAACACGAGATCAGCGCGTCCGTAGAGAGTCGAGAGCTCCCCCAAGGTGTCCAGCAGCAGGATCGCTGGCAGGTCTGGCGCGTGGTTGACGAGGTTGCTGCGTCGAACCAAGGGGATGCCCAGCCCAGCAAGCGTGTCCGCAGCCTCGTCGAATCGACTTGGGTGCCTCGGAGCGACCACTGTCAGGCACGAGGGTTCGCGCTCGACCAAGGCTCGAAGAGCCGGCAACAGCATCGCTTCCTCGCCCTCCCTGGTGCTGCCAGCCACCAGTACCAAGCGTGCTTCTGTACAGTCGATGAACTCATTAAGATCTTCAGATGCAATGGATCTAGTATCAATATCGAAGTCATACTTGAAGTTTCCACCGAGAACGGTCCGTGAGGGCAGTGCCCCAGCAGCGATGAACCGCTCTCGATCGACAGCCGACTGGGCGAGGATCAGGTCGACATTGGCGAGGACTGGACGGAAGAATGCCCGGAACCGTTTGTAGCGGCCCGCCGATCGATCCGACATGCGGGCGTTCACGATCATCAGCGAGGCCCCGTGCCGTTTCGCCTCGAAGCAGTAGTTGGGCCAGATCTCGGTCTCGGACACGATCACGAGATCCGGACGCATCCGCCTGAGGGCTTTAGCGACGAACCAGGGCGCATCGAGCGGCGCCCGCGATACCGAGTCGACTACGTCGGCGAGCCCCCGTCTTGCCACCTCCAGGCCCGCGGGCGTCCCTGTCGTGAGGAAGATCCGGGCGTCTGGCTGTGCGGACCGCAGCTTGCCCAGCATCGGGCGGGCGGACTGCACCTCGCCGACGGAAACCGCGTGAAACCAAACACTTGGCCCCGCTGTCTTATCCTCAGAGACAGCAACTCCACCGAACGCATCGCGGAAGGTGCTCCACGGGTGTCCTTTGGCCCTGCTGCGCAGGATCCAGTAGGGAATCGCGACTGGAGCGAGCGTCGCGAGGAGGATGTTGTACAGGACTCGAATCAAGCTGCGAGCTGAAGACCAATATGCCACTGCGCCCACGATTTAGGTTCCTGGTCGGCGTCACCCTCGCGGCGCTGGTGACACTTCCTGCCATGTCCGCGCCGGTCTACCGCGCCAAGACCGCAGACAAGTATCCGTCGAAGCAGAAGCAGGGCGACGTTGTGGTCGCGGTCAAGGCATTCGTCTCCGACAAGGACCAGGTCAGTGCGTTCGGAAACACCAAGCCGTACAAGCACGGCGTTGTGCCGCTTCTCCTGGTGATTTCGAATCGAGGCAGGAACTCCTATTCGCTCGAGAAGATGCAGGTACGCTTCATCACGGGCCAGTCGGAGGGCCTGGAGCCACTTTCGGCCGACGACCTAGTCACGCTCAATCCGAAGGGGCACCAGCCGAGCGGTCGGAAGGTCCCTCTGCCCGTGCCGGGTCTAGGAGCTGGCAAGAAGGTCAGGAAGGGGCCCTTGAATCGGGACGAAATCCGCCAGAACGCGTTCGTGGCTCCGATCGTGACTCCCGAGAGCACGGCCAGCGGATTCATGTTCTATTACACGGGAACCGAAGAGTCCCTGAAGAACTCCTTCGCCTACATCACCGGCATCTACGACATCACGGACGGCAAGGATCTGTTCTACTTCGAGATCCCGCTCAAGGACCTCCGCTAGACCTGCCGCGAAAGGGTCCGGACCCCTCGTCGGGTCGCTCGGCTGCGGTGCTACACTCTCTCGACTGATGCTCGAACTGACATCGCTGGAGGGTTCGCGGGAGACCTTTCAGGGGGCTCTGGACTTCGCGGAGACGCAGGTTCGCAGCTTGGCCGAAGGCGACCCCGGGTTCTATCCCATGTACACCGAGGGTGGCAAGTGGCGTCACGACAAGCCGGCTTGGACCCACTGGTGCGACGGCTTCCTGCCAGGGATGATGTGGATCTTCGCCAAGCGGACTGGAGATTCGAAATGGCTTGAGCTTGCGGAGCAGTACACGACCCCCTTGGAGCACCGGAAGATGGACCGTTCGGTCCACGACCTGGGCTTCATCTTCCTGTCCACCTACCACCGCTGGTACCGGCTGACGGCGCGCTCGGACCTCAACGACGTGGTCATCCAGGCAGGCCGGACTCTCGCTCTCCGGTTCAAGGAGAAGGGTCAGTACATGTCGTCGTTCATGGGCCCGGAGTCCATCTTCATCGACATCATGGCCAACGTTGGCATCATCTTCTACGCCGCACTCGAGACCGGCGACGAGGGGCTGATGGACGTGGCGATGAAGCACAGCCTCACGAGTCGGAGAGTGCTCGTGCGGGGTGACGGCAGTTCTTCGCACGAGGGTATCTACGACCTCGAGTCCGGCGAGTTTCTGCGGCAGTCCACGCAGCAGGGCTGGCGATCCGACTCCTGCTGGACGCGCGGACTGTCATGGGCGATCTATGGATTCACCTCGGCCTACAAGCTGACCCGCGACGGCCGCTTTCTCCAGACGGCGGAGGCCTGCGCGGGCCACTTCCTGGAGAACGTGTCGCCCCACGGCGTCCCGCCCATGGATTTCGACGGTCCGGCCGACCAGATGCGGGACGAATCGTCCGCCGCCGCGATCACGGTCGCGGGACTGCTGCGGCTCGCGACGCTGACGCCCGACAGGGCCAGGGGGATGCTCTACGACCAGTCGGCCCGCAAGATCCTCATGACGCTCGCCCAGCCTCCGTACCTTGCGTCTGACACACCGGGCTGGGAGGGGATACTCAAGGAAGGGATCTACCACCTCAACCTTGGACTCGGCGTTGGCGAGTCGGTGATGTGGGGCGAGTACTTCTTCGTCGAGGCGCTCGACAGGGCGCTGGGACCGGCCTAGGGGGCATTTTCCTGGAGTCCGCTGTTGTCCGGACTCCATGCTGGCATCGAGCCCAGCACCCGCTGCAGCGAGTCGCGGACAGCACGTGCCTCCGCGGAAAGCGCGTCCTGGTCGAGAGGACGCTTCTCCTCCCAGTCGTGCGGGACATCGTAGAGCCGTCCATCGTCGTAGAGCTTGAAGCGCTTCGTCCGGGCGAACCGCACCCGCGGAAACGGCACGGTAGGCAGCGACGGGTCGCGGTCGTAGTGCACGAAAATCGAGTCGCGGGGGTTGCCGGTACCGCCCCGCAGCTGTGGAAGGAAGGTCCGTCCGTCGAAGTGTTCGCCCGTCGGGAACTCTTGGCCAGTAAGGTCGGCAAGGGTGGCGTAGAAGTCGCTGAACTCGATTAGGTCATCCGACACCAGCCCACCGGGGACCTCCCCGGTCCAGCGGGCGAAGAACGGCACGTGGGTGCCGGCATCCGGGGGCAGCGCCTTGCCTCCGTGAATTACGCGTCCGGCCAGCACTGACTTCAGGCTGCGGTGATTGCCGTTGTCTCCGGTGAACAGTATCAATGTGTTCTCGCCCAGCCCGAGGCGGTCGATGTGGTCGATCAGGCGTCCGACGAGGTAGTCCGTGTAGGCAACCATGTCGGCGAAGTACTTGGTGTCGTTCTTGAACTTGGTCTTTTCGTTGATGACATCGCTGTGGGGAGTCGCCACAAACGGACTGTGGGTCAGCACCATTGGGTAGTAGAGGAAGAACGGCTCGTCCTTGTGGCGGGAAATGAAGTCCAGCGCAAAGTCCGAGAACATGTCCGGTCCGTATTGGTCGACTGACGTGTGTAGGTACGTTCCGTTCTTGAGCAGGGCTGGCTGCCAGAACCTCGACGTCCCGTCCCCCTCCAGGCCACGGACCGCCTTGTATCGCCCGAGCTCGTCTGCCGAAAGCTCGAAAGGATACGCCCAGTGGAGGTGTTCGTCGAAACCCGCCTCGGCAACGGTTGTGCCGCTCTTGAACGTTGGTGAGTCCAGACCGCCCCAGAGCTGCCACTTGCCCGTCAGCGCCGTGGCGTAGCCTGCCTCCTTCATCAGGTGTGCGAATGTCTTCTGGCCCTTCTCCAGGCGAGCGAACTTGCGGTAGTTCCGCCAGTTGTACTTCCCAGTCATCAGCTTGATCCGCGAGGGCGTGCAGACGGGCTGCGAGTAGCAGTTCGAGAACCGCATGCCCTCCCTGGCGATTCGCTCGAAGACCGGAGTCGTGAAGCTCTCGCCGCCATTTGCCGAGATGCACTCGTAGCCCATGTCGTCCGCCATGATCAGGACTACGTTGGGCGATGCGCCAAGGCAGGCAGTCGCAAGAGCAATGATTGGGAGAAAACGCAGGAACGTCATAGCGAAAGCCGGACGACGTGGTGGCATGATGCCGATCCGGCACACCAGTGCGGCCAGTATCGTACGGTATTCTCTGACTATGTTCATCAGGATACGGCCGCTCGCCGTCGCTTTCTCATTCGCGCTCCTGCTCGGCTGTGGCGGTGCGGACACAGGATCGTCCGAGGCACCTGCGGAAGAGGCTTCCGAGTCTGCCGACGGTGGAGGGCAGGACGACCGGGTCAGCCCGCACGAGGCTGCAGACTTCATGGTCGGCCAAGCCAACATCCAGGTGACCTATGGCCGTCCATACGTCAAGGGTCGGGAGATCTACGGTGGCCTAGTGCCGCTCGGCGAGGTCTGGCGGACGGGCGCGGACGAGGCCACCACCTTGGAGACAGACCGCGACTTGATGCTCGGTTCGCTGCATGTGCCTGCCGGCAAGTACGGCCTCTTTACGATTCCAGGCGAGTCTGAGTGGACGCTGATCGTCAACACGGTCCACGAACAGTGGGGGGCGTTCAAGTACGACGAATCCATGGATCTCGGCAGGGTGGCCATGTCGGTCGGGCCCGCGGACGAGACGGAACAGCTCACAATCGGCATCGACGCTGAGGACGGATCGGCGAATGGAACGCTGTCCATCACCTGGGCGACGACCACTGCTTCGCTGGGCATGATGGCGCACTGACGCTGTCAAGTCGGTCGCTGTCCCGAGCCCACGGGGCCGCAACGCCGATATCGGGTGGTGTCCATGACCGCTAGCCGCAACGTTGCAGCGGCGGTCTTGGCTTGTATCTCCCTAGTTGGATGCGTGTCAGACGAGGACACCGCTGTCCCCGTATGGCCCAACGGCGAGTGGGTGCGTCACACCATTGACGACTCCTCCGTGGGCGCCGACGGTGTCCGGCTCGCGGACATCAACGGAGACGGTTTGCTGGACATCGTCTCGCCTTGGGAGCAGGGCGGCGTGGTTCGGCTCTATCTCAACCCGGGCGCATCCAGTCTGCGCGATCGGTGGCCCGCGGTGACGGTTGGCGAAGTGGGCGACCCGGAGGATGCGTTTTTCGTTGATCTTGACGACAACGGCGTGCTGGATGTCGTCAGCTCCAGCGAGGGCGGGACCCGCGCCATCCACGTGCACTGGGCGCCTGACGACCCTGATCAGCTGCTGAATGCGGATGCTTGGTCAACCGAGCCAATCGGGGTGTCGGTCGACCAGGCGAAATGGATGTACGCGGTTGCCGTCGATTCCGAGTACGGCATGGGCGGTGTACGCCTCATCGCTGGCGCCAAGGATCCCGGAGGCCAGATCGCCCTGCTGCAACCCCCCGAGGACCCTCGCGACCTCGACGCGTGGAATCTTAAGACGCTGTACGAAGCCGGTTGGATGATGACGCTCCGCCTGGTGGACATGGATGCCGACGGGGACAACGACGTAGTGGCTACGGATCGCAGGGACGAGCGCAGGGGCGCCCTCTGGCTTGAGAATCCCGATTCCGGATCGGCTTGGCAGGAGCACCGGATCGGCGCAGTGGGCACCTACGAGGCAATGCACCACGCTGTGGGCGACTTGGATGGTGACGGCGTCGACGACATCGTCGTGGCTGTCAAGCGAGGGCCGATCCGGTTCTTTCGCCGGTCGAGCATGGATTCAGCGGACTGGGAGACTCACATCATCGAAATGCCGGAGGGATCAGGGGGCGGAAAGTCCGTCGCCATCGCCGATGTGGACCTCGACGGACAGCCTGACCTGGTCGTTGCTTGCGAAGGGGCGCACGATGGCCGCATCGGCGTGTTCTGGTACGCGCACGCTGGCAGCCCGCAGGCAGGGCCCTGGACCCCCACCTCCATCGCCGGACCAGAGGGATTCATATACGACCTGATCCAGCTCGTCGACTTGGACGGGGACGGAGACCTGGATGTCGCCACCCTGGAGGAGAAGGGTCCGTACTTCGCGGACGGATTTGTCGGCAAGGAACTTGGTGTGATTTGGTACGAAAACCCCCTTCGGTGAGCGGGCGCGGGAACCAACATCGCCGGACGGGCACTCAGTTTGCAAAGCTTTTGCGCGATTCAAGCCTGACCGCACTACCCTGTTAGCAACTTTTCGCGCCTACAGAGTCAGTCAGAATCGGAGGCCATATGTCGAGCGTTCCAACAGTCAGAGTCAGGAAGAGCGAGGCGGAAACAGGCGCTCCAGTTCTGGTGCCCGATCGCCAGCAAAAGAACGAGCCGCCGCGGCGTCGGGGTGTCAGCATTGCGTTCGCACTGGCCGGTGCGGTCATTGGTGCCGCACTGTTCACCTCGTTGGACAGTGCGACGATCCGTTCGCCCACGTCGTCTACGGACCTCACGATTGCGACCACTCAGGTTGCGCAGAAGCGCTTCGAGAGTTTCCTTCGCACAGGCGGAACCGTGGGTGCGACAGACTCGGCGATGATCCGCGCTCCGCGGATGCGGGGTGGGCGCGACCGCGGTGGAGGCGGTTCCCTCACGATCGAGAGCTTGGTGTCGGCTGGCACCATCGTCCAACGGGGTGACATCGTCGCCGTCTTCGAGTCGAAACGCACGACCGACATCATGGACGACTACGAGTCGCGACTCTCGCAGACCCGCCGCCGTTCGCAGAGCACGAAGGCAAAGCTGCTCGTGGGCGGGGCGACGCTGAAGCAGAGACACCGCAAGGCCGTCGCCGATGCTGACAAGGCGGACTTGGACCTCGGCACTGCCGAGGTGAGGTCGAAGATTCAGGCGGAGATCTTGGCTCTGCAAGCCCAGCAATATCGTGCTTCTGCCAGCCAGCTGGCCGACGAGGTTCGGCTTACGGAACTGTCCGACGCCGCATACCGGCGGTCGCTGGACATCGATGTCGAGCGGGAGGAACTGCGACTGGAGCGGACACAGGGCGATGTGGAGAAGATGAGCTTGAAAACGCCGGTCAGTGGTCTCGTTGTGGCTGAGACGATCTTTCAGCCCGGTGGGACGGCAGCCCAGGTCGCCCCGGGGGACCGAGTGAACCCCGGTTCCTATTTCCTGCGCGTCGTGGATCTTTCGAACATGGCCGTGTTCGCGACAGTGAATCAGGCCGATGCCCAGCTGGTAGGGATTGGTGCGCCCGCCCAGGTGCGGATGGACGCCTATCCAGATGCCGTCTTCGAGGCCAGAGTCACCGCAATCGGAGCGGTGGCGTCTGCGAGCACCTCTGGCGGAGGCGGAGGACGGGGGTCTCGTGGTGGATCGCGTGGGACGGCGGGCCAATGGGTCCGTCAGGTACCCCTCGAGGTCGAGATTCTGGACGCCGACGAACGGATCAAGCCAGATCTGTCAGCAAGCGTGGACATCCTGCTTGATGCTGAGGACGATGCTGTCGTGGTCCCGCGTGCAGCCATCGCTTGGAACGAGACCGGATCCGTAGTCTGGGTGGAGCAGGGGGATCACTTCGTCGAGCGTCCTGTGGAGGTCGACGGGCTCAGCGACACGGAGGCTGTCATCCGGGCAGGCGTCGACGCCGGCGAGGTGATCGCCTCGCAGCCCGTCACGAATCTGGACCGGCTCGTCGCCGCCTCGCGGTAGGGACGGGCTACACCCCGTCCAGCGTGCTGCGGATCCTCTCGACCTGCGATTCGTAGTCCGCTAGGTTTCCGCGGAGCTTTGCGACCACGTGCGCTGGGGCCTTGGAGACGAATCCCTCGTTGCGGAGCTGTCCGCGGGCTCGCTGCGCAGCCCTCTCCAGTTGGTCCAGCTGCTTGGTGAGCTTGCCGCGCAGGGCCTCCTTGCGCGCAGCGGGCAGGTCGAGCGCTAGGTCGAAGTCCGCCGTGTGCCCCAGCGCACGACCAGAGGGCGCCTTGCCGGCGACCGCCTGCAGCCTCACCCCAGCCAGCCGCTGCAGTGCCTCCGCGCATGTCCGAGTCACGGCCCGCACGACCTCGTCATCGCTATACAGGGTGCCTTTGAGCGTATCCCTCGGTGAAATCGCCAGTTGCGCCCGCAGTGTGCGGGATGTCGTGACAAGGGCCTGCAGGACTGCCACTTCTCGCTCGGCGGCAGGATCCTCGTCGTCTGCGCAGGACTCAGGGTACTCCGAAAGTGCGATGGACGAGGCACGCCCGTCCGAGTTGACCGTGATCCTCTGCCACAGATCCTCCGTGATGAACGGCATCACCGGATGGAGCAGGCGAAGGGCGCGCTCCGTGGCGGCAAGCATGTTGCGCCAGCCGTTCGTCAGTCCCGACCCCTCGCGGAATGTGAGCTTCTTGAGCTCGATGTACCAGTCGCAGAACTCGTGCCAGAAGAAGTGGTACAGGATCCCCGCGACCTCGTGGTAGCGGAACTTCTCGATGTGGTCGTTCGCTTGACGCGAGACGGTACGCAGGCGCGAGAAAATCCACCGATCGGACAGATCGACCTCACCTGTGCGCTCGTCGGGCAGCGGCCGGAAGTCCGCGAGATCTTCGGGCGTCCACACCTCGGCGCCGGCGCGGTCGAGGCTGTGGCCAACGAACCGCACGGCATTCCAGATCTTGTTGGCGAAGGTGCGGTACCCCGCGATGCGCTCCTCCTTGAGGACCACGTCGGAACCCTGTCCTGCAGAAGCGACCAAGGCGAACCGCACCGCGTCAGTCCCGTACTTCTCCGTCATCTCGATGGGATCGATGACGTTGCCCTTGGTCTTGGACATCTTCTGCTTGTCCGCGTCCCGTACTAGGCCGTGGATGTAGACCGTCCGGAACGGTGCCTCGCCGGTCATCGCGATGCCCAGCATCATCATGCGAGCCACCCAGAAGAAGAGGATGTCGAAGCCCGTGTTGAGCAGGGCGGTGGGATAGAAGGCCCGGAGATCCTCGGTCTTTTCCGGCCAGCCCATCGTCGAGAACGGCCAAAGCCCCGAGCTGAACCATGTGTCCAGGACATCTGACTCGCGATGGTCGATCGTTTGGCCACGGCTCTCGGCTTCGCGCTGGGCTTCTTCCTCGGATCGCGCCACGACTACGGACCCATCGCTGAGGTGCCATGCGGGGATCTGGTGTCCCCACCAGAGCTGGCGGGAAACACACCAGTCGCGGATGTTGTGCATCCACTCGAAGTAGTTCCGCTCCCACTGCTCCGGGACGATCCGAGTGCGGCCCTCCTCAACGGCCTTGATGGCCGCGTCGGCGAGCGTCTTGGTCCGCACGAACCACTGCGTTGAGACCCGAGGCTCGACAGCCAGGCCGGATCGCTGGCTGACCCCGACGTTGTTGGTGTAGTCCTCGATTCGCTCGACTAGGCCAAGGGCTTGGAGGTCGGCAACGACACGCTTGCGCGCCTCGTACCGGTCGAGCCCGGCGTACTTGCCGCCCCGGTCGTTGATGCGCGCCTCGTCGTCGAGAACGGTGATGCAGGCGAGCTTGTGGCGCTGACCTGCCGCGAAGTCGTTCGGGTCGTGACCTGGAGTGACCTTGACGATCCCGGTGCCGAAGCTTGGATCGACGAAGTCGTCGCAGATCACCGGTAGCCGGCGTCCCACGAGAGGCAGGTTCACGGAGCGACCGTGCAGGTGTGAGTACCGCTCGTCGTGCGGATGCACTGCCACGGCCGTGTCGCCGAGCATCGTCTCGGGCCGTGTCGTCGCAACGACCACGTGCTCGTCGGACGATCCGTCAACGGGATAGCGGAGGTGCCACAGAGAGCCGTGCTGGGTCTCATACTCGACCTCCAGGTCCGAGATTGCGGTGAGCGTGCCAGGGTCCCAATTGACCATGTACTCGCCGCGGTAGACGAGGCCCATCTCGTGCAGTCGCACGAAGCATTCGGTCACCGCCCTGGACAGACCGGGATCCATCGTGAAGCGCTCCCGGGTCCAGTCGCAGCTCGCGCCGACCCGCTTGAGCTGGCCAACGATCCGGCCGCCGTACTTTTCCTTCCAGGCCCAGACGTGTTCGAGGAACTTCTCGCGCCCGATCGTGCGCCGATCCAGCCCATCTCTTGCCAGCTGGCGCTCCACCAGCATTTGGGTGGCGATGCCGGCGTGATCAGTGCCGGGCAGCCAGAGGACGTTGCGTCCCTTCATGCGCTGCCATCGCATCGTGATGTCGACCTGCGAGGCCTCGAACATGTGGCCCATGTGCAGGGCACCGGTCACGTTCGGGGGAGGAATCACCAGCGAAAACGGCTCTTTGTTCGAGTCCGGATCGGCCTGGAAGAGGCCCTCGCTGACCCACCACTTCGCCCACGCGGGTTCGATCCGCGCAGGATCGTAGGTCTTGTCTAGCTGCATGCAGTTCGGCGGGAAAGGGGAATGACTATACAGGCCAATGTACAACAGGCCGTTTCACGTCTTGTCTGGGTCGGGTCCGAGGTGGCCGGACGGTCAGGCAGGCGGCTCCTCGCCCAGTGCGGGCTACTATGTAGGGCATGCCACGGCCGATGGACGTGTACGAGGAACTGGTCGCATTGCGGCGGGCCGGTGAGAAGTGCGCTGTGGCGACGATCGTCGAGGTGGAAGGCTCGATCCCGAGCTTTCAGAGCGCCAAGATGCTGATCCGCCAGGACGGTTCGATGGTGGGCACCATCGGCGGTGGATGCACGGAGGCCGAGGTTTGGCAGGCTGCTCGGGACGTCATGGACTCGGGCAAGCCCAAGATGCTCGAGTTCCATCTCGGACAGGACGCCGCCTACGACAACGGCCTTATCTGCGGTGGCCAGTTGAATGTCTATGTCGAGCCCGTGATGCCCGTGCCGAAGGCCGTGATCTTCGGGGCAGGGCACATCTCGAAGAGCCTGGCCAAGGTGGCCGGCCTGGCCGGCTTCTCGGTCACGGTCGTAGACGACCGCGACACGTACGCGAACCGGCAGAGGTTTCCGGAGGCGAGCGAAGTGATCGCCGCCGAGTACGAGGAGGTGTTCACGCACATAGCCGCCAACGAGTCGACGTACGCGGTGATCGTTACGCGCGGACACCGGGACGACATGCGCGTGCTGCGCTGGGCGGTGCAGCAGCCGCTTGCGTACATCGGCATGATCGGATCAAAGCGCAAGACCCTCGAGGTCGCGAAGCATCTGCAGCGTGAGGGCATCGGCACCGACCTCCTGTCCAACGTGCATTCCCCGATGGGACTAGAGATCGGCGCCGTTACGCCCGAGGAGATAGCGGTCGCCGTGGTGGCGGAGATGATCCGTCGTCGTCGCCTTCCCACCGTTCAGTGGAATTCGCTGTCGAAGTCGATATTCGCGGAAGGCATCCCCAAGGCTCTGCGCGTGGCCGCGGAGCCGAAGGCGAAGCAGTTGAGGCAGGAGTCCGCCGTCGCCAAGACCCGGTGAACGCCGTAGCCCTGATTCTGTCGGCGGGCAGATCGTCCCGGATGGGGCGCGACAAGGCCCTGCTGGACTATCGAGGCAGGACGTTCCTCAACCATCTGGCGACGCTGGCACTGCCTCGGACTGCCGTGGTGGTCGCTGTCGCGGGGCACAACGCAGACCGGATCTTGGCAACGCTGCCCGATTCCCCTCGGGTCCGCGGCGTCGTCAACGAGGCCTATGACCGGGGGATGCTGTCGTCCCTGCAGGCTGGCCTGAAGCAGATTCCGGCCGAGGCCGACTGGACACTCTGGATGCTTGTCGATCACCCTGCCGTCCGCGGCAGGACCCTGGACACGCTGCTGGCGGCTGCCCGTGACACGGACGCTCCGCTGGTAATCCCCCGCCACAACGGCCAGCGCGGACACCCAATTGTCTTTTCGCGCAGCGTGGGCGACGAGCTGCTGGCTCTGAATCCAACGGACTCCCCGCAAACTGTGGTGCGTAGCAAGTACCCGGTGGCCTTGTTCGTCGATGTCGACGATCGAGGAGTCGTCACGGACATCGACAACCCTACGGAGTACGACTCCCTAGTGCGGCCGGTGGATGGGTAGCGTCTCCGGTTCCGGAGTCAGGCCCTCGATGACATTGGCAGCTCGCTGGGCGGCCGCGAGCCCTGCCAGCCCTCCCGGTACATGTGTGCGAGTCCGTTCACGAGCGAGACGGCGTCGGGTCGGTTAGCCAGATTCCGCCACTCCACCGGCGCGTTCTTGTAGTCGTAGAGCTCCGTGGTGGCGTAGGGGCTGTCGAGCGCGGACCACTCTGTGTAGCGGTGCCGGTTCGTGCGCATCGAGTAACCCATGCCCGGCCCGATTCCCGGGATTTCGCGCGGGTGCTGACTGTATGCCGCACGCTTCCACAGGCGCTTTGGATCGTCGAACAGCAGGCGCCAGTTCGAACCCTCCAGACTGGCCGGTCTCGGCAGGCGGCACAGTGAGCACAGGGACGGGAACAGGTCCACCGACTCGACAAGCACTGACGTCTTGCGTCCGGCGTTCCTTTGCCCTGGTGCACGTACGACGAGGGGCGTGTGGGTGGCGGATTCGTAGTTGGAGTGCTTGGTCCAGAGGCCGAGCTCCCCGAGGTGCGCCCCGGACACGCCCATGAGCACAACCACCGTGGAGTCGGCGACGCCGTTCCGGTCCAAGGCGTCCAGAAGCACGCCTACTTGCGCGTCGCAGAACGTCAGGGAAGCGCGATAGGCCCGAATCACTTCCCTTGCAAGCGGTTCCGGAAGGGGCCCGGACTCGGGTACGTCCTCGAAGGCTCTGATCTCGCTCGAGCCGTGGAGTGCAAACGAGGGCGCGTCCCGCGGGGGGGCGGAATAGTCCGAAAGGCCCCAGCTGCCCTTTGGTGTGAGGTCGAAGTAGCGCGCGGGCGCAATCAGGGGCAGGGACGGCCTCGTGAACCCGGTCGCGATGAAGAACCGATCCCCGCTCATCTCGTCGATGGCAGCCGCGGCAGCACGAGCGACCTTGCCATCGTCCAGATCCTCATCCCGCACGTCCACTGATTGCCAGCACGGCCCGCTAGAGCTGGCGGGTGGCTCCCCGTTGACCAGCCAGCGGTTGTTCCGGAGGTTGGTCCAATGACTCTGAGCGCGAGCCTTGTTGGCGTCACTTCCCCAGGATGGGTCGCTAGGCGACCACGGAGGTACGCTCCAGGACTGCAGGTCGTCGATCTCGGGTCTGTCGAAGACCTTGCCGAACGCCGTCGTGGCGTACCCATGCTCCCGGAAGTATTCCGGGATCGTGAGCGCGTTGGGTTCCGCTCTCCGAAAGTGCACGCGCTCGTCGACCACACGGGTCGAGTCTGGCCGCAGGCCTGTCAGCAGTGAGGTGCGCGAAGGAGTGCTCGCCGCCTGCTGGCAGTAGTTGCGAAGGAAAGTCATGCCCTTCGCGGCGATGCGGTCGATTGCCGGTGTGCGTGCACGGGCGCTGCCGAAGCACCCCAGCTCCGTCCGCAGATCTGCGACCAGAATCAGCAGGACGTTGAGGTCCTGTGACCGCTCTTGAGAGTCGCGGGCGAACCCAAGGAATGGACTCGCTGCCGCAGTCAGCCCGCCGCGACGCAGGAACGCGCGGCGCGATGATGGGCGGTCAATTGTCATTGGAGGATCGTTGCCGATGCCTCTGCCCGGTCTGGGCTCCCTTCGCCGAACTTAACGACTGCGCCGGCGAAGCGCCTCAGGAGACGTGGAAGTCGAGCTTCTGCTTGAGGCGGGACTCGGGAACCGCGCCGACGATCTGCTCGACCGGCCGTCCGCCCTTGAAGATGAGCATCGTTGGGATGCCCCGGACGTTGAACCTCTGGGAGGCACCGGGGTTGTGGTCCACGTCGACCTTGCCCACCTTGGCCAAGCCAGCGTACTTCTCCGCGAGGGTGTCGATGACTGGCGCCATCTGACGGCACGGCCCACACCACGTGGCCCAGAAGTCGACCAGCACGGGCTGGTCAGACTGCAGAACCTCTTGGTCGAAGTTTGAGTCGGTGAATGTGAGGGTGTTGGATCCAGCCATTGGAGGTTTGCGCTTGATTGAAGTCTCAGATTAGCAGAACGATGGGCCCTTGACCGCTCTGGTGCGGCGTTTCTGACTGGCGGGTGCGTGGGCGTCGGACGATGGCTAGTCGCGCTCGGATCGCTGCTTCCAGTCGTGCACGAGCGAGAGGGCCTCGAGCGGTCCAAGGCGGTCCAGATCGAGACTGGCGAGCTCTTCGGCGATGCCGTTTGGCATCGTTTCGTAGATGCTGGCCTGGCGCTCCCCAGACGGCGGCGAATGGGTTTCCGAGGCGCCATTCTCGTGAAGTCGCAGGACCTCGGTGGCACGGGTGGTGACGGAGGGTGGCAGTCCGGCGAGCCGTGCGACCTCGATGCCGTAGCTGCGGTCCGCCTTGCCGGCCTCAACGCGACGCAGGAACACCAGCCGCTCTCCGGACTGGCGCGCGGACACATGCAGGTTGAATATCCCGGTGTGCGCCTCGGGGAGCGTCGTCAGTTCGTGGTAGTGCGTGGCGAAGAGAGTCTTCGCATGCACGGTGGAACGAATGTACTCGGCCACCGCCCACGCGATCGCAAGGCCATCGTAGGTGGAGGTGCCACGGCCGACTTCGTCGAGCAGGATCAGGCTTCGATCGGTGGCCAGATTCAGTATTTGCGCCGTCTCGGTCATCTCCACCATGAAGGTCGAACGTCCCTGCGCCAGGTTGTCGCTGGCGCCGATGCGCGTGAATATCCGGTCAATCACGGGCAGGCTGGCACGGCGAGCCGGCACGAAGGATCCCATCTGGGCCATCACCGAGATGATCGCGGTCTGTCGCAGATAGGTGGACTTGCCACCCATGTTCGGGCCCGTGATGATCGCCACCTGGCGCTCGTCCGAGTCGAGGAACGTGTCGTTCTCGATGAACCGCTCACCGCACGCCTCGAGCACCCGCTCCACGACGGGATGGCGTCCGCCCTCGATGTGCAGCTCCCCCTCGCTCGAGAAAGTGGGCCTGACGTAGTCCTGCTCGGCCGCGACCTGCGCCAGTGAGCGGAGTGCGTCAAGCTCCGCGACGGCGACCGCTGTTGCGCGGATGCGCTGCGACTGAGCCATGATCTCTACGCGAAGCTGTTCGAAGATGGCTGCCTCCATCTGGCCGATGCGCTCCTCGGCATCCAGCACCTTCGCCTCCAGCTCCTTGAGCTCTGTGGTCGAGTACCGTTCGGCGTTCGCCAGGGTTTGGCGTCGCCGGTAGTGTTCGGGGACCTTGGCTAGGTTGGCCTTCGACACCTCGATGAAGAACCCGAAGACATTGTTGAAGCGGACCTTCAGCGACTCGATGCCGGTGACCTCGCGCTCGTTTTTCTCCAGTCTGGCGATGAAGGCCCGGCTGTTCTGCTGCAGTTCGCGCAACTGGTCAAGTTCGATGTCGTAACCTGCTGCAACTATGTTGCCTTCGCGGACTGAGTGTGGTGGATTGGGCACCAGTGTCTGAGAGATTCGGTCGACAACGTCCGCCAGATCGTCCATGGCTTCGATCAACTGCGCGACACGCGGTGCTCGAAGCCGCGACGCAAGCGCCTTGATGGGATGGACTCGCCGCAGGGACGACCCCAGCAGGGCTGTGTCGCGCGGTCCGGCTGTGCCGAGGTTGATGCGGGCGACGATTCGCTCGATGTCGTTGATCTGCCTCATCTCGCCTTCGACTTCGGAGCGGACGATAAGGTCGCCAACCATGGCTTCGACGGCACCGAGGCGCGGCTCGATCACGGCGGAGTCTACGCTTGGCCGACGAACCCAGTTCCGCATGAGCCGCGCCCCCATCGAAGTCGCTGTGCGATCCAGCGCGTGCAGGAGCGTAGTGGTCTGCTCCCTGTACATCGGGTCGAAGATCTCGAGATGGCGGATCGTGACGGGATCGATGACCATCCAGTCCTTTTGTTCGAGGAACCGTGGGCGGTCGATGTGCGCCAGCGCCGTGCGCTGGGTCTGCTTGACGTAGTGCAGCAGCGCCCCGGCCGTCGACACGGCGATCTGGGCGCCTTCGATCCCAAGTCCGATCAGCGAGTGCAGCCCGAAGTGCTCCAGAACTAGGCGCTCGGCATAGTCGAAGTCGAACGTCCATCGCTCGACGGAGGTCTGGCGGCAGTATGGCTCTTGCCGCTCGTCCTCGGTCTCGAAGAGCTGGGAGGGGAGCGACGCACTGTCGGCAACCAGGACCTCCCTGACCGACAGCGACTGCAGCAGGTCCGGTGCTTCGGCAGCGGGGATCTCTGTGACGCGAAACTCCCCCGTGGTGATGTCCAAGTAGGCTAGTCCCGCGTTTGGCCCCCGCACGTGAATGGCTGCGAGGTAGTTGTTCTCGTCGTCCTTGAGCAGCTTCGGGTCGCTTGTCGTGCCAGGCGAGAGCACCTGCACGACCTCCCGCCGCACCAGTCCTCGACCCTTGGTCGGTGGCTCAACTTGGTCGCAGATGGCGACGCGGTGCCCCTTTCTCAGGAGCTTGGCGACGTAGGTCTCGGCGGAGTGCGCCGGCACGCCGCACATCGGGATGTAGACCCCCTTGCCGTCGCGGCGCTTGGTCAGCGTGATGCTGAGGGCCTCCGAAGCTGTGGCGGCGTCCTCGAAGAAGAGTTCGAAGAAGTCGCCCAGGCGAAAGAACAGCAGGCAGTCTGGATGCTCCTGCTTTGCGGCGTGATACTGCCGCATGACAGGTGTCTTGGACGCACGGGGGACCATCCGCTGTGGTCGGGATTTCCGATTATAGGTTCTGGGTTTCCAGAGTCACCGCGCTGATTGACGCCGAAGCCGATGCTCCGGATTTCTCGTCGATACGCCGAGGAATCCGGTTCCGGGCGGGGCCATCCAACCAGAGCTGGGCTTCCCGGTCAGAATCTCGGGGCCACACTCACTGGTATAACTCAGTAGAGGGCCATTGATCCCTGAGTATCGGATGATCCATCGTCGAATCGTGACTGGCGTCGCCGCCTGTCTCTTCTCGTTGCTAATCGGCGGCTGCGCAAACGTGGAGCCGCCGACCGAGGCTGCCGCCGAGGAGCGGCCCTCCGTTGACGGTCTTTGGGAGGTGGTGTCGGTGAAGAACGTCGCCAAGGATGTGATCCAGCCGCATCGGCGCGAGTTCCACATGTTCCAGGACGGTCATCAGATGGTGATCTTGGCTGGCGAGGAACGGCCCAAGCTCGAGAAGTCGCTGAGCGACATGAACGCCGAGGAGTTCATGAGCCAGCAGCCCATTGGAGCGGGCTACTACAAGTACGTGGTGGACGGGAACAAGATCACCAGGACCAACGTCGTTGCTCTTTCGGCCTACTACGAGGACCGAAGCTTCGAGGGTGAGGTGGAGATTGGTCCCGACACTCTTGTCTTGCGCGACAGCCACTCCGCGGATGGGGATCTGCGCGAGTGGTCGATGCGTAGGGTCAAGTAGACCGGCTGGCCCACCCATGAACATTTTCTCCGGCTCCCACCCACTCGGGGCGCGTGTGCGTTTCGCAACGCTTGCGTGCGTCGTCGGTCTCGCCGGGATGCCGCTCCAAGCGCAGTCCGACGCCCTGCTCGAGGGTACGGTCACGGATCCGCAAATGCGAGCCGTCCCTGGCGTTGTGGTGCGCATCACCAACTCCAGCACCGACAGGGTGCGCACGAGCGTCACGGATCGCGAGGGTCGCTACATGGCGCCATCGCTGGAGCCCGGCACCTACGATCTCGTCATCACGCATGACGGGTTTCGGGAGGTCAAGGCTACCGGCATTGAACTGAGGAGCGGTCGCGCCGGGCAGTTCGACGTTCATCTGGAGCTGGGGTTCGCGGCGGACACGATCGAGGTGCAGGGAGATCTACCGCTCGTCTCTACCAACCCGCTGGACTGGGGTGGCCTGGTGCCCCGGGAAAGTCTCGAGGAACTGCCTCTCAACGGCCGGGATCTCTTCGAGTTGTCGGCCTTGGAGCCGGGAGCGACGCTGCCGCCGTCCGCCCGCGCGGGTTTGGCACAGGGCATCGGCCGTCAAATCTCCGTGCTGGGTTCCCGTCCCAACCAGAATTCCTTTCAAGTCGACGGCGTGTATGTCAACGACGCGGCCTCGGCTTCTCCGGCGAGCGCGACGGGCAATGTGCTCGGCCTGGAAATGGTGCGCGAGGTGCACCTCGTCACGAACCCTTACAGTGCCGAGTACGGGCGCACGGTGGGAGGGGTGTTCACCGCCGTGTCCCGGAGCGGCGGCCAGGACTTTCACTTTGCCGGCTATGGCTTCTTGCGAGACAGCGCCCTGGACGCGCGCAATTACTTCGATTCGCCGACCGAGGAGATTCCACCGCTTAGCCGCACGCAGGGCGGGTTCAGCGTCAGCGGCCCAGCGTGGCGGCAGGACGCGTTCTTCCTAGCCAACTGGGAGAAGCTGAGCGAGAGTCGGTCGCGAACGGTGCGGCCGGCCGTGCCGACTCCCGAGGCGCGTTTGGGACGGCTCCCAGGAGAGGAGATCGCGGTTGCCCCCGAGGTAGCGCCCTATCTCGATCTCTATCCGCTCCCGAACGGGAGGGACTTTGGCGATGGCACGGCTTCGTCCGTGCGCCAGGTCAGCGATTCCACCCATCAGGACTTCATCTCGGGGAAGGGCGACGTGATCCTGGGACCTTCCACGCAGCTCTCGGCACGGTACACGTTCGACGACGGCGGAACGCGGACGCCGGACCCGTTGGGGCTGTGGGTTTTTGGCCTGGATTCCAAGGACCACTTTGTGCACACCCAGATGAGGCGCGTGCACAGCCCGAATCTGCTCTCGACCTGGACTGCGGCGTTCAGCCGTGTGGACAACTTCGAGAACAGCGCGACCTCGGTGGCGCCCGAGCACTCGTTCGTGGCGGGCCAGCCCATGGGCTCCATCACCGTGAACGGGCTCAGCAACATGGGCGGCTTCCAGGCGCGTGCGCGCCCTCGGCGGTTCATCTTCGAGAGCTACCAGCTGAGCGGCTCGGTCGTGCGGACCTCCGGCCACAACACTTGGCGCCTAGGGGGCGGGTTCGACAGGATCCGGTTCAACCAGCGTTCGGACCTCAGTGCGGTCGGCTCGTACACGTTCGACTCGCTTGCGCTGTTTCTGCAGGGACGTCCGCGCATCGCGGAGGTCATGCAGCCTGGGTCGGACACCGTCCGAGGCTGGCGCTACAGCCAGTTCAGCTGGTATCTCCAGCGCGAGTTTCGGCTGCGCAAGTCGATGGGCGTCAGTTTGGGGGTGCGCTACGAGTCCGTGACCACGCCGACTGAAGTCAACGGCAAGGTCGCGGTGCTGCGGGACTTTGTCAACGATTCCGAGACGACGGTTGGCGGCCCGCTCTGGACGAACCCCTCCAAGGACAACTTTGCACCGCGCATTTCGGTGGCTTGGGATCCTGTGGGCGACGGACTCACGGCGGTTCGCGCAGGGGCGGGAATCTTCTTCGATCTTCTGGGCAGCCGGGAACTGACGATCGCGGGTGTGCGGACGCCGCCACTGTTCAACCGCATTCTCGTGTTCGGACGACCGGGCTTCCCGGACATTCTGAACGCGGCTGAGGGGCGACGGCCGTCGTCGTCGATGGACGGCGTCGACTACAACCTGAACCAGCCCTACGTTGGTCGTTGGCAGCTAAGTCTGGAGCGGCAGTTGGGTCGGAGCACCGTTGCGCGTGCTGGCTACAGCGGTGCGCGGGGCATCCACCTCTTTGGCCAGCTCATCAGCGTCAACAGCCCAGTGCCAGAGATCCAGACCGACGGCCGCCCGTACTACCCCGCCGGGAGCCCCTACCGGAATCCGGCGTTCTCTCGCATCGGCATGCGGCGGACGCAGTTCAACTCCTTCTACCAGGGCATCACGCTCAGCTTGGAGAGCCGGTTCTCGAGCCGTTTCCTGTTCCGCGGCAAGTACACCTGGAGCCGCTCGATTGACGAGGCTTCGAACCACACCTTCAACGACTTCGTGGCGAGTGACCAGGTGCCGACCGTCTGGAACTACCGCGCTAACCGTGGGCTCTCGGACTTTGACCAGGACCACGTCCTGGCCGGGAGCATGTCGTGGTCGCCCTGGGATGGCAAGTCCTCTCCGATGGGACCCGTTCTCGGAGGGTGGCAGATCCACAGCATGCTCCAGGTCCTTGCGGGCACCCCGTTCGCTCCCAGAGTGGGCTTCGACCGGGCCCGGCTGCGGCCGGGGTTCGGCGATGTGGGGCAGAGGCCGGACCTGGTCGATGGCCGATCTGCCGGCGACATCGTCCTGGGTGATCCCGGTCGCTACTTCGATCCGACTGCGTTCAGGCTGCCCGAGGCTGGCTACCTTGGCAACCTTGGGCGCGGGACGCTGCGTGGACCCGGCCTGTTCGTGCTGGACGTCGCCTTGCACAAGACGCTCTACCAGAGCGACGCCCGTCGGGTCGAGCTGCGGGGTGAGGCGTTCAATCTACTGAACCACCCCAACTTCCAAGTGCCTGTGGGCAGGGCGTTGTTCACCTCGAGAGGGGGACGCATCGGCAGCGCCGGACGGATCACCTCGACCACCACGTCGGCGCGCCAGATCCAGCTGGCCTTCCGCGTCGAATTCTGACGCGGAAGGCACGTCTGGTCCCAGCGAGCGTGCAGTTCCGTTCGCCCCTCGACTCCTGCCTGGCCTGCAAGGGTCGGCTGGTAGACTGAATCGCGGTGCTGCAGACGGTTGCAAGGGACAACGACGTTTACGACGTTGTGATCGTTGGTTCGGGAGCTACCGGTGGCGTGGCGGCATGGCTGCTGTCCACCGCGGGACTCAAGACCTGTGTGCTCGAGGCTGGTCCGAAGATTACGGACTCCGACTTCACCGAGCACGTCATGCCCTACGAACTGAAGTATCGGGGCAACTCCTCGCGCTTCGTCGGAGGCATCCCGAAGGCGCCGGCCATGGTGCGGACCCGGCCGATTCAGAGCTTGGTCTACGCCTGCCGCGAGTCGAACTACAAATGGTTCGTCGACGACATCAAGAATCCGTATCAGGTTCCGGACGACAAGCCGTTCCACTGGATCCGCATGCGTGTTCTCGGCGGCCGTTCGATGTCATGGGGCCGTCAGTCCTACCGCATGGGCGACATCGACTTTCGGTGCGCGGACCGGGACGGTTACGGCGAGAACTGGGGCGTCACGCACGACGAGCTGGCGCCGCACTACGCGAAGGTTGAGCGGTTCATCGGCATCAGCGGCATCGTGGAGGGTCTGTCCCAGCTTCCCGACAGCGAGTTCCTCCCTCCCATGCCGTTTCGCTGCGGCGAGACGTTGTTTCGCAACCGGTTGCGCAGCAAGATGGGTCGGGTCGCCACGATCGGCAGATCGGCGATCCTCACCAAGGCCCACAATGGCCGTGCGTCCTGCCACTATTGCGGTCCCTGCGAACAGGGCTGCGTGACGCATTCGTACTACAACAGCATCACGACCACGCTCAAGGCGGCTCTCGAATCGGGCATCTGCGACCTGGTCACCGACGCGGTGGTCAGCCATGTCAACAAGGATCCCCGCACCGGGAAGGCGTCGGGAGTTTCCTACATCGACCGCCTAGACCGCACGGTCCGCGAAGTGCGCGGCAAGGTTGTCGTGCTTTGCGCCTCGACGCTCGAGTCGACGCGCATCATGATGCATTCGGCGAATCATGGTCTGGACTTCAACTCCAGTGGCGTGCTCGGGCGCTACCTGATGGACCACATCTACCAGGGCGGGGCATTCGGCCGGCTGCCCGAACTGGACGCTAAGCCGTGGGTGGGCACGCCTTCGCGCCCCAATGGAATCTACGTGCCGCGGTTCCGCAACATCGACCGCCCAAGCACCAACGGCATGATCCGTGGATACGGCTACCAAGGCCAGAGCGCACCGAGCTTCAATCTGCGGGCAAAGGGCTTCGGCAAGCAGTTCAAGGAGGCCGTACACGACCAGGCGAGCTGGCAGACCTTCCTGGGTGCTTGGTGCGAGTGCCTGCCCACGTACGAGAACCGTGCCACTCTAAACCATGATCGTCGCGATGCCTGGGGCCTGCCGACGCTCGACATCAACTTCGAATGGAGCGACAACGATCTGGCACTGTGGCACGATGCACGGGTCTCCGCGGCCGAGATGCTCGAGGCAACGGGACACAAGGATGTGAGGCTGACTGGCAACCCTTCGGTGGGCGGTTTCTGCATCCACGAGGTCGGCACAGCCCGGATGGGCACGGACCCCAAGAAGGCAGTGATCAACCCATATGCACAGTCCCACGACGTGCCGAACGTCTTCGTGACCGATGGCGCGGCGTTCGCGTCGATCGGGTGCCAGAATCCGACGCTGACGATGATGGCGATCACCGCGAGGGCGGCGGACCACATCGCCGAGGAAGGCCGCAAAGGCTCCTGGGCCTAGTTGCGGTCGGGCCTAGCGCGTTCTCGTGCGGCCCAGCTGGTTCAAAGCCGACGGCTTGAGCCTGCTCGAGCCTCCTGCCAGTCGGGCTCTGGTCAGCTGGAACCCTCCCGCTGCCGGAGCTGTGACATGAGACCGTACAGCCGTTCCCACGTATAGATGCCGGTCGAGTGCCCGTCGCTCCAGTGCACTTGGATGGCGTATCTCCCGACGGGCTCTATTTGCTTGGGATAGACCAGAATCGGCAGCAGGGTCTCGGTCACTATCCGCTTGCCGGTGACCTCGTCGACGCATGTGGCGCAAGGGCACTGCCCGCGAAGGAACTTCGCTGGGTAGACAGCGCGTTCACCGGAGCTCCAGACGATCTCTACGTCGTGGACGCCGTGGCGGTTGATCTCTAGAGGCTGTGGGGCCTGCATGTCAGCCTGCATCCTCTAGTGCCAGTGTAGGCGTTGATCTCCGCCGCGAGTCGGGACCGCTCAGTAGTTCTTGAACGGGCCGCGCGGTTCCGCTTCTGCCATCTCCCGCTGCCAGGCGTGGAAGCGATCCCTCACGCGCCTCAGCACCTTGGGGAGTTCCTCGCTGAGGTTCTTCCGCTCTCCAAGATCCTCCGACAGGTCGAAGAGCCCCGAGCCGCGGCGCGACTCGACGAGCTTCCACCGGCCCACGCGCGCCCCGTACTCGCCTTGGCGTTCCCAGAACATCGTGTTCCGGCTGGACTTCGCCTTGCCTTGCAGGACCGGCAGCATGTCGAACCCGTCGAGGGTCACGCCCTCCGGGGACTCGGCCCCGGCTGCCTTCACGAGCATGGGAAACACATCAAGGCCCGTCAGGAATTCATCCGAAACCGTGCCCGGTTCGATCTTGACGGGCCACCGCATGAGGAAGGGAACGCGCACGCCTCCCTCGAACATTTGCCCCTTGCGTCCGCGCAGTGGGCCTGCGTCTCCCCCGGAGCCGGGGCCGTTGTCCGACACGAACACGACAATCGTGTCGTCCCGAAGGCCATGCCCATCCAGCCGATCCAGAACGCGCCCGATTGATTCGTCCATGCACGTCACCGATGCGTTGAACTTGCGACGGCGCTCCCCTTCGATCCGGTCGGGATCCGGGTAAAGCTCAAGGCACCGGCCCGGGGCCTGCGCCATGCCCCGTATTCGCCGGTCGAGGTTCGAGGCGCCGTGCGGGGCGTTGTACGACAGGTACACGAAGTACGGTCTGTCGCGATTCCGTTCCATGAACTGCAGCGTCTCCCGCTCGAACAGGTTGGTCGTGTAGTGGTCCCTGTCTTCCTCCGTTGGTGCATTGCCGCGGTACATCGACGGAATCCCGTAGCGCTCGTGCGTCCAGTAGTCGATGCCGGTGTTGACGAATCCGTAGAACTCGTCGAAGCCCCGCTGCATCGGCAGGAAGCGCTGCAGCGATCCCAGATCCCACTTGCCGAACACCGCCGTAGCGTACCCGGCGTCTCGCAGCACCTGGGATAGGAGCGTCTCCCTTGCGTCCATGCCAAGGATCCGCTCCGGGCTGATCGCATACTCCTCCGGCGAATAGAGATAGTCGTCGTTGACCCGGTCGTTGCGGAAGTTGTCGTACGTACCGTTCCTCTGGGGATAGCGCCCTGTGAGCAACGTGCCACGCGACGGCGTGCATACCGGGAAGGCCGAGTAGTAGCTCGTAAGCCGCACGCCTTCCGACGCCAATCGGTCGAGTCTCGGCGTCAGGATGTCGGGACTGCCCATCGAGCCGAGATCCGCGTAGCCCTGATCGTCCGAAACGATCAGGAGAATGTTTGGAGGACGGGCGGACAGCGACAGCCCTGCCGCAAGCAGAAGCAGCGACAGCCGAGCTGGCATTGGCCCGTTCAAGGTCCGCACTGCTAGGACTGCCGCGCTTCTCCGCTTGCTCTCAGGGTCCCGAAGTACCGCCTGGCTTCCGACATGGCGGCGGGCGACAGCCGAATCGCCGAGATCATCGTCGGTATCGCCATCAGCCCGAACGTGGCGTCGGCAAAGTCAACCACAACTCCCAGAGAAACCGAGGATGCGATCACGATCAACGCGGCGAAGGCCCACTCGTAGTAGTGTTGGCGCTCGGCCCCGATCAGGAACGCCAGCGACTTCTGTCCGTAGTAGCCCATCGTGAGGATCGTTGTGCAGGCAAAGAACACCACGCAGACTGAGAGCGCGATGAGCCCAAAGCCCGGCAAGGCGCCCTCGAACGCTGCGACCGTGACGCTCACGCCATCGATGCTTGGATCCTGCCACGCGCCCGTCGTCAGGATGACCACTGCTGTCGTGGTGCAGACGATCAGCGTGTCGATCACAGGTCCGAGCATGGCGACGAGTCCCTCACGGGTGGGCTCGTTCGTCTTGGCTGCGCCGTGCGCCAACGCTTCGGTACCCATGCCAGCTTCGTTCGAGAACGCGGCCCTGCGGATACCCGTCACGAACACCGTCCAAATCACACCCCCGGCAACGGCCTCGCCCGTGAAGGCATCGCGAAGGATCAGCGCGAACGCCGACGGAACCTGCTCGATGTTCAGCGCCGCAATCAGCAGTCCGCACCCGCAGTACAGCACCACCATGGCCGGAACCAGACGTGAGGCAACCAGTCCGACGCGTTGAATGCCCCCGCGCAGGACACTCGTGGCGGAAATCGCAAGGACCAGCCCGACTAGGACGTTGAATGCAAGTTCGCGGCCAGGCCCGTCAAGCAGTCCGGTCGGGGCGACGAAGGAGTTGCGCAGAATCTGAGCCAATTGATTGGCTTGGAATACCGGTGCCGTTCCAAACAGTGCGCATACGGCAAACATCGTTGCGAGCGGCCTCCATCGGGATGAGAGGCCTTGCGCGATGACGTACATCGGACCGCCCTGGAGTACGCCGAGGCTGTCGCGCCCACGGAATTGAACAGCCAGCGTGCAGGTGAAGAACTTCGTCGCGACGCCGACAATGGCGCAGATCCACATCCAGAAGATGGCGCCAGGACCTCCGGTCTGTATCGCCACCGCCACGCTGGCGATGTTCGCCATGCCGATCGTTCCCGCCAGTGCGCTGCTAAGGGCCTGGAAGTGGCTGACCATGCCGGGCGAGTCGTCGTCGCGGTCGTACCGCCCAAACAGCACGTGGACGGCGTGGCGGAAGTAGCGCAGCGGCACGAGCCTGGAATAGGCAAGGAAGTAGCACCCGCCTCCCAGCAGCAGGGCCAGAAGCCAAGGCCCCCAGATCAGCTCGGCGAGGCCGCTGACGAGCTGCGCGATGAATGTCATGGATGTTCGACTGCCTTCTGGAGTCCGCTTGGCGTGATCCGGCGGTTCGGCCGCATGGGCTCGCCCATGCGGCCGGGACGCTTGTCATGGTTTGGTGGTAAGACGAACTGGCCGAGGGGCTGGGGGAGGGGAGTGGGTTTGCCGCGTCAAGGCTACTTTGCCCATCCCTCGACCATGGTCTTGACGGTCTCCTTGTCGTAGCGGCCCCAGGGCTCGTAGTCCTGGTTGGCAAGCATCTGCTCCATGGAGTACGGGCCCGACTCGATACCATTCCGCGGCACTTCTGCCCCCGTGATCCATGCGATGGCGTTCAGCACCAGCTTGCGGTACCCGGGATGCGCCCAGTTCCAGTGGACGTGCCCCCCGGTGAACCCAAACCCGCGGCCACCGCCGAGGTTCTCGCTGGCCCACATCAGAGTCTGAATCTGCTTGCGGCCCACGGCCGCCCGGACGTAGGGATTGCCTGAGACGGGTCCGTCCGGACGACTCAAGGTCTCGGCCGGAGGGATTGCTTGCAGGATCGGCGTGACGCCCTGCATGCCCGTGCGGAAGCGCATGTTGAAGTACCATTCGTCGTTGATCTCGAACGGTTCCACCCCGTTCGTGATGGGGTGTTCCTTGGCGAGCTTCACGTCCGTCGGAATCCAGTGCGGGTTCACGGACCACCAGCGCTCGAAGTAGCCGCCGATCCAGTCCAGGAACATTGCGCCGGGTTCGCCCTCCGGTACCTCGACCGCATAGTGGATGGCCCCGATGCTGACTCCACGTGACGCTGCGCGGTTCACATGTCGCAGGGCCTTCAGCCACGGATGCCCCATCCCGCCATTGCTGTAAAGCACGATCGCGTCGGCGTTGTCGAACGCTGTAGGGTCGTCGGGGTGCCCGTCGAAGTACGCCGCGGTGTGGATCTCGGGGAAGCCGTTCTCCAAGGCGTCCATCAACAGCTTGATGCCGGCGCTGTGCTCGTGTGACCCGTAGCCGTGGCTCTTGACTCCTCCCACGAAGACAACCTTGCGTCGCTCGGGCATGTTGAGCCTCTTCAGCGCAATGTTGCGGAACTTGATCGTCATGGGCGGGCCACGGTGAATCTGCAGCCCTAGCAGGCCGGACGTCGGGGCGTTCGGGTCGTTGTCGACAACATCGACCATCACCTGGCCATTGATCTTATGGATGTAGCGGTTGCCTCGCGCGATTACGTGGAAGCTGTTCCACCCTTTGAGGGTTACCCGCTTCTGTAGTTCTGCCGGGTCACCGAGGCTTCCGGTGACCGTCGGCTTGCCATCCGCGCCGACCACCACCTTCTGGCCTCGCCGCGCAAGGATCTTGCGCGACCGCTCGCCGTAGAGGCCGCCGGTATGACGCTCACCGGCCTCGAAGTCGGCTTGGAGGCCACCCATGACGTACGCTCCCCATTCCTCGGGCTTCTGGTGGCTGCGGTACTGCACGCCCGAGTTGCCGGCATCCATCCAGTACTCGAAACGGAGTTCAAAGTCGTCGACCGTGCCCTGACGCCAGACGAGGAAGGAGTTGAAGGGTATCGGGTCCTCCGCCGATGTGCGGCCCACGATCGCTCCGTCCTCGACGGTCCAGAGCTTCGGGTCGCCTTCCCAGCCCTTCAACGAGACGCCGTCGAACAGCGGCGTGAACCGGTTAGCTCCTGGCGCCGCCGCTAGCGTTCCGACGCTAACGAGCGCTAGCAGAAAGAGTTTCATCGTCTTGGATGCCATTGACACGGGGCTCCTTTGCGTCGGTCCAGCCGACATTGGCTCGCTCGTATTCTAGCCTTCACGTCGCTGCCGACAGCTATTGCAGTGGCAGCGGCGCACGCATTTCGGGCATCGGCTGAATCGGTGGGCTTCCTGCCTGCACAACTGGCATCGAGAACCAGAACGTACTGCCCAGTCCGTGCCTGCTGCGGACCCAGACGGCACCGTTGTGCGCCTGGACCAAGTGCTTGACGATGGCGAGGCCTAGGCCCGTGCCGCCGAGTTCCCGCGAGCGTGCGTTGTCCACCCGGTAGAAGCGTTCGAACAGGCGCGGCATGTGCTCGTCGGAGATTCCGATCCCGGTGTCCCTGACGAAGAACTCCAGGTCGTGGCCGGCCTCGCGCACTCCCACGGTGATCTCTCCCCCTTCCGGGGTGTACTTGGTGGCGTTGTCGAGCAGGTTGCTCAGAATCTGTTGCATGGCATTCGCATCGCATTCCAGTGAGATGCTGCTGTCCACGGGCTCCACGACCAGCCGCAGGGTCCTTCGCTCGACCACGGGCCTAATGCCCTCGACGGCCTGATCGATGAGCCTCCGCGCGGACTCGCGCTGGAACTCGAACTCCCGCGCACCGACTTCGATCTGGGACAGCGTCATCAGGTCGGCCGTGAGCTGGCCGAGGCGCTGGGCGTTCCGCCACAGGGTCCGCACGAATCGCTTGTTGATGGCCTTGTCGTCGATCGCACCGTCCAGGAGAGTCTCGGCGTATCCCG
The DNA here is from genome assembly GCA_965200705.1 of Bryobacterales bacterium. Classification (GTDB taxonomy): domain Bacteria; phylum Acidobacteriota; class Terriglobia; order Bryobacterales; family UBA6623; genus VXMF01. The sequence continues at coordinate 196,188 of OZ241376.1, read as the reverse complement.
TTATCGCGGCCAACGGAGTCCGCAGTTCATGAGAGACGTTCATGACGAAGTCCCTGCGGATGCGTTCCAGGCGCTGCAGTTCCGTGATGTCGTGGAACACAGCTGCGACCGCCTGCACCTTGCCCTTCCTGCTGATGATCGGGGCGCACGAGACCCTCCACGATCGCTGGTCCGGTTCGTAGATCGTGAAGGCGGTGGAGTTGACCGCGCCGCTCTCGAGCGTGTCGCCGAAGATCTCCCGGATGGTCCGGTCGCTCCAATCGTCGAGCGACGCGGCGTTGCGCAACGGTTCGTTCGGGAACATACGTTCGATCGTTGGGTTGTAGAGAACGATGCGGCGCCTGCGGTCCACCACCAGGATGCCTTCGCCGATGCCGTTCACGGTAGCCGCGAAGTTCTGGCGCTCGTCCTGCAGCTGATTGAAGGTGGATCGCAGCTCACCCGCCGTGGTCTGGAGAGTTGCTGCAAGATCGTTGAGTTCCCGGAGGTCGCCTCGCTTCGGCAGTGGGACTTCGCTGGTGAAGTTGCCGGAAGCGATCTCCTTGGACATGTTGACAATGCCGGAAAGCTGCGCCGAGATCCTCCGAGCGGACCAGGTGATGGCCACGATCACGGGAATGAAAATCCAGAGGATGACCTTGGTGATGCTGTTGCGGCTGTCTCGCGCTAGGGCATTGACCTCCGCCAACGGCAGCGCGAGACGGACGGCGCCGCCGCCCTCCATGGGCACGGCAACGTAGAGGAACTCGGTGCCGACGGTCGAGCTGAGGCGCTGGCTGACGGCCGTACTGCGGTATCGAATGGCATCGATGAACTCTGGTCGGTCGGCGTGGTTCTCCATCTGCGCCGGATCGGCTTCGGAGTCGGCCAGCACGGTGCCGTCGCGCTCGATGATGGTGACGCGCGCCTTTGCGCGTCGAGCCAGATCGGTGACGATCGCCTGATAGTCGGCCAAGGGATATCCCTCAAGCGTCACTTCCGTGAGGCGCGCCTTTTCGGAAAGGCTGCGCTCGAGGCCGGCCTCGAGGTTGGCCTGGGTGATCGTCGTGACAAGGAACAGCACCGCCCCGGCCGTCAGGGCCAGCGGCAGGATCGTTAGCAGCCCCAGCTTTACGAGGATGCGTGCGGTCATCCGGGAATCTCGAACCGATACCCGAATCCTCGCACCGTGTGTATCCAGCGAGGCCGTTTGGGCTCATCCTCGATCCGCTCCCGCAAACGACGTACGTGCACGTCGATGTTCCGTGGCGTGATCTGCGAGTGGGCGGCCCAGATGCGGGTGATCAGCTGCTTCCGAGTGTAGGCCTTGCCTGGATGCGCCGCGAGGAACCCGAGCAGCGCGAACTCCGTGGCCGTCAGGTCAAGCCCCTTTCCGTGCAGCGTAGCCGTCCGCGCCTCGTAGTTGATCGAGAGTCCCTGAGCGGCCATCGACGCCGTCGGTTGTGCGCTGCGGCCTCGCCGCAAATGGGCCTTGATCCGCGCTACGAGCTCCCTTGGGCTAAACGGCTTGGTGATGTAGTCGTCGCCTCCGATGTCGAGTCCCTGGACCCGGTCGATCTCCTGGCTGCGCGCTGTCAGGAACAGAACCGGGATGCGGTTGGTCTCGGGGTCCGACCTGAGCAGGCGACAGAATTCGAATCCGTCGCCGTCCGGCAGCATTACGTCGAGAAGGATCAGGTCCGGCTTGTGGCTGGCGACGGCATCCGCGCTGCCATCGAGGCGGTTGCGCGTCACCACATCGAAGCCATTCTTGCCGAGGCTGTACTCCAGCAACGAACAGAGATCCCGATCGTCTTCGACGACGAGCACTGTCTGGCGCATTACGGATCACCTTGCATTCTAGTCCGAGTCGCGGTCACACCCCTCCGGGCCAAGGTGGATGCTTCCAAGGGTGGGGTGGGGAGGTGCCGCGGCAACCGCTCCCGCACCGCGGAAGGGTCAACGCCGGACCGGCGGTACCATAGCGAATTGCGGCCAACCGCCGCGGGAAGGGGAGGCAGGTGGAGCTTTCTGGCAAGGGTGCGATCGTCACCGGTGGAGGAACGGGCATCGGCGAGGCCGTTGCGCGGAGCTATGCCGAGCAGGGCGCGGAGGTTGTGACTGTTGGGCGGACGCTCAGCAAGCTCGAACAGGCGAGGGACTGCGCCGGCGAGTGTGGCGCGCGGCTCCATCCATACGCGCTGAACGTTGGTGACGCGGCGGCGGTGGATGAGATGGTCGAGTGGGCGAAGGGCAAGCTCCCGCAGATCGACATCCTTGTGAACAACGCGGGGACCAACGTGCCGCAACGAGCGCTCGCAGAACTGACCAAGGAGGACTTCGACGAAGTGGTACACGTCAACCTCAACGGTGTGTTCTACCTGATGCACGCAGTCCTTCCCGATATGAGGGCGCGGGGCGATGGCGTCGTCATCACGGTTTCCTCGATCGCTGGGGTCCGCGCCTCGGTGCTCGCTGGTGCGAGCTACAGCGCAAGCAAGCACGCGGCAAGATCACTCAGCCTGTCGTCGCACCTGGAGGACGGACCCCTTGGAGTCCGGTCGTGTGTGATCTGTCCCGGCGAGGTCAACACGCCGATCCTCGACCGGCGGCCAGAGGTGCCCTCCGACGAAAGGCGGGCAAAGATGCTGCAGCCCGAAGACGTTGCGCGGGTGGCACTGCTGGTCGCGACGCTCCATCCACGGGCGTCGATCCCCGAACTGGTAATCGCGCCGACCAATCAAGCGTACGGGTAGGTGCCCGGCGCCCTCCGCATCTAGCGGGGCAACGCCAAATCCCGCATCGCCTTGCCGGGTCGGAACCGCACCGCCTTGCCGGGCTTGATGGGAACGATCTCGCCTGTCCTTGGGTTCCTGCCGATTCCGGTCTTGCGAGGGCGGATGTCGAAGACACCGAACCTGCGCAGCTCGATCCTCTCGCCTCGCGCGATGGCAGTGCGCAGGAGGTCGAACACAGACTCGACGGCGTCTTTTGCCTGTACTCTGCTGAGTCCCGTACGGTCGACGACTGCGTCTACTAAGTCCTGCTTGACCATTTGGATTTGCGTTAGGCGCGGGAATCATCCTAAGCCACGATCGAGGGGCTGTCAATTCTTGCCCACACATTGCGAGATCGGATCGCTGATGCCGTAGCCTGCGGCTGCGGCGCCGGGTTGATCGAACCGCGAGGTCCTTCTGGGCGGGTGCATCGGAAGCCGTTTGTTGCCCGAACAGCTAGGGCAGGGGGAGATTGGCAGGTGTCGTGGGGAGGGACGCAGAGCCAGTCAAGCGGAGGGACGGCGGGCCGTGTGCCTAACATCGATCGCCTGATGGCGGCTGGACGGGGATTCGTTCATGCTAAGATTGCATTGGCATACGGCCTTGTACGATCCAGTCGATTGTCCGGGCCTTGGGAATTCCGCTGGCAGTTTCGAGCATCTCGGAGGATTGGACGTCACATGGCGTACCGATCCTTTTTTGTTTGGTCCGGAATCCCGTGCTGACGTAGGAGGCCGCACATTTTCCGAAGACGATTCCGCCCGATCCGACGCGTAAGGCGCCAGAACGTCAATGAGACGATCCGTGCGCGCGAGGTCAGGGTCGTGTTCCCAGATGGCCAGACGAACGTCATGGCCACCACCGAGGGGATACGGCGCGCCAAGGCACTTGGACTGGATCTGGTGCTGGTATCCCCGAACGCGGTTCCGCCGGTCGCCAAGGTGATCGACTACGGCGAGTACTCGTACGTTGAGAAGAAGAAGCGCAACGAGGCCAAGAAGCGGCAGCACAAGATCGAGATCAAGGAAGTCAAGTTCCGTCCCAACACCGATCAGCACGACTACGCCTTCAAGCGCAATCACGCCATTCGTTTCCTCAAGGAAGGCAACAAGGTCAAGGCGACGATCTTCTTCCGCGGGCGCGAGATTACGCACGCGAACATTGGCGAACGGATCCTGCGGACGCTCACCGCGGATGTCAGCGAGTTTGGCAGCGCGGAGACCCAGCCCCGCATTGAGGGGAGGTCGATGAGCATGGTGATCGGTCCTCGCAAGCACAACAAGCCTCCAAGGAGGAAAGCTGAGGAGTCCCAGCGTCCGACACCTGCCAGTGTGCGTGGTCAGCGGCCGCTCAGCGCTCCCAGGGGAAGGTGAGATTCGGCGCGTTCGCGAAGCGCTGCATGTGCAGCGTCAGCGTCTGGCCGGATCCGGGTTCAAGCCGGACAGTCAGTGCCGTGCCGTTGATCTCCGGAGGCGCTTCGACGCCTTCGATGCCTGTGATCTGGTGCTCCGCGTAGCCACCAGCCTGCAGCACCAGGTTCCGAGGCGCGGTGGGGCTCAGGTTGACGAGCGTGACCTTCACCGAGTCGTCCGCAAGTTCGTGCACCAGCGCAGCGACGTCCTCCGGCAGGCCTGCTCTGTTGTTGTCCGGATCGAAGTGCCGCAGGCGGCTGTGTAGCACCCAGATCCGGCCCCGCGCGAAGTATCCTCCGGTCGTGAGCTGCATCAGGGTGTCAGTCGTGGCGGGCATGATTCCCAGCAGGTAGTCCGCTAGGCGGGTCTCGGCGGTGGTCTCGTCGTCCTCCATCAGAGCGAGCCGATTCTCGATGTGCTGCGCGTCGGCGGCCATGGCCTCCATGGGGTAGTCGGGGTTCTGGCCCCGGAGGAAGGCGATCCACGGCTCCTCTCGCAGCGGCACACGGTCCAGGTCGGATTGCTGCATGGACCACAGGTAGATCTCCGCGAGGCGATCTGAATAGGTCACGGGCAGGAACCGATAGAACTCGGGTTCGCCGTCATACGCGTAGCCTCTCGGGTCCCCGTACATGGTCGGCAGTAGGGCCTGGCCCTCCTCAACCTTGGCGGCCTCAAGCACAAGGTCCATCTGCCTGCGAAGCACGTCGACGTAGCCCTGATCTCCCGTCAGCAGGAGGCCGTTTGCGAATCCCTGGAAGCTGGATGCCGTGAAGTAGTTGCGGTGGGCGATCTCCTGCAGCTCGCCGTCGAAGATGGTGAAGTTCCACCCGTAGGTACCCTTCCACCACTGGCCGTTGTGCTCGCCTCCCAACGTGCCGTCGAGGCCTATGTTCGACGGGATCATCCCGCCCGTCTCAGCTGCCCGATCCTTCCATGCGTCCAGGTACTCCAGCGTCCAGTCGCGGTACTTCTCGTTGCCGGTCAAGGCGTAGGTGTTGGTGCCCAGCAGCGTCGCGGCGAGGTTGAGGAAGTTGTCCCCGACCGAGTCGAGGTACTCGTCGCAGTGCGCCAGCATGCGGGGATACCACTGTTCGAGGTCGAGCAGTTGGGTGTTCCGGGCCGGGTTGTGCAGCAGGTGGAACTTGCCTGGGACCGGATCGCCGACCCAGTCGTAGACCGTCGCCCGGCGAAGCATCGGTCCAAGACTGCCATTCCAAATGCTGCGGATGATCCTGTGCTCCGGGTCGTAGTTCTCGACCGTCGGATCTTCTCCGGTGTACATCTGGGTGAACCGCTCCATGCGTTCGACGTACTTGCGGTCCTCTGGATCGGAGTGGCCCATCAGGAGAAAGGCACGCATGCCCTCGCCGGTGTGGAACCAGTCCGACTGCGTGATGAACTCGCGATGGTAGGCGCCGTTCGCGGCCAGCGTCGTCAGCTCGGTCCTGAGTTCGCCGTATTGGTCAAGGTGTCCCTCGAGGGCCTTCTTGTAGAGCGACAGGACCTCGTCCGATCCGCCCAGTGCGTGCAGCAGAGTCCAGTTGTAGAAGGTCTCGATGGCGTCGTCCGGACCGTCGAGGGTTCCCCAGCGCGGGGTGTGGCGGAGGTAGCCGTTCTCGTCGAGGTACTTGTCCGAAAAGGCCTTCACCGCCTCCGAGTTCTGGTCCAGCAGCTGGCGCTGCGCGACGGCCCAGTCCGGCGCCTCCATGGGAGTGTTGATCGTGATGTCGGGAATCGGAGCCGAGCCGCAGCCCCAGAACACGACCGTGGCGACTGCCAGCCAGCAAAGCTTCATGGGGCTCCTATCCTCCCACGGCCATCGTCACCAGCCGCTTGACCGACACTTTGTCGCCCGCCCTTGCCGTGGCGATCACAGTCTCCCCTGGTTCAGGGCCTACCAGCCCCTTGATGGACAGCGTCCCGTCCGGCATCGTCCTGCCGCCTCGCAGGGGACGTCCTTCGACCGAGGTCAGAAGCACGTCCGCATCCGGTAGCAGCTTCACCGGTCGAAGCGAACACGTGGGAGGCCGACCGGTCCCCGAGGCCGCGTCCGCGGCGGAACCGCCACCTCTGGGTTCGGTGTCGGGAGAGTCGATCAGGTTGCGTACGCGGAGCCCAATCTGGGGATCGTCTCCGCGCGTGTCGAACTCCATCTCCAGGAAGTTCCAGTAGTAGGGCCCTTCGCGCTCGCGCAGATCCGGTGCGCCATAGCGCTGGTGGTACAGCGCCCTGACCTCGACGTCGCGCCCGTCGAAGTCCTTCATGCGCGGGCCGAACCCCTCCTTGACACCTCTCCCTCCGCTGCGGCCGATCGGTCCGAACGAGCACTCGAACACCCGGTGCTCCTCGTTCCGCAGGATCATGCCGACGTGCACGTCGCCGTACGTCGTGACGACACCGTCCCGGGATCCGAGCGTTTCCAGAACACGGTTTGCGCCAGCCGTGACCCAGCCTGCGTAGTCCGCGGCGACGCGATCCCTCTCTCCCAGCACGGTCTTGGCGTCTTCGCGCCTCCCGTTGCCGATCCAGATCGTGTGCAGTCCGTTGATCCCCGTGAGGCATATGAGCCGTGAGGAGTCCGTGCGAATGGTCTCCTGTAGCCAGGAGAACTGCTCTTCGCCCAGCAAGCTGCGCGTGACGTCGCGGCGAGAGTAGAGATTCTGTTTGGCGCCCCAGCCTTGGTCGTCCCATATGTTCGTGTCCTGGCTGGACCGCCACAGGCGGGAGTCCAGGATGAGCAGGCTGAAGTCTCTGTTCGGCATCTTCCAGCGACGCCACTTCTTGGGGTTCTCAGTGCCGGAGGGTGCCTCGTCTCCGGTGACCAAATGGTGCACGATGCGGAAGTTCCGCCGCATGTAATCACGGTCCTGTCCCAGATCCTCGTGGGAGCGGATCGCGATCTGCTCGGGACCCTTGACGTCGTCCATCCCGTAGTCGTGATCGCCGGGGTTGATCGTGTTCCAGTGCCGCATCATCTGCCAGCGCGTGGTCGGTCCGCAGAGCGTGGTCGTGACGATCTTGTAGGCGTCGTCGGGAGAGGGCGGGTACAGGAGGAGTTCCATGTACCAGACATCGTCCTCCCACATCATCACTTGAAACTCGTAGTCCTCGAGATGCTGGTAGGCACCCGGCGTCGGCTGGTCGTGCACGAAGAACCCGCCGCCCGGTCCCGCGTCCGGCAGGTTTGGACCGCCGCCGTGGATCGCATGGCAGGACAGGCCACATAGCTTGTACGGTGCGGTCAGGCGAGGGAGGCGTCCGACATACGCGCCATCGTTCGGGACGCCTCCCACCTGACCGGTGCCTATGCCCACGGCGTCGGTGCCGAGTCTGGGATCGTTCGTGACGTCCTCGCCATCCTTCCAGATAGTGAAGTACAGGTGGGTGTCGGCGGGGTTTCTGGGCAGGGTCGCGTCGAGCACCGAGGTGTTGCGCCGAAAGTCGCTGTTGACGATGGGCGCCGATGCCGCCACCGGCACCGACTGCCATCCTCCGGCCGGGTTTGGCGTGTCCGCGACGCGTACTTCCGCGGTTTCGCCGTCGCTCCGGAAGAGGCCGACGAAGCGGACCTGCCACTTCCCATCGATCTGTCGCAAGGTGTCGCCGAGGGCGTAGCAGGCGTGGCAGTCGTTGAGTTGAGGGTTGAGAGGCTCGTTCTTGCCCGGCTCGACCGTGAAGGTCCTGACGTTGAAGTCCAGCAGGCCTTGGCCTGCCAGCCCGACGAATCCCGAGAGATGCCTCTTTGCGTCCACCCCTTCGACCTGCAGCTCTGCCGCCTGACTGCCGTTGACCGTGAGCCTGGCGACAAGGGTGCCGGAGTTCGAGCCAGTCGACCTGACCTCGACCTCAATCACGAACTCATCACCCTTGGTGGGTGGCGCCACGCGCTCCATCGCGATGACGTCGTCCGAGCCGTGCTCGTAGACACCGAAGTAGCCGTCGTCCGACCACGCCGCAATCCATGCGGCATTACCGTTCTGGCCGGCCTGTCCGAACGACTGGTAGAGGGTCGCCGAGCCGAAGCCGACTCCGAGGGCGCCGTAGCCCTTGCGGTACATCTTCCAGCCGTCCGAGTCGCTGTCGCGAGGACCATGCGCCTCGGCAATCACCGAGCCCTCCGCCTTGAGGCCATACGATCCGTCCAGGCGCCACTGCCGATGCCAGATCAGTCCCGGGGGCAGGGAAGGGTCGTAGTCCACCGGCATCTTGGAGTGGCCTCGTGGACTGTGGGTCTCGTAGTGGTACGGGAAGCCCGTGTTGCGCGCGCGGTCCCCCAGGCTATGAATCCGGCGTCTCAGGGCGTTGCCTTCGACCTGCCAGTAGCCTGGGTTGAGCGTCTCCCAGTCATCGCCGTGATACAGCGAGTCCGGTGCCTCGAACTTCACGGTACGCGCACTTAGCGTTGACGTGCTTGCAGCGGCTGCTGCGGCCACAGTGGCCGTCTTGAGGAAAGTTCGCCGGTCCAATCGTCCGTCCATACCGGCGGCATTCTACCAATCCGCACCCAAGTGCCTTCCTGGATGGGAGCCCACAAGTCCTCTGCTGGCATGGCGTCTAGCATGTGTACGATCGGATGGGTCGACTGCCCCGTCCCGCTCTAACGCCATGTCTTCCGGAAGATTCACCTGTCCTTCCTCGATGGTCCGATTCCTCGTTTCGCTAATTCTGATCATGTGCGTGGTCGGGTGGTTCGCGTTCCGTGTCGAATCCATGTACGCACAGGACGAGCGTGCTACGGACGGCGATCGTCCAAACATCATCTGGATCATGGCCGATGACCTCGGTTACGGAGATCTGGGCTCATACGGCCAAGAGGTGATTCAGACACCTTCGCTCGACACCATGGCCCGGGAAGGGATGCGTTTCACTGACGCGTACGCGGGATTCACCGTCTGCGCACCTTCGCGAAGCGTCCTGATGACGGGCCAGCATACGGGCCACACGAGAGTTCGGCGAAACGGTACGCCCGGCCTGCTGGACGAAGACGTCACCGTGGCCGAGCTGCTGAAGGGGAAGGGCTACGCGACAGCCCTGATCGGCAAGTGGGGCCTCGGCATGGAGAACTCGCCTGGTGCGCCGTGGAAACAGGGATTCGATCACTTCTACGGCTACCTGAGCCAAGGTCACGCCCACAACTTCTACCCCGAGTTCCTGATGCGTGGCCCGGAGCGTGTGCCACTGCGCAACGTCGTCCACAGATCTGGACGCTACGGCGGCATGGGCGGCGTGGCGACGGAGCGCATCGACTACTCGCACGACCTGCTGGTTGACGACGCCATCGAATGGATCGACGCGCACGCCGAAGAGCCGTTCTTTTTGTACCTTGCGCTGACGATCCCGCACGCCAACAACGAGGCAGGGACCCGAGACGGCGGCGGTGATCCCGGGATGGCCAACGTTGATGCGGACCTTGGCCCTCACAGGGAACGCATTGGGATGGAAATCCCCGATGCCGGAATCTATGCCGACAGGGACTGGCCCGGTCCTCAGAAGGGCACGGCGGCCATGATCACCCATCTCGACTCCGGAGTCGGAGGGCTCATGGACGCGCTTAAGTCGCACGAGATCGACGAGAGCACCATCGTGTTCTTCACGTCCGACAACGGTCCGCACAAGGAAGGCGGGAACGATCCGTACTTCTTCAATTCGAGCGGACCGCTCCAAGGGTACAAGCGGTCGCTGCATGACGGGGGCATCCGCGTCCCGATGATCGTTCGGTGGCCTGGCAAGGTGCCCGAAGGGGCCGTGAGCGACCTGCCTTGGTACTTCGCGGACTTTCTGCCGACGGTCACGGACCTTCTGAACATCGAGACGCCTGCGGGTGTGGATGGAGCCAGCATCCTGCCGACGCTGATGGGGCGGAAGCAGAGCCTAGGCGAAGACCGCCACATGTACTGGGGCGGAACTCCGGGTCGTGCCGAGGCCATTCGACAGGGGCACTGGAAGGCAGTGCGCGAGGGTCCGGACAAACCTCTCGAGCTGTTCGATCTGCGGGTCGATATCGGCGAGAGCTCTGACGTTGGCGACGAGCATCCGGAGATTGCGGAACGGATGCGCGATCTGATGGACGCTTCCTTCGTGCCGCTGCCGGAGCGGTGACGGTTCGGAGGTCTCTCGTATACTCGCGTTGTGACGATGCGCAAGCGTCTGTTTGACGAGCTTGCGGTAGGCGAGTGCCACACGACGCCCGGCATCACCGTGACCGAGTGGCACGTGATGAACTTCGCGGCTGTCTCGATGGACTACTTCGAGGCGCACACGAACGAGGAATACGCTAGGCAGACGGAGTTCCGAGGACGCATAGCCCACGGCCTGTTGGGCCTTGCCATTGCGGACGGTCTGAAGCACCGCTCAAGCTTCCAGGTCGACGCAATCGCCTCGCTCCACTGGTCTTGGGACTTCGTGGGGCCCATTCGGATTGGAGATACGATCCGTGCACAATTGAAGGTGGTCGAAAAGCGCGCCTCCCGGTCCAAGCCGGACCGGGGCGTTGCCACGGTCGCCTTCGAGGTCGTCAACCAGCGCGACGAAGTGGTGCAGCGCGGGTTGAACAAGATGATGGTGAAGAGATGCTGACACGAAGATCCATGCTCGCTCTTGCTGGTACGCCACTGGCGCTGCGTGCCGCCGCAGGGGACTGGCCCGCGTTCCGCGGCCCCGACTCGACCGGAGTGCCAGGCACCGAGACCGGGCTTCCGACTTCCTGGAGCGCAACCGAGAACGTGGCCTGGAAGGCCCCGATCGGCGGCAGCGGATGGTCGTGCCCGATCACGGCGGGTGGCAGGGTGTTCCTCACGTCCGCGCAGGCCGCAAGCCTTTCCAACGTGCCGAAGGGAGGCTTCTACGAGGGCGCCGTGGAGAGCCCGAAGGCTGAGGACGAAGTCTCGTGGAATGTCCACTGCCTGGACTTGGCGAGCGGCAAGGAGCTCTGGAGGACTGAAGTGCACAGGGCCATTCCGGTTGTCGGACGCCATCGCAAGAACAGCTATGCGTCGGAGACCGCCGTCACGGACGGTGAGCACCTGTACGCGCACATTGGCGACCTTGGCACTTGGTGCCTCGACCTGGAAGGCAAAATCGTCTGGACGCGCGAGTGGGAGCCCGTGCGGACGCGCTGGGGATACGGCACGGGATCATCGCCGGCGGTGCATGGCAACCGCCTCTACATCACGAACGACCACGAGGGACAGTCGTACTTGGTGGCACTCGACAAGGCCACCGGCAAGGAGATCTGGAAGGCCGACCGCGACGAGCCCACCACCTGGTCCACACCGTATGTCTGGGAGCATGAGGACCGCACCGAGATCGTGACCGTCGGAAGGAACAACGTCCGCTCCTACGACTTGGACGGCAAGGTGCTCTGGCAGTTGAGCAAGCTGTCGTCGCTGGCCATTCCGACGCCGTTCGCGACCGGGGGCCTGCTCTACATCTCGTCGGGCTACATGAACAGCGACCATCGGCCGATCTACGCGGTTCGTCCGGGCGCATCGGGCGACATCACGCTGCCGGAAGGCGTGACCACGAACGATCACATCGTCTGGTCGGTGCCCCATGGCGGGCCCTACCATCCCTCAGGGCTTGTGTACCGAGGCCTCTACTACACGCTGTTCGATCGCGGGTTCCTCACCTGCCACAACGCCCGTACCGGGGAGGAGGTCTACGGCAAACAGCGCATTTCGCGCGACACGGTGAACTTCACGGCATCGCCCTGGGCCTATGACGGAAAGCTCTTCTGCCTCGACGAGGCAGGGACGACTTGGGTGGTCGAAGCGGGTTCCACTTACAAGCTGCTCGGCTCGAACGCGCTGGACGAGATGTGCATGGCCACACCGGCCATCGCCAGCGATGGGCTGCTGATCCGGACCTACGCGAACCTGTACAAGATCGTCGCCTAGACCGTCTGAGCGATTAGGCCCAGGGAGGCTGCTCAGGCAGCAGCGCCTCGAACTCCGCGATGCGCTCGGCTTGGTAGTCGCCGGCGTAGGTGCCGCTGAAGAACCGGTCGAGCGCCTCATTGCAGAGCCGATCCCAAGAAGCCTCCTCCTGGCCGGGGCAGACTGGGTAGAACAGGCAGTTCGAAGCCTCCGCGGCTTTCCGATCTCCGGGAGCGTCGCCGATCATCAGCTTCTTGTTGGGCGCATACCGGTCTCCGCCGGCCATGGTCGCCAGGTGCGCGGTCTTCTTGCCCTGCTCCTGGCCGGCGATCAACTGGGGATAGTGCGAGAGATCGGTTTCGGCCCACTCACGCCGGAGAGCTTCGACTGGAGTGCCAGAGACGACGGCAAGGTCTGCCCTAGCGACGATCTGGTCGAGCGATTCCTTGACCAGCGGAAACGGCGGGACGCCGAAGACGATGTCCTTGACGGCAGCGTTCACCGCCAGGCTCCATTCCATCGTCAGATCGAGCAACGCATGAGGGTTGCGCTCACGGTAGGCCTCGAGGCCCGCGTTGCTTGGCGGGAACTCCGACGCGATGAACGCGTCCAGTGGGCCTAGATCCGGTATTTGGACGCCTCGCGCGGCGGCCTCGGGCCAGTCTGCCACTAGCCGCAGGGTCCGCGCACAGACTGGGAACCGGTTCATGCCGCGGGTCTTCGAGTAGAGGTTTGCGAACTCCCAGGCCCGTCGCGCGTACTTGGAGGCTGCTTGCAGCCGCCAGTGCTTGATGAACATTGGCGTGAAGCATTCCTTGTGCTTGATCTCCATGGAGTCAAACACGCAGCCGTCGGAATCGAGGCCGACAAAGAAGTCGTTGCTGGATCGGAAGTCCTGCAGGCTGTTCATGGACATCTGCCGGCTTACTGGTTCCACTGTGTATGGAACACGCCTTCCTTGTCCAGACGACGGTAGGTGTGCGCGCCGAAGTTGTCGCGCAGGGCCTGCAGGAGGTTGGCAGGCAGGAATTCTGATCGGTAGCTGTCCAGGTACGCCAGGGTGGCGCCCAGGCAGGTCGAAGCAACGCCGCAGCGGTTGGCAACCTCGACGGCCGACCGCAGCTTGTGGAGCGAAGCGTTGACGACCGACGAGAACGTCGGGTGCACCAGCATGTTCACCATGTCTGGTTGCTCGCTGTAGGCTGCGCCGATCGGATCCAGCAGCCTGGAGCGGATGATGCAGCCCTGCTTCCAGATGCGGGAGACCTCGGCGAGGTCGGTTCCGTAGTCGTACTCGCTTGACGCGACCTGGATCAGGTGAAGGCCCTGCGCGTACGAAGCGACCATCGAGACGTGCAGCGCGTCGTGGAGCAGTTCCTCCAATTCGCCTAGATCGCCTTCGTAGTGAGTGCCGGGACCCGACAGAACCGTCGACGCGTTGACGCGCTCGTCCTTCAGGCCAGACAAGATGCGGGCGTTTACGGACTGGGAGAGGGTCGGTATCGGGACGCCTAGGTCAAGGGCGCTCTGTGCGGTCCATTTGCCGGTGCCCTTTTGGCCGGCAGTGTCGAGAATCTTCTCGACCAGCGGACCGCCCGTGTCGTCGTCCGCCTTCCCCAGGCACTGCGCGGTGATGTCGACGAGGAATCCGCCCACCGCGGGGGATTCGGTCCAGCGCTGGAAGATCTTCTGGATCGCCTCCGTCTCGAGGCCGGCCGCACGTCGCAGCACGTCGTAGACCTCGCAGATGAGCTGCATGATGCCGTACTCGATGCCGTTGTGGACCATCTTCACGTAGTGGCCGGCGGAATGGCGTCCGCAGTAGGTCACGCAAGTGGTGCCGTCGTCGATCTTGGCGGCGATCCGCTCGAGCACTGGGGCGATCCGCTCGTAGGCCCCGCGGTCTCCACCGGGCATGATCGAGGGGCCCCAAAGGGCGCCCTCCTCGCCGCCGGAGATGCCGCACCCCACGAAGTGCAGGCCCGCCTCCTGTACCCGCTTGGCGCGCCGGTCTGTGTCGGGGAAGTGTGAGTTTCCACCGTCGATGATGACGTCGCCCGGCGAGAGACGTTCCATCAAGGCATTAATGACGCGGTCCGTGCCCGCCCCAGCGGTGACCATTAGCAGCACGCGGCGTGGCCTGTCCAGCAGCGCCACCAGCTCGTCCATGGACTGGGTGACCGTGACGTTCTTTCCAGCCGATTCCTGGCGCATTCTCTCGGCGTTGGCGTCGCCGCGGTTGAAGGCCACGACGGGGAAGCCGTTGCGCTCGATGTTGAGGGCGACGTTGCGGCCCATTACGCCCAGGCCGGCAACGGCGAAATTGTCTTCTGGCATGTGGGGTTGTCCTTTTCGGTCAGACGTGTGACCTGGCGAGTCCGAAGGGGATCCACGGGAGGATTGCTGTGTTCGCCAGGGTGAGTGCCGCTTCGCGGCGCGCCTGCCGTCGAAATCGGCAGAGCGTCTTCAAGCTTCCATTGTACGGAAAGGCCCCGCCTGACTGGCGGTCGCGCTGCATTGCTCGGCCCGAGAGTCTGATGGCCGTGCGAGAATCATCACCGGGTGGCGGATCCTCCCGCCACCCGAAGGGGGTGTCCATTGCATCTTAGCCGCAGAGAGTGGCTTGACTCGATTCTCGCCGGGCTAGTCGTCGGCAGCACCCCGCTGTTTGGCGTGAATCGGGGTCTGGTTCCGACCATCATCGGCGCCAACCCTTACTACCCGGGCTACGACCTTTACCGTTCGATCGGCATACTGCACGGGATCGGTTTCCAAACCATCGAGCTGCATCCGATGGGGGTTCCCGAGGCGGTTCCCGGCATGCCGCCAGGATTCGAGCTGGACCTCATTGACGAAGACGAGAGGCAGAAGCTACGGGAGGCACTGACGCCGTTTCAGTACGTCTCAACGCATCTTCCCTGGGTGGACACACCGTACTTCTCGCCGTTCTCGCCGTCGCACGAGTTCGGCGTCCGAAGGATCGACGCCGCCCTCGACGCCACGGCGTTCGTCGGCGCCGAGGTCGCAAACATCCACGTGCAGCGGTCGGCACACCTGTCCATGGAGGACGCCTGGCCAAGGATGCTCGGAGCCTTCCGTCGCTGGGGCGACATGGCGGCGGACCGAGGCTTCAAGCTGTCCATCGAGACTGGCTATCCCGAGTCTGTCAAGGACTTCGTGCGACTCATCCAGGAAGTGGACCACGAGGCCGTGGGCGCCACCATCGATGTCGGTCACCAGAAGAACTACGCGGAGCTCACGGCGCGTGTCGAGCCCGAGGACAAGGGCACTCCGGAAGGAATCAGGGCCTACAACGATGTCACCCACCAGATCATCGACGAGCTCGGACCAAAGATCTTCCACATGCACGTCCACGACATCGAACCGGACACATGGGCAGAGCACAAGCCACTGGTGCATGGTTTCGTGGACTACCCGCGGCTGATCGCCAAGCTCCGGAAAATCGATTACGAGGGACTTCTGGTATTCGAGATTGGCGGTCCCGTGGACAAGCTGACTGGCTACTTCAGCGATGCCAAGGAAAAGCTCGAGGGATATCTGGGAGCGTAGCCGGAGGGGGCCCGCTCCTCAAAGGGCGGCGCTGGCGGGTCGGCTGAGCACTGGACGAAGCGCGTCCCAGTTGGAGAATAGGAGCGCACATGCCACGGAATCACGTTTCAAGACGGGTGTCCGTCCCCCTTCTGTTGCTGGCGTTCCTCGCAGTTCCTGCGGTATGGCACCTTTCGACCAGCGTCGGGCCCATCGCTGGTGCCGCCCAGGCCCAGCGGTCGGACACCCTCGACTGTCCCGGGGCGAGCCGCATCATGCTTCGGCTGGGAATCGGAGATCAGGAGCAGACGGACTGGAGTGGTAGCGCAACGGGCTGGGTTTCGTCCGACACGGAGTGGGCGGCAGAGTCCGAATCAAGTCCCGTGAAGCAGGGCCGTGGTGGACGCAGTTCGCGCATCCTCCCCGCCAGGCTGACTTTGGAACTGCCGAAGGAGCCCTGCGAAAGCGAAGCTGGGGAAGATCGGGAAATCACGGTCAAGACCAGCCAGGGCGAGTTTTCCTTCGAACCGATGGGGCTCGCCCTCGGCACGATGTCCCTGCACCTCGATGGTCGTGTCGAGGTTTACCGCATACCGGCCGGAACCAAGGTCGTCGACGGTCCCAGCGAGCAGGACTACCCGCACTGTGCAGGACTCGCGGATGGTTCCGTCCTCTGCGCGTACGTCGAATACGACGACGGCCAGCCGGTGGACGAGGCCGCAGCCCTGAACGGTGACTTTGGGTCGATCGAGTTCCAGGACAACGGGGATCGCGTCGCGGTGGTCCGGAGGTTTGCGACGGGATGGGGCGAACCCACCTACGCGACGAAGCCGAGGGCGGACGTGTGGCGGCCCTCGGTGATGGCGCTTCCAGACGGTGGGGCGGCGGTTCTGTGGGCCGAGCAGCGCGACGGGAACTGGGATCTGTTCGGCAGGGAGTACACCGTCGAAACCAATGCGCTTGACGAGGAGATCCGGATCACCTCGGATCCGGGCAGCGATATCAACGTCGTGGCAAGCGGAGGCTACTTCGCCTGGCAGGGGCGGCGCGGATCCAAGTTCGACATCTTTGCCAGCCGCTGGAAAGGTTCGCCCATGCAGGTCTCCACAAGCGAGGCGAACGATTGGCGGCCCTCAATCGCGACCGGATCCAATGGCACCGCATGGATCGCCTGGGACACATACGATGCCGGGAACTATGACGTGTTCCTTCGCCGGCTGAACGGTGAAGGCTTGGGAGAGCCTATTCCAGTTGCGGTGTCACCTCGATTCGAGGCGCGCGCCTCGGTGGCCGTGGACGCGCAGGACAGGGCATGGGTCGCGTTCGAGGACTCCGATGCGGAGTGGGGCAAGGACTCGGGAGACAGGTGGCCGGGTCGGCAGGCGTCCTCCCTCTACGTGACGAAGAACATCCTCGTCCGGGTCTGGGATGGTGCCTTGCGTAGGACGGTGCGCCCTCCGACGGCTCCAAGCACGGATTCGATGCACGACGATCCTTGGATCGGCACGCACCAGAAGCAGCGCATCAGCATTCCGACGATGGCGCTTGATGATTCGGGCAGGCCGTGGGTGCTGTTCCGCAGGCATCCTTTGCAGACCGGCAGGGGCGAGCGCTGGCGCAGCTATGCGGCCTTCTACGGCGGTTCCGAGTGGTCCGACCCGATACCGGTCCGGCCATCCGAGCACCTGCTCGATCGGCAGCCTGGGCTGGTGGCCGTGTCCGGCGAGGGCCTGCTTGCGATCACCGCGCATGACGGGCGCAAGACGAACGTCCGCGACCGGGAAAACAGCGACCTGTACGAGGCGGTCCTTGATGCGGGTGGCACCGGCGAACAACCCCGTCTTGTAGGAGTTGATGCCAGGGAGCCGATCCAGGACACCACTCCTGTGCATTCCAATGAGAAGGCCGAGATCGAGGCGATCCGGACGCAGACGGTCGAGGTCGGCGGAAAGACCCTGCGGTTCTTCCGTGGCGAATTCCACCGGCACACCGAATTCTCGGCGCACCGTGACTGGGACGGACCGTTCGAGGAAGTCTGGCGCTACGGACTCGACGTGGCCGACATGGACTGGATCGGACCTGGAGACCACGACTACGCAACAAGCCAGGGCTACCTCTGGTGGATCCAGCAGAAGGCCGCCGACATGTACCACCAGCCCGGCCAGTTCAGTGCGATGTACACCTACGAGCGCAGCGCGACCTACCCGAGCGGGCACCGCAACGTAATGCACCCTCGGCGCGGCATCCGTCCGCTGCCGCGAATGCAGAACGCCAGGCGAAGGAACGGAACGCCAGAGGATGGCTCGCCCGACATCCAGAACCTCTTTGCCTACCTGAAGCACTTCGACGCCATCTGCTCGTCGCACACCTCTGCGACCAACATGGGCACGGACTGGCGTGACAGCGATCCGGTCGTAGAACCGGTGGTGGAGATCTTCCAGGGCCATCGCCAGAGCTACGAGCTTGCAGGCGGGCCGCGAGCGGCTACCGGCGAGGACGACACGATTCAGGGGTACAGGCCTCTGGGATTCGTGTGGGAGGCGTTCAAGAAGGGGATCCGCCTCGGCTTTCAGGCCAGTAGCGACCATGTCTCAACGCACATCAGCTACGCAATCGTCCTAGCGGAAGAGAACTCCCGGGAAGGCATCATCGATGGATTCCGCAGGCGTCACTCGTATGCCGCACACGACAACATCGCCATGGTCGTGCGATCAGGCGATCACCTGATGGGTGACGAGTTCACAACTGGCGAAACGCCGAAGCTGCAGATTCAGGTCAATGGGACGGCCACGATCGACCAGGTGGACATCATCCGGCAGGTTGGGTTAGATGGACCGGAGGTCGTGGCTTCGCTGGAGCCCGGATCAAGGATGATCGACCTTGAGTGGTCCGATCCCGCGGCGGCAGCGGGGAAGCTGAACATGTATTACGTGCGGCTGGAGCAGAGCAACTCCGCGATGGCGTGGGCCAGCCCACTTTGGATCCACTACAAGCCTTGAGCCAATGTCGGCAGCCCGTTGGCTCAGAATGCCGTTAGGCTACGGAACGCCTCGAGGCGTTCTGCAATGCGTTCCCTTGTGAGGTTGCGGAGCGCCAGGACACCGAACTCCTGGCAGCAGAAGCTGCCCATGATCGAACCGTAGACCACGGCCTTGCGCAGTTCCGCCGCGGAGACGTCGGCCCCGTCCCGGTATCCGCACGAAGCAAGGTAGCCCATGAATCCACCGGCGAACGCATCGCCCGCGCCAGTTGGATCCAGCACTTCAGGTAGTGGGTAGCCGGGCGCGATGAAGCAGTTGTCGCCGCGGACCATCGTCGCACCGTGCTCGCCGCGCTTTACGATCACCGTGCGGGGGCCCATGGCCTGGATGTCTTGGGCCGCCGCAACAAGATTGTCGTGACCCGAGATCTGCCGCGCCTCCTCGTCGTTGATGAGCACAGCATCCCACTGGCGCATTGTTTGGGCCAGGGCATCGGGCGTGCGCTCGATCCAGTAGTTCATGGTGTCGCCCGCGGCGAAGGACCGGGCCGTGGACTGCTCGAGCACTAGGGACTGCAGGTCTGGATGAATGTTGCCCAGAACAACGTGTGGCGTGCTGCGGTACGAGGCTGGCAGCTTGGGCTCGAAGTCGGCGAAGACGTTCAGTTCGGTCGCAAGCGTCCGTCGCTCGTTCAGGTTCCGCGAATAGACGCCCTTCCAGTGGAAGGACTTGCCAGCTGTCCGCTCGAGGCCTTCGAGGTCTACGCCATGGCTGCGTAGCAACGCTGCGTCTTCGTCTGCGAAATCGTCGCCCACGACCGCGACCAGCTGTACGTTCGTGAAGTAGCTGGCGGCAAGCGCAATGTAGGTGCCCGCACCTCCCAGGACGCGGTCCACCTTGCCGTGCGGAGTCTCGATGCTGTCGTAGGCGACCGACCCGACGACAAGGAGAGAGCCTTGCCGGTACGTTGATTCCGGCACCTACAGGTGCTTTCCGATCAGCAGATCGTACTTCTCTCGGATGCGGGGAGCGATGGCGGCTCGGTTCGTCAGAATCGCGTTCTTGAGCGCCGAAGCGTAGGGGCTTGGCTCCTCCGGAATGCGTCTCACGGTCTCGACTGCGACCTTCTGCGCATTCTCCGCGTTCTTCGTCAGGTAGCTGATGACGGTCTCGACGGTCACTGCATCGTGGTCCGGATGCCAGCAGTCGTAGTCCGTCACCATCGCGACGGTGCAGTAGGACATCTCGGCCTCTCGGGCCAGCTTGGCCTCCTGCAGGTTCGTCATGCCGATCACATCCAGTCCCCAGCTTCGGTAGATGTTCGACTCCGCCTTCGTGGAGAAAGCCGGGCCCTCCATGCAGCAGTAAGTGCCACCGCTGTGCACCGTGACGCCAGTGGCGCGGCACGCCTCTTCGGCGATGCCTGATAGGCGCGAGCAAATGGGGTGGGAGAACCCTATATGCACGACGATGCCGTTCTCGTCGAAGAACGTGCAAGCACGCCCCCTGGTGCGGTCGAAGAACTGATCTGGCAGTACGAAATGAATCGGCTCGTACTCTTCCCGGAGGGACCCGACGGCGCTGAAGGACAGAAGGTACTCTACGCCAAGCTTTTTGAATCCATAGATATTGGCGCGAAAGTTCAAGTTCGACGGCATGATGCGATGGGACCGACCATGGCGTGCTAGGAACGCGACCTCCCGACCTTCGATTCGACCGACGATATAGGCATCCGAGGGGCGACCCCACGGAGTTTCCAACTGCACTTCACGCCGGTCGACGAGCGCGTCCATATCGTAGAGTCCGCTCCCGCCGACGATGCCGATTCGAACTGACATTCCGCACTCATCTTAGCGACGACTGGTCTCGGGCTATGTACCTCGTGCCTCTGGGCACCTAGTGGACTCAGTTCAACAACGACCGGCATCGACCCACGCCAACTGAGGTGTAGGCGAGACGGCACCGAGGACAGATCCCTGGTGATAGCCTTGAGGCTACCCATGGTTGGCAGTGCGCTATTCGCGGTCGCGGCCGTACTGTTCTGCCTCCGCGATGCCCGCGTCATTGCGATTCGTCCGACTCTCGCATGGCTGTTCGTTCCGCTTGCCCTTGGCGTGTCCGTGGGGTGTGGTCTGCTGGCAGAGAACCTTTCGGAAGCGGAAGCGCAGGCTTGGCTCGACGACTTCCGCATGTGGGGTCCGGCTGTGAGCCTTCACATCGCTGCCGGTCTGTGGGGAGCCGTGCTGGCTAGGAGGGAGCGGCTGCCCGACTGGACAACCGTGGTTCCGGGTGCAGTTGTCGTTGTCGGGGCGGTTGGCGCGATGCGAGAGGCTCTCATCTCACTCGACGACGCGACGGGTCTCGTCGTTGGGCTGGCCGTCGGCGGTGCCTACGTTGTCCTGGCTTGTGGATTGGCGGCGATAGTGGGGACAAGACAGGGTGCAAGGGCCACGGTGCGGCTGGCGGCGCTAGTTCACATCGCGGCGCTAACGCTGATTCCGATTCAGCCAACGATCACCCAGACAGTGCCACTGCAGGCGGTGGATTGGCCGGCGACTGCGGTAGTGCTATCTGCGGTGTGCCTTCTTGTCGCGGGCTCGTGCGCCCTCCACCGAAGACGCTATCGAAGGCACTCTACAGCGGGGACACGCTGACTGGAGGAGTCCTGCTGCATTGGATGCTCTCGGTCATGCCTGCCGAGATCGTCGCGCAGGCAGTGTCGGTTGCGGTCCGTACTGCCTCCTCCTCGGTGGTGCCCGAGGCCGTGGCGCAGTTGGTTCGGCCCTTGAATTCCATGCAGACCTCGACGGTGTACTGCTGCAGACCCATGGTCGAGTAGATCAGGGCCCCAACCACTAGGACGCCGAATCCGATCGCGGCCAGAACAGGCTTCGACATCGCAGCCCATTCTACTTGGCCTTGGGACGATCGCTACCATGAGGGCATGAGTGCGCTTCCTGAGGGTTCGATCGCCCCCGACTTCACCCTCTCGGATCGAGAAGGCGAGACCTTCAGTCTGGCCGACTCGCTCTCGGACGGGCCGACGATGGTCACCTTCTACAAGGTGAGCTGCCCAACCTGCCAGTACGGCCTTCCATTTCTGGAGCGACTGTCTAGGCTCGCTGCAGAGGCTGGGGCGACATCGGTTGCAGTCTGTCAGGACGATCCCTCGGATGCTGACCGGTTCGAGGTGGAGTTCGGTTACGAGACACGGGCGCTATTCGACACCCTCGAAGCAGGCTTTCCAGCCTCCAATGCGTACGGCTTGACCAACGTTCCGACACTGTTTCTGGTCGGTCAGGACGGACGCATCCATCACACGATGGTGAGCTGGTCCAAGAGCGACATCGAGGAGATCGCCGGCAAGCTCGGCGTCCCGGCACCGTTCCAGCCTGGCGAGAGTGTCCTGCCGTTCCGGCCTGGTTGAGGAGCCCGAAACTAGCTCCGGTCCGGAGCTTCGTCGTCGCCGCGGGCGAACTTGCCCGCGAGTCCACTCGGGTTATCGTGAACCCGCTCCCGGCGGCCATGGCCGAGGGTGGAGGCTAGGCCAACGGCCGACTCCCCGTACCTGTCACGCGCCGCGTCAACCGCCTGCAGCAGCGATGTGAGCTTGACCTCGGCTCCACCGTCGAACAGCTTCGCCTGCGAATTGGGCTGCGGCTGCAGCGAGCCCGCATGGACGCCGAGCAACCGCACGGCGCGGCGACGGTTGCGGTGCTTGGAGACCAGCGATCGGACGGTCTGGAGTATGACCGTGTCGAACTGAGTCGGATCGTCCAGCGTCCTCGACCTTGTCCGCGTCTCGAAACGATCGTTGCGGATCTTCACCTGAATCGTCCTTGTCCAGAGTCCAAGTTCGCGAAGCCGCCGAGCCACGAGCTGCGTGAGCTTCGCCAGCGTTGCGTCGATCAGGACCGGATCCGTGGTGTCGGTCGTGAAGGTGGTTTCGTGGCTGACGGATTTCGGTGTGTTCGATCGACCGAATCCGGGACTGAACCAGGCGCCAGCGTCACGGCCAAGCACCTTGCCGGCGAGGGCCGCTCCGGCCTTTCCGAAACGCTTCTCCAGACACTCCGGTCCGCATTCCGCGGCACGTCCGCAGGTCGTGATACCCACTTGCCGGAGCCTGCCTTGCATGACCTTGCCCACGCCGGGGATGCGTCCGATGTCGAGAGGCGCTAGGAACGCGGCCTCCGCGCCGCTCTGCACATGCAGGATTCCATTCGGCTTGGCGAGGCCCGAGCTGACCTTGGCGATCAGGCGCGACGATCCGATCCCGATGGAGCAGGGAAGGCCCGTGTCCTTCCGTACGGCCTCGTGGAGGTCGTGTGCAGCCCTCATGGGCGGCGCCATTGGCCCCTCGGACCCTGTCATGTCCAGGTAGGCCTCATCGATCGACGCCACGTCCAATTCTGGAGAAAACCGCTTCAGGGTTTCCCTCACACGTTGCGAATGCTCGAGATACAGATGTGGGCGCCCCTCAATGAAGACAGCCCGAGGACAGCGACGGTAGGCCCTTTGCAGCGGCATGCCGGAGCGGATGCCATAGCGACGAGCCGCATAGGATGCCGCCGCAACAACGCCCCGTTCCCCAGGCTTGCCACCGACGACCACGGGCCGTCCCTTGAGCGAGGGATCGAAGAGCTCCTCGACCGACACGAAGAACGCATCCATGTCCAGGTGGAACACGACGCGTTGGGGTTGCTGGTGAGCGGTCACCGACGGCTGACGAACTGATTATTGGAGACCAGAAAGCGAAGTTCAAGGTCCGCGGACCGCGTGATTCCGATGCGGCGGGACGTAACGATGGCCGGTTTGACCAGTGTTTGAGGGAGCCGGACGGTCAGGGGCCCGTCCAGTAGGTCAGTGGCGTTGAGCTCGAGGCCTATCGCCATCGCCTGGGTCAGCTTGCCAGGTCCGCTGGCGATGTCTCGGACCGTCTTCGCCTTGGGGCGCAGGATCGCCATTCGCTCGGTTCCCACCAGCGGCTCGATGGCCCGGATGAGCACGCAACCCGCCTCTCCCTCGGGTTCCGCCACGACGTTGAGGCAATTGTGGATTCCATAGCTCCTGTAGACATAGGCATGTCCGGGCGGACCGAAGATTACCCGCGTCCGCGGAGTTACTCCGGCGGCACTGTGGGCCGCCAGGTCCCCCGAGCCCAGATAGGCCTCGGTCTCGACGATCCTGCCTGCGAGGGGACCATGATTCGTCTCATGGAGAAGGACCGTCCCAAGCAGATCGTGCGCGACCTCCACAGTCGATCTGGCGTAGAAGTCTCTGCTCGGCATGCGCCAAGCACGAATCCCGCCGACCATCTGGCGTGCGCGACGATCCCTCGGATCACGCCGCGAGGCCGAGCCTCCTGAGCAGGGCGTCCGGACTCGGATCCCGACCCAGGAACGCACGGAAGAGATCCTCTGGCGGTGCACTGTTGCCACGTGCCAGCACCTGCTCCCGGAACGCCCGACCCACGTCGGTGCTGAAGATGCCTTCCTCCGCGAACCGCGTAAAGGCATCTGCATCCAGCATCTCCGACCACTTGTACGAGTAGTAGCCGGCGCCGTATCCAACGGGACTGGCGAATAGATGCGTGAACGAGGCGACCATGGCGTAGTCGTTGGGCAGCGTCACCGGGCTGTGTGCCTGGAGGACATGCCGCGCGTATGCGAGCAGATCCTCCCGTGCCCTACCGTTCGCGTCGTCGCTGTCGCCGGAAGCTGGGGGAACCGCGGCGGATAGTGACTTGTTGGTGTGCAGGGCGAGGTCCAGAGTTCCGAACCCGAGCTGCCGCATCTGCGCATTCGCGCTACGGAAGTTCTTGGCTCGCTTCAACTTCTGATACAGCTTCCCAGGTATCAGCTCACCGGTCTCATGGTGCCGGGCGAACAGGTCCAGCGCTTCGCGCTCCCAGCACCAGTTCTCCATGATCTGCGACGGAAGCTCGACCCAGTCCCAAGCCACGTTCGTGCCGGCCAAGCTCTTGACCTCCACCCGGCTGAGCATGTGGTGCAGCAGGTGCCCGAACTCGTGGAAGATCGTTTCCACCTCCCTGTGCGTGAGCAGGGAGGGACGGTCGGCCGTCGGCGGCGTGAGGTTGCCACAGTTCAGGGCCAAATGCGGTGAGAACCCCACGTCGACCGGTTCGCCAGTGATGAGCGAGTCCATCCAGGCCCCGCCGCGCTTGTTCTCGCGTGGGAAGTAGTCGGCGTAGAAGGAACCCAGCCGACTACCGTCCGCGTCCTCCATTTCGTAGCAGTCAACGCCCTTGTCCCAGACCTGTGCGTTGGCCTGCCTGCGGACCCGAACCCCGAAGAGGCGGAAGGCTACCTCGAACATGCCCTGCAGAACTCCTTCATAGGGAAAGTACGGGCGCAGGTCCTCCTCGTCGAAGTCGTACCTGGCCTTGCGCAGCTTCTCCGCGTAGTAGGCGACGTCCCAGGGCTCCAGATCGAATCCCGCGAACTCCCGCAGCTCGGCGTTCTCGCTCTGGAACGCCACGATGGTCCGGTCCCGTAGGTCATGGACGAATCGCCAAGCCCTGTCGCCGTTCTTGGCCATGCGATCTTCGAGCACGAGGTCTGCGAAGTCGGCGTAGCCGAGCAGTTCCGACTTCTCCTGTCGCAGCTTGAGGATTTCCTGCATCACCTGGCGGTTGTCGTAGGTGTCCCCCGATGCACGGACCGAGTGCGCGCGGTACAGGCGCTCGCGCACGGTTCGGTCGTCCAGATTGGTCATGACTGCGAGGAAGCTTGGGCCCTGAAGGGTGAACCGCCATCCATCGCGGCCCTTCGAGGAGGCGCTCTCCCGTGCAGCCTCGATATCGATGTCGGGTAGACCCGCAAGGCCTTTCTCATCCTCGATGTAGAGCTCGAATGCGTTGGTCGCATCCAGCACATTCTCGGAGTACTTAGTGGTCAGTCGGGAGAGCTCCACATTGATCGCAAGGAGCCGGTCCTTGTCGCCTTGGTTCAACTCCGCCCCGGACCGGCGGAAGTCGTCCATCGTCTTCTCCAGAAAGCGCGTGCGTGTCGGACTGAGCTGGCTGGATTCATCGGTCTCCGCGAAGGTCCGCAACCGACGCCAGAGGCCGTCGTTCAGGGGGATGCTGGAAGCGAACTCGCTCACTTTCGGCTGGACGGCGTTGTAGGCGGCTCGCAGCTCTGGGTAGGTGGCGACAGATTCCAAGTGACCGACCACGCCCATGGCGTAGCCCAGCGGCTCGGTCAGGTCCTCCAGCGCTGCCAGTGTGTTGGCGTAGGTGGGCTGGCTGGTGTCGGAAACCAGAGCCGCCAGATCGGCGTTCGCCTTGGCGAGCAGCTCATCGATCGCGGGCTCTACGTGCGTGGCTCGAATCTCCTCGAACGGGATCTCGAACTTGAACTCGGTGAGGGGGTTGCTCATGCTCTTCCATCCCAGACTAACAGCGCTGTTTTTGGGGTCAGTCGAAGGCCGGATCGTGCGCTTCGGACGACTGCCGGATGGCGATTGCGCACACTAGGAATGGGTATGGGACACCGGGTTCGATTCACTAAGGCCCATGGCGCGCACAACGACTTCGTAATCGTCGAGGACTCCGATGCTCACCGGGCAGGTCTGAGTTCGGAAGACATGCCACGGTTCTCCATCGCGATCTGCGACCGCCACTCCGGTGTCGGTGCGGATGGACTCGAGCTAGTCACGCGCATGGCTGGACAAGAGGCGTTTGCACGTCTCTCGCTGCGGAACGCCGACGGCAGTAGCGCCGAGATCTCCGGCAATGGAACCCGGTGTGTTGCCGCGTATCTCTCCGCCTACCACGACGCGCCGCAACGATTCTGGATCGAGACCGAGGCGGGCGTGAGGGAGGTCGTGCGGACCACCAGGCAGGAGTACACGTACTCGTTTCGGATGCGGGCCGACGAGGACTCGTGCAGAATTGTCGAACCAGCCGCCGAATTCGAATCCATAGGCATGCGTCTGACAGCGTCAATCGTCGACGTGGGCAATCCACAGTGCGTCTGCTGGGTCGACTCGCATGCCTTTGACTGGGAGGCCGTCGGCGCCGACATCGAGCGTCGCCCATCGTTCCCGAAGGGCACGAACGTGTCGTTCGTGACAGTGGGCGAGAGCGTAGACGAAGCAACGGCGCTGGATGTCCGATTCTGGGAGCGTGGGGCAGGAGCCACGATGAGCTCAGGGACGGGGTCGCTTGGAGCGGCCGTCGCGGCTCGTCACCGGGGGCTGGTGCGGGATCGTGCACGTGTGCAGACCGAGGGCGGAGACATGTGGGTGGATTGGGAGGATGGCATCGGCCTGACAGGACCGGCCTGCCTGGTCTCGCGCGGCGAGTTCATGCTCGACGCTTTGCCTTGACACCGCCGCGGCTACGCGGGCCTGCCAGACTGTATGGCATGCGGCGCGTTTGGATAGTCGTATTGGCGTGTGGGGCCGCGATGGCTCAGGGGATACCCGATGGCGGAATCGTCACCCAGGGCATCGCCGATGAGACCTTTTCGTGCGGCAACCTTCCGCAAACGTGCTCCGGCCCGGCGCGGCGCTTCATGGAGGCTCGCTGCGGGTTCGTCAAGGACGCATCCGGCAATAAGGTGCAGGTGCCTGCCGTCCCTGCCGAAGGCCCAGATCCCACCGACCTCTACAACGACTGCCAGGGACAGGGTGACAACCCAGATCACCTGCAGCAGTTGAAAACCGTCGTGATCGACGAAGATGGCGCGGAGGTCACCGGATACGTGTTCGGCGACAACTACTACGAGCTGTACATCAACGGCAAGATCGTCGCTCGAGACCCGATCGGCTTCATCCCCTTCAACTCCGGCGTGGTCCGGTTTCGTGTCAAGGCGCCCTACACGGTGGCAGTGAAGCTGGTTGACTGGGGCACCCACTTGGGTGTGGGCATGGAGTACGACCGCTGGAACGTCGGCGACGGCGGATTCATAGCGAGCTTCAGCGACGGCACGATCACCGGCGGAGACTGGAAGTGCAAGGCCCACTACATGAGCCCCCTCGAGGACACGAGCTGCTTGGCGCCGGGGCCCGACACCTCCGGATGTCCAGAGCGGCCGGCGTGCGTGGAAAGCGATCCCGCCAGCTGCAAGGCCCTGCATCTGCCGGTACCGTCCGACTGGGCGGACCCTGGCTTCGACGACTCCACATGGCATGACGCGTCGATCTATCCGGCCAGCGCAGTCACCAACCAGCGTGCCTATCGGTTTTATGTCGATGAGTTTGGCAGCGCAGAGTTCATCTGGTCCCACAACCTCGACCAGGACAACTTGGTGCTCTGCCGGGCGACCGCGAAGGGTCGGTGAGGATCGGAGAGCCGCCTACAGGTTCTGCTGGACGGCCGCGCCGTTCATCAACCGCAGGCTGCGGCGGCCGTTGAGGATCGCGACCAAATCCTCCCCGAACAGGTCGATGGCCTTGGGAGTGAGCAGGCCGGATGCCGCCAAGGCATCGACGGACTCGTAACGACCTCGGAGCAGGCCGAGCATGGCGTCGTTTTCGACGAGAAGGCGAAGCGGCACCCCTTTATCGGCGGCCAGGGCCGTCAGGAAGTGCCGCAGGATCCCCTGTGCCGCCACCTCCATCGGGGTTGGGGGCTTGCGCCGCGGGGGCGCCTCCTCCTTGCTTGCGGGGACCTTGAAGCCTCGTTGAATCGCCCGCAGCATCGACTTGATGCTATGTGGACGCAGCGAGCGGCCGAGGCCTCGAAAGCTCTCCAGCTCTCTGGACGATCCAGGTTGGGCGAGGGCGAGCTTCACGAGCAGCTTGTCCTCTACCAGCCAGCGCCTCGGAAGGTTGCGCTTTCGAGCCTCGTCCTCACGCCAGCCGACCAGCTCTTTGAGAACGGCCACCGTTCTGGCATCCAGACGTCTCCCGTTGACTAGCCTGCTTGCGATCCGTTCGTGGTCGAAGAGAGCATTGGCCGCCTCACCCGTCTTGGAGCCCAGTTCCAGATTCCACTCGGTGCGGCCAAGCGCCTGCAGCTTTCGCTCGAGTATCTGTGAGGTCCTGACCAAGTACGCGACATCATCGGCGGCGTACTTCAGCATGGCGGACGACAGAGGCCGCTTGAGCCAGTTTGTGCGGGTGTGTGCCTTGCCCAGATCGACCCTGGCGAGCCTTTTGAGGAGCGTGGCGAGACCCACTTGGTCGCCCATGCCGCAGAGGGCGGCGGCGATCTGGGTGTCGAAGACAGGCAATGCGGAGATGCCGTAGGTCTGGCTCAGGCAGATTTGGTCCTGGTCGATCGCGTGCGCCACCTTGAGCACGTCTGGGGAGACCAGAACGTCCAATAGAGGCCGCATCTCGTCGGGAGATATGGCGACTGGATCGACGAGCCACGTCGATTCCTCGTCGGCGACCTGGATCAGGCCCAGACGTGGGACGTAGGTGCGTTCCCAGAGAAACTCTGTATCGAACGCTATCGCTTCGCGCTGTGCGAGTTCCGAAGCGACAGCTGCGAGGTCATCGGGCTTGTCTATGTACAGAGACTTGCCCGTGGGAACCGTAACGTTGGTTCGGGCCAAATACTAGGGCTGGTCTTCTAGCGACCCAGAATCTAGAATAGCATCCACCTTCCGGGCGCCAGCTGCGAAGCTCGGTACCCGCCAAGCCGACTCCGGGCCGGCGTACAGAGCCCAGCCGCACCGACGGCGCGCTTGATGCCAACGATGATGGGCTAGGTCGAAACCCCGCCCGCCCGGTCGAAGAACCAGGTCGTGGAGCTGCCGAACCCGCTCAGCACTGCGGTCCCGATCGCCACGTTCGAGACGATCGCGAAGATGAACCAACCCACGAACGGAATCATCTGGACGACGACCAACAGGGTGGTCGCCAGGAGGCTCGCCGTGAGGGGCTTGAGCTTCGGAAACAGATTGCGTCCCACGCCGAAGGCAAGGCCGCAGTAGCCCAGCACGGTGACCGACACGAGAATCACCAGCAGCGGAATCGATACTGGCAGGAGCATCGCGACGGCAATGCCCACGATCAGGAGCGTCACGCAGAAGCCGATCCCCGCAAGAAAGCAGACGAGAACGTTTCCTGCATAGGTGTCGGCCATGACTTCAAGCCGATTCGGACCCATCAGGAAGTGGCCGACGGAATCGACCGCGAGAGACAGCATTAGAAGGCCGATCGCCAGCACAACCAATGCCACGGCGAGGCCTGAGACCAGCCAGCGCCCGAGGGTCGCGCCGCCGAAGCTCTGGATGTCGCCTCCGACGCGGTCTGGTGAGATGCCGGATGTATGGGAAGCGACGCTGACCACGTCACCGCCGATGGCCGATTTCGAGGTCGCGAGACGCATGGCGCTCACGACGCCGACCGCATCCTGACCGACACGTCCACTGATCGTCATGTCAGAGAAGATGCCCACGACGCTCCCGTTGACGTCGTCATTGAACTGCGCGGCCCCGACCATCACGACGGCATCGCCTCTGAGGGGTCCGGAACTCTCGAAGTTGCCGAGTACCACCACGGCATCCCCGGAGATCTCGCCCTCGTTCTGAACCGAGCAGAGGATGCAGGTGACGTTGTCGACCCGCTCGTTCGGACCGATGGTAATCGGCTCGCCGACCATCACGCGATCCTGCGCGATTGACGCAGGAGCGGCGGTCGTCAACAGCACCATAGTGGCCGCCAGCGCCCGACCGAGCATGCCGATGCGGTCCCGCCTCACGGAATTCATCCTACAGGAGAGCTACGCCGTTCCGAACGCCCCGGAATCAGTTGCGCATCTGCATGGACGCAACACCCAGAAGCAGCCTGCGCAATCCGATCTCACGACCGTTCGGGTCGTACCACTCGCTCGGTGCATGGGCGTTGCCGCCCCTGCCGCCTGTACCGATCGCCACTGTCGGGATTCCGGCAGCCAAGGGGATGTTGGCATCGGTCGATGCGCAGCTGCAGGTGGACGCGATGCCTAGGAAGTCGTCGACCGCCCTGAAGCAGTCCGCCACGGGGTTGCAGGCGAGGGCGGATGCGGCGGGTCGATGACCGATGTCCCGCAGCTGGAACGCTGTGAGTGGCTCGGTTGACGACCGGCTCTCTGCGATGGCCGACCGACGCACGACATCCTCCACGGCCTTGACGACCTTGCGAATCTCGCGGTCGTCTGTCGATCGGATGTCGATTTTCGCCCTTGCCACGCTTGCGATGGCATTGACGCTGGAGCCACCTTGGATGACGCCGACGCTCAGCGTGGTTTTGGGCTGCTTAGGGAGCGGAATCCTCGCCATCAGCGCGACAGACCGCGAGATGGCATGCACCGGGTTCGGGCGTCCGTAGTCGTTCCAGCTGTGCCCGCCGGGACCCTCCATCGTGAGTTCGAACCGACGGCTGCCCAGCGCCGCGGTCGTGATGTGGCTGAGCGACGCGCCGTCAACGACGAGAAACCGGTCGATGTCCTTGGCGAACGGCGACTGTCCGGCCATGAACCGCATGCCTTGCAGGTTCCCTTCGCCCTCTTCCGCGACATTCGCCACGAGAAGCAGGTTTCGCCGAGGGCTCTCGACGGGCGACTGGTGCATGAGGCGGGCCAATGCCAGCAGGGCGGTAAGGCCAGTCCCGTTGTCAGTCACGCCAGGGCCATGCATGGTGCCGTTGGCCTCCACACGGATGTCCTCTGGACGTCCTGGCGCAAGGGTAGTGTCCATGTGCGCTGTCACGGCCAGGTACGGCAGGCGCGGCGAGTAGTTGATCGGTACGACCACGTTGCCGGCTGCATCGATGCGCGGCCGGTGACCCAGTTCCAAGAACACCGAACGTAGGTGCTCGGCCCTCTCGCCTTCACGGAAGGTTGGGGCAGGGATGCGGCACAGCTTCAGCTGTTCGCGGTTGAGCCACCGCTGATCCCGTCCTGCCTGAGTGCATGCTCGGCGCATCGCCGGAAGGCCCGCCGTGGCGACGATCATCTGGCGCCACTCAGCCGCCGCCGGCGAATCAGTCGTCGTCCGGGCCAGGATGCCGTTGGGCATGGCTCGGAGTTTAGCAACCGCTAGTTGTCACTCCGGTCGTGCGGATGAGGCCCTCGGAGGACCCGCCCGGACCGATCCTGTAGGCGGTGAAACCGAGGGGTCGTGCTAACGTGCAGAAGTAGACGCGAGGCGCCGGCTACCTGGCAGGACAGTGGCCTGCGTGCGTCCTCAGGCCAAACGACCGGAAAGGTCGTCGGATTCGAGCCTAGGCATCTCTCTCCGCCGATCTGTCAGTCCAAGCATGCAGCGCGACTTCGATGTCGTCGGCGTTGGTCTCAACGCCACGGACACCCTATTGCTTGTCCCGCAGTTCCCCCCATACGGCGGCAAGGCTCCATACGTTGACGAGATCCTCTCGCCGGGCGGGCAAGTCGCCAGCGCCATGGTGACCTGCGCGAAGCTGGGCCTGCGCACGAAGTACATCGGCAGCGTCGGCGACGACGAGCGCGGCCAGATTCTGATCGAGAGCTTGGAGTCGTGGGGGATCGACCTCAGCCACGTCCAGCGACGCTCCGACTGTCCGAATCAATCGGCGTATATCGTCATCGACCAGACCACGGGCGAGCGCACGATCCTTTGGAAACGGCCGGACTGCCTGCGGATCGATCCGGAACACATCACGCCGGACCAGATCTGCTGCGCGAAGCTGCTCCACATCGATGGCCACGACACGCCTGCCGTCGCGCACGCGGCGCGCATAGCCCGGGAGAACGATGTTCCGGTGACCGTAGACGTCGACACGATCTATCACGGCTTCGACCGCGTCCTGCCGTACGTCGACTACCTGATCGCTAGCACCAACTTTCCGACCGAATGGACAAGCCAGAGAGACCCGTTCCTAGCTCTGGAGTTGATCCAGAAGGAGTATGGGATGCGAGTGGCGTCCATGACGCTCGGCCCATACGGTGCTATGGCTCTGTACGAAGGCAAGTTCCACTATTCGCCTGCGTTCGTGGTTGATTGTCGGGACACCACGGGGGCTGGCGACGTGTTCCACGGCGCGTTCGGCTACGCGGTGATCCATGGCTACTCGCTCGATCAGGCGCTTGACTTCTCGAACGCGATGGCCGCGCTCAACTGCAAGAAGCTTGGGGCCCAGGGAGGGATCCAGGGCACTGAGTCGGCGCTTGAGCTGATCGAGAAGGGCGAGCGAAGGGTCAACCCGGACTTTGCGACCCGAACTGCCGGTTCGGTTCGGGGTCTGGGATGATCCCGATTCGCGACCATGCACCCGAACGGACTATCGTTCCGTTCCTGACATGGCTCCTGATCGCGGCCAACATCGGGGTCTTCCTGCTGCAGTTCAGGCTCCAGTGGCAGTCACCTCATCTCGCAGCTGCGCTGATCGACACCTACGGCATGGTCCCCGCGCGCGTATTGAGTGCGCTGACTCTCGAGGGTTCGCTGGTCGGAGGTTTTCTGCCCATCCTGACCTCGATGTTCATGCACGGGGGCTGGATGCACTTGATCGGAAACGTCTGGTTCCTGTGGATCTTCGGTGACAACGTCGAGGACGCGCTGGGCCACGTCGGGTTCTTGATGGTCTACTTCGGCGGCGGAATTCTGGCTGCGATCTCGCAGTTCGCGGCGGATCCGTTCACCACCATCCCGATGGTTGGCGCAAGCGGTGCGATCTCAGCGGTCATGGGGGCCTACCTAGTCGGATTTCCTCGAGCCCAGATTACGGTTCTCGTTCCGCTACTCATCTTCTTCACGTCGCTCCGCATCCCGGCCTTTGTGATGCTGCCACTGTGGTTCGGCCTCCAGTTCTTGAACGGCACTAGCGGAGGAGGAGGCGGCGTCGCTTGGTGGGCACACATCGGAGGCTTCGCCGCCGGTCTGGCCTTGATGCCTCTGATTTCGCGGCGGCATCGGCAACGGCATTGGAGAAGGTACTAGAGAGGTCTTGGACCTTGGCCCCGCATGCGGTCTAGGCACGCCCACCGTCAATTGACACTTGCCCGGAACGGGCATACCATGACGCCAGTGCGGGCCAAGTCCTTTGAATCGCTGGTGCTTGCAGCGTTTGTTGCGATAGCTGGGATCTGCACATGCCCAAGCGCTCTGCTGGCCGAGGCGCCAGCTCCCACCCAGCACTGCGGGTCCGAGAGTTCGGACTCCTCGGGCCATTCGGTCGACGATTGCATGGGCGAGTGCGCCGTCGCTTCAAAGCTCGGCGTGCCACACGAAGTGAGTGCCTCGCTAGGCGTCGGCAGCCTAGAGCTCGTTCCCACGTGCCGGACATCCGGCACTGACCCTGCGCAGCACCGTGCGGAACCACCGGACCACCAGACTCGTTCCGGGCACGGTCCTCCGCTCCTAGTCCAGTACTCCACGTTCCTCCTGTAGACCCGCCGCGTCCATAGGGACCGGCTGGGTGGCGGAGAGCCTTCAGGTCGCATCAGGCCACCACCGCCGAACGGTGCAACAGCACTGACCGCTCTGCACAGCCGGTCCCCGGGCTGATCGCTTGGGCGCGGCAGTAGCCGTTCCCATCAGGACGGGCAATTGACGAAGGAGGTGTCTGACATGGGGATTCAATTGGCGGCGGGCGTAGTCTTGGCGGCCGCGTCAGCCTTTGGCACGCATGGCGACGGACGACTGGCCGACTTGATCCGAGAGGCGCTGCACAACAACACGCGCATTGAGCAGGACTTTGCCCGGTATCAGGCCGGATTGCATCGCGTACAGCAGGCAGGGGCACTCCCGGATCCGGAAATCGCCTTCACCCAGCATGCGCGCGCCATCGAAACACGCGTGGGATCCCAGCAGCGGATGCTCTCGATTGCGCAGCGCATACCCGGAGTTGGCAAACGCAGGATGGAAGCCGAGCTGTCTGCGGTACAGGCGGCCGGTCTCGGTGCGCGGTACGAGGCCCAGAGAGCCGACATCGTGCGCCAGGTCAAGACCACCTACTTCGCCCTCGCCTACCTCGACCGGTCCATCGAGGTGACCATTGAAGACCAGCGACTGCTAGAGCACTTCGAGTTGCTGGCTCGCAACCGGTATGCCCAGGGACTCGGTCTCCAGGCTGATGTGGTCCGCCTGCAGGCCCAGATCACGCAGGCCCTCTCACGGCGTGAGGAACTGGCTCGGGAACGCATCGACCTGGAGACAGCCCTCAACGCGATACGCGGGGCACCGCCGGACACGCCCATCGAGGCGGTACAACTGCCCGAACGCCCCAATGTGCAGACGGATCCGGAGGCCCTGCTCGGCATCGCCCGCAATCGAAGGCCTGAGTTCGAAGCCGCGTTCCTTGAGATCGAGGGTCGTGAGAAGGGGGTGCACCTCGCGCAGCGACAGTTTCGCCCGGACTTCAGTTTTGGCCTGAGGTGGGGGAACGTCCGGGCGCGAGGAGCGGATGCGTCAGGCATCCCGGTTCACCAGAACGGCAAGGACACCTATGCCGTGACTGTGGGCCTGACGTTGCCGCTGTTCCGCCGCAAGTACAACGCAGGAACTCGTGAAGCGGTCGAGCTGCTCGGCTCGGCTCGGGCGGGCCTCGAAGACGTCTCGCGAACAATCGGGGCAGAGATCCGCTCGACCACGTATCGGATCGAGTCGATCGCAAGGCAGATCGATCTCTATCGGGATGCACTTCTGCCGCAGGCCCGACAGGCCTTGGTGTCTGCGGAGGCGGCCTATTCGACCGGCAGTCTGGAAGTCACCGGCCTACTCGACGTTGCGCGCACGGTCGTGGACGTCCGTCTCGGACTTTCCCGGCTCCAAGCCGACTATCTGATCGCGTTGGCCGATCTAGAGCGCGCGTCCGGTTCACCGGTCGAGGAGGAGGATCCTGCATGACTCGGTCGACACTCATCGAGTGCGGGGTGGCACTGGTCGTCGTTGGAGCTGTCGGGATCGGGCTCTGGGGTCCGCAGATCCGGAATGCACCCTCGCGCGCAGAAACCGCGGAGCCGTCCGCAACCTCGTCCACGCTCTACACCTGCGGCATGCATCCACAGGTCATCCGCGATGCCAAGGGCAAGTGCCCGATATGCGAAATGGACTTGATACCGCTTCCGTCGGACTTCGAGGAACAGCCCTCCGAGTCTCGCAAGGTGCGGGTCACCCCCGAGTTTGTGCAGAACTTCTCGGTCCGTACGACCGAAGTCGTTCCGAATCGCCTTTCGCGGCAGATCAGGACCGTCGGTTACCTCGACCAGAACGAGTCCGGCCTGGTCTCGGTCAACGTGAAGTTCGAGGGGTGGATCGAGCGTCCTCGCGTGCACACCGTCGGAGAGAGGGTCTCGGTCGGCGATGTCCTGTTCGAGGTCTACAGCCCCGAGCTGGTGACCGCACAGCTCGAGTACCTAGCCGCGTTGGAGTACGTCCGTGAACTGCGCTCCAGGAACGCCTATCCAGATGCAGTGGAGCGTGCCCAGGCGTTGCTCGACGCGGCACGCTCGCGCCTGCGGCACTGGGACCTGACGCCGGAACAGATCCGCCGATTGGAGCAGACCGGCGAAGTTCGTCGTGCCCTGGAAGTGCATTCGCCTGCGTCGGGTCTCGTATCGGGGGCGGTGACTGACTCGCTTGAGGGCCTGCGGCTCGTGCCCGGCATGACGGTGCTCAAGATCGCGGATCAGTCCTCGCTCTGGGTCAAGGTCGAGTTCTACGAGCGATCGGTGCGCGACCTGCGACCTGGAATGAAGGCGGACATCACCCTCGACGCCTTCCCCGGACGCACATGGCGGGGCACCGTGGCGCTGTTCCGCCCCTCGATGAATCCGGGCACCCAGACACTGACTGGCTTCATCGAGATCGACAACGGTGATGGGCTGCTGCGTCCCAAGATGTACGCCACGGTCCATCTACGGCTGCCAGGTCTCGGGCCAACCCTGACCGTTCCGGATCAGTCCGTGCTGTACACGGGCGACCGCTCGGTGGTTGTTGTGGACGAGGGTGACGGCCTGTTCGCACCTCGCCAAGTGGAGCTGGGCGTCGCGAGCGACGGTCTCGTCCAGGTCCTTGCGGGACTCAAGGCGGGGGACCACGTCGTGACTTCCGCTCAGTTCCTGATCGATTCCGAGAGCAACCTCCGGGCTGCAGTCGCCCGGATGACCGAGTCGCAGAGGATCGAGGCGGCGACCGGAATCGAGCAATGACACTATTCGAGGGGAGGGCGTATCAGCCGTGATCAGGCGACTGGTCGACTGGGCGATCGGCAACAGGCTCTTCGTGATCCTGGTAGCGATCGCTCTGTCGCTGTGCGGTGTCTACTCGGCGCAACGCATGCCGGTGGACGCCCTCCCCGATCTTTCGGCAGTGCAGGTGATGGTCTACACCGAGTACCAAGGCCAGTCACCTCGGATCATTGAGGACCAGATCACCTATCCGCTGACCACGCAGATGCTCTCGGTGCCGCAGGCCGAGGTGGTGCGCGGCCACTCGTTCTTCGGCTTCTCGCTGGTGTACGTGCTGTTCGCCGACGGAACGGATCACTACTGGGCCCGGTCTAGGGTCTTGGAGACCCTTGGGCAGGTCTCGTCGGGTTTCCCCGAAGGCGTGTCGCCCATGCTGGGTCCGGACGCGACCGGAGTCGGTTGGGCTTACCTGTATGCCCTCAACTCGGACCGGCATGACCTCAGCGAGCTCCGTGCGCTTCAGGACTGGTTCCTGAAGTACGAGCTGACGGGCATTCCCGGGGTCGCCGAAGTGGCAACGGTCGGCGGCTATGTGCGCCAGTACCAGATCTCGGTGGATCCGGTGAAGCTGCGTGGCTACGGCGTACCGATCTCGAGCATTCGGGACGCCGTTCGAGGTAGCAACCGCGACACGGGAGGTCGCCTTCTGGAGGTCGCCGGGAAGGAGTTCATGATCCGCGGGCGCGGGTACCTGGAGTCGATCGACGACATCCGAAAGGTGTCTCTGGGAACTGACGAGAACGGCACCGCGATCCTGCTCCAGGATGTGGCGCGCGTCGACGTCGGACCGGAGATCCGACGTGGTGTGGCCGACTGGGACGGCCAGGGCGAGACCGTCGGGGGCATCGTCGTGATACGCCACGGCGCGAATACTCGTGACGTGGTCAGGCGGGTAAAGGAGAGGCTCGCCGAACTGGGGAAACAGCTTCCTGAAGGGGTCCGGGTCGAGGTGGCCTACGACCGCACCTCGCTGATCGACCGGGCGATGGCGAGCCTGGGGTCGAGCCTGACGCAGCAGTTCATCGCAGTTGGGGCCGTCTGCCTCGTGTTTCTGTTCCGGCTCTCGGGCGGCCTGGTTGCGATCGTGACGATCTTCGTCGGAGGCATGCTCGCCGCTGTGGCCTCCGCGCTGGCCGGGGTCTCGCTCAACATCATGTCTCTGGGCGGCATCATCGTTGCCGTCGGAACGATGGTTGACGCGGCCATCGTCATGGTCGAGAACGCGCATCGCCATCTCGACCGAGCCGGCGAGGACAGAGAGCACTGGCGGGTCATCGCCGACTCGTGCAAGGAAGTTGCCCCCTCGCTGTTCCTCTCGCTGCTTGTGATCACGGTCTCGTTTCTGCCGGTGTTCGCGTTGCAGGCGGAGGAGGGAAGACTCTTCCATCCCTTGGCCTGGACCAAGACCCTGGTCATGGCGAGCGCAGCGGTGCTGTCGATCACGCTGGTGCCGGTGCTGGTTGGGCTTGCTGTCCGCAGGCGGCGCGGCGTCAACAGGCCAAACTTCGTGCAGGTCGCCCTCGTGCGGGCGTATGCGCCCGTGATCCGCTTCGTCACGCGGTTCCGGATCCTGACGGTGGCCTTGGCGATGTCACTGCTGGCGGTGTCGGCCCAATCGTACCTGCGACTTGGATCGGAGTTCATGCCGCCGCTATGGGAGGGAGACCTGCTGTACATGCCCACGACCCTTCCCGGTGTCTCGATCGGCAAGGCGAGGGAGGTCCTTCAGCAGACCGACAAGATGCTGATGCAGTTCCCTGAGGTGGAGCATGTGTTCGGCAAGGCAGGGCGCGCCGATACCGCTACGGACCCCGCGCCACTGTCCATGATCGAGACCACAATCCAGCTCAAGCCGGAAAGCGAGTGGAGACCCGGCATGACGCCGGAAAAGCTGGTCCGGGAGATGCACGCAGCGGTGCAGGTCCCTGGGCTCACCAATGCGTGGACGATGCCGATCAAGACGCGGCTGGACATGCTCACGACGGGGATCAAGACTCCAGTCGGCATCAAGGTCGCGGGCCCCGATCTCGGTGTGCTGGAGCGCATCGGGCAGGACATCGAACGGTCCGTTCGGAGGGCTCCGGGGACGCTCAGCGCGTATGCGGAGCGCGTCATGGGCGGGAACTACATCGATATCCGGATTGACCGCAACGCCATCGGAAGGCACGGACTTTCCATCGACGAACTGCAAGACGCGATTGACACCTCACTTGGAGGAGTGCAGGTCTCCACGACCTACGAGGGAAGGCAGCGGTTCCCGGTCAACTTGCGCTACCGCCGCGACTTCCGCGAGGACATGGCGGATCTCGGCAATGTTCTGGTCCAGACGCCGTATGGGCATCAGCTTCCTCTCGCCCAGCTGGCGGACCTCAACTACGCTTCGGGCCCCGCTGCCATCAAGAGCGAGAACGCCCGACCGAACGCATGGGTCTACGTGGACACGGAGGCGGGAATCGATCTGGGCGAGTACGTTGCCGCGCTTCGTCAGAGAGTGTCAAGCGAAGTGGACATCCCGCCCGGCTACAGCATCGCTTGGAGCGGCCAGTTCGAAGCGATGGAACGTGTACGGGAACGCCTGTTGTTCATCCTTCCGCTCACGCTTGTGATCGTCTTCGCATTGCTGCTGCTCAACGCGCGTTCGGTTCTCACGGCCCTCACGATTCTGGCTGGCGTGCCGTTCGCGCTGAGCGGCGCGTTTCTTGTGCTCGCCTATCTGGACTTCAACCTGAGCGTCGCGGTATGGGTCGGGGTCATCGCCCTGACCGGTCTCTACG
This sequence comes from Bryobacterales bacterium, assembly GCA_965200705.1. Lineage (GTDB taxonomy): Bacteria > Acidobacteriota > Terriglobia > Bryobacterales > UBA6623 > VXMF01. The sequence goes on along the minus strand of OZ241376.1, from coordinate 156,709 downwards.
CCGAGACGGCCGTGGTGTTCTGGCTGTACCTCGACATCTCCTGCGAGGAGTACCGTCGACAGGGCAAGCTAAACGACCGTGCCTCTCTAATTCGTGCGATCCGGGATGGAGCGACTTCCCGTGTCCGCCCCGTGCTGATGACGGTGGCGACCGACGTCATCGGCTTGCTCCCGGTCATTTGGAGTGTCGGTGCCGGCGCTGACCTGATGAAGAGGATCGCGACGCCGCTGTTCGGCGGGGTGGCCACTTCAGCCGTGGTCGTGCTTGTGGTGTTCCCAGTCGTCTACTACTACCTGAACGCAGCCTCGCTGCCCGCGGGTGGAGCGACCGCTGATGCCGGATTGAATGCGGAGGGAGTGGCATGAGACCACTGATTCTGACCCTGTTCTGTATCGCTTTGGCTTCAGGCGACACGTCGTTCCCAGCCGTCTGGAAGAAGCAGGCGCGGCGAGATGTGTCCGGCGTCTTGACAATCTCAGGCGAAGGGATTGCCTTCGAGCCGAACGGCGACAAGCAGAAGAGCAAGTCCTGGGCCTATTTCGAAATCCAGCACGTCGACCGCATCAGTACCACGCAGCTCTCGATTCGAGGCTACGAGGGCTCGTTCTGGCGGATGGGCGCGGAGCTTACCTATCGCTTCCGTCTGCTCGAAGGCAGTCTTGGCGACGATCTTTACGCACAGATCGCTGACCGCACGGAAAAGCCCGCGACGGACCGGGCGACAAGCGAACCGCCGCCGGACGCGACGCTGCAGATTCCGGCGAAGCACCTCAGACGATTCCGTGGCTCTGAGGGAACGTTGTATGTGACGCCAGACCGGATTCTCTACCTCAGCGACACACCCAAGGCATCAAGAGCCTGGCTGCTGGAGCGAGACGTGGCGACAATCTGGTCCTCGGGCCAGTATCGACTGGAGGTGCACGCCTTTGACGGGACGGAAGGTCCAGCGCATGCGCCTCGCGTATACCGATTCGCGCTCAAGCGCCCACTTGATCCGGCGGTGTACCGGAACCTCAAGCTGCGGCTCCACCAAGTCAGCCGTGCGAGGGCCGGTCTCTCGGCGGACGCTGCATCGAGTTCGCTTGACAATCGGTGGCCATGACTCCAGTCCAGCATGTGGTCATGCGAACAGATCCGTCAGGAGCGGACTTCCCCGATGTGTGAATAAGCGGTTTATAGGGGGTTCAGCCAAGGCCTGATAGTGCCTTTGCGATAGTGGGTTGGACTTGACGACGGTGTCTTTCTACACCCGACCGGGATGCCGACTATGCGCCGACGCTCTACGGGAGCTGAGAGCGGCTGCTCCGCAGCTCCAGATCGAGGAAGTCGACGTTGATGGTGATCCCGTGCTCAGGGACCGATACGGCTGGGACATCCCGGTGGCTGTCTCGGACGGTCGCGAGCTGTTTCGTCACCGTTTCGACCGAACCTGCTTGAAGCGGATTGAGGATTGAGGAGGCTAGATGTCAGATGCACAAGGACCATTCGAGAGTGCGGTCGAGTTGGCCACGTCCAACATTCGATTCGGACATGGCGTAACGCGCGAGATCGGCCCCGAACTGGTGGACCGGAAGCACCAGTCCGCGCTGCTGGTGACCGACCCCTTCCTGGTCGATCTCCATCCTGTCCAGACGGCGCTGGCCTCGCTGGACGACGCTGGAATCCGAGTCTCGGTGTACAGCGATGTGTCCGTCGAGCCCACGGACAGTTCGTTCAAGGACGCGATCCGTGCCGCTGAAGCCGCGTCGCCAGACGTGATCGTTGCGGTTGGGGGCGGCTCCACGATCGATACGGCGAAGGCCGCAAACCTCTATACGACGTACCCCGACGATTTCCTTGCCTACGTGAATCCGCCGATCGGACAGGGAAAACCCATTCCTGGACCGCTCAAGCCGCTCTTCGCGATTCCGACCACAGCCGGGACCGGCAGTGAGACGACCGGCGTGGCGATCTTCGACCTCGTGGAAATGAAGGCCAAGACAGGCATAGCGGACCGCGGTCTCAAACCGACCCTAGGTCTGCTGGATCCCGATAACACCCGTACTCTGCCGCCGGCCGTTGCGGCCTCAACTGGCCTGGACGTGCTCTCGCACGCGATCGAGTCGTTCACTGCGCAGGACTACCGCCTTCGTCCCGCTCCGGCGAGCCCGAAGTACCGACCCACATACCAGGGCGCCAATCCGATCAGCGACCTCTGGGCGATCGAGGCATTGCGGATGGTGCGCACGTACCTCCCGAGGGCCGTCGAGAACCCCAGCGACGAAGAGGCTCGCGGGATGATGCTGTTGGCCGCTTCGTACGCGGGCATTGGCTTCGGCAATGCCGGAGTACACCTGCCGCACGGCATGTCCTATCCGGTGTCCGGCATGGTCAAGTCCTTCCACATGCCCGGATACCCTACGAGCCACCCGATGGTGCCGCACGGAGTGTCGGTCATCCTCAATGCACCGGCTGTGTTCCGCTACACAGCCTCCGCAAGCCCGCAGCGTCACTTGGCCGCTGCTGCCGCGCTGGGCGCTGACACGGAGGGAGTGCCGGACGAAGGTGCAGGCGAGATGCTCGCGGACACCATCGTCGGCTTCATGAAGCGCCTAGGTTCACCGAGCGGACTCGCAGAGCTCGGCTACACAGAAGCCCAGATTCCGGCCTTGGTCGAGGGGACGCTACCGCAGCATCGCGTCACCAAGATCTCGCCTCGCAAATTCGACACCGATGATCTGGCGGGCATGTTCAAGGACGCACTGCATTCGTGGTGATCGCCGGCTAGCCGGCAAATCCACCTGCACTGCGCTGAGTCGCAAGGATCGCCGCTCCCTGCGTGACGACGTTCTCCCTGAGTGTTGACGGGAGGATCTGGTATCGGTCGCGGAAGTACGGGACCACGAGCGGCTGGACGTGGCGTCGCAGACAGGGGATCAGGTTCGCGCTGGCACCGCCCAAGCCGCCGCCAATCACGATGCGCTCTGGCACGAGGAGGTTAACGGTCGTGGCAAGCGCCGATGCCAGCCCTCCAAGGGCATGGTCGATGACGTGACCCGCGAATGCGTCATCGGCCTCCCAGGCCTGAACGATGCGTTCGCTCGGCGCTGCGCTGTTGCCGTCGGCATCTGCGCTTAGGACTGAGGAACGCCAGGCTGCCGGATCGCGCTTGGCGAAATGGTCGCAGAGGTGAGACAGGCCTGGACCGGAGCACAGAGCCTCCACACAACCCCGGTTGCCGCAGGAGCAATCGGGACCATCCGGATCGACAACGACATGTCCGATCTCGGCCTCTCCGAGATCCCCCAACTCGTTGATCTCGCCGTCTCTCACAAATCCTCCGCCAACGCCGGTGCCGAGAGTCACGTAGAACACCGAACGAGCTTCGGCACCAGCGCCAAAGTGCGCCTCAGCCAAGGCCGCGAGCTTGCAGTCGTTCTCGACATGGACGGCCGTGCCGAACCGCTTCGCAAGCAGCGGCGCCACATCAAAGTCGTCCCATCCGTCCTCATGCAGGCACAGGTGGGGTCGGTTCGCGGATCGGCGCACTGTCCCTCCGAAGCCGAAGCCGATAGAGCGAATGTCGCCTTTGGCCAGTCCGTATTCGGACAGCAGGCTCTCCGCCGCCTCTGCAATTCGCCTGAGACTCGTGGGCGCCCGGTCCTGTGGACGACGGCGCACCACCGTCGTGGCGACTAGCCTGCTGTCTGGACCGGCGATCGCCGCGACGAGCTTGGTGCCGCCAGTCTCGAACGCAAGGAAGTGCGGACCTTCCCTCATGCCCTCTGGCTCATCCAACCGACTAGGCTGCGATATGCCTTGCCACGGTGGCTGTGCTGCCACTTGGCTGCTGGCGTCACGAGTCCGAAGCTCTTGCCAAGGGGAGGGAAGTGGAACAAGGGGTCGTATCCAAATCCGCCCTCGCCAGAATGGCGTCGCAGGATCAAGCCCTCGACCTCACCACGGAACGTCGCCATGTGCTTGCCGCGGTGCACAAGCGCGATCGCACACACGAACCTAGCGGTCCTCTCCTCCCTTGCAACGTCCCGGAGGAGCTTGAGCAGCAAATCGTTGTTGGCCCGGTCGGTTGCACCTTCTCCGGCGAACCGGGCCGACCGGATGCCCGGGTCGCCATCGAGGGCGTCTACGCAGAGACCCGAGTCGTCGGCGAAGAGCCACTCCGCCTCGCACTGCGCCGCATAGCAAAGTGCCTTCTGCAACGCGTTGTCCTCGAACGTTTCGCCTGTCTCTGGACAATCGAGAGCAGGGCAGCCTCTCACAGAGATGACGCCCTCGGAAGCCCGACGGAACTCAGCGAGCTTATGCCGGTTGGACGTGGCGCAGTGGAGTTCAAGCATTGCGCGGGATGTGGACCAGCTTGCGCTGTCCCTCGATCAGCGACGAAATGCCCGCGTTGGCCAGCTCCAACTGCCTATGGAGCTGAGCGGCCGAGAATGTGTTCCGCTCTGCGCTGGCCTGCAGTTCGACGTACTCGCCCCTCCTGTTCATGACGACGTTCATGTCGACGTCTGCGCGGGAGTCCTCCTCATAGCAGAGATCCAGAAGCGCTACGCCGTTCACGATGCCAACGCTGATCGCTGCGATGTAGTCGGTGACCGGCATCCTGCTGATCATCCCGGCATCTAGCAGATTGTGAAACGCCAGCGCCATAGCCACCCATCCGCCCGTTATCGCAGCCGTTCGGGTGCCGCCGTCCGCCTGGATCACGTCGCAGTCGACGGTCACGGTCCTCTCACCGACGAGCGTCATGTCTACGCATGCCCGTAGTGACCGGCCGATCAGCCGTTGGATCTCGGCGGTCCGGCCGGAGAGACGACCCCGGTGGACCTCGCGAGGTGTTCGCGTCGTCGTGGCTCGCGGAAGCATGGAGTACTCCGCGGTGACCCATCCTCTGCGGGATCCCCGCAGGAACCGGGGCGTCCCGTCCTCGATGCTGGCGGCGCATATGACCTGAGTGTTGCCCGAGCGGATTAGGGCCGATCCCTCGGCCGTCTTCTGGATCCCGGGTTGTATGCGGGTCTGCCTTGGATGCTCGGGGAGTCTTCCGTCAATTCGGGTCAAGTTGCATTATCCGATGCCAACCCAAGCTCCCTCCATGGCGCGGGCCGCGCACCACCTCTCTCGGCGCGACGCCGATTCCCGGGCTGTAGTAGGCTAACGCTATTGGGGCAGTCGAAGCGCGCTCAACCCGTGAACCTCCCCAACCTCCTTACGCTGTCGAGGATCTTCCTCGTCCCGCTCCTAGTTGCGGTTCTGCTGCGCAAGGATGCGATTGAGCTGGACACAGGTGTCGTTGTCCTCACCCGCGAACTCATCGCGTTGGTGATCTTCCTCGCGGCGGCCCTGACGGACATGCTCGACGGCTACCTAGCCCGTCGGCGCAGGCAGGTCACACCCGTCGGCAAGCTCCTCGACCCGATCGCGGACAAGGTCTTGGTGTCCGCAGCACTGATTTCGCTGGTTGAACTTGGCCGCGTTGAGGCCTGGATGGTCGTGCTGATCGTCAGCAGGGAGTTCGCCGTCTCCGCGCTGCGAAACGTCGCTCTAACGCATGGCGTGACGATATCGGCGAGCGGAATCGGCAAGGCGAAGATGGTCACGCAGGTCACGGCCGTCGGATTGCTGCTCCTTGCACCGCACTCGGCAATCGCCGCCAACGTTGGCTACGGATTCCTATGGCTGGCGATCGTCATCGCACTGTGGTCGATGGTCGACTACTTGGTGGCGTACTTTCACCGACCCTGACCAACCCCCATCGGTGGCAGCGGCGCGTTCGGGTTGAAGCGATGCGCAGGAACGTCGCGGGAATCAGATACCAGCTGCAGGGCGCATCCGGTGGCGAGCCAGCACCGCGGCCGTGGCCAGCCTAGCTGACGGGAGGGGATCGTCTGGGCTCAGTCGAACAGCTTCTCTACCGCGGCGAGGAAGTTGCGCTCGAGTTCCGCGAACCATCTCTGCTCCGATCCCTGGTGCTCCTCGAGAATCTCCCCTTCCTTGTTGAGGAAGAGGATGTACGGATAGTAGATGCGTGTCATCACCGACACTCCGGCAATGCGCGAGAACTCCTCCCGGGAGGACAGGGCAAGCGGATATGCCGCCTCGAACCGTTCAGCGAACGATCGCAGACCCTGTTTGTCGGTCTTGTTCAAGGAAAGGCCGACGATCTTGAGCCCTTGCTGCGTCAGGTCGGTATAGAAGGGCGCTATGCGCATTGAGGTCTGCTGGCAGTGGGGGCAGTCCGTGGAGAAGAAGATGACCACTGACGGGCTGCCCTTCAGGTCGTCCAAGGACACCTTCTGTCCGTCGTAGGTCGTGGCCTCGAACGGCTGCGCAGGCCTTGGCTCGGCCGTGGCAAGCCCGGCCAGCGCAAGGGCCGTCGCGGCGAGGGTCAGTGCACGCTTCATTGGTTCTCCTTCATGTCTCCTGAGAGATACCGGTGCTCAACGCTTCGGACGACGCTGCCATTCAGCTCCAGCCACACCTTGCCTCTCTCAGTCGTCCCCTCGCAACGTCGTTCATCGACCGAAACGAGCTCCAGACCAGCGAGCTTGCGTTCGCAAATCTGCCGATAGAGATGATAGTACTCTTGGGCGGTCTCCTCGCTCTCCCAGGCAGCCGCGTACCGCAGAAGGATCTTGCCGCTGCGCCGATCCTCGAGGATTTCGAACTGGCCGCCCCGCCAGCCATCCAGAAGGGCGCCGAACTCGCCTTCGCCGAGATGCTGCTCGAAGAGAATCCTGTTGTCGAGCTGCCCGAACTCGCCTGCGTAGGCTACGCGGTAGCCACGCGGGACCTTGAAGTCGGGGAGGGCCGGCGACTCGGGTTCGACTCCCTGCACGTACAGGTCGGGCTGCAGAACATGCTGCGTTGTCGTAGGCGGATTGGTGAACACCCTCTTCAGTCCGTCCTTCCCATATCGCTCGATCATGTCGTGCTGGAACATGAGTCCGTCGGAGTACGGAAAGATCAGGGCTTCCCGGAGATATAGAGGCGTTGATCGGAACACGGGGAACTGCTGCGCTTCGAACCGGGTGGCGCTGGCGGTGGCGATGGCGAGCATGCGGTTGCCCTCCAGCGACCGACCGTTCTGTCGCATCACCCACTCCGTCATGACCCAGGCCGCCTGGCCCTCCATGACGGCTAGGCGGGCCGCCTGCTCTTCGGACTTCTCGGCCGCCTTGGTGAACTTCCGGAGATTGAAGGTCTGGTCGTCGATCGCGTGCACGAGCTCGTGCACGAACGCGAACTCCAAAGCGTCCTCCGGAGCCCAATCCGCGAGGTAGAGGTTCTTGCGTTGAAAGTCGTAGAGGGCCCAGGCCTGTTCGCCCATCAGGTCGAGAACCGATTGCTCGTAGTCGAAGTCTTCGTCCACGAACCCGAAGGTCTGCAGGAACAGCCGTTCGCCGTGCAGCTTCTTCGGACTGCTCTCCTTGCGCAGGTGCGTCCGGTAGAGATCAAGGAACTCGTTCTTGTCGATCGCCCGAAGCTTTACGGGATGACGCGGGCCGAAGCCCATGATCGACTTCAGTTCAGCGATTCGATCGTCGACTTCGTCGAATGCGCGCTGAATCGGGGCGGGGTGCTCGCCCTGGGCGGGCATGGGTGCGAAGCACGCGACCATCAGCCCGAGGCAGACGCTTTGGCTCAGACGGGCAAGGCGACCACTGACCATGGCAACTGCGCTACGTGCCGTCCAGCGCACGGACGTCCTTGGAACTGCCTGCCGACCGTCTAGGGCTGCGGCGGCGTGGTCGGGGGATCGGCCGGAGGATCCGCGATGACATCCCCGAATGTGACCGTCGCCGTTCCGCGGAATCTCTTGTAGTCCGTGTACTTGATGATCATGCGGATCTTCTGTGGGCCGGAAGCGAACTGCAGGGTGTCATTGGCGACCGTATAGATCGGGAACCAGTGCTCGCCATCAATCTGATCCCGGTAGGTCTCGAATCGAGGGAACTGCTCGTCGCTCTTGCGCTTCAGGATTCCGACACCCTTGCCGTAGGTCTTGACGATCTGGAGTCCGAGCTTGTCCACCCAGACCTGGCCCTCGAAGTACCGCTTGCCTTTCTCCATCTTCTTGGGCTTGACGGCGAACATGTACGTGTCGATCTCGTCAACTTGCTGATCGCCGAGGTAGTCGATCCGATACTCGTGTGCGTTGGCGCGCGTCATCACGAACGGCTGGACGCTCCGCAGGTCCTCCATGTCGTTGTGGGTGAGGAGCAGGTTCACCAGCGTTGAGACGGGTGCGTAGACTACGCGTTCGATGCGCTTTCCGTCGGCCCCGAAGAGGATGTCTTGGACGACTTCCCACTTGCCCCGCGCGCGGCCCGAGTTGGTGTACTCGATGACCTTGACCTCTTGGCGGTAGGTGTAGCTCTCCCGCGCTAGCGAAAACGCTGTTTCGTTGTCGATAAGAGCGTCGACGATCTCCTGTACGGGCCTGCCCTCCCGCGTCACGGTCGCGCTGGCGACCGTGGTGGTCAGCACGAGACCAACGACGACGAGGGTCCAGGACAGCCGTTGCAGATTCCTCATGGTCAATTCCACCGCTCATTGTACAGACGGGTGTTTGGCGCAGATCCGTTTCGTTCTGCTCCTGTGAGGGTCGCGTTGACCTGACGGACCTGCCTGAGCCAGCGGGTTCTGCCACTGCAGGCCAGGCTCAAACGACCTGCGCCCCGACCCACAGGGCGGTCGGGACTCCTCGGGTACGATGGGGCCGATGCCCATCCGTGTCCTCATTGCCATGCTTGTCGTGCCAGTCGCCCTGATGGCCGCAGTGATTCCCGTTCCGGACAGCGTCGAGCCGGAGACCGTGCAAGGTGCCGACCGCCGCAACGTGGTGTTCATCCTTGCCGACGACCACCGCTACGACGCGATGTCGTTCCTGAACCATCAGTTCGCGAAGACACCCCACATGGATTCGATGGCAGCCAACGGCGTCCATCTCAAGAACGCATTCGTCGGCACTTCGCTCTGTTCTCCCAGCCGGGCGTCGATCCTGACGGGCCTGTACACGTTCCGCCACCGCGTGATCGACAACAACCGGATGGTCCCTGAGGGGACGCTGTTCTTCCCGCAGTACCTCCAGTCCTCCGGATACGCTACTGCGTTTGTCGGGAAGTGGCACATGGGAGCCGCAGAGGACTCTCCACGACCGGGATTCGACCACTGGGTGAGCTTTCGCGGCCAAGGACACTACCTGCCGCCCAACCCCAACTACACGTTGAACGTCAACGATGAGCGGGTCAAGCAGAAGGGCTACATCACCGATGAGCTCACGGACTACGCGGTTGACTGGCTCAAGGAGCAGCGACCAGCGGACAAGCCATTCTTCCTGTACCTGTCACACAAGGCTGTGCATGCCAACTTCACGCCTGCGGACCGGCATGAGGGATCGCTCGACGAGGCGCCGTTCAAACGGCCAGCGAGCGAGGCCGACACGGCGGAAAACTACCGGCTCAAACCACGCTGGCTACGGGACCAGCGCAACAGCTGGCACGGCGTCGACTTCCCGTACCACAGCGCACTCGACATTGAGGGCTACTACAAGCGCTACAACGAGTCCCTGAGCGCGGTGGACGACAGCATTGGACGCGTCATCGCGCAGCTCGACGCAATGGGCATCAAGGACGAGACCCTGGTCATCTACATGGGCGACAACGGCTTCATGTTCGGCGAGCACGGGCTCATCGACAAGCGCGTCGCCTACGAGACCTCGATACGCGTGCCGATGCTGATGCAATGTCCCGATCTGTTCAAGGGCGGCACTGTGGTGGAGGAGGTGGTGGCCAACATCGACATTGGTCCGACCGTCTTCGAGGCGGCCGGCCTGAAGAAGCCGCCCCACATGGATGGCCAGAGCTTTCTGCAGCTGGGCATGGGAAAGGACATCGACTGGCGGGACTATTTCCTCTACGTCTACTACTGGGAGAAGAACTTCCCGCACACGCCGACGCAGTTCGCGCTCCGAGGTGACCGGTTCAAGTACATCACCTACTACGGACTTTGGGACACCGACGAGCTCTACGACCTGCAGGCCGATCCCGGCGAGACGAAGAACCTTCTCTACGACCCGGCGCATGCCGAGACCGTCAAGGCCATGGAGTCGAGTCTGTACCAGATGATGGCCGACCTGGGAGGCATGGAGATTCCGCTCAACGCGCCGAGGGGCAGTTCGCAGAACAAGCGCCTGCGGAGTCGCGGCGGCAAGAAGGCTGGGGAGTTCCCCTCACCGATGGTGCTGGACGAGCCCGTCCATCGCAACGCCCAGTAGAGTGGCCAGCATCGTGTGAGCCAAACCGAACTGCGGCCGTAGGGGTTCGCGGCACACTCGATGCCGCACATATGGGAGTTTTGGTTCCCGACAAGCCGACGTGGTTCGGTGGGCGAGGAAGAGTCCCTCGGCGCGGGTGTGGCGGGTGTTCGGTCTCCAAGCGTCATCAAAGCGGCTCGCAGCCTAGAGAAGGCGGAGGGCTTGCTGCTACCGCAAGAGGTGGAAGCAATCGAATTGCCCGTGGTGCCGCTCGGGACCGTCGCGGAGCGAGGCTTGGTCGACAGAAACATCAATGGCGGTCCCGACAGGAAGGGACGACTACGAGGCCCTTTCGACGTACGGCCCATCCGCTCCGGCGAGGTGCCGACATGGCCAATACTGTGGAGGCGTTACGCTGACCGGGAGCGGAGAATGGTGGTGGCAGCCGCGATTTCCGATTGAACTCCCAAAGCCTTGCCATGGGCCTCACACCGCAGAAGTGTCTTGGCGGAAGGGTCTGGCCAGACGTGAATCCACATGACACCGCTCACACCATCCCACTTCTCCTGTGGGCGAATTCCACCTTTGGCTTGATCTCGTTCTGGTGGGCAGGGACCCGCCAGCAGTCGGGCCGATCGTGCCTGACGGTAACGAAGCTTCCTGACCTGCCCGTGCTGGATGTCCGAACGCTTTGCCAAGAGAAGCTCACAATGTGTGATGGAATCTTCAACGACTTCAAGAGTCGCAAGTTCCGGCCCGCAAACGAGGCATACCGCGACGACACGCGCAAGGCTCTCGACCGTGCCTTGCTGTTTGGGCCTGGGAGTGTGCTGCGACTCTATCCAGGACTGGAGGAAAATCTGGATCTGCTGCGGGACCAGTGGTGCGCCGAACCGTCCGTACATGGCGGGAAGAAGACTCGAATCCAGGCATAGTTGACGAGTTCGCTAGCAAGTCATGGCACGACGTACGTAGCACCATGAGAGTTGCAACGAAGAAGTCCAAGTCTGCGGGAAGAGCGAAGTCTCGCCTGATCGAGCACGTGCGCTCGATCCACCAAGCTTGCACCTGATTGCCTATCCTGTTCATCCACCACTTGCTCCGCTAAAGTTGGCCTGCACATCTAGGACAGCGCGGCTTCGGCCCGGTCAGGCAAGGCGTCCGTTCAACCTTCTCGATCCAGCCCTCAATCGGAACAAGTGGTGGATGAAGATCGTGGGGTATCGCGCAAGGGAACCAGGTTCCGCATAGGACCCCGAATATGTCTCCACGTCCGACGGCTGGTTCTTCCTGTATAGGTGGGGTGCCTTGCCGTCTCTACACTTCGCTAACCTCCCGTAGCGTCGCGTAGCATCGGCCTGGTGCTCGTCAGGATGGTCCTTGACGATGCGCTGTACGGAGGGTGAGGGGACCGGTTCCGCCCAGTCGGAACCGATGTCGAGACGAGCGATCATACAGACTCCGATGCTGCTTGGACGGATTCGCGCTGTGCTAGCATTGCCAATCTCATGGCCGCGACCGCACAGCAGGATCCGTATGCGCTTCGAGCCGAGAACATTGCAGAACCTCCGGTTGCGCTGGGCCGCGTCCTACGACTGATCGGACCAGGGCTGATCCTGGCGAGCTCAATCGTCGGTTCCGGGGAGCTGATTGCGACAACTGTCCTAGGTGCCGAGAACGGGTACATCCTGCTGTGGCTCATAATCCTGAGCTGCCTCGTCAAGACAGTCGTGCAGAACGAGCTTGGCCGCTATGCCGTGGGCACAGGTTCCACGACGTTGGACGCGTTCAATTCGGTTCCAGGGCCCCGCGTGAAGGTATCGTGGCTCGTGTGGATGTGGTGCGGGATGGTGACCTTCACGCTGTTCCAGGTCGGCGCCATGCTGGGTGGAATAGCGGAGATCGTCAATCGGATTTTCCCTTCGGTGTCGATCACAGTGTTCGTGTGGATCCTCGCGGGCTTGTCCGTGGCGCTCCTGATCGCTGGCAAGTACACGATGGTCGAGCGCATTGCGATGGGACTGGTGGTGAGCTTCACAGCCCTGACGGTCAGCTGCTGCTTCCTGCTGTTCAAGTTGCCGCAGTACTTCGATTGGGCCGAGGTCCTGAGGGGCCTTTCCTTTCAGCCGCCGGAAGGCGGCATGGGCACGGCGGTGGCGGCGTTCGGCATCACCGGAGTGGGCGCAACGGAGCTTGTGATGTACCCGTACTGGTGCATCGAGAAGGGCTACGCCCGGTTCGCTGGGCCGAGGGATGACTCTCCGGGCTGGACAAGGCGAGCGCTTGGCTGGATCCGCGTCATGGGCTTTGACGTGCTGTGCTCGATGGTGATCTACACGTTCGCCACGATTGCGTTCTACTTTCTTGGTGCGGGCATTCTCAAGGGCATGGGACTGGTGCCCCAGGGGTCCGAAATGGTGGCAGTCCTTTCGAACCTGTACACAGAAACGCTAGGACCTTGGTCGCTGGGCCTGTTCATGGTCGGTGCGTTTGCGGTCCTGTACTCGACCGTGTTTGCCTCGACCGCCGCCAACTGTCGAGTCTGGGCGGATCTGGTTGGCATGCTGGGCTTCTATGACCGTACCGACTACAGCAAGAGGCTGCGGGCGATCCGCACCTTCGTTGTGATCTTGATGATCGTTCCGTGCCTGTACTTCATGTTGCTCAAGGAACCCGTTCTCATGGTCAAGATCGGCGGCATAGCCCAGGCGATCATGCTGCCAGTGATCGGAGGATTTGCCGTATACCTGCGCTACAAGCGCATGCCGAAGAGCATTCTGCCCAAGACCTGGATCACCGTGACCCTGTGGATTTCAGCGGCCCTGATGGCCGTTTTTATGGGCTACTCGACAATCGACCGGCTGTAGTCCATCGCCATCAGTTGGGCATCAGCTGGTTCGGTAGCCACAGCACGATCTCCGGGAACATCGTCGCCAGCAGAAGTGCGGCCGCGTTCGCGGCTAGGAAAGGCGCCGCTCCCCGAAAAATTTGGCCTATCTCCACGCCGGCCACAGCCGACCCAACGTTGAGGCACGTTCCGACAGGGGGTGTGCAAGCACCGACCGCTAGTCCCGAGACTAGGAGGACGCCGAAGAGCACAGGGGATACGCCGATGTCCTGAAGCGCCGGCGCGAACACGGGCGTGAGCAGAAGGATCGCGGGGCTAACGTCAATCACAGTGCCCGTCGCCAGCACGATCAGGTCGATCAGGATCAGCGTGCCAGTGGCCCCGAGCCCGAGTTCGACCACGTGGTGCGCGATGGCCTCGGGAACCCGTTCGAGGGCCAGTATCCAGATGAATGCTTGCGAAAGGGCGATGACGATCATGATCTTGGCGCTGGTCATTGCCGAAGAGCGGAGGCATGACCACGCGTCATGCACCTTCAGCGCCCTTGTCAGCAGGAACCCGGTCACCACCGCATAGAGCACCCCCAAGGCGGCCGACTCCGTGGCCGTCGCTATGCCGAGCACGACCGATCCCACTACGAAGACGGGCATGAATAGCACGGGCAGCGACCGTACCGTGCGCTTGGCCGCGGAGGCGAGGGTGATGGTCTCGTGGCTCCTCTGGACGCTCGATGGAACCAGCATCAGCACGAGGCCCATCTGTAGGAATCCCACCAGCATGCCCGGGAACACGCCACCAAGGAACAGTTTTCCCACGGACTCCTGAGCAACCACCGCGTAGAGCACCATCGGGATGCTCGGGGGAATGATCATGCCCATGGTGGAGGAAGCGACAGTTACGCCCGCCGCGAACTCCTTCGAGTAGCCCCGGCGCTCCATCTCGGGGATCAGCACGGCGCCGATAGATGCCGTGTCGGAGGCCGAAGAACCCGAGATGCCGCCGAAGAGCATGCTTGCGAGGACGTTGACGAGACCCAGCCCGGCCCGCACTCGGCCCGCGACCAGCATGCTGAAGTCGATGAGCCGGGCGGTGATCTGGGCCGAGTTCATGACCTGGCCCATCAGGATGAAGAGTGGCAGGCTGATCAGGGCGTACGAGTTGAAGCCTGCATAGAGCCGGACTGGCAGCACTAGAAGCAGATGGGGATCCTCGATCAGGATGTAAAGCAATGCCGAAAGGCCTAGGGAGTAGGCGATCGGAATGCCCGCCGCGATCAGCGCCAGCAGGCTCAGCAGCAGAACGACGATCAATGTGGCTACCTCGCTCAGCTCCGGCGCAACGGGTCAACCATCACGCTCTTCGCGTCGTCCGGTAACGATGCGAGTCGCACAGTAGGTCGTCGCGAGCAGACATCCAATCGGCACCGCGGCCTGTGCGAACACCCTCGGCATCTGGGTCGCCGGCATGACGGTGTGACCGGTCTTGATCAGCCACACGAGGCCCGAGACAACCAGAACGAGGTTCAGCCCGCCAACCAGGACCAGAGAGGCTACCTCGAGAGACCCTTGGGTCGATGGTCGGAACCTCTTCGGCAGCACGTCCAGCCTGATGTGCTCGTTGCGGCCGACCGCCAGCGCCGATCCGATTGCGGAGACGTACACGAACAGCACGGTCGCCGTCTCGTTGGCACCGATCAAGCCCGCCTGAAACAGGTAGCGCATCAGCACGAGCGTGACGATGAGCAGGAACATCGCCAGCATGCCCATGCCGAGCGCTATCTCCAACACTCTGGAGAGGCGCTCCTCGAATCGGCGCGGGTCCAATTCCGTCACTCCCCCAGTGCCGCTCGACGGGCTGCACGGATGTCGTCCCAACTGAAGTAACCCTTGGCCACCAACTCGTCGTAGACAGGCTCCGTGGCCACCCGGAAGCGCTCTAGCGCCTCCCCCTCGATCCAGTTCGTCTCCAGCACCTCGGACAGCTTCTGAATGTAGACCTCCTCGCTCTCCTGGTTGAGCCGGTCGCTGTAGAAGATGGTCTCGCGGGAGACCTCGTCAAAGACGACCCGCAGGTCCTCTGGTAGACCGTCGTACCAGTCGGCGTTAACGATAAACGGATCGGGCCCGGCCATGTAGTTGGAAATGCTGAGGTAGCGCTGGACCTCGTGGACACGCATTTCCCAGATGTTCGACGGCGCGTTGTCCTGGCCGTCGATCACTCCGGTGCGGGCGGCTTGGTAGACCTCGGTGAAGGGAATCTCCTGCGGGTTGGCCCCCAGCGCGGCGGTGACCAGGATGTTTGGCTCCTGCGGTGGGACGCGGAGCTTGAGACCACGAAAGTCCTCTGGGCCCCGGATCGGCCGCACGCTCGTCGTGTGTGACCGGAACCCCTGCGAAATCCCGCAAGCAGGCACGTAGTAGCCATTCGCCCGTCCTTCGGCATTGATCGCAGAGGTGAAGTCGCTGCTAATGAGCCGAAGTGCTTGGTCCCAGTTCTCGACCAAGAACGGAAGCAGGAATATCAGGTACTTCGGGGTGACATCGAAGAACAGTCCGCCACGGGTGCCCTGCAGGACGTTCAGAGCGACCATGTCCATCAGCTCCCGCTCGCGACCAAGCGTGCCGCCGAAGTGGTTCTCGACATCGATCCGGCCGCTCGAACGTGCCTCAAGCTGCTCCTCGAAGAACACCATCGAGACGCTGCGGGGGTGCTGGGCTGGCTGGGAGTTCGCGTAGCGGAACCGATACGTTTCGATGCCGTCCCCGCATCCGATCGC
The DNA here is from genome assembly GCA_965200705.1 of Bryobacterales bacterium. Lineage (GTDB taxonomy): Bacteria > Acidobacteriota > Terriglobia > Bryobacterales > UBA6623 > VXMF01. The sequence continues at coordinate 140,827 of OZ241376.1, read as the reverse complement.
GAGGGTGGCCGTCAGAACCAGCGCGACCTGTCGCCACGTCGCGGCGATGGGCCAGCGGGGAGTGAATGACATAGCTCGCGAGTTAGTTCCGGAGGTCCAAGTCATAGACTTGGTCTTCATCCGCAACATACAGCAGATTCAGTGCAATGGCGTCTTTCTCTAATGTCTTTTGTGAACTACGCCGCTGCAATCCTGCGGTGTGTCCTCCTATGTGAAGAGCGTTCGAATCGGACGACCATCGGAAGGTAAAGGATCCGGTGCCGAGCTCGCCCGCCTCGCGCAGGCTGAACAGCGCTTCTGCGTCGCCGGAATCACGACTCCAGATGTGCAGGCTGTAGTAGCCCGCCAAGAGGGCGCCGGATCGCAGCAGCGAGGCTCTGCGCCCATCCGGGGCGGTCGTCAGCGTGTGCCCGGGTATGACATAGTCCCAACTGGACTTGGCTTCGTCGAAAGCGTAGATCGCGACTTCGGGGCGCAGAGTCGGGTCGGTCCAGCTTGCTACATATCGCGCGACCTTTTCGCCGGCGGGGACCGCCCAGGGTAGCCAGCGCTCGCACACAAGCTGCGATCCGAACAGCTGAGGCCTAGTCGCGACGAATCCGGCCGGCAGCGGGATCTCGCGAGTGCCAGCGGTGTCGCGAAGCACTATCTGCGTGGGTCCGTCCGTTCCCTCTTGGGGCATCACGTGATATGCCGTTCGATCTCCGCGAACACTGGTCCAAACAACGCGCCCTGGCGTTTCCAGCTCTGGCTTCTCCGTCTCCGCTGGCTCGGAAGCCGCATTCTCGAACTCCTCTTGATACGACCGGGCCTTGTCGGTGGGGGCCTGCAGTTCCGGTTCAAGCTCCACAACGCCGGCACCCCACGTGCCGGGCCCCAGTACGGCGACACATGTTGTGTGCAGCACCAAGGCCGGGAACAGCACGGCGGTCAGGAGTGCTGGGATCCAGCGATAGCTCTTCTTGGGTTCGGGCAAGAATCGAAACTGAGTCAGTGCCCCTCGACGCCCGTCGGGGCATGGAGGTTCAGTGGTGGGTGGCCGTGGCCGATCTTTGGGGCAGTGCGTATGGCTTCGGTCAAGAAGCACTTCGCGGTTCTGACCGCTGCTTCAAGCGTAAGCCCGCGCGAAACGAGGGCGGTGATCGCGGCGGAGTAGGCACAGCCAGTGCCGTGCACACCGGATCTCGGAATTCTCTCGGCGGCGAACAAGTGCTGCTCACCTCCGCTCCAAAGAACGTCAACCGGTTCACCGCCGAGGTGGCCACCCTTGACCAGCACGTTCTCGACGCCGGTCTCTGAGATCCTCGCGGCGGCTTCGACCATCGACTCGACGTTGTGGACCACCATTGCCGCAAGCAGCGCCGCTTCCATCAGGTTCGGCGTCACGAGAAAGCTCACGGGCAGGAGCTCGGACCGAACGCGGTCTATGGCGTCCTCGCTCAACAGCCGCATGCCGCTCGTGCTGCGAATCACGGGGTCGACGATCAGTCGGACCCCCGCTTCGGAAGCCCACCTAGCGATGACCGTGACCGTCTCGGCATCGCCCATAGCACCGACCTTGGCTGCCGAGGGGGGCATGTCTTCGTGCAGGTGGAGCAACTGCTGCAGAACGAAGTCCGCAGGGATTGAGACGACACGTTCGACGGCCCTGGAGTTCTGGACCGTTAGCAGTGTGGGTACGGCTGTGCCGTAGACGCCGAACTGGTGGAACGTCTTGAGGTCGGCCTGAAGACCCGCACCGCCCGACGGATCGGAACCCGCGATTGCAAGCGCGACGGCGGGATCGTCCAGCACGCCGAATTCTAGCACCGCACCTCGCGACTGCAGGTCGGCTCGCGCCTCCCGAATCGAGCCAGCGCATACCATATCGGGATGCAATTCCTTGCCGTACTGGTCATCTCCGTCGCCATGCTGGGTTGTGGGTCAGAGGGTGGCGGATCCGGATCCGTCCGCCCACAGGGGCCCAACATTGTCATCCTCTTGGCCGACGATCTCGGTTGGACGGACGTGACCTTCCACGGAGGCAACATTCCCACTCCCAACATCGACAGCATCGCCGTTGAGGGTGTCGAGCTTGCGCGCTACTACGTACATCCTGTCTGCTCGCCGACGCGTGCCGGCCTGCTGACGGGGAGGTATCCGATCCGCTACGGCTCGATGAAGGCGGTGTATCCCCCTTGGAGGAAGGGGGGCTTGGACCTCTCCGAATGGACGATGGCCGATATCCTTGCCGATGCTGGCTACCGTCACCGCGGCGTGTTTGGCAAGTGGCACCTCGGGCACTCGGACAAGAAGTACCATCCGCTGCGAAGAGGCTTCACCGAGTTCTACGGCCACTACAACGGGGCGGTCGATTACTTCACCAAGGAGAGGGAAGGGGAGATCGACTGGCATCGGAACTTCGAGCCGAACAGCGACGAGGGCTACACCACCGACCTCATCGCAGAGGCGGCGGCGACGTTCATACGGCGCAACGCGGCGGATGACGCGCCCTTCCTCTGCTACGTGCCGTTCAATTCGCCGCACAGTCCGTTCCAGGCGAAGGAGGAGGACCTGCCGGGGTTCGCCAGCCTTCCGCCCGCCCGCGGCTACTACGAGGGGCTCGAGTCCGTGGACATGTCAGGCAACGCCGAAGCACGTAACGCAAATAGGCGCATCCTGGGAGCCATGGTGCATTCGCTGGACCAGGGCGTGGGCAAGATCCTGGATGCCATCCGAGAGTCCGGCATCTACAGCGAGACGTTCGTCCTGTTTTCGTCGGACAACGGCGGCGTGCGGGGCGTTGGTGAGAACCTGCCTCTCCGGTCCGGGAAGGCCACTGTGTTCGAGGGCGGCATTCGCGTGGCCGCCGCGGCGCGTTGGCCGGGCGTCATCCCGTCGGGACGCAAGATCGATGCGCCGCTCGCCAACATAGACATCCTTCCGACCGTGATGAGGATGGCGGGCATCAACGTCCACCACGGCAAGCCGCTGGATGGGGTTGACGTTCTTGACGTGCTCACTGGCAGGCAGGCGACCGTGGAGCGAGAGCTCTACAACTACATCGGCCAGGAGGGTGCGCACAGGGAACAAATCTCGTACATGACTAACGAGTGGAAGATGGTAGTGATCGGCCCCGACGTGCTAGACGATTCGGCTGATGACAGCATGCGAAAGCGCTTTCTGTTCAGGATCGACGAAGACATTGCGGAGGAGCGCAACCTGCTCGATGAGCAGCCTGACCGCGCTTCGGAGATGTACGCGAAGATCCGGGAGTTTAGGGCTCTGCAGCCTGAGAACGCCATTCCGCCGTACATGTACGGGAGGGAAGGGTTCACAGCGCCGCCGCACTGGGCGTTGCCGGGCGAGTGATCCGATGCGGCCGACGGCGGTCGCTAGCCCTTTCGTGGCCGGAAGATCCCCTGGAACCCCTGCTTCTTGAGATTCTTGAGGCGGGAGTTGGCCTGCTTGGAGTTTCCTCCCGACACGACCACGCGATAGCGTTTCCCCGAATCCGTGGAGTAGTCCTCCACAGTGACGCGATGCCCCTTGGACCGGGCCTTGGATGCCAGGGCTTGGGCGTTCTTCTCTTGGGTGAAGACGCCGATCTGTATGTCCATCTGGCCCGGACGCGAACCGGAACTGGCTTGGGCCGGTGCACCCTTTGGTGGCCGAATGACACGCAGGCGGACCGGCGCAGTGCCAGATCCGAGCATGCCTATTGCCTGTGCGGCACTCTTCGACAGGTCGATGATGCGCTTGCCAACGAACGGCCCACGGTCGTTGATGCGGACGTTCGCCGTCTTCCCGTTGTCGAGGTTCCGGATTTCGAGCCAAGTGTCGAACGAGAGCCGCTGGTGTGCCGCGGTCATCTCATTCATGTCGTAGATTTCGCCATTGGCCGTAGGCCGCCCATGGTAGGGAGGGCCGTACCAGCTGGCGGTGCCGGTCTCCGTCCAGCCGACCCTTGGGTTGATCGGCGGAGGGAGCTTGACGTTGCCACGCCGCCTAACGCTCCCGCAGCCGGTCCCGATGCTCGCGGCAAGCAGCACCACCGTGACTAGGAGTGCCCGTCGCTGCTTAGGAACGATAGGACTTCGCAGGGTCATCTACAGTCCATTTTATGAAATATATGGGCCGATGAACGAGGGTTGAGAAGTCGATGTCCCCGGCGAGGGCCGGTTCGTCCGGGACATGCCAAGATGAGCGGTACGCAGAGCCGAACTTGGCCAATACGGCCCGTCCGGCGGCACTACGCGCCGCAGAGCAGTGAACCTCGAGATCGAAGTCTTCCGCAACCTGTTCTTCTCGATCGCCGAGGAGATGGGCATCGTTCTCAAGCGGACCTCGTTCTCGCCCAACATCAAGGAGCGCCGCGACTATTCCTGCGCGGTCTACGACTCCTTCGGCCACACCGTGGCGATGGGCGACCACATGCCCGCGCATCTCGGTGCGATGCCGATGTCGGTGCGGACCGTGACGTCCGAGCGCAATCCGATGGCGGGGGAGATCTACTTCCTCAATGATCCGTTTCGCGGCGGCACGCACCTGCCAGACATCACGTCGGTCCAAGCGCTCTACCTGGACGGTTCGACAAAGCCCGACTTCTTTCTGGCAACGCGCGCCCACCACGCAGACGTGGGTGGCATGGCACCGGGTTCGATGCCCTTGGCCGAAGAGATATACCAAGAGGGATTGCGAATCCCCCCTGTGCGCCTGGTGCGCAACGGGGACTACCAACCGGACCTGCTGGCTCTGATCCTGGCGAACGTCCGGACACCGGACGAGCGCATCGGGGACCTGGGAGCGCAGGTCGCGGCCCATCGCGTTGGCGAACGTCGCCTCCACGAAGCCATCGACCGGTACGGTGCGGCTGAGATCACACGCCAGATGGCTGCGCTCCAGGACTACGCGGAAGCAATCATGCGGGAGCGTCTGGAGAGGATTCCGGACGGGGAATGGGACTTTGAGGACTGTCTCGACGACGACGGATTCAGTGATGAGCCTGTCTGGATCCGCTGCAGGCTGACGATAGCTGGCTCCACGGCTACGTTCGACTTTCGACGGTCCGACCGGCAGACGCGTGGCGGCGTGAACGCGAACCGTGCCGTGAGCGTGTCGTCGGTCATGTACAGCCTGCGATGCCTGTTGCCGAACGACGCGCCACACAACGAAGGAATTCTGCGTCCCGTATCAGTGCTGACGGAGCCCGGCACCGTATGCGATGCCCTTATGCCCGCGAGTACGGCCGCTGGCAACGTCGAGACGTCGCAGCGCCTAGTCGACGTCGTCCTGGGCCTGTTTCGGCAGGCGATGCCAGGTGAGATCCCGGCCAGTGGTTCCGGAACGATGAACAACATCACCTTCGGCGGCACGACCGAGACGGGAGAGCCGTTCAGCTACTACGAGACGATCGCGGGCGGCATGGGGGCATGGGCGGAGGCGGAAGGGCTGAGTGGTATCCACACGCACATGACGAACAGCCTGAACACACCGGTCGAGGCCATTGAGCGGGATCATCCCGTGCGGATCCGGCACTACGGACTGCGGCAGGGATCTGGCGGAGAAGGCAAGTACCGAGGTGGCGAAGGGGTCATTCGTGAGTACGAGTTCCTGCAGGACTCGTCCCTGGCCATCCTGTCCGAGCGGAGGAAGACCCGCCCCGCCGGTGCGGAGGGCGGAGGCCCCGGAGCGACTGGCCGGAACAGTCTCAACGACAGGGCGCTGCCGTCCAAGGGCAACTTTCGGGTACGGAAGGGTGACCTGCTGCGCGTCGAGACGCCAGGTGGAGGCGCCTACTTTTCGAGCAGGAAGTGACCTACGAACATGGCGTCGATGCCGGAGGCGTAAAAGCTTCGCACCGCGGCTCGCGGATCGTTCACTAGCGGCTCCCCGAACAGGTTGAAGGACGTGTTGTAGAGCACGGGAAGGCCAGTCGCCCTCCCGGCGGCCTGCAACAGCTCCCAGAAGAGGCGGTTGTCGTCCTTGCGAACGACGTGGACGCGAATGCGCTCCTCGTCCAGCAGTGCCGAAGCGAATGTCTCCCGATGGCTGGGGTTGACCCGCGCCACAGTGGCCAAGTAGCGCGATGCCGGGGTGACCTGGAAGTATTCGCGGGCGGCTTCTTCGGTCACCGAGGCGGCGAACTTTCGGAACCGCTCTCGACGCTTGATGTAGACGTTGAGATTCTCAGTAGAGTAGCGATTGAGCGGCGAGGCTAGGATGCTCCGGTTGCCGAGTGCTCGGGGCCCGAACTCGGTACGGCCTTGGAACCAAGCAATGATCTGGTCGTCGCTCAGGCAGCGCACCGCCGAGTCGACCAGTTCTGTGTCCGTGTTCAGGTAGCGGAAGCGTAGCTTGCAGTTCTCCAGAATCTGCTTGATCGACTCGCTGCGGAACTCCGGCCCGAGAAACAGATCGCTTATTGGCATCCGCTCGGTCTTCTTGAGGACGCGGTGCCAGGCATGATAGACGCCTCCGATCGCCGTGCCTGCATTGCCGGATGCAGGCTGCACGAAAACTTCCTGGAACCGTCCACTCTCCTCGAGGGCCTGCACGAGCAGGGCGTTCATGGCGATGCCTCCCGCGAGACAGAGATGGTCGGACTCTCCGGCAAGGCGCAGCAGCAAATCCCGGACTGCGGCGTGCGCGCTTGCCGCAAGGTCTCGCTGCATCTGCTCGTTCAGATCGTCTGGTGACTTCAGTCCGAGATCGCCATAGAACCGGTCGCTGAACGCACCATGAGACTCCCGCGACGTGTCGAAGTAGCTGTGGTCTAGCCGGGGCAGACGGTTGTCTGGACCTCCGAGGATGGAGTCGAACAGTTCCCGGTATCGCGGTTCACCGGCCAGCGAGAGCCACTGGACCTTGTGCTCCTCGCGGTTCGCCTTGAAGCCAAGCAGCTCCGTCACGCGGCTGTAGACGACGGCTGGGGAGTCCGGAGCGTAGAGATCCTCAAGCGACTCGAGGGATGTGTCGTAACCCCGCCATACAGCGCCGCAGCGCATATCGCCCTGTCTGTCCAGCGTGACGGCCTTGGCCGCTTCGAACGGTGATGGGTAGTAGGCGCTGGCGGCATGAGCGTCATGGTGATCGACCACGACCAGACGAGCATTGGGGAACACCGTCTTGAGACGCAGGTGGAAGCTGCTTGTGGCACTGGTGCCGAGCGGTCGCACTAGGGCGACCACGGAGACGTCCTCCTTTGCAGCACCCACGATCCTCAAACACGTGTCAGCCGCGCTGGACGGCAACCCTTCGCGGTGGGCTTCGCGGGCAACCTTGTCTTCTTCGATGGCTGCGACCACCTTGCCGTCCACCATGACGGCAGCGGCTCCGTCGTGCAGCCAGCCTCCGATTCCTAGCAGCAACATGGACAGGTGGTCTTCCCTCTAGGCGGCGCTCAGGCGCTTGACGACTGCCTCGCGTCCCAGCAGCGCGAACACATCAAACGCTCCCGGCCCGACGGTCTGGCCCGTAAGAGCAGCGCGTGATCCGTTGATCAAAAGGCCTGCCTTGACGCCACGCTCCTCGGCCAATCCACGCAATGCCGACTCGACCGATTGCGCAGTGAACTCCGGTGCCTCGGCCAATCGCGTCGCCAGCTCGCGGAGGAGCGTCCGCACGCCCTCCTTGTTGAGGTTTTTCTGGGCTTTCTTCTCGGTGTGGAAGTCGTCTTCGAAGTACGCGCGGCATCGCAGGCGAAACTCCGTGAGGAGGTTCAGTCGAGACCGGAGGGCATCGATAGCGCCCACGAACCAGTCCTGACGCTCGGAACCGTACTCCGCCTTCCACCAACCTGCCTGCTCGATCGCACGCTTGGCGTGTGGCAGCAGCGATTCGATCGGCATCGTCCTCAGGTGCTGGCCATTGAGCCAAACCGCCTTTGGATCGACCGCTGTTTCCCCTGGCGCCTCACCCACCTGCACGACGGCGTTCGTGCGCAGGACATGGTCTAGGCGAAACGCATTGACCAGGTCCTTCAGAGGCATCACTTCCCGGTTGCCCTTCGGAGACCAGCCCAGGAGGCTGAGGTAGTTCACGAACCCAACCGGAAGGAACCCAATGTCGCGATAGCTGGTGACAGCCACGGCCTCGCCGTGCTTGCGCTTGGACAGCTTGGTTCCGTCCGGCCCCAAGAGCAGCGGCAGGTGCGCGAACTGTGGGTGCTCGTGCCCAAGCGCCTGCAATATCAAGCAATGCTTGAAGGTATTCGTCAAATGGTCTTGACCACGAATGATGTGCGTGATCTTCATGTCGCCGTCATCAACCGTGGATGCGAGGTGGTAGGTGGGCAGGCCGTTGCTCCGCAGAAGGGCGAAGTCCTCAATGTCGGTGTATCGGCGGAACTGCTTGCTAAAGACGATGTCCTTGAAGGCGACACCCCCGGTCTGCTCACGCGGTACCCGGTAGCGAAGCACAAACGGCTCGCCGGCTGCTGCCTTGCGGTCGCTCTCCTCGGGCGCCAGCTCGCGCATGCCCGGATTGCACAGCCACGGCTCGGAACCCGTTCTGTCCGGCGGCTGTCCGGTGTCCGGCGTGAAGTCCCGATAGGCGAAGCCCTTTTCCAGCAACGCCTTCGCTGCATTCGTGTGGAGCGATCGGCGCTCCGACTGTGCATGCCGCTCGTCCCAAGGGAGATCGAGCCACCGGAGGCCGTCCAGGATCGATGCCAAGGACTTCTCCGTATTGCGGTCCGCATCGGTGTCGTCGATGCGGAGGATGATCGAGCCGCCGGTTGATCGGGCGAACAGCCAGCTGAATACGTAGGTTCTGGCTCCGCCAATATGGAGCAACCCCGTGGGCGAGGGCGCAAAGCGAACCCTATTCATCGAGGAAGTTGAACGGCGGACCGAGAGGAAGAGGAGTCGGCGACCGCTATGGCCAGTATATCGATCGCTCGAGAGGGCTATTCGGGGACGATGACGATCTTGCCGAAGTGCTTCTTGGCGGCCATCCGTTCGTGTGCGCCTCGCACGTCGCTGAGTGGAAATGACGCATCGAGGACCGGCTTCAGCAGGCCACGGTCAAAAAAGCGGAGCAGGTCGTACAGCTCACCCATCGTGCCCATGTATGAACCGTGGATGCTGAGGTGCTTGGCGAACAGGTGTCCGAGGTTCAGGCTGGTCTTGAACCCTGTCGTTGCCCCACAGGTGACGAGCCGGCCTTGCCGGGCCAGCGAAGCTGCCGAATGGCCGAAGGTCGCCTGACCGACGTGCTCGAACACGATGTCGACGCCCCGGCGACCCGTGATGGCCCGCACTTCGTCCTTGATTGACTGCTCGTAGTGATCTATGACGTGGTCGGCACCCAGAGCACGGGCCATCTCCATCTTGGCCTCACCTCCTGCCGTGGCGATGACGTCGCAGTGGAACAGTTTTGCGATCTGAATTGCTGCTATGCCGACGCCGCTGGAGCCTCCAATAACGAGTACCCGCTCGAGCATCTTGATCTTGGTGATGCCTACGAGCATGTGCCACGCCGTCAGGAACACGAGTGGCACGGATGCCGCCTCCTCAAACGTCAGGTTGCCGGGGATCGGCAGAGCGTTGTCTTCCGGGATCGCGACGTACTCGGCGTTCAGGCCGGGATACACCGATCCGAACAGGCCGTAGTCTGGCGCGAAGTTGTCGAGGCCATGGGCCGAGGCATAGGTGCTGGACTTGGTTCGTCCAGGTGCTACGAGCACCTTGTCGCCAGGCTTGACCCGTTCGCACAGCTCCCCCACCTCGACGACCTCGCCGGAGGCGTCGCTGCCAAGGACCCAGGGGAATTGAAGCCTCAGCGTGGGCAAGCCCCCGCGAACCCACAAGTCGAGGTGGTTGAGGGAGCACGCGCGCACTCGCAGCAGCACCTCATTCGCCTTGGGCCTTGGTACGGGAGCCTCCTCGTAGCGGATCACCTCCGGACCGCCACATTCATGTATTCGCGAGACCTTCATGCAGATTCATCCGGCCCCCGCCGGAATCCGGATTATAGCGACGGGCCGGCAGCCCGCATTGGGGCTGCAGAGAGCCCGTCCTCTATCAGACGATGTGGGTCGACGTCGAACGCTACTGTTCGGATTCGGCGAACGGTGGACGATGGTGGGCTCCAGTTTCTCTGTGATCGGCAAGCTGTCGACGCTCTTTGGGCGCGCAGCGTAGATGCCACTGCGCCGGGCGACGGGTCCATCCCGCCGAGGAGCGAGACGACATGGAGCACTTCGATCGTCAAGCTGCCCTACGCATACAATCGGATCAAAGCCGAATACCGGCTCATCATGCGAAAGTGACTTGGCCTGTTGAGCGATGGGACGCTGGAATGACCTTGTCATCGCACCAGCGTCGGCTCTCCGTTCTTCCCGGCATCTCGCGACGGGGCAGCGAGACATGAGTGGTTCCTGCTTTCGGCCGCAGTTGGCTGCGGTCGTCCTAGCTGTGCTGGTCGGGCCGGACGCCAGAGCCGCGGTCGATTTCACCCGCGACATACAGCCGATCCTTTCGGAGCGGTGCTTTCAGTGCCATGGCCCCGACGAGGCGGCCCGGGCTGGCGATCTGCGACTTGACGAATACGCTGGAGCAGTAGCGGATCGGGATGGCAAGCAGGCGATTGCACCGGGATCTCCGTCAGCGAGCGGACTGATCGCACGGATCAAGACGGAGGATCCGGCGCAGAGGATGCCCCTCGGAGGCGATCGGCTGTCGGATGAGCAGATCGGGCTGCTGGAAGCTTGGATCGCTGAGGGAGCGAAGTACGATCGCCACTGGGCCTACGCCAAGCCCAAACGACCGAGGGGGCCGTCTGTTTCGGACGAAGGGTGGGTTCGCAATCCGATCGACCGCTTCGTCCTAGCCAAGCTCGACGAAGCGGGACTCAAGCCTTCTGGCCAAGCCGATCCCGCAGTCCTGATGCGGCGGCTGCATCTTGACTTGACCGGGATTCTGCCGTCCCCCGAGCAAGTCGACGCATTCATCGCAAGTCCGACCGACGCGGCGTACCGCGCAAGGGTGCAGGAACTGCTTGCGTCGCCGCAGTTCGGGGAGCAATGGGCGCGTCACTGGCTCGACCTCGCTCGCTACGCGGACTCCAACGGGTACCAGCACGACGACCTGCGGGAGATTTGGCCCTACAGGGACTGGGTCATTCGCGCCCTGAACGCGGACATGCCGTTCGATCAGTTCACGATCGAGCAGTTGGCGGGAGACCTGCTGGATCAGCCTTCCCTGAACCAGCTGATTGCGACGGGCTTCAATCGCAACTCGCCGATGAACGGGTCGGGCGGCTCGAAGATCGACGAGGTCCGCAACGCCATGCTCGTGGACCGTGTCAACACCACCGCGACGGTTTGGTTGGGGTCAACGCTTGCCTGTGCGCAATGCCACACGCACAAGTACGACCCCTTCACGATCGAGGACTACTACCGCTTCTATGCCTACTTCGACCGTGGCGTCGACGAAACGGTGCTGCGCGGCGGAGGCAACACCCGCAAGTACTACGTGGGTGCGCAGATCGATCTCCCCGTTTCCGCCCAGCGTATGTCGAGGCACTCTGCCGTCAAGGCCCAGCACGACTATCTCAAGATGGTGATCAATCAGGCGGAGTTCGAGGCGACCGCAGGTCTGTCGGAGTGGGCAGAGCAACAAGCTGGCAACGGAAAGCTGGTCTGGAAGGTACGTAACGCCCTGGCGAAGCCTGTGGATGAGCGCACGGAGTCGGATGAGAACGCAATTCGCGACGCCTTCTTCGACACTCGCCCCGAGATTGTCGGGCCGCGCAAGGAACTCGAACATCTCGCCGAGCAGATGAGAGCGCTCGCGCCAACGAAGGCGCTGATCATGGCTGACAAGCTAGGCCCGGTCAAGAGCCATCTTCTCGAGCGCGGTCAGATCGGCGCCCTAGGCAAGCCAGTCGAGCCCGGAACGCCGGGGGCGCTCCATGCAAGCGACCCAAGCCTGCCACGCAATCGCCTGGGGCTCGCGAAGTGGATCACTTCGCCCGAGAACCCGCTGACGGCACGCGTGACCGTCAATCGCTTGTGGGCGGAGGTGTTTGGACGCGGGATCGTGCCCACCACCGAGGACTTTGGCCGTCAGGGCGACGCGCCGACTCATGCGGAGTTGCTCGATTGGCTTGCGGTCGAGTTCGTAGACGGTGGCTGGTCGATCAAGGACATCATTCGCTCGATCGTGACCTCAGCGACCTATCGGCAGAGTTCACGTGGGTCCAAAGAACTGCTGGAACGGGATCCGGACAACACCCTTCTTGCGCAGGGACCCCGCTTCCGCCTGCCAGCGGAAGCGATCCGGGACACGGTGCTGGCGGCAAGCGGCCTGTTGTCTCTCAAGATGGGCGGCCCTCCCGTGCATCCGCCGCAGCCAGACGGAGTGTGGGGAGAGATCTCCACGGTCGACGATCCGAACTACCCGACATCGGAGGGGTCAGACCGGCACCGACGCGGAATCTACACGATTCTCCGTCGCGGAGCGCCCTTCCCAAGCTTCATGACGTTCGACGCTTCCGCAAGACAAGCCTGTGCTGCGAAGCGGGCCCGCACCAACTCGCCGCTTCAGGCACTCACGCTCTTGAACGACCCTGCTTACGTTGAAGCCGCCGACGCTTTTGCGAAGCTTGTCATGGACCTGCCTGCGGGGTCCGACGAGGATCGGCTTGTCCATGCCTTTCGGCGGGCAGTGACCAGGGCCCCCAGCGCAGCCGAGCTACAGGAGCTGAGACGTCTGCTGGACGAGTTCCGCAGCACGTCAGAGACCGAGTCCGAACCCTGGGTCTCGCTGGCGCGAGTCCTGCTGAATCTGGACGAGACCATAACGAAGAGCTGACCGAGATGGAACTTCAGCGTCGGGCATTCTTGCGAGCTGGCAGCGTTGGCCTTGGCTCGATCGCCCTGCAGTCGCTGCTCTCGGCCGACGAGAGCGCACTTGCGCCGCACTTCGCCGCTAAGGCCAAGCACATCATCTTCTTGCACATGCTCGGCGGACCGTCGCAGGTCGACCTGCTCGACCCCAAGCCGACGCTCGCGAGATTCGAGGGCAAGCCTCTGCCCGACAGCCTCTTGGAGGGCAAGCAGTTCGCTTTTGTGCCCAAGCACGCAGGGGTCCTAGCCTCGCCGTACAAGTTCGCGCAGCACGGCGAGGCCGGCACCTGGTTTTCCGAACTCCTACCAAACTTGGCGGAGCGAGCGGACGACCTGACGGTCGTCCGCTCGATGGTTACCGATGAGTTCAACCACGGCGCTGGAGAGCTGTTCCTCCACACGGGATTCGGACGCCTCGGAAGGCCGACCTTCGGTGCGTGGACCTCATACGGCCTTGGTTCGCTGAGCGAGAACCTGCCGACGTACGTGGTGATGGCTACCGGACCGAACACCTCCGGCAACAGCGCTTGGGGGAGCGGTTTCCTGCCCAGCATCCACCAGGGTGTCCGGTTCCGCTCCGGGGCGGAACCAGTGCACTACCTAGCCAACCCGGCCGGCGTTGACCGAAGCCGCCAGAAACAAGTGATCGACGGTGTGTCCGCCCTCAACCGGCTGGCGCACGAGCGCTACGAAGATCCCGAGATCTCCACACGAATCGCGCAGTACGAGATGGCGTTCCGGCTGCAGGCGTCAGGCCCGGAGCTGATGCGGATCGAGAGCGAGCCGGAGCACGTGATCAAGGCCTACGGAGCGAAGCCAGGCGAGTCAAGCTACGCCAACATGTGCCTGCTCGCGCGAAGGATGGTCGAACGTGGAGTGCGGTTCGTCCAGATCATGTTGAGGGGATGGGACCACCACACCGGCATCTACCAGCCGCAGGGCGGACTGGCGCGCTCCTGCAGACTGGCGGATCGTCCGACGAGTGCGCTGATCGATGACCTAAAGCAGCGAGGCTTGCTTGACGACACGTTGGTGATCTGGACAGGGGAGTTTGGCCGCACGCCGATCGTCCAGGCGATCTCTCCCCAGGGATTCACGCAAGACCCCGGTCGCGATCACCACAAGGACGGATTCACGCTGATCCTGGCAGGGGGTGGCATCCGGCATGGTCTGACGTATGGAGCGACCGACGAATTCGGCTTCTCCCCGACCGAGAACCCTGTGCATGTCCACGATCTGCACGCAACCGCCCTCCACCTTCTCGGAATCGACCACACGAAGCTGACGTTCAAGCATCAGGGAAGAAACTTCCGTCTCACGGACGTGCACGGTCGGATCGTCAAGGACCTGCTCGCGTAGGAGGATAGCCATGCAGCAACACAACCTGACACGCAGGGGCTTTCTCGCCGCAGCCTGCGTCCTGCCGGCCGGACACGCTTCCGCACAATCCGCATGGCGGCCTTTGTTCGACGGCAAGACCTTTGACGGGTGGCGCCCGATTCATCGGTTGCCTGTGTCGAGGTCCCCGGGCGGGCCATCTCCGAACAAGAACGCACCTCGGTACAAGACGGCGCTGCAGAGCAAGGGCGACTGGAGAGTAGTCGACGGTGCCATCACAGGCGGCCAGGAGCCGCCGGGGTCCGGCGTCGGTGGCTACTTGATCACTGACGAGAAGTTCGGCGACTTCGAGCTCAGCTTGGAGGCGAATCCCGATTGGGGAGTGGACACCGGCTTCATGCTGCGCGCGACAGCCATCGGCAGCCAGGGCTTTCAGGTGCTCGTGGATCATCGCGAGGGCGGCAACATCGGGTCCTTCTACGGCAATGGCATCGGTGGCTTCAACAGCCGGCAGTTCGGAATCAACGCGAGGCGGGACTCAGACAGCAAGGTCGTTGGCATGACTCCGGTCGCCTACGGAGACCTGAATCCTCCACCCGACCCGAGCATCCGCGAGGTGTCCTGGTCGGCGAGCCCAGAGGCCTTCCTCGAGACCTGGAAGTTCGGCGAGTGGAACGAGATGCGCGTCCGATGCCAAGGACGGTTGCCCACGCTCACCACGTGGATCAACAGCGAGAAGATGGCTACTCTTGACACGGCGGCCATGAAGACTGAGGGATACGATGCCGAGGCCGTTGCGGCGCTCCTTGGTAGGGCGGGACACATCGCCTTGGAAGTCCACAACAGCGGAAAAGGGGATCGTCTGGGTGAGGCGCGGTGGCTACCGGGTGCCGTATGTCGGTGGCGGGAAGTGCGCATCATGGAGCTCTGAGGCCGGCCTGGGGCCCGTGACGCATCAGGCCTACGGGCTTCCCGTGGTCCGCGCAACCGATCCGACACAGGATCGGCGGTGGAGCATCCGTTCCGGTCCCACGCTAGTGCCACCACCTGTTCGGTTGGTTCGCGATGCGCCATCCTGTTTGCAGCGCGATGCAGATTCCCGAACTCGTTCGAGACATTCTTGAGTCGCCGCTTGAATCAACCCGATTCCGCGAGGCGACCCTTGACTTGACCGACAAAGGATTGGCGCCCGAAAGGGATCTCGCGTCGACTGCGACGCGTGCGATGTTCGAGGACATCGTCGAGCCATGGGCAGATTCGTTCGACCCGATCAATGCCGAGCGCTATGTCGCATTCATGGCGGAGGTTGTTCTCGCTCCTCGCTCTCCGATCCGCGAGCGGCTGATTGCGGCCGGATACAGTTCGCCGGCAGACCTGTCGGAACGCCATCGGAGGGTATCGGCAACGCGCGAAATGAGCGCGGACGACCGGACTAGAGTCAAGCGTGTACTTGTGCTGTCCCGAGTCACACTCGGGGCCGACATCGCCGTGACGAACACCGTCGCGCAGAGTGCGCGCGAAGCGTTTCCGGAGGCGTCGGTGATCTTTCTGGGACCTCGGAAGAACCGCGCTCTGCTCGGGCAGGGAATCCGCTTCACTGGCCAGGAGGTCTCTTATGGGCGAGGCTCTGGATTAGAGAGCCGCCTGATGGCTTGGGAATCGCTGCGCGTGGTCGTGGGACGGCATGAGACGGACGTGGGGCGCGGAGGACTGGTCGTGGCCGACCCTGACAGCAGGCTGACTCAGCTCGGCATGCTCCCCGTCTGCAGTGACGAGAGCTACTGGTACTTCCCGAGCCGCAGCCACGGTCTTCACGTAGAGGCATCAATCAAGGAGCTCGCGACCCAGTGGTGCTGGCGTTCCTGGAACCTCGTCGATCCGGTGGTCGCTCCGCGCATCGAGTCACTAGCCTCCAAGGCTCGAGGGCTGCATACCTCTGCCCGCCGTGTGCGATCCGGTATTGCGGGTGTGAGCTTTGGGTTCGGCGGAAGGCAGGAGAAGAGGCTTGGGCGCGACTTCGAGCGTTCGGTTATCAAGAGCCTCCGCCGCCGTGGGTTTCGCATCGTGATCGACTACGGCTTCGGATCCGAGGAGGCGACCGCCGTGGAGGCCTGCCTGCTGGGTGTCGAGGGAAGCCGGGCTCACGTCGAGATTGGCCAGAGGCTTCCAACGGAACCGGTGGACATCCTCACCTACCGAGGGCCCTTGGAGGGATTCGGCCGATTGATACGGGGAGCGGACGTGTATGTGGGCTACGACTCCGCTGGTGTCCACTTGGCCGCCGCGCTGCCGATTCCTGTCGTCGACATCTTCGCCGGTGCGCCAAATGAAGTCATGCAGCGTCGCTGGAAGCCCACGGGCGCGTGTCATAGTCGGGTGGTTCCGGCCTCGAGGGAGCTCTCCGCAGAGACGATCCTGTTAGCCGTGGATACTGCACTTGACGAGATCTTGGAGCCGTTGCCGTGATCGCGATCGACGCAGGCAACAGGTTCGACCAGCCGCCAACAGGCGTTGCAGTCTATGCCCGCAACCTCACGCGTGCACTCGCCGATACATATCCGGAAACGCACTTTGGTTGGTACTTCAGAAGCAACAGATTCCTCCGTTCGTTTCGTAGCCGCATGCCTGCCAACGTTTCTCGGCATTTGCTGGAGTCGCCGTTCACGGGGTGGACCATCCGGCGGGCGAGGCTTTTCCATGGCCTGAATCAGCGTCTGCCAGAGGACCTCCGCGCTCCTGCGGTGGCTACATTCCACGACCTCTTTGTTCTGACTGGCGAGTACTCCAACCGCGAGTTCCGCGCGCGCTTCAGCGACCTTGCGCGTGAGACTGCTGAGCGGAGTTCGCACATCATCGCCGTGTCCTCCCACACCGCCTCCCAGGTCGAGGAACACCTAGGCGTCCCCAGGTCGCAGATCTCTGTAGTCCACCACGGTTCGGAGCCACAGGAGCCACCAGCCGAGGATGTCAGGAACGTCATCTTGCGCAGGCTCGGCGTCCAACGGCCCTTTCTGCTGCATGTCGGTGCCCTGCAGGTACGCAAGAACTTGATCCGTCTCGTTGATGCCTTCGAACGGATCCCAAGCGAGTACAGCCTCGTGCTGGCAGGCCCTCTCGGCTACAGGGCGCAGGAGATTCTCGACCACGTCGAACACAGCAAAGCTCGCGACCGCATCCACCTGCCCGGACATGTGTCCGACGACGTGCGTGCAGCCCTGTACAACGATGCCGAGGTCCTTGTCTTTCCTTCACTGGAGGAAGGGTTTGGCCTGCCTGTCGTGGAGGCGTTCGGGGCTGGCCTTCCGGTCGTGGCATCGAACGTCTCCGCAATCCCGGAAGTGACCGGTGATGCGGCAGTCCTCGTTGATCCGCATAGCCCGGACGCCATCGCGCAGGCCGTCGTGTCGGTACTCGACGACAGCGATCTGCGGGAGTCGCTGCGGGCGCGTGGTTTGGCCCGCGCTGCGCGGTTCACGTGGCGCCGGTGTGCCGAAGGCACCTGGGAGGTTTACCAGCGCCTGATAAAGGAACGGGCATGACCGGCAAAGGCGTTCTAGTTGCGAGGTCGCATGCGATAATGCGGGCACCGCGTCGCGCTCTGGGCCGCACTGTCTAGAGAGCTTGCAGCGACAGTTGGGCTGCCCGGTCAAGAACGGAAATGGCTGCCAAGCGTTCGAGGCCAGCGGACAAGGAAGACGCCCCGGGGCTGCCCGCCTTCGTGAAGTCGCTGCCGGTGGTCCTGCTGGCTTGGCTGATTCCCGGGGCAGGGCACTTCTACCTTCGGCGTCGGCTCCACGGAACCATCCTGCTGCTGGCGATTTCGTCCATGTTCCTGATGGGCCTGGGGATGCAGGGGCGTATGTTCGTTCCGACCGGGGGTGACCTCTTCACGACGATCATGACCTACGGCGGATACTTCGGCGACCTCTGTAACGGCATGCTGTATTTCGTGACTGTGTTGATGGGCTACGAGCAGGAGGCGATGGCCGGTGCCACGCATGACTACGGCACGAAGTTCCTCGTGTGCTCAGGCCTCCTGAACCTGCTGGCGATAGTCGATGTCCACGAAATCGCAACCGGCAAGAAGGCAGAGGCCTGATCGCGATGTCGCACCTGCAAGTCGCCATCGTCTTCGCTCTCATCGCGTCGGTGGTGCTGGGCTTGGTCGGACGCTCAACCGACCGGGACCGGGTGCTATACGGCACGTACTGCTTCGGGTACTTCTTGGCCGCCGTGTTCGTGCTCGCTTGGCTGATGCGCTTGGGTCACGGCTAGCTCAGCGAAGTCGCTGCACTTACGTCCGAGGCGGCCCCGGTTCCCCAACACCGACATGCGTGTCGCTTTCTATGACCTCGACGGCACCCTGATCAGGGGCAATGTCGTCCAGCGCTACGCCTGGATGGTACGCAGGCATCCGAGGAGGAGTGAGGCTGTGTGGCGGTACGCCAAGGCGGCCCTGGGCGTCCCCCTTTGGCTGCTGCTGGACGCCTGTTCGCGGCACTGGTTCAACGTGGTTTTCTTTCGGCAGTACAAGGGGCTCCGCATCGAGTGGCTTGACGAAGTCGGTCGACTGCATGCGAGCGAACAGCTTCCGAATGAGGAGTTCAGGCATGCCAGGGCGCGAGTTGCGATGGACAAGGCGGCTGGCTTTCGGACGGTTCTGGTGACGGGAGGCCTTGCGTATTCGATGACTCACGCCGCCGCCGCCCTAGGCTTCGACACATGCCTTGCGAATCGCTTGGAGTCGGCCGATGGCGTTGCGACCGGCGTTGTCAGACCACCCCTCCTTGCAGGGGAGGCCAAGGCGAGTGCCATGTCCCGGTACGCCGAGGAGCACGGTTTCGACCTGCGCCAGGCGAGGGCATATTCGGACAGCAGTTCCGACACTCCGATGCTGGAGTGTGTGGGCGAGCCGTTCGCGACGAATCCAAATGCACGCCTGAGAAAGGTGGCGCATGCCCGAGGCTGGCCGGTGCTGGAGCTTGACGTCTCGGTGGAGCCAGCGCAATCCCGTTCGGCATGAGCGATCAGCCAACACGGTGGCGGGGATCAAGGTTGTAGACTCGGTTCAGTCATGAGCGAGACGCCCCCGGTGCCGTCGTCGGTCGATCCGTCGTCGTTCGGCAGCCCGACTCCGAATGCCGTGGGACGGGCGGCCCTGGTATCGAGCGCCGGCTGCGTCCGCGAACTGGACGAATCGTCCCCGAAGTCTCTTCTCTGGTACGGCGAAGACCTGATTCGCGCCAAGCTGCCGGCTGGCACCCGGGTCATCTATCCGAAGCCTCCGATACCGGGCCTGCGTGACCGCGAGGCGGCCATCCGCTACGCGCTGGAGCACCCGCTGGATGCCGAACCGCTCCGGTCGCAGCTGTACCCGGACATGAAGGTCACCGTTGCGATCGACGACATTTCGCTGCCCCTGCCGAAGATGAATCGGCCGGACATCCGCGAGACCGTGCTGACGGAACTGCTTCGCATGTTCGAGGAGGTCGGGGTCGGCGACTTCGAGATCATCATTGCGAACTCCTTCCACAGGCGGATGGAACCGTTCGAGATCCGCTGGAGCGTCGGCCGCAAAATCTTCGACGGCCTTTACCCCCATCGGCTGTACTGCCACGACGGAGAGGACCCGGACGGCATCGTTGAGCTCGGCGAAACGGAGCTCGGAGAGAAGGTCCGCATCAACCGCCGTGCCGCCGAGTCGGACCTGCTGATCTACGTCAATCTCAATCTGGTACCGATGGATGGCGGCAACAAGTCCGTAAGCGTTGGCCTGTGCGATTACAGCGCTTTGCAGGCCCACCATAATCCCGAGACGATCCGGGCGTCCAACTCTTACTTCGACCACACCCAGTCGCCGCTCACCGACTCGTGCGACCGGATGGGCAAAATCATCAACGAGAAGCTGAACGTCCTTCACATCGAGACGGCGGTCAACAATCAGATGTTCGACCCGAGAATGGCCTTCTTCACCAAGCCTGAGTCCGATTGGAACGCGCTGGACAAAGCGACGTTCCGCGTGGCGAGCGTGGGCCTGCAGGCCATGCCGAGGAAAGCGAAGCGCAAGCTGCTATTCGCAGTTCCTGCGCCCTATGAACTGGTCGCAATCTACGCTGGTGCGACTCGACCCGTGCATGACAAGGTGCTGGCTTACAACTACCAGCAGTACTGCGTGCCCATCACGGGCCAAGCGGACGTAGCCGTGTTCGGCGTGCCGTTCATCTGCCCGTACAACGTCCACGCGCCGATGAATCCGCTACTTGTGCGGTGTCTGACTCTCGGGTACTTCTTCAACATGTACCGGGGAGCGCCGCTGATGAAGAAGGGCGGAGTGATTATCCTGACGCACCCCCTGTACAACGAGTTCAGTCCGGCGCACCACGCTGCCTACCACGAGTTCTTCCACCGTTGCTTGGCGGAGACGAACGACTCCGCGACGTTGCAGCGCCGGTACGAGGGGGAGTTCGCAACGAACCCCGAGTACCGGCAGATGTACAGGGAAGGGTACGCCTACCATGGCGTCCATCCGTTCTACATGTGGTACTGGGCCGAGAACGGGCACCAGCACTGCGGCAAGGTCATCGTCGTTGGTGCTGAGGACCAGGAGTCGGCGCGCATCATGGGCTGGGACTGCGCCGACACGGTGGAGCAGGCGATGGAAATGGCGAACGGGTTCGTAGGCCACACGCCAACAGTGACACACCTGCACATACCGCCGATCAACATGGCCGACGTCACCGTCTAGATCGGTCCGACCAGAATCCAAACCCCTGCCCAAGCAGGGTCTACTGCTGTGCAGTGACTTCGCATGCGGCCGTTTCTGGGCTTGGAGAAGCGCTTGCGCTCCCTTCGCTGCCACCCGCTCCGATATAGAAATCCCTTATGGCAGTAATTCTGGGCCAGGGACGCAAGGGCGGGTTAGCACAATGGGCTCACTGACCCGGAAGGCTGTTTCCGCGTTGCGAGAGCCTTGCCGCCCCGATTCGATCGGCAGTCGAGTGCGTTCGAAACGGGTCGCGGCACTTCCCGTTCTCTACCGCTTGGATGACCATTCGGCCACAAAGGGCAGTCTAGGAGGACAACGTACATGACGAAGCGATCGATCGTGGGCTTGGCACTGCTTGCCATGCTCTGCGTACCGGGCGCGGCGATGGCTCAGGATGGTATTGACAAGGCCGATAACGCCTGGATCCTGACGAGTTCCGCGCTCGTTTTGATGATGACGGGGCCAGGCTTGGCACTGTTCTACGGAGGCCTTGTTCGCAAGAAGAACATCCTGGCGACGATGATGCAGTCGTTCGCCATGATGGGGTTGATGACGGTGCTGTGGGCCATTTACGGCTACAGCCTGTCGTTCGCCGGCGGCAATGCGTTCGTGGGCGGATTCGACCACCTGTTCCTGAACGGGGTCGGGATGGAGCCGAACGGCTCGATTCCCCACTACACCTTCATGGTGTTCCAGCTGATGTTTGCCATCATCACCCCGGCACTGATTACCGGAGCCTTCGCCGAGCGCATGAAGTTCTCGGCCATGATGCTCTTCATGGCCATCTGGGGCACGGTGGTCTACTTCCCGATGGTCCACATGGTGTGGGGCGGCGGGCTGATGAGCGGCGACGGCGGGCTGCCTTGCCTTGACTTCGCAGGCGGCACGGTCGTGCACATCTCCTCGGGCGTCTCGGCGCTCGTGGTGGCGCTCTACATCGGCAAGCGAATGGGCTATCCGTCGGAGGCGATGCGCCCGCAGAATCTGACGCTCAGCTTCATTGGCGCCTGTCTGCTTTGGGTCGGCTGGTTCGGCTTCAACGCCGGCAGCGCCCTCGCGGCCGACGGCCTTGCAGCCGTCGCGTTCGTCAACACGCACTTCGCCGCCGCTGCTGCAGTCTTGGCGTGGCTGGTGATCGAACGTCTCCGTGACGGTGCGCCCAGTGTGCTGGGCGGCATCACGGGCGGAATCGCCGGCTTGGTGGCCGTGACCCCAGCCGCGGGGTTCGTTAGCCCCATGGATTCGCTGCTGATCGGCGTCGCCGCCGCAGCGCTCTGCTACTTCGCGATCGCCATCGTGAAGGTCAGGTTCGGCTATGACGACTCCCTGGACGCCTTTGGCGTGCACGGTGTCGGCGGCACGGTCGGCGCCGTGCTCACCGGTCTATTCGCCCGCGAGGCGATCGGCGGTGCGCCCGGATTGCTGGAGGGCAACGCCTCCCAGCTCATCAACAACACCGCTGGGGCCCTGCTGACGTGGGTTCTCGCGGGAATTGCGACCATCGTGATCCTGAAGATCGTTGATGCGATCATAGGCATCCGGGTTAGCGAAGCAGACGAGGTCAAGGGACTGGACATCACCCAACACGGTGAGGAAGCCTAGTTTCGGGAACAGGAGGAAACGGACATGAAGCGAGTGGAAGCCGTAATTCAGCCGTACAAGCTCGACGATGTACGGGAAGCGCTCAAAGGTATCGGAATCGACGGGATGACGATCTACGACGTCCGTGGACACGGGCGCCAGAAAGGCCACAAGGAGGTTTACCGCGGCCAGGAGTACGAGGTTGACCTGCTTCCGAAGGTGAAGATCGAGGCCATCGTGCCCTCCAATCGAGTGGACGAGACGGTCAACGCCATTGTCGAGTCGGCACGCACCGGCAAGATCGGCGACGGCAAGGTATTCATCTACGACGTGGCGGGAGCTGTGCGCATTCGCAACAGCGACTTAGACGACGACGCGCTCTAGCTAGAAGCGCTTGGACTCGAGCGGTCCTCGGGCCGCTCGAGTCATAACGTCACATAGAGGCGCGGATTCGGCCCGCCACCACTGATCTGGTGAGCGCCGCGCTCACGGTAGGCCGGGAAGGGGGTTGGGAAAGCACATTGTGTCCAGCCTCTTCACCTACCATGTCCAGCAGATGGAGCGACTCAGCTCCGACTTCTTCGAGCTGGTTGACGGGCCCAGGACGGTTGCCGAGAGAGCCGAGGTTGTCGACGACATAGTTCGCAGCCGGTTCGGGGAGGTCTTCTCGGACCACGAAGCGGGCGTGGCCGCGATAGCCGTTGGCGGCTATGGGCGTGCGGAGCTGTTCCCGCACTCCGACATCGATCTGCTGCTGCTGTTTCGCAAGGCTAGGGAAGCGCACGGGCGCTCGGACGACATATCGCGGCTCCTGGCCATGCTCTGGGACTCGAAGCTTCGCGTGTCCCATTCGGTGCGCGATCCGGCCGAGTGCTCGTCTTTGGCACCCAACAACACAGAGCTGCACATCAGCCTGTTGGACACCCGGTTCCTGACAGGCGACGAGACGCTGTATCAAGGTTTTCGCCACGACACACTGCCGCGGTTCTTCCTGCGGGAGCAGAAGGCGCTCATCAGGTCTCTGGCGGAGTCCGCTCAGAAACGGCATCAGAAGTTCGAAGGGACGGTCTACCACCTCGAGCCAAATATCAAGGAGGGTCCCGGAGGCCTGCGCGACTACCAGCTCGCATGCTGGACCACTCAGCTGGAGAATGTGGAGCGCAGTCGCGTCCCGACAAGCGAGGAGCATCTCCCGACGGCCTCGGGCTGGAGCATCGCCGATGCCAAGCGGTTCATGTTCGCGATTCGTTGCTTTCTGCACTACTACCACGGCCGCGACAAGAACATCCTGACCTACGACATGCAGGACTCGATCGCCACTGCCGGTGCCGGGCGGCTGTATCCCGGCGAGGGCGACGTGTCGGACATGATGCGGATCTTCTTCCGCAACTCGCGCTCTGTGAACCGTCTGGCGTTGCGGCTGATCGACGAGTCGACAGCGCGTACGAGCGCTCTGCAAAACATCTTCCGCAAGCGCAAGTCGCGCCTGTCCAACAGCAACTTCGTCGTGGCGAACGGCAAGGTCTTCTTCCGTGATTCGCAGGTGGTTGAACGGCGGCCGGACCTCGTCATGTCCCTGTTCGCGTTCGTGTCAAGACACGGCCTTCCGCTCGCACCGGAGACGCAGCGTCGCATCAGCGAGCGGGGCGCGGAGATCCGCAGTCACTTTGCGCAGGAGGGGCGGCAGTGGGAGCCACTGCGAGAGATCCTCGAGCTCCCGAACGCCTATGCAGCTCTGGAGTCCATGCGGGAAACGGGTGTGCTTTCGGCCCTGTTCCCCGAGTTCGATCTGGTGGATAGCCTGGTGATCCGCGACTTCTACCACCGCTACACGGTCGACGAACACACGCTGATGACGATTCGCATCCTCAAGGATCTGTATCAGGCGTCCAAAGCATCGGATCAGCGATTCGCCAGGCTGCTCGAAGACGTCGAGCGCACGGATCTTCTGGCGTTCTCGCTGCTGTTCCACGACATCGGGAAGGGAACGGACAACGATTCGCATAGCGAGGCCAGCGCCATTCTCGTCGAGGAGGCGATGCGGCGCATCGGGCTCGACGACCCGACGGACTGCGCCACCGTGCTGTTCCTAGTCCGGGACCACCTAGTGATGTCGAGCGCGATGACCAGACTCGACCTCGGCGAATCAGCGGCTTTGGACGAGTTCAAGCGTCGTGTTGGCACTGTCGAGCGGCTCAAGCTGCTCACTCTGCTCACCTACGCGGACACCATCGCGGTCAACCCCAACGCGATCACCGACTGGCGCAAGGATGTCCTGTGGCGTCTCTACCAGGCGACCGACGCGGTCTTTCAGCGGGATCACGAGGACAAGCGCATTGGCCTCGGCACGGAGGCAGACTGCCTAGACCTCGCCGAGGACGACCTCGATCGAGCACACATGGTCGAGTTTTTGAAGGGCTTTCCACAGAGGTACTTGACGGCAAACCCCGCCGAGCGGGTTCGAGAGCACTATCTCTTGGCACGCGGCCTGGCTGCGGACTCCGCGTTCGTGCGGTTCCATCGCGGGGATGGCCACCTGCGGATCGTCGTGATCTGCCCTGACCGTCCCGGGCTGTTTGCGTCGCTCTGTGCAGGTCTGGCAGGCCTCGGTCTCGACATCGAGCACGCGGAGGCGTTCGCTAACGACAGCGGCATGGTGCTGGACTCGTTTCGAGTGTCGGCTAGGTCCAACGAGTTTCTCGAGGATCTGGAGCGGTTCGAAGATCGCCTGAGGCGGACCGCGGAAGGTCGCCGGGAACCGCGAGTCTCTCGCAGGATGAACTCTCCCTCACCGCCGCGCTGGAGGGGCCAGGCTCCTCCGGAGGCATCCTTCGACAACACGACCTCGTCGAGGGCCACGATCTTCTACGTACGAGCGCCTGACAGGGCGGGTCTCCTGTACTCGATGGCAAGCGTGTTCTCGAATCATCGCTGCGACATCGACGTGGTGCTGTGTCACACGCAGGGCCGTCGGGCGAATGACGTGTTCTACGTGCGGCTTGAAGGACGCAAGTTGTCGGGGAACCTCTGCGAGACGGTGCGCAAGGACCTGCTACGCGCTGTCTTGAGCCCCTCTCAAACGCTGCGGGCGTAGTCACCCGCCATTTCGAACTGCTCGTCGGCTCTATAGATGCGGTCGATGACGGCGACCGTGGTCCTGAGCGCCTCGGGTTGCTCCACCGTCAGCATGTGGGCCCCCGACTCCACTGCCAGTGTGGCGGCGACCGCGAGGGCGGCTTGGCGTTCCGATGCGGACGCCTGAATTGACTCGACAAGGAAGCGCTTTCGGCTCAGGTTGACCGAGAATCCCATCTCGGGCGGTGCTAGTTTCGCAATGGCCCGCAACAGGCGGAAGTTTTCGTTGCCGCGCTTGCCTTGCTCCAGGCCAGGTTCGAGCACGATCCTGCGAGGTTCAATGCCAGCTTGGCTAGCCCTGAGCACCGAGGCTCGCAGATCTGTCCGCACCGTCTCGACAAGACGGTTCAGGGGGACCAGCCGAGGCCACTGCGACGGTGTGCCTCGCATGTGACCTAGGATCAGCCCGGCACCGGTCTGGTTGACCACTGCGGCGAGGGTCACGTCGTAGGCCAGCCCCGTGTAGTCGTGGATGATCGATGCGCCTAGATCCGCGGCGCGCCGTGCGGTTTCGGCGTTCGCTGTCGTAACGCTGATCGGTATGGCGATGCGGGAAGCCATCCTCCTCAGCACCGGCACCAAGCTTCCAAGTTCCTCGTCATGCGACGGGATGTCGCGCTTCAGCCTCGGAGGCCCCGCATTCAGCTCGACGATGTCCGCGGCTCCCTCCTCCATTGCGCGGGCGGCGTCGAGCACGGCATAGGGTTCGGTCTTGCCTTGGGCGCCCCGAAACTTGGACAGTTCGATGCGGCCGATCAGGTGCGTGCGCACACCGAGAGTGATCTGCTCCTCCTTGACACGCCAAAGTGCCTTCTTACGCAGAAACGCCATCGGATGGTCTTGCCGGGAAGCACGGGGCTAGTGCCTCGATCCGATCGGTCAAGCGAACCGAGCAGGCACCGGTCAACGGGAGCGCCGACTACGATAATAGTAGGCTCCAATACTGAACCAGAAAACTGCGACTGCGGCGATCAGGGCCATCGCTCGCCAGTCGCCCTCGCTGGCTTCGTCGCCGAAGATCGTACTGAGCAGCAGTGCGGGTGAACGACCCAGAATCGACACGGCGAGGAACACTGGAAAACGCAACCCGGTGAGGCCAGCCACGTAGGACATCGCGTCCTTTGGCGCACCTGGCAGCAGGAACAGGCCAAAGATCGCCAGCAGGCTCTTGCTCGACCGTAGCTTGGCGTCAATCCGCTCGATCCGATCCGCGCCGATGAGGCGCGACACGACAGGCCGGCCCACTACGCGGGCGAAGGCGAAGTCGAAAGCCGTCCCGCACAGGATGCCAATGATCGAGTACACGAACCCCCAATAAGCTCCGAAGACATATCCGGCAGCGATCTGAGTGATCTCGCCGGGGATCGCGAAGATCACGACCTGCAGGAACTGGATCCCGATACAGACCAAGGGACCGGCACTGTCGTCGCGCCGCATCCACTCGATGACCTCTGCGTAGTTGCTGAGGCGGAGGAGCCACCCCTGCTGCCAGACGATGCCGAGGGTGATTGCCAGTCCTAGGATGGCAACGGCCGCCCAGATCCAGGCCGCAGCATCCCTGCTGGGCTCGCCGGTCTCGGAAGGTCTCACGCTTTATGTTAGTGAGGTGCCGATTTCGGAACCAATGACCCTCCTAACCGACTACGCGCTCTGCGCCCTGTCGTTGGTGCTCGCGTCCCGGATCCGGTCACGGGGCCACCCAGCGGCAAGTAAGTACTGGATGCAGGCGCTCCTGTCGGCGGGCATTGCTGCTTTCATCGGCGGCACCTACCACGGGTTCTTGCCGTACCTGCCGGCGGCCGCCGCATCGGGTCTGTGGAAGGGGACACTCTTTTCGATCGGCTGGGCCGCGTACCAAGCCGAGCTCGCCACGATCCACACCCACCTTTCCTCGGCCAGCCGCAAGGTCCTGAACGTCGTCTTCGTCGCGCAGCTTGGGGTCTACTGCGTGAGCATCACCCTCTCGGATGCGTTTCTGGTCGCGATCGTCAACTATTCGATCGCCTTCTTGTTCGTGCTGGTTGTCCACCTGTGGCGGTGGTTGGCTGGGCAGGATCTTGCTGCGCGCTGGATCGTCGCCGGCATCGTGACGACGTTTGCTGGCGCTGGGATCCAGGCGGCCGGGCTCTCACCCCACCAGCACTTCAACCACAATGACTTGTTTCATGTGGTGCAGATGCTCGGCACGTGGCTGCTGTACCGAGGTGCAGCCCTCACCAAGGCGCCAAACGGGTGACGCCATGGGTGCCGGAGGTGGACGGCGCAGAGCCAGCGCTTCCACCGTGGCCGGGCCTACTCTGACCAGCCGTGCTCGTCTTGAACGGCTAGCATGACCGCCAAGATGTCGTTCCACGTCTCGGGGCGCATCATCACCTCGTTAGGGAACATGCAGCCATCCCAGCATATGTGCCGGCAGCGCTTGGTCAGCGAGCCATCGCTATTCCGCAGCCAGAGGCCGGCATGGCGGACGATGTCGAGGCGGCCATTGGGATCGTTCGCCTGACAATGGCGGCCGGTCCGGTCGTGACTGCCGCTGCCGAACACCGTGCCATCGTTCTGGGCGACATGGAAGTCGTTGGTCCACGGACGGAGCGCGTCGGTCAACGTGCCTAAGGCGCTGTCCAATTCGCCCGAGTCGTTCCAGGCGAAGTCTTGCGGCAACAGCGCATGTTCGGGGGCGTTGTAGCCGAGCGTGTAGAGCAGCGTGTGCGCCATGTCAGCCTGGAAGCCGAGCTGCGGGCTGTCGACTCCCTCCAGCACCTCTAGCATGTGGCGCCAGCTGTGCATGGCACCCCAGCAGATCTCACCCTCCGCTCCAAGCGACTCGCCGTGGTCGCTTGCGATGGCCGCGGCCTCCCTGAAGGTCTGGATCGTGTTGCTCGTGTTGGTGGCTGGGTCCTCCGCCCAAGCCTCCACGCCGCTCGCTGAGTCGATGCGGATGATGCCGGTAGGGCGAATTCCCAAGTCCTTGAACTTGCGTCCGATGGCGCAGGCCTTCCGCACCGCCGACAGAAACGCCGCCCGCCCTTCGCCCGGGTCAATGGCGGCGCCACCACCCGTGGGCTCCCAGACCGGTGCCACGACGGACCCGATCACGAGCCCCTTGGAGCCGATCTTGTCTGCCCATGCCTTCAAGTCATCGTCCGAAGCATCGATGCTGATGTGCGGTTCGGACAGAAACAGGTCGACACCGTCGAACTTGCGCCCGCCAACGTCCGCCGCGGCAGTCAGGTCAACCATCGTCTCGAGATCGATGGGGGGCTCCGAGTCCGGTCCCTTGCCTACGACACCGGGCCATGCGGCATTGTGCAACTTGGGGAATCTGCTCGCTTCGCTCATTGGAAAAGACCTAGATCATAACCCAAGGACCGGGCCGCAGTGCGATGCACCGGCGGTGTTCAACCTCGCCGCACGGAGTGGTCGGTCGTTAGGGAGGAGTGATTTCGAGGGCCGCCGACGCCTCGATTTCCTGCTGGTTTCTGGCGTCCAGTTCTCGGTAGGCCTGGAGCGCTGCCCGTGCCTTTTCGCCCATCTCTAGGCGCTGATATGCCTGCGCCAGCTGATAGTGGACACTA
Organism: Bryobacterales bacterium; assembly: GCA_965200705.1. Taxonomy (GTDB): domain Bacteria; phylum Acidobacteriota; class Terriglobia; order Bryobacterales; family UBA6623; genus VXMF01. The sequence goes on along the minus strand of OZ241376.1, from coordinate 111,600 downwards.
CCGTCGTCGTCGAGGTGCCGAGACTGCTCCAAGTGCTCGACTGCTTCCTGGTGCCTACCTAGAGCGACCAGGGATCGGCCTAGGTCCAGTCTCGCCGAGGGAGGCGCACCACCGAGCGCGGTCGCTTTCAGCAGCAGCGCGATGGCCGCGTCGTGCTCCTGCTCAGCCGACAGGATAGAACCCAGCATGGCCGGCCAGCGGGGATCCCTTGGCGCGGACTCGTGGAGCCGCTCCAAAAGTGGCCGGGCCTCGTCCGTGCGGCGCGCCAGAAACAGGAGCTCCGCTAACTGCTGATCGAGCGAGTCGTCTTGCGGAGCTAGTTGAATCGCCTTGCGACAGAAGTCTGCGGCCCTTGCAAAGTCACCCTGCGCTGCCAGCAAATCGGCGAGCAACGCGAGCTTGTCTCGCGAATCCGGCAGCCCTGCGAGCCGTTCGTAGGCCTTGGCGGCGAGCAAGCCATGCGCCCGAACGCTCCAGAACAACTCGCCCTGGGAGCTCGACGTAGGACGTGACGCAATCTCATCGAACTTGCCTTCGTGAAAAAGGCACTCCGGAGAAGGCTCGGTGCAGTTGAGGGAGGGAAGTGCCGCTGCCTTGTCGAGTTCGATCGCCGCCCATTCTGGGTTGTCCGACCGCTTGTAGATCTCGGCGATTGCCTCGTGTACCGACTTTTGGTTCGGTTGCCGCTGCAGCGCTTCGCGGAACAGGAACAGGGAACTCGAGTACTGCGCTGCCGCCAGCCGTGTGTGGCCAAGCAGACGAATGAGATAGGGGGACTCTGGATCCTCCGACCGAATCGTCTCGAGCGCATCTGCCGCCAGTTCTTCGTGGCAGCGGACCATCCCTGCGTAAGGAAAGGGGTTGTCAGCCGCAAGCGTTCCCAAGTGCTGCCACGTCTTCAGCGCACGCGCAAAGTCGCCAGTCTGCTCCAGCGCGTCGGCAAGCATGGCGTGTGCATGCGGGTTGGACCGGTCGATCTCCGTCGCCCTTGTAAGCGGCGTGACCGCCTCGGCGATGGAGCCCATCCGGGTGAGGCTCGCACCGAGGAAGAAATGGGCGGGGAACGAGTCCGGGAGCGCCACTGTGGCGCTTCGCAGGGGCGCTATGGCCTCGCCGTCTCGGGCGCTCATGTGCAGGGCCATGCCAAGGTTGGCCTGCAGCATCGGTTGATCGGGGAACTGGTTTGCCAGCGCTTGGTACGCGTCGACGGCATCCGGGAAACGCCTCTCGGACATGGCCTTGGACGCGGCCTGCGCCAGTGCCCGGGGATCTTGGGGAGCCTGCGCCTGCGACAGCGCAGCGAGTCCGGCCGCGGCGAATGAGACGCGCAGGATCTGAAATGCCGTGCTGCCGGTCAAGGAACTCGCGCCAGCGCTCATACTCGCACAGGCACCCAGTCGCCCAAAGAGAAAGGGCCTGCGGTCATCGACCGCAGGCCCTTGGAGGAGGGATTGTGGCTGAGGTCTAGAACTCGAACCGCAGCCCGATTCGCACAACGCGCTCGTAGCTGGCGGATGTCACGGTCATGAACCCGCCGCTGTTCACGTTGCTGTTGAAATTGCCGAACTTCGGCGTGTTTGTGAGATTAAAGAACTCGGCGCGGAACTGCGCCTCCTGTCCTCCCTCGCCCAGAGAGAAGTTCTTGATCAGGCTGAAGTCGAGGTTGGCGATTCCGGGTCCATCCAGGATGTTGCGCCCTGTAGTGCCGAATCGTTGCTCAGTGACCGGCGCGAACGCGGAACGGTCGTAGTAGTACTGTCCTCGCCCGACGTTGCCGAGCTTGCGGACCTCGCCGACCTGGTCGGCTGTCTGCACGGCGCTTGCCGCGTTGAGCGATGAGCCTGAGGCGAAGATCGTTCTGGGCACTCCGGTCTGGAACGTGATGATGCCGCTGGTCTGCCATCCGCCAAGGATCTTTCCAGCGGCGGTGCTGTTGTTCTTGAGCAGCGGTAGGTCGTACACGAAGCCCATGTTGAACATGTGCGTGCGGTCGTATCCCGCACGAGCGCGATTGCGGTCGAAGACATCGTTGTGGTCCCACCAGACGCCTGCCCAGCCCTCGTCGTCGGCCATGTTCGTGGCCTTGGACCAGGTGTACGCGCCCTTCAGCATGAGCCCCTTCGAGAAGCTACGGTTCACCGCGACCTGAAGTGAGTGGTAGTCGGAGTTCAGGTAGCTGTCCCACATGTTGATGTTGCGAGCGCGACCAGTCACCGGCACATACGGCCGTCCTGCGTTGCCCTCGCCTGGCCGCGAAGCGTTGATGTCGCGGTCGGCCAGCATGTCGACGGAGCGCGTTGCGACGTATCCGACGGACGTGATCAGGTCGCCGGGAAGGCGGCGCTCCACTGTGAAGTTCCAGGAGGCGATGTAGCCACGGTTCAGGACACCCTCGTACGGGCTGCGGAATCCCGCGTCGAGCGGGACATCGATCACGCCTTGGTCCAGATCGGGCCCCATGACCGGCGGAATACCGTCGGAGAGGGACCGGAACAGTTCAAACGTGTTCGGTCTCTGGAAGTCGAGGGCGACGGTGATGGGGTACTGCCCACGCATGGGGCGGGAGAACGGCATCGGGCTGTAGTTGAGGCCGAAGCCGGTTCTCAAGACAGTCTTGTCGTCGACTCGGTACGCGATGCCGGCGCGGGGCGAGAGCAGCCCCTTGCTGACTTCGATGCCGGCGTTCTTCGGCACGCTACCACGTCCACCCAAGAACATCTGGTTGGTGTCCGGGTCATACCGCTCGATGCCCTTGCCGCCCGCTCTGGACATCAGCGGGTAGTACTCGTAGCGCAAGCCCAGGTTGACGGTGGTCCTCGGGTTGAGCTGCCAGCGGTCGGTCAAGTACCAGGCGAACTGCCACTCCGCGCCGGTCGCAAGAACGTGCTGAATCGCCTTGCGCATGCGCGCGGTCTCGCCGAGCAGAAACGCAGCGTACTGATTGAACTGCCCAGGCGCCGCGCCACCGTTCAGTGCGGTCACGTCACCGTTGAAGTCGATCGTTCCGCGGGGACCGCCGCCCAGCTCCGGCTGCCAGTGCGAGAGCTTCAGCAGGATGCCGTCGAATCCGAACCGGATCTGGTGAGCGTTCTTGATCCAGGTGAAGTTCTGGCTCGTCGTCATGTTCTCCTCGACCCGATCCAGAGGCTGCCAGCCCGGCGCCCCCATCCTCGTGTAGGGGCCCGGCTGAATGCGTGGGAAGCCGAGCTGCCTGGGATCGGAACCTCCGAGCCCGGGGATGCCCAGATTGAAGTCCTTGCCGAGGTCGGTGGGGTTGACGAACTGATCCTGTCGCCAGTATCCGAAGACGCCGTCATAGAGCAGCGTGGGAGAGAACGTGTACGTGTGGCCCAGCGTCGCTAGATTGACGTACGTCTCCGCGTTGCCCGGGCTGCCGCCAGCTGCCGGTCCGCCAGCGTCGCCGAAGATCGGCTCGCCGGAAACGGGCGCGTCCATGAAGCCGTGCTTGGCCCAGATCGCGTACTTGTCCGTGACCGTGAAGTTCACTTTCGAGTCGTAGTACGCCCGGTCGAACGGTGGGGAGGCTTCGGAGTGGAAGTTGTTGTTGGTTCCTTCGCGGTTCGGCATCGGCAGGAAGCTCTGGATGTTGAGCGCGATGGGGCTCTGCATGTGCGCCGGGATCGTCTTGTTCGGGAACATCATGCGACCCGTTCCGTCCGCGTTGCCCGTGTACGGATTGAAGATGTCTTCGTCGTAGGCGCTGAAGTCGCCCATGCGCTGGTCTTGCGTCGGCACTTCGTCGCCGGTCCGGACACCCGCGATGCGCTGCGACGTGTTGTCGTAACTGAAGAAGAAGAACGCGCGGTCGCGCTTGAACGGACCACCAATCGTGGCGCCGTAGTTGTTGAAGTTGCTTTCCGGGATCGACGACGCGAAGTAGTTCCGCGCCCGCATCGACGTGTTGTCGTGGAACCAGAACGCGGATCCATGGAACTCGTTCGTGCCCGACTTCGTGACGACAGTCGTCGAGGCGCCACCGGAAAGGCCCTGTTCGGCGTCGCCGGATCCAGTCGTGATGCTCACGGTCTCGATCGTCTCGGCGGGCGCGATGTAGCCAGCGTGGTGCGGAAGCCAGACGTTGATGCTGGCCGCCCCGTCGATGCGGGTCACGTTGTTGTTGCGGTTCGTGCCGTTGACGTTGGTGCTGAGCGCTCGGGCCGGCGTGTCCAGGATCGAGTTCTGGAATCGCGCTGGCGTTGCGCCGGGCACCAGGTTCACGAGCGACTGGTAGTTGCGGAACGCAGGCAGCGGAAAGTTGGTGATCTGTCGCTGCGTGATCTCCGATCTCGTGTCGGCTTTCTCGGTCTGCAGCTGCGCAGCCGAAGCCTCGACGGTCACCTGCTCGGTGACCTGTCCCAGAATGAGCTCCACGTCCACACGGGTCACCGCGTTCGCCGTCACCACCACCCCGGCTTGGTTGTGCGTTCGGAAGCCGTCGGTAGAGATGGCCACGTCGTACGTGCCGAGCGGCACGTTCACCATGCGGAACAATCCGTCCGCGCCAGTACTCGCCGTGAGCTGTGCCCCTGTGTCGGCGTTCATGGCCTCAACGTCGGCCCCAGGAACCACGGCGTTCGTTGCGTCAGTGACGGTGCCTACGAGCGATCCGTAGAGCACCTGGGCGGAAGAAGGCGTCGCCCATGCGATGAGCAGGCAGGCGCCCAGAAGCGCAAGGCTTCGCAGCTGATTCAGTTCTCGGTACATTTGCACCTCCAATACATAGAAATCCCGGCCTGCAGCTCTTGTGGGCAATCAGGCCATACAGGCAGGCGTGCGTCCGAGGGGATCCCCAATACAAGGCACCTTCGAACCATTGCTAGCTCTGTTAAACAAGGCTTGCACGGAAACTTACGCGCGTCAAACCTAAGGCATAACTGCAACGCCAAGCAAGCGTTACGTTTCGAGCGTCCCAGTCCTCGTGGTCGGGCATGAGGGCGGACAACCGAAATTTGCCATCTCTTGACATTGTGGCAAGGTCTATTCTGGAGCCTTGCGACGCTTTGTTCGGTTCTCGGCCATGGCCGCCTCGGCGGTGCTGGTTCCTTGGCAAGCCGCCGCGGATTCGGCGATCCGGTTCGAACGTGTGGCCAAGTCTGGGGTCGATTTCGTTCTGCACAACGCCCCCACGCCGTCGAAGCGGATGATCGAGACGATGGCAGGGGGCCTAGCTGTCCTCGACTACGACGGCGACGGACGGGCGGATCTCTACTTCACCAACGGCGCCGATCCGGGCTCTCTGGAGAAGCACGATCCGCGTTACCACAACCGGCTCTACCGCAACCTCGGTGGCCTGAAGTTTCAGGACGCAACAGAAATCGCGGGTGTGGGCGGACACGGCTATTCCATGGGAGCAGCGGCCGCTGACTTTGACAACGACGGGCACACCGACCTGGTGGTAACGGGTGTCTTTCGCAGCACGCTCTACCGAAATCGCGGCGACGGTACGTTCGAGGACGTGACAGCAACATCGGGCATCGTGCAGTCCGAGTGGGCCGTGGCTGCGGGGTGGTTCGACTTCGACAACGACTCCCGTCTGGACCTGCTGGTAGTGAACTATGCGGACTGGAGCTTGGAGTTCGACCGCTTCTGCGGCGACCGCGACCGTGGACTGCGGGTCTACTGTCATCCGCGGTATATGAAGCCGATCGCAAACCGTCTGTACCGGAACCTTGGTGACGGAACGTTCGCGGATGTCAGCGATGAGAGGGGCGTCGCCCAGTGGAAGGGCAGGGGCATGAGCGTCGCATTCGGGGACTTCGACGGCAACGGCAGGCCAGATGCGTACATCACCAACGACAACCTGCCCAACACATTGCTGCTGCAGGGCGAGGACGGGACCTTCACGGACGAGGCCCTTCTGTCGGGTGCGGCGTTGCTGGACCATGGCAGGCCAGTGGCGTCAATGGGCGTGGAGGCCGCCGACTTTGATCGCGACGGGTCGGCGGACCTAGTCGTCACTGCGCTCAGCGGCGAGACGTTTCCGCTGTTCCAGGGTGACGGCTCAGGGATGTTCCGGGACACCACCGTGAACAGCGGACTGGCAAGGGCTACCCACGCATACTCGGGATGGGGGGTCGCGGCCGGTGACCTAGACAACGATGGGCACTTGGACTTGTTCACGGCCAACTCCCACGTCAACGATCTGGTAGAGGAGTTCGAACCATTCCCGTATCGACAGCCGAACACTGTCTTCCGGGGTGTGGACGGGAAGTTCGAGCCGGCCATCGAGGTGGGCGGGCCCAGCACCCACCGGGGCGCCGTTCTGGCGGATCTTGATGGCGATGGCCGCCTCGACGCGGTCGTGTCGGCTCTCGGCGAGCCAGCTCAGCTCTGGCGCAACGTCTCGCAAGGCGGCGGGAACTGGGTGGCCATCGAACTCGAAGGCAGTGAATCCAACCTGAACGGATTGGGCACCAAGATCAGCGTGGCGGGCCAGACACGCTGGGCCAGGACGGAGGCCAGTTACGCTTCGTCCTGCCACTGTCCAGTGCACCTTGGCCTCGGCGACAGTGCGGATGCGGTGGACGCCGTGATTGAATGGCCGAACGGTCGCCGACAGGTCAGGAAAGGCATCCCGGTCAATGCGGTAACGCGCATTCGCGAAGCGGTTGGCGCACGATGACGAGCGCTTGACGGCTGATAGGCGTACCTCGACGAGCTGCCCCAGTCGTAGATGCACACCTACTCTCATCTGATCCAGACTGCGTGGCTGCGCAGTGCACTCATCCGCCGTGGTCGAAATCCCAGGTGGTCGCTGTTGTTGGGCTCATTCCTGCCCGACGTGCCACTGATGCTGCTGACCGCGTGGTTTGCTGTGCAACTTCGGCTGGCTGGCGAGGGCGGAAAGCTGTTCGGTCCGGCCTACGATGCGCTCTATTTTGGGGACCCTGTCTGGATCGCCTCGCATAATTTCCTGCACGCACCCCTGCTTGTTGGCGCTGGTCTCGTCGGAGGGCGATGGCTCTGGCTGCACGGTAGGCCCGAGTTCGGCCGCTGGCTGTTCTGGTTTGCGCTTGGCTGTGGGATCCACTCAGGCCTCGACATCGCAACCCACCACAACGATGGTCCACTGTTGCTGTTCCCGTTGGACCGGACCCGGCGTTTCCAGAGCCCATTCAGCTACTGGCATCCGGGCTTCCACGCCCGTGAGGTAAGTCGTGTTGAGCACCTCCTGGACGCGGTTGCAGTCGTTGCAATGTTATGGCCGCGCGTGTCGAACTGGATGGTGCGCTTGCGGACAGGCGATGCATCCGGTCAGACTGACTGAGGCGCTCCGCTGGGACCGGCCGACCGAGGATGGCGATGACAAGAAACGAATCGAATCTTGACGCGACGCGTCGACACGTCTTGCAGGGAGGCGCCGCAGTCGCGGCAGCCGCCTTGACGGCTTGCGGTGAAGGTCTGACCGACGAGTCGGCAGGGGACAGCCCCGTTGGCGCGACCAAGGGACGCATCCAGCACTCCGTGTGCCTGTGGTGCTTCGAGAGTTCGGAGTGGGCATGGGATCTCGAGACGACCGCCGCTCACGCCGCGGACCTTGGTCTCAAGAGCGTGGAGCTCCTCTTGCCCGACCAGTGGCCGACCGTCCGCAAGCACGGCCTGACGTGTGCAATCGCATCGAACGGCATGCCCGCACCGCCGTTCGTGAAGGGGCTGAACAACATGGACCACCAGGCCGAGGTCATCGCCACGACGAAGGAGACCATGGATGCCTGCGCGGCCGAGGGAATATCGAGCATCATCGCGTTCAACGGATACAAGTGGAGGGACCCCGAGGATCCGACAAGCGGGGAGATTTCACTCGAAGAGGGCGCTCGCAACACCGTGGAGGGGTTGAAGGAACTTGCCTCTTACGGCGAGGAAAAGGGCGTCACCGTGTGTTTGGAGATGCTGAACACGCGCGACGACACGCACCCGATGAAGGGGCATCCCGGCTATCAGGGTGATGACATCGAGTACTGCGCGGACATCATTCGCGAGGTTGGTTCGCCTCGCGCGAAGCTGCTGTTCGACATCTATCACGTGCAGATCATGAACGGGGACGTCATTCGCAGGATCCGCGAGATGCATGACATCATCGGCCATGTCCATACCGCGGGCGTCCCAGGACGGAACGAGCTGCATCTCATGCAGGAGGTCCACTACCCGTCCGTAATGGAAGCTCTGGTCGAGGTCGGCTACGCGGGCTTTGTCGGCCACGAGTTCATTCCGACCCGCGAGGCTCTCGACTCGCTCGCCAGGGCCGTGGAGCTCTGCGACGTCTAGGGCAGGGCCTGAGTGCTGTGATTCCGTGCGAGCCGCGGGGCTCGCTACCATCGTTTGAGGGGGTGGTGCCAGCAAATGGCGTCCAAGACGAAGGTAGGCATTGTCGGGTTCACCGGCTACAGCGGGGCCGAGGCTCTCCGCATCCTGAAGAGCCATCCATTCGCAGAGCCGGTGCTGCTGGAGCATCGGGAGGTCAGGGACTCCGAGCTGCCGGTCGGGGAGGACACCCCGAGGATTCCGTTCGCCACCTCGAGTCTCGTGGCCGAAGGCGTGGAACTGGTGCTTCTCGCCACGTCAGCCGAGGTGGCTATGGAGAGCACCCCTCGGATTCTCGGCGAGGGCGTCCGCTGCATTGACCTCAGCGCAGCGTTCCGACTGCGCACGAAGGCTAACTACCGCCGCTGGTACGGAGCCGACCACACCTGCCCGGAACTACTCAGCGATGCCGCATACGGGTTGCCCGAGTTCTTTCGGGAGTTGGTCAAGATTTCGTCCTTGGTGGCGAACCCAGGCTGTTACCCGACCGCGGCGAGCCTCAGCATTCGCCCACTGATCGTCGAAGCGGTCCTGGACCGCTCTGTCGGCATCGTCTGCGACGCCAAGTCCGGCGTCAGTGGGGCGGGGCGCAAGCCGTCCCTCAAGACTCATTTCTGCGAAGTGACGGAGAACTTCTCCGCCTATGCCGTGTTGACGCATCGCCATGTGCCGGAAATCCTCCACACAACCGACCTGGACGAGGATGAGCTGAGCTTCACCACACAGCTCCTGCCGGTGCACAGAGGGATTCTCGAGACGATCTATGTGCGGGCCCAGGACTACATGACGTGGAAGGACCTGCGTGCGGTCTACGACAAGTACTACGCCGACGAACCCTTCGTCCGCCTGTACCCGAAGGGGCGCCTGCCACAATTGCGTGACGTTGTTGGCACAAACTACTGCGACATCGGATTCCATGTGGATGCCCCGAGCCGCCGCATCGTCGTCGTTGCGGCGATAGACAACCTAGTCAAGGGCGCCGCCGGCCAGGCCGTGCAGAATATGAACCTCGTACTGGGCTTCCCTGAGACCGCTGGGCTTTGGCTGTAGGTGACCTGCGTCTGAGGCGATGCGATGAAGACGCTCATCAAGATCGGCGGAAGCCTGCTCGAGTGCGTCGAGCGGCGCGAGTCGTTGGCTCGCCAGCTCTTCGAACTCAGTGACCCTGATAGGCGCGTGGTCGTCGTGCACGGCGGCGGCAAGCGGCTGAGCCGCTACCTGGCGGGCTTGGACCACAAGAGCGAATTCCGCAACGGTCTTCGGGTCACGCCCCCGGAGATCATGGACGCGGTGCTCAGGGTCCTCGGTGGTTCGGTCAACCGCCAGCTAGTGTCCGTGATGCAGGCCGCCGGCCTGCGGGCGGTGGGTCTCACCGGCATTGACGGAGGCATCGTACGGGCGACTCAGATGCATCCGGATCTGGGCCTGGTGGGAAAAGTCCGTGACGTGGATCCCTCGCTTCTGGACGACTTGGTCGACCAGGGATACCTCCCCGTCGTGGCCTGCATTGCAGGCGGCGACGCAGGGGCGATCTACAACGTCAATGCCGACCAAATGGCCGCTGCCTGCGCATCGGGTCTGCAGGTCGACCGGCTCGTCTTCCTGACGGACGTTGGTGGAGTCCTGGACGGATCAGGCGAGGTCCTTTCGACGCTCACCGTGAGTGAAGCGCAGGCGTTGATCGACAGTGGGGTCGCGGTTGGCGGAATGGAAGCGAAGCTCCGGGCGGCGATCGAAGTGGTCCGTGGCGGCGGATGCAGTGTGTCCATCATGGACGGCCACAAGGACGGCATTCTCCGTGCCGCACTGGAAGGTGCGGAGTCCGGAACGCTCTTGACCGCCGATTGAGGCAGCTCCTTGCCACCTGGGCTTGGGCCGTCGAACCTCGTCGCAGCTAAGCCGTGGACTGCGTGAAGCTGAGATAGGCAAGCAGCAGTGCGCCGGCCGTCAGGCAGCCTGTCGCGATCGACGCCATCTTCCACATCGCTTCGGTCTGTGGTTGCTGACCAGGAATGGGGCAGACCATGCCGAATGCGGCACCCGCCAGCAGACCGCCCAAGTGGGCGGCGTTGTCGATGTTGGGAAAGAAGAATCCGAAGATGGCGATGGCGATGATCCATCCGCGCGCCATGGCCTGGATGTGCGACTGGAGGTGCTTGCGCCCATAGGTGTACATGGCGCCGATGAGACCGCAAATCGACGCAGATGCTCCGATTGAAACCGAGCTTGAATACAACGTGCTCGCGAGGAACCCGCAGACGCCGGCGGCCACGTACAAGACCACGTAGCGGGACGTGCCGAACATGTTCTCGGCGAGGGGTCCCAACGTGTACAGGGACATCATGTTGAAGCCTATGTGCATCAGGCCTCCATGGAGAAAGTTTGCTGTGATAAGCCGCCACCACTCGCCGTAGATCCCGATCGCGGGGCCGAACTTGGCACCAAGAAGGACCAGAGCCCGGCCGTCAATGCCGCCCATCAGGCTCACCTCACCGGACATCCGCGTCGTCAGCACCCACGAGATGACGAAGAGGCATCCGCAGACGAGCATGATGACCATGGTCGTGAAGCCCATGCTCGGACGGGCTGCGCTCATCCGCTCGGCAGCGCGAATGCGGGCACCTGCGGTCGCGGGCAAGTCGTTCTCGCAGTACGGACAGGTCCTTTCGGCGCTGTCGATGAATGCCCGACAATGCGGGCACATGCGTGCCTTGGCCATGCTATTTTCCATGTTCGGGAGGTTGGGCTGCAATTGCAATGCAACCCCGTCCGGCGGGATTCCCAACGACGGCCAGACACCAGTCCGCCGAAGCGATGGGGACCGGTCTGGCCCGACCGCGATCAGCGCGGCGATCTAGTCGCGGTCCCGTTGCGCCCGAAGCTGGAAGCAGTGTCGACCCGCCGCGTGGCGCGAGAACGGTCCCCCGGTCCTTGGGTCCCGGTTCTCAGTGTTCGTCGCAAACACCGCACAGAGTTGGTAGGCGCTGCCCTCGCCGACCAAGTACTCGTAGGCGTCATCTGTGACCGGGTCCTTGGAGGCGACACGCATGTTGGAACCGGCCAGCAGTTCGTCAAGGGACTCGGGCAGCCGTTCATGTGTCGCTTCGTAGCGGTCAACTGCGCTTGAGATGCCTTGCAGATCCTGAGCTCGCCTCATGTCAAGTCTGAAACTGCGTTGGTCGGCGGGCGGTCCCAGCTGCACAATGCCCGCGACCACAAAGACCGTCACCACGGCTGCGGCGATCAGAGGCAGGCGAGCGCGGCGAGCAGAATCAGCGGCTCCGCGAGGATCGCGCTCGGACTCCCTTAAGTCCATGAGGTAGTAAGCGGACGTGCAGCCGGCGATGCCTGCCACGCTCAGTGCCTTCAGAACGAACCGAGTCGTCAGGTCGCCCCCCAGCAGGCTGTGGACAAGCGCTGCGACTGTGCCGATCAGCACGCAGGATCCAACGAAGAGCGTGAGGTAGGTGAGCTGTAGGCGGATCTTGGACCTGCGGCCCCCGGGCTGCGCCTCGATGCCTCGCCTTATCACCCGCGACATGAATAGGAACAACGGGCACGCGACCACAAGCTGAGAGATCGACCAGCGGAGAAGCTCGCGGATGATCTCCGGCGGCACGGCAGCCGGATCCGGCACCGTTAGGTCTACCAGCGCGAACAGGACTCCTCCGAAGCTGAAGGAGCCCACGAACAGCGCCATGAACATCACTACGTAGAGGAATGCCTCGCGGGGACGTGTCGACGTGGCCGGTCGCGGAACTGGGACAGGGAACTCGATGTCGGCAAATCTGGCCAGGGCACGACGCACTTGGCCAACTGGCCAGCCCGCGTCCGCAAGGACTTGCTGTATCTGATCGCGCTTCTGGCCCTGACGAAGACTTTCCTTAATGAACGCGACTAGATCAGCGTTGAGTGCCAAGAATCCTCCTCGTGCGGAATACTAGCACGCAGTCCTTGATTCGGTGGGTCTGCGCTGCACTCAAGCGGTGCTGTTGATGCGCTGGAACAGAATCACCCGGTGGCCGGGGACTGGTTGACCAAAGCTGCGGGCCGGCCGAAACCTGCTAGTCAGAAGGGCACTCGCCAGTTCCGCCCGAGCACGCGGGTCGAGCTGGTCCCCGTCCACCACGCAGTAGTCGTATACGCCACCGCGTGCATCAATCAACGCGAGCACGGTGAACTCTCGACCCACCGGGGTGGGCGACGGTAGGCTCAGCACAGGCTGTACAACGATCGGAGAGGCCAGCAGTCGCAGGGGGATGTCGTCGGCTTGGGCCGATGGCTCCATCCAGAACGCTGACAGTAGGGCTGGCACCACCACCAGAGCAATGAGCAGGCCCCCCGAGGCGGGTACGGCGACCGGTGCCAGGAGATTACGAAGCTGGAGCTTCCTGCGTCGCCACAGCAGGCCCGGCTGCTGCTGGCGCAGCTTCTCGACCGAAAGGGCACTCAGGATGCGCACCCTGAGCCGGGTCGGTGGGCGCGCGGCTCTCGCCGGCGCCTGGGACTCTCCTACCGGTTCCGCCTGTTCATACGCTTCGAAGCACTCGGCGCACCTCGACAGATGGAACCGCAGCACCGCTCGCTCCAACGGCCATAGCCCTACCTCCACGTAGCGCCGAATTCTCTCCCGTGCCCATCGACAGTGCATTCGCTTGCTCCTCTCCGCTAATCGGCGCCGTGCAGGGCCTCCGCTGGCATCGTGCTCAACAACCGCTGCTTGAGCTTCTCCCTTGCGCGAAGCATTCTCGACTTCACCGTCCCCATTGAGACGCCCAGCACTTCCGCAATGTCGGCGTAGCTGAGGCCAGCGATCTCTCGAAGCGCCAGCACCTCCGCATGCCGTGGACTCAGCTGGCGTAGCGCCTCGTGGACTATGTCACGTTGCTCATGCCGCAGAACCGTGTCGTATGGGCTCGGACCGTCATGCGCGAACTGATCCTCCCTCCGACCAAAGGGGTCTGGCGCGATGAGCAATGCCACCTCGCGCATGCGGTGACGCGAGAACCACCGGCGCCGGTTTGCCGCTTCATTGGCGGCGATGCGATAGAGCCAGGTCTTGAACTTGCACTCCTCGCGAAATCCGCCGATCTTGCGGAACACCAGGACGAAGACATCCTGAGTTGTGTCCTCGGCCTCCTGTGCGTCGTTGATCAGTCGGCTTATGTAGGCATAGATGGGTTGCTCGTACCTACGCAACAGCTCGTCGAAAGCCTCGGAGTCGCAGCACTTCAGCGCTCGTACCAAGGGTCCGTCGGGATCCTTTTCGGCTGCGGACATGCCGATGCTGGCGGTTCTGGCCATCACGCCAACCTTTCCGTGACGTTGGGCACTGGATCCGTGCGCGCCCAAGGTTGCGGCTTGATCGGCATCTCTGGAGGAATCTGACACCACATCTGCGCGAAATGTTCCCCGAGAGCCACGTATGAATGGGACTGAAACTGGTGCCAGCGGGACAAGGCCCTGTCGAATCGTGCCCACCAAGGCACAAGGGGCTCTATGCTAACCTCTCGATTCGGACGACCAAGCCATGCTGCCAACTAGTATTCGCATCATCACGCAAGTAGCCATCCTGGTTGCACTGGCCGTATCGCCGGTACTCTCGCAGACGGGCGGCCTCAGCAATCCATACCGCATGGTTGAGTCCTGGGCACAGATGCCTGAGGGCCGCACCATGGGAGCGGCAGGTGGCGTCACTGTCGATCCTGACGGCAAGCATGTCTGGGCCGTCATCCGTTGCGATGCCACGGCACGCGACCGCTTTGGCAACGAGTGCTTGGACTCCGATCTAGACCCAGTGCTGAAGTTCTCGCCGGAAGGAAAGGTGGTCGAGAGCTTCGGCGGCGGGATGTTCGTCTGGCCACACGGCATTGACGTCGATCCCGACGGCAACGTGTGGGTGACCGACGCAGTGGCCCCGGAACGGACCCCGACGGACGGCCGTGGGCACCGCGTCATCAAGTTCAGTCCAACAGGAAAGGTGCTCATGACCCTCGGCACCTCTGGGAAGCCCGGTGGCGGCAAGGACCACTTCATGTCTCCCGCGGATGTCGTGGTTGCGGACGATGGTCACATCTTCGTGGCGGATGGTCACGTGGACGATGGCAACAATCGGGTCGTGAAATTCTCGAGCGATGGCAAGTACCTCAAGGAATGGGGCAAGACCGGGCACGGGCCAGGCGAGTTCCGCACCCTGCATGGCATCTCACTCGACAAGCGGGGAAGGGTGTTTGTCGCGGATCGCTCGAACAACCGCATACAGATTTTCGACCAGGAGGGCGAGTTCATAGCCGAGTGGTCGCAGTTCGGACGCCCAAGCGGGATCTTCTTTGACGATCACGACCGCATCTACGTCGCTGACTCGGAGTCGGACGATGTGCAGAATCCAGGGTGGGACATGGGCATCCGCATCGGTAACGCGAAAACGGGTGTCGTCGAGTCGTTCTTCCTGTACCCATGGGGTGACCCTCGCGAGACGCGGGGCCATGGTGCGGAGTTCGTCGCAGTGGACGGTGAGGGGAACATGTACGGTGCTGAGCCACGTCCCCGCGTGTTGCGCAAGTACGTGCGCGTACGTCCCTGACGCTTCTCGCGTAGCCCAGGCACCTTCGAGCCAACGCGCCACTATTTCTCATATAACCTGAGGAAATGCCTGACAAGTATTTGATCGGCATAGACTTGGGTGGAACCAAGGTTGCTGCGGCAGCATTCGGTCTGGACGGCAACCGCCTCGGCAACGTCGCTCGCCTGCCGACGATGGCCGCCCGGCCGTCGCAGTTCACGCTGCTGAACCTGAATCGAGTCGTCAAGCAGGCTCGCGCCGAAGCCGGCGTGGAGGGCAAGCCCGTGGCAATCGGCATGGGCAGTTCGGGACCGCTCGACCCTGCGAGGGGCGTGCTTCTGGATCGTGACTCGCTGCCCCATCTCGTTGGCTTCAACATCGGGCGTTACTGCGCGGACACCTTTGGCGCACCCCTCTGGCTCGAGAACGATGCGGCATGCTTTGCCCTCGGAGAGGCCGTCCATGGAGCGGGGAAGTCCGAGGAGATCGTCGTTGGCATCACTTTGGGAACCGGCTTCGGGTGCGGCATCACTATCGGCGGACGCGTGCACGTCGGCGCCACCAGCAATGCCGGCGAGGTGGCGTACTGCAAGGTGTCGGGTTCCGACTACGACAACGCCTGCTCGGGCGTTGGCGTCAAGCGCCAGTACCGTGCCGCTGCGGGACCCGACGCAGATCTAGGATTGGACGCCAAGTCGATCTGTGACCTCGCTAGGAACGACCATCCTGCTGCCTTGCAGGCAATGACGGGATTCGGGGCTGACGTGGGCACTGCGATCGGCACCATTTGTTGCGTGATCGACCCCTCCATCGTGGTACTGGGGGGTTCCGTTGCGCAGGCAATGCCGCTGTTCGAGGCTCCGATGATGGAGGCGGCGAGGGGAATCCTGGCAGCTCCTGCGGGCGAAGCGCTACGTATTGTTCCGGCGGCTCTGGGCAGTGCGTCCGGCCTTACGGGCGCGATGGAGTTTGCGAGGCAGCGCATGGGGCAGTAGGTCTGGTGCAGCTCGATGACCTTTGGATCTGGAGCTAGTACTAGTTCACATCGGCCGGTGGATTCTGTGCTCACTTGGCCGGTGCTAGACTTCGGAGGGTAGTCAGAAATGGCCAAACGAAGTAAGGGTGGCGGCCTCGCGTGGTTCGTCGCGGGTCTCACGGTGGGTGTCGCAGGGGCAATCCTGTTCGCACCGAAGTCCGGCAAGGAGACCCGCCAAGCGCTGGCCGACGCCGCCGCAAAGGGTCGTGACATTGCAGAGCGTGCAGGGCAGGATGCCCTCGAGCTCGGTTCGACCGTTCTCGAGGCTGCGGGTCAGGCCGCGGACAATGCGACTGCGACTGTAGAGAACACCGCTGCCAAGGCCGACGCGGACACCACGGCGGCTCGCCGTGAAGCGCCGGCTGGTGCCTAGTCGCGCCCGTCACGGCAGTCGGGACTATCGGCTAGACTGGCTTTGTAGGTCGGGGCGTGGCGCAGCCTGGTAGCGCGCTTGCTTCGGGAGCAAGAGGTCCCGAGTTCAAATCTCGGCGCCCCGACCATCTCCTTTAGGGGCTGTCCGGTCGGAAATTTGGGAGCTTGGTGCTCCTTGACTTCGAATGGCACGGTCGGTATCGTGCCGTCATGACTCGCAAAGAGTTCCTGGCGTCCCCAATCGTCGCTGCGGCTGCAGCCAGCGCAGCCACCGGACCCGGCGCAAAGGGCAAGCGGGTGAATCGGGCGATTGAGTTGCTCGAAGCTGGCCAGACGATCTACTACACGGGTGGACGTGGCGGCTACGAAGACGGCAAGCGAGACGCTGGCACGAGGTACGACTACATCAATTACGAGATGGAGCACGGCCCGCTCGACTTCACCGCGTTGCGCGGATACATGCAGGGTCTGGTCGATGGCGGGCCTACGCGGAGCGGCCACCGCACTCCGGCCGTGATCTGCACGCTACCAGTACTCGGCATCGACGAGGCGCACATGCGCGCGAACTTCTGGGTTGTGCAGCAGACCCTGCTTTGCGGTGTTCACGGCATCCTCCTGTGTCACGCGAGGGACCCCGAGGCAGTCAAGTGGATGGTCCGGGCCGCCCGCTATCCGCATGCGAAGCCAGTCGTTCCGGAGCTGGGAGAAGGTCTGCTCGGCAACGGCAGCCAGTCGTACCCTGCGAGCATCTGGGGTGTCTCGCGAGAAGAGTACATGCTCAAGGCCGATCCATGGCCCCTCAATCCAGACGGCGAGTTTCTGCTTGGTCTCAAGATCGAGGATCGACACGCCGTGGCCAACGCCGACAAGGTGGCCGCCGTTCCGGGGATTGGCTTTGCGGAGTGGGGTCCTGGCGACATGGGGCTGTCCATGAATCTGCCGGACGGCCACGGCCCGAACGACTCCCTGCACCCGGAGATGCGCAAGGCGCGCCAGACGGTCATTGACGCCTGCAAGAGGAACAGCCTCGCATTCCTGAACACTGTCCGGATCGGCGACGTTACGGAGATGATCGACGAAGGTGTCCGCATCGGCGCGGGTGCGGATGACGCCACTATGGCGAAGGGGCGTGAGTACACAGGTCGCAAGATGCCGTGGTAGGCAGGCTCGGCCCGATACTCCTAGCTCTCTGCCTCACGCTCATCGGCTGCTCCCAGCAGGATTCCACTCTGCAGCTGCGCTTGGCGCACGTTGCCTCGCCAGGTTCGCTGACCGCGATCTCCGCCAGGGAGTTTGCTCGGAGGGCGAATGAACGCTTGGGCAAACGCGCGAGGGTCACCGTTTTCGGTTCCAGCCAGCTCGGGGACGACGAGACACTCCTAATCAAGCTGAAGCTCGGTACCGTCGACTTCTCGGTGCCGTCGACGATCATGTCGTCGGCCGTCGAGTCCTTCGGGCTGTTCGAAATGCCCTATCTGGTGCGAGATAGAGAGCACATGGCCCGTATCGAGAAGGAACTGGTCTGGCCCCGCCTCGCACCCGATGCTGCAGCCCGAGGATTCGAGCTGCTTGCGGTCTGGGAGAACGGGTTTCGGCACATCACGAACGATGTCCGCCCGATTCGGATTCCCAGCGACTTGCAGGGCATCAAGCTGCGCACACCCCGAGGGGAATGGCGAGTGAAACTGTTCCAGGAGCTGGGGGCGAATCCGACTCCGATGGCTCTCTCGGAGACCTTCATGGCGCTGCAGACCGGTGTCATCGATGGCCAGGAGAACCCCCTGAGCCAGATCCACAGCCAGAAGTTCCAGGAAGTGCAGCAGTATCTGACACTGACCCGGCACGTCTACACGCCGGCATACCTGCTCGCGGGGCGGGAACGCTGGCAGCGTCTGCCCGCTTCAATCCGCGAGATCCTGGGCGCGACGGCGAAACAGGTGCAGGCCTATGTGTACGACCAAGCCGCGGAACTGGAGGAGCAGCTGCTGGCCGAGCTTCGGGCCGACGGCATCGCCGTCAACGAGTGCGATCGCGAGAGCTTTCTCGATGCGGGTGGCCCGCTGTTCGAGCGATTCGGGACAGACGTTCCGGGCGGCGCGGAACTGGTAAGGACTGCCCTTGCCTTGGACTCGGGCGGATCGCCATACTAGCCGCTTGACATTGCGGCGATTCAGGGCACTGCTTGGCCGCATTCTCGAGACCGCTGTCATCGGCATCACGGTGAGCCTCGCCGCATTGGTTGTCGTGGGCGTCATAAGCCGCAAGGCCGGTGTGTCGCTGGTGTTCTACGACGAAGTTGCGGCGATTCTCCTTGCCTGGCTGACCTTCTACGGAGCTGCCCTCGCTGCGCTCCATGGGGCGCACATCGGATTTCCGAACCTCGTGGAGCGAGTCTCGGCATCCAAGCGCCAGTTGCTCCTCTGCCTTCGGGAAGTCGTCATCGTTGCGTTCTTCGGCCTGGTGGCGTGGTACGGGACCAAGCTCCTGTCGGTACTCGGCGGGACGTTCCTTGTCAGCCTTCCCTGGATACCCGCTTGGATCGTTTACTCCGCGGTCCCGATTGGTGCGCTCTTGGTCATCGTGGCCGAGATCTGCGCAGCGATCGATAGCTGGACGCAGGATGAGCCCGCATGACGCTAGCCCTGATCCTGCTCTTGATGTTGGCTCTCGCTGTGGCCAACATCCCGATCGCAGTGGCCCTTGGGGTCGCCGCCGTTGTGCTCATGGCCGTGGAGACAGGCCTTCGAGACCTGCCGAACATCCCGCTGACGCTGTTCGACGGTTCCGTCAAGTTCTCGCTGATCGCCGTCCCTCTCTTCGTGCTAGCCGGGGCCATCATGAACGCCAGCGGCATCTCCCGCCGGCTAATCGCCCTCACTTCGGCGCTGATCGGGTTCGTCAGGGGTGGCCTAGCGATGGTGACCATCGGCACGTCGCTTTTTTTCGCTGAGATCTCCGGATCGGCTGTGGCCGATGTCGCAGCGCTTGGGTCGGTCCTGATTCCGTCGATGAAGCGGAGTGGCTATCGCAAGGAGTTCGCGGCTGCGGTGACCTCGTCCGCATCGACGCTGGCCGTCGTCATCCCTCCGTCGATCCCGATGATTCTTTACGCAGTGATGGCTGGCTCATCCGTGGTCGAGCTGTTCGTGGCGGGAGTCATTCCTGGCGTCCTTGGTGGCCTTCTACTGATGGCCGTCGCATATCGCGCCGCAGTGCGAGCCGGATTCCCAGCCGAAGCGGAATTTGCTTGGAAGCGTGTCAGGCAATCCCTCCGCGAAGCGGCTTGGGCCCTTCTGTTGCCCGTGATCATCTTGGGCGGCATCTTTTCTGGCTGGGTAACGGCGACGGAAGGGGCTGGCCTGGCGGTGTTGGCTGCGCTTGTGATCGGCGGGCTCGTCTATCGGGAACTCGACTGGGCATCGTTGCGCGAGGCCGTCACTCAGGGCGCAATCCAGACAGCCGTCGTCATGTTGCTGGTCGCCACCTCAGCGCTGCTGGGAGAGCACTTTACGGCGATGCAGGTTCCGCAAATGTTCGCGGAGCGCCTGCTGGCAGTCGCGGAGAGTCAATGGGCAGTTCTGGCACTGCTGAATGTCTTCTTACTACTCATTGGCCTGATCCTGCACTCAGCTGCCGCAATCATCCTCGTGGTGCCGATCGTAATGCCGCTCGTGGAGCAGTCGGGCATCGATCCGGTGCACTTTGGTCTGGTGGTGACGCTGAACCTTGGCATTGGTCAGCAGACACCCCCGGTTGCCAGCGTCCTGCTGACCGCATGCTCGATCGCCAAGGCGAACATCTGGGATGTCACGCGCGCGAACGCGCCTTTCATCGGCGTGCTTGTGCTGGTTCTCCTGCTGGTGACCTA
Organism: Bryobacterales bacterium; assembly: GCA_965200705.1. Classification (GTDB taxonomy): domain Bacteria; phylum Acidobacteriota; class Terriglobia; order Bryobacterales; family UBA6623; genus VXMF01. The sequence goes on along the minus strand of OZ241376.1, from coordinate 91,440 downwards.
CGTGCCAGCGATACCGATGTCGCTGGTGCACTTGTTCTACCGCTGACGGTGCCGATTCTGGCGAGCTGTGGAGGAGGTGCTAGTTGTGGCACTGCTTGCACGCCTGTTCGCGGGGCAGCACGAGCAGCTTAGCTGCGCTCGATCCGTGGGCGTCGTGACACATGCCGCAGCTTGAGAGTTCGTGAGGCTGGTGGCTATGGGTCCGAATGAATGGCTCGGGGGCGTGGCAGGAATCGCATCCTCCGCCGAACCGGAATCGTCCTCGTCGGCTGACGCCATGGCATTGGGTGCACTCCACGGCCAACGGTGGATGGTGTCGGTAAAGGGCCCCATCGGATCCGTTGACCGCGTCGGTGACTTGGAACGTCACTCTCTGTGTGTCGTGTTCGGCACTCAGCTCAAGTACATGGGTACCTGCCGTCAGCTTTAGCTTGGCGAGGAGAACGCCAGGGAATGGTTGGCTGGCGGAGAGCGTCTCGCCGTTCAGCGTGAGGCCACCCTCGGACGCTAGGGCGATGACGTCAAGCGCCCCCGCTGGAAGCAGTGCTCCGTCGTGAGGCTTCACGATACGGGGACCGTCCGCCGCCGCCAGGGCGCAAACAAAGGCCAGACAGGCGGTGGCCCCCGCCGGGAGACTAAATCTCAATGCGGCAGATGGCCCCAGCATTCGGGCTCAGGTTGTCCTTGTGCCCTGGTGCAATGCCGGCGTCGCAGTAGTACAGGGCTCCGTTCCACCAGGTCATCCCATGCGGATCCGGGTCGGTCTTCTCCAGCCTGACACCTTCGATGACACGGCCCGTGCGCGAATCAAACTTCAGCGCGAGGTAGTCGTTCGAGAACATGCACCAGATGTACTGGCCATCCCAGCCCAGACCGTGAGGTCGTCCCAAGGGCAGGTCGAAGTCGGAATACGTGTTCAGGTTGTGATCCGCTTGGACAACCTTGAGCGGATTGAACTGCGTCACCCACAGCGAGTCCCTGGCCCACAGGAGACCGTGGAGGCCACCACCGTCCGGGGTCTGGTAGTTCGACACGTGCTTGCCGCTGGCTGCGTCCAGCTTGACGATGCGTCCACCCTTTTTCACGTCGTGGACCCGTGTCGGCCGACGGCGTGCCGGACCGTTGGCACCCATGAAGACAAATCCTCCGCCTGCCGCGATGCCGCTCGTGTTCGAGGACTGTGTCTCGTGCATGGCGAGCGGTCGCCCAGTCTCGAAGTCGAGGAGATATGCCCGGTCGGTGATCTGTTCACCGACCCATAGACCGTCCTCCGTCGCTTCGAGTCCGTTGGGATTCCCGTCGGGGGAGTGGTACAGGATCTCCACCTTGCGGCGCTTGCGGATCGGGTACTGGTCTCCGTCCTTGGCCGCCGCCAGCGTGGCTCCAAGCCCAACGCCGCATGCCTGCGCAAACTGCCGTCTTGTCATGGATTCAGACCTCCTTCGTAGGACCAATTGCGCCCGCGGATCAAGCTCGCATCGATGTCGGCGATCCGCGCGACTCCAGACATGCCCATGTCCAGAGCCAATTCTGTCTTGAGTAGCTCGAGCACCCTTGCGACTCCCTCGCGGCCATAGCACGCCATGCCCCAGAGATAGGGTCTGCCAATGCCAACCGCGGTCGCACCCATCGCCAGTGCCTTGAGGATGTCGGTGCCTCGACGGAATCCACCGTCGATCAGCACTGGGATCCGTCCGTCCGCAGCTTCGACGCACTCCGGTAGTGCCTCGATCGTTGAGCCAGTGTGGTCGAGCTGTCTGGCCCCATGGTTCGACACAACCACCGTGTCAGCTCCGACCTGAACCGCCTTCTCCACGTCTTCTCCGATCATCAGGCCCTTGAGCATGATCTTCAGATCGGTCATGTCACGGAGTTGCTTGACGGTTTCCCAAGTCGGGGTGGGGAACAGACGCCCGGGATACTCACCTACTCTCCAGGTCTCGTCGTTCTCCTTGTAGACGAGATTGCCGTCCGCGTCGCGCGGAATCTCTCCGAGATTGCACCAGTTCCGGACAAGACCGTTGTGGATGGAACGTTCGCGATGCGAGACGAGCATGTTGTCCACGGTGAAGCAGATTCCCGTGCAATTGGAGTCCTCGAGCCGTTCCACGAAGTCCAGCATGGAGTTCTCGTTGCGGAACTGGCCGCCCGTGGTGTACTGCCACCAGTGCTTTGGCGCTTCGGGCGTTGACAAGAAGGCCTCCACGCCACCGTTCGAGATGTACATGGCGTTGGCGAGAGCCGCTCCTCGGGCGGTCTCTTCCTCGCCCCCTGGGCGAAAGCAGTTCTTGCCGCCTGCTGGGCACACATAGATGGGCGAGTCCAGCTTCTTTCCAAGGAGATCCGTGGACACCTCGATCTTGTGAACGTCCGTCAGGAACCGCGGACGCAGGATGATGCGCCGGAACGCGAGGCGGTTTTCGACGAGCGAGATCTCGTCCTTGCCGCCCTCGTCCATGTAGTCGAAGGCGACCGGATCGATCAACTTGCGCGCCAGTTCACGGAAGTCGAAGACATTCGCTAGTTGCTTGGCGTCGGTGATCCCCGGCAGATCTGTGTTGGCCAGAAGTGGAGACGCGAGCGCGAACGAGGCCAACTGGCGGAGAAACTCGCGACGCTGTGAGGCTGCCTCCACGCTGGTTGAACGCTATCAAGTGCACATTCTGGTGTCAACAATGTCGCGTTGGTACGGTCCGCGCTGGCCGGCGTCGAACCAGACCGCGACCGGCCTAGCGATCAGTTTGAGACCGGTTGCGGAACACAAGGACAGGTGTCCCCGTCGCTGCTCGAAGGCGTTCAATCTCGACGCCAAATACCGGCGAGACGCGCTCGTCCGTGAGCACTTCGCTTGTGCGGCCGCAGGCGACCAGTTGGCCGTCTTGGAGTAGAGCCGTAACGTCCGCCCACCGACTGGCAGCGTTGAGGTCGTGGAGAGCGATGGCAATGGCTGCTCCGGCCTCTGCCAGCTGGTGGAGCATCTCCAGGGTCTCGAGGGAGTGGTTCAGATCAAGGCCAGCGGTGGGTTCGTCCAGCAGAATGACGTCCGATTCTGTGGCAAGGCTGCGAGCGATGACGACTCGCTGAAACTCCCCACCCGATAGCTCGTTGACCCTCCTGTTTGCGAGATGCGCAACATCAGCCCGGACGAGGGCCGCCTGTGTCGCGTCGAAGTCATGGCTGCCCGGAGCATCGAAGCGGCCCAGATGGGGATAGCGCCCCATGCTCACCACCTCACGCACGGTGAACGGTATGTCGATGTGTGGGTTCTGCGGCACCAGCGTGATGCTCCGAGCAGCGGCGCGTCGGTTCATCCCTGCGATGGCCTCGCCGTTCAGAAGTGCTGTGCCTTCACTCGGTCGCCAGATGCCCGCCAACAACCGGAGCAGCGTCGACTTGCCGGACCCGTTGGGCCCCACGAGGGCAGTCACTTGACCGGGCTCCACAGACAGGGACACACCCCGTACAAGCCACTGGCCGCCGATCTGGACACCAGCGTCCGCCAGCTGAACGGTCACAGAACGCCAATCTCCAGACGCTTCCGTCGGAGCAAGTAGAGGAACAGAGGGGCGCCGAACAGCGCGGTGACGACTCCCAGCCGCACCTCTCCCGGAGGGTTCACCGTACGCGCGAGGATGTCGCAAACGATCAGGAACACGGCGCCAGCGAATACGCTGGCAGGCACGAGCGTTCGGTGGGATGGTCCTAGAACAATCCGCAGCATGTGCGGTACGACAAGTCCGACGAAGCCGACGACTCCACTGACAGCAACGGCCGCCCCCGTCAACATCGCCGCAGTGCCAAGCACCACCCGTTTCACGCTCTCGACTTCGACGCCCAGCGACGCGGACTCCTCCTCTCCAAGCAGAAGCAAGTCTAGGTCACGCAGATACCAGTGAGCGACCGATGCGCCTATAGCGATGAAGGGGGCGCAAAGCCAGACGTGCATCCAAGTGCGTCCGTCGAGTCCGCCCATCATCCAGTAGACGATCTCCGCCGCGATCTGCCAGTTGACGAAATTGAGCGAGATTAGCAGCGACGTGACGGCAGCGATCAGCGACCCAACGGCGATGCCGGCGAGCAACAGGGTGGCCACCGGGGTGCGACCGGCTCTGCTCGCGATCGAGTAGACCGTGAACAGAGCGACCAGGGCCCCCGCGAACGCACACACGGGAAGCCACAGTCCTGACTGCATCGCGAGACCGGTGACGAACGCGATCACGGCGCCGAGCGCGGCGCCCTGACTTGCCCCGATGACGCTGGGCTCCGCCAATGGGTTGCGGAACACTCCCTGGACCTGGACGCCTGCGATAGCGAGGGCGCTGCCGGCGAGTCCTGCGACGATGACGCGGGGTGTGCGGAGCATCCAGACGATGACTTGGTCCGTCTCGGAAACGTCGCTCAGCTGCAGCCATCCCTCGGGAAGGCTCTTGGAGGCGATGATGCGCAGGACCGTGTCCCACGAAATCTGGGTGCTGCCGATCGAGACGCTGGCGATGGCGACGAGCACCAACGCCACCGCAGCGGCAGGGAAGTAGATCACCGATGCCTTTGCGTAGCCGGTGCGTCTCTCGTTGCCATGGGCCCGAGTACTGTCGGGTCGTGCCACGCTCAGTCAGCCTCTGGATACAGGGCGGTGGCGATCGTCTCCATCACGCCAACGGCGTGCTGGGACATCGACAGGAAGATCCTGTTGTCGATCACTACGACTTGCTCATTGCGGCCGGCGTGCGTCACCGCCACGCCGGGATCCTCAAGAAGCCGCTTCTTCGTGACCTCTCCCTGTCCGGTCTCGACGCCCGCGACGATCCAGTCAGGGTTCCACGCGGCAACCTGCTCGCTGGTGATCGAGCCGTAGGGTCCGACACCCTGTTCGGCTGCAACGTTGACTGCGCCCAAGTCGGTAACGATCTGGTCAAACAGAGAGTCCGCGCCGAGCGTGTGCGCGAAGTTTGAGAACGCCAGCAGCCTCGGCGGCGTAGCATGCGCCCTGCGGCTCTCCGTTGCGTCGCGAATGCGTTTCCTTAGGGCCGCAATTTCGCGTTCGGCAGCTGCGTCCGCACCAACCACATGGCCAGTGGCCTGCATCGCGCTGATGACTTGATCGAAGTCGCTGTAGATTGTCCGGATGCGGAACACCGGAATATCCAGCGCTCGCAGTAGGTCCGTGTAGTGGGCACGAGCGATGTGCGAGACAAGCATCACGTCAGGCTTGCGGACTGCGACCGATTCCAGATCCTCCGCCCGCCCGAAGCTACCGGCCCGCACGATTCCGGCAATGTTGCTGTAGCGTTCGTCGTCAGCGACGGAACTCACCACCGTGACGCGTTCGGTCGGAACCATTGCGAACAGGAACTCATCCGTGGACAGGGCATGGGAGCCGATCTCCATGGGTGGACGTTCGAGCCGGATCGAGTCGCCATGTGCATCCTTCACGATTCGTGGGAAGGCGTCTGGAACCAGGCTTCCCGGATCGATCAGCCGCCTCTCGAGATCCGCTGGGATTCCGCCGACGCCCCACATCGCCGCTATGAGCAGCAAGCTGCAGGTGGCAACCTGCGCCGTCAGGTGGGCGAACTGGCGATGACGCATCGGCGTACGGTCGGCTCTGTCCCGCATGTACGGGCTCAGTACTGGAAGCGGATGCCTCCGATCACCCAGGCGCCGGGACTGGCGAATCCGTCCTCGTAGTAGTCGTGGTTGAAGAGGTTCTCAACCTTGGCGTGAAAGGCGATGCACTTGGTTTCACCAACGGGCACCTCGTAGCGGACGACTAGGTCGGCCTTGACGGGTCCGCCGAAGACCATACGTCTGGAGTTGGCGCCCCAAGGGGAGAGGATGTAGTCGCTGGCGGCGAACAGGTCGAACGTGACGTTCAGTCGATCGCGAAACCAGTGCGTCGCCGTAGCTGTGTATACGTGGTTCGAGATGCCCGGAATCCCGAAGTAGTCCGCTCCGATCGTTGGCGACCGCGCCTCGGAGTTCGTGTAGGTGTACGAGCCCTGCAGGCTGGTGCCTGCCCCCGGAACGATCTGCGCGGTCAGCTCGGCCCCGCGCGCGACGCCTCCGCCACTGTTTCGATAGCCGCCGAATCGGCCGAACCGGTCGTCCAACGGAAAGTTGGCGAAGTCGAAGAGAATCGTTTCCCTTAGGTCGGTGTAGTAGAACGTGCCGCTGACGCGCGCCTTCGATCCCAGAATCCACTGGTCCACACCGACATCAGTGGCCACCGACCGCTCAGGGGACAGACGAGGATCCCCCCAGTAGCTGAACGATCTGGAGAACGACGAGTACGAACTGCCGAAGCGTTCATACATGGAGGGCGACCGAAACGCATTGCCGGCATGTGCACGGAGCTTCGTCCCAGTCGGCCGCACGAACCAGGCCACTGCGGCATCCCCTGTGACGGCAGAGGGCGGGGAATCGATCTCCGCACCACTGTACGGCCCCTCCGCCGATGAGAACTGAGGTGTATGCAACGAGGACGTCTGCCAGCGCCCTGAGAGCATCACGTGCAGGCGCCGGTCGGCGAGACGAATCTGGTCCTGGGCGAAGAACGCATGGTTGCTCTGCGTGACCTCGGCTTGGCTCGGTGTTGGCGAGGGGCCCTCGTCGGTGTTGAAGTTCAGAAATCCTTCCGACTCAAACTCGTAGCCCACGCTGGCGAAGTGCACCCCGTGCAGGCGGTGGTCTGTTCTGGCTTGGAGCAGGTGGTTGTAGCCATCAATGCGGCTGTCGTTGCTGACCAACGGCTCGTACAGGCCCGGACCTCCCGGTCCGTCCTGATAGCGGCGTCGTGTCTCGACTGACTGATACGAGACCTGATACGAGCCTTCGGCCGAGAGGTCGTGACGCAGCACCAACGCCGTCGCAAGGTACTTGGACACGTTGCGGCTGTCTGGATCGATCAGATCGGGGACGAACGTAGACGCACCGGCGTCGAAGGGTTCGCCACGCTCGAGGCGCTCAACTTGGGGGATCGAGAGTGCAACGGCCGGTACGTTGCCGGCAGCAGGGAAGTTGGCGACCACTTCCGCGGGAAACGCGGGCGACTCGCTGAGGGTGCGGAAAGCATCCGCCCCCCAGACCCTGGCGCTCAAGGTCAGGTTGGGCTTCAGGAAGTACTGTGCGGATCCGTGGACGCTGGAGTTGCGGTATGGGCTCCCCCCGCGATAGCCGCGCGTCACGTTCACGTGCGAAATGCCGCCGCTGTAGTTGAACTGGTTGTCGCGCAGACTGCCACCCGCCCTTGCTACGCCCCGAAGGAGGCCAAGGCCGCCCCCCTCCGACAACAGTTCCCCATGCGGCCTACCGCCGCCTTGGCTGGAGGTCACGTTCACGACACCGCCAATCGCGTTTGAACCGTAGAGGGTTGAGCTCGACCCACGCAGGAACTCCACGCGGTCGGTGTTCACGAGCGTCATGTCCTGCAGGAAAGCCGTGGCGTCACCTTGGACGGCGGCCGAATCCCGGAACCGCAGTCCGTCGATGAGCACCGCCGTGTCATAGGACCGCGTACCTCTGGTTTGCACGGTGACGAGGCTTCCAGGTCCGCGCAGTTGCTGGATCCGCGTGCCCGGCATTGTTCTCAGGGCCTCCGCCAAGGAGTACTCGTTGCGCAGGGCAATCTGATCGGCCGAGAGTACGTCGAGTGCCTTGCCGACGTCTTGCAGCGCGATCGGTGTGCTGGACGCAGTGACGACGACCTCAGTGCTGGCGGACCGCAAAGCCATGGGTAGGTCCAGGACCATGTCCCCATCCAGGGTGATCTCCTGAGCCCAGCCCAGCGTCGCGTCGCGTGAGTCGGATTCGACAAGGTACACGCCAGGAGGCAGATTCGAGAGCGCGAACGCGCCGTCCGCGCTGCTCAACGTGGTGCGGACCAATCCCACGCTTCTGTCGAAAAGACGGATTTCGGCGTTTGCGACAACCGCACCTTGCGGGTCGACCACTCGTCCACGCAGTTCTTCTGCAACGCCGGGCGCCGCCGCAATAAGGAAGGCCACGGCCAGCGCCGCAACGGATGACGCTGGCGCCGACCCAGGCCGATCGGGTCGCCGTGAGGGCCCTTTGGGATCGACCAGCGACCATCCGGCCGTTGGCGAACTGGTTTGTTGTCTTGCTTCGTTCACGCTGCCTCCTAGCCTTTCTTCGCAGGCGTTGGATGTCAGCGCTCGATTCCTGAGTTGTTGCTTTCCCTAGGTCAAGCCATTGAAGCGACGCCGCAAATGCGTCGCCTCGTGGTCGAATGTCACCGTCAGGTTCTAGCTGCCTTTCCGGACCTCGCGGAATCGTGCGCTTCGCGTTCCAAGGCCGGTCTCCTGGCTGACGGCTTCGGACGAGCTGCGCTCATCCACGTCGCACCGGCCTTCGCAAGGCATTGGCCTCACTGGCGATTCGGAGTGACTTGCCGATTACAGTGGCGGGACCGCGCCGGAATTACACCGGACTTCCCGATTACGCCCTCGCGGGCGCCCCGGAACAGGCCAAGTATACCAGTGCCTGTGGACGAGGGCTGATCGGCTAACCGGACTGCCGGCGTGCCTCTTCCAGCAACCGGCGTGCCCGGGCCGGGTTGTAGACGCCGCAGGGACAGAACCGGGCGAGCGTTGCCACTGCTTGGTCCGGTGTCCTTCGTCCCTCCCGAACCATGTCGAGCATCTTCCTCGCCAAGTTGAACGAGACCATGCCGTGGCCGCACATGGTCGAGAGCTTCAGGACCTGACTGTTGGGGAGATGGTCGTGTGGATCCCGGAACCCTAACGAGTACTCGACACTGTGGCGCGGGATGCCACAGCACTGGGCCACGTCCTTGGCCCCCGTCACCGAGGTGCTCATGTTCACCGACAGGCCAAGGTCTGCCTCAATCACATCGGCAAGGCACGCCTCGGCCTTCTGCTTGGTGTCGAACACTGCCGCCACAGTGCCTGGCTTGGACACGCCTTCGATCACGCCCTCCCAGTCCGGCGACAGATCCCGGTTCCAATGGGCGCGCGGGTCTAGATGGCGTTCGGGCTTGAAGCTTCCACGGTTCCCATTGCCCATGTTCACGGGATGGTGACGCGCACAGATGCGCAGGAAGGCCTTCTGCTTCTCGACCGCCCCCTTGTCGTTCTTGCCGGGGGAGGGAATGCAGAAAAGAATGTAGTCGTCGCGGAACGACTCGGCATTGCCGTAGCGGTGCAGTGTGTTCGTCATGCCGCCTCCAGGCTGGACTCCACGTTGGTGAGGCGCCCCAAGCCCATGTTGGTCTTGGCTCGGTGCGCCGTGTAGCCGAGTTCTTCCAGAATCTGCGCTAGCTCCGTTTCCTCGCCACCGGTGTCGCAGCGTGTCGAGATCCCCACGGCCGTGACTGTGTCGATCCTCCTGTTGACCTCTTCGACAGTGCGCAGGACCGACTCCACCTGATCAAGCCGTGTCTTGATCTCGACAATGCCCGACAGGATCTTCTCGTTCAGGATGTCGCTCCGCAGCGTTCCGGTGCTCTTGTCGGTCATCAGGTGACTGATCGGGTTCTTACGCTCGAACCTGACACCCGAGACTGCCAGGGCCTTGGTCATTTCCTGAATGTCACGGAACCTGACGCCAACCCCAGGTCGGCCGAACTCGATCGTGTAGCCGACCTCACCGATCCCGACACGCGGGTTCACGTCGTTGGTCTTGACCTCCTCCGTGCCGCGCCCCTTGATGCCGGTGGACTTGTGCTCGACGACCGGATCAGAAAACACCTGCCTGACCAGACGTGGCATCGACAGCTCATTCATCACGAAGGCTGAGGTCGGGCAGACATCGGGCTCCGGCTCGAAGCGGAATCGAAAGATCTTGGCAAGCTTGCGGACCGTGCGTACGACTGTCGGGTTCAAGTGCTCCTGGCTCATGCCGCGGAAGCACGTCCCGCACTCGACGCATTCGTCCTCGTTGATGGTGGCGCGCTGAATCTCGGGATCGACGTAGATGGCGCCCATCGGACAGACAGGGACGCAATTGGCACAGGTCACACAGCGTTGTGGATCGATCCGCATCTCTACCTAGCTTCGCTTGGCGTAGCTTATCAAGTCGATTCGACCTCACTGGCCCGACGGGACGTTTCGAGGATTGAGGGCCAAAGGGCGTGGCGGGGCCTTCATACGGCATCCAGATCGGACCGCGCGCAAGGAATCTCGGCCGGTGTCGAGCAGGTCTAGAATCCTCCCGAACTCGCTGTATCAACGCCACCTTCATCCGCTCGTCCGCAGCGCGGGAGCCTCAGAACGTCCCGCTCGCCCAACTGGTCTTTGATGGCGATGATTCGATTGAACTTAGCCTCGAATCCCGGTGCTACCATCGGAGCGCCATGCAGCGGAACCTAGTCGTTCTTCTCCTCTGCTTCGCACTGACGAGCTTCGCGCAGGTGCCGTTGGCGATCAAGGGAGTGACCCTCATCGACGGCAGTGGCAACCATTCCCTAGAGAACGCCACGGTGCTGGTCATCGATGACCGGATCAGCCTGATTGGGGAGGGCGGGACACTGGTTGCGCCCGACAACACGCGCGAGGTGGACGGCACTGGCAAGACGCTAGTGCCCGGCATCATCAACCTTCACGGTCATGTGGGTCTCACGAAGGGGCTAGAGCAGTCACAGCAGCACTACACGCGTGAGAACATCATCGAGAACCTGAAGGTCTACGCAGCATATGGGGTCACTACGACAACCAGTCTAGGCACGGACCGCGATAGCGTACTGCGGGTGCGGGACGACATCCGCCAGGGTAGGCTGCCTGGGCTCGCCCGTGTCCTGACCGCGCTGAACGGCCTTACCACGGTCGACGGATACCCGACCCAGGCGCCGGGTGTGAAGGGGCTGGTCCATGAGGTCAAGGGCACAGACGAAGCGCGCAAGGCGGTCAATGAAGTTGCCGATGCTGGTGCCGGTCTGTTCAAGGTCTGGGTGGACAGCCATCACGGGACGTTCGTGAAGGTGCCGTCCATGATCTATGCCGCCGCCATTGAGGAAGCTCACAGTCGTGGACTTGTCACTGCAGCGCACGTCTATGAGCGAGCCGACGCAGAGAAGCTGGCGGCTGCAGGCATCGACATCATGGCTCACAGCGTCCGCGACAAGGACGTGAACGAGAACCTGATCCGCGTGCTTCGGGCCAAGGACGTGACCTATGCCGCGACCCTCACTAGGGAGCAGTCCACGTTTGTCTACGCCGACAAGCCTAATTGGCTCAGCGACCCGTTCTTCACGAGTCACGTCCCGGAGCCTGTGCTGGAGGCGCTCGCAACGACGATGCTTGACACGCAGACCAAGGATCCCGAGAACGAGATCAACCGTAAGAACTACAGCATGGCGATGCGCAATCTAAAGGCGCTTGCGGATGCGGGCGTCACGATCGGGTTTGCGACCGACACCGGCCCGCCCGGACGGTTCGCCGGCTATTTCGAGCACTGGGAAGCGGAGCTCATGGTCGAGGCGGGGCTGAGTCCGATGCAGGTCATCGTGGCGTATTCGAAGAACAACTCGGAGGCCCTGGAGATCGACCGTGACTTCGGAACGCTCGCCGAAGGAAAAGTGGCGGACATGATCCTGCTCAACAGCAACCCCTTGGAGGACATCCGCAACCTCCGCGACATCGAAGCCGTGTACATCGGAGGCAGGGAAGTCAGTCGTTGACGGGTCAGAGCTCGGCGAACGTTCTTCCGAGCCAGACCACCCTCCCGACGATTTCGATCTCTGGTGTAAGCGGCTCCACCGGATAGTCGAGGTTGTCGCTGACGATCTGCCAGTCGTCTGAACCCTGCTTGCGCAAGCGCTTTACCAGAAGGTCCTGATCCCGGCGGACCGTATAGATCGCCCCGTCGCGGAGCCTCGGTTCCCGCATGTCCAGAAGGACCACATCACCGCCGTGAAGCGTCGGTTCCATGGAGTCGCCCACGACTTCAATCACTGCGAGCCTGCTAGCGGCAAGCCCTTGGTCCTTCAGCCATCTGCGCGAGAACCCAAGATGACCCCGGACCTCCTCTGCATCTGGCTGTGCACCGGATCCGGCAGCTGCAAGGACCTCGTAGCGTGGCGCCAGCACGAAGGCGGTTGACTGTTCGATCGTGCCGACCAGTGGCGGCTGCTCCTGCGCCAACCGGCGAGCCTCACCCGCCAGCCGCTCAAGTTCATCGGCGAGATGCTGCTGGTCAAGATGCGTGCCCGCGGGGTGCCGTGGAGGGCCGACGTAGAACTCCAGTCCGAGAGCGTCGCAGACTTGGGCGAGCCTCCTGCTCGTTGGCGCTCGACCTTCGAGGATGTATCGGACGGCGTTGACCGAGAGGCCATGGTCCTTCGCTAGGCGACTCGGATTGGTGCCCTTGCGCCTGATGGCTTCTCGAATAACCTGAATGAGATCGGCGCTCTGCATATGCCATTCACTCTATTTTACGCCAGTTTATGTTGTCAATAGATCATCAATTGTTGTAGGCAATCTATAGCAGTCGATGGATCAATTATTCATGGCGCTGTCGGCAGTGTCTTCGCGACAGCCGCCCAACTCGAAGAATGCGCTGGCGGTGTCCGGGCGGGTTCCGGCCAAAACTAGTTTGCGGCTATTTGGCCATTTGATTGGTCAGAAAGTCGAGCAAGACTCTCGTGGCGGCGTCACCCTTTGTGCCGATGTACGTGTCTAGGGGGGTGTGCGACCTGCCCTTGGCCTCGTAGTGCTCGACCTCTACATCGGCTCCGCGCATCGTCTTGATCATCGCCTCCGCCTGCACCCGCGTCACTTCGCGGCCGTCGGCGGTTAGGAGCAGGAGCGGCGGCATGTCGATCCCTGGCTTTACATGGTGGATGGGCGAGAACGGGGTCCAAGCCTCGGGGTCGGTGCCAAACACCCTACGCTGCGAAGCTCCGACTGTCTTCATTCGCGCTGGCACGTCCAACATGGCGGTGTCCAGAGCGACCACACCACGCAGGTCGGAGAGGGACAGGCCGCTGCGCTCCAAGAAGAGCGAGTTGGAGCCCACCACAGTGACCAAGTGAGCTCCCGCCGAATGCCCCATCAGCGTGATCCGCGAACCGTCGCCGCCATACTTGGCGCCGTGACTGCGCAGCCATGCAACCGCGTTGGCGACATCCTGCGACATTTCGTCAAGGCTCGCCGAGGGCCGGAATCGGTAGTTCATCGAGGCGAACAGATAACCCCTGGGCACAAGCCCGACGGGTTTGAACATCGACCGGTTCTTGCTCCATTGGACCCAGCCACCTCCATGGACGTACAGAACGATCGGGGCGTCCTTGAGGCCCTCTTGTAGGTAGATGTCGAGCTGCTGACGTTCGGGATCTCCTGCGAACTGGTCAACATAGGGCACGTTGGCGATGCGAATGATGCCCGTCGCCTTCCGCAGTTCCTCAGAGTCCCTCAGGGCGCGCTCATAGTCCTCCTCGCCATCGCCGGAATCGTAGGAGCGGAGGGTGGAGTTGGGCCAGAACCCGAAAGGCTCCATGCCCCTGGACTCTTGGCTCGCAGCCATGCGCTTGCGGTATGCGGTGACGGCCGGTTCAGGTGCGGCGGGCTGATCGAGGTGTCGGGCGAGGAATCGGAACCGGTTGTGCGACCGCTCAGTGATCGAGCTGCCGATGTGGTCCGCCCAGCGGACGAGGCGGAACTCGTGCGGGACCCGGTGCTTCCAGAGGAGCCGATGCATGAAGTCGACACCCTCGACGAATCCAAATCCGTCTTCATCGCCCACCTCCAGGTAGATCGCCGTGTCCTCGAGCCTGGAAGGGTTGGCATCCGCGATCGATGCGGGATTCTCCCTAGCGAAGGCATCGTGGTCGAACGGGTCGCCGAACAGTGATGCGATCCTCTCGGCGGATCGAATCTTGTTGCGGTCCGGCACCTCATCCCACGTCAAGCCCGGCCACGCCCCGGGCTCCATGGCTGCGATCGCGCCGAACACATCCGGATGCTTGAAGCCGAGCCCGAGGCTTCCGAATCCACCCATCGAGATGCCGGTCACCATGGTCGTCTTGCGATCCGAGCTCACGTGGAACTCCCTCCGGATATGCGGCAGGAGCTCCTGCATGATGAACGTCTCCCAGCGTTCCTTGCCGTCGTAGCTGTCGAGATAGATTGACCCACTCGCTACGGATGGGGTGACGAACACCATCCGCGGGAGCTCGTCAGAAGCCCACATTCCATCGATCTGGGATTCAAACCTCGCTAGCTGTTCGCGGTCTCCACCGGCACCATGCAGCATCAGTACGAGAGGCAGCCGTTCCCCCGATGCTTCGTAGTCGTCGTGGACCAGGACTCCATACTCGACCTTGCCCGCCGACACAAGCTTCGTATCGAGGCTGTCCCGGATGATCCGCGCAGCACTTAGATCCGTCGTCAGACCAACGCAGGCAAGGATCGGGAGTGCAATGACAGGCCAACGCATCCCAGTAGTCTTGCGCAGGTGCACCACGATAGCCACGACCCTTGAGTCCGCCTCGCCGCAGCATCAGGTCTGCCGATGCTGTAGCGGCATGGGTCCGTCCTCTTCGTTCCTCTTCCGCCGAGTCGATGCCGGAATGGGCGAGATCCAGCTTCGAGTACACTCTGCGCATGGCATTCCAGAACCTTGAATTCACGGTACGTAAGCATGTCGCGCACATCGTGCTGGACCGCCCAGAGGCAGCCAATGGGATCACGGCAGATCTGGCCCGGGAGCTAATGCAGGTGGCGATAGCCTGCGACGAGGAGCCGAAGGTGCGGGCGATCCTGCTGCGCGGCAACGGCCGGATGTTCTGTGGCGGCGGCGACCTGAAGGCGTTTGCGGCGATCGGTAGCGATCTTCCCTCCTATCTCAAGGTGACGACCACCTACCTCCATGGCGCGATCTCGCGCTTCGCCCGTCAGTCCGCACCGTTGGTGTGCGCCGTACATGGATTTGCCGCCGGAGGTGGATTCAGCCTCGCCGTCGCCGCGGACCTGCCCATCGCGGCAGAATCCGCCAAGTTCACGATGGCCTACACGAAGGCGGGCCTCACCCCGGACGGATCGTCAACCTATTACCTGGCCCGAATGGTGGGCATGCGGAGAGCGATGGATCTGGCTTTGACGAATCGTGTTCTCACCGCCGCCGAGGCGGTCGAATGGGGACTCGCTGCCCGTGTCGTGCCCGATGACAGGCTAGTGGAGGAGGCGGAGGAATTGTCTGAGATGCTCGCGGCAGGTCCGACGTGGGCTATTGGCAAGGTCAAGGAACTCATTCGTTCTGGAATGAACGAGTCGCTCGAAACCCAAATGGAGTTGGAGACGCGGGCGATTGCGGACGCCGTGCGGACAAACGATGCCAAGGAGGGCATCGCGGCCTTCATCGAAAAGCGCAGACCGAAGTTCGAAGGCTGCTGAGCAGGATTCTTGCTCCCGCGGGCCGTTGCTGGGAACGCGTTACCGACTGCAGGCGACCCGCCGCACGTGGAGCTCCTGTCTTCGGGCATCGATGCGGGCTTTGGAGTGGCAGCCCTCGACGTGATCGTTGACCAAGCCCATTGCCTGCATGAATGCATACGCGGTGACGGGGCCGACGAAGCGCCAGCCGCGCTTCTTGAGCGCCTTCGACATGCCGACGGATTCCTTGGACTTCGTCAGTGCGAGCAGCGATTGGCGGTCTACGATCCGAGGGCGATCCTCGGCGCTGGGTTCCCAGCTCCAGAAGAACTGATGCAGCGAACCAACCTCCGCAGCCATTTCCACCGCTCGCCGTGCGTTGTTGATCGTGGCTTCGATCTTGCCCCGGTGCCTCACGATCCCGGCGTTGCCGAGTAGGCGTGTGACATCGGCTTCTGTGTACTTGGCGACCAACTCGTAGTCGAACCCGTCGAATGCCTCGCGGAAGTTCTCGCGCTTCCTCAGGATGGTCAGCCACGACAGGCCTGACTGGAAGCCCTCGAGGCAGATCTTCTCGAACAGGGCCTTGTCATCCACGACGGGATGGCCCCACTCGATATCGTGGTAGCGAACATAGTCGGCATGGTCGCCGGCCCAGAAGCACCGAAGTAGGCCGTCAACGCCGCGCACGAGGCCTGACGAATCGGGCGGGTCTTGCGATTCTGCCGCCATTTCGATTGAGTCTGATGTCGCCGAAGCTATCCGAAGTCCGACCGAGCGCCTCAGGGAGGCTGGAGCTCCCGAATCGATTGTCTTGGCCCATTTTCCTATGGGCAGTGGCTGGCTTGTCCGCCTGCGGATTGGGTCCCCTGCCTTCGTCGATCACCGAGATCGTGGAAGGTCCGGTCAACGGTGTGAGGATCGAGCGCGATGGCACCTCCATCGTGATCTACGGCGACCCGGAAGGCCAGTTTGTGAACGTCGACAAAGTGCTGTTGACGCACCATCGGCGCGATGTGGTCTGGGCGGCGCTGGACTTGGCGGCACAAGGCGCCCGCATCGCAGCGCCGGCCTGGGAACTTCCGCTCATCAGCGGTGCCGAGGGCTATTGGAGCGAATTCAGAGCCACGCGCTTTCACGACTACGCGCAGCAGTCCACGAAGATACTCCCCCGCAACCTGACGGTCCAGGAACCTGTGCGAGGCGGACGGCCCGTCCTGTGGAAGGGGCTCGAGTTCGAGGTGATGGACACCCCTGGATTCACGCGCGGAAGCGTCACTTACGTGCTGGAGATCGACGGGTGCCGCATCGCGTTCACTGGCGATTTGATCTACGAGGGCGGACGCCTGCTTGATCTCTACAGCCTGCAGGACTCGATTGAGGAAACGGAGACCCGCGGGTACCACGGATACGCGGCGCGTGCGGCCGATGTGGTGACGAGCCTGCAGAAGGTCGTCGCGGCCAACGTGGATGTCATCGTGCCTGCCAGAGGGCCGCTCATCACAGATCCCGAAGGAGACATCCACAGGCTCACAGAGCGTCTGAAGCGGCTATTCCAGACCTACTTCCGCACCGACGCTCTGCGGTGGTACTGGGGCGAGGAGAACATGAGCCTGAGGGCCCGGCGTATTCTGGGCGAATCTCCGATCGAGTGGATGCCGATGGCGATGAAGATCCGCCAGACGCCTCCGCGCTGGTGGTACAAGTTCGGCACATCGAGACTACTGGTCTCCGACACCAAGGCTGCGTTCCTGATCGACTGCGGGTCCGAGGACGTCATCAGGCAGGTGGGGCGCCTCAAGCGCCGTCGCGTGTTCCGGGAGCTCGAGGGGATATTCGTCACGCACTTCCACGACGACCACACCGACTACGTGCAGCGGATGGCGGAACAGGAGGGAGTTCCGGTGTACGCGGGCAGGGAACTGCAGGACATCCTGCAGAACCCGGACGCCTACCACATGCCGGCGATGACCTACACGCCGATTCGCCCCGTGACCGCGCTGGAGGAAGGGCAGACCATGCGTTGGCACGAGTTCGAGTTCCAGTACACGTACTTCCCGGGTCAGACCATCTATCACGGGGGTCTCGACGTCAGACGCGACTCTGGGGAGCGGTACTTCTTCATCGGCGACTCATTCAGCCCCTCTGGGCTGGACGACTACTGCCTCCTGAATCGCCACCTGCTTCATCCGTCCTTGGGCCACTTCCGCTGCCTCGACAGGATCGAGGCCATGGAGGGTGACTACTGGCTCGTAAACCAGCACATCGACGAGGCGTTCCGCTACGACGATGCGCAATTGGCCACGATGCGCGAGGTGCTGGAGGAGAAGAAGCGGGTGATTTCCGAAATCGTCCCGTGGCCCGATCCAAACCTAGGCGTGGACGAGCAGTGGGCGCGGTTCTACCCCTATGGACTGGAGACCCAGCCAGGCACTGAGTTCAATCTGTACGGGCTGGTTCTCAACCACTTGCCGCAGGCGACCACCTTCCGGGTTCAGCCCGTGGTGCCGCGGGGCTGGACGTGCCTTCCCGCATTCGCGGAAGTACACGTCGATCCGCTGCAGGAGGCGCGTGTTCAGTTCCGCGTCACCCCGGACGAAAACGCCGACGGCCTGTCAGTCCTCACAGCCCATGTGTCCTTCGGCGACCACGACCTGCGGCATTGGATCGAGGCAATGGTCGACGTCGTGCCATAGGCCCGAAGTCCCCTCTGCGTGGACGCCCGCACTGAGGTGCGGTCAGAGATGGTAGATCGCTACGAGTTCATCCTCATGCGCGGCGCCTCCCAGTGATTCGTCCAGATGCTTGCGCCACGCAGCGATGGTCTCGTCCGGGGTGCCCCCGAATCGGCGTTCGACACGTTGCCGGATCAACATTGCCTCCTTAGGCACGTCGGGCAGTCTCGCTTCCTTGTAGCTGTCTGCCCTGTACTTGTGAACGATGACTGTACGGAATCCGAGATCTCGCAATGCATCGATGTCGATTCGGGTCTCGGGCGATCTCCTCCTAGCCACTGAGGCGAGGGCCGGGATGTTTTCGAAGGCGTCCAGCAGCCGCGGTGGATAGGTCGCGATATAACCCCCTCCGATCGGGCGTTCGTGCACGGTCTGGGTGACCAAGTTCTGCACGGTTCTGGCGCGCTCGTTGAACGGTAGGTCCAGGACGGCACCTGGCCGCTCCGCCACCGTCGCAAGAAGCGGAGAAAGCTCGATCCTCTGCATGGGGTAGGGGAACCAACTGAACTCGACCAGAATCACCGCGGCGGCAACAGGTAACGCCCATGGAGGCCTTTTGCGTAGTGACGTCCAGCCGTACCCCACCAAGACTGCCAGGGCCATGCCGGCCGGAATCATGAATCGATTCGCGACGCCAAGGTTCTCCAGAATCGGGAGGTGGCGCATTCCTAGGAACGGCAAGGAAACGTTGGCGTAACGCTCTCCCGCCCAGACCAGGTGGTCTCCCATGGCCAAGACCGTTGCTGCGAAGAACATTACGAGCCAGACGCTGGTTCGACGCGGACTGCGCCAGATCCCATAGGCGCCAAGAATGACCGGCAGAAATCCAAGAAAGCAGGTGAAGCCCTTGGCAGCGTAGGAGCGTGCGAGATTCTTCTCACGGCTCAGTGGTCCCATCAGCGGATTCGCATGCACCGGCGTCATGAGGTAGCTCGGATCGATGCCCCGTGCGCGGGGCCCCTTGGGCTCGAACGCTTGGTCGTCCGAGACCATCATCACGACGGGCACCAGCAGCGGGAGCACGAGGAGGATCGCAACGACCGCCGCAATCACGAAATCAACTGAGACCCGTCGCCACTCGCGACGCCTGCGCCAAGCCATAACCGTTGCCCAGGGCAGCAAAACGAGCATGTGCATGAGCGCCAGATGCCAGCTGCACAGTGCGTTGAGACCGAAGCAGATGCCTAGGGCCACGGCGTCAGAACGGTTGTGCGACCGGCTCCAGCGAACCATGTAGTACAGCGACAACGGGATGAACTGGACCGAGAACAGATTGACGTGCTCCAGCGTCTGCTCCATCGTGTGCGGAAAGTACGCGAACACCACACCCGCGAGGAGTGCAGCGTCCGCATTCCCGGTCAGCTCGCGTACGAGGAGATAGGTGCCGAAACCCGCAAGAGTGAGTGCGACAACTATGGCGAAGTTGTACGCAGCGGCCCCTCCGAACAGCAGGTTCAAAGGCATGGCGATGACCTGGTTGAACGCCGAGTGCGTGTGCATCACGAGATCCACGCCGATGGGGTGGAAGAGCATCGAACCGTTCATCGGGTTGAGCCCCTCAAGCAGGCAGTGCTTCCACCACCAAAAGTTCCAGTAGTTCTGCCACACATCCCCCGAACCGCCCGGAAGTTTCGTGCGCCACTCCCACACCAGCGGGAACGTCATCACCAGCGTGGTGAGCAGATAGAACAACGCCACATTGCGGGATTGCTTTAGGGAGAACCGCTTCAAAATCTTCATCTTCCCGTTGGCACCCTAAACCGCCGTCTCAGGGCGGTCCGGAGGAGCATCTGGGCCGAAGCCTACTGGTCCGAGTCCGACGCCGAGAACGGCTCGAACACAACGTCCACCGGTATTCCGGCGGATGCAAGGCGGGCCTGGTCCTCTAGGAGTTGCGCCGGAGGTGTGGCCATCTCGTTGAGGAACTCCACGGCGCGCGGATGGCTGCCGTCTCCCTGAATGCGGATGATCTCCCCGGCCAGAGCGTCAACTGCCGCCCTCATCTTGGCAACGTCCACGCGGTAGGCTCCTGTTTCGCTGTCCCGCAGGATCGCGCCCTCGCGCACGAAGAAGTTAAAGCTGATGAGGTTGGCCTTGCCGTGTGCACTGGACGTGCCAAATCGAGTGGACCGGAAGATGCCCGTTGTGAACGTGACGAAATTCCGCTCCATCCGAGCTTCGGGGATCTCGCCCATCTCGATGAGACGGCACACCAGATGGAGACCAAGAATGTCGGCCTTGGCTTCCTCGAGTGCGGAGGCCGTCTCCAGCAGGGCCTCTCGCACAGTTCCAGTCCCGTCGAGCGTCCGCTTGATGCCCAGACCGTGCGCGACCTCGTGGAACATCGTGTTGGCGAAGAACGAGTCGAAATCGACGTTCTCGCGCTGGTCAGGCGCCACAAGCTCGTCGGCGATGGGAAGCACGATCTTGTCGAACTTGGCCCGCATCGAATTGCGGAGCTGCAAGCGGCGCGATCCCTTCTTGAGCTGGACCTGCTCGTCGTTCGGCAGGTTGATGGCGATCGTCTTGGCGCCCGCGTTGCAGTCACCGGCGTAGTAGATCGCGTCGTATGCGTTCAGTTCTGAATCGGTGCCGGGCTCCTCAGTCTTGTACTGGTCCGGAACGGGCAGTCCGTCCTGCAGCATTGGCAGCATCGTCGCGTACCGGCTGAGCCTCTGGCTCCACTCAAGATCCTTGACCAGCACGTATCCCTCGAATGCCGTCTTCGTGCCGAACAGACGGTCCTCGTAAGACTCGATCGGCCCGATCACCACGTCGAGGGCGTTGTCGCGCATGTCCATCCATGCAAAGTCGCTCTCGCGGTAGTCGTCCGTCTCGATAGCGTCTGCGCGGAGTCGCAGGTAGCGCTCGAACCCTGGATTCTCGGCGAGATCAGCGGCTTCTCTCAGAAAGCCCGCCGCCCTTGCGAGCTCATCGCCGAATGCGACGCTGTACGGTTCAGCGACCAATTGACCACTCCCGTCGCGCCGGACCAGCGAGTACTGGCCGGCAAGAGAGGGATCGGAGTCGCTTGCGGCCTCGAACTCGTCCTTGGTCATGTCGGCCGGATAGAAGTTCGCACCCGGCGGCTTCGGCCCTACGCCAGAAAGAAACGGCTCGTTGTCCCCGAGACGGTCCCACGGCCCATAGTTGATTTCGGCGAAGCGCTTGCCATCGAGGTCTTCGATGGCAGACAGCAACGCATCCCGGTCACCGTAGGCCTGGCGCCAGAACAGGTCGTCCATCACCTGCGCGGCGGAGATCAGCAGCGGAATCATCGCCCGCTGGTTCTCGGTCAGGTGACTTAGGTCGGCGTCAAGCTTGACAGGGACGTACGCATCGACTGCCTTGCGGTAGTCCATCTCGGTGAAACGCCGCTCGGTCCCCGACCGGCCGCAGGAAAGAAGCGTCGCGATGGCCAGCGCGAACGAGGCGACCCGACACATCGACCCCACTTTAGCGCAGCGATCCTCGCGCCTTTGGCGCGGTGACTACCCGAGCACCCGGAACGGATTGGATGGTTCCGAGGGCCGCGGAGGAGCTGCTTTCTTGCGCCCGGACACGTACAGCGCACCAGTCTCCTGCAAACCAACCCGCCTCGCGTGCGCTGCCGGAGGCTTGCCGGGGGTGATAGGAGAGCCGTCCGGGATCTGGTCGGTCGACACGTCCTCAAACCCCGCCAGGCTGAACAGTTCGGTCCACTGGCTTCGGCCCCATCGGTTTAGGTCCAGGCCCGTCTCTCGGTCCCAGCCCTCCGAGTAGGGGTTCTCACAGTAGTAGTTGATGAGGATGTGAACTGAGCCGCCGTGGGAGCAGACGCGGTGGATCTCCCGGGCTGCGGTATGCGGGTCAAGCCAGTAGTACGCCGACTCGATGCTGACAATGTGGGTGAAGTACTCGTCCGCCCAGGGAATCTGCTCTGCCGGCCCGATCGCGAACAAAGCGTTGTCCAGCTCGGCACAAACCCGCCTCGCGCGTCGGATCATCTCGCCCGAGACGTCGATGCCGACGAAGGCGCCCTCAGGCATCCGGTCGCAGAGCCGTCGCGCCGTCCAGCCGTCGCCGCAGCCAATGTCTAGTACGCGGGCATCGTGCGCGAAGTCCATCCGCTCGAACATCCTCTCCGCAAGCCAGGCATGCCGGCGCTCCATGCCCTCGACCGTTCCGTCCGTCGCCCATTCGTCGAACTTCTCGCCGACGGCGTCCAGCCGGTCTTCTACGCTCCTTCCAGGCAGGTTGGAATTCACAGGGCCACCACGCTTCGCATCGGACGCCATGTCCGATCAACTGTTCTTGGATGGATTCGGAGCAGGTCTCAGGATGCGGGGTAGGGAGGGAACTGTGCCTTGCGGCGCTCCAGGAAGCTTGTAGCGCCCTCTTTGACGTCGGGTCTGCGGAATGACTCGACCATTTCCTGCAGCGCCACGGCACTCGACTCGTCCACGCTGCGCTCGTAGTCGCCGTAGACCTGTCGCTTCATGGCGGCCATCGACGCCGGCGAAGAGTTCTCGGCCAGATCGGTTGCGTACGCGATTGCGCGCTCCATCAGATCTTCTCGTGGGAACACCGCGTTGAGCAGACCCAAGGCCTGCGCTTCCTCGGCTAGGACCACGCGTGCCGAGAGCAGCAGATCTAGGGCGTTGGACTGTCCGACGAGGCGCGGCAGCAGCCATGCGATGCCGTACTCGGCGATCAGGCCTCGACGTGCGAACGCCGTCGTCATCTTGGCGCCGGACGCCGCGAATCGAATGTCGCAGCAGAGCGCATGAACCAGCGACACGCCAGCGCACCCGCCGTTGATCGCGCAGACGATCGGCTTGGGAATGGAGAGTGGGTAGTGCACCGGACGGCTGGGCTGCTGGATCCGATCGATCGTGTGCTGTCCGGAGGTCTTGAGACCCTCAACATCGGCGCCGACGCTGAAGGATTTTCCGGCACCTGTCAGGACGATCGCCCGCACGCCGGGATCGTCTCGACATTCCTCGAGCAGGTCGAAGTAGTGGTCCCGCATCGCCGGCGTTAGGGCGTTGTTGCGTTCGGGTCGATTGAAGGTGAGCACGGCGACGGAGCCGTGCATTTCGCGCAGAAGGTTCTCGGGCATGATCGTCAGACCATTCTAGTGATCTCTATCGACTCCGCGCCTCGCTCCACAGGGCGGCGCTCGGTCAGGGGCCAGGACGTGGCGAACCCGGTCCGATTGGAGACGGCCAAGGAGTTCTGGGTCAAGATCTGCCGCACCTGCCAGTCAGACCCTGCCATCAGGAACGTCCCGACAGCGTTCCACGGAGAGCGACGTTCGAAGGCATCGATTCGGACCTTCGAACACAGCCGGTCGAACCCGGCCAGTTCGCCAAGGCACCACGCTGCGGCCACCTCGAGCTCTTGCTTGACCTTCTTGTGGTCTGGTTGGACCCCTCGATTGGGTGCTGATCTAGGTTCAAACGGCCCTTGCGATAATGGCGGTTCGAGATGCCGTCCAGGCCCCTGACGTACGCCGAAGCCGGTGTCGACATCGCCGCGGCCGACACGGCAACACACGGCATCCGCGAGCTCGCGCGCAGGACGTTTGACTCGAACGTGCTGACTGGCATCGGGGCTTTCGGCGCGGTGTACGCGCTTGTTGGACGGGATCTGCGTGATCCGGTGCTCGTCAGCTCGGCGGACGGCGTTGGCACCAAGCTCAAGGTGGCGTTCCTGACGGATCGTCACAACACGGTCGGCCAGTGCCTTGTCAACCACTGCGTTAACGACATCGCGGTTCAAGGGGCGACTCCCCTGTTCTTCCTGGACTACCTGTCAATCGGCAAGCTCCGGCCAGGGATCGTCGAGGAACTGGTTGAAGGCGTCAGCACGGCGTGCGTCCAGAACGGAGTCTCGTTGATTGGCGGGGAGACAGCCGAGATGCCCGGCATGTACCAGCCCGGTGAGTACGACTTGGCGGGGTTCATTGTCGGGATCGCCGACCGGTCACAGCTGCTGATGGGCACTGATGTCGTTGATGGGTCCGCGCTTCTGGGATTGCCGTCAACCGGTTTGCACACCAACGGCTACTCGCTCGCCCGCAAGGTGTTTCTTGAAATTGCCGGATACACCGTCGACGACCATGTCGACGAACTCGGGCGAACCGTGGGCGAGGAGCTCCTCGCGGTGCATCGCAGCTACCTACGTCCGCTCGGGGCGCTCACGAAGGCAGGGCTCTTGTCGTCCGCCGCACACATCACGGGCGGTGGTATCACGGACAACACGCCCCGCATGCTTCCCGAGGGTCTGCAGGCGCGTATCGACCTGGGTAGCTGGAACACGCCGACGGTGTTCCAGATGATGCAGCGGATAGGTGGCATCGAAGACGCGGAGATGCGACGCGCGTTCAACATGGGTATCGGCATGATCGCCTGCGTTCCTCCTGGCGCTGAGGCTGCGGCGGTCGACGCTCTCCGGGCCGTCGATGAGCCGGCCATCGTGATCGGAAGAGTCGAACAGGGCACCAGCGGGGTTGTGTACGCGGAATGAACAGACTGGGCATCCTTCTTTCAGGTCGCGGCTCGAACTTCGAGGCGATCGCGGACAGCATCGAGGCGGGCAGGCTGGATGCCGAGATCGCCATCGTCGTCAGCAACAACCCGCATGCCAAGGGGCTGAAGACCGCAAAGAAGCGTGGCATCAAGGCCGCTTGCGTCAGGTCGCAGTCGATGGAGCGGGAAGCCTTCGATCGGCTGGTCATCGAGAAGCTACAGGCCGCAGAAGTGGACGTCGTTGTCCTCGCCGGCTTCATGCGGCTCCTCAGTGCGCACTTCGTCAACACCTACCCGCAGCGCATCCTCAACATCCACCCCTCGCTGTTGCCCTCGTTTCCGGGCCTGGAGGGTCAGCTCCAAGCACTCGAGCACGGCGTGAAGTACGCCGGGTGCACCGTGCATTTCGTTGACGAGCGGCTTGATGCCGGACCGATCATCCGGCAAGCCGTTGTGCCAGTCCTTGACAGTGACGACGAGTCATCACTGTCGGCCCGCATCCTCAAGGAAGAGCACCGGATATACACGGAGGCCATCGAGGTCGTGCTCAGCGGGAAGTACCGCATTGAGGGACGTCGGGTGCTGAGCACAAGAGCATGACGATCGAGCAGCAGCTGGAGTACCTGCGCAAGGGCTGCTCGGAGATCATCTCCGAGCAGGAGCTCGCGGCGCGGATCAAGCAACGTGCCGACCAAGGCAGGCCGCTCCGCGTCAAGGCGGGGTTCGATCCGACCGCACCAGACCTTCATCTAGGGCACACGGTGCTTCTTCGCAAGATGAAGCAT
The DNA here is from genome assembly GCA_965200705.1 of Bryobacterales bacterium. Lineage (GTDB taxonomy): Bacteria > Acidobacteriota > Terriglobia > Bryobacterales > UBA6623 > VXMF01. Next base: position 66,064 of record OZ241376.1, on the reverse strand, counting down.
TTTCAGGACTTAGGTCACACGGCAATCTTCCTCATCGGGGACATCACGGGTCTTATTGGTGACCCAAGCGGTCGGAACAGCACCAGACCAGCGATGACGCGGGAACAGATCAGGGAAAACGCCGAGACGTACAAGCAGCAGGTTTTCAAGATCCTTGACGAGGAACGCACGGAGATCCGCTTCAACAGCGAGTGGCTGCTGGACCTGGGCACCGTCGGCATGATCGAGCTCTGCTCCACCACGACCGTGGCGCAGCTGCTGGAACGGGAGGACTTCACCCAGCGCTACAGGCAGGGCAAGCCAATCTCGCTGCACGAGTTTCTCTATCCGCTCACGCAGGCAATGGATTCGGTCGCCCTCGAAGCCGATGTCGAGCTTGGTGGAACGGATCAGAAGTTCAATCTCCTTCTTGGACGGGAGATCCAGGCTGGCCGTGGCCAGCCGAGGCAGGTCGTCGCCACCGTCCCGATCCTGGAGGGTGTCGATGGCGTCAAGAAGATGTCGAAGTCCCTGGACAACTACATCGGCGTCACAGAACGGGCGGAGGTCATGTACCGCAAGATCATGCAGCTGTCCGACACCCTGATGTTCAAGTACTACGAACTGGTGACAGACACGTCCGTTCGCGACATCGAGGCCATGAAGCTCAGCGTCGCGAACCAAAAGGCACATCCGATGGCCCTCAAGCAAGACCTCGCTCGGCAGGTGGTCACTGACTTCCACGGTGCTGAGGCCGCCTCACGCGCGGCGGAAGTGTTCCACAGGGTGGTTCAGAAGAGGGAAGTGCCCCAAGACATGCCCGCGATGGACCTTCCCGATGATCTGCGCGGTCAGGTCACGCTACGCCTCGACAAGCTCCTGCGGGCCACCGGTCTCGCGCGATCGGGAGGGGAAGCCAACCGCAAGCTCCGTGAGAACGCTGTCAGTGTGAACGGGGTCCGCCATCGGGAGATGAGCTACGACATCGCGCCGGGAACGAGCGAACTTGTGCTCAAGCTCGGCAAGAAGTGGATGCGGGTGCATCTCTAGCCAAGGACTCTGGACGTGCCACCAACAATCAGGCGCCACCTTGGGACCGAGTCCACGAATCCCCTTCAGCCCGGAGCCCCTAGGACGTTCAGCGTCAAGAACTTCGGCTGTCGGACCACACAGGCGGACGGTGCCGGCATAGCAGCCGACCTCATGGCGCGCGGGCTCCAGAGAGAGGTGGACCCAGCTCGTGCCGACGTCGTGGTGCTGAACACCTGCACGGTGACGTCCCAGGCCGACCGCGATGCACGTCAGACAATCCGTCGCATCCATCGTGAGAACCCCGACGCGTCCATCCTTGTCACGGGGTGCTACGCGCAGCATCAGCCCGAGCAACTGGCCGCCATGGAAGGCGTGCGATGGGTGGTCGGCAACAGCCACAAGCACGTCGTCGGCGACATCGTGGCACCAAGACTTGTTCGAATCAGCGGCGCTCCGGCCGCAAAGCTGAGCTATCACTCGCAGATCAGCGCTGTCGGCACGCTGGTTTCGGACTTTGCCCGAGACGCGGCGTTCGAACCGCTGCCCTCTGGAACCGCGGACGATCGAAGCCGTCCCAACCTCAAGGTCCAGGAGGGCTGCAGCAGCCGTTGCACGTTCTGCATCATTCCGTCGATGCGCGGACGGAGTCGCAGCGCAAATGCGCCTTCGGTCGTGCAGGCGGCGCGAACTCTCCAGGCTGAGTATCCGGAAGTCGTTCTGACCGGCATCAACTTGGGTCGCTGGGGCCGCGACCTGCCCGGTCGGCCACGGTTTGTGAGCCTGCTTGAATCCCTTCTCGCCGAAACCGAGGTGCGGCGGTTCCGCATCAGTTCTGTGGAGCCCATGGACTGGCGCGAGAGCCTGCTGCGGTTGGTCTCGGAGAGTCCACGCATCGCTCAGCATGTCCACGTTCCCCTGCAGTCGGGATCGGACACGATCCTTAGAGCCATGCGTCGCAGGTACCGTGCAAGGCACTACGCGACGCGTGTGCAGCTGGCTCGGCGCCTGATGCCAATGGCCGCCATCGGTGCCGACGTCATGGTTGGCTTCCCGGGCGAATCCGAAGCGGACTTCGAGGCGACACGCTCGTTCGTCGACGCTATGCCGTTCACCTACCTGCATGTGTTCTCGTACTCGATTCGTGGGGGCACGGAGGCGGCGCACTTCGCGAATCAAGTGCCGAAGGTTGAGAAGCGCAGGCGCAGCCGAGTCCTGCGGGAACTCGCAGCCAGCAAGAACCTCAAGTTCCGCCAGCAGTGCAAGGGGGCCCGCTTCTCGGCGGTCACTGTGTCCTCCTCGCCGAACGGCACGAGAGTGGTCACGGACAACTACATCGATCTCGACCTTCCCGGCGCTCACATCGAGCCGCGGACCCTGGTCGATGTCGAGATCGAGTCTGTGACCGAGGCGCGCACGACCGGTCGGGCCCTGGAGTAGTTCCAAGCAGTTCTTCACCTGCCAGACGCTGGGCTATCATGCTCGCCATGTCGACTGGCGACTCGGCGGCAGTACGAGAGAAGGCGGCTCGCTACTTTCCGAAGTGGGAAAGCGCCGATCTGCCCGATGCCCCGGAGTTTAGCTGGAGCAAGTGGAAGCTCCTGATTGGGCCCGGCCTGCTGCTTGCGGGCAGTGCGATCGGGGGCGGGGAATGGCTCTTCGGTCCGATTGTCACCGCTCAATACGGTGGCCAGCTGATGTGGATCGCGGCCCTCAGCATTCTGCTGCAGGTGGGTCACAACCTCAGCATGATGCGCTACACGCTCTACACGGGCGAGCCCATCTTGGTCGGGTTCTTCCGGTGCATGCCGGGACCGCGGTTCTGGGTGGTCTTCTACCTGATGCTCGATCTCGGAGGCATTTGGCCCTACCTCGCATCCAATGCGGCCGTGCCGCTTGTCGCGGCGTTCCTGGGCGAGCTTCCCGGTCCGGAGCACGACGGCGTGTTGCGCCTGATGTCGTACATCATCTTCTCGGTGGCGTTCCTGCCGCTGATATTTGGTGGCAAGGGCAAGGTCTACAACATCGTCGAGAAGGTGATGGTGACGAAGATCGTTCTGGTCCTCGGCTATCTCGGGTTCGTCTGCGTCTTCCTCGTCAGCTGGGACTCGTGGGTAGCCATCTTCACCGGTTTCGTGAAGTTCGGATCGATGCCAGACAAGGAGATCGACTGGGCCACCCTGGCCGCATTCGCGGCCATTGCGGGCATGGGGGGCCTAACGAACACGAGCTTCTCGAACTATGCCCGCGACAAGGGATGGGGCATGGGACCGCTCGTGGGCGCCATTCCCAGCATGGTCGGCGGCAAGGCGGTGAAGCTTGCCCACGTCGGTAAGGTCTTCCCGCTGCACGAGGAATCACTTCGACGGTGGAAGGGCTGGATGCGTCACCTGCTGCGGGATCAGCTCGGGGTCTGGTGCATCGGCTGCCTGATTGGCATGGCCCTGCCGTCGATGCTGTCGCTCGAGTACGTGGCCGGAGCGGAGGTTCAGGGTCACGCCGCAGCGGCGATGACCGCTCGAGGCATGGCAGACCAGTCCGGAGAGATCTTCTGGTTCCTCACCCTTCTCTGCGGATTCATAGTGCTTTCTCCAGGACAGATCTCCGAGATCGACAACATCGTGCGTCGCTGGACGGAACTGATCTGGACTGGCAGCAAGCACGTCCGGCACATGCAGGGCAACCAGGTCAAGTACATCTACTACACGATCATGGCCCTGTACTACTTGTGGGGCCTCATCGCACTGCGCCTTACGCCGAATCCGCTGTTCCTCGCAGTGGTGACGGGCTCGCTGCGCAATCTTGGGATGAGCGCCACGGCGCTGCACGCGCTCTTCGTCAATCGGAAGCTGCTGCCGAAGCAATTACAGCCACCCAAGCTGCTGCAGGCCAGCCAGATCGCCTGCTTCCTGTTCTTCCTCGGCATTTCCGCGATCGCCTTTCACCAGCAGATCAGCCGGTACCTCGGATCATGAGATCGCGGATCCAAGGTCTAGCGATCAACCTTCCATGGTTCGCGGTAGTCCTTGGAGAGCAATGAGTTAGCCTCGTCATCCTTGATCACTGCTTCGGATGAGGGATCCCACCTCAGCGTGCGACCCAGCCTTGTCGCGATGTTGCCCAGGTGACAGAACACTGCCGTCCGATGGCCGATCTCGACATCGGCGTTGGGCCGTTCCCGGGAACGCACGCAGTCCAGAAAGTTTCGGATGTGCTGCGCCGTGAGCGCACGTGAGGCCCCGTCGGGGCGCGACTCACGGCTGCCCGCCATAGGCTCGCCTTTTCGCTGCCATCGCTGACCCTCCAGCTTGTATCCGCTCCGGGCGACATCGAGGTCCCCCTTCGTCCCGTGGAAGATCAAGTAGGAACCGCGCATGCCATTTAGCTCCCGAACGCACCACGTGAGGACCGCGTCGTCCAGCTCGTAGAGCACTTCCTGCACGTCCGGCGTTTCCCCGATGTCCTCGATTGCGTACCGGCCACCCGTCGCGGACACGGACTTCGGCGCTTCGCTTCCGAGGCCCCATCTTGCGATGTCCAGCTGATGCGCGCCCCAGTTCGTCATCTGACCGCCTGAGTAGTCCCAGAACCAGCGGAAGTGGTACAGCCCGCGTAAGGGATTGAACGACCGTGACGGGGCTGGCCCGAGCCACATGTCGTAGTTGAAGTCGGCTGGAGGCTTGTCGTCGGCGGGCGTGCCGAAACCTGGCATGGAGTTGCGCTCGATGCCCGCCTCCACGTGGTGGACTGCGCCGATCTCGCCGGAACGCACGATGTCGATTGCCTCCTTGTAGAGAGGGCCTGAGCGCTGCTGGCTGCCAGTCTGCACGACGCGGTCATGCCTCCGTGCGGCGGCCACCATTTGCCGTCCCTCGGCCACTGTCAGGGAGAGCGGTTTCTCCACGTACACATCTAGGTCGGCACGGCAAGCCTCGATGGTTTGGATTGCGTGCCAGTGGTCGGGCGTTGCTATCAGCACCGCATCCATCGGGCTGTGCCCCAGCAGATCCCGAAAGTCGCGATATCCCTTGGCCCTCCCCTTGGACGCGCTCAGAGCACTCTCGAGATGGGGCTCGTAGACGTCACATACGGCTGCGGGCTCCACGTCCGCCTCCCGAAGTGCCGTCTCCCAGATCGGGCCGCCTCGGTTGCCCGTTCCAATCACGCCCAGCCGGATCCGGTCGTTCGCGCCAAGGACTCGCTTGTAGGAAGTGGCGGTTGCCCCTGCCATCGCGATCATTTGTCTGCGGTTCAAGCGATCTCTCCCTCGTATGTCGTCGCTCGCGCGGCGAACGTCGGATTTTAGGTTAGTGCACGCTCCGCAGCCAGGCGGCTATCATGCGAGCGATCCCGCCACGTTGACCGGGTCGGCGGGCCATTCCAAAAGATGCTCCATCGACTAGTCATCCTCGGGCTGTTTGCCTGCGCTCTGACGGCGGCAGACAGGCCTAACATCATCTTCGTTTTCATCGACGATATGGGCTACGGCGACCTGAGCAGCTACGGCAACCGAGACGTACAGACTCCCAACATCGACAGGATGGCCGAAGAAGGAATCCGATTCGAGCAGTTCTACGTTGCCTCTCCGATCTGCTCCCCGTCGCGAGTCGGCATCACCACTGGCCAGTACCCTGCACGGCATCTCATCCATTCGTATCTGAACTCGCGGAAGCGCAACCGTGAGCGCGGGATGAGCAACTTCCTCGATCCAGCGGCTCCAGCGGTCGCGCGGCTGTTCCAGGATGCCGGCTATGCGACGGCACACTTCGGCAAGTGGCACATGGGTGGGGGCAGGGACGTTGACGACGCGCCCTTGCCGCAGGCATACGGCTTCGACGAGTCCCTGGTCTCATTCGAAGGCCTCGGTGATCGGATTCTGCCTCCGGGCGGACTCTCGGACCAGAGCCGGAAGCTTGGACACGGCGAGGTCCGTGACGTGGCAAAGCACGAGATGACAGAGATATATGTCGACCGGGCCATAGATTTTCTAGAGCGGAACCGAGAGAGCCCGGTCTACATGCACATCTGGCTCAACGACGTGCACGACCGCTTCTTCCCCAGGGAGGATCTTTTGGCCAAGTACAAGCAGTTCGCGTCCAACCCGTACCGCCAGCAGTACTTCGCGGTGATCGATGAAATGGACCGGCAGCTGGGCAGGCTCTTCGACACCGTGGACGAATTGGAGGTGCAGCAGCGCACGCTGATCGTGATTGCTGCCGACAACGGGCCGACTGCATGGAAGCGCTACTACGACGAAGGCTTCGATCCGCCCGGCAAGACGAACGGCCTTCGTGGCCGCAAGTGGAGCCTCTACGAGGGCGGTATCCGAGAGCCCCTGATTGTGCGTTGGACTGGCAAGGTGCCGGCTGGCCGAGTGAACGCGAACACGGTTGTGGGCGGCGTGGACCTGCTGCCGACGTTCTGCAAGATCGCCTCGATCCCGGTTCCGACTGACGCCGCGCTCGACGGCAGCGACATGAGTGCTGCGTTCTTGGGCGAGGAGCCAGTGCGCACGAGAGCACTGTTCTGGGAGTACGGCAGGGATCCCAGCTATCTCCGACCGGGCTTGGAATCTGACCGCAGCCCAGCGTTGGCAGTGCGTGACGGCCAGTGGAAGCTGCTAATGAACACCGACGGATCGGTCGTCGAGCTGTATGACTTCAGCGATGGGTTCGACGAGACTCGCAACGTCGCGTCGGACAATCCCGGCGTCGCCGAGCGGCTGAAGAACGCCTTGGCCGAGTGGTGGCGCTCGATCCCGCAGGCTATGTAGATCGTCCATGCATCGCATCATCGACGCCCACCTGGACATTTCGTGGAATGCGCTGTCCTTCGACCGCGACCAGCTGCTTGATCTCGAGTCGCTCAGGCGCAGCGAGTCGGGACTGACGGGCGAGTCGCGGGGCAACTGCACTGTCTGCTTGCCGGAGATGCGCCGTGGCAACGTGCGGATCTGTCTTGCGACGCTGCTCTGCCGCGCTCTGCCAGACGCGACCCTAACTTCAAGCGAGGGCTTGGGCAGCGTAGGCCATCGCGGACACGGCGACGTTATCCTGCGCGACGATCTGGACTTCGCTAACCGGACCATCGCCTCTGCCACCGCACAGGGTCAGCTGGCCTACTACCGTCTGCTCGAGGAGCAGGGGCATCTGCGGTTTGTCCGCAGCGCCGACGAACTCGAGGAGGCGTGGGGCGACCCTGGCCCGCAGCGCCCGTTGGGCATCATCCTGAGCATGGAGGGCTGCGATCCGATCATCGAGCCTTCGCAGGCCGAGTGGTGGTTCAGCCAGGGACTGCGCACGGCCTGCTTGGCCCATTACGGGCCTAGCTACTACGCGATGGGCACGGGCGGAGACGGACCGATCACATCGCAGGGCAGGGAGCTCCTGCGGGAGTTTGACGCCTTGGGAATGATTCTGGACCTCGTGCACACTGCGGACACCGCCCTCGATCAGGCCATGGAGGCGTTCCAAGGACCCGTCTTCATCAGCCACGGCAACTGTCGCACACTTGTTCCGCACGACAGGCAGATCAGTGACGGCCAGATCCAGCGTGTGGCGTCGCGCGGTGGCGTCATCGGGGTCGTGCTCGACGAATGGATGCTGATCCCGGGCTACGTCCGCAACCAGCCGGGCCGTACGAGGGCCCGGCTTGAGGACGTGGCGGATCACATAGAGCACGTCTGCGGTCTAGTGGGCGACGCGGCCCATGTCGGCATCGGCAGTGACCTGGACGGCGGCTTCGGCAGGGAGCAGTCCCCGGAGGACCTGAACAGCATCGCCGACCTGCAGCAGATCGGTCAGATCCTAGCCGCACGAGGGTACAGCGAGACTGACATTGAAGCCGTGATGCACGGCAACTGGCTCAGGTTCTTTAGGAGCAGCCTGCCCTCTTAGGGAGGGATCGGCCTGACCTACGCAGCGCCCTTGGCGGCGTTCAGCGCGGCGGCGTAGTTCGGGTGCTCAGCGACTTCCGGCACGTACTCGGCGTGAACGATCGTGTTGTGGGCGTTGATCACGAAGACAGCGCGCGACTGGATCCGCAGCGGTTCGATCATCGTGCCCCAGGCGGCGCCGAAGTTGCCGTCCTTGTAGTCCGACAGCGTCGTGACGTTCTCGACGTCTGCGGCGCCGCACCAGCGCGACTGCGCGAACGGCAGGTCGCAGCTGATGCAGTACACCGAGACGCCATCAAGGTCGCCGGCCTCTTCGTTGAAGCGCCGGATCTGTGCGTCGCAGACCGGCGTGTCGAGTGACGGAACCACATTGAGGATGCGGACTCCGCTCGTGTCTCCGAGAGTGACGGCACTTAGGTCGTTCCCGGTCAGCGTGAACCCGGGCGCGGCGTCTCCCAAATAGAGCTCGTCGCCGACGAGGTCCAGCGGATTTCCCTTGAGTGTGGTCTGTCTGCTCATGACTCGATCCGGGCGCAGGCCCGTAAAGGTTCAACGCTATCACCCGAGCAAGAAGGGCGTCAAACTCCGTTCCCCAGCCTTTTTCCGGCCTGATCGACGGGTTCTGCAAATGGCACGAGCGACAGGTGATCGCGCCGTCGCGAAATGGGACGGGACCGCTGTGATCGGCTTGTCCGAACGAACGTCCGCCGGGCTTCAGTGCCGGGCGGGACGGCCTGCCTTGACGCGAGATTCTGATCCAAATACATTCAGGAAAGGGCGCTCATCGCGGTTCGGCACCGCGCACGAGGCGGCGTCCGATCCCTGACCTGACATGGCAGTAGCAACCGAGACTCGCAAGTTCGAGGCAGAAACCAAGCAGCTCCTGGATCTGATGATCCACTCCTTGTACACGAACAAGGAGATCTTCCTTCGTGAGCTCATCTCAAACGCTTCCGATGCGCTGGACAAGCTCCGCTTCAGGGCCCTCACCGAACCGGACCTGATGTCCGGTGACGAGGAGCTCGAAATCCGGCTATCGGTGGATGCGACCGCCAGGACGCTGACGATCCATGACAACGGAGTCGGGATGTCGCGCCAGGAGGTCATCGAGAACATCGGGTCCATCGCACGCTCCGGGACGCAAGAAATGCTCAAGAAGCTGAGCAAGAAGGCCGCGGGAGAGGGGACTCCGGAACTGATCGGTCGTTTCGGCGTCGGGTTCTACTCCGCGTTCATGGTGGCGGACAAGGTCGAGTTGGACAGCCTCAAGGCCGGTGCCAAGACCGCAGTCCACTGGGAGTCCGATGCGCACGGCACCTACACCATCTCGGACAGTTCGAGAACGGCGCGCGGCACCAGCATCACTCTTCACCTCAAAGCGGTTGACGCCGACGCCGGCATCGTGGACTTCACGAGCGAATGGACGCTCGAGTCGGTCGTCAAGCGCTACTCGAACTTCATTGCGCATCCGATCCGCCAACGGGTTCAGCGAGAGAAGTCGGAGACCGACGACTCCGGCATCGTCAAGCCGGACGGGAAGACCACGGTCGTCTTCGACGACAAGACCCTGAACTCCATGAAGCCGATCTGGACCCGTCCAGAATCGGAGGTCAAGGAAGAGGAGTACAACGAGTTCTACAAGCACGTGGCAACGGACTGGAAGGATCCGCTGCTGCACATCAGGGTTAAGGCCGAGGGCATTTCGGAGTACGAGTCCGTCCTGTTCGTTCCCGCCCAGCCCTCGCCAGACCTATATCAGTGGGGCGCGGACTACGGATTGCAGCTCTATGCACGGCGGGTCATGATCATGGACCGCTGCGACGCGGTGCTGCCGCAGTTCCTGCGGTTCGTCCGCGGTGTCGTGGACTCGTCAGACCTGCCCCTGAACATCTCGCGCCAGCAGCTGCAGGAGAACCGCCACCTCACGCGCATCAAGAAGTTCCTCAGCCGCAAGGTGCTGGCGACACTGGCGAAGCTGCAGAAGGACGAGGGCGAGAAGTACCTGGAGTTCTGGAAGCACTTCGGCCGCGCGGTCAAGGAGGGCATCAGCACGGAGCTCGACCAGAAGGAGCGTGACCGGATCATTCCCCTGCTGCTATTCGGATCCTCAGCGGATCCGGACAAGATGACCACGCTGGCCGAGTACGTCGAGCGCATGAAGGACGGCCAGGACACGATCTACTACATCACTGGCGAGACCCGGGCAATCGTGGCAAACTCGCCGCTGATCGAGGCGTTTCGCAAGAAGGACTACGAAGTCTTGTTCCTGACGGATGCGGTGGACGAGTTCGTGGTCGACCGCCTGACCGAGTTCGACGGTAAGCCGATGCGTTCGGTGGGCAAGGGCGACGTGGACCTCGACGGCAAGGACGGCGACGAGGAGGCGGAGGCCAAGCGCAAGGACCAGGAGAAGGAGTACGACGACCTCCTGGGCCTGCTAGGAAAGCATCTGGAGGACAGCGTGAAGACGGTCCGTCTTTCCAACCGTCTCACCGACTCGCCAGCGTGCCTCACGGTGGACGAGCACGACCTCAGCCCGCAGATGGAGCGGATGATGCGAATGGCTGGTCCGGACGCGCCAAAGCAGAAGCGGATCCTGGAGGTGAACGGATCCCATGCAGTTGTGCTGGGTCTGCGCAAGCGGTTCGAGGAAGACAAGACAGATACGGCACTTCGGGACTATGCACAGCTACTCTATGGCTACGCGATGCTTGCCGAAGGCGCCGAGATCGAGGATCCGGGACCATTCAACAGGGCCTTGGAAGGCGTCATGGCGAGGTCCGTCTAGGCTCGTGCACCGCTGAAGGAACCATTCGATGGATGACTCTTGCGCCAAGGCTCGATTCTCGATTGGCGATGTCATCCACCATCTGCGGTTCAACTATCGCGGTGTGATCTACGACATCGACCCCGTCTACGCTGGCAGCGACGAATGGTACGAGAAGGTCGCTCGATCACGGCCGCCTAAGGACCGCCCGTGGTATCGCGTGCTCGTGGACGGGAGCAATCGGGAGACATACGTCGCCGAAAGGCACCTCGAGAAGGACACGTCTAGGAAGCCGATTCGACACCCCGCCTTGGGTCAAGTGTTCGGTGGCTACGTTGACGGTGCCTACGTGACCAGACGTCGGCCGCAATAGCGACCTGCGACGCTCGGGGAGGACGAGATCGGGACGCCTTGACGGCTATCCTCACAGATCCGGATCCTGCGAGCGGAACCATTCCACGGCACGCTCGATGGCCGGAGCTAAAGGACCCGGCCGGTACCCGAGCTCGTGCTTGGCCTTCGAGCAATCTGCGAACATCTGGTGTTTCGCCAGGCGAACCGCCTCCAGCGGAACGGACGGTGGCTGCCTTGAGAGCACCGATCCAATCTCGCTCACGGCACCGGTGAGCCACGCCACCGCGTAAGGGATACGAATCCGGGACGCCTTGCGTCCACTTGCAGCTGCCAGGGCCTGGAGAATCTCACGCATTGTGAGGTTCTCCGCTCCGAGCAGGTACCGCTCGCCGGGTACGCCTCGCTCGGCGGCCAGCAAGTGACCGCGTGCCACGTCGTGGACATCGACTAGGTTGAGACCGGTGCTGACGTATGCAGGCAGGCGTCCCGACAGGAAGTCCTTCACGATCTTCCCAGTGGGCGTTGGCTTGAAGTCTCTCGCCCCTATGGGTGCCGTCGGGTTGACGATGACAACCGGCATGCCGTCCGCTGCTGCGGAGAGGGCCGCACGCTCCGCAAGGAGTTTCGAGCGCTTGTAGTGTCCAACGACATGCGTCGAACGTGACGCAGTCGCCTCTGTAATGGGTGTGCCGTCTGGATGTGGCGCGATGGTTCCGACAGTGCTCGTGTATACGAACCGTTCGACGCCAGCCCACCGAGCCGCTGCCAGAAGCGCCATCGTGCCACCAACGTTGATGTCGTAGATTTCCCTTGGGCTTCGGGACCACAGCGTGTAGCATGCCGCCACGTGATAGACCGCTAGGCAGCCTTGCACGGCGCGTTCCAGCGCGATCTGATCCCTAAGGTCTCCTTCAATGACCTCGGCGTCCAGATCCCGAAGTGGTCGACGGTCGCTCTGAGGCCTTACCAGCAGTCTCAGTCGTTCGCCACGACCTGCGAGCAACCTTGCGACGTAGTTGCCGATGAATCCCGTCGCTCCTGTGACGAGGATCATCGTCCGGCGGGAGTCTCCTTACCGTGGCCCGCACTACACTGGGAGGCGGAGGGACGTTCCATTATGTGGTCTTGGCGATCAATCGCCCATGTGCTTGCGGCCTGCTGCTTTGCGGTGCTGGCAGTCGGCTGCGCTCAGCCCGAACCCGAGCCGGAATCACTGCGGTCGATCAGCGAGACCGTCCACGGCGAAGTCGACGGCGAGAACGCGTCGCTATACAAGCTAACGAACATGTCCGGCGCCGAGGTGTCGATTAGCGAATACGGAGGAATCATCGTCAGCATCAAGGTGCCCGATAGGGATGGGGACTTGGGCGACGTAGCCCTCGGTTTCGACGACTTGGCGGCGTACGTCGCGGACACACCGTACTTCGGGGCGATTACAGGCCGGTACGCGAACCGGATCGCCGACGGCCAGTTCGAGCTTGACGGGGAGACGTACGAGGTCCCGAAGAACAACGGGGACAATGCGCTGCACGGCGGCCTCAAGGGTTTCGACAAGCGTGTCTGGCAGGGCGAGATGACGCCTGACCAGGACGGACTGGTGCTGACCTATACCAGCGAGGACGGAGAAGAGGGCTATCCCGGCACTCTGAGCTCGAAGGTGTCCTATATCTGGACCGACGACAACGAGCTGCGCATCCTGTACGAAGCGACCACGGACAAGCCCACCGTCCTCAACCTGACGAACCATTCCTACTTCAACCTTCAGGACGGCGGGGCCAGTTCGATTCTCGACCATGAGCTGACCATCCCTGCCGACCGCTACACACCGGTCGACGCGGAGTCCATCCCCCTAGGCGAGATTGCCTCGCTCGACGGCTCTCCGCTCGACTTCCGAATGGCGACGGCAATTGGTGCTCGCATCGAAGAGGAGAACGAACAGCTCCAGTTCGGGAGCGGATACGACCACAACTATGTTCTGAAGGACGGCCCCGGGGAACTGGCTCTCGCGGCGACGGTTTTCGATCCGGATTCTGGGAGGGCGATGGATGTCCTGACCACCGAACCGGGCGTGCAGTTCTACAGCGGCAACTTCCTCGACGGCCACCATGTCGGCAAGGGCGGAGTCGCCTACGAGCGCCGGAGCGGCCTGTGCCTGGAGACGCAGCACTTCCCAAACTCGCCGAATGAGCCTGACTTCCCGTCGACCGAGTTGCGCCCCGGCGAAACGTTCCAGTCCGAGACGGTCTATAGGTTCTACACGAAGTAGGTCGATGCAACGCACTGCAGCATTGCTACTTCTTGTCTGTTTATTCGCATTCGGTCAGAACGATCCGCCTGCTTCCACCGGGGATGCGATCGTTTCCGCAGACGCCGAGCTGGAACTGCTCTTCACCCGGCCGGAGTCCGACACAGAAGGTCTGACCGAGAGCCCGGCGGTTGGACCCGAAGGCTCGATCTACTTTTCGGACATTCGGCGAGGGGAGCTGCATGGCCGCATTTACCGTTTCGATCCTGCCAGCGAGTCCGTCGAGGTCTTCGCCGAGAACAGTCACAAGTCGAACGGCCTCACGTTCGGACCTGATGGCTATCTCTATGCCGCCGAGGGAGCCGACTACGGCGGCAGACGCATCTCACGCTGGGATGTCAAGAGCAAGGAACGACATCGCGTCGTCGACAGCGTTGGCGGCAAGCGCTTCAACTCGCCGAACGACATCACCGTTGGGCCGGGGGGAAATCTCTACTTCACGGATCCCCGCTATGTGGGGCACGAGCCTCGCGAACTCGACCGTCGAGCCGTCTATCGCACGACGCCCGGTGGGGACGTGGTGGAGGTCACACATGATGTGACCAAGCCGAACGGCCTGGCGTTCAGTCCCGACGGGCGGACCCTCTATATCGCGGAGACCAACAATGGCAGTGATGGAATGCCGGGCAAGGAGCCTGGGAATCGGGGTCCGATGCGCATCTACGCATTTCCGCTGGACGCCAAGGGACTCGTGAGTGGCGCCCGTCGGCTCCTGCACGACTTTGGCCCGCAGTACGGCTGTGACGGCATGACCGTCGATACGGACGGCAACATCTACCTGACGTCGCGAGAGCCATCCAGGCCGGGAATCTTGGTCCTGAACCCTGATGGTGCGGAAGTCGGCTTCATCCCAACGTCTACCGGCGTGAACGTTGAGGAGACGCCGTTCACAGAGACGGAGATCAAGGCGCTCGAGCAGCCACCACCGGTGGCGAGTGGCCTGCCGAGCAACGTCGAGTTCGGCCTTGGGGATGACAGCAACACACTCTACATCACCATCGACCGGAGCCTATATCGCATCGCGTTGAAGGCCGAAGGGCTTCACAGACAGCACCGCTGACCTAGCTGACGCCATGCCAGAGGCTGTTGTCACTGCCTCTTTGCTAGTTCCGTCCCTGTTGGTCCGATTTTGACTCCAGTCCCGACTGTGTGCGGTGCCGGATCTGAGATGTCAGGGTGAGGCCTCTCCAGTACTTGGATGGCTCGGTGACCGCAGTCCCACCGCGACAGGATAAGCGGGACGGCGTGTTACTCTGAGCTTGCCTGTAGAAGAGTGAGTGAGAAGGTGTCAATCGCCTTGACGCCAAGCTAGGAGGCAAATGATGCTGGTCAAGATCCCCCGCGGATGGGAGCTTCCCGAACGCGACGCGACGCCGGAGAGCGTCTACCACTCTAGGCGCTCGTTGCTTGGATCGATGGGTATCGCTAGTGCTGGCGCACTGCTGGCGGACCGTTTGCGCGGCGCCACGGAATCGGCTGACAACCCGCTGTACCCGCCTGAACGCAACACGAAGTACACGCTCGACCGACCCTTGACACCGGAGGCCGTGGCCACCAGCTACAACAACTTCTACGAGTTCACCCTCGATAAGCAACAGGTTCGATTTCAGGTGGACCGGTTCAAGATCGACCCCTGGAAGATCAAGGTCGGTGGATTGGTCAGCAACCCCAAGACATACGACTTTGACGACCTCGTTCGTAGGTTTCCGCTTGAGGAGCGGCTCTACCGATTCCGTTGTGTGGAGGCATGGTCCATGGCCGTACCTTGGACCGGTTTCGCAATGTCGGAGCTGATTCGCGAGGTTGACCCGAAGAGCGAAGCTCGGTACATGAGGATGCTCACGGCCCATCGGCCCCGCGAGATGCCGGGCATTCCGTCGCAGCCCCATTACGACTGGCCCTACCAAGAGGCCATAACGATCGACGAGGCCATGAATGAACTGGCCCTGTTCGGTACCGGCATCTACGGCAAGCCAATGCCTAAGCAGAACGGTGCGCCGTTCCGGGCGATCATTCCTTGGAAGTACGGCCTCAAGAACATCAAGTCGATCGATCGCATCGATTTCACGAAGGGTCGTCCGCCCACCTTGTGGAACAAGGCGGCTCCTCACGAGTACGGTTGGTACTCCAACGTGAACCCCGATCGTCCCCATCCGCGCTGGTCGCAGGCCTCGGAGCGCTTCCTGCCGACGGGTCAGCGCAGGCCGACGCTGATGTACAACGGCTACGAGCAGTACGTCGCAGAGTTGTACACAGGCAAGGAGTTCTGAGTCAGACCGCAGCGCTCACTAGAGATCGTGCGGCTGGCAGTGGGTGTCTAGGCCAAGTGCGTCTGCACGTCACTGAACGATTCGCTCCAGCTCCTCACGTAGCTGGCTCTTGATGGCTGCGTATTTCTCGTCGGCCGCCAGGTTCGTCCACTCAGCCGGATCGGACTCGTGGTCGTACAGCTCCTCCGATCCGTCCCCGTAGCGGATGTAGCGCCAACGGTCGTTCCGCAGAGCGTGATGGCTGCCCTGTCGAGTGGTGACAGCAGGCGTGGAACGCGGGGCGTCCGGATCGTCGAGAAGGGCCACCAGGCTTTCGCCGTCCAGCCCACCCGGCCCCTTCAGGTCCGTTAGCTCCACCAGCGTTGGATAGATGTCGATGAGGCTGACCGCGCGCGCGACAATGCTTCCTGCGGTCGACTTTCCTGGCGCAGCAACGATGAGGGGCACTCGTGTCGCTTCCTCCCAGAGTGTGCTCTTGTGGTATTTCTTCTTCTCGCCGATGTGGTAGCCGTGGTCGGAGAAGAGGACCACGATGGTGTTGTCGACGTGCGGGCTGGCGTAGAGCGCGTTCAATACCCGGCCAACCATCGCGTCGGCGAACGTCACTGAAGCCAGATATCCCTGCGTTGCCGACTGCAGTGCATTGTGCTTCCGGACCATGGCCTCGTAGCTGTTTGGCCCGCCGACGTGCCGTTGGGCGATGGCGGGAACATCTTCGAGGTCAGACGGCAGGATGGAGGGAATCTCGACATCCACCAACGGATGCAGATCAAAGTACTCGCTCGGCGCGTACTGCGGATCGTGTGGCCGATAGATGCCGACTGCAAGGAAGAACGGCTTGCCGTGTTCCTCGCGCAATTGGCGGACCACCCACTTCGAAGTCTGCCCGTCCTCGGTGACGTCCGCCTTGAAGTCGATCGGCCCCCAGTCCCAGTGATGGTTGATGCCATTGCGATGCGTGTCGATTAGCACGGGTGCCATCGGTAGCTGAATCGTCTTGGCGGGGAACCGCTCGTCCCATGCCTCCGGCTGCCCGAATCCGCTACGGCCCGCGTAGGGGGCGCCCTCGGCGGTGGTCAGGGCCCCGCGCCAACCGCCGTGATTCGCATGGAAGATCTTGCCCGCCGCGGCCGTGAAGTAACCGTTGCGCCGAAAGAACTGCGGGAGGGACTCCGAGCCCTTGAGGGAGTCGAACGTCCGCCAGTCGTCTCTGTTGCCGATCACTCCGGTCGTGGTTGGTCGCTTGCCGAATAGGAGAGCGGTACGGGATGGATTGCAGAGGGGAGCAGCGGTATGAGCGTTGGAAAAGAGGACTCCGTGCTCGGCCAGACCGTCCATGTGGGGCGTCTGCGCCTGCGGGTGACCTCCGAGGCAGCCGATCCAGTCGTTCAGGTCATCCACCGCGATGAACAGGATGTTCGGCCGATCCGCTGCGGAAGCCAGAACCAGCGCACCGGAAAGAGTTAGGGCGGCAAGCCGGGTCAGCATGGCGTCCATTCTAGACACGGCTTGAGTAAGGGGCCTCCGCGCCAGCAGGCGATCACAATCCGCTCCGTTCCGGCGCACCTATGGATGGAGCATCTGACGGCCTGCCGATACAATCTTGGGCTATGGCGAGCCTTTCCCGTCGTGACTTTCTTGGCGGTTCCGCTGCTGTTCTGGCGTCGACGTGCGCAGCCAACGAGGAAGCGAGCCCCATCCGTCCGCCCAACATTCTCCTAGTGGTTCCAGACCAGCTCCGCTATGACTGGACAGGACTGAACGCGGCGCTCGCAGTTCGTACCCCTAATGTCGTCAACCTCGCGGCCCGTGGTCTGAGCTTTGACCGGTGCTACTGCCCGTCTCCGCTGTGCGCTCCCTCGAGAGCGTGTCTTGCCGGTGGCATGGAGTACGACAATTGCGGCGTTCCGGACAACAGCAAGAACTACCCGCTGGAACAGATCACCTACTACACGCTGCTGCGTGACGCCGGCTACCACGTGATGGGATGCGGCAAGTTCGACCTGCACAAGCCCGAGCCTAGCTGGGGCGTGGATGGCCAGCACCTGCTGGCCGACTGGGGGTTCAGCGCAGGGATCGACAGCGCAGGCAAATGGGACGCAATTCGCTGGGGCATGGAGGATCCGTGCTGCCCGTACACGGCACACCTGCACGACAGTGGACGCGTCGAGACCCACCACGCAGACTTCCTTCGACGCCGTGAGGAAGGCACCTTCGCCGCCACGTTCCCAACCCCTCTGGCAGAGGAGTCCTACTGCGACAACTGGATCGCGGCGCAAGGCCTTCGGTTGCTTGAGGAGGCCCCCGCAGGGAAGCCCTGGCATCTGGTCGTCAACTTCGCGGGACCACACGAGCCGGTGGACATCACGGGCTCAATGGATGCCTTGTATCGCGACGTTGATTTTCGGCAGCCGAATCGCAGCACCGAGTTCACGCCGAAGAAGCATGTGGAGATCCGGCGGAACTACGCTGCGATGATCGAGAACATCGACGCTTGGCTCGGGAAGTTTCTGGAGGCGATCGAAGCGCGCGGCGAGCTGGACAACACCCTGGTTGTGTTCACGAGCGACCACGGAGAGATGCTCGGCGACCACAACCTGTGGATGAAGAAGTTGCCACAGCAGGGATCGGTCGGCATACCGCTGGTCATCGCCGGACCGGGTGTGCCGGCAAGGCATTCCACTGGTGCACTGGTCAGTATGATGGACCTGGCTGCCACATTCCTCGACTATGCAGGGATTGAGGTGCCGACAGGAATGGACAGTCGGTCACTGAGGCCAGTCCTGTCGGGCGACAGCGACGACCACCGGGAGTATCTCCTCAGCGGGATCGACCCTTGGCGGTGCATCACCGATGGACGCCTCAAGCTCGTACGAGGCTATGCGGGCGGTAAGGCGGTCGGTGGGACGAACGTGCCGGCCTACCCGGTCGCGGTCGCTGAGACCGAGCCACTGCTGTACGACATCGTTGAGGATCCGTTCGAGAACAACAACCTTGCAGGCCGAGCTCCAAACGACGTGGCGGCCCTGACGGCCACGCTCCACGGACTAATTGGAGTCGCTTGACGATGGCCAAGAAGCTCTGTGTTCCGAGCGCGCCATACAGCCGTCACATACTCCTCTGCGCCGACCAGACCAAACCGAAGTGCGCTTCGCGCAACTTCACCCTGACGGCGTGGGGGCGGTTGAAGAAGCGCCTTCGCGATCTGGGCCTGGCGGAGGGCCCTGACTGCGTGTTCCGCACCAAGGCGAACTGCCTGAGGGTCTGCAGGCAGGGCCCCATCGCGGTCGTCTACCCGGACGGGGTCTGGTATCACTCTGCATCCGGGGACGTGCTCGACCGAATCATCGAAGAGCATCTCAGGGACGGTCGTCCCGTCGAGGAATACGTGTTTGCGCGGAACCCGCTTCCGGAGTCCGCCGGCGTGATTGGCCCGGCAACGGCGGGTACGGACCCCACCCAAAGCAGCTGACGGGGCCGCGACACCAACTGTTCGGGAGCTCTGCAACGCACCTCCGGGCACGTTCGTGCCCGGCCCGGCGCCTTCGGTTGACCGGCGCATGCCTGCCGAGTACCATGCACCCTATGCGACGCTTGTCTCTCTTCCTTGCTCCGTGCCTACTGGTGCCATCTTTGGCAGCGGCCAATGCGGACGGCGTCAAGCGCCTGCTCTACATGAGCATGCCTGACGGTGCACAAAAGGAAGGCAGGTCCAAGCCCGGCATCTTGGTATTCGACATCGACAACGGACACAAGTTCGTGCGGCGGATCGACGTGCCGATCTTCGAGGAGGGACTGCGCGGGTTTGCGGGCAACCTGAAGACGCACAGCGCCTACTACTCGTCAACTAACCACCGTCTGGGACGCTTCGATCTCGAAACCGAGAAGACGGTTTGGGAGCAGGTCTACGACGCAGGCTGCGACCGGTCGTCCGTCACCCTCGACGGCAAGAAGATCTATGTGCCGACGGGCTGGTGGTACAAGGGCGATGACAGCGGCTTCCTCGTAGTCGACGGCGACACTGGCGAGATCATCAAACGCATCAAGGTCGGTCCGGCCGCCCACAACAGCATCGTCAACCTCTCAGGCACCAAGGTCTACTTGGGGACTACGACCACTCTGTCCGTGTTCGACACGGCCACCGACGAGATGATCATGCAGGTCAAGGACGTGGGCGAGAGAGGCATCTTCCCCTACACGATCGACAGCCGCGAGCGCTATGCGTACGTCTGTCTCGGCAACCATGTCGGGTTCGATGTTGTGGACCTGAAGAAGGGGAAGCGGATCCACCGTGTGTTCGCTGGCGACGAAAAGATCCCGCACCGCACTCATGGAGCGGGCATGACGCCGGACGAGACTGAGCTCTGGATCAGCGACCAGAAGGGCCAGAAGCTGTTCATCTTCGACGCGACTGTGATGCCGCCGGCGCCCAAGGGTCATGTCGAGCTGTCGCAAGGTGGACACGGCTGGGTGGCCTTCAGCTTGGATGGCAAGTATGCATGGAGCCACACCCCCGACATCTTTGACGTCAAGACAAAGAAGCTCGTCGGGACGTTCAAGGACGAGACCGGCAACCCCGTCAGTGGCTCGAAGTACATCGAGGTGCACGTCCGGGACGGCAAGGTCGTGAGGGTCGGGAACGAGTTCGGCCTGGGCCGCAAGTACGCCGACTAGCGGATCTCCAACAGTTCGTCCGCCGGCCAGTAGGCGCTCCGGGCCTCGTGCTTCATGCGAATGCCGGCGACTTCCTTGGTCGAAACCGGTCCAGCGTTCGGACCGAAGCGCAAGCGCACGTAGGTCGCTAGTGCGGCGATCTCGCCATCGGACATCGACCGTCCGAAGCCGGGCATCTCGCGGTCGTAGGTCTTGCCACGGAACTCGATCCGACCCGTGAGCCCGTGGAGTAGGATCAGCACGAGGCGCTCCGCGGGGCCGTTGACCCACGGTGCATTCATCAGTGGAGGTGCCTCTCCCATGCCTTGGTCATCATATTGATGGCAGGCCGAGCAGTGAACGTCGAAGAGTTTCTCGCCGATGTCCTGCGCAGGGGCCCAGGGCGGGGCGATCAAGACCGTCGCGACGACGGCAAGAACGCCAAGCGCCCGT
This sequence comes from Bryobacterales bacterium, assembly GCA_965200705.1. Lineage (GTDB taxonomy): Bacteria > Acidobacteriota > Terriglobia > Bryobacterales > UBA6623 > VXMF01. Next base: position 45,359 of record OZ241376.1, on the reverse strand, counting down.
GAGCGCACCCTTCGGCGTTCAATCGTCTGGCCGGGTCGGCCTTGACCGTCGTTCAGTGGACTGAATCCCATGGTGGGACAGTCCTAGGATGTCCCGAGGAAGCCCTGGAACTGCTTTTCGTCCCTTGTCTGTCCGGAGAACGTTGCAGCGACGGATCCATCGGTGCGCATCAGGGCGTAGTACGGAATGCTCGAGGACCGGAACTGGTCGATCTGAAGCTGTTGGTGCCGCTCGCTGATCTCGTCAAAGCCATCGGTGTAAAGCTCCACGAGCACCGTGTCTCGGAGGGTGTCCTTCACGGCTTGCCGGGTGAACATGTTGGCCTTCATCCACTTGCAGTTCGAGCAGGAGTAGCCAGTGAAGCTTACGAGAAGCGTCTTGCCTTCAGCTCTGGCCTTGGCCGCGGCCCCTTCGTAGTCGTCCTTGATCCAGACCAGCCTGTCGCCTGTTGCAGCTGCAATGCCCCCGCCTGTCGCCTCCGGCACGTGCGCGTCCAATTCCCCCAATCGGCCGCCGAACATTCCCGGCACCAGGCTGATCGCCAGCGCGAGAAGGGCCGCTCCAATGCCGAACCGGACAAGCCCGACGCCATCGGAGGACTGGTCGTCGCTGAAACGCAGGAGGCCCCAGAGGTACAGTGCGGCTGCTGCGAACAACACGATCCAGATCGCTAGGAACCGCTCCCTGGAGAGCAGGTCCAGCCCGAGAGTGCGCTCGAAGTTGCTGAAGTACTTCAGGCCGAACGCAAGGATCGCGAAGGCCACGACCCGCTTCGTCAGCACCAGCCACGCTCCGCTGCGGGGCAAACGGGAGGTCAGGGCGGGGAACATCCCCATGACAAAGAACGGGGCCGTTACGCCGACCGAGAACATCCCCATCCCATAGATTGGATAGGCCAGACTGCCACCCGCTACGGAAGTGGCGAGGATTGATCCGATGAACGGTCCGATGCATGCGAACGATGCCAGAGTGAACACCAGACTCAGCATGATCGTCGCGACGATGCCGCTGCCGACGGACTTTTCGCTGGCCGCGCTGGTCCAGCTACTTGGGAGGCCAATCTCGAACCCGCCGAGCATGCTGACGGCGAATACGACCATGACGCTCGCGATGAGCAGGTTGACCCAGGGATTGGAGCCGATCTCCGCCATGCCGAACGGTCCGACTAAGGCACTGACGCAGGCGCCGATCGTGGTGAACAACACGATCACGCCGACGCAGAACGTGCCCGCCTGTCGCACCACGGCGCCCCAAGGGCGGTTTCCGTCGCCGATCAGGCTGCTCATGTAGACCGGGACCATCGGAAACACGCAGGGCGTGAAGATGGCGAGTAGTCCGAACCCCAACGCCAGCAACGAGAACCCGATCAGTCCCGCGTCCTCGACATCAGCTGCGTTGGTGGCGGCAGGCACGACGGACGCAGCCGCAGCAACACCGGAACCGGGTTCTGCCGCGCCCGCAGCTGCGGCCTGATAGTCCGCGGGCACCGGCGCCACGGTTGGCGGGGCCTCAGGATCCAGCGTGATGGTGGCTGATGCCGACTTGCGCTTCGGAGGTAGGCACTGGCGAGGATCGCAGGCACCGTAGCGCACATTGGCCTGGATCACTTGCTCGCCAGCGGCGTCGCGATCCAAGGTCAGCTCGACGAGAAAATCCGCTCTGGACGTGTACCATTCGACATCCGCTTGGAAGTTCGGGTCGTACACGACCTCGGGCGGCGGCTGGAAGGCTGACCAGCTCCGCACGGCGGCGGATTCGGCCATCTGCAAGTCGAGGGGGATGCCCTCCGGGGTCGACGTGGAGTAGATGTGCCAGCCATCTTGGATGGTGGCCGTCAGGCGCCCTAGCGCCCGGCCGCCCGGCGCGACGTTCGACTGGTCGAAGGTCAGTTCCCACTGGACCGGGTCGTAGATCTGCGCAGAGGCGACGGTGAAGGGCAGATGCGCTGCCGCGAGCAACCCGACAATCCGTAGGTAATGCATCATCGAAGAGGATCTCCCTCTGGTGGTGACGGCTTCATCGCCATGTGGCACCGGGCGGCAAAGCCATGCTTCGCGCTCGGTCCGCTCGACCTCCATTCCAGTCTACTCGGCTGCCACAGATCGCCTGAATCGCAGGAACTCTGCCAGAACCTGCCGGTACTCCGTGATGTCCACGTCGCGGTCGCAGCAAACCATCATCAGCAGGCCGTCAATGCGAAAGTTACCGTCCCACGCGAGCAGTTCATCGTCGCTGCGGGAGAGATCCGCCGTCGCGACCTTTTCGTCCGGCATCGCGTCGAAGTACGCGCGAAGGTTCACGTCGGTCTCGTCGGGCGGCGACGCGTACGGTGCGTCTTCAAACACCCGCTTGGTCATGGTGCCGCTTGATCCGTCGAGTGGGGTCGATCGCTAGCCACAGCAGCGCGCTCACGATGTAGTACGCGGCTGACACGAGCAGTGGAGGCGTCCAGCTTCCAGTGCTGTCGACCATGACTCCTATCAGCCAGGGAGCGACGGCCCCGCCTATCTGGCCCAGGGAGTTCATTGAGCCCGAGACGACGCCGGCCGACTTTCCTCCGATGTCGAGGCAGGTCGCCCAAGTCACTGCGAGTGTCAGTTCCGCGGAGCCGAAGCTGAGGCCTAGGCAAACAAGCGCAGCGACATTGTTCTCGAGCGTCGCCGCCAGCGCGAGGAAGCACGCGGCGAGAGTGAGGCCAGCCATGGCTGGCAGACGGCGCGCAATGAGCAACCCGTGCCGTGCGGCAAGCCGGTCGCTGATCCAACCTCCTGCCGCATTCGCAATGCTGCCGGACAGAAGGACTGCCGCCGCAACTGGACCGATGTCCGGGAGCACGAGCCCACGACCCTGCGAGAGATACGTAGGCAGCCACTGGATATAGAAGTAGATCCCCCACGTGTAACCCGTGTACATCGCGCAGAGAGCCCAGATGTTGCGGTTCTTCAGAAGCATCCCGAGCGGAAGCCTGTTGGACGCTTCCGACACCGGCGCCTCCTTGCGGATGAGCGCGAGTTCGGTGGAGGTAACCGCGGGGTGCTCTTGCGGAACGTCCCGGTACCAGCGACTCCATAGGACAGCCCATACCAGTCCGGGTCCGGCAAGGATCCAGTAGACGGACCTCCAACCGAACTCGCCCATGAGTGCAATCACGATCCACGAGGTCATGGCGAAGCCGATCCTGCTGCCGACCATGACGATGGACTGGGCCCTGCCGAACTCCGCCTTGGGAAACCACCGCGCAATCGCCGAAGTCGCCCCGGGGAATGCGCCAGCCTCGCCGCAGCCGAACAGGAATCGGATGACAACAAGCGAGACCAGGCTCCACGCTGCGCCGGTCAGCGCGGTGAAGATTGACCACCAGACAACGATGCGCGTCAGCATCCATCGCGCACCGTATCGGTCCGCTAGCCATCCTCCGGGTATCTCGAACAGAACGTATCCCGCGACGAAGCAGCTTCCAGCGAGTCCGATCTGCGACAGGGAGAGGCCTAGCTCGCCGGCCATGGCCGCTGCCGTAGTGCCGAAGCACACTCGGTCGAGATAGGTGACCACCATGAGCGAGAACAGGAGGCCAAGCGCCTTCTGTCGAACGGGCATGGTCCAAGACCTAGCTGCCGTCGTAGCGCGACAGGCCGCGGACGGGCAGGCTGGATGGCCGTTGCAAACCTAGCCGGCGTCTAGGCGTGGGCATGCACCGTCATCGAATCGGGCAGCGAGGTCAGGGATCCCTTGTCGAGATAGCGGCTCTCACGAGCGTATCCCTGAGCTCGGGGATCGTGGGTCACCATGACGATGGTCTTGTCGTGATCCTCGTTCAGAGTCGTGAGGATCTCCAGCACCTCCGTCGCCGATCTCGCATCGAGTTCGCCAGTGGGCTCGTCGGCGAGGATGATCTGAGGATCCGAGACGATCGCACGGGCAATCGCCACTCGCTGTTCCTGGCCCCCTGAGAGTTGGCCCGGAAGATGTCCGAGTCGATCACCCAGTCCGACGATGTCCAATGCGTGGCGGGCGCGGTCGCGTCGCTCCCGCTTGCTGAGCCGCGTAAGGAGAAGGGGAAGTTCGACGTTTTCCCAGGCGGTCAGCACCGGAATCAAGTTGAAGGTCTGGAAAACGTAGCCGACGTTCTCGCCGCGCCACTTGGCAAGGGCGCGCTCGCCCATGGACTTGGGATTGGAGCCGAGCACCTCAATCGATCCCTTGGTGGGAAAGTCGATGCCCGCGATGACGTGCAGGAGCGTAGACTTGCCCGAGCCAGATGGCCCCATCAGGCAGAAGAACTCGCCCTCCGGGATGCTCAGCTTCACGTCGTCCAGAGCGACGACAGAGAAGTCGGCGCGGGTGTAGATCTTGCTTAGGTTGCTGGCTTCGACCGCCGGTACTGGCATTACGCGCTCTCCTCCACCCTGTCTCCATCCTCCAAGTCCTCCGGCGGCGAAAGGACGATGTCCTCGCCGCCCGAGAGGCCCCTGTCGATCTCCACCGTGTCGCCCGTAGAGGTGGCAACGGTGACCGACCGCTTCTCCGCGACGCCTCCTACGACGACGAACACGCTGCTGCCGTCGACCAAGGCGGTGATGGGGATGCTCACGCGCGGCTGCGGTGCCCCGCCGCCACCGGCCGGCTCACCCTCCGGACGCGCAAGAAAGGACACGTTGGCGTTCATCTCGGGACGGATCAGCCTGTCCGGCTCCAGAATCTGGACCTTCACCTGAACGGTGGCCTTCTGGCGGTTCGCCTCCGGGGAGATCTCGACGACCTGGCCGTCGTAATCGCGGTCCCGGTAGGCGTCCGTGGCTATGACCGCGAACTGATCCATGTATACGCGGGCGAAGTCGTTCTGACTGATGTCGAGCTCGACCTGTATGTCGTCCAAGTCGGCCATCGCCACCACGTAGCCTTTGGCGCCGCGGTCCCCGACGAAGCCAGTTGTCACAAGCTCCCCGACTTCGACGTTCCGTTCCAGGACTGTGCCGGTGACCGGAGCCCGAATTACGGTGGCATCGACAAGCGTCTGGTTGTAGGCGACCCTGCCTTGCGCGCGCTTCACGTCCGCCCGCGCCGCGTCGATGTCCTCTTGGCGAGGCCCGATCCGCAGGAGTTCCATCGTGTTCTCGAGCGACTCTACGCGGCCCTGCAGGGCTTCGTAGTCATTGCGCGCTCTGTCGCGCTCGGCATCGGACGCCACCTCTTCGGCATGTAGCCTTCGCACTCTGCCGAGCTCCAGCTCCGCGTCGCGCAGCCGCGACTTGGCCTCGGCTAGATCACCCTCTGCGCGTTCTATCTCCTCGGGCCTGGACCCAGCCTCCATGGCGGCCAGCCTTGCCTGCAGGGACTGGAGGTTTCCCGTCGATTCCATCAACTGGGCCCGGTACTCGGCATCTTCCAAGCGGACGATTGCCTCGCCCTTCGTGACTTCATCGCCCTTTTCGACGCCCATCCACTTAACGCGACCCACGACCTTCGAAGCGACCTCGATGCGGTAGTGCGGGATTACGTAGCCGGCGGCCTGCAGCACGATCGCCGAACCGGACTGGCCGGTGCGCGGCACCGAGACCCGATACAGATCGACCGTCGCGGCGCCGAACGAGGAACTGGCGACCCTCCATCCGCCAATCACCGCAAGGACTGCGATGCCGACGAGGATCCAGATGCGCGACCAGCGTCTGGCACCGCCCTTGGTGCCGTCACGCTGCGACCGGTCGATGCGGAGGCGTGCAATATCGCGAGCCCGATCGGTGTTCGCGTCAGCCATAGCGTCGTGAGGCTACCGTTCGCCGAGTGAATGCAGGACCCTGCGTCTGGCGGCGCCCCAGGATGGCAGCAGGCCTCCGGCAACGCCCATCGCTCCCGCGAACGCCATGCCTACGCCGAGCAGCATGGGGCTGATTTCGAACTCGAAGGTGGACTCGGCGAAGGTCGAGAAGTTGCCGATCCTTCCATCTAGGCCGTGCAGCGGCATCACGAGGAGGCATCCCAGCAGTCCGCCCAGAATGGCGATCATGACCGACTCAACCATGAAGGACCCGAGGATGCTCGTCCGCGAGAATCCCAGCAGGCGCAGCACGCCAATCTCGCGGGCGCGGTTCGCGACGGCCGCGTACATGGTGTTCATCGCCGCGAAGCAGCTGCCGACGGCCATGATGACCGCGACGAACATGCCGATGAACATGACCGGTCCCGCCGTGGCCATCTGCTTGTCGTAGTACTCCGTCTCAAACTCGGCCTCAAGCTTCAGCCGCTGGTCGTCCCCCACGCGGTTCTTGATGGCATTGGCGGAAGCGAGGCTGCCCCCCCGGATCAGGATGCTGGAGCCCGTCGATCCGCGGCCCAGGTCGGCGGTGGCAAGGACGCCGTCCGCCCAGATCTCGCTGTTGAAGGGCGAGTTGCCCGCCGAAAATATGCCGACAACCTCCCATTCGTCCTTGCCGTAGAAGATCCTGTCGCCCAACGAGGTGTTCGCTCGTCCTGCGTGCACACCCGCACCAACCACGAATTCGCGTTTGCCAGGTTCGAACCATCGGCCCTCGACGAGCTTGGCGTCGTCCCGCATCTTGATGCCCATCGGCGAGAGTCCGCGGACACTGATGTTGGCCACCGAGGAGGGATCGCCGCGACGTTCCAGATTGACCACGGTCACCACCTCGTGGGAAATCATTGGTTCGCCGTCGAGCTGCGCGATGCCGTCCTCGAACTTCAAGACGTCGAAGCTTTCGCGCTGGACAAGGCTCACGAGCTCAGCCGTCGATCCTTGTCGCATGACGATCAGGTGCAGGGGGTTGGCCTGCACGAGCAACGAGGACCGCAGACCTTGGACCAACGTGCCGATGCCAACGAGCACGGCAACCGTCAGCGCGATGCCGAGCGCGGTCATCAGCGTCGTGGACCGCCGCACCACGAGGTTGCGGAAGTTGTACGAGATCGGGACCGCCATCTAAACCTATGCCTCTACCCGGTGTGGCGCAGTGCATCGACGATGTGCGTCCGGGCGGCAATCGTGGCGGGCACTACCGAACTGCCCAGTCCCACCAGCAAGGCAATCCCGAAGCATGCTGCTATGCCCCACATGGGGAGATTCAAGCCGCCCCACAGCTCCAGGTACGTCCCCGCGTCACTCGCCTCGAGTATCGAAGGCAGCGCCACGGTCAATCCGACCCCCAGCACTCCTCCCAGCAGGGAAATCGCCGTCGCTTCGCCGAGCACGAGGCGCAGAATCCACTGCCTGGTGAAGCCGAGTGTCTTGAGGACGCCGACCTCTCGGGTCCGCTCGCGCACAGACATTGCAACCGTGTTCGCTGACACCATGAGCATCGTGAACGCGATCGCGGCCCCGATCGACAGGAGGAACAGCTTGACGTTGCCGAGCTGGCTGACGAACGCCATCTGGAAGGCCTTCTCTGTTTCCGTCTTGGTGGGTTCGGGAGAGTTGCGGAACTGCTCGTCCACCGCAGCCGCGACCGCGGTTGCATCATCGGGGGAACGGAGGCCGATGGCGAACACCCCGACGGTGGTGCCGAGTTCGGGAACCACCGACTCCTCCAGGTACTTCAGGTGGAAGAACGACTGCTGATCGTCCGGCCCCTCGAAGATCGCCCTGATCGTGAGTTCGGCGTCGAACGGATAGATGTCGCCGGTAATGGTGATGCGCTGGCCGATCGAAAGGTTGAGCCGGTCAACGATCGATCTGCCAATCGCAAGTCCCTGACGGTCGCGCTTGAACGCATCGAGCTGCTCCGGTGGTACTGTCCACTCCGAGTACAGGTCGAAGATGCGCTCCTGGTCGGTCGCGAAGCGCGCGAACATGTGCTCTGGCTTCTGGTCAATGTACGTGCCACCGAACCAGTTCATCGGGACGGCCAGGTCCACGCCGTCAATGGCTTCGATCTGGGATCGGTAGTAGTTGGGAAGGGCCTGTGTAAGCGAGACCTTGTGGCGGGTGATCAGCCTGCTGCGAGACTCGTCACGGGTCTCCCCGGAGAAGAGCATGGCGTGGACGGCGATCAGCGAACCCACCAGGAACACCGAGATCCCGGTGCTGGCAACGGTGAGCGCGGTCCGCCTCAGGTTGCGGCGAAGGTTCTTGCGGATGACAAAGAGATACCTGCCCATCAACGCCCCTGCACGCGCCCCGGGGAGCCGCAATTCGGGCTCAGCCAACCTCGGCTGTCCGAGTTAAGGACTTAGCGGCCTCAGGCCCGTCGCAAGGTTCATTCTTGCATATGGCCTTGGGCGCAGTTCCGACTTGCAAGCGAGCGTGCGGATGAGCTTGCAGGCAAACGGCTTGTCTCTCAGCGGGCAGTTGCGCCGCCGTCGATGACCATGACTTGGCCCGTCACCCAAGTGGACTCGTCTGATGCAAGGTACAGTGCGATGCCACCCAGATCGCTCGTCTCCCCCAGCCGTTGAATCGGCTGGCCCGGAGGATACTGGGCATCCTCGTCCAGGTTCTTCCAGAAGAAGGAGCTGAAGTCCGTCCGCACCAGGCCGGGCGCTATTGCGTTGACCCGGATACCGTGCTTGCCCCACTCGTGGGCCCAGGTGCGCGTCATCATGATCAGCCCTGACTTGGTGAAGCTGTAGAGCAGTCCCTCCCGCTGCGGTCGCAGGCCAGCGATCGAAGCAATGTTGATGATCGATCCGCCACCCTTCTCGATCATTTTCGGAACAGTCAATCGGAGGAACCGCACGGCCGAGAGAACGTTGATCTCGACCATCTTCATGACTGCGCGGTCGGTCACGTTGAGGGATGGCCCCTGCTCAAGATTCGTGGCGCCGTTGTTGACCATGATGTCGACCGCGCCGAAGTGATCTTCCGTCGCCTTGACCGCGGCCTCGACCTGATCGAGCTTGCCGATGTTGCAGGCCACTGGCAGGACGCGCCCGGGCAGTGACTCGAACTCCTTCGCGGTCGTCTCGAGGTTCTCCATCTTTCGGCTGGCGATCACGACATCCGCCCCCGCCTCGACGTACCGCCGGGCGATCTCCTTGCCGATACCCCGGCCTCCGCCGGTCACTAGTGCAACTTGTCCCTCAAGACTGAAGCCCATTTCTCTGAATTCCCCTCCTTCGAGACAAGACAGTATCTCGCACTGGAAGACGATGCCCGCGGCGGGCAGGGAAGTAGCTCCGGCTCCAGCGTGTGGGTGGCGCCCCATGATCGCGGGCGGCATGCGTGCACCGGCCTGTGCGCTTCCGGAACACGAGGCGTCCTGCTCCTCGTGCTCGATCCGCCCGAGCGGCGCCGACATGTACGTCTAGATCCTGTCGGCGGTACGTATAATCCTGTTGTCATGCGCCGCCGAGACTGGTTAAAGGCCTCGGTGGTGGGGCCGGCCGCTTCGCTGGGTGCGGCACAGGCTCGGGCTGCACTGCCTAAGGCCAAGATCACTCGTGTGCGGTTCTACCGGGTGGCCGACTCGCGTCCGATCTTCAACCAGAGCGGACACATCGTGACGGTCGAGACCGACCAGGGCATTACAGGGATCGGCGAGGGTGGGTCGCCCGATACCGTCGAGCAGCTTGGCGCAATGCTAGTCGGCGAGAATCCGTTTCGCATTGAGCATCTGTGGCAGGTGATGTACCGCGGATACTTCTACCCCCCGGGGCGGGAGAAGATCCACGCGCTGGGAGCGCTTGACCTTGCTCTTTGGGACATCAAGGGAAAGGCCCTTGGCCTGCCGGTCTGGCAGATTCTTGGTGGGCTGACACGGGACTACGTCGAGTGCTACGCGACGGGATTCCCGGATCAGGGCTCACTGCGGGAAACAGCACGCGCTTGCATCGAAGCGGGATTCCGGGCGTTCCGCACAGGAGGCGCAGGTTCCCGCAGCGACGGGCCATACAGACATCGGCAGGCTGTCGATGACACCTACGAGATGTGCAAGGAGATCCGAGAGGGGGTAGGCGATGACGGCGACTGGGCGATCGACTACCACACTCGCTTCGACCTGCCTGACGCCGTACGTCTCTCCTCGCTCCTCGAGCCGCTCAGACCGATCTTCTGCGAGGACCTTGTGCGGTCGGAGAATCCTGAGGTCTACAAGACGCTGCGGCCGATGGTGAAGGTGCCCATCGCGGTGGGGGAGCACTTTGGCGACCGCTGGGATGCCAACGTACTTATCGAGAACCGCCTCATCGACTTCTCGAGGGTCTCGATCCCGAACTGCGGCGGCATCACGGAGTTCATGAAGCTGGCTGCGCTTTGCGAGACCCACTACGTTGGCCTGATACCCCATTTCACCGGGCCTGTGTCCGAAGCCGCCCTGGTGCACTGCAGCGTCTCGCTTCCCGGTCCAGTGATCATGGAGATGACCCGTGGCGGCGCTGGCCAGCATCCTCATCTGCCCGTCCACTACGACTTTCGCGACGGCAAGATGTGGCCGAACGACCGGGCCGGCCTTGGAGTGGAGTTCGACCCAGATCAGGCGGAACTGGTGCTTGAGATCACGGACCACAGCCGGCCGGTCCCTCTACATGCACGCCCGGATGGTTCCGTGACCAACTGGTAGGCCGGACTGAGCAAGCAATCTGGTGACGCACCACTCTACACCTGTCACGACGCCCGTGCGGGAGGCACATCGATTCGATCTGCAGGCCCTCGGGCACTACCTGCTCGGTCGTCTCGATGGGTTTGAGAAACCTTGGTCCATTGAGCAGTTCGAGGGCGGCCAGTCCAACCCAACCTTCGTGATTCGAAGTGGGGAACAGCGCTTCGTGCTCCGCAAGAAGCCACCGGGCAGGCTACTCCCCTCTGCACATGCGGTGGAGCGCGAGTACCGCGTTATGAAGGCGCTGCGCGAGACCGAAGTGCCGGTTTGCTCCATGCTGCTGCAGTGCGACGAAAGCGAGGTCATCGGCACGCCGTTCATCGTGATGGAGCACGTTGAAGGACGAGTGTTCCACGATCCGACCCTGCCAGGCGTTCCGCCTGCGGACCGGGCCGCTGTCTACGGTCACAGCATAGAAGTGCTCGCCGCTCTACACGCGGTCGACCCATTCGAGATCGGATTGGAGGGTTTTGGCAAGCCCGGCAACTACTACGCCCGTCAGGTCAGCCGGTGGTCTCGGCAGTATCGGGCGTCGGAGACTCAGACCATCCCCGCCATGGACGAACTCGAGTCCTGGCTTCCCGCCAACATCCCAGCCGACGAGCAGACCCGCATCGTGCACGGTGACTACCGGCTGGGGAACATGATCGTGCACCCGACCGAGCCGCGGATCGTTGCCGTGCTCGACTGGGAGCTGTCAACGCTCGGTGATCCACTGGCCGATCTGTCCTACAACCAGATGACCTATCTCCTGCCGAGCCGTCGGAACCCGACGCTGGTGGACAACGACCCCGACACGTCCGGAATCCCTACGAGAGAGTCACAACTAGAGCGATACTGTCAACTTAGCAATCGAGACCATATCCAGAACTGGAATTTCTACATGGCGTTCTCGATGTTTCGGTCGGCCGCGATCGGCCAAGGGGTGTACAAACGCGGGCTTGATGGAAACGCAAGCTCCACAACCGCGCTGCTGCTCGGACGTGAGGTCGAGTCGACGGCGACGATCGCGTGGCGAATTGCGCGGGGCGTGGACTAGCCGACCGACCTGCTCGGCCTTTCTCTGGCGGTCGCTCGCGCGCCGCGCCGCGCATCCTTCGGGTCCGTGGGCGGAGCGAGACAACTTCCGGTAGACTCGGATCAACTTATGCGGACCGTCTACCAGCGGCCCAGCATGTCGGGATTTGGCATGCTGCCGCCGACGCCACGCTCGCTCAAGAAGCTGCTCTGGATCAACGCGATCGCTTGGTTCGCATTCGCACTGGGCTTCGGATTCCGTTCCGGTCCGGTGATGTGGTTGTTCACCTGGCTGAGTCTGACGCCGTCGCAGTTCCTGAGCGGGGCCATTTGGCAGCCGCTGACCTACATGTTCCTCCACGACCCGGGAGGGCTCTGGCACGTGGGGCTCAACCTGTTCGCGCTGTGGATGTTCGGAGGGACGCTCGCGCGCGACTGGGGAAGCCAGCGCTTCCTGCACTTCTACCTGATCTGCGGCGCAGGCGCGGGTCTCGTGGATGTGGTTGTGCGGGTTCTGGGCGACACAGCCGGGGTGCCAACGGTTGGCGCCTCGGGCGCTGTCCTTGCGGTCGTCACAGCGTTCGCGGTGACGTACCCGAACACTCCGATTCTCATCTCCTTCATCCTTCCAGTGCCCGCGTGGGTCGTGGCCGTGGCCTATGCCGCGATCAACCTCCTGGGCGCCATTCAGGACTTCTCCCATGGAGGCAACCCGTCCGGCACAGCCTTCACGGTCCATCTGGCTGGCATGGCGCTGGGCCTCTACTTCGTGCGGCGAAAGGCCGGACTGCCAACGCTGCCGTCCATTGACTTCGAGGCCCGTCGACGGGAACGAGAGTTGCGCCGGGCCCGCAAGAAGTTCCAGGTCTACATGCGCAACCGTGAGAAGGACGATGGCGGGCCTTGGGTGAATTGACGCGGCTGCGGGCGTTTTGACTGGATTCGAATCGGCTAGTACAATCTAGAGGCACGTCATGGCATCTCCCGACCTTCTTGCGGCCCTGATCTTCGGGCCCATCGGCATGCAGGAGCTGCTGATCGTCCTCGTAATCGCCCTGGTGATTTTCGGTGGCAAGAAGATCCCTGAGCTGGGACGTGGACTTGGCGACGGCATTCGTCAGTTCAAGTCCTCCCTGCGGGGCGACGACGCTGAAGAGAAGCCCGCGAAGAACGAAGAGGGAGCCTCCAAGGCCTCCTAGCGCCCTCTCGTGATGGCCTCATCACGGACTGCGGCTTCCGCTTGGGGAAGAAAAACCATTCTTCGCCAAGATGTTCCCCGGTCGGACGGCCGAACTCACAGAGGCTGTTGACATGAGACCGCGACCGGTCCACGTGGTGGGCGCCGGCCTCGCGGGACCGGAGGCGGCGCTCCAGATCGCAAGGCACGAGGTTCCGGTCGTCCTGCACGAGATGCGTCCGCTGCGACGGACGCCGGCGCACCAGACCGATGAAATCGGCGAGCTTGTCTGCAGCAACTCGCTGAAGACCGAGTCGAAGGGCACTGCACAGTGGCTTCTCAAGGAGGAACTGCGACGCATGGGCTCCGTGTGCATGCGTGTCGCAGCGGAAGTGCGCATCCCAGGCGGCACCGCTCTGACGGTTGACCGAACGCTGTTCTCTCAGAAGCTCGCGGAGGCCGTGCAGGCCGAACCGCTGATACGCGTGCAGCGGGGCGAAGTGACAGACCTGCCCGAGAAGGGGGAGGGGCTAGTCACGGTGATCGCCACAGGGCCTCTGACCAGCGACAGCCTTGCAGCCTCCATCTCCCGCGAAACGGGCAGCGAGCGCCTTTTCTTTCACGACGCCATCAGCCCAATCGTGGACGCGGAGAGCGTCGACCGGACGATTGCCTTTCCCGGATCCCGTTTCGGCCGGTCACTCGACGGAGGAGACGACTATCTGAATTGTCCGATGAGCCGGGAGCAGTATGAGCAGTTCCTAGAGGCTCTCTCGGCTGCCGAGCAGCATCAGTCGCCCGACTTCGACAACCCCAACTACTTCGAAGGGTGTCTGCCGATCGAGGAGATTGCGCGGCGCGGCCCCAACACACTGCGGTTCGGACCCATGAAGCCCGTTGGTCTCCGTGACCCACGAACGGGGCGGGGAGCATACGCCATCGTCCAGCTGCGTCAAGAGGACGCTCGGGCGAATTCCTACAACCTAGTGGGATTCCAGAATCATCTCAAGTACGGCGAACAGCGGCGCATCCTGCGGATGATTCCAGGACTTCAGCGCGCCGAGTTTCTTCGATACGGGCAGATTCACCGCAATACCTACATCAATGCACCAGCCCTGCTGCTGCCCACGTTGCAATGGAAGGATCGGCCCACCATCTTCTTCGCGGGCCAGATATCGGGAGTCGAGGGCTACGTGGAATCGATCGCAACTGGGCTGATGGGGGGATGGAACGCGGCGAGGCTGGCAGTGGGAGAGCCGATGCTCGAATGGCCCCGCGAGACGGCTCATGGATCGCTGTGTCGGTACATTTCGAGTGCCAGTCCAAAGAACTACCAGCCAGCGAACATCACGTTCGACTTGCTGCCCGCGGCTTCGCCTGAGCTGCGTCGCCGGTACGGACGGCGCAAGCGTGAACGAAGGGCAAAGCAATGCGAGATCGGCCTTGAGGCACTGGAGGGCTTCCTGCATGGAAGGCGAGCAGCCGCCTGAACTGTCACTCGCCGCGGCCGCCGCACGGTTCATCCGATCTCTGCGCCTCCGCAATGCGTCCCCGAACACGATCCTCAACTACGGTAAGGACTTAGCGCTGTTTGCTGAACATGTCGGCGAGGATTCCGAGGAGACAGTACGTGTTGACGAAATCTCACGCGGAACGATCCGAAGCTACCTTGCCAGTGGCCATAGCCGAGGTCTGACCCAGGCCACGCTTGCGCGTCGGCTGTCAGCGTTGCGGGCGTTCTTCGACTACCTAGTGCGCGACGAGGGCTTCCCCAGCAACCCGGCGCGGCTCGTCGCGACTCCGAAGCTCCCGAAGAAGCTGCCCGTCGTCATGACCGCTGACGAGACAAACCGGATGGTGGATAGCGTGACGCCTGACGGTGAGGACGGGGCCGATGCGACTAGGATGATCCGGGATCGACTGATCTTCGAGCTTCTCTACGGGTGCGGGCTGCGAGTGAGCGAACTCGTCGGCCTCGATGTCCGGGACATCGACACGACCGAGCGCTGGATCGTTGTGCGCGGCAAGGGTCGAAAGGAACGCCACGTGCCGTACGGCACCAAGGCGTCCGAGACCCTCGAACGGTTCCTGTGCGAAAGGGACAAGCTGAAGGCGCCCAAGTCCGCGCGGGCACTGTTTCTCCATCGATGGGGTGGGAAACTGCGGAGGCTCACGGCACGCAGCGTCGGCCTGATCCTCAAGAAGCACGCCCGTCTGTTCAACGGCGACCCCTCAGTGCACCCGCACCAACTGCGGCACGCGTTCGCCACGCACTTGCTATCGGAGGGTGCCGACCTCCGAGCGATCCAGGAGCTCCTTGGACACGCAAGCCTGTCCACGACGCAAAAGTACACGCAGCTGTCGCCGGAGCAGCTCGTCAAGGTCTACGACGCGGCTCACCCCAAGGCCTAGCCTGCCCGGCGGTACAGTGAAAGCATCACGGTCCGGTTCTGGACCTGGTCCTCGGACCGACTCCGGATGCCCAAACGCACGCTGTTCCTAAATCCGCCGTCGTACGAGAACTTCGACGGCGGGGCGAGTTCGCGGTGGCCTGCCACTCGCGAAATCGAGTCCTATTGGTATCCGGTTTGGCTCTGCTATCCCGCAGCGATGCTGCCGGGCAGCAAAGTGCTCGACGGACCGCCACACAAGGTCTCCCCAGAGCAGGTGACTGGCGCTGCCACCGACTACGAGTTCCTCGTCCTTTTCACATCGACACCGGGATTCGCGAACGACTGTCTGCTTGCGACAGCGATGAAGGAACGGAATCCAGAACTGGCGATCTGCTTCGTCGGCCCGCATGTGGGCTCGCGTCCGGAGGAAAGTCTCCGCGCATGTCCTGCGATCGATTTCGTGGTGCGCAAGGAGTTCGACTACCAAGTTGTCGATTTCGCGAACGGCAAGCCGTGGACGGAACTAGGAGGGGTGAGCTTTCGGGGGGACGACGGCGAGATTGTCCATACGCCCGATGTGCCGCAGATCGAGGATCTCGACGCACTGCCTTGGGTCACGCCTGTCTACAAGCGTGACCTGGAGATCGAGCGGTACAACGTACCGTTTCTCAAGCATCCCTACGTTGCGTTTTACACCACTCGAGGGTGCCCAGCCCTGTGCACCTTCTGCTTGTGGCCCCAGACTCTATCGGGGCACCGCTGGCGCATGCGGTCAGCAGACGATGTCGTTAGCGAGGTTCGTTGGGCTCTGGACAACCTGCCGAGCCTTCAGGAGATCTTCTTTGACGACGACACGTTCAACATCCGTAAGGACCGTGTGCTTGAGCTATGCGCGAAGCTCAAGCCGCTTGATTTCACTTGGTCCTGCACCTCACGGGTGAACGTCGACTTCGAAACCCTCAAGGCCATGCGTTCCGCAGGATGCAGACTCCTCATCGTGGGCTACGAGTCCGGCGATCCTCAAATCCTCAAGAACATCAAGAAGGGGGCCACGGTGGAGCGGGCGATCAAGTTCACCCGCGACGCACACAAGGTCGGACTGACGATCCACGGCGACTTTATCGTCGGACTGCCTGGAGAGACGCGGGACACGATCCAGCGCTCGCTCGAGTTCGCCAAGAAGCTGGACACGGAGACGATCCAGGTCTCGGTCGCCCATCCATACCCGGGAACATCGTTTTTCGACCAGGCGCTGTCCAATGGCTGGCTCACGGACACTTCGATGACTGACGAGGCTGGCCACCAGCTTCCCAACATCGCGTACCAGGGCCTGGATCGTCGGGAGATCCTGCAGTGGGTCGAACGGTTCTACGACGACTACTACTTTCGCCCCCGCGCCGTTTGGCGAATCGTCCGCAAAGCGATGTTCGACGGAAAGGAGCGCCGCAGACTCGCCAAGGAGGCGCGAGAGTACTTGGCCTTGCGCGCCCGGAGACGCAAGCAGGCGGCCGGCTTTGGCGCCTGAATCCACACCCTTTCGGCAACCGAAGCGCCTTTATCCATAAGCCCATCGGGGCAGTTGTCCACAGCAATCTGTGGACAAGGCACCATCCGACCTGTGGATAAGTCGTTTCTGCACGACATCTTCTGAATTGTTGTGAGTTTATGGCTCGGAGGAGTTCTCCCAGTTCTTCCACGAAGATCGGAGTGGATCGGCGGTTGCTGCGGTCCGGGCCCATTCTTGGGAATCCTTGTTGAACGGAGTGCTCTGCGAGCAGTGCTCGAAGGCTGGATGTGGCTGAGTCCGCGGCGGCAAGACGAGGGCCGAATCGCAGGATGCGGCGTGTCGCGCAGGGAAGTCTCGGCCAGGGCAGCCGAGGCTAAGGGGCAGAAGGACGCCCAGAAGACTTGGCGCGAAATGGCCTAAGTGCTGCTTGCACAGTCCCATCGAAAGCAGCATTCTGGCCGCACGAACAAGCTGCCCTGTGCGCTCGGCGCATTCTCGTCTTCAAGCTGCCGGTCGAAGGCAACAGCGTCCACGCCACGGAACGGAACTCGGGCGTCGCCAAGCGTGCGATCCTTCGACTCCTGAAACTGGCGGGATCGGCCGCCGCCATGCACTTGGACAAGGCGTTGCGCGATCTGCATTGCTCCCACGCGCAGTGCGAAGAGACATGGAGTCTCGTCCATGCCAAGGAGATAGAACGTCTGGAAGGCGAAGACGCCCCTCGAGTGGGCCGGGGACATGTGGACATGGGTGGCCATATACGCCGACACAAAGCTCCTTCGGGGTTGCCGTGGCGGCGACAGTCGCGGCGCCACGGCAATCGAGTTCACGGACGATGTGCGCGAGTGGTTCGCAAACCGCGTGCAGCTGGCGACGGACGGCCACAGGGCCGATCTCGGCGCCGTGGAAGCCGAGTTCGGCGGCGATATCGTTGGTCTTGGTAAAACATCGGAACCCAAGCTGGCGAAGCGCGTTCCCTACAAGCGGCGGAACCGGACCGAAGGAGAGTCTGTCTCGTGAACATTCCAAAGAGAACGCAAACACGCTTTGAATTCATCGGCCTGACCGTCGCCGATATCCTTTCGCGCATCCGGAGCGAGAGCCGCGACGAAGCCGAAAAGGGCCGCTGGTTCGAGCTGTTGTTCATGCAGGTGGCGCGGCAACAGCCCGAGTACGAGATCGACAAGATCTGGCGCTGGCCCGACTGGCCGCAACGCGAGGCATTGACCGGATTCGACGGGCGCGACATCGGCATCGACCTCGTGGCGCGTCGGCGCTCGGGCGAGTGGGTCGCGATCCAGTGCAAGTGCTACGACGAGGGCCGGCGCCTCGGCAAGGGCGAGATCGACAAGTTCCTCGGTGGTTCGCAGCAGCCGGTATTCAGCCTGCGCTGGATCGTGGCGACGTGCCGGTGGGGGCGGAACGCGGAGTGGGCGATCCGGAACGCGCATCCGCAGGTCCGGCAGATCGACTTCCGGGAACTGCTCGGGATTCAGGTCGAGGAGGAGGACGCCAAACGCCCCGTTCAGAAACCCTGGCCTCTCCAGGCGGAAGCGATCGAGGACGTCGTGGCCGGCATGGCCAACCACGACCGGGGCCGCCTCGTGATGGCGTGCGGGACCGGCAAGACGTTCACAGCGCTGCGCATCGCGGAGCAGACCGTCGGCGACGGCCAGCGGATTCTCTTCGCGGCCCCGACCATCGCGCTGGTTTCGCAGGTGCGCCGCGAGTGGCTCCGCCAGACGACGCGGCCGCTCGACTGCATTGTCGTGTGCTCCGACCAGACGGCCGGAGGACGCGGCGACACGGAGGACATCCGCGTCTCGGAGCTCGAGTGTCCCGTCACCACGGATCCGGCTGAGATCGCCGATTTGCTGAACGGCGATGGCTTGACGCGGGTAGTGTTCTGCACCTACCACTCGCTGGGGCGGGTCACCGAGGCGCAGGCACGTCACGGCGTGCCCGGGTTCGACCTGGCCATCGCGGACGAGGCGCACCGGACGACCGGGGTGACCGTCGGACGCGGACGGCGGCGAGGCGCCGGCAAGGTCGATTTCCAGGAGTTCCACGACGAGGGACGGCTGCGCGCCCGCAAGCGGCTCTACATGACGGCCACGCCGAGAATCTACACCCAACGGTCCAAGGGCAGGCTCGCGCGGCAGGGCATCAAAGTCGTTGACATGAGCGACCAAGACGTCTACGGCCCGGAACTGCACCGGCTTCCCTTCAAGAAGGCCGTGGAGGAGAAGATACTCTCCGACTACCGGGTGATCGTGCTCGGCGTCGGCGAGACGAGTGTGACGCCGGGGCTGCGCCGGCGTCTGGCCGGCATTGGTCCAACGGCGAGGGGAAGGCGGGCGCCGACCACGAACGACATGACCCGCGTGCTCGGGGTTTCGCTGGCGGTGAACGGGGTCACCGAAGGCGACGCCTTGGAGCGGCCCGGAAGGCTTCCGCGCACAATGGCGTTCGCCAACACGATCCAGCGCTCGAAGTGGTACTCGCAGGCGCTCATGGAGAGCCAGGTGCTGCGGGCGACGACGCGGCGGATGTCCGACGGTCGGGCGATGAAGGTCGTCGCCAAGCACCTCGACGCGTCGGCGAGCGCCCTGCAGCGCAATCAGGAGCTTCGCGCCCTCGCGGGCGCCGACCGCGAAGGGCAGTGCCGCATTGTCTGCAACGTCAAGCTTTTCACGGAAGGCGTGGACGTGCCATCGCTCGACGCGGTGGCGTTCCTCGATCCCCGGGACAGCCAGGTGGATGTGGTGCAGGCCGTCGGCCGGGTCATGCGCAAGGCCCCGGGCAAGCGCTTCGGCTACATCGTTGTCCCAGTAGTGGTCGAACCGGGGAGCGACGTTGCCGATGCCCTCGCCCGGGGCACGGCCGGCTACCAGACCATCGGGCGCGTGTTGAGGGCGTTGCAGGCCCACGACGGCCGCCTGGCCGAGTCGCCCGCCACCTTCGTCAAGGTCTACGAGCCGGTCAAGGAAAATGCCCCGGAAGGTGCGCGCGACATGGCCGCGCAGGCCAGCCAGGGCACCTATCAGACGCAGCTCGATCTGCGGGAGGCCGAACAGGGCATCTACGCGCACGTGGCGGCCGCGTCCGGGCTCGGCAAGCCGGGGCAGATCGTGGCCGACGAGATCGCCGACGCCGTGCGGCGGGCGAGCGCGGTCCTTCGGGAAGCGGCCGCCGAGGGTCCGCTCGCGGAGGCGCTCGACCTCGTGCCGGAGGACGGCGGCGGCGCGAAGGGCATCTGCACGGTCGCCGCGCTCATGCTCTGCAACGCCTGCCTCCTGCAGCGCCGTCTGCGGGACGAGCCGGAGATGACGACCGTCGTGCGGCTGGACAGGATCGCGGGCGCACGAGACCCAAGAGAAGTCCTCGAAGTGGCTTGGGAGTCGATCTTGGAAAAGGACTACGCTCCAGTGTTCCGACCGGCGCTACGCGTGCTCGTCGCGTTGCCAGAAGGCAGAGCGGCCGACGACGCAATCCGGAACCTCGCCGAGTGCGCGAACCGCGTCGCCGACTCCCTGAGCGAGCTCGGCTACGACCACGCAGGGCCGCTGTACCACCGCATACTGGGTTCGGCAAAGAGCGACGGCGCGTTCTACACGAACAACCTGTCGGCCATCATGCTGGCGCGACTGGCTTTCGACGCGGATTTCACCGACTGGAGCGATACAGAGGCTGTCGAGAAGCTGCGAATCATGGACCCGGCGTGCGGCACGGGCACGCTGCTGATGGCATCGCTGCGGACGATCAAGGATCGCGTGGCGGGAGCGAGAGAACTCGACTCGGCAGATCGCGACGACCTGCACCGGCACCTTGTCGAAGACGTGCTTTGCGGCCTCGACATCAACCAACACGCCATACAACTCACCGCCTGCAACCTCACGCTCGGCGCTCCGACGGTGGACTACAAGCGCATGAACCTCCTGACGATGCCCCACGGTCCGCAGGCGGACGAGAACTACAAGGCCGGATCGCTGGAGCTTCTGAACGCCGACGCCGAGCGGTTCGACATGTTCGAGACGGCGAAGCCCAAGCGGTCGTTCGAGGACTTCGACGCGGAGCAGGTGAACGAGAGCGAGGAAATCTGCTTCCCGCTACGCGATCTTGATGCGGTCATCATGAACGCTCCGTTCACGGACAACGCCAAGCGCGGGCGGAAGTTCGGCGCCGATGCTGTCAAGGGGATGCAGCGGCTCGAAATCGACATCCGGAACCGGCTTGAACAGTCCGACTCGACAGCGGCAGCCGTTATCACGACTAACAGCATCAGAACTTTTTTCACGCCACTCGCCCAGAAGCTGCTGAAGACCGGGGGGGGGGGAGTTCTGGCGAAGGTCATCCCTGCTACGGCCTGCATCGGTGCATCGGGCGTCAATGAACGTCTTTTCCTCGCCGAGCGCTTCCACGTCGAGCGCGTCGTGACTTCGCATGACCCGAAGCGGATCAACTTCTCCGAAAACACGACCATCCACGAGTGCCTGCTGATTTGCAGGCGTAGAACGTCGTCTCGCTCCCTGCACCAAAATGGTGCACCAACGGAGTTCGTGTCCATTCGACGGATGCCGAATAGCGCGGAAGAAGCGGTCGCTGTCGCCGACGCCATCGCGTCAGGGGAACTGGCGGATTGGGGCGACACGCATGCGTGGCCCGAAGACCGCGTACGAGCCGGGGATTGGACGCCTGTGCAGTGGTACGACGGTGACGTGGCCGAAATCGTCGCTTCATTGGAGGAACATGACGACCTCACGCTCCTAGGCGTCGTGCTTGATTTTGGGCCGACGAGCCGGGCCGCGCAGGACTCGTGGAGGCGGTCCGATGACGACGAACCGAAAGCAACGATGGTGTTCGACAGCGTATCCGCAAAGGTCAGGCTCACAATGGCGGATGCGCCGGATGCGCGAGTCGTACCTGGCGGCAGGCGAGCGCATTTGCATGAGAACGTGCTGGCGGGAAAAGGAAACTTGATGCTTGCCACGCGCTACGACACGGTTAGTGGCCGATTGACTGCGCTGTGGAGCGAAGTGGCGACATTCGGGTTCGGGTGGATTCCGACAAGGGCTAGAGGTGCGGATCCGCTTTACGAGCAAGCGCTCTGCGCTTGGTTGAACAGCACTCCTGGACGGATGCTCTCCCTGAACCGCAGGGCGAGGAAACTTACCTACCCGAAATGGTCCGTGTCGCACTTGAAGTCGATTCCGTGTCCAAAACCGACGGCACCCGAATGCGCCGCCTTGACTGCCGCATGGGTGCGCAGCTGCCGTGAACCCGTGCTTCCGCTTGCAGACGCTGATCGCTGTGTCGTCCGAGCAGCAATTGACGAAGCTGCCGCTGCGGTTCTGTCCGTCTCCGCAGTAGAGGTTGGGGATTGGCGGCGGCGCTTGGCTGCCGAACCTGCGGTCAGGAACAGACGGGCGGATGAATAGCCCCGATCGGCGCTCGCGACAGTCGATCGCCTAGCGACCGGCGACAC
Organism: Bryobacterales bacterium; assembly: GCA_965200705.1. Lineage (GTDB taxonomy): Bacteria > Acidobacteriota > Terriglobia > Bryobacterales > UBA6623 > VXMF01. The sequence continues at coordinate 23,233 of OZ241376.1, read as the reverse complement.
CTGCCTAATGGTGTGACGGCGGGAGAGACCGCACCTTCCAAGCGCGGCTCGGCGCCAATGGCCGATGGACGCGCTTCGCCGCCTTCGCACAGGTGCAGGCGTCCACCAGGCAGATTGCAGGCCGCGCCAGCCCGGGGGAATGCGTTCGGGGCCGTCTCGATGAAGGCTGAGGACCTCCATCCAGCCAGCGCCCGCCGCAGCCCGGTTCCAACGGATGCTCGGGATGCCCGCTCCCCGGATTTCGAGCCGAACCGCTTGGAGGTGGGTCAGAGGTCAGATCGCCCGCCGTACGATTCTCTTGGCTCTCGGCTCCTCGAATCAGGGATGCCTCGCAGGCTGATGCTGTCATTGACGCGAAGCTCGGTCCTAGCGGCCTTGTCCGTGAAGCGCATCTTCCTCCTTCCCAGCCGGGAGTCCAGAGCGGAGTAGGCGAGTTCCGGCGGTTAGTCTGTAGCGCTGGCAGGCAGGCGGGTTAGGGACCGTAGCGGGAAATCAGGTAGGCGATCACAATGGCGACGCCCACGACCCACGGGAAAGTCTTGAGCCGGGATTCCAGCGCGTCGAGTTGTGCGGCTATGGTTGCGTAAAGGGATGTCTGCGACTTCTCCAGCGCGTCGAGGTGCGCGGAAAAGCGAGCATCCATCGCGTCGAGCCGAGCTTCGGTGGCTCGTCCTGTCATCTGTCGAATCTCCTCGATTGGATTATGCACCGAATTAGGATCCCTAGGATCGATCCGGCGCAGCGGCTGGCAGACGACCGTGGCATCGAACCTAGGCATCCATCTATCCTCTCCCAAGCCCGTACGCGACCCTACCCCGCCAGCTTGCCGCAAGGTGGCGGACCATTCCCGAGCATGCGCCGTAGCTCCGATTCCAGCAGCAGTTCAGCGGCCTGTTCACAGAACCGCGCCGAGCCGATCCTCCAATGGGACAAGCTGGGGGCAGTGCGGCACTCGACCCGGACCTTGCTCCGACCGGAGAGACCGGGAAGACCGGGGTTCTTGGCCAACCACTAGCTCGCAGACTGATGCCTGCTCTTGCTAGCTGGGTTGTCGCGAGGACTGAATCTTCCAGTCTCAAGCCTCCTTGGGGGCCCGCCTTGCGATGGAATACACGACGTACATCGCGAGTCCCAAACCGAGTAGCGACAACAAGTTGCTGTCTAGGACTGGATATGGGATCTGAACGTCCTCGACCAGAGTTTTCGGAACGGCGATCAGAATGCCCGCTATCGCCTCCCCGGCGATGAGTCCAGAACCGATCAGCACGCCCCTGTGACTGGCGCCTTCGGAAGCCTTCTTGAGCGCATGTGCGATCAGCCCTCCCAGTAGGATCGGTGTCATCAATGCCAATGGCAGGTAGATCCCCACGGCCACTGGCATGAGGTGGGCCCGAAAGCGGCTTCCCCTCTGGACCAGAATCTTATCGACGGCGAGTATGCCGATCGCGATCGCCACGCCGATCCAGACCATCGTCCACGGCATCTCAGAGTCACCGAACAACGCGTCTACGATCGACGCAAACAGGGTGGCCTGCGGTGCGCGAAGTGCGCCAGGCGCGTCGGTCCCGATGCCGTACGCGTTGTGCAGCAGCGTCAGAACGGGTGCGATGGCGAACACTGGCAACACCACCCCGACGATCTGGGCGATCTGCTGCTTCATCGGAGTGGCACCAATCAGGTGCCCGGACTTGAGGTCCTGCGACGTGTCACCCGCGGTCGCAGCGGCGCAGCAAACGATGCTCGCGACGCCCAGTGCGCCTAGAACTCCCGAGCTGCCGGACATGCCGAGTATCAGGAGGACGAGGGACGAGAACATCAAGGCGCAAATCGTCATACCTGAGATCGGATTGTTGGACGAGCCGACAAGGCCGCAGATGTAGCTCGACACTGCCACGAAGAACACGGAGGCAAGAAGCATCACCACGCCGGCGACGAGAGCTATAGAGGCCGATTCCGTCATCGTCCGGTAGATGACGAACGTGCCTATGGCCACGACGAGGAGCAGGCCTGCGACGACTGGGCTCGGCAGGTCGGTGTCGGTGCGACTCGCTGCTGACCCGGACCGGTCGAACTTACCGGCGAGCTGGCGCACGGCCCGCGCGATGCCACGGCGTATGCTCCACATTGAGGACAGACCACCGACGATCATCGCGCCCACGCCCATGTAGCGAATGTGGCTGCTCCAAGCGGCCCAGGCTGCATCCAGAACCGAGCCATCAGGCATCGGATTGAACAGATAGAAGATTGGGATGCAGATGCCCCAAGCGATTAGGCCCCCGCTGAATGCGGCCACGCCGATCTCGATGCCAACGATCAGACCGACACTGATGAGGGCGGCCGATATGTCCGTGCCCATGTAAAGGACTGAGCTTCCGACCCGCCAGGCATACTCTGCGGTCGAGCGGAAAACGCCAACGAGTCCACTCAGTGACTTGAAGACCAGACCGCCGAAGAGCGAGAGCAGTATCAATCGCAGCGCGCCACCGGCGGAATCCCCGGCCTGGAGGACCTTGGCGCATGCGACGCCCTCTGGGTAGACTAGGTCCCTGTCCTCAACGATCAGGATCCGTCGGAGCGGAATCATCAGCAGGATGCCGAGCATTCCGCCGAGCAGGCTGATTGCCGAGACCTTCCAGAACGGGAAGTCCGTCCAGACGCCGGTGATTATCAGGGCAGGGACGGTGAAGATGATGCCCGCCGCAACCGCCTCGCCCGCCGAGGCGATGGTCTGGACGATGTTGTTCTCGTGGACGGTGCCGGAACGGAGCACGCCACGGAGGATGCCGATCGAGATGATGGCGGCGGGGATGCTCCCCGAGACGGTCATGCCCGCATACAGGCCCAGATAAGTGTTGGCAGCGGTGAGGACAGTTCCGATCACGAGGCCGATCAGAAGTGCTCGTAGCGTGAATTCGCGAAGCGTGGTTTGTTCCGTCATGCCAGTCAGGCATTGAGCGCGACAGGGCACTGCCGCGCTGAATGCGAGAATCGTCGCACACACCGAGCAGCTTGCAGGATCTTGGAAACGCAAGGCGGTCGAGCTGGCAGGACGGCCGCACGATGACTTGGTTGGCTGGGAGCTGCAGGTCTGTCCGGCAGAGCACGCCTGGCCGGTCTCGACCGCGATCCCCAGCGCGGGACTGGCCACGCTAGGGGAGGAGCGCCCGTCGGACCCCACCCGACTGAAGCGGTGGACGACTACGGTCTTTGAGCAAACTCCCTACGGCTTGTCGAAGGCCCGGCACTACCGCAGGCGGCCGGAAGTGGAGTAAGCCTGCCGCTGGCGCCCGCCTCTGAAGCCGTTCTGGATCACAGCCGTTCGCTGCGGGAACCTCGCCTTCGGGACTCGACCCTCCAATGTCGCCCCCGATTTGGCAAGAGGCTCCAACCGCCTCAGCGCATCTTCACGGCTTCCGACCCGGACGACTCGTGCCGGGAATGGCAGCAAGGGTATGCTCTATCCGTGTTGTCCAAGAACGGCATCCAAACGGCAATCGACAGTAACGGCGTGGCCTTCGGTCACATGGTGATGGAGTTTGCGACTCCGGGTATCGCCAAGCTTTGCGCCTCAGCGGACCTCGACTTCGTTCTGATCGACATGGAGCACGGGCCGCTCGACCTCTCCCAAGTCGCCCAGATGCTCGCGGGCTACAAGGCGACGAGGATCAGTCCGCTCGTGCGTGTTCCGGCGCTGGAGTACCACTTCGTGGCGCGGGTCATGGATGCTGGCGCTCACGGCATCATGGCGCCGAACGTGCAGACCGCCGCGCAGGCTCGCCTCCTGAACAACGCGATGCGCTACGCCCCAGCAGGTTTCAGGGGAATGGGCCTCGGTACGGCCCACAACGACTTTCAGCGGCCCGACCCGCGGGAATACATCGAGCAGGCCAACGAAAGGAACCTTCTCCTGTGCCAGATCGAAAGCATGACCGCACTGGAGAACCTAGAGGGGATCGCCTCAACTCCTGGGGTGGACTGCCTTTGGGTGGGACACATGGACCTGACCCAGTCCATGGGGATTGTTGGAGAGTTCGAGCATCCAAGATTTATCGAGGCACTAAAGAGAGTGGTGGATTCCACACGTCGGCACGGGCTGCTCGCGGGCATTCAGCCCGGGTCGCCGGAACAGGCGGAAATGTGGATGGAGATAGGGTTCAACGTGATTTCGTACAGCACAGACATCGTCGTCTACGGATCCTCGCTCGCATCGGAGTTGGCGGATGTCCGTCGCCGGGTCCCCCGCTGAGCAGTTCCGGCACCATTGCGGTCGCTGAACTCGAGCGAGCTGTCGATGGTTCGCCGCTAAGTGATTCAATTGCAATCTAGTACGGATTATTCCTGCGAAGCCACCTGACCGATGTGGCGAGCGTTTCGCGACGCAGCGCGGAGCCACACCCCTAGCCGCAGACCCGCTCTGGGGGGTGCCGACCCTATGCCATGATGAACCCGTGGGCGACCTAGGCAGGTTGTTTGGCTACGTCCGCCCGTGCGTCTTCCACATTGCCGTTGCGGTTCTGTTGATGGCCGTAGTCGGCGCGAGCTACGGCATGTTCGCGCTGCTGCTGGAGCCACTTCTGGACCGCTTCCTGAGCCCGTCGGCCGCGGACGCTCCGGTTGAGATTCTGGAGATTCCCGGGACCGGAACCACTCTGACGCTCGACGATCTCGTTCCGGGAACCGTCGGAGACTCGTTCACCTTTTTCTGCATCGTCTTCCTAGCGGTGTCCGTGCTCAAGGGCGGATCTGACTACATCGCGAACTGTCTCGTGAACCATGCCGGCATGTCTGCGGTCCGGGACATCCGCAACGAGATGTACGGAGTGGTGTTGAACCAGTCGCCGGCCTTCTTCCAGACCAAGCACACCGGCGAGCTGATCTCGTCCTTGGTTAGCGACATCGAACGCATCCAGTCGGCCTGCTCGCACTTCCTTGCGGACCTGATGCGCCAGACGTTTACCGTCATCGCTTTGCTACTTGTGCTGCTGCAGCACGACCCCGTCCTGACCTTGGGTTGCGTCGTTGTCCTGCCCGTCGTTCTCCTGCCTGCGTCGAGGATCGGGCGCCGTCTTCGCTCAGTGTCACGGCACACGCAGGATCACTTGGCACAGCTCGTCAAGTACATGCAGGAGACGATATCGGGCAACCGCATCGTGAAGGCTTTCGCGATGGAGGCCTTCGAGATCAAGAGATTCTCGAACCGAGCCAATCACCTCTTTGACGCGAGCATGCGCATGGTGCGGCAGCAGGCAGTCGTCTCTCCGATCATCGAGACCCTGGGTGCCGGTATGGTGCTCTGCCTACTGATCTACGTCCGCGGGAGAGTCTTGGCGGACCAGATGACTGCCGGCGAGGTCGTGAGCTTCGTCGTTGCCCTTGTGATGCTGCTTCAGCCAGTCAAGCGGCTCATAGGGATCTACAACATCTTCCAGCAGGCTCTCGGAGCCATCCAGCGTGCCTTCGAGTACATGGACCAGCCCGTAGATGTCTGTGATTCCGCTGACGCGATCAACCTGCCACCTTTCATCGGCTGCATCGCATTCGAGAACGTCAGCTTTGCCTACCCTGGCAGCGAGGGTCCACCCGCACTGCGTGGGATCACCGTCGACGTTCGCCCACAAGAAGTCCTCGCACTGGTCGGTCCGAGTGGGGCGGGGAAGACGACGCTGATGAGTCTGTTGCCTCGGTTCTTCGACCCCTCGACCGGATCGATCCGCATCGATGGCAAGGATCTGAAGGACGTGACGGTGAAGTCCCTCCGTAGCCAGATCGCCATGGTCAGCCAGGACACGATCCTCTTCGACGACACGATCTTCAACAACATCGCCTACGGCCAGCCCGACATCGACCCTGCGAGGGTTCATCATGCGGCGGCTTCCGCCTACGCTGCGGACTTCATCGAAGCCCTTCCCGAGGGCTACGACACCAACTTGGGAGAGCAGGGCCATCGCCTGAGCGGTGGACAGCGCCAGCGCATTGCCATTGCACGGGCGCTCCTTAAGGACGCGCCTATACTCCTGCTCGACGAAGCCACATCCCATCTCGACAGCGAGGCCGAGGCACTGGTGCAGCAGGCGCTCTCCAATCTGATCCGGGGTCGTACGGTGATCGTCAGCGCACACCGGTTCTCGACCATCCGCACGGCGGACCGCATTCTCGTCATGGACGGGGGTCAGATCGTTGACAGTGGCACTCACGGTAGCCTCCTGGAGTCGTCCGGCATCTACCGTCGGCTTGCGGAGCTGCAGTCACTCGATGCACTGACGAGCGAACAAGCGCAGACGGTCCGGGTCGACAGCGAGTCGGCGGCGCTGGGCTAGAGTGGGCCGGGCAAAAGGAGCCGAGGGCAGCGCCCCGGCGGCGGAATCTGGGAGATCGCCGGACACCTGTCGCGACTCTGTCCAAGCCGGCATGCCGGTGGTGTTGGTCATTTCGGCGCCTTCGGGTACAGGCAAGTCCACGTTGATCCGCAAGCTCCGCGAGGTCGAGTCGAATCTCGCCTACGCCGTCTCCGTTACGACGCGCGAGCCGCGTGGGGAGGAAGTCGACGGCGAGGCCTACCGGTTCGTCACGGACGAGGTGTTCTCAGCGATGGTCGAGCGCGGCGAATTCCTCGAATGGGCCTCCGTGTTCGGTCATCGGTACGGCACCCCTTGGTCTGCTGTGATGGCTGCGCGCAAGTCTGGACAGGATCTCGTGCTGGACATAGACGTACAGGGTGCTGCATTATTGAAGAAGCAGCTCCCTGAGGCAGTCCGGGTCTTCATACTGCCTCCTGTGCGCGAGTCGTTGGAGCGGCGCCTTCGAGATCGTTCGACCGACGAGGAGGCGACCATCAAGAGGCGGCTGCGAGAAGCGGCGAATGAAGTCGGACTTTATCGGGACTACGACTACGTTGTGGTCAACGACGATGTCGAGGATGCCTTGAGTCGACTCCGAGGTGTTCTGACGGCCGAGCGGTCCAAACGTATCAACATGGCCGGTCGGATCGCCCACATACTCGGCACCTTCGGCATACGGGACTAACAAACGCGGGGCAACGAATGAGCAACAAGGAACAGGACATTTTCGACGGTTACGAGAAGCCGCCCGATCAGGTCTGGACCATACCCGCGGACGAGGACAAGAGCGTCTATCGTTTCATCCTCGCCGCGGCCCGCAGGGCGCGCCAGCTGCAGCAGGGGGCACGACCGTTGATCTCGACTACCTCCCGCAAGGCGACCAAGATCGCCATGGAAGAGGTCAAGGCTGGAATGGTTGATGTCACGATCCCCGCGGAAGGCGAGCCGTTCCCGCCACCGTCAAGTGCCGTCAGCGACGCGATCGACGAAGTCTTCGACCAACTCGTTCCTGCGCAGGGCGAGGGGCTTGGGGCTGCGGGGTTCGAAGAGCCGAAAGCTACTGGCTCGGAGGCCCAAGGCAAGACTGTGGCGTCGAAGCGACGTCCATAGGGCCAACCTGGACGAATAGAGCCCGTCGACGGAGTACCCGTCGAGAGACGGGACGCCCTTTCTCCTTCCCACTCGAGCCGCGACGTCAGCGGCGTTTGCTCCGTCCGCCACCCATCGCTTCGATCGCTAGGGCCTCTATCAAGTCCACGGCCGCCTCAGCGTCGCCAAGGTCGGCGGTCTCCACGGAGGTGTGCGCATAGCGCAGCGGGAACCCGATTGGAATGTTCGCGGTGTGTAGAGAGACGAACGCGGAGCCATCGTTGCCGCCGCCCGTGGCTCCAATCTGCAGCGGTATGTCGAGACGCTTCGCCAGGGCAATCGTGCTTGCGATCTCCTCAGCGGACGTGACGCCGCTTTCGTCAAGACCACGCAGGACTGGACCCTTACCTAGGCGAGCGTAGGCGTACCGCCGATCCTCGGTCGGCGTGTCGGAAGTGACGAAGGTGTCGACGGGATAGACGCGCCTTGGTCTCCAGGTGTCTGCTAGGTGCCGTGCACCATCCAGACCGGTTTCCTCTTCGACAGAGAAAACGAACGCGACTGACCGCGCAGCGCGGGAAGCACGTCGCTCCAGTCGCGCCAGTGCCGCGATCAGGACCGCGCAGCCCAACCGATCGTCGAGTGACCGGCCAGAGACTCGTTTGCCCATTAGGCTGTGCACCTGCTTGGCCACAGTGACCGTTTGCCCAGGTTCCGGCGTCCAGGCACGCTTGCTCGGTTTCCGTGGCAGCCCCAACCACAGCCTGCCGTCCCTGAGCATGACGGCGGGATGGCTACCTGTGTCTGTGTGGATCGAGACCGGACGCCACTCGAACAACGCTTGGCTTGTGCCGCCCACTGATTCGACCGTGGCCGTGCCGGTCGAACTGTCCCACCGCTTGACGACATGACCGATCTCATCCATGTGCGCCAGGAAGACCGTCTCCGGAGGGCCTTGAGGGCCCAGCGAAACAACCAGGTTGCCCTTGCTGTCTGTTTGCGACCGTTTCCGCAGGCCGTTCGGCACCAGATCGATCAGAGCGTCACGCACGGCGCCTTCGTTCTTGCTGACACCTGCGATGGTCGACAGGCGGTTTAGGGCAGACGCGAACAGTGCGTCGGACGATGTCCGTGGCGACGACGCGCTGGCTGTGGATTCGCCTTTCGCGCGGTCGCCACGCGGCTGGGGCGGGGGAGCGGGGACGCCCACAAGTGCAGCGAGGATTCCCGCGGCGTCGTCCATTGCTCCAAGGTCAACCGACGCCGCGGGAGTTCCGGAGTTGTGGACGCCCGGGATCAGGACCGTCGCAAGGCGTCCGTGCGAACCGATTGGGTCGGCGAATGCCATGCCGCGAAACCGATGTGCACTCCGAAGCCTCAACTCCAAATTCAGGCCCTTCGCGACCTCTTGGATGGTGTTGACCAGATCTCGATCGCTCGGTCCGATGGGCGCAATGGCTGGCCGGTCCTCGCCGTTGGCGATGAGTAGGACGGTCCGGTCGGCTTCGATGGACTCGATCGTCCGTGCGAAGCCGACGTTGCCGGGATACTGTTGCGTGGCGAACGCGAGGATAACTGTCCCTGAAGGGGGATGAGCCGCTAGGTGTTGTCCCAGCACCAGCAGAATGCCTGCTCCGACACGGCTCGAAATCCAGGGTGCGGTCACCCAGTCTGGGCCTAGGTGTCGCGCCTGCTTGGCGATCGTGACGCGGCTCAGCGGGCCGATGCCGGCAGATCGCACCTGGCTGGGGTTCGTTGCCCCGACATCAACGTAGAGATCGGAGTCATCGTAGCTGCGGTAGCGCGAGGCTTCACCAATGTGGACGGAAGGGGCCGCTGTGACACCCGCGAAGCGCCTGCCCTTCACAGTCCGGACAGACAGGTGCCGCGCAATGAAGTAGCGCGCCAGAGAGTCCTTGAACGCTTGTCCACCGAGCGAGTGGAGGCGCAGATACCCCTCGTCGTTGACGTTGGACACGGCGTAGCCAGGCTCGTCGACTCCGGCAGCCAAGAGCGTGCGTGGCCGACCCGATCCGAACTCCACGATGAGCGAACCATTGGCCCCGCGCCGTTGTGCTCCCGCAAGCCGCTCGGCAAGGAAGGAGATCACACGTCCTTCGTCGCCGGATGCACCGTCGAGGCTGGCTAGTGTGGAGAACTCCGAGGCGGACCCCAGCGTTGGGGTCAGGACGGCCAGTCCAAGCGCAAGCACAAGGTACAGGGGCCCTAGGACACCGGGCCCCCTATGCCGCGCGGGAGGATGTGTGCTGCCGCTACCTGCCGGATCCGAACCTAGCCGAGACGCCGGGGGATCATCGCTGGATCTCATCCAGAGCGGCCTGCAGTTCACTGCGTGCGTGCTCGTCATTGGTTCGGAATGACGCCCGGATGCCTCGTTCATACGCCGCCCGTGCTTCCTTGGGCTTGGACAACCGTTCGAGCGCCTTGCCGAGGTGGTAGTAGGCGGCTTGGTAGTCGGGATCCGAGCTTAGGATCTCCCCATAGATGAGCACGGCTCCGTCATCGTCACCGGTCTTGGCGTGCTCCTGCGCTAGTGCGTACTGGACGAACCGATTTGATGGATCCGCGGCGAGCAGAGAACGAAGCTGATCGATTCTGGCCATGGAGCACGATAACAGGTAACGTGCGGGCTCTGCGACCAGGTTCGGACTCAGGTGCCTGCCTTGAATGGGGGACGGTTCGCATGACCAGCGCCGGGTGAGTGCCTGTCGGTCGGCCAAGGCATCTCCGTGACCGCTTCCGCACGCACGTGGCTCAGCTGCTATTCCCGGGCCTCCCTATCTGCAGCATCTGCTGCTGGAAGGCTTGGGAGGGATGGAACTCAACGGGGCAGGGAGCCCGCTACATCAGCTTGGCTCCGGTTCGGGGCAAGGTACGGGAACGCCATGGCAGCCGCAACAGTTGCCGGGAATCTGGGCCCGCCTTGCAGTTGCTTGAGAGGCAGGTTTAGAATCGAACCACAGCGCGAGCCTCCATCGAGGCTTCAGATATGGCAGATCCAGAGATCAAGAACACCCAGCCCGACCGTCGCGAGTTTGCCAAGACCGCAGCGGCCATCGGCGTGGCAGCCGCAGCCAGCCACGGACCGTTTGTCCGTCGAGCGAAGGCGGCCGATTCGGTCGTGAACTATGCAATGATCGGCCCGGGCAGCCGCGGACGCAGGCTGTTGGAGAGGCACCTCGTGCACATGGAGCACGGGAACTGCGTGGCGCTATGCGACATCTACCCGAGGAATCTGGAACGGGCCCTCGAGGTGTTCGACGGCAAGCCCCGGTCGTACACCGACTACAACGAACTGCTGCAGGCGGATGACATCGACGCCGTATTCATTACGGTTCCACTGTTCCTGCACTTCCCCGTCATGAAGGCTGCGCTGGAAGCGGGCAAGCATGTGTTTTGCGAGAAGTCGCTAGTCTTCAGGCCCGAAGAGGTGCATGCCCTGCGGGCACTGCACGAGGTTCACCCCGACCTGACGATCCAGGTAGGGTTGCAGCGTCGCTACAGCCTCCTGTACCAGCGTGCGAAGGAGATGATTGACGCTGGCGCCATCGGCAGGGTGACTCACATCCAGGCGCAGTGGCACCGGAACACCAACTGGCGCCGCAAGGCCAAGCCGGAATACGAAGACCAGTTCAACTGGCGGCTCTACCGGAGGTACTCAGGCGGTCTGGCTGCCGAGCTCATGTCCCACCAGGTTGACGTTGCGGACTGGATCCTCGACCAGCATCCAAAGTCGGTGATGGGTGTCGGCGGACGCGACTACTGGAAGGATGGACGCGACATCTACGACAACATCCAGTTGATCTTCGAGTACCCGGGTGGCCAGAAGCTGCAATACAGCTCGATCATGACGAACCGGCACATCGCCGGTCGGCGGATCCCGGGTGACGGGTGCCGGGAGACCATCCTCGGGACGGACGGCGCGATCGAGCTCACCCTGATCCCTTACGGCGACGGCATGATCTACCGCGATGTGATGAAGGTCAAGATGGAGGACCAGGCCAAGGAGAAGACCACGGACGAGAACTGGGTCGCTGGAGCGACCGTGGGTGCCGACACGGCTGAGCAGGGTGACGGCATCCCCATCGATCCCGAGGGCTCCAATCCCGCGGACATGAGCTTCTTCGAGAAGGAGATGTTCTTCGCCAAGACCTGGGCCTACAACAAGGGAATTCTCCGTCCCAGCGAGGATGTCGATCCCGAATACGCGGAACTGTCGAGCTTCCTGCACGACGTTGCAAACGGCGACCAGCCGCGGGCGGACATTAACGTCGGCCTGCAGGACTCGGTCGCGGTGATGCTGGCGAACATGGCGATGGACGAGCAGCGCAAGATTGCCTTTGCGGAGATCGAGCAGATGGGGACGGACGGCGTAGAGGTCTCGTCCGCTCGCGGCGCACAGAGCGGCGACTGATTCATCGATCGGTCCGCGGCATCCTCCGAGTCCGGGGGATCGAGGTGATTCGACAGTACGTCCAACTGGACGGTGTCGTCAGGGCAGGCTTCCCTAGTGACTTCCTGCGAAGGGGCCTACTTGGCTCCCGGTGGCGGCGCCATGACCGTCATCACTACGAGCCTTTCGGTGCCCCGGTTCTCCACGGCGTGGGCCACGCCGCCTTCCGCAAGGACTAGGTCACCGGGACCAACGCACGAGACTTCCGTTCCTACTGTGATGTCCCCTTCACCATCGAGCACCAAGTAGAGCTTGTCCTGCCCCGCGTGGGTGTGGAGGGTGTGAGTCTGCCCTGGCTCGAAGCAGTTGAGGCCGGCGAAGATCCGGTCGCCGCGCAGAAGCTCTGCCTTGCCCATCTTCCGGTCCGAGAAGACGGCACGGGAAACCACGTCGCGAATGATCATTGGGATGCCACGTTGATCTCGAGCATCTTGTTGAATTCTTGATCCTGTTCTGGGGTGAGGTACTGCGAGATCCGCTCCCGCGCCGCGGCCTGGTTCAACCGCAGCTCGCTGAGAAGCTCGACCTCCTCCATGATCGCGTCGTCCAGGATGATGCGGATCTGCTCCATTTGGCTTGGATTCAGGTCCAGCTGGCCAGCAAGCTCGTTCAGCGTCGCATCAACCCGAAACTCGGGACCGCGGGCCTCCCGCGTGGCCTGCACGAGGCTGAAGCCCAAGTACCCCGTGGCCAGTCCGCAGAAAAATATCAGGAGTATGAGGCCGACGCCCCTGCCGACCTGTCGCGAGGGGAGGTGATCCACTATCGATCCGATCCGCCACGGACCATGACGACCGCCAGCATCGAGCTCCGATTCACGTCGATGTCACAGCCCATTCGCACATTGCAGTAGTACTCGCTCTCGGGCGCCTCGGCCAGCACCGAGCGTGCCAGCTGGTCGACTGCCGGGTTGGCAGCGGACTGTGTGACGCTGCCGGAGACGAGGGCCAAGATCCAAGCGACCGCAACATACGCAACCCGCCGGACAACCAGCGGCTGGAGCAGCCAGTCCCACACCGCCGGCCGCGCCTCTTCCTCTATGCGCTGAAGTACCTGGGCACAGAACGACGGGGATGGGCCCGGCGCAGCCTCTTCCGGCAAATCAAACAGTTCGAATTCCTGCGAGAGGTGGGCCATCTTCTGGACCATCGCGCGGTCATTCGGTCGCGCCGCCATGCGAGCGTCGAATTCCCGTCGGTCGGACTGACCAAGCTGGCCAGCAAGGTAGGCCTCAAGGTTCTCTCTCAGGAATCTGTCCATGTTGCCTTACCTCGACGCGCTGGCCATTTGGTGGACCCTACTTCAGTCCACTCGCGGTGGGAGCTTCTAGCTTCTCGGCGGCCTTGACCAGTTTCTTGCGTGCCCGGAACAGCTTCACCTTGATCGTGTTCGGGTTGATGCCAGTCATCCCCGAGAGCTCGTCGACCGTCATGCCCTCGACTTCCTTCTTGAAGAGCAGGGTGCGCTCCTCTTCTGAGACGTGCTCAAGAAGCTTCATCAGGTAGTCACGCCTTGCGGACTGCTCGTCAGCTCTCGGACCCTTCGCAACGGAAGTGGCGCTGGCATGCGTTGACTCCTCAGAGTCCCTGGACAAGTCTCCCGAATAGAGCACCTTACGATTCTTGAGGCGCCGCAGGTAGTCGTACGTCTCGTTCAATGCGATTTTGTAGATCCAAGTGGACAGGGATGAGCGCCTGTTGAAGCGACCCAGGGCGTAGAAGATCTTCGCGAAGACCTGCTGCGCGACATCCTCCGCATCCATGCGCCTCCGCACCATGCGGTAAGCCACGCTGAACACCATGTTCTGGTGGCGCTGTATGATCTCGGCGAAAGCCTGCTCGTTGCCGCCCTGCGCGGCCTGAATTAGCGCATCTTCCGGAGTGTTCTCGAACGACACGTGTCGATTCGCCGCAATACCGGAAACCGGACCCCAGGAACAAGTCCCTGAGGGCATCGTACTCCTCATCGTACCCATCGATCATCTTGGACTCCCCGACGCCAGATCCGGTTTCATCCCGCAACTGTTTCTTCGGAGATTCCTAGAACGCTCTCGGGAGGTCCAATTCAAGAGAGCCAGAGCGTCTGCCCTAGTCCAGGAAGCGTGATTCGTGCGGACTCCCATTGCCTGCGCTCTCGGGCCGCATGACGAGACGAGTGGCGGCCGCCAAGGTCTAGAGGTGTGCGGTTCCGGAATCTTGATGGAACCCCTCAAGTGCCATTGGCCGCCAATGCCAAGACGACACCGCAACACGAAGCAAATCAGGGCTAAGGTTTGGTATTATTGTTCGATCCGTGGCAGCTGGCGTGCTCTGCCCACGCTACGCCACGTGCCGCTCTTGCCGGAGCATGAGCAACCTTTCGGCCTGCCGCATGGACTGGACGGCGTTTAGAGCCGCTTCTTCCAGAGCTAATCGCGGTTGAGCGCATGGTGCCTTGAGAGCCTGAAGCGAGCACGACTCACACAAGATGACAGCCGCAGCGGGAGATTCCGAGAGCAAGACCAAGGCGAGGGCCTCGTCCGAACCGGCGGGCACCAGCAAGGCGACCTCCGCCAAGAAGACTGCCAGCCGGTCAAAGGCATCGGCCAAGCCGGCTGCCAAGAAGTCCACCAAGCCGGCTGCCAAGAAGGCGGCAAAGTCGACAACCAAGAAAGCGACCACGACAGCTTCGACCAAGTCGCCGGCAACCAAGGCAACGAGCAAGACTAAAGCCACTAAGGCGAGCTCCACCACAGCCGCCAAGAAGGCAGTCGGCAAGAGCACCGCTTCGGACAGTACCGCGAAGAAGGCGGTGGCGAAGAAGGCGACTGCCGCAAAGCGCAAGGCACCTCCGAGGGCAGCGGCCAGGACTGTCGCTCCGAGACGCAGGGCTGGGACCGGAAGAGGCGCGAGGGCCACTCGGAAGTCAGCTCCGCTCCCTGGCCCGGAGATCAAGCGCGCCCCGAAGAAGGCGGGCGCGAAGACCACCACACAGGAAAAGATCACCTCCGCCGCGAAGCGGCCAGCCCATACTGGTCGCAGACCGCTTGATGGCATTCGCGTTCTGGACCTGAGCCGCCTGTTGCCCGGGCCTTACGCGAGCCACATCCTTGCCAGCTTCGGCGCTGAGGTGATCAAGGTAGAGAAGCCAGGGGAAGGGGACTACCTCCGTGGCTATCAGCCGCAGACTGACGGAGTTAGCGCGACGTTCCTCACGATCAATCGCGGCAAGAAGAGCTTGGCGATCGACCTAAAGAGCGCGGACGGCAAGGAAGCGTTCCTCGCGCTGATCAAGAAGTCGGACATCGTGCTGGATGGCTTTCGTCCAGGCACCCTGGACAAGCTGGGGATCGGCTACGAGGAGGCTCGCAAGATCAATCCGAAGATCATCTACGCCGCGCTGACCGGATACGGCCAGTCCGGTCCGTACTCGCAGATGGCGGGACACGATCTAAACTACATCGCCCTGGCGGGCATGCTAGACCTGCTGGGCGACGCGGACGGCAAGCCGCTCATACCGGGAGTCCAGATCGCTGACGTGGCAGCTGGTGCGCTGCCGACGGTGATCGGCATCCTGCTGGCGCTGCAGCATCGGGTCAAGGCCAACGAAGGACAGATGGTCGACGTTGCGATGTTCGACTCGTTGCTTGGGCTGTTGCCCGTCCAGATTGCGAACTACACCGCCACAAGGCGTCGGCCCAAGCGGGGTCAGGAGCGCCTGTTCGGACACTACGCCTGCTACAACATCTATCCCGTTCGTAACGGAAGGTTCCTGACTGTCGCGGCCTTGGAGCCGAAGTTCTGGAGGAACCTCTGTACGGTCCTGGAGCGGGAGGATCTGATTGCAGACCAGTACGTGGAAGGTGACGAGCAGGAGGTGTTGATCGCCGAGATGACCCGCATCTTTCAGAAGAAGGAAGTCAGCGCCTGGATGGAACTCTTCGAGGAGCAGGACGTCTGTGTAGCCGAGGTGCGCGAGATTCCCCGGGTCGTCCAGGACGATGTCGTGACGGAACGGGATATGATCACTCCGATCCGAACGGTCTCAGGCACCGTTCACGAGCAGCTCGGCGTGTTCCCGAAGCTGAGCAAGTCACCGGGATACATCCTGGGCGAGCCGCCCAAGCGCGGCGAGCACACGCGCCAACTGCTCAAGTCGGTCAACTTCAACATGACGCGCGTCAACGCCATGGTGGAGGCCGGCGCAGCCGAGGAACCTCCGAAGGAGTGATGGCCAGCGTCGAGTTCGACGCGGATCTAGCGGCCTAGGACCTGGGCCAGCAGCTGCGGCTCGTCAGTGATGATGCCGTCGACGCCGAGTGCCAGCAACCGCCGCATCTCGCGCTCGTCGTTGACCGTCCAGGCGTAGACACCGAGATCCTCCTCGTGGACGTCGTTGATGAGTTCCCGCGACGCTAGCCGGAACTGGGGAATAACGAAGTCGACCGGACTGTCGTGCCGTAGTTCCTCGTCCTGAGTGCGGTTGTAGATGTATCCAAGCTGGATGTCCGGCAGCAGCTTGTGGACTCGATTCAGCATGACCGTATGGAACCCGCTCACCATGGCGCTACCGATCTCGAAGTGCGTCTTGAGTAGCTCCGCAGCCTCTTCCTCGTAACCTGGGACTTTCAGCTCCACATCGATGAATGCGCGCCCCTTGAATGCCTTGAGGACATCCTCGAAGAGTGGCATCTCATAGCCGTCGCCCAAGTCTCGGATGTTCTCGTAGGGAGACGACTGGACGGCCAGACCACTGCTCACAGCGTCATGCACCACTACGAGCTGTCCGTCGCCGGACTTACGGACATCTAGTTCAAACCCGTCCGCACCGTGTTCCAGCGCTAGCTCAAAGGCGGGAATCGTGTTCTCCGGGTGCCCGCTCGCTCCTCGATGACCGATGATGATGGTCGATTTCATGGAAAACTGCCTTGATCTCCTGGGGGAACCAGCCCGGATTGGCTGGAATCGCACGTGCAGGATGCTAGTGGATGGGGTGCTGGCGGAAGCACCTTGCAACTGCACACGGCAAGCCCATAAGGCTACGGGACACTATAGCATCTAACCCGCTTTCCGGCTCCCCGACTCCGCCTCGAGTAAAGTCGGCCTAGCGTCGCGCCGAGCAGGGCAATCCGATAAAGTATTTGCCGATGAGCGACGACCTGCGACGACGTTCCGTGCTGCAGGGCGCAGCCGCCGGCATTGCGGCGACCGCCGCACTCGCGCAATCGGCCGCTGCCGCCCCAGTGCCGTTTGGGCAGAGCCTGAAGATCACAAGGCTAGAGACATTCCTGGTCAAGCCCCGTTGGCTGTTCCTCAAGATGCATACCGACGCAGGGCTGGTCGGACTGGGAGAACCGATCGTCGAGGGCAGGGCGAGGACTTGCGCCGAAGCGGTCAAGGAGATGGAGCCCTACCTGATCGGAAAGGATCCGCGAAAGGTTCAGCACCACTGGCAGGCTCTGTACCGGCATGCGTTCTATCGCGGAGGTCCTGTCCTCACCAGCGCCCTCAGTGGCGTGGAGCAGGCGATGTGGGACATCGCCGGCCAGGCGGCTGGCCTGCCGGTCTACGCCATGCTCGGCGGTCCGACCCGCGACAGGATACGCCTATACAAGGGTGGGGCGTCACCGGACACGGTGAAGGCCGACATCACGCGCGGATTCACTGCGTTCAAGGTGGGAGTCTCCAAGGAGCGTCCCGCGCGCGTAGTCGAGAGCAAGGCGTTCGTGGAGCGCGCCGCGGAGTCCTTCCGGGACCTGAGAGAGGCGGCTGGCGACGAGGTCGATATCGGCATCGACTTTCATGGAGCCATCAGTCCGCAGACTGCAAAGCTCTTGATCAAGGCCCTCGAGCCCTACCAGCCGATGTTCATTGAGGAGCCGGTCAATTGTCAGAACCACGACATCATGGCCGAGATCGCCCACGGTACGCATCTGCCGATCGCCACCGGCGAGCGCGTCTTCACGAAGTGGGGATTCCGGGAAGTGCTGGAGAAGGGGGCCGCGTCGATCCTTCAGCCTGACCTCTCGCATTGCGGAGGCATCATGGAGGCCCGTGTGATCGCCGGGATGGCCGAGTCGCACTACGCGACGGTCGCGCCGCACAATCCACTCGGTCCGATCGCCACGGCCGTGTGCGTGCACCTCGACGCAAGCATCCCGAACTTCATGTGCCAGGAATTCCGCTCGCTTGGAGAGGGCTACTTCAAGGAGCCACTCCAGTTCGACAACGGCTACGTGCCTCTGCCGACGAAGCCAGGGCTAGGCGTCGAGATCGACGACGAGGCGATCGCGGACAAGATAGACCACGACTGGACCAACCCCGAGCCGTACGACGCGTTCGACGGATCGGTCACCGACTGGTAGGCAGGGCACGGGTTTCGGAAAACAGGACGGGACGGCATCAAAGGGCCGCAGTCCGCGGTAAAATCACGCCAAGCGGACCTGATCCACACGTTAGTTGACATAATCCATGTTATCGGAAATTATGAATAGGCGGTTTTGGCCCCTCGCGGCGCTGGTTTTGGCCGTGGTGGCGCCGCTTTCGGCCGAATCGCTGCGTGGGAGGCTCGTGGCGCCCTCGGACGACGCACCGATTCAACTGACCCTGGTTGAGGGTGGCGTGGTCACTCTGGCGCTCGACGAGGGCCTAGAGGCGACGATGCGGGATCCGCAGCTCGTCGAACGATCGTGGGAAGTCCGTGGTGAACGCCTCGAGGACGGCCGTTTCGCTGTAGAGAAGATCTTCACCGTGAAGGACGGCGAACTCCACCGGGTGACGTACTACTGCGTCATCTGCCACATCACGACGCACGAGCCAGGGCTCTGCATGTGCTGCCAAGGTGATACCGACCTGCGAGAGCTGCCCGGCGAGTAATCGCGCCAGCCTCCGCGCCCTGCGATAATCTGGGCGTTCCGCTACGACAGCGGTACTCCGCCATGGGGACATATACGGCGGCGAGTGCGTCGGTTGACGGTATCGAAGTCGTCACGCTCCGGGACGCCGACGGTGCGACGTTGTCGATTGCGCCGAAGCTCGGAAACCTTGCCTTCGAGTACATATGCAACGGCAAGAACGCCCTGTGGTTTCCGTACGAGTCGATTGGGGCTTACGTAGCGGAGCCGGACTTTTGCGGCATCCCGTTTCTCGCACCGTGGGCGAACCGTCTCGATGAGCACGCCTTCTACGCGCATGGAGTCCGGCACGAACTCGACCGCAGGCTTGGCAACTACCTGCTGGACCAGGACGGCCAACCGATACATGGCCTCCTGTCCAGTTCGCCGCATTGGAATGTCATTGACCTCCGGGCGGGCCGCGACTCTGCGTCGGTCGTAAGCCGGCTCGACTTCGGGCTGCATCCGGATCTGATGGCCCAGTTTCCGTTCTCGCACCGCATAACCATCAAGTACGAACTGAAGGATCGGCGACTGCGTGTTGAGACCGTTCTGGAAAACCAGTCCGACCTGCCAATGCCCGTGTCGGTTGGCTTCCACCCGTACTTCCAGCTGCACGATCTCCCGAGGGACGACTGGCGGCTGCGGCTGCCAGCGCACAGGGTCTGGAACCTCAACGCGCGCTTCACGCCCACTGGAAACACGTCACCGATATCGGAGGTCTTTCCTCGCCACGAGAGCTTGCTGCTACGAGACCAGTTCTTGGACCACGTCTTCGGAGATCTGGTGCCGACGGACTGCGGAACGTCGGGGTTCAAGGTGACGGGTCGCGACGAGTCGATCACTGTTCGCTATGGACAGGCGTATCCAGTGGCCGTTGTCTACGCACCAACCGGCGAGAACCGCTCGTTTGTTTGCTTCGAGCCGATGACAGGCATCACGAACGCGTTCAACCTCGCTCATCGAGGACTCTACGACGCGCTTCCAACCGTTGCCCCCGGACAGTCATGGCGAGGCAGCTTCGAGGTGATCGCTCGCGGATTCTAGCGGGCCCTCGCCCTACTGCTCCGCTTGCTCGAAAGCGGAGCAGGATCGTCCTCCCTGCACCAGGCTCCTGAACGAATTCAGCGGTCAGAACGTCACTTGCAAGGTGAACCGGAACGTGCGCCCGTCATTGAGCGTGTTTGTGATTGCACCGAAGGTGCGCGAGGCGACGTTGATGTCCGGCTCGGCGAACTGGGGATGGTTCAGGATGTTGAGCGACTCGGCGCGGAACAGCGCTGATGCGTCGCCTGGCAGACCCATCCGCCGTGACAGCGCTAGGTTGACGTTCCAGACACTGTCCTTGCGGAAGGTATTGCGACCGAGGTCTCCGGCAGGATCCGTAGGCTGAATGAACGAGAACCGATCCCGTGAGAGGATCTCGCGCGACCGGTCAGGGTGGTTGACTGCCATGCCAAGTATCGAGGGATCCTCGAGATTCGGCCGGTCGCTGCCAGCGCCGTCAACGTTGCCGATGCCCGGTGAGTCAGAACCGGAACGCACGCTGAAAGGCGTTCCGGACTTCCACAGCACCACCGACGTAAGCTGCCAGCCGCGCAGCAGGCTTGGCATTCGCTTGCCGTCCGTTGGGAACGCGTAGTTGATGCGCCACAGGAATGCGTGCGGCTGGTCGAATCCGCTCGGCCCCTTCATGTAGTTCCAGACATCGTACTCGGCTGGGCTGCGGGCCAGCCTGCCGTCTCGGCCAGTCGCTGTATTGGTGTAGTCGGCAGCCAGGTCAATGGCCTTGCTCAGCCAGTAGGACGTTTCCAAGTTCAGTCCCGCAAGGTTGGGCACTCGCAACGTAACTTTCGCGGCATCGTAGTATCCGATGGATCCGTTGACGATCTGAAGGATGTCGAAGAAGCGCGGATCCGGCCGACGCTGGTTGACAGTGCGTGTCGTCTGCGGGATGCCGGGTGTCGGATGACCACGGTTGGTGTATCGCTGATTGAGTAGGCGGTGCGACCGGCTTCCGACGTAGCCAAGGGACATGTTCCATTCCCTGCTGGGCTCCATGGTCCAGGAGAAGTTGTACTGGTGCGAATACGGAGTGGAGAGCTCTGGCTCCAGGGCAAAACGCGTGCTGCGGGCGTTTGTGTCCAGCTGGCCGGCAGTGAACCCTCTGAGTGGGTCGATGAGGTCCGGCGCATTGACGATCACGGACAGGACGCTGGGCGTGTTGAATCGCGTCTGCATGTACGTGGCGTCGAAGAGTTGACCATAGTGCAGGCCGTACGCGCCCCGGAACACGCCGATGCGACTTTGCGGACTGAACGAGAATCCAACTGTGGGAGCGAAGTTGTTCCAGTCCCGGTCGTACGGCACCTCGCTCAGACCATGGATTTCGTAGGGGCTTCCGACGGGTTCGAAGCGCAGTCCAAACTGCAGTGTCAGTCTCGGATCGACCTTCCAGCTGTCCTGTAGGTAGGTCACCCAGGAGGTGTTCCGAAATCCTCGGTGGCTGCTGCCGATAGCGAACCGAAACGTGCTCGGTGTTCCTTCAAGCAGGTTCCCTAACGCGCTTCTCCCGAAGTCGGCACGGAAGCTGAACGTGCCACGGTGGTTGTTGCTCTCCGACCCGTTGACCTGCCTGCGCGAGACCTCGGCTCCCGCCGTGATGGTGTGGTTGCCCGAAGTCCGTTGGATCCGAGCGCCATAGCGGAAGACGTTGCGCGTGCGGTCGATCGGGATGTTGCCGCCTGGCCCAATCGACTGCAGGATGCGGCTGAACAGGAAGAACGGTCCCAGGGAGGTCTCTTCCGGTACGAGAAGCGATCCCACGCGCTCGAAGGATGCCGTCAAGTCCACGGTCGTCGTGGGCGTCCATGACCGGTTCCACGTGACGCGGGCGGCATGGTTGCGGGTTGTGGTGTCCGGGTTCTGACCGCCCACAAGTTGAAATGCCTCAACGTTTTGGAGCGTGACGTTGTACCGCAGAGTCAATCGGTTGTCGCCCCTGACGTTGTCGAGGGTGCCGCTGGCGCGATCGTTCCTGATGTTCTGCGGCGCATTGGTGTTGAGCGCTCGCTCGTTGATGTCGGTGCGGTTCGGCAGTTCGTTCGGATAGGCGCCGATCACCCGGTTGATCAGCTCGATTCGCGCAGGATCGCGTGTGGTCGGGATACGCTCGTCGGCTGCTGGAACGAGGACGTTTCCGTTGACCTGCCCCAACAGGCGTCTTTGGCTCAGTTGCGTCGTCAGCGCCGTGCCCTTGCCCAATGGCACGCCGAGCTTGAAGCTGAAGTCGTTGGTGCGGGCAGGTCTGACGCCACCGGCCTGGAAGAAGGACCGTGCGGACGTCGCGCTGTTCTGATGGCTCCACGAGAGCTCCCCATGGATGCGGTTTGCAGCGGCAGACGGAACGTGCAGGCTCGGCGCGGGATTGCCTCCGTACTCGAGGCCAAAGTACGTCCGCGAGGCGTTGAACTCGCTGGTCAGCGTGGCGGTTGCGCCCATCCTTCGCAACAGCTCCTTGAGAACGTTGTTGTCGATGAGGGTGAGCCGGACGTTCTCGTTTCTCTGCGCCTCGCCGGATTCCGAACTCACTTCGCCAAGTAGGTTCAGCCGCGTCCGATCGCCGGAGTTCGCAGAGTCGGACTCGGTTTCCTCGCCTGCTTCCAGTTCCGTGGCTTCAGCCTCCGGAGTCTCCGCTGCAGGCTCGGCGGACTCCTGGCCCGCGATCACAGGTGCGACGCACAAGAGAAGTGCCGCGAACCAACGAGTCAATGCACCGTCGCTTGCCACCGTCCGTACCGAATCAATCGGCGAGACCTTGGCCACATGATGCCACGTTCGACACCGCTGCAGGAGGTTGGTTGAGTCGCATCCAGCGTTTGGCTGGAACGGCGATTCGAGGTCAATCAGCCTGCAATCTGTCGATTGCGGTCTCTACGACATGGAGTACGACCGCAAGGCTTCGACCACTGAGATGCTCCATCGTGTCGGCTTCGGTGTGCCAGTAAGAGTGGCCGGGACCATACTCGAAGTCGATCAGGTCGACGGCGGGGATGCCCGCACGAATGAACGACACATGATCGTCCTCGATGTAGCCGAACCCTGCATCAAAGTACGATTCGTAGCCCAGCTCGGACGCGATGTTCCAGATGGTCTGCTGCAGGCCGCGCTCGGAGTTTCCGTCGCGCATTAGGTGCAGGTCCGCATCGCCGATCATGTCCACGTTGATCAGGGCTCGTATGCGGTGAGCCGTACCATCGGCCGACCAGCGACCCGCCAGGCGACGGCTTCCGTACGTGTGGTCGTTGTCCCGCCAAACTCGGGTGCTCTCCTCACCGTCGAAGAAGACGATCCACACCGCTTGGCCTGCTTGCTCGGCAACACGCTCCGCAAGCGCCATGAGGAAGCCCGCCGACGAACCGCCGTCGTTCGCGCCCACGAAGCGCTCCATCCGCAGGGTGT